>CAWFLZ010000001.1:0-365378 GCA_963816705.1 uncultured Acidobacteriaceae bacterium
CGTTACTTAACTATAGTTAACAACAAAATACGGCCCCACCTAAAAATGAATTTACCTATCCTAAAGCAATGTTTATTACGGGAACGTTACAGTCCGAGAGGTTCTTAAGAAACGGAGCCTGGGCCCGCGCGGTCAATCGCAAACGGCGCTTCCGCGCTATCATCTCTCCATGCCCGACGTCGACTGGATCCGCAAACTCTGCCTCTCTTTTTCCGACGTCACCGAAGACATGCCCTGGGGCGACGATCTCTGCTTCAAAATTCGCGGCAAGATCTTTACCGGCGTCGTTCTCTCGGACGGCAGATTCCCTCGCATCACACTGAAATCATCGCCCGAAGCCTTCCACGATCTTCTCGAAACCGAAGGCGTCAGTCCGGCGCCCTACGTCGGCCGCTACAAGTGGATTCAGATTGCGAGTTCCAATCTCCTGCCTGCAAAGGAACTCGAATCTCTGATTCGACAATCCTACGAATTGGTCGCAGCCAAAGCGCCGAAGGCAAAAACGAAGAAGCGGACCCGCGCGAAGCCACCGGGGAAGACAGGCAAGAAGAAGTCAGTCAAAGACGTTTGACTCCCGCCGACGCACTAGACTAGCCTCGTAAGTTCACTCCACACGATCCGCATGCCGCTTAAATTGACGCGTTTCAAATCGGCGCATTTCAAAGTGACGGCCTGCACGCTAGCCATCCTGCTCGCAAGCAGCGCCGCCGCCGCTCCGTTTAACCCCACGCATGCCCAGCACGCCATGGTCGCCAGCGTTCACGAACTAGCTTCCCGCGCCGGAGTCGAAATCATGCAAGCCGGCGGCAACGCCGTCGATGCCGCGGTGGCCACGGGATTCGCGCTCGCCGTCGTCCATCCCGAAGCCGGCAACATCGGCGGCGGAGGATTTATGCTGATGCGCACGGCAACCGGAGAAGTTCGCTTCATCGACTTCCGCGAGAAGGCCCCCGCCGCAGCCACCGAGAACATGTACCTGGATGCCCAGGGCAACGTGGTTCCCGACCTCAGCGTCATCGGCTATAAGGCGATTGGCGTTCCCGGCTCGGTGGCGGGCCTCGTCTACGCCGAAAAGAAATATGGCAAGCTCACGCTCGCCCAGGTCATGGCTCCCGCCATCAAGCTGGCTCGCGAAGGTTTCGCCCTCGCCTACGAAGACGTGCAGGAAATAAAAGATGATAAGCATCTGGCGGAGTTCGCCGACTCGCGCCGCATCTTTCAGCGCAATGGCAATTTCTACCAGCCCGGCGATGTGCTGAAGCAACCCGAATTAGCCCGCACTCTCGATCGCATCGCCCAGAATCCTGACGACTTCTATCACGGCGCGCTAGCCCGTGAACTAGCCGCCGCCATCCAAAAAGGAGGAGGCCTGGTAACCGCCGCCGACCTGGCCGCCTACGAAGTCAAAGAGCGCACACCAGTCCGCGGCACCTACCGCGGCTACGAAATCATCGGTGCTCCTCCGCCGTCTTCGGGCGGCACCACTCTGATTGAAAGCTTAAATATCCTCGAAGGTTTCGATCTCGCCAAAACCGGCAACCGCTCCGCCGAAACTATTCACCTCACCGTCGAGGCTTTCCGCCGCGCCTTCTACGATCGAGCCGACTTCATGGGCGATCCCGACTTCGCAAGAGTTCCCGTGCCGCAATTGATCGACAAAAAATACGCCGCCGCCTGGCGCAGTACGATTGACCCTCTCCACGCCAGCCCGAGCAAAGGCCTTAAACGCCCGCCGTTCGCGGATCTCGAGCGCGTCGCCTCGCATCCCACCACAGTTCGCGAGCCTGAGAACACAACCCACTACTCTGTAGTCGATGCCGAAGGCAACGCCATAGCCGTCACCACCACTCTCAACGACACCTTCGGCTCGCGCGTCACCGCCGAAGGCCTGGGCTTCCTGCTCAACGACGAGATGGACGATTTCTCCTCCAAGCAAGGCGTTCCGAATTCTTACGGACTGATCCAAGGTCCGGCCAACGCGATCGGCCCCAACAAGCGCCCGCTTTCGGCCATGACGCCGACGATCGTGCTCAAGGACGGCAAGCTGTTTCTAGTGCTCGGCTCGCCTGGTGGCCCCACGATCATCACTACCGTCGCCAATATTCTTATGGGCGTAATCGATTTCGGGCTCGATATTCAGGAGGCTGTCAACGCTCCGCGCTTTCATCACCAGTGGCTGCCCGACGAGATTACTGTCGAAGACCGCCTCTCTCCCGATACAATGAACCTTCTGCGATCCAAAGGACATAAGGTGAACGTCTGGCATTTTTGGGGAGACGGCGAGTGCATCATGGTCGATCCCAAGACCGGCGAGCGCCTGGGCGCGAGCGACGGACGCAACAACGGGAAGGCGGTAGGCTACTGATGCTCAGGGCGGTATCGACATACGTCTATGTAAAAGAGCGCCTGCATCCCGGCCTGCTCGACGAACTCGTTCGCAGCGGCGCCCAAGCCATCGAAATTTTCGCCGCCCGCCAGCACTTTGACTACGCCAACCGCAAGCAGCACGTCCGCGAGATTGCCGAGTGGTTCAAGTCCACCGGCGTTCCCCTCAACTCCGTGCATGCGCCTTTGTACTCCGACTACGACTGGGGACGCACGGGCTCCCCGCCGGTGAATATCGCCTCCACCGACCGCGCCGGACGCATCGAGGCTATGGACGAGATCAAACGCGCGATTGAAGTCGCCGAATTGATCCCGTTCCGTTTTCTGGTGCAACACATCGGCAATCCCAACGAGGCGTTCGACGAAAAGAAGTTCGAAGCCGCGATGACGTCCGTCGAGCACCTGCGCGCATTCGCCAAGCCGCTGGGTGTGCGCGTGCTGGTCGAAAATATTCCCAACGAACTTTCGACGCCCGAGCGCCTGGTCGAATTCATCCACACCATGCACTTCGACGACATCGGTGTCTGCTTCGACTGTGGCCACGCGCACATGATGGGCGGCATTCCGGAAGCCTTCGCGACCCTGAAGAAACACATCTGCTCAACCCACGTGCACGACAACAACAAAGACAAAGACTCGCACCTGTGGCCAGGCAACGGATCGATCGACTGGAAAGAAACGATGGCGCTATTGCGCACGGCCCCGCAAACTCCGCCGCTGCTGCTCGAAATCGAAGGCGAAGAGAAGAAAAACTCCGGCGAAGATATAAGCGCCACCTTCCGCAAGCTGGAAGAGAGTTGACAGCAGATAACGCAAAGCCTTCCGATCTTGCCTTTGAATTTCTCTGCGACCTCTGCAATCTCCGCGTCCTCTGCGGTTTAAGATGTTGATTCTATGTCTTCACCCATAAGCACGATCTCAGAAATCGGCAAACACGAAGGCCAGTCCGTGACCATCCGCGGATGGCTCTACAATCTCCGCGAAAGCGGCAAGCTCCTCTTCCCCCAGTTCCGCGACGGCAGCGGCGTCATTCAGGGAGTCGTCCCGAAAAATGCGGTTCCGCCGGAAGTTTTTGATGCCATCAAAGGACTTACGCAGGAATCGAGCGTGATCGTCGAGGGCAAAGTCCGCGCCGACAAACGCGCGCCCGGCGGCTACGAACTAGACGTCTCGAACGTCCAGGTTCTCCAGCGCGTACCGGAATCCGATCCATACCCGATCACGCCCAAAGAGCACGGCACCGATTTCCTGATGGAGCATCGCCATCTTTGGGTGCGTTCGCAGCGCCAGGCGGCGATCTTGCGCGTGCGCGCCGAGATCATCCGCGCGGCGCGGGATTACTTTGATAGCAATGGGTTTACGCTCACCGACCCGCCCATCATCACGCCCGCCGCGTGCGAAGGCACGACTACGCTATTTCCTGTCGACTACTTCGAAGAGCAGGCCTATCTCACGCAGTCCGGCCAACTCTACATCGAAGCCACGGCGATGGCGCTTGGCAAGGTCTATTCGTTCGGACCCACCTTTCGGGCTGAGAAGTCTAAGACACGACGGCACTTAACTGAGTTTTGGATGGTCGAGCCTGAGATGGCTTATGCCACGCTTGACGATCTAATGCAACTAGCCGAGGGTTTTCTAACTTTCATCGTGAAGCGCTGTCTCGAACGCCGCCGCCCCGATCTGCAAACCATCGGTCGCGACGTAACGAAGCTGGAAAGAATCGAGCCGCCGTTCCCGCGCGTATCCTACGACGAAGCCGTCAAAGCGCTTCAGGAAGGCCACGCGCAAGGCAAGCTCGAACACAAATTCGAATACGGCGGAGACCTCGGCTCGCCTGATGAAACTTACCTGTCGTCGCAGTATGACAAGCCAGTCATGGTCCATCGCTATCCCGCCAGCGTGAAGGCCTTCTACATGGAGCCCGACCCGGAGCGTCCCGATCTGGCGCTCTGCGTCGATGTGCTTGCCCCCGAAGGCTACGGAGAAATCATCGGCGGCTCGCAGCGTACGGCTTCGTACGATTTGCTGGTGAAGCGAATCAAAGAACACAATCTGCCCGAAGAAGCCTTCAAGTGGTATCTTGACCTGCGCAAGTACGGCAGCGTGCCGCATTCCGGCTTCGGCATGGGCGTCGAGCGTGCCGTTGCCTGGATTTGCGGGCTGGAACATGTGCGCGAAACGATTCCGTTTCCGAGAATGCTGTATCGGCTCTACCCGTAGGTTTTTCACCCCTAGACGCCGAGGAGGCATTTTCAGTGAAGGTCTTTGGATGGCGCTGCGCTTCAGGGTCTCCGTCAGATTAGCGAAGCGAAAAGGCAAGCGTTTAAATAAACAAAGATCTTGTAATCAATGGGTTACAGAGATTCCTTCGGTTTGATCTGTCCTTGCTTTAAATTACGGCTGCTTATGCCCGGAACGGAATGTAACGGGCAAACTTTCGCGAGGTTCCTACCTTCTCATCCGGCTTTACTAGATTCTCATCGACGGTCGCCGCAATGGTCTGCGAAACGATCGCACTCTTAGACTCCGGGAGCCCAAACCGGGAACGCAACGATTGGTTCGTCATGCGTTCGGACATAACGTACTTCAGACAGCAGTGCTGATAGCAGGCACGAGTGCTGGGTGCCCCAGGTTTCGTGCCGTTCGAAACCTGGGATTCCACGACTCCCTCAGGGGCCCTTGAAACTCTCGGCGCCCCTCGGCGTTTCGGCGGTGAACCAACACAGGAGACCACAAAAATCAAAAGCCCCGCTAGTCAGGCGGGGCTCGGCAAAATTGCCAGTCGGTACGCTGTCCGTAAACAAACTTATTCTAACACCGCCACGCAACTCCAGAGCAGTTACGAAAAGTCGAGGGCGGTGCGGGGGACGACGAAGTCGAACCGTAATGGCTGACTAGGCCACTCGACTGTTTATCGGACAGCGTCCAGTACCCACTGGCAACGTCCTCCAGACGCAATCCGCTTTCATCACTCTTCACCTTCTACTTCGCGCGCGCAATCCCACGAAAGTAGCCGCTCCAAAAGGCGAGCGCAGTAAGACGGGAAGTTCCAATTATGGAAAATCCGAGATTGCACGATTCCGTCCGTCAGGAATTCCGAAATCTCGGCGCCTCGGCGGTGAACATCCTTTACCCAAAACCTCACAAACTCACTGTAACCGCCCTCACAGACTCTGCACCACAACCTGTGCAATCCTCATTTGAAGTACGCCTGCTTTCGCGCCGAGCGCGCCAAAAAAAATGCACGAATATTCGAAAAATTCGGATTTATTTATCGAATTTTCCGGAACCGGAACCTCGAAAAACCCAGGAAATTCGATAGTTGCCGTCGCTAAACGCAATGTTTTGAAGACTTTGATTTTAACTTGTTTCTTATGAATCACTTAAGCCAAAACCGGGGGGGAGGGGGGACCAAACAATTATTTATTTATTTTTCCGTCCGCCCCAATCAGCACCAGCAGTTCGCATTCATACCCGCACCAAACATCATTTCTAAAGAGCAATCATAATGACGCAATCCCCCGGCAAATATTCCGATGACCGTTGCAAGATGCGCAAGACTAACGGCGATCCCTGCGAATCGCCGGCTCTTAAAGGCGAGAGTTTCTGCCACTACCACAAGCTCATGGGTTCAAGCCCTGTCGAATTCGAGAACCAACTCTTCCCTTCCAAACACGTCTATCTTCCGCCCCTCGAAAGCGCCTCTTCCATCCAGTCCGCAATTTCCGAAGTTTGCGAACTGATGTTGCATCGCCGCATCGAGCCCAAAGAGGCTTCGGCGCTCTTCTATGCCATGCAGGTCGCGTCCCAGAACTTGCCGCCGCTGAATGGAACTCCAAACATGCGCAACACGCCAAACGCCGGAGCTGTCGCCCCGAACCATCGAACTTGCCGCCTGGAACAATTCAGGCATCCGTCGCGCCGCCTCCGCGCCGCCCTCGTGGCCGTCCGCGCAAGGTAGCACGCGATTCTGAGATACTGACATAGCCGTCCAAAGCCGCTTTTGTGACTCTACAATCTTCTGGCGGTTAAAGTAAGACGCTATGGCACACAATCGATCGTTCACCAGCATTACTCCGCGGCAAATTCGCGTCATTGGCGTTCCTCTTGACCTTGGCCAGTCGCGCCGTGGCGTGGATATGGGTCCATCAGCCGTCCGCGTTGCCGGACTCGAAGCCAGGCTCGAAGCCATCGGCCATGTCGTCGAAGATGCCGGGAACATTGCTGTTGCGATTCCTGAGCAGAAAAAAGAAGGCGCGGCCAGAGCGAAATATCTCAAGGAAATTACCGCCACCTGCGTCAAGAGCGCTGAGATGGTACTTAAGACGCTTGAAGCCGGCAAGGTTCCGCTGGTGCTGGGCGGGGATCATTCGGTTGCTGCTGGGACTGTTTCTGGGGTGGCGGAGTTTTATCGGCGGCAGGGGCAGAAGATCGGACTGCTTTGGATCGACGCGCATACTGACATGAATACGCCTGAATCTTCTCCGAGCGGCAACGTGCATGGCATGCCGCTGGCTTCGATCATGGGGCTGCCTCCGCTGGAGCTGGGCAAGATTTATGACTTTTCGCCGAAGATCGCGCCGGAGAATTGCGTGCTGGTCGGGATTCGCGACGTCGATAACTTTGAAAAAGAAAATATTCGCAAGGCGGGCGTCGAGGTCTTTACCATGCGCGACATCGACGAGCGCGGCATGCGAGCGGTGATGGAAGAGGCTCTGCGCATGGCCGGACGCGGCACTGCTGGTTATCATGTCTCGCTTGATATGGATTGGATCGACCCTGAGGACGCGCCTGGCGTGGGGACTCCTGTGTGGGGCGGCGCGACTTATCGCGAGGCGCATCTAGCGATGGAAATTATTTCTGACCACGGACGCATGCTGAGCATGGAGATTGTGGAAGTGAATCCGGTCATCGACGAGCGCAACCAGACGGCGGACCTGGCGGTCGAGCTGGCGCTCTCGGCGTTTGGAAAGAAGATTCTTTGAAAGCCACTGCAGATTGTCGTCGACGAAACCGAAGGATTTGCATCCTCCAGGAGACTGCAGATCCGTCGCTTCGCTCGGGATGACAAATCAATAACGATGACAAGCCATCAAGAAATTTCTTACTGCACGTCCGAAACCTTGCCGTTGATGAATGTGACTTTGATGTCCTTGTAGACGTAAATCTCTTTTGAGCCGAGATTGATGATCTTGTCGGGGACGCCGATGGCGTTCTTTACCTGATCTGGCGTCATGCCTTTTTCAATCTGCGCGGGCTGTGGTGGAGGCTCGTTCTGCGACTGTCCTGCGCCGCCGCCATTGCCACCGCCGCCGCCCTGACCGCCTTGATCGTTCCCGTTGCCATTGTTGCCGCCCTGGTCATTACCGTTGCCGCCATTATTGTTGCCCTGGTCATCGCCGCCTTCATCGATCGCGAGCAGGCCGGCGATGGCGTCTTCCACCTGCGGTGCGCTCATTTTGGCGAGCTGACCTTTCCCGAACTGGAATGCGATCTCGGCTTTGTAGTACGTCGGCGGGTCGATGTTGTTGCAGGAATCGCAGGAGATGATGCCCATTACCACCTGGTCCTTCTCCATGTTCACCTGAATCTTCGAGGGATAGACCTTGTTGCCCGTTTGGAAGAACTGCGTGGTCTGCGTCTTGCCGAAGTGGCCGAGCAGGCTGCCGCGTGCCTTCATGCCAAACGAATTGGGCGAGTGCACCGTACCATCCTGGTATTTGGTTACGACACCGGATAGGTCATCACCGTAGGGGACGCTGAGAATTCCGCCCTTCTTGATGTCGAGAAGCGTTCCCTTCTCGATTACGGCCGCGCCGTTCGAGTCTTCGCCCATCTTGACGAGGTTGTATTGCGCGTTAAGCTGATCGGCGAGCGATACTTGGGCGCTCAGCAGGCTGGGCGTGAAGCCAACGAGGATCAATGTAGCGATCAGAACGGGCATCTGAATCTTGTACCGCATTGCAAATCCCTCCTATGAGGCTGCTCCTGGCTCCTTTTGGGCCCGAGCGTTTTGAATGTAGACGGCTGCGTGACGGTTCGTGCGTCCCCGGAGCTAAGGCCCGACTTCTGAAATGTACACAGGCAGAGACGGGGCAGGCCCCGTCTCTACATGAGTGTTATCTGGCAACCCTGAAACTAGTTCGGTTGTTTTGCGTCCGCCTCGGCTGCGTCCGCATCCGATTGTGCCTGTTTCAGGTCGTCCTGAACATTGGCATCGGGCGTGGGCGCTGGGACTTCCCCAGCCGTGGTCGTGGTGTCGGGAGCCTTGGGCAGTCCGTCTTTTCCGTTCTTGGCTGCCAACTCCTTCATACCATCCGTCATGCTCTGGCGCAGGTTGTTGTACATATCCATCAGGTCGTCGGTGGAGATGCCAACGGTTGCGCCGATCCCGCATTCGTCCTTGCGGCTGGCCTTGACGACGGTGTCGACCATGTGGTCGTCATCGGGTGTATCGCTGGTCCGGTAGACGACGTCGCCGCCGGTGAGCGTGCACTCGTTGCCATCCGCGTCGGTCAGGTCCTCTTGATTCGCCACCACGAAGTAGCGGATGTTCGGATCGAGCGCCGCAGGTACGCTGTCGCTGTCCGTCTTGTCCTTGCTCGTGGCGGCGGTCTTTTCGGAGGCGATCTGATTCTTGATTTCCTCGGAGAGCGCGTCCTTGATCTCCTTGGTCAGGGCAGGCTGGGCGCCGCTGGAAGGCGCCCCACCGGCAAGCAGGAACGTGCGCGATCCGTAGATGGAGGAGAGGTTCGCCGCCACCAGCGGATCTGAGGTAGAGAGGGACGCGATTACGTCCGAAGACTCCTGGTTAAATTGGGGAGGAAGCAGTTCGCCATTATCTTCAGCGGCTGCCTGCTGATCGGCATAAGCTGCCTGCAAAGCTGCGCCAACAAAGAAGTCGGTGAGCCAGAATGCCGCGCTCGGATACACCGGGTACGGATTCCAATAGGCGCCGTAGTAGCCATACCAGGGCGCTCCACCCCAGCCCCAGCCGTAATAGACGGGCGCGGGCCATGGATTGTAAGCCCATCCGTAATAGGCCGGCCCGTAGTAATACGAGGGAGCGTAGCCGTAGTAGTTGTAGCCACCATAGTAGTAGCCACGATAGCCGTAGGCGTAGGCGCGTCCACCGCGATAGTAGGTGCGCTGGTAGTATTCATGCCCGCCGTGGCGATAGTAGGCGCGTTGGCTGTATCCGCCGTGGCGGCCGTAGGCGACGGTGCGACGTCCGTTATGCTCGGAGACGACGCGGCGTCCGCCGTGCGGGCCACGATTGACGCTTACGTTGTGGCCGTTGACGTGTCCAGAGACGTGGCGAACGGAACCGTTGGCGCGCGTCTGAACGTGGTTGCCGCTCCTGGTGACGCGGCTTTGGGAACCTCTCGGCGCATGATTGCCGGCGGTCCTGTTACCTCCGCCGTTGCGACCGCCCGCGTTACCGCGATTGCCTGCGTTGCCGCGGTTGCCTGCGCTGCCGCGATTGCCTGCGTTACCGCGATTGCCACCCTGGTTGCCACCGCGGTTGCCGGCGTTGGCGCCGCCACGGTTGCCCTGGTTGCCGCCGCGATTACCGGCCCGGTTGCCACCGCGGTTGCCGCTGTTGGCGCCACCACGGTTGCCCGCCTGATTGCCGGCGCGATTGCCAGCGCCTGCGCCGCCGCGGTTGTTACCGGCACGATTGCCGGCCTGGCTTTGTCCACCGCGACCCATTGAATTACCACCGCCGGGTCCGCGATTCTGACCTTGGGCGCCGCGATTCTGACCACCGCCGGGTCCGCGATTCTGTGCGCCTGCTCCGCCCGGGCGGCTGCCACCGCCGCCGCTCGGACGAGCTCCACCGCCGGGATGACCGCCACCGCCGCTCGGACGGGCAGCGGGCGCGTGCGATCCACCGCCGCCACCGTGCGACCCGCCGCCACTCGGGGGCTTGCTACCCGCCATAGCGACCGCGGTTACGAAGAAGACAACCAGTGCCACCGACCAGATCGTGAGAAAACACTTGTCCTTCAAACTTGAATTCATGAGCGACTCCTGAGATATGCGAAGCGTTTTTCGAACTCCGAAAACAGAAATACAGGTCAACGCGAGATGACACGCAGCCTGCGATCCCACAGTGTTTTTTCGCTGAACTCTCTTGGGTCGAGTGCCCTTGGGGTAAGGGCCGGCACCGGCCTTCGAAGCGCACTAATTTCACACCGGATTGGCATCCGGTGTCAAGGTATAGGAGCAAGGAATCTTGGAGACGAAGCTCAAGTGCTGGCGTTGCCGGTATGCCGGATGCCATACAGTGGGCTCTCTGCGCGGCGTTAAGCCGGGCAATGGTTGATTGTAAAGTTGAGGACGGAGGGGTTAACGACAGCATCTTTTTCTTCCTCCATACTGCACAGCGCTCTCTCGTGTGTGTCAACTCGCTCCTCGGTGTATCCGAAAGTCTTAAGGCGACATGATCCTTTTGGAAGGCAAACGAACCAATCCTGCGATTGACGCGGGCAGCGTTGCGCAGCCAGACTGATTCTTTATGGCAAAACTTCGCGTGGGCATTTTATTTGGCGGACGCAGCGGCGAGCATGAAGTGTCGCTGCTCTCGGCGGCGTCGGTTCTGAAGGCGATCGATAAGACGAAATATGACGTGGTGCCGATTGGGATCACGAAAGACGGGCGGTGGCTGACTGCGGAACATGCGGAAAGATTGTTGCGAGGGGACGCGGGCGAGGGCGCCGGCGCCATACAACATCTTCGAGCGGGCGATCCTGGGGCTACTCCGGGAGCGGCGGTGCTGGCTTCGGGCGAGTCGGTGGTGGTTCCGCCCGAGCCCCGGCGCGATTCGGCGCTGCAACCTTTTCAGACGGACGCCAAGGCCACTGATATAGGTCTGCGGCGCGCGGCCGATCGTGCCATCGACGTCGACGTTATCTTTCCCGTGCTGCATGGAACGTTTGGCGAGGATGGAACGATTCAGGGATTGCTCGAGCTTGCGGACATGGCTTACGTCGGCGCGGGCGTGCTCGGCTCGGCTGCGGGCATGGATAAAGATGTGATGAAGGCGCTTTTCCGCACGGCGGCCTTGCCGATGGTGAAACACGTGACCGTGCTGCGTTCTGCCTGGGAAAGCGCGCCAAGGAAGGTTGTGAAGCTGCTCGAGAGCAAACTGAAGTATCCGGTCTTTGTGAAGCCGGCAAATCTGGGATCGTCGGTTGGAATCTCGAAGGCGCATGACCGCAAGGAACTCGGGCCAGCGATCGAAGAGGCCGCGAAGTTCGACCGCAAGATCGTGATCGAAGAAGGCGTCGGAGGAAAGAAGCACAAGGCGCGTGAGATCGAATGCGCCGTGCTGGGCAACGACGATCCTAAGGCTTCGGTCGCGGGCGAGATTGTTCCGTGCAAAGAGTTCTACGACTACGACGCGAAGTATCTGGCGGAAGGCTCGGAGCTGGTGATTCCGGCGAAGCTGACCAAGGCTGAGATGAAACTCGTGCAGGCGCTGGCGGTCGCGGCGTTTCAGGCGGTTGATTGCTCGGGGCTGGCGCGGGTGGATTTTCTGATGGATCCGAAATCGCGGAAGATGTACGTCAACGAGATCAACACCATGCCTGGATTCACGGCGATCAGCATGTATCCCAAGCTGTGGGCAGCGACGGGGGTCTCGTATCCGGATCTGATTGACCGGCTGATTCAGCTTGGCATGGAGCGGCATCGCGACAAGAAGCGGAATCAGTACAGCCGGTAGCTTTTTACCACAGAGTCACAGAGCCACAGAGAAAAGCAAATTCTTCTTCACAAGGATCCTACCTCTGCGATTTTCAGGGTCGAGATTTTTCTCTGCGACCTCTGGTCAGCAACCTGGCAACCTCCTACTCTTGACTCCCAGTCGCGTTCGTTGTAACGTTCCCAATCGAAAGCAAGCGAAGCATAACGAAAGTATTGGTCTCGGGGGATCCGGCATGAGAAAACTTCGCATTCGCGGCATCATGGTTGTTATCGCCACTCTCTTCGTTCTGGGTGTGTCCTCGTTCGCGGCGACCTACTTCGTCTCCACTTCCGGCGACAATAACAATGATGGCCTGAGTCCCACTTCCGCGTGGAGAAACATTCAATACGCCGCCGACCACGTTGCGGCGGGCGACACTGTCAACATTCTGGGGGGCGTCTACAACGAGCTCGTCAATATTCCCGTCTCCGGATCGGCGGCCGCGGGATACATCACGTTCCAGAGCTACGGCGGTCAGACGGCGGTGATCGACGGCAAGCGTTTGCCCGTGCCTGGCGGGCAATATGGTTTGATCAACATCGCGAGCCAGAGTTACATCGTCATTCAGGGCCTCGAGATCAGGAACTATAAGACGAGCAGCACGAAGGAAGTTCCCCTCGGAATTTACGTAACGGGCGCGGGCAGCAACCTGGAGTTTCTCAACAACCACATTCACCACATTCAAACCACCGCGAAGGGGTGCGCCGCGGATGCGTTCGGAGTGGCGTTTTACGGCAATCAGGCGCCGGCCTCGCTGAACAACATCACCTTCAGCGGGAATGAACTGGACCACATGAAAACCGGTTGCAGTGAGACGCTGACGTTTAACGGCAACGTCGACACGTTCACGGTGACCAACAATCTGATTCACGACGACAACAACATCGGCATCGACGCCATCGGCTTTGAGGGCACGGCGCCCGATCCGGCGTACGACCAGGCGCGCAACGGATACATTGGGGAAAACACGGTGTACAACATCTCATCGGAGAAAGACAGCGCGTACTCCAAGGGATGCTGGTGCGCGGATGGAATCTACGTGGATGGGGGCACGAGCATCGTCATCGAGCGCAACCTGGTGCACAACGTGGACCTTGGAATCGAGATGGCCAGCGAGCACAGCGGGAGAACCACGAACTACGTGATTGCGCGCAGCAATCTGGTGTACTTCGGGAATTCGGCGGGCATCTCGATTGGCGGCTACGCAAAAAAGGTAGGCGGCTCGGACAACGTGACCGTTGTGAATAACACGCTTTACAAGAACGACAGGAAGAGAACCGGGAGCGGCGAATTCCAGATCCAGTTTCACGCCACGAATAATGTTTTCATGAACAATATCGTGTACTCGAACTCGCAGGGATTGCTGGTAAACAACTTCACAAATTCGACGCCGGACCCCGCTGACGTGGATTACAACCTCTATTACTCGGCCGGGGCGGCAAAGAATGCGACGTTCGTGTGGGTGGGCAAGACGTATCACGGATTTTCGGCGTACGCGGCAGCGACGGGGAACGATTCGCATTCAATCTACGGCGATCCGTCGTTCCTCAATGGCATGACTCCCAATCTGCAAGTTCAACCGAATTCGCCGGCGGTTAATGCGGGAATCGATCTGGGGGCCGGTGTGGTAGGAACGCTGGATTTTGCCGGCAATCCACGGGTGCAGGGCTCCAGCATCGACATGGGTGCATACGAGCAATAGCGGGAAGTTTAACTTCTTTTCCCCCACGGATTAACGCGGATGCTCGCGGATTTTTTTTCTTTTTTCTCTTTTCTCTTTTCTTTTGCTCTCTTTTGAGTTCGACGCGCGAATTTCGTTCAGGCGCGCGGACACCAGGAGCAACTTTTTGATCCCTTGCGCTGAACCTGACGAGTTCTCTGAGCTCAATTACAATGGAGTGTCGCTTCACTGCGCGCGGCTTTGCGTGCGGCAGTCGCGCGAATCAGGGCAGGCATCCCAAACTGCCGCTAAAACATACGAGGCAAGATGTCTCAGAATCACTACTCCAGCAAGCCCAAGCGCCGCCAGAAGAACAAGAAGCGCAAAGATTTCTCCGCGGGAACGATGACCAAGGTGCGGCAGCTCGAGGCCGCCGAAAAGGCGAAATCTAAATAGGAAAGCCTTAATACGGGAAATCAGGCGGGACTACATTCAGCCAGGACGACATCCAGAAGACAATCAAGAGTAGTATAAAGGCGCTCTTACAACCAGCGCGCTCTTACAACCAGCGCGCTCTTACAACCAGAGCTCTCTTACAACCAGCGCTCTTACAACGAACAACAGAGAGCGCCCCACACATTCATGCTTCTTGCGGTCGCGCCTTTTGCGGATGCGTGGGCTGTAACCGGCTACTGTTTGGCGCCGTCTTCGCGGGCCAGCTTCACCTTGGCGGTGTCGAGTTTCTTCTGGACGCGAGCCACGTCGGCCGGATCGACTTCCGCGGCCACGGTGCGGTTCCATTCGTTCAGGGCGCGGTCCCAGTTGGTGACGGCCATCTTCAACCGACCGGTCTTCTGGTAGAGATCGCCCAGGTGATCGTGCACAGTGGGATCGGTGTTGATCTTCTGCGAGGCCTTCAGCAAATTCTCTTCAGCTAAGTCGTACTTGCCGAGGCGGAAATAAACCCATCCGAGCGAATCCAGATAGGCGCCATTCGCGGGATCCAGATCGACAGCCTTCTTGATATAGCCGAGCGCGGCGTCGAGTTCCAGATTCTGATCGGCCAGCATGTAGCCCAGGTAGTTCAGCGCCGAGGCATGCTCGGGATCGCTGGCCAGCACTTTTTTGAACTGCACTTCGGCATCGGCGTAGCGCTTCGCGCGTTCAAACGTCGACCCGCGCAGGAACCACACATATTCCTTGTCGTCCTCTTTGGTGGAAAGCTGCTCCGCCTTGTCGAGGTCCTGCTCCGCGTCGCCGAACCGGCGCAGCCGCGTATTCATCTGGGCCAAGGTGATGTAAACCTGGCGGTCATCACTATTGCCATTGCCCTTCAGCAGCGCGCTGACATCCTTGAGCGCTTCGTCGGCCTTGCCCATATCGGCCTGCTGTGCGGCCAGCACCATTTTCAGGTCGCGGCTGGTGGGCAGTTTGCGCACCGCTTCTTGCGCAGCGTCGGTCGCCTTCTGCCATTCCTTGGCTTCGCGCCAGGTATCGATAATCTGCTGGTAAGCCCGCTCGATATTCTCATCGCCGCCGAGTGCAACCATCTGCCGGAATGTCTGATTGGCAGACTGGTAATTTCCCGCATCGCGATAGATCAGTCCCAGCCGCTCCAGAAACACGGCCCGATTACTCTTCGCGCTGCCTGAATAGCTCCCATCGGTCTTTTCGGTCTTCTTGAGCAGATCCAGCATGATCGGGATGGCGTCGTCATACCTGCCCTGCGCCTGGTAAATCGAGGCAATGTTGTAAGGCACTTCGATCGAGTCCGGGACCATGCTCGAGGCTTTCTTCAGATTCTCGAGCGCCGGCTCGAACTTGCCCTGCTTGCGATAAATCTCCGCGATGCGGACGTAGGTTTGCGCATCTTCCGGGTTCGCATCCGCGATCACCTTGTACTGTTCGAGCGCCGCATCCGTCTGGCCGTCGCTGAGCAAATTTTCCGCGAGGCCGCGAATGGCGTCGAGATTGTCGCGGTCAAGCTCGATGGCATGGCGGTACGCGTCAATCGCTTTCTTGTATTGCTTCTGCTGCTCGTAGGTATATCCAAGCGCCGAATAAAGCTTGGCGGAGCGCCCATTCTTCGGGACCGAACTCAGCACTTCGGCCGCGCGTCCTGTGTCACCCAGTTCGTTGTAGAGATAGGCTAGCGTGGTGACTGCTTCTTCGGAATCCGGCTGGAGTTTGACGGCGGTCTTGAACTCCGCTTCCGCCTTTTGCAGATCGTTGTTCAACCGATAAAGCCGACCGAGGAGCAGGTGGTCCTCCATACTCTCCGGCTGGAGCCGAATGATTTGTTCATACTGTTCGATGGCCAGCTTGAGCACGCTGTCAGAGCCGTTGCCGGCTTGCATGTCGCCGAGCGACCGCAGATAAATTCTTCCGAGCAGCCGGCGGGCTTCGAGGTTATTCGGATTCTTCTTGATGATGTCCTGCGCCTCAACCACGGCGTCGCGGATGCGCCCGGTCTTGGCGTACAGCTCGGCGAGTCCTGAGGTCAAATAAGCCGAGTTCGGATCGGCGTCGATGGCGGCGCGGTATTCTTCAATAGCTTTGTTGGCGAGGTCGCTGCGGCCGTACGTTGCGACCTGCTCCTCGTACATGTGCGCAAGGCAGAAGTGGTAATAGGCAGCCGCGCGGTCGGGTCCCTTGCTCTTGGCAGACAAGGCATTCGCGGCGGCGGCCGAGTTGGGCGAAGAGCTGGCGGCAGGATTCTCGGACGGAGAGTTGGCACCCGCTGGCTTCGATTGCGCCGGAGAGTCGGAGCTTAAAGCCAAAGTGCCTGAGGCCGGTGAATTCGCAGGAGCTGCGAGCGCGGTCTGCACGAGTGAAAATGAGACCGTGAGAAGAAAAATAAACCCAAACTGTCTTTTCATGAACCGTCCCGCGGAACTTCGCCGCCTCTTCCTTGGATGCCGAAACGCCACCCTCCGGATTCCCTATTCTACCTTGGCAAGACGCAAGCGGGAAGAAAGCCGATCCACGCCCGAATCCACAAGTACAGGGGCTTTGGGAGCGACGTGGAGGGCGGCCCCTGCCCGTGCGGGGATACGCGTCCGGCATGGATAGAGAACGCGGAGGCCGCGGAGTTCTTGCGGGACAGAGTCAGCAGCCCGGGCAGGCAACGTCACTTCTGAAGTCTAGTGGCGGAAGTGCCGCACTCCCGTCAATATCATCGCCAACCCAAGCCGGTCGGCCGCTTCGATCACTTCCTGGTCGCGCACCGAGCCACCGGGCTGAATGATAGCTGTCGCCCCAGCCCTGGCAATCTCCTCAACTCCGTCGGGAAATGGAAAGAACGCGTCCGAAGCGGCTACGGTGCCCTTCAACGGAAGCTGCGCCTTCATCGCGCCGAGCTTGCAGGCATCCACGCGGCTCATCTGGCCCGCGCCGACGCCCACGGTCTGCCGGTCGCGCGCATACAAGATCGCATTCGACTTCACGTGCTTGCAGACCTTCCACGCGAAGAGCAAAGCGCGCTTCTCTTCCGCAGTCGGCGCCCGCTTGGTTACAACTTTTAGATCCGATTCGGCCAGCTTGTGCAGGTCCGCATCCTGCACCAGCATTCCGCCGGAAATGTTTTTCAGCACCCAGGTCTGCTGTCCCGCCGGAACCTCGACCAGGCGCAAATTCTTTTTTGACGCGAATATTTCTTTGGCCGACGGATCAAACGACGGAGCTGCAATTACCTCCAAGAATAACTTTGCCATCTGGCCGGCGGCGGCGGCATCCACTGGCCGGTTCACACCAATGACGCCGCCGAATGCCGATACCGGATCGCACTCCAGGGCACGCACGTAGGCCTCGGCAAGCGTCTTTCCGTTCGCTGCGCCGCAAGGGTTCGTGTGCTTGATGATTCCGCAGAATGTTTCCTCAAACTCCTGTGCCAGATCCCACGCCGCCTGCAAATCCACGATATTGTTATACGACAGCTCCTTGCCCTGCACCTGCACGCCATGCGCGACGCCCGCGCCCGAATCGTCGGCGTACATCGCCGCCTTCTGATGCGGATTCTCGCCGTACCGCAGGTCCATCTGCTTGCTGAAACGACAGGCGCAGGGTCGCGGGAAAACCGGCTTTCGGGGACAACTCAAAGTTCGCGCCGACGCGCTCCAGCGTTGACGCAATCGCCGAATCGTAAGCCGCGGTGGTTGCAAAGGCCTTCTGCGCGAGCCGCCATTTCGTCTCTTTCGAGAGCGCGCCGCTGGATCGCGCCATTTCATCCGCTATGGCTTCGTAGTCGGACGGAGACGTCACCACCGCCACATCCTGAAAATTCTTTGCCGCCGAGCGAATCATCGAAGGGCCGCCGATGTCGATGTTCTCGATCAACTCCTCGAAATGCGCGCCCGGCTTGGCGGCGGTCTTCTCGAAAGCGTAAAGATTGACGACGACCATATCGATCGCCGGAATGCCATGTTCGGCGACGGCCGCGCGATGTCCGGCATCTTCGCGCCGATGCAGAATGCCGCCATGCACTTTGGGATGCAGCGTCTTGACGCGACCATCCAGCATCTCGGGAAAGCTCGTGAGCTCGGAAATGTCTTTGACGGCGATGCCCGATTCGCGCAGCAGTTTCGCAGTTCCGCCGGTTGAGACCAGTTCGACCCCCAGACCGGAGAGCTTGCGCGCAAAATCAACCAGCCCGGATTTGTCGGTAACGCTAAGAATGGCGCGTTGAATCTTCGACATGATGCCCGGCCCTCACTGGAATAAAAAATGAAACAGTGGAACAAGAATTCTAGCAGCAAGAGAGGGGCGGAATCCGCAATGGGAGGGTAAAGGAAGGAATTCGGTGAGGATGGAGGTTTAAGACCAGAACTGACAACTGAGGGCTGACTAGAACTGTTTCTTCTACTTCTTCGCCTTAGCCTTAAGCTTAGCGCGGCCATCCTGCATTTCGACGGAATAAACGACGCTATCACAGGCGTGCTGCTTGCGAATCTCGGTGGTTTTCTTTTTAACGAAGGCCGCGAAGGAGTCGAAACTTCCGCCGGCATCTTCGCCCGCGGTCTGTTTGGCGGCGTTTAGCGCCTTGTAAAGCGACTCGACCTTTTCGCGCTCGGTCTCCGCATTCGAACACTGCACCGAAAACGGCTCATCGGCCTTCTTCGCGCCACGGCTCACGCCATACACCGGCCGAGCTTCACGCTCGCTGCTGCCGGCGACGCCCTGCACCGAAAGAAGGGCGTCCTGCGGCCGGCGGTAGCCCTCTTCCCGAATGCGCGTCTTCTTGCGCCAAAGATCGCTCTGAATGGCATAGCGCTGCGCCATTTCGTTGTAGCGGTAGCGTTGAGCGAAATTCATCCGCGCACCGTCGCTGAACTTGCGAATCAGGTTCGTCACACGCCATTCAACATCCGACGGGAGGCCGCTTGGTAGGGTTGCTGAAGAAAATCTCGTACTCGATCTTCAACCGGCGCAGTTGGTCGTTGAGAAGGTTCAACTCTTCATCGACGGATAAAGTTCCGGCCACGGACATACCTCGAGCCATAGCTTAACCTTCGGCAGATCGACGGAAGTCAGATACCCTCCGGTCAGTTACCTGAGTAGTACGAAGGTCATGTACCATTGCAGATTTTAGATTTGAGATTGCAGATTTTAAGAACGATCTGGAGAAGGGATTCGATTCGAATGGGCGGAGAAATTGCAGTTCAAAATCTGCAATCTTCAATCTGAAATCTGCAATCGGCCCTACTTGCCGCTGGATGCCATTTTCTTGACCATGGCCAGCACGAGTTTGCGGTCGCTGTCGTTCAAATTGACCGAATAGCGGCGCATCTGGCTCAGGAAGCGGACTTCGTCGTCGGAGAGCTGAGGCAATCCCTTGTGGCCGTTGGTATTTCCTTCCACGAAGAATTGCGAGAGCGGCATATCCATCGCGCTGGCAATCTTGGCGAGGGTATCGAGCGACGGAATTGTGTGGCCGTTTTCCACGCGCGACAGGTAGCAGCGCAGCAGGCCGGTGCGCTTTTCAATGTCGCCCTGCGACATGCTTCTCTGCAAGCGGTTATTTCGGATGGTCTCGCCGATTTTCATAAGGCCGATGAACCAAAAACCCGGACATGAAAAAAATCAAAAACCAGGAACGGAGAAGATAGGGTGCATAGTAACCAGAAGGGCACCGTCTGGCAAGCGGAAATTCGTTGCGTCAAAATCTGCCCAAAATCCGACGAAATACGAGAGCAGGCGGTCCGGGTGTTTTAGAATCAAGCAGTCTTAACATTCCCGGATCGAAATACGCACCAGCGAATCGAGTTTCTTCTCTTAAAAAATCCGCGTAAACTCGTGTCGATACGCGGGAAAGAAGTTGCACTCCTATTTCTTGAGCGTCCCCGCCAGGAATGCCACCGTACGGTTCCAGGCATCGGCCGCATCCGCCGCTCGGTATCCGGTCTTGTTGTTTGGATTCTCAAAAGCATGTCCGGCATCGGGATAAATTTTCACCTCGATTTTCTTCCCCAATTTCTCCATCGCCGCCTGAAATTGCGTCACGTCCGTGGAGGTGATCCCGAGATCCTGCGCGCCAAAGAACGCAAGGATGGGCGCCTGAATTTTCTTGAGTTCGTCCGGATCGGTCGCCAGGCGCCCGTAGTTGATCACATCCGCCGCGAGGCCTGGCTCCAGGAGGGCGACATCCAAGCGAATACCCGCCGCCCATGCACCATCCGATGGCGCCAATGCGATCTTTCTTCACATTCGGCTGCGCCGCAAGGTAGGCATAAGCAGCCTTTAAGTCGCGGTTCGCGCGGTCCTCGGGCAAGCCGCGCATCAACTCGTGGGCCATCTCCGGGTTGTCGGCGACCTTCCCGCGGTACAGATCAATCGCCAGCGCGACATAGCCTTCGCCGGCCAATTTCGCGGCCTGCTCCTTGACCCAGCCGTTCAATCCCCACCATTCATGAATCACAATCAGCGCCGGGAATGGCCCTTTGCCCGCCGGCGTGTAGATCATGCCGTTGACCGTCTCGTCGCCGGACTTGTAAGAGACGGGCTTACCCTCAGCCGAAAACCCCAACTCCGAAAACAAAGACACGCAGAAAAACAGCGCCATCGCCATCGCAAACGTTTTCATAGATTCTCCCCCGGAAGATTCAACTTCCTCGCCGCGGATCAACGCGGATTCTCGCGGATATTTCTTTGTCTTTTTAAACTCTGAGGGAAGAAATTGTAACTCAGTGAACAGTCGAGCCACAGAGGAGAAATGTCACACCCGCGACCTTTCGGCGGATCGCAACCAAACCCTTCAACCAGAGTGGGCACGGGGGATCACAGGGGAACAGCTACTGTATCGCCAACTCCGCCTGTAGGGATTTTCCCAACGTTGCTTGGTGATCGGCAGCGAGCTTGGCGCCGTTCGAAGTCAGATAGAAAACGTCAATCGCCATCTGGCCTTCGGTTTCGACGAGGGCGATTTCGATGTTGCAGTCATGCTTCGACATGACCGAGCACATGCGATAGAGCAGCGCCGGACGGTCCTGCGTGATCACTTGCAGAAGCGTGCTGTGGGCAGAGGAGTGATCGTCGAATTCGATCTGGGTCTGAATTTTTACTTTTGTTGCATTCGTCTTTTCCGATTTCAGGCGATCGCGCAGCATGCGGGCGACGTCGGCTTCGCCTTTTACGACGGACGCGATGCTCTTTTTCAGGCGATCCCATTCCTGGATGTTCATTTCCAGCGTGCGAAAGCGGTCGGTGAAGTAGAAGGTGTCGACCACGACGCCGGCGGCGTTTGAAAAGGCGTTGGCCTTGACGATGTTCATTCCCCAAGCGGCGAGCGCGCCCGAGACCGAGGCAAACAGGAAGGGGCGGTCGGTGGTGAGCAGCGTCAGTTCGTACCAGTGACGCACTTGCTTGAGGCTGCATTCGATGCCGCCTTGGCCGAGGCGCGAGGCCATCTCCGTGTGCGCTAGAACGTCGGTCGCGCCGTGAATTTGGAGATAGCGCTGCGGTAAGCCCTCCAGAAAGGCGTTGATCTTTTTCCCGGCGACGGCGGCTAGTGAGTGCAAATGCGCGAGATTCGCGCTGCCCGCGCTCCCGGCGTCATTCGCGGAACCAGTGTGAAGGCGTTCGTCGGCGCTGCGGCTCAGGTAGTTGGCGCTGGCAATGTAGAGCTGCCACAGATTGTCAGCTTTCCAGGGCGTCATGGCTTCGGGGTTGACAGCTTTGATGTCGGCGTAGGTCACGAGGCAAAGCATTTTGAGGCGCTCGGGCGCGCCGACTTTTTCCGCGAACGATCGGACGTTGGCGGGATCGAAGACGTCGCGGCGCATGGCGGCTGACATTTCGAGATGATTAGCCACCAGGTAGCGAACAGTGTCGCGATCGGCGGCATCGAGATCGAGGCGCTCGGCGCAGGTTTCGGTGAGCCGGAGGCTGGCTTCGACGTGATTCTCGATCGAGGCGCCCTTGCCGGAGTCGTGCAGAAGCAGGCTCAGGTAGAGGAGTTCAGGTTGCTCGAGTTCGGCGAGTAGTCCGGCGAAACGCTGATCCCATTCGGATTTTGATTCCTTCAGGCGATGCAGGTTTTCAATGGCGAGGAAGGAATGCTCGTCGACTGTGTAGCGATGGTAGAAGTCGCGAACGACGAGGGCTTCGATTCCTTTTAGCTCGGGCAGCAGCAAAGTCAAAAGACGAAGCGCGTTCATGGCGCGCAGAGCGTCGGCGGCGTACGGCTGCAGCAGGGTTTCCTGGAGGTAGAGCCAGAGTTCGCCGCCGCGCGGCGGCGTGGAGGCGAGCGCGGGCAGAGCTTGCTCGATTTTGTATTCGGTGGTGGTGCTCAGCTTCAGGCCGTGCTCGGCCATGAAGTGGAAAAGGCCGAGAAGTTTTTCGGCATCCTGAAGCGCGCTTGGTTGCTGGAGGAAGATGAGGCCGTCGACCACCGAGAAGTCGTTGCTGGGAATCTTGCTGCGCCATCCCTGGAACTGCCGGTACAGGGACGACCAGGCGGCCGGGATTTCTTCGATCAGTTGCGTGCAGACGCGATGGACGCCGCGAACATGGCCGAAGTAGAGGCGCATCCAGTCGGCGGTGCTTGCGATTTCGGAGTCGGGCGCGCCGATTTTGCGGGCGGCGGCTTCCTCCTGCGCATCCCAGCTCAGGGTATTGTCACCGCGACCGTGGCGGAAGTGCAGGAAGCAGCGCACCGACATCTGGAAATCGAGTGCGGCCTCGAAGGCGCGGCGCGACGAGACTGGCAGGAGAGTGGCGGGATCGGGCCACATGCGCAGCTTTTCCATGGCCGAGATGAGCGCCAGCCAGTTGGCGACGTTGTAGTCGCGAAGGCCGCCGGGGCCGTCTTTTACGTTTGGTTCGAGGTGGAAAACTGTATTGGCAAATTTGTGGTGGCGGGCGCGCGTGAGTTCGCCTAGATTTTCGATCAGGGCGTGAGAGTCGCGAGCGACGAGGCGCGGGACGGATTTTTCTCGCAGGCGGGTAAAAAGGTCGCGATCGCCGGCGAGGTAGCGGCAGTCGAGCAGAGAGATGGCGAATTCCACATTGTTCGGATCGAGGCGCTCGCATTCGGCGAGGCTGCGGGTTGCGGGACTGAGCTTCATCCGCAGATCCCAGAGTTCCTGCGAGAAGCGGCGGATGGGATCTTTGAATTCGGTCTCGGTATCGCCCGAGGCGTGGAGAAAGAGCAGATCAATATCGGAGTGGGGAAAAAGCCAGCCGCGTCCGTAGCCTCCGGTGGCGACCAGGGCGAAGTTTTTTGGGGTCGTTGGGTCGGGGGAGATGATCTCAGTCCAGAGGCGAAGGATGATGGAATCAACCAGCGCGGTACGATCGGCAATGGCGGCGCGTCCGTCACCCGCGCTTGCAAAGCGCCGCTCGATGGCGGCGGATTCGCTGGCGTACAGGTCCCGCAACTCACCACTTACGCTGGCCACGGCGCTCATCCCGATGACACCCCTCCGAGTGCAGTAAAGATTCCGGCGCGGGAGGGAGGCCGCGCTTCGCTCGCCCGGTTTACAGAGCGCTTATAACGCGCTATCGCCGCGGTCGTCGTTGCGAATGCGGATGGCCTCGTCGATGCGCGAGCGAAAAATTTTGCCGTCGCCAATCTTGCCCGTGCGGGCGGCCGCGATGATGGCCTGCTCGACTTTTTCGACCATGTCGTCGGCGAGCACGATCTCCAGCTTGGCTTTGGGAATGAGATCGACGGTGTACTCGCGGCCGCGATAAAACTCGGTGTGGCCTTTCTGGCGGCCGTGTCCTCTGGCCTCGAAGACGGTGATGCCCTCGACGCCGATTTCGTGCAGAGCGTCTTTTACCGCATCGAACTTCGAGATTTGAATAATCGCTTCGATCTTTGTCATGTTGTCATCTTCAGTCGTTTCCGTTTTCGAGCGTCTTCGGTTTCAATCGCGGTTCACACGCCGGCTATGCGGGCGATTCCCAATAGTAGCCTTCCTCGCCGTGCTGCGAGAGATCGAGCCCTTGTGTCTCCTGATCCTCTGAAACGCGCAAGCCAATCACCGCGTCCACAATCTTCAGGATCACCAGAGTTCCAACGATCGCCAGTCCCCATGCAATAGCGACTCCCACCAATTGATTGATTAACTGGTGGGCATTGCCCTCCAGCAGTCCGGAGGGAAGCGGGTTGCCTTGCGCGTCTTTGAAGATCGGGATTGATGGCGCTGGCGGCGAAAATGCCGGTCAGCAGGGCGCCTAACGTGCCGCCCGCTCCGTGAACGCCGAACGCGTCGAGCGAGTCGTCGTATCGAAAACTGTTCTTGACCTTCGTGACCATGAGGTAACAGAACAACGCCGGCGGTCAGCCCGATCGCGATCGCCGACATGGGAGAGACGAAACCTGCGGCCGGAGTAATCGCGACCAGACCAGCTACCGCGCCTGAAATCGCGCCCAGCGCGCTGGGTTTGCCGTTGCGCCACCACTCCGCGGCGCTCCATCCCACTACGGCTGCGGCCGCGCCAAAATGGGTGGCCACGAAGGCGCTGGTCGCCAGGCTGCCGGCTGACAGCGCGCTGCCCGCGTTGAATCCAAACCATCCGACCCAGAGCAAACATGCGCCAATAAAGCTGAGCACAACGCTGTGTGGAGGCATGGCTTGCTTGGGATAGCCGAGGCGAGGTTTCAGATATAAGGCACAGACCAGCGCGGAGACTCCGGAGGTGACATGGACGACCGTGCCTCCGGCGAAATCGAGACACGGAAAGCGGCCGCCCAGACGAGGCATTCAGCAGGCCGCCCTTGCCCCAGACCATGTGCGCCATCGGGGCGTACACAAAGAGCGACCACAGCGACCATGAACAAACACATGGCGCTGAACTTCATGCGTCTCGGCAAATGCTCCGGTGATGAGCGCCGGGGTGATGATGGCGAACATCAACTGATAGATCATGAAGGTCTGCAAGGGAATGGTGGCGGCGTAATCGGGATCGGGATGCGCTCCCACACCGCGCAGAAAGACGTTGTGCAGACCGCCGATGAAGCTGTTGCCTGAAGCAAAAGGCCAGGCTGAAAGCCGATGAATCCCCAGAGCAGGGTCACGATGGCCATCATCGCGAAGCTCTGCATCATGGTTGCCAGAACATTCTTCTTGCGCACCAGGCCGCCGTAGAACAAGGCCAGGCCGGGACCGGTCATCATCAGGACCAGGGCGGCGCTCATTAGCATCCAGGCGTTGTCGCCGGAGGACTTGGCATCGGCGACGGCCTGTTCGAGGCTGGCGAGCTTTTCTGCGTTGACCCTTGAAGCCGCTGCGTCGGTCGGTGTTGCGTTAACCGTCGCCGCCGATGGAGTTGGGCTGCTCGTCTGCGCATGCGCTCCGACTGCCAACAGGCACACGATCAACGCCAAGACCACAACCAACGCCGCCCTCGCCATTTTGACCGGGTAGCTCCTCACTCGAAGGAAAGCTTTCGACATAACATTAGCCTCGGCGTTGCGCTTACGGAAATCGAAACTATTTATCTTAGTGATTGGAAAAGCTTATGTCGCGGCAAGCGGTAAGTAACGAGCGGCGACCCACAAGCACAGCCTGGGGGTGGTGTGCGATGGGCGCTCCTGATTGACGGCGACGACTTTCTGCGGTTGGATGGATGCTGCGTGGAATCTGCGCCTCCTATATTCGATCCTCAATCGCGACGGTTGAGGCGGCTGGATACCATCTGGCTGATCATCTGGCTGGTTTTTATTGGCGTGCTCGCGGCCCTGCCTCCGGAACTGGAATGGCATAAGCAGGTCATTCTGCTGGCGATCGGCGTTGTGCAGGTTCTGGAAAGCCGGATTGTCGCGCGCTTTGAAAGGCGCGGGGTCGTCTACGTCATCCTGCTGAAGATCCTGCTGGCCACGGTCCTGATTGATCACACGGGCGAAATCAGCATCAACAGCAGCTACTGGCCGATTTACTTTCTTCCAGTCGTTACGGCGGCCTTGTATTGCGGTACGTGGATGACGCTCTTCTGGACGTTGATTGCTTCCGCCACCTATTGCTCTTATCTGTATCCGGCGATGCAGGAGTACGAGATCACCCGTGAGGCGATTGGCTTGCTCATACTCCGGAATATGTTTTTCTTCCTCGCGGCGATGGTGGTCAACCGGTTTTCCGAACAGAGCCGGCATCAGACACAACTTTATCGCGAGCTGGCGGAACGGCTGGCGGAGACAAACCGGCGGCTGGAGCAGGCGCAGGCTGAGGCGCGGCGCTCGGAGCGGCTGGCGGCGCTGGGGCAGCTTTCGGCTGGGCTCGCGCATGAGATTCGGAATCCACTGGGCGTGATTAAAGGGTCGGCGGAGATGCTGACGCAGAAGCTTGCGGCGTCCGATGAATTGTCGCGCGAACTGGCGGGGTACATTTCGACCGAGGTCAACCGGCTGAGCGCGCTGGTTACCGAGTTTCTGGATTTCGCGCGCCCCCTCCACGCGCAATTGCAGCCTGGCTACGTGACAGGGGTGCTTGACCGGGCGCTGGAAATTGTTGCGTTCCGCTGGAAGGGTAAGCCGGTGCGCGTGGAGCGGCAGTATGCAGACGGGCTGCCGATGGTTCCGCTCGATGAGAGTTTGTGCGAGCAGGCGTTTTTGAATCTTGTGCAGAATGCCTATGAGGCGATGGAGGAGAACGGCGGCACGCTGCGCGTCGAGGCCCGGATGGCAACGGTTAATGGGCGCGAGGGCGTGCAGGTGGTCTTGGCGGACACTGGACCAGGAATTCCGGATGAGCTGCGGGAGGAGATTTTCAATCCTTTTGTGACCACGAAAAAGACCGGCGTGGGACTGGGGTTGTCGATCGTGTCGAAGATTGTGGACGGACACCAGGGGTCGATTCGGGTGGAGAATGCCGCGGAGGGTGGGGCGAGGTTTACGCTGTTCTTTCCTCTGGAAGAAAGTGGGAAACCGCAGCCCGTCGGAACGACGATGGTGGGATAGAAAAAATCGCAAATGAAAGCAGCGCGAAAAGCGAACGACGAATAGCGGGACAGCGAACGACCAAATGCCAACGATTCTTATTATCGAAGATGAAGCCAAGATGCGGCGCCTGCTTGAGCTCAACCTTGGCGAGGACGGGTTCAAGACGCTCTCGACGGGCGACGCTGAGACGGGATTGAAGCTGCTCGCTTCTGAGACGGTGCATCTTGTGCTGACCGATCTCAAGCTTCCAGGCATGAGCGGTCTGGAATTTTTGCAGGCGGCGAAGCGGCAGAACGCGGCGCTGCCGATCGTGGTGATGACAGCGTTTGGTTCGGTCGAAACCGCGGTCGAGGCGATGAAGGCGGGCGCCAGCGATTATGTGCTCAAGCCGTTTTCGCTGGCTGAGATGCGGATAGTCGTGCACAAGGAACTGGACCATTCGCGTTTGCAAGAAGAGAATCGTTCGCTGCGCGAGGCGCTCGGGCAGAAGTATAGCCATCCGAATATCGTGGCGCGGAGCCCGAAGATGCAGGAAGTGCTGGCGACCGTCGAACGCGTGGCGCCGACTAATTCGACTGTGCTGCTGGGCGGAGAAAGCGGGGTGGGCAAGGATTTGATCGCACGCGCGATTCACGAAAAGTCGCGGCGCGCAGCGGGGCCGTTCGTCAAGATCAACAGCACGGCGATCCCGGAGAATCTGCTGGAGAGCGAACTGTTCGGTTATGAGAAAGGCGCGTTCACGGGGGCGGTCACGAGCAAGCCGGGAAAATTTGAGCTAGCGGACAAGGGAACGCTGTTTCTCGACGAAATCGGCGACGTGCCGGCGGCGATTCAGGTGAAGCTTCTGCGCGTGCTGCAAGAAAGAGAATTCGAGCGGCTGGGAGGCACTCGCACCGTCAAGGTTGATGTACGGCTGTTGGCCGCGACGAACCGCGATTTGCGCGCTGCCCTCGAAGAGGGGACTTTTCGAGAGGATCTTTATTACCGGTTGAACGTTGTGCCGATCGATATCGCGCCGCTGCGGGAACGCAAGGAAGATATTCCGGAGCTGGCAAAGCTTTTTCTGGCGCGCTTCGCGAAGGATTCAGGCAGACTGCGCGGGATTTCTCCGGCAGCCATGCAGGTTCTCGTCGGCCATTATTGGCCGGGGAATGTGCGCGAACTGCAGAATGTGATCGAGCGCGCTTGCGCCCTGGCGGCGGGGCCGGAACTTAGCGTGGACGACGTGCAACTCGATGTGCCGCGCCATCGCACGGGCGCGGGAGCGAATGAGCGATTTTTGCCCGAGGGCATGACGCTCGATCAGTGGGAAGACGAGATGATTCGCGAGGCTTTGAAGCGGGCGGGTGGGAATAAGTCGCAGGCGGCGCGGCTGCTGGGGCTCTCGCGCAATGCGCTGCGGTACCGGCTGTCGAAGATTGGGATCGAGGATAGTGAAGAAGCGTAAAGCATTGCAGATTTTAGATTTCAGATTTCAGATTGGAGAAGTAACCCTCAGCCCTCGTTCGCTTCTTCGATGGGAGAATCTGCTCGTCGCCACCAACGGGGGGTCGATAAAAACAAAAAGCCGGGCGATTTCGCCCGGCTTTTCGCACTGAGAAACTGTCCAATTGCTGGGTTAAGCGGAAGCAGTTTCCCTTTAAACTCCCTATCCGTATTCCCCGTACTGCGCGTCAATCCGCCGTCTCCGTTGGGCGGTAGAGTCGGTCCTCACATCACCAACGCTAGGCCTTCCAACTCGCGCTCGAGCACCGGCAAAGAGCAACCGGCCATTTCGACCCGGCCTACCGCATCAACCGCCGCTTGCGGTGAAACACCGTATCCACGCCCCATCAGGAAGACCTGCAATACTTCAGCAGCTTCCCGGGAGTCCAACAGCGCATTCTGCAGCAGGTCGTTGCGCAGGGCTGACAGCTCCGTCACCGTAAATCGATCTCTCATGCTGTCTTTCATCGCCATCCTCCCCCTCGGCCACCGTTTAGCTCATTAGAGTCATCGGCAGCCTAGTTCGTTGCATGCAATCCAAATGCCGTAACCTTGGTACTTCGGCCTAGGGCCTTTCCTGATCCCCATATTCATTAAAACCCGAGGATTTGCCGAAGGTTGCGGGCAATCAGACTTCGAGCCGGCAATGGGCCGTGGAGACAAACTGTCGACAAAATGACGCAGCGCGTCGTTTTGGCGCGACACAAAACCGCGCATGGCATAGCACTAAAGTCTGGCTCGGTCGTGTGACGAACTTCGGTGCTTACGATGCGTCGACTTTGGCGGCATCGACCAGCATGATGGGAATGTCGTCTTGAATGGGGTAAACGCGGCGGCACTCGCCGCATTTGAGGCTCGTGTTGCTGTTGACCAGAACGACCGGCTTCTTGCAGACCGGGCACACGAGCATCTCGAGCAGATCCTGAGGAATCATGAGGGATTCATTGTAGCGCCACGCTGTGTTTTTCCGCGGGCGCGCTATTTCGGCGAGCCGTGATGGAACGGACCAATCGAATCGGACGATACGATAGAATCGCAGGTTCAATTACCCATGCGAGCAAGGTGAAATGACTGCCCGGATTCTGGACGGCACGAAGCTGGCGGCTGAAATTCGCGCCGAAGTTGCCGGCGAGGTGAAGGCGCTCGGCGCTTCGGGAATTCGGCCGGGACTGGCGGTGGTGCTGGTGGGCCATAATCCCGCATCGGAAGTTTACGTTCGCGGGAAGGTGAAAAGCTCCGAGGAAGTTGGGCTGTACAGCGAACAACACTCGCCCGCGGAAACGGTTACTACCGAAGAGCTGCTGGGGCTGATTGAGTCGCTGAACCGCAAGGATGAGATCGATGGAATTCTGGTGCAGCTGCCGCTGCCGAATCACGTGGATTCGAAACGAGTGCTGCTGGCGGTCGATCCCGCGAAAGACGTAGACGGATTTCATCCGATGAACGTCGGATACCTCTCAACCCAACGGCCGGGGCTGGTGCCTTGTACGCCGGCGGGCGTGATGGAGATTCTGAAGCGGAGTTCGATTCCGGTGGCGGGGCAGGAGGCGGTAGTTGTGGGCCGCAGCGATATTGTTGGGAAGCCGGTAGCGATGCTGTTGCTCAATCAGAACGCGACGGTTACCGTTTGCCACTCGAAGACGCGCGATCTGCCGGGGGTTTGCCGGCGCGCCGATATTCTGGTGGCGGCGATCGGGCGCGCCGGGATGGTAACGCGGGACTTCGTCAAGCCGGGGGGGACTGTGATTGATGTCGGGATCAATCGAGTGACGGACCGCGCCGAGTTCGACCGGCTATTTTCGGGGAACGCCAAGCGGCTGGAAACTTTTCTGGCGAAGGGGTCGACGCTGGTGGGCGACGTGCATCCAGAAGTGGCAGAGGTCGCGGGTGCGATCACGCCAGTGCCGGGAGGAGTGGGACCGCTGACCATTGCCATGCTGATGGCGAATACCGTTAAGGCGGCCAAACTGCGAAGAAGCCAAAAGTAAGAAGTCAGATTGAAGAAGTAAACTCGCGGTTTTCACTTCTTCAATCTGACTTCTTACTTTTGACTTTGTCCTGCGTGTTAAATTCGTTCCGCCATCGATTCGAAACTGCAATGCTCAAACTTGGACTGACCGGCGGGATCGCCAGCGGCAAATCGGCAGTGGGAGAAATGTTTGTCGAACTGGGAGCCCACCTTATCCAATCCGATGCGATTGCACACTGGCTGATGGAACCGGGACGGCCGGTATATGAAGCGGTGGTACGGAAGTTTGGGACTGGCATTGTTAATGCTGACGGAACCATCAACCGGCCCAAGCTGGCGGAGGCCGCATTTGGGGCCACCGCTGGGGCGGCGCCTCGAGTTAAAGAGTTGAACGCGATCGTCCATCCGGCGGTTGTCGCGCACGAAAATGAATGGATCAAGGACATCGGAGCGCGCGACCCGAAGGCGATTGCGATTGTGGAGGCGGCGCTTATCCTGGAAGCCGGAACTGCCGACCGGTTTGATTATCTCGTCGTTGTCACTTGCCGTCCGGAGCAGCGGGCTGAGCGACTGGCGCGGCGGCTCGGAATTCCGGAAGACGCGGCGCGAGCGGAAGTTGGGCGGCGCATGGGGGCTCAGATTCCGGATGAAGAGAAGATCAGAGCGGCCGATTTCGTGATCGATAATTCGGGATCGCTGGAGGCGACGGAGCGGCAGGTGCGGGAAGTCTTCTTGGCGCTGACGCGAGTGTCCGGTGAATCTGCAACACCAAAATCGTAAACCGCAGAGAACGCGGAGTAAACGCAGAGGACGCTGAGAACTATGCCAGCAGCCGGGCCGCGTCTTTCGCGAAGTAGGTGAGGATCATGCTCGCTCCCGCGCGGCGGATGCTTACCAGCGATTCCATCATGACGCGGTCGCGGTCGATCCAGTTGTTGCGTGCGGCGGCTTCGATCATGGCGAATTCCCCGGAGACCTGGTAGGCAGCGAGCGGAAGATCGAACCGCTCGCGGGCGGCTGCGATCACGTCGAGGTAGGGCAGCGCTGGCTTGACCATAATCATGTCCGCGCCTTCTTCGATGTCGAGGGCGATCTCGCGCATGGCTTCACGAAAGTTTGCGGGATCCATCTGATACGAGCGGCGGTCGCCGAACTGGGGCGTCGAATCGGCGGCCTCGCGGAATGGGCCATAAAAGCCCGAGGCAAATTTCGCGGCGTAGGAAAGAATGGGCGTGTTCTCGTAGCCGGCCTTGTCGAGCGCCGCACGAATCGCGCCGACGCGCCCGTCCATCATGTCGGAAGGCGCGATGATATCGACTCCGGACTGCGCGAGGGACACTGAAGTGCGCGCCAGCAGTTCCAGGCTTGCATCGTTGACGATCTCATACTCGGGCAGTTCGGCCGGGACCGGGTTATTCATGGTGCTGTCGAGATTCTTACGGTCCTTGATGACAGCGACTTTGCTTTTCGCAGCAGTTCGGGCGGCAGCGCCAAGCGATCGCGGGCTGGCCTTCACGATTCCGCAGTGTCCGTGCGACATGTATTCGCAGAGGCAAACGTCGCCCATGACGAGCACGTCGCTCACTTCACTTTTAATCGCTCGCGTCGCCTGCTGAACGATGCCGTCCGCTTCCCATGCGCCGGTAGCCACTTCATCTTTCTTCTCCGGCAGACCGAACAAAATGACCGAGAGCACCCCCAGGCTGCGGGCTTCGCGGACTTCTTTGACAGCCTCATCCACGGACAGATTGAAGACGCCGGGCATGGAGCCGACTGCCTTGCGGACGCCCTTCCCGGGACAGACGAACAGCGGATAGACGAAGGCTTCCGGGGTAAGCCGCGTTTCGCGAACGAGGGAGCGGAGCGTTTCGTTCTGGCGCAAGCGGCGCAGGCGGGTTGCAGGGAATGCCATAGGCCAAATTCTAGCAGCCAATCCGCAGACAGCGGTCGCGACGATCACCTCGGATTGTGATCTCGGTTACAGGCAAGCGGCCGGGGGCGTGAACGGCAGACGAAGGCGACAAGCAGTCAGATTACTTCGGTAACCACCGGTAACGCAGCAGTGATCTCAACATAACGTTCGCAAATCGCTAAGATACGGAGTGGTGTCCCTTCGTCCCATTTCGTCGCTCGTTTGCGGGATTGGCCTGCTCGCCGCCTTTGGGCTGGCGCCAGTGGTGTTTCCGGACGCCGGCTTCCGCCTAGTCTTGGGAGATCTGGTTCCGCTGGCGGTGCTGCTCGCTGCCATTTATTTCTCTTTTCGAAATGCGTTTGATAGCCATGGACATCTGCGCCTGTTCTGGGGATTGATCACCGCCAGCCTGGCGATGTGGGGCTTCAACCTGAGTTGTTGGGCCTGGTATGAAGTTGTCCTGCACAAGCCGATGCCCGATCCTTACGCGGGCGACGTGGTGCTGTTTCTGCATGTCGTGCCGATGATGGCAGCGGTCGCCGTTCGTCCGAGCGATGGGGAGGGGAATGAAGGACGATTCATTAATACCCTGAATCTTCTCATCCTGCTCGGCTGGTGGGTGGTGGTGTACGCGTTCTTCGTTTTCCCCGACGAATATCTGGTGACAAAGGTTCCAATTTATACCTTGCGCTGGGATCTGCTCTACGTGGTGGAAGGTATGATGCTGGTCGGGCTGTCGGCCAGCGCATATTTTTCGAGTTCGGGCTCTTGGCGCAAAGTTTATGGGTGCATCTTCGCCGGGAGCTTTCTTTACACTCTTGCGTCGGAAGCGATTAGCGCGGCGATGGAGCGCGGCGTCTATCACACAGGCGGCGTGTACGACGTTCCGTTTCTGGCTTCGGTTCTTATTTTTCTCGCGGTCGCTCTGGTCGGGAGGCGGTCGCTCGGCGAAGACATGTCTATGCCCGCTCGGTCGAGAGCGCGAAGTTTGGTGGCTCCGGTATTCGCGCAATTGGCGCTGCTTTCGTTGCCGGTCCTGGGATACGCGGCGCTCTTTCTGAGTCACGACTCGCTCTATCTTCGGCACGTTCGATTTGGCGTGGCAATGGGGGGCGTGGCCGTTCTGGCTTTCTTTATTTTTCTCAAACAATATTTGCTGGATCAGCGGCTAGTGGAACTGCTTAATCGATCGCGGCAGAGCTTCGATAATCTCGAACGGTTGCAGGGCCGGGCGATTCTACAGGCGAAGCTGGCGTCGCTTGGAGAACTGGTTGCGCTGGCAGCGAGTGAGTTGGAATATCCGCTGTCGGCGATTCTTGAGAGCAGCGATCAAATGGCTGCCAGCGGCAATCTCACGATGGAGCAACTCGCGAATGCGCAGAAGATCGGCCAGCAGGCGCGGCGCACGCGCGAGTTGGTAGGCGATCTGGCGAGCTTTGCGCAACAGACTCCGGGAGAAAAAGTTCCGCTGGATGTGAAACCGCTTTTGCAGCGCGCGGTGCAGATGGAAGGCTTCAAGCTCGAAAACCGAAACATCAGGCTGGTAGTCGAAAGTGTGGACAGCGTGCCCCGCGTTCTCGGCAACTCCAATCAACTCCTTCAGGCCTTTGTGCAGATCGTGGAGAATGCGGTGGACGCTTTGCAGGAGGTGGGCGGCGGGCGCCTGCAGATTGCTGTGTGGCGCGAGGCGGAAGACGTGATTGTGCAGTTCGCCGATAGCGGACCCGGATTGCAGAATCCCGGACGCGTGTTCGATCCCTTCTATACGACAAAGCCGGTCGGCAAGGGAACGGGGCTCGGCTTGAGCGCCACCTATGGCGTGGTTCAGGATCATAAGGGCCAGATTACGTGCTTCAATCGTCCCGAGGGCGGGGCGGCGTTTGAGATCCGACTGCCCGCGTTCAAATCGAACGCGGCAGCTGCGGCGATGGCGTAAGGCGATTGCAGAGCCAAGAGGTCAGAATGCAGGGGTAAAAACCCAAGGGCCGATATTAGGGTTTGCGCCAAGAGATTTTGACTCGGCAATCTGACCTCTGACTTCTGCAATCGCCTTACCCTCCGCTGGCCACTACCGCGTCGACCAGTTTCGCCGCTTGCCAAGCTAGCCCTACATCGTGGGTGCGGATGATGTGGGCTCCTTTCAAAATCAACGCTGCTTCCGCAGCCAGAGTTCCGTAGAGACGCTCTTCGACCGGAGCATCGTTGCCGTCGTGCGCGAGCGCGCGTCCAATAAAAGATTTGCGCGAGACTCCGGCTAAAAGCGGAAAGCCCATTTGCTGGAGTTCGCCAAAATGGGCGAGCAACGGGTAATTCTCTTCAAACCTTTTCCCGAATCCAAATCCAGGGTCGAGCACCAGATGATCGCGCTTGACGCCGGCCAGGGTGGCGGCTTCGGCCCACTGGCGCAGGTCTCGCTTCACGAGCAGAACCGGGTCGCCGATGGGCGGAAGCCCGCGCCACTCTTCGGGACGGCCGCGTGTGTGCATGAGCACAGCGCCCACTTTCAGCTCGGCGAGAGTTCTTGCCATCTTCGGATCCCAGCGGAATCCGCTGATATCGTTCACCACCTCGGCCCCCTCTTGGATGGCGGCGCGCGCAACGCCGGCCTTGTAGGTATCGACGCTGATGACGGCCTGCGGACGGCGTTTCTTCAAATCGCGGATCACCGGCAGAATGCGTTTTCGTTCCTCGTCTTCGGATATGGGGGCGGTTGGTGGTGCGGGTGAAGTAGCCGGCAGCGAGGACGATTGTGCGTTTGCGCCGGCTTGCGGGTCCGACGAATCGGCCACAGGCGTTCCCGGCCGCGTCGATTCTCCGCCCACGTCAATGATGGATGCGCCCTCATCGAGCAGACGCTCGGCGTGGGCAACGGCTTTAGAGGCATCGACATAGAGTCCGCCGTCCGAGAACGAGTCGGGCGTGACGTTCACGATGCCCATGATCAGGGTGCGGCGGCCGAGTTCGAGATTGCGCCCACCGATGTTCCACTGAAATATCGCGCGCATCTGCCGTTATTCTAGAACGGCCAGTATTTTCGCGGGTGCTACAATCTGAGCGATGCCCCGCCGGCGATCAGTAGCGCGTCTGCTTTTTGCGGTCGTGCTCGGCGTTGCAGCGTCTGTTGGCGGGCCTGCTTCGGGATTTGCAACGAACTCTGCGAGCGGCAAAGCGGGGCGTCCAGCCAAGCCTGCGACGTCTCCTTCCAACGCACCCTCGTCAGCGCCTGTCGCTTCACCTGCCGTTCAACGGTTGCAGACGCGCATTGAGGCGTTGCTGAATTCTCCCGACCTGGAGCACGGATTTTGGGGAATTGAAGTCGCGTCGCTCGCTACCGGAGAAACGTTGTACTCGCAGAACTCTGACAAGCTCTTCACACCTGCTTCGAACACCAAGCTCTTCACGACGGCTGCCGCGTTGGCGCTGATTGGGCCCGACTACAAATTTCGTACCACCGTCGAAACGACAGGCACGCTCGATCGCTATGGACGGCTCAATGGAGACCTCGTGCTGGTCGGGCGCGGCGATCCTAATCTCTCCGGGCGGGAGTTGCCCTATGATTTGAGGACGCAGCGCAACGACGACCCGCTGCTGGCGCTCGAAACGCTGGCCGACGCGCTGGTCGCAAAGGGCGTGAAGTTTGTTGACGGCGATGTCGTGGCGGACGATTCGTATTTCGCGTTTGAGCGCTATGGCGAAGGCTGGAGCCAGGACGATCTGGTGTGGGCCGACGGCGCGCCCGTTTCCGCGCTTACCATTAATGACAATGTAGTGTTTGTCAAGATTCTGCCTGCCGACCGTCCCGGCGAAAAAGCATTCGTCAGCCTCAACCCTTTTGGCGACTACTACCGCATCGACAATCGGATCGTGACAACGCCTGCCGGCACGGGGCGAAAGCTGTTTGTGAATCGCGAGCCCGGTTCGAATGTCGTTACTCTGTGGGGCAACCTGCCGCTCGACGATCCGGGAACGACGGAGGCACTTGCCATCGAGGAGCCTGCCGCATTTGCCGCAGGTTTGTTTCGGCAGTTGCTGGAAAAGCACGGCATCATCGTCTACGGGCATGAGCGCACGCGCCACACGGAACTGGCCAACCTCTCGACATTTACGGCCACTGCCATCGCGCCGTCGCACGGAGGCAGCGATGACGCCGTGCGCCCTCTGAAGAGCGATCAGCCGATTACGCTGGCCAGCTACGAGTCAAGGCCGCTGGTCGACGATGTGCGCGTGATCAATAAAATCAGCCAGAACCTGCATGCGGAGATTCTGCTGCGCCTGCTGGGACGCGAGCGGGGAAATGCGGGCTCGGTCGAAGCGGGACTCGAAGTGCTGCGGGCGTTTTTGACGCAGGCAGGCGTGGCCAGTGACCAGTACGCATTTTTTGACGGTTCCGGACTCTCGCGCCAGAACCTGGTTACGCCGCAGGCCGTTGTGCGGTTGCTGCGTTATGCTTCGTCGCAGCCCTGGGGCGAGGCTTACAAAGCGAGTTTCCCGGTGGCGGGAATCGATGGGTCGCTGGCAGATCGGCTGACTGCCCCGGGACTTCAGAAGCGCGTGATGGCGAAGACAGGATCGCTGAGCGGAGTCCGAGCGCTTTCGGGATTCGCGACGACCGACTCGGGGCAGACGGTCGTGTTTTCGATTTTCTCGAACAATCTGAATCTTCCCGCCAAGCGGGTGACGGATACGATCGACCACATCGTGGAAGCGATTGTGGAAGATGCTCCAGCAACAAAGTCAAACTAAACCTAGGCAAGAATTCCCAACTTCTTCCCGACTCGTGCAAGCACTTCCAGCGCCTGCTGCAATTCGTCTTTGGTGTGCGTCGCGGTCATGATGGTGCGGATGCGCGCTTTTCCTTCTGGTACCGTGGGAAACGCGATGCCGGTGCCGAAGATGCCCTCTTTGAACAGTTCGCGCGAGAAGTCCATGGTCAGGCGGCCGTCGCCGATGATGATGGGAGTGATCGGAGTCTCGCTTGCGGGAGTGGTCTGGCCTCCGATGTTGAAGCCGAGCAGGCCGAGCTCCTTTTTCCAGAAACGTGTGTTGGCCCAGAGCTGCTCCATCCACTGCGGCTCGTTTTCGAGCACGTCGAACGCCGCGATGCAGGTGGCTGCGACTGAGGGCGGATGCGAAGTAGAAAATAGAAACGGCCGCGCGCGATGGTAGAGAAAGTCGATGAGATCGCGCGTACCGCAGACGTAGCCGCCGAGCGCGCCAATGGCTTTTGAAAGCGTACCGACCTGGATATCGACGCGCCCGTGCATGCCAAAATGATCGATCGTGCCGCGGCCCTGGCGGCCGAGAACACCTGAGGCGTGCGCATCATCGACCATCATGATCGCGCCATATTTTTCGGCCAGCTCGCAGAGGCCGGGCAACGCACCGATATCGCCGTCCATTGAAAAGACGCCGTCAGTGATGAGCAGCTTGTGGCCGGGCTGATTTTCTATGCTGGCAAGTTGTTCTTCCGCGTGGGCGACATCTTTGTGATTGAAGACCAGAATCTTGGCCCGCGAGAGCCGCGCGCCATCGATGATCGAAGCGTGGTTGAGTTGATCGGAGATGATGAAATCGTCTTTGCCGAGAAACGCCGAGACCGTGCCCGCGTTGGCCGTGAATCCGGATTGGAAAACTACGCAGGCTTCGACGTTCTTGAAGCGCGCAATTTTTTCTTCGAGGTCCATGTGAATACGCATCGTGCCGGCGATGGTGCGCACGGCGCCGGAACCGACTCCGAACTTGCGCGTAGCTTCGAGCGCAGCCTCGCGCAGCTTGGGATGCGTGGTCAGGCCGAGATAATTATTCGACGCGAGGTTGATGACTTTCTTTCCGTCGAACGTGCAAACCGGGGCCTGCTCGTCTTCGAGCACGCGCAGTTTGAAGTGCGTGCCCTTGGCCCTGAGCTCGTCGAGCTGATCGGTGAGGAATGAAAGCGGATTAGTGCGGATGGCAGTGGGCATGAATGGCCTCGGGGAAATTCTTTTGCCGCGGGTCTGCGCGGATTTTCGCGGATTTCAGTTTAATACTTGTCTCAACGGGAAGTGAAATCAGCCCGTGTAGTCTTGGTTCAGGTCTTCGGTTGGGCCAGCGGGGCAATCGTTCCCTTGGTCGCACGCAGATAATCAGCCGGCGCGATCAGAATCTGCAATCCGCGCATGCCCGCCGAACGACACCACGTCGAACAGTTCGATTGTCTCGTCAACATATACCGGGTAGTCGCGCTTCGCGGCGAGCGCCGTCACGCCTCCGCGGATGTATCCGGTGAGGGCTTGCAGCTCTTTTACCGGAACAAGCTGAACATTCTTCTCTCCGGCGGCCTTCGCGAGCGCTTTCAGGTCAAGTTCCTGGTCGCCGGGGATAACGGCCATGACGATTCCGTTGCGATCTCCCCGCGCGACTAACGTCTTGAAAACTTGCTCCGCCGGCAGACCGATTTTGGTGGCTACCGTTTCGGCGGCCAAGTCCTCGGGATCGACTTCATAGGCGCGCAGTTCATGCTTGATGCCGAGCCGATCAAGCAGGCGGACGGCGTTGGTTTTCGGCGCGGCAGTTTTCGCGGGCGGTTTCACGTTGTATAGTGTCCAAACGTCATTTTTGGGTGCGGCTCATTGACGCTCACGCACATCTAATCACCAGGCCCAAGGAGGCTAACGTGCGACTTCTTCTACATTGGATTTTAAGCGCGATTGCGCTATGGATTGTCGCGCATTTTGTGCCCGGCATCTACGTCAGCGGCGCAAAGGCGGCATTGATTGCGGCGCTCGTGATTGGCCTGATTAACGCGACCATTGGCTTGCTGCTCAAGATCATCACCTTCCCGCTCACGATTTTGACGCTGGGCCTCTTCTGGTTTGTGATCAATGCCCTGATGCTGGAGCTGGCGTCGCAGTTCGTGCAAGGGTTCCAGGTGCGCGGATTCATTCCCGCCTTGATTGGCGCGGTGCTGATGAGCCTAGTCAGCTCGGTGCTGCAATGGATGTTTATGCCGAAGCGAGAGAGGTAGGGCGCTTTCAGCTTTCCTGATTACTTTGGTTGCTCCACTTTCTGCCTCTTACTGATTTCTCCGTTCTCCAGCAAAATAGGGGCGTGAATCCTCGTTCCACCAATCTCGGCGCGGCGTTCGGCATATTGCTGATTTGTCTGTTTGCGCTGCCCTTCGCGGGTTTTGGACTGTTCGCTTTCTGGCAGGCGATTAAACTAATCGGCGCTCCGCCGGGCGGTCAGTCGTTCTGGTATCCGTTGAGCTTCGGTGTGACTTTCAGCGGCGTCGGTTTTGGCCTCCTCTTTCTCGTGTTCGCCGGCCGAAAGCGCTATGGGCAGCAGCAACAGTTGCAGGCCGAGCATCCCACCGAGCCCTGGCTCTGGCGCGCCGACTGGGCTGCGGGCCGCGTCAAGAGCAGGACGGAAGGCAGCATGATCGGCAGCTGGGTGCTCGCAGTCTTCTTGAACCTGATCTCGTGGACCATCACGATCGTTGCCGTGCCCGCGGCCGTGAAGCAGAAAGGCCCCAGCGCATATTTCATGCTGGTGTTCCCGGCCATTGGAATCCTTGTGCTGATTCATGCCATCCGGAAGACAATCGCCTTCTTCGAGTTCGGCAAAACATATTTTGAGATGGCCAGCGTTCCGGGGGTAGTGGGGCGCGAGTTGAAAGGCTGCATCCAGGCGCGCTTCCCGCATTCGCCCGATCATGGTGTGGCTCTGCGCCTCTCCAGCGTGCATCGCTATGAGACAGGATCCGGCAAGAGCCAGACGACCAACGAAAAAATTCTTTGGCGGGACGAGGTGGAACTCAATTCCGGCCAGCTGTGCCCGGGGCCAGATGGCACGACGATTCCTGTTGCCTTTCATATCCCGGCCGACGCACAGCCGACGGAGAAGCTGAATGTGCGGGACGAATTCCTCTGGCTCCTTGAAGCGACCGCTAGTGTGCCCGGCGTCGACTATCACGATGTATTCGAGGTTCCGGTATTCCGGACGGCCGCGAGCCCTAGCGAGGAAGAGGCGTCCCAGCAAGAGGCGTTCGCGGCACCCGATTCGACGGTGCAGCGTCCGGAGCATCTCTCGGTGCAAGTCCAGCAGGTGGCGGATGGCACAGAGTTCTACTTTCCGGCGGCGCGCAATAAAAGCTTTGCGGTGTCGACGACGGTGTTCACAGTGATTTTCGGCGGGATCGCTTATGGCCTCACCTACACACGGGCGCCGTTCATTTTTCCAGTCGGATTCGGGTTTTTCGCGGCTGCTGCTTCTTTACATCACCGTGCAGATGTGGCTCGGCACAACCCGGGTGGTGATTGGCAACGGCCTTAGCTTGCAGTCGGGGTTATTGGGCGGAGGCAAGGTGCGGCAGATCGCATTCTCTGACATTGCCACGATCACCGACCGAATTAGCGCGCAACAGGGCGGAGGAACGGGAACTCCTTATTACGACATCGAAATGACGCTGCGCGACGGAAAGAGGCTGACGATTGGCCGTACGTTACGCGACCAGCGCGAGACCGAATGGCTGGTGAGCGAGATGCGGCGGCTGGCGGGGCTCGACAAGAAAAGCATGACGGCGGGCATGGCATAGCGACGCGGCGGGTCGGAACCTCAGCGGCTGAAGCCGCAAACAGAAACAGGCCACCATGGCAGCGCTTAAAACGCTGCGCCACCTAAAATCCAAGGTCACATTGCGGGTTTCCGCTCTTTGGCTACTGCTAGAGGCTTTCGACGAGTTTCTGGAGTTCGCGGGCGATTTCCTCGGGCGGCGTTTCTGGCGTGAACTGCACGGGCTTGCCGATGCGTATCTGAATTTTTCCCGGCGGCGCGATTTTTTTGCCGGCGCGCTTGATTTCAAATAGTCCATCGATCCGCATGGGAAGAATCGGGATGCGCAGATTGTTTGCCAGCAGGCCAACGCCGGTGCGGAATGGCCGAAGCTTGCCGTCTTCCGTATGGCGACCTTCGGGAAAGACGAGAACGCTGTAGCCGCAGTCGACGGCCTCGCCGGCATAGGCAAAGCTTTTTCGGAAGCCAGCTTCACGAGGAAGCGGGAACAGGTTAAGAAGCGCGACGCCAAGCACCCATTGCAAGCGGTCGTAGATGCGGAGCAGCCAACCGCGAGCGCAGGCGGGAGAGCGCAGTGCTTCGAGAGCTTCGCCGCCGGTGGCCGTCGCAAGCTTGTGGCGAATGCGCGGCGGGCAGCACAGTCTGGATGAGGCCGGCATCGACGTCGTCGATGTGGTTCGAAATTACGAGGAGCGGGCCGGAAACCCCGTCTAAATTTTCGCGTCCTGTGACGCGCGGCCACCCGAGCAGAAAAACCGCGGGACGCATCAGCAGATAATGCGTGGCCAGGCGCAGCCATGTCGCGGGCCAATGCAAGGTCCAGCGAGGATAGTGGAAGCCGCGACGATCTCGGCTATCGCTCGCCCCACTTTCACCGTGTGCTGCGGTACACTCACTTCGCAGCAGCTTCTCGATGTCGGCAACCGTCGCCGCATTTGCAAAGCTCGTTTCGCTCAGGTCGACCTGATAACGATCTTCGAGGGCTCCGAGCAGGTCTACCCGTTCCAGGGAAGTCAAGCCGAAATCGCGCTCCAAGTCGTCGCCCGGCGCGAGGTTTGGCGCGGCGCGGCCGGTAATTTTTGCGACGAGTTCGGAGAGCGGGCTGGCGATCGACTCGCGGCCTGAGTTCCCCGGAGATTCGCTTATGCTCGCGGCGACCGTATCGCGAATTACATTGCGCCGAGGCTTACCGGTGGTCGTGCGCGGAAAATCGTCGTCCGGCCAGAGGAACCATTGCCGCATCTTCTGGTATTCGGCGAGTGTTTGGTTGGCGCCGTCGACGGCATGCTTCGCAACAGCTTGCTTCGCGGCCGCATTTTCCGCCGCGACAATCATCACCGCGCAAGGCTCGGCATTGCCTCCTCGTTCCAGTCCGACCGCGATCGCATCTCGTACTTCCTTCTGCGCGCGCAATGCCGCTTCCAGATCCTCGGGATATACGTTCATTCCCGCCGGCGTGACGATGACTTCTTTCTTGCGTCCCTTGAAAAAAAGATTGCCTTCGGCATCGAGCGCGCCGAGATCGCCGGTGCGGTACCAGCCTTCGTCGCCGGCGACGGGCACGAGTTCACGGCCGTTCCAGTAACCGCTGGCGACGCCGCTGCCGCGAACTAAAATCTCGCCGTCGTCGGCGAGACGTAGTTCGCGTCCGGGCAGGACTTTGCCGATCGATCCGCGACTGGTGTGGAAAGGATGATTAAGGCTGATGAGCGACGTGGTTTCCGTGAGGCCATATCCCTGGACGACCGCATAGCCGAGACGATGCCAGAATTCTTCGGTGCCGGGATCGAGCGCGGCGCCGCCGCTGATGATGGCAAGAAACTTCCATCCGAACCGGCCGCGAATGCGGCGGAACGTCCACCAGCGGCGGAGGAAGTGCTGGCTGGCGGCGCGAGCGCAATCGGCGGCAAAGGACTCGCGCCCGCCGCTCGCTTCGAGGTCGCGTTCCAGCTTTTGCTTGAGCGAGTCGATTAGGCGCGGAACGGCGACCAACACGGACACGCGCTCGCGATGGATGGTCGCCATGATCTCGGTGGGATTGAAAGTGTCTTCAAAGACGACGGTCGCGCCTAGCAGCGGCGGCAGAAAAATTCCGAGGAATTGCCCGAAGACGTGGCTGAGCGGCAGCAGGTTCAGAAAACGAAGCGGATGAAAGAACCGTTCGTAGTTGAGATATTTGCCGATCTCCGCCGCGATGGGAGCCAGGTTGCCGGCGACATTGGCGTGGGTGAGCACGACTCCCTTGGGCTCGGCGGTCGTGCCGGAGGTGAAGACGATCTCCAGGATGTCGGACGGCTGAATGGCAAGCGGACGAAATCGCGCGGAGGAATGGTGAGCGATGCTGGCGCCAAGATCGGAAGGATCAATCGACGCGATGCCGCTGTGCTCGAAGATCGCTGCCCGTGCTCGCGGGCACAGGACGAGTTTTGTGCGGACCTGTTGACTGATGCGGAGAGCGAAGTCGGGACTGGAAGCGTCGTCGACTGGAACGGCAATTACACCAGACAGAGCGCAGCCGAGAAAAGCTGCGACCCACTCAGCCGAGTTCGGACTCCAAAGAAGGACGGCTTCGCCTTGCGCAATGTTGCGCGCGGCCAGTTCGCGTGCAAACTGGTAGGCAGTAGCGGCGACGCGGGCGTAGGACCAGCGTTCGTGGCGATATCCTCGCGGGTACACATAGGCCGGGCTGTCGCCCCAGCGTTCTAAGTCGTCGAGATAGTCGAGTAGACTTGCCCGCACACCCTGTTTAGTAGCACAATTCCCGAATCTTTACCGCAAGAGCGCAGCCGAAGGGCGCGGATCAGGAGCGACTGGCGGCGGATGGAAGCGAATGCGACGATTCTTGAAGACGCGCGGATGGGCTCCCGGCAATGGCCTCTGGGCTCTGGCGCTCGTTTTGACTTTCGTTTCATGCCAGCCTCCGGCCGCGACAAACAGCGCGGGCTCCACTTCGCCGAACGCACCGGGACAACGGCCGAACCGGCACGAGGCGGGGCTGCTCGATGGTCCAGCCCGCGACCTCGAACAGGACGAGCGGGCCGGTGGACACATCCTGCGCAAGCACGTCGGCCAAAGCGAAGAGGATCTTCGACGGCGGCTGCAGCGCGAGGAAAACATTACGGGAGCGTCGACCTATACGGATCGCACGATTGCCCAGCACGTAGTCGGCGCGGCGATCGCCCAATCGCAGGACCAGATTCAAAGCTGGCTCCGGCAGAGCCGGCATCCCAACCTGGTGCTGGACTATGACGGGACCGCAGGCCATCGGGCGCACGATGAACGGGGCGAGGTCCATTCGCGCCCGTGCACGCACGCGCTGGTGGTGCTAAAGTACGCGGGAGCGAACCGGTACTACGTTTTGACTTCTTACCCGGAGTGCCGCTGATGAAACCGCATGATGCCAATTCGCGAGTCGAGATGACAGCCGAGAATTTCCCCGCTCTGCACACCTTTCTGCGGGGATATTTTCACGAAGACGTAGCCGACGAGTACGGCACGGCACCCGAGGCAGCCGACCAGTTCTGCGAAGATGCCGAGAGCGATGAGCGGGTTCCGGTGGCGCGGGAGTGGCAACACGTAATGGAGATGACCGCTGGCGATCCCCCGAGGCTGAACGCGGCGTTAAAGAAACTCGGCAGCGCAATTCGGCTGAAAGAGGACGAGATCCCAGCCGTTTCGGCCATCTTCGCGCGCTGCCTTAAACCGCCGCGCAGAGCGGCGAATGAATGAAATACCGGCTGCCAACCTGCGGCGAGACTGACCGCCGGGGGTCTCGTCCAAGCGATCCTCGGCGGCAGCCGTTTTTCCGCCGCGCCAGTGGCATAATGCTTACAATTAAGGGTGGACAGGAACACATTCACGTGTGACGTGGCTCACCGCGCAGCGGTACCTGGGCCGTTACTGTCGGAACCAACGGGCACGGCCCGCACGTGGCTCTCCGCCCGGACAATTTTCGTTTAAACCATCAATTCCGAGGAGTTCCGTCATGCCGCAAGATAAAGACAGCTTAACAATTACCGATAATCGCACGGGACAGAACTATACCCTGCCGGTTGAGAACGGAACCATCCGCGCGATGGATCTGCGCAAGATCAAGACCGGCCCGGAAGATTTTGGCCTGATGACCTATGATCCCGCCTTCATGAATACGGCTTCCTGCCGCAGCGCGATCACCTACATCGACGGCGATCGCGGCATCCTGCGCTATCGCGGTTATCCCATCGAGGTGCTGGCCGAGCACTGCACGTTTCTCGAAGTCGCCTACCTGCTTCTGTTCGGCGAGTTGCCCACGGCCCCACAGCTCAAAGAATGGGTGAGCGAAATCACGCACCACACCATGATCCACGAGACCACGAAGAAGTTCATGGAGGGCTTCCGCTATGACGCCCATCCCATGGCCATGTTCGTGAGCACGGTGGCGGCGCTCTCGGGCGTTTATCCGGAATCCCGTAACATTCACGATCCCGCCAACCGCCTCCAGCAGATCAAGCGCCTGATCGGCAAGGTGCCTTCGATCGCCGCCATGTCGTACCGGCACAACGTCGGGTTCCCCTACGTCTATCCCGACAACGATCTCACCTATACCGAGAACTTCATGAACATGCTGTGGAAGATGGTCGAGCCGAAGTACGTGGCCAATCCGGTGATTGCGCGCGCTCTTGACATTCTCTTTATCCTGCACGCGGACCACGAGCAGAACTGCAGCGCGAACGCCATGCGCGCGGTGGGCAGCTCGCAGACGCGATCCCTATCTGGCGACCGCATCGGCGGCAGCGGCGCTTTCCGGCCCGCTGCACGGCGGAGCCAACGAAGAAGTGCTGCGCATGCTGGACGAGATCGGTTCCAAGGACAACGTGCCGGCCTACATCAAGAAGATCAAGGAAGGCAAAGGCAAGCTGATGGGCTTCGGCCACCGGATCTACAAGAACTACGATCCGCGCGCCAAGATCATCAAGTGGACGGCGGACCGCGTGTTCGAAGTTACGGGACGCAATGCGAAGCTCGAAATCGCTCTCGAACTCGAACGCATCGCGCTGCAGGACGATTACTTCGTGCAACGCAAGCTCTATCCCAACGTCGATTTCTACTCGGGAATCATGTACCAGGCGATGGGCTTCAAGCCGGAAATGTTCACGGTGCTCTTCGCCATTCCGCGCACCTGCGGATGGCTGGCGCAATGGCAGGAAATGCTCAGCGATCCCGAGCAAAAGATCGCCCGCCCGCGTCAGGTCTGGATCGGCCACGAGACCCGCGAGTTCATTCCGATGGAGAAGCGCACTCCGGCCCCGGTAGCCGCGCGCTAAAGCTGTGTGGCGCGGGCACCCCCGCCCGCGCCATCGTTCCAAGCCCCGGCCCCATGTGCGAGACTTTGTTCTGCGTGAGGGCTCGCTGCCGAAGCATCCAACCACAATGCCAGACGTCTGCGAATTGTGAGCAGTTTTCCAGATTCGTTAAGGGCACAAATACCGATCGTGGATAGCGTGACGACCCATCCGCAAATCATCAGCACACTTACAAGAAACATGACGCACTCCATTGGCAGGTTGCCTCTACATATGTGTTACCTATGAACGTGCGGCCTGCTGAAACCCGGCATCATTTAATGTAAATTTTTGTATCTCCTATGTGCGCGCTCGCCGAGTTGCGCACGATTTAGAATTCGCCTGTGACGTTGTCGACAGCGTATCGCGGACGCCTTGCTCCCTCGCCGACCGGCTTCCTGCACATCGGACATGCGCGCACATTTTGGATAGCCGCGCAGCGTGCAAGCGAGCAGGGTGGGACTCTGATCCTCCGCGATGAAGATCTCGATCCGGAACGATCCCGGCCGGAGTATGCGCGGGCGATGATCGAGGACTTGCGATGGCTGGGAATTCGCTGGAACGAAGGCCCGGACTGTGGCGGAGGCTTCGGCCCATACACCCAGAGCGAGCGGCGCGGTTATTACCTTGAAGCATGGCGGCACTTGCGCGATAGAGGATTTATTTATCCGTGTACGTGCTCGCGCAAGGATATGGCTCAGGCCGCGAGTGCTCCGAACGATCTGGACGACGGCCCGATTTATCCGGGACGGTGCCGCGAGCGACGCGATGCGGCCAGGTTCCACGAACCCGCGGGAGTGAATTGGAGATTTCGCGTTCCGGCTGGGAAGGACGAGGACGAAGCTGTCACGTTCACGGATTTGAATCTGGGCGAGCGGCGCTACGTGCCAGGAAAAGACTTCGGAGATTTCCTGGTGTGGCGGCGCGACGACGTTCCCGCCTATCAACTTTCGGTGGTGGTGGATGATGCCGCGATGCGCATTACCGAGGTCGTGCGCGGCGAGGATCTGTTGACATCGACGGCGCGACAAATCCTGTTGCAGCGCGCGCTCGGCTTCGCGACTCCCGAATACTTTCATTGTGAGCTGGTGCGCGATGCGGCGGGGGCGCGCCTTGCCAAACGCAGCGACGCGGTTAGCATCCGCCAGTTGCGCGAGAGTGGGGTGTCACCACAAGCCTTGCTGGACATGGCTTTTGGGGCATCTCTGTAGACGCTGAATCCCGGAGTGCGTTTTGCCATCATAACTACGTGGATTCCGACCGAACTTTTCTGACCGCGGAATGGCGCGATCTCGTCCTGCTGAACTACGAGGTAGATCCGGAGCTGCTTCATCCCTGCGTCCCGCGGGGTACTGAACTCGATTATTGGAATTCAAAAACCTTCGTCAGCCTGGTCGGATTTCGATTCGTGAACACGAAGGTCTTCGGCGTCCATATTCCCTTGCACTCGAACTTCACTGAAGTGAACCTCCGGTTCTATGTGAGGCGCCACGAACAGGGAGAAATTCGTCGCGGGGTAGTCTTCATCCGCGAGATCGTCCCGCGCCGCGCGATTGCACTCGTGGCGCGTACTCTCTACAACGAGAATTACATCGCGAATCCCATGGCTCACCAGATTCACAATGGCAAAGACGGAAGTATTTCAGCCTCCTACCGCTGGCGATCCGGCAGCCTGTGGAGCGAAATGCGCTTCGAGTCGCAAGGCAATTCCGAGCTGCTTAGCGATGGTTCCGAGGAGCAGTTCATTACCGAGCACTAATGGGGATATGCGGCGCAGCGTGATGGTGGCTGCGTTGAATATCACGTTGTCCATCCGTCCTGGAAGGTCTGGCAAGCACAGCATGCAGAATTCATCGGCGACGCAGAGCAACTCTACGGCGCCGCATTCGCGGCGGTGCTGAGCCAGAAACCGTCATCCGCGTTTCTTGCCGACGGGTCTCCTGTAACGGTGATGCGGGGACGAAGGATCTAACCGGTTCCTAGAAAAGCGCTGTCGGACGACGCTTCCACGCCTTGCCCTTTTCCTTCGCGACATTTTCGATGTCGTTTACGTAGGCGGCGGTCTGCGTCAGCACGTGGTGCAGGTCATTGCCGACGCTGATGAAGGTGAAGCCTCTTTCCAGGAACTCGCCGACGCGCGCGGTGCCGAACAGAAACAGGCCGAGAATGACGTTGTTCTTGCGCGCGTGTTCCACCAGTTTCTGGGTGGCCGCGTTCAGCTCGGGCGAGGTGTACATGTGCGGGAACTCGTATTTGTTGTAGAGGCCCATCGACATGCAGAGATCGTTTTGCCCAAGAAAGAGAATGTCGACTCCCGGAACCGCGGCGATCTCGGCGATGTTTTCTATGCAGGAAGCGGTCTCGACCTGAAGGGCGACGATGCCTTCGTTATTCCAGCTGCCGGCATAGCCCAGCAGGCCGCCTTTATCCATGCTGCGCTGGGGGAAATAAACGGAACGCGTGCCGACCGTCGGATATTTGGCGCAACTGATGGCTTCGCGCGCTTCGGCGGCGGTATTGATATAAGGGATGAGAACGCCATCGGCGCCGAGGTCGAGCGCCTGCTGAATGCCGGGACGATCGGCGTATCCGCCCACGCGGACCAGCGACTTCGCGCCGCCATTAGAAATTCCGCAGAGCATGGCCGAAAGCTTTTCGTAGTGCATGGGGCCGTGCTGCGTGTCCACGAGCAGCCAGTCATAGCCGCTGTGGGCGAGTTGCTCGGCGATGGTGGGGCTGTGAGAATTCACGAACAGGCCCATCTTTGGATTACCTGCGCGCAATTGGTTTTTGAAGTCCGCGCCGCTGAGAGATGCTTCCGCCATATACAGTCTCCTCTGCACATTTGGATTGGTAAAAATGGTTTTCAGTGTAACGAACAGGCGCGGGTCGAAGCCAGCGGTAGTCTTGTCGCTCCGGAAAATGCGCTCGGGGACCCATTCGATGAAGTCGCGACATCCAGCGCTTCCCAGTCCAAAGCCCGTTTTTGGCCTGTTTTGGAGGGTACCTTTCCTGAAAACCGCATAAAATCTGCATATTTTGCTAGTTTTCCACAGCAACGTGCGTTAAGATGCGGTCGAAACCAGCATTAACAAGCATTTTCCTGAAGGAGGAATTCATGGCTAGTGGTATGACCAAAACTCAACTCACCCGTCATTTGGCCGAGAAACTCGGCTCCAACAACAAGACTGCGGCAACGTTCCTGGAACACCTCGCTGATACGGCGATCAAAGAGACCAAGAAAAACGGCGTATTCGTCGTACCCGGACTGGGCCGCCTGGTGAAAGCGCATCGCAAAGCCCGCATGGGACGCAACCCGCAAACCGGCGAACCGATTCAGATCAAGGCAAAGACCGTCGTGAAGTTCCGCGTCGCTAAAGCCGCGAAGGACGCGATCGCACCCAAGAAGTAAGCACGTTGTAAGCGAACGATTTGTAAGAAACGAGAAAAAGGCCAGCTTGGTGCTGGCCTTTTTCATTTGCATCGCTGCGCTCTGTGGATGGGCAAAAGCTACAAGATCACGCACGCTTCTTCGAAGGATAAGCGCGGGCTGCGCGGGAAGAGTTTGCTGGGGTCTCCGTAGCCGAGGTTGCAGAGGAAGTTTGTCTTCCATTTGCCGTCGGGAAAGAACTCCGCGTTCACCTTGGCCGCATCGAATCCCGACATCGGACCACAATCGAGACCGATAGCACGGGCCGCAAGAATAAAATAAGCGCCCTGAAGCGAACTGTTGCGGAAGGCAGTTTCCTGAATCAATGCCGCATTGCCTGCGAATACGGAGCGCATGTCTCTGGGCGGAAAAAGCTTGGGCAGCTTCTCGTGGAATTCAGTATCGTAGGCGATGATGACGGTGACGGGAGCAGCCATCGTCTTGTCAAGGTTGCCGGGAGAGAGCGCAGGCCGCAGCCGCTCCTTGGCTTCCGGGAGACGTCACGAAGACGAATCGGGCAGGCGAGCTGTTGGCGCTCGTAGGGCCGAGGCGGGCGAGATCGTAAATTTCGCGCAGCAGTTTGGTGGAAACAGGCTTCGGCAGCCATCCGTTATGTGTGCGGGCTTTGCGGAAGAGCTGGTCGAGGGCCTCGCCGGAGATTGCAATCCTTGGCTGAACTGGAATCGTGGTCACTTCAGGCATGTTGTCTCTTCGGTGCGTGAATTTGTCTCTGTGCTTTGGATTACGTTTAGAGAGGTTCGGATTCACATAACGCCGGACAGTTGCTAGCCAACCACGCAGAACCACGTCTAAAGATCTCAAGGAGCAAGAAACCTATGAAGCAAGCCGTTGTTCTTCTTCTTTTGGCGCTGTCGTTTCAGGCGTACGCGCAGGTTAAAGACAAGCAAGAAACGCTCACCCTGAGGAGCATCCTTCTGGAGCAGCTGAAGACGACTCACAATCAGAAAGACTGGTTTGTCGATGCCAACACCGCGGTCGCAGGCCTGACGCCGGAACAGGCGAACTGGACGGATGGCCACGGGAATCATTCGGTCGGACAACTTGCCTATCACCTCGTCTACTGGAATGAGCGCAGCCTGGCCAAATTCAAGGGGCAGACGCCAGCGAAATTCGACGGCAACAACGACGAAACGTTCAACCAGTTCGACGCGAAGAAGTGGGCAGACACGGTCCGGCGGCTCGACCAGGTGATGACGGATCTCGAGAAGGTTGTTGAGACGGCGGACGAAAAGAATCTCGAGGAGTGGGCGCCGACGATCGCACGCATCGGAACGCACAACGCCTACCATATCGGAGAGATCGTTATGGTGCGCAAGGAGCAGGGCTCGTGGGACGCGTCGAAAGGCGTCAAGTAGGGCGCACGATTGCAGAGGTCAGAGGTCAGATTGCAGAAGTGAATCTGCGCCCTACTCGAATCCACATCGCCCTACTTGGGGTCGGAACCCAGGCGAAGCACGTTGCCATCGAGATCTTCGATGTGAAACTCGAGCGCCCAAGAGTAGTTCGTCGGTGGCATGAGAATCTTAACGCCTTTCGCCTTGAATTCTTCGTGGAGTTGTTCAGCGTCTTCGACTCCGATCCAAACCCACGCTCCGCCGCGACCCTGAGCACCGCGACAAAGATAGACGGCGGCGCGGTCACGTGACACGCTGGTGAAGTCGTCGTTGCCCCACTCGACATTCTTGAAGCCGAGCTGGTTGACATAGAAGTCGAGGCTGGCCTGCATATCTTCCACGCGCAAAATGGCCTGACGCCTTCAAAGCGAACCGCCATGCCGATCTCCTCAATCCGTGAGAGTCTACGGAATAACTCCCAGCTCGGTGTAAAGTTCGTTGGGATAATACAAAACTCCGTCCTTGACCACGACCGTGGTCTTGCGAATGTCACTGATGTTTTTTGTCGGATCGCCATCGACCAGCGTGAGGTCGGCCAGCTTGCCCGGGGTGATCGATCCGAGGTCTTTGTCCATGCTCATGATCTTGGCGGCGTTTAGCGTCGCATCCTGCAAGACCTGGGCCGGAGGGATTCCGGCCTGAACATCGAGTTCCAGTTCGCGGTGCAGGGTGAAACCGGCCATGCTATCCGTCCCATCTTCGATGGAGAGGCCTGAACGATACAGAAGGCCGGCGAAGTCGAGCATCTTGGCGAAGGATTTTTTGTAGGTCTCGTCCATGCCGGGAGGCGGCGTCATCCCCGCCGTGAGCAGGCCGCGACGCACCTGCGCGGGAAGACGGTTCGCGATGGTTCGGTAGCCGGGAGGGATTTCTCCGATGCGCCCGAGGTATTGATCTTCGAAGACGGAAAGCGTCAGGTCGAGCTTGGTGTGATGATCCTGGAGAAGCTTAATGAACGGCTTGGACCTGCGCCGAGTTTAGGTCCAGACCGGCCGCAACTTCGCCGGGCTTGGTCAGGCGCGTGATGGTGTTCGTGTCTTTGATTTCGGGAAAGAAATTCAGCACGAGGAAATTAATGTGCTGAATTTCGTCGTAGCCAAGCCGGACACATTGCGTCGGCCGTCATCCCCGCCGGAATGTGTCCGCTGACGCGCAGGCCGTTTTTGTGCGCTTCGTCAATGATGGCGGGAACGAGAGCGGGCGGAACAGAGCTGTAAATCTTGATCTGCACGTAGCCGAGCCTTTTATAGTTGTCGACGGCGGCGCGAGCTTCGGCTTCGGTGGAGACGAGAACTTTTGTTGGCCCTTGATACGGGCCGCGTCCGTCGATGATGCCGGCGATGACGATGCGTGTGCCAATTTCTTTTCCTTCCGCGATGCGGCGGCGGCGGGCGAGAAGCGAGTCGGTGTCATTGGCGAGATCGCGGACAGTGGTGACGCCACCGGCAAGGTTCAGCAGGCCGTCGTTGTCGCCTACGTGGGCGTGCATGTCCCAGAGGCCGGGGAGGAGCGTTTTGCCGTGGCCGTCGATGATTTTTTCGTCGAGAAGAGGACCGTCGTAAGGTATCGTCTGTCCAGGGCCATAAACACCATAAATTCTATCGCCAATGACGAGGACCTCCGAGTTCGGGGCGACTTTACCGCTCTCCGCGTCGAAAACGTTGACGTTGGTAAAGCGGATCGCTTTGGGATTGTGCGCAAGTTTGACGGCCAGCGTTGCGGCGCGTGAATGCTTGACTTCATCCTGAGTGTCGAGAAGCGGTTTGACCGCCGATTCCCAACCCTCGGGAATGACCGAACCCCAGTCGTCGACCGAAGCGAAGAATTTTTCACGGCCTTTGTCGCGATCGTCCAGCCAGAGATAACTAGGAGAAAAATCGAGGCCAGTTACGGAGTAGAGGGCGACGTGCTTCTTTTTCGACGCGGCTTCAACATCGAGTTCGGCAACACGCTGGACCCGGGCTTCTCCCTCGGGCAGTAGAGCGATCTTGCCTCCATTCTGGAGGGCGGCGCGCACGAGGAGGCCGTATTCAGAGGGCGCTCCATTGAGCGGAGCGTAATAGGCGGGCGCGGAAATTTTCTTTTCGCCCTTCTCGGCGGTGTTTTTCCATTGTGCGATTCCGCCTGCGTTGGTGAAAGTCTCATCCACCGGGGACTTCAGGTAGTCATTGCCGGTGATAGTTTCCGAAATCGGAATCCCGCCGGAGTCAAGCTTGAGGATCGAGGTAGTCTTGGGACCACGGCCGCGGTCGTTGAATTGGAAGAAGAGATGGAGCGTGCCGTCGGAAGCAGTCCAGACGGCTTGCTGGCCGGATTGATTCCCCATCATCAGGAACGTGAAGCGCTCGGCCGTGGCCGGAATATCGGGGGGCAAGGCGGGGACTGCGGAACCTGCGGGCTGGGCCGAGGCAGCAGGCGCGGTCTGCGGCCAGAGTGCGGTCAAAGCGCTCCCTGAGAAGAAGAAAATGAATATGACGAGTAGTCCTCGGCGAGCGTTCATGGTTTCCTTTCGGGGGCCATATTCCATCATTGCGATCGTGCGCTACAGTATAATCTTCGCCTTGAACGAAACCGCATGACCGACACCACACACACTACGCCTTACGAGCCGGAACCGGTGCAGACCGCGATGGACATCCACGACATTTTAAAAATCCTGCCGCACCGATTTCCTTTTCTGCTGATCGATCGCGTGCTGGAACTCGAGCGCATGAAGAGGATCGTCGCGCTAAAGAACGTAACCATCACCGAGCCATTCTTTCAGGGACATTTTCCCGACAAGCCGATCATGCCGGGCGTGCTGATTGTCGAGGCGATCGCACAGGCCGGCGGATTGTTGCTGCTGACGGAAGTGCCGAATCGCGACGAGATGCTGATGGTATTTACGGGGATCGAGAAGGCTCGCTTCCGGCGTCCGGTGGTTCCGGGTGATCAGCTGCGCATTGAGGTCGAAGTGCGCGCATGGCGCATGACGGCGGCGCGACTGGAGGGCAAAGCGTACGTCGACGGCAAGGTAGCGGCTGAGTCGACGGTGACTTGCCGGCTGGTGCCGCGAGCGATCGGGACTGGCGCCGCGGAGAAACGGAATAGGCGGGCGGATTCGGCCATTCGAGATTGGCTCTAGAACAAATCAAGATCTTGAACCACAGAGGACACGGAGGAACACAGAGGAAAGCAGAGCTTGAAACCGAACTCGTGCTCTCGCTTATCTCAATGTCCTTCCTTATCTCGCGGTGCTTAATTCTGCTCATCGCTTATTAATCAGAAATGTCTATTCATCCCACGGCGATCATCGATCCAAAAGCCAGGATTCATCCTTCTTGCGAAATCGGCCCGTACTGCGTCGTTGGAGCGGACGTTGAACTCGGCGAGCGCTGCCATTTGCTCTCGCACGTAGCGATGGGCGGTCCCGACGAAGATCGGCGCCGACAATCATTTTTTTCCTTTCAGCTCGATTGGGCTCGCGCCCCAGGACATTTCTTACAGGGGCGAGCCCACCCGTCTCGAGATCGGCGACCACAACGAGATTCGCGAGTACGTGACCATCAACCGAGCAACCGCAAAGGGCGACGGGCGTGACGCGCGTGGGCAGCCACAATCTGATCATGGCGTATACCCATATTGCGCATGACTGCCAGATCGGCGATCACATCATTATGGCGAACGCGGCCACGCTCGGTGGGCACGTGACCGTAGAGGATTGGGCGACGGTGGGCGCACTTTGCCCGGTGCATCACTTTGTGCGCATCGGCACGCATGCTTTTATCGGCGGGGGAACGACCATCACGCGCGACGTGCTGCCGTTTTCAAAAACTTCGGCTGAGCGCGGAACCCATGCCTATGGGTTGAATGCGGTTGGACTCGAGCGCCGGGGATTTACCAAGGACCGCATTAAGAAGATTCATCATGCATACCGCGTGCTGCTTGCTTCGAAGCTGAATACGTCGCAGGCTCTGGAGAAGCTGAAGAGCTGAGTCGGATCGCGGGGACGATGTGGAAGCGCTGATCCGGTTTATTGAGGCGTCGGAGCGCGGAGTGATTAAGTAGGAGTGGCGCGGACACTCGTGTCCGCGCGGCTGCAGGCAGCACCGCTCGGGAACTATCGGACGCTTCCGGCGGCGCGGAACTGAATGTCGACAATGTCCGCCACTCTAAGGAAGAGCACACTCGGGTTCTTCATTCCCCATTTCACATACGGAAGCTGAAACACGGCTTTTGCGGTCCAGGTTGTTGCGTTCTAGATGAATGGTGACGGGAATCGTGAGCTCGTGATCGGCGCCATGAATGGAGAAGACTCCGTGCACCTGAAGGGTGGAGTCACCTGATAGCAGCGAGCGCGCCCTCAGCGCGATCTGGGACGGAATGAGATTTCAGGGAAGCGAGCGCTTTCGAGCACGTCTTTGTGCATTCTGCGGTCGCGGCCGTCGTTGCCTGTTTTGCCGCTCGCGGCATCGAAGACGATCTCGCCGGCGACCTTGCCCGTTACGGGATCGTACTTAACACTGCCATGTTTCAGAGCAAATGACCCTTCGACCGTGTGAAAGTTGCCGCTGAGGGAAATGGTGGCGCCGCTTTGCGCGGGATCAAACTGTAAGTCCACTTCGTACGCGGACGGCGCGGTTTGCGCGGCCAGGCCGGAGGCAAGCAGCATCGCGATGATTAGCGGAACAATCAATTGCGTTTTTGTTCATGAATACTTGGAATAAGCCCGATCACGCCGTCAGCAGCCGCCATCCGAGAGAGAGGCCGTTCGCGATGTGGTCGCGCTGCAGAACCGTCGCCGACGTGCATGGCAAGCATTCGGGCAAACGAACGCGGGTTCGATTCAAAGACCTGCATGTGCGCGCCGGCGAAGGCGGCGGGTGACGGCCCATCAGCAGCATCAGGCGAGACATCATTGCGGGACGGCGAAGCAGACGGCGATGCTCAATCTCATAGCGCGCGAGATCATTCTGGACAAGGCAATCGGCGAGCAGCGCGGCTTGGCGAAAACCGAGGCACAGGCCTTCGCCGGTGATGGCATCGACTCCGCCGGAGGCGTCTCCGATGAGCGCGACGTTGTCGCGATAGACGTGATGCAATGTCCGACTGACGGTGATCGCTCCGCGCTCGCTGGAGGCGGCTTCGGCGTGCTCAAGGCGAGCGGCAAGCTCGGGAAAGTCTACGAGCGCGGCATCGAGCCGCGGTGCGGATTCGAGCTGACGAGCGCGAGGCAGATTTCATCACGGCTTACGGGCGTGACATAGATCTGAGAATCAGCGAATTGAGGATTGACGTGCGCGCTCGTTGGACCGTCATTCGCCCAGTGCAGCTCCATGAAATCGCTCCAGGGAGCAACACGGTAATGGCGTCGGAATCCAAAGCGAGTTTCTTTTCTCCGGTGACGATCGAGGCCGGCCCATCGGCGGACGCGGGAATTGGAGCCGTCCGCGCCGACGATCCAGCGCGCCGGCACAAAACTATTTGCGAGCAAAACGCCTTCGCGATTAACGCCGACGACAGACGTTTGCCAAAGCATCGCGACGCCTGCATCGGTAGCATGGTCGATAAGAATGCGATGCAGAACGGTGCGGCGGATTCCGTAGGCGTGGTGGCCGCGGGGAAAGATTGCTTCGACTTTTTGACCGCCGCTCACAAAGCGAATGCCGCGGAACGGTTGGCATGAATTTGCGGGAATGGCGATATCGAGTTCGTGCAACGCTTCGAGGCCGTCGGGCATGAGGCCTTCGCCGCATGGCTTGTCTATGGGCGGGATCGCGCCATCGGCGATGGCAACGGTCATTCCGCGACGACGCGCGGCAATCGCGGCAGTCAGTCCGGCTGGACCTCCGCCGATGATGAATACATCAACCGGATTTTGAGAACGCAAAGAGTCTCCCAGGAGCTAAAGCCCTCGTCATTTGTGGGGCTGAGCGACACGCTAAATATCATGTCTTTCCTCTTTGGATGCTGTTCGGGCTTTTCCAACGCTGTAAAATCTGTGTCAAAAACGATGGCCGCCAAATACCGCGGTGCGGTCACCACTGAAGAAGGACAAATTCAGAGCAGAACCCAGGACCCATGGCCGCTAGCACGCCGAGCGTGCCTGGCTTAGGCCGGCGGTTTTTCATAACTTCCTCGAGCACCACCAGCACGGAGGCCGATGACAGATTGCCGGTGCGGCGCAGACAGTCCCACGACGCGTCGAGTTCACCGTTGTTTAATTCAAGCGCTTCGGCAGTGGCTTCGAGAATTTTCGGTCCGCCGGTATGCAGACACCAATTTCCAATGTCAGCGCGCGTGAGCCCGCGGGTGGCGAGGAACTCATCGGCATCATGCTTTAGATTGTTGCGCACAAGGTTGGGAACCTCACGCGATAGAACGATGCGAAAACCTCTTTCGGAAATGTCCCAGCCCATCATCTCTTCCGTGTCGGGATAGAAGACGGAGCGCGTGGCTAGAATTTTTGGACCGGAACTGGCAAGTCCGCACTCAGCACCGGCCACAATCACCGCTGCGGCCCCATCGCCGAAAAGGCCGGCCGAAATCAGATTAGCCATCGACAGGTCTTCGCGCTGAATGGTGAGCGAGCACAATTCGACGGAGAGCACGATGGCCATCTGGTCGGGATAGGCCTTGACGTAATCGGCGGCACGAGAAATTCCGGACGCTCCCGCCACGCAGCCGAGGCCAAAAATCGGAACACGGCGAATGTTGCGGCAGAGTCCCATTTTGTTGATCAGCAGCGCGTCGATCGATGGGCTTGAAATACCCGTTACGGACGTGAAGAAGAACGCGCTCAGATTCTGACCTTGCAGGCCCGCAGCAGCGAGCGCGCCCGCCACAACTTTCTCCCCGAGTTCGGTGGCGGTGCGAATCCAGTGATGGTTCGCTTCGCCCCAGGTCCGCATCGTCAGATATTCTTCTTTGGGGATGGAGAGGTAGCGGCCATCCACGCCGACGTGGCGATGCAGGCGGCGCAGCACTTCGGGTTTCTCGATGCGCTCTCCCCAGAATGCACGAAGGCCTTCGAGGAGTTCATCCTGGGAATAATAGTGGCGCGGGAACGCGCTGGCTGTGCTGACGATTTGCATAGGGAAGATCGAGCCTCAACCGCGGTGCCGCCCCTTGCCTTCGCGCCGGTTCCGTCAAGAATAACGATAAGTCCTCCGGGCCTGCAAGCGGCCAACAACAACTTCTAAGTTCGCACCCGGAATTGCGAGTTGCAAAACAGCACAGGCTCTTGTTCAGATGCAGGATGGGGATTGCGGGCGACGGAGATGCTAAAGTTAATCCAATTCAGAAAGGCGGGACTCGACCTTGAAATTCATCGCTGGCTTGGTGCTGGGAATCATTATTGTCCCGGCAGTGCTTTACTTCTATCTGATTGGAGGCAGCGCTCCCGTGGCGACCACTGATCCCGACATACCCTTCGAGGCTTACTTGGCGCGCAAGGCTCAGCATGTGAGGATTGATCACGACATGCCAAAGACGGTGCCCATTCAGCCGAGCGAGGCGAATTACCTGGCGGGCGCTGAACTCTACAAGCAGCATTGCGCGGTTTGCCACGGAGTGCCGGATTCGGAGAAGACGGCGATTGCGACGGGAATGTATCCGCGGCCGCCGCAACTATTCAAGGGCAAGGGAGTGACCGACGATGAGCCGGGCGAGAGTTATTGGAAGATCTTCAACGGCTTTCGGCTGACTGGGATGCCGGGCTTCAGCAAGTCGCTGAACGAAACTCAGATGTGGCAACTGGCGCTGCTGGTGGCGAATGCCGACAAGCTGCCTGCATCGGCAAAAACGGCGCTGGCCGCGCCATTGGGAACTTCGAGCACTCCAGCGGCTTCGCCTTCGGCGAGTTCACCGACTTCGCGGCCTGCTCGATGAGCGGAGTTTAGTCATGCCATTTGCGCGGCCCAGAAAGCTCTTCACCGAAGGGGAGCTCTATGAGTACGCGGTCGGCGCGCTGGCACGTCGAGGCCGATCAGTGGCGGAGTTGAAGCGGTTGCTGCGTAATCGCGTGGAAGCCGATACCGACTTTGGCAAGACGCTGGTTGAGTTGATTATCGTTCGGCTCAAGGACCAGGGGTATTTGAACGATGCGCGCTACGCGGCTGCTTACTCTTCGTACCGTCGCGACGCGGAAAAGTTCGGACGCATGCGGGTAGTGAGCGACCTGAAGGCGAAGGGCGTACATGGCGAGGTTATCGAGAAAGCCGTCGCTTCGGCGTATGAAGATGTGAAGGAAGAAGATTTGGCGCGGGCTTACCTGAAGCGCAAACGGTTGAATAAGCCGAAGGATAGGAAAGAGGCGGCGCGCGTTTTTCGCAATCTGATGCGCGCCGGTTTTGGGTCGAAAACGATTTTTACGATTCTGAAGAAATGGGATTTGGACGACGAGACGCTGAGCGCGCTTGAAGAGGCCGTCCCTGACGGGTCCAGCTAGGCTTCTAATGCCCTTCTTTCGCCCCTCCCGGGGCTCGCCGAATTCTTAGCTTGCGGCCCACGGCTCGCGCCGTGGGCTGCATTCTAACGCCGCTCCGCGGCTACTGTGCGGAGCATCGTCTCACTAGAGCTTGTGATCAGTTGCCCGGCGGTTTCTCGTCACGTTTCTGCTTATCATCGCGTTTCTTTTGATCGTCTTTCTGCTTCTTGTCCTGCTTGTTGTCCGCGGGCGGCTGCTGTTTGGGCGGCTCCGGGCGAGCTGCGGGTTCGCTTCGCTGCTGCGGAGGTGGACGATTTGCCTCTGGCCGCGCCGGCGGCTGATTCGGTCTTTGATCTGGCCTCGGCTGCGCCTGTTCGGGCGCGGTGCGCGGTTGGGCGGCGGGTGGCCGTTCATTCTGAGCCGGTGGCTGCGCATTTGGTGGACGCTCGTTCCGCACCGGAGGTTCTGCCGGACGGTTGTTCTGCGCCGGCGGATTTTGCTCGGAACGATTCATCTCTGGACGATTCGGCTCGGTTCGTTGTGGCTGCGCGGGTTCGGGACGATTGGCCGGCGGAGCAGTCTGCGGACGCTCGTTCCGCTCCGGTTGCGCGGCTGGGCGATTATTCTGTGCGGGCCGGTTCTCGGGCGCGTTAGGACGCTCGTTCGCGGGCTGATTATTTGCCGGCCGATTGTTCGCCGGTTGATTGCCCGGGCGATTATCGGGTCGATTGCCGGCCGGTTCGTTGCCGGGCCGATTCCCGCTACCCGGGCCTTGGTTCGCGGCTGGATTGTTCAGGAGCTCCAGGATTGCTTGTCGCAGGATTGCTCATCCCGGGATTGTTCTGCCGATTCCCCGGCCCATTGGCCGGGCGCGTTCCAGGCTTGGCTACCGCGGTTGCGGGCCGTCCTGCGGGCGCCTGCCTGATCTGCGGACGCGCCACCTCAGTATTTGCGGGTCGCGCCTTTTCCATTTGCCTCATCTGCTGCCGGGGAATCGGCTGTCCCGGATTCGCGGCCAGCGCTTGTTGCCGCGCCGCGAAAGGAACCGGAGCCGCGGGCGGAGTCGACCGGGCAACGATCGGGCGCCGGGCAATTGCGGCCGGCGGCGCTTTCACGTGATTTGCCGTCTCGAAGCGCGCGCCCAGCACGCTGTTCGACGTAGGCGCGACCGCTACCCGAGCGCTGACGGGCATCGATGACCACTGCTTCGCGTTGACTGCGACTGCTACTCGAGCAACCGGTTGCGCGCTCACGAAAGCGCGCTGCGGAACTGCCGTGATCGCGCCAGAGACGCCCCGGTTCACATACCTGACATTCGTGATGTTCGTTTCATTGTGGATAATGGTCGTGTTATAGACGTTCGTGATCACTGTTTGGTTGATGACGGTACCGCTCATGTTGATGCTGGTCAGGTAGCCTCGGCTCACGCGATAGGACGGAACGTAGACTTCGCGCGGGCCGAGCGGGAACCAGCCGACGTTGCCGCCGATCCCAATTCCGCCTCCGCCCACAAAAACCACGAGAGCGGGCGCGTAGACGGCCCTCACCTCCAGCGGTCCGGGAACCCATCCCCACCGGCCGGAAAAGAACGCCCAGCGGCCATAGTGGAATGGTGCGTAGCCCCAGGGTTCGTCGTCGACCCAGGTCCATCCCCACGGATCGATCCAGGCCCAGTGGCCGTCACGATAAGGAGCCCATCCGGCAGCGACGCGTGGGAACCACACATCGCCGTAGCCGAGCGCCGGACGCCAATCGCCGCTGTCATCTAAATCTGCATAGCCGACTACATCATTCGAAACATATCTCGCCGAGGGCGAGTGTTCGTAGCGGTTGTAGCGGCCGTAGCACCAGTTGTCGAAGTCGTCGGGGCCGCCCAGATCTTCCATCTGGGCGTTCAGCGTGTCGGTGCCGTCGAAGGTCACGCGCTGGCCTGCGTGCACCGTGTAGGTTGAGCCATTGCCGGTCGACTGGCCTTCGCCGTCGCGGACGCTGACGACCGTATAGGTTCCATCTTCGCTGGCTTCGATGCGGTAGCGGCCTGCGTCCTCGATGGTGAAGGCCTGGTTGGGTGTGTCGATCTCGAAGTCGTCGTCGCGCCCCAAGCGGCGAACGCGGACGTTGATCACACCTGAGCTGAGCTGGATCTGGATGGTGTTGTCGTCGAGGTTCAGGAACGAAATGCCAGTGTCGCTACCCAGGTCGATGACGGCCGATCCGAGTTCGAGTTCGGCGCGCGAGTTGTTGTCGACCCAGAGCTGATCGCCGATGGTGATGGGGCGGTTGGGAACGGCGTCGACCCAGTCGGACTCACCGGCTGGCTGGAAAGAGACGGTGCCTTGCAGGTAGCTGAGGCGCGCCACCCGTGTCGGCGGGTCGTCCTGATCGGGTTCATTCTGTGCTCGTAACCTTTGGCTGAGCGTCAGGCTCAAGAGTGCCGCCACAGACACGGCGATTGTCCAACAACGTAGTTTCGTGGGAATTTTCATAGGGTCATCTCGATGTGAAGGATTGTGGCAGCTCTCGCACAATCCGCTGTTTGGGTTTTCAGGTCTGAAAAGTCAATAATTGGCTACTTCCAAGCTTACGAATTTTGTAAAGATGTGTAAAGCGGCAGTATAGAGATGCCCACGTCTGCAAATTGGAGCCGATCAGGCTATCTGCCACCCTGATCCGCTGGAATCATAGAAATTAGAGGATTCCCTCTCAAAATCTCCAGCGCGACCCCTTCGGTCGGATTGCGCTCCTCTCGAAGCTACTTGTATCAACCCCGATGATTCCCTGGTGTTGCGGCTAAGGCAGCGGAATTCGGGAGCGAGTGTTGTAAGCCCAGCGAAGTAAACCCATTGGCGGGGTTGCGACGCTGTCAATTGCGAACTCATCATTGGCAATTGCTAAATCATTGGCAATTTGCTGAATCATTCGCTGAGTCTGTTGTCAATCGTCGTTGACGAGGGCGGCGAAAAATTCGGCATATTTTTTCGGAATCCATCGGTCTTTCTTTTGTGATATCGTCTCAGCCGTATACCTCTGCCAAAGAAAATTGACCCGAGCAGGCAGCCTGATCGTTCCCCGCCCGCTCAGCCTCAAGCGATGTCTGGCGGAGGCAGCCGCGCTCGCAGGTGGGGCGTGCTTATTTCTTACTCATAGGAGAGTGACGATGAAGACGATTTTGCGCGCGACTCTGGCGATGGTGATAGTAACGCTGATTTGTTCGACCTACACGTTTGCTGACGCAGGCGCTGACTACAAGGCGAAGTGCGCGATGTGCCACGGTCCAACTGGCAACGCCGACACGGTGATGGGCAAGAACCTGAAGATTCGGGATTTCAGCTCGGCCGACGTGCAGAAGCAGTCGGACGCGGAATTGGCCGCGATCATCACCAAGGGCAAAGGGAAGATGCCGTCGTACGATGGCAAGTTGACCAAAGAGCAGATCGACGGACTGGTGAAGTGGATCCGGACGTTGAAGAAGTAGCGGATTGGAGTTTTGCATGACGGCCGGGATGATTCCCGGCCGTTTTTATTGTGGGCTGGGTTGAAGCGTCGATCTTGTTTAGGCACCGGTCTGTGGAGATGGCCCGGCGGCGGGACGGTTTGAAGCCGGTAAAGCCATGCTTTGATTGCGCCGATGGGAAGAATTGGGGAATCGCTCTCATGGCCTGGAAGAAAATGTCGATGAACTTCGACGATGTAGTTGTTCGTCATTCGGCATGGAAGCGAAAGCTCCATGGCTATATTGCGCATCCAGACCAAAGTCTGAACGCGCGCGAGGTGGCCGCGGACGACCGCTGCAAGACGGGAAAATGGCTCCGCGGTGAAGGGCGGAGATATTCGGTCCACCCGGAGTATGCGAAGCTGGTCGCGGAGCACGCGCGCTTTCACAGAGCGGCGGCGGAGATCGTAGGCCGGGCCAACAACGGGGAGGACGTCAGCGGCGAGTTTGTTTTGGGGGTGGGGAGCGAATTCAGTCTGGCGTCGGCGGCGGTAGTTTTGGCGCTCATGGATATGAAGAGGAGAGATGAGATACAGGAACAGAGTCGGCTTGACCCTGGCCACGTGACGCCTGGGCGCTCGCCGAGCTGGTGGGAATAAAGCGAGTGTCCATTACCGTTCCATCCGCAGTTCCCCACCTATCGCGCTACCGTCCTCTGCGTTATTTCCTGACCGGTTTCATGTCTTGTTCCTAAAGAGGCTCGCCGGCGTGCCGATAGTGACGGAGAGGCGGTTGAGAACGGCCTCGGAAAAGGAACCTCTATGAACTTCGACGATGCCGTGGTTGCGCACTCGGACTGGAAGCGGAAACTGAAGTTGTATATACAGAAACCGGACCAAAGCTTGAAGGCGGCCGAGGTGGCCGCGGTCGACCACTGCGTGCTGGGGAAATGGATCAAAGGGGAAGGGACGGCGTGTTCGAAGTCTTCAGAACTTGCGAAGCTGGCAGAGGAACACATGCGGTTTCACAAGGCGGCGGGGGAAATTATAAGCAAGGCCGACAGAGGACAAGATATGAGCGCGGATGTGGCACTGGGAGCGAGCAGCGAATTTGGTAAGGCGTCGACAGCAGTCGTGCCGGCGATTATGGAGATGAAAAAGCACCATGTAAGTAAGTAAGGGTGCGGGGAGGCGGGGACGATCTCCGAGGCGGATCGGGTGCTGCTTAAAATCCGGGGGCGGGACACCCCGTGACCGCCGGCGGGGCGCTACCGTCAAACGGGGCTTCTCTGGTCTTGCGGCGCTCTCAGGTCGCGCGTTTTTCGATCCTGGCCCAGGTGTCTTTTAACGCTACGGTGCGATTGAAGACTGGCTTACCAGGTTTGGAATCTGGGTCCACGCAGAAATATCCCAGGCGCTCAAACTGATAACGGCTTTCTATGGGCGCGTTCGCCAGCGACGGCTCCAGCTTCGCATCCATAATCACTTCGAGCGAATTGGGATTGAGATTCGCGGTGAAATCTTTTCCTCCCACAGTCTGCTCTTCGGTCAATTGGTTGGGGTCTTCGTTGCTGAAGAGTTTGTCATAGATGCGGACCTCGGCATCGATGGCATGAGCGGCTGAGACCCAGTGAATGGTCGATTTGACCTTGCGGCCATCGGGGGCGTTGCCGCCGCGCGTGGCAGGATCGTAGGTGCAGTGAACTTCAACTACCTCGCCTTTATCGTTTTTCGCGACACTCTTTGCGGTGATGAAGTAGCCGTAGCGCAGGCGGACTTCCACGCCCGGCGAGAGACGGTAATATTTCTTCGGCGGCACTTCGCGGAAGTCGTCCTGCTCGATGTAGAGAACTTTCGAAAACGGTACTTGCCGCTTGCCGGCGGATTCGTCTTCCGGATTGTTGACCGCCTCCATCGGCTCGATCTGGCCTTCCGGGTAGTTATCGATCACAACCTTAAGCGGGCGCAGAACGGCCATCACACGCGGAGCGCGCTTGTTGAGGTCTTCGCGGACGAAGTGTTCCAGCATCGCGAGTTCCAGCGTGCCGTTGGTTTTTGAGACGCCGATGGCGCCGCAGAAATTGCGCAGCGCTTCGGGCGTATAGCCGCGGCGGCGAATACCGGAGAGCGTCGGCATGCGCGGGTCGTCCCAGCCGCTGACCAGTTTTTCCTGCACGAGCTTGAGCAGCTTGCGCTTGCTAAGCAGCGTGTAGGTGAGGCTGAGGCGGTCGAATTCATATTGGCGTGAAGGAAAAATTCCGAGCTGCTCGACAAACCAGTTGTAGAGCGGGCGATGATCTTCGAATTCGAGCGTGCACATCGAGTGGGTTACGTGCTCGATGGAGTCGGACTGGCCGTGCGCGTAGTCGTACATCGGATAGATGCACCACTTGCTGCCGGTGCGATGATGATCGGCGTGCAGGATGCGGTACATGACCGGGTCGCGCAGGTTGAGGTTGGGCGAGGCCATGTCGATTTTTGCGCGCAGCACGCGCGTGCCGTCGGGGAATTCGCCCTTGCGCATGCGCTCGAAGAGGTCGAGATTTTCTTCGACCGGGCGATTGCGATAAGGACTTTCTTTTCCGGGCTCGGTGAGCGTGCCGCGATACTGGCGGATTTCTTCCGCGCTTAGATCGTCGACGTAGGCTTTGCCGTCTTTGATCAGCTTAATCGCCCATTCGTAGAGCTGATCGAAATAGTCGGAAGCGTAGCGCAGGCTGTCCCAGTCGAAGCCGAGCCAGCGCACGTCTTTCATGATGGAGTCGACGTACTCCTGTTCTTCTTTTTCGGGATTGGTGTCGTCGAAGCGGAGATTGGTCTTGCCGCCAAATTCGTCGGCCAGTTCGAAATCGAGGCAGATGGCCTTGGCGTGTCCGATGTGGAGATAGCCGTTGGGCTCGGGAGGGAAGCGGGTCTGGATGACGGCGTCGCCGTACTTTTTCGTCTTCAAGTCCTCGATCATCGCGTCGCGGATGAAGTTGGAGGGACGCGGCTCGGCGGGTGGTTCGGCCGCGGTTTCATTGGGCGGGGAGCTGGGTAAATTAGCGGCGCTCATGCTCTTGCTATTCTATATGTCGTATGGCGAAGTGCGTAAAGTGCGGGCGGCAGCTTCCGGGCTTGAGCTTCGGCAAGAGGATTTGCCCAGTGGTGCAAGCAGCATGAAGCGGCGCAACGGGGCGAAGACATTCCGTATCAGCGGGTAGAGACCGTGCCATGGTCGCGGCCGCAGTCGTCGTCGATGATCGTGACGCAGGTTATCTTTGGGGCGAATGTCGCGGTGTTCATCGGGATGGTGCTGTCGATCGGCGGCACGATGCTGAGCGATCCGTCGGGGCAGGCGTTGGTGGATTGGGGCGCGAATTTCGGGCCTCAGACGGTGGGCGGGCAATGGTGGCGGCTGCTGACGTGCTTGTTTGTGCATGGTGGTTTGCTGCATATCGCGTTCAATATGTGGTGTCTGTGGGACCTGGGCCGGCTCGCGGAAGCGGTGTATGGTCACTGGACGTTTGCCGTTGTTTATTTTCTTTGCGGGCTCTCGGCGAGCATTGGCAGCATCCTTTGGAATCCTCTCGTGCTGAGCGTGGGAGCTTCGGGCGCGATTTTTGGAATTGCCGGGGCATTGATCGCGTCGTTTTATCTGGGTGAGTTTTCACTGCCGCGGGCTGCGGTCACCGGAATGTTGCGCAGCGTGGTTGTGTTTGTGGCCTTCAACCTGTTTTTTGGGGCGATGATTGCCCATGTCGATAACGCCGCACACGTCGGTGGGTTAGTAATGGGATTGCTTCTGGGTGCGCTGATTGCGAAGGTGGCTCCGGCGCATGATGCGATTCTTCAGAGGATTGGAGTGCTGCTGGTGGGGGCGGCGCTGGTGGCGAGCGGCGGCCTGTGGTTGGCACGTTCGCACGCTTATCTTGTCCATCGTGAAAACGGACTTGCACGTCTTTACGCGGGAGATCCGGATTCGGCGATTCAAGAGCTTCAGAAGTCGGTAAAGCAGCGCCCGGGCTTCGTGCCGGCGCATGAGGCCCTGGCCCAGGCCTATCTCGACAAACACGATTATGACAGCGCGGCGGCGGAACTGAAGCGCGGGCTTACGTTCGATCCGCGAAATGAAAATTTGTATTACGACCTGGGGCGGGTTTATATGTCGGCAAAACAGCCCGCGAAGGCGGAGGACGCTTTCAGACAGTTGCTTAAGATCAATCCGAATAGTGCCGACGGCCATGCAGGATTAGGGAGTGTTTTGGCTTATCGGCAGAACACCGGCGAGGCGTTGGCGGAATTCAAGAGAGCGGCTGACATCGATTCGCTGTACCCGGGCGTGTACTTCAAGATTGGCATCCTGGAGGCGCAGTTGAACCAGGTAGACGACGCCATCGCCGCGCTCCTGAAGCAGCGGCAGGTTTTAGACGCGCCTGAGAACGAGAGCCTGCTGGCCAAGCTTTACGACGCCAAAGGGATGAAGACGGAAGCGGACGCGGCGCGGGCCAAGGCGGAAGCACTGAGCGGGAAGTAGGACTTTGCCTTTGCTTCCTGGCAGAAGGCCGGTGCTACTGCGTAGGGTTCTGACACACCTAGCGGGCTCTCATTATGGCCTGGTCAATTCTTTTCAGCGTTGTTTCCTTCCCCAACACTTGCAGTGTCTCAAACAGCGGCGGCGCGTTCTTGCGTCCGCAGACCGCCACTCGAATCGGCTGGAACATCTGGCCCGCTTTCAGGCCCAGCTCCTGGGCGGCCGCGCGCAGTGCCTGGTCGAGGGCATCGTGCGTAAACTCGGTTTGGGCCAGGACTTCGCGGGCTCGGACTAGAGCTTTCTGCGCCATGGCGGCGTCGCCTTTTTGCGGGATCAGCTCGGCGGGGTCGTAGGGGGGGAGCTCGTCGACGAAGAAGAAATCGGCGGCGGTCAGAACGTCGCGCAGAAGTTTGATGCGCTCGCGAATCAGTGGCGTGATGGCCTGCATTTTCTCTGGCGTGACCTGGAATCCAGCTTCGCGGACGATTGGCAGCAGGCGTGCGCTCAGGTCGTCGACCGGAAGGGCGCGGATGTGCTCGGCGTTGAGCCAGAGGGCTTTCGGGTCGAAGGTGTCTTCGGGCGTTGCGGCGGGCTCTTTGAAATTTACTACCGCATTCGCGCGGTTGATGCCTTCGAGTGAAAACGCGTCAATCAGTTCTTGCCTTGTCAGGTGGGTGCGGTCGTCCTTGGGGGACCAACCTAGCAGGCACAGAAAATTGATAAACGCGGCGGAAAGGAATCCGGCGTCGCGATAGGTGGTGACGCTGACCACCGGACCGTGGCGGCGTTTGGAGAGCTTGGAACCGTCGGGCGCAACCAGCAGCGGGAGATGCGCGAACTGCGGCAAGGCTACGTCGGCTTGCTGTGCAGCCTTGAATATGAGCACATGTTTGTAGGTATTCGAAAGATGGTCCTGGCCGCGGACAATGTGGCTGATCTTCAGATCGATGTCGTCGGCGCAGGACGCCAGGTGGTAGGTGGGCATGCCATCGCTGCGCAGCAAGGCGAAGTCTTCAATGTCGTCGGCCGATTTGGTTTGGTAGCCGTAGACGGCATCGGTGAAGCTGACGTTTTCGCCGGTGCCGCGCGGGACTCGGAAGCGGAGGGCAAAAGTCTCTCCGGCGGCGGCACGGCGGTCGCTTTCAGCGCGGGTTAGTTCGCGCATCCCGGGATTGAAGAGCCAGGTTTGATTGGCGCCTGACTTTTCAGAGTCTCCGGTGTGGGCGGGCGTGAAGTCGCGGTAAGCGAGGTCTTTTTGGAAGATGGCCTCGCCGATCTGGCGATGAAGCGCCAGACGCTCGGATTGCTCGTATTCTTCGTCCCAGCCGAGATCGAGCCAGCGCAAGCCATCGAAGATGGAGTTGACGCTGGCGTCCGTGTTGCGCTCGACGTCGGTGTCGTCGAGGCGGAGGATCATTGTCCCGTTGTTGTGGCGGGCGTAGAGCCAGTTAAAGATAAAAGTGCGGGCGCTGCCGACATGGAGGAAACCCGTGGGAGATGGCGCGAATCGAACGCGGGGCATAACGGTTGAGTATAGCGGATGAATTCGGGCCGTTCGGTCTTCGGCACCCGGACTGATTACCCTTGGTTACCTAGGTAATCTTCGGTGCGCTAATCCCTCTGGCGCAATCGCATCGTATAAGCAGATACTTTAGGGCAAGGAAATTTAACGACCCGTGCCCAGGGCGGAACCCACAGAAGACACTGGTTGTTTCGAACTGTCTGACGTGAAACGATGAGGCCAAGTATTCCAGCCGGGCCTGCATTGAGCATTAGTAAAATAGGTATTTAGAGAAGCGTGTTTAGAAGCCATGATTAGCATTGCCACAGGTTTAGTGCTGATTCCTGGGACCGTCGCCCTTTTGGTGCTGCTGGTCTTCAGCTATCTGTACGAGCAGAGCCGGCAGGGATATTTCCGTGCCTGGCAACTGGCCTGGGCGGCCTACACGCTGCACTACGCGGTCGAGGCGGCAATTTATTTCCGCGGGCCGTCGGCGCCGCTTTACTTTGTCAGCTCGCTGCTGCTGGTGGCGGTGGCGATATGCATCTTTGTCTCGACGCGGCTGACCAAGGAAGCGTTTCGACTCCAGTGGTATGACGTCACGCTGATCGGCGTTGGCATTCTGCTGACCTACATCAGCCTGCGCGCGCACATGGCGGGCGGCGTATTCAGGACCAACGCGGCGCCTCCTCCGATGTATCTGCGGCTGGAGACCGGTTTGGCGGCGGTTTTGTTTTATACCTCGTTTCACTATTACAGGTACGGCTTTCGCAAAGATTCGGTAGCCTTCCGTACGCTGGCATTTTCGCTGGCACTGTGGGGAGCGTTGATCGGCGCGGGGCAGTTCCGGCAGTCGTTTGTTGAGACGCTGGCGAGGCCAGGCGGATTTTTGTGGCCCATCCCGCAGATGCTTCTGGCGATCGCGATGGTGATGGTGTTATTTGAAAACGAGCGCAATGCGGTGCAGGAGCACGCGCTGGCCTTCTCGACGCTGGGGGTTGATCCGCGCCAGTTGCTTTCCGTCGGCGATCTTGTCCCTAGCATGCAGACCTTTGTGGACCGATTGGTCGCGCCGCTGGCCTCGCGCCGGGGCGTCATTCTTATTTCCGCCCAGTGGCGCGGCACGGTGCCTTCGGTGCAGAAGGGCTTCTCGGCGGAATTTCCGGAAAAGCTGCAGAAGACGAAGGCGGGCGATTACATCTGCGAACTGGCTTACCGGCGCGGTGGCGTGGTGACTTTCCGCAGCCTGGCGGAGATGGAAGAGCCGCTGCCCGCGCTCTCCGGCGGGAGATTTGAAGCGTTCAAACAGACGCTGCTCGCCGAAGGGATCGCCGATCTGATGGCGGTGAGCCTCCAGACGCGCGAGCACAATTTTGGAGTGCTGCTCTTTCCCCACGCGGAGCGGCGGATGTTTGGATCTTCCAATTTGCGGCTGCTGATCGGCCTGTCGTTGCAGATTGCATTGACGTTGGAAAACTACGTCGTCATGCACGAGGCGCAGCGGCGAACAAAAGAATACGAACTGCTGACCGAAATTGGGCAAGCCGTCAGCTCTCATCTGAATCAGGATGAGGTTCTGCGCACGGTGCAGACGGAGCTGGGTCAGATCTTCGACACGAGCGCGTTTTACATCGCCTTTCTGGAAGAAGACGAGATTCACTTCGAGCTGGAGGTCGAGGGCGGGCAGACTTTGCCGAAGCGCTCGCGTAAGGTGGCGAACGGACTGACGGAATACATTCTGCGCACCGGGCAGCCGCTGCTGATCGAATCGGACCTGGAGGAGGTACGGGCGAAGATTGGCGTGGACTTTGTTCCTGCGCACCCGGCACGCTCGTTTTGCGGAGTGCCAATTCTGCTCGGGGGAAGGCCGGCGGGCGTCATGGCGGCCCTGAGCACGGAGCGGGAATTTCAGTTCCAGGAGCGCGACCTCGAGGTCATGCAGACAGCGGCGGGACAGCTGGGCGTGGCGATTGAAAATGCGCGGCTGTTCTCGGAAGAGCAGCGGCGGGCGCGGCATCTCGCGTTTCTGAACACTATTTCCAAGATGGCCATTTCGAGCGAAGACGCCGAGCAGATGATGGCCGACATCGTGCGCGAGATCCAGAAGAATTTCCGCTACGACCATATCGGCATCGGCATCATGGACTACGCGACCAAGGACATCGAAATCAAAGCCGAGGCGGGGACAACCTCGCAGGCGCTGGGGCGGCGGATTCCGGTAGGAACCGGCGTCTTGGGAAAAGTCGCGCGCACCGGCGTGAGCGCGCTTGTGCAAAATGCGGGGCCGGGGCAGCTCGCGGGCGTGGTGCCGGAATCGCGTGCGGTGCTGTGCCTGCCGATCAAGTACGGCGAAAGTCTGCTGGGCGTGCTGAATGTGGAGAGCCACGCGGAGAATGCATTCGCTCCGCAGGATGTTTTGATCTTGAATACGCTCGCCGATCTACTGGCGACTGCGCTGCACAATTCGTTCGTCTTCCAGAAATTGCAGCAGCAGTCGATTACGGACGGGCTGACGGGAATCAAGACGCGGCGGTTCTTCTGGGAGGCGCTCAGCTCGGAGTGGAAGCGCGCATCGCGTTCCGGGCGGCCGTTCTCGGTGGTGCTGATCGACCTGGACAAGTTCAAAGAGGTAAACGATTCGCTCGGCCACCTCGAAGGCGACATGGTGCTGGCGCGCGTGGGACGGTTGCTCGAGCAGAAGTGCCGGCAGTCGAACGTGGTGGCGCGCTATGGCGGAGACGAGTTCATCATCCTGATGCCGGAAACCGGGATCGAGCAGTCGCAGGTGCTGGCGGAGAGATTGCGGCTGTGGCTGGCGACCGATCCCATGCTCGAGGAACACAAGATCACCGGCAGCTTTGGCGTTGCGAGTTTCCCGGTGCATGGATTTGCAATGGAAGATCTGATTCGCGTGGCCGACGCCGGCATGTACATGGCCAAGCACGCGGGCGGAAACCAGGTGGCCGCTGCGGAGCCGTTCCGCGAAGGATCGGCGGTACAGCGGCAGTTGCTGTCTTCGTACATCGAAGGATTTTTGCAACGCGAGCATAATGGGCCAGATTTGGAAGAACTGGTCGCGACTCTGCGCAAGCTGTGCGGCAGCGATGATGGAGACACGATGGCGATCCGCGAGGCGATTGAGAGCCTGGCTCAGACGGCCGAATTGCGGGAACCGAACGCCAGTGGCCATGCTGACAAGACGCGGCATTTTGCGGGCATCGTGGCGCGTGGGCTGAACCTTTCAGCGCAGGAAATTTCGGACATCGCGTTTGCCGGCGCGGTGCACGATGTGGGGAAGTTGTTTATCGACGCCAGCATTCTGAACAAGCCGGGACCGCTGACGGAAGATGAGTTCGCGGTGATCAAGTCGCATCCGCAGCTTGGGGTTGAAGTCTTGCGGGCCGTTCCTAATTGCGAGCGCGTGGCAGAAGCGGTGTTGTCGCACCACGAAGCTTTTGATGGCAGCGGCTATCCGTTTGGGTTGCGCGGGGAGAGCATTCCGCTGGCGGGCCGCATTCTCGCCGTCGCCGACACGTACGCGAATATGACCAGCGACCGCTCGTTTGCTCCGGCAAAAACGCATGAGCAGGCGATCACCGAACTCGAGAAACTGAGCGGCACGCGGTTTGACGGCATGATTGTCCGCCTGTTTGCGCGCTTGCTGAAGATGGAACGATCTTCGATAATGGGTGGCGAGACCTGAATGCGACGCGGCTAGGCCAACGTCGCTACAGCAGCGTCACTGTCAGTTTTGCTTCCTTCGGCAAATAGCTCTTGCGGCGAAACCAATCTTCCATCGCGTCCCGAAGTTGGTCGAGCGGGACATTCGTTCCAATTTCCAGGTAACCGTCGGCCACCGGCAGCGTATCGTCGAATACGGAAGCGTTCGTAAAATTGCGCATGCTGAAGTTGTCCAGCCAGTGCAGCGGACAGAGTTGAAGCTGGCCGTTGTGCTCGTACTCGACACGGACTTTACAGGGCGAACATAGATTGATTTAAGCATAGCCGGGTCGCTGTCGATTGTGAATGTGCTCGGCTCTTCAGCAGCCCCTCGACAGAAATCGTGGTCCTCGCTAGACAACGGCGTAAATGCGTGCACCCGAAATGCGTTATCGTTCACCCATGGGAGAGTAAACTGCGCCGCCCAACTTTCGCGCGCCGGGCGACCGTGGTATTTTCGTAGAGCAAATTCCGCAGACTTCTTCCGGATGACACCATATGGAGCCGAGCCAATGAGCGCGCCTGAAGTGGCAGCTAAATCGCCCGCTCTCGCGCAGGCGGTAGCCGCGCCGCTCACTCGGGCCGCGATCTTCCTGGTCGTGACCATCAACCCGGGCGCTGAAAATCGCGCTGCCCTGCTCTCGTTCTGCGGAGACCTTGCTGCGCTAGTCCGCGCGGTCGAGTTTCGCGACCTGGAGGGAGGCCTGTCCTGCATCATGGGGTTTGGATCCGAAGCCTGGGATCGCCTTTTTGGGCAGCCGCGGCCGGCCGAGCTGCATCCGTTCCGGGAGGTTCGCGCCGGAGAGCGCCATGCCGTGTCCACGCCCGGCGATTTGCTATTCCACATCCGCGCCAAGCGCATGGATTTGTCCTTCGAACTGGCCACGCAGATCGTGGCACGCATCGGGAGCGCTGTTACGCCCGTGGACGAAGTACAAAGCTTCCGATATTTCGACGACCGCGATCTCCTGGGTTTCGTCGACGGGACGGAGAATCCCAGGGGCCAGGCGGCCGCCGACGCCGTGCTCATCGGCGACGAAGACCCCGACTTTGCCAACGGCAGCTACGTTATCGTTCAGAAATATCTTCACGACCTTGGCGCGTGGAATGCGCTCTCTACCGAGGCGCAGGAGCGCATCATCGGCCGCACCAAGCTTTCTGACATCGAGCTGGACGATTCCGTCAAGCCAACCTCGGCCCACAGCGCGCTCAATACCATCGTGGAGAACGGAAAAGAGGTTAAGATCCTGCGCGACAACATGCCCTTCGGCCGGCCCTCGCAGGGCGAATTCGGTACCTATTTCATCGGCTACAGCCGTTCGCCACGCACAATAGAGCAGATGCTCGAGAACATGTTCATCGGACGACCGCCCGGCAACTACGACCGGATACTCGACTTCAGCCGCGCCGTCACTGGAAACCTGTTCTTCGTGCCGTCCGCGACGTTTCTCGAGGACGTGGCCAACGAAGAGCCTGCAGATGCGCCCGCCGCTCCGGACCCGGCGGCCCAGCCCGATTCATCCAACCCGCCGGTGCGCGATGGTTCTCTCGGCATCGGTTCTCTAAGAGGAGACCCACAATATGAATAATCTCCATCGCGAACTCGCCCCAATTTCCGATTCCGCCTGGGCGCAGATTGAAGACGAAACATCGCGCACGCTCAAGCGCTATCTTGCCGGACGCCGCGTGGTCGACGTACAGGGTCCGGGCAGCGTCGGTCTCTCTGCCGTCGGCACTGGCCATTTGCGAACGATCGCAGCGCCGGGAAAAAGCATCGTCGCGAGGCAGCGAGAGGTGAAGGCGCTGGTTGAGATGCGTGTTCCGTTCGAACTGGATCGTCAGGCGATCGACGATGTGGAACGTGGCGCAAACGACTCGGACTGGCAGCCGGCGAAGGACGCGGCACGACAGATCGCTTTCGCGGAGGATCGCGCCATATTCGAGGGCTATGACGCCGCCGGTATTGGCGGCGTCCGGCAGGGAACCAGCAATCCGATCATGACGCTACCCGCAGACGTGCGCGAGTATCCGGATGCCATCGCCCAAAGCTTAAGCCAGTTGCGTCTCGTCGGTGTCAATGGCCCTTACGCGGTCCTGCTCGGCGCCGACGCCTACACCGCGCTTTCCGAGACCAGCGATCACGGATACCCGGTGCTGGAGCACGTCAAGCGGCTGGTCAAGGATCAAATCATATGGGCGCCCGCTATTGCCGGCGCTTTTGTGCTGACCACTCGCGGCGGCGACTTCGACCTGCACATCGGCCAGGACGTTTCCATTGGCTACCTCAGCCATACCGAAGCCCTTGTCCGGCTTTATCTTCAGGAGACATTCACCTTCCTCCTGCTTACGACTGAAGCGGCCGTCGCGCTGCTCCTCCCGTGAAGTCGAAGACGAAGACGAAGACGGTCTGATGCAAGGCTCAAAAATATCCACTCGGGCTAATTTTCTATGATTGCGCCGATGTAAATTGCACCACCGTAGATTACTGCATGGTTTCTCGCCGGATCGGTGGAGAGTCCCTGACAATTGCCTTCCCGCCGGCGGTGGTCCTTTCTCCTATAATGACGGCGCATGGGCTGGCCCTCTCCCTACTCGATTGGTTGGCTCTTTGGTGTGGGCAGGATAGTGAACCCAGCCGCCTAGTCCCGCGGTGGCTATTTCTTCGCGCGCTGGGCGGCATTTATTTCTCTGCGTTTTTTTCGCTCGTCTTTCAGATCCGCGGGCTCATCGGGCCGAATGGAATTCTTCCAGCGGGCGCCTACCTTCAGGCCGTTGCGCAGTCACTCGGGCATTGGGAGAGAGTCTGGTACGCGCCCACAATTCTGTGGTGGTCGAGCGGGAACGGCATGTTGAACGCGCTGTGCTGGGCAGGCATGGTCGCGTCGGTGCTGCTCGTGCTGAACTTGTGGCCGCGCGCAATGCTTGTAATTTGCTTTATTTGTTTTCTCTCGTTTGTCAGCGCGGCGCAGGACTTCTCGGGCTACCAGTCCGATGGGATGCTGCTGGAGGCTGGATTCATCGCGCTTTTTTTCGCGCCGCCGGGGTTGCGTCCGGGGTTGGGCCGCGCGCATCCGGCCTCACGCGCGAGCCTGTTTTTGCTGCTGTGGGAGTGGTTCCGCATTTACTTCGAATCGGGCGCGGTAAAGCTTCTAAGTGGCGATCCCGAGTGGCGGCACTTCACCGCCATGGACGAGTATTACCAGAACGGCCCCCTGCCTACCTGGATCGGCTGGTACCTGCAGCATTTGCCGCACTGGTTTCACGCCGCTACAGTGGGCGCAACATTGGCTTTGGAATTAGTCCTCGTGTGGATGCTGTTTCTGCCGCGCCGATGGCGCATCGTCTGCTTTTGTATCGTGACGCCCTGGCAGATCGGCGTAATCCTGAGCGCGAACTATACGTTTTTGAATTATCTCGTGCTCGCATTGGGCGTGCTCCTGCTGGATGACCGCGTTGTGAACGGCTCATTGCCGGCAAAGTGGAGAAGTCGAATCGCAGCGGAGCCTATTTCAACGCAACCGTCCGCTGAGATCCCCGCTGGGCATCAAAAGACAGCGCAATGTATTCGTGCGGTCATGGGGCATCCTGAAGCTTTCTGCAAGCATGGTGATGCTTGACCTGGATCTTCTATGCAACCACTGCGGAACTGATCTGGATGTTCGCGAAGCCGCCGCTTCCGACCTCTCCCGTGAGCGCGCTTGAACCTTTTCGAATCGCCAATCGTTACGGCTTGTTCGCGGTGATGACGCGCGGACGGTATGAGATTGAATTTCAAGGCTCTGAGGACGGACAGAACTGGATCGCATACCCGTTTCGCTACAAGCCGCAGGCATTGAATGAGCCACCGCGCATTTACGCGCCCTATCAGCCGCGATTCGATTGGAACTTGTGGTTTGCTTCTCTCGGATCGTGGCGGGAATATCCGATCGTTCCGAACACCGAGGTACGATTGCTCTCGAACGACAAGGATGTGCTCGCGCTTTTTGCGGGCAATCCTTTCGCTGACAACCCTCCTCGTCAGATTCGCGTGTTGCTCTGGCAGTATTGGTTCACATCGATGAAAGAGAAACACGAAACCGGGATGTGGTGGCGCCGGCAACTGCTGGGCCTCTACGCGCCCACAATCGAGCAGGCGCCGGATGGAAAGATCAAAGTCGTCGAATGGCCGACGGTGCAGCCGAGAGGGTAAGAATTGGGTAATTTGGGTAATTGGGTAATTTACAAGATCATGGCTGCGATCAAAAGAGCGTGCGTCGTGGGAGCAGGTCCTAACGGATTGGCGGCGGCCATCGTGCTGGCACAGGCAGGGCGTGGAGGTCGAGGTATTTGAGGCCGAGCCAACACCGGGCGGCGCGGTTCGCACGATGGAATTGACGCTGCCCGGATTTCTGCATGACTTTGGATCGGCGGTGCATCCGCTGGCTGTGGGCTCGCCGTTTTTCTCTTCTCTGCCATTGCGAGATTTCGGGCTGGAGTGGATTCACTCGCCAGCGCCAGTCGCGCATCCGCTCGACGACGGAACAGCGGTTGTTCTGGAGCGCGATCTGGAGGCCGCGAAGAGTTCCCGCGGCGCCGATGGCGATGCGTGGGTGAGGCTCATGCAGCCATTTGTCGACCATTGGAGTGAATTTGCTCCGGAAGTGCTTCGGCCTGTTCGAATCACTCCGAAGCACCCATTTCTGATGGCGCGATTTGCGCTGAACGCCTTCTCATCTGCGAAAGCGATCGCGAAGCGTTTTCAAAGCGAACGCACACGCGCGCTTTTCGCGGGCCTGGCGGCGCATTCGTTTCTCGCGCTCGATGAGCCCTTGAGCGGGGCTTTCGGCATGTTGATGGCGATAAGCGCGCATGCCGTTGGCTGGCCGATACCGCGCGGGGGCGCCCAATCACTCACGAATGCGCTGTGCGGATATTTGTCGACGCTGGGCGGCAAGGTTCGGACGTCAGCGCGAGTTGAATCGCTCGCCACCTTATCGGATTACGAAGTGATTCTCTGCGACGTCACACCCCAGCAACTTCTCCGCATCGCCGGCGAGCGCTTATCGGAAAGCTATCGGCATCAACTGAAGGGATTCCGTTACGGTCCAGGCGTGTTCAAAGTTGATTATGCCTTGAGCGGTCCGATTCCCTGGAAAGCGTCTGAGTGTTTGCGCGCCGCAACCGTGCACCTGGCCGGAGCCTTCGAAGAGTGCGCCGCTAGCGAAAAAGCCACCCGCAACGGACAGCTCGCGGAGCGGCCGTTCGTTCTGCTGTCCCAGCCGACATTGTTTGACGCTACTCGCGCTCCCATGGGCAAGCACGTGGCATGGGCTTATTGTCATGTTCCGAACGGATCGACGGCGGACATGCTGCCGCGGATCGAAGCGCAGCTTGAACGCTTCGCTCCCGGCTTCGGCGAAGTGGTTTTGTCGCGGCGAGTTTTTTCCCCGGCGCATCTCGAAGCGATGGACGCGAACCTGGTTGGCGGCAGCGTAGACGGGGGCGCAACCGACCTTCGCCAGTTCCTGTTCCGGCCCACGTGGCGACACTACGCGACCTCGGCGCGCGGCATATTTATCTGTTCCGCCTCCACCCCGCCCGGCGGTGGTGTGCACGGAATGTGCGGCTATCACGCTGCCCGGGCGGCGCTGAGACGCAATCAATGACCATAGAGAGTCCCTGCATCTACCATCTCACAGCTCATCGTTCTCGAAGCTCACTTCTTCGAAGTTTAGTTCCCGAAGCTTACTTCGACGCGCGGGTCGACGACATAACGGTTGGCTCAATTCGCTCCGCCTCGGCCAAATGATCTTTCAGAGTCGGCAACGTGCTGGTGGCGAATTGTTTGATGGCAGAATCTTTTCCATTGTCACTTTCCTTCTCAAAATCGGCCACGTCAGCCTTGTGGTCTTTGACCATACTCGCCATGTAGGCCTTGTCGAAACTTGCCCCGTTCAGCTTCGAGAGTCGCTCCTTCAGCGCCATATCCTTGGCGCTGAGCTGCTCGGGCAATTGGATTCCCTGGTTGCTCGCAACTTTTTTGAGCTCGTCATTCGCCTTTGAATGATCGTTGACCATGCGTTCCCCAAACTTTTTGACATCCTCACTTGACGCCTTTTCGGTGGCAAGTTTTCCCAGTTCAACCTCAGCTAACCCGCCCTCGGCGGCGGCGTGTACGAATTTCTTGTCGCTCGCGGACATATTCGTATTGTTCATCGCGTCATGACTCATGCCAGACTGCGTCTTCTGCATGGAAGAATTGCCGGATTGCGGGGACGCCGGCGTACTCGTTTGCGCGAACGCCATCACAGGCAGACACAGAAGTACCGCGCCCAAGACAAAACACCGGGGGTAATCGGAAATAGCATTCATATAGATTGACCTCCTCTGTTACCAGATAAAGACCACATGACCTCGCGAAACAATCGGGTAAACACGGTAAGGATGCGTCTTGGATCCCCCGCTCAGCCTGGGAGGATTCCCTAGATCGATGCGGGGCCGACGTTTCGATGCGGCCACTCCGGCAGTATGATGTTGCGTGATGAAAAAACTTGCCGCTTGCTCTTTGTTCTTGTATTGCAGTTTTGTCTTGCCGGTTTTTGCGCAATCGAACGCGCCCGCTGATCCCTACAAACCTGCACTGGACCGTCTGGAGTCGCTGGTCACGGTGGCGGTGCCCGATTGGCGTTTTCATGCTGATCTTCCCCACCCGGAAGACGCCGGCTTGAATGATGCCGATTGGCAGACAGTCAAGGCGCATGAGGAATGGGAGACGGGCGGGCGCGTGCTGCGCCGGTGGATCGAGATCCCCGAGAAAATCAACGGCTATTCGACTGCCGGCGCGCACGTTGATTTGAATCTTGTCATACATAGCAATGATTCGGAAATTCTCACTGTGTTTTCAAATGGCGGAATCGTCCATCGCGGCGACGAGGACATGCAGCAGCCGATCGTGCTTACCGAGAATGCGCAGCCCGGGCAGAAGTTTCTGGTGGCGGTTCGCGTTAATTGTTCGACCTCCAAGACTGGTATTTTCGAAAGCGAATTGACTATTCACCCGCCGTCGAACCGGCCTGATCCGTCTCTGATCCGCATGGAGATGCTCTCGGCGCAACCTATGATTGCCGCGTACGAAGACGGGAAAGCCGAACGCGAGAGCGAACTCGCGGCGGCGGTTAAGGCCGTAGATTTTTCCGCGCTGGATCGCGGAGACCAGGCGAGCTTCGATCAGTCGCTGAATGCAGCGCAGTCGGAACTCGAGGTTCTCAAGCCCTGGCTCCAGCAATTCACGATTCACGCCGTGGGGAACTCGCATATTGACATGGCATGGCTCTGGCCGTGGACGGAAACCGTCGAGGTTGTCCGCAACACTTTTCAGAGCGTGCTCGATCTGATGCGTGAGTATCCGGACTTCAAGTTCACGATGTCGTCCGCGCGGACCTATGAGTGGATCGAGGAAAAATACCCCGCGATGTTCAAGGAGATTCAGCAGCGCGTTCGCGAGGGCCGATGGGAAGTGATCGGCGGGATGTGGGTCGAGCCGGATCTGAATATGCCGGGCGGAGAATCGCTGACGCGCCAGATTCTGGTCGGCAAGCGTTATTTCCAGAGCCGCTTCGGCGTGGATGTGAAGATCGGCTGGAACCCGGATTCGTTCGGCTACAACTGGCAGCTGCCGCAGATCTACAAGAAGTCGGGGATGGATTATTTTGTTACGCAAAAGCTGCTCTGGGCGCACGAATTCACGACATTCCCCTACAAATTATTCTGGTGGCAGGCGCCTGACGGCAGCAAGCTGCTGACATACTTTCCGCGCGATTATGCCGCCAGCATCGAGGGCCCGGGCATGGCGAAAGATCTTTCCGTGTGGGCGCCGGCGATTTACGGGCCGAAGGTGAGCGGCACGCCGGAGATGCTTCACCTTTATGGCGTCGGCGATCACGGCGGCGGACCGACTCGCGAGATGCTCGACAACGCCAATGAATTGATGGCGCCGGGCACCGTTTATCCGAAGCTGGACCTCGGTACGGCGGCGGGCTTTTTTGACGAGCTTGGCAAAAAGTTGCCCGGCATGAACGTGCCGACGTGGAATGGCGAACTTTATTTTCAATACCACCGCGGCGTGTTTACGACGCAGGCTCGAGACCAAGCGGCGCATCCGGCGCAGCGAGGAGGTCATGCTGAACGCCGAGAAATTTGCTTCGCTGGCCATGCTCGATGGGCGCTTCTATCCGCAGGAGGAGATGAATCGCGCCTGGAAGCGGCTGCTCTTCGACGATTTTCACGACATCATGCCGGGGTCCGGCATTGGAGTGAATTACCTCGATGCCCGGCGGAATTTGACGGACGTCCGGCTATTTGGGGACGGAGTAATTGAGGATTCGCTGAAGGAGGTCGCGGCTCACATCAACACCGCGGGCCCCCAGGCACCACAAGAAAGCGTCCCAGTGCTCGTCTTCAATTCGCTGGCGTGGCCGCGGATGGGAGTGGTTGAGGTCGAAGCGCAACTGCCGGCGCCGGCAAAGCACATCGCGGTAACAGATTCTTCGGGCAAGGCTGTCAAGACGCAACTGTTGGGAATCGATCCGCGCTACCCATCGCGCGCGATTGCTGCTGTTGGCAAACGTGCCGTCACTCGGATACACGACATATTTTGTGCGCGGAGTTTCGAACGCTGCTCCGGCTCTGTCGACGCTCAGGGCAAGCGCCGACACGCTGGAGAATGAATTCATCCGCGTGAAAATCGATCCGCGCACCGGATGCATGACCAGCCTGTTCGACAAGCGCAGCAATCAAGAAGCGCTCGCACCCGCGGAAACCGATACGGGCGGCCCAAAGGACAGAATCTGCGGCAATTTGCTGCAAACGTTCGTCGATAAGCCGAAGCGCTGGGATGCCTGGAACATTGATGCCGACTTCGAAGATAAGCATTGGGATCTCGATCAAGCCGATGAAGTGAAGCTGATCGAGAGCGGCCCGCTGCGCGCCGTCATCCGAATCAAAAAGCATTTTCAGAATTCGACTTTCATTCAGGACGTGACGCTCTACCCAGCGAGCCCGCGCGTCGACGTCAACATGCAGGTGGAGTGGCACGAGAAGCACATCCTGCTGAAAGTTGCGTTCCCGCTCAGCGCGCACAACGACAAAGCGACGTTCGAGATCCCATACGGCTCGGTCCAGCGGCCGACCACACGCAACACTCCGGCGGAGAAGGCGCAGTTCGAGGTTCCGGCCATGCGCTGGGCCGACATTTCGGACGACAAGCATGGCTTCAGTCTGCTGAACGACTGCAAGTACGGATACGATGCCAAGGGCAATGTGCTGCGTCTCTCGTTGCTGCGCTCGCCTGAATGGCCCGACCCGCACGCCGATGAGGGCCATCACGAATTCACGTACTCGCTCTATCCCCATGCGGGCGGCTGGCGAGAGGCGCTGACCGTGCGGCAGGGATACGAGCTCAATTACAAACTGCTCGCGATGCAGACCGAAAAACATGCGGGAGCATTGCCGGCGGAGCACGCTTTTGTGGAGGTCGAACCTCAGAGAACGTCATTCTGACGGCAATGAAAAAAGCGGAAGACGACGACAGCGTGATTCTGCGTTTTTATGAATGGGCCGGGCGCGACACGGACGTAAGGATTCAGCTCCCACCCGGAGCAGAGAGCGCCCAGGATGCGGACTTGATGGAGCGTCCGATCGCCGACCTGCCCGTGCAGCCTGGCGCGGTGACGGTGCACACCAAACCCTACGAGATCAAAACCGTGAAGGTGCACTTTGCTTTTCCGCCGATCCCGAAGCCCGTGGAGATCGCGAAGTGACGGAGAAAATTGTCGCCGTGATTCCGGCGCGGTTGGCTTCGACGCGACTGCCTCGAAAAATGTTACGGGAAATCTGCGGAGTGCCGCTGCTCGCGCGAGTTTATCAGGGAGTGCAGCGTGCGTCTGCGCTTGGAATGGTCATCGTCGCCACCGATTCGGAAGAGATACGACTGTTCTGCGAGCGCCAGTTCTTCAACGTCCAAATGACATCGGCGGCGCATCGGTCGGGAACCGAGCGCGTTCATGAGGTCGCTACTGCGATTCCGGCCGACGTATACCTGAATGTTCAGGGTGACGAACCCCTCACGCGCCCCGAGCACATCGAAAGCCTGATCGCCCTGATGCGCGACTCGGAGGCCGAGGTGGGAACGTTGAAAACCCCCGCGGCTGCCGTGGACGTAAACAATCCGAGCGCCGTCAAAATCGTAACCGATAGCGCCGGACGCGCTCTCTATTTTTCGCGGGCCACAATCCCGCATGACCGCGATGGCGTGCGGCCGCTGTACTTCAAGCACTTGGGATTCTATGCGTATCGCAAAGCGGCGCTCGACAAATTTGTAAGCTGGCCGGAGTCGACGCTCGAGCGCAGTGAGCGGCTCGAACAATTGCGCTTCCTTGAAAACGGAGTTGCCATCTATGTGGCCGAAACCCCGTTCGACACGGTGGGCGTGGATACCGAGGAAGACTTAAGACGAGTCGAAGAGATTCTGCAGAAGCGGTAGGAATTTACTCCCGGAATTTGACTTCTGACTTCTGCAATCCTCACAGAATCCGCGATCTGAAAAACGGCGCCCTAGTGCGTCCTTGCCCAACCCTCAGCCGCAGCTATTCGCCTCGCAATCGCCGGATGCGAATGAAATAGCCATTCGACCCAGCGCGAAGGCTTTTTCTCGGCCAGGTTTTGATCGGCGAGTTTGTTCATCGACGAGATAAATGGCCCGACGCTCGACCACCGACTCGAAGGCATACCGATCAGCCTGCCGCTCGTTGAATCGCGAATAGGCGTTGAGAGCCGGCATCAGCAGTAGTGACAGCACGGTTGAGACGAGGATCAGCAGCGGAAGATTTGCGAAGTCCGACATGGTCTCGAACATGTCGCGCCGTTCCACTGCGTAATGCAGAACCAGGTTCGCCAGCCAGAAGCCCAGCAGCGTAATACCAGCCTGCACAAAAATGCTTTTCAGAATGTGCCGGTGCACATGATGGCCGAGTTCATGCGCCAGCACCGCTTCGATCTCATCGTCCGAATATTGATCCAGCAACGTGTCGGCCAGAATAATTCGGCGCGTCGCGCCGAGGCCGGTGAGCGCGGCATTCGCCTTCTTGCTCTTCTCCGAGAGATTCCACTTGTAAACCCCGCGCACCCGCGTTCCGGCGCGCTCGCTCAACACAATGAGACGGCGCTTCAGTTCCTCGTTATCGAGTGGCTCGAATTTGTAAAAAATCGGAAAGAGAACGACCGGCGCTAGCTGCGCCAATAGCACGAACAGGCCCATGCACACGGCCCAGGCGATCAGCCACCAATACTGTGGATTCTGCCGCAGCAGAAAATAAATCAATTCGACCACGATCGTCGCCAGCACAAGCCCGATCAACATTCCCTTGGCGTCGTCCCAAAGCCAGGAGCGCATTCGCTGGTTGGAAAGATGAAAGCGATGCTCGAGCCGGAACCCGTAGAACTCGAGTGGCAGGCCGATGATTTTGCTGATTAGCATCAGCATTAGCACGTAAAGAAAAACGGCGAAAGTATAGTTCTGCGCTCCGCCGCGATACGCCCAGTCGCGCAGAGTGGCCGTCCAGCCGGTGGCAAGTAGCACGATCAGAAGGCCGAAGCCGATCACGAAATCGGCAACGCTCAGCCACCGCTTGATGCGGTTGTAGCGGCGCGACTCAGCCGAGTCCGCCGATTCAGCCGGCGGCGCTATGGTTTCCGTTGTGCCCATGACCCCAGAGTGTTTCCATTATCTTATCGTGTTTGCGGCCGCGCCAGACTCGAAAGTGCCGTGTCCACGCGGGCGGTTACGTCTGACACAGACGGATGCATAGAGACCGGGCCTGCCCCGGCTAAGGCGGGGGCAAGTCTCTATGCCTGTCGAACGAAGCGTTCAGAATTCTCCAGAATTTCTGTGACCAGATCAGGGGTCGCGGCTTCGACGTAAACCCTCAGCAGACGCTCGGTTCCCGATGCGCGGAACAATACCCACGCGTCCGCGCCCCCGCCATTTTTAGGCGTATCCAGATAGAATTTCACGCCGTCGCGATTCTGCTTCCGCAACACCGCGTACGGACCGATCCGCGTCGTCGCCGGATCCCCGGCGCGCCGCACGGCCCCATTCTTCATTTCATCGGAGATGTGGAGATCGCGACGTCCATAATAGTGAGCGCCATATTCATGTTGCAGATCGGCAACCAACTGCCCCAGCGGCTTTCCCTCCTCCGCCATCACATTCGCAAGCAGCAACGCGTTCAGGATGCCATCGCGTTCCGGCAGAAAACGCCCGTATCCAATGCCGCCGGATTCTTCGCCCGCAATCAGAATTTCTCGTTCCATCATGAGGTCGGCGGCGTATTTGAACCCGATGGAGACCTCGTGCAGCTTGCGGCCATGGCGGGCGGCGATGCGGTCGACCATGCCGGTCGTGTTGAACGCCCGCACCACGTCCCCCGGCCATTTTTTTCGCACCAGCAGCCAATTCAAAAGCACAGCAAAACATTTGTGCGAATCGACAAAGCTTCCGTCTTCCGCCACCGCACCGATGCGGTCGGCGTCACCGTCGGTTGCAAGGCCGGCATGACATTTCTCCCTCACCACGGTCTCCTGCAATAGCGCTACGTGCGGAATAATCGGCTCGGGATTGATGCCCGGAAAGAGCGGATTCACTTCCTGCCGGATGGCAACGTATCGAAGTCCGTTCTTGTCGAAGATCCCCGGGAGCACACCGCGGCCCGAGCCATACATCGAGTCGATTGCGAATTTGAAATTGGCTTTTCGAATCACCTCTAAATCCGCGAACTGACAGACGGCCTCGATGTAGGCCGGTTTGAGATCCACTTCTTCGATCTCAGCAACGCGCCCGCTTGGCATTGCCTCGGCAGCGAGTTCGTCTTCGATCGCCTTCATGATGGCGGGGGTGGCCGAACCGCCAAACTTGGCTTTGAATTTCACCCCATTCCAGTTCCACGGATTGTGGCTGGACGTCACCATCACACCGCCCGCCGCTCCAAGTGTTTTCACGTTGTAGGAAACCGCCGGCGTCGGGACATAGTCATTCGCCAGTCGCACAGGAATGCCAGCCCCAGCCACGACTTCGGCAACCACCCGAGCCGCGCTATCGGAAATGAACCGCGTGTCATAGCCAACGATCACGCCCCGCGCAGGGTCTTCGTGCTTGTTTATGTAGGAGGCCATCGCGCCCGCGACGCGGCGAACGTTGGCGAACGTAAAATCATCTGCAATGATGCCGCGCCAGCCGTCGGTTCCAAATTTGATGTCGGTCATGGTTTGTCGTCAGTCGTCGGTCGTCAGTCGTCCGTCAGTCGATCATTGGCAGGGCCCCTGCAAGTGCCGGGGGCCGACGACAGACGACCGTCGACCGGCGACGCTCTCTAACACCAACTCTCTTCATCTTCTTCTCATCCAGATACTTCACGATCTTTCCCACATCCTGCGAGTGTTCAAGCGTCGTAATCAGCAAAGCATCCTCGGTTTCGACGATGACCAGATTATTGACGCCCACAGTGGCTACAAATTTGCCCGGCGCATGCACATAGTTATTCCTGGCATTCAACGCAAAGCTTCCCGCCGCGTTCACCAGACTGACGTCGCCAGGTTTCTTTTTAGCGAAGTGATGTTCATGCAGCGCAGTCCACGAGCCAAGATCGTTCCATCCGAAATCGGACGGCAGGCAGAAAGATGCGAGCCGCAGTTTCGCCTTTCGCCGAGCGCGGCTCAAGAATTGCATAGTCAACGCTGATGTTGTCGCATTTGGGATAAAGCCTGCGAAAAGTTCCAGCGAACTTGCGCGTTCCGTTCGCGGCAGCAATTTGTTCCAGAATCGCGGCTGTCTTGGGCAGGTGCTCGCGCAGCGCGTTGGCAACCGTATCGGCGCGCCACAGAAACATCCCGCTGTTCCAGAAATAATTTCCTGCCTCCACAAACCGTCGCGCCCGCTCGATGTCCGGCTTCTCGGTAAAGCGTTGCACGCGCAGCGAACCGTCGCCGGCACTCTCGCCCGCCTCGATGTATCCATACCCGGTCTCCGCCCGCGTCGGACGAATTCCAAGCACCACAATATTTTCGCCCGCCGCGGCGATCTCAATCCCCTTGCGCAATGTTGCGCGAAATTTGTCAGGCTCGGCGATTACATGATCCGCAGGAAACAACCCAAGGACCGCATCGGGATCCTCGCGCAGCAGGAGAAATGCCGCCAAGCCCATCGCCGGCGCGGTATTTCGTCCGGCTGGTTCGGCAACGACCTGCCGCGGAGAAAGTTTGCGAAGCTGCCGCAGAATCGCGGGCCGCAGATCGTCGTTGGTGATGACCCAAAGACGCTTCGCCGGAGCGAGCGGCAAAAGTCGCGCAACCGTCTGCTGGATCATCGTCCGCTTGCCGTCAAGCGCGAGCAGTTGCTTGGCGCGCCGCTTGCGGCTAAGCGGCCAGAAACGCGTGCCCCGGCCACCAGCCAGGATTACCGGATAGAAATGTGGAGTCTGCTTCACAGCACTCAAAGCCTATCATCTCGCGGCGAAAAGCTTAAACCGCCGAGGACACAGATGGTTCCGCTTTCCTGCGTGTATCTCTGTGGCGTCTGTGGCCCCTGTGGTTGACGGTTTTACAGGCGCGTGGCGGGCTCCGGCGGTGGCGTTCCCGGCACAAACGCTTTCAGAAATTCCACCGCCCACTGCGGACGCACAGCGAATTCGCCCAGCGCCGCCGGAATGACGACTGCATCTCCCTTGGCAAACGTGACGGGAGCCAAGCCCGCAACCTCGATGATCCCGCAGCCCTCGACCGCGACAAGAATCTGCACCGAGTCCTTGCCCGATGTATCGCCAGTAGAGAATTCGTGCGGCGCCTTGAGTTCGAATAGGTCCACGATGAAGTAAGGCGCGGCGATCATCGCCGACCAGCGGCCTTTGCCGCCATCAACGTTGACCGGCGCCGGCCGGATGACTTTACCGGAAGCGACGTGCTCTTTAACCGAACCGAGTCCGCGCTCCAGGTGCAGAGGCCGCGGGCGCCCATAGTCGTAAAGCCGATAGGTCGTATCCGACTGCTGCTGCGTTTCGACGATCACCGCGCCCGGCCCGAGCGTGTGTACGGTACCACCTGCAACATAGATCATCTCTCCTTGATAGACGTTCACCCAATTCAGTAATTCCTCCGCACGCTGCTCGTGAATCGCCTGCTCGAATTGCGCACGCGTGACCCCTGATTTCAAGCCAAGCGCAATCTGGGCGCCCGGACGCGCATGCGCCACGTACCAGCATTCCGTTTTGCCCCACGGCTCGCCAAAGCGTTGCGCCGTCGCATCGTCAGGATGCACTTGCACGGAGAGTTTCTCCTCCGGAAACAAAAACTTCAGCAAGAGAGGAAAGCGCTGTGCATCGCGCGCGGCAGTACCGACAAGCTCAGATCCGAATTCCTTGCTCAAATCCGCAATTGTTCGCTTCGCAAGTGGGCCGTTCGCCACCAGGCAATTGTCGCCCGTGAGCCAGGCCTCGCCGATTTTCTCGTTGAACTTGTGATTGGGATAAATCGGCGCCAGGTCGAGCGTTCCCCATGGGCGTGGGTCGAACATGGGCGACATCAGGAGTGGATAGAGTGTCACGTGACGGGATGTTTCCACTAAAGGGCTTATGGACATTGAACTGGCCGATTGCAGTCGGCAAACATTACAAACTCCGGTGCACATTTATTGTTCGGGAGTTCGATGAGCACAACCTGAAGGCCGGACTTGCGCCCATATGTCATCGCCGGAACGCAATCTGTGTCATTGAATACTGGCAATTCGTCCTAACTGGAGAAACTCCTGGCAAATGGACGCCCGGGGGCACCGGCTGGAGCCCCCGAAGAAAGTGTCTAGGCGTAAATTCCGCGCTGCCGAATCGTGTACGCCACACGGTCGATCGCCAGCATGTAGGCGGCGATGCGGTTATTCACGCCGTGCGTCTCGGAGTAGCGCACTACATCAGCGAAGGCCGTGACCATGATGTCCGCAAGGTGCTCGTTCACCACCGATTCCTTCCAGAAATAGCCCTGGCGATCCTGTACCCACTCGAAATATGAAGTTGTGACGCCGCCCGCGTTCGCCAGAATGTCCGGAATCACGAACACTTTCTTCTCGGCGAGAATGTCATCGGCCGCCGCCGTCGTAGGACCGTTCGCACCCTCAGCAAGGATCTTGCACTTCACCCGATCCGCGTTCTGGCTGGTGATCACGTTCTCCGTCGCCGCCGGAATCAGAATGTCGCAGTCCTCGAGCAACAGATCGTTGCTGTCGTACTTCTCCGCCCCAGGGAAGCCGAGGATGGTCCCGTTGCGCTGGCGGTACTCCCAGAGCTGCTCAAGATCGATGCCCTTGGTGTTGTAGAGCCCGCCGCCCACCTCGAGGATCCCAATTACTTTGTATCCCGCCTCGGCCATCAGACGGGCAGCGTTCGAACCCACATTGCCGAAGCCCTGTATGATGACCCGCGTCTCATCGCGATTCGAGCCGCAGTTTTTTCGCTGCCTGATCGCACACCATGAGCACGCCGCGCCCGGTGGCCTCGCGCCGACCGCGCGACCCGCCGATATTGATCGGCTTGCCCGTTACGCAGGCGGTCACCGTCTGGCGCGCGTGCATCGAGTATGTGTCCATCATCCACGCCATGATCTGCTCATTCGTGTTGACGTCGGGCGCTGGCACGTCTTTTTCCGGACCGATGAATTCGAAGAGTTCGGCCGTGTAGCGCCGGGTCATGCGCTCCAGTTCGCCCATCGACATTTTGTGCGGATCGCAAATCACCCCGCCCTTCGCGCCGCCAAACGGGATGTTCACCACTGCGCACTTCCAAGTCATCCAACTCGCAAGCGCGCGCACTTCGTCCAGATTTACATCCGGCGCATATCGAATCCCGCCCTTCGCCGGACCGCGCGCAATGGAATGCTGCACGCGATAGCCGGTAAAGACTTCCAGGTGTCCGTCATCCATCTGCACTGGAATGTGAACGATAATTTCGCGGCTGGGGCTCTGGAGCACCCGCTTCAGCCCTTCATCCAGATTCAACTTGCGCGCCGCCAACTCGAAGCGCGCCGCTTGTGCCTGCCACGGATTTGTTTCCTGTTCCAGGTCGATGGTCGTCGTCATAAAGAATCTCCGGTATTGATTGCGTTTCACGCGCCGGTCGGCGCAGGTTGGTCGCCACCCGACTCGGGTTGACGAAACTGCAAGTATAGTGATGGCTTTGAGGCGAAGCAAGCCGAGGGTGGTTATTGGTGGCACTTGAAGGTATGGGCTTCCGGGCAACGCCAGGCACTCGCAGTGCCACCGCCCTAGTCCGTGGTTGTGGCGGAGCTCTCGGCGGGCTCCGACGATGGTTCCATATTATGATCTAGCAGCATGATCCATCCCGACGATGATCCGCACCGACTATGATCCGTCCCGACTATAAAGAGTTCACGCGCCTGGCCCGCGAGTCAACGCTGGTGCCGGTGGCAAAGTCGATCTCCGCCGACCTGCTCACGCCGGTCTCGGCGTTTCTGGCCATCGCCGCCGGAGAGCCCTATGCCTTCCTGCTCGAGTCCGTCGAAGGCGGAGAAAAAATTGGACGCTACACCTTTCTTGGCGTGCACCCTTTCTTGCGTCTTGAATCACGCGGCGATCAAATCACGATTCACCGCGAGTCAGCGGCCGCTCGTCAAAAGAAACGCGGCGCCGCTGGCGGCAAGAAATCAGCGCACATCCCCAAAATCGAAACCCGCACCGCCAGCGTCTTCGAGGTCATCAAGGAACTCCTCCACCAACATCGACCGGCGCAAGTGGAAGGCCTGCCCCCTTTCACCGCCGGAGCCGTCGGCTATTGCGCCTATGACATCGTGCGTCAGCTCGAAGACATCGGGTCGGGCACCCGCGCTCACGCCGAAGACGACCTCGACGTGCCTGACTGTATTCTCATGTTCTTCGATCGCGTCCTAGCCTTCGATCATCTCCGTCACCAGATCCATATCGTCGCCTCGGCCGATGTGTCCGGGTACACCTCCAAAGACTCGCCTCGTGCCGCCTACGACCGCGCTTTGCGCGACATCGCGCAAATCGAGCGTAAGTTGGCCGGCGGTTGGAAGCCCGCGCACTGGCCCAATTCCGCCACCAAGTCGAAAGTTGGCTGTCCGGCCTCGCACCCCCAAAGCGAAGTTTCTCGAAAGCGTTCGCCGCGCCAAGGAATACATCGCCGCCGGAGACATATTCCAAGTCGTGCTCTCGCAGCGCTGGGATTTCGAGCCTGCCGTCGAGCCCTTCGATCTCTATCGCACACTGCGCACGGTGAATCCGTCTCCCTACATGTACTTCCTCCGTTTCGGCGCCGCCGGCAAAGCGGGCAAGAAAAATGGTTCAGAATTGCACGTTCTCGGTTCGTCGCCCGAAATGCTGGTCCGGGCCGCCGGCCAAAAGCTCGAATATCGTCCCATCGCCGGCACGCACCCCCGCGGCAAAGACGAAGCCGAAGATGTGGCGCTGGAAAAGAAAATGCTCTCCGACGATAAAGAGCGCGCCGAGCACGTAATGTTAGTCGACCTGGGCCGCAACGATCTTGGCCGGGTCAGCGAGTACGGCTCAGTCAAAGTGCGCAACCTGATGTACGTCGAGCGCTACTCGCACGTCATGCATATTGTCTCCGCGCTGGAAGGCCGCCTGCGCCCGGAGTTCGACGCCATGGACGCGTTTGCCGCCTGCTTCCCCGCAGGCACGCTGAGCGGAGCACCGAAAGTGCGAGCCATGCAAATCATTGAAGAGTTGGAACCCGCGCGGAGGGGCGTGTACGGCGGATCGGTCCTCTACGCCGACTTTGCGGGGAACCTGGATTCCTGCATCGCGATCCGGACGTTGCTGATGAAAGGCAAGAAAGCCTACCTGCAAGCCGGCGCCGGAATCGTCGCCGACTCCGATCCCCAGACGCGAATTCGAAGAGACGGAAAATAAATCGCGCGCTGTGCTTAGGGCCGTCGAGATGGCGCGCTCGGGAATGTAAGGGTCGTGCAGGGCGGACACTCCTGTCCGCCGTTGGTGTTGGTTTTGATCTCCTCTGGCCTGCAATAGTCAAAGTCAAAGACAGCTGGAGTGTCCGCTCTACACGTTCAGCGTCTGGACTTCCCAAAGCCTTCGAAATGCCGGGGATTTGTGCTCAGATCCCGCGGAAGAGACTCGGGGCTGGACGCTTCAAAATCCCCCACGTGCGTCTCTGATTCGGTCAACCTCTCACAGGTCTCGTCGAGAGCGGCATAGTCGGCCGCGAACTGCTGTTTGAATTGGCGAAACGCCTCGCGCGAAATCCAGCGGTCAATGGTCAAATATCTCCCCGCGCGCTCCAGATCACGCACAAACTCGGTGCCGAGATACAGGGGGCTGCGACGAAACAGCTGTGCCCATTGACCGTCAGCGCCATATATCTTCTCGAACTCAGGAACGCATTCGGCTCTTACCTGAAATTCCCAAACAGCTAAATAATGCACCTCGGTAATAGACAGATCTCGCAGCATGTTCTCCCGATGTGCTTGGCCTGGCGACGAGGACAGGCTGCCGTCCCCTCCCTCGTGACGTGCCAGCTAAAATAAACATAGCAGTCAAATCTGCCGAGGTCTTTTACAATATAACGAAGCTAGGTCAACGACTCACAACCTGGGGGCGGACGGAAATCCGCTAACTTCAATGTATTCAATATGTTGAGTGTAGCTCCTTATTCCTCAGTGATTTGGCTCCGAAATGGTGAAATCATCTCCCTATCTCTATGAAAAATAAAGAATTTACCTCTAAGTCTTTATTATTCATAGATCTGGCGGCGTATTTTTCTCTAAGTCTTTGATTCAAAAAGACCAGATGAAGGGGATGGGGTGGGGGGTAGGTTGCGGAGAAGAGCGGAGACTGCGCCGGGACTTGATTGGCGTTCGGAAGGCGTACGGTACAAGCGCGGGGGCGCGACGCTAAGATCGCCGGGCGCTAACAGAGCTTCAGAAAGTTTGCCACTATCTGTTTTCCCGCGGTTGTGAGCACGCTTTCCGGATGGAATTGCACACCTTCCACAGGAAGTTTCCGATGCCGCAAACCCATGATGATGCGCGTGCCGTCTTGATCGCGAGTCCAGGCGCTCACCTCCAGATCGGGCGGCAAATTTTCTTCGCGCACGATCAGCGAGTGATACCGGGTCGCCGTCATGGGTGAATCGACGGCGCGAAAAATGGTTCGCCCATCGTGTTCGATCGCGCTCGTTTTTCCATGCATTAGATATTTCGCGCGCACGACGTCTCCGCCAAAAGCCGCGCCAATTGCCTGATGCCCGAGGCAGACTCCCAGCAGCGGAACCTTGCATTGAGATCGGCCGGAGAAGTGGCGAATCAGATCAATGCTGATCCCCGCATCTTGCGGAGTGCAAGGCCCGGGAGAAACTACGATGCGCTCCGGCCGCATGGCTTCGATTTCACCGATGGTGACTTCGTTGTTGCGCCGCACCTCAACCTCCGCGCCCAGTTCGCCGATGTACTGAACGAGGTTGTAAGTGAACGAATCGTAATTGTCGAGTACGAATACCACACATTCATTCTACCCGCCTCCGGGGTAGGACATCCTTGTCGACCGACTTGACAGCCCGCAAGCGAATCGCCATGCTTATGCAGTTCCGGAGGTTCGATGGCTGATATTCAGGCACGAGAGAAGCCGAACCAGGGGAAAGACAAACGAGCTACGCGGCGGTTTCCGCTCCGCCTGCCCGTTAGTGTCAGCTACGGCGAGCCCGTCGAAGAGCATGGCGCACAAACGCGCGACGTAAGTGCCCGCGGGATCTGCTTCTATGTCGATTCCGGCATTCAGGCTGGAGCCGCGATCGATTTCACTCTCACTCTTCCGCCGGAGATCACGCTGACTGAAGCCATCCGCGTGCGCTGCAAGGGCCACGTGGTGCGCGTCGAAGGCGGCGATCCGGCGAACAAGCTGGCCGTTGCTGCCGTGATTGACGAATACGAATTTCTCGCCGAGAGTTAGCTCGACGCTTGTATCTTCAGCGACTCCCCGCTTTTTTCGTGGCCGCTCGAGTGGTATGGTTGAGAAACATCGAGCGTTGCAGTGAATAACTTCCCGCCGAATTCTTCATTCCGGCACAGGTCGGCTCCGGGCCGCAGTCCGGCCGGCTCGCGCGCCATCCGAAAATCGCCTCGCCCGAGCGCATTCGCTCGATTTAGAGCGTTGGCAACGCTCGCGTTAGCTTTCGTAGAGCTTATCGGAGTTCAAGGGCTGGAAGCGCAGACGGCAGCAAGTTCTGCCGGCAAGACTCCCGCAACAAATAGCAGCGGGAAGCCGGGTCGATCCAAGCGTGCCGCATCACAGATTGCAGCCATCAAGAGCTTCCGCGTCATCCAGGAAAAAGACGGATCGGCAGTCGAGATCCTCGCCACGCATCCCATGATCCCGTCGATCCAGCAGATCAGCGATCCGACGCGTCTCGTGATCGATCTGCCAAACGCGCGCCTCGATACCACCCAAAAACGAATCAGCGTGCAGACCGATCAAATCAGCACGCTGCGCGCCGACCAGTTCCAGGAGAAGCCTCCCGTCGCGCGCGTGGTCGTCGACCTGCTTGCGCCGCGCACATATACCTGGGAGGCTGCTGGCAATCGCCTGGTTATCCACCTTGGAAGGAGTCCGATTGAGACGGGTCATTCGCCGTTTCAGGCGCCCACAGTCGCCGCGCTGACGCCCGCGCCCACGCCGGTCGTGAAGACGGTGCGCGCCGCCGGTCCTTTGTCGCTGGGCTCGAATGCTGAAACGGTTGGCGCATCGTTTTCCGCGGGAGCGGACACTGCCGTGCTGACCTTGTCGAGTGGAGGCGAGCTGCGCGTTTGCCCGGGAACAACGCTCTCAATTACTCCTTCGCAGAATAGACACAACTTGCTGCTCGGAATGAATACCGGCGCGCTCGAAGCGCACCTGCAGCTGGATCCTTCTTCGGACACGGTGATGACACCGGATTTCCGGATCAGTCTCGTGGGTCCGGGTGAATTTCATTATGCCTTCAGCGCCGATAACCAGGGCAACACGTGCGTGCGCGCTCTGCCGGGGAACACGGCCTCGGCGATCGTGACGGAGCTTCTGGGCGATCGCACTTATCAGGTGAAAGCAACCGATCAGCTGGTATTTCGCGCCGGCCGACTCGATCGCGTAGACACGGCCGTGCCGCTTGAATGCGGCTGTCCCCCTCCGCGGCAGGCCATCGAAAGAGCGACCAATGATTTGCCGGCGGACAATTCTCCGGCCAGTGAAACACCGCCGCCAACGAAGGCCGATCCGCCGCAAGGCACGGACTTACCGCACACCGAAGCTGCGGCCACCGGAATTCCGGCTGCGAGCGCGCCGCCCGCACCGGCGACTTCCTCTCCGAATGAACTGCACGTGCAAATATCAGCGCCTCTTGTGTTCCGCGCGACCGGGCCTCCGCCGGCCCCGGTGGAAGACGTGCGTGCCCTGCCACTCGATGCCCGCGCGGAACCAACGCCGGAGCTGAACATTGCGCCTTCTCCGCCGATGATTCCCCAAACTACACGAGCCGCCGGCAAAGGAACTTCCGGAGACAATCATCCGCACGGATTCTTCCACAAGCTTGGCCATTTCTTTGCGTCAATGTTCCGCTGAGATTTGCTCTGCAACGCATCCGGCCTGTCGATCACGTCCGGCCGCTCGCCGCGGGGGCCGCGCTAAGCACAATCACGGCTTCTTAGGCTTGGCGGATTGTGGAGGCAGCGCGTTCGCAGGCGCTTGCGGCGCAGGTTGCGCAACCGCTGGAGTGGTGTCCGTCGGTGCTTCCGCGAGAGCTTTCTTGATGAATCCCTGCGGAACGGCAGCCGTGAGAATTGCGTTATCTCGAGAGCGCGCCACCTTCAAGCTATCAAAGAAGGCTTTGACGTCCACGTCGGTGCCGTGCGTACCTACGCTGCCTTCGGCGGCGTGAAAGAGCGCGAGGAACGCGGTAACCTTGTCTACAATCGCCTGTGCATCGCCTTCGCTGGCGGTGAAAGCCTCGGCTTTCAGATGAAGCGCACGAAGGTAGCGTGCGGAGATAACGACCACAGCCGGCTTCGGAAACAAGATGCTCCAACTGCCGAAGCCTTCCAGGGAATTCATGGCCGCGGGCTCAACCTTCAAAATGGCGAATGAAAGGCTCGCCAGCGGCACCTCCTTGTAGAACCGGCGCAGCAATGACGGCCCGCCAAAGGGCGATGCCAGCTTGCGCGAGCGGTCGATCATGCCGCGAATCACGTCGGGATCGGGATGGTTGGAGACCGCGATGCTGTCAAAGGAGAGAAAAGTTACGCGAACCGTGCGGCCCTCGACTGGAATGTTGTAGATGTCGAACTCACGGTAAGTGTCAACCGACGACGCATGCCTCTTGAGGTACGCGAGCACCATCTGAGAGTTGAACTTGCCGACAAATATCTCGGAGAAGCGCGGCTCCGGAACATTGCCCGCTGTGCCATCGCCCCAGCTTTGCGGATAATGGACGGCAAACGCCGCCTGATCGAGGTCGCGCTCGAACTGAAAACCGGTCTCATCGACAAACTTCTGGTATTCGGGATCGCGCGAAACCGGCGGCAGTTGGGAGGTCGCGTTGAAGGTCCGAATCCATTTCAGATTGATATAGAAGAAACCATCGGCTCCCGGGAGCAGGCGGGCAGCCTCCGGGGGAGCATGCTTGCGCAGCGTGACCAGAAGAGCGACCACGCCCGCAATCAGCAAAACAACGATCAGGATGAGAAGTCTGCGTCGAAAGCGCATCGAAGGTCGGCGAGTACCGCATCCTCAGCATGACAGCGAAGGACCTGAACATGATAGCACCGTTCGTTTGGGCGTCCCCGCGAGGTTGGAACGGTTGAACCGGTGAGCGCAGGATTTGTGCGGCTATTGCAGCCGGAAGCGTTCGTTCATCAGCCGCTGTAGACGCGGGCCGATAGATCAAATCGTAGGCCAGTTCTTTATCGGGGAACATGCTCAGGGCGGCGCGGCGCGCATTGGCCGCCATTTCAGCGGCCTCTTCGACCGTCAGATCCGGATCCTGACTGATTACCGACATCACCATGTTCATCATGACCTGCAAGCGGCGAATTCTTCGGGCCTCTTCATTGTTACCGCTTTCGAGTTCGTTGCGTTCATGGTCACCACCCGGTTCGGCCGGTTGTACTTGCATTACTGCCCCCTAAGGTTTTTGCCCCAAACTCCAGCGCATTATTTTGATGTCGGCTCGACCCCGCCCGTTGCGCCCCCACTAGCATTGTGCCACCTTGGCCGCGCGATACAAGCAGCCGTTGGCCCTAGACTTTTGTGCCATGGCAAGACAGACGAGCAGCGACTGCCGTAATCTGTAAGGAGCAATCCTTACGGAGGATGCCATGCCAGATGTAAACTCCCCGGCGGTCCAACCGACTCCCGACAAAAAGCTCGTCAAGATTTTCGATACAGAACAGGAGACTGAAGCGATCGTTGTGAAGGGCCTGCTCGAATCGGCGGGTATTGAAACCGATATAAAGTCCATTGATGCCGTGCAGGATACATTTCCCGGCGTTGGCGGAACGATCATTCTGGTAGGCGAAGAGGACGCCGCAGCCGCCACGAAAATCATCGACGAGTACCGGAACTCCCCGCCGCTGGTTGACGGCGACGACGAGACGGCTGAGATTCCTAGCTAAACGAGCACCTTCGGGGCATGACTGGCGGCTCTAGAGTGCGGTGACAAAAGCATCGTAGAAGACGGGCGTGCCCCATCTCAGGAGCGATTCGGCTGCCTACCCGCCTCAGTGAAGGAGCGGAACGTCCGGCGCGACTGTCTTACCATCAAGGTAAAAGCTCACGGCCCCCTCTTCGTCAGTCCGATAGGTGAGGACTCCGGCATTTTGCAATCGCGCCAGCACCTCGCGCCGCGGATGCCCGTAAACATTTCTGGCGCCCACCGAAATGACGGCGTAGCGCGGGTGAACGGCGGAGAGCAAAGCGGCAGATGTGCTGGTGGCGCTGCCATGGTGCGCGACCTTAAGCACCATCGCCTCCGGATGCTGTTGCACGACACGACGTTCGGCGGGCCGTTCTGCGTCTCCCTCAAGCAAAGCAGCCGTCGCTCCGAAAGCGGCGGTAAATACCAGACAATCGTCATTCGGGCGCATTGAGCCCGTGACCTGATCGCGGCCCGGGGCCAGCATGTGAAAATGCGCGCCTCCATAGCCGAACTGATCTCCCTCTTTTTTGACTGATACGTTCATCCCCGCGCGCTTCGCCTGCGCTACGATCGGCGCGAGTTCGCCCACAGGCTGATCAATGCTGATCCACAGCTCGCGCGGATGGAAGTTCGCGATCACGGCGGGCATGCCTCCAAGGTGGTCGGCATGAGGATGCGTGATCACCACCGTATCCAGATGATCGATGCCACGATTCCAAAGGTACGACGAGACAACCTGTTCGCCGATGTCGAAGTCGGAGTGCATCCAATGCGGCAAACCGCCGGCGTCGATGAGCATGGTGCGACCCTGAGGAGTGACCAGAAGAATGGAATCTCCCTGGCCAACGTCGATGGCCGTCATCTCCATCATGCCGGGTTGAATGTGCGGACGCGAAGGAGCGAATGCAATCCACGATGCGACGGCTGCAAGCAGCGCCAGTGAAGCAAGAGCCGTAATGCGCCTCCCGCGCGCGGCCACCATCGCCAGTGCGAGAGCGGCGAGTGCGGCAAATATCGTGAAGGTAGAAGGCATGGCGACTCGCAAGTCGGCAATCGAAGTGCCGCCCGTTTGCGCGCCGCCGAGCCAGTGCACGGTTCCGGTAATTGCGTTTAGAGCAAGGCCTGAGACCCAGACTGCGGGTTTTGCCAGCGTGAGCGAAAAGTACCCCAGGGCGACAGCCGCCGCAGCGGCCGGCATCAACAACTGGGTCAGCGGTATTACCGCGAGGTTTGCTGGCATTCCCATGGTCGTCGCACGATGAAAGTGGTACGCCATCAGAATTGCAAGGCCGACCTGCATGAGTGTGGAAAGAAAAACAAGTTCAGCGCTCGTGAGCGCGAGCCATGCGAGAGATGCCGGCAAGAGTCTGGCCAAGCGATTCCCAACGAACCGCGACAACCGCCCGCCAATCAAGCGCAGATCGAGACGCATTTGCGCTACCTTCGGCGCGAGATGCAAGTCGTACCTCTTGCTTTCCAAGGACCGCAGTCCGCGAACATAGGGAAGCGTACTGTGCTCGAGCAACGGCTCCGCGATTCCGCCGATGATGACTACCGCCAGAAAAGTAAGTTGAAAGCTGGCGCCGAACAGGGCATCCGGATCGGCAATCAGAACGCCGATACCCGCAGCTCCGATTGCGTTGAGCATATTGCGGCCGCGATAAAGCAGGCGCGCCCCGAAGTAGATCGCCAGCATCAGAGCGGCGCGCCAGACAGGCGCACCGACTCCGACAACGAACGCATACGCGAACGAGACGACCACCGTCGCGACCGAGGCGAGTGCGGGATTGACCCGGAACCGCCGCAACGTCCAGAAAATGGCGACTGCCAGAATGCTCAGGTTCATGCCCGAAACGACCAGCAGGTGATACGTCCGCGCTGGAACTCGGTGCGGGTAGAATTGCGCAGAAACGATTCTTCACCGAGCACCATGGCATCCATGAGCGTGGCTTGCGAGGCCGGCCAAAGCCGGTGAATCTTGGCAATGATGCTGGCGTGCACGCGCGCGCGCCAAAGCATGATGCGGCTTCCGGAAAATCCCGGCAGCCGCTCGACGTTCGCCATCGGAGCCGAACCGAGCAGACTGATACCGCTGTCCCGAAGATAGCCTTCGTAGTCGAAAGCCCCAGGATTGCGGAAATTGCGCGGCCGGTGAAGCTTGGCGCGAATGCGGAGGCGTTCGCCGTATCTGAAGTCAGGCGATGGAACGGGCGCGGGAAGCGAGCCTTTGGCCGCATTTGTAAATTCTTGGCCATTTCGAGGATCCGCTCCAGGGGCACTCCCGCTGCCATTCGCACCGGCGGAAGCAGCAGGATTTTCAGTGTGCTCGTAGAGTGACAGCCGAATGCCGGCGTGCATCGGCCAGATCCCAGTTCCGTCGTCCGCCTCTATCTTTTCTGTTTCGACGTCGACGGATCGAGTACTAGAGCGCGAGTCGGTAGAGGGCGAATGCCCATATCCTTCTCGAATCACATGCGCGGTTAGGGTAACCGGCTGGCCATCGGAGAACTCAACCAGATGTGGGTCTTCGGGGGGCCTGCCGCGAATTTGAATTAGGAATGCGCCGAACAAAAACCACGCCCCGAGCACCAGCGCCCTCGCCAGCCAGGTTCGCCGCGAAACGAACCAGCAAGCAGCGACCAGGAAGACTGCAATAGCAATCATCCACCAGACGGGTGGACGCCAGGAGCGAAGGCCGATCCACAGTCCCAGTGAAAAGACGATCGCCGCCCAAATCAGCGGCAGCCGGGGCGGATTTGGATTACAAGTGATTGTGCTCTCCGCGGACGCGAGAAAAAACGGGCGGCGAGCACGGTACCGAACCGACACCCCTTCAGTGTCGGCCCCGGCGGCCACCCGTCTTCCAGGAAAGATCGGGCAGGAGAAATTTGGGCGGCCGTGAAAGTCGTTAGCGCGCCAGCAGCATCACCGTTTCGATATGAAACGTCTGCGGAAACAGATCGAACAAGTGTGCTTCTTCGATGCGATAGCCGGCAGCCGCCAGGGGGAGAAGATCCCTGGCCAGGGTTGCCGGATCGCACGAAACATAGCGGATGCGTTGCGCACCGAGTTCGACCAGAGAGCGGGTTACCGCTTTGCCGGCGCCGGTGCGGGGAGGGTCCAGGACGACCAAGTCAGGACGTTTGCGCACCGGCCGGCTTCTCAGGTATTCCTCGGTTCGCGTGCCAACCACTTTCACGCTCGCGGAAACATTCTGTCTCAGGTCGGGGAGAGAAGTCTGTGACGCCTCTACAGCAAAAATGTGATGAAAGTCTTTCGCCAGAGGGACCGAGAAGAAACCACCTCCCGCATACAGGTCGAGTGCAATCTCGCCGCCAGCGCCGCCGGTAACAACTGAGATCAGCTCGTCCAAAAGATGACGATTGACCTGGAAGAACGCGCCTGCGCTCACCTGATATTCGTGATTGCCAGTCCGATAACGAAGTGACGCCGCGCCCGATTGCGCGAGTGTCCTAAGATTAGGGGCCGCGTCCTCTTCCAAGCGCTGCCGCGAAGAGAGGAAGGCAACGCCGGCCACACCGGGCAACTCGCGGCGAAGGGATTCTGCCCAGAGCAGGAGGTCGTCCTTAGGCGTGTCGCCGCGGCAACAGGCGGAAATGAGTAGCTGTTCGTCGCTTGCATCCGCGAAGAGTTCAAGTTCTTCGATCGCTGGCGGACATTCCAAGCCGCCAAGTTCCGTGAGCCGCGCAATCACCCAATTGATCAGCGGCGAGCTGATCGGACATTCGCGCACGGGAAGAAATTCCTGCGAGCCAAAGCGGTAAAAGCCCACGGCAAACTCGGGAGTAGTGCGAACCTGAAGGCGAGTACGGTTCCGGTAGTTCCAAGGCGGCGGAGGGATGCAGTTGAATCTCATCCCTCAGGTCGATCTTTGCTATACGCTGCAGCGTCTCGCGCAGAATCTGCGCTTTGAATTGCAGTTGGCGCTCGTAGGGAATGTGCTGATAGTGACAGCCCCCGCAGCGCTGGAAGTATGGGCAGCGCGGCTCGATTCGGTCAGCGGAAGGTTCAATCACTCGCACGACCGTTGCACGCGCAAACCCCGGCTTTTGCTGCCGAAGGTCGGCCTCAACCTGTTCGCCCGGCAGTACAAACGGCACAAACACAGCCATGCTGCGGCCATCGGAACCCGCCGGAGTGCGCGCGAGGCCATCGCCGCCGTAGATTAGCTTTTCGATAGAAAGGAGCACGATTGAGTGTAGCGCGGGACTCCCATCGACATGGCGCAATCAATGCATATAGAACAGACTCAACCGCGGCACGCCGCGCTCCTCAAGCAGCCGCTTACGCACATACTGCGCGTGCAACTGTTCAATCTGCGCCGCCGTCATATTCCGCCGATAGGGCGCCAGGTCGCGGTCGGCCTGCGCGCGAACGTCGACGAGGTCGTCATCCGGAGTCGCAGCCATTAACACTGCGAATAGCTTCTCTTCGAGTACAGTCAGTCGCCGTTCCAGATCCTCAAGCCGAGGCAGCTTCGCGCTGCCTTCGACCGCCGAAGCCATCTCGCGCAACGACGAGGCCGTCTCGCGCGCCGGCGCTCCCACCGAAAATCCGGGGTGGTCCGGCAGCTTCGCTTCGTCAAGACGCTCCGCATTCTCGCGCAGGAATGCGGCAATCTGAGCGGTGTCGAATGCTGGTTCGGGCTGCGGTTTCTCCGGCGCGGGCGCGCCTACGGCCGCCTCTTTCATATCTTCCGCCGCTGTGAGCACTGCCTGTGAGCAAAATGCCAGGCTATTCACCTTTTTCGTCTTCGTCGGCTTCCGATCATACTTATCGAACGCCTCGTCAATCCCGCGCAACACGGCCTCGAGAGGGACGCCGGCATTCTTCCACGTTTCAATCAGCGCCCAGTCAAGCGTCGAAAGCAGCAGCGTCGTCCCGCGGCGGCGCTGATAGTGCTCTTCGATTTCAGTGAAATAATTGAAGTAGTTTTCCACGATGGGTCTTTACACCGACGGGCTAATGGAATGACGCTAGCGCGATTTCGGAGATTTTTCTGACGGCCATGGTTTGGCATTGGCAGCATCCACCGGCTTGGCTGGCTTTGAGCCCGCGCGCGTCGCCGCATCTTTCCGATACGGCTGATTCCGCTCCCAAATAATGCGCAATCCCTCAAGCGTCAGGAATTCGTCGACCTCTTTAATGAAGTGAGACGCGGTTCCGATGAGCGATCCCAGGCCGCCGGTGGCTACTACGCGCGTCTCTTCGCCAAGCTCATCGACCAATCGCTCGAGAATTCCGTCGACCAGCCCCAGATATCCATAATAAAGCCCGGATTGCAGACTGCCGACAGTCGTCGATCCAATCACGCGCGCTGGCTTGCGAATCTCCACTCGCGGCAGTCGCGCCGTGCGCTGAAAGAGCGCGTCCGCCGAAATGCCGATGCCCGGGCAAATAACGCCGCCTATGTATTCGCCCTTCCTGGAAACGCAGTCGAAGGTTGTGGCCGTGCCGAAGTCAACGATCACACACGGCCCACCGTATTTTTCGAAAGCAGCCACGGCGTTTACGATGCGATCCGCTCCTACCTCGGATGGATTGTCGTAGAGCACGGGCATGGCTGTCTTGATGCCAGGCTCAATAAAAAGCGGCTTGATCTTGAAATGCCGCTCGCACACCTGCCGCACCACCGGGTCGAGCGGCGGCACAACCGACGAAACGGCAATCCCGTGCACGCTGGCCACGTCGAGATTGTCAATCGCAAACAGATTTCGGAAAATGATGCCGTATTCGTCGACCGTGCGCGCGAGGTGCGAACCCACACGCCAGTTCGCCACCAGTCGCTCATAGCGAGCGGACTCGGCGGTCAGATCGTCACCCGCATGCACGTTCGACACGGGGGCGAAGACGCCCAGCACGGTATTCGTATTGCCGACATCAATGACGAGAAGCATAGGAAAATTTGTAATTGGTGATTTGTAATTCGTAATTTGAAAAGGCCACAGCAATTTCCAATCCAATTACAAATTACCCAATTACGAAATCGTTCTCACTGTTCCGCTCAACACTGTCCGCAAGCCGTCTGCGGTCCGCACCTGGAGGAAGCCTCGCGCATCCAGTCCTTCCGTCACCCCCTCAATTCCGCTTTCATCTTCCACGCGCACTTTGCGTCCGCGAGCCGATGATGACTGGTCCTCGAAGCGCTTCAACACCGATCCCCGCGCCGCCGCTCCATCCTTCACCAAAGCCCGATATTCGCGATCGAGCGATTTTAACAAAGCGGCGCATAGTTCTACGCGCGACCATTCCGTGCCGCTTTCGGTCCGCAGCGAGGTAGCAACTTCCCGCAACTCAGCAGGAAATTTTGTCTGATTCACGTTGATTCCGATGCCGACGACCAGATGCCGCACACGCGTCGCCTCGGCATTCATCTCGGTAAGAATGCCGCAGAATTTTTTTCCGCCGACCAGCAAGTCGTTTGGCCATTTCAAATCGACAGCTACTGGCATCACTTCAATCACCGCCGCGCGCACAGCGAGTCCCGCCGCCAGCGAAAGCAGCAACGCTTCCGACGGCGGTATCTGCGGCCTTAGAATCACCGAACAATAAATTCCCGCCGATCGCGTCGAATGCCACGAATGGGCGCCCCGCCCGCGCCCCGCAAGTTGTTCTTCCGCCAGAAAAATGCTGCCTTCCGGCGCATCTTCGCCCGCGGCTTTCATGGCCTCCGAATTCGTCGAGCCGATCTTGTAGTAATGATGAATGTGTTTGGTCTCGTTCCGGGTGTCGGGCGAAGAAAAAACCGTTCCCTTTACGAGCGGCGCAATCATCTCCGGCAGCAACAGATCCGGAACCGCTCGCAACTGATAGCCGGTTGCGGGATGGCCTGCAACGTCAACGCCCAGGCTGCGTAACTGCTGAACCAGGCGCCAGACCTCGGATCGGTTGGTGCCAATCTCGTCAGCAATCTTGGTGCCGCTGGCGACGACTGTGGCGTGATCCATCAGAAGCCGAACAATGCGGCCTAGACGCGCATCCGTTGCTTGATGCGCGGACGCTTTACGTGCGGAAGACGCGCGGCGAGTTTTTGTGGAAGGGGCGATGGGGGAATTATAGCGAAGGGCGCTGTTCGCCGTTCGTTGTTCGCAAAGGAAACCCACGCGAGCAAATTCGGTCTGCTTACGCCGGCGTCACCCGCAAACTCATATCGACAGCCGTCATGGATTGCGTCAGCGCTCCCACCGAAATGAAATCCACGCCTGTCTCCGCGTAGGCGCGAACGTTTTCCAGATTGATTCCGCCGGCGCACTCGAGAGGGATACGGCGGGAATGGCGCGAACAGATCTCGACTGCCGTGCGCACCATCTCAACGCTCACATGGTCAAGCAGAATTGCCTCCGCGCCGCGGGCAAGCGCTTGCTGGAGTTCTTCGAGCGAGCGCACTTCAATTTCAATCGGCTGATTGCCGCGCCGGTTGTGCATGGCCCGCTCCAGCGCTGGCGCGATTCCTCCCGCCAAAGCAATGTGATTGTGCTTGATCAGCACTCCATCGGAGAGGTCAAGCCGATGATTTTGCCCTCCGCCGCAGCGCACCGCATATTTATCGATCACGCGCAGTCCCGGAGCAGTTTTGCGGGTATCGAGGATGCGAACGCGCGTGCCGGAAACGGCGTCCACAAACTTGCGCGTTGTCGTCGCAATTCCAGCCACGCGTTGCAGAAAATTCAGGACCACGCGTTCGCAAGAAAGAATCACGCGCGCGTTGTGGCGGATTACTGCGACCTGCTGACCGGCGTTTACGCGCACGCCGTCAAACATTGAGGGATGGCTAGTGATTTCGTAATGCGCGGTGACGGCCCCGTCCAGCGCCGCGTAGACGTCGAAGATGCGAGGAATGCAGCCGAGGCCGGCCAGGATGCACTCCTGCTTGGCAATGATCGTGGCGGTGGCGCGCTGATTCGGATCGACGCAGGCGTAGCTCGTCGCATCGCGCGTCGCCCGATCTTCGTTCAGCGCGTTCTCGATGATTGCCGAAATGCGTCTGCTATTCCAGTCCATCTGTCTGCACAACTTTCACAAGTATTCCGAAATGGAACTGTGCGCGATATTTTGCTGGGGGGTACCCCCTCCCCCCTCTTGCCTTGGTCTTTTGTAATCAGTCAGTTAGCATAAGTTGGACAGCAAAATATTGAATCATAACGACTTGAACTTATTCCGTGTAAGATGCTTTGCTATCTTTAACTTAAGCTTGTTTTTCGCCTTTTATTTCGTAAAGTATTTATTTCTCAATAGCATACCCTCAAGCTACTGGTTGCAAAAGGTTAAGGGTCAATCAATCAAACCGCCACGCGTCAAACTATTGATTCGGCAAATGTTGTCGGCAGAGTATTGTAAGTAAGAGGTTTGCATGGGACCTTTTCTTCTTCCTCTCCGACGTCGTTCATTCCCTTTGTGCGGGTACGCTTACTCCTATTTTAACGGGTTGAGTCAAGGAAAACCCCGGCACCGCTTCAGCAAAGCAGTTTCAGGCGGCAGTGACGGTTCAAGACAGTTCGCCAACTATTGACCCAGGCCACCGAGTTGACTCTGGATTTTTTCTCGCTGCACATCGAGATCCTGGGCACGTTTCCGGATTCCCTCCACCACCTGGGCTGGAGCTTTCGAGAGGAACTGTTCGTTGCTTAATTGACGCTGGCCGTTGGCGATCTCCTTTTCAATCTTCTCCAGTTCTTTTGTAAGGCGAGCACGCTCTTCGGCGAGATTGATCTTTTTTTCATAAATCACCATCACATCAAACCGCGCGGTTCGGCGTGCTCCGAGTGTGTCGGTCAGGGGATGGCTGGTGAGATCGATGGTTTCGACACTTCCGAGCCGCTCGACCGCGCCGCGATTTTGCGCGATAAGGTCGTGCACCCGGGGCTCGTGAGCATAGACCCGGATCGGCACCTTCACCTTCGGCTCGACCTTGAGCTCAGCCCGAATATTGCGGATGTGGATGATAAGGTCCTGAAGGTTGGCCATGTCGACTTCCGCCGCGATGTCAATCTGCATTTCATCAGCCTGAGGGAACGCCGCAAAAGCGATCGACTTCTGCGGCGGCTGGCCAGCATACATGGCGTGCCAAATTTCTTCCGTTATAAACGGCATCACCGGATGCAACAGCCGGAGCGCGCTGTCGAACAGATTAATGAGATTTGCACAAGCCGCCCGGGCCGCTTCCGGGTTGGCGCCTTCCAGCAATCGCGGCTTTACAAGTTCGATGTACCAATCACAAAACGCGCCCCAAAAATAATCGTAGATGCGATTGGCCGCCTCGTGAAAACGATAGTCTGCGAGCGCATCGTTCACATCTTTGGCCACCCGATTGAAGAGCGAGAATATCCACCGATCCTCGAGAGTGTGCGTCTGTGAGGCTTCGAGATGCGTCGATGAGGTGGCAGTGGGCCTCAATTCGGGCGCAATTCGATCCACATTCATAAACATGAAGCGCGCAGCATTCCAAATTTTGTTGGCGAAGGCGCGATAACCGTCCGTGCGGCTTTCATTGAACGCGATATCCGTTCCTGGAGCCGCCATCGCCGCCAAGGTGAAGCGCGTGGCGTCGGTTCCGAAGCGCTTGATCACGTCGAGGGGGTTGATCACGTTCCCCTTCACCTTCGACATTTTCTCGCCTTCAGCATCGCGCACCAGCGCGTGAATGTAAACGTTGCGGAACGGGACGCTATCGTCTTTCTTTTCTGCCCACCCGCTGGCTTTCTTGATGGCCCCGTCCTGCTGATGGCCTTCCATAAAATGGCAGCCGAACATGATCATGCGTGCGACCCAGAAGAACAAAATCTCGTAAGCCGTTATTAACAGCGTTGTCGGATAAAACACCTCCAAGTCGCGAGTCTTTTCCGGCCAGCCGAGCGTCGTAAACGGCAGAAGTCCGGACGAAAACCAGGTGTCGAGCACATCTGTATCCTGCTCCAGCTTGGCGCCACCACATTTCGAGCATTTCGTCGGGGTCGTGCGCGCGACAATTGCCTCGCGGCAGTCACTGTTCATACAGTGCCACACCGGAATGCGGTGTCCCCACCAAAGCTGCCGCGAGATTGTCCAGTCATGGATGTTGTTCATCCAGTTCAAGTAAATCTGCCGGTAGTTGTCGGGGACGATCGTGATCTCACCCGACTCCACGGCCGCGATCGCTTTCTTCGCCAGCGGCCCGATCTTCACGAACCATTGCTCCGACAGACGAGGCTCAACCACGGTGCCGCAGCGGTCGCACTTTCCCAGGGGAACCGTGTACGGCTTCACGGCAACAAGAAATCCCTGATCCTGAAGGTCTTTCACTACGGCAGCGCGCGCCACTTCGCGCCGCAATCCCTTATATGACGGTCCGGCGTTATCGTTCATTGTGGCGCGCTCATCCATCACTTCGATCTGGGGCAGGTTGTGCCTTTTCCCCGCTTCGAAATCGTTAGGATCGTGCGCAGGCGTAATCTTCACCGCACCTGTCCCAAACTCTGGCTTGGCGATTTCGTCCGGGATGATCGGGATTTTGCGACCCACAAGCGGCAAGAGAACCATTTTGCCGTGCAGGTGGGCGTAGCGTTCATCCGTCGGGTTCACCGCAACCGCAGTGTCGCCGAGCATCGTCTCCGGTCGCGTGGTTGCTACCGTGATGAATTCGTCACTTTCAACCACGGGGTATCGAATTTCGTAGAGTTGCCCTTGGAAATCTTCGTGCTTCACTTCGAGATCTGAAATCGCTGTCTCGCATCGCGGACACCAGTTCACGATGTATTTTCCGCGATAGATCAGTCCTTCTTCATAGAGGCGGACAAACACCTCGCGCACTGCGCGCGAAAGGTTCTCGTCCATCGTGAAGTATTCGCGTCCCCAATCGACCGACGCGCCGAGGCGCTTCATCTGATCGAGAATCGCGCCGCCGTACTCGCGCTTCCATTCCCAGACGCGCTCCACAAACTTCTCACGTCCCATGTCGCGGCGTTCCTTGCCTTCTTTCGCGAGCTGGCGTTCGACCATCATTTGCGTCGCGATGCCGGCATGATCCGTCCCCGGCAGCCACAGCGTGATGAAGCCGCGCATGCGATGCCAGCGCACGAGAATATCCATCTGGGTCTGGTTGAGCATGTGGCCCATGTGCAGGCGGCCGGTCACATTCGGCGGAGGCAGAAGCAGCGTGTACGCCGGCCGAGTTTCGCCTGGCGGCGGCGTTTCCACATGAAACAGTTTTTCCTTGACCCAGTACTCGGCCCAGCGCGCTTCAATCGCGCCTGGTTCATACGCTTTTGGCAGTTCGTGAGGCATTCTTTGGCCTTTGGCCTAACAGATATGTGATAACAGATGACAAATGTGCAGCTTAAGGATTCAAAGACGGCGAATCACCCATCCGGCGATGCAAAGCACCGCATTTCGCCGGCATTCCTCAGCAAACGGAGAACTTTGGTCTTTGGTCTTTGATCTTTGGTCTTTGATCTTTGATCTTACAGTCGCCAGAAAAGAAGGGTCAAACTGCGCTCCCGCCAGTACAATTAGAAATTCATGAACACCTTGCCCCTGCCCCTTGCCGCGTTCGTCGCCGGCCTCATCTCTTTCCTCTCACCCTGCGTGTTGCCGCTCGTGCCGGGCTATGTCTCGCTCATCTCCGGCGCCGGCATTGAAGAGCTGAAATCCTCGGAAGGGCACCTTCTTCGCAAGGTGATGCTCAACTCCGCGGCTTTCATTATCGGCTTCAGCATCGTCTTTATCACGCTGGGAGCAATTTCGACCGAAGTCGGGCAGGTGCTGGCGCAATACAAGTCGCTGCTTGCCCGCATCGCAGGCGCCATCATCATTCTCTTCGGCCTTCACCTTACGGGAATCTTCCAGATCAAGGCTTTGCTCGCCGATACGCGGCTGCACACGCTCAAAGGTGGCGCGTCGCCGTGGGGAGCATTTGTGATCGGATTCGCCTTCGCCTTTGGCTGGACGCCTTGCGTTGGGCCGATTCTCGCGGTCGTGCTTGGCTTTGCCGCCGCGCAGGATACGGTATGGAAAGGGATCTTTCTTCTTGCCATCTACTCGGCCGGTCTCGCCGTGCCTTTCCTGATTACGTCGTTTGGCATCGAGCGCTTTTTAAAGTTCTACAACCGGTTCAAATTCCACATGCACGCCGTGGAGGTCGCCAGCGGCGGCCTGCTGATCGTGCTGGGAGTCTTGCTGGTCTTAGGGAAATTCAATGTTATCGCGGGCTATTTCTCTTTCTTGAATCGTTTCGCCCTGTAGTCAACCCGCGGAGAAAGCACGCTGTGCGCGCCGTTTGAGAACGCGCTAAAATCGATGTAACTGGCTGGCCAGCTTCTTAGCACGTCTGGATTCGAATTTATGGTCAAAAGAAATCCGCTGATTTTGTTTTTTGTGGGCGCGTTGGTTGCGGTCATGCTGTTTGCGGGAATTCGCACAGCTCGCAACAACCGCACCAACAATCATGGGCTAATGGGCGAGGTGGCTCCCGATTTCGATCTCACCTCGCTGGACGGCAGTAGCGTCAAGCTATCGAGTTTGCGAGGGAAGGCGGTTCTGCTGAATTTCTGGGCGACGTATTGCGGCCCTTGCAAAGTGGAAATGCCCTGGTTTGTCGAACTGCAAAAAGAGTACGGTCCGCAGGGATTCCAGATTGTCGGGGTCGCCATGGATGACGCCAGCACCGACGACATCGCAAAATTCACGAAAGAGATGGGCGTGAATTATCCAATCCTTCTGGGCAAGGAAGCAGTCGGCCTCAGTTATGGGGGCGTCAATGTGCTTGCCAACCACCTTTTTCCTCGATCGCAGTGGCAAGGTCATCGCCCGGGAATTTGGATTGCAAAGCCGCAGTGTATTCGTCGACCACATTAAAGAAGCCCTCGGTCCGAGTGGTTCGGTACGGGCTCAAAAATAATCTCGAATGAAAACCTCGCTAACGTGCGCGCTTTTTCTTCTGTCTGCATTGGCTTTCGCTCAGGAAGAGTTCGGGCCAAAGGGCCCGGTCGTCAAATTCACGCCCACGCCGGTCGTCACCATTGTTCAGGGAAAGAGCGCAACCGTTCCTCTTTCCTTTAACGTTGTCGGAGGCTATCACATTAATTCCAATCACCCCAAGTCGGACTACCTGATTCCGACGGCGCTCAAGGTGGAAGCCACTACCGACATCATGATTGGCAGAACCAGCTACCCCGATGGCCGGGATATGAGTTTTGCTTTCGCGCCGGACGAGAAGCTCAACGTCTACACGGGAGACTTCAACGTGGACGTGTTCGTGCAGCCTCTGCGCTCCGTACAACCCGGCAAGTACATTATTCGCGGAAGTTTGAAATACCAGGCTTGCGATAACAAAGCCTGCTATCCGCCCAAGAATTTACCCATCAGCTTCGATCTGAGAATCGCGAAGGCTAAGCCTGCTCACCGGAAGAACCCGGCGCAGAGCCCGCACGCGCACAATTAAAAGTCGGCTCCGCAATGCCCCCGTCACTCTTTCCGCGCGAGATCGTTCTTGAATACTTTTCCATCCTTCATGACGAATGCGACGTTCTCCAGAATTTTAATATTCGCCAGGGGATCGCCATCGACCGCAACAACATCGGCATAGGCTCCAGGAGCAATCACGCCCAACTGTCCAGTGCGGTCCAGCAACTCTGCAGCCCGCGAGGTAGCGGCCTGAATTGCCTGCATCGGCGTCATACCGAGTTCCACCATGCGCGAAAATTCCGCGGCAATCGGGTCGGTCCAGGGGAAGCCGCCGACGTCGGTTCCGAATGCAATCTTCACCCCGGCCGCAAGCGCTCTGCGAAATGATACTTCGTGTTCCGAGGCGCGTTTCCGGTCGCGCTGCCCCTCGGGTGTGTCGGCGGGCGCCCAATCCATGTAGTAAATATTCAGCGTCGGACAGAGCCACGTGCCTTGCTTGATCATCTGTGCGATCTGTGCGTCGGTCAGTTGCAGGCCGTGTTCAATCGAATCGCACCCGCCATCGAGGGCGCGCTGCATGCCGATTCCGCCATAGGCGTGACAGGCGACTTTCTTACCCCAGCCATGGGCTTCGTCTACGATCGGCCGCAATTCTTCGACCGTCAGAGTCGGTTGCGATACCAGTTCGCCGTTCTTGCCGACCCACGACCGATGCGTCATGTAAACCTTGATCCAATCGGCGCCATGATCGAGTTGTTCGCGCGCGGCCTTGCGCGCTTCGACTGGACCGTCGATCAGCTGAGCGCCCTTTGGCACCTCGATCTCAGGCGCGTAGCCCTCCAGCGGATATCCGCCCGTGGTCGAGATGGCGCGCGTCGAGGCAAACATTCGTGGACCGGGAATGTAGCCGCGCTCAATCGCCATCTTGATGCCGATGTCGCCGTATCCCGCGCCCTCGGTCTCCATGTCGCGAATGGTCGTGAAGCCCTGCTCGAGCGCTCGGCGCGCCGAGACCGTAGCCCGCGCTGCGCGGAACGCCAGCGGATATTTCAGAAGCTGAATATCGTAGCCACCCTCCGAGGGCACTTCGCCTTGAAGAAAAATATGCGTGTGCGCGTCGATCAGGCCGGGAAGCACCGTAGCCTTCGACAGGTCAATGACGGTGGCGTCCGCGGGTATTGTTGCGGCATTTGCATTGGCAACTTCGGTAATAATGTTTCCGCGAATGGTGATGACTTGATCGCGGCGGACAGTGTTCGAGACGCCATCGATCAGTGTGCCTGCCTTGATGATGGTGAGCGGCCTCAAGACCGGCACCGGAGCCTGAGCCCAACCCGGAAGAGAACAGCAAAGACAAAGATAAGAGCGGCAAAGGAAAGCCAGCAGCCGAATCGAACGATTCATGGGAGCCTCCTCGCGAGCGCTGGAGTGAGAAGGCCCGCGAAAGGCTGGATTGTACTACTTAAGATCGGGCTTAGCTGGAGGGGTTGGTCAAACTCAGGCAGTGAGTTGATCGGTCGGACACGCCGTTTGCGGGTGCGGTATGCGAATTACGAAGCCGGGTTTGCCATCGGAATAGAATTGGACGGACCCGCCCGAAGACACGAACACACGTTGCGCAATTGCAATCCTGACCTGCTGAAGGGTCTTCGAGTGGGAAGAGCTGGGCACCGCACTCTCAAAGGATGCCTTGGCAGGCAGGCTGTGCCCGCTGATGACAGATTGCGCCGCGCCATCCTCGATCACGACGACGATCGCCCGGCCGGCCGGCTCATTTTCCAGCAGCAACGCAACGATGTAAAGTAATGCGCGCTGCACCCATGCGTGTCTCACCGGAAGCGCCCCTCTGGAGGTTCCAAGAGCGAAGAGCTGAAGCCCGCGCGCCTCAGCCAGCACAGAAAGCTCTTCGAGCACGTTCTCAATCGCCAAACCAAGGGGGAAAGGCTCCGCCAAGAAGCAGCCTTCTTCGGCGTCCAGGTATTCCCGCATCAAGCGGACCGCTTCGATGACGCGGTCGGTTTGCTCTAACGCCAGAACCACGTGATCCGTCTGCGACGCTGCATCGGCCCCCAGCGAATGTTCAAGCGCGCAATGCAGAGTCGTGAGCGGCTGACTCAATACATGCAGCAGGTCCTGAAGCACCCCCCGATTCTGAGCCGCGATGCTCTCCATCAGGCCCGCGCTCCTGATCCGTTGGCGCTAAGCTGATAGCCCACCCCACGAATCGTTTGTATCAGAGATGTTGGAAACCCATCGTCTACCTTCCGGCGCAAATAATTGATATACACATCCACTACATTCGTCGTCGAATCGAACGTCAGATTCCAGACGTGCTCGATGATCATCGCCCGCGTCAGCCGCCGGCCCGCGTTGCGCATCATGTATTCCAGCAGCGCAAATTCCTTGGTCGTCAACTCAATCGCGTGCCCCCCACGCTCTACCTTGCGTTCCACCCGGTCGAGGTTCAGATCCCGCACCTTGAGCACTGATTCCGACGGCAAACGACTGCGCCGCGATAGTGCCCGCGCACGGGCTGCGAGCTCAAGAAACGAAAATGGCTTTACCAGATAATCGTCTGCCCCGGAGTCCAGGCATTGCACCCGGTCCTCGACGCGACTACGCGCCGTCAGAATCATCACGGGGAGATTCGCCTTGCGCTTCCGCAAAGTTTTTAGAAGAGCCAATCCGTCCAAGCTCGGCAGAGTGAGGTCGAGAACTACGAGATCATAGTCGACTCCGATTGCCATTGAGCAGCCTTGTTCGCCATCATGGGCGGCATCCACCGCGTGATGTTCAGCCTCGAGACCCTTGCGGATAAAACTGGCCAGGGCAACATCGTCTTCCACCACCAGAATTCTCATGAGCCTCTTCTAACGACGAGAAATGTAAATAGATCCTCATTCTTAAATTATTCTTTAGTGGAAACAAGATAACTGGCTCGTACTTTTAGACGTACCCTCAAAGAGCAAAAACAAAAAGATTGCAGAGGTAAGAGGACAGATTGCAGAGTTAAAACCCTTAGCCTTCAGTACCAGCGATGGAAGGAATCGCTCTAACCTCTGCATCTGCCTTAACGCAGCAATCTACGACGTTCCCAGCGCCGATTGAATCGTGCCGGCGATCGACGCCGCGATGCGATCCATCTGCTCTTTCGACTCCGCCTCTATCATCACGCGAGCCAGTGGCTCCGTCCCTGAATAACGCACGACCACCCGTCCGTTGCCGTCGAGTTCTCTCTCAGCTGAACTAATCGCGGCATGCACCGCCGGAATTTGCGCTAACGGCAGCTTCTCACGCACTCGCACATTACGGATCGTTTGGGGAAACACCTTCAGGTCACCCACCAACTCAGCCAAACACTTGCCTGAGCGCACCATGATTTCAAGCACGCGCAACGCGGTGAGCAATCCGTCTCCAGTCGTCGCCTCGCCATCGCGAAAAAGAATGTGCCCGGACTGCTCGCCCCCAAGCGTAGCGCCCACGCGCTGCATTTCTTCGAGCACATATTTGTCGCCCACGTTCGCGCGCAGCATGGAAATGCCGGAGCGATTCAGCGCCAGCTCCAATCCCATATTCGACATGGTCGTGGCAACAACGGTAGCTTTCGTCAAAATCCGGCGCGACTGCATGTCGCGCGCGGCCAGCAGCAGAACCGCGTCTCCATTCACCACGCGCCCCCCGGAATCGCAGAAGAGGGCGCGGTCGGCATCGCCGTCGAACGTAACTCCGACGTCGAATTGCCCGTTCCGTTCCGCCACAAAGCGAGCCACGAGTCTCGGGGTGCAGCGCCCCGCAATTCTCGTTGATGTTCTTTCCATCCGGCGCCGCGTGCAAAAAAGTGGAATTCACCTTGAGCGCGCGAAACAATGCAGGCGCTTCCGCCGCTGCCGCTCCATTAGCGCAATCGACTGCGACGCGAAGATGTGCCAAGTCGGTCGAAACCCCCGCCGACAGCCAGCGCACATAAGCCTGCCTCAATTCTTCTTCGCCGGGCAGGCTCGGAAGCGCGGGCACAGTTTCGGGCGGGGAACCCGCATCGGTTGCCTGCAAGAGTGCGAAAATCTCTTTCTCGATGGCCAGCTCACGAGCATCCGGCAGCTTGTACCCATCACCGGAAAAAATCTTGATGCCATTATCGGTCCATGGGTTATGCGACGCCGAAATCACCACCCCAGCATCGAAGCCCTGGGAGCGGGCCAGAAAGGCAACTCCAGGCGTGGTGATTACGCCCGCGCTGCGCGCGACAACGCCGACCGAAGCCAGTCCCTGCAAAAATCTGTCGGCAATCCACTGGCTGGAAGCGCGCGGGTCCTGTCCAATCACAACTTGTGGCTTGGCGTTCACACGAATCAAGTCGTGGCCCAGAGCGCGCCCGATCCAATACACACCGTCGCGCGTGAGCGGAAATTCTCCCGCGACGCCACGAATTCCATCCGTCCCAAAAAGTTGTCTGGTTTGTGTCATGAAGTTCGAGGGTGGTGGAAAATTATCCTTTGCGGGGCGCTATTGGCCGTTCGTGTTCGCACTTCAGAATCCTGCTGCCTTTCCGGGTCAAATACCGAGAGCGAATAGCGAACGACGAACAGCGGGCAGCCTATTTTTTCTTCCCGCCTCCCGCGTCTTCCATAATAACCGTGACGCGGATCGGCTTGGGATGCACAACCTGGATCAAGGGATCTGGTATATACACCTGAGTCAAAAAAGTATCGCTGGTCATTGTCCCGCTCGCGTCCACGGGGTCGGTGCTCGCAGACTCCAGGGCTTCTACGCGCCGCCGCGGACCCGTTACCGTCACCTCCGCTGGATCGGCTGTAACCTGGGCTACTCGCAAGCCCGTCGCGAAATTGCCCGTCACGCGCGGATGCACCTCAACCGTGCGCGTGTCTCGCGTGTCGAACGAAAGATGAAACTGCCCGGGAATAATCTGCACTACTTCCAGTTCATGCGGCACATGCACGTGACGCGCCGTCAGGTCGAAGGTGCGCTCACCCGGTTGAACATTGCTGAGGTCGACTTCGGCGCGCACATCACCGGGCTCCAGCCGATGAATCGCCCGCTCGGGGCCGCGCAGCCGCACTTCCGCCTCGGTAAAACTCGCGGAATCGATTTCCAGATTGTCGGGCAGATTGCGGAACTCGATAGGCACTTTCATCTCGACCTCCGCGATCGGACTCCGCGCCACCGCGAGCCACAGGCCAATCGCCAGCAGCAACGAAATAAATTTGAAAAAGAAATTTTGTACAAATACTCGCTGCCACCAGCCGGCCATCTTCAGTCATCCCCTTTCAAGCCCGCATCCTGGTGGCGTCCGGGGGAATGGGAGCCGGGCGGCTCGTCTTCTGCAAAGTTCCCCTCTACCGGGCTCGGCAAACTGGGTGCGGGCGCATATCGGCGCAACAAAGCAGTGAGCCGCTCGCGCAGACGTTCGACAGTGATGTCGCGATCGATGTTCCCGGCCACCGCCAGGCTGATCGCGCCGGTTTCTTCCGAAATGATCACGGCCACGGCATCGGTCTCTTCGGTAATTCCAATCGCAGCGCGATGCCGCGTTCCGAGCTGTGTCGAGAGAATTGGATTCATGGAAAGAGGTAGAAAACATGCGGCTGCGGCGATGCGGTCGCGTTGCACAATCACCGCGCCGTCATGCAGCGGCGCACTGGGGCGAAATATGGTTGCGAGCAGGTCGTAGGACAATCGAGCATCGAGGGCCACCCCGCTTTCGATGTAGGTCCGCAGGCCGATCTCGCGCTCAATCACAATTAGCGCCCCGGTTTGGTTCTGCGAAAAAAGATTGGCGGCGAGGACGATATCGTCATACACGTCGGCTGACGAACTCGCCGATCGCATCATCGAGACGCGCCGGCCCAGGTTCGCGAGCGCATGCCGGATTTCAGCCTGAAAGACGACGATGAGCGCGAAAACGACGTAGGGAAGCAGCGTGCTGAGGAGCCAGTTCAGAGTGGGCAGTTCACCGAGACGCGCAAAATAAAACGCCAGGCCAAGCGTGGCTACGCCCACTAGCATCGGCGCCGCGCGCGTGCCTCGCACCAGATTCAGAAACTGGTAGATCAGGAACGCGACGAGCAGGATGTCCAGGGCCTTCAGAAAAAGTTGTGGCCACGCGATCGCCGCCATCACTCAGTCCCTCACATTGTTCGTTACGTTGAATCTCATTCTAATGCAGGGCGGGCCCGCGATTAGTAATGCGCCGCGTACATGTCCAACGACGTAACGACGATCAATCCCTGGGGCTGATCTACGATGACCCAGGCTCGCTGTCCGTCACGCGGGCGCGAACCTGTCCGCGCGCCAGTCGAGCCGACATCTCACTTCCCGGAGCCAGCCGGGCCGCATCTTTCACCAGTTGCCCGTGCGCATCAAAGACCAGCGCATATCCCCGATTCAAAATCGCCAGCGGGGAAAGCGCTTCCAGGCTAGCTGTTCGCCGATCGAGCGCCGCGTGCCCCGCGAGCAGACGAGCGCGTGTGACTGCCGACAGGTTCGAAACCAATGACTCCAGTTGCTGGCGGATCGCAACCAGCCGGCGAGGTGCATCGTAATGCCGCACGGCGGACGAAGCTGTTTCCAGCCGCCGATGGCAGCGCTCCAGCAATTGGCGCTCTGCCTTCTCTAGACGGAACCGCTTTTCATCGAGACGTTGCTGGCCGCGCCGGATCCCGTCCATCATGCTCGCAAACGCGCCATGTTGCGCCAGTTCGGTCAGGCTCTGCCGGGCCATCAGCAAGCGATAGCGCACAGCGCGCTCGAGCCGCCGGTCGAGCTCCTCCGTCTGCGCCTCGATCTCCTGCCGCGATCGAATAACCAGCTCAGCCGCGGCGGAGGGCGTCGGCGCCCGCAAATCGGCGACAAAATCGATAATCGTGAAATCAGTCTCGTGCCCAATCGCCGAGATTACCGGAATTTTCGACGCTACCACCGCCCGCGCCAACCCTTCGTGATTGAATGCAGCCAGATCTTCGGCCGATCCGCCGCCGCGCGCAATCATGATAACCTCGACCCCGGCGTCACCCCGTGCGTTTCCCTGAAAATGGCGCAGCCCGGCCATCACCTCGACCGCGGCCGAGTCACCCTGCACTTGCGCCGGATAAATCAGAATGTTTGCCGACCGATGCCGCCGCGCCAAAATATTCAGAATGTCGCGCAGTGCCGCCCCCTGCGGAGAAGTAATGATTCCGATTCGCTGCGGCAAAGGCGGAATCGGCTTCTTGCGCGCCGCTTCGAACAGCCCCTCGGCCTGGAGGCGCTCCTTGAGCTGCTCGAACGCCAGTTGCAGCGCGCCCAGTCCCTGCGGCTCCATGAACTCCGCGGAAATCTGTAGCTCGCCGCGGTCTTCATAAATGGTGATCCGGCCGCGCACCGTCACGTGCAGCCCGTTCTCCGGCCGAAAACGCAGCAGCCGCGCCGACGACCGGAACATCACAACGCGAATCTGCGCATCCTGCTCCTTGAGGGTGAAATACAAATGCCCAGAATCGGGATTGCGAAAATTCGAAATCTCGCCTTCCACCCAGCAGTCGGAATATTGCCGCTCCACGAGGCCGCGCACCGCCGCGACCAGCGCGCGCACCGACCAGACGTGTCGGTCCGGCGCGCGAAAATGGAATCCGAGTTGGTCGTCCGGCGACATAGGATTGCAGGCAGGCAGTTCAGGCGCGAACTTCGTCGACCACTTTAACTGGTACGATCCGCGCGACACGAGCCATGATCTTCTTGTTCTGCTCAGATTTTTTCAGGTCGTAGGTAGCCTGCAATCGCATCCATACGTCCGGCGAGCCGCCAAACAAGCGCGCCACCTTCAAGCACATAACGGCGGACAGCGGTTTCCGCCCAGCCAGAATGCCGTGCAGCATCTGCCGCGACACGCCCAGAGCCTTGGCCGCTGCCGTCACCGATAGTCCAACCGATGGCAGAATGTCCTCCCTGATAATCTCGCCCGGATGGACCGGTGGCAGTCCGTTCTTCCTCTCCATAGATCCCCCTAATGGTAGTCTTCAAAATCGACATCCAAGGCGCTTTCGCCCGACCAGCCGAAGGTGACCCGGTAATTGCCGCTTACGCGCACCGACCATCGTTTCGGATTGCCTTGCAGTCCGTGGAAACGAAAACCTGCGATGTTCATGTCCTCCGGTCCGCCCGCTACTTCCAGCAATTGCAGGATGCGCACGCACTTCCTGATATGATCCGCGCCAATCCGGCGCGTGTTGCCAGTCCGATGAATTTCTTCCAGGCCCTTATGGCGGAAGCTGCCAATCATCGACTCAGTGTAAAGTGAACAGTTGACACGTGTCAACTGAATAGTTGTCGCTCCTGCCGTGACCCTGAGAGCGGACACATTGGGGCTGGACTTTGTGCCAAGGCATCGCTTCGGCGATGCGAAAACGCTCGCCGACTCTTGGGCCTGAGCCGCCCGCGGCTGCCTACCGCTTCAGCCGGCCAATCAAAAACACAACAATCGAGAGCACAACGCTAATCAGAATGGAGCTCGCCAGCGGAAAATAGAAAACTGCATTCTTCCCGCGATAGACAATGTCACCCGGCAGCTTTCCGAGGGGCAGACCGGCGCGTCCGAGCAACATGACGATGCCGCCGATTACGACGAGTGCAATCCCCAGGCCGACCAGCAGTCGTCCCATGTCCGCCATGATTTGAGTCTAATTCAACCATCCGCTTTCGTTGTTAGACTGAATCGACAGTGCCCATCCTCGAAACAAGCCGCCTCATCCTGCGCGAGTTTTCTCCGGAGGACACGGACGCGCTCGCGCTCGTCCTCTCCGACCCTGAAACCATGCGCCACTATCCCGCGCCTTATGATCGCGCGGGCGTCGAACAGTGGATCGGCCGCAATCGCGAGCGCTATGAGAACGACGGCGTCGGCCTGTGGGCGATGCTTTTAAAATCAAGTGAAGAGTTGATCGGTGATTGCGGCATCACGCGGCAGGGAGTCGAGGGTGAGTATCTCTACGAAATCGGCTACCATTTGCGGCGCGATTATTGGGGCCAAGGATTGGCGACCGAAGCGGCGATCGCGTGTCGTGGCTGGGGATTCCAGCACCTGGAAGTCGAACGCCTGATCTCGCTGATTCGCCCCGAAAATCTTGCCTCCCGGCGCGTAGCTGAGCGCAACGGAATGACGATCTGGAAGGAAATAAACTGGCGCGGTCTGCGGCACTATGTTTATTCAGTCGCGCGACCGCCAGTCGACGCGCCGCGATTGATTTCCGGTTGAACCGCGTTGGCCGTCGGCAAGAAGACCTGCTACCCTATCCGCGTTTTCTGAGAAGCCATCATGCCGAAAAAACCGCCCGTCGTACTGCCAGAAGCTTTGCTCACCGCCTTCGACACCAACGACCGCATCAATCACTACCTCATCGAAAACCTGCCTGCCGAGTCCTGGCGCGCCGAGCCTCCTGCCGGCAAAGGACGTGACATCGCTTCTATCGTCGCGCACATGCACAACGTGCGCGTGATGTGGCTGAAAGCGGCCGGAGGCAAGCCTAGCCCTGAGCGGGATCGAAAGATTCCCGGGCAACTCGACCGCCACAAAGTCACCCCAGCGCAGGCGCGCAAAGGCCTCGCAGAAAGCCGCGCCGCGCTGCACGACGTCCTGAAGTCTTCTTTGGCCGCCGACGGCCGCATCATAGGCTTCCGTCCCGATGTTGCGGGCTTTGTCGGATATCTAATCTCCCACGACGCGCACCACCGCGGACAAATCACCATGCTGGCTCGACAAGCCGCCCACCCGATCTCGCAAAAAGCCATGTTCGGCATGTGGGAGTGGGGTTCGCGCGGCGAGTAGAATTAGGTGGGCTGTTTCTCCGCGATATTTCGAGGGAGCAGGCAATCGAAGAGTTTTGATATGCATACAGATTTGCCAACGGAACCCCATCTCGACTCGAACAACGACCGCGGCACGCTCGGACCCGGCTCCGCTCTTTATCTCGTAGCCACGCCGATCGGCAATCTTGAGGACATCACCCTGCGTGCTCTGCGCGTGCTCAAAGAAGTCGATGTGATCGCCTGTGAAGACACGCGGCAGACGCAAAAACTCCTCACCCACTACGGAATCCACACCCGCACGGTGAGTTATCACGAGCACAATGAGATGACCAAAGCGGCCGAGCTGGTCGTCGATCTCGAATCCGGCGCCAAAATCGCGCTCGTCACCGATGCCGGCATGCCCGGCATCTCCGATCCAGGCTTTCGCCTGATCACGCTGGCCATTCGCCACCATGTCCCCGTCGTTCCAATCCCCGGCGCGTCGGCCTATTTGGCTGCGCTGGTGGCCAGCGGCTTGCCGACCGATTCATTTCGCTTCAGCGGATTTCTGCCGGCTAAATCTGGCCAGCGGCGCAAGCTGCTGGAAAGCGTCAGCCAGTCGCCTAGAACGCAGGTTTTCTATGAAGCTCCGCATCGGCTGGTCGAAACGCTGGCAGATGTCGTCGAGGTATTAGGAGCGGCTCGTCACGTAGTCGTCGCCCGCGAAGTGACCAAGCTGCATGAGGAATTCCTGCGTGGGCGAGCGGTGGAGGTGCTGGCGCAATTGAAGGCTCGCGGAGACGTGAAGGGCGAAATCACGCTGCTGATTGCAAAACAAGAAGGCTCCGAGCCGCGAGCCGCGGGCTCCGAGCTAAGCTTGGCCCAGCGCGTTCGTCAGGTAATGGTCGAAGAGAAGGCAGACGAGAAATCGGCGCTCAAAAAAGTAGCAAAAGAACGCGGCATCGGGAAGAGCGAAGCGTATCGGGAGTGGCAAAGGGGAAAGTAATTGCTAGGATGATCGCTATTGATTAACATTAATCAACGTATGAAAACGATTGTAAATCGCCTTCCACTCACCAAAGCGCGCGTGAATCTTGGGCAAGTGGTGCGTCGCGTGCACGTCAATCGCGAAGTCTTCATTCTGGAAAAAGACGGCATCCCGGTCGTCGGCATCATTCACGTCGATGATCTAGAGGATTACCTGGACCAGCAGGATGAATCATCGAAGGATCGAATCAAAGCCGGCCATCAGGACTACCTGGCGGGTAGAGTTCGCGATGCGAGCGAGTTCTTGGCTGAACTGCGATGTCCCACCAAGAAGCCACGCAGGAAAACAAAGGCAAAGCGACAAGCAGCACGAAGGGCTCAGAAGACTCGATGATCTGCGCGGGTAGAGCAGCACAAGTTCAATGGGGTAAAGGAGACTGGATATTCCTTGACGTCGGCTTCTCCAGCAAGGCTCGCAGCTGCGGCCTACTCGTTGGGGACGAGGACTCCCAATGTGTCACGTTTGCCGAGGCCATCCGGAAGATCAAAGATGAAGTCGCGGAGGCGACTGCACTAAATCTCGTGGTTGAAGCGCCACTGTCGGTGTGTTTTGATTCTTCCGACAATCCCACAGGCAGATCGATAGAGATTGAAGGCACACAGGCAAGGTATTGGTACGTAGGAGCGGGCTGCGCCGTGATGGTGGCATCGATGTACCTGCTTCGCGAACTAAGCAAGATGAAGCGAACCTCGATTTGCTTGTTCGAAGGATTCGTGTCGTACAAATCCGAGAAACGAAGCAATCATCGGGACGACGCGAAAAGGCTACGAGACGCAGTGCGCGATCCCCTCAGATTCCGTAGTTCGGTCTTTGGGGCCGATCAGCTCAAGAGGAATCAGGCGGACAAGTTGTACAGCGCCTTCCGTGTGGCGGGGTTCGACTGTGGAATACCCGCAGTGATAAAGCCCCAAACCGACTGATCGCGAGCCGTCCGACCGCCCAACTGCCGTGTTTCGGAGCCGGTTGGTGCAATTCCGGAGAGCGCCCCTACTTCCCCGCCAACTCCTTCTTCACCGCCTCGCTAACCACCTTCCCATCCACACGCATGCCGGCCGCGGCGAAACGCGCCATGGCCGCCTTCATCACCGAGCCCATATCCTTCATCGCCGGAGCCGGCGTCATCTCCGCAATTGCCATACGCACGCCCGCCACAATGTCTTCTTCGCCCGCCGCCTTTGGCAAATATGTTTCAATCAGCTTGATCTCCGCCGCTTCCTTGTCGGCCATCTCCTGCCGTCCGCCCTTGGTGAATTGTTCGACCGAGTCTTTGCGCTGCTTGATCAGGGTCGAGAGCACTTGCTGCGATTCTTTGTCGTCGAGCGGGGCCATCTTCTCGACCTCGCGGAGTTTGAGCGCGGACTTTACCATGCGCAGCGTCGAAAGCCGCTGCTCCTCGCGCGCCTTCATGGCGGTCACGATGTCTTTCTGGATCTGGTCAATAAGTGACATGGGCAGATTATAGAACGTGCAGAGTGAAGACCGAGGAGCCTCAGGCCTATGGATCGCGAGCGCCCGGCTAACACCCGTACAATATCCGCATGCTCGTGCTAGCCTCCGCCTCGCCGCGCCGCCGGGAACTCCTCAGTAATGCGCACATCTCCTTTGAAGTCTGTCCCGCCCACATTAATGAAGATCCGCTCCCGAACGAACCCGCCAAAGCGTGCGCCGAGCGCTTAGCCTGCGAGAAGGCCCAAGCCGTGGCGCGGACCCGCCCCAACGACCCCGTGCTCGGCGCCGACACAGTCGTAGTAATCGACAATCAAATCCTGGGCAAGCCCGCCGACCCAGCCGATGCCGCCCGCATGCTGCGCCTCCTGTCGGGACGAACGCATCAGGTCATCACCGGAGTGTGCCTGGCAATCGATGGACACCACACCGTGGCCAGTGAAGCTACCGCGGTCACGATGACAGAAATTTCGGAGCAGGAAATTGCCGACTATGTCTCGACCGGCGAGCCCATGGACAAAGCCGGCGCTTACGCAATCCAAGGCATAGCCTCGCGCTGGATTCCGCGCATTGAAGGTGACTACAGCAATGTGGTGGGATTGCCCGTGGCGCTGGTCTATCGAATGTTGCGACAGGCAGGTGTAATCTGAAAGGTCGGGCTTGCGAAAGCCGCCGGGAGAAAACTTAGGGCTTTTTCTCTTCGTCCTTTTTAGGCTCTTCCTTGACCGCCGCTTTAAAGTTCCGGATCCCTTCTCCCAGACCTTTCCCCAGGTCGGCAAACTTACTCGGACCAAACAGCAACAGCGCAATGCCCACGATCAACAAAATGTGCAAAGGCTGGAACAGTCCTTCCATAAATCCTCCATGGCAGCGGAGCGCATAGGATTGCCGCTCAATCTGCCGGGTTCTTTGTCTCTGCCGCCTGCAATGGCGACCGCCAAACCATCTCCGAGTTGAATTCTAGGTTAGTGTAGAACGGCAGTCAAAAGGAGCCCGTACCCCCTATCACCCGCCAACGTGATTCCGATCACATGGCTGAAGTCTATCGACCTGTAAGTCCTTCCCTCCGTTGCTTATACGCTCTCAATCAGGCCCGCCAGCAGTGCCGCCCGCCGGGGCAATTCCGAAATTAAGATATGCTCATGGACCGCGTGTGCCCCGTCCCCCACGCCTCCCAGCCCGTCCAGTGTCGGAATGCCCATGCCCGCCGTGAAATTTCCGTCCGAGCCTCCGCCCACCGCTGCTTCGCTCAGCTTCCATCCCAAATCGCGCGCGATCCCGACGGCCTTCGCGTAAAGAGCCGCGACACCTGCCGTCCGCTCCATCGGAGGACGATTGATCCCGCCTGAAATCTTGAGTTTGCACTTGCGGTTGAACGGACGAAGGCCGCGCATCTTCTTATCGATCCCAGCCGCATCCTTCATGCGCGCAATGCGTACATCCACCTGGGCTGTCGCCGCGGCGGGCACAACATTTGTCCGTGATCCGCCGCTCACGATTCCGACATTTACGGTGAGCCCTTTCTTCAGATCGGTGAACCGCGAGACTTTCTCAATCTGCCGCGCGAGTTCCAAAATCGCATTCACGCCCTTCTGAAAATCAAGCCCCGCATGGGACGATCGGCCCGTCACCTTGATGGTGTAATCGCCCACGCCCTTGCGCGCCGTCTTCACCGCGCCTTCAAATCCATAAGAAGGTTCCAGCACTAGCACCGCCGCTGCCTTCTTTGCCAGCGATTCCGTAATCGCACGCGACGAGTTGCTTCCCACCTCTTCATCTGAAACCAGCAAAACGGTGACGGGACGCGGCAACTCGCTTCGTCCGTCCGAAACACGCCATTCCCGCAGGGCCATAATCGCGTTGAGCATCAGCGCGATGCCCGACTTCATGTCGAGCACGCCCGGCCCAGTCAGCTTGTCTCCATCGGCGCGGCACGGCATTGTTCGAAGCGTCCCCATCGGATAGACGGTGTCGTAATGCCCGAGCAAAAGGATGGGATTGCCGCTCGACCCACCTGCAAAATCAACCTGAAGATGATTGCCAAAGTCGTTCGCCCGATGAACTCGCACCGCGCCGCCCAGCGCCCTAAATTTCTGCGCGACAGCTTCCGATAGCTGATCAACCGCCGCTTTGTCGTCACTCGGCGATTCGATTTCAACCAGCTCCCGAATGTTCGCGACCATGGCGTTCCGCCGCTGTTCAAAATAAGCCAGCCGCTGCTGTCCATCCGAACTTGGAGCGGCGGCCGCTCTCTTCGAGTTCGCCTTGCTTTCCATATCTAGTCCGTTCCCCAAATCTCTCCAATTACACGATCAAAATTTGCGCCCAAGACTTTCTCAATGACCGCTGCCGGTTGCCCGCGCTTCGCCAACTCCTCCGCAATCACCAGCATGTGATCCGGGCCGTTAAGATCCGGCACATAGGGATACCGGTCTTCCCCCGGAGCGCCGATTCCAAGCTGCTTCCGCCGCGCAATATCCTTGTCGAATGCCGCCTTCTGCTCTTCGGTAAGCACCGTCTTCTGAATCGCGCCATCGGAGCCGATTCCCACATGGTCCGCGCCGCACACATTAATCGCATGCACCAAATGATCCAGCACATGCACCCGCGTCGGCACGGTGGGCGACGCCACCAGGTAGGGCATCAGATAAACGCCAAAATATCCGCCCCGATCCGCCAGCGCTTTCAGAATCTCGTCCGGCTTGTTCCGCGGATGCGCATAAACCGCGGCGCACCCCGAATGCGTGATCAGCACCGGCTTCGCCGATTGCGCGATGCCCTCGGAAGTCGTCCGATATCCGCTATGACTCAAATCGACGGCCACGCCAATCTCGTTCATCTTCTTTATGGCCGCGATACCCGCCTTGCTCAGGCCCGCATTCCCGGGCTCCAAGCATCCATCGCCAAAGATGCCGCGATTGTTGTAGGTAAGCTGCATGATGCGCACGCCCAACTGCCGGAACATCCCGATGCGCTCGACGTTCTCTTCCAGAAATGCCGTGTACTGAAATCCGGGCATGATCCCGATCTTGTTCTCCCGCTTGGCGCGCGCAATATCCGAATGCCGGCGCACGATCATGAACGCCTCGGGATGACGGTCCACCAGTTCCTGCACCATGGCGAAATTCCCGATCGTGTCTTCGAAGCCCGGCGCCGAGATCGTGAAATTAATCGCCGTAAATCCAGATTGCCGCACCGCTGCAAGAGCTTCCGCAGCAGGCGGAGAGTCCATATCGTTGAAGGGGGCGCACAGCGAATCGATCACAATCGCCTTCGCATAGAGCGATTCAATGGTGTTCGCCGCATTGGCCGCCGAATCGCTGACTGCGCAAGCGGAGAGAGGGCGAGCAAGTAACGAAGCAGCCGAAATTTTCAGAAGGGAGAGATTAAAATCGCGACGACGCACGTTGAAGAACCCCTGAAATAAAATTAGCGGCTAAGAGGCCGGCGCCGCATACTGCGCTTCTCCATTGCCGAACGACCAATTCTCCTTCGCGCACTCGACCAGATTGACCAGCACATCCTCGCGCCGCACCTTCAATTGCTCGTGCAACCCGTCGGCTACGGCTTGGTAGAACTTCTGCTTCATCTCGATGCTACGACCGTTGTTCAACGTAATCTGAATAAAAATGCACCCATCCGTCCGATGAATCCCAAGATATTCGCGATCAAACAGCAACCCGTCCTCCGAATGCTGGGCAATGATCTGAAAGCGGTCGTTCTCCGGCACATTCAAAGTTTCCCGCATCGCGCGATAAACAATCTGCCCGACCTGCGCGCGAAACTCCGCCGATTTCCCCTTCAAGAGATCAATTCGAACCAAAGGCACGGTGTCTCCTCAACAAATAGTGTGGTGCGGGCGCCCTCGCCCGCATAACTCTCAATCCCGGCGCAACCTTTGCTTGGAAGTCGGAAGTTGGATCTGCAGCTAAATCTCTGCGTCAATCCCCACTCACGCTTCCCAACTCCTCGGCACATTCACGTAAGACGAATCCAACTCCGCCACCGAAGCGCATCCCAGCAGCCGCAGAGTCCGATCCAGATCAACGCGCAAAATCTCAATCGCTCGATTCACCCCTGCCTCACCCGCCGCCGCCAAGCCGTAAGCATAAGCGCGCCCGCAAATCACCGCGCGCGCCCCCATGCAAAGGGCCTTCACAATATCCGTCCCGCGCCGGACGCCGCCGTCCATCAAAATCTCCGCCTGCCCGCCAACGGCCTTGACCACCTCCGGGAGAGCGCGCAAAGAAGCCGGCACGCAATCAAGCTGCCGACCGCCATGGTTCGAAACCGAAATTGCCGACGCGCCCTCATCCACGGAGCGGCGCGCGTCGTCCGCCGTCAGCACGCCTTTTACGACAATTGGCCCGCGCCACAGCTCGCGAATCCATTTCAAATCGCTCCATGTCACCGCCGACTCTGCCAGTGCCGCGCCGATATCCATCAGCGGCATCGGCCCTTTGCCGGGAACAACGACGTTGGGCAACGCCATCAGCCCGCCGTCGCGGAAATAATCCATGAGCCATCCCGGATGCGAGAGAACATTGGGCACAAACGGCAGCTTCTCGAAGATGCTTCCAGAGACCAACTCCTTCATCCCGTTTCGGAAGTCACGCTCGCGAATGCCTGCTACCGGCGTGTCAATCGTGACCACGAGCGCCGAGAATCCCGCCACCCGCGCCCGCTCAATTGCCGCCTCTGCCGCTGTGCGTCCGCCCATCAAATAGAGTTGATAAAAAACCGGCCCCTTCGAGCCCGCCTTTACATCCTCGAGCTTGTGCCCCGAGATCGTCGACAGGATATAAGCCGTGCCCGCATTGCCCGCCGCCCGCGCTGCCGAAACTTCGCCGCCCGGATGCATCATGCGGCTGTAACCAACCGGCGCCAGGATAAAAGGCAACGCCAGATCGAGGCCCAGCACGCGGGTTCCCAGCGGGCACTTGTCCAGCGCAACCGCATGCCGCGGACGAAACGTTACATCGTCAAAAACGCGGCAATTCTCACGCAGCGTAACCTCACCCTCGGCCCCGCCATCCAGATAATCGAAGACAGGCTTAGGCACACGCCCGCGCGCTGTCGTGCGCAGATCGGCAATACAAACCACGCGGGGAGAAGCAACAGAGCGAGACAAGCGGTTCATCGAAGACTCGCTTCAGCGATTGAAAATCGCCTGATGTTATCATGATGAAGCCAAAAAAAGCCGCGGGCGGGGCGTCCCACCGAGCCATCGTGATTCGGCCCACCCGTCACCGACCCCGCGCCCGTCCATCACAGACAACCCACCGCCGCCCGCGCCAACATAGAACAGAGCGGCGGACTCGCATTCGCGCAGCCCGCACACTGGGGGTGCGTATGAAAAAAGCAATCCTGTTCCTTCTGCTGGTCATCTTTCTCCTGTTCGGCAAGGTCGCAGTTCTCGCGCAGACCACATCCACAATTACAGTGAAAGGAAGCGAGGTAAACAACGGCGTAGTGATCGTTGATGTAGTGAAAGAGGGCAAGACCTACCAGTTGCTGTGCAACAAGGGTATGCCTAGTTGCGCATCGCTAAAGAGCGGAAAGTATCAGATCGTCGAGTTGCCGGCGAATCATGGCATGTACGATTGCCGTGACGTACAAGTCTATGCCGATTCTGTTCCCGGCACTGGAGTCACCGAAAAGCTAGGTGAGTACTGCCTAACTGAAAAGTAAGCGGGAACGAAGGTAAGACACCCGAACGGCGTCGACGACCGAAGCCCCTGGCGACTTTGTGGCGGTTACCAGGGTAAGTCCTCGCACCGCGAGATAATTTCACCGGCGTTCCCGCGCTACCATCGTCCGGTCACCCTTACTTCGCCGCCACCACCGCCGACCGCGCCCGCGCCAACTCTGGCCGCCCAGAGTCCCCGCCCTCGCAAGTCTTCACTAGCCGAGCATAATATTCGCTTGCCTCCGAGCCTTTCCCGCCATCTCCGCCGCCTGAGCCGCTCCATACAGCCCATTAAACCGGTTGGGATTGAACTTCAAATCTCCCTGGTACTCCACCAGCGCCAGCTCCGGCTTCCGCATCTCCAGCAAAATATCAGCCAGCATCTCGCGCGCCGGAATTGAAGTCTGCTCCTCGCCCACCGAGTCTTCATGATCCGCGACCTTACGCAGCAAAGCGGTCGCCTCCTCGTCGTGACCCTCAGCATGCATCACCCAAGCCGAAGCCTCGTTCTCCGCCATCTCCGTGGACTCGGCTGCATACGTCTTATGGCGCGCCACGAAGTCCTTGCGAATCGCCGCAATCTCCGTGACATCCTTCTTAGCCCCAGCTAAATCCCCGCTCCTCACGGCTCCGATCGCCCGCGCCCAATACGTATAAACCTTGTCGCCTGGCGTTGAGTCCGGCACCACCTCCAGCTTCGCCGCGTCTCCCCAGCGGCGCATCTCCAGCGCATACATCGCCGGAAACTTCGCCATCGCAAATGCGTGCATATCCACGTCGCCCATTTTCATCGACGGCATCGTCTTCACTTCGTCAATCCACTTCGCGGCCTCAGCCTCGCGTCCACTCTGCAAATACGCATAAATCAGAAAATCCATCGCGTGGAACTGATGCGACTCCCCGCCCATGTGCATCGCCGCGGTCTTGCGGGTCGCCGCAATCGAAGCCAGGTTTGACTTTATGTCGTCCGGCCAGTCCCCAGCGCGCTCAAAAATATGCGAAGGCATGTGCAGCGCATGAGGAGAAGCCGGCGCAATCTCCGCGTAGCGGCGCGCCGCCGGCAACCCAAGCTGCGCCAGTTGAGGCTTGTCGTAAGTGTGAATCAGATAATGAGCAACCCCCGGATGATCTGGCTCGATCGCGAACAATTTCTCGAGAATCGCCGCGGCCTTTTTCCGGTCGGCAAACGTCGTGTCGTTCTGGGGCTCAGAAGCGAGCAGCGACAACGCGTAAAACACTGCTGCCTCGTGATCGTCTTTGTATCGGTCGTAGACCTTTTCCATCGCATCCGAGTAAGCCCTAGCCCGCGCCTCATGATCCGTGCTCCCTCGATCGGAGCCCTTATGCGTATAAAACGCCTGCAACGCCGCAATATAATCGCGCTCCCGCTCGGTCTTAGCCTTCGGCTTTCCGGCCTTCCTCAACTCGGCGGCCCCGCGCGCAATCGTGTCCTCGGTTGGCCAGTCCCATAGCTGATGCCACAAGCTCATGGCCACGCCCCAGTGTGCCATCGCGCACTTCGGATCCTGCTTCTCCGCCGCGGTAAAAGTCTTCTCCGCCTCCTCATACCAGAACGAATGCAGGAACGCGACGCCTTTCTCAAAGGTCTTCTGCGCCTCCGGAGTGCAAGAAACCGGGAAGTGTACCGTCCCCAGCTTCGACTCCATCACGTCGTGATGATCATGTCCCTCATCCGCCATCGCCAAAACCGAAAGTGCGGCAACCCCGCATACCGTGACCAGGCTCATCGACCAAATCAGTTTTCGCATAAAACACCCCGCAGCGGAGTCTAGTGGCCGATTCCGTGCACCGTCAAGGCGCTAAGGGTCAGGAAACAGAGGTGGATAGAGGCTGCAAGTTGCAGAAATCAGCTTCGAAACAAAATTTCGCGGACGTTTGAGCCAATTTGGGCGCGCTTTCCACATTAATGAATAGGGAACCGCCCTTCCCGTAGCTGGTTAGGGCGGGCACTCGCGACACCGAATCCGCAGTCCCCGGTGAAATGCACTACAAATCAGGAGGAAGGTATGCGCAACCGAAGTCAAATACTCATCGCAATTCTGGCGTTGATGGGCATGTCGGTCCTCACACTCGCACAGGAGCAGCCACTGAACTGGCAACAGTACGACGGCGGATCGTTTCTGAATCGTTCCGCTGACGCCTCCAAGCCAGGCGCTGCTCCCGCGGGCGCCAGCTTCGCCTTTGATGTAGTCGACTTTCCGGGCGTGAGCGCGCACCAGAATGTCCACGCCATCAATGACAAGGGTCGTATGGTTGGTCTCTACACCGACGCATCGTCGAATACCAACGGTTACCTGCTACAAGGGAGCACGTTCAAGACGATTGTCTATCCCGCCGCCGGCGTCAACGTGACGACGGCTTGGGGAATCAACAAATCTGGGGTGATTGTAGGCTTCTACTCCACAGATCACGGCACCACGGGCCACGGCTTCACGCTGAAAGGGAAGACTTATTCTTCTTTTGATTATCCCGGCGCCGTGGTTACCGGTCCTAGTGCTATCAATGCTTCGGGTTCCATTGTCGGTCAATACTCCCTCACAGGTCAGGATGCGCATGGCTTCCTGCTCAGCAAGGGATCGTTCACCACGATCGATGTTCCCTCCGCTGCGACCACTAGCCCGTTCGCGATCAATGCTGCCGGCATTGTCGTTGGCGCTTACCAGCAGCCCGACCTCAGCGAACACGGTTTTGTTCTCCAAAACGGTGTCTACACGACCGTGGACTATCCGGGCGCGACCGAATGCCTTCTGGCTGGTATCAACGACAGCGGCCAGATCGTTGGATCCTATTCCGCTGACGGCGGCGCAAGTTTTCACGGTTTTCTACTGAGCGCCGGAGTCTTCACGTCCTTTGATGTTCCATTTGGAGGCGTTGTTAATACCTACCCCGCCGCGATCAATAACAAGGGACAGATCGCGGGCAGATACATCGACAGCGCCGGTTTCCGCTGGGGATTCGTAGCCACGTTTCAGTGAATCTTTGTCGGCGGCGTCAGAATTGCGGGCTGCTATCGCATCCCGGCCTTGGACAGCATTTCCAAAAACTGCCCCTGCGTCCGCATGTCGATCGATTGGGACACGAGTTTGCCGTCGCGGTCGTAGACAAAGCTCTTCGGAATGCCCTCGACAACAAACTCTTCATTCACCTTGCGTCCCGGATCGAGGAGGATGGGAAAGGTGACTTTTCTGTCGCGGATGAATGGTTCGACTTTTGACGCCTCCTCATCCGAGATTCCGAGAATTATCAGTCCTTGCGAGCCGAAGCGCTCGTAAAGGGCTTCGAGGTCGGGTATCTCCTTGCGGCATGGTGGACACCATGTCGCCCAGAAATTTACGAGTACGACTTTGCCGCGAAGGTCGGAGAAGTTCCACGTTTTGCCGTTTAGGTCTTTCAGTGAAAACTCAGCGTGCTCGCGCTTTCGGTCATCGGCCTCGAGTCGCGCCATGGCGGCGCGATATTGATCGTTGTCGAGAGAGGCCTCGACATGTTCATACCGCACCAGCGAGGCGAGTTCTACATATTCGTCCGCAGGTTCTGCCGGTGTGGCGTGGGCGCCCGCGGAAGTTGCCTTCCTATCGGCTGCATCGGCACTTTTCTGTATTGGCCACGGCACCGGCCGCTCTTTGAGGGTCTCGGCCAGCGTCGTGGCCACTTCCTGCAGCGTGGCATGTCCGAAATCGCCTTCGGTCGATACACTGGCCAGCCACATCGCCAGCCGAGTTTTGTTCTCCGTCGCGGGCAACTGGCGGATCTTGATGGCAAGACTCTTCGTCGTCTCCGTGCGCGCCTCGTCCGATAGAGCCCGGAGCCCGTGAAGCTGCTCTGCGAGGGGCTTCTCGTCGGCGTTCCAGGTGACCTTATTCGCCTGCCCGAAGGCAGACTGAAGCAGGCAGACGCTCAGCAGCCCCACCACCGGAAGCAGCCGTTTGGTGGCGCGAATCGTGCTCATTCGAGTGACGCTCCTTTGAACTTCCCTTGATAGTTGCCTCTTCCCTTTGCGCCAGCTTACACGGTTGTTCGCCAGTCCGTCGCGCCGTTGTAACATCAAAGTGCATGTCTTTGATTCCCAATCCCGTGGCCCAAACCAGTTCGCGTCTACTCGAGTTCGAAAGCTTGCGCGAGCTGCTTGCGGGATATGCGTCGTCGCCGCTCGGCCTGGGCCGCATTGCGGGGCTGCGGCCGTCGCTCGATCGCGCGTGGATTGAAAACCAGCAGAGGCTCACGACGGAAATTCGCGAATATCGCCGCGTCGGCGGACGCTTTGAGTTTGCCGGGCTGCCGGAAGTTGAGAGGTTGCTAGAGAAGTCGCGCATCGGCGGCGCCGCTCTCGAAACGACTGACATTCGGGACATCATCCTGATCGCCGACCGGGCGTCGGAGTGGAGCCAGATTGTGCGCCAGCCGCCGGCGGCCATGCGCTCTGAGTGGACCGCCGTAACCGCGCTCTCCGCTGGCATTGCCGACTTCAGCGCGTTCCTGCGCGCATTTCGCAACAAGATTCTGCCCGATGGCACGCTCGACGACCGCGCCTCACTCGGAACTCGGCCGAATTCGGCGGGAAATTGAAAAACAGAAACGGCAGATTCATGAGTCGCTCCGCGGTCAACTGCGCAAGCTGTCTGAGGGCGGTACGGTGCAGGACGAACTCGTCACGATTCGCGGCGAGCGCTTTGTGATTCCCGTAAAGGTCGAGCAGAAGCGGCGGGTGCCGGGCGTCGTGCATGGCGCGAGTTCGAGCGGGCAGACCGTCTTCGTCGAGCCGCTCGAAACGATTGAACAGAACAATGAACTGGTGCGGCTGCTCGACGAGGAACTTGGCCGAGATCCATCGCATCCTGCTCGAAATGACGCGGCAGATCGGCGAGAACGCAGATGCGATCCTGGCCGCGGCCGATGTACTCGCAGAGCTGGAACTGCAATTTGCCAAGGCGAGATTTGCAGAGGACTACAACTGCGTTCGCGGTGACGGTTTCGTTGGTCGCGCCGGCGGACACCACCATAGCGCAGGCAAGAGACGGGGCAGGCCCCGTTTCTACGCTGATTCTTCATCGCGCGCGGCATCCGCTGCTTGAACGCAATCTCAAATTCAAGAACGCGACCGTCGTTCCCATCAGCGTCGAACTCGAAGGCGAGCGGCGGCAACTTGTCATCACTGGGCCCAACACGGGCGGCAAGACTGTCACCCTGAAAACACTAGGTCTGCTGGCGCTCATGGCGCAGTCGGGAATACCAGTCCCGGCGGATCGCGCCGACATGCCGGTCTTCGACGCGATTCTCGCGGATATCGGCGACTATCAATCGATCGAGCAGAATCTTTCGACATTCTCCGCGCATGTCACGAACATCGATTTCATCTCGCGGACTGCAACTTCCAGTTCGCTGGTGCTGCTCGACGAACTCGGCTCGGCGACCGACCCGGAGGAAGGCGCGGCGCTGGCTGTAGCCATCGCCGAGCATTTCCGCAAGATCGGCTGCATGACGGTGATCTCGACTCATCACACGTCGCTCAAGGTCTATGGCGCGAATACGGCGGGAGTGGTCAATGCCTCGGTCGGCTTTGATGAAGCTACGCTGCAGCCGACGTACGAATTGAAGATCGGAGTGCCCGGAGCTTCGGCGGGAATCAATATCGCGCGGCGGCTGGGTCTGAATCCGGCGATCATCTCATCGGCGCAGACGAAAGATCGGTTCGCAGACGCAGGACATCTCTCGCTTTCTCGACCGGCTGCACTCCGATCTGCGCACTCTCGACGAGGAACGAGCAAGGATCAGAACCCGCGAGCAGGAGTTGGAACGCGAAAAATTGCAGTTCGCCAACGAGGGACGAAAGGAGCAGCAGGCCAAAGTTCGCGAGATGGAGAAGAAGCTGGAGGCGCTGTTTCGCGATTTCGAGTACCACGCACGCGAGGCCGTGAATGCCGTACAGGATCGGGTGGCGCAGCAGAAGCTCTCGAAAGAAGCGGAGCGCCGAGTCGCCAAACTGCGCCGCGAGTTTCGCGAGCAGTTCGATTCTTCGGTCGTTGCCCACGCGACCGGCGCCGATCGCGACGATCCCGCATGCCCAGCCGGCGCTGGTCAAACACGTCTCCGAGGGTGACGTCGTGAAGCTCAAGTCGATGGGCCGCGCGGCGGTGGTTAAGAAGAAGGTCGGCGACAATCATTTCGATGTCGAGATCGGCTCGATGAAGATGCGTATCGCGCGCGAGGACATTGCCGAAGTGCAATCGCGCTCCACCGATTCGCCGGTAGAGGCGGCGCGCGCCCGCGGCATCAAAGTGTCTCTGCAAAACGATGCCGGCGGCTCATCCACGCCGACTGAAATCAACGTCATTGGACGCACGGTCGACGAGGCCACCAGCGAAGTTGAGAAGTTCGTCGACCGTGCCTTTCTCGCGGGCATGCCGCGGGTGCGCATCGTCCACGGTAGCGGGATGGGGATTCTGCGCAAGGCGCTGCGGGAATATTTGAAGAAGCATCCACATGTGGAGACGGTGGCGGAGGCGCCACAAAATGAGGGTGGCGGAGGGGCGACGCTGGTGGAGCTGCGAGTGTGACGGAAGGGTTAAATGCGCGACTTGCGGCAAACAGCACCAGGGCTTGCCTCGCAGCTTTGCCGCGGATTTTCCAGACATGTACGCGAACATGACCAGGGAAGAACGGGATGCGCGCACGATCATAGGCTCGGATCAGTGCGTCGTAGATCAACAGTGGTTCTTCATTCGCGGTTGCCTGGAGATTCCCGTAGCAGGTTCCAGCGATCCCTTTTTGTGGGGACTCTGGGCCTCGGTGTTGGAGCCCGCGTTCGACGAAATCTCCGAAACTTGGGAGGAGAATGGCCGCGAAAAAGTTCATGGACCCTTCAAAGGGAGATTGGCGAATTCGCTGCATGCCCGGACTTCTCCCAAGGGGGATATCCCTAAATGTAGGCGTAGGTGTGGTCGTTACAAGATAGTGCGGCACAAAGTTCTCTCGGTTTATGTTGAAACATTCAATTTGAAAGTCTCAATCTCGATTCAACCGGCCGGAACGCGTCCACTGTTTATTGTCGATGAGGCGGAGCATCCTCTTGGGATCGAGCAGCGCAATGGCATTTCAGAAAGCAGGGTGCAAGAATTGGCATCGTTGCTATTGCATCAGGAAAGGCTCGGCCGGCCTGCCAAATTTGCGTAGTATTCAACCGATTATCTACGAATTCCACACTTTCCCACAGCTACAGCAGCGCGTATCGCTTTGCGTTCTTCATTCCAAGCCTCACAATGAATTGACGCAAGCGCCGCCATGACCTCTTCCGACAATTTCAAAGAGACGCTCAAGCAGCAGGCCGACATCGTCCGCATCGTGGGCGACTACGTCAAGCTGAAGAAAGCCGGGAGCACAGAATTTCTCCGGGCTTGTGTCCGTTTCACAGGAGAAGACGCCATCGTTCTCAGTGCATGCCACGCGACAGTTCTATCACTGTTTCGGCTGCGGAGCATCTGGTGACGTTTTCAAGTTCATACAGAAGGTCGAGAACATTTCTTTCCCGGAATCCGTCCGGCTTATCGCGCAGAAGCTGGGCGTGCCGATGCCGAAGGTTGCGTTCTCCAGCCCCGCGGAGGCCAAAGATTCCCAACTTCGCATGGCGCTGCTCGACGTGCATGAGCGGGCGTCGAGTTCTTTCAGAAAAGCCTGCGGCGTCCCGAAGGCGCGCGCGCGCGCGAATATCTCAAGGGCCGCGGACTCGACGACGAGATGATTGCGCGCTTCCGAATCGGCTATGCGCCGGATTCGGGCTTCCAGTTACGCGATGCACTGCGGACGCGAATTTGACGAGGAGTTGCTGCGCGAGAGCGGGCTGTTTTCGTGGAAGGAAACAGCTTCGAGCCGCGAGTCACGACCCGCGAGCAACCATGAAAGTGCTGGCGATCTGCCGACAGAGATGAACCAGGGGCCAGCGGAAGCGAAGAGCGAACAGCGATCGGCGAACAGGGATGCATGCCGCGTGACGCCGGTCGCCCCAAGGTCGAAGCTCGCGGCTCGGGCTCGAAGCTTCTATCTACTCCAAATTCCGCAATCGCGTCATGTTTCCAATCGCCAATGAGCAGGGGAAGGTCATCGCTTTTACCGGACGCACGCTTGCGACCGACGAAAAAGCCGGCCCGAAATATCTGAATTCTCCCGAGACAAAGATTTATTCCAAGTCACGCGTGCTCTTCAATCTCGACCAGGCGAAAGAAGCGATTCGCAAGCTCGACTACACGATCCTCGTCGAGGGCCAGATGGATTGCATTTCCGTGTACGCGGCAGGCTTTCATAATGTGGTCGCCAGCTCGGGCACTGCTTTTACGGAACTGCAGACCAAGCTGCTCGGGCGCTTCTCGAAGAACATCATCGTGAACTTCGATCCCGACACGGCTGGAGCGCGCGCCACCGAGCGCACGCTCGGATTGCTGGTGGAAGAGGAATTTAATATTCGAGTGCTGACGCTGGAGACGGGCTTCGATCCCGATCTCTTCATCCGCCGCAAGGGAAAGGACGTTTATGGCGCGGCGTTGAAGCACTCGCAAAAGTACTTTGACTATCTGATCGACCGGGCGCGAGCGCAGTTTGGGGCGCGCAGCCCGGAGAGCAAGGTCAAGGCGGTCAATCATCTTCTGCCGCACATTCAGCGTGTGCCGAGCCGGATTGTGCGCGACGAGCTTGCGATGGAGATTTCGCAGAAGCTGGGAATCGATTCGGCGGTGCTGCGGCAAGAGCTCAGAACATACCGCGACAAATCGCTCGGCGAGCTCGGTGAAGGGCCCTCCGGAGGCGCAGATCACGGGGGCGGAACGCGTGCTGATACGGGCTTTGGCGTCGGCGCGGCAAATGCAATCGGGCGGAGAGAGGATTTCAGCACGCGATGGCGCTGACGAAGAATTTGATCCCGCGCGGCAGGCGCAATATGCGCTCGAATCCGAGCGGCTCCATGAAGGTCTCGCCTCAGAGTCCCTGATCGCGGCTTTCCTCGCGAGCGGTCATGATGGCAGCGACCCGCTGGAGCTTGCGAAAAACGAGGAGGACAGGCGACTGCTGGCCTTGATTCTCATACATGAGGAGGAAGAATTGACGCCGGAGACTGTAGAGGGCGCGATCCGCGGGTTGCGTCGAATCAGCCTGCGCCGGCGGCTTGAGGAGGTACAGCGTAGCCTGGAGCGTCCGGGCGTCCCGAAAGACGATCAACACACCCTTTTGCAGGAAAGGATCCGCCTGAAGCGGGCTTTGGCCGATCCCGGATTGGATGAGAGTGCGGGACGGGCGAGTTAGAAGGCTGCGAACGCCCAGGCGCTAAGACACCGCTGAGTTTGGCGCACGACACACTAGGGGTTGACAGCCCGCGGGCGAGGGCGCCCGCGCCACATTTGAGCCCTAGGTGAGGCTTGGAACCGAACCCGTCCCGCCGCCATCTAACAATGTAGCGGGAAAAGAGATAGCGGATTTGCTGGCGCTTGCGGCCGAGGGAGGAATCCTTCAGCTACTGGCTGGCCTGACAATGAGAAATGCTATACTTCTAGGGTTTGTGCGTTCTCGCACAACTCCTTACCAATCCCACCGCTGCAAGTTCGGCGTTCGCGCGGCCCGAAGTCTCCAGCAAGCATCGCTTGCCGGAGTGGGAATCGGCGGGCGTCCTGAGGACAACCTGTTTTGGCACTTGATGACAAGTTCGACGACATAAAAAAGCTGATCGACGCAGGCAAAGAGAAGGGATATCTGACCTATGACCAGGTCAACGACCTTATCCCGCACGACGTGCACTCTCCTGAGGACCTGGAAGATCTGCTAACCACGATCGGAACGCAAGGAATCGATGTACTCGAAGGCAGCAAGATGCCTTCGACCGATCTGGAAAAAAAATTCGAGGAAGTGGATGAGGCATCAGAGGACGTCGAACTCGACCTAACCCCCGGAGCCCTGGAAAAAACCAATGATCCCGTCCGCATGTATCTGCGCGAGATGGGGACCGTGCCGCTGCTCACGCGTGAAGGCGAAGTCGAAATTGCCAAGCGCATCGAGCGCGGTCAAAACCGCGTACTGAAGGCGCTTTCGCGCTCTCCCATCGTGATTCGCGAACTCCTCGCCCTGGGCGAGGACCTCGAAAAAGGCGTCCGCTCGATCAAAGAGCTGGTCACCTTCGACGAAGAGGAAATCACTGAAGAGATCGTCGACAAGCGGCTGAGGGATTTCCTTGGCAAAATTGCGCTGCTCGACAAGGCGTACAAAAAAGTCGCGCCGCTGCAGGAAAAATATGCCGACGTAAACGCCAAGAAGCGGCCGAAGGATCATCGCCGGTACCGCTTCAACCTGGCGCGCGCCATCGTGCGAACTTCGCAGGCGGTGCGCAAGCTCGGCTTTACCAACAACGAGCGCAAACGTCTGATCGAGCGCGTGAACCGCACGGTCGATGGCATGCGCTCACTCGACCGCCAGATCCAAAACCTGGAGAAGCGGGCCGAGCAGACGCGCAGTGAAGACCAGCGCAAGGAATACAAAAAGCAGTCGCGAGCGGTTCGCGGAGAACTCGAAAAACTCGAGGTCGATGCGGGCCTGTTGTTCCAGGAGCTCAAGCGCACGCAGCGCGAGATCATCCAGGGCGACATGGACGCCGAGCAGGCGAAGCGCGAGCTGATCGAAGCCAACCTGCGACTCGTCGTTTCCATCGCAAAAAAGTACACCAATCGCGGGCTGCAATTCCTCGACCTGATTCAGGAAGGCAATATCGGACTGATGAAGGCCGTTGACAAATTCGAATACCGCCGCGGGTATAAGTTCTCGACTTATGCCACGTGGTGGATTCGGCAGGCAATTACTCGCGCAATTGCTGATCAAGCGCGTACGATTCGTATCCCGGTCCACATGATCGAAACGATCAACAAGCTGATCCGCACCTCGCGGCAGCTGGTGCAGGAACTGGGACGCGAACCGACATCGGAAGAAATCGCAAAGAGAATGGACATTCCGGTGGCGAAGGTCCGCAAAGTCCTGAAGATTGCGCAGGAGCCGATCTCCCTCGAAACGCCGATTGGCGAAGAGGAAGATTCGCATCTGGGCGACTTCATCGAAGACCGCGCGGTGGTTTCGCCGGCTGAAGCCGTCATCAACGTCAACCTCAAGGACCAGACGGGACAGGTCCTGCGCACGCTCACCCCGCGCGAAGAAAAGGTGATCAAGATGCGCTTCGGGCTGGAAGACGGCTCCGAGCACACGCTTGAAGAAGTCGGCCAGTCGTTCGCGGTCACGCGCGAACGCATCCGGCAGATCGAGGCCAAGGCACTGCGGAAATTGCGTCATCCATCGCGCTCGCGTAAGCTGCGCGCGTTTATGGATGGAGTTCGGGACTAAGTCGAAAGTAAGAAGTCAATCGGAAAAGTAGGGTGCGAGTGATCGCACCCTTTTTTATTTGCACTCGCAATTACTCGAGAGATACTTCCAACCGCGATTTGCGACGCGACGCGGGCGGGAAAACTGCCGCGTTCTCGCTTGACCAAGCCGGATGAACCGCGATTCAGGAGAAGACGCAGTAAGGAAATTCGCTATCTCTGCGGGCCAAGGTATTGGTAGTGTCCCGTAATTTTCCAATTGAACAGGACGTCTTCCATCTTCGGCCCTAGTCCAATGTTGTGAACAATCATGAAGGCTCCACTCCGGCCTCGGCGATCGACGACGACCCCAATGTGAGGAACGCCGCCGCCAAGATCGTACGTCACAAGATCGCCGGGCTTGTAGTCCTCCTGGCGATTTGTGATCGGAAGAGTCTTGCCTTTGCGCGCGAAGAAAACCATAAGGTTTGGCACGCGGCGGTGGTCGATGTTGCTGTCGGGCCGCCCCAGGTTCCATCGCCACTTCCGAGGATAGGCTGAAAAATCGTTCTGCATGTCTTCATGTACTTCTTTTTGGAGATCGACACCGACGGCCCGATACGCTCGGATAATCTCGTCCGCACACACACCCGTATCGGCGGGCACATCGCCTCCCGGATAGGGAATGCGCACATATGCAGGATCGTAGCGCACTGAATGATAGGTTCGTTCGATCGCGGCAGCAACCAAGCGCTGGAGAAACAGCAAGCGAGAATCCGTACTCGTCGCTGGTTGTGACCAACTCCCGGCACGCAGCAGAATGGCTACCCAAAACAGAAGCGTGGCTCGTCTTGCGGCGCCCGGGATCGACATACCCGTCATTCGATGAACATCCGCCCTCAGGCCGCACCGCGCCAGTCCAGAATAACCTTTGCAGCATTGCCTGTTTCCATCGCGGCGAGCCCTTGGTCGTAATCCCGCCATGACAACCGGTGCGTGATCACCGGAGAGATGTCGAGGCCAGACTCCAGCATCACCGTCATTTTGTACCAGGTCTCGTACATCTCGCGTCCGTAGATGCCTTTGATGGTCAGCATATTGAAGATCACTTTGTGCCAGTCGATTGACATCTCGGATGAAGGGATTCCGAGCATGGCAATCTTCGCGCCATGACTCATGTTGGCGATCATTTCGCGGAAGGCGGCAGGAGAGCCTGACATTTCAAGGCCCACATCGAATCCCTCTTGCATGCCAAGCTTTTTCTGAACCTCTTGCAGCGGGGTCTTGCGCGGGTCAACCGCCATCGTGACGCCCATCTTTTCCGCGAGCGCCAGGCGATATGGATTCAGATCGCTGATGACGACATGGCGGGCACCGGCGTGGCGCACGACTGGCGCGGCCATCAGCCCAATCGGCCCCGCCCCGGTGATCAGGACATCTTCTCCTAGAACTGGGAACGACAATGCCGTGTGAACCGCGTTGCCGAAGGGATCGAAAATCGCCGCAATCTCCGGGTTGATCTTGGGATTATGTCTCCAGATGTTGCTCATCGGAAGAACGATAAATTCGGCGAAGCATCCGGGGCGATTGACCCCGACTCCCTTGGTGTATGCGCACAGATGGCGGCGGCCCGCCAGGCAATTTCGGCAGCGGCCGCAGGTGACATGCCCTTCTCCACTGACCAGTTCCCCGACTCGATAATCGTTGACGTTCGACCCGACGGCGACGATTTCGCCAACGAATTCGTGTCCGATGACGAGCGGCACGGGTATGGTTGACTTCGCCCAATCGTCCCACTGATAGATGTGGAGATCGGTACCGCAGATCCCGGTGAACAGCACGCGAATCTTGACATCATTGATGCCAACTTCCGGTTCCGGAACATTTTCAAGCCACAAACCGCGCTCTGAGCGGCTTTTGACTAATGCCTTCATATGAGGATGTTGTCCTTTCGAGCGGAGAACGAAGTTCTCCGCGGACGCGGGCTGACCCTCAATGGAATGCGATCCGGGTCCGCAGCTTCCTGTATGGTTGTAACACTAAGAGGGTGGGGTGGTGAAGGGCAAGGGTCACGCACAGTAGTCTGGCGCGACGCCGGCGATCAATATGAATTCGTTCGTTTTAGAAAAATCGCGAGTTGCGGCGCGGCTCGAACCATCCGAATCTTGCCCTCAAAGGAAGTTCGTTCGGTCTTTGAGATCGCAAACTGCGACCGCAAAATCGTGGCGAGTTTCTCCACGCCAAAACCAATGGGGATTGGTAAACTTCGAATAGCCGCGCGGAGGGATGTGTGAGCGGTTGAAACAGTCGGTCTTGAAAACCGATGTACGGGAAACCGTACCGGGGGTTCGAATCCCTCTCCCTCCGCCACCAATACCGAATCGTCAGCGCACCGCGAGCAAGCGGCATCCGGCCGCCGATGTTACTTCCCCTCGCGACGGGCGCTTATCCGACGCCGAGCTGGTGAACGATCGCCTGGAAGCGCGAATCGGAGCGAATCGCGTCGTACTCCGGATCGACGTTGATGAAGAGCATCCAGTAGTCGTGATGCTGATAGGACTTTTCCAGCCAGTCGAGAGCGATGGCGCGGTCTCCCTTTAACGTTGCGTAGTGGCCGACGTCATAAGGACGGCGAGCGCCGGCCTTCGCTTCGTCTGTCAACTTGCGGAAGGCACGTTCGATTTCGTCAGGGTGCCGGTTGGCCATTGCCCGCAGGAACTCTCCCTGGGGAAGTTTCGCGTCGGCGGCTCGCCAGTCGTCCCAGCGGTGTTCGCAATAATAACCCGTGGTTAGCATGCTGTATCCGAGCTGGTAGTTGGGGTTGCGTTGGAGGATGCTTTTCGAGACGTTAATCACACCGTCGAAGTTGCGCTGAAACTTGCGTAGCAGAGCAAGATCGACGTCCACGATGAGCGCAAGCGGGTCGAGGCGGCGGGCAATATCAAGCTGCGCCTCGGCTTCCGAAAAACGGCCGTGCGCCATCAACCCCAGCGCGTAATACTGGTGCGCGCTGGCGTAGCTGGGGTTCAACTCGAAGGCTTTCTTGTATTCGCGCTCGGCGGTCGGCCAGTCGTAATCGTAATGGCAGGCAACCATTCCCAAAGCGGCGTGGGCTTCGGCTAGAGATGGATCTAGTCGCAGGGCTTTTAGCGCGGCGTCGCGGGCGCGTGGGAGATAGCCGGCTGGATCCACATCTTCTACGTCGCCTATGGCAATCAAGGAATCGGCTAAGCCGGCCCATGCCAGAGCGTAGTTGGGATCTCGCGCTATTGCTTGCTGGAGTAAGTCCACGCTCTTTAGTTCGGCAGGGAAATTTCTTTGATTCCAGAGATAGCGGGCTTCGAGGTATAGCGCGTGGGCTTCGGGATCGCGGGCGGGTGGGGCATTTGTGGGGGAAATCTTGTGAGCCAGGGCCCGCGCTATCGAGCCCGCAATCTGCGATTCGATCTGCATCCAGTCGTTGGTTGTGCCGTCGTAGGTCTGGCTCCAGATCGTGAAGCCGTCGCGCGTGCGATTCAGTTCTACCGTTACATGGGTGCGATCAGCGGCGCGCTGCACACTGCCTTCTACTACGGCCTCGACCTTCAGGCGGGAACCGATGTCGCGCAGGTCGTCGTGCTTGCCTTTGAACACATAGGCGGAGCGGCGCCCGGCCACGCGGACGCCTTCGAGATGAGAGATGGACGCCGCGATTTCGTCGGTGAGTCCGTCGCTGAAAGCGTCATTGAAGGCGGGAGCGCTGAGATTGTCGAAGGGAAGGACGGCGATGGAAGAAATGGGGGCGGGTCGGCGCGCCTGCCATAGAAAAAATCCCGCCAGGATCAGGACCGCAAAGAACGCCGCAGCGAGCCACGGGCGCAGTTGAGAGTTGCGTTTTGGAGGCTGCGTCTTCGCTGTCAATCCAATCTCATAGCGCGCCGTATAGTCTCCGTTTTTTGGGTCCGCCGTAAATCCATTCCCGCTTCCAGTTGGGGTTGGTGCAGGCGATGGATCGGCCGCCGCTGGGGTCCGATCCGGAACTGGAGCCTGGCTGAGAATCGGTCCGATCCAGCGGTAGCCGCGGCGCTCGACGGTCTGGATGAAGATGGGGTTGTCAGCCGAGTCGTTCAGGGCGTCGCGCAGGCGCATGACCGCGCTGCTGATGCCCTGCTCAAAATCCACGAAGACGTCGGGAGGCCAGAGAGCCTGGCGAAACTCTTCGCGCGTGATGACTTCCCCGGGACGGGACAGCAACAGCGTCAGCATTCGGAACGGCAGATCCTGAAGACGAACCTTGACGCCATTGCGCCGGAGTTCGCCCGCGCGGGGGTCGGCTTCGAACACACCGAAGCGAACGGGCGCCGGAGGCGTCTGTGCAGAACCCATAGGAAGAAAAATGTTCAGGTGGGGGAGTAGATAGTCTACCACCTCGACGTAATAGACGTGGATGCGCAAATTTGGATTGAGCCAAGGCGCCAGATTTCAGGCAATAAGTTCGCTTAACTACTTGAAACAAAATTTGTTATCCCGCTAGACGCCCGCCATCCACCCGCTATCCCCAATCCATTGACCGGGCCGCACATTCCGGGCAAAGTCAGCGCGGATGTGGGAGACAAAGATCCTCCACACGGCAGTCGCAAACCCCAAACAGATTTTCCCAGGAGACATAACAATGAAGTCCTTCTCTCTGCAAGTCCAGAAGCTCAGTATGACCGCCGGTATGGCCGGTCCCCGCTCCAGAAAAGAACTAAATGCAGCTCATTCTCAGGAGACAACACAAATGAAGTCGAATTATTTCCAAAGTGGGCACTCGGGCAAGGCCCCAATCTTGCTGACCATGCTGGTCGCGGCCGTTATGTTGGCCGGAGTGGTTGTTCCGGCGCAGGCTCAAACTTTCAACTCTCTCTACTCCTTCCAGTCGTCGAACGGCGCCTACCCCGCGGGGCTGGTGCAGGGCACGGACGGAAATTTGTACGGCGTAACGTTGGCGGGCGGGGACCAGTTCGACGCGGGCACATTTTTCAGATTCAGCACGAGCGGCAACGAGAAGACGCTTTGCACCTTTTACGACCTTGGAGCCTGCAGGGCCGCCCAGGCACCCGAGAATTTGGTGCTGGGCGCCAATGGGAGTTTCTACGGGGTAGCTCTGGATGGTGAGATTTTCAAACTCAGCGCGCGTGGCAAGTTGAAAGTTCTCTACACCAACACCAACAATATTTCTGTAGCGCCGATGGTTCTCGCCTCCAATAAGGACTTTTACGGGACAACGAAGCTTGGCGGGGCCAACGGGCAGGGCACCGTGTTCAAGATGACTCCAGCGGGCAAGGTGACCACCCTCTATTCTTTTTGCTCAGTCATCCAAAGCGGCATCTGCCTCGACGGCGCGCAGCCCATCTATGCTCTGGTTCAGGGCAGCGACGGGAACCTCTACGGGACAACATCGATCGGCGGAAACGACGGCGTCAACGCTGGTTATGGCACGATCTTCAAAATCACCCTAGCCGGTAGCCTGACCACGCTCTACAGCTTTCCGGGCTACACTCCACCAAGTTCGGCGCTAGTCGAGGGCGATGACGGAAATTTCTACGGGACCACAGCTACGGGCGGTAGCGGCACTTACGGAGCCGGGGGCACGTTTTTCACGGTTACCCCCAGCGGCGGGCTGACCACCCTCTACAACTTCTGCACCCTAAATCATTGCGCGGACGGCTCACAGCCCTCGAACCTCTATCTGGCTACCGATGGGAATTTCTACGGGATCACGTGGTTCGGCGGAGTCAATAACAATACTCAAGGCACGATCTTCCAATTTACCCCCAGCGGCGCGCTGACCACGCTGCACAGCTTCGACGGCGCGGACGGATCGGGCCCGGGCGGCGGCGGGACGCTGATGCAGGACACCAATGGGACTCTGTACGGGACAATGCTGGAGGGCGGGCCTTCCTACCCTGGCTGCAGCCCCGTGTGCGATGGCACGATCTTCAGCCTGGACATGGGTCTCGGCCCGTTTGTAAAAACGGTGCCGACCTCCGGCAAGGTGAAAGCGAAGGTTAAGATTCTGGGAACGGATCTGACGGGCGCGACCAGCGTCACCTTCAACGGCACGGCGGCAATGTTCAAAGTCGCTTCCAGTTCCGAAATCACGACCAATGTACCCGCGGGCGCCACTTCCGGCGTAGTTAAGGTGGTGACGTCCGGTGGGGCCACGCTCACCAGTAACACGGTCTTCCAGATTCCGTAGTTCGGCCCAAAAACCGGGCTGGGAATGGGCCATCAAGTAGAACGGCGAATCGAAGAGGAGTGGCTGGCTCATTCGGATCATTCGGTTTGCGCCACTCCAACCAGAGGCAAAGTCTCGCCACAGCCGGTCTCCTGGCTGATGGCAGCGGAGCGCGATCGAGAGATTCGCGCTCCGGTTTTTTCCGGCGCATTCGCGAACTTGATTGGTCTCCTTAGGAAGCCGCGCAGCGCAGGTTCTTCGGGCGCGATCGAGCGAGAAAACCACCGGCAGTACCAAGGGGCGCGCAAATGCCTCCCCGCGCACCAATGGCCATGGGTGCGGGCTGCGGCAACCCAGATTCCCCTTGACCCATCGGGAGACGGCCCCAGCAGTGGTACTCATAACCGCCAGCTGACCTCCTAAAGACCGGGCTTCTGAGCGTCGATATTCCGAAGAGTGAGCGCGCGAAAAAGATCGCTCCGATTGGAGCAGTTCGTCGTCGGGGAGGTTGTGCCTTTGAGCAATCGTTTGGACGATCCCTTGCACGATCCCACTGCCGTGGCCCAATGCGTGCTGCTCGATTTGTCGCCGGGACATAACACTCCGTTCCCCGCGACATTTCAAAACGTTCGTCTCGCAGGCGCTCGTCTGGGTGCAGATGAGGAGCCGCTGTCATGAAAGACCAGATTGGACAGCTACAGCTAACCGCAGAGACTTGGAGCCCGCAGCACACGCTGGCCTGGGCATTTGAGACCTTTGGGAATGAAGTGGCGATCTCGTCGGCCTTCGGCGCCGAAGGCATGGTCCTGATCGACATGGCCTCGCGTGCATGCAAGAGTTTCCGTCTCTTCACGATCGATACCGACTTCCTATTTCCTGAGACCCACAAACTGATGGGCCGAATCGAGCAAAGATATCAAGTCAATATCGAGAGAGTTTTTCCGCCGCTCTCGCCTGAAGAACAGGAACGCGTTCACGGTGCGACGCTTTGGGCCCACGATGCCGACCAATGCTGCAATCTGCGCAAAGTCGAGCCTCTCCGCCGCAAGCTGAGCGAACTGCGCGCGTGGATTACCAGCATTCGCCGCGTCCAGACCTCATTTCGGAAGGACGCCAGCAAAGTTGAGTGGGACGCAAAATTCGGGTTGGTGAAGGTGAATCCGATCGCCGATTGGACGACGAAACAAGTCTGGCGCTATCTCCAGGAACACGGCGTACCTTACAACTCGCTCAACGATCAAAACTATCCGAGCATAGGTTGCACACATTGCACGCGGGCCATCCGGCCGGGAGAAGATCCGAGGGCAGGACGCTGGCCGGGCACAGCCAAAACCGAGTGCGGCCTGCACATCATCGAGATTGAGCCTTTGAGGCGAACACCGGAAGCGGACGTATGAGGATACTGTTCAGATTACGACGGAAGCTTCGACAGCGCTTGCCATCTTCGAGCTAATCTGTTCCGTCTAATCTTCGTCCAGATATTCGCCCGGCACGTCATCCTCGGGCACTTCGTGTGTGCGGACTTCCCCCTCATCTTCGTTCCCAGCTCTCTCGACTCCAGCGACGACTTCGGCCTCGAACGCATTTCCTTCCTCGACCAACTCGTCGACGCTCTCCGAATCCGCGCTCTGGCGGCTGGAGAGGCCCTGTAAATCTCCCGACAGTCCGCCCGAACGCGATCCGGAATCGAGCGGTGAAAACCTGGCGATATCCAGACCCGAGCCTTTCTTTCGCGCCGGTTTTTTAGCGGATACCTTCTTCTTTGCCACTCGCTTTTTCGCCACTCGCTTCGGGGCAGGTTTTTTCTTCGCTGCCTTCGTGGGACGTTTCGCAGCCCGTTTCAGGGCTGCTTTCTTGCGTACAATTTTCTTCGCCTTCACTGACTTCCTCTTCGTCTTTTTCTTAGGGGCCATTCGCGGAGTCTAGCACTGGCAAATGCGGGTCGCAAATCGCGGCGGTCCGTTCGTAGTGGCTCAATTTGCAAAGGCGCCAACCCGGAAGTTGACCACGAGCGCCGGCGCTCACCAACCGGGCACGAAAATCCTGAGCCCATTGGTTGTCCCCGCCGAAACACTCTATTTTCGAGCTTGGGGCGAGTCCTTATGATTACTCCTAAGACCATGATGTAAAACTAGATGGTTGTTTGAAGCGGAGTGAGAATTGGGAAAATGTGGGGGGTACCCCCCTCCCCTAAAAACAGTCAAGCTATTGATAATAAGACAGTTAGTCGCAAAGTATTCAAAATATTGGACTTAGGATAACTTTCGGCTGGGCGCGCCGCTATTGGGAACTCTTGGCGCCTACCTTTTGGCATGGTTTCCTTCGGTTTTCAAAGAGCGAAAACGGCGAGCTAAAACGGAGAATGCGTTCGGCTCTGAAGACGAACGCAGTTCTACGGGCTGCAATCTCGAATGATTTTCGCACTGATTCTGGTACAGGTCTGTGATGGCGGTACGAGAAAAATGTGATGAAAAAAGAAGGGGAGTCGCTGGCGGTGGATCAATTCGCAGAAGCGTCAACCACGAAGGAAACGCCCGAAAGCAAGAGCATCGTCATATTTAGAGGCCTTGGTGACGAACGATTTCCTTGTGGCCATATTTTGAAATTGAGCTACCATTCATCCGTTTGTTAAGGACGTTTCTGCCGGAGTAAACGCAGGCGAGTTTTACCGAGGCTCGACGAGTTCAATAGAGCAACGGCTGTCTTTCCAACTATCTCTCCAGCGCCGGGCGATCCCATTTGCCAAGACTTGCTCCCGCCTCGTAGGTGCTCTGGCAAAACTCGAGTAATGAGGTAGTCGGCAACTCAGCCTTACGAACGTCCTCATACATCAGGAGGAACTCGCCGAGCTGCTTCTCGTAATGGGCGGCGTCTGGCCTAACATTCGCCTCTTTGAATCGCTGCGGCTCGGGAGCCATGTAGGAATAGAAGGCTGCACCCTGGACCTCGCCACTACCCGGCCAGAAGCCAACACTACTCACCTCATGGGAGTACGCTTCGCGCGTAATCGTGTCCGCGCCGGGTTTTCCCGGGGCCCGGCGGCCCGAAAACCGGGTGACTGCCAGATCGAAGCTTCCCCAAAAAAAGTGTACCGGGCTGGATTTGCCGATGAATCGCGATCTGAATTGGCCGAAGACAGCATCCACCGACAGAAGAATGCGCCAGAATTTCTCGACGGCGGCGTGGTCGTAGGAGCGATGTACGTGATCCTGGTCGAACGGAATCGGATTTGGAATCTCCACCGGCATTCGCCAGATTCTAACTTCGATCCCAGCGGATCGAAGCATTCGCATAAATCCCTCATAGAACTCGGCCACCGAGCGAGGCGCAAGCGGAAGTGTCTTTCGTATTCCATCCGTCGTCTCCAGCACAAGCTCATGCGAAATGAAGTCAAACCAAAGCTCGAAGGCTCTTTCTCCATACGGGATTCGCGATGTAGTCAGGCCGCGGGCATTTACGTACAACGGCACATTCCACCAGTGGTTCACCAGCGGCGTAAGCCGCAGCCGCACCTTACCGACGATCTGGGTCCACATGTGGAGAGTGGCATAGGTATCCTTCCAGGAATCCAGCGGAAGCGCGGGCCAGCACTCAGGTCGATCGGCGATAGTAGGCGCCATATCTGGATTCTAAATAATCTCGCGCTCCGAGGGGACTTGCCCGGCGAGGTCGATCGCGAAAAGTGGTGCGGGAGATGTGGCAAGGCAATCCGGCCTCCGCACAGTTGAAAAGTAAAGAGCGAAGGCCGGAATAATTCTCTACGCAGCCGCCAACCTGCGCTGCTTGACGAATGCGAGCAGGTCGGCGTTGATCTGATCCGCATTGGTGGTGGGCATGCCGTGCGGGAAGCCCGGATAAACCTTAAGTGTGGCACCCTTCACCAGCTTGGAGGATTGCAGCGCCGCCGCTTTGATCGGCACGATCTGGTCGTCTTCGCCATGAAGAATGAGGGTGGGCACGTCGAACTTCTTGAGATCCTCCGTGAAGTCCGTCTCTGAAAAGGCCTTGATGCAGTCGTAGCCGGCCTTCATGCCGCCCATCATGCCCTGGAGCCACCACTTCTGCCGGATGCCTTCCGATATTTTTGCCCCCGGCCGGTTGTAGCCGTAGAACGGGAGGGTAATGTCCATATAAAATTGCGGCCGATTTTTCAGATATTCCGCTCGCAGGCCGTCGAACACCTCCATCGGCGCGCCCTCGGGATTCTTATCTGTCTTCACCATCAGCGGCGGCACCGCGCTGATCAGCACGGCCATGGCGACCCGATCGGTGCCGTGCCGGCCAATGTACCGGGCAACCTCTCCGCCGCCGGTGGAGTGGCCCACATGAATCGCATCTTTCAAGTCGAGCTTTTTGGTTAGCGCAGCTAGATCGTCGGCATAGGTGTCCATTTCGTTGCCATCCCATGTCTGATCCGAGCGGCCGTGCCCGCGCCGGTCATGCGCGATCACGCGATAGCCGCGTTCGCCGAAAAACATCATTTGTCCATCCCAGTCGTCCGCCGTGAGCGGCCAGCCGTGGCTGAACACTATGGGCTGGCCTTTCCCCCAGTCCTTGTAGTAAATCGTCGTGCCGTCTTTCATTGTGATGGTGGCCATAAAATGCTCTCCTTGTGATTCGGGTTTCGAAACGTGATGGAGACTCCCGGGATTGCCCGGGAGATAGGCTCTTCGGTGAGTCCACCGAATCGATTTGCGTCTGGGGACGTCCCGCGATGGGCTGTGCCATCCCGTGCCTCGCGGAGCGAACCTGATGGTAAAAAGTCTATGACTTGGCATTCGACAGTGCAAGCCGCCCAGCCAACCAACTTTCTTTGGTTGGACCGTTTGCTCCCGCTGATGAATCAAAGGAAGCTAGCCTGTCAGGGGAGGGCATTGTGGATCTGAAACTCACGGGGAAAATCGCGCTAGTCACGGGATCGACCGCAGGCATCGGGCTTGCCATCGCCAAGGCGCTGGCGAACGAAGGCGCACACGTCTACGTGAACGGACGCACGCAAGAGCGCGTTGATGCAGCGGTGGTGGCGATCCAATCTCAGGGCGCAAAGGCTAAAGTTGACGGCATTGCGGCGGATTTTTCAAGTTCAGCCGGCGCGGAAGCGGTGATTGCGAAACTCCCCGCAGTGGATGTGCTGGTGAACAACGTGGGTATTTTTGAGCCGAAGCCATTTGTAGAGATCCCCGACGCCGACTGGTTCCGATTTTTCGAAGTCAATGTGATGAGCGGAGTGCGCCTGTCGCGACATTATCTGCCAGGGATGCTGAAGAAGAACTGGGGCCGTATCCTTTTCATTTCCAGCGAATCGGCAGTACAGATTCCGGCGGAAATGGTGCACTACGGAGTGACCAAGACCGCACAGATTGCGGTGGCGCGCGGCATCGCAGAGTCGGTAGCCGGAACGGGCGTGACCGTGAACAGCATTCTGCCCGGGCCGACAGAGTCGGAAGGGGTAGGCGTCTTCGTCGAGGCGATGGCGAAACAGCAGAAAAAGTCGAAGGCGGAAATCGAAAAGGAATTCTTTGAGCACGTGCGGCCGTCGTCTTTGTTGAAGCGGTTTGCCACCGTGGATGAAGTTGCGGCGATGGCAACCTATGTGGCCAGCGAGCTTTCTTCGGCGACGAACGGAGCTGCACTACGAGTGGATGGCGGCGTCATAAGGGCGATTCTCTAGCGGGCTGGAGAAAAAAAACGGCTCTGCATCAGGGCACCGTTTTGGCGGCTCCGAAGTCGATGTACTAAGCGCACCTTCAGGGCCGCGATATCGTCCTGTACAATTTTGCTTCCCGTGACTTCGCGCGCAAAATCGTGGCTTGGTGTAGCTGCTGCGCTGCTGCTGTCATTGACGGCGCAGGCGGAGCCCGTCGCTCAGCTCAAGGCCACTGACTACGTCAACGACTTTGCCCACGTTCTCGACCAGAACGCGGTCGCGCAGCTGGACGACATCTGCCGGCAGATCGACCAGAAAGCTCACGCGCAGATCGCAGTCGTAACCGTCCATTCCCTCGATGGCTCCGACATTGAAAGCTATGCCGTAGATCTTTTCCACCGGTGGGGAGTCGGAAGTAAATCCACCGACCGCGGCGTGCTTATCCTCTATGCGATCGACGATCACCGCGCGCGCATTGAGGTGGGCTACGGTCTGGAGCCGATCCTGACCGACGGAAAGACGGGCAGCTTTCAGCGGGAAGCGATTCCGATCATGCGCGCGGGCAATTATAGTCAGGCGCTGCTGCTGGTTACATCGCGCGTGGCGGAAGTGATCGCGCAGGACGCCGGCATTCAGATTACGACGCCGCAACTCCCGCGGCCTCCAACCAGGCGCGTGCCGCAGCGGGGTGGAGGGATTTCTCCGGGCGGAATTGTTCTGCTGATTATCGTCGTGCTCGTCGTTCTTTTTACTCCGCTGCGCGGCATACTTTTCTGGATCTTGTTCTCCGGCATGTTGGGGGGCGGAGGCCGCGGCGGCTACGGAGGCGGATTTGGCGGTGGAGGCGGGTTCGGCGGAGGCGGAGGTTTTGGCGGATTCGGTGGTGGCAGTTCCGGTGGCGGCGGGGCAAGCAGCAGCTGGTAAGCAGGGAGGGTGCAAATGATCCCAGAGAAAACGATCAGTGACTTTGTCACTCGGCTGCGAGCGGCGGCCGGAGCGAACCTGGAGAGCGTGATCCTGTTTGGATCGGCGGTCGCGGGCGATTTTCATCCCGAGTTCTCGAATGTGAATCTTTTCTGTATGCTTCGCGACGCCTCATTCGGCGCATTGCAGGCGCTTGCTCCCGCGGTCAAGTGGTGGGATCGGCGGAAGCAGCCGCCTCCGCTGTTCACGACCCGGGACGAGATCGAGCGTTCGACCGACGTGTTTACAATCGAGCTGATGGACATGCAACAACATCACCGCGTCATTTTCGGGACGGATATTCTACAGGGCTTGACGATACCGGCAGGCCTGCACCGCGTTCAGGTGGAGTACGAGCTGCGCGAAAAACTCGCGTTACTGCGCCAGCATGCGCTTCTGGCCTCGGGCAATGACTCGCGCCTGTGGGAGGTGCTGCTCCGGTCGGTTTCGTCGTTTGCCACGCTCTTCCGTCACGCGCTGATCGTGCTCGGACACGACGCGCCCGCCGGAAAACGAGAGGCCGTGCAGGCATTGTCAAAACGGATTACGTTTGATCCATCGGGCATTCTTCAGGTGCTGGACGTGAGAGAGCGGAAATCCAACCGTAAGAGTTTTGACGTGGCCGACGTTTTTTCGCGCTATCTGGCGGCGCTGGAGCAGGTGACCACCGCAGTTGATAGAATGCTGGACTCGGGTACCGCGGGCTCTTCGTAATTTTTGCGAAGTACAGTTCGCGGATATTTTTTCAGGAGAATCCTATGGGCAAGGCACTGATTGTTATTGTCGTAATCGTGGTAATCCTGTTGCTGGGCAGCTTGCTGATTTTTGGCCAGTACGTAAGCGTGAAGAACACGCTTGTCAGCAAGAACGAATCGGTGAAAGCAGCCTGGTCGCAGGTTGACGTCGTATTGCAACGCCGCGCGGATCTGATCCCAAATCTGGTCGAGACGGTGAAGGGCTATGCCCAGCAGGAAGTGACCGTATTCGGCGATATCGCCAAAGCGCGATCCGCGCTGCTTTCCGCCGGCACGCCGCAACAAAAAATTGCGGCCAACGGACAGCTCGATGGAGCCCTCGGCCGGCTGCTGCTGGTGGTTGAAAACTACCCCCAGTTGAAGTCCAACGAAAATTTCCTGCGCTTGCAGGATGAACTGGCGGGCACCGAGAATCGCATCGCGGTCGAGCGCAAGCGCTACAACGATACGCTGAAAGACTACAACACATATGTTCAGCAGTTCCCCAACAGCTTCTTCGCCGGGATCGCGGGATTCAAACCGAACGAAGCTTACTTTGAGGCCACGCCGGCGTCGCGCGAAGTTCCAAAGGTAAACTTCACAACTCCGCCCGCGCCAGCTCCGCAGGCGACTCCTCAACCCGCGCCCGCGCACTAGCGGACGCTGAAAATCTCGGTCGTTTTGGCGGGCAGCGCAATGCGGACGCTGCCGCCGCCAATCTCCGCGAAAACGTTCCCAAAGAGAGTCTGAAGCTGCTGCGCCTTCTCAATCGGCGTGTCGCCGACGGGAATTTCAAGCGTGCGGGCCTTGTCCGCGTTGTTGTAGATCACGAGAATTGTTTCTTCCGGCAGTTCGCGGACAAACGCGTAATAACTCTCGTCCCACCCGATGTGCCACTGCTTGCCCACGCGCAAAGCCGGATGGCTCTTGCGCAGATCAAGCAGTGAATGCACGTACGCAAAAACGTCCTGCTCCTCCGGCGTCCGGCCTGACGCGATAAACGCATTGTGGGAATCTCCGGGGAATCCTCCTGGAAAGTCGCGGCGGTTATCCGGATCATTGGCGCCAGTCATGGCGATTTCATCGCCGTAATAAATCTGTGGAATGCCGCGCATGGTTAGCAGAAGGGCAAAAGCGGCCTTCAGCTTGGCGACGCCGCTTCCTTTTTCGCCCATGAAACGGCCGTCGTCATGATTGCCGAAAAAGGTGACCAGCATCTCCGGATGCGGATAAAACTCGTCGTGACGAAGCACGGTCACGATCTTCTCCATCGGCTCGCCCTTGATGATCACGTCGCGCAGCGCATCGCGCAGCGGAAAATCAAATACGGTGGACAGTCCGGTATCGATGCCGTCGGACTGCTTGCGTCCGCCTTCAAAGAACGCAGTGATGGAAGAGTCCGGGTCCGCCACTTCGCCGACATCGTCGAGTTTGGGGTAGACCTCGCGAATGCGCGCGTCCCATCCACTCCAGAATTGGCGCGAAGAATAAGGAAAAGTATCGAGGCGAAATCCGTCGAGCTGCGCCATCTCCGTCCACCACATGGCGTTTTGCGCAAGGTAAAGCCCGAGTTCGGGATCATCGGGATTAAGGTCGGGCAGCTTATCGGCGAACCAGCCGTCGAGTGTGGCGAGATACTCGCGCGGCGAAGCGTGGGGATCGACCAGGCCGTTGAATTTATAAGAAGGCGCAAGGTGATGCGCGCGCGTGCCATGAAACCAGGTCGGTGTAGGCGGATCGTTGGCCCAGGGATGATTCGGGCCGGTGTGGTTAGCCACGTAATCGATCAGCACCTTCATGCCGAGCTTATGCGCATCGGCGACCAGCGCCTGATATTCCTTCATCGTTCCCATGCGCTCGTCGAGTGCATAAAAGTCGACGCAATGATAGCCGTGATAATCGGAGTCGGTATTCTTCCAAACAGGTGTGAGCCAGAGAGTATTCACGCCGAGATCGTGCAGATAGTCGAGGTGCTCGCGAATTCCGCGCAGATCGCCGCCGTGGTAGGCATGAGGATTGCTGCGGTCGTAAATGCCGGTCGAGCCGGGCGGGCGGTCGTTCGCCGGATCGCCGTCGGCGAAGCGGTCGGGCATGATGAGGTAGATGACGTCGTTAAGCGAGAAGCTATCGAAGCGTCCGCGCGGGTCGGCGCGCTCAAATAGCGGAAGTTGGACGGTGGCCTCGCCGCCAGCGGCGCGGATGCGGAGGCCTACGTTTCCGGCCCCGACATCAGCGTTCAGTTTCGTGTGCACAAAAAGGTAATGACCGTTAGCCGAGGATTCGGCTTCGAGCACTGACACGCTGGGAGTGGCGCTCTCCACGTGCGCGCCGTTCAGGTTTTCACCGGTGAGAAGCAAAGTCAGCTTGGGTGTGTAGTTGATCCACCAGTTGGGGGGATCGACTTTGCGAATGACGGGAGCCGTATTGGTCGCGGCTAAGGCCTGAACTGGCGAAAGTGCCGCCAGCAGGCACACCAGCAGTGTCAAGAGTACGAGCGTGGATTTGCTTTTCATGGCGGTGGCCGGCAACCGGTGACTTAGCTAGGCTTGGACGCACGACCGGAGCCCGCATTTCCGAGTGCGTGTGATAAAAGGACGACGGGAGAGATTGCTCTCCCCCGTCGCCGCGAAGCGGGTTAGAACGTGATGCGCACGGCCAGTTGCAACTGACGCGCTGAATCGTGGCGAGTCGCCGCAGGATTAGTGGTTCCGGTCGGAGAGTTTGACATGTTCGCGTTAAAACTCCCATTTTGGAACTGCGGGTGGTTGAACAGATTGAAGACGTCCGCGCGGAACTCAAGTGTGGCCCGTTGCTCGAACCTGACGTCTTTCATCATGCCCATATCCCAAGAGTGGTAGCCCGGACCGAACAGATTGTTTCGTCCAAGATTGCCAACCTGTGTGTAATTCACGCCATTGTCGGGCGGAGCCGAGAACTGGCCGGTAATGATGCCCCGACCGGCAGCGTGATCGATGTGCGCGGAAATCGGACCGCTAACGTCAGGACGATTCTGCTGCAAACCGTTAATGCCGTTTACATTGAGATCAAGCGGAGTGCCGGTTTGCAGAGTGATGATGTTATTCCACTGCCAACCGCCAATGATGTAGTCCAGAACGGTCGGGAGGTCCGCTCCGTATGAGCGTCCCTTGCCGAAAGGAATTTCGTACATCGACGAGAAAACGAAGCTGTGACGAATATCCTGATCGGAATTTCCGCGGTTCAGGGATAACAATGGATTGCCATTCGCATCCACGAAGATTCGACTACCGCCATTGGTTGTCGAGAAGGCACCATTGGAGTTGTCAATGGCGTGCGCGAACGTGTAAGCACTGGTGAACTGGAGTCCCTTCGAGAGTCGACGATTAAAACTGGTTTGCAGCCCATTGTAAGTACCGCTGCCGATGAAGCCGTACTCGTTGACGGCTCCGCCGAGACCGAACCAGTGGCCTGTTCCGATTCCAAACGGCGCATTGTTGGCGTTGAATCCCGTCGCCAGGTTGCTCATCTTCGTGCCAACGTAGGCGATGTCAAACACCATACTGCTGCTCAATTGGTGCTCGAACTGAACGTTCCACTGCTGGATCTTCGAGTTCGAGCTGTCGTGGGGGTAATAGACCACGTTCACATGCTGGGGATTTGTGATGTCGACCGTGTTAACCGCCGGCGGGAGCGCGCCCGTGGCATCGAGCCAGTTGTTGTCCGGAGGCGAGTAAGGGCCAGGATTGGAGGGCGTGGATGGTGTTCCCTGACCGCTCAGGGTGTTGCGATAGGCAACCGCATTCACACCGGCACAGTCGCCGCCCGGGCAGGCCAGGTAGGAGGAGACGCCGTTGAAATCCGGGTTATTGCTCAGTTGGTTGCCGACGCCACCACGGTCCAGGAAGTAGAAGACTCCGTATCCACCTCGAATCACGGTCTTGCCCGTGCCGAACAGATCATAGGCAAATCCGATGCGCGGTGACCAATTGTTCTTATCATTCTTGATCAGGCTCTTTCCTAATCCGGCAGCCTGGGAACTGCCGGGAACGAACAGCGAGCCGTTACAATCGGCCGGGATGGTGCGCAGTCGGCCGGATCTGTAATTGTCGGATCCCAGTTCGATTGCAGGTTGTGGATCTCGTACGGCCAGGTGTATAGGTCATAGCGAAGGCCTAGGTTCAAGGTCAGACGGGTGGTTACCCGCCAGTCGTCCTGCCGAAGTAACCAGTTTCCCAGTTGCGCGTTTGATATAGACCCAGGAATTGTCCAATCCTGTAGTCAGGGAAACCCGCGAGGATTCCGAAATTTCATATGCCGGTGAACCGACCGGTGCCGGGATATTGGCACCGCCAAGAATGAAATAGCCCTTCGCGTCGTTGCCCTGCACGAAGTTCACTTCCCGCTTTCCGATATTGGTGCCAAATTTGAAGATGTGCTGCCCATGGACTCCACGAGAGCGAGTCGGTGAATTGATAGAACTTTTGCGGCACGTTATACGGTCCGCCGTCGCCTTGGTATTCGAGTTCCCGCGTTGTTGCCGCCAATGAGTACCTGACCACCTAGGAGCGGAGTAGGATTTGCGCCCGGGATGCCGATGGCAGCCCCCAGCCGCTGGTTAATGTTGGGTGGGTTGTAGCCGTAGATGGTGTAGGTGTCGCCGAACCGGAACTCGTTCACGATATTCGCACTGATGGTTCGCGTATAGCCCGCCGCCCAGCCACGCGGATGCGCGATGTTGTCACCGGAACCGAATCCCGATGGGCAGCAAGGTCCCAGACGGTTGGTGACGGTGAAGTTGTCCTGGGCAAAGCTATAGCGGAAGAACAGTTGATCTTTTTGGGTGGCGTTAAAGTCGCCTCGGATATCGAAGTCATCGAAATTGCGGATGCTCTGACGTTGCGCCTTGAAGTTTCCAATGTAGGGATTGTTACCGGTGCCGGTGAAGTTGGGCTCCGGGAAAGTCTGAAGGTATGCCAACCCCACAGGGTTTGGATTCGTGATCAAATTCGTTCCTGTCGTACCGTCCCAGCCAAACGGAGCACAGGTCGTCGGATCAAAAACGTATCCCTGTCCAGTCGAGCCAGCGGGAGGCGTGCAAAAGCTTGGGGCCGTGGGAGTGTTTGAACCAGTCAATCCAAGCAGCTCGGAAAAATCGGCGATTCCGGTTTCCCCCGCGAACGTCCCTCTCATCCTGTCGGTTGGAACGCTGGCGAATTCGACACCTCCCGGTGCATCCTGACGCAACCCTTGATAGTCGCCAAAGACGAAGAACTTGTTCTTCCACACGGCTCCGCCCAAGGTGCCACCAAATTGACCCCTGCGGAAGATGATCGGTCCAGTTGCGCCGTAATCGTGGGCGTCAAATTCGCCGCTGCGGCGGAACAGGAATGCGCTTCCGTGAATGGCGTTGGTGCCGGACTTGATGGTGGTCTGGACAATTGCGCCGCCGCCACGTCCATATTCAGCCGGCGGCACGCTGGTATTCACACGAAATTCCTGGATCGCTTCGGCGGGCGGGAAAAAGATGATTGTGTTTACCAATCCGTCATTGTTGTCGACGCCGTCAAGAATGAAGTTGTTCGCCTGCGGACGCAGGCCGTTCGCTGAGAGCGCCGCTCCGCCCGTCTCCGAGTTGCGGAAGCTCTCGGCATTGGTTCCCGAACCGCCACCCGAAGCGATGTCGCCATAAGCGCCGCGTGTGACGCCGGGCGTCAGCAGCGCGAGCTGCGTAAAATTCCGGCCGTTCAGCGGAAGCTCGGTGACTTGCCGACCTTCAATCACTTCACCTGTACTCGAGGTGGACGTGTCTGACCAGCGGAACCTCACCGGTCACATCGACCGTCGTCGACGTCGTCCCGGTTTCCAGCTTCAGGCTGATTTCGAGCACTTGAGAAACCTGCAGCGTGAAATCGGCGCCGGACGTCTTGAAGCCCGGGGCGGTCACGTCGATGTGGTACTTCCCGATGGGGAACGCATTGGCGACGTATTGGCCTGTTCCGTTCGTGGTCGCGGTCACAACGCGACCAGTTCCAATGTCGGTGATCGTCACAGTGGCGTTCGGCAATACAGCGCCGCTCGAGTCGGTAATCGTTCCGACGACACGGGCGGTGTCAGTCTGGGCTGAATGCAATGGCTGCGAGACATACGACGAGGATCAGCGCGGCAAAGAATTTGGTTTTCATGTTTCCTCCAATTCGGCGGTGGCGGGAATAGTGTTATTAGCGCACGGGGGGCTTTTTTCGTCGGGTACTTCGTTCTTGCCTTACGTTGAGTTTTCGTCGCATCAATTCCGTTGCGAAAAACAGGAACAAGGCGCGCGAATTCACCAAATCCTGTATGAAGAACAATTTGAGGTGCAAGTTTTAGTACAAACCGCCCGTGATCGGGAGTTTCATTAGGTTTTAAACGGTTACAGGAGTAAAATGCTCGCGTTGCAACACGATACCTCTCTTGTTACGTCACTGTTAAATGGCTGTGACACGCATGATCGCCGCTGGGTCCCGAGCAGTTCTTCCAAGAAATAGATCACATTATTAAAAGTCATAGCCTCCGCGGTTCGGAATCTCTCTGCAAACTATTGCAATATCTCGCGAAGCAATCGCTCGATCATCCAAACGCGCCCCTCAAGGAATACCAGATCGCCACCGAGGTCTACGGCCGGCATGCGGACTTCGATCCGCAATCGGATTCGACCATCCGGGTGCAGGCCGGACGGCTTCGCCTGAAACTGGCTGAGTATTATGCGGCGGAAGGCGCGAGCGATCCCATCGTTGTGAAGCTTCCCAAGGGAAGCTACCACCTGACCTTCGAGCCAAGGCCCGTAGAGCCGGAACCGCAGGCGGCGCAACTGAGGCCGTCCCTAGTGCCTCCACCTGCCGCTCCAGCGGTGCCCGTGCAATGGCGCATCGCCGTAATCGTATTGCTGGCTGCCTGACCGCTTCTCTGGTTGTGCTCGGAAGTTTGCTGTGGACTCGCAATCGCGCCGATGCCGCATCCACAACATCTCCTGCAGCGCGTCCCGATCGCTGGCCCTCTGGCCAAGTTCTGGAGACCTTTCACCGCCGGAGGCGACGATCCCTGGGTGATCTTCAGCAACGCCGCCTTCACCGGACGGCCCGAAACCGGCATGCGTTACTACAACTCGCGAGCAGGATTCAAAAACCGCCGTCTACGATCATTACACCGGCGTGGGAGAGGTGTTGGCCGTCCATGCGCTCGACGACGTCTTCTGCACGCTAGGCCACCAGAATTCGGGTGAAGCGCGGCAGTTTGTTTACGCTCGACGATGCCAGCAACGCGAATCTGATTTTCGTTGGATCGCCCTCCGAAAATCTGTCGCTGCTCGATATTCCCGGGCACGCGGAATTTGTTTTTCAACGCGTGGCCTCGGGCCCGCGCAAAGGCGATCTCTCGATCGCGATCCGCCACCCAAGGCCGGGCGAGGCATCCAGCTATTTAGCCAGTCCGTCGAACGCGCCGCTGACGGAAGATTATGCGGTCGTGGGACTCGTGCCGGGGGCAGAGTCCGAACCGGATGGTGATGATTCTCGCGGGCACCACCACGTTCGGCACGCAGGGTGTGGTGGAGTTTGTCTGCCGCCCCGATTCGGTCGAAAAATTGCTGCATGCGAATGAGATTGCCGGGAGCGAAGATCGGGAATGAAGACCGTTTGCAGGCTCCTGGTGCGCGATCAAGATCGCGGGCGCGGCGTGTCCGCTCGATACGGAACGTCGATCGCGGTGCTGGTCCACGGCTAAGAATCTCCAGAAAACAAACTCACAACTTTGCGGCCGACGGCATTGCCCGGCAGAGAACTGCTCGGCTGCCGCGCATCGTAGAGATCCTCAACGCGCTGCGTGAGCACCGCCGCGAGCAAAAAGAAAAATCCTCCCGCGACCACCGCCAACAGCCGATTGTTGTTGAGCAGGTGCCCCATGACCCAACCAAACAGCAGTGACGCGGTGATCTCCGGAATCACGATGAAGAAGTTGAAAATGCCCATATAAACCCCGGTCTTCTCGTGAGGCAGCGACCCGGCAAGAATGGCGTAGGGCATCGACAGCGTGCTGGCCCAGGCAATCCCAACGCCGGTCATGGAAAGAAGAAGCAGATACTTGTCGTGAACCACGGCAACCGAAAGCAGGCCCAAGCCGCCGGCGATCAGGCACAAGCTGTGAGTCGTCTTGCGTCCACATCGCCGGGCGAGCGTCGGCAGCACGAAAGAAAATCCGAAGCACACCAGCGAGTACATTCCGAAGCAGACACCAGCCCACTCCACGCCGGCGGAGTACAGAGGCGAACTCGTATCGGGAGCGCCAAACACATTGCGCGCGATGGCCACGGGAAAATAAAGCCACATGCAGAAAAGAGCCAGCCACGTGCAAATCTGCACCCATGCCAGTTGCCGCATGGTGCGCGGCATTTCGCCGATCGAAACCAGAATCTCCCGCGCGCCCGCGATGACTCCGCCGTGCTCAGCCTTCTGCTTCTGAAACTCGGCAAGATTGTCAGGCGGATATTCCTTGGTCGTGAAAATCGTCCAGAGCACTGCGCCCTAGAAATGCCGCGGCCCCAATGTAAAACGAAAGCCGCACGGTAAACGGAATGCTTCCCGCTCCACGGCTCTCCGACGTGAAAAACATTCGTAAGCAGATAAGGCAGCGCGGAAGCGATGACCGCGCCGAGCCCGATGAAAAGACTCTGCATCGCGAAGCCGCGCGTGCGTTGAAATTCCGGCAGCAGGTCGGCCACAAACGCGCGGAAGGGCTCCATGCTGATGTTGATGCAGGCATCGAGCACCCACAAGAGTCCGGCCGCCATCCAGAGCGCCGAACTGCGCGGCATGAGGATCAGCGCCGCCGAGCTCAGAATCGCGCCCGTCAAAAAATACGGACGACGACGTCCAAGCGCACCCCACGTCCGGTCGCTGGCGTGGCCGATGATCGGCTGCACGATCAATCCCGTGAGCGGCGCGGCCAGCCAAAGAATCGGAATCTGATCGGCCCGCGCGCCCAGGTATTCGTAGATGGCGCTCATATTGGCCATCTGCAGTCCCCAGCCAAACTGGATGCCGAGGAAGCCGAAGCTCATGTTCCAGATCTGCCAAAAGGTGCGGGGCGGCTTGTCCATGCGGATTCCATAATACGCATCAACCTTCAGCGCGTCATTTTCTTTCCGTCGCGCGCTATCCGGCAGCATCTTCCTCACGCGCAATTCGAGGGCACAGTCAAAGGACTGTGCCGTCCCTCACATTCCGCGCCCACTTGTGTATACTCTGCGCCACGATGAAACCGCGCCTCAGCTTTCTTCTACCGCTGTCCTTGATGTTGCTATCCGTGACTTCCGTGGCCGCTGAAGATCGCGTTGCCACCGCGCTCGATTCGTTGCCATCAGCCCAAAAGATCGATCAGATAGCCATCTCGCCCGATGGGACCGAGGTCGCCTACATCGTCGAAGGTGAACTCTCGATCGCGGTCATCTCGAACAGAGTGTCACACCGCATCGCCCCGGATCAGAAAGCGCGCGATGTGACGTGGTCCGCTGACAGCCGCCGGATCGCATGGCTCAGCGATCTTGCGGGAGAAAAGCCAGCAGCGCAATTGTGGAGCGCCGCAGCCGACGGAACGGGTCTCGAACAACTCGCCGATCTGAAAGGCTTCGCTGAGATGCCGCGCTACTCGCCCGACGGCGCAAAGCTGGCCGTCCTCTATATCGAGGGTATCCCGCGCATCGCCGGGCCGCTCCAGCCTATGACGCCTCTCGCGGGTGTAGTAGGCGAGGCGACATTCGAACAGCATATTGCGGTCATCGATCTGGCGACGAAGCGGTTGACGCAAATCACGCCCGCCGATGTCTACGTTTACGAATACGACTGGACGCCGGATTCCAAAGGCTGGGCGGCGATTGCGGCCCATGGTTCGGGCGACAACAACTGGTGGATCGCGCGCCTCTACAGCATCGATGCCACCAACGGCCAGATGCGCGAGATCTACCAGCCCAAGTGGCAGATTGCCGAGCCACATGTCTCACCGGACGGAGGGAGCGTCGCCTTCATAGAAGGAATCATGAGCGATGCTGGCCTCACGGGAGGCGATGTGTTGGTCGTGCCGATGACCGGAGGCTCGGCACGCGATCTGACTCCCGGGATTAAAGCTTCGCCGTCTTCGGTGGCATGGCTGTCGTCCGATCGCCTCGCCGTTGTTGCCAACGTCGATGGCAACTCGGGATATGCCGTGGTCACGGAAGCGGGCTTTCCAATTGGTGCAGCGTGGACAGGTTTGGCTGGCGGAAGTTGGACCGGCGAGGAGCTTATCGGCACGACCACCGATGCGTGGGTTCCGAGCGCTTCCTTCTCGCGCGATGGTTCCGTGAGCGCGGTCGTGCGCCAATCGGCCAGCAGTCCGCCCGAAGTATGGGCGGGAAAGACCGGTCAGTGGAACCAGATCACTCACGTTAACCAGGGTGTGAAGGCGACTTGGGGTGAGAGCCGCAACGTTCATTGGGCTTCCGAGAGCGAGGGAACGCAAAATGGCGACATTCACGTCCAGGGCTGGCTCATGTTTCCTGCAAATTACGATCCGGGAAAAAAGTATCCGCTGGTGGTGAGCGTTCATGGCGGTCCTTCGTGGGCCTGCACGTCAAAGTGGTCCTCGGGAGGAATGGGGAGCATGGCGGCTGCTTCGGTCCTCGGCTGGTTCGTTCTCTGTCCAAATCCGCGCGGCAGCTTTGGACAGGGCGAAGCTTTCGCTCAGGGCAACGTGAAAGATTTCGGCGGCGGCGATTACCGCGACATCATGGCTGGCGTCGACGCGATGGTCAAGCAGTATCCCATCGATCCGAAGCGCATCGGAATCCGCGGGCACAGTTACGGCGGCTACATGACGATGTGGGCAGAAACCCAAACGCACTTCGCAGCCGCCGTCGCGGGCGCGGGCCTCTCCGACTTCCAGAGCTATTACGGACTGAACGATATCGACGAGTGGATGATTCCATTTTTCGGCGCGTCGGTTTACGACGATCCCGAGGTCTACCAGAAGTCAGATCCGATTCGCTTCGTGAAGAACGTCACCACGCCAACCCTGATCCTGGCCGGGGACAGCGACGGCGAAGTTCCCATGGAGCAATCGCTCGAGTGGTACCACGCGCTCGAAACCATGAAAGTTCCGGTGCAGATGGTCGTCTATCCGAATGAAGGGCACGTCTTCTACAAGCCCGCCGACGCGCGCGACTACTCTCTGCGCATGTTGCGATGGTTCGACGAGTGGTTCGGGAAGGCCAAGGACTAACGCGTCGTCGCTAGGCCGAGTCGCCGATCCTCCCTCCTCGATTGTTCGGGAGGGCTCTTACGGCACGGCTGAACCCGTGTCCTTTTAAAAGCGACCTTTCTTCCGCCTTTCATAAAGGGGACTCTTTCGCGCCGATTTCGGCCAACGTTTCGCGCAGCGCTCTGAGCAGTTGCGCGGTGTGTTCCGTTTTTCCAATCGAGATGCGCACACACCCTTCACAGCCGTGATCGCGCGAGCGGTCATGCACCAGAACTCCCCGCACCTCCATGCCCTGGACGAAGCGGGCGTGGGGCGCTCCGATATTGGCCAGAACAAAACTGGCCTGGCTTGGCCAGCAGGGAATGCCCCAGCGGGCGAACTCGCGGTGCAACTCGTCGCGGCCCCGGCGAACCTGGTCTACATATTGGCGGACGTAATCGGAATCGGCGATCGCTGCGGGCAAACAAGCGAGCGCCACGGCATTCACATTGAAGGGACACGAAACGCGTCGCACCATGGCAATGTTTCCGGCATTCCCGGCCAGCACTCCCACGCGGAGGCCGGCCATGCCGTTGGCCTTGGAGAACGTGCGCGCCACGAAAAGATTGGGAAGCTCGCGCCCTCGCCACGCGCCGAGCAGAGTCTGGCCGTAGAACTCGAAATAGGCTTCATCGATCAGCACGGCCGCGTCCGGAGCACTGCGAGCCAATTCGAGCAGGGCGTCCGCCTCGGCGACGATGCCGGTTGGGTTGTTGGGATTGGCGATCGCGATCAGGCGGGTGCGGGGACTGATTTGCGCTCGCAGGCCGGAGAGCGGGAATTGGAAATCCTGTTCGGCGGGAACCTTGACTATGCGCGCGCCGGTTGCCTGCGCCGAGAGTTCATAGGTGATAAAGGTCGGCACCACGAGCAGGGCCTCGTCAGCGGGCTCCAGAAATGCTTCGCATAGAAGATGGATCGCCTCATCCATGCCGTTCGTCAGCAACACTTCGGCGGAGTTGAGGCCGAGATGTGCGGCGACCGCGGCTTCCATTGGCTCGCGCTCGCGGTAGTCGGCGATGTCGTTGGCGGTGAGTTCGCGCAGGCGCGCCAGCACGCGCGGCGAGCAGCCGGCGGTGTTCTCGTTGAAGTCGAGGCGCAAACCTTCACGCCAGACTAGTGGAGGATGATAGGCGGGGAGATTCTGCACTGCTGCGCGTGGCTTCAGCATTTTTTCTAATGACGGTTGCCTGACTACGGCTCACCCAGCACGGCTCACCAAGCATGGTAACTATTTTTCAATCCGCTGGAGCCGGAACAGCAACGTGCCCCAACCGAGCTTGGCGCGCATCTGAACGGGCGTGTGGTTCGCGTCGTCCGAGTACCACACCCAGACTTTACCTTTCGATTTCAGCGGGCCCGACGTGGCTTCGGCTGTGACCAGGATAGCGGAGAACGTTCCCGCTGGAACCTTGATCTGTTCGCGCTTTTCGACGTTGGCGCGCACGATTGTGGTCTTTCCGTCGCTGATCGGAAATTCGTACTGCGCGCCGAGCTGCAATGGAAGCGACTGTAGATAATAAAAGCCGGTGATCACATCGGTGGCGCATCCCGCCAGATCGTTTTCCACATGCTTGGTTTCGCCGGTCTTCAGACTTCTTTCGTCGAGCAAGCTCTTCTTTTTCGCGTAATCGAAGTGAATCGAAGTTTCGCGTTTGTGGGAACCTTCCTCGCTGTGCTTGAAAATCGAGAGCGAGCAAAACGTTCGCGGGTCGAAATGCGCCTCGAAGCGGTCATGCACGGGAAAAATGACGTTGACCACGCCCTGCGATTCGGCGCGGGCCGTGACTTTGCGTTCGTTGCCCGCTGTTTCCATTTTCACGACGGCCGTCCCAGCGGTGATCAGGTGCCACTCGGCGGAATAGACGTAGCCCTGGCCGTCGGGAAAGGGATAATTGGCGCGAGGCGGAACAATCTCTTTCGCCGGCTGGCCGATTGACGCAGCGGGCGCGGCTTGCTGACTCAACAGAACGTTCGCGAACAAGCAGAACGATATGCACAGCGTAAGAGCGAATAGCACGCGAGCTTGACGGGCGATAGTCAGCAAGATTCGGTCCGAAACGATTGTGGGCTGTGTTGTTTCCTGCAAAGTTCCGATTGCAGATTACTACACTAACGGAGGACGAGCTTCACGATCAGGATGGCCAGCATCACGACGCAACCGATGCTTGCTTCGTATTCGTGGTGCTTCCAGTAGCGCTCGGCGGAATAGGCGCTCCGCGAACCGCCATACGGGCTGAAGCGCGGAAACAGGCGTGGAACGTGGCGCGCGTAGTCATCGTATTCGGGAAAGGCGGCGCGCAGATAACGCTCTTCCGCGGCGACTACCGGGACGTAAATCAGCAGGAGCGTCAAAAACATGATGGCCACAACCCACCAACTGCGCGCCGCAAGCGCGAAGCCTGCGGCCAGCAGCAGGGAGCCCAGATACAGTGGATTGCGCGTGTAGGCGTAAGGGCCGCTGGTGGTGAGCTGCTTGTCCTTCTGCACATGCCCTGATGCGAATCCGCGGAGGATGAGGCCGGGAAGCATTACCAGCGATCCGGCAATCAACGAGGTTCGACTTGGACGGGCGAGCCAAATGAAGAATGCAGCCGATAAAAATCCCAGCGGCACGCGGATGCGCCGTGCAATGCGAGCCCAGGTCCAGCGGGGGGCCGGGGGCGCGGATTGTGGAGCTTCTCTCACCGGGACTCTCCGAGCAGTTTTCGCGCGGCGGCAACGACTTCCTCCGGCGTGATCTCAAGCAATCCTTGTTCGGGCTCAGGGTGACGGGAATGATCGGTCATGCTGCTGGCGCTGCGCAAGACAATCGATCGCGTTCCAAACGGCCCGTTGCGCGCTGGATTCGTGGGACCAAAGATCGCGACTACCGGAATTTTAAGAGCGGCCGCCAAATGCATGGGGCCGGTATCGCCGCCGATGAAGAGGGTCGCGCGCCGCGTCAAAGAAATCAATTCTGCGATTGAGCAGGAGATTTTTTGCGCAGCGCCTCCGCTAGCTGTCTCTACCGCGCTCGCGAGTTCTTCTTCCCCCGGACCATAATTAACGATCGGACGGATTCCATCCTGCGACAGGTTTTTCGCGACTGCTCCATAACGTTCAACGGGCCACTGCTTCGCTCCCCAGCCCGCGCCGGGATTCAGGATCGCAAATTCGGCGTCCACCGTCAGGCTGGAGATTTTCTTCTCGGCATCCGAATCTACGGGGAAATCGACATTGGTGTCAGGCCGCGCGTTCTGCGTGCTCGTTGAAGCCTGTGAAGTCGGCGGCCGTTGAATGACCGCGCGCGCCAGCTCGAGCGCCTGCTCCACTACGTGCTCGCCACGTGTTTCGATGGGCCGCGTGTAAAACATGCTGGCGGCATTTTCGCGGGGCTGCACATCGCCATACAGGACCGGAGCGCCCGACCAACGCGCCAGCAGAGCCGAACGCACCGCGCCCTGGAAATCGACGACAGCGTCGTATTCGACGCCGCGCAATTCGCTCAAGCCGACGGCCATCTGTTGCCAGGTGTTGAAGGAAATCGGCGACCGCCGGGATTGCCCCATGTTCACGGTATGTACGCGATCGACCAGCGGCCGTTCCGGCGAGCGCCTACCCGAGCGCGGATAACGCAGTGTACAGAGCAACTCCGCCCAGCGTTCTTCGATGAGCCAGCCCAAAGTGACGTGGGGAAAAGCCTGGCGCAAAGCGGCCACTGCCGGCAGGGTGTGAATAATATCTCCCATCGCGCTGAGCCGCACCACGAGGAGACTCCGAATCACTGGGCTTCCTGAAACTTCGGGCGACGCGCCCGTCATCGGCTCCGCCTCGGACTCCGCCTCGCGCGTTTTTGTGGCGAGATCCGAGACCGGATAATTTGTGTGGCGGAGTGATTCTTGGGATCGCCAACGATCGCTACCTGCCCGCCACAGGCTTCGACTACGTCGCGCTCGGGCACACTCTCGGCGGTATAGTCCGTGCCCTTCGCATGAAAATCGGGGCGAATTTCGCGGATGATCGCACGGACATCCTTCTCGGGAAAGATGACGACCGCGTCCACGTCGGCGAGAGCGGCGAGAATCTCCGCACGCTCTTCGGCTGGCATCACCGGCCGTCCGGCACCTTTCAACGCGCGAACCGACTCATCGCTATTGACTGCAACCACAAGTTTTCCGCCGAGACCGCGCGCCGCCGTGAGATAGCGAACGTGGCCCACATGCAGCAAATCGAAACAGCCATTTGCCAGGGTGACGAGCTCACCGGCACGGCGCCACGCCCTGACGCGTCGCTGAAGGTTCGCGCGCGAAACGATCTTTGAATGCACTGATTTACTCAACGATTGATCTACTCAGATTATCCACTCAATTACGGCCGACCCTGCGCTGTCAAAGGGCTCAATGTTCACGCGCAACCGGTGCCGCTTCGCCCACCGCTTCCAGCAACTCCTGCTGGCTGACGGTCGCCGTGCCGCGTTTCATGACGACGATGCCGCCGGCGTAGTTTGCAAGATGCGCGGCCTCTTCGGACGTTGCGCCTGCCGCTAACGCTGCAGCGAAGGTTGCAATCACCGTGTCGCCCGCGCCCGTCACGTCGGCGACTTCATCAGTACCGTAAATCGGAATATCAATGGGCTTGTGGCCACGCGGGAAGGCAACCATGCCATCCTTGCCGCGCGTGATGAGCAGGGATTCCAGCTTCATCTCACCAGCAATTTGCTCGCCTGCGGCTCGCAGCCGCCCCCAATCGTCGCCGATTCGAATGCCAAGTGACGCTTCGACTTCGGACTCGTTGGGCGTCGCCGCCGTGATCCCGCTGAATTCCAGCATGCGGTGCCGGGAGTCAAGCATCACCGGAACTTTGTCGAGCCCGCGTTTCGCGCGAATTCCGTTCAGCAACGCCGGGGTGGCCGCGCCATACCCATAGTCGGAGATGAGCAGCGCATCCGAGGCGCGCGCGTATTCGCGCGCCGCCAGCACCAACTCCCGCCGCAGATGCAGGTTGGGACCTTCCGGTGGCTCGCGGTCCAACCGCACCACCTGTTGCCCCGCGGTGTGCGCGAACCCGGCAAGGATGCGCGTCTTGGTCACGGTGGGATAGCTCTTATCTTTCAAGACTCCGCTGACTGGAATGCGTTTGTGGCGGAACGCGCGCAGCAACAACTTCCCAGCTTCGTCGTCGCCGACAATTCCCACCGGCAACACGGTGACGCCCAGGTCAGCCAGGTTATAAATCGCATTCGCGCCGCCGCCCGGCACTACTTTGCGATCGCGATGCCGCAGGATGAGCACCGGCGCTTCGCGCGAGACGCGGGAGATTTCCCCGAAGACGAACTCGTCGGCCACGAGGTCCGCGAGCACAGTCACGGTGACCTTGGGGAACGACTCGACAATCTTTCGCAGCCGATCGTTTTCTTTGACGTGCTTGGTCATTTAGTCAATTTCGATATCAGACAACTTCAAATACGGCTTTGCCAACAATTTATCGGGCCGCCGAAGCGGGTCTCTCGCAAGGGAGATTCTCTCACGAGCAGAGCCTTCACTTCCCGATTCTCGCGAGAATGTTGTCCACCGCGTCATCCTCGTTGTCGAGCGCAATGGTCAGCGTGGCTAGCGCAAGGGGCTGCAGTTCCGACTCGAACGCTCCCAGATTGACCGCATCCTTTTCCGTGGTTACAAATCCGCCTGCACGCAGCTTTTCTTTCATCGCCTGCAGGCGATCAATGTCACGACGCCTATAACTGTGATGATCGCGAAAAACGATCTCGGCGGCGGGCGCAATTCCCGCGGCGCGTACCTGCGCGAAAAACTGCTCTGGGCGGGCAATCCCGCAGAAGACCACCGGCGACGGCGGAGCGTCGAACAATGCGAATTTCCGCTGCATTCGCCAGACAAGTTTTCCCCGCAAAGCTGGATGATCGGCAGGCAGTTCGGCCGGCAACACAACCGCATCCGCGCGAGCGAGCGATGACAAAGGCTCCCGCAACCGTCCTGACGGCAGTAGTTCGTCCTGGAACTCATCGCCGGTCATGAGCACGATGTCGAAGTCGCGGGCCAGGGAACGATGCTGAAATCCGTCGTCGAGAATGTGGAGTTGCGAATCAAATTTCCTTTCCGCGAGCAATCCTGCTTGATAGCGGCTCTCGCCCACAATCACTGGAACGGCGAGCTTGCGCGAAATCAGCAGCGGCTCGTCCCCACAATCGGCCGCGCTTTCCGTTCGGTCGAATTTCCAATACGCCTCGCGTCTTGCGACGATATCCGCGCGAGAGAACGTCGAACGGAATGCCGCGCGCTTTCAGCAGTTCGCCGAGCGCAATCACAAACGGCGTTTTGCCCGAGCCGCCGGTCGACAGATTTCCAACGCTCACCACCGGCCGGGCCAATCGCCGCGACGCGAAGCATGCCGCGATCGAACAAGGTGTTTCGCAGACCGCTTGCCGCGCTGTAAATTCCGGTCAAAGGATTCATTCCGCGGCCTGGCGAGCGCGCATGGTTTTTGCAGCAGGTTGGTTCACCAGTTCCTGCGAGCGCCCGCACTGTCCGCGCGGTCGCACCACGTTGCGATTCGAGGGCAGCCAGCGCGTTGCGGCCAAGCTTGGCGCGCTCTTCGCCGTTCTCAATCAGCTCCATGAAAACCAATGCCAGCTCCGCCATTCCCACAACCCGCACGGCGTTGCGGCTCAGGAAATAATTGACGATGTCGCGAAAGTTTTCATAGTGATTGCCGGTAACGATCGGCACCCCATACGCAGCAGGCTCCAGAATGTTGTGCCCGCCGCGCGGCACCAGGCTGCCGCCGACGAAGGCAACCGTCGCCAGCGAATAGAGCGTGGACAGCTCTCCGATGGTGTCGAGCAGCAGCACGCCGCCTGCCAAGGGCTCGCCACTCCACAACGAACGCCGCCAGACGCGGAAACCAAGTTGATCGACCAGAGCCGCGACCTGCTCGAATCGCTCGGGATGACGTGGGGCAAGAATCATCACCGCTTTCGAATGCGTCGCCAGAATATTGCGGAACGCCGAGAGCAGCAAACCCTCTTCTTCATCGAGCGTGCTGCCACAAACCAGGACCGGTCCCGCCTCCGACTGCTCGAACGAGGCGCGCAGGCTCGCGGCAATTGGCGGCATCGGGGGCGGCGCGACGTCGAATTTCAAATTGCCGGCAACTTGTACTCTCGCCTCAGGAGCGCCGATCTCAACCAGCCGCCGCCGGTCCTCCTCCGTCTGCGCCAGAAAAATATCGACGTTTGCCAGCACTTTGGGAAGCCAAAACCGCAGCCGCCTGTAGCCGGGAAGCGAACGGTCGGAGATACGGCAGTTGATGACGGCGATGCGAGCCCCGATGCGCTTACCCAGCCGCAGAAAATTCGGCCAGAATTCAGTTTCCGCAACCACGCAGAGGTCGGGGCGGAGAGCCTCGAGATAGGGACGCACCGCCCAGGCAAAGTCCAACGGAAAGTAGAAAACGTTGTCGGCGCCAAACTTCTTTGCCGCCAGCTTCTGCCCGGTGCTGGTGGTGGTTGAGAGCAGCACGCGATGGGAAGGAAAATCGTGCCGCAGCGCTTCTACTACTGCGCTCGACGCCACCACCTCTCCCACAGACACTGCATGTACCCAAATCGTCCGCCGGTCGCGGATTTTCAGAAGATGTGCCGGAACGACTCCAAATCGCTGGCGCAATCCGGCGCGATATTTCCCGTGGCGCAACATCTGGAGCAGCCAGTAGGGAAGCGTTGCGGCCAGAAAAACCGCGAGCAGCGCACTGTAGAGCACATACATGAATGAGGTCCCATTCTAACTGGCGGCGACTGCTCTTCGGGTTGCGACCAACGAATTCTCCAGCCGGTTATAGAAGGCGATTCCAGCGGCGCTATCTGCATCCTATAATTCAGATATGCAAACATTATTTTTTAAGCGGAGCGCGCGCGCACATTCCCCCGCCTTAGTGCTGGCTTGCCTGGTAATTTGTTGCCTGACGGTAATGGGAGCGAAAGAGTTTGTCATGCCCCAGGTGCATCCGGCGCGGACCTATCCGGCACACGATGAGCACCCGCAAGAGAAGGTGACTGTCGCCGTCGACCCGTATGACGTCGAGTACAAAGCTTCGATCTTCAGTGTCAACTATCGCAACTACGGCCTCCTGCCGGTCTTCTTTGTGGTGACCAATGATAGCGATCAGCCGGTTGCGCTTACAGACATGAAAGTGGAACTGGTGACCGTTAATCGCAGCAAACTTTCTCCCGAGTCGATCGAGGATATCGTGAGACGACTCTCTCATCCGTCGCGCAGCGCGACCTCAGCCAAGCCCATACCTCTCCCACTACCCGGCAGCAAGAAAGTCAAAGGCGCCGTCAGTCAGAAGACGATGGACGAGATCAACCGTTCTCAATTCGAGGCGCGCGCGGTCGAGCCCCATTCCACGGCGCGCGGCTTCCTTTTCTTCGATATTTCCGATATTTCGAATCCGCTGGCGGGCGCGAATTTTTACCTCACCGAGGTGCGTGATGGAAAGGGCAATGACCTGATGTATTTCGAAATTCCCCTGGAGAAGTACCTGAGCGCGCCCGAAGAGAAAAAGCCGTGAAATAATCTGGTTATATGGCGGCTACTCCAGCCCTCTCCGAAGCTCTGCTGGCGAAATATGAACCGGTCATTGGACTCGAAGTCCACGTCCAACTGCTGACTGCGTCGAAAATCTTCTGCTCCTGTTCGACGCACTTTGGCGATCCGCCGAATACGAATGTCTGTCCGGTGTGTCTCGGAATGCCGGGCGCGTTGCCTGTACTTAACCGGAAGGCGGTCGAATTTGCCGCGCTGGCTGCGATGGCGCTGAATTGCCGCGTCAATGAAACGTCGATTTTTGCGCGCAAGAACTACTTTTATCCCGACCTGCCCAAGGGCTACCAGATTTCGCAATACGACAAGCCGCTGGCCGAGCATGGATTCATTGAGATCGATGTAAATGGCGGCAAGAAAAGAATTGGCATCACCCGTCTGCACCTCGAAGAAGACGCGGGAAAGAGCCTGCACGAAGGTTTTCCCGACGCCGCCACGAAAACTGCGATTGACCTCAATCGCACCGGCGTTCCGCTCGCGGAAATCGTGAGCGAGCCTGACATGCGTTCGCCCGAAGAAGCTTATCAATATCTGACGCGGCTCAAGGAAATCATTCTTTACACCGGGCGTAAGCGATTGCAACATGGAAGAAGGCTCGCTGCGCTGCGACGCGAACATCAGCGTGCGGCCGCGCGGGCAGCGGGAATTCGGGACGAAGACGGAAGTGAAGAACGTCAATTCGTTCCGCTTCATCCGGCAGGCGCTGGAATATGAAATCGAGCGGCACATCGGCGTGATCGAGTCGGGCGAAAGGATCGTGCAGGAGACGCGCCTCTACAACTCGCACGAGGGCCGCACCTACGGCATGCGCTCGAAGGAGCAGGCGCACGACTACCGCTATTTCCCTGAGCCGGATTTGCTGCCGCTGGTGGTGGATGAAAAGTGGCAGGCACAAATCCGCGCGGGGCTGCCGGAGCTTCCGGAGGCGCGCCGGCAGCGAATGATGAAGGATTATGCGATCACCGCGGCCGACGCCGAAACGCTGACGGCCACCCGCGCGCTGGCCGACCAGTTTGAGTCCGCGGCGCGGGCGGCCAAGAATCCGAAGCGCGTCGCGAACCTGGTGCAAAGCGAACTGATTGGGCGCCTGAAGGCGCGCTCAATGGAGCTGGAGCGATCGCCGATTTCGATGGCTGGGGTCGCCGCCTCGGCCGATCTGGTGGAAGTCGGGCGCCATCTCCGGGAAGATGCTCAAGGATCTCTACGATCTGAGCTTCGAGCGGGACAAGGATTTTTCCGTGGTCTATGAGGAGGAAGGACGTCCCGAGCAATCGCGGGACACTTCGGCGCTAGAGAAGCTCGCGGATGAGTTGATCGCGGCGAATCCCAAAGCAGGTCGAGCAGTATCGCGCCGGCAAGAAGACCATGCTCGGATTCTTCGTGGGGCAGGTGATGAAGGCGTCGAAGGGACAGGCGAATCCGCAGCTGGTGAATGAAGTCGTGACGAAGAAACTGGACGCGTAGGTGAAGGTCGTCCCTACTTTGCCAGCCCTGCATTCTTCAAAATTTCATCGGCGTAATAGTTCGTGACCTTGGCGTCGTCGCGCAGGCTCTCGTAATATGCCGCCTTCAATAGCTGCTCCCGCCGGTCGCGCAACTGCTGCCGGATCGCCTGCTGTACCCGCGGATCGTTCAAATCGCGCTGTCCCGCCGGTTCCTTCGCAATCAACTTGACGATCATGTAGGCGTACGGCTGATGATTGGTCGGATTGAGCACGGGAATAATCGGCGTGTATTGCCCCGGCTTAAGCTTCATCACTGCGTCGCGCGTCGCGGGGTCCACCGTCTTGAGCGCCGACTCCGGCACCATTCCGAAATCGCCGCCATTATTGCCGGTCTCCGGGATCCTCGGAATTATTCATTGCCAGCGTGGCAAAATCGTCGCCGCTGTCGAGTTTGTTGGCAATCATCTGGATTTTCTTGCGGGCCTCGGCGTCGTTCTGCGCTTTGTTCTGCAAATTGCGCATCTGCGCGGTCACCACGCCCGACACCATGATTTTTGCGAGGTGGTACTGCGGCTCAACCAGGTTGAACTCGGCTTTGTGTTCGTTGTAATAGGTGGCGACGTCCTGATCGGTGATATTGATGTGCGACGTGATTTCTTTGTTGAACACTTTGTCTTGAGTCAGCGAACGGCGCAGGTCGCGCTTGAAGTCCTCAAGAGAAATCTTCTTTTCCTCGAGCCGTTTGTTGAATTGTTCCTCGGTGTAGGGGGCCTTGATCTCATTCAACTTGCGGTCAACTTCTTCATCGGTCGCCAGAAGGCCAAGCTTCTCGGCGCGCCGCATCAGGATTTCGGTCTGAATCAGCTCATTCAGAATGCTCAGGCGCAGGCTCACTGCCTGTTCGCCGGTCGGCTGCTGATCGGAGCCTGCCGTCTGGTTCGTATAATACTTGTCGACTTCGCTGCGATAGATCTTGCGGCCGTTGACGGAGGCCATCACGTCTCCGCCCACGCTGTCGTGGTTACAAGCCGACAATGCAATCAAGAGAAACGCAGTTGCGATGACAAGGCCGGAGCGCCATAGGGCCCGGCTGCATGCGAATTTTCAAATTCCCCCTCCCAACTCGAGTTCCCGTTCTCGCTCCAACGACGTCGGCCCTTGAACCAGACCGCCTCGCAACAACCGCCGACCGCGCCTATTTCGAAGTCGCAACCGGCGCCTTCGCGTCCGCACTCGCCCGCTTGTGTTCCGGCGGCGCCACTCCAGCATCTTTCAGCGCCTGGTCCAGCGCGGCCCGCACTTCCTCAATCGGCACCGCACCGTCCAGTTTTTGCCCGTTCACGAACAGCGCGGGAGTCGCATTCACCCCCAACTCGTCGCCCTCTTTCATCGAGGCGCGCACAGCTTTGTCATCCTGGGTTTTTACGCACGCTTGCAGCTTGGGTTCATCGAGCTTATGCGTCTGCCCCTGAAGCATCGCGAGCCGGTCGAGTTCCGCGTTTTCGCCGCCGCGTCCCTTGGCCGATACCGCGTGCTGATTAGCGTGCAAATAGTCCGCATAATCCCAATACGCGTCCGCTGATTGCGCGGCCAGGCAATTCGCATCGATGGCGGCGTGTATGGACCACGGGATGAATTTCCTCCAGCGGGTAGTCTTTATAAATGAAGAGCACCCGGTCGCCGTACTCCTTGAAAATCTCGGGGAACAGCGTGGCGTGCATGCGCGAGCAGAAGGGACATTCGAAATCGTCGTAACTGACGACCACCACCTTCGCATCTTTGTTGCCCCGCGTCGGCCGCCCCCGCACGTCGATCTTACTCATGGTCTCAAGATACGGATCTTTGCTCAGATCCATCTTCGTCATGCGGACCAGGATCTTGTGGTCGCGCGACAGCAGGAATTCGTAAGGCTGCTTCTTATCCTCGCTGGCAAACGTAATCGTGAGCGCGTCGTAATTCGGAAACTCGCTTGCCCGCAGGTTTCCGAGCAACAAGTTCACATCGGGCGGCAAGCGAATAATGCGCACGGACTTGACGGTCAATTTGCTTCGCCAACTCGCCAGTCGGCGCGGGGGAAGAAGATGAAGATGGGGTGGTAGCCGCCTTTGAAGGGGAGGCTCCGGAAGATGGCGTTTGGGCGGAACAGCCCATACAAACCGTCAAAAGAATGACGGAGGCGCGCCGAAGCATACTTAAAGAAAACCACATAAGAAAAACCACCCGAAGATGCTGAATTAGCTTGATTATCTCACGACGCGGCAGAGCAAATGGGCTCAGGAGGCCTTTGGAGTTAGCGCGGAAGTCTCTTTCAGAAGTGGTCCGGCACTTCGACCGCCTACCAGGTCGTCGGCGGTAAGCAGTTGATTCATTGAACCGGATCGGAAACCTTCCAAGTCGAGCGTGACAAACTTGAATCCCAATCCTTTGAAAATTACGGTAAACTCTCGCGCCATCGCTTCACTCAAAGCTCGTGGCAACTCATCCCGAGCAATCTCAAGCCTGACAATTTCTCCATGATGACGCACGCGGAACTGCCGGAACCCGAGTCCACGCAGCGCGTCCTCGCCGCGTTCGATCAAGGTCAACGCCTCACGGGTGACCTCCCGTCCATATTCGATGCGCGATGAGAGACACGCCGACGCCGGCTTTTCCCAGACGCGGAGCCCGGCCTGCCGCGCCAGTTCGCGTATGTCTATTTTTGTGAGCTGTGCTTCCAGAAGCGGCGCCAGTACACGATGCTGGCGCGCCGCCTGCTGGCCTGGGCGAAAGTCGCCCTCGTCGTCGGCGTTCACTCCGTATGCAACGGCCGCAAACCCGTGCGCAGCGCGAAATTCCTCGAGTACGGTGAACAACTCATCTTTGCAGTGGAAACAACGCATCGAATCATTGCGCGCATAGTCGGGATTCTCCAACTCCCGAGTCTCGACGACCTCGACCGGAATGTGCTGTTCCCGCGCAAATGAGAGGGCATCTTTCAGATGGGTGCGCGCCAGGCTGGCGGAATCAGCAATCACTGCCCGCATACGCTCGCCGAGCACGTCATGCGCTGTCCAGGCCAGGAAGGCGGAATCCACGCCTCCGGAGTACGCAACGATCAGTCCCGGCCGCGCAGCCAGGATCTCGCGCAAGCGATTTGCCTTCTCCTCGAGATTCGCCAGGATCCCCACAGTTTGCATTTTAGTTGAATCTCCGCTCAGCCCGGGACTTTAGTACAGCCGTTCCTGCCGCCGAAGGTTTCCAAACGAGCCGACGTTTGCCAGCGTGAAGCTGAAACGATAGATGTTCTCATTGCGCACTGCACCCAGCGCAAACCGGCGATACTCCATGCTCATCCCGCAACAGTCCCAGTTGTAACTGGTTTGTGCGACTGCGTATTGCAGATTGCCCTGGTTCGAATCGAAACCAAAGCTGGCAGCCGCGCTCAATCCTGGTTTGTTCAACTGCCCATAACCTGCGAGCACCCGAAACTGGTGGAAACTATCTTGACTGGTCAAAGGCGCACCCGGAGTTGCATCAAGCACGCGCAGATACGCATCGCCGCCGCCAATCGTGAACGGCCCATAGTGATAGTTCACGAGCGCCGCGCTGCCATTGATCTGACCGGTCTTGGTGTCATAGTCGAGATCCCACTCAGTATTGGTGCGCGGACTCGTTTCCACGCGCAAGCGCGAAATAATGGGCGCAAAGTTGCGCAGCTGATTCAGGAACGCAACCCCGGTAAAATCCGCCGTGCTGGTGAAAACGTTACGCATTCGCGGGACCAGCGCACCGCCAAAAGTCGGATCGAAGTAGTATTTCTGCGCGATCTCCCAGCTCACAATCTCCCGCGGCCCGGAAGCGCAAGGCAGCGTATCCTGAGCCGGCGGCGCTTCCCACGGGACCACACCCACCTGCGGGGGCCCGCCCACATTAAGCGTGGTCATTCCCTGAACGTCGCAATCCGATGAATTCGGCTCCAACCGCTTGGCGTAAATGCGATTCACCACTCCGTACTCGATCTCATTTGTGTCGGTGAGCACATCGGTCGAGTCGAAGCGCACGACGTCGGCAAAATTATTTATGCCTTTCACGTAGTCGTACCGTATTCGCGGTTCAATCACGTGCTTCCACCTCCGCCCCAGCCACGGATGTTCAAACATTTTCTCTAACGCCGGCGCCTGCAAGTCGAACGAGGCCTCCAGCGATTTGCGGTTCAGAACATTGTTGGTGACGGTGTCCGTAGCGGGATCCAGAGTCTGCGTGTACGCGGTGTCGCGTAGCGTGAGCGCGGGACGCACCGACCATCCCTTCCACGCAAGCGGCAACAAAACCGTCGGCGCCAGATCGAATCGTCCCACCAGCGCAGCCGTGCGGAACCCGACCTGCCTCCGCTGCAATCCCTCTGCCGCGCTCTCAAATGACCAGTACAGCGGTGTATTTCCGAGCTGCCGCTCCTCGCCGCTGATAAAAAAACTAGGCGTGTGCAGAATCCGGATCAGCTCGGCCGACGTAATCGCCGAGCAGCCCGTATTCGTTCCGGGAATGCATACGTCGAAGTTCTGGTAGCGCTCCGCCAAAGCATTGAAGTGAAAACCGTAGGTAGTGTTGGACAGAAAAATCTGCGACTTCACCTCGGAGTCAATGGCCTGCGAGTACACGTCTGTAAACGCAATGCGATAGACAAACGAACTCAGATAATCGACGTTTGCGACGCCGCGCACGGACCCGAAGGGATGATCGGCCTGAAAACGTGCGTCCTCGCCGCCTTGATTCTGTAAAGATCCGCCCGTCACAATGCCGCGATCCAAAACTCCCGAATAGGCGAAAAACACGTAGGAGCTCTCGCTGGGTCTCATTCGAAAGGTTCCCTGTTGCGCCCACCCACGCTTCGAGTAGTATTCCGCGCCCAGCGTTACGTCTGCGCTACGGTTGAACGCCCAATACACCGAATCGCCGACAATGTATCCCTTGGTTGACGAGTTGCCCAGGCCCGGGATCAGCAATCCGCTCTGCCGCGTTTGCTGCACCGGGTGAGTCACATAGGGAAAATAAAATATAGGCACTCCCATCAAAGTGAACGCACTGTCGTGGATCTTCGCCGAGCTATCCACATCCACGGTGATTTCCCGTGCATTGAACTGCCACTTCGGACGGGGTAGATGGCAGGTTGTCACTGTGCCTTGGCGCACCAGGTAATGGTCGGGCCCATGCTTCTCGACGATTTTTCCCGTGAACGCAAACGGATTCGAAGACGACAGCACATACCGCGACCTGCGCCCTTTGAAGCCAACCGTCCCCACCACGTCATAAAATGTCCCCGCCTCTGTCTGGATGTTGTAATTCCCATGGCTCGCCTCCACATGCTCGTCGTAGGGACCGCCATCGAGCACCACGTGCCCCCGCAACTCGCTCTCGCCGGTATCGCTGTCGTAGGTAACTTCGTCCGCCAACAGAATGTAGGTCCGATAATCGATTTCCACCTTCTCGCGCAGACGGTAAACGGAACCTTGCTTTTCCTGCTCGACCGCCCGGATGGTAACTTCCTCTCTAACCTGGCTCGCGGGCGCCGAAGGTAGAAGTTTCGCTGGCTCGGCCGGGGGCGGGGTCTGGCTGGTAACTATCGAAGACGCGAGAAGCACGTGACAGAGGAGTGCAGCCGTGATAATGATTCGAGAGCGGGTGGTCATTCGCGGGCGATCATTCGCGGGTTTCATGCGTGGTGTTCATTCGCAGATGATCCTGCAGATGAGATGCAAGGTGATCTGCGGGGGCGCGCGCCTCCGCCTGTAGGTGTGCTAACCGGAACGAGTTGACCTTAGCACGCAAGCGACGGGCGAAGCAAAGTTCCGCACGTTTGTGGTCTCAAGATTTTATGCCCAGCCCACGCTCAGGCGGCTGGCATTCTCCGCGACCATTTGGAAGGCCGATCTGCTGACACAAGCGTCGGCCGAGTGAATCGATGACTGGTTTGATGAATACCGCCAGCGACGGCGATCTCGCCTCCGTGCCCCAGCTTTGTGATCCCGAAGCGGTGGCCGAAACAGAAGCCGCATTCGCAGCGCCGCTGGAGCTCGAACCGTGGCGCAATGAAGTGGCAGCCCGGTTGGCTCGCTATCGCGCACGCCGCAAACCCCACGCCCCGCGGTATCCGTCGCTCCTCTTGCCTTTCGACTCGTCCGATGTCTGGTCAAAGTCCGCCGCCAGCGCTTCTCGGTCACTCGTGACCGCCCCAGCGGCCGACAGCCCCGTACCACCCCGCGAATCCGATGTTCCTGCGGACGACGCGCTCGCCCCGGTGTCTCAAGCTCACGTCGCGGCGCATCAACCCGCGAGGGCATCTCTGGCTGAGCCCACAAAGACAGAGACGAACGTCATCGAGTTTCCGCGCTCCGCCGCAATCCCCGTCTTCCACACCAGCACGCTGGCCGATCCGATCTTCGATCGTCCGCGCATCGTTGAAGCGCCAGAAGTCGTGCTGGCTCCACCTGCGCTTGGCGGAATTCTGATGGAGCCGGCGCTTCCACAACCAGCAGAAAACCGCAACGCCGCCGATTCCCGAATCCAATCCGCATCAGTCTTTCGGCGCCTGCTCGCGACCGTTGTTGACGGCCTGATCCTCGGAGCCGCGTTTTCAGCGTTTACCGCGATTTTTCTGCGCTTCAATCCCCTCCGCGGATCGCTTACGCTGCTCGCCGGGGTGGCCGGCAGCCTCGCGATCTCGCTCTGGTTCACGTACCAGTTTCTCTTTATCGTCTATACCGGCTCGACTCCCGGACTCCACGCCGCCCGTCTGAAGCTGGTGAAGTTCGACGGCTCGCCCGTCCTGCGCAGCCTGCGCCGCTGGCGCGTGCTCGCCTCATTTCTATCCGGGCTTTCGGCCGGACTCGGATATCTCTGGTGCATCCTCGATGCAGACTCGCTCTGCTGGCACGACCGAATTACCCGTACTCATCTCCGCTCGGCGAGATGAAGCTCGCCGAGATGGCGTTCGACGAGACGACGGCGAGTAACGGCCACATCGTTTGAACATCTGCCCAGCCCGAAAGCCGCCACCAATACCGCCTTTTGGGCCACAAGATGCAAGCCTTTTCACATCCACGCGGTCGGGTGATTGAATTCCAGCCAAGGATTGGGAACCCCGCTTGCAGCTAGTGACCGAGGTGATAAATTCCGGCCAGTTTGTTCGGGTCCCCAGGTTCCCCGCCCAGCCCCGGCCTAGCTATCCGCGAAAGCATTCGAGAACCGCCATGAAGCCCTTGCGAGCAATTTCCGCAATATCTCTTTTCCTGGGAGCCTCGATCGCTCTCGTGGCCCAGACGTGGACTCCGTTGAGCAACCAGCCTAGGTTCCACGTCAGCACCTCTCTGCTGCTCACCGACGGCCGCGTGCTCGCCCAGGATAACGGTTCATCCCACTATTGGACCCTGACTCCCGATCTCGCCGGAAGCTACGTTAACGGCACCTGGACCCAGGTGGCATCGCTTCCCCAAGGCTATGGCCCGCTTTATTACGCTTCGGCCGTGCTGCCCGATGGACGCGTCGTGGTGATGGGTGGTGAATACAATCTCGGCAATCCGGTTGACACTACTCTCGGGGCAATTTACGACCCTCAGGCAAATATCTGGACAAGTCTCGCTGCTCCACCCGGCTGGACCACCATCGGCGATGGACAAAGCATAGTGCTGCCCAGTGGCACGTTCATGCTCGCCAATTGCTGTACTAAAGATCAAGCCCTACTCGACGCCAACACCCTTACCTGGACTTCTACCGGTTTCAGCAAGGCCGACATTAACGACGAGGAAGGCTGGACTCTGCTGCCCAACGGCGAAGTACTGACGGTAGACACAGAGACTAAGAGAAGTACTGCCTCTGAAGTTTACGACCCCACGACTGGCTCATGGTTCGCTGCCGGCAGCACGGTCGCCAAGCTTGTAAGGATTGTATATGGCGAGGTCGGCCCAGCCGTCTTGCGTCCCGACGGTACGGTGCTCGCCACGGGCGCCACTGGTCACAACGCCGTCTACGATTCAACCACCGGCGTGTGGTCGCCTGCTCCAGATTTTCCGAAGAACCGCCATGGCCAGCAACTCGACATCGCCGACGGCCCCGCCGTTCTGCTCCCCGACGGCAACGTGCTTTGCATGACGAGTCCCGGCGTTTACCACGACGGCACGGTTTTCTTCGAGTGGGACGGCGCGAACTTTAGTGAAACTGCCAACATTCCGAGAGCAGCGAGCGACTCTTCGTATATGGGCCGCATGCTTGTGCTTCCCACGGGCCAGGTCATGTTTACCGACGGCTCCAATGACGTGGAGCTTTATACTTCCACCGGAGTCCCGAACCCCTCCTGGGCTCCAACAATCACACAGTTCACGAAGAATCTGGTGCGCGGCAAGCCTTCCACCCTGAGCGGCACGCAGTTCAATGGACTCTCTCAGGGCGCTGCCTATGGCGACGATGCCCAGATGGCCACCAATTATCCGCTGGTTCGCATTACTAACAACTCCACCGGACACGTCTTCTACGCGCGCACCTACCAATTCAGCACAATGGCGGTAGCGACGGGGTCGAAAATCGTCAAGACTCACTTCCAAGTCCCCGCCGGAGTCGAGCTTGGAGCAGGTCAACTGGAAGTTGTAGCCAACGGCATCCCGTCCAATCCCGTGAACGTGACGATCAAATAGTCTGGGTTCGTCGCTCAGAACCTAGCGCCAGCACCCCACCGCCACATCTCCAGAAAAGTTTCCGCCATCAAACTAGGCTTTCGAGCGCGCCCCGGAGATCCCCATACTGAAATCGATACCCACTAGCCTCAAGCTTCGCGGGCTTTACATGCTGGCTCGACAGAAATAATTCATCGGCCGCCATCTTCCCAAATGCCAGCCCGAGCGCAAACCCAGGCACCGGAAAAATCGCCGGCCGTCCCAATACCGAAGCCAGCACTTTTGTGAAATCCGCATTCCGCACCGCATTCGGGGCCACCATATTGACCGGGCCTGAGAGCGACTCCGTTCCCAACGCCTGCTGTATTCCGCCAACCAGGTCGTCAATCTGAATCCAACTCCACCACTGCCTCCCGGAGCCTATCCGCCCACCCAGCCCCAGCTTAAAAGGCATCAGCATTTTTGCCAGCGCCCCGCCCTTCGCGCTCAGCACCAGTCCGGTGCGCAAATTCACCGTGCGAATCCCCGCCTCAGCCGCAATCCGGCTGGCCTGTTCCCACTCGCGGCAAAGTTCCGGCAAGAATCCCTGTCCCTGGGCGCTATCCTCGGTCAAAAGCTCTTCGCCGCGATCTCCGTAAAACCCAATGGCCGACGCGCAGATAAAAACTTTAGGTCTCGACTCAGCCCGGGCCAACGCGCCAGCAAGGCTCCGCGTCCCGAGCACCCGGCTCTCGCGAATCGCATTCTTCTTCGCGTCAGTCCAGCGTCCCGCAATAGTTTCTCCGGCGAGGTGAATCACAGCATCGAACCCGGAGGCCATGCTTGCCGCCAGTTCTGTCCCAGGCGCCTCAGCCAATGGCTGCCAAGAAATCTCCGATGGATTCTGAGCGCGACCTCGGAGCAAGCGAACAACCTGAACGCCCTGCGCCTCAAGCGGAGCCGTCAACGCGGCCCCAATCAGTCCCGAAGCTCCGCTGATCAACACGCGATTCATACTTCTAACCCTGCCTCGTACTCTAACAGCCCCAGCCTTCTCTGCGCCCTTGGCGAACTCTGCGGGTGAAAGCTTTCGCGGTGAAATAGCCCGCCCCTGCGCTAAAATCGGTCATGGCGACGTTGCGTGAACAAGTCGCGACTGGCGTGCTTACGGTCACGCGTTTCCGCGAGTTGATGAAGAAGCTCCGCGAGAACCGGCCCAACGACGATCTCGACCTCGTTAAGCGCGCCTACGAGTTCTCCCAGAAAAATCACGCCGGACAGTTGCGTGCCTCCGGTGAGCCCTATCTGGTCCACCCGCTCGAAGTCGGCAATGTCCTCGCCGACATGCGGATGGATGCGGTCTCGATCGCCGCTGGCCTGCTTCACGATTCGGTCGAAGACACCTCCGTCACCACCGTCGAAATTCGCCAGGAATTCGGCGAGCAGGTCGCTCACATCGTCGAAGGTGTCACCAAGATCAGCAAGATCGATTTCTCGTCCCGCGAAGAAGCCCAGGCCGAAAACCTTCGCAAGATGATGCTCGCCATGGTCGACGACATCCGCGTCGTCCTCATCAAGCTTGCCGACCGGTTGCACAACATGCGTACGCTCGAGCATCTCGACAACGAGCGGCAGCAGAAAATTGCGCGCGAGACCCTCGACATCTACGCTCCCATCGCCCACCGCCTCGGCATGGGCAAAATTCGCGGCGAACTCGAAGATCTTGGGTTCAAGTACGTCGACCCGATCGGGTACGAGCAAGTCCGCGTTGCTGTCGAATCCCGTCGCAAAGCCGGCGAAGCCTTCATGTCCCGCGTCGAGTCCACTCTCCGCGACGGCCTCAAAGAAGCTGGCATCACCGGCCGCGTCGAAAGCCGCGTCAAGCGCCTCTACAGTATTCACAAGAAACTCATTCGCCAGCGCATCAGCGTCGAACAGGTCTATGACCTCTACGCCATGCGGGTCATCACCAACTCCGTGCAGGATTGCTACGCCGTCCTGGGCATCATCCACAACCTCTGGCGGCCGGTGCCGGGACGAATTAAAGACTTCATCGCCATGCCCCGCCCCAATCTCTACCAGTCCCTCCACACATCGGTCATCACCGAAACCGGCGAAACATTTGAAATCCAGATTCGCACCGAAGAGATGCACAAGATGTGCGAGGAGGGCATCGCCGCCCATTGGAAATACAAAGACGGTCCTGTCTCCGCGCAAGATGAGCAACGTCTGGCTTGGCTGCGGCAGGTCGTTGAATGGCAACGCGATGTTTCCGACCCGAACGAATTTCTCTCCACGCTAAAAGTCGATCTGTATCCCGAAGAGGTTTATACCTTCACGCCCAAAGGCAAAGTTCTGGTGCTGCCGCGCGAATCGACGCCCATCGACTTTGCCTACAGCATTCACACCGAGGTAGGCCACTGTTGCACCGGCGCCAAGGTCAACGGTCGCATGGTTCCGCTCCGCCACAAACTCCATTCCGGCGACATCGTCGAAATCCTCACCCAACCGGGACACAAGCCCAGCCGCGACTGGCTAGCCATCGTAAAGTCGTCCCGCGCCCGCAACAAAATCAAGCACTGGCTCAACGTTCACCAGCGCGAGCGGGCCATCGAAATCGGCCGCAAGCTGATTGAAAAAGAGGCGCGCAAATATCGTATTTCGTTGAAAGACATCAAAGACGCCGATCTGCAGCGCGCCGCCAACGATTACGGCCTCGGGCGTCCCGACGACTTAATGGCAGGCATCGGGTATGGCAAATATTCTGCCAGACAGGTGCTGGCAAAATTCGCGCCCGCCGGCGCCGAGCCGATGTCTGACACTGAGCAGGAGTCGACCTCGCATGGCTTTACAAGTGTGGTCCGTCGCGTCTTTGGTGGAGACTCCAACGCCATTGTTGTCAAGGGCCAGGGCGACCTGCTCGTCTACCGGGCACGATGTTGTAATCCCATTCGTGGCGAGGCCATCGTCGGATACGTCACCCGAGGCAAGGGCGTCGCCGTGCACTCCACCAACTGTCCCAACGTGACCAATCTCCTGTACGAGCCCGAGCGCCGGATCGATGTGCTCTGGGCTGGAGACAAAGAAGGTCAGCCTGTTTCGTATCCCGTCAAGATCACTCTGCTCTGCGACGACCGCTTCGGCATGCTGAAACAAATTACCGCTGTCATCAGCGATACCCACACCAACATCCGTGACATCTCGGCGCGCACCGAGAATGGCCAAGCCAACGTCGATGTAGTGCTCGAAATCGCCGACCTGAAACACCTTCAAAGAATTATTGACGGAGTGCGCCAAATCCCAGGCGTACACGACGTGCAGCGCCTGCAAAAAATCTGATGTTTTCGGCTTTCAATTTGTAGCTCATTTTCCTGCGCAGCCAGTATCTTTGAGGTTGCAATTTGCAACCTCAAAGATTGACGACCGGAAGTTTAAATCCGATTTTTCGTCCCGGAGCCGCGGGCGGCTTCATCATCTCGTGAATCGCGGCCATGATCTCCTCAATATCCGCGTCGTGATTCCCCACTTTCTTTTCCAGTTCCTTCAGCTTCGCCATGATCTTCTGATTTGTAGCCAGTGTTTCGCGCATGCGTACAAACGCGCGGACGACAAAAATGCTCATCTCCACCGCTCTTTTCGAGTTCAGCACAGTTGCCGCCATGATTGCCCCATGTTCCGTAAACGCGAAAGGGCGATAACGGCGCCCGCCTCTACTGCCAGCCCTTTTCTTCAACCTATCGTTCCGGTTTGAGGTTGCAATTTGCAACCTCAAATCCTCGTCCTCAACGCGGAAGACAAAATCGTCGGGGAAACGGTTCACATTGCGCTTCAACTGTTGATTCAAGCGCTTCACAGCCACGCCATAAAGTTCCGCCAGATCGGAGTCGAGAATTACCCGACGGCCTCTCATTACCAAGATCCTCGATTCGACCCTTCGCGTAAGCACCATGAGATTCTGTTTTGTCATTGTTTTCTCCGCAGTCTTGTCTCTTCAATCGCGGGTTTCCGCATCTTCACACATTCTTGCCCCTACGTCTGTGATGTCTCGCACCCTGGGGTTGTGATGATTTGAGCCCTTGCCGGTCTATCCTGAGCCCGCTGGGTTTCGCTTCTCATACCCCTACGCAGCGCTGAATCCGGTATCATAGAGAGACATTCTTCCGGAGGGGTGATGGCTGTTCCAGTATCCCAGATGTGGACCGTGGCGACGTATGTCCTGCGCCAGAAACTTGCCGGGCGCAAGCGCTACCCGCTCGTCCTCATGCTCGAACCGCTCTTCCGCTGCAACCTCGCCTGCGCCGGATGCGGCAAAATCCAGTACCCCGCCCACATTCTGAAAACTGATCTCTCCCCCGAAGACTGCTTCAAGGCGGTCGATGAGTGCGGAGCGCCCATGGTGTCGATTCCCGGTGGCGAGCCGCTCATGCATCCGCAGATCGCCGAAATTGTCGAAGGCTTGGTAGCGCGCAAGAAATACATTTATCTCTGCACAAATGCCCTGCTGCTGAAAGAAAAATTGCACCTGTTCAAGCCCAGCAAATATCTGAGCTTCTCGGTGCATGTGGACGGACAAAAAGAGCATCACGATTTCTCGGTCTGCCGCGAAGGTGGATACGAACTCGCACTCGACGGGATTCGCGCCGCCATCGACGCTGGTTTCCGCGTGACCACCAATACCACTCTGTTCGATGGCGCCGACCCCAACAGCGTGCGGACGTTTTTCGACGAGATGATGGAAGTCGGCGTCGAGAGCATGATGGTCTCGCCCGGATATTCCTACGACAAAGCGCCCGACCAGAAACACTTTATGGGACGCGCCCGCACCCGGCGCCTGTTTCCGCGCCATGCTTTCCAATCGCAAGAAGACGTGGCGCTTCAATCAGTCGCCGCTCTTCCTCGAATATCTGATGGGCAAGCGCAACTACAAATGCACACCTTGGGGAATGCCGACCTACAACATTTTCGGATGGCAAAAGCCCTGCTACCTGCTGCAGGATGGCTACGCCGAATCTTACAAAGAATTGATGGAAACGACGGAATGGGAGAGCTACGGCACCGAGTCGGGCAATCCGCAGTGCGCGAATTGCATGGTGCATTGCGGCTACGAGCCTTCATCGGTTAACGACACGTTCGGATCGCTGCGCGGATTCGCGGACACTGTGAAAGCGACCTTCTCCCTCTATCCGGACAAAGCCGCGCTCGCCGATCTCGATCGCGAGGTGCGCCCGGTGCACTCTTATAATCCACTGGTGCAGATTGACGCGTCCACGGCTCAAGCGGAAGAAAGCCACGTATGAGCGGACGCGAACACGGGCATGATCCTGGAATGCCTCACGGCGCGCAGGCAGTGGCCGCGCCGCCACGTCCTACCGATGACCTGGAAGTCGTCCCCGGTTTCGAGCGTGAAAATCTTCAGGGCTGGATTCCCGAACTGGCCACCGAAGCCGACATCCGCGCCGTGATCGAAAAAGCGTTCGACTATCGCGGGGATGTCACCATCACCCGCAGGGACGGCTCGCAACTTACGGGCTATCTCTTCGACCGCCGCGTTGGCAAAACGCTCAACGACTCCGTCATCCGCCTCATCCTCGCGACCAGCACCGACCGTCCCGCCATTCCGTACTCCGACGTCGCCGGCATAGCCTTCACGGGGCGCGACACCGCGGCCGGCAAGAGCTACGAAGCCTGGGTTAAGAAATATTGGGAGAGTCGCGCTAAAGGCGAGAAGAATATCTCGATCGAGCCCGAGCCGCTAGAGTAGGTTTGCGGGAGGGCATTGTGCAGGACGCGCCATCACTTCCTTGACCATGTTGAAGAAAAGCCGCCTCTTCACTCCCGGACCAACGCCTCTCTTGCCATCTGCACAGACTGCAATGGCGTCCTACGGCATGCATCATCGCACCGCCGACTTCCGCGCGCTCTTCACCCGGGTGCTCGCGGACTTGAAGGAATTCATCGGTACAACGAACGACGTGCTCGTTCTAACTTCCTCTGGCACGGGCTTCATGGAAGCCTCGATTTCAAACCTGAATTCGCCGGGCGACAAAGTGCTCGTCCTGACTGCCGGCAAATTCGGCGAACGCTGGATCTCGATCGCCAAAGCTTTTGGCTGCGTGGTTGAGACCGTGACCGCTCCCTACGGAGAAACCTTTTCTCCCGACGCCATCCGCGTCAAGCTCACGCCCGATATTCGCTGCGTTTATGTCCAGGCAACCGAGAGTTCCACTGGTGCGCGCCATGACATCGAGGCCATCGCCAGACTCGTACGGTCGTCTCGCGATATGCTGCCCGACACTCTGCTCATTGTCGATGCCATCACGGGCCTTGGCACCACGCATTTCGACGTCGACGCGTGGGGCATCGACATCATCATCGGCGGCTCGCAAAAAGCTCTGATGATCCCTCCCGGCCTCGCTTATGGCGCAGTCAGCGAGCGCGCCTGGCAGCGGATGGAGACGTCGAGTTCGCCTCGGTATTACTTCGATCTCCGCAAGGAAAGAAAAGCTGCCGCGAAAGCGGAGACGTCGTACACTCCTGCGACATCGCTATTTGCCGGGTTGGCCGCTGCGCTCGAGTATTTGCGGCAGATGGGAGACGGGGATCTGGGCGCAGGACGCGATGCTCTCATCGCGAATGCAGAACTGTGCGCGGCCATGACACGAGCCGGAGTCCAGGCACTCGGATTGAAATTATTCTCCGCGGCTCCGGGAGCCGCGCTGACCGCGGTCGCCGCGCCCGAGGGTGCGGATTCGAACGCGATCTGCAAACGGTTCCGCGATCAATTTGGAGCGGTCGTGGCCAACGGCCAAGCCGAGATGAAAGGCCAGCTTTTCCGCATTGCGCACATCGGCTACTACGATTATCTCGATACGGTTGGAGTGCTGGCCGCGCTGGAGCAGGTAATCGCGGATCTCACAAAAAAGAAAACAGAGTTTGGCAGCGCCGTTCGGGCGGCGCAAGAGGTGTATTCAAATTCGATGGCTCGAAGCTCGTAGTTCGAGAGACCACAACTCGGACGGCACTACCCGTCCAGCGCTTCCCGCCGCAGCTTCCGGCTCTCGGCGAGCAATGCCATCGAGTGCATCAAATTCTGCAATGTCACGATCCCAATCAAGTGCTGCTCATCCACCACCGGGATAATGCTCAAATTGCGAGCCGAGAGCTTGCGAAACGCTGACGCCAGCGACTCCTGTTTTGCCGCCACTTCAAAAATGCGGTTCATCACCGCCTGCACGTATCCGTTGCCTTCGGCGCGCAGCGCCTCCAGAATTTTCTGCCGTGAGATCACGCCCACCATGTCGCTGCCCCGCACCACGGGAAAATCGTCTTGCAGCGTATGCACGGCTTTTTCCAGCGCGTCTTCGAGGGTGTCGGCGGGCGACAGCGTGGCAAAGTCGGTCAGCATCACTTCTTCAAGGCGCACGCTCTGCAGCACAGATTGAAAGACCGCCGAACGCTCTTCCAGTTGCGCGCCTACGAACAGGAAGAATCCGATCATCACCAGCCACCAGTTGCCGACCAGGATTCCAACCATCATGAAGAGAGTGGAAAAAACGTGTCCGATGCGCACCGCGCGGTGGGTGGCTTGCACAATATCCATCTGGCGGGAGAAGATCGCCCGCAGCACGCGCCCGCCGTCCATGGGATAAGCCGGCAGCAGGTTGAACAGTCCCAGATAAATATTGGCCCATACGATGCTGCGCAACAATGCGTTCGAATGCATGAGGGGGCGGGTCATCAAGGAAAATCCGGGAATCACGGCGATCAGGATGAGCGCCGACACTCCGGCAATCACGAGATTCACGAGCGGGCCAGCGATAGAAATCCGCACTTCGCGCTTCCAGGCGTTGCGAGGATCGGGCATGGCCTGTGCTTCGTCGAGCATGGTGATGCCGCCGATGGGCAGCAACATAATGCTTTTCGCGGGTATTCCAGAACCACGCGCCACCAGCGCATGTCCCAGTTCATGCAACACGACGCTGCCAAAAATAATTCCGACCAGCCCCATTCCCCGCAGAATCGCGGTTGGGTCCTGCGAGTTGGCCTCGGTGCTCCAGACAAAAACGAGGAGAAACAGAAAGGTGAGATGAATTCGGATTTCGATGCCAAAAAGACGGCCAACGGGGATCGACCAACTGCGCATAGACATGCCTATGGGTATTCTACTGGTTAGACACCGCCCCGGCCCCGCAGGTTGCGGGCAGGGAGAATCGAAAGTCACGGGATGCGAGTCATTGCAGGAAAATATCGGAGCCGGCCGCTGCGATCATTGCCTGGCATGGACATTCGTCCTACATCGGACCGGCTGCGCGAGACGTTGTTCAACGTGCTGTGCGCGGGCAATCCCGATGCCTTGGAAGGAACTACATGGCTAGACTTGTATGCTGGAACGGGCGCGGTTGGAATCGAGGCGCTGAGCCGGGGGGCGGAGATGGTTTACTCTGCGGAGGCTTCGAGGGCAGCGGCCGATTTGATTGCCGCAAACCTGAAGTCATTGGGAATCGGCTCGGGTTTCCAGATCGTGAAGTCTGAGACAGCTAAGGCTCTGCGACAGTGGGATTCGGCGGGCGTGCGGGCGGATCACGTGTTTCTCGATCCGCCCTACCGGCTGAGGGACGAGTATGCAAAGACGCTGAATACGCTTGCGGAGTCGAGGTTGGTAAGCACTTCCTGCACAGTCATCGCGGAACACGAAAAGAGATTTGATCCCGGAGAGAAGTTTGGATGCCTGCAACGATATCGGAGACTCGAGCAAGGCGATGCTGCGCTCAGCTTCTATCGGCAGATGGCGTAGTTTCATTTTTCGCTAGTGTTTGTCCATCCCTTGGAAGAACACAGGCTCGTTATAATCAATTCGCATGCCCAACTTCCCACCGGTTGATGAACAGCTGGCCTACATCAAAAAAGGCGCGGCCGAGATCGTTAAAGAATCCGAGCTCCGCTCCAAACTTGAACGTTCCCTAAGGACGGGCAAGCCGCTGCGCGTGAAGGCGGGCTTCGATCCAACCGCCCCCGATTTGCACCTCGGCCACACGGTTTTGATGCGCAAGCTGAAACATTTTCAGGACCTCGGCCACACCGTAATTTTCCTGATTGGCGATTTCACCGGCATGATCGGCGACCCGACGGGCCGTTCCGCCACGCGCCCGCCGCTTACTCGCGAACAGATCGAGCAGAATGCCGAAACCTACAAGACACAGGTTTTCAAAATTCTCAGCCCCGAGAAGACTGTCGTCGACTTCAACAGCCGATGGTTCTCCAAGTTCACCGCTGAAGATTTTATCCGGCTCTGTGCGAAATACACCGTCTCACAGATGCTCGAGCGCGAAGATTTTCACAAGCGTTTTCAGGAAGAAAAGCCGATTGCTGTGCATGAGCTGCTCTATCCGCTGGCGCAGGGGTACGACTCAGTCGCGCTCGAAGCCGATGTCGAACTCGGCGGCACGGATCAGAAATTCAACCTGCTGGTTGGCCGCGAGCTGCAACGGTCTTATGGTCAGGAGTCGCAGATCGTGCTGACGACGCCAATTCTCGAAGGCCTCGACGGCGTCAATAAAATGTCGAAGTCGCTCGGCAACGCAATCGGCATACACGAGCCGCCGCTGGAAATGTACGGAAAGATCATGTCGATCTCCGACGAGATGATGTGGCGCTACTACGAATTGCTGACCGATGTGCGCACCTATCAAATCGCGCAGATGAAGGCTGAGGCGGCGAGCGGGAAGACGCATCCGATGGCGCTGAAGAAAGAGCTGGCACGATCGATTGTGGCCGATTTTCATTCGGCTGAGGCGGCGGTTAAAGCGGGGGAAGACTGGGCGAAACAGTTTCAGAAGGATGAAGTTCCGACCGCCCTTCCTGAAGTCAGAATCGACATCGCCAAAGTCAAGATTGCCGATGTCGTCCCGGATCCAAGCGAGAGTGGGAGTGCTCAGGTCGTTACATCGAATTTGTCTGACCCTGAGATTCTGCGGGCAGACAAGTTGATCAGGGAAGCAGGCTTTGTTGCGTCTACAACGGAGGCAGGGCGGAAAATCAAGGACAGAGCCGTGCATATCAACGGCCACGTGATCGAAAGGTTCGCGATCTTAGTCTGCCCCGAGGAACCTCTCATTATTCGGGTCGGAAAGAAAATCAAGAAAATTGTGCTTGATGGCTCGTGAGCTCGACTGTCGAATCAGGCTAAAGCCTCGGTGCCGATGGAGTCCCGATCAAGGGGGCGCTTTTGGCATGCCACGTCGTCGCCCGTTCGTAAGCGTGCCCCGCCCTGAGCACCGCGTCCTCTCTCCAGGCCGCTGCTGCCAGCTGTAATCCGATCGGCATTCCATTTTTTGTGAATCCACACGGAATAGAAATCGCGGGAATCCCCCATACATTGAAGGGCCGCGTGTTGCGTAGCATCATGAGTTCCGCCGACCGCAAATTCTCCGGATTTTTCTGCAGGTCAGCGATCCCAGGAGGCGGAATAGGAATGGTCGGCGTCAGCAGCGCATCCACTTCCTCGAATATCTTTCCAATCGCCTGGCGGCTGGCGTTCAACTCTTGCCTCGCTCGGAGTACATCCTCGACCGAAATCTTCTCCCCCGACTTGATCCTCGCCAGTGTCGCTGGCTGATAAAGTTCGGGCGATCGTGCAACGAACGGCTCGTGATAAGCCCAGGCTTCGGCGCTTGCAAGGGCGCGATCGGTCGAGACTTCGAGCACGACCTCGTCGCGAATGTCGGCTCCAAGCTCGCGGAAAACCTGGATCGCTTTTTCGACTGCACCCGCAACCTCGGGGTCAAGATCCTCGAAGAAGAAGGCTCGCGGCACGCCGATGCGCACACTTGGCAGCAACTCGTCCAAGTCGCAGGTGTAATCGGTTACGGGAACGTCCACGCTCGCCGGATCGCCTGCGTCGTAGCCGGCCAGCACCTGCAACATCAATCCCGCATCGCAAACTGAATTCGTGATCGGGCCAACATGATCGAGCGACTGCGACAGCGGCACAACGCCGCGCGCGCTGATGCGTCCATAGGTCGGCTTGAGTCCGACAACTCCACAATATGCGGCGGGCAGCCGGACCGAACCAGCGGTATCCGTGCCCACGGCGGCAAAGCCCATGCCGGACGCGACCGATGCGGCCGACCCGCCCGACGAGCCACCGGCAACCCGCGCCGTGTCCCAGGGATTATGAACTTCGCCGTAAAAGCTGATGAGCGAACTCCCGCCATACGCGAATTCGTGCAGGTTCTGCTTTCCCAGAATTATGGCGCCGTCAGAGCGCAGACGACGAACGACTTCAGCATCTTGTGCGGGAATACGGTCCTTGAAAAGCGCGCTGGCCGCCGTGGTGCGTACGCCGGCCATGTCGAGAATATCTTTGAGGCCAAGCGGAATTCCATGCAGCGGCCCGCGATACTTGCCGCGAAAAATCTCCTGCTCGGCGCGCCGGGCTTCTTCGAGCGCCGACTCAGCCAAAACGGTTATGAAGGCGTTCAGTGTTGGATTGAGTTTTGCGATGCGGTCGAGGCAGTCATGCGTGAGCTCGGTGGGCGAGACTTCGCGGGCGCGAATACGCCGGCTCAAGTTTTCAATGGTTAGGCGCAACAAGACCTCGATACGCGCAACCCAACCTGGCCTGTTCGAGGCCATCACAATTCAGAGTCCGGCAATGACTTCAACTTACGCGCTGGCTTTCAGAGGCAGCCGGTTGCCGGCGTTCTCCTGCTCCAGGTCAAGCAGCTTGCGCTTGATGTCGAGTCCGCCGCCGTAGCCGCACAGCGATCCGCCCGACGCGATCACACGATGACAAGGCACGACGATCGCGATCGGATTGCGATTGTTCGCCATGCCGACGGCGCGAAAGGCATTCGGATGGCCAATGGCACGAGCGATATCTGCATAGCTGCGCGTCTCTCCGTAAGGGATCGCAAGGAGTGCCGCGCCAGCATGCCAGTTGAAATGGTGTGCCGCGAAGATCGAGCGGGATCGAGAACTCGCGGCGCTCGCCCTCGAAATACTCGTTCAGTTCACGCATGGTAGGGCGCCAGGGCTTGCGTGGATTCGCGAAGCTCAAACTTTTTCGGATCCAGACTTCATCCGGTGCCCCTCGAACTCGAGGCGCACCAAGCCATTTGCGGAAGCAGCAAGAATGAGCGCACCTGCGGGCGAAGGTGTGCGGACGAAAAACAACGTTTCCATCGGAGAGACTTCCGGCAGTCAGGATAGCACGCAAATTTCGAGATTCAGGGACAGTCTCGGACGCGGATACTATCCAATCGCGGGGGCAACCTTGACGACAAAAAAGAAGCCTCCCACTTGCGCGGGAGGCTTCATCTTCCAGGGGGAAGGTATTTACTTCTGCTGTTGATCGGTAGTCGAATGTCGTTGACGCCAGCTGCTCCAGATTGTTCTTCAGGAGGCTGACTTCAACGCGTCCGCCGTTGATCCGCTTTGGTTTCTCCGTGCCCTCGGCAGTCGTCGCCGGCGCCGGAGCGTTGCCCATGCCGACGAGGTAAATGCGGTAGACCGGAATATCGTGATTGAGCACCAGGTAACGGACCACCGACTCGGCCATCTTCTGCGAGGTGGCAATCGCAACCTGCCCATGACCCGACGAGAAGCCCTGTACTTCGACTACGTAGCCGCGCTCGCTCTTCAGCGGAGTCGCCATCTCATCGAGGGCCTCTTTCGCGTTCTTGCTCAGCACAGTCTGTCCCGGCTTGAACCGGATTTCAGTCTGGGTCGATGCCTGGTACTGGTCGATATTGGTAACAACCTGTTCGACCGTGTTCAGGCGAGTGCTGGCCTTGTCGGCGGTCTGCTGCGCGGCCTGTCGCCTTGTTGCCGGCTTCGGTCGCGTGCTGGTCGGCCTCGGCGGCCTTCGCCGATGCCATCTGAATGCCCTGCTGCGCACGCGCGTCGACGTCTTTGATCTGCTTCGAGTTCGCCGCGGTCAGCTCATCGAGTTCGTTGACGCGGTCGCGAATCGGCTCGGTCTGCCGCGCGCACATACTTTTTCCGCGCAAACGGATTCACGCGGCCCCAGAAGCCTTCGCGGGCCTCGGGTTGCAACGGTTCTTTGCCGCTGGCGGTCGTGGCCGACGGACGGTGTTTGGGACGTAGACTGCGTTGAGCTCTGCGTGGCAGTCGCCGGGGGGGTCTGGGTGGAATTGGCATTAGCATTATCCTGCGCGAGAACCGGCAACGCCAGCATCGCGCACAACACCAAACCAAGGAGAGTACGGTTCTTCATTATTGTTCTTCCTCCGATAAGGAGTGGTTGTCCACTCCGGCGCCTGATAGAGGCGCCTTTGATTGCGTCATTCGAAAAACTGGTCTTGCCGACTCGCCTTCACCGGTGGACGCAACCGGCTTTAGCGAGCAAAAAATGTTTGCAGCCACCCTTTTCATAAACAGTTTGGATGCCAAACGCGGCGGCTGGTATACGAGACATATAACTACCTTATTTTCATTCATATACAATACGTCCCGTCCGGCGATACCCGAATCGGTAAACGTAATTTTGGCTTGAACCGGTATAAAAACTGCGTGGACGACGTCGCCGACGGATTGACCGATGACCGACACAAGATGATCGAAATCAACGGAGGCGCCACTCGCACGCATAAGTCCATCTTTAAGATTACTCCACGAAGGGTGATGGCATTCCTAAAATCAGGCCGCCTCGACGAGCCGTCCTGTGTGCATCCTCTCGCGCCAAGCCGTCATCAATCAATAATTAACTATGCGCCAGTCTCGGATTCTCCAAATATCTTCCAGGGCAGTGGCCGTTCTTGCAAATTTTAGCTCGCACCTCGTTGCTGCTCCTGCTGCCACTCCTCCTGGCCGCCTATGCGCTCGCCGAACAAACTCCCTTCGATCTACGCAAACTCAAGCTGCCCGACGGGTTCCACATCTCAGTTTTCGCCAACGATATCGACGGCGCCCGCATGTTGACTCTTAGTCCCGGCGGAGTGCTGCTTGTCAGCGAATCGGGCGAAGGCAAAGTGGTCGCGCTCCCCGACCCCAGCCACACCGGCAAAGCCGCCCGCGTGGTCAATGTTCTCTCCGGCCTCAACGAGCCGCACGGCATTGCGTTTTACCAGGGCAAACTCTATGTCGCTGAAAACGACAAAGTCCGCCGCTACGACTGGGACGAAGCGAACCTGCGCGCGACGAACCCAACCAAGCTTGCCGATCTTCCAGGGCGGGGAGGCCACTCCACGCGCAGCATCGTTTTCCACGACGGCAAGATGTACATTTCCGCGGGATCAAGTTGCAACGTTTGTATCGAGAAAGATCCGCGCCGCGCCGCGGTGATGGAATTCAACCCGGACGGCAGCGGCATGAAGATTTTTGCCAAGGGTCTGCGTAATGCCGTCGGAATCGCGGTGAATCCGAAGACGGATACGGTTTGGGTTACGGTTAACGGCCGCGACTGGCTCGGCGACAATCTGCCGCCGGAAACGATTTACGATCTCGGAAAAAATGGCGGCGATGGCGGCTGGCCTTATTGTTACGGCGATCGGATACCCGATCCGAACTTTACCAAATCCGGCGACAACCGCTGCGCCAGCGTGCTGGAGCCCAAAGTTCAGATGCAAGCCCACTCCGCTCCGCTTGGCCTCGCGTTCTATGAAGGCTCGATGTTCCCGCCCGAATACCGCAATAACCTCTTCGTGGCTTTCCACGGTTCATGGAATCGCAGCACTCCCACGGGCTACAAAATTGTGCGCGTGAAGCTCGACGACAGGGGCCAGCCGATCGGCGGCGCACAAGACTTCGTTACTGGCTGGCTGGCTTCCGGCGAAACCAAGCGGGGCCGCTGGATGGGCCGTCCGGTGGGAATTGCCTTCGCCGATGATGGATCGATGTATGTGAGCGACGATGCCGGGGGAGTGATCTATAGGGTTACTTACGGGAAGTAATAGGCGCGGGACAGCGCTCACTCGCCGCAATATTTCTCATACTGTTGAAAGATGAACGGGTCCGTCATACCAGCGATGTAGTCGCAAACCACGCGCGGCAGAGGCTCGTGTGCAGACTTCTCGCGGTAGCTGCGCGGCAAATCGTCGGGCTCTTCCATCCAATGGGCAAAGAGTTCGCTCACGATGCGCTCGGCATCTTCCTTCTCGCCTTCGAGCGCCGGACTGTAATAGAGATTCTCATATAGAAAATCCTTGAGTTGCCGCCGCTCCTTTTCAACCTCCCGGCTGAAGGTAGCCAAGCGCTCCGGATGCCGCCGAACATCTTCTACTGACCGCGCACCGGTTGCCGCGACACGCGCGCGCGTGTTGGCAATCAAGTCGGTCACCAGCCGGTCAAACACGCGTTTCAGGGTTTCATTGAATTGCAGCTTCTCCGCCGCTGCAGGGTAGAGTTCGCGCACTTCCCGATAACTCCGCTCAAAAAGCGCCGAGCTTTCTGCAATCTGCTCGACTGAGAGCAGGTGTGCCTCGCACCCGTCATCCAAATCGGCCGTGTTGTAAGCGATCTCGTCGGTCAAGTCGATGAGCTGCGCCTCGAGCGGAGGCCGCAGATCGAGTAGATATTCCGCCAGTTCCGGATGCTCGCGAGCATCGTAATCGTGCGAGTGCTTGATGATTCCCTCGCGCACCTCGAACGTCAGGTTCAATCCGCGAAACGCCGCATACCGCAGTTCGAAATCCTCGGCGATTCTTAACGCATGTAAGTTGTGATCGAATGAGAATCCATGCTGCCGCATGGCCGCATCCAGCGCCTTTTCTCCCGCGTGCCCAAACGGCGGATGCCCGACGTCATGCACCAGCGCCAGCGCCTCGACCAAATCGGAATTGAGCCCAAGCTGCGCGGCAATCGTCCGCGAAATCTGCGCGACTTCAATCGTATGCGTAAGCCGGTTGCGAAAATGGTCGGAGTATCGCCGCGTGAAAACCTGCGTCTTCGCCTCGAGCCGGCGAAACGCGCGGGCATGCACGACGCGGTCGCGATCGCGCTGAAAGTCGTCGCGGTAAGGATGCGGCGGCTCGGGATGGCGGCGTCCGCGCGACTGCTCTACGCGCACCGCATAGTCAGCGAGCATGGAAAAAGTTTAGCAGCACGAACGTCGCCTGCCGCTCCTACCGACTGCCGCTCGGCGGCGTAGAAAGGACGGCCCGGAAAACGGTCACGTCCTCCTTGACAGACCGCTCGGTCGGTTATAGTATCTATCCTCAAGTTTGCTCTTAATCGAGCAGACTGGAATTTCATGCAGAGTGGCTGAGGGACGAGCCCAGGACGCCACGGCAACCGGATCGCGATCATATATCGCCATTGCAGGTGCCAACTCTCGCCCGGTAACGGGGACCATGAGATTCGGGTACGCGAACCGATTTGCATTCAAAAGTTCCGTATTTCCCGAGCCTCTTTTCCTACCCGGAAAAGGGGTTTTGTAGTTTACGGGGTATTTTCCCCGGCTCGTCCCACAGTCGCAGAAAGAAAGTTGCATCATGACGAGCACCTATCACCTCCGCTGCCGCGAATGCGGCAAGACCTTCGAGCAACCAGCCGCGCTCGATTTGCGAGTGCTTCTCGCCGCTCGAAGTCTCCTACGATTACGACTCCATCAAGAAGAGTGTTTCGCGCGAATTGTTCGCGTCGCGCTCCACCGAATATCTGGCGCTATCGCGAACTGCTGCCGCTGCCAGCGGGGTATCAGCCCTCCCTCCCCGTTGGGTTTACCCCGCTGGTCAGCGCGCCGCGGCTGGGCGAAAAGATTGGCTCGCGCCGTTTGTGCATCAAGAACGACGCGGTCTGTCTGCCGACGCTGAGCTTCAAAGATCGCGTGGTCGCGGTCGCTCTGGCCAATGCGCGCGGCTTTCGGATTCGATACGGTCGCGTGTTCTTCGACCGGCAACCTCGCGAACGCGGTCGCCGCGCAGGCGGCGCGCGACGGCTTCAAGGCGTGGATCTTTATTCCGTCCGATCTTGAGCCGGCGAAGATTCTCGGCACCAATGTGTTCGGCGCGGAAGTGGTGCGCATTAATGGGAGCTACGATCACGTGAACCGTTTGTGTTCGCAGATTGCCGACGAGCATAAGTGGGGATTCGTGAACGTCAACCTGCGTCCGTATTACGCGGAAGGTTCGAAGACGGTCGGCTATGAGATCGCCGAGCAACTTGGGTGGCGGCTGCCTGACAACGTCGTGGTGCCGATGGCCGGCGGATCGCTGATTACGAAAATAAAAAAGGCGTTCGATGAACTGATTCTGCTGGGCCTGGTCGAGCCGAAAGCGGTGCGCTTCTTTGGCGCGCAAGCTTCAGGCTGCTCCCCGATTTCGACGGCCATCAAGCAGTACAGCACGGAGATCGAGCCGCAGCGCCCGAAGACGATTGCGCGCTCGCTCGCCATCGGCAATCCCGCCGATGGACATTACGCAATCAAAGCCATCACCAAGAGCGGCGGATGGTCGGAGGATATTTCCGATCCGGAGGTTGTCAGCTCGATTCAACTGCTCGCGCAGACCGAAGGCATCTTCACGGAGACCGCGGGCGGCGTGACGGTCGGCTCGGCGCGCAAGCTGATTCAGCAGGACCGCATTCTGCCGGACGAGACGACCGTGCTCTGCATCACGGGCAACGGATTAAAGACGACCGACGTGCTCGCCGACAAATATCAGGCCGAAAAGCCCATTGCCGCAAAACTGAGCGAGTTCGAGGCATACCTGGCTTCGAAGCTCGCTGCTTTGCCGGCGGCGTCCGCATTGCCCGCCACGGCGACAGCAGTGGCTTAGGGCAGTTCCCAGTTCCCAGTTCTCAGTTCTCAGTGAAGATCACTCGGTGTTTCTGAGAACTGGGAACTGAGAACTGACAACTAACCCGATTCAGCAAGAACTAAATGTAAGGAGCTTTTATGAGTATCACCGTACAAATTCCAACCGCGCTGCGGCGTCTGACCGCCGGCACTCCGCAACTCACTTGCGAGGCTGCGAACCTCAATGAACTGTTTGCAGCGCTCGATGTGAAGTTTCCCGATCTGAAGTCTCATCTTCGCGATGAGGCTGGCGAAGTGCGCCGCTTCCTGAACATTTATGTGAATGAAGAAGACATTCGCTTCCTGGGCGGCGCGACCTACTCTTTTCAGGAAGGCGACGAAGTGCTGCTGGTTCCCTCAATCGCCGGCGGAACTCAATAGCCATAGCTCCCCCCCGCTCGATTCCTCTTACCTTCGATGGGGCTGAATGCTATTCGCGCTTTAACTCGCCTTCCATCTCGCCGGTAATTGTTACGAAGCGGATCGCGCCATCAGCGTCTTCGAAGACTAAACCAGTGCCCTTGCCGTTCACCACGGCGGCCACGAGATGGCCGTACGATTTCGGAATGCCACCCTTGGTCGGCGTTTGATCGTATCGGTTGAGTTGACCCTCCTTCATGCCGGTGATGCTGACGAATCGGATGACGCCATCTTTGTCCTCAAAGACAAGGCCGGTGCCGATGCGATCGGCGATAGCCGCGACAAGATGGCCATAGGATTTGGGCACAACGCCGTCAGACGATGCCGCGGCATGAACGACGTCCGGCGTTTGAAGATGGATTCCGAGGAAGCATCCAGCAAGGAACAAGGATGCAGCGGCAACGACAAGGAGAGATTTTCTCGTAATGTGAACGGTCACGGGAGTCACCTGTACAACGATTGTAGATTTTGCAAGTCCGACGTGCGTCTAGGGGTCGACTTCAATCTTGTGCATCATGCCCAAATCTTCGTGGAGCAGGATGTGGCAATGAAACACGAACGTGCCTGCGATGGTTGGATCGCGGAAGTCCATCCGGACTTTGACGCTGTGATAGGGGCCCGTGCCGCTCCAGTAAGGAATAGTAACGGTGTCGAGCATGTCAGTGTTGGGAACACGCTTGCCGTCGACTTCGAGCAGTTTGAAATGAATCTGATGGATGTGGAAGGCGTGGGTCTCGAGGGCCCGGTTCTCGATCGTCCAGTCTTCAACCGCGCCGACTTTCGTTTTGATCACGGGCTTCTCGTTGGGTTCGAATACCTTTTGCGGCTGGCCCTGGACAGTAATGTAGAACTGAATTGGGCCGTTGGTGCCGCCAAATTCCTCGGAAAAATAGAGCTTGCGTTCTTCGGTAACTTTCACGTTCTCGAGGTCTGACCATTTTAGTTTGGGCGCTGGAGCGTGCGAGTTCTGGTCGGAAGATAGCGGCTGCGACGACTCTGTATCGCCAGCGAGATTGCCGGCGACGGGGTTGATGACGGAAAGTAGAGCCGATAGATCGGGGTTGCCGGTGGGCCCGGTGTCGTAGGGGCCGACGACAAACTGCCCGAAGCCGCCGGCGGGCGGGCCCGTAACGATGAACTCGGCGCGGCCGGCCGGCGGGATAAGAATGGACTCGACGTTGCGCGTCTTGGGGAGCGGGTAACCGTCGAGCGCGATCAGTTCAAGCTTCTCGGGCTTGCTGTTGATCAAGATCTGGATCGGCATGAAGTCCTGAAGACTAGCGTTGGCGACGCGCCAGAATTGGCGCTCGCCGGGCTTCATGTTGATATAGGGAGCGGCGCCATTCGGAAACAGTGAGACCTGATAATTGAGGCTTAATTGATAAGGGCCGGGAATCCACGGCACGAGGTATTGCTGGCGCACGATAAACACACGCTCTTTCAGGCCTTTTACTTCGGGCCGTACTCTCTCCATGCCATTGACGATGAGAGCGCCAGCCGCTCCGCCATTCACCTGGAATTCCGTGAATCCATGCACGTGCGGGTGGTACCAGTAAAGACCAGGCGGCGTGTCGGCCGGAATCTGAATGTTGTAATTGAAGGCCGGGGTGTCGGGCTCAATGAGCGTGTTAATGACGTCATCCTGGTGACAAACAGGCGGAATCGGCATGCCGTGGAAGTGCATGTTCGTGGAACTGACGGTGGCCGGGCCGCCATCGCCGCAGACCGGACCTGAGGCGGCGTGGTGCATTTTCATCTTGGAAGCGTCGTTGTCCTGGATAACGTCAGCCAAGTTGAGCTGTAACGTGTCGCCGGGATTGATGCGGAGCGTGGGTGCTTCGACGATGCCGCTTGGAGTCTGATATTGATAGCAGTAATGCGTGTAGCCCTGGCCGTCGACGGATTCGCCCAGAGACAAGTCAGCCTGCAAGGTGCCGTTTTGAGATTTGATCGTGTACGGATTTCTCACCTCTGTGCCGGAGGCTGGACGCGCTGGGCACTGGGCGGAGGAGGTGATGGGCAGCACGGCGAAAACGGCGACGGCGATAAGGTATCTCATAAGACTCGTTACACTCATAGTTGACGGACTCACCTGAAAAATTCTCTACCCAGATTTGCCATCCCATTAAAACTGACGCGGGGGAAATCTGCCGAGCGAAAGCAGGCCTCGGCTGTACACGTCCGTTGTAGGAGAATCCTTTGCTTCCTTCAGTGTGCACTTTGTCCCGTTCACGGTCAGATTCAGCGCGGCGATGCCCGCGGGTGCGCCGAACTCCGCCACGAAGACGCCTCCACCGTTGCCGGTGATCTGCTGGAGCGCCATGCCACCAAGGTAAGACCACGAATTCACGTAATCCCTGATTTTGGCTGAGGTGCAGCCGCGCGTGATCGCGCCTGTGTTCTTATCAAAGTAGGCGGCCGTAACTACGTCGCCTTGCGTGTTGCTGATGTAGAGAATGGTCTCATCCGGGCTGAGCAGTATGTTGCTCGAGTTAATCCCGGCGTGAGTGCGATAGACGACGGTCGGAGTGAGCCGGCCAGGCGAGATGTCCGAGACCTCGACGATATCCGCGGTCGAGGTGTCTCCAAAGATGGCAAAGTGGCCGTCCTGCGTAATGTCGATGCCGTTTGGATAGCTCTCGCCCCCGGCGGAAGCGGTGGAATTCTGCTTGTCGCCGTTCGATACCGGAGTTCCGGACGCGACGTTGAACGACTCGATCGAGCCATCGGCGTACGAGGCGATCAGCATGCTGCCGTGAAGCGCCATGCCATCGATCGGTCCGCCATTGAGTCCGCCGACCGCCACGTCATTCACGAACGCAAGCGTGCAAGCCGATTGGATCTGAAACGTGGCAATCGTGTTCGAGGAACTGAAGGCGGTGTAAACGAATTGCGCGTTGGCCGCGAGGCCTATGCCATTGGCCGAGCCATTGTCGGATTCCGATCCGGAAGCCGAGCCGCCGGCAATGCCAGAACCAGCCACAATCCAGAACACATCGTTGGTAAAAGCTTCGGACCCGAAGATGCACTGCGTATTGCCGCTATCAACCGCGACCACGCGGGACATCCCGAACAGGCCTCCGACGATGCCGAGGCCGGGACCAGGCACCTCCATTGCAAAGGTGAGCGCGCCGCCGGGACTGATGGTGAAGAACGAAACGCCGTTGGTGAAAGAGTCGTCGTTGGTAAGAACATAATCCTGCGCGCGGCAGTTCTGGGCAAAGACTGCGGAAATTGCCAGAGCAAACAGAATCCCGGCGAGAGGGAAGACCCGGGCGAGGAACCGTGCAAAGAAAGCTAAAGCGGGGCGAGGACGCGCGCGAGTGGCGCCGCGGGATTGACCGGCAGAAATTTTCATAGGGGACGCTAAATAGCGTCAAGGGGGACGTAGCAAGATTGGAGCATACTGCGAGCAGGCGTTCAACAAAAAAGTCGCGCACCGCGGGTAATACGAGCGATCGTAGTTGACCCGAAAAGCCCTTGCCCGTGCGGCTTCCGAGGCCCGATGGCGGCAGACGAGTCCTCTCCGTCGGCGACAATTGCTAAGACTTACACGGGGACGGGGACGCTGTCGACGATCTCTTTCAGAACCTGGTCGGATTGCTCCGATTTTTTCAGGGTGGAAGCGTAGTGCGCATTGACGACTATGCGGTGCGCGAATACCGGCACGGCGAGCGGCTTGAAGTCTTCGGGAGTGCAGTAGTCGCGGCCATCGAGGAAGGCCATGGCTTGCGCAGCACGGTAGAACATTTGCGATCCGCGCGGGGAAACTCCCAGGGAAAGATATTCGGATTCGCGGGTCCTGGCGACGATCGCGAGCGCGTAGGTGACTAGCGAATCGTCGACGTGGACCTCGGTCACGGCCTGCTGGATTTCAATGACATCGTTAGCATTGAGCACGGGGCGCAGCTTTTCGAGCTGAGCGACGCCAGCCTCGGAGCGCAGGATCTCGCGTTCGGCGCTCGCTTCGGGATAGCCCATGCGGACGCGCATCAGGAAGCGATCGAGTTGCGATTCGGGCAAGGGATACGTGCCGTGATGCTCGACCGGATTCTGCGTGGCAATAACCAGGAACGGCTGCGGCAGCGGATACGAATACGCGTCGACCGTGACCTGGCCTTCGTTCATCGCTTCGAGGAGCGCGGACTGCGTCTTCGGAGTGGTGCGGTTGATCTCGTCGGCCAGGAGAACGTTGGCGAAGACTGGGCCGCGCTTGAATTCGAACTTCTGCTCGATGGCCGAGTAAATGGAAATGCCGAGCACGTCGGAAGGCAGCATGTCGCTGGTGAACTGCACGCGCTGGAAGGTGCAATCGATGGCGCGCGCGAGCGCCTGGCCGAGCGTGGTCTTGCCGACTCCCGGAACGCCTTCGATGAGCAGGTGGCCGCGCGCGAAGATCGATACCAGCGCGAGGCGGAGAACGTCGTCCTTGCCGCGAATTACGCGGCGGAGAGCGTTCTCAAGTTCCGCGGCGCGGCTTGCGGTAGCTACCAGAGTCTCAGGGGCCATTTGGGCGATTTTACTATGTGTGAGTCGCGCAGAGCGGTTACCGATGTCACGCAGTGTGTGCCCGCGTTTCCCCCGAATCCATATTTTGCGGCGGAGACGCGGCAAGCCGCGTCTCTACCGCAGAAGCTCAGCTGGTCTCCCGGTCAAGCGCTCGATTCGCTTCGCGGTTGGCGGATGGGTTGAGAACAGGTTGCCGAAGCTCATGCCTCCTAAGAACGGTTGAATGATGAAAAGATGCGCGGTCGAGGGCGTGGCGAGCAGCGGCGTGCGGCGCGAATAGTTCTCGATTTTCTGGAGCGCGCTGGCTAGCGCATAGGGATTGCCGGTCCAGTGCGCGCCGGTGTCGTCGGCTCCGTACTCGCGCGAGCGCGATACGGCCAGCTGAATCAGCATGGCTGCGAAGGGCGCGAGGAAGATCATGATGAGCGCGGCGATGCCTCCGCCGCGGTCGTCGCGGTCGCGGCCACCGTAACCGCCAAAGATCATTCCCCATTGCGCGATGTGCGCGAGCCAGGTGATTGCTCCGGCCAATGTCGCTGCAATCGAGCTGATCAGGATGTCGCGATTGCGGACGTGACCGAGTTCGTGCGCGATTACGCCTTCCAGTTCGTCGTCGTTGAGCAGGCCGAGAATACCTTGCGTGACGGCGACTGACGCGTGATTCGGATTGCGTCCGGTGGCGAAGGCGTTGGGCGAATCGGTCGGGATGACGTAGACCTTGGGCATCGGCAGACCGACTTTTTGGGAGAGGCGCTCGACGATGTTGTAGACGCGCGGCAATTGCTCGCGCGTGACGGGCTGCGCGCGATACATGGCGAGCGCGATCTTGTCGGAGAAGAAGTAGGAGACGAAGTTCATGATGCCGGCAAAGATGAGGGCGATGAACATGCCGTTCTCGCCGCCGAAGGCGCGTCCGGCGACCATCAGCAGAAGCGTCATGACGGTGAGGAGGAGGGTGGTTTTGAAGATGTTGCTCATATGCTTGCCTCAGAGATACATGTTATTTGATGTGGGGCTTTGGCGTTTGATGCGGAGGCGGAAAGCGACTCGGGTGTTTACTGTTCAGTACTGTATACCCCCTTCCAGTGATCTTTTAGAATCAACGCGTTAGAGCTACGCTCCCGCTTGATCTTTGAAAACAAATGGGTTACTGGTCAGGAGCGGGATTTCCGTGGAATCTAAGTTATCTATTTAAAAATAAGATGTTTATGCGTACAATTCGGCGCGGATTCGTGGGGATTGACGGCGGGCCTCCATTTGATCTTGAAAATAAAGGAGTTACAAATTTGATCTTTGAAAACACAGGGCTTACGCGGCCATTGTTCGACCGTGTCGGCACTTCCATTGCTAGCGTCCCCGCGCGTCCGCGAGAAATTCAGTCACCCCTTTGGGGGTCTCTTTTGCGGCTCCTAGCTTTGGCGCTTCAGGGCGCGGTCTAATGTCTGATCCAGCGCGGCTTTGGCCTTTTCGTATTCTTCGGCGGTGATCTTGCCTTGTTTGCGCTCAACTTCGAGTTGGAATAGTTCTTCTTTCAGGGCTTCGAGGATCATTCCGGATTTCGAGGTTCCCGGGTTGACTGCGGGCGAAGTGCGGGAGACTCGCCATCGTTCCGGCACCTGAGATCCGGCTCGGCTCCGGGGCCGGTGATGGGGGAGGCCAGCGGACCGGAAGCGAGCGGCGCGCGCGATCCCGATGCGGCGGACACGGCGCCTTGACGCCTCGTGACGACCCATCCGCCGATTGCCCAGCAGGAGGATGAACGCGCCGATTATCGTACCAGCGATATTTTTCCAGCGGGTCGGGCGCATCGATGGGAGCCCCGAGGCCTCCGCCGGGACGGGAGCTTTCGGTTTGCGGATTCTCATTCATGGGGCCGGATTGCGGGCCGCTTTGAGCGCCGGCCTGAGCGCCTCCTCCGGCTGGCTGGTCGCTAATCGTGCCAGTCCCGCTGATGGTGAAACCCAGGGCCTGACCGGCGTGGGTCTGCTGCGCGACTTGAACGATGGTGTCGGCATTGTTGGGGTCGTTCATCGACTTGAAGTCTGGGACGCCGGGGGCGGCTGCGAAGTGCATCGACTTCGGCAGGACTACGACGAAGTGCTCGGCGGGATAGAGCGGTTTGGGATCGAATTTCATCGTGCCCGTGTACGGCAGCGTGAACTCAAGCTGAAACTGCGTTTCTCCGGGGCGCAGCGGGAAGTTAATGGCGTAGAGGTTCTTTTCGAGATTGAGGCACGGCTTCGGCGGCGATGGGCTGGCCGTTGGGCGCGCGCGCCTGCACCTGTTCGACCTTGGCGCCGGCGGGCAGATAGAACTCGAAGTTATGATCGTTCATCTGCGTGACGGGCGGGGTCGAATTGTTGTCGACCGCAAACAGGCGCATGCCCTGAAGGCTGGTCGAGTCGGCCTGGATGCGGAACACGTCGGCGGTGAGACTGAGCGCGCTGACTTTTTTCTCCACGTCGTAGACCTTGACTTCGACGGAGTTGGTCCCGGGAGGGGCGATCTGATGATAGGTGACTCCCTGGTGGACGGCGCGGATGAGGTGCGGGCCTCCGGCGCCATTGCTGGCGTCGATTTTGAAGCTGAACTTGCCGGCGGAGTCGACCTTGGTGCTGCCGGCGACGTCCATGCCGTTGGCGAGGTTGATGAGGATGACTTCGTCTCCGGCGGCGGGCTTGTTGGTGGTGGCGTTGGTGACCGTGCCGGAGAGGGTCTGGGCGTGGGCGTGGGACAAGGATAGCGCGAGGACGACGAGTAGTAGGGCGGACTTTGCGAGATTGGTCAAAATCTCTCCTTGTTGAGGCGTCTTTAGAAACGTATGTCCTTCAGGCGTGAGAGCAGCTCCAGTTTCCTGTCGGCCAAAGTGAGTTTCGCTAAATAATAGTCGACTTCGGCTCCGGTCGGAACCGGTCTCTTCAGTCCAACCTTTGCGTGGAGTATCTTCGCATCATCCGCGAGCGATACCAGCGACAAAATCCAGGAGTCATCATAGGGCTCGGGAAGGATCAGTGCCGCTCTCGGGAGACGCTCCGTCAGCTTTCGGGACTCGAGGTCGAACTCATACAGACCGTCTGGATGTCCGCCGCGGTCCTCCCACTTCACAGTGTTGAAAATAACGATCGGCAGTTTGTCGCACGTCACGGGGGATTCGCAGGACAGGTCGTCCGCGGGGTTGCCGATTGGCTCGTAGCTTTCGGCGCTCCGGTGGCGCATGAAGAGCCGCGACAAACGGAGATGCCCCGTGTCCTCTCGCGTCATTTCGATAATGATGGTTCCGCTCGGCGGATTGTAGAGGAGGCTCTTCCATTTGTAGCCAACGGGGATTCCTGGGCTTTTAGCCTTCGCGAGTTCGATTGTGGGTTCCTCAGGCGCAGCATTCGCGCGGACAGTTTCCAGCGAGATGCCGCGGGTGGCCAGGAGTTGTGAGGCGTAGCAGTCCTTTTCGAGCAGAATGCCGGCGAGCAGGTGCTCCGTGCCGATGTGCTTATGCCCGAGGCGGTCGGCTTCGTCCGCGGCGTAATGGAGGATGCGCTTGCATTCGTTGGTGAGCGCGAGGTCGACGGACGTCGAGGTCTTTTTGCGAACTGTCGTATGCCTCTCGATCTCCTTGCGGATCTCGTCGACGGAGAATTCAGGGCCGAAGATTTTCGAGGACAGGGCTTTAGATTCGCGTATGAAGCCGAGCAGCAGGTGTTCGGACTCTATGTAGGGCGACCCGAATTCGTTCGCTTCATATCGCGAAAAGAAGATTACGCGCCGAGACTTCTCTGTGTAGCGCTCAAACACTAGTTGCTCCGGAGGTAACTAGTATCCTAACAAAGGGGGCGAGATCGCCTCATTTTGACTCGCCGAGAGCCTCTTCGAGCGTCAGCCGAATAAAACGTTGATAGGGTAGACCGGCGCGGGCGGCGCGCTCTCGGAGAGCGTCGTAAAGTTCTTCGGACAAACGCAAGTTGATCGATTTGTCCTTGGGCTTGATTTCGAAGCGCACAAGTTTCGCGCCTGAAAGGTTATATTGCGACAGGTCGGCCTTATCCACAAAGGCCGCTGCGGCGCGGTCGCTCTTAAAGCTCGGGATTTTCTTTTTTGAAGGCATCGATCTCCCTTCTGTGCATATAGCGAGCGCTGATCGGCCGGATCAGCAGTTCTTCTCCCTTACGACGAAGCGTGAAAACGATGAAGACGCCACGGCCCTTCTCCGTTCGCCCGACTGCGCGAAAACGCGTTTCCCGCTGGGAGTGGCCTGCGTCGGGGAGAATGGCGAGAGGGCGAGTAAAAAGGTCTTCGATCACGTCTACCGAAAGCCCATGCTTCTCGCACTTGGCCCGGTTGCCCCGGTCCCAGTCGAAGCCATCCGCCTGTGAAATCATGGTAGCACAAAGGTATGCAATTGTATAGGCACATGCCTATCATGAAGACATTGCTCAGCCTACGACTAGAGCCTGCTCCAGCCGTTCGATCTCGGCCATGATGGCGGCGGCTTCTTCTTCGAGGGAGTTGCGCATGGACTGGTAATCGGCGTCGGGAACCTTGCCGGCTTTGTATTCGAAATTCAGGTCGCGCAGGTTATCGTAGACGGATTCTTTGCGCTCGCGGAGATAGCCGAGGCGGGTTTTTTCTTCTCCGGCGTAAACTTCGCCGGGGAAAAAGAAGACGTAGTACCAGGACGCGAGGAAGAAGACGGCGCAGATGAAGATGATCATGGGCATGGCGGCCACCCTTTCTTTCGCCCCTCCGGGGCTCGAGTGGTGGGCGCGGCTGACCCACGGCCTGCGCCGTGGGCTGCAATCTTTCGCCGCTCCGCGGCTTTGACGGCGAGCCATAGCTTGGTCATAGGTCCGTTTCCTTGCGGGCCCTCGCTCGGAAGTCGTCGAGTTCGTGGCCAGGCGGGATTACGATGCCATCGGCGAGGGCGGGCACGGGGCGATTCTTCCAGGAGCGCACCGTGTGAACTGCGAAGGCTATGCCTAGCGCCAACACGGCAAAGGGCATGATCCAGGCTACTCGGTTGAAACCGGTCGCGGTGGGCGCGGCGATTACTGTGGGGCCGTACTCCTGCACGAAGCCCTGGAGGATGAGGTCGTCGTTGTCGCCTTTGTCGAGCGCGGTCTGGAGCTGACTAATCATTTTCGTGGACGACTGGCAGCCGACGTGATTGCATTCGAGGAGGATCTGGGCGCATCCGCAGGTGCACATCATGCGGTGGCCCAGGTCGTGGAAGCGGGCGTCGGGAGTGTGGGCGGCGCCCATGAAGAGGAAGATGGCGGCGGTCAGGATGCAGGGCGTGGAGGGTGCGGAGTGCGAATCGGCGTCGGGCTGAGCGACTTCAAAGCCGTGAACTTAAGGTTGCCTATCGCAGCGCTGAAGCGCTGCGCCGCCCAACAAGCGAACCGCAGGCGCTGACGGCGGATAGCTTCGGATGACCTATCGGCATAACGAAGTCGTGCCCTTCCAATTTTCCAATCAAGAGTTTCATCAGTCTCCTGCTCCTGCGTGGGCTTCGGTGCGGACTGGCACGGCCAGCGTGCACCGGGACGGGCACGGTGTTCGGCACGAGCGCTACTACCGTCCCGAAGACCATGATGATCAGGCCGATCCAGATCCAGGGCACGAGCGGGTTCAGGTGCGCTTTGATGATCGGGCGGCCGGTGGTGTCGTTCTTGCCTTCGTAGACGAGATACAGGTCGGTTACGAGAAAGAAATCCTCGCGGAAGCTGGGATAGATGCGCGGCAGGGTCTGCGGCTGTCCGCTCGCTTTATAGAAACGGCGCTCGGGATACATGGTCGTGATCTGCTTGCCGCCGCGGAAGACGTTGATGATGGCCCACTCGTTCGCGTAGTTCGGATTGTCGTCCTGCGTGTAGGACTGGCAGACGAGCGTGTAGGGGCCAATGTTGATTTTGTCGCCGAAGGCCATTTCTTTTTCTACTTCTTTATTGAAGGGCGTGCCGAGGATTCCGATGACGACCAGCGCCACGCCGAAGTGGACTATGTAGCCGCCGTAGCGGCGCGTGTTGCGGCGGCAGAGCTGAAGCATGGCGGCGAAAAGGTTCTGGTCGCTCTTGCCGGCGATGACGCGGCCTCCGCGGACGAACTCGGAGATTACCGTGAAGATGACCAGCGCGGAGAGAACCGCGGCCATGATCGCGTAGAAGTAGGACGGATCTTCCCAGGGCTTAACGCCGAAGAGAATCATCATCAGGCCGACAGCGACTGAGCCGATGGCGGGGAAGAGGAAGTTGCGCTTCAGGCTTTCGATGGACGTCTTGCGCCAGGCCAGCAGCGGGCCGACCGCCGTCAGCAGCATGAAGCAGCAGCGCAACCGGGAATGGCTACGCGATTGAAGAAGGGCGGGCCTACTGTGACTTTGTGGCCTTGCACCCATTCCGAAATGATCGGGAAGAACGTGCCCCAGAGAATCGTGAAGCAGACTACCAGCAACAGGAGATTGTTGAAGAGGAAACTCGATTCGCGCGAGACCAGCGATTCCAGTTTGTGCTCGCTCTTGAGGTAAGGCAGATTCTTGATCAGGAAGAATATGCAGACCGCGGCGGTGAGCGCGATGAAGACGATGAACCACGTGCCGATGGACGATTGCGCGAAGGCGTGGACGGAACTGATTACGCCCGAGCGGGTGAGAAACGTTCCTAGCATCGAGAGCAGGAAGGTGGCGAAGACTAGCGCCATGTTCCAGACTTTCAACATGCCGCGTTTTTCCTGCATCATGACCGAGTGCAGGAACGCGGTGCCGGTGAGCCACGGCATGAGCGACGCGTTTTCTACCGGATCCCATCCCCAGTAGCCTCCCCAGCCGAGGACGGCGTAGGCCCAGTGCGCGCCGAGGAAAACGCCGATGGTCAGGAAGCACCACGTCACCATGGTCCAGCGGCGGGTGATGTGAATCCACTTTTCGCCGGGGTAGTGCATGATGAGCGCGCCTAACGCAAAGGCGAAGGGAATGGTGAAGCCGACGTATCCGAGATAGAGCATGGGCGGATGGATGACCATCTCGGGATATTGCAGCAGGGGATTGAGGCCAGTGCCGTCGGGCGGGAGCACGCCTTGCTCGAGGGCGAAGGGGTGGGCGGCGAAATTCAGAATCAGCAGGAAAGAAGACCTGGACAGCAGGCGATGATGACCGAGGCGTACGCGAAGAGGCGCTGATCGGTCTTGTAGCGGAGGCGGAGAACGAATCCGTAGCCGGCCAGCAGCAGTGACCAGAAGAGCAGCGAGCCTTCCTGACCGGACCACAGCACGGCGAATTTGTAGGCGGCGGGAAGATCGCGATTGCTGTGGTGGTAAATGTAGGCGATGGAGAAATCGTCATTGAAGGCGGCGGCGACGAGAACGAAGGCCGGCGAGCAGCACGATGATGAAGGTCGCGATGCCGGCGCGGCGGGCGGTTTCACCGAGGCGAGCCGAGGCGGCGTCGCGGCCGAAAAGCGAGAGCAGGCCGGCCCGAACGAGTAGGCGCTCAGGCCAAGCGCCAGCAGCAGCGCGAAGCTTCCTATTTGAGACATCGATGAATCCCCGATGATGCCTATTTTTTCAGAGTTGGGGCCGGTATGCAATGCGAGGCGCGAGACAGTTGGGCATAGCCTCGGCGCTGCCAGCCGTCTATAGCAGCCCGCTCGGCGTTCACTTTCCCTTCTCCAGCGGATACGACTTCTCGCGCCAGTCGCGGATGCCGCCGTCCATGGAAATGACGTTGGTGTAGCCCATTTTCTGGAGGTTGTCGGCGGCCAGGGCGGAGCGGAAACCGCCGCCGCAGTAGAGAACGAGCGGCGTATCGAGCGCGGGATACTTGGCCTCGATGTCGCGCTCGATGACGCCTTTGCCGAGGTGGACGGCGCCGGGGATGTGGTCGGCTTCGAATTCGCGGTCTTCGCGGACATCGACGAGGACGAAATTTGTCGTTCCGCACTGCGATCGAGCCGGGATTTGACCTCGTCGACGTTGGTTTCGCGGACGCGGCTGCGGGCGTCGTCGACAATTTTCAGAAAGCGCGGGGGATGATGGGGAGCCATGGGTTTCTCCGGGAAAAATCTTAGCAGCAATTGCAGATTTCAGAGGTCAGATTGCAGAAGTGACAGCTTCCGGTAGCCGGCGGTTGCCGTGATCCGACGGTTTTACTTCTGCAATCTGACCTCTGCAATCTGCAATTTTCCATACCGGTTGTGCTAAAGATAGAAGTCGCTCCATGACGCTCGAGATCCGCAAATCCGCCATTCATTCTTTTGGGTGCTACACGACCAGGCGTATTCGAAAGGGCACGCTGGTCGTCGAGTACGTTGGCGAGCATTTGAGCTACGAAGAGGCCGACGATCTTTACGACGATTTTCCGAACACGTATTTGTTTGGGCTGGATGGCGGCAAGCGCATCATCGACGGCTTCGGCGTGGCGGCGTTTGTGAATCATTCCTGCAAGCCGAACTGCGAGACCGACCAGATCGCGGGCAAGATGTGGATCATCGCGCTGCGCGACATTGAGCCGGGCGAGGAGTTGACCTACGACTACAACCTGTATGACGGGGAGGATGACGCTCCTTGTTATTGCGGGGCGAAGCGGTGCCGCGGGAGTTTGTATTCGGCGGCGCATTTGCGGAAGCTGAGGAAGAAGCGCGAGAAGGCAGCGGCAGCAGCTGGAAATGCAGGAGCAGCTGGCGAAATCGCGAAAGCGGGTTGAGGGGACGCCATAAGCATGACCCATGAAAGTTACGGACAAAGACGTTGCCTACGTAGCCGACCTCGCCAATCTTGAATTGACGGCGCCGACGAGCGTGCTCGGATGCTGCGCGATTTGAATTCCATTCTCGAATATGTGGACCGGCTCGGCGAACTGAACACCGAAAACGTCGAGCCGATGGCGCAGGTCTCCGACCGATATGGCGTGGATGTATCGCGGCAAGGGAAGCGATCGCTTCGCCTACGCGGCGCGCGACGATGTGAAGGAAGGACTTGCGTCCATCGCTGCCGCATGACGAGGCGGTGAAGAATGCTCCGGAGACGGATGGGACATTTTTTGTGGTGCCGAAGGTGATTGAGAGATGACGCGATGACAGCCGGCGATCCGGTGAAAGCGTCCGGCATTGAAAGCGTTCGCAGCGCGATTGCCGAGCGCCGGACGACCGCCGTCGCGTTCGCCGAGGAATTCTACGCGCGCATCAAGAAAGAAGACGCGGAGATTGGCGCTTTCCTGACGTTGTGCGAAGACCGGGCGTTTGCGCAGGCGGCGCGCATCGACAAAATGGCTGCGGAGGGCAAGCCGCTGCCACCGCTGGCCGGGGTTCCCGTCGCGATCAAAGACGTCATGGTGACGCGCGGCGTCCGCACTACCGCAGCTTCGAAGATTCTCGACAACTTTATTCCGCCTTATGACTGCACGGCGGTCGCACGCCTCGAAGCGGCGGGCGCGGTGGTGCTCGGCAAGCTCAACTGCGATGAGTTTGCCATGGGCTCGTCGACCGAGAATTCGGCCTACCACCCGGTGCGCAATCCGCGCGACAAGACTCGGGTGCCGGGCGGCTCGTCGGGCGGTTCGGCGGCGGCGGTCGCCGCGGGCATGGCGGTCGCGACGCTCGGCTCCGATACTGGCGGCTCGATTCGGCAGCCGGCTTCGTTTTGCGGCGTGGTGGGATTGAAGCCTACTTACGGCCGCGTGTCGCGCTATGGGCTGATTGCGTTTGCGTCGTCGCTCGATCACATCGGGCCGTTTGCGAATACCGTGAAGGATGCCGCGCTGGTGCTGCGGACGATCGCCGGGCGCGATCCGATGGATTCTACTTCGGCGGACGTGCCAGTGCCGGATTACGTGGCCGAACTGGATAAGCCGGTTCGCGGCCTCAAGGTCGGAGTCGCGAAAGAGTATTTTGGTTCTGGGCTCGACGCCGAAGTGCGCGCCGCGGTCGAGGCGCGCAATTCAGAAGCTGGCGTCGCTCGGCTGCGAGATTGTTCCGGTGTCGTTGCCGCATACCGAGTACGCAATTCCGGCTTACTACATCGTGGCGACTGCGGAGGCTTCCGCGAATCTTGCCCGCTATGACGGCGTGCGCTATGGATTTCGAGCGCGTGGCGCGCGAACGCTCGCGGAAATGTATCGGCAGACGCGCGATGGCGGATTTGGCATGGAAGTGAAGCGGCGCATCATGCTCGGAACTTACGCGCTGAGCGCGGGCTACTATGATGCCTATTATCTGAAGGCGCAGAAGGTGCGCACGCTGCTGACGCGCGATTTCGACGAGGCGTTCAAAAAAGTCGATGTGATTGCCGCGCCTACCGCGCCGACTCCGGCGTTCAAGCTGGGCGAAAAGGTGGATGATCCGCTGGCCATGTATCTCGCGGATATTTACACAGTCACCGCGAATCTGGCGGGCATTCCCGGGAATTTCGGTTCCCTGCGGCGAGAGTCGCGAGGGGCTGCCGATCGGCCTGCAAATATTTGGGCGGCATTTTGATGAGGCGACGGTGCTGCGCGTGGCAGCGGCGTACGAGAAAGCGCGGGCCGCCTGGAGCCAGTTCAAATGCCTGCGAATTTGTAATTTCCCGCTAGAACCTGGTTCACGGATGGCACGGAGACGGGGCAGGCCCCGTCTCTACACGGCATCTTTCTGTAACCTGCACCGGCCGTGGCGTTTCCCAGACCCAGGAGACCGGGCCGCAAGAATTCAACTCTCTCCCGTTCTACTCAACAGTCTGTAGCACGCCGCCCTGCCCACCCCCTACATCTGCGGTGTCTATAGACTTGAACAGTTCTCAAAAACTCGCACGGGGAGTGTAGCTCTATGCCTGCTCGCTTCGTCGGTATTTTGCTGCTTCTCGCCACCACGCTGGCGCAACCATCTGGCCAAACGAATTCGCAAAAGCCTGCGCATTCGGGCCCGTATTCGCCTGCAGCTCGTCATCTTCGTCTTCGTCTTCAGGCGCGCAACCTTCGCTGACGATCTACAACCAGAGCTTCGCCGTCGTACGGCAGGAGATCCCGCTGGACTTAGCTGCGGGCGAAAATCAGGCTACCGTCAACGACATCACGTTCCACCTGGAGCCCGATTCGGTCGTGCTGCGCGATCCCGAGCGGCAAACATTCATTGCAGGTGCTGGAGCAGAACTATCGCGCCGATCCGGTGAATGAAGCTTCGTTGCTCTCGCTGTATGAGGGCCGCACGATTGACTTCCAGGTGCAGGGAGGCGCGACCGTAAAAGGCAAGATCATCCGCAGCGGATACGTGCCGCACAGTTATTTCGCGATGAACCGTTATGGCGATCAGTATTACCAGGCGCAAATGTCGGCCGCTTCCGAGCAGCCCATTATCGAGGTCGACGGCCAGCTTCGGTTCGGCCTGCCGGGGACGCCGGTGTTTCCCGACCTTACCGCGGAGACCATTCTGCATCCGCGGCTGGAATGGATTCTTGCAACCGATAAGCCCGGCAAGTTTCCCGCGGAATTTTCCTACGTCACTGGAGGCCTAAGCTGGCAGGCCGACTACAACATCGTGGCTCCCGAGAAGGGCGATATTGTGGACGTGGTGGGCTGGGTCACCATGGACAATCAGAGCGGCAAGACCTTTTCGGACGCGCGCATCAAGCTTATGGCCGGCGATGTCAGCAAGATTCAGCGGCCGGAGGCGCGCGCGTATCTGATGGCGAAATCTGCGGACGCTGTCGGTGGGGCGGTGGGGCCGCCCGTCAGCGAGAAGAGCTTTGACGAATATCACCTGTACACGCTTGATCGACGCACGACCCTGCGCGACCGCGAGACCAAGCAGGTGGAATTTATTCGCGCGGCGAGCGTGAACACGAAGCAGATTTATATTTACGACGGTGTGCTCGTGGATGCGAACCGCTACAACGGATGGAACTGGGAAAATTTTCGGAACGATTATTCGTACGGCACCGAGTCGAATCCGAAAATCTGGGTGATGCGCGAATTCCGGAATTCCGAGGCGAACCATCTTGGGATGCCGCTGCCGCAGGGGCGCGTTCGTTTTTACCGGCGCAACGATGACGGGCAGATTGAGTTCACCGGCGAAAACACTATCGACCACACGCCGCGGGACGAAACGATTCGCATTTACACCGGGAATGCCTTTGATCTCGCGGGACAAAGGCGGCGCGTGGATTATTCCGTGGACAACGGAAGGCGCACTGCGACTGAGTCGTTCGAGATCAAGGTACGCAACCACAAGAAGGAGCCGGTGGAGGTGCGGATCGTCGAGCACATGTATCGCTCGCAGAATTGGGATATCGCGTCGAAGTCAGATGAGTATAAGAAGACCGATAGCCACACGATTGAGTTTCCGGAGACGATTGCGGCGAATGAGGAGAAGGTGGTGACTTACACGGTGCATTACACGTGGTGAGGGGGTCGGTGCCGGTTGCGGACAGTTTCGTTTCGGATTCCAGGAAGGCTTGAACCACAGAGGACACTGAGGAACACGGAGGAAACCACTGATCTGTGCCGGGGCTATAAGACTTCGTAATATTTTTCACCGGCGCAAGCCTTACATAAGATGCGGCCGTCGCGCTCCACTTCGCGGTGGAAGTTGATGCCTTCTCCGCATTCGGCGCAGACTATGCGGTCGCCCTTGTAGCCGGGGAATTCTTCGGCGGGGAGTTCGACTTTTACCCACTGGGCTCGAGAACAGGTCATCGTCTTTCATTTCGCGGTAGGCCAGCATCTGCTGCTGGTTCTTGTTTTCGATTTCGGGATGCAGTTCGCGGGCCAGCTGTTTGGACGATTCTTTGGCGGCGATGCGGATGGCTTTGCCGGTTTCGAGGTCGACGAAGGTCGCGGCCATCTTTCCCCAGTCGCGGAATTTCAGGGCGCGCTTGCCCAGGCGGCATCCGGTGACTACGCCGATGGCGTCGGTGGCGCAGCGATCGATTTCTACGAAGGTGACGAGGCGCTTGCGGTCTTTCTTTTGCCGCGCGGGTCTTCGATGCCGAGCTTTGCCAGGCCTAGCATGGCCAGGCGGACGCCCAGGATTTGTCCCGCGCAGAGATGGCCGTGGGCGACTTCGGCTTCGCGGATGAAATCGTCCATGAGCAGCATAGGGTCTGCCTCGGCTGTGTTTAGCCCGCCGCGCCGCGGGCGAGGGCTGCCCCCGGGACAGCCGGCACGATGCCGGCGCTACATTTTTCGTGGCGTTACTTTCTACGCCAGCGTACGCCGTCTTTTGTATTCTCCACAATGATGCCGGCTCCTACTAGTTCCGCGCGGATGGCGTCGCTTGCTTTGAAGTTGCGCGACTTTCTGGCGGCTTCCATTTCGGCCAGCTTTTGATTTACATGCTTCGTCGGAGAGTTGCGCCGATCCGGCGATCTCTTCCAGTTGCGGGCTGATGTCTTCGCGGCCCGCTGCGCGGGCCCAGTCCAGGATGGCTCTCATCTTGGGCTGATCGTCGTCTTTCAGAACGCCGAAGATTGCGTCGAAGCGATCGAGCGTCGTTAGCAGAGCTTGCGCGTCGTCCTGACGAACTTCGGCCGCATCGAGCGCGGCTGTTCGATTTGCGCAGCATGTCGAAGATGGCGCCTTGCGCTTCGGCGGTGTTCAGGTCGTCGTCGAGGGCGGCTTGACGCGCGCCGCGGTTTCGTTCGCCAGTTGTGACATGGCGGGTTCGACGCCGGCAGGGAATTGCGAACTGGTCAGCCGGAAGCGGAAGTTGCGCAGCTTCTCGACCGAACTGGCGGCCGCGCTCAGGCCGTCGAAGGTGAAGTTCAACTGATTGCGATAGGGAACCTGCGTCAGCAGCCAGCGGATCGACGACGGCTTGTGGCCTTTGCAGCACCAGGTCGCGCAGCGTGAAGAAGTTGCCCAGGCTCTTGGACATCTTCTGGCCTTCGACCAGGAGAAAGCGCGCGTGGAACCAGTAGCGCGCGAACTGCTGTCCGGTTAGCGACTCGGACTGCGCGATTTCGTTTTCGTGATGCGGGAAGATCAGGTCTTCGCCGCCGGCGTGCAGGTCGAAGCTTAGGCCCAGTTGTTCCATCGACATCACCGAGCACTCGATGTGCCAGCCGGGACGGCCCGGACCAATCGACGTTTCCCATGAGGCTTCGCCGGGCTTGGGGGCTTTCCAGAGGGCGAAGTCGCGGGCGCTGTCTTTCTCGTATTCGTCAACGTCGACGCGGGCGCCGTCGGTCATGCCGGCGAAGTCTTTTTTCGAGAGCTTGCCGTACTCGGGGAATTTGGCGATGCGGAAATAGTATGAGCCGTCGTCGGTGCGATAGGCGAAGCCCTTCGCTGCCAGTTTCGCGATGAACTCGGCCATCTCGGGGATGTGCTCGGTGGCGCGGACGAGGGCCGGCTGCTCGATGTTGAGCGTGGCCGAGTCTTCGAGGAAGGCCTGAACATATTTCGCCGTGTAATCCTGCACGCTGAGGCCGTCGCGGGCGGCGTTGCGGATGATTTTGTCGTCCACGTCGGTGATGTTCATTACGTAGCGGACGTCGAATCCGGACTGGAGAAGAAAGCGGTAGAGAAGATCGACGGCGATGAATGTTCGGAAATTTCCGATGTGGCCGTAGTCGTAGACGGTGGGGCCGCAGGCGTACATGCGGATCTGGTTGTCTTCGAGCGGAGTCAGGTCTTCGATTTTGGCGGAGAGTGTGTTGTAGAGATGAATGGGCATGGATCGTGGGCGTTGAACTAGTCTTTTATTCTATCGTGGGGCAGTGAGCTACGAGTCGCGAGCCTCGAGCAAGCAAGACCAATGCTCACCGGAGGTGGGCTGCGCGATCCTGCGGGGCTTGGTGGTAGAGTTTGGGGAGCGGCCCCGTAGCTCAACTGGATAGAGCATCAGTCTTCGGAACTGAGGGTTGGGGGTTCGATTCCCTCCGGGGTCGCCACATGCCCGGGAATCACCACGTCTGTCCGCGTTGCAAGAAATTCATCTCTTCATCTCATCAACTCTTCAGTGCAGGCACATGCCCGTGCTCGCGCAGACGGTGCTGCACCAGGAATGCGTAGTGCACGGCGGAGACGATTGTGAAGGTGAAGGTGGCCCGCAGGAAGATGATGGCGAGGATCCAGACCCAGCGCCGGGTCGCTACTTGCAGCAGCAGCACGAAAAAGATGGCGGCCGATTTGCGCGCAGGTGTTGGCTTTGCCGAAGATGCTGGGGCGGAAGTCGCGCAGGCCGGCGATCATGAAGAGGACGCCGCTGATGAGGAGGATCGAGATGTCGCGGCTGAAGACCACGACGGTGTACTTCCACGGAATTCTGGCGCTCGATCGAGAGCACCAGAAACATGGTGCTCATCAACAGCTTGTCGGCGATCGGGTCGAGATACTGGCCGAGGACCGTTTGCTGATGGAGGGTGCGGGCGAGCAGGCCGTCGAGGCCGTCGCTCAGGCCGGCCAGGATGAAAAGCGCCAGCGCCCATTTGAAGTCGTGCTTGACCATGTTGATGACGATGAACGGCAGGAAGATCATGCGCAACAGCGTGAGCTGATTGGGCGCGGTCAGGATTTGGCGGAGGTTCAACGAGGGCGTCTCCGGTGTCTTTCGGCCTTGCGACTGATCTTTTGCGCTTTCTCTTCGTTCGGCGGCATGGGGCGCGTTGTGGGCCTCGTCTTCGGGCGAAGGCGGAAGGAATTCGCTGACCAGGATGGGCGCCGGGTCCTGTCCGGTTCTTTGCGCGAAGCGCTGGGCTAGCGATGGCAGGTTGCCTTCGGGGAGATCGAGTTCGAGGCGCTCGACGCGGTGCATCGGGAAGAACATTACTCCGGAGGCAAAGGGTTCGCCGTCGCGGATCTGGGAGGTGAAATCGTCGAAGGAGGAAATATCCACGCCGCGCAGACTGAGGCCGCTGGGCGAGAGATTCAGGATCGCGCCCCAGATTTTTTCGCGCGGGTTGTCGAGCGTGACGATGACGAGCGCGCCCGGACGGAACGGGACGGTAGGGCGGGATCCTCATAAAAGCTCACGCTCGGCACGTTGCGATTGTCGTCTGTGGAAGGTGGGAAATTGCAACGGGGACGTTCTCGAGCTCTCAGCGGTCCGTTTCATTCCGCATCGCCTTTAGAGTCAATCCCCACCTGCTCGGCCTTTTTATAAAGATGGGAGCGCTCGAGTCCCAGCGCCCGCGCCGTGTTTGAGATCTGGTTGTGGTTGCGCTTCAGTTCGGCCAGGATGGTTTGCTTCTCGAAGGCGCGCACGCGATCGGCTAGCGGACCTGAGCCTGGCAAACGCGGCTTCGGAGCGAGCCTGATGACGCGGGCAGGGCTAATGCCACGGTTTCCGCGGTGACTTCGTTAGAGGTCGCGAGCAGCATCAGACGCTCGACCGCGTTGCGCAGTTCGCGAATGTTGCCGGGCCACGCGTGCTCCTGCAGTAGCGGCGATCGCTTCGGCGGTGAAGTTCATCGGCTTCCAGCCGTTGGTTGCACTGACTTGCGCGCAAAGTGCTCGACTAACACCGGAATGTCTTCGCGCCGTTCGCGCAGCGGCGGCAGGCGCAGCGGGAACACGTAGATGCGGTGAAATAAATCCTGGCGGAATTTGCCTTCGCGGACCAGGGCTTCCAGATCGCGGTGGGTGGCGACGACCACGCGAACATCCACGGCGATGGAGCGGTCGCCGCCGATGCGCTCGACTTCTCCTTCTTCGAGCACGCGCAGCAGCTTGGCCTGCATGGTGAGCGGCATGTCGCCGATTTCGTCGAGGAAAATGGTGCCGTGCTGGGCTTGCTCGAACTTGCCGAGATGACGGGCGGCGGCGCCGGTGAACGATCCTTTTTCGTGGCCGAAGAGTTCGGACTCGATCAGCTCGGCGGGAACGGCGGCGCAGTTGAGCGTGACGAAAGGCGCGGCGGCGCGCGGGCTGCGTTCGTGGAGCGTGCGCGCCACCAGTTCCTTGCCGGTGCCGGTTTCTCCGAGGATGCAGACGCGGGTCTCGCTGGCGGCTACGCGCTCGACTTGCGCCATCACGCGGCGCATGGTGTCGCCTGTCCATACGATTTCGTGTTTACCGAGACGGCGTTCAAGGTCGCGGTTCTGGCGTTCGAGGCGCCCAAGCTTCAGCGCATTTTCTACGGTGAGCAGAAGTTTTTCGGTGGAGATGGGCTTTTCCAGGAAAGTCGAGCGCGCCCAGTCGAGTGGCGCGCACGGCCATTTCGATGTGCGCCTGGCCCGACATCATGACGACAGGAGTGGAGACGCCTTGCGCTTTGAGCTCTTCGAGCAGCGTTAGTCCGTCTTTGCCGGGCATGACTACGTCGGAGAGGATCAGGTCGAAGGGTTGCGATGTTGGCTAGTTCGAGGGCCTTCGTTGCGTTGTCGCACACGGTGGCCTCGTGGCCTTCAAGGCGGAAGGCGCGAGAGAGGGAGGCCAGCGTGTTAGGTTCGTCGTCGACGATGAGCAGGTGCGCTTTTTGCGGCACGATGTTCGTACCTGTTCAGCGTTCGTTGTTCCGCGGATTCACACGGTTCACGCCGATCTAAAGACCAAGCTCATTCTCCGATGTACTACATTGGCTTCGCAGGCGCCTCGCACGGCAACTCGATGCGAAACGTCGTTCCTTTCTCTTTTGTGCTCTCGACGGAAATCTTGCCGCCGTGATCGCTCACCACCGACTGTACAATCGCCAGGCCCAGGCCCGTGCCGTGCTGCTTGGTCGTGTAGTACGGAGTGAACAGGCGCTCGCATTCTTCTGGCGTCAGACCGGAGCCGGTGTCGGATACGGAAATGACGACGCGGCGCTGCGCGTCTCGATTCGCCGATTGCGGCGGTGTGGAGCGTAGTTCGCCACCTTGCGGCATGGCGTCGATGGCGTTCAGCACCAGATTCGACAGCGCGCGATGCAGCAGATCGGGGTCGGCCGAGATCTCGGGCAACGCGGCGGCCAGTTCGGTGCGCACTGTGATCGGACTTGTTCGCCTGCAATTGTGCCTGGAAAACTCGCAGCACGGAACGCACGACATCGTTCACCTGAGTCGGCCGGCGCTGCGGTTGCGGCATTCTTGAGAATTCGCTGAAGCGTCCGATGATGGTTTTCAGATTATTGATTTCGGCCAGCAGGGTGGACGTGCTTTCGCGGAAAACTTCCTCGAACATCTCCGGGGACTTCTGCTTTCGCGCGCAGCAGATTCTCGACCGTGACCTGCAGCGGGAACAGCGGATTCTTCAGCTCATGCGCCAGGCGGCGCGCCAGTTCGCGCCATGCCGCTACCCGCTCGGCTTGCACGGCGCGATCTTTTTGCTGGAGCAAGATCTTCTGTCATGCGATTGAACGAAGCTGCAAGTTCGCCCAGTTCGTCGCGCGATTCGACTTCGACTTTGGCAGCCAGATCGCCGGCTGCGACGCGGCGCGCCGCATCGGCCAGCGAGACTACCGGACGCGTGACGCGGGCCGCAAACCACAGGCTGGTGAGCACCGCGACCAGAATTCCGCAGCCGCCGACCAGCATCGCCGTCGATATGATGCTGCCGTTGTAATTCGATGAGCGGACGCCGCGAACTGCCGACCAGCAGCACGCCCATGAGTTGCTGTCGGCTTTGTTGGTTCGAGCGTGCTGACCAGGGCCGTCGAGTGGGATCGCGTGAAAAATTTCGGCGTCGGCGGCATCGCCGCTCCAGTGAATTGCGGCTCTGCTCTTCTTGTCCGGTGCTGCGCACCTCGTTCGATGAGCGGTGCAAGGCGATCGGCGCCCGCAGCGGGACCGTTCAGGTCGAGCAGCAGTTGCGGATTCCACTTCGCATCGAGGTTCTGGTACAGCAGGACGCGCGTGCCGGTGGGAATGTCGAGCGTCGAAAGGAAATTGCTGATCGAGCCGTTCGCCGCCGATGACGAAGAGTGGCTGTTCGCCGATGTGGACGGCGCGGATGGCAAACAGGCCGAGGGTCGAGCCATTGGGCAGGTCTTCCCGTTTCAGAAACGCTCCAGTGGCCGGACCGGACGGATGACGGCGATGGCGGGCTCGTTGTATCCGAACTTCGCCTGCCATTGGGCTGAGGAGAGGATGGTTCCTTGATGGTCGACGAGTTCGAGGAAGTCGAGTTGCTGCTGGCGGCCAGAGCGCGGGCTTCAGCTGGGGAACTGGAGTCCGTCGCAGCGCCTGATGACGAGAGAGCGGCGCGGTTGATGTCGAGCGCGATGCGTTGCACGGCATCACTCGCGGCAATCGACTCTACTTTGCGCGCGACTTCCTGTCCACGCCGCTGGAATTCCGATCGAAACTGCGCCGCGACAGCATTCGCGCGATCCTGATTCGCCTGCTCGAACGACCGACGCATGGTGCTGTACACGGACACTGACATCACGGCGACGCACAGCAGAATAGTCGCGGCGAATAGCAGCAGGAGTTTCTGGCGGAAGCTCATCGCGAGTCCTCCGCCTGTGCAGTCTCCAGCCAAATGTCGGCCAGGTTCCAGAGTCCAAGTTTGCTCGAGGTCCAATCGCGCACGCGCGGGCCAACTGCGCTTGCCACCGGTAGATGGAAAAGCGGAATTATGGCATTGCCCTCGAGCAAGGAGCGCTCGGCCTGATAGAGATCTTCGACGGAATTGCCCGCGCAGGACGGGCTCCGCGAAAGAAAGCTCGCGGGCTGCCTCGCGAAGCGCAAGCGCGGGATCGGGAGTGACCAGGCGCAATTCGAACTAGGCGAATGTCGTCCGCTCCAGACATCGAGACCTGCACCGTGATGCCAACCTCGCGCGCATTGAGCGCGATTCGCTCGGCGATGAGCTGAGACTGCGGATCGCGCGGATCGTAGCTCAGGGAGAGCGCTCGAGGGCGTGAGTCGGCTAGCAGAGCTTTCGCGCGCGGCAACGTCGGGCTGCGTGGGGAAGGCTGGGCTGTAGCCGGTCATCCAGTTCGGGAGAACGCTGGCGGTTGGCTCGGCGGCGCCTTTGAGGAGAACGAACTGAATTGGCTTGCGGTCGATCGATAGCGCCAGCGCTTCGCGCACCCGTGGGTCTTGCGCATTCGAGTTTGCCGTGAAAACCAGCGCCATCAGTTCGACCGGGAGCGACGACGACACGCGGACGCGAGATGCCGCTGCGGGCGGCCTCGACAATGTCAACCCGCCCGAGTTCGAGTGCGAGGGCTTGTTCGCGAAGCGATTTTCCGAATTCGATTTCGACTCCGTCGATGAACGGACGGCCTGACCAGCTCTCGTCGGACGAAACCAGCTTGAGAGATTTTCCCGGTTGAAATTCCGTGACGCGAAACGGGCCGGTGCCGATCGGAATGCCGGTGGCGTTGCGAGTGAGAATCAGATTGCGCGGTAGGGCTAGTTCCGCCAGCAGGGACGGAGCGGGGGCGTCGGTGTCGATCGTCAGGAGTTCTCTCGGCGTCGGCTCGGCGCTGGGGAAGTTGGAGTTCAAGTTCATGGTCCCAGCTGAAGCCCGCACCACCCAATTCGGGTGCAGCGCTCCGAGAATCTGCGCGATGGCGGCGGGCGACGCCAGACTGCCATCGTGAAACTTGATTCCGCGGCGCAACGTGAATTGCCAATGGCGGGCGGCTGAATCGTGCTGCCACGCTATTGCCAGGGCGGGCTGCAGGACGATCTTCGGCATCGACTCTAATAAGGTTGTCGCCGACCAGCGACAGAACACGCGCGACATCCCAGTAGGCGGATGGATCCGAAGCGGCGGGCAGGACCAGAGCGTTGGGCGCCGATTGCATGGCTACGCGCAGGGTTCCACCGTAGTGCGGGCGCGTTCCAGCGGTGGCGACGCACGCAAGACTAATTAGCGCAAGTAACAACGATGCGATTCGCTTCATACCAACCCGTATCGTTCCGTTTCACGATGACGACCGCGCTCGGCGACGATGCTTCGGACCAGAGCGCGGTGATTGATCCGTCGAATTCGAGGGGAGCGCTGACAGCGATGGGCTCGCGATCGGGAATTTCGAAGGCGCGCAGATTATCGCGATAGGCGTCGTGGGCTGCGTCGCGAGCGTTTTCGCGCGAAGCGTCCGTTGCGCCTGACACGAGGAGCTGCGTGCCCATCCCGCAACTGGAGCGCACGGCGGCCAGATCGCTCCCCCAGTGCGCGCCGCGGATTGTCTGATCGATTAGGCCGTCGATTACATGGACCGAGCCATCGACTGCCGCGACCGCCCAAAGCATGTAGCCGGAACGCGGGAGAGCCGCGGCGGAATAGAAAGAGGGGACGGTCGAAATCTTTCCGATGCCGGGCGAGAGCGCGCCAGTAAAGAAATTGCGCGTGGTCGCGTAGAAGGCGCGGACGGCTCCGGGGCCGTTTTCATCGGGCGTGAACTGCGTGAATGTTTGCGGGCCGGCCGTTAGAGGCCAGGGGTCGTCGCTCGGCGAACAGGTAAGCGCCAGAGGCACGGCCGCGCTGGAACGGCAGAATGTTCCGGGCAGGTAAGCGTCGAAGAGATGATCGCGGCGGAGGAGCAACCGGCCGCGAAGATCGCGCGGGAAGGGGCGTGACGCGGCGATGGGCAGCGACTCGTCGAGTTCCCAGCGGCCGTATTGCTGGCGATAGATCGCGACTCGGGTGGCATCGAGCACGAGCAGGCGCGCCGATGCGGACACCGGAGCGCCTACGGGCATTCCCGCCCCGGCATTATCAATGAGTACCGCGTCGAGAATGCGTTCTTCTTGAGAAAACAGAAGTGCCTTCTTCAGCGTGATTGGAAGAGTCGCGGTGGGGGACGGCGCCGCCGCTGCGCGGCAAAGAGGCGAAGACCACGCGGGGCTGATCCGTTCCGATGGCAATTTCCGCGATCCAGACATATTCGCGTAGGCTCTCGGAGAGGACAACATTGACGGTGCCGACGGCTTGGTCGGCGGCAACGATGTGCAATCCCTGGGCGCGAAGCTCGGCCTGGAGCGCGCTGCGGATTTCGCGAACGGATTTTTCGTCGAGCGAAGAACGGTTGGTGATGTCGAGCGCGATGGAGCCGGGACCCGTGGTGGTGGCGATGCGATCGGCCAATTGGCGGGCTGTGTCGCCGAGATTCGACGCGAACGATAATGCGGAAAGAAGAAGCAGGAACGAGATCAGCCGGAGACAGGTTCGTGCCTCCAGCCGCAGACGGCGTCGCATGCGCGCTCGCATTGTTCGGATGTGGTGATTATAGCGCGGCGGGTCGGAGTTATTTTTCATGTCATCACACTCAACCCCCACAGTCGGCGGCCGACTCACCCACCCTCCGCGTCTGGATTGACGCCGCGAGTCAAAATAGAGAACTCACTTGGAGTCCGCCTCCCCGGCGTCTTCGGCCTGGCTGATGTGGTTGGGCGCGTTCATTCCCTTCAGAACGTCATTCGTGAAGAAGAATTTGCCGTCGGCCGGCACCATCATGATCTGCAATTTGTCGGAGAGGCGCTCGGCAACGATTTTGTTGATGAGCAGCGGATTCTGTTTGAGAATCGCGGCCTCGCTGGTCATGCGCCCGGCGTCGGCGATGGCGGTTATGCGGATGCGCTCGGCTTCGGCTTCCGCCAGCAGTTTGCGGCGCTCCGCCTCGGCTTTACTGTCGATGAGCTTGGCTTCGCCGGCCGCTTCTGCATTCTGCACGGTTGCTTCCTTGCGGGCTTGCGCTTCGAGCTTCGACTGCTGGATTTGCTTTTCTTTCAGCGGGAGCATGTACTGCATCGCGTCCGATTCGCCCTTGGCTTGTAGTACGCGGACCGCGGCCTGTCCTTCGGCCTGCTTGACCTCCGTCACTTTTTGCGCCTCGGCGTCGGCTTCCGCGACCTTTACCTGTTTCTGGTGGATCTCCGTCTCAACGCCCATGCGGTCGTTTTCCTGTTCTTTCAAGAGCAAGGATTCGAGGCCCTTGGCGTATTCCTGGGGCAGTTCGATGTCGCGCAGCATGACTTCTTTCACGACGATTCCGTCGGTGGCGAGGCGTTTGCGGATTAGCTCCGTCGCGCGCTGACGGACTTCTTCGCGCTTGGCGGAGAAGACTTCGCGCACCGTGTAGTTTGGCACCAGTTCGCGCCAGGCGGTGGCGACGACCGGCGGCACGATTTCTTTTTCGAGGGGCTGCGGGAGATTGGCTTCTACGTAGTCGAGCCGTTTGGGGTCGAGCTGATAGCGCACGGTGATGGCGAGGCCGAGGGTCAAGTCCTTCTTTGGCTTGCACGTGCAGGGGTTCGCCTTTTGTGTCGCCTTTGGCCAGCTGATCTTCGGTTACGCCCGTGGTGAAGAGCTGATCTCGCGTGTTAAACAGTTCGACCTTTTCGACTAGCGGCGTGACGTAATGAATGCCGGGGTAGAGAGTTCCGGCGAGGGTGCCGCGTGTCTGGCTGACGCGGACGCCACCCATTCCGGCGGGCACGATCACGATGGCGGCTGAGACGAGCATCGGCGCCCAGGCCAGCATGACGAGCGCGAACGAGGTGCGCCAGCGGACGGCTGGCTCGGGCGGTGGGGTCGTGCCCTCCGGATATACCAGACGACGGCGATGGGCGAGGAAAAGAGAGTAGTCGTAGGCGAGGATGCCGGCGGCAATTACGAACATTCCGATGCCGGCGCTGAGCAGCAGGTACTTTACGAACAGCATGGTGGTGCTCCTTTTTTAGTTCTCAGTTCTCGGTTCTCAGTTTCTGGTTCTGGTTCTGTTCCTGTTCGACGGGTTTGTGTTCGCCCCCACCGGATTTTTCGTTGCGGTTACTGAGAACTGAGAACTGGGAACTGAGAACTCATCCGGGCGGGGCGCGAACGCGAGGCGCACGATGCGGCCGAAGATCAGTTCTTCGATCAGCAGCGCGGCGGCGAGAGAAAAAGTCAGACCGCCGATTATGACTAGCCCTTGCAGCATGGTTTCCATGATTCCTCCTCGATGGGGCGCGTCTGCACAGATGGCATCTGGATGGCCAAGGAAAACTCACTGAAATTAGAGGAGTTACGGGAGCGGTTGCGGAGCGGAGTTGTGTCTGAGAAGCGCATGTGTGTTGCGAGTGACACGGCGCATGAGGGTGTGCCGCCAGCCAAACTCAATTCGGGCAATTCTGTAACTTTGCGGGCCCGTACGTATCACATAGGTTGTGGCGCGAAGGTGGGGCGCCATTTGTGTTAACTTTTGTGCTCGCACGCACAGGCGAGGGGTCCTTCGATGATTGAGCGACTGGAAGATCGCGAACTCAAGCGGCGCGGCCGGCGCGAACTTCTCAAGCTGGCTCCGGTGGCGGCGCTGGGCGTGTTTGCTTTTCCCAAGGCCAGCGACTGGCTGGTGGGCGAGGGCGTTCGCTTCAGCGATTGGGCTTCGGGCAAATTATTCCGGCGCGAACATCTGGCGCAGACTTTTTCCAACGCCAGCGTCGTGCCGTTTGAGAAGTTTCCCTACAACGGCTACGACGTGCTCGATCCGGAGGTCGATCTCGCGAACTGGACGCTGACGGTCGAGGGCGATGTGCAGCATCCGGGAGAATACACGCTGGCACAGGTGCAGGCGCTGCCCAAGATCAATCAGAATACGCGGCACGTCTGTGTCGAGGGCTGGGATGTGATTGGGGCGTTTGGCGGGACGCGCATCTCCGAGTTTCTGAAGCTGATCGGGGCGAACACCAACGCGCGTTTTGTCGAGGTCGAGTGCGCCGACGATTACTACGAATCGATCGATATGGAATCGGCGCTGCATCCGCAGTCGCTGCTTTGCTACGAGATGTATGGGCAGCCGCTGGATCGCAAGCATGGCGCGCCGCTGCGCTTCCAGATGCCGACCAAGCTTGGCTACAAGCAGGCTAAGTACTTGGATACTTTGCGGATCACGAATGTGCTTAAAGCGGGCAAGACCGGCTATTGGGAAGACCAGGGCTATAGCTGGTTTGGAGGGCTGTGATGGCGGACGCGGAGGACAAGAAGACTGGGCCGGAGCCGGAAGAGCCGCAGCCCGCGCGGCCCGACGCGGCCGACTCATTGCCGCCTGCTGAGGTGGATGCGGGCATTCAAAAAGCCGACGCGGGTTCGCCTCCGCACACGGAGCGAGGTCGGGACGCCCTTCCGGCAACCTCAGGGCAGGCTCCCGCGACAGCCGGCGGGACGCCGGGGCTACGGTCGGAAGCTGCTCGCGCTTCGGCGGCGGAATCAATACAGTCTGCGGAGGCTCCGCGTGCGCCCGCTCTACCCGCGACCGCTCTGTCCACACCCGAGAGAAAATCTGACGTCGTTCGACCGCCTAAAGTGCGCGCGGCCTATGAGCATCCCTTTGCGATTCGGCTCACGCACTGGGTGAACGCCGTGAGCGTGTTTGTCCTGGTGACCAGCGGTCTGAGAATCTTCCGCGCGTTTCCGAGTTTCGGGCCAAAGATTCCGCAGCAGGATCTGATCGACATTCCGAAAGCTCTTACGCTGGGCGGGTGGCTGGGTGGGGCGCTGCAGTGGCACTTCACTTTTATGTGGCTGTTTGCGGGGAGCGGCGTCATTTATCTTGCGTACCAGCTTTTGAGCGGGCATTACCGGACAGTGCTCTTCACTCCGAAGGATATTCCCGGCGTATGGCCGATGGTGCGGCACTACTTTTTCTTTGGGCCGAAGCCCGCGGTGACAGAGCAGTACAATCCGCTGCAAAAGCTGGCGTACACCTCGACGGTCGGGTTCGGAGTGCTGTCGCTGCTCACTGGGATCGTTCTCTACAAGCCGGCGCAGTTTTCGTGGCTGGCGTTTCTTTTTGGCGGATTTCACCTGACGCGCATCTGGCATTTCGCGTCCATGTGCGGATTCGTTGCTTTTGTGCCCGGACACCTGATCATGGTCGCGCTCCATGGCTGGTCGAACTTCTATTCGATGCTTTCGGGATGGAAGCGCGAGCCGGAGTACCAGGACTGAATTTAAATGTCTTGAATTAGCATCTCTGACCGGTCCAAAATCCCCGCCCAAACGGAACTTGAACGCGGCGCCTTCACTCTTACCCTCACAAATTTTCTGTCTCATTTACACTGGGCTGCTGATGGCGGAGCGGACTAAGCTCGGGCTGATTGCGGGCAATGGGAAGTTTCCGTTTCTCGTGCTGGACGCCGCTCGGGCGCAGGGATATGACGTCGTGGTGGCGGCGATTAAGGAAGAAGCTTTCCCGGAGATCGAGTCGAAGGGCGCGGCTGCGGTTCACTGGCTGTCATTGGGTGAGCTTTCGAAGCTGATCGACACCTTCAAGCGCGAGGGCGTGACGCGTGCCGTCATGGCCGGGCAGGTCAAGCACAAGCAGATTTTTTCTTCCATCAAGCCGGACTGGCGGCTGGCAAAGCTGCTGCTTTCGCTCGGGACGCGGAATACGGATTCGCTGCTGGGCGCGGTGGCCAAGGTGCTGGCCGACGAAGGAATCATGCTGGAGAACTCCACGGCGCTGCTGGAGCCCCTGCTGGCGCGTGCGGGAGTGTTGACGCGGCGTGCTCCCACGGAGCAGGAGCGGAAAAATATTGAGTATGGGCGGGCGGTGGCGCGGCGGCTGGGGGAGTATGACATTGGGCAGGCGGTGGTGATCGCGGAAGCGGCGTGTGTTGCGGTTGAGGCGATGGAAGGGACGGATGCGACGATCGAGCGGGCCGGGCAGATTATGCGGTCGCTCGAAGGCGAGTCATCAACTCTGGATCGAGCGTTGACGGCGGTGAAGATCGCAAAGCCGGCGCAGGATATGCGGTTTGATGTTCCGGTGATTGGGGTCGCGACGATTGAGGCGATGAAGGGGGCGGGGGCTGGGTGCCTGGCGATTGACGCTGGGCGCTGCTTGTTGCTGGATGGAGAGGCGGTCGTGCGGGCGGCGGATGAGGCGGGGATTTGTTTGATCGCGGAGTGATACCTACTTTTAGTCAGAGCCTTGGGCTGGGCACGGCGGGGCTTGGATTGTGAGGAAGGGCGCGCGGGCTTCTTGCGCATTGCTTGACGCGCGCGGCTGAGATCGTGGGCGGTTTGGAGGTTCATCCAGAACTCGGGCGAGTTGCCAAAGTATTGGGCGAGGAGGAGGGCGGATTGCGGCGTGACCCCGCTTCTTCCGCGCACCAGTTCGTTTACGCGATTGAGCGGAATCTGCAGACAGCGCGCAAGCTTCGCTTGCGTCAGGCCGAGCGGATGAAGGAATTCCTCTTCAAGGATGGTGCCGGGGTGAGTTGCGATGCGGGAATTGGGTAACGCTGCGGTGATCTCCACCTTCATATAATATCTGCGAAAACGTAAGGAGGACGAATGTCTGAAACGTCTCGCATTGCCGATCAGCTGAAACGCGCGTTCTACGGCGGCGCCTGGCACGGAGATTCTCTGTTCGAAATTCTGACCGGGGTTACCGCGGCGCAGGCTGCAGCCCGGCCGATCAAGAATGCGCACAGCATCTGGGAACTGGTGCTGCATATTGCAGCTTGGGATGCGGCCGTGCGGCGTCGGATGACGGGCGTGGCGGTCGAGCTGTCCGATACAGAAAATTTTCCGCCCATTGCCGACACGAGCGATGCCGCGTGGGGCAAGACGCTGGAGGATGTCCGGCGCGTGCATGATGAGCTGACCGCCGCGGTGACTCACTTTCCTGAAGCAGATCTGATGAAGCCGGTTCCGGGGAAGAAGGGCGCTCATTACAACTTCAGTTACATGCTGGATGGGCTGGCGCAGCATGAGCTTTACCACGCCGGGCAGATCGCCCTGCTGAAGAAGATGTAAGCCAAAAGCCCAACAAACACTCCATCCCACCTGAAACTTTCCGCACCCTGCGGGATATTCTCTGTGAGTGCCGCAATGAGCGACTTTGAGGCGCTTTACCAGAAATACGCGCCAGATCTGTTTCGCTTTGCCCTCTACCTCACCGGCAATCGCGCGGAGGCCGAGGACATTGTGTCCGAGACATTTGTGCGCGCCTGGACCGCGCCCGGTGAAATCCGGCAACCCACGGTCAAGGCCTATTTACTGGTGATTGCCCGGAATTGCTACCGGCAAGGATTGCGACGCGGCAGAAAGCTTTCACCGCTGGAGACGGATTTTGCCGATCCCCGGCAGGCGCCGCACGATTCGGCCGAGCAACGCGCCGAACTTGCAAGCGTGATGGAAGACCTCCAGCAGCTCCCGGAGATGGATCGTACGGCGCTGCTGATGTCAGCCATCGAAGAGATGCCTTACGAACAAATTGCAATGACGCTCGGCTTGTCGCTGGGCGCAGTGAAGACAAAAATCCATCGCGCCCGGCTCAAGTTGGAGCAGGCGCGGCAAACGCGGAGTTTACGATGAACATCTCTCGCAACGTCATTCGCGATCTGATCCCTCTCTACCTGGCCGACGAAGCCAGCCCCGACACACGGGCCGTGGTCGAAGAGTTTCTGGCGGCCGACCCGGAACTGGCCGCGGAAGTGGCACGTTTGAAATCGAGTTCCCCAAGTCAAATCCTTACAGGAGGCAATGTCATGTCGTTACCACAGGATCACGAAGTTCAGACCCTGGCCCGCACCCGCAGCGAACTTGCGCAACGCAGTTGGAATCTGGGCTTGGCGATTGCGTTCACGGTGTTTCCATGCTCGTTTATCTTTGCCCACGGACACGTGGAGTGGATGCTCATGCGCGATATTCCGAGCCTGGCAATGGCGTCATGGGCCGCGGCGGCGGGCTTCTGGGTGGGATTTGTCATCCACCAGCGTCGTCTGCGGGCAAGCGGACTTTAGCTCGCGCGCCACGGTTTGCCATTCATGGGCGGAACTGAAAGAATACGCGATCATCGGGATGACGAGGTGCGTCTCTTTTGAGTTCGGAACTCCCTATTAATGTCGCAGTGGTAGGCGTCGGCGCGTTTGGCCGCAACCATGCCCGGGTGTATCACTCGCTGCAGCAGGCCGGAAGCGTCCGCCTGGTGGGCGTCGTCGATCATGATACGTCTCGAGCCGACGCCGTGGCGCGCGAGTTCGGCTGCAAGTCCTTCGGCTCGATCGAGCAGATGCTGACTACGCATAGCGAGGTGCAGGCGGCGTCGGTGGCCGTGCCAACGGTGCTGCATCTGGACGTGGCGCGCACGCTAATGGAAGCGGGCGTCGATGTGCTGATTGAGAAACCGGTGGCGGCTACTCTCGCGGAGGCGGACGAACTGGCGCGGGTGGCGGCTGCTCACAAGCGCGTGGTGCAGGTTGGGCATCTGGAGCGGTTTAATCCGGCGGTACGGGCCACTTTGCCGCTGGTCAATCGTCCCATGTTTTTTGAGGTGCACCGGCTGAGCGTGTTTTCTCCGCGGGCGCTCGACGTGGATGTGGTGCTGGATCTGATGATCCACGATCTCGACATTGTGCTGACGTTTGTGAAGTCGCCGGTGAAAGAGATTCGCGCGGTGGGGCTGCCGATTTTGTCGGGCAAGGTGGATATCGCGAATGTGCGGGTGGAGTTTGAGTCGGGATGCGTGGCGAATTTTACGGCCAGCCGCGTTTCGACCGAGCGCGTGCGGAAGGTGCGGTTCTTTCAGCCGGGACAGTATATTTCGATCGATTACGGGCGGCAGGATGTGCTGGTGTTTTCGGTGGGATCTCATTCCGCCGACGGCCAGCCTACGGTGAATCCGCAAATTCAGATGTCGAAGCCGACGGTTACGGCGGAGGAGCCGCTGCTGGTGGAGATCAAGGCGTTCCTGGAGTCGGTGCGCTCGCGGTCGGCGCCGGTGGTTTCGCTGGAGGATGGACGACGGGCTCTGGAGCTTGGGTTGGCGATTCTGGGCGAGATTGTGCGGCATGCGGGGAAGGTTGGAGTTTGAGGGCGGGTTGGCTGGAATATTCGATTGGGAGCGTGATAGCGACTTATCAACGATCATCGTCGCGGTGACGGACTACTGCATCCGCTGGCCGAGATGGAATCGTTCATTTCTTTGAGTTCCGCCTCAGTTGGCTGTCGCGTTTTGTCCTTGTCAGGAATCAACCGAATCTGCACCTCTAATTGATTTGAGGCACGGACTCGGAGCATATCAGATCCGTTTTCGGCTTCGTAGAACCAGGGCTCATAGCCCCATAGCCAGACCGTCACGGTGATGTCCGTATCTGCGGGAATCAGCAACCGGAATTTAGACTTTAATAGGCCGTAGCCGCTCCACGAGATAGACGGCGCATGTTTCCACTGCAGCAGAGCGCACGGCTCAACCGGTTTTCCGGTCTCAGCATCAACAATCGTGCCGAAGATTGTGCCAGCTTCTCGTCCGAGATGCAAAGTAACGCTCTGTTCACGATGCTTTGCATCGAGCGCGGCAGTCACCGGGGTTGAACCGAAACCTCCATAGAAAGCGTTACTTCCATCTGGGTACCCGGCCTGTTCCTTCGAAGCCGTGACGTACCATTCGCCCCACGATAGACCTCTTATGACGAAGCGGCCCGACTTGTCTGTCATTGCACTCGGAACTATTCCATCGAAGCCGCCACTAAAATTCGCTTTCACTTTAGCGTCTGCTACGGGTTGATCGGCGCCGTCCAGGACAATGCCCTCAATGATACCGATGCGATTCGAGGCTTGGGCCAGCAACGAAACACTCAACAGCACGAAAAGCGTGCCGTATCGTCGTATGCGGTCTCGAAGTTCCATGCCAACAATCTAGTCCTAGTCCACTGGAGATTTCCAGTTCTCGTTAGCATGCGCCTACTCTCGTCCCCCAGGCAATAAACATCTCCTAATCGAAGTGCGTCTGCCCATCCGCGGCCAGCTCGACGAGATTTGTCCGCACTCGGTCTCCGTCCTGCGCGCTCTTTAGCGTCGCCAGGAATTTCTTGGTGAAGTCCTGCTGGAGATGGCAATCCTGGGCCGCTTGCGACTTGTAAACCTCGTAGAAAATAAATGTATTGGGATCGTCTTTTCGGGCCGCGATGTAAAACGCTTCCACGCCCGGCTCCGCCCGCACCAGCGGCAGGTATTGGCGCGCGGCCTCAACCAGCTCCGCGCGGCGCTGGGGCTGAATTTTTGCTTCGATCAGCATGATTACTTTTTCGTTTGTCATCTTCGTTGTCAGTTTTGACTGCTCCTCTCGATTTTGATTGGCCGGCTTGTTCGCCGGTTGCTGCCACCACAGCGCATGCAGTGCGCAGGCGCTTGCGGCCGTCAGCGGTGGATCAGTGTGTGCCCCTCATAAAAGTTGCTGGTGATTATGGTCAGGCGGCGGAATCAGCTAGCTCTCGAAGTCCCCGACAGTTATCTGGGGGGATCGGAAGGCTCACCGATTAACCGGCATTTAACCGGTACAGTTTTGCCCGCAAAAGACTGAATTCTCTGGCTGATCGGATCGGCACAGTCGAGCAGGTTGTTGGGGTCGACTTTCCGGGCGGAGACGATGTTGATCGTTACGAAGTAATTCTTATCTGAGAGCCGATTCAAATCACTTAACAGCACCGTCCCGTTGTCAAATCTCGCGACAAGGTTCCCGTCTACGAGTTTCTCATCGCTCCCTAAATAAACATCCCTGAAGGGCGGGTTGTATGTGCCCTGACCCGGCAGTGCATCTCCGTCGAAGTACGCAATTACTTTGACGGTCTCACCGATGCTGCGTAGCCGCATTTCCGCCGGATCGGACAACTTGACGGCAATAGCAAAACGAGGCACTTCGACCGTCCTGCCCACAAGTTTTGCCACGGGTCGAGAGCACGATACAGCTAGTAGAAGGCTCGTCAAGGCCAGTGCTAGTTTCAAGCGTTGCACCAGAAATCTCCCTCTGGTTCGCGAATAAATACTCTCGATACTGTGCTCGTTCGGCAGTTCGGTCAAGAAGACTGTCGTTTGCAGGCGTTTGCACTCCTCAACCAGACATTCGAGCCGGCATTGGGATTGTTCCTCTTCTCTTGTTCTCTCGCCCCAGCCGTTACCCAGGTACTCACTTTTATGCCCTAAAAGATGCGACAATATTGGATAAAGGCATAACTCCCCTCGTTTACATAAATTTACGAAGCAGCGTACGCAACTTCGGGGAGTGCCCGCCGCTCTAATGGTATAGTCGCGGCTTTGTGCCTGAGTTCGTTGCTGCCTGATGCCAGTCACCCAAATTCCGTCCCGGGATCCCGCACCCTCATCATCCGTGCCGCCTCCTCCGCTCGAACATCGTGAACTGTCGGAAGCGGAACATTGGGAGTCTGCTTACCGCGGATTCAATCCGGATGATGTTCCGCATCTTCTGATTCAGTTGCAGGACGACCTTTCGCGGGCGCGCAAGCGGGAGGCGGCCTGGCTGTCTGTGATCCTGCACTTGCTGGTGGTGATTTTGTTGTGGAACAGCGACCGACTGGTTGCGCTGTGGCCGCACCGGACGGTCCCGCTCGAACTGCGGGCGGATGCGGATCGCGCAAAAGACGCGACGTTTCTCGAGTTGCCACCGGATGAGCAGAAACCGACGCGGCGACCGGATTCCAAGATTATTTCGGATAAGGATCGCATTGCGACCAGCAAGGCCCCGCAGATCAATCGAGAAGAATTGAAAAAACTCCTGCAATCGCGGCAGGGACGGCCGGGGCCGATTGCGCCGCAGCCGGGCGCTGGAGCGACTCCTCCACCGCAGCCGCAGGCAGCGCAGAATGTGCCTCAGCAGACGCCACAAACTAATCCCACGCCGAGCGCGGGATTCGAACCCTCACAGCAGACCGAGCAAACAGCGCGCTTGCAGGCGCCTCCGCAGGGTGGGGCCAGAGTGCAGCCGAATTTCAACATACCGATGACGGCAGGTCAGGCCATTGAGCAGGCCGCGAAGGCGGCGGCCGCGAATCGTGGACGGTACGGCGGCGGAGGCGAGGCGGGCGACTACGGCTTGGGTCAGAACCGGGGCGGGTTTAAGGCGCTCGCGCCGGCGGAGATTCTGACGGACACCCTGGGCGTCGATTTTGGGCCATATCTCACGCGGGTGGTGCAGGTGGTGAAGGCGAACTGGTACAACCTGATGCCGCCGTCGGTTTACCCGCCGATCCTGAAGCAGGGGAAGCTGGCGATCGAGTTCTCAATTTTGAAAAATGGCACGGTCAGCGGAATGACATTGCGCACGCCTTCGGGGGATGTGGCGCTGGATCGCGCGGCTTGGGCGAGCGTCACCGCGTCGGATCCGTTTCCGCCGCTGCCGCGCGAGTATGTCTCGCAATGTGGCGTCCCGATCCGCGACGAGAAGTGCAACCTCGGCCTGCGATTCTACTATTTTTATAACCTGAACCCGGACAAAGATCTTCAGTAGGCAGCGTTGATCGCTCTATTTTGGCTCGTCCCTTCAGAGGCGCAGGCCTCCTCTCTACTTCATAGCGTTACTTCACATATTTCGGCTCTTTGCCTTGCGACCACGGATCATAGGTCGCTACGAAGTGGACTCGCTCGGGTCTGGTTGGATGATCGAAGAACCACGCCTTGATGAACCAGTTGGGATCGGGGTCTGAAAGGTTCATCTCGCCGCTTTTCTCGAAATAGCGGGCGGCTACCTGATTCGCATTCGGCACAATTCCGTGGATTACTTCCAGGCCGTAGCGGTCGGCCTCGTGCTCAAAGTGGCGACTGACAGCGTTAAAAGCGGGAGTCCCGAGGAATGACAAAACGCTGATTACGAATATCAGCGCCGGCAGCGAGGCCCAATCCTTTATGTCGCGCATGCCCCACTGATATCCCCAGCGCGCGAGCATCCAGTTCACCAGGCGATAGCCCAGGTAAAGCATGACAAGAAGGATGGTCGCGATAATGGACATCTCTTTCGGGATGTGCAGGAGGACGTAATGGCCCATCTCATGTCCGAAGACGAAGAGCGTTTCGGGGATGGTGGCCTTGGCAACGGTGGTATCCCAGATGACCACGCGCTTGGATGAGCCGAAGCCGGTGACGTAGGCATTGGTGGTAGTTGTCTTGGAGCTCGCGTTCATCAGGAACATGCGATCGCGCGGAATGTCGATGCCGCCGCGATGCGTGACTTTTTCGATTCCGGCAACGAGCGCAGGCTGGGTGTCGGCGAGCGGAGTGAATTTGAAAAAGAGCGGGTCGATCACGATGGGCTGGATGAAGAAGACAATGAGAAGCACGGGGATCGAAGCCAGCCAGAAATAAAGCCACCAGCGGCGCGGACTGCGGCGAATGACGGCGTAGAGGATGGAGACGAGGACGGTGCCGACGATCAGCATGATGATCAGGTTGGTAATCCAGTCGGTGAACCAGGCTGGCCAAGTTTGGACGGAGAGGCCGTAAGCGCGCTGAAGGGCTTCATCCCAGACGTCGGACGGGGTGGTAAGGAAGTTGATGGTGAGCAGTGTGAGCGGGGCGAAGATAATTAGCTGCACGAAGCGGCGCGAGGAAGCGCGCTCGGCGAGGTCACGAAACTTGGGTGCGATCCGCCAACGCAGCACGAAGAGCAGGACAAGAAATCCGTATAAGGCGTTGATGAAGAAGTGCGTGTAATGGGCGTGCGAATAGGCTTTGGCGCGAGCGTATTGCGCGGGCGGCGGGGAATACTCGAGGATGGGTGTTTGGGGCGCGGCCTCGGTGGACGACGCTGTTCGTGACGCGGCGGGAGCTGCTGCGGGAGTAGTCGAAGAACTGGCCGCATTGGATTGAGCATGGGAGAACGAAATCGTGAGGAGGCAAAAGAAAAACACGCAGAAGAAACGCTTCATAGGGACCGTTCTCTGCGAATTATTGCAGAATTTGGGCAATCCGGCTTTGATGAGCCAGTTGGTCGGGGTCTGAGAGGTTCATTTCGGAGGCCGGTGATTGTATTACGAAGAGCCAGACAGTCCCGACCTAGGAACAAAAAAGGACAGCCCGGAGCCCCCCAAGGCCGTCCTCATGATCCCTCCCGGTTAGAAGGGCAACTGACCCTAAGATAGCTTCCCGACGTTTCGGCAAGGTTGCGGTTCTGTGAAAATCCGGTAAATTCCGCGCCGCCTCCGTGCAGGGGTCACAACTCGCTGTGATCACCCGCGCAGCGCGCCCTCCCACCCTCGCTGCTAATATTGAAAACATATTCAGAGAATTCATACGGAAAAATCATGGCCCGCAAAACCGAGCAATCCCGCAAGCTGCACAAGCGCGCCGAGCAGTTCATTCCCGGAGGCGTGAATTCGCCGGTCCGCGCCTTCCGCTCCGTGGGCGGCGATCCGCTCTACATCGTGCGCGGACAAGGCTCGCGCATCTGGGATGCGGACGGCAACGAGTACATTGACTACATCGGTTCCTGGGGACCGCTCATCCTGGGACACGCCGCTCCCACCGTGATTGAAGCCGTAATCTCAGCCGCGCGCAGCGGCACCAGCTTTGGCGCCTCGACGCCGGCCGAAGCTGATCTGGCGGAGCTGGTGATCTCGGCGTTTCCGCAGATGCAGAAAATTCGCTTCGTCAGCTCGGGCACCGAGGCGACCATGTCGGCGATCCGCCTCGCGCGCGCCTACACCAAGCGCAAGTACATCGTGAAGTTCGAGGGCTGCTATCACGGACACGCCGACGCGCTGCTCGTAAAAGCGGGGTCGGGCGTGGCCACACTCGGAATCCCAGGATCGGCGGGCGTCCCCGAAGAGTTCACGCAGTTCACGCTCGCGCTGCCCTACAACGATACAGATGCGCTCGAAGAGGCTTTCAAAAAGTTCAGGCACCAGATCGCGTGCGTGATCGTCGAGCCGGTGGTGGGAAATATGGGTTGCGTTCCGCCTGGCCGCGGATACCTGGAAGCGCTGCGCGCCATCACTTCGCGCGACAAGGCGCTGCTGATCTTCGACGAAGTGATGACCGGTTTTCGCCTGGCCTACGGAGGAGCGCAGGAACTGTATGCGATTCAGCCCGACCTGACGACCATGGGCAAGATCATCGGCGGAGGATTGCCGGTGGGCGCTTACGGAGGGCCAAGCGAGATCATGGACATGGTCGCGCCGCTCGGACCTGTGTATCAGGCAGGAACTTTGTCGGGCAATCCGCTGGCGATGGCCGCGGGTTATGCGACTCTGCGTTACCTCCGCGAACACAAAGACGTGTATGCGAAGCTCGATAAGCTGGCGGGCGAAGTAGTCGCAGGAGTGAACGTGGCCGCGAAAGACGCAGGCATTTCGATGTGCCACAATCGAGTCGGCTCGATGTTTACATGGTTCTTCGCGCCCGGGCCAGTGACGGACTGGACTTCCGCCGCCAAGAGCGACACCGAAGCCTTCGGCCGCTTCTTCCGGTCCATGCTCGACAGCGGAGTTTATCTACCGCCTTCGCAGTTCGAAGCCGCGTTCCTCGGCGCGGCACATACGGAGCACGACGTGCAGCAGACGATCGCAGCGGCGAAACAGGCCTTCGCGGCGGTGCATGCATAAGGGCCATCAGCCGACGGCTGTCATCATTTCTGACACTGTTACAAACTCATATCCCTGCTCTTTGTACCGGCGGATCAGATTGTCGGTGGCGATCACGGTTTGCCCGCGATCCGCTCCCATGCCTTTGTGTCCGCCGTCGTGCAGAAGGATGATGTCGCCTCCGCCCTCGTGAATTCGACGCGAGACTTTTGATTCGATCACCGACGCTTGCGGAGCGTTCCAGTCATAACCAGTGACGTTCCACATCACCGTCTGCATCCCAAGCTCGCGCGCAATGCGCAGAGTCGCGGGACGTCTTCCGCCAAAGGGAGGACGAAACAAGTTGGAATGCGCTCCGATCGCGTCGTCCAGCGCCTGGCGGCAATTCATCAGCTCGGCGCGCGTTTGCGCCGCCGACCGGAAAATGAGCAGCGGATGCGCGAAAGTATGATTGCCCACGATGTGTCCCGCCGCGGCGACGGCACGCGTGATGTCAGGACGCTCGCGCACGTAGCGTCCGATCATGAAGAATGTCGTATGAACATCGTGCTTTGCCAGAACGTCGAGCAACTTCAGAGTGTGAGGATCGTTCGGCCCGTCATCGAAAGTCAGCGCAAGTTGCTTGCTGCCGCGCGTGCCCGCGGCCACCGTCCGTCCAAACCATTGCCCAGTCGGAGCCATGGACTGGTAGCCAGCCGCGCCAGCAGCGGCCGACGCCGCGACTCCGATGAGAGCGGGGAGCATGGAAGTAGTATTGCAGATTGTAGATTTCAGATTGCAGAAGTTAAATCAACTGTGCAAGCAAATCTCTCGGAACCTTGCTTTTTAACCTCTGGATCTGAAATCTTCAGTCTGCATTCGCCTTCCCAATTGCGCGTTCGCCCGAAGCAATATATTCTGCTCACGTCCTGCCATGGCCAAGCTTTTCGAGCTTCCCCGTTACATTGCAGTCGAAGGCCCGATCCGAGTCGGCAAGAGCACGCTGGCGCGGGTTCTGGGAGAGCGGCTGGCCGCGCAGCGCGTCATCGAACCCGAGGACAATCCATTTCTGAAGGCGTTCTACGAGGGCGAGCCGGGCGCGGCATTCCAGGCGCAACTGTCATTTTTGATTCGGCGCTTCGAGCAGCTGCGCGCGCTTGATTTGGGACCGCGCTCCAATAAAACCGTAGTCGCCGATTACATTTTTGAAAAAGACAAGCTCTTCGCGTGCCTCAACCTGAACGATCAGGAGCTCGACACCTACAACCGCTATTTCAATTTCTTTCGCGAACAGGTGCCGACGCCCGACCTCGTAATCTATCTCCAGGCGACGCCCGAAGTACTGAAAAAGCGGCTGAAGAAAAAGAATGCGCCCAGCGAAAAGTCGCTCAGCGAAGATTATCTGATGGAAGTCGTGAAGGCCTACGAGCACTTCTTCTTTCACTACACCCAGTCGGATTTGCTGATTGTGAACACCAGCGAGATCGACTTCGTCGACCGCAACGAAGACTTGCAAGAGCTGCTGAAAAAAGTCTCGGCGCCCATCAAGGGCACGCAGTACTTCCTGCCGCTGGGGAGCGAGAACGCGGCGAGCGCGTAGGAAATCGGCTGTCAGCTCTCAGCCGTCAGCCCTCAGGAAAATCTAAGGTCAACGGCTGCGGATTTTCGCTTGTTTAGCATTTTTGGGGGGGTGCCCCCCTCCCCCCTGTTTCTCCGCAAAGCGCTCAATCTAAAATAGTTAACTTCAAAGTATTCAAAAATAAAGACTTAGACGTCGGACATGTCGATTTTTGCCCATTTTTCGAGAAAATCGTGCAGCTCGATTCGCTGATTTAGCGTCAATTTTTCGAAGATCTGAAACCGGTTTGGGCCGGCTTTTTGACCGTCTCTGGAGACGGACGCACTTCTGGATTCTTCGATCCGTTCGTCATTATCGCGCGGCGTGAATGGGAAGTCTGTGATGGTGCATACAGGAGATTTGTGATGAAAACGGTCACGGCCCCGATCAAGGGCGGGCGGAATTTGCGATTGAAGTAGTAAGGTTTACCGTTCGTGTCGCGGCAAAGACAGCACCGATAATGCCATTCCGACCTTCGCGAACTCCGGGTCGGCGGTGACAAGCCATGCATTCCGCTCTATCGCGAGTTCCGCGGCAAATGCGTCAGCGTAACCAAGGCTATGCTTTTGCTTGAGGGCACCTGCCCGAGAGGCGCTTTCCCGATCCACGGCGATGACCGCGATGGGCATCTCTAGCAAGCTGGCTTCCGCTGCGCGCGCCTTTGCTTCGCCGCGATACCGCCATTCCGTGTAGAAAACCTCGCCCCAATTCACAGCGGACATCAGGAGCGGTATATCCTGGCGCGCAGCCTCGGCTAGGAGGCGTCGAACCTTCTCCGCAACGCCGTCGCGACCCTCGAAAAAGCCAATGAGGGCGTTCGCGTCGAGAACGTACCGTCGCGAGGTCCCTCGGGAGAAGGTCATCGATCTTCGCGCTCGCGCGCACGCTTGCGCTCCTCGAATAGCCCCTCAAATGCTGACGGCTCGCCTGGGGCGGGCTTCAGCGAACCCATGATTTCATTCAATCGCCGCTCCGTTATCGGGGTCAGGACAAGTCTCCCGTTGTCTTCTGTCCAGACGGCACGACTTCCTTTGTCGAGCCCGTACTCTTCACGCAACTCCGCTGGTATCACCACCTGGCCCTTGGAACTCACTATGGTTCTAAAGCTTCGCATGAGGCAATCTTACCTTCGAGTAAGACGATTGTACAGCATCTTACTACGCCCATTTCCGCTGCAAAGCGCCCATCGACCGCCGCCAGATTTGCGGCTATAATCCCTCCAGCGTTATCCAAAGACGCGGCAGGCTCTATCCGCCAAGGCGGAGGGGCACTGGAGGATACTGTGAGTCTCACCCCGATCGGCGAACCCCGGCACAAAATCACCACTGCCACCATCCACGAAAAGAAGCTTCACCACGATCCCATTTCCTGCCTGACCGCTTACGACTATGCCACCGCGCGCCTGGTCGACGAGGCGGGCATTGACATCATCCTGGTCGGCGACTCGCTCGCCATGACCATGCTTGGCTACGAGAACACGCTCTCCGTCACCGTCGACGAGATGCTGCATCACGTTCGCGCGGTGCGGCGTGGCGTTAAGAATGGGCTGCTCATCGCCGACATGCCTTATGGCTCGTATCATGCGACCGCCGAGGAGGCCATCCACAACGCCGCGCGCTTTGTGAAAGAAGGGGGCGCGGAAGCGGTCAAGATGGAAGGCGGCGAAAAACGCGTGGATGTAATCCGCCGCGTCATCGACGCCGAGATTCCCGTCGCCGGCCACATTGGGCTGACGCCGCAGTCGGTCAACGTGATGGGCGGCTACAAGGTGCAGGGCAAGACCCTGAATGCCATTGAGCAGCTCATGCGCGATGCGGTGGCGCTTGATCGCGCGGGCGTGGCCTGCATTTATCTCGAGGGCATTCCTCGCGAAGTGGCGGCGATGATCACGGCCGAGGTCGAGGCGCCTACGATCGGCATCGGCGCGGGCCCTGACTGCGATGGGCAGGTGCTCGTCTTCCACGATCTGGTCAACCTGACGTTTGGCCACCCGGCGAAGTTTGTGCGCCGTTATGGAGACGCAGCCGCGCTGATCACCGAATCGGTGCTGGCGTTCAAAGCGGATATCACTTCGCACCAGTTTCCGAACGACAGCGAGTCCTACCATTTGCCGAAGGAGACGCAGGCCGCACTCGAAACCATACTTCACCGCAAACGCGCGATGCGGTAATAATCGTGATGTAACGTAACGATGTAACGTAATAACGAGCGGAGAAGATTTCATGCGAGTCAGCGTTCCGCGAGTTGGAAGGGCGCAGGTGCGCGTAGCTGTTTTGCGAGTGGCTGTTTTTTGTCGAAGCGTTCTTTTGTTGGACAGGGTGTTGGACAGGGTGTTGGACAGGGCGCGGGACATGGCGCTGAGCATGGTGTCGCTCGCATTGCTGGCGGGATTGGTGGCTTGTTCCAAACCACCGCAACCCGTATCCGACGCCGCGAATACAACCCCGAAGACAACCGGGCTGGAGTCGATTCCACCAGGCAATCCAGCAAAGTATCCGCCTTTCCACGACATGCGCGGTTGGAAGAATCCTTATTTTGTGGTGCGCGAAGACGGGATCGGGTTGGTCGACCTTTCCAATCGCGAGGTCCACATCCTGACGCCCGAGCAGATTCCAGCGGAACTGGTTTCACTTGGGTCGGACGCCTGGCCCTACGGGCGCGTGGTGCTGATTTCGCAAGCGGCGCCCAAGAGTCCCACCGACGCGGCCAAAGCCGAGATTCGTAAAAACCGCGGGCTGCTCATGGGCACGCTGAAAGAACTCGACGTGGGAGTCCAAGAGGCTCCGTGAGCCGGAGTCTAATCGGAAACCTGATCAGAAGGAAGAGCAGCCGGTGAAGATCTGCGTCACGATTGCGGACGCGCGCGCTGCCTGCCGCGCAGCGCGCGAGCGCTTGGAGCGGAGCGATTCTCCCAAGGCCAGCCGTAGTCTCGGTCTGGTGCCGACGATGGGCGCGCTGCATGACGGCCATTTGTCTCTGGTGCGTGCCGCCAAGGCCCGATCCGGCGTTGTGGCTGCCTCTATTTTCGTGAATCCCACTCAGTTTGGGCCGTCGGAAGACCTGGCCAAGTATCCTCGTTCGTTCGAAAGCGACTGCGCAGCCCTTGAGAAAGAGGCGGTTGATATCGTCTTCGCGCCGACCGTTGAGGAAATGTATCCAAAGGGCGAGACGACCTGGGTCACCGTGGAGGGACTGAGCGAGCGGCTCGACGGGCGCTCGCGGCCGGGACATTTTCGCGGCGTGACTACGGTAGTGTCGAAGCTCTTTCACATCATCGAGCCGGATGCGGCATTCTTCGGTCAGAAGGACGCCGCGCAGCTGGCTGTAATCCGGCGCATGGCGCGGGATCTGAATTTCGCCGTCGAGATCGTAGGCTGTCCAATCGTGCGCGAAGCTGACGGGCTGGCTATGAGTTCGCGCAATGTTTACCTGAACCCCGAAGAGCGAGTTCGGGCGCTTGTTCTGCATCGGTCTTTGGAGCGCGCGGAAAAAGAATTTCGCGGCGGCGCGCGCGGCGCTGCCCAGCTCAGCAAAACAGCACGCGACGTAATTGACTCGGAACCGCAGGTTCGCCTGGATTACGTCGAGATTGTCGATCCCGAGACGCTCGAGCCTGTGGATCCCATCGCGCAACCGGCGCTGGTGGCGGTCGCAGCTTACGTGGGACCTACGCGGCTGATCGACAATGTTGTGCTCACGCCTTGACGAGCGGCCGCAAGGGCACCGACACGAACGGATTGCCTGCAATCACATAACGCAGCGGCTCTTCCGCCGCCTTCTTAATTCCAATGCGCGGGCCGACCGCCACGTGGCGCACGCGATATCCATCGTCCGCGATCTGCAAATCGGATTGCGGACTTGTGAAGCTCTTTCCGTTGTCGCGGGCACGAGTAACGCTGAGCGCTTCGCACATACGTCCGGGGCCGGAGGCGATTTTTCGGAGCCAGGCAATGCGCTTAAGATCCTCCGGTCCGGGGATCTCCAATCCGCGACCGGCGGCCATTTCCTTTACGCCCATCAGCGGTTCGAGCGCGCGAAACAGTACGCCGCCCGCCACGCCATCGGGCAGGCAGGAAACATTCAGGCAATAATAATTTCCGTAGATGAAGTAAACGTACGCGAATCCCGGAGGACCGAACAAGACTGAGTTCCGAGGTGTCTTCCCCGAGGCCGAATGCGCGGCCGCATCGCCGGCGCCGAGATATGCCTCCGTTTCGACGATGCGCCCGGTGAGAATTCCGCGCGCCGTTTTCCGGATCAGAACCTTTCCCAGCAGCGATCGGGCAACGCGCCGCGGATCGCGATTGAAGAAAGCGGGGGAGAGGAGCGTAGAAGGAGAATGCATTTTCGAAGGCGATGGCACACGTAGGGCGATTGCAGAGGTCAGAGGTCAGATTGCAGAAGTGAAAGGCTTATGAGTTAAGCGACGCCCTATGCCCCGAACGGGTTTTACCTCTGCAATCTGACCTCCGACCTCTGCAATTTGGTTTCTACTTCTGACTTTTCAGATACTCCAGCACTTCCTCCGCATGTCCTTCGGGCTTTACGTTGTTGAAAATGTGCTTGATCTTGCCATCGGGGCCGATCACGAAGGTGGTGCGCGCGATGCCCATTACTTTGCGGCCGTACATGTTTTTCTCTTTCACCACGCCGAACTGGTTGGCAATTTTCTTGTCGGCGTCGGCCAGCAGCATGAAGGGCAGGCTGAATTTGTCCTGAAATTTCTTCTGAGAGGTTGCGGTATCGGCCGATATTCCGGCCAGAATCGCACCGGTTTTTTCGATCTTTTTATAGGTGTCGCGGAAGCCGCAGGCTTCTTTCGTGCAGCCTGGCGTATCGGCTTTTGGATAGAAATAGAGGATAACTGTTTTGCCGCGAAAATCTTTTAAGGCAACCTCTTTGCCATTCTCGTCCGTCGTACGAAAGTCAGGGGCTTTATCATTGATTTGCATGGCTTCGATTTGCATGGTTTCTCTTTCTCCTCGCCGAACTGGTAGCCGAAAGCCTTTATACCGTATGCGGCTCGGCGCCGTCATCTTTCCCGCGGTATGCGCCGCCGCTCTTTGGGCGGTGGTGGGCCTCGTCTGCCTTGGGCTCGTAACCAGATCCCATGCCCAGGAACTCGTCCAGCATCACGAAGGCAAGGACGTCGACCACGGCCCGCGCGCGCTTGGGCTCGTTCAGATTACCGATAAAGGCAAGGCTCACATCATTCCGATTGCCATCATGATGGACGGCAAGTTCTACGACGCCGACTCTTACAAGGCCGATCCCGTCCCGATGGCGCTTGATTTCGGAGTCGTGTACGAGGGATTCCGCGCCGGCGTTTCGCAGGGGCTGTTTACCATCACGCAACCGGGACAGCTGAACCATGAATGGATTGCGGAGGGAACGTGGCTTCCCGAAGGCGCGAAGCCGAAGACGGACACCCACAAATATTCTCCGCCGGTGATTGATGAAGGCGCGAGCGACGATCATCCCGTGCTGCACCGTCGACCGGGAGGGGAGGCCGACAAAGAGGAAGCGAAGCCAGCGGCGCCTGCGACGGCGCGCAATTCTTCATCTTCGCCGGGTTCTTCGTCATCGTCTCCCGCGAACGCGCCAAGCCCCTCCACGCCATCGACCACTGGTTCCGCGCCTTCCAGCACTTCGTCTTCGACGACCCCTACACCGCCATCCTCGGCAGCGGCTTCGCCTTCCACCCCGGCCAAAACATCCGATACCGCCAAGACGCCAGACTCCGCCGGCAGCAAGGCATCTGATGCGAGTGCCACAAAGGCATCAAACTCAACGGCAAGCTCGGCATCTCCGTACGCGCAGCCGATCAACGATCCGAACCGGCCGGTTCTGCGGCGCGGAAAACCGGACGCGAGCGCGCATCACGAGCCGTTTGTAAACTTCGACGATCCGGCAGAAGCCGCTGCTGCCTCGAAGCAGGCGGGCAAGGAAGCAGCGGCCGCAAAAACCGCAGCGGCAGCATCGGTACGCGGAATTGCCGCGATCTCGGATGCCGGAGGACCCGACCCGCGGCCTTACACCTACGATTTAAAACCGGCAGAAGAGGCGATCTATCGCAACAAGATGCTGGAACTCGCGGGGCAACAATTTCGGGCGAAATCGCAGTCGAGCGCGTCCGCGACTGCGCGAAATGCGCGCAAGAAGACCGCTTCATCGAAGACTACCAAGCCCGACTTTGAGGATGTAAAGCTGCGCATCTTCGATCTCTCAAATTCAAATGAGCCGGTGCTGGTGCTTTCCGCCAGAACGCCCGTGCCTCCCGCCACCGCTTCGGGCGCGCAGGTTCCGCAGGAGATCACGTTAATCGCGCGCACCAATCTGGAAGGCGAACTGCAAAAGCTGTTCTTTGCGCAAACCGATTCACGGCACCTGGATTTCTCTCCGCGGATGGAGCTGATTGATGCGGTGGACGCCGATGGCGATGGGCGCGGGGAGTTGCTCTTCCGGCGCACGGTCGACTCAGGGAGCGCTTATGCGATTTATCGCGTAACGGCCGATGGGCTGTGGCCGCTGTGGGACCCGCAGCCCTAGCGAAGGGCGCGAACTATCGACGCCTTCTGGTTGGTTTCCTTCGTGTACCTTCGTGGCCTTGATGGTTGACGCTTTCGCCCGCTGAAGGCGCTTCTCAATTCTCGCCGCTTCCGTAATATCCCGCCCGCGTCTGCACTTGCAGATCCTTCTTCTTCACCTGCAAAACCACGCGGTGAAAGCCTTCGCCGGCGGCGTCTTTATCGGGCATGAATCCCAGGTTGTACTGCGTGCGCAGCTCATCGGCGATGCTGGCATAGCTGTCGCCCACCAATTGCTTCTTTGTGATCTCAAAGAACCGGCCGCCTGTTTCCTTCGAAATCCGCTCCAGAATTTTCCTGCCATCGACGTGCGGCTCTTCCGAACGCGGCTGCCTTCCTCCCCGTTGGCCGCCGCCTGGATAACCACCACCTCCACCGGGCCATCCGCCACCTCCACCCGGATAGCCGCCTCCGGGATTGCCGCCTCCGGGGTAACCGCCCTTATTGCCTGGGTAACCGTTGTCGCGGCGCTGGTCGCGGTATTCGTGGCCCTTGAAGTAAATCGAGTACACGATCGTCTCCGAGCGGTTCGCCGCTTCAATCGCGCTCGCCAGAGAGGTCTTGCTGCCGCGGTCCACTCCATCGGAAAGAATAATCACCGCCTTCCGCCCCGGCTGCTTTTTCATCAATTCATTCGACGCCAGGTAAACCGCGTCATAGAGCTCCGTGCCGCCATGCCGATGACCGGAGCGATCGTCGGTATTCGGATCGTTCGACCGACTCCGTTCGTCTTCTGCCGTCTTCAGCAAATCGAGCGCCGCTTGCAGCTTGTCGCGCTTATGCGTCAAGTCCTGAAGCAACTCCACTTCATGATCGAAGTGGAGCACGAATGCCTTGTCTTTTTCCTGCGTCAACATCTGATCCAGAAAGCTGTGGCTGGCATTGCGCTCTTCATCGAGAACGTCGCGCTGGCTCGCGCTCGTATCGACCAGCAAACCGAGCGTGAGGGGCAAATTCGAATCGAGCGAAAAATACTTGATGGGCTGCGGACGCCCGTCTTCCTGAAGCGTGAAGTCGTCCTTGGTTAGGTCCTTCACGATCGCCCCGTGTTTGTCGCGCACGGTGACCGGCAGCGAGACGACTTTGACATCGACCGCAATGGTTGCGACCGAATCCTTCGATGACGGAGACTCTTTGGCTGACGGGGCGGCGTCTTTCCCAGGCTGCGAAACGGTGGCCGGTGTGGATTGCCCAAATCCCGGCGGCGCTGCCAGCACGAAACTCAGCGCAAACACCAGCGCCTTCGTCGTCATTTTCGACAGCGTCATTTTCGACAGCAGCGCACGTTGCAGACTCATTTCAGCCCCAAAACACACGAGATCACCCAATTGAAGCATGGATAAGACAGTGGATGCGCGCGCGCCAATCTCTAGTTGCCAATGACGCCTGTAAATGATCGGTGTCAATGCACTGTCAAGGCCGGTAAAACTTCGTAAAGCCTGATTTCAAGCCCTACGCCGATGCTAAATTAAAAACAGTGCAACCATCGCAAATCAATCGAAAGTCCAGACTTTTCGCGGCGGTCATGGCGGCATTGCTTGCGATGAGTCTGGCGTTCGCGCGCTCCGCGTCCGCGCAAGCCAAGTCCAGCCCGCCCGACACTGCCATCATCAAAGCCGTCGGAACCATCAAATCCGTTCAGCCCGGTTCCATCACAGTCGCAGCCGAATCGGGCGGCGAGGTGGCGGCCATGCTCGCTCCGACAACAAAAATTCTACGCGTTCCTCCCGGGGAAAAAGACCTTAAAAACGCGACCCCGCTCCAGCCGCAAGATCTTCAGCCGGGAGACCGCGTATTCGTCCGCGGCCCGGCTGGGTCCGATGCGCATTCCATCGCCGCGCTGGCCGTCATTGTCATGAAGCAAGCCGACGTCTCGGCGGTGCACCAGCGCGAAAGTGAAGATTGGCAGAAACGCGGCGTCGGCGGACTGGTGACGAACGTGGACGCGGCCAACGGCGCACTCACGATCTCCTCTGGCAGTTTCGGCGCCAGTCGAAACATCACTTTACGCGTCGGCAAAAATGCGATTCTGCGCCGCTATGCTCCCGGCTCGGTCGAGTTCGACGATGCCAAGCCCGCTCCGCTGACGGAGATTAAAGTTGGCGACCAGCTTCGCGCCCGTGGCACGCGCAGCGCCGACGGCAACGAACTCACGGCCGAGGAAGTCGTCTCGGGATCGTTTCGCAACATTGCGGGCACCATCACCGCGATTGACGCGGCCAGCAACACTATCACCGTGCATGATCTGATCGCCAAAGCGCCTGTCGTGGTCAAGTTCTCATCCGATTCGCAGATGAAAAAGCTCCCGCCGGAAATGGCGCAACACATCGCCATGCGACTCAAAGGCGAGGCTCGTGGAGATGAGTCCGCACAAAGCGCCTCCCCGCAAAGTGCCAGCGCTTCGGATTCGCAACCGAATTCGCCCTCTGGCGGCCACATGCATCAGGGCGCCGATGGGCACTCCGGCGGCTGGGCCGGAGCCCAGGGAAGAGGCGGGCCTCCCGATATACAGCGCATGCTAAGCCGCTTGCCCGACAGCTCGCTCGCCGACCTGCAAAAAGGCGAGGCGGTGATGATCGTCGCCGCGCCCGACGAGAACTCCGGCGGGGTCACGGCTATCACTTTGCTCGCCGGCGTCGAACCGATCCTGACTGCCTCCCCAAATCACTCGTCATCGCTGCTATCTCCTTGGTCGTTGAATACGTCGGGTGGGGAGGGCGATTCCGCGCCGTAAGAATAATTTTCAATGAGCACTCAACTTTCCTGTGGCAATCCGTTCCTCAAAATTAGAGGTATGCGCTTGAAGTGTTTCGCTCTCTTGATTCTCGCCGTCGCCGCGCTCAGCCTCTCCGCGCCAGCCCAGTCCACGGGCACACTCCGCGGGCTAGTCTCCGACCCCTCGGGCGCCGTCGTTCCGAATGCAACGGTGGCCATTCTTCAATCCGGTGGTCCAACGCATTCGGCCAAGACAAACAACAATGGCAGCTACGAGATCGGCAACCTGCCGCCCGGCAGTTACACCGTCACCGCCAATGCGAACGGATTCAACGTTTTCATCCAGAACGATGTGCAGGTGAAAGCGGGCCAGGTTTCGCAGTTCAACATTCCGCTCGAGATTCAGGTCGAACAAGAAAAAATCAACGTCGAGGAAGAAGGCCCGCGGGTCCAAGTCAACCCGCAGAATAATGCGAGCGCGCTCGTCCTCAGCGGCAAAGATCTCGAAGCCCTGCCCGACGATCCCGACGAACTGCAGGCCGATCTCGAAGCACTGGCCGGTCCTTCGGCCGGGCCCAATGGCGGCCAGCTCTACATTGATGGATTCACCGGCGGCCAGCTTCCGCCGAAGTCATCGATTCGCGAGATTCGCATCAATCAGAACCCGTTCTCGGCCGAGTACGACAAGCTCGGCTACGGGCGCATCGAAATTTTCACCAAGCCGGGCACCGACAAATTTCACGGGCAGTTTTCTGTCGTTGGCAACGACTCGGCCTTCAACTCCCGCAATCCGTTCCTGGGCGACGCCGAACAGCAGCCCTACGATTCGGTCATCTATCATGGGAAACATCGGCGGCCCGATCAACAAGAAGGCGTCTTTCTTCTTCGACGTGCAGCGCCGCAACATCGACGAAATCGCGATTGTCAACGCGCAGGCACTCGGCCTGACGGAGAGCGTTCCGAATCCGCGCACGCGCACCAACCTCGGCCCGCGCCTCGACTACCAGCTCACGCCCAACAATTCCATCACCGCCCGTTATCAGTATTACCGCGACACGTGGCAGAACGACGGAGTCGGCGGTTTAACGCTGCCAGAGGCGGGATACAACACGGCTTCCACCGAACACACGCTGCAACTCACGGATACGCAGATCATCGGCGCGAAGATGATCAACGAAACGCATTTCCAGTATCTGCGCGATAACAGCAATCAGAATCCGGTGAGCACGCCGTTGCAAACGCTTCCGAACGGCTTCACAACCAACGCTTCCATTGACGTACTCGGATCCTTTACCGGTGGCCGCTCGAGTTCGGGAACGCAGACCGACCATGAGGATCATTACGAGTTGCAGAACTACACCTCGATATCCGCGGGTAAGCAGTTCATTAAATTTGGCGGCCGTCTGCGAGTGGTTCATGAAAGCAGCACATCGGGAGCGGGATTCAACGGCGCCTTCACGTTCCCGAGTATTGACGCCTACGATGCGGCCGTCCAGGCTCTTGAAACGGGCGGAACGCCATCCGGCGCGACACAATTTACGCTCAATGCAACTCCCAGTGGCGCGATTCCAACCGTGAGCGCGACCGTGGCCGATGCCGGCTTGTACATACAAGATGATTGGAAAGTGCGCCCCACCCTGACGCTCAGTGGCGGGCTTCGCTTTGAAACGCAGAACGCCATTCACGACCACGCCGATTGGGCTCCGCGACTCAGTTTCGCCTGGGGCATCGGCGGTGGCGGCAAGAGCGCACCGAAGACCGTGCTGCGAGGCGGCTTTGGCCTCTTTTATGACCGATTCAGCCAAGGTCTCGTGGTGAATGCAGATCGATTGAATGGAATAACGCAGCAGGAATATTTCGTCTCAACCACACAATGCAATCCCACCTGTCCGACGATTGATTTCTTTCCCACCGTGCCGCCGGTGAGCGAGTTGCCATCAGGGACAGTTTCATCCATCTACCAGATCGCACCCAATCTGCACGCGCCCTACATCCTGCAAAGCGCATTCAGCCTCGAACGCCAGATCACGAAGTTCGCCAACGGCACGCTCACTTATCTGAATTCCCGCGGCGTCCATCAGTTGATGTCGCTCATCCCCAACGCGCCCGACGTTCCGGCCTACCCCTATGCGGTTGGCCAACCGCCGAGCACCTATATATTCCAATACGCCTCGGCCGGGACTTTCCGCCAGAACCAGCTGATCGCAAGTTTCAACGTTCAGGCCGGTTCCAAAGTCTCTCTGCACGGCTATTACTCCCTGAATTATGCCAATAGCGACCCCATCGGCTCATCGAGCGGAGGCTCGTTCAGCACGAATTTCGCCTCCGATCCGCATGACATCGCCATCGACTACGGTCGCGCGGCTTTCGCCGTTCGCAATCGCGTCTTCTTCGGTGGCACCGTCGCCTTACCGCGTGGCTTTCGCTTGAGCCCGTTCCTCGTCTTCAACTCTGGACAGCCATACAATGTGACCGCCGGCATCGACCCGGCCCAGGACCTGCAGTTCAACGTGCGTCCGGCATTCGCTCCCAATCCCACGGGCGCATGTATCTCGCCATTAAATGCGTGCCACTATACGGTGCCAACCACGCCCTACACGCCGATTCCGATCAACTATCTGACCGGCCCCGATCACTTCACGCTCAATCTACGCCTTTCCAAAACGTTCGGATTCGGCCCCGAGATTCACGGGAGCAGTGCGGCACAACAGGGGGGACCGCCCGGCGGCCACAATCCAGTCGCGCACGCCGGCGGCGGAGGCGTTGGCTTTGGTCGAGGACCCGGAGGCGGCGGGCATGGCGGGATTTTCGGCGAGGCAAACACGAATCGCCGCTACAACCTGACCCTGAGCATCAACGCAAGAAACGCGCTGAACGACGTAAATCCGGGCACTCCCATCGGAGTCATTACTTCATCGGATTTCGGAAGATCGGTCAGCCTGGCCGGGGGCGCATTCTCCAGCGCAGCCGCCAACCGCAAAATCGAGCTGCAGGCAGCCTTCAGCTTCTAAGACAAATTCTGCGTAGAGACGGGGCCTGCCCCGTCTCGCGCTGCGATTGCCCGAGGCTCGCTACTCGGAGCCCGCGGCTGTTTTTACGTGGAGTAATCCGCATTAATCCGCACGTACTCCGCGGTCAAATCGGTAGTAAGAAATGTAATCGACTGCCGCCCGCGACCCAGTTCCACGCGCACATCGCACTCCGGCTGCGCCAGCGCCCGATGCGCGCGCCGCTGATCGAACGGCAACGCGACTCCACCGCGGCACACTTTCTGGCCGGCAATAAAAATACTGACGCGCGCCGGATCAATTGCCAGTCCGCACCGTCCCACCGCCGCCAAAATTCGTCCCCCAATTCGGATCGGCGCCCGCCCAGGCTGTTTTCACCAGCAAAGAGTGCGCAATGGTCCGCGCGACAATCGACGCCTCCTCCCGGCTCCGCGCCCCGGTTACGCGCAGCCGGATCACGTGCTGCACGCCCTCGCCATCGCTGACGATCTGCTCAGCCAGCGACTGGCACACGCCGTTCAACGCCGCGGAAAATTTCTTCCTTACTCCGCCATTTGCAATGCGAACTCCGCTCGCCCCGCTTGCCAGCAGCAGCGCAGTGTCGTTCGTCGAAGTGTCCCCATCAATCGAAATGCAGTTCAACGATTGATCGCAGGCATCCCGCAGAAGACCGCGCAGGTCGCGGGCAGTGGCCGCCAGGTCGGTAAAAATGTAAACCAGCATCGTCGCCAGTTGCGGATGAATCATGCCCGCACCCTTGGCGATGCCGAGCAGAGTCACTTCATTCGAAGCGCCGGACGCTCGTGATTCAGCACCTGCCCGAACTCGAAACCGCGCCGAGGCAATTTTCGGCCGCGTATCGGTAGTCATAATGGCGTGCGCAAAATCGCGAGCGCCCCGCACGCTCTCCGATCGGGCTTCAATCAGCTCCGGCAACTTTCGCGCGAATTTTGTCGTCGGGCAGCGGAACGCCAATAATGCCGGTCGAGGAAGGGAAAATTTCGGCCGCCGGGACGCCAAGAATTTTCGCGGCCTCGCGGCAAACTCGTTCGCAAGCCGAGATGCCCGCGCGCCCAGTCGCGCAGTTGGCGTTGCCCGAATTCACAACCAGCGCGCGAACCGCCCGCCAGTTGCCGCCAGCGCCGCGCGCCCCACTTCAACCGGCGCGGCCACCACGCGATTCGTGGTAAAGAGCGCCGCTGCCGCCGCGCCGCCCGCAGTCTCCGCCAGCGCCAAATCCGGCCGGCCGCTGACTTTTATGCCAGCCGCCAGCGCCGAAAAAGAAAATCCGCGCGGAAGCAAAATTGTTTCGGGAGAACGCCGCAGCTTCGAAGGGCTCATGCCTGCTGAATCTTATACACCCAGTTGGCGGGTGGGGGCAGAATCGCAAACGCGGGCAGTTCTCCGCGAATCATCGCCACTTCATCGCAGTTCGCCAGGCGCGGACATTGAAAGCAGTCTTTGTGAATTTTGTCGGGAAGGTCGGTGTGCTGCGCCACCGTGAATCCCATCTGCGAAAAAAATTCCGGGATGCGCGTGAACAGGCACACGCAACTGACCTTGTGCTTTTCAGCTTGCGCCATCAGCGCTTTTACCAGTCGCCGACCGCCCCCGCCACTCTGCCGCGAAGGATCGACGGTGATCGACCGAATCTCCGCCAGATGCACGCCATACAAGTGCAGCGCACCGCATCCGATGATCCGTCCCGCGTCCTCCAGTACGACAAAATCGCGCACGTTCTCGCAGATCTCCGCCAGCGTGCGCGGCAGGAGAGTGCCGTCGCCGGAATAGTTTCTGATCAGCGCTTCAATGGCCTCGGCGTCCGGAAGGATGGCTTCACGCGTGCGCATAAGCCACCTCCTTATGCGGAGGGCGCGATCCGAATTCCGTTTTGCTCTTTTTATCCGGCACTCCGCGCTTGGACGCCCCTTTCAGATAATTCCCGCGCCCAACGCCCGATCCAGCGCGGCAATCAATTGCATCCACATGCTTCTTCTGAATGATGTAGGGAGGCAAAAACCGCAGCACTTTTTCGTGCGTGCGATTGATTATGATCCCCTCATCGAGCAAGCGTTTCACCACGGCTTTGGCCAACTCAGGCGAATCAAGTTCCAGCCCCCGCATCAATCCAGCGCCGCGCACATCCTGAATCGAGCTGTGCTTCTTGTCGAGCCCTTCGAGCGCGGCGGCAAAATATTCGCCCGTCGCGACGACGTGCTTCAGCAATCGCTGCTCCTCGCGCAAGAATTCAATCGCCACCGCGCACGCCAGCGGACCGCCGCCGAACGTCGTGCCATGCAGCCCCGGATGCATCGCGGACGAAACGCGCTCGGTCGTAAGAATCGCGCCCAGCGGCAATCCCGCCGCCAGCGGCTTGGCAATCGTGACCATATCCGGCAGCACATCGTAATGCTGATAGGCAAAATGCTTCCCCGTGCGCCCCATTCCGGATTGAATTTCATCGAGCAGAAGCAACGCCCCGCTCCGCGCAGTCAACCGCCGCGCAAGTTCCAGAAATTCGCGCGCGACCGGCTGAATCCCGCCTTCGCCCTGAATCGTCTCCAGGCAGACCGCGCAGATGCTGTCATCGAACTTCCGTTCCAGGTCCGCGCAGTCGTTGAACTTGACGAACTGCACCCCCGGCATCAGCGGAGCAAACGGCGCGCGATATTTCTTCTGGCCCGTCGTCGCCAGCGCGCCAAACGTGCGGCCGTGGAATGAATTCTCCATCGCTAGGATGCGCCATTTCGGCTTGTGTCCATTTTGTTTGCTGGCCGCGCTGCCTTAGTCTGAGCAAACACGCGCGCCAGCTTCAGGGCTCCCTCCATCGCTTCGGTTCCGCTGTTGCAGAAAAATGCGCGGTCGAGGCCCGACATTTCCGTCAGGCGCCGGGCCAGCTCCGCCTGAAACTCGTGAAAGAAAAGATTCGAAGTATGGATCAGGCGCCCCGCCTGCCGCCGGATCACCTTCTGAATCGCGGGATGATTGTGCCCCAGCGCATTCACGCCGATCCCGCTCAGGAAATCCAAATACTTTTTGCCGGTCGAATCCCACACATACACGCCCTGCCCGCGCTCGAGCAGAACGGGTTGTCGCTCGTAGGTCGGCACGAGCAGCTCTTTTTCCATCTGCGACACCGAAGCCAGACTCATGCTCTCAGCACCTCCGTGCCGCAATCGATACGGGTGAAATAAAATTGCGGCAGCACGTCCACCTCCGCTGCTGGAAGAATTCGCACGCGCCCTACGCCACGCTTTAGCGCGAGAATGCACGCCTCCAGCTTCGGCATCATTCCACCGCTGATCACGGCGCCTTCAATCAGTCCCGGCGACGTCCGCGTATGTAGCCGCGCCATCACCGAACCGTCGGCTTGCTTGACGCCAGCCACGTCGGTCAGAAAAATCAGCGCGTCGGCCTGACAGGCGATCGCGCACGCCGCCGCCATCTGATCGGCATTCACGTTGTAATATTCGCCGTCGCCGCCAAGCGCGACCGACGAAAGCACCGGAATACCGCCCTCCGTCCAAATCGCCCTGATCCAGCGCGGATCCGAAAAACAAATCTCGCCGACGAATCCCAGATCGTGCTCCGCATCTTGCTTTTTGCGCGCGCGAAAAACTCCGCCATCGCCGCCGCACAAGCCGATCGCCGGCTGCCCCGCCGCTGCAATCGCCGCCACCAGGCTCTTGTTCACGATTCCTGCCAGCACCATCAACGCCACATCGCGCGTCTCGGCGTCGGTCACGCGCAGCCCGTGCACGAATTCACTTTCTTTGCCCATCAGCTTCAAGGTGCGCGTGAGCGCGCCGCCGCCGCCGTGCACCACCACGAGCTGGTGTCCATCCCGCGCCAACTGCACCACGGCTTGCGCGCACTTTTGCAGCGTCGGCTTGTGTTCGACCGCGGCCCCGCCAATTTTCACGACAATCTTCAATGCAGTCCCTCGCTCTCATCCCATCCGTACATCAGATTCATGTTCTGCACCGCTTGTCCCGCCGCGCCTTTCAGCAAATTGTCGAGGCACGATACTACAATCATCCGCCGTCCATCTTTCGCCAATGTAAAACCAACATCGCAATAATTCGTGTGTACGGAGAGCTGAATTTCGGGCAAAGTCGCCGCTGGATAAACCCGCACCCATCGCTTGCCGCCATAGAAATCACCGAAGCAGTTCTGAATTTCCGCCGCCTCCGTCTCGTGCTTCAATTGGACATAAATGGTCGACAGAATCCCGCGCGGAATCGGTAACAAATGCGGTGTGAAAATCAACTGCCCCGCATCGATCCGCAACTGCTCCAGAATTTCGCCGGTATGCCGGTGCCCAAACACCGAATACGCCGAAAAATTATCGGCCACGGAAACAAAATGCGTGCGCGCGGTCGGCTCTTTGCCGGCACCCGATACGCCCGACTTCGAATCGGAAATAATGCCGCGTTCGCAGTCCACCAGTCCGGCGGAAACAAGCGGCGCAAGTCCGAGAATGACCGAAGTCGCATAGCAGCCGGGATTCGCCACCAGCGCCGCATCCGCAATTGCGTCTGCGTTCAGCTCGGGCAACCCATACACCGCGCTGGCGTCGAGCTTGGCCGCATTCGCGGCATCTGCGTCCTTGAAGCCATACACCGCACGATGCTCAGCCTGCTTCAGCCGCCACGCGCCGCTCAGATCGACCACGCGCAGTCCGCGCGCCAACGCCTCCGGAACCAGTTCGCGCGAGACCCCGTGCGGGGTCGCCAGAATTAGCAGACTCACTCCATGCTCCTGGAGCGCCTCCCACGAAAACGGGGCTGCTGTCGCATGGCCATTTCCGTTGCCATTGCCATTTCCCGAAACGCCGACGAATCCCGCCGGACTGTCACCGCTCTCGGCGCTCCGCCGGAGCAGTAAAGGCTTTTCAAGCTGCGAATGCCGCGCCAGCAGGCGCACCAATTCGATCCCGGAATATCCACTCGCGCCCAGCACCGCCGTCTTTAATTTCGCAGCCATCGACAATTTCGCAGCCATCGACCGTGGTTCCCCACGTCTCCTTGTCCCCAATTCATACTTAGAGGCATATTTATCCATTATGATGCATAATTATTCATAGTATCGCCAGCTTAACCGCCGCTGTCAAGCAAAACCGCAGAGACTGGCGCCCTTAGCGATTCCGGCCAAAGTCCTCCGTGTTCTCCGCGACTCCTCGGCGGCCTCTGCGGTCTAAGATTTCGTCGCGGCCTCCAAAGCAACTTCGTTCGACTTCCCGCCAGCGCACCCTAGTTCCCTCGTTTTCTGATGACCGCAAGAAGAAATTTCTATTGGACTCCTCCCAGGCCCGCCATTTACTGTGAAAAACAATTTGCCCGAGAGCAGGAGACTTGCAGCTATATTTCATGCCCTCCCCGAAAGCGCAGCGCCCCGCAAGACCTCGTCTCCGAAGTTTGCTCAAGCCGAAACTCGTCGAACGAAATAAAATCGCACGACCGCAATCCCTCAGGAGCCGCCTCAATGACGCAGCAAGCTGAACGCCGCCCGACGCGCAGCCCATTTCCGTTAATCCTCTTCCTGCTGGCCGCAGCACTGGCCGCATCACCCGCGGCAGCCCGCGCCGATGATGCCCCGAAGCCCGATCCTTCCGGGTTAGCCACTGGCGACCGCGCCACGACAACTGACGCAGCAGGCAATCCCTTCGCCGTGGCCGAGCCCTCCGACAAATCCACGCCCGATTTCGCGCAGAACAAAAAGGCCTCCGACGACTACCAGGCACAAGTCTCCCGCGAGCCGCTGGCCGTCAAGCTCGCCGACAACGTCGGGCACCTTCGCCTCGCGACCAACTTTGCCTGGACCCTCAACACCGGCTATCTCGTCCTATTTATGCAAGCCGGATTTGCGCTCCTCACCTGCGGCCTGGTGCGCAAGAAAAATGCCGCGCACCTCATGATGCTCAACTTCGCCGCCTACGTCTTCGCCTTCCTCGCCTACTACGCCTGCGGCTACGCATTCCAGTTCGGAGCCGTCGCCATCAACGCCTCGCCGGGCGCCATCGGCGGCGCTCTAACGCTCAATAAATTCCTCCTCGGCAGCGGACAGTGGGGATTTCTCGGCGGCAAAGGTTTCTTCCTCATCGGCCCCGCCTACGACGCTTCCAGCAACGTCCTCGCCCTCTTCGAAGTCGTCTTCATGGAAACCGCCGGTTACATCATCGTCGGCGCAGTCTGCGAGCGCATTACCTTCGGAGCGTTTCTGCTTTGCGAAATGTTCGTCGGCGCAATTCTTTATCCTGTCTACGGCTGCTGGGTGTGGGGCGGAGGCTGGCTCTCGCAACTGGGATCGACGATGCATCTCGGTCACGGCTACGTTGATTTCGCCGGCTCGACGGTCGTGCATGCAGTCGGCGGATTCTGCGCCATGGCTCTAGCCATCATTCTCGGCCCGCGCCTCGGCAAATACGGCCCCGGAGGCCGCATCCGCGTGTTCCCCGCCCATAACATTGTTTATGTCGTGACGGGAACGCTGATTCTGCTTTTTGGATGGATGGGCTTCAATCCCGGATCAACTCTAGCCGCGACCGACCTGCGCATCGCCTCAATCGCCATCAACACGAATCTGGCAGGCGTGGCAGGCGCGGCTGCCGCCATGGTTCTCTGGTATTTTCTTTTCGGCAAGCCCGACATCACCATGGCCTGCAACGGCATGTTAGCGGGACTCGTCGCCGTCACCGCCGGCTGCGCCTTCGTCTCGCCCACGTCCGCGGTTGTGATTGGAGCCCTCGCCGGCCTGCTTGTCTGCGGCGGCGTTCTCTTCAACGATCGCGTCCTCAAGATCGACGACCCCTGCGGCGCAATCTCTGTCCACGGCTATTGCGGATGGTTCGGCGGAGTCTGCGTCGGCATCTTTGCCGACGGCACCTACGGCGCGGGATGGAATGGCATCGGCGTCGCGAGTTACCTGGGCCGCGCAGGCCAAGGCGTCACCGGCCTGCTGCACGGAGATGTCAGCCAGTTTCTCTGCCAACTGATGGGAGCAACCATCTGCATCGCATGGGCCTTCAGCGCGACCTACGCGGTGTTCTGGACGGTGAACAAAGTCCGCTCGATGCGCGTTGCGCCAGAGTCAGAAATAGAAGGATTAGACATGCCGGAGTTCGGCATGCCCGCGTACCCGGAGGACGCGGTAAGTCCCGCGTCGTATTAATAGTTGGAAAGTAAAAGGAGTGAGCGTGAAGATCCTGAGAGTGCAGAGGTAAGGTCATAGAACGTGGGCCTTAACCTCGGACCTCAGCCCTCTAACCTCTGACCTTAATACTTCTCCCGTGACTCGCTCGAAGTCCCGCCCGCCGCCGGAATATAGCACTGCAGTGTGTAATCCATCACCATGCGGTCGGCGTTGAAGCGCCATCCCAGCGTGCGAATCGTGCGCTTCATGCGCTTGATCCATCCCCGCGGCAGGCCGTCCCGATCGCGCTGGTAATATAGCGGAATCACTTCCTCGCGCAGCACGCGCATCAAATCTTCGCCGTCGCGCGTGTCATGCACGTTCATGTCGGAGTGCGTCCGTCCGCCGCCAATGGCAAAGCCATTCATGCCGTCATAGGCCTCGGCCCACCAGCCGTCGAGCACCGAAAGGTTCAGCCCGCCATTCAAAACAACTTTCTGCCCGCTCGTTCCCGAAGCCTCCAGCGGACGACGCGGATTGTTCAGCCATACATCCACTCCCTGCACAAAATGCCGCCCGACGTTGATGTCGTAGTCTTCGACAAATACGAATTTGTCCGAGAACTGCGGATCGCGCATCAACTGCGCGACCTGTTGCAACACGCGTTTGCCGGGTTCGTCATTCGGATGCGCCTTGCCCGCAAACACGAACTGCACCGGCCGCTTCGGATCGTTCACCATGGAGGCGATTTTTTCGAGGTCGGCCAGAATCAGGTTCGCCCGCTTGTAGGTGGCGAAGCGCCGCGCAAATCCAATCGTCAGCGCATCCGGACTGAGCACGCGCTCCAGTCGCTGGAATTCCTGCGCCGGCTCACTCCGCCACTCTGCCTGCCTGATCGCGCGCCGCCGCACAAATTCGATCATGCGCGACTTCAGGTTCAAATGCGTCTCCCACAGCTCGCCATCGTCGACGTCTTCGATTCCGTCCCAGATGTGTGACTCGCTACTCTTCAAGTTCCATCCCGTGCCCAGATGCCGGTCATAGAGCCGGAACATCTGCGGCGCCAGCCACGACGGCACATGCACGCCGTTCGTGATGTGTCCGATCGGCACCGAGTCTTCCGATTTCCCCGGCGTCAGCCCCGTCCACATCGCGCGCGAAACCTCTCCGTGGAGCGACGACACCGCATTCGCCCGCCGCGCCATCTTCAGCCCGAGCACCGTCATGCAGAACCGTTCGTCGCTATCGGGATTCTCCTGGCCCAGCGCCATGAATTGCGCTTTCGAAAGCCCGAGCGCCTCGCGCAGAATTCCCAGATGTTCTTCGATCAGGTCGGCATCGAAGCGGTCATGCCCCGCCGGCACCGGAGTGTGCGTAGTGAATACCACTTCGCGCGAAACCCGCGGCACCGCTTTATCGAAGCCGATGCCCTCTTCTTCCATCCGCATCCGAATCGCTTCCAGCACCGCAAACCCGCTGTGCCCTTCATTCAAGTGCAGCACGCCCGGAGTAATGCCGAGCGCCGTGAGCGCCCGCAGTCCCCCCACCCCCAGCAGCAACTCCTGGTGCACGCGCACGCGGCCATCGCCGCCATACAGGCGCGACGTAAGCTCGCGGTCTTCCGGCGCGTTACCTTCCACATCGGAATCGAGCAGAAACAGATCGCACCGCCCTACCTTCACGCGCCACACTTTGGCCCGAATCGATCCATGCCGCGTATCGACCTGAACCACCACCGGCCGGCCATTTTTCCCGATCGCCGGCTCCATGGCAAGCTGGTTCACTTCGTTCTTGATGTACTCTTCGCGCTGCCAGCCGTCGCGGTCCAGGCGCTGCCTGAAATATCCCTGTCCGTAAAACAATCCCACACCGACCAGCGGAATTCCCAAATCCGACGCGCTCTTGATGTGATCGCCCGCCAGCACTCCCAAGCCACCGGAATAAATCGGCAGCGACTCGTGGATGCCAAACTCCGCCGAAAAATACGCCACCGGCCGCGTCCGCAGCACACCCGCCCGCCGCGCGCCCCAGGTATGCTCGGTATTCTGATACTCCCTCAGGCGCCGGTATGCGTAGTTAACCCGGCTATCGAGCCCAAGTTCGGCGGCGCGCTCTTCCAGTCTCGCCAGCGGAAACTCATTCAACAGCGCCACCGGACTATGATTCAGCTCGCGCCACCGCGGCCGATCCAGATCGCGGAACAACTGCCCGGCATCGGAATCCCAGCTCCACCACATGTTGCGAGCCAGCGCCCACAAGCGTTCCTGTATGGGAGCGACAAACCGGTCCAGCATGCGCGCCTCGCTCACCACGGGGGCGACGCGTTTTGCGGCTTCCGTCAGCAAGCGGATTTCATTCTCTGGAAAAACCCGCGCTTCGAGCGTCTGCACGACAAGCACGCCTTGCAGCACGCCGCGATCGACCAGCGGCACTCCTAAAAACGACTGATACGGATCCTCGCCCGACTCCGGGAAATACTTGAACCGCGGATGAGTCTTCACCTGCTCAACGGCCACCGGCCGTACTTGCTCGGCTACCAGGCCCGTCAAGCCCTCGGTCACGCTCATCCGCAGGCTGCCGACGCAATCCGGCCGCAAGCCGAGCGTAGCCGCCAGCACCAGATTCGCGCGGTCCGGCTCCAGCAGATACGCCGAGCACACATCCGTTCCGAAGCGCCGCGCAATCAGCGCGACAACGTTCATCAGCGTTTCGGCCGGCTTGGTCGAATCCGCCGTCAGATTTGCGATCTCGTCCCACTCCAGCACGTAGCTGGCATCAAGCGAGCAAGACGCCTGATCTCTTTCTAGTCGGTTAACCTCTTCCAATCCTTCAGTCCGATCCAATTTTCTATTTCTCCGTACAACAAATTGTGCAGGAACGAAGACAAAGTAGTCCGTCCCCCCACGGGTTTTAAGTCGGAAGGCCGACTTCGCTCCTCCTATTCTATCGGTTGAAATCGTCAGGATTTTGCTCCAGATGTGGAATTCCTTGTTACCACCGTGCGAGATGCAAGGCTAACTCATTGAATAAAAAGGTTGGAGTCGGCATTGCGGTCGGCCATTCACTCCGTCGGTACACATTAAAATCGGTAAATATTAAAACAGACGATCTCAGGAAATCGACATGCCCGCGCCTCCTACCCGCACCTCCGCCGAAAAGCTGGCTCCCGACGAAATCGGGGTGTACTGAGAACTGAGGACTGACAACTGAGAACTGACAAACTGACACGAAAAAGCGCTGCGCTCCGTCCGCTTCAACTCGGACAAAGCGCAGCGCCCCTCAGCTCACGAGCCAACCGCCGAAAGCCAGGAGCTTACCTGACGGCTGATGGCTGACAGCTGAAAGCTGCCCTATTCCGACGGGTGCAGCACCCGGAACGTCGTTCCGCCGTTCGACCACACCAGCACCAGCGCATCCTGCCCCTTCGCGACGCTGCCAAGAGCCTGCGCCACGTCGGACGCGGAATGCATCGGCTTGCGATCGACTTCCATAATTACATCGCCCTGGCTGATGCCGGCGTTATCCGCCGGGCTTCCCGGCACCACCGAATTCACGATCGCGCCGTGAATGTTGACGCCCTGGTTCGCGCCTTCCTGTTGCAGTTGCTGGCGGGCATTCTGGTCGAGGTCGCCGAGACTCAGCCCCCAGCGCCCTTTGTGCTCCGCAGTGCCGGCAACTTCGCCGCCGTTCGTGTTGTTCAGGTCGCCCAGCTTCACGGAGACGGTCGTCGGCTTGTCCTCGCGCATCACGTCCAGCTGAATCGTGTCGCCCGGCCGCTTCTGCCCAACCAGCATCTGCAGCTGGCCGGCATCGGTGATCGACTTGCCGTCGAGTTCCGTGATGACGTCCCCCGTCTTCAATCCCGCATTCGATCCTGGCGAATCCGGCGTTACGTCGCTCACCAGCGCTCCGGAAGCCTTGTTCAAGTGGAAGAACTTCGCGTTGTCAGGCGTCACGTCGGCGATCTGAATCCCGATGTAGCCGTGCTCGATCTTGCCATCGCGAATCAGCGTGTTCACCGTCGGCTCAACAATCTGCGTAGGAATCGCGAATCCCATGCCCGCAAACGAACCGGAGCCTGAGATCAGGAAAGTGTTGATCCCGATCAGCTCGCCGTGCGCATTGACCAGCGCTCCTCCCGAGTTACCGGGATTGATGGCCGCATCCGTCTGAATGAATTCGCCCGGCTTGCGCCGGTCGCTCGCATCCGGATTCGGACGATTGAGGGCACTGATAATTCCACGCGTCACCGTGAACTGATATCCAAATGGATTGCCGAAAGCCAGCACCGTCTGTCCCGGATGCAGATTCGCGGAGTTGCCCCAGGGCACGCTGGGCAGATTCGAGCCATTCACCTTGATGACGGCAAGATCCGTCAGAGGATCGGCGCCAATCAGCTTGGCCGGCATCACTTCCTTGTTGCTCATGGTCACGCGAATATCGACCGCGCCCTCAATTACGTGATTGTTGGTAACGATGTATCCGTCGGGAGAGATGATTACGCCGCTGCCCAATCCGTGCTCGATACGATTCTGGGGCTGCTGCTGAAAGCGAAACTGCCGTCCGAACCGTTGCCCAAATTGCTGCCCGAACGGACTGTCGGGCCCGAAGAATTGCTGCATGTCCGGCATCCCGCCTTCGTCGGAAGCCGAGGCCTTCGTCTTCGAAACCACCGTCACGTTGACGACGGCCGGAGTTACACGCGCCGCCAGAGTTTCCATGGCATGATCGAGCGAGAGCAGCGCTCCAACGCTGTTGTCATCCAGCGCCGAGGCCGCGGGAGCCGGAGCGGGCGTAGCCGCGGTCGCCGACTTGGTGAATGTGAATGTTGCCAGCGAACCGATCACTGCAATCGCCAGCACGGCCACAGCAAAGCGGCTGCTTGACAGCCTTCTTTACTCCTGCTTTGGTTAGTTTTGATTTTGCTAGTTGAGATTTCAAATGTTGCACCCACATCTTCATTGCTTTTCTCCTTGATAAACGAAGTTTGATAAACGAACCGATTTGTCCTTTGCGACCGAAGCTCTACAACTAAATACTTAGTTGATGCCGGGCAAAAAAAATACCCGGCAAATTACTCTGGCTAAGTTTTCTTAGAGGTCGACGTAATCGCGCGCTCTTTCCAAACCGGGGCCACGAACGTCACCCGCATCATCTGAACACTCCACAGCATCACCGGCCCTCGCGGCGAAGGGACAAGCGTTAACTCAGCCACTGGAAACTCTGCGGTCACAAAGTGCGCCTCCCGCACAAACAGCAACGTCTTCGCGGAAGGCCGAAGGTTTTGATCGGACGCAACCACTTCCACAATCGGGTTCGTCTGAGTCAACGATCCCGGCATGGTCGCCGGATTCGAATCCGCAAAATGATCACCGGCAGCAGCATCTCCGGGATTCACGCCCGAATTCTGATCGCTAGTCTGTGAAACAACGGTCTGTGAAACGGAATTTCCGCGCGGCGAAACGGTTCGCGAAGCCTTCACCGATCGAGCGCTCACGTCCTTGACCGCCCGCGCATCAAACTTTAACCCCGCAGGAATCGCCGCCGCGTTGAGTGAATCTTTGTAATCCGCGCAAGCGCAAGCCAGCCGGCCGAACCAGGCCAGCCGAATATCCATGGTCTGCGTATGGACGGTCCGCATATCGATGCACCGCCGGGGCAGTGCCGGTCTCGCCGTCAAACGCCACAAACTGCGGAGTCGCCGGCAGCATCACCACGCACAGCGCAGCGAACGTTCCCACCAACCCCAGCACCGGCTTTGAAATCCCACGGGCCGCCGGCCGGTTCTTATCCAGAATCTGCGCCACGCGATTCGAAGCCTCGCGCGCGCGATGCACAATCGCTTGCGCCATCGTCCACCCGCGTTGCGCGAGACTTCTTTCCAGGAGGGATACCAGACAATTGGCATACCCCATCGGGTTGTCAGTTTCGGCAACCACGATGTCGTCACAAGCCATTTCGCGTTCCACCGAAAGCCGGCTCTCAATCCACCACACCGCGGGATGAAAGAAAAACACCGCGCGCACAACTTTCTGCACCAGGTTCGTCCAGTCGTCCCACCGCCGCAGATGCGCAAACTCATGCCGAAGAATGATGCTGAGTTCAGCAGCAGGAAGTTCCGCGAGCGCCCAAGCAGGCAATACGATCATCGGCGACCAGAGTCCCATCGCCGCCGGTACGCGCACGCGCTCTGATGTAGCCAGAGCCACGCGCCGGGATGCAAACGACCGCGCAGCATTCAGCTCCTGCATAGTCGCGGCCACGTTCTCTGCGAGGGCAGGATCCAACTCGTCCACATTCACCGGAGTGCAACTCCGCCGCAACGCCCGCAAATTCCAAAGCCCGGCAGCCAGACGCATCAGCGCCAGAGAAGCAATAAAAAACCACGCAAAAAAGAGATAGCCGGCCCAATGAGCGGGAAGATGAATCTCCGAAATCCGCGAAGGAACCAAACGTGACGCGGACATCGCACCCCCTGACTCGGCGACCAACTCTCCACCGGCGCCAGCGATTCCTACCACCGCCAGCAGCGCCACAAACCAAACCGCAAAGCGCGTGCGCGAATTCTGCCTCGGCAAAACCCGCAACACTGCCCAGGCAAACAGCGCAATCAGCAGCCCTTCCGGAAGCGAGTGAATTACCCGCTCAATCGCGATCTGCGCCCACGCCTCGGCGGAAGCAAACCCAACCGAAAGCGAACCGTGTGGGAGTCCGGCGGTGAAGAGGGGCGCCATCATTTCGTCTCGCTCCGATCCGCATCCTGACCCATCGCATCCCGATCCAGCATCTTCCGCAGCCGAGCCAGTTCCTCTCGCTCCATGCCCCGATCTTCCAGAATGTTCAACACGAGATCTTCGTGCGAATTCCCAAAAAAACGGCCAGCCAACCGCCGAATCTCCGACCGCGTAGCCTCCTGCTGGGGAACCACCGGAGCGTAAACGTGCGCCCGCCCATCCTTAATATGCTTGAGATAGCCCTTGCGCTCCAGAATTCGGATGACAGTCAACACCGAGTTATAGGCCAGCGCAGGCTTTTCTTCCATGGAATCAAGCACTTGCTGGACGGTCCCGGAGCCGCGCTCCCACAGCACCTTCATCACCCGGAGCTCAGCTTCGGTCAAAATTTCAGACTGTCTGGGCGGCACCGCGATCCTCCTGTCTCCCTTAGACGCACCCCACAACGAAACGTAACTAATAATTTAGTTGCATCGAGCGCGCAAAAAGATGCCCGGTCAGAAACTGGGGGGAACAGGCACTTCCAGCAGCGCCAGCGCAAGCCGACAAGGTCCTCCAGCGACCGATCGGCCCAAGTCAAATCTCCCGGAATCGCCAAATTGACAATTAGGAAAAAGGAATCCGCGGGCATCCGTGAAAATCCGCGGAAAGAGAAGTTGCGGTGGCCCTAATCGCCCCATCCCAAAGGTAATAGCCCGATTTCCAAGGTCACGCTATACTGTGTCGAGCATCACCTTCCCGTGGCCGACTTTCCTTCTTTCGCGCCTCACTTCAACCTCAGCGACGAGGTCAACCGCCACATCATTCAATCGGAAATCGAAGGCGGCGTTTTCCTGAAAGACCTTCCGCCCGAAACAATTCTGCAGATCCAAACGCAACATCATCTATATACGGCAGTCTTAATCGATGACGCATCCGCCATGATCTCCGGCCATCCCGAGTACTGCCCGCAACCTGTCCTGGTAGCCATCGCGGGCTCCACCTGGGGAGGCTCGATGCTAAAGCGCCACTTTGTGGGCCGAGGCATGCGCCTGGAATTCTCCCATCCGGAATACAAGACTCCGATCGTGACCTCATCCATTCAAGACATCCGCGAATTATCCACCGCCGCCCGTCTAAGAAACCACGCCGCCGTCTAGAATGCGCGGCGCTTCGGAAACAAGAAATTGAAAAAGAATCCGCGTACATCCGCGCAAATCCGCGGAGAAGAAGTTGACTTGTAGTGTTGACTCGCAGTGAAGATAAGTCGATGAGCAGCGGAATCTACTGCGCCTTCGACCGTTCGGCCACGGTCCCCGCGGTCGCCAACCGCTCCATCTCTTTAGCCTGAGCTTCAGACATCCGCATCTCTCCGCCGACCACCACGCTCAACTCGCCCTCCCGCGGACTGCCGAATCGCACACTGCGCGCGATCACAGAATCTCCCGCCGCCGGCACAACCGTTGTCAAATTTGCCACCGCGGCCATCACCGCTGAAGACATCTTCTCCTTCAACTCGTCCCCGAGCGTTCCAGACTTCAGCAAATCGGCCAGAAATCTCTCCGCCTCCACGTGCGCGATCTCCGACGAAATCAGGACCCGCCCGTCCGCGCCCACTTCCGCCGTCACCTTCAAATCGACGGTCGCGTTGCCTTCAGTCATCTCGCGATTTCCATATGCCGCACTGCACAGCCACCGTTCGTAATGCAGCCGCACCAGCGCCGCGCCCAACGGAATCTCCGGCGTAAGGTCCGCCTCCTTCACCCGAATCCGCTCCCCACAGCGCTCTTCTTTATTCATCATCGCGGCCAGGATCACCCCAATATTTGCCTGCAGATCCGCCAGGCCGGTCGTCGCCTCGACCTTATACACGCCTTCCGCGCCAGGAACCACAATTTCCGACGCCCGCGTGATTACCGCCGAGGTGGTAATCGCCACCGCCTGCCCGCTAATCGTGCGCGATGATTTCCGCGCCGGAACGCTGAATGCCACCTGCGGCGCGCCCACCGAGATTACGATCCCCATCTCCGCCGCGAGATCATTCTGCCCGTTGCGAAAACTCCCGAGCACTTTTCGCAATTCCTCTTCGCCCGCAGTGATCCGCGCCGCGTCGTAGGGCGCGTCGAGCAGCTTCTCCTGCTCACCCAATTCCGACTCCGCTTTCATCAGCTTGGCAGCAGTTTCCTTCAGCCCAGTCTTCTGCGCGATAGAAAATCCGCTCACAAACTTTCCCGTCTCCGTCCGGGCAACATCCAGCGCCTGCCGCACCGCAGCCACTCGCGCGCTCCATTCGTCCCCGCTCTTGGCGGATGAGCGGGAGTCAACCTCGCTCACGAATTGTTCCAACTGGCGGCGAGCCGTCTCGGTCTTCCTGACCACTTCCCGAAACTCGGCAATCTGCTCGCTAGTGGCCTGCACGGCGATCGCCCGATGAAAGCCCTGCAGTTCATCTTTTTCGTCGATCCCCGACGGCGCACCCGAGACCGGCGCCGCACCGACGCTAATTTGCGCAAGCAAGCGATTCCCCGACAACAACAGCCCCGCTCCCAGCACAAATGTGCCGCTTAATCGCACCCACCGAATCGAACCCATAACTCAAGAATATATCTTCGCTCTAATTTTTACCTCTGACCCCGGACCTCGAACCTCTGACCTCCCCAACTCTACTTGCATTTCCGCCCCGAAAAAGCAGACAATTCCCGATCACATGAAACCCAGCTTCTTCCCCCGTATTGGTCTATCCGTCACCATTTGCGTCGTGCTCTCTGTCGTCTTCCTGGGCTCGAATCAAGCCGCCGGGCAGCAAGCCACGGCCCAACTCACAGGCACCATACAGGACCCGTCGCATGCGCTGGTGGTCGGCGCCAAGGTAACACTGAAAAACGCCGATACCAACATCGCCCGGACTACAACTTCCAACAAAGATGGGAATTACCTGTTCACGCTGATTCCAATCGGCACCTACGAACTGTCGGTGGAGCAGCACGGATTCAGCACCTACGTGCGCAAAGGCATCACGCTCGAAATTAACCAGAACGCCCACTTGGATATCAACCTGAACGTTGGGTCCGAAAATCAGGTGATCGAGGTGCAGGGCAACGTGACGCAGGTGGACACCATCAGCGCGACTCTCGGGAAGGTTGAGACCTCACAACGGATCGACAATCTGCCGCTGGCAGCACGCGACACCATGCAGTTGGGACTTCTCCAGGCTGGTGTTTTTGCGCCTGACCAGGACGATGGCTCTGACAACCCATTCTCCGTCAGCGGCCAGCGTTCCGAATCCATGACCTTCCTGATCGACGGCGCCGACAACAACGATTTCCTCGGCAACAACATGGTCGTCAACCCCAACCCCGATGCGGTCGAGGAATTCAAAATCATTACCAACAACTATGAAGCCGAATACGGGCGCACCTCCGGCGGCATCGTGAATCAGGTCATCAAGTCCGGCACCAACGCCATTCACGGCACTCTGTTCGACTATTTCCGCAATACCTCGCTCGACGCCGCCGACTTTTTCCTGCACCAGGTTCCTGTTTTTAAGTACAACGTCTTTGGCGGAAGTGTCGGCTTCCCCATCAAGAAGGACAAGGCCTTCCTGTTCGCTTCTTATCAGGGAGCGCGGCGGCGGGAGGGACAAAACCCCGGCATTTTGACGGTGCTGACTCCGGCCGAGCGGACGGGCGATTTCACCGACATCTACACGGGAGTCATTGATCCAAACACCGGCTATGACACCGCCCAACTCTTTAATCCCGTGAACGGCAAACCCTTCAAGTGCCACGGGACGGTGTGCAATGTCGAGCCGGTTGATACCGTGATGCAGAATTACATCAACAAATATCTTCCGTTGCCAAATGAAGGGACCAATGAGTTTGTGGAAGATCCCGTGGCCAGCCTCCAGGAGGATCAATTCATCTTCCGTTTCGATTACAACCTCACCACCAAAGACGCCCTGTCGGCCTTCTACATTTTCGACGACCAGCCGCAGACTTTTCCCTTTGAAGTTGTGAAAGGCGCCTCGACCGGCGGAGACGTTCCGGTCGGATCCGGTTTCACCAACAACCAGCGCTTTCAGACCGGATCGCTCAGCTGGACTCGCACCCTCTCTCCCACCATGTTGAACGAGCTTCGCTTCTCCGCGAATCGCTCCGCCACCTTTGACGACATTCCTCAGGACACGACGTCGCCGTCGGACCTCGGTTTCGTCAACGTCATCCCTGACGATCCAAAGGGCACTGCGCCGCCCGCCATCAGCGTCGGCAGCGACTTCAATCTTGGCCCGTCGCCCCAGGGACCGACCAAGGTTCACGACGTGACTTTCCAACTCCAGGACACGTTCTCATGGACGCGCGGAAAACATGCTTTGAAGTTTGGCGCAGATTTTCGTTGGGTCCAGAACAATTTTCACTACGACTTTTACAATAACGGCTCCTTCGATTTCGGCACCTACTACACCAACACCGGAGATGCGCGCGCCGATTTCGTGGGCGGCTACACCGACAATTACTTCCAGTTCTCCAGCGCTGCCTATGGCATTCGCACTCACGATCTTTATTTCTTCGCGCAGGACGCGTGGAAAATTGCGAAAAACCTGAGTTTGGACTATGGCCTGCGCTACGAATACAATTCGCCCCAGATAGATCCGACCAACCAGATCATTGGCTGGTACCCAGGCCAACAATCGCAGGTATTTCCGGCAGCTCCGCCCAACTTCCTCTTCCCCGGCGATCCCGGAACACCCAACCGCGGGCTTGTCTTCACGGATCGCAACAACTTCGCTCCACGGTTTGGTTTTGCGTGGGACATGCTCGGAACTAGTAAGCTCGTAATGCGCGGTGGCTTCGGAGTTTTCTATGATATCGAGGATGGCGCGCTAAACCTCCAGTTTGGCGGGCAGCCTCCCTTTGGATACGCGGCCAACAACTATCCCTGCTTTGCCAAGGTTGGCCACGGCGCTGACACTGGTTGTCTTGAGCCAGTAAACGGGTCTTACAGCGCCGACCCTTTCCAGACCGCCAACACTGGCTACTCCAATCCATATCCGTTCATCGCTTCAGGAAACTATGGGAAGTTCTTCAATCCCGCAATTCCATTTGCCTATGTTGTGACCCCCCATTTCCGCACGCCCTATGCTGAAAACTTCAACTTCGGCTTCCAGTACCAGGTCACCAGGGGCACTATGATCGAGGCCGTCTACGTCGGCAGCTTGAGCCGCAAAGCCATCTCCGGCACCAACCTTAATTTTCCTACCCTCGATGGCCCCAACGGGCTCCTGGCCCAGTATCAGTACTTTGCTGACAAGCACCAGGGAAACGCCGATCCGTACCTGAACATCAGCGCCGACTGCGCTCGGCCCTTAGCCAATTGTGATGGCTCGCCTGCTTTCCTCGGAAATCCCACCGGCGCCACCCAGATCGTGACCAACGTGAGTGAGGGCAGCTCCTCCAGCAACGAGTTCCAACTCACGGTCGATCACCAGATGAGTCACGGTTTGCAGTTCCGCGTCGCTTATACCCTGGCGAAGACCATTGACCAGACCTCGGGATTCCGGACCCGCTCTTCCACCTATACTGACCCCCTCAACCCCGCCTTTGACCGCGGCTTGGCGGACTTTGACGCCACTCACCGCCTCGTCTTGAGCCCGATTTGGCAGATACCCTTCGCCAACCATGCAAGTCCGTTAGTGAAGACGCTCCTTGGGGGATGGGCGGTTTCCACCATCACCAGCTTCCAGTCCGGAAACCCGTTTACGATATTTTCGAACAACGGGAGCAGCTTCTCGAACACATTCCTGGAGCGTCCCGATGTGGTCGGCCCGGTCAAGATATTCAAGAATCCGCGCCAACTGCGAACATTCAGCCCGGACCCGGATCTTCTCCACGGAAGTTGCCTCGGTTCAGGCGAAGGCACGCAACCTGGCCTCTTCTTCTTTGATCCCACAAATCTGGTTTGCGCTCCCGGTCCGCCCGTCGGCCAGCCCCTCCCGAAGGTCAAGGGTGGCACACAGTTGGTGGCCGGCGGAGTTCCCATGTTCACTTACGGCAACATGGGCAGAAACGTCCTGCGCGGCCCGGGCATCAATAACTGGGACATTTCCGTGATGAAGAACTTCCGCTTCACGGAAACAAAGTCTCTGCAATTCCAAACCAATTTTTTTAATGCCTTCAATCACACGCAGTTCTTCAGCCCGACTTCATCCAGCGGCGCAGTTGGAGCCAGCTCAAATTTCGGACAGGTAACGACCGATGCAACGGGATCGTCTTCAACCTACTACCGCGGTCCGCGCATCATCCAACTGGCACTGATATTTCACTTTTGACCCTGTGGCGCGGACACTCCTGTCCACGCTCCCGGCGGCAAAAATAGTGTCATCGAACGAAAAAGCCCCGCCAACTCGGCGGGGCTTTCGTCGTACCTCCAGGATTTCAAATTACCCAATTACAAAATTTTCCACCCCAATCCAAATTACCCAATCTGCTTGGCATCCCGCCGAATGAGCGCAAAGTCCACAAAGAACCCCAGTCCCACGCTCAGCGGAATCACTCCAAAAGCCGCGGCCCTCCAAAAATCCACGTCCCCTCGTCCGAGCAAACCGCAGCAAGCGATGTAACCGAGCGACACCGCCACCAGCAAAATCCCCCACCGCCGCGACCGTGCCGACTCGCTCAACTCCGCCTCCATCGGAACGTTCACGCCGCGCGCCAATGCCGCCAGCCGCTCATCCGTCCGCAGCTTCCGCACCCGAAAGAAGGTATACATCGCCGCCATCGGAATGCCCATAAACAAAACCACCGCCGCAAACCCAACAATGTTTCCGTCCATAACTCCTCCTCGATGCGCTCTCTGCGCCTTGCGTCCACCCAAAGATACGCATCCCCCAGGGAGAAGTTCCAAGTGAAGTTCTCCTCAAATCTGAGCGCACACCTACTCTCCCGATTTCTTTGAGCCGAAAATGTACCCGAGTATGGCAGTAAAGGCCGGAAGTATGGTGGAGGCTACTACCAACTGGAACAGTTGTATTGCCCGATCGATTTGGGCCTTCGCTAGCTGCTGATAAACGTCGGCCGAGTCTTTGTAAGCGCCCACGAGCGCCTTGTAGTGCTCGGCGTCGCTGCCAGAACTGGTGGGTGGCATGGGAACGGGAGGAAGCCGATCCATATAAAACGAAACGATAAAAATCGCGATCGAGGCGATAAAAATGTATCCCAAAACAAAGAGGGCCAGCTTATAGCCGACCCTCTGCAGCGGCGTTACCTCTTTACCGGATCCCTCATCGCCAACAGGTACCTTGAACTCCGGACGCCCAGTAGACATGTCAGCAACTCCCGTCCTTCCCTAAGGGAGAACGATGTCCTTAAGAATGTTGTCGTTTTGCGTAATCGAAACCTTCTTATTCCCGCCTTCCTTCTGCTCTGCATCCAGATACTTGTACAGCGCGACCGCTCGCCTCAAGACGTCGACCTTCGTAGTCCCTTTTTCTTCCGCGAGCTGTTCCAATGTGTCGTTCATTTTGTCGTTAAATTCAACCGTGAGCTTTGGCATGTTGCTTTCAACCCCCATAATATACACCAAATATACACCAAATATACTTGATGTCAAGGCTATTTTGGTGTATTATTACCGCTTCCGCTTTTCCTGAACTTCTGGGTCGGTATGCGCTCGGCTGATTTGTAGCCCGGTTACTCCCAGTACTTTGCCCGGTGCTTGGCAGGGAATGAGGCTACGTATAGACATGCTAAAGAAGCAAATTTGCCCGATCCTCAGGCCCGGCCTCAGCTCGATGGGCAGTCGGCCAGCATTGCTCATTCAATACATGTAAAGTGTATAAATTGCTCAAATGTGCTACATAAACCACATAACGCCCACCGACGGAGACAGACCCGCGACTCTATGACTGACCGCGAGGGATCGTGCATACTTTAGCCTCTAGAAGTTTCCGAAAGAGCTAAAAAGGAGGCTCAAGATGAAGGCGCCGGAACGCGAAGTCGATTTGCAAGAGTTGTGTGTAAAGTACTTGGAGATGGGCCTATCCAAGGACGAGCCAAGAACATCGACCGCGGCTAACAAGAAATAGGGGCTTCGCCATATTCTCCATGGACCCCGCCCGTATCTCCGTCCTCCTCGGGCCTTTCCTCGACCGCCCGCTCTCCGCCACCCAACTCGATCAAATATCGACGTACATCGATCTGTTACTCCGCTGGAATGCCCGCATCAACCTGACCGCCATCCGCGACCCGGAACAAATCGTCCCCCGCCACTTCGGCGAATCGTTATTCATGGCCCGCCACCTGTTCCCCCTTCCAACCGCAGAAACAGAGGGGGCTCCACGCATGGCGCACTTTGCGATGAGTGGGAATTCCGGCCCAGCGGCAGGCCACTCGCAACTCGAGACTCGAGGCTCGAAGTTGCCCCGCGTCGTAGATCTGGGCTCCGGCGCCGGATTCCCCGCGCTCCCCATAAAGATCTGGGCGCCCCACATTCACCTGACCATGATCGAATCCAACCACAAGAAGGCCGCTTTCCTGCGCGAAGTAGTTCGAGCACTTACATTGACGGACGTCGATGTAATCACGGAGCGCGCCCAGTCAGTTGCCACTCGCCTGCCTCGGGCCTCCATCGTCGGCGAAGAGGCCAAAAAAAAACCATTCCACCCCGCGGACGTAGTGACCTTCCGCGCAGTAGAAAAGTTCACCCAGATTTTGCCAACGTCCGCCAGCTTCCTCGCCCCAAACGCCCGCCTGGCAGTTCTAATAACGACGGCCCAAGTGCAACAGCTCTCAGCCATCCCCACAATCGCGTGGAACCGAACACGTGTCCCTGGGTCACGCAATGTATTACTGGCCGTCGGCACGAACAAGTGGCCATAGCAAGGCTATTGTTGAACTAAAGTGGGAATTATAGGCTGCGAATATCCCTGCATATTGCGAGGTGGAGTGGACAATTGTCCCTATTTTCTGTGCACATCAATCCATCGCCAGAAAGTGTTCCACGTGGAACATATCTCGGATTCCTGACCTGAACATCCAGAGCCTTGCACAAGAATATGCAGTTATGCACAGCGCCCAGGATTGTTCTCCAGGAGGAAAGAGAATATTCTGGCCGTCCAGCCAAGAATTGAAAGATTCATCCCAAGAGTGGACTCATGTTCCACGTGGAACACATGTCGACATATGTTCCACGTGGAACATCGATTTAGGATTTGGTCCTGACACTTGATCGCCACATCCCGGAGATCGATGTTCCACGTGGAACACATTCTTCGGGTCGGCTCCGGGGCGTGTTTGAAGACCTGCATAGGGAAGTGATTTTATGGGACGTGTGATTGCTGTTGCCAACCAGAAGGGTGGGGTGGGCAAGACTACCACCGCGATCAATCTAGCTGCTTCTCTCGCTGCCGCCGAGGTGAATACGCTCCTCGTCGACTGCGATCCGCAGTCGAATGCTACCAGCGGCCTTGGCCTGGTTAAGGACCCGGAGCGGATTAGCATTTATGACGTACTGATGGGGGCGGCGGCGGCTGAGGAGGCGCTCCAGCTTACTGAGCTTGAGCAGCTCTGGCTGATCCCTTCTCATAAGAACTTGATCGGGGCGAACCTGGAGCTGGTCGGCTCGGAGCGGCGGGAGTATCGGCTGCGGGAGGCGCTTGCGCCTTTGCGGGAGCGGTTTCAGTTCATCGTGCTGGACTGCCCTCCGGCGCTGGATCTGCTTACGTTGAATGCGCTGGTTGCGGCGGATGGGGTTTTGATTCCGATGCAGGCCGAATACTTTGCGTTGGAGGGCGTTTCGGAGTTGCTCGATACCATCGAGAGGATCCGGGCGGCGCTTAACCCCGGGCTGGTGGTCGATGGGGTGGTGCTGACTATGTTTGATGAGCGGACGAACCTCGCTCAGCAGGTGGCTGAAGAGCTTCGGAAATATTTTGGGGAGAAGCTTTGTACTACTGCGATCCCGAGGAATATCCGGCTGGCGGAGGCTCCCAGTTATGGGAAGCCGGCGCTCTCTTATGATGTGCGGTCGCGGGGAGCGGAGAGTTATATCCGGCTGGCCAAGGAAATTCTGGACCGGCAGATGGGGACGGTGGCTGAGGCGGAAGAGACTCCGCCTTCGGCGCCGGAACCTGGGGAAGCGGCTTAGATTGATATGTATGAATATTTATGTATATCGATATATAACTCCCAGCTTCTAAGCGAACAGCTGAGATTGGTGCGCTGCTAACGAAAGCAGGTCCTTCGCTTCGCTCGGGATGAAAAAAGTTTGGAGAAGGTGAAATTTGGTGGAGGTGAAATGACGAACACGTCGAACGCAGCGGCGGCTGACAAGGTGGGGGCGAAAACTGGATCGGAGAAGGTGGTTGAAAAACGGCGAGCGCTGGGGCGCGGGTTGGATTCTTTGCTGCCTGGACCTCGAGTAGTCGCGCCGGCTCGAGTTGACGCGGCGTCGGGGGTCGCGATTACCGGTGAACGGGCGGGGGCGGCTCTCGCTCCATCCTCTTCTATCTCTACTTCTCCCGCTGAGAGCAGTGCTTCTCCCGTTCCTGGGTTCGTGGGGGATCTACAGGCTTCGGAAAAGAGCGCTGACGGGGAGATGGTGTACACGATTGCGCTGGAGGCAATCGATCGGAACCCCTACCAGACGCGGAGAGTTTTTGATGAGGACACGATCGCGGAGCTGGCGGATTCGATTCGGGCGCAGGGGGTAATCCAGCCGATTGTGGTGCGTCCCGGGAAGGAGAGCGGACGGTTCACGCTGATCCTTGGCGAGCGCCGGCTGCGAGCGTCGCAATTTGCCGATGTTAAGACGATTCCTGCGATCGTGAAGCGGGTTTCGGAGCAGCAGGCTGCGGAGATGACGATTGTCGAAAACCTGCAGCGGCGGGAACTGAATTGCATTGAGCAGGCGGATGCCTTCGCGACCTTGAGCACGCAGTTCCACCTGACCCAGCAGCAGATTGGGGATCGAGTCGGATTGTCGCGGGAGACGGTGTCGAACTACATGCGGTTGCTGAACCTGGGAGACGGGATCGTGGGCGCGCTGCAAACGGGAAAATTGACTTACAGCCATGCGCGCGTGTTGCTCATCGTGCAGAATCCCGAGCACCGGTGGACGCTGGCGAAACGGGTGATGGACGAGAAGATGTCGGTGCTGAAGCTGGAGGCGCTGGTGCTCGGCGAGGACAAGCCGATTCCTCCGGGCGAATCCAGGCCTGAGGGGAGCGCGCGGTGGCAGGATCCGAATGTTCGGGCGGCGCAGCGCGGGCTGGAAGAGATTTTGGGGATGCGGGTGCGGATTCGGGATCGAGCGGGCCGGGGGAAGATTTCGATTCAGTACGACTCGGTTGATGATTTTGAGCGGGTGGTGGGAATGCTTAAAGGAGGTCAGAGGTAAGAGGTCAGATTGCAGAGGTAAAAGGGCAGATTTTAGATCTCAGAGGTCAGATTGCAGAGGTTAGGCCCTACTTGCTCCTTACGCTTTGAGTGTGAACCATTCTTGCAATAAGTGGAGCGACGTTGGAGTTTTGCGCCCATTCATGGGATTGCGCGCGCGTTGTGACCCCAAGATCAATTGAATTGTGGGATGTTGACCCGAGGTGGATTGTCTGTTCTGGTACGTCTGTGCCTGGGAATCTTAAGAGTAACAAGTGGGAAGGGTAGCTATCCTGGTTCCTACGGTCTTGTCGGTTCAGGGGAAGGAATCTCTTTTCTAACAAGTGGGAATCGGAGGCTTGGCGATTCGCGCCGGGGGCTCATCGCCGCCCACGCTCGCAGCCTGGGCTTGACGCTCGTCACCCCACAACACTCAGGAGTTTCGACGGGTTCACCGGTTAGCGATTGAAGACTGGACTTTAGTTGGTTGAGCCTGCTGGCTGAGCCCGGCTGGTTGAGCCTTCCCGGTTGAGCCTGCCCGGCCAAACGGGAGTTGGGCGGGCTCTGGATTCATCAACCATTAACCTCTCCGTTACGCCGGCGCAATAATTCCTTGGTAGTTTTCGGGGGCTTACCTAGCTCCCCGTAAGGGGCAACGCTTGCTCACTTCGCATGAAATCTAAAAGGAGAAGTTCCATGAAGAAACTTGTTTTGGCTGGCCTCGTGGCAACACTCGCCAGTGTTGCTTTTGCGCAGCAGGGCCCCGTTCCCAAGGATGTACCGCCGTTAAGCCACGTTTGGGTGATCATGATGGAGAATCATGGTTATGTCCAGGTGCTCAACAACCCGGCGGCGCCTTTTACCACCGCGTACGCGAATGCCGCGAACCTCGCTTCCAACTATTTCGCCGTTGCGCATCCCAGCCTGACCAACTACCTGGAAACCAATGGCGGATCGAACTTCGGCGTGCTTGATGACAACTCGCCGGACTGGCACAACGCCAGTTGCCAGCCGAACCTGGTCACGGGCGTTACTAACTGGGAATCGACTTCGACGCCAATTTGCCCCATCTCGGCGAGCGGCATCGACGCGGCCACACCGGCCATCGACTACACCAACGAGGATCCGGGATACCCCACCATCAACATCGACGGCGTGAAGTCGTATGCGGCTGATCCTAATATTGTGGGCATGACCATCGCCGACCAACTGGTGGCGGCTGGAAAGACCTGGAGGAGCTATCAGGAAAGCTTGCCGCTCGGGGGAGCCGACTACATCAACTACAGCGACGGCAACTTTACCAGCCTTACCGACTTCACGCTGTTCAACTCGCTCTGGCCGCAGCAGCCTCCCACCTTCAACTCCGGGGAGATCGTTCAGCTGTACGCGGTGAAGCACAATCCATTCGTCTATTTCCAATCCACGCAGGAGGGCGCCAACCCGGCAAACAGCCTGGCCAACACGGTTGCCTTTGACGGACCAACCGGCCTCTATGCGGATCTGGCTTCGGGCAACGTGCCGAACTACTCGTTCATCGCGCCCAATCAGTGCAACGACCAGCACGGCCGCGGCAACGGCACCATCTTCTGCCAGTACGATCCGAATGACAACGGCACCCAGAACGGTCTGAATCCGGCGCTCATGGCAGCCGGCGACCAGGCTATCCAGAAGATCGTGACGGCGATTCATGCCTCGCCGGCCTGGAAAAAGGGCCACAACGTCATCATCACCATCTGGGACGAGGATGACTACAGCATCGCTCCGACCATTAATCAGGTCGCGGCTATTGTTGACACCAACTACGGCTTCCACAACCTGCAGAGCAACGTCTTCTACACTCACTTTTCGCTATTGAGGACCATCGAGGGCGGCTTCAAGCTGCCTTGCTTGAACCATGCCTGCGATGCCAGCACCAACACCATGTCCGACCTGTTCGGCAAGCCGTAAGAGTCGCTGAACCTGGAGAGAAAGGCCGGTTTTCAACCGGCCTTTTTTGATGCCCGATTTTCCCTCTTAGGGTTGGGTGGCTCGATTTGCAAAACCTCTTAACCACTAAGGCCACAAAGGTTCACGAAGGAAAACCACAAAACCGAGCTTTCAGATTGCTTGCATTGTGCAAGTTATATTTGATAGATTGCGGGTTGTGGGGAGAGTGAAAAAACCGGGTCTTAAGCGGCGTTCCGGATGTCCGGTCAGCATTTCTTTGGAGCGGTTTGGGGATCGGTGGTCATTGCTCGTCATTCGCGATTTGATGGTGCGGGGATATAGGACGTTTAAGGAATTTCAGGAGGCGGGCGAGGGGATCGCCACGAATATTCTTTCGGACCGGTTGCGGCGGTTGGCGCAGGCTGGGATTGTGAGCGCTGAGGGTGAGAAGTCGGATGGGCGGCGGGTGAATTACCGGCTTACGGAGAAGGGGATCGATCTGGCTCCGGTGATGCTGGAGTTGCTGATCTGGGGGGCGCGGCATGAGAATACTGAGGCTCCTTGCGGGGTAATTGCGGAGATGGAGAGGAATCGAGAATACGTTTTGACCGAGGTGCGGCGGCGGTGGCGGGAGCGGGATGCGAGGCCTTTCTTGCCTCCGTTTGACGAGCCTGGAGTGCGTGTGCGAGGGGCCGCTCCGATTCCCTCGCGGCGAAATTCTTAACCACGGAGGACAAGGAGTAGACAGAGGAATTCGGAGTTCAGACGATTGTTACAACCAACCGGCATTCAACTAAGGAGATGATTATGGAAAAACCTACGCATGAACAGGCACAACTTCAACTTGAACTTTTTGAGATGCGGCGCGAGGCTCGGCTGCGGCAGGCTCGGGATTGGTTCCAGAAGAATTATTTTGTCGAGTCGTTTGAAGAGGGCGATGAAGGTTGCGTCTCCGGGGACGGAGGCGGGAACGAACGCCATGATGGTGGCGAGTTACTGGGAGCAGGTGTGCGCCATGCTGAATTATGGACTTTTGCACGAACAGCTCTTCTTTGAAACGAATGGCGAGTTTTTCATGGTGTGGGAACGGCTGAAGCCGATGGTGGCTGGGTTCCGGGAGCAGTTTGTGGGCCCGCACATGTTTGCGCATATCGAGAAGGCGGCGCAGAAGTATGAGGCTTGGATGGAGAAGACGTCTCCGGGACATGTGGCGCGGATGCGGGAGTTTATGAAGCAGATGCGCGGGCAGATGACGAAGGCGGCGTAGCCCACATTGCAGAGGTCAGAGGTCAGATTGCAGAGGTAAAACCCACGTCCTCCGCCCGTGTTGTCGGAGGTCGTGGGGATTTGATTTTTTTGGAGGAATCATGAGTTCGGTACGCGTTTTGGTGGGGACTCGTAAGGGCGCTTTTGTACTTACAGCGGATGGGAAGCGGGATAAATGGGATGTTAGCGGACCTTTTTTTGCCGGGTGGGAGATTTATCACATGAAGGGGTCGCCGGTGGATCCGGACCGGATTTATGCTTCGCAGTCGAGCGGCTGGTTTGGGCAGATTATTCAGCGGTCGGATGATGGCGGGAAGACCTGGCATCAGCCGGGGACGCCCGTCGGAACGGTGCCGGTGGCGGGGGGCGGCCCTCCCAAGGCGGCTAGTAATAAGTTTGTCTACGATACTTCGGCCGATTCGGGCGCGCCTTTGACTACCCATCAGTGGTATGACGGGACACAGCATCCGTGGGAGTTCAAACGCGTTTGGCATCTGGAGCCTTCTTTAAAGGAGGCGGAGACGGTTTATGCGGGGGTGGAGGATGCGGCTTTGTTCAAATCCTCCGATGGCGGAGAGAATTGGACTGAGCTGGCGGGATTGCGCGGGCATGGGACCGGTCCGAAGTGGCAGCCGGGGGCGGGCGGGATGTGTTTGCATACTTTGATACTCGATCCGAGTGACGAAAAACGGATGTGGATTGCGATTTCGGCGGCGGGAGCTTTTCGAACCGACGATGGAGGAGCGACCTGGAAGCCGATTAATCGGGGGCTGCGGTCGCAGTATATTCCGGATCCGGACGCAGAGGTTGGGCATTGCGTGCATCATGTGGCGATGAATCCCGGGCGGCCGGGAGTGATGTTTATGCAGAAACATTGGGATGTGATGCGCTCGGACGATGCGGGAGATTCATGGCGCGAGATCAGCGGGAACTTGCCGACCGACTTTGGATTTGTGATCGATGTTCACGCGCATGAGCCGGAGACGGTTTACGTGGTGCCGATCAAGAGCGACTCGGAGCATTACGTGCATGAGGGGAAGCTGCGAGTGTATCGCAGTAAGTCGGGCGGGGATGAGTGGGAGGCGCTGACTCACGGGCTTCCGCAGAAGGATTGCTATGTGAATGTGCTGCGCGATGCTATGGCGGTGGACTCGCTGGACTCGTGCGGGATTTATTTTGGGACGACCGGCGGGCAGGTTTATTGCTCGGCGGATGCGGGGGAGAGCTGGAATCCGATTGTGCGGGATTTGCCGGCGGTGCTGAGTGTGGAGGTGCAGACGCTGGGATAGCTTTCGGCCATCAGCCGTCAGCCATCAGGTAAGACCGTTCGTTTTGGAATGCATCCACTTTTATTTCGGGAGGGGGCTATGAAGATTACTCCGTTTTTGTGGTTTGATGGACGGGCGGAAGAGGCTATGAATTTTTACGCCTCGATATTTAAGGACGCTAAGGTGCTGAACGTCAGCCGGCGGGATGGGAAGGTGTTTACTGTCTCGTTTGAACTACTGGGGCAGCGGTTTATGGGGCTGAATGCGGAGCCGATATTCAAGTTTACCGAAGCGGTTTCGTTCTTCGTGAGCGTGGATACGCAGGCGGAAGTGGATGAATTGTGGGAGAAGCTGTCCGAGGGCGGAGAGAAGAGCCGGTGCGGGTGGCTGAAGGATAAGTTTGGATTGTCGTGGCAGATTATTCCGACGGCGCTCGGGAGGTTGATGGGGGATCCGGATCAGCAGAAGGCCCAGGCGGTTTTTCAGGCGATGATGAAGATGGATAAGATCGTGATCGCCGATTTGGAACGGGCGCATGCGGGGCGGGCGGCGTAACAGGCAATGATTCGCGTGGTGCTTCCATTTCATCTTCGCACGCTGGCGCAGGTTGGGAGTGAAGTCACGCTCGACGTGCGTGGGCCGGTTACGCAGCGGTCGGTGCTGGATGCGTTGGAGGAGCGGTATCCCATGCTACGGGGGACGATTCGGGATCACGCGACTCAAGAGCGGCGGGCGTTTTTGCGGTTCTTTGCTTGCGCGGAGGATTTGTCGCATGCGGCGCCGGATGACTTGTTGCCGGAGGCGATCGCGTCGGGGAAAGAGCCTTTTGTCGTGATTGGGGCGATTGCGGGAGGGTGACGAGAGTTTCGAGCCGCGAGTCGCGAGCTGCGAGCAACCTATTTTTTGCCTGTAAGTCGCAGGTCGATTATTTCTGCGGTTAGTTTTCCTTTCTTGATTTCGAGCTTTCCTACGCTTACCGGCAGGTTGAATCTTCCTGGGCCGGCGCTTCCTGGGTTGATGTAGAGCACTCCATTTTTCTCTTCTATCTTGGGCTGGTGGCTGTGGCCGTAGATAACTGCGGCTATTCCGGCGGCTTCGGGCTTTAGATCTAGAGTGGCGCGATCATGGAGCATGTAGATCGTTGCGCCTTCGGCTTCGAACATTTCGGTTTCTGGCAGAGTACGGGACCAGGGCTGGGTGTCGACGTTGCCGCGGACTACAGTTACGGGCGCAATTTCGGCATAGCTTCTGGAGGATTTCCTGGGTCGCCTATGTCACCGGCGTGGAGGATTTGGTCGACTCCTTGGAGAGCTGCGACGGCCTCGGGACGGAGGAGACCGTGGGTGTCGGAGATTAGGCCCAGGAGCATGAGGTATTTCAAAGGCTATTTCACCATAGACACGTAGAGTTCACGATAACAATGGATGGCGGATTTGCCGGCGCATACTTTTTTCGCGGGCGGGGGCGCCCGCGCTACACAGGGCATCCGGGTTCATCACATTTTTGGTGCGCTTTACGTCACGTCTTGGCTGCCGGTTGTTTCATATACTGCTTGTGTGCCTGCTGAACCTCTTCGTGCACCTGCTGACCAATCATCTTTGATCGCTGACGCCGCTCGTGCACGGGCGATTCTAACTTGGACTTGCTGGCGCCGTTGCGGCGGTATTGGGGGTATTCCTCGTTTCGGCCTAAGCAGGAAAGCATTATTCGCAGTTTGCTCGCGGGGCATGACACTTGCGCCGTTATGCCTACTGGGGGCGGGAAGTCGCTTTGCTATCAGTTGCCTGCAGTGGTTTCGGGAAAGACTGTGGTTGTTGTCTCTCCTCTGATTGCGTTGATGCAGGATCAGGCGGCTCAGCTGGCGCAGATGGGGATTCCGGCGGCGGCGCTGAATACTTCGCTGGATTCGGCGGAGCGACGGCGGGTGATGGAGCGAGCTTGTCACGGGGAATACCGGCTGCTTTATTTGTCGCCCGAGAAGTTCGCGATGGAAAACACGTTCGAGTGGCTGGCGCGGGTTCCGGTGGGAATTTTCGCCGTCGATGAGGCGCATTGTATTTCGGAGTGGGGACATGAGTTTCGTCCGGATTACCGGCAGTTGAGCCGGCTGCGGACGCGGTTTCCTTCGATTCCGATTGCTGCGTTTACGGCTAGCGCTACGCGGCAGGTGCGGCATGACATTTTGAAGCAGTTGCAGATGAGGGACCCTCATCTTTATATCGCGAGTTTTTATCGGAAGAATTTGAATTACGTGGTGCATCAGAGCGAGCCACTTACGCAGCTGGCGCTGCTGGCACGGGCTTTGCGGTATTACTCGGCTGCGTCTTCGCTCTGGGAGTCCTTGTCCGGGTTGCCGGCGGGGAACGTGATTGTTTATTCGCCTACCATCAAGCGCGTTGAGGAGACGGTTGAGTATCTGGAGGAGTGCGGGATTGCGGCGGTTCCTTATCACGCGAAGATGGAGGCTGGAGCGCGACGGGAGAATCAGGAACGATGGATGTCGGACGAGGTGCGAGTGTTGGTGGGGACGATTGCGTTTGGGCTTGGGATTAATAAGCCTTCGGTGCGGGCGGTGATTCATTTGTCGCTGCCGAAATCGATTGAGCAGTATTACCAGGAGGCGGGGCGGGCGGGACGCGATGGGCGTCCGGCGGACTGTGTTTTGCTTTGGCAGAAACGCGATCATGTGCTGCTGGAGTATTTCATCGGGAAGATTGAGGACGATGCGGAACGGGAACGGTCGTGGGAACGGAAGCGGATTATCAGTCGGTTTGCGGATTCGAAGGGGTGCCGGCATCGGGCGATTTGCTTGCACTTTGGGGAGACGCCGAAGTGGGTGAAGTGCGAGGCTTGCGACAACTGCGGGGTGCGGCCGGAGTGGGTGGGGGACGGCTTCGGTTGAGAATGAGATCCTTCGCCCGCTCAGGGTGCGGGGCGCTCGGGACAACAAGAGTGTAGAAGATCGGGCGGATACGGAGATCGGTCGCGGGCGCAGGCGGTCGAGTTTGCGGGCGGTTCGGGATTTCTTCTATTCGGGGAGGGAAGATGTTGAGGTTGCGCATCCGCATGATGCGGAGCTGGCGGATTATTTGCGGCAGTGGCGGAGGGATATTGCTCGCGAAAAGAAAGTGCCGGCGTTTGTCGTGCTGCATGACTCGACGCTGGAAGAGCTTTGCCGGCGACGATCCGCGAACCGTGGCGGAGCTGATGCAGGTCTCGGGGATTGGTGAGCGCAAGGCGGAGATGTATGGAGCGGAGCTTCTGCAGGCTTTGCGGAATTTTGCAGGCGGGAGCGCGGGCCGCGACGGTCGCTCTACCAATGAATGCACCGGCCGAGGAGACTCTGCGGTTGCTGAACGAGGGAAAGACGCTGGAGGAGATTGCGCGGGTTCGGGGGCGGCAGATTTCTACTGTGATCGCGACCGTCGCTGGGTTGATTGAGGCAGGGCGGGTGAAGCTGGATCCTTCGTGGATTTCTCCGGGGGCTAAGGCTTTGATTGAGGCGGCTTGCCTGGGGAAAACTGTGGCGGGATTACGCGAGATTAAGGATGCTGTGCCGGCTTACATTAGCTTTAATGATATTCGGCTGGTGGTGGCGGGGTTGCGGGCGGTGGGAACTGGCGCGGCGGAGCCAAAGTCAAAATCTTTAACCACGGGGGACACAGAGGAACACAGGGGTTAAAACCCCTTGCTATTCGTAGCGGAGGCTTTCTACTGGGTCCAGTTGGGCGGCTCTGGTCGCGGGGATTGTGCCGAAGATTATTCCTACCAGAGACGACACTACTATTGCGATGATCGCGCTCAGGCCGCTGATTGGGACTCGGTATTCGGTCAGGAAGCGGATGGAGAACGGAATCGCCAAGCCTACGATAATTCCGATGACTCCGCCGATCAGCGAGATCAGGATTGCTTCGGAGAGGAACTGAAAGCGGATTTCGCGATTGGTGGCGCCCAGGGCCTTGCGGATTCCGATTTCGCGGATGCGGGCGCTGACTGTGGCCAGCATGATGTTCATGATGCCGATGCCGCTGACCAATAGAACTACGAAGGAAACGGCTAGCAAAATGGCGGTCAGGGCGTTGGCGGTTTTGTCGGCTACGGTTAAGAGCTGCGTCAGGTTTTGCGCGCGGTAGACGGAGTTGGGACGGTGGCGGGATTGGATTACGCGTTGGATCTGGTTGGTGATGGGGACTACTTCGGAGGCGTCGGTAGCGGAGAAGTAGATCTGGCGAACTGACGGTTTTTCCTGGAAGTAACGGCTCACGGAATATGGGATGAGCATGGTGCGGTCGGTGACTTCGGACTGGCCGAAGGTGTCGACGCGCTCGCGGAAGCATCCAATGATGCTGAACGGCAGGCCGTTGAGTTGCACCGTTTTTGAGAGCGCGTTCGCGCACGAGCCGTAGAGATCTTCGGCTAACTTTTGGGTGATCACCGCGACTTTGTTGTGCGCTTGCGAATCCTCGGCATCGAAGAAGCGCCCATCCAGCACGACCAGATTTCGGACTTGGAGGTATGCGGGCTCTACGCCCAGGGCCTGGATGTCGCGTTCTTTGCCGTTGCCAAGCGCGATGCGCTCGTACAGAGGTACCACGGGCGTGGCCGCAGCTATGCCCGTCACTTGGAGTTGGACGGCGCGCATGTCGTCGATGGTGAGATCGTCGCTCACGTTGTCCGCGGAGTGCTCGCCGGCCTGATATTCGACCTCGACCATGTTGGTGCCGATTCCCTGAATCAGATTCAGGACATATTGCTTGCCGGTCAGGCTAATGGTGGCAACGAGGATTAGCGAGGCGGTGCCGATCATCATGCCCAGGGCGGTGAGCAGGAAGCGGACTTTGTTGGAGCGGAAGGTGTCGAAGGCGAAGGAGAAGATTTCTCCGAAGACCAGTTGGGGCTTGGGGCGCGCGGCGATGGCGACGGCGGTCGGCATTCAGTTGGTTAGATGTTAATTGGCGGCGGAGGGAGCGGCAAGGGGAGGTTTGATTGCAGAGGTCAGAGGTCAGATTGCAGAGGTGGACGGCTCCTTTTTGCGGGCTTCGATGAAAGTCACGACAGCGTACATCGCGAGGATGTTGATTAGCGGGTCTAGCGGGCGGAGGTAGTAGGTCTCTGGATGGGTTAGACAATAGACCGCTGGATAGAACGCGAACGCTATCGCGTAGCGCCTGGCGAGCGGCGGATTTTGTCCGGCGGCTTTGATCAGGCCTATCAGCATCAGTATGGTCAGAGTTGTACATACGAATATGTTGGGCGGATCGAGCGGCTCTTCTTTCAGGTAAGCGGGGCTCAGGCTCCAATAACCGGTCCAGAGATAGACGAATCGGCGGACGGTCATTTTGGCGTACCAGGCGGGGTGCGCTTTGATGTAGTCGATGGCCTGGTTTTGCTTGTGGTTCATGTAGGCAATTTCGCCATCGCGCTCGTATTCGGATTGCTCCACGGCGTTGTGGTTGGGATGGAGATCGCGGTTGACCCAGGAGAGATCGTATCCGTTGTTGCCGATGTAGAGTTCGAGGCCGAGGCCGCTGCGGACTGGAATTAGTTTGTGGAAGAGTTCGTAGTTGCGGATGGTCCAGGGGGTGATGACGACGGCTACTGCAGTGGCGACGGCGGCGGCTTGGGCTATCCATGCGCGGTTTTGGCGGTAGCGGCGATAGAGCGTGTAAAGCGTTAGCAGCGGGACTACCGAGAGGATGCTGGGCTCGGTCAGAATTGCGCCGCCGGTGACCAAGCCAAAGGCGATCCATCGTGTCGCGCGGCTGTCTTCTTCTAGATTCAGCGCCCAGAGAAACAGGCAGCAGAGCAGGAGCGTGATTAGCGGCGTCGACCAGGCCCAGTCGGCTCCGTAGTAGATGCCGTAGGGTGAGAGTGCCCAGCCCCATCCGGCCCACTTGGCGGCGCGGTCGCCGAAATTCTTTTTGGCCAGGTAATAGACGGGGATGCAGGTGGCGGAGGAGATGATTCCGTTGAGAACCAGCGCGGCGATGATTGACGATTTTGTATATACACCGAACAGCTTGAAGATGGCGGCGAGGATGTAGGGATAGACGGGAGGGAGCAGGGCCGATGGTCCGGTGCTGGCCATAGGGTTGCCGAAGCCGTGGCCGGTAGCGAGCGAGCGGCCAATGCGTCCGAAGGCCCAGTGCTCGAGGACGAAGGGATCTAGCCATTCTTTGTAGAGGAAGTGGGTGACGGTGACGCGGATGGCTAGGGCTACTAAGAACATCGTCAAATAGGGTGGGCGGCGGCTGGGGGGCATGGTTCGGATGTGGGGGTCCACAGAAGAGCGTAAACCACAGAGGACACAAAGGTCACGAAGGAAGCGCGGGTGCTTCGCTGTTGGCTTTGCTTAGGACGCTACTCTATGCGGCAGACTTTGACAGTCTGATTCTGGTAAGGGCAGATCAAATCTGTTGCGGACTGGCTGGCAGCGGCGGATTTTGCCAGCACTACCCATGTGACTCCGAAGGTCGTTTTCAACCGCGCAAAATCGGCTGGCTGGAAGTTCTGCCAGTTTTTGGTGGCGTTCACTTCTCGCTGCCATCTTTCGGCTAAGGCTGGGGACTCGGGCTACCATGCCGGGGTCTTTGACCATGTCGGCCAGGGCGCTGCGTTCGGCCAGGGCGCGGAATCCGTGGAAGTCTTCGCCGGGTTGCTGCATGTAGTAGGGGTCGAGGGCGAAGAGCGCGTTGGTTGGGGTGTTCTGGCGGGGCGTGCTCTTGCGGATCCAGGCGAAGGCTCGCAGCCAGTCGTTGCTAGGGGCCCGGCCGGGGAGTTGCAGGTGCGCGGTCGATGGATACATTTGGCGTTGGGCGTAGAACATTCCTGCGCTTAGGGGGACAAAGAGAAGCACCCAGCGGTAAGCGTGCTTGCCTAAGACGTGCTGGCCGATCAGGCCTCCCGCGATCAGGAACATTAGAAGATAAACGAGATGGAGAAAGCGCATGGGCTCGAAGGGGCGGAGGCGCTCGAGTTGGGGCGGGAGCATGATGATGAGCGCGACGGCAAATTGGAAGATGGCGTAATAAAGAAGAGCAGCGGAGAGTCGGGCGCGAGTGGCGAATTCGGGTTGCGATCGCTTATCGGCTTCGTTTCGGGCTTGCCGGACGAAAAAAGTAGAGGATGGCGAATGGTGCGACTACTCCTAGCCATTCGTACCGCGCCCAGGCTCTTAGCAGATTGAAGTGGCGAGTGGCGGCAGCGGCTCGCCAGGCTTCGGTGGTGGGTTGGAAGAGCCAGGGGAGCGGGATAGCGGCTGAGGTGAAGATAGCGGCATTGCTGCGGAGGTTTCGCTCCGCTCGACAGCCGAGGGCCGCTGTCCCTACGCGAGGTTTGCCAACTCAAGAAGAGACAGAGGGAGATGCCGAAGGCGGCCATGATTATGTGCATGGTGGCGGCGGCGGCTAGCAAGATTGCGGCGCGGGCTCGGTGGCGGTCAAAGATCGATACGATCGCCGCGAGAATTGCGGCGGTGGCTAGGGCTCTGGGGTGGAGATATTGGTCGGTCAGGCTTATGCCTGTGCCGGAAACTGGGATGGTTAGCAAGGCCGCTACTGTGGCTACGGCGGCCCAGTGGGCTTCGGGCTTGGTGAAGCAGCGGCGGGCGATGGCCAGGCAGGCGGCCAGGATGGCTAGGGTGGCTGCGAATTGCCAGAGGAAGATTGCTACGTCTGACGGGAGGTGGGTTAGGCGGATGCTCGCGGCGATTGCTTTGTCGTAGATGGTGGCCTGGAATTGCAGGCGGAAGAAGTCGGCGTCGTGGGGGTAGAGGGTGGGGTTTAGATCTCGCTTGATGGCGGCCAGGTAGTAGGCGTCGTCTTCTAGGCCGGGGTGGTACCCCTGGATGGCGATCGCGGCGGCGGTGATGAGTAGCAGTAGAGCGATGGTGCGTCGGCGGCTCAAGTCGAGGTTATCTTACCGAAGCTGCAAGCGGAGAGCTACGGGCGGAGAGCGAAAAAGTCAGAACCTTAGTATGTCTCCGACTTTGAGATTGCCAGATAATTCAACTTGTCTGAGACAAACCGAGCCTCGATGTAGGCCTCTCCATCGGCATATTCGAAGTTTGTGCGAATTTCCGCGTCACTCATTTCGGGATGGTCTCGTCGAAACACTTCCATGGCTTTCGAGGGCGTTTTCCTCTTGTACCCGAAGTAGTAGACTAGCTTGCCTGGTATAGCAGAACTTGGATCACCGAGGATCGCCTTGACTTGCTGAGGATTCAACCCCAATCTCAGCCCACTTTCCGTCGAGGTGTTCTCCGACACCTCTTCGGACACTTTGCAAAGCTCACTCCCATTCCAGTTCGGTCCGCCTTCGAAAAGGTACACAGCTGCGTTTACTTCGCCGAGTTCGAAAACCAAGTGTTCTTTTCCGGATGCCGAAGTGTAGCAAATCTGATTTCGGCCGCTCGCAGCATCTCCGCGTTGCACTTCAGGAGCCTCGCCGAACTTCGAGCGGACATTCCTAAAATCCCATGTTTCGCCCAGGATGGTTCCTGCGACTTGAAAATTCGGCTCCGCTGGTTCCCTGTCCTGAAATTTGACTGGCTGGCTGGACTCTTGAGCTGGAAATTCTTCCTGCCTTGTATACGACCACCAGTCGGAACTGTCCAGGCGAACTGGATGGCCTTGTGCGACGGCACAACCGATAAGAGTGAGAACGCAGAAGGCAGAATGGATCCGCATGATTTGATAAAGACGTGCACAACACATATCCGTAGCTTATGCTTCCATCGGATAGTGTCTACATAACTCTTGTAATAGCGGACTAGCATGACGCTAGGCACAATCAACTGAAACTAAACGCAGCGGCAATCACAACCCAGAAGTGTGGGTCTTAGCTGTGCCGGGTTTGTAGTACTTCGGCTCCAGGTGGCGGCCTTTTTCGCTGAAGATGGCGAAGTTCGCGATATGCCCATGCGCTGCAAAGCGAATTGCATGGTGGTCTTCAGCACGCCCAGGCCGTACGTCACGCTGCGTGCGGAAATTGATGCTGGAGGCTTCTTCGAAATATTTGGTGGGGCAGGAGACTTCTCCGATGCGGAAGCCGAAATGGACGCATTGGGCCAGCATCTGGTTGTCGAAGACGAAGTCGTCGCTGTTTTCGCCTAGCGGGAGGCGGGTTAGGACTTCGCGGCTGAAGGCGCGGTAGCCGGTGTGATATTCGGAGAGCTTGACGCGCAGGAACATGTTTTCGAAGGCGGTCAGCAGGCGGTTGGCGACGTATTTGTAGAAGGGCATGCCGCCGCGCAGGGCTGTGCCTCCGATGATGCGGGAGCCGAGGACTACGTCGTAAACACCGTAGGCGATCATGCTGGCCATGGCGGTGACTAAGAGCGGCGTGTATTGGTAGTCGGGATGGACCATGATGACTACGTCAGCGCCGGCGGCCAGGGCTTCGCGATAGCAGGTTTGCTGATTGCGTCCGTAGCCGTAGTTGCGGTCGTGCACGAAGTATTGCAGGCCTAGCTTTTTGGGCGACTTCTACGGTGCGGTCTTTGCTGTGGTCGTCGACCAGGATGCAGTTGTCGACCGTCTCGGGAAGCTCGCGGACGGTGGCTTCCAGAGTTTTCTCCGCGTTGTAGGCGGGGAGGACTACGGCTATGCGCTTGCCGTTGATCATGGGGGGCTTCTTCGTTGATGATAAATGATTGGCGGGGCGGCGGGATGGGTTTACGGGTACGTTGGTACCGGCGGTCGTTGGGGTGGATAAATTTCCCTCCCGGCCTTTTCTTAGGAATGCCTTTCTTCGCCGGCGATAGCTGCTTGGGGGCAAGGGGTCCTTCGACTCCGCTTGCTCGCTTCGCTCACTTCGCTCCGCTCAGGATGACAATTTAGATAAGATGTAGGGGATATGGCTCCTCGTACTTTATTTGACAAGGTTTGGGATGCGCATGTGGTCGCGGCTCCGGCTGGGCAGGCGACGCTTCGCGGGCGTGTCGGCCGGCGTTGCTTTACATTGATTTGCACCTGGTGCATGAGGTGACTTCTCCGCAGGCTTTTGATGGGTTGCGCGCGAATGGGCGGCGGGTGCGGCAGCCGCTGCGGACCGTGGCTACTGTCGATCACAACATTCCTACTACGCCGCGCGGGTTGCCGATTGTGGATACGATTGCGGCCCGGCAGATTGAGGCGCTCCAGAAAAATTGCCGCGAGTTTGGCGTGCCTCTGTTCGATATGGATTCGGATGAGCAGGGGATCGTGCACGTGATCGGGCCGGAGCTGGGGATTACTTTGCCCGGCATGACGATTGTCTGCGGAGACAGTCATACTTCGACGCATGGGGCTTTCGGCTCATTGGCGTTTGGGATTGGGACTTCGGAAGTGGGGCATGTGCTCGCCACACAATGCTTGCCGCAGAATAAAGCGAAGTCGATGCAGATTCTGGTGCGCGGCGAGTTGCCAGCGGGCGTAACTGCTAAAGATTTGGCGTTGGGGATTATCGGCAAGATTGGGACGGATGGCGCTACCGGGCACGTGATCGAGTACGCGGGCGAGGCGGTGCGCGGGCTTTCGATGGAAGGCCGGATGACGCTTTGCAATATGAGCATCGAGGCGGGTGCGCGCGCGGGGATGATCGCTCCGGATGAGACTACGTTTGCTTATGTGCGCGGGCGGCGGTTTGCTCCCCGCGGTGCGGAGTGGGATGCGGCCGTGGCATCGTGGCGCGGGTTGGCTAGCGATCCGGGCGCGCGGTTTGATCGGGTCGTGGAGATTGATGCTGGGGCGCTGGCTCCGTTTGTAACTTGGGGAACGAACCCGGGAATGGTGACTGCGGTTACGGAGCGCGTGCCGGCGCTGGAGAGTTTTGCGGCGGACGGGGATCGGCGGGCGGTGGAGCAGGCGCTCGCTTACATGGATTTGAAACCGGGGACGCCGATTGAGTCGATTGCGGTGGACCGTGTGTTTATTGGGTCGTGCACGAATTCTCGGATTGAAGATTTGCGGGCGGCGGCGCGGGTCGCTCGCGGACGGCATGTGAATTCGAAGGTTCGGGCTATGGTTGTGCCGGGCTCGCAGGCGATTAAGCGGGAGGCGGAAGCTGAGGGACTCGATCGCGTTTTTGTCGATGCCGGGTTTGAGTGGCGGGAGTCGGGATGCTCGATGTGTCTGGGAATGAATCCGGATATTTTGGCGCCGGGGGAAAGATGCGCTTCGACCAGCAACCGGAATTTTGAGGGGCGGCAGGGGCGCGGTGGGCGGACGCATCTGGTCAGCCCGGCTATGGCGGCAGCGGCGGCGATTGCGGGGCATTTTGTGGATGTGCGGAAATGGTGAGAAATCCGTCGTCGGTCGTTTGTCGTTGGTCGTTCGCGGGGCCGTGCTGATGATCGCGTTCTCGCGTTGCGCAGATTGCGAGCCACGCCCTCGGGAGAACTCCTCGCGAGGGCGGTTCTAGTCGGTGAGCGACATGAGGTCCTTCGACTGCGTTCGGCTACCGCCTCACTTCGCTCAGGATGACAAAATTGGAAAGGCATTTTTCGGAGAACTTGATGCAGGCATTTCGAAAACATACTGGGATTGTGGCGCCGCTGGATCGGGTGAATGTGGATACCGATCAGATCATTCCGAAGCAGTTTTTGAAGCGGATTGAGCGGACTGGATTTGGTCAGTTTCTGTTTTACGATTGGCGGTTTTCGGCGGACGGGAAGTCGAGTGGCGAGTTTGTGCTCGATGCGCCGCGGTATCGTGGGGCTTCGATTCTGGTGGCGGGGAAAAATTTTGGGTGCGGGTCTTCGCGTGAACACGCGGTTTGGGCGCTGGCGGATTTTGGATTTCGGGTGGTGATTGGGTCTTCGTTCGCGGATATTTTTGCTAATAACAGTTTGAAGAATGGGTTGCTGACAGTGCGCTTGTCCGAGGAGCAGGTTGCTGAAATCATGCGGCGGGCGCGGGAGGTTGAGGGGTATCAGCTCACGATTGATCTTGAGGCTTCGCGGGTTGCGGACGGGCGCGGATTTTCGGCTGTCTTCACGATGGACGAATTTGCGCGGCATTGTTTGATGAATGGATTAGACGATATTGGGCTTACATTGCAGCATGAGGCCGAGATTGCGGCTTTTGAGGCTCGGCATCCGGTTCGCGAGGAGATGCGCGGGCTGGTGTAGAATTTTTTCAGTTTCGCACACGTGTTCAAGAAGCCCCGCCGTAAGCGGGGCTTTTTCATTTGGGCGCGGACCTTCCTGCTATCGCACTCGTTTCTTTCGCCCCGCTGGGGCTTCATCATCTGTGCCGTTCCCCCACGGCTCGCGCCGTGGGCTTCACTCTTCCGCCGCTCCGCGGCTGGCGGCGGGTGTTCTGACGGCACGTCCGTTCATCTTGTACACTTCTTGAGTTTCACTTTAAATTTCACTCGTTGCTGGATTTCGCCACCTGACTTTCACAGGCGATCATCTTGATTGGAGTAGGTTTGTGACCAGGCTCACGCTCGCGATTTGGATTGTTGCTCTCTCTTTCTTTTCGCAGGTCTTTATTCAGCAGGTTCCTGCACAGACTGCCGCACCTGCTCGGCAGCTTACGATCGACACGATTTTTATTGACGGCGGGGTCACGGGGCGGGCCCCGGAGACGATTCAGTGGAGTCCGGATGGATCCAAAGTTTCATTTGTGCAGCGGGATGATTCGGGCGAGCAGGGACAGCTCTGGTACGTCGATGTGGCTACGGGGGAAAAGAAAGTCTTGGTCAGCGATGTGAAGCTGGCGCAGCTGGCGCCGCCGACTTCGAAGATTCGGGATGAAAGGGAGAAGGAACGGGTGACCCGGTACCATGTGGCGGCTTACTCGTGGTCGCCGGATTCGAAGCATTTGCTTTTTGATGCGCAGGGACAGCTCTGGTATTACAGCCTGAATACGGGGACGGCGGTGCAGTTGACTTCGTCTCCCGAGCCGAGCGAGGACCCGAAGTTTTCTCCGGATGGAAATCAACTGGCCTACGTGCGCAAACATAATTTGTATGTGCGCCCGGTGTATGGCGACGGCGACGAACGGCCGCTGGTGAGAGAGGACAGCGATAAACGTAAGAAAAAAGATAAAGATGCCTGCCAGGCGAACGAGAACGCGGGCAGCAGCGACATTCTGAACGGGGAAGTCGACTGGCTGTATGCGGAAGAGCTGGCGGTGCGGAGCAATTATTTCTGGTCGCCGGAGGGCGGACAAATTCTTTTTTTGCAAATGGACGAATCGCGCGTGCCGTCGTATCCGATTACCGACTGGCTGCCGACTCATGCGCGTGTCGACCAGGAGAAGTATCCGCAGCCGGGAGATCCGAATCCGGCAGTGCGGCTGGGCGTGGTTTCGCACGATGGCGGCAAGCCGCTTTGGATCAAGCTGACCGATGACGACGACACTTACGTTCCGCGGTTTGGGTGGATTCGCGAGGAGTGGGCTTGGGCGGAGGTGCTGAATCGCCGGCAGGATGTGATGGAGCTTTACTTCATCAATACGAAGTCGGGAAAGACGCGCCGGGTGCTGCGGGAGGAGGAGACGGGCGCGTGGGTGAATGTGAATGACGATTTTCGCGTGCTGAAGTCGGGCGACCGGTTTTTGTGGACGAGCTGGCAGGATGGGTACACGCATATCTATCTGTACAGTTTTGACGCGCGCGATCCCATTGCCGCGGACGCGAAGATGGAGCGACAACTGGAGAGCGGCGACTATGAAGTGCTGGGCGTGAACGGTGTGGATGAGGAGTCGGGCACGGTATTTTTTACGGCGAATAAGGGTGATCCGCGGCAGGAGAAGCTTTTCTCCGTCAAGCTGGATGGATCGGGGATGCAGGCGATTTCTCGCGAGGCGGGAAGTAGCGCCGCGAATTTTGCCAAGGACGCCAAGCACTATGTCGAGACGCATTCGGCTACGCTCTCTCCGCCGAAGACTTCGGTGTGCGCGGCTTCGGGTGAGTGCACGAAGACTTGGGAAGGGCGTAGCATCGCGGATTTCGATTTAATTCAGCCGAAAGAGCTTGAGTTCAAGGCGGAGGACGGGACTTTGCTGTATGGGTATTTGATTTTGCCGCCCAATGTGGAGGCGGGCGCGAAGATTCCGGTGATTGATTTTATTTACGGCGGGCCGGCGGGGCAGACTGTGGTGGATGCATGGGGAGGGTCGCGGATGCTCTTCCACCAGATGCTGGCTAAGGCAGGGTTTGCCATTTTTTCCGCGGACAATCGCGGGACGCCGAATCGAGGGAAGAAGTTCTCGACGGCGCTGCGTCTTCAGTTTGGCGGGGTGGAGTTGAAGGACCAATTGACCGCGCTGGACCAGTTGTATGCGGAGTATCCGCAGCTGGATCGGGCGCGAACCGGGATCTGGGGATGGTCGAATGGCGGATCCATGACGCTGTATTCGCTGACTCACTCGGATCGTTTCAAGGCGGGGGTCGCGGTCGCTCCCATCAGCAATCAGCGCGATTACGATTCGACTTACACGGAACGCTACATGGGGCTGCCGAAGGACAATGCGAGTGGGTATGACGATTCGACGGTCAGCGCGGCCGGGAATCTGCACGGGCGGTTGCTGCTGGTGCATGGAACAAGCGATGACAATGTGCATTTTCAGAATACGATTCAGATGACGGATGCGCTGATTAAGGCGGGAAAACAGTTTCGGATGATGGTGTATCCGAACAAGACACATGGCATCTCGGGGACGGGGACGCAGCGGCAGTTGTTCGAGATGATGAAGCAATTTTGGGAGGAGGAGTTGAAGTAGCGGTCAGCCTTTCAGCCATCAGCCATCAGGTAAAGCCCTGGTCGCGCTTTGCTTTGTGGGTCTTGCTGGTGCCAGCACGGAAGGGATTGGATTCAGTTGATGGCTGACGGCTGATGGCTGATTTCTATGCATCGAACTACGCTTGGCGATTTCGAACTTACTGTTGTTTCGGATGGGACTTACTTTCTCGATGGCGGAGCTTTTTTTGGCGTTGTGCCTAAGACGATGTGGTCTCGGAAGATTGTGCCGGATGAGCTGAATCGGCTGGATGCCGGGCTGAATTCGCTTTTGATTCGAACCGGCTCGAAGAATATTTTGGTTGAGACCGGGATCGGCAATAAATTGCCGGAGAAGCTGGTACAGATTTATAAGCAGCCGGCGCGGTTGCTCGAGAATCTACATGCCGCCGGGGTTGCGCCGGAAGATATCGACATCGTTATCAATACGCATCTGCACTTTGATCATTGCGGATGGAATACGGTGCGGCGCGGGGATGGAGTTGTGGCGACGTTTCCTAAGGCTAAGTATTACGCGCAGCGCGGGGAGTGGGAGCACGGGCGTCGGCAGTTGGAGCGGGATGCGATCAGTTATATGAGCCCGAATTACGATCCTCTGGTGGAGAGCGGGCAGATGGAGCTGATCGAGGGCGATCGGGAGATTGTGCCGGGAGTTTCGGTGAAGGTGTTTCCGGGGCACACGGCGAACATGCAGGCCGTAATTGTGGCTGCCGGAGGCAAGACTGCTTGTTATATCTCTGATCTGATTCCTACCAGTTGGCATCTGGGTTTGACCTGGGTGATGGCATTCGATCTTTTTCCCCTAGATACGATTGAGAGCAAGAAGAATTATTATGCGCGGGCGATTGCGGAGCGGTGGCTAACTGTTTTTACACATGACGATGCGACGCCTTGGGGATATATCGAAAGAGGGGACAAGGGACGACTGGGGGTGAGGGCTATCTAGTGACCCTAGGGAGCTCCTATCCTTTTCGCTTTCCTGGGATCGTTCACTATGGCGTTCTTCGCGATTCTCCAGCCAAACCACAGCGTAAATGGAAAGTAAAGCAGCGAGGCGACGTCGGGCGTGTGCCCCTCGCGGAGTTCCATAATAACGTTCACCAGGCCGGCACAACCGGTGACGAATTGAATTGCTCCCAGAAAAAGCGCGCCCCCCGCTGCACGCCGTTGAGGCGCAAGTTTCCATTGATGAGCGCTCCGCTGAACAGTGCACTGTTTGGAATGCGCCGGATTGGGTCAATGTTGTCCTGTCGGCGCTCTAGTTCGCGAATCCAATCGTCACGGTGGTCCATGCTCAGCACCGAGAACAATCTTACGGTGGCTTATAAGTCGAGCAAGTATCGATGGTCACGGACCAGCCGGCTCTTATTGAAATACGCCATCGGCGCCGTTCCTGAGACGAAGCCAGGTTTTGGTCCAATTTCGCGGAACATCAACCTTCGTGTGAAACGAGCGCCTGTTGCCGCGGCGCGCTCTCGAAGAAATCTTCGACTCGCTTCAGGATTTCGGCTCCGTCGTTGGAGTCGTAGATGGCTTTGCGGAGGGTTGCGCCGCCGGGAATACCGTGAGTGAACCAGGACGCAAATTGTTTCATCTTGCCTTCAGTAGCCGGCATTTCTTCTTCGATCAGCATTTGGAAATAGGTGCGGATCATCTGGTAGCGGTCGAGTTCGGTCGGCTGGTCGTAGAGCTGACGGCTGACGGCTGATGCCTGACAGCTGACATACTGTTCGATCTGGCGGAAGATCCATGGATTGGCTGGGGCCGATCTTCCTATCATGACCGCGTCGCAACCGGTTTGCGCGACCATCGCGACAGCGTCTTCGGGGGAGCGGATGTCTCCGTTGCCGATTACTGGAATTTTTACGGCTTGTTTGACCGAGGCGATCCACTCCCAGCGGGCGGTGCCGCTGTAGCCTTGCTCGCGGGTGCGCGCGTGGAGGGCTACTGCGCCGAGGCCGCAGTCTTCGGCGATGCGGGCTAGTTCTACGCAGACGATTTCTTCGTCGCTCCAGCCGGCGCGGAATTTTACGGTGAAGGGAATTTTTACGGCGGCGCGGACGGATTCGAAAATTTGTCGGATCAGCGGGAGATCGCGGAGGAGGCCGGAGCCGCCGTTGCACTTCACCACTTTTTTTGCGGGGCAGCCGAGATTGAGGTCGACCAGGTCGAAGCCGAGGTCTTCGACCAGGCGGGCGGCGTCGGAGAGGACCTGCGGATTGCTACCGAAGAGTTGGGCGGAGATGGGATGCTCGTCTTCGTAGAAGTGAAGATAGCGGCCGGCAACTTTCTTGCTGCGGAGGATGCCGTCGGCGGAGGTGAATTCGGTCATGATCAGACCGCAGCCGCCGAGGTTCTTGATGAAGCGGCGGAAGACGGTGTCGGTAACTCCGGCCATGGGGGCCAGGACCGTGGCGGGGCGGATTTTGACTCCGCCGATTTGGAGGGCGGCGGAGAATGAGTGGAGAGTGATCCCCGTTGCGGAGACGCCCCCGTCGACCTTGCTACCTGGACCGGCGTCCGCCTGGTTCGCGCGCGAGCTCTCGAGCGCGGCGGGATCCGATTTGTACCAGTACTTCTCCATCATTCTTATTTTAGGTTGATTCCGGGATGAAGTCTCTTCTTTCGCCCCGTCCGGGGCTTCCGAGGTTCTCCGAAAGGCCACCCACGGCTTGCGCCGTGGGCTGTACTCTTGCGCCGCTCCGCGGCTGCGGCGGTTTTGAAACTGGGCATACCAAATGAGAAGCCCCCGCCGTGGGCGAGGGCTTGATTGATAACGGAAAACGCAAATCCGCAGGGCTTACTTCTTGGCCGTCTCGGTTTTTGCGGCTTCGGCTTTGGCAGCGTCGCTCTTCGCGTATTTGCGGCGGAAGCGCTCGACTCGGCCGGCAGTGTCCATGAGCTTTTGCTTGCCCGTGAAGAACGGGTGGCAGGCGGCGCAGATTTCTACGCTGATGTCGCCTTTGTGCGTGGAACGGGTTACGAAGGCGTTGCCGCAGGCGCAATGGACGCGGATCTCGTGATAGTTGGGATGGATAGCTGCTTTCATGGTGTTCGGTGGCCTCGATTCAATCATTAGATTCTATAGGGGATAGGAAGGATTCGGCAAGAGCAGCTCTCAGCCGTCAGCCATCAGGAAATCACTGGGTTTTTGGCGATGCACTCAAAGCGAAACGGCAGGGTGACCCTGCCGTTTGGGGGATGCATAACGCTGAAATCCTAGGCCCGACGTCTCTTAACTGTTTTCTTTTACTCTGTTTGACCGCCTTAGAGGGTTGAAGAGGATGTTGCCTCTCTTTTTTCTCTTCGTCCTCTGGGGCTACTTTCCTTTGTTGACTACTTTCTTGAGTTCGTTACCGGGAGTGAATTTCGCGACTCTGCGGGCTGCGATCTTGATGGTGGCACCTGTCTGCGGGTTGCGGCCGTTGCGGGCCTTACGCTGCGAGACGGAAAATGTGCCGAACCCAATCAAGGCGACCCGGTCTCCTTTGCGAAGGGAGGAGGTTATGCTCTCGACAGTCGTGTCGATAGCGGTTGTTGCCTGAGCTTTGGAGATACTGCAGGCTCCGGCAATCCGGTCAACCAGATCAGCTTTGTTCATGCGCTCTCCTGATACTTGCGATACGGTTCTCGCGCCGACGACGGGAAGGAATCGAATACGCGAACACCGAGCATGGCCATTTTCCTCGCTGGGCAGGGAATGTCAAGGGCCAATACGTGCCAGTTGCTGGATTTGACACGGGTGCGGGCGTGGTGGCGAGTGGGATGGCCCGAGATGAGGCGGATTGCAATGAGAATGCCTTGCGTTGCCGGAGATGGCGTTGACGAAGCATGGGGTGCTTCGACTCGGCGCTGCTCGCTTCGCTCACATCGCTTCGCTCAGGATGACAGTTTGTTTTTGATGTCGTGAATTTAAGAGTAGCGTCGCAAACTCATTTATGAACTGCATTGTGTGCAGTTATTTTTTGCGCGGCGGATTTTCCTCTCTTCTCCACAAGGTATCCTTCATCTCCACACCATCTGCACAGAGGCGGGTCGAGTTTTCGCTTGCGCGGATGATGAGGCGGCGTGCATTCTCCTGAGTGCGATTCGAAAGTTCATGGCCTCGTCGTCTCCCACTTCACGTCGAAATCAAGTGCTGGAATGGTTCCCATTCTATGTGCAGCGCGTTGTGGGAGACATGCGCTATCGCGCGCTGAAGGATTATCAGCAGGCGTGGTTTTTGAATTTGCTGTTTGCATCGTGGCAATCGGAGCGACCTGGGTATTTGCCGGACGACGGGCAGTTGTGGCGCCTCGCGAATGCGCGGACGCGGCAGTTCTTTGAAAAAGAATGCGCCGCTGTTCTCTGCATGTTCGAGCGTGAGGGCACGACGACTGACGGTGTGATCTGGATTTACAACCGGGCGCTGGTCGATATCTATGATGAACAGGTACTGAAATTCCACAAGAAGAGCTCGACGATACTCAAAATCCACAAGTGACAACGGAACCTCTTATCTGGATTTTGAAGGTACACTAAACAAAAAAGAAAATGGAAGAGAAGAATGTGCGCTACATCCGGAGTCTGGCCTCACCCAGTGGGGAACGTGCTGGGGGTGCTATGCGGACAGGCATAACAGCGCGGCGGTCTGAGCCTGCGACGTGTGCGCTGTGCGGCGGGTCGGGATGGAGGCAGGTTGCGGGAAGTGCTACGCAGCAGGTGATGCGGTGCGAGTGCTTTTCGGAATCGCAGATGAAGTCTCTGACTGGAGCAGCGGAGATTCCGGCGCGGTATGCGGGCTGCGACTTTGCTTGCTATCGGGCGGAGAATAGTCCGGGGCTTGGGGCGGCGAAAATTACTCTGAAAAAGTGGGCGGCGGAGTATCCGCTGAATCGGACTGGGCTGCTCTTGATTGGGCCTAGCGGCGTGGGGAAGACGCATCTTGCGGTGGCGGCTCTGAAGGAAATAATCAAGAAGGGGATACATGCGCGGTTTTGCGATTATCGCGAGCTGCTGAAGCAGATTCAGAATTCTTACAATCCCTCGGTGCAGGCGACGGAGCTTGATGTGTTGAAGCCGGTGTTTGAAGCTGAGGTTTTGTTACTGGATGATCTGGGGGCAGTCAAGCCTTCGGAGTGGGTTTGGGATACGGTCAGTTTAGTGCTTAATACTCGGTATAACGACAACCTTACGACCATCATCACAACTAACTTTATGGATGGGCCGGCGGCGGGAGTTGGAGCCGCCCGGGCTGGGCGCGAAGAGACACTGGGGGACCGGATCGGGGAGCGGATGCGGTCTCGGCTGTTTGAGATGTGCCGGCTGGTGCAAGTGCAGGGGAAGGATTACCGACCGAATTTTCGGGCCGCGGGATTGCGGTAGGAAGCCCGTGATAAACTTGCGCCGTTATGCTTACGATGCTGCGTTTTACTAGTGCTCTAATGTTGTTACTCGCATCCGGGTGCATAGTTAGCCAAACGCAGGCACCGCAAAATTCCGGCAGGGATAACGAGCCTCCCCCCACATCGACACTTACATTCAGAGTAGGCGGCGGAGTGAGCGCGCCTCGTGTCATTTATGCACCGGATCCGGAATACTCGGAGGACGCCCGTCGAAACCGAATTGAAGGCACATGCCTTCTTTGGATTATTGTCGGCCCAGACGGAAGGGCGCGGGACATCAGGATTCAAGGAGTAATTGGCCACGGGTTGGATGAAAAGGCGATTGAAGCGGTGCGGCAATGGAAGTTTCAGCCCGCTCTCATGGACGGAAAGCCGGTTGCTGTTCAAATCAACGTCGAGGTGTCGTTTCAGCTGTCCGCTCCTGCAATACAAAAATTTGCTTACATTGAGCCGAGAATTGTCGAACCGGGAAAGCGAGCGAGTGCCCGAGATGCCAAGGCGAAGTTGAAACTTGCTGAGGCCTATTTTCATGGTAGGGGAGTGATCCAAAACGACAATGAAGGGTATCGCCTGCTGAAGGAGGCGGCGAACCAGGGTTTGACCGAGGCTCAATTCAAGATGGGAGAATATATTTTTGGGCACGGCAATCAGCCAGGAGATTACATCGCTGCGTATATGTGGTACGACATCGCGCAGCGAAGCGGATACAAGCACAGCGATAAAAGGCTGAGAGAAGTTGCGGCGAAGATGTCGGCCGAGAACATCAAGGAAGCTCAGCAGCAGGCGGAGGATTGGAAACCGTCGAAGTAGTGTGATTGGTGAGCCCCGCCCGGCGCTATTCTCCCGACGAGTGGTCGTGAATGATCTTCCAGCCATCCGGAAACTTCTTAAAAATCAGCGTGAACAGGCCGTGCGGCGTTTTGCCGTCGGACATGGTTAGATGGAATTCGCCGCGGACGAAGGCAGCGTCGGGCGCCAGCATTTCGATCCCCAGGTTGGCGAAATCCAGCTTTCCCATCTCGTGGCCTGGGCCCTGGTAATTCTTCTTGTAACGATCCATGGCGGCTTGCCAGCCTTTGGACTCGTGCGCTCCTGAAAAGAAGGTCAGCTCGGGGGAGTTCCAATATCCGGACATGAAGGCTTCGAGGTCGTGGTGGTTCCATGCCTCTTGCTGGCGCTCGATAACGGAGCGGATTGCGGCGGAGGAGTCGGGATTCTGGGCGGCGGAGAGCGTGGCGGCCAGTAGGGTTAATAGAATGACGATCTTCATTATTGTTGGCTCCGGAGATTGAGTTTCGCACACGATGGTGTTCGGTGGCGGCAAGAAAATGCGACCCCTCGGCGCTAAGGGCGCCACCCAATTCTTGGTGAGGTTAAGGGAGGAGGTGGAATTCGTGCCTCCCCAGGGCGCACAAATGCGAGTTTTTGCGGGCTGCCAGCCCGGTTACCAAATGATGTAACGCACGTAAGAAACTAAGGAACTAAGGCGAACCGGTCCAATAGCGACTTCCGTCATGTACCATCCGCCTTTCCCGTACGCCCTTTCGCAATCTGTCCATCCTCCCAAAGGCGCGTCAGAATGGGGTTTTAGGAGTTCATCCCCTGGGACTCATGAGCACGTCAGTCACTACCGCCCCCTTCCTCGCTGGGCACCGCAAATCGGCTGCCCGCGTCGCGCTGTTCGATTTATCCGACCTCTCAGACAACATGCTGGCAGAGTGTTTCCGTCAATTTGGCGTCGAAACAGTTCAGCTCCACCGCAGTCATGCCGAGCGTCTTACCAGAGAAAAGTTCGAAGCCTGTGTTCTGCCTCTCGATCCTTCCGCGGGCGCGATCATGGAGATGGCGCGCGGGTCAAGTTCCAACAGCCGGATCATAATTTACGGCCTCGGCGGCACCGCGCAGGACGCGCTTCGCTACTCCAAGCTGAGCCTCAACGCGGTATTCCACGAACCGCTCGAACGCTCGGCGGCGCTCAAGCTGGTGCGCTCCAGCCGCACCCTCATACTGCACGAGTTTCAGCGCTACGTCCGCGTTCCCGTGATGACGGAGGTCCGGGTGACGATGGGGGATGGCTCACGATTGACAGCTACCAGCCAGGAGATCAGCTGCGGCGGAATGTCGATGAAGAGCGCCCATCCTCCCGAGCCGGGAAGCGCGGTGGAAGTTTCTTTTTCTTTGCTGACTCTTCCCCGCGTCTGGGTGCGCGGCAATGTTGCCTGGAGGAAGAGCAACAAGGGCTTCGGAATTCGCTTCGATAACGCGGACGACCGCCGCCAGCGCTTGAAAGATTGGCTGGTCGGGTATCTGGAAGCCTGATCGCGGACCTGGCACTTCGGCGCGAAAGCCGACGCCACGAACTGAGGCCTGAGAGCAGGCTTTAGAACGCGCCGCCCCCGCCCCCGCCAAACCCTCCACCGCTGAAGCCGCCCCCGGAAAAGCCGCCGCCCGAACCGAATCCCGATCCGCCCGAACTGGCCCGGGGAGAAGATACGAACACCTGGTGCATATCGGTCGCCATGCCATGCATGGCGCTGGAAAAATACAGCGGCGTAAAACCAACATAGCCGTTCGGCGACACATACCAGTTGGGCGGATCCTTCACGATTCCATCGAACGCCTGCGCCCAATGGTGTTCCACGCCGAGAGCCATCGCGAAGGGCAGAAACTTTTCGAACGTATCCGGGGGCATGCGCTGGATGCGGTCCTTGATCGACCCGGTTCATGAACTCCTGAAATCCGAGCACGGCCACGTGCAGGCGCGCGCCGGTCACGGTTTTCGCGGTCATCCGGCGCGCGAATAGCCACCAGATCAGCGCCGAGACGAGCACGCTGCCAATCACCAGCGGAATCGAATAAAAAAGATTCATCCAGCCCATCACCTGCACCGCAACTACCAGCAGCAGAATTGCGACGCCTGCCACCAGGCTGTAGCCGTTGGCCGATTCCGGATCGAGCGCGTACACGCCCTTGTTCTTCAGCGCCGACATGATGTCCGTGCGGATGGCGGGAATCGCGGTATAGAAGCGATTCTTCAGGCTGGAGAGCCGGACTTCCGTTGCGCCTCCTTCAAAGATGTTTTCCATCATGACGCGCTCATGCGGAGCCAGATCGGGCCCCCAGCCAGCCTCGCCTTTCAAATTGTGAAAGACGTAGTCTTTATGGTGAAAGACAAGAAAAGTGTCGACCTTCTCCTCGATCTTGATGTATCCGCGCACCGCCAGATCGACAATGGTCGATGTAATGTCGCGCGGGTGAATCGTGTCGTCGAGCATCGTCCCAGCTTCCGCCGGCGTCATGCCCTTCGGCGGCTCATATTGCGGAGCGACCGACATGCCCGGATCGGGATCTCGCCCGACCGAATACCACAGCCCCGCCATCACCGCCAAGGTTAGCAGCGGCAAAAGGAGAATCGGGTTGCTGCCCACGAACCACCAGAACTTCGTGAGCCCGCTCGGAACCTTCACAATGCCCGGCGGAATATAGATGTCGATGGTCAGGCCGCCGCGCATCGGCAGCCCGCGCGTGGTTTCGACAGCCACATTGGCCCCATCCACTTGCGCGTCTGCGGCGCTCTCCTTCGAGCCGTACGCGCCGGTAAAGGCCTGCGCCCGCAATCCTCCGGCAGCGCTATCGGGCAGCACTACAAACGCCGAAGCATGGTCGATCGGAACCGGCCAGTCGTTGCCGGTGACGTTCCAGTAAAACTCCTCGTAGTCGTCGAAATATCGAACGCCATTGCGAACCGAGTAGTCGATGTTGACCACTCGCGTAGCATCGACCGCATCGGGAATGTAGATCTTCAGATCGCGCGACGCGCCCGACTTCGAGGAATCGTATTTCAGCTTGTTCCCGTCCCCGTCGGTTACGCTGAGAACTTTCAGAAATAGGGTGTAGTTCGAGCCCTTCGGTCCGGGATATTCAACCGGAATCGTGCGGTGAATTCCATGCCACTCGCCGACAAACACGACGCTGATCTTCTCGCTGACCAGCGCCGACCCATCGGCGGAGATGGAAATGGTGTCCTTGAAATCGGCGACATGCCAGCTCTTTGCCTGGGCAAAGGCCAAGGTGGAAGCGATGCCAAGGAACAGGACTAGGCGGCACGCTCCGGCGTAGTGGTGGGGCCTTCGCATCAGAGCCTCAAAATTGATGCCATTGACGGTCGGCGAAGACCCCAAGCAGCTTGGCACTTTCATCCGCAGACAGATCCTCGGTGTAGAGCAATTGAGGACTCTCTAGAAGCTCGAAATGCGTCTTGACGACAGCTAGGCTCAGGCGTCGGGAACAGCGAATCGCGTACGCTTCGACGTTATCGGCGTTGCCCAGCCAGCTCTGGAAGTCGCGCAGTTTGGCCCAGTCGTTATCTTTGATCGCCTCGAAAAATCTCAAAAGAGTGTCGTCTTTCTCGCCTCGCAAAATACAAGTCGCCAGCAATGCAAAGTCATGGATTGAGAATCCAGATCCACAGCGAGAACAGGATGTAAGAAGCTCGATTAGCAGGCACGCGACTGCCCGCTGTGGGTCACGCGCGTATTTTCCGCTAGCCGCTTTCAAAACGATGCCCAACGCCATTTCCTCTTCTTCCTCTTCCTAGAACCAGTTGTAGATTGCCCTACCGAGGTGTTTGCTTTCAATCGCACCCAATGCTTCCCCTCCCAAGGCTCGCTTTAGAATTTCCTGGGTTAACGTTCTCTGCATGTCCGTGCCTAGAACTTCACCGCCACCGGTTCGCGATCCCCGGCGTCCGCCTCAAAGAACTGCCTCTGCTGGAAGCCGAACATGTTCGCCAGAATGTTGGTCGGGAATGACTGAATCTTGGTATTCAAATCGCGCACCACCGCGTTGTAGTAACGCCGCGCGTTCTGAATCGCATCTTCAATCTGGCTGAGTGAATTCTGCAACTGCGTGAACTCCTGTGAAGCCTGGAGCTGCGGATAATTCTCCGCCACGGCAAACAAACTCTTGAGCGCTCCGGTCAGCTGATTCTCAGCCGCCGCCTTGTCCGCCGGCCCAGTCGCCTGCATGGCCATCGAGCGGAATTTGGCGATGTCTTCAAACGTGCTCTTCTCGTGGGTCGCGTAACCCTTCACGGTTTCGACCAGGTTCGGAATCAGGTCATGCCGCCGTTTTAGCTGAACATCGATGTCCGACCAGGCCGAATCGCAGCGCACCTTCAGCTGCACCAGGCTGTTGTACATTCCGATCAGAAAAACGCAGACCAGAACGATGACTGCAAGAAGCACCCAGACCATAGCTCTCACCTCAATGTCAAGTCAAGGCGACGGTAGCATATGGAGGAAGAGGCACGCAACGCAGCAGCAGGCCATTCAGACTTTGGGCGGCGCCCCCCCGCTCACATCAGCCGGTGACCCCCCTCACTGCCCCCCGGTCGCTCCCCCGCCTACACTAAACTTGGCGCCCAAAGGCGGTTCCTATGGTTGTGTCTCGACGGCAATTCAATCGCTTCGAGCGAGTCCTTTTCGTCGCAGCTCTGGCTCTCGCCGCGGTGATTATCGTCGTTCGCATCGGGGCAATCTTCGTTCTCTCGTACCTCCATCACGTTCGCTGATAGTGGGTGCGGGTGTGCGCTTTCGCCGCATATCCTCCAATCGTCACGCTCAACCACATTAGGAATATTCAAATTTCAGATTGACATCCCAAGCCCACCGCGTGACCATACCATTGCTCTTTGACTACAAAGCTGGCCAGCTTCCACCCGTTCTGTACATTGCATTTCTAAGGGAGGGCGTATGTCGTTTCGCTCTGTCTTCATAGCGGTCGTCATTGCCTTTGCTCTAATCCTCGCGGCATTCCTCCTGAACCGCGCCCGGCCAAGAGTCGAGACCGAGCAGCCCAGCGCGGACCTTGTGCGCGCCACCGGAAAATGCGCCGAATGCCACGCGCGCACGCAGTATTCGATCGTTCACGAATACGAAATGAGTCTGCACGCTCGCAAAGGCGTGAACTGTCTCGACTGCCACCAACCCTCCGCTGGACAGGAAAAGAAGGATCACCACGGTTTCGTCATCTCCGCCAAGCTGACCGCCGGAAATTGCCGAAGCTGCCACGAAGACATCTATCAGCAGTTCCTGCACAGCCGCCACGCTGCCCCCTCGTGGGCCGCCATTTATGGCGAAAAGGGACTCACGCCCGAGCAGGTGAATTTTTCCGAAACCTATCAGCCCGGAGGAACGCGCCGGCCGCCGCATCCGTTTGTGCAAACGGAAGGGGCGTCAGCCATGACCAGCGGCTGCGAGCAGTGCCACAGCGTCGGCAGGCCTAACGCCGACGGCACCATTGGCAACTGCACCGCCTGCCACACGCGTCACACCAGTTCGGTCCGCATCGCGCGCCTGCCCAGCACCTGCGCCCAGTGCCACATGGGCCCCGATCATTCGCAGATCGAGATCTATGAGGAATCCAAGCACGGCATCATGTTCCAGGCGCAGGAGGCGCTCCTGAATCTCGATGCGCCGCCAAAAACTCTTACGACCCGCGACATGTTTGTCCCCACCTGCGCCACCTGCCACATGAGCGGCATCAACGGCGTCGGCATCACGCACGATCCTTCCGAGCGGCTGTCGTACTACCTGGCGAATGCCATCACCGACAAGCGTCCCAACTATGCCGAGGCTCAGGCCAAGATGAAGCAAGTCTGTTCACAGTGCCACACGCCTGCGTTGATCGATCGCGTCTACAGCCAGGCCGAACAGGTCATCGAGATCACCAATGAACGCGTGCACACCGCGCAAGGTATCGTCAACGGACTCCGCAAGGATGGTGTGCTCACCGGACCGCCGTTCTCTCAGCCCATCGACTTCGTCTATTTCGATCTCTGGCACTACGACGGCCGTACCAGCAAACACGGCGCTTTCATGGGCGGAGCCGACTTCGTCCAGTGGCACGGCAACTATCCGATGATCAAGAAGACCGTCGAGCTTCAGGCGATGGGCGCCGAGCTCAGGAGAGAGCATGGGAAGGCCAAGTGAGCCCGGCGAGCAACTTCAACGCTGGTGGGCGAGTCCGCAACTCTGGATTGAAGCGTTCGCGACCCTGAACCTCGGCTTTCTGACCTTCGACATCTTCCTCGCACACTCGGTCAATCAGTTTCGCAACCAGCGGAATACATCCCTCTGATTTTCTCCGCCTGCGCGCCCGCCGTCCTGATCTTGGCGCTCGCGGTGCGCTATCGCTGGCCTGCGGTCTGGAAGGACCTAGGCTATCTGGTCGGCTGGGCCGCGGTGCTCGTCGGCCTCACCGGCGTCGTTCTCCACCTCCAAAGCCACTTCTTCTACGAGCGGACGCTGCGCAGTCTTACCTACTCCGCGCCATTCGCCGCGCCGCTCGCCTACACCGGCCTCGGATTTCTGCTCATCATGAATCGCATGGTAGATCCGGAAACTCTGGAGTGGGCGCAATGGGTGCTGCTGCTCACGCTCGGCGGTTTCATTGGAAATTTCATTTTCAGCCTGGCTGATCACGCGGGCAACGGCTTCTTCAATCCCTTGGAGTGGGTTCCGGTGGTTGCGAGCGCGATCGCAATCGGCTTTCTGGCCGCGCCGCTGATCACGCGAATCTCACGCGCATACATCGACCTCTGCGCAACCATTCTCGTGCTTGAGGCAGGAGTTGGCTTCTGGGGCTTTATCCTGCACGCCGCAGGCAACCTGCGCGGCCCGTCAGTGCACGCCTTCGACAACTTCATCTACGGTGCGCCGCCTATGGCCCCGCTGCTCTTCCCCAATTTGATGGTGCTGGGCGTAATCGCCCTGTGGCAGCTTCGTACCAATATGGATTATTGAGACTAAAAACAGGAAGGTTCTTACTGCTTGGGCGCAAAATAGCCGCGGCGCGCTCGAACCTGTAGGTCTTTCTTCAGCGCGGTGATTTGAATCGACCGGAAACGCCCGTCCGCGTTGAAGTCAGAGGGCTTATAGGAAACGTCATACTGGCTGCGCAACTCGTCTTCAATCGCGGCAAACGACTTGGTAATGTCTTTCATCTTGTACGGAAAAAATGCGCGTCCGCCGGTCGCCGATGCCAGATCTTCGAGCACGCGATCGCCGCGCAGAATCAGACCGCTGTCGTCGGTCGAAATCGCGTAAATCAAAACCTCAGCGCGCTCCGCCATCTCAATGGCTTGCGCCCGCGTGTACTCGCTCTGATTGTCCTCGCCGTCGGTCACCACCACGAGAGCCTTGCGAATCGGATGATCCGAATGTTCGCGCAGGAGCTTCTCTTTACATGCCTTGTAAATCGCGTCGTAGAGCGCGGTCCCGCCGCCATTGCCCATCCGCTGCACGCCCGCGGCCAGCGCCGGCACGCGGTCGGTGAAATCCTGCGCCAGGTGACTCTCTTTATTAAAACCCACGACAAACGCCTTGTCGTATCCGGGACGGATGATGTGCTGCAAGAATCCGATGGTCGCTTCTTTTTCAAATCCAAAGCGCCCCTGCACCGAGCCGCTGACATCCATCAGCACGCCAAGTTCGATGGGTAGATCCGTCTCCGGACGAAACGCAATAATCGACTGCACCGGCTTGTGGTCGTCGGTGAAGGCGAAATCCTTCTGACTCAGGTTGCGAACAAATTTCCCGTGACGGTCGGTCGCGATGAACAGCACGTTCACTTCATCGACGCGCTTGCGAATGGTAAGGATCGAATCGGTCGAGTCGCTTTCAGACGTAAAGGTTGCCACGCCTTCGGCGCTGAGCATGGCCGAAGCCGCAACTGCATAATCACCAGACTGGGCATTCGCGGCTCCACACAACCCAGCGAGCGTGCCAAACACCATCGCCGTATAAACCGCCAGCGCCGCAATCTTTTTCGGCTCGAATTGGTTCGACTTCGTCATCCAGCAGACCGGGCTACACTTCCGTAGATAATTCGATGCACGCCGAGGTCCGAAAATCGCAGCGTCGTCGTCCCAATGACTGTAGGCCGGAACGCCACGCAACTCCAAGTTACAAAAGGTGTACGCAGAAAGCTTTGTTCTTAACCCTTGCCCATTCAACAGCTTGGGACGCCGCACCGAGGGCCGTGTGCAACTGCCCAATCGGCAATCCCGCCCCCGGCCACAATTAAGGAGCACACCTCATTTTCAGTCCTAAAATTCCCGAGGACATTTTTCCCGCACCGCGCCTTCCCCGTGCAAAAACTGCTGCCTGAGCACGCCCCCAGAGAGGCTTGACTGATACCTCAAAAACGATCATCTTGAAAACGGAACGGGACGAAGGGCAACGGGTTCCCCACTCGTCGCGCACTTTGTGATGAGTGGGATTCAGACGAAAAATCGGCGGCGGATTTTTATCCGCCTCGGAGGAACTTGCGAATGTACTTCGAGCAGTTTTATCTAGCTTGTCTGGCGCACGCTTCCTACATGATCGGTTCCGAAGGCGAAGCCGTCGTCGTCGATCCGCAGCGCGATGTCGACATTTATCTGAGAGCGGCGGAAGAGCAGAATCTAAAAATCCGCCACATCTTTGAAACCCACCTCCACGCCGACTTCGTCTCCGGACATAAAGAGCTAGCCGCCCGCACCGGCGCAACCATCTACATCGGAGCCGAAGCCAAGGCCGGCTTCCCGCACGTCGCGCTGCATGACGGTGATGAAGCGAAAGTCGGCGCAGTCCGCATTCGCGCCCTCGAAACTCCGGGCCACACGCCGGAAGGGATGTGCTTCGTCGTCACGGAGGTCAGCAGTAAGGAAAAATCGCCGGACGAAAAAACGCCCGCAGCGAAGCCGGCGCAACCCTACGCGGTGCTGACCGGCGACACGCTGTTCATCGGCGACGTGGGCCGCCCCGACCTGTCACCCACGCACACGCCACAGCAACTCGCCGGGCAACTCTACGACAGCCTCCACAAAAAACTGCTGGCGCTGCCCGATGCCACACTCGTCTATCCGGCTCATGGCGCCGGTTCGCTCTGCGGACGCGCCATGCGCGCGGAAAAATCCTCCACCATCGGCACCGAACGGCTGACTAACTATGCGTTGCAAATTCCGAGCCGGGACGAATTCATCCGCCAGTTGACGACCAATCTCCCAACCCGTCCCAACTACTTCGCCGAAGATGCCGAGATCAATCGTTCCGGAGCGGGTGCACTGACCGAACTCTCGCCGCTCCCCGCACTCTCGCCGGAAGAAGTTCAGACGCTATTGCAACAAGATGCCTGGGTGCTCGACGTCCGCTCCGGCAACGACTTCGCCGCCGCGCACGTTCCCGGTGCGGTCAACATCGCGCTCTCCGGCCAGTTCGCCTCGTGGGCCGGAGCCATCTTAGGTATCCACTCAAACCCAATTCTCGTTGCCGATAGCGAAGCCCAAGTCGAAGAAGCCCGCATGCGTCTGGCCCGCGTCGGCATTGAGGTGTTGCAAGGCTATCTCGAAGGCGGCATGGCGGCTTGGCAAAAAGCGAGTCTGCCGGTTTTGAGCACGCCGCAAATCTCAGCGCAGGAACTTAATGAGAAATTAACCAGGGGTAGAGACGGGGCCCGCGCCGTCTCGGCGCGCTCCACGGGCGATGTAGTTATCCTCGACGTCCGCCGGGAAGGTGAATGGCAAGCGGGCCACATCGCCGAAGCGAACTGGCGCGCGCTCGATGTTTTTCCAAAGGGATTGCCGCAGATCGACGCGACCCGCACCGTGGCCGTTCATTGCAAAAGCGGATACCGCAGCATGATCGCATGCAGCCTTCTGGAACGCGGCGGCCATCGCAACGTAGTCAACGTGACCGGAGGCTTCGATGCCTGGCTGGCAGCCGGCCTGCCGGAAGAAACCGTCGCAGCGCCAGTGCTCAGCTCGAGATAAGAGCGTGAGAGCCGGAGATGTTGGCAGAGAATTTCTGCGACCTCTTGGCCTCCGCGTCCTCTGCGGTTTTAAGATTTTGCTTGTTTCGTACGGTGAAATTTTCTGTCCCGCGACCGCGGGATCAATTCTTCGACCCTCAACCAGCCCGGAAATCGCGCACATCTTCTCCCGCTCGAAACAGCGGAGGCGGCGCTTCTTTTCCACCCGGCGCTTTCATTTCCGCAAGCCGCGAAGTTCAGTTCCTCGACATCCTTCTTCGACCATCCGACGCTGCTCAACTCGATCGTCCCATCCTGGCCGATCAGGAACCAGGTCGGAACATTCGTCAGCCCGTAAGCGTTCGACGCCGCATACCCATTCGGATCATCCAGCAGCGCAGGGAACGTAACTCCGTACTCTTTCAAAAATCCGCGTGTTTTGCTGGCGTCGTCCTGCGAGACCGCAACAAACGAAACCGTTCCGCCACGATGCGCCTTGTACAGCCGCTCAAAATAAGGAAACGCATACTGGCACACGGGACACGAAATCTTGAAGAACGCAGCCAACACCGGACCGCGCAGCAGCGCCTCCTGCAAGGAGAACTTACCGCCATCCAAACCCGTAAGAGAAAAACCGGGAGCCTTTGTCCCGGCCGTAAGAGCCGCCATATCTTTCCCGCCTCCGAATAAATGTTGGAGCCACTTCAAGCGAATGCCTCGCTTAGAGAAATGTCCCGCCGAAAACTAGTGGTTAAAATTGCCGCCACCCATTAGATGATGCCGCCCGCCTTCAGGATTTTCCGCGTCAATCCGGTAATCGGCAGCTCCGGAACCGTCTCGATCGCGACCCATTTGCCGCGCCCCGCCGCCGCACTCTTCGCGGTTCTTTCGGTATGCCAATTCCGTAGCACGCGCACTGTGTAATCGGTCACGGTAATGGTATGCCGAAATGTCCTCCAAGTAGCGGCATTCGCCAACTCATCGGAAACCTCCGCCCACTGCGGCAATTCCCACATCCCCGCCATCAGCGACGCTTTTTTCGGACGTTTCACGAGCCGCACGCTTCCATTGCGCCGCTCCAGCGAGCACCAGATCTCGCGTTGCACCTGGCGCGGCGACGTCGTGACCAGCAGCGCCCCAAGCCCCGATCCCTTCGCCCGCAACTCGCGAGCGCCAGTCGCGCACAACGCGTGGAGCGGACAGGCCGCGCACCGCGGTTCACGCGGCAGACATACGGTCGCGCCCAACTCCATCATCGCCTGGTTGAAATCCCCAGGCCGGGATTTCAAAAGTAATTCCTGAGCGCGTTCCCAACTCTCAGCCACCGACAATTTGCCGCCGGCAACGCGTTGCAGGACGCGCTCCACATTTCCATCAACCACTGCGACCGCTTCGCCGAACGCGATGCTGGCAATCGCCGCCGCCGTGTAGCGGCCAATGCCCGGCAATTCCCGCAGCGCAACCGAAGTCTCAGGAAAGCGGCCGCCATGTTGCGCAACGATCTCGACCGCGCATCGATGCAGCATCCGAGCACGCCGGTAATAACCAAGACCGCTCCAGGCCGCGAGTACAGAGTCTTCAGACGTCGCTGCCAATTCCGTAATTTTTGGGAAGCGCTCCAGAAAAATACGGTAGTGTTCCAGCACCGCCGCCACGCGTGTCTGCTGGAGCATGATCTCCGACAGCCAGATCGCGTAAGGATCGCGCGTTCCCCGCCAGGGCAAGTCGCGCCGATTCCGGTCATACCAAGTGAGCAGCGCACGCCGAAAGCGCCCGACATCCCCGCTGGCCAGGAAATCCGGGCGCCCTCTGTGTACCTCCGTGCCTTCTGTGGCTAAAGCTCTTTGCCGGCGGCTAATGAGAACTGTCGGCATCACGGCAAGGTGGCGCTGTGCGCGATCTCGACCCATCCGGACTTCTGCTGCTGCCAAACGGACATCATGTGCTGCGGCGCCGAAGGCAGCGGCGCGGCGCCATTCCCGCCCGTGTTCCCATTCAACGTGACGCTGTACGTAACCACAATTGTGTTCCCATTCAATTCCGTCTTCAGGTCGCCGAGCGAATAATCCTTCAGTTGCCACTGCCGATATTGCTCCAGCGCCGCTGCCTTATCCAGCGTGCCGCTCGGGGCGACCCCGGCATAATTCGACGCCAGCACGCGATCTATTTCGGTCCAATTCCCAGCTGCCACGTTCTTCCAAAAAACGCGCTCCAGGCTCTCGCCGCCCGTCGCATCGGCAAAGCTTTTTGCCGGATGCTCTTTATACATCGTGCAGCCCGCCTCAAGCAGGCAGGCCAGCAGCAGACCGGATGTCAAAGCGAGCGTCCAGGCAACGCGACCCGCTGCGGCGCTCCGCTTTGTGCTTGATCGCATGATCGTTAAATTCATGCCGAGATTGTATCGCGACCGCCCCGATTCCCGGCGCCAATCACGTGCCTCCACGGATTCGCCCGCATTGACCCGCTGACCCGGGCCTACGATAATAAAGACGCCAGTGAATGCCTGGCGACGGTGGTTGCACGAGTGACCTGAACCTGTCTCGGCGGGGGTGAGCATGACTGACTTCGACCGCAAAGTGGAAGACGCTTCCGAGCGCTTCAATCGTTCGGTGGCAAACATCGCCGCCACGCTCGAAAAGGAGACAGCGGAACTGGTTGCCTATCTGAACGATGAAGTCGTGCCCGCGGCCCGCACGCATTCCTCGAAAGCGTTGCGCGTCGCGTCAGAAAAATTATCCCAGTTCGCGGACTTCCTCGAAACGCAACACAAAAACTCTTGACCCGTCGCCGTCACAGCTTCCGCCCGTCTCTGCTCCTTCTGTTGATCGGGACGTTTTTGCTGCCTGGATGCGCTCACAAGAGAACGCAAGTCGAAGTCCCGCCCGCGCCCGGACCCCCGCCCCAGGCACCGGCTCCGAAGGCGGCGAACACTGCGCCCGGCACCCAGCCCGCCGACAACAGCCAAATCAAAATTCCCGCCGGTGCAAAGCCCATCTTCGAGCAGACCGGCATGGCAAGCTGGTACGGGCCTCCGTATCACAATCGCCGGGGCTCAAATGGCGAGATCTACAACATGAACGCGATGACCGCTGCGCACCTCACGCTGCCGCTTGGCTCCATCGTGCGCGTGACGAACGTGAAGACCGGGCACACGGCGCTGCTGCGCATTACCGATCGCGGACCTTTCGTCGAAGGCCGCATCCTCGATCTGTCGCTCGCCGCCGCCAAGGCGCTCGACGTTTATGGTCCTGGCACTGCCAAAGTCCGACTGGAAGTACTCGAGGCTCCGGCCGCGCTTGATAGCGGTGGGCGCTGGGCGATTCAAATCGGCTCGTTCGCCGACGAGCAGAGCGCCGCTGAACAAGCCGAACGCCTCAAGCGCCGCTATCAGACGGCGAAGGTCTTAAAGTTCCCAAGTCCAACCGGAAGCTGGTGGGTGCGAGTGCGAGTAGCTAACGACGATCGCTTGCGATGCCAGCAGTTAGTCCGCGAAACCGAGCCCGCCGAAGCCCCGGTGTTTCTGGTCCGCCTCGATTAAAGTTCCGCGAACATTTTCAGTCGTTTTTTCTGCGTCATTTCAGTCCGCTCCCAGCGCGGCGCCAGCGAGCCGGGGAATCTGCCATTGAGTTGGCCACCGCCTCTTCGCCCGCGTAGTAAATCGTTACAGTACCGCCGCCTACTTAGTAATTGGCAGTTACTGTGCATCTCTGTTATTGTTTTGAGTCGGAAATACCGCAAGTCTCCGACTTAGTCACAAACGAACTCCCCCTGGAACTCGGAACCGGAGATTATGGCTGACTGTCTATTCTGCCGCATCATCAGCGGCGAAGTGCCTTCCAAAAAAGTTTACGAAGACCAGCACACCTTTGCCTTCGAAGACCTCAATCCGCAAGGCCCGACGCACGTTCTCGTTATTCCGAAAAAACACATCTCGGGCCTGAAGGATGCAAAGCCCGAGGATGCTGAACTCATCGGCCGCTGCCAACTGGCCGCCGCTCACATTGCGCGCGAGCGGTCGATCGAAGACGGCTACCGCACCATAGTGAACGTCGGTCCCCGATCTGGACAATCCGTCTTCCATCTGCACGTGCACCTGATCGGCGGTCGGCCTCTGACCTGGCCCCCGGGATAAAAGACAAAAATTTCAGTAGCGCCGACGTCGCGCCCTCGGCGCTGCCATCTCCTCCCCTCCGCTGTCATACAATCAACCAATGGCAAATCTGACGTTGGTGTATGGCCTGCGCCTGCTGCCCTCCGACGAGGTCGCGGAGGTTGGCGACGCAACCATCAAACTCAAAAACGGCAAGGAAGCGCGCGTCACCATGCACGTTCTTGAGGGCGGCAAGGAAGAGATCGAGAAGCAGCTCAAGACGAGCCTGTCTGCGTTCTTTGATTTCTATCCCGAAATCTGAAGTTACGCCGGTTCCTGTCGTGGGGCGGATTCATCCAATCCGCCAGAGGCGTTCTGCAAATCGCCGTTTCGCCTAGCAGGTTTTGCCATCGCGCGTCATCCGCAATCGCATGAGACTGATGTCCCTCGAACTCGAAAGCAGGATCCGCGAAATGGGGCTGTGGCCCGAGACCCGCGTCGCCTGGGCCTCGCTCTATGTGCTCGCGCTCGATCTGCTTCTCTTTGCCGTCCAACTCGCGACCAAACGGTTCCGGCTCGGAATCGCATCCAGCCTCGGAGGCTGGATCATCTTCCTCAGCATCCTAGCGATTCTTCTTCTTTCGATTCTCGGCTTTCGCTGGATGCGCGTGCATCTGCTCTGGCGCCTCCGCAACCGTCTGATCGTGACCTACATTTTTATCGGCGTCATCCCGGTCTTTCTGCTCGTGGTAATTTCACTGACCTCGCTCTACCTCTTCGCGCGGCAATTCGCCGGGTTCGTTGTCACCTCCGACGTTTCGACGCACCTGCACAGCATGGAAGCCTCCAACCGCGCCATTGCGCGCGCGCTGGTCAACCAGTTTGAGCGCGCCGGAAAGTCCGAGGCCGCGATCGTCGCGCCGGTTCGCCCGCGCCGTCCGGAATGGATGCGCCGCGAGGTTTGCGTCTGGTATCGCGATCAGCCCGAGGCCAACTGCACCGGCCCCGAAGGTTCTCCCACTCTCACTTTTCCGTCGTTCATTACTGGAGACTTCGCCGATGTTGTGCGCGACCACGGCACTCTCTACCTGCGCGTCGCGACCATCGTCACCGCCGAGCCGGAATCCCTGCGCGTCATCACCAGCGAGCCGCTCGACAAAAATCTGATCGAGCAGATGGCCGGCGATCTCGGTCAAATTACCTTCTCCGCCGACACTCAAAATTCCGCCGCCACATCACCGGACCGAAGAGCGGATAAGAGTTCAGAAAAAAGTACGGAGCAGCGTCCTAAATCAGAGCAGGCGCCAAATCGAACCGGCGGCAAACTCTACCTGGGTGACGCATTCTCCGCAGGCCGCGTTCCGCCCGCCGCCAGCATGCTCGATTGGCAGATTTCCTTTTCGCTGCCGGTGCAAGTGATCGATTGGACTAGCGGCAATGTGGAGCGCGAAGGCGCCCTCGCGGGCATTGAAACGCGCCCCTCAATTCTTTACGCGCGCCTCTTCGGCGCACTCGGCGATTATGCCAAGGGCATCGAGTACATCCTGGTTTCCATCGCCGTTGTCTTCGCGATCATCGAACTGCTCGCGCTCTGGATCGGCACCAAGCTGACGCGCAGCATAACATCATCGGTCGCCGATCTTTACGGAGCGACCACCCACGTGAACCGTGGCGACTTCAGCCATCGCATCGCGGTCAAGTCGAGCGATCAGCTGGCGGCGCTCGCTACTTCGTTCAACTCGATGACGGCCTCGATCGAGCGACTTGTGCAGGAGCAAAAGGAAAAACAGCGCCTCCAGAATGAACTGGCGATCGCCCAGGAAGTGCAGGCGCAGCTCTTCCCCAAGGAAATTTCGCAGCTTGAATCCCTTGAGGTACACGGCTTCTGCCGCCCCGCCCGCACCGTCAGCGGCGATTACTACGATTTCCTGACGCTCAATTCCGGGAAAATGATTTTCGCGGTCGGCGACATCAGTGGAAAAGGAATCTCATCGGCGCTCATGATGGCGACCATCCACTCGGCCGTGCGCGCCTACAGCATCGAGGGCATTCCGCTGCTTCGGGAACTCGGAACGCCGGAGGAGGTACTGGCTCGACAGTGTGATTCGCCGGTGAGAAACGCGGACACCGGGCGCGGGACAGCCGTCAGCGACACGCCCGGCGCCGAAGTCTCTCCGGCGGTGTTGCTCGGACTGCTTGAATCATCAACTCTACGACAGCACGCCGGAATCGAAATACGCAACGCTGTTTCTCGGCATCTACGATGCCGCTACTCGCCGCCTCACTTATGCCAACGGAGGCCACCTGCCCCCGATTCTTCTTTCTGAAGACGGCTCGACGAGTCTTTTGGATTGTGGCGGATCGGTCGTCGGCTTGCTCGACAACATGGAATATCGTGAGGCGACCGTCCAACTCCGCCGCGGTGACATCCTGATCGGCTACACCGACGGCGTAACCGAGCCCGAAAGCGATTACGGCGAATTCGGCGAGGAACGCCTGATTCAAATCGTGCAGGAGAACCGCCATCTCCCACTGACGCGCATCACCGAAATTGTGACCGCCGCGGTCGATGACTGGATCGGCGACAACGAGCAACCCGACGACGTCACCCTCGTGCTCGCCCGCTCCCGCTGAATCTTCCGCCAGCAGCGCACACATCCCGGTGACCCCAGGCACTCCCAAAAGTGCTGACTGTCACTGTTCGCATTCAGGCCGTGAATTCTAATCTTGTGTGGACTCCGTAGCGCGGCGACGCATAAAGGGGGTTTACCATGGCGGACCGATTGGCAGTGATAGCGTGCCCACTGTGCGCGGGTCGAGGCGAAGTCCCGCCCCAGGCGCTGGTGGATCTATTCGCAAACCCTGAGCTGCGCAAACGCTTCGACGCGCGCATGGAGGAGATTGCCAATCTCTGCAATTCCGTGGGCGCCACGGGCACGGGCAAGGTTCTAGATTTTCAAAAGGAAGTTCACACCTGGAACCCGACGCTGCCGATCTGGCGCCGCAGCCCAAAAGAGTAGGTTGCAGCACAGAAGGGGTAAAGAACGTTCTCACGAAATCGCGGCGAGGTTTACTCCTGGTACCTACGCCGAGGGCGGGCCGATTCGGCCCGCCTCAATATTTATTCTCTGGTGTCGCCGCTACTTTTTGCCTGCCTCAATCTCCTCTACCACGCGATCAAAGTGATAGACCTTCCGCAGCCCTTCCAGCAGCGCGCGGCTGTCGACCGCGATTGACCGGTTCTGCTTCGCATCGTAACCATAATCGCCGCCCAGGGAATAAATGTTCCCGTCAAAAATGAGCCCGACCACGCGCCCATCTTTATTAATGAGCGGACTCCCCGAATTCCCGCCAATCACGTCGTTGGTGGTCGACACATTCATCGGCAGCGCGAGGTTCAGCGAGCCCTTCGCGTTCAGCCAGCTCTCCGGCAGCTTATAGGGCGACGCTCCCGTTGCGCGCTCAAATAGCCCGCCCATCGTGGTGTACGGCTGAACAAATTTGCCCTCCGCATTTTCAAAGCCGTCGACCTTCCCATAGCTGAGCCGCGGCGTAAAGGTCGCATCCGGATCGACGCTTGTTCCATAAACCGCAAAACGAGCCTTGGCAATCCGTTCCGCCGCCGCCCGCGTCGGCGCGTCGACGCGTGACTCATACTCCTTGCGCACCGCCAGCAGGTCGCCATCGATCGAAGCTTCGAACCGGATCATCGGATCCTGCGGAGGCATCAATCGCGCTTTGGCCACCGTCATATAACTCCTCGCGCACCTTCGGGTCATCGAGATGTGTCCCGCTCACCAGCCTATGCGCGAGCTGCTCCGGCGATTCCTTGCCCAGCATCTTTTTGACAAACGGGTCATCCGCGCCCAGGTCACGCCGAATCACGTTGAACGAGAATGTCAGATCGAGTTCTTCCAGATCTTTGTAGATCGGCACATGCGCCGACATCTCCTGCTGCACGTGGACCAGAGCCTGATCCGTGTACTCCGGCAGACGTTCGCTGTTGGGCTTGGTACGCTCTTTCGCGGCGCGTACCAGCGTCCCCGCGGTGCCCAGCAAGTCGAACCGCAGCCGGTTCTGGCAGGCATACCGCGTATAGAGCTGCGCGCGCACTTTTTGAATCTGCGCGATGTCGTCCCACGCCGAAGCCGCCGCTCCCAGCCTGGCATCGGCCGCAACGGCCGATCGAAGCTTCTGTTCCTGCTGCTGCTTTTCCGCCATAAACTGCGGGTCGAGCAGCGCCTCCTGCCGTCCCAGGTATGCCTTGAAGGAGTTCTCCACAAAGAAGAGTTCGTCGTTCGCCTCGCGCGCCTGCTCCGGCCCCCGCGTGATGAACTCCTCCAATAGTCCGCGACGCTCGGCAGTCTCCGGGATTCGGATCGGATACATCGCGTCGCGCTCGAATGCCAGTTGCGCCATCGTGAGCTCACGAGCCGTGCCTCCCGGATTGCCCGCCACGAAAACTAACTCTCCATCCTTCGAACCGTCGGCGCTCCATTGCAAATAATCCGGACTCGCGGCCGGCTTGTCATTTTCATAAGCCCGTAAAAGTCCAATATCAAAATCAAAGCGCGGGAAATTAAAGTTGTCGGGATCGCCGCCAAATTGCGCGACTCCAAATTCCGGCGCAAACACCAGCCGCACATCCGTGTACCGCTTGTAGCGATACAGGTCGTAGACGCCGCCGTGATAGAGCGACACCACATCGCAGCGCACACTCGGGCCCGACCCGCAACTCTGTTGCAGCTCGGCTTCTTTGGCATGCAGCGCCTTGTTCGCCGCGTCGCCCGTCTTGCCCGCGGTTACACCCTGGATCTCCGCGGTCACATCGCGAATCTCCACCAACTGATCCAGTTCAAACGCCGGACACTTCCGCTCCTCGGCCTCGGTCTTCGCCACAAAGCCGTCATCCACGAAATTCTGCTTCGGCGTAGAAAGTTCTTCGACGCAATCCACCACGCAGTGGTGATTCGTCATCACCAGTCCCTGCGGAGAAATAAACGACGCCGAGCATCCCCCGGCAATGCGGAGCGACGACAAGCGCACATGATCGAGCCAGGATTGCGAAGGGGCGAAGCCATACTTGGCCTGCACCGTCTTCGAGGGAAAATTATCGAACGTCCACATGCCTTCGTCGGCCTGAACAGACTGCGCCAACGTCAGACACACCACAACTAGCGCCGCAAGCGCACCCGCGCTCTTCCCTGGATTGGTCGCCATCAATGTATTCCTTTCAGAGTGATGAATGATAAATTTAGCCTTTGCGGGCCGGAGCCGTCATTGCCCTGGAGGGCTGGGCTTAGACTGCGCTCCGCAGCGCCTTCCGCTGACAAATTTCCCTTGCCATCATCAATCCCCTCCGAGACGATCGTCAAGGCAACCGCGAAAAAATCCTGACATAACAACACAAAAGCACAAGCGGCTTGTCCTCACGATATGATTGAGGCGTGGCCGCCAATCCCAAGATCTATGAATTCATTGAACGAGCCAAAGACGCCGGAGTTTCCGAACAATCACTGGTCGGCATTCTGACCGCCCGAGGATGGCCAGAGAAGGATGTCTATTCAGCGCTGGCTGATCACTATGAGCAAGCAACCGGAGTTCAAATCCCTGCTCGCGAAAGCACCGCGACGGCAGCCAAAGACGCATTTTTCTACTTGTTGATCTTTTCCACGCTTGCGACGTGGACGATCGGATTGGGAGCGTTAGCCTTCACGCTCATTGATCGGTGGCTGGCCGATACCTTGTTTTCGAGGTCGTACTTTGGCGGTTACGACATGTATAGTGCCGCCGAGTCCATGGCTTCGGTGCTGGTTGCTTTTCCGATTTTTCTGCTCGTTTCTCGATTTGTCCTGCGAGATGAAGGGATCCACCCGGAAAAACTGGGATCCCCAGTGCGCAAATGGTTGACCTATATGGCGCTGGTCATTGCGGCTTGCATCTTCATCGGCGATCTCATCGCGGCGCTTTCGTACTTCCTGCGTGGCGAGATCACTTCCCGATTTCTGGCGAAGGCCTTTGTCGTGCTCGTCATCTCCGGGGGCGTTTTCTTTTACTACTTCGGAGGAGTTAGAAAAACCGAAACAGCGGAGGCGAAGACTAAAACGAACTGGAACCGACGGATGGCTGGCCTCAGCGTGCTGGCCGTCGCCATCCTTTTGACATTTGGCTTTGCTTACATCGGAGCGCCCAACACGCAACGGGCCTTGCGTGCAGATGAAAAGCGCATCCAGGATCTTTATCAGCTAACTACGCAGCTCAATAACCGATGGAATACTGGCGGTCACCAACTTCCCGATCACCTCGACGAACTGCCCGGCGCCGCTTTCGCCGATCCGATTACTCGCGTAGCGTATGAATATCACGTCAAAGAAGGAAGCCATTACGAACTCTGCGCAATCTTTGCGCTTCCCAGCCCGAAGAATGATTCGTCGCCAGGAGAGCGTACCTGGTCCCATCCCGCAGGCCGGCACTGCTTTACCATCGACGCCTCACAGATGCTCAATAGCGCTCCTTATATCTATCGGTACTAGCCCCGCTTGACGGATCGAGTCCATAAAAAACGCGGGAGGATTCGCACCCTCCCGCGTGCTCTCGTAACACTTGACAGCCGAGGCGGCTGTCCCTAGGCAAGCTGTTTACACCAGCCCCTGATCGAGCATCGCATTGGCGACCTTCAGGAAGCCCGCGATGTTCGCGCCATTCACATAGTTGCCGGGCGTGCCGTATTTCTCGGCCGCTTCCAGGCAGCTCTTGTGAATCGAGATCATGATCTTGTGCAAACGATCATCGACCTCTTCACGCGTCCACGAAATGCGCGCGCTGTTCTGCGCCATTTCCAGCCCCGACGTTGCCACGCCGCCCGCATTCGCGGCCTTGGCTGGCCCATACAGCACCTTCGCGTCGACAAACATCTTCGTCGCTTCCAGCGTGCTCGGCATGTTCGCGCCTTCGCTCACCACCTTCACGCCATTCTTGATGAGGTTCGCCGCGTCTTTCGCGTTGATCTCATTCTGAGTGGCGCTCGGGAACGCGCAATCGGCCTTGATGTTCCACAGCCAGTTGTGGTCGAGCTTCCGGTCGATCGGGTTGTACACGGCTTTCTTGAATTTCTCCGCGTACTCCTTGATGCGCCCGCGGCGATTGTTCTTCAGGTCGATCACGAATGCCAGCTTGTCGCGGTCGATGCCGTCGGCGTCATAGATCGCGCCGTCGGAATCCGACCAGGTCACCGGCTTCGCGCCCAGATCCAGCAGCTTCTCGACCGTGTATTGCGAAACGTTGCCGCTGCCCGAAACCAGACAAACTTTGCCTTCCAGCTTGTCTTTCTTCGTCTTCAGCATTTCCTGCGCGAAGTACACGCAGCCGTAACCGGTGGCTTCCGGACGAATCAGCGAGCCGCCCCAGCCCAGGCCCTTGCCCGTCAGGACGCCCGTGAATTCATTCCGCAGCCGCTTGTATTGGCCAAACAGGAAGCCGATCTCGCGTCCGCCCACGCCGATGTCGCCGGCCGGTACGTCCGTGTCCGGCCCGATGTGCCGGCACAGTTCGGTCATGAAGCTCTGGCAGAACCGCATCACTTCGTTATCGCTCTTGCCCTTCGGATCGAAATCCGATCCGCCCTTGCCGCCGCCCATGGGCAACGTGGTGAGCGAGTTCTTGAAGACCTGTTCGAACGCCAGGAATTTCAGGATGCCCAGGTTCACCGACGGGTGGAAACGCAGCCCACCCTTGTAGGGCCCGATCGCGCTGTTCATCTCAATGCGGAAACCGCGATTGACCTGCACTTTGCCCTTGTCGTCAAACCACGGCACACGGAACATCAACACGCGTTCCGGCTCCGTAATACGTTCCAGAATCTTTGATTCCTGATACTCCGGGTGGCGCTCCAACACGACGCGCAAGGATTCCAGCACTTCCAGCACGGCCTGGTGGAATTCCGGCTCCGCCGGGTTTTTCGCTTTTACAAGGTTGAGAATCTGAGCAATATAATCCCCCGCCGCGTGTTTCTTGGGCGGTTCCATTACTGCAGTCATAGGCTTTCCTCCGAATTTTTTAGGACTGAACGAATTTGTCGATGATGAATCGTAGATGCTACGCGTTGAACGCCGCGAGAATTGCGGCTATAGCTATTGAACGTCTGAGTGGGGAAGCTCTGCCGTGATTCGTGTCACCCGATTTCGTGACGTTCGGGCACACCCTTTGCACCTTAAACAAGCATAACCTCGAACCGTTTACTGGCCTTTAAAGGTTACTTCTTGCCCTTCGTGTTGACAACCGTAACCTTAGCGGTTACCCGCTGCCCCTTCTCCATCCCCCCAACCATCACCAACTCGCGGTCCGGCCCTACCGCCAGCCCGCGGCTGTCCATAATCGCATCGGGAGTATTCTCGCTGATTGTCTCCCAGCTCTCCGTCTTCACATCAAACGCAAACGTCACCGCGGAAGGCTCGGAAGGCTGCCCGTTATATCCGATACCGTTGTAGGCGTAGGGGTTATCCGTTCCACCCGAAAAATAGACTTTGCCCCCTCTTTTCTCGGGCCGCCCCGCTCCCGCCGCGATCCGAAAACGAGCGCTGCCCGGATGCGCCGGCAGCTTCGTCCACTCAATCTTCGTGATGTCCGCCTTCTTCGAGGTTGGAATCTTCCCCATCCAGCATTCGGTCGAAGCGATATACTTCGGCCCCTTGCTATCGGGGTTCTTGTACGCCCCATCCACGTAAATAATCGTGTCGCCCACAATTGCGCCGGCATGTCCAAATACCGGAGTCCCGGGAAGCGGCGTCGCCTGCGTCCACTCATCCTTCTCGGTGTCGTAAATCTGCACGTTGCGCACGGCCTCGCCCTTCGACCGCCCACCGATCACATAGATGTAGCGATCGCGAAACAGGCCAACCACCGCATCATCCACTGGCACCGGAATATCCTTGCCGCGGTAATAGCGATCTTCAAACGGCACATAAACATTCAAATCGGAAAGCGTGGTCTCGTGCCCATCGTTATCCAGAACAAACCCGCCAAAAATAAAAACCTGCCCGCTGGTCGCGACCGCCGAGGCCGCCAGTCGTCCCGCTACTCCCGGCACGGGACGCTTCTCCGTCCACTTCCGCGTCCCCAAATCGAGTTCATAAGCGCTGGCCGTAACCGCATCCCAGGTCTTTTTGGGACCGATCCCCATAAACGAAAATATCTTCTGCCCAGATTCCCCGGGATGGGAGGTCGCCACCGCATTGTTGGAAACCGCCGCCGGCATTGGCCCAATCCGGGGCTCCGAAGCGGAGTGCGCGTTGTAAGGCAGAAAAAAACAGAGGAGAAAGCAAAGAAGAACGGCAGCCCACGCATGACGATTAGATTTCATCGCATGAAATGATAGCAGCCGGAACCAGACTCAAAACCAAGTCCTGCGTCGATACTCCCGATACTCCTCGCCAAACTTCTCCTCCAGCACGCGCGCTTCTTTGCGTGCCCGCAGAATCTGTATTGGGATAAGAGCCAGCAGAAACAAAAACAACTCCAGGCGCAACACCATCACCGCAATGCCAATCAAAACGAGCTCCCCGGAAACATAAATTGGATTTCGAATCTTCGAATAGATCCCGGTCGTCACCAATGCCCGAGCCTTGGGCGCAATCGAAAACGACTTCCCCAGCGTGTGGCGAGCGACGATAACTCCGCTCAACCCGATCGCCGCCAGTACCAGTCCCACCCAGCGCGCCGGGCCATGCGGCCCGGGGCCTTTAGTGAACACCACCGCCACCGCCCAAACGCCCAAAATCAGCGGAACCCACACGCGAAAAATCGTTCCACGATCCATACCTTTCGGTCCTCTTTCTAGTGGTTGGGGGAGCCGGTCGGTCAATTCGAGCTGCAGACTCTCCAACACCGCAATTTCATTCGCCGAGGTCTAGACTTCTTCAATCTGACTTCTGACTTCTACTCCACCAGCCCCTGCCGCACGGCATGAATAAAATCCGTATAAGCCGGCTCCAGTCCCGCCGCCCGCATCTCCAGCGCAATCTGCCCTCGGTGATATGCCGAATGCATGAGGACGTGCATCAGCACATCTTCCACGTGGCTCGACCACGCCTCGCCCTTGCTGTTGCGGTATTCGATTTTCTCGCCGAGACCCTCCGGAGTAAGCTTCGCCAAGTAACTCCGCCACGCGCCCGCCATCTCGTCCGCCAGCGCTTCGCACTCCTCCATGGTTGAGCTTGGCCACACCGGCATGCTCTGGCGTTCCTTCTTGAGGCGCTCCAGCCAGAGCTTCTCTGCCGAGAGAATATGCGCAAGGCGGCTCACCGTTGCGCCCGGAACCGATCCCCCGGTTCGCATGGCCTTCAGGCACTCGCGATTGGCCCAGTGGTCATAGGCAAACACCCGAAAAAAATCGTCGCTGTCCATCAAATCCCCCTTTTATACAAGTGACAGCCGCGCATTGCGACCAGCCGCGCAAAAACGATACGATGACAATATCCGCAATGACAAACAGCGATATCAAAGCCACAGCGTTCGCTCGTTCCTGTCGTCGCGCACTGTCGATTCTTGTCATTGCCGTTGCAGTTCTTTTTTCCTCGCCGGCCGCCTCTGGCCAGACGCAATCCCAAACCCGCCAGCAGTTGTTGCAGGATATCGACTCCGGGCAGTTGCAGGAAGCCGTTCTCCTCGGCCAGAAGTCCGTCTCGCGCTGGCCACTTGATCCCCAATTTCGCCATTACCTGGGCGTGGCCTACTTCAAGACCGGCGACTTGAAGCAGGCCGAAGAGCAGCTTACCCGAGCGCGCGCGCTCGATGCCCGAGATCCCGCAACCCATTTCGACCTGGCGCTTGTCTTCCTTAGCCGCGAGGATTATGTGAACGCCTCTACGGAACTGGAGGCCTCGAACAAGCTCAATCCTTCCAACGCGCTCGCCCACATTTTGCTTGGCCGCGCCTATCTCAATTCCAATCGCAGCCTCCAGGCCATCGACGAGTTCAAGACCGCCCTCAAAGTCGACCCCGCCATCCGCCTCGGACACTATCACCTCGGATTCGCCTATGCCAGTCTGGGCCGCAACGATGAGGCCATCGCCGAATACAAGGAAGAACTCCGCCGCTCGGGCGAATCCCCAGCCGTGGTCTACGAATTAGGCCGCTCGCTGCTCGAGCGCGGGCAATACGCCGCCGCCATTTCCAATCTCCAGCGCGCTTCCCAACTCAACGCCTCCAATTCCGATGTCTGGTATCAACTGGGCAAGGCACAGGTACTCGCAGGCCAGTTCACCGCAGCAGAGGCTTCTTTGCGCAAGGCCGTCAAATTGAATTCGGCCGACGCCAGCCCTCACTATCAACTGGCCCGCGCCCTCGAAAAGCTCGGCCAAGCCGACGAAGCTCGTGCCGAACTCCAACGCTTTGCGGAACTCAAGAAGGCGCAGCGTCCCACCGCCGGCATGGCCACAGGGCGCGACCACTGACGATGAAAATCCCGTCAGCACTCTCCGAGAAAATCTATGCAAGGCTGTGTTGCACCGTCTTTCTGATCGCTATCGGTTTGATTCTTCCAGGCACAGCCCAATCTTCTCGCCCGAACCGTCCGCCTTCTTCGGCCGCGCGCAAGTCAAGCGCTGCCAAGTCACCTAAGCAAGCCTCCGTCAACACCCACCCCTTGTTCGTTGATGTCACGCACGCCGCCGGCATCGACTTCCATCTTCTTTGCGGAAGCCGCGAGAAACTCTCCATCGTCGAAACCCAATGCGGAGGCGCCGCCGCATTCGATTACGACAATGACGGCTGGATGGACATCCTCCTCATCGATGGCTCGTCGATCGAGGACTACAAGGCTGGCAAGTGCCATCCCCCAAAGCTCTACCACAACAATCATGATGGCACTTTCACCGACGTGTCCGCGAAATCAGGTTTGAATTTCTGTGGCTGGGGCTATGGCGTCGCCATCGGCGATTATGACAATGATGGCTGGGAAGATGTCTACATCACCGGCTATCACGGCTCGGCCCTTTACCACAACAATCACGACGGCACGTTCACGGATGTAACCGCCAAAGCCGGAGTCGCCAATGCCACCGAGTGGGGAACCAGCGCCGCCTTCGGCGATTACGACAACGATGGATATCTTGACCTGGTGGTTGCCGATTACGTTGACGTGGACATGAACCACTTGCCCCCATTCGGCGTGGGCCCGTTCTGCCAATACCGCGGAATCCCCGTCAACTGCGGCCCGCGCGGTCTCAAGGGCGCGCGCGACCGTCTCTATCACAACAACGGCGATGGCACCTTCACCGACGTCACCGAAAAACTCAATATCGATCCCGACCGCTACTATGGCCTCGGCGTCCTCTGGCTCGACTACGACAAGGACGGCTGCCTCGATCTCTACATTGCCGATGACTCCTCACCCAGCCTGCTGTATCACAGCAACTGCAAAGGCGGATTCGAAGAGGTCGGCGCCATGGCCGGGGTCGCTTACAGTTCCGATGGCCACGAGCAAGCCGGCATGGGCGTCGACTCGGCCGACTATGATCGCGACGGCTGGCCCGACATCCTGAAAACGAATTTCTCGGACGACTCCAACAACCTCTACCACAACGACCACAACGGCGAATTCACCGATTTGGCCGGCCCCGCTGGCATTGGCGCCATCAGTTATCCGTACCTCGGCTTCGGCGCAAAATTCCTCGACTTCGACAACGACGGCTGGCCCGACGTTTTCATCGTCAATGGCCACGTCGATCCCCAGGTTGAAGGCCAGTCCTTCGGCGTCGGTTACGCCGAACGTCCCCTGCTCTTCCGCAATCTAAAAAATGGCAAGTTTGAGGAAATCGCCGAGAAATCCGGCCCGGCTCTTTTGAAAAAATATGTCGGCCGCGCCGCCCTGGCTGCGGACTTCTGGAACCGAGGCCGCGAGGATTTGCTTTTCACCGCAATCGATGGCTCCCCGGTCTTGCTTCGAAACGAAGTGCCCTCGCCCGGCCATTGGCTGCGCATCAAGACCATCGGTCACAAATCCAACCGCGACGGCTTCGGCGCCCAGGTCGAGATCTCGGCGGCCGGCTTCAAGCAATACGCCGAAGTCCGTGCCAACAGCAGCTTTGAAAGCGCGAGCGACCCCCGCCTGCATTTCGGACTGGGTGCCGCAACCCGGGTCGACGCAATCACCATCCGCTGGCCGAGCGGCCAGATCGACCATCTCGGGCCCCAAGCCGCCGATCAAGAGGTAATCGTGGAAGAAGGCCGTCGTGTGATTTCCCGGGGATCAAAGAAGCCCTGATCTAACCCTAATCTGATTTAGCCCAATCTGATTTAGCCCAATCTGATCGCCACTCCGGCCCCGGTGGCGGCTCCCAGTTTTCGGCTTTTTGTCACGAATATAGGTGATCCAGATCACGCTTGGTTGTGATTTTTCTACAAGATTTGGGAACTAACCATGGCTCCACATCCGGTTTGTCATAGTTTGGAAGGCGATTCCAATGGCTATGTTATTGAAAAATAAGGTGAACGTCTTTGGCGCGACAAGTGCGTTAGCTCCTCAAAAGCATTAGCTGCGTCAGGTTCCGGCAAGTGGGACTTTTCTTAGCAGGGTTCTAACGGGGTAATGGTCAGCGTAACCAGCAAGCCCGCAAGCAAGATAGATAGATTGCAAGCATAGATTCTATAGCCACATCCGGACAGGCACGTGGCTTTAGAGGATGGCGCTTTAGAAAAAGATCAGGTTCACCGAGAATTCGCAACGACAAGCTTGAGATCGAACAGATTCCGTGCAAATAACCAAAATCATCGTCACCGTTTCCAGGGGGTAGGTAAATGAAGAGACTGCAGTTTTGCCTCGCCGTGTTTGCCGTGCTGGCTCTAAGTTTCAGCGCCTTCGCGCAGATTCAGAATGGCCAGTTTGAAGGCACCGTGACCGACCCAAGCGGCGCCAACATTGCCAATGCCAAGGTAACGGTCATAAACATGGGGACAAACCTCACCGTCTCCGTGACAACTAATTCCAGCGGCGTTTATGTCGCAAAAGAACTACCCATCGGCAAATACAAGCTGAGTGCGGAAGCTCCCGGCTTCAAGATCTTGTCGAATAGCGGGGTCGTGCTGAATGCCGGCGTCATTGCGCACGTGGACTTCAAGCTGCAGATCGGCAAGGCCTCCGAAATCGTCGAGGTCACTGGCCAGGCTTCGGACGTGAATACCGAAGACTCCAAACTCGCGGTCACGGTGACTGGCGCCCAAGTCGCCAATCTTCCGCTGAACGGCCGCAATGTCTTTGACCTGATGCAGCTCAATACCGGGGCGGTCAATGTTATGGGGACCGACTTCGAGAACGGGCACAGTACCGGTAGTCAACGGCCTCCGCGAGGATTTCAGCGGATTCCTCATCAATGGCGTTTCTAACAAAGGCTTAAGTGGCGGCGACGTCAACACTCCGATTGAAGACTCGCGTCGAGGAGTTCCAGCAGTTGCAACTGAATATGTCGGCGCAATATGGCAACAGCGCCGGCAGCACGGTCAATCTGGTTACCAAGTCGGGCACCAATAACTGGCACGGCAGCGCTTGGGAATACATCCGTAACGATGCGCTCGATGCCAACGAATTTCTTCCTGAATAAGTTCGACGTCGCCAGGCCCCCCCTGCGCTTCAACCAGTTCGGCGTCACGGTGGGCGGTCCGATTATGAAGGACAAGCTGTTTTTCTTTTTGTCGCTGCAGGGCGACCGCTTTATATCGTCTAGCATTCCGCAAACTATCATTCAGGAATCCGCAGAGTGGCGCGACGCTGTGGTCGCAGCCGATGCTGAATCCGGCCTGAATTCGACGGCCGCATACCTCTACGGACTGACCCAATTCGCCCCGAAAAATCAAGGCATCTCAACGGGTCTTACCGCAGATGGTTACACTGGTGGCAATTACGCCGGTCTACTTTGCCTGAGATGCTCGGCGCTGGTGTGGCCACCCAACGGTTTCGGTGGACTGACCACGTTGCAGCATCAGAAGCTAGGCTACATCTTTGGCGTTACAGCGCAGGATCAGGCGGACATGAGCCGCCGCCGGCTGCAACAACATTCCGGGTGTGATGGCCGGAACCCTTGACCGCTCTGCCTCAATTCAGGAAACAAGCGTCGGTGTTCAAAAAAACCAGACTCAAAGCTTCGGCAATTTGTTCAACGGGAACGAGGGCTCCCTGCGTCTTGACTACAACTGGAACGCCAACAATCGAGCCTTCATCAGCGCCAATTACCTCCGTGAGACTGACAAGTACGGGCCCTGTCCGACCACGTCCTGTTCGCGCGGGTTCTCGAACCCGACCCGGAATCTCTTCCCCCAAGGCTCTTTCAGCTATGTCCATACCTTCAGCCCAACCATTCTGAATGAATTGCGGGTTGGCTATCTCCAAAACAACACGGGTATCATAACCAGCCAACCTGGAGTTCCGGCGCTTGGGTTCTCCGATGGCACGGCATTCTTTGGCTCCTACAACGGCTATCCGCAACAGTTTAAGGAGAATGTTTACACCTATTCCGACATGGTGTCCCTCAGCCACGGAAATCACAACATGAAGGCCGGCGTAGATTTCCGTCGTAACCTTGAAAACAGCGAGTTCAACATCGCTCGCCCCTCGTACTATTTTTATGATCAGGTCTACTTCGCGGCGGACGCGCCTTATGAGCAAGTGGCCGGCGTAGATCCTGGAATCTGCACAGCGCCCTGTCCTGTCTCCTCCTATAATCAGAACCCCCAGGCGCAACTGAGCGACAACTTCCGCCACTGGCGCAACCTGGAATTTGGCGCCTACTTCCAGGATGATTGGAAGCTCTCGAAGCGTCTCACTTTGAACCTCGGCCTCCGCTACGACGTCTTTCAACGTCACCACGAGGAGAACAACCTCGCCACCACCTTTATCGTGGGTCCGGGGTCAAATCTCGTCGATCAGATCAGGAACGCCAACGTGCCTGCCGGAACCGACGCTTTTATCAACGGCGTAGAGTACGACTGCACCATGGTAAATTCATCGCTGGTTCCGCTGGTAGGTTCTGGTTGCGGGCCTGGTGGTTTCGCTCCGTCGAGTAATTTGGGCCAAGGAGACCATAACAATTTCGGACCCCGTATTGGCTTTGCCTACGACGTGTTTGGCGACGGCAAGACGGCACTGCGTGGCGGTTTCGGCGTAGCCTATGAGGGAACCCTTTACAACCCGCTTTCCAACTCACGCTGGAACCTGCCCTATTACTCCTTTAACGAGATAGTCGGTGGCGGGGCTGGCGGGGCTGGCGTGACGGGCAACGATATCGTCTACGGCCCGTCAGTATGCGATGGTCCGCATTTCTCCGGAGATTCCAATTGTCACCAGGATCCTACGACGGCCCCGTCCTACACATCGGGCCAGAATCCCAACCAGGGTCCTGCCGGACAGCCCCAGGCTATCGGCAACATCACGGGATGGGATCCGACCAATCCCAACGTGGCGAACCTGACCGGAGTCGTGTTCCCGAAGGGCGTTCGCGATCCTTACGTGTACAACTTCTATCTCGATGTTCAGCACGAAATCATGCCCAAGACCGTTCTGGACGTTAAGTACGTAGGCACGGCTGGTCACAAGCTATTCCGCGCTGAAGATGTCAACCGCGTACCCGGTTCCTATTTGCCCGTAGGCGTTCAGGTTACCGACAACCAGGGCATACGTTCGCACCGGGGAGGGCGGGCGGTTGAATCCGAATTACCTCAAGCTGCGCGTCTGGGAGAATCAGGTAAACTCCAACTACAACTCGTTCCAGCTCTCTGTCAAACACCAGATGTCTCAGGGGCTGATGTTCAACTTGGACTACACCTACAGCCACTCAATTGACGACGGCTCCACTTGGCACAGCGGTGCTACCAGCGCCAACGGAGCCGCCGCCGGCGAGGGCTACACCACGAGCAATACCGACCCCGGCCTGGATCGCGGCAATTCCATCTTCGATATCCGGCACCGCCTGGTCCTGAATTACGTCTATCAACTGCCCGGACAGAACCTGAAGGGCGCGGAGGGCTGGATTCTTGGTGGGTGGTCTTACAACGGCATCTGGTCCTTCCAGACGGGAGCGCATTGGGAGCCGTTTACTTCGTCCGGGCCGAACCTGTCGCCGCAGGATGCAGGAGGCGTCGCTTGCGACGCGGGCACGTTTGATCCGACCATGTGCCTCAACATCGGTGGTGACTTCAATTTGGATGGTGGCAGGAATGATCGGCCCAACTCAACTCTTAAGGGCGTAAGCGGTGTTAGCCATGACAGCTGGGCCAACGGTTGGGGACGAACGGTTGAAGGGAATGGCGTCTATACCTACACCTCTCCGAACGTCACGTTCTCTCCGGCCTGCCTGGCGTGTTCCAGCAATCTGGGCCGCAACTCTTTCGTTGGTCCGGGCAACTGGTCTGCCGATATGATCGTTGTCAAAGACCTTCAAGTTCACGGAACGCGTGAACATGAAGTTCGACGCCAACGGCTTCAACGTATTCAACCGTACCAACTTCGTCCTTGCCGACGCAGGTGCTGGAGCACACAACAATTACACTCGTGGCAACTTCGGTACGGCTGGGGGTACGCTCCCTTCTCGGGAACTGCAGTTCGGCCTGAAGCTTACCTTCTAGCCAGGAGTGCTGCTTCAAGGGCTTGTCCTCGGTCTCGAGGACAAGCCCTTTTTACTTTTGTGGTGCCGCGATTCGCGGAATATGATTTGTTGGGGTGGTGCAATGCGTTCAGGCACTCTCTTCTTCGCCTGGTCTATTTTTCTCTTTTCGCTTACCTCACCCTGTCGCCTTCACGCGCAGGCTATCCAGTTGGGGAAAGTTATCGCCAACGTCAGCGTGGCTCGCAGCGGCGTCCCAGACCACCCCGTGCTGATCTCGCTGGAAACTCGTGGCTCGACTATTTCCTCTACATATTCCGATGCCAATGGCCGCGTCGGTTTTTATAATCTGGTTGCCAACGAATACAAGGTCACTGTAAGCGACGATGCCTATGAACCTTTCAGCGCGACGGCTGAGGTCGACCCTACAAAGTCCGCCGTCAACTTCATACAAATCACGCTCACCCCGCGCCCCAGCGCCAAGAAAGATCCCCTCGCCGGCCGAGTCGCAGGCAGCAACCCCTACCTCGTTGACCCGGCAGACTACTACAGCCATTTTCCCAGGAAGACTCTCAAGGAATTCCACAAAGGCGTAGACGCTGACCACAACGGCCATCCCGACGGCGCCATTGAGCACTACCAGAAAGCCCTGGAATACTCGCCCGATTTCTATCCCGCCCACAACAACCTGGGCACGATCTACGTCAGCCGCCAAAATTTCGAAGCCGCTCAATCCCAGTTCGAAGCCGCCAAGAAGGCCAACCAGAATGACGGCCAGGCCTACTTCAACCTCGCCAACGTCCTCGTGCTCACGCAGCACTACGACGAGGCCCAGAAGGAAATCGACGAAGGCCTCCAGCGCCGTCCCGACTCCGCCTTCGGCAAATTCCTGTTGGGATCCGTCTACACCCACACCGGCCACCCTGAACTCGCCGAAAAGAGCCTACAGAGCGCGTTGCAGCTCGACCCCAAAATGTCGCAAGCCCACCTGGAACTCGTAAATCTCTACCTCCAGCAAAAGCGCACCGGCGACGCCATCGGCCAGCTCGAAACCTACCTCAAGACTTTTCCTGACTCTCCCTTCGCGCCCAAAGCCCGCGACCTGCTCAAGCGCCTCCAGTCCGAAACAACCTCGACCGCGAAGTGATTTCCGTTTGTCTTTATCTTTCGCCTGTGCGCGTCGCCCTGCGGAGCCGCAGAAACACCGTCCGCGCTTCGGGTCCGCGCGACTTTGGGCGCCGCCAGCGGTGATAGACTTTTCTTACCCCTATGCGTTTTCTGTTCCGCCTGCTGTGTACTTTGGTGCTTGCCGCAAGCGCGATGGCTGCCGTTCCCGCGCCCCCGCCACCCAACGTCATCCTGATTACGCTCGATACGACCCGCGCCGACCGGATGGGCTTCCTCGGTTCGAAGCGCGGACTCACGCCCAACCTCGACGCTCTCGCCCGCCAATCGGTGGTTTTTACCCGCGCTTACTCCCAGGTGCCGCTGACTACCGCATCCCACGCCACCATCCTCACCGGCACGTATCCGCAGTTTCACCAAGTGAACGATTTCGGGGTGCCGCTCGCCGCCGACCTTCCCTACGCTCCCGCCATCTTTCGCAGCAACGGATATCACACGGCAGCGTTCGTTGGCTCCCTCGTCCTCGACCCGGCAACGCGTTCGGCTCCCGGCTTTGATCGCGGATTCGACACGTACGAAGCGGGCTTCCACCGCCGTCATGTGGGAGAAGACCGCTACCAGTCCATCGAACGCCGGGGCGGCGAAGTCATCGGGCGCACGCTGGACTGGTTGACCACGCACCATGACGGACCGTTTTTTATCTGGGTACATCTCTACGACGCACACGACCCCTACGATCCTCCGGAGCCCTACAAAACGCGCTACGCCGCCACGCCCTACGACGGCGAGATTGCCTACGAGGATGCTGCGGTGGGCAAGTTTCTGGAGTGGCTGCGCTTTCGCGGCCTTTATGACGGCGCGCTCATCGCGGTGATGGCCGATCACGGCGAGGCCCTCGGCCAGCACGGCGAAGCCACCCACGGCATCTTTCTCTACGATGAAACCATTCACGTGCCGCTGCTCTTCAAGCTGCCGCGAAACCGCGCCGCCGGAGCGCGCGTCAATACCCGCGCCCGCCTCGTGGATGTGCTGCCGACCATCCTGCAAGCGGTGCAAATCCCGATTCCACCGGCGGTGCAAGGGGAATCTCTCTTGCCGTTGTTGAAGCCGGCCGCTGCTGCTCGGACAGCAAAAGCAACCAGCAAACTTCCCGCTTCGCTCCCGGATCGGCCGGCATACTCCGAGAGCGACTATCCCCACCGCACTTTTGGCTGGAGCGCCTTGCGCTCGCTCCGCACAGGAAAATATCTTTTCGTCGAAGCGCCGCGGCCTGAACTCTACGATCAGTCCTCCGATCCCAACGCTCTGCACAATCTCGACGCCACTTCCTCCGCGGTCGCGGCCACCCTCGGCAGCCAACTCGACGCCTTCCGGCAGAAGACAAGCACCACCAAGGAAGCTCCGAAAGTGGTCCCCGATGCCGGACTCCAGGAAAGGCTGAACGCCCTCGGCTACGTCGCGACCGACAGCAGTTCCGCCAGCATGCCCGGCATCAAGGACACCGGCGCCGATCCCAAGGACAAAGTCGAGGTTGTCAACCTGCTGCACCGCGCCGAGATGGCCAAAGAAGAAATGCGCTTCGCCGAGGCCGTCCCCCTGCTCCAGCAAGTGATCGTCCTCGAGCCGAGCCTGCCGATAACCTACCTCCAGCTGGGCACCGCCTTGACTGCGATGAAGGATTACGAGAAGGCAGTGCCGGTATTGCGCAAGGCCGTCGAGATGCGCCCCGACCTCACCATGCCGCGCTATCAGCTCGGATCGGCCCTGTTCGAGACAGGCGATCTTCCCGGAGCAATCGCGGAACTCGAAGTTGCGGTCTCGCGTTCTCCGGAGTGGCCGGAAGCCCTGTTCTTGCTCGCCACCGCCTACGCCCGCGCCGATCGCCTGCCCGACGCGATCCGAGATTATCGCAAGGTCGTCGAACTGCGTCCCAAACACTACGCCGCGCATCTCCTGCTTGGGCGCGCCCTGGCGCTTTCCGGAGACCCAACGGACGCTATTGCTCCGCTCACCATAGCCGCCAAGCTGGAGCCCAACTCTCCTGAATCGCACGCCTTCCTCGCCGATGCCTATACTCAACTGGGCCGCCGGGAAGACGCTGATCGCGAACGAGCTGAGGCTGAGCGACTGCGCAAGGCAGTCAAGCATTAGCCGTAGGTGGGAGGATTCTGCCGCAGGGCGGAAAACTTACTGCGCCGGAACGTACTTACAAAACTGCTCTTCCAACTTACACGCAGTCACATACTCCGCACGCGCCGCCTTGCTTTGGTGCAAAAGCTGATAAGCGAATGCCAGATTGAGGTGCGCCTCCGCCAGCTTCGGGTCGAGCCGGATCGCCGTCTCAAATTCCGGCACCGCCTTCGCCGTCCGGTTCGTCCGGTTGTAACAGATACCCAGAAAGTTGTGCAGCCGCGCGTCGTCCAGCCCCAACTCGAGGGCCTTCTCCAGATGCGGTGCCGCGCCCGCATAGTCCTTCCGCGCAAAAAGGGTCATGCCGAACTCGCGCTGCCCGGCCGCGAAGTTCGGCTGGATGCCTACCGCCTTTTGATACGCCGCCTCCGCTACCCTCGGATCGCCCACCTGATCCAGCAAGCCCTTCTGATACCAGGCGCGATAGTTCTGCGGATTGCTGGCCAGCGCTTTGTCGAGCCAGCTCGCCGCTTCCTGCGCGCGCCCCAGCTTCGCCAAGGCCCGTGCCAGCCCAGTCATTGCATTATCGAAGTTGGGGTTCAGCTCCAAACAGTGTTGAAGGTCGGTGGCAGCTTTCTCCCAGTTCTCACGCCGCAAGTCTGATTCGCCCAGCAGAAACGGAATCACATAAATCTTCGCATCCTGTTCTTGCACTTTTCGCAGCAGCGCCTCGGCATCATCGTCCCGCTTTTGCTGGAAAGCGTCCTCAGCCTTCAGAATCGTATTGAATTCCTCTATCTTGTCCTTGGGATCGGCCAGCCCCTGCTTCAGCGCCTCCGGCGAAACCGCCGCGCGAAATCCGAAATAACCGAGCGCGCGCAATTTGTCCTGCGCGTCCGGACTCAGGTTCCCCTTCCCGCCTGCCTGCTCACGAAATGGATCCCGCGCCAGCAGCGCCTGTAGTTTTTCCCGCAATACGGCCGCGACTGCGGGCTGCTCAGAGGCGATGTTCTTCGTTTCGCCCGGATCGCTCGCCAGATCATATAGCTCCGGCTTGGGCGCTTCGATAAAATGAAACCGCTCAGTCTCAAGCGCGTGCAGCGGGCTCCATCCGAACGAACTGAAAGGATAAAATGTCTCGCTGTAAGCCTGAGCATGGTCCGCCGGAGTATGGTCAGCCGCATCACTTCCGCCCTTGTTCTCGCTCAGCTTCTCCTTTAGCTTGTCCCCCAACAACGCTCGGGATTGAAACTGCTTCCCAATCACATCCTTCACGCCCGCCAGTTCCAGAAGTGTAGGCGCAACCGCCGCCGTCTCCACCGGTTCACTTCTGCGGCCAACCGGAATCCCGCTGCCCGCGGGCGGTTTCACGATCAGCGGCACATGCACGGTCGCGTTATAGACGAAGAACCCATGCTCGTCTTCGCCGTGTTCGCCCAGAGATTCCCCATGATCGCTCAGCATCACGATCAGCGAAGAATCGTAAAGATGATTTTGCTTTAGCCAGCTCATCAACCCGCCCAGTTCGTGATCCGCGTACGCAATCTCTCCGTCGTAAAGATGGGCGCTGTACTCCGTGCGAAACGGCTCGGGGGGATCGTACGGACTATGCGGATCGTAAAGATGCAGCCAAAGAAAAAACGGGCGCCGCGGCGTCTTTTTCAGCCACGCGAGGGCGTGCGCGACGCTTTCGCCCGCGCGCCGATCCACCAGTCCAGTGTCTTTTTTCTCGAATGTCTGCGCCGAAAACGCATCGTCGTAGAAGTCGAAGCCGCGCGCCAGCCCCCAGCTCCGGTCGAGCACGAACGCGCTCACGACTGCTCCCGTCGCATACCCCGCGCTATGAAAGGCTTGCGCCACGGAGCGAAACTGCGGCCCCAGCGGCTCGCCCGTAAAATCCTGCACCCCATTTTGAAAGGGATAGGTTCCGGTGAGAATCACGGCGTGCGAGGGCCAAGTCAGCGGAACCTGTGAAATCGCCCGCTCAAACACCACCCCGTCGTGCGCCAGCGAATCGAGCGTGGGGGTCTTCACATTCTGCGCGCCATAGCACCCCACATGATCCGCGCGCACCGTATCGATGGTTATCAATATAACGATTGGCTTTGACGAGATAACCTTCGGCTTCGGTGACGCTGTGCCCAGCAGTGTTCTGCCGCGCCGCGCCTGCTCCCTGCCCAACGGCCGCCGCCACTAACATCGCCACTACCAAAATCGCAGCTATCGAATTCAAAACCCAAGCGTAGCTGGAGAAGCGCCCTATCATATCTCTTCTCTATTGCGGCGCCGACTGCTGCTGCGCCCGCCGCCGCTCCGTCTCTGCCTCCGCGGTCAAACCTTTTGCGTCCAGCGCTTTCGCGAGCGACTCGTGCATCTGCGGTTCGTCCGGCGCCAACTCTACCGCGCGCCGCAACTCCGTCAGCGCCTCATCCGGCTTCCCCTGGTAGAGCAGCGTTTCCCCCAGCGCCCGATGCCCGCGGGCAAAATCCGGATCCGCCGTCACCGACTTCCGAAACGCCTCCGCCGCCTGTTCCAAATCCTTTTTCTGGATGTACGCAACTCCCAGATTGTAAGCCGCCTCGAAGTTGGTTTTGTCCAGTTCGAGCGCGTGCTCTAGCGTCCCGATCGCCGCATCGATCTGTCCCGCATGCGCTTGCGCCACCCCCAAATTAAAAATTGCCAGCGCATAATCCGGGCTCAGCTCCACCGTCTTTTGCAACTCCGTTGCCGCCTCCGGATACATCTTCAGCCGGTAATAATTCAGCCCCTGCAAATAATGCGCGGGAATGGAATTCGGCTCCGCCTTGATCATCCCCTTCAGCTTCTCAATCGACTCCTGATACTGCCCGTGCTGGCTCTCCGCCATCGCATCCGAGAAGTTCTCAAATACCTCGATCCGGTCCTTCGGGTCCGGCAAATCGTGGTTGCTGATCGCAGGATCGCCGCCTCCAGCGAACGCCACGTATCCCAGAGATTTCAACCGCTCCACCAGCGCCGGATCGAGCCCCGTCTTCTCCGCCATTTCCTTTCCTGCGCTGTACTCGCGAATCATCGCGGTCAGCTTCGCCCGCATCTCCTCGCCCACGGCCTTCTTTTCGCCGAGCAGATTGTGCGTTTCTCCCGGATCGCTTCCCACGTCATACAACTCCGCCCGCGGCGCATCGATAAAGTGATACTTTGCACCCTCCGCGCCGCGCAGCTCGCTCCAATTAAAGTGAAGCCGGGGCATGAACGTCTCCCCATAAACGGTTCGCTCGCGCTCCGCCGCCTGCGCGTCTTCTCCGCGCACCCGCGCCAGCAGGCTCTTTCCCTGCACCTGCGCTGGAATGTCCACGCCCACCGCCCGCAAGACGGTCGGCATCAGGTCCACCAACGACACCGGATCCTCAACCACCCTCCCGCCCGCGGCGTCCGGCAGCCGGATGATCAGCGGCACATGCATGGTCGAGTTGTAAATAAAAAACCCATGCGTCTTCTCGCCATGCTCCCCCAGCCCTTCGCCGTGATCTCCCGCCAGCACAATCACCGTGTTGCGATAAACGCCCTTCTCTTTCAAAAACCGCACCAGCCGCCCCACCTGCTCATCCGCGAACGCGATCTCGCCGTCGTAAAGCCGCCCCGCATATTCCGTTCGATACGGCTCCGGCGGAGTGTACGGAGCATGTGGATCGTACAAGTGCATCCACAAAAAGAATTTCGTCTGCCAGTTCTTCCCCAGCCAGTCCAGCGTCACATCCGCCACCACGTTCCCCGGACGCTCCATCGCATCCAGGTTCTCCTCGTTCAGCCGGCTGAAATCGAAGTGGTCGTAATAAAAATCAAATCCATGATTCAGCCCGAATCGCGAATCCAGCACCGCCGCTCCGATCACCGCTCCCGTCGCATATCCCGCCTGCTTCAGCACCGAAGCCATGGTTGGCTGCGAGGGACTGAGCTTATTCGCGCTGAAGTCGTGCATCCCGCTCAGCATCGGATACGTCCCGGTCAGTATCGTGGTGTGCGAAGGGAGCGTCACCGGCACGACCGCAAACGCCCGCTCAAACCGCGTTCCTTCCGCCGCCAGCTGGTCAATATTCGGAGTCTTGATCTGCTTGTCCCCGTAACACCCCAAATGATCTGCGCGCAGAGTGTCAATCGTGATCAGCACCACATTCCAGGCAGGCTTCGCGCTTGCCGGCGCCGGCCCAGCCGAGGCTTGTCCCACCGCCGTCGCATTCGCTGCGAGAGCGGTCAGAATAAAAACCCACCGCCATAATCCGCCACCTACCGAACCCAGTCTCACGAAACCATGCATGAATGCCTTCCAGCTCCAATAATGTCCAGGACAGTCCTCGGTAAACCGCCGTCCTCCCACCGGTTCAAGCCTTTCCGTGGATGTACCAGGAAGTTTCTTTCAGTTTATCCCAAGGCCCCCACCTCTCTCTCCCCTGTGATACGCTGACCCAGATGAAACCAGTTTCTGCGCGCCCAGCCCTCATCTTTCTTATTGCCTGCCTCGTCTTTTTTGCATGCCTGTTCGCGATCGCGGCCTCGCAGACCGCCCTCTGGGCGCAACCTGCACCTCCCAACGCTGCTTCCGCTCAGAAGCCCGACGTCTTCCTCATCACCATCGACACTCTGCGCGCCGACCACCTCGGCTGCTACGGATACAAGGACATCGAGACTCCCACCATCGACGCCATCGCCGCTGACGGCGTCCGGTTCTCCGAGGCCTTCACGCACAGCCCCATTACCAACACTTCGCACACCACCATCCTCACCGGTCTGCTGCCGAGCGTGCATGGCGTCACCGATTTCGGCGTGCCGCTCGCGCCCCAGCATGTCACCTGGGCCGAGCTCCTGAAAAAGCAGGGATACCAGACCGCCGCTTTCATCGGTGCGGTAATTCTCGACAGCAACCAGCTAGCGCCCGGCCTCGATCGAGGCTTCGATTTCTATGACAACTTCCCCGCGAAAACAGAAAGTAAAGACCGCTTCGGCCGCGTCGAGCGCCGCGCCGCAACCGTGGTCGCCCATGCCGAATCCTGGCTGGCGCAACATCCCCGCGATGCCGAATCCAAAGCGCCGCGGTTCATGTGGGTTCATCTCTTCGATCCGCACGATCCCTACGAGCCGCCGCCTCCCTTCTCCGAAAAATATGCCAAGCACCTATACGACGGAGAGATCGCCTATGCCGATTCGCAACTCGGCCACTTCATCGCCACCCTGAAAAAATCCGGCTCCTATCAGAACGCCATCCTTATTATTGTCGGCGACCACGGCGAAGGCCTGGGCGAGCACGGAGAAGATACCCACGGCCTCTTCCTCTACGATTCCACCCTCCACGTCCCGCTGATCGTCAAGCTGCCTGCGTCAAGTCATCACGGCGAGGTGGTCGACAAGTTGGTGCGCACCACTGACATTCTTCCCACCGTCCTCTCGCTCACCAACACGCCCGCGCCGCCTGAACTGAACGGCGCATCGCTGGTCCCGCTCATCGACAGCCAGGCCGACCCCGCCCGCGAGCTTTTGGGAGAAACCGACTACCCGCTGCGCTGGGGATGGGCGCCGATCAAGGCTCTGCGCGAACAAGATGCCAAACTGATCGAAGCGCCCAGGCCCGAGTTCTACGATCTCCAGGCTGATCCCCACGAACTCAAGAATCTGTATTCGAAAACTACGAACTCGCAGCCCGCGCCCGCCCGCGGTACCCAAGCCGAACTCCAGGCTGAAATGGAGAAATGGAAAGCCAAGCTCCCACCCCCGCCCGCCGGCGCTCCGCAAACAGCAAATCTCCCCGACCCCAAAGACAAAATCGAAGTGCAGAACTTGCTGCACAACTCGATGCTCGCTTCCGATGACGGACGCACCGAAGACTCACGGAAGTATCTCGAGAAAGCAGTCCAGATCGACCCCACCTCCGCGACCGCACTGCGTCAACTAGGGGAATTAGAACTAGCGGCCCAGGACTATCCAAAAGCCGCCGCGCACCTGAAGCGAGCCATCGAACTGCGCCCCGACGACTCGACCGCCGCCTTCGAGGCCGGGCAAGCCCTGGAAAAAACCGGTGACTATGCCGCCGCCCGCACCGCCCTTGAAGCCAGCCTCAAACTAAACGCCGGCCAAACCAACGCCCGTCTTCTATTAGGCCGCGTCTATCTCAAACTGAAAGACGCCAACAGTGCCGACGACCAATTCGAAGCCGCCCTGTTAGTCGACTCCGATAACGTGGAAGGCCGCCTGGGCTTGGCCGAAGCTCAGATCATGAAGGGAGACTTCGCGGCCGCCCGTCCCGACTTAGAGCAACTTACTAAGTCGGATCCATCGAATGCACAAGCATGGCATCTACTAGCCAAGGCCTATAAAGGCCTCCACCGGGAAGCCGAAGCCGCCAAAGCCGAAGCCAAGTCCGCCGCCCTGGAAAAGAAATAGGCGCATACTCTTTGGCCTCCTCCGCGCCAAAGTCGCCTGCCCACTACTACATGTAATAGTTTAAACGTCAATAACTTACGGCCAAACGAGATCGCCATTGTCGCAAATCATTGCATCTTGCATCTGGCGAGAGCTGTGATATCGTGCTTTCGAATTCGCTGCCGGCGATCTCGTGATTGCCTGCTCGTTTCCGGCCCTAGTCCCAGGGTTTGCAGATCCCTCAGTTCACCGACGCAAGGTGACAAGAGAAAAATAATCGAAAGCGATATTGCACGAAAAAGAGGAGGAATTCATGGGGAAGGTTCTGGTTTCTCGCAAGGTCGCGGGAATTGCGGTTTCAATCTGTTTGTTGGCGTCTCTGATGAGCGCTCAATCCTGGACACCAGTCGCCAAAAAATACCCGGGCAGTGGCGCCGGCGCGGCCTTTCTGCTTACTGATGGCACGGTCATGGTGCATCAGGAGCAGACTTCAGCGGATGCCTGGTACAAATTAACGCCCGACATCAACGGCAGCTATGCCAATGGGACGTGGTCGCAGGCCGCGTCGATTCCATTTTATTCGCCACTGTTCTTCGGTTCGGCCGTGCTGCCCTCTGGAGAGCTGATCGTGGAAGGTGGCGAATACAACAAGCTGAGGGCGGTCTGGACCAACCTGGGCGCAATCTACAATCCGAAAACCAACAAGTGGAAACAAGTCACGGCGCCGGCCGGCTGGAGCAGCATTGGCGACGCTCAAGGCGTCATTCTGAACGACGGCACCTACATGCAATCCAATTGCTGTACCACGCAGTTCGCTTATTTCAATCCCAAAGGTTCGACCTGGACCGCGTTCAACGGCAACGGCAAGTTCGACGTGTTTGACGAAGAAGGATTCAATCTTCTGCCAAACGGCAAAGTGCTGACCGTGGATGCCTATGTGTTTCAGTACGATCCCGCGGGCATGAACTCGGAACTGTACGACCCGTCGACGCAAACCTGGTCGAGCGCGGGCAGCACACAGGTCCAGCTGTGGGACGACGACTGCGGAAATCAGGGTAACGCAACTTATGAAGTCGGTCCGGCAGTGTCTGCGGCCCGATGGCACGGTATTCGCGACCGGGGCCAATACCTGCGGCCCCGGCCACACCGCCATCTACAACACCGCCAATGGCACCTGGACGGCCGGTCCTAATTTTCCCGGAAACGTCAGCGTGGCCGACGGTCCGGCCTCGATCGAAACCAACGGCAAAGTTCTGGTAATGGGAAGCGTCAATGAAGGCTACTCCCGCCAGTTTTTACGAGTGGGATGGAACCAATCTCTCGGCCACGGTAAATCCTCCGAACGCAGGGAACGATGGCTCTTACTTTGGCCATTTGCTCGCGCTGCCGACGGGCCAGATTCTGTTCGCGGATTACAGCACGGATGTGGAACTCTTCAATCCGACTGGAAGCCCCGATCCGGGATGGGCGCCCATGGTGACAAAGCTTCCTAAGGGACCGCTGGTGCACGGCAAAACGTATAAGGTGACCGGCTACAGGTTTGCCGGCGTCTCCCAGGGCGGAGCCTACGGCGACGACTACCAGCCCTATACGAACTACGCGCTGGTGCGGATCACCAACAGCTCGACGCAGCACGTGTTTTATTGCAAGACCACCAAGCCGAGCAGCTATGCTGTGCAATCGACCGCCCTGCAGTCCACGCACTTCGCGGTGCCGGCCAACATTGAAACCGGCCCCAGCGTACTGGAGGTCGTCACGAACGGAATTCCGTCGGCAAAGATTTCCGTCACTGTGAATTAGTTTCGAGCGTTGCAAGGACGGGCCCGTGGGCTGACTCAAATTGGCTCACGGGCTTTTTTTGCCATGGCAGAACCCGTGCATGCCGCAGACTAAGAGTCACACGAGCCGCAATAAGAGGAAGGTGATCCCGACCAGCGCCTGCGCTCCTTGAAGATCAGACTGGTTACATACGTAATGCGAGCCACGGCAGTGCACGCATAGAGACCTTTTTCGCGAGCTGTCAAGCGATGACCTGATACGAAACCGACTCTTTCCGAAACCCGCTAAGGCGTGCCCTTTCCACAGCTATTTTTTTACGATCCTTTCACTTTAGCGGTCTATGCTGGGAAGTTGGAGTTGCATCTCATGGCCACAAAACCTCGACCTTCAGCGACGCGCGGCAAGCGGACTTCTCAGGCGGTTTCCGTGAAAGCGATTGAGGCGCGCTCGGCTCGTGACGCTGACACGATTGAGCAGTTGCCCGAAGACGAACTCTCCGCCATGGTGCTGCGGGCTTGCCTGATTGCCCGCGATGCGGTGTTCAACGTCCGCGACTCGATTGCCACCGGATCGCGGCTGGCTATTCTGGCCATCAAAGATTGTGAAAAAGAGCTGGATCAGATCGAGCGCAAAATCGATGAGCAGCTTCCCGGAGCGATTACGCGCGTCGGCGAGGCAAAGGCGCGCGAGTTGCTGGCGTGCCTGAAGTTTATTACCGACCTGGAGCGCATCGGAGATCTCGCTTATAGTGCAGTGAAGCAACTGGACTCCCGCCGCGAGAAGCTGCCGGCGGCTGATTCGCGGCAGCTCGTGGAGATGGCGTCGCTGCTATGCGAGATGCTGGAGCAGGTACACCAGGGATTTTTGACGCGCGAACTCTCGTTCGCGCAGACCGTCCTGCAATCGGACTCGAAGGTCGACGCCTTATGCCACGGCTTGTTTCAGCGGCATCTGGCCGCGACGTCCTCGAATTCGCCAACCCAGGCGAGCGCGCAGAATTTTGACATTCTGCTGGCGGCACAAGCGCTCGAGCGGATCGGCGACCATGCCAAGAATCTGGCCGAGGAAGTGTACGGCTTGGCGGAGGGCCGATCGTTGCGGCACAATACGCGCAAGCTGGCGTATTCATAGCTCCAGAAGCGCACGACCGGAGGCTGGCCCCGCAGTTCTGTTTGTTATAATCGTGGTCTGTGCTGCGCGCATTTCGCCGCTTGCCTCGCGGGGCGCTATCGTCTAGGGGTTAGGACGGAAGATTCTCAATCTTCAAACCCGGGTTCGATTCCCGGTAGCGCTACCAACCCAAGCGTTATCTATTTAGGTTGCCCCGCACCGCACTATAGTCATCCTGTGCATCGCGTCCCATACCTTGGTGGAAAATTGATGACTCAAGAACCTTTAGCCTTGCCAGAATCAGGACCTATGGAACTTTAGTTTGGGTCATACCAAGGATAAGCGCCTACAATTGAAGCATGAGACACTACACGATCAACACGATGCACGGACTCTCAATTTTCACGTGCCCAGTCTGCAAATACTCCGTCACCACACGAGAGTTCAGCAGCCAGAACGGTAGCTGTCGCACCCAGGCAGCCAGAGCAATGAACGAGCATGCCGCGGCTGCACATGGCCGTCCCTCACCTCTTTCTCCGCATGTTACTCAGATGTGGTCTGCGCGTTAGACGCGAATCTCGCCAGAAACAACGAAGTGGGATGATCAGGAACCAGAGGGAATTTCGTGAATACACGAACTTAGAGGGAAAACTTAATGAGTTACAGCGAATCAAGAAACAACTTCGAGAAAGCCAGAATCAACTCTGCCGATTCGGGAACCCTCGAGATGTTGGACGGACTCAAGCACTTGTCACACGCCATTGAGGAAGACTTCATAACGTTGGAACAGCACATCCGTGACATCCAAGAATCAGTGGATAGCGGGAAGGTGTGTTCTTGACGATACCCCGCAGTCAAATCCATAAATCGCTCGTTCCACTGCTGTTTGCAATCATGTTCTTCGCCGGCTGCGGTGCGATCAACCCGTTCTGCGGGAGTGCCCGGCCAAAGCCTGGGCTGACTTCGCTCGTGCCGAATCCCGCCAGCCTCGCTCAGGTGCAGCAGGACTTGTTGCTCACAGTGAATGGCAGCCACTTTTACTCCAATTCGATTGTCCTATGGAACGGAGAGGCATTGCCCACCACCGTCTTGAGTGGAACCCAGTTACAGGTCACGATTACCACGACCCAGATTTCAGCTCCCGGTACTGCCCAAATTGTCGTGCACACTCCTGCCAACCTCTCGGGAGACCTCGGTTGCGACAGCGGCGGCAACAGCCAGGCTTTGACCTTTACGGTCAACTAGCAGTAATCGCGGGCAGCTAGTCAGGCAACGGCCGTTAGTCGCGTTTCGGCCGGCGTGGTCGATTCGTCGTGGGCTTTCTTGATGTCCTCGATGCCGAGGTCCTCCCCACTCTCGACCATAACGGGGGATGACCTCAGCATCAAAGATTACGTCCGCAACTTACTCGACTCCAGCCAAAGCCTGGTTCAGGCCGGCGATGTCGGCCCCCAGATCCTTGCCGTCCGTTCCCGCACCTGCGTAAGGGCTGCCCGGCAGAAGCGTGTAGTCTCCCCCGTTGCCGCCGTTGTAATTAGCGAAGCCGACGTCGTTCGGGTCCGGCGTGAACCAGTTGCCGGTCGGCCACGACGACGGCGGATCCTGAGAAGGAGCCGCGACCAGGGCGTTGGTGTTGAACGTGTATGAACTGAAGCAGTTGTTCAGACTCGTGAGCGGAACCCCGCCATAGGCGCAACTCGTCTTGCCATAACCTATGTTCCATAATGCGAATCTGCCCGTCGACGCAATATTATTGGTAAAGACGAATCCATACATCTGCGGATTCGACATCAAGTCCCCCAGCATGACCAGGCCTCCTTGGGGATCCGCGAAGCCGGTGACGTGATTGATGGTGATTGTGTTCACTGGGTTGGTGGGCCACGCGTTGGCCACTAGAAATAACGATCCCTCGCCGACATATTTCTGGCTGATGTCGTCCAGCACTACGTCATGAATGCTGAAGCGCGTTCCTGCCAATGCCGGTGCTCCGTTCAACGGTCCTGCCCCGGAAAGGACAGTCGATACCACGATGCCTCCCGAGGCATGGATGATATGGGTGTATCGGACAGTAATGTCGGTAACGGCGCAGATCGGACAGACGTTACCTTTTGATCGCGTGTGCTGGTTCTTGGGATTGAGGAGTATGGCAAAGCCTCCCTCGCCGAACCCTCCCCACACATTCTCCATCAGGTTGTTTTCTATCAGTACCCGTATCGCATTCTTCAGCTCCAGGTGATGCCTCACAACGAAGGGATTGCCGCCATTTCCGCCCTGGAACGGCGTGTTCCCTGGCATCCACTGCCAGGGCTTGAAGAAGTGATTGAAACGGATAGTGATGTCGGTTGGAGTGGTGGTCGCGGCGCCTCCGCCCATCATGACGCCCTGACCTGATGATTCGAGGAAGTTATCCTGGATCAAATAAACACCATCCTGGTAATTCCCGATACCTCCACCCACCACGTGCGCCTCCGAACACCCACCGGTGCGAGAGGTACAGTGAAAGTCGCTGAAGTAGGAGTCCACAATGGCCACGTTATTTGTGCCATTGAGGTTGAAAGCGCTCTGCGTGTCGTCCTGGGTGGTGCCATGCAGCCAGCTTCGATCCACCACGATGTAACTCGCGGAACCCCCGTTTTTGACCGACATTAAGGTCACAGCTCCCCGAGTACCCGCCGGCCGCGTCAACTCCAGTCCGATCAGCCGGTAGTGGTTCGCTCCGTTCTGGAAGATCACGGGACCTGTTATTCCCGAAGCAACGAACTTGGCCAACACATTCTGCGGATTGGGGCAGGGGTATTGCGGCCGCCCCGGCAGAGAGGCCACGCCCGCATAACAAGGAGTGACGCGCTGTCCCTGAGCGGGCAGGGCGCTGTCCGGCGAACTGGTGCGAATAATGATCCAATGGTTGCTATCGCAACCGCGGGCAGGCAATTTGAAATTTCCGGTGAAGGTTGCGCCGGCTTGCAGTTGGATCGTGTTCCCGCACTGGGCGCTATCGATCGCCTTCTGCACATTGTCCCCGGCATTGACGCTGATGACGGCCCCGCCAGCGGGCGTAGCCGCCATTGAACTATCCACGGTCGCGATCGGCAATTGCGCCGGACCATCGTAACCGCCCAAAGTCTGTGCGAACAGACATACGGAAATCATCGGAACTACCAGAAATAGGAGCCCTAAACGGTGGGTCATGACAGACCTCCTGAGGTGGAACGTCGAGGAAGGCGGCCACTATAGCACGATCTGGTTTAGCCGGAATATTAATTTATGACGAAGGAAGCGCTGCCGCCTTACCACCAACATTTCGGCACTAACTCCCCAACCTGCCATGATCTGTTAGATCTATTCACAATCCAGTCGTCTGATAACGCAGGATGGCCAACGCTAGGCGATACTCAAACCCAGCTTGGGCGCTGCCGATTTCGGCCTGGGTTTGCTGGAGTTGCGCCTGACTCAATTCAACGATCGAGCTTAATCCCAGTCTGTAGCGCGTCTGCGCCAGGTCGAGCGCCTGATTGGCTTCGGCCAGCAGTTGATCGCTGACGGTGACGCGATCGAACGCTGTGCTGGCAGTCAGCCAGCTGGTGCGGACGTCGCGTGAGGTACGGTTGCGCAGGTCGGCGAATCTCTGGCGCATGGCTTGCGCCCGCAAGTCGGCTTCATGCGACTTAGCGGAAAAAAGGAAACCGTTGAAGATCGGAATCTGCAGATTGACTCCAACCGCTCCGTAGGGACCATAAACGCGATCATCGCGGACGGGAGAATCTCCGTAGGCAGCCAGCGCGCTGATCGTTGGAAAATTCTGGTCGCGGTCCGCCTGATGAAGCTTCTCCGCCGATTCAGACTCGAACTCGAGAGCAAGTATCTCCGGGCGCTTCGCGAAGGCGTCAGCAATCAGCTGATCTACATCGGCAGGCGGCGGCGTCAAAGGCGCAGTGTCACTGATCAACTCAAACTGTTCGAGCGAGGGATAGCCGAGAATCGCCGACAAGCTCGCCATGGCTGCCTTGTCATTGTTGAGGGCATCGAGATACAGGAGCTTGGCCTGAGCGGTATTCACATTCGCAAAGCTCAAGTCGAGGTCCGACTTCAGTTTGCTTTTCGTAAGAGCGGAGACCTGATCGGAGGTCAACTGTCGCGACGCTACGGTCTGCTCCGCCACCCTGAGAACTGCGTGCGACTCCAGCGCATTGTAAAAAGCGTGGTCTACCGCGAGCAGCACATCTTCTTTGGTGGCGATCGCGTTTTGTTCGTCGGCCTTGGCGTGAAGGCGGGCGCTCGAGACAAGATTTGTGGTGTGGCCAAAATCTGTAATCAACTGGCTTACGGTACCGCCTCCGGCCGCTCTCGTGTAGATGATCGGGTTATTCAAAGCGCCGGCGGTGATGCGGCTGTTGTTGCGGGCGTCGACCGCCGTCATGTTCGCATAGGCCTGCGGCCAAAGGCTGGAGCGCACTTCTCGAGTCACCTGCTCCGAGGCGAGCGCATTCAGACGAGCCTCTGAGATAGCGGGATTATTTTTGAGCGCGATCGCTTCCGCCTCCTGAATGGAGAGCCGAGGAGTGGCTCCCGCGGTACCGGCATTTGGGACCGCGGACTGGCTGGCGCAAAGTCCCACGCTGCTCAAAAGTCCAATCAAACAAAGAGAAATGTTGAGTCGTACGCTCATGCCACCTCCGCTTGTCCAGACTGCTCGTCTCCTCGGTGGAACCAGAGGTAGGCGGCAGGGACCAGGTAAACCGTGACCACTACGGACAGCGCCAGACCTCCAATAATTGCGCGCGCCAAGCGGAGCGTAGGCTTCTGCTGCCGGTGCCCAGTTTCAAAGCCATGGGGATCAATCCGATGCAGCGTGGCCAGCGACGTCATAAGGACGGGTCGAAGACGGATGCGGCTTGCCACTGCCACCGCCTCAATAAGGGGCGTACCTTGACGCCACAAGCTGCGCGCGAATTCGACGATCAGAATGCTGTTGGAAACGACAATGCCCACCATCATCACCACGCCCATCAGTGACATGACGTTCAGCGTTGTTCCGGTAAGGAGCAGATCAACAGCACACCCGGCGAGTCCCGGCGGAATCGCCAAGCAGAATAATGAATGGATCGAGAAACGATTCGAACTGGGCGACCAGGATCAGGTAGACCAACGACCATCGACAACAATGAGTCCAATGCCGAAACTCTTGAAAGACGAACGCATGCTCTGCACCGATCCGCGCAGGGTGATTCGAACGCCTTCTGGCACCTTAGTTTGCGCAACAACTTGTTCTATGGAACTCGCCAGCTTCCCCAAGTCTTCGGTCTTGGGAGCAACATAAACGTCAATGACACGCCGCAGCTGGTAGTGATCAACTTCGGTGGGCGCCAGGATCGGGGCGATATTCGCGACCGAATCCAGTTGCGTGGTGCGTTCACTGGCCGTCGCGCGAATCGGAATCTGTTTCAGATCGTTGAGTGACTTTACTTCACTTTCTGGATATTGCACGGTCAACAGATAGTCGTTGCCGCTCTTCGGATCGACCCAGTAGCTGGGAGCGATCATCTGGTTCGAGGTCAGGGCAGTGATGACGTTGTCGACCACTTCTTTTTGGCTGAGCCCGACGAGACTGGCTCTCTGGCGATCGATGTCGATGCTCAGCGCGGGATAGTCCACGTCCTGTGGAATGAGCACGTCGCTCACTCCCGGCAGATGGCGAATCTCGGCCGCAATGTCAGTCGCGGTACGGTAGGTCTTATCCAGGTTCATCCCGCTAACTCTGCACATCAATCGGCGCAGGCAACCCGAGATTCAGCACTGAATCCACCAATCCACCCGATTGGAAATAGGCGCTCATCTTCGGGCAGGTCGTTCCGCAAGGCCGACCGCACCCGGTTCATGTACTCATAGCTGCCGACTTTGTGTCCCTCCTTCAGGCTCACCTGAACGAAAGCGGTGTGTGCTGCCGAATTAGGCGTGTAGATGGAGGAAAAACCGGGCGTCACTCCGATATTGGAAACAATCATTCCCAATTCGTTGGGCGGTACGATCTGCCGGATCTCATCTTCTACCTGCTTTACGTATTGTTCTGTCAGCTCAAGCCGCGTTCCCGAGGGGGCCTTCATGTTGATGACGAACTGCCCCGGATCCGTGCGCTGGAAAGAACGCGACGCCCAGCAGCGGATACAGCGAGAGACACAGCAGGGAGATGCCGGCCAATCCCGCTGCGGTGCCGACCGGCCGGAGAAGAGCGTGCTTCCAGTCGATGATCGTAGATTCGCACCAGCATTCTCTCGAAGTAGACGATTGAACCTCCCGGCAGGTGCGCCAAAGCGGGACAGCGATTGACCCTTGTCCGACCTCATGCGTCAGGCTGATGCTTCTTCATCAGCTTGGCGCAGAACAGCGGCACCACGGTCATCGCGACCACGTAGGAGGCCAGCAGAGAAAGCACCACCGCCGATGGCGAGCGCGACAAACAAGAAAGCGGCTGACGCCGTATAGAAAGACTACCGGGAAGAAGACGACGACGGTTGTCAACGTGGCCGCCAGCACCGGCGAGCGCAACCTCCTGGCCGCCTTTTTCGGCGGCGATCTCGGCGAGCCTCGCCCATTTCCAGGTGACGAAAGATGTTTTCCAGCACCACCACGGAGTTGTCGATCAGGCGGGAGAATGCCAGCGCCAGACCCGCCCAGCACCATCGTGTTGACCGTACCCGCCGCCCGCGCTGATGGCCATGAAGGCAGCCAGAGCAGAGAGCGGAATGGAAAGAAAAACCGCAGCCGTCGCGCGCATGCTTCCCAGAAAAAGCAGAATCATCAAGCCAGTGAGGACCAGTCCAATCGCGCCCTCGTGCAACAGATTCTCAATCGCCTTCTTCACGAAGACCGATTGATCGAACACAACCTTGGCCACGAGTTGCCGGGGCACATCGGTTAAATCGTTCACTGCGTTCTTAATCCCGTTCACGACAGCAATCGTATTTGTGTCGCCTCCCTTGTTTCAGAATCGGCAAGGTAGACCGAAGGCTGTCCATCGACGCGAACAATGTTGGTTTGAATCGACTGCGCGTCCAGTGCCTTTCCCGACGTCCCGCACAAGAACAGAAGCGTTTCCCACGGTCTTCAGGGGGAGATGATTGATTTCCTGGGTGGTCGGAAGTTGGCTGTTGGTGTAGAGGTTGTAGTCGATCGGACCGATTTTCACATCACCGGCCGGCAGAATCAGGTTGCTGTCATTCACCGTGCGGACCACATCCATCACGCTGAGTTCATGCGCCTGCAACTTCAGCGGGTCGACGTAGACCATGATCTGCCGGTAGCGGCCACCAAACGGCTGCGGAACCGAGGCGCCAGGCACGTTCGCGACCTGGTTGCGCACGTTGTACTGACCCAGGTCGCGCAGCTTGAGTCTCATTCAGCCCCTGACCTTTCAGCGTAATGAGGCACACGGGCAGACTGGAAGCGTCAAACTTCAAAACCACCGGCGGCAGCGTCCCCGGCGGAAGTTTTCGCAGATCCGCCAGCGCCAGGTTTGAGATTTCGCTGAGATCCGCGTCAGGATCTGTGCCCGACTGAAAATAAATCTTGATCAGGCTGACACCTGGCAAGGACCGCGATTCGATATGGTCAATGTTGCTGCCCAACGTGAAGAAGCGTTCGAAGCGGCCGGTGATGTCGGTCTCGATCTGTTCCGGGCGGCATGCCGGAATAGAACGTGGCCACCACCACCACCGGGATATTGATGGGCGGGAACAAGATCCACGGGCATGCGCACCAACACGTCGTGCCCACGATCGCGATTACCAAACAGCAGAACGATAATGAAATAGGGATTACGGATGGCAAAGCGAGACATTAGAGACCTTCCTCCGCTTGCCCGCCGTGTCTCGTCGACTGGTTTAGGTTGGACCTTTTCGCCCGGCACGCAATTCGCTTCGATTGCCGATGACCACTTGGTCGTTCTCCGACAATCCCGAAAGAATCTCGACTCGATCATTCGACTCAGCGCCCAACTTCACGGCCCGCTCTTCCACCCGTCCCTCGCATCAACCATCAAGACGCTGGCTCCAGACTCTTCCGTTGCACCGCCTGTATCGGCATCGTCAGCACGTCGTCTTGCTGCTGCAGGGTCAGGCTCGTCTCGGCGTACATACCACCGACCAGTGTTCCATCGCGATTGTCGACGTCGATCTCGGTTTCCATAGTCCGGGTCTGAGAATCGAGCGCGTCGGCGAAGCGCGCGACGCGGCCCTCAAAGGTTCGATTCAAGGCTCCGACGCGTACCTGTACAACGGAACCCAGGTGAATCTGTGGTACGGCGGACTCGGGCACCGGGACGACCAGGCGCAGCTTGGACCATTCCGCCAATTGCACCACCGGCAGCGATTGTGTACTGGAAGCCGTTCCGGCCTGAATCAAGGGCCCCGGTATCTGCGTAGCGCTTGGTAATAACTCCGGCAAACGGCGCGGTGATGTGCGAATAAGCCTCGAGCGCCGATAAACGGTCGAGCTCAGCCTGCGCGACAGCGAGTTGACTTTGAGACTCCGAAAGCGCGGCGCGAGCACTTTCAGTTTGGGCCTCCGCTTCCTTGTCCTTGGCCATCGAGTCGTCCAGCTCCTGCTCGGCGATCAAACCGGGCCGGGCTTCGGAAGCCTGTTTCAATCGGCGTGTAGGCGGAGTGGTAAGCAGCGTAGGTGGATTGTGCGCGCTGAATCTCGCTCTCGGAGCGGCGAATTGCATCCTGGTCACGGTTGTATGTCCGCCTCGCGCTCCCGCGACCTGGGCGTTTAATTCCGGTACCTCCAGAATCGCGAGTACCTGTCCCGCCTTAACGTGGTCGCCAACATCGACGAAGATTTGTCGGATGTATCCCGCCACCTTGGCGTGAACATCCACCTGTTGGTAGGCGCGAAATGCGCCGGAAAGAGTAAGCGAGTTGACAATCGGCTGCGCGCTTGACCAGCGCTACTGCTACAGGTTGCAAGGAAGGGTTCGCGCTGGTTCCCGCTTTCGCGTTCTTCCCGAAGAAGCGCAGGATAACCGAGCAGCCCAACGACCAGCACCGCCCCCAAAATAAAAATAGATCGCTTGCGCATATTTGCAGTCATCCATTCCGATCTCCGTGGCTAAAGTGATGAGCCCGAAGAATCGCCTTTGCCCCGGATCTCCAGAGAAAAAATCCCCTGGTGAAGAGATCGCCTGGAAAGATCGACTAAGTAGAAAACTATCGACTAAGAAAAATCGGTCAAGAAAAATTAATTACGAGGACCTAATCAGCAGGAAGGAGGTGGACGATTGGAGAGCTTGTGGTCGAAGACAACACTCGTCAGCAAAGGAGCGGCAGGCGCTACGTTCGGATAGCGGGCAGGAACCTCGAAAACGGTGAAGATAGGAACCGGAGCCACCCATTGCATTGCATCACTATTCAGGTGCTGCCGCATCGGTTCTGTCGAGTGTGATGCAACATCGGTACCCGGATGGATATTGACGTGAAACGTGCGAGTGGCCAGGCTAACGGACAACCCGCAGAGGGCAAGAGCGATAATGAGGGTCCGCCAGCGCGGGCACTGGTGCTTTACTGCTTCGTGATTCGCTGAACACCCCATTCGATACCTTGTAGATTATATCAACCTTATAGCACGTTTGATCGATTTCCTGGCGGGCGGTCATTCCCAAAGGAATATGGTGTCAAAAAGCCGCACGCCGGCGATGGCAGACGCGAATGGATAGGTTGCCAATCGCTATCTGCCCCCGCTCCAACCCTCCTATTGTCTATCGCCTGGCGCGAAGCGGCAAAGTTGAGTGATAGAATGCCGCAATGGCAAATTCGATAGTAAGCACTATAGTCGACCAACTACAAACCGAACGTACGCGGCTTGAGGGTGAGCTGCATCGCGTATCTGCTGCGCTGACTGCTTTCGGCCAGGCATACATGCGTGGAAGCCGGACCAAGGCCGCTCCTATGCGCAAGAGCCGGACCATCTCGGCTGCTGGACGGAAGCGGATTGCGGCGGCGCAAAGAGCTCGATGGGCTAAGATTCGGGCCGCCAAAAAGTCAAAGGCCGGCAAAGCGTAGATCGCAGGTAGAGTCGAAAAGAATCTCTTGAGAAAGTATCCTTGCGGGCGAGAGGCTAGCCTCACGCGCTGAAGCGCATTTTTATCTTTTGACGACTTAGTAGCCCGAGTAAAGCCTTATCCTTTACGGGGCTTCGACCACTTCTCTTACAAACTCCGCAAACCGGCGGACGTCTTCTTCCGTTGTGTCAAAGGAGCACATCCAGCGCACGATAGACTCCTCTTCGTTCCACACATAAAAGAAGTAGCGTTCCTGGATTTTGGCGATCGCGTCGTGCGGAATTTGCGCGAAGACCCCGTTGGCCTCGACGGGATAGACAATCTTCACTCCCCGAATCTTCTTTGTCTCCTGTTCCAGCAATTTGGCCATGCGGTTGGCCTGGTCGGCGTTGCGTTTCCAAAGGTCATTGGTCAGCAAGGCTTCCATTTGCGCGGCCATGAAGCGCATCTTCGAAGCCAGTTGCATCCCTTGCTTGCGGATAAAAAGAAAGTCGGCGGCAAGTTCCGGGCGGAAGAAAACCACCGCTTCAACTCCCATCAGTCCATTTTTTGTTCCGCCGAAGGAGAGCACGTCAACGCCCAGGTCGCGCGTGGCCTGGCGCAGCGTTAAGTTTTGCGCTGCCGCGGCATTGGAGATGCGGGCGCCATCCACGTGCAGGAACATTTGCAGATCGTGCGCGAAGCGTGCCAGGGCCTCGATCTCCGCCGGCTGGTAGACGGTTCCCATTTCCGTGGACTGCGTAATAGAGACAACCCGCGGCTGAACATGGTGCTGGTCGCCGATGCCGTGATAAGCATGCGCGGCCGTGGCGACGGTAAGCTTGCCTTCAGGCGCGGGGAGCGGGATGAGCTTGCAGCCGGTGAGCTTTTCCGGCGCGCCGCATTCGTCCGTATAAATGTGAGAGAGTTCAGGGCACAGAACGGCGTGGTAGGAACGTGCCAGCGCCTGCAGGCTGAGCACGTTGGCGGCTGTTCCGTTGAAGACGAAGAAGACCTCGACGTCGGCGCCAAAATGCTGGCGGAACTTTTCGACGGCGGAGGCCGTGTAGGGGTCATCGCCGTAGCCGACCACGTGGCCACGGTTGGCGCGCGAGATGGCTTCGAGCACCTCGGGATGGATGTTGGCGTTGTTGTCGCTGGCGAAACTTCGGCTCGGTTTCATAACAGAACAATCTAGCAGACGTTAACGGCCGTGGTAATTTCTTGGAGCTTTGCGTATCGGGCCGGCATCAATTACTTTTATTTAATAGGGTAGTGGGCCTGACAAAAATGCTTGAATTTTCTGCGAACTTGCGATTACCGGCGTTATCACTCGCTGTCGGCACGATGGCGTTTGCGCTGACCCTGACGGCGTGCGGGAACAAGGGCGCGGCCAAAGCGGCCGGTCCACACGCCATGCCGGTCAAGGTGAAGACTGCGGAGCTACAAAAAGTCGACGACACGACCGAATACGTCGCCACGCTCAAGTCGCGCGATTCGGCCGTCGTCATGCCACAGGTTGAAGGCATTATCACTCAAATCTTCGTCCACTCCGGCGATCACGTCGCAGATGGCGCGCGCCTGATGCAGATCGATCCCGCCAAGCAGCAGGCTACGGTCAAGAGCCAGGAAGACGCGCGCGCCGCCCAGGTGGCGCAGCTGAAGTGGGCGCAGCAGAACTACGATCGCGTCAACGGCCTCGCCAGTGCCGGAGTGGTCAGCAGGCAGGATCTCGACCAGGCCCGCGCGACCCTCGACGCCGCCCAGGCGCAACTGCATTCGCTGGATGCCCAGGTCAACGAACAGCAGGTGCAGTTGCATTACTTCAAGGTGGTTGCGCCTCGCGCCGGAATTGTCGGGTGATGTACCAGTCCGCGTCGGTGACCGCGTCTTGACGACCACACCAGCTGACGACCGTCGATCGGCCCGGCAGCCTCGAGGCTTACATCTACGTTCCGGTTGAAAAGTCGGCGCAGCTGAAGATGAATCTTCCCGTCCAGATCGTAGATGGCTCCGGGAAACTGCTGGCCATCGAGCCGTATCACCTTCATTTCGCCGCAGGTGGACAACGCCACGCAGACTGTTCTCGCCAAGGCGCAGATTGCGAACTCGAATGACACGCTGCGCACCGCGCAGTTTATTCGCGCGCGCGTGGTGTGGGGCAGCGCAGGAGAAGCCGGTGGTTCCGGTGGTCGCCGTGTCGCGAATCGGTGGTTTGTATTTTGCCTTTGTCGCGGAGTCCGATCAGAAAGGCGGATATGTGGTCCACCAGAAGCCGCTCCAGGTCGGCCAGATCATCGGCAACGACTACGTGGTCCTCGACGGCCTGAAGCCCGGAGACAAGGTAGTCGTTTCCGGCACTCAGTTTCTGATCGACGGCATACCCGTGGTTCCGCAAGAAAGCAGTAGCTAATCGCGAGTAGGAAATCCTCGTCAGTCGCTCGAGCTCGTACTAAAGACGAACTGAGAACTCGCTGGAACTGTGACTTCTTCTATGGTTGATTTCTTTATTCATCGTCCGGTGTTCTCTACCGTTTGCGCCCTGCTGATTATTCTCGCCGGCGCGGTCGTGCATTCCCACGCTGCCCGATCGCACAATTCCCCAATCTTGCGCCTCCGCAGGTTGGTGTCACCGCCGTCTATACCGGAGCCAGCTCCCAGACCGTCGAATCCGCCGTCACCACGCCTCTCGAGCAGCAGATCAACGGCGCCGAGGGGATGAAGTACATCACCTCTTCCAGCACCAACGACGGCGTCAGCACCATCACCGCCACCTTCGATCTCACCCGCGATCCCGACCTCGCTACCGTCGATATCGAGAACCGCGTCAACACCGCTCTGGGACGCCTCCCCGCCGCCGTCAAGCAAATCGGCATCACCGTCGCCAAGACCTCGCAGAACTTCGTCTTCGGCGGCGCCGTCTACTCTCCCGACGGCCGCTACTCCACGCTCTTCATCAGCAACTACCTCGACGTCTACGTCCGCGACAGCCTCAAGCGCGTGCCCGGCGTTGCCGACGTCCTCATCTTCGGCGAGCGCAAATATTCCATGCGCCTCTGGCTCGATCCCGTGCGCATGGCCGGCCGCGCCCTCACTGCCGACGATGTCGTCAATGCCCTCGCAGGAGCAAAACGTCGAAGTCGCCGCCGGACAAGTCGGTTCCCAGCCCGCCATCCCCGGCCAGCAATTCCAGATCAGCGTGCGCGCCGTCGGCCGTCTCTCCGAGCCCGCGCAGTTCGATAACATCATCCTCAAGAGCAATGCCGACGGCACGCTCGTCCGCCTCAAAGATGTGGGCCACGCCGAGCTCGGCGCCGAAAACTACAGCACCGACCTCGACTACAACGGCCATGACGCTGTCGGCATCGCCGTCACCCAGCTCTCCACCGCCAACGCACTCGACGTTCACCAACGTTGCGTCGCCGAACTCGATCGCCTCTCCAAGCGCTTTCCGCCCGGCATGAAGTATGAAATCGCCTTCGACACCACCGATGCCGTGGGCGAATCCATCCGCGACGTGATCTTTACGGTCGGTTCTGCGATCCTGCTCGTCATCCTCGTGATCTTCGTTTTCCTCGGCGACTGGAGGACCACGATCATTCACTTCATCGCCACTCCGGTTTCGCTCATCGGGACGTTTACTTTCGTCAAGCTGCTCGGCTTTTCCATCAACACGCTGACTCTTTTCGGCATCACGCTCGCCACCGGCCTGGTCGTCGACGACGTGATCGTCGTCATTGAAAACATCGAGCGCCACCTACAGGAAGGCGAGCCCAGCGCGACCAAGGCCGCCTCCGACGCCATGCGAGAAGTCACCGGCGCCGTCATCGCCACCTCGCTGGTGCTGGTCGCCGTCTTTGTGCCGGTTGCATTCTTCCCCGGCACCACCGGCATTCTGTTCCGTCAGTTCGCGCTGACGATCGCCTTCTCCATCGCGATTTCCGCCTTCAACGCGCTGACCCTGGCGCCTGCGCTCGCAGCGATCCTGCTCGGCCGCATCGCACGGAGAAAAGAACTGGTTTTTCAGACAGGTTGACCGCGCTCTCGACGCCGTCAATACCGGGTATGTGCGCGCTCTCCCC
>CAWFLZ010000002.1:0-15139 GCA_963816705.1 uncultured Acidobacteriaceae bacterium
CGATATAGGCATCCAACTCTTCCTGCGATTTGAAGTCGGGGATGCCATCGGCTTCGGGGCCGGCCAGGTCGGTGTAGTCGGCTCCTACGACGGCGACCAGCGTCATGTCGAGGGGGCGGATGATCGACTCGGGGGTGATTCCGTTGGCTTCGTTGTAGGCCTGCTGGATGGCGCGGCGACGGTCGGTTTCGTCTAACGCCTTCTTCATCGAATCGGTCATGCGGTCGGCGTAGAGGATGGCGCGGCCGTTTAGATTTCTGGCGCAGCGGCCTATGGTCTGGATCAGCGATCCGCTGGAGCGCAGGAAACCTTCTTTGTCGGCGTCGAGGATTGCTACCAGCGATACTTCAGGCAGGTCGAGGCCCTCGCGCAGGAGATTGATGCCGATCAATACATCGAACTCGCCTTTGCGCAGGTCGCGCAGAATTTTTACGCGCTCGAGGGTTTCGATTTCGGAGTGCATGTAGCGGCACTTCACGCCTACTTCGCCGTAATATTCGGCCAGGGTCTTCGGACATGCGCTTGGTTAGGGTTGTTACGAGGACGCGCTCGTTGCGCGAGACGCGGTCGCGAATCATGTGCAGAAGATCGTCGATCTGGCCCTTTACCGGGCGGATCTCGACTGGCGGGTCTATTAATCCCGTGGGCCTGATGATCTGCTCTACTACTACTCCTGCGGATTTCGTCAGCTCATAGGGGCCGGGCGTCGCCGACACGTAGACCAGCTGGTTGGTGCGGTGCTCGAACTCTTCGAAGGTTAGCGGACGATTGTCTAAGGCTGAGGGCAGGCGAAATCCGTATTCGACCAGGACCTGTTTGCGCGAGCGGTCGCCGTGATACATGGCGTGGAGTTGCGGGACGGTCTGGTGCGACTCGTCGATGAACATCAGGAAGTCGCGCGGAAAATAATCGAGCAGCGTGGGCGGCGGCTCTCCCGGCAGGCGGCCGGTAAAGTGGCGCGAATAATTTTCTATGCCGTGGCAGTAGCCCATGGCTTTGATCATTTCGAGGTCGTACATCACGCGCTGATGGACGCGCTGGGCTTCTACTGTGCGGCCTTGCTTTTCGAGTTCGATTTCCCACCAGGCTAGTTCTTTTTTGATCGACTCGACGGCCGACGCTTTCGTTTCGTCTTTCATTACATAGTGCGTTTTGGGATAAATCGGCAGGCGCATGTAGCGCTGCTTGACGGTGCCGAAGAGGGGATCGATCTGGGAGAGGGATTCGATCTCGTCGCCGAACATTTCTATGCGGTAGGCCATGTCGTCGTAGGTGGGATAGATTTCGATTACGTCGCCGCGGACGCGGAAGGTGCCGCGGCGGAAATCGGTTTCGCTGCGTTCATAGAGGATGTCGACCAGCTTGCGCGTGATTTCGCCGCGCTTGATCTTTTGGCCTTTTTCTACGAAGAGCATCATGCCGTAGTAGGCTTCGGGCGAGCCCAGACCGTAGATCGCGCTGACGGAGGCTACGATCAGGCAGTCGCGGCGTTCGAATAGAGAGCGCGTCGCCGAGAGGCGCAGCTTGTCGAGCTCGTCGTTGATGGTCGATTCTTTTTCGATGTAGAGGTCGGCGGCGGGGACGTAGGCTTCGGGCTGGTAGAAGTCGTAATAGCTCACGAAGTATTCGACCGCGTTCTGCGGGAAGAAACTTTTGAATTCGTGGTAGAGCTGGGCGGCCAGGGTTTTGTTGTGGGCCATTACGATGGCCGGGCGGTTGGCTGCCTCGATGACCTTGGCCATGGTGTAGGTTTTGCCCGAGCCGGTGACTCCGAGCAGGACTTGGTGCTGCTCGCGGTCGAAAATGCCGCGGGTGAGGGCGTCGATGGCGGTGCGCTGGTCACCCTGGGGCTTGTAATTGCAGATGAGGCGGAAGTCCACTGTGATTTTTATTATAGGGGATGGTGTGACGTAGTCCGGGAGCGGCTGCCAGCCGAACTCTTCGCCTGACCTCCCAGCGGCACTAGTGTGTAATTTTGCCGGTGACGATGTAGCTTCTGGAAGTTTGTGCTAGGTGATTCACCTTAGAACCGCCCCGAAAGGGGCAGCGGTCCTCCCGTAAAGCCTGTAGATTTGGACAAAAGTTTGGCCGTTTTTCGCGGTTTTCCCGCAAAAAACCATAGGGGGCTGTGAAATTTCACATTTAGTTAATGCTGAGGACGGCAATTGGCTGCGAAGATGCTGAATCGTTCTGCAACGAATCCGAAATCCTGATGTGCCGGTGTGCTGTTCTGGTTGGATTGCCTACCTTCAGTGCGCGGCGCGCCTCTGGAGGTGTAGACGATGGATGAAAAGATCGACCAGATGGGGCCACGGGAGCGGCAAATTGTTGATTTGCTGCTACAGGGATGCGACAACTCGGAGATCGCGCGCGACCTGAACATGGCCGAGCGCACCGTGAAAGCGTATTTCAATCGCCTCTTCGTACGTTTCGGAATAAAAGGTGGTATCAAGCGGGTAAAACTCGCAACTTTACTATATAGGAGACAGTTATGGCAGGAGAGACGGGGATCCTCCGCGGACCCAGTGAACGCGAACACATCATCATTCGACGCGTAGCCGAGGGCTGCAAAAATAGCGAAATTGCTCATTCGCTAGGGACGACCGAGCATGTCGTGAAGAACGACCTGCGCCTGATCTATGACAAACTGGGCCTGTGGAACCGAGTGGAACTGGCGCTGTGGTATGAGGCGCGGCGGTTCGAGCAGGCTTATAGCAACTAATTCTGGAGCGCCGGCGAGTGTTCCTCCTGGTTCCCGCCGGCGCTCCTTCTCCCTCGGAAACGACTCTCTTCAATTAAAACCGTGCTGAGCGGCTCGCCGTCACACCATTTCAGTTCCCCACAAATCATGGAGATGAACGACGCCGCGCAAGTGGCGGTCGCCGTCGACCACCATCAATGATGTGATCTTCATTTCTTCCATGCGGGCTAGCGCAGTGGCAGCGAATTCCTGCGGTCCGATTGTTTTGGGCAACCGGGTCATGCATTCCTGCGCGGTGAGGTCGAGCGTGTCTTTACCACGCTGCTCGAGCAGGCGGCGGAGATCGCCGTCGCTGATTACGCCGAGTAGTTGGTCGCCCTCGACGACCGCGGTCACGCCCAGCTTCTTGCGCGACATTTCGTAGATCACGTCGGGCATTTTGGTGTCCGGCGCGACGCGCGGGATGGCGTCGCCAGTGTGCATTAGCGATTCGACCCGAGCCAGCCGTTTGCCGAGTTTGCCGCCGGGATGCAGGTTGGCGAAATCTTCTTCTTTGAAACCGCGCTTTTCCGAGAGCGCGACCGCGAGGGCATCGCCGAGCGCCAGCATGGTGGTGGTGGAGGCCGTGGGCGCGAGGCCGAGTGAACAGGCTTCTTTCGAGATGGAGCAGTCGAGGGCGACGTCGGCGGCGGCGGCGAGAGTAGAGGCCCGTGGAGCGTGCGCATTCTTATTTGTGGCTGCCTTGTCCGTGTCTGCCGTTGCGAACTCATCGCACGTCATAGTGATCATCGGCACTTGCAGGCGTTTGATGGTCGCCAGCAGTTGCAGAATTTCTTCCGTTTCGCCGCTGGCCGAGAGGACGAGCGCGACATCGCCGCGCACGATCATGCCGAGATCGCCGTGCAGGGCTTCGACAGGGTGCAGGTAAAGCGCAGGCGAGCCGGTCGAACTCAGGGTCGCCGCGATTTTGCGGGCAATCAGCCCGCTCTTGCCCATGCCGGAGACTACGATGCGTCCCTGGCTGCGAAAAAACAAGTCAACGGCGCGGTCGAAATCGGCGGCCATCGGGCCGGCGAGCCGATCCGCGAGAGAGCGCAGGGCCTCGGCCTCGATGCGCACCACGTTTTCTCCGACGTGCTGCATGAAGGAGGAATGGTAGCAGAAGGACGAAAGCAACTGCTAAGGAAGACCTGTCTTTGCGCTTACTGTTGTGACTCCCGAACATCAAGGATGTGATGAATTGCACTGACAGGACGCGCTTAGGCTGTTTACATTGGCTCGTCCCCACTTCACCAAAGAGCAAGTCCTACCATAGTGTGCTCAACCTCTGGGGCGAGGCTTCGAAAGTCGGCCCTCAGTAATTGTCTGTCTCTCACGGTTCATAGATCGAGGCCTGAATGCCCTTGACCGAAACTCCGGCGGATTCTCCAAACCCGCACTTCTGGGGGTAAACCAAATGCGCAAACTTACTTTGCTAGCGGTGCTGCTTTTGTTCCCAGTCTCAGCGTGGGCTCAAGCAGCTTGCGAAATCTCGAACACCGGTGCGGACAGCGGTATCGCAACGATCAGTGCCACGGAAAGCATGGGCTACTCGGCTCCGGGAGGGATCGGCGCGGTAGGCCTCCGCATCCCCGTCGCTTGCATCACCCAAAACGTCGCCTATCACGTGTGGAGAGTAGACACGAGTCCGGCTAGCGCGCCGACCACCTACGATATCGGGCTGTATTGCGTGAGCGGAGATTGCACGGCGGGTGGTTCCGGCGGCGAACTCTATCTTCACACCGGACCAGTTTATGGCAGTTGGTTTACTAACAACCTTATTCCGGCCGCCGTAGCAGGCGTGACGGCCTCCGGCACCCAGGATACCCTGACCCTCAGCGGATCTTTTCTTCTCCCGGATTTTCCGATTGGCGAGCAGATCAAACTCGGAAGTTGCGGGGTGTACAGCGTCAACGTCGTCGTCAAATCAGCCGGCAAGACTTTGATTACGACGACAAACCCCACCGGTAGAAGCGCTACGGTTGCGAACTGCACCATTCTGACTTCCGCGACTTACCCGACGAGTTTCACCGAACATGATCCGTGGCCAACGGTTCGATGGCCAGGGAATGCCAAGAGGCTCTGCCCTGGATCGCGGACAGCCGTACAGTGTGCGCGTCGATACCATGCGCGCTGCCGGCAGGTCTGTACGCGGCGGCGATTGGCACGACCTGCAACGATGCTCTGAAGCCGGTAACCTGCGCGCAACTTCTGGGAGATGACGACTTCGGCTTGATCTACCCGTTCACTTCTTCGTCGACGCAGTACGACTCAGGGGGATTGCCAGCGAACATGAGTTTCACAGTGAACAACACAACCACCGTCTGGAATACAACTCAAGGTCCATCATCACCGATCAAGCCCGCCAAGCTGCTGATCTACTAGGAGGCCTCATGAAGCGACTGTTCATTGTTTTCGCCCTGCTCGGGCGCATGTTTGCGGCGAACCCGTGCGCAGAGCACAATATTTATCTTTCGGAATCGGCCATCAAGGTCAGCCTGTCGGGATCGGCTCGCTGCACACCCGGAGAAGTGGGCGGGATCCAGTACAAGTGTCCAAGCGGGAGCGGAGGCATGACGGCCTGGGGTTTCGACATTCCATCGGATTGTTTTACCAATTGGGTTTCCTACGCGGTACAAACGCCGGACAGCAGCGCCGGAACACATTATGACCTTGGCCTCTATTACATCAAGGGACCGAGCGCGGCAAGACTGGCCGGGCATCTGATGGTGCATACCGGCCCGCTGACTGGGCCGAGTTTCGCGCCACATACGGGGCTGACAACACTGGCGTGGGCCGGAACAGCGGATTGCTCAACTCCGTGCAGGCTCCCAGCCGGTCAATACGCCCTGTCTCTGGCGACCGACTGCTCGGCCAGGTGCGCGGCACTGTGGGGTGATGGCAATCATGGCTATATGTACCTATTCAACGTGTGGCTGGGCGGAGATGGAGGCACAGGCGGGAATGCGAGCTTACTTCCGGCTTTGTGCCCTTCCGGCCAACCTCCATCGTGCACGTTCTATATGGCCAGTGGTCTGCCGCCGGCCATCGTTCCACCAGTGACGGACCCGTCGCTATCAACAACGAAATTCCCGGAAGCTCCGATCGTACTAATTTTCTAGGCGACACATTTTCTGGGCAGCATGTTAGGAAGAAATATGAAAAGACAATTCGCATTGATTCTGCTTTTAGCCGCCGGCAGCCTGGCGGTGGGAAGCGGGATCGCTCGTGGGCAGACTTACAGCAGTTTCGTCACCGCCACGCAGATCCATGCCACTGCGAACCATTGGGGCAACTCCAAAAGCCATCTCCTGATCGACACCGTTACGATCGCGGTTCCCGTTGCGGTGTCCCGTGCTTCCTGGACGCCAGAAGGGGCGTTTACCAGGAACTCGTCCATGATTAACAGTTACGACGTTGGACTTCATTGCCTCATAGGCCCCGGGGCCGAACGGGGGGGGTGCGAGCCGGGCCGGCTCTACGCCCACACTGGCCCTCTGCTCTCGACCCAGACCCATCCGAAAAAAGACCGGGCGGTATCGTTTCCTCTGGTGGCCGACCAAAACACGGTATGCCAGTCCTACCCCTGCACTCTCCCGGTGGGAACGTATAGCTTGACAACAGGCACGTCGGAGACAGCCCGACATACGCTGAGCATTTGGGGGGATGGATCGTTTCTGATGAGGGGTGGCGCGGAATTCCACCTCGGCAATTCCTTCAATGACTTCGCCATCCCCGACAATGTGATCATCGCGGGCTACGTGCGAGCCGAGCCGTCGAATTCGGTCTCAGGCGGAAACACGCAGGTTACGCTCGCCGTCACGATGCTAAACGGACAAGCGGTTTCAGGAAGCAAGAACGGGTTCGCGCGAGGGATGCGAATCCTGGTAGCGGGCCTGACCAGCGGTACGGGCGGGCCGAGCGATCCGTGCAATGGGTATAGCACGGTCAATGAAGTCACCTCTACCAGCCTCACGTATACCGTTCAAGGGTCTGAGACCTGCAAGCTCGAGGGCAAAACAGACGGCTCTGACACCTGCAACGCTCTTCCCGCCACCGAGGGCGCCCTGGGCTATGCCTGTGTGGGCGCGGGTTTGCCACCGATTCTCGGTAAGTTGATTGTTGGTCAGCAAAATCCCGACGGCCAGTCCAACGGTTACTACTGTTTCGTGGACGTGCCGGAACGGGCGTGTGAACGCAACAGCTATGTGGGGCCGGCCGTCCGCAACCGGGCGCGCACTCGCTTGGATTCATGATCTATTAGGCGGAGGGCAGGGTCACTGGGTTATGCGCCCCAACGCAGGGCTGTGACCCGCGATTTGTACGCCTGCTCTATGCCCTCTTGAGGGCCAACGATCTCAGAGCTAATCGTGAGAAGTGGTCTTCAGAAGTGATCGTCAACTTCGTGGCCGGGATGTTCGAGAGCCTGCGCCTGGATGGCGCGATCCCAGGGGCCGCCCGCCTCGATGCGCACCACGTTTTCGCCGACGCGCTTCATGAAGGAGGAATGTTAGCAGAAGGGCGGGACCATCGAAAATTGCTCCCGCGTCTGGATCGGACCGGACTACTGCGTTCCGTCCACATTCATGCGAACCGGCAGCGCGCGCGCCGCACAACCAGCGCGTGACTACGGGCGGCGCATGGATCAAAATAGATGGCGTAAAGCAATGCTGGAAATCAAACTCATCCTTTGCCCCATTGATTTCTCCGAGTTCTCGGCCCGGGCGTATCGCCATGCGCTATCGCTGGCTGAGCACTATCGATCAAGGCTGGCGGTGCAGCACGTCGTGGAACTATGGCGCTACCCATCCATGGGGTTTGCCGCCTCAGCGGAGCTCTATGACAGATTCTGCGAGTCGATGCACGAAAACGGCATGGAGGAGCTGCGAAAATTCGTAAAGGAGCACCACTATGGTGAAATTCAGCCGGAGCTGGTCGTGCAGGATGGAATGGCTCCGGACTCGATTCTGGCATTTGCCGAAGCGCACCAAGCGGACGTGATCGTCATGGGCACGCACGGGCGAAGAGGGTATGACCGGCTGATGCTGGGCTCGGTGACCGACCGGGTGATGCGGCGAGCTCGCTGCCCGGTGCTGGCGGTGAACAAGCTGCCGCAGGATTCAGCGACCGAAACTGGCGCGCCCCACCGCATCCACCACTTGAGCCGCGTTCTTTTCTGTACGGACTTTTCCGAGAACTCAGAGAGAGCGTTGGGCTATGCGCTCTCCGCGACCGCGGAATACGACGCCGAACTCACCCTGTTGCACGTGTTGGACGAGGTCCCTGGTCACGCAAAGGCGGACGCGGCCATGGCAGCGGCGAGGGAGCAGCTCGAAAAACTGATTCCGGCGGAGGCGCGCAAGACGCTCAAGATCAAGACCGAGGTGCGCATCGGCAAACCGTACCAGCAAATCATTCAATACGCCGTGGAGAAGGAAATCGAGATAATAGCCATGGGTGTGCGTGGCCGCGGAGCCCTGGACCTGGCGGTATTTGGTTCGACCACCTATCGGGTGATGCAGCTCGGACCTTGCCCGGTTCTCGCCGTCCAGATTTGAAAGGTGAAAGTTTTTTCGATCGCTGCCGAATCCGGTGGCCCTTGTCACTGACAGTTCGAGGTTCGCGGTGGCTTAATTGCTATGGGGCTGTGAAGGCACTTTCCCTATTGAAAGGAGAGAGCTATGCAATTCCATCTGCAAACAGACGAACTGGGTCTGCTGGCGAACGTTTTGCTGGAACAAGACCCTCGGCAGTACCAGGAACTTCTGAACAAGGTGTTGGCGCGCGACTTGCGATTGGATGCCGGCGAACTCGAACAAGCCTCAGAGTTGCTGACCGCCAAGAAAGCGAGCCTCAGAGGTCAAATCGCGCTGCAACCGGCGCCTCCGACGATGGCTGAACTGCAACGGCAACTAGCGCTGTTGGAACGGGCGCTGGAGCGGGTCAACGAAGCTTGCGTGATGTTCTGAGGGTGCCGGCGCGGTACGCCCTCTTGCGCTCGCTCGGAGGGCTGGCGGGCAGGAAAGGTTCCGGTCACAGCAGGCCGGCGCGCTGACTGGAACGCGCCCGTTTCGGGGTCATGGGGAGCCTTTTTCGTTTTTTTTGCCGGTCTCGTTTCCTTCGGCCCTTTCTCTTCGGTTAATGAACAGTTGCACGAAAATTCCCGCTACCAGCGCACAGATGAATCCAATCCACGTCCAGAACACGTTTCCGCGGTCCCAGCCAAGGCCGAAGACCAGAAGGCTGAGAAGAGACATGACAGTTGTGAGAAACGCCATGAGCCCTATCCGGGACTGTTTCGGCGACGCGGTAGGGTACAGGAGATGTTGCTGAAGATTAGCTTGAGGAGATCGGCCGCTAGCCATGGGAAACGCTCCTTCCCAGTGACTCTAAGAGAATCGTAGACCCGCCCAGAAAGCAAGTCAATGACCGCTGTCACGACCAACCTAAGGTTACAAATGGCCTGCCGCAACGAAGCTGGTCGTCAGAAGTGATCCTCGACCTTGTGGCCGGGATGTTCGAGCGCCTGCGCCTGGATGGCGCGATCCCACGGGCCGCCTTGCCAGTTATCTTTCTTGCGGCCATCGTGGATCCAAGGCGGAAGAGCCATCTGGAGGCGGCGGCTTAGCGCGTGGAGGTAAGGTTCGTAGACCTCGCGAAGTTGCACAAGCTTTTCGGGAGCATCGGCGCTGTCGTTAATAGTCACGCCGCGGTGTACCAGCTCCGTTTTGACGCGGTTTCGATCTTCCGGGCTGAGCCGGTTGGGATCGTTTGGACTGTATCGCGAATTCACCACTTGCGCCAGATCAACGGCCGCGTGGCGCGCCATGGCGAAGGTGAGCTTGGCCTGGTCGGGATGGATGCCGTCGATGCCGGTCATCACGAGCGAGGTGACGTCGAGCATTACGGTGAGCGCGCCCAGCCACGATTGGTTGCCGTGTTGGGAACGGAAGAACGACAGTACAGGATAAGAGATCTGGTTCGAGAGCAGATCGGCGCACCAACGCTCCCAGTCGCGGAAGATATTGTCGAGCACGGTCTGATCGGGGCAGCAGCCCAGGCGGCCGAGAAACTCGGTGGCGGTGGGGGGCGATCCGGCGCGCGCATCGAGCAGGGAGATTTCAACTTCGCGCGCCGCAAACGAGTTGTAGATGACGGGCAGGTATCCGACTACAACGCCTAGGAACGCAAAACCCATGCCCGCTTCGAAGACGGCCAGGGCGCGCGCGACGCTGTTGGTGGGAACGATGTCGCCGTAGCCGAGGGTAAAGAAAGTTTCTCCACTGTGATAGAGGAGCTTGCCGAAGGTCAACTTTTCGCCCGTGAGCTGGAGATGTTCGCCCAGCCCGTATTGCACGCAGGCGAAACCAAAGATCAGTCCGAGGGCCCAGAAGCCGAGCAGCCAGATGAGAGACAGCGGGCCGAAGTAGGCGAGAAAACCTTCGCGCCGCGATGGCTTCTTGATATGGCTCGCGATGCCGGTCCAGCGCGGCCAGGTGAATCTGTAAAACAGCGCGGTGATGCGGAGGTGGCGCTGAATACGGCGCGGGAGGACGATGGTTTCAAAGGCATCGAGCAGGATGACGAAGACAATTACAACGCCGGCGATCGAGGCCCACAAGTGCATAGGGGATGAGAAAGAGATGCGGCGGAATGGTAACAGATTCAATTGGGATTGCAGATTGTAGATTGCAGAATTAAGACCCTGTGGGTTCAGCATTTCAGCGCGGACGACGCGCTTCAGTTCTGCAATCTGAAATCTACAATCTGCAAGCGTTTTACGGCGTGGCGTGGGCGGCATCAATCGCCCGGCGGACGGACTGCAATTCTTTCAAAACGGTGCGCAAGTTGCGCGAGTCAAGGGCGTTGGCGCCGTCGCTCTTCGCTTCTTTGGGATTGTCGTGGACTTCCATGAAGACGCCATCCACGCCTGCCGCTACCGCGGCCCGCGACAGGACGGGAATGAATTCGGGCTGGCCTCCGCTGGTCGCGGGGACGTCTTCGTCCCCGCGAGAGGCGGACGGCAGTTGCACGGAGTGAGTCGCGTCAAAAACTACTGGGGCGAACTTGCGCATGATGGCTAGTGAGCGCATGTCAACGACCAGATTGTTGTAGCCGAAGCTTGACCCGCGTTCGGTTACGAAAACCTGGCTGTTGCCGGCATCGCGGCACTTTTCGACCGCGTGCTTCATATCCCAGGGCGAGACGAACTGGCCTTTTTTTATATTCACCGGGCGTCCGCTGAGCGCCGCCGCGACGATCAGGTCGGTCTGGCGGCAGAGGAAGGCCGGAATCTGCAACACGTCCACAACCTCGGCTACCTGCGCGACATCGGCGGCCTGGTGGACATCGGTTAGCACGGGAATGTGCACTTCATCTTTGACCTTCTTTAGAATTCGCAGACCTTCTTTCATCCCCGGACCGCGAAAACTGCGGATGGAGGTGCGATTCGCCTTGTCGTAGGAAGCCTTGAAGATGAACGGGAAATTTAGCGCGCGCGTCACACCCTTGATGATCTCGGCCATGCGGAGGGCGTGTTCTTCGCTTTCGATGACGCAGGGGCCGGCGATCAGGAACAGATCGCCTGAGCCGATGCGGACGTTGTCGATTTGGAAGGAAAGAGTCATCGGGTGATCGGGTCATTGGGTGATCGGGTCATTGAAACTCCTAGTTCGTGAGATTTTCACTTGCCCAATGACCGATGGCCCGGTCTTATTTATCTGCCGGCAACCTTCTGCGGCCGCAGGAACATTTCTACCTCGGCCGCTTCTTTGTGATCTTTTCGTTTCTGCCCGTGTCCATACGCCGCGCCGATAAACGACTTGAATAGAGGATGCGGCTCAAGGGGCTTCGATTTGAATTCGGGATGGAACTGGCAGCCGATGAAATAGGGGTGGCCGGGAATTTCGACGATCTCGACGTAGGTCCCATCCGGCGTCGAGCCGGAAATTTTGAGGCCGCCGGCCGTCATCGTATCTTCGTACTCGCGATTGAATTCGTAGCGATGGCGGTGGCGCTCGCTGATCTCGGTTTGACCATAGATTTTCTGCGCCAGCGTTCCGGGCTCGAGCTTGCACGGCCAGGCACCGAGGCGCATGGTGCCGCCTAGCTCTTCCACGCCGCGCAGTTCGCGCAATTTATAAATCACGCGATGCGGAGTCGCCGGATCGAACTCGCTGGAATTGGCGTCGGCCAGGCCGCACACATTGCGCGCAAATTCGATGCAGGCGGTCTGCATGCCAAGGCAGATTCCGAAATATGGCACATGCTTTTCGCGCGCATACTGAATCGCCTTGAGCATGCCTTCGATGCCGCGCTTGCCGAAGCCTCCGGGGACTAGCAGGCCGTCGTAGTCTTCGAGTTGCGCCTCGTAACTCTTGTCGCTTGCGTCCGCGGTCTCGAGCCCTTCGGCTTCGATCCAGTTCACTTCCAGCTTCAGGTTGTGCGCGAGCGCGCCGTGCACCAGCGCTTCTTTCAGGGACTTGTACGAGTCTTCGTATTCGACATACTTACCGACGATGCCGATGCGCACGATGTCTTTCGGGTTATAGACGCGGTGCACGAGATCGTTCCACTTGGAGAGATCGCGATCCTTCGCCTCCAAATGCAGGTAGCGCATGACCAGCGTGTCGACTTCTTCGTGCGCGAAGACGATTGGGACCTCGTAGATCGAAGCCACGTCTTTGGCGGTGATCACGGCCTCTTCTTCGACGTTGCAGAACAAAGCGATCTTTCCCTTGATGTCTTTCGATAGGAAGCGGTCGGTGCGGCAGAGCAGAATGTCGGGCTGAATTCCTACGCTGAGCAGCTCTTTTACCGAGTGCTGCGTGGGTTTCGTTTTTAATTCTTGAGCGGCAGCTATGAATGGGACCAGCGTCACGTGAATAAACAGCGTGTTCTCACGGCCGTTTTCCTGGCGCATCTGGCGGATGGCTTCGATGAAGGGCAACGACTCGATGTCGCCGACTGTGCCGCCGATTTCTACGATCAGCACGTCCACATCCTGCGCGCATTTTTTTGCGGCGGCTTTGATTTCATTGGTGACGTGCGGAATCACCTGCACGGTTTTGCCGAGGTAGTCGCCGCGGCGTTCTTTGGCGATGATCTGCTCGTAGAGACGGCCGGTCGTCCAGTTGTTGTCGCGAGAAAGCTTGGCGTGCGTGAAGCGCTCGTAGTGGCCTAGGTCGAGGTCCGTTTCGGCGCCGTCGTCGGTGACGAAAACTTCTCCGTGCTGAAAGGGAGACATGGTGCCCGGATCGACGTTCAGATACGGATCGAACTTCATCAGGTTGACTTTGAGGCCGCGGCTTTCGAGGAGGCATCCGATGGAGGCTGCCGCCAGACCTTTTCCTAAAGAAGACACAACTCCGCCCGTTACGAAGATGTACTTTGCCGACATCCGTTCCTCGCTTTAATTTTGATTGGAAGATTGTGCAGGTTGGGGTGCACGATCAATTATGGCAGAGAACGGGGCGGATGGGAATGTGGAAAAAGAGGCCGTCAGCTATCAGCCATCGGCCATCAGTGACGCCTTTTTTCAGCGACTGTGGGACTCCGCGAGCTACCCATCCGCGAACCGGATCGCATCTAATCTTTCGGAAGCACCGGAAAAGGCCGATAATGTTTCCCGGCGTGCGATCAATCCTCTGTAGAGCGGGCGTTCTCGCAGCAGCGGTGCTTGCGCTCCTGTTGTCTTCCCCCTCACCGTCCCCCGCCCAGACCCTTGCCAGCCGACTCATTCTTAAAGACGGCACCTACCAGCCTATTACCAAGTATGAAGTCAAGGGCGAGCGGGTGCGCTACTTTAGCGCCGAGCGTGGGGAGTGGGAAGAAGTTCCTAACGCGCTGGTGGATTGGGATGCCACGAAGAAATACGAGGAAGGGCGGCTCACGGGTGGGCCGATTCCTGAGGCTGCCGAGCTTGATAAGGAAATCGAGGCGCAGCGCAAGGCCGCGCTGGCGCGATCGCCCGAGGTTGCGCCTCGCCTGCGCCTTTCCGACGAAGGTGGAGTGTACTTGCTCGATACTTATCAGAACGAGCCTGAACTGGTTGAAATTCAGCAGTCGGGCAGCGACGTGAATCGCAGCACTAAGGCGAATATTCTGCGGGCGGCGATCAATCCGTTCTCGGGTTCGAAGCAGACGATCGAACTTACCGGGCCACATGCCAAGGTTCAGGCGCATTCGCCGACACCATCGCTTTATGTGAACGTGAGCGCGGATACGGGCGAAGGCGCGCCGGCGGTGGCTTCGGGCGCGGAGGAGATGGGACGACCTGCGGCCGATGCGCCGGCGCTTCCGCCGACTGAGGCTTTCAAGATCATTCGCGTCGAGAGCAAGGGCGGCAAGCGCGTTGCCGGGGCCCTCAAAGTCGGCGTTACCGGGAAGATGAAAACTGACGAGCGATTCCTTCCGGCGACCGTGACGACCATGACCGGAGGCTGGATCAAGATCACCCCCATCGATCCGTTGCCGAGCGGGGAATACGCCGTCGCGGAGATGCTGGGCAAGGAATCGATCAACCTTTATGTATGGGATTTCGGCGTGAACCCGAACGCGCCTGCCAATGCGTTTGTGTTGAAGCCGGAGGCGCCGGAGCCGGCCACGAGCGACGCGTCGAAGGAATTGCAAAAACGGGAGAAGCAGTAACGGCTTGCGGGTTGCGCGAGAGTAAACCAGTTGATAAACTAGTTTGCAGGAGGACGGCCATGACAACCGTTGGCGCCTTTGAAGCCAAAACACATCTCAACCAACTACTGACCAGAGCCTCAAAAGGAGAGGTGATTCAGATTACGAGGCGGGGCGTGCCGGTCGCCAAGCTCGTGCCTGCAACCGCCTCCGAGGAGCGCCCCGATCTCGACGAGATCGTGCGTAGTATTCGCGAGACCCGCAAAGGTGCGAAGCTTGGAAAAATTTCGATCAGGTCATTGATCAATGAAGGGCGTCGCTAGAACGTTCGTGCTGGATGCGTCGGTAGCGTTGTCCTGGTGTTTCGAGGACGAATCCAGCCCTTTCGCCGATGGCATTTTGGACTTGCTGAGGACAGGCTCCGAGGCAATCACGCCCGCAATCTGGCCCCTCGAAGTAGCCAACGCTTTAGTGACCGCCGAATGGGGCAAACGCATTACTGAGGCGAAAGTAATGTCGCAACTGCGTGACATTCGGCGCCTTCCAGTCCTGATCGAAGCCACGGATTTGGCTCGCGCGTTCGATCAAATCCTGCCGGTGGCGCGCCAAAGACATCTCACCGAATATGATGCGGCCTACCTGGAATTGGCGTTGCGGCGAGCCCTCCCGCTCGCCACCCTAGATAACCAGTTACGGCGGGCTGCCCGGATGGCTGGCATCCCGCTGGTTTCCATCTGATTTGAGGCAGGCAGGCTTCGAGCCGGCCGATCC
>CAWFLZ010000003.1:0-123886 GCA_963816705.1 uncultured Acidobacteriaceae bacterium
ACTTCGGGAAAAGGGGTGCCTCACTAGGATGCAAGTCCGAAGAGGCCGCAGAGAAATGCGCACTGCGACTGTTTAACAAAAACACAGGTCTCTGCTAAGTCGAAAACGACGTATAGGGGCTGACGCCTGCCCGGTGCTGGAAGGTTAAAGGGAGAGGTTAGCCGCAAGGCGAAGCTTCGAACTGAAGCCCCAGTGAACGGCGGCCGTAACTATAACGGTCCTAAGGTAGCGAAATTCCTTGTCGGGTAAGTTCCGACCTGCACGAATGGCGTAACGAAAGTGCGACTGTCTTGCCAACTGGCACGGCGAACTTGTAGTGCCGGTGAAGATGCCGGTTGCCCGCAACTAGACGGAAAGACCCCGTGCACCTTTACTATACCTTTACTATGAACTATGGCACTTGCTGCGCAGGATAGGTGGGAGGCTTTGATACCAGGCTCTCGGGCTTGGTGGAGCCACCGGTGAGATACCACCCTGCGAGTTCTGTGGTTCTAACCTATTCCCGTGATCCGGGAAAGGGACATAGTAAGGCGGGTAGTTTGACTGGGGCGGTCGCCTCCTAAATTGTAACGGAGGCGCGCGAAGCTACGCTCAGGCTGTTTGGAAATCAGCCGTCGAGTGCAAACGCACAAGCGTGGTTAACTGCGAGACCTACAAGTCGAGCAGATACGAAAGTAGGCGTTAGTGATCCGGTGGTTCTGTATGGAATGGCCATCGCTCAACGGATAAAAGGTACGCCGGGGATAACAGGCTGATCGGAGCCAAGAGTTCATATCGACGCTCCGGTTTGGCACCTCGATGTCGGCTCATCGCATCCTGGAGCTGTAGAAGGTTCCAAGGGTTAGGCTGTTCGCCTATTAAAGCGGTACGTGAGCTGGGTTCAGAACGTCGCGAGACAGTTCGGTCCCTATCTGTTGTGGGCGCAGGAGATTTGAGAGGGCCTGTCCTTAGTACGAGAGGACCGGGATGGACGAACCTCTTGTGATTGAGCTGTCCTGCCAAGGGCACCGCTCAGTAGCGAAGTTCGGTTGTGATAACCGCTGAATGCATATAAGCGGGAAGCACTCCTCAAGATGAGATCTCCCAACCCTTAAGGGTAATGAAGGGCCCAGGTAGACTACCTGGTTGATAGGCAGGATGTGAAAGCGCAGTAATGCGTGTAGCTTACCTGTACTAATCGCCCGTTCGGCTTGACCATAAAATTTACTCGGTGCATTAAAACAGCCGTCAGCACTCAGCTATCAGCTTTCAGTTCGAACTTGTTCGAAAGCGAGATGGTCTCCTCAGAAGCGCTAGAAACTGCGCGCAACTGAAGACACAGTACTGACGACTGGCGCCGACGAAAACGATATGTCGAGTATTTAAAGCAGTACCCAATCTATTCAGTTGTGAGGCATCGTCCTCAAGTTCTTTGAAAAACGTTCTTTGAAAAGTTTGCCGCCCATCGGCGGTGTAAGTCGCCACAGCTCAAGTTTAGCTGATGGCTGACGGCTGATGGCTGACGGCTACAAGTTGTCGGTGATCTTACCGCGGGGGTTCCACCCGTTCCCATCCCGAACACGGAAGTTAAGCCCCGCTGGGCCGATGGTACTGCATGCGAAAGTGTGTGGGAGAGTAGGTCGTTGCCGGCATAAATAAAGGCCATGTTGCGAAAGCAGCGTGGCCTTTTCCGTTGACGCCCATTTTGCACGAGCGTAAGTGTCCCTACACCCCCTTAAATAAGTAAGCGTCCGAGCTGCACCGTCTTGCTAAGTGTCCACGAATCGGTTAAGTGGACACTTCGGCAGGTGTGGAGTTGAGGTTCCAAGGCAGCAGTTCGTCGATGCGGTTGATGGGATGGTCGGCAATGCGGGTCAGCACCTGGCGCAGATAGGCTTCGGGGTCGAGGCCGTTGAGTTTCGCCGAACCGATCAGGCTGTAGATGGCGGCGGCGCGTTCTCCGCCCACGTCCGACCCCGCGAACAAATAATTTTTCCGGCCCAGGGCCACGCCGCGCAACGAACGTTCGGCGGCGTTGTTGTCGATTTCAATGTGTCCATCTTCTATATAGCGCGTCAGCGCGTCCCATCGCGAGAGGGCATAACGAATCGCCGCCGTCGTCTCCGACTTGCGCGAGAGTTGCGGCAAGGTCGCTTCGAACCACTGGCGCAGAGAGTCGAGCAGCGGCCTGGACTGTGCCTCACGCACAGCACGGCGTTCGTCCGGCGGCTTACCGCGAATCGTTTCTTCGATCCCATACAGGGCGCCAATCCGCGCCAGCGTTTCCCGCGCCACCGGGGAGGCGTGCGCCTGTTCCAGATCGTAAAACTTGCGCCGCACGTGCGCCCAGCACGCCGCGTGTTGGATGCGAACATCTTCATAGAGCTGATTGAATCCCACATAGGCATCCGCCTGCAGCGTGCCCCGAAACTCGCGAAGATGCCGCTCGGGATGCTCCCCTTTACGATCCGGCGAGTAGGCAAACCACACCGCGGGCGCGGCGGTGTCGCCCGCGGGACGGTCATCGCGAACGTAGGTCCATAACCGCCCGGTCTTCGTTTTGCCATTCCCTGGAGCCAGCACCGGCACCGGCGTATCATCGGCATGCAACTTACTCGCAGCCGTCACGCTGCGGCGCAGCGCTTCCACCAGCGGTTCCAGCAACTGTGCACTGCCGCCCACCCAATCCGCCAGCGTCGAGCGCTCCAGTTCCACATCCTGCCGCGCGTACATCTCCGATTGCCGATACAGCGGAAGATGATCGCAGTACTTGCTCACCAGAACGTGCGCCAGCAGCCCCGGTCCGGCCATGCCGCGCGCAATCGGTCGGCTCGGCGCTTCGGCCTGCACGATGCAATCACACTTCTTGCAGCTCAGTTTGGTGCGCACGTGACGGATCACCACGAAGCTGGCGGGCACGTACTCCAACACTTCCGAGACATCCTCGCCTAACTTGCGCAGCTCGCCCTGGCATTGCGGACACGCTGTTTCTTTCGGCTCGTGCTGGCGCGTTTGTCGCGGAAGATGACCGGGCAGTGCTCGGCGCGAGGGTTTCGCTGCCGCAGCAGTCGAAGCGGCGGTGACAGGAGGCGCTGCTGGCGCGTCGGGCTCTGGCTCGCTGCGCTTCGATTCCAACTCTTCCAGCCGCAGCTCCAACTGCTCAATCTGCCGCGTGAGCTTTTCCGACTTGCGTCCGAACTGCATGCGATGCAGCTTGGCCAGCAGCAGCTTCAGATGCTCGATCTCCCGCTCCCGCGACTGTAACTGCTCCTGCGTGGCGGTGAGTGTGCTTTCGGTGGAGAGTAACTTGTCTTCGGTGGAGAGTAACTGCTCGTGTTGCGCCAGGATCAATGCTCGCAGCGCATCCGCAGAGAGAACCTTCAGATCGGGGAGCGCCAGCACCGACATGCGCGGAGTATCGCATGAACGCGCCCGTTTTCATCCCCGCCCGCTTAAAAAAAGTTGTGCAAAGAATCTTTCCGGTTACACCGACTGCTGCGGCTCCTTGCCGTTCCGATCAAACGTCCGCTCCGGTCGCCGCCAGTCGATGCCTTCCAGCAGCATCGATAACTGCGCTCGCGTCAGCGAAACCGTCCCGCTCGTGGCCTGCGGCCACACGAAGCGCCCACGCTCCAACCGCTTCGCGAACAAACACAAGCCGTCGCCGTCATACCACAGAACCTTGATCAGATCGCCTCGCCGCCCGCGAAACACAAATACGTGCCCCGAGAACGGCTTCTGCTCCAGCTTGCTCTCCACCAGCGCGCTCAGCCCGGTAAAGCCGCGCCGCAAATCCGTTACCCCGGCTGCGATCCAAACGCGCGTGTTCGTCGGCGGCCCGATCATCCCCGTAGGCACTCCAGCAAGACCCGCACCAAAACCGCATCGGCACTGCCTTCGATGCGCACCTGCGCCTGGCGCAGTTCGATGTGAATCGTGCCCGGCGGTGCTTTCGGGAAGTCGGCGGACCCGCGCTCCACCGCCCGAGCCGGCACAGTCTCGTTCACCCGAACCGGCAGCAATTTCATGTCCGGCTTGCGCTCTCCAAGTCTTCCTGCCTGGTAGAGCCGACGCCAGCCAAATACCTGGTTCGCGTTGATGCCATGCGCTCGCGCTACCCGCGCCACCGACGCGCCTTCCACCAACGTCTCTTCGACAATCCGCCGTTTCTCCGCGATACTGCGCCGCTGCCGCCGGGTCGCACCCAACGACTCACTCTTATTCGTGATCCCATCTGTAACTTGCCGGGAAGTGTCCATCTCCGCTCCAAGTGGACACCTATCCCAAGTATCCACTTCGGAAGAATGACTCCCTACTATCCCACTGTCCAGACGGTGACAACCGGACGCTTACTTAAATAATGGAGCGTCGTCTTTCTCGTCGCGCGGAAAGAGTAGCGCCCTCAACGGAACAGTCATTGACTCGCTGACCCCTCAACTGCCTCCGTGATCAGCTGGCGCAAGGGAATTCCCCGCTCGGCGGCCGCGGACTTCGCCCGCCGGAACAGGAGGTCGGGAATTTCGACAGTCATTTTCATAATCGGACATCACCATATTCCCATATTTATGGATTCCCAACCGCCGGATGTTAACCTTGCTTCATGCCTCCCGATCGCGACGCCGATCCGCCCAGCAGCGCCCCAAGCCCTCCCCGCCCCGGCCCCAAGCCGCCAATCGCTTTCAGCGTCGCTATCGGCCTGCTCTGCGGAGTGCTCAGCATCGCCGCGCTCGGATGGCTTCTGCTATCGCAAAATTCCGGCCGCACCCTATTGAGCCGCGTCTTCTCTGCAGTGACCGGCACGAACGCTCACCATCGATGTGAGCCAGCCCACCGTGGTGGATCGCATTCAGCGCCTCCAGCGCCTCGAGACCGTGGTTTACACCATGGACAAGCTCGTGACCGGCGCTAAAGAGAGCCCCATTCTGCCAGATTTTCTGGCGGGAGACCGTCTCCTGATGATGGTGCACGGCGAAGTAGTCGCTGGGATTGATTTCTCGAATCTGAAGAAGGAAGACGTTCGCATTGAAGGCAAGCAGATTCATCTGCATCTGCCCGCGGCGCAGGTGTTCAGCACCCGCCTGGACAGTGCGAAGACGCGCGTGTATTCGCGGCAAACCGGTTTGCTGGTGCCGACCGATCCGAATCTGGAAACGCAAGTGCGCCAGGAGGCGGAACGCGAGCTGCAAGAGGCGGCGTTGGCCGATGGCATTTTGAAAACGGCCCAGCAGAATGCGGCTTCGACGATTACCAGTCTGTTGCAGGGTCTGGGATTCGAGAAGGTTGACTTCGATTAGCGTGGGCTCTTCCCTTCCCGAGTGACGTCGCCGCCTGCTTGCCAAGCGCACCCGGTCTTCATAGCATTTTATGAATGCGCTCTTCCTCGAATTCCCGTTTTCTTTTTCGCTCTTTGCCCAGTCTCTGCGCCCTGCTTTTGTGCGTCTTCGCAAAAGCTGACACGGCCTACTACAAGCGCGTAATTTTCGACAACAGCCTCGAGCCCGACGCCTACTATTACAGTGGCGGAAAAGCGTCGGCTCCGTCGACCCTGGAGCTAGTACACCAGAAGCTTCCGGTGAGCGCGGATGTTTTCTTGACCCCTCCTAACGCTTTGCGCCTCAAGTGGCGTTCCGCGCCAAATGGCGGATGGGCGGCTGAGATTCGCGTGATCGATTTTAGGAATCGTGAAATCAATTTCCCCGGCGATACGCTTTATTTTTGGTGCTACTCCGCAGAGGGCATTTCAGCCCGGCGCCCTGCCGCTCATTCAAATCTCGGATGCCGGCCACGATTTTTCGACGCTGCTACCCCTTGGAACATTTGTCGGCGATTTAGTTCCGGGAAAATGGGTTCAGGTCCGCATTCCTCTGGCGGAGTTCAAGACCGGCTCGATCCACCAGTTAGAGCGCCATCGCGTCGACCAAATCGTCTTCGTACAAAATAAAGGCGACGGCATAGAGCACACGTTGATTGTGGATGAATTCACCATCGACGGTGCGCCGACCGCGCCGGTACCAGCGTCAGTGCTCGCATCAAACGGCGAGTCAAATCAAAGGGCAGACCTGCCCGCGCCGGAACATGTTCAGGCCCACGGCTATGAGCGCCATGTCGATATCAGCTGGGATCCGGTCGGCGATCCCACCCTCGCGCGCTATGTGATCTACCGGGCCGAAGTCTCGAAAGACGGAGCCTCGAAGAGTGAAGATTTCAAGGCCATCGGGATTCAGGTCCCCGGCGTCAATCGCTACACCGACTACCTGGGCAAGATCGGAGTGACCGCGCGCTATAAGGTAGCGGCCTCAGATCGCCAATACCACTTATCCCAGTTTTCGAGCGCAGTTACTGCCGCAACGAAAGCGATGAGCGACGACGAACTTCTCACCATGTTGCAAGAGGCCTGTTTCCGCTATTACTGGGAAGGGGCGCATCCAGTGGCAGGCATGACGCTCGAAAACATTCCCGGCGACGACCAAATTGTGGCAACGGGTGCCAGCGGCTTCGGCATCATGGCGCTGATCGTCGGCGTCGAAAGAGGCTTCATCACCCGCCAGCAAGGACTGGAGCGGTTGGATCGCATCGTGACCTTCCTCGAAAAAGCTCCGCGTTATCACGGCGCATGGTCTCACTTCATGGACGGAACCACCGGGCAGACTCTTCCCGTCTTCGACGCCATCGATAACGGCGGCGATCTGGTGGAGACCGCTTTTCTGATGGAAGGCCTGCTGGCCGCCCGCCAGTACTTCAAAGGTCCAAGCGCGCCCGAGGAATCCCTATTCCGCAGGATCTCGGATCTTTGGGAAACCGTGGAATGGGACTGGTATCGCCATGGTTCCGAGAGCGACGCTCTTTACTGGCATTGGTCGCCGCAATGGTCGTGGTACATTAATCACCGGATCACGGGATTCAACGAAGCGATGATCGTGTATCTGCTGGCGATTGCCTCTCCGACGCATCCCGTTCCCGCCGGGCTTTACTACTCGGGCTGGGCCAATCAGACAGACGTTGGCGCCAAGTACCGCGAGGGATGGTCCAATACTCACGAAGGCTATAACTACGTGAACGGCCACTCTTACTACGGCATCAGGCTCGACGTCGGAGTAGGCTCGGGAGGCCCGCTCTTCTTCACTCACTATTCATACATGGGATTCGACGCTCGTGGCATTCATGACCGCTTCACCGATTACTTCGACAATAACCGCGCCATAGCTCGAATCAATCTCGCCTACTGTCAGCACAATCCCGGCCACTTTAAAGGATACGGCTCCGACTTTTGGGGTTTGACTGCGAGCGATGGCCCCGATGGCTATCTCCCTCACGAGCCCAGGCTGGCTGAAGATGACGGTACCATGACGTTCACGGGCGCGCTCTCATCTTTTCCCTACACGCCTGAGGCCTCCATGGCCGCGTTTAAGCACCTCTATCGCGATCTCGGCGACCGCGCCTGGGGAGTCTACGGTCCGCGCGACGCGATAAACTTGACGGAAGATTGGGTCTCGCCAATTTTTATGGGACTCAACCAGGCGCCGATCACGGTGATGGTTGAAAACTATCGCTCGCGTCTGATCTGGAAATTGTTCATGTCAAATCCAGAAATCAAGCCCATGCTCGACCGCATCGGTTTCAAAGCAGACACAAAGATCTCTTCGACGAACCGGCAAAAGTGACGTCCGATTGCCCGAGATTTTGATCCCCCATCCACACGGAACTTAGCCGCCTTTTTCCCATTTTCGGCCTAGCGTCCCATGTGGGGATCACCGCCACTTCTCCTCAAGGGCATGTCCCATTATCCCGTTTATGTGACGATCTTAATAATCCGATCTCCCCCTCGTAAGAGGAAAGGAGCCTTTTATGAGTCTTTCCATCCCTAGTTCGTTTCCCGCAGCATCGTACGACGCTTCGGCCGTTTCCTCGACCGCAGCGGCCGCTCCGCCGGCGCAGCCCACCTCTAACAGTGCACCCTACGTGATCAAATTGACTGTGGCGCAGCAAGCCTTCCAGCTCAGCCTGCAGGAACAGACTGTGCCGCAAATCGCTGACACGCTCTCCGTGACGATTGCTGCGGTGAACAGCTATCTCGGGATCACTAACTCGACCTAATCCGGTCGCCTCAAAAATACCCTAAGAATAACGGCCACGACGACTTCGCCGTGGCCCTTATTGAACCTCGGGCGCCTGCCGATGTTTACGCCGCCACCTGCTCCCGGTACGCTGGCGCAAACTCCTTCTCAACAAATGTCTCGAACGACGTCGGAGTAGTATTCGCAGCCGACCGCGGCTCGAGCGCTCGCATGTACCCCGAGTTCAGCGCGCTCGCCATTTCCAGGATCAACCCCACAAGGTTCGCCGACATTCCCATCTGCACCATCGCAGGACGCAGTTGATCGTCGGGCGCGTGAATGTAAGCAAGCGAAGGTTTGCCGATCGCCTTGCCGATCACGGCCGCAACTTCGGTGTAGTCTATGTCGCGTTGCCCCAGAAGTTCCTTCGTCTGCTTGCCGCGAAAATCGCCCCGCACCAAAGCCTCAGCCGCCGCTACTCCAATGTCTCTGGTAGCGATCATGGGAAGTTTCAGATCAGGCCGCAGGGGGCCAGCCACGCTGCCCATCGTCCGAATCACGCCCACCTGCGGCAGGACATTTTCCATGAAATATCCCGGGCGCAGATGAAGTACGTTCAAACCATCGATCTGGTTGAGCTTCTGTTCGAGATTGTAGAGACCGACCACTGGGCCGGTGCCGCTCCCCTTGTCGGCGCCAATGCTGCTGAGCGCAACCACCCTCTTGACGCCCGCATTCTCAACCGCGGCGGCGATCGCATCGCTCACGCGATCCTGAAACGCGCGAAAGTTGGTGGAAGTGGGATCGGGTGGGATAAGAACGTAGGCGGCGTCCGCATCCTTGAATGCTTTGGTAAGACCAGCCGCGTCGGTCGCATCGGCAATGGCAACCTCTGCGCCTTTGGCGGCAAATTCCTGTAGACGTTCCGCACTTCGCCCAACCACGCGAACCTTTTGCCCGCCCTCAAGAAGATTCTTAGCCACAACATGTCCAGTGTGTCCGCTTGCTCCAAGAACAACATACATAAAAACCTCCAATCACGATTTTGATAGTCAAGGTTTGGATGCGGAGGTCTTCGGGCAGGCTGCACAAAGTTATGCCGCGATGTGCGCGATGAAAAAAAGCGATTTGCGCAGGTAAACTGACAAAAAGAGGCGAGCATGCCAGTCCCGCACCAGCGATCGGCGATAGCCCCCAGCTTCCACCGTAGAGAGTCTGTGTGATAGCTGAGTTGGGATTCGAAACACTGAAGCTCAGGCTCCCATAGCCAGGGGACGGCGGCACGATTCCTGAAGGTTACCTGAGTAATATGCCCCGTGTAACCACAAATGGTGAGGTGACTTTATATCTACGTAAGCCTGCCCCGAGGTCTAGCTCCTCAGTACTGTCGCCTATAGGCTCAAACGCAACTAATCTTTCCGCTGAGGGTTTCCATCCACATGAACAACAAATTCACGAAGTCGCTCTTAGTCCTGGCAGCCGGTGGGATGCTGACGCTCGGTTCCGCCTCTGCTCAAACCTCAACCACTTCCGGTCCCGGCGTAGTCGATCCCGGCCATCCGCGCGTCAACCAAGTCAACACTCGCGAAGGCATCCAGCAGAAGCGCATCGCCAATGGCGTCCAGAGTGGAAAGTTGACCCCGCAGCAAACCTCCAATCTTGAAAAGCGCGAAGCCACCGTGCAGACCCGCGAACAGAAAGATATGGCCAGGAACAACGGTCATCTGACCCGGGGCGAGCAGCGCAGAATCAATCGCCAACAGAACCGCATCAGCAAGAGCATCTACAAAGACAAGCACGAGTAAGGCGTTGAACATATTGATGGAACAAGAACAGCCGCACCTCTCCCGCGGCTTTTTCTTTTTTGCGGCAAACGGTATTCGGTCTATTGATGCGCGGCCGAAATCTTGGCAATCCAGATATCCTCGCGCTGGCACGGAACTCCGCTTCCGCACGCGGTGGGCGTAGCTTTCAGCGTCCCCGTTTCCGTGCCGCCGGAATTGGCAGGGGCACTTGGCACCGAAGCCAGCACGAACATGTTGCACACTCCGGCGCCAGAGTCCGCACTATCGCACTGCCAGTTGTTCCCGGTGTTTGCGCCAACCGTGAGCGTCTGATTCAGCCAGGACTCCGCAAAGCCGCTGAGTGTTACGGTAGCCGCCCTCGTCCCGCACGGGATCGTCTGAATCGCGCTATTGACCCAGTAGTATTGACTTCCCCCGATCGGGCAAAACGAATTCGCTAACGTTATCGTCACATTGGGTGGAGACGCGCCATCCGTCGTCCAACTCGCGGCAGTCCCGCTCGCCGCCGGCGCCGTTGTCTGCCAAGACGACCAGCAATTAGTGGTAGTAAGATCCATGCACCCCAGCGTTTTATTCCAGTCACTAGGAAAGGCGATCCAGTTTCCGTCTGGCGACATATTGCCAATGGCATTTTGCCCGTTGAAGTTCCAGTTGTCGTCGGTGTTGAACGTATGCCCCAGGCGGTAGGCGCAAGGCGCGGCCCCGGAGCCATAATTGCAATCGGCTCCCACCAGATTGCCCGGCGAGGAGCGCGTAACCGCGTCCTCGATCGCGACAATTTCCGAGTCCCATACCGAAGCGTACTGCGAAGGGCACACGAATGTGCCAACTCCGCCAGTCCCGCCCTGCCCGCACACAAGCGCCGTGATGAGCCCCACCGGAGATAGGTCCGTTGTTCCGTGACCCCAGTTCGTTCCATGTTGGTCATCCACTACGCTGAAGGGTAGAAGATCGGGAACCTTGCCGTTCGGCGGGGGAGTTTCCGCATCCGCAAGGTTAGTCACCGGAGCATAAACCGCCCCAGCCGGAGTCCCGTCATCAGTGGCCGGCGTCGAGGTATTGAAAAAGTTGTAAGCCTGGTAATTCTTTCCCTGGTAATTGTAGTTATAGCCCCGCGCGGAGTGGCCCGACGCGCCGATATTTGAATTGACGATGAGCGTCCGTGACTGCCAGAAGTTCCCACCCACATATCCGGTCCGGTCGTAGCTTCCTTGGCCCCACGGCGACATTAACGGGCAAGCATTGCCACATCCAGTCTGGCTTTCCGTGTCGGAATACCCGGCTCCAACCGTATCCGTTATCACTACCGATCCGCCACTCGCGCTTCCGTCGCCCCCAGCCACAATCGTCCATCTCGGACACTGGGCTGCGCTGACGCATTCCAGGTATCCGTCATCGGCCCCGCTGATGTTCAGGATAATAACTACCTGGCCTGCCGAGTAAGTGGCATTGTTGTTATAACTGATGACGGTCTGGTGAGAACTTAGCGCCGGGAACCCACCGGGCGGGGTGCAGGTCTGCGACCCAGCCTGATTGCACACCCCGATCACCTTCATATTCGGCTGTTGCACCATCGAGAAATTCATCACCTGCGGGTTGTCCAGAGATGTCGAATCGTGCAAAACGTCCGGGTAGAAGAATGGTGCGTTGGCCGGAATTGCGGACGGGGTAAAGTAGTTCGACGCGCCCGTTGTCCCGCAGTTAGTCCCGCTGGCTCCACAGTCGCGCCAAGGGTGCGTAGCATCGGGTGCCTGACCACTGACTCCTCGATAGACGAGGCCGGTAAAAGCTTGAGTCCATCCCGAGAAGCCACCAGCCCAGCCCGAGGAGATACACCGACCGTTCCCGTCCTCCATGCAGTTCAACTGAACCTCCGCCCCCGTCGAATCCTGAATGAAGATGTCGTCGGGCGTCGGTGTGCCCGTGGTGCTGGCTACCGGAATGAGGTTAGCTTGTCCGTTAATGATTTGCCCGGTCGGCCCCCAGTCCCCCGCTACCTGGTCCGTCCAGGAGTTGAATGCCCGGCAACCATAACCCTGCCGGAAGTTGGCGACGTAGATCGGGCCGGTGCAGGGATGCGACCCGCTTGATTCAACCGCGCCCGCGCCGATCGCGCCAGTACAGCTTGTAGGTGGATAGTCGTCGTTACCAGTGTGATTAGCCTGCCCGTTGTCGGAGAAGTCGATCGAGAAGCTGGAATCGTCATCCGACCCCTCAAAGACTCCGTCGTAATTGGCATCATAGTTCTGCGGCAGGCATGAATTCTGCGACGAGGGAAAGTGCGGATCGCCCGCCATCGCCGGCACGTAGTTAAAATTAAACAGTAGCGACCAGCTAACGCTCCAGCGCCGGTAATCGGTGCTCATGTCGGTGCTGTTGATAATGCCCTGATAGATAGTGTTGGCGTAGGGCGTCCCCGCCGATCCGCTGCCAGGAGCCGGATAACTACCATTAGGAGCATAGGTGTCGTTAATGCCGCGCCAGGTATGCGTGTTATCCGCCGTTTTGTTTGCCGGGCTAACTGAACTCACCTGGATGAAATTTGAATTCACCGCATAAAGCGTGACCGTTGCCGCCGTAGTGTCCTGCGTCAAAGTCTCCGCGTCGGTTGGCGTCCCCGTCATTGAGGAAAACACGATGGTATTTTCTTGATCGATGTTGGCCGTGTATATCACGTCGGGGTTCGTTCCAGAATTGCTGGTCGCTCCCGGTAAGTAGCCGCCGCAAAGGTTGGTTGGGATGACCGCCCCATTAGCCGGGTTGAAATGGACCAGCACCTTCGTCCCGCCCGAAGTCTGAATCAGCAGCCTGCGCCAGCCGTTTGCATCAACCACAGACCAGTTGCGAGTACTTCCCGAACTCCCCATATTGAACGAGGATCCGAAACTGCCTCCGCCGAGACAAACCACATTGCTATAAAAGCTGGTATCCGTGGCCCGATAATAGGGCGTCCCAAAGTCGGGGTCTACCGCCGGCATCGCCGCGCTATTAACTCCAGCGAGGTAAGAATTCAGCCCGTTAACGTTTGTCCCGCTAACCGTGCTGCCCGCAGCCGGTGGCGCCTGCGCGGGACTGCCCGTGTAACTCAAAGCCGCGCCCTGGTGCCCAGTCGTCGCGCTCGGATTGTAAGCATTTGCCAGACACGCCGGATTCCCGCCGCAAGCCGCCGGAAGAAGTTCGCCAGTCGCCCCAGTCCCAAACACCGCCAGGTCGGTGCGCGCCGAATAAGTCAGCGGGCCACCCTGTCCGCCAACCGCCTGACCGTGTGAATTAAAATTCCCGGACACGATAAAGCGCCCGGAGTCCACACTCTGCCCATGCATCGCTGCGGCAAACAACAGCACGATTATCCCGCGGAATTTCACGTCTCCATCTCCTTATAAGGAAGCGCTATCGCCACAGAATCGGCACGTGGCGTTTCTAGCGATCTATGGCAGCTTCCTACAGGTCGCTCAAAAATCCTGCGTGTGGCACGACCCTTCCCTTGCGCGCGCCTCGCTGTGCCAGCGCCTCGCCTTCTGCTTTCGCTATAATGTTTGTTTGCTCTCCGCTCGAAAGCGGCCTGATCGAAAGGGAACTATGCCGACCGACGTAGTAATGCCCCAGATGGGGGAATCGATTTTCGAAGGAACCATCACCAAATGGCTGAAGAAGCCCGGTGACAAAGTTCAACGCGACGAACCGCTCTTTGAGATCTCCACCGACAAGGTCGATGCCGAAATCCCCGCCCCCGCCAGCGGTGTCCTTCAGGAGATCAAAGTCTCCGAGGGCAACACCGTCCAGGTAAATACAGTCGTCGGAGTGATAGGAGAAGGCAACGGCGCATCCGCCCCAGCCGCTGCCCCGGCGAAATCAGTTCAGGCGCCCCCACCTCCACCACCTCCCGCACAAAAAGCAACGCCCGCTCCACCGCCCCCGCCAACGCCCGCCGCCCCAAAACAAGACGACGAATCCGACGTCCGCTCTTCTCCGTTGGTGCGCAAGCTAGCCCGCGAGCACAATATCGATCTCGCCCAAGTCAATGGCACCGGAACCGGCGGCCGCGTAACCAAGCAGGATGTTCTTGACTTCGTGGAGCATCGTACCTCGGCGCCCGCTCCCTCAGCCCCACCTCGCCCCGCCCCAGCGCCCGTTCCCGCCGCCATTCCGGGCGATCTGGTCCCCATGTCGCAAATGCGCAAAATCATCGCCCAGCGCATGATCGAGTCGCGCCGCACCAGCGCTCACGTCCACTGCCTGTTCGAAGTTGACCTCACCCGAATCGTCAGCCTGCGCAACAAACTCAAAAGTGGATTCGAGCAGCGCCACGGCGCGCGCCTGACCTTCATGCCCTTTTTCGTCCGCTCCGCGATCATCGCCCTCCAGCAATTCCCGATCGTCAACGCCTCGCTGGAAGGCGACAGCGTCCGCTACCACCAGCACGTCAACGCCGGCATCGCGGTAGCGCTCGACTGGGGCCTGATCGTTCCCGTCCTGAAAAACGCCGACGAGTTAAATTTCCTCGGCCTCCAGCGCGGCATCACCGACCTGGGTGAGCGCGCCCGCACGAAAAAACTAATGCCCGCCGACGTCGAAGGAGCAACCTTCACTATTACTAACCCCGGCCAATTTGGCGCAGTCTTCGGCCTGCCGATCATCAATCAACCAAACGCGGCCATCATGGGCGTAGGCGGAATCACCAAGCAGCCAATCGTAGTAACCGACAACGATGGCAACGACTCCATCGCCATCCGCTCCGTAGTCCATCTAACTCTAGGCTACGACCACCGCATAATCGACGGCGCCGTAGCCGACCAATTCATGGCCTTAGTAAAAAAGACCCTGGAAGGCTGGAGCGAAGAAGTTGGTTAAACAACAGGCATCTGTGGCACGGGCGCAGTGCCGGGCTGTCAGCAGAGAGTGCCCCTGATCCGCATTTCCTGATGGCTGACGGCTAACGGCTGACGGCTCTTTCACCACTTAGTCGTAACCCGCAGTCCCTCCAACTGTGCAAACGTGACCGGCGTTCCCTGCACGGCCAGCAGATTCGCCACCGCCGCCTCAATGTTCGCAATCAGGTCCGGCGCCACGCCCCCCACCTGCGCCGAGGCAAGAATCGATTGCAGCAACGTAAGAACAAGACTGATAAGAATAGCTGCCCCCATTAGATGGCTCCTTTGATCTGAAGTGTGAGCGACGCCGCATTCGCAATTGCCGCCTCTAGCCCTGCCTGTGCCGACTTAACCGGTGCGCAGCTAGCCGTCGGGTCCGGAGGGGCAAGCGTAGACGTCCATCCACAGTAACTCTCCACCGCCGTTATCAACGCATTCTCTCCCGAGATTCCGCGATTAATAATCTGACAAACTTCCAGGCTGGGATTCTCCGCGCAGCTGGCCTGATACTTACTCTGCGCCGCCACAATCGACCCGGAAAGTGCCGCCGCCGTGTCCCGCGCCTGGCTCTCGAGTGGTGAACATCCCAACATCGGAAGCACCATCAGAACAATCGACATCATCACTAGCCTTTTCATAGTTCCTTCTCCCGCGCTTGAAAAATTGATGGCAAAGTCGCGTGCAACAGCTGAGCAAGTGCATTCACCCACGCAAATGCCATGGGATGCGCTGCAATGTAAGCAGGTGTAAAAATCGCCGCCCCAATCGTTCCGGCGATGGTCACGAACAAAGGCCCGTACTGTACTAATAAGTTCGCCATTGCTTCTTCTGTTTTCCTTCCTCTTCCTGCGTCGAATCCGGCAAATCCCGGAGCCACAAGGGACACACTTGTGCTTCCGCCCGGCAGGCTGCGGACAAACTCGATCTGGTACTTGGTCTTGAGTGGCGCAGCGCTTCAGCGCTGCGATAACTGGCTTATTTCAGTGGCGGCTTTAGCCGCTGAGGCCGGCCCGACGCCCGCGTAACACTTTTTCACCAGCCCGCTAGGGCGTCTTACTTCGGTAGCAAATGCTCGTGGAACCCAATCGCCGCGCTGACCGCAAACGCAATTGCTGCTGTTATGAAGCGGTCGTAAACCGATCTCTTGATATCGTTTTTCTCGAGCGTCGTGAGTCGATCCTCAGCCAGCCGCATCCTCCCCGGCTGGCCGTTACCCACGAGCATGTCCATCTTCGCCTCCAGTCGTCCTAGTTTCTCCAGCACATCAAGTTGAAAATCGCCGCTCCTCTGCACGATCACCGGTATGCGACGCCCACCGCCGCCTCTTGTCGCCATCGTCGTTGTTCTTCATAATGGATAGTCAATATGCAGCGCCGTGGAATATCGCGAATATTTCGCGGGCGAACTGTCGTCATAACTTCGCAAAAAGTAAGTTTGTCCTCGCGCGTAGCGCGGCAGTGTAAAGCTGCTGCTCGTGAACCGGCCCAGCAGATTGCGGTCATTCCCGGCTCCCCATCCCGTATCCGAGTACCGCACCTCGCTGATCGTCGTCAGCGCGGGCCCTTGAGCCTGCACAGCGCCCGGCAAAATCAGCGCTGTCCAGAACGTCAGGAGTACCAAACTTACTAAGGCCGCCGTAGTCGGAACTCGCTTCCCATTCGCCGCGAAATGTCTGTGCATGTCTTCTACTCTCCTCGCTCCACGCGGCCCTCATTCGGACCAATAAGAAAGCCGCTCTGCCGAGCGGCCCCTCCTCGCTGATCGTTGTCCCAACTCCAGAACCTGAATTCCCGCTTAAAAAATCCTGTTCGCACTCGGTCGCGCGCTTTCCTCGCGCGATTCAATAAACCGGCGTACGCTTTCCACATAAACATCCGCAAAATCCACCACCGGCCTCCGCGTCTCAATCAGTTCCATCGCCTCGTCAATGTTCCAATTCATCGCGCACAGCACAGCCAGCGTCATCATAGGGGCGCGGTGTACGCCGGCGGCACAATGTACAAACAATCGCGCCTCCGGATTTTCGAGTGATGCCAGCGCAAAGTCCACCCCGCGTTTCAGCAGTTCCGCCGGTTTCGGGAGAAAATCGTCATCGGTCGGGTTCCAAAGCACGTCAATACCATGCGCCTCCGCCAGCGGCCGGTCGTCGAACTCAACCTGCATGTTCAGAACGTGTGTTACCCCAGCCTGCGCCAATTCTTCCATATTCCGCGCATGCCAAATCCCGCCCCCCAGCGCAAGTTGTTCGGTCACCCAAGTCAAATCCATGCAGACTCTCGGCCTTCCCCTAGCCAGCCCATATCCCCGTCCCGGGATCCGTCGTCTGATTTTACGCCAGCGCATGCGCCCTTTTCTCGCTGATAGCAACCGGTTAGACACTCCTTTCCGCGCCCAAAACAAATGGCGCGATGAGAATCGCGCCATGCAGAAGTCGTTTTCTTGACTCCTAAGTTTAGGATACCAAATTGAAGGGGGGTAACCCGACACATTTTGCACATTTATTTTTCGCTTAGTTTGAGCAACTTACGGCGAATTTCCCCTTTTTACCCCCTTGACAACTTTTCGCCATTAACAATGTAAAACCTACCTACCCACGCTACTGGGTTTGTGTTGTCGCACTTACTCTACCAGTGGCTTCGGGCAGCTTCTCGAGCAGACCGCGAACCAGAAGAAACCGCGACAATTGATCGATCGCATCATGCAAGAGTCGATCGACCGTTCTTTCACTGCAGCCCAGCGCCCTCGAAATCTCTGCGATCGTGTATTCCTCAAGCGCTGACATGGCCACCAGCTTCTTGTCGAGCGAGTCCAGCTTTTCCAATGTGTGTTCCTTGTCTGTTACGAAGACCATCGTGTCTTCAAAGCTTCTCATTGAGTATGAAGTAACTCGCGATCGGAAGAACTCGCGGCCCAGCAGCGACGGCAGTCGGCCAATTTCGACCGACGCCCTCGCATACCGCCGGAGCAGTGCCATCGTTCGAGGACGATAGGGCCAAAGGTCCACCTCCGTCTCACCAAATAATACGGACGGCGGAACGTCCCCCTGCGCCATTAGGCTGCAGGTCCTTTTTGTGATCGCCGGAAGTCTTAGCATGGCCACACCTCACAGGTCGCCACGCCCCGCAGCCATTCGATCTGTCGGCTTCCTTGCAACTTTATTTCTTGCTCTGTCCCGGTTGCCAAGCGCGCTTCGCGATTTCTCCGCTTTAGCCCCGGAAGAATGGTCGGCGCTGAATGACTATCCCCCGACACACTCACTGCGCAGCCCCCGCAATAGATGAGGCCCGTTCCCGGCGTTCGCAAGAACAGACCGCCGCAGCGTTCGCAATATTTCAGTTCAACATTTCTTTCCGTCCCCTCCAGTCTGCCTGTAAAGTTCATAATCGCCTCTCATGAGAAATAAGTGCGCTGACAAACAAAAAAGCCCTGGCGCCGATCGCTCGGCCCAGGGCTCGTTTCTCTTACGATGACCTGTTCAGATTATTTAGTTGTCATTAATACGGTTACTGCAGTCTGGCGCTTGCTCCAGGTCCCGTCTGCTTGAAGCACCCCTCTTCATATCCGGATTTAAGCACTTGGCCGTTGTGGACAACCGCGCTCAAACGCCCTGAGAAGTGCAGACCTTTCAATAACTGCTCAGTAGACGCGGATAGAAACTCGGCAGACCGCACCTTGCGCCGAAACTCCGCAAAATGTCGGTCTTCGTTTTCATATAATTGCATGTTGACTCCTTGTTAGGCCGATATAAATGGACTGCGACAACATATGATTGTTGATGCTATGACTCAGTGACAATCTAAGTCAAGGTTTTTGGGCAAGGACTACTAATGACCGCCTCGCTCAATTCCCAGAATGATTCAGTCTTGTAGAAACTCTTTCAAACTGCCACACAGTCTTTCATCCCCCACGACTCCAAGTCCTGAATTCCGTGCGCTGCCTTCCACCTGACCATCCCGCTCTTCTCTTGATAACTTTTAAGCGAAACGATAATCTCTCTGGGCCGTCCAAACCAGGAGCCTATGAATCTAAAAGGTCTCGTCCTAGCCCTTGTATTGTTTTTGCCAGCCGTGCCCTCGTTTGCTCAACATTCTGCCTCCGAGCCCGTGCTCGACGTGTCCGCGATGGACAAAACAGTTGACCCCTGTGTTGACTTCTATGCCTACTCCTGCGGCGGATGGATAAAAAACAATCCCATCCCTCCCGACCAGGCCAGCTGGGGTACTTACAGCAAGCTGGAAGACGAAAACCGAGCTCAGTTGCGCACAATTCTCGAAGAAGCGGCTAAAAGCGAACGCTCTCGCGACGCCGTCACCCAGAAAATCGGCGACTACTATTCCTCTTGCATGGATGAGTCCGCCATCGAAAAACTCGGCGTCAAGCCGCTTCAGCCCGAACTCGACCGAATCGCGCGCCTGAAATTCAAGCAAGACTTCGCGGAGTACCTAGCCACCTCTCAATATCCGCCCTCGCTCTATGGCGGCGGAACCCTGTTCACCTTCCGCTCCAACCAGGATTTCAAGGACTCGACCCATGTAATCGCCGAAGTCGATCAGGGCGGACTCGGCCTCCCCGATCGCGACTACTACATCAAGGACGATCCCAAATCCGTTGAACTGCGCAAAGCTTACATCGCACATGTTGCAAGAATGTTTGAGCTGATCGGCGACACTCCTGCCGACGCCGCCAACGAAGCCGCAACCGTAATACGAATCGAAACCGCCCTGGCCAAGGCCCAGATGACGCGCGTTGAGCGCCGCGATCCGCCCAAGCTCTACCACAAGATGAGTGCGGAAGACCTGCAGAAACTCGCCCCAACATTCGCTTGGAGCACCTACTTCGCGAAGACGGGCGCAGGGAGCCTGGCATCGCTCAACGTTGTCACGCCCGACTACCTCCGCACATTAAACGAAGAAATCGGCAAGGAAAGCCTCGCCGACTGGAAGACTTACCTCCGCTGGCACGCCGCCCACGAAGCCGCCAACGATCTCTCCTCCGCTTTCGTAAAAGAGTCTTTCAATTTCTATGGCAAGACGCTCCGGGGACGCGAACAACTGCCTCCTCGCTGGAAGCGCTGCACTACCGACGTTGACGACAACATCGGAGAAGCTCTCGGCCAGGCGTACGTGGCCAAGTATTTCAGCCCGGATGCAAAACAGGCGGCGCTCAAAATGGTGGAGGAGATCGAAGCCGCCATGCAAAGCGAGATCCAGACGCTCCCCTGGATGGGAGCCGCAACCAAAGAACAAGCGCTGACCAAGCTGCACGCCATTGCCAACAAGATCGGCTACCCCGACAAATGGCGCGACTACAGCGCGCTCGAGATTGTCCGCGGCGACCACATTGGCAACTCCGAGCGCGCCTCCTGGTTTGAATTTCATCGTTGGCTCGCCAAAATCGGCAAGCCCGTCGACCGCAACGAATGGGGCATGACGCCGCCAACCGTGAACGCTTATTACGACCCCCAGAAAAACGACATCAATTTCCCCGCCGGCGTTCTGCAACCGCCGCTCTTCAGCGCGCTCTCCGACGCCGCTCCCAATTACGGCGACACCGGCGCCACCATGGGCCACGAACTCACCCACGCCTTCGACGATGAAGGCAGCCAGTTCGATGCCACCGGCAATCTCCGCAACTGGTGGACCGACGCCGACCGCAAGGAGTTCGAAAAGCGCGCGCAATGCGTAGTCGATCAATACTCCGGCTACACGATCATCGACGACATCAAGATCAACGGCAAGCTGACCAACGGCGAAGACCTCGCTGACCTTGGCGGCACGCTTCTGGCCTATCTCGCGTGGAAGCAGGACACAGCCGGTCAAAAGCTCGAGCCTATCGACGGATTGACGCCGGAGCAGCGCTTCTTCGTAGCCTACGGCCAGAGTTGGTGCGAGAACGAACGCGACGAAGACAAACGCCTGCGCGCGACCGTCGATCCGCACTCTCCCGCCAAGTACCGCGCGAACGGCGTTGTCGCAAACATGCCGGAGTATCGCGAAGCCTTCCACTGCAAAGCCGGCCAACCGATGGTCCGCGAAAATAGCTGCCGCGTCTGGTAATGCTTGTGTGGCGCGGACACTCCTGTCCGCGCTGCCTGCGCAACCCGAACTGTGAGATGGCGATGAGTTGCGGCTGCCCCGCGTAGCGCGGCTTCTGGAACGGGCAAACCTTGAACAGCGAATGAGCAGTACTCTTACGGCGACCTTCTACCCTCGTTCAAAAGCGTGCTTCTCTTCCAGTTGTCGTAGCGCTTCACTTGCGTCCTTCTCGAATCGTTCCCTCTGCTCCATCAAAGGCGGCAGCGCAGTCGCATAGCGCCGAGCCATGGTGAACAGCCCGCTTCCGGCAAGCCCAGCCGCAATCTCAACAACATGCTCTGTCGTGGTTTGTAAGTAGAGCGCTTCCGTGGCGTCGCCCAACCAAACGTCCCCGCCAACCAGCCGCGTCTGCCAGTACACTTTGCGTTCGATCAAGCCCCCAATCTCCTCGTCCGTAGCCTTCCCGAACACCCACTGACCGCGCTTGAAGTCGTAGTGCCGGCTCGAAAATGGCAATGGAACCAGCTTGGCTGACTTTACAAATTCAATCTGCTTTCGATCGATCTCCTTCCGCAGAGCATTGATCACGGGCGCTTCCGTTTCTTCGCGCTCAAGCGACGGCAGCACTTCCCGAAGCGTCACCGACAAATTTACAGAAACCAGCGCCCGCAAGTTGTCTGAATTTTCCAAAAGGATTTCAGTGTGCAGCACATCAAAGTCGGCGCCAGAAGTAGCGTGCCGGAACGGCCAGTCGAACTTGAAGCTGACCGGCAACCCACTGCGCGTAACGTAAATGTTCTTACCCGAAGCATCCTGCATAGTCATTGATCCAGTTCACGAAAAACAAATAAAACAAGATTAAAAAATCCGCGTTTGCCCGCGCAAATCCGCGGAGAGGAATTTGACGTCCCCAAGCCTAACCCCCCGCAGCTTGAAGCACCGCAGCCACTCTATCTTAGCCTCAACAACTGGAGCACATTCCACAACCCAGCAGCCCCGAGCAATCCTCCCACACCGGCGGTCACGAAAAGGCCTCGCCGAGTCTCCATCAAGTCGGCGAACACCCCGGCGACAAAAACAAACACGAACACCAGCATCGCCAAATAGAATCCCTGGCCCGGAAAATCCGGCGATCCCAGTGCCAAAACAAAAAATAGCACGGCGACTAGAAGAGGCGCAGTATTCCCGAAATATCGTGCCCGCCCCCAGCCGCAATACGTAATCAAAGCCACTGGGAGCGCCAGCATCAGAGCCGGGCAATTCACAGTCATGCTCCTCAAAACGTGCGCATACGAAGCCAGCATGTGAAAGGCGTGAGGCTGAACATCAATCCACTGCGCCCTCAGCATCGCCTGACCGAACAAATCGGTCCGGAAAAAATAGCAGCCGAACAGCAACGTAGCCCCGACAGCCACCGCCACCATCCAAATCGCAATTACCGCCCGGGGCCGCACCGGTGCCACCCAGAACATGAGCGGTAATGCCACCACCACTGCAATCGCCAGCGAGAACTGTCCCCCCACCGCCAGCGCAACCGACAATCCCAGCAGTAGAATCCGCCGCCAGTTCCACAAGATCACTTCGCGCGGAGCGTACAGAGTGTGCGCCACCGCAATACCCGTAAAGACGACGCCAAACGTTCCCCACACCGCGCCAAGTTCGCCAAAAGTTTTCGTTCCAGCCGCGGCCAGAATCGTGCCCGGAGAAAAGCAGTAGAGAATGAGCGCAATATATCCCCCCGCATTTCCGTAAAGGCGCCGCGACACATACCAGAGCGACGCACCGAGCATCGCGCCAAAAAACAAGTACGGCATAGCTATCCAAATCTGCCCCAGCGGCGAGTCCACCGCCAGAACCCGCGGCAGCACAAGTACCGGCGCAGCAGCCATCAAATAGTAAAAGGGGGAACGGTCCACGTCGTACCCGTCACGCACGCGCAAATGCCCCGCGCGTCCCGCAGAAGGCAATCCAGTAGCGGCTTCGGTGTGCAACGCCTCCGGAGTCCCTGCAATGGTCCCACCCTTCCACTGCGCGAGCCCATCATAGATACAAAGCGCATGATCGGACTCGGGAAGAAATCCATGCAGCGTTTGTGCGCGAATCAACCATACGCACTGCAACAAGTAGATAAGCAGGAGCGCGCCCGCGATGAATTGCGGCCCGCCAATCGAGTCGGGATCGAGAAATCGGCGTATCAAGGTCAGACCGAGTGTTTTACCATGTCGAGGACGATCATGGATACCGGTCCCGTCCTGCCGCTTGGTCCAGAACCTGATTCGCAAACTGATTCGCATCGGGATTCGTACCCCGATTCGCATCCGCACGACTCGCCGTCCGCTTCCGGGTCGACTCCGAATCTGGCGCCCGCTTCTCTCGCGCAGCAGCCACCATCAATCCCGCTCGAATCAGCGCTATCGCCCCTCGCCGAAATCTTCGTCGGCCCCGATGGTCTCTACCCCGGCACGCGCTGGCTCATTTACCTGGCGATGGCATACATCACCTTTGGCCTGCTCACTTTCCTTCTCAACGGCCTGCGGCCCGAACCAGTCCCACTGTGGTGGACGATGGTCGCTGAAGCCCGGATGATGTTGGCCGTCATTCTCCCCGCATTTGTAATGGCGCGTATCGAAGGCTGCGCTTTCGGCGACTTTGGTCTCCCCGCGAAACGGGCTTTTGGGCGCGACTTCTGGGCGGGCGCGTTTTGGGGGATCGCCTCACTCACCGTACTGATGCTGGCCCTCGCCGCCCTCGGCGATTTCTCATTCGGTTCGCTGAGTCTGCACGGTGCCCGTATCTTCAAGTTTGCTCTCTACTACGCAGTCTTCTTCCTGATCGTCGCATTCTTCGAAGACTTTTTTATGCGCGGCTATTCACAGTGGGTTCTTGCCCGGGGAATGCACTTCTGGCCCGCAGCCGCATTGCTCTCGATTCTGTTCGGAGCCCTGCATCTCATGAACCCCGGCGAAGCAAAAATAGGAATCGCAGCCGTAGTCGCCATCGGATTTTTCTTCTGCCTGACCCTGCGACGCACAGGAACTCTGTGGTGGGCGGTTGGCTTCCACATGTCATGGGATTGGAGCGAGAGCTATCTCTATTCCGTCCCCGACAGCGGAACCATCGCCCGCGGCCATCTGCTGAATTCCTCGTTCCACGGCCCGGACTGGCTCACCGGAGGCTCCGTCGGCCCGGAAGGAAGTTGTCTGCTTTTCGTGCTGGTCGCGGTACTATGGATTCTGTTCACGCGCGTCTATCCAGATGTGAAGTATGGCATTGTCCAGGATCAACTGGCAGATTACACCTCCTGATCTCTTGCGGTCGTAGGGTTTCTTGGAGCGGTCGTAATCACCTGACCGCGAATATCACCGTGCTAACATGTGTTCATGGCAAACACACGAAGCGCGACCTTAAGCATCCGTCTCAAGCCCGAGACCAAAAAACGGCTGGCGAGACTAGCGAAGACTTCGGGCCGCAGTTCAAATTTTCTGGTCGCCGATGCCGTCGAAGCTTACGTCTCCGATCAGGAGCGCTTGTTCGCTGAGCTTCGACAGGCGGATCGTCAGATTAAGTCGGGCCATTACATAAGACACCAGGACATGAAGGCGTGGCTGCTTTCGTGGGGGACGGAGCGCGAGTTGCCGCTTCCAACGTGCGCCTGCGGGAAGAAACACGATGACGAGGCGCTTTGCCAGTAGAAATTGTGTGGTCTCCGCTGGCCCGTGCCCGGCTGCGCGAGATACGCGACTATGTCGCTCGCGATAAACCGAAAGCAGCGGAACGTCTGGCCATCCGCATCGTCGCCTTGGTCGAAGCGCTAAGGTCTCACCCGCACCTGGGCCGAATCGGAGCTGAGCCTGGAACCCGCGAACTGGTGATCGGGAGCACTCCCTACATCGTGATGTACCACATAGAGGATCACCGCGTGGTAATCAGCACGATCTGGCATGGAGCACAGCGGAAGAAAATCTAGACGCAGTCCAGGCGAGTGCCCCGCGCCACGTCAGATATCCAGATTCTTCACATCCAGCGCATTCTCTTCAATAAACTTCCGCCGGCCCTCGACGTCCTCGCCCATCAGCGTGGTGAAAATCGTCTCGCACTCCGCGAGGTCCTCTAGTTTCACCGACAGCAGCGTGCGCCGCTCCGGATCCATGGTCGTCTCCCATAGTTGCTCGGCGGTCATCTCGCCCAGGCCTTTGTAGCGCTGAATCGTGTACTCGCGGCGGCCTTCGTTCAAAACGTAATCGAACAGCTCCCGCGCGGTTGCCTTCTCGACAATCTCCGGCTCCTTGGCCCGCCGCGCCCCGGGTTTCGCTGACTTCTTCTCGGCCTTGCCCGCGTCGCCCGCCTCGCCTTCCGCAGCCTCGCCCTCGGCGGTCTCATCCGCAGTGTCGTCGCTCGCCTTTGTGGCAGCCTTCGGCATGCTCTCGACCACAAACGGCGGCTCAAGATACTCCGCAATCTGCTTAAACTTGGAGATCAGTTGCCGCCCCTGCGGCGTCGATGCCAACTCCCAGTTGATGACATGTTCGGCGCCCTGCGCGTTCACAAACATCACTTCCCATAAATTGTGCTCTTCGTCGAAACGCATTTCCACGCTCTTCAGCTTCAAATCTTTTTGCAAACGTTTGAGTTCTTTTTCCAGCTTCTCGATTTTTTTAGGCGCAGCCTTCTTGTCGCCCTCAAAGTCGGCGCGCTTCGCAAGGTCGAGCCGCGGCAACAGTTCCGTAATCCGCTCTTCGCGTATCCGCTGATTAAGCTTGTCGAAAAAGCCGAGATATTCGTTGAGCACAGTCATGAACTTGGTCAGCGCCGCGCCTTCGAGCTTGGCCGCGCCCTCTCCGTAGCGCACCACCAGACCTTCCGACGCGCGCTTCACCATAACCTTTACAAACTCATGCTCGTTCTTAATGTACTGGTGCGACTTCCCCTTGCGAATGCCAAACAGCGGCGGCTGCGCAATGTAGACGTTGTTGCGCTTGATCAATTCCTGCATGTGCCGGAAGAAAAACGTCAGCAGCAGCGTACGGATGTGCGAGCCGTCAACATCGGCGTCGGTCATCAAAATGATCTTGCCGTAGCGCACTTTCGTCGGATCGAAATCTTCTTTCGAGATACCCGTGCCGAGCGCCGTGATCATGGCCCGGATTTCTTCATGCGCCAGCATCTTGTCGTAGCGTGCTTTCTCAACGTTCAGAATTTTTCCCTTGAGCGGCAGAATCGCCTGGAACCTCCGGTCCCGCCCCTGCTTCGCCGTCCCACCTGCCGACTCGCCCTCCACCAGAAACAGTTCGCAGCGATTTGGATCGCGCTCCGAACAGTCAGCCAGTTTGCCCGGCAGGCCTCCGCCATCGAGCGCACCCTTGCGCCGCGTCAGGTCGCGAGCTTTGCGCGCAGCCTCACGCGCCCGCGAGGCATCGATCGCCTTGTTGATGACCTTCCGCGCAACGGTCGTGTTCTGCTCAAAAAATGCCCCCAGCTTCTCGTTCACCACCGCCTGCACAATTCCGGCAATGTCGGAATTGAGCTTGCCCTTGGTCTGTCCTTCGAACTGCGGCTGCGGCAGCTTCACGCTGATGACGGCAACCAGTCCTTCGCGAACGTCGTCGCCGGTGAGATTTTCTTTCACATCCTTGAACAACCCCATCTGCTGCCCGGCGTAATTAATCGTCCGTGTCAGCGCCGTGCGGAATCCGGAAAGATGCGTGCCGCCGTCGACGGTATTGATGTTGTTGGCAAAGCTGAACACCGTCTCCGAGTAGGCGTCGTTATACTGCATGCCGATCTCGATGTGGACCTGATCCTTGTCCGCTTCCATGTAGATAGGCTTTTCATGCAGCGTCTGCTTGCCGCGATTCAGGTGCTTGATGAATTCCGCAATGCCGCCGTTATATTTGAATTCAGTACGCTTGGCTTCCCCGGTTTTCGAGTCGGTCTGGCGCTCGTCCGTCAGCGTGATGACCAGTCCTTTGTTCAGGAATGCCAGTTCGCGCAGCCGCTGGGAGAGCGTGTCGAAGTTATATTCGACCACCGTAGTGAAAATTGTTTTGTCGGGAACAAAGTGAACCTTGGTGCCCGTCTTCACTTTGGCGGCGCCAGTCTTCTTTAGTTTGCTGGTCGGCTCTCCTTTGGAGTAGGTCTGCTCCCAGGTGAAACCGTCGCGCCAGATTTCCAGATCGAGTTCTTCGCTCAGCGCGTTGACGCAGCTCACGCCAACTCCGTGCAGTCCGCCGGAAACTTTGTAGGAGTTACTGTCAAACTTCCCGCCCGCATGCAGCGTCGTCATCACGACCTGCGCGGCCGGAATTTTCTCGCCATCAATGTCCATGTTGTCGACCGGAATGCCGCGCCCGTTGTCGACCACGGTAATCGAATTATCAAGGTGAATCGTAACTTCAATCTTGTCCGCATAACCGGCAAGCGCTTCGTCGACCGAGTTGTCAACCACTTCATACACCAGGTGATGCAGTCCAAGCTCGCCCGTCGAGCCAATGTACATCGCGGGCCGCTTGCGCACCGCCTCCATGCCGCCGAGCACTTTGATCGAGTCAGCGGTGTAATTGCCGTTCGCAACTTTGCCGTTCTTCGCCTCGATGTTCTGAGCGTCGACGAGTTCTGCATTCAATTCTTTGGTGGCCATTCTGCTCCGTGGAGAAAGCCGGTCGGGCGCAAGGCTGGAAGCGCGCTGCCGGGGACCGCTCAGGGACCTCAACTTATTGAAATTTCTGCTAGTTAGCTGTCACCTGAGCTGTAGATATTTTAACACAAATCAGGTCGAATTCGAGGCTGGAACCGGCCCCGTAAACCGTGGTTTTGCATGGCCTTAGGACACGCCCTTCGCGGGAAAAAATTCCACTAGCGCCGCTCTCGCGACCCGCACCCCGTGACCCGTGACCTGGGACCTGGCACCTGAGACCCTCCTTAGCGCGACGCTCTGGCCGAGCCAAAACGCAAGCCCTCGATCAGTTCATCAACCTCGTCTTCACTGCCCGCAAGGAACGTGAACGACACGATCTGCCCTTTCCCCAGCATGGCGAGCGTTGACTGATACATCGTCAACTTGTCCGTCAAGACCTTCGTGAAATCCGCGCGTACCAACTCCCGCCCATCAATCGTCAGCGCGGACGGATCGCCCTTGACCTTGAACCCTTGCGCAGCCGTCATCTCCGTGAGCGGCCCAAGAAAGTCTTCCGCTTTCTTAAGTCCGGGATAAGCCGCCGCAGCCTCCGAAGCAATCACCACCGCTGAATTGACGTCTTCTCCCTCAGCCTGCGGCGGACGCTCGAAGACCGCCAACAGCACATCGCTCAAGTTCGCGGACTTGTTTTTCGTCGATTTCTCGCTCCCTGACTTGTTCCGCGAAGCGGCCTTTGAGTTCGACGAGCTAGCGCTCCCGCCCGAAGCTTCGGCCGAATCCGCCTTCGATTCCGCCGCCGGCTCGCGCATCTCCTCCGTCCGTTCCACCCACCCATAAGGAATCTTGTAGCTGAACCCGAACGTAGCATTGCGGTAGAGCTGCTCATCCTGCGTAACGTTGGACCTGCGCGGCGTGGCCGGGCGTGCAGTCTGCGAAGCACCGGCCAACGACCACCCGACGACAAGAGCAAATGTGAAGAAGTAGCGCGTCATGTCAGCTGAAATCAGTTTACATGTCACATCCTGACAAAGCTGTGACCGCGCCGTGCCCTTCCCAAGACAGCAAAATTCGCGCATGGCAACGCTCGCTCCCGTTACAATTTCGTCGACCGCCGTTCGTGCAGCGGATTGATCAGGAAAATGGGTAAGGCATGGAATTAATCCTCACCGAAACCGAAGCCCGAGTCCTCGGTGTCGCTGATCGAAAAAGACATCACCACGCCCGAGTACTATCCGCTCTCCCTGAACTCGCTGGTGAATGCGTGCAATCAGAAATCGAATCGCGATCCCGTCATGCAGCTCGACGAGAACGCCGTGCGCGACGCGCTCGACGGCCTTCAGCAAAATCGGCTGGCCGGACCCGGCCGGCGGCGCCGACAGCCGCGTCACCAAATACGAGCACCGCACCCAGGAAGTCTTCAATTTCACGCGCGCCGAAACCGCCGTGCTCTGTGTGCTACTACTGCGCGGGCCGCAAACTCCAGGCGAACTGCGCGGGCGCACCGAGCGCATGCATCCATTTCGAAACGCTCGACGACGTGCAGTCCACCCTTGCACAAGCTGATGCAGCGGCAACCGCCGCTCGTCAAACGTCCTGCCGCGGCAACCGGGGACAAAAGAGTCGCGCTACGTGCATCTGTTGTCCGGTGACGTGAACGTCGCCGAAATGCCGCAGCCCGTGGCCGGTGCAATCCAGCACGGCGAGGGCGATCGCATCGCTAAATTAGAAGAAGAAGTCGGAAGTTTGCGCAAGGAAGTCGCAGAATTGAAGCTGCAGTTGGAAGGCTTCCGCAAGCAATTCGAGTGACCATCGGGCATTCGGCAACTCCAGGTGTTGACTGATGGCTGACGGCTGATGGCTGACAGCTGTTCTTAAGCGAACTCCCACCGCCGAGCCACTCGTCGCGCAATCGCGAACAGCACCACGGCAATCCCCAGCAGCACCAGCACCTGCGGCCATAGGTCAGAGATCGGCTCATCGCGCCAGAAAACTTTCGTAAATCCATCAATCGCCCACGCATTAATCGTCAGCAGTCCCGCCTTCTGCATCGCCTCCGGCATCAGAAATCGCGGAAACATGCTCCCGCCAATCGACGACATAATCAGAATGATCAGCGTGGAAAGCGCCCCCAGTTGCGCCCGCGTTTTGCAAACACTGGCCAGCAACATGCCAAACGCCGCCACCGCCAGCGCCGTACAAACACCCATCACAATGAATCCCGGAATGTGCGACCAGAAATCCAGCTTGAATACCGCCCATCCCCAGAGAAACATCACCACCAGTTGGGTAAATGCGAGCAGCGAGTTGTAAGTCAATTTGCCCAACATGAGCGATGTCATGGTGACGCGCGAACTGAGCACGCGATCCAGCGTTCCACTCTCAGATTCATCAAGCAAAGCCCCCGCCGCCCCACTCGCCGTGAAAAGCAAAAACATTACGCCGATCGCGGCCGCATAAAACGAAACCATGGGATTGTGCTTGTTCTCTCCGACTACCGCCCGCGCCTTGACCGCCACAATCCCGCCGTTGCCAGAGCTCGGTGTCGCCGCCCCGCTTTCCTGCCTCTCGCGCAAGTATTGGATGCCTTGATCAAGCCGCTCCCTCTGCTCGTGCGTGAGTCCGCCGGCAAATTGATCGAAGTATTTCGACCCCTGCTCGGCCATCAGGTCGGGCATCGCAGTCATCGCAACTTTCTGGAGCAAGCCTGAGATCATCTGCGGCGCGACCATGTCGCTGCTGTCCTCGAGCAGTTGAATTGTCGGGTCGATTCGCATCCGCAGGTCCGAACGCAATCGGATTCTCGCCGAAACCGCGCGGGATAACCACGGCAACCGGCGCAGTACCCGCTCGAACCGCAGCCTCCGCGGTTGTCCCGTCATATTCGGGCTGATCGACCCCCTTCACGGGTTCAGGCCGAGTCTTCACCACCAGTGACCCTTCCTGCTTCAGCCCCGCCACCAATCGCTCGGATGCCCGGCTGTGGTCCTCATCCACAACGATCACTTTGATCTTCGGCGTCGTATCGCGCCGCCCGCCAAATATCACCGCGAAAATGCTGAAAAAAACAACCGGCAGAATAAAGCTCAGCGCCAGCGCGGCCCGGTCGCGCTTGAGCGAGACGAATGCGCTTCGAACGATGGCGGAGATCATCATAAGTAGGTCATCCTGAGCATCTCAGTCGCGCAACTCCCTTCCCGTCAAATGCAAAAACACCGATTCCAGGTTCGGTTTGCGCAAGGCCAAATCCAGAAGTTCAAAACCAGCCTTCGTCGCCTCGTCCAGCAACGTGGCAATTTCATTCGGGCGCTCGATCGTGAATTCCGCCGAACCATCCACCGCCCGCCCGCCCCGCGCTGCTACCCACTCCGCCACTCGTCCGTCCGCCCCCGCAAAACGCGCCACCACCTGGCTGCGCGAGCCAAAAGCATTCTGCACAAGTTCAGCATTCGTCCCCAACGCGATGATCTTTCCATGATCGACAATCGCAACCCGGTCGCACAGCCGCTCCGCTTCTTCCATGTAGTGAGTCGTATAAATGATCGACATTCCCTCGTCTCTCAGCTTCTCGATCATTTCGAAAATATGATTGCGCGATTGCGGATCGACTCCCACCGTCGGCTCGTCCATCAACACCAGCTTCGGCTGATGAATCATCCCAGCCGCCATGTTGAGCCGCCGCTTCATCCCTCCCGAAAGATTCTTCACCAGTTCGCCGGCGCGATCGGTCAGAGTGGCCCATCCCAAACAATGCCCTACAGCCTCCTCCAGCACCACTCCGCCAAGCCCGTGATACCTTCCGAATGATTCCAGATTCTCCCGGCATGTCAGTCTCGGATACAGCGCCAGTTCCTGCGGGACCCATCCCAGCGCATTGCGCGCCGCCATCGAATCTGCCCGCGCTCCAAAAACCAAAATCGTCCCGGCGTCCGGAATCACGCGCCCCACAATGCTGCGGATCAAGCGTGCTCTTCCCCGCGCCATTCGGGCCAAGCAGTCCCAGGCATTCTCCGCTCTGCAGCGCCAGCGTAATGCCATCGACGGCAGTGACCTGCCCAAAGCGCTTGACCAGCGCTTCAACCATCAGTGGTTCCGAGGAAACGGAAATGGGTGCCCTGGACAACGCCGGGTTCTCCGAAGTCCTACATCATACTAAGAATACGTGCCGGCATCCGTAAACGTTCCGCGAATGGAGATCGCTCTTAGTGACTCAATCTCTTTAGCTTTTACTTCTGCAATCTCACTTCTGCAATCTGCAATTGTTCTAAGGAACTTTCAGCCGTCATTTTTCGTTCATTGCGCTAGTCTGGTGGCGCGGACAAATGAAAGGTGGCGGAATGCGAGGAATACCCTTGAAGCTAAGCATCGAGCGCGTGAGCAAACAGTATCGCGGCAACGTCTGGGCGTTGCGCGACTTCAGCCTCGACTTGCGGCCGGGCGTGCTCGGTCTGCTCGGCCCAAACGGCGCAGGCAAGACCACGCTGATGAGCATCCTCGCCACCATCACGCGCGCTACCCAGGGCCGTGTTCTGTGGAATGACACCGACCTCGCGCAAAAGCCCGACGCAATCCGCAGCGTTCTCGGCTACCTCCCGCAGGATTTCGGTGTCTATCCGAATCTGAACGCCGTGGAATTCCTCGAATACCTGGCCGCTGTCAAAGGACTCGACGCGGCCACCAGCCAGCCGCCGCATCGACGAGCTTGCTCAATCTCGTAAATCTCAACGACGTCCGCACACGCCCGTTGGGCGGCTTCTCCGGCGGCATGAAGCAGCGCATCGGAATCGCCCAGGCGCTGCTCAACGATCCGCAACTGCTCATCGTCGACGAACCCACCGCCGGCCTCGATCCCGAAGAGCGTGTCCGCTTTCGCAATCTGCTATCCGAGCTTTCCGGCGAGCGCGTCATCATCCTTTCCACCCACATCGTCTCCGACGTCGAGGCGACCGCGACCGACATCGCACTGATCTCGAGTGGCACGCTCGTCGCGCACGCCACCCCGGAAGAACTCTTGCGCCAAGTCGAAGGGAAAGTCTGGGAAGGCGTGGTGCCGAGCACTGAGCTGCAGGCAATCAAGCAGCAGTATCTCGTGAGCGGAACCGCGCGCCGCGCCGATGGCGTGCACGTTCGCATGTTAGCGCCCACCGCGCCCAGCGGTGCCCAGCCGCTCCCGCCGACACTCGAAGATGCCTACCTCTACTGCCTCAACGCGCATCGCGTCGGAGCGGCCGCATGAAGGCGCGCGTGCTCTATCACCTCGTGCGCGCCGACTTTCTCGAGCGCGTCCGCCGCTACAACTTTCTAGTGACGCTCGCCGTCGCGACCTATCTCGGCTACTGCTGCATGGCCGGCAAGGTTGTCATCCGGCTTGATGAGTACCGGGGCATCTACAACTCAGCCTGGCTGGGCTGCCTGATGACGCTGGTCACCACCACCTTCCTCACTTTGATCGGGTTCTATATCGTCAAGAACACGATTCAGCGCGACCAGGAGACGCGCGTGGGCCAGATTCTGGCCACCACGCCGATGACGAAAAGCTTCTACACGATCGCCAAGATGATCAGCAATTTTGTCGTGACTCGCGACCATGGTCGTCGTGATGGCCACCGCCGCAGTGCTGATGCAGTGGCTGAAGGCGGAAGACCCGCACGTACATCTATGGGCGCTCCTCTCGCCGTTTCTGCTGTTTGCTCTGCCCGCGATGGCCTTTACCGGAGCGCTGGCCGTTCTATTCGAGACTCTGCCCGGATTGCGCGGCGGAGCCGGCAATGTCATTTACTTCTTCGTCTGGATAGCGCTCATTGCGGTACCCGTCGGTTCGCTCGACAAAGGGGAAAAAGTCAGCGAAGCGACGTATTTTTGCGATTTCACCGGAATCGTCTCCGTCATGAGCCAGATGCAGCAGGACTTGAAGAAAATTCATCCCGATTATAAGAATGGCGCCGCAATGACCATCGGCGACACCGCTGACCACCGGAAATTTCTCTGGAATGGCTTGCGCTGGAGCCCGGCGCTTGACGTGAGTCGACTCACTTGTGTGCTGGCCGCGATTACGGTCGCGCTGCTCGCAGCACTCTTTTTCCATCGCTTCGATCCGGCAAGTGAGTGGCGCCTGCGTTCAAAGAAGCCGCCGCCAGCCAAATCGCGCCGCCGCCAGTGGAGAGCTGGACGTCGCGGCCACGTCGACTCGCCGCCGCACATCCAAGTGCGCGTTGTCGCCCGCCCACGGGCGGCAGCACGATTCCCCCCTGATTCCGCCCAGACTCGTTCTTGCCGAGCTTAAAGTTGATGCTCAAAGGCCATCGCTGGTGGTGGTACACGGTCTGCGGCCGGACTGTTTGTGGCCAGCCTCTCAGCGCCGCTCAATGCGGTGCGCGGCGGCGTGGCCGTAGCAGCGCTAATCTGGCCCGATCTCATATGGGCGCAGATGGGAACCAGGGAAGCGCGCTTCAATACCGCCTCGCTTATCTTCTCCTCCGAGCGCTCGCTCTGGAGACAACTGCCCGCCGTTTGGATTGCAGGCGTCATTGTCGCAGCCGTCACCAACGGCGGACTCGCAATTCGTCTGCTGATCACCGGTGACCGTCCAGACTCTGCTCGCCTGGATTGCCTGCGTCCTGTCTTCGTACCGTCTCTCGCCCTGGCGCTCGGCATTTGGAGCGGCACCAGCAAAGTATTCGAAGCGGTCTACACCGTCTGGTGGTATATCGGGCCGGCACATCACATGCCGGGCCTCGACTTCCTCGGCACGACTCCCGACTCCACTCGAAATACGCTCTACCTATTACTGGCCGCTGGCTTGGTTACAGCTGCGTACGTCGGAAGACGCGCCAAACTGGCCTATGCGTAGCGTCCACCGCATGTCTTGAGAGCCGCGGAGCGGCGTAAGAATGCAGCCCACGGCGTAAGCCGTGGGTGCAACCGCGATGTCGTAGCCTGGAGGGGCGAAAGAAGGTACGGCTTAGACTCCGGAGAGACGACAGCGTCCTCATGTACAAACCCTTAGTTGGTCGGAGACTCGAAGCTGACCGTGAGAACAGTCTGTGTGCGCGCAGCATGCCCGTTGAACGTGTAGGGTTTGAACTGCCATTGCTTGACCGCCGCAATCGCCGCCCTGCCAAGAACAAAGTATCCTCGAACAATTTTCAAATCCTCGACACTGCCGTCTCGTCCAATCGTCGCCTGCAAAACCACGGGCCCATGCAGTTTCTGGGCCACGGCCTGCGCCGGATAATGCCGGATTTACACCATGTAGAAAGCAGCGCAACGCTCTGTCTCCTCGGTCACCGGGACAGGCTCGGTGAATGTTTGCGACGAGGGCGCTGGAATTGAGGGCGATGAAACCGGCATCATCTGCGAAGGATTGACGGTCACGACAACGGGCGGTGCAATCGGAGCCGAACCGCGAATGCTATCCGGAATGCGTGACCTTGCGGGCATTGAACGGAGCCGACGCGGAAGCATCGAGTTGCGGCGTCGGCAGCGGAAAGTCGGCAGCCTTCCGCAACTGATCGTGCGACTCGTTGATGGCTGGCTCGCCTTCGACTACCTGAAGATGAGGAGCCGGCACCATCGCATTGTCGGACGGTAAAGCAGCCGACGTATCTCGCGGCCTCGCGGCTTGGCGCCGATGACTGGCATCGAGTCCGGCTGCTCCAGGTGGAAAAACGCGGCCACCGATTCTCTCAAGACCCTGGCCTTGCCTTCCGGAGATGTCGCGAAGCCCATGAGCAGGTCACGCCCGCTCCAGAGCAGGAACACAGCAGTCATCACAATGGCTGCCGTAAATGCCTTGCGGGAAAATGCCCCGTAGTCGCGCGCAGGCGCTTCCGCGACCTCGGTGGCAGATTCGCCATCGTTCGGTCGATCCTCGCTCCATTCAAACGAGAATTTGCCGTCACCCTGCTGGCCCTCACTTTCATTCGCCCCTTGCGTAGCCGCCGATTGAACTGAAGCGGGTTCCGCGGCCTCCTGCTTGGCTTCCGGCCCGTCTACAGTCTTCGAGCGCCGGCTCCAGGCGTCTTCTGCATCGCGCTAGCAAGCGTGTCGCGCACCTCCGCGTCTGCCACCGGACGATGAATCAGAAAATCCAGCCGATGCTCGCGCATTTCCGCGGCAGTGGGGTCGCGGTCAACCATGGCGATCGCGGCAAACTGCTTATTCGGCGCCGACTCCCGGGCGCGCTTGACGAGAAAGCCCGCCTCAGGCTGGCTGGACCACTCGACGAGTATGATCCCGAAAGATTGCTTCGTGCCTTTATCGATCGCCGTGAAAATGTCGTCGCAGACCTCGACCCGCACCCCCACGCTCTGGCAGACGGTTGTCAGAACAGTGTTGGTTTCCGGGTCTTTTGAGAACAACAAGGCGCGCAAAGCCATCGCATTTCTAGATTAGCGGCCATTTACGCCTGACGGTAGGTAACCGTGGTTAATGCCCCAGTGTGGAATGTGGCCACGCCACTTATAGGGTAGTAGGGTACTTCAGTAACCCGCACGCAGCTCGTCGCTGCTAGTTTAGAGACGGGGCCTGCCCCGCCTCGGGCCATACGTAAACGATTCGGTCAGAAAACCTAGATCTCGGTCCACTCGCCGGACATCTCGTGTTGCAGCTTCTGCTGCCGCTCCTGCATCATCTTCCGCTCATCGCGGAGCTTCTCCTGCTGGTCGTTGAGCTGATCCTCCACCTTCTCTTTTTCCTGCTCGAGATTCTCCTGGCAGTCGTCGTGCGCCTTCTCCAACTCCTCCCGCGCGCTCTCCAGTGACTTCTCCAGAACCTCCGGAGTAACGCGCGCCATCGCGCTGTTTGCGCGGTCGACTGCCAACTGAGTTTCCTCGGTCAACTCGTCATCGTCCACGCTCTCCTCGATCACCATCCCCGAATCCTTCCGCGCGGGCAAAGTGATCGTAATCGTCTGCTCTCTCTTGTCGCGCACCACCGTGACGGTCGCCGACTCGCCCCGTGATTCGCGCAAGGCATGTGTAAAGTCCGATGAATCGTGCACCAGCTGATCGTTGACCTTCACGATCACATCGCCGGCGTGGAATCCAGCTTTCTCGCCGCGGCTCCCTTTTTCGACCGTCCGAACCAGCACGCCCTTGCCGCCTTTGACGCCAAAAAAGTCTCCCAGCTGCGGCGTGATGTTTTCCACCATCAGCCCGCTGCGCAGCGAAGAGTGCGCGATCACCACCGAGATCGGTATGTCGATATCCGGAATTGCTGGCATCTGTGGCATTTCAAATTTGTATTCATGGTTCTCCGGCGTCCAGGAGACCGACTTTTTCCGGTCCGCCAGTTGCACCTTGATCGTCATCGGCTGCCCGTCGCGGCTGATGCCCAGCGAAACGACCCGGCCCGGCGGAGTTTCCTTGATCATCCTCCGCAACTGCGCCGCGCTCTCCACCGCCGTTCCGTTCAGGCTCAGGATCACGTCGTGCTCACGCAGCCCCGCTTTGCCGGCCGGAGCGTCCTGATCGACCATCGTGATCTCGGCTCCATTCTCTTCCTTCAGCTTCAATTCAGAGAGCCTTTCAGTGGTCACGTCGGTGATATCCACGCCCAGATACGAACTCCCGCTTCCGCCGTCGTCCGAACTGAAGATCCAGCTTTCGCCGGTTCCGTCGGTCGCCCGCTGGGCCGCGGGTGCGCTGACAACCAGAGCCAACAACAGCGTGCTGAGCAGGAAGCGATGCGTCATAGTTCCCTCCGAAACTTTTGCTTCATTCCGAGTCTTTCGTCCTTAGCGCCGGTCACCCGTGACCGGAGAACCGCTCTCCTACTTCTGCGCCAGCCGCAAAAAACTGATGTTCCCAGAACTTGTGCGGACCTTCAACACCGGTCCTCCGCCGTTCAACTTGTCCCTCCGCGGTCACAGTTCGCGGTCCAGGCCAGTTGCCGCCTTCGTTCGATACGTGGATGTCGCCAAAGTCGCTGCGAATGGTGTGCCCGTTGGCCATCTCGATCGCCGCTCGGACCGTGATCGGAATGTCCTTGGCCAGATAGACCGTAATGTCGCCGGCCGAGGTCTCAAGCGTGGAATTGTTGCGGACATCCGACGACGACACAAGCTTCACAATAATCGCCCCGGCGCCAGTCTCAGCCCTCACCGAGGTTGCGCGATCCAGCTGAATCGTTCCGCCTCCAGTTTGAGCTTCCACGCGCCCATTCGCCGATCCCAGCCGGATGCTGCCCGCGCCCGACTCGATCTCCACCGGCCCGTCAATGTCGCCCAGCTCGATGCTGCCTCCGCCCGTTGTAGCTTTCACCCGGCCAGCGCACTTCTCGAGCCGGATACTGCCTCCGCCGGTTTCCAGCACCGCTCCCTGCAAGCCGGAAAGCAACCGCCAGATTCCCTCCGCCAGTCTCCGCCCTGATGCTGCCCTTCACGGCATTGATCTTGACGTTTCCTCCGCCGGTCTGAAGATTCACATCGCCTCCGGCAGTACCAATTTCAATCGTGCCTCCACCCGTCTCAGCCTTCACTTCGCCGCCAATGTCGTCGATGCGGATCGTCCCACCGCCGGTCTCGATCTCGACGCGCCCCGCCAGCGCCGTCGCACTCACGCTGCCGCCGCCGGTCTCGACCCGCGCAGACTCCATTTGCCGAGGAACATTGATGACCAGATCGTCCGAGCACTTGCGATTCTGACTGCTGCCCTCGGCGATCGAGCCAGGCCGTGTCGGCCTTGATCATGGCAGTAATCCGGTTCGATTCGAATTCGCGGCGCGCGCTCTGCTCGGACGACGTATAAGCACGACGATGAATAACGTATGTAATATTTGACTGCGATCCGCCCTGAACCTTAACCGAGCCCGCGTCCAGCTTTACCCGAAGATTCCTCGCTCCGCTTAAGTTGCCTTTGACTTCCTGTACCCAGTTGCTGCCTTCCCGGTAAATCCGGCCCTCCTGGCCCAGAGCCAGACGATGCAAGCGCGAGCGCCACAGCGGTCACGCCAGCGAATTTGATTGCCTGTTTCAATGAATGTTTCTCCTTGATCTAATTCAGTCGTCAGCTATTCGTTTTCGGCCGTAGAATGCTTTTCCTGAAGACCGTCGACCATCGACCGACGAAGTTTCACTAATCCAACTCCGGCGTTTGCGCCAGCATGGTCTGCGCCTGCGTCCGGATCGAAGCGTTCTGATCCATTTTCGACAGCCGCATCAGCACCGCCCGCACCTTGCTGTCAGCCTTCATCGGCTCCACCAGTCGCAACGCCTGCAAGCGCACGGCCGGTGTTGCATCGTTAACCAGCGCCTGCAACACCGCGTCCCGCACCTGCTCATCCTGCCGCACCAGCCCGCTCAGCCCATCGAGCGCCTTCATGCGCACGCCCGGATTGGTATCGTTCTGCAAGCGAATACATCAGCACCTCGCGCACTCGCGAATCGTTCGGAGTTTGCGTCAGCACATCGACCGAGTCCATGCGAACGCCCGAATTGTAGTTGTTGCGCGCCGCAAACAGCAGCAACTGCTGGATGCGCTGATCGTTCAGCGAACCCTGCGCTTCCTGCGTAGAAATCGTGTCGTACTTGATGCTGACCTGATTCGATCCCGGCTCCTGCGTCACCGACCGAATGCCGGTGATAGCCGCGGCGTCCACCGGAACCGATCCACTCGGGCTGACCTGGCTTACGTTCGGAGCCGTACCGTGCGATCCGCCATAAAGTTGTAAGTCGCGCCAATCCCGCCGCCGAATCCAACCATGAAAATCGCAGCCGTCAGCGCGGGAGCCATGCGAATCTGCCGCAGCCAGATCGCCCGGCTCGAAAATCAGCCGCCGCCAGAATCCGCCCTGCGCGGTAGTTTCAAGCGCTTCCTGCAACCTCATGCGCGATGCACGCCAGCAGGTTCGGAGTCGGTTCCGTCACCGTATCCTGCGACATGGTGGTGTGGAACTTGCGCGCCGCCTTCAGCTCGGCCGCGCACTCCGGACACCGCGCCAGATGCTGCTCGACTTCGTAGCGAGCGTCGTCTTCGAGTTCGTTATAAACGTAGAAAAGAATATTCTGTCGTACCCAATCACATTTCATATGCGTACCCTTATGAGCTTCAAGCTTTGAGTCTCAAAATGCCTTCGATTCACGGACACCAGCTCGACAAGCTGTCTTTCGCTGCTGGCAACTGGCAACTGGCAACCGGCAACTCGTATTCTCATCGCATCTCCGCCAGCGCGCTCCGCAACTTCTGCGTCGCGCGGAACAACGTATTCTTCGCCGTCTCTTCCGTCGTATTCAGCATCTCGCCGACGGTCCGCAGCTTCAGCCCCTGATAATGCTTCAACTCAAAAACCATGCGCTCCCGCGGCGTCAGCCGCGACAACGCCGCCCCAATCTTCCTTCCCAGCTCCCGCCGCATCAAATCGCGTTCCGGATTCGCTCCCGCCCGCACATCGGCAAATTGCTCCAGCACGCTGTACTCTTCCCCGGACTTGTCCACGCCAACCGGAGAATCTTCCTTGCGCACATTCCGTTTTCGCAGATGATCGAGGCAGAGGTTGGTAACGATCCGGTAGATCCACGTGTAGAAGGAGCACTCAAACCGAAAACTGCCAAGGTTTTTGTAGGCCTTGAGAAAAGCCTCCTGATAAACGTCCTGCGCGTCCGTTTCCGACCCGGTCAGGTGCAGCGCCAGCCGCAGCACCGACTGATCGTAGTGGCGCACCAATACCTCGAAGGCGGCGCGGTTCCCCTGCTGCGCCTCACGGATCAGACTCGTGTCGTCGATGCGGTTGCCCTGCGCTGCCAATGCGCCCCTCACGGTGGCGTTCTGGGTCCGAGTTTCCTGATCTACCCGAATGTGATATGCCCGAATCCTTCGGGCTGTGTCGCCAACCGGAATTGATACTACGAACGAATCGGCCGGCATGTTCCGTCTCTGTCCTTTAGAGGTCCTCTACAAGCGAAAATAACCTCGCGTTACACGGATATAGACGGAACCGGAACCAGAACGTTAGCACGATTCGAGCGATTGGCCCTTGGTTTGCATAACACTCTCAAAACAGGGCCTGTCCAAGATCGGACAACGTGGACACTTCTCATGCTTTGTCATCCTGAGCGCCGTGAGGTGAGCGAAGCGAGCCGACCAAGTCGAAGGACGCCGACGCTCTCTCGCTCTCCATCTGCAGCCGCAAGGCGTTCTCCCGATGACCTGTAGTGGTCTCACTCATCGACCCCAAATCTCAACCGCATTTCATTCGTCGCCGCAAACCCGAGCTTCTCATACAGCACCCGCCCTTCTTTGCTCGCATGCAGATTGACGCTCTGCAAACCGTAGGTCTTGATCCACGCAAGTATCGTTTGCATCACCCGCCGTGCAATCCCGCGTCGCCGGAATTCGATCTCAGTATAGACATTCAAAATCACCGCGCGCTCCGTACAAGGGTCACGCGGATTCGCCGGCCAGGGCGAGAGCAGCACGCCGCCTCCGCCAGCCACGCAGCCAGATGCATCAAACGCCAGCCAGTGGTGATACGACCCATCAGCCAAAGCCCGCGCCACCCAAGGCCGCGCCGCCTCAACCATGCGATCCAACTCTTCAACCGACCCTTCCCCCATATCGCGAAACATCCACCGCCGATGATGCAGAATAGTCTCGAGATCGGCCAGCCCAGCCTCGCGAATTGTGATCTCCGTTTTATCCATGAATTCCCACCCCCGCTTTACCCATGACGTTTATCCATGAATTGTCGTCCCGAACCGTTGAGCCGCGAAGCGGCGCAAGAATGCAGCCCACGGCGCAAGCCGTGGGTGAAAGTGGAACGCGATGCAGCCCCAAAGGGGCGAAAGAACGACACAACCGCCGGACGCATCCGATCTGCGGGGAAGATTGCTGCCTCGTGAGCTATTAGTGAATGTCTGGGGCGCAATCTGCCCAATGCCAGCCGCGATCATCAAGAATGGGAATGGCATCGGGTAACAGTTGGCACAACTCCTCACATCGGTTAAATGATCGTAGACAGGCCCGATTGATGTGGCGCGCCTGCAATTCTCGAGGCTCGCTACTTGGCGTTGCGGCAATGAGGATGCCTTCCCCTCCCGGAAGACTCGTAATGCTGTAGGAACCGAGGAACGTGCGCATCTGGTCTGGCGACGTGTTGGATCGAATGAATCTCCGTGGCACGTTCTCGTTGAGTTCCCACTCCGCGCCGAGCGACTCGCGCCCGGCTATAACAAAAATATTCAGATGAAGACTGCGAATCCGACCGTCAAGGATTGAGGCGTCAACGGTTGTGTGCCAAGGCTGAACCCCCATTTTCCTAAGTCGCCAAATGACTGGCAGGTAGAGCTCAGAAGGTATGTGACCTAGAACTCGCTGCCACTGCCACCTTCCCCATCCCGCAAAGATTTCACAGCGATACTTTTCTTCCATTTGGCTCAACGTACACTGCGGCACCGCTCTTTCAAGTCTCGAAGCCGGATCGCCGATTCGGATCCCTTCCAAAGCGTCCAGCATCTTGGAGGCCCGCCTCGCGGAAACTGCATGAGCAATGAATGTTGAGATGTAGGCGACAACGAGGACCGCAAACAACGAGGCGGCGGAAAATATCAGCACACGTAGCCAGCGCCTCCACAACGTCATTGCCCGATAATACCTGTTGCGGAGTAGCTTCCTTGGTGACTGCTGAGAAATCCGGATTACCCCCCCATTCTTTCATCACATTTTCCCCGTAACCGCCATCACAGACCTGCACCAAAATCGATGCAATGATTCTTCATCACTTCAGCATCGAGAAGTGCGCCCGTCTCCAGAGACGGGCTCATGCTCTGTTTCAAACCGGTCCCTGCTCTTTGAAAACCGAAAGAAAACGTATGGCAAGCGGCGGAAGCATTCTCGGCGGAAAATCCCACCCTAACTCCAATCTTTTGAATACTTTGCCTCTAACGCTATTATTATCATCAACTTAACTGTTTTTAGGGGGGTACCCCCCACATTTTCCCAATTCTTACTCCGCACAAACCAATCATCTACCTTTAATTCATAACCTTAGGAGCAATCATAATGGCCTCATCTCTCGGCAAATATTCCGACCAAATTTGTGCCCAGCGCAAGGCTAACGGCGATCCCTGCCAGTCCCCCGTGGTTCACGGCGAACGGTTTTGTCACTACCACAAAGTCATGGGCCCGGCGAAGCCTAACATGGACAACCGCCCTTCCGGCCATACCTACCTACCCGTTTTTGAAGATGCCGTCTCCATCCAGTCGGCAATTTCGGACGTTTGCGAAATGATGCTGCACCGCCGCATCGAACCGAAAGAGGCTTCCATCCTTCTCTACGCCATGCAGGTTGCCTCCACCAACATGGCCCACCTCAATGGAGACAAGGCTCTACGTATTCAAAAGAATCGAAAGAAAAACCCACCGTCCAACCCCGCATCATCTGTCCCGCCAACCCAAGCTCCGCCGGCAAACAACGATAGTAGCTCCGCCATCTCGACTCAATCTCAGCCCGTCCCGCCGGGGACAATTGACACGATTCAGGCATGCGAGCCAAGACCCCAGGCGCTCGAACCGCGACAGCAAGTTCGTAGTGGTGTAGTTTGAACCGGTTTTGAAAGGGCACGGCTTCAGCCGTGCCTCAGCATCGCATTCTCATTGCGGCTTTAGCCGCGGAGGGATGGCCATTTCCAAACTGCACCACTACTAGGCATTTGAATGACATGTCTCCCCAGTCCTCAAACGGTACAATAAACTCAGCGATTCTGATCGATTCCCCCGTGTTCCTCTGTGGACCCTGTGGTTATGAATTTTGTCGATCGCCGGTCGGAATCTCAGGGGCAAAGCATTTCATGTACGAAGTAACCGTGGAAGACACATTCGCCGCCGGCCACTACCTCCGCAACTACAAGGGGAAGTGTGAGAACCCGCACGGCCACAACTACAAAATTCGGGTAACGCTAACCGGCGCCGAACTCGACAAAGCCGGCCTGCTGCTCGACTTCAAAGATCTGAAAGAAGTAATGAAGCACGTAATCGACCGTCTCGATCACCAGATGATCAACGACATCGAACCGTTCACGGTCCTAAATCCCTCCGCCGAAAACCTTTCAAAGTATTTTTACGATGAAACCAACGCCCGCCTGAAAAATACCACCAGCGGCCGAGTGCGAGTGAAGGACGTAACAGTCTTCGAGACGGACACAACCACTGCGACCTATTCAGAATGAAAAGTTTTCCTGAGGGCTGAGGGCTGACGGCGGACGGCTGAAAGCTGTTTTCCATGCAGATCACCGAAATTTACAAGTCACTCCAGGGCGAATCGACTCACGCGGGCCTGCCGTGCGTCTTCGTAAGGCTCACTGGCTGCAATTTGCGCTGTTCATGGTGCGATAGCGAATTCAGCTTTTACGGCGGCAGCAAGATGGAGGTTCAGAAGGTGCTCACTGAGGTCGCAAGGCTCAGCCCCAAAGGCGGCCTCGTCGAAATCACCGGCGGTGAGCCCATGTTGCAGGAGCGCGATGTGATCCCGCTTATGGAGCAGCTTCTGGACGCCGACTACCAGGTGTTGCTCGAAACCAGCGGCGAACGCCAACTGGCGCGGGTGCCAAAAGACGTCATCAAGATCGTAGACGTAAAATGTCCGCACTCCGGCGAACCCAACACGTTCGCGCTCGAGAATCTCAAAGCCCTTCGTCCACAGGACGAACTCAAATTCGTTCTTGCCGACCGCACCGACTACGAGTTCGCCCGCAACTTCGTCCGCGAGCACGGACTCGCAGACCGCGTAAATGCAATCCTGTTCTCCCCAGCCTTCAAAAAAGAGGCCACCGGCGCGCGCGACGCCTCGCATTGTCTTCTCGATCCCGAGCAACTTGCTGAATGGATTCTCGCCGACGACGCGCCCGCACGCCTCAGCCTGCAAATCCACAAGTTCATCTGGGATCCTGCGACGAAAGGCGTGTAGCGCGGACACGCCTGTCCGCGGATGTTCGCAGCCAGCGTAAAATTAACTGAAAGGCTAGAGTCACTCAGATCACCCGATGACCCGATCACCCGATCACCCGATTTCATCACCCGATCGCCCGATCAGCTCCGTCGTCCTCCTGAGCGGAGGCATGGACTCCTGTGTCTGCGCGGCCCTGGCGTCGCGCGACAGTCAAACAGCTGCCGTCCACATCAGTTATGGCCAACGCACCGAGCTCCGCGAGCGCCGCGCCTTCGAAGCCATCTGTGATCGCCTCGATATCCGCAATCGCCTCGTCGTTCGCAATGAAGCATTGCGCGCCATCGGCGGTTCGGCCCTGACCGATCCCAGTATCGGCGTTCCTGAATCGCACGCCCTCGGCACAGGTGTACCCGTCACTTACGTCCCCTTCCGCAACGCGCACTTCCTCGCCGTAGCCGTCAGTTGGGCCGAAGTCCTGGGTGCGGAAAAGGTGTACATCGGAGCCGTCGAACCCGACAGTTCCGGCTATCCCGACTGCCGTCCGGAGTATTATCGAGCGTTTAATGAAGTGGTGCGGGTGGGCACAAAAGAAGGCACGATTCAGATCGTTACTCCCCTCATCGCCATGCGCAAAGCGGAAATTGTGCGCCTTGGCCTTGAACTGAATGCGCCCTTCGATTTAACGTGGTCATGCTATCAGCGCGAAGATCGTGCCTGCGGCGTGTGTGACAGTTGCGTATTACGACTGCGCGCCTTTCGAGACGCGGGAGCAGAAGATCCGATTCCGTATGCCGAGGCTGCGGCTCGCACTGGTTAGCGCGGCATCCAGAACGAGTTTTCAAGAATCTGGTTCACCAAAATCCGATTTTGTGCCGGGAGGCACATTATGAAGAGGCACATCATGAAAAAGTATTTCATCCTTCCCCTTTTTCTCGCGCTCGCCGTCCTGCTGTCAGCGCCGCTGGTCCACGCTCAAACTGGTACAGTCAAAGGAGTTTGCAAAAGCGTCGATGGAACTCCCATCGTCGGCGCCGAAGTGGAGTGGTACGCGACCGACACCGGGCGCAAATACAATCTAAAGACCAATAACAAGGGCGAGTATTTTTCCCTCGGCATTCTTCCCGGCAAGTACAACGTCAAGCTCAGTAAGGACGGCAAGGAGATATACCACTTCAACGGCGTGATGGTCAGCACTGACGAAACTACTCAGGATTTCGATCTGAAGAAGGAACAGGCCCTCGTGGCCACCGCTCAGGGCAAGACTCCCGAGCAGATCAAGGCCGAAGAAGCGCAGCGCGAAAAAGCGCTCAAAGAAAACAATACTGTTAAAGTACTGAACGACAAACTTACCGAAGCCAATGCGGCCAGCACCGCCGGCGATTTCGAGAAGGCCATCGCAACGCTGAACGACGCCATCGCCATCGACAACGCGCGCGACCTGATCTGGTTTAAGCTCGGCGACGCTTACCGGATGTCGGCTCCCAAGCAGACCGATCCCGACGAAAAGAAAAAGCGCTACGAAGCGGCCGTCACCGACTACCAGAAAGCGATTGACCTTCGCAAAGCCTCGGAGCAGGCCGCGAAGGACCCCGACAACAACAAGAAAATAGCGGCCTACTACAACAACCTGGCCGAAGCCTATTCCAAGGAAGGCAAAGTGGACGAGTCGATCGCCGCCTACAACCAGGCCGCGCAACTGGCCCCCGACAATGCCGCCCAGTACTATTTCAATGAGGGTGCCGTGTTAACCAACGCCGGCAAAGCCGATGAAGCCAACGTCGCTTTCGACAAAGTCATCGCAGCCGATCCTAACAAAGCGCTCGCCTACTACTGGAAAGGCATTAACCTGATCGGCAAGGCCACTGTCGGAAAGGACAACAAGATGGTTGCGCCCGAGGGTACCGCCCAGGCCTTCCAGAAATATATCGAGCTCGACCCCAACGGACCGATGGCGCAAACCGCAAAGGACATGCTGGCCAGCATCGGCGCTCCCGTCGAGACCGGCTTCGGCACCAAGAAAAAGTCTTCGAAAAAGTAGGGAGAGCCATGATACTCGCCGCACAAAATAGGTCGCGCAACTGAGGGAGCGCAGTCTGCTCCCCGGTTTCGCCAAATGGATCATCCATTGCCTTCTCAATTTCGCATCGGCCAGGGTTACGACTCCCACGAGTTTAAACCCGGCATTCCTCTAAAAATCGGTGGCGTAACTCTCCCCCACAATCAAGGCCTCGGCGGACACTCCGACGGAGACGTTCTGCTGCACGCCATTACTGATGCGCTGCTCGGCGCAATTGCAGGCCCCGACATCGGATCGCTTTTCCCCCGTCCGATCCGCAATGGAAAGACGCAGACTCAGCCGTGTTTCTCAACGAGGCGCTGAAGCGCGTTGCTGCCGCGGGCTATGAGTTGGTCAATTTGGATTCGACGCTGATTTTATCTGCCCCGAAAATCGGTCCGCACTCTGCGGCGATTCGCAACCGAGTCGCAGCTCTGTGCGGAATTCCAGCCGATTGCGTGGGTATCAAAGCAAAGACGCCCGAAGGCACAGGCACAGAGAATGCCGCGATCGCGCACGTAACGGTGTTGCTGCATCTGAAATAGACGAAATTGAGTAAGCGCGGTCTCCGCGTCCTCCGCGGGAGTTCTCAGCGGTCTCTGCGGTTAAAGGTTTTGTTCGCAGTTCGACCGGCTGACGCGTCTCTCCCGCGCCGCCGCGATAAACGCCCGAAAGATCTTCTCCGCCGATTCCGCCACCTCAGGTCCATCCTGCACCGAGCGCTCAGGATGCCATTGCACCGCCAGCACAAAGTGATCAGCCGCGGTTCCTTCGAGCGCTTCAATCACACCGTCCGAGGGTGAGCGCGCCACCACCCGCAGTCCATTCCCGGCAACACGAGCCGACTGATGATGCGAGGAATTAACCGCGATCGGTTCACCATCTCGCGCCCCGATAATTTCCGCAAGATGGGATCCACCTTCGATCCTTACCGCGTGCGCATTCGGCACCGCACGCCCAGCCTGGTGGTTAATCGCCGACTCGATATGCTGCACCAGCGATCCCGACCGGTAAACGTTCAGCGACTGCAGCCCATAGCAAATCCCGAGCACAGGTTTGCGCTTCTCATAGGCATCATCGAGCAGCAAATGGTCGACCGCCTCGCGCGCCGGGTCGATCTCCTCGGTTCTTTCGTGCCGCGCTTCGTGATATTTCTCCGGATCGACATCGGCCCTGCTGCCCGGCAAAAGCACAGCATCGCAACTCTCAATTTGTTTTCCAACCTCGGCTGCAGACTGCCCAAGTTCAATCCGCACCGGCTCGCCGCCCGCCACTCGCACCGCCTCCTCATATTGCTTCACCGATCGCTCGGCATAATCGCGATCGCCCGAGTGCGGCATAGGAATCGCTATGCGTGGCGCACCGCTTTGGGGTAAATCCTTCACCGCTCAATCCCCTCAATGATTCAAAGCCGTTCGTTCGATTGCCGCCAGAATCTTCCACCGCCGGTAATTCCGAATCTCCACCACCAGCGAGACAATCAGCACAACCGTTCCCACCGACACGGCAATCAGGAACGCGATTCGCCGGTAAGCAAACACAAGATTGGGCGCAACGTGCTCAATTAGTGAATAGACGAGTGTCCCCACGATACTGAGAAGCAAAGCAACCGCAAAAGAGAGCAGTGTCGACAGAAAAGTAAAGGCGAAGACGCGCCACGCGCCGCCGACCCAACGAGTGCTTCCTGCTTCGGCCTTAGACATCAATTTTCTAAATTACACCAGTTGCCGACCGCCAGTGCAAACACCTTCGGCGTATCTTCCTTTTATTGCAAATCTTCATACCGCCAAGTGTAAGCCTTGTCCTGCATCTTCCATTACCCCCGTAATTAGCCGCCAAAACCAGGCTCGCATACCATAAAACGATACCGCCAACGCGGGTTTGTGAAGGGACTGAATGAGGGAGAAAACCGCCTCATCGGCTGGTTTGGGGGAAATTCTGCGGGCCGAAACGCTCCAGGGCGCAGTCGATCGCGTCACCTCGGACGCGGCGATGCAACCCCAGAACCTTCCTTCCGCGTTAGGCCTACCCCCCAGCGGCGATTCCGAAAATCCGCTTCCCATCGAAAAAGCTTACTTCGAGCAGATCATCGAAAACGCCCCCGAAGCGGTCAGCATCGTCGATGAAGCTCACTGCATTCTGCGCGTCAACCGCGAGTTCACCCGCCTTTTTGGATTCACCGCCGCCGAGGCTTCCGGGAAGAGTCTGGAAAAACTAATCGTTCCGCCTGACCGTTACGCCGAGACCGCGTGGATCGCACAGAACGTCCAAACCGGCGTTAACCTTTCTCTCGAAACCCGGCGGCAAAGGAAAGACGGTTCGCTGGTCGAAGTTCTGCTCTCTACCGCGCCCGTAATGCTGCACGGCAAACGCATCGGCGGCTACGCGTCTTATCGCGACATCTCCGAACAAAAGCGCGCCGAGGAACTCAACGCTGCTCTCTACGCCATCGCCGCTCGCAGCCAGTCAGCCGAAGATCTCCAGCAGTTTTACGCGTCCATCCACAACATCGTCGGTCAAATGATGTATGCGCGCAATTTTTATATTGCGATTTACGATCCGCAATCCCAGTTGCTGAGCTTCCCATATTTCGTCGATGAAGAGGACCCCGCTCCTGAACCCAAGCGCCTTGGCCGCGGCCTCACCGACTTTGTAGTGAGGACAGGCGAGCCATTGCTCGCCACGCCCACTGTTTTTGAAGAGCTGGTGCAACGCGGTGAAGTGGAACTGATCGGCGCGGCATCCGTCGACTGGCTGGGCGTCCCGCTGAAGAGCGGAGCCAACACCATCGGCGCGCTGGTCGTCCAGAGCTATACGAAAAACGTCCGCTTCGGCGAGCGCGACCGCGAAATCCTGAAGTTCGTCTCCCAGCAACTCGCGACTGCCATCGAGCACAAGCGCTACGAAGAGGCGCTACGCCGCTCGGAAGCGCGCTATCGCTCCCTAATCCTGAGCGCAGTCTTCGGCATTTATCGCAGCACGCTCGGCGGAAGATTTCTCGACGTCAATCCCGCGCTCATCACCATGCTCGGCTACGGTTCAGTCGAAGAGGTCCTGGCCCTCGACGTCCGCCGCGAAGTCTACGTCAACCCGGCAGGAGATCGATCGCCTCACCGACGAGTACCAACGCAACGGCAGTCTCAACGGCGTCGAAGTGCAGTGGAAGCACAAAGACGGCCACACCATCACCGTCCGCCTCAGCGGCCGCGCCGCCAGCCTGGCCGACGAACCGGAAGAAGTTCTCGAACTCATCGCCGAGGACATCACCGACCGCCGTCAACTCGAAGAGCAGTTTCGCCAGGCGCAGAAAATGGAAGCCGTCGGCCGCCTGGCCGGAGGCGTCGCCCACGACTTCAACAATCTTCTGATGGTCATCAACGGATACACCGAGGTGCTGCTCGACCAACTTGAGCCCTCCAGCGAAATGCACTCCAAGGTGCAGTCCATCCAGCAGGCTGCCGACCGCGCCGCTACCCTTACTCGCCAACTCCTGGCCTTCAGCCGCAAGCAAGTCCTCGAACTGAAAGTCATTGACGTCAACGCCGTCATCGGCGACATGGAGCGGCTCCTCCGCCCGCTGATCGGCGAAAACATCGAACTCGCTACCCGCCTCTCGTCCGACGCCGGCCGCACCCGCGCCGACGCCGGCCAGCTCGAGCAAGTCATCATGAACCTGGTGGTCAACGCCAAGGACTCCATGCCCGAAGGCGGCAAGATCACCATCCGCAGCTTGAATGTCACCATCCGCCAGAATGTCGGCGAGCACCGTTTCATCCAGCCCGGCCGCTACGCAGTCATCACCGTCTCCGATACCGGCCACGGCATGGACAAAGAGACGCAGTCCCGCATCTTCGAACCGTTCTTCACCACCAAGGAAAAAGGCAAGGGCACAGGCCTCGGCTTATCGACGGTTTACGGCATCGTCAAGCAAAGCAACGGATATGTTTTCGCCGAAAGCCAGATTGGCTCCGGCACTACCTTTCACGTGTATCTCCCGCGCGTCGAGGAGTCGCTCGCCGATGTCTGCCCGGTCGCCGCCCAGGAAAGCGAAAAGGGAGGCTGCGAAACGGTTCTGCTCGTCGAAGACGAAGACTCCGTCCGCGAACTTGTCCGCCTCACGCTGAGTTCCCGCGGCTACAAGGTTCTTGAAGCCGAAAACGGAGAAGCCGGCCTGCGCGTCGCCGAAGAAACCAAGGGAACGATCGACATTCTCGTCACCGACGTAGTCATGCCCGGCATCGGCGGCCGCGAACTCGCAAAGAAAATTGTAGCCAAGCGCCCCACCACTCGCGTGCTCTATCTCTCCGGCTACACCGAAGACGCCATTGCAACTCAGGGCACGCTCACCCCCGGCACCGCCTTTCTTCAGAAGCCCTTCACTCTCCAGAATCTCGCCAAAAAAGTCCGCGAAGTACTGCGTTCGCAACCCCAGTCCAAATCCGCCTCCGCGTCCAATTGATCTTTGCCACAGTGAAACTTTTTCCTCTCTCAACGCGTCCTATAATGCAGGCAGGCGTTGAATGCGCTTGCGTTGATGTTGGGTGACGCAAACGCTTCAGCGTTGCGATTAATGCACCACTCTCAGTACCCCTTCAGGGGCTGCGTGTCGAGACATCTGGGATTTCCTTGGCACGCGTACTTCCCAGAGGAAGCAATGCTGATCAAGAAAGAGCCCGAAGTTCCGTCGTCCGAAATTACTCCGAAAGAAATCTACCTGAATCGCCGCAAATTTCTGGCCGGAGCGGCCCTGACCGGCGCAGCCGCGCTCGCCAGCCCGACCTTTCGCGATCTAGCCGACCCATCCCTGGTCGTCCAGGCCTACGACAAAATTCCCGGCTTGCAGAAAAGCCCGTTCAGCACGACCGAGAAAGAGACGCCCTACAAGGACGTCACGAACTACAACAACTTCTACGAATTTTCGACCGACAAATACGAACCCGCTGAACTAGCCAAGAACTTCAAAACCCACCCCTGGAAAGTCACCATCGACGGCCACGTTGCCAGGAAGTTGGAATTCGACGTCGATGACATCATCAAGTGGGCACCCCCCGAAGAGCGCATCTATCGCCATCGCTGCGTCGAAGGCTGGTCGATCGTAGTCCCCTGGATCGGTTTCTCTTTCAGCGAAGTCATCAAGCGCGCTCAGCCCACCAACAAAGCAAAGTACGTAGAATTCACCACCCTTTGGGATCCGAAACAAATGCCCGGCCAACGCATCGACGTCCTGAAGTGGCCCTATGTCGAAGGCCTCCGCATGGACGAAGCCATGCACCCGCTCGCTCTCCTCTGCTTCGGGATGTACGGCGAGACGCTGCCCCACCAGGACGGCGCGCCGCTGCGCATCGTGGTTCCGTGGAAGTACGGCTTCAAGAGTGCCAAGTCGATCGTGAAAATCAGCTTCACCGGAGACCAGCCGCTTAATAGTTGGCAGCTTTCCGCTCCGCGCGAATACGGCTTCTATTCGAACGTAAATCCCAACGTCGACCATCCGCGCTGGAGCCAGGCTAAAGAACGCCGCCTCGGAGAATTCTTCAAGCGCCCGACGCTCATGTTCAACGGATATGATCAAGTGGCCAGCCTGTATTCTGGAATGGACCTGAAGAAAAATTTCTGAGCAAGGGGCTACTTCTTCAATTTGACTTCTGACTTTTGATTTTTGACTTTCTCCATGTCCCGCCTGCGGATTCTAAAGTTAGTTGTCTTCCCGGCCGCGCTGATCCCGCTCGCCCGCCTGGCCTGGAAGGGCTTTCATGATGGCTTGGGCGCGAATCCCATCGAAGTCATCACTCACTCCACCGGCGACTGGACCCTGATCCTGATCCTCACAACTCTTTCGATCACCCCGCTGCGCCGTCTGACTCATCAGTATTGGCTGATTGGAATTCGTCGCATGATCGGCCTCTTTGCCTTCTTTTATGCCTTCCTTCACTTTCTCACCTACATCTGGCTCGACAAATTTTTCGACTTCCACGAAATGCTGAAAGATATCGCCAAGCGTCCCTTCATCACGGTGGGATTCTCGGCTTTCGTGCTCCTGATTCCGCTGGCTCTTACCTCGACCGCCTGGTCGATCCGCCGTCTTGGCGGCAAGAACTGGCAACGTTTGCATCGCCTGATCTACGCCACCGCGATTCTCGGTGTGATCCACTACCTTTGGCTGGTCAAAGCCGATAAGCGCAAACCGCTCGAATATGGCTTTGTCCTCTCCCTCCTCCTCCTCGATCGCTTGGTCGCATGGGCTATCGAGAAGCACCGACAATCTGGTCTGCCATCCCGCGAGGCAAACTCCGCTCAAGTCACAAAGGCGTAACGATCCGGCTGGATAATCTTTTTTTGAACGATTCTCGCCCGTTACGTTTTTACAGAAACTTTCCCTTAAGCTACGTGTTCAAGGCATTCTAGAACTCAGGAGTGTTTTCAATAACCTGGCGGTAACTCATGCGTGCTAATCTGGGTACGCCAACCCAAAACTTCGCCAAATCTCTTGCAGGAGATGTTATGTCGCTATCGCATCGCATCATTCTCCCCCTCGCGATTGTCAGCCTTGCACTGCTCGTGGCCTGCGGCAACAACAACAATGGACCCGCCCCCAATCAGCAGGGATTCACCAACAGCAATCTGACCGGCACCTACGTTTTCTTCTCGCAAGGCTGGGACTTTAACTTTGCTCCTTTGACCATCGCGGGAGCCTTTACGGCTAACGGCAGCGGCGGCGTCACCGGCGGCACCATGGACGCACTTGATCCAGCCATCGCCATCGACCCAGGCGTAGCAATCACATCGGGCTCCTACTTCGTGGACAGTGACGGGCGCGGCCAGGTACAGTTGGTCACTGGCATAGGAACCTTCGTTCTCGACTTCGTGCTCACATCGGGGACCACCGGGGTGAGCTCGCACGGGCTCGTCACCGAATTCGACTCCAACGGGAGCGGTAGTGGCACGCTCGACCTGCAAACTGCGATCGCCAGCCAAGGTTCGATCGCCGGTCCGTTTGCCTTTACAGTTGCGGGCAGCGACGGAAGCGGCAATTCTTTCGCCAGCACAGGTGCGTTCACCCTCGACTCGAGCGGCTCCATCACAGCAAACACAGGCGTGCAGGACTTCAGCGATAACGGCAGCCCGTTTCTTGCTCAATCGCTCACGGGGAGCGCATTGCTCGGTTCTGGAACAAGTCCCGGTACAATGACCCTCTCCTCCAGCTTCGGCGCGCTTGACTTTGACTTCTATCCAATCGACGCCACTCACTTCAAACTCGTTGAGACCGATGGTTTCGAGTTCCTTGAGGGCGACGCCTTCACGCAAAACGGCGCTTCCTTCCCCACCGGCCCCATGGCGTTTACGGTGTCGGGCGGCCTCACCACTCCTGTAGGAACTGGCGGCGTGATGACCTCGGACGGAACCGGCAACCTCAGCGACGGCCTGGAAGATCTCAACAACGACGGCACTGTTCCCCCTCAACAAGCCTTCAGCGGAACGAAGTTATCCAGCGGCCCGGTCGGCGGAAGAGTGACCGTCCAACTGGTTGGCTTCTCGCCCGCGACGCAGTGGGTCATTTATCCCTCCAGCGGAGGCCTTCAGATTCTGGAGTCGGATGCGCTGAATACGATGATCGGCACAGCCTACCCACAAACTTCCGGGGCGACGCTTTCAACTTCGCAGGGGTACGGATTGAACCTGAGCGCTTACGACTTTCAAGATGCAATCGTGGAGAATTCCATCGCGGAATTTGCCAGCACCAATAATGCTTACACCGGCGGCATCGACATCAACGACGACAATGGCGCAGGCATCAGCCTAAATCCCAACCTGGCGTTTTCTGTCAGCCTCGCCGCTCCTGACTCAACGGGACGAGGCACTGCGACCACCACGGCTGGCGGCAGCGCTTACATCGGCTTCGACTACTACCTGGTCGATGACTCCACCGCTCTTTTCCTCGAAACTGACGACATTCAGGTCGGGACCGGAGTATTTGGATTGCAGACGTCGGCGGGAGCGGGAGTCATGAACCGCGGGGCCTTGGCAAGGGCTCACCCGCAGGGAGGTGCTAGGATCCCGAAACAAATAAAGAGAAATCAGGGAAGATTCAACTAGGTCCCGAACTAAGTTCCGGTAAGCGGGTTCCCCGTCTAAGCTTTAGCTTGGGCGGGGTTTTTTTGACCTGATGAATAGGTGGAAGATCGTCCTCAGAAGGGACCCGCCCGGTCTCCCCTCCCCCCTCCCCTGTCCTTCCTAAAACCACGGATCAAAATGGTTTAGCTTGGGACGCCCGCAAAACAATGCATACGAAGGGGTTAGCGGCAAAACTATGAGCGCATTGTACCTAACCTTTCCCTGGGAGGCCTCCAGCTCGTCAACCTCACTCTTTGATGGTGCACGCACGACGACAGGAGCGTCCGCGCTACAAAAGATAATTTTTCATTTTTTCAAGGAGCTGGCGGCTGAGACACTTTGTGTACCGAGATCAAGTTTGATTTCATCCGCGCGGCTAAGTCAAGCTTTTCTTGCATCAGCGGGTTCGACGGAAATGTCAATACGGGAAAGTCAATACCATTGCAGAGGTCAGATTTCAAACTGCAAAAGTGAGGGCAACCGCGTTTAGGGTCTTACGCGATTCCCTCGGCCGCGACCTTCTCCGTCATGAACGCCTCAATCACGTCGCCGACTTTAATGTCGCCATAGTTGGCGATGGAGATGCCGCACTCCATGCCGGAGCGCACTTCAGAGGCATCGTCTTTGAAACGCCGCAGCGAGGCGACCTTTCCTTTGAAGACGACTACGTTGTCGCGCAGCAGCCGGACTTCGGAATCGCGCTTGATGTGCCCATCGCTCACGCGGCAGCCGGCTACCATTCCGACCTTCGGAATGCGGAAGGTTTCGAGCACCTCGGCGCGGCCCATATAAGTTTCCTTGATGGTCGGCTCGAGCAGCCCAGTCATGGCGCGCTTGATCTCGTCCTGCAGTTCGTAAATGATCGAGTGCAGGCGAATGTCGACTTTTTCCTGCTCGGCCAGTTCCTGCGCTTTGCGCTCGGGACGAACATTGAATCCGATGATGATTGCGTTCGACGCCGACGCCAGCAGCACGTCGGTTTCGGTAATCGCTCCAATACCGGAGCGCAACAGCTTGAGACGAACTTTGTCGTTCGAGAGCCGACCCAGCAGATCGCCCAGCACTTCGACGGAGCCCTGCACATCGGCTTTCAGGATGACGTTCAGTTCCTTCATGCCGGCCGTCTTCAACTGTTCGGCGAGGCCTTCGAGTGAAACACGCGAGCTCTTCGCCAGAGCCGCTTCACGCGCCTTCTGCTCGCGGTATTCGGAAATGTCGCGCGCCTTCTCGCGGTCGGTCACGACCACGAACTGATCGCCGGCCTGCGGCAAGCTTTCGAGACCGAGAATTTCAACCGGCGTCGAGGGCGGAGCTACCTGCAATGCCTGCCCGCGATCGTCAAACATGGCGCGCACTTTGCCGTACGCGTTCCCGACTACAAAGTTATCCCCAGCTTTTAAAGTCCCGTTCTGCACCAGGATGGTCGCCACCGGACCGCGACCACGATCGAGCTTTGCTTCGAGCACCAGGCCGCTCGCCGCTCGTCCCGGAGTCGCCTTCAGTTCCTGTAAATCTGCGGTCAGGCAGATCATTTCGAGCAGCAAATTCAAATTCGTTTTCTTCTTCGCCGAGACGTCGACAAAAACGGTCTTCCCGCCCCACTCTTCGGGCACGAGCCCGCGATCGGCCAGTTGCTTCTTCACGCGCTCCGGCATCGCGTCCGGCTTGTCGATTTTGTTAACCGCGACAATGATGGGAACTTCGGCGGCATGGGCGTGGTCGATGGCCTCCACCGTCTGCGGCATGACGCCGTCATCCGCGGCCGTGACGAGCACGACAATGTCGGTAGCTTTTGCGCCGCGTGAACGCATGCGCGTAAAGGCTTCGTGGCCGGGCGTGTCGAGAAACACGATCTCGCGCCCAAACGCCGGAGACGACGTGTCCGCGATGCGAACCTTGTAGGCTCCAATGTGCTGCGTGATTCCGCCCGCTTCGCCGCCTGCAACGTCGGTGGAGCGGATCGAGTCGAGCAGCGTCGTCTTGCCATGATCGACGTGGCCCATGATGGTCACAACCGGCGGACGCGTGCCTGCTTCCGCGCCTTCTTCGCTCGCCTCAGTCGCTTCGGCTGTGTCTTTCGCGGCTTGTTCTTCGAAGGTAATGACTTCCGTATCGGCTCCGAAGAAGCGCGCCATCTCACTCGCCAGCTCCGCATCGAGCGTCTGGTTGATGGTGGCGAACACACCGCGCATCACGAGGCGGGCGATCAAATCCTTGGCACGCAAACCGAGCTTTTCGGCCAGGTCTTTTACGGAAATGCCTTCGGTTATTGTGATGTTCCGAGTAATCGGCTGCGGCTCGTTGCTGATGCTCACCCGCGGCGGCGGAGTGTAGCCCTTCATCGGACCTTCTTTTATGCCGCGCGGAACGTATCTCTGTCCCGGTCTGCGCGACGGACCTCCCGGCCTCGCTCCCGGACGGCTCGGTCCCGGAGGCGCGCCCATCGGCGCGCCCGGACCAACACCTAGCGGACGCGCGCCCGCAGGCGCAACGCGTGTAGGATGCATGGGCCGGCGTTCACCCGGCCGAAGCGGAGGACGAGCGCCGGGCGCGGTTGGTCGCGCGGTGCGCTGGAAAATTGGCTGCCCTGGCACAGGTCTCCCCGGCGCTGGACGCATTGGCGCTCCAGGCGCTGGTGCGGGCGCTTTGTAGACTGGCCGCGGTCCAGTCTGCGGCATGATCATGCGCGGAAGCGGCGTGGTGGGAACTGGCGGTCTCGGAGGCGGGCTCGGAACCTGCACGCCTTGCAGATTGATGCCTAGTGCCGGAGGCTGCGCTGGCGGAGCCACGCTTGCAGCGGGCACGGAAGTGGCGGGGCGCGGCGGAATTGCAACTGCCGACGGCGGAGCTAAGCTAGACGGAGAGGTTGGCGACGGCGTCGACGATACCGGCGGCGGAGTCGCAATCGCAGGCGGAGTCGCAGGAGCTTTTGGTGGAATTACTACGACCGATGGCGGTCGCATGGCCGCTACTGACGCAGGCGTTACGAGTCTTGGCGCGGGCTGTTCCACGGACTTAGGCGGGGCGACTGGCCTGACAGTCGCGGCCGGAGCTTCCTCTTTCGCCTCGATGGACGACGCCGTAACCGGAGGTTTCGCTGCTGACCGGGCTGCTGGGCGCTCGGCTGCTTCTCTCTGCTGCGTGATCGCGCGCAGCACGTCGCCGGGACGCGAGATATGCGACAGATCGATCTTAGTTTTGATTTCTTCTTCGCCGCGACTGGCGATACGCGCGGCTTTACCAGCGCTCGATCCGGATTCGCTGCGGGAGCGAAGATGCTTCCGAACCAGTTCCGCTTCGTGCTCTTCCAGAGAACTGGAGTGTGTCTTCTTTTCCGTAACTCCAACCGTAGTCAGGGCGTCAAGAATTTCCTTGCTCTTGACCTCCAGCTCACGGGCCAGATCATTGATTCGAATCTTCATCCGTTCTCGTTTTCCTTTGCGTCCCGCCCAGTTTAAATACTACGTTCGCATATCGAACCTCACGGAATCGTTGTCTGTGCCGCTATGATTCCCGGACCTGACGATCCGAGTTCAGCCCTGCTTTTCTTCGGAATCCGGCGGTTCCCCCACCGAAGTCTCTTCGCCTAATGCCTGGTTGGCGGAGACTTCTTCGTGCGACGTCTGCTCGCCTTCTTCCGCGGCGGCTGTTTCCGCAGGCTCAGCGTCCGCAGATACAGCCCCCACTTCGCCCGCCGGTGCTTCCACCTCAGATGCCGCTTCCACCGCGCCTTCCGCGGTTTCCGATTCAGCGGCCACAGCTTCTTCCGTTCCTTCAGCGGCGGCTGCTTCCGCGCCTTCGGGGACGACTGCCTCCCCGTCTAGAGTGGCAAAATAATTATTGACTGCGAGACTGATTTTTTCCACCGTCTTCGGGCCGATGCCTTCGATCGCCTCAAGCTGCTCCGGCGTCATGTCGGCCAGCGATTCGACCGTATTTACACCGGCCGCCTTCAGCTTCTCGACCAGCCCTTCGCCGAGTCCGGTAACAATCTCAAGCGGCGTTACAGTCTGCGTCACCAGAGCGGACATCTGCTGTTCCACTTCCTGACGCTTCTCTTCCTCGCTCTTGATATCGATCTTCCAGCCGAGCAGTTTGGCCGCCAAGCGCACGTTCTGGCCTTTCTTGCCGATGGCCAGCGAGAGTTGCGTGTCGTCTACTACAACTTCCAGATGCTTTTCGGCCGCATCCACAACCGTGACGCGGCTGACTTTGGCGGGCTGCAATGCCTTTTCGGCGAAGGTTACGGAATCCTCGTGATACTCGATGATGTCGATCTTCTCGCCGCGCAGTTCGCGAATGATCGACTGCACGCGCATTCCCTTCATGCCGACGCACGCGCCCACTGCATCGACGTCTTTGTCTTTCGACATGACTGCGATCTTCGTGCGCTCGCCTGCTTCGCGCGCAATCGCCCGAATCACTACCGTGCCGTCGTAAATCTCCGGCACTTCGGTCTGGAACAAGTGCTGCACCAGCTCCGGCGCGGCGCGGGAAACCACCACGCCCGGACCCTTAACGGCTTTTTCCACTCGCGAGATTACAACGCGAATCCGCTCACCGACTGCGAACGACTCCAGCCGCGACTGTTCCTTCCGGCCCATGCGCGCTTCGGCTTTGCCGAGATCGACGATCACGTCCGGCCCTTCGATCCGCTTCACGGTCGCATTCACGATCTCGCCGACGTGCCCGATGTACTCGTTGTAGACCGTGTCGCGCTCGGCTTCGCGCACCTTTTGAAAAATGACCTGCTTCGCAAGCTGCGCGGCAATGCGGCCCAGAATTCCTTCCGTGACCTTCGGGATCAGCAACTCGCCACCGGCTTCCGCGCTCGGGTCGAGTTTGCGCGCCTGCTCCACCGTCACCTGGAGATTCGGGTCTTCGACCTGCTCCGGACCTTCTACAATCGACTTCACCGCATAGGCGTTGATCTTGCCGGAATCTTTGTCGAGCACGGCGCGCAGATTCTCCTGCGTCTTGTAATACTTCCGCGTAGCGACGACGATGGCATCTTCAACCGCGCTGACCACTATGCGCGGATCGATGCCTTTTTCCCGGCTCACGCCCTCGATGATGTTGTAAAGCTCGCTAGCCATAAAAATCAGTTCTCAGTTGCCAGTTCTCAGTAACTAAATTTCCGGTACCAGATTTGCCTTCTCGACGTTCCCTAACTCGATCTCAACCGACGCCGCGCCATCTTTCGGACGCATCTTTTTTCGCGCCGCACTCAGATCGAGCAACAGCTTTCCGTCCTTAAAACTCTCCAGCCGTCCTTCAAAATGCCGGTTATCGTTCACCGGTTCTCGCGTCATCAGCTTTACGCGATGCCCGCGGAAGCGCTCGAAATCCGCGGCCTTCGTCAGCTTTCGATCGAGTCCCGGAGACGAAACCTCCAGCACATACGATCCACCCGGCACCGCATCTTCTACATCAATGATCGTTCCGTACTCGCGGCTGAATGCCGAACAGTCCTCGTGCGTTACGCCATCCGGATGATTCGGTGACGGAGCCGCCCCCGGCCGATCAATAAACACTCGCAGCGTCCGGCGCTTGCCCGATCCGAGCACTTCGAGATCGACCACTTCAAGCCCGCTCGAGCCTGCCACCCGCTCCGCTATCTCCCGGAGCTTTTCCTTGTCAAAAGCCATGTTTTCAGAAACTTAGTTCAAAACCGCCGAGCCAAACCTGCGCCCAACTAAAAAGTGGGCTTTCGCCCACTGGTGTGCTTCGACAGTCCTGACACTACGACACAACAGTATTCACCACTAACTATACGCCGCGCTTCCTGAAAAGACAAACCTCGCGCTTATAGAATCCAAGCTCATTTCGCGCGCATCCTTACTGCTATGCGACACGCGATTTTAGGAGCCGGCGGAGTAGGTGGTTTCGTCGCCGCCTGCCTCGCTCACATCGGCGAATCCGTAACTTTAGTCGTCCGCCCCGAAACGCTCGCCTCTCATCCGCAGAAGGTTCAACTCGAAAGTCCGTTTGGGAACTGGACGGTAGATGTGGACTGGGCGGCATCCGTTCCACAATGCGATGTTTTGTGGCTAACCATCAAAGCCACGCAGCTTGAAAGCGCGCTCGACTCGATCGCGAATGTCGGACAGATCCGCGCGGTCGTCCCACTCTTGAACGGGCTCGATCATTTAGATGTGCTGCGGTCGAAATTCGGTGCGGACCGGGTAATTCCCGCTACCATCGCCGGCGAGTTCGAGAGGGCGAGCGTCGGGCACTTCGTTCACCGAACTCCGTTTGCAGTACTGAAGATTTCAGCGCGCGGACGCGAACTTCTTCAGCCGGTGACCGATCAGTTACAAACACTCGGCGTTACCTGCAACTTTATCGACGATGAGCCGACACTAATGTGGAGCAAACTCGTCTTCTTGGGGCCTCTCGCGCTGACCACCACAGCTTTTGATCGGACCGTGGGCGAAGTCATGGCGGACCCGAAAACACTGCAGCGACTCGAAGGAAGCATTCGCGAGGCCTGCGCAATCGGGCAGGCTGAGGGCGCCAAGGTTGACGCGGACGCGGTCCTGAAAATCATCAAGAACGCGCCGCCCGGAATGCGCAGCTCAATGCAGAAAGACGTCGAACATGGGCGAGCCCCGGAACTCGACGCCATTGGCGGCGCCATCCTGCACGCGGCCGAGCGGCACGGGTTGGCGGCACCGATCACTGAAGATCTGATCGCTCAGATTGCGGCCCGAGTTGAAAGAAGACCATCGACGGTCGGGCGCGCTTCCTGAGAATCAGCCGTTACTCCGCGTGCCCATCGTAACCTTGCAGCCCGGTTACCTTTCCTTCAAGCTTCTCTAATGCAGGCTTCCAAGGTCCATATCGCCATCGCATTGTGCGCGGGCGGCCTGCTGCTCGCCGTCTTTCTCGGCTATCTGAACTGGCTCAGCAATCAGGGGCCCGTTCTGGCGCGCTCGGAAGAACGCGATCCTCTGACCAACATGCCCATCAGCATTACCATGAATCCGCTGCGCGACCGGACCATCGAGCGCACTGCGACCGAATTCATCGGGCAGATGCGCGATGGCAACTGCCGCCAGCTTCTCGCCGCCTGGGAAAAGGACTACCGCAGAAAGCGCGCTCAGTTTATTTGCGATTCCGAAACGCAGCACCCGCTGATCTCATGGAAGATTGTCCAGTGGGAGGACGCCCCACCGCTTGTCATTCTGTATTACAAAGGGGCGCGCTACTCCACCCCCGCACAGAATGCCAGGTACGAGGATCTGCTCTCGGTGACAGAAGAAAAGAAAAGCGACGGTTGGGTGGTCACGAAATACGATTCGTTTTACTGAGGAATTTAGGTGGCTTTTTCCGCGTCGCCAACTGTATCGAAGAACCGGAAGAAATTATCCACCCGCGTGACCTCAAGCGCCTGGTGAATCCGCTGGTTGACGCCCACCAGCCCTAGACTGCGCCCGTCCCTTTGCCGGCTGACGAAAGCTCCAACGAGGGCGCCAATTCCCGCCGAATCCGCCAGCGGGACCGCGCTAAAATCCAGAATCAGGGCCCGCGACTGATCGGCGCGCACCTTGGCTTGAAAGTCGAACACGTTCGACAACGTCAATGGCCCGGACAAGCGGAAAATGCGAATCCCGTCCAGCGAACCGGCATTTTCTTCGATGAGGAGTGGCTGATCTGGCATATGGGAATGTTAATGTTGAATGAACGCGCTGGCATTAAAAACATGTAAATTCTTCGGCTCGCCACGCCGCTGATTGCCGCCTCGTTGGACCTCGAGTATTCGGATCATGATCTGTAAAACCATCTCGCACTACGGCTTCGTCCCAAGCTCGGCGGTGGAATGGGGCGTTGTCTACAAAGCGGAAGACACTCGGCTGCCCGATCAAGCTGCAACGACGCCGTGCCCTGGGTTGTGGCCGCCGGAGCCTCACCCATTGTTGCGAGACTAGGCGCCAGGCTGGGATTTCGCCTTCACGAATGCCACGATAAACAGAATCCCCAACAGCAAATCGGCTCCCGCAAACGTCAGATCGGAGGCATGCAGGCGCCCTTGAAGGTGAAGAACGATGAGCGCGATCCCGTAGCTGAATTTTTCGACTACGGCTGCGGGAATGATCGGCCGAAAGCGCACGGGATCTGTCGCGACGATCAGAAATACAAGCTGCCAGGCAAGAGCGGCGCCGACGAATCCGTAATAAAAGGCGGGGTGCGTGATCGGTGGCGGATCCTTGCTGCCGATGAGATCGAACGTGAAATAAAGTGGAGTGAGGATCAGAAATCCCCAGATGGCGGCAACCCAGAAAACAGTCTTGGCGAATTTCATGATTCAAATGTTAGATGAAGCGGGAGCGTTGGTGATGCTGAGAGTTTAGGCGGCAGCCCAGTCGGTTGCCTCCGCGTAAGTTTATTCGCCGCCGACAGTCAGTCCGTCAATCCGAATCGTGGGCGAGGCCATGCTGCCGCGAAATTCAAGATCGGTTCCGATCTCGGAAATATTCTTGAACATGTCTTTCAGATTTCCGGCAACGGTGATCTCTTCGACGGGATAGGCGAGTTCGCCATTCACAATCCAAAGGCCCGACGCCCCGCGCGAGTAATCGCCGGTTACGAGGTTCGCGCCATGGCCGAGGAATTCCGTAACGTAGAGCCCGTCTTTGATCTCGCCAATAATCTGCTGCGGAGTTTTCGCGCCGGGCTGCAAGAAATAATTTCCGGGAGAAATTCCGGGCGTGCCAGCAAGCCCGCGGGAGGCGTTGGCGGTGGTTTCCAGCTTGAGTTTCTTGGCGGTGTACGTGTTCAGCAGGTAGGACTTGAGAACTCCGTTTTCGATGACGACGGTGCGGCGCGTCGGAATTCCTTCGGCGTCGAAAGGAGCCGTGCCAAAGCCGCCCGGCATCGTGCCGTCGTCAATGACCGTCACGTTTGAACCGGCGATTTGTTCGCCGAGCTTGCCCGCGAGGAACGACGCGCCGCGATAGACCGAGTCGCCGTTGATGCCCTCGAAGATGTGTTCGAGCATGGACGCGGCTACCATGGGATCCAGTACCACCGGGACGTGCGCCGTTTTGACTTTGCGTGCACCCAATCGGCGAAGGGTGCGGCGGGCGGCTTCTTTGCCGACCGCTTCCGCTGAATCCAGTTTGGCCAGACTGCGCGCAACCGAATACCAGTAATCGCGCTGCATGTTGCCCGCATCGTCCTGCGCAATGGGAACAGCCGAGACCGCGCAATAAGACCGCCGGTATTCGCCGACAAATCCGTGAGAGTTGGCGAGAATCTTGCTGCCGGTCGCGGCATCGAACGCGCCGCCATCGGAATTCTTCAGGCGCGGGTCGGAGTCGAGCGCGGCTTTCTCGGCGCGGCGCGCGTAGTCGATGCGCTCGGAGCCGGGAAGCGAGTAGACATCTTCGTGGTAGAGGTCGAGCGGTCCGGAGATCGAGCCGAGTTTGGCGGCGTCCGGAATGCCCGCAAACGGATCTTCGGAGGTAATCTTCGCGAGCTCCAGCGCGGACGACAACATGCGGTCGATGCCGGCGACCGAAAAGTCACTTGAGTAAGTAGAGGCGGCGCGCTGTCCATAGAAGACGCGGACGCCAATCGAGCGCGAGCCCGATTCTTTCAGAGTTTCGACCTGGCCGAGCCGCACGGTGGTTGAGAATTCGTCGCCTTCGCGGACGACGCACTCGGCAGCCGAAGCGCCGGCGCGCACGGCGCGATTAACCACGTCGGAGGCGAGAGACTTAAGGTCGGTCGCGATTTGGCTAGTGCTGGCTTCTGTCGTTGTTGTCATTTCTTAATTCTGAATCTACCACGGCGGCAGGGAGCCACGGAGAGACAGGATCTCCATTGTTCTGAGTGCGCGACTGACCCTTTGGATTCGTGGCTTTCGGTAGTGGCGCAATTTGGAAAGCATCCACCACGAAGTTGACCAATAGCGGCGGCCGCTCAGTGGCAGAGGTCACCAGCGGGGGCCGAAAATCCCGAGTCGGCGATTTTCCGCGCCAATACGCGCTATTTTCGCGAGCATCTATGATAGCGCCGTTGCTGCTAAGGCCATGATTTAAAGATAGATGTTCGATTTCGAGCGGAGCGGCAATTGGAAAAGTGGGGGGTACCCCCCTCCCCTAAAAAGAGTTAAGTTGATGATAACAGGACTGTTATAGGCAAAGTATTCAAACGATTGGACTTAGGACAATTTTCCGATGAGCGCGCCGGATGGGCATTCGTTTTTTTGCAGGTTTTCAAAGAGCGGAAACGACGATCTAACGCGAAACGAATTGCGTCCCCGGCTCTGGAGACGGGCGCGGTTCGGCGTGATTCAATGTCGATCCATTCTCGCACCCATTGGGGTCTGGGTCTGTGACGGCGGTCCAGGAAAAATGTGATGAAAAAAGGTAGGGACAACCGGTGCGAATGATTTCCTGGCGGCTCTATTTTTTGAAATTGAGCCACTACCTGGCCTTCTGCCTAACTTGTCAATAATGCAATATTGCATTACTATGATGGTAAGAGGTGCGCCATGTCGAGATTGACCGTAACCGCTCGAGGACAAGTCACCTTCCGGAAGAAGGTGATGGAGCACCTGGGGGTGAAGCCTGGCGGGAAAATTGAGATCGATCTGCTGCCCGATGGCCGAGGCTTGATCCGGGCGGCGCGGCCGACGGGAAAGATAGATAGCTTCATTGGGGTGTTAGCCGGCAAGACAAAGAAAGTCGCGACTATTGAGGAAATGAATGAGGCGGCAGCAGCTGGATGGGCCGGGGAGGTTTCATTCGACGAAGGCGGGCCGGACCGTAACTCAGCGGGCAAGAAATGAAGGTCGCGGTCGATACCAACATCCTTGTGCGGGCGGTTGTGCAGGACGACCCGAAACAGGCAGAAATAGCCGCCAAAACCCTGCTTAAAGCGGGAGTCCTCGTCGTGGGCATGTCGTGTCTGTGCGAATTTGTCTGGGTTCTGCGCCGAGCCTATGGGTACAGACCATCGGCGATTGCGGCTGCGATACGCGAGCTGCTCGAGGCCGGGAATGTTGAAACGAACCGTCTGGCAGTTGAGGCGGGGTTGGCGATGCTCGATGCGGGCGGGGATTTTGCCGACGGCGTAATCGCGCATGAGGGACAGTGGCTGGGCGGGGAGACGTTTGTTTCGTTCGACCGAAAGGCAGTGGAGATGCTCAAGGTGCAGGGGGTGGCGGCGCGGCTGCTATAGGCTAAGGCAGGGCACGCAAGGAATATCGCTCGTTTGCAAAGGTTGCGCTATGCTGGTCGGTGTTCCTAGGAACAATTGGCAACGGCGGCTCTAATACTCTCTTTGGAGCACCGGAGGAAACTGCGATGCGACGAAAACCGCCTCAGAGCGACAGGAGCAAACACGTGCAGTTCAACTTTGAAGTTGATCGTGAAGTCGATGGCCGTTGGATCGCCGAGATTCCTGAAGTTCCCGGAGCGCTCGCGTACGGAACTTCCGCTGAAGAGGCGAAAGCAAGAGCGTATGCATTGGCGCTATACGCGATTGCGGACGACGTCGAACGGCAAGACAAAGAAATTCCAGACACCATCACTGTGCCCAGAGTCCCGGCTTGAGCCAATGGGCAAGCGCCAAAGCAAAGGCTGTGTTACGCGCTCTCCTCAGAAAAGGTTGGACCGTAGTTTCCCAGCGGGGTTCTCACATCAAGCTGCGCCATCCCGAGCGCGGCAATTACATGTTCGGTTTCCATGAGGGCGAGGAAGTCGGTCCGAAGATGCTAGCCAAGATCGCAAAGCACACGGGCTTGGAGCCGAATGACCTATAGCTTTCGCGAGCGCAGGACGCTCGCTAATTCTTGACGCTGGAACAGTTGGGATTCACCTACCGACGTTTCAGGACAAAACGAAGCACTAAAGCTGTAGGGATTGCCCCAGCCAAAAACCAAGGGATATAGAAGGCAAGTTGCCAAGCACCGTATTCTGATCCCGGCTCGCCAGCGAACCAGACGGGCGACCAGTAAAGACAATAGGTGAGCCCTGCAGGCACAACCAGCAACCAAGCCCCATTTAATCGGGGGAATGCTCGGCCCAAGAGCCAAGCGCTCCCGGACGAAACGATAGCTATCAGGAGCGCGCCCGAGCCAAGCGATAGCGATTGGACAAATTTCACCATAGCTAGCCGTAGGAAGTCTCGGGTTCGGCGAGCGTCCCCGGGTTTCGCAGATCTTACTGCATGAACCCGCCCGGATCTTTCCGCGCCGTTCCGCCAACGGTTAGCCGATCAATCTTGATCGTCGGAATGCCGACGCCGACCGGCACGGCCTGTCCATCTTTGCCGCACGTACCCACGCCCTCGTCGAGCTTCAGATCGTTGCCGACCATCGAGACGCGCGTCAAAACATCAGGCCCGTTCCCAATCAACGTCGCGCCTTTAATCGGCGCAGTGATTTGGCCGTCTTCGATTAAATAAGCTTCCGAAGCGGAGAAGACGAATTTGCCATTCGTGATATCGACCTGCCCGCCGCCGAAGTTGACCGCATAAACGCCGTTCTTGACGGAACGAATGATGTCGGCCGGATCGTCCTGGCCCGCCAGCATGTAGGTGTTGGTCATGCGCGGCATGGGAATGTGTTCGTAGCTTTCGCGGCGTCCGTTGCCGGTGTCGGCTAGGCCCATGAGCTTCGACGATAGCTTGTCGCTCAAATAGCCCTTGAGGATTCCGTTTTCGATGAGCACGGTTTCCTGCGTGGGCTGGCCTTCGTCATCGACGTTGAGCGAGCCGCGCCGCCACGGCATCGTGCCGTTATCGACCACCGTGCATTTTTCGCTGGCTACGCGCTTGCCGATCAGTCCGGCGAAGGCGGACGTCTTCTTGCGGTTGAAGTCCGCTTCGAGTCCGTGACCGACGGCTTCGTGCAACAGAACTCCAGGCCATCCGGGACCGAGAACGACTTCCATGTCGCCGGCGGGAGCTTCGCGGGCGTCGAGTTGCAAAATGGCCTGACGCGCGGCTTCTTTCGCGAAGAACTCTGGCGTCTTCTCGCCGAAAAAGAAATCGAGGGCAACGCGGCCACCGCCACCGGACGTTCCTCGTCCAGAACTGGCTTCGGTCTTGGCGATACAGGAGACGTTAATAGCGCGCCAGCGGCTGCGAGTCTTCGGCAAAGGTGCCGTCGGAACCGACCACAAGAATATTGCGCAGCTCATCGGCGTAGCTGGCGCGAACTTCTTTAATGCGAGGATCGAAGGCGCGCGCGGTGTGATCGCCGCGCATCAACAGATCGACCTTCGAGCTGATCTCGGCGTCCACGGAAGGCAAGGGAACTGGATAGAGGCTGCGCGCGGGTTTCTGCTGAAAGCCGGTGACTGTCGTCTTGGCAGGCGCGCTGGCAATCAGTGCTGCCGTGCGGGCCGCGTGGAGAATGCGTGCCGGAGAAAGATCGTCGGTGTAGGCGTAGCCGGTGCGCTCTCCGGAAACGACGCGCACGCCGCAGCCGGCGGAGATTCCCTGCGACGCCGACTTCACCATCGACTCGTCGACCATCAGCGAGGTCGAGGTCAAGTATTCGAAATAGAGGTCGGCATAATCGCCGCCGGCGGAAAGCGCAGCGGCTAGATAGCTCTCAAGGTCTTGATGAGAAAGGCCGTAATGCTGGAAGAAGAAACGCTCTTGTGTGCTCACGGTAATTCGATGCCTTTGCGCTGCGAAATGACTCTGGAGGCTTACTCATTATCCCACGAGCGAACGCGGCGGCATGCGTCGCCGCTAATCACGAAGGTTACACCGGTACAAGCAGTACACAAAAGAGGCATGCGCCAAAAAGGGCACCGATGCGGCCGTTTCCGATTTGGGCCGCATCAGCTTGGTAGGATTCGACACAAATTCAGAGTGCGCACGTCACTGCCTTGGGGTCCCGATAGGTGAACAATTCAGTGATGACCCCAGAGTCCCTCGGCAAAACGGTGACCGACTTCCTCGAAGGTTCGCGCGCCGCGGTCGTGGTCGAGGACGGCGCAATCGTCTTCGATCTGGCCGAAGCGAAGTATTCGATTTCAGGTGAATACAACAAGTGTCTCGTGCACCTGTGGTCGAGCGAACGCAACATTGTCCGGCGCGTGCTGGACGCCGAAATCAAAGGCGCGACGCTGCGCCTGCAGGTGCAGCGCATGGGACAGACCAGGCCTACGCGGCTCGACATCTGCCGAAATCGCGATCAGCGCACTCCGGCAGCGCGACGGGCCGCGCGCGCGGCCTACGAACCTCATCTACGGCGCGTACTGGAACGCAATTTTCCGGGCTGGACGGTTGTTCGCTTATCGACCGGCATGGACCTGGATCGCTCGTTCGGTCCCGCTTACCTGCGCGGGTGGATGCGGCAGGGACAGCGCGCGCTGGCGGTGGTCGGAGTGAACGATCAGGAGACGCAGACGACTATCGATGGCGCACTCACCTGTGGAATTCTATGGCTCGAGGAGTGCCGCCTGGCGCAGCGGGAGCGGCGCGTGGTCGAGGGTCTTGTGCTGGTCGTGCCAAAGCGCGCTGCCACTCTCACTGCGCAACGCATGGCGCATCTTCATCCCACGGCGGCGAAATGGCACTTGAACGAATTTGACCAGCGTGAGGATACGCTGATGCGCCTCGAGACCGGCGATCGCGGCAACCTGGCTACGCGGCTCGTGCGCGCCGTGGACGAAGAGCAGACGCTAGAGCGCTTTGCCTCATCGATCGCGCGCATTCACGGCATTCTGCCGCAGGCGGAAGTTGTGGTGCTTTCGCCGGCGGTGGTTTCTTTCCGACGATGTGGGCTCGAGTTCGCGCAAGCGCGTGTGGCGCATGACCCACGAAATTTCCAGATCGGCGAGGAGATTGTTTTCGGAGTCGGCGCCGAAGAGCGCGTTCTCGATGAACGCAACGAAGCGCAATTCGGCGATCTGGTGCGACTGGCGGCGGCCGTTCGCCACAAGGACGGCCCCAAGAATCACGCGCTATGGCGAATGCATCCGGAACGCTGGCTGGAATCGCTCGCGGGGGCGAATATTGCGGCGCTCGATAGCCGGCTACGAACGGACTTCGTGTATCGGCAGATGCCGGCATTTTCGGCGGCCGACCGCGCGATGATCGACATTCTCGCGACAACCGGCGATGGCCGGTTGGCCGTGATCGAACTCAAGGCGGATGAGGATATCCACCTGCCCTTACAGGGCGTCGATTACTGGTCGCGCGTGGCTTGGCACCAGAGCCGGGGAGAACTGGTAAAGTTCGGTTATTTTCCCGGGCGCGAAATCTCGACTGAAAAACCGCTGCTCATGCTGGTCGCTCCGGCGCTGCGGGTGCATCCTTCGACGGACACGATCCTGCGCTACCTGTCGCCGGAAATCGAATGGGAAGTGCTCGGCATCGATGAGCGCTGGCGCGAGGAGCTTCGAGTCGTCTTCCGCAAGCGAGCCGGCGATACCAGAACTCAGATTGGCGTTCGCAAGCGCGCGTGAAGCAGACGGCTCGCATCGAGACCGGCTCAAATTCCCATGCACTTGCGCAGCATGACCAGCTGCCCGAGGTGATAAGCATTGTGGTCAGCCAGGAGCAGAGCTTCGCGCAGCAGCGTTTGTCCGTCTCCCCAGGGAAGTTTTGCGTAAAGATCGCTCTTGCGATTGCCGACCAGCTGCTCCATCGCGCGCATATCTCTCTTGAAATCTGCGATCGAAGTCGTCCATGCTTTTTCGTTGGCGGGCGCCTCCGATGGTGGGCCAATAACCCTCGGGCCATTTCGGCGAGACGTGCTTCGGATTGCGGCTGAATTCCAGGATGTCCCATTGCGCAATGCGCATGTGCTCGAGCAGCATCCACGCGGTGTGCGGGAAGTTCGCGACTTTTGCGCCTGCCAGTTGGACGGGCCAGTCGCCGACCGCGGAGTCGAAGTCCGCGTGCGCTTCGCCGCCGGTGAGCAACTTCAGCAGGTGTTCGCGCAACGCCTGATCGGTCGATGTGGAGGGCAGGCGGTTGATCTTCAGAATAGTGGAAGTGGTTTTCTCGTCGCGCAGCCTTCTTTTTTGCCTTTTCTCTTCTTCGGAGCCATGTTTTCCTCTGTTAGAAACAGATTGTACAAGCGCCGGAGATCCGGCAAGGAGCACACCGGTGGTTGGTGCTGGTTGATGCGGAGAGTTGCTGCGAAGCTATTGGGTATTCACCAGAACCGCACCTTCCATATGCTGGTGCATGGCCTCCGCGGCCGCGGCCTCGACTATCTGCTGATTGCGTTCCCACTCCGGACGCAGCACCATCTCTTTGACGTGGAAGCGTGATTCACGGCGCGCGTCATCGACTCGGATCAGTACTTCGTTTTTCTGGAGATGAAAGAACGTACTCTCCGCCAGCGGCACCAGTTGGTCTGAACTTTTGCCGACGATTACATACACGACGGACTTGGTGACCAGCACGTACTCGGGACAAGATTCGGCGGCCGGGCTGTGAACGCCCGACATCGCACCCATGAAGGCATGCTGCGGAGCGATGCAGTCGGCCATGCGCATCCGAACGATCGTCCCTTGCTGTTGAGCACGATTTTCAGCCGAGAGCAAGGGCGTCAACTTGGATAGCAGGACAACGATGAGCAGAAGAGTGCGTTTCATGGTTCCTCAATTCTCGGGGTAGTAGTATCCGCGCCGGCAATGGAACTGCAAGCTCAGGTTATGGGTGGGAACAATACGGACCCGGTGAAAGCCGGAGGCGTAACTTGGCAGTTTGTAGGCGACGGTATAGGTTGCGTGGAAGTCTGCAAGAATCGCGTCCAGAACTTTGGCAGTGCCCGAGTCAGCCGTGAAGTAGCGGCCACCTGTGTTTGCGGCGAGTGCGCGCAATACCAGCGCGCCCGCAGACCCGTGTGGAGATTCGCTGACGTTGACGGCGTAGATGGCTACGTCGTTTTCCAGGGCCGATCCGATCGCGTCGTCGAGCGATCGCAGGCTGATGGTATCCGCGCCGTCGGAAAACAGAATCAGAATCTTGCGGGTGTGAACATCGCTCCCCGCTCCCAGCAGGTGCGCCGCGAAAACAATGCTGTCATAAAGCGGGGTCAATCCGCCTGTAGTTGCCGCGGCGGACTGCACGCCGAGGTCGAGGGAACGGCAGTCCCCCCGACACAAGACGGTTGGCTTCAGGTCGCGAAATGACAGGACCGAGAAGGATTCCTCGGGCACGCCGTCGGCCTGCCCGATCGACTGCACAACACTTGAGAGCTCTTGATGAAATCGGCGAGCTGTCGAACCGCTCGCATCCAACAGCGCTGCGACATCGAGGCGTGTATAGCCGGAGGGGGTAAAGCTGCGGAAGTCGCGCACGACCTGGTCCTGGTCGACGACGGCAAAGTCGGAGGCCTGAACGTTGGCCACGACGCGATTGGCTTGGTCGGTGACGGAGAAGCTTACTCGTACTTCGGTTACTTCGGAACGAAAGGTCGTCTCAGCCCGTCCGTCATGGGCTTGCGCGAAGCTGCCGCAAGGTAGAGTGATCGGCAGCAATAACCAAAGCGCGAATCGGAGGAGGTTAAATTTGAATGGTCTAACCACTTCAGGTACATCGGCCTATTGTGCAGAACTTTAGGCCGTTTGCGCCTTTAAGCGGTTATACTTGTCATCCCTTTTGGTTCCCGCCATGTTTACAGCCCCGCGAGTGCGTGCAAGTTGTTGTACAACCACGAATGAACCTGCACTCGACTAGTCCGACAGCGGCTTCGCCTTCGTGCCCGGCTTCACTCCGGAATGCTTTTCCGCTTCGGCAATCATCTTCTCGACTTTGTCTTTGCCCTCGTAGTTGGGATTGGTGGCTAGCAGTTGTTTCCAATCCGCTACCGCGCCCTTGATGTCCATCTTCCCCTGCCATTTTACGAGGCCCCGATTGAAGAGCGTGTTCGGCTTGTTGGGTTCGTAAGTGAGCGCTTTATTGAATTCGGCGATGGCATCGTCGGCGTTCCCCATATACCAGTAAGCCGTCGCCATGTCGGTGCGCACGCCTGCATCGGACGGTTTAGCCTTGAGCGCGCGGCCGTAGTAGTCAACTGCAATCGGATATTGCTGCGCGTCGTAGTAGAAGTTGCCGATGCCTGCCAGCAGCTCTGGATTATTCGGATCCGACTTGAGTTTTTCGATCAAGGGAGCCGCTTGCGTGTCCGCCATTTGTTTCAACTGCTCAGGAGTCGGCTGCGCATTCGGCGCTCCGCCCATGGCGGCGGGCGCCGGCGCACTGGCGATGGCAGCCTCCACGGGAGCGCCGCAGGCGATTGCGAGCCTCGAATCAACCACCCGCCCGCTACCCCTAACAACAGACAAACCACCGCCAGCGTGTAGGCTTGCACGCCCGTCCAGACGACGCTCGAAGAATTGTTTCCTGTGTCTGACATTGTCTTACTCCTTATCAATAACCTGTCGAACTCTGGTTTGCGTTAACCGACTCCCCGACCAGGGCCATTAAGATTTGGATCCAGGCCCTCTTGGCCGGGCTCCAGCGACGGATTCGATTTCAGCAGTTGCGCTCGCGTCGATCTGCAGGCACACCACCCCCAGCGCGTAAACCTGCCTTACCTTGCCATCCTGAGGTGGGCGGTTTCGGACGTCATCCCTTCAATTCGCCATTTCTCACCCTCATGTCGAATACCTTAGTTCTCGGTGGCCTTGGCCACAGCAAGTGCCATCACCAGCGATTGTGATCTGCATCACACGGTGATTGATTGGCCGTCGTCGACCCGGCCAACCGGGGCGGTGCGCCTAGAGAATGACGCGGTTCCGACATGCCGGTAGAGAAAATCCTGGTGGTGGACGACGAGCGGCTGGTGCGCTGGTCGCTGCGCCAGAAGTGTGAAGAGTGGGGCTATCACGTCACCGAGGCTGAAGCGGGCGAGATTGGCTTGAAGCTCGCGCAACATGAGCCTCCCGATCTCGTGCTGCTGGACGTGCGCCTGCCCGACATCAACGGCATTCAGGTTCTGGAGCAGCTCAAAAAAAATGAAAGCGCGCCGGCCGTCATCATGATCACGGCCGACCCGCAGCTCGACGACGTCAAGGTCGCGATCAAGCTCGGCGTCTACGATTTCATCGGTAAACCGCTCGACTTCGACGAACTCCACGTCACCATCAAGAACGCGCTCGAAGCGACGCGGCTGCGCTCGGAAGTACAGTCGCTCCGCGGAGAGATTAGGCGCCGCGCCGGTTATCACGAGATTGTGGCCGATTCTCCGAAGATGACGGAGTTGCTGAACTTCGTCCGCAAAGTTGCCTCCAGTGAAGCGACCACAATCCTGATCCAAGGCGAAAGTGGCACCGGAAGATCTGATCGCAAAAGCGATTCACTACGAAAGCAGCCGCCAGGAGCGGCCTTTCGTCGCCATTAACTGCTCGGCGATTCCCGAGACGCTGATGGAGGCCGAACTTTTCGGGCACGAAAAAGGCGCGTTCACCGACGCCAAAGCGATGAAGAATGGCCTTTTTGGAAATGGCTGACGGCGGCACGCTCTTCCTCGACGAAATCGGGGAACTCTCGCCGCTGTTGCAGGCGAAGCTGCTGCGCGTGCTGGAAGACCAGGTTATCCGCCGCATTGGAGGAGTTCGCGACATGCAGGTCAACGTCCGCGTCATTGCCGCCTCCAACCGCGATCTTGAAAAAGAGGTGCGCGAAGGCCGTTTCCGTCAAGACCTCTACTATCGCCTCGCCATCATCGCAATCTTCATTCCTCCGCTACGAGAACATAAAGAGGACATTCTTCCGCTGGTCGACTTTTTCATAGAGCGATATAACCAGCGCTTTCGCAAATCGGTTCGTGGCATCACCGACGAAACCCGGCGTCTGCTGCTGCAAAGCAACTGGCCGGGCAACATCCGCGAACTGCGCAATTCGATCGAGCGCGCCATGATTCTCGAAGATGAGTCCCTGCTGCGGCCAGCCTATTTGCCCTTTGCTGTAAACCAGGCGAGCGCCGGCGTCACCGCCTTCGAGCACAGCGCGGCGAGCGACAACGGGCAGAGCCTTCCCAATGGACGATTTCTGCCGCGCCTTTATATCCCCGAAGGCGGCACGTCGCTCGAAGAGGTCGAGCGTGCCATGGTCGAACTCGCCATGAAGCAGTCAAACAACAACCAGACCCATGCCGCAAAGTTACTCGACATCAGCCGGGATGCGTTGCGCTACAAGCTCAAGAAATTCGGTCTCGGCCACGCCGATGATCAGGAGCCGGAACCTTCGCCGAAGGAAGCGTGATCGCCTGATCGGAAACCTGCCTCCCCCTACCCCTCCCTCTGTCCAGTCTTATACAATCAATACTTTAGCGAGATTTTCGGCACTGTCCTGGTCCGGACCGGACAGTGCCAGATTTTCGGTCTCGTGGCATGCGATCTCGAGATACGGATCGTCAAGCTTGTGCAGATAGAGACGGGTGCGGGCCATTCATTGTAGAGCATCGGCTAAGCCCTGCTGTGTTACCCTATTGCGAGGAGTCGTCCCACCCCGCAGCGACATCCAATCACTTATGCAGCGTTGGCGGCAAAACTTGCGTTTTCTAGTAGCTGTGCAGTTGCTTCCGGCACTCGAAAGCGGCGAGGAGACCACCCTTGTCGGCGGGCAGGCGGTGCTGGAAGGCGTGATGATGCGCTCGCCGCATGCCTGGGGTATTGCCGTGCGCAAAGCCTCGGGAGGAGTCGTGACTCATGCCGAGCCGCTGGAGCGGCAGTCGGAAAAGCACAAGTGGATGGCTTGGCCGGTGCTGCGCGGCTTTATGACGCTGGGCAATGCCATGATTCTCGGCTACCGCGCACTCAAGTTTTCCGCGAACACTGCGCTCGAAGAAGTCCAGGCCGGGGATCGCTCCGGCGCCGAGGGGTTGCCGCAGAAGAAGTTGGAGTTCAGCGGCTGGCTCGCGGCTGCCAACGTCGTGTTCTCGGTCGCATTCTTCATCTTCATGTACAAGTTCTTGCCGCTGGTGGCGGCTACGAAGATCGCGAAGGTGTATCCCATGTTCAGCGGCCGTATCGGCCTGAAAACTTTTGTCGATGGCGTCATTCGCATCGCCCTTTTCCTGCTCTTCATTTGGGGCGTGTCGCTGTTCAAGGACATTCGGCGGGTGTATCAATACCACGGCGCGGAACACAAAACCGTTTTCGCTTTCGAAGCGGGCAAGCCGATGGAAGTGGCCGAAGCCCAGAAATTTGTGACGTGGCACCCGCGTTGCGGCACCAGTTTTCTGATGACCGTGATGCTGATCTCAATGGTCGTCTACATGTTCGTGCCGGCGACGACGTTCCTCGGCCGCTTTGCGGCGCGCATTGTTCTGCTGCCGCTCATCACGGGGGTTTCGTATGAAATCATCCGCTTCGCGGCTAAGAACCGCGGTTCGCTCTTCGCTTTGTTGACCGCGCCAGGATTGTGGCTGCAACGGATTACGACGCAGCCGCCGGAAGACGGCCAGGTCGAATGCGCCATTTCCGCCCTTGAAGAAGCCATGAAGCTCGAAGCGCAGCACGGCGGCCAGCTCGTGATTGCCTAGCGGCGCCCGCCGCCCATTCCTCTTCTCATCGCGCGTCAGTTAGCGTTGCCAGTACGCGGTGGCAGGACGCGGCAGAATGAGAGCCTGGGAATCGAAGCCAGTTGGCGCCCAACGCGGACGCTGCACCAGACTGCGCGAGGGCGGAAGGCGTGAATCCAGACAGACCATTTATGTTTGACAGATTGGAACAAACCGAAGCGCGCTACGAAGAGCTGACGCAGGCTCTGGCCTCGCCGGATATCATGAACGATTCGGCGAAATACCAGAAGACCGCCAAGGCACACAGCGATCTGCATCCCCGTGGTCGAGAAATTCCGCGAATACAAGGAGCTGAAGAAGGGTATCGCGGCAGCAAGGCGCTGCTGGTCTCTGAAACGGATGCCGAAATGCGCGCGTACGCGCAGGACGAGCTGACGCAACTGGAAGCCAGGTTGCCGCGGTGGAGCAGGATTTGAAAGGATCATGCTGCTGCCGAAAGACCCGAATGACGAGAAGAACGTCGTGCTCGAGATCCGCGCCGGGCACGGGCGGCGACGAAGCGACGCTGTTCGTAGCGGAAATCTTCCGCATGTACTCCCGCTTTGCCGAGCTGCAGGGCTGGAAGGTGGATGTGCTCTCGACGTTCGGAGTCGTCGGCGTGGCGGCTTGAAGGAAGTCATCGCCATGGTCGAAGGCAAGCGCGTGTACTCGCAGCTCAAGTATGAAAGCGGCGTGCACCGCGTGCAGCGCGTTCCAGAAACGGAGCAACAGGGCCGCGTGCACACCTCGGCCATCACCGTGGCCGTGCTGCCCGAAGCCGAGGAAGTGGACGTCAAGATCGAGGCCAAGGATTTGCGCATCGATACCTTCTGCTCCTCGGGCCCGGGCGGCCAGTCGGTGAATACCACTTACTCCGCCGTGCGCATCACGCACATTCCGACGGGGACCGTAGTCAGCTGCCAGGACGAGAAGTCGCAGATCAAGAACCGCGAAAAAGGCATGCGGGTTTGCGCTCGCGCCTCTACGAAGTCGAAATGGAAAAACAGCAGGAAGCGCTGGCCCAGGAGCGCCGCTGAGGTGAAAACGGGTGACCGCCGGAAAATGCGCACCTACAATTTTCCGCAAAACCGCGTAACCGACCACCGCATTGGCTTTACGCTGCACCAGCTCGAAGCGGTGATGGAAGGCAAAGTTCAACCAATGATCGACGCGCTGATCACGCACTACCAGGCGGAGAAGCTGAAGCAGGAGACGGCGAGCGTAGTGTGAGGCAGGTCAGAGGTCAGATTGCAGAAGTAAGTGCTCATCGGATTCTGGAGGTTTCACTTTTTCAATTTGACTTCTGCCTTCTGACTTTTCTTTCCGTGTTCAAATAGTCAGGTGCAACTCCGTCCGGCCCTCAACGCGGCGATCGAACGGCTGACCGCCGCGCAAGTTCCTTCTCCGCGCATGAACGCGGAACTCCTCATCATGTTCACGCTGGATTGTGAGCGGGCGTATCTGTATGCCCATCCTGAGCGGGAATTGACTTCTGAAGAGATGCAGCGCTACCACGAAGCGCTCGCTCGGCGTGCGACCGGCGTGCCGGCGCAGTACATTACGGGACATCAGGAGTTCTGGGGGCTCGATTTGATCGTGTCGCCGGCGGTGCTGATTCCTCGTCCGGAAGAAGGGGCATCTGGTGGAAGCGGTGCTGGAACTTGTCTCCGGGAGCAGATTCAGAGACAAGTCAAAGTCAAAGTCAAAAGCAAGAGCAAGGTCAACGGCCGCGGACAGGAGTGTCCGCTCCACACGAGCTGCGCGTCGTCGACGTGGGTACTGGCTCGGGGGCGATTCCGCGCCTTGCGCTTGCCACGGGAAGCTCCCTCAGGCACAGATCGTCGCCACCGATATTTCTTCCGATGCGCTTGATGTCGCGAGAGCTAATGCAGCGCGACACGAAGTTTACTTCACGAATCGAGTTCCAGCGCGGCGGACCTGCTCTGACGGGTGTTCCGCCTCGCCTCCTCGACTGGTGTGGTTCCAATCCTCCGTATGTCGGAGAGTCGGAAGAAGACTCGGTGCAACTCGAAGTCCGCAAATTTGAGCCGCGCAGGGCGGTGTTCGCAGGACCAACGGGTCTGGAAGTTATAGAGCGGCTGATTCCTCAAGCGCGGGTGGCGCTGGAGCCCGGGGGCCGGCTGATATTCGAGATCAGCGGGACGATTGCCGATCGGCGTGGGAGGACTCCTCGCCAGTTGGGACGGAGGTTGCGATCAGGAACGATCTGCAGGGCATTGCCCGGGTAGCGGTCGCGAGAAAAGCGATTTTCTCTGTAGTGACGCGTCTCCGCCCTGCGCCGGGCACTTTGCGTGCCATTTCTTTAGAACCGTCACTCCTTACTCCGAGCTGGGCCGCGAATGGAATTCCCGCCGTCATACCCGGCCCGAAGAAATCTCCCAATCCCCCCGAGGGTATTTCCAGCTTTTGCTTCAGGCTGTTGATGGGTGCGGTGTGGACGTCTTGCGACTGTGCGAATGCTGGTGGAGATTGGTCGATGCCCGTGACGGGATCTGGCGCCATTTTGGGCTGGGGCACGGGCAGCGCCCAGCCACGCTGGGCCACGAAGTTTGCGCCAGGATTGTTGCGGTTGAAGAGGTTTAAGAGACTCGGCGAATGGGTACGACCTGCCAGCGCTCGTTGATTTTGATGGGACGGCTGACCCGCATGTCCACCTGGATGTCCAGGCGTTCCACGAAATTCATCGAGGCTCCGTCGGGTTCCATTCACGGAAATACGGCCGTCTGTTCCATCGGCATGTGGGGTGAGTGGTGGGTAGGGGCGCGCGCTTTCGGCCTGTGTCAAGAGTCGTGGAGTTCGAAACCGCCGGGAATGTGCACCGTGCCGGCCAACACGAAGCGGTGGCGCACGTCCTCACCGGACGGGCCATAGTCTCCGGGACCCGAACGGATATCAGCGGATGCGCGTACCCGTTCACATAGTCGAAGAGTTCGCCGAGACGCATCCCCAGGTCTTGCGCCTTGGCCAGGCGTGTAGTGCGCGGTGAGGCTCAAGCGCGCGAGACGAGGTTGCCCTGCGCGCGCAACATGAGCGCGTTGTAGCTGGAGCGGTTGTCGGACTTGAAACCGTAAGGTGGGGTCATCGGAAACCGTAGCTCCGCGATATCCATGCTTTCCATCTTCGTAGGTGTAGTCCGCGCTTGCGATCCAGTGTCGGTTGATGGCATGCTGACACCGACGGTGGCATGGATGCGCGTACGGCGTTTTGTAGCGAGGATCGATAAGCGCGGGAGGCGCCGGGATTGAATCTGCATATCCATCCGGTATTGTTGACGCCTGGAACGCCGTCGCCCACCCCCTTGCGCCAGGTCGTTGTAGTACATCCCGAAGCCGGCGCGAATTACTGTCTTCTCGCTGCTCCCCGGGGGAGTACGCGATTCCCAAGCCGGGGGGCGATCTGCTTGCGATAATCGTGCGGAGCGGCGCAGGGTACCCCATTCAACGGAAGCATGTTGAAGACGATGGATTTGCCAGCCTGGTCGCGGCCCGATGCCTCGAACAATCCAAACGTCGTCTGGTAGCGCACCCGTAGTTCACGGTCAGGTGGCGCGTCACTCGCCATGAGTCCTGCGCACAACGCCGAGCCGTTGTATGTTTTGCGGCAAAGCCGCCATCGCCCGCGGGCGTCGATGTGCACGTGAGCCGGCTTCCGGGTCCTCGGTCGCACACAGTGAACTGAAATCGAACTCGAGGGACCTCGTTGCCGATTTGCGTAGTCAGTCGGGTTGTGGAAATATTGGATGACCAGCGTCTCCTAGTTTCGGTCGCTGCGAACGCCCCGCCCAGCACGGGCTCGTGGACGAAGTTGATTCCAAACTTCAGTGCGTGATTCCCGCCACGTGGCTCACGTCGTAGCGGAACTGGTATTTGTCCTGGTTCCGCAGCGTTGGGAACAGAGTGATGGGCGTGGCGAACTGGTTGTCGCCAAAAGTCTCGAAGCCGGAGACCGTCAGTGCTGTCGAGCTGAATGGAAAGGCGAGCGCAAAGCCAAGATCCGAGTTGCGCGTCTGCGTCAGGTGCAGCAGGCTGGCATTGAATACAAAGCTGCCAAGCCAGGTCGGACTGAAGGTGTATTTATTGCTGAGCACGGTGTTCGAATAGTTATTGTGCGTAGTCAGTCCAGTCGAAGGCAGCGTGGCCTGTGCCACCAGGGTATTGTGCGTGATGTAGCTATCTTGCGATGTACGCAGGAACCACTGCGACTTCGAAGATTGCGCCCAGTCAAACCGTAGCGAGCCGAGGTAGTCGCGGAATGGAATGGGTACATTTGCGCGGCACGTCGATCGACGGCATCCCCGGAATCAGGCCGTCCGAGGCAATCTGCGCCAATGCGTCGAATTCTGATCCGTGCTCGCCGGGCTGTACGCGATGCTGGCATTCTCGTGCACGTGCTCAAACGAGGCGAAGACCCAGGCTTTGTTCTTCGCAATCGGACCGCCGATAGTCGCCACATAATTCTGCCGTGAGAATGGCTGCTTGGGATTGTGTTCGCAGACTCCATCCGTACAGGTCTCGGCCGGATTCTCAATGGGAAAGCGCGCGTTTAGTCGCGCCGCCCGGCCGTAGAAAGCCGCATCTCCATGCCACTCGTTGGTGCCACGCTTAGTGGTAATCACGACTGATCCTGCCGTCGTTCCGCCGGTATCAGCGTCTGACATCGCAGTACGGAAATCGAATTCCTCAATGGCGTCCGGCGAAAAATTCTGCAGAAAGCCACCGATCCAGTCATCGGAGTTATCGCCGCCATCGACAGAAAGTTCGTTGTTGAGGCCCGAGCTTCCGCCCGTGGAAACGGCCGTAATGCGCGCCTTGGTCGGATCGGACGGCTCGACGGGTTCGGTTCCGGGCACGAGATAGGCGATGTTCGCGAAGCTGCGCGCGGCCAGAGGCAGGGTCTCAAGATCGCGGCTGGTGACGACTCCCTGATGCACGGCGCTCGCGGTGTCGATGGGCTCGGTCGTGATCGAAGAAGCTGTTCCCCGCACCGTCACGGTTTCGCGGCCCGTCTCCGGCTTGAGCGTAATCGCGACGTCGCGCACCAGGCTGACCGCGACGTCAACGTCTGCTGCCGCGTCAGCAAAGCCCTTCGCGCTGACCACCATGTGATAGCGGCCGGGCAAGAGTCCCTCAATGCGGAATTCTCCTGTGCTGTTTGCGGTCGGCCTCGCGCGTGATGGAAGACTCCGCCGCTTGCACCGTGATGTGCGCGCCCCCTACCCGCGCTGCGCTCGCGTCCTGAATTTCGCCGCGCAGGGCGCCGTTCGGATTCTGGGCGCGCAGGTTGACAGTCATTGATACGAGCGCGAGTAGTACCACGGTAGAGACCAGCGAGCACGACGTGCGCACCTTGGCAGACTAAAACTTTCATGCGATGATCCATCCGGCGAATGCAGAGATTGCCGCTGTAATCCGATTGCCGAGGGGGACAACTCGCGCAGCGGCTGAGCAGACTGGCTCTTAGGCAGGATAGTGGCGCGTAACGAACTACTACCAGCGCTAGTCTTACGATATATTGGGATCAGACTCGGAGTGGAAATTGCGAGACTCGAGAAGGATTGTTGCCCCGCGGAAAGGTAATGGTTAGAAGGCTAGCGGACGAGCCACTCCGTCATTTCATGAGTAAAGGTCAAGAGCCGGTCCGTAGGTGACAAATGCGCAGAGAATGGCCATCAGCACCGGAGGGATCAGCAATCCACCGCGGAATCCGCCGTTGACGAGTATTTCCAGATTCATCCCAGGCCAGCAAGACGGGCGATGCGCGCGCCAATCGATCCGGTGACGAATCCGACGGTGCATGCCGGCGCGGCTTCGACCGGAACCAGACGCGAGAGTTTAACCAGGGCCGCCGCCAGGTCAAGCGCGTCACTCTGATTGGAAACCGCAGCGTCGTCGGCAGCAAGCTCGGCTGCCTGTGACCACGCACTTTCCATCTTGGCTAGCCCAGGGAACGGCGCAAAGCGAAACACGAGCTTTTTCAGGTTGTCCCAGGAACGGATATGCGCCAGCTCATGATGAAGCGCCACCTGCAACTCATCCCGGCCAAGGAGCGCAAAGGCGGACTCGGACACTAGCACTAGTGGCGCGCGCATGCCGATGAGAGTGAGTGGCGGGGTTTCGCGGCGGGAGCAGAGAGTAAGAGTCGAGGTCTGTCCGTCGGTTTCAACCGGGCTCGCGCCTTCGAGCCAACCGGCCACTATGCGAGACGTCCGAACCTGCGCGGCAATCACACGGTAGGAGCCATAAGCAATCAGCAGGAGCGCGGCGGCACCAAACGCCAGCGGCAACGTGCCCGTGCCTTCGTTAATCGAACGCGGCTCCAGCAGATCAAACGACGGAACGACGAATGCAGCAGTAATGAGGATGGAAGCGAACAAGGGCAGAACGCGCAGCACGAAGAGCAGATCGGCAACGCTTTGTTCGGCAGCGCGCAGCAACTTGAGCCAGCGCCACGAGACCGCGACCAGCGCAGAGAGGAAGCAATACAACAGAACGAAGAATGTGAGCGAGACGGCAATGCCGCGCAAGGCAAACATTAGCGCCGATCCTTGTCCTTGTCCTTGTCCTTACCCTTTGACTCGTGCGCTGGGACGCGACTTTCGACGCCTTTGAGTTCGCGTCGTTTTCGGTCGATCAAGACCTGGAGTTCATCGAGCAACTGCGCATCGTGCGCGCTCAGCGCTTCCACCAGATAAGAGAGCGGCAGGGCCGACGTGTCGTTCGACCCGAGCAATTGCCGAATGCCGTCGAGGGCGCGGCCGCGCTGCAACTCTTCCGAACTTAAGCGCGGAGTGTAGCGAAACGCACGGCCTTCGGCGACGCGATCGAGCACTCCCTTTTTATAGAGCCTATCCATGGTGGTCATGACCGTCGTGTAGGCCTGGTGAATGCTGGCGTCAGACACCATTTCGCGCACTGTGGCCGAGCCCCGCGACCATAGTCCGCGCAGCAATTGCTGCTCGAACGGGCCGAGCTGCGGCGTAGAACTGGAGCCGAAGATTGAAAGTTTAAGAGTCATACAAATTATGGTTCTATTGCCAAAATTGAACGGCGGGCTCGAACTCGGCCTCAAACGTTACAGGATGCGGGGAACATCCGTGCTGAGACTATATCATCGGGGCCACGGCAGGCCATCTTAAAAAACCGGGAAGCCATGAATTTGTGGAGGAGAAACGCAAGAGTTTGCACATTTCCAGCAAACGGAACCTGCAATTCCAGCGAGCTATTTATGGCACAACGGCAGCGGGCAAAATTTCTTCCACATCAATCTTGATCGGGTAATTGCCCGTATAGCACGCTGAACAGTAGGTAGTCTTCTCGCCATCTGCGCAGGCTTTTTTCAGTCCTTCGAGCGAAAGATAAGCGAGCGAGTCTGCGTCAATAAATTCTCGGATTTCTTCCACCGACTTGTTAGCGGCAATCAGCTCTTTCTTCGACGGCGTATCGACCCCGTAAAAACAAGGCGAGATCGTCGGCGGGCAGGAGATACGCATGTGGACCTCTTTCGCGCCCGCATGGCGAATCATGCGCACGATCTTGCGGCTGGTAGTGCCCCGCACAATCGAGTCATCGACCAGAATCACGCGCTTGCCCTCGAGCAAACCCGGCACGGCGTTGAGTTTGAGCTTCACGCCGAAGTCGCGTACCGATTGCTGTGGCTCGATGAACGTCCGTCCGATGTAGTGATTGCGAATCAGGCCCAGGCGAAACGGTATGCCGCTCTCGGCGGCGTATCCGATCGCGGCGGTGTTACCGGAATCCGGCACGGGCACGACAATGTCGGCGTCGACCGGAGCCTCGCGCGCCAGTTGACGTCCCATATTGTCGCGGCTTTGATCGACCGATCGCCCGAACACCATGCTGTCCGGACGCGAAAAATAAACGTGCTCGAAAATGCAGCTCGAAAGCGCCGGCGACGGAGAGTAAAAGCGCGAACTGCTTCCTTCGGGCCCGACAATGACGAGTTCACCCGGCTTCACGTCGCGCTCGTAGCTCGCGCCGATCAAGTCAAAAGCGCATGTCTCCGAGGCAAAAACGATCGTGTCTTTTTTCTCGCCGGTAACTGCTGGAATTCGACCCATCGCCAGCGGACGAAAACCGCGCGGATCGCGCGCCGCAAAGATGCGGTCGCGGCTGATCATGACGAGCGAAAACGCGCCTTCGACGCGCCGTAGCGCGTCGGCAATAGCATCGGGCAATGTTTGCTCGCGCGACAGCGCGATCAGATGAACCAGAACCTCGGTGTCGCTGTTGGTCTGGAAAATCGAGCCCTGGCCCTCGAGTTTGCGGCGAATCTCCAGCGCATTGACCAGGTTGCCGTTGTGCGCGATGGCGATCGTGCCCTTGTTCGACTGCACCATGATCGGTTGCGCGTTGAGCAGGGCGGAATCGCCGGCAGTCGAATAACGCGTGTGGCCGATCGCCAGAATTCCGCGCAAAGAAGAGAGAACTTCCTCGCTGAAAATATCGGCCACCAAACCCATCGACTTGTGCTGGCGCAGACGCTCGCCGTCGGAGGTGACGATGCCGGCCGATTCCTGTCCGCGATGCTGGAGGGCGTGCAGGCCGAGGTAGGCTAACTTCTCGGCCTCGGGGTGGGCATGGATAGCGACTACTCCGCACTCTTCGCGAAATTTGTCAGAACTCGTCATTGCCTGTTCGTCCTTCGCTATTCGCTCTCGCCGTTCGCGTTCGCACGCCCACTTCCGTCCGCAACGCCTTCTCCAGTGCGCCTTCGTAGGCAGCCCGCAATTCTTCAATTCTCGCCGAAATCGTGGGCAGACCGTCAACCGTAATTTCCGCCCGTTCGCCGCCCGTTTCTCCGAGCACATCGGCTTTCACACCAAAATCTTCAGCCACCTGTTTGATTCGCGCCAGGTGCGCCGGGTCGCAACTTAGAACGACGCGGCTGGCATCTTCTCCAAATAGTCGAAACTCGGGCGGAAGTCCGTGCCCGGACAATTTGACCTGCAAACCAATTCCGCCGGCAAGCGCGCTCTCAACCAACGCCACGGCCAGGCCTCCGTCGGCACAGTCGTGCACCGACTCCACCAGTCCCGCCTGAATCAGCGCGATGATCGCCCGCTGCAGCGTGGCTTCCTTCTCAATATCGAGTTCCGGCGGATAGCCCCACACCGCGCCGAGAATTTCTTTCGCGTACTCAGACGACCCGAATTCCGACTCAGCATCCACCGCATCGCCCACGTTATTCGCGCGCAGCAGAACGATTGTGCGGCCGGCCTGCGAAAAGTGCATCTTCGCAGCCTTGTGAACGTCCTCCAGAATCCCCACCACGCCAATGACCGGAGTCGGATAAATCCCCTCGCCCAAAGTTTCGTTATAGAAGCTGACGTTGCCGCCGGTAATCGGCGTATCAAGCTCCTCGCACGCCTTGGTCATGCCGTCGATCACCTGCGAAAACTGCCACATGATGTGCGGCTTCTCGGGGTTGCCGAAGTTCAAACAGTTGGTCGCGCCGATCGGAGTCGCTCCCGCGCAAGCCACTTTGCGCGCCGCTTCGGCCACCGCATGCATCGCTCCAAGGCGCGGATCGAGATAGCACCATCGCCCGTTGCCATCGAGCGCCATCGCCAGCCCGCGCTTCGATCCTTTAATGCGAATCACGCCCGCATCGCCTGCGCCCGGCGCTTCAACGGTGTTGGTCTGCACCATGTGATCGTACTGCTGCCACACCCAGCGCTTGGAACAGATATTCGGACTCGCGAGCAGTTGCTTGAGTTGCGCAGTCAAATCGCCGCTCTCAGCCAGGCGAATGTGGTCCGGTTTCTCGCGCTCGACTGGCGGCTCCCAGCGCGTCAGCGGACGCTTATAGACCGGCGCATCATCGGTCAGCGCCGCATTCGGAATCTCCGCGACCACCTCGCCATGCTGCAGCACGCGCATCTTCGCATCGAGTGTCACACTTCCGACTTCGACCGCATCCAGTCCCCATTTTTCAAATACGCGGAAGACCTCGTCCTCGCGCCCCTTCTGCGCGACCAGCAACATGCGCTCCTGCGACTCGCTGAGCATGATCTCGTACGGAGTCATGCCGGTCTCGCGCTGCGGAACACGATCCAGCTCAATTTCAATGCCGGTGCCTCCGCGCGCGCCCATCTCGCAAGTCGAGCACGTCAGCCCGGCCGCGCCCATGTCCTGAATGCCAATGATGGCGCCTGTCTGCATCGCCTCCAGACACGCCTCGAGCAAGAGCTTCTCAAGGAACGGATCGCCGACCTGCACGTTCGGCCGCTTCGCTTCCGAACCTTCGCTGAACTCCTCGCTCGCCATGGTGGCGCCGTGAATGCCATCGCGCCCGGTTTTTGCGCCGACATAAATAACAGGATTGCCTTCGCCCGCCGCGCGCGCATAGAAAATCTGATCGCGACGCACGAGGCCCAGCGCAAACGCATTCACCAGCGGATTGCCCGAATAGCAAGGCTCAAACTTAACCTCGCCGCCCAGGTTCGGCACGCCAAAACAATTCCCATAAGAAGCCACACCGCTGACCACGCCTTCCATGACGGAGTGATTCTTATGAATTTCAGCTTGTGTGGCCAACGAGTGTGTGGCACGGGCGCCCGCGCCCGCGTTTCGTGCAGCCGCAATCGGCCCGAAGCGCAGCGAATCCATCACCGCCACCGGCCGCGCGCCCATTGTAAAAATGTCCCGCAGGATTCCGCCGACGCCGGTAGCCGCGCCCTGAAATGGCTCGATAAACGACGGATGATTGTGCGACTCAATCTTGAACGCGCAAGCCCATCCATCGCCGATGTCCACAATGCCGGCATTCTCCCCGGGGCCCTGCAACACCAGCTTGCTGCGCGTGGGCAAGCGCTTCAAATGCACGCGCGACGATTTATAGGAGCAATGCTCGCTCCACATCACGCTGAAGATGCCAAGCTCGGTAATGGTAGGCTCGCGCCCACCCAGCAGTTGTTTGATTTTTTCGAATTCGTCCAGCGTGAGCCCGTGCTCCCGGATCACTTCGGATGTAATGGAAGAAATTGTGGCAGTGGTCATGGCGGGAAATTCTATTGTCGCATTTTGACCGATTTTTTACATGCGGAACCTTTTCGCTCGACCGGCGTATGTGCTAACGTGACTTTCCGCCGGCGGGATACCATGAACCTCCACGAGGATGGGGCAACAAGAGGATCCACCCTGCCCGTCTATACTGAACGACGTGAAGTCCGTAATTGTCGGCACGGCCGGCCACATCGACCACGGCAAGACCGCGCTCGTCAAAGCACTGACTGGGACGGATGCCGACCGACTGGAAGAAGAAAAGCGCCGCGGCATCACCATCGACATCGGCTTTGCCCACCTCGAATTGCCTGCGCCAAATAGCGAGACTCTCCGCCTCGGCTTCGTCGACGTGCCCGGCCACGAACGCTTCGTGCGCAACATGCTCGCCGGCATTGGCGGCATCGATCTAGTAGTGCTTGTCATCGCGGCCGACGAAGGAATCATGCCGCAAACCCGCGAGCACTTCGATATCTGCCGCTTGCTGGCCGTGCGTCGCGGCATCACCGTGCTCAACAAGTCGGATGCGGTCGACGCGGAGACGCTTGAAGTGGTGCGATCGGAGGTCGCAGATTTTCTGCGCGGATCATTCCTCGATACCGCGCACTCGCCTCTGGTCGCGGCCAGTTCGCTGACCGGCGCGGGAATCGCGGAAGTCAAAGCCGCGCTAGCGAAGGTTGCGTCCGAAGCGACCGCGAAAGACTCAAACGCCCTCGCGCGCCTTCCCGTCGACCGGGTCTTCACGATGAAAGGCTTCGGCACAGTCGTGACCGGAACGCTCGTCGCCGGAACGATCCGAAAAGAAGAAGAGATGGAGGTCTTTCCTGCTGGCAAGCATGTGCGCGTACGCGGAGTGCAAGTGCACGGCGCGCCCGCCGAAGCCGCGATCGCCGGCCAACGCACAGCGCTGAATCTCGCCGGCGTTTCGACCGAAGATTTGACGCGCGGCGTAACTCTCGCTGCCACAAACACATTCCGCTCCACCTCGCGAATCGACTCCAGGCTCTCCTTGCTCAAATCCGCCAAGCCCCTGAAAGATGGCGCGCGGGTACACTTGCACGCCTTCACGATGGAGACAATCGCGGAAGTTCGACTTTACGGAACCAAGCTGCTCAAACCCGGTGCCGAGGCATTCGCCCAACTCAAGCTCGCGGAACCTGTGCTGCTCTTGCCGGGAGACCGTTTCATCATCCGCCAATTTTCGCCCGTGATCACGATCGGAGGAGGCATCGTACTCGACGCCGCGCCGCTCACTCGCAAACGTCGTGCAGAGGAAACTGCCGCTTTCCTGACGACAATGTTGGAAGGCGCGCCGGAACAAGTGCTCCGAGCGCGCGTAGAACGCCGCTGCGCGACTGGACTGCCGCTGAATGATGTGACGCAAGAGATGAACATTAGGCCGGAAGAGGCCGATGAACTCGCAGCCCGCGCGGGCGTGGTGCGTGCTGGAACGGTGATTGTTTCGTCAGTGGCGTTCGCCGAAGCCGGCACCCGAGTGCTTCAGGCTCTCAGGACCTTTCACGATGCGAACCCTCTGGTGGCGGGCATGGGCAAGGAAGAGTTACGCGAGCGCGTCAAACTCTCGGGCGAAGTCTTCGCAGCCATCCTTACCAAGGCCTTGGACGAAAAGAAACTGGCCGTTGCCGGAGAACTCGTCCACCTGCCGGGACGCGGCGTCATCATGAAGGACGAAGAAGCGGAATCGAAAAAAATAATCGAGCACGCATTTCAGTCCGCCGGGCTTAAGGTTCCGCTGTTGAAAGATGTACTGGCCGGTTTGAAAGTCGACAAGGCCCGCGCCCAGAAAATCATGACACTGCTTTTTCGCGACAAAGTGCTGATCAAAATTTCAGACGATCTCGTCTTTCACCACAGCACGCTCGCAGACCTTCGCCGGAAGATCGCCGCTCTCAAAAGCACAACACAAAAAATCGACGTAGCGAAATTCAAAGAACTCACCGAAGTCAGCCGTAAATACGCCATCCCGCTGCTCGAATATCTTGACCGCGAACGCGTGACCAGGCGCGTCGGCGACGAACGAGTAATTCTCTGATCCCGTCGCGTGGACCCTCGCCTCGCATAGAATAGGTCATCATGCGCGGAACTTTCCCAGTCCTATTGATTGCAGCGTGCGTTGTGTCGGGGTGCAAATCATCCACCTCTCGCTCGACAGCCACGGCAAACACCCGAACTCCCAGCGATCCGGTTGAAATGAAACTGGCCGAAATCGCCGGCGGTGACGCCGCCAATTGCGGACACCTCAAAACGCAAGGCACGAACGAAATGGATGCTGCCAGCAAGTGTGCGATGCAATCGGCGCAACAGAAACGCCCGTTCTATGTAGCGTATGACATGCCAGGGATGACGGTCGCGGTGGCCGGCAATTCCGACGGAAAGCTGTTCACGTTGCAGTCGCAGGCTGGGGGCGCAGGCTTGGTCAGCGGAGCGTGCCCTGCCGAACTGCGCATCGCCCCGAGCGGTCGCGTCACGTGCTACGCTCCCGGCACTTTTCCCATGGGTGCGGGTGCGGGCTCGCACAACAGCATGACGATGTCGCCCGCGATGGGCGCGAACCCGCACAAGCCAAGCGGCCAGGCGAATCCTCACCAGTCCGGGGCCCAGACACCTCCGGCAAATCAGCAATAGAGAGTCCGTGAAACACGGTTTGTGTTTCCCTCCATGAACAAAGTTCGCATCATCGGCGCAGGCCTCGCCGGAACCGAAGCGGCATGGCAGTGCGCGCGCCGCGGGGTCGCTGTTGATTTGATCGAGATGCGCCCGGCGCGCGCGACGCCCGCCCATCAAACCGGCGATTTCGCGGAACTCGTCTGTTCGAACTCCCTGAAGTCGGACAGCGAAAACACCGCGCCCTGGCTGCTCAAAGAAGAGATGCGCCGCGCCGGCTCGCTCCTTCTCGAAATTGCACGCGCAACGGCGGTTCCGGCCGGCCACGCCCTGGCCGTCGATCGCACCGAATTTTCTCGGAGTGTCACAGAAGCAATTGCGGCCGAGCCGTTGATCATCGTTGTCCGTGAAGAAGCCGCCCAGATCAACGATGCGGAAATCACCGTGATCGCTACCGGTCCGCTGACATCCGACGCGCTGGCCAGAGAAATCGGCCGGCTATGCACAACCGGCGGCAGGGACGGCCAGCTCTTTTTCTACGATTCCATCAGCCCGATCGTCGAAGCCGATTCCATCGACATGAGCAAGGTCTATCTGGCGGCGCGCTACGACAAAGGCTCCGCCGACTATATTAACTGCCCAATGTCGAAGGGCGAGTACGACGTGTTCTACGATGCGCTCATCGCGGCGCAATCCGTCGAACAGAAAGACTGGGAGAATCTGAATTACTTCGAAAGCTGCCTGCCCATCGAAGAAATAGCGCGCCGTGGCCGCGATACTCTGCGCTTCGGCCCGATGAAGCCGGTCGGCTTGAAAGATCCGCGCACCGGACGAATCCCGTACGCAGCCGTCCAATTGCGCCAGGAAAATCTGCGCGCCGATTCCTACAATCTAGTCGGCTTCCAAAATCACCTGAAGTTTGGCGAGCAGGCCCGCGTGCTGAGCTTGATCCCCGGACTCGAACACGCCCGTTTTTTGCGCTACGGCCAGATTCATCGAAATACTTACATCAATGCGCCGGCGCTGCTGACGCCCACGCTGCAAATGAAAGCGCATCCGCAAGTTCTCTTCGCCGGCCAAATCTGTGGAGTGGAAGGCTACGTGGAATCCATCGCTACCGGGCTACTGGCGGGCATCAACGCGACCGCGCTGGCCACCAAAGTCGAGCCCATCCCTCCGCCGCGCGCCACGGCGTTCGGATCGCTAGTCCATTACGTCACCCAGGCGGACAGCAAAAACTTTCAGCCGGCGAATATCACCTTCGATCTCTTGCCTGCGTTAGAGAATCGCATTCGCGACCGCAAAGAACGTCATCGTCTGCAGTGCGAAAAGGCGCTGCAAGCGTTCGAGCCCTGGTTTCGAGAGCTGCAAGTAGCTGCCAATTCGCGGCCGTAGCTCGCTATTTTGCTGCCTTGCCGCGATGCTTCCAGGTAAACCGCCGCCCCACAATGCACTTCACAATTAGATGGTCGCTGGAGTCGGTCACATCCACGCCCACGCCAAAATTAAATTCCCAGTCGGGAGAAACATTCAGATCAATCGTAGGGAAAATCTGCTGCGACTGCTGACTGAGCGGATCAAACTCCGAAACCGGCCCCAGCGCGCCATAATATTCCAGGCCGCCCGCAATCTTCTTCGTGAAATCAAAACTCACTTTCACGTTCGGCGAAAACTCCCATCCCTTGCCTACATTCATGCCGTGCAACGCCCGATCGAACGCAGGATTGAAATCCAGATACCAACGTCCGATTTTCTTGTCGATGATCGGCCGCAGTTCATAATTCCAGCTATCTTCCGCAAACTGCCGCCGCTGATAGCCAATCTCCTGCGAAACGCTCAACCCCACCGGCCAGTGCCACGAAGCCGGCACGGCAATCCGGGGACGAATATGATCGCCCACCCACTGCCATCCACTGCTTGGACTGGAGCCCGGCTGAATACTCGAAAACACATAGAAGCCAGTTTCAAACCAACTCGTCCATCCTTGTGTGATCTCCAGCGTCTCGTGCATGGCGTGATTCGACGGCAGCACTCCGTTAACGACCGTCTTCTGCCCGTCCACTGTGAAATTGGAATGAATCTCAACCATCGTTGTGCGCGCCGGAACTGTGTCCGATCCGTAGACCTGAATTTCGTAGTTGTCCTGTGCGTGTGCCGTTCTGCACAAGCACGCGGCCCCCGCAGCAATGATGACGACAAGCGCTAGAAAACTCGAATTCTTCAATATGATCCCCGGTATCGCGAGCAAGAAAATCCCCGCAATCGATCTTGTCACGATTTTATCCAGACAGCGTTACGAAAAAGGCGTAAGAAATCGACGGTGCCAATGGTTTCCTCTGTGTTCTCCCGTGCCCCCTGTGATAAACGCCTTCCTTCGACCCCTACTCAGCAGTTTGGGCACGCATGGGAACCCCGCGTCCGTCCCAAGTGTCCAATACCTCAAGACACGCGCGTGCCTGAGACGAGGAGAAATTCCAAATGGCATTCTCAGGCGGTGGTCCGTCTTCTCCGCAAATGAACGTCACGCCGCTGATTGACGTTCTGCTCGTGCTGATTATCGTCTTTATGGTGGTAGTAATCGATCAGCGGCCAACGGGGCTAAATGCCGAAATCCCGCAACCGGCGCCGCCAACGGCCAACAACGTCCCATCGCCACAAACAACGATCGTCATTCGGGTGAAACATGCGAAGCTCAGCGAAGACCATCCAGAAGTGAAGATCAATGAGGACGTCGTCGCCTGGGATCACCTGCGCCAGCGTCTAGCCGACATCTTCGCCATTCGCGTAGAGCGCATCGCCTTCATCGAAGCCGACGATGATATCGACTTTCAGGATGTGGCCGACGTGATCGCGATTGCGCGCGCCGCGGGAGTGGACCGCGTGGGATTGCTGACGGAGGATGGGAAGCATGGGGCGACGGGGTAGGAGCCAGCTTGCGCCAAACCCTATTGAAGAGCCGACACAGAAACCTCCATGTCAACTATCTCCTACCGCATCGCTGCTAAAATTCGCCGTATGGCGAACAGCCCGATTCAAGTACTGTCTCGCTTCGCGTTCGTCGTGTGCGGAACGATCGCTGTCTTGATGGGCAATCTTTACAGAAATCTGACGGGAGCCCCTGGACCTGTCGTTAAAGCCCACTGGGATATACCTTCTGTTGCCCTAATGATTGTGGGTGGATCGGCCATGGTTATCGCAGTCCTCCCCAAGGCATGGATTGAACGGACCTGCAAAATCGGACCGAGCGATCGCCGCCTATTGTCCGTTCCCATCAAAACGCTTGGCGGCTTCGCCTTATTCTCTTACCTCGTGAATATCGGCCTCTGTTTCGCTCCTCCGCTTAACTGGCACCCTAATCCTTGGTTCGTGTTTTCGATATGCCCCGCTTGTGCGCTGACGTTTGCGACTGACCTTTCGGTTGGGACCGTTTTGTTGTTTGTCGCTCCTATTAACGCAGCGGTCTACGGTTCCCTCGGCGGAGTGTGCGGATTTCTGTTCCTCGTTTTTCATGCGCTCTCGACTCGCTCGCCCGACCCTTAAACTAGTGGCTTGACGTGCCGCCGCATCCACTCCAGGATTTGCCCAAAGCGAAATTCGTGCCGCTCCATCGAGCCAGTGATGAACGCGTACCCCTCAGCGGCTTCGACCTCAATGTAAGCACCGTTGCGGCGCAGGAAGACATCGGCGGCGATAAACGCGATCCGCTTATTCCCGTCAAGGAACCCGTGATTGTTTCCGAGCGACTCCATCAGCGCCGCCGCCTCTTCTTCGATGGAGTTGTAATGGCCGATTTGGGGACGAAAGATCGCAGCCTCAATCGCGCTCTTATCGCGAACACCGTGGCATCCGCCGAATAGCTCGATCAACCGATACTGCATCCGGTAAACTTCCGCGACCGTGAGGTAATCGGACACCTACTTGGCGAGACGCTGCAACAGATCGCGGTTACGAGCAACCGATTGCTCGAAGGCATCCATGACCTCGCGGCGAACCAGATGCTGGGAAGGAACCACGTTGTGCAGGTAGAACCGGAGCGCCTGCTCCAGAACATGCCGCTTCGTTTGCCCGTTCTGCTCGGCCACCGCAACGAATTCATCGTAGAGCTGTGCGTCGATCTCGGGAGTGAACTTCTTGGTCATCGGCATCACGGCTGCCCATGGACTCTGACTTCCACCTTATCTTCTAAAATTATGTGAGGTTGATCTTGATATATCAAGTTAAATCTTGAGAACTCAAACATATTGATAATACTGCCTCTCGTCGCTCCGTCTCTCCCTGGTAAGCCTCTGTCGGCGCAAACCGCCTCCTCCGCCCATCGGGCCCGAAACTCCGGTAACTTTTGCCCCGAATCACGCCATGCTAATCTGCCATTACTGTCGCAGTTTCAGTAACTTGTAGGCAGAGCCGTGGCCTCCGAATCGGCCACGAACCAGCCCGCATCCAGACGCGCCGATGCCCAAGCTCCCGATCTTTCGCTTACGACCCACGGAGGCGCCGCCTCCGCCCGATCTCCGGCGCTACAAGCCCGCGCTGTCTTTTACCGACCTCCAGCTGGGCGTCGACAATCTTCGCTACGACGTTTTCCTCAGCACGCGTTTCACCGCGGACCTGAGCTTCCATCTCTCGAAGTACATTTGCCGCTTTGGCGAGGTCGAGACGCTCTTCGACATGGAAGTCGCAAGTTGGACGCAGACTAAATTCATTCGCCCCGCTGAAACAACGGACACAAATCTGCGCAAGCGCGGTCCCGCCGACCTGAAGACGGTCCTGATCTCCATTCATCAGGCAATCCTGACGCACGCGAAAGCCGAGGGCAATGCATCGATCGACCTGCTGGGCCGCCTTGCCGTGCTGAAATTCATCCGCGCAGAGCTGAACGCGCAATTCTCGAAAATCCTCGAGCAATGCCGTACGAAGTCGAAGGCAATGGAAGGCGTGCGCCAGGCAAAGATGATGGAGACGCAGGAACTGGTCTCTTCCTTCCAGGTCCGCAAGAAAATCATCATTCGCCGCGCCGGCCAGGAAGTATTGCGTCTGCTGCGCGTGATCGAAAAAGAGACGCTGGCGCGCACCCGGCGCTCGCTCCTCGGCGACGTCTGCCGCCGACTGCTATCAGCTCTTCCAAAATCCGCTTATCCTCACCGAAGATGGACGCGACGACTATCTCTGCGCCGAGCACTATTACATGTTCGGCAATTTCGAGCAGGATGCGGACCGTTTCCCCACGCTGCGCCAGATAACGCTTGGATTTCTGCGCGAACTCGGCTATGGGGAAGACCTCGACGACGAATATCTGGAGCAGGCATTAAACGCTCCGGAAAACGCGGACGCGCTGGTCGGCACCGGCAGCGGCGAAGACGCCACCCCCGAAGATCGCAACCGCAAAGATCGTCTCGAGCTACTGGACCCGGCTGTTGCAGCGCGCCGGCGTTCTGCAAAAAGTAATCGCGTCGTACGAAGCCGTCCCTCTGCTCGCCGATTACGCGCGTCGCGTGAATCCGCAGCAGCTGAAGAATGCGCTCATCGATCGGGACGAGGCCGAGCGCGTGGAAAAAATCATCGTCGAAGCCCGTTTGTCTCCCGACCGTCTCTTCGCCGCCATCGCCCGGGTTGACGCCTGCCGCAGTTCCGAGCGCGAGCGTTTCGCCGCCCGCCTTCTGCGCGACCTTTTGTGCTATCACCGCGACTTGCGGAGCCTGGAAGCCGTCAACGCCGGTTTTGACAGTATCAACCTGGTCAGCGACAACAAAGTTCGCGAGCTTTCAGCCGTGAACAACATGTTGTACGAATTCCTGCCGCCCGAGGACCAGAAGCCGGCCGAGGATCGTGTTGTGCATCACGTTGTCCTCAAGGCCGACATTCGCGACTCCTCGCGCCTTACCCGATCGCTGATGGAAAAGGGCATGAACGCGGCGTCGTATTTCAGTCTGAATTTCTACGATCCCATCAACAAGCTGCTGGCAAAATACGGCGCGACGAAAGTCTTTCTCGAAGGCGACGCCATCATCGTCGCGCTGCTCGAGCGCGAGTCGGAACCCATGCTCAGCGTGGGCCGCGCCTGCGTGCTGGCGTGGGAGATCGTCAGCCTGCTGCGCGAATATAACGAACTTCTCGAGCGTTCCGGTCTGCCTCCAATGGAAGTAGGCCTGGGCATTTCCTATCAGGACTCGCCGCCGCTCTACCTGATGGACGGCGAGCACCGCATCACCATCTCCGACGCCATCAACGAAAGCGATCGTCTATCGTCGTGCACCAAGCGGGTCCGCAAAAAGCTGGCGGCGCAAGCGGGAGTTTTTCAGGTTTACAGGTTCGACGCCGCCGGCAATCAGGATGGGGCAAATGCGGAGGCCGCAGCCGACGCCGAAGACGTTCGCCTGAGCTACAACGTCGGTGGAATCTGCCTGAGCCAGGCGGCCTTTCGGAAATTGCAGGACGAGATTTCGCTCGATCCGTGCTTCACGGATTTCAAGACCACAATTCAGGCGAAGACTCCTAGCGAAAAAGACCGTTGGACGGCCTGGACAAATCCGTGGACGGATCCCCAGACCGAATTCTTCCTGGGCACAGTTCCCATCACCAACGGCGTATTTCGCAAGATCGCGATTCGCAAAAGCCGGGTCGCTCAGGTCGATGTCCGCGACCTGTCAATTCTGCAATGGACAAACAGCTGCTATTACGAAGTCTGCGCAAATCCCGCGGTATACGCAGCCCTGCCCGGAGAGAGAACGGCTGCCGCAAAGAAGCTGTAGGGAGATGCCAGAGCGTAGGGCCGACGTCTCGCCGGTCGTCCGGAGAGCCTGCCCAGAGCTTGTTAAAGGGGCATCCTCGCCCTCGATGCCGACTGCCTAAAACGCCGTCCGCGTCCGGAACGGAATCACCACCACCGCTTCAATCGCCACCGCCTTACCGTCCTTCTCGGCTGGCGCAAACCTCCATCGAGCCAGGGCGGTCGTCGCGTACCGGTCCAACCGGTCATCCGGGCTGCTCAAAACCCGAATGTCCCCCACCCGCCCATCCGAGTGAATCACCGCATAAAGCGTAACCTGCCCGTGCACATTGTTCTTCATCAATTCCAGGGGATAGCCGGGATCTGTCTTCTCCATCGGTACCGGCGTAAGCAGTTCGCCCTGTTTTTCGTTGGACGTCAACTCGGCAAAACGAATCACCCAGCTCCCGGTAAAGGAATTCAAGTTCGGCATGTTGACCGTCATCGCGTAAGGATGCCGGTCGCCAAAAACCTGGCGGTCAAGGTCCGTGATCTTGTCATCGGAAACCTTGGAAGCCGGACGCTGCCCCGCACGCTTGGCAGCCGCCCTGTCTGCGGGCGACAAACTGGCCACCTCTCGTCCTTCGCCATCTCCGGCGCCGGTCCCATTCGGCGACTTGCCATCGCGTTGCACCATCCCAGTCGCGCCCGCTCCCGCTCCCACATGCAACCCCGCGGGCAACGAACCGTTACCGCGTCCCCTTGATCCGCTCCCAGGTGCCGTGCCGCCCGCGCCGTTCGACGCCGTTTTCAATCCCCTCTGATCCGGTGTCCCCGCCGCTCCGGCTTTTCCATTCGGCCCGGCGGCAAACGCTCCCGAGCCGATTTCCTGCTGGCACCGCGACTGGTCCGGTCGGTGCAACCGGATGAATTCCCAAGGCGATCAGCCGCCCCTGGCTCCCACGGCCGCCGCCCGCCGATACGCTCGGCGGAGGACCAACCGGCTCGGCGCTGCCCGGCAACCCTTTGCCGCCGCGCCCACGCCCGAGCGTGTGCTGTTCCGCCACCGCCAGCTGCGGTGCCGGCGCCACCGCCTGGCTGGGCCCAATATTAATGAGGCCGGTGCGGCCCCTGGCAACCGTCACCTCAGGAGGCGGCTCGACCACCGCGGCTTCCGGCTCAGCCATCCCTCGCGCCCGCGCGTGCCTAACCTCGGGCGGCGGCGGGACAATATCCGACCTCAGCGACGCACGATTTGCATCGCGCGTAAAGCGGGCATCCGGAGCGGGCGCCACGACTTGTGAATCCGGCGCTGTCACGCGGCTCGAAAGCGACCGAGTAGCGTCCAACGGAACCACCGGAGCGATCGCTCCCGTAGCAATGAGGTTAGGCAAGGGCACATCGTGATCGAGCTTGAGATCGGTAGGCGCCACGATTGTCTGCGAGCGATTGTCCGCCTCGCGCGGAACGGAGAGGATGGGCTGCTTGGCAAATGCCGGCTCGCCCTTTTGTTCCCTGGGAGCAGCCGCCGGGCCTGTATCAAGAGGCGGCAGGTATTCATCCGGCGCATAGGTGATGACCGAGGAACGGTCAAATGGACTCGGCCCAACGATCTTTTGCTGCCGGAGCCAGGCCAGCGACATTCCCCAGATCAGCCCAACCGCCGTCAGGTGCAGCACTGCCGACTGTAAAAGCCGCGCCCAAGGCAGCGGCTGATGAACGAATACGTCCTTCCAAAGGTCGAAGTCATCCCCAGTCGCGATCCGCGCAGAAGCTGGCACAGAAGAAAGGCGCGGTCCGAGGTCCTGCCCGTGGCCACGCAAGCCGGAACGTCCGGAATCGTCACCGGGGGGTTCGACGAGATTTTTCGCAGGGATTCCCATCCCGTATCCAACCACCTTTGCTGAAACTTCAAATTGCCACTGTTGAAGGCTGCGAAAAAGAAGAGAGGGTTGGGTGCCCCGCTCCAGCCAGCCAATCTTTCCGAGGATTATACGGGAAATGGAAGCCAAAGATTCAGCCGTTTGGGCAGTCCTTCCAGAATCCAACCCCACGATTCGAAGCGCCGGACGTCCCCGCCGGCGTTTCCGAGGGCCTATTCGCCCCACGTCCCTCTTCTCACTCTTGCCCCGGCTACAATGTCAGCGTGAATTCCCCGCCCGCGCTCGAGCCAAATCCTCACTCCGCTGCGGACCCACGTCGCTTCACGCTCCGCCAAAGATTCTCGTTGTGGCTGGTCACCTGGGCCAGCTATATCGCCATCGCGCTCGATCGGCCCAACGCTCCGCTATTCGATCTCATGGGAGGAGCCGCCGTCGCCGCCCGACGCGATCTTCGAAAGCCCCGTCATCTACTCTTTCTGGCACCGCGCCGTGTTCGCCAGCGGCGTGGCTCTGGAGAAAGCATTGGCATCGCCGTCATGGTCAGCCGCAGCTTCGACGGCGAATACATCGCGCGCACCATCGAAAAACTCGGGTTCGTGGCGGTCCGAGGATCCGAGCAGCCGCGGCGGAGCACAAGGCTTGCTCGGCCTGAAGAACCAGTTGGAACAGGGCAATCTGGTGGCGTTTACGATTGACGGACCGCGCGGCCCGAAGTATGTAGCCAAGCCCGGACCGGTGCTGCTCTCGCGCGCCAGCGGCGTTGCCGATGGTCGGCATTCTATGTCGCCGTCGAGCGACGCCTGGATGCTCAACACCTGGGATGCGCTCATGATCCCGAAACCGTTTTCGAAGGCGCTGGTGCGCTTCAGCAAAAAGATGCAAGTGCCCGCGAACGCCGACGACGCGCAGATGGCTGACTTCCAACGGTCAGCTGCAAGCGGCCCTGGAGCGCGTAACGGGTTTCGCGGAAGCGAACGTTCCGCGCGTCGGATCGGACGAACTCTTTCCTCAAGCGGTAGTTGCCCGTGGTGACGATCAAGTGCGGAGCGAGCTTGCACGAACGCATGTGCACACATCGCATTGACTTCCCAGCTCGGCCACCCGACTAAATTTGCGAGGTTGTAGTTTCTGCTCTTTCTCAAAATTAGGTTTGCGCAGATCGTAGCCCGGCGTCATCGCCGGCGCTATGGGAAGCGGGTGCAAATCCCGCGCTGCCGCGCAACTGTAAGCGAGGAAACTCGCGGCCGTTCACTGGGAATCAGCTTCTGAAAGTCGAGAAGCTCCTGGGAAGGACGCCGCACACCGACCGAGCCTGCAAAAGGGCTCTTACTCGCAAGCCAGGAGACCGGCGCAAACCGTCCCCAACAAACCCTTTCGCGTGAAAAGGAGAATGGTTATGCGCTCATTTGTCGTAGGTTTTTTGCTTTTGCTTCTCTCCGCCTCGGCCTTTGCCGCCGATCTCAAAATCAAAGTTCTGGATCCGCAATCCGCGGCCGTAGCGGGCGCGGAAGTCTTGCTCGTCCGCGCCGGCGATAGAACAATCGTCGCTACTCAAACCACCTCGGCGGACGGCACGGCAACTTTCCATGCCGAAGGCTCCGCATCACTCCAGATCAAGGTTCTAGCCCCCGGCTTCGCCGAAGAAACCATCGACGTCTCCAAGCAATCCGAACTGATCGTAAACCTTCACGTCGCCCCGGCGTCGGAAACGATAATCGTGAGCGCCACCCGTACTCCCGTCCCAGGAGAAGCCGCCGGCGCCGACGCCGATTCCCTGACCAACGCCCAACTCACCATGTTGCAGCCAATCGCAGCCTCGGACGCGATGCGCGTGCTCCCCGGAGCGGTGGTGAATGCCGCAGGGCAGCGCGGAGGAATCTCGTCTCTCTTCGTTCGCGGCGGCGAGTCCACCTACAACAAAGTAATCGTCGATGGCGTCGCGGTTGACACGCCCGGCCAAACCACCGACTTCGGCACACTCCCGCTCGCCGAAGCCGATCGCCTGGAATTCGTCCGCGGCGCACAAAGCACTCTCTACGGCTCCGACGCCATGACGAGCGTCATCCAAGTCTGGACCCGCACCGGCAGCACGCCGATCCCCGAGCTTCGTCTCGCCGCCGATGGAGGAAATTTTGGCACCGCCAGCGGCAGCGCATCTCTCTCCGGCGCCTACCATCGCTTCGACTACAACACCTTCGCCGACCAGTTCAACACCAATGGCCAGGGGATCAACAACCACTACTCCGACGAGATGCAAGGCGCCAACGTCGGCATGGCCATTACCGATCAGGTCGCGCTGCGCGTGCGCGTGCGCCACTCCAACAGCTACACGGGCGTTCCGGGCGAGTGGAACTTCAACGGGTATGACCCGCTCGTGACGCAGGACGGTGTTACGTACTATCCGCTCCCACCCGATCCTAGCGAGTACTCGCACCAGAACAATCTCCTGGGCAGCATCGAACTCGCGATTCGTGCCCCATCCGGCTGGCAGCACCGCTTGACCGGCTTCGATTATCTCTACCGCTACAGCGACATCAACCTGACCGGCGACGACGCTCGCGTTAATGGATCCGGTTTCGTGTTCGACTATCCCACCCACGAATACGATCACATCAATCGCATCGGATTCGAGTACCAGGGCGACTACTCGGAGCGTACCTGGGCCCATACCACCATCGGCTATCGGGTCGAGAACGAAAACGGCGTAATTGGAAATCTGCTATACCCACCCTCCACTCCGGGCCAGCGGCTCGAGAATGACGCCTATCTGCAACAGCAACTCACGCTCGGCCGCCTCAACGTGATCGCCGGCGGCCGTTTCGTCCACAACAGCGATTTCGGCAATACGGGCGTACCGCGAGTTGCCTTAACCCTCCTGGCACTTCGCGGCGGAGAATTTTTCTCCGGAACGCGCCTGCGTTTCTCTTACGCCACCGGTTTTATGGAGCCTGCGCTGTATCAGATCGCCGACGGACCGCCCTACTACGTACCGAACCCTGGTCTCTTGCCGGAGCGCACGCGATCCTTCGAAGCCGGCATTCAGCAAAATCTGTTCGCCGGCCGCTGGGTCTTCAATGCAACGTACTTCAATAATCTCTTCCACGATCAGATCGAGTTTGCCGATAATGACGAGGGTGTTGGCCAGTTCTACAATGTCGAGCGGTCGCTGGCACACGGGGCTGAACTTCAACTACAGGGGAAGATTAGCAGGAGAGTTTTGCTCAACGCGTCCTACACCAATCTCTCGACCCAATATCTTGAAGCTCCGCTCTGCACGCCGGCAAATTTCTGTGACCCGGTTTTCGAAACCGGCAACCCGCTGCTGCGCCGTCCCAAACACTCCGCTACCTCGCTGCTCAGCTACCTTGGAAAGCGCTGGGGCGGAAATCTGGGGGCAAGCTTCGTCGGGCGCCGCCCGGATACCGATTTTGTAGGGTTCGGCCTGACCACGCCGCCGGTTACGCGCTGCGTCGATCTTGGCGGCTGGTACGCGAGATCAACTCGCACATCACCGCCTACGCCAACGTCGAAAACGTCCTCAATCAGCACTACAACGAAGTCGTAGGCTATCCCGCAGTGACGGCGAACTTCCGCGCCGGGTTCCGTTTCCGATTTGGAGGTGAGAGGTAAAGCAGTGGAAAGATTCGGTGACTCAGCGCCTTACGGCAATCTGCTTCGATTCCTCGACGCTTCAGAGTCATCGCACTGCACGCCCTTGCGTGTGGCGCCTGCGCCGTTATAGCGCTGCCGCACCTCGTTCAGCTTCTCTACTTCCTTCTCACCGAGCGGCTGCGCCCGGCCCAGCAGGTGCGTCACCAGCGCAATCTTGGCGAAGTGCTCCACCGTCTCCATCTTCATGAACGCGCTCTCGAGCGACGACCCAAACGTCACCACTCCATGATTCGCCATGAGAATCGCATCATGATTGGGTATCAGCGGCTCAAGCGCGTCGGTCAGCTCCGGCGTTCCCGGCGTTCCATAACGCGCCAGCGGAATCGATCCGAGACCCACTACCACCTCACACACCAGCGGACTGTTCAATCCCATGCCAGAAGCGGCAAATCCCGTCGCCGTCGGCGGATGGGCATGCACAATCCCGCGCACCTCGGGCCGCAGCCGATAGATCAGCAGGTGCATGCCAATCTCGCTCGACACCCGGCGCTTCCCCGCCAGCCGCTTTCCATTCATGTCGACAATCACCAGGTCGGAAGGACGCATCCGCCCTTTGCAAATGCAGGTAGGAGTTACCAGCAGCCGTTCATCGTCCATGCGCACCGAGAGGTTGCCATCGGTGGCCGCAACAAATCCGTTCGCGTGCAGCAACTCTCCGAATTCGACAATGGCGACGACGTAGCCCGCGGTCGCTACTCATAAGCACACCCTGTTCGGTCATGGTATCGCACCTATCTGAAAGCTGACAAGAAAATGCGTCGCTTTGCTACACTTTTGATTCGCTTTTCTCGTGCATTTACAAAGGAGCCCCGTGTCTTCCCCACAGTCATACACTCATCACGCCCGTTGGGATCCCCTCTTTCATTTCTTCATCCTCCCGGTGTTCGCGCTCGCGGTCATCGTTGCAGTTGTGCATTTCTTCCTGCACATCCACCATCATCCACTCCACGGCTTCCTGCTTATCGTACTCTGCGCTGGCCGCTCTGTTTGCGGTCTTCAAGATTCGTCTCAACTCGTTGAAAGTTCAGGACCGGGTAATTCGCCTCGAAGAACGCCTTCGCCTCACCGCCCTTCTCCCCGAACCTCTCCGCTCCCGCATTCCGGAGCTGACAGAAAGCCAGCTCATCGCCCTGCGTTTCGCCTCCGACGCGGAGGTTGCAGCCCTGGCGCAAAGAGCGCTGACAGAAAAGCTCTCCGGCAGCGACATCAAGAAGTCGATCAAGACTTGGCGACCAGATGACTTCCGGGTATGAGTGGCTTTTACCTCTGCAATCTGACCTCTAACCTCTGACCTCCCCATGCTTGTCTCCGACTTTCACTATGACCTTCCGCCTGAAAGCATTGCGCAGGAGCCGCTAGCGGACCGCGCCTCCTCGCGTCTGCTGCACCTGCTTCGAGAACGAACAAGCATGGCAAGATCGCACCTTCCGCGATTTTCCCGATCTCCTGCGCCCCGACGATCTTCTCGTGCTCAACAACACCCGCGTCTTCCCGGCTCGCCTTTACGGCCATCGCAGCGGCGAGCGTGCCCAGCCACTGAGTCCGCAAAATCCCGCCGCGCACGACTTCTTGCGTGGACGCGTCGAGGTCCTGCTCACCCACCAGATCAGCGAAGATCCAAATGAATGGGAGTGCCTGGTTCGCCCGGGAAGAAAAATTGGAATTGGAGAAAAACTATTTTTCGGCGATCAGGTCTCAGACCGCCTGTCCGATCTCGAGGCCGAAGTCATCGCCCGCGGAACCTACGGCGTGCGCCGCATCCGCTTCCGCCCAGCCCCTGACTTCTTTTCACGCATCGAGCGCCTGGGCCATGTCCCGTTGCCGCCCTATATTGCACGCGAAGACCAACCGACCGATCGCGACCGCTACCAGACCATCTACGCAAAGACGCGCGGATCGGTGGCCGCGCCCACCGCCGGTCTCCACTTCACGTCCGGAAATTCTCGAGCGCATTCGCGCCCGGGGAATTGAAATCGCGGAAATCACTCTCCACGTCGGTCTCGGTACCTTCCAACCCGTGCGCGCCGAAAAAGTCGAAGACCACAAACTACACCGGGAGTCCTACGAAATTTCCGATGCTGCCGCCAACTCCATTAACACGGCAAAAGCCAGTGGCCGCCGTGTAGTCGCCGTCGGGACCACCACAGTGCGCACAATCGAATTCGCGGCTATCCAGGCCAGCGGGAACAGTGGCAAGGTGAAAATCGAGTCGGGCCGTGGCGAAGCCAACATCTTCATCTATCCCGGCTTTCAATTCCGCGTCGTCGACGCCATGCTCACGAATTTTCACCTGCCCGAGTCCACGCTCCTGATGCTGGTCTCTGCGCTCGCTGGGACCGACTTCATCCTCCGGGCCTACCGCCATGCAGTTGAGTCCGGCTATCGCTTCTACTCCTATGGAGATTGCATGTTTGTCGACTGAGCGACAGAGGCTCCAAAAGTACGTCCTTGCGTTTCATCGGCGAAAGAACTGCGCGTGCTAGCCTGAACTTGACCTTCGCGGGATGCTACTTTGTAGACGCAATCTCCGTTTTCCCGGCCAGCCGGCTTTTCAGGTTTTTACTTCCGCAATCTGACTTCTGCAATCTGCAATGCACTCCGCTATACTCAGTAATTTGTCGGGAAGCTATGACCACACTGACCGCTGTCAAAAGAGTTCCAATCGACACGCTGGTATCGAAGCTGCGCGCTCTGCCGCCCTCAGCCTTCGACCAGACGGAGCAAATCCAGGCGCTTCTCGTTGAGCTCCCCGTCGATGAAGCCAGCCTCGCCCCCTACCTGACATGGAGCAAGCAGCACTACACGCGCAATCTGATCGACAAGACCGACCTCTACGAGCTGTTGGCTATCTGCTGGGAAGTCGGCCAGTGCAGCTCCGTCCACAATCATCAGGATCAGAATTGCTGGATGGCGGCGCCCATCGGCAGCCTGCGGGTGGAAAATTTTCATCTCGAATTTGAGGACATTGCTACCGGAAAGGCCCGCCTGACCGCATCTAACACCGTGGAAATGTCTCCCACAAATCCCTGCGCGGTCGATCCGAAGCAACCGGTGCATAGAGTCGTGAATCCGCGCGAGGCGAACCAGCGCGCCGTATCGTTGCACGTCTATTCGCGCCCGTTCGACTCCTGCATGGTGTATTCGCCCGAGCAGGGAACCTGCGGGAACGTAAAGCTCCACTACAATACAGTTTTCGGAAAATCAGTAAAGCAGTAGTCAGTTTTCAGTTCTCAGTTGTCAGTAAAAACGGACGAGTCTCATATCCTGGTGCCCACCTGCAGCCAAGAAGACTTGCAACGGGGTTTACTGAGAACTGACAGCTGACAACTGAGAACTGCCTTTAGGAGGAATCGTGAGGAAATGCCTGGGAGTTTTGGTGGTGGTTGCGGCGCTCTGCTCGACATCATGGTCGCAAGCGCCCGATCAAACTCCACCATCGACTCCTCCGCCCACAACTCCGGCACCGGCAGACACAACTCAAACTCCGTCGGCAACGCCGGCGCAAACACAGCCCACGCCTCCCTTGCCAGCCCAGCCCATAGAGAACACCTCCGCGCCCGCCGCCAAGACGCCCCCGCAATTTCCACGCCTTGAAGTATTCGGCGGCTACTCCTTCGCGCAGGCAGGCTTCTACAACGCAGGACATTGGGCTCAACTCAACGGATGGAACGCCTCGTTTGCGTTTAACGCCTTCGACCATCTCGGCTTCGTCATCGACGCCAGCGAATTCTTCGGCAACTCCCAAATCCCGAGCGACTCACCTGCGCCTTTTCAAAACTGCACACTCAACTGCCCACCGGGAAACACCTTCAACGCCGACACGCGTGAATACAACGTTCTGTTCGGTGTGCAGATGCCATTTCACCGGCGCGAGCGCTGGACGCCTTTCGGCGAACTCATGTTCGGTCACGACGGAGTTCGTGGCCAAGCCCAGCGGAACAACCTCCTAGACACTGTAGTCAGCTCCGGCCTGGCGGGCCTTGCCGGCATCGGCGCCGACTACAAGATCAATGAGCGTTACGCCCTCCGCTTCAAAGCCGATTACCTCGCGACGCACACCGACTTCTCGCTTCTCGGCAAGAAGGCACAAGACAATCTCCGCCTCTCGGTGGGCGTAGTAATCCGCAGCGTTCGAAAGAAGAAGCGCGTTCTCGAGGAAGAACCGACGGAGTAGAAGCAGGTCAAGGTGAAGACACCGATTGCAGAGGTCGGATTGCAGAAGTAAACCCCAAGCGGCACACGGCCGAACGTGAACCCTTGGGTTGTTCACTTCGTGCAATCTGACTCTAACTTCTGCGATCCGAATTTCCTTACGACCGCCGCAGCAAATCGCTCAAAGGCTCTGTCTTCGACCGCAGCTCATCGGCAAAATCCGTTCCCTTTTCAACCACGTCTTTAAACCGGTCCCGCGCCTCATCCTTCCAGTCGGAAACCGTGTCCAACGCGTCGTCATACCCACGCCGCAGGTCTTTCCGCAATTGCCGTCCCGTCTTCGGAGCCAGCAGCAGTCCAACCGCCGCGCCCACACCCAACCCAATCAGCAGGAAGGCAATCGCCGTTCCCGCACCAGAACTCTCGTATTTTCCTTCACGCATAAGAACCTCCTGTCTTTTCTATTTTAGTCCACAATTGCAGTGCCAGCTCGCAATGGAGAAGGTCCACGCCCAATTCCACAAACCTCACCCCCTGTGTAAAATAGAAAGTTAACCTTAGCCGCGGCGGACAGAGCGCCCCGCCCCGCTGCCGAAAAATTCCTACGAGACTGAAGGAGATGTAAACCAGCAATGTCGATTCCAGCAACCCAGCTCCGTCCCGGCATGATCATCAAGCACAACAATGATTTGCATTCCGTCTTCAGCGTCGAGCACCGCACGCCCGGCAACCTGCGCGCCTTCATTCAGGCCAAGCTCCGCAATCTGCGCACCGGCGCCATGTTCGAGCAACGCTTCCGCTCTCCCGACCCCATCGAGAAGGTCAACGTCGATGAGGAGAACATGGAGTTCCTCTACAACGACGGCGATGCCTACTACTTCATGAACACCGAAAACTACGAGCAGACTCACCTCACGCGCGACACGCTGGGCGACGCGGTGGATTACCTGACACCGAATCTCCAGATCAAGGTGGAGTTTTTCGACGGCAAGGCGGTCGGCATCGAGCTGCCGCAGACCGTCGTGCTGACCGTGCTCGAAGTCGAGCCCGGCCTGAAGAGCGCGACCGCCTCGAGCGTGACCAAGCCGGCGAAGACCGAAACCGGACTCATCGTGCAGGTGCCGCCCTTCATCAACGAAGGCGAGAAGATTAAGGTCGACACCGCCGAAGGCACGTACCTGTCGCGAGCGTAGGGGAACCAATTGCAGAGGTCAGAGGTCAGATTGCAGATTTCAAAACCTAAGGGTTCAAAATTTAAGGTCTGCGCCCGGAGATTTTCACTTCTGCGATCTGAAATCTGACCTCTGCAATTTCAAACGATGCCCTCCACTCAGGACCAACCTGCCACTCTCGCCTCGCCGTTTCCTGGTCCGCGGCCGCGTCCAGGGCGTCGGCTTCCGGTGGTTCGTCGAGCGCGAAGCCCACATTCTGCAAATCGCCGGATGGGTCCGCAATAATCCGGACAGCACGGTCGAAGTCCTGGCCCAGGGCACGCGTGAACAACTTGCCGGATTGCATTCGCGTCTCCGCGAAGGCCCGCGTGCCGCCCGCGTCGACGAGGTAGAAGTCAATGAAGCTGACCCAATCGCCGGCCTGACTTCTTTCCAAGTTCGAGGCGCGTGATGCGAGTAGCCGGCAAAACAGGAGCGTACAAACAAAAATGCCAACCATCCCCACCCCAATCACCAGTACCGATTGCGACGCTCTGAAGAAGCTAATCCGCGAAGTTCCCGATTTCCCGAAGAAGGGAATCCTTTTCTACGACATCACGACTCTGCTCAAAGACAAGCTGGGCTTCGCTCGCCTCATCGACGCGCTCTCCGCCAACTACATCGGCAAAGAAATCGACCTGGTGCTCGGTATGGAAGCCCGCGGCTTCATCTTCGGTCCCGGCGCTCGCCTATCGCCTCAACGCCGGCTTCGTTCCAGTCCGCAAGCCCGGCAAACTTCCCGCCGAAACCGCCAAGATAAGCTACGAACTCGAATACGGCAGCAACGCTCTTGAGATCCACAAAGACGCCATCGAGAAAGGCCAGCGCGTTCTGATCGTGGATGATCTGCTGGCCACCGGCGGCACAGCCGTAGCAACCGCGCAACTAGCCGAAGGCCTGGGCGGGCAAATCGCAGGCTTGGCGTTCGTGGTCGAACTCGACTTCCTGAAGGGCAGAGAAAAGCTCGCCAATTACGACGTCTTCTCGCTGTTGCACTACGATGTCTGATTTTCAGCGAACGAAGATGCTGCGGGCGCAGCGAGGCTCCAGGCAGTCCGCCGAGGACGCATGGTTGACGCGAGGCTTCATGGCCGGTCGAGCTTAGTCCGTCCTTGCGTAATTACCGTACAAGACGCTGGATTGCCAAAACCACTCCGGTCCAAATCATGACGCTCAGGGCTAACGATCCAGCATAAGAAATGATCGCAACCCAGTTGGTTCTAAAATACTCTTCAGAATCTCCAGTAGCCATTGGGGAAGGGCTCCTTTTTCCATGCCTTAACAAGCAATTATCAGGCCGTAGTTGAGATGCGTAAGTACTTGAAAATGTTCCCTCCATCTACCGCCTTTTCAGGAACCCAGGTGGAATCTGCCGAAAATGCGGAATTTCTCCCGGTTCCGGGTCTGTATGTCACCGAAATGCATCCCTGAGCGGTGCGGTCCACTTGTTTACCTGAACCGGTTAGAATACGCAACTCAAAAATGTCTGCTACGAAGCTGGAACCCCGATAGCAGATGGGCTGACGGCTGACCGCTGCCGGCGTACAATCGCGCCATGCCCGGCCTGCTCCAGTCAAATTCAAATCCCACGATGGAATCCGACTCCAACTTCCGTCCCGTCCTCATCGGAGTCGTCATCGTAGCGGTCGTGGTAGGAGTCCTCTTTCTATTTTTCCGCTCTGACCAAAAGAAGCCCTCCGAGCCCTCGCCCTACGCCGCAAACCTGAAATTTTCCGATCTCAAAGCCAGCGCCGCCCAAAATTTCGCCGGCGCAACAGTGAGCTATATCGACGGCCAAATCACCAACACCGGCAACCAGACCGTAATTCACGCTGTGGTCCAGGTGACCTTCAAAGACGACATGGGTCAAGTCGCTCAGAAAGAGGAGTTGCCGATCCACGTCCTCCGCACTGGCGGCCCATACGACGAAGCGGTCGACCTCAATATGTCCCCGCTCCTGCCGGGCCAGACCAAGCCCTTCCGCCTCACCTTCGAAGACATCTCCGCTCAATGGAACCACGCTTATCCGGATATGCAGGTGACGCAGGTGGTAGTGAAGTAGCTGACAGTGTTCGACTTATGAACGCTTTGCAGAGGCGGATTTACCCGCTTAGCCTGGATTCAATGCCTGCTGTTGGAAAAGTGGAGCGCGGGGGGATTTGCTAATGGACAGCGATTTATTCTCTTTTTGTTTGCCAAAAATATTTTTGGCGAAGCGAAAAACTGGCGAGAAAACCGCAAGAATACGGCGATTGCACTATTGATTTATAAGGAGTTGTGAATGAGTTGCGAGCGAAAAGGCTAAGGGCATGGGTTGTCAAGCATCTTGGTGGTTAGTGAGGTTGCGGTGGGATATAACTGATTGGTTACTAGACTGACCTCACACCTCTGGCCTTAACCCCTTTCAATTACAATCTTTTCGTGCCAGAAACCAAACCATTCCGCCTGACGGAGTCGGTAAAAGCCGCTGGTTGAGCGTCCAAGCTGAGTCCGGCGGTGCTGGACACGGTGCTTGGGAAATTAGCCCGGCAACACGACCCGAACGTTCTAGTCGGCTTCGATCACGCCGACGACGCCGGAGTGTATCAACTCACGCCCGACACCGCGCTCGTCCAGACCGTCGACTTCTTCACGCCCATCGTCGACGACCCGTACACCTTCGGCCAGATCGCGGCCACCAACGCGCTGAGCGACGTCTATGCCATGGGCGGAAAGCCGCTAACCTCGCTGGCTCTAGTCTGCTTCCCTGAGAAAGCCGACATCGACAATCCTCGAGCGAATTCTGGCCGGCGGTCTCTCCAAAATGATCGAAGCGAGTTGCACAGTAGTCGGTGGCCATAGCATCCGCGACGAAGAAACAAAATTCGGATACGCAGTCACGGGCGTGATTCATCCGAAACGCGTGCTCGCCAACCAAGGCGCGCAGGTGGGAGACCGTCTTCTGTTTACAAAATCTTTGGGCACGGGCGTGATCTCGACGGCCATCAAAAAGGGAACCGCCAAACAAAGCTGGATCGATGCCGCAGTAAAGTCGATGACGACTCTAAACAAGGTAGCCGCCAAAGTCATCATCAAGGCTAACGACCAACGACGGACGACCAACGACAAGCCTTTCATCCACGCGTTAACCGACGTCACCGGCTTCGGCCTGATCGGTCACGCGCGGGAACTAGCCGTTGCGTCGAACGTCGGCCTAATATTCGACTCGACCAAGATTCCAATCCTCGAAGGCGCCCTCGATTGCATCCGCGCGGGCAACATCCCCGGAGGCCTCAAAGCCAACCGCGATTTCGCCGAATGCATGGTGGACTATGAGAAAAGCGTCCCGGAAGAAATCCGCACCCTGCTCTTCGATCCCCAAACCGCCGGCGGCCTCCTGATCTCGGTCGCCGCAGCGGATTCCGGCGCCCTCGCGAAGGCTCTCCGGGACGCCAAGATTCCCGCCGTAGAAATTGGCGAAGTCACTACGCCTAGTGAGCCGCTCATCATCGTCCGATAACCGTGGTCCAGTAACCGAGCGGCCATCACACCCGAATCATCTCCCAAATAATCGCCAGGTGATGGTCATCATGTTCCGCCACAAAAAATAAATGATCGACCAGCCGCATCGGCACCTTCAACCGTGGATGCAAGAGCGACCGCCCAAAAAACGACGCATCGACTCGCTCCAGGCGATCAACCATCGCAATCCGCGCCGCGCGAAAATCCGCCAAGATCTTCGCCAACGCGCGATCGTTGTAATGCGCCTCAAAAGTTCCCCGGTTGCTCAAGTCCGCCACGGATAGCTCATTCCTGCCTGCAACAAAGTCTTCCACGCGCGCCATCCACCAAGGCTCGAGGTCCAACAGATGCCCGGCGTGCTCCTGAGCCGACCACTTGGCTTCAGCGGTTGCCCCGTCCAGGCTCGGCTTGGGAAGGGACTTCGACGCCACCATGCGCTCGCCCGGGCACCCGCGCACAAGTTCTTCGAGCCGCGCAGGTGTACCCCGCAACCGCACGCACAAATCCGGAAACAGTTCTAACGGAAACGAAAAGTCGAACTTTCGCTCATACCACTTTGCAACCTGCGTCATAGGGATACCCAAATGAATGATGCAGGAGGCGGCGCCAAAGAACCGCAGGATAGTAGACTTTTTATGCAGTATCACAAAAAACGCCACTGTGGGTACCGTTCGACCTGTGCGGCATCTAATGTCTGGTCGGTGTCTTGGAGATCTGGAAAGTGCGTTTTTCATACAGGAGTCATTCATGAAATCCCTCGAACTAGGCCGCTCCGGCCTGCAAGTGTCCGCCCTCGGCCTCGGCTGCATGGGGATGTCGGAGTTCTACTCCGGTCGCGACGATAACGAATCCATCGCCACCATTCACCGCGCCCTCGAACTCGGCATCACCCTGCTCGACACCGCCGACATCTACGGCCCCCATACCAATGAAGAGTTGGTCGGCCGCGCCATCAAAGGCAAGCGCGACGAGGTCGTGCTCGCCACAAAATTCGGCATCGTGCGCGATCCCGCCAATCCCCAAAAGCGCAGCGTCAACGGTAAGCCCGAATACGTCAAGCAAGCGTGTGAAGCCAGCTTAAAGCGCCTCGGAGTCGGGCACATCGATCTTTACTACCAGCACCGCGTCGACCCCGACACGCCCATCGAAGAAACGGTCGGCGCCATGGCCGAACTTGTCAAAGAAGGCAAAGTCCGTTATCTCGGGCTCTCCGAGGCCGGCATGAAGACCCTGCGCCGCGCCTTCGACGTTCACCCCATCGCCGCGTTGCAATCCGAGTACTCGCTCTGGACGCGCGATCCCGAGAAGGAGCTTCTGCCCACCTGCCGCGAACTCGGAGTCGGCTTTGTTGCCTACAGCCCGCTCGGCCGAGGCTTCCTGACGGGCCAGCTCAAGACCTTTGATGACCTCGCGGCTGACGACTACCGCCGGAACTCCCCGCGTTTCCAGGGAGAGAACTTCCAGCTCAATCTGAATCTGGTCAAGAAGGTCGAGCAGATGGCGGAAGAAAGAAAATGCCAACCCGCGCAGCTGGCCTTAGCCTGGGTCATGGCGCAAGGTGGAGATATCGTTCCCATCCCCGGCACCAAGCGCCGCAAATATCTGGAAGAGAATGTAGGCGCGCTCGACATCGAACTGGACCAGGACGAACTCCGTCTCCTGAGCGAAATTTTTGCCCCCGGAGTCGCCGCCGGCGAGCGCTATCCCGAGCAGATGATGGCGCTGGTAAACGCGTGATTGTGGCGCCAGGTTTTACCCCGCGCCCCCGTGGACCCCGTGGTTGAAGCATTTTGCGCACATCGAACCAGCGGAGTCTTCGAGGCGCAGCCGCGGCGCCATTAGCCGCCCAAGATCGTATTCAAGTCTTTATACGGAATCGCCCCCGCCAGCGCCGAATAGGTGCCCGCGTTCTTCAGTTCCTCCGCCATGGCGCGCAGCGCCCCGAGCGTAGCCCGCATAAATCCCGATCCCACGCTAACCCGTGCCACACCCAGCTTCTCCAACTCTGCAATTGAAGGCGTGCCAGGCACTGCCAGGATATTAAGCGGACAAGCCACAGCCTGCACGAGCCTTCCAATCGTCTCGGCATCCTTCAGTCCAGGGGCAAACACGCAATCCGCCCCGGCATCGCAAAACGCGACTAGCCGTCTTACCGCCTCGACATAGTTCGCATCAGGATCGCCACCTTCCAGCAGATAAACATCCGTCCGGGCATTCACCACTAGAGGGATGCGCAGCGTAGCCGCCGTCTCGCGCACCGCCTTGATTTTCTGGAGGGCCATTTCCAGAGGCAGCAGCGGCTGATCACCATTTCCCGACGTGTCCTCGAGATTCATCCCCACCGCGCCCGCCTCAATCACCTCGCGGGTAGTTCGAGCAATCTCTTCCGGCGTTGAACCATATCCCCACTCAATATCCGCCGTCACAGGAACCTTCACCGCCCGGGCGATCCTCCCGATGCGCGCAATCATTTCCTCACGCGAAATCCTCTGCCCATCCGGATATCCCAGAGAAAACGCAATTCCCGCGGACGTGGTAGCGATCGCCGGAAACCCTGCCTCCTCGAAAATCCGCGCGCTGGCCACATCCCACGCATTCGGCAAAACCAGCATGCTGGTCCCGCGATGACGTAGCCGAAAATCTACCGCCTTCTCAATCTGAGTTTGCATTTACGTCCGGCCTTCAGGGTTGTCATTCCGAACGAAGTGAGGAATCTGCAGGTTGTCTACCTTATTCTTTATTTCCCCCGCGCTCGCTCCCGCATCTTCTGCAAAAAACTCGGGACATGCACCACCGCCCGACCCACCGCCCCGCGCCCAATCTCCTGCGTCCCATCGTCCGCAGTCACGCGCATCGTATAGAACCGTCCATCAAACGATTCCAACTCCGCCCGGGCGTGAACCCGCATCCCGATCCCCGTCGCCGCCCGATGTTCCACATGAATTGAAATCCCGACGGTGATCTCACCTTCCTCACAGAATGGCTGAAGCGCCTGAAAGCAGGCCGTCTCCATCAGCCGGATCATGTCGGGAGTCGAGTAGACCGGCGGCAGTTCGGGATGATGCGCCGCCAGCGTGTGCCGCCGCTCCACGATCTCCTCCGCTTCGCCGACAATACCGATTGGAATATGGTGGGCCACTTTTCAGAAACCTACGCGACCATCGCGGAGGTTCGCCGCGCCTCTATCCCGTCGAGCGCCGTCCACAAAGCCCTAGCCGCGTTCTCGGCAGCCACCAGAGCCCGCTCAGCCGCCTCCGGCTTGGCTTCCACGCGCTTCTCGAGCAGCGTCCGCCACACCCGCGAGTGATAAACATCCGCGGTAGTGTGCACGGTAAAATACTTCCGAGTCTGCGCCGAAGCGCCATATAAATCCCGCAGTCCGCGATCTTTTTCTGCAGCTATGCGCGGTACCTGCGATTCATAGGCATAAAACGCCGCCAGCGCTTCCTCCAAAGTTCCTTCGCTGGCGATCCTCCCAAACCACGAGACGAGCTGCCGAACTTCCTTAACCGGCGGTCGCGCCGTCACCCGCCGCCCACCCATGCCCTCGACAAAATCCAGCCACAGCTCGGCATGAGACAGCTCGGGCTCGCCAAACGCGTTCTCCCCACCATTCTCATCCGTCATATTAGCCAGCACGGCTCGCCGCAGTTCGCCGTCCTCCAGGCGAATCCCAAGCTGCGCAAGGTAGCCGGGAAACGCGTGCACATGATGGTAGTAATCCTCGGCATATTGCCGCAGATCGGCGCGGCTCAACTCGCCAGCCGACCAGGCTTTGTAAAAAGGATGGCAAAGCAAATCGTACTTATGAATGCGTTCATCGAGAGCAGCCAGAAATTCCTTCCTGTCCATATTCACCTCAGGACTTCACTATACGAACTAAGGGAATAGCGTGGCAAGGACGAGCTTTATTGCACCGCCGGCGCCTTGCCCGCGCTTGTTACAATGAATCATTAGCTTTTCCACCGCGCTTCGGGGATTCGGCACAACACCAATGGCATTTGACGAACATTTCGACGTAGTAGTGGTTGGCGCCGGCCACGCCGGATGCGAGGCCGCGATGGCGGCCGCCCGCATGGGCCTGAAGACGGCGCTATTCACGCTCAACGTCGATCTGATCGCGCAAATGTCCTGCAACCCTGCCATCGGAGGCATCGCCAAAGGCCACCTGGTTCGCGAAGTCGACGCCCTGGGCGGCATCATGGGCGAGATCACCGACGCCGTCGGAATCCAGTTCCGCCTGCTCAATACATCGCGAGGGCCGGCAGTCTGGTCTCCCCGAGCCCAGTGCGACAAACAAGCCTACCGCCTGAAAATGCGGGAAGTTCTGGAATCGCAACCGAATCTGAAGATCAAACAGGCGGAAGTGGCGGATGTGATTGTGGAGTCGGCAGTCGGCGGTCGGCAGTCGGCGGGCAATTCGATTGAAGATTGTCATTTCGACCCTGAGCTGTCCGAAGGAGATGAACCTGCTCTTCCCGACGACCGACGACTAACGACTGACGACCGTGCCCACGACCGCCGACCAACGACCGCCGACCGCATCACCGGCATCCTCCTCCGCGACGGGCGGCGCGTCTCCGCCCCCGTCGTCATCATCACCACCGGCACATTCCTCAACGGTCTGATCCACTGCGGAGAGCAGCAATATCCCGCCGGCCGCTCCGGAGAGCCCGCCGCGGTTCTCCTCGGCGAATCGTTAAAGAAACTCGGCCTCCGCGGATGCCGCCTGAAAACCGGCACGCCCCCACGGCTCGATGGACGCACCATCGACTGGTCAAAATTCGAGCTCCAGCCCGGCGACGCCGATCCGACGCCCTTTAGCTTCCGCACGAAGCGTGTCGCTCACCACGATCATCAAGTCCCGTGCTACATCGCGTTCACGACGAAAGAAACGCACCGCATCATCCGCGAAAACGTCCACCGCTCGCCCATGTACAGCGGACAAATTCACTCGATCGGCCCGCGCTACTGCCCGTCAATCGAAGACAAAATCGTCAAGTTCCCCGACAAGCTGACGCATCAACTCTTCCTCGAACCCGAAGGCCTGAACACGCACGAAATTTACGTCAACGGCATGAGCACGAGCCTGCCGATCGACGTACAGTCGGCCATCCTCAAGTCGATTCCAGGGCTTGAGAACGCTGAGATGATGCGCCCCGGCTACGCCATTGAATACGATTCCATCGATCCCACCGAGCTCAAGCGCACGCTGGAAACAAAAAAAATCGCCGGCCTGTTTCTGGCCGGGCAGATCAACGGGACGTCGGGCTACGAAGAAGCGGCCTGCCAGGGCATCATGGCGGGCATCAACGCGGCACTAAAAGTAAAGAACGAACCGCCGTTGATTTTGGATCGCACCGAAGGCTACACCGCAATCCTGATTGACGATTTGATTTCCAAGGGAACGAACGAGCCCTACCGGATGTTCACGTCGCGCGCGGAATTTCGCCTGCACCTGCGCATCGACAACGCCGACCGGCGCCTGACCCCGCACGGACGGAGGGTGGGTCTGATCTCGGATGAAGCCTGGAAAGATTTTCTGAGCAAGCAACGCCGGCTGGAAGAGATGAAGGCATTGCTGGAGCGCACCAAGCTGAACTCAATAATGGTCAGTCAAATCCAGGAGGATTGCCCTTCGTGCGACATATTTTCCGCAGTAGGCCAATCACTGGCGCAATTGCTGAAGCGGCCCGAGGTTGCGATCGAGCGCTTGATGCCCGCGCTGCGCGATCTCGCGCCCGAATTTTTTGCGCTGCAATCCTCTGTGACCCCTGTGTCCTCTGTGGAGATTTCCTCGGCGGTCAGAAACGAACTCAAATCCATCGAAACCGAAATCAAGTACGCCGGCTATCTCGACCAGCAGCAGCGGGCCATCGATCGTCTCAAAAAGGCCGAGCAGCGCCACATACCCGCATGGTTCGACTACCAGTCCGTCAGCGGTCTGTCCCGCGAAATGCAGGAAAAACTCCACCGGGTTCAGCCGCAAACCTTGGGCCAAGCCTCCCGCATTCCAGGAGTGACGCCCGCCGCCGTCTCCCTGGTCAATGTTTACATCGAAATCCAAGCCCGCCGCCGCGATCAAGCCACCACGTTGCAATAAACGCAGGTGCGGGATGAAGTCATTCCACCGAAGCTCGTCCCCGCCCCGCCGCCTTACTCCGATACATCAACTCGTCCGCCCGCTTGATCAATGTATCCGCGGAATCTTCGTGAATCGTAATCGCGCCCCCCACCGAGACCGACAAGGGTACCCGCTGGGTGTCGCGGATAAGCAAGGTCTGAGCCACTAATGCACAGCAGCGCTCCGCCAGCCGCTTCAAAATTTCGCTATCCACATGCCGGACCACGGCAAGAAACTCATCGCCGCCCCATCGCCCCACAATGTCTGAGGTTCGCAGCGCTCCCGTCAGCGTTTTCGCCGCCTCCTGCAAAGCCTGATCGCCAATCGCATGGCCGGATTTGTCGTTGATCTCTTTGAACAAGTCCAGGTCAATCATGAGCACCCCAAAAGGATCCTTATGCACCTGGTATTCGGTAAGCGCCGTCTTCACCGACATCTCCAGATACCGCCGGTTCGGCATCTGAGTCAACTGGTCGAGGAAGGCCAGCCGTTCCATCTCCTTTGTTTTGCGCTCCTCCGCCAAGCGCGCTGTCTCGTCCGTAAAGATCTCCACCGCTCCGACGATCGACCCGTCGTCTCCATGGATCGGCTGCACGCGCACCAGCACGGGCAATCGCCGCCCGTGTTTGTGACGCAAGAAAACCTGTGCCTCGCGCGCCTCTCCATCCTTGATGGTTGCCGTCAAAGGGCAGCCCTCTTGACACAATCTCTTGCCCGCCCCGTCCACATGACACAAAATCTCATCCTGGCAGTACCGCCCCATCACATCCTCGGATTTGTATCCCGTCAAACGGAAGGCCTGCTCATTCCAATACAAGATGCGCCGGTCGCAGTCCACAAAGTAGACGCCATCGCTCATGTGATCGAGGAGATCCTTATAAAAATTCGGATCGGACGGCACTCCGGCAACGGCAACATCTCCGGGGCCTGGTTTCCTGAAAGTGGTCATAAACGGATAGGTGGACAATCTAGCTCCCGGAAGAATCCGCGGGGCAAGCATGGATTTGAGCGAAGAGAACATCGAGTTGAAGCAGCTAACTCACTAACTCGGAATTCGTTGAGCGCTCAGATCCGCAATTCCTGCCGTCGCCTCTTTGTTTGTACTCAACATAGATTCCAAGGTCGCGTCCGATTGGACAAATTACTTAGGTCACGCCCGGTCTGGACATCAGGCTGCGACAGCATAAAAACGGCGGGTGCGCGACTCATGCGCACTTTGCCAAAAGTGGGTTTTGACGCGTACAAGCTCGCTCAGTCAGCTTTTTCAATTGCGGCCCGAAGTTCCTCATAACTCATTGCCCCCGGGTGATACATTGCCACCTTCCCCGCCCGATTCACGAGCACCAGGGTCGGCGTCGTGCTGGCCCCGTAAGTCTTGAAGTTCTGTTTGCTCAAGGGCACCGGCATATCCATTAAACTCGCGTAGTACTTCCGCCGTACCGACTCAATGTAACTCCGCTCCGCTGCTGGAGTGGCATCCGCGCCCCGGGCCGCGTATCCGTAAAGCTGAGTCGGCCCAATCACCACTAAACCTTTCGCCCCAAATTCCGACCGCAACCGTGCAATCACGGGAACCTCCGCCTTGCAGTCTCCGCACCAGTGCGCCCAGAAGAACAAGAGCACCGGCAACCCCTTGAGCTCCGCCATTGCCGGAGGCTTCGGTCCCAAAAATTGGGTCTCCTCAATCGCGGGAGCCGGCCGCCCCACCAGCGCCAGTAAATTCAAATTCTTCTGCAACCGCAGCGCAATCGACGTAGTCCCATATCGAGTCAAAGCGGCCCGCAGCAGCCGCACCGCGGCCTCCTGCTGCCCCTTTGCGGCCATTCCTTGCGCCAGCACTTCGTAAGCCGCCCCGAGCGCGATCGGCAGATGCGGCTCAGCGTCCAGTTTTCGTTTCGCGAGCTGCGCCTCGCACAGCGTACGCGTCTCCTTCGCGTAGGAAGCCGCCTGATCCCATTGCTTCGCAGCCGCCTCACCCCGCGCCATCCACGACAGCGCCTCCAGGTACTCCGGCGTGGCCCCATTCCGCGCCTTGTAGTCGCGCATTTCCGCATCGGCTGCGGCAAACGAGTTCTGCGCCGATCGCGTTCGTACATCGTCAACCAGATCTGCCCGGGAGTTCTGAGTGATGCCGAGCAAGAAGAAGGCACAGGCCAGAGCCCACAACATCTTTCGAATATCCATGAATTTGATAATGGATGAGCCGGAAGAAAAATGGAAGAGCGCGGACTTGTATCAGGGCATCGCTTCAACCTCCCCGCCAAAAGGCACATGAACCTTGTTTTTCAGCGCGATACGAAGTCTTGCGACGGAAGAAAACAGAGAAGAAGAATGGATTTTTTGGCGGCCAGCCGGGGGATTCGTTCCTACCGTGAACGCCTAGAATTGAGGGTTACATGACTTTAGGCACCCCGGTGACTACAGCGGTTGGGGTACAAATTACTGGCCATTTGCGCGCCGATTTTGATATATTTTAGGCGCGTTTTGCTCTTTGCGGTTGTAAGCAGTACCCCGCTCTACGGCGTGACCTGCCTGCACTACCCTGCGAGCTCCAGCGCATACTTCAACACAAAAGGAACACAGTATCACCATGGAAACAGGAACAGTAAAGTGGTTTAACGACGCCAAGGGCTATGGATTCATCAGCCGCCAGAACGGCGAGGACGTGTTTGTGCACTTCTCCGCCATTCAGGCCAACGGTTTCCGCAGCCTGCAAGAAGGACAACAAGTTCAGTTCGACGTAGTCAAAGGCCCCAAGGGCTGGCAGGCAGAAAACGTCAAAGGCGTCTAAAAGCCGCTTCACAATTCGAGGGACAGGGCGTCCGAAAGGCCGCCCTTCTTATTTTGCTGAGAAAATTCAGTGCAGGTTAGTGTTGAAACATGGTCCTTGAAAGTTCGACGGAAAAGCTAGGGCTCGAACCTCTGCAATCTGACCTCTAACCTCTGCAATCGCCTTAACCCCCGATATGCACCATGGTCCGCGAAGCCGGCACAAATCCCGGCTCTCCAATATGGTGCCGCTCCTCTTTCTTGTCGACAACGCCAACAATGAACTCCGCCATCTCCGCGTCCGAAGCCCCGCGCCGTATCAACTCGTGCAGATCGTGATCCCACACCGAAAACAGGCAAGTCCGCAGCTTCCCGTCCGATGTAATCCGAATCCGGCTGCAATGCCCGCAAAACGGATGCGATACCGGCGCAATAATTCCAATCTCTCCGACGCCATCGTCAAAGCGATACCGCCGAGCCGTCTCGCTCCGCGCCCGTTCGATCTCAACCAGCGGCCGATATTCCGACATGCGCGCCAAAATCTCATCGAGCCTGACCACCACCTCCGGCGTCCACACGCGATCTTCTTCCAGCGGCATGAACTCAATAAATCGAACCACCACGCCCTCTTCACGCGCAAACATTCCAAATGGAATTACCTGATCTTCGTTGAATCCGCGCAGCAAAACGCAATTCACTTTCACCGGATCAAGCCCCACCCGCCGCGCCGCCCGCACTCCCGCCAGCACGGACTCATATCCATTCGCCACCCGCGTAATGCGCGCAAAGCGCTCGGGATCGACCGCATCCATGCTCACCGTCACGCGATCCAGCCCGGCATCCTTCAACGGCTGCACAATTTCCGCCAGCAAATGCCCGTTGGTAGTCAAAGCAATTTCCAGCTTGTCGCCAGTCACGGTCCGCAGCGTGGCCAACTCGCGCACAAAGTCGATGATGCCCTTGCGCAAAAGCGGCTCACCGCCCGTCAACCGAATCTTCGTGATCCCAAGCCCAACCAGCACCCGCGCCATCCGGAGGTAATCCGCGAACGGCAGTTCCGCATATGCCGCGCCATTCGTCCCGGTGCGACAGTAAACGCAGCGGTAATTGCACCGATCCGTAATCGAGATCCGCAGATCGTGAATCGAGCGCCCGAATTTGTCGGTAAGAACCACAGTCGTCAGTCGTTAGTCGTCAGTCGTTTGCCAGTACTGATAGCGCCGGCGTCTCGCCGGCTGTCGCGGGGGCGTCTCCGCCCGCGCAGATTCCGCCCACAGATGGCGACGACTTCTTGGATTCCAAATTCCACGGAAGGAAACACAGACAGGCGCAAACCCGCGAGCGTTTCCTTTCCAGGCACGGGAGGCGCAGGCGTTTCCACCGGCACCCTCGGGAAAATCAGCACCGGCCGATCTCCCCTCGCCCAAGCCACCAGCAGTGCAGGCGACCAGGGTCGGAAACTCGTTTCACATTATAGACCGACAGGACCACCATGCGCCGTTTGCTCGGAGCCCATAGCTCGAAGCTCGCAGCTACACTACAATTTCCCCATGCGCGCTCTAGTCATCCCCCGCTTCGGCGGTCCCGAAGTCCTCGAACTCCAAAACGTCCCCGACGTCCATGTCGGGCCCGACCAAGTGCTAATCCGAGTCGAAGCCGGCGGCCTGAACTTCGCCGACCTCATGACCGCCGAAGGTGGCTATGCCGGCACTCCCAAGCCCCCGTTAATCGCGGGACGCGAATTCGCCGGCGTCGATCCCACCGGCCACCGGGTCATGGGCTACACGCAGTGGGCCGCCTTCGCCGAACAAACCGCAGCCCGTCGCGCATTGGTCTGGCCGGTCCCGGAAAGCTGGTCCGCTGAGCAAGCCGCCGCCTTCCCGGTAAATTTCTTCACCGCCTACTTTGCGTATTGGAAAGCCGGCCTGATGGATTTGGATTTGAACAAGGAGAAGGATGATGGGAAAGGCAAGAAGGACAAGCCCCGCGCAAGCGTCCTGATTCACGCCGTCGCCGGAGGCGTAGGCACCGCGGCCGTGCAAATCGGCAAAATTCTAGGTATAGAAATGTACGGCACCTCATCATCCGAGGAAAAGCTGGGTCGCGTCCGCGAACTCGGACTCCAGCATGGCATCAACTACAAGCAGAAAGACTATGTCGAAGCCATCAAAGAACAGACGCAAGGCAAGGGAGTCGATGCCGTATTCGAAATGTTGGGCGGCGAACATGTCGCCAAGAGTGTCAAATGCGTCGGCAACTTCGGGCGCGTCATCGTTTACGGCGCCGCCACTGGTCAAGCTCCCACCCTCGACACGCGCGTGCTCTACGCCAAAGGTGCGAGCGTCCATGGACTGTGGCTGAGCTACCTCAGTCAGGATCGCGAACTGATGGAACCAGCCTGGCGCCAGCTCTCCGAGTGGATCGGCGAAGGCAAACTGAATCCAGTGATCGGAAAAGTCTTCCCGCTAGTGGAAGCACGCGCCGCTTATACGCTTCTCCAGCAAGGCAAAAATTACGGCAAGATCGTACTGAAGATTACTTAAGGCGCAAAGCCGCGAAACACCGCATTTGTCCGTTGGACATTGTCCGTCCACCAATGTCCATTCCCGAACGCCATCGTCCGATTTCAGGGATCAAGGACTGCCGTCTTCGATTTATCCTGCCGGCGTTACCGCAATATTCTCGTCACTTAGCGTTCTAATAGTCGATGGCATTCGAGTTGCCTTGCAATAGGCGGCGGTGTGGCGCGCGTTCTAAGGCATGTGGATTCACTAGACACCCCGCCAATGTGGAAAGGCAAACTCGTTGGACTTGATAACGCAGTCTGATCTCACTCGTCCAACGGGTATCACGCGAATAAGGGAACTTCCCTGAGACCTAATTCGTATTCTTAAGCGATCGGGGGGAAGAACAAAAGGCGCGGGGAGAGGAAACCAATCTCGACCCGAGGGATCAAAAGGGGATAAAGAAATTTGCAGGGTGACGGGACTCACCTCGCGCATGGTTTGGCGGCCCTGGCGAACTGAGTCCAAGCAAACAGACCGAGTCTGAGCCCGAGTCTTTTTGCGTTACCCTGACAGGCGGATTGTAGGACATTCGCGCAAAAAGGCAAGCCCTGTCTGCAACACCAACCAGCCGCCCAGATGTCCGGCCAGAAACCGGGCAGAAAGAAGGAACCATGAAACTCACCAATCTGGCAAAGACTGTAGTGCTCGGGCTGGCCCTGCTGCTTGCAACGGGCGCTTTCGCAAGTAACAAAACGACTCTGCACTTCGACCAGTCCGTCGACGTCAACGGACAGCAACTCCCCGCAGGCGAATATCAGGTGCGCTGGACGGGAACGGGCTCGAACGTCGAAGTAAGCTTCATGCAGGGCAAAAAAGAAGTCGCCAAGACCACCGCCAAAATGATCGACCTCGACAATCCCTCACAGAGCGACGCAGCCGTAATCGACAACAGCAGCGGCAAAGCCTCCGTTTCTCAAATTCGCCAGGCCGGAAAGAAAACCGCTATTTCGCTGAGCGGCTCGGACCAAGCATCCATGTCCAGTCCTGGGAGCAAGTAACTCGACTTAAAAATAACGGAAAGAGGGAGCACGAGGGTGTTCCCTTTTCATTTTGCGGGCACTCTGCCACGGGGAAGAGCTAATTCTTTACTGTCATTGTGTCCGAGTCCACCGCTTTTTTACCGGTCACGCCCTCAAGCCCCGCCAAGACCCCGCGATAATCGCTCTTGTCACACTGAATTGCCAAACCACCTTTTTTATCTCCATCTACCCAAGTTAGCCCTACAAAGTGTTTCTTGGACTTCGTCAAAGCCATCAATGCACCTATCCCCAGGCTGATGACGGCCAATCCGATTGCGGCTCCGACTCGTCGATGAACATCCTGGCCGTAACTTATTTCGGTGATCGCCGCAGCAGGGATGGTCACGATTTCTTTCTTGTCGTTAAGGAATGTTATGTGATCACCATTGATAACAAGATGCATGTTGGTGCCGGTCTTTAGATCGGGTAGCGAACCGCCGTCATAGATAACCTTGTAGCCGGCATCCTTCGCGAACAGCGATGTGGGGATTACGAAGCACAGCAGAACCGCAATAAATAGACGAAGTGTTTTCATTGTGTCCTCTGTCAATCTTGTTGTCTCTGTCCAGCCCGCAATTGTGGCGGACCCAATATACGCCTTCGGATCCCGAATAGATGTGACAGAATCACGCGAGAACTAAGAAGGGGAGCGCATCAGCGCTCCCCTTTTAACGAAAATTCCCAAAACGATAACTGACAGC
>CAWFLZ010000004.1:0-1037851 GCA_963816705.1 uncultured Acidobacteriaceae bacterium
TACAAACTCGACGGTGAAAAATTCGTAATCCTGTCCATCCAAAAGACTGGAGTCTTTCCCGCCAGTTACGACTGCGCCAAAGCCGCTTCAGAAGTGGAGCGCGCGATCTGCCACGTACGATCACTTGCTGATCTCGACGTGCAGTTGAACACAACCTATAGGTCACTTGTTTCCACCCTTCCTCCCGAAGAGCGCGAGAAGCTCAAACTTGAGCAAAAGAATTGGCTGAGAAAACGAGACCGGGAATGCGCACCCTACAAGGGCTGGGTGTGTTGCATATCGGGGGAATATTCAGACCGCATTGCCGCGCTCAAGAATCGTTCGTCGTCACCACCACCAGGAACACAGCCAAGACCCTAACTGTTGCAAAATCGCCATTTCACTCATTGACCAGGATTTTTCTGGCGAACAAACGGCGCAAGCTGGTGAGAACGCCTGGTAACATCAACTATCGTGCTCTAACAAAAACTTTGCACTGATTTACTTCCGGCTTGTGACGCGGATACTAACCAAGTTCCTTTTTGAGAGGAGAAGAGCGGATGACTATTCAACGGCTGGGAACAACCGAAGGCATGAGTGTTCCGGGTATGAAAACAGTCCCGATTATCAGCTATGCCCTCGTGCATAACGACGTCGTTAGTCTCTGCGGTATTCCTGGTGACCCAGTCGGCGATGTCAAGGCGCAGACCAGACAGGTGCTAGAGCGTATGGACCAGCTTTTGCAAATTGCTGGTACCGACAAGTCGAAGCTTTTGGTGGCCCAGGTCTGGCTGGCGGATATGAGTGATTTTGACGACCACAACGCAGTCTGGAACGCCTGGGTCGATCGGCAAAATCCTCCTGTGCGTGCCTGTGTTGGAGCACCGCTTTGGCACGCTGGCGTTCGCGTTGAAATCATGGTAACGGCTGCGAAATAGCTATGCTCAAGTACGGCCAGGCTTTGCCCCCTTATCCGATTGGACATCGCGATAGTTGGCGCAAAATCCCGATTACACTCATTGAGGGGGGCGGCCCGCTCCAGGTCAATGAGTGTAAACGCCTGTTTTCGCCAGCTATCAATTGACGTATTATCCGTCGTTGATAGGCTGACACAATGATTGTCATCCAGTCCCCAAGATTGTTATCTCAGCCATTTTTCCAGATGATGGATGCCCAGGAGGTTTTTGGATGCATCACGCCCGCCATCGCCAGATTCATGCCATGGGAGCCGCCATCGTGGAGCGAGTACGTGACGCGATGCGAGAAGAGAGTGCAGGCTCTGGAACCGCACAAGTTTTCTTTCGTCATCCGGCGGCTCGACAACAGGGAATGCCTAGGCATGGCCTCGTTGGAAGACGCGGATTCTGTTTCGCCCGAACTCGGCCTTTGGCTCAAGGAAAGTGCGCAAGGGCAGGGTTTTGGCCGGGAAGTCGTGGCCGCACTTGTTGAGTGGGGACACGCAACTCTCGGCAAAGGAAGTTTCATCTATCCGGTGGCCGTACAAAACACCGCCAGCAGGCGTATGCGGCTGAATCTTCACGGCGGGATCATAGGCAACCGCACGAATCCAAAATATGACTCCGTCGTTTACAGGATTCCCTTCTGTACGAGGTCGCCAGTATTCTTTCGGTAGATGTGAGGACTTTCATATCTTCAGTTGGCGAAAAATCGCGATTACGCTCATTGACCCAGGGTAGTGATTATAGATACCGGTTTACGAGAGCGTTGGGAGCGCGGGGCTAATCGTTTGCTAGCAACAGCCACAAGCCTTGCCGCGCATCGCCTCCCGCGCCTCGAGAACTATGAGCGGCGCGATTACCAAAGCTGCAACCGGGTCGGCCCATGCAATGTGCCAGATTGCGTGAACCGCAAGACCCATGAGAGCGATGATTGAGAGGTAAGCGCACAAAGCAGATTCGGCAGCGTCGGCTCTCAGGGCAGCACTTCCCGTCAGAGCTGATAGACGCCGTTTCTCCTTGGCGAGTACCGGCATGATAAGCGCTGCCGCCATCAATACCGCCATCCCCAAGTAGCTAGGTCTTGGTTCGTTGTACCCGAGCAAAGACATCACCGAGGCCAATACCACATACGCAGCCAGCACAAAAAGCAGACCGCCTGAGATACGCGCAGCAACCTGCTCCGCCCGTTCTGATGCATGCGTGCGAAAGCGCCACAGCACCACGACTGCCGACAACAGTTCGACGGTACTGTCACCGCCAAAGGCAGCCAAAGCGGGGCTACGGGCGGTCCACGCTGCCCACAGCGATAAGGCGGCCTCGGCGCTCATCCAGGCGATGGTGAAGGTTTGAATCCGCTGAATATGCTTTAGAGTATCTTTGGTCGGGATTTGAACTATCGACGCCACAGAAGGGATTATGCCATCCAGCCGTGGTCGATTGTTGGCGTAAAATCGCGATTTCACTCATTTGCCGGGTCTGGCGAACAAACGGCGCAAGCTGTGTTAACGCCTGTTTTCGATAGTTACAGCCAAGGTATCCCACCGCTGAGGTTCCGTCTAAATTCAGCAGGAACTGCAAAGTGGCTAGGTTCGTATGGATGTGTAACGGCCAAAACTCCCCGGCCCGGAGGAAAGGATACGGACATGAAAGCCGATGACACTGCGAAGCTCGGTGGTAGGGTAGTTGCGAATAAAGAGCTCGGTGGTATCGCCGTCTTTCTCGCTCTCACTCTGGGCTTCAGCTCGATTTTTTACTTTCTGATTGCGAAGTCCGGCCATGTTGGTGGTGGATGGGGCGCATACATCGGTTGTCTAATGTGGTGCCCTGGCTTGGCGGCGCTGCTTACCTGCAAGTATTTGGGTCGTGACTTGTCGAGCCTCGGGTGGAACTGGGGAAAGTCTCGCTATGAAGTTGTCTGCTACCTCATCCCCTTGGCTTATGGGGCAGCGATATATGCGTTCGTCTGGCTAACTGGACTTGGTGGCTTTTACAACTCGCAGTTTGTTGGACGCTTTTCCGAAGCCTTTGGACTCGGCCCGATGCGCCCTTGGGTGAGCATTGTCCTCTACTTCCTCTTCACCGCGACGATAACTGTAGTCAGGGACTGCGCCACGGTCCTTGGAGAGGAGATCGGCTGGCGAGGATTTCTTGTACCTGAACTTGCGAAACGGAACAGCTTTGCGGCGACCGCCATCATTTCTGGATTCATTTGGGCCTTGTGGCACTATCCCATTTTTCTGCTTGCGGATGGCTACAACGGCGGCACACCGGTTTGGTACTACCTTCCACTGTTCACGGTGTTGCTGCCGGCCATCAGCTTCGTGTGGACGTGGATGAGGCTCAAGTCCGGCAGTATATGGCCGGGTGTCGTGTTGCATGCCGCACACAATACGTTCATGCAAGAATTCTTCGATCCGCTGACGGTGGACAATAGCAAAACCAGATATGTGGCAGGCGAATTTGGTGCCGCACTGCTCGTAGTTTCCATCCTGATGGCGATATATTTCTGGAGACGACGCGACGAAGTGAGCTTGCCGCGCGGGCGGTGGCGCTTTCGGGGTAGAACGGGAAGTAGGTAGATAGTGGTCGGCGCGCCGACGTGATGGTTGGTGTAACATCGCCATAGCACTCATTGACCGGAGGACCCGCGAACAAACGGCGCAAACTGGTGAGAACGCCTGTTAAGGTCGATGATTGGGGCGAGTCGAAGCTTGGGCGAGTAAACTGGGTCTTTGCCAGAGCAATTCCGGGGATGCGAATTGTGGAGACGAGGCCGGAATTGCGTATCACGTTTGAACGCTTGAAGAATTGGTTAGTATCTTGTGAGGCCAGACTGGATTTTTGGCCCAGATTTAAACTAATTCTTGCAGAGCACGAATGGGTAATTTACCCGTTTTTCGTGCTCTTGGTCGTCATTTTCTTCCTGCTGCTGCCGCGCGCCGCTCGTTTCCCATGAACTCACTGGCCCACTACAGCAAACAACATTGTTGGTGGAATCGCCGATTTCGACAACTATGAGATTGTGCCTAGCACGGACCCGGGTGTTATACAATGAGTTACGATGTGAGGATGTATATCATGCTGCGCCTCGCTATTGTTCTGTCTGATTTCCATCCCCCTCCTATCTCTGTGCCAGGAATCAGGCAAAGCAAAGCCGCGTGTCCCAGTTACCGAGCCGCCAGAAGTGCTCTCCAAAGCGGGCATCGTTTATGTAGTGGGCGACGTACACAAGCCCATGGGTGTGGGTATGGGGGATACCGGCACCACCACGGTGCTGAAGGTACTGGCGATGGCCGAAGGGACGAATCCGACCGCTAACCTGCACAAGGCCAAGGTCATCCGGAAAGGCGAAAATGGCCCCACTGAGGTTCCGGTAGATCTTAAGGAGATTTTGGTGGGGAAAGCTCCGGACATGACGCTGCAAGCCGGTGACATCCTGTTCGTTCCCCGCAGTCCCAGCAAGAGTGCCCGCAAACCCCAGAATGAGGACTTCTACGACGTTCCCCCATCTGACCCTCTGCAAGGCCCGACTCCGACCTATCCCCGATAAGAGCCCTTTGCATTAGGCCGGACCATTTGGGATACTGGCGAAAAATCGTCGGTTTCCCTCATTGACCCGGATTTTGGCGAACAAACGGCGCAAGCTTGTGCTAACGCCTGATAACGACAGCCACGGTCCAACAAATTGACCTGCACAGTCTTCGGTGATCTAATTTACGGCAGTATTGTGGGGTGAACCGTGAAGCGACTGCTCTCGGTTTTGGTTATTCTCCTTCTGCTGGCAATTCCTGTTGAGTTGTTCGGGAAAGCTCACACCTCAAAGATCATAATTAAAGGCGCTGACCTCACCGCTCCTATCAAAATCACGGACCCGAAGACGCTGGCCAACTTCTCTGTCTGGACAGGTACCGGGACAGGCTGCACCCCTTGCCCTCCGCCAAGTCCAGAGAGGCTTCATCGTTGACTGGTCACATCCGATGACAGATCACCCGAGTGGACTGCACCGCTACGAAGTGTCGTTCTACGCCAAAATGCCGGATGAGCGACTCATCTACGTTGTGTTCTATGAATATGATCCGGCGACAGAGCACGGTTACGTTTACTTTCCCGGCACGACTGAGGAATGGTATCGGCTCAATGTCAGTACCATTCTCCACGGCGCGGAGGGAGAGTGGTTTCCAGCTTGGAGCGCGTGGGACGGCGTTGCCAGACCACTCATCGCAGGTGCTGAGGCTCACGTCAAGTAACGGACCTCAACGAACATTTCTCGCCGTCTTCTCTCATCGCAGTCTTGTCCTAAAGGGCCAACTGTTGAAATATCGCGATAGCACTCATTGAGGAGCAGGCCAGAGGTTTCCGGGTCAATGAGTGTAATCGCCTGTTTTCAACACCCATGAGTCACCACTTTCCGCAGACCTTTCTTAGGAGTCAGGTTCCTCAACCGAGCCCATGAACAGTATCGTGTTTGTGCGATCATCCCGAATCGCAAAGAAGAACGGGCGGTCCACGATCATCTCGAAAGTGCGAATTCGTGGCTGGCAACTCGCCGATGCTGCGATCATTGCTCCTGTCACGGCGGCAGCCTCCGTGCCTTCTTCGTTAACGTCAACGAATGCGCGGTGGAGGATCTGGGCAATCCATACCTCTGGGGGTGGCGGGTTGATGGTATCGAATCTGGCACGTTGCGGGTCGAAGGCAATTCCCATCCCAAGCTGCGAAAGCGCGCTGTTCAGAATCGCCTGATACATCAGCTTGAAGCGGGGGAGTCGAATGTGACCTGGCATCGTCTCCAACCGTCGCGTCCACTTGTCCCATGCGGCAGAATCAAGATTTTGCTGGAACTCCTGCAGACTCGACCTCTTCGCTGGCAGAAAGACATACATCGCCAAGCGTGACGTAGTATACGGGAGACGCACGGCCTGGAACTTTGACTCCTCGTGGTATGAGTAGGAGCCATATTGGCTCATAAGGGGAACTTTCAGTGTTCGACCCTCGCTGGTGTGAAATGATTCGTCGCGGGTCAGCACTCGCAGGAATGGCTCGCCCCAGAAATCCTTGAAGTAAATGGCATTGACGACAACCAGGGAGTTCAGGGGATCAAGCGAGCTCAGAATGTTTCCGATCTTGCCCCGAGTTTTCGTCGAAACCCAGGAGTTGATCCTGGCAACCGCTTCCGCGCCGCCGAAGTCGAGCATCGTGACTTCTGCGTCGTAGTCTTTCGTGGCTCCAGCCACGTATTCGGGGCGCGGCGCCCACCGGTTGTTACACCAGAGCGAATTGGCAGCCTCCAGTTGCAGGCGCGGCCCCTCGATATGCAGGGCCGACTTCAGGGCGACGATGACAGATTGCAACTCTCCGGGTTCGAGGCCGGCAACTTCGAGAACCTTTGCCATTGCCTCCCGTGTCTCCCCCGTAGCGCCTTCCCACAGCAGCCACAGGCAGAGCATTATGCTCGCGGGAGAGAAGAAGACGTTTCCGGCCTTCGATTCCGGAGATAGTTGTCGAAAAAGTCTAAAAGCAAATCGTGTGCTCGGGGATTCGCTCTTCTCAGGAAGGTCCAATCGTGGCCCGCTCTTGGCGGCAAATGGCCAGGGCAAGTGACACCTCCAGCTCGGGTTAAGTCTGGCAGACGGCCATCAAGCATAATCTAATCAGCATGCCCGCCCGCCAATTTCTCAGTCTATACAACGGGTTCCCTGTCAAAGCAGACGCAAAATCTTCTTCGCGCCCGCCATGGCAACATCATTCAAGCCAATGGCTTAGAGGCTGATGGGCAGGACTGACAACTGCTCAGCCGCACAAACTGGCGATAAATCGCGGTTACACTCATTGATCCGGTGGGACCGCTCTTGCAACTACGGCTTTGCATCGATCGAATTGCCGAAATCAAAATACTCGCGCCAAGAGGCAATCCTACCGCCGATCAAGTCGACGATGATTGCATCGTGCGTGACAGCCCGCGCTCCATCTCTTCGCCGAGTCACGTCCCAGTCCCACTCGATGGCCGCCTTAGCTCCGTCAGTCGAAATGAAGACATTCTTTACCGTGACTCGCAAATCGCGGAACTGCTTGAAGTAACCGGCCATCGCTGTTTGCATTTCCTCAGCGGGCACATGCCCCCCCGGCGAAATCAATTCCCCGCCCGGTAGCCAGTCAGGGGCGGCAATTCCAAAATCATGCTTCTCCCACGCTTGTACCTGCCGGTCCACGAGTTCCCTGATCTTCACCGGGTTATCGTTTTTAACAGGATCGTGTCGCGCAACCTGTGGTTGGTTCGAGTTACCGATTAGTTTGCGGGGGGCCTGGGCAGCCGTGGGTTCATTCATGGCAATAACACCTAATAGCAGCAGGGTCAGTAAGACGTGTTGAGTCATCGATTTGTTCTGTTTCGCAAGGATTGCAAGCGCTATGGGAAGACATTTCGTCGCGGGGCGAGAAACGTGGCCCGGCCTGCCAACCGTTCGCCTTCGGTCGAACCCAGGACAGTGGAAACGGTAAAAACCTGTGCCGTCCCTCACCCCGAGACTAAGGGAAAGCTTAGACCCGCCAATAGCCGAGTTCAAGAGCCTCACAGCTGTAGCAACATTACGATTTTACTCATTGACCGGGGTCTGGCGAAGAAACGGCGCAAACTGGTGAGAACGCCTGCTTTCGTCAACGAATAAGGGTAACTTACCGTCTTGTGGACCTGGTCGCCCGGTTGAAGTGCTGGTTCAATACTCTGCAGTTGCTGCTTGATCATAGTGACTTAACGGGAAATGAACTCTGTGGTCCCTATCCCAATGCCCTCGGCGCCGACCACCAATTTGAGCGTAACCTTAAGACATGTACATCCGGACCAGAACTGTTGCAGGTGGCACTCACATGAACTTAATCGGTATTAGTCCAATTCTCCAGCGATTCTGAACTGCGACTTGAACGCCCAGAAAAATTGAGAATCGCCAAGAAAAACCGAAACAATTTAGTGGAAGAGCTCGGCTGAAGAGAGGACAGTATCCACAAGCTCACTGCGGGCGCCCAGTGTGGAATTTGCACCGCCCACGATAAGGATAGTACTGCCGTCGGCAAGCAAAGTCGCGGTGTGTCCGCGCCGGGCAGTATTCATGGAGGGTTCGGGGAAGAAGTCCAGGTCAAAACTGCTGAATCCTTCCGTGGTAGACAGAGATTGGGGAACGACGGTGACGCAGTTGTTACCGCAATTTGCCAAGACGAACTTGGCTCCGCCGGTGAGAATGAAAAGGCCGCTGCCGCTAAGTGAGGTGATGGTGGTCTGCGCGCGAGGTTCGATCATGTCGGTAAGCAGGGGAGTGAACGCGCCATTGTAACTTTGTCCAGACGCGAGCGTGGTGACAGTCTGGCCGTCGGTGCTGTATCCGCCAGCGACCAGGACTGCGCCGAGCCCTATCGCTGTAGCAATGTGTTGGGCGCGGCTATCGGACATCGAGGCGGTTGCGGTGAAAGTATGAGTTGCGGGATCGTAGATTTCCGCGGTGGCAGTGGTGACGCCGGTTGCATCGACGCCGCCGGTGAGCAGGACGGTGCCGCCGTCGAGCATGGTGGCAGTGTGTTGGAAGCGGGCGATAGTCATGTGGCCGGTAGCGGTGAACGTTCCCGTGGCCGGATTGTAGATTTCAGCGCTGTCGAGGGCGTTGCCGGAGGCGTCTACGCCGCCAGCGAGAAGCACGGTGCCGTCGCTGAGCATTGTGTCGGTGTGCTGAGAGCGGGCGGTAGTCATAGGTCCGGCTGTGTTCAAAAAACTACCGGTCTCGGAATCGTAAGTCTCAGCGGATGAAAGGGAGGTGCCGGCGAGACCTGTGCCACCGGCGATGAGGATGGTGAAAGCATCGAGTAGAGTCGCGGTATGGGAGAAGCGAGCGTGATTGAGAGTAGTCAAAGCAGGGGTGAAAGTGCCGGGGCCGGGTTCGTAAGTCTCGGCGGTGGCGACAGCGTTGCCGTTATTGTCTTTTCCCCCGACGACGACAACTTGGCCTGAGGACAGGAGCGTCGCGGTGTGAAAAATGCGCGGCGTGGCCATACTGCCCGTAGAAAGTAAAGGCGGACATGGAATTAATTTGGATGGTGACGTCCTTTGTCGCGGTTTGGGAGGCGGAGTCCTCCACCTTTACGGTGATGGGAAATGAGCCGGAGGCGGTGGGCGTGCCGGAAAGTATGCCGTCAGAGGCAAGCATTAGGCCGTGGGGAAGAGCGCCGGTTTCGGACCAAGTGAAGGGGGCTTGGCCGCCGGTCGAGACCGTGAAGGTGAATGAGTAGGCTGAATTGATGGTTCCGGCCAGAGGCTGAGTATTCGCTATGACAGGCGCGCCCGGCGAACCGCCGCCGTTGTTGTTGCCTCCGCTGGAGCCCCCGCCGCAGGCTGAGAGGAGCGCGATGCTGGCAAAAACTAATGAGTACAGGACTGAGGCGCGTATTCGCGACCGAATCGACGTGATCATGGCTGCCTCCTGGCGGCGAGATGAATCAGCCCGTCGACAGCTTTTGTGTTTGAAGCTTAAAAGCCAGAATTTCCATTTTGGCTTTGAAAACGGCACCATAGTACACCCGTCGCACTTGTGATTGTTGGCGTAACATCGCGTCTCTGACAATGTCGGCGGTGTCAAGCGTCTTTTGAGCGTACGTGTGCGTGCACTCGGAGAAGAGCGCCATTTCGCTCTTGTTGAAATTGCCGTTCCAACCAAAGGCTCGCTCGTAATCGTTTTTCAGGTTCGGATTTTCGGTCCGACCCATGCATCTCTTCGGTCGCTTACTGCGATCATGATTACTACTTCGAACTCCTCCGATCATGAGGAGCGGGACGCCCAATCAATTTCTCGGTGTTCTACTGCACACTATCGCGATGTCCGGGCTGTCCCGCGTGCGAACCGAACTTTTTCAGCTGCTCGTAATCCCATTGCTTGCGCATCATCCAGAACAACTGCACGGCCAGTCGACGGGCCATTGCGACCTTCGCGATCTTGCGTCCGCGCCGCAGCACCAGATGAAAATACTTGCTGCGCCACTCTGGCAGGCTGCGCACCGTCACCTGCGCCGCCTCCACCAGCAGGAAGCGCAAGATCGAACTGCCTTGCTTGGTGATGTGTATTTCACTCATTGACCCGGGTTTTGGCGAACAAACGGCGCAAACTTGCGATAACGCCTGTTCTCGGCAGCGGGTGGGGAGAGGAGTTGTGCCATGCGGGTATCCGCATCATTGCTTCTGTTGCTCTCGTTGGCTGCTTCTTCGGCCTCAGCCATCCAGCATCAGGTGCATTTGCAAGTCCTGTCCGTTTTGTCGCAGACAGTGCGCGGGGTGGGGGTTGGCAGTCCCGCTGAAGGCGAGTTCAAAACTCTAATACCATGCTCGAAGCCATACCCCAGCGATACCGTCGGTGTGGTCCAAGGGCCGGGGTCGGTGAACAAGTGCGTCCTCGCCAGCCCTTCGCATCAGTCCACCGGCAGTGTCCAGAACAGGAGGGTTGAGGCGATACTCGCGACCGCAGAGGGAAGACCTATTACGTCGTGCTCGGTTGCCAAAAACAGTACAATTGGTGCCCTCCATTGGCTGAGCAAACGAACTACGTGGGACAGCTGAATGACAACCCAAAATGGCTGGCGGATTACCAGCATCGACCCTTTTATGACTTCATCAAAGTGTCGTTGCACCTCAACGGGACGAACAAAGTTACTTACCTAATAGAGTACGCGACCAAAGTGGAAATGCTGAAACCGTAGGCCGTACAGTGATAGCCTAACGGATTGTTGGCGAAAAATCGCGATAGCCCTCAAAATCCCCCGAAGAAAGGCGAATAGAAGGCGCACACTTGCGATAACGCCTGGTTGTGTCAACAATCTCGGATCGCCGTATTTCGTGGCGTACTACGACGGAGTATACGAAGTGGAGTCTGTGCAGATGTGCTGCATCACGCACACACTATCTCGTTAAACCGACGCGAGATCCCGAACCTGCTCCTGCCATTGCTTCGATAAGGGTGTTGACATCACTTTCATCGTTGTAAGGGGCGAGCGAGATCCGAATGCGTCCGCCACGTGTACTGCACACAATATTGTGACTACGCAGTCTTTCCACCATTGCTTGTACGCTTTCGCGAGGGCGGCCCAGTGAAATGATGTGTGGAGACCCAGCAGGATCGCCAACACTACGAAACGGTCGCCAACCATACTTGCTAGCTTCGCCAATCAACATTGCTGCCAAACTCCGTGCATGTGCCTCAATGCGAGCTTCACCCAAGGACAACAACTGCTCAACCGCTACCACGAGACCAGCCATAGAGACATACGACATTGTTGATTGCGTGTAGCGCCGCGCATCATTAGCTAGCGACACAGAGGTCGCATCAAATCCAAAGGGGTCCGACGCGCCCATCCAGCCCGGTAAAGGGGGGATTTGCTCAAGCAAGCGTGGCGACATGATTGCTAGTGCAACACCTCCATGTCCACCAAGCCATTTGTAGCCGCTGGCAACGACGGCATCAGCATCCCACGCCGCCGCGTCCACCCGCAGTGCACCTGCCGCTTGCGTAGCGTCTACAATCAAACGTGCACCAACCTGGACAGTGCTTTCGCGCAGGCGAGAAATATCCACTACCGTACCCGTAGCGTATTGCACACTGCTCACCGCAACCACAGAAGTACTCTCATCAATTGCCTCAATGAGTGTATCGGTCAAATCGCACGTAGGCTGGTCATCAACAAAGCGCACCGTATGGTCTTTTAGAGCAGCCAGACGAAGCCACGGCCGAGTTATCGCAGGAAAGTCTGATGAAACGGCCAGAATTGTGCTCTTTGGTCTCGGCTGAAGCAACATCGGAAGTTGCCCCAATATCTCACTTGCGCTCGCGACAATTGCGACTTGCGTGGAATCGCAATGAAGCAATCGCGATGCGCGTTCGCGGAGCGTTTCGCAGTATGCCACCTCATCCCTATCGGACATGTAGAGGTTGCCATGCCTGGCAACATTGTCTATGAAAGTGTGCATTGCGGTTACTGCTGGTTGACCGATCAATCCCAGGGATGCCTGATTCAAGTACACACTTTGACGGAGGCTGGGATAATCCAATCGATCAAAAGGAGAGGAGATCATTGCCGATGACGACCTGCTTGTGAGCGAGTAGATCCTAAACTGTCCTGCTTCGGTTGGAAATGGAGGAAATTCTCACGACGTACTGTGCTGCAACGTCCGGCAGGCCGTCGGTTGTTTGACGTTGAGGTGAAGGTTTGAGGCGACAAGGAAATCACTCGCGGTGGGGTTCTGCTGTTGCACCTTGCTCGGGAACGTGGCCCTTTGCTTCATGAACGGCCACTCAGGCCGACAGGCCACAGCGTCAAACGCCCGGGATCCGCGCCCCGCCGCATTCTCGAAGGCTTGTGCCACTTCGGAAAACAATCCCACCGGTTTCGGGTCCTCTTTGACAACTTAACGAACGGGTAACTGTCGTAAGATCGCGATTGCACTCATCGACCCGGATGGGCGAACAAACGGCGCAAGCTTGTGTAAACTCTGACTTCGTCAACAATGATTCAGCGCCGAAGGTTTGGGCGCATAATAAGCTGAACTGGCGAGGTTTGGCCGTGAAAAGGATAATAACGGCTGTCGCTGTTGCATCGCTGGTTTCGCTCATTTCCGTCCCTTCGAATGCGTGTTCGCTTGCCGGTTGCCTCAATCATGGAGTCGAGGCTAATCAATATTTCACGGTGATGGTCAAGCACGATGGCAAGCCTCTCGCGGGAGTCCTAGTTGAAATAACCGGCGAAGGTAAAGAGCAGTTCTCAGGACTGACACCTACGGATGGAAAGATTCGTTTAAACCTTTCGCCGGGACACTATTGGATAAAAGCTGAGCTGCTCGGTATCAGCGTAGCCTATGACTGTTTTCACATCAATCAGCGATCCTCGAAAAGTGCGAAACGGAAGTTCAATTACGAGTGGGGTGATTTAGCTCCGGCAACCCGACGAATTGCTGGCAAGCTGATTGACTCCCAGCCTCGAAAAGATGGAACCCCTCTCTGGAACCTTCTACATCGCATTGACGTACCGATCACCGGCGCGGCTTTGAAACTGCAAGACCCCGTTACTGGCAGTGCGTACACCACAATGTCTGACAGTTCCGGCGGCTTTGTGTTCGACTCAATACCCCCTACCACCTACGTCTTGCATATTGAAGGTGGAGTGGCAGGCGACCGTGACCGGACCGAGTTTTTGTACCAAGCGTTGTGAGAGTCTACATCACAGTTTTGGGCTCTGAAAATGAGCTCGTCGGAAAAGGTGGGCTGCAGGCCGCCGGTGCCGGCGGCCTGTAGCCCAGCGCCGAGTGCGGCCGCTCCGTGTTGTATTCCGCGCGCCACCTCTCCGTCAGAATCTGTGCCTCCTTCAGCGAGTAAAAGATCTCGCCGTTTAAGAACTCATCGCGCAGCTTCCCGTTGAAGCTCTCACAGTACCCATTCTCCCACGGACTCCCAGGCGCGATGTACAACGTCCTCGTGCCCAGCTTTCCCAGCCACTTCCGCAACTCCTCGGCAATGAACTCCGGCCCATTGTCCGAACGAATGTGCTCTGGGATCCCGCGCACCAACATCACATCCGCCAACGTATCGATCACCTGCAAACTCCCCAAGCGCCGCGCCACCCGCAACGCCAAACATTCCCGCGTATACTCGTCGATCAGCACCAGAATCCGCAGGGCTCGCCCGTCGTGCGTCATCCCCTTCACGAAGTCATAGCTCCACACATGATTGGCTCGCTCCGGCCGCAGCCGGATGCACGAACCATCGTGCAACCACAATCGCCCTCGTGGCCGCTGTTTCTGCGGTACTTTCAGCCCTTCGCGTCGCCAGATCCGCTGCACTCGATCCTTGCCCACCTGCCACCCCGCATTCCGCAGCAACACGGTGATGCGCCGGTAGCCGTACCGCCCGTACTTCACCCCCAGGGCCAGGATCGCCTGTGTCAGCTCATCTTCGTCCGTGCGCCGTAGCGGCAAGTAGCGTTGTGTCCCACGCCATTGCCTGACCACCCGGCACGCCCGCCGCTCGCTCACCTCGTACTTCTGGCGGGCGTGCTCCACCGCGCACCGACGTCGCTCAGGGCTTAGAAGTTTCCCTCCGCAATATCCTTCAGGATCTGTTTGTCCAGCGCCAACTCCGCGACTAGCCGTTTCAACTTGCCATTCTCCCTCTCCAGTTCCTTCAGTCGCTTCGCCTGGTCCATCTTCAGCCCGCCGTACTCCTTCCGCCAGCGGTAGAACGTCTGCATTGTGATCTCCGCTTCCTTGCAGGCTTGTGGGGTGGTTTTTCCGTTCGCGATGCTTACTTCGATCTGCCGCAGCATCGTCACGATCTGCTCTGCTTTGTACCTCTTGATCGGCATGACCAGCTTTTCCTCCAAGTGGATTCTCTCTCATTCCACCTGGTACAAACATCCCCGGTCACGTCAGTCGTGCCCAGCTTCTGCTCCAGCACTATCGTGCCGGATTCATCCAGCACGCAATACCAGCTCGTGCGATCGCCGAGTTCCAGACCGATCATCAGCTGCGGTTGAGAAAAATTCCTGCTCTGCTGCACTGCTACGGTGCTAATCTTCTTGATTGCCGGTCTCCTTTTTATCTGTGCTTCGAGCACGTCGATAACTTGGGAGCGTACAGCATCCCGTGCGGAGACCGGCCTTCTCATCCCATCTGATTGCAACAACTGACCTGGAGGATCCGGATTCTTCGTTGTGCGCCGACAATCCTGAAGCGCGACTTCCCAGAAGCCGACTTCCGGCCCGCGTCGTTGAAAGTCTGTTCAGGGGGATAACTTCCGGGTTGCCCGTCACTCGGACACAATCGCCGAGAGTCCGGGTCATCGCCGGCCTGTAATCCTAGAACTTAACCGTGAGACCCAGTTGGGCTTGGAAAGGCGGTGCGGACAGCCCAATGGGCTTCCGGGGCAGTTTCGCCGCTAGGGGGCCACTCCGGCCCGTATTGACAGGCACGTGCGGCTGTGCCGCTCCAAAGCCGTCGGAACTCGATACGAACTGATTCCCAAAATTCGCCCGGTTGAAGACGTTAAAAATGTGCGCAAAAACAGAGACTACAAGATTTTCTTTGGCTCTGAAGTTTTTCTGTCCCCGAAGGTCCGCTTGGAAATAAGGAATGCCACGCAGTGAATTGGGTCGAACGGCGAAGCGAACATCGCCTTCCCCAACGGGATCGAATACCGGATTCCTGGTCACGATCGGGGAGTAGAGATCATTTGGCACGCCGTCGCCGTTTAGATCGTCGCCAGCACTCATCGAGTAGGGACGTGCCGATGCCAACTGCAGTATGCCAGACAGCAGGATGCCGTGGGGGAGGTTCCCTATGCCGTAAAAGACGACACGATGGCGCTCGTCCTGGTTCGTGTACCCGAAATTCTGCGGCTGTATGATCCCCAAGCTCGCCGATTGGGTGGGTGTCATGCCAGGCGTGGCACCTTGAGTGAACGAAAGAAAATCTGAGTCAGCGATACCGCCTCCATACTTATAGGCACGCGACAAGACGTACCAGGCATTGAACTGAAATCGGCTAGAGGAGCGATGGAACAATTGAACCGTGAGCGCGTCATATCGGGAGCGGTTGCCGGACTCGGTGCGCACAACTCTGAAGAGTCGGTGGGCAGCACCTTGGGCAGAGCACAATATTGACGCACCGGCCGAGTCCCGGCAGCCGAAGACCGGATCCAGAGTCGTGTTCAGAATGCGCGTGTCGATGCTGCCGTCCAGTGACGGATCAAGTTCACTTTCGGAATATCCGTGAAGACTCAATACGTGCACAACATTGATGATCAATGTGAGACTGTTCTTCAGCTTCAGTTCAGAACCGAGGCTGATGTGCTCCGCATAGGGCTGTCTGAGGCGTGGATCCAGGAGCCAGCCCCTCGAACCGTAAGGTAGGTCGGTCAGGGTAGCCACCGGAAACGGTCCAGCGGCTGTAATCGCAGCCGAGAGTCCGATTGAGTTGGGCAAACTTGGGTTCGCCGGGGTTCGAGCATCACGACTGACTGCATCGACGCTGTTTTCCAGCATTTAACAACGAGACGATCTGCGCTTCCTGAAAGAATTGACCAAAGAACATCCCGTAAGCTCCACGAACAACCCCAGCGAGCCGATACGGTTACGTCCCAGGCAAAGCCTACCCGAGGTGCATAGTTGTTGACGTCATTGTGCGGAGCATTCAAGTCGATATTGGGGATAATCTTCTGAAGTGAAGCCTGAGGGAGCAACCCAAGTATCCGCAGGGTTCGATTGCCGCTGCATAAGATGCACAATGGTGCAGCATCCGGGGTGGGTACTTGGCTGGAGGTGGGAATGCGGCCCAGATCCAGATCGTTGCGGATACCCAGGTTCAGGGTGAGTCGCGGACTTACCTTCCAGTCGTCTTGGACGTAATAGCTGATCTGCTGGATGATCGGCTGCGAGTAAGAGTTATCGCCAATCGAAAGGCGCGTCCTGCCTACGATGCCGGGCTGGTCCAAGCCGGTAAAGTCAAAGCCGATACCACATGGATCAGTGCCCCCCAGCAGAATCTGCTGGGGCACACAACGGACATTCACGAAGGGCGTGGAGAATTGTGATTGGCTGCCGCCAAAACGTGTGACAACAGCGTTCTGGATACCAAATCTGAGTAAGTGGTCGCCCTTTTGCCAGGTGAAATCATCCTTGAACTGGAACTTCCGTTGAAAACTGGAGTCTGGCACAAACAGGTTCTGCCCGAGGCTTACTCCGTTGGCGAAACTCACATTCGGAATGCCTGCCCCTGCGGCTTCGGGTAGCGAGCGATCGAGAGAGTCGGAGAACTGAAATACAAACTGGTTGAACGTGCGTGGTGAGACAGCGGAACGAATGGTTTACAAGGAACGATTTCAGACGATTGGTTGTTTCCGCGCCACCTGCGGGATCCTCGAATCCGTCGAGGAGATCGTGCGAGAGGCGATTGTCTTGCTCCGCATAGCGAAGAAAAAGCTGATGTCTTGGGGTGAGAGACACATCCGACCGTACTTGCCACTGCGTATCGCGAAACGGCTTTGCAATGGAAGGTGAGGGATCGAGGGCCGCGTTGGCCAGCCTGGTGTCGGCGATGGCGCCTTGCGATTGCAGGGTTCGAAAAGCCGTGATGGTGTCAATAGTTTGGCCATTCTGCGGCAGCGGTGCGTTTTCGTGGACATGTTCAATCGCTCCATAGAAAAACCAGCGATTGTGCAGAATGGGACCGCCCAGGGTTCCGCCGTAGTTTTGCCGGTCGAAACCCGGCTTGGGATTGGACGGGCCTGTGTAGCATGCCGCGGGAACACGATCGCAGGCAGCGGTCTCAGTTGGGTGGGCAGTAAAAAAATCAGTCGCCTCCAAATTCCGGTTGCGGACAACAAAGAAAATCCCGCCGTGCAAATTGTTCGTTCCTCCCTTGGTAACGATCTCAATCACCGCACCGTCGGATTTACCGGTGTCGGCGCCGAAGTTATAAGTCTTAACTGCAAATTCCTGGATGCCTTCCGTAGTGTAGTTCTGCAGGAAAGTGCTAAGGGTATTGTCCTTGTTTTCTCCGCTGTCCACAGTGAGATTGAAATTCCGACCATTGGAGCCATTAATGGATACCGGGCCATCGGTCGCAAATGCAGGACGGACACCGGGTGCCAGAATTGCTAATGAAGAAAACGTCCTTCCATACAGCGGCAAGCTCGCTATCTGCTGCGGATCAATGTTGTACTTGATCTCCGAGGAAGTGGTATCGATCGCCATGGGCTGCGCCGCGACTTGCACATCGGTGCTGATGGAGGCTGGCCGCAGAATGAAGTTCACTTTCAGGTGGTCGCCCACCAGAAGCTCCATTTCTGCAGTTCCTGGGTTCATCTTCGGGACAGAGACGGTAATTCGATATTGACTTGGCGGCAGCAGAGTAAAGGAAAAAATGCCGCTGCCGTTTGTCATCGTAGCGCGAGAATAACGTGTCGCCTTCGCCTCAGCCGTGACGCTTGCTTCAACTATCACCGCACCTTGCGAATCGGTCACGACTCCGACAATATCGCCAGTTGCCGTCTGAGCAACACTGAGTGTCGCTGTAACGGCAAGGACTAGCAATGGCGCCAAAGAACGGATAGGGCCCTTCCAATTCATAAGACCTTGAAATCGACCCGGTGCCCACCATCATTGCGCCACAGCCGCGCGGCGCACCAGTGCCTGAAAACGCGGATTTGCCTTGAGTGGATCGAACCTCCACTCGGACGCAATTAGTTTCATGCCTGGCGAATGTTCTCGAAATGCCTGCTCCAGTGAAAGAATCGCGTCGTCGTTTCTACCCAAGGCGACGTATGCAAAAGTCAGGCAATAGGGATCTCCTTTTGAATTCCCCTTCAATTCAATCAGGGTTCTCTCCGCTTCCGCTCGCTTTCCAAAAGCGGCTTGCGCGTGAGCGAGCGCCAGCCGGGAACATTCCTCACCGCCAGAAACTTCCACCGCCTTCTCATATTCGGTAACAGCTTCCGATAGTCGGCCGCGCTGCTCATACATTTCAGCCAGATTCTCCCGGGTGTTCACATGACGTGGATCCAACTCAACATCTCTTCGTGCTTCTTCAATCGCTGCGTCGTACTTGCCCTCCGTGAACAGGCACCATGACAAATGTTGACCAATGTTGGGGTTCAAAGGATCTAGTTGATGAGCCGTGCGAAAACTGACGCAGGCCTCTTGGCCCCTACCTACCAGGTCGAAATACAAACCAAGCCAGAGCTGGGCAGTGGCATAGCTGGGATTTAATTCGATGGCTCTTTGAAGTTCTTTTTCTGCGCCTTCCAGGTCACCGCTAAAACGAAATTTGGAGAAACCAAGAGCGGCATGTGCTTCAGCGAGATTGCTATCCAACTGCAAGGCCTTGTTTGCGGCTTCGATCGCTTTCGGTCCAGAAACATCCGGTATCATCCAGCCCACCACCGAGTAAGTCATCAGATTGTAGGAATCAGCCAGACCAGCGTAGGCTGGGGCATAGTCAACATCTTTCTGAATTGCTTGCTCGAAGTATTCTTTGCCTTTCTTCAATCCATCCACAGTTCGAAGGTTCCAGAAGTATCGGCCGCGAAGATAAGCCTCATAGGCTTCGATGTTGGCCGGGTGGGCCTGGACCAAGCGGGTCTGCTCTTGCGGAGTCAATTTGAGCGCTATTTCACGAGCAACCGTCCTTACCACATCGTCCTGTAACTGAATCACGCCGGAAACGTCCCGATCGTAGCTCTCAGCCCACAGATGTTGGTCGGAAGGAGCCTCAATTAATTGGGCTGTAATTCTCAACTGATTCCCGGAGCGCACAAAACTTCCCTCTAGCACTCCGTCAACGTTTAACTCTTTCGCAATCTCCGGCAATGACTTGCGGGAGCCTTTGTAGTGCATGCTTGAGGTTCGGGAGATTACGCGCAGCGAGCGAAGCTTTGCTAGATCAGTGATCAGGGCGTCCGTCATTCCGTCGGCGAAATAGTCCTGAGAAGCGTCACCAGACAGATTGTCAAAGGGCAGCACAACCAGCGAGTGAATCGGCGGCGGGTTGCGCACGGTTCTTCCGCCCATACCGAGCGTTAAGACAAGAATTGCGCCCCATGCCGAGATTCGTAGTCCACGATGGGGATGACCGCTGCCTCGCTTGAGATCATTCGCACCGAGGTGGTAGTGTTCCGCCGCGCTTGCCCCCGGTGGTGGAATCCCCACCTCCTCTACGTTGCCGACAAAGCGATACCCGGTCTTAGGGACAGTCTCAATGAAGCGGGGCTCTGTCACCGAATCGCAAAGCACTTCGCGGATGCGATTGATCGAGTTGTTCAGCCCATGGTCAAAATCCACGAAAGTGTCATCACTCCACAGGTGACCACGAAGCTGTTCGCGAGTCAGGACCTCCCCCGGCTTAGAAACCAAAAGGACCAGGATCTGGGCAGGTTGACGCTGGAGCCTCACCCGTAACCCATGCTTCTTCAATTGTGCGGTTCGCAGATCCAGTTCGTAGGCGCCGAACCGGACGGTCCGCGAGGCCGGGGAGACTTCTGCCATCACCACACCCCTCGAAGGCACGCAGAGCTTAACATGAAAGGGCGAAATAAATACCACAGAAGCTCCTTCAAGTTGCAGCATAACCACCTTGGAATCAATGAGTTGGACAGGGACATCTTTTGGATTTTTTCAGGAGTTCGGTGGGAGTCGCAGGGATTGACCACAGGGGCGACCTGCACCATTTTCAAACCACGCCCGGCGCTCCTACTGACCCCGAGTCAGGCGTGCCAGTGCGGGTGCAAATCGGTTTGAAGATGAATCAGTACTAAAGGAGAAGAAGAAAAGTTATGCGAAATACACTAATGACAATCGTGTTTTGTTCCCTCCTGAGCCTGCGCTTGTCCGCGGCGGACTTCAAATTCATTCGACTCGATGTCCCCGGCGCTTCCACCACGGTGCCCAAGGGTATCAACGCGCTCGGCGATGTAGTCGGCCTTACCGTTGACGGTGACGGAAACGGGCATGGGTTTCTCTTTCATCAGGGAAAATTCAACATCATCGACGTTCCCAATTCCAGCTTCACCAATGCGGTGGGCATCAACGCCTACGGGGACATCGTGGGGCGTTTTAGCGACCTAGACGGTAACAATCACGGTTATTTGCTTAGGGGCGGACATTTCAAGGCGTTTGATGTCAAGGGCTGCGACACCGACACCACGCCCCATGGAGTGAACAATGTGGGAGACATTGTGGGGCGCTGCATCGATGCTGCCGGCAGCACCCACGGCTTCTTGCTGGCTGGCAGAAAGGTCACCATCTTCGATTTCCCGGGCGCGGTATCAACAGACGCTTACAAATCCACCGATGAAGGCGACATAGTCGGTTTCTACGGTGACGCAAACGACCCGGGCGCAGGATATCTTCGCACGCCCGCGGGTCACTTTCGGCGCATCACTGTTCCTGGGGGCACGAACGTGGGCGCTCGCGGAATCAACGAGCGTGAGGATATTGTGGGCCAATTTGATGGAGTGAGTAACGGCCTAACTCACGGGTTCCTCCTGAGCAATGGTCGTTATATAAGGATCGATTTTCCGCGTGCCTCTTCCACAGTAGTTTCCGACATCAACAATCACAAAATCGTCGTCGGCGACTATTTCGACGGGGACGGCAACGACCACGGTTTTGTCGCGCTTTGGGATACTAATGAGAACGTCAAGTAGGTACACCGGCCCCGCGGCAATTTTGTAAGGGGTAATTCTTCCAGGAGGATTAGGCGCAACCAAGTCTGAGTTCGCCCTGCCGTCCGCGTGCCGCAATTGGGTCTTGAAAGAGTGCCCGGCAATTTGTTGGCGCGCTAAACGACCGTGCGGTCCTGCAACTTCGTGCTCGGCACATCGCTGGATCGCGCGGTCGGGTTTGGCTCAATTTGGGCTTGATAGATATACACACTGAGTTTGGCGATCAGACGGTCACCTTCCGTGGCCGGTGTTGTGGCGCGGAGCTTGTACAGCGCCTGCGTAAGCGTGTTGACGCCTCCGCAGACCGAAATCCAGAGCCGACGATCGTCGTTTCTCTCCAGGGTCTGAATGATCCAATCGGACCCTTCTGAGTCCTTGCGGGATCCGACTCCATTCATGCCGTACTCAGCCAGGCTATGTTTTACCAGTGCCTGGAGGGCCTCTGCCGAAGGGTAGTTCGCATCATGCTTCACCAAATTGCCACGAACCTTATGTAGGCGCCGATCACGGCTTGAATCAACTCCGGCGAGACGGACGTTCTCTTCCAGGTTGAGGTGGTTGCGATCAAACCCTGGATATCGATGACATTCGAATAGAGCAGCAGACGAACCATGCTTTCGGTGTCGTCCACCTCGGCTCCGATGTCCGTGAGGACGATCATCCGGTACGGCTTGGTGGTTACGGAGCCGGCTGCTGGTGCGGTATCGGATGCGACTGCCGTCGGGAGATAGGTGAAAAGTCCGAGGGCAACGACCACGGCAACGCGGAAGATCACCCCGAGTCTTGTCATAGTGCGATTATCGCGCATTTCAACTGCCCGACGGGTATGATGTGGAACCGATCTGGGTAAGTCTCACGCGTGACTCAAACACTTGCTGACCTCTGATGAAAACTCACGATGCGGGGATCGGCTCGCCACTGGGCGGATTGTCGGCAAACAGGAAGTTATCCGAGCCGCAAACGGGTGGGCAATCGTCTTAATTGGAGATAAATCGCGATTTCACTCATTGACCCGGATTTTGGCGAACAAACGGCGCAAACTGGTGCTAACGCCTGATTACAACATCTCTAACGACGTCAGCTGTGTCAAGGGACTTGGGCTTCTTGCTTTTGTGGTTTCGGGCACACGTTTCACGTAAGCGCAGACGCACTTGTTCCTTTCGAAGGAGTCACGGTCTTACTTCGATGATTTGTGTGTCCAACCGCATGGCTCGGCCCGTTTTCTTCATCATTGTGGTGGCGTAACCCACCAGACATCTCTTCGGTCACCGTCGATCATGATGTGTTGTGCAAACTCCCCTCCCTTTGGGGAGGCGGGTGGCCTATTCAGTTAACCCGGTCACTGCAGCGCAGGACCACTGTTGAAATCAGGCATCCCCGCTTGGGCTTCCCCACTCTGCCGCAACTTTCCACGGCGGCAGAACTCTTCGTAATCGATCTGATCGCGCACCATAATCCACAGCCGGATGCCCAGCTTCCGTGCCGCCGCGATCCTCGCCTTGCCCATTCCTTTCTGGATGAGCTTGCGTCGATAGAAGCGTTTCAGCTCTGGGTCTTTCCCCTACTGCGTGCATCGTCGCTTCGGTCCACAAGTAGCGCAGCAGCGAGTTGCCTTGCTTGGTCAGTTTCCCCAAGCGCTGCCGCTTCCCGCTGGTGTGCTCACACGGGATCATCCCGATATAGCTAGCCACCTGGTTGCCTGTGGTAAAGCGGCTCGGGTCGCCGAGAAATACCTCGGTTGCCAAGGCCGTCACCGGACCCACGCCGGGATTCGTCAGCAGCCGGCGCGCCTGGGGTCTTTGTTGGGCCTGTGCTTCTACTTCTTTATCCAGGTCCTGGATCCGCTTCTGCAACTGCATGTACAAGCTCAGCAACTCCGTCCGTCTCTGACCAGTGTAGGCAGGCAGAGACAAGGTCTCCAGTGCGGTCTGCCCCGCTGCACTCCAGAGAGCGTGGCCTTTTCGCAAGGCATGATTGAGTGCGATCGCTTGCAACGTGTGCTGCAATCGCGTTCGCATCCTCACCCACTGGTGTCGGTCTCGCAGCAAGGTTCGCAAGTCCCGCTCTGCGGTCGACGGCATCCAAATCTCCGGAAAGCGATTCTCGATGAGCAGATCCAACATCAAGCGTGCGTCCCGTCGATCGTGCTTCTGCTTCCGCGTCTCTTTCGCGCGGATCTTTGCTGGATGACCCACCCGGCACTCGATCCCCAACTCCTCCAGCAGTTCCAAGAACCATTGCATCGATCCGGTGGCTTCGATGCCCACCACCACCGGACCTGCCAGAGCCGCGTAAAACTCTCGTACTGCATTCCCTTCGTGGGAAATAGTTTTCTCCGTGAGCTCGCCGGTCTCGCTGTCCACCATAGCTATGGTTTGTTGTCTTGCATGCAGATCGCAACCTACAATCTTCATCTCGGCCTCCTTCGTTCCGAGCCTTTTTGGTTGGATACCGCAAAGTCTACTCGGTCCGTGGTGAGGCCGACGTCGTTATGACATCAGTTACGACGAAGCCATAGCGGGCGTACTGGCGGCTCGGCACAATTCTTGGTATGGTGCAGGCAGGTTACGCGATTCTCGCAGTTCCCGCAAAGCTACGCAGATCCCTGGCAGTACTTGTAAGCGGAACCGTTTTTTGAGAGTTCGAGCGTACAATTTGTCGCCATGATGCTTAGCAGAGTTCGAGCGCGTGTGTCAGGTCAAGAAGGGGAACGCCTCTTCCGCATTCTCGGTTACGGTACGATCCTTCTGCTGCTCGGCGTTCTCCTCTTCGCATTGTTCTTGGAACCGCCGACGTGGTCCGAAGCGGCCGGCGACCTGCTGGCGGGAATTGTGTTCGTCATTCTTTTGATCAGTTTGGTGGCACTCCCACTTCTGTACTTGGTCCGGAAGATCGACTTCTTCGAACCTCCGCTTTTGTCAGCTCAAAGCGCCCGGTGGATCCACCGAGTCAGCGTGGCCTCTCTGATTTCGTTCTATATAGTTCTCGGGATTGCCTTTTTGGATCAGAAGATAGTTGGGATTTTCTGGTGGTTGCCTTTCTGGCTGCCCCTGCTGTTGATCGTTCTTTACCTGCACAGCAACACACCGAAGAAGGGCCTCGCTCTCTCCGTAGCGATGGGACTCACTCTTTTTGTTGCCTTTTACTCATGGTTTTCGATTGAACGGGATTGGGAAAGCGCCTGGTGGATTCAGGGCAGTTTGGTTCTGGCGGCGCTTTCGCAGTTGATCTTGGCAGGCGCGGCCATTCGAACCTACTACTCTCTCCCAAAGGAACCTCGCGACCTGCACAAACTTCTGTGGAGTTTGGCCTACGGATTTGTTCTGTTTTGCTTATTAGTGGGGACGTTACCGTTTGAGGATAAGGAGACCATCCACGAAAAAATGGCAGAGCGTCGCCTGGAAGGCATCCACACGGCAGCATCCGAGTATGCACGGCTCTTCGGGGGAGTCTTTCCGGAAAGCCTGGGCGCATTGGGTTTGCCCCCGTCCGGCCAAAAGACGAATTGCCGCGCAGCCGGTCTGCTCCAGAGACGGCTCGAAACCAGTGGCGGCTACCACATTGAATATCACAGCGGACCTCCGTCGACCACCATCGCTGGACCTTGTGGAGGTGCAAAGAGCTACACCGCTACAGCCCGACCCATTGTCTATGGGAAGACTGGATCTTTAAACCTTTATACCGATGAAGGCGGTGTCATTCGGTGCACACGCGAAGACCGTCCCGCGAATGCTAGCGACAGCAGTAGTTTTTGCGGTTTCCTTCGATTTTCGCCGTCGGGGCCGCCCTCCGAGGGGCGCTCGTAGGAGAAATGGACAAAGCGAAAGCCACCCGCCAAGACTTCTTCGCCCTCGAGATAAATGCCAATCCCGGCATCCCCATCCTGAAAGAAGCCAAGGCAGAGTGCGCGAAGTTGTAATAGGATCGGCTAGTCCAACCGACAATCCGTCGAGTTGCCCTGAGCGCAGAAATTCGTAGCTGTTGTAATCAGATTACACTCATTGACCCACGGTCACTGGTGAAGTGGAGTCATGCTTTCCAAAGGAAAAGCACGCCAGCCGCTACAAGAGCGGCCTCCACCATGCAGATGAATGCTGTTTCTGATAGCCGGTCCACAATGCGTTTTCCGGTGAACGAACCCAATATCATTATCGGTCCGAGCATGAGACCAACCACAACCGCATGGAATGGGAGAACTGCTGCACCGCGGTAGGCAATCAGCTTGGTGATGTGCATAACCACAGTGGAGAGAGCCTCCGTCCCGATGTAGGCTCCTTTCACCAGCCCATACGCAAGAAAGAATGGGGCCATCAGCGGGCCTACACTACCCAGCAGTGCCGACAGAAAGCTTGCTCCCGCTCCTATTCCCGCAAACGAGTAGATGGTTGGACGCCACGTTGTTTTCAGTCGGCTGTGGCGCCACACCACTATCAGGATCAGAAAAACTCCGAGGATTCGGGTCAGAGGCGTTAAAGGAGCTTTGGCGAACAGGAAACCGCCGATTAAGGCCATCGGCACTCCGCCCACTGCAAACCACGCTACAACCCGCCTGTCCAGTTCCTGGCGATTGAACCACACGCGGCTACCATTGCCCACAAGTTGAGCTACTGTGAGAATGGGAATGGCCTCACGCACTCCGAATGTAGCAACGAGAACAGGCAAGAGTAATGCGGCTCCTCCGAACCCCGCAACGGCTGCCAGGGTAGCGGCGATAAACGAAACAATCAAAAGGACCCCAGCGTGGAATAGTCCCGGCACTTTTCTCCATCAATGTCCCAGCCTGAAGACTATAACTGACGAAAACGGCCCGGCAAGGGGTTCTGAGTGAAAGGCAATATTTCAACAGTTGGGCTTCGCCAGGCTCGCTTCTAAATACCATGGCGTCGTCGGAGCCTTAGTAAGCTGAGGGCGCAGTTGAGGCCCGCGTCAACTGCTCGCGGACGCGCTTGGAGAGCTTTTCCACGCGCTTCAGCTTCTCCAGCACGTCTCGTGATAAGACACCCTGCTTGATGCCATCCATGTCACTAGGAGCTGTAGCGCAGAGTTCAGCAAGCTCCTTGGCATCCTTTTGAAGCTGAAGGTTGGCTACGCGCGCCCTCATGTCATCGGGCGACATCTGTTTCTGGACCTCAAGTTCTTCAGGGTGCTTCACGTTGATATTCTGGCTTGGAACAGGGACGGCTATAAGCAGAACTCCTATCACGCAGAGGCGGGCAAAAGACCGCGTAACCCTTTTGCACGGCTCGTCATCGGGGGCAACCCTGAAGGCCTGGTGCCAAGCGCTCGTCTGGTTGTCGTCCTCGCCCTCGCTATGAGCGTTTGTCCCGTAGCCCGGATTATCGCGCGCATTGAAATCTCACAATTTGACTTGCACGCGGGGCCAATCTAACATCTGCTGGATTGTGGGCGGTGCTCTAGAAGCGGGCAGGGCTTTCGGCCGTTACCAACTCCGGGAGTTGGTGGCGGTCAGCGGAATGGGCGTCGTCTATCGCGCCTGGGACCCCACACTTGAGTGTATCGTCGCGATTAAGTTGGTTAGCGAAGAGACGATTCCCGACGAATCAGCCCGCAAGCAACTCTACACGGAAGCCCGAATTGCTTCCTCTCTGAACCATCCCAATATTTGTAAGATCAAAGACATAGTAGAAGAATCGGGTCAGGCTGGCATTGTCATGGAGTTCGTCGACGGACAGGTTCTCACGAGCGTAATTCCCGCCAATGTTGGACTTCCTATCGATCTGGTAATGGCCTACGGCGTCGAAATCGCCGATGCTGTTTCTCACGCCCACGAACACGACGTAATCCATCGCGATCTTAAAAGCAGCAATGTGATGGTGACTGGCGAGGGTCACATAAAGTTGCTGGATTTCGGCCTGTCAAAGATACAACGCCGCTTTGAGGTTCCCAGCTCTGTTGAAACACCTGGCAGCTCCTCGAGTTCGGAGGCGATAGCAGGCACGCCGCCCTACTGGGCCCCGGAAATCCTGAAGCACTGTCCTACAGATCCGCGCAGCGACATTTGGAGCTTCGGTGTCCTGCTATATGAAATGGCAAGCGGTCGCATGCCTTTCAAAGGCGCCACTGTCATTGAATTGGGATCTGCGATCTTGCATGACGCACCAATGCCGCTGCCCGAACAAGTGCCGGAATCACTCTCGAAGATCATCCACCATTGCTTGCGCAAGCAGCTGGCCCAGCGTTACCAGCATGTCGGCGAAATCCTGGCCGCGCTGGAGACGATCGAGCCTCAAGGTGAGGGTCACCCTCAAAGACGACACGTCGCCATGGATGCCCAAGCGCCAACAATACGTTCGGTGGCTGTACTTCCATTGGAGAATCTTTCGGGTTCTTCCGATCAAGAGTATTTTGCCGATGGCCTGACTGAATCGCTGATCACGGCGCTTGCGAAGATCGGCGGGTTACGGGTTATTTCGCGCACTTCAACCGGACAGTACAAGCATGTCCGGAAAACGCTGCCCCAGATCGCGCGTGAATTGGGGGTAGATGCCATCGTCGAAGGCTCGGTGCGTCGTGATGGCGATCGGGTACGTATCACAGCGGAGTTGATCGAGGGGCGTACCGATCAGCATCTTTGGACGGAAAGCTACGACCGGGACCTCCGAGACATCCTGAGCCTGCAGTCACAGGTGGCCGCCGCAATCGCGGGCGAGATACGCGCCAAGCTAAGTCCTTCAAGTGGACGGTTACACGGACAGGCTGACCCCTTACCGAAGCACTCTACGATAGACCCGTCACTCCTGGAGACCGTTGATGGCGGGGACGACCTGCTCTTGGTGGCTTCTCCCGTAAATCCTCGAGCGTACGATCTCTATTTAAGAGGGCGGTCCTTTTGGAACAACCACGTGGTTGTGACTGCGGAAGATGCGCAGAAAGCGATAGAGTACTACCAGCAGGCAATCGAGATTGATCCACAGTCCGCTCTCACCTACGCCGGCTTGGCCCACTCCCTGGTTTTGATGAGTGCAGGAGAATATGGCCTCCGGGCACCTTCCGAAATCATGCCGAAGGCGAAGCAGGCTGCTCTCAGGGCCCTCGAAATTGATGAATCCATCGCGGAAGCGCACTTATCGTTGGCGATGGTGAAGTTCCGTTTTGATTGGGACTGGGAGGGTGCGGAAAAAGAGTTCAGGCGCACCATCGAACTTAATCATGGGTACTCGGCTGCACACTACTGGTACTCGGTCTATCTTTTGGCCTCGGCGCGCTTCGATGAAGCGTTCACGGAAGCGATGGTTGCCCGGCAACTCAGCCCCCTGTCGCCACTCATGCATTTCAGCTTGGGGTTGTTGCTATACGCCTCGTGCCAGCACGAGGAGGCAATCGAGCAGCTTCGAGAGACTGTGGCGCTGGATGCCAGGTTTCCGCTTCCTCATATTGTCCTTGGGCTGACGTTCGGGCGGAAAGGCAGATTTAACGAGGCGATCGCGGAGTTCAAGCAGGCCTTGACCAGCGCGGGTGCAAATCCTCTCTGGTCGAGTTTTCTCGGGCAAGTTTACGCAGGGGCCGGAAAGAGTGACGAAGCTCTGCAGATCTTGCAGGAATTGCGTACCCAATCGGCGAAGCGGCACGTGCCACCCGTTGCGTTCGCCATCGTCTACGCCGGCTTGGGTCAGCTGGACGATGCGTTCCATTGGCTCGAAAAGTCCGCTGACGAGCATGACGGGCTGTTGATTTACCTGAAGGTGGGGTCGGCCTTTGATCTTCTGCGATCGGATCGGCGATTTCCGGCATTCCTGGCCCGGGTAGGCCTGCAGGGCGACCCGGGCCTTGATGTCCCGCACCCTGTTCCGCCTAAAAAACGTGTCCGAATACCGGTGCCATTGCACCCAGTCCCGCCGTTGGGGTTAATAGCAAGACTGCTGCTCGTGATCGTCCTCGCGATCGTCGCGTACAAGGTGACTCCACTTGTCATCGAGTTGATCCGGCCATCACGGCTGACATTGGCCATCCAACAATTCAAGACTCCGGGAGGGGACGCCGATTCACGTCGACTGGCCGAGATTGTAAGAGAAGAGATCTTTACTCGGCTCAGCAAGCTTCACCCACAAAAATTGGGCGTGCTCGAACTGACAACGGAAGAGTCTGGCCTCAGCTTTGAGCAGGTCTGCGACCGTCACAACCCAACTGATGTCCTGGCAGGTGCGGTTTACCGTGACGGTGATCACATTGCCATCACAAATCAACTGTTCTCTTGCAAAGACCAGACATTTGTTGCGGGCGATCACTATGATATGGAGCTTGCCAGGTCGAGCCTCGGCCCCTTCGTGGACGATATCGTGCAGAGGGTCCTGCTCGCCCTCCCCAAGAACGTACAAGCCGAACACAAAGTAGATCCTAAAGCCTACGAGGCGTACTTGAACGGTCGTTTTCTTTGGAACCGGCGAACCACCCAGAGCCTTACCGAAGCCATTTCTTCTTTTCAAACGGCAATCGAATACGATGGAACTTATGCGCCCTCCTACGCCGGGTTGGCTGACTGTTACGCACTTCTGGGATCTGCTCCTTATACGACTCTAACGCCGCGTGAGGCCTTTCCGAAAGCGGAGGCCAATGCCCAGAAAGCACTTCAGTTGGATGGGGGACTCGCAGAAGCCCACGTATCACTGGCCTACTCAGCGCTTGTGTACGATTGGAACTACGCCAAGGCTGAAGAAGAATTTAAGAAAGCCATAGAACTAAGACCGGGCTACGCGACGGCCCATCAGTATTACGCCTACTATCTGACTTCGATGGGGGATTTAAACCAGGCGATTGCCGAGCGGAAGCTTGCCGTTTCAATTGATCCCAGGTCGCCGCTGCTCAATACTGCTTTGGGAGAAGAATACTTTCACGCCAGGCAGTTCAAAGAAAGTATCGAGCCAAACCAGAAGGCCCTTTCTCTGGATCCGAACTATGCCGTGGCAGTAATTAACCTGGGCCGCGCTTACGAGCAACTGCGAATGTACCCCGAGGCCTTGCATGCCTATAAGTCAATTCTGGCCTTTGCGCCCAAGGATCCGGCTCCTCTCGCGCTGTTGGGACACCTCTATGCAGTCTCCGGGCAGCGGGCGGCGGCGCATAAGATTATTCTGCAGTTGCAGCAGATAGGCAACGATAGATACGTCCCGAGTCTCTATGTGGCAATGGTCTACACCGGCCTGGGCGACAAGGATGAAGCATTCGCGTGGCTCAACAAGGCTTTTGCCGAGCGTTCCGAATACCTTGTATATCTTCCCACTGAACCGATTGCAGATCCGCTTCGGAGCGACCCCAGATTCCCGGCCTTGCTTCAGCGCCTGGGTCTACAGGAAATAGGCTTGAAGAAATGAAAGGCCTTACAGAGGGAACCGCTCCATGAGTCACGGCTCTCCCGACACCGCCAACCTGCTTTACGGCATTGCCCGGAATCTGCTGCAAGAGAACGACTACGGAGAGTTGCTAACCAACATCCTCGACATGACCATTCAGGCGCTGGGCGCCGAGCGTGGATGTGTCGTGTCCCGGGAAAAGGGTGGATTTCGCGCGACTGCGGCCCGTAATTTTCGCAACCAAACTCTGGCGGAGAGGGAGCGGGAAATTAGCACGACCATCGTGGGGATGGCCGTGCAAGAGGGGCGCGTGCTGCGGTTTCACAATGCACAGGAGTCGGAAATACTGCGCGACAAGAAGAGTGTCCGCAAACTGCATCCCCGTTCCGTTTTGTGTGCCCCGCTGATCGTCAGTAATGACGCTTTTGCTGTTATCTACCTGGAGAACCGGGAGATTTCGAACCATTTCGACGAGAACCACGAGCGCTTGTTGTCGGAGATATGCGCCCTGGCGGCGCCCCGCTTGCACACCGCGGTTGCTATCGAGAACGCCCGGCAGAGAGCTCGTGAGCTTGAACTAGTGCAGGGCGAGAGTGACGGCGTCATTACGACCGATCTGGGCATGTCCATCGTCCTTGAAACACTTGGAAAAATTGCTCCCACGGAACTGACGGTACTCATTCAGGGCGAGACCGGGACGGGTAAGGAGCTTCTGGCCCGAGCCATTTATCGCCGCAGCGGACGAGCAAGCGGTCCTTTTGTGGTTCTGAACTGCGGTGCAATTCCTCCGACATTGATCGAGTCGGAACTGTTCGGATGTGTGCGCGGGGCCTACAGCGGTGCGGATCGTGATCGCACTGGACTCATCGGCTCTGCCAACCGTGGCACCCTATTTCTCGACGAAATCGGTGAAATGCCCATGGAACTCCAGTCGCGTTTGTTACGCGTTTTGCAGTCTGGAGATTTCAATCGTGTAGGGTCCGCACGTTCCGAACAGGTGGACGTGCGCGTGATCGCAGCCACAAACCGTGATCTGGAGAGCGAAGTTGAGCAGCGTCGCTTCCGCGAAGACCTCTATTTCCGTCTATCCACGGTTACCCTGAAGGTCCCGCCCCTGCGCGAACGGGCAGCAGATGTGCTTCTGTTGGCGGAACACTTTCTGCGGAGCCACGCGGGAAAACGCGCCCGGCCGGCTCCGCGTCTTAGTCGTGAATGCACGCAATTGCTCTTGGCTTATCCCTTTCCCGGAAATGTAAGGGAACTGGAAGGGGAGATGTCTCGTCTGGTTGCGATGTGCCCGCCCGAAGAAGAGATCCCTGCCAGCGCCCTCAACGACCGCATAGGGCGGCGCAAGGCGGCCGCCCAGAAAGAGACGGATATCCAGCCCATGTCTCTTGCGGAAATGGAAAAGAAACTGATCTTGGCTGTTCTCGGCGACACTGGCGGCAACCGTACTCACGCGGCTGAAATTCTTGGAATAAGCCGGGAAGGACTTCGTACAAAAATGCAGAAGTTGGGGTTGTCACCTCCCGTTGACGAATAGCTTCTCCTTACCGCTTCTCGAAAGATTCTTCGGATACTGACTGTTAGCAGGTCATCGCGTGACATCTTGGTGGTGACAAAAGACCCCTCCCGCTTACGACGCTGGTCGTCTTTCCCCCCATCCACTTTGGCATCGGACATGCCTCTTCACCAGCGAGTCTGGGCTCTAGTCAACTGGTTTTGCTCGAGAAACTAAGCACTTAGCAGGTACTGCCCACGAGAACTCGCCAGAAATGTGGGCAGCACTGCAAGACTTTCGGGCACTTACATTCGCGATTCCGTGCCAGCCGTGACCGCGCCCTGAACTCAAGGAGGACACATGCGTGAAATGGTGCACATCGCGATTTGGGTAGTGGCTTCGGGCATAGTCGCAGAGTTGTTGGGCTACCTGTTGCACCGCCTGCTGCATAGTGGATGGATTCATTGGCTCAGCGCGAGCCACATGAAACATCACATGCTTCTGTACGGACCATTACAGAAGCAGCGTCCCAGCGAGCACTACATTGACGCGACCACGGGCCGGCTCGCGATCGGAAATATTGGAGTCGAGTGGTTGGCTCCAACGGTCGCTTTACTGGTGATCGCGGGTGCCATCCTCGGGGCGTTCAAAGTTACGTTCCTTCACCAGACGATCTTTTTGGCGACCGTCATTGCTTGGAGTGTCGTCATGTTCAGCTACCTCCATGACCGGATGCACGTTAAGAATTTCTGGATGGAGCGCAATCCGATGCTCAAAGCCTGGTTTCGGCGCAGCCGGCAATTGCACGACATCCATCACAGAATGCTAAATGATGGGGGATTGATGGACAGAAACTTTGGCATCGGCTTCTTTCTGTTTGATCGGTTGTTTGGCACACTCTCCCCCCAACAGCAGTCTTTCAATCAACACGGCTACGCGGTTGCAAGGGACAGGTTCAGATATCTGGAAACGCGAGTACCGTGAGCCTGGCTAACCACGGGTCCACGAGTTCGACCTCCCCGCGAATGATTTGCCCCAGCGGAAGGCAGAAAGGGCTGTATGAAGACGACGGACAGCAATGCGGTCGCAACTTGTGTGGTAACAACGGGCAATGAACCTCCAGAGACGCCAACCTTGGCTCGCCTGGACTCCTGGAAGGAAATCGCTCATTACCTGAATCGAAATGTGCGAACCGTTCAGCGATGGGAAGTGCTGGAGGCCATGCCGGTCCATCGCCACTGCCACGGTACTGGACACTCAGTTTATGCGTGCAAGCAAGAGATCGATGCCTGGCGCTCGAACCGGGGTCAAGAGAAACGGCCGACTCTTAGGATTTCAGCGATCCTAAGAACTCCACTGGATTCCCTCGCACCGGCGGAACAGTCAGCCCTTCTCAGGTCTCTAGTAGTCCTTGTGGAGCACTTGCATGACGAGGTGACGCGCTCGACCGCGGGTCTGCCTGCGTACGGCGGCCTGCAGCAGCGTGCTGTCACCGAGGGCTTGGTGTTCGCTGAAGGCTCGAAGGGTCACACTCTGTAGAACGCATGACATTAGGCGACATGGTCGGAATACGCTTTTTGTCGCTTGCAGAAGACTGAAAGTAGATCAATGATTCGCCAGTTGCGTTGCAACTCAAAGGGAGTGCGGCCTGGTTTGTTAGCACCAGGCCTATCTTTTCCCTTCTCCACTAAGTGAGGCCGACTGAAACGCAAAAGGAGACTCTGTGAAACTAAAACTTCGCCAGGCCGTAACAGTCTGCACAGTGCTGAGCACGATGGCACTAGCTCAGATGACCAATTTGTCTGGTAATACCCAGGTCTTGGGAAAAGGGAGTGTCATTTCATTCGATTTTCCCGGCGCAATCAACACTCAGGCCACGGCGATAACGGCCTCCGGAGACATTGTCGGGAGATACACCAGCGCGGACGGGATTCAGCACGGGTTCCTGTTAAGCGGAGGCAAGTTCCGGCCCATCAATTTTCCCGGCGCCACTTCAACAGATGTGACTTGGATAAATCCCCGCGGTCAGATCGTCGGAGGTTATTTCGGTAGTATCGGCGATGAACATGGGTTTCTCTTGAACGCCGGAAAATTCACTACCATTGATTTCCCAGCTGCGCAGTTCACCACCGCTTTTGGGATTAGCGCCACTGGGGACATCGTGGGAATCGATGGCGACAGCGCGGGGACTTTGCATGGCTTCCTCCTCCGAGCGGAACGCTTCACGTCGCTTGATCTTCCTGGCGCGACAGGCAGTCTACCTGCCATGGTTTCTGCCGGACGGATTTTGGGGGGATACCTGAACGGTACCGGAACTCACGGCTTTTTGTTAACCCAGGGCACCGTTCGGACCATCGATTGCGCCGGCTCTACCTTTACGTTTCTCAGCGGCCTCGACCCCCAAGGCCGCGCGGTGGGCGGTTACGGCAGTGCCGACGGCAATGGACACGGCGCTCTTGTAATCAATGACAATTGCATTTCAGTTGATTTCCCGGGCGGCACGAACACCTACGCAAATGGCATCAATCCTCAGGGAGACGTCGTCGGTCGATATACAGGAGCCGATGGAATCGCTCATGGATTTCTGCTTCGCGGCTTCGTGAAAACTGCGAACGTTATCTATTCGGCTGCCCATGACTTTTCGACGAGATTGAACCCCAATTCGGTGTGGTCCTATGGCTTCACCACGAGGGTGGGTGGCCCTTTCACGCTGTATGCGATTCCGGGGACAACATTTTTCTCGGGAGAAGTGGGCTGGTTCGGGCCAATCCCCGGCAGTAGCGCTCCTGGCTACCCATTAGTTGTTGCGGCCCCAGGCGTAGTCCCGGATGTTCTGGACATGGGACCTGGTCCCAGTTCTTACACGGTAGTACGCTGGACGGCTCCGAGCCGAGGACGCTGGGACGTGGTCGGCGAATTTTTCGGGACAGGCCTGACCACGGGAGATGTTCATATCTTGCGCAATGGTTCGGCCGTTTTCAACAGTCCGCTAAATGGCTCTGACGAAGCGCCATTCTCTTTGACCATTGACGTGGTTCCGGGAGATACAATCGACTTCGCGGCAGGACCCGGCCCTGGTGGTAACAACGATTTCGATCCTACAGGGTTCAATGTCACAATCACGCCGGAACTGTGACTTATCGATCCTGATTTTTGACACGTCTTCGGTTGCTGAAAGACAAAGACCACGCCCATTCCGCCGCCGCCCAACTTCTCGACGATGTAGTAGTGCGAGATGGTTTGGCCGATCATTTAGAAGATGCGTGGCTTTCGGGTGGGTTCATGTTTCGGACCCGGCATCGGCTAGTCAACGAAAGCGACTCCGGCACGAGTGTGTCGAACCCAGAACACTGCTTTGACCGAGTAACCGTGGAAGCGGTGAGATAACATCCGGATTTCGGCAAACCGGAAGTGATCCGGTAAGACAAGCCCTCACCATCGTTAACGTCTGAGTTGCCGCGTGAGAACGCGTCGCAAAAGTAAACGTCAGGCGACCTGAAGTATTTCTCGGCTGCCAGTGACCCACAAGCCCGTGTAGCCCTTCATCTTTTCGCGGAACGCAGGGTTTGTACCGTAGTCTTTCAGCCGCGCCTCAAACCCCCCGATGTTTTCCACCTCAAATTCCAGGATGACCCGATTGAAGTCACCGGTCAGATCAGTCAGAACCCGATGATTGGGAATCTTGGCACGGTGGCTGCCTCTTTCAATTGGGCTGCATGGGAGGCCGTCGCCATGGGCAAACAGAGAATCAAGCCGAATTACCGTCGCCGAGTGCTCCGGCTGCCGGATCTGGATCATTGCAAATTGGCCGTGCTCAACAGCCTCGGCTCGCCAGCCTCGCTGCGCTCTTCGCGTTCGCGAAGGGGACTAAAATTATCGATACAAGTACAACAAAGCCAGCCGAACGAAGGCTCATCGCAGTCTCCCTCATATTGTAGACACCGCACGGGTTCGGTTGTTTGGTACTCAGGTAACTGACGTAACATCGCCATTTCACTCATTGACCCAGATTTTGGCGACCAAACGGCGCAAGCTGGTGAGAACGCCTGATTTCGTCAGTTGACTTCCGGATTGTCAGTCATTCGGAAGTGGCAGAGAGCCAGCATGTAACTTCTGTAACCTACCGGAGTCGATCGCGCAGGTTCAGAATTGTTCGGGGTGCCACCGAAATTGCCTCAGCTTTCAAAAATCTGGGTTCTCACGCTTGTCTTCCTCACGGCGGTGCAGTCGGTGGCGTTCGCCCTACTCCCGCGCGGTCTTGCTCGTGCAGCTTTTAGCGACATTGTCTGTGCTCTCCTAATGCTTTCTGCACTGGTGGTCACCGGTTTGAACGGTATATCGAGCAAAGGGCGGATGCGCGTGTTTTGGATACTTCAGGCCACAGGGTGGGGACTATGGCTGACTGACCAAATGTTGTGGATTGTTTTCGATCTTGTGCTGCAGAAAAAAATGCCGGAGATGTTTTCCGCCGATGCGCTCTTATTCATGGCGAGCGTTCCAATTCTAGCTGGCCTGTTGCTTCGGCCGCAGCTTCAACCCTCGGAGCGCAGTGCTCGATTGGGTGCCCTGGATTTTTCGCTGCTTTTGTTGTGGTGGCTGTACCTCTACGTGTTCTATGTGATTTGCTGGCAATACGTCTCTCCCGATCTGGCCCACTACGATAGAAACTACAATCTCCTTGATGCTGCAGAGGCCCTCGTGCTTACCTTTGTTTTGGGAGTGTTCTGGCATCGAGCCTCAGGACGGTGGAGGAAGTTTTACGGTTATTTCTTTGGGGCGGTGTTATTCAATAGCGTGGCGTTCTACCTCCTGAATCGCGCACTCGACAATGGAGTGTATTTCACAGGTAGCTGGTATGACCTTCCCTATTCAGCATCGTTTGCGGCGTTCACCGTAGTCGCCCTAGCCGGACAAGGATTGTCGTCCACGACAGAAGCTTCCGCAGACGAAACATACGCTTCCTGGATTGCAACGCTCGCGATGATGGCGGTGTTGTCATTGCCGGTAATGGCTGCCTTTGCTCTTTTGGGCCACGACATTCCTGCTCCAGTTGCACGTTTTCGTATACTAGTAACGCTCGGCGCAATGTTTGCGATGGTGTTCCTCATCTTTTTCAAGCATTACCGATTGAATGAGGAATTGAAGCGTACCAATAACGTGCTGGAGGAAGCTTCTCTGACCGATCCTTTGACCGGTCTCCGCAACCGCCGATACTTCTTGGCAACTATCGAAGGAGACATCAATCAGGTATTGCGTTCTTACGCGGACAATCGTGATCAACGAACCCGAGACTTGGTCTTTTACCTGATTGATGCGGACAATTTCAAAGAAGTAAATGACCGCTATGGACACGATGTTGGTGACAGAGTGCTGGTGGAAATGGCACGTAGAATCAGTTCGGCCATCCGGCACTCCGATGTTTTGGTGCGGTGGGGCGGTGAAGAATTCTTGATCCTGTCGCGCTATACGGATCGCACTGAGGCTGAAACTCTCAGTGCGCGAGTGCTCGCGGCGGTCAGCGATACACCTTTCACGCTTACGAATCCGAATGAAACGACTTGTAGAACGTGCTCGATTGGGTGGGCTGCATTCCCCTGGTTTTCCGAACATCCCGAAATTGTCAATTACGAAAAAGTCCTCAATTTTGCCGATCGAGCCCTAGGGGAAGCCAAGAGGGCTGGGAAGAACCGGGCTGTTGGTTTGTTACCTGCGGGGGATCAACTTGCGCCGACATTGAGTGAGATGGCGTACTCAAACCACATGACTGCCGATGTTCTGGCCATCGTCGATACAACAGACACGCGGCAAGAATAGAATCTGCACCCCGCGACGCCAGCCGCCAAGTGAAAATCTGCTTCGACAGCACGAACCACAGGGGAGTCGTCTGCATAGGTGCTGACAAATGACCTTGTCGCTATTGACTAGCTATCTGAGGTAGGTTTTCACCATGTCGATCACCTCATCGGCGGCGTTTGTCTGCTCCGAATTCGGTTTTCTCTTTGGGTCGAGCACGTGATGCCGGATGTGGCCTTCCAAAAGCTCAGTCATTAGGCTGTTGACTGCGCCTCTTGCTGCGCTGATGATCTGCAACACCTCCGAGCAATCGCGTCCCTCGTCGAGGACCCTCTCAAGAGCCTCGAATTGCCCCCGGATGCGTTTACTCCGCAAAATCAGCTTCTGTTTGTTCTTGATCGTATGGCTCATTCGCAAACGAATGATATCATGCCGGAACTTGCACCATACCTATAGGGGTATGTATCATGAACCATTCTTTGTCGCGAGTGAATCATGTGGCAGCGCATGGCCTTCGTCATAACCGTTGTGCTTCTGGGATTTAGTGGAGGCGTGCTCGCCCTTTTTGTTCGCGGCATGCACGCTGAACGCGGCGCGATAGCAGGTTTCTGTTTTGTTTCTGCGCTGGCTGTCGTGCAGGCTTGGCTGGTTGCGTCCGAGATCTCTAAGGCCCGCAGGCTGTGCGGCAACATTCGAAATGCATGTTATAGAGGAGCTCAAGCGAAATTTCGCGCTGTTTCCCTCGTTGGATTGTGTGCACTCGTGGCGGTCCTTCCCCTCGCATTGATCGGGGAAGGCACGGGAGCACAAGGCCGATTTGCGACTGTCATGTTAGGTGGTGTGGTGTTTTCCACTATCGCAGCGTTGACCGTGCTGCCTGTCGTCATTGAGCGGATAGCTGAGTGATACCAGTCTCATTGCTCGGTTCTGTTACAGCGGCGCCCGCTCCTTGAGAACACAATTTGTGCGTCGCCATGAAGTGATCGAAATAGTCGAGTCTTACCTGGAATATCGCTTTCGTCCCACGGAGGGAATGTCGCTATGAGTTCTTCACCCATCATCGAAAAGTCCCCAGCCAACCCTCCGCATCTCAGCGAGACGCGGAAGTCTCCAGAACTAAACGAGCCTGACCGTGGCCCCGAACGCGAAGAACACGGACACGGTGTGGAATGGGCCGAACTGGTCCGCATTGGCTTTGTGGCCTTAGCTGCCGCTGCGGTCTGGTTTCGGTTATGGGAGCCATTTCCACACATCAGCGTGATCGGGATCGCGGCTGCCTTGATCGGCGGGTATCCCATTTTCAAGGAAGCCTTCGAGAACATTGTCGAACGAAAGATGACGATGGAACTCTCGATGACCATCGCGCTTCTTTCTGCATTGGCGATCGGAGAGTTTTTCACTGCTCTGGTTATCACCGGCTTCGTCCTTGCCGCCGAGGTGTTGGAGGGCCTCACCGTTGGTAGAGGCCGGCGGGCGATCCAGAGTCTTCTCGATTTTCTCCCGAGAACCGTCGCAGTCCGCCGCAAGGATCAGGTGATCGAGGTTTCGTCCGACCAAGTTCAGGTTGGTGACACGGTGATCGTGAAACCGGGTGGACGTATCCCCGTTGATGGCGCTGTGCTCGGTGGCCGCTCGTTCGTTGAACAAGCGGCAATCACTGGCGAAGCCATGCCGGTTGAGAAAACATCCGGAGATGTGGTCTACGCCGGAACCATCAATCAATCTGGGGCTCTGGAAATCTCCGCTCAGAAACTCGGACGCGACACGACGTTCGGAAGAATCATTGAAGCTGTCGAACGCGCGGAGAAGTCACGGGCTCCGATTCAGAAAACTGCGGATCGCCTGGCGGGCTACCTTGTGTATTTCGCCTTGGGAGCTGCGGTTCTCACATTCATCATTACTCACAATATCAGGTCGACCATTTCGGTCGTGATCGTCGCCGGAGCTTGCGGCATTGCCGCTGGAACGCCTCTTGCAATCCTTGGAGCAATCGGCCGAGCGGCGCATCAGGGAGCCATCATTAAAGGCGGCCTCTACCTGGAAGCGCTGGCTGCCGTCGACACGGTGCTGTTGGACAAGACTGGCACGTTGACTTTCGGTACGCCACAGATCCGGGAAGTCATTCCAGCCAACGGCTTCGGGGAACAACAGATCATAGGCGCTGCCAGCATCGCGGAGCGCAAGTCCGAACATCCTCTCGCCAGGGCAGTTGTGGCACGGGCAGCGGAACTTGCCATTCCGCTCGTGGAGCCCGATGAATTTTCCTACACGCCCGGAAGAGGAGTTAGGGTGAGTTATCAGAGCGAGGAGATCCTGGTGGGTAGTCTGGCGCTCCTAGTGGAACATGGCATGACAAGGGGTTTGCCTCCAGATGGTAACGGCTCAGGCGGGGTGTCGGATGTCTACGTCGCTCGTGCGGGGCAAGTTCTCGGGACCATCCGAATTGCGGATGTGTTGCGTCCGGAAGCCAAGAATGCGGTTGCGGCAATGCGACAGATGGGTTTGAGAACTGTCCTGCTGAGCGGAGATACGCAAGCTGCGACTTTATCGGTTGGCCGCGATCTGGGAGTGGATGAAGCTGTTGGTGGACTCCTGCCCGAGCAAAAAGCAAAGCGGGTGGCTGAGCTGCGTAACAAAGGGCGTAATGTCGCGATGGTCGGTGACGGAATCAACGACGCTCCAGCCCTGGTAGAAGCCAATGTTGGCATCGCCATGGGATCGGGAACTGATGTCGCTCGGGAGAGCGCGGATGTGATCCTGATCGGAAGCGATCTCTCGAAATTAGTCGAAACCTTGCGACTTGCTCGACGCTGTCGCGGGATCATCATGCAGAATTTCGTAGGCACGCTGGTTGTGGACAGCATCGGAGTCGGAATGGCCGCTCTTGGCCTCCTAAATCCACTCCTGGCCGCCTTCATTCACGTGACCTCTGAGCTGGCATTCATCCTCAATTCCACGAGATTGTTGCCCCGTGGCTCTGAATCTGGGAGATGAGTCGGGGTTGGAGAAAATTTGAGTGGCGGGTAGGCACTTTGCTCATCTAACGCCCGAATCTCCCGATAAGAACGCCGATGATAGTTCCACCGACGGCTCCCATGCCGATGATCGGCGCATAAGCCTTGATGATGAGAGCATCGGGAATACTCAGCAGCAGACCAAAGCATAGGCCCACCGCCCAGCCAGGCCAAGGCAAACGGGCCGCGCCGATCACGAACCCGATCCCAAACCGCGCAATGAAAGCTGCGGTGATTGCAGCCTTTTTATCTGGGAAGCTCATCGGCAGCATAATTCCGATGTCTATAGCGCCGAACACCGAACCACAGATGATCCCCAGCATGATTCTGGACATAGGACCACTTTCCGCTGCAGCCGCTTCTTTAATCGTGTAGTAAAACAACTAATTCATCCGATGTCTAGACGTGATATGCAATACCTACTTCCATAGTTGGGTCGCTCCGATTTCGATGACGTTGCCCGAATAACTTTCACTCCCGCCTCGTTTCCGATCGGCTTATGATTAACGAGAGTTGTTAACGGAGAGACGATGGATGCAAAGCGTCATTGGGAGAATATCTATGGCAAGAAGGCCGCGGACGCGGTCAGTTGGTACCGTCCGCACCTTGAAACCTCCCTTGAACTCATAGAACGCGCAGCGCCAGAGTACGCTGCGTCCATAATCGACATCGGGGGTGGCGAGTCCACTCTCGTCGACGATCTGCTTGCTCGCGGATACCAGAACATCAGTGTCCTTGATATTTCGCAGACTGCCGTCGATGCGAACAAGAAGCGGCTGGGGTCTGCCTCGGAACATATCCATTGGCTCGTCGCTGACATCACGAAGGAGACGCTAGAGTCCTGCGCCTACGATGTGTGGCACGACCGTGCAGTGTTCCACTTTCTGACATCGTCGGAAGAGCGCGTTGCATATGTTCGCCAAGTAGCCAACGCGGTCAAGCCCGGAGGTCATGTAATTGTCAGCACCTTCGGGCCTGAGGGGCCTACGAAGTGCAGCGGTCTGGACGTGGTTCGCTATGACGCCAAGTCTTTGCACCGCGAGTTTGGCGTACGTTTCCGCCTGTTGGGACACTCCAAGGAACTGCATCGCACACCGTTCGATACAATCCAGCAGTTTCTTTATTGTTTCTGCAGGGTGAAATGAAAGAAATCCCTCAATCAACCTACGAGGATTGTTTTGAGAAATTCCTCTGCGCTTAGGCAGCCGGGCGCGTCTCTTTGCGCCAGCGGACTCAGGGCTCTGCCCGATTGATCATACAAGCTCGACATTCCGTCGAGGAGTTTCCGAAGGAGTTGCTCGGCCTCTGCCGGCAGCGCAGCTTCCCCAAAAGCACTATTCATCAAGCGCATCCATCGACCGCGGGCAGCCTGATTTATATGGAACGGACAATGCCGCACGCGGAGGCGTGGATGATTTGTTCATAGGCGACCTCGCTGTGCGCGGGATCCCATACGTAACAGACAGTAGCGCTGATCCCTTCAATGGATTAGCCCAAGCAACGCCAAGTCTCAGCCTCTTGGCCAGCCGTGGCGGGTGTTGCACTCCGATACGCTGTGGAAATCGACTCGGAGTTGCGGGGAATCCATGGCGGGTCTTTGCGATAGCAAGAGGATAATATATTTTATCATCAATAACTTGCATGGGGCATACGAAGGCCAGTCGCGGTTACATTTATAGACTAATAAAATCTGCTATCAGGCCACTAAATGTTTGAAACCTTTTCCCCAGCCGGTGCGTCTATCCACATCGGAAAAAGGAGCTGGTGAGTCAGAAGGTGGCCGATCTATGGCTCGCTGGCACCCTGGGAACCACAATTTAAGAAGAAATTTTTGGCATGGAGGTATCAAGATGAGGAACCTAAACCGATTGCTCTGGTTCTTCCTACTCGCGCTCTTGCTGGGGATTTCTATCTCTGCGCTAGGGAGCGATGGAGGAACTACAACTGCGGCGAGTAAGGACGCCGTTCTTACTCAGCAACTACAGCAAGATTTCAGCAACCGCCTGGAGTTCCGCAACGTCAGCGTCGCGGTTGACGATCGAGTCGCGCTGTTGCAAGGCTCGGTTGAGACCTATCGCGAAAAAATGGATGCCGAGCACCTAGCGCGCAAGCACCGCGGAATTGACGGCGTGCGAGATTTCATCGCGGTGCAACCGGTTGTCCCGGTTTCGGATCAGGAACTGCGCGAGACCATTGCCAATCGGCTTCGCTATGACCGCATTGGCTACGGGATCACATTCAACAATTTCGAAGTAGACGTGAGAGATGGCGTCGTAACCATCTCCGGCGAGGCCAGAAGTTACCCGGACAAGGCTTCCGCTCTCGGCATTGTCGAGGACACTCCTGGCGTACGTGACGTGAAGGACGAAATTAACGTTCTGCCACTCTCTGAATTTGATGACGAGTTGCGCGTGCGTACGGCGATGGCGATCTACCGTGATCCCGCGCTCCAGAAATATTCGCTGGATCCGCAGGCTCCTATCCGCATTGTGGTTGAAAACGGAAATGTAAGGCTGTACGGGGTTGTGGATAGCGCGATGGACAAGCAGATTGCCGAGATGCGGGCGCGCGAGGTAGCCGGGGTGTTCTCGGTCGAGAATCACCTGCGGGTGGCCAATCAATGAATCGAGGTTTGTCTTCTACTTTTCGTCAACTTGATGGTCGACCTAATTTAGGAGGATCGTATGCTGAATAGAAAAGCAATTCTGATGCTGGCAGTTCTGTTGGTTTTAGTAGTTGCTCCCGTTCTTAGTTCTGCGCAGGACACGGCTGCGCCGTCGTTCACGCCGGGGCAACTCGACAAGCTGGTAGCGCGCATTGCGCTGTATCCGGATTCGCTCCTGGCGCAGGTGCTTGCGGCCGCGACCTATTCTGACCAGATTCCGGATGCGGCGCGCTGGGCCGATCAGCACCACTACCTCACCGGGCAAGCCCTGGCCGACGCGATCCAGGCGGATCATCTTCCGTGGGACCCCAGCGTGCAGGCGCTCCTGCCATTCCCCTCGGTACTGGAGATGATGGCCAACGACATGAGCTGGACCACCGATCTCGGCAACGCATTTCTGTCGCAGCAGCAGGACGTGATGGATGCAGTGCAAAGAGAGCGCAAGAAGGCCAGGGATTACGGATATCTGCGGAGCAACGCCCAGATCATCGTCAGCGGTGGGCCGTACATCACGATCGTGCCCGTGCATCCGGCATTCATCCCGGTGCCGTACTATGACCCAGCAATTGTTTTCTTTCCGCCGGCGCCCGGAGTCGTGGTCGGCGGTGTGATCCGTTTTGGATTCTTCGTGACCATCGGGGATTTCTTTCGCCCGTGGGGCTGGGGATATTGCCGCTTTGATTGGGGCTCGCACGTGGTGATCATCAACAACACACCCTGGCGGCGGACCTGGATCAACCGGCACGAGTATGTTCATCCCTACGGGGTCCGGCGATACGGGGTGGAAGAGCGGCTTCCCGAACGGCACGTGCTACACGAGCGCACTGAGCGTGAGCGCACGGCGGCGCGGGAAGGACGCCCCCGCGTGGAAGAACACCGCGATCACCGCTCGCGCTAACTTGCTTTCAGGGCAGAGAGTGCTGGAGGATGCTCTGAAACAGGCTACCGAGACGACAAAGAAGGGAAAGAAGGGGTTTGGAGCGCGGACACCTATGTCTGCGCTCCCCTCCACAGCGATACCAATTCTTATTTCGATTTCAAACTTGAGTCTGATATGGTCGAGGACAGATTACGCCGCCACTTTGACTACTATCTGGGCAAGACCGAGATAGTCATCTACTCCGTTCTCGCAGTGTTGCTGGCTGTCACGGCCTTTGTGACCATCGCAACCGCGGGGCAAATACTGTGGATCGGTCTCAGTCATTGGACGGTTGCAGCCCAGACTCTGAGGGTATTGAACCAACTCCTCATTGTGCTGATGCTGGTGGAGATTCTGCATACAGTACGTATCTCCATTCGCTCCCATGTTCTGGTTACAGAACCCTTTCTGATCGTCGGACTGATTGCCTCAATTCGCCGCATTTTGGTGATTACCCTGGAAGCAGCCACGCTCACGAAAGAAGGTGCATGGGCGACCGAAGGCTCAAGCGCCATTTTCCACTCTTCGATGATTGAACTTGGTCTGTTGGGTCTGCTGATCCTTGTACTGGTAGTTTCCATTACACTTCTGCGTCGCTACGCTCCCGCATCGAAAGACTTGTCGGAACTCTGAAGTCCGACTCTTCTTCCCCCAAGGATGCGTAAGGATGCCCCTATCTACAGCCAAGTGCGACGATTCTGTCCGGATCGTCGGCAAACCGGAGTGCGCCGGGATAAACCGGCATGTTGTAGGGGATGAAAGAGCCCTACAGGAAAGGAGAACAGCGACTCCATCCTGGCCTCGAGTCTTGCAGGGGGCACCGCGAGGTGTCCCGTGAAGCGTAGACCAGAGGTACCAGTGGGCCGGGCTATTGAGCTTCGAAAAGCCGATGGATCAGGATGCCGACTCCTTTCCGAGATGGAGGAAGGCAACACGGCAGCCACGCTATTCGCGAGTGGCTGCTCGGTCCTGCGTAGTCTGAGAACCCGCGCACGCTGAGAAACAACATGCACGAGAACCGGGAGATCTCCTGTACGTCTTGGACGAAAGAACAAGACCGGTCCGCAAAGGCCATGAACCGAACGGCGGACATGCACGTGCTGGAGAAGTCGGACTGCGCCGTAGTACCTGTGAACCCGCCGAACAAGGGAGGGCAACCAACTGCGGAGGCCGGGGAGGGAAGGGCGCAGGCAGAGGAGAACATCGTTCGATCACACATGCCTCCGACACAGAGCGGAACACGCATGTCCCAGGGGTTGAACGGTGTGCGACGAGCAGCATCAGAAAGGAAGCAGGAACGGTTCACCGCTTTACTCCACCACCTCAGCATCGCCCTTCTTCGCGACAGCTTCTACGCATTGAAGCGTCAAGCTTCGCCGGGAGTCGATGGCGTGAGGTGGCAAGAGTACGAAACTGGACTGGAAGATCGACTCACCGATCTGCACAGTCGAGTGCATCGTGGAGCGTATCGGGCACAACCGTCGAGACGAGTCTACATACCGAAGGCCGATGGGCGGCAACGCCCCTTGGGCATCGCGGCACTGGAGGACAAGATCGTCCAACAGGCTGTGGTGACGGTCCTCAACCAGATTTACGAGGCCGACTTCAAAGGCTTTTCTTACGGTTTCCGGCCCGGTCGCGGCCCGCATCAGGCGCTAGACGCCCTGACTGTGGGCATCCAGCGAAAGCGAGTGAACTGGGTACTCGATGCGGACATTCGTGGCTTCTTCGACAACATGAGTCACGAGTGGACGATGAAGTTCATCGAGCATCGGGTGGCCGATCGCCGCATGCTCCGCCTGATCCAGAAATGGTTAAAGGCGGGAGTATCGGAAGATGGCCAGTGGTCGGAGACAAAGCTAGGTACGCCTCAGGGAGCAGTGGTTTCGCCACTGCTCGCGAACGTGTACCTGCACTATGTGTTCGATCTGTGGGTTGAGGCCTGGCGCAAGAAAGTCGCACGCGGCGAAGTTATTGTCGTGCGTTATGCCGACGATCTTGTCTTGGGCTTTCAACACCGAGCTGACGCCGAGCGCTTCCAGAGCGAGTTTCAGGAGCGGCTGGCAAAGTTCGGTCTGGAACTACAACCGGAGAAGACGCGTCTGATCGAGTTCGGGCGGTTCGCTGTCCGAAACCGGAAGCAACGTGGCGAGGGGAAACCCGAGACCTTCACGTTTCTGGGATTCACGCATTTCTGCGGACATCTCACCAGCAGCGGAGCTTTTAATGTCTGGCGCATCACCGCGAAGAAGCGGATGGTTGCGAAGCTCAACGTCATCAAGGCAGAGCTTCAACACCGGAAACATCATCGTACGAGTGAGGTCGGCACATGGCTTCGGAAGGTCGTGCAGGGCTACTACCAATACCATGCTGTGCCCGGCAACACCGGTCAGTTGCGCGTCTTCAGGCGTCGCATATGCCGATTGTGGCGGAGCGTTCTAGTCCGTCGCAGTCAACGCGCGAAGGTGGGCTGGGACCGTCTCAACCCACTGCTCAACCGGTGGATTCCGCACCCTCGTGTCCTGCATCCCTATCCCGACAAGCGCTTCGACGCCATTCATCCTCGGTAAGAGCCGTATGCGTAAACGCGCACGTACGGATCTGTGCGGGGGGCGGTCAGCAATGGCCGTCCCTACCGCGACAGCTATCCAGAAACGGACTTCGAGGGAGTTGGCCGGATTCGTCGCGAGTGTACCCGCCTGGTTTCATCAAGCATTACATCGCGAAGCTGGACAGGCGCTTTGGGGCAAAATGCTTTCGGGGTTCGGCGGTGATCCGGTACGCAGCTGTCAACGAAGGCGATTGGAAAAAGTCGGACTGGCTGAGGAGGCTGGTTAGGAGATCTCAGCCTTGCGCCAAGTTCGAAGGTTAACGGCATAGAGCACGATACAAAACAGGTTCGCCGGAATGAAGGCAAGCTGAGCTGTTCTTAACCCAATGACGCAAATGATTAGGCTATTCGCTGCCGCCAGCACCCAGCCCTCCCAGCATCTTCTTCCGACCAGGATGGTCGAAAAAATCGTAAGCACACAAGACAAGCAGTCAAGCCGTAACACCAGCGAGAGCATCTCTAGTTTCATATCGGTTATTTTCCTGCAGATAGACTTGCTGGTGTGCATTCGAGGCTACGATCGCATAACCTTCGTAACCTAAGCCTTCCCTATTCGCTATCCCCGGGAAATACCACAGGCCGGGACTGGAGAACTTCGGGCCCGACGCCTCTTTCAAGCCTCCAAAGGGAGCAAGGCCGTACTACTGGCGCAACCTCGCTGTTTCTTAATCGTATATTCGCCTTTTGTTCGCCAATGATATTATTCCCGAACATGGCTCGGCGCCCCCGACCTCCGGACGACGTGCTTAGCCGAAAGGATCTGGCAAAGTTGCAGCGTCGGCTGTCGATGATGAGCACTACTGCCGTTCAGGACTTCTATCAGTGCACTCACTCGGCCTGTCGGATTTCCTCCGGTCACTTCCCGAGCGCGAGGGCAATCCAGGAGCTGGTCCAGGCGTGGAAACAGATGAGGAAGTGGCGCTGAGCCCGGGCGATTCTGAACCTGGGTCGGTTCGACGGATGAGGATGAATCTGGCGGCCTCGCTCCGTCGTGAACTGAGCCAACGAGCCGAGCGATATGCCCTAAAACACGGGCTGCCGCACTGTCTGAGTTACGGTCAGCCTCCGACGGTGTGTTTCGAGCACTACGACGACAACTCACGGCACGGGAATTTCCTGCCCTCGACCTACAAGGCCATACTGAGAAACCCGAACTAGTGAGGGATGGGTCTGGCCAGCGCCAACCGGTAGCGAGCACGCAGAAGGCTCCAGCATCAAGAAGCAGCACAGCAAGGCCTTAAAGCTCTCGGGTGTTCGCCCGTTTGTGCTCTACAGCCTGCGACACACGTTTCTGACCCGTTTAGGAGCCTCTGGATGCGATGCATGGACCTTGGCACGCATCGCCGGTCACAGTTCGATCGCGATCTCCAGTCGCTACGTTCATCCCTCGGAAGAAGCGGTTTTATCGGCGATGTCACGTCTAGGTGGGCACACTTCTGGGCACACTGGGAATTCGCAAAGCCCGGTGTCGGCACGAGGTGGACTGCAAATCGTTGAATCGAAGAACTTAGATGGTGGGCCCTCCAGGATTTGAACCTGGGACCAATGGATTATGAGTCCACTGCTCTAACCGCTGAGCTAAGGGCCCCGAACCATAATAAACCAAGGAGTTCCGAGGGCAACCGTAAGGACGGCTGCGGCGAGACGGTCGTCCGCCGCTTGATCCGGAACTTCTGCTGCGCGTCTTCCGCTGCGCGCCCCTGCGATCGGCTATCTGTGTGGCGTTATTTTTTTAATAAATCAGGGGCGGCGGACTACTCAGGAGCCGGACTGAGTCCCATCCTCGCCCGCAGTTGTTGCCATTGCTCGGTAACGCGAGGCTGGTGGGAGAGGTCGGAGGCTCGATGTGGCGACTGCTCAGCTTTCGCCATATCGTTGAGTTTGAAAAAACACTCTCCGAGGCCCGCCCAGGGGAACCACTCTTCCGGATACTCCCGGGTCGCTTCTTCCAGAATGGGGATCGCTTCGTCACATCGGCCTTCATCGTCGAGGCGAAGCGCAAACTGCACCCGCGCCCTCGACAAACTCAGGCGAACGGGCTGGTTGCGGGGCGCGATGTCGTGGGCGACCGTGAAGACAGTCAGATCGTCCTTCCATGTGCCTTCCTGCTTAACGGTAAATACGGCGAAAGCGATGGCCGCCAGCCCCGCTGCTAACAACAGCGGTAGCCGATTCCTGTTGGTCAGGCTACATGCGGTCGCGACCAGAAGCGCCAGTCCCGCTGCCGGAAGATACACGTAACGGCCATGAAGGAAATCTCCCGGGACGAGATTATTCAGGTTTAAGGTCAGAAGGATGGGGAGTACCAACATGAGAGTGCCGACTACCAGGGCACGACGCACGCCGATGGCGTCTGGTTCGGAAAGATCACGCTGCGCTTTTCTCCAAGACCAAAGCAAGCTCCACACCAAAATCGCGACCACGCAAGACACAGCAAGAACTGGGAAAAATACCCCGCTCAGAGAAAATGTGTCGGTCGGGATGGAATCACCGAAAGCACGCGACCGGACCGGCCACAAAAGGACTCTCACATAAAACCAGAGAGTTGCCAGGACAGTAACACCGTGCGCAACGCTAGATGCTGCGTGGGGACGACGACCTCCCCGAGAGCGCGCCAACGAATGAGAAGATAGATCGCGGTTACGGCCAGAAACGGAAGACTTACACGAATGCTTTCCAGCAGCCTGGATTTAGGAGTTAGCGGTCCGTTGTTGTCGCCGATCGGCATAACCAACGCCAGGACTAAAATCACCACGGGAAAAACCACGCCGGTCTCCTTGGCTAGCAGCGCAGCGAAGCAACCGATCGCGGAGGCGATAAGCCATTGCCAGGGTCTAGCGTGGTCCACCTTGCGGCTTTTTCTGCTGGCTTTTCCGATGGCTTTTCCAATGTTGGGGACCGCATCGGCGTACCTGAAGTACAGGAGCAGCGAACCCAGAATCGCGGCAGCCATCAATGGATCGGGCACGGAAATCCAGGCCACGGACTCTGTGTGAGAAGGATGCAGCGCGAACAGGGTCATGGCCAGCAGCACGGCAGCCCGATCTCGTAGGAGTTTCCATGCCAGCAGGCCTAAGCAAACTACCGCCGCCAGATGCTTCGCGATGCTGAGCAAGTGCCATCCCCCGGCAGCCATTCCGCAAAGGATGAAATTCAGCCGCATCCACAAAAGAAAAAGGGGGCGATAGAAACTTGCCGGCCCACCCGTGAATTGCGCCCAGACGAAGGTCGTGAAGTATTCCCAAACGTGTCCCGAGGACTGCAAACGCGGATCCCCGACATAATGGTGGTCGTCGAGAATGAATTGATAGTCGAGAGCAGGGCTGTAGATTGCGGCCACAGTCGCCAGCAGTGCAATGGTCGCAATGATGAAGATTATGGGAGAGAGTAATTGCGGCGCTCCCGGACTGGTCGCCGAGTTCGTTGATTTCTGTCGCCGGGTCGGAGTGGGAGTTTTCATCTCAGGAATAAGGAAGCATGAATTCTCTCACAACGAAGTTAGCGGGCCGAGAGCGCGGCCGTTCTCCCCCCTGCTTTCCCTGCCCCCTATTCACTCCGACAAAGGTGTGTACGAAAACGACGACACATACAGATACCGCGTCACTCCGCTGGTCGCAATTCCGCCGAACGATTTGGAGTTTGTGCCCCACAGGTTGATGAGCGCCGCTGCCGGCGCGGAGGGAATATGTTGGGTGTGGGTCGAGACCAGGGCGCCATCGACGTAGAACTCAATCTTCGCGGCGCTCCAGACGAACTTGTATTCGTGAAAGCTGCCATCGGCGCCTGGCACTGCGGTCGAGCTGGTCTGGCTGTTCGATACGCCGGAGTAGTTTGTCATCTCCAGCGTCGACGGCAACTGGCCTTCGTACTCGAAGTCAATTTCCGTCTGGCTATCGTCGATGTAGTTGAACACGTCGGTAACCGCGCCTGACGCTGCCGCACCTGCACCCTTAGGCGTAGCCGAGGTTGAGGCTGCCCGCACCACCCACACATAAGTTCCGTAACCAAATAGCTGCTTCGAGCGGATCTCCGCGCCCACCGAGGTGGCGAGTCCGTCCGAAACGCTCTGCGTCAGGGTCAGCCGCAACATGCCGGTGGAGAGATCCACATGGTCGGCACTGAGCCTGCCCTGGTTCGCTCCCGCGATATTTCCGGGCGCGTTGCCCGTGTCGATGAACCATTTGGTGCTGTCCAGAGCTCCGGCGCTGAAGGTTTCGCTGAAGGTAGGCGCTTTGTGCCTCACGTTCTGGCTTGTTGTAGCAACGCCACTGAAGCCGTCGGCTTCGGAGCCACTCCGACTTGCAGGGACACATCCATCAGATTGCGAGAATAGGGAAGCACCCAGTAAGGAAAGAACGAGCAAAAGCCGCGGCGGCATCCAGTCCATCATTCCCTTTTAGCGATTAAAGCCGCATCCGTCCATGGCCTGGAGTTTTATCGGCCACAAATTGCCGTTACTTTCGTTACCCGCGCAGAACATTAGAAGGGGCTAAACTGAGACGCTGAGCCGGTCTTGTTGACGAATGTTTACGGAAACTGAAGGCGTACTGGCGAAGGTGAGCCAGCAACTCTCGCAGCTCGAAAGGCGAGACGGAGAGCTGTGGCTGATCGTGTCCCTTACCGGACTGCTGGTCGGTGCCGGGCTTCTGGCCATTCTTTTTCCCGCGGCATTTCTGAAGCAAGGCAACATTCACTTTGAAATAAGCGTATCCCGGCCGCTGGTACTCGGACTGGTCGCTTTGTTGGCACTGTTGAACACCTACCTGTTGACCCGGCGCATGGAGATTCGCCGGCTGCGGGAAGAGTTGATCTCCCGAACCATCCAGCAGGAACTCACCCAGCAGCAGTCCTTCACCGATCCGCTCACCGAGATCTACAACCGTCACTCGCTCGAAGAAATGACCAACCGATTCATCAGTCAGGCCCGGCGGTCGCACAGGCCGCTCACGCTCATGATGATCGACGTGGACCAGTTCAAGGAGGTGAATACCAAATTTGGTCACCTTACCGGCGACGTGGTGTTAGCCAATACTGCCGCCCTTTTGAAACAGTCCGTTCGGGGCTCAGATGCGGTGTTTCGTTACGGCGGCGACGAGTTCCTGATCATTCTGGCGGACACATCGAGTGAGGACTCCGCGCATGTGGTGCAAAGAATCCGGGCCGGTTTGGCGGAATGGAACCGGGCGGAACATCTTAAAGGTTTCGAACTCAGCCTGAGCATTGGGGTTGCGCAATGGTCGGAGGGCAAGACTCTGGACGGCCTGCTCGATGGTGCAGACAACCAGATGTACGCGGCGAAGGCAGATCAGAAGCTGAGCAAGGGTAAAGCAGCCGGAGTTTGAAGGTCGAGCCTGTCCTCTCCCAGGGAACTGCAAAATCCTGCGGCGAGAATCCACGAACCCAACTACATCAACAGTTCATTGACACGCTGCGCTAGCGGGTGCTGCATTTCCTGCAGATCGTTTTTCACCAGGTTGAGGCCGTAGACGCACTGCTCGAAGTGCTGTGACAGGCTGGCGAAGAGGGGCGCCACCTTCGTGTATTCGAAGTGTTCGAATTTCGAAACGATGTAATAGCTCTCTTTGCCGGCCTTGATCCAGTCCACGAAATTTTCCAGACGGTTGCGGCGCAGGCGGAAGTGGTTGATGCTCTCCGGAAACATGCCGGTGAAAAACAGCGTGTAGTCGCCAATGTGTTTGCGCACCTGGCGTTCGCGATCGAACGAAGGCGCCGGCCCGAACACGGGATTCGATTCCACCAGCATTTCGCCGACATCGGTCAGCGGCTGCCCGCCAGCATTCCGGATCTTGAACAGCTGTTCCACATCACAAAACTCGGCCATCAGGTGGGCGACATAGTTCACGATCTGGGGATCGCGAAGGCCGATTTCCTCGGCATAGTGCCGGCCCACGAGCTCGATGAAGAGCTGCTGCAAGGGATGCGATTCCGGTATCATGCTGGGGCTCACCTCCTCCAAACACCCCGAGTGGCACGGGATTCCTGATACCACTTTGTCCATCTACTTAACCTCAGCTCGAAAGCCAAGGCAAGTGACTTTTGTAAGTCACCGCAATCAATATGTCCAATTCATTTAGACGATCAGAACAATCGCAAGGTTTCCCGCTGTCATTATTGGCAGACTGCGCTGATGGCTGCTAATCTCAACGTCCTCAATACGAATACAATGAAGATAATCGCGGAGGATTCATGGAGCGAACGAACATCTCCAGCGGCGCACCTTGGGAACCAATTGTGGGTTACTCCCGGGCGGTCAAAGTTGGCTCGCAGGTTTATGTCGCTGGGACTACGGCCACGGGCCCGGACGGCAAAATCGTCGGCGTCGGCGATCCCTACGCCCAGACCATTCAGACCCTGAAGAACATCGAGTCGGCGTTGCAGAAGGCGGGCGCATCTTTGAAAGATGTCGTGCGGACGCGGATGTTCGTTCTCAACATCGCCGACTGGGAAAAAATTGGCAAGGCACACGGAGAGTTCTTTCGCGATATCCGTCCGGCGACGTCGATGGTGCAAGTGAGCGCGCTCATCTCACCTGAAATGCTGGTGGAGATCGAGGCCGATGCGGTGATCACAGGCTGATTATTTAGCCGCGAAGCGGCGCAAGACTACAGCCCCCGGCGCAAGCCGTGGGTATTTGCGGGAGATGATTCAGCCGCGGAGCGGCGAAAGAACCCGGCCCCACACTGTCAGTGTCGGAGTCCGGCAAAGATTCTTCACCATGATGTATCATGCCCACCCGACCCCTAAGAGGTGGACATGCGCTCTCTGCCCAGTCTGATTGTTGCCTTGACGCTCGTCGTTCCCACGTTTTCCCAATCCACTCCGACGCAGGCTATAACCGTCATCCGCGCGGGTGTGCTTATCGATGGCAAATCCGATCAGCCCCGCCGCGATCAGGTCATCGTGATTCGTGGCAACCGCATCGAAGGCGTTTCCGACGCGGCCGCTGCAAAGATTCCCGCGGGTGCCACGATCATCGACCTTTCTCGCAATACCGTTCTCCCCGGACTGATCGATTCCCACACGCACATCTTTCTGCAGGGAGAAGAACCGGCCCATGGCGGCTACGACGCCAACATCCTGAGATATCCGCTGGCGTTGCGCGCGGCGCGGGCGACGGTTGCGGCCCGGCGCGCCCTGGAACAGGGTTTTACCACGCTGCGCGATCTGGAAACGGAAGGTGCAGGCTACGGCGACGTCGGCATCAAGATGGCGATCGAAGGCGGATACATTCCCGGACCACGGCTGATCGTCTCCACTCGCGCCATTTCAAGCACTGGCGGCTACAACCTGGAAGACTACGCCCCTGAACTCGACATGCCCAAGGGCGCGCAGATCATCGATGGCCCAGTCGAGGCCCGGAAGGCGGCGCGCGAACAACTCGACCACGGCGCCGACTGGATCAAGGTGTACATGACGCATCGCTCCTGGGTAGGAAAGAACGGCGAGTTGATTTCGCAACCGACCCTGACCGTGGAAGAGCTCAAAGCGATCGTGGATGAAGCTCACGGTTGGGGCAGGAAGGTGGCATGTCATGCCTACAACGGCCTCGGCCTGCAGCGCGCCCTGGACGGCGGCTGTGATTCGCTCGAGCACGGCCTCGAGATTACCGACGCGCAGATTGCGCAAATGGTGAAGCAGGGCACGTGGTACTGCCCGACGCTCGCCGCCTACTATCACGACTGGGCACCCGCCGACACGCTCAACGGACAGCGCGACCGCAAGCGTGTCTCGGAGCACGGAGTCTCTGTCCAGAAGGCAGTGAAGGCTGGAGTGAAAATCGTCTTCGGCACAGATATGGGCGGCATTCCCTGGACCGAGCCGATGGCGCAGGAGTTTCCCCGCATGAACGAGTTCGGCATGTCGCCCGTGGAGGTGCTCAGAAGCGCGACCTCGCGCGCCGCCGAGATGCTGGACATGACAGGCGAGATCGGCGTGGTGGCGCCGGGCGCCTTTGCCGACATCATTGCGGTCAACGGCGATCCCCTGCGCGATATCAATGTTCTCGGAGACGTGAAATTCGTGATGAAAGACGGCGGAGTGTTCAGGAACGAGGTCAAGTAGTCGCGGGGCTGTTGGTAGCGCCCACACACGTGTGGGGACGGGTTTCTAACCCGTCCAGGCAGAGCGCAGCTCGGCAGCTCAGTCGAGGGCGAGACGCCCTCGGGATAGCCGGCGGGCCGCTGGCGCTACGAATTCACGAATTGATGTTGAATCTGCTTGACACCGTCACTGCGCACGTCATAATGCGGAATTCTCCAGGTCGGCACCTGCCCGATCTGGAGTCAGGAATTCGGCGATTCGGCCCGGGGGGTGCTTATGAGCGTTTTGGAACTCTGTGATTCGGACGTTGCTTCCGTTCCAGTCGAGGTGAGCGCCGCCGATGCCATCCGCCTGATGCTCGACCGCCATGTCGGAGCCGTAGGCGTGGTCGACAGCGAAGGCCGCGTTGCGGGCATCTTTACCGAACGCGACGTATTGCTCAAGCTGGCCCTTACCGGACGCAATCCCGAGGCGACGCCGGTGCGAGAATTGATGACCACTCCGGTGGAGCTGGCCACCACGTCCACTCGGCCTGGCGAGGCGCTGGCCACTATGCTGGAGCGCCATTTTCGACATCTGCCCGTGGTGGATAATTCCGGCAAGCTGCTGGGCATGCTTTCCATCCGGAACCTGCTGGAGCAGCGCATCGACGATCTTAGCCACGAGCTGGATTCGCTCGAGCAATATGTCACCAACGACGGGCCCGGGGGCTAGTTCGCCGCCAATGATTTCTCCACTCCGCTGTGGGAGAATGCTGCCACTGCGCGGTTTCATGCCGCGGCCAGTAAGGTATGGGGAGTTCGGAGCTCCCTTCTTCACGAGCAAGGTCATAGAACCTGATGCGCAAAGCTTCCAGCGCCCTTTCCGGCGCCCTTCCTAAAACCCTCGCCGTAGTTCGGATGGCTACGTCCATATTCTTTTTGCTGTTCGGTGAATACAAGATTTTCGGTCCCGAGTTTACCCACGGTGGATTCCAGCAGTATTTGCAGGGCTTCATCCAGAACGGCGCAGTGAGCTTCTATCAGCCCATTCTGGCTAATCTGGTTCTGCCGCACGCGGTGTTTTTCGGATATCTGGTCGGAGTGGTCGAACTGTTTATCGGAGTGTGCCTGCTGCTGGGGCTCTGGGTGCGGCCAGCGTCGGTCCTGGGTGCGCTGCACATGCTCAGCCTCACGCTCGCCACCTGGTGGGAACCGGGCCAGGGAATTCCGGTGTGGCGCTACTTCGGCTCTGAACTCGATCACCTCCCGCTGTTATTCCTGTTCATAATCTTTTTCGTAGCGGACGCCGGAAAAGAATGGGGCCTCGACGGACGCCACAGTGCATAACACAACGTTGCGCCGCTCCGCGGCTAGTCTGCCTGATTCGCAAGGCAAAAACTTAACGAGGAGTCAATGAAAGAAATATCCAGGTGCATTTTTCTTAAACTCATTCTTTTGTCATTTGTCCTAAGCGTTTTTGCAACCGCGCAGGAACCTGCCACCAAGACCCCAGGCCGCCTCGTTGTTCACGCCGGCAAGTTGCTGGACGTCCGCAGCGGAAAGACTCTCACTGATCAGGCGATTGTCATCGAAGGCAGAAAAATTGTCAGCGTCGGTCCGATGGCGCAGGCCAGTCGCTCGGCCGGCGATCGTCTGATCGACTTGTCCAACGCCACGGTTTTGCCCGGTTTGACCGATGCCCACACTCATATGACCGGTGATCCGCAGGATGTGGGATACGAAGGGCTCGGCATCTCCATTCCACGGGCGACTCTGATCGGGGCCCGCAATGCCCGCCTCACGCTGGAGGCCGGCTTCACTACGGTGAGGAATGTAGGAGCCGAGGGTTTCAGCGATGTGGCGCTGCGCGACGCCATCAACGCCGGTGATATTCCCGGCCCGCACATGCTGGTGAGCGGACCGGCGCTCGGGATCACGGGCGGCCACTGCGACGAGAACCTGCTGCCTTTCGAGTTCCACTACACCGCCGAAGGCGTGGCTGACGGCGTGGAAGGCGTGCAGCACAAGGTTCGCGAGGTCATCAAGTACGGCGCCGACCTGATCAAGATTTGTGCCACCGGAGGCGTGCTCTCTCACGGAGACAATCCCCAGGCCTCGCAATACACGCTCGAAGAGATGAAGGCCATCGTGGCCGACGCGCATCGGCTAGGACGCAAGGTAGCGGCGCACGCGCACGGCGCGCAAGGCATCCTCTGGGCCTCGCAGGCGGGCGTGGATTCAATCGAGCACGGCTCCTACATCGACGATGCCGCCATCGCCGAAATGAAAAAGAACGGAACCTACCTGGTGCCGACCCTGTACCTGGCAGACTGGTTCCTGGACAACGCAGAGCGGCTGCACGTTCCCCCGGAGATGATTGCCAAAGGTAGAGCGGTAATGGCTGCCGCACGCAAGAACGAAGCCCACGCCTTCGCCAGCGGGGTGAAAGTGGCGTTCGGTACGGATGCTGCGGTCTATCCTCATGGACTGAATGCCCACGAATTTGCGGTGATGGTGAAGCTCGGCCTGACTCCGCTGCAATCGATTCAGGCAGCGACGATCAACGCCGCCGACCTGCTGGGCTGGTCAGATAAAATCGGCATGCTCGAAGCAGGCAAGTGGGCAGACATCATCGCCGTCGATGGCGATCCGTTGCAGGACGTGACTACTCTCGAGAAAGTGAAGTTCGTGATGAAAGGCGGAGAAGTGGTGAAGAACGAATATGGAAAATGATATGGTTCCCGCCTACTACGCCTGATTCTCCGCCTCCTCTCGAATATGCCTCAGGACCCGCAGGTGAATCTTGTGGATGATGACGTCTGACCACAGGCGCCAGTATTCCGCCGGCCAGAGGCTGTGCCGGTACCACGTCGTGCCCTCGAGCCGCGTTCCTCCGTTGGGGAGCGGGGTCAGCAGGAATTGTCCACCGTTCGACACCAGGAATCCGTGCAGATGCGATGGCTCGATGTGTTTGTAAGGAGTCCACTCTTCCATGGGCGCCGGGTTCGAGGTTACGGAGAATTTCAACCTGCGCGGCTCATCCCAAACTTCGATGGGCTCGACAAACGCACCGGTAGAAAATACGCAATGCCGTTCCGCACCGACCCCGGTCCCCTGGATTCCGGCCCGAATCGGATAAGCAATGCCAGCGCGAAACATCCACTCGGTTGGCGGCGGAATCTCTGAAAACGAAACCACTTGTTTCCAGACCTTTTCCGGCGAAGCCTGGATGTCGATGGAGGTGCGAACCACGTAGACGGGGGGCGTCGGCGCGGCAACGTGCTCGATCCACTGAACCCCTGGAACAAAGAGAAGCAGAGCGGAAAGAAACGCGGGTGCGCCGTTGGGGAACCAGCGCCGCCGTTGCACCAGGTACCCGAAGGCTCCTCCGAAGGCGGCGAGCGGCATCGCGATGGGCATGGCCATCACCAGGCAGAACACGCCCTCGACGGCCAGACCGAGCAGCCCGCCGCCCCAAAGGCCCATGGACAGGCAAGCGACTCCCATGCATCCCCCGAGGCTGCGGGGCTGGCGCACCCCATAGAGCCAGGCGGCGGCAAATCCCATGGCAAACGGCAGAGCCACGAACAAACCCCAGCCGTAGGTCCTCAATACCTGTTCACCGACGATCGTCATTCCCAGGCCACAGGGCACGGTAAGCAAGAGAGAAAGCGCGGCGCTTCCCAGCGCGCTCTCGGGAACCATTCGTGTGAGGAACGTGTTCCTCGGTCCTGCCGTTTCCTTCGGCGTGATGTCCGGGTTTCGTGCAGGTATGAGGCAGAGACAAAGAAAGAACAGCAGATTCAGAAAAGGGGCAAAGAACAGCAGAACGAGTGCGGATGGCAAATTCGCGCTGCGCAGCCGCTTGGCGGTCAGCGTCACGCCCACCCAGATGAACGGAAGCGAAATCACGACCATGGTCGCGAGGAACACCGTGTCTGCGTTCCGCAGCGCAGTAATTCGGGCCACGTCCCGCACCGGGACCCAATAGTTGAACAATCCCCAGGGGCGGTGAAAGGCGAAGGTGGCTACCAGACGATCAAGATTGTGTTTTAGTGCGAACCCGATCAACCCCACCAGAGCATACGGCCCGCGGTCGATGGTTCCGCCCGAACGCCAGAGATCACTAGGTGTGATTTTCATAAAAATCCGTCTCAACTTCCCATCAGTTGCGGCAGGAAACTTGATTGACCGCACAGCACTCCGCCGGGCAGCGCCGGTGCTGCGCTACCCACCGGTATCCCAATCTCATGATCGCTATTGTCCCGGGAACTCTTGCCATCCATAGCAGCGGGCGTGTCCACGGCAGTTCGCGCATCACGGCGAGCACCGCGTCCGCGCCTGAATATCGACTCCCGTCCTCAGATACGAACCGGATCGCCGACAGCAGCTCCTCCCGCGAAAGACCGAGCAGTGCGCCTACCCGCGGGTCCTGCAGCGGAGCTACGGCCAGGCCGCGACGACTCATCGGCGCTGTCAGCCAGCGTTGCGATCCGGGTGCAGAACTCGCACTCGGCGTCGAAGAAGAGCCAGCCGCGAGCGTGCCGGCTTTTGCTGTCCGTCATTTCCGACGCGAGCGAGATCATGGCAGCCTCTTTCAGCGTTGGCTTTTTCCCAGTCCCAAGAGCAGCGTAAGTTTCCCGCGCAGCCGGGTTATCCCTTTGAGCGCGCCCGCCGGGACACGTATCAGTTCCTCGAACAAGCCGGTTGTGGCGGTAAGAAATCCCAGCATCTCTTCCAGGCGCTCCCGGGTGTACTGGCTGCCGGGGCCGCTCTTCTTCAGTTCGCCTACGCACTCCTGCAACACCCGCAAGGTGGGGTCAATCTCGCGGCGCTTCCGCTCTTCCGCAACAATGCGGAAAATCTCCCACACGTCCTTTACGGATTCGAAATGGTCGCGGCGGTCGCCGAGCACGTGTACCACGCGGACGATCCCCCAGCCCTGCAACTCCCGCAGGCTGGTGCTCACGTTGGACCGGGCCACGGACAGGGTGTTGGCGATTTCCTCGGCGTGCAGAGGCTTGGGCGAAACGAAGAGCAAGGCATGCACCTGGGCCACGGTGCGATTGATGCCCCAGCGGGTCCCCATCTCGCCCCAGTGCAGAATAAATTTTTGTTCGACCGGCGTAATGGACATCGGTAGTATCTGTAAGTTCTGTACAAACAGAAAGTACCGTAATAACAGTAGTTCGTCAACTCATTTCTTGACGGCGACTCTGATGTAGAGGAGGGGCAAAAAGGGGAAGGTTCAGCCGCAAACGCTAAAGGCCGGCTTCTCAGCCGGCCTTCATACACAAACGTGAAACTAGCTACTTCTTGGGGGCGATGGCGTCCTTGGTAGCCTTGGCTACGCGGAACTTCACCACGGTCTTGGCTTTGATCTGGATAGGTTCACCAGTCTGAGGATTGCGTCCCATGCGGGCCTTGCGGTGAGCCTTTACCAGCCGGCCCAGTCCGGGGATCACGAAGAGTCCGTTCTTCTTGGTTTCTTTCACCGCTACGTCGGTGAGTTGCTCGAGAAACGCTGCTGCGGTCTTGTTGTTGGTCTCGACCTTCTCGGCCAGATGGCGGACGAGTTGTGTCTTGGTCATGCCTGAAGCCATGAAACCTCCTCTGAATTGAATAAAATTTTCCTGCGGTGTTGGCTATCTTATACCAGCACTCTGTGGAAAAGTACTGTTTCAGCCGCATTTTATGCGGATTTTCGTGCGCGGAGGTGCAAAAGAGCCAGAAAAATCGCATTCCGGAGCGTGACCGTGTTCCAAAATGGCCCATTCGGGCGCTAACCCGCAGAGAGACTACTGCGCCGTCCACCAAATCTCTTTCTCCATGCTGATGTCATAATAGCTTTCGGAGAGTGATGTCAGTGAGTTGCGCGATCTGCGAAAAACGCAAGGAGAAGCGCTTTTGCCCGGCCATCCACGGCCGCATTTGCCCGCAGTGCTGCGGCGAACAGCGCGAAGTGACGCTCGATTGTCCGGGCGACTGCGTGTACCTGCTGCAGGCCCGGGAGCATGAAAGGCCGCGCAACCTGGCGGATCTAGACCCGGCGGCTCTCTTCCTGCAAGTGGAGATAGGCGACCAGTTTCCCTACCAGCATGAGCATCTGATCATGGGCCTGACCTTCGCTCTGGCCAAGAGCGTACGGGCCGACCGCAATTTAAAGGACTCTGATCTGATCGCCGCGCTGACCTCGCTGGCCAAGACCTGCGAAACCCTGGTCAATTCCGGATTGCACTACGAAGCACCGATTGCCAGCGCGACCCAGCAGGCGGTGGCGGCCGAAGTCCAGAACATGCTGAAGGAATATCGCGAAGCCGAGCAAAAGCACATAGGGTACGTTCAACTGCGCGACTCTGAAGTGCTGCGCGCACTGGTCTTCCTGGTGCGCATGGCCAACGGACGCACCTCGGGAAGACCAAAGTCCCGCGCCTTCGTCGACTTCCTGCTCGCCCAGTTTCCAGAAAAACCATCGGATGCCGCAGTGCAGGAAACCGGCAGCCGAATCGTGATGCCTTAGGCATCGGACGTCGGGCGTCAGACTTCAGACCTCGGACCTCAGATTTGGGCCATCGCGAATCTGGTTTCACGCTCATACAATCAAGCCCCGGCGAGCTGTCATCCCGAGCAATCTTTGCTTGCGCGAAGCGCGAGGAAAGATTGTCGAGGGACCTGGGTTCTGGCCGGCGCAACTCTGCGGCCACTGTCCGCACAAACCCAGATCCCTCCTCTTGCCCTCACCGCGCAAGCGCGGCTCGGGGCGGCGCTTGATTGCATAACGACGTTGGCTCGATCGTAGCGAGTAAATTGGTTAGCTGCGAAACCGACCAAGGCTCGAGAAGGAGCCAACGTCATGCTGATTATAGGCTGTGATTTTCATCCTGGGTTTCAGCAGGTCGCGATCTTTGACAAGCGAACGGGAGAGTATCAGGAAAAACGTTTGCGTCACCGCCAGGAAGCGGAAGAGTTTTACGCGGCTCTGGCGGGGCAGGAAGTACGGGTGGGGATGGAGGCTTGCGGGCACTATCCCTGGTTCGAAGGGCTGCTGGAGAAGTGGGGCATCGAGCTCTGGCTGGGGGACGCGGCCCAGATCCGGGCTGCGGTGGTGCGGCAGCAGAAGACGGACCGGCGGGACGCGGAACACTTGCTGCTGCTGTTGCGAGAAGACCGGTTCCCGCGGATCTGGGTGCCGAGTCTGGAAGAGCGGGACGTGCGGCAGTTGCTGGTGCATCGCCACAAGCAAGTGCAGGCGCGGACGCGGACCAAGAATCAGTTGCACGCGCTGGCCCTGGGCCAGGGAGTGCAACGCAAACGCAAACTGTGGACGGCGGTAGGACGGGCGGAGTTGGAAAAGTTGGAGTTGCTGCCCTACGCTGCGCTTCGGCGCCAGCGGCTGCTGGCCACACTGGATCAGTTGGAGGCCGAGATCGCGGCGTTGCACCGGCAGGTGGAAGAAGAAGTCAAACGCCGGCCGGAGGCGTTACGGTTGATGACCCATCCCGGAGTAGGCCCGGTGACGGCGCTGGCCACGGTGCTGACGCTGGGGCCGGCGGAGCGCTTCGAGTCGGGGCGCAAAGTAGGCAGCTACCTGGGACTGATCCCCAGCGAACATTCCAGCGGCGGACGGCAGCGGCTGGGACACATCAGCAAGCAGGGCAGTTCGTTTCTGCGTTTCCTGCTGGTGGAAGCGGGCCAGTCGGCGGCGCGTTATGACGCCGAGTTAGGCCGCTTCTATCGCCGCCTGGCGGTGCGCAAACATCGCGCTCTGGCCAAAGTCGCGGTGGCCCGCAAGTGGGCCACCCGGTTGTACCGGATGTTGCGCGAGGACTGGGATTACGCGCAACTATGCAGGGCCGTGGTGCAGGCGAGCCCGAGTCATTCTGTGGCCGGAAGACAGAAACCGAGCGCTTGAGTAGGCAGCCTGCCTCCCTCGAAGCAAGTGGGGGAGTTCGAAGCAGCAATGCTGGGAGCACGTACCGAAGAGATGGATGGTGAGACCCTGCGTCCACCGCACACATTGAAAGAACGAGCCCTTGGGTCGGATCGCAAAACCTTTCCGCGAGAGCGAAATGGCGCTTCCTAGAAACTCGACGCGCCCGCGGAGAGGTGTTGCCAAAACCGCCTTGACACGGGCCCACGTCGTTAGAGACGGGATGACAAGGAAAAAGAAAAATCTGTGTATATCCGTGGCTAGCTTTTGCTTAGCCGTTTGACTGCCTGCCCCGGCGGCAGGGTGTCCCTCAACTCCCACGCGGTACGTTTGAAGACCGGATGCCGGACCTCGGGCGCAATTTCGGCGAGGGGCTCGAGCACGAACCGGCGTTCGTGCATGGCCGGATGCGGGACGGTCAAGCCTTTCGTATCGATGATCGAATTTCCGAATAGGAGAATATCGATGTCAATGGTGCGCGGCCCTTTCTTCTTTAGCCGCTTTCGCCCCATCTCTTTTTCTATTTCCAGAACTGCGTTGAGCAGCTGCTTGGGCATCTTTTCGGTATTGAGCTTGACCGCGCAGTTCAGAAACCAGGGCTGGCCAGCGAATTCGACCGGTTCGGTTTCATAGAAAGACGAGACTGCCACCACTTCGCCGAGAGTGCGCAGGCGCTCGATCGCTGCGTTCAGGTTGGCCGCGCGGTCGCCCACGTTCGACCCCAGCGAAAGATAAACCAGCTTATGCATGCTCCAGTTTCCGGCTCCGTCGTGCGGGTGAGCCTCTTCAGCGGACAGCCTGGGCTCGGGTGCATCATCGCCTATGACTTTAGTCACTTTCACGGCCTCGGACCGGAAAGCTACGATCAATATCCTATGCCGCTGGAGTCCCTGCTTCTCAGTCGAGATCCCGAGGTGATTCGTGTTCTCCAGTCGGCCCTGGAAAAGTTGTCCATTGACGTTGAAGTCTGCCGCGGCATCGGCTCCGGCAATGAGATCCTGCGCACCGAGAAATTTGACGCCATCATTGTAGATTGTGACGATCTCAAAGGCGGGCTGGGCGTGCTGGAGGGTTTGCGCAAGAGTGCCAGCAACAAGAACACCGTCACCTTCGCTATTCTGAACGGCAGCACCACAACCCAACAGGCCTTTCAGATGGGCGCCACGTTTGTGCTGCAGAAACCGATTTCAGCTTTGAACGCCAAACGCTGTATGGGCGCCGCGGTCAATTTTATGATCCGTGAGCGCCGGCGATATTTCCGGCACCCGGTGGAAATGCCCGCGACGATCTCGTTTGGCGAGTCTCAGAAACTCAAAGCGACGGTCACCAACATCAGCGAAGGCGGCATGGCCCTGTTTTTCCGCGGCAAATTGCCTCCCGGCAGCGTCTCCACCGTGAGTTTCAAATTGCCCGGGGCCGCCACCCCGCTGGAACCCAAAGTCCAGATGGCGTGGATGGACGAATCTGGCCGGGCCGGCCTGCGCTTCATCGATATGTCCAAAGATTCTCGCGCCCAACTGGATCGCTGGCTGAGCGAGCAGGTCGAAAGAATGGACAAACCCTCCAACTGATTCGTTCGGCGCGGCGGATCCCACAACGCCCAATTGCTTCCATGCGCCGTACCCGGTTTGAGACTTGCGCATTTCCCGCTCTCCGGTCACGCTGGGAAGAAAATCCACGTTCAGGTGCAGGTTCTAATATGTTGTCGATTCATGTCAGGATTGATCGCGCGCAGCGCCTGCTGCGCATGCTGGAACAGGACGCTCCGCTGCTTGCACTCCGGGTCGCGGAGTTGACCCCGGAGCGTCAGCAGTCGGCCAAAGGCTATGCCGCACAGCTCACCGCACACGCCCGGGCCGAACTCGAGAAACTGCTGGAAGAGGGCTCCTACTGGGACTACAACGATCCCACTCCACACCCTGCGGACTAGTACCGGCGACAGCCGCAGCGGGCTGACGCGATTCGCTATCTCTAAAGCTCTGTCATCCTCTGACGTCGTGTCATCCCGAGCGCCGCCCCGAGCCGCGCTTGCGCGGTGAGGGCAAGAGAGGGACCTCGGTTTGTGCAGCACACGGCCGCAGCGCTGCGGCGGCAAGAACCCAGGTCCCTCGACAATCTTGGCTCGCGCCAAGCGCGAGCCAAAATTGCTCGGGATGACAAGATGTAGAAGTCGGGATGACAAGATGCAGGAGGAAGACGAAGCGTCCCCAAGGTGGGCGTTTATACGATCGGCTGCACGGCCGCTTGCGTCAGAGCAGGGACCGTTTCCGCTTCTTCTTCCACGGTAGTCTCTTCCCAGAGAGTTCGGTCGCGCAGGATGCGGGAGACCAGCGCGGTATGCATGGCGTGTCCGGCGCGGTCGGCTACCACGTTCCCCAGAATCTGCTTTCCCAGCAAGGCCAGATCGCCGATCAGGTCCAGAACCTTGTGCCGCACAAATTCGTCGTGAAAGCGAAGCGGAGGATTCATCAAACCGTCCCGCGTCAGCACAATCGCATTTTCCTGGGACGCTCCTCGAATCAGGCCTTGTTGTCGCATGGCATCGGCCTCGTGCAGAAAGCCGAAGGTACGTGCCGCCGCAATCTCCGACAGGTAGTTGCCATCCGAAAGGTCGACCCTGAAAGTCTCTTTTCCGATCAGCGGATGGGGGAAATTAATGGCATACGACACGGAGTAGGTGTCCGCAGGATACACCGCGATAAACTTGTCTCCCTCGCGTACTTCCAGTTCGCGGCGGATCCGCAAATAGGTCCGCGGTCTGCGCTGTTTGCGGATGCCCGCCTTGTGTATGGCTTCGACAAAGGGCAGGGCGCTACCATCCAGGATGGGTAGCTCAAGGTTGTCGAGTTCTACGATGGCGTTGTCGATTCCGCAACCAATCAAGGCGGAGAGAAGGTGCTCAGTGGTGGAAATGAACACGCCCTTCTTCATCAAACTGGTGGCATAGCTCACCCGCGCCACGTTCCTGCTCACGGCTTCCAGCTCAAAGCCATCCAGGTCGGTGCGGCGAAAGATCACGCCTGATCCTGCCGGGGCCGGCAAGATACGCAAATGCACTGGAGCCCCACCATGGAGCCCTACGCCACTGCATTCCACTGGCGTTCGGATTGTCTGTTCCTGTATCAAACGAGGTCGGCTGTCTATATTGTTTGATGAGGAATTTACCCCTTCCGAAGCAGTCGCGACTGTGGCTAATTTGCCACAGTACGTGGTCAGGAAGTTGACGGGCAGCACGTGAATGCGAGCCTATCTATATGTGATATTTGGATTTAAGTTGGTTTTGATTCCGAGCGTGGAACCAAAGTGGTACTTCTATCGTTAACCGAGAACATTGCGACTCTGTCGCCGGATCACTTTTTCGGCGCGTCCCCCACTTGAGCCGCGAACTGAGAGTCGCTTATTCCCTGGTTGTAGCTGACGGAAGTCAGGAAGCGCTGGCTCGCCATGTCGCCGTTATAGGACCGCGTGATCGTGTGCGGAGTCGGAATGCCCTGAACGTCACGATAATTGTCGTAGACCTCGTCCTCCACATTGCGCTGCTTGTCCTTCGCGTCGCGCCAGGTAAAGGTCTTCTTCACCGGCAAGTGATCGGAGGTGTCCAGAAACAGGGTCACGCCCTCATTGTGCGCATTCATGACGGTGACCTGGTCGACGGTCTTGCCTTCCGCCACGGTTTGACCCTCGTAGAACAAGGCAACTCCCGGTTCGTTGATCCATTTGCGCAACACCCGGTCGAGGGCATAGTGGCTCCGCCGCATATACTCGGCCTCGTCTTTGGGATCTTGCGGGCGCGTTCCCTTGTAAGTGATTTCGTATCCCTTGTCCCCGTTGTAGACGTAGATCACGTCGCGCTTCTTGGTGAGCTCAATGCGGTCCTTGTCGGGAAACTTGTAGAAGCGCCAGAAGACAATTCCCAGACTGTTAGGACGCCCGTGGTAGAAGCTGTAGGTGCGGCCTTCCTGGGTGATGTCCTGCAGGTTGAGATAGGCCTGTCCGCCCAGGGCCTGGATGGTCTGATTCAGAACCGCCCTGGCCTTGCGGGCATTTTCCTGATCTACGGGAATGGACTGAGCGGGCGGCGCCACCTCAGACTGCGCTTGGGCCAAGGTTGGTAGAACAAGGATCGTGAGGACGAGAGCCGATAGAAATTTCTTCATGGTTCCAATAATGATGATATTAGATGCGGCAAAACCAGAGACCGTGTGGGGGCGGGTCTTCGACCCGCCCAGGCCGTGGCCAAGCCACGGCAGGGTTCTGTGTCCTGAGTCTACCGGACCTATGCGACACAGCCGCGGCCGAGCAGCGGCCAGGCCGGGTCAGAGACCCGGCCCCACACATTTCTATGCAATAACGGCTCTAGCCCACCAGGACCGCTCCGCCGTTTACGTTGAAGACCTCTCCCGTGATGAAGCCGGCATACTCCGAGCATAGAAAGAGGATCGGCCCGGCGATCTCCTCCGGCGTCCCCGCCCGTCCCAGCGGGATGGCCGCGCAGATCCGCGCGCTCGTCTTCGGATCATTCAGGGCCGGAGCGGACATATCCGTATCCACCCATCCCGGCGCTACTGTGTTGACGTAGATTCGCGCCGGGGCCAGTTCTGTGGACAGGCCCTTGACCATGCTTATCAGGGCCCCCTTGGTCGCGGCATAGTCGCAGTGAAACGCTTCTCCACGTTGTCCGGCGGTGGAGCTGACCAATACCACGTGTCCCGCTGCCGCGCCCGATTTCCCCTGCTTCTTCATTTGCGCCACGGAGTGCTTGACCAGGGCGAAGACGCTGTCCAGGTTGATGGCCATGGTGCTGCGCCACTGCGCGTCCGACATTTTTTCGATAGGCGCATCCTCGGGAGGCCAAACTCCGTGATTCGCCACCAGGATGTCCAGTCGCCCGAACCGCTTTACCGCGGTCGCGACTAATTCCTGGGCCGTCTCGGTGCCGGAGAGATTGCAGACCACAGCGGCGCAGTTTTCCTCTCCAAGTTCCTTAACCAGTTTTTCAGCGGGAGCTTTGGACTTTTCGTAGTTGAACAGCACGCGTGCTCCCGCAGCCACAAACATGCGGACCGTGGCCGCGCCGATGCCGCGTGAACCGCCAGTAATCAGGGCAACTTTGCCAGTGAGAGAAAGAGGGATAGGCATGCAGAGATAGTGTGAAGTTTCAGTCAGGAATTGGCAAGTAGGGCCTTGCGCGGTAAGCCCTGGGCCTCCAGGTTGGATGGATCTAGTTTTCTTTGATGAAGACAAGACCTCCACGCAGCCGACTCAAGTGCGCTACTGGATTTTATAGCTGCCGTCGCCCCAAGGAAATTGCACCGCAACGCTGCACTTTGGGCTCGTAAGCATCGCGCTGGCCATCCCCGATTGTTGCCCTTTGACCGACGGCAGGAACGCCGCAGTAAATGTACCAGTCGGCGTTGCAGTTGCCAGATTTTTGCTCCCTTCCGGACCAGAAGCGAGTTCGACTGTTAGCTGCTCGTTAGGCTGGAAGCCCGAACCCTTTAGGACGACCCCGGCATAGTTTAGGGCGGACATTTCAACCGCCAACTTGCAGCCGTCGGAAAATTGCTCAATTGGAAAAGGTACCGCTGTGGCAAACGCCTGCAGAGCCCAGTCGTCAGACGTAAGTGCGAACCGCTTCCGCTCTCCACGACCGGCAAACACTCTCAGGTCGATCGGATCCTCTGAAATCTTACCCGTCAGATCGCCCAGACGATTCACGATCAACCCTTCGGGATTTAGAAAAGCATCGGCTACAGGCTCAAGGTTACTACCCACATTCCAGGTCCAAAGTGTGAGGTGCTGGCCTTTGGGCAAGCCTGACGCAAACAACCTATAGGAAACAATCGTATTTCCATTGGCACGACTTCGACCAGTCTCTTTTAATGTCAGAGTGCTACCGGGTGAGTTTGCCCCGTTTCTCCAATCCTCTTCGAACTGCTTGTCTTGTCCCAACAGGGCCGAACAGAGAATGATAGTGAAAAACGAGGCGGAGAAGAAACGAGACATGCAGCCCTTCTATATACAGTAAGGGGCCGAGAACCGATACGTCGAACCGGAAATAAGGCTTTTGGTCACGGCGTCTGGCTCGCAGCGTTAGATTCCCCAGCTTGACGCTTTCTCCGCCTTGAGTTCGCGAATCAGAATGCGCACCAGCATGCCGTCGTAACGTGTGCCGCTCATTTTTTCCAGTTCTGCCAGGGCCTGTTCGCTGGTTTTGGCGGTGGCGAAGGAGCGCTCTGTGGTCATGTTCACGTAGGCGTCGGTGATAGCCATGATGCGTGCCCAGAGTGGAATCTTCTCGCCGCGTAGGCCGTCGGGATAGCCGCCGCCGTCGAAGGACTCATGGTGGTGCTGCACTGCTTCCTGCAGCTTATTGCCTTCGGGCAAGGTCGCCAGGATTTCTCCTCCCACCCGGGCATGCCACTTCAACAGGTAGAACTCGTCCTCGGTCAGGGGACCGGGTTTGTTCAGGATCCGCTCCGGAACAAAAATCTTGCCCACGTCGTGCACCCGCGAAGCGAATACCAAATCGCCAATCTCTTCCGGGGGAAGGTTGAGCGAGCGCGCAATGATCTCGCTGTAGCGAGCCGTCATCTCACCGTGTCCGGCGCTGTTCTGTTCGCGAGCCTCGGCCGCGTTGGTCAGGGTTTCGATGGCCTCCCGCAGCACCAGGGCGTTGCGGTCGCCGTCGCCAGTCATCTTCTTCAGGGTGGAGATCAGTTCTTCCAGATGCTCCGGGCCAGTATGTTCGCGCTGCAGAAACCCCTCGATGTATCCTGAGATCAGCTGCCGGCGCACTGCCGCGGTTTCGCCCTCGGAAAGATCTTCGGCGGTGGATACACGGTCGCCGCCTGCGTGCTTGGAAACATACATGCCTGCATCGGCGACGCGAATAATGTCTTCCATGGAGAAACCGTGCACCGGGAAGCTTCCCACCCCGAAGCTACCGGTGATGTGGTGCTCGCTGAGCGTCGGGTCCTGAGAAATCCACAATCGTAGGCGTTCCGCCAGGGTTTGAGCCTGCTCGACTCCCGTCTCCGGCATCAGAATGATGAATTCGTCGCCCCCGTAGCGTGCCACCACGTTGGACTGCCGGCATTTCTGTTCCAGCAACCGGCCAACCCGCGCCAGCACCAGATCGCCCTCCAGATGCCCCTTGGTGTCGTTCACTCCCTTAAACTTGTCCAGGTCCATCAGCACCACTGAGATGGGACGGCCGGAACGGGACGCGCGCTTCAACTCTGAACTCAGCGCCTCGAAGAAGAACCGCCGCGTCTTGATCCCGGTAAGCCCGTCGGTGATGGATTGTTGCTGCAGCTTCTGGAAGACGAACGAATTGTGCAGGGCTGTAGCCAACAGGTCGGCGAGCGTTTGCATGATCAGCTTGTCCTGCGGCGTGAAGGCGTTTTCGTTTTGACTTTCCACATTGAGCACCCCCAGCAGGCTTTCGCCATACGCGATGGGGATGCAAAGAACGGCGCGCGAACCGGGCAGCACGCCCTGCAACTGTCCTTCGCTGGTGGTCTGGACCAGCGCCGTTTCCCCAGTCCGTGCCACCCGGCCGAGAATGCCCACTCCCAGCGGGATGCGCTTGCCTAACGCCTGGGCCGTGATGCCGGCCTCAGCTTTGATTTCGATGTCCTTGGTTACGTAGTCGAGAATACCGATACCGATATGGTCAAAGCTGAAATTCTTCTGAATGTGGCCGACAATCTCCGCCAGCATCTGCTCCGAATCCTCGCTAGAAATCGCGGTCTTGGAGATACTGTTGAGGAATGCGAACTGGCGGGCACGACGCTGCTCCTCGGCGAAAAGCCGGGCATTCTCGACCGCGACCGAAACCTGCCCCGCAGCGGTCTGCATTACTTCCAGATCGCGCGGCTCGAAGACGTACTCGCGCTCCGTGTTCAGCGCCGCCATCACCCCGGCGGGCCGGCCCCCGAGAAGGATGGGTGCGCCGCAGAAGCATTTGGCCGGCGACGGCGGCAGAAAAGTGACGCCCAGCCGCTCCCGAGTCTTCTCCAGTTCAGCACGGATCAACAGCGGCTGCCCGCTCCGAACCATGTATTCGGTCAGGCCATTCGCCGCCTTGCGCGAGCGCTTGGGCAAGATTGTGCCCTTTTCCACTTCCAGTTCGAAGCGGATCTCATCGCCTTCCTGGAAGGCAATATAGAACTCGCTGGTGTCAAAGATCTGTCCCAGCTCCTTCTGTACCGTTCGCAAAATCTCGTCCTGGTCAAGCCGCGAGCTGATCGCCTGGCCAATCTGGGTTAGAAGCGCGAATTCTTTGGTGCGACGCTGGGCATCATGCATGACCACATAATTTTCCAGCGTCAGTCCGATCTGCAGCGCCAGTCCGATGAGCAGCCGCAGATTTGAGGAGCCGAACATCCTGCGGGCAGCGTGAGGAAATAGAATTACGCCGAAATTGTGCTCCCGGGTCTGCAGGCTCACCGCCGTCATGTTGTAGATTCGCTCTTCGGTGAGCACTTGACGGAATTGCGTGAACCGGCCGCCGGGAAAGGCGGGCAAGGGTTCGGGCATTTCCGGGACGTTGCGGAAAGTCACGAAGCCGCCGCGCCGGTAGGCCAGCTCGCAGACGTATTCTCCGGCTCCGCTCTTTTCCAGCCTGCTCAGGAATTCCCGTGAAAAGCCGCGCTGCACCGGCGGCAGCACGGCGCGCCACCGCTCCGAGATGCAGATCACTGCTCCGCCCGCCGGCAGAGGCGCCACCAGGCGGTCGAGAATGGCTTGCATGCTGGGAACCAGGTCATCGGCGGCGAGCAACCGCGTGGGATCTACGCCCAAGGTGGAAAAGGCCAGAGCATTTTCCTGGACCGCGCTGCGCTCGTTTTCTGCCAGCACCATCACCATCGCGATGCCCAGCGACATCTGCGGGATCGGGCCCAACAGATCGGATAACTGCACATAAGAATTGTTGAATTGCCCGAACAGCATCAGCACCGACCACAACGCTAGGGACATGGCGAGCAGGGTAAAGGCGAGCGAATTCTTACGGTGCGCGTAGCGGTAGAAATAGAACGAACAGTAGAGCAGCACCAGCGCCACCCCGACTTCCAGGCGAAAGACTGGAATCGAGAATCCATCCAAACGAAACAGGCTGCCCGCGTGCCGCGCATTCCACAGGCTCAGGGCGACGCCGCCCGCGCCCACGGCCACGTCATACCAGCGCAGGCGGAATCTTTCCCGCATCAAGCGTGTCGAGATGAAGATGCAGAGCGCCATCGCTGCCAGCAGCAGCGAAGCCAGCAGCGAGATCACCGCGGAAGGATTGCGGAACACACTCCAGGCATCGAGGACATAGTGGAGCGAGTAAGCTCCCCAGCCCAGTTGCCAGGCGCGAAAGTAGTCCTGGCGGGTCTGCTCATAGAGGTAAGTGAAAACCAGAAAGAGCAGCAGAGCAACCACGCCGGGCACTACAACCATACTGATCGTGACGCTGTTCATGGCGCGAAAACAGCTACCTCAGCCAGAGTGATGAGTTGTTTCTAACTATTAATGGTTTCACACGGCCCTAGCCAAAACAATAGTCTTCTGTAGAGTACGAAAGGCACCTGGGCTCGACGCTTTCTTCTTCGGGATGAGTGAGTTGGCTCGAATTTAAGCGCGCTAACTGCTTGACGCTACATTTCCTCAGCCCGTACCATCGGGACACATCCTTTCGTAATGTCTTCCTCTCCCAGTTCGCTTCCGCGCGTTCGCTTCGCTCCCTCGCCCACAGGTTACCTGCACGTGGGTGGAGCCCGGACTGCACTGTTCAACTGGCTGTTCGCCCGCCATTACGGGGGAACGCTGATCCTGCGCATCGAGGACACCGACCTCGAGCGCTCTACCACGGAAATGGTCGAGGGCATTCTGCAAGGCATGCGCTGGCTCGGTCTCGACTGGGACGAAGGTCCCTACCATCAGACGCAGCGCATGGAACTTTACCGCGAGAACGCTGCCAAGCTGGTGGCCTCCGGACACGCTTATTATTGTTTCTGCAGCAAAGAAGAACTGGAGCAACGCCGCGCTGCTGCAACCGCCGAAGGCCGGCCGCCCCGCTACGAAGGTACCTGCCGCCAGATTTCTCGTGAGGAAGGCGCTGTCAGGCGGGCAGCAGGTGAGGCTGCCGCTGTCCGCTTCGCCGTGCCCGAGTCCGGCGGGACATTTTTCGACGACGCGGTTTTCGGGCGGGTAGAGTTCGCCAACACCGAACTGGAAGACTTCGTGCTGCTGCGCTCCGACGGCGGCCCGACTTACCACTTGAGCGTAGTCACCGACGACGTGGACATGCGCATTACCCACATCATCCGCGGCGCCGATCATATTTCCAATACCCCCAAACAAGTTCTGCTCTATCAGGCCCTGGGCGCACGATTGCCGGTGTTCGCGCACGTGCCGCTGATTCTCGGCCCCGACAAAACTCGCCTCAGCAAACGTCACGGGGCCACCAGCGTGATCGCCTACCGCGACGAAGGCATCGTTCCCGAAGCGTTCCGCAATTTTCTGGCGCTGCTGGGATGGACCCCCCCGGAAGCGTCCCCGGAAACGCCTGCCACTGAAATCCTGGGCGACCAGCAACTCATCCAGCTGTTCGATCTGAACGGAATTTCGCATTCCAATGCCGTCTTCGATCGCGCCAAGCTGGACTGGTTCAACACCGAATACATCCGCGCGTATCCGGCGGAGAAGTTGCTGCCGCTGATTGAGCAGGAATGGAACAAAGCCGGACTCGAGCCCGCAGTTACGGATCGCGACTGGTTACTCGACACCATCAATTTGCTCAAACCCCGCGCCCGCAGCCTCAAAGACTTTGCCACATCCTTCCGGGCTTTCTTTACCGATACGTTTCAGCCCGATCCGGCGGCTGTGGAGAAATTCCTGCATGATGAAGGAGTCCGCCAGTTGCTGGTGGAACTGGGCGAGCGCTACGCCACGTCCGAGGACAGCTTCACCGAAGCCGAAACCGAAAAGCTGCTGCGCGACTTTGCCGCCGAAAAAGAAATGAAAGCGGGCGCGCTGATCAACGGCGCGCGGGTCGTGCTGACCGGACAGGGAGTCGCCCCAAGCCTGTTCGCAGTCATGGTTGCGCTGGGCAAGGAACGCACGGTCGCCCGCCTGAAAGCCACGCAGGAACTGGCCACAAGAGCCATGACTTCAGAGGTCTAGCCGTGCCTATGTGGCGAGGGCGCCCCCGCCCGCGTGACGGTGTATCTCAACAACCCTGCCTCCCAAGGAATGTTCCTCCATCAATGTTCATCCATCACAGACAAGAAGGTCGAAAAGCTGTTGAAGTCGTGGCTGTGCCTGTCCAAACTCCAAAAACTCCCAAGTACCAATATCGCCGGCGCCTCCCGCACTTTCAGAAATCTGACGCACCGCTGTTTGTAACCTTCTGCGCAGGCGGTCCTTTCGTCTTGGCCGAGGAAGCACGCGATCTTGTTCTGGAACAGATTCTCCGGGAGCACGGGAAAAGAATCGATTTGGTCGCTGCAGTGGTGATGGCGGATCACGTCCACCTCCTGCTTACGGCGTTGCGAGATGAAAACGGCTGGCCTTTCCCGCTGTTTGAAATTATGCAATGCCTGAAGAGCTGTACCGCACATCGCATCAACAAGCTTCTTTACCGCTCCGGTCCAGTGTGGGAGGAAGAATCTTTCGATCACGTGCTGCGTTCAGACGAAAGCCTGAAAGAGAAGTGCGAATACATCCGCCAGAATCCCGTGTGCTCAGGCTTGGTCGAGAAACCGGAAGACTATCGCTGGCTGTGGGTAAATCCCAAGTATAGGTAGCAAAGTGTGGCGCGGGCGCCCCCGCCCGCGGCCTTTGACTTTGTTCTTTCCGAGGGTCTATGAACCAGATCGTCTTTATTCTTTCAATGCCTGTTGACCTTGAGTTCTCTTACAAGAGGAATTTCCGGCGCGTTGGTGACGCTGTCACGCGGGCGAGGGCGCCCGCGCCACACTTGGACCTATTTGATTACTCCGCCCGGATGCTGCCGCTGTCATAATGAGGTATATATGTGGTCCGCCATTTCTTTAAAGTTGGACGACCGGTGGCTTCCCAAGTCCGTCCTATGCCTGCGCGACTATAGCCTCAACAAATTTCTGCACGACGTCGTTGCCGGGATCACCGTCGGCCTGGTGGCCCTGCCGCTGGCCATGGCTTTCGCCATCGCTTCCGGACTGACCCCGCAAGCCGGCATCTATTGCGCCGTCGTCACCGGGTTCCTGATCTCCGCTCTGGGCGGATCGAAAACGCAGATCGGCGGGCCGACCGGCGCATTCGTCGTCGTCATCGCCGGCATCGTCGCCGTGCACGGCGTCGACGGCCTGTTCATGTGCACGGTGATGGCGGGCGTCGATACTCGTCATTCTGGGCGCAACCGGCATGGGCACGGCGGTAAAGTTCATTCCGCGGCCCGGTCGTGGTCGGCTTCACCAACGGCATCGCGGTCCTGATCGCCAGCACCCAGGTCAAAGACTTTTTCGGCCTGCACCTCGACAAGGTTCCCGGCGAGTTCTGGCTGCGCATGGAAGGCCCTCGCTGCCGTTCCGCCCCACGTGGTCGCTGCAGGCTACCTTGCTTGCCGCCGGTACCGTGCTGTGCATGCTGGTGTGCCGCGCGATTTCCAACCGCATTCCCGGGCCGATTGTCGCCATGCTCGGAGCCACCGTGGCTGCCGTATTCCTGCTCAAGCTGCCGGTAGAGACCATCGGCACCCGCTTTGGCGGCATCCCCAGCGGCCTGCCGCACTTGCGCATCCCGCATTTTCACGCAGACCTCATCCACGGCCTGCTCGGACCAGCATTCACGGTGGCGATGCTGGGCGCGATCGAGTCGCTGATGTCGGCGGTCGTGCCGACCGCATGAGCAACGACCGTCACAATCCCAACGTGGAACTCATCGGCCAGGGAATCGCCAACATCTATTTCTCCGATGTTCGGCGGCTTGCCCGCCACCGGCGCCATCGCCCGCACCGCAACCAATATCCGCGCCGGCGCGCAAGTCTCCGGTCGCGGGCATGATTCACGCTCTCACCTGCTTTGTGTGTCCTGCTGTTTGCCGCACCCCTGGCCAGCTACATCCCCATGGCTGCTCTCGCCGGCATTCTGATGGTGGTGGCCTACAACATGGGCGAGTGGCGCGAGATCCCACAACTGCTCAAGCTCACCAAGACCGACATCAGCGTCTGGCTGGTCACGTTCGCGCTGACCGTTTTTGCCGATCTTACGGTAGCCGTCGAGGCCGGCATGATCCTGGCCGCGCTGCTTTTCATCGCCCGCGTCGCCGATACCACCACCGTCTCGCAGGTGACCGACGACTACGTCGAAGACGGCCGCGTGCACATTCTGCAGGACAAAGACATTCCTTACTACGCCACCATCTTCCGCATCCACGGTCCATTTTCTGTTCGGCGCGACCGACAAGATTGCCGTGGTCACGGAAAAATGCACTGAGCTTCCACCCGATCGTGATCATTCGCCTGCGCAACATGACCGCCATCGACGCCACCGGCCTGTTCGCGCTGGAAGAAGTCGCCAGACAACTTGCACGCCACCAAGCGCACCCTGATCCTGTGCGGCGCGCGCGAGCAGCCCGCGCAGATGATTCACCAGGCGGAATTTGAAGAAGTGGTGGGACGAGAAAATATCTGCGCCAACGTGCAGGAAGCGCTGGGGCGGGCGGAAGCGGTCTTCGAAAAAATCGAGGCCAGCGCGGCAGTAAGCGAGCCGATGTAGCGGGCGTGTGTGGGGCGGGCGCCCCCGCCCGCCGCCTTTCAAGTTGATTTGGGTTTGGCGATCTTGCCGTTCCGAAGTCTTGCAAGCAACTCTACGTCAAAGGCGGCGGGCGAGGGCGCCCGCCCCACACAAAGATGCTTTACGCTGCTTCGCTCGTCGCAGCGCCTTCATCTTCCAGCATGGAACGAATCTGCTGCCGCAACTCGGGCGAGTCGGCGTGTCCGTGGACGCTAGTGGCGTGGAGCACCGCTAGATCTACTACATCTTCTTCGCTACCTGAAATAGCGATCGAGCAGGGTTTTTCTGCAGGGAACCGGCGACAATCAATCACTTTCCGTGTTTCGGCCATGTCAGCCTCCTGGTTGAAAGTGGCCGGATTATAGTCCCGCTGGATTGCGGCCTTCAAGAACCACGTGGGGACAGCCGCCCCCGGCTGTCCAATCGAGCGAAGCTCGACAGAGTGGGCTGCTTCCAGTATTTCAAGGGCAGGATGTTCCAGCGCGGTGGCCCACCGAACCGCCGAGCCTTGCTCGGCCAGGACAGCCGAGGGCGGCTGTCCCCACGCGGTTCGTTATTCTTCCGGCGCGGACTCGTTCTGTCCGTTCTCGGCCGGCGCCAGGGGCAAGCGGGACGCGCTGCCGAGCAGTTCACGCTCCTGGGGCGAGAACTGCCTCTTGAACCGCTCCGATTCGATGATCTGCTGACGCTGGCCGGGAGGCATGGCCCGCAGGTCGCGGATAGCGATCTGTAATTTTTGCCGCCGTTCGGGCGGAAGATCCTTGAGCTGCGAATAGAGTTCCCGCGCCTGCGTTTTCTGGTCGGGAGTCAGGTGTTCCCACGTCTCCATGCGCTGCAGGATGCGGTTTTGCTGCTGTGGCGGCAGGCTGCTGAAACGCTGTAAGCGCTCGCGCAGTCTCTGTTGCCGCTCGGCGGGCAGGCTGCGGAACTGGGAATCGTTTTCCAAGGCTTTCTGTTGCTGCTCCGGAGGCAGGTCCTTGTAGCGGCGCAGCCATTGTCCTGCATGATTGCCCTGAGCCTGCTGGCGCGCCTCCTGCCGCGCTTCCTGTCGTTCTTGGCGTTTCTCGGCGCGGCGGTTCTGGGCGGCACACGGCGAGATGGCGGTCGCGAGCACAAAGCTCGCCGCCGCTATCCTCAACGCGATGGACTTCAGTGCGAACACTGTTCGCGCTCTCCTGATTCCCCCAAAAGCCTTTAACCGCAAAATCCGCAAAGAAACGCCGCAAAGGACGCTAAGAAATACCTGCTCCGGGTGTCTTTGCGATCTTTGCGTACTTTGCGGTTCGACGTTTTCGACGCCGCAAACGCTCACGGATTCGCGGTCACGTCCTGCTGCACGGCGAGATCGTCGAGCACATCAAAGTCGGAGTACAGATTCTGATTCTTCTCCAGCGCCTGCAAATCTCCCACCGCCGTGCCCGGCTCCTCCGCCGTTTGTAGAGCCACCGTGGCCGCTGGCGTCGTCGTGGTTCCGGCAGGGCCATGATTCATGCGGTACAGAGTCACGCTCGCCACCATCATCAGGGCAAACGACACCGCCAGCACAGGCTTGCGTAACCAGCGCAGCCAGCCCACGGGCTGCTGCGCGCTCTCTTCACGCACACGCGCCATCAGGCGGACATCAAAATAGGGTGAGGGCTCGGGAGCCTTCCACTCGTCCAACAGAGTCATGGTCTGACGGAATGCCTCGAGCTTGCCCGCACACTCCGCGCAGGAATCGAGGTGCGCCTTCACTTCGGGCGTGACTGCGGCCAGTCCGGCGGCCAGGTCCGGCATCAGTTCGCGAGTTTCATTGCAATTGCTAGTGGACTTCATGACAGCTTCCTTTACACAAACTCTTTCAGCTGTTCGCGCAACGTTTCGTACGCGCGAAACAGCAATGACTTGGTGGCGGACTCGCTCAGCTTCAATACATCGGCAATCTGGCGATAATCCATTTGCTGGTACTTATGCATCATTACGGCGATTCTTTGCCGCTCTGGCAACGCCTGCACCCGCTGGCGAATCGCGGCCAGCCGCTCCCGCTGCACGATTGCTTCTTCGGCACTGGGTCCCTTGTCCGGCAGATCGAGCGTGCGGCCGCTCTGTTCGTCCGGTTCGTCCAGGCTGACCTGGTTTTCGGGACGCTCGTGGCGCGTGTCACGCGCATGATTCACCGCGAGGTTGGTCGCGATGCGATACAGCCACGTAGTGAACTTCGCGCTGGCCTCATAGTTTTCGCGCGAGCGGTAAACGCGCAGGAAAACTTCCTGGGCCAGATCTTCCGCTCCGGCTGCGTTGTGCGACATGCGGTACATAAAGCTCACCATCGGGCGGCGATACTTCTGTACCAGGTATTCGAAAGCCGAATTGTCGCCGGCCTTCACCTGCAGCATGATTTCGGCGTCGCTTCGCCCTTCGCCGGACGCACCCGCGTCGGCTTCGAATGGAGCCTGCTGCCCGGCCCCCATTGCAAGCAACCCGCGGTCTAGGGCTACGCTGCTCACATTTGATTTAACCCCTGGTGAGGACGAAAGTTGCGCCTCAGTCGTTCCCGGGCCTGGCCTGGAAGTGCCCTCGGTACTGTGGCCTACGGGTACTTTGGCGGGTTTGGGCTCGGTCGTCATCGGGATACGCAGTGGTCGCATGCCCCGGCCATCGTGGGAAGGCCCCGCGAGCACGCTCAGACTCAGGCTACCACGGCCCGAAGATACGGGAAACTGGTTCGTTTGCTAGAATATAGCGACGGTTCGAGTGGGCGCTTAACTCAGCGGTAGAGTGCCATCCTCACACGGTGGAAGTCGTAGGTTCAAATCCTACAGCGCCCACCACTCAAACCAGCTCTTAGCTTTTAGCTCTTGGCTAAAGCTACTGGCTAAGAGCTAGAAGCTCCTGCCTTGCGGGCAAGGTAGACGAGCCTGAGAAGCCGTTTTTCACCAGTCAGATTCTTGACGCAAGCCAGGAACTTCTGCAGGCCGTGAAAGTTTGCTTCCTCTTCCAGCGTGATTAGTTCTGATTCTCTTTTCTCTCTCGCATCGTGCCATCGTTTGGCTACGGCTGCTGCCTTGTCGGTGGTGTCGGTAACCGACGCGAGCTCGAACCCTGCGGCTTCGATCAGCTTTTCATTCTCTCCGCGCGGGACAAACAGGTAGTAGCCGATCGAGCTGCGGATCGCGAGTTCCTCGTTGGAGAGCATTCCGCCGATCACCAGCGCATCGCTGAAAAGAAAGCGGCCGTCGGGCTTGAGCACACGATACAGTTCGCGCAACAGGGCCAGCCGCCCGGGAATATGGCACAGAACATCGTTGGAATAGACCGCGTCGAATGTGCCGTCCGCAAAGGGAAGTGGTTGAGAAACGTCAGCCTGCTGAAAACTCGCCTGCGAACTCAAGTTCTGCCGTTGCGCCAGCGCGGTGGCATTGCGGATGCCTTCCGGGTTCAGGTCGACACCGACGACGCGGCAGCCGGTTGTCTCGGCCACAAACAGCGCGTAACGTCCCGATCCGCATCCGATTTCCAGGACATTGGAAGCGGCGGTCAGCTTCAACAGCTGCGGAATTTCGTGGGATTCTTCGGTCGTTACCCAGCTGGTTTGCCCGAAATCTTCGCCGTAGGTTTCCAGGCGCACCTCGCGGTAAGAATCCCGCTCATAGTCTCCGTACGCGCGGTTGTAGAGGTCTACTTTTGCCGACATGCAGTCCCTTCCCCTTTCCATCGCATTCCGAAGTTCGCAACCGCAGATTGACCCGATGCTTCGCACCCAATGCTTCAGAACCCAGCATTTCGAGGCCGGGATGTTATACCAGTGCGGCCCGCACCTCAATATGCGCAGGCTTCAAATTACAAGCCTTGTCCGCGGGTAACCTGCGCCGGGTTACCTGAGCATGGGTTACCCGCACCTGCTTTACCTGTACCTGGTTTGCCCGATTTTCCGCCCCCAGTGGCTCATTTGACAGGGACATGACCTTCTTTTTGCACCACCGTGATCTATTCGTACATCCTTTAGCGGGTTAACCTGAATCCATATTTGCAAAGGCGATGCCGGCCATGGCCACCGGCAGTCGGCGGCAAACTAAATGTCATCAGGAGAGTTGTAAATGCCAAGGACGCCCGTGTGCTTTTTCCACAAGTGTGCCGTTATCGCCGCATTCCTGCTCGTGGCCTTGTCAGCTTCGGCGCAGATCCGAAACCGCATCACGCAAAGGATTGAGGACACAGAGCCTTCTGTGATCATGGGGGCGCACCCCTTGGCCCGGCCGGAGCTCGATCGGGGCCGGGTGGATGGCAGCATGCGAATCCGCCGCGCTGCCATGGTGTTTCGGCTTTCTCCCGACCAGCAGAGCGCACTAGAGAAGCTGCTGGCGGATCAGCAGAATCCTGATTCTCCGAATTATCAGAAGTGGCTGACTCCGGAGCAGTACGCGGCCCGCTTCGGCATGAGCGACAGCGACCTTGCCAGAGTTTCCGCCTGGCTGAAATCGCAGGGGCTGACGGTGAACGGGCTCTCCCGCGCACGAACCCGTGTCTTCTTCAGCGGAACCGCGGCCCAGGTGGAGAGCGCCTTCCGCACCGAGCTTCACCAGTTTGAAGTAAACGGCGAGATGCGCTTTGCCAACGCCACTGAAGTTTCAGTGCCGGCCGCACTTTCGGGCATGGTGCGGGACTTCCGCGGTCTCGACAACATCCGCCCCCAGCCCAGGGCGCACGCGGTCAAACCCAACTTTACCTCGCATATCTCTGGAAATCATTTTCTGACCCCCGGCGACTTTGCCACCATCTATAACCTCAATCCTTTGTACAGCGCAGGGTTCGACGGGACCGGACAGAAGATCGCGGTAGTGGGACAAACCCAGATTCACACGGCTGACATTGACGCCTTCCGCACCGCAGCCGGTTTGCCGGCGAAAAATCTTCAGTTGGTCGATATCGACAACAGCACTGGGTTTTCCAGCGGAGATGAAGTCGAGGCCGACCTTGATGTCGAATGGTCGGGCGGTGTGGCCAAGAACGCGACCATTCTCTTCGTTTTCGCCGGTAGTAATTCGAGTCAGAACGTATTCGACGCCTTCGCCTTCGCGATCGACAACAACCTGGCACCGGTCATCAGCAGCAGCTACGGAAACTGCGAGTCGGCTTTAGGAACTTTTGCCCAAACTCTGCGGCAAGACGTGCAGCAGGCCAACTCCCAGGGGCAAACGGTTACCGCGGCGTCGGGTGACTCCGGCGCGGCGGACTGCGATTCCGCTTCGTCCAAGTCAGCCACTCATGGGCTGGCGGTGGATTCGCCGGCCAGCGTTCCCGAGGTCACCGGAATTGGCGGCACTGAGTTCACCGGGGACGCAGCCGGGACCGTAACTGGAACCGCTCCCAACACGACCGCTGCCGCCACCACATTCTGGGGCGGCACCACCAGTACCACCGACAACCTCAGTTCGGCGCTGTCCTACATTCCGGAAATGGCGTGGAATGACACGACGGCGTCCATCACCGCAGGATTCGGGCTCTCCGCCAGCGGAGGCGGAGCGAGTACAGCTTTCGCGAAGCCGTCCTGGCAGGCCGCGCTGACCCCTGCGGACGCTCATCGCGATGTGCCTGACGTATCTTTGGCAGCTTCACCTAATCACGATGGCTCGCTGGTCTGCTCACAAGCCGCCACCGGCTCCAGTGCGACCAGTTGCGTCAGTGGATTCCGGGACAGCACCCAAAACCTGTCCCCGGTGGGAGGCACATCGGTGGGGGCCCCGGCCTTCGCCGGCATTGTCGCCATCCTCAACCAGGCCGCGCCCTCAGGGGGCGGTGGTTTGGGCAACATCAACCCTAAGCTTTACACGCTCGCCGTATCGACGCCTGCCGCTTTCCACGACATCACGACGGGAAACAACATCGTGCCCTGCACTTCAGGTTCGACCGGATGCCCAGCGTCGGCTCCTTTTCAGATCGGGCTGAGCGCGGGCACGGCCTACGATATGGTCACCGGACTGGGGTCGATCGACGCGCACGCGCTGGTGACATCGTGGCCGGGCTTTGTCGCTACTCCGGATTTCTCGGTGGGAGGCACGCCGATCAGCGTTCTGGCCCCGGGACAGAGCGGTACTTCAACGATTACCGTGGCTGCGACCAACGGGTTCAGTGGAACCGTGACTCTGGCTTGCTCCGGCCTGCCCGCCGGGGCAACCTGCGCATTCGCCCCAGCGTCGGTGACTTCGTCTGGCACATCCACCCTCACCATTACGACGACGACGACAACGCCGGTCGCGACTTCCAACATCACCGTGACTGGAACCTCCGGGGTAGTCAGCCATAGCGTATTGCTCAGCCTGACGGTGAATGCGCCCACGACGCCGGATTTCACGATTTCGGCTGCGCCGTCGAGCGCCGCGGTTCCCGCGGGCTCATCGGTGAGCTCCACGATTACCGTCACCGCGGTGGGTGGCTTCGCATCTGCTGTGAATCTCGCCTGCGTGGTTAGCGGAGGCGGGACCCCTGCACCGACCTGTGCATTAAGCAGCGCATCGCTGGCGAACGGTTCGGGCACGCCCACGCTCACGGTCAACACGACCGCGCCACACTCTTTGTCGGGCGCAGTAATCGCACCCCATGGCTTGGGCTGGTTGGCGACCAGCAGCACGCTGCTGGTCGGGATTCTGTTCCTTGGCGTGCCCTTGCGGCGCCGTCGCCGCGTGGCCGGGCTGGGACTGATGCTGCTGGTATTTTTCGCTGCCGGGGTTGGCTGTGGCGGTGGAAGCAGTGCCGGCAACGGTTCTGCGCAGACAGGTGGCGGAACGCCCTCGGGCACCTACACGATTACCGTGACCGCGACGAGCACATCGCCCGCGCTGTCGCACAACACCATCATGATCGTAACCGTGCCGTAGAGACGCATGTGTGGCGCGGGCGCCCTCGCCCCCGTGACAATGTCCACAGCGCGGGCCGCAAGTGCTCGTGAAGAGTACGTTCACAAAGTGCGTTAACGAAGTACATTCACAGCGTACGTTCACAACGACAACAGGCCCTGTAGCGGATGCCGATCCACTAAACCTGGAAGAGCAAAGTCAAAGGCCGCGGGCGGGGGCGCCCGCGCCACACCCCGTTATATTCTGAAATTAACCGCAGTGGTACTGTCCCTCGCCGCTGTCCCGGTGGTGAAGCTTTTCTGCGTTTTTGCCGATAGAACCTATCATGACCACTCCCGCTACAGCTAAAGCTGTGCCGCCGCCGTGTGCGCGCTTTGTGGCGCGCCAACCCATACTGACACAGGATGAAAAGGTCTTCGGTTATGAACTGTTGTTTCGCGATGGCGTGGAGAGCTATTTCTGTTGCAGCGATCCGGAGGCCGCGTCGCGCAGCACCCTGGACACTTCGCTGCTCATGGGACTGGACGTGCTCTGCGATGGCCGGCGCGCCTTCATCAACTGCACCCGCGACATGCTGTTGAAAGACTACATAACCCTGTTGCCCTCCAGCCAGACTGTAGTTGAGATTCTGGAAACGGTGGAGCCGGATGAACTGGTCATGGCAGCCTGCCAGCGTCTGAAAGAAGCCGGGTACATGGTTGCACTGGATGACTTCTCCATAGACGACCCGCGCCAGCCCCTGACCGACTTCGCAGACATCATCAAGGTGGATGTGCGCCTTACAACTCCGGAACAACGCGCTGCCCTGGTCAAACGCTACGGCCCGTGGCGCTGCCGCATGCTGGCGGAGAAAGTCGAAACCCGGGAAGAATTTCTCGCCGCCAAGAAAGCCGGCTTCCTTTATTTCCAAGGCTACTTCTTCCGCCGGCCGGAAACCATGAAGGCGCATGAGATTTCGGGCAACCGGCTTAACTATGTCCGCATGCTGCAGGTGGTCTCCAAACCGGAACTCGAGCCCCGCGAGATTGAAAATGCGATCAAGGGCGAAGCCTCGTTGTGCTACCGGTTGCTGCGCTATTTGAACTCTGCGGCCTTTGGTTTCGCCAATGAAATCCACTCGGTTCGCCATGCTCTGGCCATTCTGGGAGAGCGCGAGGTCCGGCGCTGGGTGCGCCTGGTAGTCACCCTGTCAGCGGGGCAGCACAAATCGAGCGAGATCGTCCTCTCCGCACTGGTCCGGGCGCGTTTTTGCGAACTGCTCTCGCCCAAGACCAGGCACGGCGATTCCGATCTGTTCCTGATGGGGTTGCTCTCGCTGATGGATTCGATACTGGATATCCCCATGTCCGAAGTACTGGACAGCGTTCCCATCGACCGGGAAACGAAAGAGGTACTTCTCGGCCGGGACAGCCGCCTGCGTCCGTTGTACCAATTGATGCTGGCCCAGGAATCCGGTGACTGGCAGCACAGCGCGGAACTGGCGCGGTCCCTCAATCTGGCGGAAAGTGACGTCGCCGAAATCTACTGGCAGGCGATGCAATGGGCGCGGCAGGTGAGCGGTGGGTGATTGGCAAGCTATCAGCAGTCAGCACTCAGTCTTCAGCCAAAAACGCACCTTTTGCCTTGTGCATGTGGCGCAAGAAATTTCGTGGACCGCTGAGTATTGACTCCTGAGGCATGGCTGACTGCTGAAAGCTGAGTGCTGAGTGCTGACTGCCGAATTTGACGGCCGATTCCCCTCCCTTCTGGACACTTACAGTTACCATTGTGCAAAACTACATGACTTTGGACTTGCGCTTCTTCGACGAAGGGCGGTACCATCATAGTGTTTCCAGCGGCCATGCTCTCTAGCTGGCCCTCCGCGCCCCCTGGCTCCAGACGCCATACGGACAAGAGATCATTCACGCGTGAGTTGCAGCCGCATTGGGTTTCCGGCACACGCTCCATGCATGTGCGCGCAGCGAGGTTGATCAGAGAAGGCTTATTGATCCGGTAGCAAAATCGCGTCTCCCTTCGGGCGGACGAAACGCAGCATAAAACGAGAACAATATGAATGTAGGACCGGGACACCCCTCCGGCGGTGGAGGAGGGAGAAGCAAGCGGCGACGTGGACGTCGTCCGCCCAACCGTGGTGCCGCGCCTGGCCGTGACCGTCAGCAACACAGCGGTATCTACAGCGCCCCCATGGACCACAGCTATCGCGCCGCGCTCGGCGGCAACAATGGATCAAGACCGGGACGCATGCGGCCCGGTTTCGCTCCGGCTTACGCTCCGCTCGAGCCCGAGCCGCTGCCGCAGGGCGACAATGGCAATTCCCGGATTTTTGCCTTCGTGGATGACCTGTTTTTTCAGGCCAAGATCCAGGAGACGGCGCGCAAGCTCAATGTGAAAGTCGAATTCGTGAAGACGGAAAAAGATCTGCTGGATCACATGAAGCAGAACGGGGAAGAGAAGCCGTCGCTCATTATCTTCGACATGAATAACGCCAACGCCAAACCCCTCACCCTGATTCCCAAGCTCAAGACCAAGTTAAAAAAGGGGACGTCGATCATCGGATTCCTGTCACACGTGCAGGGCGATCTGAAGATGAAGGCGCACGAGGTGGGATGTGACATGGTGCTGCCGCGCTCGGCGTTCTCGCAGAACCTGCCCCAATTGTTGCGTCGTCACGGCGCGCCGGAAGCGGGTCCGGCACCAGCGGAAGACTCCCGACCGATATAGGATGGGTCTTGTGTGGGACCGGGTCTTTGACCCGGTCAGGCGGCCCGCAGGGCCGCAGTCTCGTGGCTTACTCAATCTTCCAGCGGTGCTGCTGCGCACCGCCCGACCGGGTCTGAGACCCGGTCCCACGCAACTCACTTCTATCTAGCCTGGCGGCCAGGCCAGGTTTCGGCCTCCGACCAAGTGCACATGCAGGTGGAAAACCGATTGGCCGGCGCCCGGCCCCACGTTCAGCACGGTGCGATAGCCGTTTTCGATGCCGCGCTGCCGGGCCAGTTGCGCTGCCGCCAGATGGCAGCGGCCGATGATCTCCGCATCTTCGGCTAACGCTTCCTTCAATCCTGTGATGTGCTTCTTTGGGACCACCAGCACATGCGTCGGAGCCTGCGGGTTGATGTCCTCGAAGGCGAACGTGTACTCGTCTTCATGGACCTTCCTGGCCGGAATCTCGCCGGCGACGATGCGGCAGAACAGGCAATCTTTCATGACATGTCCAGTCTTCAGAATGGGAGATTTGAAATACCTTTGCGTACTTTGCGGCGTTTCTTCGCGTCCTTTGCGGTCAAAAGCGCTTAACCGCAAAGTTCGCAGAGCCAGCGCAAAGTTCGCAAAGAAATTCCCAAGAACCTGACTATAACCCAGCCCCTTTTTCCGCCCATGTGCCGATGGCCCGGCACTGAAATGTGGGAAAAGGGAGAAAATTTCTGGCACGAAGGAGAAAACTTTTTCCACAATCCAACCGGGGCGCAGGTATCGGGTTTCTATTACGAAAGGGCGGTAATCATTGGCCAAAACCGCAATAAGCCACTATTTTTCATAGGGTTACACAGTTGATTCATAGATGGTAACAAACTGATTTTTTAATGTACGGCGTGCGTTAAGTCCCTTAATATCGAAGGATTACAAGGACCGGCCGACGCTTTGTGCAACTTGGCCAGTCTCGTGCATCCATATCGGTATCCGAGTCGGGGATGGGGAAAGAACCAGTGAACTTCAGGAAACGCTTTTCGGTATTGGGGCTATTGGTCGCCTTCATTTTGACGGTGCTCTCCCAGGATGGAATGGGAGCCAGCGTCAGTGCCCGTTCTTTGACTGGCACCAAATCCAGATCCAGAAAAGTAAGTGAGGCCCCGCACGCCAGAAAGCGCCTGACCAGGCTCTCGCGCAGCCGCGCCCACACAGTGCGGGTGGCAGCTACAGTCCGCCGCCACCGCCGCCATTATTACGAGCACTTCACCGCCAGTTCGTTCATGGATGACAACTTCGAAGGCGATGTCACTACAGGCGAAGATCCGGTGGTTCGCCAGGCAGCGATTGACGCCCTGGGCAATATGAACGGGACCGTGCTTGCGATTGAGCCGACCAGTGGCCGCGTTTTGGCCATGGTGAACCAAAAATTGGCACTTTCGAGCGGCGCGCAGCCCTGCTCAACCATCAAATTGTCGGTGGCATTGGCAGGACTCAGTGAAGATCTGATTACGAAAGACACGGAAATCCGCCTGGGCAGCCGCAGCCGCATGAATCTCACCACCGCGCTGGCCCGTTCTAACAACGCCTATTTCGAGGCGCTGGGCCGCCGCCTGGGGTTTGAAAAAGTCAGCTTCTACGCCCACCAGTTCGGATTGGGTGAACTGGCCGGATACAACATTCAGGGCGAGCAACTGGGGACATATCCGCAGGAAGAGATTTCGTCCAAGCTGGGCGGTGTAGGCAAGATGTGCTCCTTCGGAGAAGGCATTTCCATGACGCCGCTGCAACTGGGCGCCATGGTTTCGGCCATCGCCAACGGCGGCACGCTCTACTACCTGCAGCATCCCGCGTCCGCGGACGAGGTGGCTAACTTTGAACCACGGGTGAAGCGACACCTCGACATTGCGCCGCTGATTCCAGAGATTTCCGACGGCATGGCGGGAGCCGTGACCTACGGTACAGCCCGCAGCGTGCGAGTGAATTTCAACGAAGAAGAGATTCTGGGGAAAACCGGAACCTGCTCCAAGGCGGGCACCCGCTACGGCTGGTTCGCTTCCTATGCCAAGACCGATGTAGGGAGAATCGTAGTCGTTGTCTTCTTGCAGGGCGGACGCCCGACGTTCGGACCCAAAGCCGCAGAGATTTCCGGACGCATGTACCGCAATCTCTATGACCACGACTTTTTCATTCCGCGTCCCACCCTGCCAACCGATACGGCGGACGTGAAGACGGTGGAGAGTACCCAGTAAAGCTCTCAGCTATCAGCCGTCAGCGTCATGCCAAAATTGCCCGTGTAGGGACGGATCTCTAACCCGTCCGGGCCGAGCGACGCTCGGCAGCGCTTTTCTTTCTCGAACCGAATCACATTCAACGCAAGATCCGGATAGCCCCGACCTTTTCTCTCTTCTACGATCGAGCGATGAAAACGACCATCGCGAACAGACTGGAAAAATTAGACTGGCCGTCGATCCATGAATCGCTGCACGAACGCGGATACGCGCTCACGCCCACTGTGCTGACCGAACTCGAATGCGCCGACCTGCGCGAGACCTATCCCGCGGATGCCCCCTTCCGCAGCCACATCATCATGTCGCGGTACCGGTTCGGTCGCGGCGACTACAAATATTTTGATTATCCGCTGCCCGCAGTTGTCGAGGATTTGCGCGAGGCAAGTTATCCGTACCTGGTTTCCGTCGCTAACCAGTGGAATAAAAATCTGGGAGCCGAGGAAAAATTCCCTCCCAGCCATGCCGACTTTCTAGCCGCCTGCAAGAAAAGCGGGCAGACGCGGCCTACACCGCTACTGCTGCACTACGAGGCCGGCGACTTCAACTGCCTGCACCAGGATCTCTATGGCGCAGTGGCATTCCCGCTGCAATTGACCTGCTTTCTGAGCCGGCCCGAAGTGGACTACCAAGGCGGAGAGTTTGTGCTGGTAGAACAGCAGCCCCGGGCCCAATCGCGAGCCGAGGTGATCACCGCCGCGCAAGGACAAGTCCTGATCTTTGCGACGCGCTGCCGTCCGGTAAAAGGCAGCCGGGGTTATTACCGGACGAGTTTGCGGCACGGAGTCAGTCGGGTGAAACGCGGGGTGCGCTTCACCCTGGGTGTGATTTATCACGACAGCCAATAAACGACCGCCAATAAACGCGCGACCCTAGGCCGCTGCCGGGCGGGCGCTGCGCTGGTAGTTCTTGACTGCCTTATCAATGCCGGGCGCGGCCTTCTTCAGGTCCTCAAGGTTCATGGTGGGATGCAACTCGACGTGGGCATTGAACGCCAGAAACCAGGGCTCGGCAACCGCCGGGATCTGCGACGGGTCCTTCAGATCGAAAACGATGAACCCCGTTCTCTGCCCGCGGTCGTCGCAAAAATATGCGGCTTCGGGCTTTAAGTCGGCAAGAATTGAATCGATCGTCTTGGGCAAACTGCCATCGGAGATGGCAGAATTGCCCGCTTCAACCGGAATTGAAACTCTAAGCAAACAGCGCATGGAGCACCTCTCAGCGGCGAAGTCTAGCTTGCCGACAGGGGACGGGTCAATTTGAGTGGCCGCGTTTCCTTGAGGGCCGGGACATCGACGACAAATCACCGGAATTCAGAAGTAACTGAGCCAGGCATCACTGCCGGAATCCCGTCAAGCGTGGGTTAGTTAAGCGGCCCGAGGATTGGGCCTGGAGCAGTTTCCGCCACTACCTTAACGGTGAAGTGGGACCGGTGGAGATCGAATCGCAGTGGATGGCGCGGCGGAGAGAGCAGCTTGGGATTTTCCCTGCGGTGACAGTGCGGCTATCCGCAGAAAATCCCCGCCCAAGCAAAGCTTGGACGGGGCACCCTCGAGAGGAGGAACGGGCACAATAGGCTGGGCGACTCGCCATTTTCACTATTGGAAGAGATCACGAAACAAAAACGCCCGGCCTGCGGCCGGGCGTTGCTGAAGCCTGACGACCAACGACTACCTCCCCGCTTTTCTCTCGTCCTTTTCTACCACGCCGTCTTTGATGTAGATCACGCGATGGGCGTATTCCGCGATGTCGTGTTCGTGGGTGACCAGGACGATGGTGTTGCCGTTGGCCTGGAGACGATCGAGCAGGGCCATGATTTCGTTGCCGGTCTGGGAGTCCAGGTTGCCGGTGGGCTCGTCGGCCAGGATGATCGAAGGGCGATTGACCAGGGCGCGGGCGATGGCGACTCTTTGGCGCTGGCCGCCGGAGAGCTCGTTGGGCTTGTGCATCATTCGGGATTCCATGCCGACCGATGCCAACGCGTCTTTGGCGCGTTGCACCCGCTCTTCGCCGGGAATGCCCGCGTAGATCAGCGGCAGTTCGACATTGTGCAGAGCAGTGGCGCGAGCCAGCAGGTTGAAGGTCTGAAAAACGAAACCGATTTCCTTATTGCGGATGCGGGCCAGTTCGTCGTCGTCGAGTTCGCTGACCAGTTGGCTGTTCAGCCAGTATTGACCTTTGCTCGGCGAATCCAGGCAGCCGATCAGATTCATCAGCGTGGATTTCCCCGAACCCGAAGGTCCCATGATGGCAACGTACTCGCTGCGCTGGATGCGGATGTTTACCCCACGCAGCGCGTGCACCTGCTGCTCCGAGCCCATGTCGTAGGTCTTCCACAGATCTTCGGTGCAGATCATGCACGATTCGGGAGGAGCCGACACTACGGGTTGCGCGATCTGGATGACTTCTGCGGTTGCCATTTTTCTCTCCTGGTCCTCTCGGGACACCTGCCCGCTCCGATCTTTCTCTTCTACTCCTCGATCGTGTCGGCTGCCTGTTGGACGAGCAACTGTAACGATTGTTAGTCGTCAGACGTCGGGCCTCAGCCAAGACCTACCCAACTCCCCGCCTGACGTCCGAAGTCCGAGGTCCGACGCCCGGCCCCTAGCTCTCGTCTTCTTTCTTCTCGGGAACCGCGTTATCTATTGTTACGGTTGCCCCTGGCCGCATGGTTCGCAGCACTTTGTAGCTGCCAGTGACGATCTCGTCGCCCGCTTTCAACCCTTTGAGCACTTCGATGTCGGTGACGCCGGTGACGCCGGTCTCAACTGGCAGGAATTCTGCCTTGCGATCTCGAATCACGAACACGCCCTGCACTTCCTGTTTCTCCCGATCCCGCTCTTTCTGATTGGATGCGTCGTTCTGAGGCGAAGCGGCCTGGACGGCACCCTTGTCGTTACTCGCATCCAGGTCGGCCTGTGATCGAACCGTGAGCGCCTGGATGGGAATGGTAAGCACATTGTTGCGCGTGGCCGTGGTTACCTTGGCCGTGGCGGAAAGCCCGGGGCGCAGATTCTCTGGCGCGTCCTGCAGGGTGACCACGACCTTGAAATCCTTTGCTTCCTGGCTGGCGGAAGTCTGTTGTGAGGTGGACACGCCGGTGGAGCGAACGATGGCGTTGTCCCCGATTTCGGTCACCACTGCTTTGAAAGTCTTCTTCGGAATCGCATCAATGCTGACTTCGGCCGGCTGGCCCAGGCGCACATTGACAATGTCGGTCTCATCCACTCTCACCTCGGCGGTGATGACGGACATGTCGGCCAGAGTCATGAGCGTGCTGCCGGGAGAATTCTGGATTCCGATCACAACCGTCTCGCCTTCGCGGACCGGCAGGTTGGTGATCATGCCGTCGTAAGGCGCGGCGTACGTCGTCTTCTTCAACACGTCCGCAGCATGAGTCAGATTGGCTGCGTTCTGCGCGATGTGGCGGTCCGCCGAATCTTTCTGCGCTTTGGCCTGGGCGACGCGCGCCTGCGCCTGCGCCAGTCCTGCTTGCGCGGTTTGAAAGGCGGCCTTCTGGCTGTCGTATTCCGATTTTGCGATCAATGCGTCTTTGAACAGGCCTTGAGCGCGAGTCCAATCGAGCTGGGCGCGTTCGTAGTCGGATTGCGCGCGGTTCAGGTCGGCCGCCGATGTATTCAACGCTGCGTCGGCAGCCACCGCATCAGTGCGCGCTGCTTCGAGCCCGGCCTGGGTGGCGTTCACGTCAGCCGAGGACTGCACGTTTTCCAGTTGTGCCAGCAATTGCCCCTTTTTTACCCGGTCGCCTTCCTTCACATAGAGCCGGGTGATTTTGCCGAAGGCGTTGGCGCCAATGTTCACGTAAGTCTTGGGCTTGATCTCGCCGGATGCGCTCACAATTGACGCCAGATCGAGCCGTTGAGCTTTCCCAGTCTGCACCGTGACCACGCCTTTGCGGCTCTGGTGCACGGCGAAGCCAGCAATCGCCAGTACAGCGATGCCGACTCCAATCCCAATCCCAATTTTTTTCCCGGTGCTCATCGCCCCTTGCCACGCCGTTCAGCCCGCCCGCATGCATGGAGCTTCTACGACACAGGTCGCTCCACCGCCCCACTCTGGTATGGGGCTGCCATCACACCCGGATTTCCGGCGTAACATAGGGACACGCCATCAGATACGGTATTGCGGGTGCAAAAGTTCCTGCGGGACAACCGCCATGCGGGTGCCCGGCCCCAGATCAGCCAGGCTGGGCATTGATAACAAATCAATTATAGCTTGAGCCGGGACGAGAGCTAAGGAAAACCTTACCCCTCGCCGGCGCCGTCTGGAAGACGGCAAGCCAAGACCCAGGTTGGACGCCGATTTTACAATCTTTACAATTGGTTAGAGGGCCTTACTTAGCCTTGCCTTAGTGCCGCCAAAGTCATAGAATGGCTAGCCAAGAGTACCGTCGTAAGGAGTACCCCCTTTATGTCCCGGGCAGGTTTTGCCAATCGCCTTTTCGTCGTCCTTGTTTTACCGGTCCTGATCTCAGGGTTCGTGTTCTTCGCGGCCGCGCAGGAAGCTAAGCAAGATGCGACTGATCCAGCTGCCGCCGCGTCTACATCGTCACAGGAAAAGGCGACTCCGGAGGCCGATCCGCTCAAGCGTCCACTCACCGATAAGCAGAAAAAGCAGAACGCGAAGTCGTTGAAGGTGGAATTGAGCAAGACCTACAAGAAATGGCTTGACGAAGACGTACGCTGGATCATCACGGACGAAGAGCAGAAGGCGTTCAAACTGCTCTCGAATGACGAAGAGCGCGACCAGTTCATCGAGGCTTTCTGGCAGCGCCGCGATCCCACTCCCGACACGATCGAAAACGAATTCAAGGAAGAGCACTACCGGCGCATGGCCTATGCCAACGAACATTTTGCCGCCGGCATCCCGGGCTGGAAATCTGATCGCGGAAGAATCTACATCATGTACGGCCCGGCGGATGAAATTGAGTCGCATCCTTCGGGCGGTTCCTACGAGCGCCCGATGGAAGAAGGTGGCGGCGAAACTTCCACCTATCCGTTTGAAGACTGGCGCTATCGCTACCTGGAAGACGTCGGGCAGGAAGTCATCATCGAATTCGTCGACACCTGCATGTGCGGCGACTATCACATGACCATGGACCGGTCGGAGAAGGACGCTCTGCTCTATACGCCCAACGCCGGCTTGACCCTCTACGAACAGATGGGCATGGCCAGCAAGGCCGACCGCTTCACTGGCGGCGGTCTGGAGCGGCTGGGGACGGGCCCCTTCAGCGGCACCCAGCAGACGAAGCAGTTTGACCGTCTGGAACAGTTCTACAAGCTGCAAAAGCCGCCGGCTGTGAAGTTCAAGGACCTGGAAGAAGTGGTCAGTCACAAGATCAGCGTCAACCTGATGCCGTTCGATGTGCGCACTGACTTTGTGCGGGTGACCGGCGACACCGTGCTTGGTCCCGATCACGATCCAGGTGAAGAATCGTGACGTCACTTTCGTGAACAAGGACGGCGTGCAGCGCGGGACGGTGAATATTTTCGGGCGTGTGACCACGTTGACGGGCAAAGTGGTGCAGACGTTTGAAGACACGGTGCAGGTAGACGTTCCGGCCGAACTGCTGCCCAAGGTTACTGAGAACTCGTCCGTGTACTGGAAGGCGCTGCCGCTTGCGGCCGAGCCTGTATCGCATCGACGTCGTGGTAAAAGATGTCAACGGCGACCGCTCGGGATTGTGGAGCAGCCGGTTATCGTACCCAGCTTCGATGACGATAAGCTGGCAGTCCTCTTCGCTGATCGTTGCCGATACCATGGAGCCGGTTTCCACAAAAGAGATCGGCACCGGCATGTTTGTGATCGGCAACACCAAGATCCGGCCGCGCGTGGCTTCTGCCGAATGGCAAGCCGGTGGTATTCAAGCGCAATCAGAAAGTGTATTTCTGGATGCAGGTTTACAACCTCGGGGTCGACGATAAGACGCATAAACCGTCGGCCACAGTCGAGTATGATGTGATCAACGCGGCCACGAACAAGGCCGTGATTCACACCGTGGAATCTACGGATCAGATGGGCAATATTGGCGACCAAGTGACCCTGCAAAAGACCTCTCTCGGCCGCCAGTCTTGATCCCGGGGTCTATCGTATTCAAATCAAGGTGAACGACAACATCTCCAAGCAGACGGTGGATCCTTCGGCGACCTTTGCCGTCGAGTAACCGTAGAGCTTGGTCTCCTGAGGTGTTTGCAGTGATGCTGGGGAAACTCGGGTTCAAGCTCGGGTTATTGGGGATCGCGCTGACGCTTCCACTGATGGCGGCGGATCGTCCCGGCGCCGGCTCTATTTCGGGGTACGTGCGCAACGCTGCCGGAGTGCCGCAGATGGGTGCCATGGTAGAGGTGTTGGGTTCAGCCGCACACACTCTGAAGGTGTTCACCGACGAGAACGGCTTCTACTCAGCCAGCGGCCTCCTGCCGGGAGTCTATAGCGTAAAGGCATACTCTCCATCGTTCCTTCCAGCATTGCGAGAGCGTGTGGGCCTGCGTCCGGGCAGCAGCGTGTTGGTGAATCTCAAACTCAGCGGGCTGTTTGAGGCGGTCCAACTGCCGGCGCTGCGCGGAGTCGGCACCGACGATGATGACTGGAAGTGGGTGCTGCGTTCGGCTTCCAATCGACCAATCCTGCGCATGCTGGATCCCTCTCAAGTTCCGGCAGGCGACGCGGACGCCAATTCGAATCATGACAACCACGATCTGAAGGGAACTCTGTCCTTCGTTGCCGGTTCGGCATCGAGTGGTTTTGGCAGCGCTTCCGACATGAGCACGGGCTTTAACGTGGAGCGGTCGATTTTCTCCACCGGAACCGTGGCCTTTCAAGGCAATGTCGGATACGGCAACGGCTCGCCCAATGCGGTGCTGCGTGCCTCCTACAGCCATCCCTTAGCCAACGGATCAAAGCCGGAAATGGCGTTTACCATGCGCCGCCTGGCCGCTCCGGGAATTGATCCCCACACAACGGCCCTGCAGGCGCTGGCGCTGAGCGCGTCGGATCAATTCACCTTCGGTGATGTTCTGGAGCTTCGCTTCGGCAGTGAGCTGCAAACCATCCAATTCATGGGGCGCGTCACGGCCTTCCGTCCTTTCGGATCGGCGGACGTGCATCTCTCACCCCATACCGTGCTGGAGTACCGTTACGCCACCTCTGAGCCTGACCGGAGAGTGGACAAGGGTTTCGAGTCGGCGCCGGCGGATTTGAGCGAGTCCGGTCCACACATGAGCCTGGCTGGATTCTCGCCGACCCTGGAACGGGCCCACCACCATGAAATCTCGCTGTCCCATCGTATGGGCGATACCAATGTTCAGGTCGCGATGTACTCCGATCGCGTCGCTGATCCGGCGCTGACCGGAGTTGGCGATGCTTCCTCGGACAGCGGAGACGTCCTGCCCGACTTGTACTCCGAGACCTTTACTTATCGCGGCAAAGAACTGGATGCCCACGGAATGCGGGTGGTACTGCAGCGCAAGCTGTCGTCGGACCTTACGGCCACGCTCGACTATGGATACGGCGGAGTGCTCGATCTGAGTCAGACCAATCTCGCTCTGCAAGACGCGCGCCGCGCAAGCTTCACACGCGATCGCCACACTGCAGCCGCAAAGTTCAGCGGCACCCTGCCCCGCACCAAGACGCAGTTGATTACTTCCTACCGCTGGATCAGCGGGCAGGCCCTGACCCCGGTGGACATGTTTAACAGCTCGGCCGGGCAGTCCGATCCCTTCCTGAACATTTACCTGCGGCAGCCCATCCCCGGCACCGGCTTCCTTCCCGGACACATGGATGCCATCGTAGACGTGCGCAATCTTCTGGCCCAGGGATATGTTCCGGTGTTGGGACAGGATGGCCGCACCGTCTACCTGGTGCAGTCGGCGCGCTCCATTCGGGGCGGCGTGGCATTTTCTTTCTAGTCTTCAGTCTTCAGTCGTCGGTCTTCAGGCACAACCCAGCTTGTCATGCGAGGGGCGTGCGGTTCGGATCGTCCCTTCTCAGCCATTGTGCATTGAGTTCCCAAGGCGAAAATATAAGATGATTGGCGTGGAGACCAAGATTTTTCACATCGAGGCCTTACGCGAATTCAGCACCCGCATCTTTCTCCACTTTGGGTGTCCTAAAGAGGATGCGGTTCAAGCTGCCGACGTGCTGGCCTGCGCAGACCTGCGCGGCATCGATTCACACGGAGTAGCCCGGCTGCATAGCTATTTCGATATGCTCAGCCTCGGGCGAATCAATCCCCGGCCTAACATCGAGAAGGTTCGTTCGACATTGAGTACTGCGACCATCGATGGCGACAACGGCCTGGGTCTGGTGGTCGGGCCAAAAGCGAATCGCATCGCTATGGACATGGCGGAGAAAGCCGGCTCCGGTTGGGTGAGCGTGCGGAACACCAATCACTTCGGTATCGCCGGCTATTACGTTCTTAAAGCCGTGGAGCGCGATCTGATCGGTTGGGCTATGACGAACGCAACCAAGCTGGTGACACCCTTATGGGGAGCGGAGCGCATGCTGGGCACAAACCCTATCGCGATCGCATTCCCTGGAAAACAGGAGCCGCCGATCGTAATCGATATGGCCACCAGTGCTGTCGCATACGGAAAAATCGAAATGGCCAGGCGAAGCGGCAAGCTGATCCCTCCCGGCTGGAGCATCGATAGCCAGGGCCGGGTCACGACAGACCCCGACGATACCGTTGCAGGCGGCGCACTTCTGCCGCTCGGTTCGGATCGCGAACACGGCGGACATAAGGGCTACTGCCTTGCAATCATGGTTGATATGTTGAGCGGCGTGCTGGGTGGAGCAAATTGGGGGCCGTTTACCCCGCCCTTCGCTCTGCGTCAGGAATTTCCCCAGCGCAGTGTCGGTAAAGGGATCGGCCACTTCTTTGGGGCGATGAGGATTGACGGCTTTATCGATAGCGACTCGTTCAAGGCTCAGGTCGACGACTATGTTCGCGTATTTCGAGCGACGAAGCCGGCACCCGGCACCAGCGGGCCGCTGATTCCGGGCGATCCCGAACGGCAAGCAGAGCGATTGAGGCGCGAGAAGGGGGTCCCGCTGATCCTGCCCGTGGTTGAGGAACTGCGCGACATTTCCGCAAAAACCGGTATACCGCTCGACTGAGCTAGAGCCCGCTCAAACGCGGAAACTCATGGACCAACTCTGGCGTGGCTGCGGATCACGGTTGAAAATACTGCCGTAGGGTCCGCTTCCAAATGTCCGATGAACGCCATCGGTAAGACAAATGACGGGGCTGCGGGTTATAATCGGCGGCAATTTAATAGCAGACAGGTTCAACAGATGTTTGGCTCGCGGCGACCAGGCGTTTTTGCCGGTGCTAAAAGGAGAATTCCAATGAGAGTGAGGATAATCCTCGCTTTTTTCGTTTGGGCCTCAATTTCGCTGTTTGCCCAGACCTTTCGCGGAACCGTGTTGGGGACAGTTACCGATGTCTCCGGCGCGGTTATTTCCGGCGCCAAGGTGGTGGTGCGGAACGTGAACACCGGCCAGGAGCGCATTACGCAGAGCAGCGCCGACGGCAGTTACAGCGTTCCTGAGCTGCCTATTGGCACCTATGTGGTGACCATCACGCAAAGCGGTTTTCAGACCTCAGTCACCAGCGGAGTGGTTGTCGATGTAGCTACCGAACGACGGGTGGATGCCCAACTCAAGGCCGGACAGGTCTCGCAGACGGTGGAAGTTTCAGGCGAAGAGCTGTCCCAGGTGGAAACTACTTCGGCTCAGCTGGGCGGAACCCTGACCACGGAGACGATTGCCAATCTGCCGGTCAATGGACGGGACTACACCAAGCTCATCTATTTGAACCCGGGGGTTGCCGGATCGCCGGATCAGATTTCGGACTCACCTGGATCGTACGGCACCTTTTCGATGAATGGCTCGCGGGGCCGATCGAACAACTTCCTGCTGGACGGCACCGATATGAACGACGGCTACCGCAACGATCCTGCCATTAACGAGGCAGGGGTATTCGGCGATCCGGCGACCATTCTTCCGATCGATGCCGTGGCGGAACTTCGCACGATCTCAAACTATGAGGCGGAATACGGCCGCAATAGCGGTGCCGTAGTAAATATCGTGACCAAGAGCGGCACCAACGCATGGCACGGCTCGGGTCTGGAGTACCTGCGTACCGGGCAGTTTGGGGCACGCAACTACTTCAACAACGAGGGGCCCAAGAATCCATTCCATAACAACCAGTTCGGGGCTTCCCTGGGCGGTCCGATCATCAAAGACAAGACATTTTTCTATTTCAACTATGAAGGTCAGCGTGAAACCGGAGCCCAGGCAGGTCAGAGCTGCGTACCCGACCCCGCGGTGATTGCACAGGAGCAAGCCAATATTGCATCGTGGGGGGAAACCCTGAATCCGGTGACTGCGGCGCTGCTGGCGCGGAACCCCTGGCCGGCCCCAAATATTGCGGGGGCGGTGAGTGACGGGAACGGCTGCGACACGAATAACGTTTCGACGGCGATCAACTTCTTGAATCGCGTCGATAGCCTGATTGGCAAGGTTGATCACAATTTCAATCCCAACAACCTGCTGACCGGACGCTATTACTTCGGAGACAGCACTCAGTCGTTTCCCCTGTCTTTGACGGGCAGCGGCGGGCAGGTGCCGGGCTTCAATACGCATACTCCGACGCGAGTGCAACTGGTTTCGATTTCTTACGTGAAGGTGGTGAACACCAACCAGGTGAATGAGGCGCGTCTGGGGTGGAACCGGTTTGCGGAGGGATTCTTCCCCGAGGACCAGAGCTTCAGTCCCAGTTCCATTGGCCTGAATACGGGTGTATCGGCTTACGATGGCGGTCTTCCGGTCATCAGCGTGGGTGGTTTTTCGGGCCTTGGCGCAAGTTCGTCGGTGCCGCGCAACCGGGTGGATGCGAACTGGCACTTCATCGACAACTACTCATGGAAATCAGGTAAGCACGACGTCAAGTTCGGCTATGAGTTCCGCCGCACCACCATCACACAACTCATCGATCACAATTTCCGGGGCACTCTGAGCTTTGACTCGATTCCCGATGCGAATCCGTTGAACCCGAACGGCTCGCTTACTCCTCTGGAGGCTTTCCTGGAGGGCATTCCGGACGACGGAGCGCAAATCACGGGCAACACCCTGCGCCATACTTCGGAGAGCAGTCACGGCGTTTACCTACAGGACAGTTACCGGCTGACGCCACGCCTCACTCTCAACTTTGGCCTGCGCTGGGATTATTTCGGTGTGGTGAAAGAGAAGAACAACCTGTTTTACCAGTTCGATCCCGCGAACGGCGGTTCCGTAACCCAGGTGGGAAACGGCGGTCTTTACAATCCTGATTACAACAATTTTGCGCCCCGCGTGGCGTTCTCCTGGGACCCGTCGGGCAAGGGACGCACAGTTCTCAGGGGCGGATGGGGCCTGTTCTATGACGCCTTCTCTCAAGACATTTTCCTGGGACACTTGCCCTGGAACTGCATCTTTTGTCCGGGACCGGCTTATCCCGGAACCGGTCCAGTGGGACTGCAATTCGGAAGCGTGAGTGGAGCGGCGCTCGATCCGGCGGTTCCGGTTTACTCCGGTTTCGGTCCAAACAGTGATTTCTTCGCTGCCGATCCGAATTTGCGCACTCCCTACACTCAGAATTTCAATCTCAACATTCAGCAGCAACTGGGTAACAAGGCAGTATTCCAGATCGGGTATGCGGGATCAAAGGGGACCAAGCTGTTCCAGTTCCTGGACATCAACCAGCCCAGCCAGGCAACGATCACAGCATTCGATCTGGCCAACGGGGTCAGCGGTTATGGGGTGCCGCGGAACTTTCCCAATTTCTTCTATCTGAACCTGGAACGGTCTTCGGCCAACTCCATCTACCACTCCTTGCAGACCAGTCTGCACGTCAGCAACTGGCATGGGCTGTCGACGCAGGCGAATTTTGTCTGGTCGCACGGAATTGATACGGCCAGCGATCTGGAAGATTTCACGCCCAACCAGGCGCAGCCACAGAACAGCACCAATCCGGCAGGAGACCGTGGAAATTCCAGCTTCGACATTCGCCGCCGGTTTACCTGGAACTTCAACTATGAATTCCCGAGGATGAGCGGGGCGTTGTCGCGGCTAAAGAACGGCTGGGGCATCGACGGAGTGGTTAACCTGCAGGACGGCCAGCCCTGGCAACTCAACTACGAATTTGAAGGCGACTATTCCGGTGCCGGGGAAGGATTCGACCGGCCCGACGTGATCGGTCCATTGAAGTACTCGAGTAATCCGTCCACGTTCCTCGACCTGAGTTCATTCGCCGCGCCCTGCACATGGGCATCACTGGGCGATCCCAACGACAGCAGCGAGGCCAATTGCGTGGCTGGAACCCGGCACTTCGGGAATCTGGGACGCAATTCGCTGGCCGGGCCGAGCTTCAAGGAGTTCAACTTCTCGGTTTACAAGAACACCGCTTTGACCGAGCGGGTGAACCTTCAAATCCGGGCGGAGTTCTTCAATCTGTTCAATCACTCGAACTTCTCCAATCCGGAGCTCCCCAACTTCATCGCTGACGTGGGATCGCCGGACTATCTCACCGGGCAGCACAGCGGCTTCTACCAGATCACCGCCACGGGGGACACGGGCATCGGTAACCCGTTCCTGGGTGGCGGCGGCCCGCGGGGCATTCAGTTTGCGGCCAAGATTTCGTTCTAGTGACTCTGAAACTGATCCGGCTCCTCCTGCGTGAATTCAGGAGGAGCCGTTTTATTTCTGCGACTGAAATTCATCCTATGCACCCGAGTCGCTGGCCCTTCGTACCCGCACAGGGACTTTTTCAGGTCGCCCCTCCGTGCTAGCTTTTTCTAAGACTTACGACATTTCCTTACCGGTGGAAGATGGTGATGCGCCGTGCTCATTGCGTTTGTGTCCTGATTTGCCTCTCGCTGGCGCCGTTTTCCTTTGCCCACCATATCAAGCAGGGTACGACCAAGACATTGCCCATCACCACATCCTCGCCAAAGGCGCGAGACTTGTTCGTGCGGGCAGTGACAGACTACGAGAACCTGTATCTGGAGCGCGCCAACATCGGATGGCGGGCGGCTGTCGAAGCCGACCCCAACTTTGCCCTGGCCTACGCCTTCATCGGCTATAACAGCCGCAATCCCGCCGAGGCCATGGCGTCGCGTGAAAAAGCAAAAGCGCTGGCTGCGACGGCCAAGGTCACGCCCGGAGAACAACTTCTCATCAAGTGGATCACCAGCATTCAGGAAAACAATTTCCTGGCCGGTATCCCAGCCATGAACGACTTGCTGGAGATGTATCCCAAGGATAAGCAACTCGCCTACATGGCCGGGAACTGGATGATGGGGCAAAACAACTACGAGCAGGCACAAAAGACGCTGGAGCGGGCGCTGGCCCTCGACAAAAATTATCCTCCGGCTCTGAACGATCTGGCCTACTGTTACGCTCACGGTCGCGAGTTTTCCAAAGCTTTCGAGGTGATGGAGCGCTATATCGCCGTGCTCCCCACGCTCCCCAACCCGCAGGATTCGTACGCCGAAATCCTGCGCATGTCGGGTAACTTCGACGCCGCGCTCGAACACTACCGGGCAGCGCTGAAAAACGATCCGGAATTCGACTATTCCCAACTCGGCCTGGGCGACACTTACGCGGTGATGGGAAACCAGGAACAGGCGCGGGCGGAGTATGAAAAAGCCATCCAGCACGCTCACACCGATGCGGACCGGCTGTCTTACGCTCTGCAGGAAGCGACCACCTGGGCGCGTGAGAACAATTTCGCTGAGGCCGACAAGGCCTTTGCTGCGGCCGCCGAAAAGGCGCACGCTGCCGGATTCGACCTGACCGCAGCCCAGGCGCATCGCATGATGAGCCTCTACCAGCCAGACGATGCCACGGCCTTGAAGCATCTGGAGGCAGCGGAAGCCGCGCTCGCCCAGCAGGCGGACCTGTCGCAATCCGAGCGTGACGATGAACGGGCCCGAATTTTGCGCTACCGCGCAGTTCGCGCCGATCACGCCGGGAACCAGGAGCTGGCCACGCAGACTCTGCAGCAATTGGAAACCATCGCCGGCACCGCCCGCAGTGCGGTGGTTCAAGGTTCGTATCACGGCGCGGTGGGGGCGTTGCTGATGACCCAGCAGAAGGTTCAGGAAGCCATCGCCCACCTGGAGGAAGACGACGATAATCCCTACTCGCTGGAATTGTTGTCGCGTGCCTATTCGAGTACGGGCGCCGCAGAGAAAAGACACGAAGTCGAAGTCAAACTGCGTGCTACCAACGCACCTACCATGGAGCAGGCTTTGGTCGTGCCCGGCGTTCGTTCGCGGCGGCCTGAAGGCGAGTGAGTTAATTTCCTCTTAGACCCGCCCCGGCTCGACGAAGATCCCATATCCACCAATATTCACTCCGCCTTTGTGGTAGGCTCCAGTTCTCATGCCGGATACCAAACGCGAACGTCGTTCCGGACGGCGTCTTCCGGTGCGTGTGCCAGTCTCCATCAAGACGCAGCCCGGCAAGACACAACTCGGCAAGACGAAGCCCATCCAAACACACCCCGCCAGTGCCGAGCTTGGAACCGGCGGTGCCAGCGGCATCACCCGCGACCTGAACCGGAGTGGAATTTTCCTCTATACCGACTCTCGCATCGTGGCCGGGAGCGAGCTGGAGATGGTCCTGATCCTGCCGCCCGAACTCACTCACGGTGTCAAACAGTGGGTATGCTGCCGGGCTTCGGTGGTGCGGGTGGAAGACAGCCAGGACGGTGGAAATTTTGGAGTGGCTGCGAGCATCAGCAGTATCGAGATTCTGCCAGAAATTCCAGTCTAATTCCTGCACAGAATAACGTTGCACCGTTCGAGGTGCACTCCAGAAAAGGGCTCGGGGGGAGAAGAAATTCTCTAGTGGCGAAGAATGCCGCGAAAATCTTGAATTTTCTAATGCATGTGCATCAACTTTGGTGCAATAATGCTGGCCCTTGAACTGCTAAAGGTTCAGGGAAATCAGATTCCGAAAATTCTGACTTGCCAGGAATCACCATCTCGGAAATTCAGGTGGTCGCATGTGGTTTGAAAAATTGTTTGGCGGCGTGCTGCGCGTCTTGACTCCGCTGGGGCCGCGTTACATCAGGCTTTCCATCGCCCAGCGGATCTATCTCATGTGGGTGTTTCGCCACTTTCAGGTGCTGCCGCTGCAAGTGCTGAGTTCCCGGCAGCGCCGGGTGGTCGATGCGCTGTGCGTGGAGCCCCGGTTCGTGTCGCTGACCGAATCGAACGGATGGGAACCGCCCATCCTGGGAACCCTGGAGCGACGGCCACCGGTAGAAACTGAAACGTCGCCGACGCGCCGCCCCGCTACCGCGATCTCCGATGCAGTGTCGCCCTTTGCCACAGACCTGCTGCGACGCTGAGCGCCCGGAGCAAAACAACCCAGGCTATCCGGCGTGGAGCAGATTTCTTCGCTACACCCATTCGTCGCTGCACAGCATCGTTCGCGTGTCTGCCGGTTAGGGCGCCTGCAATCCGCTGTGTTAAAATCCGTTTGGGAATTCGCGAATAGCTGATCGAATGGTTCCGGCAAGCAGCTTCCCGGCTGCCGCATGAGGCCATCGCCCGCAACCCGCGACGAGATCGGCGGGTCCCCGGGGCTGAAACTCAATCCACAGATGGGCGCGTAGCTCAATTGGCAGAGCAACTGACTCTTAATCAGTAGGTTGTAGGTTCGATTCCTACCGCGCTCACCATCTTTTCAATTACTTACCGGAGTTGATGTTTCGGGTGTGCCGTAAAGTGTGCCGTAACCTCAATCCGGCTACGTCCGTTTCTCTACGGTTGTGTCTTGATCGAGCGCAGCGCGCACGATCTCTAATTCGGGATGTTGATACTGCATCGCAGTCTTCACATCCCTGTGTCCCATGGTTCTCATGACGGCAGCCAGGTTTCCGGTTCTCTTCAGAATGTTTCGCGCCAACGTCCCGCGCGGCGCAGAAGCTCGGGGAAGCAGGCATCGAGACATCCACACTACAGAAGCATCTGGTACGTGGACAACAGCCGGATAGCGGCGAGAAACGGCTCTATGTACTCGACGAATCCTCTCTGGCATCGACCAGGCAGGTGCATGAGTTTGTGAACCGGCTCCATCCGAATGACCGTGTGTTGCTCGTCGGCGACCGGCGGCAACATGAGGCGGTTGAGGCCGGGCGGCCCTTCGCGCAACTCCAGGACGCCGGTATGAAAACGGTGAGGCTCGAAGAGATTGTGCGCCAGAAAGACCCAGAATTGAAACAGGTAGTCGAGCAGCTTGCCCATGGCGAAGTACAGGAAGCAATACAGAATCTTGACCGGCAGGGCCGAGTCCATGAGATTCAAAGCCACGACGGGCGCATCGCCGCTATCGCGAAGGAGTACGCACAATTGCCGGAGAACACGCTGGTGATTTCTCCCGATAATCGCTTTCGCATGGAGATCAACGAGCGCGTCCATGCGGAATTGCAGCGGAGTGGCCTCGTCAGCGACGAGGAGCACCGCATCAGGACGCTAGTGCCGCGCCAAGCCCTCACCGGCGCGGATCGCACATGGGCCGAGCGCTATGAGGTGGGCGATGTGCTGCGCTATTCGCGAGCTTCGAAGGAAACCGGCATCGGGAAAGGCGCGTACGCACAGGTGAAGAGTATCGACGCTCCGAACAACCGGCTGACAGTTGAGCTGCAGGATGGCACGCAGCGCACTTACGATCCGCGCAGGCAGCAGGGAGTCTCAGTCTTTCGGGAGGAGATGCGGAGTTTCTCAGTAGGCGACCGCATTCAGCTCACTGCGCCGGCCAACAACCTCAGAGTTGCGAACCGCGAGTTGGCGACCATCGAGAGCATCGACGGAGACGGGCGGCTGCGCTTGAAGATCGACGGTGGGCGTATGGTTGAACTCGATCCGCACAAGCATCCGCATCTCGATCATGGGTATGCCATGACCAGCCACTCCAGCCAGGGACAGACTGCCGACCGTGTCTTGATTCACGTGGACACGGAACTGGGTGCTAAGGATCTGCTCAACAGCCGCATGGCATACGTTTCTGTGTCGCGTGGACGCTATGACGCGCAGATTTATACGAACAATGCAGCGACGCTGGGCCAGGAACTCAGCCGCGACGTGTCCCATTCCCCCGCGATTCAGCAAGAGCCAGTAGCGCAAAAGATAGAACCACAAACCACGCACACGAACCAGATCAGTCAGGGTTTCGGTCTTGGTCTTTGATGCAGCATTCCCGAATGACATACCCCGGATAGCCAGAGCATAGCCGAGGCCCGGCCAGTGTCAAGGCCGCGCTTCGCGCGCCGCGTTTGCGGTCCAAGAGCCTTGACACTGGCCTTTGCGCCTCGGCTTATTATTCAGCCATCCGGGGGATGTCGGATTTCTAGTTCTACGAAACGGGCTCCGCCCAGGTTGAATCGCTGTTGATGGCAATTGTCCTCTCACACATCAAGACATCGGAAAGAACACCGTCGATCTACTTCCTCGTGGCCAGAGCCACTTTCAGATCATCATGCTCAAACGCTGACGCCACGCGGTCGATCTCGCTTTTCGTCAGGCCATGCCGCGTGGCTTCATTGCGCCACTTTGAGACAGCCTTGCCGACCTGTTTTGCTATGTCGCGCGCTTGGCCGTCGTCCAGTTCGAAATATCCCGCCACCTCCATCGCTAGTGCGAGTGAAGCTGTGTTGTCATCCTCATTGACTGCCGTGCTGAGGATGCGCGGCTTGATGTCAGTCGGCACCGGGTTGAGGTCGTAAGCGGGCGACAGGCGCCAGCCCGCCTGGCCTTCATATAGAAAGCCGTGATTCCGCAGGTGGTCGTCGGTGTTGGAGATCAGTATGTTGAAAACCAGCCGCCGCCACAGCGCTTCCATGTCGGCTTTCGGCGCAGCACCGTGCTGGCGTAGCGCGTCAACAATTTCCAGATAGCTTCGGGTTTCCTGGTCTTTCGATCCGAGCATGCTCATCGCGGAGAGGAACGGGACACGCCGTTCGCCGTCGCGGTCGAAGCGTCGCAGGAGGAGCACAGGCTTGCCAGCGATTTTCTCGACGCGAGATCGAGGAACCGGGATGCCAGATTTTTGCGCGAGGGACAGTGCGACTGCCTCCCAGACCACCGTGTTGATTTCATCGTCCTTGCGTGGGAATTTTGCGATGGCAAGCCGGCCGTCCTTTTCCCTGATGGAAGCCTTGGGCCTTGCGCCGCCCAGAGAGGAGCCGGGCGCAAACAGCATGCGCAGTTCCTCCTCGGTGTCTTTCTCCTCCATCAGATGCTCGGCCGCAGAGAGCAGTTTCGGGAGCTCGATTAGCGGCGGGATGCGCTTGACGCCCTCCTTCCGCAGGAAGGGTCCGCCTTCTTTTTCCGCAAAGCGCAGCGCGCCCTGACGTGCCTCGTCGTCCACTAGCAGCAGGAAGTCGATTTCCTGGAGCGTGCGCGGCGCGCCGCCCTCGTGCTCCGCGCGCCTGCGTTCCATGCGGCGCATGAGCGCCCGCCCCCATCGGTCGGGCGCGGAGTCGCCGATGGCGCCGAACATGGGCGTGTCTGCCGGTGTGTGAAACGGACCGGGACCAACCTGCAGGGCGGGCTCCAGAGAGAATCGCGCGGGATTTTCCAGCCATGTCTTGTCGTATTCGAAGGTGGCGCTTTCCTTGTTCTTGCGCGTACGGGCCCACAGACGCCCCATCAGGTGCGGAACGCCGTCGAGATCCACGTAAACGAGAGCCTCTCTGTCCATCACTTGTCTTTCGTGCGTTTCGGCCTGCGCGGCACGCGAATGCGCTGCGGCAGGTTTTCTTCTTCGAGCTGCAGGCCCACGGGATCGTTCTTCGGCGCGGCGAGATCACCCAGCCGATCCGCCAAGCCCAGCACAAAAAGGACCGTGGCGTATATGCCGATTGCGACGCCGGGATCGCCCTTTTCAATCTTGACGAGAGTCGTGCGGCTGATCGAGGCGCGCTGCGCCGCGATGGCCGCGGGGATGCGCCGCCGCCGTCGGGCGTCACGGATGTCGCGGCCGAGCTTGCGCAGGGCATGCCCTACCGGGAGTGGCATTACGACGGATGATCGGCTGGTCCTCATATTTAATGTCCAGAATAATGGTCAATAGTTACATATAACGTACATTAATATGAACGTTATGTCAACGCTATTCCTTGGATGGCACCCTTGGAACGGATCGCCTGAACTTTCTGAGCATGCGCTTTCGATTTTCAAACGATCCAGCAAGAGGAGCTCTGTGCTGATGGCCTCTTTGACCAAGCTTCCCAGTCCCAGACTCAGCGTCAGGAGCCTCTCGGGAGAGTGATACGAGCAGGTCCGCCACTGTTGTGCGACCCGAACCACAACATGAGCCATGACATGGCCGAGTTGAGTCTCTTCAATTGTTCCGCGCAATCTATTTCGAGCTGATATCGGCATTGTAGTGATTATGAAATGGCAGGAGCCAGGGTCTGAATCTTCGAAGACTACCCGATTCCCGCCAATGCCTGTCTGACTGTTCTCACCCACAGAGGCGGATTATCTGCCGGTAAATTGTAATCTGCTCCGGTCACATCTTTGTCGCGCTGGCGAAGGGACGCCACAATGGGAACTCCTGGCAGGGTCTCTCGGAAATGAGCGGCAAGGTTGCATCGTTCTTCCCAAGGCGCTCCGTGCCCGATCAGAACGACACCCACTGATTCATGCGAGAGATCGAGATTTCGCGCAGCGCGCGAGCCGAGAGCAGAGATTACGGGATGTCCAAGCGATTGGAGGATCTCGTCACGGATTGACAACAGGCTCTCGCGAAATTCAACCTGCACTATCGTTGTCATGGTTCTCCGGAGTGTCGGCCTTCGGAACAATTTTGCGCCGAGACTCGGCGCAACCTTGGCTCCTTCAGGTGGGAACACCAAGTTTTGGCAGTAGCCATTGCGTCAAGACCACATAGGCGACAAGGAATGCCACTCCCCAAACCCAATTGGGCATGTTCACTTTCTCCTATCTGCCGACTCCAAGTTTACGCAGGAACGTCATCATCGGGCACCAGTTCGTGAATCCAGACTGAAACAGATTCAGGCCAACAAAAGCCGTGAAAAGGTACCAGTACGGGCTTACGTAGTGCCCAAGTGCCAGGGACAACAGAATAAAGCTGCCAGCGATCAAACGAAGTGTTCGTTCTACGGTCATAGCGGTTCTCCTTCAAAACAAGTTGGTCCTACGCAATTTCGCATTGCGGTGTTTCGCATTCAGCGACATTTTCCGGCGCATGCGGATGCATCGGTGGAAACGAGTGTCCCCTCTGAGAGAGGTAGTAAAGAACCGGCACTGCCATTCGCGACAGAACGGTAGACGCGACTTCTCCCGCCATCAAGGACAGAGCCAAGCCCTGAAAAATCGGATCGAACAGGATCACGCTCGCTCCCACCACCACGGCGGCTGCGGTCAGCAGCATTGGGCGGAAGCGCACCGCGCCCGCATCGACGACGGCATCCTCCAGCGACATTCCCTGGGAGCGGCGTAGTTCGATGAAATCGACGAGAATGATGGAATTGCGAACGATAATGCCGGCTCCAGCGATGAAGCCGATCATCGAGGTCGCAGTGAAGAAAGCTCCCATCAGAGCATGCGCCGGGCAGAATGCCGACCAGCGTGAGCGGAATCGGCGCCATGATGACCAGCGGCGTGACGAACGAGCGGAACCAGCCCACGACCAGCACGTAGATCAAGACCAGGACAGCCGCAAAGGCGAGTCCCAGATCGCGGAAGACTTCCACCGTGATGTGCCACTCACCATCCCACTTCATGGAGAAGCGGTCGGTGCGCTCGGGCATGGTCGTGCCCTTGTATTGCTTTACCCCGTAGCCATCGGGCAACTTGATTTTGTCGATGGCTTCGCTCATCTTCATGATGGCGTACACAGGGCTTTCTTCTCCGCCCGCCACATCTCCCGTCACGTAGACGACTGGCTGCAGATTCTTGCGATACACGCTGGTATCGATCGTCGTTTGTTGAAGGTTCGTTACTTCCTGCAGGGCGATTTGCCCACCGGAAGGCGTCGGCAGCTTCAGGTTGCCAAGGTCTTCGATCCCAGAGCGATCCGGGCGCGCCAGCCGCACTTCGATGGGGATGTCTTCGCGTGAACGGGGATCGTGGAGCAATCCCGCGTTGGCTCCGCCGAGCCCCACCTGCAGAGTGCGCGTTACGTCGGCGGGCGAGATGCCGTGGAGCGCTGCCTTGTCCAGATCCACTTTCATGTCGTACTTGATTTGCGGGTCTTCGACGTACCAGTCCACATCCACGACGCCTGGCGTTTGCTGAAAGACCTTCTTGACTTGAGCGGCCAGTTCAATTTGCCCTTTGTAGTCAGGCCCGTAGACTTCGGCGACCAGAGTTTGCAACACGGGCGGACCAGGCGGGACTTCGGCTACCTTGATGCGCGCACCGAAGGGCGCGGCAATCTTGTCCAACTCCGGCCGCAGTCGTCGTGCGATCTCGTGGCTCTGCGCCTTGCGATCGTGCCGCGAGAGCAGATTCACCTGGATATCAGCCTGATTGGGCTGACTGCGCAGGAAGTAATGACGCACGAGGCCGTTGAAGTTGTAAGGGCCGGAGGTCCCGGCATAGATCTGATAATTGATCACCTCGGGCTGCTGGCCGAGATACTGTCCCAGGGCTTGCGCCACGCGAGTCGTCTGTTCCAGTGGCGTGCCATCGGGCATGTCAATGATGACCTGGAACTCGCTCTTGTTGTCGAAGGGCAGCATTTTTACGCGAACCCACTTCAACGGGACAAAGGTGACTGCGGCGAGCAGCAACAACACGACACCACCAAGAAACATCCAGCGGCGGCGCGCGTCGCGGATGAGCGGGTTCATCATCCGGCGGTACAGGCGGGTGGTCCAACCTTCGGTCTCGTGCCCGGAATGGTCGCTACCGCCCGCATGTTTCCTCAGCAGCCTCAATGCCGCCCACGGAGAAACGACGAAGGCCACAATCAGCGAAAACAACATGGCCGCCGAAGCTCCCACTGGAATCGGGCGCATGTACGGACCCATCAGGCCGCGCACGAAGGCCATGGGCAGGATCGCGCCGATTACTGCGAAGGTGGCAAGAATCGTGGGATTGCCAACTTCGTCCACCGCCTCGACCGCGACTTCAGATAAGGATCGCCCTCGGCTTTCCGGCAACCGAAAATGGCGCACGATGTTCTCGACCACAACGATGGCGTCGTCGACCAGGATGCCGATGGAGAAGATCAGCGCAAACAATGTGACCCGGTTCAGGGTGTAGCCATACAGGTAGAACACGGCGAGTGTGAGGGCGAGCGTGACCGGCACTGCCAGAAGTACGACGCCTGATTCCCGCCAGCCCAGGGCAAGTGCAATCAGCAATGTGACCGACAAGGTTGCGATCAGCAGGTGTTTGAGAAGTTCGTCGGATTTGTCCTTCGCGGTCTCGCCATAGTTGCGCGTGACCGTGATGTTCAGATCATTGGGAAGCACATAACCGCGCAGAGCGTTGACCTTGTCCAGCACACGCTCGGAAATGTCGGTGGCGTTCGTACCTTTGCGCTTGGAAAGCGTGATGGTTACCGCGGGATATTCCGCGCCCGCTGTCTGTCCTGCGCCGCCTCGAGCATTGGCAAACAGGACGTAGGTGTTTGCTTCGGCGGGGCCGTCCTCAAGCTTCTCCGCTACGTCACGCAAGTAGACGGGGCGTCCGGCGTGAACCCCGACCACGACCTGACGCAGGTCTTCGAGACTCGTGAAAAAGGTGCCTGCTTCGACCTGAAACTCGCGATTGTCACGCGCAAAACTACCGGCTTGGCCACGGCTGTTCGCGTTCTGGAGTTGCCCGACGATCGCGCCCGGCGTAAGGCCGTAGGCCGCGAGCCGTTGAGTGTCGAGCACTACTCGTATTTGCCTAGGCTGCCCGCCGATGATCTTGGTCTCAGAAACGTCGTTGAGCGGCTTCAGTGAATTTTCCAGCTCACCCGCGATTCGCCGCAGGCGATAAGAGTCATAGTCTTTCCCCCACAACGTCAGGGCCATAATCGGCACGTCGTCAATCGAGCGGACCTTGATGATCGGTTGTGAGACGCCGGGCGGGATGCGGTCGAAGTTGGAGTAGAGCTTGTTGTAGGTCTGTACGATCGCATCTTCTTCTTTGGCGCCAACGTAGAAACGCACGACCAGCATGCTCACGCCGGGATGACTGATCGAGTAGATGTACTCGACGCCCGGCACTTCGCGCAGTAACTTCTCCATGGGAAGGCTGACGCGCTGTGCCACCTCGTCCGCCGATGCACCCGGCATCTGAACAAAAACGTCGAGCATGGGCACCACGATCTGGGGCTCTTCTTCCCGTGGAGTCTTGAGAATGCTGAAGGCGCCAAGAAGCAGCGCAGCGACGATCACCAGCGGTGTCAGTTTCGAATCAATGAAAGTGTGGGCAATGCGACCGGCCAGGCGCAAGCCCTTCGGGGGCTGTATCACCGACTTGGATTTGCTATCAGTCATTACTGGACCTCAATGCGTTTGCCATTCAGGTCCACTGCACCCGGTTTGGCCACGAGCCGCTCGCCGTCCTGGAGGCCTGCCAGCACTTCGACCTCGGCCCCGGAAGGCTTCCCCAATGTGATGTAGCGCAAACTCGCAACCTTGTTTTGGTCCAGCACATAAATGCCCTGCAATTGGCCGCGTTCGACGACCGCCGAGCGCGGAATCAACAGCGCCTGCCGCTCGCCGCGAGAAAACTGGGCTCGCCCGAACAGCCCCGAACGCAGATGTGTGTCTGTGGGCAAATCGATCTTCACCAGGAACGTGCGACTCGCGGCGTCCGCGGCTGGAACGATTTGCACTACCTTACCTTTCAGATCCGCGTTGTCGAGGGCATCGATGACGACCGAAACCTGCTCTCCTGTTCGTACGTACTGGAGATCGTTCTCGTTGACGGTGGCCTCCAGTCGATAGCGGCGCACGTCCTCAACGGTGAAAATCGGCATGCCGGGTGAAGCCAGCGTGCCGGAATCGGCTTTCTTCTCCGTCACCACGCCGTCGAATGGCGCCCGAATCCGCGTGTAATCCAGAGACGTGCGTGCCTGGCTCAATGCTGCCTGCGCCTGGGCCTGGCCTGCCTTTGCCATATCGCGACGCGCGAGAGCCGCTTGTTGACGGGCTTTCACCTCGTCGAACTCCTGCGGACTCACCGATTTCTTTTCGTAGAGGTTCTGGTAACGCTTCAGCGTTGATTCCGCCAGGGCCAGGTCGGAATCTGCTCCGACCAGTTGCTGTTGGGCGGCAAGGTCGGCTGCGGTCGAGCGGTCTACTGCGGCTCGCGGCTGGGAGTCGTCGATTACGGCGAGCACTTGACCGCGCTGAACGTGGTCTCCTTCGTGAGCCCGGATCTCGACGATGTTCCCCATCATTTGGCTGGAGGCGTCGCTGGTCTGGGCGGCACGTACCGTCCCTACCGCTTCCAGCAAATCGGGTACGTTGGCCTGCTGCACGGCGAGCACGGGAATGTTCCGCACGGTTTCCGGCGAAGGAGTCGTGCGGGTTTGCTCGCTAGAGCAGCCGACGAGGCTAACCACTGCCGGCAGCATCAGAAAGAGAAAATCTGAGTCGGATATTCATACGATTCATGGCATCACCACGGGAGATTGCGGATTCAAGCTTCCGCTCGCCAACTCCAGGTTGGCGTAGCTGGTCTGGAAGTGATAAACGGCCTCCCAGTAGTCGGTCTGGCTGCGGCGCGCCGCATCTTCAGCGCCCAACAAATCGGTAATCGTGGTCAGTCCGCTGTCGTAGCGGTCCTGGTTGATGCGCAGACTTTCCTGTGCCTGGGCGATTGCCGCTCGCGCCACTTCGATCTGTTGTCGATTGGCATCCGTCTCATAGTAGGCTCGTCTCACTTCGAGTCGGACTGCATCGCCCGCTGCCTGCTTCATTGCCACAACCTTTTCTTCGAGGGCTCGCTGCCGGGAGAGTTCCGCGCGTTTCGCTCCGCCTTGAAAGATGTCGAATTGCACTTCGATCCCGCCCAGCCAGTTGTTGCCCCCGCCACCGGCGACGAATGTAGGGTTATCCATTTCCCAGCCTGCAAAGGCGTTCACCCGCGGACCGAATGACGACTTAGCAATCGAAACGCTCTGTCGTTGCGCGGCCTCCTCGGAGGCAATGCGCTTCAAGTCTGGACGATTTGCGAGCGCCTGCTTTTCAAGATCCGGCATGGCCGGGATCGAAAGTGTGCGCTCAGCCAACAGTTCGGTAGTCTGGAACGGAGAATCGAGCGGCACACCCATCACCGTGTTCAGCTGTGCCCGCGCCACTTCCAGATTGTTCCTCGCGCGGATCACTTCCTGCTGTCGCGCCGCCATGCGAACCTTCGCTGTCAGCAGATCTGACTCTACAGTCAGCCCGCTGTCGAATCGCGCCTGGCTGCGGTCCATGATCGACTGGGCAGTTTTGGCCGACTGCTCGGCAACTTCCAGTTCCTTGGCCGCCAGCAGAACGTCGTAGTAGGAACTGACCACCCGGAAGACAATCTCCTGATCCGTGCGGTCCAACTGGTGTCCGGCAGCCTCGTTCATTTGTTTTGCCTGATTGATGCCGTGCCAAGTGGCGAACGAATCAAACAGGTTCCAGGTTCCCCCAAACCGCGTGCTGAAGTTGCCGAAGGGCAGAGGCGTGTTGAGCTTGTTCAGTGTGAAGTCGGCCTGGGTAAAACGCTGCTGTCGTAGCTTGCTCCCGAACACGTACACGGGGTCATCACCACGAGTCGCCGTTTCAGAAAAACTCAAGTGCGGCATGAGGAAGGAACGCGCGGCGCGAACACCCGCAGAGGCCACCTTCGTATCCGCCATCGCCACCTTGCGCAGTGGATTTTTCTCCAGCGCGATATTCACCGCCTGCTGCAGAGTGAGGGACGAAGGCTGCGCCTCCTGTTGAGCTGAGGCTGCCCCTAATGACACCCACGCAACAGCGACGCTCAGAAGCGCTTTGAATAGACCTTTCAACCTTGCACTCCCGCGGCTTGAGCTGGCTTCATCCATTCAGTCTTGTCTTCAACGATTTCGTAAGTTGTATGAAAACTCGCGGTCTTCTGCACCATCGCCCCAACCGAGCAATACTTTTCCTCGGAGAGACGGATAGCCTCCTCCAGTGCCGCCGCGTCAATTTCAAAGCCGGTGACAACATGGTGGATTCGCACTGCCGTGAACACCTGGGGTGGGCGTTCCGCTTGATCGGCTTCCACCCGCACTTCGTAACCGGTGACTTTTTGGTGATACTTCTGGCGGAGGACGGTGACGACATCGAACGCCGTGCACCCGGCCAATCCGGCAGCGATCAGTTCAATCGGCTTCGGGCCGGTACCTCCGGCTGCATCGTCCAACAGCAGGTGATGGCCGCTTCCGGTCTGGGCCACAAATTGGCGCTGCTGCTTAAGTGGTTGAGTCAGTTCGACTTTGGCTGTGATCATGATTGCCTCCTGCTTGGTTCTATCGACTAAGCACACGAATAAATGCAGGAAGTTGGATTTTGTTACAGAAAATCGGCCGGGGGAACCTGGTGGCTGTAAGGGGAGCTACTAACTTCGGTCTGACCACCGCGAGGGCCTGTTCGTAATTCTTCAGCAGTTGCTTGCGGAGCCGGACGGCCTTCTTACTTGAAGGACACTCCGCCGGGGAGGTTCGGCACTGCTCAATCGTCGCTTCGAGACTGGAGAGGAACACCTTGCACGGTTCGCAACCGCCCAGGTGCCGCTCCAGTTCCTCACAAAGCGAATCATCCAACTGCTCGTCGAGATAGTTCGAGAGCTCAGCAAACATGGCCTTGCAGCGGGCAGGTCTGGGCTGTTCGTTGCCTGGCTGTTCTTGGGAAGACGCCCGCGAAGCGACGGCTGCTCTCCCGGAGCGTGGTTTCAACCCTTTCATCAGTTCCTTGCGGACAAACAACCTCGCACGGTGTAGACGAACCCGCACTGTTCCAGAACGTAGCCCTGTGATCTCGGCCACTTCTTCGTCGGTTAGCCCTTCCATATCGCGCAGCACCAAAACAATGCGGTATTGTGGCGGCAGCCGCTGAATGGCGTCTCGCAACCGTCCCGCTTCCTCACTCCGAATGGCGAATGCTTCGGGGTTGATGCCGCCATTGGTCCCCAGTTGCTCAAGTTCCTTCCGATCCGGCATGAGTTCTTCCAGAGAGAGGTCTGGATTGGGAGCAAACTTGCTCCGGCGCCGACTCATCAGGCAGCGGTTCTTTGCCACTTTATAGAGCCACACCACGAGCGCTTTGGGACTGTCGAATTTGGGCAGGTGCGGAACCGATTTCAGCAGCACTTCCTGCATCGTATCTTCCGCGTCCTCGCGCTGGCCGCAGACACGCATGCTGAAGGAGAACACGGTATTTTGGAGCAGAGCCAGAGCCTGCTCCAGCGCCGCATCGTCACCCCGCTGCAGGAGTTGCACGGCTTGTTCTATCTCAGAACGCATTGCAGTAAATGTAGCATGGCAAACCTCTGGCCAGTCTGCTCTGAGCGGCACTGTGCTTCCGTGAAACGCTAATCTGGAAATGAAATCGAAGGAGAGAAAAGAGCTGTAATTTCTCGTTTGGAAGCGAGTCGGAATGATCTGATACCACCGCTCGGGAAGTAATTTCGCCGTCAGTGTCGATATCGGGATCGCTGAAATGACGAACTCAATGCTTCAACGAGATCCGGGATTAGATATCGCGTTGTCCGACAAGCTATGCAAGAACAGCGGATGCCTGATTGATTCCGTGCTGAGAGTCGGTGACAGGGCAGCGTTCTAACCGACTGAACTACGTCCCCAACTTGTTTTCTTACCTTTATTGGAAACCCGCGTGTTTATTGGCTTTCCTCAGGTTCAATCGATTCGCCTGATTCGCCTGTTTCAACCCTGTAGAACCAAATTCCGAGGTCAATGGATACCCCGGACACCAAGCTAATCCACCCGTGCACCGTCTTGAAATCACTATGACCTCCGCTCCGCTGCTTCCCATTCCCGCCAAGGGGAATAGAGTGTATGCCAATAGGCCTCTCACGTCATTTGTAAAAATCCCGCCTCTTCGCCGAATACTTCCGGTGCTCCAGAGCAGATTCCGACTGACGATTCTTTAGCGAGAGAAAAAAGGCAGATCTGCGAAGGACACAAAAAGGACACACCAATTTTGGAAGCGCCCGTACGTCATTGAGCATGAAGGTTTTCCACTCGCGTGAACTACGGCCAACTGACTCTTCCATCAGTTGTCTGGAAGTCGGGAAACCATTGAGAACAAGAGGTCAAGACTGGAAGCAGAAATGCGAGACGACTCGGGTACTGCTGGTGATTATTCCGTATGCTATTGATTATAAAGTGGTGAGCGCGGTAGGAATCGAACCTACAACCTACTGATTAAGAGTCAGTTGCTCTGCCAATTGAGCTACGCGCCCGCTGCGGACAACAGCGTCGGGGAGATTTTGATTATAGCATCGGAAATGTGCTCGATTGGGGCGGTTGGACGCGATTGCTGCAACCTCCACTTTGTCTTTCTCAACAGTGATTTCAAGAATCGTCCGCATTCCTGCTTCGGCGGAAATCCGAATGCGGAGCGAAGTTGTCACTGGCAAAATGCGAAATCAGGCGGAGATTGCTTCTCTTCCGTTGTCGCTCAGAGTCCGCTCGGTGCTGACTGGCTTACGTTCTGGAATCACTTCTACTCTCGCCGGCGCTCGACGCTCTACTCTTCCTATAATCGGTTTGTCGCTTGCGCCCACAACTGTGAGGGAGACGAATCGGTTCTCATTCCAGAGACGATCGATCAAGCGACGCTCGCTCGTATGAAGCACTTCCTGCGGAAGCGAGGGGAAGTTGCGGAACGTCCACGTTAGCAGCGCGCGCTCAAGAAAATTCGGTTGCAAGTAGCGAGGCCCGATCGGCGTGTCCAGTTCTAAAACGCCGCGGGCGAGTTTTTCAATCCACATTCTGCGTTCCTACCCGGAAAGGCTGATCCAACCCTCAACTGTGTGAGGCGGGCATTATTGCACCAACTTCGGGGCATGGGAAGCATTTTTGTAAAAATAAGCAATTTATTTTCGAGGTGTGCTCAACGAGGTGTGCTCAATTTGAGAAAACCTGCTGTTCGCTGGTTCGTCGTCCGCTTTTCTTCGCGCTCTCAGGGATTCAGATCAGTTCGGGAAGGCGTTCGATTCGATCCAGGGTGGCGGCCACTCCTATTCCTTTTCCATCGGATTCTTCTATGCGGACTACTGTAGCTTCGCAGACAGTCCACCCTCCCGGGCCTAATCCGAGGCTTGGAGGAAGCATCAGGACCAGTTCGAGTTTCGCTCCGGCTTCGAGCGGCGAGTTTGTGTAGAGGAAGATTCCTGAAGAGGTCAGGTCGCGGGTAAGGCCGGAGTGCTCATCTCCTTCCTTGGCTCGGATCTTGACCGGTAGCTGAACCGGGGTTCGGGTTTGATGACGGCGTTCCATTTTGGTCTTGGATTCGTGGTGATCGGATTTAATCAGATGGGTATACCCCTCCCCCTCCCCTGACCAGTCTTTTAAAATCAGAGATTTGGCGACTTTTTAACGCCAGGTCTTTGAGGAATAAGGGGTGACGCGTAAAGTCTTTAACAAGCAATGAGATACGCGGACTCCCGTCACCATCGCCGCCGCGGGTCTTATGCACACGACGTTCTTCCAAGCACCATGATTCGCCGGTCACCTTTATTAAGTCAATCGAATTCTATTGGGCGTCTGGACGACGACGTCCAGTCTTTCCCGGCGTTCGGAACGTGACGGCCTCTTGTGCTTGCGCGACCTATAGTTCATGGACGGCCCGAGACGGGGCAGGCCCCGTCTCTACCTTAGAAACTGAACTTCAGGGCCAGCTCAATTCCGCGCGGGCCTCCGCCTCCTAGGAATGGGTTGCCGATGCCGACGTCACCGGTAGCGCCGATATTGTAGCCGCCGTTGCCGACCTCCCTCGTCCCGTCACCGCTCAGCTGGAAACCGCAGCCGCAAGTGGCGGAGAGGTTGCTTGCCGGGTCGGCGATGAAGCTTGGCAGGACCGGGTTGGCGAAATTCGGATGGTTGAGGATGTTGAAGAACTCGGCGCGGAATTGCGCCTTCACGCGCTCGGTGATCGCCGTGTCTTTGTAGATGGCGAAGTCCCATTGCTTGTAGGTTGGGCCGACGAGGGCGTTGCGTCCGAGATTGCCGTAGTGGCGCGTGCCGGGAACACAATCGGTGGCAGACCCCGTCGGACCGGTGTACTGGGGATTATTGGGATCAGTGACCAAGTCCGTAGGTAAGCAGGGCATGGCGAACGACGTCAGATCGATGTAATTGGAAGGCGTGCTCTTGTGGTAGGTAATCGGTCCGACTACGTCTGGGCGATCAAAACATTCGGCGCCGCCGCTGTAGTCATCCTCGCAGTTGTAGGCGAATTCGAAGGGCTGGCCGCTCTGTAGCGTAGCCGTGCTTTCAATCCCCCAGCCGTTCTTCAAGCGCTGCATCTCTCCGCCCTGGTGCGGGAACTCATAGGCGAATACCCAGGTGAAGCGATGCGGCACGTTGAAGTTTGACGGTCCGTATTCGCGACCTGGACTGTTGCTGTCCTGCGGCTGCGCTGCATTCGGAACGAAGTCTTCAAGGTCGCTGGCGGTATCAAGCGACTTGGAATAGACGTAGTTGACTGCGGAGGTAATTCCGCGCCACGAGTTGACCTTGTAACTGACTTGCAGCGAGTTGTAATTCGACTTGGCGTTCGACTTCTCCTGATAGATATAGTAGGCGCCTACCCCGGCATCGCCGAAGGGACGGGGCACACCGAAATCCTGGACCATTCCAGTCGTCGCGCAGGTGGCAATTCCAAATGGGCAATCAGCAGCCGTGACGGCTGCGCTGGTCGGCTGATTGAGGTCGTAGAAGCGCAACAAGCGATGGCCTTGCGATCCCACGTAGCCTATCTGGAGAACGGTCTTGCTGCCGATCTGCTGCTGGAGGTTGATGTTGTAGTTTTCCATGTAGGGCGTCTTGATGTGAGGATCGACGCCGAAAATGTCGCACTCCTGGCTGGTGCAATCGGACGGGCCGTAGACGGGTTGGCCTTGCGCGATGGTGTCAACGTTGAGCGCGGCACCGGTAATGGCATTCGATCCGCCGAAGTTTCCGTAGGCGGGGCCGGGCGCGTAGTAGGCGGAAAAGGGCAGGTGTCCTAGAAACATGTCCTGCGAAAAAGCGTCAAAGAACAAACCTGCACCGGCGCGGACTACCGTTTTGCTCTTGCCGGTTACGTCCCAGGCGATGCTGGCGCGCGGCGAAAAGTTTTTGTAGTCCGGATTGTACAAGCGGCTCAGGCCGTTTGTACCTACTTGCGTGTACGTACCGGTACCGCTATCGGCCACTGGGTCAAAGCTGGAGACCAGGAAATTGGCGAACAGATTGTTCTTCTCTTTGACTACCCCGTAATAATCCCAGCGCAAGCCATAGTTGACGGTTATGCGGGGATTAAGACGGAAGCTGTCCTGGAGGTAGAGACCGTAACTGTTCTCGGAGGTGTGGCGCAGTGAGTCTCCTGAATACTGTAGACCCGAGGATGGTACGCCCTCGAGGAAAGTGCTCAGGTCGGGAAACTTGAGCCGGCCGCGGAAGTACTTGTCGAAATACTGCTGAATCGAAGTGCGGCGGAATTCAAAACCGGCCTTCAGATCGTGTTTGCCTAACTTCCAGCCTACATCTTCGACGAAATGCGTGTTGGTGTCGTGGCGGGCCCGCGGATCGCCGGAGGTTGTGCCGAGTTGCGAGAAGAAGCTGCTCGCGCCGCTCGGCGTGACCGAGACCAGGATGATAGGGAGACCGGAATCGTGCACGCCAGTGCCCTGGCAGTCGAGCGTATCACTGGCAGCGCACAGGCCGATCGAACTGGGATGGAAGCTCTGGTCCTGGGGGAAGAAGCCTTCCGAGAAACGGTTCCAGCCATAACGCATTTCGTTCACGACTCTGCCAAATGTTTGAACATCGGAGATGGCCGCCATCTGCACGCGCGTGGGCGTGACGGTATTGAAGCCGGGAAGCTGGCCGCCGCTGCCGGTCAAGGCCAGCGGAAATGCCTGGGTACTGTCACCGAAGAAATAGCGGCCGGTCAGAGTATTGGTGGTGCTGACGGTGTGGTCAATCTTCGCGATGAGACTGCTTAGATTGTTGGACGATGGAGTGATGAGCGAGGTATTGGGACCGTTCGGACAGCCTACATCTTCTCCCGGACTCGGAGTTCCGAAGGTTCCCGGAATGTTCGGGGCCGGCCAGAACGCTAACATGGCCTGGGTCACAGGATTTGGGGCTCCATTGGCCTCAATATCCGCCGCAATCTGGGCGGGGTCGGGAACGCATGCCAGGGTCACGGTGCCGACATTTTCGCGCTGGCCCTCGTAATCGAAAAAGAAGAAAGTCCGGTTCTTGATGAGGGGACCACCGACCGCGCCGCCGAACTGATTGTTGTGGAATGGAGCGCGCGCGCTCGTGTTGTTAAAGTAGTTACGCGCGTCGAGGGCATCGTTGCGGAAATACTCGAACAACTGGCCGTGCAGCACGTTGGCTCCGCTCTTGGTGACGATATTGACTATGGCGCCGGCGTTGCGCCCATATTCCGGCTGGAAGTTGGAGATCACTCTCATTTCGGCAATCGCGCCGATGGGCAGGATGGCGGATGGAACCGCGAAGACGCCGCCCTCATTGATGGCGGGGTCGTTGCGGTAACCGTCGTTCATGTCGGTGCCGTCGAGCATGTAGTTGTTGGAGCGGCCACGGGCTCCGTTCATGGAAAACTCGCCGTAGGAACCAGGGGAGTCGGTGATTTGGTCGGGCGAGCCGGCAACTCCGGCGTTGAGGAATATGAGCTTGGTGTAGTCGCGGCCGTTCACGGGCAGATCTTCGACGGTCTGGCTGGTGAGGACGCCACCCAGGTCATTGGTGGTGGTTTCGATTTGCGGGAGTTCGTCGCCCGAGACTTCGACGGTCTCGGACACCTGACCCACCTTCAGCTGCACATCGACGCGGCGTTCGGTGGCGACGTTAACTTCCACGGAGCTGGTGACGGAGGTCTGGAATCCACTTTGAGACACGGTGACCGAGTACATTCCGATGGGGAGTTCGGGAATGGCGTAGCTGCCATCGGCCGAGGTGGTCGCGATGCGCTCCAGGCTGGTGCCGGTGTTGCGGACCTTGACGGTTGCTCCGGCGACCACATTTCCCGAGGGGTCGGTGACCGTGCCGAGGATCGTGCCGCGGAAGGTTTGCGCGAGCGCGATCGTCGAGAGCGCGATTGTCGAGAAAAAGAGAATGCAGATCACCAGACGGTGCAGCTTCATTTGCTTGTTCTCCTTTGGCCGCGGCGGAAAATAGATAGGGCTCTCGCCGCGGGGGTTCAGAGGTATTTTTGAGTTGGGGAATTATAGACGAGTGCGCGGGAAAGGGAAGTGATTTTGTGGCGGCGCGACGGAAGCAGGACGGCAGGTTCGTGGAGGTGCGGGCAGGGGCGGGCTGGCCCCGTCTCTGCGACGGGTTCGCGCGTATTCAAAATTTAAAAGTTGAAGGCCAGGCCGCCCCGGATGGAGCGGGCTGAGGACTGGACTAGATAGACTGTCTGACCGTCGCTGCTTATTACCGGCACGTAGCCTTGAGCTAACAGATTGCGTATATCCAGGAGCAGCTCCATGTGTCCCGCGATTAGCTTCGATGGAATCGGCTGGCGGATGGAAAGGTTCAGATAGGGATCGGCTGCGCCGGGAGAGGTATTGAACAGATCGACCGGGGTCAGGGTGCGGCCCGCGGTGTAGCGGTACGACGCGACCCAGTGTGTTTTCGACTGGGGTATCTTCCCACTGAATTTGGCGGCTACCGATTGGCGGCGCTCCGCGCTGGATGTAGTCGCGCGCATCTTGCAACTGAATGCCGGTATGCGGAGAGATCGAGCACACCGCCGTAGTCGTAATCGAGCGTCGCGGTGAGATCGTTCAGCAGCTTGCGCTGGAGAACGACGCGCACGCCGGCGGCGGAGAAATCATTGCCCTGATAACTGAAAGTTCCGGAGTAGAGATCGGGGAGCACATCGCCGGTTTCGGCGGTGAGATCGCCCACACCGGTCAGCGACCGGATCAACGATGTTGTCCGCGTAAAGGGCGACCTGCATGCTGTTCTTGCCGATGCGCTGGGAGACCGAAACTTCCTGGTGACGCGCGCGCTCCACTGCGGGAGAGAAATCGGCCATGCTCATGCGCGGGCCGGCTGCGCCTCGGATCGGAGGATACGTCGTCGTAGTGGCCGCCGCCCGCTGAGCGATCCTCCAGACGCGAATCGGGAACGGAACTTGCTGTACTGATATTCGAGGACCGTGTTCGGCGTGAGGTGGAGATCGACCGAGCCGAAGGGCTTGAAGGCGTGTGCCCGCCCCATGAACTGGATCGTCTGCAACTCGCTGCCGAACTTCATTTCGAGCATGTCGCCGAGCACGACGCGATCGGAACTGGTGACCGAGAGCGCCTGCAAGGTGGCGCCGGGCATGTTGTTGATGTCGGGCGAATTCAGGCGGAGCGCGGAGATCGAGATCGAAGGCTCGAAGACATCGCTGTAGTGGTTGGTGTAGGTGGTGCGGAGAATGGCGGCCTGATTGGGAAAGCCGTCCATACCGTAGCCTACATTGCCGTTGAGTCGAAGCGTGCCGGTGGAGAGCAGCGAACGCTCCACGGAAAAGGCAGCCGACATGTCCGAGGGGCTGCCGAAGCCCTCGCCGGGCGAGCCGGCGAGAAGCGTGATGTTACCTTTCAAGGTCGTTGCCGGATTCCCGCTCTGAGCGACCGCCGTGGTGCCATCGGGAAGAACGCGCAGGATGGGGCGGTTGGAAATGGAGCGCAGGGTCCACTTCCAGTCGTCCTGATCGGCCTGCGTGGGGACCGTGACTAGTTGGATGGCTTCGAAGAGGTTGGTCAGCGTGACGTTGACCATGAGCTTCGCGCCCGGAGCGGACGCCGATTTTCTCGCGCAGCGTAGGGAGAAACGAAGGAGCGCTGACTTTGATGTTGTAGGTTCCGGGCAGAAGAGCGGCGATGGAGTAGAAACCGCGATCGTCGGTGAAGACCTTGCGAGCGGCGGCAACCGAGGATTTCGACCGCCGCGCCCATTTGAGGCACACCGCTGCGCGTCGCGAACGTATCCGGAGATGGTGCCGGCGGAGATTCTCGCAGACTCAGACCAGGCCGGAAGGGCCAGGGTGATGAGGATCGCGAGGAACCCGAGCTTTCGGAACATCATGCCTACCTTTTTGACGGGCCTTGATTCGACGGGCCTGGGGTCCGCCGGTTGCAATCGGAACAGCTTACTCCAGAATGCCTGCTACTGCACTGTTCTTTCCGGGCGAAGGCGCCCGCCACTCTATTCTTTTCTTTCTTATCTTTTCTTTTCTTTCTTAATTCTCGACGGCGAATGTCGCCGACGGATCTACCGTCTGCTTGGAAAGTTGTCGTTCACCTTGATCTCGATCTTGTACATGCCGGGCTGAAGGTTCGCGGCGGAAAGCGTCTTTTGCAGCGTCACCTGATCGCCCACGTTGCCCATCGTGTCGGTCGACTCGATGGTATGGATGACCGCTTTGTTGTTGGCGTCGGTCACGTTGTACTCGACCGTGGCAGAAGGCTTGTGCGTCTTCTCGTCGACGCGTCAGATTGTAGACCTGCATCCAGAAATTGAGCTTCTGACCGCGCTTGAACGAGACCGGCTTGCCGTCGGAAGACGGCACGCGCGGGCGAACTTTCGTGGTCCCGATGACGAAGTTGCCGGTGCCCACGTTCTTGGCGGCTACCGGTTCCATCTGGTCGGCGACGATCAGCGTGGAGTTGCTCAGGTGGTCTTCGCTGAAGTCAGGGACTGACGATGGCGTGACTCCAGGTAGCCGGTGCGATCGCCATTCACATCTTTCACCACGACGTCGAGGCGGTAGCGGTTCTGACTGATCTTGAGCGGGAGTGCCTTCCAGTAGACCGAGGAGTTTTCGGCGGTCTTCGGCAGGAGTTCCGATCGGCACGTCGACCTGAACCGTATCTTCGAAGGTCTGCACGATGCTGCCGGTCAGGGTCGTCACGCGGCCGAAGATGTTGACGGTGCCGCGCTGACTGCCATCTTTGTTCTGGAAGGTTATGTCGCGGTTCTTGATCTGGATGGTGATCGGAACCAGAACCGTGTCGCTGGTGACGCGCACGAAGTCGGCGCGGACGTCGAAGGGCATCAGGTTGATGCTGATCTTGTGGCTAACGATTTCCTCGAGGTCTTTGAACTTCACGGCCGGCGCCGCTTGCAGCTTGGCGAATTGCTCGAGACGGTCGAATTGCTTGGTCTGCAAGTCGTTATTGAAGGGACTCTGGCCCAGTTGCTCGAGGCCGCCGTGGGTAAATCGGTCGACCTTGCTCGACCTGCCCATTTGCTCGTAGAGCGTCAGGCCACCGTTGGGCGTGTATTTAAGCGCGTCTTTCTCCGAGCGGTCGATTGTCATGTGGTAGTCGTTGCACATGCAGGTATCGACGAACTCGATGATGACTTCCTGGCCGATGCCTTCAATGTAGCGATAGCGCCAGGTTTCAAACGGGTACGTCGAGGTTTCGCCGCCGCCTTCTTCCGTGGGGCGCTCATAGCTGCCGCCGGAGGGGTGGGAGTCGATCTCGTCGGGCGGGCCAAAGACGATGTACATGTGGCCGCGATCGGTTTTCCAGCCGGGGATGCCGGCCGCGAAGTGCTCGTTGGCGTAGGCGATACGGCGGTAGTGCTCTTCTTTGAACTCGTTCTCTTCGGTGTCGGGAGTGGGATCGCGGCGTTGCCAGAAGGCTTCGATGAACGAGTCGCGCTCCTCGTCGTTGGAGAGCAGCATGAAGGCCTTGCGCTCTTCGTCGGTGATGATCCAGGCGACGTCCTCCGTACAGCCACTTCTTGTAGGTCTTGCTCAATTCGTGCTTTAGGGCCTTGGCGTTGGCCTTTCTTTGGGCTTCGGGGATCTCGCGCTTTAGGGGGTCTACCTGGCTCTTGTCGTCTTTATTCTGGGCGGCCGGACTCTGGGCGGCCTGCTTGTCATCGGCCATGAGACGGGAAACCGGGCAAAGACCGAGTACGATGGCGACCGCGAGTATCCAGCCCAATCCGGGAAAACGGCGCAGTTTCGGACCCCGAACATCGGAACGGCTATTGAGCGGACTGAAAGCGAACATAGAAGGGCCCACCTAGAGAGACAACGATTCTATGATTCTATGTTGGTTGGATACAACTACGCAAGAAAAAGAGGCCTGATTTAGAAAGATTTTCTGGCCGGGGCAGTTCTGATAAGGCCCTTAAGAATCCGTATTTTGCGATATGGAACCGGGAATTGAAACCGGGCCGGGAAGGCGCCGCTCGTGGTGTCGCTCCGGCTGTCCCATATAACTCGACAGGCTATAATGACTCTGGATGGTTGGATCGTCGAGTCCCCGGCGAGCGGCCCTCCAAGAATCTGGAAAGCGCGTGTGTGCCATCAATTTTCTCGCTCCCGGTTTCGGCATCGGAGCGGGAACTTTGTCTCCGGTTGGAACGTAAGTAGATAGAGGGAGAGTTGTATCGATTGGGGAAATGAGGGGCGTTTTGTCCCTAATTGAACTGAATCGGACTGATCGATCTGGCGATCCGATAGTACGATTGCCGGAAGCGGATAGGCCGCGCGGAAGAAACTGTCAGCATGAAAACCTGGAAAAAAGTGGCCATCGTGGTGGGTGTGGTGCTGGCCCTCGGCATCATTGTGGGAATCACTGTCTACCAGAGCCATAAAAACCTGGTGACGGTGCAGACCGGCAAAGCGCAAAAGGAAAATCTAAGCTTCGGTGGTCAGCGGGTCAGGCGAGATCAAGCCGAAGACGTACGTGAACATTGGAGCGAACGCTTTCGGCAAGATCGTCAAGTTGCACGTGAAAGAAGGCGACCACGTTACCAAGGGCGAAGTGCTGGCACAACTGGAGAACGTGCAGTCCACGGCGGACGTCAACGCGAATAAGGCCTCCCTGCAAATGGCGGAGACGGACTTTATCGCGGCGGAGGCGGGTTTGCGGACTTCGCGCGCGGATTTGAACCGGGCGCAGTCGGATGCCGACCACGCGCGCCTGGACTGGGAGCGCGCGCAGGGCCTGTATAAAGACGCCCTCATCGCCAAGCAGGATTACGACACGAAGAAAGCGGCGTGGGAGTCGGCCGAAGCAGGCCTGGCGCAGGCGCAGGCGCGAGTCGCGCAAGCCAAAGCCCAGCAGGATTCCGCACAGAAGCACATCTCTCAAAATCAGGCGAACTTGGCGCGCGTCTCCGACGTACTACAGAAGACGATCTATGCCGCGCCCTATGACGGCGTGGTGACGAATCTTCCCGGTGCGCGAAGGGGAGACGGTGGTGATGGGAATCCAGAACGCGCCGGGAAGCACGCTGATGACGATCGCGGATATGTCGGTGATTACGGCGGAAGTGAAGGTCGACGAGACCGACATCGTGAACGTAAAGATGGGACAGCCGGCCGAGGTCGACGATCGACGCGATTCCGCGCAAGGTCTTTCACGGCACGGTGACCGAGATTGGCGACAATGCGATCGTGCGCTCGACGGGCGTTTCGACCTCACAGGCGACATCGACCAGCGAGGAGGCCAAGGACTTTCAAAGTGGTGGTGACGCTGAGTGATCCGCCGCCGGGTCTGCGGCCCGGGACTTTCTGTGACCGCCAAGATTACGACAGCCACGCGAAGCAATGTGGTCAGCATTCCGATTCAGGCACTGACCGTCCGGAATCCGGCAGACCTTGTGCCCAAGGACGCGACGAAAGGGGTCGGTGCAGGCGGCGCGCTCCCGCTCCGGACTGCGGCAAAGTCGAAGGAAGAGATTCAGGGTGTGTTCGTAATTCGTAATAAGAAAGCGGAGTTTGTTCCGGTGGACACCGGCATCAGCGGGACAACCGATATCGAAGTCACCAAAGGATTAAAAGAGGGTGACGAAGTAATAACGGGGAGTTACAAGGTTTTGCGCACGTTGAAGCCGGGAACGAGTGTCAAAATAGACAACTCGACGCCCTCGAAGGAAGAAGAGCAGCTAAACGACCTTTGCGGAGACGGGGTTGCCCCCACTCTAAGCTGCTTTTGGAAAGGACGCGGCGAGCCGCGTCTCCACGAATGGCGTGGCGTCTAACCAACGCCACCTAAGAACGTCCAAGAAAGAGCGGCCAGAGGAGCGTGCGTGCCCGAGCCGGATAAGGAGAAAACATGGCGACTGCGGAGATCCTCTCCATCGACGAAGCCAGCGAACAGGACTACGCCCGAAGCGTGCATGATTGCGACCGAGGACCTGTGGAAGACCTATGACATGGGCCTGGAGCAGCAGGTGCACGCGCTGCGCGGGATTAACCTGCGCATTCAGACGCAATGAATATGTCGCCATCATGGGTCCGTCGGGATCGGGCAAGTCGACGCTGATGAATCTGATCGGCTGCCTCGACTCGCCTTCGAAGGGACAGTACTGGCTGAACCAGACAACTGGTCAGCGAACTGGACGACGACGAACTGGCGCGCATTCGGAATAAAGAAATCGGATTTGTGTTCCAGACCTTCAATCTGCTGGCGCGCGCGACGTCGCTGCACAATGTGGAGCTACCGCTGATTTATGCCGGCGTGCCGGCGGCTGAGCGCAGCGAGCGCGCCAAAGCGGCGCTGGCAGCGGTTGGTATGGCGGACCGCATGAGCCACAAGCCCAACGAACTTTCTGGCGGACAGCGCCAGCGCGTGGCTGTGGCTCGGGCGCTGGTTAACAATCCGGCGATCATTCTCGCCGACGAACCAACCGGCAACCTCGACTCCGCAACCGGAAATGAAATCATGGCGCTGTTCGACCGGCTGCATGCGGAAGGAAACACAATCGTGCTCGTGACCCACGAGCACGATATCGCCGAATACGCGCACCGGATTATCTACATCAAAGACGGCACAGTGGAACGGGACGAGGTGAAGGAAGGGCGCTAGTGGTTTTGTGTGGCGCGGACACTCTTGTCCGCGGCTTTTGATCTTGTTCTTGCTTTTGAATTTTTGTTGACCTGCGAAATCTTACTTTCCCAAAAGAGCGTGAGCTTGTTTTTTGGCATCTTCGATATCGGGGGATAGCTTCTCTAGTTTCTCGCGAATCGCTCTCGCTTCGTCTTTGTGCCCACCCTCCTCCAGCGCCTGCGCGAGCAGTAAATATCCGACGTCGGTAGGCTCGACCGCCATCGCGTGCGAGTAGTCTTGAACGGCTTCGTCCAGTTCGCCGTTCTTTTCCGCGATCAGGCCAAGTCCGATCAGCACCATGGGCATCGGATGATTCGGCTCCGCTTTCAGCGCCTCCTCAAAGCATTGCTTCGCTCTTGACGTTTCGCCGAGTTGCCGATAGGCAGATCCCAGATTGCCGTAAGCGGTGGCGCGAAGAGTGGGGTCCGCCGCGTAGAGAGCCACCATCTGATAGCGCTCGATGGCAGCCTGGAGATTTCCATGGCCGTGGAAATAAGTGCCGAGGTTTAGGTTCGCTGGGAGATCGTCGGGTCGAATGGCGAGCGCGGCGCGGAATTGGACGGCGGCTTCTTCAGTCCGGCCCTCGCGGGCAAGATACTCGCCCAGAGAATCGTGCGCGACGTAATTGTTCCTGGTCAGTGCGATCGTGCGCTCCCAGAATGACTGAGTGTTGTGCCAGTAGCTGACCTGGCGGTAGGTGAGGACTCCGAGCGCGAACAAGTAGGCTATGGCTGAGGCCACAAATACCGTGGCAGAAACGTGGCGCGTCCTTATCCCGTGAGTCTTGATCCAGTGAGGCTCGGCCCAATCCCCCGCCAGCCATGTGAACATCACGAACAATCCGATGAAAGGAATGTAGGCATAGCGATCCGCCATGGCCTGGGAGCCGACCTGGACCAATCCCAGCATGGGAACCAACGCACCTATAAACCAGACCCATCCGAACGCGAGGTAGCGGCGGCTGCGACAACGTAGAACGATGATGGTGATGAGGGCTAGAAGTAAGAACGCTGCCATGACTTGCCATGTCGGATAAAGACTTGTCGGATGCGGATAGAGCGCGACCAGCTTGGATGGCCAGAATGCTTTCCCCAGATAGCGAACATAGGAGATGACCGCTGTCTCGCAGCGAAGGAGTGGGCTGTATTGAGTGAAGCTTTGGACGGCGCCTCCGGCTCTTTGGGCCTTCATGGTAATGACCGCGCTTGCCGCGGAGAGCAGGAGGAACGGGATTTTTTCCAGGAGCAACCAAAGCACGGATTGGGTGGGAGCCTGCGCCAAAAGCGGTTCCCGAGTTGGCATCGCCCCCTCAGCGGCTGAGGCCGAATTCACAACCTTCCCGTCATCGCTGCGCTGAAGCGCCGCGCCACCCGAAATCATCCGGCGCAGCGGCCAGTAATCGAAGAGCAGAAGCAGAAATGGAAACGTGATCACTTGCGGCTTGCTAAGGAGCGCTAGCACAAACAGCAAGACGACTATGGCGTAGCGGCCCGCTCGCGGGCGGCGCGTATACCAGACATAGGCGTGCAGAGCGAGCAGGAAAAATAACATGCTCAAGACATTTTTGCGCTCCGCGGCCCACGCGACGCTTTCGACGTTCACGGGATGAAGGGCAAACAGAGCGGCGACGAAGAGGCTGCGCCAGGCAAATCCCGTGGCGTGCAGCAGCAGCAGAAAGAGCAGGACGGCGTTCGCGGCGTGCAGCAGGACACTGACTTCATGGTGGGCCGCGGAGTTCACGCCAAAAAGTTGGCAGTCGAGCGCGTGCGAGAGCCAGGTGAGCGGATGGTAATTCGCGGCGTCGTAGGTAGTGAACGCCCACTTGACTGTTGCCCAGGTGAGGCCCGCTCTGACGTGCAGATTGCTCGTGATGTAAGCGTCGTCATCGTAGTTGAGAAATCCGTTGTGGGCCGCGGGGAGATAGCACAGGAGCACGGTGGCGGCCAGCAGCAGACTGAATAGCAGCGTGTGCTTTCCGGGCGCGAATGATTCGTCGGCCGCCGAAGCTTCAGTCGCTTCCTTTTGCTTCGCGCTCGCTTGTGAGGCTGACGGACTCATTACTTACTTGAACCAACTTTGATTTGAATCAACTCCTACTTTCCCGAGAGCAGCAGCGCCGCCGTCTTCTGCGCGTTCGAAAAATTCGGCGAAGAACGCGCACGCTCCAGAATCGCCTGCGCCTCGTCCGCGCGTCCCTCCCGCTGCAAGGCGTGAGCCAGCAGCACAGAGATCAGGTCGCCCGGCTTCGCGGCCTGCGCGCGAGAGAACTCACGAACCGCCTCCGCCGGATCGCCCCGCGCCTCGGCAATCAATCCCAGTCCCACCATGGCCGCCGCTTCGTTGGGCGCCATTTGCAGCGTCATTTCAAAATAATGTTGGGCCTGCGCGAGGTCGCCCATTTGCCGATAGGCGTGTCCCAGGTTGAACACCGCCGTCGCGCGCAGAGCCGGCACGGCCGAGTAGAGCGCCACATTTTGATAATGTTCGATGGCCGCCGCAAAATGGCCGTGGGCCTGCTGGTAGGAGCCGAGACTGAGGTTGGCCTGAGGATCTTCGGGACGAATGGCGAGCGCGTCGCGGTATTCGGCGGCTCCTTCGTCCACCCGGCCTTGTGTGGTCAGGTAGTAGCCGAGGATGTCATGGGCCAGGTAGTTGTCATCGGTCAGCTCGATCGTGCGCTGCCAGAAGGATTCGGTATCGTGCCAGTAACTGACTTGATGGTAAGTCAACGCGCCAAGTGCGAGCAGGCAGGCGATAGCTGGCACCGCTATCCACGACCACGATGATTTGCCGTTCTCTCTCGCGCTGGCGGCCCAATCGGCAATCAGCCAGGTCGCCATCAAAAAAAGGCCGATGAACGGAATGTAAGCATATCGATCCGCCATCGCCTGCGCGCCGACCTGGACCAGTCCAATCATCGGCACAAGGCTGCCAAGAAACCAGAACCAGCCCACCACCAGATACCGCCGCTTGCGCGCGCACGCGACGAGAACGGTGATCAACAGCAGGAGCGCGGCGGCCGCTGCCACTTGCCATGCCGGATAGAGCCTCGTCGCATGCGGATAGAGCGCCACCAGATTCGCCGGCCAGAATGCCTTGCCGATATAACGCACGTAACCGATAAGGGACGACTCGAGGCGCAGCGGCAGGCTGTAGAAAGAAAGCGCTTTGACCGAGCCCGCGGCTCGTTGCGCTTGCATCGTCATGAACGAGCTCGCGGCAGCGAGCGCGAACCACGGTAATTTTTCCAGTAGCAGCCATCCGGCAGAAGCTTTTGGCGCGGGCTGAGATTCCTCCGCTTCATCGGTATCGGACTTGGCGCCTATGCGCCGCAGCGGCCAGTAATCCCACAGCAAAAGCAGGAACGGAAATGTCACGACCTGCGGCTTCGACATCAGCGCGCACGCGAAAGCCAGTGTGACTACCAGGTAGCGGCGCGCGCCGGGGCTGCGCGCATACCACCCGTAGGCATAAAGCGCGAGCAGGAAAAACATCATGCTTAAAACATTTTTCCGTTCCGAGGCCCAGGCCACCGATTCGACGTTGATCGGATGAAGCGCAAACAGCGCGGCGACCATGAGGCTGCGCCAGCGGAATCCGGTTGCGCTTTGCAGAAGCAGAAACAGCAGCACGGCATTCGCCGCGTGCAAGAGCAGGCTGGTGTAGTGGTGACCAACCGCGTGTACGCCGAACATCTCGCAATCAAGCGCGTGCGACAGCCAGGTCAGCGGATGCCAGTTGGACTGATCATAGGTAGTGAAAGCCCACTTCACGGTCTCCCATGTAAGGCCGGCGCGCACATGCGAGTTATTGAGGATGTAGCCCTCGTCGTCGTAGTTGACGAAGCTGTTGTGGACAATCGGGTTGTAGGCGGCCAAAACAACGGCGGTCAGAGCGAGACACCAGACGAGGGTGTGGCGCTCGGAGGGTTGCGACAGCACGGAGGGGGGCGCGGTTTCCGGGCGCTGTACACTCTTTGCCACCACGCTCTTTGCCACTGCGGCGGAAGAAGACAAACTCATGCGTGTAACTATTGTGAAGCACGCGCAGGCGGATCGGCGAGTAGAACTTCGACGCGGGAGTTCCGTTGGTCACGCGCGGAAGCTTGCGCTGAACCACTTCAAACCGGAAAGGTGGAGTGTTACGGTTGCCGCGCGGGGGCGGTTAGAGCGCGTTCCAGGCTTGGCTCCGGAGTCATCCCACTGGAGCGAGCTACGAAGAAGTTGTGGTCGTAGAGATTGCGGTACATGCGTCCGGCAATTTCGGCGGCCTTGGGGCCAAAGGTTGGGCGGCCCCCTTGCAGGAAGACGACCGTCACGATGCGGCCGATGTCCGTGTTGGCGTAGGAGGCGAACCATCCGAAACGCGTACCGGCGTGCGAGCAGGTGCCGGTCTTGCCGAGGATCGATTCTTCGTTGAAGTTGAGGCGCAGGCTGCGCGCAGTTCCGTAGGCGACGGCCCCGGCCATGCCGTCGGAAAGTTCTGGAATGGCCTCGGCTATGTCGAGATGGCGCTTGATAACGGGCTGGAAATCGGCGACCTGCTCGGGCGACGTCGGATGCTGGAGATAGTAGAGCGTGCCGCCATTTGCAATCGCGGAAACAAGCGCGCCCAGTTGAAGGGGGGTCATCGAAATGCCTTCGCCGAAGGAGCACATCTTGGCGACTCCGCCGAGCTTCGTCGGAATCTCCTCTTCGGGATAGGTGCCGAGTTTCTCGCCCGCGACGTGATAGCCGGCGTATTCGCCGAGCCCGAACTGGTGCGCGTAGTAGCTGACTTTTTCAAATCCGAGTTTGCGGCCGAGCGCTTCGAAGTAGGCGTTGTTGGAGTGCGCCAGCGCCTCAGTAAGATTCACGCGTGTTCGCCGGGCGATGGGAACTTCCGTGTCACGATCGATCAGGCCCTCGCTGACGGCGGCCAGGGCTACCGAAAGCTTGATGGTGGAGCAGGGCTGCGCGCCGCTCGAGAGCGCGAGCTTTTGATTGACCATGGCGAGAATGCGTCCGCTGGTCGGTTCGATGGCAACGACCGTGCCGTTCATGTTGCCAAGCGCGTCGATAGCGGCGGCGCGGACAGTTGGATCTTCTCCAGCGGTGACGTCGCCTTCGGTGATGTCAGAGGCGTAGGAACTGGTGTAGAAGCGCTCGTAATAATGATGACGATGACGGCGATAGCTGGCTGATCTTGAAAGTGGGGCCCGGCTGTGCGCGAGCGCGTGCATGCGCCGGCGAGCGTGCTGGCTTTCAGTAACGTGGCGAGATTTCGCATGCGGCGAGTGCGATGAAAGCGGATGCGGATTGACGCTGGCGGCAAACACGCTCGCGCGGATCAAGACGGCGAATGCGACGAACAGTGCGAGACGAACGAGCGCGGTGCAAAACTTCACTTTCACGAAAATCCCATCCCCGGCGGTTGCAGCTGCAAAATCTGCGTCAACCTGAGTAATTATGAAGCAAGACGTTCGCCAAATCACGTCACGAAAGAGCGCGTCGGCGTAACTGTCCGATAATATTGGATTTCCCGGATTGGAGGCAACGGGAAACTGTGAGATGGGTAATCTCGCCTAGTTGTTCGCAAGCTTATGATAAGCGAGCATTTAGGCTCAATTTTTCAAAGTTCAGGCACTTTGGTGACCTGCAAAGATTGTTACCTGACGAGGTACCGGGTTGTGCAATTGTTTGCAGCCGCGTGGCGCGCCGCCTTCGAGTCGCCCGCGGTCCAGGTTTTCTGTTATTTTCTGACGGCGCAGTCCCGCGCCATTTCACTCGCTCTCTCATGGGAGGTTTCGTCTTGCGAATTTCACTGCTCATCGCGGGCTTCGGTTTCTTTTTACTGATGGCTTTTATGGCGCAAGCGGCCGGGCAGAGCGCTGCTGGCGCGAGTCTGGAGGCGCGCCGCGCGGAGCTCAATCGTCTGCTCAATGACGAGTGGGAGTACACCCTGCGTAACGCGCCCGAGCTGGCTACGCAGGTCGGCGACAATCGCTACAACGACCGGCTCAGCGATTTCTCGGACAAGGCGATTGCCGACGACCTCGAACACTCGCGCCACGCGCTGGCCCGCTTTGAAGCCATCGACGTCACCGGCTTTCCCGAGCAGGAGCGGTTGAACCAGGTGCTGATGGTGCGCGGCCTGCGCGAGGGATTGGAGAGCGCGAAGTTTAAAGACTGGGAGATGCCGGCCACGCAGTTTGGCGGCGTGCATTTGTGGTATCCGTCGCTGCCGTTCGATTCGCCGTTTCGCAACGTCAAGGATTATGACGATTACATTTCGCGCCTGCATCAGATTCCGCGGGCGCTCGATCAGGCGATGGGACATATGCGTGACGGGCTGCGCGATCACCTCATGCCGCCGAAATTCCTACTCGAGAAAGTGGCCGACCAGGCGCAGGGGATCGCGGACAATCCGCTCGAGAAGAGTCCATTTTGCGAGCCTCTGAAGAAGTTTCCCGACTCGATAGGCGAAGCGGACCGCAAGCGGCTGCAGGCCTCGATGGAAGATGCGGTAAAGAATGAAGTAGAGCCGGCCTATGTGAAGTTCGCGAAGTTTGTGCGCGAGGATTACGCGCCGCATGGGCGGATGGATCCGGGCGAGTGGGCGCTCCCGGACGGAGACGCTCGCTATCGCCTGGCTGTGAAACATCAAACCACGACCGACATGACGCCTGCGGAGATTCATGCGCTGGGCGTGAAGAGCGTGGCGGAAATCGAAACGCAAATGCTGGTCATTGCCAAGGCGCAGGGTTTCGGCGATCTGAAATCGTTCAATGCGCATATCCGGCAGGATCCGGCGCTGCACGCGAAGTCAGGTCAGCAACTCCTGGATTTGTACACGCATTATCGCGACCAGATGTATTTGAAGCTCCCGCAGCTTTTTGGGCGCTTGCCGAAGAACAAATTGGATGTCGTGCCGATGGTATCGTATCGCGCGGCGTCGGCTCCGCCCGCGGATTATTCGATCGGTGCAGGAGACGGCTCGCGGCCGGGGCGAATCAACGTCAATGAATATGCTCCGGAGAAGCGGCTGCTGCTGAATGTTGAGGCAATCGCGTATCACGAAGGCGTGCCGGGGCATCACCTGCAATTCTCGATTGCGCAGGAACTGACGGACTTGCCGCCGTTTCGCAAATTCACGCTGGATTTGAATGCTTATACTGAGGGCTGGGCATTTTATTCCGAGCGGCTGGGGAAGGAAGTTGGCTTCTATCAGGATCCCTACAGCGAATACGGACGCCTGCAAAATGAAATGTGGCGGGCGGTGCGGTGGGTGGTCGATACCGGCGTCCATTCGCAGCATTGGACCCGGCAGCAGATGGTCGACTATTTCCACGAGCACACTGCGATGGACGACGAGAACATAAATACGGAGGTCGATCGTTATATTGCATGGCCCGCGCAGGCGCTGTCCTACAAGATGGGGCAGATGAAGATTCTTGAGCTACGGGCGCGGGCGCAGAAAGAGCTGGGAACAAAATTTGATTTGCGGGCGTTTCACGACGCCGTGCTCGATTCGGGTCCGCTGCCGCTGGATGTCCTCGAGACAAAGATTGACGGGTGGATTCGGGCGAATAAGTAGTTCAGGCTTTCGCGGATCCTACGCGATTCCGGGAGTGCGCCCCCCAATCCAAGCTGGACCAACCCTTCGGGCCGGGCCAGACAAGAACCCGTGTCTTCCATTGTTCTGAACAATTCCCCTTCAACTTAATTCAATTTCGTCGTAAACTTCACGGGCTGCCTGGGTGGGGATGGCAATGAACCGTATATTCCGACTGCTGCTCGCATCTCGTAAGATCCGGCTTGGCCCGCTGGAAGAGAAGATTCTCTCTGTTATGTGGCGGCACCCGGAAGGTATCACGATCCGCGAACTCCGGGACCGCGCCGATATCGGGCGAGCCTATATCACGATTGTGACAACCCTGGGTCGCATGCGGGAAAAGGGATTGGTGGATCGGGTCGCCGTCGAAGGTGCCCGGGTGGCGACCTTCCGATACGTGCCCCGCTTCACGATGGCGGAGGCTGAGCGAGATGTCGCCAATAATGCCATCCGTCAGGTTTTGGGTCTGGGCGTGTCCGGGCCGCTCCTGCTTTCGCGCATGGTAGAAGAAATCAGCGAACACGACGCCGAGATGCTTGCGGAGCTAGGGCGCCTGGTGAAGGAAAAGCGCCGTAAGAGTCAAAAGTAATTACTTTGGAACTGGATGGTGGTGCTGCTTCTGAAGGTTTTCGTTCCTGGCCTTAGCGGTTCTGGTTCTCGCAGACTCTCGGGAAGCGTCCGGCAGGTGTATGATGGTGGCCATTTTTTTGAACCGATAAACCCTGTGCCGAAACCCCGAATGCTTTTATCATCGCAATCTGCCGTGCTAAGGTCACGAAAGAGTTCGAAGTCCGGTTCGACCGCAAACGCTGGAAAATGAAGCACCAGGAGAAAAGTCGGGAGCAACGCTAATGTTTCTCCTCCTCGCAGTCGCGGTTTCGCTCGATTGGTTCCTGCTGCTCTACTGTCTTCTGTCGATGCTGGTAGAGACGGTATGGCGCTCCCTCCGACCTCTCCATGTGGCACAACGGAGCGTTGCCACCATCCTCTTCGCCTTGCGGATTTTCCCGCTCGCAGCCTCCTTGATCGTCACCTTCGCGTTGGTCGTCCCGTCATTTCAGCTCATGGAACCGCTACCGAACCATGAGTCGATGGGCGCGATACCCCTTTTGCTCGGTGTCGGCGCTCTTCTGTTGATTGCTTGTGGTTTCGTCCGCGTCATCGCAGCCCAAACCAGGACTACCCGAGCTGTGACTTGCTGGCTCGAAGGCGCGCGCCCCCTGCAAGTCTGCGCCGACTCCACCGTCGCCTTTCGGCCTCGACCCGAGAGTCCTCCGCTCATGGTGGTGGGAGTCCGCCATCCCAGAGTATTGGTTTCCGAATCTACCGTTGCCCTCTTAACTCCCGACGAACTCCGCATGGCCCTGAAACATGAACATGTGCACATGAAATCTCGCGATAACCTGAAGAGGCTTATCCTGGCTTTTTGTCCCTTTCCCGGCATGGCCAAGCTTGAGACCGCCTGGTCGCAGGCCGCGGAACTCGCCGCCGATGATGCCGCCGTCTCCAATCCGCGTGATGCCCTTGACCTCGCCGCAGCCCTGGTCAAGCTTTCTCACCTGGTTCCCATCAAAGCTCCTCCCGTCTGCAGCACTGGCTTCGTGGCTGGCTCCATCAGCGAGCGGGTCGCGCGCCTTCTGGAATGGGATGAAGCCAGCAAGTCGCGGCGCGTCCGAATTCGCTTCTGGTTCGTAATTCCTTTTGCGGTAGCTCTCGTCTTATTGCTCAGCGTTGCGCATCGCCCCGTGCTGACCCGCACTCACGAAGTCACCGAGTGGCTCGTCCGCTAGGAGCGGGCTAATTTAGGCGGCTAGTGGCACGCAGCCCGGCTATGAACTATCGAGAGCGACCGCGATATGCGGTGTCGACCAGTGGGATCGCCTCCGTTGGGGGCATCGGCGTTGATGCGGACGGAATCCTGTCAAACAGCGACGACAGCGTAGCAGGGTTGCTGAGCGGAGTATATTACCAGCACCCTATCTTATTGAAGAATAAATATCTTACAGCTAAGTCCTTATTATTCAAAGATCGCCCTAGTTCTATCTCTAAGTCTTTGATTCTAAAGGACGAAGTAATTTGAATTAAGTCCTTATTCCTCAACGATCTAGTGGGAGTCTCCCGCTAACTCTCTGATTCCAAAAGATCGAAGAAGTAGGGTATCCGTAACTAAATGGTATACACCTCCAGATTTCCCAACCCTGCCCTATGAGACTCCGCGGCTCTTACTCAATCACCAATTCAGACTCGCGGTCGGACGGGTTCTGCAGCGGTTTCTGAGTCGTGCTGGTCGCCACCTTTACCGGCGGTTTTGCCGCCGTCGCTGCGCTTTGTGCGGTTTTCTCATCGGCCTTCTCTGCGGCGTCGCGCTGCGTTTCGTCCGCGATGTCGGAGATACTGAGCCGCAGATTGCCGGGATTGGTGGCGAAGGCGAGTCCGGTTTCGAAATCGATCACGCCTGCGCGAATCAGCTTCTCAATGTTGCCGTCGAAATCCTGCATGCCTTCCTGGTCGCCGTCTTTCATGGCGTCGAGCAGTGTCTTACCTTCCTCTTCGCCTCGCTCCAGATACTCGCGCGTGCGCAGGGTCGAGGTCAGAATCTCTATGATCGCGACACGGCCTCCAGTTTTCTGCGGAACCAGTCGTTGCGAAACAATGTAGCGAAAGCTTTTTGCCAGGCGCGTGCGAATTACCTTCTGGTCTGAGAGGGGAAATGCGCCAACGATGCGCTCGACCGTCTTGGAAGCGTCAATCGTGTGCAGCGTGGAGAGAACAAGGTGGCCGGTTTCGGCAGCTTCAAGCGCGATCTCGATCGTTTCCTTGTCGCGCATTTCGCCGACCAGAATTACTTTGGGAGCCTGGCGCAAGGCCGCTCGCAGAGCGAGCGCGAAAGTCGGCGTATCGCTGTGCAGTTCGCGCTGGTGAACGATGGATTTTTTGTGGCGATGCACGAATTCAACCGGATCTTCGATGGTGAGGATGTGATACGCCTTGGTTTCGTTGATCTGGTCGAGAATGGCCGCCATGGTCGAAGACTTGCCGGAGCCAGTAGGTCCAGTCACAAGCACGACTCCGTTCTTGAGGTTCGCGATTTCAAGCAACTGCTTCGGCAGGTTCAGATCCGCGAAAGTAGGCGCGGTCTTCGGAATGACGCGCATCACAATTGCGTGGCTTCCGCGCTGCATAAAGATGTTGACTCGAAAGCGGCACTGCCCGGGCAAGCTGTAGGAAATATCGCAGGAGCCCTGCTGTTGCAACGCAGCCATGGCCTGCTGGTTCGACCCGATAAGTTCCATGGCGATGCGATGTGTATCTTCGGCCGTAAGAGCTGACAAGCCGGGAATCTTCACTGGCACTAACTGTCCGCTTACTTCGACGTGCGGCAGGCTTGCCGGGGAAAAAATCAGGTCGCTCACGCGGGTGCCGACCTGCAACATCGCTAACAGCAGCGCGGGGGTTGGAATGACTTGTTTGGGCGGCGCCGGAGCGGTTGCGACGGCTGCAGCAGCGGCGGAACTGGCACCAGGAAATGTGGGAGGGTTCGACAAGGACTTGCTCCGTTCTCTTGTGAGCTTACTGGCGGCTGCTGGTGGTCTCAAGTAACTAAAGATCAACAGCAATGCGGGCTGGCCTGGCCCTCCTAATTGATGTGCGGACACTCCGCGGGGGCTTGCGGACCGGCGCCCGATCGCCGCATCAACCAGACGGAGATTGGTCCGCATCGTAGACTAACCAGGTGAAGTCTTTTCCTCAGATTACGTCAGGGTATCGCGCTTATTTCGCGTGGTTTCAGTTGATCGTCGTCTACGGATTGATCGAGTGCGCGCTCTGGTCTCGCCATCTGGCGCTGCGCAACCGATGGGCGCTGGCCGCGGCGATTGCAATCGTTGTCTTTGTGGCGCTCGACGCCGCGCTCTCAGATCAACCAGCGTTGCGGCGCCTGGGGTTGGGGCTGCCGACCACTTTGGGGGCGACGGTTGTGCTGGCGGTCAGTCTTGTCGCAGCTCTTTTTCTTATCTTTATGGTGCGCTGGGCCGGAGGCTACGTACCTGTGAACGGGATCTGGCCGAACATCAGCGAGAACTGGGCATATGTCATCTGGGCGCTCATTCAGGAGTTCATTCTGCAATCATTCTTCTTCACGCGCTGCGAGGATCTGTTTGGCGGCGACTCGGCGGTTTGGATTGCGGCGACGTTGTTTGCGGCGGCGCATCTGCCGAGCCCGCTGCTGACAACTTTTACATTCATTGCAGCGTTGTTTTTTTGCTCGATGTTTCGGCGCTATCGCAGCATTTATCCGATTGCCGTCGTGCACGCGATGCTGGGATTGACGGTGGCGATGACGATGCCGGATAACCTGCTTCATCATATGAGGGTGGGGATTGGGTATTTGAAGTATTAGTTTAGTGCGAAATTTTCACCGATGCAGAATTACACTTTGAACGATGCCGCGGTGCTCGTGCTGGAATTAATTCCGGCGGTGGCGTTTGGCCTGGCCCGCGAGCGCGTGGCGCGAGTTGCCGGGCGATGGCCGCGAGTGCTGCGCATCATCCTGCCAACCCTCTTCGTGCTGCCCTACATCTGGATTTCCTGCTCTCATCAGATGTTTTTTTGGAGATGGACTGCATTCTATACAGCGCTTCCGGTCATCATTGCATGGCTGCATGATGGGGCTGCGCGGGCTGATCCGGAGCAACACGGCAATTGGCGTGACGCAATCATTCTTCTTGCGCTGGGGCTCGCCGTGGATTTGCGCTGGCTTGAGCGCTTGTGGCCGAACGGATTGGCCGGCTTGGGAAAGCTGCTGTTGGTGGATGCGGGCTTATATGGATTTGTGGTGATGCGGCAGCTCCGCGGAATGGGATTCGATTTTCATTTCCGGTGGCGCGATTGGAAGATCGGGCTGCGCGAACTCGCATTCTTTGTACCTGTCGTTATTGCGCTGGGACTGGCTTTGGGATTTCTGCATCCGCATCCAAATGAGCCGCGGCCTTCGATGCTGCTGACCTGGGCTTACATTTTTATTTTTATCGCGGTGCCTGAGGAACTCTTTTTTCGTGCGTGGGTGCAGAACTTGCTGGAGAAGCGACTCGGATACTGGCTCGATTCCCGCGGCGATCCGCGTGCGCCCCGGTTGGCGCGGATTACGGCGCTAGTGATCACCAGCATTTTGTTTGGGCTTTCGCACTTTAACAAACGCTCGGCGCACTTCAATTGGCGGTATGTGATTCTCGCTACGATTGCCGGTATCTTTTACGGCCGCGCATGGCGCGAGGACCGGCGCGTCACGGCTTCGGCTATCACTCACGCTTCCGTGGATGCCATCTGGTCGCTGTGGTTCTAGGACAATTCCAATTCGGCCGCGACTAAAAGCTTGAACCACTGGGTACACAGAGGTGCACAGAGGAACCGACCTGCCAATCTCATGTCATTGGCTGCGGCGGACTTGGTTGCCTGTCCTCAACCAACTCCAGCATCTTCGCCATGAACTGAACGAGGCGCAGATTGTCCGCCAGGGTCGGCTTGCCTTCCAGCGAAACGTGACTCAGCACTGGGCTGATGAGCGCTTCCACTAAGTACCCTGGCGGAACATCGCGTTCCAGCCACAGAAGTTCCGATGGCGGAACAACGTTGTCGGCGGCTCCGTGCAGAAGCAGCACCGGGACATGCAAGGATTGCAGATGCCCGTGAGGAGAGACGGCCGCCATGTCCGGATGGTATTGGGCGATGACTTGCTTCATATCGTCCGCCAGCGGCTCGATGTGGTGGTTGTAGAGCAATTCCATTTTTGCGCGCGAGGCTGGGCTGAGTTTTTCCGCTTCTTTTCGCGACTCGTCAACTTTTTCCCAGAGCAGCAGACGCAGGGCCTCATGCGCGGTCGCGACATCCGCAGGCGGGAAAAAATCCTCCAGGTGGGAGTAAATGAGAATTAGCGGACCGTATTCGTGGACGGCCATGTGCAGCGTAGTGCCATCGGGGCGCGCGATTTGATTGGTGATGAAAAATTGCGAGACGCGCTCCAAATCGTCGTCAGCTCCGACCGAGACGACAAAACGAATATATGGCCCGTAGCGAGGGTCGGCGGCGGCCATGAGAGACAGGCCTCCTCCAAAACTGATGCCGAGAATGCCGACCTTCTGGTGAAGTGATTGCGCGAAATCGCGGGCTGAGTATCCGATCAGGTCAATGGATTGGGCATCAACTCTGTAGTCGGTGAGCGAGACGAGTTCCGGCGTCAACACCTGGATGCCGCTCTCTCGGACAGGGCACGCGCGAAAGCGACGAGCCGCGGCTCGTCGATGCCGAGATGATGAACGCCGTGGACGACGAGCATGCCGGGCGGGTTCGCTATGCCCCTGGGAATGTAGAGGCGGGCGCGGATCGGACCGGCAGGAGTGCGGATTTCTGTTATCGATTCATCGATCGGGTAGGTGTGAATGCTGCCGATTCGTCCTGCGTGCTGAGGATCCTCGATGCGGAGCAGAAGTCCGGCGGCGCGCAAATACGTGTAGCCGGGCCGGGCCAGCAGCAGGAAAATCAGAGGCAGGGCAATAAAGAGGATGAGGGCAACGCGGCGAGGCTTCGATTGCACGTTTGTGCTGCGCCGGAGTTTGCTGTCTGGCGAGTTCAAGGCTCGAACTCAAGTATGCAGAGTTTTTAAGAATTCAGCCAGAATGAATGTTGGCGGTCGGCGGAAACCGGGATTTGCCGTCGACCGCCAAAAAGAACGAATCGCTTACGGCCGCGCTTCGTAAACAATGTTGAAGGGCGTTTCCGTGGCCCGGCGGAAACGGCTGAAGCCGGCCTTATTTACAACCTCGCGAATCCGCCCCTCGCCCGCTTGGGCGCCAAGGCAAAGCCCAACTTCCTGCGAACGCGAGCACGGAGTGCACAGGAGCGTGGAAAACGAATAATACACGCGGCCCACCGGATTGAGATTGTCCTTCAGTTGGTCGTTGGCGAAGGGCTCCACGATCATCCACGTGCCGTCTTTGCTTAAAGACTGACGCACGTGCGCGGCGGCGCCGACCGGGTCGCCCATGTCATGCAGGCAATCGAAGACGGCCACGAAATCGTAGTCTTTGCCCGGGAAATCTTTTGCCTTAGCGACCTCGAACGTCACCCGGTCGGAGAGTCCCTGGCGCTTGGCTGATTCGCGGGCTGCCTCAATCGACTTGTCGTGGTAGTCGAATCCGAAGAAGCGGGACTTGGGGAAGGCCTTCGCCATCAGCAAAGTTGAAGCGCCTTTACCGCAACCTACGTCGGCCACGCGTCCTCCCGCCTCGAGCTTTTGCTTCACATCGCTTAGCGCGGGGATCCAGGCACTTGCCAGGTTGGCGGCATATCCGGGACGAAAGAATTTTTCGCAACCGTGAAAAACGCCGTCGTCGTGCTCGTGCCAGCCCATTCCGGCACCGGTGCGGAACGACTCCGCAATGCGCGGAACCGCCGCGAGCGAGCCCAAGGCCAGTTCAAACGCACCGGGAAGATAGGCGGGGCTGTCTTCGTTGGCGAGCGTGAAAGCCTGTTCTTCCGAAAGACTGAATTTGTTCGTCTTTTCGTTGTAAGTGATATAGCCTCCGGCGGCCTGCGAGGACAGCCATTCGCGGAGGTAGCGCTCGTCAGTCTTCGTTTTCGCTGCGAGCTCGGCGGAACTCATCGGCCCTTGCGCGAGGGCTTTGTAGAGACCGAGTTTTTCTCCTATTACGACCATGCCGGTGTGAACGGCGGCACCCAGGTCGGTGACGAACTGTCCGATAAATGAATTCAGTTTATCCATGTTAAGTGTCGCAACTTCTGCTGTGCTCATGAAATTTTTCTCCTTTTTCAAGATGTGCTTCGTTGAGGAAAAGGAAGGCCTGACTCGAATCAGGAAATCAGCTGCCCCCACTATTGAGATCGATTTTGCGCCGCAAAAAACGACAAAGTCAACCGAAAGAGGCCATCTGGGGCGCTAAATTCCTGATTCAAAACCACAAGAGGGGTAGCGTGCGGGTTGGATGAGATGGCTGCGGAACGACGGCACTATGATCCAGCGCGGGCGCCACGCCCTACTGCAGCTTCGCGTATTCCGCCTTGGCTTCTTTGAGGATGGGGACGTCGGGATCAGCATCCTTCCACAACGCCAAAAAGTCCTGGTAGGCGGCTTTGGCTTTTGCGGTGTCGCCGGTGAGCGCATACGCGCGGCCCAGCCCGAGTTTGGCCAGCGAGTGCTCGGGAATCGTTGGATCGATCCCACGATGATCGACAATCTTCTGAAACTCTGCGACCGCTTCCGAGCCGCGCTTCGCCTGAAGATAGGCTTGGCCGCGAACGAAAATCGGGAGAAGCCCCTGTCCAATGCCGAACTCGTAAGGCGCTGCCGCACCCAACGCCTCGATCCCCTGCTCGGGAACCTTGCGGGTCATCGCCGTCAATGCGGCCACGGAGGGAATCGTCACGTTGTGCAGCAGCGTGTCGGATGGAAAGCGGTGGCCCAGGTCGTCGACAATGGATTGAGCGCGGCTCGTATCGCCGGTCATGGCCAGCGCAACGGCCACCGGCCCCATGTTGCTCCGCCCGTGGGCCAGCGCAGAACTTTCTGCCGCCGCTTCTCGTGCCTGGGAAACATTCCCGACTTCGGCCTGCGTCACTGCCCAGCCTGCCTTGGCGTCTGCCGTAGCCTCCTTGAAACCCAGGCGGTCGGTCACCTGCTCGGAACGCTGCATCAATTCTTCAGCCTTACGTATTTGGCCGTGGGCGGCCGCTACACTCGCCGCATCGAGCAGCAGCAGGTATTCGCTGGGCTTACCCTCCGCCCATTTCATCTGCTGCTGCATACCGTTGGCATCGCCGCTCAAGAAGGCCAGGGCGTACAGTTCCTCGTGGACGAACAGGTTGTCTGCCTTGGCGTCCAGCGCCCGTTGCAGGGTAGAGCGCGCTTCCTCCAGGCGATTCAGAGCCATATAAGGCCCCGCCACGTGCACGTAACCAAACGGGGCATTGGGCTCCAGCCGGATGCATTCGTTCGCCGTCGTTATCGCCTTTTCAAATTGCCCAAAATAGACGTTGTACTCCAACGCCAGGTTGCCATAGGCGCTGGAATCGTTCGGATAGGCCTGGATGGCAAGTTCCAGCGTTGCCTTGTTCTTTTCGATATCGCCGCTCGCCGTATAGAAGTGGTCATCGATGTAGAAACGCTCGCGTTCGCTGACGCGATCCCGCAGGTCAAAGGCTTTTCTGGCAGCCTCAACCGACCGATCCTCTTCCCCAAGGTTGAAGTAAATGGCCGCGAGCCGCGCATAAGCCATGGCAAAATTCGGATCCAACTCAACGGCGTGCTGAAACAGAGGAATCGACTCCGCTTCTCCGCCGCCGTTGCGCATATCGTCAGCCGCCGCGTAGGCTTTGAGCGCTTCGAGAGACGACGTAGTCGCTTCGGTCACGGGCGTGTCGAACTTCTGGATCGAGGCCAGCGACTCGCCCAGCTTCCCGCGCAGGCTGGACGCGACTTTGTCGACTGCCGAGAGCACGGCTTCCTTGCTCGAAGCCGTCACCTGCTCGCGGGCCAGCGAATCTCCGGTCGCGCAATTAGTAGCGTCGAGGGCAATCACGTATTCGCTTCCGAGGCTGGCAATCGAGCCGCTCATCATCGCCTTGATATGCTCGCGCTCGCAGATTTCGCGCGCCACGCTGCCGGTGACGCGCTCGTCGGCGGGGCGTCCCATGAACTGGAGAGCCTTGCGAACGGTCTGATCGGGCGTGATGTTCAGGTAAGGCGATTGCTCAAGCTGCACAGCCAACGCCTGCTTGAGGGTGCCATCGAAGACTGGGTCGCCGGTGGTGTTCACGAAGTCGGCGAGCAGGATGGAATCTTTTTCGGTGAGCTTCTGCGTGGAGTGGGAACGCCAGTACAAGCCGCCGGCAATCACTGCCGCCAATAAGAGCCCTGCTCCCACGAACAGAAATGTCCTTGAAGATGCGGAAGCAGGCGCGGCAGCGGGTGTCTGCCCCGCGGCCGAATGCGATGCAGAAGATTCGTGTGGCGTGGCCGCCCCCGCCCGCGTTGCCGACACCGGCGCGGACACGGCGCGGGAGGAACCACTCGCGCGAGAGGCCGAAGGCTGCGAAGAAGAAGCTGCAGGTTCGGCGCCAGGCTCTTCAGCGGCAATTTTCTTCCCCGATCCCGAATCGCGCTTGAGCCGCTGAAGTTCAGCCCGCATCTCGGAGGCATGCTGGTAGCGCAGTTCGCGGTCTTTTTCGAGCGCCCGGTTGATGATGCGCTCAAGTTCGGAAGGTATGTCGGGATTCAGTCGAATTGGAGACGTGGGCGCCCGTTCCAAAATCGAATTAAAGATGACCGCCGACGTGTCTCCGCGAAAAGGCATGGTGCCGGTGGCCATCTCGTAGAGCACCGTTCCGAAAGAAAATAGATCGCTGCGGGCATCGAGTTGCTTGCCCTTGGCCTGCTCGGGAGACATATAGGCAACGGTGCCGAGCGCGGTCCCAGGACTGGTGAGGTGCTGCTCGTCCATAGTCCTGTCCGCCATCCCGTCGATCGTCGCGTCCTTCTCGCTTTTCGCGGGGCCGGATACTTTGGCGAGCCCGAAGTCGAGAATCTTGGCGTGCCCGCGCTTGGTCACAAAAATATTCGCCGGCTTGATGTCGCGATGCACGATGCCTTCGGAGTGGGCGGCGTCGAGCGCGTCGGCGATCTCGATGCTGAGCGACAAGAGTTGGTCGGATTCGAGTGGCCGTCCGGAAATAAGATGCTTCAGCGTCTGTCCATCGAGGAATTCCATGGCGATAAAGGCGCGTCCTTCGTGCTCGCCGATATCGTGGATAGTGCAGATGTTGGGATGATTCAAAGCCGACGCGGCCTGCGCCTCGCGCTCAAAACGGGCCAGCGACTGCGGATCTCGGGAAACATCTTCAGGAAGGAATTTCAGAGCTACGAAACGACGAAGGCGGGTGTCTTCGGCTTTGTAAACCACCCCCATGCCGCCGCCGCCAAGCATTTCGACGATCCGGTAGTGGGAGACGGTTTGGCCGATCATTTTTTGGTCGAACAATGTTAGACGAAGCAGCTACTGGGCGAGCAGGACGTCGCGCCATCTTAGAGGGGATGGGGAAGGCTAGTCAATCTTCGCTGGTCGGCATCGTGCTTGGACTGGAGATTCTGGTCGCGGCTTCCGCATCCGTATCAGGTTATAGAGATAGGACAAGATAACCGCTATGCCGATCGCGGTCGCTTTGTAGGGATCGGGAACAAACAAAAAGCTCGCGTAGCTCAGAAGCGAACGCCCAATGGCGTGCTGCAACCCAACTGGATCGTCTGCCGCCCAGCCGTACGGTATCCAGATGATACCCATAAGGATCGCCCCGCCCAGCACAACCAGGTTTGCATTGCGCGCCAGATATGCAGCGATCAGTACCAGCGGCCAGAGCAGCGCGACGAGCCCCAACGATTGCATGAAGAGTTGAGTGACTGGATTTTTAACGCTCGACCGCTTCATCTTGCGGCTCGTAATGCGGTCGATCAGGACACCGAGGGGAAAGATCATTCCGCTTGCTGGGGCCGTACGCGGAGCGCGGCCACCGCGACAACCGACCAATAGATCATGCCCGCAATCGGCATCGATTGGGTGCTCGTGGCCAGGAACTCAGCTCGGAGATCACTGAGTTTCGACGTCGAATCCATAGATGGTCCTGAAAGAGTGAACTACATCACGTCGTTCCGCTTCCGCAGGAACGCCGGAACATCCAGGTCCTCAGCCTGATACGTTGGAGCCGACATCCGCATTCCATCCAGCGAAATGACTTCGCCCTGTGATGAGTTAAACGCCGCCGCCTGCGGCGTGTGCTCGAATGCTGACGGCGCGGGATCGGGCTGGAATGCTGGTTCTGGCTCAAACGCCGGCTCGCGCTCCTCGCCTCGCGCCGCCACCGGCTCATCCGCGAAATCATCGGCATGATCCGTCACGTGAAAGTGATCGCGATGGCGAGGAACGATGATCGGATCGAAAGATTCGTTATGCCGGGGGCGCCGCATCTCCGACTCTTTGAAGCCGGTGGCAATCACCGTGATCTTAACTGCGTCTTTCATCTTCTCATCTAACACCGCGCCAAAAATAATGTTGGCATCTTCATGCGCGGCTCCTTGAATAATTGAGCAAGCCTGCTGCACTTCGGCCAGCTTCAGCGAACTGGAGCCGGTGATGTTGATCAGAATGCCGCGGGCTCCGTCGATGGCTCCGGCTTCGAGCAGCGGAGAGGCGATGGCGCGCTGGGCGGCCTCAGTGGTGCGATGCTCGCCGGCGGCGGTGGCCGTGCCCATGACCGCGTAACCCATTCCGGCCATGATGGCTTTCACGTCGGCGAAGTCGCGATTGATGATGCCGGGAATGGTGATGATGTCGGAAATGCCCTGTACGCCCTGGCGCAGAATATCGTCGGCGATGCGGAAAGATTCGAAAAAGCCGGCGTTCTCGGCAACCGCCAGCAGCTTTTCGTTGGGGATGACAATGGTCGTGTCGACCGACTCCATAAGTTCGGAGATGCCGCGCTCGGCTTGCTGCATGCGGCGTTTGCCTTCAAAGGCGAACGGCTTGGTAACGACCGCGACGGTGAGCGCGCCCATTTCGCTGGCCAGCGACGCGATGATGGGAGCGGCGCCGGTGCCGGTGCCTCCGCCGAGGCCGGCGGTGACGAAGATCATGTCGGCGCCTTCGAGCGCTTCGATGATTTTGTCGGAATCTTCGAGCGCGGCTTTGCGGCCGATTTCCGGATTCGCGCCCGCACCGAGTCCGTTGGTCAGCTTCACGCCAAGCTGAATCTTGATGCCGGCGCGCGACATGCGCAACGCCTGCAAGTCGGTGTTGGCAACGATGAATTCGATGTGCTCCATGCCGGAGTCAATCATGCGATTGACGGCGTTGTTGCCGCCTCCACCGACACCGATGACCTTGATGCGCGCGTCGTTTTTGAATTCTTCGTTGAAGCTGATGCGGAGTCCGTTGTCTTCGATCATTGCTGCACCTCGCTATTCGTTATTCGTCGTTCGGTGGTTCTCAGTTATCAGTTCCCAGTTTTCAGTAAAACCTTCTACGCGCCTTTTTTTGCGAAAAGGGCTTTCATCCGCATGCCGAAGCCCGGTTCTTGCAGACCTCTTGCTAATCTTGCCCGGTGACCGTAATACACCATGCCCAGCACGGTTGAAAATTCGGGCTCGGCCAGGAACGATGGCATCTTCGCCATCGGCGTCGGCCACGCCAGGCGCGCCGCTTTACGCAGAATCGATTCGGCTACATCCAACATCCCAGGCAGGCGCGATGCTCCGCCGCTGAGAACGAAGCCGGCGATGCAGTGATTGAGAACCCCAGCCTGGCGCAGGTTTTCACGCATCAGCTCGAAGAGTTCGCGGGCGCGCGGGCCCAGAATTTCCCCAATCATGCGCTGCGACAACATCCGCGATGGGCGATCGCCGACCGACGGGACTTCGACCTCGTTGCCTTCGGGAATGAGCGTAGGCACGGCGTTGCCGAAAGTTTTCTTCAGCATCTCGGCGTCCGCGAAGCCGGTGGTCATGCCTACCGAAAGATCGCTGGTGAAGTGATCGCCGCCGATGGGAATGACCGCGGTGTGCGCGACCGCTCCCTGCTGGAAGACGATCAGGTCGCAGGAGCCCGCGCCGAGGTCGGCCAGGCAGACTCCCAATTCGCGCTCGTCGGAGCGGAGAACGGAATCGGCGCAGGCGAGCGGCTCAAAAATTGTGTCGTCGACGTGAACGCCAGCTTTGTTCACGGCGGTAACCAGATTTTGGGTTGCACCCGAGAGCGCGGTCACGATGTGTACGCGAACTTCGAGACGCGTGGCCATCATGCCGGTGGGATCCTGCACTCCGGGCTGGTCGTCCAGGATGAACTCCTGCGGCAGAAGGTGAAGAATCTCGCGGTCGGCGGGAAGGGGCAGCGTCCGGGCTTTTTCGACCGCCTGGCGAATTTCGTCGCGGCCAATTTCGCGCGGCGCGGGTGCCAAAACTAAGGCCACCATGGCTGTTCATGCCGCGAATGTGCGCTCCGGCGATGCCGATGATGGCGCGCTCGATCGGAATGCCGGCAACGTCTTCGGCAGCTTCCACCGCTTTTTGAATGCTGGCCACGGCCTTGTCGAGTTCGGTAATGACGCCCTTGCGGAGGCCGCGCGATTCGGTGGCGCCGTGTCCGCGATAGCGCAGCCCATTGTCGCTTAGCTCGGCGACCAGGACGCTGGTTTTGGCGCTCCCGACGTCGATGGCGGTGATGAAATTGGGCGTGTGGTTAGGCATAGCTAATTCTGCGGAGCCTCCCTGGCGATGACCGGGCTGGGTTTTTTCTGACTTCCGGCGGAAACAGTTGAGGAGGAGGCAACGGGAATTGGTTTCGATCCGTTTGTTTGAGTTTTAGAGGCCGAAATTGACTGGCGCTGAACTACAGGTTTTTGACTGGCCTGAAGTGTTGACCTAGAACCCGCCTTGGTAGACACGGAACCGTGCCTGGCTGCCACTGACTTGACTTTCCATTTTGTCGCCGTCTGATGAGCCGTGTGTTTCACTACAGGTTTCCAAGCGGGCTTTGGCATGACTCTCGCCCCGCCTTTGACGGCTGCCTCTGCTCCCGCTTTCGACTTCGGCTGCACGGGCTTGCCCACGGGCGCCACGGGACGACTCACGAACTTTTCGTAGTTGACGATGGCCGCATTCTTGACGCCCGCCGCGAGCGCAGCCTTGGCGGCGGTCTTCGTCAAGGCGGGCTGGCGCGCAAGGCCCTGAAGGTCGGGATTGACGATGATCTGGCCGTCAAAGCGCAAGTCGACCGATTCGAGTTTTTCGAACTGCTGGCGCCAGGCTTCGACGTGCGTTACATAAACGCGATAGCGCTGGAGATAATTTGTATTGCCGAGATGCACGAGCACCTCGCCTGACGGATCGGCCGTCACCACCTTTACGTCTTCGGGGTCGGCGATATCAACTTCGCTGAGGTCTTGCGAATAGTGCGCGCCGCTGTAGTCGAGTTGCTGAATGAGGTCGTTGTAATTCTTCATGCGCGCCGCGCGAACGGAGAGCGGCTCACCGGCATTCATGCCAGTGATTACCGGGAACGAATACTTGTGCTTCGGCGCCAGGCTCAAGGTCCATCAGGTTGCCCCCGGCGTCGATGAGCGAAATGTGAGCGCCGATGCGGGCAAACGCGACCGGCGTCCGCTCGTGGATCTCGATGCGCAGGCGATTGGGCACGAAACGCATCACGCTGGCCGATTCGACCCAGGGAATCTGCTCGAGCTGTTGTTTGCGGTGGGCAAGCGGAATAAAGAAGATGTTGCGGCCGATATCGCCGCCCATCACTTCCATGATTTGAGCGCGCGGAACGTGCTGCGCACCCGCGACTTCGATCTGATCGCTGGAATCGATGCGGAAACGCCAGTTATGTTTGCCGTAACTGTAGAGTTCGGCGCCCGCAGCGCCGAGGATCGCCAAAATAACGAGAGCGAGCGCAGCCCACTTCAACCCAATGGCAGTTTTTTTCGGAAGCGTTCCACGGCGGGCCGAGACACGTTTCTGCCCGCGCAGGAACGGAGACAGTTGCTCTTCTTCGAGATCGATGATGCGTGTGTCGTCGAAAGATTCGCGGCGGGAGCGAGCGGAATCGTCGTGTCCGCGAGAGTCATACTCGCGCACGTCATCCCGCGTATGGGATACGGGATACAACTCTTCCTGAACGGCGGTGGAACTTGATTTCCGCGCCAAGTGTTCGGGTCAGTTGTCGTCAGAAAACCGCTGAGCAAAATAACTATAACCCGATTTCGCGGAACGAGACAGGGAAAAGTTCAGCGCAGGAGCGCGGAAAACAATTATTGCGAATCTGCATCGTCATCGGATGAGTCGTCCATCCGCAAATCATTCATGCGCAAATCATTCATCCGCAAATCTATGGATGGCACTTCGACGCGAATCGCAGATTGCGGGCAACGGCCGGGCGTCACCGAGATCACGGGCAGACCGACAGCATTGCTGATGCGCACTCGGGATTGGCTGAGCACCCGCATCTTGCGGATCTGAGCACGCCGCATTTCAGTCTGGGTGCGAACGACCTCCGCCCGAGCACGAACCTGCTCTCGAACCTGTCCCCGCAGCATTTCGGCCCGATCCTGCGCCTCTTCACGGGCCGTCTCGGCCCCGTCTGCGGCTAGGCGTCTGGCATCCTCCAATTGTCTGGCATCAAGATCGGCCAGAAGTTCATCAGTGGACGGCGCGGGCCGCCCGATGATCAGCCTGGCCATGGCAACGGTTCGCTCCGCCTTCGTGGTCAGACGGCACACGGTTGCGCCAGCACTATTGGCGGCACGATGCAGGGCGGGGAATGCTCCCCGTTGATACTCGCTGTGGCATGCGACGGCGAATAATGCGAGGGCGAACCAGTAGGCGGCTTTGGGGGTATTCATCGGAGCCTCATCCTCTGAGCGTTGGACGAGTGGAGTGAAAAAACGTCAACAAGACAAAAACAACGGCGGGTCATCAGCGGCTGGTGGCCAGGGATTGTTTTTCGAGCTTCTCAAGAATGATCGCGCCCAGCTGCGAGACGCTGCCCGCGCCCAGCGTCAGGATAAGATCGCCCGGCTTAGCCAGAGCAGCAACCCGTTCCACCGCATCCGCAAAAGATGAAACGTAGGCGACACTTTCCTTTCGCCCACCGGCTACTCGCAGCGCCAGCGCCTCGCCGGTGATGCCTTCGATCGGCTTTTCGCTGGCGGGATAAATATCGAGCAGAAGAAGCGTGTCGGCATCGGCGAAGGCGGTTGCGAACTCGTCCATCAGATCGCGCGTGCGGGTGAAGCGATGCGGCTGAAAGATGACGTGGATGCGACGGAATCCGCATTGGCGCGCAGCGGCGAGAGTAGCGCGGATTTCTGTGGGGTGATGGCCGTAGTCGTCAACCACGCTCACCCCGGCGGCTTTGCCTTTGAGTTGGAAGCGGCGATCGACTCCACGGAAGCTGTCGAGCCCAGCGCGAATCTGATCGGCGGGAATGTCGAGCGCGGTGCCTACGGCGATCGCCGCGGTAGCATTCAGAACATTGTGCGTTCCGGGAACGCGCAGCGAGAACCCGCCGAAGTCTTTTTCCTTCCCGTCTTTTTCCTTATATATAACGCAGAAACGGTTCAGCGGCGCGTGCTCCACGCTCGCTTTGGCCGGTTGAATCGTAATTCGGAAATCAGAGCCGAAGCTTGTCCCGTACGTAGTAACGCGACGATGCACGTGCGGAAGCAGCCGCTGAAGAATGGGATCGTCCTGGCATCCAACCACCAAGCCGTAGAACGGAACGCGCTCCATGAATTCGAGGAACGTGCGGCGGACGTCGCGCATGTCGCGATAACAATCCATGTGCTCGCGGTCGATGTTGGTGACCACGGAAAGAATGGGCGAAAGCTTAAGGAAAGAGCGATCGCTCTCGTCGGCCTCGGCAACCAGATATTGCGACTTACCCAGGCGCGCATTCGAGCCCATGGCATCGACGCGCCCGCCGACAACGACGGTCGGATCGAGACCGCCCGCGGCCAGAACTGCGGCGACCATTGAAGTCGTCGTCGTTTTGCCGTGCATGCCCGCAACGGCGATTCCGTACTTGAGTCGCATCAACTCAGCAAGCATCTCGGCTCGCTGGATGACCGGAATGTGCAGATGACGCGCTTCCACGACTTCGGGATTGTCCACGGAGATGGCAGAACTTGTGACAACTACGTCTGCGCCGGTGATATTGCTTGCCTTGTGGCCTTCGAAGGTTTGAGCACCCAGGCTTGCCAGCCGCTGCGTTACGGCAGAACTTTTCAGGTCAGAGCCGGAAATCTTGTAGCCGAGATTCAGCAGGACCTCGGCGATGCCACTCATGCCGATACCGCCGATACCTACGAAATGGATGCGCTGGATCTTGGCGAACATTTCTTCCGCTGCCGACTAACCTCACTTCACCGCGGATTTTCGCGGATGCACGCTGATCATAAAGCATTTCATTGCCGCTACGGGAGAGCGGGCGGGTAGATTCATTCACAGGTGAATAAAGCTCTATCCGGGTTCAGCCAGACGCTTGACCATGTCTGCAATTTCCTCGACTGCTTTCGGATGCGCAAGCGACGTCGCTGCCGCCGACATTGCGCGCAGTCGCGCTCGATCGCCCAGCAGAGTTGCGATCGTTTCAACGAGATAGGCGGCCCCGAGATTTGATTCTTCGACTACGATCGCGGCTCCCGCGCTTTCGAGAGCGCGTGCGTTCTTGTTTTGGTGATCGTCGGCGGCGCGGGGGAATGGAACGAAGATTGCCGGCTTGCCGGCAGCCGTGATCTCGCCCACTGTACTGGCTCCGGAGCGGCACACTATCAGATCCGCGCCTGCGAAAGTTGCGGGCATGTCGTCGATGAACTTGTGAACTTCGCCCGAAATTCCTGCCTGGTGGTATGCGGCTTGCACGGCATCGTAGTCGCGCTGTCCAGTCTGATGGATGACGTGAATCGTGGGAATCTTTGCGCGCAGACCCGGCAGCGATTCCATCATGGCCTGATTGATGGCGTGCGCTCCCTGACTGCCGCCGAAGACAAGGAGCGTGGGAGTTCCGTCGTGTTTTTTGGCCGCGATTTGAAAGAAGGCTGCTCGAACCGGAACGCCAGTCACTTTGCAATTGCGAAAGTATTCGCAAGTCTCTTCAAAATGCACGGCAGCCGCAGAGACAAAGCGCGCGACCATGCGATTTGCGAATCCCGGAACTACGTTGGGCTCGAAAGCCAGCGTTGGGACGCGGCGTCGAATTGCAGCGATCATAGCCGGGCCGGAAGCGTAACCGCCGACTCCGACGACGACGTCGGGTCGGAAGTCGGAGACGATTCGGCCCGAAGTCCAGAGTGCGCGCGGCAGATCGAACATCGTTTTAGCGCGCGTCATGAGGCTGACGTTTTTGAGCGCACCAACCTGAATGAGTTCAAGCGCGAATCCAGCCTGCGGAACCAGACGCGTTTCAATGCCGCGCGCGGTGCCGATGAAGAGGACTTCGGCATCGAATTGCTTTTTGAGTTGTTGAGCGATGGCCAGGGCGGGGATGACGTGTCCGCCGGTGCCTCCGCCTGCGATGATTACGCGCATGGTGGCCTAGAGCAGAATCTATCACGGAGTGCGGTCTGGTTCTTAGTTCTCAGCTGCTCGGCGCTCGATTGGCAGTCGCAGAACTACGGTTGCGTGGGCGCGATCTTCAGCGAAGGCGCCCGTCTCGCCGTTTCCCAGCTCCAGTTGGCTGTTCGCGACATATAAGAATGTGTTGCCGTCGACCGCGCCCTGGATCGGGCTATCGTAATCGGGATGGTTCATCTCCAGAATCTCAACCGCCGATATTTTCTCCGCCTTTGCGTCGAGATTGAGGCGAAGCACACGTTGGGGACGAACTCCGATTTGCACGGCAATAAAACTGTTGCCGACTCGCGACACCCCGTCGAGTCCTGCGAGCCACGCATCGGGAGGGCCGTCGAGGTGACGACGCTCCTTCGAAGCTACATCCAACGCCCAAACGCCATCGGAGAAATCGGCAACATACATTGTCTTCTCGTCGGCGGAAAATGCCAGACCTTGCGTGGCTCTAAAGACATTTGACGGAACGAAAACCTCGAGCTCCTGCGCGCCGCGACGAAGGCGATAGATTCCCGAAGCCAGCGAGTCTGAGACATAGACGTTTCCGTCGCGATCGACCAGCAGCGCGTTCAGGAAATGCTTTTTGCCATTGCTGGGCAGCATTACCTTGCGCAAAAGCTTGCCGAAATTTTTCCCGGGCTCGATGTCGAAGGCGAAGACTCCAGATTTGCTGTCATCTTCTTTGCGATACTCGCGCATGGAAGGAACGGCGGATGTGCTTGCGAAGAGGATGTGGCGGGCGGCGTCGATGGCGAGCGAGCCTCCCGCGAGGAACCCTTCGGTAGAGTCGGAAGCTTGTGTGAAATCGGAAACCGCGCCTGTCTTGGTCCGCCGCAGAATTTTTCGCTGCCGCACGCTGGCTATGTAGGTGTCGCCGGTTTGTGAATCGACTGCGATTCCGGTGGCCAGCAATCCCGTCTCGGCTAGCTTGAACGCTACTTCGCTATGCACGAACGGCCTGCGAAGTTCCGCAAGATTCTTTTCGAAGGCTGCCCACTCGGGCGTTTTGCGGGCTGACGAAAAGTCGTCGTCGGTCTCGGCGCCCAAGTCGAGTTTGCGGGCGACTAATTCATTGAGCAGGCGAACGGCTTCAGCGCCATTGCCGGTCAGGCTCTCTCCGCAGGCCACGTTGTAGAGATATCGCGGGTTGGCGGGGTCGAGGGCATGGGAGCGCTTTTCGTCGGCGAGGAATTCCGCGTAATTTTTTGCCTGGTAGGCTTTAATGGCAGCGGCGTTCGGGGCGGCGGGCGTGTTGGGGACTTCCTGGGACGGTAGATTCGCGGGAAAGAAACCTGCCAGGGCAATCCATAAGGCTAGCCGGCGGACAGCTTTTCTCATTTCCTTACCTGTCGTGTCTTTCCCGTAGCGAGGATGGCGGAGGCTCAGTCTTGATCTTAATTCTTGCGTGCTTGATTTTAGACCAGAGCTGCTTGCTCGAAGGGTAGCGTATCTGGCTCGTTTGCGTTCGAGGGGTACCCCTCCCCCGCAGCTTAGCCACGATTGCGCAGGGCTTGAGACCGAGTGCCTGCTAGCGCGACCAATTTTGTCAAAGAGCGAAGCGAGCGAAGGCACTTTATGTTGTCTGTATCTATCTTTGGTTTTTTGCCGGCTAAGTCAAGGCATTATCCGGCATAGACGCGAGTGGGGAATCCCAAAACGGAATCGATTGCCCAATAGGATGTTACGATTTGCGCCCCATCATCACCATAACATCAGTCCCTCACACTACCCTAACGTCGAGAGGAAGCTGAATATGCCGAAGGCCGTGAAGAACAGTAAAGCTCTTTTGAAGTTCAAGCGCACTGTCGAGGTGGAAGTTCGTCTGCCTGAATTTGAGCCGCTGGCTTCGCTGAGGTCGCTGGATTACCGGCGGCTGGAGAAAGGAAATCACACGGTTGAAATTGGATTTCTATCCGGAGGCTGCTGCCGCAAACTGGTTCGGGCGATGGTGAAGAACGGAATGGTGACTGGGCTCGAAGTGGAACCTTGCAAAGAGACGAGACCGGCTTCTCCGGAGTTGACGGCGGTGCTGAAAGAAGCGCAGCGGCGACTGGCGAAGCAGATGGGCAAATGGCGGCCGATCCCGGTTTCGGAAATCAGCAAGGTTCCGCTTCTGTATATTTCGTGGGGCGGCGGGTGCATTCAGGTGTGCGAATTTGGATATTGCTTGACTTGCTGCGTCTGGAGATGGGGATTCAACTGTTTTACGGACCCGATTTATATTGGGCCGCTGTCGTAGGTCACGAGCGCGGCCTGACCGGCGATTCTGTTTAGTTGCTCATGGGCTTGTCTTGGATTGACAGAGATGCAATCCAGGTCGTTCGTGGTCCTTGGGATGCCATACACGGCGGTGAGAACAAAGCCTCCAACGCAGTGGAGTTCCACAGTTTCCGGGAAGCTCCTGTCTACATCGAGGAGAAATTCGGGCCAGGGCGACGGCAGGTTCAGATCAGGCATATTGCAAGTCTTCTGGCTTCCAATTCGTCAGCAGATTCCATTGCCTTGCCGCTTCCGGCCTGGCAGTCTCCATCCATTCGCGTTGCCGCGCCGAAAGCTGGTTCTGACAAAAGGTGTCGGGGTCAACCAGACGGCTCCGAAATAGTTCTTGCTCTAACTGAACCAGAGCTTGATAAGCATCGGAGGTTGTTTCGCCTTTTCGCTCCGCAACCTGTTTCACAAGCGTGACGGCGAAACCGAGACGATTCGTCAGATTTCGAAGTCGCGCTTGCTCAACCAGCCATGTCTTGCAAGCCAGGCTCATCGCTCCATAGTGGAGCAATAGCCACGGGAGCGCTTCCGCAACCCTCGCATCCAGGTTGTCCTTGCTCAAAGCTGCGAGAAGCACGTCAGCGGGGTTTCTCCGACGCGCAGGAGGCACGTGGGCATACCCGGGATAACCCAATGCTGAAAGCTGGCGTGTCAACTCGGTGTCTGTCAAAGCACGCTGGCTCAAGGGCAAAGCTGAGGGGCTCATTCCAAGCAGGGCAACTGCCCTTCGGGCCAATCGAGGAGGAAAAGGCCGTTTGCCGCTCTCGAGGAGCGCGACGTAAGTTTGGTGAGACCGCAAGCCGCGTGGCCGCGTGGGACTGGCTCCAGCCCCGTTCTTTACGAGCATGCTTGAATTCCTTCTCAGTCATAGCCTGTCCTTCCTTAGACTCCTTTCGATGCAGACATGAATATTCTGATGCAATTTTTATTACATGTAAAGTAATAATTATGTCCATGTAAGCAATTGTATATAAGTAGTTTATTTCATAACATAAACGCAATTGCCAAGCATACATACTGTTACAAAATAGGCGAAGAAAATGGGCAAATGGCGGCCGATCCCGATCTCAGAAATCGGCAAGGTTCCGCTGCTGTATATTTCGTGGGGCGGCGGGTGCATTCAGGTGTGCGAATTTAGATACTGCTTGACTTGCTGCGTCTGGAGACTGCTTTACGGAACCGCTCAGCCGTCAGGGAGTATTGGAACTCAAACTGAAAGCGGCTCTACACCAGAATATCCTGCAACTCATCAAAGCGCCGCCGATACAGCGCGCGTGACCTCGAACGAATCCTGCGCATACAGCAGCCGCGAGTGAGCGAACTTACGCGCGGTAAACTCTCCACGTTGAGCGTAGCTCGTTTGCTCCTCTACGCCGATCTCCTGGGAGCCACAGCGGAAATAAAGCTAAAGCAGATCCGTGCCGCCGCTGCCTAGTCCCGCAGCTTAGAGCTGCCCATACCCTTCGACATTGCACAGGTATGCCTCGCTCTTCCCGTATTGGAACGTAACATTTAAGATCTTCCGCATTTATCTCTTGACTTAGAACCCACCCACTCCACCTAATCAAAGAGACGCACAAACGACACTGGCTCGAATACCATCGCAAGATGTGGGGAAAGACAAACCAGCCACTCATGTGCGTCAAGTGATTTGATACCTCGCTAACCCGATGATTCCAAAGATTGAGGGGGGTATGGGGGGTGGGGGATCCGAATAACTGGTAACTATAAGCGCGTAGCTAGTAGCTACCAGCCAGAAGCTAACAGCTCGCAGCCAGCAGCTAAAGGGGTAACAATGTCATCCGACGAGACACCGCAGAGGATGCCCGTTAGTTCGTAGAAAGTAGCGACTCTCAACCGCGGTCATAATGATCGCGGTGGTTTTTTCTGCCAAGAAAAAAAGGAGAGAGTCGCTATGAAGAGACGATACCAGATCGACCAGCAACGGGCGGTGCAAGAGTTCCGGCAACTGGCGCAGGAACAAAACCCCAACCTACAGATGATCGTTCCTATGACCGAGGTGGTTGGCGGCTGCAAGAAGGAGTCGGGCACCTGATGCGCGAAGCCGGGTTGGCGTTGATGAATCTGGTGATGGAAGAAGAGGTGCGGCACCTGGCCGGCGAGCGGCACGAGCAGGATCCGGCGCGGCGGGCGCATCGTTGGGGGAAAGAAGCGGGCTACTGTGTGGTGGACGGGCAGAAGGTTCCGATCGAGCGCACGCGTCTGCGCACGCCGGAGAAGCGCGAGCAGCGGCTGGGCAGTTACGAGATGTTTCAGCGCAGCGGGCCGATGGAACACGCGGTATGGGACAAGCTGATGCGCGGGCTCTCGACGCGCAATTACGGCGCGGTGGTGAAGGATTTTCGCGAGGCGTACGGAGTGGAGAAGTCGGCGGTGAGCGAGAACTTCATTGCCTCCAGCCGGGAGAAGTTGCAGGAGTTGATGGAGCGGCCGCTGGGCGAGTTACGGTTGTGCGCGGTGCTGATCGACGGCACTCCGTTTCGCGACCGGCAAATGATAGTGGCGCTGGGCATCAATGTTGACGGGCGTAAAACGGTGTTGGGCCTGCGCGAAGGAGCGACCGAGAATGCCGCCGTGGTGAGCGAGTTACTGGGCGATCTGGCGGCGCGCGGGCTGGACTTCAGCGTGCCGCGTCTGTACGTGCTGGACGGCGGCAAGGCGCTGGCGGCGGCGGTGCGCCGTCATGCGGGCGAGGCCGCGATGCTCCAACGCTGCCAGGTGCACAAGCGGCGCAACGTGGTCGCTCACTTACCCGAAGAACATAAGTCGGCGGTCAAGAAGAAACTGCAGAATGCCTACGCCATGACCGAATACGGCGATGCTAAGCGTGCACTGGACCGATTGCATCGCGAACTGATGGAACTGAATCCGAGCGCCGCCCGCAGCCTGGAGGAAGGCATGGAAGAAACGCTCACCGTGCATCGCCTGCGCATGCCCACGCAGTTGCGCCGCACGCTGGCCAGCACCAACGTGATCGAGTCGGCGTTCTCCATTGTGGAGACGGTGTGCCGCAACGTGAAACGCTGGCGCGCGGGAGACCACATCGAACGCTGGGTCGGCTCGGGCTTGCTGGTGGCCGAACGCCAGTTCCGCAAAGTGCAAGGCTTCCGCGAGATCCCCGCGCTGCTGACGGCGCTGGCCAACACGGTTTCCAAGATGGGTGTCGGTGTTGCCGAAGAAGGGAAGGTTGCGTAACCTATCACAGTCGAGAGTCGCTAACTTTCAACGGAGTTCCGGGCAATCTCGACACCGCAATGCCAACAATTAAAGACCAACGGAACCCGATGCGGATCGCCCGCTCAACGTGACCTGAAATACTGCTATTTCCATCAGCGGTCCTTCCCGACACAATTCAAAGTTCAGCCTCACGTCCGGCAGCGCGGACCCTATGACATCCTTCTGCCCGCTTTTGAAGACGCAAGCTCCATTCAGATTGCCCTTCACCAATTAACCGAACTCATCATGCGCAACAGAATCGACCACAAAGTAGCTGGTCTGGCGCTCTATGCGCTCCAGATCGCCTCCTCGAACCTCAAGCGCGTGGGCCAGGAAACTCCAAAGCCCGCCGAGGTCGTTGTCGATCCTCCGCCTCTCCCGGAAGCCGACATAGCAGCCGCATTCTCGAAAGCGCTCGCCGAAACCGACTCCCGCGACGAACCCGATGATGACGACCTTCCGCCCGGCACAATCCAAGCCTGCCAAGGCAAAATGCTGGGCACGGGAAAGGAATACGTGATCTGAATCTTTGCCGACTGGCGCAGTCCTCCGCCTATTCCGCCTGCTTGGTGATGTTCAGCAGCACGCCGACGCACGCCAAGGTTACGAATAACGACGAGCCTCCATAAGAGACAAACGGCAGCGGGATGCCTTTGGTGGGCATCAGGCCGAGGACTACGCTGATGTTGATGAAGGCTTGCAGGACGATCATGCTGGTTATGCCTACGGCCAGGTAACGGCCGAAGTTGTCCTGGGTGCGGAGGGCGGCGCGCGTGCCTCTCCAGAGGAAGATGGCGAAGAGGATGATTACGGCTAGAGATCCGACCAGGCCTAACTCTTCGGCGGTTACGGCGAAGATGAAGTCGGTGTGGGGCTCGGGGAGATAGAAGAGTTTCTGTTTGCCTTCCATCAGGCCCTGGCCGGTGATGCCTCCGGTGGCGACGGCGATCAGGGATTGAAGAATGTTGAAGCCGCGGCCGAGCGGGTCGGCGTAGGGATTGAGGAAGGCGAGGATGCGGTCTCGGCGATAGGAGACGTGGAAGATCAGGAAATAGAGCGGGAGTAGCGAGGCGGCGAAGGCGTATCCGAAGTAGCGCAGGCGGAGGCCGGCTACGAAGAGGATGCATGCGGTGATTCCGGCGCAGGCTATGGCGGTGCCGAGGTCGGGCTGGAAGACGATCAGGCAGAGAAAGACGAAGGTCGGGACGAGGGCCGGGATCAGCGTGTTGCGCAGGTCATCGAGGGTGGCTGATTTGTTGTCGAGTGTCTTGTCCTTCAGGAACCACGCCAGAAACAGGATCAGGGCGGGCTTGGCTAGCTCGGATGGCTGGAACGAGACTGGGCCGAGGTGAAACCAGCGATGCGTGCCATGGGCGCGATCGAGGAAGAAGACGGAGATCAGGAAGAGCGTCGTGAAGCCCAGGAGGGTTAGAACTAACGCCGGGTGCTGGAGGCGCTTGTAGTCGATCTTCATGGCGATGAGCATGACCGCGAGGCCGGCTACTGCCCAGATCAGTTGCTTGATGAGGAATTCGTAGGCGGAACCGAAGCGCTCTTTGGCCATGACCGCCGAGGCGCTGAAGATCATGACCAGGCCGATGAAGACCAAGAGCGTGGTGACGGTGAACATCCAGCGGTCGACACTTACGCGCTTGGCCATCAGGAGTTATTTCAACACGGAGGGGGCAGGGCGAGGAGTAGTTTAGGGCGCGGATTTGCTGGCGGGGATAACTTTTGTGGTACGCCGTGGTCAATCTTTCGCACGGTTCTTGTGATCGGGCTTTGATCGGAGGCTTCTTCTACGGCTCCCGGTTCGCTCCGGACGGGCTCGCTCGCGTCGACGGTTTTCCGCTGCCGGCAGGCGGACAGGAGTGTCCGCGCCACATGGGCTTTCACGGGTTTCGGTAGGATTTTGCACGTTTTGGCCGGTACCTCAGTCACTTTCGTACCCTGGCGGGAACGTCTAACATCGTAGGGAATGTATCTGGAATCCATTCTTATCAGCCGGGATACCGCGCTTCTTGCCGTGTTGCAGCCGACACTGGAGAAGATCTCGGTGCGGATGGAGGTGTGTGCGGAGTCGCGGGCTGGCCTTGAATTGTTGCGTAAGTGCAAGTTTGACGCGGTCATTATCGATTGCGACGATCTGGCGGGCGGGGTTCAGTTGCTGGACGATTTGCGCAAGGCTTCCAGCAATTCGAGATCGGTGGCGTTTGCGGTGCTCAACGGCAAAACAACTACGCAGGAGGCTTTTCAGCGCGGCGCGAATTTTGTGCTGCAGAAGCCGCTGAGCGCGGTGCATGCTGCGCGGTGCTTCAATGCGGCGCTCAATTTCATGGTGCGGGAGCGGCGGCGCTACTTCCGCTATGAAGTGGAGATTCCGGTGCACGTCAAGGTCCCGCAGATGGCGGAACTCAAGGCCTCATCGACCAACCTGAGCGAAGGCGGCATTGCGATTCGAATTGCGGCCAAGCTGCAGAAGGACACGCCGGTGTCGGTGCGTTTTACGCTGCCCGCCACCAATACTTCGCTCGAACTGAAGGGCCAGGTTGCCTGGATCGATGGAACGCGGCAGGCGGGGATTCGGTTTGTTGAGGTGCCGCAGAGTTCGCAGTATCAGCTCGACAAGTGGCTGACGGATCGACTGCAGAACGAGCTGCCGCATCATCTGCTGGCGCACTCGAGGTAGATGGCTTTTAGCTTTTGGCTTTCAGCTTTTAGCCTCGAACGTCTACCCCCCAAAATTAATCGGCGGGTTGCGGAGTGCTCCACTCCAGCGCGGGAATGCGCTCGGCTTGCAGGCGGGCCAGTTCGGCTTCGGCTTCGGCGCGTACGCGGTCGTGGAAGGCATGAGCGCTTTGACGATACTCGGCTCCCAGCGCGGACAGGCGGGCGCGAAGATAGGGCTGGTCCTCTTTCAGGCGGCGCAGCAGGCGTTCGGTGCGGGCGATGCGTTCGTCGATGGTGATCATGGCTGGTTGGTTCAGGATGACAGATTGGGGAGCGTGGATGGGTTATTAGTTGGCTACTGGCTGCGCGGCGGGATTACCCGCCATGATCGATGGATTCGGCTGCCGGAGACGGGGCAGGCCCCGTCTCTACGAAAGTGTGGTGGTGGCGCCTACGGTTGCGGCGAACGGGTCAGGGATTCGGGAGCAGGCTAAACGCTTAGGCGGGCGGCGGTGACCAGGGCTGGGACTTGACGCTTGTCTTTCTTCTCTTCTTCGTTTTCTGCCTCCAGCGTGGTCTCTTCCCAATACGAGGGGTCGCGGAGGATGCGCGATACTAAAGCCGTGTGCATGGCGTGGCCGGCGCGGTCGGCTACTACTGCGCCGAGAATGCGCTTGCCGATCAGGGCCAGGTCGCCGATCAGGTCGAGGACTTTGTGGCGAACGAATTCGTCCGCGAAACGCAGCGGGGGATTTTCGATTCCATCTTCGGTCAGCACAATGCAGTTCTCGTTGGAGGCGCCGCGAATCAATCCCATGTTGCGCATGGCCTGCTCGTCTTGCCGGGAGCCGAAGGTGCGGGCGGCGGCGATCTGGTGCAGATAGCTGCCGTTGGTCAGACGCACGCAGAAGCTTTGTTTGCCGATCAGCGGGTGCGGGAAGTTGATGGAGTAGGAGACGGAGTAGATGTCGTCGGGATAGACGGCGATGAATTTGTCGCCTTCGCGCAGTTCGATCTCGCGGACTATGCGCAGGTAGGTGCGCGACTTGCGCTGTTGGCGGATGCCGGCCTTTTGGATCATTTCTACGAAGGGGCGGGCGCTGCCGTCGAGGATGGGGAGTTCGAGGTTGTCGAGTTCGACGATCGCGTTGTCGATGCCTGCGCCGATGAAGGCGGAGAGCAGATGCTCGGTGGTCGAGATGAGGACGCCCTTTTTCATCAGGCTGGTGGCGTAGCTGACGCGGGCTACGTTGCGGCCGCTGGCTTCGATTGGCGAACCCGTCGAGATCGGTTCGATGGAAAACAATGCCGGTGCCGGCGGGGGCGGGGAGGATTCGGAGGCTGACGTGGGCTCCGCTGTGGAGACCGACTCCGGTGCAGGCTACGGCGGAACGAATTGTTTGTTCGCGAGTCAAATCTTGCGACGTGGTGAAACGGATGACTTGTAAGTCTTTGGCTGCGCTGTAGATTACAGGGAAGGGCGGGATGTTGTATGTGGCAAAATTGCCACAGTTCGTGGCTAGGAATACTGCGGAAGAGGCTAAAGTGTTCTGCCTATTGCAGATGTTTGCGGGGTTACGAAAGGTGAACTGGGCTGTTTCTTGGGTATTTAATGGGCCATTTCTGGTTGGACTCGGGGGAGTTCATTCCTCCGGCGGATTTTCGCGGATTTGTTTTCGGAAAAACCTGATCGGTGAATTTGGCTGCGCTTGGTCTGACGCTTATTTGCTTCCTGGGTTTTCGCGGCCGCGACGGGACGCGACTCTTAGTGCTTTTTGATGGGAGCTCTTGGGTCGTAGGTTACGCTGGCGTCGAAGAGCGTGTCGGGCAGGTTCAGGTTGTATTTTGCTTTGGTGATGAAACGCTGTTGCGACATTTCTCCGTTGAAGTAGCGGGTGAATGAGTGTGGGGTCATGATGCCGTCTTCGGGCTTGTAGTTGTCGAAGATCTCTTCTTCGGTGTTCATCTGCTTGTCTTTTGGGTCGCGCCATGAATAGCTGATTTTTACTGGATAGTGCGTGCTCTGGTCGATCGAGACGGTGACGGAATCGTCGTGACTGTTGAGGAGCGTGACGCCTTCGGTGGGCTTGCTGTCGACTACGTCGAGTCCGTTGTAGAAGAGAGCTACGGTGGGATCGTTCATCCATTTGCGGAAGACCCATTCGGGAGAGTGGTCGCGGCGGCGCAGATAATTCTGGAGGTCTTGCTTATCCTGCGCGGCGGTGCCTTTGTAGCTGACTTCATATCCGTGGTCGCCGTTGTGAATGAGGATCAGATCCTTGTGGCCGGATTTAACTCCGCCCACGTCGATCGTTCCGGGGATTATATGAATGTCCTTCAGGGCGAGAACTTCGAAGCGGTCCTTGTCGGGGTATTCGACGTAGTAGTTGTAGGGGAGGCCGGTGCTTTCGGTGCGTCCGTGATAGAGGGGATAGTAGCGTCCGGTCTCGCTTCGGTTCTGGAAGGTGAGATAGGGCTGGCCGCCTAAGGCTTGGATGGATTGCTCGAGCAGGGCGCGGGCTTTGCGGGCGCTCTCGGAGTCGTTGAGGTTGATGGCAGTTTTGGGCTCCGGAGGCAACGCCGCGCGCGGGGGCGGTTCGGTGCCGGTCTGGGCATAGGAGAGGCTGGAGAGGAACAGTGCGGATAAGATCGAGGGGAGACGATTCATGGGCCTTCTTTGTTCTCAGTTCTCGGTTCTTCGATTCTATGGGTTAGAAGCTTACAGGAGCATTTTAGCTGTCTGTTCCGGGGAGCGGGCCGCTTTTCGGCTAAAATGCTGCGTTTTGGAGGCGCACCATGAAATCGCTTTTTGAGCAGGACGGCGCACAGGACGCGATTGCGCGCATCGATTCGTTGCAGCCTGCGTCTGCGCGGCAGTGGGGCAAGATGGATGTGGCGCAGATGATGGCGCATTGTTCGGCCACGCTCGATATGGCTTCGGGGCGGCTGAACCCGCCACGCGCTTTTATCGGGAGAGTGCTTGGCCCGATCTTCAAATCCCTCTTCACGAATGAGAAGCCGTTCTCGAAGAACGGCCCTACCGGCAAAGAGTTAGTGGTGGCTGATGCGCGCGACTTTGCCCGCGAGCGGGAAAATCTGAAGGCGAAGATCCGCGAATTTCATGAGGGCGGCGAAGCGAAGTGCACACGGCGTCCGCATCCATTTTTTGGCGCGCTTACGCCGCAGGAGTGGAGCTGCGGAATGTATAAACATCTCGACCATCATTTGCGGCAGTTTGGGGCGTGAATCTCCTACCCTACCAGCACAGCACCGCCGTTCACATTGAAAATTTCGCCGGTGATGAAGCCGGCGTGTGCCGTGCATAGAAACAGAATTGGACCGGCGATTTCTTCGGGCGTGGCTACGCGACCTAACGGGATGGTGGCGAAAACTTTGGCGCGGGTTGGTGGATCGTTCAGGGCGGCGGCGGACATGTCGGTGGCGACCCATCCGGGAGCTACGCAGTTGACGCGGATGTGGTCGCGGGCGAGTTCGGTGGAAAGGCCTTTGACCATGCTGATGATGGCGCCTTTGCTAGCGGCGTAGTCGCAGTGGAAGGCTTCTCCACGCTGGCCGGCGGTGGAGCTTACGAGGACTACGTGGCCGGCGGGCGGGACGGGCTGATTTGCGGGCGCGGCGGGATCTGCTGACGGGGTTGGCGGTGGTTGGCTGCGCTGCTTTTTCATTTGCGCTACCGCATGCTTGACCAGGCCGAAGACGCTGTCGAGATTGATTGCGATAGTGCGATGCCATTGGTCGTCGGTTAAGCGATCGACGGGAGCGTCTTCGGGCGGCCAGATTCCGTGATTGGCTACCAGGATGTCGAGGTGTCCGAAGGCGTGGACGGCTGAGGCTACGAGTTGTTCGGCGGCGGCGGTGGTTGAGAGATCGCATTGGATGGCGCGGCAGTTGGCTGGGCCGCATTTTTCGACGAGGCTATCGGCTTGCGCCTTGGCCGATTGATAGTTGAAGACTACTTTTGCGCCTGACTCGACGAAGAGGCGGACGGCGGCGGCTCCGATGCCGCGCGATCCGCCGGTGATTAGAGCTACCTTGGAATTCAGGGAGAGGTTCATGGTTTTGTCTGGAACAAGCGATTTTTCTTTCGCCCCGCTGGGGCTTATTTATGAAACGATGATCGCCCACGGCTTGCGCCGTGGGCTGTATTCTTGCGCCGCTCCGCGGCTACCTATTATCGCAGCAGGTCCCTCGGTTGCGGTATTTGAAGTTAGGCGTTGGATGCACTTCTATCTTCTGTGCATATGAAAAGGGCGGCCTGAAGGCCGCCCTGCTGAGAATTGTCAAGATTCATGCGCGGACAAGGGTGTCCGCGCCCCACGTTATTCCGCGCCAGACGTTACGCGGTGGCGGGACGCTCGCCGGTTTTTGCCGGGGTGCGTTCCGGCTTCAGTACCTGCTGCACGCTTTCGTCGGCTTTGGGCGGCAGCGGCTTGAGCGGCGGCAGGTTTTGACCGTCGACCAGCAACTTGATCTCGGACGCGTCTAACACTTCGCGCTCGATCAGCGCCTTGGCAATTTTCTCGAGCGTGTCGCGATTGCCGGAGAGAATATCTTTTGCCGTGCTGTAGCCGGCGCTCACCATCTTTTTTACTTCTTCGTCGATCTGGATGGCGGTCGCTTCCGAGTAGTCGCGGTGCTGCGCGATTTCTCGGCCGAGGAATATCTGCTCTTCTTTTTTGCCGAAGGTGAGAGGGCCGAGATCGCTCATGCCCCATTCGCAGACCATTTTGCGCGCCAGTTCGGTGGCGCGCTCAATGTCGTTGCCTGCGCCGGTGGACATCTGATTCAGGAAAATCTCTTCGGCAATTCGGCCGCCCATCAGGATGGCGATTTGCGTGTCGAGATAATTCTTGTAGTAGTTGTGGCGATCGTCGACCGGCAACTGCATGGTCAGGCCGAGAGCCATGCCGCGGGGGATGATCGTGACTTTGTGGACTGGATCGGCGTGAGGCAGCATGGCTGCTACGAGCGCGTGTCCGGCTTCGTGATAGGCAGTATTGCGCTTCTCTTCGTCGGTGAGGAGGAGAGACTTGCGCTCGACGCCCATGAGGACTTTGTCTTTGGCGACTTCGAAGTCGTATTGCAGAACCGCTTTGCGATTCTGGCGGGCTGCTGCCAGAGCGGCTTCGTTCACCATGTTGGCCAGATCAGCGCCGGAGAAGCCCGGGGTGCCGCGGGCGAGGACGGAGAGATCTACGTCGTCTGCCAAGGGAATTTTGCGGGTGTGGACGCGGAGAATTTCTTCGCGGCCGCGGACGTCGGGGCGATTGACTACTACGCGGCGATCAAAACGGCCGGGACGTAACAGCGCGGGATCGAGGACGTCGGGACGGTTGGTGGCGGCCATCAGGATGACGCCATCGTTCGATTCAAAACCGTCCATCTCGACCAGCAACTGGTTGAGAGTCTGCTCGCGCTCGTCGTGCCCACCGCCTAAGCCTGCGCCGCGATGGCGGCCTACGGCGTCGATTTCGTCGATGAAGATGATGCAGGGGGCATTCTTTTTGCCTTGCTCGAACAAGTCGCGGACGCGGCTGGCGCCTACGCCTACGAACATTTCTACGAAGTCGGAACCGGAGATGGAGAAGAACGGGACGTTGGCTTCGCCGGCTACAGCGCGCGCCAACAGTGTTTTGCCGGTGCCGGGGGGTCCGACTAGCAGCACACCTTTCGGGATGCGTCCGCCGAGCTTTTGGAATTTTTGCGCTTCGCGGAGGAACTCGATGATCTCGCGCAGCTCTTCTTTGGCTTCGTCAACGCCCGCTACATCTTTGAACGTAATTTTTTTCTGCTGCATGGAGAGCAGGCGGGCGCGGCTCTTGCCGAACGACAGGGCTTTGTTGCCGCCGGTCTGCATCTGGCGGATCATGAAGAACCAGAGCGCTCCGAGGAGAACTAGCGGGGCGAGATTGAGGAGCCAGCTTGGCCAGGAGCCTCCGCTGATGTCTTTGAAGCTGTAGGGCACACCCTTTTCGGTTAGCTTCTTGTACATGTCGGGGTAGTTGGCTGGGACGATGGTGTGGTATTGCGTGTCGTCCTTGAGCTTGCCCTTTACTTCCTGGCCGATAAACATCGCGTCGTGGACATTGCCTGCGTCCACTTGCGTGAGAAACTCGGAGAAGCCGATTTCTTTTTCTTTCTGGCCGGTCGTACCGGTGCGCACCACCTGCCACAGTAGGACAGCCGACACCACAATTACCGCCCAGAAAAGTACCGTCTTAATCGTCGAATTCACTGGAACTCCTCAAAAGTGCAGCCCTTGCGATCGAGGAAGAAAACGGCCGCAGGACAACAGTTATTGGATGCCGGCGGCGGGAAATTCGATTGCAAAAGATGCCTCCCCATTCTAGACCTTTTCGGGGAAAACGGGGGAACCGGTTGGGTGACAGAAGTCATGGTTAATGAGCCGCGAGTTGCGAATCTCAAGCCGCGAGCGATCGAATCATTCGTGGCTCCCTCACGCGAAGGCGGCCAAGTGCGGCAGGTTGCGCTCGGTTTGTTCGGGACTGCCGAGGCCGTAGCCGCACAGGAACGCGTCGTCAACCAGGAAGCCGAAGTAGTCCGGCTGCAATGGGACGCGGCGCGAGGACTGGCGGTCCAGCAAGGTTACTAACTTGACGGAGGCGGCGCCGCGGGCGCGGAGATTGCTCATCAGGAAGTCGGTGGTCACGCCGGAATGCACCAGGCCTTCGACCAGTAGCACGTGCTTGCCGGCGATTTCGAGTTCGTGGCTGAAGTAGATTTCGAGCATGGGTGCTTCGGTTTTATCGAGCTGCTTGTAGCGCGGCTTGATGAAAGTGCAGATCATGGGCACATCGACGGCGCGGACGAGATCGGCCATGAACATGAAGCTGTTTTCGAGGATGCCGAGCGCGACTACGGACTGGCCGCGATAGTCGTCGGAAATCTGGCGGCCGAGTTCGCGGACTCGCTTTTGAATCTGGTCGGAGGAGATGACCTGGCGCAGGGCGCCGGGTGGCGAAGTGGTCATGGCGGATAAAGGATAGCACTTGGGGGCGGAGAAAGTGGTCAGCAGCTGGCGTTTAGGACGGCGCGGCGATTTCGCGAATCCAAATCGCTTTCGTGGTTCGCGGTTGGAATGATGCGGGCGCGGAGAATCCTCGCAGCCAGACGACACTGCTGTCTTTATTAATCGCGACGGGCCAGAGCCTTTTTTTTGCGCCGGTGGCGTGGCGATCGGTAAGCAGTTCCTTTACTTTTTTTTCGGCGGCTGTGTGAGCTGGCCAGTAGCGGTCGCCGGCGCGCCAGTTGCGGATTGCCAGCGTGTTTCCGGCGCAGTCAGGATTGAGTAGGGCGCTTTGCTCTGACTCGGGGATGGTTTCTGCACTTACTACCTGCGCTTCGATTCGCACCTTGAGTTCCGGGATTGTCACGGCTCCCGGGACGCGCAGCAGGTATTCGTAGTCGGCGGCGTTGGCGGTGGCCTGGCATTCGATCTCCAGATGGTTGCGACTGCGGCGGACACTGTGACGGATGGCTCCGCTGGGCAATTCGAGCTTGTTTCCGGGTGGGCCCTGCGCTAATTCCAGAATTTCTTCAATCAGCGCGAATGACATGCTGACTTCGGGCGCGCTCGCTTCAAGCCAGGCGCGCACTTGCCGGCGCTGCGCCGCCAGGGGACGTGCCAGTAGACCATTCCGTTCAAGTGCGGCAGGCGGGCGGGCATTGGCTCCGCCGCCGGGCTTCGGGTCACTGCTGTCTGCGGACCAGTATTCTTCTTCGGCGCGCGCGATCTCGGCGAGCTCTGCCATGTGGAGGAGCGCGGCGTCGCCGAATTCTTCGGTGATCAGCGGGAGAAGGCGCAGGCGGACGCGATTGCGCAGGAACGTTGGGTCGGCGTTGGATGAATCTTCGCGCCACGTTTCGTTGCGGGCGCGCAGATAGTCACGCAGATCGCCGCGGCGGGCGGTTAGTAGCGGGCGGACGACTTCGGCGCTCGTGCCCGCACGGGCGAAGGCGCCCGTTTCTACATTTCTTGCGCGGCCTAGTTGTAGCCTGGGGTGAATCGCCGCCAGGCCGCGGATGCCCGCACCGCGAAAAATGCGGAGCAGCACCGTTTCGGCTTGATCGTCGAGGGTGTGGGCGGTTGCGATTTTGCTGACGCGGCCATGCTCGGCTAACTCGCGAAAGAATTCATAGCGCAACTCACGCGCCGCCGCCTCGATGCCCGACTTGGCATGGGCATCGCGCTGTCTAATCGCCTTGCTCTCGATCGGGGCGGACACGGTTTGTAGTTCGAGCCCCAGCCTTGTCGCTAGTTTTGCGACGAAGCGTTCGTCCTCGTCCGACTCCTCGCGGCGGAGTTTGTGGTTCACATGCGCTACCGAGAGCACGATGCCCAACTCGGCGCGCAATTCTTCGAGCAGGAAGAGGAGCGCAACCGAATCCGCGCCGCCGGAAACAGCTACTCCTACGCGGTCTCCCGGGCGCAATAATTCCTGCTTTCGAATTGTTTTGAGCAGCCGCTGGGCCAGTTCGTGCATCGAGAGAATGGTACAGGAAGAACGGTTGCCAGTTGCCAGTTCTCGGTCTTTGATGCAGGCGGCGGCCGAAAACCAAGACCTGCCGCCGAGACGCAGAGGACGCCGAGAAATTCTTTCTTTGCATCTGGTGGCGTGTTTTGCTACAAGTTGCTGCGACCAAATTCTTGTGTCGCACCTCCTGGTGCATTTCCGATGTCATAGATTGGGGGGGAAATCATGGAAGAACGTATTCACTACACAAAAGTTTCTCCGATGGCGTATCACGCCATGCTGGGGCTGGAGAAGTATCTGCGCGAATGTGGTATCGAGGAGCGGTTGCTGCACTTGATGAAACTGCGGGCATCGCAGATCAACGGGTGTGCCTATTGTCTCGACATGCATTGGAAGGACCTGCGAGCCATTGGTGAGACTGAACAGAGGATGTATTCGCTGGATGCCTGGCGCGAGTGCCCTTATTACAGCGATCGCGAGCGGGCGGCGCTGGCCTGGACAGAGGCCGTGACGCGGGTCGCCGAAACGCATGTGCCGGATGAGGTTTACGAAGAGGCGAAGCGGCAGTTCAACGAAAAAGAATTGGCCGACTTAACCCTGGCGGTTGCGACCATCAACGCCTGGAACCGGCTGGCGATTGCCGCGCGTACTACGCCGGGGACTTATGAGCCGCGCGTGGAGATGAAGAAGGGCGCTTGATTCTTAGTTCTCAGTTCCTCGTTCTCAGTTTTCAGTTCTCGGTTCGCATCCTTCGGTCTTGGGCATTTTCCATAAACCATCCAGCAATGCTATGATCTTCGCCATCCCGATGTGGGCTCGCTCGTACCTTATGCGGGCAGAGAACTTGTAATCAAGTGGCACGGTCGTAAACATGTATCGCTGGACAGCCCGAGTCGCGCTGCTGATCATGCTGGTCCCGAGCTTGGGGCCGCTGGCGCAGGCGGCCATCGCTCCGCCCGAGAGAATGCCGTGCTGCATACGGCGGGCACTCACGGGCGCGAGTGGCGAGCCTGCGATGCAGTGTCATCATGGTGCATCGCGAGTTGCGCCCGCTGCCGGGGCGCAGAACGCCGAATCGCCTGAAGCTTCTTTCCGGTCGCTGGATTGCTGCGGCCAACGCTGCGATTGCTGCCGGAACTCGAAAATCTCCGAGTGGGCTAGCCTCACTTCGAATCATCTCTCTTTTTTCAGCCTGCACATCGAGACGGCGGCCGGGGCTTTTATTGCTCCTCGCGTCGCTGCTCCCCTGATCGACGCTGATTCTGCCCGCGCTCCTCCTTGCAGCTAGTTTCCTTCTGCCTTGTTTCCATCGCGAACCTTGTGGGCCGGACGGCAGGAATTGAGTCCGCTCCTTGCAGGTTCCTTGTCCGAACATGGTTCATGGATGGCCCGAGAAGGGCTGGCCCCGTCCCTACACGGCATTTTTTCGCGGGCCGTTAACCGAAGAAGAGGAAACTAATATGCGCTCTAAATTTATCTTTATCTCTGCCGTTCTTTTGGTTTCAGCCGTCGCCTTCGCTGGCGATTACGGGGCGGTTCGTGGAATCGTGCACGATCCGCAACATCGCCCGATTCAAGACGCTATGGTCATGCTCAAGGCGAAATCGTCGGAGTGGACTAAGAGCGTTACCACCGACGCTAACGGCGAATTTCAATTTAATGGTGTTCAACTCGGCGACTACTCGGTCAGCGTTGCCAGTAAAGGGTTTGTGCAGACGACGGAGGATGTGGTCGTCACGTCGGGGTCGGAGCCGGTGGCGCATTTTCAGTTGCAGGTGGCAACCGCGAACGAAAAGGTGCTTGTTTCCGGGGCTCCCGCAGTTGCTCCGACCGATTCTTTTACTCCCATCACGCTGGTCAGCCGGCTCGATATCGACCGCACACCCGGAGCCGATCGCACCAACAGCATGGCCATGATTACCAACTACGTCCCCGGCTCGTATGTCACCCATGACCAACTGCACATTCGGGGCGGGCACCAGACCACCTGGCTGGTCGATGGCATTCCGGTTCCCAATACCAATATCGCCAGCAACATCGGGCCGCAGTTCGATCCCAAAGACATCGACTACCTGGAAGCGGATCGGGGCAGCTACAGCGCACAGTTTGGCGATCGTACTTATGGCGTGTTTAACATTGTGCCGCGCACCGGTTTTGAACGCAACAACCAGGCTGAACTTGTGCTCAGCGCCGGCAATTTTTATCAGACTAACGATGCGCTCAGTTTTGGCAGCCATACGGAGCGATTCGCTTATTACGCCAGCGTCAACGGCAATCGAAGCGATCTTGGCTTGCAGCCGCCGATTCCGCAGGTCGTGCACGACGCGGCCAATGGCTACGGGGGATTTGGGTCTCTGATTTTCAATGTCGATCCTTCAAACCAGCTGCGATTCGTGACCGCGCTGCGTAAGGATTACTACCAGGTTCCATACGATCCGGACTTTAACGACCTGGAAAGTTCGCAGTTTGACAGCGCGGGCACACGCGACGGCGATCATGAATCCGATGTGCTGATCAATTCTTCGTGGGTCCACACTTTCAATCCGAAGCTGCTGCTTACGGTTTCGCCTTTGTTCCATCGCAACAGCGCGGACTATGAGAGCAATCCGAACGACTATCCGACCGCCACGACCGACCGGCACACTTCGACTTACGCGGGGGGGCAGGTGGGTTTTGGCGCGAACTTTAACAAGAACGATTTGCAGGTTGGCTTTTACGGATTCCATCAGAACGACAGTCAGCAACTGGGCATTCTGTCCAATTGCGCGACGAATGGCGATCCGCAGTTCTCGTATCCGAATTGCATCCCAGCTGATTTGGAGCCGCCGTTTGCGGATTCGGAACCTGCTTCCGGCGGTCTGGCCGCATTTTTTCTCGACGACAAGTTCAAGCCGTTTTCGTGGCTGATGCTCTCTGCCGGTTTCCGGCCTACGCGCTTCTCAGGAGCCGGCATCAGCGAGAATTCGATCAGTCCGCGCTTTGGCGCGACGGTCACTATTCCGCGGCTGCGTTGGACCTTCCGCGGATTCTATGGGCATTACTATCAGGCGCCGCCCTTGCTGACCGCATCCGGAGCTTTGAAAGAGTTTTGCATGGAGAACGATTGCATGTTCATCCCGCTGCATGGCGAGCGCGACGAGGAATTTCAGTTTGGGGTAACGATACCGTTTCAAGGATGGATCCTTGATGCCGACACCTTCCGCACCAGGGTCAACAATTTCTTCGATCATGATGTGATCGGAGAATCGAACCTGTTTTTTCCGCTGACGATTCAAGAGGCGCTCATTCGCGGCTGGGAGCTTACGCTGCGTTCGCCGCGCATTGCGCATCGCGGGCAGGTTCATCTCGCTTATTCCAATCAGGTGGCCTATGGCGGCGGGTTCATCACCGGAGGGTTGCTGGGCGACACCGCCCCTCTTTGCGATCCGAGTCCCGGGCTGTGCGCACTCGACCACGACCAGCGCAATACTCTGAATGTTGGAGCTGACGTTTCTTTGCCGTGGCGGTCGTATGCCTCGACCAACGTTTATTACGGATCGGGGTTCAGCAATGCGTTCCCCGACACGCCCTATCCCGGCGACTATTTGCCCGGGCATACTACCTTCGATCTGTCGCTGGGCAAAGACTTCGGGGAACGTTACTCCGCTTCGGTGAATGGGGTGAACGTCGCCAACCGGCGGGTGGAACTCGATAACAGCACTACCTTCGGAGGCTTCCACTGGAATAACCCGCGGGAAATTTTTGTCGAAATGCGATTCCGGTTCCATTATTAAGGAGGGAGCTACAAGAAATGAGGACAACGTCGTGAAATTCCGATTCGTACTGCCACTGGTATTGCTAGGGCTGGCGTTGCTCGCCGCCTGCAACCGGACCAAGAGATATCCGATGCAGGGCGAGGTGGTCGACAAGAGCGTGGCGGACGGCCAGATTACAGTGAATCACGGAGACATTCCTGGATTCATGCCCGCGATGGCGATGCCGTATCGCGTGAAGGATCCGGCGGTACTTCAGCAAGTCCAGACTGGCGACAAGATCGCGGCTGATGTTGTCGTGGGCGCCGATCGGAGCAAATACTGGTTGGAAAATGTCCGCATCATTGACGAATCCGGGCGTGGCAAGATCAGGAAAGCGCCGGGATCGAAGATGCTGATGCCGGGAGAACGCGTGCCTGACATTGCTCTCATCGATCAGAACGGGCGCAAGATAAACCTGTCGGATTTCGCCGGGAAGGCGGTGCTCGTCACCTTTATATATACGCGCTGTCCTATGCCGAATTTTTGCCCGCGGCTGAGCAGCCAATTCGCGCACATTCAGAATGAGCTCAAGAAAAATCCGGGAGATTACGCCAAAACGCAACTCTTGACCATCAGCTTCGATCCGAAATACGACACGCCTGCCGTGCTTCGCAAGTACGGGCTGGCTTATCTGGAGGGCGATCCGAGCGGCTTCGGGCACTGGGAATTCGCGTCCACGGATCCCGCGGATTTGCAGCGCCTGGCGCAGGCTTTTGGCCTGGAGTATGAAGAAGAAGACAACCAGATAACCCACACCATGAGCATTGTGTTGATTGCGCCGAATGGGACGGTGGCGAAGTACTGGTCCACGGATTGGACCTGGACTGAGTTGATGGCCAGCCTGCAAGATGCCGCTCACACCGGTGCCCACGCTGGAGGAGTCTAATGGGTCGCGGTCTTTTGCTGGTCGCGAGTTTGGGGGCAGCGCTTTTGGCGGTCGCGTGCGACAACAAGCAGCCGCAAATGACCGCCGCCGCACTTGAAGGCGAGTCGGTTTACGACAACAACTGTGCCGAGTGTCATGAACAGTCGCACCCGGATTTGCTCAAACAGCCTCCGAATCTGCACGGGCTTTTCCTTCGACAATCGCTGCCGAGCGGCGCCCCGGCAACCAACGCGCAAGTGCGCAACACGATTCTTGAGGGCAAAGGCATTATGCCTTCCTTCGACCAGCGCCTGCGGGAGGAGGACGTCAACAACCTGGTCGAGTACCTTCACGGGCTGCGTTGACGGGCGTTATGGTTGAGCAGGATCCGGAAGCCAACGATTGAGAGGGCGCAAGCATCGAAGGGAACAGGGGAGTGGGTTTGACGCTGTTCCCCCGGCGTCCGTATAATTCCAGCGTTCACACCCAATCAAGGAAATGTGGGTGGTTACCACGCTTGAGTTCAAGCGTGAAGAGCCGGGCGCGGTGCGCGCCTGCGCGCTCGGGTGCACGTCTGATCGGCTCGCTAGCGATCAGTTCATAAGGCCTGGCGAGTTGGAAGCATCAATGTTCCCGAAAAAATTCCGAAGGAGTCCAAAGATCCAATGATAAGCAAGTTTGCGCGCTTCGCGGCCGTTGTGCTCGGCCTTTCCCTTGTTGCTCTGGCCCAAACTGAGCCTGCTGCTTCCAGCCCGGCCGCCGCTCCCCCGAATGCGCCGTCGGCTGCGGCCGCCAATGCGAACAAGCCGATGGGCACGAAAGTCGGCACCATCAACATTGAACAAGCAATTTTTACTTCCTATGAAGGTCAGCGCGACTTTCAGGAGCTCACCAAGAAGTTTGAGCCGAAGCAGAATGAATTGAAGGGCAAGGCCGACGAGATTGACAGCCTGAAAAAGCAGCTCAACGCCCAGCAGGACAAGCTCAACGAGGAGGCGCGCGCAAGCCTGGTGAAGCAAATCGAGACCAAGCAGAAGAGCTTCGAGCGCTCGACACAGGACGCGCAGGAAGATTTTCAGGGCCAGCAGGGCGAGATCGGCAACAAGATTCTGACCAAGATGGCGCCGCTCATCGTGAAATACGCGGGCGACAACGGCTATGGGATGATTCTCGACACATCGCAGCAGTGGCCACGCGGCCCGGTGATCTGGTATGGGCCGGCGGTCGATATCACGCAACCAGTGGTGGAGGCTTACAACGCGCAGTCGGGCGTGGCGCCGCCGCCAGCGGGCAGCACTCCGGCGAAACCGGTGAAGCCGTCTGGCTCGGGCAGCAAACCGGCGGCCAAGGCGGCGACTCCGCCGAAGAAGTAGCGACACCGCAGCAGGTGAGTTGGTTCCCGGCTGACGCAGCGGGGACCGTTACAAAAAAACCGAGAGTTACTTCTAACAAGGGACCGCGCAAGCGCGGTCCCTTGTTCTGCGTCTGGATCAATTTTCTCCGGCCAGGTGTCTTTAGCTGCAACGGGCCCGCTCTGGGAGGAAAACATGTTTCAGACATTGGATACTGCCTGGGACCGATCTGGCCGTTGCCGTTGGAGCACGTTGGCGTCCTTCACGATGCAGGCGCTGGCATTGAGTTTTTTGCTGGCTATTCCGCTCTTGTGGGTGCAAGGACCGCCGCGGTTGCGGTGGATCGATGCGAGCATTTTTTCTCCCCCACCCGCGCCGGCGGCACCGGCAATACACAATGTGCAGCGAGCAATGCATCCGTCGGAGATGAGTGGACAGCGCGTGATGATGCCGTCGGCAATGCCTGATCACGCCACGACGATTAACGACGTCGGTGCGCCGCCAGCGCCCGTCATCGGCGACATTGGAGTGTCCGGCGGCACGGGAATCGGGGGCAGAGGCGTACCGGGATCCATCGGTAATCCGATGGCGATCATTCTACCTCCGCCACCGAAGCCTGTGCGCCCGCTGCGCGTGTCACAAATGGCGGAGGGCAGTCTTGCCTATCGCGTGCAGCCGTCGTACCCGGCGCTGGCGCGGGCGGCGCGCATTCAGGGCGAAGTGCGGCTGCGGGCGATCATCAGCAAGACAGGGGCGATTGAGAACCTGGTGGTTATTGGCGGACACGCCATGCTGGTGGCGGCGGCCGTTGAGGCGGTTCGGCAATGGCGCTATCGTCCGTACATGCTCAATGGCGAACCGGTGGAGGTGGAGACGGAGATCACGGTGAATTTCACGCTTGCCGGCGGCTAGGTTGTTTCGCGCGCGAGCGTTTTTCCACGGAATCCCCTCAGATGATGACGGCAAGGACTTCTTCGTACAGACGCGTTTTGCTTTGTGCTTCGCGCTGAGCGTCTTGCGCCGTTACGGGAGTACTTCGTGTCGCTAGTTGGTCAGCATTGGGGAGCGGAGCCGTCGCTATAATCGACACAGTGAATGCTCCTCGCCTGGAACGTCTAACCCTGCCCGATTCCCGCTCGCTGGCGCTTGATGGCCGCACGTGGGCGGAAGTTTCGCTGGCCACGTTGCGTGAAAATTTTCGGGTTGTACAAGCGCACGTCGGATCCAACGTTGCGATCTGCGCGGTCGTGAAAGCCGATGGCTACGGGCACGGCGCGACGGAATGCGCGCTCGCGCTCGAAGCCGAGGGCGCGCCATGGCTCGGCGTGACCGATGCCGCCGAAGGACGCGCGTTGCGCGCCGCCGGCATCTGGACTCGCATTCTTCTCATGACTGGCATCTGGCGGGGCGAGGAGGACAGCATCGTCGCGCACAACCTGACGCCAACCGTCTGGGAGAGCTGGCATCTCGAGCGTTTGGAAAAAGCGGCGCGGAAACAGCAGATCGTTTTGCCAGTCCATTTGAAAGTCGATACGGGAATGAATCGTCTGGGTGCGCCGACGGCGGCGCTGCCTGAACTGTGCTCGAAATTAGCGGCGAGCGAGCACTTGCGGCTGGAAGGCGTGAGCACTCACTTCGCTTCCGCCGAGGTGCTGGACGCTGAAGATGTGCCGCAGCAGATGAAGCGATTCGAGGAGGCGGTGGCGATTCTGGCCGAACATGGCTTGCATCCACCGCTCGTGCACACGAGCAATTCGGCGGCTGTGAGCGCGCGGCCGGAGACGTGGAAGACGATGGTGCGTCCGGGAATTTTGCTGTATGGCTATTCGCTGCCTACCATGCGCAGCGGACAGACGACAAATGAATCGAGTTTGCCGCTGCGTCCGGTGCTGGCGTGGAAGACACGCGTGCTCACCGTCAAAGATATTGCGGCGGGAGAAGCCGTCGGCTACATGGGAACGTACGTCACGAAAGAGCGCAGCCGGATTGCGGTGTTGCCGGTGGGGTATGCGGATGGGTATCCGCGGCTGCTGTCGAATCGGGCGCGCGTGATTGTGCGCGGCGAGTATGCGCCGGTGGTCGGGCGCGTCTCGATGGATTTGACGATGGTCGACGTCGGGCGGATTCCGGGTGTTGCGGTTGGAGACGAAGTGATTCTGATTGGGTCGAGCATTGGGCCTGGCGGCGCGAAGTGCGTGGACGCGGTCGAACTGGCGCGGCTTTGCGAGAGCGTGCCTTATGAAATTCTGTGCGGCATTTCGCAAAGAGTGCCGCGGGTTTATAGCTGAGGGGAGTTTCCAGTTTCCAGTTTCCAGTTCTCGTTTCTCAGTTCTCAGTTCTTGGGTCGTTGGGCGATAGGTATTGTTGGCCATTCGATGCGAGGTCTCTCCACTCGCTGCCACAAACAATCTTCCCTGTTGGCCGTTTGTTATAGTCAAAAACGACATGCACTCGCGCTACGGGCAATGGATGCACGACTGGGAGACCCGCCTCACCTCGGTGGATAACAACCGCGTCGTACGTCCGATGGAGTGGGGCGTCGAGTGGACTGCGAAGTGGCCGGGGCGGAATGGCGCTCCGCGCGGGGAAAGTTCGCGGGATCTGGCGGAATACTTTGCGCGCTTCAACGATCGCATCGTGCAGAACAGCGACGAATTTTATTCGTATCAGACGCCTGCTGACTACCTGCTGGAGAGGCGCGAGGTGCAGGTTTTCAGCACGCGCGAAGTTCCCGACCCCAGGCTGGAAGAGAAAGTTCGCGGAACGCGCGCCGAGTTTCTGCGCTTTACATCACCGGTTACGACGCCATTTCCGGAAAACAATCTGGTCAATGCGCGCTGGTTTCCGGCGCGAGGGCGGCGCGCCGTGATCGTGCTTCCGCACTGGAACGCCGACGGGCTCGCTTACAACAGCTTGTGCCGGGTTTTGAATTGGCTGGGCATTGCGGTGCTGCGGCTCAGCATGCCGTATCACGATATCCGGCGGCCGGCGGGCGTTTACCGCGCGGATTATGCCGTCTCGGCGAACATTGGGCGCACGCTCGATGCGGTGCGGCAAGGCGTGATCGACGCGCGCGCCTGCCTGGACTGGCTGGAGATGCAAGGCTACAAGCGGTTGGGCATTGTCGGCACGAGCCTCGGCTCATGCTATGCGTTTATTGCGACGGCGCACGATCCGCGCATACGCATCGCCGCGTTCAATCATGCCTCGACTTACTTCGCGGACGTGGTCTGGCACGGACAATCTACCCGGCACATTCGCGAGGCGCTTGAGCCGGCGATCGATGTCGAGGATCTGCGGCAGGCGTGGCGAGCGGTGAGCCCGATGGTGTACTTCGACAAGTTTTCGCGTTGGCCGCGGAGGTCGCTGGTCGTTTATGCGAAGTACGATCTGACGTTTCTGCCGGAATTTTCGCGGCGCGTGGTGGACGAATTCGGGAATCACCATTTGGATTACAAGGTTGTCGAGCTGCCCTGCGGCCATTACTCGATGGGAGAGTTCCCTTACAACTACCTGGATGGCTGGCACCTGGCGAGCTTTCTGCGGACGGCATTTGAAGCGGCGGCCTAGCCCTCCTAGACACAATGGCCGAGAGCGCGAAGGCGCTCGGAATCGAACTCAGGAAATAACTGGCGTCTCTAACGGGATAGATTGGATGGATACATCAAAGAGCTATGATGGCAATCGCTTCCACTGCAGTACCTGTTCACGTATTCAGACTGTTCGTCATACGATCCGTTTCCTCCGTCACGAGCGTGTAGCGATCCGCCGCGGGGTTCGCGGAACGCGTCAGGCGATAGTAATCCCGCGCCGATCGGGCAAGTCCGCGGGAACCAGTTTTTCTCCGCGCAGTGCCGCCACTAGCAAGCCGAGTGTCTTATCAACATCGTGCGCGAAGTCTCGAAACTCCTCGGGTACTGGCTCGTCGTCAACTGGCACCCCTTCCAATGCCATGGCGGCGCGCACAAAACGAGCGGAGCTTGCGAGCATGGCCGTGAGCAGATCGATCTGCTCCGGCCGGGCACCTGGTTGACTCTTGGCGAATGGTTGCCGCAGTTGGTTTGCGGACTCCGCAGTAGAAGCGGTTTTTGGATGGCAAGTTGGTTGCAACCTCTACTTGGGGTGGCAACCCAGTTCTCTTGGCGGAGCCAAATCGAGCTCTTACAAGAGCGCTGTCAGAAGGAGAGCACCAATGCGTGATGACTGGGAACAACGCCCTGATGAAGTGGCGGCAGGAGCGATTTGCCCCATTCCCGACTGCGGCGGTATCGGGATTGCCTTCAGACCGAAGTACGGCGGAAGAAGCGCCAACGTGGAGTCGTGGTGGTTCACCTGCCCGAGCTGCAGAACCGACTTTACAGCCCCTGACCATCAACTGGTGTTTCAGTCGGTGCCCAAGGAACCCGGGATGTACGATTGACCGCGACCCAGCCGTGCGCGGACGACTGAAGGTCGTGTTTCTACCCCAGTACAATGTATCGCTGGCGGGGCGGTTGATTCCGGCGAGCGATGTTTCGAACCAGATCTCGACCGCCGGCTACGAAGCCAGCGGAACGAGCAATATGAAGTTTATGATGAACGGAGCACTGACGGTTGGAACGCGGGACGGCGCAACCATCGAAATGGCGGAGGAGGCAGGAGAGGAGAACATGTTCCTGTTTGGTCTGACTGTGGAACAAGTCGAAAGCGGCCGCGGCTGGTACAGTCCTTACTGGCACTATGAACATGAACCGGAGACAAGAGCCGCTCTCGACCTGATTTTCTCCGACCACTTCAGCCCCAACGAGCCAGGAGTTTTTGCTCCCCTGCGCGACACGCTCCTGACGCACGGAGATCACTACATGCATCTGGCGGACCTGACTTCTTGTTGCCAGGCGCAGGAACAGCTCGGCGCTCTCTATGCAGATCCCGGGGCGTGGGCACACAAAGCGATTCTGAATGTAGCCAGTTCCGGCAAGTTTTCGAGCGACCGCACGATTTCCGAATACGCAACCGAGATCTGGAAGGTGGAACCATGCCCAGTAGTGTAGAAAAAGCGCCCGTGAGCGGTGAATCCGGCGCAACAACGATTTCGCCGCTCGCCGGCAAACCTGCTCCAAAGGAGATGCTGATCGACGTCGCTCGGCTGGAGAAAGAGTATTTTGATCGCCATCCGGATCTGAATGATCCCAATCAGTTAGTCAGTTTCGGCACGAGCGGGCATCGTGGTTCGCCGCTTCACGGCACTTTCACGGAAGCGCACATACTGGCGATCACTCAGGCGATCTGCGATTACCGGCGCGACCAGGGCACGGACGGCCCGCTGTACATGGGGAAAGACACCCACGCGGTGTCTGGACCTGCGCAGAGCACGGCGCTTGAAGTGTTGGCGGCGAATAACGTCGAGACGATTATCCAGGAAAATGACGGAGTAACTCCGACTCCGGTAATCTCGCGAGCTATTCTGGTTTACAACCGCGGACGCAAATCGCATCTTGCCGACGGAATTGTCATAACTCCGTCACATAACCCGCCCGAAGATGGAGGCTTCAAGTACAACCCGACCAACGGCGGGCCTGCCGATACCGACGTAACGGGCTGGGTACAGGACCGCGCGAATGACTTGTTGCGAGCAGGAAATGCAGGGGTCCGGCGGATCCCATACACAAAAGCCATCCAGGCAGCGACCACGCATCCGGAAGACTTTATCCTGCCGTACGTCCGCGATCTGAAGAACGTCGTTGACATGGATGCGATTCGCGGCGCGAAGCTCAGGCTCGCGGTGGACCCCCTGGGCGGAGCGGCGCGGCCCTATTGGGAACCGATCAACTCTATTTACGGGCTCGACATCGCGATCGTCAATAAAATAATCGATCCAACATTTTCGTTCATGACGGTCGACCACGACGGGAAGATTCGCATGGATTGTTCGAGCCCTTATGCGATGGCCAGGCTGGTGGGGCTGAAAGATCAATACCAGGTGGCCTTCGCGAACGATACGGATGCCGACCGGCACGGGATTGTGACTCCCGTTGCTGGGCTTATGAATCCCAACCACTATCTCGCAGTGGCGATCCAATACTTACTTACACACCGGCCACAGTGGCGTGAGGACGTGACGGTTGGCAAAACTCTGGTGAGCAGCAGCATGATCGACAAGGTCGTGAAAAAGCTGGCACGCGAGCTACGCGAAGTGCCGGTGGGTTTCAAGTGGTTCGTTGACGGCTTAGTGGACGGTTCGTGCTGTTTCGGTGGAGAAGAAAGCGCGGGAGCGAGTTTTCTGCGGCGCGATGGCACGGTGTGGACGACCGACAAGGACGGCCCCATCATGGACCTGCTGGCGGCGGAGATTACTGCGCGCACGGACAAGGATCCCGGTGAGCACTATCGGGAACTCACGGCGGAGTTCGGGGTTCCGTACTACACGCGGATTGATGCTCCCGCGACGCCCAAGCAGAAAACAAAATTGCGGAAGCTCTCACCAGATGCGGTAAAGGAGTCGGACCTGGCGGGCGAGGCGATTCGCGCCAAACTGACGAAGGCTCCCGGCAACGGCGCTCCCATCGGAGGCTTGAAAGTCGTGGCAAGCAGGGGCTGGTTTGCCGCCCGGCCCTCGGGCACGGAGAATATTTATAAGATTTACGCCGAGAGCTTTAAGAGCCAGACGCATCTGAATGCGATCGTAAATGAAGCCCAGGAGATGGTGAACAACGCGCTGAGCGCTGGCGAAGCGACGGAGCCCGCTGACCGCGTCCTTTGAGGCTATGTACTTGCTGCGGAGAGGCGCTCGCCCTGCAGCAGCCTTTCGAAGGCGTCCGAGTCCAGAAGCTCGAGTGACGTTACGACCACATCGGCGGGGAGATGCTTACCATTGTGGCTTATGCCGATGCTTCTCATCCCGGCGCGCCGAGCTCCTTCGACGCCGGCGGCGGCATCTTCCACGACAATGCACCGGTCGGGTGATGCGCCGACCCGCGCTGCCGCGATTAAGTACACCTCAGGATCTGGCTTGCCTCGGTGCACATCGTCAGCCGAGACGATACCTTGAAAGATTTGGCCTGCTGACAGCGCATCAAGAACAACATCGATATTTGCTCGCGGCGCCGCGGAGGCGATTGCCTGAAGCCATCCTTCCTTGTGAAGCTGGTGCAACCACCTCGCGACTCCGGGCTCAGGTGACATGCCTTTTGTGCGAACCAAGTCACGGTAGAGTTCCTCTTTGGCCTTGGAAATCCTCTCAATGCGCTCGGAAGTTGCTGCGGCGCCCAGCCACCGCGGAAGAATGGAATCGTTGCGCTGGCCGAAGGATGCAAGAAACTGCTCGCGAGTGATGGCGATGCCCTCATTCGCCATGGTCGTGCGCCAGGAAATCCAGTGCAATTCCTCGGAGTTAATCAGCGTTCCGTCCATATCCCAGAGAACTGCTCGACTAGCGCTCATCTACAACCTCCAACACAGATGTCTTGATCCGAACACCCTGATTCGCAATTGTCCAATGAAACCATGCCGTTAAGCCGACGCGATGCAGTGCGGCTCGACTTGGCTGAGCAGCACGCTTCGCTGGGGCTACTACTCACCCGACCTTTTCCGCGACCTGCGACAGCGCGTAGTCCTGCAGGTGGCGGGCGTCACTGTTAAATTTTCGGATGCCTTCGGCCAGTTTCTCCGTCGCCATCGCGTCTTCGTTGTGCATCCAGCGGAAAGCTTTCTCGTCCAGGTGGATCTGTTCGTCCTTGCTGGCCTTCGCTTTCGCCGGATCGAGTTTACGCCTCAGCCTTGCGCCGTTATGCGTACAATAAAGTCAATTGGTTATTCAGGCAATCACTCCGAGTGAGCTGCCCCGATCCTCCCCTGAAGCCTGAACGCCGAGTTCTTCCAAAGCATTTAATATCTCAGATATGAGCTTCCAGCCCATTGAAAACTACGGCGTTATCGGCAACATGCGTTCCACCGCCTTGGTCGGCATGAACGGATCGATCGACTTCCTCTGCTACCCCGATTTCGATTCCCCCACCGTCTTTGCAGCCCTGCTCGATGACCAAAAAGGCGGCAGCTTTCAGATTGCCCCCCAACTCGGCAACGCCCGCATACGCCAACAGTATTTGCCCGAGACCAACATCCTCTTAACAAGATTCTTATCCCCCGAAGGTGTAGCCGAGCTGACAGACTACATGCCAATCGAAAACGACGGGACACAGCCGAACGAGATCGTTCGCACAGTCTCTGTCATTAAGGGCAACATAAACTTCAAAATGCATTGCCAGCCGCGATTCAACTATGCATCATCGGCGCACCGAACTGAAATCTCGGATGGCTGTGCGACGTTCTTCCCGGCCGACGATGCCTGCCTGCCAATGGCTTTGTATTCCACTGTGGTTCTGACAGAACACTCTCAGGACGTAATTTCAGAGTTCAGCCTGCAAGCGGGCGCAACCGCAACCTTCGTTTTCGGCGGAGTGCGCTCTGAGGGGCAACCACCCGAGATGGAGTTCGTAACAGAGCGTTTCCGGAAAACAACGCGCTTTTGGAAAGGATGGATTGCGAAATCAAAGTACAAGGGCCGGTGGCGAGAAATGGTCAACCGCTCGGCTCTGATGCTGAAGCTGCTCATCAGCCGGGAGCACGGTTCTCTGGTTGCCGCCCCTACATTTTCTCTGCCGGAAAGCATCGGCGGGGTTCGCAACTGGGACTATCGCTATACCTGGTTGCGAGATGCAACGTTCACTCTGTACGCCCTCATTCGGCTCGGTTTTATTGACGAAACGGAAGCATTCATTGAATGGCTGAAAGGGCGATTGAGTGACGACGCGCAGCGCGGACCATTGCAAGTGATGTACGGGATCGATGGCAGGCAAAAGCTCGATGAGGTTACGCTGGATCACCTGTGCGGGTACGAAAATTCCCGGCCGGTACGTGTTGGAAATGCCGCGTATCGGCAGCTGCAGCTGGACATTTACGGTGAAATGATGGACGCCATTTACCTGGCAAATAAATATGGCGATCCCATTTCCTATGCCGGATGGCAGGATGTTCAGCGCGTGTTGGAGTGGCTGGGGAAGAACTGGCAGAGGCCGGACGAGGGTATCTGGGAGGTCCGCGGCGGAGCGCGAGAATTCCTTCATTCTCGCCTGATGTGTTGGGTAGCCTTCGACCGCGCTTTGCGGCTTGCCGAGAAACGGTCGCTTTCGGGGCCTCTCGATCTATGGCAACGGACGCGAGATGAAATTCGGAACGATATCTTTACGAACTTTTGGGACGACGAGCTGCATTCGTTCGTGCAAGCGAAGGGCAGGAAGGACCTGGACGCTTCGGCGCTATTGATGCCCATGATGCGCTTCATCAGCCCCGTGGACCCCATGTGGCTCGCCACCATGAAAGCAATCGAAAGCAGGCTGATCGAAGATACGCTCGTCCGTCGCTACAAAGTGGACGTAGACGGTCTGCCCGGCGGAGAGGGAAGTTTCACCGCATGCTCATTCTGGTATGTCGAATGTTTGGCCCGTGCCGGTGACCTGGAAAAGGCGCAGCTACGGTTTGAAAAACTCCTGGGATACGCCAACCACCTCGGCCTGTTTTCAGAAGAACTTGGTTCGGATGGGCGACACCTTGGAAATTTTCCCCAAGCGTTCACCCATCTCGCTCTGATCAGCGCCGCAACCTATCTGGATCGCGCCCTCTCCGGTACTGGGGAGCAAGTATGGCGCTAGATTCTCTGGTAGCCATGACTGAGGCTGGCCATGTTGGACCCTCCCGTGCCTTTCTCTGAACTTCCAAACTCGTTGACTCGGCCCCTATGGGCAACCATCGCATACTGGAGTTCGCGCGACGTAATACCCAAACGATACCTGCCCCGAAGGTGATGTTGGGTCCACCAGGTCCGTTTCGATCCAGAAGCCATGACCCTGGTCAATGAAGTAGTAGTTCACCGTCATCGGCGGGGACGGCTGCAACGGGAAGACAGAGTTGAATGGCGCGTTGGGGTCGGCATAGAGCGTTCCCGAGAATGGAGTGTTGGATACCGGGCCATTGAAAGTGCCCAGGAAGCCGTTGTCTTGAGAGGCGCCTCCACTGAGGTTGGCGTCCGCTAGTCCGGACACTTGCGGTGTCCCATTGGGGTTCGCAGTCAACTCGGCAGTGCCATCATTTTCTTCGAAGCCAAATTGTTCCTGGCTGAAGCCAAACGCATAAGTTCCAGCGAAAGCCGCAGCCGCGGTCGATTGCGGGTAGGAGATTCCCGCTGCGATGGATGGGTAGTGTGTATCTCCGACCTGGAGCACCAGTGCCGGATTACCGTTCCCGGCCAGATAGAAAAAGTACTGTGGCAGGTAACTGAATTTCGGCTCGGGGTTGAAGGTGATGGACGTCGAGGAGGCTCGGCCGGTTCCCGTAGAGTCGACGGAGTATGTTCCAGTGAAGGGCGCGCTGATCTGAGCGCCACCGTCCGGAGTGCCTTGGGCAGTATTCAAAGCCAGAAAAGTGTCACTGAATCCATTGTTAAAGTTGCCGGCGCCATCGGCTGTAAAGAGTCCAACCCCCGTCAAAGTGTTCGGCGCGACATTGGCGTTACTTAGGTCTGTGCCGGGGATACCAAATACGTACGTGCCCGTAATGGCGGCATCGCTGGTGAAGGTTCCGGTCGCGGCTCCCTGACCAATGGCGGGGCCGGCGGTTGCACCGAAAGGGGAAGCGTTGCTGGTCGCGCTGTCAGCTTCGATGAGACCTATGTGGGTGCCGTCTACGATGTAACCCGTGAACTGTAACGGGATCGACTTGTTGTTGGAGCCAAACGGGGCATTCAGATTCAAGGTGAACGCGCCGAATTGGTCCGGGGCCGTCAGTGTTCCGGACAGCCCGAGAGCATTGGCGTTTACTTTCTTCCCGAGGATTTCGTCGGTCACGCTGCCACTTCCAGAAATTGTGTTGGGTGAGTCAATATTCATGATCCCGCCGAAGGCTACCGGCAGCGCTTTGACCACCGCCGTACCACTGACCGCGAAGGCATAGCCGCCCGTGGGCGCCGCAGTGCTGGTTTGCAGATCCATGCTGCCGATGGCGGAGGCGCCGGTGGCTGCGTCATCAAGGTCCATCTGGGAAATTAGTGCGTGGGAACTTGAAAGGTATACGAAGGCAAAAGTCTCGACCCCAATGTTGAAGTCATTCGTGTTGATCGTGATCGTGCCCCGTCCATCGTTGCCGAGGAAGTAGCTGCCAGTGAGATTCGCGTCCGACAGTGACCCCGACGACAAGTAATTCGCCGTTTGCTCACCCCCCGTGATATTCCCGCTGCCGTCGAGCACAATGGCCGCGGCGAACTGGTACGGGTCGAGATCGGAATCAACACCCTGAGCCTGGAGAATATAAGTGCCGGCTTGGAAGCTGCTGTTAAAGGTTGTGATTGTTACGGGTGCGACAACGTTCTTAGTATGATCCGCAGTTGCCAAAGCCACAATTTCGACCACCGTGCTGTTTGAGGAAATGGTGGAGGGCGCCGTGTAAGTAATTGGATCGCCGCTGGCAGTGTGCGAAGCAGGGTTCCCGTTGACGGTGAGGGCACCGCAGTTGGGCGGATTTTGGCAGGTCAACGTCCAATCCACTCCGTAATTGTTCGCATCGTTGCTGACAACCGCGACGAGGTTCTCAGAGGAACTTACGGCGAGCGATGCTCCGGGCTGGGGCTGAAAGGCAATCGAAATATTGGAGGGCGGCGGCGGAGGAGGATTCTGCACACCCGCAGTGCTTCCTCCGCATCCGGCGAGCACAGCGATCATAACCGCCGGTAGAAGAAGGAAAATCCATCGATTGGTTGCCACTGCCGACCTCCCTGTATTTTTCGTTCGCGAACTTCGCCTTGCTGAACAAACAAGTCCTGAATTCAACTGCCGATTTTCTGTCACAACGCTAGTTAACCGTCTGTATCAGGGAGGTCGAACTGCCGCCAAAAGCTTGGTCGCCCCCATAGGTCGCAGTGATGGTGTGAGTACCCACCGCCAGCGTCGAAGTAGTGAATGTTGCCACTCCCCCACTCAAAGTCCCAGTTCCTAAAATTGTGCCGCCGTCCCCAAAGGTCACCGTTTCTCCCTCCGGCGGCGCTCCATTGGATGAACTCACCACTGCGGTAAAGGTCACTGCCTGTCCGGATTGCGACGGATCGAGGGAAGATGTGAGAGTAGTCGTAGTCGCGATCCCTCCCGAAGCCTGGCCGGTGCCTCGCAGGCGGACGAATTGCGGAACGCCGGTCGGTGCCGGTGAGTAGTTGATCGTGAGAGCGCCCGGAATAAACCCCGGGCTGCCGGGCTTGAATGTTACGTTCAGAGTGCAGCTTTCGCCCGGGTCCAGGCTGGCGGGGCAGTCGTCCGATTCGGAGTAGCTGCCGCTCACCTGGATCTTGCCGACAAAGGTTACGGTCTGGGTAGTCGTCAGGTTCGGATCGTTAAGCAGGGTCACCGTCATTGCGGCGCTCTTCTTGCCCACGGTCTGGTTACCAAAATCCAAACCCGCGCTGGGTACCATCCGAAGCGGACTTATAGCGTTCGCTCTCAACTCCACTGGAAAGCGCCCGCTGTCGATCTCACACGGATTCGACTCAGAGGGAAGGGTGCCGGCAGGCCAACACTGCAAAGTGTTCAGCTCCAGGAAATAGTCCGGGCCGCCCTGTACGTCGGTGTTTGGTTGTGGGGCGTAAGTAATATTAAGACTGCAGCTTTCCAGCGGATCGAGCAGGGCGCCAGTGCAGGTATCCGATGAGATCTGGAAATTCGACTGCAAGGTTCCGGGATCGCTGTCGCAGTTATAGGAGATTGTGGAGGGGGCGCCGCCGGTGGGAAACACTGGAAGAATCCCGTTATTCACGCCCGGCTGGGTCCCGACAACCAACACGCCTGCAACGGGAGCGGACTGCCTCGGGGCTGGAAGCTTGAGGGGAGCCTTGGGGGGATTCATGCAAGTCGCTCTCCCAAGGATCTGCACCGGATACCCGCTGTTGTTGGTAAATGACAGCGTTTGAGGAGCGCTCGCCTCCGGAGGACTGAACTGCTCCTCCGCGCTGAAATCGAGTTCATGAGTCGACGGTTGGATTGCGCTCATACCGGTGCCCGTGACGGGCACAGCGAAGGACTTATCGTTGTCGGCACTTTGGGGGCTGTTGGCCTGCACTTGAATGTCTGGAATAACGAACGGGCACCATTGCGGTGGAACTCCGGCCGTGGACAGCGGATTGCCGAATGGCAGCCACGGGCAAGCTTCCTGGGGAGAAAAGCTGACCGTGATCAAGCAAGACTGACCTGCGCCGAGATCGAAAGGACTCCCCTGCGAAGGTCCCCCTCCCGAGCCGCATGCGTCAGTCTCCGTGAAACTAGGAAGATTGTTGAAATCGCTCTCACCGCCAAACGCGTACGTATTGTTATCAGTAAACTTCAATGTCAAGCCACTGAGCGGGCTACCCGAATTGTTTGCCAGGGTGATGACCTGCGGCGGAGCAGTCGTTCCCAGCATCTGTAACGGAAAAGTAAGAGATGCCGGAGATAGCGTGATTGGCTCCTGGCAGACGGTCGTGCTGTTCAACCCAAGACAAATGAAACCCAGGTCTTCGAAGTTGCCATTCGCGTTGTTAGGGCAATATTTCGTGTTCACAACGTACGCCTGCCCTGTCGAGTGAAGAACGTACCCACTGGTTGTCGGGTCGAAGGTGACGGGAGCCAGGCCGCTGCCGTTGATGCCGACTTGACTCAAGGGTATGCCGATCTGGCCATCATTTGATCCGTTGATGTCGATGAGCTGCAAAACCACGGTGTTGCCGCTGATTTGGCCATTCACAGACACCGTACTAGCGGGGATGCATGGGTAGTCGCTGAGTCCTGTGAGTGGGTCGAGGAAATTCAATGTCCCAGTTACGGTCGCATTGCTGGCGCCGATATTCGGCCCTTGGGAAAGCGATCCCGTCACGGGAAAATTTTGATTGAGCAGGCCCGAGTTGTCGCCGTTGCCTCCGCTGTGAAAACTTCCAGAGATCGATCCAGTAAGTGGCGGCACGGAAACCGCCGTCCATGAGAGTCCCGTTTCGGCGTATCCGCAAGGCGAACCATCGGCCGCTGTCCCAGCGGTGGAATTATAAGTGCCCATCATCGTCGAGCCGTCAGAACTTACGGTTCCGGTCAGCGTGAACGTCTGCGTGCCAGCGACCTCTGTGATGGTCACGTTCTGGCCATTCAGCGTTACGGTCACCGGGGCCGAGCCGCCATTGCATGCTCCGGTAATGGAAGTTGACGAATTAATGGAGTAAACCGTTTGCCCTGTAACGGAGCCGTTGCTTTGCAAGAAAAACCCGCCCTCCAGGCCACCGGTGAAGGTTGGATCGCCCGGAACCCCGTCGGTCTGCGGCGCCATTGTGAACTGCCAATTGCCCGTGAGGGTTCCGTTCGGTTGCGGGTCGGCAGAACCGCCACCTCCACCGCACGCCGAAAGCGCCGTCATTATTATTGCTGCTGCACACAGCGAGACCCTGGTACGATTCGCGTACCTGCGGTCCAATCGGGGCCGTTCCCGACTAGCACGGAATGGCGTTCGATTATTACTCAATCTCTGCATGCCCCCCCGCATTTTGCGATGTGCGATCGCGTGGGGTCGCCACGGTCGGCACCGAATGCATATCTCGATTGGTGAAAGGCTCTACTTGAAAAACGCGCGCATCCAAAACGACACCCGCGCCAAAATCGAGTCGGGGGCTCGAGACCGCGTCCTCGCTGAACGCGGTACCAGTGATAGGCACGGTAAAGATCATGCTGTTATTCGGGCTGGTAACACTTAGTGTCGCGTTGAGAGGAGAAGGGCACTGGTCCGGCGGGTTTCCGACCGCGCACGTCTCCAGCGGGGCAAACATAATCGAAACCACACACGACTGTCCGGTGTTGAGATTGAATGGCTGACCTGCGGAAGGCACTCCGTTGAGGCCGCAATCGTCCGTTTCCGTGTAATTGTTCATACCGCTCTCGTTTGCCAGACTCAAAGTCACGTTACCCAGAATCCCGCCTGAGGTGTTCGCCAACGTAATCGTCTGTATGCTCGGAGACGAGCCCACCTCTTGCGGATCGAAGAGCAGGGCCGAGGGAGTCAGAGTAATTGGCTGTTGGCAGGCGCTCCCGCTTAACGCGAGACAGATGTTCCCAAAGTCTCCAGCGGCATCGACGTTTTCGAGGCTGCCCGGACAGGCGCTTGTCGCTACCGAATAAGAAGGTCCCGCTCCATGCAGAATATATCCGCCGTGCACGGAGTCGAAGGTAACCGGGTTCACGCCGGTACTCCCCCAGGAGCCAACCGGTTCACCGATCAGACCCAAGAGCGTTCCGTCAGAACCGGTGATCTGCAGGGACACGGAATTGCCGCTGATTTGTCCGTACACCTGGGCGGTAGTCAAACAGGGATAGTCGCTTGCCTGGGTGAGAACATTGAAGAAACTCAAATTGCCCGTGACGGTGGCGCTGCTGGCTCCTGTGTTCGCGGCTTGTACAAGACCGCCGGACACCAGAAAATCCTGCTCGTTCAGTCCTGCTGCGCCCCCCGCGCTTTGAAAGTTCCCTTGAACCGAACCGAGGAGCGGCGGCACGAGATATGCGCTCCACTGCAAACCAGTTTGAGCCGTGCCGCAGGGGGAACCGTTACTCGCAGTGCCCGCGGTTGACATATACGTCCCCGACATCGTCGAACTCACCAGGCTCAGCGTTCCCTGGAGAGTAAAGGTCTGAGTGCCCGCCACCGCAGTCAGGTTTACAGTCTGACCGCTTATCGTTCCAGTAACTGTCGCCGATCCGGTGTTACACGGGATCAAAAGGCCGGGCAATGAAACCACATAAGTCGCGCCTCCGTTTACCGAACCATCGTTGTTCTGGAGCAAAAATCCACCTTCTATACCACCCAGGAAGGTACCGTCGGCCGGGGGCGCCATCGAGAACTGCCAGTTGCCAGACAGAGTCACCGGGATCTTCTGACTGCTGGATGATCCTCCGCCCCCACATGATGAGAGTACGAGCATGCCTGCGGCGAGTAAGAACCCGGCCAGGGCCTTTGCGAATACGGCGTGAAGCCAAGGGGAAAATGGCTGGCGACTCGCCCTATTCTGTATTCGTTCTTTAGTCATTGCGTCCATCGCGACTAATGTTCTAAAAAGCTAACTTGAGACCAAACTGTATAGTCCGAGGCCGATGCGCATCGAGCGGGTGCAAAAAGGATGCGCCTGTAACGCAATCGGCTCCGCTACCCGCAAACCCAGCGGAATAAAAAGGTCCGGCATAGCAACTGATCACGTTGTTTCCAGTACTGCCTGGGTTATCGAAGTCGTAAACTCGAAACTGGGTGTGATTAAAAACATTGAAAGCTTCCGCGCGGAACTCGAGTTGCCCAGACTCCCATACCTTGAAATGTTTCAGCAACGATATGTCGAAGTTCAGGCGGCTCGGATTATTCAGGAAGTTGCGTCCCGCGGTTCCAAAGGTTAGTCCACGCGGGGCCACAAACTGCGAAGGATTGCCGATGAGCGGGCCTACACTCTTGGGGTTACTGAGTGGCGACGGCAGTCCCTTCGTCAGATCGGGGTACGAGGCCGCGATGCCGAGACCGGAGGAAACTCCGGCATTGTCGGTCAGCGAAATACCGGTGTTGCCGGCGCTATTGATCACCGTGAACGGCGTGCCAGACGAATACAGCGTCACTCCCGAAAGTTCCCAGCCTTCGAGCAGCGCGCTTGTCAGCGCGGAGCAACAACTTGACTTGGGAGCGCTCGCGTCCTTGGGAACCACGTTAGCCCAGTCACTGAAGCGGCGAGGGAAATCCTTGAGTGGAAGCCGGTACACATAGCTGATGTTGAGCAGATGACGTTGGTCGAAACTGGAGCTGGCCTTGTTCTCACGCAGGTCGTAAGAATCAACCAGGATCGGATCGCTGCGATCGGAAGCGTCGTCGATCGAGTGGCTATAGGAATATGAGACGCCGAGCGTCAAAGGTCCACTGTCATGACGCAGTGTGCCCTGAAAGGCATGATAGGTCGAAGTCGCCACATTCTGTAACGAGAGAACTCTTCCTAATCCTGGGTAGGGTCGACCGGGAAGGGAATTGACGTTCGGGATGTTCGGATTTGTACAGGCCGCCTGCAAATACATGTAGGCCGGGTTTTGGGGCGTGACTTGGGTTCCACTCTGAAGAAGAAATGCGGTGGTTCCATCCCCCGGGTAATTCTGGGGCCCGGGCGCCCCATTCGCGGGAATAGTGCAGTCCGCAATCGTCAATGGTTCATTCGGCCCGAAGGGATTCTCGTTCAGCGGCAGTGGCCTTAACTGGTTAAGCTGGCGCTCGACCGTTAAATGCGTCCCTCTACTTCCAACGTAAGCAAGATTGATCACCGAACCCCTGGCCACTTCCCGCTGAACCCCAAAACTCCACTGTTGAGCGTAAGGCCAAGTCGCCTTAGTCGGAATGGAGGTGACATCGAGAGGAAAGACACTGCCGACAGCAGGCTGTATAGCCGGTACGGGACTCGAAGCGGCCGCTGGGCTTACGCAAGCAGTATTGTTCGGATCAAATGCGGACCCATAACCGACGTTGCCGATGCATGGGTAGTTAATAGGAAGCTGCTGCGTCATGCTGAGAACAACCGGGGCGCTCGCCTCAAGGGAGCCGGTATTGGCTTCGTTTCCCGTGCCGTGCTCAAAAAAGATGCCGTAGCCGCCCCGGATCGAAGTTTTGCCGTCGCCCCACGGATCCCAGGCAAAACCAATTCGCGGCGCGGGGTTGAACAAGTGTCCCTTCATACAACTTGCCGGCGAACCGTTATAGCCGCACCGCACCAGGCCCAAGTCGCTCACCACGCCAGGGTCTAACTGGAAAGTGACGGGATCGAAGGGCACCGGAACCGAGCCCGCGGATTTATCCAAAAGCTCCCCATACACCGGGTCAACGGCAAATCTCGATGAATTGAATTGCGATGCGACCCAGTTCCACGCCTGCCGGTTCTTCTCTCTAAAAGTGCCAAACAGGCTGATTCGCAATCCCAGGTTGAGGGTCAGATTCTGAGTTACTTTGTAGTCATCCTGTATGTAAGGCTCGGCGATCTGGAAACGCTGATAGTAACGATGCTTCGCGGAATCCTGCGTAAAGCTTTGAATGTATCCCTGGGGATTATGAGGTGTATTGAGGGTTGACTCAACCAGAAAGTCGGCGAAGGCGTTTCCAGTACTATGGGCGAGATTGCTGTACGTCAATAAGCCCTGTTCGTCACCCGAAGCCGCCCCGATGGCGTTGTTATCCTGGTTGCGTTGCGAGTACACATATTGCGCGCCAAACTGAAGCGTGTGTTTGCCCAGGACCTTACCTACATCGTCGCGGAGCGAATAAGTTGGATTGGAATGTCCCCACGGCATGAAAGAAGGGTCGACAGCAAAACCTCTCCCGCCATAAGCGGCATTTGTGCCCTCAAAAGCTACTCCCGGCATCTTCCCGCCAAAGCCGTTGTTGAAAATGTGACCGACGCCACATTGGGGAAGAAGCGAGCCCGGGGCAACGCTGAGCGCGGGATTGCACTGTCCGGGAGCGGACGGGTCGGGAACCAGCGGCTGGTCCAGCGTGGGGTCGCGCTGGAATCGAGCGCCACCGGGTCCGTTCTGATCCGCCAGGGTGATGTTCGAATTTACATAGCTGATGACCAGATCGTTCAGCAATGTGTTCGTCAGCGGTTGCGTCAGCCGCGCCACCAGGCTTGTGCCCGGTCCAAAGAAGCGATTCTCCACGGTTGGGAACGAGTTGTGCACGATTCCCCATTGTGGCGTCAGCACGCTGGTATCCCACGCGTCGTGGATGTAGCGAAACGACAACTTCGCCCCTCTGTTGTTCAGGGTTTGATCGATGCGAAATAATTCCTCGCGCCAGTAGGTGGAAGGCGAGACGGCGGCGACGTAACAGCGATTCGGGTCGTTCGGATCGGGGCTCGCGACATTAAAATTCGTCACGCTGAAGTTGCAGCCAACCGGGGCGTTGGGCAACGGTATAAGGTTTGAATTCAAAATGGCGAGCGCATTCTTGTCTACGCCGAACGAGCTTAAAGTCAGGGGCCCTTGCAGATGCGGTATCGCGTGGAGGCCATCGCTAGCGAGATAGGCGGGACAATCCGGGTATTGCGCACGTACTATGGTGCTTCCTCCGCCTATTGGGCATACGTCGCTGAAATCGAAGTCCTGGTAAACGGCTCCCGTGTTCGGGTTTAGCTGGAGGTTCTGCTGCACCACACCGTTGTTCAGGATCAGACCACGCTCCCTCAACCCCGGAACCGCCTGGTTGTAATCCGTGGGCGTCTTCTCCAGACGGAACTCTTCGGAGAAAAAGAAAAACGTCTTATCTTTCTTAGTATTGAAAACCCCGGGAATATAGAGCGGGCCACCGATGGTCCCGCCGAAATCTTGCCGCCGATACAAGGGAGCTTTCGTTCCGAAGGTCTGGCCGAAAAGGTACCCGGGAGGCGGCGGAGTCGAATAGACAACGTCGAAGAAATTGCGCGAGTTAAACGCCTCGTTGCGAACGAAGTCATACAAGTTACCGTGCCACTTTGGAGTTCCGGACTTGGTAGTTACCTGAACCGTCCCCGATGCCGTCCGTCCATATTGCGCACCGTAATTGGAAGTCAGTACCTTCACTTCCTGAATCGCATCCAGACTCGGGATAGACCATGAGCGTGCTGGCGGCGCCGTTCAGCCCGGTATTCAGCACGTCGCTGCCGTCGACTTCGAAGGTGTTGTACTCGACGCGGCCGCCATTCACGCTGTACTTGGCGCTGCCGACTACTCCGACTTTCGCTTCGTCCTGCCCGGTTTGATTGCTGACTCCCGGCGCGAGCGCAATGAGCTGCGTGAAGTTGCGCCCATTGAGCCCAATCGACACCACTTCCTTTTGCGTAATGGTGCCGGATACAGTGGAAGTCTCTGTCTCTACTTGCCCGACCGTGCCCGCTTCCACATTGACCTCTTCCGTCTTAGCCTTGGCGGGCACTAGCGAAGCGTCAAGCGTCAATTCGAGCCCCGCACTTAGCGTGATGTTGTCGAACGGCGTGTCGCCGAAGTTAGGGGCTCTTATGACCAGGCTATAAGTCCCCGGCTCCAGGTCGTTGAACGAGTAAGCTCCTTTGCCGTTGACCGGCGTTTCAAATTTTGCTCCCGCCGCACTGGTCAGCACCGCTTTGGCATCGGCCACCACGGCCCCGGTCTGATCGGTGATCGTGCCGGTGATCGCGCCCTTGTCGCCCGCAATTTTGCGAGGCGCAGGAGTGGCGGCTGGTTGAGCGCCGCCCGCGCCCGCCTCGACCGCCGGTTTAGAGCCTGCCGGTTCCAGCTTGGCGTCCAGCGTCAACTTTTTGCCCGGAGTCAGATTGAGGCCGTTGAAGACGACGTCCGCAAAATTCGGCGCCGAGACCGTCAACGTATAGACCGCAGGGTAGATACCGGACACGGAGTAAGAGCCTTTGTCGTCGACCGGAATCACCAGATTAGCGCCCATCGTACCTAGTACTACCTTTGCGTTGGGCAATGGCGCACCGCTTTGGTCCGTTACCTTGCCGCTGATGCTGGTCTCGGTTCCCGGTTGCTCCTGAGCGGGGCTCAGCAAAAACCCGAGAAGCATGATCGTCAAGACGCCGACCACGCGAGACAAACTTCGACCCGCAGACACACGCACGCAATCGCTCCCGGTGTAAACCCTCTAGAAAGGCAAGGGCGCATTCTATACGTCGGTGCGACGCCGCAAGGTTAAAGGAATGTGAAATTCAGGGGGCGTCCAGCGCCGTCGCCGTCATGCTCGGGTTCTTTTGCGTGACCTCCCGATCCGATTCGAGCTTGTTTCCCACAGGCCAGCCGAAAGGGGATGGTGAGAGTGGAAATACATTTCACACCGGCAGCCCACTCAAGGCGCGAAACCCCTTAATTGACGCGCCTTTTCACGCTGTCCACGTTACTAAATATTCATCGACTTGTAACACTGCCTTAATATTGCCGCACCCCCTGAGCAGATAGACTTCGGGCTGCAAATGGAAGCTCCGCTGTCGTGAGTAGTGTGTAAGGAGCGGGCACTCGCGCGGCCAATCCACTCAGCCATTTGCGTAAAGAGTTTGCGGAGTTGGTTGACAGTTTTCTCCTTGCGTGTGGTGTGTCGCTGCACGTGCGACTCAATCGTTTTCAAAAACCAATCAGAGAGGGATCAGATATCTATGTCGCGTCTAAAAGTGATTTTCGCAGTTCTCTTGTTGACGGCGATCGTCGGCATCGTGCCTCAAGCACAGGCTACCGAACCGCAACCACAGGCTTCTGTAATTCAAGCAACGCTGGTAGGCTCCTCCGGCGCGTGGCAATTGATGGGCGTCGGTGCTTACAACTATTGCATAAGCTCCCAGGGCGCTGGTAACTGCTTCCACTGGACGAGCGCTTCCAACGTCGTCAACCTCACTGACACTCGCGTAACCCCTGTCACCGTGGACCCTGGGACAGCCTGGATCGTTTGGGCCGTCTCCGGCGCGAGTACCGTCAAGGTCTGGTCTGACACGAAGGTCGACACCATCGTGGGCGACCGCTGCTTTTTCGCTCAGCCGCAGTGCACTGTAAGTGCAACTTCCGCCAACCTCTCAGGTAGTGGCTCCTCGCAGATCTCCTCCACCATTTGGGGCGCGGACACGGCTCTGCCGTCTGACGTTGTCGGCATTTTCACGAGCGGCACTTTCACCAACGCCGTACTCTCTGACGTTCGCGCTGAAGATGCAGCCTTTGAATCGTGCCGCGTCAACTCCGCCCTCGGCGCTGGAAGCTATGGTGGCGCCGTCAGCGACGGTCTTGACGGCTTGGGTTATAACCCAAACAACCAGCCCGGCGTCTGCCCAGCCTCCGGACTCTCGCAGTCGCACTATGTGGGAAATCCCATTAAGAGTGCCTATCCCGGCAGCACCTCGATAGCGAACGTGTTGGCTTTTAACATCAGCGGTAACGACCCCATCAGCGGTACGAAGATTCCAACCGCCACGTCGACGGATTTGGGAATTGATCCGCTGGTTGCGTTCTTCGAGCGCGATAAGGGGCAACTCACGAATCTCCAAAACGTCACCGTTGAGCAACTGCAAGCGGCGTTCTCGGGCGTCGATTGCGATGCCAGCGCCTTCGGTCTGCCTCCCGGCAACATTGGGGTCTTTGTGCGCGAACCTCTTTCGGGCACGATGACCGCAACAGAACTGAGCCTGCTCCGCAAGCCCACCGTCTATACGGGTACGGGCGGCGGCGGCGTTCTTGGCGCGAGCCAGGAAGCCAACGTGAACGCTCCAGTCAACAACCCGCTCAGCGGCCAGGCCGGAACTTGCTTGACCGGCCTCGGGGCGCGTTATCGCGGCGTCGGTGCTGGCGAAATCGTCAACTGGGTACTGAACTCAGGCAAGAACCTGGGGACCGACGGCATCGGGTACACTTTCTACAGCTACGGCAATGTCAGCAAGTTCGCCAATAACCCCGCTTACGGCTACGCTACATTGGACAATGTCGATCCGCTTTGGGCGAGCTACGGACCGCAGATTGCAACCGGGGCCCCATACGATCCCGGCCAGCCTTCCACCCCCGGCACGTTACCGGGTTCGGTGAACCTGCCCGCTTCTTGCGGCGGATTCCCCTGCCCGGAAAACAAGATATGGGCTGGTGGCCTGTCTTACCCGAATGTTCGGAGCGGTGCCTACAACTGGTGGTCGATCATTCGCGTGATCAGTTATTCCTCTGCGGCGGCGGCTGTAAAAAATCTCGTCAAGGGCGCGCAGGTTGCGGCTGTTGACGACGTTCCGGATTTTATACCGGCGGTGAAAACGGTAGCCAAAAGCCAGACCGATCCGGGTTTGCTAATCGTCCGGTCGCACTACCAGGAGTACGACGGAGCCGGCACGTTGCTTGGCGCTGCTCCGATTAATAGCCCAAAGAAGCAAGCGGGTGGCGACGGGGGTGGAGAGATCCTCTCCTGCGCGACAACCGCGACGTGCTCGAAAGCCACTCAACTTGTTCAGGGCAACACCGGCCTGCAGGTCAGGCCATAGCTGGACTTGATTGTTTTACTGAATGGGGAAGGCGGGCCGCATTATCGGCTCGCCTTCTTTTCGTTATCGCATTGCAACTCTGAAGTTCGGGCAGCGGAATAGTTTGAACGATGGCCCTCGTTTCAGACAATTGCCTCCGTCGTTCCTTCGCACGCCACACATTCCAGGTCCGGGAAAGAATGATGTCAAGTTTTCTGTCATTGAAATTCGTAAGGGTATTCATGCTGGGAAGCGCGCTCCTATTCCTGGCGCGGTTCAGTCAGGCTCAACTCCCGCCGGCGCCTGCGCCCATTGCCGATCCCTCCGATACTCGCTTTAAGGGCGCGCATGAAGATTGGACCACGCCCGCGCTGACCAGCAGCCATCTTATGCCGGCCCGGCCGCTTGAATTTGTCAACGATTATCCCCACTACACGATGGAGATGCTGCGGGTGCAGTGGCGATGGGGCGATCCCATCGATGTGTATGTAATCAAGCCCAAGGGAGTGAAGAAGCCGCCGGTCATCTTGTATCTCTACGGCTATCCCACTGACACTGAAGTATTCAGGCGCGAAGACTACCAGGAACTGGTGACCCGAAACGGCGTTGCCGCGGTCGGCTTTGTTTCAGCTCTCACAGGGCACCGTTACCATGATCGTCCCCTGAAGCAATGGTTCCTCAGCGACCTCCAGGAATGCCTCGCGACCTCGGCGCACGACGTGCAGATGGTGCTGAATTATCTGGACTCGCGCGGCGACCTCGACATGAACCAGGTAGGAATGTTCACACAAGGCTCGGGAGCAAGCATCGCCATCCTCGCGTCGGCAGTCGATCCCCGTATTAAGGTGCTGGAGGCACTCGATCCCTGGGGCGATTGGCCAACCTGGATGGCGACCTCTCCCTTCGTGCCTGAAGACGAGCGGCCGCAGTACGTGAAGGCGGATTTCCTGAAGAGAGTCGCCCCGCTGGATCCTGTCGATTGGCTGCCCAAGGTTCAGGCGAAGAAGTTCCGGCTCAATCAGGGGCTCTTCGACACCACCACGCCCAAAGCGGTTCAGGAAAAGCTACGGGCCGCCGTGCCTGTCGGCTCAAGCGTGATGCTCTACAAGAATATGGACGAATTCAAGGCAGCTTTCGAGGACGGCAAGAATCTGGAATGGATTCAGCACGAGCTTCAGTCTCTTCCGGCACCGCCGGAAACAAGGACGGGGTCGCTGTCACACGAATTGAGGAAATAACGACGCTGGAAATAGAACGCGACGTTCACCAGTGCCACCATCACAGGCACTTCGACCAAAGGCCCGATGACAGCCGCGAATGCAGCTCCCGAGTTGATGCCAAATACACCATAAGCCTTGCCGGTTGGCCCAACCCGTTTCGCCGAAAGCAGGACATCGATTCCTCCGCCCGAGCCGAGATCGAGGACCACCTCTCCCTCATTCAGCTTGGCCAACGCGGTTGGATTTCCGCAGCCTAACGAAGCAAGCATGGCCTCCTCAGGGACTTGTCCCGCCTGCAAGGAGTCGTACAGATTGGAGGTGATTGGATCGCAACCCAAGCCGCTTGCCGCAGTCGCTCCGCAGCAACTACTGCCGCCGGTCTTCACTCTCAACGCAGCTGCCTGACCATACTTTTCTTTGACTACTTCCTTGATATCGGTCGTGCTCATATCGCCTTCTCCTATTTACAAAGTTGGACAATGTTTTGCGGTTTGACTGCCTTGTTTCGAGTGCAACATTCGGCATAAAGAAATTGCAGAAGCTCCTGGAGCGCTTCCGTGTTTGCCGTGTACCGCAAGAACGTGCTTTCGCGGCGCACGTTGACGAGTTCTTCGTTCTTCAATTTCTCCAGGTGATGGGAAAGAGTTGAGTTTGGGATGTCGAGTTCTGACTGGATGTCGCCCACGACCAAGCCGTCGGGATGCGCCGAGAGGAGCAATTGCATGATGCGAAGACGCGGCTCGGTGCCCATAGCGGAAAGCATGTCGGCATACTTTGCAATGTGTTCGATATTTTTCTGGGTTGAGGCTACTGGTATATTTCGATAATTGCAGAAATATAGGCGGACTGTCAAGTTGAGCTTTGACGGTGGCCAAGGTCAGATGGCCGTTCGATCCGCGCAACTTTCCAACGCGCTTGCCCGGCCGCGTCGTGCCTGGCACGCCTCGCTAAAGTTCCGTTTCACAAGGCCGATCATAAGGACAGATAGAGAGGACAGAAGTGCCCGTCACTCTGGATCAAAGCGAAGGCCGGTGCGTAGTCCGCCTCGAAGGCGAGATCAATATTGCTTCCGCTGCGGGACTCAAGGGAGTTCTGCTTCAGGCGCTGGCTTCCGGAAACGAGTTGCGCCTGGACTTCGCGGGCGCTACCGAACTGGACGTCACCGCTTTGCAGTTGCTGTGGGCGGCGGCGCGCGAAGCTCGTGGATTGGGCAAGGGAGCCACGCTCGCAAGGCCGGTCCCGGAAGAGGTCACACTTGCCATCAGTGAAGCGGGACTTGAGAAATTTCCGTTCGCGCTGGCTCCGAGCTAATCGACGAAACTTCATTTTCTGAACGAGGTGCGGTTCTGGTGAAGGACAACAGCATCGACAAGTACAAGCAGGCATTCCTGGAAGAGGCTCGCGAGATTCTCGTCGAGCTGGAGTCCACTCTGCTGGTGCTGAGCGAAAACCCGGACGACAAGGAACTTGTGGGACGAGCCTTCCGGGCCCTGCACACGATCAAGGGCTCGGGAGCCATGTTCGGTTTTGACGAATTGGCCGGCTTCAGTCACAACCTGGAAAATGCCTTTGACGAGGTTCGCAACGGACGCCTCAGTGTCACTTCCGAACTCATTAACCTTTCCTTAGCGGCGCTCGATCAGATCAAAGCCATGATGGACGCTTCCGTCGGCGGGGACGCCGCGGACAGCGCAGTCTCCTCCGGCATTCTGGTGAAGTTGCGGAAGTTGACCGGCACACCCGAAGCCAAAGCGGCGCCGTCGGTGCCTGGGCCGCCGTCCCCGGCCGCGACCGCCGCGGTCCCATCCCGCGATTGGCAAGTGCACTTTTCGCCCGGGCCCGATTTCATGCGTCTCGGCGCCGATCCGCTGTTGTTGCTGCGTGAGTTGAAGCAGCTAGGCAACCTTCAAATCAAGGGGAGCCTGGCGTCGCTTCCGCCGATCGGTGAATTGGATCCCGAACGCTGTTACATCAGTTGGGATATGGTCTTGACCACCGCAGCCACGCGCGAGGCAATTTTCGATGTCTTCATTTTTGTGGAGGACACTTGCGAGCTGACGATTCAAGCGGCGGAACAATCGGCAACGCCCACTGTCTCCAGCGCCGTGGCCGCCGCGGTGGAAGCGACGGAAGAGAGTCGGAGCGGATCGAGCCGCCGCTTCGACAAGCCGGATAGCGCATCGAGCATTCGTGTACCCGCGGCCAAGCTCGACCAGTTCGTCAACCTGGTTGGCGAATTGGTCACCGTGCAGGCCCGTTTGGGTGAAATCGCCACTCGTCACGATGATCCCGACGTGGTGGTTGTGTCGGAGGAAATCGAGCGCCTGACGACTGCGCTGCGGGAGAACTCGATCAGCATCCGCATGCTGCCCATTCGCGCGACCTTCGAGCGTTTTCGACGGCTGGTTCACGACCTGGCGCGCGACTTGCACAAAGAAGTCGATCTCGCCATTGAGGGCGCCGATACCGAACTGGATAAGACGGTGATCGATCAATTGAACGATCCCATCATGCACCTCATCCGCAACAGCATGGACCATGGCATTGAGTCGCCCGAGCGCCGCGTCAAAGCGGCCAAAAACTCGACTGCAACCATCCACCTTTCCGCGAAGCACTCCGGGGCCAGCGTGTTGATCGGGGTTTCCGACGACGGCGGAGGCATCAATGCACAAGCCGTGCGTGAGCGCGCCATCGAAAAAGGCCTGGTATCGGCGGACGCCCAACTCACCGAGGCCGAGATTTACTCCTTTATCCTGGCGCCCGGTTTTTCCACGGCGCGGCAGGTTACGGATGTATCGGGCCGCGGAGTCGGCATGGACGTCGTTCGCCGCAGCGTCGAGGCTCTGCGCGGAACCATCGACATCGCCAGCCAGCCCGGGAAGGGGACCAGCGTTACGTTGCGGCTCCCGCTCACTCTGGCCATCATCGACGGCCTGCTCGTGCGTATCGGGCAAGCATACTTTGTGCTCCCGCTGGCCACCACGCTGGAATGCATCGAGTTGACGCGGCAGGACATTGAGAAGGCCAACGGCAAGCACATGGCCAACGTGCGCGGCGAGATCATTCCCTACATCCGCCTGCGGGAATACTTCAACGTTCGGACGGAGCGTCCGGAGCGCGAGCAGATTATGGTCGCCGAGACCGAACAGGGACGTTACGGCTTCGTAGTCGATCAGGTGCTCGGAGACCACCAGACCGTGATCAAGAACCTGGGCCGCTTTTACCGGCACGTGCAAGTCGTATCCGGCGCGACCATTCTCGGCAACGGCAGCGTGGCCTTGATCCTTGATCCTCACCGCCTGGTCCAGGAAGCGGTGCGCAACATGTCACTCGATCCGCCCTCGGGAATGCGGGCGCCGCGCGCGCGCGCCCACGACCCGGACGCGCAAAAAGCTGGCCGCAGGGGAAGTCTTTCCGGTTTTCCGGGTGCTGGAGAGAGTGTGAGCGCGGTTCCGGTACCAATCCACCAGCCGCAACTCGTCACGTGAGGGGCGCGGGCTTACGGGGCAGCGAATTTAGCAATTGAACATTTTCAAAATTTGAATAAGGAGCCGAGAGCCATGGCGACGAAAGTAGCAAACGCAAGCCGAAATGCAAAAGGCGCAAATGCGGGAAACGGCGGGAACGGTCATGACAGCGATGAGCGCGCAACATGCCGGAGACAACAAGCTTATGCAGGTATCGCAGGAGATCGTGCGACTGGTGGACGCATCCCGCGAGGGGCGCCTAGCCGAGCGCGGCCGGCCCGACCAGTTCGATGGCGTCTATCGCGAGATGGTGCAGGGCATCAACGAGATGCTGGACGCGATTCTGCTGCCCATCGGCGAGGGCAACCGCATCCTGGCCCAGATCTCCAACGGCAAGATCGACGAACTGATCGCCCAGACCTACAAGGGCGACCACGAAAAGATGAAGCAGGCGGTCAACAACGTCGCCATGGTCGTGCAGAGCCTGCAGAAGGAAATGGCTCGCCTGACCGATGCCTCGAAGGAAGGTCAACTTTCCGACCGCGGCAAGCCGGAACAGTTCCAGGGCGCGTATGCCGAGATCGTGCGCGGCGTGAACACCATGCTGGACGCCATCCTGCTGCCGATCGGCGAAGGCAATCGCATTCTCGCCCAGATCTCGAACGGCAAGATCGACGAACTGATTGCCCAGACCTACAAGGGCGACCACGAAAAGATGAAGCAGGCGGTCAACAACGTCGCCATCGTCCTGCAGAGCCTGCAGAAGGAAATGGCGCGCCTGACCGACGCCTCGAAAGAAGGGCAACTCTCCGACCGCGGCAAGCCAGAGCAGTTCCAGGGCGCGTACGCGGAAATCGTACGCGGCGTGAACACCATGCTGGACGCCATCCTGCTGCCGATCGGCGAAGGCAACCGCATCCTGGCGCAGATCTCCAACGGCAAGATCGACGAACTGATTGCCCAGACCTACAAGGGCGACCACGAGAAGATGAAGCAGGCGGTCAACAACATCGCCATCGTCCTGCAAGGCCTGCAGAAGGAAATGGCCCGCCTGACCGACGCCTCGAAGGAAGGCCAACTCTCCGACCGCGGCAAGCCGGAGCAGTTCCAGGGCGCGTACGCCGAGATTGTGCGCGGCGTGAACACCATGCTCGACGCCATCCTGCTGCCGATCGGCGAAGGCAACCGCATCCTCGCCCAGATCTCCAACGGCAAGATCGACGAACTGATCGCCCAGACCTACAAGGGCGACCACGAAAAGATGAAGCAGGCCATCAACAACATCGCCATCGTCCTGCAGAGCCTGCAAAAGGAACTGGCCCGTCTGACCGAAGCTTCGAACGCCGGGCAGTTGTCCGAGCGCGGAAAGCACGATCAGTTCCGCGGCGCCTACGCCGACATCGTGCGCGGCGTGAACTCCATTCTCGACGCGGTCATTACTCCGCTCAACTTCACCGCGGGCTACATCGAGCGCATCAGCAAGGGCGACATCCCGCCGCAGATCACCGATACCTACCACGGCGATTTCAACAACATCAAGAACAACCTGAACACGTCTGATCGTGGCCATGAACGACATCACTTCCGCCGCCGAGGAAATCGCCAACGGCAACCTGACGGTCGCGCTCCGCGAGCGTTCGCCGCAGGACAAGCTCATGCAGGCGCTCAGCTCGATGGTGGGCGGCCTGACCCGCATCGTCACCGACATCCGCACCATCGCCGGTGAGGTGGCGTCGGCCAGCCAGTCGATCAGCACGGCGTCGGTGGAGGTTTCGAAGGGCGCCAGCGCGCAGGCCGCATCGGCGGAAGAAGCCTCTTCTTCGATGGAGGAGATGGTTTCCAACATCAAGCAGAACGCCGACAACGCGCAGCAGACCGACAAGATCGCCAACAAGTCGGCGACCGACGCGCAGGAAAGTGGCAAGTCGGTGGTCGAGGCGGTGACCGCGATGAAGGAGATCGCCAGCAAGATCTCCATCATCGAGGAGATTGCGCGCCAGACCAACCTGCTGGCCTTGAACGCGGCCATCGAAGCGGCGCGCGCCGGAGAACATGGCAAGGGCTTTGCGGTGGTGGCGGCGGAAGTTCGCAAGCTGGCCGAGCGCAGTCAGAAAGCGGCGGGAGAAATCAACCAGCTCTCGGGCACCACGGTCAAGGTCTCGGAGAAAGCCGGCGAAATGCTGGACAAGCTGGTGCCCGATATCCAGAAGACGGCGGAACTGGTGCAGGAAATCACCGCCGCCAGCAAGGAACAGGACACCGGCGCCGAGCAGATCAACAAGGCGCTCCAGCAACTGGAAAAAGTCATTCAGCAGAATGCTTCCGCTTCGGAAGAAATGGCTTCCACGACGGAGGAACTGAGCAGCCAGTCCGATCAACTGGTGAGCGCGCTCGCCTTCTTCCGCACCGGAGACGAAGGCCATACGCTCAAGCGCGCGATCCGCGCCCGCCAAACCCGTCCGGCACGCCGAGCCTCCGGCTGGCAAGGCGGCCAAGCCGAATGGCCACGCGACGCCGATGGCCAAGAAGGCCGCGGCCGGCGCTGGCGTCAATCTGAAGCTCAAGGACAAAGCCGACGATCTGGACAAGGAATTCGAGCGTTACTAATGACCGCTACCGGCGGTTCCGGCGCGGCACGCGGGCGGCCCGCGGCCGCCTTCAGAATGCGAAAGGAGCGGACTATGAGTGTTAGCGAAATCACGGAGACGCGGCAGTATCTCACCTTCAAGCTGGGCAACGAGGTGTTTGCCACCGACGTTGCGAAGGTGCGGGAGGTGCTCGACTTCACGACCATCACCGAAATTCCCCGCACGCCCGACTTCATGAGCGGCGTCATCAACCTGCGGGGCAGCGTGGTGCCGGTGGTCGATTTGCGGTTGTGTTTCGAAATGTCGAAAACCGAGAAAACGAGGAACACCTGCATCGTGGTGGTCGAAGTGTTGCTTGACAACGAGTCCACTGTCATCGGCGCGCTGGCCGATTCGGTGGAGGAAGTCATCGACCTCGAACCGGACCAGATTCAGCCCGCGCCCAGAATCGGAACCCAGATTCGAACCGATTTCATCAAGGGGATGGGAAGGCGCGACACGCAGTTCATCATGATCCTGGACATCGACCGGGTCTTTTCGGCGGAGGAGTTGACGGCGATCCGCGCCCCGGAAACCAACAAAGCTGCCGTCGGAGGCGGCGGTCTGATGGAGGCAGGGCGCGAGATACGCCGGTTCAGGCCATGAGCAACGGTGCGCGAAAACATCTCCAACGCGGACTTTGCGACGCCTTCGCAGCCTGATCTACGCGCAGTCGGGCATCAACTTGAGCGCGGACAAGAAGACGATGCTCGAGCTGCGCATCCGGCAGCGTCTTCGCAGCCTGAGTCTGGATTCCTACACCGAGTACTGCAAGTACCTGTTTGCGGGACATGGCCAGAAGGAAGAGATCGTTCATCTGATCGATGTGGTGACGACCAACAAGACCGATTTCTTCCGCGAGCCGGACCATTTCGACTATCTCGTCCCAGAAGGCGCTTCCCGATCTGATGGCGCGCAACGAAAGTGGACGTCCTCTGCTGATTTGGAGCGCCGGATGCTCCACTGGCGAGGAGCCCTACACGCTCGCCATGGTGCTGAACGAATTCGGACAGACGCATCCCGGTTTTCGCTTTCAGGTGCTGGCGACGGACATTTCCACCACGGTGCTAGCGAAGGCCGCGCTCGGCGTTTTCAGCTCCGAAGTGGTGCGCCCGGTGCCGGCAGGGATGCGGCGAAAGTATTTCATGCGCAGCCGCAAGCCCAACTCCGACATCGGTGCGGGTCGTTCCGGAATTGCGGCGGATGGTGGAATTTCGCCGCCTGAATTTCATGGATGCCGATTTCGGTCTTCCCCAGAAGGTCGACGTGATCTTCTGCCGCAACGTGATCATCTACTTCGACCGGCCCACCCAGCAGAAGATTCTGCAAAAATTGACCGCCCAACTTGTACCCGGAGGCTACATCTTTGTTGGCCACTCCGAAAGCCTGCACGATATGGGTCTGCCGCTCACGCCGATCGCTCCGGCCCTCTACAGGAAAGACAGATGCTTGAACTCGAGGGCGAGCTTACGGAGGTCTATCTGCAGCCGGGGGAATTGCACCTGGCCCGCGAACCGGCTATCATTCGGACCATTCTCGGGTCGTGCGTTGGAATCACCTTCTGGAGCAAGCGGCTCGGGGTCGGCGCGCTGTGTCACTCCCTGCTGCCCAAGTATCCGACCAATGGCTCCCGCCGATGACTCGCGCCCTGGGACATCGCTACGTGGATTTTGCCATTCGCGACTTGGCCCGCCAGTTTGACGAACTGGGTGCGGCCCGTAAACAAGTGCAAGTCAAGTTGTTTGGCGGCGCCGATGTATTGATGGTGAGCGAGGCGGCGGCCTCCAAACCCACCGTCGGAAGACTGAACTGTGAAAGCGCGGTTGAGATTGTGCGGGCCGAGGGCTTTGACGTGATCGCATCCAGCCTGGGAGGCAATCGAGGGATGAGCCTCAAGTTCAATACCAGAACTGGAGAAGTACTGCTGCGCCGATTGCCGCGGGTGTTATTCGAGGATGTGGACGACTAACCCGCGGCTACGGTACGGACGATGGGCACGAATCAATGGGCACGAAATCATGAGTACAGGCAAAATTCGAGTCCTGATCGTGGACGACTCCGCCGTCGTTCGTCAGACCCTGAGCGAAGTTCTGTCCAGCGACCCGGACATCGAAGTCATGGGGACGGCGGGCGACCCATTCGTAGCGGCCGAGCGGATGCGCGAAGAGACTCCGGATGTCATCACCCTGGACATCGAAATGCCGCGCATGGATGGCCTGACCTTCTTGCAGAAGATCATGAGCCAGCATCCCATTCCCGGTCGTGATCTGTTCGAGCCTGGCCGAGGAAGGCACGCAAAGCGCTCTGCAGGTCGCTCGAATACGGCGCGGTCGATATCATCGCCAAGCCGCGGATGGGCAGCAAACAGTTTCTGGAGGAGTCGCGGATCGTTCTCTGTCAGGCAGTTAAAGGCGCGGCCGCCGCGCAACTGCGCTTGTTGCGCCCCAGCCACAAAGTCGAACCCAAGCTGACCGCCGATGCCATTCTTTCGCCCGCCACTCACGCCATGGCCGAGACCACGGAAAAGGTGGTCGCCATCGGCGCCTCGACCGGCGGAACGGAGGCGCTCAAGGTCTTGCTGGAAGCCCTCCCAGCCGACTGTCCCGGAATCGTCATCGTGCAACACATGCCGGAGTTGTTTACCCGCGCCTTCGCCAACCGCCTGGACGGCGCCTGCAAGATCTCAGTCAAAGAAGCGGAGTCGAACGACACGGTTCTGCGCGGACGCGCGCTGATCGCGCCCGGGAATCATCATCTGCTGCTGAAGCGCAGCGGCGCCCGCTACTACGTAGAGGTCAAGGATGGGCCGCTGGTCTGCCGTCACCGGCCTTCGGTTGACGTGCTGTTTCGCTCCGCCGCCCGCTATGCCGGACAAAATGCCGTGGGCGTGATTCTGACCGGAATGGGCGACGACGGCGCTTGCGGAATGCTGGAAATGAAACAGGCTGGGGCGGTCACGATTGCCCAGGATGAAGCCACCTGCGTGGTGTTTGGGATGCCGAAGGAAGCCATCAAGAGGAACGCGGTCGACAAGATTCTGCCCTTGCAGGCAGTCGCCGGCGCGATCCTCACCCATGCTCACTAAAGGATCTGCCACGAGCAGGAACAGAACAGGTCGCAATGAGTGTTGCAGCCAAAGCGGAAGCAGTTTCTATTCTGGAAAAGGCTATGGGAGACCTGCAGGCGCTGTCCGATAGCACCGAGATCGAGATGGGATCGGTGGCAAAAGCTTTTGCCGCTCTGACCGGTTCCACCGACGCGATCTTGAACCTTGCCGCAGCCATCGTGGCCTGCGTCGAGAGTGAGAGCGTCAGCTCCATTCTGCCCAAAGTGCGCACGTTGGGCGCGGCGGCGCAGCACCTGATTGCGAAGCGGCTCCAGGTGACGACCGGAGTCCTGGAGACCGTAGCCAGGCAAATCCAGTTGCTGCGCGACCTGTCTTCCGCGGCCGACAGCCAGGGCGCGATTGCTCTCAAGATCCGGGCGCTGAGCTTTCTCACCAAGATCGAGGTGGCTCGCGTCGGCCTCGCCGGCGGCGACCTGGAATATCTCACTCACGACTTGGCTGACTTCTCGCAGTCCCTCAGCGTGGATACCCGGGATATTGCCGGTCACACCGATGACCGCAGATCTGCTGTCGAGGAGGCGAGAAGCCTGCTTGCCGCCGAACTCCCCCGCCTGCGCCAGAAGTTGACCGGGATTGAAGCGGACTTGGGGAACGATTTAGCGGCGCTCGACTCCAACCTCACCGAACTCGCGCGCGCGCCGGTGCAGTTCAGGAAATATGTGGAGGACATTGCCGCGCAGATTGCCGGAGTGGTCACTGCTGTCCAGACTCACGACATTACTCGCCAGCAGATTGAACACGTGCAGGAGTCCCTCGCCCTTATCTCCACCGCCCTGCGAGAAGATCGGGAGTCGACGAAGGGCGCTGCCTTGGAGATCGATCAAGCGTTCGCCGGGCTCACCATCCAGCTCTACCAGTTGCGAACGATCAAGGAAACCGTGGCCAACTGGGCATCTCAAATCAGAACGTGCATGGGCGGTATCCTGAGAATCAGCGCCTCCGAGGTGGGCGGGATCGCACCGGTAATCCTCCAGCAGGAGCGCGACGTGTCGTCCCAGCTTGCCCACATCGAGCGTCTGGAAGGCGAGAGTGAGGCCTACGGGGAAAGAATCCAGGGCGCGGTTGGAGAGCTATCCAGTCTGATGGAATTGGTGGGAGAACATCTTAGGCGTTCCAGGTCCGTCCGCGACAGCCTGCGGCTGCTTACCTTCAACTCCATCATCAAGGCTCGCCACCTGGGCACGCGAGCTCGCCCGATTTTGGCAATTGCGCAGAATATCGAGGAAACGTCGGCGGAGTGGGCCCAGATCACCGACCGCTCAGCCAAATCGATGCGCCAGGTCCTGACCCTGGTGAAACAGACCAACGAGGTGATGGAGGCCTTTTCCGAGGCCAGCAACCAGAGCCTGCGCCAGGCGCAAACGCAAACGCAAACGCAAACCCGTAATGGGCTGGAAGGATTGCGAGATGCAGCCGCGTTCGCCGCCCGGCAAGGCGAGGAGCTGCTGTTCGAACCGTTCGTTCAAGGCGATGGGTCGAGTACACGTCGCTATGGTGGCACCGGATTAGGACTGACGATTTCCCGGCAGTTGGTCGAAATGATGGGCGGACAAATTGGCGTCGAGAGTGAGGAAGGAAGAGGATCGAACTTCTGGTTTACGGCCGTCTTTGAGAAACAGCCGCGCCCTGACCTTCTCCAACAGACGGAGCCGGGCGCCACGGCGCCTTCCGTCCCTCCTGCCTTTTCCGAGCCAGGCATTGTGCGGAGGAATCGTCACGAACGAATCCTGGTCGCCGAGGACAATCCAACCAACCAGGAAGTGGCCATCGCAATCTTACGTAAGCTCGGCTACCAACCCGACGTAGTCGCCAATGGCGCCGAAGCGATTCACGCGCTCCAGCATGCTGACTATGACGCCGTCTTGATGGATTGCGCAATGCCCGAAATCGACGGGTATGAGGCGACGCGCTGCGTGCGCGCGGGCAAGGCGGGCGTTCGCAACTCCCACATCCCTATCGTCGCTCTCACCGCGGACGCAATGTCCGGAGACCGGGACAATTGTCTGCGGGCAGGGATGAGTGACTATGTTGCCAAGCCCATTGAGCCGAGAGAGTTGGATGATGTCCTGCAAAAATGGCTGACCAGGGCCCAGGGCGGTGAAGCGCGTCCCATGGCCGACTGGCCGCAGGCGAACACGGAAGCTGTTTTCAATCAGGAGACGCTTCTCGCCCGGCTTATGGGCGACAAGATCCTCGCTTGCAAGGTAGTTGCCGGATTTCTAAACGACGTGCCGCAGCAGCTACTCACACTGAAGACCAGACTGAAGGCGGGCGACGCAAAGGGCGTTCGTTTGCAGGCGCACACCCTGAAGGGAGCGGCGGCCACGGTATCGGCTGAGGTCTTGCGAACGTTGTCCCACGAACCGGAGGACGCCGCTGCATCCGGCGAGTTCAAGCGAGTCTCTGCGTTGCTGCCCAGACTACAAGAACAGTTCGAATGCCTCAAGGCCGTCGTGAAGCAATCAGGATGGATATAACGATCCTCAGGAGGAACCAACATGCGGACGCTTATTGTCGAAGATGATTTCACCAGCCGCCTTCTACTGCAATCGTTTCTCGCGCCTTATGGCGAATGCCACATCGCGGTGAACGGGAACGAGGCAGTCGAGGCGTTCCGCGCCGCCCAAGAGAACGGCCATGGATACGATCTGATCTGCATGGACATCATGATGCCGGAAATGGACGGTCAGTCCGCAGTCAGTAAAATCCGCGCTCTCGAAGAGGCCGGCGGCACGCTTTCCACCGACGGCGTAAAGATCATCATGACAACTGCGCTGGACGACGTGAAGAATGTTGTTCAGTCGTTCCAGTCTCTATGCGACGCGTATTTGTTCAAGCCGATCGACACCGCCAAGTTGCAGGACCACATCCGAACGCTCCATCTGGTGTAGGAAAACCTGTTCATTCGCGGACACCCCATAGGTTGCTGAGAAGTATTGTTTCGGAACGATGCGGCAGCAGGTTGCGTGCATCTTTTGCGCAGGCGTAGCATGAGTTGTCGGAGGCTTCATGAACGGCGCGTCTAACACTTCCCGGCGCAACTTTCTCAAAAAATCTGGTGTGCTGGGCGTGGCCGTAGTTGCCGGCAAGGTCGCCGAGTCCAGCGCAGCCGTTCTCCCGCCGCTGCCTTCGAATCCCGCCACTGAAAAGGCCATGCCCACGCGCAACTTGGGACGCACCGGTTATCGTGTCGGCATTTTCAGCCTCGGTGGACAAGCCTCAATCGAGCAGCCCCATAACGAATCGGTCGCGGTGCCGATCGTTGAGCGTGCCCTCGATCTCGGCGTGAACTACATCGACACCGCCGCCATGTATGGGGGCGACGAGCGCTGGAGTCAGCGCTACATCGGCCAGGTCATGAAGCGCCGCCGCAACCAGGCTTATCTCGCCTCGAAGACGCACGATCGCACCCGCGATGGTTCGCTGAAACTTCTCGAGCAGTCCCTCAAACTGCTCAACACCGACCACCTCGACGCCTGGCAACTTCACCATATCGACAGCCGGGACGACGTGGACCGCATCTTTTCCAAAGGTGGCGCAATTGAGGCTTTTCACCAGGCCCGCGAACAGAAGATGGTTCGTTTCCTCGGCGTCACCGGTCATCGCGATCCCGATCTGCTCATTCAATGCCTCGAGCGCTTTCCCTTCGACCAGATCCTCATGGCGCTCAACGCAGCCGACAAACATCATTTGAGTTTTCAAGAGAAACTTCTGCCCTTCGCGGTCGAAAAACAGATTGGCATTATCGGCATGAAGATTCCAGCGCGCGGCCGGATTCTGGCGAGCTGGAAGCCGGATCCGCACCACCAGAGCGGATTTGAAGGGCCCGCGCATGGGCCCGGAACCTTGGCCATGAAAGAGGCGATGTATTACGTTCTCTCGCAGCCGGTCAGCACAGTCATCATCGGATGCGATACGATTGCCCAGCTCGAAGAGAATGTTCAGTTCGCCCGCGACTTCACGCCTTTGAGCGAACGCCAACTCGCCGCTCTCAGTGAAAAAGCTCAGCCCGTGGCGCGTCAGGCGCTCTTCTTCCGAAGATGGATGTAGTCATTTGTGGTGGGGCGCGAACAGAGTTCGGCTACAGCGCCGCTACTCTCCGCTGCACCACGAGGAAGTAGAGCCCCAGCAGCACCAGCAGCATTCCATTGACGCCCAGCACGATCGGCGCGGTAAAGATCGGCACCAGCCATCCGGACAGCAGATTTCCCATGGGCATGCCTCCGCGAAAGGCAAAGTTGTAGACGCTCATGACGCGGCCGCGCATTTCGTTGGTCGTGATCAACTGCACCAGCGAATTCACGTTGGCAAAGACGGCCATCATGGAAGCACCGGCGATTACCAGCATCACGCCGCTCAACGGCAGGCGCTTGGAGAGCGCAAAACCCGAGATGCCCACGCCCAGGGTCATCAAAGCGGCCAGAGCGAGCCGCCCTTTTCTTTTAATGTTGCCGAGCCACGCGACGCCCAGCGAACCGCAGATCGAACCGAGGCCCATCAACGCGAGCAGGTTACCGTACGTTTCCGGACCGCGATGGAAAATATCTTTGACGAACACCGGAAAATACGTGCGCATTGGCATGCTCAGCCCGGTCATAAAAAACGCCAGAATGATCAGCGCCTCCATGGAAGGCTGGCGGCGGACGAACTTGATGCCTTCTTTCAGGCTCGTAAACACCGACTCGGTCGTTTTTTGCGGCAGGAAGCGCGCGGTGATCATCGACAGGGAAATGATTGGAGCCAGAAAAGAAACTGCGTTCAGCCCAAAACACCACGTCTCGCCAAGCTTGGCCAGCGCCTGCCCGGCCAGCGCAGGTCCCACCATGATGGCCACGTTGAACTGGATCGCGTTCAAGGCGATGGCGTTCGGCATGTCTTCCCTCTCGACCAGAGTCGGAATCAGCGCCTGATATGCCGGTCCGCCGAATGCCTGAGCGAAGCCCGAAACAAACGACAGGCACAAAATGTGCCAGACGTGAACGCGTCCCGTGAAGACCAGAAATGTAAGCAGACCGGCGCTCGCCATCTGCACCCACTGCGAGCCCAGCAGAATTCGCCGCCGATCCACGCGATCCGCGACCACGCCTCCTATCAGCGAAAACAAAAAGATCGGTATGCCGCCTAGAAACTGATCAAGCGCCAGAAGAAATGCGGAGTGGCTCAGCCGGTAGATCAGCCAGCCCTGCGCGACTATTTGCATCCACGTGCCGATGCTGGATGTGCATGCCCCGATCCACATCAGCCGAAAGTCGCGGTATTGAAATGCTTTGAAGACGCGGGCGATCAAAGGAACGTTCCAAATAGCTCCCCCGAGCAGCCTAACATGACGACGCGCGGCCCGTGGATGCAATGGCGAGAAGAACCCCGCGAACCCCATTTAACATAGACGTGTGACGCCGGAGAAGGTTTGTGGATTGGCGCGGGCGCTCTCGAAATTGGGCTATTGCTCAAGGTTGCAGGCCGCCGTTCTGATTCGAGACGAGAAAGTCCGTGTGAACGGGAGAGTTGTCACCGATCCGGAGTTTGCTGTCCGGCCCCAGCGGGAACGAATCGAAGTTGGCGGCATGCAAGTTGAAAAAGCTCCTGCCATCTACTTCGCAATGAACAAACCGCGAGGCGTCGTTACCACCGCCTCCGACGAAAAGGGCAGAAAGACAATTTACGACCTGCTGCAACCGGACGCGCCCTGGGTCGGTCCGGTGGGCCGGCTCGACAAAGCCAGCGAAGGCCTCCTCCTGTTGACCAACGATTCGGAATGGGCGGCGAAGATCACGAATCCGGGAAGCCATTTGGATAAGGTCTACCACGTTCAGGTCGACCGCGTGGCCGACCCTGATTTGATTACAAGAATCAAACTAGGATGCAAAGTTGATGGCGATTACTTGCGGGCCAAGGATGTAAGTCTCGTTCGGCACGGCGACAAGCACAGTTGGCTGGAACTTACGCTGGATGAGGGCAAGAACCGTCAGATCCGCCGGTTGCTGGAAGCGCTGGATGTTCGGGTTCTGCGGCTGATACGAATTTCGATTGGGTCACTTCAGCTTGCCGATCTTAAGAAGGGCGCAGTCCGTGCGTTGACAGCATCGGAAAAGCAGGCGATCGACGACGCACTGGGCAGCAGAGGATAGACAGTTTGTAGAAGACTCCGGCCGGCGGAAAATGCCCACAAAAAAAACGACGGGCGCATGCCGATAGATGTGGGGTGAGGATGGCAACGGCATGCGCCCTATTAAGTTGAACTCAGACTATGCCATCCTTGTCGGCATGTCAAGATAAATCTTTTGGATACAGTAGGTTAGCGACACTCCTCGGATCACTATCGGGGCCTTTGCGCAAGTGCATAGATCACATATCGCTGTGACTCCGTTTAGTCTACGTTTTCTCTTGCGCCGCGCTCCTCGCGGCGAGTCCGTGTTTCGCCAAATACTCCCGCGCTTGCAAAACCACCTTGCGCTCGCCGCTGTAGGCCATCTGCTTGTTCGCGCCCGCGAGCGGGACCCACAACGCCCGTTCGACTTCGATGCGCATCTCGGGACCGATATCGCCGATGTCACCCGACAAGTACTTCATCAGATAAAAACTCACAATCTTGAAGACGCGCTGGCCGTCGCCCCAGCTGCGGACGTAGACATACTTTATATCTACAAGCTTAGTGATTGCTTCGGCGACGATTCCTGTCTCCTCGAACACTTCACGAATCGCGGCAGCTTCGGCCTTCTCGCCCGCATCGACCAGTCCCTTCGGCAGGCACAACACTGCGGGGCTCCGTTTGCGCGCCTTGGCGGGTTGAGAATCTTTACTCGGAGAATCGCTATCCCGCGAATCTTCTTTCTGCGGCTCAATCAGCGCGACGTGCCACACGCCGTCAATCTCCCGCAGCACCACGCCGCCCGCCGAGATCTCCCGCGTCATCGCGCTCACGGCATCACGCTCCGAGCTTCGCTGTTTCCTGCTGAATGCGTTCCCATGCGCGCTCAACGTGACGAGCCTCGGTGTTAGTTTGGCCGATGCACATGCGAAGCGTGAACTTGCCGTCGAGCTTGGTGTGCGTCAGATAGAGGTCGCCGCTCGCGTTCAGCCGATCCATGAGTTGCTGATTGTCCGCGTCACCCGACCGCAAACGGAGGCACACCAGGTTTAGCGTAGCGGGCGCCGCCAGTTCGAAACGCGCATCGCCGCGCACCCACCCAACAAATTGCTGTGCGAGGCGCACGTGCTCGCGAATATGATATTGCAAACCTTCCACGCCATAATGGCGGATCACGAACCACAATTTCAGCGAGCGAAATCTGCGCCCTAACTGAATGTGCCAGTCGCGGTAGTCGATCACCGCGCCCGACTCGGTGGCCTGATTGCGCAGGTACTCCGGCAGAATCGAAAGCGTCTGAATGAGGTGCTTGCGGTCGGCGACATAAAAGCAATTGCAATCAAAGGTTGTGAACATCCACTTATGCGGATTGAAGGTGTAGCTGTCGGCAAACTCGACGCCGTCGTGAATAGACCGAAACTCGGGGCAGAGCGCAGCCGTCCCGCTCATGGCCGCGTCCACATGCAACCAGAGTTTGTGTTCGCCACAGACGCGCGCAATCTCGCGGACGGGATCGACGGCGCAGGAAGAAGTGGTGCCGACGGTGGCGCAGACGAAGCAGGGAACGAGGCCGGCTTTGATGTCGGCCGCAATCTGTTGTGCCAGCGCGTCCGCGCGCATTGCGAAATTGACATCGACCGGAATGTGCCGAAGGTTGTCCGAGCCCATGCCTGCTATCTTCATCGCCTTGTCGAGCGAAGAATGGGTTTGCGTGGAACAGTAAGCAATCAGCCGACCATTGCATCCTTTAGTATTGCTGGCAAAGTGAGTCGCGCGTTCGCGCGCGGCCAGCAGCGCACACAGCGAAGCGCTGGAAGCAGTGTCCTGAATCACTCCGCCTCCCGCGCTGCTCGAAAGAAATTTCTCCGGCAAGCCGAGCATCGGAACCAGCCAGTCGAGCACGTGAGTTTCCAACTCCGTACATGCTGGACTCGTCGACCAGAGCATGCCTTGCACGCCCAGCCCGGACGAAAGCAAATCGCCAAGAACGCCCGGCCCAGACGAGTTCGACGGAAAGTAAGCGTAAAAGTTCGGCGATTGCCAGTGCGTAATTCCGGGTAGCACGATGCGGTCGATATCGGCAAGAATCTGGTCGAAAGGCTCGCCTTGCGCCGGGGGATTTGCGGGTAACTTCGCCCGAATCTCTCCCGGCTGTACCCGAGACAGAACAGGGAAGCTCTCGATGCGCGCGCGGTAGTCGGCAATCCAGTCCACCACCGCGTGGCCGTGGCGGCGAAACTCCTCGGGAGACATGTGGAACGATTTGGAATCGGGCATAGGGCTGTATTGATTTCTATTGGTAATTTGAAACCAGGCGCCGTGAAATCACAAATTACAGATCACCAATTACAAATGTCCGTAATAAACCCTCGTCTTGTACTCAAATTCCGCGGAGCCGCCCTGAGCGTGCGCCCGGAAAATTCGCTCCAGTCCCTGCATCATTGGCGCGTAGCTGGGATGGCCCTCAAGCGGTGCATACGACGACGACAGCAGCCGGCCCGCCACGCCCGCATAATCGAATTGCTGCCCCAGGCTGAAAACGCGCTCCTGACAAGGCTGCGGCGCAAAAAACTCGTTGATGGCGGCGGTCGTGCGCTCGTGCCGCACCTCTTTGTAATCGGTGCCGTAGTTCAGCAGAAGCTGCTCGTACTCGCGTAGAAATGGCGTGCTCTCCGTCAAACGTTCGTTCCAGATCAGCACGCACCATCCGCCCGGTCGCAGGATGCGGACAAATTCTGCTCGTGTGCGCCGCAGATCAAACCAGTGCGCTGCCTGCGCCGCCGTCACGAAATCCACCGATGCCGAGTCAAGCGTAGTCTCTTCCGCCGTTCCTGCGACCGAGACGAGGCTCTTATATCCTTCGAGTTCGTGTGCGCCCATCTCGCGCATCTCCGCGTTCGGTTCCACGGCGAAAACAGAATTCCCATTCTCCAGCAGCAGTCGCGTAAACAGCCCGGTTCCGGAGGCGATGTCAGCTACGATGTGATCCGGCCGCAGGCCGCACTCATCGCGCAGCAGATCAATCACCTCAGGCGGGTATCCCGGCCGATAGCGGACGTAATTCTCCACCCGATCCGAAAAACGGGCAGTCGGAGCCTTGCTCATGCCTTCAAGTGTAACCCGTGCGATTGCCGTCTCCCTCGGCGCGATACAATCTTTAACTTCATCTTTGACTGGCTCAAATTTGACCGGCTGAACCCATGCCTGTGATTTGCATCAGAGTCTTTTTTAAGAAGGAGCGTCATGAAAGTTTTCTCTGCTGTCGCGCTTTTCTTCCTCTTAATTTCAGCCAGCGTCCAGGCCTTTAATAAAGATAAAGATAAAAACGCGCCCGATGCCGCAGTTGATTCCGCTTCATCGAACGCGGAGAGTTGGGTGCTCAGCGGATTCCGCGATGTCGCCGGCGAACTGGAAATCGAAAAGAAATTCATGGCCGTGCCCGATCCCAAGCTGGCCGAGGAACACCTGCGCATTCTGACGCAGGCGCCGCACGTCGCGGGCTCGCCCGAAGACAAGGCCACCGCTGAGTACGTTGCCCACAAGTTTCATGACGCGGGACTCGACACTTCAATCGTCGAATACAAAGTCTGGTTCAACTACCCTTCGGAGATCAGCGTCGACATGACCGCGCCCGCGGGCGTGGAGATGCACGGTCCGCATCGTGAACATGTCGACAGCGATCCTTTTCAGGATGATCCGCGCGTCATTACGCCCTACAACGCCATGTCTCCTTCGGGAGACGTTGACGCCGATGTCGTCTATGCCAATTACGGCACGCCCGACGACTTCGACAGGCTAAAGCAGATGAACGTCGACGTGCGCGGCAAGATCGTGATCGTCCGTTACGGCGAGAATTTCCGCGGCGTGAAAGCGTTCGTAGCGCAGGAACGCGGCGCCGCCGGCGTCATTATTTATTCCGATCCAAAAGACGATGGCTATTACCGCGGCGATCCTTATCCGAAGGGTCCGTGGCGTCCCGCGACCGGCGTGCAGCGCGGATCGATCGGATATATGTTCCAATTCCCCGGCGATCCCACCACGCCCGGAATTGCTTCGACTCCGACTCTGCCCGATTCAAAACGCATTTCTCCAAGCGAGTCGGCGCAGATGCCGAAGATTCCTGTCACTCCGCTTTCGTACGCCGATGCGCAGCCGATTCTTGAGAATCTCAGCGGACCCGACTCGCCACGCGAATGGCAGGGCGGGCTGCCATTTACTTATCACCTTGGACCCGGGCCGGCGAAGGTGAAGATGCACCTCAAACAGGATTATCGGTACCGCACGATTTGGGACGTAATCGGCAAAGTTTCGGGAGTGTCGTCGCCCGACGAATGGGTGGTCGCCGGCAATCATCGCGATTCCTGGGTTTACGGCGCAGTCGATCCGAACAGCGGCACGGCGGCCATGCTTGAAACCGTGCATGGTATCGGCGAGTTGCTGAAGTCGGGATGGAAGCCGAAGCGCACCATCATCTTCGGAAGCTGGGACGCCGAAGAAGAAGGCCTCATGGGTTCGACTGAGTGGGGCGAGGACCACGCGCAGGAACTCTCGAATGCGGCCGCGTATTTCAATATGGATGTCGGCGTCTCGGGCAAAAAGTTTGGAGCATCGGCGGAGCCTACGTTGAAGGACTTCATTCGGCAGATCACAAAGGCTGTTCCGTCGGCGCAGGGCGGAACCGTCTATGATGAGTGGAAAAAGTCGATGCGTCCTAAAGACGACTTTCACCCGGGAGAAAATTCTCGCGCGCCCGCAGCCGAAATTTCCGGCGACGTTCCGGTGGGCGATCTAGGCAGCGGTTCCGATTACTCGGTGTTCCTCCAGCACCTGGGTGTGCCTTCGACCGATATCGGCTCGACCGGTCCGTACGGCGTTTACCACTCCGCGTTCGACGACTTTACCTGGTTCAAGAAGTTCGCCGATCCCGACTTCCTCTATGAGCAGCAGATGGCTCGCGTCTACGGGTTAGAAACGCTCCGCATGGCCGACGCCGACGTGCTTCCCTACGACTACGAGGATTACGGCAAAGAAATTTTCGTCTACCTCGACGCCGCCAGGACCAAAGCGCGCGACAAGTTCGGCGACAGGGCGCCCGATTTCTCGTCCGCATTAAATGGCGCCCATCGCCTGGAAGAGGCCGGCGCCAAGATTTTGCAGAAGCAACGAAAACTTCCGGCAGCGCCCGAGCGGCTGAATGCGACGCTTCGCCAGGCTGAGCGAGCTTTGCTGCTGCCCGAGGGACTGCCCAATCGCCCGTGGTTTCGGCATTCAATCTATGCGCCCGGCCAATATACCGGTTACGCCGCCGTCGTAATTCCCGGAGTAAGCGAGGCGATCGATCGCGGCGATCTTCAGCGCACCGAACAACAAATCGCCGCGCTGGCCGAGGCTTTGAGCCGGAGCGTCCAGGTTCTTCAGCAGTACAAATGAGCTTTGAGCTTCGGGTAAGAACTTAGGTGTGATAGCCAAGATTTAACCTTGCACACCACACTGGCGGATTGGGACGCTACCGTCAGGCCGTAACAGGGATTTTTGAGCACAATGGCTGGAGGGCGAACAACGACGCGAGCCAGTGCTGACGCTGTTCTCAACAGCTGTCCGAGAGGCGCTCCTCCTCAGTCTGGTGCCCCCCGGGCTGCGCAGGCAGAGTAGCGCTACTTGAGAGCGTTGACTAACGTGTGCCCGAGTTTACTCGTAGCCAGAGGAATGGTGACTCCGGCCACAACAAAGTATGAAGCCACTCCCCAAGCCATCAGCGAGGATGGGGTATCGCTATATTCATCATGGCGCTTGTAGCCCTGCCAGTGCATGTGTTCGGAATTGAAGACGAACCCTTGTGGCAGCGCTTACTCTACTCGGGGTTGGGGGCTCTGATTGTCACCAGCTTCCTACTAAGCCGACACGGTTCTCGAAATCAAGAAGACCCGAACCAAGAGGAGCCGGGAACCGACCATGATGATTGACGTTAAATGGCGATTCACTCACTGACTCCGCGAGTTCGCCAATAGCTGCCACACGCGCAGTAGATCGCAAGCGTGCAATAGCTACTGCTGGACCATGCATTCGAGTGCCGCCACGAGCGCATCAGGAGGTTGGTACTGTAACCTGGGCGACGTTTGAGTAACTACTCTCCTCCTGCTGCGCATCCACGGATGTCACAACGTAGTCATAGGTCTGCCCCGTTGTAACGGTGTTATCCGTATAGCTTGCGCTAGCGTCTGCTGAGGCGATCTTCGTGTAGTTTGGGTCCGTCAGAAGCTTGCGGTACACGTCGTAGCTGACCGCTCCAGGTGTCACGTCCCAGCTCAGGCCGACGGAGGGTGAGACAGCCGCCTGGCCGGTGCCTGTCAGCGATTGGGTGGTGGGCGAGTTCGATGCATTGCTTATAAAGGTAAGTGTTGATGTCGTCGCGCCAACCGAAGCGGGGGTGAAGGTCACCGTGAATGGCGCGGATTGCCCAGCCGGAATAGTGATCGGCAGAGTGAGTCCAGAGAACACGAACTGGCCGTTATCCACGCCCGCAGATGACACTGTTACCGATGTCCCCGTTGCGGCCACGCTACCAACCAGGGAGACACTCGATCCCACCGTCACATTCCCAAAGCTCAACGTCGCCGGCGAGACTGACAGAATCCCCGGACTCGTGCCCGTTCCCGAGAGCGCGATGTTGAGCGGAGAATTTGCTGCATCGGAGACAACCGCCAGCGTGCTGCTGGCAGCGCCTGCGGCGGCCGGCGTGAAGGTCACCGTAAAGGTGACGCTCTGGGCTGGAGTCAAGGTCATGGGCAAGGCTAGCCCGGTGACCGAGAATCCAGCACCGGTGACATTCGCCTGTGAGATCGTGACCGGGGATCCGCCCGTATTCGTCAACGCTTCCAACAAGCTGGCAGCATTTCCTACTTGCACGTTGCCAAACGCCAGGCTGGCCGGATTCGCGTTAAGAGTGCCTGGCGGAGGCCCTGCAATCGCAACCGTGTACTTTGCCGTCGACCTGTGGCCGCCCTTGCCCTGCACGGTAATGCCGAACGCGTAGCTGCCCGCCGTGGTTGGCGTCCCCGAGAGTAAAGCCGATCGCGTGTCCCCGGACGGGGTCATTCCAATGCCAGGCGGCAGACTGCCGACCGAAACCGTCCAAATGAACGGCGCCGCTCCGAGTCTTGTGTTAATGGTGGCGGAATAGGGCGTACCGACCGTGCCGTTGGGCAAGGAGGTTGTCGTGATCTTTACTTGTCCCAAAAGGGAACTGGTGGCAGAAAGGACGATCGCGAGGATCGTGCAAAGCCGGGGGAGGCTCCTCATGAATCCAGATTGCCTTGCCGCTCGCCCTCGCAAAAGATGACGGACGCCCCTGTTCCACGGCGAAGGTAGATGTGATTTATGTCGCAGACTTAGGTAACGTCGACGAGACAGCCGAATGGGAGGTCACGCTATTCTGTTTCCTGACAATACTAGTTCTGGGCCCTCCGCCACTCGCGTGGAGTCTCGAATCGAAATACACTTCAAAGTAATCTCATCCTTCTGTGTCTCCACTTGCACTCATGTCGGTGAACGCGGGAATGGCTCTTCAGCACGTGCTGCACGACCTGCCGTCCGCCACCCTTACGACGTTCCTCGCGCTTTTCCCCATCGTGAATCCCTTCGGAGGCATCCCGCTCTTTTTCAGCCTGACCGCTGACTTTTCTCCGGAGGAGCGCCGTCACACGGCGCTGAAGACGGCTCTCTACGTGATTGCGATTCTCGTCGTATTCATGCTCTTCGGCCGCTTCGTTCTGAATTTCTTTGGCATATCGCTTCCCGTGCTCAAAATAGCCGGCGGCTTGATCGTCGCGAATACGGCCTGGGGAATGGTGACGGGCTCCAGCCGTATTACCGAGAAAGAAAATCACGAAGCCCTCACCAAAGAAGACATTTCACTCACCCCCATGGCCATGCCGATGCTCTCTGGGCCAGGGTCAATCGGCGTCGTGATGGGCCTCGCTGCCCATGCCGACCACTTGCTCGTCTATGTCGGCATGATTCTCGGCATCATCGCCATCGGACTGACTGTCTATCTTTTTCTGCGCCTGGGAGGGCCACTCGTCAAACGGCTGGGCCCGGGCGCAGTCGGCGCAATCAGCCGCATTTTTGGATTCCTGATCCTGGCGATCGCGGTGCAACTCGTTTGGGATGGCGTTGCCGACTTTAAGTGAAGAGAAAGCTATGCGGGTCGAACTCGGAGCTAAACTCCTGCGCGCTCAATATTTTACAAATAAATCCTTATTCTTCAAAGATTTAGCAGGAAGAAGCAGAAATGTCCTGGCTAACTCATTGATTAATAAATATCTTACTGGCAACCACTTATTATTCAAAGATCTAGCGTCTCGCCACCATCTAAATCTCTGATTCTAAAAGATCGCCAGGAGGGGGTCTATCGCGAACTCTTGGCCCCTCTTAGCTCGATGCGCCCGCCGTTTTCGCAGCACCGGTTGCGTCTTTTTCCATGTGGCGTCCGACGAGCGCCGCGCAAGCTTCCGCAAACTTCTGTTCAGACGCATTAAAAGTGTCGGTAAAGTAGCTCTCGATACAGAGCTCGGCGACCATTCGCCTCCTCGCAAAAATCGGCACTACCATGTTGGACTTAACCATGTCTCCACCGATGTAACGTGGATCTCTGGCGACGTCGTTGACGCACACCGTTTGCTGACTGGTGGCCGCAGCTCCGCACAATCCCTTGTTGAGTGGAATCCGCACCAGTGGCGCGAAGCTGCCGACATAAGGGCCGAGCACCAGGGCATCGAAGACGGGAGCTTCCATGAAGTAAAAGCCAACCCAGTTGTAGCGCGCGAGTTCCTCATGGAGCCGCGTGGCGATGTAATGCATAAAAGGCTTCACGCCCTCGGCGGAAGTAGCGTGGGCCTCGAATTCATTCAGCAGAAATTCGTGATTGGGCATGCTGGCCGGAGTCTCCTTGGTAGATGCCAGACTGCCGCCATTTTATGCTTGTTTCGGGGTGTTGCGAGATGACGGATGGGATACGGCGTTGGAGCGCCAGAGCATGAGCATTGAGCGGCCCAGCGCCCGCGCCTTCGAACTTTCTATCTGATGGTGACGAGTTTCTCGACCAGTTCGGAGTAATCTTTCTTCTCCAGCCCATGGACCTCTTTGTTGTACTCGTCAACCTTGCTGGAGTAATTCATCGAGCAGAACTTCGGGCCGCACATCGAGCAGAACGCCGCAGTTTTGTAGCCCTCTTCGGGCAGGGTTTCGTCATGCATGGAGCGGGCGGTTTCGGGGTCGAGAGACAATTCAAACTGCTTCTCCCAATCGAATTTGTAGCGGGCGTAGCTGAGCGCGTCGTCGCGATCGCGCGCGCCGGGGCGATGGCGAGCGATATCGGCAGCGTGGGCTGCGATTTTGTAGGCGATGATGCCGTCTTTAACGTCTTTGTCATTGGGCAGGCCGAGATGCTCTTTCGGAGTTACATAGCAGAGCATGGACGCGCCGTACCAGCCGATCATCGCCGCTCCGATGGCGGAAGTGATGTGGTCGTAGCCGGGTGCGATGTCGGTAACTAGCGGGCCTAACGTGTAGAACGGAGCTTCGTAGCAGAGCTCGTTTTCTTTTTCTACCTGCTCCTTTATCTTGTCGAGCGGAATGTGGCCGGGCCCTTCGATCATGGTCTGGACATCATGTTGCCAGGCGATTTTCGTCAGCTCGCCTAGCGTCTTTAATTCCGCAAATTGCGCTTCGTCGCTGGCGTCGGCCAGACAGCCGGGACGCAGGCCGTCTCCCAGCGAGAAGCTGACATCGTACTTCTTCATGATTTTGCAGATGTCGTCGAAACAGTCGTAGAGAAAATTCTGCTTGTGGTGATAGGCCATCCACTGACCCAGAATCGCGCCGCCGCGGCTGACGATGCCGGTAATGCGCTTTGAGACCATCGGCAGATACTGAATTAGCACGCCGGCGTGGATGGTCATGTAATCGACGCCTTGCATCGCCTGCTCTTCGATTACTTCGAGCATTACGCTGGCGGTGAGGTCTTCGACGCGCTTCACCCGCGAGATCGCTTCGTAGATCGGGACGGTGCCGATGGGCACGGGCGAGTGGCGCAGGATGGCTTCGCGAATTTCGTGAATGCCGCCGCCGGTGGAGAGATCCATTACTGTGTCGGCGCCATAGTGGACCGATGTGTGCAGCTTTTTCAATTCCTCGTCGACATTCGAGGTGACGGCGGAGTTGCCGATGTTGGAGTTGATTTTGCAGAGCGAGGCTACGCCGATGGCCATTGGCTCAAGTTCGGGATGGTTAATGTTGGCGGGGATGATCATGCGGCCGCGGGCTACTTCGTCGCGGACTAGCTCGGCGGCGATCTTCTCGCGGCTGGCTACGTACTGCATTTCTTCGGTGACCGCGCCCTGGCGGGCGTAGTGCATCTGCGAGAAGTTGCCGTCGGTGTTTTCGGCTTTGCGCTTGGCGAGCCATTCTGCTCGCGGCTTTGGTGCGTTGAAGCCGTTGCCGTTCTTACCGTTCGTCGAATTGCCTTTGGTGGCAGACATTTTGCAGAGACCATCCTTTGCGAAATCTAAAAGGAAATTATACGCTGTGCGGCGAAGGCGGCCTCCCTTCCGATGGGCAAAATCGAGGTCTGTTCGCCTGGACATTGCCTCCCGAATTTTGCGCGCGGCTTCGTAACAATGAGTAGTAGAATCGCTGACCATGAAAAATTGAATCCGCGCATGAACCATGGGAATCAAAATCCGATAGTTGTTATAACGACAATCGCAGAGCCCACCGCTCTGCCAGGAGAAGATGAAAAATGAAGCGACTACTGGGAACGAGCAACGATCTGAGTCTTGCCATGCTGCGACTGGTTCTGGGAGTTGTGTTCTTTGCCCACGGCGCACAAAAGTTGCTGGGATGGTTTGGCGGCTACGGATTTCATGGCACGATCGGTTTCTTTGAGCACTTTGGAATGCCCGCCGCCGTTGGGTTTCTCATTATCGTCACCGAGTTCTTTGGCGGTCTCGGATTGATCGTGGGATTGCTAACGAGGATCGCCGCGCTCGGCATCGGGGTTGAAATGATTGGAGCGATTTTTCTGGTGCACCTGCCGAACGGGTTCTTTATGAACTGGTACGGGACCCAGAAGGGTGAAGGTTTCGAATATCACCTGCTGGCCATCGCGATCGCGGCGACGTTGCTCTTGCGCGGGGCAGGGCCGTTTTCCGCGGATCGCGCAATGTCGAAGTAAATTGCGGCAGTTCGCTCATCCTTCCGCTAAGGCGTCGCCGACGAGTCCCTCGGTCCACGCCTCCGCTTCGCACTCACTGGTCGTGTCGCTCTCCATCGCCAAATATCCTTCCAACAATTCACCGCCTTGCCGCATCGTGAGATCGTCAGTTCCCTCGATGTGAGCCTCTATTCTCGATCCTAATTTCTCAATGTCTTACCAGTTTTCAGCGTGTACTGAATTCTCTCCTGGGTTTTCTTTTCGCCGCAGAGAGATTTGAAGGCCTCGCGCTCCAAATCGAGAACGTATTGCTCGCTGATGGGTGTGCCCGGGGTGACATTTCCACCGCAGAGGACTTCGGCGATTTTAGTGCCGAGCTTGTGCTCATGATCGCTGATGAAGCCGCCCTGACGCATCATGTAAACGCCCATTTTGAGCGCGGCTAGAATATTTTCGCCCGGGGCGGGGATATCGGTTCGCATGATCGGAGGCTCGTATCCGGCCTGGAAAAGTTCCAGAGCGCGGGCTTTTGCGTCGGAGAGGACGCGCTCGCGGTTCATGGTGATTCGGTCGGAATTGGACAGGAAGCCGAGGCCGCGGGCCTCGTGAGCGGAGGTTGCGACTTTCGCGGTGGCGATGGTTTCGAAAGCCTTCTTCATCGCCTCCATGGTTTCGACCGACTCCCCGCGGCCGTCGGGACGGATTGACGTTGCGCTGTCGACGGCGCGCAGCAGCATTTCTTTGCAGCCGCCTCCGCCGGGAAGCAGGCCTACGCCGACTTCGACCAGGCCCATGTAGAGCTCGGCGTGCGGCTGACGGGCGGCTGCGTGCAGAGAAATTTCGCAGCCTCCACCTAGCGCGAGGCCGAAGGGCGCGATTACTACCGGCTTCGGCGAAAACTTTACGGCCTGCGTCATGCCCTGAAACTGCCGGATCGCCATGTCGACCTCGTCCCACTCTTCCTCTTGAACCGACATGAGCAGCAGCATCAGGTTCGCGCCGACGGAAAAATTCTGCGCGTCGTTGGTGATTACGAAGGCGTCGAAGGCATCGCCTGCACCGCCCGGCTTTAACGTTCGCAGAATCAGCGAGACGATGTCCGCGCCGAGGGCGTTCATTTTGGAGTGGAATTGAATGCAGCCTACGCCGTCGCCCAAGTCGATGAGCGAGGCGCCGGAGTTTTTCTTCACCACGCCTTTCGATTTTTTCGCCACCTCGACCGACCAGACTCCTTCGGCGACAGTTACCGGTTGCCAGTTGCCGGTTCCGAGATCCGCGAACTTGCGGCCCGAGGGCGTTTTTGGGTCGTCTTCGTACCAGGTCTTCTTGCCCGAGCTGAGCAACTTTTCTACATTGGCCGCGATTGCGTGGCCTTCTTTTTTCATGCGCGCGACGGTGGCTTCGACGCCGGCGGCGTCCCATAACTCGAACGGGCCTAGCTCCCAGGCGAAGCCCATCTTCATGGCGCGATCAATCTCCACTACGGAATCGGAAATCTCAGGAATGCGATTTGCCGAGTAGGTCCACAGGTCGGAGAGCGCGCTCCACAGAAAAGTGCTGGCTTTGTCGGGCTTCTGCGCGCCGCCATCGAGTCCCAGCAGCATGCGGAGGCGCGCGCCGGTATCTTCGATGTTTTTTGCCATATCGAGCGCGGCGAACTTTGGTTTCTGCCGCGGATGGTATTCCAGAGTCTTCCAGTCCAGGGCGAGGCGTTCGTCGTCGCCGCCAGCTGATTTTGCCTTTCTGTAGAAGCCGCCTTTGGTTTTGTCGCCGAGCAACTTGCGTTCCAGCATCTGGCGATAAAACGCGGGAATCTGGAGTTCGCTGCGCTCATCGCGCACGTTTTGCATCATGTTCGAAACTACGTGACCGAGAACATCGAGACCTACCAGATCGATCGTGCGGAACGTCGCCGACCGCGGCCAGCCCACGGCTTGCCCGGTAAGAGCGTCGACCTCTTCTATGGTCAGGTTCATCTCCTGCATCAGGCGCATGACGTTGAGCACGGAAAAAGTTCCGATGCGATTGGCGATGAAGTTCGGTGTGTCTTTGGCGAAGACGACATCTTTGCCCATCTGCACATCGCAAAAGTGGGCGACCGTTTGAATCCGGGCTCGATCTGCTTCCGGAGTCGGAATCAGCTCCAGGAGGCGCATGTAACGGGGCGGGTTGAAAAAATGCGTGCCGAACCATGAACGGCGGAAATCGTCGCTGAATCCTTCGGCAATCCTGGCAACGGGGAGGCCGCTGGTGTTCGTCGTAACAATAGTGCCCGGTTTGCGGATCGCCTCCACCTTTTTCAATAACGACCGCTTGATTTCGAGATTCTCTACTACCGCCTCGATGATCCAGTCGACGTCGGCGAGGCGCTTCAGGTCGTCTTCGAAATTGCCAATGCTGACCAAGCGTGCGAGCGAGGGTTCGAAAAAGGCGGCGGGCTTGGACTTTTTTGTGGCTTCGAGCCCGGCAGCGGCGATCTTGTTGCGGGCCGGGCCGTCGGCGTCGGGAGGGATGATATCGAGCAGCAGTGACGGCACTCCTGCGTTGGCAAAGTGTGCGGCGATGCGGGCGCCCATGGTACCTGCGCCGAGGACGGCAACTTTGTTGATGCGCTTCATGAAAGATGACTCCCTAATGTGATTATCGATTACATGGAAAATAATGGAACCAGATTCCACGATAGTCTATCTAACTGTGGCTCCGCTTTGGTGAGTAAAGACGTGCATCGCCCGTTTGTCCTTTAGAATTCTCGCCTGTGTCCATTCAATTTCATATCGAAGCGAACGTCGGCTCGGGGCGCGCGGGCAGGCTCGTCACGCCGCACGGAGAAATCGAAACGCCAGTGTTCATGCCGGTTGGCACGCTCGGCTCCGTAAAGGGCGTTTCACAGGATTTGCTGGAGGAACTAGGCGTTCAGATTTTGCTGGGAAATACTTACCACCTTTATTTACGACCGGGTGTGGATATCGTGCGGCGAATGGGTGGGCTGCATCGGTTTATGGCTTGGGAGCGCGCGATTCTCACGGACTCAGGCGGGTTTCAGGTTTTCAGTTTGAATGAGCTGCGGAAGGTGACCGAGGAGGGCGTTACGTTTCGGTCGCATCTCGATGGATCCTCGCATTTTCTTAGTCCAGAGCGGGCGATGGAGATTCAGATTGGGCTTGGGGCGGACATCATCATGGCGTTTGATGAGTGCACGGAGTATCCGGCGGAGGCGGGCCGGGTGCGCGCGTCAATGGAGATGACGCTGCGCTGGGCGGAGCGCTCGAAGAAATACTTTGAGGAGCATAAGAATGAGGTGCCTTGGAAGACAGTTGCCAGTTGCCTGTCGCCAGCTGCCAGCGAAGTGCGTTCGAACGACGTCGCAAAGGGCCCGGTGGAGGTGGGAGCCGGGAAGACTGGCGACCGGCAACTGACAACTGGCAACTGGTCGACGCAGGCTTTATTCGGAATTGTCCAGGGGGGGATGGATCGCGAGTTGCGTCGGGAGTCGGCTTTGCGGACAGTGGAGATTGGGTTTCCTGGCTATGCGATTGGCGGGCTCAGTGTCGGTGAGCCTCGTGAACTTACTCGGGAGATCGTTGAATCTACGCTGGAGCACCTGCCCAAAGACAAACCGCGGTACCTGATGGGAGTGGGGACTCCGGAAGAAATCGCGCTTTACGCTCGCATGGGCGTCGACATGATGGACTGCGTTTTGCCCACTCGGGCGGCTCGGCACGGGCTGCTATTTACGTCGGAAGGACGGGTTTCGATCAAGCAGGCTCGCTATGCGGAAGATGCCGGGCCGCTCGATCCGGCGTGCGGGTGCAAGGTTTGCCGGCGGTATTCGCGGGCTTACTTGCGCCATCTTTATGCGGCGAATGAGCTTTTGGCGCAGGTTTTGAACACGGTGCACAATCTGCATTTTTATCTGGAGACTATGCGCGCGGTGCGGGGGGAGATTTGCGCTGGTCTTTCATAACAGCGTCCTTGACACTCCGGCGGCGCGTCCTGCATTCTATTAAACTTGGGGATAAGGTCTGTCTTCTTGCTGTGCCGACCCCGGTAAAACTCAAGGTCGGCATTTTCGGATTCCAGCCTGCGATGGCATGGTCTGTGGCTTCTGGACCGGACAATCTTGACTCAATAGTTTTTCTCAGGTGACTGATTTGGCTGGAATTTTCAATTTTGCGGGCGTGAGCGCGATGGCGCTGCAACTCGGCGGCGGCTCCGGGTTGCTGGGACTGGCTCCCCTGCTTTTCATCTTTGCCATCTTTTATTTCCTGCTGATCATGCCGCAGCAGCGCAAGCAGAAAAAGTGGCAGGCGATGTTGAGCCAGTTGAAAACCGGCGACAAGATTGTGACGTCGGGCGGCTTGCGCGGAACGATCATTGGGCTGAAGGACGACGCGGTCACGTTGCGCGTGCCGCCCGATAATCTGAAACTGGAAGTGACCCGCGCATCGGTGGTGTCGGTAGCGACGGCAGAGGAAACGAAGTAAAGCCGGGAGCCTCGAGCCTCGGGCTAAATCGACGTCGGCTTGGCTTGGGAAGCTTCGTGTGCTCACGGCTCGAAACTCGCGGCTCGCCGCTGATAATTTTTGGGTGAAAGATAGTTTTTATGAAGAACCTTAGTTGGAAGTTGATCGTTATTGTCGGGGTGCTGCTGCTTTTTGTGGCTGGGAATTATTGGCATTCCCAAGGATTGGTCGGGGCAGGGGCTGCTCGCGTCGATTAAGAACCAGATTCACCTCGGACTCGACCTGCGGGGCGGCACGCACTTGATTTTGCAGGTCAAGGTGAATGACGCGGTCAATGTCGATTCCGACAACGCGATTGCGCGGTTGAAGGAAGAAATGCGGACGCGCAAGATTGCCTATGCCGATATCGTGAAGCCCGATCCGGTGAATCATCCCGAGATGATCGTCGTGAAGGGCGTTCCACCCGAACAGACCAGCGATTTCAGGAGCATTGTGACGGACCGCCTGCCCGAGTATGACGCAACGTCGGGCGCCGAGAATTCGTGGACCGTCTCCATGAAGCCGCAGAACCTTGCCGATCTGAAGAATCAGGCGGTAACGCAGGCGATTGAGACGATTCGCAACCGCATTGACGCGCTGGGCGTGAGCGAACCGGTGATCCAGGAGCACGGGTTGGGACAGTATCAAATACTGGTTCAACTCCCGGGCGTCGACGATCCGGCGCGTGTGAAGTCGATCATCCAGTCGACGGCCATGCTGGAGCTGAGGCTGTCGATGGGCGGGCCCTATCCGAGCGAACAGGCTGCGCTCCAGGACAAGGGTGGCGTGATGCCGCCGGACGCAGTGTTGTTGCCGGGACGGAACCCTCGTGGAGCCGCGGGTGACACGGGAGAAGCGTGGTATTTCATTTCGCGCGCCTCCGCCGTAACTGGGCGCGATTTGCGTGACGCGCAGCCAGGCCGCAGCGCGGATACCAACCAGCCTCGCGTCAACTTCGTCCTCACGGACGAGGGCGGACGCAAGTTTTACAACTTCACGTCGGCCCACGTGGGCGAGGGTCTTGCGGTGGTGCTCGATAACAAGGTCGTGGAAGTTGCTAACATTCGCGAGCCGATCAAGGATCAGGGCGAAATTTCTGGCGGGTTCACCGAGGAATCTGCGAAAGATCTCGCTTTGACACTGCGATCGGGCGCTTTGCCGGCGGGAATCAAGTATCTCGAAGAGCGGACCGTCGGGCCGTCACTGGGCGCCGATTCGATTCGCGAGGGCGTGCGCGCGGCGGTGGTTGGGATGGTCGCCGTGCTGGCCTTCATGCTGATTTATTATCGCTGGGCGGGAGTGAATGCCGATATCGCACTCATCCTTAATTTGATTATCCTGCTCGGCTTCATGGGTTTCTTCGGAGCCGTGCTGACTTTGCCAGGAATTGCGGGCGTGATTCTGACGGTCGGCATGGGCGTCGACTCGAACGTGCTGATCTTTGAGCGCATCCGAGAAGAGCTTAGGAATGGCAAGACGCCGTCTTCGGCGGTGGATCAGGGATTCAGTCATGCATGGATCACGATCGTCGATACTCACGTCACGACGATTGTCTCTGCGGCTATTCTGTTTATTTTTGGAACCGGTCCGGTGAAGGGTTTTGCCACTACGCTGGTTTTTGGTTTGGCGGCGAATCTGTTTACGGCCGTGTTTGTCTCGCGCGTGATTTTTGATTGGGTGCTGAGCCGGAAGCAACGCGGCGAGGCGTTGAGCATATAGACGCTATTCGTCGTTCGCGATTCGCTGTTCGCAAAACCCAACAGCTGCGAACGACGAACAGCGAACGACGAACAGCGAACGACGAACAGCGAACGACGAACAGCGAACGACGAACAGCGAACGACGAACAGCGAACGACGAACAGCGAACGACGAACAGCGAACGACGAACAGCGAACGACGAACAGCGAATCATTGAAGGAAGCAACTTGGAATTCTTTAAGAACGCAAACATCGATTTTCTTGGCAAGAAGTGGTACTTCCTTGCCTTTTCTCTGGTCTTCACGGTTGCCGGGCTAGTGTCGATGGGGCATCGCTGGGCGACTACCGGAACGCCCGTTCCGCTGGGCGTCGACTTCCGTGGCGGAACGCTCGTCTATGTGAAGTATTCGCACACGCCCAATCCGGAGGCCATTCATAAAGACATCGAGCGTTTCGGCCTGAAAAACGCGCGGGTCCAGAGGTTTGGCGAGGCCGGGAACAACGAGGTGCTGATCTCGCTCGACATTCAGGAGACGAGCGAGCAAGATTTGAGCAAGGGCAAGGACGAGATCAAGCAGGCGCTCGAGAGCCATGCCACTCCGGGCAAGCAGGATCTCAACAACTCCAGTTCGCTTACCATTCAGAATTATCTGCTCGATAAAGATCCGCTCCATCTGGGCACCGACGCCAATACGCGCTACACGGCGATTGCGCAGGCGATCGTGGATTATCGCGACAAGACCAAAGGCGGCGTGCTTACTTCGATGGATGAGCTGAAGGGGGTGGCCGATCCGGCCGTGATTGCCGCGCTCCAGAACGATTTTTATATCTCCGATTTCGGCATCCGCAATGTGGAGATCGTTGGGCCGCAGGTAGGAAAGCAGCTCCGCAAGCAGGCGATTCTCGCCACGCTCTATTCGCTGGGGGGCATGCTGATCTATCTCGCGCTGCGTTTCGAGTGGATTTACGGCGTGGCGGCCGTGCTCACCGTGTTCCATGACACGCTGATCACGATCGGCATTTTCTCCCTGCTGGACAAGGAAATCTCGCTGACGGTGATCGCCGCCATCCTTACCCTGATCGGCTACTCCAACAACGATACGATTGTTGTCTTTGACCGCATCCGAGAAAACATCAAATTGTTGCGCCGGGAGAACCTGGCCGACATCGTCAACAAGAGCATTAATCAAACTTTAAGCCGAACCATCTTGACAGCGGGCCTGACTTTCCTTACCGTGCTTGCTCTGTTCCTTTTCGGGGGCGAGGTGCTGCATGGGTTCAGCCTGGCCCTGGTGATCGGAATCCTGATCGGAACGTATTCGTCGATTGCGATCGCCGCGCCGATTCTGGTGGCCTACCAGGATTGGCGGACGAAACGGGGCAAGAAGCCGATTTCGATGCCAGTACGGGGCGGTGCGAGCACCGGCCAGCCTAAGGGACCGAGCCAGCCCAAGGAGAAAGTCAAGGTTTAAATAGAAAAGCTAGAGATGAAAATTTCGGCCACCAATTTTGAGCAAATGGCGTAAAATCATCAACCTGCCCGCAGAGGCAGGGAACAGAGAGAGTGGGAGCAAGAAGGACGCAGCTGGTGTCTAAGATGTCGTAGGGTCCGGTGTAGGAGAAGCCCATGTTTGAAGACAGTCTCATAGAGTCCGGGAACAGGTTCAAGGTCAAGCGGCAACTAGGCACCACGATTCTCTCCTTCGCGCTGCAGGTCGGGCTGATCTGCGTTCTGATCCTGATCCCTTTGATTTACACCGATGCGCTGCCCAAGCAGCAGCTGATGACATTCCTCGTCGCTCCTCCACCTCCACCGCCTCCGCCACCCCCGCCTGCGGCTGCGCCCGTGAAGGTCGTAAAAATTCAGAGCGAGGTGGTCAATGGCCAACTGCGCACGCCGACCAAGATTCCGAAAAAAGTTGAGATGATTAAAGAAGAAGAGGCGCCCCCGGATTTGGGCGGAGCCGGCGTAGTCGGCGGAGTGCCAGGTGGAATTCCTGGGGGTTCGTCCGGCGGCGTTATTGGAGGCATTCTCAGTTCTCAGCCGGTCGCGGTTCCCAAGGTTGCGGCCCCGCAGCGGGTGCGCGTTTCGTCGGGCGTATCGACCGGTCTGCTGATCAAGAAGGTGACGCCGAACTATCCTCCGCTGGCGCGCCAGGCGCGCATCCAGGGGAAAGTGATCTTGCAGGCGGAGATCAGCAAAGAAGGCACGATTCAGAATTTGCAGTTGATCAGTGGGCATGCCATGCTGGCGCCGGCCGCAATCGAGGCCGTGAAGCAATGGCGTTACAAGCCATATCTGCTCAATGGTGAGCCGGTGGCGGTAGAGACCCAGGTGGAAGTGAATTTCAGTCTGTCCGGAGGCTAGACTTCGGCGTTTGACTTCCGGGCTTGACCGGCTTGAGTCAGCAAGATGCGGCTCGACCCGGCGGTTAGGTTTTTGTGGCGGCTTACGTCCTCCCCGGTCTTACCTTGTCCAGACGCGGGAGTAGGGTTGTTTTCTGCGCCCGAGGGCCACTCTGCCCAGTGATTTCTTTAGGGATGCAACAGTCGGATTGAACCGGGCTTCTAACCGGGCACGGGTGAGGTCCGCCATTAGCAGTCGTCGCGTCTGGGTGTAAGCCCTAAGGCGATGAGATTAAGTCCGCAGGTTGAGGCGGGCTAAACAAGTTCCGAGGAGGAAAAGCAACTCATGGTCGTGAATCTGGCAGCAATCGCGTTCAGCAATCTACATATCCTTGCCGCTTGGCTCCTTCAAGATAGTCAACCGAGCTGGGACCCGATCTCGCTTTGGAAGCAGATGGGCATTCTGGCGAAAATCGTGGTTATCATTCTCTTCATCATGTCGGGCTGGTCGATCGGTGTGATGATCGACCGTTGGATGGCGTTTAACGCCGCCCGCAACCAATCGCGCTCGTTTGCTCCGGCAGTCGCCGGCGCCCTGCGCGAGGGCAAGATCGACGAGGCTATCAAAGTTGCCGAGCGCAACAAAAAGAGCCACCTCGCCAAGGTCGTCACCGCGGGCCTGATGGAATTCAAGGCCCACCAGGACAGCCCCGGCGAGATTCCCGGCGAGACGATTGAAGCGTCGAAACGCGCCCTGGAGCGCACGGAAGCCATCGTTCACGCTGAACTCAAGCGCGGACTTGGCGGATTGGCGACCATCGGATCGACCGCTCCCTTTGTGGGACTGTTCGGAACGGTGGTCGGCATTTTGAACGCATTCAACGGCATCGCAAAGGAAAAGGCGACCGGTCTGGCGGCAGTCGCGGGTGGCATTTCAGAAGCGCTCGTGACCACCGCGGTCGGCCTATTCGTGGCGATTCCGGCCGTCATGATGTTCAACTACCTGACCGGCCGCGTGGAAGCGTTCGACGTGGAGATGGATAACTCCTCGAGCGAACTGATTGATTACTTCCTGAAGCGCCGCAGCCTGCGCCGGTCTTAATAGAGACCTGCACGGACCGCACGACGAGTTGCTGGCAGGGCGCCGGTTTCGGCTGGCGCCCCCTCCTCCTCGCGGCGGCGGTGCGGTAACGGAAGCATCAGGAGACGGAATTCATGGCATTAGCAAAACGAAACGAAGCCGCGAACGTTACCTCCGACATCAACGTGACCCCAATGGTCGACGTGATGCTGGTGTTGTTGATCATCTTCATGGTGGTCACACCCATGCTCCAGCATGGCGTCACTGTCGATATGGCGAGGGTGAACAACCCGGAAGCGATGCCGGACGCCGACAAAGAAGATGCGCTATTGGTCGCCGTAATGCGCGACGGGGCTGTCTTCTTCGGCACCGACAAGATTGCCCCGGCAGACCTGACGCAGAAGATCAAAGACCGCCTCGCCAATCGGACGGACAAACGCGTGTTTCTGAAAGCGGATGCGCGGGCAAAGTTTGGTGCCGTGGTTGAGGTGGTCGATAACGTTCGGGCCGCCGGTGTGGATCAGCTAGGCCTGTTGACGGATCAGAAGAAGGCCGGAGCTTTGCCTCCCCCCAGTGGGGCGAACATGCCAGCCGCACCCACGGGCGGGCAATAGCAGATTTAGACGCGAGGAGACTTGATATGGGAATGGCCGTAGGCCCCAAAGGGGGCCAAAGCGCGAACATGAACGTTACGCCGCTGATTGACGTGCTGTTGGTGCTACTGATCATCTTTATGGTGATCACACCACTCACCCCCAAGGGGTTGGACGCGCTCGTGCCGCAGCCGCCGCCACCGAACCAGAAGACGCCGCCCCAGACGGATCGCACGATCGTGGTGCAGTTGATTGACCGCGGCGCAGGGAATCCTCCTGCCTTAAAGATCAATCAGGACGATGCGACCTGGGAAACTTTGCAGGGACGGCTGGAAGATATATTTAAAACGCGCGCCGAGAAGGTGATGTTTGTAAAGGGCGATGACAATGTGCCGTTTGCCGATGTCGCTAACGTCATCGATATCGCGCATTCGGCGGGTGTTGACAAGGTTGGCTTGATCACCGCCAAGATTGAGGCGGGCGGCTAGAATACTTACTTCAAGCGCTACTGCGAGGGCGCGCTGCCGGCGCGCTTCGTACATACTCGTTCACTCCGGTGTAAGGAGATTCATAACGCAATGAAAACATCTCGCAGGTGGCTGGTTCTTTGCGCTGCTTTGGTTCTCGTCGTGAGCAGCACGAGTTGCCAGAAGCTCAAAGCGCGCGACCAGCTTAACAAGGGCGTGCAGGCCTACAAGAACGCGAAGTACGAGGATGCGATCAATCACTTTCAGGAGGCCGTGGCCGACGATCCGTCTCTCATCAACGCGCGGCTGTACCTGGCCACCGCATTTGCCCAGCAATATATCCCGGGCGCGGATACTCCCGACAACAACAAGTTCGCCGAGCAGGCCATCGATCAGTACAAGATAGTATTGAAGGCGGACCCAAAGAATATCAACAGTATTAAGGGCATCGCTTACCTTTACCTCCAGATGAAGAAGTTCGATCTGGCCAAGGAATATTACAAGAAAGCTTCCGAAGCCGATCCCAACGATCCCGAGCCTTACTACTCCGTCGCCGTGATTGACTGGACGCAAACCTACATTCCGCGGCAGGAAGAGCGAGTCAAAATCGCTGGCATTAAACCGGAAGATTCATTGGCATCCAAGGACAAGAAAGCCTGCCTGAGGGTCAGAGAGAAAAACAGCGCCAACGTTGAGGAAGGCATCGACAATCTGAACAGAGCGCTCCAACTTCGTCCCGACTATGACGATGCCATGGCCTATATGAACCTGATGTACCGCGAGCGCGCCGACATTCAGTGCGACGATCCGGCAGCGCGAGCGGCGGACCTTAAGACGGCCGACGACTGGGTGGACAAAACTATGGCCACCAAGAAGGCCAAGGCCGAAAAGCAACCCGGAGCCACCGGCATCGTGATGGATCAGAACAAGTAGAAGCGTCGTGAGTCGTTGGTCGTCAGTGTTCGGTCCGTCAGTTATTGGTAATTAGCCAGTACTAAGTCGGCGCAAAACCGCCGCTGGTACTGGCTAATTTCATTTTGGGGTAGGAGGTTTGGCGGCTGCGGTTTGTGGGCGAGCCGGATTCCAGCTCTCGTGAATACCTCACCGTTGGGTGTGACCTGGCGCATGCGCGCCCGCGGCTAGCGCAGGTAGAATCATTGACGGTCGGTTCTGTCCGCGACATCGTTTTGGAAGAGTGAAAAATGAAAAGCCAAGAGCGAAAGGCGAACGACGAACGACTGGCGACTGACGACTAATGTTCAAGAAGATCCTGATCGCGAATCGCGGAGAAATTGCTGTACGCGTCATTCGCGCGTGCCGCGAGCTGGGCATCTCCACGGTCGTCGTTTACTCCGAGGTGGATCGCGCCTCACTTCACGTGCGCAAGGCGGACGAAGCGTATCCCATCGGTCCAGCTCCGGCGTCGGAATCCTACCTCCGCGCCGACAAGATTCTGGATGTTGCGCGCCGCTCTGGCGCTGAGGCGATCCATCCCGGGTATGGCTTCCTATCGGAAAACGCGAAGTTTGCGCAAGCGTGTGCCGATGCTGGCATCAAGTTTATCGGGCCCACGCCGCCATCGATGGAAATGATGGGCTCGAAAACACGCGCTCGTCAGCACATGGAAAAAGCCGGCATCCCGTTCGTTCCTGGAACCGCGCGCGGCCTCACGTCTCCTGAAGAAGCTGAGGCAGTTGCAGAACGAGTCGGCTACCCGATCATGCTGAAAGCCGCGGCGGGCGGCGGCGGCAAGGGCATGCGGCTTGTGCCATCGCGCGAGGAACTTCGTTCCGCCCTCGAGTCGGCGCGGAGCGAGGCGCAGCGTTCATTCGGCGACAGCGAAGTCTACATCGAAAAAGCGATCGTCAATCCGCGCCACATCGAGATGCAGATCCTGGCCGACGAACACGGAAACACAGTCTGGCTGGGAGAGCGTGAGTGCTCGATTCAGCGGCGCCATCAGAAAGTTCTCGAAGAATCGCCTTCGCCGATCGTCGATCCCGACATGCGCTGCCGGATGGGCGATGTGGCCGTCAAAGTCGCGCAAGCCGCTAACTACACGAATGCCGGCACAATCGAATTTCTAGTCGATCAGCAGAAGAATTTCTACTTCCTCGAAATGAATACGCGGTTGCAGGTCGAACATCCCGTCACCGAGTTGACCACCGGTCTTGACCTCGTACACCTGCAGATCCGCATTGCCAGCGGCGAAAAGCTTCCCTTCACGCAGTCCGATATCGGCATCCGTGGCCACGCCATCGAGTGCCGCATCTACGCCGAAGATCCGGACAACAATTATTTTCCGAGTCCCGGGAAAATTGACGTGCTGCTGCAACCTTCCGGGCCGGGCATTCGACGGGACAGCGGGATGTACGAAGGCTGGAATGTGCCCATGGATTACGATCCTTTGCTGGCGAAATTGATCGGCTTCGGCGCCGACCGGGAGCAAGCCATCATGCGTCTGGAGCGGGCGCTCTACGAATATTTTGTGGCCGGGATCAAGACGAACATTTCTTTGTTCCGAAGAATTCTGCGGGACAGCGATTTTCGGGCCGGGAAACTAGATACCGGGTTTCTCGATCGTATGCTCGCGAAACCCGATGCTGCTCCGGCGACCAGAGCGCCCGAGCCGCGTATTGCCGCCATCGCTGCGGGCATGTTTGCGGTGCTGGATCCCGCTTTTTCTTGCGCGAAAACCGGAAGTGCTCCCGCGGCACAACCCGTTTCGTCGAACTGGAAGCGGAAAGGGCGCGCGGAAGCGCTTCGCTAAAAGTATGGTCTATGACGTGATCGTGGGCGGCAAAGCGCACCGGCTCGAACTGGAGAAAGTCGATGCCGGATGGAAGTGCCGCCTCGACGGCAAGGAGGTCCACGTAGATGCGGTGCTGCCGCGGCGCGATGTGCTGTCGCTGCTGGTCGATGGCCACGCCTACGAAGTAAAGCGCGAAAAAACTGTTACCGATCTTCATCTGTGGGTGGGCAGCACGCGCTTTGCGGTCGAGATTCGCGACCCCAGATCTTTACGCGCGCGGAAAGGCAGCGCGCAGGACGAAAAAGGCCCGCGAAAAATTGTCGCGCCCATGCCCGGACGGGTCGTGCGATTGCTTGTCGCCGAGCAAGCGGAAGTCGAGGCAGGGCAGGGAATTGTGGTCGTCGAAGCGATGAAGATGCAGAACGAAATCAAGTCGCCAAAAAAGGGAATTGTTAAGAAAATCATGGCCGCCGCTGGCGCCGCCGTCAATGCCGGCGATGTGCTTGCCATCGTGGAATAAACCTCCAATACGTCGTTTGGCCGCCCGGTTGCTCGGCCAGGTTCGCCGACTGGCCCGCAAGTTCCCTCACCTCCGTCATCTAAAGACGCTGCCTCGGTGGGCATACCATGGTAGTGGCGGAGGTGTTCTCTGAAGCTGCAGAAGATCATCAGTTACGTAACCTTGGCGATATCCATCCTGACGCTTGTCCTCGTTCTGCGGAGGCCTGCGCCGGTTGCGGCGCCCGTCGCTCCGGCAGCCGCAGCCGCCAGCGCCCAGTCGTTTCAAGAAAAGCTGGACCGCCTCGAACAGCCCAAGCCCGCTGGTGAAGGCGAGAGCGAAGTTCGCATGAATTCCGGCGAAGTGAATGCTGCCCTGGCACAAGCCGCCGGGTTATTGTCCGCCGGCGCGACTGGCTCCGCGACGACCCAGCCGAATCCGACCGGCTCCTCCACACCTGCGCCAAGCGGTTCGATGCAATTCCCTGGTCCTGTGCCCAGCATCAAGGATTCCCAGGTCTCCATGGATGGCGACCTCGTTCGCGGACAATTCCTGACGCAGATCGCGGGGAAAGACGTTTATCTCACCCTCGCCGGACATCTGCGAGCCAAGGACGGCTACGCCACTTTCGATGCAACCGAAGTCAAGTTAGGAGATCTCTCCATTCCTGTATCGCTCGTCAACGATGCGCTGAAGAAGAAATTGGCCGAACAGCACGATCAGCTCAAGCTGCCCGACAATGTCAAGGACCTCAAGATCGAGAATGGCGAGCTGGTCTTTGTCGAAAAGTAATTGAGCCGGAAAGCAATTCCGGCAAAAGACTCGCTAAGGAATAATTCTTCCCCGCGGCAGAAGATGCCGAACACACACCTCGTCAACTCCTGTAAAGCAAAATTTGCCGCGCCCGGCACACGATGGTTTCCCTTTCTCGGATTCTTCTAATGTCCAGCTAATCGCGTTCTAATCCACTTCGACTTGAATCGTAAATATGACAACTTTTCCGATGCCTCCCAATTATGGGGACCACGTCCTGGTGGCCAGCGCGAGCAGCGTGGTTCGTCAGCGGGTTCTTGAAAGTCTCAATCCACGGGCAGGCCGAGTGGAACAGGCGACCGGCGGCGCCGAGGCTCTGCTTCATCTTGAAAAAGGTCTGTGGCAGAAATTATTTCTCGACCGGCGGCTGCCCGATCTCGATGCTGAAGAGCTGAGTCAGACGGTGCGGCAGCTCTATCCCTCGGTCGAAGTCGTGATTGTAGACCACCAAAGCGACCTGCGAGCAACTCCCGCCTTGCCCGTGCTGCGGCCACAGCGATTGTCTGTTCCGAGTGTGCCGGACGAAAGAAAGTATTTTGAGGGCGATGGGAGCAATGTTAATGATGACCCATTTCTCTATGAAGAAGAGACGGGGTTGCCCGCTCTCGATGATATCGGCGGCGAGGCACTGCCCGGGGTGATTGGGCGCTCGCCCGTCATGCGGGCCCTTTACCACAAGGTCCGCATGGTTGCGCCCCGCGACACGACTGTCCTGATCAACGGACCGACCGGCAGTGGCAAAGAACTGGTCGCACGCGCCTTGCACGACCTTGGCCCGCGCTCGTCCCGGAGTTTTGTAGTCGTCAACTGTGCCGCCATTCCGGAGACGCTGCTCGAGGCTGAGCTTTTTGGATACTCGCGCGGCGCGTTCACAGGCGCCCAGCAGTCCTATGCGGGCAGGATCCAGGCGGCGCACATGGGGACGCTTTTTCTGGACGAAATCGGAGACATGCCCCTCAGCCTGCAGCCGAAGATACTGCGCTTCCTGGATCAGAGAGAACTGCAGCGCCTGGGAAGTTCTCAGCCCGTGCGCGTGGATGTTCGGCTGATTTCCGCCACTAATGCGGACTTGCTCGCCCTGGTGCGGGAGGGGAAATTTCGCGAGGACCTTTACTATCGGCTCTCAGCTTTTCCGCTGATGATTCCGCCGCTGCGCGATCGGCCCGAAGACGTTCAGTTGCTGGCTGAGCATTTCTTGCAGAAATTTTCTCCGGGCTTGCCTGTTCCCGTCCTGGCGGACGAGGCTCTCGCTATGCTTCAAGTAGAGAATTGGCGCGGCAACATTCGCGAATTGCAGAACGTGATCGAGCGCGCGCTGATTCTCTCCTCCGGGCAATCGGTGGTCCGGCCCGCCCACCTGATTCTTTCAGGGCTCAATCGACGCGGCATAGCCGAGCGACCGAACATTTTGCGATAGAACCGGCGATGGGACACCCTCCACTGTGCAGGCCATGAGAGCTTTCTAAGGCAATTAATGCCGGGCTGGCATGGCCTTTGCAATTGAGAACGGCATGTCCACCTCACTGCCCCCCTCCCGCGACCCGGCACGCGACGCCGATCATCCGCTGGCGCGGGCGTTTCGCTCTTTACCCCATCATCGACATCATGCTGGGAGGCGAAGGTAAATCGGGCGAGGTCAACCGGGAACTCACCGAGATCGAGGATCAGATTCTTGAAGGCATCGTTCGCATCATCTGCCGGGACCTGCAAACCAGCTGGCAAGCAATTAATCTCGAGTTCAACTTTGTAGCCAGCCAGCAGATTTCCCAGTTGCAGCGCCTGATGCCGCCGGACGAAAAGAATCTCTGCCTGAGTTTTGAAATCAAGTTGGCGGAGTCAAGCGGCACGCTCAATGTGGCGATTCCGGCGCTGGTTTCGAATGCGCTTCTCCGGAAAATCTCCGCGGAAAACATTTACCAGCGTCCTCGAATCGGACATGAATCGCGCGAACAGATCCGCAACAGGCTGCTCGAATGCCCCTTCTCGGTGGATCTCACGATGTCCCACCTCGAGGTTCCTCTGGAAAGCCTTTCCCGGCTTACCCCCGGCGATGTGCTGCCCTTTCAGCGGAACGCATCCGCTCCGGCCCTGATGGAAGTCGACGAGGTACCACTGTGCTCGGCGACGCCCGTGCGCGTGCACACGCGGCGCGCGGCGCGGGTCCTTTCGCTCGAACTGCAGCTTCCGGCGGCGGGCGCAGATTGACAACAGGTGAACAACAACCGGTGAACAACAACCGGTGAACAACAACCGGTGAACAACGACCGGTGAACAACAACGGGTGAACAATGACTGACGACGCCTCAGAGAATCCCAAACTCGAACTACGCGCTGACCTTTTGCCCTGGTCCGAGGCGTGGAAGACCTGCGCGCAAAATGTGATCTCGCAGACCTCGGGCCAGCCGCAGGCCTTCGAATTGAGTTCAAAGCCCTTCGATGGCGCAGACCCCGATTTGCGTTACACGGTTACCGCCAGCGGGGCGGTTCAGGGAGAGATGTCTCTCCGGCTTCATCAGGCGTCAGGCGTTTGGCTGGCGCGTAAGTTTCTCGGGGAAATCGGAGTGCCAGTCGCTGCGCCTGGCAGTGAAGCCGCTGCCATACCTGAAGCAGTCTCGAACGACGACAGGGAAGCGCTCGAAGAACTCTTGCGTCAAATTGCCGGGCTGGCGACTACCGCGATCGGTGCCGCTGCCGGTGGGGAAGTCAAGCTTCAACTTGCGCTCGCGCAGGTTCCCTGGGCATGGTCTGCCGATGCGGTCGCTTTGCTCCGCACTGCCGATGAAGCGGGCGTTGAGATTGCCATCGAAGTTGGCATCAGTCCTGCGCTGTCTGTTTCGATCGCGGCGCGCAACACGACTGCATCCGCGTCAGCGTCTGCTTCCGCCTCCGCGCCTGTTTCCGCGCCAGTGCACGCGGCCGTTTCCGAACCCATCGCCCTTCCCACGAATGCGGCTGGCTATCATCGGTTGTTCGAGGTAGGCCTCGGCGTCAAGCTCCGCTTCGGAACTCGCCGGATGCTGCTGCGCGACGTGCTCGCCCTCAGTTCCGGACTAGTGGTCGAACTCGACAACGCGCTGAACTCCCCCGTAGACCTCTTACTGGATGGACGGATCATCGCGCGCGGTGAAGTCGTCGTCATCGACGGGAAATACGGATTGCGCGTGACCGACGTCGTTGATCCCGCGCCGGCCGGCGCAGCGCGGCCCGCTTGAAGGTTGAATTTGCACGGATCATTTGTTGGAACATTTCTTCTTAAGGATTTGCCTACATGTCCACTTTCCGCCATCCGCTCGCCTGGTCCGCCGATTGGATCAAACGCCGCCTAGCCGTTACCTCCGGTCCCAAAACTGCCTGTGCCTCGCCTTCGTGTACCGAACTGAAGAGGCATTGGAGGCGATTGCACAGTCAACCGGGAGCGCTTCTCGACGGCAGGTTTTACTGCCATCCGCAATGCTTAGAGAAGGCTCTGGTAGGGCATATCTCGCGCCTGCTCGCCATGACTCAGCCCATGCCGCCGCCCAACCGCATTCCTCTCGGGCTCCTCATGGTCGCTCGCGGGAAGCTCACTCACACTGAAGTGCGCGCTGCGCTCGAGGCCCAGCGCCGCGGCAGTTACTGCAAAATTGGAGATTGGTTTGAGAAACTTGGTTTCGCCACCGAACAGGATGTCACTGCCGCGCTCGCCCTCCAGTGGGGCTGCCCCGTCCTTTCTTCCTTCGACCTCGCCGTCGATCTCGCGGGCGTCGACTCGCCGGGCGGCATCCCGCTTCCGATTCTGGAGGCCTTCCAGATGCTGCCGGCCAACTACGCGACCGCCACCAACACGCTCTACCTCGCCTTCGGAGAGCGTGTCGACCACGCCGCCCTTTACGCCATCGAAAGAACTCTCGGTTGCCGCACCCAGCCTTGCGTCGCCGGTCGCAAAAGAATCTCTCGCCAGCTTGAGTCCCTGCGCCAGTCGAGCCGTCCCGTCGATGTTGAGTTCGTCACCCACGATCTGGGCGAAATGGCGCGCATCACCTCGAGCTACATCAACCGCCTGAGCCCGGAAGAAATCCACATCAGCCGCCTCGGGCACTTCATCTGGCTCCGCCTCCATGCGCGCCTGGGAGCGACCAATCTCGTCTTCGATTTGCGATCGAATTCCCTGCCATCCCGCGTGCCGCCCCTCGTATCGCCATCCGTGTCTATTGCCGCACTCGCCTAGATTTGATAGTAACGCGTGCCGGATCGGCCGCAGGCGCGTGGGGCCACATCAGCCGAAAGAAAGTACAAGTCGCGGAGAACTACTGAAACGCTGGCAGCGTAACTGGCGGGGCGCTACTTCTGCGCTTTTCGATAGATGGCCGCACGGCGCGTTTGATTCCCGTTCTTATCCAACTTCACCACCGCGAAAATTAGAAAAGCCTTGACTTAACTCCTATCTCCGGACCGTTTCTCATAGGTCTAGCGCCCATGGCGGCTCCCAAGCCACAGACGTTATAGGCGTCGAGGGTGCAGAGCGGATACGCCCGTAAAGCCTCCCAAGAGGCCCCGACATTCGGGAGCGATCTTTGACATTTTCAGAAACCTGATGGCCGAAGGTCATTGGCGTTTGGCAAAATTGGCATTTTCATTGCGATAAGTTATTTATTACCAATACTTTGCACTGAACAGACTTAGAATCAATACTTTGCGAGCAAAGATCAGGAAAGTGCCCAATTTTCGCCTCTAAGTCCCGTGCGCTCAAGACTTTGCATTTAACCCCATATTTATCAGTACTTTGAAAGGCAAAAAACGTAGAATTGCCGGAAATCGCGCTTAACTCCAACTCAGCAAAGGATTTGTAAGAACTAAGTTTAAATCTATATTTCAGAATGCTTTGCGAGGCAATAATATACTTGACTGACTGTGGTCAGTGTGCTACCTTAAGCACATGGAATCGCCTAAGACTCTTCTCGAAACCATCAAGTTCTTCTCCGACTACGAAAACTGCCGGAAGTTCATGGAATTCGTCCGCTGGCCGGATGGGAAGATCAAGTGTCCGCGTTGCAATTCCGAGAAAGTCACCTATCTCGAAAAGGCCCGCGTGTACCGCTGCTATGGTGACCACCCCAAGCAGAAATTCTCGCTCAAGGTCGGAACTGTTTTCGAGGATTCGGCAATCCCGCTTGAGAAGTGGCTCCCTGCAACATGGATGCTCTCCAACGATAAAAACGGCATCTCCAGCTACGAACTGTCCCGCGCTCTTGGCGTGACTCAGAAATCCGCTTGGTTCATGCTGCATCGCATCCGCACCGCGATGAAGAAGATCGCGTGCCGAACAAGCTGGGCGGCGGACCTAACTCCGAAGTCGAAACTGACGAGACTTTCGTCGGCGGTCAGAAACGCAACATGCACGCGGACAAGAAACTCCGCTATGAAAAGCGCGGGGGCGCATCCGGCAAAACAGTAGTGCAAGGCTTCCTCGACCGCGAGCTTCGAAAGGTGCGTGCGAAGATTGTCCCGAACGTGAAGCGCGAAACCTTGCAAAAGGAGATCATGCAGGAAGTGGAATTTGGAACCGCGCTCTATACTGACGATGCGGTCGCCTACAATGAACTCCATCATCTGTTCGTGCATGGCGTGGTGAACAAGACTCAGAGCTACGTCATGGGCCGCGTACACGTCAACGGGATGGAGAACTTCTGGTCGCTGTTGAAGCGCGGCCTGAATGGTACTTACGTCGCTGTAGAGCCGTTCCATCTTGAGCGTTATATCGACGAGCAGATTTTCAGATTCAACAATCGCGGCACGAAAGAAAATCCGTTGAACGATGCGGATAGATTATGCTTCTCCAGATCGGGAGCGTACCTCCTCACTTAGCTTTATCGCAGATCGCGGGAAAGCGGTTAACCTTTGCGGAGGTGACTGGCAAGGTGGGAGAAACGGCCTTCTAGCCGTTTTCGCGGGAAGCGCGGGAAGAAGCCTTCTTCTGCTCCTTCGCCCGCTTCTCAGCATCAAGCCTAGCTTTGATTTCATCATGCGGAACCTGGACAAGTTTTCGCATGAAATTCGTGAACTGGCCGAAGTCGCCTTCAACATTCTTGGCGGAGTGGCTCGGGCGAGATGGCTTTTGCGACACGACAGGATTAGTGTGCGATGTCGTGCGGCAAAAGTCAATCCGTGGTTATCGAGTTCGACGAGACTCCAGCGGAGGACTGTCGCACCGTGGAATTTAGATTGATTTACAGTGGTCGAGTGCTTGGCGCTGTCGAGAACAAACTCTCGCGCCTCTTTGAAGCATGAGATTCGACGCGAGTTTCATCCCCAATTGCGGCGAACTGTGGCGGACAAACAGTTCCCTTCTTCGGCTGACCCAATTCATGGGAGCCAGCTATTACGACGATGAAAACCCGCGAGACTTCGAACTGCAAGACCTGGGCAAGCCACCGGACATTGACAAAGAAGCTGAGTTCTACCGTGATCTGGCTGCCGATAAAATTACCAAGCAATGGGAACGGTGTGGCTATCATTTTTGGCCGCTCGTAACCGAAGCGCACTGCCTGAGATGCGCATTGGACATTCTGTTTCTCAGGCCGGAAGAATCCGGAATGCTGATCCAAAGCGGGGATATAGACGCGCGACTCAAAACAATCTTCGATGCGCTTCGTATGCCGAAAAATCTTGAGGAGGCAGGAGGATTTCACCCGCAAGCCGATGAAGACCCGTTCTTTTGCCTGCTCGAAGACGACAAATTGATTTCGGAGATCAAAGTAACTACCGACAGCCTTCTCTTGTTGCCGCGAGAGCGCGAGATCAAGCCCAACGATGCCCTACTTGTAATTCACGTGAAACTGTGGCCCGCGAAGAACAAGTCACTGGGATTGGGCTTTCTTCTGATCGCCGTTAGAGGTGGACTGTCATAATTCGCGGCTGTTATGGAACCAAAACAAGACATACCGTCCCTCATGGTTGACTGGATCGAAGAATTGTTGATTGAAAATGACATTCTCCGGGGAGCCGTAAAGCGCACGGGCGCAACCACCATTCAAACTCTCATTGATGAGGCGATGAAGCCGGATTCTCTCTGGCGAGAGCGAGCGAAGGAGACTCTAGCTCCTCTGCGAGCGCGTCTGCGAGAAAATCATTCAGACTCTGACGTGATCGCTTCGCTCTTGCGAGCTCTTCCGCGCATCATCCGACGTGAATTGATGTAGTGAGCTACCGACTTAAATAACCCTAAGATTTCGTCCTGCCCTGTCACGGTGTCTTGCATTTTACCTCCCAAAGTCAGTTAAGTATATTATTGCCTTTGCGAGCCAACTTACTCTAAGCTAATGATTCCATTAGATCGGGGTAAGAGGGGGGTAGGGGATGGGGGTACGCACCAGTCCACGCCAAACTCCGGGAGGCGCACGGACTAGCTGATGAAAAACGACCAACTACCGACGACGAAGTCTAGCTAGAGCGTTCGCTTGAATAACGGCACCGCCAGTGCCAGCGTCGCGATCGCGAAGCAGGACATGAAAAGCAGATCGGGCATGATCGCTCCCAGGCCGGTTTCTTTCAGCAGAAGGCATTTGAATCCGTGCACCGCATACGTGAACGGGTCGATCCACGTAATCGCCCGCAGCCATCCCGGAAATGCCTGCACCGGATAGATCGCCCCGCTCGGAAAAAACAACAGCGTATTTAGAATTCCGAAAGTAGCGCGCGGCACCAGCGGATCCTCCACCCGCACCATCATCAGAAACATCATCGTGTTGAACGCCGTTGCAGTCGCCACGATCATGAGCAGAAGGCCGACTATCGTGCCCAGATGGAAGATTGTTCCCACGCCCGCCATCATCGAACCGATCAGCGTGATTATGATCCCAGTCAGTATGCCCTTGATCGCGCCCGCGCCATTGAGCCCAAACACCAGCTCCGCCTTGGTAATCGGAGTTACAAGGTAGCCCTCGTGAACGCCGCGCGCCTTATCGTCGATATAAAGCATTCCGCCGCCGATCATCGCCGAAACGAACATGGCCAGCGCAATCGAACCAGGCAGCAGGAACTTCATATATTCGATATACGGATAAAGTTCGACAATACTGAGCGCAGTCTGCTGCAAAAGCCGTGGCTCGATGTCCGGCTGATTCAACGCGTCAGTGAGCGCAGTCATGCTTTCTTCGAGCGTCGAACTCATGAAGTTGTCGCTGTTGTCGACGATCAGCGCAATCCGCGGATGATTTTTCTCGTAAACCATCTTCGAATACTGTGGCGGAATGATCACGGCTCCCTGAATTTTTCCGTTGCGCACGTCTTCGCGCGCCTTCACTTCGTCGTCGTAGGGAATTGTGACGAATGTCCGCGCCGTCGCCCGCACCGAATCGAACGCTTCCTTGATGCGGATCGCCTGCGTGCCGTGGTCTTCGTCCACGATTCCCATCTTCGCGTCGCGAATCTTCCCGCCAAACGCATTGCCCAACACGACCAGTTGCACGAGCGGAAAGATCATCGACACCATCATCAGCGCCGGCGAGCGGAAGAATTTCCGCATCTCGCGTTCAATAATTGCCAGAGTTCGATTCATGTCTTATTGTCCCGGCCGCGTCGGCATCACGAACGAATATGCTTTCACCAGTTCATCGCGCAATTGCCGCCCCGTGTAATGGACGAACACGTCGTCCAAAGTGGTGTTCTGCACAGTGAGCGTCTTCAGTTCCACACCCGCGACCACAGCCATCTCCACAAGATCCACGGTGGTACCGGACCCATTTGCCGTCAGTACGCGAAACATCCCAGCACTCTCGTTCTGCACCGATGTCACTCCGGGCAGGTGCCGCAGCCGCTCTTCCCAGTCCGCCGGCGTATTTACGAATTGCACCTCGATTACCGTCGATCCCGGCACGCTCGCTTTCAGCGCCTCTGGCGTGTCGAGCGCCACCAGTTTCCCGTGATCGACAATCGCGATCCGGTTACACAGCCGGTCGGCCTCATCCATATAGTGCGTAGTGATCAACACGGTGAGCTTGCGCTTCGACTTGATGTTCGTCAGCATCTCCCACACGGCTACGCGCGATACGGGGTCGAGGCCGGTCGTCGGCTCGTCCAGAAAAAAAATCTTCGGGCTATGCACGAGTCCGCGCGCAATCTCGAGGCGGCGCCGCATTCCGCCGGAAAGAGTCTTTGTCTGCGCATCCCGCCACTTCGTCAGATCTACTGTCTCCAGCAGTTCGTCAATCGCCTCTTTCCGGCGCTTCGATGGAACGTCATACAACTTCGCGTAAATCGACATGTTCTCTTCAACCGTCAAATCCAGGTCGCTGGTGAGCGCCTGCGGAATCACTCCAATCGTTCTCCGCGCCGAGTCCGGCTCACGCGAAACATCGTGCCCCGCGATCCGCGCCGCGCCCGCCGTAATTGGTATCAGAGTCGTCATCATTCGGATCAACGTCGATTTCCCCGCGCCATTCGGGCCCAACAGTCCAAAGATTTCTCCTTCTTTCACCGTGAAAGAAATATCGTTGACCGCAGTGAACTCGCCGTACTTCTTCACGATGTGATCGACCTCGATCGCATTGGCCGCGTCCGCCGCGATCTCACCGCGCAAGCTCAGTTCCGACGCGGCAACACTCATGCCATTCGAGTTCTTCACATCGGGTTGACGCGGCTCTTCGTTCATTGCTTCCCCGCGGGCTCGGTGCCTTGTGCGACTGCATTTCCTTTCAGTAACGCCGACGTCACCAAAACCTCTGCCGTCATCCCTGGCACATATGCACCGTTTGGATTGTCGAGTCGTACTTTCAGCACCAGTGTCCGGATGTCCCGTTTCCTGCGCCCCACATCGCGCTGCGTTGCAAAATCCGCCTCCGCCGCTTTATAGAACACTTTTCCCGGCACTTCCGTTCCGCCGGGAAGCCGTATCTTCAAGATGTCGCCGTATCCAATGTGATCCGCGTCCGTCTCCGGAATCGCCGCTCGCACCCATGTGTCGGTAAAATCCACCAACGTCACGATCGCCTGCCCCGCATTCACGACCTCGCCCTCGCGCGCCGCCCGTACCAGCACCGTTCCCGTCACTGGCGCGTAGATCTTCGTGTACCCCAGACGTACCTCTGCTTCCTTGAGCTGCGCAACGGCGTTTTCCGTCTGTGCGCGAGTCGATGCCACCGTGCTCGCGGCCGCCGTCGCCTGATTGGTACGTGCCACCGCCGAATCCAAAGTAGCCTGTGCTGCCCTCACCTGCTGCTTCAGTGAATCGACGCTCGCTTGCTGCGCCTTCAAATTCGTTTCTGCCTGTACTCTTTTCCTGCTCCGACGCCACGCCCGCCGCCGCAAGGCCGATGGTTCGTCGGCTGTCGCTTTCCACGCGCGTAAGCGTCGCCTCGGCCTGCGCCAGTTGCGCCCGCGAAGATTGCAACTGCGCCTGTGCATTCGCCACGTCGCTGGTCGTCGATCCCTTGGTCGACCTCTGCGTATATTCGTTCGCGCTCACCTGTGACCGCATGCTCGCGATCATCGCGGCGGCGGCGCGTTCCTCGGCTTCAAGCTCCGACGGATCCAGCACCGCGATCAGGTCTCCTTGTTTCACCGGCGTCCCTTCATCGACCAGCAGCTTCGAAATTCGCCCTTGAATCTGCGGGCTTACCACAATCTGATTCGCGTCGACCGTGCCCACCAGCACAAGGTCGCTTCCGCGTGGCGTCGACACAGAAGTAATAGACCGAAGTAATTGCCAGGATGATGCCCAGCAAAATGAGAAATTTATTGCGCGCATTCATTCGAATCTCCTACGCCTTTGAAGCCTTGCTGCGGTGCGATCTCGAACCCTTGTCCGTAAACAGGGCCGCCGAAACAAACTCCAACACAAATTTGCGCCTCTCCGCGATTCTTTCCTCCGACAACGGATCGACATTCAACAGCGCCTTCATCGCCGGGGCCGTGCTGAAATAAAAGATGATGATTCCCACCATCGAAGGCAGAAAATCCATTGGATTTACCGGGCGGAATTGTCCCTTTTCCGCGCCCTCACGCAGCATCTCCGCCACGCACCGGTAGATCGGAGCAAAATATTCCCGCGCGATTCGCAGCATCTGGGGGTTGCCTTTGGGCCCCATCCGCATCCACTCCCCCTGCACCACTCGTGGAAATCGCGGATTCGCCGCGATGTAGTCGAAATAGCGCCCGGCATACGCCAGCAGCTTCTCGCAAGGCTCAAGATCGCTCTCCAGCACTGGCATCAATCGGTCGCGCAATCCGCTGAATACGTGGTCGAGCACCGCCTCGTACAACGCGTCCTTATCTTTGAAGTAGTAGTAAAGGAGAGCCTTGTTGACTCGAGCCGCCCGCGCGATCGCATCCGTTCGAGCGCCGGCAATGCCGTGCTCGGCAAATTCGGCCACCGCCGCCCGCAGGATCGCCGCCCGGCTCTTTTCCGGATGCCTGCGCGTGCCGTAGCGCGCTCTGAGTCCGTTGGTTGCCTGAGATCCCCACGACTTGTCTTTTGAGTGGCATTCCGAGCGGGTAACTGCATATATTAAGTCCTTAAGTAACCAGTTAGTTAGATTATAGGGCCATCACAATCGATTCGCAAGTTTCGCGGTGTTGATTTCTGTTTCGGCCGGCCATGACCGATCGACAGGAGCCGCCAACACATTGAAGGTAGGACGTCCACATGTGCGGGCCCCGCCGTCCTGCTACAATTTTTAGTCCGCCATCCACGCCCGAAGATGCGATGCAGCATCTCCGCGCGCAATGAGGTGTTCTGATGTCTGAAACGCTCCAACTCGCTGCCCCCGCCCCGCTGACCGCTTTGACTGAGGACGAGATCCTTTTCCGCGACAACGTTCGCCAGTTCGCGGAGGAAAAAATTCGTCCGCTCGCCAAAGAGATGGACGAAAAAGGCATGTTCGACCATGCCCTGCTCGATCAGTTTTTCAAGCTAGGTCTGATGGGCATCGAGATCCCCGAGCAGTACGGCGGCGCAGGCGGTAAATTCTTCGAGGCAATCCTGGCCGTCGAAGAATTCTCGCGAGCCGATGCCTCGGCAGGGGTTATTGTCGATGTTCAAAACACGCTCGTTGCCAATGCCCTTCTGCGCTGGGCCACCGACGATCAGAAAGGACGCTACCTCCCCAAAATGGTGGCCGACACAGTCGGGGCCTACGCGCTCAGCGAAGCCGGATCAGGTTCAGACGCGTTTGCCCTGCAAACAAGAGCAGTACTCAAAGGCAGCGACTTCGTCCTCAATGGCCGGAAGCTTTGGATTACGAATGGCAAAGAAGCTGGCCTCTTTGTTTTGTTTGCAACCGTCGATCCGTCGAAGGGTTACAAGGGAATCACCGCGTTTCTCATCGAAAAGGATTTTTCCGGATTCAAGGTCGGCAAGAAAGAAGACAAGCTCGGAATTCGCGCCTCCTCCACCTGCGAGCTGATTTTGGAAGACTGCCACGTACCAAAAGAAAACGTGCTCGGCGAAGTCGGCAAAGGCTACAAGATTGCGATTGAAACGCTTAACGAGGGACGCATCGGCATAGGCGCGCAAATGCTGGGCGTGGCGCGGGGAGCCTGGGAGTATGCGACCAAATACGCGCAGGAGCGAAAGCAGTTCGGCAAGCCGATTTCCGAATTTCAGGGGATTCAATTCCAGATCGCACAGATGGCGACCGAGATCGAAGCCGCTCGCCTGATGGTCTACAACGCCGCGCGCATGAAGGACGCAGGCGTCGACTTTGTGAAGGAAGCAGCCATGACCAAGCTGTTCACGTCTCAGGTGGCAGATCGCGTCACCTCGCTGGCGGTCGAGATTTACGGCGGCTACGGCTTCACAAAAGACTATCCGGTTGAGAAATACTGGCGCGACGCAAAAATCGGCAAGATCTATGAAGGCACATCGAACATGCAACTGGCAACCATCGCGAAACTAGTGATGGCGAAGTAGGAGAGGTCAGAGTTTAGATTGCAGCGTTGAAACCGTTCCTGCGACTTTACGTTCGTAATCAGGCGCGCGAGTTCTTAATGATGAGTCGGTCAATTCGATTTTGATTTTCATCCCTGACCTCTTACCTCGCAAAGTGCGGCAGCACCGCGTCCCCAAAAAGCTTTGCCTGTCCCGTCCGATCGTCTCCCCAAATCTCCAGCATGATATACGTGCACCCCGCCGCGCGAAATTCTTCGATCCTCTGAATGCACTCGTCGGGCGTCCCGGCAATCGGACAAACTTTGCGAAGCAAGTCGTCAGACACAGCCTCAGCCGCGGCTTTGCGTCCGCCTCGCTCCATCGCGTCCGCCACCGGCTGAAGTTCTCCAAAGGCGATGCCCGCCGATTCGAGCAAGGCATCTGCTGAGCCTTTGATGTTCTGCACCTTGTTCGCGAGATACATCGCAGCCTGCTCGCGGGCACCTTCTTTGCCTCTCTTGGAGTCGCGATTGATGCTGCCGACAATCACCGATCCGAGGATCAATTTCGAAGCGTCCCGCCCGGCCTTCGCAGCACCGTCCTCCATATTCTTCCTCGAGTAGCGCACAAACGCCGGCGTCGTGATCGAGGCAGTCAGTAATCCATCCCCCAGCGATCCGCTCAGTTTCTGCATTGCCGGGCCCGTCCCGGCGACATAGATCGGAGGAATCGAGCGCGCGACATGTGCATCAGCTTTTAGCGCTGGCACGCTCGCGTGAAAGACCTTGCCATGGTATTCGAACACGTCGCCCTTGAGCACGCCGCGGACGATCTCGATGCTCTCGCGCATCACGGTAGCCGGCCCAACTTTCTCGCCTTCACCCTCGCCGATCTCCTTCATGAAAATTTTCGATGCGCCGAGGCCAAGCAGAAAACGCTCGCCCGCGAGATCCTGCATTACGCGCGCCTCCATCGCGATCTGCACCGGATGCCGCGTGTACGGAGAAATGATTCCCCAGCCAAGCTGAATGCGTTTGGTCTGGCTCGCAATGATGGCGAGAATTGCCGTCGACGAGCGCGCCTCAAAAGAATGTTTGCGCCACCAAGGGTAGGCTTCGGCGATCCAGAACGCGTCAAAGCCCGCGTCCTCACAGGCTCTTGCCATGGCGACGGTCTCCGGCACCGGCTCCATACTGAGTTGCAGCACTCCAATATTGAATGGGATCGACATAAGTTTCTTCAGATTTTCGCCTTGGATTCCTAATCGTGCCGAGCCTCTTTATGCCGGATCGCTCCACGAATGTTCCAGCCCCTTGATGAGCTCCCAAATAGCCCGATTTAGCGGCGTCGGAACTCCAGTTTTCTTCCCCCACTCAACGATCGCGCCATTCATGAAATCAACTTCGGTCTGACGTTTCGCGAGAACATCCTGCAGCATGCTCGCTCGGTGCTTCCCCGGCGCGTTCGCTCCTTTTTGTACAAGCGCGCGAGGATCACCGTCCAGTTCGATGCCAAGCGCCTTCGCGACGGTTTCGCCTTCCGCGATCAGATCGCTCGACAGCTGTCCGGCGGGAGCAAAGCGCGTTGCCGCCCCATGATGCAGAAGCGTCAGCGCTCCCACTGGATTCGTCGCGGCATTGAAAATCAGCTTGGTCCACTGCGCGCCGCGTGCATCCTTCAGCGGAATCACGTTCATCCCCGACTGCGTGACAAGCCGGGCAAGTTCCTCCACTCTCGCCATGGGGGTATTCGTCGGCTCAAACGGCCCGATCCACGTGTCTCCCTTGATGTCGAAACCGATGTGCCCAGGCGAGATAGTATGTCCGGCTGGAAACGTCGTTCCGCGGATCACGTACTTCACGTGCTCTGCAATAATCTCTTCGTTGCCCACACCATTTTGCACCGAGCATACGGCGCTCATTTCATCGAAGGCATGAGCGACCTCCGCAATCGCGCTCCGCGTATGGATAGCCTTCGTTGCAACGATGCCGTAGTCGCAGCGCGGAATTTCCCGTGGATCGCAAGTGGCATTTAGCCTCGCCGTAAAATCCGCAGCACCGGAAAGGCGCAGGCCATCCTTGCGAATGGCGTCAATGTGCTCTTTCCAGACATCATAGGCCCAGACCTCTGCCTCAACCTTCCGCGCAAGATGCGCGGCGAAGAGGCTGCCGACGGCGCCACAACCGACGATGCAAATTCGAAGCACGCTTATTCCCTGAAGTCGGAAGTAAGAACTCAAATTGAAGAAGTACCCCCCAATTGAGAAAAGGATTCCGCTTCTTCAATTTGACTTCTTACTTCTGACTTGCCTTCCGACTCTCCCCGCCTTTGTAGAACTTCCACTCGACATCCGCCAAACACTCGGCTTCACTCTTACCAACGCGATAGGTGTCCTGCGTATAAAGACAGACCTTGCCATCCTGATCGACCACCTGCGGATGCAGCGAGAAGATCATGTTCTCCTCCAGCGCAACGTCACTCTCCGCGCCAATCGCCGGATATTCAAGCATGGTGGTGCCGATGCTGTGGCCAGATAGATGTCCGAGAGAGAAGCCTTGTTTTGCGAAGATGCCGGCCACGGTTCGATGCACATTTGAGGCAAGCTCCCCGTGCCGCATTACTTTCCGCGCTGCCTCCATCGCCTGTGGATACGCCTCGGCCATTTTTTGTGTCGTGAAACTTGGTTTGCCCTGAAGCAGCGCACGAGAAAACTCGACCCAGTAACCGCCGGCTCCGGTTATTTCGAGCGAATAAAGAAGAAGATCGCGGGCAGCAACTTTGCGATGGCCAGGAACTTTGAAGTACGCGTTGGCCTCGCCGTTTTCGCCGGAGAGAAGAATGTTCATCATCCGCGGCCCGGCGCCCCGCGCAAAAAAGCGCTCGACGGCCGGCGCCATGATTTCGGCTTCTGTCTTCCCGGGTTCATAAGCCGCGACCAGAGCCCAGAAACCATCAATAATAATATCCATGGCATCGCGCACTTCCACCAGTTCTTCTTCGCTCTTGACCGCGCGGGCGATGTCAAACTCACGATCGAAAGCAACAAGCTCGAATGAGCCGCGCGCGAGTTCGCGATAGTCGCGCACCGCCATGATGAAATTCATGCCATAGACACCGATGCGCTTCCAGTTGCTCTGGGCGGCGCGCTCATGCAACCAATGCCCGGGAAGGTCGGGCCAGACTTGATCTTTTACCCAAGGTTTCTGCTTATCGCCGATCCAACGCGCCTCGCGAGGGAAAACAAGCGTAGGCTCGCCTTCGAGCGGAATCAGTACGTACACGTAGCGATGTACAATTTCGAATCCGGAAGTATAGAGCACTGCCCCTTCAAACCCGGCATACTGGTTGCCGCACACAATAAGAGCATCGAGGTTGTGCTGCTGCATCCGGTTGCGGATGTTCCTGTAACGGCGATCGATTTCGTTTGGGCTCGGCAAAATTGAAGTTGATGCTGTAACCTTCCAGGTCGCGTCCGGCCGCCTTTTACGTGTGTACCCCACATATTTCAGCGGCAGTCAACGCGTAAATCTTTGTGATATCGACTAGCGTCTGAATGCGAACCTTCTCTCCATCTTTATCTCTCGGTCCACTCGACGGCCCGTAGTTGACGGTTTCAACTCCATAACGGGTAAGCACGCTGGCATCTGAGCACCACGTTACGACTTCCCGTTCCGGCGCCTTACCGGTGATACGCTGGTGATTGCGATCAATGGCCCGGATCATCTCGTGATCCTCGCTGATCCGTGCACCCGGTACTGAAACGTACGTTTCGAATTCGAGTCCCCAGTCTGGATGAGTCTTCTCCAGATCGAAGAATACCTCCTGAATCTCGCGCCGCGCCTCCGCCATCAAAATAGTCGGTGGCACGCGGACGTCGAGAAAGAGATCAGTCTTCTCGGGTGTACGGCTGGCGCGCCAAGCGTGCCCTCCGCGGATGCCGCCCAGATTCACGATGGCTTTCTTCCCGCCATGTGCCGCTTTTTTCTCCCAGCGCTCAATCCACTTCAAGATCGGCTGCATCATTTCGTACATGCGCCGGATGGAGTTCATCTCCTCGCGGCCTTCACAAAATGCAGTATGAACATAAATGCCAGTACATGAAATTCGCACCCACATCGAGCCAAAATGTCCGAGAACAACATGCATATCCGTCGGTTCGCCGAGGATGCACATATCCGGCAGAACCCCGTGGTTCACAAGATAGTGAGTGCCACATCCGTAGCCGCGATATTCCTTTCCTCTAAATTCGCCCCATTGCGTTTTCTCGATTTCGCCCTGCGACCGCCGCAACAATCACATCGCCGCTAAGACGAACGCCCGCGCGCTGCAAGGCCTTCACGGCCTGCATATAGCAAACGAGCGCGCCTTTCATGTTGTAGATGCCGAGGCCGTAGATGAATCCATCTTTCACGACCGCGTGTGGTTTGTAACCGGGCCCGGTCAAAAAGTCTTCCTCGCCGGTGTTCGAAGTATCCATGTGGCCGTTGAACATGAGGTTCTTGCCACCGCCCGCGCCTCTCCATCGGCCAACAACGTTGGCGCGCGCGTCTTCGACCTCCTGCCAGGTGACGTCCAGATCGATCTTCCGCAGCGCGGTCTGCATGTACTCGGCCATTGCCAATTCATGGCCTGTAGGGCTGGGAATGTTGATCACGTCGCAGCACATCGAAACAATCTCATTTTCGTGCACCTCGGCGACAATGCGATCCACCAGTTGAGGGTCGAGACTCAGGGCGGTTTTTAGCGGCAGGGTTGACATTGGCGGTTATTCGCTTTCCCGTCGTTTACGCACCTTTAGTTGCCGGTGAGACGCCGGCGCTGCTCCTTGCCAGACGAAAATCATCCGGATCCGTACACATTTTCTCGTTGCCGTTTTCGGTGATCAGAAAATTATCTTCCAACCGCAAACCGCCGCCACCGGGCCAGTAGATTCCGGGCTCAATCGCCAGCACCATCCCTTTTTTTATCGTTCCGCCACCGGCCTGATGCGCGTATGGCGGTTCGTGCGCGCGCGCGCCCACACCGTGGCAGATGGGATGCGACGGTTGTCCCGCATATCCACCTTCCGCAATTCGAGCGCGCACAAGTTTATCCAGCTCCGGCAAACTTGCGCCTTCGCGCGCGAAAGAGACAGCTGCTCCAAAAACTTTCAGCAGGAGATCGATCAGCTTGTGATACTCGGGTCTCAGTTCGCCCGGGCACGCATTCTTCGTCAGGTCAGTCCAGTAGCCGTCGGCGCACACCCAGATTTCAAACAGAGTGGGTTCGTCTTTCTGAATGGGGCGGTCGCCCGTCGCTGTGAAAGTAGCAATCCCTTTTCCCGACCACACCAGAGTAAACGCGCGCGCCATCTCAATCTTGCCCTTGTATCCGACGCCGATCCCGTGCACAAACCCTTCGTACATGGCTCCGACCTCACTCTCCCTCATGCCGGGACGCATATTTTCGCGCGTGTAGTCCATCGCAAGCGCCGCCAATTCATTTGCCAGACGCATGCGCTCAATCTCCTGCGCGGTCTTGATGGCACGAGCGTCGTTCAGCAATGGCGTGGCGTCAACCACCTCGCGGCAAAAGTCTTTGAACGATTCAAAATACGACATCATAAACGTCGTCGGCTCGCCCACCATACGGTCTGCCGATTGCGTTCCCATGTTCAATTCGATCCCGACTCTATCGGTGAGCCCGCGGCTCTTAAGAGTTTCGTAGACGCGGTCCCACGCGCGGAACTGCGGTGGCCGCGGGTCGCGCTCGTCGTAGCCCTTAAAGTAGAGAATGTCCTTCGTCCATGAGTTGCGTTCGGCGTCGGCACGCTGTGGCTCAAGCGCAATCAAAGTCGGCTCGCCCTCGCGCGGAAAAACCACAGCGTCGTACCCCTTCATGCACCAGTAATTCGTGAGGTAAAGCACGTTATCGGGGGCGCGTACAACCATTGCCGACAAATCCTGATCCTTGATCAGGGCGCGCACCCGATCCAGCTTCGCGTTGTCGACGGGCCAAGCCATCAGTGCACCGTCACCGGCTTGTTTTCATCCTGAAAACTCCACGCCGCTTCCTTGCCCTTGATGAGGCGGTAGACCGCCGTGTGCAGCGGCGCCGCAACCCCTGACCGTTCCGCCTCGCGCGCGATCGCCCCGGAAAGAAAGTCCACCTCGGTTGCCACCCGATGCCGAACGTCCGAGAGCATCGACGGGGGATGGTTCGTCATCGCGCCCAGTCTGTTCATCGCCCATGGATCTTCGTGCAAGCGAATTCCGGCGGCCTCTGCAACGCGTTTGCCCTCATCGATCAGGTCGTGCAACAAGTGTCCCAATCCGGAAGTGTTTTCTTCATCGGCAAAGTGAGGAGAATGCGGAAGCCCGGTGAGGGCCGATACGCCATTGACCGATGCATTAAATATCAACTTCGACCACTGCGCGGGCTTCGCATCCTCGAGCGCCTGCGCCTTGAGCCCGCCGGCCACAATCAGATCGGCCGCCTGTTGCACCACATCGAAAGGCGTGCCAGTCGCCTCAAACGGACCCATCCAGGTAGGCGTGTCGAGTTCGTACTGCACGTGCGTATCGGAGTGACGCGTCCCGCTCATGAAGGTTGTGCCGCGAATGACGTGGCCGCGCGTGAGCGACGCGATGATCTCCTCACTGCCCAGTCCGTTTTGAGCCGAGAGAACAGCTCCGTGGTCGAAACGGCAGCCGACTGGCCGAAATGATTCCTTAATCTGCGTGGCTTTCGTCGCAACGATGCCAAATCCGCACTCGGGAATCTCTGCAGCATTTGCCGTCGCATGCAGCTTCACCGAGAATTCATGCACGCCCGTGACGCGTAGACCGTCGCGACTCAGCGCGTGCGCATGATCATCACGCCGCACCAATGCCCACACCTCAGCCACACGTGAGAGATGCGCGGCATAGAGGCTGCCGATAGCGCCACATCCGATAATGCACACTCTGGTCATCGTTCAATCGCCACCGCCGTGGCATCACCGGTGGGGCAGGCTTTGTCGCTTATCGTTTCTCCACCTTCACCTGTTCGTCTAGCTGCCCACCTTCTCGCCGATTCACCCCGCGGAAAATGCTATCGCCGTTGTTGAAGGAATCGTTGATGAATACGCCACGCGTAAACAGCGCATCCTGCAGCGCCGCCGAAATCGTATGAATCGGCGCCGCCCCGCCTTCACCCATGCCTTTTGCGCCACTGTAGCTGTGAGGCGAGGGCGTCGACATGTGACCATACTTGATTACCGGCATATTCATGGCGGTAATCGGAGTGTAATCGCTGAAGGTGCTCGTCATCATGTTGCCGACCGCATCGTACACGCAGGTTTCCATCAGCGCCGCGCCGATCCCATGCGCGGTCGCTCCATAGACCTGCCCTTCGACGATAGGAGGATTGATCACCGTGCCGCAGTCATCGACCGCGACATAGTCGAGAATCTTCGGCACAAACGTTTCGGGGTCAACTTCAATCACCGCGATGTGCAACTGCGAGGCATAGGTCAGCGTCAGATTCCCGTACTTCGTCTGCTTGTTTGGAACCTTGAAAGGCGCACGCCACACGTACCGGCAATTCAGCGTGACGTCGAACATGTCCGTCGGCAGCACCGCGCTATTCACATTCACGATGTTCGCCAGTCCCCAGTAGTTGATCGACTTCCCGGTGCTCTTCGCTTTGACTTCCGGTCCTTGCTGGCCGACTCCGAATTCCAGGTCCTCCTCGCTGGTTTCAAGCGAAAAGGCCGCCAGACGCTTCATTTCACCCTTCAGCTTCTGTGCCGCCCCGTGCACCGCCGACAGTCCAGAAACTGCGAACTGGCTCGCGTAGGTTCCCGAAAAACCAGTGTGCACATTTCTCTCAGTATCGAATCCTGTCCGCACCGTAATCATGTCGGGATGAATGTTCAGCACGTCGGCAACGACTTGCGCCGTGGTAGTTTCATGCCCTTGGCCCTGCGGGCAAGAGCCCACCGCAACCACAACCTCTCCGTAAATATCAAGCTTGCAGTTCGCGCCCTGCGAGTTCCCTGAAAATGGTGCGTAGGGATTGACGATCTGCGACTGCCCGAAATTGTTGGTACCAGAATCGAGCGTGGTGCCGATGCCGATCCCGATCATGCGTCCGCCTTTGCGCGCATCCGCCTTGTTTCTTCTTCCACTCATCCCAGCCGATCAACTCCTTTGGCAACGTCGAGCATTTTCGGATAGTTGCCCGAATCGTATACGCAGCCATTGGGCGTCGTATACGGAAATTCCTCCGGACGAATGTAATTCCGCAAGCGCATCTCGTCAGGCGCGATGCCAAGTTCGTGCGCGCAGATATCGACCACGCGCTCCAGGAACCACAGATGCTGCATGCGTGAGTATCCGCGGTTCGGACCCACGGGGCATTTATTCGTGACGGCCTGGCAAAAATCAATGCGCGCATTCCGAAAACGATAAACGCCGCAAAAAACCTGCGACCAGATCACGCACCCGAGAGGCTCGTAGCGCGGATAGGCTCCGCAGTCGTCGATGTGGCGCGAGTCGATGGCCGTAATCACGCCATCCTTATCGAGCGCCACGCGCGTATCGCGAAACGTGCGCTCGTTTCCGTGGGCGCTCGAAACCATATGCTCCGTGCGGGTCTCCACCCATTTGATCGGCCGCCCACCAGCTTTTTTGGAAGCCAGCGCGCAGACAGCCATCTGTGGATAGCTGGTGATCTTGATGCCAAAACTTCCGCCGATGTCGAAAGTCTGCACGCGAATCTTGTCGATGTGGACGTTGAGATGGGCCGCAAGAAATTGAATCGCAAAGGACGGAAACGAATTATTGCACCAGTAATAGATGCGATCGTCCTTCGGATTCCATTCGGCGATCACGACGTTGTTTTCGAGCGGAGTCGAAGAAAATCGGTGAAAATGCATCCGCTGGATTTCGACCACGTAAGCCGCTTCCTTAAAAGCCCTTTCGACGTCGCCGAATTCCCACACGCCATTCCAGACCTTATTCGTGCCGGCTTCTTCGTGCAGAATGCTGTGATCCGTGAGCGCCTGTTCAGCATCCACCACCGGTTCGAGCGGATCGTATTCCACTGCTACGAGTTCCGCCGCGTCTTCCGCCAACGCCGCGGATTCCGCGACCACGGCCGCGACTGGCTCTCCCTGATATCGCACCTTTGTCACGGCCATTGGAAAATCACGGATTTTCTGCGCATGCTCTGGGCCGATCTCGATGAAGGGCTGCGTCTGCCCGGCAACTTCCTTGCCCGTAATCGTGCAAATCACGCCCGGCAACGCTTCCGCAGCGGAGGTCTCCACGCTCACGATCCGCGCATGTGCATACGGAGAGCGCACGAAGCACAGGTAGAGCATTTGACGGAGCTTAATATCGTCGGCGAACTTGCCGCGCCCGCGAAGAAGGCGATCTTCTTCCTTGCGCGGCAGCGACGCGCCGACCCAACGCTGACCGTTCTTTTTCTCGTCAGACAAGGTACGAGCCTCTTCCACTGCGTAAAAATATTAGTAGCAACTTACCCACATTACGCCAGCGCCTTCTGCAAGCCATCGATCAGTTTCTGCACCTGCTTTTTGCCCAATGGTTCAAGCAGCCCGCCCGCAGCCCCTGCCAGCGGTCCAAAGATTTGCGCGTCGCCCTGCCAGTTGACTTTAGTTCCATCGCCGCCGGGCGCGAGATCAAAGCTGGCGATCACCGCCGCGCTGCTGCCCGCGACCGCTCCCTGTCCTTTATATTGCGCGCGCCGCGGCCGCTCGGCCTCGGTCAGTTCGAGTTTCACGTTGGCCGCCCCTTTGATATAAGAAATGCCAACATTCACCTTGATGGTGAAATGTTTGTCGTCCTGCATCGACAAACTCTGAAACTCAGGTAACAACGGAGCGAATCGATTTGGGTCGGTCAAAAAATCGTAGACCTCTTCCGGATTTTTCTTGACCGTGAATTCGCCCGACAACGTGATCGCCAATTCAAGCCCCCTTCATTTTGCGGCCCGCAAGTTGAATGGCCTTGAAGATGTTCATGTATCCGGTGCAGCGGCAGGTATTGCCGGCAATGGCTTTGCGAATTTCATCGTCCGACGGTTCAGGATTGTTCGTCAGCAGTTGCCGCGTCGCCAGCATCAGCCCGGGCGTGCAGTACCCGCATTGCAGACCGTAGGCCTCTCCAAAAGCTTTTTGAATCGGGCCGAGCTGCCCATCTTTTTCAAGCCCTTCGACCGTCGTGATCTCCGCGCCGTCAGCCTGCACCGCCAACACCGTGCACGATTTCACCGCCAGGCCGTTCATGAGCAAGGTGCATGCGCCGCAGTAACTCGTGTCGCAACCGACATGCGTCCCCGTCAAGTCGCAAGCCTCGCGCAGAAACTCGACCAGCAGCATCCGCGGTTCAATCTCGCGCCTATACGGCTTGCCGTTCACCGAAATTGTTGCGGCAATGGTCGTGTCAGCCAGCTCTGCAGTCGCACGTTCAGGCATAGAGATGCATTCCTTCGACCTTCTCTCCGCGCGCCCGTCGCGCGGCAGTCCCGATGGCGCGCTCGACGAGTGCAGCCACCAACTGACGTTTGTACTCCGTCGAGCCTCGCATGTCAGGTTGCGGATCTCCGGCGGCGCGCGCGGCATCACTAGCCGTGGCGATCGTCTTGTCGTTCAGCACTTTTCCGCGCAACGCCGCCTCGGCTTCGCTCGCGCGAATCGCGGTCAATCCCACGCAACCCAGAGCAATCGCCGCATCCTGGCAAACGTCGCCCGTCATTGTCAGCTGCACCGCGACACTTGCACTCGGATACACCGGAGCGCTCCGCTTGAACGCGAGATAAGCGCTGCCACTACCCTTCGGAGGAATCTTCACCTCGACTTCGCTTACAAGCTCATCGTGAGCGAGCGCTGTAGTGTAAGCATCCTTGATGAAGTCTTTCAGCCGGATCGCGCGTGTGCCATTGGGTCCAAGACAGTGAAGGGTCGTATCCAGCGTCAGCAGAGCATTGCCCCAATCACCGCTCGGATCGGCTTCGGCGAGCGATCCGCCGATCGTGCCGCGATTTCGTATCTGCACATCCGCGATTCCCGCAGCGCAGTCATGCAGCATCGGAATCTTGCCCGCGAGCGGCGAGTTTTCAATCTCCGCGTGACGGGTCATCGCACCGAAGCGCAGTGCGCCCGCGTCTTCTCTTATAAATGATATAGCTGGAATAAAGTTCAGGTCCACCAGATGTCCGGGACTCGCAAACCGCAACTTAAGAAGCGGAATCAGGCTCTGCCCGCCTGCCAGCAATTTTGCGTCCTCGCCAAGCTGGCCGAGCATCGAGGTCGCTTCGGTCAGCGAGCTTGCGCGGTGATAGTGGAATGGTCGTGGATACATGAAGGTTCTTTATGGTCGCCGAAGAGCCGTATCGACCTTTCAAAGTTCAAGGCACAAACTCGCGCGGGCAAACACGCCCACGAAAGGCTACAACGATCCGAAGATTTGCGCCATCATTGCGGGCCAATGCTTTTTTAATCCTCGTGTGCCCCGATGTCGCGATAGCGGCTGCGGAAATAAAGCAATGGCTCACCCTCCCTCACCTCAACGTGCTCAACCTCCGCGATAAAGATCGTGTGATCGCCGGCGGGCTGCGCCGAATGCAACCGGCATTCAAGATATGCCAGCGCTCCCTGTAGAACCGGCGTGCCATGCGCAGTGCGCTCAAAGCGCGCGCCCGCCGTCTCCGGATGCTGATGCGCCTCCGCCGCCCCCGCATAATATTCCGAGATCGCTTGCTGCTGGCTGCTGAGCACATTCACCCCGAACCGCTTGCGCGCCTGAAGGTGTGCATGAGTTCGAGCCCGATGATCGACGCATACCAGCACCAGCAGCGGGTCGAGCGAAACCGCCGTGAAGGCGTTCGCCGTCATGCCATGCACTTCGCCGTCCTGGTCGATCGTGATGATCGTGACGCCAGTGGCGAAACATCCCATGGCCTTGCGGAAGGCGGTCGCGGCTCAGGGCCACGTTGCTGGAATCCGTTGGCATTTTCTGCGAGCTTAATTCTAATGCAGCGAGGCCGGGTCCGCAGGCATCCAAATCCAATCCAATCCAAGGGACAAGATTGGTCGGCTCCGATATCATCGTTCAAATACAGACTGGGCGCGCGCCGCCAAGCGTAAGCTCCTAAGGGTGAGTTCTAAAACTGTCGCGTTTTGAGGGATCAATGTCAGCTCTGTCACAAAAAGAATTTCACGTCACCGGAGCGGACCTGCAAGATGCCGTCGGCGAGCCGATCTCGCGCGAAACCGCTTCCCAATTGCTGCAACCAGACGACTACCCCGCTGCCCGATGTGCTCGCCGCCGCCCAGGCAGCCCGCGCGCGACTCAAGCCTCGCATCATCACCTACTCACCCAAAGTATTTCTCCCGCTCACAAATCTTTGCCGAGATTATTGCGGCTATTGCACCTTCCGCCGCGATCCCAATCAGCCGGGCGCGCATACGATGACGCCGGACGAAGTCATGATGGTAGTCCGCGCGGGTGAGCGCCTGGGCTGTACAGAAGCCTTACTGAGTCTCGGCGACAAGCCTGAGCTGGTTTTCCCCGAGATGCGCGAAACACTGCGTCACCTCGGATACAAATCGACTCTTCATTATCTCGAAGCGATGTGTGACAAAATCCTTCGCGAGTCAAGCCTGCTTCCTCATCCCAACCCCGGCCTGATGAGCGACGAGTGGTTGCGGCGCTTAGCTCGCGTCGCGCCCAGCCTGGGGCTGATGCTTGAAACGACCAGCAAGAGATTGCTCGCGAAGAATAAGGCGCACGACAACGCTCCCGATAAAGATCCTGCCAAGCGTCTGCGTGTGATCGAAGACGCCGGCCGACGCAAGATTCCCTTTACTACCGGAATTCTGATAGGAATCGGTGAGACGCTGGAAGAGCGCGTGGATGCGCTCATCGCCATCCGCGGCCTGCACGCGCGCTATGGGCACATTCAGGAAGTCATCGTCCAGAATTTCCGCGCCAAGCCAGGCACGCCCATGTCAGCATGGCCCGAGCCCGATCGCGAAGACATGATGCGCACGCTGGCTGTCGCCCGTCTCTTGATGCCCGAAATAAATATTCAAGCGCCGCCCAATCTCTCCGACTTGCATTATCCCGATCTGCTCGATGCTGGCATCAATGATTGGGGAGGAATTTCGCCCCTGACGCCCGATTTCATCAATCCGGAAAAACCCTGGCCGCACCTCGACGAACTTCGCCGCCGAACGGAAGCCAAAGGATTCGAGCTGCACCAGCGCCTGCCCGTCTATCCGGAATTCGTCGCGCAGGCGGCAACGCAAAGCGAACTGCTCGGCCAGCGTCTCGCGCTGCCATTAGGAGGCGCGGCGTGATTACGGTTCTGACGGGCGGCACAGGCGGCGCAAAATTCGTAGACGGCCTGCGCCAGGTTCTACCTGCTGAAGAGCTGACCATCGTCGTCAATACCGGCGACGACATGCGGTGGTGGGGATTGCATGTCTCTCCCGATATCGACTCGATCGTCTACACGCTTGCCGGAAAAATAAGCCAGGAGCGCCGCTGGGGTGTGGGGGGCGATACTTTTTTTGCTCTGAAAACCATGGAGCAAATGGGAGAACCAGCATGGTTCAGCGTCGGTGATCGCGACCTGGCGATGCATGTTCTTCGCACCAAGCTGCGGTCCGACGGCAACACCCTCAGCGAGGCGACCGCCGAAATTGCTCAGCGTCTCGGTATCAAATCCCGTGTTCTGCCCATGACTGATTCACGAGTCGAGACGCGAGTCTTGACCTCGTCCGGCGAATTGAGCTTCGAAGAATATTTCGTCCAGCGCCGATTTCAAGACGAGGTGAAAGCGATACGCTTCGCAGGCGCATCAGCTGCGGCCCCCGCGCCCGGAGTGCTCGGCGCCATCCGTTCATCGCGACAAATTCTTTTCGCGCCGAGCAATCCAGTAACCAGCATCGCGCCAATCCTGGCTGTGCCGGGGATACGCGACGCGCTTCGCCAAACCGACGCCCTGGTTGCGGCAGTCAGCCCGATTGTGGGCAACTCTGCCGTGACCGGGCCGGCAGGGGTGCTCCTCGCCTCGCAAGGCTTTGCCGTTTCGATTGCCGGCGTCGCCGATTTCTATCGCGATTTCCTCGACTTATTGATAGTCGATTCGCAAGATGCGGACGCTGCCGCGAAATTTCGCGAGCGAGGAGAATCAGGCACCGCACCTCGCGTCCACATCACTTCCACCATCATGCGCAACAATAATGATCGGGTTGCGCTGGGTCGCAGTGCAATCGAGGCGTGCCGCCAATTTACAAGCACCCCGATCGCGGCACAGCCAGCATAATTTCGGAGCGAGTATGATTCTGGTTCCAATAAAGAATCTGTCGAGCGCAAAGCAGCGGCTATCGCCCGTACTGAATCCAGAGGAGCGTTTTGCGCTCGCGCAAGCGATGTGTGAAGACGTGCTGCAAGCGTTGGCCGATTGGCCGAATCGCTCCGCAGTTTCCGTGATCACAAGCGATCCGTTTGCCCGCGCTCTGGCGATGCGCTTCAATTTCGATGTGATCGCTGACGACGAAAATGGCGGCGAAACCAGTGCCGTTGCAATGGCTACGGCTGTTTGCTGCGAACGCGGAGCGCCTAGCACTCTGGTTATCCCTGCGGACATTCCGCTGATCGAGAGCGCGGACCTTCAGAGAATTGCCGACGCGGCTCCTCCCCAAGGCTCAGTGCTCGTTACCGATGCGGCCGGCAGGGGCACGAATGCTGCCTGGAGATCGCCCGCCGATCTGTTCCCCCTGCGCTTTGGCAATGACAGTTTCCTGCCGCATCTCGCGTCGGCCCGGGCAACGGGTCTGCCTTGCGTCGTTCTCGATCTGCCTAGCCTGGCGCGCGATGTCGATCGTGCTGAAGATTTGCGCGAACTCGCCAACGCGAACGGCGGACGGCGTTCGCAAAAACTCGTGCGCAGTTGGAATCTCGAAAAGCGGATGCAAGTCTGCCGTGGCTAAACCGGCCGCCAACTCGGGGCAGGGAACAACACGGCGCGGGGAATCAAACGCCACACCGAGAGAAATTCGCCTTCTCCCCATCGCGATCGAGGGAGAAATTCTGACGGGAGAAAGCTTAACCAAACGACTGTTAGCGGCGGCCGCGCAGCGCTGGTCTCCACTTTAGGGAAGGCGACATCCTGGTTGTAAAACACAAAGTTGTTTCAAAAGCCGAAGGCGCGCTCGTCGATCTGGATGAAATCTGTCCATCACCCGCGGCCCGCCGTTGGGCACGCCGCCACGCCCTCGACGCGCGCGTTAGCGAACTGGCCCTGCGCGAGAGTCGCCGCATCGTGCGCCAGAAAAATGGCGTGCTCATCACCGAGACCCGGCACGGCTTCATCTGCGCAAACAGTGGCGTCGATGTCTCCAACGTCGACGGCGGACGGCACGCGGCGCTGCTGCCAAAAAATCCGGACGAATCTGCCGCCAGAATACGGCAACAGATCAAGAAAGGAACAAGCGTCAACATCGCCGTGATCATCAGTGACAGTTTCGGACGTCCCTGGCGCGAGGGCTTGACCGAAGTGGCGATTGGTGTTGCTGGGATGCGCCCCCTCGTCGACTATCGCGGTCGCCGTGATCCTCACCGCTACTCCCTTCATGCCACGATCGACGCCGTGGCCGACGAACTAGCTTGCGCTGCCGGGCTGGTATGCGGCAAACTGGCACGCACTCCGGCGTGCATTATTAGGGGGTATTCTTACAGGCATGGGAATGGCAGCGCGCGCGAACTGATCCGCCCCGCCGCGCGCGATCTTTTTCGCTAGCGATTTTAAACTTGGGGATTTGAGAAAAGACTTCGAGACAAAGATCGGGAGACGTTTTCCATGGCGCAGACATCTCTAATAGCTACCATGCAGCTGGAGCAGTTCTTCAACCTCACATGGGAAGAAGCCGCGCCCTCAGCGTCGCCCGCAGTCCGCGGCGCTCTCGGGCGCGTCCTCGACAAGAAAGACGCCGCATGCCTTGGCGACGAAGAACATTATCTTCTGGCTAATGCTGACGGCCCCGACCTGCTTGCCCTTCTCGTAGCCGCAGACGCTCTCCGCCGCGATCTCGTTGGCAACCTCGTTACCTACGTCGTCAATCGCAATATCAATTTCACCAACATCTGTTTCGTCGGATGCAAGTTTTGCGCCTTCAGCCGCGGCCCACGCGAGGCCGACTCCTATTTTCACTCGCTCGAAGACATGGCCCGCAAGGCCAAAGAAGCCTGCGCCCTCGGCGCGACCGAAGTGTGCATTCAAGGCGGTTTGCCGCACGGCCTTCCTCCTTTTTACTACCGCGACATTCTGCGCGCCGTGAAAGACGCTGTCCCGCAAATGCACATCCACGCCTTTTCGCCCATGGAGATCGTCTACGGCGTCGAACTAACCGGCATGACTTTGCGCGACTACCTCTGCATGTTGCGCGATAACGGCCTCGATACGCTCCCCGGCACCGCTGCTGAAATCCTCGACGACGAAGTCCGTCAGATTCTCTCGCGCAATAAACTCTCGTCGATGCAATGGCAGGATGTCATCCGCACCGCGCACCAATGCGGTATCCGCAGCACGTCCACGCTCATGTATGGACACATGGAAACCCCCGCCCACTGGGTGCGCCAGCTGTCGCTCTTCCGCCAGATTCAATCCGAGACCGGCGGCTTCACCGAGTTCGTTCCTCTCGGGTTCGTCCACCAGAACACGCTTCTTTTTCAGCAGGGCCTCGCGCGCTCGGGCCCGACCCTGGCCGAGCATCTTAAAATTCACGCCCTCGCCAGAATTCTGCTCGCGGGGTCGATTCACAACATACAGGTCTCTTGGGTCAAGCTGAATCGCCGCCTGTCGCAACTCTGCCTGCACGCCGGCGCCAATGATTACGGTGGCACTCTGATGGAAGAAAACATCTCGCGTGAAGCGGGCGCGACGGCGGGTCAATATACGAGCCCGGAAGATTTCCAATCTCTGATCCTGGAAATCGGCCGCATTCCCGCCGAGCGCAACACAAAATATTCGCGCATGAAAATCAAGCTGCCGATCGAAGCGTCAAGCGCCGATGTGTCCAGAAACGAAGGGCCGCTGCTTCCGGAATTCGCATGAGCGCCCGCATGAACGACCGCGCGAGCCACCCCATCGCCGTAATCGGAGGCACCGGTCCCGCCGGCATGGGTCTGGCCCTGCGCTGGGCGCGCGCTGGGGAAACTATCATCATCGGCTCGCGCGACGCCGCCCGCGCCCAACAAGCGGCTGAAACAATCCGCCAGCGAGCGGGCGCAAACGCTCAAGTCAGCGGGATGGAGAATTCCGCGGCCTGCGTCGCCACCGACCTCCTCATGCTTACAGTCCCGTTTGCTGGACAAGCCGCGCTCCTCAAAGAGTTAAAGACCGCCATTCGTCCCGGCAGCGTCCTCATCGACGCGACCGTCCCCCTTGCCGCGAGCGTCGGCGGCCGCCCCACGCGCACGCTCGGCGTCTGGCAAGGCTCTGCCGCACAGCAAGCCGCCGAGTTAGTTCCAAAGGGGGTCTCCGTGGTCGCCGCCTTCCACAACGTTTCGGCGGACGTGCTGAACGGCGACGAAGACGTCGACTGTGACGTACTCGTGTGCTCGGACGATCCGAAAGCAGCCGAAATCGTCATGGAGTTGGCGGCAAAAATCCCGAAGATCCGCGCCTTGGACGGCGGTAAACTTGAAAACGCCCGTACCGTCGAGCAAATCACCGCGCTGCTCATCGGCCTCAATATTCGGCACAAGGGGCATAGTGGACTTCGCATCACCGGATTGCCGGGGAGTGCGTACCATGTTGGGCCGCGTTCCTGATCGCGCGATGACTCCAATGCATTTGCATTTCCTGATGTCTTCAACCAATCTGCCACCATGCCTCGGACATCAATGCCGCTTACTCCAGACGGAACTTCAAGCAGTGGAGCTGCGAGCCACGTGCCGTCCATCGAGTTTGATCGCGTTACATTCCGTCTGAACCGCCGTCCTCTTCTGGAGAATCTGTCGCTTGCCGTAAACAATGGAGAAACTCTCGTCCTGCTAGGCCGAAGTGGCTCGGGCAAGACAACGACCCTAAAGCTCATCAACGGTCTCTTAATGCCCGTTGACGGCGAAGTGCGTATCAGCGGACGCTCCACCGCAAAGTGGGACCCGATTCGTTTGCGGCGAAGCATCGGCTACGTCATCCAGGACGGCGGGCTCTTTCCTCATTTCACAGTGGAACGCAATATCGCCCTCGTCCCGCGCATCGAAGGCTGGGATCGGCCGCGAATCGAGGCGCGGGTGCGCGAACTGCTCGCTCTCGTCGGGCTGAATAGGGAAATGGCGTCCCGCTATCCTCGCGAGCTTTCCGGAGGACAGCGCCAGCGTGTAGGGGTGGCGCGCGCCTTGGCCGCCGATCCGCCAATTCTGATTCTCGACGAGGCTTTTTCCGCGCTCGACCCAATCACCCGCTCGGAAATCCAGAAAGAGTTTCACTCTCTCCAGCAGCGCATGCGCAAGGCGGTCGTGTTCGTTACGCACGATCTGCGTGAAGCCCTGTTGCTGGCGGACCGCATTGTATTGATGGAATCCGGCCGCGAGGTCGTGAACCTTCCGCCAGAAGAATTTTCTCGTTCCGAGCATCCTTTGGTTCGCGCCTATCGAGAAGCTTTCTCCACGCCCTCGGAAACGCCAACAAAAAAGAAGGGACCGCAATGAACTTCCTGCACTTCATGAGTGCAAATCGCCAGCAAGTAATCGAGTTGACGCTCGAGCACATCCAACTCGCCGGCATCTCCACCCTCATCGCGGCGTGCGTCGGAATTCCACTCGGTATCCTGATCACCAGAGTTCCCAGCCTCAGCAAGCTCATCATCGGCGGAGCCAATGTGATTCAAACCATCCCAAGTCTGGCATTGTTCGGTTTTCTGATCCCTGCGCCGTGGATCGGAGAACGCGCCAGCCGCCTCGCAATCCTAGCTCTCGCTCTCTATTGTCTGCTGCCTCTCATCCGTAACACCTATGCTGGCATTCGCAGCGTAGATCCGGCGGTGGTTGAGGCGGGCCGCGCCATGGGCCTCACCGATCGCCAACTGCTGTTTCAGGTCGAACTGCCGCTTGCGTCCGGCGTGATCGTAGCGGGTGTCCGCATCGCCGTCGTTCTTTCCATCGGCCTCGCCACCATCGCAGCCGCCATCGGCGCCGGCGGCCTCGGAGAATTTATCTTTCGTGGATTAGCAATGGTCAGCAATCAGGTGATTCTCGCGGGAGCCATTCCGGCAGCGCTGCTCGCCCTCGCAGCCGACTTCCTGCTTGGACTCTTGGAACGCGGCCTGAATTCATTTTGGTTGAAATCGTAAAGATGACGATCACCATAATAAAGAGTAGCGGCCGCGAACCGCATCAATTGCAGCGGAGTGTAATTTCGATCTGTGGTTTCGTGCTGGCGGTAGCGCTGCTCGTGCCCGTGACGGGCTGTGCCGCTCATTCCGACCGCGTCGTAATCGGGTCCAAGAATTTCACCGAGCAACTGATTCTCGGCGAAATCTTCGCCCAAATCATCGAGTCGCGCACGCATTTGCCGGTCGAGCGCCGTTTCTACCTCGCCGGTACCTTCATCTGTCAACAGGCAATTCTCGCTGGAAGAATCGACATCTACCCGGAATACACTGGCACGGCTTTGACCGCCGTGCTGAAACAACCGCCGAACGCAAATAAAGAAGAAGTTTATCGGCAGGTCAAGCAAGCCTACGAAAAGCAGCTCAATCTCACCCTCGGCCCTCCGCTCGGCTTCGACGATACATTTGCAATCGTCATCCGCGGCGAAGACGCGCGCCGCTTGCACTTGGAAACCATCTCCCAGGCTGCTGTTTACACGCCCCACTGGCGCGCCGGTTTCGGATACGAGTTCATGGAGCGCCCTGACGGCTACAAAGGCTTAGCCGCCAGCTATGGTCTCCGCTTCGCCGAGCCTCCACGCGTCATGGATCTGGGCCTGCTCACGAGGGCCCTCGTGCAGCATCAAGTCGATCTGATTGCCGGCAACAATACGGACGGCTTAATTCCTGCTCTGGATCTTTTTGTTTTGCAAGACGATCACCACTACTTTTCGCCCTACGAAGCGGTGGCAGTGATGCGCGAAGAAGTGTTAAAAGCCCATCCCGAAGTGAAGTCCGCCCTGGACGTTCTTGCAGGCCAGATTTCCGATAACGACATGCGGCGGCTGAACTATGCCGTCGACCGTGAGCATCGCGATCCAAGCGCCGTCGTCCACGAATTCCTGACCAAACGCAAGCTCCTCAAAAGCAATTAGGAAAGAAATCCGCGTAAATCCGCGGAGAGGAAGTTGAAAATGCCGCGATCAGGCCTCGACCTCACAGCCATACGTGATATACGTCACACCCCGCAGCGACACGGAAATCGCATAATGCAAACTGAACTTCGGGGGCAATCAAGCCCCCGCTGGTGGGGGTATCCGTGGCAAAAGGACGTGTATCCATCGTTGTTGAGCGCTGTAAGGCTTGCGGCTTTTGTGTAGAGTTTTGCCCATCCCATGTACTCGCGCTCTCCTCGGCATTTAATTCCAAGGGCCATCATCCGCCGCACGTAGTGGAGCCTGAGAAGTGCAGTGGCTGTGACCTCTGCGGTATGTACTGCCCGGACTTCGCCATCTACGGCCATAAAGTTCAGGCGCCCAAGCCGGAAGCAAAAGAGGTGAAAAAATGAAGGCTGATCCACGCGGCGTACTCACTGGCACTCATTTTCTTGATGGCGATCACGCCTGCTGTGAAGGCGCCCTGGCCGCGGGCGCACGCTTTGCCGCCGGTTATCCCATCACGCCCTCCACCGAAGTTGTCGAGCGTTTCGCGCAGCGTGTGCCCACCGTCGGCGGCTGCTTCATTCAGATGGAAGACGAACTCGCTGCCTCGATCGCTCTGCAAGGCGGAGTGTGGGGTGGAGCAAAGGCCTTCACCGTCACTTCAGGCCCAGGTTTCTCGCTGATGATGGAGCACATCGGCTACGCCGCCATGACCGAGACGCCCTGCGTCTTCGTCGACGTGCAACGTGGCGGTCCGTCCACCGGCCTGCCCACGCTTCCCGCGCAAGGCGACATGATGCAGGCGCGTTGGGGATCGCACGGCGATTACGAGATCATCGCGCTTTGCCCGAACTCCCCACAAGAATGCTTCGACCTGACCATCAAGGCCTTCAACTTTGCCGAAGAATTCCGCGTCCCCGTCATGTTCATGATGGACGAGGTGGTCGGCCACATGACGGAGAAGGTCGTGATTCCGCCCGCCGACCAGATTGAGGTCACGCCACGAAAGCACACTCATAAATCGGTCGACGATTACCTCCCCTACGCGACCAACGGCGACATGGTTCCAGAGATGGCGCACGCCGGCGAAGGCTACAAGTTCCACGTCACCGGCCTGACCCATGATGATCGCGGTTACCCGAACATGACGCCGAAAATGCAGCAAACGCTGGTGACGCGCCTGCAAAATAAAATTCGCTCCGCCGCCGATCGCATCTGCCTGTTTCGAAGAAGACTCCACCGACAACGCCGATGTGATCGTGGTTTCCTACGGCATCACCTCGCGTGTCGCGCAGCGCGCCATCGATATGGCTCGCGCCGAAGGACTGAAGGTCGGCAAGCTGCGGCTGATCACTGCCTGGCCCTTTCCGGAAAAGAAGATCCGTGAACTCGCCGGGCATACCAAAGCTTTCGTCGTGCCGGAGTTAAACCTCGGACAGATGGTCCGTGAAGTAGAACGCGCCGCAGGCGGCAAGGCCAAAACCATCCTCGTTCCCCATGCCGGAGGCAGCGTGCATCGTCCCGAAGAAATTCTTGCCGCGATTCAGGAGGCCGCTCGATGACAACTCTCGTTAACCCAGTGCCGGTGGGCAATCCCGTCGAACCGTTTCTGCGTTCCGACCGCATGCCCCACATCTGGTGTCCCGGATGCGGCATCGGCACAACCGTCAACTGCTTCGCCAAGCGCTGATCGAATCGAACATTGATCTGAAGACTCTCGCATCTAGTCTCTGGCATCGGCTGCACAGGCCGCGTCGCCGGATACGTCAAGCTCGATTCGTTCCACACCACCCACGGCCGCGCGATTCCATTCGCGACCGGACTGAAACTGGCGAATCCGAATCTCAACGTGGTCGTCTACTCAGGTGACGGCGATCTCTCCGCCATCGGCGGCAATCACTTGATCCACGCCGCGCGCCGCAACATCGATCTCAAGGTGATTTGCGTCAACAATCTCATCTACGCGATGACCGGAGGTCAGACCGCGCCAACCACTCCCGGCCACGCGACCACGTCCACGTCGCCCTACGGAACCTTCGAGCCGTCTTTCAACCTTCCTCACCTGGTCGAAGCCGCGGGCGCTGTCTACGTTGCGCGCTGGACGACCTTCCACGTACGCCAACTCGCGCGCTCCATCACCGAAGCGTTCAACAAGAAGGGTTTCAGCTTCATCGAAGTGATTTCGCCCTGCCCCACGCTCTACCAGCGCCGCAACAAGCTGGGCGACGGTCTCGAGACCATGAAGTACTACAAGGAAAAGAGCAAGACCAAACACGGCGCGCCGACCAGCGAACTAGGGCTCACCCTGAACGGCGAAATCATCGTCGGCAAGTTTGTCGACCGCGACCGCCCCGACTACAGCACTCTTCTTAAAGCCCAGATGCACGAGAGCCTGGGCGACAAGTACGTGGATTACGACGAAGAACAAGGCTATGCCTGCAGCGCCGATGGCGGCTGCGAGGAGGAATCATGCCACTAACAGAGATTCGTATCGCGGGATTTGGCGGCCAGGGCGTAATTCTGTCAGCCATCGTGCTCGGCAAAGCCTGCTCCATTCACGAAGGCAAATTCGCGACCATGACGCAGAACTTCGGTCCCGAAGCCCGCGGCGGAGCTTGCAGCGCCCAACTCATGCTCTCCGACACACCAGTGCTTTATCCCTACGTCACCCAGCCCGACGTAATGGTGGTAATGTCGCAGGAAGCCTATGTGAAGTTTGCCTCCGAACTGAAAGAAGATGGCACGCTTCTCATCGAGCGTGACCTCGTCCGCGTCACCGACCTGCCCCGAGCAGACAAAAATCTACAGCATTCCGGCCACTCGTATCGCCGAAGAACTAGGCAAGCGCATGGTCCTCAACATCGTAATGGTCGGCTTCTTCGCCGCTATCACGCAGTTAATCAATGCCGACGCGGTACGCAAAGCGGTAGCCGACTCGGTCCCCGCAAGCTTCCGCGAGCTGAATTTAAAAGCCTTCGACAAAGGATACGAATACGGGATAGCGGCCCTGGCCGCCGGCCCCGAAAGCCCGGACCTGGAGCAAGACGCAGTGGTATCGCAGGAAGTGGTCTAGGGCTCGATTCGCTCTGGACGCTGGCCGGGCTAACTTCGCGCTGGACGTGTTGTTGTCGCTAGCCTCGCTCGTGATCGCGTGGGCTGTCGCGAAAGACACGAACCGCGACCAGGACTAAAGACATAATCAGCGGCGGCTCGGCCAGTGTGGAAATGGAAAATGGCTAAGCGCGCCGCTGCATTTCAAGATTTCAGAATCGTTATTTGCGTTTCTTCGACGCGTACGGGTTCGGATAGCGCAGCAGACCGTCCAAGTCCGCACCGCGAATAACTCCCACCGAATGGTACGCCAGCCCCCACGAATCAATCGACGACATGTCGGGGAAGATACAGGCTTCGAGCACCGTGTCCACCGGATCCGATTTCTGCACCCAGCCTCCACCCGCTGCGTTGATTCCTCCAAACGAATCACTGCCCCCGAGCAGCGTGCAGTAGCACGAGGCCGGATTGCCATTGCAGGTTCCCAACTGAACCTCGGCATAATACGCCAGCGCCGCCAGGCTGGGCTTTGCGGTATAGAGCGTCGAGAGTTCCACGTGAATTCGCGATCCGTCGTCTTGTGACGTGAACTTACAGAATTTTCGCGTGCCGGATAGCCGCAGCCAATCCTGCTCGGGCCCGTTGGTGTTGTAGTAAGGTTGGCGGGCGTCAACTTCGCCGCCATTGCTTACGCAATAATCGCTAGCCGCCGAATCGGGCGATTGGGCTACTGCCTGAGCCACCAACTGCGAACTGCTGCCCGCTTCCACTGGTTTTACGACCGGCAAGAGTGCGGCAATCGCGAGCGGTAAGAAAGAAAGTCGTTGCAACGAGTAGGCGCTTTTTCATGATGGGTCTCCTTGGGAAAACTGAAATTCGGCTCTTCGTGCGGGAAGCCTGGCCCGAGCCCAGCATGCGCTCTTTTGCTTGCTAGAGCGGGAGGCCGAAGCTTAACACAATCAGCGGTCCCCAACCGTGGTTTTGTTGCGAAATCTTTTCTCATCCGGCGAAGGATAATCTCGAGCCCCAGCCCAAACCCTACGCCCAGAGCCGATACCCAAGCGCCTGCAATTTGCGATAAGATGAGCGCGTGAGGTGAGCCGTGTCGAACGCTCCCGTGCTTAGCGATCCTGTGTCCAGCGCTCCCATGCCCAACGATAACGAGTCCAGTATTAAATTGATTTCCGCGTCCCGCCGTTCCTTCCTGACGCTCTCCGCCGCCGCATCGGCCGCCACCGCCCTGCGCATCCTGACCGAACCCATGCTGGCCCACGCGGCCGCGCCCATCGAAATCTCGCACGAGGGCGTCATGATCAACGCCAACGAAAATCCCCTCGGCCCTTGTGCCGCCGCCCGTGAAGCCGTCATCAAAATGGCCCCGCAAGGCGGGCGCTACTCGTTCTGGATGACCGACGACATCGTCAAACAATACGCGCAACGAGAAGGTCTGAAGCCGGACTACATCCGCTTCTACCCCGGCTCGAGCGACGCGCTCCACTATGCCGTATCCGTATTCGCCTCGCCGCAGCGCAGCTACGTAACCGCGGACCCGGGCTACGAAGCCGGGATGTTCGCTGCCCAGTTCGTCAACGCACGGGTTGTAAAAGTTCCGCTGGCAAAAGATAAAGACTACGCGCACGACGTCAGAGCCATGCTGGCCGCCGCGCCCGATGCCGGCATCTTCTACATCGCAAACCCAAACAATCCCACCGGCACCGTCACCAGCCATGCCGATATCGAATACCTGGTCGCGAACAAACGGAAAGATTCGGTCGTCCTGATCGACGAGGCCTACATCCACTTCTCCGACACCGAGTCCGCGCTCGACCTGGTCAAAGCCGACAAGGATGTCCTAGTCCTGCGCACCTTCTCCAAGATCTACGGCATGGCCGGTCTGCGCTGCGGCGTAGTAATCGGCAAGCCGAGTCTGGTGGAGAAAATCGAGCACTACGGCGGGTGGGCTTTCAATCCCATCACCGCGCTGGCCGCGGCCTCCGCCAGCCTGAAAGATTCGCAGCTGGTTCCCGGAGCGGAAGCGCATCAACTCCGAAATCCGCGCCAGCGTCTTCGCCTGGCTCGATCGCAACGGCTACTCCTACGTCCCCTCGCAATCCAATTGCTTCATGCTGGAAACGAAACGCCCCGGCAAGGAAGTGATCGAAGCCATGGCCAAACAAAACGTCCACATCGGACGCATCTGGCCAGTCTGGCCCACCCACGTCCGCATCACCATAGGCACCGCGCCGGAGATGGACCAATTCCAGATCCGCATTAAAGAAGGTTATGACGGGCGCAGTAACAGCAGGCCTTTCGTCGGCGCGACCAGTGCCGAAGAAATTATCGGCGAACTGCCAATTCCAAGCTAATCACCTCGCGCTAGAGGATTGCCGAACATCACAGCAGGCGCGGCCCGACTGATTCCCTCCGTTTGATTTCCTCCGTGTTCCTTAGTGCCCTCCGTGGTTAAAGCCTTTGACTTTGACTCCAGCCGCAAAGGAAAAGCGAGACCATGTAACATCGCTGAATGCCGAAATCTTCCGCCGCCCCCAAGGCATCCACGCACAAGCTACCGACGATCACCCTCTCTCCCCGCGGCGCCGCTCGCTTGAAATCGGGACACCCCTGGGTCTACCGCTCCGACATAAGCGCCTCGCAGGAGATTCCACTCGGCGCCACTGTCCAAGTCGTCGACCCACGAGGAAAATTCCAAGGCACAGCTCTCTACAGCTCGTCCTCGCAGATCGCCATCCGCATGATCGCGAGCAGCAAGGAAGAAGTAACGGATCTGCCAAGACTAATCGCCGACCGCATCCGCGCCGCCCTCGACTACCGGAAAAAATATGTCGAAAACACCGACGCCTATCGCGTAGTTTTCAGCGAAGCCGACTTCCTCCCGGGCCTGATCATCGACCGCTACGACGATGTCATCTCCATCCAAATCCTCACCCAAGCCATGGATGCCGAACCGGTCCGCGGCGCGATCATAGAAACCTTGGTGGAAGAGCTAAAGCCGGAAGGAATCGTCGAGCGCGTCGATCCCCGGATTCGCGACCTTGAACAGCTTCCGACGCGCGACTCCGGCGTGCTCTGGGGCAAAAAAAGTTCGACCATCATCACCATGAATGGAAATCAAACAAACGGCATCCGCTTGCACTATGACGGACTCGAAGGCCAAAAAACCGGAGCCTTCCTGGACCAACGCGAAAACTACGCCGCCGCCGCGCACTACGCGAAAGGCGATGCTCTCGACGTCTTCTGCTACCAAGGAGGCTTCGCCCTCCACCTGGCCGCGAAATGCAACATCCGTCACAGGAGTCGACAGCTCCCGCCCAGCCCTCGAAACGGCCGATAAAAATGCCGCCCTCAATAATCGCCAAATCGAATGGATCGAAGCCAACGCCTTCGACCTTCTCCGCGACTATGCCGCCGCCGGAAAAAAATACGAGATGATAGTCCTCGATCCGCCTCCCTTCGCCAAAACCAAACGCGATCTCGACAAAGCCCTGAGCGGCTACAAAGAACTCAATCTGCGCGCCCTGAAGATGCTCAAGACCGGGCGGAATCCTCGTCACCTGCTCTTGTTCCTTCCACGTATGCCAGTCCGACTTCCAGGAAGTAGTCGCTTCGGCCGCTCAAGACGCCCACAAATCCCTGAGCGCTTCTGGAAAACCGGGGTGCGTCAAAAGACCATCCAACCCTGCTCAACGTTCCTGAAACCAGTTACTTGAAATGTCTGGTTATCGGTGTAAGCAACTGAAAAAAAACGGAATACAATAGTTGACAATGAAACACTCATATTTTATTATTCTCATGTAATAACCAAGAGGGGGCAAATTAGCGCAGCGCCGACGTCCCGTCGGCTGTCGCGAGGGCGCCTCGCCTTCGCAGGTTGGGGCCGCTGAAATGGATGGCGGCTCGAAACAGCTGCTGACCAAGCGCCGCCAAGCTCCCGACAAAATCTAAAGTAGGAGGAAGTAAGAGCCATGACACTCATCGCCCGTTGGGATCCATTCCGTGAATTCGTCAGCCTGCAAGACCGCATGAACCGTCTGCTCCGCGACCAGCAAAGCGGTCCGGAAGAGTCCCTCACCACCAGCACCTTCGCACCCCCGGTTGATGTCTACGAAGACGAGCACAACATCACGCTCAAGATCGAAGTCCCCGGCATCGACGAGAAGGACATCGACGTGCGCATCGAGAACAACACGCTGACCGTTCACGGCGAGCGCAAGTTCGAGAAGGAGGAGAAAGAAGAGAACTATCGCCGGGTCGAGCGCCAGTATGGCAGCTTCACTCGCACCTTCACTCTCCCCACGACCGTTAATCCGGAGCAGGTCCAGGCCGACTACGACAAGGGTGTGCTGAAGATCAAACTGGCCAAGAAGGCCGAGGCCAAGCCAAAGCAGATCAAGGTCAACGTTGGCAGCGGCAAGACGCTCGAAGGCAAAGAGCACAAGAGCGAAGGCAAGTCCGAAGCTAAGAACGCCGGCAAAGCCGCGTAATGGAGGCACGGGCGCCCCGCCCGTGCGGTCAAAGCGCTGGCCTTGAGAAGTCGCGGCGTGAGTCACGACGAAAGGCGCAACAAGTGATTTGGATACTTAACCCCTGGAGAATCTCGGGAGGCGGCGAAATGCCCGCCTCCCGTTTGATTTTGCAATTTCGCAATCGGGTAAGTTGGTGCGTTTACGCAAAATTCCACAGTTACCCGATTACAAAATGACAAAATCCCGCTACGCTTTAGGTAGCGCAAGGAGTCAATCCCATGCCCATCCGTTGGGACAAATTCACAGTCAGAGCGCAGGAAGCCGTTCAGCGCGCGAACGATCTCGCCTCCGAACACGGCAACCCCGAGCTTCTGCCGATCCATCTTCTAGCCGCTCTGGTTGAGGACAAGGAAGGCATCGTCGTGCCGGTGCTTGAAAAAATCGGCATCGGCCCGCAGGCAGTCCTCGCCGAGATCTATCAGGAAATCGAAAAGCTCCCCAAAGTTTCTGGCAGCGGAGCCAATCAAGCGAGCATGTCGTCGCAGGTCAATCAGCTTTTAGAAAAGTCATTCAAGGAAGCGGACGGATTCAAAGACGAATACGTTTCCACCGAGCATCTTCTGCTTGCCATCACCGACCTGAAGCGCGATCCAGCGCAGGAACTGCTGGCGCGCCACGGAGCAACCCACGAAGCGATTCTCAAAGCGCTGACCTCAGTCCGCGGATCGCAGCGCATCACGGATCAGAATCCCGAAGGCAAATATCAGGCGCTCGAGCGCTACGCCCGCGACCTGACAGAGCAGGCCCGCCGCGGCAAGCTCGACCCGGTCATCGGACGCGACGAAGAAATCCGCCGCGTAGTCCAGGTCCTGTCGCGTCGTACAAAAAATAATCCCGTGCTGATCGGCGAGCCCGGAGTCGGCAAGACCGCCATCGTCGAGGGCCTTGCCCAGCGCATCATTTCAGGCGATGTACCCGAGGCGCTGAAAAATAAGCGCGTAGTCTCGCTCGACCTCGGCTCGATGCTTGCCGGAGCAAAATATCGCGGTGAATTCGAAGACCGCCTCAAGGCCGTGCTCAAGGAAATCGAAGACGCGCAAGGCCAGATCGTTCTCTTCATCGACGAACTGCACACACTCGTCGGCGCAGGCGCGTCGGAAGGCGCGATCGACGCCTCCAACATGCTCAAGCCCGCGCTGGCACGAGGCGAACTGCGCGCCATTGGCGCTACCACGCTGAACGAATATCGCAAGTACATCGAGAAAGACGCGGCGCTGGAACGCCGCTTCCAGATCGTCTTCGTAGGCGAGCCCAATGTAGAAGACACCATCGCCATTCTGCGCGGCCTGAAAGAGAAGTACGAAGTCCACCACGGCGTGCGGATCAAAGATTCGGCGATCGTGGCCGCCGCGACTCTATCGCATCGCTACATCTCCGACCGCTTTCTCCCGGACAAAGCCATCGACCTGATCGACGAAGCTGCCGCCTCGCTGCGCATCCAGATCGACTCCATGCCGACCGAAATCGATCAGCTGGAACGCCGCGCCACACAGCTCGAAATCGAAAAGCAGGCTCTGAAGAAAGAAGACGACCGCAGCTCGCGCGAGCGCTTGACGCTGGTGGAAAAAGAGCTGGCCGGGATTCGCGAGCAGTCGAATGCGCTCAAGGCGAAGTGGAAGCTGGAAAAAGACATCATCGCCAAAGCCCGCGCGCTCAAAGAGAAGCTCGAACAACTAAAAGTTGAAGAGCAGGCCGAAGAGCGTAAAGGCAATCTCGAGCGGGTGGCGCAGATTCGCTACGGCCTGATTCGCCAGACCGAAGAAGATCTTAAAAAGATCACTGACCAACTCGAAGGCCGCGGCGCTGCCAGCTCGAAAGGCGCGCCCATGGTCCCATCTCGACGTATGTTGAAGGAAGAGGTGGATGAGGAAGACGTTGCGCGCATCGTGTCGAAATGGACTGGCATTCCGGTTTCGAAGATGCTGGAAGGTGAAGTTAAGAAGCTTATTAGCATGGAAGATCGTCTGCGGTTGCGCGTGCTGGGCCAGGATGACGCTTTGGAGCGTGTTTCCAATGCGATACGGCGGTCCCGGGCTGGGCTTAGCGACCCTAAGCGGCCGATCGGTTCGTTCATCTTCCTGGGGCCCACAGGTATTGGAAAGACCGAACTTGCGCGGGCTCTGGCGGAGTTTCTGTTTGATGATGAGCGCTCCATGATTCGCATCGATATGTCTGAATACATGGAGAAACATGCGGTTTCGCGGCTGATTGGGGCGCCTCCGGGGTATGTCGGGTATGAGGAGGGGGGGCAGCTTACGGAGCAGGTGCGGCGGCGTCCCTATGCGGTGGTGCTGTTTGATGAGATTGAAAAGGCGCATCCTGATGTATTTAATGTACTTCTGCAACTTATGGACGACGGGCGGCTCACCGATGGGAAGGGTCGGACGGTCGACTTCAAGAATACCGTGATCATCATGACTTCGAATCTCGGGTCGTCGTACTTGCAGGCTGAGGGCCTTAAGAATGAGGGGTTTGAGCGGGCTTCTCAGCAGGTTCTGGAGGTGCTGCATGGGCACTTTAAGCCGGAGTTTTTGAACCGGGTGGATGACATCATCGTTTTCAAGCCGCTGGGGAAGGAGCAACTGGTTAAGATTGTTGAGCTTAGGCTGGAGGATTTGCGGGGGCTGCTGGCCGACCGGAAGATTTCTCTGGAGTTGACGGACTCGGCGAAAGAGCTTTTGTTTACCGAGGGTTACGATCCTAATTTCGGGGCTCGGCCGCTGAAACGGGCGATCCAGAAGCTGGTCCAGGACCCGCTGGCTCTGAAGATACTGGATGGCCAAGTCCTTCATGGTGATCACGTTATCGTCGATGCGGACCGGAAAGCGGGGAAGATGTCCTTTAAAGTGAGCGAGCGGGTCGGGGAGCCGGCTCCGGCCAAGAGGTAGGTGGGAACGTATCTCCACCTGCGAGTGTTCCACGTGGAACATTCGTTGACATTATTGTACGTACAATATTGTCGCGACTTGGGCGAAGAAACTGCGAACAAAATAAAGTTGACCATCGGAGCTTCCTGAAAGTCACGATATAGGGTGTTTTTCGTTGGATGGATGTTTACTATCTGGTTATAGCGCCCCCCTTTGATTTGGCTTCCAACCTATGAGAATGCTGGAGTTACCTCGGATTTACGGCGGGCGGCTCTAGAATGAAGCACTTACAGCGAAGTGTCTGGGAGTAAATGACTTACTCGCCTTAGTGCGGTTTTGCTTTCCTTGTTTTATGGGGTTTCCGCGGCTTGATTTTGTCAAGTTGACAGGCCATGCATTGGGCACGATAAAGATCGATCATCATCTCCGAGATGCCCCGCTCCGCCGGGCCGACCCGGCGATTCCCACTCTCCCAAGCGCCTGAAGACCTCCGTCTCCCCTTGACTTTTACATATCAGGGATGTCGCCGATTTCCCCTAAAAGCGGCCCCGATTTTGCCTGCAATCGGCTTTGATTTCTGGACAACTCATCGGCTCCTGATGTGTAATACGCGAGATGATTAGCTCTCGCCAACTTACATATCTAGTTATGGGTGTCGCGTTATTGACCCTTGGTGGTTGCGGCGGAGGCACGGGTAGTTCGGGGGGCGGCGGCGGGGATGTACCGGCGATTAAAACGCTCTCTCCGTCGAGCATCATGGTGAACGTGCCTCTGGGCATTCTTACTGTAACTGGGTCCAACTTCCACTCTGACGCGCTCATAGAGATCGATGGCCAATTGGTTTCGACCTACATGATAGACCCGAACACCCTGGAGGCCGAGTTCCCAATCAATTTGAGCTACACGGCCGCCACCCATCAAATTGCTGTGCAACAGGGCACGGGCACCTCGCAGAGCGTTTCATTCGTTGTGTACGCGCCGCAGCAAGGTGCATTCGTGATGAAGGCAATTCCGGCATTTCTGGTTTCGGCGGGCGAAAGCAACGCCCCCTACATTGTCGCTGCGGATGTTACCGGCGACGGTCTTGCCGATGTCATCATGCCGGGAGCGGGTTTGCTGAATCTTGCCGGCATCACAATTCTGGCGGGCCAGGCGAATGGCTCACTATCCGCGCCTCAGTATATCTCCATGCCGACAACGCCCTACGCTGTCGCTATCGGGGATGTGGACGGGAACGGAACTCCCGATCTCGTTTTCATGACAAGCGACAATTTCTCTTCCACGACTGTGAACATCATGCTTGGCGACGGGCACGGCAATTTTCAGCCGCCTTCGGCGCTGCAAACCTTTGCCGGAGTTAACCCTGGACCGGCCTATCTTGCTGATCTGAACGGGGACGGGAAACTCGATCTGGTGCTAGCCGTAGAGCAGCCTTCTGGCGCCGCCTATAATCTCGTCTGGTTGCAAAATACCGGCGGAGCGTTCGGCGCTCCTACCACTCTGGCAACGGCGGCGAACAGTAGTTTTTCCGTCGCCGATTTCAACGGAGACGGCAGGCCGGACATCATCTACAAGACCACCTCGCAGTCGCTGCACCTTCTGATGAATCAGGGTAACGGTGTCTTTACCGACCAGGCAGCGACTGGGTTGAATGGCATCGTTGGCCTGGCGTCGGTCATTGATTTCAATCTCGATGGAATCGCCGATCTCATTGTGCAGGTTCCACAGGGCAGCAGCGGTGTTCTTTATTCCTTTCAGGGAAAGGGCGACGGCTCGTTCAAGCAGGTTGCGAGCCTGAGCACTCCGGGCGTAATCAACGTTGTCGCTGGCGATTTCGACCACGACGGCTTCCCCGATCTAGCAGGTTCGAGCGGAGGCGAACCGTCGCAGATTCTTTATTTCTTCGGAGACGGAACCGGGAACTTTGTGATCCAACCGGTCGTCGGCCCCGGGGGGCAATTTGTGGCCGTCGGAGATTTCAACGGGGATGGCATTCCCGACGTGGTCGTGCCCGACAGCTACAGCTTTGTCTCGCTCGCGCTCGGACGGAAGGACCGCAACTTTCCTTCGGCGGTTTCCCTGACTCCAGAAACAGCCTCGACCCCAAGCGCCGGTGACATTAACGGTGACGGTCTCAAGGAAATCTTCTTTGGGGGCGTCCCATCGGCCACTATTCATGGGACTGTCTTCCAGAATGAAGGCAACGATCTTTTCCAATTGGCGGGGACCACGGACCCATCTTCTTTCCTGCTCGCGGACCTGACCGGAAAAGGCGTGGTTGATCTCATTGGCAATTCCGACTCCGGCCTGGTCATCTGGCCGAACAACGGAACCTTCAACTTCTCGTCATCGCCGATTACTCTGCCAGCCATCAATGGGCCAATCACAGTGGCGGATATCGACGGCGACGGCCATCCTGATATTGTCGGCTCGGGCCAGATCTTCTTTGGCAATGGCGCATACGGTTTTACGCCCGTTTCCATTCCGGCCGCGTTCGATGGTCCGTATGTTATCGGCGATTTCAATGGCGACGGCAAGCTTGATATCGCCATTGGCGGACAGACATTGCTGAATGCCGGCAATCGGACTTTCACCAGCATCAGCACGTCGCTGCCGCTCGTCAATGGAGCACTCGCGGCGGTCGCGGATTTCAATAAAGACGGCAAGGCTGATGTTGCGGTCACTGCTCCGGGGGAGCAAAACATAGGTGTGTACTACAGTCGGGGGGACGGCACGTTTTACCTGGTAACTGAGGTTGACGCGGGAGGGTACCCGGGTGGGTTGGTGGCGGGAGACTTTGACGGCGATGGCCGTGTTGATTTAGCAGCTGGACTGATGCTCGCGCAGCAGGCGGTGATTCTCTTCAATAACGGCAACGGCCAGTTCAGCCGGTCTTTCTTCGCATCCGGAGCCAGCACGGTGGCCATGACTGCCGCCGACCTCAACCACAGAGGCGTTATGGATTTGGTGTTTTCGAATTTCGAGTACGATTTCGCTCCGCCGAATGCGGATGTGGTATTTCACAAATAGAGGTCGAACGCCGCAACGTTTGGACCGCGATGCGCCTTTCTGGCAGGCGCGTTTTTATGACTTCAATGTTTGGACTAACAAGAAATGGGAGGAGAAACTGCGGTACATGCACGACAATCCGGTGAAGCGCGGTTTGGCGGCGGCGGCGCCTGAGGGTTGGCGCTGGAGCAGTTATCGCCACTACTTTCTCGACGAGGCCGGGCCGGTGCGGGTGGCGTAGGAGGCAAAGCCCACGGTGCAATCAGTCTGCCGCCCGCCCTTCGCAAAATACGCGAAGGACGGGGCACCCACCGTGTGCGTGTGTCATCGGAAGGCCGGGCCACCCGCCGGCGACGGTTTGCCGGTCGCAGGGTCGGTCGGGGCAGGCCCCGGCTGAACGGTAGGTTTGGGCGCAGGCTGGGGAGCAGGAGTCTGCTGGTTCTGTTGAGTTTGCTGGTTACTCTGATTTTGCGCCTACTACATGACGCAGGTCATTCGTTCTTTAGGGCGTCTCCGCCAACCCACGGCACTGGCTGCCACCAAGAGGAACAGCGCCACATCAACTACCAACGCTGCTTCAACAAATGCCTTTTGCCTTCGTTCCTCCCTATCCCGAGTGTTCTTGTTCTCAACAAGAGCCTGACGCACCTGTGGTGTCGGGGCATCATTGATCATCTTTTCTGAAACTCGAAAGATTTGGTGGATTGACTGGAGGTCTGCGTAAAGAAGCAAACCTATGACCGCAAGAACGATCAGTGCGCCGACTTTTAGCAGTCTTTTCATGGCCCTTTCCTACGGGATATACACCTTCGGCTCAGCAATGACGCCTTCGGCCTCGTACTTCATGTTGTAGAGGATTTTTAAAGTCGTCTGGTCTGCCAACGGTTGGCGGCCCCTTACCCTCTATTGCCTTGATGTTGCGTTCTACAACAGATAGCTCTGCCTTGAACGCATTCACCTCCAGCTCCCGCTGGCCCTCCTTGCTGTAGAGCTTCTTGAATCCGGACCAAGTATGCTCGTCCTTTAGGGGATTCAGGATCAGATCGCCGCGCGCGGGATTAAAAAATTGCGGCGTGTATTCGAGTGCCGGATCGTAGACGATAGCCGATTCATTGCGCTCGGCGATCTGCATCAGCACGCGCCGCTGCAGGATGCTTTTCCCCGTGCCCGTGTCGCCTATGATCATCACGTGGCTCGACTCGAACGCGCGCGGAATCGAGAGCGTTTCTTTTCGCTTCGTGGTCGCAAAGCCGATGCCGTTCCCGCCGCTCCACTGGTTAAATTCCTTCACCGTAACCATCCGCGGGCCTTTCAACCGTCGCCCGTGTTCGAGCATCCGTGCTCGCGCGCGGTCGCGCGGGATCGCCAGCACCAGGCCGAGCACGAAGATGCCCAGCGCACCAAACCACGCGGGCCGGATCAAGTCGTCGGGCGTCTGGCCTTCGTAAATCCATTCCGAAAGCATCTCGTGCATTTGCGCGCTGCCGTAATGCACCGTGTCCACCTTCAGCGTCACCGCTCCCGCCTGCCGTGCCTTCGGCGTGAGCGCAAACGGAAACGGCGGCCAGCCCTGCATCGGACCGGGCACCACGTCGGCATCGACCGCCATGAGTTGCTTCCCGTGGGCGTCCACTTTCGCCAGCAACTTGTAGTCGCCCCGCGCCGTGGGGAACGTCTTCGTGGTCAGATATTCGACCCAGTACCATTGCTGCAACGGCGTCCACTTCTCCACGTTGCGGTACGTGAAGATTCCTGTGCCCGCCACGACCGCAAGCAGGAAAGCCCCCAGACTCGACACCGGCCACTTCGTCGCCCAAGGCCGAGACTCACCGCGACCCAACATCTGGCTCATCACCTACACCGCCCCCTACTTACTCTAGGAACCCGAAACCACGAAAAACGATCAAAATATTTTCAGGATTTTGCGTCCGGCTGCCCTTCCGACTCTGCCGCCTGCGCCAGCCGCTCCCGCGCCTTCTTCAACTTGTCCGCGTCCGCCCGGTCGATCAGCCGTTGCATCTCCTCCGCCGTCGGCTTTTCTCCGTTCGCCAGCTTGAAGAGTACGTTGAGCAGGATCGCCCTGAGCGCCACCAGCTCGGCCATGAGCGCCTGGTCCGCTCTGCCCGGATCGGCGGATTTCTCCTCCTGGCCGTTCACGCTGGCCAGCAGCATTTCCCGGCACCACTCGCTCAGGGTCAGGCCGCGTTCGCTGGCCGCTGCCTCCAGTTGCGCGAACTCCTCCTCGCTCACCTTCGTGCCCAGAGTTTTGGTGCGGAGCGGCGGCTTCACCACGCGACACCGCCCAGGCGGGAAACGACCGACAACGAGGGGAGGAACTTCACAGTTCTTCTATGGTGAGCTATCGAGCCAAAGGAATCAACAAGTTCACGTTCGTTAACCTGCGGTTGCTCGGCAGCAACCAGCGCGAAGGGTTTTTTCTCTTAGCTGCTTCGTTTCAACAGGTTCACCGCCAGCAACCGCAGGTTGCTGCGCAGCACCCGTTCCGGGGTGGAGTGTCGTAGCGTCAACCCGATGCCGTAGGCAGCGTGCTTGCACCACCACAACTGGTGGGGACAGGCAGGGCAGTCGGCATCGAATCTGGCAAGATGCAGCGAATGAAAGAGTCGTACGGCGAAGGCCTAGCCAGCCACGCCGGCTCCGAGTCTTGCGGGCACGGTCGTAAGGCCGGATACGAAGCGTAGACAGGAGGAACTACGGGCCAGGTTATTGAGCCGCGAAATACCCCTAACTTCAGGACGCCGACGCCCTGACACAACGCGGAAGGCAACATTCTGCTGAGCGCCATCGCGAGCTTGGCGGGAGTCCTGCGCGGTCTGTGACCCTGGCACGTAGGGACGCATCTTGCACGGAAGTTGAGAGATCCCGGGTTCCCCCGAGAGCGACCAGCGCCCTCGGGACGCATCGGGAAGTTCAAGGACAGGAGCCGATGATGAACGAACACGGGAAGTCGGACAGACCCATAGTACCGGGGAAGTCTCCGAACCAAACCAGAACAACGGCGGCGGAGGAGATGGAGGGAAGGGGTCTGGCCAAGGGGAATCTGGGCCAGCAAAACGCGTTCCGGACTCAGAGCCGGGTAGACGCGCCCAGCGAGCTGGCGCAGATACGACAAACGGCAACATTGAACAAGGATGTAAAGTTCACCGCTCTTCTGCATCACATCTACCGGATCGACACTCTGCGGTTTGCTTACTTCCAGTTGAAGAGGCACGCCGCAGCCGGTGTGGACGGAGAGACGTGGCGGCACTACGGCGAGGCACTTGAGGAAAATCTCCAGAGCCTCTCCCATAGACTGAAGCGCGGAGCGTACCGAGCCAAGCCGGTGCGTAGGGTATACATTCCGAAGGCGGATGGGCGGCAGCGACCGCTCGGCGTCCCGGCGCTCGAAGACAAGCTTGTTCAACGAGCGACGGTGGAAGTGCTCAACGCGATTTACGAAACTGACTTCCTCGGCTTCTCTTATGGGTTCCGGCCAAAGCGCAACCAGCATAAAGCGCTGGACGCCTTGTTCTGTGGACTCCATGAGCGACGTGTGAACTGGGTGCTGGACCTGGACGTGCGCAGCTTCTTTGATCGGCTGTCGCACGAGTGGCTGGTCCGGTTTCTCCAGCATCGGATAGCGGACCGGCGCGTCGTGCGGCTCATCCAGAAATGGCTGAACGCGGGCGTGCTGGAAAAGGGAACGCGAACGTTTGTGGAGGCAGGTTCGCCGCAGGGCGGAAGTGCATCGCCATTGCTGGCGAACATCTACCTTCACTACGTCTTTGATCTCTGGGTTCAAGCATGGCGTAAGAAGCGTGCGCATGGCGATGTAATCGTGGTGCGCTACGCTGACGATATCGTGGTTGGATTCGAGTTCAAGTCGGAAGCCGAACAGTTCTGGAAAGAACTCGCTGAACGCATGGCGAAATTCCAACTGGAACTGCACCCGGAAAAGACGCGACTGTTCGAGTTCGGACGCCATGCGGCGGCGAACCGAAAGCGCCTTGGACTGGGCAAGCCGGAGACCTTCGATTTTCTCGGCTTCAAGCACATCTGCGGGAAGACGAAAAAGGGACGGTTTCTGGTGCTTCGGCAGACGGTTCGCAAACGCATGCAGGCCAAGCTGCAGCAGGTGAAGATCGAGTTGCGGCGACGCATGCATGACCCTGTTCCTGAAGTCGGTAAATGGTTGAAGTCGGTTGTGGGCGGGCATTTTCGTTATTTCGGAGTACCGGGTAACGGTCATGCCATGGCCCATTTTCGTTTCACCGTGAGCAACCTCTGGCATCGAACGCTGTGCAGACGAAGCCAGCATGGTCGCGTTCTGTGGGAGCGAATGAACCGGCTCATCCGCCGCTGGCTGCCTCCGGCCCATATCTGCCATCCTTATCCTTCGCGCCGTCTGCGCGTCACCACCTGAGGCAAGAGCCGTATGCGGGAAATCCGCCCGTACGGATCCGCGCGGGGGGTACGGAGCAATCCGTATCCCTACCGCGACACCCTTACACCCGACGCCGAAGGCGGCGCGCTTTTGACTTTCCCCGATACCGCACAGTAACCCCGCTCCGAAGGCAAGAACCTCACCCCTTACCGGGCCGGGATCGGACGAACTCTACGACGACCTCAGCAGCTCTCAGGGGCTCTCGTTGAAGGAGGAGATGAGGCCCCTCAAGCGATGCAACAGACATCTGCGGTTTGATTCGTCGAATCTCTTCGAGAGATGTACCACCCACCAGACGGTCTTGCTTCGCTTGGAGGTACAGGATGGGCACAGCGATTTGGCTCAGTTCCGTACGCGCATCACATGCAAGCACGGCACGGGCGCGAGCGGCCATCACCTTCGGCTGCACAGACGAGATCGCAACCCGCACAGCCGCCAGCAACGAAGGCGGAGCATCCGACCCGACCAGCCAGAGCTTGACTGCAAGTTTGGGCAGCGCGACACGGAACATAATCGGCGCGAGCAGCACACCGACGAAGCGCCGCCAGCCCCGCATAGGGCTTGTGGCGAACCCAGCACACAGAACAAGACCCTCAAGGTTTGCTGGATTCGTTGCCGCGTACTGGATTGCTAAAGGTGTCGAAAAGGATTCGGCCACGAGCACAAGCGGCTCGGAAACCGGACAGGCGACCCGAACGAAACTTAGCAACTCGGAGTACGAAAGATGCTGGTTGTTCGGGTATCGCACCGTCACGGTGTCGAACTCCCCAGGAAGAGCATCCACGAAATACCTGAACAGTTCTCCCGTCCCGTCCATTCCTGGCAGGAGTACGAGCTTTACCACGGGTATCTGCGAATCGCCAAGAATTTCAGATTGTCCATGATTATCGGGTGTCACCGTCTCGTCGTCTTTGTCGGAAGAGCCACACTGCCAGGGTGCTCCAGAACAGCCCGATTACGATGGTTGTTACCAGCCGGATGCAAAGCCGCGTTCGCCACTCGTGTGCGTTAGCGAACGGATAAGCCGTCATCCATACATCGAACAAAACCTGATAGAGGCTCACTAGTCCTCCAAGAGTGAGCAGCACCAGCGTGATCCTTGCCATCATGATTTTCGGGCGGACCATTATGGACCTCCTGCCTAATGAATACTGCCGTCCGCATATACAACAACATTGTGGTAAAGCACTTGCGCGCTCTCACCAACTTGCGGAATCGTTGTTATATCGTGAGGAGTCGACTGATAGATGGCGTTATGCGCCCATGTGTTGCAGTCGTTTACTCCCGGTATCCATCGTCCAGTCGGCGTGCCAACTTGGGTGTAAGTGCTGAGAGCTGCTTTATTGACACCCGTGTAGGTTTGAGTTGAGGTAGGAACCTGTCCCGTATGATCGACGACCTGTGTCGGATCGCCAGGTTTATCAGGAGTTGATTGCCCGTTGCCGCCCGGCACTTGCCCACCTCCCTTAGCCGGACCCATTCCAACTGAAACACCGTCAGGGGTACTGATCCACTCATGATTGAGGCCAACATCATGGAGAAGCTGCCCTCCGGGGATGTCGGCGGGACGGCTATTCAGCGTAACTGTTGTTGTCGAATTCGTGCTCTGATTCTGCGCCGACTCACGGACCGCCCCGTCGTAGTTGCACCTCCTTGAATCGTAAACCTAAGGCTTCGCGCTCTCGTTGCCATAACCGACCCAATGAGAGCCATCGCATCCTCGCTTTAGAATCTCCGACAATCTACTTTCAGTATCAACATCCTTGTCTTTGAGAAAGACCACATCATTGATTACGAAACGCCCGCCTTCACGTATCACGATAGCTGCAACCTCCCAACTCCATGGTTTCTCAGGGGGGATTCCCTCAGTAAGTCGTACATTCACTCGGATGGAGCTATCCGCCTGTGATTTCGCTTTCTCAATCTGGAACGTGTGTGGACCGGATCGGTCGTCTGCACCCGAAAAAAGGCCGAATTCCAACCATGCCAATGGTGACTTAATGTCGTTCTGTGGATGTAGCCGAAACCAGTCATCACCACAGGCACGCGCTTGGTTAATGCTGTCCAGCAACGAGTCGCTGAGATATGGAGACAACGATTTCATTCTCTCAACCGTCGGAATGCCCCCAATGGGCCGAGACACTAGCTGTTGATAAAGCCTCTGCACGGGAAGTGCAGCCTGATTCGATGAATCGACGCGGTTATGCTCTTGCTGAGCTTGTCCATGACCGAACAACGGGATCAAGAACAGGAAAGCAACGCAACGAAAAATACTCATTTCCATCTCCTCAATTTCGTTTCACGGGTTTGGAACTAAGATGACACTGTATGCGTTCCCGTTCATCGAAGCGTTATCAGGATTTCTAGCGTCATGTGTCGGCACGAACCGAATACTCACTGGCTTTTGCCCTGGCCACTGGTCCGCCATCCAGTATCCGCCAACTGATCTTCCCATGTAGACCCCGGTGTTCTTATGGCCACCTTCGTCAGCTTTATAACGGGCCTTATCTCCGCTACCTTGAAAAGTCCCAATTGCTGTCCCGATGTCTTTGTCAGTGAGATCGGTGGCAGCCTTACCCTTCCTCCATGATGAGGTCGGGCCAGGCACACCAGTGAAATGTTCACATGCGGTAACGCATTGACCAAGAGGATCGGCCTTAGTCGTAATCGTTCTGCCATTTTTGTCGGCAGTGCGTATTTCTTCGACCTGGGCAGGAGTGGCCTTATAAGATCCATCAGGCTGGCGATTTTGCGCCTCGTCGCTGTCTTTCGCCGCTTGTACATATTCGACTTCCCCATTGACCCGACAGGTGGTGAAATTACAAGGCTTGATATCTCCGCCGAGTGGCGTCTCCGCGCCTATTACTGCTCCGTGCCCGTCGGCGTCAATCCGGTTCAGGGGAGAATTCTCAACGTAGGTGTACAAGTTCAGCGTTTGCGGGTCGCCGAATTTCGCATACGGCACCGCCAAGGGCTTGAGCGCCCAGTCCGGCGACATGAATCTACCCGTCGTCGAGGCGTAGTAGCGCGCTCCGAAATTGTCCAGACTGGATTCCGTATCGCGTTCCTTGCCGGTGAACTTGTAATTCTGGGGGCAGGTGTTCGTGTACACATGCTCGCCGCCGAACGGCGCAAAATCGGCGTCATAGCAGTACGTCGTCTGTCCTCCCTGTACGATGACCCGTGAGGTGCCCAATTGATCCGTCAAATAGTAGAACACGTTGTTCGACTTGTCTCGCCGTGCGATTCGATTCCCGCCGAAATAGACATACTCGTTGAAATTCGTGTTCGTGACGCTGCCCGTTTGGTCGGTCTCGTCCAGAACCTCGCTGCCCGAGTACCAGTAAAGCTTGCTGCCCGACCTCTCCACCCGATTGCCGTCGCCGTCGTAGAGGTAGCTTGCGCTGGAATTCGAGGTCGAGGTCATCTGGTTCTCGGCGTTAAAAACATAGGTCGCCCCGCCTGGCCCCAACAAACCGAGGGATCAGAGGATTGGGTTGCGCTGGTTTGCGCCGATGCAACGCGGTTCGACTGGTCATAGGTGAACGACTGGCTGCGGTCGGAGACACGATTGTTGGTGATGCTGATCGGATTTCCGTTGTCCGCGCCGAGGTTGAAGTTGTATTTCAGGTCCAGCATGTTCGCGTGCCTTTTTCTTTGCCTGTTCTAGGGCAGAATCTCCTGGTTTTGACCTCATGACCTCCTCTTTTGGAAGCGGATTGGGCGGGCTCAACCGGCTGAAGCGCTAATCCCTGGCTACTGCCGGGCTTCTTCCCGGCTACATCGTGGCTACTATCGGACACTAGTGGTTGCGCTTTAGATGACAATTCTTTCACTCTATTCAAGCGGTGAAAACGCATATAGAGTAGTGGTCGCTTCGTGGTCCAATTTCGACTCAAAAAAAAGGGGAACGCCGCTTGAAACTGCTTCGTGCGCTTGTGGTCACATCTGCTCTTTTTGCCTTGGTCTTCGTATTGGCCGCTGCTGCCGGCGCCCAGACATGGACTCCACTCACTAATCAACCTGGGGCTGACGTCGGCGTCATGCTGCAGCTCAGAGACGGCCGGATTCTGGTGCATGAAGAGCAATCGGGAAATTCCAGGAACTGGCATATTCTTACGCCGGACGCGACCGGCAGCTATATCAATGGCACGTGGAGTTCGGGCGGGTCGTTGCCTTCCGGGTATTCGCCGTGGTTTTTCGGTTCGCAGGTGCTGCTGGATGGGAAGACGATTGCGGTCGAGGGTGGTGAGTACAACAACGGTGGGTCGGCATGGACGAATCTGGGTGCGCTCGGAACCATATCCGGAAGCACTATTACCTGGGTGAAGAATAATCCGCCTTCGGGGTGGGGGAACCTGGGCGACGCGGAGAGCGTGATTCTGGCGGATGGAACGTACATGCAGTCGAACTGCTGCACGGCGCAGAATGCGCTGTTTAATGGTCCGAATTCCTGGACAGCTACGGGTTCGGTGAATCAGTCCAGCAACGATGAGTCGGCGTTTACTTTGCTGACGAACGACCTGGTGCTGACGGTGGACACGAAGAGTTCCGCGTGCGGCGGCACCCAGGGTTCGGAGCTTTACAGCCAGGCGACGGGCGTGTGGGCCTGCGGACCGAATACTCCGGTGAAGCTCTACAACCCGAACGACGAGGAATTGGGTGCGGCTGTGCTGATGTACAACAATAAGGTTATTCAGTTTGGCGGGAACGTGGTGGCCACGGCGCTTTATGACGTTGCCAGCAACAGCTGGACGGCTGGTCCGACTCCGGGAAACCGGTTGGATATGGCGGACGGGCCGGCGGCGCTGGAGCCGAACGGCAAAGTGCTGGCCATGATGAGTCCTGGGCTTTTCCAGGGCGGATGCCAGATGGTGGAGTATGACCCGGTCGCCAACACGCTGACGAACACTGGGAATCCGGCGAACTGCCCGGGGGATTCATCGTACGTCGGGCACCTGATGATGCTGCCTACGGGGCAGATCATGTTCACGGACTTTAGCGGGACGGTGGAAATTTATACGCCGGCTGTGGGGACGGTTTCGGGTGTGGCGCCGACGATCAGCTCGGTCGGTACAACGATCAACAGCCCCTCGACTGGCAATGAGTTGTTGGGCACGCAGCTGAACGGTTTGTCCGAGAACAACGGTTATGGCGACGACTACCAGGGAGCAACCAACTATCCGCTGGTTCGGCTGACGCAGGTGAGTTCTCCGAACAATGTTTATTACGCGACGACGCATGACGAGACCACGCACTCGATCGCCCCGGGCACGGCCAACACTACGTTCTTCGACGTGCCGTCGGGCATGGTCAGCGGAGACTACACGTTGAGTGTGGTTGCCAATGGCATCGCGTCGGACCCGGTGACGGTGAGCGTTGCAGCTACCGCTGATTTCAGCCTGACCGCGAATCCGACTTCGGTTAGCGTTGCGCAGGGCGGGACGAACACGAGCACGATCACGGTGGTTCCTGTGAACGGCTTCAACGGGAGCGTCAGTTTGGACGCGTCCGGTCTGCCGAGCGGCGTGACGGTGGGGTTCTCTCCGAATCCGACCAACTCGACCAGCGTGCTGACCTTTACGGCGAGCGGAACTGCCACCAAGGGAACTTCGACTGTGACCGTTACCGGCACGTCGGGCTCACTTACGCATACCACGTCGATTTCGCTCACCGTTACGGCTGGGAGCGGCCCAATTGTTACACTCACACCGTCCTCGCTGACATTCCCGAAGAGAAAGGTGGGAACGACGAGTCCGGCCAAGAAGATCACGGTCACGAACACTGGAAACGCGCTGCTGAACATCAGCGGCATCACCTCCAGTGGTGATTTTGCTCTGGCGACCAGCCCGAAGCCATGCGGCGCAACGCTGGCAATAGGGAAAACCTGCAAGATAGCGGTCACTTTCACGCCCACCCAAACGGGGACGCGAACTGGAAATGTGACCATCACCGACAACGCTCCTAACAGCCCGCAGCAGGTACCGCTGACAGGCACCGGTAAATAGCCAGCACCACGTTTTGGAGCGCTTTTCTGACGGGGCCGCATAACGCGGCCCCGTTTTTATTGGCGGTTAAGGATTGCCATATTACTAACATTAGGTTTTGAGTGAAGGGATTGTTAGTGCTGGCACGAGATCAGGCGGGCTCAGAGCAACGCGGCATTGGCCGCCACTGCCTTGCGGCCGAGCGTTGCGACATCGGGGATCGATCTGGTTTCGGTAAGAGTGCAGGGCGGGGGCACAGTCCCGTTCTGCAGAAAGGCTGCAATCAGGGCAATGGCGACGGGCGCAGTCGGCGGGCTGAAAACGGTGGCTGTCAAGAGACCGCGGCTGACCCATTCCTGACCAGTGTTGGGCATGCCGTCGCAGCCGAGAAACGGGATCTTCAGCCAGGACTGGCGGAGTTCGTGCTGGGACTGGTCGAAGGCCTTGCGCGCGCCGATCGCCATGGAGTCATCCTGGGCGCAAACCGCGACGATGTCGATGCCGCGCGATGTGGAAAGAGCAAGCCAGGAGCGGACAACTTTTTCAGCGCTGGCCTCGGTCCAGTGCGCCTTCACCGAGCGCAATTGAATATTCTCGGGTTTTGTCGTCAATAGGCCGGCGTGCCGGAGGCTGGCGGCCTTGCTCTGACTGGGGCCTTGAATCTCCAGAACAATTCCTCCACGCGGCAAGAGCGCGGCGAGTTGACGTCCCTGGGTGCGTCCGATTTCCTGGTGGTCGGCGGTGACCACGAAGGCGGGAATACCAAAAGCGGAGCGCAATTCTGAAATGTACTCGGCATCGCGGCTGAGAACGATCCAGCCGATGCCCTTGGCGGCTGCGGCGCGGGCCACGAGAGGAAGAGTGGTGGATCCAGCCGGCTCAAACATGATTACGGTGGGGCGGCTTTCGGCGGCGGCGGACTGGATGCGGTCGAGCAGTTGCTGGCTCTGGATGATGCCGTCATCCTCCGCGTAGACGATGTCGAGGTTCGCACCCAGCTTAGCGGCCGCCTGGCGAGCGCCCTTCACCTGCTCGATCTGGAAATCGTTGTTGTTGTTCGTTACCGAGAGCAGGAGGCGCGGTTTAGTCATGGGCCCAGCGGGGTTCAATAACTAATGATAGTCCTGATCGTACCGGGTGTCGGGTAACGTCGGTAACGTGGATTGTTCTCGATATTTCGCTCTAGTTTAGAAGCGGCGGCGCAAGGTGGTTGATGCCGATGGGCTCCGGCCTCGGAACCTCTCTCGTCTCTTTTCTCGTGTTTTTGAATTCGAGATGGGGCTTCTGCGCGTGGATCCAGAGATGCCAGCCCCAACGGGATGCAAGCCGCTCCTCGATCGCAGGAGGAAGCAGCTTTCCGATAACAGGGAGCCAGTTCGGATTCCAAAACATGACTTCTGTTTTCACATCTCGGAATTGGTGGAACATTTCTCGCGCCGATGGTTTTGAGAAAACCTGGGAGAGCGGGTTGTCGGCGCCGTCGGTGTTGCGGTTGAGCATGTTTTGCATCGCTACGTACGAGGCGGGGTCCTCGCGGATCAGCTCGGCGTGCCGGCGCAGCTCTTCTTCTGTCTCGCCGAAGATTGCCCGGGACAGCTTAATGCCCAGCTCGGTTCTGAGCAGATGCGCGCGCGCGCGCCGGATGATGCCAAGATTTACGTAGTAATTGAAGGAGTTGCGATAGTACAGCATGATCATGGCGCGTCCGCCGGGAGAGAGCACGCGGTGGACCTCGCGGATGGTGCGGGGCGTGTCGGGCGTGTGGTGAAGGACTCCATGGGAATAGACCAGATCGAAGGAGCCGTCGGCGAAGGGCAGATTCTCGGCGTCGCCCTGGACGAACTGGCCTGCAAGATTGTTCAGCTGAAAACGGCGCTGGGTTATGCTGACGGCCGCGTTGGTCAGGTCGACGGCGGTGTAATGAGCGCCGGCGCGAGCGAAGCGCTCGGCTTCGCTTCCGCATCCGCAACCGATTTCGAGCACGCGCAGGCCATAGGTTTTTTCGAAGCCGACGGCCGATTGCAGACACGGATGGACCTTATATCGGTGCTCGTCGAGACTCCGATAGAAGGCGGCGGTCCCTTGCGGCTCATCGGTGAACCATGAGTCGCAGGGTGACGACTGCCAGAAACTTTGAACTTGTTTCTTGATGTTGGACAGAGAGGATACGGAATTCGCGCGCTCTTCGGACAGTGGAAAAAGCGCAGGAGTAGCAAGGGTCATTGACATCGCACGCCCCCATTTTCCAGGACTCGATGGACGCTCGAGAAACTGGGCACCAAAATTGCGCACATTATAGGAGCATTAGCCGGTTCACGCTATCGCAACGATTAGAAGTCGCCGCCGCCCTTTCGTTATTGCGCAATCTTTTGCAAAACCAGATTTTTATGCGGCGGCGATGGGAAGGCGTCTCCGAAAACTCGTCACACCGGCTTGGCCCATCCGTCACCGACAAGGAATTTGGTTTAGGACTAGAGTCGGCACGATCCCCAAGACGTAGACCTCTCTGTCCCGTGGGACCAAATCTCACAAGCAAGAACGAAAAGGAGACTTGTCATGTTTGCACGTATTCTTGAATTCGTTCCGAAGATGGAGAAGAAAGAAGAACTGATTCAACTCGTCAAGAAAGAAGTTCTCCCCATTCTCAAGAAACAATATGGCTTCCTCGAGATTCTTCCTTTTGTGCCGGAGAACAGGAATGAGAAGGTCCTGACCGTGACGCTCTGGAATGAAAAGAAGGACTTCGAGCGCTACGAGAAAGACTGGTTCCCGAAAGTCGAGGAGATGATCGAGCCGTATCTGAAGGCTCCCATCGTCGTGCACAACCACTACACACTGGAAACGACGATCTGCGAGCACTTCGAGAAGGCGCTGGCCGCCTGAAGCAAAGGCGCGTCAGGCCTTACAGGCCGGGTTCAGCGTTGCGCTGGCCCGGCCTTTTTCCGTCTGGACTTGTGGTTGACAATATTTATCTACATATGTAGAGTTGGGCCGTGAAGTTGCGTAGGTCTCCACAGACGATGGTGGTACTGGCTGAGTTTCTTGAGTCCGCCCGGGATTGGAAATATGGATATGACATCAGCCGGAGTACGGGTTTGAAGTCCGGCACGCTGTATCCGATCCTGATGCGTTTGGCGGAATCGGGCCTGCTTGAAACGCGCTGGGAAGATGCCGAGCCGGGACGGCCTCCGCGGCATATGTATCGGCTGACTGCGGAGGGCCTTCGCTATGCGCGGGAGCAGGCGGGGTCGACTTCCAAGCGTGTTCATGCGCGACCCGCGTTTGACGGGGCGAAGAGTTGAGAGTTGGCGGAGTGAAGAATTGACGGTGATTCGCAGGTTCGCCGCGCGCGTGTTGAACGCAACCATTCGCCGCGCGCGGCCCGACGTGCGGGGGTGGGCGCAAGCGATGCTGCGCGAGATGGATTTTATTGAAAGCGACTGGAGCGCGTTGTCCTGGGCGATCGGGAGTGTGAGATCGGTGAGGTCGGCATCACGATGGAAGGGGAGGGGCGAGATGAATGGGGAGCGAATCAACCGAGTTAGCGGCAGGATCGTGACTGGTCTGTCTGCGTTGGCACTGCTGACGGTGATCAGCGGATATTTTCAGGCTCCGCAGACGGACGAAGGGACGGCGGCGCACATTTTTCAGCTGTCGATTGTGCTGCTGTCTCCGATGATCCTGCTTTTCTTAGTGAGCGCGGATTGGAAGAAGCCATTGCGAAGCGCACGGACGTTGGCGTTTCCCGCGGCGGTTTTGTTGGCGGCTTTCGCAGCCCTTTATTACCTGGAACATTATCGCTGGGCGCTGAGCCGGTAGTTGTCCTTCGCTATTGGCCACAGTTATGGGCGGCAGTTATAGGTGGCGGCGAAATTCTTCGACTACTTCCGCGCGCGCCAGATTCCAAGCCACGATGACGCGGACGATGATGCCGAGACCTCCGAAGGCCAGGGCTTTCAGGTTGGCCGTAACGGTGGCTGCCGAGACGGAGGGAATCAACATTACGATTCCGGTGATGGCGATCAGCATCGCGACGTGGCGAGTGATGTTGTTGCGCTTGAGGAGTCCGCAGGCTACAGCGCCGCCCGCCAGCGCCGCGAGCAGGAACATGTACGGGCCGGCTAGTTCGAGTCCGAATAGGAGCGGGGCTCCGGCGGACATCGAGATTGTGCCGGGACGGGCCAGCATGAATGCGGCGAGGATGGCGAGGTAGATGCCGCAGAGCGCGAACAGGGCGGCGATGGCGCGGACTCCGTTCGAGAGCGGGTTGGGGGTGGTGGCAATCATGGGTTGTCAACTGCTTTGAGAATTTCGTAGTCACGATTTACGAGATTTGCGGGCTTCGCGTCGGGCGGGGTCCGCGGGCTTTTGGGCCTTCGATTTCTTGGCTCGCTGCTCCCCTGGCACCTTTCCGATTCGAGGATCGCGGCCGCGAACCAGCTCGCAGGCGCGCAATGCGGACTCCTCGAAATCAGGCGCGCCGGCTGGAAGAACCTGCCAGCCGGTTACCTCTTTCCCGAGTACTCTGATGGATCGCATGCTGGGGAACTCGCGCTGAAGACTTTCGTGATGGTCTGTCGTCGTGGCGAGCCAGACACCGTTGTCGGCCGGTTGGTTGGGCTTGTCGCGGAGGATCAGAACGATCTTGTCATCGACATAGATTGCGAGGCAGCCGAACATGGGGTGGGTGCGGGGAGACATGTATGCCAGCGCGTCGAGTACGAATTCGTGCGGGATGGCTTTGCGGCGCTTCGCGGACAGCGGCGACATGTCCGACGGCTCGAGGGGCGAATTGCTGCGGGGCTTAACCATGCGATGGGCGGCTTTGCGAAGAGCTGGCATACGAACTGTGTGCCGCTCACTTCCGTTTTCAACAACTACGGTATACCAGCGGCTGGTGACGTGGCGAGGGTTGCAGTTCAGCCGTGCCCGCATATGAGCGGATGAAACGTTGTTTCCGCCGGCACGCGGGCGCGGGCGCCCGCGCCACATTTGTTCACTTGCCCACACTTGCCTTGAAATAAAGGTTGGATTTTTGACTCGCTGAAGCTGTAAGGTACTCGGCCAGAGTTCAATTCTTGATTTTTCATCTGGGGGACAAAATGAAGTTTGGCCGTGGACTGTTGGCATTGGTTTTCCTGCTGGGTTGCGCGAATTTTTCCCTGGCTCAGGATGGGCACCCGCCGAAAACCGTGGTGGTGCGCGCGGGGCATCTGCTGGATGTGAAGAGCGGCAGGATGCTGAGCAATCAGACGATTCTTATTCAGGGCGACAAGATTGCAGGCGTGGGGGATGCAAGCCATCAAATAGTGCCGGCGGACGCGATCGTCATCGATCTTTCTAACGCCACGGTTCTGCCGGGGTTGATCGATGCGCACACTCACCTCACGTTTACCACGAATTTTGGATATTCGAGGCTGGGGATTTCGATTCCACGCGAGGCATTGACTGGGGCGCGGAATGCTCGCGTGACGCTCGATGCGGGATTCACCACCGTGCGCAACGTGGGAGCGGATGGGTTCACCGACGTTGCCCTGCGCGACGCGATCAATGCGGGCGATGTGCCGGGACCCCGGATGCTGGTGAGCGGGCCTCCGCTCAGCATTACGGGCGGACATGCCGACAATAATCTGCTGCCCTTTGAATATCACGCTACCGGCGACGGCGTGGCCGATGGCGTGGATGGAGTGCGCCACATGGTGCGGCAGAACGTGAAGTATGGCGCGGACCTGATCAAGTTCATGGCTTCGGGCGGAGTGCTGTCGCATGGGGACAATCCGCAGGCCTCGCAATATACCGAGGAGGAGATGAGAGCCATCGTGGAGGAAGCGCACCGGCTGGGACGGAGGGTGGCGGCGCACGCGCATGGAGCGCAGGCAATTTTGTGGGCGAGCAGGGCGGGCGTGGATTCGATTGAGCATGGGTCTTATATTGACGACGCTGCGATTGCCGAGATGAAGAAGAATGGGACTTACCTGGTGCCGACGCTTTATCTGATGGATTGGTTTTATGAGAATGCCGAAAAGATCGGCACTCCGGCGGAACTGATTGCGAAGGCACGGGACGTGATGCCTGCGGCGCGCAAGAACGTGGCCCGAGCGTTTGCGGCCGGGGTGAAGGTGGGATTTGGAACGGATGCGGCAGTGTATCCGCATGGGCTGAATGCGCATGAGTTCGCGGTGATGGTGAAGCTCGGGATGACGCCGCTGGCGGCGATTCAGGCGGCTACAGTGAATGACGCGGATTTGCTGGGGTGGTCGGATAAGGTGGGGACGGTAGAGGCGGGGAAGTTTGCGGATTTGATTGCGGTGGATGGGGATCCGCTGGCGGATGTTACTACGCTGGAGAGGGTGAAGTTTGTTATGAAGGGCGGGGAGGTGGTTAGGAATGGGTATGCGAAGTAGGCGAGGTTAGAGGTCGGAGGTCTGAGGTCGGAGGTTTGAACCGATTGCGGACGGCAGAGGTCAGATTGCAGAGGTAAAATCCTTTCTTGGATCATCAAATCGCCATTCATCCACCTTCCTTGCCTTCCGCCTCTGAGATCGCGCGGCGGATTCGGGCTCGCGAAGTTTCTCCTGTCGAAGTTGCGCGGGAACATCTGGACCGCATTGCGCGGCTTAATCCTTCGCTGAACGCTTTTGTCAACTGTCAGCCGGAGCTCGTATTGGCGCAGGCGCGCGCGGCTGAGAACGCTGTGATGCGGGGCCAGACGGGTGATCTTAGGCCGCTGCATGGCGTGCCGCTCTCTATTAAATCTTCGATTGATGTGGCCCGGACATCGGTGCGAGGCTGGGTCGCGTTTGCGGGCGGGATATGTGGCGGCGGAGGATGCTCCGTTGGTGGCCCGGCTGCGGGCGGCGGGGGCGGTGATTCTGGGCGTGACCAACACGCCCGAGTTGCTGATGGCTTGGGAGACGGACAATCTTCTTTATGGGCGTACGAATAATCCGTGGGATTTGACGCGGACGGCGGGCGGGTCGAGCGGCGGGGAGGCGGCGGCGATTGCGGCGGGGCTTTCGGCGGGCGGAGTGGGGAGCGATGGCGGGGGATCGATTCGCGTGCCCGCGCACTTTTGCGGAATCTGCGGGTTGAAGCCTACGCCGGGGAGGGTTCCGGGGACCGGGCATTTTCCGAAAGGCGGCGGGCCGTTTGCTCTGCTCGGCGTGGTCGGACCGATGGCGCGGACGGTGGAAGATTTGCGAATTTTGTTTGAGGTGTTGGCGGGGTGGGATGACGGGGATCCGTGCTCGGCTCCGGTTCAGGTTCGGGACCATCGCTGGGAAAATCCGATCCCCGATGCCACGGATGAGACCCCTCATCCTACGCGCGGGAAAGGCCCCACTCAAGCCAAAAGAGGGCCTGAATGGGGCACCCTCGTGGACACGCTGGTGGGCTTTTTTACAGATGACGGGCGGACGCCGGTTACGGCTGAGACTCGGGCGGCTATCGACGGCGCGGCAGGGAGCCTATTGAATGAGGGATTTCGCGTGGAGCCTTTTCGTCCCGATGGACTTGAGGAGGCGCGCGAACTTTGGTGGAATTTTTTCGGAACGGCGGGCGGCATGATTCTGGGGCCGATGCTGCGCGGGCACGAAGAGGAACTCAGCCCGATTCTGCGCGAGTTCACTTCCTGGACTTCGGCTGAGCCTCCGCACACGGGCGAGTCGCTGCTGGCGACCTGGCTGCGCCGCGATGAGCTGCGAGAAAAAATTCTGCGGCAGATGCGGAAGTATCCGGTGCTGATTTGTCCGATGGCGGCAATTCCCGCATTTCGGCATGGCGAGCGCGAGTGGCAGGTTGAGGGGAAGACGGTGAAGTATCTGGATGCGTGGTCGTATTGCGAATGGTTCAATCTGCTGGGATTTCCGGCGGCGGTGGTGCCGCAGGGATTTTCGGAGGACGGGCTGCCGATTGGGGTGCAGATTGTCGGGCGGCCGTGGGAAGAAGAAATTGTTTTGGCCGTGGCGGCCGCGCTGGAGAAGGCAAGTTGCCCGATGCGGTCCCCTCGTGTTTGAATGGGTTAATCTCCGCTTGCTTAATCTCTATTCATTTAATCGGCGCGCTCTTAACGCTTGCTGCCTTGGCAACTAGACTGTTAATTCGCGGCAGATCGATGTGAACGAATTGCGAGCGAATTGATCCAGCAGAATCATGTCGGTTTCTAGTCCATCCACTCCGAAACTGGTGCGCGGCTTGCTGTTTTTGCTGGTCGCCTCGGCTGCTTATCTTTATCCCTTTCCGCAGGCCAATCTTATCTACCCAGCTGTTGTGGTGATTCACGTGGTCGGCGGGATGGTTGCGAGCGTTGTAGGCGCGATTATGCTGTCGCGTCTGCTTCGGCAGGGAAGTTGGATTTGGAAGGCGGGATGGCTGCTGCTGGCGGCGGGAACGGCGCTGGGACTCCTCCTTATTTATACGGGGACCGCGCACAGCGAATTTCGGTGGCTGTATGCCCACATTGTTTTTGTGCATGGCGGGCGGGGGTTGTCTGCTGGCGGAGTGGATGGGACGACGCGGTTGGGTTAGTCCGCACGCGGTGGTTCGTCTGGTGGTTTGCTTTGTCGTGTTGGGCGCGATTGGCTGGGCTGCACATTATCAGCGGCAGAACCGGTGGGCGCGCAGCGCGGTGATCACAGAATCCTGCGATGCCGTCCGCCACTATGAATGGCGAGGGCGATGGGCCTTCGGGGCCGTTTTTTCCGAGTTCGGCGCAGGTTTATGGCGGGCAGAAGATACCCAGCAATTTTTTTATGGAGTCGGACTCGTGCAAGCGCTGCCATGAGGATATTTACAAGCAATGGCAGAGTTCGGCGCACCATTTCTCGTCGTTCAACAATCAGTGGTATCGCAAGGCGGTCGAGTACATGCAGGACACGGTGGGCACGCGGCCTTCGAAATGGTGCGGCGGATGCCACGATCCGGCGGTGCTTTATGCGGGCAAGATGGATACGCCCATCAAGCAGATCGTGCACACGCCCGCAGGCGCAGGCCGGGCTCGGGTGCATGATGTGCCACTCGATTGCAAGAGTAAAAAGTACGATGGGGCAGGCGGATTTTTATCTGGAGTATCCCAAGCTGCATGAGCTGGCGGCCAGCAAAAATCCGGTGGTGCGGTATTTGCATGACGTGATCACCAAGCTGAATCCGGAGCCCCATCGGCGCGTGTTTTTGAAGCCCTTCATGCGCCAGCAGACGGCGGAGTTCTGCTCGACGTGCCACAAGGTGCATCTGGATGTGCCGGTCAATCATTACCGGTGGCTGCGCGGGTTTAACGAGTATGACAACTGGCAGGCGAGCGGAGTTTCGGGCCAGGGCGCGCGGTCGTTTTATTATCCGCCGAAGCCGCAGCAGTGTGCGGATTGCCACATGCCGCTGGAGCGCTCGAGCGACATGGGGAATGTTGATGGGGCTTCGTGCACTCGCATCGCTTTCCGGGGGCGAATACGGCAGTGCCGACTGCGAATGAGGATGCGGCGCAGCTGAAGGCGACGGAAGACTTTCTGACCAGCGGAGTGGTGAGCGTGGATATTTTTGCGCTCTCGCCGGAGGCGGCTGAGGCGGCGGGTGCATCTTCTTCGGCCGGGGCGGCGGCGGCGGCCAGCGCGGAGAATCAGGAGGCGACGACATTTGCGGTTGGCGAAGAGGCGGAGACGGCTGTAACGCCGCATGAGAATGTCGCGGTGACGCCGGTGACCGCGCCGCTGGATCGGGTGCGGCCTGCGGTGCGTCGCGGGGACACGGTGCGCGTCGATGTGGTGGTTCGCACCAAGCGCGTGGGCCACTTTTTTCCCGGCGGCACGGTGGATGCTTATGACACCTGGCTTGAGCTGAAGGGCGTGGACGATCGCGGGCATACGATTTTTTGGAGCGGCATGGTGGAGGATGGCGGCAAGGGTCCGGTGGAGAAGGGCGCGCACTTTTACCGATCATTGCAGATCGACGGGCATGGCAATCCGATCAACAAGCGCAATGCCTGGGCTACGCGGTCGGTGGTTTACGTGCGGCTGATTCCGCCGGGGGCGGCGGACACGGTGCACTTTCGGATGAAGATTCCGCCGAAGGCTGGAAACAAAATTACGCTGACTGCGCGGCTTTGCTACCGCAAGTTCGCCTGGTGGGAGACGCAGTTTGCATTTACGGGACGGCCTGATCCGGGGTCGTCGGGGTCGGTTACGGCGGATTATGACGACCGGAAAGTTTCCTTTGACGCTTCGATGAAGGGCGTGTCGGCGAAAGAAGAAAAGATTCCTGACCTGCCGATCGTTGCACTGGCGGAAAATCAGGTTTCGCTCGATGTGCTGGCGGCTGGAGCTCCGGCGCCTCATCCGGCGACGCAGCTTGTAAAGGAGGATTGGCAGCGCTGGAACGACTACGGAATCGGCCTCTTGCTACAAGGCGATTTGAAGGCCGCGCAGGCGGCGTTTGAGAAGGTGACGGAGATCGATGCGCGGAATCCGGATGGCTGGGTCAATATCGGACGCGCTGCTTTGCAGGAAGGTGATTTGACGCGGGCTCGGACTGTGCTGGAGAAGGCGCTGGCGCTTGATCCGAAGCTGGCGCGGGCCAACTTCTTTTATGCGTCACTGATGAAGACGACCGGCGACTACGATCAGGCGATGGCGCATTTGCAGATTGTTTTGGCGCAGTATCCGCGGGACCGGGTGGCGCTTGATAACCTGGGGCGGATTTATTTCTTGCAGAGGAAGTATGCGGAGGCGGTGACGGTTTTGCAGCGCGTCCTGGAGGTCGATCCCGAGGATTTGCAGGCGCACTACAACCTTATGCTTTGCTACAACGGACTCGGCGACGAAAAGATGGCCAAAGAACATCAGGAGCGCTATCTGCGATTCAAGGCTAACGAGGCTGCGCAGACGATTACTGGGCCTTACCGGCTTCTGCATCCGGAAGACAACAACGAGCGGCAGAGTATTCATGAGCATGTGTCGGTGCCACTGGCAGGACTGGGCCAATGAGATACGCCAAAAGTGCGTTCACCACAGAGACGCAGAGACACAGAGAAAATCCTTTTTCTTGTTTCGTTGTCTCTTTTTCTGTGACTTTGTGGTTACTCGGTTTTGCGTTGGCTTCCACTTGCTCCGCGCAGAACATTACCTTTCGCGATATCACTGCTCAGGCTGGCATTCACTTCACCCATAACAATGGAGCTTTCGGGAAGAAGTGGCTGCCCGAGACTATGGGTCCCGGCTGCGCCTTTATTGACTACGATAATGATGGCTGGCCCGACATTCTGCTGGTGAACGGCACCGATTGGCCCGGGCACGCGAAAAACGGCGCTACTACGTTGAAGCTTTATCACAATAATCATGACGGAACTTTTACCGACGTTACGCGAAAGGCTGGGCTGGCGGTTTCGTTTTTCGGGTTGGGCGTCGCGGTCGGCGATTATGATAACGACGGATTTGACGACATTTTTATTACAGCGGTTGGACAGAACCGGCTTTTTCATAACAACGGCAATGGAACGTTTACCGATGTTACTAAGTCGGCCGGGCTTTGGGGGCCGAATGAGTTTTCGACCAGCGCGGCTTGGTTTGATTACGATCGCGACGGGAAGCTTGATCTTGTCGTCGCCAATTATGTGCAGTGGTCGGAGAAGGGCGATCTCTACTGCACGCTGGACGGGGCGCACAAGTCTTACTGCACGCCGGAATCGTACAAGGGGACCTCGGTGCGGCTGTGGCACAACCTGGGCGGCGGGCGGTTTGAAGATGCGACTGCGAAGGCTGGACTTTACGATCCGACTTCAAAGAGCCTGGGCATCACCATACTTGACGCTAACAACGATGGATGGCCTGACATTCTGATTGCCAACGACACGCAGCCCAATAAGCTCTACGTGAATAAGAAGGATGGGACGTTTGAAGAGCGTGGCGTGCTGGCTGGGGTGGCGTTCAGTGAAGACGGCGTGGCGCGCGCGGGAATGGGAGTCGACTCGGCGGACTATGACCGGTCGGGTAGCGCAAGTGTGATCATAACGAATTTTGCGAATCAGATGCTTTCGCTTTATCACAACGAGGGCAAGGGGCTTTTTGTGGACGAGGCTCCGCGGTCGGAGGTGGGACGCGGGACGCTGCTTACGCTGGGATTCGGGTGTTTCTTCTTTGACTACGACAATGATGGATGGCAGGATATTTTTGTCGCCGACGGGCATATCGAAGATGGGATTGAGCGCGTGCAGAAACGGGTTCATTATGCGGAGGCGCCGCATTTGTTTCGGAATTTGGGGGGCGGCAAGTTTGAGGAAGTTACGGCCAAGATGGGCGTGGGATTTGCGGCTCCGAAAGTGGCGCGCGGGGCGGCTTATGCGGACATCAATAATGATGGCGCGCTTGACGTGCTGGTGACTACGAATGGCGGGCCGGCGCATCTTTATCGCAGCGAGGGCGTCGCGAACTATAGTTTGCGCGTGAAGCTGGTGGGGACGAAATCGAATCGCGATGGGATTGGGGCGGTGGTACGGGTTACGGCTGGGGCCGACAAGCAGTGGCAGATGATGCGGTCGGGATCGAGTTATCTTTCGGCTAGTGAACTGGTGTTGACGTTCGGGCTGGGGACGAAGACGAAGGCGGATTCGGTGGAGGTCCAGTGGCTTGGCGGGTCGGTGGAGAAGATTGGGGATGTGTCGGCGGAGGAGACGGTAACTGTTAAGGAAGGAAGCGGCGTGGTTTCGGCGCGGAAGTATGGGACGAAGTAGCGGTTCGGGTGATCTCACCTCGGCGGCTGAAGCCGCAATTTAGCGTTGCTGGAATCGCAGCGGTGAACCGCTGCGCCACCCAAAATCTATTGTGATAAGCGGTGAACCGCTGTGCCACCCAAGATCGATTGTGATAAACGGTTAACGCTGCGCCACTCAAAATCTCGAGCTCCTGGATCGTTATAATTCGAGCAGTTCTCCCACGACAATGATGAAGCCTCAGAGTTTATTGACGCCGATCATGGTGGCCGCACTTGGTCTTGCGTTTTCGGCGACGCTGCTTGCCGTTGATTCCGCGTCTGACCCTGCCGCGGCTGCGCGACTTAATAACCTGGGCGCGGCCTACATGAATCAGCAGCTCTTCGAGAAGGCGCTCAAAACGTTTGAGGCGGCGGAGGGGAAAGACCCGGCGCTCAAAGTTGCCGCGCTTAATCGCGGAATCGCGCTGCTTAATTTGCAGAAGCTGGATGAGGCTAAGCCGGTGCTGGAGAAGGCCGTGAAGGACGATCCGGGCGACGCCCACGCATGGTTCAATCTTGGGCTCTACTACCGGAATGCCAGCGAGCCAGAGGCGGCGCTCGAAGACTTCCGACGGGTTACTGAGATTGACGCGAACGATGCCGATAGCTGGTATTTTCTGGGCGCGACTTACGCGCAGATGAAGAAATTTCCGGAGGCGATTGCCGCGTTTGAGCGGGCGCTGATGATCGATCCGCTGCATGCTTCGGCGCAGTTCGGGCTGGCGCGCGCTTATCAGCAGTCAGGGCACGCGGATACGGCGCATGAGGCGATGAAGAGGTTTCAGTATGTGACGCAGAACAAGCTGGGCATTCCCATCAGCCTCACTTATGGGGAGCAGGGGAAATATTCGCGGGCGGAGGAGTCTCCGCTGGCGGTCCAGAAGGTGCCGGCGCAGATTGACGTGAAGTTTGTGGATGTGACGGCGGAGGTGGGGACCAGCGCCCGAATCGGAGCGCAAACGGCCGGTTCAAGCGCGAACTGGTTAGGGCCTGGCGCCTGCTTCCTCGATTACGACAATGACGGAAATATCGATTTGCTATTGGCGGACAACGGCACCCAAGGGGGGATGTCGCTCTATCACAACTTGGGAAACGGGAAGTTTGAAGATGTGACGAAGGGCGCCGGGCTGGGTCGCTATGGGCCCGCGATTTCCTGCACTGCTGGAGATTACGATAACGATGGCTTTTCGGACCTGGCGGTAAATTTCGGGAATCGTATTGTGCTTTTGCACAATGAAAAGAACGGCACATTCAAAGATGTGAGCCAACAAGCCGGAATTGCCATTAACAATAAGCCCTCGGGTAACTCGCTTCTGGACAACCCACAGATCATTGGCCTGACATTCATCGACTACGACCACGATGGTGATCTGGACTTGTATGTTACGCGCTCCATTGCGGAAGGTAGCCAGATATTGCTTCCTAACGACTCCGCTCCTGAAGGCAACAACCTGATGTGGCGTAACAATGGAAATGGAACTTTCACGAACGTAACCGAAGAAACCGGCCTCGAGTCCGACCGCTACAATGAAAATTCTCTCGGAACGGATTACAACAATGATCGCGCCGTTGATCTGGTCGTAACCGGACACAAAAAAGGTCCCACACTTTTCCAGAACCCCCGCGAGGGCCCGTTCAGGATCAGAGAGATGACATTTGACGCCCGTAGCCTTGGCGTTGCCGCACTGGATTTCGATCACGATGGGTGGATGGATCTAGCCTTCACCGAGGACGGGCTTCCGGGCATCATTCTCCTCCGTAGTCATGGAGGCAAATCCTTCGACGATGTGAGGCTGCCCAGTACCAACTGGGTCCGCGCTTATGGCCTTGTCGCTTTCGACTACGACAACGACGGCTGGGTTGATCTGGCTGCGGTTGGCGAGACTAAAGACGGCCGCGGCGAGGTTCGGCTGTTTCGCAATCTCGGACCGGACGGATGGAAGGATGTTTCGGCTGACGTTGGCCTCGACAAGATTCAGCTTAAGAATCCACGCGCGATTATTGCCGGCGATTATGACAATGATGGAGCAGTCGATCTTTTGATCACGCAGAATCATGGGCCGGCGGTTTTGCTGCGCAATGTCGGCGGGAACAAAAATAATTCTTTGCGGCTAGCGCTCAAGGGGTTGAACGATAACAAGTCGGCGATTGGGACTAAGGTCGAGGTTTTTTCGGATGGCATTCGGCAGAAGTTTGAGGTTTATGGGTCGTCAGGATATTTGGGGCGGAATTCTCCTTATTTGACGATTGGGCTGGGGCAGGCTAAGCAGGCGGATGTGGTGCGGCTGCTTTGGCCTACCGGCGTCTTGCAGGACGAGACGGAAGTTGCGGCTAATAAGATGCAGGCGATTACTGAGATTGATCGGCGGGGGTCGTCCTGTCCTACGTTGTTTGCTTGGGATGGCTCGCGGTACACGCTGGTTGGCGACATGCTGGGCGCGGGCGTGGTAGGGCATTGGATCGCGGCGCGCGAGGGCAAAGTTGAGCGCAACATTCCTCGGCCTACCGAGGCGATCAAGATTGAGCGCTCGGCGTTGCGCTTGCGGGATGGAAAACTTAGTTTTCGATTTATGGAGCCGCTGGAGGAATCGGTTTATCTGGATGAGGCTAAGCTGCTGGCGGTGGACCATCCGGCGGAGTATGAGGTTTATCCGAATGAGTATTTTGCTTCCTCTCCGCCTTATCCGCGCTTCAAGGTTGTGTTCAGCGATAAGAAAGATGCGCGGCCGCCGGCAGGGGCCTGGGATGAGCATGGACATGACGTGCTTCCTTCGTTGCTGGCGCGCAAATATTTTGGCGATTTCAAGGTGCTCCCGTTTCTTGGATTCGCGGAGCCGCATTCGCTGGAGCTTGATCTTGGCGAGCCTTATCGCGGCGGGCCGCTTTGGCTGTTGATGCATGGCGAAGTGGAATATTTTTCCGCGAATAGTATGTATGCGGCGGATCAGGCTGGGCTTCGGCCGTTTGCTCCTTATGTGGAGGCGCTCGACGGTTCGGGGCGGTGGGTTCGCGTGGTGGACGATCTTGGTTTTCCGGCGGGCGGTGCGCGCACTATGACTGCGGACCTTTCGGGGAAGCTGCCGGTGGGTACGCGGCGCATTCGGCTTACTACGAATTTGCAGATTTATTGGGATGGGATTTTGATAAGCCGGACTGCGCAGGATGAAAACGCGGGCGGCCCTCGCGCCTCCGTCTCGTCTGTCCCCCTCGTGCGCGCTACGCTGGGCTTTCATGGATTTCCGCTCAAGATTGAAGGCTCGCCGCCGGGGAATGTGAAATACGTTTACGAGAAGGCTAGCGCCACGGGGCCTTACTCGCGGCCTGCCGGGGCTTACACGCGATATGGCGACGTGTTGCCGCTGCTAACCTCGACTGACGATAGATTCGTCGTGTTTGGATCGGGGGACGAGGTTGCGCTGGACTTCGATCCTTCCGCGCTTCCTGCGCTGCCTGTGGGCTGGGTGCGCGATTATTTCTTTGTCGCCAATGGGTACGAAAAAGATATGGACTTCTATGCTTATCATGGCGACTCGGTGGATCCGCTGCCGTTTCGCGATATGCGCGGATATCCGTATCCGGGGCAGAGCTTTCCGGATGATCCGGCGCACCTTGATTACCTGCTTGAGTACAACACTCGATTCATGTCGGGGGATGAGGCGGCTGGGTATTCGTTTCAGTATCCCTCAGGAGCAGCTATTAGCCATTAGCCGTCAGCCGTCAGCCATCAGGTAAGCCCGAAAATTTGCGGTTCCGTTTTTCGGTAGGGGGTTGCCGACGTGGCGCGCTCCCGTCGAGGGCGACGACACCTTTCGTATCACGCCGTGGTTTATAATTAAAAATTCAACTTCCTGCGCAGAATACCCTATCGAAATAGGCTTGTCTGGCGGAAACAGTCTGACGGAGCAATCTACATATGATTCGAACTCTTCAAAATGCCGGTCCTACCCTGAAGATCGTACTGGGCGCGTTGCTGGTTATTATCTGCGCTTCCATGGCGATCACGCTTATTCCTGGTGGGATCGGTAGCAGTCTTGGTTTCGGGGGGCCCTCGCAGGGCGTTCTGGCTACCGTGGGCGATGAACAAGTCACGGTGGCTGAGGTGCAGCGGGTGGCACACCAGATGATCCAGCGGCAGTTTCCTCGCGGCGGGCCGCAGGTTTCCATGCTGCTGCCCATGTTTACCGGACAGGCTGCGCAGCAGCTGATCGAAGAAAAATTGCTGGTCGCGGAGGCGCGTCACCTGGGGATCCATACCAACGATGCGGAACTGCGCGACGACCTTCAACATGGGCCGCTGGGCGCGACATTCTTTCCGGACGGCAAATTCGTGGGACAGGAAGAGTACGCGGATTTTATCCAGCGCAACAACATGACGATCGATCAGTTTGAGACGCTGGAGAAGGAATACATTCTGATTCGCAAGCTCCAGGCGCTGGTTTCGGCGAGCGCTTCTGTTCCGGATTCGGAAGTGCACGACGAGTTCGAACGCCGCAACACGAAAATCAAGTTTGAGTATGCGGTCATCACGCAGGCGGACATTCTGAAGGGATTGCATCCAGCCGAAGAGGAGCTGAAGGCGTTTTACGAGCGCAACAAGGCGAGCTACGCGAATTCGATTCCCGAGAAGCGGCAGATCAAGTACGTGGTGATCGATTCGGCCAAGATCGCGGCGGCCATGAATGTGAGCCAGGAAGATCTCCAGTCTTATTACGATCAGCATCGCGAGGAATATCGTGTGCCGGATCAGGTAAAGGTGCGGCATATTTTGATCAAGACTCCGCTGCCTGAGCCGGGACAGAAGGAAGATGAGAAGGCGGTGGCGGAGGCGCGCGCCAAAGCAGCAGACATTCTGAAGCAGATCAAGGCGGGCGGCGATTTTGCGAAGCTGGCGGAAAAATATTCGGACGATCCGGGTTCGGCGAAAGATGGAGGCGAGCTGGGGTGGATTGGGCGCGGGCGCACGGTCCCGGAATTCGAGAAGGTTGCGTTTGCGCTTCCCAAAGGGGAGATCAGTGATCTCGTCAAGTCGAGTTATGGCTTCCACATCATTCAGGTGGAGGACAAGCAGGATGCGCACTTGAAGTCGTTTCCCGAAGTGAAGAATGAGATTGCGGAAAAAGTGAAGCAGCAGAAAATTGAGCACGCCACCGAGACGGCCGCCAATGCCTTGCTGAGCGCGGCGCGCATCGACGGCTTCGACAAAGCGGCGGCCGCCAAGGGAGATTCCGTGGTGACCACCGACTTTGTGAGTCACAACGATACTTTACCCGGGATCGGAGCCAGCCCGCAGCTGATGGATGCGGTCTTCAATGAGCCTGACAAATCGCCGCCCGATGCGGTGCAGGTTCCGCAGGGATATGTTGTTTTTCAAGTGCTCGCGGTTCGGCCTCCGGCGACACCTACGTTTGAAGAAATTCGGGCGCGGGTGGAGAGCGAGTTCAAGAATCAGCGGGCTGGGTTTTTGTTGCAACAGAAAACGCAGGAACTGGCCGACCGTGCCAAGGCGGATCACGATCTGAAAAAAGCGGCCAAGGATCTGGGCGCGAATTTCATGACCAGCGATTTTGTTGCGCCCGATGGACAGGTGCCTAGCATCGGATCGTTGACGGGGCCGGCGAGTGCGATTTTCTCGTTGAAACCAGGCGACACTAGCGGGCCGATTATTTCCGGCTCGGATGGTGTCGTGGCGAAATTGCTGGAGAAGCAGGCGCCGAGTGAGCAGGAGTTTGCAGCCAAGAAAGATGAGATTCGGCAAGGGTTGCTCGAGCAGAAGCAGAATGAGATGTTCCAGCTCTTCGTTTCGAATCTGCGCAAGGATATGGAAAAGTCGAAACGCCTGAAAGTCAACGAGGACGAGATGAAGAACTTGACGCGGCAGGCAGGTTCGGAGGAAGGGTCGTAGCGGGTTGCCACTCACGTATGCCGCATGATGTGGCGGCGGGACGGCGCCACGACAGCCGGCGGGACGCCGGCGCTGCGGTCGAACTGGCAACTGATCGCTCACTGCCGAGACCTGCTCTCCATGGCTTTCGCGCGCGCCAGCGGAATTCTTCTTCACCCCACCTCGCTTCCTGCGCGAGGAGGGATCGGGGACTTTGGTCCGGCGGCGTATGCGTTTGCCGACTTTCTTGCCGCCGCGAAACAAGGGGTTTGGCAGGTTTTGCCGCTTGGCCCGCTTGGTTTCGGAGATTCACCTTACTCTTCTACTTCAGCATTTGCTGGAAATCCGCTGCTGATCAGCCTTGATCGGCTGGCGGAGCGCGGCTGGATTGAACGCGCTCAGCTTGATGCGCTGCCTGCGGGAGCTGACGCCGTCGATTACTCTGCTGTCTTCCGCCAGAAGCTGCCGCTGCTGTTTGAGGCTGGGCGCAATTTTTTGCGCGCCGCGCCGGAAAACGCGCGCGCGCGCTATGAAAAGTTTAGGCGCGCAAATCAGTGGTGGCTGGACGACTTTGCGCTCTTCGACGCGTTGCGGGCGCGCTACAAGTTGGCGAGCTGGAACCAGTGGCCTCGCGAACTCTGTCATCGCGAACCGGCTGCGCTGGAGGCGGTGCGCGCCGAAATGGCGGACGATCTTGACGTGCGCTGCGCTCTGCAATTTTTCTTCTATGAGCAATGGCAGGCGCTCCGGGCTTATTGCGCGGAGCGGTCGATCCGCGTGGCGGGCGATATTGCGATCTTCGTCAATTTTGACAGCGCCGATGTCTGGACTCATCCCGATTTGTTTCGTTTGAACTCGGAGCTGGCTCCGGAAGTGGTGGCGGGCGTGCCTCCGGATTTTTTCAGCAAGGATGGGCAGAGGTGGGGGCATCCTCTCTATCGGTGGGACGTGATGAAGGGGCGCGGCTATAAGTGGTGGATCGACCGCTTGCGCTGGGCGACGCGCTGCTTTGACTACATCCGGCTCGATCATTTTCGCGGGTTTTGCCAGTTCTGGGAGATTCCGGCGGACGAGCCGACGGCGATTCACGGGCGCTGGGTGGATGGACCGAAGGACGATTTGTTTGCGGCAGTGCGCGAGGCGCTGGGCGGCCTGCCGTTTTTTGCCGAGGACCTCGGCTACATCACGCCGGACGTACATGCTCTGCGCGACCGGTTGCAGATTCCAGGGATGGCGGTGCTGCAATTTGGATTTGGCAACGTGGGCGCGCATGTGCATCTGCCGCATACTTTCAAATCGGAGAAAGTCATCTATACGGGAACGCACGACAACGACACGCTTTGTGGCTGGTGGGCGAGCGGGGCGACTGAGAATGAACGCTCGTTTGCGCAGGCTTATGTTGGTCGTTCGGACGATGGCATTCACTGGGCGATGATTCGCGCGGCTGCTGATTCGGTTGCCAGCCTCTGCATTGTGCCGCTCCAGGACGTGCTTGGGCTCGGCACCGCTGCTCGCATGAATGTGCCGAGCCTCGAAGATGGCAACTGGCGCTGGCGGTTCGACTCGGACTTGCTGCGGCCGGAATTTGCAAAAAAGCTGGCGGTGCTTGCCGAAGTCTCGGATCGATTACCGCAAACACTTTCCCCAAGCAAAGAAGATTGGGCGACCTGAGGCTCTCCTTTCCGCTGTGCCCGCACGGGCGGGGCGTCCTGGCCTCCATTAGGTAGGTCAATTTGGCCTACTTGCTGCTTCACCCTAGCTTGATTGCTGTCGTATGGCTCGGTTGCTATGATTCGCCATGAGCGTGGAGAGGCAACGCCATCATTTCGAGTTCTACGCTCGTAACGCGGAGGTTGGCATTTATGGAATTCTCGCCATACTGCTGACGATTACAGCCGCAGCTGCGATTGGCGATGGCGCTTTATTGCTTTGGAATGGCGTCCGGTCGTGGACGATCTCGTCGCAAACCCTACAGGTGCTTGATCGTCTTTTGATCGTGCTCATGCTGGTCGAGATTCTGCATACGGTGCGGATCTCGATTTGCTCGCACGTACTAGTCACTGAGCCGTTTCTTGTCGTCGGTCTGATCGCATCGATCCGGCGCATTCTGGTGATCACGCTCGAAGCTTCCTCGCTCACGAATAAGGGCGGGTCGTGGAACGCCGCGACGGCCAGCATGTTCAGCGCTTCGATGATAGAACTGGGTTTGCTGGGGCTGCTGATTCTGATTCTGGTTTTTTCGATTACCCTTCTGCGGCGGTACGCGCAAAATCCAAAAGAGTCTTGAGAACGAATGTCGCACTAGCCATGACACAGACTCCGGGGGCCGGGAGCCCAATGGCCTGGGCGGGGTCGGTTTTCGCCCAGAATCGAAACCTGAACCCTATAGCCCAAAAGCCGCCTTTACTAAACACTGCTTCTCCATTAACAATAAATAGTCCACCCAAAGAGCAAGGAGCAATCATGGCCGCAACTGGAGAACTCATTCGTATGATGAACTACGTTGACGACATTGCCGCGATTCTGCGGCGCGTCAACACCTCGCTTCCAACGATGAGCGAAGAGGAAAAAATCCGTCTCGCCGAATACATCCGCAAGTCCGATCCCAGCCTGGAGAGCGTTCTCAAGCAGCTCGACAAACAGCTCGACAAGGTGAGCAAGTAGTGCCCGAGGCGGGGCCAGGTTTGGCGCCGGCGGTCAAAACCGTCGCCGTTATCGGCGCTGGCATCATGGGACGTGGCATCGCCCATTCTGCGGCGCTCGCGGGCTGCCGGACTATTCTCGAGGATCTCCTCCCCAACGCGCTGCGCAAGGCGGAAACGGAAATTCGAGCCAATCTCGACAAGGCGGTCGAGCTTGGCAAGGTCGATGCTAGCGCCGCCGATGCGGCATTTTCACGCATCGAGTATGCGGGCTCGATCGATGAAGCTGCGCGCCCGGCCGATCTGGTGATCGAAGCGGTGCCCGAGGAGATGGAGTCGAAGATTGAAATCTTCACGCTCCTGGATAAAATCTGCCGGCCGACGACCATTCTCGCTTCGAACACTTCTTCGCTCAGCGTCACCGAAATTGCGAGCGTTACTTATCGCGCGAAGAAGTGCGTTGGAATGCACTTCTTCAACCCCGTGCACAAGATGAAGTTGCTGGAGGTGGTGCGCGCGCTGGAGACGGATGCCGAGACGCTGGCGGCCGCGGTCGATTTGGGCAAGCGGATGGGCAAGGAAGTGGTGGTGGTAAAGGAAGCGCCTGGTTTCATTACCAGCCGGATCAACGCGATGATCGGGAATGAGGCGTTCTACATGCTTCAGGAGGGCGTCGCGACGGCCGAGGATATCGACAAGGCGCTGAGGCTTGGATTGAATCATCCCATGGGGCCGTTTGAGCTGGTTGACCTCGTCGGACTCGATACGCGGCTGCACATTCTTGAGTATTTGCACAAAACTCTGGGGGAGAAATTTCGCCCTTGCCCGCTGCTGGCGCAGTATGTAAAAGCGGGAAGGCTCGGACGAAAATCGGGACGCGGGGTTTTCGAATACCAAAAGTAGAGCACTGCGCGCGCATGCCTGCTGCTGCAATAAAGACCATAGATTTCTTGCGCAACACGTCGCTACTACCAATCGGCTACTACTGATCGTCGTCCTCTTCCTTTTTGGGATGCGCTGCTTTCGTCTTCCTTACGGCTAGCAGCTTCTGCGTCCATTCGTCGGCGGTTTTCAGGTCGGACTTGCGGGCTCCGGGATCGTCGCACTCGACATCGGCGCGCTCGATGTAGATGAGATTCATATAGGCAATCGCTTCCTCATATTTGGGATTGAGGTCGAGCGCCTTGTTGAGGTTGTCGATACCGTCATCCAAATTCGACCAATTCTTTTCTCTGACGGCCATGCAGGCCTTGTGGTCTTTATCCGCAAGGAATTCCGTGGGCTTTAGGCCGAGCCTGGTTCTTTCTTGCTTGCGGAATTGGGAGACCAGGGTCCAGTCGATTAGGGCAGTGTAATAAAAGGGCTGGGGATCTGTGGGGTCCAATTGCTCGGCCTTGCTGTAGTAATCCCTGGCTTCATCGAACTTGTTCATTTGAGCGTCAATATACGCGATGCCCTTGGTGGCGGTGCGAGATGCGTCTCTCGAGGTATCGAGATCGATCACCTGCTGGAAGTGCTTGATCGCCTCATCGGCGAGGGCGGTGTTTGCTGGCTTGTTGTCACCCGGGACATACTTTTGTGCGAAAGCAGTGGCCACATTAAGCTGCATGAAGACGTTCGTCGGCATTAGTTCGCTGGCTTTCTCAAAATGCTGAATCGCTTCGTCGTATCTTCCCTGATTGAGCGCTTGTCTTCCCTGTGCTATCTCCTGGTTGGCATTTGGCGCCTGAGCGGCGGCGATCGACACTGATATCGCTACGCAGATGATGGATACGAAACAGGACCGACGACGAGGTTGCATAATGAGTCCTCCTTTGCGGAATGCAAGCTGGCATTCCTCAGGCCTTTTTTACCGCTTCATTTATGGCTGCTGCTGCCTTCCGGCGCGGGAGTTTTGGAATTCTTCTCGAGGCGCGTGGCCGTGGCGCGCTCACGGGCGGCGTCGGCTTTTCTTCCCGTTTTATCGTAGACCTCGGCCAGGATCTCATGCGGGTCCGGAGTGGTGGGTTCGAGCGCCGCCGCCTTCTTCAGGCTGGATATCGCGCCGTTGGTATCTCCGGAAACCTCCAGAAGTCTTCCTAGCAGCAGGTAAGTCGGATAGTGGTCGGGCATGAATTGAAGAATTATTCTGCACTCGTTGATCGCATCCGGCACGCGGTTGGTGCGAGCGTAGACCATCTGGGCCAATAGGTGCGCCTCTACGAGTTGAGGTATTTTGGCCTCGGCGAATTCCAGTTCGGGTATCGCCTCATCGAAGTCTCCTACCTTTATCAGGCCCTTGGCCAGATTGAAGCGGGCACGGGGCGAATCGGGCGTGAGTTGCACCACCTTGCGCAAAACCGGGACTGCCTTCTCGTATTGGTGCAAGTCGACCAGATTGTCGGCGAGCTTGCTGTAGAGTCCCGGCAGGCCAGGTTCCATAGAGATGGCCTGCGCAAGGGCATCGGCAGCTTCCTGGAAACGGCCGCGTTCCCGGAACGATGTCGCCCGGTGAACGATGTTGCTGATTTCAATTTTGTCCTTGGGATCGGCGCCCTCGCTGTTGCGGCCGGCGTTGGCAGTCCCGTCTGAAGCGAGGTAACCGAGCGCGGCGAGGCGTTCCTGGGCGGCGGGACCCATTTCCGCCTTGGGCGCCTCGCGCTGGTTGGTGGTTTTCTCACGCAGGGCCGTGAGGCGGCTGGCCAGGGTGTCGGCCACCGCAGTGGACCCGCCTGCCAGATTGTGGGCAGCGGCCGGGTCGGCCGCCTCATCATAGAGCTCGCGGCGCGGGGCCTGCACATACAAATACTTCCCTGCGCGCAACGATTGCAGCGCGCTCCATTGAAACGCGTCATGAGGATAGTCGGACTCCGAATAGGCGGGACGGTCCCGCCAGGCATTCTCAGCGCTCTCGGTGGGCGCAGCCTTGATCAATCCGAGCAAAGACTCACCCTGCATTGCGGCGGGAATTTCAATTCCCACACCGTCCAGGAGAGTTGGGGCCACGTCTACCAGCTCCACGGGATTGGCGATCCGTTTACTGGAAGGGCCCGCCTTGGGCAGTTTAATGACCAGCGGCACATGGATGGTCTCGTCATACAGAAAAACTCCGTGCGTGTCCTCGCCATGTGCGCCGAGCGATTCTCCGTGATCGGCCATGACCGCGATCAGCGCCCCGTCGTAGAGGCCGCGTGTTTTTAGCTGAGCCAGGAACTTGCCGACCGCCGAATCCGCGTATGCGATTTCTCCGTCGTACGGTTGGGAGGCGTAGCGACTCTTGAAAGGCTCGGGAGGATCGTAGGGGTCGTGGGGATCGAACAGATGAACCCACATGAAGAAGGGGCCGTTGGGATGCTTTGCCAGCCAGGCGAGCGCGTGCGCCACCACTTCGCCTCCACGACGTTCGACCGTGTGATAGCGATCTTCTCCTGCGCCTTCGTGGAAGAAGCCCGCGTCGTAGAAATCGAAACCGCGATGGAAACCTTTGAGGCCGGTTGGACTGGGATCCAAGACAGCTGCCCCGACGAATGCGGCCGTGTGATAGCCGTGGGAGTGGAGAATCTGAGGGAGAAAGGGAATATCGTCCGCGAGCGGCCTTCCGAAGTCGGACACCTGATGAAACTGCGGATACGTCCCGGTCAGGATGGTGGCATGGGAGGTTGGGGTGAGCGGAGCCTGGGAATAGGCTCGCGTGAAGATGGCGGACTGGGCCGCCAGGGCATCGAGGTTGGGGGTCAGGCCGCGTTGCGATCCCAGAAAGCCCATGCGGTCCGCGCGCGTGGTATCAAGGGTGATCAGGACGATGTTGGGGGGCTTAGGGTGACCGGGAAGCTTCGGACGCGCATGGGCATGGGCGGCGGGGGCCTGGGGAGCCGCCAGCGCGCCCGCGGTCAGGGCAACGACCAAACATAGGTGGCGAATCACAGTCATACCTGGCGGAAACCTTGAGTCTCTCAGAGAGGGAACACGGGAGCACGGTCCCGCCGGCCCCCTCAGTTATTTTCGGTTTTGCCCGGACCGGGAGTGTCTTCCTCGGGTTCCGGATTTGCCTTCAACCGCTCCGCCTCGGATTCTTCCCGTTTTGCGTCGTCTTCCCGTCCCAGCTTCGAATAGGCATTCGCCAAAAGATGATGGGGCCTGGGCCGGTTTGGTCGAAGGGAAACGGCCTTCTCGAGATAGGGAAGAGCCTCCTTCGCGTCCCCGGTCCGTAGCAGGAACGCTCCGAGCGTGCTGTTACTCCCGAAGTGGTCGGGCAAGGCCGCGAGCACCCATCGGCACTCTCGAATTGTGTCGTCCGGCCGGTTAAGTTTCGCGTAAGCCACTTCCAGAAAAATGTGAGCGTCAACCAAATTCGGTTCAGTCTTGATGGCGCGTTCGAAGGCGTTCGCGGCTTCCTGGTATTGCTCCAGATTCATCAACGCTCGCCCCAGGTTCATCTGGGCATGGGTGAATGCCGGATCCAGTTCGACGGTTTTACGCAACTCAGGGACTGCGTCCGCATAATCCTCCTTGTCCAGATAGCACCCGCCGAGGAAGAAGTGCAGCATTGCGATGGTGGGATCTGTGACCAGCGCTTTCTTGATCTCGGGAACAGCCGCGGCGCAGTGGTAATTCTCGAGGACACTATTGATGTGAAGTACGGTGTTGGCAATGTGGATTTTGTCTTTAGGGTCAGGCCAAGTGCCTTGGGACTTCGACGCCGCCAAAGAAGGTTGGTCGGGGCGAGCCGCCATATACCCCAGGGCAGCTAGTTTGGCAGCATTTTTAGAGTCAAGGGCGGCCTTGGGGGTTTCCGCCGTGTTCGTGGTCGCTTTCCGGAAAGCTTCAAGCCTGGCAGATATTGTATCCGCCACGCCCGGAGAGGACGAAGCGAGATTATGTTGGGCTTTGGGGTCCACGGCGTCCTCATACAACTCCCGACGGGGCGCCTGAATGTACAGGTATTTCCCCGCGCGCAAGGACTGAAGGGCACTCCAGGCAAAAGCTATGTGGCCGTAATCGCCCTCGGAATAAGCGCCCCGGTCGCGCCAGACGTGGGCTGCGATGGCCCCCGCCGGGGTGTCTGGATTCAAGAAACCTAGAAGAGATTGCCCCTGCACTTCCGCCGGGACGGGGATGCCCACCGATTGCAGGATGGTGGGCATGATATCCACCAACTCCACGCGATCCGTAATGCGCTTGCCGGCGGTACTCTTGCCGGGCAACTTGATCAGGAGTGGCACATGGATTGTGTCGTCATAAATGAAAATTCCGTGCTCCACTTCTCCATGCGCTCCGAGCGATTCGCCGTGATCGGCGGTCATGGCAATCAGAGTATCGTCGTACAGTCCGGAGGTCTTTAGTTGCCGGAAGAGTTTGCCTAGTTCCGAATCGGTATAGGCAATCTCCCCGTCGTACGGTGCTTTCGCAAAGCGTGTCTTGAAGGGTGGAGGGGGATCGTAAGGAGCGTGGGGATCGTACACGTGAATCCAGAGGAAGAACGGGCCCTGCTGGTGCTGGCTCAGCCAGTCCAGCGCCTTCTTGACCACCACTTCCGCTCTGTGTTCAGTAGTCTGATAACGGGTCTCCGGGGTGTATCCTTCCCAGGTGTAGCCTGCGGCGTAGGTGTCAAACCCGCGCCCGAAACCAGGGACACCCCACGACGGGTCCAACGCCAGCGAGCCGACAAACGCCGCCGTGGAGTAGCCGCGCTGCTGGAGGATCTCTGGCATGTACGGCAAATCCTTGGCTAGCGGAATCAGGAACGTGAGTACCTGGTGATACTGCGGAAAGGTTCCAGTGAGGATGGTGGCGTGCGAGGTTGGCGTCAGGGGAGCCTGGGAGTAGGCCCGTGTAAAGACGGCTGCATCCTTCGCCAGTTCGTCCAGATTGGGCGTCAAGCCAAGCTTGGAGCCGAGGAACCCCATACGGTCGGCGCGCGTGGTATCCATGGTGATCAGAATGATGTTGGGACGAGCCGGAGCGTCCGGTTTTGACACGTCGGACTGGCTGCTGGCGAGCGCGCTCGCCGCCAGAGTCACGACACACAAAAACGAGCGAATTACGGACATACTGAACATCCTCACATTCCGATTTGCGTTTTCGAATCAGACCATCAGCGACTTCCGCGGGCAACCTCGACTCGAGTCATAAGGCCGTCTCACGCAAGCTCATTGTGACTTTCCAGAGGGTGTCTTTTTTCCAGAAGGCTTCTTCTTGTGTGTCTCATCCTTATCCGCGTCGAGGACGCCGCACTGATCCGGAACGATGAAAAGGGTGGGATCCAATGGACCGAAATCGACCTTCCGGTATTCCATGGTGCGATGCTTTTGCGTCTCTATTTTTATTGGGAAGCCATCCAGGTCCTCCGCCTCCCAAAGCTTGAGTTTGAGCGGAGCAGGGTGGTTTTTCCCGGGCGCAAAATTAATAGTCAACTCCTCGACCTGGCAGGGGTGGCCGTCCACCGTTTCTTTCCCCAAGGGCACGTGCTCGTACTTGTTGCCTGGGAACGACAAATTAAACGGATAGGAACGGACAAAAGGAGCGTGCATTTGCAGGCATTGGATTCGGGAGATAGCGCGCGTGTCATGTTCCTTGGACAAATCCTGGACGATGTAGCTTTTCCCCGGACCCTCCATTCTCAACTTATCCCCCGACCGGTAGATGTGGATTTCATCGGCGGTTCCGGGCACAACCCCGCCCGTCATAAGGGCGGAAAAGTTCCTGAACTTATCCCAGGGAGCCTCGGTGGTGATAGTTGGGGCTGCGGGCGGCTGTCCTGCCGTATCGGTTTGCTCCGCCGGAGGGGGTGAGGCGGGCGTTTGAGCCCATGAAAACGAGATTAACGAAGTGGCCAAAAGCACAACCGTAGTACATCTCCCCATTTCTGGTCTCCCTCAATTTGAACTTTGGTTGATCGTTGGATTGGGCCGATCGCCGGGCTGGCGTGAACATGGCTATCTCCGCAAGCCTAAGAACACAAGCCGAAGTAGACCGCCCGACTCGCCGTGCCTTCAGAATACATCAAGACGGCAAGTCGTGAACATCGGTTTGGAGCAATCCGTTTCAGAAGAAGATTACGATGGAACAAGGGCTGCCGGCCTTGATGGAAATCGCGGAAAAGAAAAAGGCCACGCCATGTTGGCGTGGCCCTTAATCAGACTCAAACAGAAAACGCGATTACTTGCGCTTCGGAGCCTTTGCGTTGCCGATCGAGAGACCCTTTACCGGGGCCTTGCCTTTTCCGGGGATCTCGCAAGCCAGAACGCCGTAGTTGTCGCCGAACACGAAACCGCTGGCGCCTGCCCAGCCGATCCAGCCTTCAACAACCTTCTTGGCGCCGAGGTCGGTGCACTTTATGTTCTGGGTAACATCCCACTGCGCGCCCGAGTCGAAGTAGTAGAGAGCGTCGTAGAGGTTGTCGGCCATGCTAACGCCGTTCAGTTTGAAGCCAGCGGGGTTGTCCGCCTTGGACACCTTTGCAGTCACGCCGACCATCGTGGCGTTTACCGCGTAGCCGCAAGGCGAGAGGTTGTCCACGGCCGACCAAACGTTGTAGGGCGAGCCGAATGTGTTCGTCAGCCCAGTTTCATAGTTGCAATACAGGTACGATCCACCAGCGGTCCCGAAACCAAAGGTCTGCGCCGAAGCGAATGCGCAGCCGATTACCAACAGAGTGATTACCAACAAGCTTTTCAATTTCACTGAATTTCCTCCTGGAAGTTTGTGAATCTAACGTTAGAAGCTGAACAACCACCAGTGAGGCCCTGCGGGGAAGCAGTGACCCGCACTGACTGCAGGCAAATCTAGCTCATTCCCGTATTAAGTCAAGCGAATAAATAGCGTTCCAGGGAAAAAATTTTCGAAAGATAAAAACTTTGCGATGTTGCGGCAAAACCTCTGCCAAAGTAGTGAAAAAGCGCGTCTCTGCGGGCGATCCAGACGGGCGTGAGAACGACGGAACGGGGGAATTCTGCCGTCGCGAAGGATCAGATTCGAGCCTGGAGTCTCGAGCCGCGAGCTTGAAACCGAGATCGGAACAGTGCCCGGAAAAGCGGCATCATTCTGGTCCTATGGCTCAGGGAGTCGTGATTAGATCAAGCTCGCGGGCTCGAAACTCGTGATTCGCAGCACGCCTAGAACGTTATGCGAACGCCGAACTCCATCTGCCGGGGCGCGCCGTTGGCGTAGGTGCCGGACCCCGGCAGCACGCGATCCAGACGCGACGTGCAGAATGCCTGAGTGTTGCCGCAGACACCGGGCGAGGTTGAGTTGTTCAACGAGGTACCGGGGGCGCCATCGAGAATTCCGCTCAACTGCCCGCCCGGGCCACCGTAATTGGCGAGGTTGAAGACGTTGAAGGCCGTGAATGTGGGTTCGACCTTGAAGCGCTCGCCGACTGCGAACGGCCAGCTGAGATGCAGATCGATGGTTTTGAGCCAGTTCTCTTCGGCGGCCCGGCCCGGTACGCCGCAGCTCGGGTCCGGCGGATTGCAGGAAGAAATCAAGGGAGCGTAAGCGCCGAGCGCGTGCAGTTGCGTCTGGCTGAAGAGGCCGGTGTTGACCAGGTCGTGGCCCGCGGGGGTCAGCTGCCCGGCCACATATTTGTTGTAGAGGCTGATGGCATTGTTGATCTTGTCGCTGCTGTATTTTCCGAGAGTGCCGATGTAAGTCCCGTTCAGCAGATCGCCCACGGTTCCATCGCCGCTCACGTCGCTGCGGAAGATTTCTCCAGCGACTCCGCCGCCATTCTGCTGCGGAATGTATCCCGTAATGGGGAGCGGCGAAGCCATCAGAAATATCGTTGAAATGCGCAGACCGTACGGCGTTTCGATGGTGGGAGTAAAGACAATCTGATGCGTGCGGTCGAGGCCTGAAGAGTGAAAGTGGCCGAGATGCGGGCGATTGTAATCCACCGCGGGAGTGAGGATGGAGTAGTCGCCGCCGCTGCCGTTGGATTCGGCGATGTTGGTGCGATAACGCGAAACGGTGTAGGAGAGCGCGAGGTCGATTCTCTGCACACGGCGCATCGGATTCGACGCCGCTCGAGGTGTGGTAGGTCGCATGGAGCGCCTGATACTGCGAGCGTCCGCCGGGGAAGTACATGAGGTTGGAGCCGACCGCCGGATTGATGCCGCCGAAGGCGGCTTGCTGCTTGCCCAGAACCGAGCAGGCAAAGGAGCCGCAGAACGCATTGGAGGAGTCGAGGCCGTTGCGGGCGAAGTCGACGATGCTGGCGTTGGCGACATTGGCGAGGTAGCAGTTGACCGCGGCCTGGGAACTTCCCCCAGCGGAAGTCGCGGGACTGCAGCCATAAGGTACGACTGTCGCGTTGATGGCGTTGAGTTCGGCGGCATACGTGTTCAAAGAAGGATTGGGGTTGGTGCCGTCGGTAAGGTAAGAGGCATCGCCGACGTGATTGGAATCGATACCGATGGGAAATGCGGTGCCAATATCGCGTATGTAATCGACCGAGAACATGCTGCGCAGTCCCATCTGGCGCTCGATCCCAGCCGATATATGGGCGACGCGCGGAGTGCGGAACGAGGGCGCCAGCAGGCCGCCGAAGTTACCCAGGCTGGCGATCGAGTAAACGTTGGGGCCCGGTGGTGGCCGCCTGCGCCGCCTGAAATTGCGATTGCAGATCCTGGATTGCGGTCGCGACTTCAACCGGAGAACCGCCCCCCGTTGGGGTCTGCATCGAGCCGAGCGGCTGTCCGCAGATTTGCGTGCGCGATGTCGAGACCGTCGACCGAGTTCGTGATGTAGGGCTGACCACCCTGTGCCTGCTGGATCGCGTTCGGAAAGAGCGTAGCGCCCGTCGGACAGAGCGTCAGGCTGCGGTTGAATTGGCCGTTTGTGAGGCGGTTGATCCGGTCCTGATAGGCATTCTGGAGCAGGAAGTTGTCGTAGAACAGGCCGGCGCTGGCGCGCACGACCGTGCGCCCGCTGTGGCCGGGATCCCACGCGATGCCGACTTGGGGCGCGAAATTGTTGTACGGATTGTGGACTTTGTTACCGAGCGGCTGGAAAACGTCCTCGGTGAAGGGGGGATAGAAGCCGTATTGGTTGAGGATCAGGTCGCTGCCTGAGCAAGGCGCGCTGGTCACGAGAATGTTGAGATCCGAGCAGGGAACGGGGCCGAGATCGCGGTTGTTCCGGTTGGTGTCATAAACGTAATTGACGCCGAAGCTGAGATTCACGTTCGGAACGACGTTGAAGGTGTCGCCGAAGTAGCCTTCGAGACGTGTGTCGGAATGCCCGCCCAGGTGGCCGAAGGCCGAGTCGGTGCTGAAGTTTCCGAGGCCGTTGTAGATCGTGACCGTGCCGACCGGATAGTTGAGAGGATCCTGCGCGCCTCCGATGAGCAGAGGGTTGCCGTCGATGGCGGAGATGGTCGCAAGGCCGTTGGAACTGGTGACTGACGGGCCGAAGTTGCCGGGGTTCCAGTAGTCTCCTTGAACGATGCGGTGAATCGCGCCGCCGAAGTGGAAGATGTGATCGACGATGTAGGCCGTGTTGCTGTCGTAGCGGGCGTAGAAATCGCGCTGCTTGGTCTGGCGCGGACCCGCGGTTGACGGGCCGATCGAGAACGAACCGAACTGCATGTGAAAGGGAGCCGACGGATCGATGACCGACGCGCCCAGATCGGGGCTGACCGTGTTGCTCATCTGCTGAAATCCGAAGCGCGCGCTACGCACGAATCGTGGACCGTTCCAGTCGAGACCGAAGGCGGCGGAGGGAACGTTGATCTGGTTGCGGTAACTTGAAAAACTGTTCTGCGGGCCAACCAGGTTCGCGTTGTCAAAGCCGAGGCGCGCGAAAAATCTCATGTTGTCGTTGATGTTGTAGTCGAAGCGCGCGATCGCCGTGTTCTCGCGAAAATAAGCGGAGCGCAGGGCGGTGCCGTTGGGAGCGGGGAATCCGATCTGAGTCGGCAGAAGGCCGTCCTGCTTGGTGCGTTCGGCACCTACGAATAGAAATGCCTTGTCTTTGATGACCGTGCCGCCGGCGCCAAAGCCATATTGCTGGCGGCTGTAATCGTTGCTGTCGGGAAAGCCGGCGAGCCCGAGCGCCTGGTCGCGCAAAATTCCAAAGACATTGCCGTGCCATTCGTCGCCGCCGGTGCGCGTGGTGACGCGCACCGCGCCGGTCGCGTTCAGATGATTGAAAAAGATCGGGGAAGTTGCGGGAAACGATGACCTCGCGGACGGCCTCGGCGGGGAGGGTAAATTCGGCGGCGCCCTTGGTTTCGTCCATCGATTCGATTTCGTCGAAGTCGTAGCGCGTGGTACGGCCGAGCGTGCTGTTGATGGAAAGCGTCTGCTGACCACTCTTGCCCGGCTCGAGGACCGCGCCATCGACCGCTTGCACGCCGGGGAACAGTTCGCCGGCGGTCAGGTAGTTGCGTCCGTTGATGGGCAGGTTGTCAGCGACATCGCCGGAGAAATGGCTCTGCAGGCGAACTGGGCCGGGATTGATCCACTCGAGATGGAAGTTCGCGATTACGGCGGCGCCCGCGGTTACGGTGACGGTGGTCTCCACGGGTGCCATGTCGCGCCCCGACGCGGTTACAACATAGGTGGTCGGCGGCAACGGTTCGCTGACGTAAGCGCCATCCTTGCCCGCGGTTGCCGTGCCCTTGTTCTCGGTCGATTGCGAGCTGTAGGAAACCCGCGCGCCTTCGACGGGGATGCCGTCCTCGTCGAGGACGGTGCCCTTGATGGTCCCGACCGCCGTGCTTTCGGAAGCCTCCTGGGCGCGGAGCGGGGCGGTTGCGAATGCCATGAATGAAACAACAGCAAGCGAAAAGAACAAGATAAGGCCGCGGGACAGACAACGCCGTGCGCACAAACCAGACCATTGAAACAAAGCGCCACTCTCCTGGGAGCAGAATCACCGACAGAACGGCAAAACAATTCTGCGTGTAAGGGTCTTAATGTTTTCCACTGAAATGGAATAGAACAGTTTACTAGATGCGGTCGCGGAACCGGCGCGATGTATGCGATTTTTCAGAGTCGAGCTGGATCGCGAGAAATGTCGCGCGCGAGGCGGTCATTACCACGCTCCCTACCACGATCCCTTTTTCGTGTAATACCCGGCGCGGTTGTGCACTTGATACGGTCCGCCTGCGGGCGGATTCGTCAGGCTCACCTGCACGCGGCGGAAATCGGAATCGGAGTAACGTTCGGACGGATAGTAGGCCAGCAAATATTGCGTACGCAGCTCATCGCTGATCTTGCGGAATGCGTCATCGAGTTGCGGGGTCGAAGTCGCGTAGTAATATTTGCCGCCCGTGTCTTCCGAGATCTGAATGAGCGCGTGCTCGCCGCCGGTGTCGCGGCCGGCGCTCGCTTCGATCGGCACGATGATGATGCTGTAAATGATCGCTTCGGCTTCCTGCGCGGCACGCAGCGCTTCTTTGTAGTCAACCTGGCTGACGGTGTCGCCGCCATCGGTGATCACGACCATGACTTTTCTCCCCGAGCGCTTGCTGAGCGCCTGCGCGCCCAGGAAGATCGCGTCGTAGAGAGCCGTGGCGGAGCCGTTGCGAATGCGGTCGATTCCGGCGTCGATCTTTTTCAGGTCGGAGGTGAACGGAACCATCAGGTCCACTTCCTCGCTGAACTTGTAGACCGCGAGGGCGTCTTGCGGGCGCAGGATGGTTTGCGAAAATCTTCGCGCGGACGCCAGCTCCAGGGGAAGGTCTTTGCGCGTGCTCAGGCTGGTGTCGACCGAAAGCGCGATCGAGAGTGGAATCGCCGACTCGCGGTCGAAGACTGCGATCTTTTGATCCTTGCCGTTCTCTTTGAGTTGAAAATTCTCTTTGGCGAGCGAGGTGACGGGCGCGCCGTGCGAATCGGTCACGGTTACGAAGATGTTGACGAGTTTGACATCGACTTTGACCGTGTCACCCGTGTCCTGCGCGAACATCGCGAGGCTCGTGCAGTTGAGTAACGCGCAGACTAGCAGGCAGGCAGCTAGGCGCGGGCTTTGCATTATGCGCCGGGGAAAAGAGTGATCGTTGTCTGCTGGCAACTCGCGGCTCGAGGCTCGTGGCTCTCTCTTCATGTGAGGGGACATTTATTTGGATGCGGCCTTACGTTCGTTTGTGCCGCCCGGGCGTTGAGTTTCTTCGGGAAAGGGCTCTCCGTCGGCCCAAACTGCGCCATCCTCAAAATATTCTTTCTTCCAGATCGGGACCTTCTTTTTTAGTGTGTCGATGATCCAGCGGCACGCCTCGAATGCCGCTCCGCGATGGGCCGACGCCACCACAATCAGCACGCTTGTTTCTCCGATTTCAAGCCGCCCGAGCCGATGAATGATGGAAATGCCGCGCACGGCAAAGCGTTCTCGGGCCTCGGTGGCGAGACTTTCCATTTGCTTAAGGGCCATCGGTTCGTAGGCTTCGTAATCAAGATAGAGGGTGCGGCGGCCACGCGTGTTGTCGCGGACGACGCCTTCGAAAACTACGGCGGCGCCATCTTCCGGCCGCTTCAATGCGGCGACAACGAACTGGGTTGCGATTGGCTCGCGGACGATGCGGATCTCGCCGTTCGCGGCCGCTGGAGCGCCCCCGCTAACCGGAGGCAGCAAGGCGACCTCATCCCCGGCGGCCAATTCCCGGTCCGCGGCGGCATATTCCTCGTTCACGGAACAAGCCAGCGACGGCAGCATTGCCTCAATCCGCGGGGCTTGGCGCACATAATGGGAGAGCACATCTTTGACGCGCGCTCCTGCCGGGAGATCGACCACGTCGGTAGGGCGTCCGACGAGGTCTTTGAGAACGCCGAAAAGAAGGATGCGGATTTGCATGGTGGTAGCGTCTGACCATGGTCCGTATAGCGTGGACACTCCCGTCAGACCGACTGCCGCCCGATTCGCTTGCCTACGCGTGCGTGGGCGGCCGCGCGACACGTCCAGTTTAGCGCGATCACCTTCCGTCAGTGCATGTACCGCGGTGTAGTGCCTCTATTCGCCAACCGCCAGCCGACCATTACTAGCGTAATCGTGCAACAGGTCACTTTCCGTCATAGGCTTAATGCGAGCGCCGTATAGAGGAGGCTGTATCCAGAACGCCACTCAAATCGATTCAGGCCGCAGCGCGTCTGCGCGGGCGTTCCTCCACACTCTCAACATTCTTATTAAGTACACGCGGCTGTACGGACCAACTCACAAGAGGACTCTTGGCCAGTTCGACAGCGCGTGGAAGGAGCTGCAAGCAGGCCCTTCCCAAGACTCAAGACAGCGGATTTGTGCTCGGGCGTTTCGGACGATAAACTTCTGCTCGATGGCATACCGCTCGAAACCGGGCAAGCAGAGCGCAGTTTCGCGCAGTTGTTGAATGCCGCCGGGCTCTCCAGCATTCTGTTTTCGAACAAGGTTAATCTGGACGATTTCACGCGCCTGGTGCGCGCCTTTGCCATGGGCGGATCCAAGGCGCAGGACTTTGCCAAGCAGATCAAGGAAACGCTCTCGGAAAGCAAGACGGGATCGATTCGCATCAACGAAGTTAAGTTCATCGCCGCCGATCCGACCACCGGAGAGTTGTCGATCGCCGCGCAACTGGCGGCGCAGTCGCTCGGTCCGGAATTCAAGCAGTGGCTTAACGATCCGCAAAAGCTTTTGCAGTTAATTGCAGCCGCGCAGGGCGCCAGCGCCGGGGGATCGGGAGAGCCCGGCAGCGCGCCGATTGGCACCGTGCCGAATGTTGGCTCCGGAGCGGGGACGGGCACTGGAACACGGGAACGCGGCACGGGCACCGGCGTTGCCTGGGATGGCACCAGCGTCGTTCCTTTGCAGGAAGAAGAAGTGGTCCGCGCCATCCGGCTGCTGACGCATTTCGGGCAGGTCATGCAGGATCCCAATGCCACGCCCGAGAGCTTGAAGACCGAACTCGGCACGATGCCGGAGACGCACCAAAGTCAATCTCGCGCAATTGCTCGAGGGCCTGGCCTCGCAGACCTCGTTGAGCGGGCCTGAAAATGACACGCCGCTCTTGATGAAAGCCGCCGAGAGCATGGCCATCAAGTTCGCGCTCGACCGTTATCAGAAGGGCGACGTCAAGGTAAACGCCGTCCACGAGATGATGGAGCATTTGAGCAAGCAGATGGACACCCTGCGGCAGATTCTGCGGGTGCAGGAAGACAAGATGTCGAAGGCCGGGATTCTGGTGGAGTCGCATGCCGACATCCTGGACCGCATGTTCTGGGCGGAGATTCCCGAGAGCGGCAAGAAGAGCGTATTGCTGTCCAATGAGGCGGCCTGCGTGCCGCCGCGCAATATCCGGCAGTTTGTGGAGGTGCTGTTCGAGCGCGAGGATGACGAACTCGCGGGCAAGATTCTCTCCAACTATGTCAGCGGCCTCGATGCAAAGGACGCCGAACCGCGCCGCAAGACAGCGACTGGTCTGGCGCAACTCGCCGACCTGTTTGCCGACGCGCCCGTGCAAATCATGACGGACGCGGTCGGGGCGATTGGGGAGAAGATCGCCAAGGAGACTGACCCGGAAATCCAGAGCCTGCTGGGCGCGTCGATTACCCGCTTTGGGCAGGAAGCTTGTTCCCGGAGGAAATACAAAGCGGTGGCCGCGATGTGTTCCGCGTTCGTGAGAATCGCGCAGGATCGGCCGGCGCTGGCGCAGGATTTGCGCTCGCGCGTCGGCATTGAGAATCGCCTGCCGGAAATGATTGAAGAGGCGATCAACAGCGACATCGTTCCCGAGGATGTCGTCGAGGTGCTGCAGGAGTTGCCGCGAAGTGCGGTGGAACACTTTGCCGACCGCTTCTTCCGCTCGCAGAAGCGGGACGAGTGCGATCGCATCATTGATCTGGTTGGCGAACTGGGGCAGACGGCTTTTACCGATCTGCGTGAGATTTTGCGGACCGGACAAGCGCGGCAAGCGGCTTCCACGGTGGGCCTGTTGAGCCGGCTCGATCCGACTTCGCTGCTCGAAGTTCTTCCCGGACGCATGAGCGAGTTCAACCGTTTTTATCAGGACATCATCGTGCGGCAGATCGCCTATGCCAATTCCCCCGATCGCGGACGCACGCTGCTCGAACTTCTTGAATTACTCGATTCGCTGATTCTGCCCGAGACGATTGATGAAATCGGCATGAGCCAGGATCGCGGCGCCAGCGGCCCGCTCATCGCTCTGGCGACCGCGGGCGAAGCCGAATCGCGCTCTCCTTTTGTGCAGCTCAAGGCGATTGAGTCGCTTGGACGCCTGCGCGAACTGGATGCGGTTCCGATTCTGCGCAGCATCGTCGAAGACAAGAAGTTCATTGGATACTCGCAGCATCGCGAACTGCGCATCGCGGCCATCCAGTCGCTCTCGAAGATCGATCCGCGCTACGGCACGCAGGCGCTCGCCGAGAGCGGGCTGGAGACGGCGGAACTGGCGGTCGCACCGCTCGATTCGGCGCTTGGATGTCCGTGGGTGCGGCAGCGCCGCTATGAGCGCATCATTCTGCCGCGCACGCTCTCTGCCATGCTTTCCAGTTCGTGGGGCAAATCGAGCATCGTGATGCGCGAGATGAGCCTCGGCGGCGGCATGGGCACGCGCAGCGACAACCTGCGCGTGGGTTCGGAGGCGAACGTCGAAATTTCTGTCGGGGTCAAGAAAATCCGCGCCCAGGTGCTCTTGCGGCGGGCGCGAGTGAATGAAATCGGTTTCGAGTTCGTGAACATGGATCTTGACAGCCGCTACCGCCTGCGCCGCGTGCTGGTCGAAGCGCTCGAGAAGACGCCGGATAAGCGCGGGTCGGAGTGGGATGGCGAGCGGAAATCGCTTACCTGAGTTCAGTTCTCAGTTCTCAGTTTTCAGTTCTCAGTTACAACCCAAAAAACAAAGGCCTCTGCCGAACGCAGAGGCCTTTTTGTGTCTGGAAACTTCAAGTTGCGAAACTTCAAGGTCTGCGCGTTCGCTTATGCGACTTTCACGAAGATAATGACCAGCGTGAAGAGCACCAGCGACTCGATAAAGGCAAGTCCGAGAATCAGCGCGACCTGAATGCCGGCGCGGGCTGCGGGGTTGCGTCCAAGAGCTTCGCAGGCTGAGGACGCGGCGCGTCCCTGACCTTGCGCGGCCAGGCCGGCGGCGATGGCAATGGCGAAGCCGGAGGTGATCGCGACCCAGTTTGTTCCGCCGGTTGCGGTTGCACCGCCTTGTGCGAACGCGGGAACGGCGAAGATCGAACAGAGCAACAGCAACAAGAACAACATCATCATTTTGCGCATTTTGTCTTCTCCTTATGAATTGCCGTCAGGAGGTGGTTGACGCCGTGCTTCAATGAGCCGGCGCCCTCACACTGATCGGATGAAGCCAGTTCTCAGTTCCCGGTTCTCAGTTCTCAGTTCTCAGAAAAAGGCAGAACCAAAGCCGAAAACCTGAAAGTCAAAAGCCTAACAACTGAGAACTGTTCTTAGTGCTCGTGCGACACCGCTTCGCCCAGATACACGGCGGGCAGTAGCACAAAAATGTACGTCTGAATGAACGACACTCCAATGTGCAGGCCCTCAAATACGATGGGCAAGCCGATTGGAAATAACGAGAAAAATACCAGTGTCACCATTTCGCCGGCGAACATGTTGGCGAAAAGACGCACGCTGAGCGACAAAATGCGCGCCAGGTGGCTGAAGATTTCAATCGGAAAAACCAGAATCGGCAAAAAGATCCGCACCGCCAGCGGCATGCCCTCCTGCGGGCCGATGAAGTGCGTGAGGTATCCGATGGGCCCATTTTCGCGCAGACCGGCATAGTGGTAGTAGAACCAGGTCAGAATGGCGGCGCCGAGGGGCACGGTTTCGACGGCGGTCGGCGATTCCAGCCCTGGTACCAGTCCGAGCAGATTGCAGGTCAAAATAAACAATCCCAGCACGGTCAGATACGGGACAAATCTCGCGCCCGAATGATGGCCGATGATTTCGTCCGCCATGTCAGCGATGAACCCGTGAATTCCTTCCATGGCGTGCTGAAGGGCGCCTGGGCGTTCTACCGAAAGGCGCAGACGCACGGCGATGAAGAAGATCGTGAGCAGGATCACGACCAGCAGTTGCATGGCAAGAGGGTTAGTGATGGGGTGGGTCGGATGAGCGGATGAATGCCCAGCTTTTCGAGCAGGGCCGTCACGGCCGGGCCGAAGATGTGGTTGAGGAATTTAGTAAAAGTAAGTTGTTCCATAGAAGAAGCTGTCAGCTATTAGCCGTTAGCTATTATCCGTTAACTACTAACTAAGACCCACGGACACCGCTCGAATTTCAAAACTTGTCAATCGATATTCGAACAGCCACGAATCTGACCGGCTTGCTCGGAACGCGTGGACCGAGGCTCACTTCCGAAACGCCGCGTACGCCTCAACTGCCGCCTCGATCATCATGGCTGCTACCGGCAGGCACAGGCCCCACAGAAATCCACGGAAGGCCAAGGCGGAACTGTTGAATATAGCATAGGCAACGGCTCCGACCAACGCGTAACGAACCAGAAAGCGGAACACGATGTTTCCGCCTTTTTCCGCGCTTTGGCGGTTGACGATGCGGTCGGCGAGCGCTTCCACGCTGCGCTGAAGGGCGCGAAAGTTGATGCAGGAGATCGGCCGCGCCGGCGGCAAATCCAATCGCCCCGGCCGCTTTGTATTTCCAGAAGGCCGGCGCGATGAGCAGAACGCCGACGATCAGCATGGTTCGAAACATGCGTGATAGCGCGCGCTCGTTAAAGGCTTGAAGGCGCAGGTCGGCGGAGGGAGGGTCGGCGGAAAGGATCGGCGGACAAGGTGATCGGCGGAAGAAAGGTCGTTCGCGGGATGCTCAGTCATTTTGGCGGCGACGCGTCTGGATCTTTATCCTTGCCGAAAGCGCCCATTGCCATTTGGATGACTTGCCAGAATCCCACCACCGCGCCAAACAGCAGTCCGACTAGATAAAGCCACTTGGTGTGCAGCCAATGATCGAGTAGCTTGCCCAGAAAAAATCCCAGCAGCACAGCGGATGGCAGGATGAAGCCGATCTCGGAATAGCGGGCGAGGGAAGCGAAAGGGGGCTGCTTCTGGCGCGGCTTCGGCGGAGAAGTCATGCGGGAATTGTAGTCCAATTCGTCGAACTGTGAAATCGACGAGGCGGCAGACCGGCTTTGAGGCAACAATCTGAAAACGCGAGGGTTGCGATCTTTCAACCGGGGTCCACTTCGATCAGTTTTGTCGAAATGTGTACCCCTCCCCCCTACCATTTTTAGGTTAAAGTGTTCATTCTAAATCGCTTACACGCAAAGTATTCCAGAATAAGGAGTTACGGGCCGAAATCGTCTTGTTGTGCCGCTGACTTTTCAAAGAACGCATTCGCCGGTTCGTTGCCGAAGTTCTTGCCCTTACCTCTGGAGGCGGGCACACGCTTCGCTGCCACGATTCTGGGGCGATTGTTGCATGGCATCGCGATGGAGTCAGTGATGGTGGACACGATGAGGATGTGATGAAAAGGATGGGTAGGTACGGGGTCGATGAGTGTAATCGGGATTTCTCGACAGTTACGACTGGGATGACTAGACCAATCATTCATTGGCCCATCTCACGCAAGCGGCTCTCGCACCCAAGAAACTGACTATCGCTCCACAACCTGTTTCAGAGTTGCGGAACTGGCCGCGAGGTAGTCACCTCCCGCATAACGCGCTTTGATCGTAAAGGTGCCCGCCTTGGAGAAGACCGCACTCAGCGTCGCCACCCCATTGGTCGTGGTGGTTGTTCCGAGGCTAACCTTACCGTTGTAAAAGGTGACGGCCTGCCCATCCGGGATTGGGCGACTCGAAGTAATTGTCGCTGTCAGAGTCACGGGCTGATTGATTTGAGACGGGTTGGGAGACGATGTTAGCGCGGTGGTGGTAGTGAAGCTAAGGTTGTTCAACAGGACGGCAACCGTGTTCCAGTACGAGTTCGCGGTGACAATGTCCATCCGGCCATCTCCCCTCAGGCTGGCGGTCGCCACTGAGACGGCTGCTCCTCCCCCTGCCCGGAAATCGGCGTGATAAGGAAACGTGCCGTTGCCGGCGTTGATCAGCACGGTCACCTCCGGAGGTCCATCACATAGGCCACCGGTGTCCTGGTTCGCCACTATCAGATCAGGATATCCATCGCCATTCATGTCAGCGATGGCAATGGAATCTGAGAAACATCCGTGCGACGAGTAAAGAACTGGCGACTGGAAGGTACCATCGCCGTTGCCAAATAGCACGCCCACTGGGGGCGGGCTGTTCTCGTTCTGGGAGTCTCCGAGCACTGATTGGTTACCGCAAGATCGGGATGGCCGTCACCATTCAGGTCCGCGATGGCCACGGAACGGGGAACCTGACCGCCCGAAGAGTAGATCATGGGCGACTGGAAGGTGCCATCGCCGTTGCCCAGCAGCACTTCTACGTTGTCGTAGATTCCGCCGCAGGTCAGAACGAAATCCGGATGCGCGTCGCCGTTTACATCTCCGACCGTGACGGAGATGGGATCGCAGAGGCCGGTATAACCCATCGGGGGTTGAAACGTGCCATCGCCATTCCCCAGCAGCACGCTCAGTTCGACGGGAGAGGTTCAGGTAGCGGATGTTGACCACGATAGCATCCAGAACACCGATGCCTCTCAAGTCCGCGCTAGCCGGATCGAAGAAGGGCGTCGCCGGCGTTATAGTTGCTCGGGGATTGAAAAGTTCCGTCGCCATTCCCAAGCAAAACGCTCACGGAATTGGGGCCATTATTGTACCCTGGATTCGCAGTCACGAGATCGGGATAGCCGTCGCCATTCACGTCCCCAATAGCAACCAAGTACGGTGTTTGGCCCTCCGGAATCATAGGCGACTGTGCTCTCAAAGGTTCCATCTCCGTTGCCCAGCAAAACCCCCAAGGTGCCGACGGGATCATCGTAATAGCCGGTCTCCACGCATCGGTTGGCGACGACTAAGTCGGATGCCCGTCGCCATTCAGGTCGGCAAACGCGACCCAGTTGACGTAGGAGCCGCCGAATCGTAGCTCGCAGCCTTCTTAAAACGCACGTGCGGCGTTTGCTCCGAAACTGCCGGGACGCCAAGTCCAGGAGCCGCGCTTATGGGGATCAGAGTAAGCGCCGTGGACTGCTTGTAGGTTTGCGCCCGCGCAGTCCGCCCGGCTAGGAAAGAGGCATACATCAGCAGGGCGGAGGAAAAGACGAGGTAGGCGATACTTCATAGGGCACCTCCAAGAGCCGGGGGCAGGCGAGTCCTCGTTTAGCGCAGTAAGCCACAATTCCTGGGACCTCTACGGCACGCCTCACGGCCTTTTGTGACGGGCACGTCAGATGCTGCTAACAGGCGTTTGCACAAGCGTGCGCTTTTGTTTCGCCTTTTTGAAGGTCAATGAGCGAAATCGGGATTTTTCAACAATTACCGTTCTCCTCAGGCATAATCGGCTCAACATGAAACACCTACTTTGCTCCCTTATTTTCTTGGCGGGCGGTGTGTTGGCCGCACAGAACTACCGCGGGACCTTGTCGGAAATGGCATTCAGCGGGCATTGCCGAAGCGAACGATTTCCTGCTGGGGCGATAAAGGAGCAAAAGCAATCATTGGAACCGAAATCGAGTACACGGCTGATTCGTTCAGGTGGAAGCATATCTTAATCGAGCATCCCAGCGTCACAGTGGCAGTCGTTAGCGCCGATCAGTTTGACCGTGAGAACTCATCACCTAGCGTGAATGGTTCACAGGTTTCGTTTCGTCAGCTTGGGATAGGCGCGACCAAAACGAAGCAGGTGAGCATCAACCATCAGCCAGCAGAGATTACGGGCGCTACTACGGAAATACCCGGAGACGAGGTCTTGCTCAAGAACCGTAACTTCATCGTTTTCTCCGTTTGCAACATCTACTTCGAGGCAAAGCGGCTCAGCCCCTAGAGGCAAAAATCCGATTGGCGAAACCAGCATCGCTGTGCCCGTCAAGTCATTCGATTCCGGTGACAGCAATCGCGACCTGCACATGATTCAGGTTACACGCGGCGCCGACTTTCCCATGGTCACTGTGCGTACCCGCCTGCCCGAATCGGCCTCTACCTCTACGACCATCAAGGCCGATCTGGAAATCCAATTCGCAGGGCAGACGGCCCATTACACTCAGGTTCCATATCAACTCGCCCCTCAAGGCAAGGAAATGCGAATCACTGGAACCATTCCGGCGACGCTTAGCGACTTCAAAATCGATCCACCCTCGCTTTTGGCGATATCGGTCAAGAACGAAATGCCGGTGCGCGTGGACATGACGTGGGCTCCTCAGTAGCGTCCACCGCAAGGGGAGCGGCTACCCAAGGCTGGTAACTGTTGCAACCAGGCGTGGCTGTTGAAAAAGTGTCTTTCCCCGAAAAACGGCCTCAAATTCGGGGGGATGGAAAATGTCTACCCGCATCGAGAAAGTCGCTTGTAAGTCATCCTGACGCAAATCAGTTTTCGCAAATTCCGGGAAAAAGAGTTTTTCAACACCCACAGGCGATTACGCTCATTATCCCTCGACCCTGCGCGGAGCGGTCGCAACGGCGCGAACAACGAAGCTTCGGAAGCGAGGAATCCCGATTGCTAGGTTGCCACCTACCAACCATAGCCATGCAAAAGGCAGGAACCAGAGCATCTGATCGCCACCGGAGCGTAGCAAGAATGCCGCCATGACTCCCGTCACTGCTGTTGCCATCACGACGAGTTGCCAACAATTCAAAGTGTAGCGAACCTCGCAGGCGATGGAATCAACCGTAAGATCGCCAGACCCGAACGGCACAAGAACGTTCCAGTTCCCGACGAGCCGAAATATGCCTGCAGTGAACGCCACGTTGTTGCCCAGAATCTCAACGGTGCTCGCGTCAGCGCTGCGCAAACAACCAGCAAGATGCACAGGCAACGAAGTTGAATCGACACCCTGATCGAAGGGGACAGCACCCGTCCTAATCGGCGAGAACATCGGGAAAATTATACGACCGCAATCGCAACAGTCGTAATCATGCTGGCGCCGAGGACTGTCAGAAGCGTGGGCCTCCCGCCACTTCAACACCATCAGGGGGATACGATGTCGCCCTGCCAATCGCGCGCTTGACAGGGTTCCCTCCCGCTCCTACGCTAGCGGGATATGGAAGTGCAACTCACCCCCGATCAAAGAGCCTTTGTCCGGCAGGCGATCGAGAGCGGCCGGCTCCGACGCGAGGAGGACGCGGTCAAGGAAGCGCTTTCTTTGTGGGAGGAACGCGAGCGCGGGCGGGCGGAAATCCTCGCTGCCATCGACGAGGCGGAAACCTCTCTTGCCCGTGGGGAAGGGCGTCCGGTCACGCCCGAGTCCATGCGCGAGCTTGCGCAGCAGGTAATGGATCGCGGACGAGCGCGCCTTGCCGCTGAACAGCAGTCCGAAAAACAGACGCCTCGCCGATGAGCCATCGTCGTTCGCCGCTGGCCGACTCCGATCTCGACGAAATCTGGTATTACGTTGCTTCCCGAAGCGGCAGCACGGATGTCGCCGATCGTTTGATTGGCTCCATTACCGACCGGTTCTCTCTTTTGGCCAGCTATCCTAATCTGCCCGCGACGAGGATCTTCGTCCTGGACTGCGGACGTTTGCCGTTGGCGACTACATCATCTTCTACCGTATCGAGGGCGAGGACGTCGTGATTCTTCGCGTGCTGCGCGGGAGCCGGAACATCGCGGCATTGTTCGGCCAATGAGGATGGAGGGCCTGGGTTGCAGGGCCGGGTAGTGAGCCCTCAGGGGCTAAAGCCCAAATTAGGACGCGCGACTTACCGCAGCGGTGAACCGCTGCGCCACCCAAAAACCGCTGCGCCACCCAAAAACCGCTGCGCCACCCAAAAACCGCTGCGCCACCCAAAAACCGCTGCGCCACCCAAAAACCGCTGCGCCACCCAAAAACCGCTGCGCCACCCAAAAACCGTTGCGCCACCCAAAAACCGCTGCGCCACCCAAAAACCGTTGCGCCACCCAAAAACCGAGTTTTCCATCAAACTACGGGTAGAATTCGACCAATCTTACGGTGTGTCGACGAGGGGTTGCCAAAGTTCTACGCGGTTGCCCTCGGGGTCGGTGATCCAGGCGAAGTGGCCGTAGGAGGCGGATTCCTGCTTGGGGTCGATGGGGACGTTGGCGGCGCGGAGCTTGGTGAGGAGAGCTTCGAGGTCGTCGACGCGGTAGTTGATCATGGCGCGCTGGGCGGGGTCGCCGAAGTGTTTGGTGGTGTCGGGGAAGAGCATCCAGGCGGTTTGGCCGGTACCGGCGGGAACTTCGTCGGACCAGAGAAGGGTGGCGCCGCCGTAGTCGGCGAGCTGGATGCCGAGGTGCTGAGCGTACCAGGCGGAGAGGGCTTTGGGGTCGCGGGCTTTGAGGAAGACGCCGCCGATTCCGGTGACTCGTGCCATGAGGGTCTCCTTTGGGGTGTGTGAGCGGGTGCTTGTTTTTGAAAAACGAACTTACCTTAGTCCCAACGACCAGTTCACCGTCCGAATAAACGGTTCGGGGAAGACGCCGATCACGATGGTCGCCAGCGCGGCGACTCCCACGGCGGTTCGCATGGCGAAGCTGATGGGCAGCCTCGCGCTCTCGCCTGCGGGAGCCTCGCGCATGAACATGGCATTCGCCATCCGCAGGTAGTAGTAGAGGCCGAAGAGCGCGTACAGCACAGCCGCGGACGCGAGCCAGTAGTGCTGGCTTTCGATCAGGCTGAGGAAGATGTAGTACTTGCCGAGGAAGCCGGCGGTGGGCGGAATTCCGGCGAGCGCCAGCAAAAAGATGAGCATCAGCACGGCTTCGACGGGAGCGCGCGAGTAGAGGCCGGACAGGTCATCGAGTTCGTCGCCGATCACGTTGCGCTGGCGCAGGGAAGTGATCACGGCAAAGACGCCCAGGTTCATGAATGTGTAAACCATGAGGTAGATGAGGATTCCCTTGAAGCCGTCGGTAAACGCCGGGCTCGTGAACTGGGATGACCCCATGGCGACGAACGCCAGCAGCATGTAGCCGACGTGCGCGATCGACGAGTAGGCGAGCAGGCGTTTCGTGTTCGTCTGGGTCATGGCCGCGAGGTTGCCGCCGGTCATGGTGGCGATGGCGACAAAGACGAACAGTGGTGTGTAGATGGAGCGCAGAGGAAGCAAGGCGTAAATCAAAATGCGCAGCAACAAGGCCCAGGCCGCGGCTTTTACGGCAACGGACATGAAGCCGGTGATGCTGGTGGGCGCGCCCTCGTAGGCGTCGGGCGCCCATTGGTGAAATGGCACGGCGGCGATTTTGAAGAGCAGGCCGACGGTGGTGGTCAGCAGCGCGATGATGAGAATTGGATTGTGCGGCTGGCGGCCTGCCAAAGCTGCCACCGCCTGGCGAATCACTACGAGGTTCGTGCTTCCGGAGATTCCGTAGAGGAGCGAGAGGCCGTAGGCGAAGATGCCCGACGAAAACGCGCCCAGCAGAAGATACTTCAATGCCGCTTCGTTCGAGCGCCGGTCGCGGCGCAGGAAGCCGACGAGAATATAAATTGAGATCGCCATCAGTTCGAGGCCGATGAAGAGCAGAACGATATCGACGCCGGCGGCCATGCACATCATGCCGATGAGAGACATCAGAATCAGGGCGTAGTATTCGCCGTGCTGTTCGTCTTCGACGATCGAGATAGCGCACCGACATCAGAATTGTGACCGCGGCCGAAGCCAGGAAGAGATACCAGAAGTACATGGCGAAGCGGTCGACGTAGAGGGAATTGGAGAAACCAATGTTTCCGCGCGGCATGGCGGATTGAATTCGCCACACGCACAACGTCGCAAAGGCCACTCCGGCAAATGCGCCGACCGCGTTCAGCCACTTCAGATTCTTAGGAAGCAGTAGATCGATGAGCAGAATGCCGAGCGCAAAAATGGTGAGTTCCACCATCGGCAACATGAGCATGTATTCGGTTGCGGAGATGGCGCTGATCCCTCTCACTTAGTTGCTCGCTTTCGGCTGTGCGGCTGCGCGCTTGTGCGTTGCCGGAGTGTGCGCGGCGGGCGCGGGCTCTGGCGCTGGCATCGGAACTGGCGTTGCCATGCTTGGCGGCGCCGTAATTTGTGCGTTCATGGCTGCGTTCGGATTGACGATCTGCACGATCTGGTTGACCGGCTGTTCGAGAATGCTGGAAGAACGGCTTGGGATAGAGTCCGATCCAGAACGCGCAGATGACGAGCGGCGCGAAGGTGAGAAGTTCGCGCGGCGTCAGGTCGTGCAGCTTTTCGTTTTTCGGATTCGTGACTGTCCCGAAGAAGACGCGCTGGTAGAGCCACAGCAAATACGCGGCGGCCAGGATCACGCCCGGAGCCGCCCAGGCGGCCCACTTCCAGTTGGCGGTGAACGCGCCCTGCAGAATGGTGAATTCGCCGACGAAACCGTTCAGCAGCGGCAGGCCCATCGACGAGAGGAACATGATCATGGTGATGGTCGCGTAGACCGGCATCACGTTCGAGATGCCGCCGTACTCGGCGATTTCGCGGGTGTGACGGCGTTCGTAGAGGATGCCGACGATCAGGAAGAGCGCGCCAGTCGAGATGCCGTGATTGATCTGCTGAAGCACCGATCCGCTTAGGCCGGCCTGGTTCAGCGCGAAGATTCCCAGCGTGCAGAAGCCGAGATGGCTGACGGATGAATAGGCCACCAGCTTCTTCATGTCTTTTTGCATCAGCGAAACGAGCGCGCCATAGACGATGCCGACGATGGAGAGGCCGATCATCCATCCGCGCACGGTTGCGCCCATGAAGGTAGAGGTCGTGTTGGTGATGACTTGCGGAAAGAACGGCAGCGAGAAGCGGATGAAGCCGTACGTTCCCATCTTCAGCAGAACGCCCGCCAGGATGACGGAGCCGGCGGTCGGCGCTTCGACGTGCGCGTCGGGCAGCCAGGTGTGGAACGGGAACATCGGGACTTTGATGGCGAATCCGAGGAAGAACGCGAGGAAGAGCCAGACTGCCGTGCTGAATGGAATCTGCGGGGCGGTCTTATATAACTCCGGAATGCTGAAGGTGAAAACGCCGGTGAGCGAGTGGTGATGGAAATAGAGGAACAGGATGCCCAGCAGCATTAAGCACCGAGCCGAGCAGGGTGTAGAGGAAGAACTTGATGGCGGCGTAAAGTTTGCGCGGGCCGCCCCAGATGCCGATCAGCAGGTACATCGGGACGAGCATCGCTTCCCAGAAAACGAAGAAGAGGAAGAAGTCGAGCGCCATGAAGACGCCGAGCATGCCGGTCTGGAGGACTAGAAACCAGACGTAGTATTCCTTCACGCGGTTCTCGATGGCGGTCCACGAAGAGAGGATCGAGATCCAGCCGAGGAGCGTGGTGAGCATGATCAGCAGGAACGAGATGCCGTCGATGCCGAGGTTGTAACCCGCGCCGATCGAGGGGATCCAGTTGTTGGCTGTGCCCTCGAGGAACTTGAATTGCGGCGCCGATTCGTCGGCAAGCGTGGCCCAGAACATTGGCACGAGCGGCAGCGAGATCAGAAAGCCGCCGAGCGAGAAGATGTTCGCAATCCAGCGGACGGCGTCTTTGTTCTCCTTGGGAACGAACAGGAGAACGAACGCGCCGATCAGCGGCGTGAAGAGGATGATCGAGAGAATGTGATTCTGCATAAAGACAGTTCTCAGTTGTCAGTTATCAGTTCTCGTGACTAGTTACTGCATGTGAGCTAACTTCTTCAGTAACGCCGTCAGCCCAGAGTATCACTTCCACACGTAATACACTGCAAATCCCACCAAGCCCGCTGTCATGACGAGCGCGTACCACTGCACCAGGCCCCATTCGAACAGGCGCGCCGGATACGACAACATTCGCGCCAGGATCGCTGGACCGTTTACACCGACGCCGTCGATGATCCACTTATCCCACCAGGACGAGAGCGTTCCTACGGCGCGCGTTACCCAGCCGGCGTCGTTTACTACGCCGTCGATTATTTTGGTGTCGAACCATGACGATGCTTCGCCCATGCCTAGCACGCCGAGGCGCACGTCTCCCACTTTGCGACGTCCGGTGAAGGCGTAGTCGTAGGCTTCGTCCACGAACCATTTGTTGTAGAGCACGGTGTAGAGCGGCGGAGCTTTTTCGCAGATCGGCTCTTTGTAATCTTTGCCGGCGTGCGCATAGGCTCGCCAGGCCAAGCCGAGACCCACGATGGCCGCGCCGATCGACAGGCCCATCAGCGCGTACTCCATCGGGTCGGTCTTCTCTTCTTCTTTTTCGCCGGCTGCCAGATTGCGCGGGTTCTTCCGCTTGCAGCACGTGAACTTCTTTGGCGAACACCGGCTCCAGGAATTTTCCAAATGGATCCTGGCCGCCGAGGCTGTGCGGAATGCCAAGCCATCCCGCAGCCACCGAAGCAAATCGCCAGGATGACGAGCGGCACGGTCATCGACTTGGGCGATTCATGAATGTGATGCTCGACTTCGTGGCTCATGCGCGGCTTGCCGAAGAACGTTAGAAAGATCAGGCGGCCCATGTAGAAGGCGGTCATCAGCGCGGTTACGAAACCGATGAACCACAAGAAGTGATAGGCGCTGCCTTCTTTCGTGTAGGCCTGCCACAGGATTTCGTCTTTCGAAAAGAAGCCGGCGAGGGGCGGAATGCCCGCGATCGCGCAGCGTGCCGACGAGCATGGTCCAGAAGGTGGTTGGAGTGCGCTCGCGCAGGTCGCCCATGAACTTCATGTCCTGCTCGCCGGACATGGCGTGAATGACCGAGCCGGAGCCGAGGAAGAGCAGGGCTTTGAAGAAGGCGTGCGTGAAGACGTGGAAGACGCCGGCGGCAAATGCGCCTACGCCGAGGGCCAGGAACATGTATCCGAGTTGCGAGACGGTTGAGTAGGCGAGGACGCGCTTGATGTCGTTTTGGACCAGGCCGATGGAGGCGGCGAAGATGGCCGTTAGCGCGCCGATGATTGCTACCGTCTTCATCGCGGTGGGAGCCAGCACGAAGACGGCGTTCGAGCGCGCCACCATGTAGACGCCTGCCGTGACCATGGTTGCGGCGTGGATCAAAGCGGAGACAGGCGTCGGGCCTTCCATCGCGTCGGGCAGCCAGACATAAAGAGGAAGCTGCGCGGACTTGCCGCAGGCTCCGACGAATAAGAGGAGAGCTGCGGCGGTGAGGACTGGGATCGCCGATCTGGAAGTGGCCGCTGCGCAGCAGGGGATTGATGTCAGTGAAGCGGAACGAGCCGAGGTACCACACCAGAGTGAGGGCGCCGAGAATGAATCCGGCGTCGCCGATGCGGTTCACGATGAAAGCCTTGTTCGCCGCGTCGCTCGCAGACTTGCGGTGGAAATAAAAACCGATCAGCAGGTACGAGCACAAGCCGACGCCTTCCCAGCCGACGAACATGAGAATGTAATTGTTCGCCAGGACAAGCGTGAGCATGGCGAACATGAAGAGGTTCAGGTATCCGAAGAAGCGGTAATAGCCGCCTTCGTGCGCCATGTATCCGGTGGAGTAGATGTGGATCAGCATGCCCACGCCGGTGACGAAGAGCAGCCAGATGGCGGAGAGCGGGTCGAGGAGGAATCCGGCGTCGGCGTTGAAGGCGGAGGGCGTGCCGTCCTTTTTAAGAAAGGTGAGGCCGCCATCGCCCGAGCCTAGCCACGTGTAGACGACTTTTTCGAAGGGATGGCCGGTGCCGTGAGCGAAGTGCGTGTAGTCGAGAACGGTGAAGCAGGCGAAGAGAAACGCAATGACAACCGCGCCGACGCAGACGGCGTTGACCGTGGCCTTCTGCAGCTTTCGGCCGAAAAAGAACATGATCGCGGCGCCGAAGGCCGGGAAGAGCGGGATCAGGTAGATGTGTTCTAGGAACATGTCTCAGTCTCAGTTGTCGGTCGTTCGCTATTCGCTGTTCGTCCTTCGCTATTCGTTCCGGTGCGGAGGGCACCGGGGAAGGCGAAAAGCGAACAGCGAACAGCCACCAGCCGCCTTTCTACCACTTCAGCAAATCAATTTCGTCTGCATTGATCGTCTCTTTATTACGGAAGAAGGCGATCAGGATTCCGAGGCCGACCGCGGCTTCTGCGGCGGCGTCGACTACGATGAAAATTGCGAACACCTGGCCGTGCAGGTTGCCCCACATGCGGGAGAACGCTACCAGGTTCAGGTTCACGGCATTCAGGATCAGTTCGATTGACATCAACACGATTACTACGTTGCGGCGCGTCAGCACTCCGATGGTGCCGAGCACGAAGAGTGCGGCCGCTACGACTAGATAGTGCAATGTGGTGATGGGAACCATAAACCTTCGTCGTTATCCCTCGCTATTGCTGCGTCGCCTTCGCTCACGGCTAACAGCTAACATCGCTAAATCCTTTTCTTCGTCATGATCACTGCGCCCAGAATCGCCACCAGTAATAACAAGGAGGCGATTTCGAAGGCGAAGGTGTATGCGCCCATCTTTCCGGCTTCTCCGTAGAGTTGGGCGGCGATCTGTTGCGTATTGACTCCTTCGGGCAACTGCACCAGGCGACCTGTAAAGAGTGATTTGCCCTTTGTGAATGCGGACATAAAGAGTGCCAGCAAGGCGCACGACGCCACTAGTCCCACCGGCCACATACGGTTGAACTGGCGCTCTTTGGACGCGCGCTCGATGTTGACCAGCATGATCACGAACAGGAATAGCACCATGATTCCGCCGGCGTAGACGATGATCTGCACGCCAGCGACGAAGGGCGCGTAGAGCATCAGGTAGAGGCCCGCTACAGAAAGCAGGGTTATGATCAGCGCCAACGCGGAATGGACTGCGTTGCGGCGCGTGATCACCAGCAGGCCGCTGATGATGGCGGCGGCAGCCAGCCCATAAAAGAAGTAGGGCGTTCCGACCGGGGCCGCGCTTAGGTTGATCGCCGGATTCGCGAGAGCCGGGTTCATTTCACTAGCACTCCTACGAAGGCCGTCACGATCAGCACGCCGAGCGAGATCGGCAGCATTACCTTCCAGCCAATTTTCATCAGTTGATCGAAGCGATAGCGCGGCCAGGTGGCGCGGTACCAGATGAACAGGTACATGAAGATGGCGACTTTCAAAACGAACCAGTATACGTAGTCGATACCTTCACGGAAACGGCCCGCGACGCTGGTATCGGAGGCCCGGCCGGCAATTGCTATGGCGAACAGAACGAGTGCGATGAACGCGAGCACCAGAGCGAATCCGGCCAGGCCGATGCGCTGGATCTTGAAGAATGAATGCGACGGCATGCGCGCAGTGCCGATGAAGGCGATCGCCGCCAGCGCTGCGAAGGTCAGGCCTGGAAAGAGAGAGAAGATGAACTCCCAGATGGGCGCGCTCAGCAGATTGGGGAACGGACGCATCCATCCGCCAACCCAGAGCGTGACTGCGATCGAGGAGACCGCGATCATGGCCGCATATTCGGCTAGCATGAACAGCGACCAGCGCAGGCCGCTGTACTCGGTGTGGAAGCCGGCCGTTAATTCGGACTCGGCTTCGGCCATGTCGAACGGGGCACGGTTGGTTTCGGCGACCATAGCGATTGCGAAGATCACGAAGGCAATCAGGCCGAGCGGGAAGAATTTGAAGAGGAACCAGATTCCCTGCTGCTGCTGCGCCTGCACGATCCCAATCATGCTCAGCGTGCCGGTGCCCGCGGTGTTCATGCTGGTCATCATGATCGCCGAGACGACCGCGAGGCCCATGGCAACTTCGTAGGAGACCATCTGCGCGCTCGAGCGGAGGGCGCCGATCAGCGGGTAGTGGGAGTTCGAGGCCCAGCCCGCGGTGACGATGCCGAGCACTCCGAGCGACGAGACGCCCAGCATAAAGAGGATGCCGATGTTCATGTCGCTGACCGCTTGCGACGGGCCGAAGGGGATCACGATGTAGACGGTGAATGATGCGATCAGACCGATCAGCGGCGCGATCCAGAAGACGAACTGGTCGGCTTCGGCGGGAATGATGTCTTCCTTCAGCATCAGCTTGAGGGCGTCGGCGATGGGCTGAAGCAGGCCGTGAGGTCCTACGCGCATGGGGCCGAGACGAACCTGGAAGTGGGCTAACGCTTTGCGCTCAATCCAGTTCATGCAGATCACGGCTACCGATACTCCCGCAAAAATGATGAGCACATAGATCAGCGCCCAGAGCTGATTGCCGGCCTCGCCGGGCGTCACCGTGCTGTGCAGGTAGGACATGAACTCATTCAACATTCTTTGTTCACCTCAGCGGGCGTGTTCCTCATCTGTCTACCTCGCCGAGCACGATGTCGAGCGTGCCGATTACGGCGACCACGTCGGCCACCAATTGGCCGCGCACCATGATGTCGAGCGCTTGCAAGTTAACGAACGATGGCGGACGCACGCGCAGGCGATAGGGCTGCGTGGAGCCATCGCTTACGATGAAATATCCCAGCTCGCCTTTGGGCGCTTCGATCGAATGATAGATTTCGCCGACCGCGGGCTTGATCACCTTGGGGACTTTGGCCATGATCGGGCCTTCGGGGATTCCGTTGACGGCTTGCTCGACGATGCGCAGCGACTGGCGCATTTCCACCATGCGGACCAGGTACCGGTCGTAGGTGTCGCCGTTCTGGCCGATGGGGATTTCGAAGTCGAAGTCGGAGTAGTTGGCATAGGGAATCGCTTTGCGGATGTCCCACTTCACGCCGCTGGCGCGCAGCACGGGGCCGGTGACGCCTAAGGCGATCGCATCTTTCGCGGAGATTACGCCGACGTTTTTAGTGCGCTCCAGCCAGATGCGGTTGGTGGTGAGCAGGGCTTCGTATTCGTCGATCTTCGGGGCGACGAACTTCAGGAAATTCTTTACCTCTTTTTCGAAGCCGGCGTAGGTTTCGTACAGGCAGCCGCCGATGCGGAAGGCGTGCGTAGTAAGACGCGCGCCGCAATACTTTTCGAAAATCTTGAGAATCTCTTCCCGGTCGCGGAAGGTGTAGAAGAGCGGCGTCATCGCTCCTATGTCGAGCGCGTGCGTGCCCAGCCACAGCTGGTGGCTGGCGATGCGGTTTAGTTCGGTGAGAATTACTCGGATGTAATTGGCGCGCGGCGGGGCTTCGACGTTCAACAGCTTTTCGACCGCCTGGCAGTAGCCGAGGCCATTGGAAACGGCGGCTACATAATCCATGCGATCGACATAGGGGTTGAACATCGTGTAGGTGCGGTTCTCGGCGATCTTTTCGACTCCGCGATGGAGGTAGCCGATTACGCATTCGGTGCCCAGAACTTTTTCGCCGTCGAGCTTGAGGATTACACGCAGCACTCCGTGCGTCGCCGGGTGCTGCGGGCCCATGTTGATGATCAGCTCGTTCGAATCAAGGTACGGTTTGTCGGGCGTGTCGAGGTCGAGATGCGAGTTCGATACCTGCGGGACTGCGTGCGGGAGCGCCTTGTCTTTTACTTCCGTCATTGGCCGCTCTCGATTCCGAGGTTGATCTGCACCCACTCTTTATCCTGTTGCAGGATGCCGTAATCCTTGCGCAGCGGGAAGCCTTTCCAGTCTTCGGGGAGCAGGATGCGCTTCATGTCGGGATGGCCGTCGAACTTTATGCCGAACATATCGTAGACTTCGCGCTCCAGCCAGTTCGCGGTTGCCCAGATGGGGACACTTGAGGGCAGGGAAGCGCCGTCCGCGATTTGCGTTTTTACGCGGATGCGCTCGTTGCGCTCGAAGGAATAAAGAATCCAGAAGACTTCGAATTGCTTTTCGCGCTTGGGATAGTGCGCGGCGGTGATGTCGACGCAATAATCGAAGTGCTCTTCGTCGCGCAGGAGGCGCAGGATGTTCGGGATCAGCGAGCGGTCGACCGTGAAATAGTTCTGGCCGAGGTAGGATTGGGCCTCCAGCGCCGAGCCGTATTGGCTTTTGTACTTTTCCACCATCGGCGATGTCCACGGCATTGGCACTGGTCCAGCGGGTTTCGCTGGGGCGGCTGGCTTTGCCGGAGCTGCTGCGGCCGGGGCTGCTGGTTTGGGAGTTGCGGGCGCTGCGGCGGGCTTTTCGGCGGCCGGCTTTTCCGCGGGCGACGCTGGCGTTGCGGGCTTGTCGGAAGAATCCTGACTCGCTTGTGCGGGAGGAATTGGCGTCTCCGCCGTCGGTTTGGCTTCACCTTCCGGCGACGGTGGGACTGGCGGCTTGCTTTCCTCGGCCATCTTGATCGTACTGTCTGCTAACTGTTGGAAGTCGTTGTTTAGCTCGAAGCAGTGTGCGAGACCCTCACTTCTAACAGCTTGCTAAAACCATGTCAACGATCTACGTCACTCTGCGAGAGCATCACGTTCGGCGCGCGGCTTGATAGCCCTCGATCAGTTCGCGGATGCGCTGGGCGTCCTTCTTGCGATGGCCATGGCTGGTGATCGGATCGGTGCCTCCCGACGACTCGATCACGATGTCGGACCAGATCAATCCCGTCGAAATGTGGACCGAGGCGACTTGCGCGATTCCGATGCTTTCTTCGCTGCTGCCGAACATGCGGGGCTTGATTCGGCTTACGTGTTGTGGGTCGACCACGATGCGTGTTGGGAAAAAGAGATTGCCTCTGGTCCAGCGGCTGGCGGTGAACGTGTCTCCGGCGGGGATGGTGGACATAATCGGGAACCTTAAATCGGTGACCGGTCACCGGTCACCCGTGACCGCGCCTACACCCATTCCAGCGCGCCCTTTTTCCAGATCCAGATGTAGCCCACGATCAGGATGCCGAGAAAGACGAGCATCTCGACCAGGCCGTAAACGCCCAGCGCCTTGAACTTTACCGCCCAGGGAAACAGGAAGATTGTTTCCACGTCGAAGACTACGAACAGGATCGCGATGATGTAGTAGCGGACGGTGTAGCGTCCGCGGGCGTTGTCGTAGGGATCGATGCCGCACTCGTAGGGCATTAGTTTCGTGCGATTTGGGCTCTGCGTGCGGATCAGGCGCGCGACGACGAGCGTGAGCGGGATCAGGATTCCGACGACCGCGATGAAGAGGAATGCAGGGACGTAGTTTTGGGGCATTAGGCCTCGAAGATCGTTTGTATAAAAACGCGGACGAACGAGAAGGAGAATGTTAACGCCGATGGCGGGTGGTCTTCAAGGAGAGAAACGCGTTGGAAAGTCGCTTGCGGGCGCGGAAGCCGCCCTTTCGCCCCGCTCGGGCTGGGCCTTATTTCACAGTTCTACCCATGGCGTTGCGCCGTGGGCTGAATTCTTGCGTCGCTCTGCGGCTACAGCATTCGTGATTTGGTCCACTTCTATTCCTCTACTTGGTTGCCTTGCTCGCTTTTGGGCTGCGCGTCCCCTCCGGCTGTGGCCCGTTCAAAAAGGCTGCCCAACGCAATTCCTCTACCGGATTCCCGCCGCTCAGCGCTTTTTTCACCGCCATCTCGGCGACCGCATTGACTACCCATTCAAAATTTTGCTGGCCCACAGACGTAACTTCGGCGTCAGGGGCGGGGTTCATGAAGTCGATGGCGTAGGGAATGCCGTCTTCGACGGCGAACTCTACCGTGTTCAGGTCATAACCTAGCGCGCGGCACAGTGCGATTGCGTCCTTCTCGATGCGTTCTTTTAATTTTGGCGGAGCCGGCGGATTGCCTTTCACATAGCGCTCGTGAAATGGGGCTTTCGGGTCGTACTTCATCATGTGGACTTTTTCCTGCCCGACCACGTAGCAGCGGTAATAGTCTTCGAACTCGACTCCGTGTTGGAGCGTCATGCAGAGGTCGCCCGTCTGGTTGTAGTTGTGGAAGAACTCTTCCGGGTTGTGGACGTTGTAGACGTGCTTCCAGCCGCCTCCTGAATAGGGCTTCAGGAAGGCGGGGAAGCCGACGTAGGCGAACAGCTCTTCCCAGTTCAGCGGGTACATCAGGTTACGCATCGACTTGTCGGTGGTGTCGGGCGGATGTGTGTGATGCGGCAGGATTACTGTCGGCGGAATGGCTACTCCCATCTTGTGCGCCATTGCGTAGTTGAAAAATTTGTCGTCGGCCGTCCACCAGAATGGGTTGTTGACGACGATTGAGCCTTGCAGCATCGCATTCTTCAAGTAGGCGCGGTAGAAGGGGATGTCCTGCGAGATGCGGTCGATGATAACGTCGTATTTCTTCGGCTCGTCCATGCGGATGCCGCCGATGTGGACGAATTCGGCGGTGACGCCTTCGACTTTCATGGAGTTGATTTTGTTGACCAGGGCGGGCGGGAAGGTGTTTTCCATGCCAAAGAGGATGGCGATTTTTTTGCTCATAGCTGGCTCCTAAAGTCGTCGTCGGTCGTTAGTCGTCGAGGAATTCGATAGCGTCGGCGATTCCCAAGCTGCCTAGTTCTTTCGCCCCCTTCGGGGCTGGCCTCGTCCCGATTGACTCTACCCACGGCTCGCGCCGTGGGCTTCACTCTCGCGCCGCTTCGCGGCTGGCCCATGCGGCCAACTGGCGCCCCGACGACCGACGACCTACGCCCGACGACTAGAAATATTTTGCTGCCATTCTTTGCCACAACGGCCAGTCGTGTTTGCTGTTGTCGCCGTAAATATCCAGCCAGTGCGGGATGCCTTTTGCGTGCAACATGCCTGACATTTTCACGTTGGCGTCAAGGCACATGTCCCAGTCGGCGGTGCCTAAGACAATCTTCATCTGCCGGATGCGGCCCAGCAGGCCGTCATCGTTCATGTTGGGCAGATAGTCCACCGGGTTGTTGAAGTAGACGTTGTCGTCGTAGTAGCCGTCGAGAAAACTTTTGATGTCGTACGAGCCGCTCATGGGGACGCAGGCGCTGATGAGGTCGGGATGGCGGAGGGCCAGATTCAAGGCGTGATAGCCGCCGAAGCTGCATCCGGTTACGGCCATCTGCGGAGCCCAGTTGCGGTTTTTCAGGAACGGCACGAACTCATTGAGGATGTAGCGCTCGTACTGGACGTGGCGCCAGATGCGGGCTCCGGGATGGACGCTCTTGTTGTACCAGCTCTCGCTGTCGACCGAGTCGGGGCAGAATAGCTGGATCGAGCCTTGCTCGATTTTTCTCCAGAGCGCGCGGATCATGCCGGCGTCTTCGTATTCAAAGTAACGTCCCTGGGAGGAGGGGAAGACGAGGATCGGGAGGCCGGCGTGGCCGAAGACCAGCGCCTCCATGTCGCGGTTAAGTTCGTGGCTGTAGTGTTTGGTGTATTCGCGATTCATGCGCCCGAGGATTGTAAATGAAAGGGCTCGTGATCGGCATCATTGGCTGTTCGGCAAAAAGCGTGGACCACAGGGCACACAGAGGCGCGCAGGGGAAAGCTCATGAACCTGATCAGACTTTCAGTTGTGAGCGCGCGGATTGATTCCCAGTTGTTTCAGCTTGGATTGGAGAGTGGTTCGTTTCAGGCCGAGGCGCGTGGCCGCTCCGCGGGGGCCGCTGATCTGGCCTCGGGTTTCGCGCAGGGCCGTGAGAATATGGCGACGCTCCGCGGCTTGCAGTGTTTCTTCTTTTTCTTGCGGGGCGGCCGCCAGGTGTAACTCGCTGAGAGGAGCCGGGAGCACGGAGCCAGTGGTCAGGATCAGCGAACGCTCCAGAAAGTTTTCCAGCTCGCGCACATTGCCCGGCCAGGACCAGCCGATCAGCGCGTCCATCGTTTTTTTCGGGATGCTGGTGATCGGTTTGTTCATGCGGCGCGCGATTTTTTGAACGAAGTGTTCGACCAGCAGGGGGATATCCTCGCGGCGCTCGCGCAAGGGCGGAAGAAAAATTGGAAACACGTTCAAGCGGTAATACAGGTCGCTGCGGAATTCTTTTTCTCGGACGCTCTTGGCCAGGTCGCAGTTGGTGGCGGCGATCAGGCGAAAGTCGATCTTTAAGGTTTGCGTGCCGCCCAGTCGCTCGAATTCCTGGTCCTGCAATACGCGCAGAAGTTTCGGTTGCAGGGCCAGTGAAATCTCGCCGATCTCGTCGAGAAGAATCGTGCCCTGGTCGGCTAGTTCGAGGCGGCCGACTTTTCTCGTGACCGCTCCCGTGAACGCGCCCTTCTCGTTGCCGAATAACTCGCTTTCCAGCAGGCCAGAGGGAATGGCTGCGCAGTTCATTTTGATGAAAGCATTGCCGGCGCGCCGGCTCTGGCGGTGAATGGCGCGTGCGATCAGCTCCTTGCCGGTCCCGGTTTCGCCCAGCAGCAGGACGGTGGCATCGCTGGCGGCTACTTTAGCAACGCTTTCCATCACGGACTTCAGGGCCGTGTTCTGGCCGACGATGTTGTCGAAGCCGAATTCGGCATCGATTTCATGTTCCAGATAGAGCTTTTCTTCGCCCAGCTTTTCCTTCGCCTGCTGAAGCTCTTCTGTCATCCGCTTGCGCTCGGTGATGTCCTGGCAAGTACCCATTAGGCGCGCCGGCCGTCCTTGTGCATCATGAAAAATCTTCCAGTGCTCCTCCACGACTTTGACACGGCCGTCTGCCACGACAATCCGGTATTCGACCGTGGAAGGCGCAAGTCTGGACGGTTGGGGTGAAAACAGGAGGGGTCAGTCTCAAAGATGCGGTGTGTCTGTTCGGACCAGGTTATGCCAAGACTCAGCAACTCGGTTTCCCAACTGCCCACTTTTGCCACCGCTTGGGCCTCGATCAGTCGGGCGCGTTCTGTCTCCAATTGCTCTGCGATCTTGTGCTGCTCCCGCTCACTGGTTCGAAGGGCTTCTTCCGCTTGTTTGCGCTCGGTGATGTCCTGCACAATGGCCATTTGCAAGCGGCCGGGCTGTCCCGATTCCCAGATCGGCACCACCGAAAGGTTGACCCAGACCACGCGTCCATCGGGTCGAACATAGCGTTTTTCGAAGTCGTAGTCAGAGATTTCCCCGTCCAGCACCTGCCTCGCCACCCCCCACGCTTTTTTCTTCGTCCTCCGGATGCGTGATGTCCTGAAAGCGCAGGCGTAACATCTCGTTTTGTGTGCGGCCGACAATCTCGCAGTACTTGGGATTGACTTGCAGGAACCTCCCGCTGCCGGCATCCACGATGGCGATTCCTACCGGCGCGCGATCGTGAACCGTGCGGTAACGCCTTTCGCTTTCTTCGAGCCGAGCCGCCACCCGTTTGCGCTCGGTGAGGTCGCGGGAGATGGCTACAAGATATTCCGAATCCCCGTTTAACCGCACGCGCTTCAGGTTGACTTCGATGGGAAAGGTGGTACCGTCCCTGCGGCGGTGAACGCTCTCTTTGATCAGAAAGCCGGTTTCGCGCAACTGTTCACGGTCCTCGACCACACCGTCCGGGGTCAACTGGGGGTCGATATCGAAGATTGTCATGGATAGAAGTTCGTCGCGGGTATACCCAAGCTCGGCGCAGGATTTTTCGTTGACGTCCAGGAATCGCATCGTGGCAGCGTCGACGACCTCGATGGCATCGCTGGAGTTGTCGAGAAGGGTGCGAAACAGTTGCAGGCTGCCTAACAGTGACCCCTGGCCAGCGGCGGTTTCCGTCAGCTTTTTGTTGGATTCCCGGAGAGCTTTCTCGGACGCGATTCGCTCTGTGACATCATGAGCAATACCGCGCACGACCGGTTTCTCCACGCCTTGAGTCCGCAGAGTGCAGTGATACTCCCACAGCCGGCGCTGGCCGGTTCGCGTCCGAACGGCGAGAATTCCGGTCGCTTCACCTGCGCTCGCAAGTTGGCGTATGTATTCATCGAACTGATCGCGAAATTTCAGGTCGAGCAGTTCGCGCATGGGAACTTTGAGGATTTCCTCGACCGTATAGCCGAGGAGCCGGGCCGGAACCGGATTGACGGACAGGAGCCGGCCGTCCAGATCGTGAACGCACAACAAGTCGCGGCTGTGCTCGACCAGATCTCGACTCCAGTCGACGTTCTCACTGAGGGGGTTGTCGGTGGCGCGGCGGCGGTGGAGAATTGTGAATTGCGGCTTTTCGTCCGCATCGCGTGGCGGTAGTTGGCCGGGGTTCGACGACATAGCGGATACCCCTCATTAAGGTCCGAGGAAATGCTTAGATACGATCGGCCAGATCAATCCCTCGGCAGTGCTTCGGTAAATTCCGCCTCGTCCCCATAGGTGCAGAAGGGGCGTGCGTCTTACGGTTCCCGATTTTCAGGATCGCATCCGTCGCGCGCCCTACGAACAAATGTAAGTTACGTAAAGGAGAACTTGGACATCGGATATACTCCGCCTTTGTCGGGGGGGGATCGCAAGGGAAAGAAGTGTCATTTCGCGAAAATCTCTGTTCGGCCTACCCGGTTTGGTATGCGGCGGGATGTTCGCGCAAGAAGTAGGTCCGGCTCGGCCAGCCGTCACTCCCGCCCTGTCGTTTCAATAACTTACGTCCCGTTCACTGCGATCTTTGACCGCTCAGGCCGTATTTTCACCCTTTCCCTGCCTTCTGCGTGCCTAAGCAATCGCGATTCAATAGGATAACCATGACAGATTCCACGCATCGAAGCTTCCAGGTTTCCCGCGTGGAATTCCTTTTTCAGCGGGTTTCCGTGCGGGCCGGCGAGATTTAGATTTGCTCCCAAAGTGGAGGAAAGCGAGAGCTGAATGCATAAACCGATCAAGTACGTTGAGAAGGCCGTAACTGTCGCCGCCACTGGCGCATGGGCCGTCTTTGAACGCCTTAACCGTGTTCGCCGCAATGCATCGCCGACCCCAAAGTGGTCCGATAAGCCGCTGCTCAAGTCGTGGGAAAAGTCGAAGCCGCCGCTCGGCTGGCCGCGCTCGACCGATTCGCTGTGCCCGAAGTGTGTGCCGGAAATTCGGCAGCAGATTCTGGATGGACACTTGCCGGTCGACGTGCTGATGAATGAGAAGGTCGGCGAGATCAAGGCGACGATCGTTGAGAAGGACGGCAAGATCTGGATGGTGAAGGACTGCCCGAAGCACGGGCACTTTGAAGATCTGATGTCGATCGACCCGGAATTTTCGCAGCATCTCGAAGAGGTTTTCCCCGGCCGCGATATCAAGCGCGCACAACGACGAGAAGCTGCACCACCACGGATCTTCGACCGTGAAGTATGGACGCGGATCGGTGCTGACGGTTGACCTGACGAATCGCTGCAACATGATGTGCGATCCGTGCTTTATGGACGCGAACCAGGTCGGGTATGTGCACGAGTTGACCTGGGACGAAATCAAGACCGTGCTGGACAACGCGATCACGATCAAGCCGAAGCGGCAGATGTCGGTGCAGTTCTCGGGCGGCGAGCCGACTTTGTCTCCTTACTTCTTGGACGCGGTTCGTTATGCGCGCAAGGTCGGCTACAACAGCGTGCAGGCTGCGACCAACGGCATTGAGTTTGCCAAGAGCTTTGAGTTCTGCCAGCAGGCGGTTGAGGCTGGCATGCGTTATGCGTATCTGCAGTTTGATGGAATCGGCAACGCCGCGAACGATCATCGCGCCGTCGGCAATCTGTTCGACGTGAAGTTGAAGGCGATCGACAACCTGCACGCGCGGGCTGCGAGATTGTGCCGGTGGTCACGATCATCAACGGCATCAACAACGAGCAGGTCGGACGCATCATTCAGTTCGCGCTCGACAATCCGAAGAAGATCGGCTTCCTCAGCTTCCAGCCGGTTTCTTTCACCGGACGCGACGAAGCGATCACCGACGATCGCCGGCAGGCGCAGCGTTACACGCTGGCGCACCTGGCGCACGACGTAAAGAATCAGACGGGCTTCGGCGTTCCGGCGCGCGACTGGTTCCCGATCAGCTTCATGAGCACGTTCTCCGACTGGGCCGATGTGTCTGCATGCGGGGGATGCGAATAACGACTGGGGCCAGCTTTCTTGCGGATGCCATCCGAATTGCGGGACGGGCATGGCGATGATGATCGACAAGGAAACCAAAGAAGCGGTGCCGGTTACGGCTTTCCTGAAGGGCGATCAGCTGGCCAAGGATATTTCCAAGGTCAACGATGCGGCGCGGTCGAAATTCTGGACGGCGTTTGGAATGGCGCTTTGTCTGATGAAGAACTACGACCCGTTCCAGTCGCCGACGCACTTCAAGATGATGGATCTGCTGAAGAAGTTCGATAAGAACTTCAACGCCACGGGCAAGAACTACGGCAAGGTTGGTCCGGACCGCACGATTGACGACGTGATGAAGCGGCGGCAGGATCGCTGGAATTTCCTGTTTATCGCGGGCATGTGGTTCCAGGATCTGTTCAACTACGACTTCCGGCGCACCGAGCAGTGCATCATTCCTTATGCGACGCAGGAAGGCGAGATCAGCTTCTGCGCCTACAACACGGGCGTGGGCTGGCGGAACATTATCGAGAAGATGCACATGACCTCCACGCTCACCAAGTGGTACGAGGAGCATGGGCGGCACGAGATCTTCGCGGGCGGCAAGAAAGTCAAGATGGAAGACAAGGAGCATGCTCTCTATCTGCGCGACGAGATCGTGACGCTCGACGTGCAGCATGATCTTGACAAGCTGGGCATCGCGAAGACGGCGCGCGAAGAAAAGACTCGGGCGCGCGATGCGAAGGCGAAAGACAACAAGGTCAAGAACGACGCCGCCTACGATGCTCGCATGGCGCAGCTCTATCGCGAGGTCGTGCTGAAAGAGAAGGCGGCGACGTCGAACGAGGGCGGGTTTATTCCGCTGACGGCGATTGCTGGCGCGAACGGCAGTGGCAACGGCAACGGCAATGGCCTGCACGGCATTCAGCCCATGAAGCGGACCGAAGATGTGGGCGAGCCGGTGGCGGGAGACTAGGGTCTCTAAAATTCGAATGATCAGCTGGCGGCCTCAAGTAGGCCGCCATTTTTATTTCTCATCGTGTGAAGTCTCAGGTGGGACATACTGGAAATTGATTCGCGGGAGGCCTAGAATTTGCGCCACGGGTGAAACTGCGCTGGGCGAACGATCGAAGGTGTCGGAATCATAGCGGCTGAGAATTCTGCAAAAAAAATGCTCATGATGTTCTCGACGCGTGCGAACGGCGATAAGGATGTGGGGACACGAGCTCTGACGCGCGGACGCCCTACGCGATGGATCGCGGTGTTTGGAGTTGCGATATCTCTGATGTTTGGCGCCGCGTCTCGCGGACAAGACAGGTCGGCAAATGCCGGACCCTGGTGGATCGACAGGCACGGACCCATCGAGGTTCTCAGTGACACGAAGGGTTTCAATCTGAAGCCTTACCTGAAAGAGGTAGTGGCGAAGATGAGAACGACCTGGATCACGCTAGCTCCAAACACTGTCCGCGCGCCGGTCAATGAGCAAGGCCATGTCTCCATCGAATTCCGACTAATGAAAGATGGACACATAGAGGACGTAAAGTACCACGAGAGTTCCGGTAATGAAGGCCTGGATCGGGCCGCGTATGGGGCCATTATGGGCTCCGGTCCCATGCCGCCGCTTCCTGCGGAATTCCAATGTCAGTTTGTCAAGTTGAGGTTTCATTTCTATTACAACCAGAGCCCCGGCGAGACCGAAGAGCGCGGCCCTGACGACAGAGTCGTCCCATGCGTGACCGGCAAAGTCGAACCTGAGGAGGCTCAGAACAAAGTCACCATCACTGAAAAAGGTTTCAATGGTCGTTTCGCCAAGTTCGATTCGGCTGGCTCCGGGAGCAAAGGCGAGATTTTCTGCGAAAATCTTTGGCTTAGTCGATTCGGCCGTAACTTGGAGTGTTCGAGGTTCTGGCTGCGAAGCATCGACTTGTGGCGTCATCTCTTCTGAGGGGCTGTACACCGCACCGGATAAAATCCCGAATCCTCCCGCGGTTAGGGTGGTTGCGACTTCAACAGTTACGCCGACCAACAGCGCTTCCAGCACGGTCACCATCGCTGTACCGGGTGACACGCACTAGAGGGAGTATGACGCCAACACTCGATGTAGTTCTGAAGCGGTTCGAGCAGCCCGACGAAGTCCGCACCTTCGAAAAAGGAAAATTCGAACTCGTTCGCATCGGCGGTATGACGATTGGCCGCGCTACTTATCAGCCCGGATGGAAATGGTCTCTGCACGTCGGCCCCGGCGTCGGCGCGTCGCGTTGCAACGTCGAACATGTTGGGCTGGTCGTCTCCGGCTGTGCTACGGCTGCGATGGAGGATGGCACGATTCACGAACTGCGTGCTGGAAATTTGTTTTACATCCCGCCCGGGCCTCCGGGACACGATAGCTGGGTGGTCGGGGATGAGCCTTATGTTTCCCTGCACTTTCTTAGCGCGGAGCACTACGCCACAAAGTAACGTCGCTATTGGCGGGCGTGCGTTGCGATTGATCCTGAGCAAAGATCAAAATCTTAAACCGCAGAGCGCCGAGAAAACGGGGAGAGCGCTGGAGAATCCTCCGCGTTCTCTGCGAATCCTCTGCACACTCTGCGGTTAGAATCTTTCTGCGCCATCATGGAATCTTCTGAAATTCGCGACGCCACACTCGGCGAGATTGCGCTCGTCTTTCTGAAGCTGGGAACGATCGCGTTCGGCGGCCCGGCGGCGCACCTCGCGATGATGGAAGACGAGTTTGTCCGCCGGAAGAAGTGGATTACACAGGCTGACTTTTTAGATCGGCTGGCGGCCGCGAATCTGATTCCTGGGCCGAACTCGACTGAAGTCGCGATTTTTATTGGCAAACTTAAGCGCGGCTGGCGGGGACTGATCGTGGGCGGCTGCTGCTTCCTTATTCCCGCGGCGCTGATTGTTTCGGCGATCGCGTGGGCCTATGTGCGCTTCGGTTCTTTGCCGCAAGCTCAGCACGTGCTTTATGCCATCAAGCCGGTGGTGGTGGCGATTATCATTCAGGCTCTCGTCAGGCTGGGGCGGAGCGGCGTGCGAACAGTTTTGCTGGGCGTGATTGCCGCGCTGGCAACGATTTTGAATTTTGTCGGCCTGAGTCCCGTGCTGGTTCTGCTGGTCGCGGGAGTGTTGTCGGCGGCGGCCTTGGCAATGCGAGGGCGGTTGCTTAGTGTCGGAGCTTTATCCGGTCCTAAGGTTCTGGTTGCCGCAGTAGCGGCTGCCGGCGCGGCGTCGGCGATTCCAGTCGGGCTGTGGCGGCTGTTTCTGTCATTCATGAAAATTGGCTCGGTCGTGTTCGGCAGCGGGTATGTCTTACTGGCGTTTCTCCAAACCGAATTCGTGGAACGGCTGCACTGGCTGACGGAACGGCAGTTACTCGATGCCGTCGCGGTAGGGCAGTTTACGCCCGGGCCTCTCTCCGCGACGGCGACGTTTATTGGCTTTGTCCTGGCGGGATGGAAAGGCGCGATGGTCGCAACCATCGGAATTTTTTTGCCGGGCTTCATCCTGGTGTCTCTGAGTGAACCGCTGATTCCGCGGCTGCGGCGGTCGCCGGTTTTTGCGGCTGCGCTGGATGGTGTGATCGCTGGGTCGCTCGCCCTGATGGCCGTCGTGACCTGGCAACTTGGCAAAGCGTCGATCGTGGATTGGTCGACGCTCTTCATCTTTGGCGCGAGTTTGATTGCGCTGCTCCGCTTTCGGGTCAACTCGGCTTGGCTGATTTTGGCTTCGGCGATCGTAGGATTGTTCTTGCGATGACGAAGCCGTTCGATTCGGCATGCCCAGGGCGCGAGCGTGGATTTGGAGGGAGGCGAAATGAGTGAGGTCGAAATCCGATCGGCGGAGCGTCGCCACTTGCCGCGGCTGACCGAGATTTACAACTACTACATCATCAACACTCCGGTCACGTTCGATATCGAGCCATACACGGTTGAACGTCGGGAGGCGTGGTTTGCGCAATTCGGTGCGACGGGCCGGCATCGGTTACTGGTCGCAGAGGGTGCGGAAGGAGTCGTTGGATATGCGGGGACGACGAAGTTTCGTCCGAAAGCCGCGTATGACACGACGGTCGAGACGACGATTTACTGTGCGCCCGAGGCGCTTGGAAAGGGAATTGGCCGGCAGCTGTACGCGGCGCTATTTGAGGTGCTGCGCGGCGAGGATATTCATCGCTTTGTGGCGGGCTATGCGTTGCCTAACGCTGCAACGGCGGCGATTCATGAGCGCTTTGGGTTCAAAGTGGTGGGAGTGTTCAGCGAGAACGGGTGGAAGTTTGGGAAATATTGGGATGTTTGCTGGACGGAGCGAGCGGCCTGAGTTACGAATGCCGCAGCCGTGATCGCGCACGCAAGAACTTTTTCACCACAGGGTACACAGGGGAACACAGAGGACTGCACTAAACACAGAGGACTGCACTAAACACAGAGGACTGCATTCGATGATGGCTGCGCGACGGACGGCGTTGGTGCTCGCGTTATGGCTTAGTTTGTTGGCGCTGAATTCGTTTTCGCGCGCGGAACCGGTTTCGTTGCAGGCGCTGGTTACTCCCTCCACGGTCATCCTTAAGGACGGGCATCCGGTGATGTTCGCGGTGCACGGGTTCATTGAGTTTAGGTCGCTTGCCGACTTGTTTCCTTACATCGAGTCGCAGACTAAGCGCTGGAATGTTCCAGGCGGATTGGACCAGGAAGGGCAGAGGCAGTTGGCGGAAGACTTGCTTCGCCGAGGGGTGGAGAGCCGGGTGGTCTCGATGGAGGATGAACGTCCTTTGGAAACTCTGGTGACTCATACGCATGAGGAGTTGAGAGACGCGCTGGCTCGCGTCAAAGAGCCAGTTCCCGCGGGTTATGCCGAGGCGTTTTTCCGGGTGCAGGAGAAGTGGAAGCATTCCGTGAATTGCTGGAGTGCGACGCCGTCGATTCCGGGGCGCGTGCTTTCGAATTGGTATCCGATTGAAGAGGGGATTGTCCTGTATGGCGCTACCTATGATTCGACTGAACATTTCTGGCAGGCGGTGAAGTATCACCCGGATGTAACGGCGGCGGACTTGACGGAGTTGTTGTCGGTGTTTGAGCAGAGAGACTGGAACCCTTGGCTGGCACGGCTCGATGGCGATGCCAAGATCTATCTGCCGAACGCGTATGCGGTGGAATTTCTGCGGCACAACCTGGCTCGGGAGCGGCTGGAATGGTTTCGCGCCGAGTTGCGACGGCAGAATGTGAATGCGACCGATCATGCGCGCGCGATCCAGCAGAGAGGATCTGCTCCATTTCGCTTCAGCGCCTTCGAAGAAAAAGTGCTGTGGGGGGATCTGGCTGATCTGTTTCACCTGGTCTACACGTTTTCGGCGAATGACGATCCAATCCGGAAGACCTTGGCGGCCCGGCATTTTGATGCGGTCTACCCGGGTGATCCGAAGATGGGCGACCGAAAGATGGGTTTCATCAGCGAGGATTTTCGGTCGCTCATGCTTGAGATCTGGCGGGTGAAATATTTGAAGATGGCGCGCTTCGGCGAGGTGATTCGCTCGATCCCTATGGAGATCCGGCTTTCGCATTTCTTGAATGATGGAGACTCGCCCGATATCCCGATCCCTGTCTATGTGGAATATCTGAATCGGATTCGGGAATTGGCGCGTCAGGAGAAGTTCTGAACTATCGCCGAGACGCTAACCCCCTTTGTTTGGAACAATTGGATCGTTGGTTGACGAAAATCCAGCCGGGGGATGCGCCGCCCGATCTCTTGATTTCGGGGCTTCGCCGATTGTGGGCGAGGGGTTAAAATAAGGGATTCGGCATACGCGTGTCGCGCCACCTGTTCCGCCACGGTAGCCTGAGGCGCAGGAACGAGAGCCGATTCTAGATTCGTGGAACCAATCGCCAATTTCGCGGACGCTGGACAAAAGACGCCGGTCGACGGGAACGCCTCGCCTGGAAGCGCGTTGCCGTCCGCTGCTCAATCGGGCGCTACGCCGTCGGATTCTGCCCAACCGGAGGCGCGGCCACGGCCGTCTTCGCCCGGTGTATTGGCGGGTGGAAGGAAGCCTGCTGGAGTTGACGACGATCCGGCCGATTGCGTTTTTTACCTGGAACAGCCAGACGTTTATCGCGCGCTTTGTGCGGCGGAGCCTGGTGCTCGTGATGGCTTTGCTGCGGCCGTTTTTGTATGCGACCAACCGGAAGGCGGCGACTCGAATTGTGCATGCCGTGTTGCGCGGAATTACACGCGACCGGCTCGATTCGTTGGGCGAAGAAGAATTCGAATACAAGCTGAAGCCTCTGCTGAAAGAAGAAGGCGTGCGCCACCTTAAGGCACTGCAAGCGACGGGCGCCGAGGTGGTGCTGGTGAGCCAGGGGCTTGATCATGTAATGCGGCCGCTGGCGCGGCATTTGGGCGTGCAGTGGATTATCGCGAACCGGCTCGACTTTCGCGATGGAGTGGCGACCGGAAGATTGCTGAGTCCGGTGATTCGGCCGCGCGGAATTTTTGCGCGCATTCGCGAGGCGGGGCCGGATGGACAGCAGAGTCCGGCGCGGTGGGTGCGGGCGCTCGGACTACGCGGGCCTAAGGCGCTGGCGTCGGCGATTGTGCCCGCCGTGCGCGTCGAGGAGCCGCGCGTGCGGCCGATCGTTTATTTTGACGAGACTCGGCATCCGGAGCGACTGTCGGTGCGCAAGGCTCTTGCCGGGAGACGGGTGCTGTTGATCGGCGTCACCGGATTCATCGGCAAAGTATGGCTCGCCAATACGCTGCTGGATTTGCCGGAGATCGGGAAATTGTATCTGCTGATCCGGCGGCAGAAGTCGAATCCGGCGCAGAGGCGCTTTGAAAAGATGCTGGAGGATTCGCCGGTTTTCGATCCCGTGTTTGAAAAATACGGCGACCGGCTGGGCGCGCTGCTCGCGGACAAGGTTGAGGTGATCGAGGGCGACGTATCGCAGCCTGGAATTGGGCTGGATGCGGAGGTCGCGGCGCGGCTCGGCAAAGAGCTGGATTTGATCATCAACAGCTCCGGGCTGACCGATTTTAATCCCGACTTGCGGGACGCCTTGGCCGTGAATGTCGATTCGACTTATCACCTGATCGAATTTATCCGCGGCTCGGAGCACGCGGCGTTGCTGCATCTTTCGACTTGCTATGTGGCCGGACAGCGCGATGGGCGCGTCGGCGAGCGCTTGCGGCCGAATTACACGCCGGCGGGCGTCGGGAACTACGATGCGGAAAAAGAGTGGTATCGGCTGCACGAGTTTGTCGAAGCGGCACAGTTGCGCTCGGAGGGGCCCGAGGTCACCGAGGAACTCAAGAAGCAGGCGCTCGCAAAAGAGCATGCTGCGAAAGGGTTGAGCGGGGCGGCGCTGGAAAATCAGATTCGCAAGAATCGCGTGCGCTGGCTGAAGAATTATCTGACCGAAGAAGGCGTGAAGCGCGCAAAGGAACTGGGCTGGCCGAACACCTACACGTATACCAAGAGCCTGGCGGAATCGCTGATCGCGAATTATGGCGCGGGCCTGCCGATTGCGATTGTGCGGCCGGCGATTGTCGAGACTTCGGTTGCGAAGCCATTTCGCGGATGGAACGAGGGCATCAATACTTCGGCGTCGTTGTCGTATTTGCTGGGAACTTCGTTCCGACAGTTGCCTTCGAACGAACGCAAGCGGCTCGATATTATTCCGGTGGATGCGGTGTGTGCGGGCATGACGCTGATTGCGGCGGCGCTCGTCGAACGGCGGCATGATCCGCTGTATCAGCTGGCGACGTCGGTTACGAATCCGTGCGATATGGGGCGCTCGATTGAGCTGACTTCGCTCGGACACCGGCGGCACTATCGCGCGCAGGAAGGGCTGGAATACTGGCTGCGTCTGCGGCTGGATGCGATTCCGGTTTCGAAGGAACGCTACAACCGGATGTCGGCGCCGGCGCAGAAGATGATTATTCGCTCGATTCAGACGGTCATGTCTCCGCTGCCGGTATGCGAAGGCTTTGGCGAAGGCGGAACGAAATCTGGAGCGCGTGGAAAAACTGGTCGAGTTGTTTGAGCCCTTCATTCTGCACAACGAGCATGACTTTGTTGCGGATAATGTGGAGAAACTTGTCGCAGGCGCTGGTACCCGAAGAGCGGGAGACGTTTGCATACGACACGGCAGGGCTCGACTGGTGGGAGTACTGGATTGATATTCACATTCCCGCGTTGCGGCGATGGACGTATCCGCTGATCGAGGGGCGTCCGCTGGAGGCGCGTGAACCGCGCGTGCTGCAAATGCCGGCCGGCGAAAAGCGGACTGCGCCCGCAGCCGCCGAAAATACCAATATAAAAACAGGGACGAACGGAGCAACGTGGCGATTTTCCTGACCGGCTCGACCGGCTACATCGGCGCGCACGTCGCCGCCAATCTGCTCAGCCAGCACGATGCGAGTTTGAATCTGCTGGTGCGCGGACGCGATCCGCGCGAAGCTGAGCTGCGGCTTTGGAATGCGATGCAGTTGCATATGCCGTTCCCGGCGTTCTACGAGTACCTCCAGTCGAAGATCCGGATTTTTCGTGGCGACCTTACAAACCCCGGATTTGGTCTGGACCGCGCGGATTACGACCGGTTGGTGCATACGACCGATTCGGTGATTCATTGCGCGGCTTCGCTCAATCGCAAGTCGGAGAAGGCTTGCCTGAATGTGAATCTGCGCGGGACGCTGGAAGTCGTGCAACTGGCGCGGCAATCGCAGTACTATCACGGGCTGCGGCGCTTTTCGGATATCAGCACGGTCGCAGTAGCGGGCAAGCGCAGCAATGAGGTGGTGACCGAAGACCGGTCGATTGAGTGGGACCGGTCGGATTACGATCCCTATGCGCGCACCAAGAAATTTTGTGAGCACATGGTGCGCGAGTTGCTGCCCGATGTCCCGCTGACGGTCTTCCGGCCGAGTATCGTGCTGGGCGACAGCCGTTATCCCGAGACTACGCAGTTCGATATGGTGAGATCATTCGTATTTCTGGCGGGCTTGCCCATGCTGCCATTTCGCTCGCACGACCGGATCGACATTGTGAATGTCGATTTTGTGGCGAACGCCATTTCCACCTTGCATATGAAAGACAAGCCCGCGCATGACATCTATCATCTTTCTTCGGGGACCGGCTCACAGACTTTTCGCGAGCTGACGAACGCCCTCGCCAGCGCGCAAAACACGCGCCGGACGGTGTTTCTGCCCGTCATGGAAGGGCCATTTACAAGCGTTGTGAACGTGTTGGCGAATCGCCAGGGCCGGGTCGGGCATGGCGCTGCGCTGATGAAAGTGTTTTTGCCGTACCTCACCTGGAATACGGTGTTCGACAACACGCGCGTTACGACCGAACTGGGACGCAAACCGGTCCCGTTTTCCGAGTACAGCTTTCCGCTGCTGCGCTTCAGCCGGCAGCATAATTTTTCCTATCCTTATAAAGAGTGGCCGACGACCGCCAAGGCTGGAGGATCCGCCGCATGATGGACTTTTTTCTGGAAGCGTGGGTCTCGGGCATCATCGAGGGCAAGAAGGTGCAGTGGATGATGGGCAAGGGCGAGCCCTGGCATCCGGGCGAAAAATTGAAGCTGCTGTTTGCGGGCTACAACGGGACTCGCAATACCGGGTCGGATGTGCGCGTTGAGGAAATGCTGCGCCAGGTGCGGCGGATTCTAGGACCGGAGCGCGTCGACCTGACCATGATGACCTTCAACTTCGACCGCTCACGCGGCTATTTTGAAGGCACGTCGCAGGTGCGCTTGCCGGACATTTTTCCTCCGTTTTTGGCGAACGAGGTGCCGAAGCATCACGGCGTGATCGCCTGCGAAGGATCGATGTTCAAGTCGAAGTTTGCGAGCGCGCTGGCCACGATGATGATTGGATCGCTGGGGATCGCCGCCGCGGAAAACAAATTATCTGTCGGGTATGGAGCCGAGGCCGGAGCGATGGATCCGATGGTCGCGAAGATGTGTGGACGATATTGTAAGCACTCGCTCGTCATTACGCGCAATGAGGAGTCGCGAAAGATTCTGCGCGAGCTGGGCGTACCTACGGAATTGGGAACCGATACGGCTTGGACGTTCGAGCCGCTGGGCGCCGAATACGGACAGAAGGCTTTGCGCGATGTGGGATGGGATGGGAAGACCCCGGTCCTGGTCGTTTGTCCGATCAATCCTTTTGAATGGCCGGTGAAGGCCTCGCTCGCCAAGGCTGCGCTGCACAGCGTGGCGGGAGCTTACAAGGCGAGCCATTATCGCGGGCCGTATTTTCACAATGCCGGGCCGGAGGCAGACCGCGCTTACGAATATTATTTAACTTCGATTGCCAACGCGGTCGCGGCGTTTCGGCAGAAGAGAAATGTCTTTGTGATCATGGCGGCGACGGAGCGGCTGGATTCGCGGCCTTGTAAGCGCATCTCAGAAAAGCTGGGAGGCGTGCCGATTTTGACCTCGGAAGATTACAACATGTATCAGCTGGTGAGCATCCTGCGTGCTTGCCGGATGATGGTTTCGTCGCGCTATCACGGGATTGTGACTTCGATGCCGGCGCTGGTGCCCTCGGCGGGCATCACGATGGACGAACGCATTCGCAATCTGATGAAGGATCGCGGGCACACGGACTTGCTGATGCATGTGGACGATCCGGATTTGGAGGCGCGCACGCTGGCCACGCTGGAAATTCTGGATCGCGATGGGGAGCGGATCGCCGACGGGATCGGGCGCTGCGTCGTCCGCAACTTGAAGTTGATGGCGCGCATGGGCGTTTATTTTGAAGAAGAGGTGCAGCGCCGCTATCCGGAATTCCCGACGCGGCGCGGCGAGTGGAGCTGGGAAGATTACCTTCCGCCGATGAGCGAAGGATTGCGTGGACTCGTGCAGGCTTATAGTTAGGATCGGACGCGACTTGCGGCGCGGTCGTCGACCGGCAGACTTCGATCGGCAAACGTCGATGGGCAGACAAGGATATATTCCGAACAAGAATTCCCCTTAATCCAATGTCATTTGTCGAGCAGATTTTTTCGAGTCTGGAGCGGAACGGCGACGTGGTGGTGTTGCAGGAGGCGCGCGCCGACCAAACCGTTTCCTGCACGGCCCGGGAGTTGCTCGCCCAGGTGAACGTGGCGCGGGCTTATCTGCGCCGGCTGCGATTGAAAAAGGGAGACCGCTGCGCGCTGCTCGCGCATAATTCGATCCGCTGGGTGGCAATGGATCTGGCCATCATGGTAGAAGGTTTGATCGCTGTGCCGCTGTACGCGCGGCAAGCGCCGGCGGAACTGGTCGCGATGATGAAGGATTGCTGGCCGTCGGTCATTGCTTGCAGCGAGCAGGCGCTCGGCGATGCGATCGTCCAGGAGTGGCCGGAAGCGCCGCCGATTTTCGCGTTCGACAATGTTTTTGTGACGGGACGCGAACCGCTGAGCGGTTCGGGAAGATCGATCGGGGAAGCGGATGTGGTCGCGATCATTTATACCTCGGGCACATCCGGCGAGGCGAAGGGTGTGATGCTGAATGCCGGCAACGTCGGCCACATGCTCGCGTGTACTTCGGGACGGCTCGATCAACTTATGAAAAAACGGCCGGGGCAGGACGCCGTTTTCCATTACCTGCCGTTTTGTTTTGCCGGATCATGGATCATGCTGCTGACCTGCCTGTTGCGGGGCAGCCGGGTGACTTTGAACACCGACCTCGGCAAGATTGCCGCGGACATGCGGGCCGCCAGCCCCGATTATTTCCTTAATGTTCCGGCGCTGCTGGAGCGGATGCGCAAAGCTGTCGACGAGCAGCTTTGGAAGACCGGCGGCGTGGCGCTGAAGATTTACAGCAAGGCGAAGGGCGCATGGGCGCGGAAGCATGAGGGTAAAGCGCGCGCGGGGGATGGGATTTGGCTCGCGATAGCGAACCGGATGGTGTTTCCAACCATTCGCAAGAAGATGATCGGGCCGGGCCTGCGGGCGCTGATTTGCGGATCGGCGCCGCTGAACGTTGAGACGCAGCTCTTCTTTATGATGCTGGGAATTCCAGTGCTCCAGGTCTATGGGCTGACGGAGACGACTGCGATTTGCACGATGGATGATCCGGACGGGCAGGTAGTGCCGGGGCGCGCCGGGCCTGCGATTTCAGGCGTTGAGATGAAGCTGGCGGAGAATCAGGAGATCGTGGTGCGCGGGCCAAATATTTATCCTGGGTATTGGAATCGCGCGGAGGAGACGGAGAAAGTTCTGCGCGACGGTTGGTTCCACACCGGTGATCAGGGCGAAGTGGACGAGACGGGAAACTGGAAGATTGTCGGACGCATCAAGAACCTTATTATTCTGGGCTCGGGCCACAACATTGCGCCCGAGCCGATTGAGGATAAGATTCTTCAGCATCTGCCGGGCGCGGCGCAGGTCGTGCTGGTCGGGAATGCGCGTGGATATTTAACGGCGCTTGTTACGGGGAAGGTGGGCGCTGACAAGGTGCAGGCGGCATTGCAGGCTGCAAATGCGACCCTGCCGCATTACAAACAAGTGCGCGGGTTTCACGTCATTGAAGAGCCGTTCACGATCGAGAGCGGCCTGCTGACGGCGAACGGAAAATTGAAACGCGATTTGATTGCGCAGCGCTTTCACGACGAGATTGATGCCATGTACAGGGCGGCGGCAACCGCATGAGCCGGCTGCGGTGAGTACTCAGCATGAGCGAACACGTATGACCGAGAACAAGGGCCAGACACTTTCCTGGCAGATCGTGAATGGCGCGATCGAATTGACTCTTCATCGCGAGCCCTGCAACGAGATCGGGTCGATGGTGCTTGATGAGCTGGAAAGTTTTGCGCAGGCTTTGCCGGAGCTGACGAACAAGTCGCATGCGCTGATTGTGCATTCCGCGCAGGCGGCAGGATTTTCTGCGGGAGCGGACTTGCGCGAGTTGTATCGGCGCGCTCAGGGGATGGATAAGGCTGAGGCCTTGCGTGGAGTGCGGGAATTTCTGGAGCGCATTCATGCCGTCATGAACGCGATTGACGCCCTGCCGCTGACGACCATTGCGGCCGTGCACGGCGTCACATTTGGCGGCGGCTTCGAGCTTGCGCTGGTATGCGACATTATTATTGCGGATCGCATGGCGCGGTTTTGTTTTCCGGAGTTGCGGCTGGGACTGATTCCGGGATTCGGCGGGATTCCGCGGCTGAAGCGGGATTTGGGGAATGCGGTGGTGCGCGACCTGCTGCTCACCGGACGCAGCTTCAATGTGATGAAGGCGCAGCAGATCGGGCTGGTGAGCCAGATTGCCGCGGAAGGCGAGGCGCTGCGTTTGGCGCGCGCTACCGCCAGCCAGATCGGAAAGTTTGATCGCGCGACCACGGCGGCGGCGAAGAAGTTTGTGAAGCCGATTCCGTATGACGAGTTGAAGCGCGAGATCGATATTTTTTGCGAGCTGTATTCGAGGCCGGCGGTTGAAGAAGGATTGCGCAGATTTGTGGAGAATGAGGGACCACAGCCGTACTTGCCGTGAATTTGTAATTGGTAATTTGTGGTTTGAAAGGCGCGATAACACGATATGCAAACTGCGGAACAGACTTTGGATGAGATTTTGAACCTCGCTGCCACGCACTTCAAGGTGCCGCGCGAGAAGCTCACGCCTGACGATGATTTCTTCAAAACGCTCGGCATCGACAGCCTTCAGGCGCTCGATTTGCTCACGCGCATCGAGCAGCATTTTCGTATTGAATTGCCGGATTACGAATTGCAGGGCGTATCGGATTTCCGTACGCTGGCGCAGAGAATTCAGTCGCGACTGTAAGCCATTTCTCACCACAGAGTCACAGAGAAAAATCGCTAACACTTCTTAGGTCGGTCCCTTGGAATTCGTTTCTGGCAATGGCACGTTCTGATAGACTTTTGTTTCTCTCTGTGCCTCTGTGCCTCTGTGGTGAGACCGCTGAATAATGCTTGATCTCCATCAATATTCCAGCCTGGGCGCGGCCCTGAGTGCTGCGCTGGATCGCTGGCCTAACGAAACCTGCCTGATTGAAGCCGATCGCGACCGCGAGAAGGTTCGGCTAACTTACTCCGATTTCAAGGAAATGGCGCGGCCGTTGTGCCGCGCGCTTGAAGACGCCGATTTCAAGGCGGGGGACCGGGCTGCGATCATCATGACGAATCAGTCGAAGTGGCTGATTTCGGCGTATTCGATCTTTTTTTGCGGCGGCGTGCTGGTGCCGCTGGATTACAAACTGACGGCGGCCGAGCAGCTTCAGTTACTGGCGCATTCGAAGGCGCGGTTTCTGATTGTGGAGTATTACCTGTGGCGGGCGATTACGCAGGCGCTGGAGTTTCCAAAACTTGCCAGCTGAGATCGTGCTTGTGACGGAAGCTCCGGCGGGCGCGGACTTGCGCGGGGCATATCGGTGGGAAGAATTCCGGCGCAAGGGCGATCCGCAGTTTGTGGCGCGGGAGCGCGAAGACACGGCTTGCATCGTCTATTCCTCGGGAACCGGCGGGCGTCCCAAGGGATGCGTGCTGACCCATGATGCTTATCTCGAACAGTGCGCCGCGCTGACCGCGTGGTATCCATTCTGGCCTGGAGTGCGCTATTTGAGCATTCTGCCTACCAATCATGCGATTGATTTTATGGTCGGCTTCATCGGGCCGTTTGTGTGCGGAGCCTGCGTGGTGCATCTGCGAACGCTGCGGCCGGAGTTTGTGCGCGACGCATTTGTGCGTTATCGCATTACTTATGTGAGCCTGGTGCCGATGGTGCTGAAGAATCTGGAGCGCGGGCTGCGCGCGAAGTTCGACGAATTGCCTTCCGGGAAACGATGGATGCTGGACCGGTTGATCGGCTTGAACAAGCGGCTGACGCGAGGGCGTCCGAGAGTCGCTCTGAGCCGGCGCTTGTTGCCGCAGGTGCACAAGGCGTTTGGCGGAGAGTTGCTGGCGTTGATTGTGGGCGGAGCGTTCACCGACCCGGCGACCATGCAGTTTTTCTACGATCTTGGAATTCCGGTCACGTGCGGCTACGGGCTGACGGAGGCTTGCACGGCGGTCACGCTCAACGATCTGAAGCCGTTTCGCGCGGACACAGTCGGCAAGCCGCTGCCTGGGAACGAGGTGCGCATTCTCAATCCCGATTCAGATGGGATCGGAGAAGTCGCGGTGCAGAGCCGGGCGGTGATGTCGCATTATCTCGACGATCCGGAAATGACTGCGCAGACGATTGTCGAAGGCTGGCTGCTGACCGGCGATCAGGGCCGATTTGACGGCAACGGGCACCTGCAACTGTTCGGACGCAAGAAGAACATGATCGTCACCGAGGGTGGCAAGAATATTTATCCCGAGGATATTGAGTCGGTGTTTGACGGGTTGGCGGTCAAGGAATATTGCGTGTTTGCCGCGAATTATCTTTGGCCTCAGAAGGCGCTGGGGAACGAGATGCTGGTGCTGGTGATCCGGCTGGAGCCGAACCAGCAACTTGATGACGGGTTACGCGGGGAGATGGTAGCGCGTAACCGGCGACTGGCGGACTTTAAACGCGTGGGCGGATATCTCTTGTGGGAAAAAGATTTTCCGCGGACGGCGTCGATGAAAATCAAGCGCGGAGATCTGGCGGCGGAAATTGGGGCAGGTGCATCGCGCGCGCAGGTTGTTGAAATATAGTTCTCAGTTCCCGGTTCTCAGTTCTCAGTAAAACAAAGCTTCAAGAACTAAGAACTAAGAACTGAGAACCGGGAACTGAGAACTCGTAATGAACGAAGCGTTTCTGGCCATCATCAATCCGGCGGCGGGCGGCGGGCGGTGCCGCGATCAGGTAGGCGCTGCGCTGGAACGGCTGCGCAAGTCCGGGCTGACGATTGAGACCGTGGAGACGAACGCTGCGGGAGATGCTACGCGGCTCGCGCGGAACGCTTATGCGCGCGGGTATCGAAAGTTTATTGCTGTCGGAGGAGATGGCACTTCGTACGAGATCGTGAATGGGCTGTTTCCCGATTCTCAGGGTTCCACGGCCGATCGGTTGGCGCAGGTTCCAACCCTGGCATTCCTGCCTTTGGGAACCGGGAATTCTTTTCTGCGCGACTTCGGCGACCCGAAAGCGCCGGATCGAGGACTGGAACATGCGATGCGATCTCTGGAGACTGGCCGCTCGCGAGATTGCGACGTTCTCCGGTTGACGCATAAAGATGGAGAGTTGCACTACATCAATCTCGCGAGCGTTGGTTTTGCGGCGGATGTTGCCGCCCTGCGGCACCGGCAATTTCTGGGGTTGGGACATGCGGGTTATTTGCTGGCGATCTTCGTCAGTCTCGCGCGCTTGAGGCGGCGGCCGTTTCCGGTTCGGGTTGACGGCGCGGGCGAATTCGATGCGCGGCCTTGCCTGTTTCTTACTTTCAATAACAGCAAATTCACTGGCGGCACGATGATGATTGCACCCGATGCTGCTACCGACGATGGATTGATCGAGTATGTGCGCTGGGGACCGATTGGGAGATTGGGACTGATTCGGAATCTCTCGACGCTTTACGATGGCACGCACACGAAACATCCGCTTGCGGAACGACGGGCGGTACGGCGCGTCGAGTTCAAGCTCGACGGTCCGGTGGATGTGATGATCGATGGCGAAGTGCTGTCGCTGGAGTGCCAGTCGATTGACGTTCTGCCATCGGCGTTGCGCGTTGTCGTGTAGCCTCCTCGTATGACGAAAAGCGCGGTTGCATCTGCAATTTCGGTTGCGGGCATCGCATACGAAACAGTCGTGATATAAAAAATCATGTCGGAAGCTAGGCAAGAGCGGCGCAGAGAAGAATTGGGAATAGAGTCGCCGGTCAATTGGAAGAAGCGGGCGATTTATGCGGTCCTAATCGTGGCGGCTTTCGCGCTTGCCTACTATCTTGGCACGCGCAGTCGCAACGTACGCTACATACAGAAAGTCCTCGGACAGCGTAAATACGATGGCTTCGCGAGCTGCCTGAAAGATCGCGGGGTGAAGTTTTACGGCGCCTGGTGGTGTCCGCATTGCGAGGAGCAGAAAGAAAAATTCGGCGCGTCGATCGACGAGGTTCCGTACATCGAGTGCGGCGTGCAGGGCGATACGCGCGCCAAGACGCAGGTCTGCAAGGACGCGAATATCACGCATTATCCGACCTGGCAGTTTCCGCCCATGGGCGAACGCTTCGAGCGGGTTTTTACCTTGCAGGAATTGAGCGATCGCACCGGGTGCTCGCTGCCGTGAGCGAGGCCTCGAACCGCTTGTTGAGCTCTGATTGCGGCGCTGGCCGTTTGCGGAGTTGCGGTTTCTTCGGTTTCGCTTCAGCATCATTTCGCTACTTCGAAGACGGCGTATTGCGACGTTGGAGAAGCGTTCAATTGCGACATCGTGAATCGCAGCACCTATTCGACGGTCTTGGGAGTGCCGGTGGCTTTGATTGGAATGCTCGGCTATGGCAGCGCTGGTTGGATTGGCAACTGTGTATCGGGCGCGACGCGACACGCCGGCGATGCTTTTCGGCGGAGCGGCTGCGGGTCTGGCGTTTGCGCTTTATCTGACTTATGTTGAGGCGCGCATTCTGGGTGTCTGGTGCATTTTGTGTTTGAGTTCGCTGGCCCTGATTGCGATGATTACGATTTTGTCCGGTGTGGTTTGGTTGAGGCGGGATGTCGATGGATGAAGGCGCTCGCGGCGCGGTGGCTTCGAATTGGCTTGTCAGGATCTGACTACAATCTTTCTTCGATAATCTGCTTACTTCATGTTCAAATTCACACCGAGAAAATCCAAGAGCGTACCGGCTGCAAAAGTCGCGGTGCCGATTGCGGGTGGGGAGCTGTATCTGCATGAGTTGCGCAGCCGCATTTTCGGGAATTCACGCATCTTGCGGGTGTGGGTACCGCCCGGTTATGGCGAGCCGCTCGGAACCCGTTACCCGGTTCTTTATCTGAACGATGGCCAAAATTTGTTTGAGGCTTCGACTGCGTTTGCCGGCGTGCACTGGCAGGCGGGCGAGACTGCTGGCCGTCTAATTGCCGAGAAGAAGATTCCGCCGCTGGTAATTGTGGGCATCGACAATACCGGGAAAAATCGCGCGCGCGAATATTTACCGTATCGAGCTGTCGATCTTAAACTGCTCATCGTCAAAGGGAAACTTTATCCAAATTTCTTGCGGCGCGAGGTTATGCCGGCGGTCGAGAACCGCTATGCATTGCTTCGCGGCCCTGAGCATACCGGCTTGGGTGGTTCTTCGCTGGGCGGGCTGGTAACGCTCTATACGCAATTGATTGCACCGGGAATCTTTGGCAAGTTGCTGATCGAGAGCCCATCTTTGTTTGTGGCGCATCGAAAAATTCTTGCCCAATGCCGTCGGTTCCAGAACTGGCCTGCGCGCATGTACCTGGGCATGGGCACACGGGAGTTGGGCGACGCTACAAAAGATGAAACGATCGCCAACGATGCGCGCGAACTGGCCGCTATCTTGAGCACCGCAGGATTGGACCAGCAGCGACTCAAAGTGAATATCGAAGAGGGCGCGGTGCACTCGGAATCGGCTTGGGCTCGGCGGTTTCCGGCGGTGTTGGAGTTTTTGTATGGCGAGCCGCGAGTTGCGAGCCTCGAGCCATGAGCTAGCCGATCGATTTCCCCCGCCTGGATCGCGGTTCCCGCACGTGCATCCAACGTATGAGTCGCCGCGCCCCGGAACCAAGCCCGGGTGTAAAATTATTGTTTGCAATTCTGTTCGTTTTCTTCGAAAGGAATCCTTTATGGCAACCATGGAAGCCCCGCCGCGCGTGACCTCGCGCTCGCACGAAACTCCGTATAAGAATGAGACGTTTGTCGATTTCACAAAAGAAGAGAACGCGCGGAAGATGCGCAACGCGCTCGACAAGGTGCGCGGGCAGCTGGGGCGCGAATACGATCTGATTATTGGCGGCAAACGGATCAAGACTTCGGACAAAATTCGGTCGGTCAATCCGGCCAAGCCTTCTGAAGTCGTCGGTATTCACCAAAAAGCCGGCAAGGAGCATGTTGAGCCGGCGGTGAACGCCGCGCTGAAGGCGTTTACGACGTGGAGCCGGACTCCGGTCGAGGAACGCGCTTCGCTGCTCTTCCGCGTGGCCGATACGATGCGCGAGCGCAAGCTGGAATACATGGCTTGGCTGGTGTTTGAGGTTTCCAAGAACTGGCTTGAAGCCGATGCTGACGTTTCGGAAACGATCGACTTTTGCGAGTTCTATGGGCGCGAAGCGCTGCGGCTGGCGCAGGCTGAGACGCCGATTCAGTTGTCCGGCGAACGCGACACGCTGACCTACATTCCGCTGGGTGTGGGAGCGGTAATTCCGCCGTGGAATTTTCCGGCCGCGATCATGGCGGGCATGACAGCGGCTTCGATCGTCTGCGGGAATACGGTGATCGTGAAGCCTTCGAGCGATTCGCCTACGATAGCCGCCAAGTTTATTGAACTGCTCGAAGAGTGCGGCATGCCGGAAGGCGTGGTGAATTTCTGTCCGGGCGGGGGCGCGAGCTTTGGCGATGCGGTGGTGGCGCATCCGAAGGTTCGGTACGTTGCTTTTACTGGATCGCGTGAAGTTGGGTTGCACATCAATCAGTCGGCGGCGAAGCAGCAGCCGGGGCAGGTATGGATCAAGCGCACCATTCTTGAAATGGGCGGCAAGGACGCGATCATTGTCGATGCGGACGCGGATATCGATTCGGCGGTCGAGGGCGTGGCGCAGGCGGCATTTGGTTTTCAGGGCCAGAAGTGCTCGGCTTGCTCGCGCGCGATTATCGATGAGCGCATCTACGACAAATTCCTGGAGAAGCTGAAAACGCGCGTCGAGCGGATTACGGTGGGCGATCCGGTCACGAATCCCGCGATGGCTGCCGTAATTAACGAAGGCTCGATGAACGATATTTTGCGCTACATCGAGATCGGCAAGAAGGAAGGCCGGTTGATCACGGGCGGCGGGCGGGCTACTTCGGCGGGCGAAGGATACTTTATTCAGCCGACGGTGATCGCCGATATTCAGCCGAAGTCGACGCTCGAGCAGGAGGAGATTTTCGGGCCGGTGCTGGCCGTGATCAAGTCGCACAACTTCGACCATGCGCTGGAAATTGCCAACGACACGGAGTTCGGGCTGACGGGCGCGGTTTATTCCTCGTCGCGCGAGAAGCTGGATCGCGCGGTGCGGGAGTTCCACGTCGGCAATTTGTATTTGAATCGCAAGTGTACGGGGGCAATGGTGGGCGCGCATCCGTTTGGCGGGTTCAACATGTCGGGGACGGATTCGAAGGCAGGAGGGCCGGATTATCTTCTTCTCTTTACGCAGGCCAAGAGCGTGGGCGAGAAGATCGCATAGCGTCAGCCCAAGCGCGACCCTCAGCCTCGCAAGCGGCGGATGACTCGTGGGTGCTATGGTATCGCTAAAGCGATACGAAACCGTTGAGCTGAAAAAGCGCGGGCTTATGGCCCGCGTCTTTCTTTGGGTTGCGCCAGCCAACTGACTCGAATCACTGGTTGACCTTCATCCCCGTGCCGTCCTAGTATCCGGGCTAACCTTATCCAGACGAATATGGTGTCCACGCCAGAAATCGGCCAGGTACTGGGCCATTACCGGATTCTCGAACTGATCGGGTCCGGTGGCATGGGCGTGGTTTTTCGGGCGCAGGATGAGCAACTGCACCGCAATGTAGCGGTTAAGATTTTGCCGCAGTTGAGCCAACTCAGCGAAGCGGCGCGGCGGCAGTTTCGGCGCGAGGCGTTGAGCGTCGCGCGCATTACCGACCCCAATGTCGCGATGGCTTTTGATTTCGGGCGCGACCACGGCTTCGATTACCTGGTTACCGAATTTGTGCCGGGAATTACGCTCAATGCCAAGATCGCGGGCCGGCCTCTGCCGGAGGGCGAAGTGCTGCATCTCGGCAAACAGCTGGCGTCGGGCTTGGAGAATGCGCACCGGCAAGGAGTGATTCATCGCGACCTGAAGCCGGGAAACTTGCGCGTCACGCCCGAAGGCCGGCTGAAGATTCTGGACTTCGGGCTCGCTTTTCTGCTGCATGCCGAAAGCGAGGCTCAAGCCGGGGGCGAAACTACGGTTACGGCGTCGCTTACGGAATCGTTTGAGGACGCCGGCACGCTGCCTTACATGTCTCCCGAGCAGATCAAAGGGAACAAGCCGGATGCGCGCGCCGATGTCTGGTCGGCCGGCGCGGTGTTGTACGAGATGAGCACGGGCAGAGCGCCCTTCGGAGATCTGACTGGAACGCGGCTGACAGCGGCGATTCTGGAGCAGCCGCCACCTCCGCCGCGCACGCTGAATGCGAAGATCAGTGTTGGTTTGGAGAGAGTGATTCTGCGCGCGCTGGAAAAGGATCCGGGAGAGCGGTATCAGTCGGCGGGCGATTTGCGCATCGATCTGAACAGCCTGGCAACGGGAACGATGCCGGTTTACGCGAAGCCGGCTTCGCGCCGATGGATTCGTTGGCCGGTGGTCGCGGCGGTGATGGCGGTACTGGTGGTACTGGCAGTTGCTGGATTCTTGTGGAGGGAACGGCGGGTTGAGCCTGCGGTTTTCGGCGATCAGGTCATGGCGGTCTTGCCGTTCGAGTCGGTGGCCAACGACGCGGCGACGAATGCGCTGGGCGTCGGGCTGAGCGAGACGCTCACGGCCAAACTCGTGCAGGCGACCGACAACGGGCATCTGCAACTTGTTTCGACGCGAGATCTGATAGCGCATGGCGTCAAGACCGCGGATCAAGCGCGGCAAGAGTTCGGAACCGACCTTGTGCTGGAAGGAAGTTTGCAGCAGTTTGGGGATCAAATACGGATTACATGCAACCTCGTGGATTCCCACACCCATCTCCAGCGCGCAGCGCGGACGGTGACAGGGTCAGCCAGCGATCCGTTCAGACTGCAGGACGCGCTGGTGGAGCAGGTGGTGGCCATGTTGCCGGGGGCGACAGCAGAAAAGCAATTGGCGCTGGAGTCGCAACCCCAGACAAAGCCTGCCGCTTATGACTTTTACTTGCGAGGTCGCGGCTATCTCGAGAAGTCGCAAAACCTCGAGGACGTTGAGCATGCCATTCAGGAGTTCCAGCACGCTGTGGAGGTGGATCCCGACTACGCGCCCGCACATGCGGCGATGGGAATGGGCTATACCACCGGTTTTCTTCACGAGAACCGCGGTAAAGACTGGCTGGATAAGGCGCAATCCGAATGTCAACGCGCTCTAAAGATAGCGCCGCAACTGGCCGAAGGCCATAGCTGCCTGGGAAGCGTTTATTTTACGCGGGGACGATATGAAGACGCCGTGCAAGAGTTTCAGCGCTCGTTCGATCTCGATCACAACAGCGAACAGGCCTTGCGCCTGTTGGCGGAAGCTAATCAGAAACTAGGGAACGTGGCCGCAGCCGAGGAGGCGTACCGCAAGGCGATCCAGCTGCGGCCCAACTATTGGGGCGTGTACAGCGGATTCGGGAGTTTTTACTATACACAGTCCCGCTACGTGGATGCAGCGGAGATGTTTCGCAAGGCCATTCGGCTGGCGCCGGGAAGCTATCGCGATTATTCGAACCTGGGGGCGGTCGAGTTGGTGCAGGGGCGATATCAGGATGCCGTCGACGCCCTGAAGAAATCGGTTACCTTGCGGCCTTCCTATGATGGCTATGGCAATCTTGCTTCGGCTTACTTCTATCTCCGCCAATACGGGAAAAGCGTGGACGCTCTAAAGCACGCAATGCAGATCGACGACAAGGACTGGTTGAACTGGGGCAATCTGGGGGATGCGCTGTATCAGATTCCGTCGCGGAGGGCGGAAGCGTTGAGCGCGTATGGCAAAGCCATCGAGCTTGCCTCGGCGCGTTTGGAAGTGAATCCTCGCGACGCGAGCGCGCTTGCTTATACAGCCGATTACTACGCCATGCTCAATCAGCAAAAGCAGGCCAAAGAACTAATGGCGCGCGCTTTAGCGATTGCGCCGGCGGACGCGGACGTTCTGTTTCGCGCCGCCATTCTGTATAACCATTTTGCGGACAAGGAAAAGACGTTGAGCTTTTTACGGGCAGCGGTCAAGGCGGGCGGTTCGCGAACACAAATCCGGGACACGCCGGACTTTGACGGCCTGCGAAAGGACGGGAGCCTGGCGGAACTAGTGCCCGCCAATTAACGGTTGGATTCCTGACCTCCAGTTGGAATGACGTGAACGCCGGGATCGTTGCAGACGCCGCCCCCCGCATAGGCGATGCTGTATTTTATGTAGCATCCCGCATAGCGTGTGCCGCCGAGAGAAGTACTGATAATGCTGCAATTTGTGGGAATGCCAGACGTGGGCAAGGTAGCCAGTGAGCCGTCCTTAGGCACGGGAAGACCTTTGGAGGCTGGCGGAGGAGTTGGATTCTTGAAGGGAGTAATGTCGCTTGCGGGTGAGTTATTCAGGTCAAATGTTTGACCAAAAGTGATTGTATAGTCCACGCCGTCTCCTGACTTCCACTGAACGTCGTGCTGGTTGTCGGTGGTGATTGGATCTAACACCATGCAGCCGTTAATCGCGACCGGCATTGGCGTGAGAGTGGCCCGGCTACCATTGGGGTTGTTGTTCCGATTACAAGCGCCGCTGCCAAGTAGCACACCGAAAAGCAGGGCATAGCCAAAAGACGGCAAAGCCCTGATCAGTTTCGTCTTTCCAACGGGCCGTTGAACGAATCTCATGGTCATGATTGTGCTCACTTTCCGTTTGGATATTGAAGGCTAGGATTGTGGGTTACAAACCAATTTAAGTCAAGCAGATGTGGGTACTTTGCTTCTGGCAACGGGTGGTTGAGGGTATCTCGTCCCAGGCGACAAAGGCCGCCCTTGCGGGCGGCCTTGGGTTTAGACGAGGAAACGACTTGTGGAAAGCCTTAGCTGACGATGCCGGCGCTTTGTACGGTTGGGGGCGTCGCAGCGGCGGCGGTCGCGGCGGCGGCTTCGTTCAGGATGCGGTGGTGAATGGTGAAGAGGGCCAGTTCGAGACGATCCGACACGCCGATCTTGTCGTAGACGTTGCGCAGGTAATTTTTGATGACCTGCTCGGTCGTGCCGAGCTGGGTGGCGATCTCTTTGTTCTTGTAGCCCTGCACGATGAGCGCGACGATGCGGAGTTCCTTCGCGGTCAGGCGATCGCGGACGCGCAGACCGACCATATCGTTCTCGGTCAACTCGCTCGGGACAGCCATGTCCTGCACCCAGGTCTCGCCGCGTGCGACCTTGCGGACGCAGTCGACGAGGGCCGGGCTGGTCACGTTGCGATAGACCACGCCGTGCGACCCTGCCGCCATGTAACGCTGCGCGCTCTCGCCGGTGTCGGCGAGGACGACTACGCGCGTCTTGTTGCGGTTGGCCGCCGCGAGGACGGAGTTGAAGTCGGAGTGGAAGCCTCCGGCAATGACGAGCACGGCGGCGCGGAATTTGTCGAGCGCCATGAACATCTGCTCGGCGGTTTGGGCTTGCGCTACGATGCGCATTTCGTCTTCAACGGCCAGAACTTTGGCGATGCCCGCACGAAAGATGGCCTGATTGTCGGCCAGAATTAGCTTCAGCATAATGTCGCTCCCGATCTACGAGTTGCGCACAAATTCGTAAGAATCAATGACGCAGGCGACGCCTCGGTCAGAGGCAGCGCCGGCGCTCGGCTCGTCGGTACGAACGACGCGGCCGCGGCAGTGGATTTTTACATTTTCCTTGCTGCCGGTCACTTCAGGCGGCAGGGTGATGTCGAATTCTACGGGCGAGCCTACCTCGAGCGAGGCGTCGGCTTTGATGTAGACGCCGGCCGCGCTCAAATCGCCAGTGACTCCGCTTGCGATGGCGGAGGAATCTTCGCTATGAATCTTGATCGGCAGATGTAGTGGAAATCTTTTTCCGGTACGCGCTTCAGCCACGTTGCCTCCTCTGCTCTCTCCGTTTATCTTCCGTTGCTCGATTACGCGGGGGACTCTACCAATGGGTGGGATCCTGAAAAAACTCCCAACTCAGAGCCTATGGAGCAGCTATCGGCGTTTATATCACGGATAACCTCCCAAAAAGAAGGGGTCAATTACCTAAGTAACGAGGTAGCAACTAGATACCTCCGGGTGAAAGGGGGGTGAAAACGGGAGGAAAGTTTGATGGGCGGGGTCCTTTTTCACTAAGAAGAACTGTTTGTGGGTTGGTTTTCGGGTTGCGCGGCGGGAAGAGGCCCGACCACCAGATGGCGGCGGCGCAGCACGCGTTTGCGTTGAGACTCCTGCAACGGGGCGGCAGCCGCAATCGCGCAGAGCGCATAGAACAGCGCCGCGTTCGCCGGGATTTGCAGGTTGAAGTCGAGCGCGCTGTGCACGAGGATTCCGACACAGCCCAGCACAGCGGCTGCCGTAAGCGCGCCGGAAGTCGTCTCGGTCCAATTCCTGAGCTTGGCGGTGGCTTGACGGAACACTGTCACTAGAAACCAGGCAGCGATCAGAAATCCGACGAGGCCGGTTTCGACCAGCAACTGAAGATAGTCGTTGTGCGCCTGGTTGACGAAGAAGGTCGTGTAGAAGCTGCGGAATTGCGGATAGACGGTGGGGAACGTGCCGAGGCCCCAGCCTAGAATCGGCCGTTTGAGAAACATGCGGAGGCCGTCGCGATCGATGTCAACGCGCATTCCGCCGGTGATTTCCGAATGCGCTTCCGAGTGAATGCTGACGAGGCGCTGCGTGAGATCGTTGCCGCCCAGCCAAACTAGAAAACCGATCACTAGCAGGAGCATGCCCCCCAGCATCAGAGCGTTTTTCCAATTGCCCTGGCGTGAGCGCAGCAGAAGCACAGCTAGAACGATCATCTCGGCGCAGAAGGCTAACATGCCTCCGCGGGAGCCGGAGAGGAAGATGCTGGCCGCCATCAGCGCGGCGATGCCGGCAACGATGAAGCGGCGGCTGCCGTCGCTGAAGCGCGTTACCGCCAGCACGATGGGAAACGGGGTGAGCAGCTCCATCAGGCCGGCGTAGTGATTGTGATTGACGTAGGAGCCGTAGATCCATCCACCTTGCGCGGACGGCCATATCCACAGGAGCTTTCCGTTAGGCGCTATTCCCTGGAGCACCGCTAACGCGGCTACGACTGCGCCGTAACCTGTGACCACCCGGGCCAGATCCTCAAATTGAGAAGAGCGGCGCAGCGATTGCGTCACCACAAACGCGATCATGCCATAGGCGGCGTACAGAAGAATATGCGTATAGGTGACGTGGCGATACGCCGAAGCGCCCGTTGCCCACTGCAACACGGCTAGCGCCAGGAATGCCGCCATCGGAAGATAGGCGGGGTTGGCGGAGATGTCGGGTTGGTGGTTGATCCACTGGCGGGTTCCCCACGCGGCCAGGAGCAGGACTGCGCACGCTTCGAGGGCGAAGATGGACCAGGGCTCGACTGCGCCGAAGGCCAACGGCGAGAGGAGCAGCACTGCGCCGGCGCTTCCGAGAAGCACTGAGTGTGTAAATTTCGGACGCGCGTGCCTGACTACGGGCGCGGGTTCGGGTTGAACGGCGACTGCGGCGGCTGAACTCACGGCTTGTCCTTGGAATTGGAATCGGCGGGCTTGGAGCGATTGGTCGGGGCGCCGGCGGATGCGTCCGACGTTGTCTCGGAAGCGGCGTCCGACGAATCGGCCGGCGAAAGCTGAAAATCGTTGAGCCAGAGTTTGCCGCGAATCGGGCTGCCGGCGGGAAGGCGCTCGATCGCCAGGGTGAGCAGTGTTGTCGAGGCGGGCGTCGTAATTGTGGAATGAACTTCTTTCCAGAAATCGGCGTCCGTGAGCGGATCGCTGATGAACAGCGGAGTGCCAGTATAGGTGTCGCGCACGACGATCACCGGGCCGCCGGCGCCTTCGAAGTCGGCTGACTTGTAGTAAGCCAGGAAATCGTAGGTCGCCGCGCCCCGTACTGGAATGACTTGCTGCACGCCCGCATCGTTGATGCCGGGACCTTCGAACGTGAGAGCGAGCGAGCGATGGCCCTCGCGGAAGTCGCTCGAGTCGAGCAGCGGGCGCACGCCGAGTCGATTGACGTAGGTCCAGTCAAAACCTCCGTTCAGGATGTCGAGGCTGAAGTCTCCGTTGACTACCAGGTTGTCATCCGTAGGCAGGTAAGCGGAAAGGCCGAGGCTGCCGGCGGCTTGCTCCCACGCAGCCATCGCGGCGTCGGGACGATGGGCCACGATCAGATAGCGCACGTAGTCGAACAGATGCCGGGTGTCGAATTTTTCGTGCAACTCGGCAAGGCGCTCCCATGTCTTGATGGCGCCCGGAGTGTCTTGCTTGCTCACTAGCAGCGATAGAAATTGCAGAAGGGAATCGGCGCGCGCCGGCACAACGTTTTGCAGCAACGCGTTGGCGTCGGGGCGAATTCGCCAGCAGGCTTGAAGAGCCGAATCGACGAGCGAATTGTCGTTGGCGATCACTACGCCGAATTCGTGGAGGGCGCGATCGATCTCTCCGTCGACCAGAAAGAAGTTAGCCGCCTCCCATGCGACGTCGGGAGCGGTGGGCTCGGCTTGCAGAGCGTGCTCAAGCGCGCTGCGCTGGCCCGGGATATTTCCCGCAACCTGATATTGGCCGGCGAGGTCGAACCAGTAATGCGCGTCGTGGGGATTAAGCTGGACGGCCGATTGAAAGCTCGCTATTGCGGACTGCGGATCATTGGCGATGAAGGCCTGGTAGCGGCCGAGGCGATGGTGGTAGTCGGCGTTCCCGGGAGAGAGGCGAACGGCACGCTCGAGCTTGGGTAATTCGGGGCGCGCTGCATAGACGCTGGCCGCAAATTCCTTGCCGGCCAGGACGAGATAGATGAGCGTCAGAAGCGCTAGACCGGCAAACAACTGTGTACGCTGCCGGTCTGAAAGAGAAGTGGCCATTCTGCAAGTTGCCAGGCCGGCTTTGGCCGGCTGGTGAAATTCAATTTGTAATTTCTCGTTCTTCTCTCGCTGCTACCGATTAATTACCGAACTCAGCCTTCGAAATCACCGGTCGCGCTGTATTGCCTGCTGCGGGTCAAGCGCTCGTTGAAATTGCTTTCGCCTGCTCTTCGACAGTGTCGCCCGGTTCCTCTTGGTAGTAATGACCGTACTTACCTTGATATTCGTAATAGTAGTAATAGTCGGGAGAAGTCAGATCGACGGCGTTCAGGAGCACGCCGGCGACGTGTGCGTTCACTTGCATCAGAATGTCGCGCGAGCGGCGCAGCGCCTGCTTTGTCGTCTGGCCGGAACGAATCACGAGGATGGTCGCGTCCGCGCGAGGCGAGAGCACAACCGCGTCGGTGACCGAGAGCGTGGGCGGCGTGTCAATCACGATGTGGTCGTATTGCTCGCGCAACTCGACGAGCAGGTCGCGCATGTGGGATGACGCTAGAAGTTCCGCGGGATTTGGGGGCGGACTGCCGGCCGGCAGAATGAAAAGATTCGGTAGCACCGGGGAGGTCGTTACCGTCTGCTGCAAGGTGGCGGTGCCGGTGAGCACGTTGCTGAGGCCGCTGCGCGGGCCCATGCCCAAAGTCTTGTGAACGCTGGGACGGCGCAAGTCGGCGTCGATGAGAAGGACGCGAACGCCTTTCTGCGCAAGAACGATCGCCGTATTGATGCTGGTCGTCGTTTTGCCCTCTTGCGGGCGGGCGCTCGTCACCATCACAACTTTCGGCGGCGCTCCGAGATTGGAGAGCAGGAGCGAGGTTCGCAACGCGCGATACGATTCCGCCATCTGCGACTGCGGGCGGACTTGCGTGACCATCTCGACGGCTTCCTTGGAAGAGGTCAAAGTAAGCCGCGCGCCTGACGGGCCGCGATTGCCGGACTTCGATCCGAGGGGAATCATGCCGAGCGAAGGAAGCCCGGAGATAGCTTGCGCCTGCTCGGGCGTACGGACAGTGTTGTCCATGTTTTCCAGCAAGAACGCGAGGCCGACGCCGGAGATGATTCCGAGCACCAGGGCGAAGGCTAGATTGCGCGGAATATTCGGTTCGCTCGGGGAGGTGGGCACGCGCGCGGCATTGATGATGCGAAAGTTATTCGAGCGCAATCCGGCGGTCACACCGGCTTCTTTCAGTTTTTCCAGCAATCCTTCATAGAGGGTGCGGTTCGAGTCGACATCGCGCTTGAGCAGGCTGTACTCAATGGAACTCTCATTGAGCTTGTTGGCTTCCTGCTTTTGTTTTTCGAACGACTCCCGCAGCATGGTTTCGCGCTGGAGGGCGGCCTGGTATTCGCCGCGCAGGTGATCGACCGCTTTGTTGACTTCCACCTGCAATTCGCGGTCAATTTCTTTAATCTGGCTGTTGAGCTGAGCAACTTTCGGATACGCGGGACCAAGCTGGGTGCTGAGTTCGGCCACCTGAATTCGAAGGTTCGCCTGTTGCTCGCGCAGTTTATCGAGGAGACTGCCTCCATTTCCGCCGCCCAGCGCCGTCCGCGATGATGGCCGCATGCCACCACTTCGGGGTCGCCCGATTGGGTTTGACGATAGACGGCTTCTTTCTGCATGCGGTCGAATTCCGCCGTCGTCATTTCTTTGTTGAGTTCGTCGAGCTTTTCGGTGGTGATGTTCTGCTTATCGTCGATCCCGAGAATCTCGTGCTCTTTCTGGTAGCGCACCAGCTTTTCCTGCGAGGTTTCCACCTTCATCTGCAGGTCGACGAGTTGCTTGGAGAGCCAGTCGGAGGCCTGCATGGTGGATTCGAACTTCGTCTTGAAGTTCTGCTCGACATAGGTGGCGGCCAGCGTATTGACCGCGCTCGCGGCCAGTTGCGGGTCGGTGCTGTTGTAGTGAATCTCGATGATGCGCGTGTTGGGAATCAGGGCGACATGCAGGTTGCTGCGAAACGTGCCCAGCAGCGCCGATGTGCGGTTGGAATCGTTCTGCAAGGGATCGGCGACGAGGTTCGGCTGCTTTTCCTCGGGATGGCCGCCGAACTCGGGACGCTTGTCGAGATTGAGTTGACGGATGACCTGGAGCGCGAGCAGATCGCTTTGCAGGATGCGGACCTCGGTGTCGAGGTCGCTCTGGTCGTAGTAGTCGACGACTGGCATCGAGTCTTTGAAGGTAATGAGATTGGAGTCGGCCTTGTTGACGACGATCTGGCCAACGGCTTCGTAGATGGGTGTTTGCCGGAGACTGGCGATGGCAACGACTGTAAAGATTCCGACGACGCATCCGATGACCAGCCATTTTCGTTTGATGAGAACGCGGAGATATTCGCGCAGCGTGGATTCCTGTGCGGGCAGCACGTTGTACAGCGCGGAGCCGATCGGCTTGAGAAGTTCGGCCGGTTCGCTCGGTTGCAGTTCGCGCAAGGCGTCGCCATTTCGAGGGATCAGCGGACCCAATGCCATGGTGCGTCACTTTCCGGCAGCCTCGCGTCGTGCGGAGGCTTGCTGCTGTGCACTACTTTCCGTTCGCGCGTAACTGCGAAAACATGAGTAATAACCAATCGCGCGCGGGAACGGAATGTTTCTGTTGGAAATTTGGCTGATTCTAGCATTCGACTTCAGTCGGGCAATCCGGAATCTCGCACTACCAATTGTTCTCTCTTGATTCCCCCATCGCCCTGTGGAAATGAATCCGCGGCTATACTAGCGGCCAACCAACTTACCCATTACACTCTGATTTTTCCCGCAATAGTTTCGAAGAGATTCGCAAGGAACAAGAATGATTAACTGGTCACAGGAATCGATACTGGTAACGGGTGGCACCGGATCGTTTGGGAAGAAGTTTGTCGAGACCATGCTGCGCGACTACCGGCCGCACCGCCTGGTGGTTTTCAGCCGGGACGAGTTGAAGCAGCATGAGATGAGAACGAGCGGCTTCGATCATCCCAGCCTGCGGTATTTCATCGGCGATGTGCGCGACGTGGATCGCCTGAAGCGCGCGTTCTCGGGGATCACGGTGGTGGTGCACGCGGCGGCGCTCAAGCAGGTGCCGGCTTGCGAATACAATCCGTTCGAAGCGATCCAGACCAACATCATGGGCGGCCGCAACGTGATTGATGCGGCCATCGATCAGGGCGTGCGGCGTATTCTGGCGCTCAGCACCGACAAGGCTGTGAATCCGATTAATCTGTACGGCGCGACCAAGCTGTGCGCGGAAAAAATGTTTGTGCAGGCCAATGCCTATGCAGGCGCGCGGGATACGAGTTTCAGTTGCGCGCGCTACGGAAACGTGGTGGGCAGCCGGGGCAGCGTGATTCCGATTTTCATGGAGCAGCGGCGGCGCGGCAAGATCACCATCACCGATCCGCGCATGACGCGCTTCTGGCTCACCCTCGAACATGGCGTGAAGTTTGTGATCCGCTGCCTGGAGCAGATGCACGGCGGCGAGATTTTTGTTCCGCGGATTCCCAGCATGCGGCTGCTTGATTTGGCGGAGACGATTGCGCCGGGATGCGAGGTGGAGTACATCGGGATTCGTCCCGGAGAAAAGCTGCATGAGGTGCTCGTCTCGGAAGACGAGTCGCGGCAGGCGCTCGCCACCGACGAAATGTTTGTCATTCAGCCGGCGCATCCCTGGTGGAAATCCGAAAACTGGGTTACTGCCAAGCCGCTGCCGGAAGGGTTCCGATATTCGAGCGACAACAACGAGCAGTGGCTGACGCGGCCGGAACTGGAAGAGTTGGTCGCGCCGGAGGCCAGGCCACTCGCGCTCTCCATCTCTGCGTAGTATGCCTTCCTCATCGGCAAACCTGGACACGCTGGCGATTCACGGCGGAACTCCTGTCCGCGAAAAATTGCTGCCCTACGGGCGGCAGACGTCTGGATGAAGACGATATTCAGGCGGTGGTGGAAGTTCTTCGATCGGACTGGCTGACCACCGGGCCCGAAGGTCGGCGAGTTTGAAGAGGCATTCGCAGATTGGGTCGGGCGCGCGATTTGCCGTGAGCTTCAGTTCCGGAACGGCGGCGCTGCACGGCGCGGCGTTTGCGGCGGGGTTGGGCGCGGGTGATGAGGCTATCACCACTCCTCTGACGTTCTGCGCGACCGCGAATTGCATTTTGTATCAGGGCGCGACGCCGGTATTCGCCGACGTCTGCGACGATACGCTGAACCTCGATCCTCGCGAAGTCTCGCGAGAAAATCGGCTTCCCGCACGAAAGCCATCATCGCGGTCGATTACGCTGGACATCCGGCCGCGCTCGACGAGTTGCGTGTTATCGCGGAACGGGCCGGGGCAATTCTGATTGAAGACGCCTGCCACGCGCTGGGCGCGGAGTTTCATGGGAAGCGCGTCGGCGGCATTGCCGACATGACCGTCTTCAGCTTTCATCCCGTGAAGCATTTGACGACGGGCGAAGGCGGCATGGTTACGACGGACAATGCACGGCTGGCGGAGACGCTCCGAAGATTTCGCAATCACGGCATCAGCAGCGAGGCGCGTGACCGGCAGGAATCGGGGCAGTGGTTTTACGAGATGGTGCTGCTCGGCTTCAATTACCGGCTGACCGATATCGCTTGCGCGCTTGGGCATTTCGCAGCTTGGAAAACTTGAGGCGAATCTTGCCCGGCGGCGCGAGATTGCCGCGCGGTACGCGCGCGCGTTCGATGAGTTGGCGGCTATTACACTGCCCGCCGTGCGCGAGGGCGTTAACCCGGCCTGGCATCTTTATCCGATCCGGCTGAATCTGCGAAGCGCTCTCCGCCGATCGAGGCGAGATTTTCCGGGCACTGCGCGCGGAGAACATCGGCGTCAATGTTCACTACATTCCCGTGCACCGCCATCCTTATTATCGCGAGCGTTTCCCTGCCGCCTCTCGCGAGGGGAGCTGTCCGATCGCCGAGAATGCCTATGAACGGCTGATCAGCCTGCCCATGTTCCACTCCATGACGATGAAGACGTGGCGGATGTGATCGGCGCGCTGCGCAAAGTGATCGGGCATTACAGCGTTGACGATGACAAGATGAATGACGCGGGCCGGCACGCATTCGCGTCCGGACAATCGGGAAAAACGCATGTCTAACACTTCCGAGTGGGCGGATTACAAAGCGCTGGTGGTCGGCTGTGGCTCCATCGGCCGGCGGCACGCGAAGAATCTGAAGTCTCTGGGATTGCGTCATTTTGCCTTTTGCGACACGAATCCCGAAGCGATGAAACAGTGCAGCGAAGACGTGCCGGGCGAACGTTTTTCCGACTATAAAGAGGCGCTGCAATCGTTCAAGCCTGATCTCTCGCTGATCTGCACGCCGCCGGTGTATCACGTGGAAGAGGCTTCGGCCGCGCTGCAAGCCGGGTCTCACGTCTTCATCGAAAAACCTCTCTCGCACGAGTCAGCCGGAGTGCAGGTGCTGATCGCCGAGGCGCGCCGGCATGACCGCAACGTGCAGGTCGGCTACAACCTGCGCTTTCATCCCGGCCTGCAGATACTGAAAGAGCTGATCGATTCCGGGAAGATCGGGCGCGTGCTCTGGCTGAACGTGGAGGCGGGGCAATATCTTCCCGACTGGCGGCCCTGGCAGAATTATCGCGAAAGTTACAGCGCGCGCCGGGAACTGGGCGGCGGCATCATTCTCGATGGCTCGCACGAACTCGATTACATCTGCTGGCTCATGGGCTGGCCGACTGAGGTGAGTTGCCGGGCCGAGCATCTTTCGAGCCTCGAGTTGGACGTTGAGGACTCGGCTTGGATTTACCTTACTTTTCCGGAGCGACGGCGCGCGGAGCTGCACGTCGACTTCGTGCAGAGGTCGTACACGCGCACCTGCAAGGTTGTCGGCGAGACCGGAACTGCGATGTGGGATTTCAGTTCGCAGGAAGTGCGCTGGTTTTCGGTCGGAGGATCGTTCAGCCGGTGATCCCGGATGGAAGAGCATTCCGTATAAATTCGAAATCAATGACATGTATGTGACAGAGATGCGGCACTTCCTCGAATCGCTGGGGAGCGGCACCGGGCCGCTGGTCGCTCTCGAGCAAGGCACGGGATGTGATCCGTGTCGTGGAGGCGGCGAAGAAGTCGTCCGTCGAAGGCCTGCCGCAAACCCTGAACTGGACCAGCGAAAACCCGAACGGGCCGGTGGTCGCGATCATTCAAGCGCGCATGGGTTCGACGCGGTTGCCGGGCAAGAGCCTGGCTGAAATTGAAAAGCACCCGATGTTGTGGCACGTGATTGAGCGCGTGAAGCGAGCGCGGCTGGTGGACCGCGTGGTGGTGGCGACTTCGACCAGTCGCGCGGACGACGCCATTGAAGCTATGTGCTGCGAAGTCGGCGTGACTTGTTACCGCGGCAGCGAGCACGATGTGCTGGACCGCTACTACATGGCGGCCCGCGCGGAAAAAGCGGCGCAGATCGTGCGCATTACCGCCGATTGTCCGTTGATCGATCCTGAAATAATCGACCGCGTGGTGCGGCGTTTTCAGCGCGGCGATGTCGATTACGCCACGAACGCGATGGTACGCACGTATCCTGACGGGCTCGATACGGAGGTTTTTTCGTTTTCGGCGTTGGAGCGTGCCTGGCATGAGGCGACCAGGAGTTCGGAGCGCGAGCATGTGACGCCGTATCTCCGGATGGGAAAATTTCGCACAGCCAACGTCGAGTGCGATTCCATCTCCTTGTACCAGCATTACCGCTGGACAGTGGACGAGGCGGAAGATCTCGAATTCATTCGCGCGGTCTATCGCGCTATGCGTGGCAAGGAACACTCTGGAATGCGGGACGTTTTAGAGCTGCTCGAAAGGAATCCGGGACTGGAAAAGATGAATTCGGAAATCGTTTCCAATCGCGGTTACTACAAGAGCCTGTTTCAAGAAGCGCAGGCAGCGGCCGCGCCGCGACACTCCATCAGCAAGTCGGATGCGTGGTATGAACGAGCGGACCAGGTAATTCCGGGATGCGCCCAGACTTTCAGCAAAGGTTCGAACCAGCATGTCCGCGGAGTGGCGCCGATATTTCTGGCAAAGGGTAAGGGGTACAAAGTTTGGGATGTCGATGGCAACGAATATATCGACTACATTCAGGGGCTTTTGCCGAATATTCTCGGTTATGCGCATGAGGGCGTCAATGCCGCGGTCGCCGAGCAACTCGGGCAGGGGCACAGCTTCTCGCTTCCTCATCCGCTGGAAGTGGAGTTGGCGGAGCGGTTAACGCGGATTATTCCGTGCGCGGAAAAAGTTCGCTTCGGGAAGAACGGATCGGATGCGACCTCGGGTGCGGTGCGCGCGGCGCGGGCGCTCACGGGACGCGAACGCATTGCCTGCTGCGGGTATCACGGGTGGCAGGATTGGTACATCGGCAGCACGACTCGGAATGCCGGCGTGCCGGAAGCGGTGCGCGCGCTTACGCATCCGTTTCAATACAACAATCTTGAATCCCTGCGAAGCCTGATGGAGGAACACCCCGGCGAGTTTGCCGCAGTCATCATGGAGCCGGTGAATTTCTTGCCGCCGGCGCCCGGGTTTCTGGCAAGCGTCAAGGAGTTAACCCACGGGCATGGAGCACTGCTGATTTTCGACGAAATCTGCACGGGTTTTCATTTTGGGCTAGGCGGAGCGCAGAAAAAGTTCGGAGTGACTCCGGACATGGCTTGCTTTGGCAAGGCGATGGGAAACGGATTTCCCATCTCGTGCATTGTTGGCCGGTCCGACGTCATGAATATTTTCGAAGACATATTCTTCAGCTTCACCTTCGGCGGCGAAATCGCGTCGATGGCGGCGGCCATGAAGGTGCTGGATGTTCTGGAAACAACGCCGGCCATCGCGCAAATAGAGGCGAACGGGCGAGTGCTGCAAGAGGCGCTCAACGCGCTGGCGAAGGAAGCGGGGTTGCGGGACCGCATTCGGTGCATCGGTTATCCCTTCTGGTCGCTCATCAAATTTCTCGATGAGGACGGCAAAGACAGCCTTCTTGTTCGCAGTCTATTCACGCAGGAGTGCGTAAAGCGCGGGCTCCTGCTTCTGGCAACTCACAACATGACGGCGGCGCACGATCCGCTGGCAATCGAGAGGACGTTGAAAATCTATGCCGTCGTTTGCAAGACGATGGCGAACTGGCTGGGAGAGCGGGATCCGGAACAATATCTTGAGGGCCAGATGATCCAGCCGGTCTTCAGAGTTCGCTGAGAAGCTCGCTGAAAATTCCCTGAGACCCTCAGGCTGGAATTCCACACGTGGTATTCGGTCGCCGATGAAGCCAGGAGCACTTCTGATTCGGGCGGACGCCAATGTCTCCATCGGGACTGGCCACGTGATGCGCTGTCTGGCGCTTGCGCAGGCGTGGCAGGACCGCGGTGGCACGGCCGGGTTGATCGCTTGCGAACTGCCTGCGAATCTTGCGGACCGCCTGACCAGCGAAGGCCTCGCTGTGACGACGATTGCGGCTTTTCCCGGCAGTCCTGAGGACGCGGCCGCGAGCATTAGACAGGCTCGCCAGACCGGCGCTGAGTGGGTGGTCATCGATGGAGACCGCTTCCGTGAAGCTTTTCTTGAGCACGTTCAGGACGCCGGTTTGCGTGCCCTGCTCATCGACGACTTCGCGGATCGTGATTTTTTTCCTGTGGAGCTAATTGTCAATCCGAATCCCGGTACCGATCCGGAAGCGTATCGCGCGCGACCGGCAAACGCTGGGATACTTGTGGGGTCACACTATAGCCTGCTGCGCCGGGAATTCCGGGAGGGCGCGCGAGAACGATCCGGGAGAGATGGGATCCGCGTTCTGATCAGTCTAGGGGGGAGCGATCCGGAGAATTTGACACCGCGAATCGCGGCGGCTCTCGCCAGCCGCGCGGATCTTCAACTGACGTTGGTGGCTGGCCCGGGAAATCCTGCCGCCGATCAATTGCGACAATTCAATGCTCCCAAGGTTCGCGTGGCCGATGACGTGAAGAACATGGCGGAGTTGATGGGGGATGCGGATATCGCTGTTATTGCCGCGGGAGGAACACTCTGGGAACTATTGGCAACGGGCTGTGCGGTGTTGAGCTATGCTAGAAACGCTGTGCAGAGAAGCGTCGTGCGGTTGCTGGCACGAGATGGCGTGATCATCGACATGGGTGACACAGCCCGTTTCGATCCCGAGACGCTCGCGTTGGAAGTAAAACGATTGTCTGCATCACAAACTGCCCGGGAGAGAATGGCCGAACTGGGGCGCAACCTTATCGACGGAGCAGGAGCCGCTCGCGTTGTCGACGCCATGCTGCAGCCCGGGGTTCTTTGATGGTCAGCATGCTTCCCATTGTTGAAGCCGATCGCGAAGCGTTTATGCGCATGGCAGTCAGTCACTTTAGTGAGCTGGATCGGTCGTTCGTTCCTCATGATGACTGGCATGAGCACTACTTTTCTCGCATTCTGGCGAACCCCCTGCTATTCCTGCGCTGGATCATCGCGGAGGGATCGAGAGCCGGCTTCATTCTCTTTGGACTCGAAGACCACCGATTCTTGGCCAGAAAGACCGGCATTATTTACGAACTGTACGTGCTGCCTGCGCTCCGGCGGCGCGGCCTGGCGAAGGCGAGCGCACTGGCTGCGATTGCGGAACTTTGGACGCACAATCCTTCGAAGATTCAGTTGGAGGTCGTGGAAGGACGGACGGCTGCTGCGTCGTTCTGGACGTCGCTCGGTTTTCGGAAGGCCAGTGAACGATTTGTGCTGACCGGGAGTGGCGCGTGAAGATTGCGATCTCGCAGCCAACGTATCTGCCATGGATCGGCTACTTCGATCTGCTCGATCAAGTGGATCTGTTTGTCCTGCTCGACGGTGTGCAGTTCGAAAGACGTTCGTGGCAACAGCGCAACCGGATCAAGACTCTAACGGGGTTGCAGTGGCTCACGATTCCGGTGGCCTCGCGGGGAAGACGTGAGCAGCGCATCGCGGATGTGGAAGTTGTTGAGACAGACTTCTGGCGAGATCATCTTCGCACCATTGAATTGACCTATCACCGTGCACCCTTCTTTAAGAACTACTTCGATCAGCTGAGCCAATGCCTGGGACGGGAGGCGGCTCACGCCAACTTGTCGCGGATCAATATCGGGATTATCGACTGGTTCAAGGACGCGCTGGGAATCAAGACGCCAAGGGTCCGGTCATCGAACTTGCCGGTCGAAGGCAAACGCACCGAGCTATTGGCAAACATTTGCGTTTCCCTGGGAGCGAGTGAATACCTTTCTCCTTTGGGGTCAGCCGATTATCTGTTGGGCGAACTGCCGCTGATGACCTCGAAAGGGATTGAGGTGACATTTCATCATTATGAGCATCCGGTGTACCGGCAGCTCTACCCACCATTTCAGCCGTATGCATGCGCGCTCGATCTGCTTTTCAACGAGGGCGACAGTGCACTCGATGTTGTCCGGAGTGGCCGGCGTGCTCCCCTCTCACCGGAGGAAGCGGCATTCCATGCTGCTGAAACGGTGGTGTCGTGATGACGCGGAGCATTCAAATTGCGAACCGCAGCATTGGTCCAGAGGCGGCAGTCTATGTGATTGCCGAACTCTCCGCCAATCACAATCAAGACTTCGATCAGGCGGTTCGCATCATTCAGGCCGCCAAAGACGCGGGCGCCGATGCCATCAAGCTTCAAACCTACACCGCGGACACGATTACTTTTCGAAGCGACAAGCAATGTTTTCGGATCTCCGGCGGAACGCTTTGGGACGGCCGCGTTCTCCATGATCTTTACCGCGAAGCCTACACACCGTGGGAGTGGCAGCCGAAGCTGAAAGGCATTGCCGACGACCTGGGACTACAACTCTTTTCCAGCGCGTTCGATGACACCGCCGTCGACTTTCTTGAAGGGATGAATGTTCCCGCGCACAAGGTCGCATCGTTCGAATTGGTGGATCTGGGGCTGATCGGGAAGATGGCGCGCACGGGAAAGCCGCTGATCATGTCGACGGGCATGGCGAGCGAAGCTGAAATTGACGAAGCGGTTCGGGCCGCGCGCATGGCCGGCGCGACTGGGATTGCTTTGTTGAAGTGCACCAGCGCCTACCCGGCGCCCCCGGAAGAGGCGAACCTGCGAACGATTCCAGAACTGGCGCGCCGCTTCGATTGCCCTGCCGGGCTGTCCGACCACACGATGGGGATTGCGCCGCCGGTTGCCGCGGTCGCGCTGGGAGCTTGCATCGTCGAAAAGCACATCTGCCTGAGCCGCGCGGACGGCGGGCCTGACAGCGCATTCTCACTCGAACCGCAGGAATTTAAAGCAATGGTCGATGCCGTGCGCGTGGCCGAAAAGGCGCTCGGCTCGGTGCGATTCGGGCCGGGAGATCGCGAAGCAAGCGGCCTGCACTTCCGCCGGTCGTTGTTTGTGGTCGAGAACGTGAAGCGCGGGGACGTATTTACGAAATCTAATGTACGTTCGATTCGTCCGGCGGACGGTTTGCACCCGAGGCATCTGGATGAAGTGCTCGGCCACCGGGCCGCCTGCGACATCGAACGCGGTACGCCTTTGCAGTGGAATCTAGTCCTGCGCTGATCGATTGCCGTCATGCGAGTTTTACTCTTACATCCCGAGGATGATTTCAGCAATCGCCTGAAAAGCCAGCGCTGGGATTCGATCGTCGATCTCGCGCGAGCCCCCAAATCGTTTTATGATGAACGGAGCGCAACGCTTGGCTGCTCGGTCTCCAGCATCTACGACTTGGCGATTGAGATCGCAGATGCGCAGGTATGGCGCGACCTGTTTGCGGTTGGAATGGGCCGCGTGGTCGATCGTTTTGGAGTGGACTGGTGGGATGTGGTCGGCCTGTCTTTGCATTCCGACCTGCAGGATATTCGCCTGGCGGCCCGGCTGGCGGAGAAGCTCGGCGGGAACTGTGCCTTGACCGCGAGCCGCCCCTCATTGCTGGCGAGGGCGGTACAGATGCAATTGGGATCGCCGCTGCGAGCGCGTCAGTCGGGAATCGACGCGCGTCTCCGGAATCGCTTTTCGCGCTACAAAACTGCGGTGCGGAATCTGAGCTTCGGGCAGATGCGGCAGGTCGCGCACGACAAGTTTGATCCGCATTTCCGATGGAGAAGAAATTTTGCGGCGCCGGTAGCGCCGTCTTCACAGCCAGTCGTGTTGCTGCCGAGCGCTTACTCGAACGTCACGCGGTCCGCTTTGAATTATGCGCAGCTCCTGCCTGAGCAACGTTTTCTGCTGGTGGTGGCGCGTGAATCGGGCGTTCCCTCTCAAGTGCCTGCCAATGTGAACCTGATATCTCTCGCCGCCTTCGCCGACGGACTCATTGACAGAGGTGAATTGTGTGAACTGGAAAACAGTTGGGCGCGGCTTGAAAAGGTGCTCGGCGAGCATCCCGAATTCAGTTTGGCTGTTCGTCTCGGAGTCGTGAATCAAGGACTGCCATTCCTTCGACGCGGCATATCTGTTCGGAATGCGTGGAATCACGTCTTTGAAACGCAATCCATCGTCGGCTGTCTGAGCGCGGACGACTCGAATCCCTACACGCGCATCCCGTTAATTCTAGCCGCGCGCCGCGAGATTCCCGCGGTCGCGTGCCATCATGGCGCGCTCGATTTCCGCATGGCGTTTAAGGTTCCTGAATTTTCGACTTATCTGGCGCAGGGCGAGATGGAGCGCGATTACCTGGAGCATGTCTGCGGCGTGGATCCCGGTCTGATCCGTATCGGGGCCGCGGGTCCATCCCGGACCAATTCCGCGAACTGGCGCACCAACGCGCCATGGATTGTGTTTTTTACCGAGCCTTATGAAACCGACCTCTGGCGCGCGGAAGCCATCTATCGCGAGGTTCTGCCGCGACTTTGCGCGGCGGCGCGACAATCCGGCAAAGAGGTTATTTTGAAGCTCCATCCGTTTGAAACGCTTGCGCAGCGGCGACGGCTGGTTAGCGCAGTTCTCGGCAAGCAGGATCGGAAACTGGTAAGCATCATCGCCTCGCCGGTGTCTCCGGACATTCTCCGAAACACCTGGTGCGCCGTGACGGTCGAGTCAACGGTCTCCTGCCAGTGTGCTTCGGTTGGAATTCCCTCCTTCCTGTGCGGGTGGCTGAGACATGCCTATTCAGGCTACGCTCTTCAATACGCCCGCTTCGGTGCGGGGAGGATTTTGAACGCGCCGTCCGATCTGTTGCGCATCCCGGAGATGATGCCTGAAGCCTTGCCCCCCGCCGACGTGGGAAGGCGCCTTTCCCGTCCGATCACGGCCGAGGCGCTCACCGAAGAACTTCTGCGGCCGACGGGAATCGTGTCTTACACGAGCAACCAGCGGGGCGCGGACTAGAATGCCAGCATAATGCCCACGAGGAAGAGGAGTTGGAGCGGCAGTTGGACAATCGTCCTGACGCTGCTGCTTCTATCGCTCACTGAATTCTTCGTGCGCGGCCCGGTTCGCTTCGCCCGGTCGAGTGACTTCAATGACTTCATATCTCCCTACGTACAGACGAGAGCATGGATCAAAGGCGTCGACCCATATAGTCCCGCGAATCTGGTTGCGCTCTGGCCCGCCGGAATACAACAGTTCGACTTCGTAAAAGAGGATTTGGCCGAAGGCTCTTTGGTTCTGAGGCGCGGCATTCCTACCGCTTACCCTCCGACTGCCTTTGTTCTTTTGTCGCCATTTGCGTGGTTGCCCTATCGCGTTGCGTTCGCGGCGTGGCTGCTTGCCAGCCTGCTGGCTTGCGCGGGCGCGGTTCTCGCTCTCACATCGGTCGCCCAATTTCATCGCGACGAGAAGCGAACCTATTTGTTTATTGCGATTGTTTTGGCGCTTGCGCCTTTTCATACTGGATTGGCCGCCGGCAGCATCGTGATAGTTGCTGTGGGCGCTTGCGCGCTCGCCGTATGGGCCGTGGCCCGAAATCAGGATTTGGCGGGCGGGATTTTGCTAGCGGTCGCAACCGGGCTGAAACCGCAGATTGGATTGCCATTTGTCTTGTACTATTTTTTGCGTAAACGCTGGCGCGTCGCGGGAGCTGCCGTCGCCCTGCTTGCGCTCCTGGCGGCGACTGCGCTCTTGTTGCTTTGGCTGCATCACGCTCCCTGGCTGGACAACTATCGCAACGACAACAAAATACTTTTTGCCCGAGGCAGCCTGGGCGATTTCACGGAAGCGAATCCGATTCGTTTCAGTCTGATCGATCTCGAAGTCCTCGTGTACACGTTCGTGCCGGATCGATCTCTGGCCACCGTCCTCGCGTTCGTGATCTCCGGCATTCTGGGTCTGGCGTGGCTGCTTTTCTTTCGAAGTCGCGCCCCCGTCGAGAGTGAACTGCTGGAGATCGGCGCTCTCGTAGTCCTCAGTCTTTTGCCCGTCTATCATCGGCTCTATGATGCATCGCTGCTGATTTTTCCGATGGCATGGAGTTTGAGCGCGCTGCGAGGAGATTTGAAAGCGCTCGCCCGGATAACGTTGGTCTGCATGGCGTTTTTCCTGATACCGGGCGGGACGGTATTGGAGCGCCTTCAACATTCCAGTTATCTCCACCAAGCGCAACAATCATGGGTCTGGACGCACATCGTAATGCCCCATCAGATATGGGTTCTGATTGTTCTTAGCGCAACCTTGCTCCAGGCCATGTATCGGGGCTCGCTTGAGAGTGGGAATCGTGAGCCTGCGTGCCGGGATACCTGACGGGAGCGTCGCGAGTGCCCTCGAAACGTCCCAGGGAAGCCGAGACCCGTCATTCATGCGGTTCATGCGACAACTTTTCGCGAATCCACAATCGGGGCTTTGCGATAATCTGACAGAACGACCCGACGTTTCCACAGGACAACACAGGTCAGCTTTGAGTTTCGCCAACACAGCGATCGCGGCAGCGCCATCACCACCCTCGGTGGAGGTCGCTCCGTCGTTGGTCGTGAATCTGTCCGAGGCCCGCTTTCGCAGCGAGATGGGGCAGATCTCGCGGCACTCGGCGGTGTTTTTTCTTGGGACGTTGTTTACCGCGGCCGCGGGATATTTCTTCAAGATCTACGTGGCGAGAGTGCTGGGCGCGGGCGCGCTGGGGGTTTATGCGCTCGGCATGACCCTGGTCGGCTTCTTCGGGCTCTTCAACGGGCTCGGCCTCCCGCAGACTGCCGCGCGTTTTGTGGCGGCCTATTCCGCGACCGGACAATTCGATCGCCTCCGCGCATTCTTTCAGCACGCGCTCCCGCTGGTGGCCACGGCCAACCTTGTACTGGCAGGGACGATGGTTCTCGCGGGCCCGTGGCTGGCCCGCAATGTGTACCACTCGCCCGAATTGGCTGGCTATTTTCATCTGTTCGCGGGGCTGCTTGTTCTGTCTGGCTTGGCGACATTCCTGGGGCAGGTTCTTGCCGGTTATAAAGACATCGCGCTGCGCACGATCATCACGAACTTCATCAGCAGTCCGCTCAATATTATTCTCGGGGTTTTATTTCTTGCTACAGGCATGGGGCTGCGCGGCTACGTGTTGGCGCAGATTGGCAGCGCCTCCATCGTTCTCGTTTTGCTCGCTGCTGCCGCCTGGAAGTTAACGCCGGGTGCGGTCCGGCATTTTGTGGCCAAGGCTCCGAAATTAGAATCGGAGGTTTACTGGTTTTCAGCGGCTGTATTCGGTGTCGGCCTGCTTGAGTTTCTTTTAGCCCAGGCTGACAAAATCATGTTGGGAATTTTTCTCGATGTCCGGCAGGTGGGCATCTATGCTGTCGCCGGGGCGCTGGTGGGCTTTGTTCCGGTTGCGCTCCAGTCTGTCAATCAGATTTTTTCTCCCACCATCGCCGACTTACATGCTCGCGGCGAGCGCGCGCTGCTGGGACGGCTTTTCCAGACTTTGACGAAATGGATTGTCGGATTGACGCTGCCGTTGGCTTTCGTCATGATCGTCGATTCGAAAGCTTTGATGAGGTTGTTCGGGCCCGCATTTGAAGCGGGATGGCTGGTGCTCGTCCTCGGCACGCTCGGACAGCTGATCAACGCGGGCGTGGGATCGGTTGGTTATCTTCTTCTAATGTCCGGGAATCAGCGCCGTTTGATCCGAGTACAAGTGATCATGGCCGTTTTCATGATCGCCGCGACTGCGGCTCTCGTGCGGCCGTTTGGGATCGTTGGAGTCGCGTTGGGGGCAGCGCTGACCAATGCGATTGCCAATTATTTAAATCTGCGGGAGGTTCGGGCGGCGCTTGGGATCTCTCCTTATAACCGGGCGTATCTGCGCCTGCTCTTGCCGTGCGCGGCGAGCGTGGCGGCGGTGCTGGGCGTTCGTCAACTCGCCGCTGCTTTTCATCCGGAATGGCTGGCGATTGCCGCCGCGCTGGTAGTCGCTTACGCAGTTTTTTGCGGACTGTCGTTGCTGGTCGGACTCGACAACGATGATCGAATGATCGTAACCGCGATTCAGCGGCGGCTGCTGGGCGCGGTGGGGAGACCCTGATTCTCTTGGCATCGATAGCGGCAATGACAATGACAACGACAACGACAACGCCCGAGACCATGCCGGCCCGCCGGCCAATCAATTTGCCCGAGGATCTCTGCGCCGCCGCCGAACGCCGCTTCACTCCCCAATTTGAGAACCTGGAATCGCTGCTGGAATTCGTGCTGCGCGAATTGATTCAAGACAAGGCTGAATCGCTCGACCGGGCTGAGCAGGCGCTTCTCGAACAACGGCTGAAAGACCTGGGGTACATCTAGCATTTCATGCCGGCGCAACCGACATTGGACCAAGTCATTCGCGCCGGCCACGGTCGGTCGCATCCGTCTCTAAGAAACCCGAACTGGTTGGTGCTCCGACAGCGCCGGGAGATTTTCCGGGCCGGGCTGCGGCGGTTGCCCGAACGCAATCTGTCCGTTCTCGACGTTGGCGGCAGACTTCAGCCGTACCGTGCCTTGCTTGGAGAGCGCGTGAGCCGCTACATCGCTATTGATCCTCAACTCAGTCCGCTGGTGAACGTGGCCGCTGTTGGCGAGGCCTTGCCCTTTTACGACGAGCAATTTGATTTTGTGATTTGTTCGCAGGTGCTGGAATATTTTCCGGACCCGCAGCGGGCGGTATGCGAGATCCGTCGCGTGCTTCGCAAGGGCGGAGTTGCTTTTGTGAGCGCGCCTTCTGTTTTTCTGCGCGACAACGATAAGGAATACTGGCGCTTTCTTCCGGAGGGCCTGCGCTATCTCTTCCGGGACTTCGGGGCAGTTGAAGTGATTCCCGAGGGAAATAGCATCGCTGGCTTCTTCCGGACGATGAATGTGTTTATGGCGTCATTCATGAAGCCGCGATTCCTTGTTCCCGTACTGGAATGGACGGTGGTTCCTTGTCTGAATCTCGCCGGGTACTTGCTCGCGAAACTCGGGCGGGAGAATGATCAGTTCACGGCGAACTTCAGTGTCTGGGCTCGCAAATGACATCTGCACTCAAGGCGCGTTTGTGCGGCGACGAAATCATGCGGTTTAGAGACGAAACGAGATGATCACTCAACTCCGGCGAATCTGGGATCGCGCGATGCCGTCGCCGGCGAACAGCGGCTTGCATTTTGATCGTCCGTTGCTGCTTTTTCAGAGCGACGATTGGGGGCGCGTGGGTGTGCGCGATCTCGAAGGACGACAGGAGTTGCAGGCTGCCGGACTTCCGCTCGGTGACTCGCCGTACGACTCTCACAGTCTGGAAACGGCGGAAGACGTGACGGCGCTGCGGGATGTTCTGAGCAATCGTCAGGACTCGGTCGGCCGCAATCCGTCGATCGTGATGAATTTCATCATGGCCAATGTGGATTTCGATCGGAGCCTTGCAGCGCGCGAAAAAGAAATTCCGCTCGTCCCGCTCACCGACGGATTGCCCGCTGAATGGCGGCGGCCGCATTTGTTCGAGGCTTACCGGCGGGGCATTGAAGACGGCGTGTTCTATCCTGCGTTGCACGGGCTCACTCACTTTTGCGCCGATGCGGTGAGAAGAGAACTCAATGTTGGCGGAGAACGCGCTGAGCTGATCCGAAAACTGTGGCGCGCCCAAACGCCTTATATCTACTGGCGAATGCCGTGGATTGGCTACGAATATTGGGATGGCGAGCTGGAGACAGATCGCCGCTTTCTGTCCCTCGACGAACAGCGCTCCGTAATTTCCCGCGCCGCGGAGATCTATCGCACATTTTTTGCCGCGGCTCCGTTCAGCGCTTGTGCGCCCGGCTACCGCGCCAATGTGGACACCAGGGAGGCATGGTTCGACTGCGGGGTTCGCGTCGCCCAAAACGGCCCCGATCGCAAAGCGCCATACTTTGACCAGCACGGAATGCTGCACACGTTCCGCACGGTTGAACTGGAGCCTGCGATGGCGCGGGTTGATTTGGCTCGCCTCATGGAAGAAGCGGGGCAGTGCTTCACTCGCGGGTTGCCGGCGATCGTTTCAATTCATTCCATCAACTTCCACTCGACGCTTCGAGACTTTCGCAATCCGACGCTGGTTTTGATGGATGAGTTTCTGGCTGCTCTCAAGAAGAAATGGCCGACGCTGCTCTTTATCAACGACGCCGATCTATTTCAGATTGCGTCGGAAGGATTTTATTTTGCGCGAGGAACGAAAGTGGAAGTCGCCGCAACTACCAAGGCCTCAACTGCGCAGAGAGCGACCGGTTGAACATGAGCCCAAAACAAAAATCGCTGATCCTGATCACGGTCGATTGTTTGCGGGCCGATCATTGCGGTTTTTACGGATATTCGCGGCCGACCACTCCTTTTCTGGACGCGCTCGCGGCTGAGTCTTTCGTGGTGCCGGCGGCGATGGTCGCGGGCGCTCCCACGTACTACTCGCTGCCTGCCATCCTTGCGTCGCGCATGCCCCTGGCGCTGGGAAGAGATGTGATTGGCCTTGCCTCGGGTGAAAGTACGCTGGCAACCGCGTTGCGTGAAGCTGGTTATGCGACCGCCGCTTTTTCCGCCGCCAATCCATACATTTCCGCCCGCTTTGGCTACGACCAGGGATTCGAGGTCGTCGAGGATTTTCTGGATTTTGACCCGGTGGCTAACGCTGCGCAATCGGGCGACGCGGCGACGCGGAACTCCTCGAGTTTCTCCGGCGCCAGAAACCAGCTGAATCGATCATTGCAGCGGGCCGCGCAGGCGATCGGGCTGGGGTCGTTTTACGACGAACTGTACTTTCAATATTGCCTTCGCATTGCTTCCTCGAAAGTTGAGAGCATGGATACCCTACGGAGGTTTCCTACCAGCGAAGCGATTGTCGACCGCGCTATCTCCTGGCTGAGGTCTTCGGAGCAGCGGCCGTTTTTTCTTTGGCTCCATCTCATGGACCCTCATTCGCCCTACTATCCGCCGGCAGGCGCGTTTCAAGAGCTAACCGGGCGCGCGCTTTCGCCAACGGACGCCCGCTATCTGAACGAGTTTTGGAACCGGTGCGATCTGCCGGCCGCGCGCCTGAAACCAAAGAGAGACTCCGTGATTGAGTTGTACGATGCCGGCATTCGCTCGGTGGATACTCAAGTCGCACGGCTTGTTTCGCATCTGAAACAAGCGGACCGCTGGCGTGAATGCAGTTTCGTCTTGACCGCGGACCACGGCGAGGAATTCCTGGACCACGGATGCCGCTATCATGCGCCGGTAAATTTGCGCGAAGAGATCACGCGGGTGCCCTTGATGATTCACGATCCTGCTTCTGCCAAGCGGGAAGCGCCGGCGGCACCGTTCAGTCACCTGCATCTCGCGCCCACGCTGCTCGACATGCTCGACGTGCCGGTGCCTGAGGGTTTTCAGGGAATCAGCCTATGGCGCAACCTTCAGCAAGGCACATCGTGGGATGATCCCGCCATTGCGGAGTGTGTCTATGGATGCACGAATCCGTTTCGCGCGCCCGATCGTCTCGGGGCAAGGCTGTTGAGTGTCCGCGCCGCCCGGCACAAGCTGATCATGCGAATTGAACCGGGGTCGGTCGAGCAGTTATACGATCTGCAAGCCGATCCGAAGGAAGAACGGCCGTTGGCGCCGGAAGTGAAGAAAGAAGTTCGAGGCCAGCTGTTGCGGGCGGCTCGGAAGCACATGCAGCAAACATTGGATGGGCAACATGCAACCGTGCGGCTGAAGGCTCGGTTGCGCGATCTCCGAATGGAACTACAATCAAGTGCTCGCTAGAGAGATTTTGATTGGAAATGCTTTTCTTTCACAGTCCACGTTGCCACTCATGATCACCGTTTTCACTCCTTCCTTCGCCGATGACGACAATACAAACGCCCAGAACCTGACCGTGAAAGAGGTTGTGGCGCGGATGGATCCCGCTCGCTTTCGAGTGGTAATACTCGGCTCAAGCCCGGCCGATCCCCGCATCGCCGCTCGCCCCAATACGCAAATCCTGCCCTGGCGGAGTCGTGCCAATACCGCGCGCATTCTGTGGCATCTGCTGACTCATGTTCCCGACGTTTATTTTTTCCCCCGAGAAGGCCCATTGGACGCGGCTTTCCTGACCGCTCGCCGCCGCCTCTCCCTCAAGACGGCGCTGGTTACTTACGTCGTATCGGGCGGACTTGAAAAAGACCACCGTCCACTTCTTTTTCGGGCGATTCGCGAGGGCGATACAGCGGTCGGCAACAGCCAATACATGACCGCCATAACCAAAAAGCTGGGCGGCGAGAATGTGGAGACTGTTTATGATGGCGTCGACCGACGCTATTACTATGCAGAGTCGGGCCCGAGTCGAAACCGGGCGAATAGCCGGGTCCTTTTCGCTGGATCGTTTCGCCCATACAAACGTGCGGACCTCGTCATTCGCGCGGCCGCGCAATTTCCACAATGGGAGTTCCGCTTCGCGGGCGTGGGAGAAGAAGAGAACGCTTGCCGGCAGCTTGCGCAGGAAGGCAACTGCCAGAACGTTCAGTTCCTGGGTCACCTCACCGCCGCACAACTGGGCGAGGAGATGCGGCAGGCGCAACTGTTTTTCCATCCCAGCGAAATCGAAGGACATCCTCAAGTGCTGGCGCAGGCCGCGGCCTGCGGACTCCCGTGTATTGCCCGCAGTTCCTACCATCCCGATTACGTGATCGATGGAGTCACCGGCCTGCTCGCGGGTTCCGACGATGAATTGGGCGTGGCGCTCTCTCGTTTGATCGGCGATGCAGACATGCGCCACCGGATGTCGGCGGCGGCCATCGAGCACGCCGCGAAATTCGAGTGGGATGGCGTGGCTGAGCAGTGGTCGGAAATCATGGAGAAAGCCGTCGCCGGTCGCCGCGCCGCCCAACGCCAGATTCAAGCCTGAACCAGCGCCGCTAACGAATTTCCTAAAGGTGTGCCGCTAGAATACAAATCAGCAGTCTCCGGTGGCATGCCAAACAACAAGCGGCGAGTTTTGATTCTGTCGGAAATCATCTCTCCTTACCGCATTCCGGTCTTCAACGCCCTCGCGCGCCGCGAGGGACTGGATCTGCACGTGGTATTTCTCTCTGAAACCGACGCGGGACTGCGGCAGTGGCGCGTGTATAAAGACGAAATCCGTTTCTCCCATGCGGTTCTGCCTTCCGCGCGCTTTCGCGCCGGCAGGGGCAGCTTGATATTGAACTGGAAACTGCGTTCATGTTTGAAGAGGTTCGCGCCCGACGCCATTATCTGCGGCGGCTACAACTATGTTGCTTCATGGGAAGCGCTTTGGTGGGCGAAGAATCACGGGGCCGAACTGATCTTGTGGTCGGAGAGCAATTGTCATGACGCGCGCGCGGGGTTGGAATGGGTTGAATCCCTGAAGGCTTATTTCCTGTCGCGTTGCGATCGATTCGTCGTGCCCGGCAAAGCGTCATTCCAGTACCTTCAGTCGCTGGGAGCGGCGGCGGAGAGCATCTCGATTGCCCCTAACGCGGTCGACAACGATTGGTTTCTTACTCAGGCGGAAAGTGTTCGCGAGTTCTCATCCGAGTTCCGGGGGAGGCTTGCGCTGCCGTCGCAATTTCTTCTTTACGTCGGCCGGTTGGTTCGCGAAAAAGGTGTTTTCGATCTTCTCGAGGCCTATGCAGAACTGGACCCCACCGTTCGATCGAGCGTCGGGCTGGTATTTGCAGGCGACGGCCCGAGCAAGGTCGAATTGGAGTGGCAAGCACAGAGTATTAGTCCGGGGGTGATTTGCTTCCCCGGCTTCTTGCATCGGGAAGATCTTTCCGGCCTCTATGCTTTCGCGGAAGCCTTGATTCTGCCGACCCATAGCGACACCTGGGGTCTCGTCGTGAATGAAGCGATGGCATGCGGACTTCCGATCGTTGTGACAAGCGTCGCCGGGTGCTCCGGGGATTTGGTTGAAGACGGGCGGAATGGTTATGTCGTGCCGCCGCGCGATCCGGCTAGCCTTGGTTCGGCAATCGATTTTCTCTTGCGGAATCCTGAGCTCAGACAGGAGATGAGCGCGCGCAGCCGGCAGCGAATTCAGAACTACTCACCCGAAGCCTGCGCCGAAGGTCTGGCCACAGCCGCGCTCGCGTCCACCAGCCCGATTCAGACAAGCGAGGTCCAATGGATGACCGGATAAAACCCTGGCAATGGGTTGGCCTCGCGTTCGGCGCGCTGCTCTTTACTTATGCCGTTTTGTCCCATCTGCAGTACTTCGGCAGCATTTCGTTTCTGGGCGCGATTCTACTGATTGAAGTCGTCATTGCCAGCCTCTGGAAGTATGATCGGCGCTTTTTTACCGTGCTGATGGTGGCCTTTCTTTGGGCCGGCATGCACGTCCCATTGCAGAGTGCCTGGACGGGCGGACGCTGGTTTGTGCTGGGCGTTGGCGCGGTCATCGGTTACATCGTTTGGATGAGAGAGCCTCGCCGGAGTTTTCAAACGATTCACCTGCTCGCCTTTTTTTGTATTGGAGCAGCCTTCGTTTCGGCCACCGTTTCGTCGTATATCCAGATGGCGTCTTACAAGGCGGTGAGCCTGTGCCTGCTGTTTCTTTATTGCACCGCCGGTGCGCGCCTGGCCGTGATCGGACGCGAGGAGCGATTCTTCCGGGGACTCATCTGGGCCAGCGAGGCGGCGGTTTATGGCACGGCGATCTGCTATTTCGGTCTCGGCGAACAAATTTGGGGCAATCCAAATTCTCTGGGCGCCGCCATGAGCATCGGGGTCTTCCCCATTCTGTTATGGGGATGGTTCAACAGCGATGGCCCCACCGTGAAATTTCGCAGATTGGCAGCCTTGCTGCTTTGCTCATACCTGATTATCTTCAGCCTGGCGCGAGCGGGAATTCTTTCCGCGGTTATCGTCACGCTTGTCTTTTGTCTTTGCCTGCGCCAATACAGGCTGCTCACCAAGATTGTGGCGCTTGCACTCGTGATGATCACGATCACCGGAATGCTCGCCCCTCAAACCCTGAGCAAGGCGCTGGAAACTCTGACGGACTCAGTGCTTTACAAGGGGCACAAGGAGCAAGGCCTGCTCGGTTCGCGAGAGACTCCATGGGAGAAGTCAATCAAATCGATCAAAGCACATCCCTGGTTCGGCACCGGCTACGGAACGAGTCCAACCGGCGAGGATCCAGGACTTAATTTCGGAAAGTTCGCTTCGAGCGCTGAGACGGTTCGTGAACACGGCAGCAGTTACATGACGATTACCGAGTGGGTCGGGTTGTTGGGCGTAATGCCGTTTTTGTTGCTTCTTGGGGTCACCGCGTCTAATGTCTGGCGGGTGTGCGGGTGGATGAAACGGACTTCGGACTTCCGGCACTACTCCATTCCGCTGGCGATGGTAGTGCTGGCGGGGTTCGTCCATGCCACCTTTGAAGACTGGCTCTTCGCGGTGGGAGCCTATCCCTGCGTGTACTTCTGGGTGTTTGCATTTGTGCTCGCCGATCTCAAACCGGCCGCGGCGGTAGCTTCCAATATTGCTGTTTTCCCCCGCCCCTCTGTTTCGCCGGCGGCCTTTCGCGCGGTCGCCTCGAGTCGATGATTCGACTTTTTATCAATGGCCTGGCCGCGAGTGCGGGCGGCGGCCTTACCTACTTGCGCAACGTGATTCCCCAGCTTGCGCGAAGAGACGGCGTTCACACCACCGTCCTTTTGAACTCCGCTCTGCGCCGCGAGTTTGTAGAGAACGGGAATATCTCGTTGGTCGAAATTCCCGGCTCGGACGGCGCCCTTCGACGCCTGGTCCATGAACAAACGGCGATTCCCGCGCTCATTCGCCGCAGCGGCGCGCAAGTGTTGCTTGCTGCCGGAAACATTGCGCTTTGGAATTCGCCGGTTCCCCAGATATTGCTGTCCCGCAACTCTCTGTACACTTCGGCCGATTTCATGCGCGACGTTCGCGCCCGGGGCGACTGCGTGATCTGGATGGATACTCTGGCCAAAGGGTGGCTTGCCCGCCAATCCATACGCCGTGCCGACGTCACGGTTGCGCCGAGCGATGCGTTTGCGCGCGACCTCAGTGAGTGGAGCGGCAGGGCAGTGAGCACGATCCACCATGGATTCGACGCCGCGGCATTCGTCAAGAATGGCACGCCTCTTTCTTCGGAGTTCCAGAAACAACTTGATGAGGGCCGCGATGCGCTGCGTCTGCTTTTCGTAAGCCACTACAACTACTACCGGAACTTTGAGACTTTGTTTCGCGCCATGCCCATCTTAAGCGGGCGTCTGAAGGAGAAAAAGGTCAGGCTGTACCTGACTTGCCGGTTAAGTTCGGGCGAGAATCCCGGTAACTATCGGACGGAGTCTGCATCGGCTCTGCTCAACGGCGCTCGCAAAAACTGCGAGATCATCGAACTCGGCGCCACTCCCTACTCCTCTCTGCATCATCTTTATCGTGCTTCCCACATTTATGTAACGCCGGCTTATGCCGAGTCGTTTGCCCATCCGCTGGTGGAGGCCATGTCGAGCGGCTTGCCTGTGGTAGCGTCGGACTTGGCGGTGCATCGCGAAATTTGCGGGGATGCGGCTTTGTATTTTCCGCGATTCTCGCCGGAAGAGTTGGCGGAGTGCGTGATTCGAATCGCTGAGTCTCAGGAACTCGCGAGAAAGTTGTCAGAACATGGTCTCTCCCAGTCGCAGGAGTTCAGCTGGGAAAAGCATGTGTCGCGGCTGCTGACATTGGCTGGGGAGCTTATCCGGGCGCGTGGGGAGGAATGCGAGTGAACTCCAGCCTCGCCAAATCGGCGATTGAGATTAATAGAGGCCGACTCCGTCCCGCGCGCCGTGGAAGCAGTTCCATTGCATGTCCTGACGCTGACGCCTTTTTTCCCGTCGCTCGAGAACGAGGTCGGCGGGTGCTTCGTCGGAGAACCCATTGCTGCCTTGAGGCAAACCGGAGTCTCTTCCACCGTCATCGCGGTGCGACCGATCTACCATGCCCGCCAGCATGCGAGTCCGTCGGCTCCAGCAAAATGGATTCGATACCCGCAGCTGCCAGGAACTTTCGGAATGTCAAGCGCAGGGAGTCTGCTGTACGCGAGGCTGCTGCGCGAAATCTCGCGCTTGCACCGCGAGCGGCCAATCAGCGTAATTCATGCCCATGCCGCCTTGCCATGCGGCCGGGCGGCGTGGCTGATTGCACGGCGGTTGCGAATTCCTTATGTCGTCACCATCCACGGGCTGGATGTCTTCAACACTTGTTTCCGCGCGGGTGCGCCGGCGGAGTGGAGACGCCGCGCCTCCCTTGCGGTGTATCAAAATGCGAGCAATGTCGTCTGCGTCAGCCGCAAGGTGCAGCAAAATCTTCAGAGTGGCATGTCCGCTCGGGTTCCGAGCACCGTTGTCTATAACGGAACGGACGTCGAATTATTTTCGCCGCAACCGGCTGCTCAGCGAGCCGATTCGGATGGGGCGACGAGCTTTTCACAGCAGGAGATCCTTATCGTCGGCAATCTCATACCGAGCAAAGGGCAGGAACTCGCGCTCAGAGCCATTCATCGTATCGCCGCCTCTTTTCCAGAGCTGCGATGCAGGATCATCGGGGAAGGGCCCGACCGGCAACGCCTGGAAGCATTGGCAAACGATCTCGGAATTCGTCCGCGCATTCATTTCATGGGCCGTCAAAGCCGTGCGGCTGTGGCGGACGCGATGCGACGCTGCTCGATGTTCGTTCTACCCAGCCGCAACGAAGGACTCGGCTGCGTCTACCTTGAGGCGATGGCTTGCGCAAGGCCCGTAATCGCCTGCCACGGGCAGGGGATTGAGGAGATCGTCGAGCACCAGAAAAACGGCTGGCTGATTTCTCCAGACAATCTCGACGAACTGGAGCAATCCATCTTGACTTTTCTTCGATCGCCCGAGTTATCTTTGCAGATCGGGCAATCCGCGCGGCAAACGGTGCTTAAAGGGCTGACCTTATCGCACCAGGCGCAACAACTGGCAGCGATTTATCGCGGTATAACCGGCACCCGGCAGGCGGCATAATCGAGGGCGTTCGCGCCCACGGTATCATGGTCCGTCAGCAGTTTGTGGCCTTCACTCATGTGTGGAATCTTTGGCGTTTTGTCCCGAGCCGGTCGTCTTACCGATGGCCTGCTTGAGCGTGCCGCGCGCTCTCTCGCCCACCGCGGCCCCGACGATTCCGGAATCGTCATCGTAGAAACCAGTCCCGACGGAAAGCTTCAGCTCGGTTTCGCTCACACTCGTCTCTCCATCATCGATCTTTCGCCGCAGGGCCATCAACCGATGCAGGATGCGTCCACTGGAAACTGGATCGTGTTCAACGGCGAGATCTACAACTTTCGCGAGCTTCGCGCCGAACTCGAAGCGGCCGGCGCCGGCTTCCAAAGCCATTCCGACACAGAAGTGATTCTCGCCGCTTATCGCGCATGGGGAGCCGATTCGTTTGCCCGTCTGCGCGGAATGTTCGCCCTCGCGCTCTGGGACAAGTCGCGCCAAACCCTGCTGCTGGCGCGCGATCCCATGGGGATCAAGCCGCTCTACTACTGCGAGTCCGGCAAAGCGTTCTCGTTCGCCTCCGAAGTGCGAACGCTTGCTTGAGACCGGCCTCGTGCCGCGCAAGCTCGATCCGAACGGACTCTTCAGCTTTCTGGCGTTCGGTTCCGTTTACGAGCCGCGCACGATTATCGAAGGAATTTCCGCCGTCCCGCCTGGGCATTTTGTTTCTTTGGAGAAAATCGGGAAGAAGGATAGTGTCACCATCCGTCAGTACTGGGATCCGCTGAAATTCATCGGCGGCCCCTCGATTCAAAACGCGAATGTTCAAAACGCGGATGCCCGAACCGCAGACGACGGCCACGCTGCGCGCAAGCTGCCCGCTCTTCTCCGTGATGCAGTCCTTTCGCACCTCGTGAGTGACGTGCCCGTCGGAGTCTTTCTTTCCGGCGGAATCGACTCCTCTTGCCTGGCCGCCTTAATGAGCGAGGCCGGCGTGCGGCCGGCAACTTTTTCGCTCGTGTTCCGTGAAGCCGAGTTCAATGAGGCCGAGTATTCACGACTCGTGGCGCGCCGCTTCGGCACCGATCATCACGAACTCATGGTGTCGCAGCAAGACGCGCTCTCCTCCATACCCGAGGCGCTCGGCGCCATGGATCAGCCCACCATCGACGGAATCAACACATGGCTCGTTTCGGCCAAGGCCCGAGCTGCCGGAGTCAAGGTCGCGCTCACCGGTCTGGGCGCCGACGAAATCTTTGCCGGATATTCAAACTTCCGCGACGTGCCGCGGCTGGAGAGGCTTTCGCCGCTGACTTCACGAAGATACCATCTATGTTGCGCCGTCCGGTCGCGGCCACGGCCGGTGTTGTGGCTGGCAAGAGCGATCGCAGCCGCAAAATCTCCCAACTCGCCGGTGAGCTGGCCGCGAACGAAATCGCTCCGACGCATCCTTATTTCGTAGTGCGGAGTTTATTTAATCCCGAGGAGCGGAAGGCCTTGTACGCGGGAGATTATGAATCGGCGGAACGCGAATTGGCGTTCTTGCTACTGCCTTCCATCGCCGCCAGCACAAACTTCGATCCGGTGAATCGCGTCTCTTATCTCGAATCGCATTGGTACATGCGCAACACGCTGCTGCGCGATTCCGATTTCATGAGCATGGCGCACGGCCTCGAACTGCGCGTGCCTTTTCTGGATCGAGCCCTCGTCGAAGCCTGTTTCCGCATTCCCGGAAAAGACAAGTTGCAGGGGGATACGCCCAAGCCGCTCTTGCTGAAAAATCTCGGCGTCGAACTGCCGCCCGAAATCGTCCATCGCCCCAAGCGCGGATTCACGCTTCCATTCGAGCATTGGCTGCGCGCGCGAAATGAAGCCGATGGTCGAAGACGCGCTATCACAAGAACGACGACGCCCATGATCTTGCTCAGCGCCCATTCCGTGCGCGAAGTCTGGAACCGCTTTCTAGCTGGACGCACGTCATGGTCGCGCCCGTGGTCTCTGTTCGTCCTCAAGCGCTGGTGCGAGCAGAACCTGTAATCGCGATCACGCCCGCGCTGGGTTTCTTCGCCGAAATCAGAAGAAAAAGCCCGAACCTGCGGCCGAAAGCCCTCGCGAGAGCTGCGCGGATACATCTTCCAGATCATCCGATAAAAACCGCCTTGAAACCGCGCCGAGGGCTCGTTCAGCAACAGGTCTCCAGGGCTGAATTCCTGCCTGAACTTTATCTCCTCGAATCCCTCCATCAACCTTTGCGCTTCTTCTTCCGTATAAGAATTTGTGCCCGGACTTTCCAGATGATCGTAAACCGATTTCCGCAGGGACTTCCCGCGCAGCCACCCGTAGCGCAGCCAGAGCATCGTTCCGGTGAGCGAGGGATGGCGATAGATCATGATGCGCAGCGCGCCGCCGGGCTTCAATACGCGGCGCGCCTCGCGAACGCACCGAGCAGGATCGGGGCTGTGATGCATGACCCCATACGAATAGACAACGTCGAAAGTATTATCGGGAAAGGGCAGATGCTCGGCATCGGCCTCGCGCAGATCGGGTATATAACCCGCCAGTTCGCAGCGCCGCCGCGCCCGCGCGAGCGACGAACTCGACATGTCTACTCCCGTTGCCACTGCGCCGGCCTTCAGCCATTCCAGGTAGTCCGCTCCCATTCCGACGCCAACTTCGAGCACACGCTTTCCCGCCGCTTGCCGAAATCCGGCAAACTCCCTGATGTAAGGGCTCCAATTCATAACGCGCCCGCGCGTGCGCTTCGAAATCTTCCAGCGCGCCCCCCGAACCGAGATATCGCGATCCACAGGGCTCGGCATTCCAGAAGTTCTGGACTTCACTTTTCAATTCGCTTTTCAACTCGACAACGCGCATTTTCTGCATAGTTCTTAAACGGATACTAGCACGGCGTTTCCGATGTAAATCTCCACGCGACCCAATTAAGATAAGAGAACTTTCAGCGAGACAGTTGTGATCGAAACCAAATCCGACCCAGAGGTTGTCAAGTTCAGGTAAACCTTCGCCCGCGCTGCCCGTGAGCGTGATCATTCCGGTTCGCAATGAGGCGCGCAACCTGCCGCGGTGCCTGGCGTCGCTCGGCGATGTCGGCGAAGTGTACCTGGTGGATTCGCAGAGCACCGATGAAACGGTTCGCATCGCGCAATCGTACGGCGCAAGCGTCGTTCAGTTTCATTACCGCGGCGGCTGGCCCAAGAAACGGCAGTGGGCGATGGATACGCTTCCGCTGGCGTATGACTGGGTGCTGCTGCTCGATGCCGACGAGGTTCTGACGCCCGAACTGAGCACCGAAATTCAGCACGCGATTCAGGATCCTCATTTCGATGGCTACTACATTGCCCTGGAAATGCATTTTCTCGGCCGGCGTTTGCGCCACAGCGGCGCGAGCTTCTGGAAGCTCTCCTTATTTCGCAGGGGCCGGGGCCGCTACGAGTGCCGCTTGAGCGACCAGGATAAGAATATGGCGGATATGGAGGTGCATGAGCACGTGATTGTCGATGGTGCGACGCGTCGCCTGCGCCACCCGCTCATCCACCACAATGTCGAATCTCTCGATCGCTATATCCAGAAGCACAACGAATATTCGAACTGGGAGGCGCGCGTTTGGCTCGATGGAAACCGCGACGACGAAGAGATTCAGCCTGCGCTTTACGGCACGCAGGCGCAACGCCGCCGCTGGCTCCGTCGACGCCTTCTGGAAATACCTGGCTCGCCGCTGTTTTTCTTTCTCTATAAATACTTCGTGCGTCTGGGATTTTTGGACGGCGTGCCCGGCCTGATCTACTGCGCCTTCCAGGGCGTCCAGTTTTTCCACATCAAGGCCAAAATCTATGAGCTTCGCGCCGCCAGGATGGCAGCCTAACCTATGTGTGGAATCAGCGGCCTCGTAAATTGTGGTGACGCGGAAGCCCTGGCCCGTATGACCGACATCCAGTGGCATCGCGGACCCGACGACTCCGGGCTGTGGGAGCGCCATTTCAGCGATGGCACTTACATCGGCCTAGGAAGCCGGCGTCTCGCCATTCTCGATCTCTCTCCTGACGGCCACATGCCGATGTCGAACGAAGATGGTTCCGTGTGGATCACCTACAACGGAGAAATCTACAACTTTGCCGACTTGCGCCGCGAGCTGGAAGGTAAAGGCCATCGCTTTCGTTCGCACACCGACACCGAAGCGATCGTTCATCTCTACGAAGAATACGGCGTCGATTGTCTCAATCGCCTGAATGGCATGTTCGCCTTCGCCATCTGCGATCTGCGCGGTTCCGCGCCCAGGTTATTTCTGGCTCGCGATCATTTCGGAATCAAGCCGCTCTATTACCACGAGCGCGGCGGCAAGCTCGCGTTCGCGTCCGAGGTCAAAGCGCTGCTCGAAGTGCCGGGCATCGAAGCTCGCATAAACATGGAGGCGCTGCATCAATACCTGACCTTTCTCTGGGTCCCGATCCCGCGACGATGTTCGACGGTATTCGCAAACTCGATGCCGGTCACTACGCGATCTGGCAGAGCGGCGAATTCAAAATCCGAACAGTATTGGGATCTGACGTTTCCTCCCGCCGGCCATCGCTTCGAACAGAATCAAGCCAGGCTCGAAGAAGAAATTCGCGAGCGTTTCTGCGCCTCGGTCGAGCAGCAGATGGTCAGCGACGTTCCCATCGGAGCGTTCCTCAGCGCCGGTCTCGATTCGTCGAGCATCGTCGCCGCCATGGCGCGCAAGCAGCCCGCGCGCACTTACACAATTACATTCCCAAAAAAATATCGCGTTGGCGAGTCGACGCTTGACGACCCCGCCGTCCCTCAGCGTCTGGCTATGTCTTTAGGCTGCGAGCATCACGAAATAGTAGTCGAGCCGGATGTCGTGAATTTGCTGCCCGAACTCGCGTGGCACATGGATGAGCCAACCGCCGATCCGGCCCTCATCACGGCATTTCTGGTTTGCCGCGAAGCGAGCAAACAAGCGACCGTCTTGCTCTCCGGCGTAGGCGGAGACGAGATTTTCGCCGGATATCGCAAGCACGTCGCGCATGCATGGGCCGAGGAGTATCGCCGGGTTCCAGCCTTCGCGCGATCCGCAGCGGAGAAGACCATGCTCACGTTCCCAAGTTTGCGCGGCACGCCTTTCAAGGGCCCCGTTCGCATGGCCAAAAAGATGGCGCGGAGCGCCGCCCTCAGCCCTCCGGAAGCGTTTATTCGAAATTGCATCTATCTCGACGCGCAGCAAAAACAGGACTTGTACGCCTCGCGATCCCATGCGCCAGGTAGTTCGGATTTTACTTCTAATCCTGCCAGCCGCCATCTCGCCGCCTTCAACAAAGTCCGCCACGCTGATTTTCTGAACCAGATGCTATATCTGGACACGAAAATCTTCATGCCCACGCTCAACCTCACTTACAACGACAAAATGAGCATGGCCTCGTCCGTCGAAGTTCGCGTTCCTTTCCTTGACCGCCATCTCGCCGAATTTGTCGCCTGGAATGTGAATGCCGGAGTGGAAACTGAAAGGCAAATGGCGTCCAACCACGAAGTACATCCTGCGCCAGGCAATGCGGAGTATGTTGCCCGCGGAAGTTCTGCGGCAGCCGAAAGCGGGTTTTGCCGCGCCCGTTGACTATTGGCTCGCGCACGATCTGCGTCCGCTCGTCGACGATCTTCTTTCTGAATCCCAAATCCGCCGCCGCGGACTCTTCCGGCCAGAGGTTGTTCGCAGCTACGTCGACGCGCATCGCCGAGGCACGCAAGACTGGTCGATGCAAATCTGGCAATTCCTGACGCTCGAAATCTGGATGCAACTCTTTCTCGACGGCGGAGCGCGTGCGTTTGCAGAAAAAACATATGCGCGCAAAATATCAGCCGAAGCAGACGTCTGCGCGGCGACTGTCTGCGCAATCGATCGATGCAGCAACGCTTCAACCCATTCCCGCATGAAACAACTCTTACAAGACGCGCGCACCAGTGATTTGACAGTCGCGGAAGTTCCAGTTCCCGCAATTGCTGCCGGGCTGTGTGCTGGTGCGAACCGCGGCGTCACTCGTTTCCGCGGGCACCGAGCGCGCCTCGGCCGAGTTCGCGCGCAAAAATCTTTTCGCCAAGGCAAAAGCCCGTCCCGATCTCGTCCGCGACGTCGTCGCCAAAATTCAGCGCGACGGCTTCGCGGCCACGCTCGGCACCGTGCGTTCGCGTCTCGCTCAGCCGCAACCGATCGGCTACAGCAGTTCCGGAACTGTGATTGCCGTTGGCGATGGCGTCTCGGATATCGGCGTGGGCGATCGCGTGGCCTGCGCCGGCGCTGGTTACGCGGTTCATGGCGAATTTGCCTGCATTCCCGCGGCTGCTCGTGGCAAAAATTCCAGCGAGCGAAACCGCGTCGTTCGATGAAGCAGCCTTCGCGACCGTGGGCGCGATTTGCCTGCATGGCATTCGCACCGCTGGAGTCGCGCTCGGCGAGACCGTCGCGGTGATCGGGCTTGGGCTTGCTCGGCCAGATCACCGTTCAGTTGCTCAAAATTGCGGGCTGCCGCGTCCTTGGAATGGATTTGGTGGAAGAGCGCTGCCGCTCTCGCACTTCAAAACGGAGCCGAGGCGGCCAGCATGAACGCCCGCGACTTCCGCAATTTGTGTTTCCAGAAAACGGGCGGCATAGGCGCGGATGCTGTGTTGATCACGGCGGAAACTCCCATGAGCGGTCCCGTGAACCTGGCCGCCGAAGTCGCTCGCGACCGCGCAACCGTCGTGGCAGTCGGAACCGTTGGCATGGAACTTGAGCGCAAGCTGTATTACGAAAAAGAGCTGACGTTTCGCGTCTCGCGCTCTTATGGCCCCGGCCGCTACGACACCGCCTACGAACAGAAAGGCCGCGATTATCCCATCGGCCATGTGCGCTGGACCGAAACGCGCAATATGGAAGCTTTCCTGCACTTCGTCGCCGGTCGCAAGCTCGATCTGGCTTCGCTCATCACCCATCGTTTTCCGGTCGAGGAGGCGTCGCTCGCCTATGACTTGATCCTCGGTCGTACGGACGAACGTTTTCTTGGCGTGCTGCTCACCTATCCGCAAGCGGAATCCAGTCCCGACGGGACGATCTCATTGGGACCGGCACCTCAGCTCTGGGAAGCTCCAACTGCGGCCGCTGACTCCACACTCCGCCTCGGCGTTCTCGGAGCCGGCGCCTTCGCGCAAAATACTCTGTTGCCCGCGCTGAAGGAGATTGACGGCGCGTCTTTCATCGGCGTCTGCAATGCCACCGGCCCGCGCAGCCGGAGCGCCGCCGAAAAGTTCGGCTTCTCTTATTGCGCGAATTCGGATGACGAACTCCTGCGCGATCCGAACATCAACGCCGTGCTGATCGCAACCCGTCATCATCTTCACGCAAGTCAGACGCTCGCCGCACTCGCCGCGCAGAAAACGGTCTTCTGCGAGAAGCCTCTTTGCCTGTCTGAATCTGAACTGGCATCGATCGTCCGCGCGATGTTGCGTGCTCCTCGCGACGCAACCCGCGCACCCCAGCTCATGGTCGGCTTCAATCGCCGTTTCGCGCCCATGGCGGTCGAACTGAAGCGATTCCTGTCGAAGGTTCACGAGCCGCTCTCCATGCACTACCGCGTGAACGCCGGCTACATCCCAGCCGACCATTGGGTCAACGATCGCCGATCAGGGCGGCGGACGCATCCTCGGCGAGGTCTGCCACTTTGTGGATTTTCTTTGCTTTCTCGCGGACGCCGCACCGGTCGAAGTTCGAGCCGAGAGCATCGGCAATCCCGGCCAATACAGCATGGATAACATCGTCGCGACGCTGAAGTTTGCAAACGGCACCGTGGGCACGATCACTTACATGGCGAACGGCGACAAGTCGGCGTCGAAGGAACGCCTTGAGGTTTTTGGCGGCACGTCGGTGGCGATCCTCGAAGATTTTCGCCGGCTTGAACTGGTTCGCAACGGGCAAAAGAAAATTTCCCGCACGCGCTGGAAACAGGACAAAGGCCACCAGATCGGAGATGCGCGCATTCGTCGATGCGGTGCGCGGCAAGATTCCGCCGCCGATTCCGTTTGAACAAATTGTCGGCTCGACTCTTGCAACTCTGCGCCTCCACAACGCCTGCCAGACGGGCCAATCGCTCGAGGTGGACGTCAAACATTTCGTCGCTTCGGCTCTTCAGGAAAGATCAACTCAGGAAGATGAACGGCCTGAAAAGACAAGGAGCAAACAGGAAAACGAGTCGTACATGCTGATTCTGGGCCTGAATATGTTTCACGCCGATTCTTCCGCGGCGATCGTCGAAGATGGAAAGATTCTTTTTGCGGTAGCGGAAGAGCGCCTGAACCGACACAAGCACTACGGCGGATTTCCATCGCTGGCGGTGAAGGCGTGCCTCGATGCGGCGGGCGCGAAGCTTACCGACGTTCAGCACGTCGCCGTGGGCCAGGACAGCGATGCCCATCTCGCCAAAAAAGTTCAATACGCTCTGGCGAATCCCGCCAAGATTTTGAACTTCATCAAGATGCGCCAGCGCAAGGAATCGATGCGCGACGTGCGCACTCTGCTCGCGCAGGCGCTCGACCTCGACCCGAAGCCATTGAACTTTCAGGAGCATCACGTCGAGCATCATCTCGCGCACATTGCCAGTTCCTACTACTGCTCGCCGTGGGAAAAAGCTGCCGGCTTCAGCTACGACGGTTCCGGAGATTTTGTTTCCACCATGATGGCGCGCTGCGAGGGCAATGACATTCACATCCTCGACCGCGTTTTCCTCCCGCATTCGCTCGGCAGTTTCTACACCATGATTTGCGATTTCATCGGCTACAAAAAATATGGCGATGAAGGCAAGGTCATGGGACTCGCGCCCTACGGCAAAGACACGTACGTCGACGAAATCCGCAAGATCGCTCCGCTGAAAAATGGCAGCTTTCAGCTCGACATGAGCTACTTCAAGCCGCTCGGCAGCAATCAGGGGATGCAGGTCTTAGCCCGACGGAACAGTCCGCCTGGCACGGCATTTCAGCGACAAGATGGAAAAGCTTTTCGGCCCTCCGCGCGAGCCGAATACCGAAATCACCCAGCGTGACATGGATCTCGCCTATGCCATGCAGCACTGTTTTGAAGAAGTGTTCTTTCATACGCTGAATCAATTACACAAGCGCGTGCCCGACGAGAATCTGGCCATGGCTGGAGGGTGCGCGCTCAACAGCGTAGCCAACGGCAAACTGTTTTCGCGCACTCCGTTTCGCCGCACCTGGATTCAGCCGGCCGCGGGCGACGAAGGCTTGGCCATCGGCGCCGCGCTGCATACCTATCACTCGACGTTGCAACAGCCGCGTCAGGAGCAGATGAATCACGCGTACCTCGGCTCTGAATTTTCCGAGTCTGAAGTCGAATCCGCCCTAAAATCCGCGCGTGTGAAATACCAGCGCGCAGAGCGCGAGCCGCTGCTCGATGCCGTCGCCGACGAAATGGCCAAAGGCAATGTCGTCGGATGGTTCCAGGGCCGCATGGAATGGGGTCCGCGCGCGCTTGGCAATCGTTCCATCGTGGCGCACCCCGGCCTGCCGAACATGAAAGATGTTTTGAATGCGCGCATCAAGCATCGCGAGTGGTTTCGTCCTTTTGCTCCAGCGATTCTTGCCGAAGCGCAGCACGAATATTTTGAGCACGATCATCCCTCGCCCTACATGCTGCACGTTTATAAAGTTCGCCCCGAGAAGCGAAAGAGCCTGGGCGCGGTGAACCACGTCGATGACACCGGCCGGTTGCAGACTGTGACTCGCGACGAAAATGCTCTCTATTACGATTTGATCAAGACATTTTCGAAGAAGACTGGGACTCCCGGTGATCCTGAACACGAGCTTCAACGAGAATGAGCCGATCGTGTGCACGCCTCAGCAGGCGATTGACTGCTTCCAGCGGACGAAGATGGATGTGCTCGCCATCGGATCGATGATCGCGCGCAAAACGGAGCAGTGAGTGACGAGAAACTCATGACGAGAGACTCATGCATGAAGATCGGGAATTCAAGCTCGAGAAGTGAGATCGATTCGCATGCCTGAAAGCGCAATCGCGGCCGCGGCACTCTCGCGCGTAACACTGCGCAAGGCCTTTGCGCTCGGTGGAGTTCGTGTGCTCGCCTGGGATGGCGATTTGCTCTACGCTGGCCGCGGCTATGAATTGATTTGCTGGCAAGCTGCTTCGCGCGGAGCGCGCAGAGCGAGCGACCGCCAATGGAGGATGGTTGCGCGTTTTCGTCCCGCATGGTGGAGAAACTTTACGCTCGCGAACGCGTCTCGGCGCTCGCCTTGTGCGCGATGGCGTTCATGCGCTCGCCGTTCTTCGCGACCCGGGCGACACCCAGAGAAAAGACGGGAGCGCCGACAACCAAAGTTTAATCGCCGCAGTTCCCGGCGCGATAGTAACTCGAACTCCGGGTAGCGATGACTTTCGCGTCACCCACAAAATTCGGCGCGGCACGCGTCCGTTGCACATTACGGCGGTCCCGGGCGGAATGGTTTATTGGGGCGAGTACTTCGACAATCGTGAGCGGGCCGAAGTTCACATCTATTCGTCCGCCGATCGCGGCGAGACCTGGCAGGTCGCGTACACGTTTCCCGCCGGCGCGATCCGCCACGTTCACAACATTGTTTACGACCGTTGGGAAGATTGCCTCTGGATTCTCACCGGCGACGATGGCGCCGAGTGCAAAGTGCTGCGCGCGAGCCGCGATCTCCGCTCCGTTGAGGTTGTCCTGGCCGGCAACCAGCAGGCCCGCGCCGTCGCCGCGATCCCCATGCCGGACGCGCTCTATCTCTCGACCGACACGCCGTTCGAGCCTAATCATGTGTTGCGGCTGAGTCGCGACGGCAAGGTCGACGCAATCGCAAGCCTGTCCAGTTCTTCCATCTCGGGATGCCGCGTCGATGAAGCCGTTTTCTTTTCCACCATGGTCGAGCCCAGTGGCGTAAACCGAAGTAAAGAAGTTCATCTCGTCGGTTCGATCGCCGGAATAGTTGGCCAGTGCTGGCTCGCTGGCAGAAAGATAAATGGCCCATGCGTTACTTCCAGTATGGCAACGCCCTTCTGCCCGACGGCGAGAACGCGACGAACTATCTTGCGGCAACCACCATCGCTGTCGAGCGTGACGATCTGGTCACTACGGTGTGGGAAGTCAGAGTGCTCGCCCGAAGCCCCAATGCAGAGGCCGCTTTCAGCATGAGCACAGCCGCGCGTTTGCAATATTATCGTCGCGTTCTACCTGCCTATCTCGGCTCCGGACGCAGCCAGCTTACTTTCTGGCATGACACACCGGAGATCAATCCGCGTGCGCTCATCGGCGCGCAAACCGACACCAACGCCCACCTGGCGAATCGGCCGCTCGGCCCCTACTACATGTCGTTCCGCGAGAAGGCAGACTACTCGGGTCCCTACGACGCCAACGGAATTCCCATGCTCGACTATCGCGGCGCGATCGGCCGGCAATACAACCCGATCGCGATCGCGCAATGGGGCCTCGCGAACTACAACCGTTTTTGCGAAAGCTCCGATGCTGCGCGCCTGGAGAAGAACTCTCCACGCCGCCGACTGGCTCGCGGCCAATCTCGAACCGAACGCGCACGGCCTCTGGGTCTGGAATCATCACTTCGATTGGGAGTATCGCGACACGCTTAAAGCGCCGTGGTATTCGGGCCTGGCGCAGGGGCAGGGGGTTTCACTGCTGCTCCGCGCCTATGCGCAAACCAGCGACGTCAAATATGAGAAGGCAGCCGAACAGGCCTTCATCTCACTAACGAAGCCCGTCGCCCAGGGCGGCGTTCTTTTTGAAGACAACGAAAATAATCTCTGGATTGAGGAATATCTCGTCGACCCTCCAACGCACATCCTGAATGGATTCATGTGGGCGCTTTGGGGAGTCTTCGACTTCTGGCGCGCGCGCTCGGACGCGGTAGCCAAACAGATCTTTGACCGCGGCGTTCAGACCTTGCTCCACAATCTCGCGCGCTTTGATACAGGCTACTGGTCTCTCTACGAGCAATCCGGAACTCAACTGAAGATGCTCGCGAGCCCTTTCTATCATCGCCTGCATATCGTGCAGTTGCGAGTCATGGCAAATTTGACCGGCGAGCACCGATTTGCCGAGGTCGCCGACCGCTGGGAAGGCTATACCGGGCGGCGCGCCAATCGTTCGCGTGCCTTGGTTGAAAAGAGCATTTTCAAATTGCTTTACTATTAAGCAATCACCGCTCGAGACATCGCGCCAGAGTTCCCCTCGTTGAAGCGGCTATTTGCGACTCTGGTCCCTCTGCGCGGGTATCGCTGTCACCCCCGCTCGCCCTCATGTACGCTTCTCTTCAGGAAGCTTGGTCTGCACCACTCATCGTGAAGATTCTCTACGTCTCGCAATATTTTCCTCCGGAAATGGGTGCGCCCGCCGCGCGCGCGGATGAATTATCGCGGCATTGGGCGCGCATGGGCCACGAAGTTACTGTTCTTACCGGCTTTCCGAATCATCCCACCGGCATCGTGCCGCCGGAGTGGCGGTCGCGGTTCCGCCGCTTGCGCCACACGGAAATGATCGACGGCGTCAACGTCGCGCGCACCTGGCTTTGGCCGTTGCCGAATCGCAAAGCTCATGAGCGAATCCGCTCCTACGCGTCATTTTGTATTTCCTCGGCGCTCCGCGGACTGAATCTTACCAAGCCCGATGTCGTGATCGGAACCTCGCCGCAGTTGCTGGTGGCGCTCTCCGCATGGTGGATCGCGCGCTGGAAGCGCGTTCCGTTCGTCTTCGAGGTGCGCGATCTTTGGCCGGAGTCGCTCGCCGCAGTCGGAGCGGGCGGCGAAGGCACCCCGCTCCATCGCACCTTGGGCGCTATCGCCGGTTTTCTTTATCGCCGCGCCCATCGCATCGTTGTCGTGACGCCCGCCTTCAAGCATCACCTGATCCGGCACTGGAACGTTCCCGCCGACAGAATTTCCATTGTTGAGAATGGAGTCGAGACCGATCTCTTCCGTCCCGCTCCCGCCGCGACCATCCGACAAGAACTCTCGCGCGAACGAAGTTCAGACCGACGGCCGCTTCGTGGTCTGCTACATCGGCACCATGGGCATGGCGCACGGCCTTGAGACTCTGATCGCCGCCGCCGAAGAACTTCAGACGACTCTACCGAGCTTGCTTGTTCCTGCTGATCGGCGAAGGCGCGGAAAAGCAGCGCATCATGGAACTCGCCGCTGCGCGCGGCCTCGCCAATATCAAGTTTCTCGAGCAGCAACCGCGGCAACACATTCCCACGCTCGTTTCCGCGGCCGATGTCTGCCTCGTCATGCTCAAAAAAACCGATCTCTTCAAGACCGTAATTCCCACCAAGCTGCTCGAATACATGGCATGCGAGCGGCCAGTGATCGTCGCGGTCGACGGCCAGGCTCGTCAGATTGTCGAAGAGGCGCGCGCCGGAGTGTTTGTGCCGCCTGAGGACAGCCACGCGCTTGCGGAGACGATTCGCGCGCTCGCGCGAATCCCGGAGCAGAGACGGCGCATGGGATTCAACGGGCGGCAATATATCCTCGCCAAACTTTCCCGCAAACAAACGGCGCTGGATTACATCGCGGTGCTGAAGGAATTGGTCGAGGCGAAAGAATCAGCCCGAGCGGCGGCCGCCTAGTTTCCTGCGCCAGGCGACCGGCTTAAGGATGAGCCGCGACAATTGCCAGCGCCGACGTCATCGTCACAGCCGCGTCCGCCGTGCGATAGGCCGCAGCCTTGGCCGAGCTTCCGGGGACAAACAAAACGTCGCCCTTGACCAGCGGAATATCCGGCGCCTTCGCGTAAAGGATCTTCTTCAATGGAACCGGAATTTCCTGAATTCCGTTCGGCCGTCTGCCGCAGGATCCTGGTCTTATTCAGTGAGGACGTCCGCGTGCTTCCGCCCGCCAGCGCCAGCGCTTTCAAAACGCTCAGCGAGTTATCCTCGATCATGAAACCGGCCGGATGTTGCACGTCTCCCACCACGTAGACGATGCCGGCGCGCGACACAATAATCGTGTCGCCGGGGAGGATGTCGACGTTATTCTGCGTATCTTCCGCCAGGTTCGGCGACAGTTGCAGTTCAATCTTGTGATCGGGGTCGTCGCGATGAATGATGGTCACCACGCGTCCCGCCTTGTCGCTCAATCCGCCCGCGGCCGAAATCATGTCAAACAGCGTCCGATCGCCCGCGATCGTGTACGGTCCGGGATGCGCCAACTCGCCGACCATGGTGACGGCCTTCGATGAAGCTTCATCGACAAAGATCGAAACATGCGCGCGCGCGCACAAAGCCTCCATCTTCCAGCCGCTTCTGAATCAGTTCCTGCGCCTCATCCGTCGTCAGGTCGGCGACGTGAACATAGTCGATCAGCGGCATGTAAATGTCTCCCGAGCCACTGACCCGCGACTTGGTGGAAAGGTCGGGCACTCCGAACACGCTGATCTCGACCAGGTCGCCCGGTCCCAGTTTCATGCTCGAATTCGCCAGCAGAGGGTGCGATGCGGGGGGCGTCGCGGCGGCACTCGCCTTGCGTCGCGGCAGCGGAGCGGTGGCGGCGTGCTGCCGTCGTTTGCAGCCGGCGTTTGCGCTGAAAGCCTTTGCGCCGAAAATCCGGCGCCGCACAAACCGAGAATCAATACCTGCAGAATACGCAGGAAAGACCTACGCAAGAGAGACGTACGCACGAGAAAACGGACATTCCCCGCTGACATGAAAAGCTCCTAAGATGCGAGTGTGACGAGTCTAGCATGGCCATGCGCGCCATCCGCGCACAGGGATTGTCGCACTCGATACCCGGACTCGGAAGTGTCAACAGTGAAATGTGCAATCGGTATTGCCGTCCTTCGCCCGTGACGTTATAGTCCGGGAAAATGCACTTCCTACAGGTCCGGGTCGCTGCAAATCAGGGAGATTGTACGGACAATTTGTACGGACAATTTGTACGGACAAAATGAACTGTGCACTTCCCGTTCGGCTTGAAATGCCCGGTATTTCGGCCGGAAGGAACGTCTGATTGACGCTGCTGTTTTTTGGGCTGTTTGCATTTTCGCTCGCGCTCTCCTTCGTGGCGACGCGCGAAGTCCGCGACATTGCAACCCGCCGGGGTTTGGTCTCCACCCCGGGCGGGCGTCACCTGCACGAAACGCCGCGCCCGCGTCTGGGCGGAGTCGCGATCTTCCTTGCATTCTCCCTCAGCCTGGCTTTGTGGCTGGTGCTCGCGCTGATCTTTCCGCGTCTCGTCGCAGGGGTTGTTCCCGCCACGCTTCTCCGCATTTATCTGCCCGCCTGCCTGATTTTCTGTCTCGGCATTTATGACGACCTCTACGGCGCTGGCCCCTACTTGAAATTCGCCGTGCAGGCGATCGCCGCCTCCATGCTCTTCGCGGGAGGCATGCGCGTTCTCGATCTGCCGCTCATCTTTCCGCACACGCTGCCCTGGTTCGTCGGCTTGCCGCTTACTGTGCTCTGGGTCGTGGCGGTTACCAACGCCTTCAACCTGATCGACGGCCTTGATGGCCTGGCAGCGGGGTCAGCCTTATTCTCGACTTTGGTTTTCTTCGTCGTTGCGCTGGTGAATCACTCGTGGCTGTGCTCGCTGATGAGCGTCACCCTCGCCGGCGCGATCCTCGGATTTCTGCGCTTCAACTTCAATCCGGCAACCATTTTTCTCGGTGACTCGGGCAGCCTGTTCATCGGTTTCATGCTCAGCGCGCTCGCGTTGGCCGGAGCCGAGAAGGCGCCGACTTTCGTGGCCATCGCGATTCCGGTGGTCTCGTTCGGCCTGCCGATCCTGGAGACATCACTCTCCGTAGTTCGCCGCCTCATCAGCGGACGCCCCATCTTCACCGCCGATCGCGAGCACATCCATCACAAGCTTCTGCAGATGGGTTTGTCCCATCGGCAGGTTGTGATTGTTCTCTACGCCGTCTCTGCCGTGTTTGCCATGTTGAGCCTGTTCCTGCTCTGGCCGACGGGAAGCACTCTCGGTTTGGTGCTCGCGGTAGTTGGAACCGGCATCTGGCTGGGCGTGCAGCATCTCAACTATCTGGAGTTCGGCGAACTTCGCCGCGTCGCGCAGAGGACGATGGAGCAGCGCCAGATTGTGATCAACAATCTTTCGGTGCGGCGCGCGGTCGAGGAACTCAAAGTCGCCGACAATTTCGATCAGGTCCGCAGTATTCTGGTCGCCGCCTTCGAGACCAACGATTTCGACGCGTTCGAATTACATGCGACGCCTGTTCTCGACTCGCATTCCATCGAGCCCACGCAGCACGTTCGCTGGAGCAAGTTTCCCCGCATGTTGACGATTTCCGCCGAGCCCGCATGGAAGCTGACGCTCGATCTGGTTACGACTTCAAATCGCGTTTGCGGATCGCTCGTCGTCTTCCGAAGTTACAGCAACCGCGACCTTCAGTTGGACGTCAACCTGCTCACCTCGCAATTCCCGGTTGCATTGGCCGATGCCCTCGATCGTGTGTGGGCGATTCCCGATATCGTGATGGCATCTCAGCAAACTGAAATTCCCGCCTACGCCGCCAATCTCTAACTCGCTGCTGGCGCCTTATGTCGAGTCGTAAGCCCTTGTGCTTCCGGTCGAAGCCGGGAATCTCTTCCGTCGCACCTCCCGAAACTGGCTCTAAACTGGCGGCAACAAAATAGATATTACTGATTCCCTTTCGCCGCTAGGTTAATATGGTCCATTCATGGATCGCAGCACTCTCAGATGGCCGGATCCAGACGCGCAACTTCCGCATGGTGAACGGCGCCGCGCCCTGCGTCAGAAGCTGCATACGCCTGTGTATGTCAGCTTCAACACGCCGCAATCCGGTGCGGTCGTCGACCTCAGCGAATTGCTCGACCTGCACGAGCACGGCTTTGCCGTTCAGACCGCGCTTCCGACCGCGCTCCATACCGATCAACTGGAAGTCAATCGCGCCGTTACCATGTGCCTCGATCTCCCGGAAACCAGAAAATTTGTGCATGCCAGCGGCCAGGTCATGTGGACCGACGACACCGGCCGCGCTGGCGTCCGCTTCTCTTTTTTGTCCGACAGTTCGCGGCAGGTTCTGAAGGAATGGCTGTTTGCCAATCTGCTGGTGGCCTCAACCAATCATTCTGCGCGGACCACCCAACTCGCTCATCACCACCAGGAGTTGCGCGCGACAGGAATAGTCACGGAGCAACTTTCCACCACAGATTCCACCGCCGCACCTCTGGCACTTGAGCTGGAACCAAAGCCGGCTTCAATTCAGACTCCGCCGGCCGTACAAGAATTCAATGCCGCCGATTCCGAACGCGCGCGATTGCTCTCGGCTTTGGATGATATTCGGAGGCAAGTCAGGGAGATCGAATCGCGCGCAATCGATGGCGACATGCACGCCAGCTCCGACGCCATTCTGCGCCTCATCGCCGAGCGGGCTGCCAGCCTAACCGGCGCCTCCGGCGCGGCGCTCGCGCTTCTCACCGACGGCAGGATTGTTTGCCGGGCTTCGACCGGTGAGCCCGCTCCGCCAGTTGGCGCTGAAGTGGACGCGGCACACGGATTGTCGGGAGAGTGCCTTCGCAATGGCATAGCTGTTTCCTGTGCCGACACGGAAAGCGATCCGCGCGTCGACCCCGAAGTCTGCCGCATGTTCGGCATTGGTTCCTTCATGGCTGCGCCGATCTTCGCCGACTTTCGCGTAGTCGGTCTCATCGAAGTCTTCTCTCCCTATCCTCATACCTTCGAGCAACTCCACGAAATAATTCTGGAGCGGCTCGCGGAGTTGATCCCCAGCGCCGAAAATGAGCAGATAAATAACCAGACGATCGAAGCGCGACCAGTTGAAAGTAATAACAACGCGATTGTTCAACCGCCTGTCGCGGCGTTAGAGCAAACCACGGCTCCAGGGCACGAAGCGATAGAAACCGAAGGGTCAGCCCCGCGCCAGACAGCCGCCGAACGCAACGCAATTCTCGAGCGGATATTTGAGCAAACTTCGGAACGGCCTGCCGACCGGCGTTCCGGCCAACCGTCCGAAGAAGACTCCGACAACAGTGCCGAGAATAGTGCCGAGAATAGTGCCGAAGCGCGACCTTCTTTCACGCGCCGCTTTCCGTTCTCTCATCTCGTGTTGCTCGTGCTGACAGTCGCAGTCGCGGCGATGGCGCTCGGCTATCTGCTGGCGCCCACGATCGAGGGACATTTGCTTCGCCGGACGCAAGCCGCGCAATCGCGTGTGCCTTCTTCTCCACAAAACGCCGCGGATCATCTAGGGCGAGCCCTCTCACCCGACGACCTCCGCAAACTCGCCGAGCAGGGAAACCCCGATGCCGAATGGCAACTTGGCGTTCTCTATCACGATGGCGACGGCCTTCCGAAAGACGATACGCTCGCCGTGCAATGGTTCCAGCGCGCGGCCGAGCAGGGATATGTTCGCGCGCAATCCACGCTGGGCGCCTACTACTGGGCGGGCCGCGGAGTTCCGCAGGATTTTTCCAAAGCTTACTTCTGGTCGCAACTCGCGCTTGCCCAGGGCGACGAGAACAGCAAGTCGCGTCTCGAAGGCCTCTCCGCGCAGATGACGCAAGCGCAAGTCGCAGCCGCCCGCCAGCAAGCCGAAGCCTGGCTGCGCGCCCACAATCAGAGTGCGAACTCCAAGTCGAACTGAACCAGTGCCATCGGCGGCCGAATCCTGCTCGCTCAGCGTTAGACGAATGGTGTTCGCTCGCTTCCGCTAAAAACTAATTTTTATAATCTGCTCCGTTCGTGCCCACCAGCCAGCCCGCTTTCGGACTGGCAAATGCCACCGCCCAGCCGCCGCTAACTCCCGGCAGAACATACCACGTGGTTCCCTCATCCGGTGTCCACGCCGCGCCGCCGGAATTTGCCGTGACCACCACATAGCGCGCGAAGTCCGCACATTTCGTGCGCGAGCCGCAGCCGCCGATCTGGCGCACATAGCTCAGGCCAAAAATCGCTCCTGTAACCGGAGGCGCGGTCGTCAGCGTCCAGGTTTGCCCGCCATCGTTCGAGGAAGCTGTCCGCGCATTATCCGGATCCGACGGATCGAGGTCGCCGCCTCCGACAATTCCGTTCGCGGCATCGCGGAAGTCCACCGTAAACGCACCCGCGCTCGCCGAACTTACCAGCGGAGTGTCATATGCATTCCAGGTATCCGCGCCGTCGGTCGTCGCCAGAATACGCGCGATGGGCGCGCCGCCGGTCGCGATCCAGGCGTTGTTCTCGCCCTGGGTTGCCACGCAGGTGCCGCTGGCCGCGAACGAAAACTCTCCCGACAACGCAGGAGGCATGTTGCTCGCGATGCTCTGCCAGGTCGTTCCGTCCTCGGTGCGAATATCGGGAAACACTCCGTTCACGGAATCGCTATGCGAGATGCCGCGCGTCGGCGACCAGAATGCGAAGCAATCGTAGAATGCCCCCGCCAGTTCGTTCTTGAATTGCCGAGTCCAGGTCGCTCCCCCGTCTTCAGTTTTGTAAATGCGAAAATTTCCGGGCGCATTTCCAATCGATTGCAGATACGCAACATTCGCGCTCACCCCCTGCACGTCGCGGAATTGCAGCCACTTTGCGCCCGGGACCTGGCCCGATCTCCAGGTAGCTCCGCCGTCGGTTGTGACCAGAAAAGTTCCATGCCTTCCGGCCGCCCAAACCACCTTCGCATTCACCGGACTGACCGCAATCAATCCTTCGGTAGTTCCGCTGTTCTGCGGAGTCAATTTCGGAAAATGCGTTTGCGCGCGAGCGCTGGCAATGCTCAGCATTGCGAAAGCAAAAGCGAAAATTACGAAACGGGCGAGGGAACGTTTCAACATGGCAGTCTCTCCGGAGGGATTTCGTGGCGTGGACGCCGAGTATAGGCCGCCACAAAATCGGTGTCAAATCGCCTTCCGCAAGATGCCCAGAAGATCCCTTACGGCAAATTCTGCAGCACAGCCGCAAACTTGTCTGTAACCTTTTCGAATCCTTCGCTGGTGGGATGAAGTTCATTGTCCCACCAGGTCTTGTAGTCGCCGCCCGTGGAGAGCGTATTCCGCAGGTCAACGTAGCGCACGAACGAGAAGCGCTGGGTCAACGACTGCGCCATCACGTTAAAACGGTCGATCACGTCGTGCATCATCTGGATGCGTTTTGCGAGGTCGGTAAAATTTTTCTCCCGGAACCCAGGCTCGAGCCACGGCCCAAATAAGAAATGACCAAACGCGCCCAGATAGCCACGCCCATCCGGCACCGGGTAATCGTAGCCATGCACCAGGATAGGCAGGCTCTGGCCGAAGCGCCCATTGATGAGCGCGTCCATCCCGCTGAGCATCGCCAGAAACGCGGTATAGATTCGGTCATTCAGAACGCCGTCGACCACATCCATATCCCAGCCCGCAATGGGAGAGTAGGCATTGTTCAGCAACATGCCAAATTCAGCGCCCGCGATATCGTCTCCGCCGCCCGATAGCAGCGCCGCGCGCGGAACCGCTCCCAGATCTTTCACCTTGTCCAATTGCCGCGGGAAGTCGTAAAGCTGGCCGAGATGGTAAGCCATCTTCTCAATCGGATCGCCCGCATGCGCCGTCGATTCGACGTTGTATCCGTAGTTATCTTCAAGGTCCTTGAGCACGTCGTGAAAGGGATAATCGAACCAGGAGTCTCCGGCAGCCACCAGAAAACCGGCCGTTTGCAGAGTGACGACAGTTTCTGGTACGGTCGCTCCCGCTTTGGTGGCGGCGGCCTGAAGATCAAGGCTCGCGGGCGGAGTGGAGAGATGCACCCGCAGGGAAAGCGCGCGCCGGTTGCCGGCAATGGCTTCGGCACGCCGCCGGCGAACGGCCGATCGGTTCTCGAGAATACGTCCAGCGTTCTCGCGTCCTAACTGGATTGCAGCCGCAATCGTTTGTTCCGTGGGCATAGTTGTCTCCGCCGATGAAGTAAGTGGGCTACCACGCCTTGCAAAGCGGTGAATTATAGCTCAGCAAAACGAAGAAGTAAGTATGCAATGCATCGGCTGTTCGGAAAATGGAACAAAACCATGGGAGCCAATTCGGAAGCATGAAATGCGGCCTTTTCCGCCAGAGCAGGCCTAAGCGAATAGCTGATGATCCGAATACAATCAGCACATGGCGGTCACCATCGGCGCGAAGCTGGCGAATATCGTGCTAGCCGAAGCGGGCGGCGGCGAAGTTCGCCTCGGCTCGCTCTGGGAGCAGCATCCCGCCGTGGTAGTTTTTCTGCGCCACTACGGTTGAATCTTCTGCCGCGAGCACGTCGCGCAGTTGCGCGAACACGAGCGCAAATTCAAGCAAGCCGGAGCCACGCTGGCCGCAGTCGGCCTCGGCGATATGAACTACGCGCGCCTGTTTCGCGAGGAGACCGGCATCACCTTCCCGCTCCTGGTCGATACCGAACGAACTGCCTATCGCGCCGCGCGAATTGAAATCCGCGAACCTGCTCCATCTCCTGCGTAAAGAAAACGCGGAAGCCCGGGCCCACGCCAAGCGCGGCGGCCACCGCCAACATCGGCTCGGCAAAAATCCTTTCCAGCTCGGAGCCAGCTTCATCTTCGCCCCCGGCAACCGCGATCTGTACCTACACCTAAGCCGCACCTTCGGTGATAACGCCGCCCCGGAGACGCTGCTGTCCGTCTTGTCGGGCCGGGCGGGGTGAGCCGCGAGGCGGATGGCAGTTTCGAGATTATGGCGCCACCGTGACCGGTGCAGCAACACTCCCCAGTCGATTGCCGATCGCATCTCGCACGACGAAACGAACCCTGTACTCGCCGGGCGGAAGCTGAAGTCCATTGCGATAGGTCATGCCGTGCTGTTGTATCTGTTCGAGCCCGTCCCCCTTCAGGTGTGCGTCGATGCGCTGCGAAACGTCTGTTACCGCATCTCCATTCAGATTTCTAGCCACCGCGGCGATGTCAACGACCATGTGATGATTGTCGAATTCATCCAGGGAAGCGAAGCTCGCGGGCACGACCAGCTCGAATCGCACTTGTTTCGTCCCGGGAGCGTTTCCTGTCTTCTGGGTTAACCAGGTCACTGAGACGGGTATGCCGGCAAAGTCGAGCGGCGAAGCCAGCGCGAGCTGAATATCCCGTTGGGCGGAGGGTGCGGACGTGTCCCGGGTAAGAAAGAAGCCTCTCCGGTAACGAAGCTTCGCGCCTTTGCTATGGACCGTCACCGAGACCCCATGCCAGCCAGTCTTGGTGTTGCGCGGGCTCACATAATAACCAAGCATGTAATAAGAGCTATCGTCCTGGATGGCCTGACGGAAAGACTGGAGCAGACTCCCTCCTCCGAGGAATGCTCGTCCCCCGGTGTTTTCCGCAAATAGCTGGAGGGTGCTGTTTGTGTCCAGCATTTTCTCGTGCGCTAGAGCATCCGTATCGAACTGAGGATCTCCAACATCGGACGGGCGAACGCCTCCAGTCGTCATGAACGCGTTGGAATTGGTTGAGCGAAGGTCAACTGAGTAGATGGCAATCTGGGCGTCGTTCATCATTCTCCACAGGTTGTCGTATGTCGATTGCATTTCATTCGACCCATGCACTGGAACCTCGTCGTCCATCGAGGAGGAGGGGCTCAACGAAAAGGGAAAACCAGAGCTTGCCCAGACCAACGACTTCCGGCCGGGTAAACCGCGGAAGGCCTTGGCGATCTGCAACAAAGCCTCAACCGTGAGGCTGGCCGCCGTTTTGGTCTCCAGCGAGGCGATCTGGGCTTCACTTTCCAACTGTCCCCGAATCATCGCGGTGAGAGCCTTGGCCAGCGGCCCCCCGGTCGGGTGATGCGGATCCACGACCTGGTCGTGAATCATGGGTGCAGCCTCGGACTTCGCCTCGCGCAGTGCTATGGCGAGAAGTTTTGGATCGTCGGTGAAATCATGGAGCAGCTTCAGGCCGCCGCCCGTGAGCGCCAGCAGGCACATCGGCTCACCCGACTCCGCGACTTCGGAAAGAAACTTGAGCAGTGCGGTTCGGGCGTTGGCCTGGTCGGGGAGCGGAGTGTTCACGAAGTCCAGGACAATAATGCTGAGACGCGGATTGCCGCTGACGCCCGGTTCGACGTTACTGAACGTCCCATGCTCGCCTTCCGAACGATGCAGCCGCGTGGCGTTCGTCCTCACTTCTTCGAAGATCGCAATCGGCTGAACCTTGCCGTCTTGCTTCAAGACAAACTCTTCCTTCTTGAGTCCCGAAACGTGAGCGCCCGATTTGTCGTTGATCACCGTGGGAATTAATACCAGTTCGGTGGCAGAGGTGATGGTGGCCGTACCGGGTTGCGCCGCCGGCGCGGAAAGGGGTAGGGCGAGAAAGAGTCCGATTCCGAGCACGCCGAGAGGGAAGTGTCTGCCCCACATAAAACGTCTCGCGCGAGTATAGCTGCTTGCTCAACCCCTTGTCACCGATCGGGTAGCGGGGTACTTTCTAGCCCACTGCCCACCGATCGGAACAGAAGAGTCCGCGCTACCTCATCCGCTATACTGGCGTTTCGCTGAGCTATCGCTCCCTGGAGAAAGCATGTCAAGTGTGAAGAGACTGGACACGTACTTTGCGAAGGGTGGGTGGCACACTGCTTGCTGCTGAGGGTTTAGCTTTCACACCGCGGGCTCGTGTTCCATTTCTTCGCTAGCGCCTGTGTGGTTTTCTTTTTCATGGCTTACGCAAGCTGCCACAAAATCACGCGCTTGACCGCGACCGCCTCGACTTCCTCCCGGATGCCTTCTTCTTTGAGAAAACTGTCAAAAGTCGATCCGGTGTGATCGACAGCACCGTTCTTTCCCATTGTCTTCACCTTGCGACCTCCGGTGCTTTCTTGTTCTGGCGGCTAGTTCCAAGGCTTCGCGTGTTTGCTAAATACCGTCCTGAACGTGCCATGGGCTCGCATTATAATGCTCTTGGGTGAGTGTACATGCCGCATATTAGTCCCGAAGTTTCCAAATTACTTGAACAGGCGCTGGCTCTCTCGGTAGAGGAGCAGGAGGCGCTGGCTGAATCTCTGATCTCGAATCTCGCTGGCAAAGTTGACGAGGGTGTTCTTGCCGCATGGGACGACGAGGTCAAGCTGCGCATCGCCGACCTCGATTCCGGCAAGGCCAAAACTATCCCGTGGGAAGAAGTTCGTCAACGCAATCTTGCGAAACTTTCCCGTGCCCGCTAGAGTCTTGACACTCCACGAGGCAGCCGCTGCCGACTACGACGCCGCGTTTGACTGGTACCTCGGGCGCAATCCACAGGCAGCACTTCGCTTCGATGCAGAATTTGGGCGTGCCCTCTCCGCGATCGCACTGGCTCCTCACCGTTGGGTGCGCGGGCCATCAGGCACTCGACGATTTTTACTTCGCGGTTTCCCCTATTTTCTAATCTATCGGGAGTTAGGCGCGCAGACCGTTGAGATTTTCGCGGTCGCGCACACCAGCCGGAAGCCAGATTATTGGACAGCCCGCGTCTGATTCGCGAGCGTCTTGGACGACCCATTCTCGCGGGCGGAGTGTCCGCGCTACCTCTTCCGCTATACTGGCGTTTCGCTGAGCTATCGCTCCCTGGAGAAAGCATGTCAAGTGTGAAGGAATTTCAGTGCGAGATTTGCAGCATCACCAGCGACAACCCGATTCACTGGTTTGTGATCGAATGCGGAGACGACAAGCTGGCCGTCATCAAGTGGGACCTGGCGGCTGCGAATAGTCCGACGGCCCGCCATTTCTGTGGCGAGGGGCACGCGCAAGTCTATATCAGCCAGTGGTTTGAGTCGATTTGCACTCCGCGCAAGCCGCTCACCAGGATCTCCTGAGCACCTCGAAGCTTTTTGGCACGTTTACATATCATATTTCGAGGGGAAACCCGACACGTTTCCCAACAATATTTTCTACGCACTCCCATTTTAGGAATTCGCCACCTGTTCGCCTGCTAAGGCGCCCCGATCGCGCTTTCCTTTGCCCTCAGTGACCATATAAAAACGTACATACAAAGGCCCGCCTGAGCTCCACGTGAAGAACCATGCCGGAACGTCCGCCCGGAACAAAAAGAAAACCCCGCCCAAGCAAAGCCTGAACGGGGCGCCTACCGATCTAGCTGACAGCTGTCAGCTGGTTCCTAGTACATGTCCCCCATGCCGCCGCCGTGGCCGCCGCCGCCCATGGGAGCTTCCTTCTTTTCCGGAATCTCCGAGACCAGGGCTTCGGTGGTCAGCATCAGGCTGGCGATCGAGCCGGCGTTGGTGAGTGCGGTGCGCACTACCTTGGTCGGATCGAGAACGCCTGCCTTGACCAGGTCTTCGTACTCGCCGGACTGGGCGTTGTAGCCGAAGTTCGGGTCTTTTGAGTCGTAGACCTTGCCGAGAACTACCGCACCTTCTTCGCCGGCGTTTTCGACGATCTGGCGCAGAGGCTCGGTGATAGCGCGCTTCACGATGTTGACACCGATCTGCTCGTCACCTTCCAGCTTCAGCTTGTCGAGTGCGGGAACGCAACGCGCCAGCGCTACGCCGCCGCCCGGGACTACGCCTTCTTCCACGGCTGCACGGGTTGCGTGCATCGCGTCTTCGACGCGGGCTTTCTTTTCCTTCATTTCGGTTTCGGTGGCGGCGCCTACTTTAATTACGGCTACGCCTCCGACCAGCTTCGCCAACCGCTCCTGCAACTTCTCGCGATCGTAGTCGCTGGTGGTCTTGTCGATCTGGCTGCGAATCTCTTTTACGCGGCCTTCGATCTCGTTGTGCTTGCCCTTGCCTTCGACGATGGTCGTGTTGTCCTTGTCGATGGTGAGCTTCTTGGCCTGGCCGAGGTCGGCAATCTGAACGTTCTCCAGCTTGATGCCGAGATCTTCAGTGATGGCCTTGCCGCCGGTGAGGATTGCGATGTCCTGCAGCATAGCCTTGCGGCGATCGCCAAAGCCGGGAGCCTTGACGGCCGCGACCTGCAAAGTGCCCCGCAGCTTATTGACAACCAGAGTTGCCAACGCTTCGCCTTCCACGTCCTCAGCGATGATCAGGAGCGGCTTGCCGCTCTTGGCGATCTGCTCGAGCAACGGGAGCAGGTCTTTCATCGAAGAGATTTTCTTTTCGTGGATCAGGATGTAGGCGTTCTCCTGAATCGCTTCCATCCGCTCCGGGTCGGTAACGAAGTACGGAGAGAGATAACCGCGATCGAACTGCATGCCTTCGACTACGTCGAGCTGGGTTTCAAGCGTCTTCGCTTCTTCAACTGTGATGACGCCGTCCTTCCCGACTTTCTTCATTGCTTCGGCGATGATCTTGCCAATCGTTTCGTCGTTGTTTGCTGAGATCGTGCCGACTTGCGCGATGTGGTCGCCCTGGATCTGCTTGGAGAACTTGTCCAGTTCGCCCGGCTTGCGGTTGCCTTCTTTGTCGAGGCTGCCGCAGATCGCGACGACTGCCTTTTCGATGCCGCGCTTCAGGGCCATCGGATTGGCGCCGGCAGCAACCGTCTTCACGCCCTCGCGGAAGATCGCCTGGGCGAGAACCGTGGCGGTGGTGGTGCCATCGCCGGCGATGTCGCTGGTCTTGCTGGCGACTTCGCGGACCATCTGCGCGCCCATGTTTTCCTGCGCGTCCTTCAGATCGATTTCCTTGGCTACGGTTACGCCGTCTTTGGTGATGGTTGGCGAACCGAATTTCTTTTCAATAACTACGTTGCGGCCCTTGGGGCCGAGAGTGACTTTCACAGCGTCGGCGAGAATGTTGACGCCGCGGAGAATCGCCTGGCGGGACTCTTCTCCGTGAATAATTTGTTTTGCCATTTTCTTTATCTCCTATAAGTTTTCGTTTGCAGGCTGGCCTGCTGGATTTTTTTGAAATTAGTTCTCAGTTCTCGGTAGAATCGCATGATCCTCACTGATAACTTGATCGCTAACTTCTTTGGTGCTGCTTACCAGACGGGGCAGGCCCCGTCTCTACTACAGGGCGATTTCGCGGCAGGCAGCAGTTACACCGTGATTATTAGCGGCGGCTGCCGGCGGTTTCTTTTGCCTTCGCTGCGCCGGTCAGGATGCCTAGCACTTCTTCTTCACGCATGATGATGAAGTCTTCACCGTCGATCTTGATTTCGGTGCCGGAGTATTTGCCGAAGAGGATGCGGTCGCCTTCCTTTACGTCGAGCGGGCGGACTTTGCCTTCTTCGCTGATCTTGCCTTTGCCGGCGGAGATGACTTCTCCCTCCATCGGTTTGTCTTTAGCGCTGTCGGGGATGATGATGCCGCCACGGGTGGTGTCGGCTTCTTCTACACGACGAACCAGAATGCGGTCGTGCAGGGGAGTAAACTTTGTTGCCATGGTTGGTGCTCCTTTCGAATGTGTTTTAGTTGGAATGCTGGGTTGATTCAGATTTTGGTTGATTGTTAGCACTTCAGGTCCACGAGTGCTAATTGTAGGATGTGAGTGGGTGATTGTCAAGCTTTGCTGGCTAATTTAGAGGTGGCGCTCGCAAAGGCTTTGACCACAGGGTATACAGAGGAACACAGGGGACATCAAGATCATGAGGGTGAGAGTTGGATGTAACTTATTGATGTATATAAGTTTGTTTGGCTTATTCGGATGCTCCCGGTCGTCGCGCCAAGCCTCCATTTCGCAGGATGAATTGGTTCGGCGGACGCAGGAACTGGTCAATTCTGTAGCGGGCGGCGATCGGAAACCATGGAAGAAGTACTTCGCTGAGGACTGCCTTTACTTTGACGAGCGGGGGCGCAATATGAACAAAGAGGCGCTGGTGGCGGATATAGCTCCGCTGCCTCAGGGGTACTCCGGTTTGATCTCGGTGGCCAATGCGCAGAGCCATATTGACGACGATGTCGCGATTCTTAGCTACGACCTCAATGAGTCGGAGACGATCTATGGTCAGACTATGAAGGCTCGGTACCACGAAACCGATACCTGGATGCGGCGGGGTGGGGACTGGCAGATTGTGGCGGGGCAGGTTTTGCGTTATTACGAGGATCCGACGGAGGGCGCGGTGGATGCCCGGACCTACGCGGACTACGTGGGGACTTACGATGCAGCGCCCGGGAAGACTATGACGGTTTCGCTCGAAGATGGTCATTTGTTCCGGCAGCGCGGGAGCGGGGCGAAAGTGGAGTTGTTTCCCGAGGTAGCTGGGCTCTTCTTCCGCAAGGGGGTGGAGGGCCGGACATTATTCCAGCGCGGGAAGGACGGCAAAGTGGATGCATTGATTGACCGGCGGAATAACGAGGATATTGTGTGGGAGAGGATGAAATAGCTTCTAGCTGCTTGGCTTCCTGGCTGGAATAAAGACTACGTCGGCTTTTGAGCTTGTTTTCCCGTCCTTGCGAGCGATCGCCGCCCGCGGGCCGTCCGGCCTGCCCACAAATCTCTTTGAGGCCATTTATCTTCCCGAATTGATAAAAATCACCGTATTTTGTGCATTCCTCACCATGAGTGGTGATGGGGATCACGCAGCCTTGTGGCAAAAGACGCAGGCGGAGCCGAATTCCGGGCTGACCGCAAATCTCGCCGGCCTGATAAAAGTGCTTGATTCTACGGGGCTTGAGGTATACAACGTTGCGATTCCCATGCACTCCCTTGGATTGGTTACCGGCTTGCCACAGATAAAGTGCACCGCAAACCAATAACAAACGCAAGAAAGAGATTTTCAAGCGCACGAGAACGACCATAGTTCAAGGAGAGAACGTTATGGCAACTGCGACGGTAGCGATAGCGGGAAGAAGCACCGGGTCAGGTTTTCGGTATCTGGCGGACGCGCAGGCGAAAGCGAATTCGCCATACGGGTTGCCAATCATTGAAGATGTCAGGGAATTCGAACTTGGGGCAGACAGTTTTTTTTCGGGACTTTCACAATCGACGCTGGATGATTTGAATCGCATCAAGCACACCAGTTCGTATCCGGAAGGGGCCGTGGTGCTGATGGAAGGGCAGGCGGCGCGCGGCGTGTATATCGTTTGCCAGGGACGCGTGAAGCTGATGACGACGAACAGCGAGGGAAAGACGCTGATCGTAAAGATTGCGCAGCCGGGCGAAGTGCTCGGGTTGCAATCGGTGGTTACGGGCCAGGCTTACGAATTGACGGTTGAAACTCTGCAGCCCTCCCAACTCGCTTATGTCAGTTGCGATCTGTTCTTGAAATTCTTGAAGACACATGGCGACGCCTGCTTGCGGGCGACGCAGCATCTAAGCCATGATTGCCAGTCGGCGTATGACGTGATCCGTTCGATCGGGCTGTGCCATTCGGTACCGGGAAAGCTGGCGCGGCTGCTGCTGCAATGGTCCGGTGAGGGGCGGACCAGCGGCGGCGTGGTGCGGATGAAACTGGCACTGACGCATGAAGAGCTGGCGCAGTTGATTGGATCGTCGCGCGAGACGGTGACGCGGATACTCGGCGATTTCAAACGGCGCGGCGTAGTGGAACTGCACGGCGCGACGTTGCTGATTCGGGACCAGGGCGCGCTGGAAAGTCTTTGCATGGCGTAAAGAGCTTCGAGTTTCGAGCTTCGAGTTGCAAGCCGCGAGCATGCCAAACCTGGCTACTCGCGGTTTGCTATTGGTAGCGAGTGGCGATGCGGAAACGGTGTGACAAAGCCGCGGGCCACAAGCAGCCTGCTGCACTGGAGAAAGAGAAGAGCCCGACTTCGCGGGTGCTTATCGCGCTGTCTTCCCGTGTGTACCGATCTTGTGCTGTTCGATAAAAACGGCGGCTCCAAAAAGAATCCCAATCAAACCAAAAGCCGCCATGGCCAGAAGCGCAACCAACAGGATGGGCATAAATCCCTCCCGATGAAGATTGTGAGCCTCTGGATGAATGCAATCGGTGACGACAGTCACCCATTTTTGTGAGGTTCTATTTCCCGTTCCTGTCTGCCGCACCATCGTAATCTGCGATTGTGAATAGAAAAGCCGCCCAACGCTGCTAAAGTTGAATTCTGCACGCCGACGAGCCGGATGTGCACAAAGACGCTCATAAACAACCGAGGAGAAGGCTCGCATGCGCATCGCAGTCGTTGGTTCGGGATACGTTGGACTGGTAACAGGGGTCTGTTTTGCCGATCTTGGGCATGAAGTCGTGCTGGTCGATAACGACGAAAAGAAACTCGAAGCACTCCGCACCGGCGACGTTCCGATTCACGAAAAATTTCTTCCTGAGCTTTTAGCCAAGCACCGCGGCCATCGCATCAAGTTTTCCGGCGACCTGCAAGCCGCCACGCGGGATAGCGAAGCGATCTTCATCGCCGTCGGCACGCCGCCCACCGAGAGCGGTGACGCCGATATGTCGTACGTGGAATCCGTGGCCCGCGAAATCTCGGGCGCCGTGGATGGCTATAAGGTCATCGTCGAAAAGAGCACCGTCCCCGTTTTTACCAATAACTGGATTCGAACCATTATTCTTCGCAATGGCGCCGATCCTGAACTCTTCGACATCGCTTCGAATCCAGAATTCCTCCGCGAAGGCACTGCCGTCCCGGACTTTCTCTATCCCGATCGAATTGTTGTAGGAGTCGAAAACGAGCGCGCCGCCGAGGTCATGCGCAAGATCTACGATCCGCTTACCAGCGGCTGGTATTACGGCCGCGGGGATGCCATTCCGCGGCCCGATCGCGCTATGTCTCCCACGCAAGCGCCGCCGCGGCTCATCATCACGACCGCGCAAAGCGCTGAGATGATCAAGCACGCCTCCAACGCCTTTCTGGCCATGAAGATCTCTTTTATTAATGCGGTCGCTTCCATCTGCGAGGCGGTTGGGGCCAACGTTCAGGAAGTCTGCGATGGGATCGGCACCGATTCCCGCATCGGCCCGCGCTTTCTGAATCCCGGCATCGGCTATGGCGGCTCGTGTTTCCCGAAAGACTTGCTCGCCTTCCGCGCGGTCGCAAAAGAAGGCGGTTACGATTTCCGCCTGTTGGAAGAAGTCATCCGCATCAACGAAGAACAGCGCCGACGCTTTTTGAAAAAAGTTCGCAGCGTGCTCTGGACCCTGCGCGGCAAGCGCCTTGGCGTACTCGGCCTCGCATTCAAGGGGGGCACCGACGACATCCGCGAATCTCCCGCATTGCTTCTGGTGGAAGAACTTCTGCGCGAGGGCTGCCATGTCTGCGCTTACGATCCAGCGGCCATGGAGCGCGCCAAAGAAATCCTGCCGGCGGGCGTGGAGTACGCCGCTGACCCGTATCACGCCGCTAAAGGCGCCGACGCCGTGCTCATCCTCACCGAGTGGGAGGAATTTGCGGCTTTGGATTTGGACCGTTTGCGCGGCGTGGTACGCTATCCCATCGTGCTCGACGGACGCAATCTCTACGATCCAATGGCGATGACGGCGCACGGATTTTCGTATTACAGCGTGGGACGGCCGCCCGCCATCGTTGAGGAGACGCCCGCCGCGCGCTCGGCGAAAAAGGAGCGTGCCTGAAACATGGGCCTGCAACGATGATGATGACGCGACGCGCCCTCGTCACCGGCGGAGCAGGCTTTCTAGGCTCTCATCTTTGCGATGGCCTGCTGGCCGAGGGTTATCGCGTTCTTGCCGCCGACAACCTGCTCACCGGCCGCCTCACGAACATCGCGCATCTCAAAAAAGACGCGCGCTTTGAGTTTGTAGAAAAAGACGTCTGCGAGCCTGCCGACTACGGCCCGCTCGACTACGTCTTCCACTTTGCCAGCCCCGCCAGTCCGTTCGACTATGCCAAGCACGGAATCGCCACCCTGCGCGTCGGCTCCTATGGAACATTCGAAGCATTGGAGACCGCCCGCCGCTGCAATGCGAAATTCATGATGGCCTCAACTTCCGAATGCTATGGCGATCCGCTGGTTCATCCTCAGCCGGAAACTTATTGGGGACACGTCAATCCTATCGGGCCGCGCTCGGTCTATGACGAGGCCAAACGCTTTTCGGAAGCCGTGACTGCGGCCTATCGCCGCTATCACAACGTCGACACGCGCATTCTGCGGATCTTCAATACTTACGGGCCGCGCATGCAGATTAATGACGGCCGCGTGATCCCAAATTTCATGTGGCAGGCGTTGCGGGGAGAGAGCTTAACGGTCTTCGGCGACGGCAGCCAGACGCGCAGCTTCTGTTACGTCAGCGACGAAGTCGAGGGCATTCTGCGGCTGGCGCGCTCGGACGAGCACTTGCCGGTCAATATCGGCAATCCTACGGAGTTCACGATTCTGGAGTGCGCGGAGAAAGTAATCGCCGTTACCGGGTCGCAGAGCGAAATCAAATTCGAGCCGCTGCCGCAGGACGACCCCAAGCAGCGCCGGCCCGATATTTCCAAGGCAAAACGCCTGCTGGGATGGGAACCGAAGATAGATTTGGAAACGGGGCTGAAACTGTCGCTGGATTATTTTCGCAAGGCCGTGCAGGAAAACACGAAGCCCTGAGTTTTACCCCGTGTACCTCTGTGTACCCCGTGGTTGAAGCTTTTGTCAGTTCCCGAATGGCGTCTAGCAGGGTTGCTCATCGCGAGCGCGCGCGGCCGAGAGCAGCGCCAGTACCCGCAAAATTTCTTCGCGCTCGCCGGTATCCTGAAACGTAAACCGCACGCCCATCCCAAATCCGGGGTGGCTGCTCAGGACTTCGCCGCGAATCTTGAATTTCCGGTCCGAGGTCCGCACCACAATCTCAACATCTGCGTTCCCCGGCAAGGGCGATGGCATCTCCACATAACAACCGCCTTCGCTGATGTCGGAAAGCGAGCAATGATTGGGAGTGGTCCCGCCCACCGGATGCACGGTCGCGCCGATCTGGCAGGGCACGCGCTCGTTCTGTCTCCGGTCGCCGGGATTGGAAGCTTCCGCGGAGTCTTCTGCCGAGTCTTCCGCCGATTCGTGGGCCGAACTGCCCGCTGAGCGATGCGCCGACTTTTTCGATCCCGAAAGATCCGGGCCCAGCGCAAAGCGCTCGATCACCGGCTCGTCGCCGGCCCAGTTAGCGTTCTTCTGCAACCAGGTCTGGATCAGCTTGCGCGAGGCCTGCGGCACATCAACAAAATTAATTCCCGCGCGGCCGGAAAAATCCTGCCAGGCAACTTCGCCCGACAAACGAACCAGCTGCCCTTGCCCCGGCAGCGCAAACTCAAAGTAAACTTTGCCCTCGCCCAGCTTGCGCGGTTGGCTCGAAATTAGCGTTCCACTATCGCTGATGTTGATCAGCATTGCGTCCAGGTCGGGCGCCCCCGGATAAGAAACATTCGCCGTCGAATACACCTGCGCTCGCGCCGAACTCCGGCGCTCCCCGCGCATCAAGCCGCGCGCCGCGCTCATGCTGAGCCGAGTTCGCTCCGCCGTCAGCGGACGATACAAGACAAAATTCGCGCCTAACCCAAACAGAGGCCGTGAATTGCACTCTTCATCGACCAGGGCAATCAGCATGGTGGTGCCGTTCTTGTCGGACTGGCGCAAGCGCGCAAGAAATTCGTTCGAGGCCTCGTCGCCACGGTAGTCAAAGGCAATGGCGTCAAACTCTTGTTCGTCGATTCGCTCCAGCCCGTGCGAAATCGAGGGCGTGTGCTCGGCCTTGATTTCCATCTCGGCCAGCACCGTCATGAAGAGACCGGCAGCATCCTGATCGGCACACACCAGCAGCAGACACATGTCCATGGTGAAAATATGCTAAGAGAGAGCCTTTTCCGCCACAAGTTACCTGCGTCACCGCAAACTTCGGTCATCTGGAGTTCCACTTGCCCGGCCGATAATCTTAAGAAGCGCTGATCATTTCAAGGTGCCGGCCGGAATCGCCGTTCGCCAACGCACGATCTGATTTCCGCCCAGGAAAAATGCCAATGGCCTCGAAGATCGGAAGCTGGATAATTGGAGTGGGATGTCTCATGGCCGCTGCCGGCCTTTGCTTTCTCCCGGCAGCCTTCGGCGAGCATCGCGACATGGCTGTGTTCACAGCGGGCGCCATGGTGTTCTCTACCGGAATGGTGCTCGCAGCCGGCGGTTTCTATGTCAAGGCGCGATTCTGGGTGGAGGGCAACCAGTCAAAACCGATTGTCAGTCCGAAGGGAAGACGCAAGGTTTGCAATCTTTGCGGCGAAAACGAGTCGGCCGTCGAGTGCCGCGTACATCACATGAATCTTTGCCCCGATTGCCTGGGCAAGCATTACGACTTCAAAACGTGTGCCTACGTCCCGAGCACGCAGCCGATCTACACGAAATCAAAAGCGCCGGAGCATAAAGAAAGCCAGCGCCGCAACATGCTTCACTGGGGCTTCTGATCGGAAGGGTTTGCCTGCGGGGGAGTCTGCGCGGGGGCGGATCTGTCTTCTTATCGTTACTCGGACTCGGACTCGAATTCGGACTGGTATTTTGATTCTTCTCCGGCTCTTTCTCCTGGACCCCGTAGTTCTGCTTCTTCTCCTGTTCCGTACACCGAGTACTGCGACGTCGGGCCTCTTCAGCCTGACGATAATCTCAGTCTCCGGCTGCTTGATCTCGTAATCCTCTCCGAACGTCCGGAAACCGGGGGCCAGCACCTGCACCCGCAACACGCCATATGGAATCCCATCGATCCAGGTTTTGCCTTCTTCGTCTGTCTTTAGTTCCAGGCCGCCCATCGACTGCTTGCCGTTCTTCTTCACGGGATGCAGCACGACAGCCGCATTCTTCACCGGCTTGCCGCTCGCGTCGCGCACCACCACAAAGTGCATATTCGACATCGGACCGTCATCGTCGTCCTGAGCCCAGGCGCGGGGCGCGCCCAGAGCGCCGCACAGGGCGATCAGCCCCAGCACTGACAAAGCGACTGCGAACTTTTTCATGACTTCCATTTTAATGACTCAATGACTAAATGATTCTATGACTCGATACCCTACTGCAATCCCCTCACCACATAGGCCACCGTTAGATCCTGGAAGTACAAATAGGCATAGGCGCTGCCATCACTCGAAAAATCGGGCGGAGCCGCGATGGCGCCCGCTCCCAATTCCGTTCCGAACGTCTTCCAGGGTTCAATCTTCCCGGTTGCTACATCCACTCGATATAAGCGCCGCGCTCTTTCCTGAGTGTGGCTTGCAATCGCATAGAGCGAGTTGCCGTCCGGCGACCACCCCGTTATCACCCACTTCCCATCGAGTTCCGGAATCGGCTGAAATCCCCCACCTTCCACCGGCCAAACTCCCCATTTTCCATCCGGCCCGCGCACCGCCGTCCGGCGCCCGTCGACGGAAACAGTGGTGCCCGCAATGCCTTCCGGCGTGATGGGCTTCGAGTCTCCGCTAACCACATCGATCAAATAATCTCGCACCCCATGTCCCGGCTCAATTCCCGTCGCCAGCAGGTGTTCGCCGTCCGGGAGGTAGCGAACCCGGTCATAGCTGACGCGGTCGTGCGTCAGTTGCCGCGCCTCGCCCGGCCCCGGTCGGCACGATGCTCAGCGGGCCTTCCTTCGCCGGCTTCGTGATCACCCACTTGCTATCCGGAGAGATAGCTTGGGCCACGCCCTCCCCGATCCGCATCGGTGGGGACCCATCCATATTCCTCAAGAAAACCGTGTAATTCGGCCCGCCGCCGTCTCCTTCTTCTTCAAACAGAACCTTGCTTCCGTCGCGGCTGACGTCCCTTAGCTCTGCCCATCCCAGCCAGCCCAACTCCCGCTCCTCTTTCGCGCCTGGGCCCAAGCCGCGAATCCCCAGGCGCGTCTGATGGGTAATCGTCAGCGCCATTCCATTGCGAATATCTTGCAGCCACATCCCTCCCGGCACGTTGGCAATCGTTCTCAGCTTGCCCGACAAACTCACCCCGTGCAGATTTTCCGCGCTGCCGTTGGCTGTCGCGGTAAACCAGATCTCGTCGCCCTTGGGCGACCACACAATTCCCTCCATCGAAACCCATCCCGACGAAAGCTTTTTCTCGTGCCCTTCCGGATCGATCACCGCGACCGATCCCAAATCGTCTCCTCCGGTATTCTCGTGATCGGCGAACGCCACCCGCTTCCCGTCCGGTGAGATCTTCGGCGTGCTGATCCAATTAATGCCGTCGAGCAGAATCTTTCCCACCGGATACTCCAGCCGCCAATGCCGGTTTTCCGGGACAAAGCGCACGACCGCCATGTGCTCCCCATCCGCCGCCCAGTCCGCGTCCTGCACATTGTCAAGCACCTCGCGCGGCGTGCCTCCACTCAGCGGCACTCGGGCCAGCGTGCCCGCCCGCGCATAGCCGCTGAACCTCACCACGTCCTCGAGGATGGCCAGTTCTCCGCTCTTCGAGATGGCCAACAAATCTGCATCCTTCAGCCCCAGTTCGCGCGCGCCGTGCTCATCGGTGCGTGACATGTAGAGTTGTTTCTCGCCCCCGTCCCATGAGGCGGAGTACACAATGCTTCCATCCGGAGTAAACCGCGCATTGCCCATCGAGCCGGTTCGAAACGTGATCTGCTGATACTCGGCCAGCGATGGCTTCACGCTCGCGCGGCCAAACCACCAGGCCGCTCCCGCCACCGCGATCACCAGACGCTGCTACCGCCATGAGCGGCAAACCTCCGCGTCGAGCCTCAACATCGCCCGCGTCCAAGTCCGGCGTAACCACCGCCGCCTGCGCGCTCGTCCGAGTTCCCACCGAGCTATCCGACAGCGCCTCCAGGTTGAATGCCACGTCGCCCGCCGACTGAAAGCGCTGCGCCGGATTCTTTTCCAGGCAATGCCGGACAATCCGCTCCAGCGGCACCGGAATATTCCGACCCGTCTCCGAAAGCTCGTCCGGCTCTTCCTTCAGAATCGCGCTCATGGTGTCGGCCGGACTCTCGCCGCGAAATGCGCGCTTGCCGGAGAGCATCTCGTAGAGAATCGATCCGAAGGCAAAAATATCCGCGCGATGGTCGGCTGCTCTTCCGCGCACTTGCTCCGGAGACATATAGCCAGCCGTTCCCAAAACCTGCCCCGGTTCGGTATTTACCTGGGCGGTCAGCGTATCTCCTCCGGCGGACGAAGCCTCCGGCCGCGTCAGCTTGGCCAGACCAAAATCCAGAATTTTTACCCGCCCATCATCGGTAACAAAAATGTTTTCCGGCTTCAGATCGCGATGGACGATTCCCTTATCGTGCGCCGCCGCCAATCCGCGCGCTGTTTGCAGTCCGCAGTCGATTGCCTTGCGAACCGGCAAAGGCCCGTTCCGGACCTGTTCGCGCAGAGTCGTCCCTTCCAGCAATTCGGAAACAATGTAAGGAGCGCCCTGCTCTTCGCCAATGTCAAAAATCGACAGAATATTCGGATGGTTGAGGGCGGCGGCGGCGCGCGCTTCCTGGGAAAAGCGCATCAGGCGGTCGGCGTCGGCTGAAAACGACTTCGGCAGCACCTTGATCGCAACCATGCGATTCAACCGGGCATCCCGCGCCCGATACACCTCACCCATTCCGCCCGCGCCGAGCAGCGACTCGATGTCGTAGGGCCCGAGTTTCGTGCCAGGATTCAAAGCCATCTAAGGTCCAGAATTTAAATTGCGCGCGAAGTGTGGAGCGATCAAAAAGCTGAGGCACTGAATTATATATCGGATCAGAATCGAGCTGCCCTCAACCGCGACCCCGCTCCCGGTCTCGACGAGACCACCGCGCATCCCCTCCCGCGAGAGTACAATTAGCCCGCCTTTAGAAGTCGAAACAAGACAGTCAATACAAAGGAGGGAGACGTCTATGAAAAGACTCGCAGAATATCTGTTGCTGTCGTCCCTGGTATTTGGATGTCTGGGCACGATCGCGGCGCAGGAAAATGAGAAATCGGAAGGGATGCATCAGCCCCCCAAAGTCCTCAACATCATGCGCGAGTTCACCAAACCCGGCAAGAATGGCATGGTGCATGAAAAGAGCGAATCTGCCTTCATCCAGGCGATGACGGCCGCAAAATGGCCCACCCATTACCTCGCTGTCGATTCCATGTCCGGCAAGCCGCGCGTATTGTTCCTGACCGGCTACGACTCTTTCGAGGCGATGGAAAAGGACATGAAGGCAGTCGAAAAGAACACCTCGCTGTTGGCGGCTCTCGATCATGCAGGCGTAGTCGATGGTGAATTGCTTAGCGAGACCGACAGCGGCGATTTTGCCTTTCGCGAGGATCTCAGCCTGCGTAGCGCCACTGACATTCCGCATATGCGCTACTTTGAGATCTCCCTTTTCCACATCAAACCGGGGCACGACAAAGACTGGGAGACTCTGGTGAAGATGTACCAGGATGCCTTCGAGAAAATTCCGGACGTGCACTGGGCCATGTATCAAGCGGTGTATGGCCAGGCCGACAACTCGTTTGTAATTTTTAACCCCATGAAGTCCTTGTCGGAAGTCGACCGCAGTTTTGGTCAAGGGAAGGCGTTCGAAGCTGCTATGGGCGAAGAGGGAATGAAAAAACTGCGCGCACTCACCGCCGAAACCGTAGAGTCCAGCCAGACGAACCTCTTTTCGTTTGATCCGAAAATGAGCTATATCGGCGAAGACTGGATCAAAGCCGACCCGGAGTTCTGGAAACCGAAAGCCACGCACGCCGCCATGAAGAAGGAAGAGAAAAAGGAAGAGAAATCGGAAACCAAGAAATAAATTCAAAAAGCAACCAGAGCGGATGCCCCGTCCAAGCTCAGCTTGGGCGGGGATTTTTTATTACTGTTCTCATCTCTGCTTTTGATGTGAATTCTTGCGCATGAAGTTCCAGGCGCTGTTGACGATGTCGGTCAGGTTGCGCTGGGCCGTCCATCCTAGAACCTGGTTCGCTTTGCTGGCGTCGGCTACGAGAACCGGCGGGTCGCCTAGCCGGCGAGGCCCTATTTTGCGTCGCACTGGCTGGCCGGTGGCCGCTTCGGCGGCGTGGATTACTTCCAAAACAGAGTTCCCTTTGCCCGTCCCAAGATTCAGCCCCACCGATTCGCCGCCTTGCTCCAAATGTTGCAGAGCGCGGACGTGGGCATCGGCCAAGTCGTTGACGTGGATGTAGTCGCGCAGGCAGGTGCCGTCGGGCGTGGGATAGTCGGAGCCGAAGACATTCAACTCCGCGCCGTCGGGCATGGATGCTTGTAACGCGAGCGGTATCAAATGTGTTTCGGGATCGTGCAGTTCGCCGATCTCGCCCGATTCATCCGCACCCGCGGCGTTGAAATAGCGCAGGCGCGCGCTCCGCATGTGGTAGGCATGGTCATAGGCTTCGAGCGCGTGTTCGAAGGCGAGCTTGGTGGCTCCGTAGGGATTGATGGGCTCGCGCGGATTCTGCTCGGTGATGGGAACTTTTTCGGGGACGCCGTAGACCGCGCAGGTTGAAGAGAACACGAAATGGCGGACTCCGGCGTCGACCGCGGAGTTCAGCAGGGTAAGCGCGTCGGCAACGTTGTTGCGAAAATATTTGCGGGGATTGGTGACCGATTCACCGACATAGCAGTGGGCGGCGAAGTGCATGATGGCGTCGACGCGCGAAAGGACGTGGTGGAGCTTCGATTGATCGCCGATATCACCCTGGATGAATTCAAAGCCTTCGGTCAGGCGGTGGAAGCCGGTGGAAAGGTTGTCGTAGATGATGACTTGATAACGGGCTCGGCGCAATGCGCGAGCGGCGTGACTGCCGATATAGCCTGCGCCTCCTACCACTAGAACGGCCAATGTGGACCTCACTTGAATTTGGTTAAGCCTGCGCGACTAAGCGCCTCTGCCCCTCAGGGTTCGTTGATGAGCGCTTTGCAGCATCGATCAAGCGAAGCCTGGATACGAACCGCACGAGGGTAGTTTACGAGGTCCGGCGGTGGCGAGGCTAGCCGTCGAATCGCAATCACGCGACTTGACGCCGAACCGTGTCAGGACTTGAATTGGCGATCTTGAAGCGCTTCGCGGCCAGAATCGTCAGCGCCACGAAGAGCGCCAGAAGTGTCAGCTGGGTTGCCAGGAACGCCGGCTCTTTCCCGGTTGGAGCCAGGGCATGCAACGCCGGGACTTTTCCGAATAGCTGCGCTACCAGAACGAAACAATTCAAATAGAGAGCCAGGACCGCGCCAACAACGTAGCTGCTTCTCCAGGCGCCTGCAAGGTGAAACGAGTAACGCGCCAGGATCGCGATGGCCAGCAAGACCAGCGAGATGATGCCGACTTTGTGCGAAGGCAGGAGTCCATGGAATGGGAAAAGAAAACCGGTGACGCTGGTCAGCACGGTGCTCAAAAGGAAGATCGCGGTTATGCCGTTCAGTGGCTTTGCGGCAAGCAGTCCGTAGAGGACGACAAGACCGGAGCCGATTCCGATCAGGCTGATAATCACGTGCACGAGGGTGAAGGTTGATAGCGTCATGCCTAGAACCACGGGAAGCCTCCTTGCAGGAGCCAAGATATTACGACGGAGCGGAGGGAATTGCCAACCCCCGCCATCAGCCCCGATCAGCTGCCTGGCTTGCGGCATTGCTCAAGAGATGCCCTGATACGAAATCCTTATACGCTATCGCGCCTAGGGGTTTTTCCCTGCTACCGCGGCTGCGGGGAGGGCGATCTTTATGGCATCAGGTTTGGTCCAGATTTCCTTCCCCTTCACTAATTGCAGGCGGTTCATGGTGATGTTCAACTCCCGATGGTCGACTTCAACAAGCAGATAGTGATAGTTGATTTCTTTGCTCTGGTAGGGATCGGTCGGTGCGCGCTGGATCGGATACGCGTGGGCGCCCGCCCCTCCGGTCACGAAGTAAGTTACGCCGCCGTGTTCGTGGCGCTCGTAGTTGTGGACGTGTCCGGAGAAGACTAAGAAACGGGCGCGGGTGTGAAGTTGCCGGTCTTCGAGAAATTTCGCCAGCTCTTTTTCCTGGGTGCGTGCGGCATGCCCTTCCCCGAACATGCCCGGATCTGAACTGGTGTAGGGCGGGTGATGCAGCATGAGGAAGACGAAATCGACGTCGGCGGGAAGGTGATCAAGCTTGGCTTTCAGCCACTCGCCTTGACGACCCGAAACTTCATCGTGCGAGCTGTCGAGGACGAGGATCAGCGTGTTCGCCGCACGGACGAAATAGTAGCGGCTGTCTTTAAGATCGTGGAAGCGCTGGAAATAATTGGCGAGAGCGACCTTCTGCTCGCCGTGGAACTCGTGATTGCCCAGGGCCGGGAACACGGGAATCTTATCGTCACGCCAGATGCTGGTCTCGCGGTCGAAGACTTTCCAGTCATTCGTGTCGGAGCCCTTGTAGACGATGTCTCCGGTAAAGCAGATGAATGCCGGATGCGTGCCCGCGATGGCGCGAACGAGCGCGGCGCGCACCGGCGGATCGGCGGCTTCGAAATCATTGGGATCGTGGAAGCGGGCGTCTCCGTAGGCTACGAAGCGGAAGGGAACGGTGGCGTTGACGCTTAAGTCGGCCGGAGCAGTTTGGGCGGGCGATTTTCTCGCGCATCCGGCGGAGGCCAGTTGAAAGATGACGACTGCTACCACGGACAGTGCTTGCGGGCGAAATTTTGAAAGATTGCGGCTCACGTTTTCATCTTACAAAACCTGATCGATTGTTTGAATTCGATGGCCGTGGCAGCCGTTCAGAGCCAAAGCAGAGGTACGAGGCCGGCTGCAGCAAGGCCGAGCAAAAGGGACAAGCTTTGCTTGCCCGTTTTTCGGTCGGCCAGGCTGTAGGAGTAGATTCCTTTGATCAGGTTGTTGCTGGCGGCCGCGATCAGGACCGCGACAGCGGCTACTTTGACCGGCGTGAGTGTTCCCGCGGCTTGCGTCATGCCCAGGATGAAAGGATCGACGTCGGTGACTCCCATGATGGCGGCGAGGATGTTGACTCCATCTCGGCCAAGATAGGTGACGGCGAGCTGCGTGGTGACGAGCATGGCGAGAAAAAAAAGGGCAAAGAAAAACGCCGCCGTCAGTTCAAGCGGATTGCCGGGCTCGAACTCACGCTTGATCTGCGATTCGACGGGGTCAGGGCGTCGGGACCAGAACCATCCCACTGCGATGGCGAGGCCGGCGAGGACAAGACACACCGGCGCGAGAGTTACGCCGAGCTGATGATTGAAAAGCATCAGGAGAGCTGCGAGGCGAACATACATCACGCCGGAAGCGATCAGGATTCCGCCTGAAAAGAGATGCGGGCGGTTTTCGCGCGCCGCCCTTCGCGCCATTGCGACCGTGGTCACGGTGGAGGAGTAGGCTCCGCCAAGAAACGCGGTCAAGATTACTCCACCCCTTTCCTTGGTGACTTTTTGAAGGATGTAACTTCCGTACGAAATTGCGCTTACAGCAACTACTACCAGCCAGGTTTTGAACGGATTGATGTGGAAACGTCCGAATTGCTGGTTGGGCAGAGCGGGAAGAATGACCGCGGAAAGAAGCAGAAACTTCGCGAAGGTAAGGATCTCATCCGGGGCGGCGCGGCTGGCTAGCTTTTCAAGTGCTGTCTTCAGTTCGAGGAATAAGAGGCTGGCGACGCTTAGAGCGGTCGCGATCCAGAAATGGTCGTAGCAGATCAGCACGCCGACGAGATAGGTCGCGAGTCCGGACATTTCTGTCGTTACGCCCGCAGCCTGGGAACTCGAAAGCTTGTGCCAGTAGGAGAGCAGCAGAAATGCGCTGATTACCATGAAGCCTAAAATGACCGGCATCAATTGCGGGCCGGAAACGAGAGCGATGGAGAAGCCGATCAGCCCGATGAGTGGGAAAGTGCGCACTCCGCCGAACGAGTAAGAGCCGGCGGCGAGTTTGTGCTCCTCGCGCTCAAGGCCGATCAGGAACGAGAGGAAGAGAACGAGGACAATCTTGGCCGCTTCGGGCGGTAACCAGTGGTAGAACTCCACTCTTGTATTGGCCTCCTTACGGCGCTAGCCGCCGGACGGATTCTTTCATAAGAAGATTGAATTGAACAGGGAAGGATCATCTGGGCAACAGATGTTGCGCAAAGCGCTTCCGCGGCCGATTTGGCGCATCTAAGCAGTAGAGACGTGCGAAGAAGTTTGTTCCCACCGGGACGGTGTGGGCGAGGGTTTGCCTAAGAAAGGAGCATTCCATGAACGTATTCAAAAGTAGAAGATTCCTGCTGAGCGCGCTCGCCGGTTTTGTTTTCGCCGCAATCAGCGCGGCGAGCCTGTCGGCGCAGCCAGAGCCGGCTGGGAGTGGAGTTTCAGTGAAGATGGTCGTGACCGCGGAAGCGCAACGTGGTTCCGACGTGCCGGTGCTCGACGCGAAGGACGTAATGGTGCATGAAGGGAAGGATCGGGATCAGGTGACGGATTGGGTCCCGGCGCAAGGAGAGCATGCGGGATTGGAGCTTTTTATTCTGCTCGATGACAGTTCCGCGCAAAGCGTCAGCACGCAGTTCGACGATATTCGCAAGTTTATCGACCGGCAGCCCAGCTCTACACTCATTGGCGTTGCTTACATGCGGAACGGCGCGGCACAGATCGAACAGAAGCTTACCGGCGATCACGCGCTGGCGGCCAAGGCTCTGCGCATTCCTCTAGGCATCATGGGCCTGAATGCCAGCCCGTATTTTGCGCTTAGCGACTTGGTAAAGCACTGGCCGAAGAGTACCGACCGGCGCGAGGTGCTGATGGTTTCCGATGGCATCGATCTCTATTACGGCATCGGCGATTTGCAGGATCCTTATTTGGCTACGGCTATCGACGACGCGCAGCGCGCGGACGTGGTTGTGTCGGCGATCTACAGCCCCGGGGCCGGACATTTCGGTCACAGTTATTGGCAGACGTATTGGGGGCAGTTATATCTGGCGGAACTGGCGGACAGAACCGGAGGCGAGTCGTACTACCTTGGCCTGACCGGGGCGCCGGTGGCCTTTTCTCCTTACTTGAATGAATTCGCGACTCGGCTCAATCATCAATACGTTTTGACTTTTCTCGCGAAGCCGGAGAAGAAGGCTGGGCTGCGCCGGGTGAAGGTGACTACCGAAGTTCCGAATGCGCAACTGGTGGCGGCGGATCAGGTCTATGTTCCAGCGTCGGCGCAGTAGCGGCCCCGAAGGCTGTGCTGCGTAAAAAGTAAAAGCCCGGATCCCGCGCAACGCGGAGATCCGGGCTGAAAGACGGGAGCTACTCTCCGAGAACTACTTGCCGACGTAGGTCTTCGGGGAGCCAACGCCGGTGCACTTGTCAAAGCCGGTTATGCATGACGATCCCCCAAGCGTAATGTCGTTGAAGTCGGCGGAGTACTCGCTCGGGTTTGCCAACTCGTTGTAGATCATGTTGAGTTCGGCGACGCTGCCCTTAGCCTTGTTGCCGGCCGCGTTTACGATGCCCGCCATGGTTGGCGAAGACCAACTCGTGCCTCCAACCGAGTACCAGCCGCCCTCAATCACAATGCCGGCGCAGCAGAAGTCCGAAGATATGTCGGGATATCCGCGCTGCGTTCCGACGATGCTCTGAACTCCGTCCTGGTAGGCCGGGCGTGGCTCGTACGGGCTAAGGTCGCCGCCGCCGCCGTTCGTGTACCACTGCTCGCTGACGAAGTTACCATTGTGGTCGCGGTTGAAGTATGTCCCGCCGACCGAGACGACGTTGGGAGACGAACTCGGATAAATGCTGCGGTTGAGGCCGCTGTCGCCGCTTGAGGCGAAGTACACGACGCTTTTGTTCTTGAAGAGCTTGTCTTGCAGGTTCTCCGTGCTCCATTCCGGATCGCCCCAGCTCATGCTGACCACGCCGCCGCCGGCCGCCTTCACCAGTTTGGTGGCAAGCTTCACGGCCGCCCAGGTCGGATCGGTCGCGCATGTTCCCGTTTGGCAAAGGGTCGACACCACGAGATACAGTTTGGCTTGGGGCGCCATGGCATGGGCCCATTCGATATCGAGCCCCTCTTCGACTTCCCAATCGGAGTCTACTTCGGGCTGCTTTTTCCCCGGCCAGACTTGGGTGAAGTCAGCTTGCGGAATTCCGTAGTAGGTCGAGAAAGTCGCAAGGTCCGAGGCTGCGGTTGGATAGTACCCGGCATCGACGATGGCGATTGCGCCCCATCCGCCGGTCGGCAGCGCCGTGGCAGTGGCCACCGGGCATCCCGGCGTAGCCGCTACTAATTGGTAAACGCATGCGACCGATCCCGGACTTTCCACTCCGGAGGGTGGCCCGCCTTGCGGTTTATCGGAATCGACGAAGAAATAATTGGTGTGATGATGCCCCGCCCGCGGCATGCTCGATGCCGGATAGATGATCCTGTGCCCATTGAATACCCCTACCACGCGTTGCTGCGCGGCTGCCGGAGTCGTGGCCGTTCCCACAAAAACCGCCACCACTACTGCAAGAATCCCCACGATCCTGCAAACTGCGATGAAACTCTTCATTCCCTCGCTCCTGTCTTAAGTGCCTTGATTCATGTTGGTGCTGCAATCAGGCCGTCGCTAATGATGACGGGTGTAGGCTGCAAAAGCAAGGCAGAAACGGCTGTCAGAAGCGGCGTTGCGCAAGTGTTTGCACATTGCACGGGAGCGCCCGCGAGCAGGGATGAAAAAAATCACATTAAAGAAGCAAAACAAAAAAGAAGAAAAATAAAAAAGGTTCATATCCGCGCGAATCCGCGAAATCCGTGAGCAGAAGTTAACTCACCAGCGCGGCCGACGACCCGACCCACTTCATATTCTTGTTGTGATCGACGCCCATCATCAGCCCCCGGCCCATCCGGACGATCGTCAGGACTGGACGCAAGTCGTCGAGCCACACGTACATGAGTCGCAGTTCGACCTTGGTGGCTCCGAAGGGAGTGTCGACCACCGGGGTAAAGTTCAATCGCTCCTGCAAAATGTATTCACTGCGCATGGCGGCAGGGATCGCCTCGATGTCGGCGCGCGATGGTGCGACGACCACGCCGAGTCCGGCAAACGAATAAAGCGGCTTCAGGACGAAGTTTTCCAGATCCGCGGGAACCTCGGTCAGCTGATCGAGGAACCATGTCCGTGGCACCGAGGCGTGCTTCAGGTAGGGAATCGAATATTTGCTGATCCTGAAATACCAGTTGGGATGCCCCGCCCATTCGACCTCGAGGTCATCGCGAAAATCGAAGGGCAACTCGACCCCTTTGCGTTCCAGTTCGTCGACGATCGTCCGGTTGTAGATGCGTTCGATTGGAACCTGCTTGCCGTCCTCTTCATAGAAAAGACGGCGGCCCCGCTCGCGAATTTTCGTGATGCAGACGGTGTGGATGCCGAGTAACTGTTCGGTTAACAAAAAATCCGGGCGTGTTTTTTGCTCTTCGGGATGGACTTCCATGAGCACGACATTGGCGGGATCGTGTCCGGCGACGATCGCATCGCCCAGAAGTCTCTTGTAGGACGACGCGTCGAGCCCGCTCAGAAAATATTTGAGTTTTGGGTCGAGTCCGAAAACTTCCATGTACGCCTGCGAGAGAACGGGTTGATACGCATAGAGAGAAGGGAAGGCCTGCAACTCGACGAGCTTGGGCTGGAGTTCGCCGGCGGCGTCGCGCACCAGTCCAAAGTCGACCTGGATAAACATGGGATGCGGCGCTTCGTTCGGAACGCGGAAGTTCGCGGGGATGGAGGCTTCGGAACGCTGCCGATATTCCGGACTGTCCACCAGTTGGCGGATGAGCGCCTTGCCGTCTTCGCCCATGCGCGCGACGAGCGCCCTCGGAAAAAAGCAAGGAGTTTCGCAGAGCGCGAAGGGAACTTCCATGCCGCAGCGGGCTGCCATCTCGCGGCGCAGGAGGTCGTATTTTTCGTCGCTGAAGTTCGCGTTGAAGAATTGGCGATAGGAGGGGATCATGTGAGCTACGAGCTTCGAGCCGCGAGCTTATGCCTATCAGAACCTGCTGCGCAGCCTTTCCTGGAGCGGCGAAACAACTGGGTGCCACGGCTACAAGCTCGGAGTTAGTGGCTCGCAGCTCCTACGCCTCGATCAAAAACTTGCCGTCCTTCATAATCTGCTCGTCATCCGCCCAGATGTCGAACTTCCGGCCCACCACATCGATGTGCGTGGATGAAAACCAATCCGCGCCGGTGTGGGCTCCGTAGGGGTTTCCGAAGGCGATGTGCACGCCGGGAAATTTCTCGTCCTGCAAAATCTGGCCGATCACGTCTTTTAGTTCGATGTTGGTGCCGATAGCGAACTCACCCACGCGGTCGCTGTTTTCGTCGGTATGGGTATAGGCCCAGAAGTCGTCTTTCAATTCCTTGTTCGCCGAGTGCGCTCCGATCAGCCGATTCTTCATTATCTCCACCGTCAGGGGCGTCGATTTCAAATCGCCGAACTTCGTGCAGAGATAATCGCCGACCACGCCATCGATCACAAACCTGCCGTTGACCTCGCCTGGCGTGGTGAAGATTTCGCCTCCCGGAAGGTTGCCCCATTTCTCCGTGCTGATGATCCCGCTCGTCTTGACCCACTTGTAATTCGGATTCATGTCAGCCGTCAGATCGGTGCCCGAGGGGGTGGTGGCGCGAATCTTTTTCGCGAGGCGCACCCGCTCGACCACCTTGATGCTGAGCCGGTCGACCTTCAGGAAATCCGCGCGCATGCCTTCCAGCATGATTCGTTTATTGATGTTCACCATGTGTGCGTGGCGGATCTTGCGGCGGTTGACGATGTCCGTCATCTGGATGCGCGACTTCAGTTCGTTGGTCTGGGCCTGCACGGCGAAAATGCTGACCTGGCTCTTTTCGAGGTCGTCGGCGATCACCTGCGGAATTCCTTTTAACGGGCGCGTTGCCACTTCTTCGAGTACCCAGGGATGGTATTCAGCGCCTACCGCATCCAGTTCGTGGGCGAGTGCGGCCGCGATTTCGAGGCTCGCTACATCGGTGATCACGGTGACCCGTTCCGTGGGCTGCACTCGCAGGCAGACGCGGACGGCATTGCGCGCGCCCTCCGTGAGTTGCGGATCGAAAGAGAGATGGTTGAATGACCGGGGGGAATGGCCGTTTGATTTTCCGTTCGTGTTTGGCAAATCGTTGGTCTCGTATTAAGTAGTATGACTACGCACAAATTCCGTTCGAAATAATTTCCTAGACCGCTTTGGCCTCGGGCATTTGCTCTTCATCCTCTTCGTCTTTGCCGACACCGGCCTGGGTCTCTTGGATGATGTAGTCCATCACCGCTTTCATATCGCCGGTATCCTCAAAAACCTGTAGCTGGCGATCCGCGCCCGTGCCCATCTTCATAATGGTGCGGATATATTCGACCTCTTCCCGTGAACCAAGCTCGTCGACCACGTCGTCGACGAACGCCAGATACTCCTCAATCAGGTCGCGCTCGGGAACTTCCATCTGCTTGCCGAAGTCGATCAGCTTGCCGTTGATGCCATAACGCGCCGCGCGCCATTTGTTTTCCATGAGCAGCGAGCGCCGGTACAGGCGGAATCCCTGGTTCGACTCGTGCAGCTTGTACAGCTTGACGACCGTGGCTTGGATCAGCGCGGCGAGCGCAATGGTTTCATCGACCCGCATCGGAATGTCGCATACGCGAAATTCGATGGTATTGAAGAACGGATGCGGGCGGATATCCCACCAGATTTTTTTCGCGTTGTCGATGGAGTTGGTTTTGATGAGCAGCTTTACGTAGTTCTCGTACTCGCCCCAGCTCGGGAAAAAAATCCGGCATGTTGGTGCGCGGGAATTTATCGAACACCTTGCAGCGATACGATTTCAGGCCCGTATTCATGCCCAGCCAGAAGGGCGAGTTGGTGGAAAGCGCGAGCAGGTGCGGGACGAAATAGCGCGCGTGATTCATCATGTGAATCGCGGTCTCCCGGTCCTCGATGCCGACGTGCACGTGCAGTCCGAAAATGAGGTTGGCGCGCGCCACCAGTTGCATGTCTTCCACAATATTCTTGTAGCGATCGTCGGGATAAACTTCCTGCACGCGCCAGTCGGCGAAGGGGTGAGTGGCCGCCGAGGCCAGGCGCAGCCCATTTTCGCGCGCCAGCCGGATCATGTTGCGGCGCAGTTTTTTCAGCTCTTCCTTGGCGTCTTTAATATTGGCGCAAACCGAAGTGCCCGACTTCGACCACCGATTGGTGCATCTCGGCCTTCACGCGCTCTTGCAGAATGAGTTTGCCTTTTTCGATGATCTCGGCGTGAATATGCGACCGCAGGTCCCGGGTGTCAGGGTCGACGGTCTGATATTCCTCTTCAATACCGAGGGTGAAAGTTGGTCTCATCGCTGTGATCGCGGCCCGCTTTGGGGAAAAACCTGCCGGCGAATATCTCAGTAGTATAGCGGATGCACGCAGGTAATAAGCATAGATATTGCGCTCTGAAACGGCAGCAGTTGGCTGTCCGGACGGCGGCCTCGCCGGCATCAGCGTCCGAACTTGACGGAGGGCTTATGCTTGGAAAAGAGGGGGGAGTTCGGCAAGATTTCGCGAATCAAATTCAGCGGGTAGGAGAACTTCTCTGGAATGGAACGTACGCGATTCATTACCCATGGCGGGAGGAAAATTCTGGAACTCAACCTGGCGCGCTGTTCAGCGTCCGAAGTGGAAAAAGTTGTGCGCGCATTGCCCGATCACGTGACCGCGGAGCCGCTCGCCTCGGTTCGAATGTTAGTGGATTTTACGGGGGCGTCATTCGACCGGGAAGCGCTCCGCACCATGAAGGAGACCGCAATTTTCAACAAGCCATACATCAAGAAAACGGCGTGGATTGGGACGGAGAGCTTGCCGGAGTCGCACCGGCAGGACGTGAGCAAATTCTCGCGGCGGGAGTTTCCGGTGTTCAAGGATCGCAGCGAGGCCTTGGATTGGCTGGCGGAGGAATAGAGCGCATCGCACCCCGCCGCGCAACTCACTCGTCGCGGGCCCGATCAGGACCTTTCCACTTTCTCTTCCAGCTTGTCGAGTATCCCGGCCGCCGCGTCGAGGATCTCCTGATCGAGCTTGCGATTTGAGGCGATCGCCTCCGCCAGCGGAATTGAAATAATCTTATTGCCGCGCAGCGCGGCCATCTGGCCGAACTCCCCGCGATGCACCATGTCGATGGCCCCCAGTCCGTAGCGCGTGGCGAGCACGCGATCGAAGGCGCTGGGCGAACCCCCGCGCTGGATGTGGCCGAGAACCACCGAACGCGTCTCAAAGCCGGTGCGCTTTTCAATTTCGCGCGCCAGGGTTTCTCCAATCCCGCCCAGTCGAAGGTGGCCGAACTCGTCGCGGCGTGCCTCCTGCAAAACCGGCGCGCTCCCGTGACCGTCGACGCCCCCGGCAAACTTCGCGCCTTCCGCCGCGACCACGATGCTGAAGTATCGTCCGCGCGCGTGGCGCTGGCGAATGAGTTCGGCGACCTGCTCGATGTCGAACGGAACTTCAGGCACGAGAATCACGTCTGCGCCGCCACCAATCCCGCTGTAGGCCGCAATCCATCCCGAGTCGCGCCCCATCACTTCTACGACAATGACGCGGTTGTGCGCCTCGGCGGTGGTGTGCACGCGGTCGATGGCGTTGGTGGCGACGTTGACGGCGGTGTCGAAGCCGAAGGTAAAGTCGGTGCCCGCCAGGTCGTTGTCAATCGTCTTGGGCACGCCGACGACTTTCATTCCGAGGGCGAAGAGTTTTTGCGCGACCGAGAGCGTGTCATCGCCGCCGATCGCAATGAGGGCGTCACAGCCGTGCTGCTTCAGGATTTGCATGCAGCGCTGCAAGGCCGTCGTCGTGCTTGGCGGGATTGGTGCGCGAGGTGCGCAGAATCGTCCCGCCGCGGGGCAGGATTCCGCCCACCGTTGCGAGGTCGAGGGGCATGGTTTTGTCTTCGACCAGTCCGCGCCAGCCTTCCATGAATCCTAGGAATTCGTCGCCGTAGTGGAAGCTGCCCTTGCGCACCACCGCTCGTATGACTGCGTTGAGGCCGGGGCAATCGCCTCCGCCGGTTAAGACGCCGATCTTCATCGCCAAACTCCCGGTATGAGCTATGCTCTCAGATTATCATGGTGGTTTTGAGGATGGCGGCGCGCAGCGAGACCGTACATTGCCCGAGTGTCTGGTAGTACCCGAGTGCGCTCGAATGACCGTTGACTTTGCTATCCGGGATTCGGCGTTTATTGTTGAGCGAGGGAGAACCTTATGAAGATGATAGGCTCTGTTTGCTTCTCGCTCCTCTCCGTTTGCTTCGCGGGCGTTTCCTCACGCGCAGGACGCAGAATGATTCGCGGAAGAAAGATTCGTCCAAGAGCGATTCATCCATGCGTTATGTCATCCAAGCCGCAATCGGACTTTCTCTGCTGCGCACTTCGCGGACGGGGTGAGGGTCGTCTCTCTTCAACGTCAAGCCGGACGACATCGATTGGCAGGGCCGACTCCACGGGCACGACTGCGCCTATATGCGGACCTATCGAGTGAAGCGGCCAGACGCGGGGTTCGGATCGGTGTGGTCTCCGGCCGGATACACGACGTGCGTTCCAATGAGTCGATTTGAGATGAGAAGCGCGGTCGAGACGCGCACGGATTCCGGCGCGACGAAAAATAGGATTCCTTCGGCTTCGAATCGAAAGAGGTGGGGAAGGCGGGCTTTGCTCATGGAAGGCTGAGCCGTGAGTCGAATTCTCGCAGGCGTATTCTTCAAACTATTCACCTCTCGGATTCTTCAATTATATCGCCGCTCGAAAATGCAGCCCAGCGGTTACACTCGATGCAACATGCGCGTCCTCGGCATCGACTGTGGCACGGAGTACACGGGCTATGGCATCGTCGATTTGCTTTTCGATCGTGGCGAACTGGGCCAGCGTCGCGACCCGCGTTATGCCGCCCGTCCTGAAAACGATCGCCTGGTCTGCGTGACCTGTGGCGCGATTAAGGTTTCGCCGCGCGATCCCATGCCGACTCGCCTGGCGCGCATTGCGCGCGGCCTTGAGGAACTCATCGCTCTGCATCGCCCCAACCGCGTCGCCATTGAAGATGTGTTCTACGCCGTTAACGTAAAGTCCGCGCTCAAGCTCGGACAGGTGCGCGGCGTTGCCATGCTGACGGCCGCCTCGGCCGGTCTTGAGGTTGCCGAGTATTCACCGCTGTCGATCAAGTCGGCGGTAGTCGGATACGGCAAGGCGGAGAAGCATCAGGTGCAGCAGATGGTGGCGCGTCTGCTGCGTCTCGAGGAGATTCCCGAGCCGGCCGATGCCGCCGACGCACTCGCGATTGCGATATGCCATCTGCACACGGCCGCCACGCTCGAGTTGCAATCGGCGAACTTTGAGCCGCGAGCCACGAGCCGGCGATGAATGCCGGGTTCGCCAGGGTAACTCGAGACTTCAGACCCACACTCCGGTTACCTCCGTCCCTGTCCTAACCCGAGTTCGCCGATTTCCGGTTTGTCCTAACTCGCACTCCATATTGCACACTCGTTAGTACATCGCTCACACCTTTTGCAATATCTCAGGCTATGCTGAATTGAGCCTGCTATAGCGGCCTATTTCGCGACAATCCTTATACGTAGGAGTCTTCATGGTCCCCCGCCAGACATTGCTTGCCGTCTTCCTCTTCCTGATTTCGCTTCCGCCTGCGTTTTGCGCGACCAAGGCCTCCTGCACGTTTGACACGTTTGATGTTCCCTCGGGCTATACGCTGAATACGGTGGAAGGTATCGGCGACGATGGCACGGTGGTTGGGCAACTGATCGTCAACAAGACCCAGGCATTTCGTTGGCTTTATGCGCTCGGCCGGTGGAGACTTCACAATTTACACGGCGCCGAAATCGAGCATGACCTGGCTCTATGAGCAGAATGCGACCGGCACCAACTCCGGGTCTTATCTCGATAGCAAGTCCAAGGTTCACGGCTTCACGCTTGTGAATGGCAACTTCACCGCGATCGACTATCAGGGCGCAGCCAATACGTGGGTCTTTGGTGTGAACCATGTGGGCGCGCTGACGGGCGAGCTACGGCGGCTCGGGTTCGGTCAAAGGATTTCTGCTGCTTCAACGGGCAATACACGAGCATCGTGTATCCGAAGGGCGCGATCACCAATCCGATGGCCGTCAACGACAACAACGCTGTCGTCGGATCTTCTCTGACCGGAAATTTCAGCTCCGGCTTCCTTTGGCAGAATAGCAAGTTCACGACCATCAATTACCCGAACTCGAAATTCGGAACGGTATTGACGGGCATCAACAACGCGGGAGTGATTGTCGGCAATCGCCTCTCGGCCGATAAGGCATTTGCGTTTTTGTACGAGAACAACACCTTCAAGAGCATCGTTTATGCGGGCGCGAAGTTCGAAATCGTGGGCGGGATCAACAACAATGGTGTGATCTCCGGGCAGATTTACATGACGGGGACGGAGAGCGTCGGATTCACCGCTACCTGCAAGTAGAACTTTCGCCTGTAGGCGAAGGCAGCGCAGTCGTAGTCGCCGTCGTCCTGGAGCTGTCCGGCGGCGTCCCGTCCGCCGCCCCGCGAATCGGCTGCTGTAGGGACTGGAGTTGACACCGCCTCTGCAATCCTCAATCATTACATCGACCCATGCTGCGCTCGGTTCGCGTACTTTTCCTGCTTTTGACTGTCGGTGCTTGCCTGCGCCCAGCCGCAAGGGCAGGCCGCCGCCGACTCGCCTCCGGTCGAAAATGTAGACAAAGCCGCGGAAGCCCGCCGCGCCGATCGTGACTTTCACCCTTGATTTTCCCGCCTCGCGAGCCGGAGCACTATTCCATTCGCGTTCCGTCCGAGGGCGCCAGCGCACTATCAGTCGACCGGGCGCATCTCGCGCGACTCGGACGATACCGACAGCTTCGGTTTTGACTTTGCGCTATCGGCAGAGACGCGGGCAAAAATTTTTCGGCTTTCGGCGAGCGCGAGGCATTTTCGCACCGACCTCGACTCTCACCAGAAGAACCTCGCCTTCACGGGCAAGAAGACTTTGAGCTACAAAGATGCGCGCGAGGCCGGCGAGGCAACCTTCAACTACTCCTCCAATCCCGCCGCGCGTGAGTTGACGGAGCTCTTTCAGAGCCTCTCGGCCACGCTCGAGTTCGGGCATCGCCTGGACTACGACCATCGCTACCAGAAGCTGGCGCTGGTTGACGAACTCAAGCAAATGCAGCAGATGGCGCAGGACAAGGAGTTGATTGAAGTGGCCGCGATTCAGCCGATTCTGGAGCAGATCGTGGCCGATCAGTCGGTGATCAACGTGGCACGGGCGCGGGCGCAGCAGTTGCTGCAGAGCCCCGGGCGGTCGCTGAATTCTGATCCGTAAAGAGGCGGGGCCTGCCCCGTCTCGGCGTGACCACCGAGCCCTCACTCCACCACAATCCCCGCGTACCCGACGACCGTCTCGCGGTCGCCGGAGACGTCGCCCGAGGTCGCGTAACGCACGAGCGTCGGCCCGCGTCGCGCCCAGAATCTTGGCGGCGGTCAGCATGGCGACGGTCGGCCCGAAGCCGCACATGCTGATGTCTTCGCGCATGACGACCTCCCACAGGCCGCGCGCATCAAGCGCGAGCACGCGCTCGATGGCCTTGCTGGTCTTTGACGCGCGTGATCGCATCGTCCTCGTAGTGGTTCATATCGCTGGAAGCGATGATGAGAATTTTCTGGTCGGCCTCTTCGCGCTCGCCAATCACTTCGGCGATGGCTTCGCCGAGTTCGCGCAGCACACCGAAGTCGCTCGTTCCGACGGCGATGGGAACGATATGCAGGTTCTTCTGCTGTGCCTGCAAGAAATGGCAGCTGCACCTCGATGCCATGTTCGCCGCGATGAGCGGCGCTGTCCTCTTCGAGCTTGGGAAATCGCCGCAGCAATTCGGAGCGAGTTCGGTGCCGGGCGCGACCTCGCCGAGCGGAGTTTGCCATGCCGTCGCGGTCATGATCGAGAGCGGAACTCCGCGGCCAGTGTGGTTGGGGCAGAGGATGATGCAGTGTTCGGGAATTTCGAGCCGAGCGTAAACGGCGCCGGCGACGTGGCCCGAGTACATGTAGCCCGCGTGCGGCGCGACGCATCCGATGGCGGAGATGCGTGTTTGCGGCGGCGAAGTGTAGCCGTCAATCTCGCGCAGCAGTCGATCAGCGTGGTCCGGATAAAATCTGCCGGCGACAGCGGGAGTTCGTACAGCGGAAGTCATGAGCAGCCTCCTCGCGAAGACTGATGTGGACCTGCGTCTCAAAATCTCAGCGGCAGCAACCACCAGCCGCAGCCGCGAAGGGACGAAAGATTAAAGCCCGCGGCGTGAGCCGTGGGTAGTGGACGGCGCAGGGAAGAAAAAATCTTAGCCGCTCTTTCCGTCCCGCAGCGCCCGACAGAGCGCCGCACTCTTCTCCAGCGGCAGCGCCTCGGCCCGCACCGCCGGTTTGACGCCAGTCTTTGCCAGCGCCGCGCGCAGCGCCGCTTCATCGTAGCCCGTCTTCAGATTATTCCAGAGCGTCTTCCGTTTCTGCCCAAAGCTCAATTTCAAAAACGAAATAAATTCCGTCTCTCACCCACGCCAAGCGCCTCGATCTTCGGCTTGATCGTAATCCGCACCACGCTCGAATGCACCTTCGGCGGCGGAGCAAACGCCGTCGGCGGCAGCGTGAACAGTTTCTCGACCCGTCCGTAAAGTTGCGCGGTCGCCGATAGCAGGCCATAGTCGCGGCTTCCCGGCGAGGCGGCCAGCCGGTCGGCAACTTCCTTCTGCACCATGATGACGATGGTCGAAAAGTAGCGGTGATAGTCGAAGAGGCGCAGCAGAATGTCGGAGGTGATGTAGTAAGGCAGATTGCCGACCACGCGCGCCGGCTCGGGGTTGAACGCCATCCCGGGACGCAGCATTCCGGGCTTCGGGCCAAAGACCGTGTCGAGCTCGATCGTCAGGATGTCGCCTTCGATGATCTCCACGTTCGGATGCAGCGCGAACTGCATGCGCAGTTGCGCGGACATGACGCGATCGAGCTCGACCGCGATCAGCCGCTGCGCCTTGCGCGCGAGCAGTTCAGTGATCGCGCCGCGGCCCGGACCAATTTCGAGCACGGTCGCCCGCGTCACGTCGCCGAGAGCATCAACAATGCGCTCGGCAGCCTCATCGCTCAGCCAGAAAATGCTGCCCGAGTTTCGGCTTGCGCGTTGGCTTTTCGGCAATCGCTTTCGGCACGTTGACCCTCTTTCTCTCCGGCTTTAGACTGACTAAGCTTTGATCCGGTACTCTTTAGTCTGTGAGTCCTGTGCAACTTGATCCTGTGCATCCTCTTTGAGCGCAGGAATAATCATAGCGTGAGCGAGGCGGATTTAGTTCTAAGCGCCGGGAGCTTGCATCCTTTATGCATATCGCTTTCGTAGCATCGGAGTGCGTTCCGTATTCGAAGACAGGCGGCTTGGCTGACGTGGTTGGGCGCTTGCCGCGGGCGCTCGCGAACCTGGGACATGAGGTCAGCGTCTACCTGCCGCGTTACCGCCAGACCAAGCTCGTCGACCCCGTGACCGTCGTCGACAGCATTACCGTGCCTTTCGATGACAAGTATCGCTTCGCGTCGGTGGTGACGGCGGGCTCGACCGCCGGCGTCAAGTTTTATTTCGTCGATTACCCTCCCTACTTCGACCGCGACGCGCTCTACGGAACCTCGGCCGCCGATTATCCCGACAATGCCGAACGCTTCGCACTCTTCTCACGCGCGGTGCTGGAGGCCTCGAAGATTCTCGGCGTGCCGCAGGTTTTTCATTGCCACGACTGGCAGACGGCGTTAGTGCCCGTGATGCTGCGCACGTTTCTACGCCGAGGACCCGGCGTTCCGCGAGGTCGGCACTGTTTTCACGATTCACAACATGGGCTACCAGGGCCTGTTTCCGCCGGACATCTTGCCGTTGCTGATGCTGCCGTGGGATCTGCTCACGATTTCGAAGATGGAATTTTTCGGGCAGGTCAATTTCCTGAAGGGCGCGCTGGTCTTCGCGGATTTCATCACCACCGTCAGCAAGAAATACAGCCAGGAAATTCAGACCACCGAATACGGATTCGGCCTCGAAGGCGTGCTGCGCAATCGCGCGTCAACCGTGAGCGGAATTCTGAACGGCGTCGACTACGACGAATGGAGCCCGCAGACCGACAAGTTCATTGCCGCGAAATACTCGCCGCAGGATCTGAGCGGCAAGCAGAAATGCAAGAAAGACTTGCTCGATGCTTTTGGCGTAGCGTTGGCCGAAAGCCGCGGACGCAAAAGTGCCGGTGATTGGCATCGTCTCGCGCTTCGCGGCGCAGAAGGGCTTTGATCTGATCGCGCAGGTCATGGACCGCCTCGCCCTCGAGGAACTGATCCTGGTCGTGCTCGGCACCGGGCGACAAGCTCTACGAAGAGATGTTCCAGCGCCTGAACAAACAATTTCCCGAACAAGATTGCGATCAAGGTCGCGTACGACAACGCGATAGCCCACAAGATTGAAGCGGGCGCCGACATGTTCCTGATGCCGTCGCGCTACGAGCCGTGCGGCCTGAACCAGATTTACAGCCTGAAGTACGGCACGGTCCCCATCGTGCGCGCGACCGGCGGACTCGACGATACGATCGAACCGTGGGATGCGCGGACCGGGAAGGGAACCGGCTTCAAATTTTCCGAATACACGGGCGAAGCCCTGCTCGCGACCGTCAAGCAGGCGCTGGCCGCATATCGCGATCAGACGTCGTGGCAGACTCTGATGCGCAACGGCATGACCCGCGATTTTTCCTGGGGAGCATCGGCGCGCGAGTACGGAAAAATCTACGACAAGGTGCGCCATCTGCGCACCGCCTCACCAGTTGAGAAGGCAGAAAAAGCCGACAAGACAATGGCGCAGGCGGGGCCCGAGCCCGTCGCGCCCCGACCGTAACGAGACTGTCGCCTTTCCCGCCGCAGTTCGAGGGGAGTCTCGCCCCCTTCGCGACTCCTTGCGAAGCATCCGAGTCGTTCACGATTGCTTGCGCAGGCGAACGTTCAGCGAATATTCTTCTGACTATACCAATCCGCGCAAAGTGGATCGACCCGATGACCCGATCGCCCGATGCACCCGATCCCCCGCACCATCTTCCACGTCGACATGGACGCCTTCTTCGTGTCCGTGGAAGAGCTCTACGACCCGTCGCTGAAGGGCAAGCCGGTCGTCGTCGGCGGACAGCGCGATGAGCGCGGCGTAGTCTCGGCCGCCTCGTATGCCGCGCGCAAGTTCGGAGTGCATTCCGCCATGCCGCTGCGCACCGCCGCCAAGCTTTGTCCGCAGGCCATCTTCGTCAACGGACATCCCGAGCGCTATCGCGAATACTCCGGACGCGTGCACGAGGTGCTCGGCCACTTCTCGCCGCTGGTCGAAATGGCGTCGGTCGACGAAGCTTACCTCGACATGACCGGAACCGAGCGGCTGCACGGGCCTCCGCTGCGGAGCGCGCATCGCCTGCACACGGAAATGAAGTCAAAGACCCAACTGAACTGCTCGATCGGCATCGGCACGTCGCGTCTGATCGCAAAAGTTTCATCCGCCAAAGCCAAGCCCAATGGCGTGCTCTGGGTGCTGCCCGGCCAGGAGGCAAAATTCCTGGCGCCGCTCGATGTCGGCGATATTCCCGGCGTCGGCAAGGTGATGGAGAAAAATCTTCAGGACATCGGCATCCATCGCGTCGGCGATCTGGCAGCACTCGAAGAAAACGATTTGGAGCAGCGCTTCGGAAAATGGGGACTGGCGCTGGCCGGCAAGTCGCGCGGCGAAGACGCTGGCGGATGGTTCGACACCGCGGTCGGCGAGCATACCGACCCGAAGTCGATCAGCCACGAGCACACGTTCGACGAAGATACCGCCGACCTCGAGCGCTTGCAGTCGACGCTTGATGCGGCTGAGCGAGATGGTCGGCCGGCGCCTGCGCGAAGGCGGATACTTTGCGCGCACCATCCAGCTCAAACTGCGCTACAAAGATTTCACCACCATCACGCGGGCGCATTCGCTCGAACAGCCGACGCAGATGGATCACGAAATCTTCGAGCAGGCGCGGCGTCTGTTCTTGCGCAACTGGAAAAAGGGCGCAGCCGTCAGGCTGCTGGGAGTACAAACCTCAAACTTTGAAGCGGGTCCATCGCAGCTTGATCTGCTCGAACCGGCGCGCGATGGTCTTCGTAGAAACGACCGTTGGCAAAAGCTCCTGGCGGCAGCCGATCATCTGCGCGACAAGTTTGGCGAGTCCACAATCGGCCTCGCAACCGGCATGAAAGGGGGCTTCCGCGAGCGCACGCATGAAAATCCAGTAGGCCTCCCAGGGAAGACCCCAGAGAAAGATCAACGCAAGAATTCGATTTCACCACAGAGCCGCAGAGACTCAGAAAAAAACGAATAAAGAGTCTTGAACTTCTCTGTGCCTCTGTGACTCTGTGGTGAAAACGGTGTTGATCCCTAGGAAATATATTCCCGAATATACTCATCGCGCGAGGCCGCCAGTTCGTGCGCGTCGCCGTCAAAAATTATCTTGCCATCGCGCAGAATCAGAAAGCTCATCGCCACCTCGCCGCGCTGGCCCTTGGGGATCGGCACACTCTTATTCGTCTTCTGGTCGAACTCGTGGCTCGCCAGGGTGAAGGCATCCTGCAGGCGGTGGGTGACCAGAAGCGCGCTGGTCTTGTAAACGTCGCGCTGCTTCATGATCAGGTCGACGATCGTGTTGGACGTGACCGGATCGAGGCCGCCGGTCGGCGAATCGTAGAGCAGAACCTCGGGCTGCGAGATGATGGCGCGCGCAATTGCCACGCGCCGCCGCATGCCGCCCGACAGCTCCGACGGAAACATGTCGTAGGTTCGCTCGAGTTCGACGAACCGCAGTGACTCGCGCACGCGCCGCTCGATCTCGTCAAAGGGAATTTTCTCTTCCATCAGGCGGAATGCGACGTTCTCCCAGACTCTCATTGAATCGAAGAGCGCGCTCTCCTGAAACACGATGCCCACGCGGCTGCGCAGCTTGAAAAGTTCCTGCTCTGTCATGCTGGTGATTTCTTCCCCGAGCACAGTGATCCGTCCCCGATCGGGCCGCATCAGACCTATCGCCAGCTTGAGAAGAACGCTTTTACCCGAGCCCGCGACGCCGAATAGCGCCTTGGTTTCGCCATGATTCAGGCGAAATGAAATTCCGTTGAGCACGACCTTGTCATCGAACGCGAGACAAACGTCCTCGAACTCGAGCGCATAGCCGGACTTGTCGCCAGTCGCGGCGGCGGGTTGGTCAATTGGAAGAACAGGACTGGGCATTGGGTTAAGGGGCCTCCATACGCCTCTGTGACCTCTGTGGTTTAAGCTTTTTGTTGATCTCGGAAAACCTATCGCACCCCAAACAACGCGAAGATCAGTTTCGTGACAAAGAAATCTACGATCAGAATCATCACTGACGAGGCGACCACCGCTTGCGTCGTGGAGCGCCCCACGCCCTGCGTACCGCCGGTGGTCGACATGCCGTAATAGCAGCCGACGGTCGCAATGATGAACCCGAACACTACCGGCTTGAGTAGGCCGCTGAAGACGTCGCGGAATACCAGAATCTGCCACGCGGTTGTCCAATACTGGTTGGAGTCGAGTCCGAAGAGAAAATGCGCCACCGCCCATCCCCCAACCAGCCCAAGCAGGTCGGCAATGATGGTCAGAAAAAAGAGCATGAACGCGGTCGCGCCAACCCGCGGCGTTACCAGTTTTTTGCTTGGATCGGTCCCGAGCGCGCGCATCGCGTCGATCTGCTCGGTCACGATCATCGAGCCAAGTTCGCTGGCCATCCCGGAAGCGTTTCGCCCGGCCACCATCAGCCCGGTGATGAGCGGTCCGAGCTCAGTCACCATGCCGAGGGAGACAAGTTGGCCGATCAGCGTGACGCCGCCAAAGCGTTGCAGCGTGCTTGCCGAATTCAGCGCCAGGAGCGCGCCCACGGAGAGCCCAGTGAGAATGACGATAGGCAGAGAGCCGAAGCCGATCAGGTCGGCTTGTTGCAGCATGTCCGCCATGTAAACCGGCGGGCGGAAAAAATTCCCCACCGATTGGGCGGAGAGCATGACGTATTCCTGCACCGCCACCACGAAGTCTTTCGCGATGTCAAAGGGTGAGGTCAGTTCGAGTTCTAGCGCCATGGGACAGGTAAAATTCGTTCACGGAACTATAGCAGAGTGGACTGATCGGGTCATCGGAAGATCGGGCCATCGGGCCATCGGGAGATCGGGTCATCGGGTCATCTAAAATCAAGCGACGGAGCCAGCGAGGTTCGGGCGACCGTTCAGACCTGCAGTGAACTTGAGATTTTCAGATGACCCGATGACCCGATCCTAGATCGCTCGTTCGTCCCGATGATTACTCTTCTTCCGAATCTCGATCGCCAGCCGCTTGATTTTCTGGTTCAGCGTCGAGAGCGGAACGTGGAAGCGTTCGGCCGCCTCGGTCTGGTTCCATCCGCATTTTTCCAGCATCTCGACGATGATGCGCCGCTCGCAGTCTTCCATGATGGAGAAGAGCGTCGCGCCCGCGCTGGCCTCGAGCCGCGGCACGGTGCTGCCGCGCCCGACGATATGATCGGGAAGCAGATCGATTCCGATCGCCGGATCGGACGAGAGCACGACCGCGCGCTCGATCGTGTTCTCAAGTTCGCGCACGTTGCCCGGCCACGAGTAGCCGACCAGTGGGCGCAGCGCCTCGGTGGTTATGTGGCGGCGCGGCATGTCGTTTTCTTCCGAATATTTTTTCAGGAAGTGTTCGATCAGCAGCGGAATATCTTCGCGGCGCTGGCGCAGCGGCGGTAAGTCAAGAGTGATGACATTCAGACGGTAGAACAAATCCTCGCGGAACTTGCCTTCGCGCACCATCTGCCGCAAATCGACGTTCGTCGCCGCAATGATCCGCACATCAACGTGCAGTTCCTGCACGCCGCCGAGGTGCATAAACCTGCGATCCTGGAGCACGCGAAGAATCTTGGACTGCGTGTCCATGGTCATCGTCCCAATTTCGTCCAGGAAAAGCGTGCCGCGATCGGCAACTTCAAACAGCCCCTTCTTCGACGCGACCGCGCTTGTGAATGCGCCCTTCACGTGGCCAAAGAGAGTTGACTCAAGCAGATCCGGCGGCGTCGATCCCGAATTCACCGGCACAAATGAACGGTCGCGCCGCGTCGAATTCAGGTGAATAGCCTTTGCGATTAATTCTTTTCCCGTGCCGCTCTCGCCTTGCAGCAAGACTGTCGAGCGGCTGGGCGCGACCTGCGCAACCAGGTCGAAAATCTTCAGCATCGGCTCGCTCTTGCCGACAATGTTTTCAAAGTTGTAGCGCTGCTTGAGCGCGCGTTTCAGCTGAACGTTTTCTTCTTCGGCCCGCTGCCGCGCGACCGCGCTGCGCACATCGGCCAGCAGCTTTTCGTTATCCCACGGCTTCTGGATAAAATTCGTCGCGCCCGACTGCATCGCGGAAACCGCGTTCTCCACCGTGCCGTAGGCCGTAATCATGATCACGGGCTGCTCGGGATGCGCCAGCCGAATCTCGCCCAGCAGATCCATGCCGCTTTTGTCGGGCAGTGCCAGGTCAAGCAGCACCACGTCAAAGCTGCGCTCACCGATCTGCGCCATGCCTTCGCGCGCCGTGCCCGCAACCGTTACGTCGTAGCCTTCCAGCGATAGCAAAGTTTCCAGCGACTCGCGGATGGCAAGCTCGTCGTCGATGATCAAAATCTTGCCCGCGCCCTGTCCGGCATTTTGCCTCGAGTTTTGAGTTGAACCTTCCGGGCCGAATCGGTGCGGCATTACGACAACTTCAGACGACATTGGCTACCTTCCTGACCATTGGGAAATCAAGTGTGAACGTTGTTCCTTCTCCGGGCCGGCTCTCCACGCGAATGTGGCCGGCGTGCTCCTGGATGATGCCGTAGGAAACCGAAAGCCCAAGCCCAGTGCCGCGATTCTGCCCCTCGGCAGGCGTGGTCTTCGTAGTAAAAAATGGATCGTAGATGCGATGAATATTTTCCTGCGCGATGCCCGAGCCGGAGTCGCTCACACTCACGCTCACGAATTCGCCGTTCTGAGTCGTCACGTTCAGCACACCGCCATTGGCGGCCATCGCGTCCTTGGCGTTCAGGAATAAGTTCAGAAACACCTGCTGCAGGCGCCCGGCGCTGCCCTGAATCGGCGGCAGATTCTCATATAGATCGGTCTGCACCCGCACGTGCGCCACTTTGAACTGATGCTCCAGTAGCGCCAGCGTGTCGCCGATCACTTTGTTCAGGCTGATCTCGGCAAACTCGGTGCCGGTAGTGCGCGAAAAATTCAACAGGTTGTTGACGATCTCCGACGCCCGGAACGTCTGCTTCGTAATCTTGTCGAGCAACCCGGCCTTCTGCGGATCCGACTGCAATTGCTTGGCGAGCATTTGCGTATAGGACGAAATCACCGCCAGCGGCGTATTCACTTCGTGCGCGACTCCAGCCGCCAGCAGTCCGATGGACGAAAGCTTGTCAGCCTGCGTGAGCTGCACTTCAAGCTCGATGCGCTCGGTGATGTCGTCCATAATCACGAGCCGCCCGACGACATTGAATTTGCGGGTGACGAGCGGCGCGATGGCCACGTTCACAACCCGCCACTCGCCCATCGGCGTGGCCAGCCTGAACTTGTAAAGATTGTGAATGCCGGGATTCAGCCGCACACGATAAAATTCTTCGACAAACGCAGCCGGCAGCACCTCATTCAGCGCCCGCCCCACCACCTGCCAGCGCGGTTTCGCGTACATCACTTCCATCTGCGAGTTCCAGGACTCGATGCGATCCTGGAGATCGACGGCCAGCACGCCCACGTTGATCGACTCGACGATGTTCTCGTTGAAATCTTTCAGCCGTTCGTACTCCGTGACCTTTTGCTCCAGCGACGCATACAACCGCGCATTCTGAATCGCGATCGCGATATAGCCGGCCAGCGTTTCCAGCAGCTCGACGTCTTCGCTGGTCAGGAAGTCGCCTTCCATCGTCTTTCCGAGGCCAAGAAACGCGATCGTCTTCTGCCGCGCGTGGCATGGAATGTAGTAGTTCAAATCGAGGCGCGAGATCGCTTCTTGCGCCGCCGAAGTTTCGCGCGGCAACTGGCGCGTGTTTTCGAAGAAGATGTGTCCGGCGGCGTCTTCCACGCGCGGCTTCGACAAAAACCCCAGATCGACTCCGCCCACCGCGCCCAGCCCAAACGATTTCGAAAGCTCAAAGCGCGAAGACTCGCTGTTGCCCAGGAAAATCGCAATCCGATCGACGATCAGCGTGCGCGCCAGCCGGTCCACCAGCGATGACATCAGCTTGTCGAGATCGGTCTCCGAACTCAGCTCGCGCCCGAATTCCACCAGCGTCCGCCGGTAGTCATAGCGCGTGCGATAGAAGAAAAGGTCGAGCTTTTCCTGAATCCACTTCCGTACCGGATCAAAGAGCAGGGCGGTAACGACGATCGCGATCATCAAGCCCAACGGCCCGGCGCTCGGCACACGCGCGTGGACAAGCTCGGCGATTCCCGCTACCACCGCGAAGTACCCGCCCGCAATCGCCGCCGCCGCCAGCGTGTAAGCCATGCCGCGCTTGAAGATCAGATCGACGTCCATCAGTCGGTAGCGGACGATCGCGTACCCAAATGTCAGCGGCAGCAGGCCCAGCGACAGCACGGTCACCTTCATCGCCGGCGAGGGCATATATCCAAACAAATACGGCAACACGTAACCCACGGTGAACGGCGCAATCGCCAGCACCGTGCCCCGCATGATCCACTTCAGTTGCTGCCGCAGAATCGGAGTCGCCGCCTGCCGGTAGCTCCGCCACAAAACCACCGCCGCCGAAACGAAGAAGATAGTCAGGTAGGCCCAGTGCACGCGGTTCAAATTCCACAAGAGCCGCGCGCTGGCCGCGAAAAATTGCAGCGTCAGAATTTGCACACCCAGCAACACCGCTCCCGGCACATACAGCCCCGGAATCGACCAGCGATGTTTGCCGACAAACGGCCGCCGCTCCGGGAAAGTCAAAACGAAATGCAGAAAGAGCGCGGGCTGGAGAAGCCAGGCGACTTCATTCCCCCAAAAGACGATCCAGTCAAACGTGTTGAGTTTGCCCGTGTAGTGTAGGGAATAGAAGACAAACGAGACCAGGCAGAAAATATAAAAGTGCAGCGACCCGACCGCCGTCCAGCGCCGCAGCAAGACATACAATCCGATGCCGAGGTAGATCAGCGCAATCAGCCGCAGCCAGTCGTTCATCGAGCGCTCGGCGGGCACAAGCACGACTTGCACGTCCAAAGGCACACCGCCGCGCTGCAGCGAGTAAGTCGCCTTCGAATAGACGCCTGAGTAATAAAGCTGCCGCTCGATCGCCGCCGAACTGCTCACCGGCTGATTGTTGATGCTGACCAGAGTGTCGCCATTGCGGACCCCGGCCAGCGCGGCCGGGCCGTTTGGATCGATTCGGTCGGCGACAATCCGGCCGTCCTTCTCCAGCCACCAGACCCCATCGTCCGGTATGGCAGATTGATGCTCAAGCCGGTAATTGAATACCGCGAAAACGATGGCCGCGATTGTGAAGAGCCCGAGCAGAATCACCGTAAAGCGGGCTTGGAATTCGCGGTTCATGGGTTGGGCCGACGGAGGCGCACTAACAAGCGTTAGCTTAGATGCACCTGTGCGCGGAAATCTCCGCTCCTCAGAAAGCAACTTCACTGCCACCTTCCCATTTTTTGCACTTCTAGCAAGTGCCGACCCTGGAATGACTTCGCGCAATTATACGGATTTCAGAGGCACCTGGCTATGATATTTGGAAGGCGCCGTATGTGATTCGGGATGCTTGGAAATCAGGCGCGAGCCCGAAACACGAGTGCCTGAAACAGGGAATGACAGAAAATGGGGGACCTCAAAGCCTGTCGATGGGGGTTGATTGTTCGAGACTCGCGGCTCGTAACTCGCGGCCAGAAAGAGGGAAAAGGGGGTCTGGGAGTTGAAGGGGATGTCAGAAGAAAACCGGCGGATTGTATGGAGGGCGGAAACTGCGGCTATGTGACGTGCCCAAACCCAAATTTTTAGAATTGGGAGGTTTCGGAGCCTTCCCCGTCTCCTAAACCTCCCACTTACTGGTCTCACCGAGCTCAACCAGGAGCCGGTAAGGAAACCGTGCAAGTGAACTCATGATGCCCCCGCTCTCTCGAAACGTCCATGGAGAGAGTCTGAATCAATCTGAATTGATCTGAAGAAAAGGTCTGAGGTCTGAGGTTCGAGGTCAGAGGTGAAAGCCTTATGCTCACCGCCCGGTTTTCATCCTCCGACCTCCAACCTCGAACCTCCCCTTGACAGTCCCACCCCGGCAGAACAAAATCTCAAATACCCATTCCCCAGGCCCTGAGGGCCGGAGTTCCGTGGTGCCGGACAAGAAGTTCTGTTTCGACGATTTTCAACTCGACTTCACGCGCTTTCAACTCTTCCGCCAAGGCAAACCCCTGCGCCTCGAAGGCCTCCCACTCCAACTCCTCATCTTCCTGGTCGAAAATAAAGGACAGCTCGTGACCCGCGAGCAGATTTCGGCCGCGCTCTGGAGCAAGGATGTTTTCGTCGATGTCGACCAGGGCATCAACACCGCGATCCGCAAAATTCGCCGTGCCCTCGGAGACGACGCGGGCGAGCCGCATTATCTGCAAACGGTGGTCGGACGCGGCTACCGTTTTGTTGCGACGCCCGCCGAAGATGACCAGGCGGCCGGATCGCCCCAGGCCCAGTCCTCCGACTTCATCGTCACGCCCGAAGAACTCGGCCGCGCTATCTTGACCGCTGCCGGCCTCGATCCCGACGATCCCAAAGCGCCGCCGCCCAAACCTCCCGAAGAATCTTAACTGTTCCACCCGGCGGCTTAGACTCGGCATAACTACGACCCGCGCATAACTACCGGCGAATCGCGTCACTTACGAAATACATCCTCATCAGGTATTGCGGGCAGTATGTTACGCTCTCGGCAATCTGCGGAGGTTATTTATGAGCGGAGCAAATAACTACAACTCTCTGGGTTCAATATTCCCTCCCAGGCGTTTATATACTGCCGCTCTGCTGCCGTTCGCTTTCCTGTCGATGGTGGTTCTCTCCTGGTCCCAGAATGCTCAGGAGAAATCGGCCGCATCACTGGCCGGCCCGTTGAACAACTCAGCGGTCGAACTCCACCTCTTCTATGTCCATGGAATGGGAATCAATCCTCCCAATTTCAAGGACCCGCAAGACTTCGAGACGTCCGAGGACTTCAGGAAAAGCCTGTGCAAGCGGATACACTGCACGAACGATCGACGCCTCGGGAGGTATTACGCCACGGAAGGCTCTTTCGCCCCCAAGGAGTCTGGCCCGCCTTTGATCTTCCTCGGACATCCGATTTGGCAGGCCCCCGACGACTGGCACGCCGCGGCTCCCTTTGTCGTCAACTATGAGCTGGACCGCGAGCACGGCAATCCTATCTATCTCCACGAGATCAATTGGTGGCCGCTCGTTCTCTCCGCAAAGTGCCGCCAGATTGTTGCCCATGACGCCGCTCTCGTGGGTCACGATGACAAACACAGCGCGGTGTGTTCCGCCAGGACCGTTCCGGACGGTAGTAACAGATTCGAGCGCTATGCGTGGCTGAGCGACAGCGACATCGAAAAGCCGGATCCGTCCTGGAAAAGCTCGCCCCCACTCAATCGCTTTCTAAAGCATGACATTCTGGATTGGGGGTTTGCCGACGCCATGCTGGCAGTCGGCCCCTTGCGCCCATTTCTCCTCGAAGGCATTCGTGAGCTTGTTCTTCATGCCTACATTCCCAGACCCAAACAGCAGTTCATTATCGTCTCGCACAGCCTCGGCAGCTACCTGATGTTCTCCGCGCTCGACCAACCGAGTGACGGGAAGGACCCGGCGGCCCCTGACCAGAAGGCTTACAAGGACGGATTTGACGATGTACTTATAAAGACATCCCATGCCTACTTCATGGCCAACCAGGTGAGCCTTCTCGAACTCGCAAACCTGGACGACTCAAAAGATGGCACGCTGATTACCCATCTGAGGAGATGGCGAAAACTTCGTCTGGCGGCTGGAGAGCAGGCTCCGAGAATCGTGGCCTGGAGCGACGCTGGCGATCTGCTTACCTGGAAGGTGCCCAAACTCGTCGACCAGGATGAGGAAGTGGTTCACATAGACAATCGGCCGGCCAACAATGCCCGCCGCTGGCCTTGGCTGTGGCTCCTGGAAAATCCCTATAACGCCCATCTCGGCTATGACAAGAATAAGCAAGTCGTCCGCGCCATGATCCCGAAAGGCGCTCTCAAGTAAAATACAAATTCGGAACCAGAGCTTTTCCTGACATCGCCACCCAAAAAAAGCGGGAGCCAAACCGCGGCTCCCACTCAAGCGACAGAGGCAATAATCACTCATTAAATAAGAACCCGAACGCGAGAAATAAGTTGCCCCCAGACACTCAAAAAGACACCCCGCAAAACCAGCCTCTCGATCAACCCGGGCGCCCCGCGCACGGGGCCCTTTCCGATGTGTGGATAGGCGGCCCCGCGATCGAAGAACATTGGCTCCCGCTCGCCGGCGGCCGCATGCGCTACCTCAAAACCGGCGCGGGCCCCGCGCTCATTCTCGTCCACGGCCTGATGGGCTATTCCTTTTCCTGGCGATTCACCATGCCCGCGCTCGCGCCCTACGCGACCGTCTATGCCCTCGATAATCTGGGTGCTGGTCTGTCGCCGGCTCGTCTGTCGTCTTCTGCCGCCGCTCTCGACTGCGCGATTCTCGACTGCACGGTTCGCGCCACGGCCGAACGCATCCTCCAGTTCGCCGATGCCCTCGGCCTCCGCGAATTTGATCTGCTCGGCACTTCGCACGGCGGAGCCGTCGCCATGATGGCCGCCGCTCTCAGGGTCGGCCGCGTACGGCGCCTAATCCTGGTTGCGCCCGTCAATCCCTGGTCTCCCCGAGGCCGAACGCTCGCGCCCTTTCTCGCCAGCCCAATCGGTTCCTTGCTCTTCCGCTGCACCGTGGAGCGCTGGCGCGTATTCGACCACCTCTGGCTCCGCCGGCTCTTCGGCGACCCCAGGAAGATTCCACCCGACTCCCTCGCCGGATACCGCATTCCCGTTCTCCAGAATCATGGCTTTCGTTACGGCTCGAGCATCGTGAAGACATGGCTTGCCGACCTGGCCGATCTGGAATCGGTGCTGCCGAAAATCCGCGACTATCCCACGCTGCTCATCTGGGGAACGAAAGACCAGGCAGTATCGTTCGCCTCCGCCGAACCGCTCCGCAAGGTTTTCACCAATGCTCGCGTCGTCGCCTTCAAAGGAGTAGGCCATCTGCCCTACGAAGAATGCCCGGAAGAATTCAACCGCGCGCTGATCGAATTCCTGACAATTGCAGAGGTCAGAGGTCAGATTGCAGAATTAAAATCAAGAGCGATTCCCTGAGGATACAAGACCGATTCAAGCCAGAAGGTTTTCACTTCTGCAATCTGACCTCTTCAATCTGCAATCGGGTTCACTTCTGCAATCTGACCTCTGACCTCTGCACTCGCTCTTCCCCCCTCTGCTACTCTCTCTACTTGCACCTCTTCCACCACCTGCGCGAGTTCGTCGCCGACTACGGATACTGGGCCGTCGCCATCGCTCTTCTCTCGGAGAACGCGGGGCTTCCCGTACCCGGAGAAACTGCGCTGCTCTTCGCCAGCTTTCTGGCCTACTCCGAGCACAGACTTCATCTCGGATGGATCATCGTGGTTGCTACGTGCGCGGCCACCCTCGGCGACAACCTGGGATATGCCATCGGCCATTACGGCGGACGCCCGCTCCTTGATCGCTATCACAAATTCCTTCACGTGGAGCCGAGCGCGCTCGCCCGCAGTGAGGCCCTATTCGCCCGCTATGGCCCGTCCACCATTTTTTTCGCCCGCTTCGTTTTCGGGATGCGCGTTGTCGCTGGTCCGCTCGCCGGCGTCCTGCGCATGCCCAGGCGGGCCTTCTTCCTTTTCAATTTTTTGGGCGCGGCTGTATGGGTCACCGTCATTGCCGGTGCCGGCTATCTTTTTGGACGCCACTGGACTGAACTAGTCCACGTCCTGGGCCGTCTTAATCTCGTCATCCTGCTCGTTGCCGGAATTGTGGCCCTGTATCTCTGGACCCGCCGCGCTCGTCCGTCGCAGGGCTGACAGGCGCTGCCCATTTGAGTCGTCTGACGAACCTTCCAGAATCGCGTTCTTTCGCCGGGGATGTCCATTTTGGCGCTCTCCATGAGGCATCTCCGCCCGATAGTTACTGCACCCGTGTAACTTTCCCTCCCGACTCTTGCGGCCCAGGGCAACTGAGAACAATGCGCAGCGACTAAACAAATGCGACTTACTCCCATTGTCCATTCAGTTACGATGCCGTGCGGGACTATAATGTCACGCACGCCATGGCTCTCGCCTCCGGCACAAAACTCGGGCCTTACGAAATACTTGCGCTGCTTGGCGCCGGTGACGTCACGGCCGACGGCCAGCGCTTCCTGGTTGAAACCCCCTACGGCGATTCGAAGGCCGGTCCCCCGACTGTAATTCTCAACTGGACCGCCGTCCTCAAAAAATAGGGTCGAAGGGATGGAGTGGACCCCAATTCCGCTGGAACGCGGATTCGCGACTGAGCTGGGCGTGTTGAGGCGAATTTGCCCTCTACAGTATTTACCGGATAGAAATTGGCAAATGACTCGAACTACAATTTCGAAAAGTAAGTCCCATCTTCATTAATCCTGGCCTAACCGCTCTAAGCATTGCGGCTACCAACCAAGATCTCTGGCGGATGGTGCAGGGGCGCGGTTAAAGGATTGAGAAGTCCTGCTGGCCAGACTGTTCTCCCTAAATAAACCTAAATAGTCAACCTTTCGACTTTGCCGCTACCATCGCAGCCTATGCCAAAGGTTGCAAAACATGTCGCTGCGCTCCAGGCATATAAGGTTTCGCTGCGCACGATCACGATAAGGAGAATCGAGCATGTATCTAGTCATGGGCATTACTGGAAAAGTTGGAGGCGCCACCGCGCGGCATCTGCTGAAGCAAGGCAAACGGGTGCGAGCGCTTGTGCGCAATCGCCAGAAAGCGGCGAAGTGGGCAGACCAACGCGTGGAGTTGGTGGATGGAGACTGGAACGATGCGACAGCCATAGCGGCGGCGCTCAAAGCTGTTGAGGGCGCGTTTGTTATGTTGCCGGCTGTATGGGTACCCTCGCCTGATTACAGAGAAGCAAAGGGCCTGATTGCGAACTATGTCGAGGCGCTGACCAAGGTAGTGCCCCCGCGGGTGGTAGCCCTCTCGTCGATGGGCGCGAATAGAACCAGCGGGCTGGGAATGATCACGGCCTTATCACTTTTGGAGCAAGGTTTTCGCAGCCTGCCATCTCCGGTCGCATTTGTGCGCGCCGGCGGCTTTTTCGAAAACTTTCTTTTCGGCTTACAGGCCGCCCAAGGCGGAACACTGCCGGTCTTCTACAATCCTACAAACCGGAAATCGACAATGGTCGCGACCAACGACGTCGGCGCAGAGGTGGCAAAGCTTCTGACCGGGCCGCCGTGGTCAGGGCATCGCGTGATCGAACTCGGTTCGATGGTAAGCGCGGATGAAGTGGCGGAACAATTGGGTGAAGTCCTGCAACGCGACGTAAAAGCCCTTGCCATCCCGCGTGCAGGGTGGGCGGAAGCGTTCGAGCAGTTCGGCGTCCCGAAGGGCCATACCGGACCGGCCGAAGAAATGTTTGACAGCGTGAACGCGGGATGGATGGACCTCGGAATCACGGGTACGGAGCACGTAGCAGGTACGACGTCCGCACGCGATGTATTCGCGGCTGCTCATCAGGCCGTCAAGCCGAAAGCGGCCTGAGCCCGTTCCGCGTGGTCAGCCCGCTGACCGTCGCAAGCCCCATTCAAGCCTTCTTTTGGCTTGAGTGGGGCCTTCCGTTTCGTCTCTTTTTCGTCAGGTGTGGATTAGCGTCGGCGAGGGAGTCTCTTTGCCAAGGCCTCGGATTGAGCCTCGGATCCAGCCGGTTCACGGAACGGTTCCACAGCAATGCGCTCGTAAACGCACTTCCGGCACGGTCAGGTATTCTGTGCCGCCCGGCGATTGAAGGACTACGCTCTCACCCGCTGCCGACTTCATCAACGCGCGCCCCAGAGGTGACACCCAACTGATTCTGTACGGATTATCCGGCCAGCCTCTTGAAAATCTCCCCGGCCTCCCGGGCGATGGGGATATTTCCTGTACGCCCGATTTCTAAAATTCCACCACCCCATCATCGGCGAAACAATCAATCTTGAGGCAGCTTTGCCGTCTGGATTCTCATCGCATCAGTAGGATCACGGCGGACAGAAATTCGGGTACAGACGATGTGACCGCAATTCGGACACCTACCAGATGCGGCCCGCAGTATCTACAAAGATTGGGGAAATCTGCTCGGACAAAAGGGATGGGTCAGTTCCCGTCTGTTCCCCCATTTAGCGGGAGCGCGGGTATCCAAATTGCGTCTCCGATCGGCGTTGCGCATGCGCTAAACTGGCACCTGACAATTCAGCAAGAGCACCGTCAACTATGAGCACCACCCGGCACATAATCGCGCTGCTGAAGAGCCATCTGGAAGGTGACGACAAGGAATTCTTGTCCGTTGCGATGCAGGCTGCTGCCCATGAGGCCCGGCTCGGACATGCGAGCGTCGCGCAACAACTTCGCGATCTAATCGACGAATCGAAGCGCCGAACGTCAGCCACTCAGAACCGGTCCGGGCAGCTCATTGTGCTAGAACCGCGAGGAGAATTAGCAAACCTCCTCTCGGTTCAGACGCCCACTCTTCGCCTCAGCGATCTCACCCTCTCTCCCCTTCTTGCCGACCGCCTGAAACGCGTTTTGATCGAGCAACGCCAACAGAAGAAACTTCGCGAACATGCTCTACACCCACGCCGAAAACTCCTATTTGTCGGTCCACCGGGGTCCGGCAAAACGATGACCGCTTCAGCTTTGGCCGGGGAGCTGCACTTTCCCCTTTTTACCATCATGCTTGAAGGCGTGATCACGAAGTTTATGGGAGAGACGGCGGCCAAACTGAGGTTAGTGTTCGACGCCCTGCGTCAAACACAAGGGGTCTATTTATTTGATGAATTTGACGCCCTAGGAGCTCATCGCAATCAGGCAAATGATGTCGGCGAAATACGGCGAGTTCTGAATTCCTTTTTGCAGTTCCTGGAAAAAGATACCTCCCACAGCTTGATTGTTGCCGCTACAAACCATCCTGAGATGCTTGACCGTGCCTTATTCAGGCGCTTCGATGACGTCATCGAGTACACGCTTCCTAATGCCGAGCTCGCTAAGGAAATTCTGGTCCGCAAACTCGCGCACTTCGGAATCGCTGATTTGGACTGGTCGCAGATTCTGGCTGAGATCGACAGTTTGAGCCAAGCGGAACTTTCACGTGCCAGCGAAGAAGCTGCCAAGCAAGTTGTGTTGAATGGATCGACCCAGATCACTTCTGAAGCGTTGTTGAAGGCTCTTCACGAGCGAAAGGCAGCTTCACGATAAATGCCAGACTTTCCGCGCGATCTGCCGCATTTATACCTAGGAAAAAACGGAAAACCCGAGTCCTACACCAGTAAGAGTCCTCCGCCACAATATCCAATTCCCCAGCGTGATCGCGCTGGACACGCCCACGCCGTTCGATCAGCTCTCGATACTGCGTTCGCCCTAGCTGAGGTCAGGCGTCGTGATCGCGAACCAGCTCTTGCAGAGGGAACACCGGGCTCCTATTTTGATTTTCAGATTCAGCGTGGCTCGGAGATCGCTCTTGATTTACTTGAAAACCGAAAGAAGGGCATCGAACTGGTTGCTGTTCATCAAGGCTCCCTAACCGAACCAATTATTGCTACCGTTTTCGTTCCCGATTCGGCCGCCGAGCACTTCTTAAAAAAGGTTGAGGCTTATCGATCCGAGAATACAAAGAAAAAGGAAAGGCCCAAGAACGAAGCTCTCATCGCCCGTATTGAAACGATTGCCCTGTCTGCAATTCGATCGATCTTCACGGACGATCAGATGAGTTTTCCCGCGCCGGGCGAACAAATCTGGTGGGAGGTTTGGATTCGGCAAGGACATGTCGACGCTTTTGACGCAGTTCTGCGCCGCCTCGATATTCCCGCTTCACCCCAGCGGCTAGTGTTTCCGGATCGCGAAGTCCGTCTCGTGTTCGGCAATGAAATTACGATTGCGCGCCTTTTCATAAATAGTGATGCAATCGCCGAACTGCGACGTGCCAAGGACACCCCCGCTCTCTTCGTCAATTGGTCAAACGTTGAACAGGCCGAGTGGGCCACAGATATGGCAGGCCGCCTAGTGGTTTCAGAAGAGCGGGGTGTTGCAGTCTGCGTACTTGATACAGGCGTGACGCGCGCACATCCGTTGCTTTCCCCAGTGCTCGATCCCGCCGACGCGCAAGCCTACGATCCGAATTGGCCATCCGGTGACAACCGGGGGCATGGAACGAATATGGCGGGTGCGGCAGCGTACGGTGATCTGACCCGACATCTTTCGGACAGCGGCCCCGTCGCTATTACGCACGTTCTTGAGTCGGTAAAGATTTTGCCTGACCAGGGAGAAAACGATCCGAAACTCTATGGAGCAATTACCGGCGAGTCCATTGCCCGCGCCGAGGTTCAGGCGCCGGATCGGCGCCGCGCCATCTGCATGGCGGTCACCAGCAACATTGGAACGAACCGTGGAGTACCTTCCTCGTGGTCGGCCTCCATCGACCAGCTATGCTTTGGCGATGAAACAGTCAGACGGCTGATTCTTCTTTCCGCAGGGAACATTCGCGAGGGCCTCTCCAAGGCCGACTACCCGAGTCGAAACGAAATCGAATCCATTGAGAACCCGGCAGGCGTGGAATGCAATTACCGTAGGGGCGTACACGGAAAAGGCGACTCTAACTGATCCAAGCTTTGCCGGATGGGAGCCAGTTGCGCCGGTGGGAGACTTGAGTCCCGCTAGCCGAACCTCGCTTATGTGGGAACGTCAATGGCCTCTCAAGCCAGACATTGTCTTAGAAGGCGGCAACTGGGCAGCACTGGGTGACCAGTGCGATTGCCCTGACGATCTCGGCATCCTTACTACCTATCGAGATCCCTCTCTCCGGCACTTCGACATTTTCAGGGATACTAGCGCCGCAACCGCCATTGCCGGAAATCTTGCCGGTAAGCTTCTAGCCGCGATGCCAGGGCGCTGGCCCGAAACGATTCGTGCTCTGATGATTCATTCGTCCGAATGGACGCCGGTGATGCGGACGCAGTTCGATGCCGCCACGTCCGAACAACAGAAGCGGGCATTGCTGCGCAAATATGGATATGGCGTTCCTGCCTATGACCGGGCCGTCTTCAGCATGGCGAATGATTTCACGCTGATCGCCGAAGATGAGATTCAGCCATTTTTCAAAGAAGGCAGCGCCATCAAGACTCGGCACATGAATTTGCACAGCTTGCCATGGCCTCGAACAGAACTGGAACAGCTCGGTGAGGAGCAGGTTGAACTTCGCGTTACCCTTTCTTATTATGTCGAGCCAAATCCGGGCGAGCGTGGGTGGCTCCGCAAACATCGGTATCCATCATATGCATTTCGTTTTCAAGTCAACCGCGCACTGGAGTCTCTCAGCCAATTCCGCACTCGTGTCAATAAAGCGGCAGTTGCCGAGGAACAGGACCTCGGAAATGTCGACACTGGTCCAGACAATTGGGTTCTGGGTCGAATCCGTGATGTCGGTTCTATCCATTCCGATTATTGGCGAGGAACGGCGGCAGATCTCGCTAAGAAATCTTTAATCGCGGTCTACCCCGTAGGTGGTTGGTGGAAAGAAAATCCCTATCATCACCGCTATGACAGCATGGCTCGCTATTCGCTCGTTGCCTCTGTGCGTGCCATCAACAGCAATACCGACATCTACACGCCCGTGCGTTTGCAAATCGCTGTGCCGGTCGCGGTGACTACTACTTGACGCTCAGTGGAGTTTCGAGGCTCGCTCGCGCAAGCACGCGCCTCTGCCGCCCACCCTTAGGTTTCCGGAACGGACCCGCGTCGCTTTACGTTCAGATCTCGCGCATGACAATCATCAAAACTCCAACTTCTTATTTCGCCTGCGCTAGCTTCGTAACAACTGCGGCAACTTTATCGAGTATCTGGTTCCAGCCCTCCATTTGACCGCTGTTTTTCGCGCTCTCCATGGGTTCATTTCCAATGAAGGTGAGTTTCGTCCGGCCGTTTCCGAGATCCTCAAAGATGGTCACGTCGTACGCACCGTCGATGGCCTCATGTTCTATTCCTAATTCTGCTGGCTCAACCTTGTTTCCCTTCGAGTCCGAAAAGTACATGGGGGTAATTCGGGGACGGACGGAATTGACCCCAATGCCCAGGGCAGCAAATTAGGTGAGCGCCTCGTCCGTCCCAGGACAACGACCACAAGGTTGATCGCAATTAGAGGGGATTCTCCAATCGCCGATGCCAAAAGCCAACCTCGGACGAACAAATTGGGGCAAAAATAAAGTTGGCCAAATAAACTCGCGCAAATAAACCCTAGGCAGACAAGAGGTTCCCCGGTTTTCCACAGTCCGACGGTCCAAATTTCTGTTCCGTTCCCCTCTGCGCACCCAGATTTCGCGTCCAATGCATGACCTGTCAACTTGACAAAATCCAGCCGTAGGAACCCCCTGAAACCCGCAAAGCAAAGCGAACTAAAATGAATAAGTCCTTTACTCCCCGCACTTCGCCGTAAGTCGTTCATTTTAAAACCGCGAACCGCCAATCCGCGCTAACTCCAGTATTCTCAGGTGTTCAATCGACATCAAAAGAGAGCCCGATAACCGGAGAGTAAACGTCCATCCAGCGAAAAATCCCCGATTCGCTCCCTTTCGCGATGGCCCCACAATCGACTTTATTTTCGCCTCTCGGGATTCGTGGTTTCTTCGCCTTGACCCTCACCCTGCTGTACGTACAATAAAGTCAATCGTTCCACGTGGAACAATTCACCAAAATGAAGTCACATTCCCCGCGTAAAACCGGAAGCAGAAACGGCAATGCGTGCCCACCCCAAGGTCACTTCCCTGAAACTCAAATTCCCCATATCCTGAACAAAGCAAAATGCCAACCGCAACCAACCCGTCTCGCCTGCGCTTCGGCCTCTCCGAAGTCTGGGTCCGTTTCCTGGTAGCGATCTTCGGCCTGGTTCTAGCCTTCGGAGCAGCTCTGTTCTCCACCGTCTCAGGCGAGTCCGGAAGCGTCTGGGGAACCATCATCCTGGCCTCCGCCGCCCTCCTCCTGGCAACGCTGGTTGGACTAACCACAGTCCCCTATCTAGCCCGCCGCGTGGTTGCATCGCGTCTACGCGAGGCTATGGATTACGAGGTCACGCGCGCCGGTATGATCTACATCCTGATCACGGTCGTGATTGGAATCGCCGCGATCAATACTGGAAATAATCTTCTTTATGTCGTCGTGTCCGCGCTACTGGCGGCGATTATCGTCTCCGGAATCGCTTCGGCGGTCGTGCTGCAGAGCCTGGAACTCGATGTGCTCTTGCCCGAGCACGTGTTCGCGGCGCGTCCCATGATGGCGCGTCTTCTACTACGCAATGCGAGTTCGTGGATGCCTTCATTCTCTGTTCGCGTTGTTCCCGCCAAGCGCAAGCCTGCGCGCACGTGGCGATGGGAAGCCTATACCTTCGGTTGGCCGCGCCATCGCGCGCCTGAGCAGCAGTGGCTGCGTGTTCCTGATCGCCGCTTGCGGCGCGTGAGCGAGACCCTGGAAAAGCCGATCCTCGAACAGTCCGTCTATTTTCCGTTCCTTGCGCCCGAACAGGAATTGCGCGCCGATCTTGAGCTATGTTTCGCGGAGCGCGGACGTTATCGGGAGAAGAACTTCGGTCTGGCCACGCGCTTTCCGTTTGCGTTCCTGACCAAGACGCGGCGCATCAATCTGCCGCGCGAGATTATCGTCTACCCAGTGGTCGAGCCGACCGATCGTTTCCTCGAAGTGCTGCCCATGGTGACGGGAGAATTCGAAACCTTTGTGCGCGGGCGTGGTTACGACCTCTACCGCATTCGCGAATACATGCCCGAAGATTCGGCGCGCCACGTCGATTGGAAAGCTACGGCGCGCACGGGCAGCCTGAAGGTGCGCGAATTCAGTCGCGAGGACGAGCGCAAGCTGCGTATCGTGTTCGACAACCCTGCGCCGGGAGTGCTCGCGCCTCCGGTCTATGAGCGCGCGGTGCGGTTGGCGGCGTCGCTCGCCTGGCATTTCCATCATGAAGATGTAGAAGTTTCGTTCGTGGCTCCGGGGCTTGAGCCTACCGCCGATGTGTTCGACTTCCTCCACTATTTGGCACTGGTCGAGCCGCAGGATGCGACTCCGGTATTTGGACGGCTGCGGCAGAGCGACGATTACAACGTGATTGTGACGGCCCGCAGGCAGGCAGACGTTCCGCGCGCTCTGGCGGGCGCTTCGTATGTGATCTCTCTGGGCGAAAGTCGCAACGGTTGACGCCCTGCGTTCGCGCACCAGGGCGGATTCCGGCCTCTGGTCGGACTGACAAGCCATAAATCGCTGGAATTGCCCTCGGAGTGGAGATTTGGAGGGGAGCGGTTCTTGGCCCATTTGTGCCCTGGAAGAAGGTAATGGTTACTAAGGTTACCTAAGTAGGTTGACCACCTATGGGCAGATCCCACACGATAGGGCAGGATTAGACCAGCGTGTGGCTCCCCAGAGCTGAGAGGTTTAGTCCCAGAAACCTTATGTGGTTGCATAGTCATACGACGACCCTGGTTTTGTGGATCGGCCAGCCGATACTGCAGGTGGCTGTGGCCATTGTCGTTTGGCGGCGCCAACTCTACAAACAATTCCCCGTGTTCCTGGCTTTTCTGCTGACGCAGGTCGCCATCTTTGCGATTACCTACCCGATTTATGCGATCTACGGGGGCGTGAGCGCCCCGTGGTATTTCGGGCTCTACTGGTCATCGCAGGCGCTAAATGCGATCCTCTGGTTCAAGATCATTCACGAAATTTTTCTGGATGTATTCCGCCCCTATCACGCGCTGAAGGATTTGGGAACGCCGATCTTCAAGTGGGCGGGGCTGGTAATGCTGCTGGTTTCAGTTGTGGTTGCGGCTTCGAACTCCGTCGACCAGGACCATCCCGTTGTTCATGCCGTGCTGACTCTGCAGCGATCGGTGCGACTGGTACAGTTCGGTCTCATTCTGTTCCTCATCCTGTTTGCGCGCTTTCTGGGAGTTTCACGCAAGCAGGTGAGTTTTGGCATCGCGCTTGGCTTTGGACTCAGTGCCGGGGTTGAACTACTGCTTCTGGCGGTCCATTCAGGAGGTCTGATCCACCAGGGGAACCTGAACCTGATTAATATGTTCTGCTATGACTTTGCCGAGGTGATCTGGTTGGGGTACGCATTCTCACGGGTAGTGGCTCGCGATGCGACCTTGAATTATCTGCAGACACAGCGCTGGGAGAGGGGGCTAGCGGATCTGCAACCGGCCGGTCCCAATGATTCGCTGATTCCGATGTTCGAAGGAATGGTGGAACGCGCATTTTCGCGCAGTTCGGATGTGGAAGAGATCGAACGGCGCGTTGCCTTTACGAAGCCGGTCGCGCCGACGCGAGCGAGGTCGGCGGCAGCGGGAGCGAAATCCGAGAAGTAAACACTCTGTACAATACTGCAACCCGCTGCCGAGCGTACCAACTACAAATTGCTGCCAAAAACGGCATATTGCAAAAACCGTGTCAAGCGCCATTTTCGGTCATCTGAATCCCGAGCCAGCCTTCCAAAGCTTACACCTATAAACTGAAACCAGTACTTTAAGTAATCAACGGGAAACCCTTTAGATTAGCCCACGGGGAAATCCTTGCTTTGAGTACCCGCACTCCCCGATTGCCCTTCCCAGGCACGTTGCCCTGTCTTCTCCTTTAAAGCTATATGAATGAGAGTTTTACAACCTGTGTATAATTCCGCGTCGATTACTCGCAAATTTTTGCGCGTCTTCGGCAGACCCTAAGGAGAAGTCACAAATGAAACGTTCACTCAGGGCGTTACTGCTGTTGGTAGGTCTGGTAGGTACGTTTGCTTATGCTGCCATTCCGAAAGCTCCGGCACCAGATGGCCCTATGCCACTGTGCTGGCCACCTAGACCGCATTGCGACGAATAAGCCGCAATTCGCTTAAACCTAGAAGTCAAAGAATCATGAAGGCACTTTTCGAGGCTGGTCCAAGTGATCAGCCTTATTTTTTTCCGTCTTTCTTCTCCTCGTTCTTGTTCTCCTCGCTTTTTTCAGCAGGCTCGGCTTGGGTGCCCTCTGCCGGCGGCTTGGCATCGCTCGCTTCGTTGACGGTCTCCGCGGACTTTTCGCCTGCCTCGTTGGCCACCGGCAGATATTGCACGATGATTGAGATGCGGCGGTTGGAAGGATCGAAAGGATCCTTGGGAGTGCGCAGGCGCTGGTCTGCGAATCCGCGCACTTGCGAGACCTGATTATCACGTAATCCGTCCGCTTGCATCACGCGCCGCGCGGCATTGGCACGATCCGCCGACAGCTCCCAGTTACTGTAGTCTGTGTTCTTCCCGTAGGGCTTCGCGTCGGTGTGTCCTTCGATGGAGATGCGGTTGGGAACGGTTCCAAGATCCTTAGCCAGAAGAACGAGCATCTCCTTTCCGGAGTCATTGAGTGTGGACCGACCGCTGGCGAAAAACGTTCCTTTCTCCGATTCCAAAGTTCGATCCGCAACCCTTCGGCGGTGACGGTCATCTCGACATTTTTGCGGAGTTTTTCGAGATCGTTGATGCTGCGAATGCTTTTTTGCAGCTGCTCCTTGAGTCGGGCCATGTTCTGCTTGGTTAGCTGGAAGTTTTCACCGCTGCCGGACTGGTTGGTTCCAACTTTCCTTGAAGTGCCGAGGGGATCCTTGAAATAGCCTCCGACCGCTTCCTGGATTTTCTGGCTGGTGTTCAAAAGCCACAAGACGATAAACAGCGCCATCATGGCGGTAACGAAGTCTGCGTAAGCGACCTTCCACGCGCCGCCGTGGTGGCCGCCGTGGCCGCTTTTTTTCTTGATGATGAGGATGGGAGGAGTGGGCATATAGGGAGAGTTTATGTTTTGACGTTATGCACCCGCCGCTGCGCCCTCTGCAGCTTCCGCATCGCCTGCTGGTGCCGCAGCATCCGTGCTTGCGCCCGCTGCCCGCAACAGCGCCCGCTTCTGGGCTGCGATTCCGGCAGGCCTTTTCCACTTCCTCGAAAGAAGGGCGCAGGTGACCGGGCACGACTCGTCGCCCTACTTCGACCGCCATGATGGGAGCGACGCCTTTTAGAAAGGCGATCATCACCACGCGCAACACTTGCAGGAACGCATGCTCTTCTTCCGCAGCTTTACCCATGCGCGCGGCGATCGGGCCAACCAGTCCGTAGCAGAGCAGGATGCCGAGGAAGGTGCCGACCAGCGCGGCGGCAACTTTTTTTCCAATCTCTTCCGGTGGGCCGCCGAGAGATCCCATCGTGATGACGACCCCCAGTACGGCGGCGACGATGCCGAGTCCGGGAAGCGCGTCGGCGGTGGTGCTGAGCGCGGAAACGGGTTCGGTCGCGCCGCTGTGGTGGACTTCCATGTCGGCGTCCAGCATTTGGTCCAGATCGAATACTTCGACGCCGCCGCTGACCGCCATGCGCATGGTGTCGCAAACGAAGTCGCGCAGGTGGTGATTGGCGACGAAATCCTTGTACTTGGTGAAGAGCGGGCTCTTGGCCGGATCTTCAATGTCGCTTTCGAGCGCGACCAGTCCTTCCTTGCGCGCTTTCTGCAGCAGTTCGTATATCATTTTGAGCGAGTCGATATAGCGCTGCTTGGTGAATCTGGACGAGCCGAATACCCCCAGGATACCGGCGAAGATCTGTTTGAGGATGTGCAGGGGATTGGCGATGAGGATGGTGCCCGCCGAGGCCCCGCCAATGATGATCAGTTCGGCGGGTTGCATCAACACGCGCAGATTGCCGTGCTCCATCAGGTAGCCGGCAACGATGCAGCCGAAAACAACGACGATGCCAATAATCGCAAACATAAAAAATCATCCTCGCGGTGTCGCGCATGCTGTGGTCTGCGCGGGCCGAGCGTCACCGGCCGTCATGCCAATTGCGCGTCCCTCTGCGGCCGCGTGTGTGGGCTCGAGTCCATTGAGTAGTTTCTCGATCATGTCGCCGGGTTGCGCGACCGTGTGCATGACGACAGCCTGTACGGGAAAGAGATCGCACCACCAGCGAACTTCAGAACTTGTGACCAGGTTCCAGACCATGTTCGCCGCAGCGGCGGTGGCGACGGGATTCGCCGACGGGAGCACGGCGATGAATTCGTCTTCCCCCCAACGCCCGATAAAATTTGCCGGGTCCAGACTATGGCGCAACGTGTTGGCGGTGGTGCGCAGAAACGGCGCGATGGAATGCGGTCCATGCTTCGAGCGGAATTCATCAAGCCCGAGCACACGAATGCGCAACAGGCCAAAGCCGCGGCGCGTCTCTTCCAGTCCGGCCATCGCTTCGTTCAGGAGTGCGCGGGTGAGGCGATGAGAGGGCACGCCGGTGACCGCATCGAGACAGCCATACAAAGATGTTTCGCCGGAGTCGGCGCGGGACTGGGCTGCTTCCTCGAACAGGACGATGGCGCCTTCGATGGCATTCTTACTCTGAATAATGGGACGGCAGCGGATCGCGACCGGAACGCGGTCCCTTCCTTGTGAAGAAAGTGGGCAATGATCTGGCGCGGCTGGCCATCGCGGAGGGTTAGCGCGATTGGGCTTGGTTGTCATCGAGGGTTTGGCCGCAGGCGTCGCAGGCGTCGACGATATGTTCGGTGTAGATGCGGCCGACAACCTCCTGGGAGAGATGACCGATGATGTGCTCCGCGCCACGATTCCAGAAACGGATGCGTTGATCGCGGTCGACGATGTAGATTCCGGTCGGCAAATCTTCAAGCACGCTGCGGACGAAATCCGGATTGTCGAATAGGGAGGCCATGAACAGACGAACCTTGCCATTTAGAGATATCGGCGGAAGAGGAAGAGAACTTCAGGAACGGCAGGCGGTTGGGACGGAAATACTGCCGGTGCGCAGCGCCGGCCTTGCCGTGTCGGGATCAAGGTTCAGCACCGAGCAGCGGACGTTTTCAGCGCCTGCTGCAATGCCTCGGCTTCGAAGACTGGGGGCTGGCAGCCGAAGTCAGAACAAATTACCGCGAAGGATCGCCCGGTAGTGAGAGCCGGGAGATGCGGTATGGTTTCCGCCAAAACCGGCGGCAGATTTTGAGCGACCGCTGTGCCTGCGTCGAGGTGTAAGACCGCAGTATTAAACGAAAGCGGCTGCCGCGCAGCTCTGGACAGATTGGTTGCCGTGTCGTCGTTGCCGATGACTACCACTTGCGTGTGCGGCTCGGTGAAGCGGGCAACTGCCAGCCCATAGGTTGCGGCGAAAATGCCATGCTGCTCGGCTCCGGCGGCGTAGAGTTCGAGCGTACTCTCGGCTTGGTCACGACAGGAGCCTTCGTTCGTATAGGCGTGCAGACGGAGGAGCGCGATCGCGGCGGCGGGATTTCCGGCGGGCGTTGGCGAATCCTGAAAGGGCTTGCGCGGCGTGCCTAGGATGCCTTGCGCGTTCTCATCTGCGGCTGCCGATGCGATTCGCGTGTCGAAAAATCCGCCGGCTGTTTGATCGTAGAAACTTGCGATCATCGCGTCGGCAATCTCGCGCGCGAAACGAAAGTAGCTGAGGTCGGTGGTGGCTTCGTAGGCATCGAGGCATGCGACTATCGTGAAGGCGTAATCGTCGAGGACACCGTTGGTCTCGCGGCGTTCGGCATTCGGATCGGAATATGCGATGACGTGCCGCAGCGCAGGCACGGGTGCCAGTGTGGCGCGCGCGCCCTGGCCGGCGGAAGTTGACTTTGCTTTGGACGCCATTGCGTCCGCGATCCATCCCTCCGCCAGCAGTCGGTCAAGCGAGCGCAACGCAAAGGCGCGAGCCTCCCGTAAATCGAGCACGTTTGCCGCGGTTAGATAAGCTGATACGCACATCGCATTCCATGCTGTATACACGGTCTTGTCGACATAGGGTGTCGGACGCTGGAGCCGCGCTCCGTACATTTTCTTCTTAGCCGAATCACGGAGCGACCGAACCTCCGCGACCGTGAGATTCAGGCGGCGGGCAATGTCTTCGAAGCTGGCGCCCAAGTGCAAGACATTCTTAGCCGGGTTGTGGTGCATGTCGCCGACTTCGCCGATTTCGTAATAAAGCTCGGCGACTTTGGACTCGTCCTCATTTAGCGCGGCCCGCGTCTCGTCGAGGGTCCAGGTGAAGTAGTCGCCATCGTCGTCCATGGAGTAGTCGGCATCCTGCGAGGCATAGAATCCGCCATGGGCGCGGTCGCTGAGCCACTCGTCCATCCAGCGAATGATGTCGCGCGCCACGGCGGCGAAGGATTCTTCGCCCGTCGCCTGGTAGGCGTGAACATAATTCTTCAAGAGTTCGGAGTTGTCATAGCTCATCTTCTCGAAGTGCGGGACGGTCCAGCGCTCGTCGACCGAGTAGCGGTGAAAGCCTCCAGCGAGCTGGTCGTACACTCCGCCATGCGCCATTTTTTCCAGAGTGTGGACGAAGACGTGGCGGAGAGCGTCGGTTTGTTTGTTTGCATCCTTGCCGCCTTCATTCTTTGCCCGCGCGTATCGATGCATTACCAGATCGAGCGCTGAGGGATGCGGAAATTTTGGGGCGCTGCCGAAGCCCCCGTTTTCTTCGTCAAACATTTTTTGCCCCGACTCGATGATTGCGTCGATCACCGATGGCGGAAATATTGCCGCCGCCTTTGGTGAACGATTCGGCGCGAGCCACCGCGCTCTGGACCATGGCTGCCTGCTCGAGCACGTCGCCGTTTTTTTCGCGATAGGCCTGCGCAATCGAAAGCAGCACGCGCTTAAAACTCGGACGGCCGTAATTGTCATGCGGAGGAAAGTAGGTGCCGCCGTAAAACGGCTTGCCGTCGGGAGTCAGAAATGCGGTCAGCGGCCATCCGCCCTGGCCGGTGAGCGCGCTGACCGCGATCTGGTAACGGCTGTCGATGTCTGGACGCTCGTCGCGATCGACCTTCACGGCGACGAAATTTTCATTGACGATCTGCGCGATCTCGGGATCGTCATAGGACTCGCGATCCATGACGTGACACCAGTGACACCAGACGGCGCCGATGTCGAGGAGCATGGGCTTATTCTCGCGGCGCGCGGCGGCAAAGGCGTTGTCTCCCCACTCACGCCACTGGATGGGCTGGTGCATGGCGGAGCGCAGATAGGAGGATGAGGCGCGGGCCAGGGAGTTGGAGGCGGAGGTCATGCTCTAGTTTTAGCGCCTTGTGCCCTGCCTGTACAGCCACGTCATGCCGTATGCGAGAGAAGTGAAGGTCAGGGCAAGGCTAATGGCCAAGAAGATCCACGGGGCGGGCAACCATGCGGGAGCCTTCCCGCGCCCAAGAAAAAGAGGAAGAAGGAGAAACATACTTCCAAAAACAACTATCCAGCCAGTAATCAGAACTTTCCCGAAGATGCCTGGTGTGAAGGTGATGTTTGTGTGCTGAGGCGGAGGCTCAGGTGACGTAGTTGTAGGTTGAATTCCGCCCCGGTTCGTTCGCAGTGTTCTTGGGAGATAGACTATCCAGCAATAAAGACAAAGTGCATACCACCACCAAATCCCAACCAGCAGCACGCGGAACCAAAATCGTTTCGCCCAGCGGCCTGAGTCGTCGACACGCAACCAATAGCGCCACATACCGAATAGCAGAAAAAAGATTGCGACCGGCCCCATTACTCCCAAAATGCCCCAGCCCAATTTCGACCACAGAGATATCTGGTTAGGGTCCACGGAACCATAAACTATCGGAGTCACGGCGAGGACGATTATCGTCGCGAGAAAAAAAAGCCTCATCGCGAGACGGCTTACGAGCCAATCGTCGTGAAACCAGTTCAGGATCCCGAGGGGGCCGATACGTTCAAAGCGCATAAAAGGCTCTCCAGAACCCCAATTCTATTCCTACTGGGGTCTCACCCACCCTAGGAATCAAGTTGAATGTCGATGGCGCACCACACTGGTGTAGACTGGTGTTACTATGCCGGTTTCAAAACGACGTTCTTCTGAATCCAGTAAGCAGGTGCGCCGCAGCGTGAGCTTGCCTCCCAAAGTCGCAAAGAAGGTGCAAACCATGGCTCGCCAGCGGGCGCTTAGCGACAATCGTGTTCTGGTCGAGCTTATCGAGCAGGGGATCGAGGTGCAGCAGCAGAAGGAAAAGGCATTTTTTCAATTGGCTGAGAAATTTCGCGCCGCCAGCGATCCGGAGCAGGTGAAGCAGCTGGGCGACCAATTGGGTCGATTTGTTTTCGGAGAGTAGGACCTGGAATGCCCCAGATTGAGCTCTGGTCCCGGCTTCCCGCCGCCATTCGGGACCATCTGGTCGAGCGCATGCACGATCGAGACATCAGCCTAGTAGACCTCAATCAACTCCGGCTCTGGATGGAAACGAAGCCCAATGTCCCAGAGGGGCTGTGGTACAAGGATTTCGGCTCCTTCAAGCTCTGTGGCGACGGTCGATACCCAAAAACTTTCCTTCTCTCCGGTCAAGCCGCGAAAGGTCAAAAGCTCTAGGCAGCTAATCCGTTCGAACTTCCTGCGGGCTCCCGACAGACGCTCGCCAGCCGATGCGGCTCCAGTCAATTTTCTTCCAGTCAAGGCGCGTGCGCGCGATGGACAGGATCAGCATGAAGAGGAAAATTTCGATCAGTCCGCGGGTGGCGGTGGCAATTCCTACTGCTCGCTTTGGCAAAAGAGAGAAGCGTCCATATACGAATTCGATGTGCACCCAATAGACGAGAAGCGACGTCTTCCCGAGCTGGATGAGCGGGCTGAAGCGGACAGCCCATGGCGTATCACTGGACGGTGCTGAAGCGGACGATCTCGATCCAGCAAAGCTCAGGCTCGGAAGCGCCCAGGTTGTCCAGGCATAGGCGAGCAGGCAGATCATCAGCAACATGCCGACGCGCATCATCAGAAAGTTAGGACTTGTGTGCCAGTAGTCGTAGACGGAGAAGATTTGGATGGAGGAGTGGTCGAGCGCGTAGGCGAGTAGGATCGCGGCAGCTCCGATGCCGGCGAAGGCGGTGAGGATTAGAGCCGTGCGTTCACGGGCGCGACCACCGAAGAGGATGAATCCGGCGGCGAGTCCGGCGAAGGCGAAGGCTGTCCAGGGAAAGATGCAGAACAGCCAGTGCTGGGGCGCGCCGAGGTTGTGGCATCCGTCGATGTAGGACTCGACCTCCCACGGCAGCCAGGTTGGACGCCAGGTGGTATAGAGCGGCGGCGTGAGCAAGGCGATGAGCGTAGTGATGGCGACGGATGCGCTGACCAGAGGGAACACCGGGGCTTCGGTCGACCGTTGGGCGGGCTCCAGATTAGATTGCTGTGGGCCGCGCGAGACCGTTGCGAGAACCAGGCCGCAAAGAAGCGCCATAAAGATCATCGAGAGGCCGATGACGTTGAGGATGTCGACGCGGAACAGGTCTGTCCACGGCGCCCATCCCCAGGCGATGAGATATTCCTGGAGTCGAAAGAGCAAGCCGAAGGCGAAGATCTCCGCGCCGTGCCGGGCCATGGTGCGCGTGATTTGGCCGGGGTTTTGACCTTTGCGCATGAGTTTGGTGGTGACGAGGGCGAAGGAGATTCCCGCGAGAAATAGAAAGAGGGGAGCAGGCAGCGTGCCTAAGCGCTGCGACCATCGCAGGAAGTCGCCGTTGCGCGCCTCGCCGCCCAGCCATGAATCGTAGCAGTGCGTCTGGAACATCAGGACGCAGGCTAAGCCGCGCATCCAGTCGATCCAACTTAGTCGAGCCGGCGGGCGAGATGGCGCCAAGGTCACCGCGAGAGTTTAACTTGCAGCGCGGGTTTGGGCCAAGGAAGAACGGCGAGCCTGTTGCTGGACTTCCGCAAAAGCCTTGAACCACGGAGTACACAGAGGTGCACAGGGGTACCGGAGATTTGCCGACCATTGCACGGGCCTTCCCGTATTTTATTTCTTATTTGCAGCTTCGATTTGATGGATTAACTCGTCGATCTCAGTGGCTTCGAGCTTGCCTGCGAATTTGGGCATGCGGCCTTTGCCGCTGGTTAGGATGTTGCGGAGGTCGTCGGTCGAGGCGGCAGCCGCTTTTTCCGAAATCAGCGACGGGCCACCGAAGTGTCGGCCTCCAGCGGTTTTGCCGTGGCATTTGGCGCAATTCTTTTTGTAGATCGGATTGGAGGTAAGGGCGGCAGAGTTGGGATTGTGGTCGTCCGCTGCCGCGAAGGCGCTGAGTAGACAGCATAGAACGAGGAGTCGCAACGTTCTTGACTTTGGGCTCATTGGGTTTTGCCGGCCTCGACGGCTAACACCGCATTACACTCCAACGTTTGATGCAACATTTGGGGTGAGGGGTCAATCATCCCCAGCTTTGCTCGGCGTGCTAGCATTTTCCCGAAGTGCCCGATATTGAAGCGTGAGCGGTTTTATTATGAAAAGCCGGTTACATTTCGGCGCGGTTGGATTGGCGCTGCTGCTTGCCGTGCTTATGCCCTCTCACGCGTTCGCTAAGGACGAGCCAAAGTGGCTGGAGATCCACACCGCCCATTTTTCCGTGCTCACCGACGCCGGCGAAAAGCGCGGGCGCGAAGTTGCGCTGCGCATGGAGCAGATGCGGGCCGTGTTTGGTCAGTTGCTGAATAGAGACAAGCTCCACATGTCCGTGCCCATCACGGTAATCGCGCTCAAGGGCGACAAGCAGTATGGAGAAATCGCTCCCGACAAGCTCGCCTTCGGCAAGGGTTTTTATGTGCCGGGGTATGACCGCATTTATATCGTGCTGAATCTCTTTGAAATCGAGCCTTGGCGGGCGATCACGCATCCGTTGGCGCATTATTTTCTGAACTATAACTATCCGCCGGTGCAAGGCTGGTTTGACGAAGGGATGGCGGAATATTTTGGCGCGGTGCAGATTGATAAGGAAGTGAATATCGGCGGCGATCCCGAGCTTGCGCCGGAGTGGCATGAAGATATTTTCGACACGGTGAGGCGCGATCCAAATGTGCCACAGTCGCTGACGCAACTGGGCAGCTCTCCGGTGTGGATTTCCATGACCGACCTGTTCACGATGAAGCACGACAGCTCCGGCCGCAACGAAGGCTCGCACAATACGATGTATTACGCGCAGGCCTGGCTGGTGGTCCACTACCTGCTCAATAACAACAAGCTGCCCGAGGTTGGGACGTACTTTGATCTGGTCGAGAATAAGAAGGTGCCGGTCGACAAAGCGGTGGTGCAGGCCTTTGATATGACTCCCGACCAGATGGAAGACGAGGTCAAGAAATATTTTGATTCGAAGAGCAATCTGGGGATTGCGCTGGACCAAACCAAGAAGCCAAATGGGAGTCCGGAGCTAATTCAGCAGCCCGTGCACTATCGGGTGCCCTTTGATGCCGACGAATTGGGCGCAGACGTGACTCAGGTGCCGGAGGTGGAAGCGCGGGCGATCCTTGGAGATATGATGGCGCGCATTCCGGATCGGCGGATGGTGGCGCTGCAAGATTTGCACCAGCTGGCCGCGGATCCAAAGGGAAATGAAGCGGCGGAGCGGGCGCTGGCCCGCGACGATCTACAGTTGAAAAAGTTTGATGCCGCGGCGGATGACCTTGCGAAAGCGGCGGAATTGAATGTGCGCGATCCCTGGATCTGGTATTACCGTTCCGTGCTGAAGTATCGTCAGGCGCAGGCCACGCGGCAGGAGATGCAGGGCCTCGCCAACATGATGCAAGACCTGCGCGCGGTGCTCGATTGGTATCCGGAGCTGGCGGACGCCTATAACATGCTGGGAGTGTCGCGCGTGGAAGGCGGCGGATGGAATTCAGCGCTGGAAGCGCAGAAGCAGGCGATTGCGCTCTCGCCGCGCAACTTGGAGTATCAGTTCAACCTGGGGCAGATTTATGTTGCGGGGAAGAAATGGGATTTGGCGCGCGAAGTCTTTACCCGTCTAAAGGAAGGATCGGATAAGCAGGCGGCCGCGGCAGCCAAGCAGCAACTGGACGATTTGGCGACGCTCCAGAAGTATGGGATTCGTCCGCGGCGCGCGAGAGAGACCGGTGCTCCGGCGGGTGCGGCAAGCACGCCGGGGGCCGGCGGTGCGTCGACGGCGAGCGGCGGCAAAACCGCGACGGCGGATGCGGACGATGAGGACGCGGACGCCACGCCGAAGCCCCCCCCGGCTAAGCGGTGGAGTACGGGTCCGGTGCTGAATTTGAAAGGCAAAATCGTGAGCAGCGATTGCTCGAAGTCTCCCGAAGCCGCGATCACAGTGCTCAGCGGGATGAATACCTATACGATGCATACCTCGGATTACAAATCGCTGGTCGTGGTCGGCGAAGATCAGTTTTCCTGCCAATGGACGAATCGTCTCGTTTCGGTGAATTACCGTGCGACGGGGAAGCGGGCCGGGGAAGTCGTCTCGATTGAAGTGCGGTGAGTAGCAGTACGAATATGTCCTGGCTGACGATTGGCGACTATGGCGTATGTGGCTGGCGACGTCCGGCCGAGACGGCGGCGCGCTCGCGCGAATATTGTGTTCAGCTCGAGGCGGGCACCATTTTATTTTTTTCCGCACCGCCCTTTGAGTTGCCGCAGAGCGACGTGGAGTTCCTGCTCTCGCTCAAGCCTGCGGATTCGCGACTGCACAAAAATATCTCCTATCGCCCGGAGAGCGACTTGCTGCGCGGTTTTTCTGACGATGGAAGCAAGCCGCGCGTGCACCAGATCATGCGCAAGTACGCGACTGCGGTGCGAAAGTTCGCTGATGCGTTTCTAGCTCCCTACGCCGGGCGCCTGCAAGTGGACTATGCGAGTTTCCGACCCCTGGAAGAGGAGGGGCGCGATCTGTCTCTGCATAAAAGAAATGATCTTCTCCACGTAGATGCGTTTCCCAGCCGGCCCACCCGCGGAGCGCGGATTCTGCGCGTGTTCACGAATGTGAATCCGGCGAAGGATCGGGTGTGGGTTGTGGGGCAGCGGTTTCCGGAACTGGCGGCGCGCTTCGCTGGTGCTGCGGGATTGTTGTCCTACGCAAAACCCCCGGGAGCATGGTCAGGACTGAAGCGCGGGTTGAGCCGTGTGGGGCTACCTCTGCCGGATCGCGCGGCTTATGACGAATTCATGCTGCACTTTCACGATTGGCTGAAAGAGAATTCGGAGTTTCAACAGGCGAAAGAAGGGAAAGAGAAAGTGTCCTTTCCGCCGATGGCGACCTGGCTCGTTTATACCGACGGCGTGCCACATGCCGCGCTCTCCGGGCAGTTTGCCATGGAGCAGACGTTCATCGTTCCGGTGGAGGCGCTGGTTGCGCCGGAGTCCTCTCCCATTCGCGTGCTTGAGAGATTGGCGGGACGGGCGATGAGCTAACTTCACCACTTCGCAATGTGCGAAGATGAGAGCGGGAGCAAGGATGGAAAATCCACTCAAACTAAAGCGTATTCACCACGTTGAGTTCTTCGTCGGCAACGCCCGGCAAGCGGCGTTCTTCTATCGCAAGGCATTTGGATTTTCGCAGGTTGCCTACAGCGGGCTTGAAACCGGCAACCGGGAACGCACTTCATATGCCATGAGTCAGGGCAAGGCGAACTTTGTTTTGACGACTCCGATGACGGCGGACGACGCGGCTGCGGAGCATATCAGGAAGCATGGCGACGGAGTGCGCGACATTGCGCTCGAAGTGGCCGACGCCGACGAGGCCTTCGCGGAAGCGGTGCGGCGCGGAGCGATTCCCGCCGAGGAGCCGCATGATTTGGAAGATGAGTGCGGTGGCGTTCGGCGCGCGGCCGTGCACACCTACGGCGACACAATTCACTCGCTGATTTCTTACAAAGACTACAAGGGGCCCGTTTTTGCCGGGGTTTGCGGCGTCTCCCGCGGACGGCGACGACTGCGGCATTCTCCGCATTGACCATATTGTCGGCAACGTTGAACTCGGACAGATGCAGCACTGGGCCGACTATTACACGCGAGTGTTCGGATTTCATCGCTACATTACTTTTGACGACAAGGATATTTCGACCGAGTACAGCGCGCTGATGAGCATCGTCATGTCGGACGATTCGCACTCGGTGAAGTTCCCGATCAACGAACCGGCGGTCGCACGCAACAAGAGTCAGATTCAGGAATATCTCGAAGCCTACGGCGGGCCGGGCGCGCAGCACATCGCGCTCCAGTGTAAAGATGTGCTTTACACGGTGAATAAGCTGCAGCGCAACGGGCTCGATTTTTTGCGCGTACCGGATAGCGTATTACGATGCCTGCCGGCGCGCGTGGGCGCGGTGGAGGAACCGATCGGCGTCATTGAAATCGCTGGGCATACTTGTGGACCGCGACGAAGAAGGCTACCTGCTGCAGATTTTTTCCAAGCCGGTGGAGGACCGTCCGACGGTGTTCTTTGAAATTATTCAGCGCAAGGGCAGCCGCGGATTTGGCAAAGGCAACTTCAAAGCGCTGTTTGAGTCGATTGAGATGGAACAGGCGCGGCGAGGGAATTTGTAAGCGATGGCGACGGCAGAGACTACGAGATCGAAAGTTGCGAACGGCCGTGGTGCCAAGACGCCAAAGATGCCGGACGTCCGCTACCAGTCTGGCTTTGGAAATGAATTTACCAGCGAGGCGGTTGCCGGGACGCTGCCCCAGGGGCAAAACGCTCCGCAGCGAGTTGCCCATGGCTTATATACCGAGCAGCTCAGTGGCAGTCCCTTTACCGCGCCGCGCGCCGCCAACCGGCGGACCTGGCTTTATCGCATTCGCCCCTCTGTGGCGCACAAACCGTTTGAGGCGATCGGGCAGGGAAGGCTGCGGAGCGCGCCATTCGACGAAGTGCCGACGCCCCCGAATCAGTTGCGCTGGATGCCGATTCCGATTCCCACAGAACGCACCGACTTTATCGACGGCCTCGTCACCATGGCGGGGAATGGCGACACGCATACGCACACGGGTGTCGGCATCCACCTCTATGTGGCGAACGCTTCGATGACCGACCGATTTTTCTATAACGCCGACGGCGAGATGCTGATCGTGCCGCAGAGCGGGCGCCTGCTGCTGCGAACGGAAATGGGGATTCTCGAGGCCCGTCCGGGCGAGATTGCGGTGATTCAGCGCGGGATTCGGTTTCGCGTTGAACTGCTCGATAAAGACTGCCCGCGGATACATTTGCGAGAACTATGGCGCGCTGTTGCGTCTGCCGGATCTTGGGCCGATCGGCGCGAATGGGCTCGCGAATCCGCGCGACTTTCTGGCTCGCCGGTGGCGGCCTTCGAAGATCGCGAAGGCGACTTCCGGCTCGCGACGAAATTTCAGGGGCGCCTGTGGGAGGCGTCCATCGACCACTCGCCGCTGAACGTTGTCGCGTGGCACGGAAATTACGTTCCCTATAAATACGATCTGGCGAATTTCAATTGCATCAACACGGTCAGCTTCGATCATCCCGATCCCGTCGATCTACACCGTGCTGACGTCGCCTTCGGAAATTCCCGGAACGGCGAATCTCGACTTCGTAATTTTTCCGCCGCGCTGGATGGTGGCCGAGCATACGTTTCGTCCGCCCTGGTTTCATCGCAACTTCATGAACGAATTTATGGGACTGATCTACGGCGAGTACGACGCGAAAGCGGAGGGCTTTGTGCCCGGTGGCGCCAGCCTGCACAATTGCATGGCCGGGCACGGCCCCGATGCGGAAACGTTCGAGAAGGCCAGCAAGGCCGAATTAAGCCTGTCTACATAAAGGACACACTGGCGTTCATGTTTGAGACGCGCTTTGCCTGCCGGCCGACGCGCTTTGCGCTGGAAACCTCCGAGCTCGATCATCAGTATTTTGAGTGCTGGCAGGGATTGCGTAAAAAGTTTGACGGCGCATAGCGCTTATCAAATCTACGACTAAGGCCTGATGAAAGCTACTTCACAAGAGCTGCCAAAATCGATGCCAGCAAATCGGGCCGCCGTGGCCGAGTCTACGCACGCGCTGCTCGCCGCGCTAATCGACTATGCGGGCCTGTTCCCTCCGTCGTCGCTCGGGATGGCGGCTGCGGTGGCGAACTATGACGCGTATTTGCGTTCCGAATACAGTTGGATGCTCGGGCGATTCATCGTTCCGGTTGCGCGGTTGGGGGAGTTTGCAGAGGCGTTTGGCCAGTTGCCCATGGAAATAACTGAGTCAATCTGGAGCGTATCGGCGCTGCCGGGCGCAGATCTTGCCGCAGATATTGCTCGCATCCGCGAGTTCAACGATCGTGTCGCGCCCTCGCCTTCCGCAAGAAGAGTCAGCATCGATTCGATTGAAGTAAAAATTGCGAGCGCCGAAGAAATCGATCGTTTGTCCAGACTCGTCCCAAGCGAACTCGAAACTTATTTTGAAATTCCGTGGGCGGGCGGAGCAGATACCAGCGAGATGCACCACTGTATCGTGGCGGTGGCGCGTTGCGGACGTCGAGCGAAGATTCGAAGCGGCGGCGAGACGCCGGATAAATTTCCCGCGCCCGAGCGCATAGCCGAATTCATTCGCCTGTGTGCCGCGTCCGACGTGGCCTTCAAGGCCACCGCGGGACTGCATCACCCGGTCCGTTCAGGGCACCGGTTGACGTATCAGGCCGACAGCCCGTCCGCGATCATGCACGGGTTTTTGAACGTATTTCTGGCGGCTGAGTTCTTGCGCGCGGGCATGGATGCGCCTCTTGCGATCGAGTTGTTGAACGAGCAATCGGCGGCAGCTTTTCATTTTGATTCGGAAGGTGTGCTCTGGCGCGAGTATCGCCTCAGCCTTGATGATATTTCCACGGCGCGCCGGGTCTTCGCGATTTCGTTTGGGTCGTGCTCGTTTACCGAGCCGCTCGAGGATCTGCGGACTTTGGGCCTGCTATAAAATCTTTCCACATCTATGAAACCCGTATTGGACTCGACCCATGATCCCGCAGCGCGCAGCTGGGTGGAGTCCGCTAATGCTGCCGGCTCGGATTTTCCCATCCAGAATTTGCCTTTTGGAATTTTTCGGAAGTGCGACGTGGGTTCGGATACTAAAGTTGGAGTTGGCATAGGAGATTACGTTCTCGACGTCGCGGGCTTGCGAACCGAGGGCTTGTTTGCCAATGACGCGGACGCGGCGGCTGACGCTTGCGAACCCACACTCCGCAATCTGCGCGATGTCTGGGGCAACCTTGCTTCCAGTTCGCCCGGCGCGGTTTCTCTTAACGCGCTGATGGGACTGGATGCGGGACCTCGGTGCGCGCTACGACGGCGGCTGCATACGCTCTTGTGTGATGATGCTTCGTCGGGCGACCGGCAAGCGGTTTCGCGACATCTTCTCCCCCAGGCTGACGTGGAGATGCTCCTGCCCGCAGTCATCCGCGACTACACGGATTTTTATGCTTCGCTTTTTCACGCGACCAACGTTGGCAAATTATTCCGTCCCGACAATCCCTTGCTGCCGAACTACAAATACATTCCCATCGGTTATCACGGACGTGCGTCGTCGCTGGTGGTGAGCGGTACTTCCGTTCACCGGCCATCCGGGCAAACGCGCGAGGGCAATGCCGATCCGAAGTTTGGCCCGACGAAGGCGCTTGATTACGAGCTGGAAGTTGGATTCTTCGTGAGCCGTGGAAACCGACTGGGAGAGAGCATTCCCATCCACGAGGCGGAAGAACATATTTTTGGAATCTGCCTGCTGAATGACTGGTCGGCGCGTGACGTGCAGGCATGGGAGTATCAGCCACTCGGGCCATTTTTGGCGAAGAGTTTTGCGACGTCGGTGTCGCCGTGGGTGGTCACGATGGACGCGTTAGCTCCGTTCCGCACCGCGGCTTTTTCGCGCGCGGAGGGCGATCCCGCTCCCTTGCCTTACCTCTTCGATGCGGACGATCAGGATGGGGGCGGCCTTGATCTGACGCTCGAGGTTTCGGTGCAGTCGGCGCGCATGCGTGAAGCGGGCATCGCTCCGGCGATATTGAGTCGCGGCAATTTTCGCGATCTCTACTGGACCATGGCGCAGATGCTTACTCATCACGCGAGCAACGGATGTAATTTGCGACCGGGCGATCTGCTGGCGAGCGGAACAGTTTCAGGGCCCGACGTGCCCGGCGCGCAATTTAGCGCGCGCGGGTGTCTGCTGGAATTGACTACACGCGGCACAAATCCGATTACGCTGCCTTCAGGCGAGCAGAGGAAGTTTCTGGAAGATGGAGACGAGGTTACTCTTCGCGGGCTCTGCGAAAGAGACGGCTACCGCAGGATTGGGCTGGGAACTTGCCGGGGAACCATATCGCCGGCGGCTTCGATCTGAGCAGTCGGTTTGTTTGACGGATACGAAATATCGACAATCTGCCGCAGGCTGAGCGCCGAAACCCGGTGTCGAAAACTGGCCCCCGTATTCGCGAGCGCTTCCGCTACGAGGCGGTTCAACTCGGCGGGCGTGTATGCCCTCCGCACCGACGTTTGGCCATCGGAGCCCGCAATGCGCGACACGAATGGCACAATGAAGGTCTTAAAGAGCGCCAGCGGTAGCCGGGCGCGGACCAGATCCAGCACAATGAAGCGCCGGCAGGAGCGGCCGACATTCCGGATCATCTGAACCAACTCGGAGTCGGAAAGATGATGAGCGGTATGAAGGGAAAATGCCACGTCGGCCCGCGGCAGGGGATCGCGCACCGCGTCGGCTTGGACGATTGGATGCGAGGTCGATGAGCGTCCCGGGCTCGGCGTCGTGATGTCAACGCCAATGCCCGCGATGCCGAGGGCTCCGGTCACGTCATCAAGAATTCCGCCATAACCGCAGCCGACGTCGAGGACGCGCTGAATTGGCATAGGATCGCGGCGCAACGCCTGAACGATTGAGCGTGTGTCGCCGAGGAAACGGTGAATCGCGGTGATCTCACGATAGACGCGCGCGGCTGATTCTTCGGGGACGTCATTGCCGTCGAGGATCTCGGGATCAAACGATCTTTTCATTAGTCTGATTCGGCTGACTTTGTTGCCGAATTGACAATTGTAGTGTGCGCGGGCGCCTGCTCATCTCTCCAGAATATCCTTGTATGCGTTGAGCTCAACTTTCTTGGGCTGTTTGGGTAAAACCGCGTCCGATGTGCGGGTACTGTTGCCGACGACTCCCACCTGCCCGATGCGAACCATGCCGCTGCCGAAGTCAGCAAAAATTGGAACCAGCATGGCGAAGTGATCGTCGACGTCGCTCTCGGTAATGGTCATATGCAGATTTACCTTGCCGCCCGCCGCGGGAGTGGTCTGGTATTCAAACTTATAACGCGGAATCTGCGTTCCGTAGACCCATTCATTAAAGAACCAATCGAGGCGTCCGTTGCTCTGAAGGTCCATGATTTTGCTCATGTGTTTTTCCACAATGGCCTTGAAGGATTCGGTGCTGGCTGGCCGGTCGCGATGAGTCTCGACGAAATCGTGCATCATTGCGATGAACGGCTTGTCTCCATCATCGAGGCTATACATGATGGAACGCAGCATTTGGAGGATGTAGGCGCCCTTCGGATAAGTTACATTCTGATAGGCATTCTCCGAGCGCGGAGACACCAGCCGCAAGCCCATCCAGACCGGCCCTGCATCGTTCGGAGCGATGCCGTAGTTGTTTTTATCGAGAATGCGGCGTCGCAGGCGGTCCCAGAATTCGATGTAATCTTTCTGCCACTTCGGACCGACGGCTTGCTGTAGAAAAAGTCCGGCGGAAAATTCGGCGAAGCCCTCGGAAAGCCATTGATCGTGGTAGGATGCCCATCCCACCGCGTGCCCCCACCATTGGTGCGCCACTTCGTGAGGCGTTACTTCCTGTACGAAGCCGGTGAAGTTGTTGTCGATGTGTCCGAAGAGCATCCATCGTTGCGTCGAGTCCATGTAAGCGGAGATCGGAAGATAGACAAGATTTGGCCAGGATTGTCCGAAGTTAAAGTCGGGCTGTTCCGTAATGTTGATGTTGTCGTACGAGATATTGCCGAAGTAGTACGTGCAAAGCTGCAATTGGGCGCGCGTTTGGTCGAGAGCATATTTCGTCATGGCGCGCGGGGCCATGCCCTGTAATGCCGGCCTGTTCCGTAAGTTGTCAGGCAACTCAGCCAGGTAGTAACCAGTTATCTTGTAGTTGGTTATCGTATCGGGCCACTCCATCTGCTGGTACTCGCCATAGTTAAAGCCGGCGACCGCAACGGGAGTCGGTGTTGCCCAATGGCTGACGGCGAAATCCTGTTCGGCCGATTCGCTCTGCAACTGGCCGACGCTGATGACCTTGTATCTGCGCGGGACCTTGAACGTCAGGTCGTAAAATGCGTGTTCACCAAAGCCGTTGAGGTTGGGGTACCAGGCGGTTCGGGCGAGAACAAAGAAAGAACCGCCGCCCGCCACCTGGAGGACTTTGTCGCCTGCATACTCCACGGTGATGGAAGATTCTTTGCCGACAGGCACGGCCTCGGAGAGGATGGCATAAAAGGAACCGTCTCGTTTTCGGCTCTCCTGAATGAAATTGAGATCCTGGCCATTTTCATCGAGCACGCGGGTTACCCGGAGGTTTGGCAGGAGGCTGAACTTCATGACTCTCTCGCCGCGGACTAGCGGCTCAAAGGTAATGGTCGCGCTGCCGAAGAGGTGCTGGTTCTTGGCGATAACGGTTTCGATCTGGTAGCGATGCGTGGCGAACAGGCGGCGGTCCTCAAGGGAGTTGGCGGCACGGTTCTGATACTCCGACTTGAAATGCGCCAGATACCAAAGGCCGTCGTCCATCCCCTCGGGGTTATAGTTGATGAGCGCGACCTCTTCAGGGGAATCGATCTGCGGTAAAGCGCCGACGCGGGCTCTCACAAAGAAGCGAAGGTCTTTGTGCTTCCTGCCCTGAATGTAAGCATTAAAAAATGGCGGATGCGCAGGATTGTAGAGGCTAGCGAGAACGTCTGCATCGACGTTGTCCATATCCGAGCCGTGCAGGAGATGCTCGGTGAAGCCCAGCGGAATTTCATGCCGCTCACGCATGCGCTCTTGCCACTTACGAAAATCGGCGGCTGCCTCGGCGGGAGGTTCTTCGTGATCCTTCAGGCCTGGCAGAAATTTCACGCCCGCATCGCGGGTGAAGCGGAAGACGATTTCGGTGAAGTCCTCTTCGGCAGTGTCGGCGCCGATGCGGCGGCGCAGATCATTCGCGTCGAGGGTCGATACGGGTTTGAGATTGAAATGGCCATCGCCGACGAAGATCGCGCCCGTTACCACGCCGTCAACGGGCTTGAGGAAAGTTAGTGTGCCCTTATTGAATTGGAAGGTTGCGGCGTCCCATGGAAGTATGAAATTGTCGATTCGATAAGTTTCGCCGACGCCGATGCCGCGCAGCTGCTGGTAGACGGTATCGGAGTTTGCAGTGCGTTGGTTGACGGTAACAACATTAATGCCACTGGCGATTGAGAGTGTGACCTGTAAGTCGGAGCGACCCTGTAAGTCGACGTCTTGATCGCGGGGTTGGAAGCCTTCGTAGTTTATGTGAACCGCATATTTGCCGGGTTTCAGATCAGGCGAGGAAAATGTGCCCCGGCCATCGGAGAGGAGCACGATCGGCTGGGCAAGGCTTTCGCCAGTGATTTCGACGCGCGCGCCCGCGATTACCGCGCCGGAGGGGTCCTTGACAGTCCCGGTGATGGTCGCGGCATAGACGCAGGTCGAGACCAGCAGGCAGAGGAGTACGACCGGTAACTTGCGCTTCTGACTCGCCGCCGCCGGAAAAAATGAACCACGGAGTTTCCTAGCAGGCTGCTGAAAAACTACTCCCAATCCACAGGCGACTATGGTACGAGAAGGGATGCGCGGAGACGATCAGCAACAGAATCACATCTTCAGTTATTTGTCGCCGGAAGCGCGGGTGCGGAAGGACCATCCACTGCGCGCCATCCGGGCCATGGTGGACGAAGTGCTCGCGCAGTTGTCGCGACGGTTTGACAGCATGTATGCCAAAGTCGGTCGTCCGTCGATTGCGCCGGAGAAACTGTTGCGAGCGCAGTTGCTGCAGATGTTGTACTCGATACGCAGCGAGCGTTTGCTGATGGAAGAGATGGATTACAACCTGCTGTTCCGCTGGTTCGTGGGCTTGAACGCGGACGACGACGTCTGGGACGCGACGGTGTTCACCAAGAACCGCGATCGGCTGCTGGAAGCCGACGTGGCCAAGGAGTCTTTGGCGAAGGTCGTCGAGCAAGCGCAGGGCAAGGGTCTGACCAGCGATGAGCATTTCACCGTCGATGGTACGTTGCTGGAAGCGTGGGCTAGCGCGAAGAGTTTTCAGCCAAAGGAGGGCAAGCCCGCGCCCCCGCCGGACGATCCCGGCAACCCCACGGTGAACTTTCGCGGGGAACCGCGATCCAATGACACGCATGCGTCGAAGACGGACCCCGAGGCGTTACTGGCGCGCAAAGGTGAGGGCAAGGAGTCGAAGTTGAGTTACAACGGGAATCTGCTGGTGGAAAACCGGAACGGATTGATTGTGGATGCCGAAGTGTTTCAAGCCAACGGCACGGCGGAGCGGGATGCGGCGCTGATCATGCTGGAGAAACTTCCCGGCACGCAACCGGTGACGGTGGGTGGCGACAAAGGATTTGATACGCGGGACTTTGTGAAAGAGTGCCGAAACCCGCGAGTAACGCCGCATGTGGCGCAGAACGACAAGCGACGCGGCGGCAGCGCGATCGATGGACGAACGACGCGGCACAAGGGCTATGCCATCAGCCAGAGAAAGAGGAAGCGGATCGAAGAATGTTTCGGCTGGCTGAAAACGATTGCGTTGATGCGCAAGCTGCGGCATCGCGGTGTGTGCCGGGTGGATTGGATCTTTACTCTCGCCTGTGCGGCCTACAACCTGGTGCGCATGCGGAATCTGGCGGCTGCAGTTCCGGTGGTGTAAGTCGAGGCCGTAGTGTGTCCCGAGCGCCGCGGAGTTGGACTCCGAGGTCGCAAAGACACCGGAAATCAGACTATTCGATGCCGTTAACAATGAGCAACAGAAAGAAAATCACGCTGCCGATCAATTTTTCCGCAGCCTGCTAGGCGAACCCGAAGACGCAATTGAAAATCGATTGGGCGAAGTTTGTTTTACAGATCTGGGAACCCGGATCACCGTGGCAATTCCTTTCTCGAACGGCGTGGCGGCCCGGCGTAAGGATATTGAGTTAGTCCAGCGGCCTTACACTCACTGCCGGTAACAAATGTATGGGAATATTACGACAAATTACCGCTGTGACTTAGGAAAATGTTGCTGGCTTTGCGAGGAGAGATTCTGTTGGTCGTGTCTGTGGAGTGATTCGTTGCTCAACGAGTGGAGACTCGACACCCATCGACCGCGGACTCTTTCGCATGCGGCGCTCGAGGAGGCGGTTGCGGAACGTCGTGACCTGCGCCCAATTGTTATACTGCGTTGCGATGCTGAAACAGGTACTCGATCAGGGACGCGCCGCCGCCGATGCCGCGCTGGAGCAGCTTTTGCCGCCGGCAACGCAACATCCGACTTCCATTCATCAGGCCATGCGGCATAGCGTGTTCGCGGGCGGCAAGCGCCTCCGGCCGATTCTCTGCATGGAAGCGGGACGGATGATCACGGCTGCAGCCCTGGCGTGCGACCCTGGGGCCGCATCTGTCGCGAGCGGCCCCTGCTATGCCGCGCAGGCCTTTGCCGACATCGCTCCGCTTCCGATCGGAATCGAGAATCTCGGCGCAGCGCTCGAAATGCTTCACACCTATTCACTCATCCACGACGACCTCCCCGCGCTCGACAATGACGACCTGCGCCGCGGACGCCCCACCTGCCACAAGGCATTCGGCGAGGCGACCGCCATTCTCGCGGGCGACGCGCTCCAAACGCAGGCTTACGAAGTGCTGGCGCAACTGCGCTGCCCGGCCGAAGCGCGCGTCGCCATCATCCGCGAAATTGCGCACGGAACGGGCACGATCGACGGCATGATCGGAGGACAGGTGGCCGATCTCGAAGCCGAGCACAAAAAGCCTGACCTCGCCACGCTCGAATATATTCATCGCGCAAAAACGGCGGCGCTGATTACGGCCAGCGTCGTCAGCGGAGGAATCTACGCCGGCGCTGATCCGGCGGACACCGAGCGCCTGCGTGTCTATGGCCAGTCAATCGGCCTGGCGTTTCAGATCGTCGACGACGTGCTCGACGTGACGCAGACTTCTGAGCAGTTAGGGAAGACAGCGGGTAAGGACACGGCCGCCGAGAAGACGACCTACCCCGCGCTCTTTGGCATCGAAGAGTCGTTGCGGAAGGCCGATGCACTGGTGGAGCGGGGCTGCGGACAGCTTGATAAATTCGGCGAGCGCGCCGCGACGCTGAAAGAGCTGGCGCGGTATCTGGTGGCAAGGAAGAACTAGGTAGCGCGAAAGAGTGAGCATCAGGAGCGACATGCTCCGGCCCGGCGCTATAATGGACGCGATTCGGGCCCCCTATGAGCAATAACAGGAACAAAAGCGACAAAGACCTCGGGATGCACTGCCCCATCACACGCCGCGACTTCCTCAACGGGGTCGCGCTCACCATCGGAAGCAGCATGATCCCGAATGCCGCGCTGGCGCTCGACGATGCGCCCTTCGCTCCAGAAAAAGCCGCCGGCTATTACCCGCCGGCGCTGATGGGGATGCGCGGAAACCATGACGGCTCCTACACGTACGCGCACCAACTGCGCGATGGAGATGCCTGGGACGCGGCGGGCAAGCCGCAAAGCACTGGCGAAAGCTATGACCTTGTAATCGTGGGCGCCGGCGTCAGCGGCCTTGCCGCGGCATATTTCTATCGCCAGAAGTTTGCCGGAAAAAAAGCGCCCCGTATCTTGATCCTCGACAATCACGATGACTTCGGAGGCCACGCCAAGCGCAACGAATTTCGGGTCGGCGATCGCACGCTCCTGGCGCACGGCGGCACGATGTCGATCGAGCATCCGAAGCTTTACAGCAAGGTTGCAATGGGACTGCTCGTCGATCTCGGCATCAACGTGCAGGAGTTCTACAAGGATTTTGATCAGAAGCTTTACAGCAAACTCGGCACGGCAATGTTCTACGACAAGGCCACCTTCGGCGAGGATCGCATCGTCGCCGGTATGGGTACGACGCCGTGGGCGAAATTTCTCGCGAATTCGCCGCTGCCCGAAGCGGTGCGGAACGACATCGTCCGCATCTACACCGAGAAAAAAGATTATCTTCCGGACCTTACGCGCGCACAGAAGATCGCCCGCCTGCGCAAGATCAGCTACTCCGATTTCCTGACGAAGATCTGCGGCCTCACTCCCGCCGCCTTGCCTTTCTTCCAGACCTATACCAACGACCTGTTCGCCCTCCGCATCGACGGTGTGTCTGCCCTCGATTGCTACCAGGCGGGCGACGACTACCGCGCCATCACTTTCGCCGGCTTCGACGGCCTGAATCTTGAAGAGACTTCGGACGATTCCACCCAGCTCAAGTATCGCCAGACTGAGCCCTACATCTTTCATTTCCCCGACGGCAATGCATCCATCGCGCGGCTGCTGGTGCGGACTCTGGTGCCCGGTTCCATCCCCGGCCACACCATGGATGACATCGTAACCGCGCGCGCCGACTACAGCCGGATCGACGACGCGAGTTCGCCGGTGCGCATTCGCCTGAACAGCACCGCCGTTCACGTCGCCCACGTTGGCCCGGCGCACGGCGTTTCCACGCACAGCGCCAAGCAAGTTGAGATCGCCTACGATCGCGGCGGCAAGCTGCAATCGGTGCGCGCCGAGCACTGCATCCTCGCCTGCTACAACGTGATGATCCCGTACATTTGTCCGGATCTGCCGGAGAAGCAGCGCAAGGGGCTCTCGTACCTCGTGAAGTCGCCGCTCGTGTACACGCACGTCGCGATTTCCAACTGGACCAGCTTCCACAAGCTGGGCGTTCACCAGATCGTCTCGCCCGGCAGCTTTCACTCGTTCACCCATCTCGATTTCCCGGTCAGCATCGGCGACTATCATTTCCCCAGCCATCCCGAGGAGCCGATGGTCCTCTTCATGCTGCGCACTCCCTGCAAGCCGGGCCTCTCAGCGCGCGCGCAAAATCGCGCCGGGCGCATGGAGCTGATGGGCACTCCCTTCGACACCTTCGAGCGCAACATTCGCGCGCAACTCGGAGCCATGCTCGGCCCCACCGGCTTCGATCCGGCGCGCGACATCGCGGGCATCACCGTCAACCGCTGGGCGCACGGCTACTCCTTTATGCCCAACTCCCTGTTCGATCCGGACTGGAAGGAAGGCGAGCAGCCCTGGGTGATCGGACGTAGGCCTTTCGGCCGGATTGCGATTGCGAATTGCGATTCCGCGGCCGTCGCCGAAACCGAGGCGGCGATTGATCAGGCGCACCGGGCGGTGGGGGAAGTTTTAAAGGCGTAACTTTGCTTCGGAACCTTATGCAAGATCTTCCGGGCTAATTACGTCGCTGTGATCCGCCCCCGTAACGCCTTGCCATGCCGCCCTGTGAGCCCGAATTATGTTTTCAAAGAGCGAGCGGAAATGTAAGCACCTTGTGTGCTCTACATCTATTTATTGTGGCGTTTGCTTCGACTAAGTCAAGGAGTTTGTTTTGGGAAAACCGGTGAACGTTCCGTCTAACCACCGCTCCTCATGTATTACAGGCCGTCGCAACGATGTTATTCACATGTCAGTAATGTCGCATTTTTGTGCTTGACACCTCACTGTAATTGAATCATATTCTGCACCTCTCCTGTCTGGACGGGGCAGACCTTGTGGCCGTGATAACTTCGCACGGTACGCTGAGAATGGCGTTGGCGTTCACACTCTCGCTGGCCTCTTTGGCGATGGCCCGAGCGCAAACCTACAGTGTTCTCTACAGCTTCTCCGGCGGCGCGGATGGAGGAACGCCGGGGCCCGTAAATTGGGATGGGGCCACCGGGAGTCTTTACGGTGTAACCACGGACGGCGGCTCCGGTGGCTATGGAACGGTATTCGAGATCTCTTCGACAGGCGTTGAGAGCGTCCTCTACAGCTTCGCAGGTCCCCCGAATGATGGTCTGGCGCCGAATGACGTATTCCTCGACATGAATGGAAACTTTTTCGGAACAACTCTCTCGGGGGGCACTATTGGGGTGAAGGCGGGGACGGTGTCGTCTTCAAGATCAATCCGAAAGGGGCCGAAAAGGTACTTCACAGCTTCAGAGGCGGGGCTGATGGAAGTGAACCGACCTCCGGCTTGATTCAGGATCCGAACACTGGCGATTTCTATGGAGTAACCGTGGGCGGTGGTACGGACAGTGTCGGCACGCTTTATAAGATGACGGCGAGCGGTACGGAGACTGTCCTCTACAACTTTGGCCACGGCGGGGATCAACCCTCGAGCAAGTTGGTGCAGGACGTAAGCACTGGGAATCTCTGCGGATTGCTGGGTTTCGGCGGCCCGTGGGGTTGCGGCTGGGGCTTTCAGTTCACTTCCGCCGGGGTGGAAAGCGTGCTCTATCTTTTTACCGGGCAGCGCGGAGACGGATGCGAGCCCGGACCTGGCGATCCGGACTAGTGATGGATGCGCAGGGGAATCTGTTTGGCACGACTTTCTTCGGCGGGAACGCGGGCCAAGGCGTCGTCTTCGAGATTACGGCTGGCGGCCTAGAAAAGGTGATCTACAAATTCAAGGGCGCTAAAAAAGGCGACGGCGCATGGCCCTACGCCGGCCTGGTTCTGGATGAGAACACAGGAAACCTTTACGGAACCACGGAGGTGGGTGGCGCTGGCCAGTGCGTAAGTGGAAAAGTGCGCGGCTGCGGCACAATATTCGAGCTTTCACCTCCGACAACCAAGCACGGAAAGTGGCGCGAAACTATCCTTCATTCGTTCGCTGGCGGAGTGGACGGGTACTATCCGCTTGCCGGACTTACTCGAGATGGGCAAACGGGATATATGTACGGCACTGTGGCAGACGGCGGTGCGCACGGGTATGGCGTGGTGTTTAAGTTGACGCTGTAGAGACACCGGCACGCAGTAGGCCCAATTTTTTGAAAAGTGCAAGGAGGAATTATGAATTCATACGGGAAGCGTGCAGCGCATGGCCTGGTGCGTAACATTGGCTGCGGGTCGCGGCTTTTGAGGGAAGCGGCGATGGGCACTCGGAATAGCTTGGCGATGTTTGCCTTGGCATCGGCGTTTTTGGTGGTGTCGGCAGCGATGGCGGGGCGCAAACCTATAGCGTGCTGTACAGCTTCAGTGGTGGCACGGACGGCGGAACCCCCGGGCCGCTAACCAGAGATGCGGCCACCGGTAATCTTTATGGCATAACCGGGGATGGGGGTGCCGGGGGCTGCCAGTATCCCGGCTGCGGAACGGTATTTGAGCTGACTTCGTCGGGGGTTGAAACCGTTCTTCACAATTTTACGGGTTCGCCCGACGGCGCAGGGCCCATAGACGTTTTCCTCGATGCGAAGGGAAATCTGTTGGGAACAGCCTCTGGTGGGGGAGCTTATAACTACGGGACTGTATTCAAGATCGATCCGAAAGGGGCTGAAAAGGTGCTTCACAGCTTCAAAAGCGGGGCCGATGGGGACTTTCCGTCGTCGGGATTGATCCAGGATCCGAACACCGGCGACTTCTATGGGGTGACGGAGGAAGGCGGTGTGCACGGTGTTGGCACGCTTTATAAGGTAACGGCGGGCGGGCAAGAGACCGTCCTCTACGGCTTCGGAAATGGTGGGGACCAACCTGCGGGTCCGTTGGTGCAAGATCGAAATACGGGGGATATCTACGGCCTTCTTGGCTTCGGTGGCGCATGGGGATGTGGAGGAGTGTTTCAGTTCACTCCTGCCGGGGTGGAAACCGCGGTCTACCTCTTTACCGGGCAGCGTGGCGACGGATGGCAACCCGGTTTCGGCGATGGGCTAGTCATGGATGCGCAGGGAAATCTGTTCGGTATGACCTTCTTTGGTGGAACCCGTAATCAAGGAGTGGTATTCGAGTTGACTGCGACCGGCGTGGAGAAGGTGCTTTACAGGTTCAAGGGCGCCAAGAAAGGCGACGGCGCCTGGCCCTACGGCGGTCTGGTTCTGGATGAGAGCACAGGGAATCTTTACGGGACTACGGAGGTTGGAGGCACGGGCCAGTGCGTTAGCGGCAGAGTGCGCGGCTGCAGCACGGCGTTCGAGCTTTCGCCGCCACCAACCAAGCATGGCAAATGGCGGGAAACCGTTCTCTATTCCTTCACTGGGGGAACGGATGGACTTTATCCACTTACCAGGTTAACACGCGATCCGCAAACCGGAGACCTGTACGGTTCCGCTAGGGGCGACTACCAAAGCTATTGGGGCGTCGTGTTTAAGCTGACGCCATAGAAAACCCCGGCCCGCGCCACAACGAGTGATGTGCGAAGGCGTCCCCCATGCCCAAAACCTGCGTAATTTTGAATTCTCTTGCTTGTTCCACACCTCCACACCCAACCCAACAACGTAACCAACCTGTAAGACGGGCTCCAGAGATGTAACAACGTCAAAGGAGAAAACCCTATGAAGGGCTTGTTCATTACGATTGCTTTCGCGCTTTTCCTCTCAACCACACTTAGTGCACAACCTTACCTCGACTATTCAGTCGCAAGAAGAGATGCCGACCCCTTTCCAGGACATCCAATCGTTCCGGGCAGTGTATGGGGCGACCCGAATACCGGATTGGGAATGGGGACGAAATGGTGTTTCCCCAACAACGGCGAGCAAGGCTACAACGGGATCTGCGTCTGGCGAATAACGGACGCTAGCGTGTTCTCTGGCGGGGCCGCCGTTCAGATTCCGGACAATGACGCCGATAACTCTCCCGCGGTACAAACTACAGACAATCAGAAAGATAACATTACATCCGCGCTTAACGGAGAACATCGATACGTCGTCGTACGATCGACCGGGGGAACATCCTGGATAGTCGATTTTGACAGTGCGCAGAGCACGGCAACAAAAGCGGGGTCAATGCTCACGGGCGAGATGATGTTCGACGAAACCAATCCTGGCATCATTTATGCGAAGATAAACCACACTCAGATCCAGAAATACACGTCGACCTCGAATAATGGAATGTGGAACACATATACCGCGTCTGCCATCTACGACTTTGCCAACTGCCTGCCTCAAGGTTTTCAAGCCAAATGGAATGGCGCATGGGCAACAGACCTTCCAGACACCCATCTTAGTACCGGTGCGTATCACGTTTGGGGTTCTGCCTTTTCCGAAGGGGACCAGGGCACAGGTCACTGGGCAGTTGCCTACAAAGAGTCCTCTCCCCCTGGCGGTCCGGGCGGCTGTGCGTCAATCGACACCCAGGGCCCAAATGGAACCTTAAACGCGTACGGATGGAATGGCGTGTATCTTGGGCCCCTGGATGATGGCAATGGCAACTTGCTTACACAACAATTCACCATGCATGAAGGGAGCATGACGAGAATCCGAAATTCTTCAGTATTGCGCCAGCCAATAGCTGCCAGAACTGTGCCAACTCGTATACATGGGAAGTAGGTACGACCCATGTTCGCCCATGCACCAATCATTGCGATGGACATGCCGCTGAGGGCTTCTATGACAGGGCTGATCACAAGGGAAATGGCTCGTTCATGCTACTGCACCCGAATGCAGACCCCAACAACAATCTGATCGGACCACTTCTCACCGACTATCCAGTGATTGGGTATGACGAGCATGCGAGCTGGCTCAATATTCCCGCGAATGAGGACCAGGGACTGGATGTCCAAAACCAGGATGTTTACCCAGTTCTTATTACCACCGCGGCAGTCCCACCCACGTCACAATATACCCTATGGGGCGAGGATGAGATTATCGGCATCTCCGCTAACCCGGCTGACGCCGGCAACAACGTGCACTGGAGATTTGGACAGACCGGCAACTCAGGCAATTCCTCTTTTTACACTTGTGCAAACGCAAAGGGAACGGTTGCAGAAGATGGACGTGGCATTGTCTTCACCTCTGATATGGCGTCCGACGGAAGCACTCACCCGCTAGGCGTCGATTCGCAAGGTCGCCCGAGGTGCGACGTTTTCTGGATGGAGCTTAAGTGAGACGTTGACGCGGAACAAAGGTCCAGGCGTTAACGACGAGAAGGCCGGTAGTCAGTCAACGGCCTTCTCGTATTTCCTTGCTGCCAGGCTGCGTCTAGCAACAGACTTCTTGGCACATCCGGAACCCACGCAATCTGCGCCCGATCCGCGATAACGCTCACCGGCCCGAGTGGTGCGGGTCGATGTCTTCGAAGACATTGCATCCATCCCGCTGCGCCGCTAGAGTGTTCTTAGCTCTGGCGGTCTCCCACCTCGCGGTTCGCATCTCTTTCGTAAACTCAATTCGCTTGCGATGGCCGCATCCTCAAGGAGAAAATCCCGGCGGGTCCCCGCTTCCGAGCGGTTCACTTTGGGGTTGGCCGAATCGGCATCCGCCGCCAAGGAATGACGGTATAATCGCGCCATGGCCTACCATGTGGTTCACATCTCGGAAGCGGAGGCGCTCAGCAACTTCGCCGATGTCCTGGCGCGGGTGCGCGCCGGTGCGGGTCGTGATCGACAAAGGCAAGTTCCCGGTGGCGGTGATCCATGCGCCTGCCCCGCCTCGCCGCACCATTTCCGAGTGCATTGCGCTCTTGCCCAAGGACTCGACCGCGGTCATGGATGCTGACTTCGCCAGGGATGTGGAAGCCGCTATCGAGAGCCATCGTGAACCCCTTGAACCGCCCGCATGGGACTGATTCTCGTCCTCGTCTTAGACTGATGCCCTCTCGGCCATTGCATCCTCTCGGCCGCGGCGCTACAGTAGTTCCAGCTCCGGCAGTCTCCCACCTCGTGGTCCGTATTTCATTCCTCACTCATGATCTGTGCGCGATAGCTGCAGTCTGTGTGCAACTAAAGGCGGTGGTGGAAAACGGGCCCCTATATATGGTGTTTTACTACTTGACCCGTCCCCCATTCGCCGTTAAAGTTGGTGAAACGTTGAGGTGGCAACTCGAATTTGGAGCGGATTTTCGAGCGGACATCTCAGCACAGGATCGAAGAGAACCTCATCAGTTAACCGCCGGGGTTAACCGGCAAAGTTAGCTCCCGAGGTTGACCTGCCGATCCGATGTGCAGGGCACCCAGCCAAGCGGACGAAAGTCCGCCACGCAGACATGAAATCCGGGCCGCAGGAATCCGCGCCGGGCATTTTGGCGTCACATATTTATCGCGATTTGGTCGACGCTTTGGTGGCAAGCATTTGGTGGCATGTATTAAGGAGTGACCTTGCTCAAACTCAAGAAGCTGCAAATTCTCGGATTCAAGTCCTTCTGTGATCGCACCGAGCTGAAGTTCCACGGCGAAGGCATCGCGGCCATCATCGGCCCGAACGGCTGCGGCAAGTCGAATATCGCCGACGCGATCTCATGGGTGCTGGGCGAGCAGTCTGCCAAGACGCTGCGCGGCGCGCGCATGGAAGATGTCATCTTCGCCGGCACGCGCGATCGCATTCCCACCGGCATGGCGGAGGTCAGCCTGACTTTGATCGATCCCGAGATTTATGGCGGGGCCGATTCGAGCGCGCCTACCGAGATTGAAATCCAGGACGATTTGAGCGAGGAGAATTGGGACGAAGCCGAGTTGCGAGCGCAGGCTGCGGTTGAGACCGAGCGGGCAGTGGAGGAAGCGCAGCCCGGGACAGACCGAGGAAGTTGAGGCTCCCGCTGAGAGGGCAGGCGCAGGTGGCCTGTGACAGCGGCGTCTGCGGATGACGCAGCCGCGGCGAACAGCACAGAAGATGAACGTTCCGAGGGCGCGGTCGAATCGATTAACGGCACGACCGTGGTTGCCGGAATGCAGATCGTTCAGCCGCAGGTCGTTTTGAAAATCCGGCGGCGCAAGTTCAATCAGCAGCCGATTCATCAGGGCGAAATCGCGGTCACGCGCCGCCTGTTCCGCAGCGGCGACAGCGAATACCTGCTCAACGGAAAGCTTTGCCGCCTGCGCGATATTCAGGAACTCTTCATGGGCACAGGCCTCGGCCCGGAGTCGTACGCGCTGATCGAACAGGGACGCATCGGCCAGATTCTGAGCAGCCGTCCCACCGATCGCCGCAACATTATTGAAGAGGCTGCCGGGCATCACGAAATTCAAGACGAAGAAGCGCCTTGCTGAAGCCCGTCTCGAAGAGTCAAAGATGAATCTCAATCGCGTGAACGACATTTTCGAAGAAGTCACGCGCCAGATGAATTCGCTCAAACGACAGGCCAGCAAGGCCGAGCGCTATGGCCGCCTGCGCGACGAGATGCGCGCCAAGCTGCGTGTAGTGCTGGCTAGCAAATTCACCGTGATGGATCGCGAAAGCGCGACGCTCGACAGCGATGTGCTGCGGCTGGGCGAGGAAATTCGAGAGCTCGACCGAGGGCGTGCAGCAATCCGAAGTCGGAGCATTCCGAGCGCACCCAACGCGGCTATGCGATCGAAACCGAAGCCCGGCAGAATCGCGATCGCCTGAGCCAGATCGCAATGGAAAGCGATCGCGGCAAGGCGCGCATCCGCACCAACGAAGAACGCTGCGGCTGAGCTGTTCGCGCGGATGACGTCGTCGGAAGCGGAACTCGCGCAGGCTAATCCCGCTTGCAGTCACTGGACGAAGAGCGCGCCGAACATCTTCGCGTGCTCGACTCGGCGGCCGCCGATCTAGCTGCGGCTCAGCAGGAACTCGCGCTTAGCCAGCAGGAAGCGGCCAGCGCGGCGGCGGAATCTAGCCGCGCTCGAAGAGCAGCAGGAGTCTTGCCGCTCGGCGATTCTTGAGGCCGTCGGCCAGGGCTCGAATTTGCGCAATCAGCTCACGCAATCGCAGGAGCGGCTCGCTGGCATGGATCGCGAAGAGCAGCGCCTGCGCGCCGAAATCGCGACGGCTACCGCGCAGTCTGAAACGTTCGGCGGACAGCGCGGCCAGTTGGCTCTGGAGTTTGAAACGATTTCGCAGCGGGCCTTCAACCTCGCTTCGGAGCTTGCGAGCCTACGCTCGACGCTCGAAACCAAGCGCGCCGAGGAGACCGAAACTAAGCGGCACCTCGACTCGATCCGCTCGGAATACGCGACGGCGCTCGGCAAGAAAGGATCGCTCGAAGCGGTCATCGCCGAGCACGGTTATTCGACCGAATCGGTGCGGCGTCTGTTTCAATCGGGCGCGCTGCAAGGCGGACACGCTCCCGCCGGTGTGCTCGCCGATTTTCTCGAAGTCGATCCGCGCTATGAGCGCGTGGTTGAAGATTTTCTGCGCGACGAACTGAACTACGTCGTCGTCAAGCGTTGGGACGCGGCCGACGAGGGCTTGCGGCTGCTGCGCTCGGACGTCGATGGACGCGCGACGTTCCTCGTGCATCCGGAAGATTCGCAGGCGAAATTTTCTTTTGTCGCCGATGAGAGCACGCACTACTCGCCCGCTGAACGACACGGTTCTCCCCTTGAAGAAATCGATTCGCGTTCTGAACGGATTCGGAAAATCGCTAGAAGTGATTCTGCCGAAGCTCGGCAACGGCTACATCGTGACCGATGCGGCGGTCGGCCGTAATCTGGCGCTCTCCAGCCCTGACGCGTTTTTTCTCTCGCAGTCGGGCGAATGCTTCCACAACGTGACCGTCACCGGCGGCAGGCAGCGCAGCGAAGGCCCGCTCTCGATGAAGCGCGAGCTGCGCGACGTGCTGCGCCTGCTCGAAGATCTGGAGCAGGCTCTGCGCGAGAACGAAATTCGTGCGCTGACCTTGGGCCGAGAGATTCGCGAGTACACTTGCTGCTCGACCGCCTCGAAGAAGAAAAGCGCGAAGCGGAAAAGCAGGTGATGACCTCCGATCATTTGCTGCGGCAGCTCGATGGGGAAATGTCGCGCGTGCGCGAGCGAGTCGAGGCTATCGAGCGCGAGTTGCAGCGCCTGGCGGCCGAGCGCGAGGAGCAGGGCAGCTTTCATCGCGGCCCGGCAGAGCGGAATTGGCAACCATCGAAGAAGCGCGCACTCAGTTTGAGGCGCAGCTGGTGGCCGGACACGATCAGCTCGCTGCGCTGCGCAGCCGCCGCGACCTGGCGGCAGAAACTTCCTCGCAACGCGCCGCGCGTGTGGCCACGCTCGAAGAGCGCCATCGTTCGGCGAATGCGCTCCTCGAACGCATCGAGACTGTAGTCTCCGAGATGCGCGAGCGGGCGACTGCTCTGCAAACTCAAATGCAATCAGCCACCGAAGAAATTGCGCGGCGCGAGGAAGAAAACGTGCAACTCGCTGCACAACTACTCGACATTGAAGCCGAGCGCAATGCGGGCGAGGCGCGCGACGGCCTGCTGCAATTCGAGTCGGAGCAGGTACGCGTACGTCTGACCGAGATCGAAGAACTGCTGCGAACCACGCGCCAGCAGCTTGATTCGGGCCGCGACCGCCGTGGCGAACTCCAGGCGCAAGCGGCCAAGCTCGCATCCGATCTTCAACATCTGGCTGATACTTGCCTGAACGAGTTGAGTATCGAACGAGCGGTGCTACTTGCGGATACGACGATCACACCGCTCATCGGCGAGGAACTGGCAGTTGCCGATCAGACCTACCGCGAGATGCGCGCGCGGCTCGATGCCATGGGACCAGTGAACATGATGGCGCTCGAAGAATACAAAGAGACAGCGGAACGCCATGAATTCCTCGCGACGCAACGCAAGGATCTGATCGACGCCATCGAAAACACTGCCGCCACAATTAAAGAGATCGACCAGGTCTCGCGGCAGAAATTCGAAGAGGCGTTTCACAAAATCAACGCGAACTTCCAGACCACGTTCCGCAAGCTCTTCGGAGGCGGAGACGCGTTCATGCGCCTCACCGACATGGAAAACAGTGCGGAGAGCGGCATTGACGTGGTCGCGTCGCCTCCTGGCAAGAAGCTGCAAAGCGTTCTGCTTCTCTCCGGTGGCGAAAAAGCGCTGACGGCGCTCGCCCTGCTGGTGGGGATTTTCCAGTACACGCCCAGCCCGTTCTGCATTCTCGACGAGGTCGACGCGCCGCTCGATGAGGCCAACATCGGCCGCTTCACGGAACTGGTGCGTGAGATGAGTTTGCAAACGCAGTTCATTCTGATCACGCACAGCAAGAAAACGATGAGCATCGCGCCCGTGCTCTACGGCGTCACCATGCAGGAACCAGGGATTTCGAAACTGGTGTCGGTTAGATTTGGGGCAGCGTAAAAATCAAGGAGTGTTGAATATGAGCCGTCTTTACATCAAGGCAATAAACCGCGACGACAACCACCACACCTTGTGCCTTGACTTCGGCCACAGAGGGTGCTTGGCATTGGAACACGAAAGAACAGCCGACCCGCTTTTTCCGTGTGGTCGGCGATGGGGGAGGAATTAGCGTCAAGTCTCCAATTGAACTTGGAAAGAGCGGCCTTTGCACTGACTTTCGTGTTGAGACACGGCCGCAGGGCGGGTTTACAGTATCCTGTGAACACCATTTCCTCAGGGATAGCTAAGGTAGTGTTGCCGTAATTGATTGCCTTTCCGGTTTCGAGGTGCTGGCTGGCTCTTGAGGCCAGACACCAATAGTACAATGCACACAGCTGATGTATAATGTATACATCATGTCTGGGTCCTCTGTACTCACTCTCCGCCTCGACGCCAAACTGAAGAAGCAACTCGACCGTTTGTCGAAATCCATGAATCGCAGCCGCTCCTTCGTTGCCGCCCAGGCGATTCAGGAATATGTCTCCGTGAACGAGTGGCAGATCGCCGAAATCAAGAAGGCGATCGCCGCGGCAGACCGCGGTGAGTTTGCCAGCGATAAGGAAGTGGAGCAGAGGCTGAAACGTTGGACGCGTCGTGCACGTTAAATGGCTAGAAGTGGCCGTGGATAGCCTGGTCGCTGAGGCCGAATACATCTCGCAAGACAATCCTGCCGCTGCCGACCTTACCGTGGTGGCGGTTCTTCATGCAGTCGAAATTCTGAAACGGTTTCCCGCTTCAGGCCGGCCTGGGCGGGTAGCCGGCGCTCGGGAGCTAGTGGTTTCCGGCACTCCGTATATCGTTCCTTACCGCGTGCGCGACGACACTGTAGAGTTGCTGCTTGTCATCCACGCGGCCCGCAAATGGCCCAGTAAGTTTTGAAGAAGTCGCTTCTGATTTCGCGCGCTAAGAAAAAGTCACGGCACCCTTGACGCGCCCAACATTTTTCTGCTTGTTCTTCTGAAAGAACCGCCGCCTTTTTTTCCAGAGCCTTCCTCAAGTTTTCCACATCCACAATCCGCCAAAGCGAGCTACAGACGCCCCTTCTCGCTTACACTGGAACTGTCAACTGTTTTCCTTTGTACGGCATCCAACGCAACCGATCGCTCGTGATCGAAGGCGTTGACAAATCCGCTGACGCGAATAGAATACGCGTCAGTTTTCTCCCGGTTAGATTCATCATCATGAGCCCTGACATCCTCGACCCCGTTCTCCTTGAAACCGGCTACACAGATCTGGACCTGTTCGCCAGCGGCAAGGTTCGCGACGTTTACAACCTTGACAGTGATCACCTGCTCTTCGTCGCCACCGACCGCATTTCCGCGTTCGATTACGTGCTGGCGACCGGCATTCCGCACAAGGGCCGCGTGCTTACGCAGATCTCGCTGTTCTGGTTCGATTTTCTCAAAGACCTCGTCCCCAACCATCTCGTCACCGCCGACGTAACCCGCTACCCGCAGGCGGTTCGTCCCCATGCCGACGAACTGCGCGGACGCTCGATGATGGTCATGCGCGCGGAAATGTTTCCCGTCGAGTGCGTGGCGCGCGGTTATCTCTCCGGCTCCGGCTGGAAGGAATACAAAGCCAGCGGCACGGTCTGCGGTATCAAGCTGCCGACCGGCCTGAAAGAGTCAGACCGTCTCCCCGAGCCCATCTTCACTCCGGCGACGAAAGCCACGACCGGGCACGACATCAACATCTCATTCGAGGAGATGTGCAAGCTGGTCGATCCCAAGTTGAGCCGCCAACTCCGCGACCTCACGCTCGGCATCTACAAGAAAGCCGCCGACTACGCTCGGCAGCGCGGCATCCTGATCGCCGACACCAAGTTTGAGTTTGGCATGACCGCCAAGGGAATTACTTTGGCGGACGAAGTTCTAACACCCGATTCGTCGCGCTTCTGGCCGGCCGACACCTATTCACCGGGCAAAGCGCAGGATTCGTATGACAAGCAATATGTAAGGGATTACCTCGAAGAAATTCGCTGGAACAAACAACCGCCCGCGCCCGCCCTCCCCCAAGAGGTTGCGCGGCGGACGAGCGAAAAGTACCTCGAGGCGTATCGTCAGTTGACCGGACGCGAGTTGGAGATCTAGCCGTCGCGCTCGCTCCACGTGATTCACTATGAGCGTTGCGGACTGGATCATCCTGGCATTTCTGGTTTTTTCCGTGATCGGGGCGGCCATGGAGGGCTTCTTCCACGAAGCCTTTCATCTGGCTGGTCTGGTCCTCGGGTATTTGCTGGCCGCTTGGGAGTACGAGCGGGTGGCAAATTGGCTCGCGCCTTATGTGAAGACTCCATGGGTTGGTGAGATTGCCGGATTTCTCATCATCTTTTTCGCGGTTCTGATTCTGGCGGGTCTTGCCGGAAGAGTCGCGCGCTGGCTGATGAAGAAAGCCGGGCTGAGTTCTATCGATCGGTTTCTGGGAGCACTGCTGGGACTGTTGCGAGGCGCTCTGGTGGTGGCGATTGTGCTCACCGTCATGACCGCTTTTGCACCGGCCGCACGATGGCTGGATCAGTCTCAATTGGCTCCTTATTTCCTGGTGGGCGGAAGGGCGGCAATCTGGGTCGCACCGTCGGAATTGCGCCACCGCTTTTACCAGGGATTGGATTACTTGCGGCACGCGCCGCCGGCATCGGACAGCAGTCATCCGAAGCCGGCCGAGCCGGCGAGGTAGCCAGTTCAGAAAATATTCTTAATGAATTGCTTGGTGCGGAAACGAGGCGTCAGTGAAAGATCAGTTGGAAGCACTCATTCTGCAAATGTACAAAAGCAACATTCTCTACTCGGAAGCGGTTCGGGAATTCAAAAAGCGTTTCATTGTCACCGTGCTCGAAGAGAATCGCGGCAACCAGTGCAAGGCAGCTCGCGAATTGGGCATGCACCGCAATACGCTTAGCCGCACCATGCAGAGAGCTCAAGATTGATGTTCGACCGCTTGCGCGCAGGAGCCAAGCGTCCACCACGCAGCGCGCGTCCCGGCGATTTTCGATAGAAAACAGATTCGTTAACGAGTTCGGCAACAACCAAGGCGTGCAGAAAAAAGGCGGTCCCCGAGGGGACGCCGCCTTCGTATCTTGCTCGGGCTCAGCGTATTTACCGCGGCCTTTCCGGTGGCGTGGCTGCTGGTGCTTCGGCTTCGCCTTCACCAGCAATGCTCCATCGTCCATGGTCATCAGGAATGGTTTCGGCGTATATGAGACGGGCGTTCCCTGGAACTGGAAGTCCGTATCTTCTTTCGGCATATCCTTCCTCGGAATCGTGGCCGTCATCGTCAGATCAATGTCCGACTTCTTCGCCTCGATGTCGTCCTGACTGCCGGCCAGCATGAGCTTGGTCGCTTTGCCAGTCGTATCGATGCTGATGATGTGAGCCACCATCTGAAGGGGCTTGCCTTTGAGCGTAGCTCCACACCTTGTCCACGTCCGCCGGGTTTCCTTCGGAGAGGCACAATTGCCACTCCGCAAAGCTCATCTCCTCGACTTTCTTCTGCTTCAGGATGTCGGCAGCACTGCTGCGCCGGGGTCGGAGGAACATATTGCGTAATGGTGATACCGGCCGGCGTAGTAGCCGTGTTGGCCTTGGCCATCAGATCGCTCCAGCCGTCCGGGTTGCCGTGATACTTCTCGTACGGTTTTCGCCGAACTTCGCGATTTGAGCCTTACCCGCGCCTTGGGCGAGGTCGGCGGCGCGCGCAATATAGAAAAGCCCAGCGGTTTCTTTTTCGGCGTTCGAACATCCTGCTGGGGGCGGGGCCGCAGGTTGCGTGCCGACACTCGCGGCAGGCGGGCGGAGGACATATCGGCGGCGTCAGATACGATAAGGCCAGCGGATAGACATCGCGCAGGCTGGTTGCGTCGGGAGCGTCGGCTTGCACCGCGGCTCCTAATTCCTGCTGCGCCTTTACATAATCCTTGGCTTGGAACGCCGCCATGCCGGCTGCGCCATTGAAGATTCCCGCCGTCTCCGATTTCAGCTTGGCGAAATCGGCATCGGTTGTACCGTCGGGCTTGACGACAGTTTGCAGACACTGCAAACCTTTTTCGCCGTATTGCCCGGCCTCGGTGAGATTTTGCGCGGCATTTGGGCCACCTTGCTCCGCCGCCGCGCGCTTGGTGAACGACAGTCAATGCCAGCGCACGCAGGTTGCAGGGATTCGCCTGCAAAACTTTTAGCGCAGTCTCCTGCGCCTTCGCCGCGTTATTGGTCTTGCCCGTAGGCGCTCATCAGGAGTTCGAGCGCGTCTTCCTTCATCACGCTGTTCGGGTACTGCGTCAGAAACGCCTCCAGCCCGCTGATTTTGGCGGCCGGATCCTGCTGCTGGATGGCTCCGACATAGGCGTTGTATTCGGCCGGATCTTTGATCTCTTTCTTTGTGAGCGGCTGGGGCAGCTTTGGCGCGGCAGGCTGCTGCGGCCGTCGCCGGCGCTTGGGCGGTTTGCGCGACGGCGGTAACGGCGGCTACCAGCAACATCGCAAGAACGATCTTCTTCATTCCTGTGGCTCCTTCACTCTTGGGGAAGCTGGAATTCACGTACAACCCGGTCCCCTGAGCAAAACCGGGTTCACCATGACAATTGCGCTCCATGGAGAGTACCCGCAAATCCTTGGCCGCACGCACGATCGGGGAGGCGGCGTACGAATATTCCGGTGAGCGGATTATAAGGATGTAATCCCTCTTAGGCAAGCAAGTTGCGTTCCGAAGCTCTCCATGGAACCTTGGATGCAGGCAAGGCCGTGGGCGTCAGGGCTTCCCAGAGTCTCCGGGCCGATGCCCCGCGAGCACGGTCTACAGCCCAGGAGTGATTTCATGGACGAGATCGGCTGCGCGACCCGATGACCGACGATCTCTAAAATAACTCTTGCTCCGAAGTGCGGACAAAAAAGGACGCCGTCGGCGTCCTTTTTTGTCGAAGTGCGCTTCTAAGCCGCGGCCGCCGCGCCGTGTGCGTACTCGCGCAGCACTGCGCGTATGACCTCTTCGTCGCGAGGCTCGCATACGTCCGCGGCTCCCTGGTTCATGGCTTCGGTCCAGACTTGATCGTCCGCCAGCCGGTGCGTGGCTACGATGCAAAGCGAGGGGAATTCGCGATGCAAATCGCGGACGGCATTCGTCCGCAAAATTTCCCCATGGATTCCTTCCATTTCCGGCGCTTCGAGATCGAGCACCAGAACGCTGGCGTGCTGCCGCGCAATGGCGGATCGAACTTCTTCATACTTTCGAACGAGGTCGACTGTACCAAAGTGTTCGGAAAGCCTGACCGCCAAAGTTTGAGCAGTTCTGGGGTCGGTGTGATAGACAACGACAACGAGGCTGACTGGTTGTTCCATGCATCCCCCTGATTCACCGCGTTGTGCGCGGCGGCCTTGGCTGCGACAGCAAACTGCTACCACAGGCGTTTACGTCTCCGAGCGCGAACAGCGTTACTTGCGCAACGCCTTCTCGGTCGGGGGCTCGAACGGCTCAGCCTGGAGCTTGCCGTTCTGTTTTAACAGAATCTCTACTTTCCCTTCCGCCTCCTCCAGTTGCTTGCGGCAGGACGCGGAGAGTTGCATGCCTTCTTCAAACAGGGTCAGAGACTTTTCCAGTGGAACCTCACCTTTCTCCAGTTCCAGCACGATCTTCTCTAACCGATCGAGGCACTCTTCAAACTTCGCCAATCCTCTTGCTCCTGTCTCTATTGTAATGCCGTTTCCCGCGCGATATGTCCAGCAAATTTCGTCGAGATTTGTAAATAAGTTGGACATGCCTGGTGCCAAGAATAGACTGGCCCAAATTTCGTCGTAAATCTCTAGCGAAAGCGCTTCCAGGGGATCCAGACTGTTGCAAAAAACTACATCGGGCTATACCGAGGTCGGCCGATTCGACCCCAGAGCCTCCAGCACGTCGATCGCAGACGTGTAACGGCCGAGGGGAGCGCTGATCTGCGCGCCCTGCACCCGGTCGCGAACCGCGCTCAGCATCTCGCGCGCGATGGCCACGCCTTCCTCGCGGGCCGCTTCGGGGTTAGTGGCCCGGGTCATACGGTTCAGGATTTCGTCGGGCACGGAAACGCGCAGCTCGTTCTTCATGAACTCGGCATTACGCGCGCTGACCAGCGGCCAGATGCCGGCCATCACCGGAATCCGGCAGTGTTCGATGCGCTTCAGGAAAATCTCCAGCAGCCGCAGGTCGAAGACCGGCTGCGTGACGGCGTATTCCGCGCCCGCCTGCACTTTATATTCGAAGCGCTTGATCTCTTCGTCGAGGTCAGGCAAGCCCGGGATTTGCGCCGACTCCAATCACGAAACTCGTGCCGACGCCGATCGGATTGCCGCCCAGGTCCAGCCCGCGATTCAGGTTGTGGACAATATTCACCAGGCCGATCGCGTCCACGTCAAACACTGCCGTGGCGTCGGGATAATTGCCCATCTTCGGCGGATCGCCGGTGATGCAGATCAGATTGTTGATGCCGGTAGCCGCCGCGCCCAGCAGGTCCGATTGAATGCCGAGCACGTTGCGGTCGCGGCAGGTGTAGTGCAGCACGGCTTCGATGCCTACCGACTGCTGCATCAGCAGCGACAGCGCCTGGTTGCTCATGCGCGCCGAGGCGCGCGGGCTGTCGGGAATGTTGATCGCATCGACGCCTACGGATTTGACGAACTTCGCGCCCTCGATCTCCTTCTTAATGTCGATGCCCTTGGGCGGCACGATTTCGACCATGGTGACGAACTCGCCCGCCGCGATCTTTGCGCCCAGGCGCGAGCGCTTGGCCATGGGAATGCTCGCCGGGCACGGACGGCGCACTTGCAGAATGCGCGGCTCCAGAAGCCGCCTTGTTGCCGCGCGCTCCCTGCACCCGCAGCGACGACTTCATCGCGCGGATATGCTCGGGCGTCGTTCCGCAGCATCCGCCAACCAGTTGCACGCCCGCCGCCACGAACTTGCGCGTGTAGCTCGCCATGTATTCCGGCGAACATAGATAAATATTTCGTCCCTCGACGGAGCGCGGCATGCCGGCGTTGGGTTGTGCGGCCAGGGGCAGGGAAGTGGCCGCGCGCACGCGTTCGATCGCGTCCAGCATCGCAACCGGCCCGACGCTGCAGTTGATGCCGAGCGACGTCCACGTTCCATTCCGTCAGGCGTGCGCCAAATGTTTCCGGGTCGGAGCCGTCGAGGCAGTTTCCGTCTTCATCGATCGTGACATGCGCAACGATCGGAATCTTCGGATTCACATCGCGGCAGGCGAGGATGGCCTGATGCAGTTCTTCGAGATAGCCAAAAGTCTCGAGCATCAACAGATCGACGCCGCCCTCGACCAGGGCCGTAACTTGATCGCGAAACGCCGTGCGAGCTTCTTCGAACGAAGTCTTGCCGAGCGGCTCGATGCGAATGCCGAGCGGACCAATCGAGCCTGCGACCCAGACATCGAAACTTTTCGCCGCCTCGCGAGCCACGCGCGCGCCCGCCAGATTGATGTCGCGCACACGATCGGCCAGGCTGTGCCGCGCCAGGCGAAAGCTGTTTCCGCCGAAACGTGTTGGTCTCGATGATCTCCGCGCCGGCCTGCAGATAGTCGTGGTGAATGCCGCGAATCAGCTCGGGCTGCGAGACATTCAGCTCGTCATAGCAGCGATTGATGAAAATTCCCTTGGCATAGAGCAGCGTCCCCATGGCTCCGTCGCAGAGCACGGGCGCGCGTTGCAGTCGTTCTTTGAAGTCTTGCGGCATCATTATGAGAATACCGGAAGGCGGCGCAATCTGGCATTCATCCGAAGAGGCGCCGATTGCCGTCGACAGTGATTTCTGTTGCAGGCTTATCGGCAACCGCTTCGTTCGGTGGTCATTTCAGCGATCCGGGCTCCATCGAAATTTTGCCTTTGTTATAATCCCTGTTCTTGCATCCAACGGATTATTCCCCTATGAAGCTGGAGTACTTGGTTTGAGCAAAACCGGTTCGAGAAGGCTCTGTTTGACCAAAGCCACTTTACCCAAAATCCTGGTCACGCTGTTCTGTCTGTTGCCCGTCAGTTTGATCCTGTCGAATTGCGGCGGGGCGACCGGCGGCAGCAGCGGGCACACCAGCGGCCTGCACACTCGCGCCTTCCTCTCCGATAGCGTCTCGAGCGGCACCGCGGCGGGGGTCTACATCGTCGATGCAAAAACAGACGTTCGCCCACTCGGCCTCCAGCCAATTTCCGCCGGCAATACCCCTGGAATGATGGTGGTCACACCCAACCGGGCACAAACGCTGGTCTTCAGCGGCACCCATACTCAATCTTCCGACAATTTATTCAGCGTTATTAATAACACTACCGAGTCCAACGTCTCGCACTTTTCGTTGCCGTCCTATACCGAGAGTTTTGTGGTTTCGCCGGACAGCGGGACAGCTTACGTCGCCATACCCAATGCACCCGTGGTTGGACAGAACCCCGGCTTTGTTCTGGTAGTCAACCTTCTTCAGGGGAGTGCCTCAGGTCAGATTAATCTTCCCTCGGTTCATTATCTCTGGATGAACAACGGCGGCAACCGGCTGCTGGCATTCACGGACGTTCTGTCCTCGCTTTATGGACAGAATTGCAGTACGACTCCGGCTTTCGCCTTTGTGATTATTCCCAGCGAAGTGGGCATCGAGCCTTGTCCCGTGATCCCGGTTCCGGGCTTCGACTATCCCGTGCAGGCCTATTTCACGCCCGATGACACTACGGCATACGTCGTGAATTGCGGTCCCGAATGCGGCGGCAACCAGGCGAGCGTGCAGCCTTTCGATATGACTTCGTGTGACCCCATCGGATTGACCTGCGGAGCTCCCGGTCCGGCCGCCCCGGTACATGCTGCCAGTGTCGCGCTGGTTCAAGGCTCGACCATGTACCTGGCTGGAACCCCCTATATGAATGGCGCGCCCTCCTTCACGTGTCTGGGTGCGAAAGGTGAGACGCTCAACTGCGGAGAATTGACCATCTTCGATCTCAGCACAATGAGCGTCATGACCTCAGGAATCGCCATTACTGACGGCTATCACAATCGCATCGCGATGGCCGCCAATGGCCAGATCTTCATCGGCGCGCGCACCTGCACGGAGATCGTTCCCCCTCAGCCACCCCAGCCCGGCGACGAAATTCGCGGATGCCTTTCCATCTACAACAGTTTGAGTTCGCAAGTCGGAAGCGTTCCACCCGGCGGCGTCTTAATTCCTCCCGAAAACGGCGACGCCACTGGCATTCAGCCGATTGCCCAGCGCACGGTTGTCTACGTGGTGCAAGGCGGATCGCTCCTGATCTACGACGTCACTATCGACGCGTTGGAATACAACCCCAACAACCCGAATAATCCCGGCGAGATATTTGGCTTGGTCGGCGACTTCATCGATGTGAAGACGGTGGATTTCTAGGGCAGGTCAGGGGTCACGGAAGAGCAGGTCTCCGGTCACGGGTCACCGGTTTCGGAGAAAATCAGCGCTTAAAGGCCTAATATTTGTCGCCAAATACCCGCCGCGCGCCTGAGGTCTGTCGCCCCGCAACCGGTGACCCGTAACCGCTTTGCGGTAACCGGTGACCTTCTCACTTGGGCTCCAAAGTCATCCCATGCGCCCGATGCTTCTCCACCGCTGCCGCGGAGAACGGAAACGTAAACGTCGACCCGCCATACCACGCCGCCCACTGATCCATATAGTGCGGGCTGAGAAAAACCCCGCTCTCTCCCGTCACGAGATTGAGCGTGCTCTCGTCAAAGTTTGCGAAGTTCCAGGTCGCCCGCTCAGATGGGCCAAAGTTCAGGCCCACCGCCTTCACCGTGTAACTGTCCCCGCTCAGCGGATGCCGTCCCGGTCCCGTGAAACGTCCAATCAGCGGCAATTGGCTGAGCACCGGATGATCGATCTCTACCGGATAATTTTCGCCCCATTTCCATTTCGCGAGGTTGGCGGGAGCCCCCGGTTGCTCCAGAGCGCTCTCCATCGCAGCCGTCAGCAGCGCCCCATAATCGGAGTAGCCCGGCGGCAGCCAACGCGCCGGCTGCTTGTTGAGCGTATTTTCAAGCCAAACCGTCGACATCCCCCAGCGGTAACTCTTCCAGGTCAGCGCGCCGGTTTCTTTCGTGTTCGCGGCATTCTTTGACGCGCCTTTTGCTGAACCATCCGGCGCCGCGCCGAGATTGGGCTCGAGCAGCATCCGCACCAACTCCGCTCGCGCCTTCGTTTCAATCGTCGGGGCAGGCGAGTCGGCCGACATCCGCCCATCCCAATCCCGCAAAATGTCTGCCGCCCGCTTGCCTCGGTCAGATACCTTCGGCGCATGATCGAGCGCATACACAAACTTGTCCGCGATCAGCCGGTCATACGTTGACGACACATCCATTTGCAGAGCCAGCATATCCGCGGGCGAAAACTTCTTCCCCGACTCCAGCACGCGGTAGATGCGATCCGTCCGCCAGGGCGCCTCCCACTCGGTGCTGATCGAATATTTGTAATCCACCGGCGCAATGCGGCCGTTGGCCGTCGCTAAAATCCCGGTCGGCGGATCGTAGGCATGCGGCATGTCGTCGAACGGAATGTATCCCTTCCATTCGTGCGCATCGTCGCTGTCCGCTCACAGGCAAGCTGCCATCGCCCGAAGCGCGAATCGGCACGTGCCCGGTCGCCTGGTACCCGATGTTGCCGTCCACGTCGGCATACATGACGTTTTGTCCGGGCGCGTCCAGCTTCGAGAACGCCGCGCGAAATGAGTCCCAATTGTCGGCCGAGTCAACATCAAAAAACGCCAGCCCGATTCCGTCATACAACGTCCAGCGCAGCGCAATCGGCCGCGTCTCGCCGGGAATCAGATCGCGTGATGATCGGCCCGTGGCGAGTCGTCACCACATCGAGCGTCACGTCGGCCTTCCCCTTGACGTGAATGATTTCCTGACGATGCTCCGGATTCACCCAGCCCGCGGGAGTTTTGTACTGCCCCTGGGCGTTGAACTCTTCGATGTAATCGTCTTCGACGGTCGGACCAACATTCGTGAATCCCCAGCCAATCCGCGCGTTGTGGCCAACGATTACAAATGGCACGCCCGGCAAAGTAACTCCAGCAACGTCGAACTTCCCGCTTTTTAAATGCGCCTCGAACCACAGATTCGGCATTTGATGGCCGAGGTGCATATCATTCGACAGCAGTGGCTTGCCCGTAACCGTGTGCTGCCCCGAGACCACCCAGTCATTCGATCCGGGCCGGAACGTATCAGCCTCTTCGGCTTCAAATTCAGCGGCCAGCGCAGCGGGATTTGAAACTGACCGCGCAGGATTCGAGAGCCGAGGCTCAACCGATGTAATCTTCGTCGGCGCGCCTTCAGGGTCGACGTCGTCATCGTCTTTATCCCCCGCCGCAGGTTCGTCGTCGATTCCGCGCACATCGGTCGGCGGACGATCCCGCCAGGAAGAATTCACATAAAGATCGGCAGTCAGCTCCGGCCCAATCTTCGCCAGGATTTTCTCCCGCGTCAGCGCCCGCGCATAGCTGTAGTGGTTCAACTCCTGAATCATGCTGGCGCCAATCAGCAGGGAATCCGTAATCGTCCAGGGACGCATCCGGTAGCGCGCCGCCTCGGCGCTCGGACAGTGCAGAAGATAGAGCGCATTCGACTGCGCGCACATCAGCCGGAACTCCAGCGGCAGACGGTCTCCCTGCGATTGCGATGAACGCGTTCACGCCGCGCGCATAGTCGTCGAGATAAGTACGATCGCGCCCGGTTATGATTCTTCACGCCGGCTTCGGCCACGGCGCGCAGGCCCAGAATCCGCTGCGCGCGGTCGTACTTTAAGGTCGCCTCGCCCACGATCTCAGAAAGTTCGCCCGCCGCGGCCCGCCGCATCATGTCCATCTGCCACAGCCGGTCTTGGGCCGTCACATAGCCCTGCGCGAAAAATAAATCTTCCAGCGTCGCAGCCTCAATCGTCGGCACACCTTGCTCATCGCGCAGCACGCGCACCTTCGCGGAGAGCCCCCGCACGACGGTATTGCCATCCACCTGCGGCAAGCCAGAACGCCCCGTCCACCACGCCCACGTCGCAATGCAAGCAAGCAGAATCAGCACCAGCAGAATGATGGCTAAGAGCGTCCGCGCCAGCCCACTTCTGGAAGACCGAACTTCAGGCAACGATGCAGTGACTGACATTGAACACGATTGTAGCCGATATTTTTTCGCGATTTCCGCGTCCTCTGCGGCTCTCCTCGGCGGACTCCGCGGTTTAAGGTTTTGGATCATTCCGCGCGAATTGGCGTAACTCAAGCGCGCCCAGTATCATGGTTTCCGACGCGATACTGAGAGCTTTCCCTGTAAGTACTGTCCGCCACATGCTACAAAAGCGCATCGACGATCAGCCCAGCATCTCGCGCGAGAGCATGCGCGAGGCCGAGGCAATCTTCCTCCGGCACCTGCGTCGCGTGGGCCTGAAGCAGACCGGGCAGCGCAATACTATCCTGCGCACCTTCCTCGAAACGCGCGAGCATCTCTCCACCGACGAACTGCACCGTCTCGTCAAGAAAAAAGATCCCGCGCATCGGATTCACCACCGTCTATCGCACGCTCAAACTCCTCGCCGGATGCGGCCTGGCCAGCGAAGTCGCCTTCCACGATGGCATCGCCCGCTACGAGCACCAATACAACCGCCGCAGCCATCACCACATGGTGTGTACAGAGTGCGGCGCGTCGGTCGAATTTTTTTCGCCCGAGGTCGGAGAGATCGAGCAGGAGATCGGCCGCAAACACCAATACCTGACGACTCGCCACACTTTTCAGATTTACGGCGTCTGCGCGGAGTGCAGCGAGGGTGAAGCACATGCCGGGAAGGAAGGTTCGCGCCAGCAGGTTTCGAGAAGGAAGGGCCAAGGCCAGGAACAAAATAATGAGCGGCGAATCGTATAGCGACCCGAATCCCTCGTCCGGCGCGGCCAGTCAGATCGCAGCCTCGGTCGCGTGCCCGCATTGCGGAACGGAAATGCCGCCCAGCGCCGCCTTCTGCCCCGCCTGCGGATGGTCCATGAGGCCGCTTGCCCAGGAAGACCGCATTCTCGCCGCGCTCGCCTACTTCACTTTTGTTCCGGCCGGCGTTCTATTGCTGATTCCGGGATTTCGCAACCATCGCTTCATCCGGTTTCACGCCTGGCAAAGCGCGCTCATCTGGGGAGTCTTCTTCATCCTAACCATAGTCGCGCTTGCGCTGTCGAACCTCGCGGCCGCCATGGTCTTTCTGATCTTCGGAATCATGGCGTCGCTGGCCATGCTGTTTCTGTGGATCGTTCTTTCGATCAAAGCCTGGCAAGGCGAACGCTTCGAACTGCCCTGGTTCGGAACCCTGGCCGGGCGCCTAAGGTGAGGCTTCCGGCGTAGGATCAGCCTGCTAATTCTCTTCCACCCGCCGCATGTTCCCGGTCCGCAAATACCGGTTGTGCCAGCCCAGCGACTCGGTCAGCAGATGCGGCGTATGCTTCCCGTACGACAACCGCTCCGCTCGCTCAAGGTAATCGACCAGCAGCGGCTTGTACTCGGCGCTCGCGCACTTCTCAATAATCAAATGTGCGCGCTGCCGCGGCGAAAGCCCGCGCAGGTCGGCCAGTCCGCGCTCCGTAACCACCACCTGCACATCATGCTCGGTGTGGTCGACGTGCGAAACCATCGGCACAATCGTCGAGATCGTCCCCTTCTGCGCGGTCGATGGCGCCATGAAGATGGAAAGATAGCCGTTGCGCGCGAAGTCGCCGGAGCCGCCAATGCCGTTCTGGATGCGCGATCCCATCACGTGCGTCGAATTCACGTTGCCGTAAATGTCGGCTTCGATCATGCCATTCATGGCGATCACGCCCAGCCGCCGAATGATCTCGGGATTATTTGAAATCTCCTGCGGCCGCATCACAATCCGGTCCCGGTAGCTCGCCATATTGGCATTCACCTCGGTCAGCATTGTCGGGCTGAGCGAAAACGCCGTCGCCGACGCAGTCGTCAGTTTGCCCGACTTCAGCAGTCGAATCATTCCGTCCTGAATCACCTCGGTATATGAGGTCAGCCCTTCAAACGGGCCTTCTTCAAGTCCAAAGAGAACCGCGTTCGCAATGTTTCCAACGCCCGATTGCAGCGGCAGCAAATTCTCCGGCATGCGTCCCTTCTGAACCTCCCAACTCAGAAATTCCAGGATGTGCCCGGCAATCTGTTTTGACGCCGCGTCCGGCGCTTTGAACGCGCTATTGCGGTCGGGAGAATCCGTCAGCACGATGGCAACAACTTTCTCGGGAGCTACTTCGAGATACGGCGATCCAATGCGCTGCCCCGTGCTCACCAGCGGAATCGGCCCGCGATTCGGCGGCGCATTCAGACCGTAATAAATGTCATGCATGCCTTCGAGCGCGGCCGGTTGCCACGAGTTGACTTCCAGAATCACGCGCTCCGCCTGATCGATCCACGTCTTGTTGTTCCCGATTGACGAGCTGGGAATCAGCCGCCCGTCTTCGAGTACAGCCGTGACCTCGATCAGCGCGACATCGAGCTTGCCCAAGAACCCGTACTCCACAAACTGCGCCACATGGCTGAGGTGGATATCCATGTATTCCATCTCGCCCGCATTGATGCGTTTGCGCGTCTCCGGATCGGACTGATACGGCAGGCGCAGATTAATGCCCCCTGCCATCGCCAAAGCGCCGTCCAGTTCAGGCCCAGTCGAAGCGCCCGTGAAGACGCTGACGCGGAACTTCTCGCCCCGGAAATTTGCTTCGGCAATCCGTTGCGCCAATTCCATCGGAACCGCCTTCGGATAGCCCGAGCCGGTAAATCCGCTCATGCCGATCTGGTCGCCGGAGCGAATCAGGGCTGCCGCTTCACTGGCGCTCATGATCTTTTTTGCCAGGTTGGAGTTCAAAACGCGTGTGGTGGTGATGGGTTGAAGCGCGATTGTCATGGAACAAACCTCTTTCATTCCCCGTACACGATAGAAGCAGGAGTGCTATTCGTCTGTGAGCGCGGTCACTTGCTTTCGGAAGGGGCCTTTCGCGGACTAGGGCTCTCGAAACCGGCCCACGCCCGGGTTCAAGTACTGTCGTTGGGCGTACAATAACCTTTCTTCGAAAAAAGGGACATTTTCCCGGGGTAAAAGTTCAAGGAGATCATCATGGTGAGAAAAGTCTGTCTGGCGGTTGTGGCTTTGGCTGTTCTGGTGCCCTTCCTCTCGGCCCAAACCGTCGACGAAATCATTGCCAAAAATATTCAAGCGCGCGGCGGAATGGACAAGCTCAAGAGCATAAAGTCCATTAAAACGACGGCCACCATGACCATGGGACCGGGGATGGAAGCGCCCGGCGTGATGGTGCAAAAGCGCCCCGAGATGGCCCGGCTCGAATTCACCGTCCAGGGATTGACCGCGGTGCAGGCTTACGACGGCTCGAAGGCCTGGCAGATCATGCCTTTCATGGGCAAAAAAGACCCTGAGCTCATGTCGGCGGACGAGACTAAAGAGATGGAAGAGACGGCCGACCTTGACGGTCCGCTCGTCGATTACAAAGCCAAGGGCAATACGGTTGAATTGCTCGGGAAAGAAAAAATCGAGGGCACAGACGCCTACAAGCTTCAGGTCACGCTCAAGAACGGCGACGTGCAGACAATGTACATCGACGCCGACTCCTTTCTCGAAATCAAGGAGGATACCAAGCGCATGGTGCGCGGAACCGAGCGCGACTTCGAATCCTCGATTGGCGACTACAAAGAAGTCGACGGAATCATTTTCCCCTTCGCGGTTGAGAGCGGCATCAAGGGAACCGACCAAAAGCAGAAGATCACGATTTCGAAAATCGAGCTGAACGTGCCGGCGGACGACTCGATCTTCAAAATGCCGCCGCCTGCTCCGCCCGCGCCCGCCGCCGCGCCCGCTGCTGGCGCGACTAAGACGGATCTGCCCAAGCCGGACGCGCCAAAAGCAGATCCGCCGAAGCCGCCCAACCAGTAGCAGTGGAGAGTACCGCGCTCTCGTCATAGACGATTCGCCATTTGGAGAAGATTCGTATCGGGGTAACGCCTTAGCGATGCCGCAAGTTTGCTTAATATGAATGCCCCTTTAGGGGACGAAGAAAACGTTCACGGCTTCTGTGTAGTCGTGCTGCTGTCCAACAAAGTACCTGGACTTTTAGCCCATGGAGGGCGTGCGTACCAAAACCCTCTGTCTCGTCGCGATGGCGATGCGTTCAATCTTTAACTCCGTCGTGTGACTTCATTCGAGGTGATCATGCTCCTTCGTTTTCGTTTGTCTTGCCTTGCCGCATTCGTCGCCGCGCTAACATTCCTTCTCACCCTACCCGCCCCCGCCCAGGACGTCACCTTCGACTCCGACGTGATCAGCGGACTCCCGATCCGCGCCATCGGTCCCGCCGTCATGGGCGGCCGCATTTCCGACATCACGGCCGTCCGCCAGGGCGAGCGCCTGACGATCTACATTGGCTCGGCCAGTGGCGGCGTCTGGAGATCCCGTGACGGCGGCACGACCTTCAAGCCGATCTTCGACAAGGAGCCTTCGCTTTCCATCGGCGCCGTCGCCATCGATCCCTCCGACCCGAAGACCGTCTGGGTCGGCACCGGCGAGTCATGGGTCCGAAACAGCGTCTCCGTCGGCACGGGCATCTACCGTTCGCACGATGAGGGCGACAACTGGGATTCGATGGGGCTCAAAGACTCCGAGCACGTCAGCCGCATCCTCATCGATCCGAAAAATGGCAGCACCGTCTATGCCTGCGCCCTCGGCCACCTCTGGAATTCCAACACCGAGCGCGGCGTCTACAAGACCACCGATGGCGGCAAGACCTGGAACAAGATTCTCTATCGCAATGACAGCACCGGTTGCGCCGACATGGCGATGGATCCGCAGGATCCCGGCATCATCTACGCCGCCATGTGGGACGTTCGCCGTGAACCCTGGAACTTCCGCTCCGGCGGTCCGGGCAGCGGCTTGTTCAAATCAACCGACGCCGGCGCCACCTGGCACGAACTGCGCAAAGGCCTGCCCGAAGGCGATCTCGGCCGCATCGGCGTGGCGGTCGCGACCAGCAATCCCAAACGCATGTACGCCGTAGTCGAAGCCCGCAATCACACCGCGCTCTTCCGCTCCGAAGACGCGGGCGACAGTTGGACCGAAGTCAACAATTCATTCAACATCAGCGGCCGTCCGTTCTACTTCGCGCGCATCATCATCGATCCGAAAAACCCCGACCGCGTATACAAGCCCGGATTCTTTTTCACCGTCAGCGAAGACGGAGGCAAGAGCTTCAGCTCCGCGATCGATACCCAGGGCCCCGACGAAGGCGTGCACGGCGACTTCCACACTCTCTGGATCAATCCCAACAATCCCGACCAGATGCTTGTCGGTACCGATGGCGGCGTCTACCAGTCGCTCGATCAGGCAACGCACTGGCGTTTCCTGAACAACATTCCAGTCGCGCAGTTCTATCACGTCAGCGCTGACATGGCCGATCCCTACAACGTCTACGGCGGCCTCCAGGACAATGGCACTTGGATGGGAGCGTCACGCGGCGTCGATGGAATCCCCAACCGCGCGTGGCGTGTAATCGGCATCGGCGACGGCTTCTGGGCATTTTCCGATCCGTCCGATCCGGACTACGCTTACGCCGAATACCAGGGCGGAAAAATCTCGCGCTTCCGCAAAAGCACCGGCGAGTCAAGAGACATCAAGCCTCTTCCGCGCGCCAATGAACCCGACTTCCGCTTCAACTGGAACGCGCCCATCGCTCTCAGCCCGAACCAAAAAGGCACAATCTATCTCGGCGGACAATTCCTCTTCCGCTCGCGCGATCACGGCGAATCCTGGGAGCGCATCTCTCCCGACCTCACCACCAACAATCCTGACCGCCAGCATCAGGAACTCTCCGGCGGCCTGACCATCGACAACTCCGACGCCGAAAAATACGAAACCATCTACACCATCGCCGAGTCTCCCAAGAACGGCGAGGTCATCTGGGCCGGCACCGACGACGGCAACGTCCAGGTCACGCGCGACGGCGGCAAGCGTTGGACCAATGTCGTAAAGAACATCCCCGGTCTGCCCGCCGACACCTGGGTCTCGACCATCGAGGCCGGGCACTTCGATCCGGCGACTGCCTATGCAACTTTCGACGGGCATGCTGCCGGCGACATGAAGACCTACGTCTACCGCACCAAGGATTACGGGAAGACGTGGACCTCCATTTCCACTCCTGAACTCAGCGGCTATGCGCACGTAGTCCGCGAAGATCTGGTCAACCGGAATCTTCTTTTCGTGGGCACCGAGTTCGGCCTCTTCATCTCTATCGACGCTGGCGCGCACTGGGCGCAGTTCAAAGGCGACCTCCCGAACGTAGCCGTGCGCGACATCGCAATTCAGCCGCGCGAATCGGACCTGATCCTGGCCACTCACGGCCGCGGCGTTTACATCCTCGACGACCTGACGCCGCTGCGCGCGCTCACTCCCGAAATGCTCGCCAAGGATCTAGTCATGCTGCCGTCGCGTCCTTCGGTCCTCGAATTACCGGCCGACGAGCAAAGGTTCGACGGCGACTCCGCTTTCATGGGCCGCACTCTGGAAGAGGCTGCGTCCATCGTCTACTACCAGAGAAAGCGCCACATCTTCGGCGATCTCAAACTCGACATTTACGACGACAAAGGCAATCTTCTGACTTCGATCCAGGGCGACAAGCGCCGCGGCCTCAACCGCATCGAATGGCCGGAGCGCGCCAAGCCGCCCAAGGTTCCACCCGCCGCCGGCCTCGTCGAGAACCAATTCCTCTTCTTCGGTCCGCAAGCGCAGGAAGGCGCTTACACCGTCAAGCTGACCAAGGGCAAGGAAGTTTATACCTCCACGTTCAAGCTGGTGCCCGATCCGCGCAGCAAGAGCACCCCCGCCGACCGCGCCCTGCAACACAAGGTCGTAACCAGGCTCTACACCGACCTCGCGCAGCTGACCTACGTGGTCGATGCCACCAACGACCTGCGCGATCAGGTGAAGGCGCGAACGGCTTCCACAACCGATGCGCAGTTGAAAGATCAGATCAATAAACTGCTCCAGCAGCTGAACGATTTCCGCGAGACTCTGGTTTCCGTAAAAGAGGGCGGAGCGATCACCGGGGAAGAGAAGCTGCGCGAACATCTCGGCGAACTCTACGGCGCCATCAACGGCTACTCCGGACGCCCCACGGAATCGGAAATCGAGCGAACAACCGTGATCGAAAAGCAGCTCGACGACGCGGGAGCAAAACTCAAATCCATCAGCACGACAGCTCTGCCGCCCGTGAACACGGCGCTACAAGGCAAGAACCAGCAGCCGATCAAAGCCATGTCGCGCGAGGACTGGGATAAGAAACAAAAATAAGAACCAAAAGCGTGACCAAAAAAGGTTGCGGTCACGCAAGCAACTCATTCCGGCCTCCGACTCTCCAATACCCGGAGGCCGGAATGTCCGTCGCATCGCTCGCCGTTCCCGCGCAAAGCCTTCGCCATCCGACCCTCGGGCTCTGCTGGATCGTCTACGGAATCCTGCGGCTGGCAGCAGGTATCTGGCTAATCCTGTTCACGCCCACAGCAACCGTAATGTTTGGAGCGCTTCTCAACCGCGTGCCAAATCCATTCCCACTGATGTCAGCCTTTCATTTCTTCTACGCGTGCGCGATCGCGCTCGCGGCGCTCGTCTTCATCCTTGGATTGATAGCAGGACTGATGTTAGTCAAAGGAAATAAATCCGCACGCCTTCTCGCAATCATCGCCGCCGTTCTTTCCGTTTCCGATCCAGTCATCGGCGTGACCCTCGGCATTTACACGCTTGTCATTTTCCTTCCCCGAAATCGCCGTTAGACATTCCCGCCCCAATCATTCAAAATAATTAATTCACTTTCATCAGCCTTTCATACCAGGAGACCTAATTGACCCAGCTACAGCGCGCCAAGATCAGCGCACTCGGCGTCTACGTTCCGCCCCGCCTGCTCACCAACGCCGACCTCGAAAAAATGGTTGACACCAACAACGAATGGATCATGTCTCGCGTCGGCATCAAAGAGCGCCACATTGCCGACAAAGGCGTGGGCACCAGCGATCTGGCCGCCGAAGCCGCCCGCCGTGCCTTGGCCCAGCGGGGCATCGACGCCAGCGAACTCGATGCCATCATCGTAGCCACCGTCACGCCCGACATGATGTTCCCCGCTGCCGCCTGCCTCGTGCAGGACAAGATCGGCGCGAAGAACGTGTGGGGGTTCGATCTTCAGGCCGGATGCTCGCAATTCGTCTACGCCCTGCAAGTCGGCGCGCAATTCATCCAGACCGGCGCCCACAAAAAAGTTATGGTCATCGGCGCCGACGTTATGTCGTCGATCATCGACTACACTGACCGCACAACCTGTGTCCTCTTCGGCGACGGCGCGGGCGCCGTCATCCTCGAGCCCGTCACCGAAGCCGACGGTGATCTCGGCCTGATCGACTTCATGCACGAAGTCGACGGCTCCGGTGGCTGCTCGCTCTTCATGCCCGCCGGCGGCAGCCTCAATCCCGCCTCGCACGAAACCGTCGACAAAAAAATGCACTTTGTTCATCAGGACGGCGCCGCCGTCTTCAAATTCGCCGTCCGCAAAATGTCCGAAGCCTGCCTGGACATCCTGAAGCGCAACCACCTCACCAGCGGCGACATCGACCTCATGATCCCGCATCAGGCCAACCTGCGCATCATCCAGGCCACCTCGGAACGCCTGAAGCTTCCGCCCGACAAAGTAGTCATCAACATCGAGCGTTACGGCAACACGACGGGAGCGACGATCCCGCTCGCGATGCACACCGCCATCGAAGAAGGGCGTCTGAAAAAGGGAGACCTTGTTCTGCTCGCCGCCGTGGGCGCGGGATTCACGGTGGGAACAACGCTGCTAAGATGGGCGTATTAGACGAACCACACTTTTCCCTTGACCTGACTTTCGACCCTTGTCACCATCGAATAAACGACCCGAAAGAAATTAGCACTAGTTCGCGGCTCGTAGCTCGAGGCTAAAAAAATGAAATTCGGCGTAATCATCTTCCCCGGTTCCAACTGCGACCACGATGCCTTCTGGACAGTCGAGCACGTTGCCAGGCAGGAAGCCACGTTCCTCTGGCACGACTCCGAAGATCTCCAGAACTGCGACGCCATCATTGTCCCCGGAGGCTTTGCCTTCGGCGACTACCTCCGCACGGGCGCGATCGCCAAGTTCTCGCCGGTCATGCAATCGGTGCGCAAATTTGCCGAAGGCGGCGGCCTCGTGATCGGCATCTGCAATGGCTTCCAGATTCTTTGCGAAGCCGGCCTGCTGCCCGGAGCGCTCATGCGCAACGTCGGGCTGAAGTATGTCTGCAAGCCGGTCCACGTGCGCGTCGAAAATAATCAGACGCCGTTCACCAGCGCCTGCAAAAAGGGAGAAGTCCTGGCCATCCCCATCGGCCACATGGAAGGAAATTATTTTTGCGATGACGCGACGCTTGCCGAACTGAAGCGCGACGACCGCATCGTCTTCCGCTACGCGACTGCGCAGGGAGAGATCACCGCGGGAGCAAATCCGAACGGATCGCTGGATAACATCGCCGGGATTTGCAGCCCCGGACGCAATGTCCTCGGAATGATGCCGCATCCCGAACGCTCCGCCGAACCGGAGTTAGGCTGCACCGATGGGTACAAGATTTTCGAGTCGCTGATCGGAGCGATGGCGACAAAGTAGATCGCGTCAACTACTTCTCCGCGGATTTACGCGGATACGCGCGGAGCGAAACAACGAGAGACAAATAGAATTAGTTTTAGTATTTAACGATCGCTGCAAAAGACTTTGGGTCAAGCGATGCCCCACCCACCAGCGCCCCGTCAATCCCTTCCGCGCTCATCAGCGCGTGCGCGTTGTCAGGCTTGACCGAGCCTCCGTAGAGAATGCGGAGATGATTGGCGAATTCTTCGCCAAACGACTGCTCGACCTCGCTGCGAATGATGGCGTGCGCGTCGGCCGCAATCTCAGGAGTGGCGGTTTTGCCGGTGCCGATCGCCCAAACCGGTTCGTAGGCGACAACCATGGTCGCGGCCTTCTTGGCGGAGACTTTGTTGAAGGCGCGCAGGCACTGTCGGCGGAGCACGTCGCCAGTCAGTCCCGCTTCGCGCTCTTCGAGCACTTCGCCGACGCACACGATTGGGATGAGTCCGGCTTCGAGCGCGGCCTTGAGTTTGAGGTTGACCGTGTCGTCGGTCTCGCCGAAATATTGGCGGCGCTCGGAGTGTCCGATGATGACGTGAGTGACACCGACGGCGAGCAGCATCCCGGCGCTGATTTCGCCGGTGTAGGCGCCTTCTTTTTCCCAATGCATGTTCTCGGCGCCAATAGCGACGTTTGAGCCGCGCGCCGCTTCAACCGATGCAGCGAGATCGACGAACGGCGAGCACACGACGACTTCGTCGCGGTCATGGCCTTTCACCAGCGGCAGAAAGTCGCGGAAAAAGTCGCGAGCCTGCTCGGGAGTCTTGCACATCTTCCAGTTGGCGGCGATGAGTTTTTTTCTCATGAAGGACCTTTCTCAGGACACATTTTCGAAGATAGCGGAATTTGCCGAAAGTCCGCGGGAAATCTTTTCCGCCGCGCGCACGTAAGTCCCGCAGTCGGCGATGTCGAAGAGCACGAAGCGTACGAGTTGCACGTGAGCCGTGGCGGGCAGGGAATCAACGACAGTCTTTATGGCAATGGCAGCGGCCTCTTGAATTGGATATCCATAAGCTCCGGTCGAAATCGAAGGAAACGCCAGCGAACAAATGTCGTGGTCGTCGGCCATGCGAATCGACTCTCGATAGCAACTGGCGAGCGTCTCCGCCTCGCGCTGCTTGCCCCCCCGATAAATCGGCCCGACGGTGTGGAGTACGTACTTTGCAGCCAGACGGCCTCCGGTAGTAATGACGGCTTTGCCGGCGGGCAGCGTGCCGATCTTCGCTACGATGCGCCGGCAGTCTGCCAGGATTGACGGCCCACCGGCACGATGAATTGCGCCATCGACGCCGCCTCCGCCGAGGAGCGAGGAGTTGGCCGCGTTCACGATGGCCTCGGTTGTCTCCTTCGTGATGTCGGCAGGGCCAGCGAGTTCCAGCGTCTTGCCGTTCGTGAATGTTAGTCGAGCCGCAAAGTCGGGCATGGCGGTTAGTGGAAGGCGAGAACCTACTTCTTATCCGTCAGCGCTTCCACTCCCGGTAGTTTCTTGCCTTCCAGAAATTCGAGCGAGGCTCCGCCGCCGGTTGAGATGTGCGTGATCTTGTCGGCTACGCCCGCGGCCTTTACCGCCGCCACCGAATCTCCCCCGCCGACGATCGTCGTCGCCCCGGCATTTTCAGCCACCGCGTTTGCAATCTTGTTCGTGCCCTTCGCAAAGGGCGGCATTTCGAAGACGCCCATTGGTCCGTTCCATACGATGGTGCGCGCGCGGCCGATTTCTTCTGAAAAAGCTTCGATCGTTTCGGGGCCGATGTCGAGCGCCATCATGTTGTCCGGAATTGGCTGGCTTGGACCGACAATTCTTGTGACGGCGTTGGCTTCGATGCGGTCAGCGATCACGTGGTCGGTAGGCAGCAGGAATTTTACTTTGTGAGCCTTGGCCTCATGGAGCAGATCCTTCGCCAGCTGAATCTTGTCTTCCTCGACCAGACTCTTGCCGACGGCCTGCCCTTGCGCTTTGAGAAATGTGTAGGCCATCCCGCCGCCAATGATGAGCACGTCGACCTTGCCAAGCAGGTGCCGGATGACTCCGATTTTGTCACTGACCTTGGCGCCGCCGAGAATCGCTACGAATGGACGCTCCGGATCTTGCAGCGCGCGGCCGAGATACAGCAGTTCCTTTTCCATCAGCAAGCCGGCGGCGGATTTCTGCACAAATTTCGTAATACCCACCGTCGAAGCATGAGCGCGATGCGCGGTGCCGAAGGCGTCGTTGACGTAGAAGTCGGCAAGCTTCGCAAGCTGCTTCGAAAAATCAACGTCGTTGGCCTCCTCTTCGGCGTGGAAGCGCAAATTTTCCAGCAGAAGCGCCTGGCCTTTTTCGAGCTTGAGCGCAACTTCTTCCGCTTCCGGGCCGACGCAATCCGGGCAGAAGCCGACATTTTCTCCGCGCGAAAGTTCGCGGTCGAGCAGCATGCGCAGCCGCTCGGCAACGGGCTTGAGGCTCAGCTTTGGAGTGGGCTTGCCTTTCGGACGGCCCAAATGCGAAGCGAGAATGAGACGTGCCCCGTGGCGCAGCGCGTACTCGATCGAGGGCAGCGTCTCACGGATGCGCGTGTCATCCATGACGCGGCCATCGTCGAGCGGCACATTGAAGTCGACGCGCATGAAGACGCGCCGATCGTTAATTGGAAGATCGCGGATCGAAAGTTTAGCCATGAATGTTCCTTAATTCGTCGTCAGTCGCTCGCGATTGGTTGCCGGGCCCGCGTTCCCGTTTTTCCCGCAATGTTGAAGTGAATGCGAAAAGCCGAGATCGTCCAACTTCGCCGACCGGCGGACGACCGCCGACCCATGACGGACGACGATTCACCTACAGCCCTTTCGCTGCCATGTAGTTGATCAGATCGCGGACGCGGCAGGAGTATCCCCACTCGTTGTCGTACCAGGAGAGCACCTTGACCAGGTTGCCGCCGACAACCAAAGTCATTTTTGCGTCCACGATGGAGGAACGCGCGTCGCCTTTGAAATCGCAGGAGACCAGTTCCTCTTCCTCGTATCCGAGATAGCCCTTCAGCGGGCCGGACGCGGCAGCCGCTTTCAGCGCGCCATTGACCTCTTCTTTTGTGGTCTTCTTTTCCACCAGCGCAACCAGATCGACCACCGAGACGTTCGGCGTAGGCACGCGCATGGAAAAGCCGTCGATCTTGCCAGCGAGCTCGGGCAACACCAGCTTGAGAGCCTTCGCGGCGCCGGTCGTGGTGGGAATCATGTTGAGCGCGGCAGCGCGAGCGCGGCGCAAATCCTTATGCGGGAAATCAAGAATGACCTGATCGTTGGTGTAGGAGTGGATGGTGGTCATCGTTCCGGCGATGATCTTAAAATTATCCTGAATCACCTTGGCGACCGGCGCGAGGCAGTTCGTGGTGCAGGACGCATTAGAAATTACGTGATGCTTGGAAGGATCGTATTTGCCTTCGTTCACGCCGAGCACGATGGTGATGTCTTCATTCTTGGCGGGAGCGGAGATGATGACTTTCTTCACCGATCCGCGCAGGTGCTTCTTGGCGTCGTTCGCGTCGGTGAAGCGGCCTGTGGACTCGATCACGACTTGTGCGCCAACGCTCTCCCAGGGCAACAGGGCCGGGTCTTTTTCTTTGAAGACCTTGATCGTCTTGCCGTCGATCGAAATGCTGTTGGGGCCGGCGGTGATGGTGTTCGGCAGGTTGCCGAGGATCGAATCGTACTTAAGAAGATGCGCTAGCGTTTTGGGATCGGTGAGGTCGTTGACGGCTACGAACTCAAGGTTTTTGTCGGCGAGCGCGGTGCGAAGAACGTTGCGCCCGATGCGTCCGAAACCATTAATGCCAACTTTTACAGGCATGGAGCCTCCGGTAGGAAATTTTGAATGCTCAACAGCGTCGATGAAGGGACTGAAAGACAACTCTTTGATGGTAACAAAGCGGGCGGAAGGGCGTAAATGACGCTACGGCCTTCAGTGCACGAGGCCACACCCAAACACGGAATCACGCTGCCGGCGTGATTTCAACGTACGTATCCGTATTGCGCCAAAGAAACGGCACGCGCGCGAGCCAATACTTGGCTTTGATCGCCTGCCGCACGCGCGCGCCCTTTTCGATCGGCAGAATGCCGCGCAGTGGCCGCAAATTCCGGCCCGGTGATTTTTCCGCGAATCGTGCACGGCGCAATTTTGACTTGTGCATTATTACGAATGCGCTTCACCTTGCCGAGTTTGCTGTTCGTCATGAAGTAGAGTTTGTCGCCCTCTTCGGCAAACCAGATGGGTGTAGGAACGGCGACCCCGGTTTTGCGGAAGGTGGCGAGCGAGATGTACTTCTGTCCGTGGATCGCAGCGGGGATGGGCATAGGCATATTGTAATCAATGCGGGCAGCCGAATAGGTTGGGAATAATTCGGGCGCGCCATGCGGAAGGTTGCGCCAGCAGGCGCGGCGCGGTCATACAATAGCGCTACTCGTTGATCACGTGACACGAAGTGGCAGGAGCCCATGAGCAATCGCTGGAAAGAATGGCAAGGCCGCACCGTCGATGGAAAATTTGTCTTACGAGACTACCTGGGCGGGTCCGAGGAGAGCGCGGTATTTCGAACGCGCCTTGGCAGCACTTCGGTTGGCGGCGAATCAGTTGGCGATGGGGAAGCAGCATCGCAGGCAGAAACAAAGACGGATGCGGCCATCAAGTTAGTGCTCGCCGACGGCGCCGAGGCCGAAAGCCCATTGCGGCGTTGGGAGGTGGCCAGGCGGCTAAGCCATCCGAATCTTATCCGAATTTTAGCGGTGGGACGCGCCGCCGTCGACGGCCGCGAACTGGTGTATGCGGTTGAGGAGTTTGCCGAGGAGAACCTCGCGCAGGTTGTTCCCGAGCGCGCGCTCGTGGCCGAAGAAATGCGCGGCACTCTGGTTCCGGTGCTGGCGGCGCTCGAGTTTGTTTACGGCCAGGGCCTGGTGCATGGAGCCATTCGCCCGTCCAATATCCTCGGCGTCGAGGATCAGGTGAAGTTGTCGAGCGACAGTTTGCGGCCCGCGGGAGAAGTTCCGCGAACCATAAGTCTGTACGACGCGCCGGAGGTGCTGACGCAAGGGATTTCGACGGCGAGCGATGTGTGGTCTCTCGGGATGACGCTGGTGGAGGTGATGACACAACACTTGCCCGCATGGGATCCGGCGCGTATGAGTCCGCCCGAAGTTGGTCCTGCCGTTCCGCAGCCATTTCGCGAGATTGCGCAGCTCTGTCTGGAGTTGGATCCGGCGAAGCGGTGCGGCTTGCGGGAGATCGGCGATCGGTTGCAAGGCGGTCGGCTGGATAGCCGGACGAAAGATCGCCCGGCAGGTCGTGGGGAAGGGAAGACCGCGCCGGTAGCCGCTGCCGGGGGGAAGCGTGCACAGGTCGAGGCTATCGCAGCGTCTCAGAAGAAAACAGCCAAGGGGCCGTATTTGCTGGTGCTCGCGGCGGCCATCGCAGTGATAATTTTTCTGATGGTGCGGCCGCGCCCATCGAGTGGGCCGGACCAAGCTGCGTCATCGTCATCTTCGATGCAGACATCTTCACCGCAGCCATCCGCGCCCCCAGTGTCCTCACCTCAAACCGCGCCGCCAACATCCTCGTCGACACCCGGGCAAGCCGCGCCCGTCGAGAAGGCGTCGGCGCAAGTGCCACCGAGTGCGGCATCGTCCAGCGGGGAGCAAAAAACCGCCGCCGCCGGCGAAATCGTCGAACGCGCAATGCCGCAGGTATCTCCCAGCGCGCGCCGGACCATCTCCGGCAAAATCAAGGTGCGTGTAAGAGTAGTGGTCGACTCAGCCGGCAATGTGACCGAGGCGAGGCTCAAAGACGCCGGTCCGAGCAGGTACTTCGCGCGCGTAGCGCTGGAGGCAGCCCGCCGCTGGAAGTTCGCTGCCGCGCCCGACAGCAACCGCCGCGCCTGGACGTTGCTGTTTGCCTTCACTCGCGCGCGCACGGAGGCGTCAGCAAGCCGAGCGCACTGATGCCCCGCGCGCTGATTCTGCTGATGATGATCAGCGGCCTCACAGCAAACCAATCGTCTGCACCAGCAGTAACGCGCCGATGCCAGCCAATCCGAAGTAGAGACCCTTCACAAAAGCCTCGCCACGCAAGCGATGATTGATCACTCTCCCAAGAAACACGCCAAGCAGAATCACCGGGAGTGAAAGCAAGTAATAACGAGTGACGGCGGGAGTCCAGAGCCCAGCCAGCCAATATCCGCCCATGCCGAAGATGCTAGCCGGCAGAAAATATCCCTGGAGCGTAGCGCGAAAGTGCGGCGCGGACCACCTTCGCATCGCTCCATAAATCACCAGTGGCGGCCCATTCATTCCATAAGCCCCGCCCAGCACGCCGGCGAAGAATCCGCACACCAGCAGCCACGTCCGGCTATCGTGTTTCAGTTCCAGAGGAGCGCGCCCGGCCGCCTTCCCTCCAAACATTGCGCGGCTAAACACGACGTGGTCAAACACGCCCTGATCAAACAGCGCATAGCCGGCGAACGCTATAAGAATGACTGCCAGCGTGCCCTTCACCAGCCGTTGATGACTGCTCATCAAGAGCAGCAGGCCAAGCGGAATTCCAAACAGAGTCGAGAACACGAGCCAGCCGGTGCTTTCGAGGTGAATCTTGCTCCAGTCCTGCACCACGACGATCGCCGCGACCGTAATCGATACCAGCACGGCCAGTGGAGCGGCCACACCGAGGGGAATGAAGAATGCAAGCAGCGGAACCGCAATCAGCGCCTCGCCGAAGCCGAAGGCCGACCGAATCAGCGTCGCGATAAACAGAATGGATAAGACGTAGACGGAAATCACTGTGGCTGCGCTTCGCCGAGCTGCTTGAGCTTCATTTCCGAGTTTTCGCGAATCCCGTCGCGGCGCTCCTGCGTATCGGTGGCGTCGCTCGCCAGCAGTTCAAGCGCTTTTTTGGCGTTCTGCCGCGCCAGTTCTTTTTGTCCATCCGCCAGGTAGACATCGGACAGGCTGTCGTAGGCATTTGGCGATTCCGGAAAAGCGCTGACGTTGAGCTTCATGATCTCTACCGCATTCTTAAAGTCGCCAGCTTGCAGGTGGTCGTAGCCCATCAGGTTCACAATCGTTTCCGGGAAAATTATTGCTTTCGGATCGGTGCGGCGCGCCTCGGCCAGTTTTTGGGAGACTCTTTCGACTCCGCCGGGCTGGTCGATTTCATTCACCACCGCCAGCCATTGCGGCGGTGCGCCGCTCTTGTCAGCCGGCGCGTGGCCGGGCGTTGTGATCAGCGTGGTCACGTACCAGTCCACCATCACGCTCCGCAATTCAGGGTGAACGGCGAACATGTCGGCTCCGTGTCCTCCCTTGGCGTAGTGCACCAACTTTTTGCCGGAGCTGGAGTCGATGCTGAAGAGCCAGGGCATGATCTCCACCGTAGGGCGGAATTCGTCGTCGTCGGCGACCGCGAAAAGTGCCGGCGGCCGCGCCTCGTCGCGAAGAAAGCGGCGTCCCGCCAGGTTGGTTCCTCCCGACAGCAGCACCAGAGACTTCACCTCTCCGGGATGCCGCCGCGCCGTCTGGATGGAATTGTTGACGCCACAACTCGCTCCTCCGACGCCGATCACATCTCGCGTCACAGCTGGCTGTGAGACCAGATACTGAAACGCCACGTCAATGTCGTCGGGCCATTTCTCCGTCTCGACCTGCGCGTCTTCTTGAGGCGTCAGCTTGTCGTAGCGCACGCCCCCGCTTTCGCCGAAGCCGCGCAGATCAAAGGTGAGCGTGTTGATTCCCGCCGCTGCCAACTGACCGGCCAGTTCGTCCCATACCTTCCGCTGCCGGTTGCACTGGTGCAAGAGCAAGACGCCGGGGCCGGGCTTGGCCGCCGCGAAGTAAGTAGCCTTGAGCACAGTTCCGTCGGACGCCTTCAGGTCCATGAATCGTGGCGCGGGCGCTGGCTGCGCCGCGGCGCCGAGCGTCAGAGAGAGTGCAATGAGCAGCTGCAGAACAAGACGAGAGCGAGCCATGGGCCACCTCGCGCCTATTTTCCACCGGGTGTAAGTGATCGTCAAATGGAGTGGTCATGACGCAGCTCGAATATCTACCTGAATCTGAACAGTTTAACGCGCCGCCTGAGAATCTCTTCCAGCCTGCGTCTTTTTTGCCTCCTCGCCCGTATATCCCGGTAGCATGAACGCCACTGCTTATTGCTTCCTGAATGCGATGGAATCCGAGCCCAGCGTAATTGCTCGCGGCCTCCGCCGGCGTGATCCAGACTTGCTCGACCGTCTCATCGAGCAGTATCAGCATCGACTTCTGCGTTATCTGATCTACCTGTCGGGCAATCGTGAACTGGCGGAAGACCTCTTCCAGGAAACCTGGATTCGCGTGCTGGAACGCGGCCATCAGTACGACGGCAAACACGAATTCAGCACCTGGCTCTACAGCGTAGCCAGAAATCTGACCATCGATTACTTGCGCAAGAAGAGTCCAGTCAGCCTGGACGCGCTGATGGAGGACCGTCTACTACAGGATAAAGACCACGCGCCCCTCGAACCCCCCGACACCAAGCCCATGGCGTGGGAAGTTGTGCAGCAGCACGAGCAGGCCGAACGCATCAACGCGGCATTGATCGGCATTCCGGCTGAGTACCGCGAGGCAATCGTGTTGCGCTTCCAGGATGGATTGGGCTTGGAGGAAATTGCGGCGGTGATCGCAGCCCCACTGGGCACGGTGAAATCGAGATTGTATCGCGGGCTGAATCTGCTAATGGGGCGGTTGGGAGGAACACAGACATGACGCGAGGCGCACATGAACAGGCACGGGAGCTAATTGCACTGGCTGGGGCGAACGATAAAGATCTCTCCAGCGGGGAGCAGACCTGGCTGCGAGCCCATCTCGAAGGGTGCGCAGCCTGCCGCGATTATGCGGAGGCGGCGGGCCGGATGGTTCGTGCATTGCATTCCCACCCCGTGGCCGCGGACTTCGCTCTGGTGCGAACTACGCAGATGCGGGTGCGCTCGTGGGCGCTGGACCTGCGGCGTCAGCAGGAGCGGCTGTGGATGATTTGCGTTTGCTGTGTCGCGGTAACGCTGGTGACGGTTTCCACGACCGCGCTACTCTGGCGCGGGCTTGCGTGGATGGGCCAGCAGGCACGCCTTCCCGAACCGATTTGGCAGATTGGCCTGCTGGCTCTCGGTCTGATGCCGGCGCTGGTAGCGGGAATCCTAATGCTGGCTCGCGGGACCTATTGGGCCGATCACAACGGGTCGCTGCACGATTGAAATATGCACGATTGAAAGACGGACGATAAGGAATCAGGGGGTTTGATATGCCAGTCAAGACCGAAACTTCGACCCACTTTATGGATGAGTTCCACATCATTTCGCCGTGGGTCTTCTTCTTCGCAGCCTTGCCCTACGTGGCGGCCATTGCGGCGATAACTTATGCCACGCTTTCCGGGAAACCGCCCATGCCACTACCGGCAATGGTGGCGGTAGGAATCTTAGGCGGAACTGTTCTGGCCTGTTACATCCTGCTGATCGGGTATGTGAACAGCGACGCCGGCCGCCGCGGAATGAGCCGCCTGGCCTGGACGCTGCTCGCAATCCTCATCCCGAACGCGCTCGGCATCGTGTTGTACTTCGTACTGCGGAAGCCGCGCATCGCGACCTGCCCGCAATGCGGCGCGCCGCTCGAGCCGGGGTTCGGCTTTTGCCCCCGCTGCCGGTATCGCCTGAATCCCACATGCCCAAAGTGCCAGCGCTCCGTACATGCCGGCGACAAGTTCTGCCCTTATTGCGGCGGCGATCTCGGAGGCGATGTGAAGGAAGTGGTTGGTACCGCCGCCAGCCCAGCGAAATCAAGCGGTTCTTGAGGAGGCCGTTAAGCTCATGCTCGCTGTTGATTTCTTGAGTTTTACCAGAGACTTGTGCTGACCGCGAACGGCCCAGCCTTCGCAGGCTGCGCCAACGGAGTGCGCAGCGTGGGTTACCCGCCTACGAAACCTTTTTGGCGGGATGCAACCGGGAGCGGTGTTTCTCCTTCATCTCTTCTATGGAACGAACCTTCCGCCCGAGGCCTGCGAGTTGAGTAAGTTCCTGCTGGATCGCCTGTAGCCGTTCTTGCCTCTGTCCGTGCGCGAATTGAGCATCCGACTCATTTCTGTCTTGCCGCCGATACCGCTCGTTGAACTCTTGAATCTCGGCAATCTCCACCCGGAGACGCCCGATCTTTTCCCGTAGAACGTCGAGGTGATTCATACAATCAGAATAGCTTATCTGAGCGGTCTCAGGCGGCGTTGCCGAGCCTTTCGATGGCGCGCCCATAATGGTGGATTCCCGATCCTCTATTGCGGCGGCGACTTCGCAGCCAGGTCAAACGTGGTGATGGAAGGCCGCTGACCCGTGCCAAAGAGCGTGTGAAATAGCCCACGACACAAGTTAACCAAAACTGGTGTAATATTTTGTCGGCTCCCCTCGCCGCCCGCCCCGGGTTCCGTGGCAATACACCCAAATCTTCTATCGGAGGTGATCCATGCAATCCACGAAGTCCTTGCGGAGTTCGATGCGCCGTCTGATGTTTGCGTCGGCGATTTTTGTGGGCGTTCTTTCTCTCCTGGCGAGCACCATCGCCGTCGCGCAAACCGAGAAGGTGCTCTACAGCTTTCAAGGCGGCGCCGATGGTTCCAATCCTTCGGTCAGCCTGATTGCCGACTCGGTCGGCAACCTTTTCGGCACCACCAGCGACGGCGGCACCGGAGCTTGCACCGGCGGCTGTGGCACTGTCTTCGAGTTGACGCCGGGGCAGAGCGGCCAGTGGACTAAGTCTGTGATCTACAGTTTCCAGGGCGGCACAGATGGCGTCGCCCCCGCCGCCGGTCTGATTTTCGATCAGGCCGGGAACCTCTATGGCACAACCGTCGTCGGCGGCAAAGATCTCGATGGCACGGTTTTCAAACTCGCGCCCTCCGGCGGCGGCTGGACCGAGACCGTTCTCCATTCGTTCAGCGACAAGAAGGATGGCTCCTATCCCACCGCCAGCCTGATTTTCGACAATGCGGGCAATCTCTACGGCACGGCCCTTTTTGGCGGACATTCCCATGGGGGCACGGTGTTCAAACTGAGCTTGTCTGGTGGCGTCTGGACCGAAACCCTGCTTCACAGTTTTACTGGCCGCAAAGATGGAATCGATCCCGCGGCGGCTCTGATCATGGATCAGAACGGCGTGCTCTATGGCACAACCATGGGCGGTACCGTTTTCAGGCTCACCCCGCCTGCGGCACGCCGCACGAAGTGGATGTTCAAAACACTCTACGCTTTCGGCAACGGCCCGCTCAGCAACGGCACCCTGTTCGCCGGGAAAAGTGGTGAGCTTTATGGTACGCAACAGTTCGGAGTCGGCCCGGCGAATGCTGGCGCTGTCTTCGAACTCACTCCGCCCGCCAAGCATGGCGCGTGGACCGAGACCACAATTTACCAATTCAACGGCGGCATCGACGGCCTCTATCCTTACGGTGGCGTGATTGGCGACGGCGCGGGCAATCTCTACGGCACCACCTCCGGCGACGGGCAAACGAGTTTTGGCACGGTCTTTAAGTTGACGCCGCCAAAACAAGGCAGCAGTTGGACGAAGACCACACTCTACGCGTTCGGCGGCGGCAGCGACGGAGCGGGGCCGGGAGCGAGCCTCATCTTCGGCAGTGGGGGCGTCCTCTACGGTACGACGGCCGGCGGCGGTACGTCGGGTAACGGCACAGTTTTTGAGATTGTCCCGTAGATTGGCCACGTTCCACTCATGTCCAGATCAGCCAACGGCCAACAGGCAGCTTCCGATGAGACGGCGGACTGATCAGAGGCTACGTCGCTTTTAGAGAGGATCGATTCCGCGGTGTAGCAAACTTCCTGCAAGTGGAGATTGGGAAATGGTCGCACTCTGAGAATCATAACCTCAGTGGCTTTGATAAGCGCGGCCGCAGTTTGAACCGCCCTTAAGTTCATCTTGCGCGCCGAGTTGGCGGTGATGATCGAGGTAATCCGCTGCTCACCCGACCAGTTGACTCCGCCCGCTGACACGCCGCATGACGAGGTTCCGCTCCGGCGAAGTTTTGGCTCGAGTCCGGAATAAGAATCGGTCCACTTCACTTTAGGGAATCCGATGATGGCCCCCCGCCGTCCTGCACGCTCCGAAATCTTCTTCTGATAAATCCACTGTTTGATGGTCGGAAAGCCGATGCGCAACTCCAGGGCGGCATCGCGTGGCTTCAGCAATTCGTCGTCCGTACTTTTCGCGCGGCGCGATTTGGAGTCTCTATCCATTCGCAAACGGAATCCTATCCGGAGCCCGCTACCCGGTCAACGAAAGCGGCTCGCCGAAATTAAGCCGCATCTCTCACCCGGGGCGGGACTAACCAATAATCGACTAGTTGCGTATCACAATAGACATAGTAACCGTCTGCAATATACACTTCTTAGTTCTTCTGGAACTCTCCTCGGGGGCGAAAGCAATGAGTCACATTCAACATCTGACTGACGACAGGTTTGTTCGCGCCACTGTCCATAAAGCTGTCCGCCGAACCACGATCGTGTTCGTCTGTGCGCTGGCGAGCCTTCTCTCCGTCATTTGCGCGGGTACTTGCGTGCCGGCATTGGCCCAGGTGTCCGCCAACCTGTCCGGCGTGATTACCGATCAGTCGGGCGCAGCCATATCCGATGCCACCGTGACGGCGGCCAATCTCGACACCGGAATGTCGCGCACCGCGCCGAGCGATTCGGCAGGCCGGTACGAATTGTTTGCCCTCCCAGTCGGTCTTTACGAAGTCCGCGCGACGAAGAGTGGATTCGCAGAAGGCATCCGATCGGGAATCCGTCTAGTCGTGGGGCAAGAGGCAAGCGTAGAAGTGAGCCTGCGCATCGGGAAGGTGAGCCAGCAGATCAAGGTCATCGAGGATGCCCCGGTCGTGAACGTAACCACGCAGGACATTTCGGGATTAGTCGGAGAGCGGCAGATAAAAGATCTCCCGCTCAACGGGCGGAGCTTTGACCTGCTGCTCACTCTGAATCCGGGAATCGTCAATTTCACCTGGGAAAAAACCGGAGGCACGGGCGTCTCGAACTCCACGACCGGCAACAACTTCGCAGTTTCTGGAAATCGGCCCCAGCAGAACTTGTTCCTGCTGAACGGCGTCGAATTTACGGGCGCGGCCGAGAACAACATGCAACCCGGCGGCGTCAGCGGAGAACTGCTGGGAGTCGAGGCAGTGCGGGAATTTAATGTGCAGCGTGATTCCTATGGCGCCGAATACGGCAAACGCCCCGGCGGGCAAGTCAGCATCGTTACCCAGGCCGGGAGCAATCAACTCCACGGCAGCGTCTACGAATTCCTGCGGAACAATGCGCTCGACGCGCCCAATTTCTTCGAGCGAGGTTCAGCCCCACCTTTCGAGCGCAACCAGTTTGGTGCCGCTCTCGGTGGACCGATTCGTACCAACAAGACATTCCTCTTTGCCAACTACGAAGGACTGCGCCAGCATCTGCATCAAACCTCGGTGGCGTTTGTCCCCGATGCGGACGCGCGTGCCCTCGCGGCACCCAGCGTGCAGCCTCTTCTGAACTTGTGGCCTATTGCTCCGCCAGGTGCTCCGGATTTCGAAGTTGGTTGCAGCACCTCGCCCTGTGGAATCGCGCAGGTTTTCAGCAGCCCGCTGCAAACGATTCGGGAGGACTTTGGGACGGTTCGGCTCGACCACGCGGTTTCTTCACGAGATTCGCTGGTCGCCGCATACACAATCGACGACGGAGACGATCTCACGGCAACTATTTCCGACCCCTACAGCTCCGATATCCTGCGGCTGCGCGAACAGGTATTCAGCCTCGAGGAAACGCATACGTTTTCGCCCTCGATCCTTAATGTCGCGCGCCTTGGCTACTCTCGCGCCGGCTATTTCTTCACGGGCGAGCCGACTCCTGGAACACCAGCCGCCAGCGTCCCCGGTTTTCTCGTCGGACATCCGGTCGGCGCGGTCGTGGTCGGCGGAAGCGCCGCTTCGAACCCGGCGGCGCAACTTGGACTGGCGGGCAGCAACAATGGAAGTAATCTGCGAATCGCACGAAATCTGTTCACCTTTGAAGATCGAGTCATACTAACCCGAGGCAGACATCAGCTGACTTTTGGAGCATGGTTGCAGCCCTTCCAGTCGAACGAAACTATAGCCCTCAGCCAGTTTGCACAGGCAACTTTCACCGGTCTGCCAACGTTTGTGCAAGGAACGACCTCGACGTTTCTCTGGGACCCCGCGCCCACCGGGATGAACTGGCGTTCGTTTCTCGGCGCCTGGTACGCCGAAGATGTGATTCGGGTCCTGCCGCGCCTGACGCTCTCGCTCGGCTTCCGCGATGAGTTCACCACGGGCTGGAACGAAGCGCACGACCGCGCCGCCAACTACACTTTCACCGATGGTGTGATCTCGAACGAGCCGGACATCGGGCATTCTCTATTCACCACCAACAATGCCAAGTTCCTGCCGCAGCCACGCATCGGAGTGGCCTTCAGCCCGTTCAGCAGCAAAACCGTGTTCCGCGCCGGTTTTGGAATGTACAACGATCTGCAGGATGCGCTCGGCTATCGCACCGACCAAAACGCGCCCTTCAATCCGACCTACAGCCTCAAGGCGCTCACCGTCTTGTCGCTTCCCATCGATCCGACCGCTCCTCCGCCTTCCGGGTCGCTGCTCGTCCCAGGCGGCGTTCAGCCCGACATGAAGACGCCGACGCTGATTTCCTGGTCGCTGCGCGTGGAGCAGGAAATCTCACCCAACACATCGCTCACTATCGGATATGTAGGTAGCCACGGCTACCACGAAATGATCGGCATCGATGCGAACGAACCATTCCCCGTCATCTGTCCGGCATCGCCTTGTCCGGCTGTTTATCCATCGGGATTTGGCGCTCTGACGGGAACGCCAGTTCCGGCAGGTTCGTACTATGTTCCGACCTCGGTCAAAGCCAATCCGATGCTTGCCAACACCTGGACTTGGTTCTCCGCCGGTAGCAGCAACTACCATGCGCTCCAGGTGGACGTGAATCGCCGCTTCAGCCGTGGGTTTTCGATTCGGGGCGTCTATACCTGGTCACGAGCGCTCGACGACGGCGATTCGCTGAACGGCACTGCCGCAGCCAACGCGCCAGGCTTGGTCTCGAATCCCTCCGACTTGCACGCCGACTACGGCCTCGCTACTTATGACGTCCGGAATATAGGCGTGATCAACGCTGTCTACACTCTGCCATTCGGCAGAGGGCAAGTGCTGGGCAACGGCTTGGAGGGATGGGCGAATACTCTGGTCAGCGGTTGGTCGGTGAATAGCATTGTCACCGCACAATCGGGATTCCCCTTCACGCCCCAGCTCAGTTATAACCCGTCCAACAATGGAGACACGCGTAACCCCGTACGGCCGTTTGTGGACCCGACCTTCCATGGCCCGGTGATTCTCGGCAACCCGGCGCAGTGGTTCAATCCTGCCGCCTTCATAGGTCCGCCGAACAGTTCCGGTTTCTATGGAAACCTTGGAAGAGACACGCTGATAGGCCCGGGTCTTGCGACGTGGGACTTCTCCACTTTCAAGCAGACGTCGTTGGGCGAGCGGCTCAATCTCCAATTTCGCGCCGAGATTTTCAACCTGCTGAACCGGGCTAATTTCAACACACCGAATCTGATTACCTTTACTCCATCGGGAGTTTCAGGCACTGCGGGAGCAGTCACCAGCACTTCGACGACCTCGCGGCAGGTTCAATTTGGATTGAAGTTCATTTGGTGAGAACAAAGTAGGCGGCGCCGCCGAGTTTTTTTGTGCGCCAGCGGACGGAGGCTGGCAATATCCTAAACGCCCTGTCGTTTGCGGCGTTCAGAGTGGAGTCCGCGATGCTGGCAGCGCCAGATCACTCGGCAGTCATCCCGCCGGTCAGTTCGCTAACTCGCGCAATCCGATGCTCGCGGCAATATTCCGCCAACTCCTCGACGAGCGTCTCGGTCGCCACCGGATCAAAATAACTAGCCGTCCCCACCTGCACCGCGCTCGCGCCCGCCAGCATGAACTCCACCACATCCACCGGAGTCGCGATCCCTCCCATGCCAATCACCGGAATCTTCACCGTCCGCGCCGCCTCATACACCATGCGCAGCGCAATCGGCTTGATCGCCGGCCCTGACAGCCCAGCCGTCACGTTCGCGATCCGAGGCTTCCGCGTCTCCGCGTCAATCGCCATCGCCAAGAAAGTATTCACCAGAGAAATCGCATCCGCGCCGGCTTCCTCGGCCACATGCGCCATCAGCGCAATTGAAGTCACGTTCGGTGAAAGCTTCACAATCAGAGGACGCGCCGCCACCCGCTTGGCCGTCCGCACCACTTCATCCAGCAACTGCGGATCGCTGCCAAAGGAGATTCCTCCCGATGCCGTATTCGGACACGATACGTTCAGTTCGTAGGCCGCAATCCCTTGGCCCTGATTCAAAATTTCGATGGTGTGTTCATAATCCTGCCGCGTATACCCAAAAACATTCGCGAAAACGACTACATTTTTCTTCTCGCGCAACGCCGGCAATTTCTCTTCAATAAATGCCTGCGCGCCAATATTCTGGAGCCCGATTGCATTCAGCATTCCCGCAGCCGTCTCATAAAGCCGAGGTGGCGGATTCCCCGTCATCGGCTCAACCGATAGCCCCTTCACGACCAACCCACCCAGCCGATCAAGATGAACGATGTCCTCGAACTCGACCCCATACCCGAACGTCCCGGACGCAGCGATAATCGGATTCTTAAGTTCGATGTCGCCGATGCGGACGCGCAGATCGGGCGCGCGTGTATTAAGACCGGAGGGCGTCAATGTGAACCTCCAGCCTGTGCAGCCCGCTCACCCGCCGCCGAAGGAGAAGCCCGATGTCCCGCCAGCGCCTCCGTCAGAACCCGTCCCGTAGCCTGCGCCGGGGCATTAATCCCCAGGAGCGATGCCAGCGTCACCGCCAAATCCACCGGCTCTGCATGAGTCCGATAAACTCCTGGCTGAAATGCCAGCCCATAAAACGCCAGTGGCACATGCGTGTCATAAGTAAACGGAGTCGCATGATCCGTCCCATGCAAACTTGCCACCTCAAAAATTTTCGGAACGCCCATCACATACCATCCGCCTTCGGGAGAATAACTGTGCGCATAGCGACGCCCAAGCTCGGTGTTGGGAATCGCGACCGCGTGCGCCAGTTGCCACTTCGTGAAATATCCCTCCATGCCAGCTTCTTTCAAGCTCTCGCCCACATCGGTCTCGGCCTCCGCCTCCTTGCGGGCCGCCGCCGCAAATGCTTCTTCATGCAGCCACGCCATTGGATAATCCAGATCGATATACTCCGCCTTCTTTCCATACTTCAGCGAGAGCTGGGAATTGATCCGTTCGCGCATCGCCTTTCCAGCCAGTCCGGCCGCCGGCAGTCGTAGCGTTTTTGCGAACTCCGGCAGCGGCGCAACGCCATGGTCCGCCGAGAGCGCCATCCAAACATTCGCCATCCCCAGCTGATGCCCTAGAAAGTCGATGAACTCGGCCAGTTGCCGATCGAGCGCCAGAGCCATGCCACGCATCTGCGGAGAATCCGGCCCCACCTGGTGCCCTAAAATATCGTTCGCCGAAAGGCTGATGGCCAGCAAATCCGTAGCCGGCCCGGTCCCGAGTTTCTCGTAAAGCACGAGTTCCTTGGCGAAATCAAACTCATACTGATTCGCAAACGGAGTCGATCCGACCACCTCATAAAATCCCGCCGGCTTTCCGTCGCGGCCAGTGCGCGGCGCAGTCGATCCCAGAACCTTGCCGGTCTCATCTTTCCATTCGAGGTTCCAGAATTTGTCCGCCCGACGCCCGGCATCAAAATTGCGCACCCACTCTGGAAGGGCCGCGCGATAGAAAGTCGAAGTAATCCAGGCCCCACTCTTCGGATCGATCCAGTACGCGCCGTCGGCAGAGAATCCGCCCGGCAAAACCGCCGCCCGATCCTTGAGCGAAATCGCAAAGACGCGAGCCTTCCCGCCGGTAGCCAGCTTCAACTCGTCCCCAAGCGTATCGCTCAAAAGATTATGAGGCGAAGCCCCTGCACGGCCGGCGCCGGCGTCGTCGATGCCGACCAGCTTCGTAGCATCATCCTCAACCGAAGTAACAGTCTTTTTTTTCTCCGGGTCCCCCCACTCATTCGCCACAATTCCATGCCCGCTCGTATAACTTCCCGTGAAGAGAGTAGCGTGCCCGGGAGCAGTCCGCGTATTGGCATAATCGTAATCACAATCCGTGAAGTACGCTCCGCGGTCCATAAAAACCCGGAACCCGCCCGCAACAAACTGATCGTGGTATCGTTCCAGATAATCCCCGCGAAACTGATCGATCACGATGACGACGATGAGCTTGGGATGAGCATCGTATGCGGAAGCAAAAGCCCGCGGGGCGAAGGAAGAAAAGACGAGGAGCCACGCCAGCAAAGCAAGTGTCGTGCAAAATCGGGGAAGTGTCATTGCGCTTTAGTTTACAAGAGAATCCCGGTTTTTCTCCGCGTCCTCAGCGGACGCTCAGCGTCCTCTGCGGTTTAAGGTTTTGCCCGTTGCCCTGCACGAAATCCCGCTTTTCAGCTAAAGTTAAAGCGATGCTAGATCTGAACTTCGTCCGCGACAACCTGCCACAAGTAGAAGAAAAACTCCGCCAGCGCGGAATGAATCCCTCCGAAGTACTAAAAGACTTCCAGGCGATCGACGCCGAGCGCCGCCAGGCCATCACGCTGACAGAGCAGCTCAAAGCCAGGCGCAATCAGGCCTCCGAAGAAATCTCCCGCCTCAAAAAGAATAAAGAAGACGCGACCGCGCAGATCGAAGCCACCAAAGAAATGCGCGAGCAAATCCAGGAGCTGGAAAAAAAGTCCACCGAAGCCGACGCCCGCCTGCGCGAAATTCTAACGGCCATCCCGAATCTCCCGAACGCCAGCGTACCCGTCGGCAAGAGCGAAGCCGACAACGTCGAAGCCCGCCGCTGGGGCGCTCCGCCAAAATTCGATTTCACTCCCAAGCCGCACTGGGAACTAGGCGAACATCTAGGTGTCCTCGATCTAGCCCGCGCCGCCAAGATCTCGGGCGCCCGTTTCGCCGTCTATTGGGCGCTGGGCGCGCGCCTGGAGCGAGCCCTCGCGAATTTCATGCTCGATCTCCACACCCGCGAGCACGGCTACACCGAGGTCCTCCCACCCTACATGGTCAATTCCGAATCCATGTACGGAACAGGCCAGCTTCCGAAATTCGCGCAAGATTTATTCCGCGTCCCGCACGGCGAAAAAGATCTTTGGTTGATCCCCACCGCCGAAGTCCCCGTCACCAATCTCTATCGCGATGAAACCCTCGACGCCGCCAAGCTCCCAGTCTGTCTCACCGCCTACACGCCCTGCTTTCGCAGCGAAGCCGGTTCCTACGGCAAAGACGTCCGCGGAATCATCCGACAGCATCAATTTCAAAAAGTAGAGCTGGTCAAATTTGCGCGCCCCGAAACTTCCTACGACGAACTGGAAAAGCTCACCAACAACGCCGAAACCGTCCTCCAGAAGCTCGGCCTGCACTATCGCGTCATGACGCTCTGCACCGCCGACATCGGGTTCTCCGCCGCCAAAACTTACGACATCGAAGTCTGGCTCCCCGGTCAAAATCTCTTTCGCGAAATTTCTTCCTGCTCTAATTTCGAAAGCTTCCAGGCCCGCCGCGCGAACATCCGCTACCGCCCGGGAGGGAAGAACAAGACCGAACTCGTGCACACGCTCAACGGCAGCGGCCTGGCCGTCGGGCGGACCTGGGTAGCAATCGTCGAGAACTACCAGCAAGCCGACGGTAGTGTCCTAATTCCCGCAGCCCTGCAACCCTACATGGGCACCGACCGCATCACAGCGCGACAGCTATGAACGGCAGCACTATGAACGGCGGGCTAGGAACCGCAGCCGATGAGCGGTAGACTTGACAAGCGCGGGCCCCTGAATGCATCGGGCGGCCAATTTGCCATGCCATGAATTCCAACATACACTTGCAATCCGACGCAGCCCTTACAATCCCGAAAGTCCCAGCGTCTCCAATGGGCACGATCTGGCGCACAATCCGCGGCTACATTCTCTGGTCGTACGAGCGGGGCACACTGCATTACGACATCATGGTCACGCTCATCCTGCTCTTTATTTTTCTCTCGCCGCGCTTCATCAACTTCAAAGACAAGCCCGTCGAGCATAATCCCTACTCCGCCGGTGTGCTGGTGATTCCCGACAAGCAAGGCGGCTTCATCTACCAGATTCCCGCCGCGGCCGTGAATTCCGCGGGGGGCGCGGATATCCGTGGCCAACTCGAGCGAATCATAGAGCCGATCGCCGGCGCAGTCAGCGTCTCAAAATATGAGCCAGTCAAAGACCTGACCGGCCACACCCAAAGCTACAAAGTCTGGGTCAGCAAAGAGTAGTGCGAACGAGAGAAGGGAACGAGACAGGGAGAAGTCGTGCGAGAGCGAATAGCCGCGGAGCGGCGCAAGAATGCAGCCCACGGCGCAAGCCGTGGGTTAGGAGGCCGAATCGATCCAGTTCCGGAGGGCCGCCCGGAGAGGCGAAAGAGAACGGGCCTGATCCTCGCAACACTTTTCGTCTTTCTCTTCACCGTTGCCCGCGCGCAACCCAACGACTCAGCCCTCGACCACGTCCTCACGCAAATGGATGCCGCCGCCACAACCTTCCACACCGCGCAAGCCAACCTCACCGCCGAGCAATACACCAAGCTGGTCGATGAGAAGGACACGCAAAGAGGCAAGGTCTATTACGAGCGCGTCGGCAAAGAAGTAAACATGGCGGCCGACATCACCGAGCCCGACAGGCAATACGCTATCTATGCAAACGGCAAAGCGCAGGTTTACAACCCAAAAATTGATCAGGTCAACGAGTATCAGCCGGGAAAGAGCCGCACGCAGATCGAAGCGTTCCTGCTACTCGGATTCGGAGGCGGTGGCCACGCCCTGCTTTCGACCTACGACGTGAAATATCTGGGATCGGAAAATGCCGACGGAATCAAAGCCGAGAAACTCGAACTGGCACCCAAATCCCAGCAACTGCGAAACAACATTTCCAAAATCCTGCTGTGGATCGATCCGGCCAAAAGCGTTGCGGTGCAAATGCAGCTATTCTTCCCCGGAGGCGATTATCGCCTGACCAAATATTCCGACATTCAAATCAATCAAAAGCTCCCGGAGAACGCCTTCAAACTAAAAACCACCGGCAAAACCAAGTTCGTTTCGCCACAAAGCTAGGGTAAACGTGGTAACAGCCTGCAAAATCCACAATTCGCGGCGCCGCCGCCAAGTTCGGAACCAGCAGAAACAAGCTGAAAATCTCGCGCCGTGACGATATACTGCACAAAAGCCTCATCGAGAAGAAAAAAAGAGAAGAGAGAATCGAGCCAGAATGGCCAAGGTTTTCACGATCCCCGTCCCTCCCGATCTTTCCCGCAAAAAGCGCGAGCGCACCACCGATCCCCGCTACGTGGACGGTCAAAAAATCCTGGTCGAAGCGATGCGATACCTCGCGCAATCCGACCCAGTCGCCAATCGCGGAGCCGTCGAACTGCTCTCCGAGCACGTCCGCACCCGCTTTCGTATGACCGATTCGCCGCTCAGCTAGGACTCTTCACCCCGCGCGAGCAGTAAGTGCCGGCGATTCTCTCCGCTCAATCCATGCGACAATCCACGCCGAAGCCAGCACAATAATCGCCGGATAGCACTCCAACGTATAACGCGTCTCCGGATTCTCAATCGATCCTAGGAAAGCGGAGCGTAGCAGCACAAAGCCAACCAGCAAGCCGGTGTAGCGAATACTCTCGTGCCTCCAAATCAGCCCCATCCCAGCCGCCACCACAAAAAATAAATTAATTACTCCAAACCCAACCGACACCGCCGACCACTTCGGATCGTCATTGAACTCCCACCAGCGCGGGTCCGAAGGCAGCAGCTCGGTGCGCGGCCGCAGCCAGACATCGGCTATGCGCGCCAATGGCAGCCCAACATAGTAGCGAAACGGATGCGCCCGAATTCTCTGCCTCGCCACCTCGTCAAAGCGCGCATCGATTTGCGGCGTAAGCCGCTGGTCCAGGTTATAGTCCGCAATCAAAGCCAGCGTAGCGTCTTTCGCCGAATCCAGAGCCCGCGCTGGCAGCTTATCGGCATCGATCTTTTCGCCGGGAACGTCCCAATAAATTTCCTCCACCGACGTATAATCCGCCATCCAGGTTCGCACCCAGCGATTAAATCCCAGTGGAACAACCTCCTCTGCCCCGGTCGCATAGCGCGGCGCCAGCGGCTGAAACTGATGCAGCGTAGTCCAATTTCGGGCCGTCCACGGAACCAGCGGCGCCAGCGCAAGAATAATGATCGTGACTTCAGCGGTCGCAAGAGCACGAAAACGGTGAGAAAGTTTCGTATCAGGGCATCGCTTGAGCGATGCCGAACCAGCCCGCAAACTGAACGCCCTTTTAGGGGCTGCGACCACCAGATAAAGTGCCACCGCCGCGAGCAGAATCCCGCCGTCCGGTCGCAACAAAATGCAGACCGCAATGGACGCTCCTGTCGCGGCCCACAAACTCCAGCGCACAAGACCCGCGCCATCGGACGCTTGATCCAGTGCAGCCACCGCGCAATCCAAAGCCAGCGCCGTAAAAAAGACTTCCAGCGTCTCCGTCAAAACCGCCGCCGCGTAATTAGCCAGAAAGGGACACAAAGCCGCCAGCAGAAACGCAACTCGCCCTGCCCACCGCCGCGCAATCATCCGCCGCGCCAAATCGGCAATCAGCAGGCAGTTGCCGAGATCGAACAGAATCTGCGCCAGCAGCACAGCCCGAATCTTGCCTACTCCAAACACCCAGAACATCGTAGCCAAGAACGCTGGATACCCCGGCAGCCGCGTGTCCGACGGTACAATCTGCCCGCTCTCCGTTTGTCCATAGACGCCATGCGCCAACCAGTTGCTCGCAAGATCGATATAAACGCGCGAATCGTCGGTTAGGTCGGGAAGATAAATGAAGAAAAACAGCCGCAAAGCGAGCCCTGCCAGCCCGACCCAAAGAAAAAATCGGCGATGTTCCCGCAGCATCCCAAGCACGTTGGAAATATACAGGAATTGCAGAGGTTAGAGGTCAGATTGCAGATTGTAAGAGCCCCGGCTCCCGCCACAGGCTGAGGGTTGTACCTCTGCAATCTGACCTCTGCCCTCTGCAATCGGGGTTTGACCCCCCGCCCCGCGCCCCTTAGGATGAACTCAGCAGCCAGATGTCCAAGCAGATCTTTCATGACCCGCGCCAGGCGCGCTGGAAGCGCATTCGCCGTGTTTTTGACGCGGCCGCAATCGCCTTTACGGCGCTCATCATCTTCTTTCTCTACAGTACCCTGCGCAGCGAGCCGCTTCCTGATCTTTCCCTTCGCGTCGAAAAACGTCCCTACCACGCCCTCAAGGAAGGTGAAAAAGTAAAAGCCCGTGAGAAGCGCCGCCGGGACGCACTCGCGCCGAATAGGCCGCCATCGCAAGTCCCACAAAGCGCCCTCGCAGGTCGTTCTCAACTCCGAAGAAGGTGTTCGCGCCGCCTTCTACGTTTCATGGGACGCCGCCAGTTTCTCCTCTCTTGCGCGAGTACGTTCGCCAAATTGACTTGCTCTTTCCCACCTGGCTGCAAGTCCTCACGCCCGATGGCCATCTGCAAGCGCGTCGATCCGCAAACCAACAAACTCTTCGACGTGATCCACGGCCGAAGCGTCCATCCCATCGATCCCGAGGTCATGCAGTTTCTGAATGCGGAAGACACCAACATGGAAGTCTTTCCCGTCGTTCAGAATTTCGACAACGATGCCAACGACTTTTCCCCGCCGTCGCCGACTTCCTGAACAATCCCGCCGCCCGCGCCCGTTTTCGCCGCGAGATCGCTCTCTACCTGGCCTCCGACCACTACCGCGGCCTGATGGTCGATTTCGAATCGTTCCCTAAGAAAGGCCAGCGGGGCTACGTCGCGCTCCTCAGGGAACTGGGCGCCGACCTGCACGCGAAAGGAATGAAGCTCTACGTCAGCGTGCAGGTGCGTAACTCCGATTACAACTACCCCGCCATCTCCGCCGCCGTCGATGGCGTGGTCATCATGAATTACGACGAGCATTATCCCGGCGGAACGCCCGGCCCAGTCGCCTCGCAGGATTGGTTTTCGAACAACCTGAAGGCCGCCGTCAAAGATATTCCCAAGAACAAGCTGATCTGCGCCATCGGTAACTACGGATACGATTGGGTCGAACGCGATAAAAAAGGCAAGCTGCCGCCCGGGATGATCGATCAGCAGCGTCTCGGTGCAGGAAGCCTGGATCGGGTCCCGCGATGCCGAGGAAGATATCGACTACGATGGCGACGCCCTGAATCCGCACTTCAGCTATCTCGACGACGACAACCGCCATCACTATGTCTGGTTCCTCGACGCGGTCACCGCCCTCAACGAAATGCGCGCTGCGCAAATGCTCGGCATCCAGACCTTCGCGCTATGGCGATTAGGCTCGGAAGATCGAACGCTCTGGCGCGTCTGGGATGTCCCGGGCGACGCCAGCGCACCGGATCACTTGAAGGATGTTCCTCCGGGTCAGGATGTCGACATGGAAGGCGACGGCGAGATCCTGCGCATCGAGGCCAAGCCCGCCGACGGCGAGCGCGAAATCAGCATCGACAAAGATACCGGCCTGATCGACGACGAAAATTTCAAGACGCTGCCGCAGCCGTACCGCGTAGCCCGCTACGGCGCCAGCAAGAACGAGCTGGCCCTGACCTTCGACGACGGCCCCGATCCCGACTGGACTCCGAAGATTCTCGACGTTCTCAAAGCGCGAGCATGCGCCCGCCGCATTTTTTCTGATCGGAATTCAAGCCGAGAAATTCGGTGGCGTCGCGCAACGCATCTACCGTGAAGGCCACGAAATCGGCAACCACACCTTCACCCACCCCGACATCAGCGCCATCGGCACGCGCTACATGCGGCTCGAGCTCAATTTGACCGAGCAACTTGTTCGCCAGCCGAACTGGGCATTCGCACGATTCTTTTCCGTCCGCCCTATTCGGTCGACGCCGAGCCCGACACCGAAGATCAGGTGCGCCCGCTCGAACTCACGCAGAGCATGGGCTACCTCACCATCGGCAACAAGCTCGATACCAAAGACTGGGAGCCCGATCCCGCCGCTCTCGCCGCAACAAATCGCCGACGAGGTTCTCGACCATCTTCCACCCTGCCGGCCGAACGATACGCAACATTGCGGCAACATCATTCTGATGCACGATGGTGGCGGCAACCGCGAGCGCACCGTCCTCGCCCTCCCGCTGATCATCGACGGCGCGCGCGCCCGCGGCTTCGAATTCGTATCGCTTCATCAGTTGATGGGTAAGACCAAAGCCGATGTCATGCCGCCGCTTCCGCCCAACCAAGTCTGGGCCGCGCGCCTCAACTCGATCAGCTTCGGGACTCTTCACCGCCACCATCAGCGGCATCACGCGTGATCTTTTTTCTCGGCGACATTCTCATGACCGGTCGCCTGCTCTCGATCGGCGTCCTTGCGATCTACGATCGTGTTCGTTCGCATGTTTACGGCACGCCCGCTCAAATCGCTGCCTACAAGCCGAAAGTCGCGGTGCTCATTCCCGCCTACAACGAAGAAAAAGTTATCGAGCGCACCGTCCAGGGCGCGCTCGATTCCGACTATCCCAATCTGCGCGTAATCGTGATCGACGACGGCTCCAAAGATCGCACCCTCGAAGTTGTCCGCCGCGCCTTCGCGCGCCGAACAGGCCGCCGGCAAAGTCCTCATCCTGACCAAGCCCAACGGCGGCAAAGCCGAAGCCCTCAACTATCGGACTCGATCACATCGGCGATGCCGAACTTTTCGTGGGCATCGATGCCGACACCATCATCGCCCCTGATGCCGTCACCCGCATGGTCCCGCACTTCCTGAATCCCAAGGTCGGAGCCATCGCGGGCAACGCCAAAGTCGGCAACCGCGTCAATCTTTGGACCCGCTGGCAGGCCCTCGAATACATCACCAGCCAGAATTTTGAACGCCGTGCCCTCAACACTCTAGGCGCGGTCAGCGTAGTTCCTGGAGCGATCGGTAGCCTGGCGCGTCTCCGCCGTGCGCGAAGCAGGCGGCTTCCAAATCGATACCGTCGCCGAAGACGCCGACCTGACCATGGCGCTTCTCCGGAACGGCCATCGCGTCGAATACGAAGATCAGGCGCTCGCCTTCACCGAAGCCCCCACCACCGCCAATGCTCTAATGCGCCAGCGCTTCCGCTGGTCCTTCGGAATCCTGCAATCCATCTGGAAACACAGCGCCGTCTTCGCGCGCAAAGGCGTTTTGGGATTCGTCGCACTCCCCAACATTCTGGTCTTCCAAATCCTGCTGCCGCTGGTGTCGCCGTTCATCGATATCATGTTCGCGGTGGGCACGATCTGGTACTTCACCCGCAAGTACTATCATCCCGACTCCACCGACCCCGCCGATTTCCAGCGCCTGTTGATTTTCTTCGTAGCGTTTCTGGTAATCGACTTCATCGCGTCAGCCATAGCCTTCGCCCTGGAGCGCCGCCAACCCGAGAGCCCGCGAAGACATCTGGCTCCTAAGCCAGGTCTGGCTCCAGCGCTTCGCCTACCGCCAGGTGTTTTCCATAGTCCTGTTCCGCACCTTAAAGCGAGCCATAACCGGACGCCCCTTCGCGTGGGACAAGTTAGATCGCACCGCCGCCGTAAAGTACGTGCCCGTCGAGCGCAAAGACTCCGTTAACGTATCTTTGTGAGGCTGCCCCGCCAGGTCAACCCAAAAAATTTTCCGGCTAACCAAAACGGCAATCGGATCATCTCTTAATATTGTGGGGTTTATGCATGTCGCTGATCCCCTTCCAGTGGAAAAATTGCCGCGGACTGGTGGCGCATTGCGCACCGATCTTGTGCCTTGTCACGGCGACCGTCTTGTTGGCCCGCGGGCTCCCGGTCGGCCTTCTGCGCGGCGCACATAGTCGGGCCACTCACTCTTTCGCGAACCACAGCCATCGACCTTGTTTCGATCACAACGATTCTCAATGGATGAGTTCTTCTCCGGTCACGCTGGACGCTCCGCCCGCGGTTGCGGAGCCCAATCAGGTTGTAGCCGACGTGCCGGGCGTCGCAGTCGTCGCCGATTCGTGGCATTGCGACCGTCCTCCCCCGGCCAGTTGACGCTTCGGCATTCCCCGGCGCCACCTCCGGTTTGCGCTGGTTGTAAACAAGGGCAATTTGCGGGTGCCGCGAAAGCGACTCCGCTAAATCCCTTTTCCAACCCCAGGAATCCAAGGAGAGATGAGTCATGGCACGAGGGCACGACCTTAGCTGGCAGGAATTATGCGAGGCTGCTTCGGAGACGAAGAGTACCGAGGAACTCCTCAACATCGTCCGGGAACTCAACGAACTCCTGGAATGTGAAGAGCGAATGCGGCATGGCTTGGGCAACGCTAGAGCGGACAAGTCGATTTTGGAGTCCCACAATGCTAACTAAAGACTCCCCCGTCCCGATTCGTCCGCCTTTACCTTCCCGCTATCCGCCGATTCCACCAAATCGCGGCCGTCCGGCGCTCGAAACAACTTCATGGCGATTCGTGATCGGCGCAGCGCTCGGCGTCGGGCTCGTCTCGTTTCTCGCCACCGAACTTATGCACTACTGGCTGGTGCCGGATCTGGGACGCAATCGCGAAAGATTGCTGGCCGAGGCCCTGTCGGCGCTCATCGTAAGTTGCTTGATCGCAAAGTTGGCTCACATGGCCCGGCAGCAGCAGCGGGCCACCATCGCCAGAATGCAGGTGATTGCCGAGATGAATCATCACATTCGCAACGCTTTGGCCCCGATCTCCCTTTCGGTGGACGCGATTGAAAACCAGCAACTCATTCGCATCATCTCCGACGGCGTTGATCGCATCGACTGGGCTCTGCGAGAAATCCTGCCTCGCGAATCCCCATTCGCGGAAGATGAGCGCTATCGCCCCAGCATTTTCAGGCGACGCGCCGGAGGCTAGGGAGGCTAGCCTTATGAGGCTGCCGAGGAGGGCTCAAATCCCGCATTTTCGCGATTTGGTAGGCCACAACGCACAGCACCGCGCCCCAACAACCGAGAACCGAGAACTCCCTCGTGATCCCGGTCACTGACATCTTCCCAACCCGCGGTATCAGCTAAACTCATGCACACCATCATCGAACCCTTCCGCATCAAGAGCGTCGAGCCCATCCGCTGGACCACCCGCGCCCAGCGCGAGCAATTCCTCCAGGCCGCCAACTACAACCTCTTTCTGCTCCCGGCCGACGACGTCCTCATCGACCTCCTCACCGACTCCGGCACCGGGGCCATGTCCACCCACCAGTGGGCCGCCATCATGGAAGGCGACGAAAGCTACGCCGGCAGCCGCAGCTTCGACCAGTTTCGCGACTCCGTCCAGGATATCTTCGGCTACAAGCACGTCATCCCTACCCATCAGGGCCGGGCCGCCGAACGCATCCTCTTCAGCTGCACCTGCAAGAAGGGTGACGTAGTCCCCAACAACACGCACTTCGACACCACCCGCGCCAACATCGAATTCGTAGGCGCCGAGGCCGTCGACCTGGTCATTGAAGAAGGCCGCCATCCCAGTGTCCGTCATCCCTTCAAAGGCAACATGGACGTTGCCGCGCTCGAGGCATCTGATCGCAAAAGTGGGCCGCAATCGCATCCCGCTCGTCATGCTGACCATCACCAACAACTCGGGAGGCGGCCAGCCCGTCTCCATGGAAAACGTCAAAGCCGTGAGCGCCGTCTGCCGCCGCCATAAAATTCCTCTCTACTTCGACGCCTGCCGCTTCGCCGAAAATTCCTACTTCATCAAACTCCGCGAGCCCGGCTACGAAAACAAATCTCCCAAAGAGATTGCCCAGGAAATGTTCAGCTACGGCGACGGCTGCACCATGTCCGCCAAAAAAGATGGCATGGCCAACATCGGCGGATTCCTCTGCACCAACGACGACTTACTGGCCCAGCAGGAAAAAAATCTACTGATCCTGACCGAAGGCTACCCCACCTACGGAGGCCTCGCCGGCCGCGACCTCGAAGCCATCGCCGTAGGAATACAAGAAGCTCTCCACGAAGACTATCTCCAATACCGCATCGCCTCGACCGCCTACCTGGGCAATCACATCTCCGACCAAGGAGTCCCCATAGTCCAGCCGCCGGGCGGCCACGCCATCTACATCGATGCCCGAGCCTTCCTGCCCCACATCGCGCCCGACCACTTTCCCGCCGTAGCCCTCGCCAACGAACTCTATCTCCAGGGCGGCATCCGCTCAGTCGAGATCGGAACGCTCATGTTCGGCCCGCAAACCAAGATGGATTTAGTCCGCCTCGCCATCCCAAGACGCGTCTACACCCAGAGCCACATCGACTACGTAGTCGAAGTGATTCTGCAAGTCTGGCAAGATCGCGAAAAAATTCAGGGCCTGCAACTAACCTACGAAGCGCCGTTCCTGCGCCACTTCACGGCGCGTCTAAAACCAGAGAGAGTGCCGGCTAAACCGGCGATAGAGGTAAAAGAACCGGTCGTCGCTGCTGCAAGGATCTAAAGACACGACCTCAGCCCGCACATTAAAATGAAGGCGCAAGTGAGGACAGGATGATTGCGCGCCTTTGGCATGGCTGGACTACTCCGGAAAACGCTGACCCATACGAAAATCTGCTACGCCACGAAATGTTCCCTGACATCCGGCGAGTAGAGGGGTCGAAAGGTGCCTACCTGTTACGGCGCGACGCGGGAAGAAGAAGTTGAGTTCGTCACCATCACGCTTTTTAAATCACTCGATGCCGTACGCCGTTTTGCCGGGGAGAACTACCAGACCGCGGTGCTTCATCCGAAGGCGCACGCCCTGCTGTCGCGCTATGACGCCAAGTCGGAACATTACGAGATCCGAATCACGCCAGAATAGGCCAGAATACGGAAGACCCGAGCTAGATCACCACCGCTTCCCGATACTCCCCGTAAACCCTGCGCATGGCATCGGAAATCTCCCCAACCGTCGCATTCGCTTCCACCGCAGCCAGAATCCGCGGCATAAGATTTTCTCCGGAGCGCGCAGTATCTTCGACAGCGCGAAGCGCCGCCTGCCATGTCTCAGGATCGCGTTTGGCCCGCACAGCTCGAACCCGCTCAACCTGCCTCGGTTCCAGCGCGGGATCGATGCTCTGGATCGGAACCGACTTCTCGTGGCCGACTTGAAAGCGATTTACACCCACGACGACGGCCTGCTCGCGATCAACGGCCTGCTGATATTCATAAGCGGCGTTCTGTATTTCCTGCTGCACATACCCGCGTTCGATAGCCTTTAACATCCCGCCCATGGTCTCGATCTTCTCAAGATAGTCGTCAGCCCGTTTTTCGATTTCGTTGGTCAGCGACTCGATGTAATACGACCCGGCCAGCGGATCGACCGTCTGCGGCGCGCCCGACTCATAAGCAATGATCTGCTGCGTGCGCAGCGCGATGCGCGCCGAAGCCTCCGTCGGCAGGGCCAGCGCCTCGTCAAACGAATTCGTATGCAGAGATTGCGTCCCGCCCAGCACCGCTGCCATAGCCTGAATCGCCGTGCGGACGATATTGTTCTCCGGCTGCTGCGCGGTCAAAGTCGAGCCCGCAGTCTGAGTGTGAAAGCGCAGCATCCACGATTTCGGACTCCTCGCCTGAAAACGTCCGCGCATGATCTTCGCCCACATGCGGCGCGCAGCGCGGAATTTCGCGACCTCTTCGAGGAAGTTGCTGTGTGCGTTAAAAAAGAAAGAGAGCCGCGGCGCAAACTTGTCGACGTCAAGCCCGGCGCGAATCGCGGCTTCAACGTACGCAATCGCCGTTGCCCAGCGTAAACGCAACTTCCTGCACGGCAGTCGATCCGGCCTCGCGCATGTGGTAGCCGGAGATCGAAATCGTGTTCCAGTCCGGCACGTTTTCGTTCGTCCAGGCAAACAGGTCGGTGATGATGCGCATAGCCTGCTGCGGCGGATAAATATAGGTGCCGCGCGCAATGTATTCCTTGAGCACGTCGTTCTGCACGGTACCTGAGAGCTTGCGAATATCGCGCCGCTCCCGCCGCGCCACGGCAACGTAAAGCGCCAGCAGAATCGACGCCGTGGCATTGATGGTCATCGATGTCGAAATTGAGGTCAGATCGATGCCATCAAACAGCCGCTGCATATCTTCGATCGAATCGATCGCCACCCCGACCTTGCCGACCTCGCCCATGGCCAGCGGGTTGTCGGAGTCAAGCCCGATCTGCGTGGGCAGATCGAAGGCGACCGAAAGACCCGTTGTCCCATTCGCCAGCAGGTACTTGTAACGTTTATTCGACTCTTCCGCGTCCCCCATGCCGGCATATTGCCGCATGGTCCAGAGGCGTCCGCGATACATGGTCGCCTGCACGCCGCGCGTGAAAGGAAATTCGCCTGGATAGCCGATGTCGCGGTCGTAGTCCGAATCCGCAAGATCTACGGGCGTGTAAAGCGGTTGCACCGGGATGTGCGAGGACGTTCGAGGCTCCGCCACCGGCCGCGCCGGCTGCACCTGGGTCTCGATCGTCTTAGTCGGATCATTCATACAAAAACTCACGCAGCTTTTCTCTGTGTTCTCCGCGGTTTTTCTCCGCGTTCTCTGCGGTTAAAGGTTTTCCCGCGCACTGAAAAGCCCACCATCGCCTCAAGTGTTCTCTTTTCTCTTGACCCGCACAAACGAACTCACCCCAAACCACGCAAACGAAACCGTAAAGCACGCCGCCAGAATCAACCGCCCCGGCCCCGGCTCCAGCCCAGCGCGGTACTTCCCATACTCCCGTAATCCCTCGTACGCGCCCGCGGCGGCAATGACCAGAAAAACGAATCCAGTAACTTCCAGCCAAAGCTGGTGCAGCGCCCCGCCGAGCGAACTGGCAGTCGCCCGCAATCCCTTGAGCACGGCCGAACCAGTGCGGCTGCGCGCTGCCTGCGTACCGAACTGCCGCCCAGCCACGCGTGCAAACAGCGCGATTTTTTTCGCCTTCTGGACAGCGACCATTTGTCGATTTTAGCAGCGCCCGAGCGTACAATAACGGTGGCTGATGTCACAACCGCTTGTGACCCCGGCCACCTGCAGCCCGCAGCACGGGCTGCGCCCAAGCAGGGGGAGCGCGTGGATCAGCAATTAAAACAGCTCATGAAGGAGTTGGGCGAGGCCATCAACGGGTCGCTCTCCGATTCCGAGCAGATCGCCGAAGTGGTCGCCCGCATCAAGGAAGGCGGCTACGATATTTTCCTGGTCCTCGAAGCGACCATCGGCGTCAGCAAGCAGGGCGACCAATCCACCGACAAGACCTCCCTCGTTTCCACGCTCAGCACCAATCCTGAGCTGAAGATCAGCGATCAGGATTTGAAATTCCTCAAGTCGCTGCGCATCAAGCTGGATGAAGAAGAAGACGAATAAGTCTGCGCCGGACGGTATAACGAAGTTTTATTAGTGTTCGCACTTCACTTGTTCCGACCTGATCCTGAAACCTCTCTCCCGCCTCCCTTTTCCTGCCATTCGCTCCCGCTCTTTCTCTCCGTCGCGTGGACCAATGACCAGTCACCCGCGATTAACGTTCCCTTCCATTAGGCCGATGATGCAAGAGAGAAACCATGGGCACCCAGGCGCAACCGGCTCCCGAAAAACCAACTCCCTGCATCGCGCGCCAGGCAATTCTGACGGCGGATGAAAATGTTACCGGCTATGAGTTGTTGTTTCGCGAGAATTCCGAGAAAGACCACTTCACGTCCGATGTTGAGAAGGCCACAGGCACGGCCATCGATAAGCTCAATGTAGTCGGCCTCGATGTCCTGTGCGACGGTCGCCTCGCCTTCATCAACTGCACCTACCACATGTTAATGAAGGAATTGTTTCTGCTCTTGCCCTCCGACGAGATCGTGATCGAGATTCAGGAGACAATTCGAGCCGATGCAACCGTAGTGTCGGCCTGCCGCCGTTTGAAGCAGCACGGATACGCGATCGCTCTCGATAACTTTGTGAAGGATGACCCCCGAGAGGATCTCGTGCCCTATGCAAGCTTCATCAAAGTCGACGTCAAGAAGACTCCACCGGATCAGAGCGCGTTCCTGATTGCGCGCTATGGTAATGAGCGTTGTCAGATGCTGGCGCTCAAGGTGGAAACCGAGCAGGTCTTCGTCACCGCAAGGGAGAACGGATTCACGCAATTTCAAGGCTATTTTTTCCGGCGCCCGGAGCGGATGCGAGCCCGCCAGATTCCGGCCAATCAAGCCACCTATTTGCGTCTCCTCCAGGCCATCTCAAAGCCCAAAACTGACTTTCGAGAGATCGAAGACCTCATCAAGCGCGAGCCGTCACTCTGTTATCGCTTGCTGCGCTATTTGAACTCGCCACTCCTGGGCATGTCGTCACCCGTCACGTCGATTCGCCATGCGCTTGACCTCCTCGGGGAGCGCGAATTGTTTCGCTGGATAAGGATGGCCACCACCTTGGTCATGGGACAGGACAAATCGTCAGACCTGGTTCTGTCGGCGCTGGTCCGCGCCCGCTTCTGCGAACTGATGACGCCCAGGCTGAAATACGGCGATGCGGACCTCTTCTTGCTGGGCATGCTCTCGCTGATGGACGCGATTCTGCAAGTCCCCATCGGAGCCGTGGTCGAGAAGTTGTCGCTCGAACCGGGAATCAAGGCGCAGCTGGTGGCGGGCAAGGCTGGAGGAAAGACGCTCCTCTCCCCTATCTACGATTTGATGTTGGCGCGCGAGGCAGGTGACTGGAAGACAGTCATCAACCTTGGAAAAGAACTCAATCTGTCGCTCTACTGCGTGAACATGAACTACAACGAAGCCATGCGCTGGGCCCACGACGTTACGAGAGCGGTTCGGCCGGAGACCCAGTCCAGATGACAGGGAATCGAAATCCCTGAATTCGCTCCTTCACGTCGGAATGTACCGTAACTAATAAGATAATAGTCAGGTGGGCGAGGACTTGCACTTTCCATTCCCGAATTTACCTTCCCAAATAGGAAAAACCTTGCAGGGAGCCCTTTCCCCTCTGATACCATAGAACCCTACTCCCGTAAGTAGCTTTGGGGCAGCATCTTACTGGGGAGTATTACCTTCAAAAATGGCCTTCGGCGTGCACTTGAGCTGAGTGGAAGTGGGTTCCTCGAACCGTCTCCCGCAGTTCTGAAAACTGCCGCTTTGTGGGGCTCAGCGTTTCTGCCGGCCTGGCCGGCAGTCGAGTTTCTGTTGAGGTGCCCTATGGCTTCTCGGGTTTCGCAACTGGCTGTTTCCGAATCTACCGTTTCGCCAATCGCCCGCTCCGCCATCCGTCCGCCTGCAGGTGGCGGTCTCGCAGCCGGGCCCGTCCGCGCTGACCCTGGGCCTGCTTCCCGAGCCGCGTACGCGCTGGGGAAGGTTTGTGCTCGGCTACGGAATGCAGTCTGCGGTGATGACCCTTTTCGTGATCGCGGCCATCGCGCAGCCGGCCATCATGGTGCTTCCGGTGCACGACTATCACTTCATAGGGCTGGTCAGTACGCCGGTTGCGGTGCCGCAAACTCCGGCGCCAGTCAAGAATTTTGCCGCGCCCAAGCTCGTCGAAAAAGTCGCGGAAAAGATCGAACCCGTCACGCCTCGCCCCCAGGCCCTGCGCGTTCCAGCTGAGTTCGTGGTACCGAAAAAAGAGATTGCCGACATCCAGCCGCCCAAGGTCGCGCTGGCGCCCGCCAAAGAAGCGCTGCCGGAAGTCAAGACAGTGATTCCGCGGCAACTCGTCAAGACCAATGTTTTTTCCAACGGAAGCTCGGCGACGCCCACTCTGGCCGCCGCTCCGGCAAAAATACAGACGGGCGGTTTTGGCGACCCAAATGGCGTTCCAGCGCAGGATAATCACGGCCGTCCCGTGACCATCGCGCAAGCGGGCAGCCCCGATCTGCCCGGCGGCCCAGGCTATGGCAACGGTACCGGCGGAACGCACGGAGCGCGCGGTGTAGTCGCGAGCGCCGGCTTCGGTAACGGCATCGCCACGGGAGACAATTCTGGCCGGGTTTCAGCCTCGCGCGGCACAGTGCGTCAGGCGGGCTTCGGAGACGCCGACGTAGTTACCCCGGCCGCCGCCAGGAACCCAGCCGTCGCGCCGAAAGTCAAAACGGTCCCCGCCGAAATCACCTTCAAGCCGCGCCCCCTTTACACCGAGGAAGGCCGCCAGCTCAAGGTTGAGGGCGAAGTTCTTCTCGAAGTTGTGTTCACCGCCGGCGGACAGATTAAGATCAAGGGAGTGGTGCACGGACTCGGCCATGGACTGGATGAATCTGCCATTCGCGCCGCGGAAAAGATTCAATTCAAACCGGCTTTGAAAGACGGACAGCCGACTGATTTTCCAGCGGTGTTACATATCTTGTTCCAGCTCGCATCCTAGTTCATAGTTCTGAGATAGAGCTGCGGTAGATTTAGGAGAGATCAACCCCGACAATGTCCCGCTCCCCCGTGACAAGCTTTCGCTTTCTACCCATTCTCTTTCTGTTCTTGTGCGCCGGCGCTGTGCTCGCTCAGACCACGCTCCCAGATCCACCGCCCGCCGCGAGCCAAAACGCGCAGCCCGACGCGAACCCAGACTCGAAACCAGACTCGAAACCAGAAACAAAGCCGGACTCGAAACCAGAAACAAAGCCGGACTCAAAGGAAGACTCGAAGCCAGCGCCTCAGCTTCCCGTTCGCGATGCGGCCTCGCAACCGCCCGCGCCTGCGGCCGCCACCTTCGATCAGGTCGTCGACCGAGCCATCGAGCGCGAACATTTTTTTATCGCGCAGATGAAGCAGTTCCACCCGCTGGTCGAAACCTATCTCCAGAATCTGAAACCGGACAAGGATCTCGGGCATATCCGTTCCCGCCAGCGACGTCTACTTCCTCGGCCGTCTCGACATGTCCAGCGGCTCGCCCGACGACCTGAACTTCAGCTCGCCCGGCTCCAGCAAACTCCGCAAACGCATCATGGAGAAAATCTCGGGCAAGCTCTTCAGCACCTATCTGCCGCTCGGTTTTGCCCAGATGGCGATTCTCGACCAGAATTTTCAGCGCAGGGACTACGACTTTACCTTTGTCCGTCGTGAGTTTCTCGGGGAAGTGCGCTGCATCGTGATGGACGTAGCTCCCAAAAAAGACGCGGGCACCGGCCGTTTCATCGGGCGGGTCTGGGTTGAGGACCAGGATTACAACATCGTCCGCTTCAATGGAACCTATACGACGCACTCGCGCAGCAATTATTACTTCCACTTCGACAGCTGGCGGCAAAACATGCGTCCTGGGCTGTGGCTGCCGTCGTTGATTTATTCCGAGGAGTCCGACCTCAAGACAACTTTCGGTCAAAAGCTGGACTACAAATCGCAGACGCGGCTCTGGGGTTACAACCTCAACTACACGCGCAACTCCGAATTCACCGAGATCACCATCGATGCCCCGCAGGAGGTTCAAGACCAGAGCCAGAAGGCGCAGGACGCCTCGCCCGTCGAAGCCCAGCGCGCCTGGGAACACCAGGCCGAAATCAATGTGCTCGACCGCCTCCAGCGCATGGGACTGCTGGCCCCCGAAGGCGAGATCGACAAAGTCCTGCAGACCGTAGTCAACAACATGATGGTCACGAACAACCTCGAAATTCAGCCCGAGGTTCACTGCCGCGTGCTCATGACCACGCCGCTCGAGTCCTTCACCATCGGCCACACCATCGTCATCAGCCGCGGCATGATCGATGTGCTGCCCGACGAAGCTTCGCTCGCCATGATTCTGACCCACGAGCTGGCCCACATCGTGCTCGGCCATCACCTCGATACGAAGCTCGCGTTCAACGACCGTATGTTCTTCCCCGACGAGCGCACCTTCGAGCGTCTGGATTTTGCGCGCGACAAAAGTGAAGAAGAAGCGGCCGACAAAAAAGCGCTCGAACTACTGAACAATTCGCCCTACAAAGATAAGCTTGCCACCGCCGGCCTGTTTCTCAAGGCGGTGCAGGCCCGAGCCTCAGAGCTGAAGAATTTAATTCGCGGCCATCTGGGCGACAGTTTGCTGAACGGCGACGCCACCCGCATGTCGTCCCTGATGACGTCGTCCCCGCAATTCGACCCAAAGAAGCTAGATCAGATTGCCGCTCTTCCGCTCGGCGGTCGGGTCAAGGTCGATCCCTGGACCGATCAACTGGAACTTATCAAGGCCAAGCCCGTGGCAATCACAGCCGCGAATGAAAAGATGCCCTTTGAAGTGACGCCCTTCTTCCCGTTCCTGACGCGCATAGGGACAGCTGCGACAGACACAGTTTCGCCAAACAAGGAAAAAACGACTCCGGCCGCGGCACCCACGCCCGAGAAACCGCCGGCCTCTCCCTCGGGACAGTAAGCGCACTCCGTCGGTCGTGTAGAGACGGCGCCTGCCCCGTCTAAGGGCCATCCGCGAACTGGCGTTGAGTAAGAATTTGCAGGCGCGTCAGTCCGCGTGAAAATTCGAAATCGAGGCCAGACACAGCCGTCGCTCAGCAAGTCAGTCTTTGGGCTTTGGGTCTAAAGCTAGGCGTGGGTTCATGGGGAAATACAAGAAGAAAGCGGCCGAAACTACTGCGACATTGCGCTTCCGACCTGCGAAAACACGGTATTCGCGTTGGTGCCGATCAGGCGTACCGTGCCGATCACGATCACCAGGATCACAGCCAGCATCACCGCATATTCGGCGACGTCCTGACCGCTCTCCTCGCTCCAAAGTTGACGGATTCTATCGATCACGGTTTTGTCTCCGATCTCCAATCACGAACGTGCGAAGCCTGCAAAGTTCAGACGCAAGTCGCCGTCGTGTGCAATTAATGTAACGGTAATAGTTTATTCGACCAATAGCACTCGCGTGACCCCAAATGGCACTTTGGTGCCATCCCGGTAGTGCATGTACTTCCGGGGGACCCTATCTTGCTGATTAGATGATTGTCTTCAGAGGAAGTCCCTGGTTGACTGCGAACAGCGCCAGCTCCAGGCGCGTCGAAACTCCCAGTTTGTCAAAGATATTACTCAGGTGATGCTTCACCGTGTCTTCACTGATCTTGAAATATTCGGCGACCTCGCGGTTGGCATAGCCAGCCACAATGGCCGAGACGATCTCGAGTTCGCGCGGCGTCAGGCCGAACTTTTTCTGCTTGGTCTCCTCGTTCGTCGTCTGCATCAGGTTGCGCAAGTACTGAACAAGGTTGGAAACGCTTTCCCGGCCTACCCAATACTCTCCCGCCATCACCGCATGGATACTCTTGAGCAGAAGTTCGGTAGCGGAGTCCTTGAGCACAACGCCGCGCGCTCCCAGTTGCAGCGCCTCTACGATCTGTTTTTTCTCGACCGCCGCCGTCAGCAGAATAATGCGCACTGGCCCCGCAACTTTGCCGGTGGCGCTCATTTCCCGCAGCGCGTCGAGCCCGGTGTGTCGCGGCATCGCGAGATCGAGCAGAAGAATGTCCGGCTTGATCTCCGCCGCCAGCTTCACCGCCTCAAGTCCGTCGCAGGCCTCGCCTACGACTTTCATGTCGTTCTCCGACTCGAGCAAACGGCGCAAGCCGTCGCGAAAAATAGGATGATCGTCAGCGATTACGATACGAATGGGGGTTGTTCGTTTTTCCATGACTCATCTTCCTTAATACTTAGTCAAGTCCGCTATAAGCATAACTACTCTACATGAACCACTTAATTTATAAGTTACTGCCCGCTTTTCTGGCCGGCGGAATTTGTACCTCCAGCCGCGCCCCCTGTCCGGGAGTCGATTCTATCGTGAGTTCGCCTGCCAGCAAGCGCACTCTTTCGCGAATCACCGCCGGACCCTTGCCGGAAGTCGCCAGCTCCGCCTCCGACATCCTCCCGGAAAAAGGAAATCCGCGGCCATCGTCCTCGACCGTCAGCCGCAAACTGTCCGCTCTCTGTCCCAGTCGCACCAGCACGTGATGCGCGCCGCTGTGTTTGCGCACATTAACCAGGCTCTCTTGCACGATGCGCGCCAGTTCGCGGCACACTTTCTGCGGAAGCTCCACACGCCCCATTTCACTGGCAAACTGTGCAGAGATCCCGGTCTCGCGCTGGAAACGCTCCACCATATCAGAAATGAACCCAAGCAGCCGGTCCGAATCGACCTCGAACGACTTCATCGCCTGCATCAGTTCCCGCAGCTTGAGAACCTCTTCGCGCAGCAGCTTCTGAATTCGCGTGAGTTCCGCGTTCACAAGCGGCGCCTGCCCTGATTGCCGCCGCAGCACATCAAGCTGCATCTCGACGGCGATCAGCGATTGTATGGCGCCGTCATGCAGTTCACGCGCGAACCGTGCCCGCTCCACCGCGCCCGCGCGCTCCCGCAATCGCCGCATCAGGTACACGTTGTAAATCGCTGGGCCGACTTGCTGCGCGAATTCCTGCAAAAAGCGCAGCTCTTCCTCGGGCTCCCCCATCCGCTTCGGATCGAACAGGAACACGCGCCCGGACCATTCCTTGCCGAACAAAAACGCGACCGAAACCACGGTCTCAAAACTTTCCGTGCGTGCAAGGGGCTCCAGAAATTTCCCGTCGATATCCTTCCCATTGCGGAGCCGATGGCCATCGCGGTCGAGAAAAACCGGGGCCAGATCATCGGCGATTCGCTCCGCATAAATTGCCACCGCCGGAGTTTCAAAAAGATACGCGCCCACATTTTCGGGCGCCGACTCACGCCACCGTACTTCGCCCAACTCCCCATCGGCGGCGCGCCCCATCTCGGCAAGAAACACGCGATAACTGTTCGATTCCTGCGAAGCGCTCAGGATGCGGCGCGCTCCATAAATGCTCATCATCTCCCCAAGAATCTGCTGCATGGTTCCGGTCAATCCCGCTTCCACCCGCGTCGAACTCAAGACTCGCATGATCACGGCGCGCTCGGCGCGAACTTTCTTCTGGTTCTGCGCCATATAGCCGAGCAAGAATCCCAGCACCAGCAGGTAGACCGAGGTCATGATGAGCTGCTGCGGATCCAGTTCCCGAAAACTCAAAGCGGCCGGCAGATGCAGCGGCGCGAGCGACTTGCGAAGAGCGGCTTCCATTCCCGCGCTCATGGCCAGATACTCGATCCACAGCAGCGCCACCGCCGTGGCCGCCGTGATCACCGTTTCCCACAATCCCCAGCGGTAAGCCGCCTCGGCCATGACAAACACAAAGAACAGAAAAAAGGGACCGCGCTGGGCTGGCGCAAACAGCGAAATTAAAACCGGCCACAGGATGTCAGCCGCATGCACCACCAGCCGAAACGCAAACGTAGATTGCCGCCGCGCCCTGACCAGCAGCATCACCACGGTGGCATGCGTCAGGTAGACAATCAGGAGCCACAACAGCCAGCGCGAGTAGGCAGGGCCTTGCCCCGGCTCCATGACCATGGTGGCCAAAGCGGCTATAGTCAGCGCCACGCGCGCCGTCGCCAGCCACCGTTCAGTCCGCCGGATTTCACTGGCGCTCAGAGGAGCACGGAAGCGCCAAAGATCATGGTTTTGCGTTATGAACCAGGACACAGTTCTTTCGCCCGTTCTGAATCAATTCTCAAAATGGATTCCGTCGCCCTCTATCTTACTCGTATGGACCAACACACGCGCCAACGGAGGCCCGGGCGCCCGCCCGTGCGGAGCCCAGCCTAAAAGGGATTCGACAACCAGCACCACGGCAAGCCAAACGATGGTTACCAGAGTAACGTCCACGAGGTCCCTCGCCCTCACTCCACGCTCTAAAATAAATCCGGGGTGTCCCCGCTTGTCGAGACGCAGCCAATTCTGGATCGCATTAATCACGCTGACCGCCGCCCAGGTGGGCGCGTCCGTCTTCATGCGCCGAGGCGAACCCCTAACCATTGCCAGCGACCTCATCCAGGGGCTGCTTCTGCTGGTCGCAACCGTCGCCTACCTGCCGAAAACTGTTCGCACCCGTTCCTCCACCACCCACGTCCGCATCTTCTGGATTCTGATGAGCGCGGGCATGATCTTCTGGCTCGCCTACCAGGCCATGTGGAATTACTTCGAGGTCATCCGACGCACCGATGTGCCCGACCCATTCGCCGGCGACGTAGTGCTCTTCATGCACCTGGTTCCGATGATCGCCGCCCTGGGCGTACTCCCCCACCTGCAAGGAGACGAGCGCAACGAACGCATCCGCATGCTCGACTTCACGCTGCTTCTCACCTGGTGGATCTTCGTTTATGTGTACATGGTCATTCCCTGGCAAACCGTGCAGGTAGACGAACCGACATACAGTGCCAATTTCAACTTCACCTATCTGACGGAAAAAATGGTGCTGCTCGGCGCGATGGCTGTGTTCGGCTATACGGCGCAAGGCGGCTGGAGGCGCCTTTACTTTCAATTCCTCGGTGCCAGCGCCCTCTATGCCTCGAGCTCTTACGTCGCCACCTGGGCGATCGGCCACCAGACTTACTACAGCGGCAGCGTCTATGACATTCCCCTTACGGTTTCCATGGCGTGGATGGCCGCCATCCCCGTGCTCGCAACCCGCTATGACCTGTCCGACACGAAACCGTCCCGGCCCGTGCTCGGGATAGGAATCACGCGCCTCAGCATGTTGGCCCTATTCACATTGCCTTGGGCGGCGCTGCAAGCGGAACTGAATACAAAACTCCCCAGTTCGGTACGAGCCTTTCGCATCGTAGCGAGCCTGGTGGCTACGATCGTAATGGGCGTCATGGTTTTCTGGCGCCAGCGGCTCCTGGGCGCCGAACTCACCTACTTCTTAGACAAGTCTCACCGCTCCTTCGACGAGTTGAAGCTCCTCCAGAAGCAGCTGATTCAGTCCGAAAAACTGGCGTCCCTCGGACAACTGGTAGGTGGCGCGGCCCACGAGATCAACAACCCGCTAACCGCCATGCTCGGTTATTCTGATCTTCTAAGCGCATCCAGCCTGCCCGCCGAAGAGCAGCAACAGGCAACCAAGATCGGCGAGCAGGTGCGGCGCACAAAAGCGTTGGTAGCCAGCCTGCTGACCTTCGCCCGCCAGGCTCCGGCAAAGCTTGCCGCGGTAGATCCAAACTCGCTGCTCCAGACCGCGATGCGCCTGCTGGCCCCGCAACTGGAAGCGCAAGGCATTACCACGCGCCTGGAACTAGGCCCGTCGCTGCCCAATGTGCTGGCCGATTCCAATCAACTCCTGCACGTCTGTCGGCATCTGGCAGGACAAATCGGCGGCCAGTTCGATTCCGAAACGCACTCCGCCCTGCTGGTTCGAACCAGCGAGGAACAGAACTCAGTCGTGATCGAATTTCTGACCGGCACCCCATCCATGCACCGGCCAGTCTGCGATATGTTGCTGACCTCCGAAGGAACCAACCGGCCGTCTACGCTTTCGCTGAGCGCCTGCAGTCGAATCATCGAGGAGCACGGCGGCCGCCTCTTGCGTCCCGGGCGTCCAGATGTCCACGCTTTTCGCGTAGAACTCCCAATCGCTTCAAAATCAGCGCAACCCAGAGCAGTCGCCCAAAGCGCCTACTAGTCACCCTTGGGGTGTGCCCGTCCATGCTCCGCTTGGGCGGGCTTTTTGCAGATGCCATCACCCCGCCGGCGCGATCTCCACCGTCCTCTTCAGCTGTCCGCAAGCCGCAAAAATATCCCTTCCGCGCGGCCTCCGCACAAACGCCGGTATTCCCGCCGACGTCAGGATCCTCTGAAATGTCGCGACCCGCCCCGCATCCGGCGTCCGATACGGCAACTCCGACCCAGGATTCAGCGCAATCAGATTGACCTTAGCCCGCATCCCACGTACAAGTTCGACCACTTCGCGCGCGTGCTCCGGAGCGTCGTTCACTCCATCCAGCAGCACATACTCGAACGTAATCCGCTCGCGCGCCCGCAAAGGAAATTCGCGGGCCGCCTTCATCAACTCGCCAAGATCCCATTTGCGATTGAGCGGCATCACCTCGCTTCGCAACGTGTCGTTTGATCCGTTCAAAGAAATGGCGAGCTTGGGCCGCACCGCCTCGCGCCCAAAATCATAAATCCGCGGCACGATGCCAGCCGTCGAAACCGTCATCCGCGACTCCGGAATCCCGACGCCCTCAGCCAGCAGCCGCACCGCCTTGATGAAATTGTCGTAGTTCAAGAACGGCTCGCCCATCCCCATAAAAACAATATTCACTCGCTGCAAAGGCGGCTCCACTCCTTGATCGCGCAACACCGCCGCAATCTGCCCAACAATTTCACCCGCCTCAAGATTTCGCTTCACCCCCAGCAGCGCCGTAAAACAAAATTTGCAATTCACCGCGCAACCCACCTGGCTCGAAACGCAAATAGTAGCGCGCCGCCAGACGGGGCGACCTCGTCCACCAGTCCCCGACGCAACTCCGACGGGCGCCTGATTTAACTCCTCACTCTCAATCTCGTCTCCAGCCTCCGTCCCATCGCCCGTCTCGCCGCCGTCCCCATCCGGCATCCACACAGTCTCGACGGTCTCGCCGTCCGCTAGTTGAAGCAGGTACCGCACCGTCCCATCGCTTGAGGCAAACTTGCGATCCGTGGACGGCACGCCAACGCCCCAGCCCGCTTCCGCCAACCGTGCGCGGAACTCCAACGGCAATGTCGACACCTCCTCCACCCGCTCCATCTTTTGTCGATATAGCGCATCAAATAGCTGTTGACCCCGATAGGCAGGCTGGCCGAATTCCAGCGAGAGGTTGGTAAGTTCCTGAAGGTCAAGGCCCAGCAGGGAATTGCTCGACTTGGAAGAGGGATGTGCCATCCTGCTTCGAGTGTAACCCTTGCGAATCAAGCGAACAAATTCGTGCAAGTCACACAAAACTAAGGGGTAACTGCGGGTCAACTCTGCAACCCAGGTTTGTGGGAAAATAGAACAGCGGGTGCCCCAGATTCTCATACAGTTCGTTTCGTGCTTTTCGACCCTGGGGACGCCCTCACCGAACCTGCCTGGTGAAATTCAGGGCCTAGTGAAGTCTGACCCGTAGCAAGTAGAACCTTCATTGAGTTGCACTCATAAAGTTGAACTCTAGAAAAGCGAGCCAATGGTAAAAGAAACACGCAACATCCGTCGTCAGGTGCTCCCGAACGGCCTGACCGTAATCACCGAGCAGATGTCGCACATTCGCTCCGTCTCCATCGGAATCTGGCTGAAGACCGGCTCCCGCGACGAAACGTCCGAATGGAACGGCATCTCCCATTTCATCGAGCACATGGTCTTCAAGGGCACGGAAACGCGTTCCGCCGAAGCCATAGCCCGCCAGGTCGATTCCATCGGCGGAAACATGGACGCCTTCACCGCCAAAGAATGCATCTGCTTCAACATCAAAGTTCTGGACGAACACCTGCCGCTGGCCATGGATGTCCTGAGTGACCTGGTCCTGCACCCGGTTTTCAGCGCGGAAGACATAGCCCGCGAGCGCGGCGTCATCCTCGAAGAGATAAAAATGGATCAGGACAATCCCGATTACCTGGTCCACGAAATCTTCACCCAGAGTTTCTGGAAAGATCACTCGCTAGGCCTGCCGATTCTAGGCACGCGCGAAACCGTAAAGAAATTCGAGCGCCCGGTTGTCTCGCGATTTCTACGGTCACCACTTCGCCCCAGGAAATCTGATCGTCAGCGCCGCCGGCAATCTGAATCACCAGCACTTCGTCGACCTCGTCTCCAAGCACTTCGAGCAAGTCAAGCCCGCCGAAAACGGCCTGCACTCATCCGCTCCCAAAACTTTTTCGCGCATCAATCTGCGCAACAAAAAGTCGCTGGAGCAAGTGCAGATCTGCATCGGAGTCCCCTCGCACCCGGTCGCGCACGAGCGCCGCTACGCCTCCTACATTCTCAACACGCTCCTCGGTGGAGGCATGAGTTCGCGCCTCTTTCAAAACATTCGCGAGCGCCAGGGCCTGGCCTATTCCATCTACAGCGACCTGAATCCCTATCGCGACACCGGATCGATGTGCGTCTACGCCGGCACCTCGCGCGAGTCCGCCATCAAAGTAGTAGAAAGTGTAGTAGCCGAATTCGCAAATTTGAAGACAACGCCGGTTCCGGAAGAAGAACTCCGCCGCTCGAAAGATCAACTCAAAGGCAGCCTGATGCTGTCTCTGGAATCGTCGATGGCCCGCATGTCAAACCTAGCGAGGCAAGAGATGTACTACGACCGCTTCTACAGCCTCGACGAACTGATCGAACGCATCGAAGCAGTCACCGTAGAAGACCTTCAGCAGACCGCCAATGAATTTTTCCAAACCGAGCAGATAGCAGTAACGATCCTCGGCAACCTGACCGGGGTAAAGCTAACCCGCTCCCAACTGGCCTGCTAAGGGATGGAGGCGTGGATGGCCGGGTGGCCCAGGTCTGGTACGCCGTTCTTTGTGCTGCCACCGCCCAACCGCGGGTGCCCCATGTCTCGTGATTTTCGAGACATGGGTACCGCCACCGTCGGCGCCGTGGGCTTTACGCGGCTGGAACTCTAATCTTCAGCATCAAGACTTTCCAACTGCGGCTGCCCCTATCGTGTTCGAAACGTAGGTGTCGTCGGATTGGAGAAATCGTCACAATTGACGGGTGGTCCCCATCACAGCATCGAGCCGGATGCGTATCTATCCTGATCACGCATGCCAGCCGGTCTGCGACGCTACTACGGAACAGGAGATTTGCATTTCATCACCTGCAGTTGTTATCAACGGCAGGCGGGGCTGGCGACCGTGCGGCGGCGCGATCTGTTCTTATCCGTCCTCGAGCGCATGCGCAAGCGCTATCAGTTTGTGGTGGTGGGCTATGTTGTCATGCCGGAGCATTTTCATCTCCTGATCAGCGAGCCGCAGGAGGTCACGCCCGCCACAGTGATGCAGGCGGTGAAACTTGGATTCGCGCGGCGCGTGCTCGCGCAGCAGCGGGCGCGCCGAAACTCGGCGCAGGCCAGCTTGTTCGAGCATGTTCCGCGGCACGTCTGGCAGGCGCGCTTCTACGATTTCAATGTCTGGACGGCGCGGAAGCGGACAGAAAAATTACGATATATGCATCGTAATCCGGTGAAGCGGGGATTGGTCGAGTCGCCGGAGTTATGGCGGTGGAGCAGTTACCGCGCTTATGCCTTGGGAGAAGCCGGAGCGGTGCGGGTAAATGACTGGGGCGTTCTGAGGCTGAAGATACGGACGCCGGCGGCGTAAATGCCATGGTGCTGACGGTCGAGTACCCATGTCTCGAAAATCACGAGACATGGGGCACTCGCGGTTGAGCGGCGCCTGCACAAGAGGAACGGCATACGAGATCTGGGCCACCCGCCGGTAACCATCCTCGGCAATCTAACCGGCGTAAAGCTAACCCGCAACCAGTTAGCTTGCTAAGTGCCTGCTAAGTGATGGAGGCGGCGCTGCGTAGGTGCCTCGCTATCCTCACCCCCAAACCTGTCATCCTGAGCGCAGCGGGGTAAGCGAAGCGGCGGGTGGCCCAGGTCTCGTACGCCGTCCTCTTTGTGCCGACACCACCCAACCGAGGGGTGCCCCATGTCTCGTGATTTTCGAGACATGGGTACCCAACCGTCAGCACCATGGGCCTTACGCCGCTGGCATTCGTATCTTCAACTTCAGAACTCCCCAGTCATTGCGCCGCAATGCTGTGTTGGAGACTACCCTTCGCTTGTGATGATTTCTCTGAACCGCAGCCACCCCCGCTTCGAACCACGATAGGGGACACCTCCAGTTGGGAAGCTCTGGAGCTGAGACTGGACTGCCAGTGTCGTAGAGCTCACGGTACGAGCAGTCGTGGCACCCATGTCTCGAAAATCACGAGACACGGGGCACCCGCGGTTGGGCGGCGCCAGCACAAAGAGTACGGCGTACGAGATCTGGGCCACCCGCTAGCTCTACTACGGCGACAACCTGTCTCATCCCCCCAAACCTGTCATCCTGAGCGCAGCGGGGTAAGCGAAGCGCGCCCCGCGGAGTCGAAGGACCCCATACCCGCAAGCGCTCTTCACAGGCCCAGCAAGGAGTTCCCTCCGTGCTCCTCAGCCCGCTAAACGCATTGTCATTCCGAGCGACCAACCGAAAAGCATCCACCGGCAACGTCCGCAAGAGAGCGAGGGATCTCCTGTTCCCCAGCTGCCGCGAGCTAAGTTAGCAGGCCGCACGCATCATGGATTCGCTCGTAGCTCGAAGCTCGTAGCTCGAAGGCGGCTGCCCAGGTCTCGCACGCCACCGTTTTTTGTGCTGACACCACCCAACCGAGGGGTGCCCCATGTCTCGTGATTTTCGAGACATGGGTACCCAACCGTCAGCACCATGGGCCTTACGCCGCTGGCATTCGTATCTTCAACGTCAGAACTCCCCAGTCATTGAGCCGCAATGCTATGTTGGAGACTAACCCTTCGCATGTGACGATTTCTCTGAGCCGCAGCCACCCCCGCTTCGAACCACGATAGGGGACACCTGCAGTTGGGAAGTTCTGGAGCTGAGGACTCAGAATGCCAGTGTCGTAGAGCTCACGGTACGGGCTGTCGTGGCACCCATGTCTCGAAAATCACGAGACAGGGGGTACCCGCGGTTGGGCGGCGCCAGCACAAAGAGTACGGCGTACGAGATCTGGGCCACCCGCCAGAGCCTTCTTTGTACGGGCCTTTCTTGATGGTAAGTCTGTGACTCACGGGGGACATGCGAGGAATCTTCCCCTCAACCAACAGGAGATGTTCGCTGGTAAACGCGATCCCGCTGTGTCTACAACCGCGATAACTCGGCGCTTCTCCGCAAAGAATAAACTTCGGATCGCAGTCGAGATGAGCTGCCAGCCGGGCCAGCTTTGCATCTGGACCATTGCTTGGCACGTCATCGGCGCAACGGTCGCGCCATGGGTTGAACAGTCTCCGCCGTCCAGACGGCAGTGTATCGGTCAGAAGTTTGGCCAGTTTGTTATTGGACATCAAATACGCCCTAGTATGGTTTTTCTGTCTTGATGATCGGAAATTGGTGAACGTCTGTCCCCAGTTTTTCCTGTCCCCAGTTTTTAAAATTATTGCGCAATTGATTTCGGAGTGCATACGCTTATGAATTGGTTCGGGTCAACTGACGAGTAACTCCAAGCCATATCTTTGATGAGATGCCCGCAATAGCCTTTGGGGTATCCATGCTTCGCGGCTTGCGCGTCCCAGTCGGCAGCGTGCTCGTTGATGTTGCTCTCAATGAGTCCGTCGTGAAACGGATAATGCTGGCCAACGAACCAACCCACGATAAGCGCGAGAAGAATAGGTGCGATCCGCTTCATGTTGTCTCCTCATTCACATTCTACGGACGGCGGAGAGGAATCGGGTAGGCGGGTGGCCCAGGTCTCGTACGCCATCGATTTTTGTGCCGACACCGCCCAACCGCGGGGTGCCCATGTCTCGCGATTTTCGGAGACATCGATACCCGACCGTCAGCACCATGGGTCTTCCGCCGCTGGCATTCGTATCTTCAACTTCAGAACTCCCCAGTCATTGAGCCGCAATGCTGTGTTGGAGACTACCCTTCGCTTGTGACGATTTCTCTGAACTGCAGCCACCCACGCTTCGAACCACGATAGGGGACACCTGCAGTTGGGAAGTTCTGGTGCTGAGACTAGAATGCCAGTGTCGTAGAGTTCACGGTACGGGCAGTCGGAGTACCCAAGTCTCGAAAATCGCGAGACATGGGCACCCGCGGTTGGGCGGCGCCAGCATAAAGAGGACGGCGTACGAGATCTGGGCCACCTGCCGAAACTGAGATAGATGGGATTCGGGTCGGCGGTATAATCGACCGACGGACTGGAAAAATTCTGTTATCCGTCGAGGCGAACAGAATGACTAGAGTGGCCTGCTGGTACATTGCCGTCGGCGCTGTTCTGCTGGTTGCCCTCCCATTCGCTCATGCACAGGAAGCGCGAGTTGCTGTCGTCGGGGATGGAATTGTTAGGGCAGGTGAAAGTCTCGACGTTATCGTGACTCTGGACAAAGCTCCGAACTTCGACGCCACAATCGCAGTAATATTCTCCCTACGAGAAGGCAACCGCACATTGTCCGGAGCAGGACAGACGAAACTCAATGAACGTGTGTGTCATGTCAAGGTTTACACACCCCCTGCGGCTATGGGCGGTGTTTATATGCTTTCGAGGGTCCAATTCTCAGATTCTGCGTCTTGGGTAGATCTGCCGCACAAAGATAACGTAACCTTTCGCTTAATCGGAAACCCGGGCCTTATCTATCCAACCAGCGCTGAGGTCCAGGTAAATCCTTCGCAAATTCAGTTCCTTCGGAGCGCGGCAATACTTTTGCAGAACCGGCTTCATGCGTTGAAAGCAAGCGTGGCCGGGGAGGAGGAGCCGCATACCAGGGCGGCGATTGGCAGATTTCGAAGTTCCATAGAGGCAGAACTCGGGACGCTTAAAGAAACGGAAACCAAGTTCCGCGATCTCGGGGACAAGTCACAAGACAAATTACAACAAGAGACCGCTCAAGTTTTCTTCGATGATCTCCGCATCGGGTACACCGAAGCCCTTCACGACCTGTCGCTTAAGAGACGGGCGAGTTCTTTACCAAGAATAGTTGCCGTGAGTCAGACGGCAGAACTTGGTGGGAAGTATTCGGTAACCGCGCAAGCCATTTTCCGCGCATTCGAATTGAACGAGCTCGCTTATGACTTCGTCGCGGATAACCAAACGTTGGAGTTCGACTTGGATGTGAACAGCAACCCCGAGGGTGCGGCGGTTTCTTATCGAAGGCGGGGAGACCCGTATAAGCAACACCAGAATCCGACAAACTCAACAATCAAATCACTTCCTTTGGCTATATGGACGGTCCGCTTCCAAAAACAGGGCTATCACGATCGAGAAATTGATTTCAATCCATTCGTTGAACGAAATCGGACTCTGACCGCCAATCTCGAAAAATAGGAGCGGACCTTGCACGCACCGTCGCCAGTTGCGCTCGTCAACTATTACAAGAAATTTGCGAGCATCTCGGGGGCTCTCGCGGTCGCGACTGGAATCGGCCCTCTGCTTTCTGCGTGGCTCCCAGGTGCGGCCCCCGCGTATCTATTCCCCACGCTCGGCGACTTTAGCATGCCAGCGCGTCTCGGCTTCGTCCTTTTGGCTGTGGCTATTACGTACGTCTCGTTCTACAGCTCACAGCGTCCATCAAATATATTATTGAGATTTGGTTTTCTGGGCGCGATTGCTCTGGTTGCCTTGTTCTGTTATCTAGTCGCTCTCCAACATTTCGTTCGAAAGATCGAGATACCGGCCATTAGTTCAACTATCTTTGTCAGCGTCGGTTATGAAAGGACGAGTTTTGCCAACCAAACGTTTAGCGCAGAAACTGATTGGGACATGCTTCGTGAACGCGGAACAACCGACGAGGACTTGTCCCGACTGTGGACGGCTCGGTCGCTGGACATTGCCCGACTCTGCCTGTTCGCCTGTTATTGTGGTGTCGTTCTCCCGTTGGTACTAATTTTCAGCTTAGGTGTCAGGTACCAAATGTGAGAGAGTTGGAAATCGGCGGCTGGCCAACCTCTAGCGCTCTTCCCTACACCATTCCCCCTGCGGGTGCCCCATTCTAAAATCGCGTTCCGTGCGATTTTAGAGCCTGCCCTGAGCCTGTGAAGGGGTGGGAACCACCGAAGCCGGCAGCGAGCGTTCAGACACTTCACTCCGCCCGAAGAATTCCGACCAATCACCCGCCGCGCGATAACGGCGAGACATCCCCCAGCCTTACTCCCCATGCCGTTTCATAATCTCCCGAACCTGCCGATCCGTATCCGTGTTCCTCCTCGCCCTTTCCTTCCTCCATTCCTCCGCTTCGTCCTGGTCCAACATCGTCACGTCATACAGCGTGCAGTCGTGCAGGTTCGCGTCCGCCACCTCCTCCATCCTTTCCTTCATCGTCATGACCACCCGCTTCAACCCACCCACCGTCGCGTCCTCCTTCGCGATCCATTTCTCCATCTCCTCGCCATATTTCTCCATCTTTTCCGTGATCTGCGAAAGCTGCTCTTTCATCAGCCGATTCTGTTCCGCCCGCCTCTCGCTCTCTTCTTCCGCCCGAATCGCACGCTTCGTCCGCGCCACTACTTTGTCCACCACCTCCTCCAGTTCGTGTCCACCCGGCTCCTCCGACCACGGCGTCATTCCCAGCGGAGTCTCTCCCACCTTCTCCACATCCACCACCACCTGCACCGGACGCGGCGTCTCCTCCCGCATCCTCTCCAGGTTCGCCGACGCGATCTGCAGCGCATACAGCAGTCGCCCTGACATCTCTCCCTCGATCCGCCCGCGCAGCATCAGCATCATCACCTGCCGCACCATCGTCTGGATCGAGTGCGCATCCTCCAGCAGCGGCACCACAATCTCGCTCGTCTTTCCGTCGCCTCCCCGAACCTTCACCCGCTCCGGACGCACCCGCAGATGCTGGTAACACAGCTTCTTTCCCCTCTGCGCCGGCGATCCGCACTGCGTCCCGTTCGTCCGGATGTGTTCACATCGCCGCATATTCCCCACGCCCACCGCCATCTCCCGCCTCCCCAAGACCAAGCCGCCAGGCTCTCTTAGGCATACAGACAATCTGCTACAAATAAAAAGCGCGGCCCAGGAGGTCGCGCTCGCTTTTTTTGACAACGCTTTATTAGGCAAAGCCTTTATTAATAGTGGTTGCTACGATTAATAGTGCGTTGCTACCAGACTCAGTCCTCCGGGGTTCTCTGTGTACCTCTGTGTCCTCTGTGGTTCATGCCTTTTGTCTGCACCCGATCAGAGTTCCCTGGGGGCAATTTTCTTCTATTCTCTATTATAACAATTAGAGGTACCGGCCCGACATCCGCGGCCACAATATATCTCGTTCATAAACAATCACTTACATGAAAAATGTGCGACTTCTCCCTCTTGACAGAAATGCACGCCAAGTCGCCGCCATAACTCCTTATGTTTCATAGATGTAGCGACTTCCTCCCGCCAAGTCTTTGATTCCAAAAGATCGCTGGATGGGGGATATGTTGACTAATTGATAATACCTGAACAAAACGAAAGAACGACACTGACGACTCCTCCATCATTCGCTAGAATCAAGTACGCTGCTCTTCTGCTGACCCTAAATGCAACTAGTCATCGACGTCTTCGCGCAGATTTTCCGCACCCTTTGGGCGCACAAGCTGCGTTCCTTTCTCACCATGTTCGGCATCGCCTGGGGAGTCGGTTCTCTTCTGCTCCTCGTCGGCCTCGGCGAAGGCTTCCGCTCCGGCAACAAGCGCAACCTCTCCGAGTTCGGCGAGAACATCATGATGATCTTTCCCGGCCGCGCTCCCGCTGTCGAGGGCAACATGAATTCCGCTCGCTACTATCACCTCACCTATCGCGACTACCTCGACATCCGCCGCGACGCTCCGCACGTTCGCGCCGCCGTGCCCGATTCTCACCACCAACGACGTCCACGCAGTCAGCGAGTTTGCCAATGCCAGCGGCGAACTCACGGGCGCGGAGCCGCAATACAAAGGCATTCGTTTCCTGCCGCTCTTACAAGGCCGCTGGCTCAACGATCTCGACGAATCGCAGAAACGCAACGTCGTCGTGCTGGGCGACGAGTTGACGCGCCATCTGTTTCCGGGCCGTCCCGCCATCGGAGCCTTCATCCTGCTCAACGACTATCGCTTCGAAGTGGTCGGCACCCTGAAACGCGTAGGGCCGCGGCGACGACAACTCCACCAACACGCGCGCCTACATTCCGTTCCAGGTTATGCGAAGCTATTTCCCGCTGAAGGGCGACAACAACGATTACGACGCCATCTCTTTCATCAACTACCAGCCAACCACCGCGGACGACCACCTGCTGGCTCAGGAAGAGGTGCGCAAGATTGTAGCGCGCAATCACGGTTTCGATTATCACGACAACGATGCTTTCGAGTCGTGGGATACCGTCCAGCAGGCGCAGAGCATGGGCATGATTTTCAGCGCCATGGACAAGTTCCTCGGCACGGTCGGATTTGTGACGCTGACCCTGGGCGCAATCGGCGTGGTCAACATCATGCTGGTCTCGGTTACCGAGCGCACCCGCGAAATCGGTTTGCGCAAAGCCCTGGGCGCCACCAACCGCACCATTATTCTTCAATTCTTCGCCGAAGGCATTTTGCTCACGCTGGTCAGCGGCCTGATTGGGATGGGCATGATCGGAGGACTGATGTTCGCCTTCCGCAACTTCAATGGTCCCGGTGGTTTTGATCCGCCGCGCCTGGTTCCAATGACCGCACTCATGGCGATCGGCAGCCTGACGCTGGCCGGAGTAGTCGCCGGCCTGTATCCCGCGCGCAAAGCGGCCCATCTGGAGCCGGTGGAAGCGCTCCGGCAGGAATAGGAGAATTTGTAATTTGGTAATTGGGTAATTTTGCAATTTGAAATCGTAAGGCCACCGATTTTCAACTTACAAATTACCCAATTACAAAATTACCAAATTGATTCGATGTTCCGCGATCTTCTAACCGAGGCCTACAACGCGATGCGCCACAACCGGCGCCGCACCGCGCTCACCATGCTGGGCATGGCCTGGGGGATCGCCACGGTCTGCATGCTGCTCGCCTACGGAGACGGCTTCGGCCGCGCCTGCGAGAACATTTTCGCCTCCTTCGGCACCAAGATGATGTTCATCGTGCCCGGCCGCACCTCCATGCAGGCAGGCGGCGACAAGGCCGGCACAAAGCTGCGGCTTACGCTCGATGACATCGAGATGCTCAGCGCCAACATTCCGCAGATCACTCACATCACTCCCAGCAACGGAAAGACGGCCACCACGCAGTACGAGGGCCGCTCCTTCGATTTCGATCTGGTCGGCGAGTATCCCATCACCTATGACATTCGCGCCATGACCATGGATCAAGGCCGTTTCTACAATGGCGAGGACGAAGCGCAGCGCGCGCGCGTCGCCGTGATCGGTCCCGAGGCGAAAGAAAAACTCTTCTCCGGCCGAAACGCCATCGGCGAACACATCCGGATCGATGGCATCAGCTTCGAAGTGATCGGAATTTACAGCGCAAAAATGCAGCCCGGCGACGGCAACAACATCAACCGGCTCGTCTTCATTCCGTACTCCACGCTTGGTGACATCATGGACACCCACTATCTCGGGTCCTTCCTGATCGGCTACGAGACGAACGAATTTGAGCAATTAGAGCAGAACATCCGCAACGCCATCGCAGATCAGCACAAGTACAATCCCGCCGACCGGCGCGCCCTGATGGTCTTCAACCTCATGGTGCAACTCCATCAATTCCAGATGATCTCCATCGGCCTCAAGGTCCTGCTCGGATTCATCGGCACGCTGACGCTCGGCATCGGCGGCGTCGGCCTGATGAACATCATGCTGGTTTCGGTGACGCAGCGCACCCGCGAAATCGGTGTAGAAAAAGCGCTGGGTGCGCGCCGCCGCGACATCTTCCTTCAGTTCCTCGCCGAGGCTCTAGCGATCACCGTAATGGGCGGGATCGTCGGAATCATCCTCGCCTACGCAGTCTCGCTCTCCGTCGGCAGGCTCACGCTCTACAGCGCCGTGGCCAAATACGCGGAGGCCGGCGACGTTCGGTTGACGATCAATCCCATGACTCTGCTGATCGCAGTTGTGATCCTAATGGGCGTGGGACTGGTAAGCGGCATGTTGCCGGCGATCCGCGCCTCGCGCCTCGATCCCATCGAAGCGCTTCGCTACGAGTGAGACGTCAGCACCGCCCAACAGCTTTTCTTGCGCTCGCGCCGGCGTGTACAATCCCCGAGACCCGGTTCAATCCAACGAAACATCTAGGCAGGAATCGGGTTACTTTCAGTGAAGATGAGGAATACAACTAATTCAACTATGGTGAACGATATGAAAAAGCTGATTGGCGTATTCGCGATTTGTTTCGTGTTTTCTCTGTCAGCATTAGCCCAGCATGGCGGCCGGCCCGAGGTCGGAGGCGGCAAGGAGAACATTCCGTCCCACGGTCCGGACCGCGTGAAGAATGCAGCCCCGGCGCATGAAGACCGTCACTTCGATAATCGACCGGGCCATCCCAACGCTCCGCACGTGGACCAGGGCAAGCATTGGGTCGGCCACGATACCGGCCCGGCTGACGTCCACTACCATCTCGATCATCCCTGGGAGCACGGCCGCTTCACCGGCGGCTTTGGCCGCAAACACCTCTGGAGACTAGCGGGCGGCGGTCCAAACCGCTTCTGGTTCGGCGGCTTCTACTTCTCAGTAGCCCCGTACGATATCGGTTACTGCAATGACTGGCTGTGGGATTCGGATGACGTCGTAATCTACGAAGATCCCGATCACCTCGGCTGGTACCTGGCCTACAACGTGCGCCTGGGAATGTACGTGCACGTGTTGTTTCTGGGAGCGTAGACTGGAGAGATCGAAGCAATTGGTAACGAGTTGCAAAACAAAAGCCGCGAGTCCAGAGCGACCTGAGGTTGCTCGAAGCTCGCGGCTCGAACCTAGCTTTACTTCTTCTCGTCTTTCTTGTCTTCGGGTTTCGTCTCGCCCTTCTTCTCCTGCTCCTTAGCCTTGTCTTCTTCCTTCGGCTTGATCGAAATCAATTCAACTTCAAAGATCAGCGTCGCATCCGGGCCAATCTCAGCTCCCGCGCCGCGCTCACCATAAGCCAGGTCCGATGGAATAAAGAGCTGCCACTTCGATCCCACAGGCATCATCTGCAGCGCCTCAGTCCAGCCCTTGATCACTCCGCCCACGGGGAACGTCGCAGGCTCTCCACGTTTGTAAGAGCTGTCAAATTCCGTGCCATCGATCAGAGTTCCGCGGTAATTGCATACGACGGTGTCCGCGGTGGTCGGCTTCGGTCCGGTTCCTTCGGTGATGACCTTATACTGCAGCCCGCTCGGCAAGGTCTTCACGCCTTCTTTGCTTTTGTTGGCCGCGAGAAAAGCTGCGCCCTCGGTCTTGTTCTTTTCGCCCAATTCCTTGATCTTCTCCTGCTGTTCTTTGCGAACGTCGTTCTGCACTTCGGTGAGTACGGCCTTCGACTCTTCTTCCGTCAGCCGAGTCTTGCCGCCCGACGCCGTGTCCTTAATGCCCTCGGCCAGGAGATTCCAGTCAACTTCAACGCCCTGCTTTTTGAGATTCGCTCCCAGGCCAGTGGCGATGTTCATCCCCAGCGCGTAGCTGAATTTTTGTTTGCGCGAAGTAAGCGTAGCTGCGGCGCCCTTCTCGGCAGTCGTAGCCTTCTTGGCGGGAGTCTTGGAAGTGGCTGCGGGAGTGGTTGAGGATTTCGCTGCCGGAGTCTGCTGCGCGCCACCATCGGCCACGAGCATCGCTCCGGCCAATAGGACCGCTGCAATGAGAGATTTACGCATATCTTCTATTGTCCCATTGCAACGCTTTCACGCCAAGGGGAAAGCCAGAAAAGTAAACGAGGGAAAGGGCCCCAAGCCCCATTCCCTCGCGCGCGTGTGCGCAACTCGCGGACTTCTTCACGAACTATTTGCCCAACATCCTCAAAGAGGCGACCAGCGTCACATCTTTTTCGTCGACGTTCGAGGCGCGCAGTTCCTTTTCCAGGCTGCCCGCCGGCAGCTCGTAGTTCCGGTTTTGTCCCTTGCGATTTACGCCGGCAAGGAAGTAGCGATCTCCGTACTTGTGAAACACGAGACACGTCTCTTCCGCGGGCTTTGCGGTCTCGTCCATGTTCGGCATCGCGAAGGCCGACCGCTGCTCGCTCGTGATCCAGAGATACGCCTGCCCGTTATTTTCGACTTTGACGCTGCTCTCGCCCGCCGGCATCGCTTTGCCGTTGACGATGTAGTTAAAGGGGACTTCGGCGATGATGGTCGTTCCGGTTTGCGCATTCGCCAGCCCCGTCAGTCCGGCCAGCATCAGGAAGAGCAGTGTAGCGGCATGCTTTTTCATAAGCTTCTCCTCGGTCAGATTTGGAATTTCGGGGAAGACTCAGTCCCATATAACGATTGCAATCATGCCTCGCAATCGCGGAAACGTCCATGGAGACAATCTGAAATGATCTGAATCAGTCTGAAGCGCGAGCGGAACGAATGCTTGTGCTGGCTTCCAACTCTCAGCCCGGGCCTGATCTATAATCCCGTGCATGAAAACCACATCAGCCCTAGCCCTCTCGCTATTCCTGACGCTCGCCACCGCGAGCTTCGCCAAAACCATCGTCAAGATGCAGGACGCGCAAGGCAAAAGCGTCGGCACCATCATTCTCTGGGAACAAAAATCCGGAGGAGTAGGGATGGAACTGAATCTCCAAAATCTACCTCCGGGCGAACATGCGATTCACTTCCATCAGAACGCAGTCTGCACCGCGCCCGACTTCAAATCCGCTGGCGGGCACTTCAATCCAGACGGCAAGAAGCACGGCCTGGAAAATCCGGAAGGCCATCATGCAGGCGATCACGCAAACTTTACAGTCGGCGCGAATGGCAAAGCGAAACTGAAGACCGACAGCAAAGACGTCAACCTGGGTAGCGACAGCCATTCACTCTTCAGCAACGGAGGAACGTCGATCGTGATCCACGCGAAAGCGGACGATCAGAAGACCGATCCGTCAGGCAACTCGGGCGATCGCATTGCTTGCGGCGTGATTACGAAGTAGCCAGGCCCGGGATGCGAATCCGAGAATGGCCCGGAGCTGTCGGAGGCGCTGGTACGAAACTCAGATCGCACACAAGCGAGTGGACTGGCAGCTCCAAAATCCAGCCCCGGAGGGACGGCCGAGTTCGAGCGCGCCACGGACCAATGCCTATGAAACGACCGACCACCCCGGCGATTTCACCTTTCTTCATTGTTAGTAACGTCGATCAAACCATCGCCTTCTACTGCGAAAAGCTTGGTTTTGAGACGAGATTCCAGGAGCCAGATCGGAATCCTTTTTTCGCCATCATCGGACGCGATGGAGCGCAACTCTTCGTCAAATCCGACAAAGCCGTGTCGCCACTGCCGAACCCCAAGCGTCATCCCTCCATGAGGTGGGACGCCTATGTCTGTTCACCAGACCCCGATGCACTGGCCGCCGAGTTTGCTGACCATGGCGCGGCTTTCAGCGCACCGCTTAAGGACACGCCCGACGGTCTACGCGGCTTCGAGATTCGCGATCCTGACGGATACGTCTTGTTCTTCGGGCGACCGAGGTAGCCGAGGCCGCCGACTTCGAGTGTTATCTCAAGGCCGGCGGTGCCACGGTTCGGACACGGAGATATTCATCGAGGTCTCGTGGCAGAGGGAGGGAAGGCAGAGGCAAGGAAGCGAGGCGACCACGCGCACCTTTTTGATCGTCAAGAACCGCTGCCAGAATCCGCTACTTTGTAATCGCAGGCAGTACGGCAGGGCTCGCAGTACATCAGACCGTCGGTGCAGAGGCGAACGTTAATCTCCGTTTGGCAGAGGACGCAGTACTTGTCGCAAATGCAGCGCGACTCAATTTGGTCGCACTGCATGCAAACCACTCGGCCAACAGCGGGGTTGGTGGACATGCTTCGAGTGTAGATCGGGCCGGGAGCGAGGAAAACGTCACCGAGGTAACGCGAGGTAAGAGGTCAGAGGTCAGATTGCAGAGTTCAGAATCTCCCGCGGCGCTGACGCAGAAGGTCTGGGCTCTTACTTCTGCAATCTGACCTCTGACTTCGGCAATCGATTTGCCGCCCCTCCCGCGTAGATGTTACCTTAAACAGTTCCAGATTGCCGACAGATTGCCGCTGTCAGACTGAGGTTTTGTATTGTCCGCTGCGCCCACCATTCCGCCCGATGCCTCTAAAGATGCGACGAAAACTGTTCGCAAAACTGCGCTGAACGCCGTCCATCGCCAGATGGGCGCGAAGATGGTCGAGTTCAATGGTTGGGACATGCCGGTCGAATACCCGGCCGCCATCGGCTGCGGAATCGTCAACGAGCACATGGCGGTGCGCACCGGCATCGGCATTTTTGACGTCAGCCACATGGGCGATATTCGCCTGGCCGGGCCCGGCGCGCTTGATGCCGTGCAGCACATCTCGATGAATGACGCCGCCAAGCTCGCCATCGGCCAGGCACAATATTCGGCGCTGCTTTATCCGGTAGGCACCTTCGTCGACGACGTGATCGTTCACCGGCTTGGTGCCGACGAATATCTACTCGTGATCAATGCCGGCACGCGCGAAAAAGATTTCAGCTGGGTGCGCGACAACACGCGCCGGTTTGATTGCCTGGTCGAAAATCTTTCGGACGATTACACCCAGATTGCGATCCAGGGTCCCAAAGCCGTGGATTTGATGGAAAAACTGAACGGCAATTTCATCGACGTTCCGGCCAACGGACTCAACTGCGCCGTTTCAAAAGCTGAGGATCGATGCGGATTACAAGTCGCTGAAGTTCTATTGGGTGACGCAAGGCCGGACCATGGCGATGCGCGGAAGCGACCGCCTCTATGATTCAGGGACGCTAATCGGGCGCACGGGCTACACGGCAGAAGACGGATTTGAAATCTATATCTCCTCCGACGAGGCGATCAGCGCGCACGTCTGGTATGGATTGCTGGAGGCCGGCAAAGAGTTTGGCGCGGTACCCTGTGGACTGGGCGCGCGCAACACGCTACGCCTTGAAGGCAAGCTGCCGCTTTACGGCCACGAGATTTCGGACACGATCAACGTTTGGGAAGCCGGCCTCGACCGTTGGTGCAAGATGGAGAAGTCCGAGTTCATCGGCCGCGCTGCGCTTGAGAAAGCTCGCGCTGGGGGCCTGAAGCGCACGCTGGTCGGACTTGAGATGATCGATCGTGGAATCGCCCGCGACGGTTACAAAGTTCTTGACGATGGCGGACGCGAAATCGGCTATGTGACCAGCGGATCGCCCGCGCCCTTTCTGAAAAAGAATATTGCACTCGCTTATGTGCCTCCGTCGCATTCTGAAATCGGCAGCACTGTGCAAGTTGAAGTCCGCGGCCAGGGCGTGAAAGCGCAGGTTGTGCCGACACCGTTCTATAAGCGTCCCAAAAAATCTTAGACCACAGAGTACGCGGAAGAAGACAGAGGACGCAGAGAAAACCGAAACACGAATAGCGATTAGCGAACGGCGAAACTGCCAGGAGTGAGAAAGCAACATGTCCTACCCTACCGACCGCAAATATACAAAAGAGCACGAATGGATTTCCGCTGACGGAAAGATTGGCATCACTATCCACGCGCAGGACTCCCTCGGCGACATCGTTTTCGTCGAGCTGCCTAAAGTCGGCACCGAGCTGACATCGGGCAAAACGTTTGGTACGGTCGAGTCCGTTAAAGCCGTTTCGGATCTTTACGCGCCCGCCTCCGGCACCGTCACCGAAGTGAATGGTGAGCTGGCGACCTCGCCAGAGAAAGTCAACAAAGACGCGCACGCGGCCTGGATGATCAAGATCGCCCTCAAAGATCCCGCGGAGCTGAGCGGGCTGCTTTCGGCAGCCGACTACGAAAAATTTGTCAACGAAGAGGCGGGACACTGAAACGCATTACTGAAGTCAGAAGTCAGATTGCAGAAGTAAGGGCCTTTGGTCCCAACGATGCCTTTGGGAGCGGACGGTTTTACTTCTTCAATTTGACTCGTCACTTCTGCAATCGCGAAAACGTCTTTCAGGTCGCTCGAACTGCTGCAATCGAATCCGCCGCGAGCGACATCTAACGAAGGTTCCTATGAGATATCTGCCTAAGTCTCCAACTGACCGCCAAGCCATGCTGAAGGCGATCGGCGTCCCCTCCGTGGACGATCTTTTCTCGCCCATTCCCGCCGAATATCGCCTCGACCGCGATCTTGCTATCCCGCGGCAAATGGCTGAGTCCGAGATCGTCGACTGGTTCAAGCAGCGCGCGCAGGAGAACGCCGAAGGCTATGCATGTTTTCTCGGAGCCGGCGCCTACGCCCATTACCGGCCCGTGGTCATCGATGCGCTGGTGCAGCGCGGCGAGTTCCTGACGTCTTACACGCCTTACCAGGCTGAGTTCGCGCAGGGCACGCTTCAGGCAATTTTCGAATTTCAAACCATGGTTTCCGAGCTGACCGGCATGGATCTCGCCAACGCCTCAATGTACGATGGCTCAACGGGCGCGGCTGAAGCGGTGATGATGGCCGTTCGCATCACCGGCCGGCAGGGAGCGGTTGTGGCGCGCACCCTGCATCCCGAATATCGCGAGGTTATCGAGACTTACGCAACCCATCAAGGCATTCCGCTGACGACGATCGCCTACACCGAGTCGGGACGCGTTGACCGGAAAGCTCTCGAAGCTGCGGTCGGCGACGATACTGCGTGCGTGCTGATTCAGTCGCCGAATTTCTTCGGGACTGTCGAAGACGTCGAGGCCATCGCCGAAATAGCACACAAGCGCGGCGCTCTGCTGATCGTGTCGATTGCGGAAGCCGTCTCGCTCGGCATCATCGAGCCGCCGAGCGATGCCGACATTGTCTCCATGGAGGCGCAATCGTTCGGCGTCCCGGTTGGCTTTGGCGGACCGTATTGCGGAGTGCTGGCTACGAAAGATAAATTCGTCCGCCAAATGCCGGGCCGCCTCGCCGGACAGACCGTGGACAAAAATGGCAAGCGCGGCTTTGTGTTGACACTCGCCACGCGCGAGCAACACATCCGGCGCGAGAAGGCGACCTCGAACATCTGTACGAATCAGGCGCTCGTCGCGCTGATGGTCAACATCTTTATGACCATCTACGGCAAGGTCGGCCTGCGTGAACTCGCCAAGCAGAATCTGGCCAAGACCGCCTACGCCGCGGCCCAGTTCTCGAAACACGCGAAAGTTCATTTCACCGGCGCGCCGCGCTTTAACGAATTCGTCGTCGAAACCAGCGAAGATCCTTACGCTATCAACTCGCGCCTGCTCGGGCACAAGATCGTCGGCGGATTGCCACTCAAAAAGCTTTATCCCGAACTTGGAAATGCCGCGCTCTGGTGCTGCACTGAGTTGACTACGCGCTCCATGATCGACACCGCTGTTGGCCTCGTCGCCGACAGCGAGCGCGGTATGCGAAGTATGAAGGAAGTCGAAGAGGAGGTGGCGCGATGAAGCACATGACCCGCAAGGCCACACGCCACGTCAGCCAAAACGAAGGTCTGATCTTTGAAAAATCCTCCCCCGGCAAGGCGGCCTGGAAGTTGCCCCCGCTCGATGTTCCCGAAGTTGACACGGCCAAAATGCTTGGCAAGCAGGAGAGAAAAGATCTCGGCTCTATGCCGGAGGTCAGCGAGATCGAGATTATCCGCCATTTCACCCGGCTCTCTACGTGGAACTACGCCATTGATCTCGGCATGTATCCACTGGGCTCGTGCACCATGAAGTACAATCCGCGCGTCAACGAGTTTGTCTCGCGCATCGAGGGGCTCGCCAACGGACATCCCTACCAGCCCGAGAAAATTTCCCAAGGCGCGCTGCGCATCCTCAAGACGCTCAGCGACTGCCTCATCGAAATCACCGGGATGGATGCCATCACCCTGCAACCCGCTGCGGGAGCGCAAGGCGAACTCACCGGCCTGCTGATGGTGCGCGCCTATCATCAGTCAAAAGGGAATCCGCGGAAAAAGGTTTTGATCCCCGATTCCGCCCACGGAACTAATCCCGCCACCGCCGCCACCGTGGGATACGCCGTCGAAAATCTCAAATCAAACGATCGAGGCATGGTCGATGTGGCCGCGCTCGCCTCCCAGATGAACGAAGACGTGGCCGCGCTCATGGTCACGAATCCAAACACACTGGGAGTCTTCGAGCACGAGATTCACAAGATCTCCGAGCTCATGCACGCCAAGGGCGGACTGCTCTACATGGACGGCGCCAACATGAATGCGCTCGTCGGCAAAACGCGCCCCGGCGACTTCGGCGTCGACGTGATGCACCTCAATCTGCACAAAACTTTTTCCACACCGCATGGCGGAGGCGGTCCTGGCTCCGGTCCGGTCGCAATCAAAAAAATGCTTGAACCGTTCCTGCCCAAGCCCGTCGTCATCACTAAGCCCGACGGCACGCTTGGCTTTGAATACAACCGTCCGCAGTCAGTTGGGCGGGTGCGCGCGTTTTACGGCAACTTTGGAATGTTCATCCGTGCGCTCGCTTACATTTTTGCCAACGGTCCCGATGGCCTGCGCCAGACGACGGAAGACGCCGTCCTCAACGCCAACTACATTCGCAAGGGTCTTGAAGGCGTCTACGACCTGCCCTACTCCACGCCTTCGATGCACGAGGTTGTTTTCAGCGACAAGGTGCAATCGAAGAAAGGCGTGCGTACGATGGACTTGGCTAAGCGCCTGATCGACTATGGATTCCATCCTTATACGACGGCATTTCCGCTGATTGTTCCCGGAGCGCTGATGATTGAGCCGACTGAGAGCGAGCCGCTCGAAGAACTCGATCTGTTTATCGAAGCGATGAAGTCGATTGCGGAAGAGGTGGAGGAGGATCCGCAGTTCGTGCTGGATGCGCCGCACAACACGCGCATCTCGCGGTTGGACGAAACGGCGGCGGCGCGGAAACCGGTGCTGCGGTGGAGGCCGGAGGACGCTGGGTAGCATTCGACCATCACGCACTGTCAAGGACGAGTCCGCATCGGCATTCCTATTGTGCAAAGGAAATTTGCACGAAATTCTGCTGTGGTATCGCCACGCCCAAGAGAGTATGCTATTGTTCGTACGCGAACGTTGTTAGCGGGAATGTTGCTGTTCCCCAAACTAAAGGCGCAGTAGTTACCAGTCGAGAGGGCGTCCTTATGAAGCCTGCATCGGTTGGTCGTTTCCCCCGCGACCTATTTCTGCTGTTTCTCTTCGTCGTTTTGCTCCCCCTGAGTTTGGCCCAACCTGTTGCCTCGCCGGTCGCTCCACGCTCCCCGCCGCCTATTCCGCTGCATTGTGGTAGCGCTTTTCCTGCCTACCTCGGTGGCTATCGTTCTGACGGCACGTTTCGCCCTGCACATCCTCTTTTGTGCCACAAGGAGGGTCTGCCTTCGTCGAGATCTGATCCTCCTACCGAACCGGGATTGCGACCGCGTGAAGTTCCACCCTTCATTGATCTTCACGCGATCGAGCGTGTGATCGAAAGCTATCAGCCTCCCGCCCACGCCAAGAAAGCCGAAAAGCGTCGCTTCGCCATAGCCGCCCTGCGGGATGAAATTGTGACCTTGGCCTACGGTCGAGAAAAGGCCCTGCTCGCCCCGGAATATTTGACGGTCGACTCGCAAGGGCGCGTTATCGTTTCCGATCCTGGTGTTGGGGCGGTCCACGTCTTGGATGGGCGGAAGTCATTTCGCATCGTGGCGGGGGCAACCCGTCGCCTGCACGTCCCCGCTGGGGTCGCTGTCGATGGCAGCGACAACATCTATGTAGCCGATCCCGATCGTGGCGTAGTCGTGGTCTTTGACCGTCTCGGAGCCTTCCTTCGCGACATTGGGAAAATCGGCGACGAGACTTTGTTTCACTCCCCGACTCGGATCGCGATCGATTCTGTGCATGGCCGCTTGTATCTCCTCGATACTGGCCGCAACGTCCTTCTTGTGACGGACCTGGACGGCAACATTCTCATGCGCATTGGCCGGGGAAGGGGTCATCCGATCGGAAGGTATGCAGGCACCATAATTCCCATCGATCTCGATGCGCCCACCGAAATTGCGATCAGCAAGGACAAGGTGGTTGTGCTTGATTCCGGGGCTTCACGAATTCGAGTCCTGGATCTCCAATGTAACGTTCTAGGAGAGTTCAACATTCGAGCTTTCAGTGGACGCGAAAGCGGGAGTGGAACCGGCCTGGGTCTGGACGCGGCCGGCAATATCTATGTCAGTAATGTCGCCGATTCCAGCGTCCGAATTTACGATCTGAGTGGGCATCTGAAGGATTCGTTCGGACGCCTCGGCTCTGGGGGCGGCGAATTCAATGCTCCCTCGGCTCTGTGGATTGATTTGACAAACAGGATGTACGTCGCGGACACAAACAATCGAAGAATCCAAATGTTTCAGCTCGCGTCTTCTTCCAATAATCCTTAGGCGTCCAGTAATGATGGCCGGGGCGCGAGAACAACCGCAGTAGGCTAGAAAGGCCCCGGAGTGCCCAGCCCCGGGGCTCATAGATTCCCGGCCTCTGGCGCGGCGCCATTGATCGTTCGTATAGCCAAGTTGCCCCAGCAACCATGTAACGGAGTCAGTACGCGCAACGCCCCATAATTTGGATGACCCTTAACAGACAGTTTATTATTATCTCCATACCATGGTACATTGGTACCATGATTGATGAATCCAAACTCCTCGTCGAACGCGTGCAAACAGGAGTCCGCATGGAAAAGCGCATTCTGAAAGTCCTCAAGGCCTTTGCCGAATACCACGACATGTCTCTGGGCGATCTGCTGGAAGGCATCGTGCTTCATGCTTTCGATGGCAAGACACCATTCAGCGCCGCGTCGCTCGGCCGAATTCGTGAGCTGAAGAAGTTTTACGAACTCGATCTTGATTCGGGCGCCAGCCATCACCTCGTCGAGACCACAGCGGGCAAAACAGCCGGCCCGGCCGTAAAGATGCAGCCGAAAAAGCCCGGAAGGGCAAGGTCATGAATGCCCCGCCCAGCGCCGAACTTGCCAACTGTCCCGCTCTGGCCAATCGCCATCTCATCTCTGAATTCGAGCAAAGCCGTGTTCCTGGCGACTTTCATCATGCCGACCATATGCGCGTCGCCTTTGCCTACGTCTCGGAGTTCACTTTGCCTGAGGCACTGGTGAAGTTTTGCGGCGCGCTGAAACGCTTCGCGATGTTGAAGGGCAAGCCGCAGCTCTATCACGAGACCATCACGTGGGCGTATTTGTTCCTGATCGCAGAGCGCCTCGCGCGCGGAGTGAAGGCAGTGTCGTGGGAGGACTTTGCAGAGAGGAATCAGGATTTGCTTGTTTGGAAAAGTGGAATTTTGGAGCGATATTATTCCCAGGCGACCCTTGATTCGGCGCTTGCGAGAGAGAGGTTCGTGCTGCCCGATCGCCTGATAAAAACCCCACTCTAACGTCGCATAAGGCGCGACGTTAGAATGGGGCACCTTCGGTTCTTTTCACCCTCGGTTCTTATTCATCTTCGGACTTTCCACCGAGGATTTGTTTCCGTTACTCGCTGCTGCCTGCATCCGCTGCCGCGCTCATGGGTTCGTTCTCCGGCTGGAGAACTACTCCATCAAACGGCGTGGCGCCGATGAAGCGTCCACCCAGTACGCTGACCCGGCGCAGCGGGAATCCGCTGTCCGGACCGCGTTGCCAGCTGTGGCCGCCGTCCAGACTCTCGAAGATCACGCCCGTTGCGTCGCTGGTGGCGAGCAGACGCTTGTGCGTGGAGTCGTAGCTGACGGAGGTGATGTCCTTGGCAGGCAGGCCGTTGACGGCGTGCTCCCAGGTTGTTCCGCCGTCCGCGCTGCGGTAAACGCCTTCGCGCGAGGCGACCAGAAGCTGGCCTTCGGAAGACATGGCGGCGCCGCGGATACTGGTGACGTAGGACGGGAGGGCAGCCTGTTTCCAGGTTGCGCCGCCATCGGTCGAAACCATTGCTTTCGAAGGCGTAGCTGCGACGACCGTTTCACCCTGCGCGCGGACAGCGACGAAGTCCAAGCTGTCCGAGACCCGGCTCGATCTTCCAGATCTTGCCTTCGTCTCTGCTGGAATAAACGCCGGCGGTCGTTGCCGCGTACCAGCGCTGCGAGCCCAGTTCCAGATCGTTCACGCGCGCTTCCAGTTCCGACTTCTTCCAGACCGTCATAGTGGTGCGCTTCTTCTTGCGATAGACGGTTCTGGTGTGCTCGACTGCAACCTGGTTCATCGGTTTCCAGTCGGTGGCAGTTGCGGTCGAGATAGAACATGCCGCGATTGGTGCCGGCGACTGAGCGTGCCGCCTGCTGCTTTCTTTGAGCGCAAACACGTCGCGCCCACCCAGGCCGGCTGCTTTCTGCATCCAGTGCTGGCCGTTGTCGTGCGAATAGAAGACGCCGCCGTATTCACGGTCGTTGACCACGCCGACGTAGAAGGTCGAGGCATTCTGATTGTCGGCAAGTAGCGCTGAGATGTAGCGATGGGCGTAACCGTGGTTCGAAGTGGTCCCACGTGGCCGCGCCGTTGGTTGATGCCAACACGCCGCTGCGGTCGGTGGCGATCAGAACGTGATTGGAATCACGCGGATCGACGTAGACGTCATTGACGACGACTTCAGGATTCGAAACGCGCTTCCACGTCTTGCCGAGGTCGATCGTCTTCCAAAGACCCTCGGTGGTTCCGGCGTAGACGATAGTTTCGTTGGTCGGATCCTGCTTCAGAACGCGCGTGCGGCGCGCCGAGAACGGGATGCCCTGAATCTTCGAAAACAGGTTGCCGGCGGTCTCGCTCTTGTAGATGCCCGAGCAGGCGCTCGCGAAAACGACCTGCGGATTGTCGTGATCGACGATGACGGAGAAGACGTCGGAGTCGTCGATCATGCCCTTATTAATGTGCTGCCAGTGGGCACCGGCGTCGGAAGTCTTCCAGGCCAGATGCCAGGTTCCGGCATAGATGGTGTTCGGATCTTTTGGATCGACCGCGATCGATTCAATATTCTTGATCTCGGCGGAATCGGCGGCTGACAGATGCTCCCAGGTGTTGCCGCCATCGTTGGTGCGGTACACGCCATCGAGCGCGCCCGCTACCAGCACGTTGGAATTGCCGTGGAACATCGCCATCGCGCGGATCGATTTGCCGTGCATGGCGGGCAGAGTCTGCCAGGTATGTCCGCCGTCGACGGTGCGGAAGATTTCGCCGATTTGCTGGCTGGAAGAGCTCCACGCCGAAACATAGACGCGGTCGGAATTCTGCGGATCGACCACGATGTGGTCGAGAACATAGTCATCGCCGCCCAGGTGCGCAAGGCGGGTCCAGCTGTGGCCGCCATCGTTCGAGACGAACATCTGTCCCGTGCTGGTGCCGAGCAAAACGTGATCTGGGTTATGCGCGTCATACGCCAGGCTGCGCGCATCGCCGCCATCCGGACCTAATACCTGCCAGGGCCCGGAAGCGAGCAGTGCCGTGCTCATAAAAACGACCGCCAGGAGCAGCCAACCGAGCTGCAAACTGGAGCGGAGAACGTGTTTGTCCCTCATACGCGGTAGAGTGACCCCTGCGAACAGTATTCGCTTGCGCCCCAGATTGACAGGCTACCACGGACCGGACAAGGTTACCGAAGCCGCCCAAATAGAAAGGCCAGTAGGGCGAACCCTACCGGCCTTTAGTTTGCGGAGACGGGCATCACATCCCCATGGTTATTCGGCCTTTTTCGCCTTTTTCTTGGCCATCGGTTTCGGATGATCCGGAATCGGCTTCACCTTCGACTCATCGACCGGTGTGGTCGAGTTGGCCTCGGGGAAGGTGGCGCCGGCGGGGATGATCCACTGTTCGGTGGTCATCGTGCCTTCGGTGCCCGTCCGGCATTCGATCCGGCTGGCGTCGATGTGCTGCTGAGCTTCGCCTCCGGTGAGGTAGTACTTCACGTCGACGGCTCGCTCTGCCGCCAGGTTCTTACGTTTCTCCTTCGGATCGGCATTGCCGACGACGACGAGTTTGGCATCAGGATCCTGCTGCAGCTTGGCGGCTACGTCGTCGAGCATCGCCTTGCAGGTGTTGTCGACGCGCCACGGCTTCTTGGCGTTCGGATAGTCGCACTCGTTCAGCTTGGTGGCCTGCGGCGGCGGAGGCGGCGGATTTTCCACCGTCACCGTGCTCGAGGACGACGCAGTCAACCCGCGTGAATCCGTACAGGTTGCGTTAACTGTAATTGGACCCGACGCCGCGCCCGCGGTGCTCAGCGTGGCGGAGTTTCCGCTGCCGGAAATGCTGCCGCCGGTTGCGGTCCATCCGCTGACGGTGACTGGAACGTTGTCAGGACTGGTGCAGGAGCAGGTGATGGTTGACGAAGTTCCTGCCTGTACGGTTGTTGGACTGGCCGAGCAGGACATTTGCGGCGGATTCTTGGGTGGCTCTTTCACCGTGAAGCTGGCGGTGCAGCTGGCCGTGTTGTTCTTCTTGGCCTTCGCATCCGTGACGGTGGCAGTGGCGGTGTAGCTCCCGCCCGCGACGCCGTTGGTGTCGATGGTGGCGGTGGTGTCCTTGCCTTCAATTTTGCCGCCGCTGCTGCTCCAGGAATAGGCCAGCGTGTGCTTGGGGTTGAAGTTGCTGGCCGCGACGGTTACGTGCACCGGCTCACCGACCATGACGTCGTGGGTTCTGCACGGAGCAGGCTGCTGCTACTGCTGCCTCGGGCGCTCCTCCTCCAAAGTTGAAAACCAGACCGGAGCGCAGCAGTGCACCGTCAAAGTCCTGGCGGCGAAGCGACCCATCGTTCGGGGGGACGACCGCGCTGAAGTTGTGGCGCGCCCACACGTAATCGGCTTCAAACAGGCGGAAGCTCAACGCCTTCCAGATTCTGATATCCATGCCGCCGCCTAGAATCGCGGCCACCCCATTGTCCGAACCGAAACTCCGGCTCGACAGGCGCTGGAACCCGAGGAGGGAGTGCGCGAAGAAGTTGATGCCATCCACGCCGCGATAAGTCACCCTGGGACCGACGCCAACCGTGTTGATGGTGGCATATTTATTTCCATCGATGCCCCAGGTGCCCTCAAGAGAAAAATAATTGTTGAAGTTCTACGCCAAGCTGGCGCCGGCGCCTTGCGCGATCGCGGGAAGATGGAACGCATTCGGCGGAACATTAAAATCTGGGATGTTGCCCCCTGGGTTCAACCATTGATAGCCGACAAACAATTCCGCTTTGGGGGCTGCTTCGCTCGACTGCGCAATCATCATTGCCGGAAGCGCAGTCAATAAGAACGCGATAACAAGCGCGAATACCGCGCTTCGGTGAATCTGGTGCCGAAGTGACATATATCCTCCACATGGAATCCGACGCAAATATCAACTAAAGCAAAAATAAAAAGATTTGGCCCGAAACTGCGAACCGAGAGATTGTACTGTAAACAGAGGATCATACAGCAAAGGCTGACCGTTTCACAATTGGTAATGGCGAAAAGTGCATTGCTGAAAGACTCCGGCCGCGCGTCGCTATGGGCTTCGCAGAGTACATTTCCGTGCGTACTACTCGGCAATCTTATCCCAACCCGTTTCCAGGTTAACTATGGAGTCCTCTCTAAGGTGGAACACCCAAAATACCGGGAACCGGGAAACCCGTCTGGTCAATACTGCTCAGTTCATTGAAATTTCAACAAACCAAATCGCCAGCCCGGGCGGAAAGGATGGAACGACTAGAATGCTTCAACGCACTCTTTCAACCTCTCCCCCAAAGGCGTCCGAATGGATTCGATGCTGGATACGGCCGAAGGGTAGTGTCTCAAATTGATATAACTAAGTCAGCGACGCTGGATCTGGGAGGGCTCTCGCTGCCCTCGGTTGCAGGGTAAGCGTCTTCCCTGAATAATGTTCGGAAGGGCGTAGGACGGGCCTATGACACAAGAACGCGTATTGATCGTCGAAGACGAAGCGAACGAGCGCACCGGCCTGGCCGAACTGGTGTCAGGCTGGGGCTATCGCACCGAAACTGCCGCCGATGGCGTCGAGGCGCTCGATAAGGTGGCGTCGTTCGCTCCGTCCATCGTGATCACCGACGTCAAGATGCCCCGCATGGGCGGCATGGAACTGGTGGAGCGTCTGTCCGAGCTTTCGCAGTCCATCGCGGTCGTGATGGTGACGGCGCAGAAGAACGACCGAAAACGCCTTCCACGCCGGCCGTCTGGGCGTGCAGGACTACATCGAGAAGCCGATCGATTTTCGCCGCCTGCGCTCGATCCTTACCAACATCGGCGAGATCCTGAATACGCGCGATGGAAAACGAGGCGCTGCGCCGCCGTTTGCGCGACAAGGGGGCCCTCGGCCCGCTCGGTCGGTTCGTCCGCGCCCATGCAGGAAATCTTTCACCTGATCGAGCAGGTCGCGCCGAGCACGGCTTCGGTCTGATTACCGGGTGCGAGCGGCACGGGCAAGGAACTGGTGGCGCGCACGATTCACGATCTGAGTCCGCGCCGCAACAAACCATTTGTTCCCATTAATTGCGCGGCCATTCCAGAGACGTTGATTGAAAGCGAAATTTTTGGCCACGAGAAAGGCGCCTTCACCGGCGCGCTCGAGCGCCGCACCGGCTGTTTCGAACTCGCCGAAGGCGGCACGCTGCTGCTCGACGAGATCGGCGAGATGCCGGTCGGCACGCAGGCCAAGCTGCTGCGCGTGCTCGAAGACCACAAATTGCGCCGCCTGGGCAGCAAGGTCGAAACCTCGGTCGACGTGCGCGTGCTGGCCGCGACCAACAAGGTTCCGGACGAGGCCGTCGCCGCCGGCGAACTTCGCCAGGATCTTTATTACCGCCTCAACGTCTTCAATATCCACATGCCCGCTCTGCGCGAGCACAAGGAAGACATTCGCGACCTGGTAAAGAGTCTGCTCGCGGACATGAACCAGAAGCACGACCGCAAGGTCTCGGACGTGAGCGAGGCCGTGCTCAATCTCTTTCAAAGCTATTCCTGGCCGGGCAACGTGCGCGAGTTGCGCAACACGCTTGAGCGGGCCGTGATCGTGTGCGAGGGCGGACTGATCGAGACCAAACACCTGCCGCCGGGCTTTGGTCACAGCGTGCGCCTGGTGGTGAACGATCCGGATGCCGTGCACCTGGGAGTCGGCACGACGGTCGAGGAAGCCGAGAAGTTGCTGATCCTGAAAACTCTCCAGTCGACCAATAACAACAAGACGCGCGCTGCGGAAATTCTGGGTATCAGCCTGAAGACGCTGCACAACAAGCTGAAAGAATACGGCCGCCCGCAGGATGCGGTGCTGGCGACGGAAGAAGAGTGAAGAAGGAAGCTCTCAGCCGGTTCCAGTCTCAGCTAGCGCCGTCAGCCGGTCTGAAGGGTTGATTGCTGAGAACTGATGAGCTGAGAGCTGACAGCTGTTTTCCATGACCCGCAAATTCATCATCGTGTTCGCCATCACCACGCTCTTCACCGCGCTGGTAGTTGGGTTCTCCTGGCTCTTTCTTTCTCAGCTTCTGCGCCAGCGTCTCATCTGGGCCGATGAAACCGCTTCGCAGCTCACCGACGAACTGCGCTCCGCCGCCTCCAATGCCGTTCCCGACCTGACCAGCACGCGCGTCGATACCGCCAATCCCAAGGCGCTGCGCGCCACCATCGCCGGCTATCTCCAGACCGACGTCAACCTGAACGAGATGCTGGAATCGGTGGTCGAGAACTCGCGCATCATCTACGACGCCGCCATCGTCGATCCCAACGGCGTCGTCATTCTGGATACCAACCCGCGCATGAATGGCAAGCCGGTGCCCGAACGCCCGCCGCCTGACCCGGTTGCTCGACGTCGGGTTCCGCCACCAACTGCGTCTTGATTTATGCTCCCGGCACGGTCTACGACGCCAGCATCCCGCTGAAGGTTGGCGAGGAAACTTTCGGCAGCATTCATGTCGGCGTCTCCACCGTGTTCTCTGCGCTACGAACTGACGCCGCGGCTGCAGCAGGCTCTGTTTTTTTCAGTGGTCGCGATTTTCTGTTCGCTGGTGCTTGGAGCGGTCGTGTCGAATGTGGCGCTCGGTCCTTTGAAGGCGATCAGCCGCAATCTTGACAGCGCGAGCGCAGGCGATCCGCTGCCGGCGGACGAGGACTCCAGCGCCGACGAAGTTGGCCTTGTCTCGCTGAAGATTGCGCACCTCGGCCGCCAGATTCGCGATACCAACCAGATTTTCTCCGCGCTCGAAAGACAACGTCGAGCAGGTCATGTCGAAGCTGCAGGATGGCCTGATGCTCTTCACGCGCGATTCGCGGGTCGTGCTGGTGAGCGCCTCGGCGGAAAAATTTCTGGGACGTCCGCGCCGCGAGATCCTGGGCCGCACGGCGGCGGAAATTTTCGCCGACGGTACAGTCCTGGGCGCGGTCGTTCTGCCCGCCTTCCAAAAGCAGCGTCCGCTGGTGCAATACGAATTCGAGGCCGCCGACGGCCGGCGCGTTCAAGTCTCGCTCGATTTTATTCAGGAGAAGGGAACTCCCATCGGCGCGCTTGCTCACCATGCGCGATGCCGAATCGGTTCGCCGGATTGAAGATGAGATTGAAATCTCGCGCCGCCTTTCCGCCAGCGGCCGACTCACGCGCGGCGTCGCTCACGAAGTTAAGAATCCGATCAACGCCATCGTGCTGCACTTGCAGCTGCTGCAAAACAAAATGCAGCAGGACGATCCCGAGTCGCGCCGCCACGTCGACATCATCGGCAACGAAATTCGCCGGCTCGACCGCGTCGTGCAAATCCTCGTCGACTTCACGCGGCCGCGCGATCTGCATCTCGACGACGTGGATCTGCGCAAAATGTTTGAAGAGGTGGCTGTCCTGGCCGCTCCCGATGCGGCCCGCCACGGCGTAAAGATCGTCCGGGAGTCTGCCCGCCGAGCCGCTCCTGGTGCGCGTCGATCCCGATCTCATGAAGCAGGCGATTCTCAACCTGGTGATCAACGGCGTGCAGGCGATGGAAAAAGGAGGAACGCTCACGCTCGTGGCCGTGCGAGCAGAGGAAGATATTGTGGGCGAGATTCGCGATCAGGGCAGCGGCATTCCAGCCGATGCGCGCGAAAAAATCTTCGAACTCTACTTCACCACCAAAGGAGATCAGGGCGGCAGCGGAATCGGCCTCGCGCAGACCTACCAGATCATGCAGTGGCATTACGGCTCGGTGGATTTCGAATCGGTGGTCGGGCAGGGGACGACGTTCCGCCTGCGGCTGCCGGCTCTCGTGACAAAATCGGAAAGCGAGACACAGGTGCCGGCATGATTCTTAGAGGCAATGCGCGCGTGACTTTCCGGTTTATGATCGGCATGAGCTTGGGATGTGCCATCGTGGCCGCGCAGCAGGGGGCGCCTTCGCCCGCGAACTCCTCTACCCAAACCTCTACAGCGGTTCCGTCCCAGACCAAATCTCAGCCGTCGCAAAATCAAATCGAGATTCAAAATAGCGATTCCGCTAGGTCGCGGGCGGGAGCAAAAAACCAGCCCAACCCGAAGCCTGCAAAAAAGCCGAGCGCGAACAGCGCGTCCCTGAGCACCCATTCCGCGGCGCCAAAGCGTGCTGCTGCGCCTCCGCCCGCGGCAGCACCAAAGAAGATCGTCGTGCGGGAAGGTGGCGCGCCCGAACCGACCGAGCAAATCATCGCCGGTATGACTCCCGAAGAAGCCGACCGCCAGCGTCGCGAAGCGGAATTGTTATTGAGCACAACTGAGGAAAAACTCAAAGAGATTGCCCCGCGCCCGCTCGATGCCCAGCAAGAGGAGACCGTCTCGCAGATCCACAGCTATATGGAAGGTTCGCGGTCGGCGCTGAAACAAGGGGATGTTTCGCGAGGGCACACACTGGCGCTGAAGGCAGGTCTGCTGGCCGACGATTTAGCCAGTCACTGAACTCAAAACTGACAGCTAAGAACCACTTCACTCACTCGTAAAATAATCCACCGTCACGGGATTCTCAAACAGGGAATAATCCCGCGTCACCACTGTAATGCCGCTGTCCGTCACGAAATAACGTTCACGGTCGGCCTCGGGCTCGTAGCCGATCGTCGTCCCTTCGGGTACATGCACGTCGCGATCGATAATCGCCTTGCGGATACGGCAGTTGCGGCCGATGTTTACGTGCGAAAAAAGAATGCTGTCCTCGATCTCGGTGTACGAGTTGACGCGCACGTCGGGAGAAACCACGCAATTCTTTACCGTGCCGCCGGAAATGATGCATCCGGCGGAGACCAGCGAATCGAGCGCATGCCCCATGCGTCCAGATTCGGCAAACACAAACTTCGCCGGCGGATACTGCCGCTGGTGGGTGCGGATCGGCCAGCGCTCGTCGTAAAGATTGAACACCGGCGACACCGACACCAGATCCATATTCGCTTCGTAGTACGCCTCCAGCGTGCCCACGTCGCGCCAGTAAAGCGCCTCTTTTTTGTTCTCGTCGACGAAATTAAAGGAGAAAACGTTGTAGTCGTTCAGCATGCCCGGCAGAATGTCCTTGCCGAAGTCATGGCTCGAATTTGGATTCTCGGCATCCTTCAGCAGCACCGGAATGAGCACATCGGTATTGAAAATATAGATGCCCATCGATGCTGAAATCTTGCTCGCATCGTAGGGTGAGCGCAGCGCCGTCTCCTTCGGTTTTTCCACGAAGCCGGTGATTCGGCTGTCGCCTTCGATGTCGACCACCCCAAAGTGCCGGCACTCGGCCGGCTCCGTCAGCAGCGTTGCGACGGTAACGTCGGCAGCGCAGTCGGTATGCTGCTGCAGCATGCGCTCGTAGTTCATCTTGTAGATGTGGTCGCCGGAGAGAATGAGCACGTACTTCGGCTGCTCGGAGCCGATGGAATAGATATTCTGATACACCGCATCGGCCGTCCCCATGTACCAGTTATCGCTCACGCGCTTCATGGGCGGCAGAATTTCGATGAATTCGCCAATCTCGCGCCCCAGAATGTTCCAGCCTTCGCGAATCTGCCGGTTGAGCGAGAGTGCCTTGTATTGCGTGAGAATGTAAACCCGGCGCAGTCCGGAGTTCACGCAATTGGAAAGCGTGATGTCGATGATGCGGTAAATGCCACCGAAAGTCACGGCAGGTTTCGCGCGGTCGCGCGTTAGCGGATACAGGCGCTCGCCCGCGCCTCCGGCCAGCAATACTCCGAGCGTATCTTTCATGGTGGCACTGTTCGGATGCAACGCTCACCCTCAGCGCTGCCCCAGTCCAACGCGAAATACTAGCATAGCCGATGTTCGCCGACTGATGGAACACGCAAATCGCGGGTCGCCGATGGTGCGGTTCAGTCAGATCGCGAGTCGCGTCAATTCCAACGGTGAACGCAGCAGCATCTTGCATTGCGCCGAAGTCAGCTCAGCCTCGTCGCCATAACCCCACAGAACACCGACTGGGATGAGGCCGTTCGCCAGGGCTCCAACGGCATCGTGCGAGCGGTCGCCAATCATCAGCGTTTCCGAGGGCGCGAGCTTCTCGTGCATGAGCATGTGCGCGATCAGATCGCCCTTGTCCGATCGAGCGCCGTCCAGTTCGCATCCCCAAATCCCGCAAAAATGGCCAGCCAGACCAAAGTGCTCGAGAATGCGCTCTGCGTAAATTTCAGGTTTCGAGGTGGCGACAAACAGCCTGTCGCCGCGCTCCGAGAGCCGCGCCAATGCTTCCGGAATCCCAGGATAGACCTCGTTCTCCAACAGGCCAATCGTTGCATAGCGCTCGCGGTAGACGTTGACGGCATGATCGATCGCGCCTTTGTCGGAAGTATTCAGAATCTCGCCGAAAGATTCGCGCAGTGGAGGTCCAATGTAGCGCGACAGCGCCCGATCCGAAGGCAGCTCCCGGCCAAGTTTTTCGAGGGCGTAGCGAATGCAGGAGACGATGCCGACGCCAGGATCAGTAAGGGTGCCGTCGAGGTCGAAGAGAATGTTCACAGAAGAATACTTACAGAAAATCTAGACACAGGTTCCACAGTCTTAATCATGGATGCCACGACGCGGGCGGAAGCGCCCGCGCCACACGAGCTTTTAGCAGTGCACGATTTTGTCGCTCTTGATGCCGCGGGTTGCGTTGCGTGAATCGACCACCAGTTTGGCCTCGTTCACGATCTTCTTGTAGTCATAGTCGGAGTGGTCGGTCACGATCAGCACGCAGTCGTAGTCGCCAAGATTTTCGAGCGGAGCGCACTTCATCTGCAAGTCGTATTTGCGCCCGCGGCCCACGAACGGAAAATACGGATCGTTATAGCTGACCGTCGCGCCCTCTTTTTGCAGCAGCTCGATGATCGTCAGCGCCGGCGATTCGCGCAGGTCGTCAATATCTTTCTTGTAGGCCACGCCCAGATACCAGTACCTTGGATCCGTTGATCGCCTTCTTTTGCTTGTTGAGAGCGCCGATCGTCGCCGCGATCACGTGATAGGGCATGGCCACGTTGACTTCGCCCGCCAGTTCGATGAACCGGGTGTGGAAGTCGAACTCCTTCGCCTTCCACGAAAGGTAAAACGGATCGACTGGAATGCAATGTCCGCCCAGTCCCGGACCGGGATAAAAAGGATGGAATCCAAACGGTTTGGTGGCCGCCGCGTCGATGATCTCCCAGATGTTGAGGTTCATGCGCAGGCACAGCATCTTAAGTTCGTTTACCAGCGCGATGTTCACGCAGCGGTAGATATTTTCGAGCAGCTTCGTCATCTCCGCCGCAGCCGGCGACGACACCGGAACGGTGCGGCTGAAAATCGAGCCATAGAGCGCGGCCGCAATTTCACTCGCCTGCGCATCGAGTCCGCCAATTACCTTCGGAATATTGTGGCGTGCGACGGTGGTATTTCCCGGGTCTTCGCGCTCGGGAGAAAACGCCACCCAGAATTCATTGTCGCCGGCCGCGCCCTTTTGCGAAGCCTTCAGCCCAGCTTGTTTTCCTGCTCAAGAATCGGAACCAGCACTTCTTCGGTCGTACCTGGATAGGTCGTGCTCTCGAGAATCACGATCTGCCCGGCGCGCAGATGGGGCGCCACTGCATGCGCAGTGTTCGTGATGTAGCTCATGTCCGGCTCGTGATATTCATTGAGCGGCGTGGGAACGCAAATGATGATCGCGTCCATCTCGCTGATCTGCGCATAGTTCGATGTTGGCTTGAATCCGTTGGCCTTGGCCGCGCCAATCTCCTCCGCGGTGATGCGGAAAATATAGGTGCCGCCCTGGTTGATCGTATCCACCTTGCGCTGGTCGATATCGAATCCGGTGACGGGAAATTTCTGCTCGCTATAAAGAAGAGCGAGCGGCAATCCGACATAGCCGAGGCCGATAATTCCCACCCGCGCGTGGCGAGTCTGGATGCGTTTTTTCAGCTCACTGAACAATGAAGACGCGGTCATTTGTGTGGTCATGAGGTTACGAGAATTCTAACATCCGGGTTGCAGCCGATTTCACGGGTCGTTTACCGGCGATGTTTCGCGCAGGTTAAAGCCGGGCTCTGCACGGTCCCACCATTTTCCCACGCCTTCGCGTTCGCCATCTGGATGAACGCTTACGACGGTAATCGAAATCGCCACAATCTCGCTGTAGTACCATGCGCTGAGATGCGTTTTCTCCGGCTCTTTGTTTTCGCGCTGATCGTCGCTATCTTCCTGGGCAGCCAGGCCGCCCGCTTTCTCGTAGTCGACAATCCGCAAAAATCAGACGCGATCGTCGTCCTCGCCGGAGAGACCATCGCCCGTCCCGAGCATGGGCTCGAACTCCTACGCCAAGGCATGGCGCCCCGTATGTTCATCGACGCTGAAACCGGACGAATTTTCGACTCGCACCTGACCGATATCGCGCAGAAGTACATCGACGAACAGCTAGACGCGAAATCAATCGCGGTCTGTGGTGTTATCAGCCATTCCACGGTCGCGGAAACCGCCGACGTCGATCGCTGCATCCAGACACTTCATCCGCATCGTGTGCTGCTCGTCACGTCCGACTATCACACGCGCCGCGCGCTGGCGATTTTTTCTCATCGCCTTCCGCAATACCAGTGGAGCGTCGGGGCCGCGCGCAATCCTCTGCAATTCGGCGACGCCTGGTGGACCAACCGCGAATGGGCCAAAGTCACGTTCGACGAGTGGACCAAGTTGGTATGGTGGGAGACAATCGATCGCTGGAAGTAAGCCCGAGCCGAATTTGTACTCCACGCCCCTGCTACGATAGTTTGAATATTCACCGGAGGTTTCATGGCTCAAGTGACAATCACAGTCAAAAAGAACGGCTCGTTGCGCGTCGACGATCCGAGCGGCATCATCGAAATGATCGATGGCGACGGCAATAAATACGACCTCACCGGCAAGGCGGCGTTCTCTCTCTGCCGCTGCGGCGCTTCCGCCAACCGTCCCTTCTGCGACGGCAGCCACAAACGCATCGACTTCCAGGCGCCCGACTCGGCCATCAAACCACCGGAGCCCGCTGTCCAAACGGTCGAACCCGCGATCAAGACCGGTGAACAGCCCGTCTAGTGCCTAACTCGGAAACGGGACCCGCCAAAGCTATATCCCGCTGTTTTCGGGTGCTCTAGCATAGTTGTAGTCTGTCTCGGTATGAGCAAGCCGATTGCTATCATTAGTTTTGCAGGCCGTAGCGTTTTCGGCCTGGAATTTTCGAACCAAAGCTTTTCGAACCAAAAATTTTCGACCGCCGATTTATGGGCTCTTCGGAAAAAGCGCAGCACGCAATTCGCCGCAGCACTCGTTTGCCGCTGGAAGTTCCGGTACAGGTGACGAGCCTCGACCCGTCTTTTTCTTTTTCTGAGCGCTGTAACACAACTCTCGTCAATGCTCATGGCTGCGGCGTGATCTCGCCGCGCGCCTTAGAGATGAATCTGCCGGTGCGCCTCGAAATTATCTCCGCCAAGCGTCACACCACAGCCGTCGTATCCGAAGTTGTGCCGCTCGGCGGCGATCCGGAAACCTGGCTCATCGGACTCGAACTTCAGATTCCAGGAAACTTCTGGGGCATCGAATACGCTCCGTCGGATTGGGCGGTCGAGGATCTGATCGAAGAGGAACTCGGGAGGATGCGGCGGTCGCGAACCGACGCCGATGCGGCCAAGGCGGCAATGCCTCCGCGGCGCTGGCTCTTGACCGACGTCAGCGCGGGCGCTTGTTATCTGGAATCCACCACGCCGTTTCCCGCGGGCACGCCCGTGGTTCTGAGTATTCGCGCCAACGAAAAAGAGTACATTCTCGATGGCGTCGTCCGCGTCTCTCATCCCGACACGGGCATGGGGACCGAGTTCACGCGTTCGCACACGCCCGCCCAGCGCGTCGAAGAGTTGATTGAACAACTGTCGAGCACGCGCGAAGCGCCGCGGGTTTTTGTCGGGCGCAAGGAACGGCAAGACGCGGCGGAGACCGAGACCATGCCTTCCGCCCGCGTACCTGGCGAGCCCGACCTGCTTCTGGATCTTGGTGCTCTCGGGCCCGTCGCTCACGCAAGAGCAATTCTTCAGCGACCTGCGAGCGCAACGCCTCGGCAAGCGCCGCGATCCCCGCATTGACGTCGCGCTGCCTGTTCTGCTCAACGGAGTCGATGTCAGCGGCCGCCCTCTGAGCCAGCGTGTGTTGACGGTCAACATCAGCCGACGGGGCGCGTTTCTGGAGGGAATTCACGGCCTGCTCAAAATTGGAGACACGGTCTCTCTCACGCGCACCGGCAGGAAGGAAGAGTTTCGCGTTGCCTGGGTTCGGGACGAAGACGCGCCAACCGGCGCGAAAATCGGCGTCGCTGCGGTCGATCCAAACAGCACGTTCTGGGACGCCGTGCTCGAAGTGAGCGAACAGTCCGGCGCTGCGGCTACCGATGCGAATGGGCCCGAGCGCAGGTTCGTAACACCGGCCGGGCGCCAGCTTCGAGGGACGCCTCAAGTCCTCGCGTCTGCGGCAACGAGTTGCGCAACCCCGCGCTAGAATAGCGTTCATGCCCAAACCTCACGCCTCCTCCACTCAGCTCCCGCGCAAATCTGCAAACGCGAAACGAGGCCCTAAAGCCTCCCGCCCCTTCGCTCCCGGGTACGGAATCGTTGGAGCCAACGAGGGCGCCGGTCTTCTCAAGTGGGCCTGGGTCGCCCGTAAGATGAATCGCTGCCGCACATTTTGGCTGGCCACGATTCGTCCCGGCAAAGACGGCGCCCGGCCTCGCCCGCACGTGATGCCGGTCTGGGGAGTCTGGCTCGACGACGCGTTCTTTTTCTCGACCGGACGCAAGTCGCGCAAGGGGCAGAACCTCGCCGCCAATCCCAGCCTGCTCTATCGCTAACGATGAAGGCGAAGAGGCCGTGATCGTCGAGGGAGAAGCAAAACAGCTGGACGATCCGGCGGCGCTCGAGCGCGTTGCGTCCGCGTACAAAAAGAAATACAAGATGGATCCGCGCGGCATGGGCGAGCCAATTTTCGAAGTCCGCCCAAGCAAGGTCTTCGCGTTTATCGAGAAGAGTTTTCCGAAGTCGGCGACCAGATGGAAGCCTGTAGAGAACTGACTTTCTACAAGTTCCGCAGGCTTCTTCGTGCCGACAGATGCGCCCCCGTCAGCAGCAGCATGCCCGAAAGAAACGCCCAGAATATGAGGCTCACTGAGATCGCGAACGGCCCGTACACTTCGCCGAAATTCAGAAACGGCAGCGCAAAAATATAAACGTACTTCAGCGCCTCGGAGAGCAATCCCATGATGACCGCCGCCGGCAACACGGCCTGCGCTCGAACCTTCCCGTTCGGCAGCAGCCAGTAAATCAAGAAAGAAAATCGCAATGCTGGCGCCGATCGAGAAAATCTTCATGGTCAAGAACCCAGCCCACTGCACATACCAGTTGCCGTAACCGTGCAGCACCGTTTTCAGAATCTCGACGTTCCCCGCAGTTAGCCCGACCGACAGCAGAGCCAGCGATCCGCAGGCAAACGCCAGCCCGAGCGCGATCAATTGGTTCCCGATATACGACCGGTTATTGGAGAATCCCCACACCCGGTTCAGCGCCACTTCGAGCGGCATAAAAATTCCGGTGGAGCCCACCAGCATCATAACCAGCGAAAGTATCTGCGCGCGCTGATGCGATCCGACCAGCGCATTCAGATTGCGAATCACAAATTCCTGCCCCGTGGGCAGCGAGTCGCGCACCAGATTTTCCACCACGCTGTACATCACCTGGGAATGAAACACGCGCCGGATCAGCGTCATCAGCAGCAGTAAGAAAGGAAAGAGCGACAAAATTGCGTTGGCCGCCACCGAGAAGGCGAAGGTATGGACATCGGTCCGCAGCAGATAACGCGCCGTCGAGCGCACGGCGTTTTCGGCTGGGAGCAGCGCGAACTCGACCGCCCCTTTCTCGTCGGAGGCCCGGATAGGAGTAATGGAAGTCACAGTTTGTCAAATCTTATCAAATACTTACGGATTTTCTGCTTTTCCTGTCGGCCCTGCCTAATCGCGCAGGCCCAGCCAGATCACGTCCCTCGGTCTACAGCCGCCACCTCGCTCGACGCGGGCCACCTCGTCGAAATCCTCCCAGTCTTTCCGTTCGAAAATTTCGTGCTTGCCAATCAGCATCTTCCTGCTATTATCTGGGGCTTCGTCGGGTGCTATACGCTTGACGATGCAGCAAAACGGTTGACGTTTCTGTGTGGGCAGTCGATATCGCGCTTTCGTCTGTGCGGCTCCACTGTGTTTCGTCGCGGGCAATCGCCCGGCGAAATGCGGGGAGCTGTTTCTTTTGGCGGGCTCGTCTGAGCTTCGCGGTGACGCCAACCAATTCGAGCGCCCTTTGAGGGGCTGTTCCGTTCTCGCACGCCGTAGTTGGCTGATTCACCGTGCGTGGCGCGTGCGCGACCCGCGGGACAAACGCAGAAGAGGCGCAAGAATAATTCAGACGACCGAGGCGAAAGGAGTTTTTTGTGAGAGAGAAGGGTACTGTGAAGTGGTTCAACGGGGCGAAGGGTTACGGGTTCATCCAGCGCTCCACGGGTGAGGACGTGTTCGTGCACTTCTCCGCCATTCAGGAGAACGGCTACCGTTCGCTGAACGAAGGTGAGACCGTCGAGTTCGATCTGCTCAAAGGCCCCAAGGGCTTTCAGGCGGGCAACGTAGTGCGCGCAGCGTAAAGACATTTCTTCGAAACCAGTTCGCAAACCCTCTCGCTGGTGGAGAGGGTTTTTTGTCGAGGCTTACATTTTCTTCTCCAGTAGTCCTGGCGCTGAAGCGCCTCCCCGGAAAATTGCCAATTTACTCATGTACTTGCGGTGCAACTCTGAATTGTTCTTGACATCGTGTCCTGGTGACACTAAATTAGTGTCACTAGGACACCAATGGAGGTTCTATATGTTCCGATTCATGAAAGTTCCGCCCACCACCTACGTGTCTGCAGTATCAGCGGGGCAGAATCAAACGCGAGGGCGCCGGGCTATCCTTCTTCTACTGGGCGCCAACATCCACGATCGTGGCGGTCCCGCTCGCGAGCGCCGATGTCCCATTCGTTTTTCCTGAAACAACTGCGGATTTTCAGGCGGTGACCATTCAGGGGCAGCTCACCTATCGGGTCGTGGATCCAAAGCGAGTGGCATCCCTGCTGAATTTCGCAATCGATAGCAGGAAAGATTCGTATTTTCAGGATCACGCTCGCGACCCGCAAAAACTGCCTGAGCGAATTGTGAATACACTACAGGCCCTGACTCGGACGGTCGCGCAGAGGCTCCCGTTGAAAGAAATATTGGGCAGCTCCGACCTGATTCTGACCGAGGTTCTGGCCCGCTTGAAACAGTCGGAACTTGTGTCGACGCTCGGTCTCGAAGTGCTTTCGCTGGCGATTCTCGATATCAAAGCAACTCCTGAAATGTCGCGGGCGCTCGAGGCGGAGGCCCGCGAAGCCCTGCAAGGGCAGCGCGGATGAGGCGATCTACTCGCGCCGTAACTCCGCCGTCGAACAGGAACGGCCCATCAAGGAGAGCGAACTCAATACCGAGATCGCCGTCGAGCTGAAAAAACGCGAGATCCGCGAGACCCAGCTCGCTGGGGAAATCGCGGCCGAACAGAAGAAGCGTGAAATCCGCGAAATCCAGATGGGCGCGGAAATCGCGATCGAAGAAAAGCGGCTCGATCTGATGAATCGCCGGGTCGAGAACGAGCGCAAGGACGCGGATAGCCGCGCCTACGCGCTCACCGAAATACTCAAGCCTCTGCGCGACCTCGACTGGAAGGCGCTGATGATGCTGGGCGGCGGGAAGGCCGACGCAAAGACCATGATGGCAATGGCATTCCAGGAGATGGCTGAAAATGCGCAGAAGATCGGCGAACTAAATATTTCGCCGGATCTGCTGAAGTCGTTGATCACATCCACGGTGAAGTAGTCATGTACAAGAAGCTGGTTATCGTAACCCGCAAAACACGGTTGCAGGAATTGGTAGAGCGTTTCAACACGCGCTCGCAGGCCAAGTTCTACATCGAGCGCGCGGGCGGCGACTTTGTCGACTACGAGCGTGAGGAAGATGCATACTCCTTCGCCCTCGAAACGCTCCGCCGCTCCCTGCATTTCGAAATGCCCCAGCAACTTCTGGATCGCAGCCTGGTGCCGACCTTTCATTTCCAGCAAGAGGATGTTGTCATCACCCTCGGCCAGGATGGGCTGGTTGCCAACACGGCAAAATACGTGGGTGCGCAGCCTATCGTGGCCGTAAATCCCGAACCGGCGCGTTTCGACGGAGTGCTGCTTCCTTTTCTTCCCGACCAGGCGCAAGCAGCGCTCGCGCGTGTCTTGGAAGAGCGAGCAAAAGTTCGCAACATCACGCTGGCCGAGGTGCGGCTTGACGACGGGCAGCGACTGCTGGCGTTCAACGATTTTTTCCTCGGAGCGCGCAGCCATGTTTCCGCGCTTTACCGCATCACCAACGGGCAGAAGTCGGAGGTGCAGTCTTCCAGTGGCGTGCTGGTTTCGACCGGCGCCGGATCGACGGGTTGGCTCTCTTCCGTTTTCAACATGGCCTCCGGGGTCGCCGGGTTTTGCGGAGGCCAGCCGGTCCAGCCGATGCGTCTCCCATGGGAAGACCGCCGGCTTCTTTATGTGGTGCGCGAGCCTTTCGTCAGCCGGCACTCACAGGCCGGCATCGTGGCCGGCATGCTTCAGTCCGGCGACGAACTCATTCTCGAATCGAGAATGCCGTCGGGCGGAGTGGTCTTCAGCGACGGAATGGAATCCGATTTCCTGCAATTCAACTCTGGCGCGATAGCGCACGTGCGCGCGGGCCGAGCAAAGAGCAAGGCTTGTCGTATCCTGAGAAGTTGTATTTTAGAACCGCATGCGCGTTACCGTCGATATCGTCATCTTCACAATTCAGTCGGGTGAACTGCGGGTTCTGCTGGTGAAGCGCGCCGCGCCGCCATTTCAAGGACAGTTCGCGATTCCCGGCGGTTTCGTCCACGAGGCAGAAAGCCTGGAGGACGCCGCGCTGCGCGAATTGCGCGAAGAAACCGGCGTTACTGACGTCTACCTTGAACAACTTTATTCCTTCGGCGATTTCGATCGTGATCCGCGCGGCCGCGTGATCACGGTTGCATATTTCGCCTTGATCTCGGCCGACCGCTCTCTGAAGCCGGGCACCGATGCCGCCGAAGCCACCTGGTGGGCCTTTGACCAACTGCCGCACCTTGCCTTCGATCACCGCAAGATTCTCGACTATGCGCTTGAACGCCTGCGCAACAAGCTCGAATACACGACGGTTGGTTTCCAGTTGCTGCCCGAGAAATTCACCATGACCGAGTTGCAGGAGGTCTATGAAGCGATTCTCGGGAAAAAGTTAGACAAACGGAATTTCCGGCGAAAGCTGGCGTTACTCAAGATTCTGAAGCCTCTGCACGAATATCGCCGCGGTGGTCAGCGTCCCGCACAACTGCACAAGTTTCAGGCGGCCCGCTTTGAGAGACTGAAAGATAAAGGGATTTTATTTCCGTTCTAGACGCGGGAACCTCCAACGGTGAATGCCGATAGGTTCGCGAGTGCGCATCGGTTCTCCTTATTATCTTCATCGCGCTCCGAACTATTCCCATCCACGTCTACGACGGTTTCGAGTCGCCGCAATTGAGCTGGAGTCGATGGTCCAAAGGTCGATTTGTGCCAGGCGCGGTCGCCTCCGAGCAGTCTGTCGTTCGGGCTGGCCGCAGCGCGCTTGCCATCCACGGTTCATTCCGGCGATCGTTTTGAAGCCGCCAGCGATACCGGCGCGGCGAGCGAGCGAGACGAGCTTATGGAATCCTGGTGGCACTACTCGCGTGCCGCACGAACGTATGTGTACTCATTCAGCCTGTATCTTACCCAGGATATTCCGCAAACTTCCGAACGTCTCGTCATCGCGCAGTGGAGGCAGCTCTGTGAGGCCTCGCGCTGCCGGCCCGACCGTCCGATTCTGGCGCTTCGCGTTGAAGATGCGCGTCTCAAAATCACGCGCATCGATGAGCTGGGAACGCAGGTGCTGTATCGAGGCGACGACATCCGAGGCCGCTGGCTTGATTTTCGTTTTGTTACGCTCTTCGACAGCGGCCGCGAGGGGAGGATTGACGCCACTCTCGATGGTCACGAAATTTTGCGCTATCGAGGTCCCACGCTTTTTCAATCAGCTCGTGGATATCCCAAGCGCGCACTAATCTACTTCAAGACCGGCCTCCACCGGGATGCGCTGCACGAACCTCCCTGGACGATGTATGTCGACGAATATCGGAAAGATCAATGTCCTGACTCTGGCTGCCGCTGAATTGCGCACGCCGACCACCGGAGTCTCGTTCATCGAAGTGCCATTTCAACTCTCAACCATCTAAACTTTCGACCATGACAACAAAAATTCATGTACCAACACTGGAAAGCCGCCACGTCCGGCTCGAACCGCTTTCGCGGCGGCATGTCGACGGACTCGCGGCCGCCTCCGCCGCCGATCCTTCTCTCTATCAATGGAGCCCGGTTCCGCAGGGCCGGAGCGAGACCGAAAAATATGTCGACACTGCTCTCGCCTGGCAGGAGGATGGCAGCGCCGCGCCCTTTGCAATCATTCGTATTGCCGACGGCGCGGTTATCGGCTCAACGCGTTTCTTCAATCTCGACTACTGGGCCTGGCCCCCGGGGCATGCTTTTCACGGCCGTACGCCTCAAGGCCCGACAGCTCACGGCAACCCTGTGCCTGACGCGTGCGAGATCGGTTACACCTGGTTTGTGGCCAGCGCCATTCGGACGCCTGCCAACACTGAATCCAAGCTGCTGATGCTTGCCTTTGCTTTCGAAACCTGGCGAGTGCTGCGCGTTTGCTTGCACACCGATGTGCGCAATGCGCGTTCGCGGGCTGCCATCGAACGCATTGGCGGAAAATTCGAAGGCATTCTTCGCGCCCATCGGATGGCCGCCGATTTCATTCCTCGCGACTCGGCGCGCTATTCGATCATTGCTGCGGAATGGCCCGCAGTGAAGGAACAGTTGGTGGCGCGGAGGGACTGTCCTCGGGAGGCCGTTTCGCGATTTTAAGAGGGGACCCTCCCCCCTCCCCCTTGTTGCCATCTATTAGAATCAGAGATTTAGCGCGATTTTCCTGCCAAAGTCTTGAGCCGTAACCACTTAGAGACAAAGTATTGAGCGTGTTGGAGTTAGCTATAGAAATCGGACAATCTTGCGTGCCGCAGCGTGTTCTATCTTCCGCAAAGTATTGATTCTAAAAGGCTATATTTGTAAAGTATTGATAAAAAGCTGGTTAGCGCGGAAGCCTCGGGTCGAGATCAGGTTGTCGAGGAGCGTCTTCGGCAGGCGAATATAGACCCCGCAACCGCCGCCGCAGATTGTGTGCAGTTCTAGTGGAGTCCTGTGCGTGGGCTTAAGTCAAGCCATTTCTCGGTAGCGGTCCCGATCTCGAGGGAACAAGGCAAGCACATCTCGGAGATTGCCGAGCGCAATTCGTAAGCAGCCCATTCGGGAACTCAGAACGGCTGAGGGGCCGCGAATCAGAGTGACTTGAGGTCGGCGATCAGCCAGGCGGCTCCGGTGATCAGAAGGGTGAGGCAGAATTCGGACCAGCGGGAGTGGGACTTTGGATGGGCTACCAGGCCCGGGACCCAAACCAGGGCATCGAAAAGTGCTGTCATGAGAGCCATCAGGCGTAGAGCGAGCCGAGCGTGGCGATTGATGAGAATGGCTAGGGCTGCGAGCGCGAAGGCTACGGTGGTGAGGATGGCCCAGAATTTCTGGTTGGGCGGAATCCAGCGCGGAACGGCTGCCATGGTGAAGCGAAAATAAATGATTTGAGTGAGGGTGAAGGAGATAGTGGCGATGCCGAATCCGAGGCGGACGAATTCGGGGCGAATGAATTTGAGAAGAACGGTCTGGCCGAGCGAGCCGAGCGGCGCGGCGTTGGCGGAGGTCGCAGCGTAAAGGGCGAGAGCTCCGCAGAGTATGGAGAGCTGTTCGAAGAGGTTCGGATAGGAGCCGTAGGCGGCGGGCGCGGCGACGATGGCGGGAACGCAGGCGAGCATGAAACAGATATAGACGAAGCAAAGGACGAGCGCAGACGGGCGGGCGGTGCGCGGGATTAGAATGCCGAGGCCTCCGGCGATCTGAAGGGCCATGAGGCCGAGGGGGATGACGACGCCGAGAGGAAGTTTGAAGAGCTGGTGAAGGTTTTGCCAGGTGTCGGCGTCGTGCCATAGGAGCGCGATCATGCCGAAGAGAATGGCGGAGGCTCCGAAGAAGATGCGGGATGGCTTCATACGAGAGAAGGATGCCGAGGGCGGATGGAGGTCTTGTATGGCAGCCAGTTCACCATTGGGATCAGGAGCCAAAAATCGAGAGACGAGCTAATTGTGCTCTATTTCAATTTTACGAATAACAAGACGAAAATTGCCCAGACCCCTACGGTCACCGGAAATAGAGCCAATTGTGCGTCTCCCAACGCGCTTCCTCTTGGAACCAGGTACGTGAGCCCCAACATCGCCAAAGCCGTGAGTACCCCGAGAACGAACCTCATTTTGGAGTTCATTTGATTTTGCGCCCCTCTGCGCTTCCCCGATCTCCAGCCTCTTTACGTCGAGCCGTCGAGCAGCGATTTCCCTGCGAGGAGCATGATGCTCGCAAATGGCTGCGGGCGCAAGCTTCTTCGCAGCCGCTCGCAAAATCAGCGCACGCGTTCCAGCATGCGCCGCCAAGTTTTGCCGTCGCCGATCTCCAGCCGGTCGCCTTCCAGTTTGAAAGGACGCGGCTGGTCTGTGCCGGTGAAGTCTGGCGACAGGCTGCCTTCGACATGATGGGTCACCATATGTTTCTCTGCGTCGACGGTGTAGGCGCCGAAGTATGCGGCATAGGCGCGGTAAGCGGCGAGGGCATGCTCGGGGGTGGGCAGTTTGCCGACATCAAGCCTGGCTTCTGGAAAAGGTGCCAGGGGCGGAGTCTTCATGATCTGAATATGGACGTGTCCGGTTGGGTCGTAGACGAAGTATCCCCGTGGATGTTCGCCGTACCGGTGCTGCCACTTGCCGTCTTTATCAAGATCGGCAAGCTCCACGAGTCGCCATGTGCCAATCAGAGCATCAAGCATTTTCATTTGGGCCGTCCCCGCGTGCTATCACTCCGCAGCCAGCACATCGTAGTTGTAATTGATGAAGGCTCGCTTCGGAGTTTCTTTCAAGCCCTTGAGCGGAATGCTCTGCTCGACCGAGGAGTTTCCGGTGAGATGGGCGCGTCCTAGGAAAACGATGCGCCCCCCGGATAACTCAAGGTAGATGGGAATCAGCATCTTGAAGTCATTTTCGACTCCGGACTGCGTCATTTTCATGTTGAAGACCGCGTCGCCGTCCCCATTCTTGCCAAATGTGGAGTCGAACTTGTAGGCGGGGAGGGCGGTGCCATAGACGTATTCATTGAAGAACCAGTCCAGGCGCCGGTTGCCGTCGAGATCCATCTCGGGCGTCATGTGCTTCTCGACCACCGCCTTGAAATCTTCTGTGCTGGCGGCCCTACCCGAGTAAGTCTGTACGAAATCGTGCATGGTCACTCGAAAAGTCTGGTCGCCTGTCCGGGCGTCCCACATCATCATGCGAATCATGTGCAGAATGTAGGCACCCTTGGGATAGATCAAGTCCTGTGCCACGTCGTTTCCGGTCCGGGAATTATTCGTGCGGTAGCCGAGCGTAACTGGGCCGGCGTCGATGGCGCGAAACCCATGAGCGTTCCTTTGCAGCAGCGTCTTGCGTTCCTCGCTCCAGAACTGAAGGAATTTTTTGAGATTCTTTTCGATCATGCTGATATAGAGAGACGCCGACATATCGGCAAATCCCTCGCTCATCCACTGGTCGCGGCCGGAAGCGAAGCCGACCGTGTTCCCCCACCATTGGTGCGCCACTTCATGGGCCGTGACCACTTTCCAATATCCCTTATTGGTGTCGTCAAGACCGAGCGAATGGCGCACGGTTGTGTCGAAGTAATAACAGAGCGGCAGCCATACCAGTTCGGGCCATGATTGTCCATAATTGCACGCCGTCTGCTGCGTAAGCTGGAGATGCTTGAACAAAGGCGGCCCAAAGTAGTCCGAGTAGAGTTGGACGGCCAGTTGGGCTTCGGCTAGCGCCTTTTTGTTCAGGCTCGCTGTACTCATCTCATTGTGGGGCGCGGTTCCTTCCTGATTCGGCCGCATCACATCTCCACTTGACGGCGGACCGTTGGCCAGGTTGTCGAGGTCTCTGTGTTGTAGACCCTTCACCCAGTCTGGCGGCTCTTCATTGGCATAGGACTGAATCAAGTATCCGGGTCTATCCAGTTTTTTCTGTTCCTCTCTGAACCGTCCGAAACTGAATCCCGCGTCCGTCTGTGGCGCTTCGCTCTTCCAAACGGTAATGTTGTGCCGCTCCTGGTTGCTTTCGGAAACCAGCATGCCAGTAGCCGCCATCTTCATGCCCTTTGGAATGCGCAAGGTCATGTCGTACTGGGTATAGCAATCCTCGGAGTCGTAGGGTTGGTTGGGATACCAGTCCCCCCGCGCTACCGGATAATAATTTCCGTCTCCTGTATTCAGGACCGCGTCTTTGCCTGCATAAGTAGTCGTAATGGTGAACTTATCTCCGGCGGAGAAAGCTCTTGGCAGAACGACCGAAAAATCGGCATCGTCGTTTTTGTCTTGCTGGATGAAAGACGCGGGCTGCCCATCGACGTTGACGCTTTGCACGCGCAGGGAAGGGAACAGATCCAACGCCACGACCCGCAGACCGTTGCGCTGCACCACCACTTCGGCCGTTGCCTTTCCTTCGAGGCTTCCATTCTTCTCAAAAGTTGCGTCCAGTTGCTGATGCAGAATCCGGGTCGGATGACCGACGGGAATTGTTTTGTCAGAAAGGTCTAACGAGAGCCAATGGCCCGACTTGTTATCTTCATAGGTCGAGAAGTTCACCTGACCGGTTCGATGATTGGGATCGATTTCGAATATTTCTTTCGAGCCGTAACGTTTTCCACGGATGAAGGCGACGAAATAAGCGCCGGGCGCCGGGCTCAGGACATCGGCCAGAATCCGCGCTTCGAGGTTGCGCTTGAGTTTGTGGCGCGTCGTATTCTGGATATCCTTCAAGAGGCCCGCGTCACACGTCCCGCCGGCTATGGCTCCGCCCTTCTTGATCTCGTCGTAGGTCGAGTCGGTAAACAGAAATACCGCCTGGCTGAAATCCTCACTGAAGCCGTCCTCCTTTGTCAGCAGCCGCAGACTGGCGCGCTCGGTGGCGTCGGACGTGTTCACCACCAGGTTGCCGTCGCCAGTGAATACCGCACCGGTGATCTTGCCATTGACCGGAGTTACAAAGCAGATGGTTCCGGAGCGGAACTGGAATGTCGCCGCATCGCGCCTCAACTTGATGTTATTGACAGTGACCGCTTCGCCGCCCAGCGTAACATTCCGGATCTGCTGGTAAATCGGGTCGGAGTTGGGACTCGGGTTGTCGGCCGCTGTAAGAGACAACGACGCGGCAAGCACAAAAAGAGCGCCATGCGCTACAGCCAGAAGCAGCGATGACGCGGACATCCCTGTCCGGGGAAAAACACGGGTTTCCATCGGCGCATTTGCAGCGCAATAAGAGTAACAAGAAACAACCGGCTAAGACACGCAAATCCGGAGAGCCGTAAAAACCAGTGTTGTTGAAATCTGAGATATTACTTCAACCCTTTGGGCTTCACAGCGAGGATCTCGGGCTTGGCAATCTCCGGCGGCTTGGCTAGTAGATCGCCTGCCTTGCGAAGAGGGCTTTGCCGATCTCTCCATTCAGGTGGGCGTTGCGGCCGTTTTCGTCGGCGAAGGTATCAAAAATTCCGTACTTGCCGGATCCCATCTTGATGGCGTACCAGCTCAAGGTGCCGGGCTCGCGCTCGGCGAGTGGCTGGGCGGACTTCAAAAACTCTTCAACCTCTTTTTCCTTGCCGGGCTTGGCTTCCAGTTGGGCCCAAATCGATACTCTGCTCATGGCTGTTCCTCCTCCCGATCAGATGCGCGATTTGGGGTTTTCGCTCCACACGTTGATGGATGACAAAACTGTCAAAGTGAGTTGAAGAGGCCAGCGAGTGCGAAGCTGGTTTTTCAGCTAGTTGTAGCTTCCGCTACTTCTCCAGAAAATGGAGTTCACGCGGAGTCATTTCGTCACTCATGTCGTCACATGGTCTCGTGATATGGTCCCGTGACGTCGTCCCGTCACATCGTCCCGTCACATCGTCTTCACATCCAGACTCTTCCACAAATACCAGCAGGCAATCGAGCGATAGGGAATCCACGGTTTGGCGATCTTGATCATCACATCTGGCTTTGGCCATTTGCGTTTCTTGTAATGCTTCTTGATCGCCGCCTGCACGCCGTAATCTCCGGTCGGCATAATGTCTGCACGCCGCAGCGAGAACATCAGAAACATGTGCGCCGTCCAGACGCCCACGCCTTTTACCTGCGTGAGGTGTGCGATCACATCCTCTTCGGTCATCTCGTGGAGGCGGTCGAACTCAAGCAATCCGGCGTCGGTTTTGGCGGCGAGGTCGCGCAAATATCCGGTCTTCTGCCGCGAGAGACCGACCTCGCGCATCTGGGCGTCGGTCAGCTTCAGAATTCCTTTAGGCGTCAGAGGATTTCCGGCGAGCGCAGCAAACCGGTTGAAGATGGTCACCGCGGCCTTGCCATTCAGTTGCTGATAGAGAATCGCCTCGGCCAGGTGGTGAAACGTGGGCTCGGCAAACTCCATCTTGCACGGGCCGATGCGCTCGATGATCGCGGCTAGAATTGGATCTGACGTTCGCAGGTGCAGGACTGCTTTGCGGTGATTGTTCGCTTTCGACAATTTATTGCTCCTCGCCGGATGGCCGCCAAGTTTACCACATAGGCGAATGTAAAGCGAAGCCTGCCAGAAGGAAGTTTCAGGAGCGAGAGTGGCGATTGCGGCGCCCGTCGTCAGTTTTCCGAAGACCAATAAGCTCGTAAACACAGACAACGCGGAGGAACCTTGGAGACTCTGGTGTTCCTGACTCCCAGACCTGAGACTGCTTCACGATGGGAAGTGAAAATGTACGTCGTGGTGGGAAGCGACCGGCATGCCATCGAGCGTAGCCGGCTGGTAGTGCCAGCGCCGCAGGGTGGCTTCAATCTTTTCGTCGATCCCGTGCCCGATGGCCTGCACAATCCTGGTCTCGACGACATTACCCTCGGAGTCGATCGTAACTTCGATCACTACATCGCCCACCAGATCGCGAGGGAATTCGGCGCGATCGACCGGCGGATCCGGATACACCACCGGAAAGGCCACGTGCACTTCATGGCCGGAGATCGGGCCGTCGACGACTGTGCCTAACGCGGATCCCGCCTTGGTATTTTCGATCCCGGCATCGGCCTTGGCATCGAACTGATGATGCTCTGGTTCAGCTTTCGGCTTCTTGGCTTCTGCCGGTCGCCGCATACTTGATTTCTTCGCCGCGGACACTGGCAGGAACAGCTTGGCTTCGTGCGCGGGGTTCTCGCCGGGAGGCAGGTAGGTGATCTTGTAGGAATGCTCGGCGTTTCCCCAGGCCAACCAGGTAGGAGTGATGTCGATCGGCTTCGGATGGTGGAGCACGATTACAGCGAGCAGCGCGACGTGCGCCGCCACCGATGCAATGACGGACCGATAGCGCCGCAGCCACAAACCCGCCGGCTGAATTCCAGTAAACACGCAACCCCTAGCTTACTATCCTATGGGACGCGTAAGAAGCGAAAAGGTTGCGGTTCAAAGTGTTACTTCAGGATCGGAATTCAAAAGCGCGGCGGAGCTTACACCCCGGCCTGCTTTTCCGCCATGTCTCCGATGATTGGCAGCTTGAACATCTGCCCTTGGTACGCCTTGAGCACCAGGATCAGCCAGATTACAAACCCCGCCAGGCTGACCAGCGGCCAGACCAGAATCGTCATCCATCCAAGGAACGGAATATGCGCGATGATCTCGAGCCCAATCCAAAGCACCGTCCACGCGACCGCGAAGAACAGGCATTGAAATGAATGGAAGCGAATGAACCGCTTGCGGTTATACGGCTCGAGCACCAGAAAAATAATCGCCGGAATAATCGTCACATAGGCGAGCGCCCCGGCCACGTTGTCGTCGAGTCCGCCCCCGGTTGCTGCCTGCGGCACTGGCACGGTCTCCGGGACGCCTCCGGCGCACTTCGCGCAGGCTGCTCCGTCAGCAATCTGCGCACCACACTTCGGACAAAAGGCCATGATCCCCCTCTTTCACCAGCCGCTAGGCAAGGTACCAGAAATGCCAAGCCCCGCGCAATGAAAGAAACTGCGCGGGGTTCGGTCTGGCGCCGCTCGGCAAATGGCGCCTAAAATCGAAGTGTCCGACTGCCCTGGAGTGACCTCCCCTCGTTGCATGGCCACTCGGAAAGCAATCGGACACATCGCCACGCCCGGCTCTGCCTTGCGGACGGCTGCCAGACGAACTTGAAAGAGACGGGGCCAGTCCCGTCCACGCTGCCTTCCTCAACTCGACTTCAAAAGGCGTAAAGCCGGGGCGCTCCAGGCGCCTCAATGGCCTGCAAGACAGTTGCGACCGCCGATCGCACCTCGACCGGGTCGGTAAATCCACAGGCCTGAATGGCGCCGGAAACGATCTCCGTGAGTTCGGTCTCCGGCAGGCTGTCGAGTCCCGCTACGCTCTCATTGATATCGCTGAGAACGAGCAGCAGCCGCGCCACTCGGCTGTCCGTGATGCCGGCACTGGTATCGTTAGTCGTGGTTCTCTCGCCCCGACAGGACTGCGGCCAGATTCCGGTGGCATCGTAAAATTGGTGCCGTACTTCATCCATGACTGATTTGTCCTCCGTGGCCTCTCTCGCACAGCGCGGGGTGGCCACTATTTGCTGGGCAATGTCCGGTTGCCCGAGGCCGGAGCCCGTAAGGCGGATGACTACTTTGACTTGGGGAAGCTCGACTCGATGAGTTCGACTTGGTAGTGCGCAAACGCTTTTTTTAGTGACCAACTGGTCGTTTGGCGGCCTAAGTCTGGCTCTGAGGCGGAGCTTTCAGTTGGTAAGGATCAAATCAGCAAAGTGCAGAGGAGATCTTGCACAGAATGGGAGTCGCGTCGCGCGGAGAGCGGAGGCGACACCAGATCTTCAACCGGAAATGGCACGTCCCAGCGAGCCTGAAGCACGCACTTCGGAACCGTCCTGGTGACTTTGACCGGGCGCACGAACCGGATGCCATGAACCACCGGAGGCGCCTGATTCACCGGCTTGTCAACTTCGTTGTAGCTCGTCTCCGGAACGTCAGTGGGGGGGACCGCCGCCGCGTAGACGACGCCGGTCAGTAAGAGCAGAACGAATATCCAAAGACTTCGCCGCACTTAGCCTCCTGTCAGAAGTAAAAATAGCGAAGCTACGGGGCATTGTCAATGCAAACATGTGAGTGAGTTATGGCTCTGAGAGCGGAGTTTCAAGCTTATGGCACGAAAGTGGGGCTCGACCAATAAGGGCATCTTCGGCTCCGCGGCCGACGAGACTTGCGGTGGCGCCGCATTGTCCTTGCTCGAAGCCGCCCCTTTGCCCATCTGCTATCTTGCCACTATCATTCGTGAACGGGGCGGATGTCCGTTGTTCCCGTGCGAATTCATTTTCAACGATAAACACTCAACGATAAACGACAGAGGGCAGAAAGGTTCTGATGATCACGATCGTTTCCGGGCTCCCGCGCACCGGCACCTCGCTCATGATGCAGATGCTGACGGCCGGTGGAATGTCCGGCGTCTCCGACGGCGAACGTAAAGCCGACACCGACAATCCCAAGGGCTATCTCGAGTGGGAACGCATCAAGCAACTTCCCAAAGACCCAAGCCTGATCGCCGAAGCGGAGGGCAAGGTGGTCAAGGTAATCTCGCAACTCATCCTGTCACTACCTAATGGGCACGATTACAGGATCGTCTTCATGCAACGGCCCCTGCCGGAAGTTCTCAAGTCGCAGGACGAAATGCTGAAGCGCCGCGGAACCTACGAGCCGGGCGCCGACACGTCGGCAATGGAAGAGCTATTTCAGCGGCACCTCGTCGAAGTCAACCGGTGGCTGGCGGCCAAGCCGAATACGAAGGTGCTGCGCGTGCACTATCACCGGGTGCTGCGCGAGCCGCAAGTCGTCGCGGAAGAAGTGACTGCGTTTCTGGGCGCGCCACTCGATGTTAAGGCGATGGTGGGGCAGGTGGATGGAAGTTTGTATAGGAATCGGATGAAGTAATCGTAGAGACGGGGCCTGCCCCGTCTCGATTCACCCGTGCTGCCAAAGAAGAGCACGAGTCCCGCTCGCGGTCCTAGGTGACGCTCACTTCCGTATAAGTCCCATAAACTTGCCGCAGCGCCTCGCAGATCTCGCCCACCGTCGCATAGGCCCGCACGGCATCCACAATGTACGGCATCGTATTCGCATCCGAGATATTCCCATTCGTCCCGGCCGTTGGATTCTTCGCCGCCGCACGTTTCAGAGCTTCCAGTCGCCGCTCAACTTCTTCGCTCGACCGCCGCGCGCGCAGCGCCTTTAGCTTCGCCGTCTGCGCCCGCGCCACCGATTCATCAATGTAGAGGATGTGCGGCGATCCTTCCTCAATCACGAAGTCATTCACGCCGACGGTAATTTTCTCGTTCGCCTCCACGGCTCGTTGATATTGATAGCTCGCCTCGGCAATTTCCTTCTGCGGAAATCCGCGATCGATCGCCTCGACCATGCCGCCCATCTGATCGAGCTTCGCGAAATAATCGAACGCGCCCTGCTCCATATCCAGTGTTTGTTTTTCCACAAAGTACGACCCGCCCAGCGGATCGACCGTCTGCGCCACGCCGGATTCGTAAGCGATAATCTGCTGCGTCCGCAGCGCGATGCGCGCCGCTTCTTCCGTCGGCAATGCCAACGCCTCGTCGTATGCGTCGGTGTGCAGCGACTGCGTCCCTCCAAGCACCGCTGCCAGCGCCTGTAAGGCCACGCGCGCGATGTTATTCATGGGCTGTTGCGCCGGCAGCGAAACGCCGGCCGTCTGCGTATGGAACCGCAGCAACCGCGTGCGATCGTTCTTCGCCCCGAACCGGTCCTTCATCAGCCGGTACCAGATTTTTCGCGCGGCGCGGTACTTCGCAATCTCCTCGAAGAAATCGTTGTGCGCATTAAAGAAAAAGCTAAGCCGCGGCCCGAAGTCGTCGATGTCAAGCCCGCGCCGCCGCGCCCACTCGACATACTCGACGCCGTCATAAATCGTGAACGCCAGTTCCTGGAGCGCGGTCGAGCCCGCCTCGCGAATGTGATATCCGCTGATCGAAATCGTGTTGAAGCGCGGAGTAAATTTTGATCCAAACTCAAACGTATCCACCACCAGCCGCATCGAAGGCGCTGGCGGGTAAATGTATTCCTTCTGCGCGATGTACTCCTTCAAAATATCGTTCTGCAGCGTGCCTGAAATCTTCTTCCAGTCCGCGCCCTGCTTCTCCGCTACCACCAGATACATTGCCCACAGCACGCTCGCCGGAGAATTGATGGTCATCGATGTGGTTATTTTTTCGAGATTGATGCCATCGAACAAAATCTCCATGTCTTCCAGCGAATCGATAGCCACACCGCACTTGCCAACTTCGCCTTCACTCGCCGCATGATCCGAGTCGTAGCCCATCAGCGTAGGCAGATCGAACGCCACCGATAGCCCGCCGCCACCGTGTTCCAATAAATACTTGTAGCGCTGGTTGGTCTCCTCAGGCGAAGCAAAGCCGGAAAACATGCGCATCGTCCAAAGCCTGCCGCGATAGCCGGTCGCGTGAATGCCGCGCGTGTAAGGCGGTTGGCCGGGATAGCCGAGGTATTGCTCGTAGTTCCAGTCCGCCGGCAGATCGGCCTGCGTGTATAGCCGCCGTATCGGGGCGTTCGAAATCGTGCTGAAGCGCGCATGGCCGTGCTCGTCAACGTTGGTGCCGGTAGGCGCGCCGATCGCCTTCTCAGGAGATTTCTCAATCGTCGGCGCCAAGGTGTTCTCCGCCCAATCTCTTTCGGACTGCGCCGGATGACGGCCCTCAAATACATCGGAGGCCGGACTCTCGGCGACGATCGGCTTGCCTGTGCCAGTGTTCGTTTTGTCGTTGGACATGCTGCTCCCTGCGATGTTGTGATGATAGAGGAGAGGCTAACGACGGACAAGGGTCACCAATGAGTGGTTGTCGGCTTTCGCCGCATCTCCCCACATCCTCCCGCTGCGGCGAGGCTATTGGAGGCGGAAACTCGCGGCTCTGCTTGACCCGACTCCCGCCCGCCCCTATGCTCGTTATTCACCGGAGGACATCCTGAAAGCATTCCGCCGTCTTCTCCAGCGCACGCCGTTTTACGGCGCCTACAAGGCGGCCGGTCACTATCCCGACTACTGGTACTGGATTCTTCGCGGACGCCCCGAACGCTCTCCGCACCTGCTCAAGCAGAAAGTAGTCCGCGAATACGGCGAACGATTCGACTTGAAAACTCTGGTCGAAACCGGCACTTATTACGGAGAAATGGTCGCCGCCCAGAAGCGCCGCTTCGACCGCATCTACTCTATTGAGTTCGCGCCCAAACTGGCCGAGCGCGCCGAGAGAAAGTTCGCCGCCGAGCCGCACATAAAAATCTTCTGCGGAGACAGCCGCAAAATCCTCCCCGAAGTGCTGGCACAACTCAACGCCCCGGCGCTTTTTTGGCTCGACGGAGGTTACTTCATGTGGAGTGGCAAAGAAAGCGACCAGCAGCGGCTCTCAGCCGAGCTGGAGATGATCCTCAGCCATCCCTTTCAGCACATCGTTCTTCTCGACGACGCGCGCGGCCTCACCGGGCGCAATGGAATTCCATCCGTCGGCGATATCAAAGCGCATCTCGAAGGGAAATTTCCTAACCGGCAGGTAGGGGTTGAATACGACGTCCTGCGCGTGACACCACGCGACTAGGAATCTGCAGTAGCCTTGGCTCGCGCCGCTTCCCAGGCCTTCGAGTATTTCCACGAAACGTAGCTGGAGTGGTAGAGGTGAAACAGTAGACCTTCGCGGCCATCGAGAAATCCGAGCCGGAAAAAATAGTTGTACACAAATGTCGCGAGTGGATTAATCACGACCCCAAATAAAAACGCAGGCAGCGAACGCCCGGTCTTTCCCTTGCGAAGAACGAGCCGCACACTAGCCGTGCTGTAGCGGTCCATGTGTTCGATATATCCGGCGATAGTCGGATACTGGTAATGCAAAAAATCGGAACGCAGCTTGCCGATCGGCCCATCCCACTTCGGAGTCGTATGCGGCTCGGTATCTTCCGGCAAACGCGCTGTCCCCTGCTCAAACAGCCGCAGTTTGTAATCGGGATAGAGCCCGCCATGCCGCATCCATCGCCCAAAAATCAGGTTCATGCGTGGCACCCAGTACGCACGATACCTTGGCTCGCCGGCCAGCAACTCACGAATCTCCGCCGACAACTCCGGCGTAAGTACCTCATCGGCATCGAGCGAGAACACCCACGGCGATGTGCATTTATCGATCGCCGAATTCATCTGCCCGCCGTATCCCTTCCACGGCTCGACGAAGATGCGCGCGTTGTAGCGCCGCGCGATTTCGAGCGTCTCGTCAGTCGACCCCGAATCCACCACTACTAATTCGTCAGCCCACTTCACGCTCTCCAGCGTGCGTGCGATGTTAGCGGCTTCGTTATGAGTAAGAATCGCGATGGATAGCTTCATTGCGAAGGGACTTGTTCAAACGTCACTTACGTACTTGACTAAGACGCGCGCATTCCGCTCTCAGGAGACTGGACTCGTGATTCTACCGGAACCGGAGCCTGATCGGTGCCGTCCGCCGGCGAAGTTTTCGCGCGAGTCTTGGCCTCCGAAATCAGAAACACTCCCAGAATAAACAACTCGGGCTCAAGCGGATGCCGAAAGCGGGCATGCGCAAAAACAATGTAATAGATGATCGGATAAGTCAGGATAAGCCCCGCGAAAAGCCATGCCCCGCGCCGCTTCTGCCGTATTGCCCGCCCAAGGCCCCAAATCGCCAGCACTGACGACGCCAGATACGGCGACATGCGGAAATCAACGGGCGCAAGGCTGTCCGTGTGTTTTGGCACCCCGTTCCAATAGTAGAAAAATCTCTTCAGGCTGATGACCGCGAATCGCCCGGGATGAGCCCGAATCCATTCAACCGCCCGGCGCTTGCAATCCGCCGAGTAGGCAAGCTCGCCCATGCGCTGAAAGCGCTCCAACTCCTGAGGACTCATGTTGGGCTGGAACGCAGCCACCAGCATGCCATCCGACAGTTGTCCATTGCCGATCCGGAGGATCAGCCCAAAATCGTCGCGAATAAAAACAAAGCGCCCAAAAACTTCGTAATTTCTTACCAGCCAGGGCGTGATCAGCAGAATGAAAACGCACGAGGCAAGGGCAATGCCGGCCACCGCAGGCAAGCCGCGCCGGTATCTGCGATACCACACCCATAATCCGCAGAAGGGCAGAAACGGCAGCATCGCAGAATTGATCAGCGCGCCCACGCCCCACAACGCGCCCCACAAAGCCCATCCTCGCCAGCCCGGCCACTGCTCTAATTCGAGCGAGACCAGAAAGATCAGCGCGAGCACGAACGGCGTGAACGTCGTGTCCCAGATCCAATGCACCGACCAGTACCAAACCCAGGGATTCAGCGCCCATACTCCCGCCGACCAGAGCGCAACACGCGGACTAAAGCAGCGCTGCGCAATCAAATAAACCGGAATGGTAGTAATGGCGGAGAAGAAGCAATTGATGGTGAGCAGCACCCACGCCGATGCCAGCGTGTAAATTCCAAATATCTTGAAAACTCCCGCAATCAGGAAAGGATAGAGCGGGGGCTCCCAGGCGGTAGGGCCGGTATCGCCTTCATAAGGACTGCTGAAGCCGTGGCCCTGCACGATGGAGCGCGCGATGCGTCCCATCTCCCAGCCAAAATTGAAGTGATCGTCTTCGGGGCGAGTGCGGTATTGGCGGAAAAGTCCGATGACCGCAACCTGCAAAATAAACGACAGCAGCACCATCCGCCAGACAGATTTTGGAATGGCACCGAGGCCGAATCGTTCCATCGCGCACCAGTTTATCAGGTGCGGATGCGAGCTTCTGTCGCGCGCAATGGTCGGCCCGCCGAACGATCAGGCACAAAAGAAAGGAGCGCCGCCATGGTTTACGGGGCCGTTCTTTCGAAAGTCCGATGTCGGACGTCTTCAATTCTGCCGCGAACCTACTGCTGCGGCGGATTCGCTGGCATCGCCTGATCCGCCGGCCGATCTACGACGTGCGGAATATTCGGCATGTGGGTAGACTTCGCCGCGCTCCGCATCCCCGATCAAAACCCCGGCGTGGTCGAGCAGAAGCCCAGTCGCCCGATCCAGTTCGAGCCGGGCTTTTTCGTAGGCCGCCTGCGCGGAAACCAGCGTGACCTCGGCGGTGGTCAAGCCAGACTGATATTGGAGAACCAAAGTCGATGTCGACGCCCCGAGCGCGTATTTCTTCTGCTCGGCGTCGAGCGACTGCCGCGCCAAATCGACGGCCGCCTTCGCGGAAGCGACGCTGGCGCGGTTCTGCTGCACGCCAAACTGGGCGTTCCGCACCTCAATGCGCAGCTGGTTTTCGATCTGCTGAATGCGCAACTGCGCCTGCCGGTATTCGAACTCGGAGCGCACCTGCGTCGCCTGCGCGGCCCGGTTGCGGATCGGGATGGTTAGATTTACGCCGACTCCTTTATCGGCGGCCGTCGAGTTAACCAGTTGATTTAACGTTCCGCCATAGGAAATGTTCGGTGGGGGAGTATAGGAGCCGCCAGAACCGAAACATTGTTCCGGATGCGCATTGCAGACGTAGGCATCGTTTGGTGAACCGCCCAGTCCCGATCCGCCGTAATACGCGAACAAGTCTACGGATGGCAACAGAGAGTTGCGAATCGCCTTCTTGCTGATGTCGGAATTGGTTAGGTTGATGCGCGCTTCGGCCAGTTCCGGACGATGACTGAGAGCCTCGTTTACCAAATCCTGCGTTGGGGTTACCGGTTCCTGCGCGGGTAATTCCATGATCGAAGTGGGAATCACTTCGGCATCGGCCAGGGTGGGGTCGACGAGCGTGCGGCTGAGCGCATTCTTCATCAGCAATTGCTGCAGCTGAAGATTAGTAAGCGCCACAGTCAAAGTCTGCTGATCGCCGGCAACCGTACTCTGCGCGCGGACCACCTCGATCGGCGCAAGAGTGCCGATTTCAACTTGCTTCTGAGTGTCGGACAAAGTTTTCTGGGCGAACGCCAGTTGCTCCCTTTGCACTCTGACGTTCTCATACGCATAGACCAGGTCCCAGTACATGGTCTCGATCTGGTCGACGGTAGTCGTAATTTGCAGGCGGAATGCGACATCTGAAATCTCGCGATTGTTCCTGGCAATTTGGATGAAGCGCGTGTTGGGAGCAAATCCGAAACCTTGCAGCAGGTGCTGTGTGAACTGCGCGCGGAAGCTCGCGTTGAGCTGTGGGAGCAGCGCCGCAAGATCGCTTCCATTGGTAACTCGGCTGTTGTTAAACCCCACCGTGAGGTTGGTGCCCCACTGGAATCCTTGTGTGTAGTTGAAATTCGCTGTTGTCGTGTTCTGCTCAGTGGGCGCGCAAAAGGGGTTGTTGCAGAGTGCATTATTGAAGCGATCGACTTGCAACGTCCCCGTGAGTATTGGATCGAAGCTGGTAATAGTGGGACCGCTGCCCAGGGTCGAGACCACAAGTCCACCTGTGCCCGCGCCCGCCCCGCCCGCCCCAACCGACGTTCCACCTTGCCCCGAGCCCACTTGCGTCCCGAGCCCGCCCACACCGCCGCCGGGCGTGTTCTGCACCACGCCGGTGTTTACGCCCAGCGTGCTGGCTCCCGCCTTCGCGCGCCAAACGTCGGTATCGGCAATGTTCAGGTTGTAACGCGCAATCGCGATGTCGAGGTTGTTTTCCAGCGCCAGCGCAATCGCGTCGTTCATCGAAATGTAAAGCTTCCCGTCGCGCATGAGCGAGTCAATCCGTGAAGTGTTGGCCAAATTCGGCTGCGCCACGTGCCGCGGCGTGTAGGGCGCAAACGGATTGGGAAAGTACGACTGCGGCTTGGAGTACTCCTGTACATTAAACGGCTTCGAGGCCGACGGCGCCGCCGGCACCGAAGCCGCATCCTGCGCCCATCCCGCAGGCACTACCATAAGGGCCATTACGAGCGCCGCAGCCACCGGTCGAACCGCACCGAACACTCTCAAAGCAGAACTAGAACGTTGCATTCGCATCATCTCCATCAAATCAGGCCCGTGAAACAGGGAAATAGCGTCTACTTTCAGGGCTCTACACCCAGATGTTACGTAGAAGGCCGCGCAAGAGTTCCTTGCTTTTCGTCCGCAGAGGGGGACTCCTGCCCGGGTCGTTAGAAACTCGGTCGTCAGAAAAAGAAAATGGCTCGCAAGTGCAATAGTATATCTGACGAGTTGCGGCTTATTCGGTAACGCTGGCGGTTCAACGCGGTCAAAAAACGAATGTTGCAGAACGAAGGTACTTCAAGACTAATAATGATGACGATCGACCCGTGAGCGACTCGCAAAATCCCGTGCGTGATCTCAAGACTGATCCTGGCCTACGACGGCACCGACTTCGCCGGCTGGCAAGTCCAACCCGGCCGCGCGACCATTCAAGGCACACTAGCCTCGGCTATTGGACGGCTGACCGGAGAAAATGTACTGCCCCAGGGCTCGGGCCGCACAGACGCCGGCGTCCACGCGCTGGCCCAGGTCGCGAGTTTTCGATCCGCCTCCACTATCCCCACCGAAAACTGGGCGGCCGCGCTGAATCACATTCTGCCGCCGTCCATTCGCGTGCTGGAAGTCACCGAGGCCGCGCCCTGATTTTCACCCGCGCAAATCGGCGCAAGCGAAGACCTACCGCTACCGGATTCACCGCTCCGATGTCTGCCCGCCTTTTACTTCGCGCTACGTGTGGCACTATCCCTATCCGCTCGACGAAGCGGCGATGATGGCAGCCGCGAAAGTAGTCGTCGGCGAACACGATTTCACGTCGTTTGCGGCTGTCGATCCGGAACGTGTCGAACGAATGGCAGTGGACTCGGATGCGAACGGCCGCGCGAAGACGACCATCGGAGTTGCGCCCACCAACGTCCGCAAAATTTTTTCGTCCGCCTGGCATCGCGATCCCGACGAACTGATCTATACCGTCTGCGGCAACGGATTCCTCCACCACATGGTGCGCAATCTGGTCGGAACGTTCATCCTGATTGGGAAGGGAACTATCACTCGCGCAGGACTTCGGGCGCATCCTGGCCGCCCGCAATCGTTCCGCCGCTGGCGCCGACCGCCCCAGCCAGCGGTCTGTTCCTGGTCGACGTTGAGTATTAACAGCAGGCAGCCGCCGCCGAGTGGGCGCCGGCGCCCCGCCGCCGTTTCAGCCACCACGCCGTAATCCGCATCGCCCGCATACTTCAGAGGCCTCAAGAGGCCGAGCCCATGATTCAGCAATAATCGCGGGTGGCTCCCTATTCTGATGGCGTAAACTTCTCCGCAGATGGCGCTACCCCTACAAGCCGACGCTCCGCCGGCAGTCTCCCGCATTTCCTCGGTCAATCCCGCGACCGGAGAGGTTCTCGGAGAACTCGACAGCGCCGGCCCCGCCGAAGTCCGCGCCGCGGTCGCCCGCGCGCGAGCCGCGCAACCCGACTGGCAGGCCTGCGGAGTGCGCGACCGCATCCGCGTTCTGCGCCGCTTTCAGCAGATTCTCCTCAAGCGCAAATCCGATATCGCTCGCCGCATCACGCAGGAAGCCGGCAAGCCCGAAGCCGAGGCCCTGACCACGGAAGTTCTAGTCGTTCTCGACGCCGCCCGCTTCCTGATCGAAAACGGATTTGCCCAGCTTCGCGACGAGAAACTGCCGCACGGCAATCCGGTTCTCAAGACAAAATCCGGCCGCATCTTGCGCGAGCCTTACGGCGTCATCGGAATCATTTCGCCCTGGAATTATCCATTTTCAATTCCGGCGACCGAAGCCATGTCCGCCCTGCTGGCCGGCAACGCAGTAATTCTCAAGCCGTCGGAGCTTACTCCGCTGATCGCCCTCGAACTGGCCAGACGCTCCTCGGGATGCCGGAGTCCCCAAAGCCATCTTCCAGGTCCTTCCCGGCGAGGGCCCAACCGGCGCGGCATTAGTACAAAGCGATATTGACAAACTTGTATTCACAGGAAGCGTAGCGACCGGGCGCCGCATCGTCGAGATCGCCGCCCAGCGCCTGCTTCCGGTCGTCCTTGAACTCGGCGGCAAAGATCGCGATGCTGGTCCTCGACGACGCCGACATCGACGTGGCCTCCAGCGGCGCCGTCTGGGGAGCTTTCGTCAATGCCGGCCAGACCTGCCTCTCCGTCGAACGTTGCTACGTCCATCGCAGTCTGTATCCGGCGTTCATCGAAGCCTGCGCCGCCAAGGCCTGCAAACTTCGCGTCGGCAACGGACTCGATTCCTCGACCGACCTCGGCCCCATGATCCATGAGCGCCAGGTACGCATCGTCGAAGCGCATATCGAAGACGCCAAAGAGCGGGGCGCGCGCGTACTGGCCGGAGGAGCCCGCCTGCGCGATCTCGGTCCAACCTTCCTTGCGCCCACCGTTCTCGCGGATGTCGATCACAGCATGCGCATCATGCAGGAAGAAACCTTCGGCCCGGTTCTTCCGATCGCGCCCTTCGACAACGACGAAGAAGCAGTGCGCCTGGCCAACGATTCCGATTATGGACTCGCGGCCAGCATCTGGACGCGCGATCGCGCCCGCGGCGAACGTCTCGCCCGCCGAATTCACGCCGGCACCGTGATGGTCAACGACGTCGTGTCCTGCTTCAGCATCAGCGAAGCCCCGCACGGAGGCGTCAAATCGAGCGGCCTCGGCCGCACTCACGGGCGCTGGGGCCTCGAAGAAATGGTTCGCATAAAATATGTCGATTCCGACCGCCTGCCACGCATAAAAAAAATCTGGTGGTTCGGCTACGGCCGCGGCTTCGCCGCCGAAATGGAAGCATTTCTCGATCTGCTCTATAGTCAACCGTTACGCGAAAAAGCAAGAGCCGCCGTCCGCTCTGCGGGAGCGCTCTGGCGAAAGAAACTCTGAAAGGCAGTTTTCAGTTGGCAGTTCTCAGTAACACCCGAAAACTTACCGCTGACTGACAACTTGTAACTTACTGAGAACTGAGAACCGAGAGCCGGTCTTATTTACATCGAACCTTAGGACCAAAGGGGAATCGCAGATGAAAATGAATGTGGTGTCGTTGGCACTCGCCGCATTGGCGACGGCGGTTTGCGTTGGCTGTGGAAATCGGAGTCCCGACATTAGTATTACCGTTACTCGTTCCAGTACGCTAACTCCTGCGAGCGGTTACGTGTTGATGTCGACACAAGGATCCACTCCGGCGATTGCGACGGACCTGAACGGCAAGGTCGTGTGGAGGTACAACTTTGACACGCATGCGAATACGTACCACCCGATACCGATCCAGCCCTTGCCGAATGGCGATCTAATCGTCGAGTCGGCGACGGGCGCCGGGATTTCGCCCTGCTCCGACTGCGCCATGAACAATGTGGTCCAGGAGATAGATGTCTCCGGGAAGATCATCTGGCAACTCTCGAATCAGCAACTTCAGCAGGAACTCACCGCGGCGGGTTACAACATCACCATTGGCCAAATGAGTCATGATGCGATCGGGGTCCCGAACGGGGACGTTATTGTCCTGGCCAGCGATCTCCGCGATGTTCCGGACCAGGGAAACCAGATTGAGGGCGCGGTTCTGGTCGACTTGGACCAGAACCACAAGCCGGTATGGGTGTGGGACGCGTTCGATCACCTCGATGTGGCGCGGCATCCTTATTTCGCCTTGCCGGATTGGATCCACGGAAATGCCGTAGTCTATTCGAAGGATGACGGTAACCTGCTCTTCTCCTCGCGCGCGCAATCGTGGGTGATGAAGCTCGACTATGAAAACGGAGCGGGAAGCGGCGCGATCCTCTGGAAACTCGGATACCAGGGGGATTTCACGCTGACGAATGGTGGCACGGCGGACTGGTTCTACGCGCAGCATGCGCCGATTTTCCTGAGTCCCAATACCACCGGGGTGTTTCAGCTCGGACTGTTTGACAACGGCAACAGCCGTATCATGAACGCGGATGGAGCGAAGTGCGGCGACAGCGGTCAGCCTGCCTGCTATAGCAGCGTGCCGATCCTTCAGATCGACGAAGCAAATCGCACGGCCACCGTGGTATGGCGCGATAAGTTGGAGTTCTTCAGTTCGGCGGTCGGTAACATGCAGGTTCTGGATAATGGCGACGTGTGGTTCGACGCAGGGTTCGTAAGCGCTAACCAAGCGATCATTCGTGAGGTAACGATGGAGACGAATCCGCAGATGGTGCTTGAGATGGATGTCAACCAGGTCGTCTATCGCGCGATCCATCTGCCGGGATCGGAACTCGGGCTGCACTAACGGGCGAACGTCTTCTGTAGTCACGCGCTTATGTCTACCGACCGCACCCTACTCCGCCACACTCTCGCGACGCTCGCCTACCGAGGCGGCAAGACCATCCGCGACGCCGCGCCCGCCTTCGCCACCTACGGCGCCCCCGACGCCGCGCGCACCCCCGCTCAAATCCTCGCCCATATCGGGGACCTCGTGGATTGGGCTCTCTCCATGGCCGACGGAGGTCGCAAGTGGAACAACTCGACCCCGCTATCATGGGACAAAGAAGGCGAGCGCTTCCACGCCGCCATAAAAAAATTCGACGATTACCTCGCTTCTGATGCGCCGCTCCAGGCCCCGCCTGAAAAGTTATTTCAAGGCCCGATTGCCGACGCCCTGACGCACGTAGGCCAGCTGGCCATGCTGCGCCGGCTCGCGGGATGCCCCATCAACGGCGAAAATTATTTTGCGGCAGAAATCACCATCGGCCGCGTGGGCGCAGATCAAGCAGCCCCGCGCAGGCCGTTTGACTAGGTTCACTTCGTCATAAGCCGCGTGTGATCTGCGTCACAGTGCACGCGGCAGGTCGAAGATTATGCTGGCGTTGCGTTTTTCCAAGTTGTAGCACCAGCCAGCTTCTGGGGGACCACCATAGATGGACGGACGATCGGCACGACGCTGGGAGCGCCATGCCGTAACCATACCGGTCACTGTTTCACTCTTGGTCGATGGACAGCGCAGCAAACTGCGGGCGCAAGCCTCGGATGTGAGCAAAGGGGGCCTCTCTCTATTTACCACCCGGGAAATTGCGATCGGCGCGAGTTTGCAGCTCGACTTTGTTCTCCCGTACTCCTCCGCTCCGCTCATGCTGCGCGGCGTCGTTAGAACCCGCACCGGATTTAACTACGGCATCGAATTCATCAATCCGTCTCCTGAACAACAGGAAATCATCGAGCGCGCCTGCAAGGTGTTTTCGCTTCTGAGTTGACTGTTGGTCGGAAATCTTTCGTGCGAACAAAATGCGGTTCGGTTTTCTTTGGCGCTGGTGCGATCTATGGGACAGTCGTCTGACGAGCCGGTCAATACGGCGTCCGCCAGTTTTCCGCCCGCAACGGTAAACAAAAGCATCAGTCTTGATAAAATGTCACATTAGATATATTCTAATCAGTCGATGCACGCGGAAGCGATCAAGCGGTCTCTGGAAAGCGGCGGGATTGCGCTGCACGCCGCAGCGCTATGCCGTGATGGCATTCCTGATGAAATGCAACCGGCATCCGACGGCTGCGGAAATCTTCGAGGCTGTGAATCGCATGGATCCGCGCTCTTCCAAGGCGACTACTTATAACAATCTGCGCGACTTGGTGGAGGCGGGTTTGGTGCGCGAGGTGGCCGTGGAAGGCCGGGCCGCGCGCTTCGATCCGAAAGGCATGCAGCATCACCACTTCATCTGCGACCGCTGCGGCAATGTTGAGGACATCGAGTGGTTCGACGTGCCCAGGCCTCGATCGAAATCTCTCGGCAAGCGGGTTCTTCGCGAATGCGAACTCATTTTCCGGGGACTCTGCACGAAGTGCGCTCCGCGCGCTTCCCGTTAAGTCTGGAGACGTGTGGATACTTTTTGAATAGCCGATTGAGTAAGAGCGTGACCGGCTAATTGTGCGAACCGCAGTCTGATGGGTTCGTAGATCATCACATTTTTGAACTCATTCAAAGGAAAAGCATATGGAAAATCCAACGCATATGGAAAACACGCTGGCCTCTTCATCGGGAACTGTTTCCCCGGAAGCTCGGGTCAAAGATCAGAGCAAGAACACGTCAACCGAATCCAAGTGCCCATTCAACCACGCCACCTCCGCTCCCACGAACCGCGACTGGTGGCCCAATCAGGTGAACCTGAATCGTCCTGCACCAACACTCCGATCTGTCTGATCCGATGGGAAAGGAGTTCGACTACGCCCGGGAATTCAAAAGTCTTGATCTGAAGGCCGTGATCAAGGACCTTCATGCGCTCATGACCGACTCACAGGATTGGTGGCCGGCCGACTTCGGCCACTACGGAGGGCTGTTCATCCGCATGGCATGGCACAGCGCCGGCACGTACCGCATCGGCGATGGCCGTGGCGGCGCTGGAGCGGGACAGCAACGCTTCGCGCCGCTCAACAGCTGGCCGGACAACGTGAACCTCGACAAGGCGCGCCGGTTGCTGTGGCCGATCAAGCAGAAATATGGCCGCAAAATCTCGTGGGCTGACTTGATGATTCTTGCCGGCAACGTCGCTCTCGAGGACATGGGCTTCAAAACATTTGGTTTCGGCGGCGGACGCGCGGATGTATGGGAGCCCGAAGAATTGAACTGGGGTCCCGAAGGCACGTGGCTGGCGGACGAACGCTACAGCGGCGATCGTGATCTCAGTAATCCTCTCGCGGCCGTGCAAATGGGTCTGATCTATGTGAATCCGGAAGGGCCGAACGGCAAGCCGGATCCGGTCGCGGCCGCCCGGGATATTCGCGAAACGTTCAAGCGCATGGCTATGAACGACGAAGAAACGGTCGCGCTGATTGCCGGCGGGCATACCTTCGGCAAAACCCACGGAGCTGCCGTTCCCGCTGACTACGTGGGCCCCGAACCGGAGGCTGCCGACATCCAGGAGCAGGGCTTGGGATGGAAGAATAAATTTGGCAAGGGCTGTGGCGATGACACCATCGGCAGCGGCCTGGAAGTCATTTGGACTCAGACACCTACGAAGTGGAGCAATAACTTCTTCACGAACCTGTTCAGGTTCGACTGGGAGCTGACCAAGAGCCCGGCCGGCGCACATCAGTGGACGCCGAAGAATGGCGCAGGTGCCGGGACGGTGCCGGATGCTCACGATCCTTCGAAGCGTCACGCGCCGACCATGCTGACCACCGACCTCTCGTTGCGGTTCGATCTTGCGTACGAAAAGATATCGCGGCGCTTCTACGAGCATCCGGATCAGTTTGCGGATGCGTTTGCTAGGGCTTGGTTTAAGCTTACGCATCGCGATATGGGGCCGATTGTGCGGTATCTGGGGCCGCTCGTTCCGAAGGAGCAGTTGCCTTGGCAGGACCCGATTCCGGCGGTGAATCACAAGTTAATCGGGGACAAGGAGATTGCCGCGCTGAAGGCCAAGATCGTCAAATCCGGGCTGTCTGTTTCCCAATTAGTTTCAGCGGCTTGGGCGGCGGCGTCTACGTTCCGGGGCTCGGACAAGCGGGGGGGAGCTAACGGGGCGCGCGTTCGGCTGGCTCCACAAAAAGACTGGGAGGTCAACCAGCCCGCGGAGCTCGCGAAGGTGCTGAAGAAGCTGGAAGCGATACAGAAGGAGTTCAACGGCGCGGAGGCGGGAGGTAAGTCCAACAAAACAAAGGTTTCGCTTGCTGACCTGATCGTTCTGGGCGGGGATGCGGCGATCGAGGAAGCGGCCAAGCAGGCTGGCTACAAGGTGAAGGTTCCGTTCACGCCGGGGCGGATGGATGCTTCGCAGGAGCAGACGGATGTCGAATCGTTTGAGCCACTTGAGCCGAAGGCGGATGGGTTCCGCAACTATGTCCGCGGGAAGCAGCGGCTGTCGCCTGAGGAGTTATTGGTGGATAAGGCGCAGTTACTTCGACTTACGGCGCCTGAGATGACTGTGCTTGTCGGTGGCTTGCGGGTGCTGGGGGCTAATACCGGGAAGTCCAGGCACGGCGTGTTTACTAAGCGGGCGGAGACGCTGACTAACGACTTCTTCGTTAACCTGCTTGATATGAGCACGATATGGCAGCCGTCGGCGGAGTCGAATGGCTCGGGAGCGGTTTACGAGGGGCGCGACCGGAAGACGAACAAGGTCAAGTGGACCGGCAGCCGCGTTGACCTGATCTTTGGATCGAACTCGCAACTGCGGGCGCTGGCCGAGGTCTATGCTTCGTCGGACGCTAAAGAGAAGTTTGTAAAGGACTTCGTGGCGGCCTGGAGCAAGGTGATGGAGAGCGACCGCTTCGAGGTGGCGGCCTGATCTTTTTGGTGTTCCTGGCGTGTTTCCGCGCGGAACACGCCTGGGTTTGTGAAAAGTGGGACGGTTGACTTTATCGTACGTACAACAACTTACGTTATTGTACGTACAATATTGTTGCCGAATGGCGAACGAACTGCGAATACAATAAAGTTGGTTTTCGAGTGGTTGTGAAAACACGTGCATGGTGGTGTTTTGGTCGGCGGGATGTTTACTATCCGGTTATCGTTTTCCTCCTTGGATCGTATCTCGCTCTTCTCTTGGTCTTCGCTCGACATATGAAAATGCTGGGGTTGGCGGGGATTGCTGGCTCGCAGTTTTAAACTGAAGCACTTACAGCGAAGTGTTCGGAAGAAAGGACTTACTGGCTCCGACTTACTTCGCTTTCTGCGTTACAGGGGGTTCCGGCGGCTGGATTTTGTCAAGTTGACAAGGCATGCATTGGACGCGAAATTTGGGTGAGCAGAGGGAAACGGAACAGGAACTTGGACCGTCCGACGGTGGGGAGCCGGGGAACCTCTTGACCCAGACTGTAGTTGATAATTGCTGCCGCTCGGGTTCACGAACAATGGGTCTTGTGAAATGTTATCGTTCTCGCCGCTTTCGCTTGTACAGGTTCCCTCCAATCCAGTTCCACTTGGACTATACGAGTCGTTGTTCGTAAATGTCGGAGGTTGCGGGCTGAACGAGTCATCGCAATAAACCGCATTTTGACCCGAGAGGCCGATCATCAAATTGTTGAAGAATTGGACTTGATCGTCGAATCCTCCTACCCAGACTGCCGCCCGCGCTCACACCTGATCCGCCGACAAACGTGTTATTGACAACAACAGGCCCCACATTGCCATACGGCACGCTTATATAGATTGCGCCGCCTACAAATGCCGTGTTTCCGTAAAACAAGTTTTGCACGACTATGGCATTGCTCACATTAACCATCGACAGGCCGCCACCTTGACCACCGTCGGGCGAGCTGTTGTTGCTAATGACGTTATTCATGATCGTCGGTGTACCTGCTGCGTCAAGAGCAATCCCGCCCCCGTTGTCTACCGCCCAGGTATTGTTCTCGATCTTGTTTCCGATGATCTTTGCCTTGCCGTAGCCCAGCAGCGCGATCCCTCCTCCTCCGGGCCCGCCGATGCAACTGGACTGAAAGTTTCCTGTGATCGTGTTGTTCCTGATGACCGGCGATCCGTCTGAGACACCGATCCCGCCGCCGGAGTTGCATGCGGAATTGTTTCGGATGAGATTCTTGGTGACGGTCGGCGATGTCCCATTAACAAAGACCCCGCCACCAGAGTAGTAGCTCTCAGCAGTCGAGGTGCCGTTTTGCAACGTGAAGCGGCTCAGCACGGACTTTCGACCTTCGCCATTTGAGAACGTCACCACCGGGGCGATTCTCCCTCCGTCAATGATGGTGACCGCAGAGCCCTTTGAACTGGTTACTGTAATTGCCTTCCCGGGAAGTTTATGTTCTCAGAGTAGGTGCCGGGTGCCACCAACACTTTATCTCCATTACTCGCAGCGTTGATTCCAGCTTGGATTGTCGGCTGATCGGCTGGAACGTTGATCGTCTCGCCACTGGTGATCGATACCGAAACGACGGAAATAATAAGGAATGAGCAAAGGCGCATTGGAAATGCTCCTGCGTTAGAACACCTTAGTTTGTAGGAGGGTGCAATATGTCCGAAGACTCTCATACTTTCAAGAAGAACCAACATTGTAGTCTCACTCGGGTCAAGTGCAGCCAGGAATTTTTCGTTGCTATGCTTCTCGCAGACTGTAGACGATTTTGTAGGCGGGTGGCCCAGCCTTTCGATGACACACGCACACGGCGGGTGCCCTGTCCTTCGCGTATTTTGCGAAGGGCGGGCGGCATACTGCTTGCACCGTGGGCGTGGCCTCCTACGCCACGCGCACCGGAAAGGAGATCTTCTTCCACCCCTCATTCACCCGCACCGGTCCTGACTCGTCGAGAAAGTAGTGACGATAGCTGCTCCAGCGATGAAAGTTCGGGCACCGGCTGCGTAACTGCGAAATGCTGCGGGCGGCGCGGATAGGCCACTTCTCGAAAGGCGAAGCTGTGAAAAAACCACCGGCGAAGTTAATTGACAGAGTTGAGAAGCAGGGTAAGCTCGGGGCATGAGCGAGCCCTTAATCCGCAGGATCAATCGCGAGCAGATGTGTTGGCGAGCCGTGGATGTGGAGCAGTTGATCGAAGAGGGTCATCCGGCGCGGGCATCTGGGAACTGGTGGGGCGGCTGGATCTGGAGGGTTTCTACGCGGGCATCGAATGCAGCGCCGAAGAAGGAGGGCGTCCCGCCTATGATCCCCGCTTGCTGATCAGTCTGTGGATTTATGCCTACAGCCAGGGGATCGGGTCGGCGCGGGAGGTGGCGCGGCGCTGCGAGTGGGAACCGGCGTTCGAGTGGCTGACGGGCTGCGAAACCGTGAACTACCACACGCTGTCCAGTTTCCGAGTGGAGTATCGGGCGGAGTTAGATGAGTTATTCACGCAGGTGCTGGCGCTGATGAGCGCGGAAGGGCTGATCACACTGGAGCAGGTGGTGCAGGACGGGACCAAGATCAAGGCGCAAGCGGCGAGCGACAGCTTTCAAGGCGAGGCGAAGATTGCGGAGCATCTGGAGCGGGCGCGACGGCGCGTGCGCGAGATGGGGGAACCGGATCAGGAAGAAGGGGGGAGCCGGGCGGAACAGGCACAACGGCGAGCGCGACGCGAGCGGCAACAGCGGTTGGAGCAGGGACTCGAAGAGCTGCAGAAACTGCGTCCCAGCAAGCCACGGGCGCGGGTGAGCGTGAGTGAACCGGAGGCGCGCCGGACGCGGCAGGCCGACGGGGGCATCGCGCCCAACTACAACGTGCAAATCTCGGCCGATGCAGCGCAGTCGCTGATCGTGGACGTGAAGGTGACACAAGCCGCCAATGACAGCGAGCAACTGGCGCCGGCCGTCGGACGTATCGCCGCTCGACTGGGCCGCAAGCCGCGACAGATGCTGGCCGATGGAGACTTCACCAATCGCCGCAGCATCGAGGCGATGGCGGAGTTGGAAGTGGATTACGTGGGCAGCTTACGCAAAGGCGGCGCGGAGAAAGACAACACCGGCACCGGACGTTTCACGGCTGCCGTCTTCGTCTACGATCCCGAGCACGATCGCTACTCGTGTCCGGGAGGCAAGCATCTCCGTTACGAAGGACGGCACAAACACAAGACGGGAAACTTTTTCTACCGCTATGAAGCCCGCGCCGAGGACTGTCAGAGCTGTCCGCTGCAACCGCAATGTTGTCCAAGCAATCAGCATCGCGGCCGTGGACTGTTGCGCACCGAAGAAACCGCGGCCATGATCGCCTTTCGCCAGAAGATGGCTACACCCGAGGCGCAGCAGCAGTATCGCCGACGCAGCCGGGTGATCGAGTTCTGCCACGCCTGGATCAAAAGCAAACTGGGATTGCGCCAGTTCCACCTGCGCGGCCTGGCCAAAGTGCAAATGGAAATGCTCTGGGCCTGCCTCACCTACAACCTGCAACAATGGATTCGCCTGCGCAAACTACAACCCGCAACCGCCTAACCCCGCAGCGAGAAATCGAGAAACACCTTGCGCCAATCAAACTACCCCTCCAGTCCCCGCAACCCCTTCACCAACCCGCGCTCTTTCTTATTTAGGGGTTGCCGAAGACGGTTTTTTCACAGCTTCAATGCGCGCGAGAAGTGGCGCACCCCCAGTTGTTTTGTGTCGGCGTTCAAAGGCACGGCACGCATTAGACTTCGCGCTGATGTGGCCCACCCGCCAAAATCCCAAGATCGAAGCGGTCGTGGAATCCCAGGTCTCAAAGCGCGAGACCTGGGGTACCCGGCGGCTTGACTTTGGTCAGGGCGCGGATACGATTGGGGAAGAGGAGCGGTCGGATGAATATCGAAATTCGCGACGCGGGGTTGCAGGCTCGGATTCAGAAACTGATGCGGGCGACTGGATCGGGCAGCGCCGAGGAAGTGCTGCTGCGGTTGCTGGAAACACAGGAAGAGCAAGACCGCTGGCTGGAGCAGAATCGCGCGGCGATCAACGACAAGATTCGCCGGGGCATTGGTCAGTTGGACCGTGGTGAGGGCATCGCGGAAGGCGAACTGGATTTGTACTTGAAGGAACTGAAGGCCAAGGCGGAATGACGCCTCATTATATTCTTGCGCCTGAGGCGGCGCGCGATCTGGTTTCAATCTGGCGGTACATCAAAGAACAAAGCAGCCTGGAGATGGCGGCGCGCGTCGAGTCTGAGATTCGGGATAGGGTGGTGTTACTCGCCAAGAATCCAGGTCTGGGACATTGGCGCAAGGATCTGACCGACGAGCCGGTGAAGTTTTTTCCCGTTTATTCTTTCCTGGTTGTGTACCGCCCTGAGACCAAACCACTGCAGGTTGTCGCCATTCTGCATGGGCGGCGGGATGTTGAGCGGGTTCTGAGGCAGCGGCAATAGTCGGGAAAAGAATCGCAGGGCGGTTCGCACTTCATTTATCCGCTTTGTACGGGTTTACGTCGCGCACGGGGACTTCAGGCTGTTTTTCTCATTGAGCACGATTTCCGAGGGCGCTCCGCGAATGGTGGAGGTGGCGGGCACAACTGGCCCTCACTCAGGCCAAAGCCGGGCTTGAATGGGGTGCCCAGCTTTATCGCGAAACTTAACCATCACTCTGCATTTGACCGGCTCCCATAAATATGGGAGCATGGGTGATATGAAGACTACGCTGGAGATTCCGGACGTTATCTTTCGCCGCGCCAAGTCGGCGGCGGCGGAACGGGGAATTCCTTTTCGCGCGCTGGTCTCGGAGGCCCTCGCCGACAAACTGCGGAGCCAAGGCGATCGAGACAACAAACCCTGGATGAAAACGTTTGGCAAGCTCCGTCACCTGCATAAGGAGACGACGAAAATTAACCGGATTATTGAAGAGGAGTTCGATCAAATCGAAGCCGAGGATCGGGCGTAGACGGGTTTGTTCACATGGGCGATCGGGATCGACGTTTGGGGAATGGCCCGGGTACGGTCGTGGCGAGAATGCCTCGCGGTTGTCGTGTTACTGCTGAGAGCGTAGGGGTCCCTTCGGCTTCGCGGGGCTGCGCTTCGCTGTCCCCGCTCCGCTCAGGATGACATGGTTGAGTAGGGCATGCAGATAGCCGAGGATAACGATCAACTGTGATTCTGGATACCAATGGACTCTCGGCCGTCGCGGATGGAGACGCCGGACTTGAACCGATTCTCCGGCAGGCTGCGGAGATCGCTGTTCCGGTTATTGTGCTCGGCGAATTCCGGTATGGGGTTCGCCAGTCTCGCGAGCGGCGGCGCTATGAGGAATGGCTGGCGGAATCGATTCGTGGCTATCGCGTGCTGGATGTGGACGAAGCGACGGCGGGCGCCTATGCGACGCTGCGGTCTGAACTGCGGAAGGCTGGAACTCCGATTCCTTCCAACGATGTTTGGATTGCCGCGCTTTGCCGGCAGCATTCGCTTCCGATCTTGAGCCGGGACCGGCACTTTGACTTGGTGCGGGGGATGCGGCGGATTGAGTGGTAGGTGAGGATGATGATGATAAGGTGCCGGCGTTCGTGGTGATCCCCACTCACAAATGAAGGCTTGAATGGGCGACCCGCCTCTCCATTTCAGGATGATTTCTTCTCGCTGCGGGCACCCACGTCTCGACCGCGAGACATGGGGCACCCACACCCCCAATCGTTTCCGGGGTTTCTGTGAATCACGATTGGGCCCCCATTCGTGGATCGATTGACTATCATGGGGCGATTCACTAAGATGCCTCGTTCATTCGACCTTCGGTTCTACCTTTCAAGTTCAGGCAGTCACGATCAAGATCAGAAGGAGTTCGGGATTGGCGACGCGAAGCTACGACATCATTACGGTTGGGGGCGGGATTGCCGCGTCTGCGTTGGCGAAAGCTATGGCGAGGCGCGGGGCCAAGGTTCTGGTGCTGGAGCGGGAAAAACAATTTAAAGACCGGGTGCGCGGAGAGGCGATTGTGTCCTGGGGTGTGGGGGAAGCGAATGAACTTGGAATTTGCGGGCTGCTTAAGGAAAAATGCGCGCATGAGGTGCCTCAGGTTGAGGCTGGTTCGGGGTTACGAGACTTGAGGGCGACGACGGCGCAGCAGTTACCTCTACTTTCTTTTCCGCACCAGGTCATGCAGGAGACGCTGCTGGCGGCTGCGGACAATGCGGGCGCGGAAGTGCGCCGGGGAGTTATTGTGGAGCGCGTCGAACCGGGAGCCGAACCTGCGGTGGTGGTTGGCGGGAGCGGCGTGGACGGGGCCGGCGTCGATGGGAACAAGCATGAACGGATCTCAGCACGCTTGGTGGTTGGCGCCGATGGGCGCGACTCGGCGGTGCGAAAGTGGGCTGGGTTTTCGGTTTGCGAACAGGAGAACGATCTCTACATGGCCGGGGTGTTGCTGACCAACGTGCGCGCGTCGACCGAGATTATGTATGCGGTGTTCAATCCTGAGATTGGCACGTGGACTGGGCTGATACCACAGGCGGGCGATCAATCGCGGGCTTACTTTGTTTATCCGAAGACGATGGGCCACCGGCTACAGGGGGAAGCGATGGTCGGGCAATTTATCCGGGAGTGCGCGCGAGGCTATGCGCCGATGGCCGATTATCTGGCCGACGCGAGGAGGGTTGGGCCGCTGGCGAGTTTTGATGCGAGCGATAAGTGGGTGGAGCATCCTTATAAGGAGGGCGTGGCGCTGGTGGGCGATGCGGCGGCCACCACCGATCCGACTTACGGGCAGGGGCTGTCGTTTGCGTTGCATGCTGCGCGCGTGCTGCGCGACGAACTTACAAATAATTCCGACTGGGATGCGGCGGGACATCGCTACGCCGAAGAGCATGAGCGGAGTTTTCATGCGTGCCATGCGGTGGAGGGATGGATACGCAGGCTTTTTCAGGATCCCTCACCGGCGGCGGCGGCGTTGCGGGCTCGAGCGTTGCCGCTGATTGCCGAGGATCCTACGCGCGTTCCCGATCATATTTTCAGCGGTCCCGACCTGCCTTTGAACGAACAGGTGCGGGCGCGGTTGTTTGGGGAATGCTGATTTTATTTTCCCGCTTGCCTTTCGAGCAGCACCCGTCTCCAGAGTGCGTTCGCGATTGGACTATCCGTGGCCGACCGGGGCTAGGTAAAATACGAGGAATAGACCTTAGCTCCCTGAAATGGAGAACATCGTGTCCACAGGTGAACCGGCAATCGCGCAGGCTGGCAACGTCCCGCAGCTCCCGAACCATAAAGTAAAACTCAAAAAGCCTGGGCAGCGGGCTTGCAACGAGAAAAACGACAAGGGAAAATTCTGCGGCGGACATTTGAAGCGGTGGTTCTACGTCGACGACGTGCTCGAACGTGAATGCGGATGCGCGGAAAAAGCGTGGGGGGCGAACGCCGAAGTCTATCGCTGTGAGTTTTGCCAGACGCTTTATTTGCCGAACCCGGAGGATGCGAGCGGGGTGAATGTTGGCGGGGTGGGGCAGTTCTCCATCTTCGGACTAACCATTGTGCCGAAGGAAGAGAAGAAGGCGTAGGCTGGCGGGCTGCGCGGAAAGATTCGGCCAGGTCCGTCCCCTAAGAGTGTGCCTAAGAACTGGGCCGTCCCTCTGGGACTCTGAGTTTTTTCCCACTTTACCCAGCGCCGAGGCGCTGGGCTAAGGTGGATCGTCCCTGCGGGACTGGGATGGGATCGATTCTATCATTATTCCTGAGAACTGAATTTTGATTCCTGAGAACTGAATTTTGATTCCTGAGAACTGAATTTTGGACGTCTCTGAACTTATCTACGATTGGAACCGGCTTTATCCGCAATCGCTGCGGCCGCCGGGGCCCGTTCTTCTGACTGATGAAACTCTGCGCGACGGACTGCAATCGCCCTCGGTGCGGGATCCATCGATTGAGCAGAAGATCGAAATCCTGCACCTGATGGAGGCGCTCGGCATCAACTCGCTTGACCTTGGGCTGCCTGGTGCCGGGCCGCGGGCGGTGGAACACGTTACTGCGCTGGCGCGCGAAATTGTTGCGCACAAGATGAAGATTCGTCCTTACTGCGCGGCGCGCACGCACGAGAACGATATTCGGCCTATCGCCGAAATTACGCAGAAGACCGGGCTGCCTATCGAGGTGGCGTCGTTTTTGGGATCGAGTCCGATTCGGCGATTTACGGAAGGATGGTCGATCGACTTTCTGCTTGAGACTACGGAGAAGGCGGTTAAATATGCGGTTTCGCAGGGTCTCGACGTGATGTACGTCACCGAGGACACTACGCGCTGCGATCCTGAAACGGTCAAGCAGCTCAACACGGCCGCGATTCGCTGCGGGGCGCGCGCTATCGTTCTCTGCGATACCGCCGGGCATGCTACGCCTATGGGCACGGTGGCGCTCGTCAAATTTGTGGTTGAAGAAGTGATCAAGCCGGCGGGCGAAAAAATTCGGCTGGACTGGCATGGCCACTGCGATCGCGGACTGGCCGTCGCCAACGCGATGGCCGCGCTGGTTGCCGGCGCAGATTGCGTCCATGCTACCGCGCTCGGCCTCGGAGAGCGCGTCGGGAACACGCAGATGGATCAGATGCTGGTCAATCTCAAACTCATGGGGATTGCGCCCTGGGACGAGCAGGACCTGACGAAGCTCAAGCGCTACTGCGAGGCGGTGTCTCAAGCGACCGGTGTTCCCATCCCGGCAAATTATCCGGTGGTGGGCGACGACGCTTTCCGCACCGCGACTGGCGTGCATGCGGCCGCCGTCATCAAGGCTTACAAGAAGAACAATATCGAACTGGCTAACACTGTTTACTCGGGCGTGCCATCGCATGTCTTCGGCTTGGAGCAGGTCATCGACATCGGGCCCATGAGCGGCAAATCGAATGTGCTGTTCTGGCTGGAGCATCGCGGGTTGGCGGCGAACGACGATCTGGTTGACCGCATCTACAAGCGCGCGAAGGCTAGCGACCACACGCTGACTGAGGCCGAGATCATGGAGTGCGTGCAGCCGATCAAGAGCTTTTAACCGCCGAGATCGCGGAGAAAAACCGCGGAGTTCGCAGAGAAGTGCGCCTGCACAATTTATCTCCGCTCGTCCCGGACGGGCTCGGTCCGCCGAACAGGATATAATTTCGCAAAACCTTTCCGCGAACCTATGCCACTCACTTCGGGCACCAAACTCGGACCTTATGAAATCCAATCTCCGCTGGGGGCGGGCGGCATGGGCGAGGTCTATCGCGCTCGGGATACGCGGCTCGGGCGCGAGGTCGCGCTAAAAATTCTTACGGAGGCGTTCACGCAGGATGCGGACCGGCTTCATCGCTTTGAGCTGGAGGCGCGGGCCGTGGCGGCGCTGAACCATCCGAATATTCTTGCCGTTTTTGACATCGGCCAGCACAACGGCACGCCGTTTCTCGTCTCCGAGTTGCTGGAAGGCGACAGCCTGCGCGCCGTGCTCGACAACGGCACCGTGCCGCAGCGCAAGGCGATTGAGTATGGAGTGCAGATCGCGCACGGCCTGGCGGCCGCGCATGAAAAGGGAATTGTTCACCGCGACCTGAAGCCGGAGAACGTTTTCATCACTAAAGATGGCCGCGTCAAGATTCTGGATTTCGGCTTGGCCAAGCTGGTGCAAACGCCGAGTGCCCATCCGGACGAACTTACGCTTACCAGTTCTCACACGGTGGCGGGCGTCGTCATGGGGACGGCGAGCTATATGGCGCCGGAGCAGGTGCGCGGCGAACCTGCCGACACGCGCACGGACATCTTTGCGTTCGGGTCTGTGCTATATGAGATGTTGTCGGGCGTGCGGGCTTTCAGGCGCGACACGGCGGCTGAGACGATGACCGCCGTTTTGAAAGACGACCCACCGGAATTGTCCGATCCCGGCCGCAACGTTTCGCCGACGCTGGAACGGATCGTGCGGCGGTGCCTGGAAAAAAGTCCCGAGCAGCGCTTTCAGTCGGCGCGCGATCTTTCTTTCGCTCTAAGCGCGCTCTCGGGAACCGAGAGCAGCAGCGTCGCGCGCGCTGCCGCAATTGCGGCCGCCGCTGCGCCCCGGCGCTTTCCGATTTTGCCACTGGCCGCCGCGGTGTTGGCGGTCGTCGCTGCCGTCGCCGTTACCTGGTACATTGCGCGCCGTCCGCACCCGACGACGCGAATGGAGTTCGCGCTTGCCGTCCCCGAAGAGATGAGCATCAGCCAGATGGCGCTCTCGCGAGACGGCACGATGCTGGTGTTTGTTTCGCCGGATGAAAACTCCGCCATGCCGATTCTCTTTGTGCAGCGGGTCGGCTCGCCGAGCGTGACGCCTCTGGCCGGCACGCAGGGCGCAAGCTATCCATTCTGGTCGCCAGACAACGCCTACGTGGGGTTTTTCGCCAACGGCAAATTGGAGAAGATGGCAATCTCAGGCGGCACGCCGCAGGTGCTGGGCACCGCATTGGCGGCGCGCGGCGGGGCCTGGGGGAGCAAGGGAGTGATCCTCTATTCACCGGACGCGCAGAGTCCGCTGCAGCGCGTGAATGCCGATGGCACCGGGATGGCGCCGGTCACGCAAAACATCCGCACTCCTGAAGATCAATCGCATCGTTGGCCGGTTTTTCTTCCTGATGGGGACCATTTTTTATTCTGGGCGGGCAACTTCGGCGGCGTCAGCGATGACCACAGCAGCGGCATTTACATGAGCTCTCTCGCAGGCAAACAGAGAAAGCTGGTCGTCCTGTGCCATTCGAGTTTCGGCTATGACGAGCACGATTTGTTTTACGCCGATGAGCAGCGGCAGTTGGTGAGGCTCGCCTTCGATCCGTCGTCGGGAGCGGTGACCGGAAGCCCGGTTGTGGTTGCCAATGCCGTCGGCTATCAACCTTCCACTTACTGGACGGCTTTCGACGTCTCGCAGAATGGGACGTTGATTTACAACACTGGCGTCGGCGCGGCTCAGTCCGCGCTCACCTGGATCGACCGGTCGGGCAAAGAGCTGGCGCATATCGGCGGGCCCGCTATTCAGGCGAACCCGACGCTTTCGCCCGATGGCGAGCGCGTCGCGGTCGATATCAGCGACCCGAAGGCCAACAACGTAGATGTCTGGATCGAAAGCACAACCGGAGCCGCCAACACGCGTTTCACTTTCGACCCGGCAGAAGAAGTGGTGGGCGTGTGGTCGCGCGATGGAAGCACGCTGGCCTACCGCGGCGCCGACGCCGACGGCGCGACTCTTCTGTTAAAGCCGGCGACCGGCCTGGTGCGCGAACGGAAGAGGATGACCCTGCCGCCCTCTTCCATGGATGACTTTCTTCCCAATTCATGGTCCCTGGATGACAAGCAGATTTTGTGCACGCGCCAGACAACGCTGGGGGAGTATCTTGAATTGCTGGCCGTTGCCGGCGGAGAGCCAACCCGTTTCTTGACGAGCAAGGGAAGCGAGGCCAACGGGCAGATTTCTCCCGATGGAAAATGGGTAGCGTATGCCTCCGACGAATCGGGCGCGTGGGAAATTTACGTCACATCGTTCCCGGGCGCGGGCGGCAAATGGCAAGTGTCGCGCGGCGGAGGCGCTGAACCGCGCTGGCGCGGAGACGGCAAGGAACTTTTCTACATCGCGCCGAGCGGGATGCTGACGGCGGTGCCGGTGGATGCGCAAAGCATTTTTGCCAGCGGCACGCCGGTGCCGCTATTTCAGGTGCGCGGGCGCGCACCGATTTCCAGCACCGACGTCTTCACCTACGACGTCGCCAAAGACGGCAAGCGGTTCCTGGTGAATCGTTACGTCAAGCCGGAGCACGTGCCGCCGCTGACAATTTTGCTCAATGCGGGGAGCAGTAACTGAAGATATTGGTTGAGAAGGTCTCGGCTCGTTGAGCACAATCACCGACTTGCCCATTTCGTTGTGGCCTGTCACGACGCCGTGGACTTCTATTAAGGGGGCTGGAGAGGATTCGGCGATACGGGTCCAACGAGTGCAATGGCGACTTTACGACAATCAGGCGCTGAGACTTAGCTTTTGGCCGTGAACTTGTCCGCAAGCATGGTTGCCGCCAGACGGCGAACACTCTCGAGGAGCCGGTTCAAACTCTGGATTCCGGCAGAGGCGGTTGCCTCTTCTTCGGGAGCGTCACTGAAGCCTGCTTGCACCATCTGCCGGGCGGCGGTGGCGAAGCGGTCGGTGCTGGTATCGTCCATGGCGATGAAGCGAAATGCCTGGGCGAGCGCAACGCCGTCAGCCCCGGTCTGGAGAAATTCGATCTTGGCGTCCATTCTCCCGAAAACCGTGTTCAAGGACATGTCGCCCATGGTTCCCTGTGGTATGGGACCCTTGGAAAGAACGGCCGACCCACCGGTGAGGGAGAGCCGGTGAACTACACCGACGAACCGAGCAGTGTCCACGGTGAAGAGAGCGCGCTCGCTGTTGGGAACGCGAATGCGAGGGGCTCGGTTCCGTTTTCTCGGTTTTTGAGGCTTGCGCACCATCCCAGGCAGCATGGCAAGCGGGGCGGCTGCGGTCAAGGTTACCGGGGTGCCACGCGGTGCCCAGTCTTACCCGCCCCACTCGTGCAGTGATGAGTGTAATTTTTCTTCAGCTATCCCAATAGTCGAAACCACAAAGCACAAATTTACTGACCCCAGTCGAACTTGATGGATGGGGAACAACGCATTCCCACTCCCTGCACGGTCGTGGTCCCTTCCTGCTTGCCCAAAACGCCTGGCATCACCGCGAACTGCAAGTTACCCTGGCTGTCTACCTTAGTCTTGAGTGAGTGTTTCTCCCCGTAAGACTGGCTATCGAAAGACGCGTCGCTGTTGGCAGGGAATCCGCTGCCTGTAACATAAGCCAGCTCAAAGTGAGGAAGGAGACGTTCGACGCTCAACGCGCAACCCTTATCTTTCCCCGTAATCGGGTCGGGCACAATGACGATTGCAACCCTGTCCTCTCCAGCGACCAGAGCGAGACGGTATGGTTCGCCCTTTGCGGGATTGAACACCAAATCGGCTGGGTCGTCCTTCTGTGAAGGGTCACAACACTGCTCCGGTGCACGCCCAGCACATATCACGATTCCGTTTTTCCCGATGCTGAGGCCCTGCATCAAAGGTGATGGCTTTGGCTGTCCGACTGGCCAAGTCATCAGCGTGTAAAGGCGGTCCGTGGGTAAGCCGGAGACGTATAGGTTGTATTTGACTAGAGATTCTGCACGCGCTATTTCCTTTGCCTGAATTGAAGCGCCGGGACTCGATAGCTTCGTCCTCCATGCAATGTGACCATTGACAAGAGCTTGGCTAGCCTCCAACGCGCGTTTCTCCACATCGGTCTGCCCGTAAACGAAAATCGGCAAACACAACAACAAACACGCAAGGTTTGTGGCCAGAGAATGGTAGATTTTCATCGAATTTCCTTTGGTTCGCTTAGGAAGGTGTCCGAATCGCTAAACATTGTGCCATCAATCTGCGAGGAGAAGAAGGCCAATTGTTGAAATCAGATTTTGCGCCAATTGGCGGCCCGAAATCTCGCAACAAGTCGCAAACAATGAGCTGTCACCAAACCTGGAATGGCAGGATACTGGAAAGCGTTTCTGATGGCATCGTTACGGTGACCAATCCCGTTGTCGCATCCTGAGGAACAACCGCCGTGAGGTAGGAGTTCGAAACAACCTTGAACTGCGCGGGGGTTCCGTTAAATGCAACACTCGTCGTTTTCTTCAGACCTTGTCCGAAAAATCCAACGGTTTCTCCAGCGAATCCCGGAACTGGCAGAAAACTGACAAAAGGGGGCAGCCCGATCTCCAAGCTAAAAACTGTACCGTACCCTTCAGTACCTCCCTTATAGGTTGCGCCATAAAACGTTCCATCGGTGTGCTGCAGCAGTCCCGCGGTTGTGCTGGCGCCGTCCGTGCCGTTGAAGTTATGGAGCACCGTTAACATCCCGCTCGGCGTGATTTCGAATACCGTGCCGTCCATGTTCGCTCCGCCGCTCACCGTTGCGCCATAGAAGTTTCCGTCGCTACCCAGAACCAGCGACCCCTGCGGATATTCTCCGTCGGCGGAAGCAAAGGAGTGAAGCATAGCGAACGTTCCGGTTGAGTCGATCTTATAGAACGTTCCGAAGTTATTAGCGCCACCGGAAGACGTGGTGCCGTAGAAACTCCCGTCCGTGCCGATAACTAGCGTCGCGGTTGGCCACCTGCCATCGCTCTGATCGAAAGAGTGCAGCACCGTGAACGCGCCAGAGGGTGTAATCTGGAAAACTTCCCCGTCAGCATTGGCTCCTGCCACGTACCCCGTACCGTAGAAATTGCCGTCGTCACCCATTACAAGACCGGCAAATGGATCGACAAATTCATCCCCGAGGCCATACAGTGTTTCGACTTGTGCCTTTGCGTTCGTCGTGAACACGGTGCCGAAACCACCGTAGGTTGTTCCGTAATAATCCTCGCCAACTCCCTGAATCAACCCGGCGGTCGGGTAATTCCCGGTCTCGGAATCAAAGCTGAATAGGCTCTTGAACTTCCCGCGGCCAGAAATCTTGAATATCGTCCCGTAGCTCTCATAGTCCGATCCACCGTCATAAGTGGTCCCGTAGAAACTTCCATCCGTACTCAATAACAAAGGAGCCTGCGGATAGTCACCATCTGTGCGATCAAAATCGTGCAACACCGTCAGCTTTCCTTCTGGTGTCATTTCAAAAACGACGCCGTTGCCATTTGTTCCTCCTGAACTCGCCGTGCCGTAAAGATTGCCATTGCGCCCCTGCGCAAGGCCGGCGTCGGGACCTGCGCCGTGCGCAGAGTCAAAATTGACTAGAGTGGTGAAGACCTGTGCCGACGAGGAAAGAACGGCAACGACGCAGAACAACAGGATCGCCAGGGTTGCTTGTACATACACAGACACAAGGCCCCGGCAGAATCGTACTTTCATCGCAGTTCTCCGAAAAGCGCATTCGCCCAGCAGGTCGGCGAGAATGATGACAGATCCCGCTTTGACAGCGAGCAAAAATTGTCCTTTCTCAGCATTCGCCGTGTCAAGCTTTAACATTTTGTATTTGTCGGAAAACAGTTGTCGATGCCAGGACCAGACCAAAAAGATGGATGATTGAAGCTATCAGGCGATTACACAACTTTGGGCCTTCCATCCGCCTTTTTGAAGGTCAAACGAGCGATATTGCGATGTTTACGCCAACCAGCAAATTCGACTGGCCAATCCTGTTAACGGGCAGGGATTGCCTCGTCTAACGAATCATGTTCGCCTGCCTTTCGGTGTGGGTCCTGTTCTGCCAGTAGTTCAATGAATTGAGATTCCAAATTGCCGAGAGTTTTCGCGGCGATGGGTGCCGGAATCTGTCACTCTCGCGCGTGAGTACAGTCACTGCATTTCCCACGGGAACGCGGTAAGGTCTCAATCTGGAACCCGTTTCGCTTGGCCGTAGCATCATCTTGTTCACCTCCAAATGACCCGGCAAGCCCGTTAAACCAGGATATTCGGCTCCGATGAAGCAGATGGCGGGCAGATGTGCCTCAGGCCTGAACGCGAGCACCCGCAAGGAGGATCCTATGTGCAGCAAGCGTCTCATCCATTTTGGCTGGATATTGTATCTGTGCCTATTTGTTTCGAACGGCTGGTGTGCTACTCCAACCTTTCAATTGCTTAATACCTACAGCTCTGGAGGAATCGACGCGACTTCCGTGGCAGTCGCCGATGTGAACGGAGATGGTAAGCCCGATATCATTGTGGCGGATTGGTGTGCCAGCGACTCCAGTTGCTCCGATGGCGGAATCGTGGGCGTGCTCTTAGGAAATGGGGACGGAACATTCCAACCGCCGCGAACCTACAATTCCGGTGGACTGAAGGCAACGTGGGTCACCGCGCATGATATGAACGGGGACGGCAAGCTTGATCTGGTCGTACTCAATCAATCGCTTCCCCCAGCTGGAGTGGGTGGGGTCGGAATTCTATTCGGCAATGGAGATGGCACCTTCCAACCGGCAGTCACGTTCGCTTCGGGTGCAAGCCCTTCCCCCTGGGGTTGGGCAGCGGTCGCGGACTTCAATCATGATGGTATCCCCGACATTGCGATTGCCAACGATCAGGATCCGAATTGGGGCTACTATAGTTCGATCAGTGTGTTGCTGGGCGCGGGCGGAGGGACGTTTCAGGCCGCGCAGACGTTTTTCGGCGGGTATTGGGCGACCTCTATCGTCGCAGCCGATGTTAACGGCGACGGCGCAACCGACCTGCTGGTTGGCAATGAGGGTTCTGTCCGTGTTCTTCTGGGAAATGGCGATGGCACCTTCCAGACGGCCGCTACATACCGCTCGGGAGGAACCGAAACCTGTTGGGTCGCCGTGGCCGATGTGAACGGCGACGGCAAACTCGATGTACTGGCGGCCAACCAATTCGCATCGAGTCCCAATCATGGACCTGCCAGTGTGGGGGTATTGCTCAGCAATGGCGACGGAACCTTCCAACCAGTCACCAGATATCGGACCTATAATCGCGGCGCCGGCGCCATCGCCGTCGCCGATATCAACCGGGACAACAAGCCGGACATTCTCGTAACCGATGAGCAACTTAATATTTTCTGGGGCCAAGGGGATGGGATCTTCCATCACGCCCCACCCACCCGCCTTCCGGGCGGCGTAATTGCGGTCGCAGACGTGGATGGAGACACCCGCCCGGATGTCATCCAGGCAGTTAACGACCAGGTGAACGTGCTCAGGAATGTCATTCCTTTTGCGACCACGACAGCGCTCAGTTCGGACATCAACCCGGCGGGCCAAGGCCAGGCCGTCACACTCAGAGCGACGGTCACTCCGTCAGGGCCGTACGTGCCGACCGGCAAAGTGAAGTTCCTGGATGGAACAAAAGCGATCGGAAAGGCCACACTGAGCGGGGGTGTCGCCCAGCTGACCAAGTCTAACCTCGCCGTGGGGACGCACCCGATCACGGCTCAGTATGTTGGAGATTCTGACGACGACGGGAGCGCATCCCCTGTCCTGGATCAGATAGTGCAATAGGCTTCGACGGGACGACACGAGCCGCCCGATGTCTGGGCGGCTTTTCTTTGGCATCACAGGCAACGTGGGGGGCGCACGCTCCAAAACGGCGGCCGCCCGCCTTTCTGTTGCAACTCCGGACTGGCAAATTGCGACGCGTGGCGAAATGAATTCGCGCTGGGGCGGCAGGATGGATTTTGGATCGGCTTGATAATCCTGTATTCTGGCTTCCGCCTTTTGTCAGGAGCCCAACCATGCTGGAGATTCAGACCAAGAATATCGATCCCGACATCGTCGTTCTGGAAATCACCGGCCGAATCACCATGGGCCGCGATTCCAAGCAACTCGAATGGTCCACCGACAACCTGATCCGCGAGAAGAAGAAGAAGGTTGTTTTCGACCTGACGGGCGTAACTCACATCGACAGCACTGGAGTCGGAATTATCGTCATGTCCGCTGGACAGCTTAAACAAGCCGGAGGCGAGCTGCGCGTCTGCGCCCACGGGCATATTCAAGATGTGCTGAAGATGACCAACGTGGATAAAGTCGTTGGACTACACCCCTCCATAGCCGCAGCGTTGGCTGGGTTCTAGAGGTTGAGTTTTCCGTTATCGAACGTTGGCATTGAACTCAGAGGACGCGGTTGGGAGACTCTACTGAGAACTGGCAACTGAGAGCTGACTCTCAATCCGCCGCGCCGGCCACATTCTTTCTCCCGAGGACGGCCAGTCCATTCTCCAGATCTGCGATCAGGTCTTCGACGTTCTCAATGCCGACGGAGAGCCGGATCATCTGCTCGGTCACGCCCATCTTCCGGCGCGTCTCGGGAGCGATCATAGCGTGGGAGGTCAACACGGGAATCGACACCAGCGAGTCTACGCCGCCCAAGCTGGGAGCCAGCGTGAACAAACTCATGGCCTCCGTGACGCGGCAGGCGTCCGCGCCGTTGCCGTCGACCTCAAAGCTCAAAACGCCGCCGGCGCCGGCCATCTGATTTTTCGTCAGCTCGTAATCCACGTGCCCTTTGAGCATCGGATAATGCACCCGCGTCACCTTGGGATGCTTGCTTAAAAACTCGGCGATCCGGAGCGCGCTCTGGTTCTGGCGCTCGACGCGCACCGCCAAAGTCTTGATGCCGCGCAAAAGCAAAAACGCCGCATGCGGATCCATGCAACAACCGAGCGTTGTCCGCAGATTGTGAACCTGATCGATCAGATCGCGCCGTCCGGCGGCAATTCCGCAAATCAAGTCGGCATGGCCTCCGAAATATTTCGTCCCGGAGTGCAGCACGAGATCGATGCCCCACTCTGCCGGTCGACAATTGATGGGCGTGCCGAAGGTAGCGTCGATTGTGGAGATGAGCTTGTGTTTCTGCGCGAGGGCCGCAATTGTCTCGAGGTCCACGACCCGCGCCATGGGATTCGTCGGCGACTCTACGTGCAAAATTTTCGTATTCTCTCGAATCGCGCGCTCATGTTGCTCAATGTCATTGGTGTCGACGAACGTGGTCTCGACGCCCATCTTCGGCAGCCACGAAGAAAGAAACTTCGTCACGCCGCCATAGATGTCGCGTTGCGCCACAATGTGGTCGCCCGCCTTCACGAGCGCCAATATCGAAGTGGTAATCGCCGCCATCCCGGAAGAAAATAAAAGCGCGGCATCTGTTCCCTCGAGTTCGGCAATCGCCTTCTCGACGACGGTATGAGTCGGGTTCCCGTAGCGCGTATAAAAATGGTCCGTATGGGTGGCGCTGAGTTGCTCGGCGTTGTCGGTAACTTCAAAGGTCGATGTCTGATAAATAGGCGTGGCGAGCGGCCCCGCCTTTTTGCGGAGGTCGGTACCGGCCCGTACCGCCTCGGTCTCGCGCCGAAATTGATGCTTCTTCATATCGTGAACTCCTGGCCCAACCATCAAGACTACCTGTCTGGCCATGTCGCGGCAAGATGTGCTGGCAAAAGCGCCGCGTGTAGACTGGGAGCGATCAAATTGTGCAACGTCTGAATTGGTGCCATGAAAAAAACATCTGCCCGCTCCCGAACAAAATCCAAGTCGGCAAAGAAGTCCACCCGCGCGGCGGCCGCTGTCGCGCTGAAGGGCACCATCGCGAAACGCCGCGCCGAAGGCGAGGTTCGCCATATCCCGTGGAGTTCGATTCCGATCGAAGCGCTGAACGCGCAACTCGGCCGCCAGCTCATCGTCGGCCAGGATTTAATGCTGGCCCGCGTGCTCCTGAAAAAAGGTTGCGTTGTTCCCGAGCACAGCCATCCGAACGAGCAGTTGACGTACATCCTGGAAGGCGCGCTGAAATTCTGGATCGACGGCAAAGAAATTGTGGTCCACTCCGGAGAAGTCCTGACTATTCCGCCCAATATGCCGCACAAAGCAGAGGCCGTGGAAGACACGGTAGACATCGACATTTTCTATCCGCCCAGAGCCGACTGGATGGGCGGCACCGACAACTATCTCCGCTGAGGTTTGAATGTGGCGCGGGCGCCCCCGCCCGCGAAAAGCCGCGATCGCGTGCAGACTACACATCTTCGTGAACTCTGCGTCGTCCGCGGTTAAGTTTATGATGTGAGCGTCGAGCCAAACAAAAGTGAAATCAGATCAAGCCACCGTTCCCCAAATGCGCTGCATCTCGTGCAACGTGACTCCCATTTCCGCCGCGCAGGATTTCCGCTGCGGCGCGTGCGGCGATCTGCTTGAATTTTTCTTTCCCGATTCCCGTTTCAATCCGAAGGCTCTGAAATCGCTCTGGCTCAATCGCCGACTGTCTCCTAACGTTCAGGACCAAAGCGGAGTGTGGCGTTTCCGCGAGCTGCTCCCGCCTATCGCCGATGCCCACATCATCACGCTGGCGGAAGGCAACACGCCGCTCTACCATCTGCCGCGCTCGGCGCGCGCTCTTGGCATTGAAAACCTCTTCGCCAAGCATCAAGGCATGAACCCGACCGCTTCGTTCAAAGACACGGGCATGACGGTCGCTGCCTCGGCCGCGCACGCTGCGGGATTCTGCTGGGTGGCGTGCGCGTCCACCGGAAACACGTCGGCCTCGATGGCCGCCTACGCCGCGCGCGCCAACATGCGCAGCCTGGTTCTGATTCCCGACGGACAAATTTCCTGGGGCAAGCTCTCGCAATCGCTCGACTATGGAGCGCTGACGTGCCAGCTGCGCACCGACTTCGACGGCTGCCTGCGGCTGCTTACCGAGCTGGTGCGCCAGAAGCCTGTCTACCTGCTCAACTCGGTTAATCCGTATCGCATCGAGGGCCAAAAAACCGCCGCCATAGAACTGCTCGAACAACTGGCCTGGCAGCCGCCTGACCACATCATCGTCCCCGGCGGAAATCTCGGAAACAGCTCGGCTATCGGCAAGGCGCTGCTGGAGATGCACGAACTGAAATTGATCCCGCGGCTGCCCAAGCTTTCCATTATTCAAGCGGAGGGCGCGAATCCGTTTTATCGCTGCGTGCGGGAAATGGAGGATAAGCCCATCGACGACGCGAAGCTCGAGCCGATGACTGCCGACACTTTGGCGACCGCCATTCGGATCGGCAATCCTGCGTCGTGGAAAAAGGCGCTGAAGGTTCTGCGCGCCACCGGAGGCCAGGTCGAGCAGGTGAGCGAAGTGGAGATCGCCGAAGCCAAAGCCGAGATTGGAGCGGACGGCATTGGCTGCGAGCCCGCGTCTGCCGTGACGCTGGCGGGACTGAAAAAGCTGCGCGCCAGCGGCTTCGTCAAGCCGGGCGAATTCGTGGTTCTGATCCTGACCGGGCATCTGCTGAAAGATCCTGACTTCACCATCAAGTTCCATCGCGGCGAGTTATTCGAAGGAACGCCCGACGAGCGGCACGCGATTCGCAGCAAGTCGTTGCAGCGGGCGCCGGTCGTCCTTGATGCCGACCTGCGCGCCGTAATTGCCGCTCTAGATGCGGAAGAAAGAAATCAAAATGGCAAAAGTTGAGTGGGGCCCTTGCTGTTTCTGCGGTTTTGATATCCAGCCCACGATCGTTGATCCATGCCGAATCGTGGTAACAACGGCGACGGAGAAGTGGCAGACGTGGGTTTGCCACGCGAACTGCTTCAAGCAACGGATCGTCAATCCGCCAGAGGCGCCCGGGCTGCTTGACCCAGCCCACTTTTAAATTCCGCTAGGCGAGACCGTTCCGCAGAAATTCGTAGCACTCTGCCCCACATTCGTGTATAAGACACAATTTCGGCAGTAAATATGGGAATCAGCTAGCCCCAGCGGCAAACTATGCCCTCTCGCCCCATTTCCGCGGACCGATCATTGCGCCTGGCGCTGCCGGCGACCTCCGCCAATCTTGGCCCCGCATTTGACGCCGCTGCCCTTGCCCTCGACTTCCATCTGCGCCTGCGGGCCGAGCGAGCGCCCGACTTCTTCGTCACTGCTGAAGGCCGCGACGCCCAGATCTGCGGGCGTATGGAGAATCACCTCATCGTCACCACCTACTGCGAAGTCCTCGAGTCCGAGAACCGCAAGATCGCGCCGCTGCGCATTCATATCGAAAACGAAATTCCTATCGGCAAAGGGTGCGGATCGTCTGCCGCGGCGCGCCTCGCTGGCATCGCGCTGGCGGTCCACTTCGGGCATCTGCGGTGGAAGGACGATCGCATCGTTGGCGAAGCCTCGATGCGCGAGCACCATCCTGACAACGCCTCGGCGTGCTGGATGGGCGCGCTCACCGTGGCCCGCATGGCCAATCAGGTGCAAGCGCAGGTAGTTGAGGTCAAGCCGAAAGGGAAGTGGCCGCTGCTGCTGGCCGTCCCTGAAAATCCGTTCTCCACCGAGCAGGCCCGGCGCGCGCTGCCATTCCAATATTCGCGCGCCGACGCTGTCACCAACATTCAAAATTCCATGCTGCTGCTGTCCGCCTTCGCCAACGGCCGCGCGGATCTGCTGCCGTCTGCGCTGGAAGATCGCATTCATCAGCCCTATCGCGCGCCCTTTGCGCCGCTTCTGCCGGCGCTGAAAGAATTAACGGGCGAGACGGGCATCTACGGCGCAGCCCTGAGCGGAGGTGGGCCGTCGGTGCTGGTGTTTCTGGATCCGAAGGTCCCGGCAAAAAGAGCAAAGCAAAGAATCGCGGCGCACCTGGCGAAGCGCAGGCTGCAAGCGGAACTGATCCTGACGGAAATCGCCATGCACGGCGGGCGCGATAGCGCGGACTGGCGCAAGCACCACGGCAAGAAATAATGAAGGCACAGGCGCTCCGCCCGTGCCTTCACAAACGCGGCGATGGCCTACTGACCCCGACTAGCCGGCGGCACAATCCCATTCATCCGCAGATACTCCACCATCTGCCCATAGTGATCGAACGAATGCCCCACAACCAGCATAGATAGCCCCATGCGCGTAAACTTTCCAAACGGCAGCTGCACCTCGCCCGTAGCGTTCTCGGCGTTGACCGTAGCCACCGCTTTGTGTGCGTATGCGTACGAGTCCTTGATGAACTTTACGATCTCAGCTTTAGTTTTAATGCTGTCGGGTCCGTTCTCCCCGCCCAAGTCCACCGGAGATTTTTCGCCCAAAATCGCCGCTGCCACCATATAGTTCACGGCCGCGACGTGCTTCACCTGCTGACCGAAGGTCCGCACGCCCTTAAACTCGCCACTCGTAGGAGCGAAGCCGTACTTGTCCTCCGGCATCGCCTCGGCCGCCGGAACAAATTCGCTTTCAACGCTCTTGATTCCGCCATCCAGAATCGAAGTGATTGTTTTAGGCGCATCCTTGGCCTGCGCCGAGCACAATCCGCAAAGTGCCAACATCATCGCCGCCAAGCCTGCTACGGCACACGTCTTCTTTATGTTCATGTAGTCTCCTTGGAAAAACTTTGAAAATCTGATTGGGACGCACGCCACTGTCAGTGCGGCGTTTTGTAATGCGCCTTGTCCTGATCGTGCCGCCACTTCCAGTACTGCTCCTGCACATCCGGAGGAAGCCTGGCGAAATCGACGTTCGGATCGCGATGCGTCTCGCCGCACCAGCGCCCATAATACTCGGCTTCGCGATCGTTCCACTTGTGGTAGTCGTTGTAATACGTATCGTGGTAGCGCGGGGCCCGATGGACACAGCCCATCCCCGCCATGCATCCGGCCAATGCGGTCGCAAAACAAACCAACTGAAGAATTCGAGAATATTTTTTCATGTCGTCGTTCCTGTCAGCCAAACGCTCCGATGGTAATAGAAAATCCGATCGAACACCATACGCGAGTCTCCGCGTATATCAAAAACACTCAAACCACAGGGGGCACAGAGTACACAGAGGAATCGAACGCGCAGACGGCTAACGACTAACGACCGACGACGCCTCCCACGGCCACTCCCCATGCCGCCAGGCCCGAACGAGATAAATCCCGAGCCCCACCACAAGAATCACTCCCGCATAGCGCACCTCGCGCAAGAAATTCCGGCGCGACACCAGAATAAAAATGAAGCTGGCCGCCGCAATCAGCGCGGGGAGCGGGTAGAGCCACATCCGAAACGGCCGCGGCATGTCCGGACGCCGAATGCGCAGCACGATCACGCCAATGCTCTGCACCAGAAACTGGAGCACAATGCGAATCACAATCAGCGATGCAATTAAATCCGCGAGGCGCAAAAAACAAAACAGCGCCGCCACTCCCGCCAGGGCAAGCACCGATACATAAGGAAAGCGACCCACAGGATGTACCTTGGCAAAGGCCCGAAAATAATTTCCATCGAGCGCGGCCGCGTAGGGCACGCGCGAATATCCGAGGGTCAGGGAAAACACTGAGGCAAACGCCGTCCACATCACCAGCACCGAAATCACCGAGGCCGCGCCTTGCCCATAGATGCGCTGCATCATAGTCGAGACCACATACAGCTTGCTGTTCGACGCACCCGCCTGGGCCAGTTCGCGCCAGGGAATGACTCCCAAAATGCTGATGTTCATCACAATATAGAGTCCTGCCACCGCCAGAATCGACAGAAAGAGCGCTCGCGGAATATTTTTCTCCGGTTCTTTTACCTCGTCGCCCAGAAAGCAGACGTTGTAATACCCGCCGATGTCATAAGCGGCAATCAGCATCGCCCCGCCAAGCCCATGAAAGAAATCGACGGAAAAAGAGAACGCATGTGGCGGCAAATCAAACGCTTGATGCGCATTGAAGTGCGTGAGACCGGTGAAAATAATCCATCCAATCGTTCCCATCACGCCGACCCAGAGCACCTTGGTCAGGCGCGAGATGGCGGTGATCCGGCGGTAAAGCAAGAACGCAGTCAGCGCGCAAACTCCAATGGCGAGCAAGGTTGCCGGCATTAGAACCCAGGTCAGTTGCAGGGTTCCGACCAGCGGCAGATTCAGATTGCCGGTGCGCGTCGACCATATATGCTCGAGTCGCGGGAAGAAGAAAGCCGCATACTGGGAAAGGCCGATGGCTCCCGAAGCGATTGAGAGGGGGGCGCTGAACGAGAGTTGCCAGATGAACAAAAAAGAGATGAGCCGCCCGAGTTTGCGCGGCCCATAGATTTCTTTCAAGTAGCGATACGACCCGCCCGATCCGGGCATAGCGGCGCCGAGTTCGGCCCAGACCAGCCCATCGCAAATGGCCAGGAACGCACCCAGCACCCACCCCAGCATGGCCTGCGGCCCGCCCATCGCCGACACGATCAGCGGGATCGTAATAAACGGTCCCACGCCGATCATGTCGATCATGTTGAGCGCGGTGGCGGAGGAGAGGCTGATGCCGCGTACTAACTGCGGGTTGTTATCGGGGTCGAGGGTGGGGGAAGTGGTCACGAATTTTAAGGACGTCGTCGGTCGTTAGTCGTTGGTCGTCCGGAAAGCGTATGGAGGTGTCGCTGGTTGTAATTGCGGGTCAGGTGCACTAAACACGCCGAGCGCCCAATGCCTAACGACAGACGACCGCCGACAGACGACGACTCGGCTAGCGTCCACTCACCAAATTCACAAACAACCGCACCGCCCCTGGAACGCCGGCCGGCAACTGCCGAAAGAAATCATAAGCGCAATAGATATAAGTCCCCTTGCCGTACTTTGCGACGAGCAGCCCGCCTTTCTGTTCAGGCTCACCCGGGTCATGCGACTCGAGCAGCGGCGTAAACTCCGGCGCCCACGACGACATGAAATATAGGCCGCGCTCCTGCACCCAGCCGTCAAAATCTTTTTGGGTAATCTCATTCGGATAATGAAAAATGTCGTTGGCGGGTTCGAGGATTTTAACCGGCGCTTCCTCTACCGACACGCGAGCCCGGCTGAGCGTCGCCGGATAGGGCGTGTACTTGCCGGAATTGAAGTCTCCTGCGCTAGGCCCGAATCCGAGCGTGTTGTACTGCACCAGCAGCCGTCCGCCGGACTGCACGTAGTCGAGCAGGCGCTTGTTATTGGCGATCACATCCTTCTGCGTGTCGTAGGCGCGAATGCCAAGGACGATCGTCTGGTACTTGCTTAGGTCTTCGGTCGCCAGCTTCTCGGCCGGAATCACCTCGATGTTCATCCCGATTTGCTTCAATACCCCCGGAATCTCGTCGCCCGCGCCCATCACGTAGCCAACTTTCAAGTCGCGAGGCACCTTCACATCGACAATCGAAACCCGCTGCACCGCGGGCTGGTAGTAATAGAAGGTTCCGAGATCGTCGCGGGTGACCACCGAGTATCCTTCTTTGTAAGTCGCGCGCTCGTCATTGAACGTGCTTTGTATCTCGGCGTGCCCTTCGCTGCGCGTGCCCGGAATCACCTTGAAATCAAACTGCTGCTTCTCGTGCCCTGTGTCAAATTCGAGCGATCGCTGCGCAGGCTCTCGCTTCCAGCCCGCAGGAGCTTCGAGCAGCAAAGTCCCTGGCGCGCGATTCTGATCTTTCGACCTCACATTACTATCAACATCCGCCCGCACCGCCAGCGGCGGCCCATCTTCCGTAGCAATCACCTGTTCGCTAGGATCAAGCAGCACCGAAAATGCCGGCGCCACGGCCAGCGACCGCTCTGAAACCGCGCCTGCCGAATCCTTGTAACGCACCATGCACACAATGTTCGGGATCTGCATTTTCGCGAAGGTGCCATAAGCCTTTACAGGAGGCGGAGGAAAAGGCAGGCCCTGAAATTCCGGCTCGTCAATGATGTTGAGAGAATCCCGCTCCGGATCGTTCCGATGCCAGTAGGGGCGCGTGATGCGCGCATTCGCCGGGACATGAACGCGAAACCGTACCGTTAACTCCTTGTCTGATTGTTCTCGCTTCAATTCCTCGGACTTCCATCCCGCCAGCAGACTAAGACCGACATCCGACTTTTTGTCGATTCCTCCGGGAACCGCAAGTTTCACGGTCACGTCGAAGGGCTCGCCGGGCACCGCCATAAACGCATCGTCAGGAGTCGCGCCCGCCGGCGCGTCAACCTCGGCGGTGACTTTTACGCCCGACGCCAACACGCGAGCTTCCGAGATTTCAGACAAGGTCTGCTGCAATACGTGCCACGGAAAGGCTTTTCTTTCCCGCTCCGAAAGGTCGAAGTTTACTTCGTGGAAAAGAGGAACCGTGAGCGCGCCCGCTTGAGCGAGAGCTGCGCCTGTTGCCGTCGCATCACTAGCCTTCTGCGCCGCCTCGATCTTCCCCTGAATCTCCTCCAGCTTCCCGCGCAGCCATGGAATCTTTTTCTCTTCATCTCCCAAGCGCGCCGCGAGTCCAGGTAACGTTGTATCGATCCCGTCAAAAAAATCTGTCTCGTGCCCGTCTTTTTCTTTATCCTTATCCTTCGCCGATGACATCAACGATTCCGGCACAGCATCGACCAGTTTATAAAACGTAAACCGGTCGCCATCCGGAACCGAGATCGCTCCCAGGCCCTGCGACTGCTGATGCCGCAGCCCCTTCAGCGCAAACTGCACGTACGACATCCCGAGCACCGGATCAAATTTTCCAGTGTTCAATTTGAGCGTGTATTTATCGGCGTCGCAGGTCTGCGCGCCAAAGCTGCAAACATTTCCGATGTATAACTTCTTCGCCTGCCAGGGCTGCAATCCCGCGGCGATCTGCTCGGGAAATTTGGTCGGATCAGCGGCCGCCCGGAACGCCTCGCGCGTCAAAATCGCCGACGCCTGATGATGTCCATGTCCATCCCGCGCGGTTCCCGAAAAGCGCGCCACCAGCACGTCCGGACGAAACTCGCGAATCACGCGCACAATATCGCCGAGCGCAACCTCGTGGCCGCCCCATTTTTGAAACGTCTCTTCCGGAGTCTTCGAATACCCAAAATCCGCGACGCGCGAGAAGCGCTGTTCCACGCCGTAATACCGGTCCGCCGCCAGAAGTTCCAAAGTCCGCAGCACGCCCAGCACATCGAACAAATTGCTGCCCAGCTTATTCTGCCCGCCTTCGCCGCGCGTCAGCGTCATCAGCAGAGCGTCCACTCCCTTGCCGCGCGCCTCCAGCGTCAGCATCCCGCCATCCTCATCGTCGGGATGCGCCACCACCTGCATCAACCGCCCGGTCGTGGCCAGCTTGCGCAACTCCAGCTTGAGCCCGGCCTCGCCTGTCTCCTGCGGCAGCGGCTCATAATAATGATCGTCGGCATAGCGATCGGCGGCCGACTCCACTGCGCTCCGATCCTCGCTCTGATCCGCGGAGTGATTGCCCATGCTCCCCGCGCCATGATCGATGGAGGGCTTATCGTCACTCGGAGCAGTCGGCGGAATGCTGCGCGAGCACAGGCATGGCCAGTCGCCGACATTACAATCGCCAACAGAATTCGGCCGCAGCCGACCCAAGCCAGCGATGCCGATCGCGCACCAACCCCATGGAAGAATTCAAAGTTGAGAACATCCCCATAAGATGGAATTTACACGAAGAAGGAAGCAAATGTGGATAGCGGCTGGATCACCAGGGCTCACGTCTCCGGACCCGAATTTGATTGGCGCACGTGAAAGCAGGTCCTTCGCTTCGCTCAGGATGACAATTTGTAGTCTAACGCGCCGCCCAAAGATTCTCCTGGAACTGGCGTCTGATGGCTGACAGCGGATGGCCGAAAGCTGCCCACTTCGCCGTAGCAGCGACCTTCCCCTGGCACTCCGCCGCGGCCTGCACAATCTCCTGAAACTCCGGATCCCCGCGCACTCCTGCCAGCAGCGGATCCTCCAGCAACGCCTCATGCGCGCAGTATCTCTGTCCAACCGCCGTCCGCAGAAAGTCAAAGGCCATCTTCTTTTCGCCGCAGGCCGCCAGCACCGCGCCCTCATAATATTTCAAGGCGGAATTGTGCACGGTGGTCAGCGCTTTCTCCGCCGCTTCGGCCGCGCGATGCACGTCCGCCGCCGGCTCTTTGTTCAGGCACGCCTGGAGCACTCCACGCATCCACAGCGGATTCTCCGTCATGGGCTGCACTGCCCGTTGCGCCTCCGTCATCTTACCCTCGCGCATCAGCACGGTGACTTTCACGGCGTTCGCATACTCCGATCCGTCGTCGAGCTTCAGATACTGCATGGCCCGCGCCTCTTTCCCCGCCTCAAAAAAGGCAAACGCGCAGGAGCGCCAGTTGTAATCCTTGGGATCGATCGCCAGCGCCTTGTCGCACTCCGCTTGCGCATCGTCGAGCAGCCCGGCATAGCGCAGCACATAGGCCAGCGAAAAATGGGCGAACGCATTATCCGGACGCCGCTTTACCAGAGCTCGCGCATCCTCCAACCCCTTCTCGAGATTCCCGGTATCGGCCTGATTGATCGCCAGAGATCCAGCGGCATCGGTTCGCCCCGGCTCAAGCGCGAGCGCCTTCCGATAGGCGCCACTCGAGCGTTGATATCCGTCGGCTCCGCCTCCCGAATAAACCGCGTCGTAATAATAACGATGCCCGAGCGCCTCCCAGGCCGGCGCGTAGTTGGGATCGAGCTGTACCGCCTTCTCCAGCATCGCGATCGCATCTTTATTCGGCCCGACGTCATGCGGAATCTGCGAACTCCGCATATACAGCCCATAGGCTTCGGGATTGGCGGGCACGCTGCCCGCGTCCATCGCTCCGTTGGCCACGCCCAGAGCCGGCAAGAGTTCCTGCTTCACCTTCTTCGCCATCTGGTTCCGCAGCGCGAGCAAATCGTCCGCTGGAGTCTGCAACGTCCCCGTCCACACCAGTTTGTTATCTTTGACGTCGACCGCTTCCAGGGTCACCATGATCATCTTTTTCTGACGCAGAAAACGTCCCGCCACCACCGTGGCCACGCCCAGATCGCGTCCAATTTTCGCGGAGTCTTCGGCATTGTCGGTCTTCTGAACCATGGGCGTCGGCCGGATCTCGAGGGCATGGGAATGCATCAGCGCGTTGGCAATCTCATCCGCCAAAGCAACCCGCAAAAAATCGTTCTCCGGACTGTTATCGAGATTCTGGAGCGGCAGCACCGCGATCGTCCGCCGGCTGGCCGGGGTCGATGCCGTCTGCCGGCGCCGCATCCACCACATCACAGCGCCCATCACGACCACCAGCACCGCGAGCGCGACCATTCCAGCAACCAGCCACGTTCTTTTCCCGCGCGAGTTCTCAAACGCCCTGGTCGAAATCCGGGGAACGGCCGCGCGCCCCATCTTGCGCATTCCGTCCCGCAGCCCGCTGCGCATTGACGAATCGCTCTCCGCCCGCGCCTCCTTCAGCCGAACCGCGCTCAGCCGCGCCAGATCCGCCTTCATTTCGGACGCATTCTTGTAACGTTTTTCGCGGTCTTTCTCCATCGCCTTGCCGATGATGTCTTCCAGTTCCTTCGGCACCGCCGGATTGACCGACCGCGGCGGCGCGGGCTTCGAATTGATCACCGCGTGCAGTGTGGTAACGACATTCGTCCCGGTGAACGGCTTCTTGCCGGTTGCCATCTCATAGAGCACCACGCCGAAGGAAAAAATGTCGGTGCGGACATCCAAGTCCTCGGAGCGCGCCTGCTCCGGCGACATATACACCGCCGTCCCCGGAATTACGCCCACCTGCGTGAGCGACTCTTCGAGCGAGGTATCGGTTGAAGTGCCCACCTTTCCATCTTTGGTTAACTTGGCGAGCCCGAAATCCAGAATCTTCACCTGGCCGCCCGGAGTCAGAAAAATGTTGGCGGGCTTGATGTCGCGATGCACGATCCCCTTGGCGTGGGAGGCTGCCAGCGCATCGGCTACCTGCATCGCGATTTCGATCACCTCGTCGGCCGGCATAGCGTGGCTTGGGCCAGTCTGCTCGCGGATGCGCTGCTTCAGACTCTCGCCCTCCAGCTTCTCCATCACGATGAAGGGATGGCCTTCGTTATCGTCGATGTCGTGGATCGTGCAGATATTTATATGATTGAGCTGCGAAGCGGCCCGGGCTTCGCGCGTAAAGCGCTCCAGGGAGCGCTTGTCCTTGACGAGATGATCGGGAATAAACTTAAGCGCAACCCGCCGTCCGAGGCGCGTATCTTCTGCCTCGTAGACGACCCCCATTCCGCCGCCGCCGAGCTTGCCGAGCACGCGGTAGTGAGAAACGGTTTGGCCGACCATGTCCATAGAGTTTTGCAGCGTCGTCTCCGCGCCCTCATGCGCGAACGTGAGAATGTTAGAGTGTCGCGGAGGCAGGGTCAACCAGGAACGGGGGATCGCTATTGGCTCCTTAAATGTTCTTCGGGGCCAGAGCTGCGCCCGAGGCTAGGAGTAGGAGAGAATGCGCAGAACGATGAAAGTGTAAATGAGTGCAAACGCTGATAGCGTCATCTATACTTGCGTGCTGCTCTTCCTATATCTCGGAGACCCGCGAGGTAAATCCGATGAACGCCAGACCCTTCGTTACAACTACGTTGATCGCATTATCGTTGCTGACCATGTCGCAGGCGCAAGCAGGCAACGACCTGACTAAGCAAATGGAAGCACTACACGTTCACACGGCTCTCGCAATCCGCTCGCAGGAAATGGACGCCCTCCCTGCATGGTCTCCCGATGGCCGATTCCTAGCGGCTGATTTGGCTGGCAAATGGGTAAAGGTGGATGTTTCCGCAGTGCAGTTGCAGGAAGCAAAATGGCATGAGCAACGCATTGGGGTCCAAAGCAAGCCAGCGCTACAGCCCATGACAAGCGAGGAGGTTCATGCTTGGGCGAAACCAGACGACTCACTTAACCCGGACCATGACATCGTAACAACCGCGTCTGGCCTGAAAGTCGAGATGCGCCACAACGAAATGTCCTCTACTCTTGTCGTTTCTAAAGGCAAGCAGCAATCCGTCATTTGGGAATCAGGTTTAGAGAACTGCTACGGATTAACGCTATCGCCAGACAAAGTGCATGTTGCCTATCTATGTGAACTAAATGGTATTCTTGTGATGGACCCCGAGAAGGCGTTCGACACGACTCCAAAACACCACTAGTTTCGAAAGTCCCCGCATGACTGTTGCAAAATCTCGATAGCGCTCATTGACACGGTTGCGCGGAAGGCTGAGGTTTCGCCGGCGATCACTTTCGCCGAGTCTTAGCACTGAGAGCCGAAGAACGTCGCTTCGCCTTCACTCCCGCCCGTCCCGTCTTCGCGTTCTTCTCCACCCGCAACTTCCAAGCCGTGCGCAGCGCGCCAGTCAAAACATCTTCGCTCGCCTTCGCCAGACGAATATGAGTCGCTCCCATGCGCCCCCATCCGCCATGAACGGGAAGAAAAATCTCCGGCATCTCCTCGACGAAGGCGGCTTGTTGCTCCGCGTTGAGCATCAGGTTGCCGTATCCCTGCTTGGCCGAGGCGAGCGTGGCGAAGATGCGGCCGCCTACGCGGAAGTCGGCTGCGCCCATATGTGAGCTTTCTTCAGCGCCCTCCATGCTGAGAGCAATGCGGCGAAAGTCGTCGATGGTCATGGCATTCTTCCTGGAAACAAAATATCCTACACCCCGCTCTGTCATGAAGCCGATCGAGACCATGAAGCTGACCGAGACCACTTCGCTCCGCATCGCCGTCTATCTCGGCTGCGCCTCCCTGCTGCTCGCCCTCATCGCATTCAACTTCGTCGACATCGACATCTGGCACCAGATGAATCTGATCCGCGCCAGCCTGGCTGCCGGCCATCTTCTCACCGAGGATCTGTTTGCCTACACGCCGACCGTGCATCCCATGATCGACCACGAATGGGGTGCGGGTGTGCTCGCCTTTTTTCTCGGCCAATGGGTGGGCGGCGCGGGCATCCTGTTGTTAAAGTTTGGCTCCGCATTTGGCACACTATTCTTGACGATGCGCCTAGCCGAACGGCGCGGCGCTTCGGCTGCCGTCCTCACATTCGCGGCCCCGCTCAGCATCGGCCTTCTCTATTTTGGCTTCCTGTCCGCGGTGAGAGCACAGGCCTATTCATTCTTCTTTACCGCGGCGTTATTGTGGGCGCTCGAAGATGCCCGCCGACAAGATCGTTCACCGCAGGACCAGCGCTGGCTGTGGGCTTTTCTGGCCGTCTTTCCGATTTGGGTGAATCTGCACGCCGGATTCGTTGCTGGCCTGGGATTTGTTTTTCTCTACTGCCTTGAGCAAGCCATGCTGCGAAAGCCGTCGCGGCCAGCCATCATCGTGCTGTGCGCTATGGCGCTGGAGGTATTTCTCAACCCTTATGGAGTCCGTTACATCTCCTATCTCTCACGCGCGCTGGTCATGGCGCGTCCGCGTATTCCGGAATGGTCGCCGCTCTGGACGCTCGGATGGATCCCCACACTTCTTTCTGTTGCCGCGCTCGGCGTGCTTCTGTATGCGTTCGCAAAATTAAAGACCTGGCGAACTCCCGGAGTGCTGCTGCTTGCCGCCACCGCGATGGAAGCGCTCCTGCACCGAAAGATGCTGCCCTTTTTCGCGATCACGTGGCTCTGTTTCGTGCCAGCGTATTTTCAAGAAACAGCCGCCGCGCAATGGCTCCTGCAATTCGCGCAAAAGCGCAGCCGCTTTGTAGTCCTCGCCTGGACGGCATTGATCGCGGTCTGTCTAGTCTCGGCGATTCGCCTGAAGTTCTGGCAGGTTGAGGTTCCACAGGCCGGGGTTCCGCAGGTCGCCGGAGACCTTTCCTATCCCGTGGGTGCCGTCGACTATCTGGCTACGCAACGGTTTCACGGTAACGTGATGGTCCCGTTTCGCGCTGGAGCCTACGTGTCGTGGAAGCTCTATCCCAACGTAAAAGTATCGATCGACAGTCGCTATGAAGTAGCCTATCCGAATGTGTGGGTCGAGCGCGTCTTCCGCTTTTATGAAGCGCAGGAAGGCTGGCCAGGAACGCTGAACGCCTACCCTACCGACCTGGTGCTAACGCCCAAGAGCGCGCCCGTGCTTCCGCTCCTTCACAACCTCTCATGGAAGCCCGTCTATGAAGACCAGCAATTTGAAGTTGTAGCGCGTCCCGGCTTGCAACTTCCCGCCGTCGATCGCGGCGCCGAGACTTTCGCCGGAACTTTTCCGTAACAATCCCTGTCCATAAAAATCCGTGCTAATCCGTGCAAATCCGCGGAAAGGATTCGCGCACGTAATGCAATCAACCCGAAGCCCTTGGCACTTTCGTGGAATTCGCTGGCACGCGCGGGCTATTTGCAGAAATTCCGCACTGTCTTACATTCGCATTGAGCAGTTCTGGGGGAGGGCTGCCCGGGCGTCCTGGATTCGAAAGAATCCGGACGCCCGTTTAATTTTGAGCTGTGGCTTTTAGCCTTTAGCCTTTAGCCTTTAGCTCTTAGCGACCTGCAAGGAGCCGCCAAAGTCGGATAACGAATTCCGCAAGCTCGTTTGTTTGCTAAGAGTCAATAGCTAAGAGCTAATTCGTTGAGATCGTGAAATTCACGGTGATCCGCGCCTGCGTTTCGACGGGTTGCCCATTCTGTAGATAGGGTTTGAAGTGCCACTGCTTCACGGCCTCGCGCGCCGCCGTCGCCAGAATCTCCGGCCCGCTCAGAATCTGCAGTTCCTGAATCGTTCCATCGCGCGCGATCAGGGCCTGCAGGCTCACCACGCCCTGCACTTTCATCTGCCGCGCCAGCAGCGGATAGTCCGGTGGCACGCTCACCGTCACACTCTGTGCCGCCTGCCGGGAGATCTGCACGCCGCCGCCCGCCGCGGAAGACCCAACCCCGGGAGGAGCGGTCACGCCCGAAGTAGCCCCCGACCCGACATCCACATGAATCGCGGGGTTCTTGCCGGCAACGTTCACGCTCCGGTTCCCAGCTACGACTTCCACCTCCAAAGGCGGCAATACTGTGCGTTCGGTCCTGGCGGTGAGGGGAGCTGCGGGTGTCTCTTCGGTTTTGGCGGGCTTCTTCTCGCGGGTAACAGGGGCAGGCGCGTTCGCGGCTTCCGCTATCGCCTTGGCTTTCCGCAGCGCGATCGCCTCGGCCGATTCCACTTTGGGAGGAAACCAGAAATCCCAGTCCTTCGCGATCACGGCCCCAAGCGCCAGCAGCAGAATGGCAAGCGCAATCAGCATCCGCTTGCGCTGCGCTTCGAGGTCCGACGCAGCAGAAAGCAAGCCGCCCGACTGGGCTCGCCCTAAATTTCCGGGCTCCAGATTCGACCGCTGCAAGTGGATTTCGGACTGATCTTCGGGGTGAAGCTCTTCGCCGTGAAGCTTTTCGTCGTGCAGCCTGGGCACAAAACCATCCTCGGGGGATCGATCGAATTTCAGGGGACTTCCTGCTAGCTAGTATGCCCTGAAAGCCCCGTCAATTCCAGCAAATACAGGCTCCTGCGTTACTTCTTCAAGTAGTTACCGCCGTGTGATCGACATCACAACCACTTGTGCCAGCTATCACCGCCGCAGGTTCTCCCGGGACGCACACTGAATACGTGATATCCGTCACAAGCGAGACTAAGCCTCAAGCGGGTCCGCTGTCCGGCCGATATCACAAAGGGGTGTGCGATGCTCTCACCGTACGGAATGGACATTATCGAAAGCTGTCTGACGTGCAAGATGCGCGCCGAGCGGCTGTTTTGCGATCTGCCGACCGCTGCTCTGCAATCCTTTGAAAACATCAAGTACGCCACCGCCTACCCCAAGGGCGCCGTCTTGTTCGTCGAAGGCCAGGCCCCGCGCGGCATCTTCGTCCTTTGCAAAGGCCGGGTCAAGCTTTCCATCTGTGCGAGCGACGGCAAAACCCTCATCCTCAAGATCGCCGAGGTGGGCGAAGTTCTGGGCCTGAGCGCTTCCGTCTCCGGCAAAGCCTACGAACTCACCGCTGAGACGCTCGATCCATGCCAGGTGAATTTCGTCAAGCGCGAAGACTTTCTGCGCTTCCTCAAGGAGCACAGCGAGGCCTGCTTCAAGGTGGCCGAGCAACTCAGCGAGAAATACAACGTCGCCTGCCATGAAGTCCGCTCCCTTGGCCTGTCGCATTCCGCCGCGGAAAAACTCGCCAAGCTTCTCATGGAGTGGAGCTCGAAAAACGGCGAAGCTCTGAAGCAGGAGCCACGCCTCAAACTCTCCCTGACTCACGAAGAAATCGCGCAAATGATCGGGACCTCGCGCGAGACGGTGACCCGCCTGTTCGCCGATCTGAAGAAACGGCAGATTGTTCAGAGCAAGGGCTCGACCCTGGTCATCCGAAACAAAGCGGCGCTGCGCACCTTAGCGGCCACCGGATAAAACGGGCCAGGTTCGAATCACCTAATTCAATGGCCATGCCTGCGGCCGTGCCTTTGTCAATCATCACTATTTCGAGTGATTCGAGTCACTGTTTCTTTACCCTCAATCGCGTATTAACAGCGAAGGAGACGAATTATATGTCGCAGAGCTGCCTTGACTGCCCGCAGCGAGCCAATCGGGCCTTTTGCGATTTGGACCCGGATGCGCTCCAGGAATTCGAGGAGATGAAGTCGCTCGAATCGTTGCCCCACGGTACCGTCCTTTTTCGTGAGGGTCAGGCACCCCGCAGCGTCTTCGTGCTCTGCGAGGGCCGCGTGCGTCTCACCGTCTGCTCCGAGAGCGGAAGCCGCATGACCGTGCGCGTTGCTTCCCCGGGCGAGGTGCTGGGCCTGAGCTCCGTGCTCGCCGATGAGCCTTACCAGGTGACCGCCGAGGTCACGGAGCCGGCGCAGGTCGCCCAGGTCCGCCGTTGCGATCTGCTGGGCTTCCTTCGCGAGCACACCGACGTCTGCATGCAGCTTGTCAATCTCCTCAGCGAGGATCTGCACGAGGCCTACGGCCGAGTTCGCACGGTCGGACTCAGCCGTATGCGCCATAGCCATAGTGCCTGATGCATGCGTGACATCGGTCACAGCCGGGAGTGTGCCGCCTCACTGCCTTCATGTACATCCCCCTCCAAAATGAAACTGGAAGTCGCAGTCTCAAGCCGCCAGGAGGCGGCGTGTTAATGCAGGCAAGCCCATCCATCCCGGTCCTTCAGCGCTGGCTCAAGGTGAAGATCGGCTCGTACGCATCCTTTTTCCTAGTCATTATTCTTATTTTCGCGCTGCCCGGGGTCGCGATGGCCGGAGCAAAGCCCGCGCCCAAATCCCCCAAGCCGACCAATGAAGATTGTCTTGTCTGCCACGGCGACGGCGGCCTGACGACGGAGCGTAACGGCAAGACCGTCAGCCTGCACGTAGACGCCGATAAATTCAAAGCCTCGATTCACGGCAGCATGTTCACGTGCGTCGACTGCCACACCGATCTGAAGTCCTCGCCGCACGAAACGACGCCTGCCAAGGTCAACTGTGCCACCTGCCACGCTGATGAGCAGGCGCAATATGATCGGAGCTACCACGCCAAGGCCATCGCCGCCGGCGATTCCAAGGCCGCCACCTGCACCGATTGCCACGGCAGCCCGCACGAACTGCTGCCGGCCAGCGATCCGAAATCGCGCGTCAATCACCTCAACATTCCCGCGACCTGCGGTACCTGCCACGGACAGAAATTCGTCATGGAGCCAAGCGGCCACAGCAACGCCCAGTTCCTCTCCTACGAGCAAAGCGTTCACGGACGCGCCGTCGCTTCCGGCTCCGAGAAGGCCGCCGTCTGTACCGACTGTCACGGCACGCATGAGATTCTGGCCGCCAGCGATCCCAAGTCTCCCATCTTCAAGTTCAACGTTCCCGCCACTTGCGCCAAGTGCCACGGACCTATCAAAGAAGAGTTCATGCAGAGCATTCATGGACAGGCCATCGCGCACGGCGACTCGCTGGCGCCCGTCTGCACCGACTGTCACGGCATCCACTCCATCAAGTCGCACCTCGATCCGAACTCTTCCGTGAATGCGGCGAACCTCGCGCAGGTCACCTGTGCGCGTTGCCACGAAGGCGTGCGCCTCTCGCAGGAGCTTGGCATCCAGGGCTCCCGCGCCTCCACGTATCTTGCCAGCTATCACGGGCTCGCCTCCAAGCGTGGTTCGACGATCGTCGCCAACTGCGCCAGCTGTCACGGCGTCCACAACATTCTGCCGTCGAGCGATCCGCGCTCCACCATCAACCGCGCCAACCTGATCAAAACCTGCGGTCAATGCCACCCGGGTGTTTCCGAAAAATTTACCCTCGGCAAAGTACACGTAGACTCGCCCCTCTCCGCCGACATCGGCAGCAAAGCGGTGCGCTTCATCCGCGGCTTTTATCTGCTGATGATCTTTGGCGTCATCGGCGGTATGGTTCTGCATAACCTGATCATCTGGCGGCGCAAAGCAATCATTTATCGCGACTCCGAGGCTCGCACCATCACGCGCATGACCCCGAACCAGCGCTGGCAGCACCTGACGCTGCTTTTGTCGTTCTTCACGCTGGTCATCACCGGATTCGCGCTCAAGTATCCCGACTCGTTCCTCTCGCTCATCCCGGGCATGGGCGAACGCGTGCGCGGCACTGTTCATCGCATCGCCGGCGTAGTCATGATCGGAGCGGGCGTCTACCACATCGTCTACGCCATGTTCACGCGCGGTGGACGCAAGCTGGTTCTCGACCTCTTGCCCGAACCGAAAGACGCGCGCGATGTCATCGGCGTTATGCGCTTCTATCTGGGACTGGGCGGTTCCAAGCCCGAGTTCAAACGTTTCAATTATGCGGAAAAAGCCGAGTACTGGGCGCTGGTCTGGGGAGTGTTTGTGATGGCCGCGACCGGCATCGCGCTCTGGGCGAAAGTAATCGTCGGCGACCACTTCCCGCGCTGGTGGCTCGATGTGGCCACCTCCATTCATTTCTACGAAGCCATTCTGGCGACGCTCGCGATCATAGTCTGGCACTTCTACCAGATTTTCCTCGATCCCGACGCCTATCCCATGAACTGGGCGTGGTGGGATGGCAAGGTCTCAGAGCACCACTATCAGGAAGAGCATGGACTGGACAGTGAAACGATATTAGCCGCGCGCGCCGCCGAAGCGAAAGCAGAAGCTGAGGAAAAAAAATTGGAGGCCGAGACCTCCGAGCCAGTAGCAAGAAAATGAATTAGTCTCTGCGACGGCGCGGATTTCTCCGCGTATTCGGGGCCTAAGGTTCTGTAAAACATAGTTCATGACAGAAGTATGCGTTCCAGATCGGTGGAACGGCGATGCCGAAAGCCGTCCTGTTCGCCAACAATCTGATGTAAATTTGTGTTTCCCAAAAAAACGGAGGTCCCGTTCCAATCATGGCCGAACCTAATTCGAGCGCCTCTCCCAGCGGACTAGCCCGCATTCGCGAATTCCTGGCGAATCCAATCTCTCTGATCGGGCTAGCTCTTGCGTTCGTTGCCTTCGGCAACATCCTGTTCCTCTTTTTTATCGACATGACCTCCGAGCACTCGAGCCCCTATGTCGGCATTCTCGCCTACATGGTAGCGCCGGCCTTCCTGGCGGCTGGCCTGATCCTGGCCATTTTTGGAGGCGTCTACACGCGCCGCAAACGCCTGGCCACCACCGGAGCGGCGCCCTACATACGCCTGGATTTCAGCGATCCTTCGCAGCGCGGCGCGGTCGCCCTCTTTCTAGCCTTCGTAGTCGTCTTCGTGGGCATGAGCGTGGTGGGCAGCTACAAGGCTTATACCTATACCGATTCGGTCAGCTTCTGCGGACAACTCTGCCACACCGTTATGGCGCCCGAATTTGTTGCCTATGGGCAGTCGCCGCACGCCCGCGTCGCCTGCGTTGACTGCCACGTCGGCGCCGGCGCAACCTGGTACGTGAAGTCGAAACTCTCCGGCGCGCGCCAGGTATTCAAGACCGCGCTCAACACTTATCCGCGCCCGATTCCGACGCCCGTCCACGACCTGCGCCCTGCCGCCGATACCTGCGAAACCTGCCACTGGCCCAAGAAGTTCTACGGCGCGCAACTCAAAGTGTTTAATCACTTTGCCAGCGACGAGAAAAATACCCCCAGCCAGATTCGGCTGCTCATCAACACCGGCGGAGGAGATCCCGCCACCGGCGAGCCCGAAGGTATCCACTGGCATATGAACATCTCCAACGAGATTACCTACCTCGCCACCGACGAGGAGCGCCAGACCATCGCCTACGTCCACGTCCGCGACCGGCAGGGCCGAGTCACTGAATATTTCGCCAAGGACTCGAAGCTGACCAAAGAGCAGATCGCCAGCGCACCCAAGCGCCGCATGGATTGCATCGACTGCCACAACCGCCCGACGCACATCTACGTGCCCCCCGAAACTTCCGTCGACCGTTCCTTTGGCGCGCATCGCCTCGATATCAGCCTGCCTTTCCTCAAGCAACAGTCGATCGCCGCGCTCACCGGCAACTACAAAGACACCGACGCAGCCATGGAAGGCATCGCCAAAACGGTAGAGGACTTTTACGCCAACAAGTATCCCGACGTCGCCAGGAGGAAGTCGCCGGAGATTCGCAACGCCGTTGACGAACTTCAGCGCATCTACAAGCTGACGTTTTTCCCGGAGATGAAGGTCGACTGGCGCACCCATCCGAACAACATCGGCCATCTCTATTTCAACGGCTGTTTCCGCTGCCACGACGGCCAGCACGTAAGTCCGGAAGGCAAGGTCATTCCCAAGGGATGCGACACCTGCCACACGGTGCTGAGCGAGCAGCAAAATGAGGTCAAGCTTACGGCCCCGGCAGCGGTGGAATTCAAGCATCCAATCGATCTCGGCGACCTGACGGCCGTCAATTGCAGCGACTGCCACTCCGGAGGCGTGAGCCCTTAATTCATCTTCCGCGGATCAACACGGATCCCGCGGATAAAAACAAATCCTGGAGTCTTCAGGAAAAATCCACGTGCATCCGCACAAATCCCGGGAGAAGAAGTCTTAGGGAGCGAGACGGGAAAGACGCGGAAAAGAAAAAGGCTGGCGGCGAATCGCCACCAGCCTCTCCGATTAAATCTCCAATTTGCCGTTACCGGCGTCCGCCACGGGACCCACCGCCACCATGAGACCCGCCTCCGCCATGGACCTCACCACCGCGTGGCGCTCCACCATGGAACCCAGTAGTTGGACCGCGTCCAGTAAATCCGCGCCCGGTAACGCCGCGCCCTTCATATCCACGGCCTTCATACCCACGGCCAGCGTATCCGCGGCCTTCATATCCGCGTCCGACATACCCGCGGCCAGCGTACCCGCGACCGATCGGTCCGCGATAGTATCCGTAGCCCGGATAGTACGGCCGGCCCCATCCGTGATACCACGGGCCCGCGCCGATAAAGATTCCACCCGAAAACCAGCTGGGACCGTAATAACCATACGGCGCACAGTGCGTACGGGTAGTACGGGTAATAGCCATACTCGCAAACCGGAGGCGCGTCCACGTATCCCGGCCCAACTCCGATTCCGACTCCAAAACCCACCTGTGCCTGGGCAGCCGGCGTAAACGCCAGCGGCACCATCAGCACTGCCAACATTGCCATATATTTCAGGTACTTCATGGTAAACCCCCTTGTTCCGGATCCCGTGTTCACCGCTCTACCAATCACCGGATACCGAGGCCTCCAGACTTTCTTTTACCTCTGAACGCCTACTCATTTGAACGCAGATGGGGAGAAAAAGTTTCGGAAGCCGGGGTGGCTGATTTCAACCATCCCGGCTGAATTCAACCACTTAGGGGGAAGGATCACGGTCAGCCACGGGCCAACTGGGCGTCGGTGCGGGGCATCGCTTGGAGCGATTTCGTCAGGAAGATTTCGATGACGAAAGCGGTGGGGTCGCAAAAAAGCGGGATGCGGTCGGTGCAATCCGTAAAACAGGAACCCCGCGGCAGTCTGCCGCGGGGCAAAGAAAATCCTGGATTTCAAATTTCCTAATTTCCGCCCACCTTGATCGTGCCGCCGCCATGGCCTGTCGTCGCAGTCGGGGAGTTCCCCAATTGGACCTTATATGCCACGTAGGCGCTGGTGTTAGCGCTTGCGGTCTGGGTCGTGCCGTTCACCGTGAAACTCGGGAACGGAGGCGCACTGACATTCGGCCAACTTACGTTATAGATATTGTTATCGCTAGCCGCCTTGAAGATCTGCCACGTGCCTCCTGAAGGAATGATCGCCGGCGAAGGCGTTACCAGCACCACTCCCGTGTTGTTTACGGCGACAGAGATATATAACGGTCCTCCGCCCACCTGGATGGCATACGGATAGGTTTGCGAACCATCGAGGTTAAAGTTTACGGTGCGATTCTGGGTCTGCGGACAATGGTGACGTTGCTGTTGGCGGGGACATTGAGAGGGTTCGGGGAAGACGGTGACACCCGGACATCAGCCTCGAAGTAGACATTGATGGGGTTGCTGGAACTGTTGGCGAACGCGACTCCCTGTCCATTCGCGATTATGCAGGTTGCAGGCGATGCATTCGTGCTTGAGATCGTAATCTGTTGTGGATTGGGATTATCTTCTGCGATCGGTGGTAAGTTGCGAGCTGCGGCCATGGCTGGCTCCTTTTGGGATTGAATTCAATTACTTTGCGCTAGGTCGAAAATTCGGGTCCGACAACAAACTTTGCAGGCTCGTGAAGGTTTTGAGCGTCGCGAGGCTATAGCCTTTTCTTATGCTTTTTTCGATGTACTGCAACGCTTGCGCTCGATCGCCCAAGTCTTCATAAGCTTCGCCAACGTTCTCCAGGACGCTTGCGTCATCAGGCGAGAGCGCAAGTGCAGATTGTATGTGAGAAACGGCTTCCTCAGACATTTTTTTTTGCGCATACAGCAGTCCCAGATAGGACTTGCACAATCGCATCGCGGGGAGTGGTTTGCACGGCTCGTTCCAGCAATGCAATTTCGCGATCCCTCGCCTTTTGCGCTTTATCGTTGTCTTTGAGACCCTCGCAGGCGATCGCCAGATTGCCCCACACGAGATAGTCCTTATCGTTCAATTGCAAGGCCTTCTCGGTCGCGTCGGCCGCCTCGGCGTACTTTCTCTCCTGATTGTAGAGATATGCCAGGTTTGCATAAGCCGGATAAGCTTGGGTCGAGCGCAATCGATTTCCGCAAGATCTGTTCCGCATCGGGAAGTGCTTTCGGCTCACCTTTGTCGATGATACACGGCGCCCAGATTAAGATAGAGCGACGCATTGTCGGGAGTAAGTTGAATGGCGTGACTTGAACTGAGCGATGGCTTCATCGTAACGCTGGTGATCGTCCAGGAAATTCCCCAGTTGGTTATAAGTGTCCCAGGAATCGGGACGTAGCGCGATCGCCTTCCGGAACGCCGCTTCCGCATCCGAAGTGCGGCCCGCATTGTTGTATGACTTCGCCAGTCCAATCAGCGCATCCGCGCTCCGCGGATCGAGTTGCAGCGCCCGCTGATATTCCTGCAAAGCCAAATCGTACTTGCCCGTCATGCGATGGATGTTCCCGAGCGTGACGTAGACTACCGGCAACCGATCGTCCAGTTGCTCAGCCTTGTTGCAGTTTGCCAGCGCTTCATCAATCCATTTGCGTGTCTTTGTCAAGCTGATATTTCAGCCGGTATGCTTCGCCCAGCTCCGCGAATCCCAGCGCGAACCTCGGATCTGTCTTCACCGCGCTATTCAGCGCATTAATCGCCAGATCAAGATTGCCGGGCTTGTCATATCTCTGCGTATAGCCGAGCGCCTTCAGATACAACTCATAGGCGCCCGCGTTGACTGCTCCTCCCATGGTCCGCAGCATTTCCGGCGTGACTTCGATCTTCATCAGCTTCGCCATGCGCGACACAGCCTCATCTTCCAGCGAAGAAAAATCGCCCGCGCGGTCTTCCAACTGCACCGAACCAATCTGCCGCAGATTTTTTGTGTTAATCAGGTTCAGGGTCATGCGGATCGCCTGCCCGTCACGCTGCAAGCTCCCCTGCACGGCAATGGTCGCGCCCAGTTCGCGCAAGGCCGCTTGCGGATCGGTAATCTTCTGCCGCCGCACTTCGCTGGTCGGCACCACCCACAGCGACTCCTTGCCCACCTCCAGATTGGTCAGCCGCGACGCGAGACTATCCATCAATCCCGCCGACACGGCTTCATTCGCCGGGTCGTTGCCGACATTTTCAAACGGCAGCACCGCGATATGATCCACCGGCCGCGTGAACCATCCCGAGATGCGCTCGCGCACCGGCGGCAGAAACGAAACGATTGCCAGGGCAACAACGGTGATTCCGAACCCGAGCAACCATCTGCTCCAGCGGCGCAGCCGGCGCAACCGCGTTCCCCCAGAGCGGCCGCGAAGCCTGCTCAATCTGCGCGCGGAGGTCCTTCGCCGAAAGGGACGAGTTGCGAAGCGACGATTGCCGCAAAGAAGACGGACGAGTCGGCGGCCGAGTCGGGGGGCGGGACGAACCCGGTTGCCGCCGGAACCGATCCCGAAATATGTCCCCCCAGCGAACTCGCCGCCACTTCCGGATCCAGATGCCCGCGAAACTCCCGCAGGTCCGCCAGCACTTCGCGGCAGGTTGCATAACGCGTCGCCGGCTCTTTCGAGAGAGCGCGATAAATAATGTGCAGCAGTTCGATCGGCACTTCCGCTTCATCCAGCGGGCCGGGCGCTTCATTCAGGATCGCGAAAATGGTCGCCGCCGGCGTCTCCCGATGAAACGGATTTTTCCCCGTCACCATCTCCGCCAGGATGATGCCGAGCGCCCAGATATCGGCGCGCTGGTCCGCCACTCGGCCCATGGTCTGCTCGGGCGACATGTAGCCGATCGTCCCCGCCGTCGAGATGCTCTGCGTGCTCCCCGTAGCCGACGCCAGCCGCGCCAGCCCGAAGTCGACAATCTTGGCCACGCCCTTCTGGGTAATGATCACGTTCGACGGCTTGACATCGCGATGCACGACCGCGCCCGCATGGGCCGCGCCCAAGCCCTCCGCGATCTGAGTCGCGATCTCGACCGCATCTCTGATGGCCACCGGCCCGCGCAAGATTCTGTGCGCCAGGGTCTCGCCCTCGTAGTACGCCATGACGATAAAGACGCGCCCGTTCGGCATCTCCTCGAAGCCGTGAATCACGCCAATATTCGGATGGTCGAGCGAGGACGCGGTGCGCGCCTCGCGCAGCACACGCTCGCGGTCTTCGGCGTTCGCAACCAGATTTTCAGGAAGAAACTTCAGCGCGACGGTCCGCTCGAGCTTGACGTCGAGCGCGCGATACACCACTCCCATCCCGCCAGCCCCGATGAGGCCGAGGATCTTGTAGTTCCCAACTACCTCTCCCGCAGACAAAGTGGCGCCAGTGTTAGCCAAGCAACGTTTCCCGCACCGGATCGACTCGGCACGCAGCTCTTGTTATCGCGCGGCATGCCGCAATGCGCTGAGCACTAATTCTGCTCCCAAGGGGTGATGATAAGCTACCGCATTTCGCCTCGCCAAAGAAGTAAAAGGGCGGGGCCGCAAAACCAGAGCTTCGAGCCTGAATTGGAGTGGGTCAGTTTGAACCTGGCCTCGACAAAAACCATTTGGGGTACAATTTTTCTGTTATGAGATGGTCGCGTTGACTGTGCTCCTGGCCGTATGCAGGCAGCGCCAATCCACGGCCGACAACCAATAGTCCCGCTAGCGCAGCCGCAAATGTCAGAATAAGGGCGCAGCGATCAAACAATACCCTTGCCAGCGATAGTCCCGCTCAGAGCAGACAGCAACGGGCCATCCAAGGCTAATAGAGGCGAGCAGCATTCCGAAGATGCAGAGCGTACCGTAGGAATCAGCAAACTTCCCCCCGTGACGCTCAATCCTACTAAGCGAGACGCGGCGGATTGGGGATATTGGGCTTTCAGCGGTCTCTTGGTAGTTGTCGGTGGTCTTCAAGTATTGCTGTTGCTTAAGACTCTTAGTGCTATCAGACGGCAGGGAGACCAGATGGAAAAACAAACCAAAGCCCTTCGGCGACAAGGGAAAATGCACGGCGCGGGTTGCGGGAGGGTTCAAGAGAGCTTCGAGTTTCGAGCCTCGAGTCGCGAAAACCCTCGGGCCTCGAAAAACTGCGCTGGGCGAATCCTGACGGCTGATGGCTGACGGCTGATTCTGGTGTAAACTTCCGACACCCAGCAAACGCTCGAAAAAAGGGCCCCATGCAACTTCGTATCGAGAGCCGTCCGGTCGGCGACGTACTCATCGTCCAGTGCGCCGGACGCATCGTTGCCGGCAATGAAGTTTTCACGCTGCACTCTTCGGTCGGCGACTCCATCGTCAAATATGGAGACGTGGTGCTCCAACTCGATCAGGTCGACTTCGTCGACTCGAGCGGCCTGGGCGCGCTGGTCCGCCTGATGCAATCCGCGCGCGCCAAAGGTGGAGACCTAAAGCTCAGCGGCGTCTGCCCGCGCACCCGCAAGACGCTCGAAATGACGGGCCTGGTCAAGCAGTTCGAGATCTACGAAGCGGTCGAAGAAGCGATCACCGCGGCCTATCTAGGCTCGCGCTATTCGAAGGGCATTCGCGGGAGACGCGCGGCCACGCGGATTCTCTGCGTGTATGAGTCCAATGACGTGTGCACGTTTCTGCGCGAAGTGCTGTGCAGCGCAGGCTACAACGCGCTCACGACCATGAGCATCGACGACGCGCGCATTCTGCTGAAAGCCACCAAGGCGAAGAAAGTGATTCTGAGCGCGAAAATGCAAACGGTCTACGGCAAGTCGACAAAAAAGATGCTGGAAGAGATCGATCCGCAGATCGAGATCATAGCGCTGGAAGAAAACTTCGCCGGGCAGGACCCGGGCGAAGCGGCGGAGAAGTTGCTGGCGCAGCTCGGCACTTCTGCCTAGACTTTTCGAGCGCGTGGTCGTGTTATCCGACGAGCAGTTGACCCGGTCAGTTCAAAGTCCGTTTGAATTCCTTCAGAAAAAACTGCACATTCTCTTCCGTGGCGAGCGGGCCCATCACGCCAATGCGGAAGACTTTGCCGGCCAGAGGTCCGAAACCGCCGGCGATCTCGATGCCTGCCTCGTCCAACAGACGTTTTCGCACTTTCGCCTCTTCAACTCCTTTTGGAACGCACACCGTGTTCAGGGTCGCAATTCGATGCTTCTCTTCTGCGACGTGCATGCTTAGACCCATTCCTTCGATGCCTTTGACGAAGGACTGGTGGCAGCGGCGATGGCGCTCCCAGCGCTGCTCGATCCCTTCCTCGGCGATCACCAGCAGCGCCTCGCGCAGCGCGTAGAACATGGAGATCGGAGCCGTGTGGTGGTAGCGGTGCGACACGGTCGAATAGTCGTGAATCAGCTTGAGGTCAAAATACCAGCTGGGGACTGCGGATGTGCGGGCGCGCAAGCCAGTCCATGGCCCGCTGGGACATCGCCATGGGCGATAATCCCGGCGGACAGCTTAGCCCTTTTGCGTGCAACTATAGGCCACGTCGATTCCGGTCTGGTCGAACTCGACCGGCACTCCACCGAGCGAGGTCACGCAATCCGCAATCACCAGAGCGCCTTCCTCGTGCGCGGCGGCGCAGATCGCCTGCCCCGCCTGCAAGGCGCCGGTCGAGGTCTCGGCATGAACGTAGGCCACAACCTTGGGCTTCTCGCGATGGATGAACTCTCTCGCTTCATTCTCCGTGTAGGTCTCACCCCAGGGCTTCTCGAAGCGCACGACGCTTGCGTCGTGGCGCTTCGCCATCTCCGTAAGCCGATCGGAGAAGTATCCGTTGGCGAATACCGCGAGGTTGGCTCCAGGCTCGACGAAATTGGCAACCGCAGCCTCCATGCCGGCGCTGCCCGTGCCGGAGATTACCAGTGTCACGCCGTCCCTGGTTCCTAACGCCGGTTTGAGTAATTGCTGGACGTCTCCCATGACCTGGATGAAGTAGGGGTCGAGGTGCCCGACAATCGGTTTCGAGAGCGCCTCGTAAACCCGAGGGTGAACCATGCTGGGTCCGGGTCCGAAGAGATAGCGGCGAGGCGGGTTTAGGGACGGGAAATGCTGGGCGGGATTTGCTTGTTCTTTTTCTTGTCCGATGGCGGTCATAGTGTCTATTTCACCATAGCACTGATGGTTGGACACGGGAATTGTTGCCACCCGCAGAATCCGCACTCTTTCTGGGTCTAAAGTGTCACCCATCTATGGGATATAGGTCGTGTCCCAAACTGAGCCACTACTGGGAAGTACACACGATTGACAAGACAGGTCGAAGAGGATATAAGTCCAACCGCACGCTGGTGGAGATCCTGTTATTTGCAACGTCAGTTCGCCGGCGCCGCGCAGCCAAATCTTCGGTGGAGGCTCCTTATGAAACCAAATCAGAAGGCGTATGGCTCGGTGAGAAGATTACATCGCACCTTCGCGATATCGATCCTCCTTGTATTGGTCTCTGCAACGGGCGAGGCAGCATCGCAATTTACGAGGATCGATTATCCGGGTGCAGCCGACACTGTGCCTCGGTCCATCAATGATAGCGGCCAGATCGTGGGCGTATACGACAACTCGACCGGCCCGACTCATGGATTTCTTTATTCAAACAATACCTACACCGCCATCGACTTCCCGAACGCTACTCGGACCGCAGCCTGGGGAAACAACAACAATGGGGACGTGGTCGGACGCTATGGCGACTCCTCAGGTGTGAACCACGGTTTCTTGTGGGATGGCCAAACCTTCACTTCGATTGACTTTCCCGGTGCTTCCGCCACGTCCGCGCTTGGAGTCAACGATGCCGGAGACATAGTCGGCTTATATGTGGATAGCAGTGGCGCGACTCATGGTTTCCTGAAGACAGGAAGTAGTTTTCAGACGATGGACGTTCCGGGAGCCACCGCAACCTATTTGTACAAGATCAATGGCTCGAATGAAATTGCTGGCGATTATCTCGACAGCAGCAACGTTCAGCACGGCGTCATTGTGAGTGACGGCACCTTCACGACGGTTGACTTTCCCAACGCAACTTTTACAGATCTGCGTGGGATTAACGATGCCGGGCAACTTGTAGGAGGATATGCCAAGCCAGGCTCACAGGAATTGGGCTTTCTTGATAGTGCCGGCGTTTTCTCCACCATTGTGCTGACGAACCTTACAACGGGACTTTTAGTCGACGGCATCAATAAGACGGGAATGCTGACTGGCGAATACTCAGATTTGGAAGGCCATGACCATGGATTCCTATGGCAATAACCAGAATAACGGGCACAACCCTCGCGAACGTTTCGGCGGGTTGAGGTTCGCCGACTGTCTCATCCAAATAACCGCTTATTTTTCAAAGATGTAGCGAGGAGTTAGTCTCTAGCCCATTATTCCAAAAGATCACGCAGGCAGAGCGTTGAGTACCAATCAGTAAACACACTGATTTCGACCCTCTCTTCGTGTGACAAACATCACAATCGCTCGTGACTCTTATCACGGCCTCAGGTTTGCGCCTCCCATAATCTTCACTCAGGGTGAGGTGACCTCCATGGTTCTCATAGAAACGAAGGTTGTGGAAGAGGGCAGCGTTGTGACCGCACCGTCCGAACATGCTGCTCCGCATTCGTCATCATCAAAATCGAAAGAAGAATTCAAGCCGCGTTTGATTTTCTGGGAAGTCACCAAGGGCTGCAATCTGCGCTGCATTCATTGCCGCGCGACGGCGACTGAACTCAGCTCTCCTACCGATCTGCCGACTGCGAAGGCGCTCGACATCATCGACCAGATCGCGGCGCATTCCAATCCCATTCTCGTGCTCAGCGGCGGCGAGCCGCTCTATCGCTCTGACATTTTTCAGCTGGCGCGTTACGCCACTGACAAGGGACTGCGGGTTGCGCTGGCCACCAACGGAACGCTGGTGACGAAAGAGGTCGCGCGCATGATCGCCGACTCGGGTGTGAAGCGGGTTTCGATCTCGCTCGATGGAGCCGATGCGCTGACGCACGACAGCTTCCGCGGAATTCCGGGAGCGTTTGAGGCCGCTCTGCATGGGTTTCGCAATCTGAAGGAAGTTGGCATGTCGGTGCAGATCAATACGACCATCGCCCGCCACAATGCCGACCAGTTGCCGCGCGTGCTGGACCTGGCGAAGACGGTTGGAGCGGACGCGCTGCATACCTTTCTGCTGGTTCCGGTCGGTTGCGGAGTCGATATTGCGGCCGATCAGATGGTGCCTCCGGAAGAATATGAGCAGATGCTGAACTGGTTCTACGATCAGTCGCTCGAAGGCGGAATTGAGCTGAAAGCGACTTGCGCGCCGCATTATTTCCGCGTGGTGCGGCAGCGGAGAGCGGCGGAGCGGCGGGATTCGAGGTCAGAGGTCAGAGGCCAGAGGTCAGAGGTGAAAATCCCAGAGGTCCAAGAGTTGAATGCGCCTCAGGGTTTGTCCGATGCGAAGGTGATTGGGCCGACCGAGATGATTATGCCCGGAGGAACGGGCATCTCACTCAAGCCGCAGGCCGCGCCGAAAGGCAACCATACGGGACATCCTGGTGGCCACCCCGGTGGAAATCCGAACGACATGAACGCGATGACCAAGGGCTGCCTTGCGGGAACAGGCGTTTGCTTCGTCTCGCATGAAGGCGAAGTTTTCCCGTGCGGATATTTGCCGGTGATCGCCGGCGATCTGCGCAAAGAGAAATTTGCCGACATCTGGGCGAACGCCAAGGTGTTTAACGATCTGCGCGACACTAATAATCTGAAAGGGAAGTGCGGCTGCTGCGAGTTCCGCAACGTGTGCATGGGCTGCCGCGCGCGCGCCTTTGCCGCGACCGGCGATTATCTCGATCCGGAACCTTTCTGCGTGTATGAGCCGAAGTCGGCGGCGCTGCGGGCCAAGGTTGAGCAGCGCGGGAATTGAAGTTTTCCTCCTCCTGGAAGACGTGGGAAGGGTGCGGATTTGCTCTTCCCACTTTTTTTTGCGCGGTAATTTCAGTGTCTGAACAATTCGGGGAAAATGTAATCGGTTGAGGAAACTCGACCACCGGGGCTGAAGCCGGGTAATTCTGCGCCAATATACGCGGCCTTAAGGGCCGCTCTTCCACGGCGATGCATGCTACCGTGACGAGCCCACGGCGGGGCATGCATCGTGACTGCCTCCAAACGCATTTATAATCACTGATTCGATCGTTTCCCAAATGTTCCCACTTGAGGCTACTGAGGAGTCGCATTGGCACTCGACGACAACATCTATGAGATTCGGCGCGGAGAAGGTCAAGAAGATTGAGGCTCTCGGACAGCGCGGCCTATCCCCGCAAGTACAACTTCAGCCACACCGTGCCGCAGATCCTGAGCGAGTACGGCGGACAGACTGCCGAGGAGCTGGAGTCTCCACGGGTGACGGTGCGCGTCGCGGGACGGATCATGGCGATCCGTCTGATGGGCAAGGCTGGATTTGCGCATCTGCAGCAGGATGGCCAGCGGTTGCAGATCTACGTGAAGAAAGATGCCGTAGGCGATGCGGGATTTGAATTATGGAAGCTGCTCGACCTCGGCGATCACATCGGCGTTCGGGGTTATTTGTTTCGCACCCGCACCGGGGAATTGAGCATTCATGCGGAGGAACTGACGTTCTTGTCTAAGGACCTCTTGCCCCTGCCTGAAAAGTGGCATGGGTTGCAGGATGTCGAGTTGCGCTACCGGCAGCGCTACGTCGATCTGGTGATGAATCCCGAGGTGCGCGAGGTTTTCTTAAAGCGCAGCAAGCTCGTTCAGTCTCTGCGGCGGTATTTTGATGCGCAAGGATTCGTTGAAGTGGAAACGCCGATGATGCAGCCGATGGCGGGCGGAGCGGTGGCGCGTCCGTTTAAGACGCATCACAACACGCTGGATATGGATTTGTTTTTGCGTATTGCGCCTGAGCTTTATTTGAAGCGGCTGACGGTGGGCGGATTTGATCGGGTGTATGAGATCAACCGGAATTTTCGAAACGAAGGGATTGGGTGGAGATGGAATCCCGAGTTCACGATGCTGGAGGCTTATCAGGCTTACACGGATTATCTCGGCATCATGGACACGACGCAGGCCTCGATTGAGCAGGCTGTGCAAGATGTGACGGGCGGGACCATGACAAAGTGGGGCGAGGATGAGATTGACTGGTCGCACGCGAACTGGCGGCGCATGACTATGCGGGAGGCGATCACAAAGTTCTGGCCGGAGAAGGCAGGCGCGGCGCCGACGCGTGAGGATTTTGCTACAGCCGAATCGGTCAAGGCTCTGGTGGATCGCGTGCGGCGGCGGGAGTGAATCTTGCTTACGACTCGGCTGCGCCGGTGGGGAAGACGGTGGCGCAATTTGTTTGAGGCCGTCGCGGAAGAACATTTGTTGCAGCCGACGATTATTTATGAGTTTCCGACGGCGGTGTCTCCGCTGTCGAAGCAGAAGCCGGATGAGCCGGACTGGACGGAGCGCTTTGAGATGTTTGCCGGGAAGATGGAGATTGCCAACGGCTTCAGCGAGCTGAATGATCCCGAGGATCAGCGGCGTCGGTTTGAGGCGCAATTGCTCGAACGCGAGCGCGGCGATGACGAGGCGCACCAGATGGATGAGGACTACATTCGGGCGCTGTCCTATGGGATGCCGCCGGCGGGCGGAGTTGGTGTTGGGCTCGATCGGCTGGCGATGCTGTTTACCGATTCGCACACGATTCGGGATGTGATTCTGTTTCCGCTGCTGCGGCCGGAAAGAGCTACCACCACAGAGGACACAGAGGGGAAATAGGAAAACGCCCTCGCTGCATGCGTCAGTGGTTCCCACTCTAGAATCGCAAACGGCGCGATTTTAGAATGGGGCACCCGGTTTCCGAATCGCTCCGTCATCGCGGCTGCACCCTTATCGCAGAACCCAAACAATCACTTTAAAGATGTGCGGGTTTCGCCGATGCTTAGGGCAGTTCCAAATACCTCTGGCGGCGCTACCGTAGCGGCCACTTCGACATCGCTGGGTCGGTAGCGCTTTGCTGTCTTAAATCATCACTGATCTGAATTCTATTTTGCGTCGCTCTTTGAGCCTTCTTCGTGCCGCCCTTCAGGGGACCGAAGTTGGTCGCGAGGTAGTCAGAACAAGTCTTTCCTGTCGGCGTCGGGAACTACTGCGCCGAGTCCGACCATCTTGTCGAGCTCGTCGGACCATTGCGTGCGCGGGAAAATGTGCATCGGTGATGCGGCGGCAGTGTGGCACTGCGGCAGCCAGCTTTTACTTTGGCAGCATAGGGCCGGGCGGAAGGGGCTTAGCGGGAGGAGCTTCGGGCGCTTGCGCTAGGGCGAAGGTGTGAGGCGAACAGGAGGGGAGATGAGCGCGATCGGTTTGAACATGGTTACATGAACATGGTGAAAATGGTACCGAAGGTGGGGACGGATGTCAGCTGCACGCGCGGGAGCATGGCATAAGTTTCATGAGTGGTCCGAGACGGGGCAGACCCCGTCTCTACTCGGGTCTTGGAATGACAATTGATTCGAGAATCGGATCAACGCTGGTCGAGAAGATGGACTGTTTCGAGGATTGTGTTGCCCACGATTTCGAGGCTTGTGGCGCTGACTTTGTCCATGGTGTCTTGCGCGGTGTGATGGAAGACGTTGTTGTAGCCGTAGGGCGATGTCGATGACATCGGCGCTCGGGACGCCTCGTTTTACGAATGGTAGATGGTCGTCTTCCATCGGGTCTCGAAGCGCGTAGAAGTGAGATTGGTAGCCTCCACGCTCGCGCGGCAGCGTAGATCAGGTCGAGCAGCCATGGAGTCGAGTTGAGATCGCGCAGGATGTTGAGTCGGCGTCGCCAATCATGTCCATGACCATGAGGGCTTTGATTTTTTTCAGCGTGCCGTCTTTTTCCCATGTCTCGGCCAGGTGGCGCGTGCCGTAGAGACTGTCGGTGTCGGACCAGCTGCGTCACTGCTTCTTCACCGTCGGTCCAGACTAGCCAGATGCTGTAGCCGTCGCGGGTTTTGGGTTTCGGGGATGGGCCGGGATTTTCCTTGTTATCTGGTCGCGGAAATAGTTCGCGTATTCGAGCAGGATGGCGGTCGAAGAACCGCCGTCGTTGGCGCCTACGTAGCCGATGTTGCGCAGCGGATAGTTGGTGTCGTAGTGGCCGAGGATGGCGATGATGCCATCTTTTTTGCCGGGGAATTTCGCGATTATGTTGTGGACCGGGAATTTGCCTTCGACGGTGTCGGCGGTGAAGTCGTCTTCTTCGATCTGGTCGGCGCTCAGGTGATCTTCTTTTAGATGATCTTGCTTTAGATGATCGATGATGTAGCGCTCCAGCTTTTTGTGGGCTTCGTTGCCCATGTAGCGCGGGCCGAAGGCGGTGACTTCGCGGGTGTATTCGAAGGCGCGCCTGGCGTCGATGTGCGGGAGCGGGGCGTTGTCGGGCGTTCGTGGAATCCGCCTGAGGCAATGCGGCGGCTTCGGATTTCGCTACCGCGGCGGCGGCTGCAGTCGACGGCGTGACAGTGGGCGTTCCTTTGCTGCACGCGATCGTCGTCAGCACCGAGAGCACTAACAGCGCCTGACAAAAGTCTTAACCACGGGAGCACAGAGCGGAAGCTTGGTTCTTGTTGTTGATCGATATCATGAATTGGCCTGTCTAGCCTGCTTTTCCTATCCTTAGAAAATTTCGGGTTGTCGTTGAGGGTAATTTCTTTCGCCCCTCAGGGGTTTGATCTATTCTCGGTCGTTACGACCCACGGCTCGCGCCGTGGGCTGCACTCTTGCGCCGCTCTGCGGCTGGGTTCGTTGAGCCGCGCGTTATGAGCCCTTCTTCTCTTACGAGCCCTTCTTCTCGGCGCGCTTCTTGCGTTGGGTGGGATGCACCATCCAGGCGATTCCGATGCTTAGTACGTACAGGCCTAGCATGGGGGCGGCAAAGATGCACATGTTCACGACGTCGGGCGTCGGCGAGATGATGCCTGCGATTATGAAAATTCCCAGGATTCCGTAGCGGATGTTCTTCCACATCCAGCCGGCGCTGACGATCCCCATCAGCGCTAGAAAGAAAACCAGGATGGGCATCTCGAAAATTGCGCCCATGCCGAGGATGATGGTCACGAACAGGCTGGTGTATTCCTCGATCGTGATCATGGGGGCTGAATTGTTTGCCGAAGTCGATCAGGAAGCTGAGCGCCTGCGGATAGACGACGCGATATCCGAAATATCCGCCGGCCAGAAACAGGGCTACGGTTGAGGCCATGAAGGGAAACACGTAGCGCTTCTCATGGCGGTACAGCCCGGGCGCGATGAAGAGCCAGAGTTGATAAAGCACGAAAGGCGAGGCTACGAAGAGTCCCGCTACGCCTGCGACTTTCAGATAGAGATTGAACGGGTCGACGGGATTGAGGTAGACGAGTTTTTCCGGCAGACCGTATTTGTGCAGCACCTGGATGATGGGGCGCTGCATGATATCGACCAGGCGCCCGGCCGAGAACCAACAGCCGATGAAGCCGATGATGACGGCGACGATGGAATAGACGATGCGCTTGCGAAGCTCCTCGAGATGATCGAGGAAGCCCATGGTGGGCATGGCTTCTTTGGCGGATTCCGGCAGGGACGACGAGGCGGCCGCTTCAGGCATCGGGGGCGGCTTTCGGGACGGGATGCGTTTCTACGGCGTCAGTGCCGGTGGCGGCCAGAGACGGGGCAGGCCCCGTCTCTACGGGGAGTTGTTTTCGGGCGCGGGTGCTCGGCGGGAGTCGCTCACAGCGGCCTTTGCTTCCGCGGCTTCCAGTTCCGCTCCTGACGGCGGATTGAAGATGCGGCTGGCGATTGAACCTAACGGCTCCTTTAGGGGCGGCAGGATCTGCTGCTTTGCGTCGGACACGGCATTGATTTCAGATTCGATCTGGGCGCGGAATTCGTTGGAGGCGCGGCGGAATTCGTTCATCAGGCGGCCGATCTGGCGTCCCATCTCCGGCAGCTTCTTGGGGCCGAAAAGGATCAGCGCCAGGAAGAACAGGAAGATCATCTCGCCTGAGAAGCCGCCAAAGCCCATAGCGCTTATGATAAATCGGGCGGGCGGGGATGACCACTCAGGAGAGGTTAGAGGTCGAGATCGGAGGTCTGAGGTTAAAGTCAAAAGCAAGGCCAAAAACCCATCCTAAATTCGCACACTACGCGATTTCAGGATGGGCGTCCGATTTCGGGACACCCAGCTATTTTCCGCCCCGCCGCGAGTCTCCTCGGAAGGTGTAGCCGAACGAGGCGCCGTAGCGAATGGCGTGGTCGGAGCTGAATTCGACGTTGTGAACGACGAAGTAATAGCGGCCCTCGGGACGGAAAAAGAAGTTGCGCCAGAAGTAGTACTTGATGCCGCCGCCGCCTTCGATCATCAGGTGATTGGTGGTGCCAAAGCACGACGACCCGCTACAGGCTGATACGTAAAAGCGCGTGTTCTGCACGCCGACGCCGCCCAGGAGTTCGAAACCGAGATGATGCCTGGTGACGGGCGAAGCGTAGATCGCATTGAAGTCGTAATAGTAAGGCTTGTAGGGGAGGTTCACGAAATCGGGAGCGTAGATGGGCTTTGCCCAATCCCAGGAGAATTCGCCTTGCACTCCAATGCGCTTGTGAAACAGGTAATCGGCGCTGAATACCGGATAGACTCCGGCATCGAGCGATTGCGGCTCGTGGTTCCCGAAGGCCGCTGAGGCGGAGGGGGCGGAGAGCGTGTAGCCTCCAGCGGAAACATCAATTTGCTGGGCGCAGGCCAGGCTTGGCAAAATGGCGATCGCCGCCCAGGCAACAGACGAAAAAAGCGCAAGGCGCAGTGCTGGTTTCAATCAAAACCCTCCACAGTATTTATTGTTCAGACCGAACGGATCTTGGCGCGAGATCATTTCTCGCGCTCTGGACGGCGCTGATTCTGAAATTGCTGTCCCGCTATCATAATGCGCGAAGGCGAAAAATAACTATACAGGAGAGAGCGTTGCAATCTCTTCGCGGTACGGAGCCGAGGCTCCGTACCCTGCGAGGTGCTTTACGAACAGTACCGATGCAAAGCGTTCTTATTTGAAAGAGAAGCCGATGGTGGCGCCATAGCGAACCGCGTGATTCGAGCTGAACTCGGCATTGTTGTGGATGAGGTAAACGCGCGCTTCGGGGCGGATGAAGATATGGTGGACGGTGATCAGCTTGAGGCCGCCGCCGAAGTCTCCATCAAAATGATTGATGCCTTGGTAGTTGGTGCAGCTGTAGTAGCCGCAGTTCGTTCCGGTGTAGTAGTGGGTGTCTTCGCCGCCGATGCCGGCTACCAGATCGAGGTAGACGTGGGAGGCCAACCTTGGCGAGTACACGGCGTTGAAGTTGTAAAAAATTGGGCGATAGTTGAAGCCCTGGCCGTTATAGTCCTGCGCCTGGGATGCCCGCCAGTTGATTTCCGCGCCGAAGCCGAGGTTGTGCCAGAAAAGCACGTCGCCGTTGAAACCCAGGTAGGTGCCGCCGGTCAGGGACACGTCCTGGTGAGCGCAAGTCGGGCTCGCCCGTCGGACAATCGCCTGAGCTGGCGGAGGGTGAATTGAGTCCGCTGGCGGCGAAGCCAATATCAATTCTTTGCGCCTGGGCAACGTTGGAGCTGGCGACCACGGCTGCGCAGGCGAACGACAAGACCAAAGCAATACGCAAAGTACGTTTCAAGCGAAAGCCTCCAAATTTGTTTTTTATAGTTAACCCGTTGGATGCGGGTAAGTTGGCTCGGCGCTGCGTGGAGAGGGCGATTTACAAGAATTTACGAATACCGCGGGACATGGACTAAGGTCACAAAGATCCCGCGTAGAGACGGGGCCTGCCCCGTCTTGCGTGCGGCGGTAAATATCCCGCAGGCAGAGGCGCGGCTGGCCCGCGTCTCTACATTCGAGATGAAGGAATCACGCGTAAATAGTTGATTATTAGCCTGTTAGTAGGCGAGCAGGATGCGCAGGTCACGCAGGTTATTGCCGGTTGGTCCGGTGGTGATGGCATCGCCGAGTTGAACAAATAAAGGATAGGCGTCGAAGCCGGGCAGCGCGTCGTGTACGGGTTTGGTTCCGCCGGCGCGGGTTAGCGTGCTGCCATCGACCACGGCGCCGGCCGCGGTGCTGTTGCCGTCGATGCCGTCGGTTCCGGCGCTGAGAACTGTGATGTTTTCGCCCGAGATTTTTTCGGCGCAGGCGAGGGCGAATTGCTGATTGCGTCCGCCGACGCCGCCGTTGCGGACGGCGACCGTGACTTCGCCTCCGGAGAGCAGGCAGATGGGTGACTTGTTGTCCGGCGACTGGCAGGCGCGCAATTCGCGGAGACGATTCAGAAGATGGTCGGCGGCTTTTTCGTAGTCCCAGTCGTCGCAGGAGTTGTCGATCTCGACGGTGAAGCCGGCTGCTTTGGCGGCGGCGGCGGCTTCGTCGAGGGCAATTTTGTTGGAGAGAACTGGTCCACCAGCGCGCGCGAATAAAAGCCGGGTCGTCGGATTTGGGCGCTTCTTCGAGCGCGTGTTGACGGAAGAGATCGGCGGTCGAGGTCGGGAACTGCGTGAGCAGATCGTATTTTGCGGCGATGCGCTCGCAATCGTAAATGCTGGTGGAGATCGGGCATGGTGGGACCGGAGGCGAGCGCGTCGGGCGTCGAGTCGGGCACATCGGAGACGAGGATCGAAACCTGCTGTGCGGGATAGGCGGCCTGGGCGAGTCGTCCACCTTTGACGGCGGAGAGATGCTTGCGGATGGCGTTGATCTCGGCGATGGGCGCGCCGGAGAGGACGAGCGCTCTGTAGGTGACGACAAGATCGGGGAGCGAGATTTCGTACGTCAAGATGGCTTTTCGACGATGGACGAGCCGCCGCCGCGACATCATGAAGATGACGAGCGACGCGGAGTCCAGCGCGCGCAGCGATTTGAGGATGGCTTCGGCGGCGCGAATCGATTCGGCGTTGGGCGTGGGATGGCCGCCGTGGAAGTAGCGGAATCCGCGGATTTGATTCGCCGGCTCGACCGAGGCCGCGACGATGCCTTCGAGACGGCTGCCGACGTGGGCTTCGAGCGCCGCGGTCATGGCGTGCGCGGCTTTGCCGATGGAGACTACCAAGACGCGCGAGTAGGAATTTAGATCGTAAAGGTCGTCGCAGATGCGGAGGATTCCGCGGTTGCAGTGGACGTGGCGCGCGAAGGCGCAATCGATCGAGGCGTTTTGGAGCGCGGTCGAGAAGATGGAGCGGGCGGCTCGCGCATGTCGCGGAAGCGTTGATCGGGGTCGGAAGGGCATTCATCAATGCTGTTCTTGCGTCCTCTGCAAATTACGAATCACAAACTGCCTACCTCGAATTGCTCCTTCAACCATGTTTCCATCGCGTCCCGCATCTCGCGCAGTCGTCCTTCAAAAAAATGATCGCCCGCTTCGATGCGGACTAGCTTCCTTGGCTCGGCGAAGGTGCCGACCAGCGCTTCCAGCGTTCCCGGTGGCGCGAATTGGTCGCGAGCTCCGCTGATAAAGAGCTTTGGCTTTGAGCTGGCGCGGAGGCATTCATAATCGTAATTGCGAGGTTCGCCGGAGTTCGGAACGGAAACGACGGGTACGCCGAGACCGATCAGCGCGCGGACTTGATGGTCCTCGCAGGCGGCGCGCAGACCGATGGCGGCTCCGAAAGAAAATCCGGCGAAGATGATGGGGAGCGCGAACTCGCGCTCCAGCCAGACCAGCGCGGTGCGCACGTCTTCGAGTTCGCCAACACCGCTGGCGTGTTCGCCTTCGCTCAGGCCGGTGCCGCGGAAGTTGAAACGCAGGACCGGGAATCCGAAACTGTTGAGCGCTTTCATGGCGTGGAAGACGACTTTGTTGTGCAGCGTGCCGCCAAAGAGCGGATGCGGATGACAGACCAGCGCGGTGTGCGTTGCGGAGGGAGAGCCCGCGTTGAGCAGGGCTTCGAGGCGTCCGGCGGGGCCTTCGAGAAAGAGGGAACGGATGGTGGCGTGGTTGGAAGGCACGAAGTGTCAGCTTATCTTAAATCGTTGAAGACGAATCGTTGTAGAGACGCGGCCTGCCGCGTCTCGCTTCTTGCGGCGTGTTATCCGCGGCACGCCTGAGGCGGGGCAGGCCCCGTCTCTACGAGAGTGCGTTTTCCGCGGGAGGACATTTCTACGAGGGCGTGTTTTCGCTGGTAAGCTTACTGCCATGATGGATTTGTTCACGCTGACGCGACAGTTGGTGGACATCGAATCGACTACGCCGAACGAAGGGGCGGTCGGTGAGTTTCTCTGCGCGGAACTGGCGCGGCGAGGATTCGACGCGCGCAAAATGCCGGTGGAGGACGCGGGCAACACCGGATCGCGCAACAACGCCGCGCGCAACAACGTGCTCGCGACCTGGCCTGAGCGTTCACGGCCGGAGGTGGTTTTTTCTACGCACATGGATACGGTGCCGCCTTTTATACCTTCGTCTGAGGACGACGCGCGCATTTATGGGCGCGGCGCTTGCGATGCCAAGGGAATTATTGCGGCGCAGATCGTGGCGGCCGAGAAGCTTCGCGCGTCGGGCGTTTTTGTCGGGCTGCTTTTTCTGGTAGGCGAGGAGACGAATTCGGCCGGTGCGATGGAGGCGAATCGGCATCCCATTGGGGCGCGCTTCATGATCAATGGCGAGCCGACCGACAACCGGCTGGCGCTCGCCAGTAAGGGATCGCTGCATGTGGTGCTGACCGCGCGTGGGAAGATGGCGCATTCGGCTTATCCGGAGCTGGGCGAGTCGGCGATCGACAAGCTGGTGGAGGCGCTGCACCGCCTGCATGCGATGAAGCTGCCGGAGGATCCTGAGGTGGGTGCCTGCACGAAGAATGTCGGGATGATTGAAGGCGGGCGGGCGCGGAATATTATTTCGGATTTTGCGCGGGCGGAACTTTTCTACCGGCTGGTGGGGCCGGGCGAGGAACTGCGGCAGCGGATCGTCGAGGCGGTGGGGGATCTGGCGGAGGTCGAGTTTACGCGCGAGGCGCCGTTTATGCGCATGCATACGATTGATGGACTGCCGACCATGGTGGCGGCGTTTACCACCGATGTTCCTTCGTTGACGAACTGGGGCACGCCTCTGCTGGTCGGGCCGGGGTCGATTCATGTGGCGCATACGGAAAGCGAGTTCATTGAGAAGACCCAGTTGAACGAGGCGGTGGGGTTGTATTGCACGATTGCGAATCGGCTGGCCTCATAGCAGCGCTTACTTCAACTTCAATTCCACGGATTTGCGCGGATTCTCGCGGATCTTTTCTTGCTTATCTTCGCGAGCGCGTAAATCGGTGGCGGCGAGGTTGAACTTTCCGCGCTACGTGACTTAGGGCATCGACGAAAGCGACTCGACGCAGGTCGATACGGGGGCGCGTGCTATAGTTTCGGAATGAGGGCCCCCCGCCGGAAATCATGATTTCTACTATCAATTTGTGCGAGCGTGCGCCGCTTGGCGCCGCTGCCGGGGCATAGGCGGCGATGGGCTCGTCACGGGGTCCTCTAGTCGGGCGCGCGCTGCTGGCGCTGACTTGCCGCATGCGCGGCGCCGACATTCTCGGCACTCTTAAACAGCTTGAACCTGCTCCTTTTCGTTCTCGTGACGAGATTCGCGATCGGCAGTTTCGCGATGTGCTTGCCTTGCTGACGCACGCCGAAAAGCTGGTTCCGTACTATCGAGCGCTCTTTCGCAATCTTGGAATTCGCAGTCAGGACATTCGCGACTGGAACGATTTTGCGCGGTTGCCGATTTTGACCAAGGACATTATTCGCGAGGAAGAGCGGGCGCTGATCCGCGAAGATGTGCCGATTGAGAAGCTACAGCGGCACTTCAGCGGCGGATCGACGGGTGTGCCTCTGAAGTTTTTTCGCAGCCGCAAATACATGGTCAATAGCGATGCGGGAACTTACCGCAACCTGGAACAATGCGGCTGGCGTCCGGGAGAGATGATCGCGTTTTTCTGGGGGGGGAGTGACAAGCTGTACGCGATGTCGGGGGTGGAATTTAAGGTCCGGCAGTTTATCCGGCGCATGTACCAGTTCGATCCGTTTTTCGCGGGTGAGAACGATATGGAAAAGTGGGCCGGGATATTTGCCAGGATTCGCCCGCGCGTGATTCTGGGCTACGCCTCGACGATTGCGCTGTTTGCTTCTTATCTCGAACGGCGCGGGCAGAAGATTGGCGGCATCAAGGGCACGTTCACAACCGCAGAAAAATTGTACAGACCACAGCGCGATGTGATTGCGCGCGTTTTCGGGTGCAAGGTGTTCGATTGCTACGGGTCGAGCGAGGTGCAGAATATCGCCGCCGAGTGCACCGAAGGCCAGATGCATATCAATTCCGATTTCGTGGTGCTCGAAGAAGACCGCGTGGAGGGTGATGGGCCGCGGCCGTTTCTGGTGACTTCGCTGCAAAATTATTCCATGCCGTTTATTCGCTATCGCAACGAGGATTGCGGGTACCTCTCGTCCGACACTTGTACTTGCCGTAATCATTTTCCGCTGATGCGGCTGGAGATTGCGCGCACCAGCGACAATTTTATTTTCCCGGGCGGGCGGGTGGTGCATGGCGAGTTTTTCACGCACCTCATGTATGGCAGCTCGGGCATTGTGACCTTTCAGTTTCACCAGACTGCCGTCGACGAAATTATTTTGTCGATTGTGCCGGGGCCCGGCAACGCCGCGGCTCGCGCAGAAAAAATCAAGGACGCGATCCGGCAGATTCATGCGGTTACTCCGGAGCATCCCGTGCGGGTTGAGGTGCGGGAGGTGGACTCGATTCCGCTGTCGAAGGCGGGGAAGTATCGGTTTACCCGCTCGGACGTGGGCACAACGGCTACGCCGATGGAGGGCGAGACAGCCTCGCGCACAAACTCCTGATCATGCCGGAAAATTCCCCATCCAATCCTGCCTTCATCCCTGATGTGGGAATTGCTTGCCTGCCGTCCGCTTCTTATCCCGTATTCGATCAGCCGCCGGACCGAAACGACAATCCCGTTTCTCAGGCGCTCGCGCGGCTGGCGGACTCGCTCGGTTGGTCGGATGAAAGCGGACCGTTCGGCAAAGTAATTCCGGCGGGCGCGCGCGTGCTGATCAAACCGAATATGGTTCTGCATCAGAATGATGATGCGCGATACAACAACCAAAGCGGACTGGATTGCCTGGTGACACATGCTTCGCTGATTCGGGCGGCGGCGGAAGGGGCGCTGCTTGCGGGCGCGGCGGAAGTTCTGGTGGGCGATGCGCCGATTCAGGGTTGCGATTTTGAAGCCCTCATGCAGGCGACCGGTCTCGATAAGTGGTCGCATGAGTTGCGGATGCGCGATCCGCGCTTCAAGGGCGTGCGCGATTTTCGCCGGACGACCTGCGTCATCGTTCATGGCGTGCGCGTGGCGGCGGAGAATCTGCAGTCGGAAGATCACTTCACGCTCTTTGATCTGGGGCTGGAAAGCTTGCTGGAGCCGATCAGTGGCGAAGATCATCGATTTCGCGTGGCATGGTATGACCATCGGCTAATGGCTAAGACGCATCATCCGGGGAAACATCAGTACCTGGTTGCTCGCGAGGTGATGGACGCCGATGTCATCATCAATCTGCCCAAGCTTAAGACACACAAAAAAGCGGGAGTGACTTGCGCGCTCAAGAATCTCATCGGCATCAACGGAAACAAAGAATACTTGCCGCATCATCGCGTGGGCGGCCCGAAGACTGGGGGCGACAACTATCCTGACGACGGCGCGGTGAAACGCGCACTTGAGTATGTCAGCGACCGGCAGAACGTTACGACATCTTATGCGGGCGGGATGGTGTGGCATCTTTTCTTTGCGCTGCTGGTGCGGGCTTCACGAGCTCGCGGAGACCGCGTGGGCATGGATGGATCGTGGTCGGGCAATGACACGATCTGGCGCACTTGCCTCGATCTCAATCGCATCCTGCTTTATGGACGAACGGATGCCACAACGGGCGAAGGAAAGATGAGCGAGGAGATGCAGCGGCGCGTGATTCACATCGCCGATGCGATTGTTGCCGGACAGGGGAACGGACCGCTGGCTCCGGAGCCTCTGGAGCTTGGGCTCATGCTCGGCAGCAACAATGCCGCTGCGATGGATTGGGTTGGGGCGCAGGTGCTGGCTTATGATCCGGCGAAAATTTCGCTGGTGCGGCATGCGTTTGATTCGTTCCACTGGCCGATTGCGAATTTTTCGAGCGCGGCCGTGCGGGTGGTGGGGGATTTGGGGGCGGGTGCGCCTGAGAAAGTTCTTGGTGCGGTGCGGCGGTGCGTGACGCATCCGGTTGGATGGCGCGACGCGGCGGTTCAGCAGGCCGAGAGTTGTGCGGCGGACGAGCGGGCCGCGATGGCGACCGCGTCGGTCGATCCTACGGACGCGTAAGCCGCATCGCATACCCGGAGATAGTTTGTGGTGCACGCCTTGAGACGGGGCAGGCCCGTCTCTACCATAATTTCCGCCAAGATTATTTCAGGGAATATTTCACCAGGCAATAAAGAGCGCGTACGCCGTCTTTCCAGCCGATTTTTTTCCCTTCTTCATAAGTGCGTCCACTGTAGCTGATGCCTACTTCGTAAATTCGCAACTTGCGGCGCGCTACTTTCACCGTGATCTCGGGCTCGAAGCCGAAGCGGTTTTCTTCGATCGGAATCGATTGAATGATTTCGCGGCGGAAGGCTTTGTAGCAGGTCTCCATGTCGGTGAGGTTGATGTTGGTCAGCGCATTGGAGAGCAGCGTCAGAAATGCATTGCCGACGGAGTGCCAATAATAAAGAACGCGATGCGCTCCCGCGCCCATGAAGCGCGAGCCGTAGACTACGTCGGCTTTGCCGTCGATGAGGGGTTGGAGCACCACTGGATATTCGGCGGGATCGTATTCGAGGTCGGCATCCTGAATGATTACGAAGTCGCCGGTAGCTTCCTGAATGCCGCGGCGGAGGGCCGCTCCTTTGCCCATGTTTTGCGGTTGCAGGAAAACGCGCATTTGCGGATACTGCTGCGCCAGGTCGGCCAAAATCTCGCGCGAGCCGTCTTTGGAACCGTCGTCGACACAGAGCAGTTCGATGTCGAGCGGGACCGAGAGAACTTTTGCAGTCACTTCGTGGAGCGTGTTGCGCTCGTTGTAGACCGGCATGACGACGGAGAGCTTCATGGCTTGCCCAGGTAAACTCCAGACTCTTTGCGAATCCACGATTGTAAACCGCCGGGGTGAGAAGTTTACCTAGCGGTCGCGATGCACCGTATCGGGCGAGAATGCCGGCAGGCACACGGCAATGTATTCTGCCCCGCCCGCGAAGGGAGTCGAGTAGCGTACCCATTCCCCGCGCTGCGCGATCACCGTCTGCCCAGCTTTCACATCGAGTATTCCGGACTTGTGTTGTACCCGGAGCGTGCCCTGCAACACGACCGTGTACTCGTCGAATTCAGGAGTCTGGCCCGGTTCCTCCCAGCCCTCCGGGCTGCGCATGCGGGCGACGCTCCCACCCGTCGTCGATGAGTTGACCCGGCCCACGAATTCTTCGATGATTTTCGGTTTGTTTCCGGCGGATTCGATGCGGGTCGGCTGAGGAATCAGAGTTGGCATGGTCAAGCATCGTAACAACCGCGGAACGCGCAGCACAAGCCGCCGCGGGTATCACCGCACTCAAGGTTGGCCGGCGCTATACTCACCTGTCGCGCGGCGATAAGGTTCACTCCATCGGTGGCGACGCTGGGACCATGAGGAAGTTTCGCAATCTCCGATTCCTGGGCGGCGCGTTGCTGTTCGTCTTCGCACTGGGGACGGCGGGTTTTCACTACCTTGAGGGCTGGACGTGGTTTGACAGCTTCTACATGGTGATCACCACGCTCACCACGATCGGATATGGAGAGATTCATCCGTTGTCGCACGCCGGGCGCGTGTTCAACGTGATCATTATTCTGGGCGGAGTCTCGGTAGTGTTTCTGGCGATCGGGTCGGCTACCGAGGCTTTGCTAGAATTCGAGCTGCAAAACTTCTTTGGAAGGCGGCGTATGGAGCGCGAAATTGGCCGTCTGTCGGATCACTACATTCTGTGTGGTGCTGGACGAGTGGGGCGGAGCGCGGCGCGCGAACTGGCGCGGCGGCCGGCGCCCTTTGTGATTATCGAAAGCAACGAGGCCAAGGCGCAGAGGTTTGCCGGCGAGAACTGGCTGACGGTCATCGGCGACGCCACCCAGGAACAAACCTTGCGCGAGGCGCAGATCGCACACGCGCGCGGCCTGGTCGCAGCTACTACGACCGATGCCACCAATCTTTATATTGTGCTGACGGCGCGGAGCCTGAACCCGAGCCTGCGCATCATTGCGCACGCCAGCGAGGAGATGGCGGAAAAACGTCTGCTGACGGCGGGTGCGGACTCGGTGGTTTCGCCCTACGCGTTTGCGGGACAGCAAATCGCGCAGTCATTTTTGCGGCCTCATGTCGTGACCTTTCTGGATACGGCGACCACGCATCTCGGGATCGATCTCGAAATTGGCGAGGTGCCGATTGGGGCGGCCAGCGCGTTCGCCGGAAAGACCATCGAAACCTCGCGCATCCGGCAGGATCGCGGCGTGATCATTCTGGCGATCAAACGAGAGGCCGGAATGCACTTTAATCCTGCGCCGGACTACCGTATCGAGGCGGGAGATTTTTTGATTGCCATGGGCGAGCCGCAACAACTGCGCGAACTGGAACTGACCGCTGGATCGCGAGTATGAAAATCGTCAGCGCGGCGGAGATGCGGGCGATCGATCGCTCCACTTCGGAAAAATTCGGCGTGCCTTCGCTTACGTTGATGGAGAATGCCGGGTCGGCGGTGGCGCGTTTTGTGCTCGGCGATTATCCGAAGGCTGAGCGCATTGGCGTGGTGTGCGGCAAGGGCAACAATGGCGGCGACGGCTTTGTGGCGGCTCGCAAACTCGCTGAGGCGGGACGGGCGGTGCGGGTTTTGCTGCTATGCGACCCGGCGGAGTTGCGCGGGGATGCGGCGGTGATGTTTGGACGGATGGTGGAGCGAGTTTCCGAACACAAGATAGCCACGCCGGTAGTGGCGCGCGAGTCCGAGGGGCTCAATTCATCCGAGGCCGCTGAAATCTTTGCGTCGGACTTGATTGTGGATGCGGTGCTGGGTACCGGCTTTCGGCCGCCAGTCAGCGATCTTTATGGGGCGGCGATTCGGAGGATGAATGGCTCCCTCGCTTCGATTATTGCGGTCGACATTCCTTCCGGGGCGGATGCGGATGCGATGTCGGCGCCGGACGCGGGCGGGGGTTCCCACGCCACACAGACTCAGCAGGGAATTGTCGCGCGCGCGGATGCCGTCGTTACTTTTACTGCGCCTCGGCCGGCGCATGTTTTTGCGGAGTTGACGGGCGGGCTCACTTTGATTGCGCCGATCGGGTCGCCGGCTGAGGCGATCTCTTCGGAGCTCGCACTTGATCTTAGTACGCCAGCGGATTTTGCTGCGCTGCTCGGCGCCGCGGGTCCTTGAGGCTAATAAGGGCAGCTATGGGCATGTGCTGTTGGTCGGCGGATCGGTCGGTAAGGCTGGCTCCGTGGCGATGGCGGGATTTTCCGCGCTGCGCGCTGGGGCCGGGCTGTCTACCGTGGCTACCGCGAAGTCGGCGCTGGCTACGGTAGCGGGATTTCATCCGGAATTGATGACTGAGCCTTTGCCGGAGACGGGCGACGGGACGATCAGTTTACTTGCGTGGGAGTCGGGACTTCAGGCATTACTTGATCGAAAGTCTGTAATTGCGATTGGGCCGGGAATTTCCCGTAATGCGGAGACTTCGGAGTTTGTGCGATTTTTGATTCGGGAACTGCTAGGGGAAGTGACGAAACCTGGAAGCGCGCCTGACAATGCCGCCATCGTTGCAGATGCAGATGCGCTGAATGCGTTTAGCGGCGCGGCGGTGACGGAGTTGAATGGGCGCGGCCGGACTTTCGTGATTACTCCGCATCCGGGGGAGATGTCGCGCTTGACTGGGTTAGCGATTCCCGAGATTCAGGCGAAGCGCTTGGAAGTGGCGCGGCGGTTTGCGCGCGAGCACGAGCTGATTGTCGTGCTCAAGGGACATCGCACGCTGATCGCTTCGCCAGACGGCACGGTGTGGGTGAATTCCACGGGAAATCCGGGAATGGGTACCGGCGGCACCGGAGATGTTTTGACTGGGATGGTCGCTGGGTTGATTGCGCAGCATCCGCGGCAGCCGCTGCTGGCTACTGCGCTGGCGGTTTATTTGCATGGGCTGGCCGGGGATTTGGCACGCGATGCTTTAGGGGAGAGTTCGCTGGTGGCTACGGATTTGGTGCGGTTTCTGCCGGGGGCTTTTGCGGCGGCGAAGGCTCACCCTGCCTCCTGCGAGTTTCGATTGCACGCTTAGCGGACTTGCGATTCCGCCCGGGACAATTCAGGTTTTACGCGCCGAAAACCGTTGAACCACAGGGTACACAGAGTTGCACCGAGGAAAGCCCCGCACGCGGGTTTACGGCGAGCCTTGTTTCAGCGCGGGATGTAGTTATCAATCAGCGGCAGAAGCTGCGAGCCCAGCTTCATCATGCGCAACTGTGCGACCTGGGCGGACTCTCCCGGTAGCATCGGCGTCATCAGGCGCACCATCCCGCCGTCATTGCGATTCAGGCGAATCGAATCCGCGATCAGATAGTACTTTGCCTTCCACTCGCTGGCCACCACGCGGTTATGCGCCTGGAACCAGTACAGCACCAGTTGTCGTTCCCCTAATTTCGTGACCACGTAGCGGTTGACCGGGATGGAAGATCCATCCGGACGCTTCAGTTGAATCACCTCACGCGAAATGGGGATCCATCCCGCGCCCGGCAGGCAGTGGTCGGGCGAATGGATGGTGTCGCCGGCGCTCTGCGACGGAAAGAAAGGAATGTAGAGATTAACCGGCGGTTCCGCCAGGCTCGCGTCTACGTAGTCGCGCAGGAGATACTCGCCCGGTCCGAGAATGTCGAGAGTCTCTTTGTCGATGGGAATGTCGGTGCCCGTCCAGTCCCCGATCTGTGTGGGAAGGGAGCCCACATGCTTTTCAATCTCCGTACTCGAATGGGCTTGCAGGCCGATTGCGGTGGCCAACATCGGCAGAGCCGCGATTCCGAAGCGAAGAGGTCGCGACTTTATGGGCACTCCTCCAGTTCGCCATTTTCCTAAATGAACAACCGGTTGCGACGCCGTTGGCCCGCTCTTCCAAATGGTCAAGATCACGCGATGCAGAGCAAAAAGCAACGCCAGCGAGACGACGAAGACGAGCCATCCCTGGAACTCGTGATAGAAGCCTTCGGCTTTGTCGGGATCCCAGTACTGAACTATCAGGCCCGTGCCAAAAATACGAAAGCTGTTGGCAAAGACCGCGATTGGAACGGCGGCGCAGGCCAGGACTACGCGGACCCAGTTGCGTTTTTCCATCAAATAGCCGTAGATGATGGCGAGCGTGACCAAGGAAAACAGGGAACGTATACCGCTGCAGGCTTCGGCGACTTCGAGCGGCATGGCGGCCAGGACGATTACATTACCCTCGCGCAGCACTGGGACGCCGACGATTTCCAGCATGAACGTCGAGAGCCTGGAGGCCAGCATCTGCAGAGGGAAGGTGAATTTTTGCAGGATCAGGTTTGGCAACGGGATCATCAGGATGAGGAAGGCCCAGGGAAAGCGGACGGCGCGGAAGAATTCCCATCCTCGACTTAAGAGACACAGACCTGCCAGAAGTACCAGTAAGGACACGCGCGAGGTGAAAAGCTCGACGCCAAGCACTCCGAGGACGAGCATGACCAGAGCGACGAAAACCAAGGGCAGGCCCGTCCAGGAAGGCGCGGGATCGATGGACCTAAGTTCTTTGCGATCCTGCCATAACACATACAAGCTGAAGGCGGGGACGAAGAAGCCATGGGAGAAATTGGGATCGTGAATCCACTGCAGCCCCAGGTTATAAAGGATGGAATGGTAGAGCCAGACAAAGAGCAGCAGGAGCGACCAGCCCTGAAAACGGAGCAAGCCAGATAGAAATCGACCTTCTCCCGCCGGAGCGAGCGGGGCAATCTCGACTGAATTCCCCATCATACTTATTGTAACTTGCTGGAATTTGAGAATACGCGAACGGACCAATTTGGGCAAAACAATAAGGAAGACGACAAAATGGGAGAAACCAAGCCGCGTTGCAAGGGACTCGGCCAATAAGACACTAAGGGACGTATGCTCGGTCTGGCCCAAAGATTTCCCAACATTACTCACGATGTGGGCAAATGTTTTCCCATTTGTCCGCATTGTGATACTTTTATAGGCGCGTAGCCAGCCCCCTCGCGGTTGCAAGTCATTGAAATCTAGGCTCGTGCGGCTCTAATGGAAGGCGCATATTGGGCCGAAGATGGCAATGATTGTGCAATAGAGAGTGCACGCCCTTTTCCGAGCAGCGTCCCCCTCCGCCCCTCGGTACGGAATTGTCTTTATCATGGAACTCCAAGGCAGCAAAATGATGCAAAGCGTGCGTCCCGCGCCTAATGGCGGGGCAAAGGTATGGCTCGAAAGCATTAGCCCGGGCATGCGGGCGGTGGAGGCGGTGCTGCGCGAACTGTCGCAGAATGATGTCCCCGTGTTGGTAGTGGCTGAGCACGGTTCGGGAAAAGCGGCTGCTGCTGCGCGCATTCACAGTCTTTCGCGGCGGGCCGAGGAGCCTTTTCACGCCTATCAAGGGCGAGACCTGACCGACCAGTTGCTGGCAGAGTGCGAGAACCAGGGCGGGACGGTTTACCTCCAGGAAGTGGGCGATCTCTCCGCCGCGGCGCAGAAGGAGTTGGTCCGGCAAATCGGGTTGAACGATTCCGAGCGCGACCGCGTGCCGCGCTACATCTGCGGAGCCACCGGCGAACTGGAGCCGGAGGTGCGGGCGGGCAAGGTGAGGGAAGACCTTTATTACCGGATCAGCGGCGTTTGTTTGCGCTTGCCGCCTCTGCGGCAGCGGCGCGAGGATATTCCGATTCTGCGCGACTGGTTCCTTTCGGCTGCGGCGAATGATCTTGGACGCGACGTTCCGCCGCTCAGTGGCGGAACGCAGAGCTTCTTTATGGAATATCACTGGCCGGGAAATATTCGGGAGCTGAAGGAAGCCACGCGCGCGATCGTGGCCATGGGCGATGAGGCGCTGGCGATGGGCGGGCTGCGCTCACTCTTGCGGCGCGCGGACTCCACCAACGGCGAAAAGATTTCGTTGAAGGATGCCGCCAAGGCGGCTTCGCGGGAGGCGGAGCGCGAGCTTATTTTGCAGGTGCTGACCCGGACGCGCTGGAACCGGCGGCGGGCCGCCCAGGAATTGAAGATCAGCTACAAAGCTCTGCTCTACAAGTTGAAGCAGATTGGTTGTGAGGAGTATGGGGCCTGATCAGCGATCTCTTCAATGCAGGTTTAGGGGCGCAGTCGTAATTTTGAAGTTGGTTTGAAATCGGGATTGCAACGGGGAGTTTGAGGAGAGGATATGAAATTGATATCGAAAGCGGTCATGGCGGGGCTACTGATGGGCACGATCGCGCTGGCGCAAGGGGCGCCGGCGCAAGCCGCCGTCAATTCCGCTTCTGACAGCAAGACGAACGCTATGGCTGAGCCCGCGGCTCCCGTGGACTCGACCTACGTGATTGGCGCCGATGATGTTCTGCACATCGCCGTCTGGAAAGAAGCGGACCTGACAGCGACGGAGCCAGTTCGTTCGGATGGCAAGGTCTCGCTGCCGTTACTCAACGACGTGCAGGCGGCGGGGCTGACGCCGATGCAACTGGCGGATTCGCTGACCGAGAAGCTGAAGAAGTTCGTCGCCGACCCGCGCGTGACCGTGGTCGTGACGCAGGTCAACAGCAAGCGCATTTACATGCTCGGCGAAGTGTCGCACGCTGGTCCGATGTCGATGACGCCGAATATGACCGCCATGCAGGCGTTGGCGACCGCCGGAATCAACCAGTTCGCCAACACCAAAAAGATTTATCTCCTGCGGACGGAAAACGGAAAAAAAGAAAAATTTCTGATTCCTTACCGCAAGCTGATCAAGGGCCAGGAGATTGAACACGATTACACGCTACAGCCGGGCGACACAATTGTTGTCCCGTAGAACATTGTTTCGTAAGGCGTTGTTCTAGAGCGTTGTCCCGTAGAGGACGACCTGGAAGAGAAAAATGTCAAGAGCGCGAAGAACTTGGTGGGAACTGCTGCTGGCCGGCATATGTATTGCGGGCACGGCGCAGATCGCGTTTTCCCAGGGCGATTCTGGAGCTCCGCCCACTTCAAAAGTGCCGGCCGATTCGCAAAGCGGATCGCAAAGTTCGGGCACGCCTCCGGCGCCACCTTTTGGAGGCAATGCTCCGATCCTGAACCCGGAGAATCCGCCGTTGTCAGGACTCGACGAACCGAGCCTGGAGTTGCGGGCGCTTAATCGCAGCTTCGTCTCCGCCGCGATCCAGGTGGGCGAGTCGGGCGACAGCAACGCCAATAATGCGCTCGGCGGATCCGCGGTTGACGCGGTCTCGCACGTACTCGGGGCGGCCGACCTTCAGAAATTCTGGCCCCGGAGCGACCTCTTCCTCGAATATCTCGGTGGCGTAGTGGAAGGCGACGAACGCAGTTTCCAGCGGCAGTTGCACGCGCTTGGCCTTGAGGGCGTTACGCGCTGGCGCACCGGCCAGGTTACCGTCCGCGACGGATTCAGTTATCTGCCCGATGGTTCTTTCTCGGCATCGTCGGCGGGAGGATTGCCCGGATTCGGCATTGCCACTGGCAGGCTGGGGCTGGGCTTACCCGGAGTCTTCCATCTTGAAGAAGGTTCGGTGGGCACGATTCCAAGACTTTCAAACCTGGCATCGCTTGACGTAGTGCAGGCGATCACGCCGCGCTCGGCATTCACCGTCATTGGCGCCTACGCGAACGATCACTTCTATCACAATGCCGGCAATGAATTGATTAATGGCGACAGCACGACGGCCGAGGGCGGCTGGAGCCACCTGGTGTCGCGGCACGATCAGATGGCGATCGTCTATGCCTTTCAGCTTTTCCGTTTTCCGCTGGCCGCTGGCGGCGAGATCTACAACAACATCATCAACCTGCGCTATAGCCATGTGATCAGTGGAAGAATGAGCTTTATTGGCGAAATTGGACCGCAGTATACCGACCTGCTTTATGGAGTTTCGGAGAAGCGCTGGTCGCCGACCGGGCGAGCCGTCCTGCGCTACCGGATGCCGCGCTGGTTCCTGACGGCAAGCTATGAAAAGTTCCTGTCGCAGGGCTCCGGCGTGTTTGCGGGAGCGGACGCGCAGATCGCGGAATTTACGGCGCGGCGTCCCCTTGGGCGAACCTATGAGTTATTGCTCGAATGCGGCTATTCGCGCGAGAACAAGTTGCAGCCGTCCGATGAAGGCGCAGTCGCGGCCAGCGTCTTCAACCAGGGATTCGGCGGGGCGGTGCTGCGGAAACACATCGGCCGGAACTGGGACGCGCTGGTGGCATATCGCGCCTCGGTGATCAACTTCAACAACCCTGTGACGATTGACGGCAGTACGGGCAAGACGAATCACCGGCAGATCGGCACGATCGCGATCGAGTGGCATCCGAAGGCGGTTCGCATCGAATAGTTTTCGGCTGGGATTTTGGCAGGCGAAGTACGTAACATTTTTGGCCGCAATCAGCGGCCGGATTGGTGGAGAGTATGGCTGACACACAACTGACGATGGACGATTATCTGGCGATGGTACGGCGCCGCCTGAAGGTGGTAATCGTTCCTCTCTTGATTGCGCCTATCGCGGGCTTCCTGGTTTCGTATGCCTTCACGCCCGTCTACAAGTCCACGTCTGAGGTCCTGGTGGAAGGGCAGAAAGTCCCATCGGACTACGTGCACTCGGTGATCACGACCGATTTCACGCAGCGCGTGGACACGCTCAAGAACACAGTGCTGAGCACCAGCCGCCTCCAGCAGGTTGTCCAGGGCCTCGATCTGGCGAAGCCCGGGGAGGAAGGGAAACTGATCGACGACATCCGGGCCAAGTTCGAAGTGGTGCCGGGGCAGATGACGGCGATGAGCGCAGCCGCCGCAGCCGCGCCCCAGGTCAAGAAGAGATTAACCGCCACCTCGGAACCGGTGCCGATCTTCAACGTCAGTTACAGCGATAGCAATCCGGTGCGCGCGCAGAAGATCTGTAATGCCATGACCTCGCTGATGCTGGAAGAAAATCTGAAATCAAGGGACAGCATTGCCAAGGATACGACTTCGTTTCTGGCGGGACAGGTCGCGAGCGCAAAGAGCGAACTCGATGCGGAGGACGCCAAGATGGCGGCCTTCAAAACGAAATATGCGGGGCAGTTGCCGGGTGACATCGAGAACAACATGCGTATGCTGATGTCGTTGAATACTCAGCTCGATGCAACCACCCAAAATCTGGCGCGGGCGCAGCAGGACAAGACCTACACCGAAGGCGTGCTGGCGCAACAAATCGCAGCTTGGAAGAGTTCGCAATCGAGCACCAGTCCGCAGACCCTGGAGCAGCAGTTAACCGTGCTCCAGTCGCAACTGCTGCAATTGCAGGCGCGCTATACGGATGATTATCCGGACGTGGCCAAGACCAAGGCCGACATCGCCAAAGTGCAGGCGAGATTGGACGAAATCAACAAAGCGGCGAGCAATCCGGGCGCGGCAACCGAAAAAGCGAATGCCAGCGAGCCTCCCGAGATCCAGCAGAACCGTCTCAAGATTCATCAATACCAGCAGTTCATCGAGCAGTATGCCTCCGATCAGAAAAAACTGCAGGCCTCGATCAACGACTACCAGAGACGGACGGCCATGAGCCCCGATGTCGAGGAGCAATACAAGCAGTTGAGCCGGGACTATGACAATGATCAGGCCGTCTACCGCGATCTGTTGACGAAGCAGAGCGCGGCAGAACTCGGCACCAACATGGAGAGCCAGCAGCAAGGCGAGCAGATGACGGTTCTGCAAAGCGCCAACCGTCCCGAACTGCCCGCCTTCCCGACCCGCCCCTTGTTTGCCGCGGGCGGTCTGGGCGCGGGACTCGGTCTCGGTCTGCTGATCGCGATCTTCCTGGAGTTCAGCGACAAATCGATCCGCACCGAACGGGACGCATCGGCGGCGATGGATCTGCCGCTGCTGATTTCGGTGCCGTGGGTAGGCCCGGAAGAAGTTACCGTCAATGGCAGTGGGAATGGTAACGGCAATGGCCGGCGGCGATTCTGGGGCCGCTCTCGAACCGGGCACGAAGACAAGGTTGGGGTGTAAGGCGAGCCTATGTATAAAGAGTTTTTTGGACTGCGGGCCAACCCGTTCAACGTCAATCCGGATCCGCGTTATCTGTTCCTGACGCGGCACACGGAGGAGGCGCTGGCTTGTTTGACCTACGGGATTCAAAGCCGTAAGGGTTTTGTGCTGCTGACGGGCGAGGTGGGCACCGGTAAAACGACGCTCATCAACAAGCTGATGGAGTGGCTGCGCCTCCAGCAGGTGGCGACGGCGTTCATCTTCAACTCGCGCATGGACGTGCCGCAACTGCTCGACTTCATGATGGCGGACTTCGGCATTCCGTGCGACACCAAGTCGAAGAGCGTGGTTCTCCAGCGCCTCTACAACTGGTTGCTCGACCGCTACCGGGCAGGCGAAACGGCGGTGCTGATCATCGACGAGTCGCAGAACCTTTCGGACGAAGTGCTGGAAGAGATTCGCATGCTGACGAATCTTGAGACCTTTACGGAGAAGCTGCTTCAGATCGTTCTCGTTGGACAGCCCGAACTGGAGCAGCGCCTGAAGCAGCCGCAGTTGCGGCAGCTGCGCCAGCGCCTTACGCTGCGCGCCAAAACGCATGCCTTCAACCTGGAGGAAACGAAGTCCTATATTGTTCAGCGGCTGCGGATTGCGGGCTCGAATGGCGATCCAATTTTCAGCGACGAGGCGGCGGCCGCCATCTTCAAGTATTCGCTGGGCATTCCGCGCGTGATCAACCTGCTTTGCGAACATTGTCTGGTGAGCGCGTTTGTCGACCAGAAAAAGATGGTCACGACTGAAATCGTGGACTCGGTGGCGCGCGACTTTGACCTGGCGGATGGAACGGCTGGGGCCATGATGCCCGCGCCGCCTCCCTCGCCGGAAAAGTTTGACCTGGTAGAAGCTTTACGAACGCTCGCGACACTGGCTGACCGGTTGCGCGAATCAGAACGCCAAGATCTCCCCAAGGAAGGGAAACTATGAGCCGTATCCATGACGCTTTAAAACGCGCCGAACAAGAAAGAGCAACGTCCCTGGGGACGCACGTCGAGCCCTCGTTTGAGCAGCCGGTAGCGGAACAGATGCCGATGCCGCCCATGCACAGCCCGTCAGTTTCGGGAATGCCGATGGCTTCGGATCTTAACTACGAGACACTGTTGGCGCGGAGCCAGGCGGTCGCTTGGAATCCGGATCCGACCACCATGCTCTTCTTCCAGGATGACGAGACGCGTCTGGGGGCGGAAGAGTTTCGCACGCTGCGCTCGCGGCTCTACCAGATCCGCGAGAAGATGCCGCTCAAGCGGTTGCTGGTCACGAGCGCACTGCCAAAAGAAGGCAAGTCGTTCGTCGCCGCCAACCTGGCGCAGGTACTGGTGCAGCAGCATGGACGGCGCGCGCTGATCGTGGATGCCGACCTGCGCAACCCCGGTCTGCATCGCCATCTCGGAACGTCGGGCACGCCGGGACTCTCCGAATATCTGATGGGCGAATGCGATGAATTCGCCGCCCTGCAACGCGGGACGATGGAGAACCTGTTTTTTATGCCGGCAGGACGGGTGGTCGCTGGAGCAGCAGAACTTTTGTCAAACGGCCGGCTGAAGATGTTCCTGCAACGCGTCGAGCCGCTCTTTGACTGGATCGTTCTCGACTCGGCACCGGTGATTCCGGTTTCGGACTCGACCATCGTGGCCAGCGCCTGCGATGGCGTGCTGATGGTCGTGCGCTCGAATGTGACGCCTTCGCCGCTGGCCAAGCGCGCGCGCGAAGAATTTCCCGACAAGCTCCTGTTGGGCGTGGTGCTGAATGGAACATCCACCGAAAAGATGCATCAGTCGAAGTACTACTATGGCGAGGCCGTGGCAACCACCTAGGCCTGTCCGTGAACGAATGAGCTGAGCGAGGGGAAGTTGATCCGGCTTTTCAATGTCTATTACCCGGTGCGCACGCTGGTCCTGCTGATTGGCGAGGCCCTGATTGTCTGGACCTCGTTTCTGCTGGGCGCGCTCTATGCGTGGGGCGATGACAGCTACATCGCGCTCAACTACGACCACGGGTGGGAAAAGATCTGCGGGGTCACGCTGCTGGTTTTGTTGTGCTCGCATCTGTTCGATCTCTACGACACGGCGCGCCTCAATACCAAAGGCGAATTGTATTTCCGGTTGCTCATGGTTCCGGGGCTGCTGGCGTTCGTGCTGGCGGGCATTTCGTGGGTCCGGCCCAACTTTCTGCTCGGCAACGGCTCGTCGGCAGTCGGCTTGCTCATCCTGACGGTGGCCTTGTTCGGATGGCGCATGGGCTTCACGTGGCTGATTCAGCTGCCGATTCTCATCGAACGCGTTTACGTTCTCGGAACGGGAGAACGCGCGCAACGCCTGGTGCTCGGACTGCGGAAGAATCCCGATATCGGGGTCGAAGTTGCGAGTTGGACGGGCAAACTGGAAGGCGCGGTCACGAAGGAAGCGGTGGCCGTGCATTTGCTGGACGTGGTTAACAAGCAAAAAGTCCATCGCGTCATCGTCGCCATGCCGGACCGCCGGGGCACTATCCCCATGCAGGAGTTGCTCGAACTGCGCATGCAGGGAGTGAAGATCGAAGAAGCGGCGACCTGGCTGGAGCGGATTTCGGGCAAGATCGAAGTCGAAAATCTCTATCCCAGCTGGCTTGTGTTCGGCGATGGATTCCGCCGCAGCACGCTTTTCCGCATGGTGCGGCGCGTGATCTCAGTGGTAATTGCGTTGGTCGGTCTGGTCCTTTCTCTTCCGCTTCTTCCGTTGATCATGCTAGCCATCCGGCTCGATTCCAAGGGGCCGGTTTTGTACCGGCAGAGGCGGGTCGGCAAGGGCGGGAAGACATTTGACGTTATAAAGTTCCGCACTATGCGGCAAGACGCTGAGAAATCAGGCCCACAGTGGGCGGGCAACAACGATCCGCGGGTAACGCGCATCGGAAGGTTTTTGCGCACTTCGCGGCTCGATGAGATTCCGCAGCTCTGGTGCGTACTCAAAGGCGAGATGGCGTTTGTGGGGCCGAGGCCGGAGCGTCCCGAGTTTGTGGAGTGGCTCTCGAAAGAGATTCCGTATTACGGCGTGCGGCACATGGTGCGGCCGGGACTCACCGGGTGGGCGCAGGTGAAATATAAGTACGGCAGCACGGTGCAGGATGCGCGCGAAAAATTGCAGTACGACCTGTTTTACATCAAGAACGCCTCGATTGGGCTGGACCTGCTGATCATGTTCCAGACCGTGAAGACGGTCTTGCTGAAGCGGGGAGCGCAGTAAAAATGAAGTGGGTATTCTGGGTGTCGGCGATGGTGATCGCCTATGCCTACGTGGGGTATCCGCTGCTTTTGTGGGTGCGGAGTTGGTGGTCGCCGCGGCCGGTTATGCGCGGTACGGCGACGCCGCCGGTTTCAGCGGTGATGGTCGTGCGTAATGAGGAAGCGGCGATTGGAGCGAAGTTGCGCAACCTGCTGATGCTCGACTATCCGCCCGGGCAGTTCGAAGTGGTGGTTGTGTCCGACGGGTCGACGGATGGAACGGTCGCGGCAGTTTCCGAGTTTCAGAAAAACGACGCGCGTGTGCGCGCCGTGGTGAAGCCGGAATCGCGTGGCAAGGCAGCCGGTCTGAATGACGCGATTGGTGCGGCGCGCGGAGAGGTACTGCTTTTTACCGACGCGCGCCAGCCGATTGAGCCGGGAGCGTTGCGGTTGCTGATTGAGAATTTCAGCGACCCGGAGGTCGGAGCGGCGAGCGGGGAACTGATGCTCGGCGATCCGGCGAGTGGAGAGACAGGAACAGGAATGGGATTGTACTGGCGCGTCGAGAAAAAGATTCGAGAGCTGGAATCGGCATCGGGTTCGGTTGCCGGAGCCACGGGCGCGATTTATTGCGCGCGCCGGGAGTTGCTCGCTCCGCTGCCGGAAGGAACCATCCTCGATGACGTTCTGTTGCCGATGCAGGTGGTGCGGCGAGAATCGCGCGTGATTTTCGATTCGCGTGCGCGCGCGTGGGATTCGCCGGATCTCGGCTCCAGCCGCGAGTTCGCGCGTAAAGTGCGCACCCTGAGCGGAAATTATCAGCTTCTGCAAATAGCTCCGTGGCTGCTTGGTTCCGGGAACGCGATTCGATTCGAGTTCATCAGTCACAAGCTGTCGCGCCTGGTCGTTCCTTTTGCTCTGGTTGCGCTGCTCGTGGCATCGCTGTTTCTGACGGCGCCTTTCTATCGCGTGGCGCTCATCGCCCAGCTTGCTTTTTATGGCCTTAGCCTGGTCGCGCTGGGCGGCATGAAGATTGGCCCGCTCGCGCGCATCGCCGACCCCGCGCGGACTTTCGTGGTACTGAATTCGGCCGCCATGGTTGCCTTCGTGAATTTTGTGACGGGCAGGAAGGCGGTCTGGATCCGGTAAGAATTTTTCCGGCACGCATCATGAGAATTCTCTGGGTCAAAGCCGATAAGCTCCTGCCGGTCGAGAACGGCGGCAACATCCGCACCTATCACGTGCTGCGCTACCTCGCCGCGCGGCATGAGTTGACGTTCTATTCGTACTACGGGGGCAAGCCCGATGCCGGGTACGAGCGCGAATTGCAGCGGCAACTTCCCGGGTCGGTGGCGGTTTGCACCGGGAAGAACGAGCTTTCGGGGGTGGCGCGCGGGCTCGATTATGTCGCGCATCTGGGCGCGGCCGCGCCTTATGCCGTGAGCCGGTTTGCGCACGACGGGGTTCGCGAGCAACTGGCCAACTGGTTTCGCGAAGAGCGCTTCGATGTCGCTGTGTGCGATTTTCTGGATGCGGCGGTGAACTTTCCCGAGCGCCTGAATATTCCGAGCGTGCTCTTCCAGCACAACGTGGAAAGCGATATCTGGCGGCGGCATGCCGAGACGGCGGGCAATCCCGCGCGCAAAGCGCTTTACGCGATGGAATCTAAGAAGATGCTGCGCTACGAGCAGGCCGCGGTGCGCAAATTTCAGCATGTGATTGCGGTTTCAGAAAACGATCGCTCGCTGATAACGCAGTGGGTGGACGCGGATCGCGTGACGGTTGTGCCCACGGGAGTTGATCTGTCCCAATACTCCCCGGACCCGAACGCCGCGGAACCCGCGCCGCTCGTTACTTTTGTCGGAGCCATGGACTGGGAGCCGAACGTCGACGGCGTGCAATATTTTTGCAGCGAAGTCTGGCCAGCGATCAAGAGTGAAGTTCCGGGAGCGCGATTCCGGATCGTGGGGCGCAACCCAGTTCGCCGCGTCGAAAAATGGGCTTCGGAGTCAATCGAAGTTACCGGACGGGTGCCATCGGTGATTGAGCATCTCCGCGAATCGGCAGTGGTGATCGTGCCGCTGCGGATCGGCGGCGGAACGCGGCTGAAAATTTACGAAGCCATGGCGGCGGCCAAGGCCGTGGTTTCGACGACGGTGGGCGCGGAAGGACTCGACGTTCATAACGGCCGCGACATTATTCTGGCGGACGATGCGCGCGGGTTCGCGCAGGCAGTGGTCATGCTGTTGCGTGATCGCGAGTTGCGGCGGCGGTATGAAAAAGCGGCGGCCGAGACAGCTGCGCGCTACGACTGGCCGGCGATCGGAGAGCGCTTCGACGAAGTGCTGCGGACGGTGGCGGAAAAGAAATCAGAAGCGAGAAATTCCGCCCAAGCTGAACTTGAACGGAGCCCCCGCGCGGTTTCGGTGCGTTCGGCCTAAAGAAGATCGGCATAAAGAAGAGAAGAGGAATTGTGGCCATCAGCAACAACATGACCGAAACGAAAACGGATCAGGTAGGCCGCCGGCTGAATTTTGGCGCCGCCGATCCCACCAAAGCCGCCTTCTTCTGGCTGAGCGTGTTCTTCGTGGTTTACTGCGCGCGCCCGGGGGACTACGTTCCTCTCCTCGGATATCTTCCGCTCGCCAAAATCAGCGGCATCCTCGCGATATGGGGCCTGTTCAACAGCCTCGGGCGCACCAAGCGCACGTTCAAAGATTTTCCCAAGGAAGGCCGCCTCTTATTCGCCATGGTGGTTCTGTTCCTCATCGGCGGCTTTCTATCGCCGGTCTGGAAAGGCGGCGCGGTAACCAAGTCGCTGGAGTTCTCCAAGATTATCGTGGCCTGGTCTCTGATTTTCCTCCTCATCACGACATTTGACCGCCTGCGCCGCATTATCTTCATTCAGGCGGTTTCGGTGGCGGTGGCGTGCGTGGCCGTAATCGCCAAAGGCCACAATGTTGAACGCCTGAACGGCGTGCTCGGGGGCATTTACTCGAATCCGAACGACTTGGCCTTCGCGGTTGTGCTTGCGCTGCCTTTCGCGCTCCTGTTCATGGTCATCAGCAAAAACGTGATTGTGAAAATGCTGTGGCTCGGCGGCATGCTGGTCATGCTGTTCACGATTTTCCTCACCGCTTCGCGCGCCGGCTTTATCGACCTCGTCATCTCAGGTACGGTCACCCTCTATTTTTTCGCGGTCAAGGGCAAACGCCCTTACCTGCTTTTGGGCACCGTTTTTACCGCCATATTGATCGCGGCCACGGTGGGCGGCAAACTCTACGATCGTTTCGAGGCACTCGAAGGCGGCAGCACGACCGAGAAGTCCGCCTACGGCTCCTACCAGGACCGCATGTACCTGATGGTGCGCGCGGTCGATGCCATTGAGCACTATCCGATCTTCGGCATTGGGGCGCGCAACTTCCCGACTTATTCCGGAATCTGGCGCGACGTTCACATGACCTATCTCCAGGTCGCCGCCGAGGGCGGTATTCCCATCCTCATCATTTACCTGATGTTCTTCCGGCGAGGCTTCCAGAATCTCAAGATGCTGCGCAAGCGGACCGATCTGGACGTGAACACGACGTTGTTTGTGGGGGCCCTTACCAGTTCGCTTGTCGGATTTGTCGTGGGAGCGCTATTTGCTCCCGAGACATTTCAATACTTCCCCTATTTTGCCGTCGGGTTTACCGCAGCTCTGGTGCAGACCATCAAAGAGATGGATGAAGAAAAAAGTTCAGAGGGCGGCCCAGCTCTCCCTCCGCCGAAGCGGGGACGTCATTTCCTGGAGGCCTATGATTTCGGAAGACGAGATGCAGTCAGCCCTGTCCGCTGACTTGCAGACAATTCTGCGCTGCTTGAGCTGCGGATCGCAGCTCGATGGCGACAACGCTGGCGGCTACGTGTGCCTGTCCTGCAAGCGTGCCTACCCGAACGTCAATGGCATTGCGCGCTTTGTCGATGCGCAGCACTATGCTGCGAGCTTCGGCTTCCAGTGGCATCGCTATCAGAAAACGCAGCTCGATCACGACGAGATTCGCGAGTCCGACGAGAATTTCCGCTGGAAGACCGCGTTGCGGCCGGAAGAACTCAAGGGAAAGCTGGTGCTCGACGTCGGTTGTGGCATGGGCCGCTTTGCCGAAGTTGCCACCAGCTGGGGGGCGCGGGTGGTTGGGATTGATCTGAGCGCGGCGGCGGAAGTGGCGGCGAAGAATCTGGCCGACCGCGACTTCGTCGCCATGCAGGCGGACGTTTTTGCGCTGCCCTTTGCGCCCGAAAGTTTCGACATTATTTATAGCGTCGGAGTGCTGCACCACACCCCCGATTGCGAAGCCGCCGTCAAGGCGCTCGACAAATATCTGAAGCCGGGAGGCATTCTCGCGGTGTGGCTCTATAGCGGATACAACAAGTGGTACCGCTTCAGCGATTTTTGGCGCCGCTACACGAGCCGCATGAAGCCCGAGACGCTGCACAGCATCCTGAAAGTAGTGGTGCCGGTTTCCTACAATACGCAGCAGGTGTTGAAGAAAGTGCCGCTGGTGGGACGTTCGGCGGCCGGCCTGGTGCATCATATTTTTCCCGTGAACCGGCAGAAGACCGCTGAGAAGAGGACGCTCGATACCTTTGACTGGTACTCGCCGAAGTATCAGTCGAAACATACATACGAGCAGGTGTTTCGCTGGTATGAAGCGATGGGCATGGAAGATATGCATATTGGAGAGTTCGCCATCGCAGTGCGTGGAAGGAAGCCGCTGCCGACGCAGTAATCGGCCGCAATTCGCTGTCGAGCAGCGAACCTGGCAAATAATCTGGCCACGAATTGGTCCAGCGTTGTTCGAAGCTCTCGGCTCGTAGCTCAAATGCGATTCAAGAAAAAACTACCGTACGCCCGAAGAATCCTGCCCGCGATTACGCGGCAAGCGCTGCGCTCCGCCGCGTCCGGACCGGTCCACCTCATCCTCGCGCTGGCCGATCATTTTGAGCCGGCCTTCGATCCGACCAGCGGCTACAAACGCGTGCCGCGCCCTGAACAAATCCGCCGCGAAGAGGCCTGGTTCCGCGAATATCCGAAAGTAATCGAGACTCTGCGCGACCACGACGGCCGGGCATTAGTTCACACCTACTTCTATCCCGCCGAGCAATACGACGAAGAGCTCATCGAAATGCTCGCCGATCATTGCCACGCGGGCTGGGGCGAGACTGAAATTCATTTGCATCACGGCATGCACGGGCCCGATACCGCCGAGAATACGCGGCGTCAGCTGACCGAATTCCGCGACCAGCTTGCCTTTCGGCATCGCTGCCTTTCGACAGTGGACGGCTTGCCCGAGCCGCGCTACGCCTTCGTGCACGGAAATTTTGCGCTCGCCAATTCCGCCGGCGGACTTTTCTGCGGCGTCGATTCGGAGATGCAGATCCTGGCCGAAACCGGCTGCTACGCCGACTTCACGATGCCCGCAGCCCTATGGCATCCAGCGCAGACGGCGAAAGTGAATTCGGTGTACGAGTGCGAGTTGCCTCTCGATCAGGTTGCGCCGCAGAGAAAAGGGCGCGACCTCACCGTCGGTCGCGCGCCCAAGACCTGGCCTCTGATTGTGCAGGGGCCGCTCCTCACCGATTTTGCGGGATCGCTGCGCAGCGCGAAACCTGTGGTCGAAAACGGCGCGATCACCGGCTTCATGCCGATGTCTCTGCGCCGCCTGGCGTTCTGGAAGAGAGCCCGGGTACACGTGGCGGGGCGGCCGGACTGGCTCTTCATCAAACTGCATTGCCACTCCATGGATCCAACGCAGCGCGAAGCGGTGATTGGCGGCGCGTTCCGCAATTTTCTCGAGCAACTCGTCAACGGCGCAGCCGATAGAAAAGAAACGTTGCACTTCGTCACCGCGCGCGAGATGGTCAACATTCTTCTTGCCGCCTGCGACGGCCGAGATGGCAACCCCGGCGACTATCGAGACTATCGCTTCAAGCGGCTGGCGGCGTCGCTGCCGGCGAAATCACCAGACGCACCGCCAGAACAAGCGCATCCACTTTCACAGCCTGAAGTCAGTGTGAGAAGGTAGAGTGAGAGGATAGAGGGGTCATGTGCGGAATTGCCGGCGTCGTCAGCGCAACTCGCGAGAGCAATGTTACCGAAGCTCTCGTGCGCCACATGTGCGACGCCATCCGGCATCGCGGCCCCGACGACGAAGGCATCTATGTGGCCGATGGCGCGGGCCTCGGCATGCGCCGGCTTTCGATCATTGATCTTTCCACCGGCCACCAGCCCATCTTTAATGAAGACCGCAGCGCGTGGATCGTCTTCAACGGCGAGATCTACAATTTTCCCGACCTTCGTCCCGACCTCGAGCGCCGCGGCCATCGCTTCACGACCAAGACTGATACCGAGTGCATCCTGCATCTCTACGAAGACATGGGCGCGGACTGCGTGCAAAAATTGCGCGGCATGTTCACGTTTGCGATCTACGACAAGCCGAAGCGCAAGCTGACCATCGGCCGCGACCGCTTCGGTAAGAAGCCGATGCATTATGCGCTGCATGACGGCAATCTCTACTTCGGATCGGAGATTAAATCGATTCTGGCGGTCGTCCCGGAGCTTGCCGAGGTCAATTCGCAGGCGCTGCTGGAGTATCTTTACTTCGGTTACGTAGCCCGAGCCGATCACGGCATTCACCGGAATTCAGAAACTGCCCGCGGGGCATCTGCTGGAATTTCAAAACGGCGCGGTCCGCGTGCGGCAATACTGGGACTTGCCGAATACGACACGCACGACGCCGAAAAATGAAGAAGAGTGCCTGGAAGAGTTGGAGCATCGGCTCTTTGAAGCGACCAAGATGCGCCTGATCTCCGACGTGCCGCTGGGTGCATTTTTGAGCGGCGGCATTGATTCTTCAACCGTCGTCGCGCTGATGGCGCGCGCCAGCGCCGGCCCGGTCAAAACGTTTTCCATCGGCTTCAAGAAAGACGATTTCGATGAGGCTCAGTACGCGCGCATGGTCGCGCAGAAATTCGGCACCGAGCATCACGAGATGATTCTCGAGCCCGACGTGGTGCAGACCGTCGAGCACCTGACTTCGTCGATGGAAGAGCCTTTCGGCGACTCCTCGATGTTGCCGACGTATTACGTTTCGCAGATGGCGCGCCAGCATGTGACCGTCGCGCTCTCCGGCGACGGCGGCGACGAGATTTTTGCTGGCTACGATCGTTATCGCATTCAGGCCGGCCGCCAGGTCTTCGAGCGCATTCCCGAGTGGGCGCGCAGACTTTTATCGCGACACAATATTTCCGCTGCTGCCCGAACAAGATGAACGGCCGCAAACTCAGCTACAACGTCACGCTGCCGTGGCAGGAGCGATACATCGACGACCTTGCGTTCTTGCCGGCTTCGAGCGCGACAACCGCTCTTGTCGGACGATTTCCGCACCATCCTCCAGCGCAGCGACGATCCGGCCAACGTGCTGCGCCGCCGGTTTGCCGGCCGCGCCCGCGAAAGATCCCATCAGCGAGATGCTCTACGTCGACACGAAAACTTACCTGGTCGACGACATCCTGGCGAAGGTCGATCGCATGAGCATGTTGAACTCGCTCGAAACGCGCGCCCCGATTCTCGACCACGTGTTCGTCGAGTGGGTGACGGGCTCTGCCGCCGGAGTGGAAGCTGCGCGGCAAGACGCAAAAGTATATTCTGCGTAAACTCGCCGAACGCGTGGGCGTGCCGCGCGAGGCGATCTACCGTGAGAAGCGCGGTTTCTCGCTGCCGCTCGTGCACTGGATGCGCCACGAACTGAAAGACATGTTGATGATTCTTCTCGAACCGCGCACGCTCGAGCGCGGATACTTCCAGGCGAGCGGGGTCCGGCCGTCTGATGGACGATCATCTGGTGCGCGGCAAAACCATGACCGGGCGCATCTGGCGCCTGCTGATGTTCGAACTCTGGCACCGCAACTTCCTCGAGAAATACGTCAAGGCCCGCCGGTTTGTTCACCCTTCCCGTGGCCGCCGACTCGCGCAGAAAACTGCCGGGTACTGCCGGGTTGTCCGTCGCCAGTCCCCCCGCCGTGTGTGGCGCGGGCGCCCCCGCCCGCGTCCCTGGAGCGTAGCCATTTGGCCGCCACCAACGCCGCCCATGTGACGACGACTCACTCCGCCGCCGAACAAATCGGTCTGTTCCTGATGATCAACACATTTGAGACAGGGCGGATCGGAACGCCAGTGCGCGCTGCTCGCGCAGAATGCCAGCCCATCGAAATTTGAAGTTCACGTCGGATGCGTGAATCCGCGCGGCCCACTGATCAGCGAGTTCCCGAAAATACGAACGCGATTTCCGCTGGGCGGAAGCTTGTTTGGATGGAGGTCGCTGCGCTCGCGCCTCGCACTCGCGCGGCATTTGCGGAAGAAACCAGATTCAGGTCGCGCATGCCTTCGATTTTTACGCCAACCTGACGCTGATTCCCGCCGCGCGTTTTGCGCGCGTGCCGGTCGTTATCGGCAGCCATCGCCAACTGGGAGACTTGCTGACGCCGGCGCAATTTCGCGCGCAGGCCGCCGCTTTTCGCTGGTGCGATGCGGTCGTCTGCAACTCGCAGGCGGGCGCCGACCGGCTCGCGGCTGCCGGCATCGCGCGGGAGAAACTGGCGGTCATCGGAAATGCCCTGCCGGACGCGGTATTTGAAGCTGCCCCGCCCGCGCTGCCCCGGCGCGAGAACATTCTTCGGGTAACGATGGTCGCGCGCATGAACGCGCATTACAAGAATCATGCCGGGTTTCTGCGCATCGCCGACGCAGTTCACAGGCGGATGCCAGAGGTAGAATTTCTGCTTGTCGGCGATGGCCCGCTGCGCGCTGAAATCGAGCAGCAGGCCTCGGCGCTGGGGCTCCGCCGAGCATGTCTCGTTCCTCGGCGATCGCCGCGACATTCCTGCCATTCTCGCGTCGACGACATCGCTGTTCTCACGTCCGACTCCGAAGGGCTTGTCGAACGTCATTCTCGAAGCGATGGCTGCGGGCGTTCCTGTGATCGCGTACGCGGTCGGGGGAAATCCCGAACTCGTCAACGACGATCGCGGCGCGCTGATTCCCGCCGGCAACGAAAGCGAATTTGCGAGTGCCATCTGCCGACTTCTGTCCGACTCGAGTCTTCGCCGGGAGCAGGGGCGCAACGCGCGCCGCTTTGCGGAAGAAAACTTCAGCCTCAACCGCGTGTGCCGGCAGTATGAAGATCTCTACATAAGTCTTCTCGATCGCAAAGGCCGGAAACAACCAAGGATATGATGGCTGGAGTCATACCCATTCGTGCGCGAACATAGTTCGCGGATGGTCCGAGACGGGCCAGGTCCCGTCTCTATACAGCGGCGGCGAGAGCGCGCGAGGTGGACGCGTGAAGGTTGCCGTCGCCATTGTTGCGCCCAGCCTGCGCTACGTCGGCGGACAAGCCGTGCAGGCCGACTTGCTCCTGCGGCTCTGGCAGAACGATCCCGACGTGGAAGCTACATTCATTGCCGTCGATCCTCCGCTGCCGCGCTGTTGGCTTGGGCAGAGCGCATTCCCGGATTGCGCACGATTCTTCGCGAGCCGATTTACTTCTGGCATTTGTGGCGCGGACTCAAGGACGTGGACGTGGCGCATATTTTTTCCGCGTCCTACTGGTCGTTTCTGCTGGCGCCCGCGCCGGCATGGTGGTTTGCGAAGCTGCGCGGGAAGAAGACGATCATCAACTATCGAAGCGGCGAGGCGCGCGACCACCTGCGCCGTTTCCGCTCCGGCAAGTTCGTGCTCGCGCGCGTGGACCGCATTGTCGCACCGTCGGGCTTTCTCGTCGACGTCTTCCGCGAATTCGGACTCACCACCGTCGTCGTTCCCAACCTGGTCGATCTCTCGCAGTTCCGCTATCGCGAGCGCAGGCCGCTGCGGCCGCATCTCGTCTGCACACGTGGCTTTCAGGAGTACTACAGTGTCGACGTGGTTGTGAAAGCGTTCGCCGAAGTGAAGAAGCAATATCCCGAGGCGCAGCTCGATCTTGTGGGCGGCGGTGCGCTCGAAGACGAGATTCGTCGTCTGGTTGCGGACCTGAAGCTCGGCGGCGTCAACTTTCACCGGTGTCGCCTCGCGCAGCGACATCGGCAAGTATTACGACGATGCCGACATCTTTATTAATGCCTCATGGCTCGACAACATGCCGGTCTCGGTGATCGAGGCCTTCGGCAGCGGTACGCCCGTCGTCACGACTTCGCCCGAGTCGATGCCGTACCTGGTCGAGAACGAGCGCACGGGATTGCTCTCGGCGGTCGGCGACGAGAAGGCGCTCGCGGCGAATGTAATCCGCCTGCTGCGCGAGCCCGAATTGGCCGCGCGGCTGGCGAAGAATGCCTACGAAGAATCACACAAATACACGTGGGAGGTTGTGCGCGGACAGTGGCTCGAGGTGTATCGGCGAGGTGCTCGGGATGCAATGATGCCTCGCCTGCCTGCATAAAAACCCCGTCCAAGCTGAGCCTGGACGGGGCACCCTTTAGAGTCGGGGTGATAATACAAACGTGAGTTGGTACTTCCCCAAGTTACTTCCCTGTACCAGTAAGCGCGACCGACTGCGTTCCGGCGCCGTCGTTGATTTGCAACGTCGCGGTTCGCGTACCGGAAGCGGTCGGTTTGAAGGTCATCGAGATGGTGCAGTCGGCTCCCGTCAACACCGTGCTGCCGCAACTGGATTTAGCGCTGAAGTCTCCCGGGTCGGCACCTCCCAGCCCCACACTTGTGATGGAGAGCGAGGTTTTCTGATCGTTCGTCAGGATTACGGTCTGCGCCTTGCTGGTGGTGCCCGTCGCCTCGGCCGCGAAAGTCATGTTCAGCGGCGACACGCCGACCGGCTGCGTTGCATTCTGGATGACGCTTACCCATTCCTGCGTCGTCCAAAGGGCGTTGCCGGCGACAGCGATGTCGGTCATGCCGTCATTGTTGAAGTCGGCCAGCGCGATGCCAGTAGCACCCTCGCCGCCGCCCAGCCAGGGGCCGTCATCCAGTTGGAATGTGCCGTCGCCGTTGCCGGTGTAAACAATCGCGTCTCCCCAAAGATTCTGTCCGCTGTATTCGGTGTTGCAGGAATCGATTTGCACCGCGACCGCCAAATCGAGCTTGCCATCCTGGTTCAGATCCGCAGCGCCGATCCAGTACGGATTGGCTCCGCCACTCGGGTAGCAGGCTTCCCATGGGCCGAAATCGTAGGTGTTGGCTGCCGTGAACGTGCCGTCGCCGTTCCCGTTGAAAATCGTGATCGCCCCGCCGGTGTTCCAACTGGTGAGCGCCAGGTCCAGCTTGCCGTCTTTGTTGAAGTCGCCGGAAGTGATGGCCACCGGGTCGATCGGCGAAGACGTAATGATTGGAGCCTGGAAAGTTCCGTCCCCCTTCCCGGGCAAAAGGTTAATTGCTTTATTGCTGCTGTTGGTGAGGGCGATGTCGAGTTTGCCATCTTTGTTGAAGTCGCCCAGCACCATGTTTTCCCCCGCCGTGCCACCCGCTCCCGGGATTACCGTTGCCGCGCCGAAGACTCCTTTGCCTTTGTTCAGCAGTACGCTGATGCTGCCGTCGGCGTTCGAGACCACGATGTCAAGCTTCCCGTCCCCGTTGAAGTCGCCCAGTTGCGGACTGTAGGACTGCACGGTAACACCGGTGGAGTAAAATTTCGGCTTCTTGAACTTCCCCTTGCCGTTGCCGGCCAGCACTCCGACCTCGTTGTTGACGCACCCGCCTCCGGCATTGGTCGAGACCGTAACGACATCGGTATGTCCGTCGCCCGTCACATCGCCCAGTGCAACATAGGTCACCGCGTTGCGGTTGGCGTTTCCACAAGGCCCAACCGCGATGGTCGTAGCCGCTCCCAGCGCTCCATGCGAGCTGCCGAGTTGCACCGTGATGCCCGAGCCGTCTCCGCCGCTGGCCGTCACGATGTCGGGGAAGCCGTCGCCGTTTACGTCCGCGGTGGCGATGGCATTGATGGTGTTGCTCCAGCTGTAGCCATAGCCTTGGCTGCTGCGGAACGTGCCATCGCCATTTCCGAAAGCTACCGGCACCCACTCGCCCTGACTGTTGGAGGTGGCGAAGTCCAGTTGCTTGTCGCCGTTAAAGTCCGCGACCACCACGTTGTTCGGCTGCCCGTTGGTATTGAATGACGTGGCTGCGCCGAAGCCGCCCTTCCCGTTGCCCGGCATAAACCAGACTGCGGAGGAAGAATAGGAGCTCACGACGAGATCGTTTTTCTTGTCGCCATTCACATCGACGACTTGAATGGAGTTGATCCACGACGGACCATATAGTGCGGGCGGAGTCTTGAAGGTGCCGTCCCCATTGTTGAGGTAGACGTACGCGCCGTTGCCCGTTCCCATGATCACGTCACCGTGACTGTTCTTGGTCAACTCCCCGATGGCTACCGCCATTGCCCCCGAATTCGAGCCTTGCTGGTAAAACACAGGGGCTTGGAAGGTGCCGTCGCCATTGCCGATCAGGACGTAAACTCCGTCGCCGCTGTTATTGGATGCGACCACGAGGTCGGGCTTTCCGTCGTGATTGACATCCCCAACCACCTCGGCCGCCGAATTACCGGGAGACGAGATCGCGACCGCTGATGTCGGGGGCACGAACGTTCCATCGTCGTTGGCGAGAAAAACGTCGATGCCGTTGTTGGGATCGATCGCGAGCAGATCGAGATGTCCGTTGCTTCGGAGATCGGCGGTAACCAATCCGCTGGCAAGGTCGTGGTTCGCTGGACCGCCGATCATGGAATAAGTAGCCTTGAGCGTGAAGCCGCCCGCCCCGTTGCCCAGAAAAATCGAGAGCGTTCCCGGGTTGAAGTTGCAGTCGCCCCCAGTCGTACCCGAGACCACGGCGAAGTCCAGATCGCCGTCATTATTGAAGTCGCCCGTCACGATGCCGCCCTCGAGAGTGCAGCTAAACGTCGTAACGGACGCGACCGGACCGAATGCGCCCGCGCCCGTGCCCAGCATGATACCCACGCCCGCCGTGTTGCCGTTGTCATCCAGCGTGAGCAGGTCCGGGACTCCGTCATTGTTGAAGTCTCCCTCGGCGATGACCTGCACAGGAATCGGACTGTAGTTGGGGATCACGGACCCGCCGTTATAAAAAATCGGGTTCACAAACGTAGGCGCCGTAATTTGCCCGAACGAAGCGGCGGTTAATGCCAAAACCGCCAGAGCCGAGATGAAAAGTCCGAAGATGCAAAGGGGAGCCGGCCGTTGCTTTCCCGTCACGATTGCCGTATTGAGTCCTACTGCTGGTTGCCACATTGATGACATAAGTCCCCTGGAAGCGGATTTTTGGTCTTGTCTTTAATTCTTGTCTGGGGGGAATCCTGGAACGAGTTCGAAATTCTACGGCTGATAAATCTGCACGTAGTTGTAAACGGTGTTGTTCGGCGGCACCGCCCAGTTTCCGCCGCCCATGCAGTAGAGCTTGCCCTTATAAACCGCGGAGCCTGGATCGGTTACGGCGTTGGGCATAGCGGCGAGCGTCGTCCAAGTATTTTTCTTGAGATTGAACGCTTCGTTCAAGCTCACCGGGCCGTTCCCGCCTGTGTTGCCGTCGGAGACAATCAGGTTTGCGCCGATGGCCCCGCCGCACGAGCCATTCCGGGCCGTTGGGTCCGAGGCGAGCGAACTCCAGCTATTGGTGGCAATGTCGTAGGCTTCGTTATCGCCGTTGTCGCCGCCGCTGGTGTAGCCCCCGGCCGCGACGATCGTGGTCTTCGCGATCAATCCCGCCGAAATCTCCGACTTACCGTCCAGTAGCCCGGCTTCGTCAGTCCATGTGTCGGTAGCAGGATCGTAGGCCTCGACGGTGTTGAGCCGGGAGCCATTGTAGCCACCGATCACGTGAATTATGTTCTTCTTGTCGGCTACCGCTACTCCGCTGCATCTCGCCGTGGGCATCGCCGATTTAGGGGTCCAGGTGTCGGTCTTCGGGTTGTAGGCCCACACCGTGTTGAAGAGCGCCCCACCTCCGTTGTTGCTACCGCCGAAAACGTACAGGATGTTCTTCACTACGGCGGCGGTCGCCTGTGCGGTTGCGGCCGGGATCGGGGAGCCGCTGCTCCAGGTGTTCGTGACCGGGTTATAGATTTGGGTGTCGCTCGAGGCGGGTCCGCCCGTGTATCCGCCAACGACATAGATTTTGCCCTTGATTACCCCGACCGCTGGCCAGTTAACGGCCGTCGGCATGGCGGCACCGCTCGTCCAGGTGTTGTGCGTAACTTCGGGATTGTGTCTAGTAACTGAGCCGTCCTGGGCCGCAGCTGGCAGAGATATCCCCAACAGAACGAGAGTTATAACTACGCTTGCGATCATGCTTCGGACCGACATTCAAGAATCTCCTTAAGTAAGTCGTTTGTTTCTTTCTGTTGATTCCGACCTCGTCGTGAAGCCGAAGTGCGACGTCAGGCTAGGGCTGATAAATCTGCACGTTGCCGATGACGGGCCCGCCATTCGCGCTCCAGCCGCCGATGCAGTAGAGCTGCTTCTTAAAGACTGCCGAAGCCGGGAAGATGATGGATTGTGGCACGGGAGCGAGCGTCGTCGTCCATTTGTCCTTCGACAGCTGGAAATCATCGGAGTAAGTTGGCGCCGTCTGCCCGCCCATGTCATAAAGCTTTGTACCAATGGATCCCTGGCAGGATGCGTAGCGCGACGCCGGGTCGGACGCGAGCGTCTTCCACGTATTCGTTGTCGGGTCATACGCTTCCGTGTCACCGGTGGTCCCTTGGCCATTGGTCCCTCCATCGGCGACCACGATCGTCGTTCCGATCAGGCCGGCGGCTGCCTGCGCCTTCGCCACCAACATCGGCGCCTCTTCGGTCCAGGTATTGGTCGCGGGATTGTAGCTTTCGACGGTCGCGAGTTGTCGTTGCCCGCTGCCGTTGACGTCGCCACCGATGACATAAATGATGTTGGTCTTCTTCTCGACCACCGCATCGCTGCCCCACCTCGCGGTCGGCATGGCGGCCGCCGCAGTCCAGGCCTTGGTCTTGGGGTTGTAGGCCCACACGCGCGTTGGTCGGATTCACTCCATCACTGCTGCCGCCAAAGACGTACAAGATGTTTTTCGCGACTGCGGAACTTGCCGATCCGATCGCGGTTGGATAGGACGGGCCCGTGCTCCAGGCGTTGGTGACGGGATTGTATATCTGCACGTCGGCAACATTCCCTGTGCCGTTGTTCCCGCCGACCACGTAGATCTCGTTCTTGAGCACGGATGCGGTCGAGAATGCAACGGGCGTCGGCATCGACGTGCCACTCGTCCATGAGTTGTGGGTTATGTCCGGATTTCCTTTGCTGATCGAATCGTTCTGGGCCGCAGCCGGAAGAGTTACGCACAACAGAAAGAGAGTCATAACAATACCTGTGATCATGCTGCGGATCGACATTCAAATCTCCTTGAGTAAGTATTCGGTTCTTGGAGCTGACTAGGATTACGGGGGAAATATCCAGCGATACACTCTTACGGCTGATAAATCTGCACGTAAATGAGCGTTGTGACGAAATGACGGGTGGACATCACTATCTCCTTGCACATTGTTTTCGTCTTCTTTCAACTACCGATTCGGATTCGGGCGAACGCCAAAACCGATTTATCGCTTCCGGCACCCCCGTGGGGCCGGATAGCACCCATGCGGTGTGGGGCATTCTGTGGCGAATCCTTTCCCGCCGCAAAGTGCATGGGCGGAACAATCTTCCGGCCTTCCCTACTTCTTGGCCTCCTCCGCCGGCACGTTGTACGCACAGAGGTTGTTGTAGCCGCAAACCGCATACAGAGTCCCGTTCACGATTGCCGGCTGAGCAGTTGTGCCTCCGCCGTCGTTAGAGTCCCAGAGCAGGGCCCCGCTCGAAGCGTCGAGGGCGCACCTCCCGTTGCACTCGGCATAGACCACACCGTTGGCCAGCGAAGGGCCGGAGGCATAGTTATTACTCCCAGTGCTCGACCACAGCACCGCCCCGGTCTTGGCCGAAAGGGCATATTGGCGTCCGTAGTAAGTGCCTCCCACATAGACGATATCTTTGACGACGGCGGGACGGTTGTAATTGTTGCCGCAGTCCAGGCCCGTAACAGTCCAGAGCAGAGCCCCCGTTTTCGCGTTGAAGGCGAAGACGGTGCCGTTAAATGTATTTACATAGGCGGTATTGCCGGAGACAGCGACCGGGGAGCCGGGATCTCCCGTGTTGGCACACCAGGCCGTGGCGCCGCTCGAAATTTCCACCGCGCACACCCCTTGGTTGCTGTCATTCGGATAGAAAGTGCCATAGTAGGCCACTTTCTTGGACGCGGCCGCTGCATAGTCGCTGGGCTGATAGCAATCGTTCGCCCCGCCGTTGCCGCCGCAGTTGCCTATTTCCCAGAGCAATGCTCCCGTTTTCGCATTCAGCCCGACAATGTAACCGGTGCGCTCGCTCGCGCTGTCGCCTTCGCCGAATACGAGGGTGCCGTTGGAAATTACGGGGGCGCTGTAAGGCGCGCTATTCACCGGTCCACCCTCGTTGTAGATCGCCCAACTCCAAAGTAGCGCGCCCGTGCTGACCTTCAGGGCGCAGACGCCCGCATGCCCGCTATCGATCTGACAGTTGACGTAGATCGTGCTCCCGGAAATGGCTATGCCCTGTTCGTTCCCCGTCAACCCATCTCCGGTGTTTGTTCCGGAGAACTTCCATATCTCTTGGCCAGTGCTTGCATTGATCGCGTATAAGTTACCGTCGGTGGAGTCCACGAAGATCTTGTCGCCCGAAGTCAGCGGGGGGAAATTGATCTCGGCGTTAGTCGGGAAGGACCATGTCTGTGTGAGACTTGCAACATTTGCCGTCGACAAAGTCTTTTCCTTTTTGTTGTAGCCGGTGTGAGCGGCGCTGTATCCCGTTTGGAGCCAGCTCGCCGATGCGGCTTCCGGGCCCGGCTTACGACCCGCTTGCGCCGTCGCTGGGAGCGCCGCGCCGATGAACAAGAGCGATACCAACGTCAGTTGAAATGCGGTCTTCATTTTTCTTTTCTCCTTTGTTCCGAGGTTCGCCAAGGCAATCGCGAGCCGAAGAGTGCCCCACGGCTCCGAACACGGCGCCCACTTTGCCCTAAGTGCGCCCGCCGGTCAATGTTTTGGCTGTGATGCGTTCGTGCAGCGAGTGTGACGCGCTAAGGGCTGTATTTGCAGTACAATGCGCGAAGTTGTTGTCTGGGGAAATGACGCTCAAGGCAGCCTGCGAAGGGCAGGCGAACGCGAGACAAAGTGCGCTTCCCGTCCTGATTGGTTTGGTGGTAGACTTACTTCCTCCCCCGCTACGACCCCGTACTATGCCTATTAACTCGTTGAATCGCACCCCTGCGGTCATACTCTTCGGGGTGTTCGAAGCCGACCTGCGCACCGACGAGTTGCGCAAAAGCGGAGTCAAGATACGGATTCAGGACCTGCCCTTTCGCGCGCTCAAGCTGTTATTAAGCCGCCCGAACGAAGTCATCACGCGCGAGGAATTTCGCCAGGCGCTCTGGCCCGACGATGTGTTCGTCGATTTCGATCTCGGCATCCGCAGCGCCATCAAGCGTCTCCGCGACGCGCTCGGAGATTCGGCCGAGAATCCGATCTTCGTGGAGACCGTCGACCGCCGCGGTTACCGCTGGATTGCTCCCACCCACATCGAGCCGCCGCCGGACGCAGCGGCCGGTGAACTTGAAGATGAAGATCTTACCGCGCTCGCTGCGGCCGAAGATTCCGCCCACCGCTGGAATTTGCGCATCGGAGGTTGGCAGATCGGTAGCTGGCCGATCAGGAATTGGAAGATCGCCGGAATCGTAGCGGCCGTCGCGATTACCGCGGGAGTAGTTCTGAGTCTCGCGATTTTTTATCGCGCCCCCAGCGCCGATTCCATCGCTGTGCTCCCCTTTACCAACGCCAGCGGAGACGCCAATACTGACTATCTCAGCGACGGCATCACCGAATCGCTGATCGGAAACCTCGCCCACGTCCCCGAGCTCAAGGTGAAATCCCGCAACTCTGTCTTTCGCTACAAAGGGAAGTATGTGGACGCGCAAAAGGCCGGCAACGAACTGGGCGTCTCCGCGCTGGTGAGCGGACGCGTGACCTCAAGAGGCAACAACATCGACGTGAGCGCCGAGCTGATTGACGTTCGCGACAATACCGAAATCTGGGATCACCACTACAGCGGCAAGAGCGCCGACATCATCTCTTTGCAGGAGCAGATTGCAGGTGATATCGCGGAAAAATTGCGTTCCAAGCTCAGCAACGCGGAAAAACAACAAGTCACCCGGCAAGGCACGCAAAATCCCGAGGCTTATGAGCTGTATTTGAAGGGCCGTTACGCCTGGAACAACCGGACCTACGACGAACTTCAGAAAGCAATCTCCTATTTCAATGACGCTATCGCGAAGGATCCGGGCTATGCCATGTCTTACCTGGGTCTGGCCGATGCCTACAACGTGCTGCCGAACTACGGCGGCAATCAAAACGAAGACTTTCCCAAGTCGAACAGCGCCGCCCGCAAGGCGTTGGAGCTGGACCCGACCCTGGCTCATCCTCATGCCGTTCTGGGCGCCAACGAGATGCAACACGACTGGGACTTTGCGGGAGGAGAAGCTGAGTTCAAGAAGTCTTTCGAACTCGATCCCAACGACGCCACGGCGCGCCAGTGGTACGCCGACGACATTGCAATGATTGGCGGCAGGGAACAGGAAGCCCTGGCGGAGATCCACCGTGCGCAGGAACTCGAGCCGCAGTCTCCCATCATCACCCGCGTCGCTGGGAGTGTTCTAGTTTGGACTAGGCACTTCGACGAAGCGATTGCAACCTGCGCGAAGCTCGCCAACGACAATCCAACCTTCGCGATCGCGCACGATTGTCTCGCCCAGGGCTATTGGGGAAAGCGCATGTATCCACAGGTGATCGAAGAATGGAAAGTCTTGGGCCAGTTGTCCGGCTACCGGGATGACATCGAATTCGCTGCTGCCATGGAACCGGGGTTTCGGTCCGCAGGCTGGAAAGGAGCCGTCGCCAAAGCCATCGAATTCCGGTTAGCACAGCGCAAAATGAGCTACTACTCAGCCTTCATCATTGCCACGTTCTACGCCGACCTGGGGGACAAAGAGCAGGCCTTCCGTTGGCTCAACACCGCTTATCAGGAACACGATTGGCTGCTGATTTCTTTGAACACTAACTTCAGGCTCGACCCCCTGCGATCTGATCCGCGCTATGCCGAACTGGTGCGGAAGGTCGGCCTACCGCAGTAGCATTTACCCTCTAGCGCCAAAAAATCTGGCCGCGGAGACTTGCTCTGTTGCGGCGGTTTGGGCCCGAGGGAAGACATTCTTGGACGTTTTGCTTTCCATGGTATGATTTGCCCGCCAGTCCGATGCGCCGAAATTGGCATAAATCTCCCCCCATTTGTTCATTCGTTCCTGATCGGTGCTAATTATTCCGTCGACCCAGACTCGATTGATTTGGGAGCCTTCTCATGATCAGAAAAGCCAGCCACACACCCTTCCGTTTTGGAGTTGCTGCTTCGATCATTGCCGTTCTAAGCATATTGATCGCCATGGCCGCTCTGGCGCAGTCCAGATGGCCTGACCAGTCGATCTCGAAGTCTTCCATTCGTGCCGCGTCGCAGAAGCCCGTTGAATCGTCGCCGGCCAGGAGTCATGCGGGAGTGCGGAAAAGCGGACATAAACAACCGATGGATGGCCTGTTTCAGCCGCTCTTTCTGCCGGTTGTAACCCTTGATGCGGGTGGGATATCGCCCAACGATGTCACCGGGCCGGTAGCGCTGGCTGATCTGAACGGAGATGGCAAGCTCGATATGGTAGTGCCGAATCCGTGTGCGCCAAATACTCCCCCCAATTGCATTGGACAGCTGAGCGTGTTTTTGGGAAATGGCGACGGGACGTTCCAGCCCTCCGTTGGCTATAGTTCGGGCGCATTCTGGGCGGACTCGGTGGTCATTGCAGACGTGAACGGCGACCATAAACCTGACCTGATCGTCGCCAACTCGGCTGCGGTCGAGGGCGTTTTCGGCGATGGGATCATTTCTGTGCTGCTCGGCAACGGTGACGGCACATTTCGGCCGGCGGTGACCTATGATTCTGGCGGAGTCAACGCAACTTCGGTGGCAGTCGGAGATATCAACCACGACGGTAAGCCCGACTTGGTTGTATCCAACAACAGTACCGCCGACTCCGGCGTGGGGAATGTTGCGGTGCTCTTGGGCAATGGCGACGGTACCTTCCAGGCAGCAGTAACCTACGATTCCGCGGGATGGGGGACGAACTCGGTTGTGCTCAGCGACGTAAACGGTGATGGCAAACTCGACGTCGTGATCTCAGACGTGTGTTCGCCTCAAGGCGGGGGTTGTGATGGCAAGGGGGTGGCTGGCGTGCTCTTGGGCAACGGCGACGGAACCTTAAAGCCGATTGTCACCTACCCTTCGGGCGGACTCACTGGCCTCTCGATCGAGGTGGCCGATTTGAACCATGATGGCTTGCTTGATCTGATTACGTTCAACCAATGTAACGTGGGCTGTTCGAGCGGTGGAATCGGTGTGCTGCTCGGCAACGGCGATGGCACTTTCCAACCGGCTGTGACCTACCCAACCGGCGGTTCGGGTGGTTTGCAGGGAATGGCCGTGGTCGCCGATGTCGATGGAGATGGCAAACCAGACATAGTGGCTACGACCACAACTCCGACTGGCTCTGGTCTCATCGGAGTCCTGCTCGGAAACGGTGATGGAACCTTTCAGCCCGCCGTGATCTACGATTCAGGCGGAGGGAACCCAAATTCTATTGCATCCGCGGATCTCACCGGACACCACCTTGCAGACATACTCTTCGTGGAATGTCCGATCAATGGGTGTGGTACGGCCAACGAACAGGTAGGGATCCTGTTGCATGTTGGTTCAGTCGCTACCAAGACCAGCGCCGTCTCTTCGCTGAATCCGTCCGTTTTCGGGCAAACAGTTACCTTCACCGCGACCGTCACTTCCGGTTCGGGTACGCCTTCCGGAACGGTTGAATTTTTTGACGGCTCTGCACTTCTGGGAACCGGAACATTGACGAATGGCAGCACAACGAATTCCCAGAGCCTGGGAGCGGGTTCGCACTCGATCGTCGCGCTTTACCAGGGCTCGCTCACGTACAACTCCAGCCTTTCGCAGCCGCTTAACCAGGTCGTGAACCCGGCGACGACCGCAACTTCGTTGGCCTCGTCGGGCAATCCCATTCTCGTCGGCCACCGCGTCAGCTACACCGCGACTGTCACACCTCAAGCCGGCGGACCAATGTCAGGAACCGTAACTTTCACTGACGGCGCCTCGCAGTACTACACAGATATTGAGGGGAATCAGGCTACGATAACCATCAAGTACAGGACAAACGGCGTCCACACCGTTACTGCCACTTATGCGGGAGACAGTAACAACGTTGCCAGCACGTCCGCGCCGCTAGCGGAAGACGTCCAGGGTAAAACGAAAACGCATCTGACCACTTCAGGATCCCCGTCTCTCGAAGGTCAGGCTGTGACATTTACTGCAACCGTTACCTCGAAGTACGGCGCTATCCCGAATGGCGAAATCGTGACCTTCCTGGATGGAAAGAACGTACTCGGCTCGGTGCCGCTTTCAGGAGGCACGGCCGCATTCACAACTTCATCTCTTTCGGTGAAGACTCACACCATCAAGGCGGTCTACGCCGGAGATACGATTTCCAGGACAAGTAACGGCAAGGTCACTCAAGTGGTGAAGGCCAATTAGGGCAAAATCCTTCTAACTGCGGGCCGCGATGTTTCGAGCTTCGGCGAAACGCGTGGACAGGGACGGGACATTGCCCAGTTTCCTTGAACTCCGCAACCTCATTACCGTCGCCTTCCGACACCCGCAGAATCCCCTTGACTTAGCCCGTGTATGGCGGAGAATTATCTTGTAAGCCAACGGACGGGCCAGCGGCGACCCGGCATATAATCGTGGAAGGAATCGATCAAGGAATAGCCTAACTCCATATTTTTTAATACTTTGCCTCTAAGTCCTTATTCCCCAAAGACCTGGCGGGAGTTTCTTCGCTAAATCTTTGATTCTAAAAGACCGACCTTGGGGGGGTACCCCCTGAATGAAATAGCTAACAGCATGTCGCAATACGCATTCCCATTTCAGAACGCTAGTTTGGAGACCGGTGAAGCTTCACCAGATTGATTTCAGAACGGCCGACTGGAAGCTGCTCGACAGCTTCCCCTCCAGATTCGAAGACCGGACCGTTTTTCAGACGCGCGCCTGGCTCGAATTCATCCAGGAGTCGCAGGGCGCCTCGCCGGTTCTGGCCGAAGTGCGCGACGGGCGCGACGTGGTCGGATATTTTTCCGGACTTACATTTTCAAAGTTCGGCTTGAGAGTGTTGGGCAGTTCCTTTCCCGGCTGGACCACTCCTTATATTGGCTTCAATCTGGAGCCCGGCGTTTCGCGCCGCGCGGCGCTCGAAGCGCTCGAGAAATTCGGCTGGGACGAGTTGAAGTGTCTGCACATGGAAGTCTCCGATCCGAACTTCACATTCGAAGATGGCGAAGGCCTGGGTTTCACGGCCGAACACTACGGCTCGTATCGCACGGATCTGACGAAGTCGGAAGAAGAATTGTTCAACGGCATGGACAGCGCCTGCCGCCGCTGCGTTCGCAAGGCGGAAAAAAGCGGTGTGACGATTGAAGAAGCGCACGACCTCGCTTTCGCCGATGAGTACTACGCGCAACTGAAAGATGTGTTTGCGAAGCAGGGACTCGTGCCGACCTATTCCGTCGAGCGGGTTCGCTCTCTCGTAAAGCACGTCGAGCCGAGCGGCAATGTGCTGCTGGTTCGCGCGCGCGATGCGGAAGGGAAGTGCATTGCGACCGGGATTTTCCCGGGCTTCAACAAGATTTTTGAATTCTGGGGCAACGCCAGTTATCGCGCCTACCAGAATCTGCGTCCCAATGAAGCGATTCACTGGTATGCCATGCGTTACTGGAAGCGCCGCGGGGTCGCCATTTATGATTGGGGCGGCGAGGGCCAGTACAAAGAAAAATACGGTTGCGTTCCGCACCGCGTGCCCTGGTTCACCAAGTCGCGCTACCAGATTATTGGCGCGCTGCGGAATGAAGCGAAAAATATGTTCGCACGCAAACAGAGATTTCTCGGCTGGCTACAGGGCGAACGCGGGCAACGGGAGGATGCGGCCGTGAGCAAGGACGACGCAGGCGTGAACAAGGAGACAGTGAGCAAGGAGGCCGCGCGGGTGAACAAGGAGAAAACGAGCAAGGAGAAAGTTCATGCTGATTAAACGGGGCCTGAAGCATCTGTCGCGCGTGAACGACGTGCTGATGCGGCGGCTGCGCATCGAGCGCGACATTACGATCTTTCCCGACGATGTTTTTTTGACCTCCTATCCGCGCTCGGGAAATACCTGGACCCGCTTTCTGGTCGGCAACCTCGTGCACACCGAAGAGGCAGTCACATTTCTGAACGTCGAGCGGCTGGTCGCCGACATGTACAAACATGGAGACCAGTATCTGCGAAAGTTGCCACGGCCGCGCATCCTGAAGAGCCACGAAGTTTTCGATCCGCGCTACAAGAGCGTGATCTACGTCGTTCGCGACCCGCGCGACTGTGCTGTCTCGAATTTTCACTGGGAGATGAAGCAGCGCTCGTTTAACGATCAACTACCCATCCAGGATTTTCTGCCGAACTGGATCGCAGGAAAGATTTGGGATCGCCTGGGAAACTGGGGTGACCACGTAACGAGCTGGATGAGCACGCGCGGCGGCCGCGAGGGATTTCTGCTTTTGCGCTATGAGGACATGATTGAAGATCCGGCGCGCGAGCTGGTGAAAGTCGCGAATCTGCTAGGCATTGAGCCGACGCCAGAACGCCTGAAGCGCGCGGCAGAACTAAGTTCCGCCGACCGCATGAGGAAATTGGAAGAGAAGCAGGGCGACAAGTGGGTGCAGACGCGCTTCACACGTCAGGATAAACCGTTCGTGCGCAAAGCGTCGTCAGGCGGATGGAGAGCCGTGCTGCCGCCGGAGTCGGTGGCCCAGATCGAGGCTGCCTGGGGAGACGTGATGGTCTCCGTGGGATATCAGCTGGCTTCGGAGCAATCGGGCAAGGCCACGCTGGTGCATCAGGAAAACTGAATGGGTACGTCAGAAGTTCACGGGGAGCCCATCGCCGTCAGCGCGCGTGATGTGAAACGATGCAGGGCTGTCCTGCAACGGGAGTAGTTCCGTTAATTTCTTTGAAGCCGCGAAAATGAAGGTCGAAGGGCCCTTCAGGAATCCGGCCTTTTCGAGCGCGCTGCACCAAACGTGATGGCTCTGATTGGAGACGATTAAATCAACGCCATCTTTTTCCAGCGTTTGAGTCGCAGCTCGAGTCACGGACCCGGCATTTTCCGGCAAGGCCCAGCAATCGACGATTGATCCGACGCGCATCTCTCCGAACTTGGGATCTTTGCGACGCAGTCCAATAATTGCCCAGCCGATCGCGGAACCATTTCGGCTAATGCGCAGACTTCGCGTCGACGCGATGTTGCTGCTGAAGTTTGTCGGATATAAGAGTCGCAGCGTATTCGCGTCCCTCACGGTCGCGAAACTCACTGTCTCTTTGACCTGGGTCCAAAGCTCATCAGCCCAGTCCGAGAATTCGACGCTTTCTTCGATCGTGAAATCCGCTCTCGGATTCGGCGATCGGCTTCGCAGGCTGGCCGCTGCCTGGGCCGATTTGATGGCCAGCCATCCAGCGCCGGTTGCAGCGGCGAGGTCCATCAGAGATGCGCGCCACGCCTCCGTGCGCAGAGCCCGCATTTCCCGCAGAAACTTTGCGGGATGCACGACTCGAAAATAGAACGGAACCGGAGTCAGACTGAAGCCAAGAGCCTTGAGCATCTTGGCAATCGAGCGCTCCATTCCGCCCATTCCGAGAGCGTAAAGAAGCGGCTGCTGCGCCAACGCATCGCGCGCGAGCAGCACGCCCACGCTGGCGAAGGAACGATCGACGATCCCCTCGGACAGCGGATGATGATAGCAACCAATGCGGTGCAATCCTTTTCCGCGGACGAAAAGTACTTCTTGTTTGAGCGCGTAAACTCCCCGCACCGCCGGCCCGTTTTTCGCCGAACCGTCGACAGCCACGTAGAACTCGTTCCAGAGTGGATGGTTATCGGAGGGCGGGAGCCAGCGCGGAACAGCGCTTTGCGAAAAGACAAAATTCGGATCGCCCGAGGAGCCTTGCAATCGGCGATTGAAATCCTGCACCGTGGATTCATGCTGCTGGCGATATGGCTGGATTACGATCGCCAAGAATTACCTCGGAGAAGTTTGCAGTTTTGATTCGATCAGTTTTGCGGTGTCGCCCAGGGTCTTCATCTGCTCGATCTCTTCCGGCGAAAGTTGCAGGCCGAACTTTTCTTCGAGCGCCAGCACCAGATTCAGATGCTGGACTGAGTCCCAGTTCTCGACGGTATCGGGCGAGGATGCGGCATTGAGGCGCGTCGCAGGGACACCCAGGATATCGCTGGCTATGCCTCGAACCTCGTCGAACGTGTTCAAACTTTCTCCTTTATCTGGCCTCGGGCAAAAGCCTTAACCACAGAGCGGCTGAAGAATTTGCAGAGAGCGCAGAGAAAACCTTGTAACCTCTGTTGGCTAACGCGTGGTTGCCGTTTCCGTTACGTTGAGCTTAATCCAACCCGGAACGCTTAGCGTCGAGTTCTTCAGGCCCAGCATCCACAGAGTACCTGCATCGTCTTTGCGTTGCTCGACAAACCCGTGCTGCCGATAGAAATCGCGCGCCGGGGCATTCTTCTTCGTCGGCAGAAACCATCCGACCAGGCGCTGGCAGCCGCGTTCGGCAGCGCTCTTCGCAAGGTGAGCCAGCAGCGCAGTTTCAACCGTTCTCCCGATTACGCGACAGCTCAAGAGGAATGTATCGATCTCGCACTGCTCGCCGTCATCGCGCGTGATGGCTACTCCGACCAAGCCGTGGTCGCCGAAGCGGTCGCGGACCTTGATCGAGAATATGTTCCAGCCGCGTTGTTTCGACATTTCTGCAATCTGCGTCTCGGTGTAGCGGTGAGTGGTCACGTTGAACTGGTTCGTCTTTTGCGTAAGTTGCGCTACTCGCGCCAGTGTCAGATCGGTGACGGACTCGAGATCGGCTTCCTGCTCGAGGAAGCGAAAGAAGTCCTCTTTGGTCTGGAAACTTTGCTCGGCTCCGGCGCGCTGGCGCTGCTCGGTGTACATGGCGGTACGCTGCTGATCTTCGGCGGAAAGCGTGAGGCGCTCAAAGACGGGACAATCGCGCACGGCCGCGGCGTATTCCAGCGGATTCCCGGATATGTCGATGACGGTGATTTCCGGAAGAGCGGCGCGAACCTGCTCGCGCTCGAAAGGATTGTCGTCGAGGAAGGCGAGCGAGTCGACGCCGATGTTGAGTTCGTCGGCGATCTCGCGAAGGTTCTGCGTTTTGTCGCCCCAGTTGATGCGCATGGCCGCGAAATCTTTGGGGCGCACCAGCATTCCGGGATGCTTTTCGAGCGCTTCCATCGCGTCGTCGAGATTGTTCTTGCTGCAAATGGCCAGCAGGATTCCTCTGCGAGATAGATCTAACAGCGCACGATGCAGGGTCTGAAACGCGGCGCCGGGATATTCTGCGCCCACCTTGATTCCGGCCATGCCGTCTTCGCCTATAATGCCGCCCCAGAGCGTGTTGTCGAGATCGACTACCAAACACTTGGCGGTGCGGCCGGCCAGAGGCAGTAGAAAGCGCATCCACTCGCGAGCCATCGGAAGCAGATGATCGGCGGCGATGGGCAGGCGCGCCATTTGCCATTTGCGTTCGTCGTGCCAATGTTCGCTGCCGTGGCGGGCGACGAGCGCGTCGTAGTCGAGGATGTAGACGCCCGGCTGCGCGCCGGCTATGCTACGCAGTCCGTGGTTGATTTGACGGATGAGTCCGGATTGCCCGGTTTCGGTTTGGCTGTCTAACACACCCAGGCTAGCGGGCGTGGGTCGTTCGAGCGAGTGGATGATGAGCGCGGCCTGGCTATGCTGGCGGAACGAATTCACCCACTGTTCGTAGCCTCGGGCTACGCGACCTGCGGCTTGCTGTGCGGCTTCGGGCGATTGATCGGCGAACGTGCTGGCCAGATCGGGCGCGACCTCTTCGGTGCGAACGGCGAGAATGACTGCATTGGGCGCGAAGCGGTAAAGAGAACTACTCGCGTCCACGATCTCTTGCACGTAGGTATTGAAGTCGCCCACGTGGATTTCGAGATCGATTCCGTAGGCGAAAGCTTCGGCGCGCAGCAAAGGGATGATTGGTTCGACCGTGAACGAGCGGAGAATGGCGAGCTTGAATTTCGTCAGCGGGAGTTTGTCGCGCAGTTGGCCGAGGCGCGTCGCGACGAACGCAGCCGTCGCCGAACCGGTTTCCCGGCGCCAGAGTTCACCGAGGGCGGTCGAGGCGCGATCGAATTTGCCGTCGGCGATGAGTTGATCGACTTCGGCTCGTCGATTGGGCGGATTGTGATCGCTGGTAATGGTTCAGCGCTCCTTGATCGTCAGCGTCCGGATTCTTTCGCCGCCTCGCGGTTTCCCGATCTTTAGACTTTTCACCCACGGCTTGCGCCGTGGCTATCATCTTCCGCCACTCCGCGCCTTTTACTGCGGCGCACTTTGAATCGACTTGTTGACGCCCATTCGTCCCGTAGCCGCCATACGGGCCAGCGGAGTTTCCGACTTAAGCCAGAATTTAAAATCGAAATACAACGGGTAGAGAAAACTCATCACGCGCACAGACAACGACGGGCGCAACTGTTCAGGCGGAGTGGCTAGCGGGTAGCCGGTTGCCTTTAGTAAATCGCCGTGGACGCTCTCAATATCGCGAATCTGCTTTGCGGAAAAGTTCGCTTTCCAGCGCCCGATGGTTTGTGCTTCGGCTTCTTTGCCGTCGCCACGAAACGACGAATTTGGATCGTGCACCGAGCCTAGCGCGACTTGCTGGATGCGATCGTAGTCCAGATCCTGATCGATGAACTTACCGATGCGCGCCAGCGCCTCGCGCGGATTCTCGACTACATCTTCGTAATGCACTTCCATATAATCACTGCCCATGGCTTGGCCGTAGCGGCGGCCTTTGCTTACAATCCAGCGCCAAAAAATTGCTGGAGCCAGCACGGCGCGGCTGCGGTCCCAGGGAAAAGGGCGAATCCAGCCGATGCGGTGCAGGGAAGCGGTTACGTCGCGGCCGTCGCGAATAATGTGGATGATTAGCGCGTCGGGGACAACCTTTTTTATGAGCGGCAGATTTAGCAAGTGAAGTGGAGTGCATTCGGCCCAGCGCGGCATGCCTTGTTTGCGGGCGATGGCTTCCATCACGATGCGTAGAAAGTCGCCCGCGTTGCGGCAGTCGTCCATTACGCGCTGGTCGATTTCTTCAGGCTTCAGGCCGGTGCGTTCGAACAGGTTGCTCTTGTAGTAGGCGTCGAGGAGTTTGCGGCGATTACCGCCGCGGGCCAGATTTCCGAAGCGCACGCCCAGCAGGTTGAAGGTGTTGCTCTCGGCGAAGTAGACGGCAAAGCCTCCGCCGGAGAGCAGCGTGTGGTAGAGGAATTTGGTGCCGGAGCGTCCGCAACCCAGTACGAAGACGGGCGCGGTAGCGCGCGGATTCGGGGGCGGGCCGGCGGTCGTGCGCTGCCTGGTCTGTAAGTCCGCCGGATTTGTTACCGGGGTCATGACGGTTTGGTGTGCGACGCCATCTTGGCTGCCGGCATCGGCTCGTCTGCCAGTTCGAGCGCGGATGTATTGGCAAGCCGGCCGACGGGCGTGTTCATCTTGAGCCACAGCTTGCTGCCTAGAAACGCGGGATACATTGCCCGCATGATCGTAGTGCGCAGGCTGATGCGCCGCTCGGCGGGCGGGAGCGAGAGTTGGTAGCCGTTTTCCTCAAGGCAATCCCCTACTGCGCTTTCGATGGCGGCGATGTTCCCGGCTGACAGGCGCTCCTTCCAGCGGCCTAAGGGGCTGATTTTTTCTTTCGCGCTTTCTTCGCGGAAGGACGAATTGGTTTTGGAGAGGCTGCCCAGGCCCGCCTGTTGCACGCGATCGTAGTCAATATCGTGGTCGATGAAACTGCCCAGCTTGCCCAGGGCTTCGCGCGGGTTGGTGATCAGATCTTCGTAACGGATCTCGGTGTAATCGGCGGGAAACAGCCGTCCGGCTTCGCGTCCGTGATTCACCATCCATTCCCAGTAGAGAGCCGTCGCTACTAGGCTGTTCGTTTCGCTTCGGTCCCATGGGAGCGGGGTGAAGCCTCCCATTTTCTTGAGCGAGAGAGCGATGTCGCGGCCGTCGCGGATGATGTGGACGAAGAGGGCGTTTGGGATATCTTTTTTTACTTTGCGGAAGTGCAGGACATTATCGGGGTCGTAAAAGGCCCAGCGCTGGGCATTCTGCTGCTGGGCGACGGTGTCGAGCACGGTGCGAATGAAATCTCCGCCGGTGCGGCATTCGTTTTCTATGCGCGGAGAGAAATGCTCGGAGCCGAGGCCGGTGCGGCGGAACCCTTTGCTGCGGAGCCAGGTGGCTACGATTTTTTCCCGGTTCGCGCGGCTCGCCATCGAGCCGTACCTCGGGATCATGATTTTGTAGATCGGGAGGTATCCGCGGTAGATGGCGAAGCCCCCGGAGGACAAAAGCATGTCATACAGGAGGTTCGTGCCGGAGCGGTGGCAGCCCATCACGAAGACAGGAAAGCGCTTGCGATCGTTTGGGTTTGGCGTCGGCACGACTGTAGAGAAAATCTTACCATGTGGGGTTGCGGAGGCTGGAAAGGGCCTAAAGACGCGTGTTACCGAAGATAGCGGGGTCGCTTCAGCGGCTAGACGCCAGCGCCGGAGACGCGTGATGGTAGATCTGCGGACGGCACGCCTGAAGGCGTGCCCTGATACCAAAGGTCTTAATTTCGATCGACTATTCCACGCCCGCGATGGCGGCTTCGACTGCGTCGACGTCGGCGCCCATGTCTTTCCCGTCGGAGGCTGCGCCAGCGCCCGGGGACCGTTTACCGCAGCCCTCACCTTTTTCATGGCAAAGGCGCGGATCTTTGGCGATGCCGTCTTTCAAGTTGCGCACGCCAAGGTCTTTGGGACTGCCAACGACTATGTTTTCCTTGGGGAAGCCGGCGGCGCGCTCGACGGAGAGAAGATTGTGGTCGAATCTGTAATTGGTAAAGCAGGCATCGAACACCGCCTGGGGGCCGGCCTTCGAGGACTGCACCGCGCAGCTCCGGGGAGCGGCTGGCACAACCGGACGGCGCTCGCCGCCTACCGCAAACACGCTATTGATCAGGCTGAAGTTGGGCATCTTTTCGCCGCGATCCGACACTGACATGAGCGGGCCAGGGCCGAACGAGGTGATGTGGTCGAGTTGGACGTCATGAATGATGATCTGGGCCGACATGTACTTTAGAAAAACTCCGCCGCCCTTGTAATCGCGATCGTGAATGTCGTCGGCGATCAGGTCGTGAATGCTCATGCGTCCGCCATCCTCCGGGCTGCCGCCGCCCTTTTTCAGGTTGGCGTGCTTGGTGGCGATGGTCAGGACTCCGGCCACATTGCGGATCCGGTTGTAGCGCATGGTGATGTCATTGACCCGGCACTTGGGACAGTGGCTCGCCTGGCTGACCGGCGCCAGCACCACGGAAAATCCATTTTGAGTAAACCCGCCCCAGGAATTTTCCATCAGATTGCCTTCGATCAGGACTCGGACTGCGCTCTTGAACTCGAGATTGTTTTTTACGATGTAGGGTTCGCCCTTTGGGCTGGGCGTGTAGCCGGGCTCGCCCTCTTTCCAGATCATGGGCCGGAACAGGTGGTTGCGGCGGATTTCGATATCGGTGGGATTGTACTCGGATCCTCCACCGCCAAAGAGAATATCTTCTCCCGAGGCCTCGAGGAAATCGTTGTAGATCTTGAAGGTTCCGAAAGGTTCAAAGCTGTGCGCGCCGCCAATGGCGGTTGCGTCCGTGCACGCCCCTTTGCGCGCGATGCAATTCAGGCCGCTGATGTAGGAATTGATGACGGCGATCTTGTGGCTGCCGAGGATCATGCCGATGCCGTGCCCGACTTCGGAGCGCTCGCCGGCGTGAATGTAATTACGATCGAAAATTACGTGGTCGTTATGATCGGTGTAGATCATGCGGCTGATGTGGTCGTCGGGAGCGGTGGTCCACTCGATGCCGATGAAGCGGACACGATCTCCGACGATGACGCCGTTGTTTGGCTTCACAATGATCGTCGCCATAAGTTTGGCGGCGCCTCCGGCGGGCTGGGCAAACGCGGGTCGGCCGGGCAGGCTTGCTACACCCGCCCATGCGGGAGAGATGCGCGTGCCCTCCGGCGGCAGCCTGGAGTCGGGGATGTCGGTGCGGATCGTGATGTAGTGTCGGTCGTCGCACTTTTTTGCGGGCAGTTCTTTTACTTCGTAACTTGCGCCTGCGGGAAGCAGCAGAGTATCTCCGCATTGCGCGTTTTTGACCGCGTCCGCCAGATCTTCTTTCGCGCCCACGCGGATTTGCTTGCCGGGTGAAGGCGTTCCATCGAGCCCGGTGTAGTAACAGGACTGCGGGAGTTGCGCAGGGCCATCTTTGTCGCCGAAGTGGGCTACGTCACCCTTTCCGCAGTATGCGTTCTCGCCGGTCGGCGGTCCCACGGCCCATACTGCAGACGAGCCCAAAGTAATAAGAAGGAAGAGAAGCAGGCTGGAAAAACCTGTGGGTGATGGAATCGAACGCGAATCTTGCAGACGAAGCCGGGCCATTTTTTGTTTTCTCCTCAGGCGCACGCCCCCGCGCATCACGCTGGAAACCAACCACCGGGCGGACTTCCGTTAAGCCAAAACAGGCCGTCCCTAGCGGTTTATATTTGAATTGAGCATAACACGCGCTCTCTGACAGCAAGGGCGGCTGCTGACATGGAGATTCCAGTAGATTGGGACGGTGGCTAAAGACCGCGGGCGTGGGCGCTCGCGCCACACAAGACTAAAGGTCCGCGGCGCTCAATCGCGGACCTTTGCTTGTGCCAGCCTAGATTCAAACGGGCGACCCTATTCCACTCCTGCGAGGGCGGCTTGCAGCCCGGCGATATCCGCGCCCAGATCTTTGCCATCGGTTCCCGCGTTCTTATACGGGCTGCTCGGCAAGAGCTGATAGTTGCCGCCGTTGCCGTTGTTGTAGTTGACGAATTGGACGTCAGCCGGCGTAGCCGGGAAATAGTTATTGGCCGGCCATTTCGACGGGGGAAACTTGGACGGGCTGGCGATCAAACCGTTGATCTGGAACGTGTATGTTGTGAAGCAATTCTGAATGCTGGTGATCGGAACATCGCCCGAGGCGCAGCCCGTCTTTCCTTGGCCAAAGGCGTTCCAAACCGGATACCGGCCGGTCAAGGTCAGGTTGTTCGTATACACCAATCCATACATGGGAGGATTCCCGTTCGTGTTGCCGGTGGTCAGGGCGTGACTCTCGGGATCGGGAAATACGGTGACGTGGTTAATCGTGATCGTGTTGATGGGGTTGCTGGGCCAGCTGTTTGCGATTTCGAATCCATTGCCCCCGCCCACATATTTCTTACTCAGATCGTCCATCACCACGTCGTGGATGCTGAAGCGCGCTCCCGCCAGGGCGGGCGCTCCGTCCCCGCCGTCTCCTGAGATGACGGTTGCCAGAACGATGCCGCCGCCTGCATGTGAGATTTGGGTGTACCGAATCGTCACATCCGTGACCTGGCAAAGCGGGCAAACATTGTCACCCGACCGGGTGTGCTGATTCTTCGGGGTCAGCAGGATGCCGTGGCCCTTCTGCGTGAAGCCACCCCAGGAGTCTTCCATGAGGTTCGCTTCGATCAGAACCCGGACTGCGTTCTTGAGTTCGAGGTGGTTCTTCACGATGAACGGCTTTCCATCCGGACCGCCGACGAAGGGCGTATTGCCTTGCATCCACGACATTGGTTTGAAGAAGTGGTTGCCGACGATGGTGATGTCGGTGGGCGTCATGGTAGCGGAGCCGCCGCCCATCATGATCGCTTCGCCTGCAGCTTCCAGAAAATTATTCTGGATCAGGTAAGGGCCATCCTGGGTATCGCTGGTTCCGCCGCTGAGCGCGTGAGAGTCGGTACAGCTCCCAGTCGAGGAGATGCAGTGGAAGTCATTGAGATAGGAATCGATGACCGCAATGTTGGTGCCGCCGGCCATCGAGACTCCGTCGCGTGTTTCATCCTGCGCGTTTCCGTGCAGCCACGAGCGGTCGACGATGATGTGGTCGGCCGTGCCCGACAGGCCAATCAGGATGGCGCTGCCTTTGAGGCCGGCCGGGCGTGTGATTTCGAGGCCAACGAAGCGGTAGAAGTTGGCGCCATCGGCGATTGAAATCGGACCGTTGCCGGTATTCGGCATCTGCACTTTCGCGAGGACGTTAACTGGATTGTTGCAGTTGTAGTTCGGGCGTCCGGGCAGGGATGCCACGCCGGCGTAACAAGGCGTCACCCGCTGTCCCTCCGGGGGCAGAGCGCTATCTGGAGAGCTGGTTCGAATAATGATCCAGTTCTGATCGTTGCAGCCTTTGGCCGGCAGGGTGACCGGGCCATTAAAGGTTGAGCCTGCCTGCAACGAAATGGTTTGCCCGCATTGCGCATTGTTCAATGCCGCTTTGAAGTCAGCGTCGGACTTGACACTGACGACGCTGCCGGGGGCAGGTGAATCGGCCATGGTGGCCGGGACCGTCACCACTGGAAGTTGCGCGGGACCATCGTATCCGGTGCTGGTCACGACCGTGATACCGAACGCGCCACTCGCGGTTTTGCCATTGGCGTCCGTCACGGTTGCGGAGAAGTTAGAGTTTCCAACCGCGGTTGGCGCGCCGCCGAAGTCTCCACTCGGGTTGAACGTGATGCCGGAGGGAAGGCTGCCGGTGACGGTCCAGCTATACGGCTGGGCTCCGCCGGTGGCGGAGAAGGCCGCGCTGTAGGGTTGGCCCTGCTGGCCTTGCGGTAGGCCTGACGTCATGATCTGTAAGGCTCCCTGCTGGGCCGGATTAATGGTGACTGCGGCCGTCGCGGATTTCGTGGAATCTGCCTGGCTGGTCGCGGTGACCGTCGCATGCGACGTCGATTGCACAACCGGGGCAGTGTAGAAACCATTCGCGTTTACTGAACCCGCCGAAGCGGTCCAGGTCACTGCGGTATTCGAGGTTCCGGTCACAGTGGCGGTGAACTGCTGCGTTCCGCCTGAGGATAACGTCACTCCAGCAGGCGTAAGGCTCACGCTGACTCCGCCCGAGCCGATTTGCACGGCATACGATCGGGTACCTTGATCGGGGCGCGGGGTATCCTGCACCATGACCTGGAATGAATAGAGGCCGGCGGTTGTCGGCTGTCCGGTAAACGATCCGGTCGCGGGATTCAGAGTGATGCCGGGAGGCAGACTGCCCGATGCAACCGAGAACTGGTAGGGATTGCTGCCGCCACTTACCGACAGCACGGCATTGTACGTCTGATTAACCGAGCCGCTGGGAAGCGATGCGGAGAGTGCCAGCGCCTGTTGGCTGCTGCTGGAGGCCTGCGTTCCGCAGGAAGCAGCGATTAACGAGACCATCGCCACCATGACGACTAAGATGACACGTTCAACGTGCGGACGCGAAGAGTTTCGATAATCCTCGAAAAGAGCTGACTGAGATACAGCCATTATGAAACCTCGACGTACAAAAATGGGGGACCATGTCGAGCGAGTCCACACGCTGACCATATCGGGATGCGAACTCAGTGCACAGATACCACTAGTGCAAGTGGAAACTCAGCAGTACATGTGAACCAAGCCTGTACGAATTCGCATGAGCGAGTGATCGATTGGAAAGATTTAGGTAACAGCGCGAAACAGGCGCGGGACAGGCGGTCTAGCCGACTACTAAATTGTGCGATGGATAGAAGATGCGGGGCGAGCGACGGAAGAAGGGGATAGCGCCGTGACTTTCGTCACGTGATCAGTGAGGTTCTCCGAGCAGGACGGCGCGAAGTCTATCGTACTTTCGATTGCCGAGCAGCGATTGCGCGACGCGTCGGGTTTGATGTGAGAGTCGCTTCTTCCATAACCCCCGGTCGTGGCAGATGGCCCTGAAGGCTTCGATAGGGAGGTCGCGCAACATGGCGACGCGGCCTAGTTGGTATGGATTCGTGGCGGGCGTGTTGGCATGGAATTCGCTGTTGGCGACGGTCTTGAATCCCGCGCTTTGCGCCATCTCGAGCGCGCGCTCGTTGTAGCGGCCGCCGGGGCAGGAAAAGTGCTCGATCTTGTGTCCCACGATTTGCTCGATGCGATCTTTGGCGTCGACGATTTCACGTTTCAGATCGGATTCGCCGACGTCGGAGAGATAGCCGTGGGTCATGGAATGGCAGCCGATTTCCAGACCTTGCCCGTCGAGTTCGCGGAGCTGAGTCGAACTCATATAGCCGGGATTGTCGAGGAAACCGGCGGTGACGTAGAACGTTGCCGCGAAGCCGAATTCGCGGAGCACCGGGGAAGCGGCGATCAAGTCCGTTTCGCAGCCGTCGTCGAAGGTGATGCAGACGGCTGGCTGCGCCGGATATGCGAGAGCCTGGCTGACGCTGAGGCCGCGAAAATTGGATTGCTTGAGCCATTCCATCTGGCGGCGGAAAGTGGCGAGCGGCAGGATGTACCGCGCGTAACCGGGGTCGGACTGGCAGAGCGGGCGGCCCGCGAGTTCCAGCTCGTGGTACATCAGGAAGACTATGCGCGGTTGAGACATGATTGAGGATCGCCGCCCCGAATTGCGCGTGAGAACTTTCTTGCGCCGCTCCGCGGCTAATTCTAAACCGCCGTTTCGGGAATACAAATTTTCTTCAGCCGCGCTTGCTGTCGGCTGTTTGCGAATGGCGCTCGAGCAGGGCGAGCAGCGGGTCGCGCAGGAACGGTCCGCCCGCCAGCAAGCCGGAAATCAGCGGATCTTTCTGGTTGCAGCGCAGAGGAGAATGGTCGAGCTTCAGGGTCCAGCCTCCCGCGCTTTCGACGAGCGCCGCGCCAGCCGCGACGTCCCATTCGTTTTTCGGAACCAGAGTAAATGTCATATCGGCAAGGCCGGCCGAGACTAGCCCGAGTTTGTATGCTACCGAGCCCATTGGTTTGATGTTGAACTCGGCGGACTCGAATTGCTTCCACTCGCCGCGTTTCACTTCGCTGCGGCTGGCGAGAACGAGTGCGCCGTGCAGGTCTTTGCGCTGGCTGGGCTGGGCGGGCTTGCCGTTATAGGTCACGCCGGTTTCGCGCGAGCCGAGGATGAGTTCGTCGGTTGCGGGATTGCAAATGCCGCCTGCAACGGGAACGCCGTCTTCGACCATGGCGATTGAAACGCAGAATTCTGGAATGCCTTGTACGAATTCGCGCGTGCCGTCGAGGGGGTCTACAACCCAAACGCGCCGCTTGTCGAGGCGAGTGAAGTCGTCGACTGTTTCTTCCGAGAGCCAGCCCTCGCCTGCACGCAGCAGGTTCTTCTTGAGGACGGCGTCGACGGCATGGTCGGCTTCGGTGACGGGGTCGCTGCCGACTTTATACTTCGCCTCGATGTCGCCGGGGGTGAAGCGGTTCAAGACCGTTCGCGCCTCTTCGAGGGCGGCGTGAATGCGTTCCAGAGTTTCTTTGGTTGAATTCGAGGTCATTCAATCTCCGTGAAAAGTTCTCAGTTCCCGGTTCCCAGTGGGACCGACTCTTTTGAATTTCGCAGACTGATACGCTGTGCTTTTACTGGGAACTGGGAACCGGGAACTGAGAACTCCTTTTTTACGCCCACAGCATTCTTGCTCCCGTCATCAGCAGCACTGCGCACAGAATTCTTCGCAGCCACAGCACCGGAACGCGCGTACTCAACTGCGAGCCCAGGATTCCGCCTGGAATCGAACCGATCAGCAGGGAAATTACAAGGTGAGTATCCACATTGCCGGCTCTCCAGTGCAACAGGCTGGTGACGCCCGTCAAAATCACGGCATGAACAATGTCGGTGCCGACCATGACCTTGGGTACGAAGGAATAAAACAGAAGAAGCAACATCATGATGATGCTGCCCGATCCAACCGAGGTCATGCCGACGAGAAACCCACCGACCAGGCCTATCAGGCTCATGCCAGCGAAATTTTTCATGGTAGGCTTGCGTCCGGCCAGACGGTCTTCAATCCTTCCCTGAAACAGAAGTAGCGTTGGAATGATCACCAGCAGAAGTCCGACGGCCGATTTGATGAAATCGTTGACGCCCGTGCCATAGACGGTGCGCAGATGCACCAGCAGAGTCACACCGAGATAAGAGCCGGGGACGCTGCCCAGGGCCATTGCAAGCACAACTTTTCTGCGCACGTTGCGCTTGGCGAGATGCATAAGGCTGGCGGGAATTTTGGTGAAGAAATTGAAGAGCGCGTCGGACCCGACTGCGATGATGGCCGGAATATGCAGGCCAAAGATGAGCGTGGGCAGAAGCAAAACGCCGCCACCCAATCCCGTCATTCCGATCAGCGTTCCCACGATGAAGCCGATCAGTATTTTTGCCAGCAAAAGGTGCATGCCGTATTCCGAGCCCCACAACCTGCTTCGTTACGGTTATTCCGTCAGGCAAGCAACGAGCCGGCGCCTGCGGCGCAGAAGGGAGGAACCGTTGCCAGCATTATTACATAAAGCCCATTGTACTAATGGGCTTTATTGGCTTCCTTTATGAACGTCTGGTTGAACGCTTGGGTTAACTTCGTTGCTAATTGCCGTTGGCCCCCACGAAGCCCTCGCGTTCAAGGTGCAGAATGATGGTCTGCGCCGCTTCCTCGGGGCTGAGCTTGGCGGTGTCAATCACCACTTCCGCATCCACTGGCGCCTCGTACGGATCGGAAATACCCGTGAATTCCTTTACGATGCCGGCGCGCGCCTTGGCATACAGTCCCTTGCGGTCGCGCTGTTCGCAGACATCGATCGAGGTCGCGACGTGCACCAGGATAAAACCGCCGACCGGTTCGATCATCTGCCGTACAGCCTTGCGGGTAGCCTCATAGGGAGCGATGGGAGCGCAGATCGCGATCCCGCCGTTCTTCGTAATTTCCGAAGCAACATAGCCGATGCGGCGGATGTTGATGTCGCGATGCTCCTTGGAGAAGCCGAGTTCCGACGACAGGTGCTTGCGCACCAGGTCACCATCGAGCAGCGTGACTGGCCGGCCGCCCGTCTCAAGGAACTTGGTGATCAGCGCGTTGGCGATAGTCGATTTGCCCGAGCCCGAAAGCCCGGTGAAGAAGATGGTGACGCCCTGCTTCTCGCGTGGCGGATAGCTGCGCCGCAGTTCTTTCACTACTTCCGGATAGGTAAACCATGCCGGAATGTCGCGGCCTTCGTTCAAACGCGCGCGCAATTCTGTGCCGGAAATGTCGAGCACTTTTGCGCCCTTCGGAACTTCATCCGACGGAACGTAACGGTCTTCGTTTTCCAGATAGACCATCATCTGGAAGGGAACCATGGCCACGCCCATCTCAGCTTCGTGTTTCTTGAAGAGTTCCTGAGCCTCGTACGGACCATAAAACGGCTTGCCGTCTTTGTCCTTGCCGGGGCCGGCGTGATCGCGGCCGACAATGAAGTGATTGCAGCCGTGGTTCTTGCGGATCAGACCGTGCCACACCGCTTCGCGCGGGCCGCCCAGGCGCATGGCCAGGTTGAGCATCGAGAGCCTCGCCGTGCCGTGCGGATACTTCGGGAGCAGCAACTGATAGCAGCGCGTACGGATGAAGTAGTCGACGTCGCCGGGCTTGGTCAGGCCGACCGACGGATGAATCAGCAGGTTGGCCTCGACTTGCTTGGCGGCGCGCATGGTCAGTTCGACATGGGCGCGGTGCATAGGATTGCGCGTCTGGAAAGCGACGATGCGCGTCCAGCCGAGGCGGCTGAACTCGGCGCGCAACTCGGCGGGCGTCAGGCGAAGCGTGCGGAAATCGTAGTGCGAGGGGGCCTGAAGGCCTTGAACGCTCCCGCCTACATACCACGGGTTCGACTTGTTGATGGCGTAGTCGGCGCCAGGATGCGCGGGGCTGGTGGAATTGAAAACGGCTTTTGCTTCGGCGGTGCGGTCGGCTTGCCAGACGTCGCCGACGTTGAGCACGGCGAGCATCACGCCTTCGGCATCGCGCAGCGCAATTTTGCTGGAGCCGGGCGTCAGCTTCTTGGCGAATTCTTCGGTCACATCCAGCGTGATGGGAATCGGCCAGAGCGTGCCATCGGCCAGCCGCATGTTGTCGCGGACACCTTCGTAGTCCTTGCGATTCATGAAACCGCGCAGCGGAGAGAACCCGCCATTCATCAGCAATTCGAGATCGCACAACTGGCGCGCGCTCAAATCCCATGAGGGCCAATCTTTCGAATGGCTTTTCAGTTCAGCGGCGTACTCTGCCGGCACTTGCAGCTGAACAAGTTCGCCCCCGTGCGGGGCGATAAGGTGGCTGGTCGAAGCGGTCAAGTCGTTGATCCTCCCGATGCGTACGTCTGCCTGTTTGGAAGCGTCAGTCTTGGAAACGTTGGAATCTTTCGGCGTCAATCGAATCTCCTGGGACTCGCCCCGACTCCCGCGCAGGCGCGAGGAGGTCCAGAGGGCTGAGTCGGTCTAAAATTTATACGGCTGTAATGCGAAGTCGCGGTGACTGTATTAACGAGCAATTGCACTTCCGTCGAGCAGGGCGCACCGCAGTTCAACTGATTGAAAACAGGGAGGTTCTCTATTTCTTTCGGAGAACGAGGTCTGCTGGACGGCCTGTATGAAATGAATTGTAACATTTTGCCACTCGAGGGTGCGACCATGGGCCGTTACAAAACGCCTGCTGGATCGCCCTTTTCAGCCATCATTTTGCCCAGCTCAGGGCGAAGCACCACCGCGTCAAGACCCCTCGATACCAGTTAAGGGCGGGGTGGGTTGCGGTGTCAAGATTACCTGTGTTTGGCGGAAAAATATTTGGTTGTGTGGGGGTCCAAACTACGTGCCGTATTTCTCGTAGAACTTGTTCGAGAACAGGCCACTGGGATCATATTTCTTCTTAGTCGCGAAGAAATCATCGATTTCCGGATAGCACTTGCGCAGTTGCTCCTTCGAATAAAAGAGCTGATAGGGCAAGTAGTAGGTTCCTCCCGCGGGCTGCGCGACGTCGATCAAGTCACCGGTTGTTTTCCGTAAAATCTCGTTGTCGCTGTCGTTGAATTTCACGTTGAAGTAGAGCACGAATGCGAACATGTTTTCCTTGGCATAGGGCAGCGCGGTGACGGTGTCTTTGTGTACCGTTCGGATCGTGACATTCAACAGATTGGCGTGATTGCGGATCACGGCGTCGCGCAGGCCGTCCACAAATTCGGGCATGCGGTCATAGGGGATGAAGTATTCCTGCAGGATATCGGTGTCTGGCAAGCGGTTTTTCAAGTACGCCATGTCGTCATACATTTCCTCGTTGCGCGAGACCAGGCACACTTCCTTTCCGCTCATGGCTTGATTGCGCGAAATACAGTCGTGCAGATGGGGCTCGGCATATTTTTCCAGCGTCCACCGCGTCCAGCGGCCAATGTCGCCGGTCTTCGAGAAATTAATGATCAAGCGGTCGAGCGTGTTATGCGTGGCAGGCTTAAGCGGCGGCATGGCACCGTCGAATGAAGTTTTGAGGTAGGCATGCACCGCTGTTTCGCGCAGAAATGAGTTTGGTGAGACCGAAAGGCGGCCGTAAACGAGTCCAGTATCTTTGTTGTTCTCGACATTCGCGCGATAGTACTTGGGGAATTCTGTGTAATCCATGTAGAGCGTTTTTCGGCTGTAGATCTCGTTGTCCACGATGTCGAGATCTACGTCGAGAATCACCCCGAACAAGCCATAGCCGCCGAGGACGTGACGAAACAACTCAGTGTTTTCCGTGGGACTCGCCTGTACGATGCTGCCGTCGCTAAGCATTACGCGCAGGGAACGGACGGTAGGAGCGATCGGACCGGGCATGGGATCGATTCCGTGCGCGTTGATACTTAGCGTGCCGCCAACGCTGAAAATGTTGATGGACTGCATGGATTTGACGGAAAGGCCTTCTTTGTCCAGAAGTTGCTGTAGCTGCCACCAACGAACGCCGGATTGCAGATTGACGGTCTTATGTTCTTTATCGAGGCGGATTTGATCGAAGTCACGGAAGTCGAGGACGAGGCCATCGTGCGTAAAGGTCTGTCCGCCCATGCTGTGCTGCTGTCCGGCGCAAGTGACCTTCAGACTGTGGTCGCGCGCGAACTGCAAGGCATTGCGTACATCGTCTTCGCTCGTGATGCGCACAACGCCATAGACCGCCGTCTTGTTCAGGTGGCTGGCATCGTTAGTGAAGCCTCCGCGTTGCTCGAACTGGAAGGGCGGGGACTTCGGTTCAGCGAGTAGAACGGTGGGCTTCTCCTGGTCAGAGTCCGGCGGGAAAACAAAATCGCTTTCTTTTTCCTTATCCGGAGCGGCGGCGTAGTCGAAGATCTTCTTGGCCCCAACGACCAGGACCGATGCGACGACGAGAACGACCGGCAACAGCAGACGGCGAATGCGTTTCAGGCTAACTCCGCGCGAACTCCAGCGCGAAGGCTCCGGGGCTATTTTCTTCCCTCTAGAATCCATCCCATCCCCTTGTTACGTCTTGGACCCAACCTCCATCAACCGCTTGGTCATCAGCACAAGGCCGAGGATTTGCGTCCACTCGGAGACGATGTTACCCACGACTTGACCCCAGCGGCTGGTCGGGTCCATGGCTTTGAATGCCAGCACCCAACCGGCTCCGGTGACCAGGAGAAATAAAGTGAGCGAGTGCTCGCGCAGGAATTCCGTCGTCCTGGATGGTAGTTTGCCCTTCGGCTTCTTGCTTTCGGTCGAGCCCTTTTCGTAGAGGTACTTGGTCATTACTACGGTGACCAGCACTCCGGTCCAGTCGGCGATGGCGTTTCCGAAGAATGAGCCAAGGTGAGTGTTGGGGTTGGAACGACTGTAGAGCGCGATTAACAAGATCACAACCCCCAAAGCCGACAGACTCAGGGAGTGTGCGCGAACGAATCCTTTCGAACCGGTGTTCTGCTTCATGCAACTACTGTATCCGGTCTTACTTCGGCAGCAGAATTTTGCCCAGCCATGGAACGGGCAAGGCGCCCTGGTCCAGTGCGCGGTCGTGAAACTCGGCCAGCGTAAAGTCCTTGCCTTTGGCCGCTTCGTAGGCGTGGCGCAGGCGCCACCACTCGCTCGTGCCGACATAATAGGTAGGCAATTGCGTAGAACTCAGCTTGGCCCGCTGCAATTTTCCCTCGGCTTCAGCGCGCGTCTGGAAGGCTTCGTTCATCATGAATGACATGGCCTGGTCGTCGGTCATTCCCATGGTCTGCATGCGGACATCGAGGATGGTATTGCCGAGGGCGCGCAGCCAGACCTTGAGATAGCTAATGCGATAGCGCGGATCGTTGTCGGCGAACCCCTCGTGCATCATGACCTGCGCGATGTATTCGGCCCAGCCTTCGACGTAGGCGCCGTTGCTGAACAGGCTGCGGACGAGACGGCGGCTTACGGGCTGAATCTCATTGGCATGCTCGGCCTGCACGTAGTGGCCGGGCAGCGCCTCGTGAATGCTGAGCCACTGGAGCACCCAGTTGTTGTACTCGCGCAGCTTCGATTCGGCCTTGTCTTCGGGCGTTTTCGGATCGATGGGCGTGACCCAGTACTGAGCCTCGGCGTTTGGATCGAGCGGCGGCGCGCCGTGGAAGCCGGCGACGGAATAGATGCCGCGCATGAAGGGCGGTGTGGGAATGACTTTCAGGTTGTCGCGTGACTTCAGCGAGACGATCTTCTTATCGATGATGAATTGGCGGATGCCGACCAAGTCATCTTTCACGGTCTGCATCAGGTCGTCGCGCTTGGGATGATCGTCGGAAATCTTGTGCAGCACCTCCCCGATGACTTTGTTTTCGCGCTCCTGCGGGCCGAGGCTGGCGTGGTCGTCATGATCGGGGAAGTACTGCTTGTGCAGGGGCAGGGCAATCTGGAGCATCTCGGCGCGCGTCTTCTTCAGTTCGGTTTCGGCCTCGGCCAGGACCTGATCGGGAGTGATGGCCGTCTCCATCACCAGGCGGAATTTTTCCGCGTACAGTTCTTTGCCGAGGCGCCATGTGCGATCGGTCTTTCTCTTCGCTAAATCGTCCTGAAGCCAGTGGGAAAAATTCTTCAGTGCTTCGATTGCCCGGGGCGCGACTTGATCGAACTGGGCTTTTAGTTTCGATCCTGCGGGAATCGCATTCGCAATCGTGCTCTGGATCAGATCGATGTTGCCGTCGTTCTCCTCGACGGCGACCTTGATGAAGATGGGATCGGCGTCGATCAGTTCACTGCGCGCCTGGTCGAGGAAATGCGGCGTCGCGGCGACGCGCGAGACGATGTGGCCGAGACGGACCTCCTTGGGCGCGTAGTCATCGGTAAGCGGCTGAAAGAGCGCTCCGCCCAGCAGTTCCACGTAGACCGTAGGGTTGTGCTTGTAATTCTGAATGCGGTCGAATTCGAGCAAGTTGAGCGCAATCTGGTCGTCGATCAACTGCCAGTCAGCGGCGTCTTCAATGCCGAGTGATGCAAGCGGAGTCTCTTTGCGGAAGCGCTCGCGCCAGTCGGCATAGACGCGACGCTGTTCCGCCATGCCCGCGACGCTCACGTCATCGAGCAGTGCGTCGAGCGCTATGGTCTTGCCGGTCTTAGGATCGATGTGCTGGTGGTAGCCAGCCTGCGACGCGTTGGAGGGCGAAAGCGCCAGCGTCTCATGAATGAACTCTTCGCTGAGCTTGGCGAATTTGGCATTGGCGGCGGCGGATGAAGACGAATTGGTCTGTGCCATGAGAGCACCGGAGATTAGAAGACACGCTGCGACGGGAAAGAGTTGCATGGGGGTCGATTTTAGCAGGATACGGCTGGGTCTTGATCGAACTACCATCCGTGCTTCATCGCTTTGGCAAACTCCGTCGCGGGCAGCGTGTTGAGGACATCATTCTTCGTCAGCCACGCGCGCCGCGCCTGCGTCACGCCATAGCGAATCTTTTCCATGTGCGAGGTGTGATGCGAATCGGTGTTGATCACGATCTTTACGCCATGCTGCTTGGCCATGCGCAGGTGAACGTCGCACAGGTCGAGACGGTCGGGATAGGAATTCAGCTCCATGGCGACTTTATGTTTGGCAGCCGCTTCAAGCACAGCATCGACGTCAAACGGATAGGCATCGCGGCGCAGTAACTGCCGCCCCGTGGGATGACCAATAATCGAAGTATTCGGATTTGCAATCGCCTTCAGCAGCCGATCGGTCATCGTCGCGCGATCCTGATTGAAGTGCGAATGCACGCTGGCAATCACGATGTCCATCTGCTCGAGCACGGAATCGGAGAGATCGAGCGTACCGTCGCCGAGAATGTCGACCTCGACGCCGGCGAAAATGCGAATGCCCTTCCTCTTCTTATCCTTATTCATCGCTCGACCGTTCATCGCTCGATCCACCGCTCGAATGCGCTCGATGTGCGCCAGCGCGCGCTCGTCGGTCAGTCCATTTGCGAAGGCCAGATTTTTCGAGTGATCGGTGATTGCCATGTAGGCATAGCCGCGTTCTCGGGCCGCTTCGGCCATTTCTTCGATGGTGTTGCGGCCGTCGGTTTCAACGGTGTGCATGTGCACGTCGCCGCGCAGATCGGAGACTTCGATCAGCGCCGGCAGTTCGTGCCTGGCGGCAGCTTCAATCTCGCCCAGATTTTCGCGCAGCTCCGGAGGGATGAAGTCGAGCTTGAGCTTGCCGTAAATATCCTGCTCGGTCGCGCCCGCGATAGGTTTGTTGTCTTCGAGGGTCGCGAGGCTGTATTCGTTCAGCGTGTAGCCCATCTTGAGCGCGCGCTGCCGGAGCGCGACGTTATGCGCCTTCGAACCGGTGAAATACTGCATCGCTGCGCCGAATGACTCGGGCGGGAGCAGCCGCACATCGACCTGCATCCCATTGCGCTGCCGGAAGCTGACCTTGTTTTCGCCCTTCGCGATGATCTCCATCAGGCCGGGGAAGCGCAGCAGATGCTGAGCGATCTCCTCGCGCGTTTCGTCGGCACAGCAGCCTTTGCCGGTCACCAGAACGTCAAGATCGCCGACCGTTTCCCGGCCGCGCCGCAGCGAGCCGGCAGGCGTGACTTTTTCGACGCCGGGAGCCTCTTTGAGATGAGCGACGAGTTTTTCTGCGAGTTGCTCGGCCGTATCCAATAGAAACCTGCCGCCGATGCGGCGATAATCTTCAATCGCCTTCAGCAGCTTCTGCTCGTGTTTTTCGCCCATACGAGGCAGTTCGCGAATCTTTCCTTCGCGCGCGAGCTTTTCGACTCCGTCGATATCGCAGACCTGGTAGGCGCTCCAGATCAGGGCAATCGTCTTCGGCCCCAAGCCCTGAATCTTCAGCAACTCAAGCATCGACGGACGATACTTTTTCAGCATCTCGCTGTGAATCTCGACTGTGCCTTCATTGAAAAGATGCTGCAAGTTCGCGAGCATGCCTTTGCCGATGCCGGGCACGGCGAGCAGCTTTTTCGGATCCTCGATTAGCGTAGCGACCTGCTGGGGCAGCGCCTCAATCGCCTCAGCCGCGTTGCGATAAGAGCGAATGCGGAAGGAATCCTGGCCGTCGATTTCGAGCAGGTCGGCGGTCTCGTACAGGATTCCTGCTATGGCTTTGTTGTCCATGAGGAGCAGGAATATTGTAGCGGAGTAACTCTCAAAAATAGTTCTCAGTTCCCGGTTCTCAGTTCTCAGTAAAGGCAAGAGCAAAATCTTGAACCACGGGGTACGCAGGGGAAATCAGAGGAAACCTGAATTGCTTCCTCCGTGCCCCTCTGTGTCCTCTGTGGTCATTTGTTTTTGGTCTTGACTTTACTGAGAACTGAGAACTGACAGCTGACAGCTGACAGCTGAGAACTGGTTACCTACGGCATCAGGAGCCCGAAAAACCCGAATGGTACAATTTGGTATTCCCCAGTTCTGGTTCGGAGGTTGCTGATTCCAGTCGAGGCGGCGGCGGGCGAATAAAGGCCAACCCATCTCTAATCAGCAGGATTCGCGGACCCGGAAACTTTCGTACCGCAATCGAACAGCGCGTCAGGAAGAATGAGCAAGAAAATTGTCATCATCGGCGGTGGACCGACTGGCCTCGGCGCGGGCTATCGCCTCCACGAACTCGGCTACGAAAACTGGGTGCTTTACGAGAAATCCGGCGGCGTGGGAGGCCATGCCACCTCGCACGTCGACGAGCACGGCTTCGTCTGGGACGAGGGCGGTCACGTCATTTTCTCGCACTATAAATATTTCGATAATTTAATCGATAAGGCCCTCGGCAAGGAAGTTCACGAACGCATTCGTGAGAGCTGGATCGTCAAGGGCGAGTCGTGGATTCCCTATCCCTTTCAGAGCAACCTGCGCTATCTCCCGAAAGAGGTTCAGATCAGTTGTCTGGTCGGAGCTGCAAAAGCCGCGTCCAACGGCGGCGGACGCGAGGCCACCAACTTTCGCGACTGGATTCTCGCTACATTCGGCGACGGCATCGCCGACGCCTTCATGTTTCCCTACAACCTGAAAGTTTGGACCACGCCGCTTGAGCAGATGTCGAAGGCATGGATCGCCGACCGCGTCGCCGTGATGGACTTCAAGCGATTGCTCGAAAATGTTCTGTACGAGCGCGACGACGTAAGCTGGGGCCCGAACAGCAAATTCAAATTTCCACTCTACGGCGGCACGGGCGAAATCTATCGCCAGATCGCCAAGAATTTTCCCGCGAAGGTGAAGACCGGCAAGAAGTTGGTCGAAGTCGATCCCGTGCGCAAGCGAATCTCGTTCGAAGACGGCACCGGCGATAACTACGACATTCTCATTTCCACCGCGCCGCTCGATCTAGTCGTGCAAAAGATGATGAAGCCCGCCGACAGCAAGCTCATCGATGCCTCGGCCGGGCTCGAGCACAACAACCTTCTGGTCGTCGGCATCGGCCTCAAAAAGAAGATCGAGACCGGGCGTTGCTGGATTTACTTCACCGATTCCGACATGCCCTGCTACCGGGCAACTTATTTTTCGCACTACTCACCCAACAACGTTCCGAACGGGGACACTGAGCACTACAGTTCGATGATGTGCGAAATGTCGTTCCGCGTCGGCGAAAACCCCGACCCGGAGAAGGTTTTGGACCAGGTCATTACAGGGCTCATCAAGGCCAAAATGCTCGAGGAGTCTGATCGCGGGCGCATTGTCTCGCGCTATCATCGGGTCGTCGGCTATTCGTATCCGATTCCGACGCTTGGCCGCGATAAGGCGCTCGCTGTGCTCCAACCGGCTTTGCTGGAGCAGGGAATTTACTCTCGCGGACGCTTCGGTGCCTGGCGCTACGAGATTGGCAACATGGACCACTCGGTAATGATGGGAGTGGAAGCGGTCAACAATATTCTGGCTGGCGACAAAGAAGAAGTTTTTCACAGCGCATAAGCAACAGGGAAAGCATGCAGACAGCTCAATCCAGCCCGGCTCCAAAGATAGGGGACGCAACGCTGAAGGTGAACACCCCCAAGGTCAGCGTCATTATTCCGAGCTACAAGACCGCGCACTTTATCTCCGCCTGCCTCGATTCCGTGTTTGCCCAGACCTATCAGGACTTCGAAGCCATCGTCGTCAACGACGGCTCGCCCGACACGCCCGAGCTGGAGAAAGTTCTCGCGCCCTATATCGACCGCTACTCTGACCGCGTCGTCTACATAAAGCAGGAGAACAAGCGCGCCGCCGGCGCCCGAAACAATGCCATCCGCAACGCACGCGGCGAGTATGTCGCTTTCCTCGACAGCGACGATACCTGGATGCCGGACCATCTTGCCAATCAGATGCAGCTTTTCTCGGACGATCCATCGCTCGGGCTTACCTATTCGAATGGCCTGGTCGGTATGCCGGGGAAAGAGCGCGAATTCATGAAGCGCTGCCCCTCGCACGGCGAAGCGACGTTCGGCTCACTCCTTGTCGAGCGCTGCCAGATTCCGATTTCCACCGTAGTCGCGCGCCGCGACGCCATCATGAAAGCTGGCATGTTCGACGAGACGCTGCTGCGCTGCGACGACTACGACATGTGGGTGCGCACCGCTTTTCACGGCGCCAAAATCGCCTACTCGCAAAAAGTTCAAGCGCGCATGCCCGTCGGACGTCCCGGTTCTCTCAGCCAATCGCGCGCGAAGATGGCGGAAGGCTATGTGACCATTCTCGAGAAATACAAGACCAGCCTGCCGCTCCAGCCGGCAGATCGCGAGACGGTGGAGAAGCGCGCCCGGCAGATCAAAGCCAAGTATTTCCTCGAAGACGGGAAAAGCAAGTTGAGCCAGCGCGAATTTGCCGAAGCTCGCAAGGCGCTCGCCCAGGCCAACGAGTATTACCGCAAGCCCAGTATCGGTCTGACGGTGTTTGGCTTGGGCGTTGCTCCCAGCGCGACCGCCAAGCTGGTCTCGATCATCAACCGTATTCGTTTCGGAGACAAGGCATGATGAAGCGTCTGGTCGCGGGCTACAAACAGTTTTTCGGACTGAATAAGCCGGGGCGCAACCTGCGCGTGTTTCCGGACGATGTTTATATCGTCTCTTATCCCAAGTCCGGCAATACCTGGACGCGCTTCCTGATCGCGAACCTGATCTATCCGGACATGCATCCCGACTTCACGAACATCAACGAGCTTGTCCCCGATCCCGAGGGCGTGACCAAGCGCCACCTCGAGGAGTTGCCGCGGCCGCGCTATCTCAAGAGCCACGCCTACTTCGACCACCGGTATCCGAAGGTGATACACATCGTGCGCGACCCGCGCGACGTCGTGCTCTCGGAATATTATTTCGACATCAAGCGCTCGGCCATCCCCGACAACTTTCCGCTCGAGAAATTTGTTTCGCGCTTCGTGAGCGGCGAACTCAATCACCCTTACGGCACGTGGGGAGAAAACACGGCGACATGGTTCTACGCGCGCGGCCACAGCCCGCGCCTGCTGCTTGTGACCTATGAAGCCTTGCAATCCGACGGCGCGCGCCAGATGGCGCGCATTGCCGAATTCATCGGTGTGCCCCCGAATCAAGAGCGCATCGGCTTCGCGATCGAGCAAAGCTCGGCTGACCGCATGCGTGAGCTTGAAAAAAAGCAGGGACACTTGTGGTCCTCGACGAAGCGCACGCGCCAGGACAAGCCATTTGTCCGCGCCGCCAAAGCCGGCGGTTGGAAAAACGAACTCTCGGAAGCCAGCATCGCCGAGATCGAATCGGCGTGGGGCGGGCTGATGCGCGAACTGGGATACGAGCTGGCGGCGGGCGCATCGACTGATCAAGCCCATGGATCGCAGCTGAACGCCGAGCAATCGTTCGCGGGCACGAGGTCCAAGTAGATGGCTGGGGCGATCAAACATCTGAAGGCCGCATATAGGCGCGCCCTCGGTTTGAACAAGCCCGGCAAGAGCCTGGTCATTCTGCCCGATGACGTTTTTCTGGTGTCCTTCCCGAAATCCGGCAACACCTGGACGCGCTTTCTGGTCGCCAATCTGCGCTTCCCCAACGATCCCGCGACCTTCGCGAATATCAACCGGCTGATTCCCGATCCGACCGCGACTGCCCGGCGCGACTTCGATCGCATGCCGCGGCCACGCATCATTAAGAGCCACGAATGTTTCGATCCGCGTTACCCGCGCGTGATCAACGTCGTGCGCGATCCGCGCGACGTGGTCGTCTCGCAATACCACTATCACCGCAAGATCAAAAAGATCGCGGACGATTCGCCAATCGAGAAATTCGTCACCCGCTTCCTCGCGGGAGAGACTTGCCCGCACGGCTCCTGGGGACAGAACGTCGCAACCTGGCTTTACACCAGCGAGGCAAATCCGCGCTACCTTTTATTGCGCTATGAGGACCTGATCGCCGACACGCCGCGCGAGCTGGCCAAGGTCGCGAGCTTTCTGAATCTCCCGACGAGTCCCGAGCTTCTCGCGCAGGCGGTGGAGCGCAGTTCAGCCGATCGCATGCGCAAACTGGAAAAAGAGCAGGATCACGGACTCTACCGGAATTCGCGCAAGGACATGTCATTCGTGCGCGCCGCAGGTTCCGGCGGATGGCGAAAGGACTTGCCGATGGAACAGGCTGCAAGGCTCGAAGCGGCGTGGGGAGCGCTGATGCATCATCTCGGATACCAGCTCGCGACCCGATCGCCGTCGGATGCCGGCGAGTACGCATCATTCAGCGTTGCGAATTTCGGGGCGGCGAGCAATATTCCGCGGTGATTTTTTTTCGGATCGTTCACATTTTCATGACAGGGAGCTGCTTTAGTATTGTCATTCCGTGCGCAGCGAGAAATCTCCAGTATCGGCAGCGCACGAAATCTATAATCCCAATGCTCCGCCGCCTCCAACTCGCCGCCAAACGCGCCCTCGGACTCGACCTCGCCGGGCGGCACTACACCGTTTATCCCGACGACACATTCCTGGTCTCCTATCCCAAGTCGGGCAATACCTGGGTCCGCTTCCTGCTTGCCAACCTCATTCATCCTGATGAGACTGTCAGCTTTGCCAACATCAACCGGCTCCTGCCCGCTCCCGGAGTGATTACCAAACGGTTTCTAAAGAGCGTGCCGCGTCCGCGTATCCTCAAGAGCCACGAGCCGTTCGACGCGCGCTTTCGCAAGGTCATCTATCTCGTGCGCGATCCGCGCGACGTTGCCGTCTCCGAGTATCACTTCGATCTCAAGAAGCGCTACATCGCCGCGGATCTGACGCTCGATCAGTTCATCAAGCCGTTTCTGGCGGGCGAAACTTCCTCCTACGGCTCATGGTGGGAGCATGTTGCCAGTTGGGTCGGCGCGCGCCAGGGCAATCCCAACTTTCTGCTGACTCGCTACGAGGACCTGCTGGCCGATCCGATCGTAGAGACCGCCAAAATCGCGGAGTTCCTCGGCGTTAAAGCAGACGCCGAACGCCTTACGTCCGCCGTAGCACGAAGCTCCGCGGACCGCATGCGCAAGCTCGAAGAACAAGATGCCGATAAGTGGACTGGAACAAAAAATACGCGCAAGGAGATTCCGTTCGTTCGCGCCGCGAAATCCGGAGGCTGGAAGGAAAGTCTTCCGCAACACGCAGTCGAAGAAATCGAAATTGCCTGGTCTCCACTCATGAATTTTTTAGGTTACGAACTTCAGAGCAGGGAACTGGATCCGAAGACGCTGCCGATTTGGGTGAAGGCCGGTCAGGCGACTTAGAAGAGTGCTGACCATCGAGAACTCAGCCCCTAAAGGGGCGGTAGTGAGATCGCTTACGGTATCGCTAAAGCGATACCCTGATACAAATCTAATTTTCATGCTTACGGTATCGCAAGCGCGATACCTTGAAACAAATTCAAGCCGGTCATGACCACGATCAACAAGCGCCAGATCATCAAAAACGTCGGCTCGACCTGGTTCTCGCTGGGGTGTGACGTCTTGGTCGGACTGATTTTATCGCCCATTATTCTGCACTGGCTGGGCGACACTGCCTTCGGCATCTGGGTTCTTATCTTCTCCATCACCGGATACTACGGCCTCTTCGATCTCGGCATCCGCTCTTCGGTCGTCCGCTACGTGTCAAAGTTCACCGCGACCGACAACATTGAAGATCTCGCCAAGATCGTCAACACCGCGCTCTTTACTTATGGCTGCCTGGGGGCCTTGAGCCTGGTTCTTACCGGTATCTTGTCGCTCTACGTCGATCACATTTTCAAGATCCCACCGGCGTTGCATTCCGAGGCGCGCTGGCTGCTCCTGATTGTCGGTACCGCAGTGGGCACTGGCTTCCCGCTGGGCGTGGTCGGTGGATACCTCGACGGCCTCCAGCGCTTCTACGTCAATAACTGGGCCAACATCGGCGGCGATTTCGCGCGCCTCGTTCTGATTCTCGTCGCCATCCACCACGGCCGCGGACTGCTGACAATCGCCGCCATCACCGTCGGCGCGCCGCTCTGCATTTCCATGCTGCGCGCGATTGTGGCCTACCGCATCAAGCCCATTCCCCTCGGTTTCCGCTACGTCAACCGTGGGAGCCTTCGCACCATCATTAACTACAGCAGCGTCACGCTTCTCATCATGATCGCGACGCAGCTCAAGTTCAAAAGCGACAACATCGTGATCGCTACTATGATCTCGGCCGCGGCGGTCACCTACTTCAGCATCGGCGCGCGCATCGTCAACTACGCGCAGCAAGTCGTCATGGCGCTGGCGCAGAATTTTCTGCCCATCGCCAGCCAATCGGAAGCTACCGGCAACATGGACCAACTGCGCAAAGTCTTTGTCGCCGGCAACCGCTTCTGCGCCTTCACGGCTCTGCCCATCACCGCCGTTCTGCTCGGTCTCGGACAATCGGTGATCGAAGTCTGGGTCGGCCGAAAATATGTCGCCACCAGCTATCCGATCCTTGTCATTCTGATCCTCTCGGCGAACCTTATGTGGTGCCAGGCCGCATCGGGCCGCGTGCTTTTCGGAATCAGCAAGCACCGCACCTGGGCCTTCGTCACGCTTTCGGAAGGCATCGTCAATTTGCTCCTCAGCATCACGCTCGTGCATTATTTCCAGCGCGCTGGACATGGACCTTTCTACGGTATCTATGGCGATGCGCTCGGCACCGCCATTCCTCTCGCCTGCACGATGACGATGTTCATGCCGTGGCATTTGTGCCACCAACTCGGTATCCGCATGAGGACGTACTTGCGCGAGGCTTACACGCTGCCGCTGCTTATTACTCTTCCATTAGTTGGTGCGTTGCTGCTGATGCGGCGCTGGTACCGTCCGCATCACTACCCAGGGCTGGCCTTGCAAATGACGATTGCGGGCGTGGTATATGGCCTCGGCGCGCTCTGGGTTTTCCTCACCAAACGGGCCTTCAAGGTAGGAGAACTCGCCCCGCGGGGAACCTCGGTTGTGATTAACGATGAGACGGACGCGCGCCCCGCGATTGAGGCATATCAGGAAGAAGGTTCCTAGTCGCGCGCAAATTTATCGCCCGAAGGCGGGAGGCCACACCTGCGCGGAAAGTATAACGCGGGCCTTGCCTTTGAACGCTGACACAAAAGAACTAGGGGTGCGCCGTTTCTCGCGCTTTCGAGAAGTGGCCCATCCGCGCCGCCCGCAGAATTTCGCTGTTACGCTGCTTGCGCTCGAATCTTCGTCTTAAGGACGTCCCACTAATCAGGGCGCGAAATTTCTCCTGGTGCAGGAGAACATTAGAGTCGCCGGGCTAGAGTGTGCACTTTTGACCGGAAGACAGCCAGCGCGAATGTTAAGGTCGAGGTCGAGGATAGACGTAGCCTGGGAGTTGTAATTCGGCGCGCCACAGATCGTTCTTTGCCATTCGCGAATCTGAAAGACCGCAAAGGAGTTGAGTATGGTCGACACCTCAGGACACGCGACTGCGCCTTTCAATGATCGCAACGTCTCCTTGGAGGCGCTTGCAGAGAGTGAGCAGAGATCTCGAACACTTGTGGAAGCGTTACCCGACGCCGATTCTTGTTCATAGCGAAAACAAAATAGTTTTTGTCAATCCATTCTGTGTGCGATTACTGGGCGCGGCAGGACCGGAGCAACTCCTCGGTAAGGACATTTCCGAGATCGTCAATCCTGACGACCTGCCAGCAATAAGAAATCGAATCCAGGATTGTTACGCGAGCGGAACGGCGTCTCCTCCAATGGAGTCCATTCTGATCGCCTGTGACGGTTCGTCCGTGGAGATCGAAGCTGTTGCGATCCCAATTTGCTGGAATGGCGCACCGGCGATCGAGGTGGTTGCACGCGACATCAGGGATCGGAAACGGGCAGAGCGAGCAGTTCAAGATTGGCAAGAACGCTTGGTATTGGCACAGAAGGCTGGCCTTCGGATTGGACTGTGGGACTGGGACGCAGTGGCCAACACGGTGATCTGGTCGGACGAGACCTACCGCCAGTTCGGATACACGCGGGATACATTTTCCGGTCGGGTTGAAGATGCTGTTACAAGGATTCACCCGGAAGACCGGCCTAGAGTAGAAGATGCGATCCGAAAGGTGATCGCGGGTGGAGGCGAGTACGCACAGCAGTATCGACTGGTGTGGCCGAACGGAACTACGTGCTGGGTCGACGCGCACGGCGTGATGGTTCGTAATGGGTCCACTCACATGCTTGGCATAGGAGTGGATATTACCGACCTCAAGAAAACTGAACAGTCGCTGCAGGAGAGTGAAGAGAAATACCTGTTGCTGTTGAACTCGACCGCAGAAGCGATTTATGGCCTCGATTTAGAGGGAAATTGCACATTCTGTAACCCTGCATGCCTGCGTCTGCTTGGCTACCGGGCTCCCAAAGACTTGCTGGGAAAGAACATGCATGAGCTCATGCATCACACGCGGGCGGATGGGACCCCATATCCGAAACAAGATTGCGAAATCTATGTAGCCGTCCGCGAAGGCAGGGCCAGTCACGTCACCGATGAAGTGCTGTGGCGTGCCGATGGAACGAGCTTCCAGGCCGAGTATTGGTCTTATCCAATGTATAAGACCGGTGAACTCGTCGGTGCGGTGGTCACTTTCCTCGACATATCGGATCGCAAGCGGGCAGAACAAGCGCTGCGACAGTCCGAAGAGAAATATCGGGAGCTGTTCGAAAACGCAACCTACGGCATCTTTCGATCACAATTGGACGGAACTTTGCTAGACGTGAACCCAGCTCTGGTAGCCATGCTGGGTTACAGCTCAAAAGAAGAATTGCTCACGCGGAATCTGAACCGTGACATCTATGAGGATCCGGCCGATCGCAGGTCGATTCTTGACAGTTTCGGGCCCAGCGGGCGCGTGAGCGGGCGTGAAGTCAATTGGAAACGCAAAGACGGCAAGATCATCGTCGTTCGCATAAGCGGAGGGGCTTTCCGCAGACAGGATGGCTCGTTCAGCCACTTCGAAGTCATTGTGGAAGACATTACCGAACGACGGAGCCTGGAGGCGCAATTCCGTCAGGCGCAGAAGATGGAAGCCGTCGGGCTGCTGGCGGGAGGAATTTCGCATGACTACAATAACCTTCTGGGCGTCATTCTCGGAAATGCTGACCTACTCCTCGAAACAACACCGACCGGAGTGCAGCAGCATTACGCGGAGCAGATCAAAAAAGCCACTCGGCGTGCGGCCGAATTGACCCGGCAGTTGCTAGCCTTCAGCCGTAAGCAGATACTCCACCCGGCCATCCTGGACCTGAATGCGGTCGTTCGCGATGTCGGGAAGATCCTGCAACGCCTAATTGGCGAGGATGTGCAGATTGTGACAGACCTGGAGACGAGCCTGGATTCAACCCTGGCTGATCGTGGACAGATCGAGCAGATCCTCATGAACCTGGCCACAAATGCGCGCGATGCTATGCCCAACGGTGGCACGTTCACGATCCGAACTCGAGAATGCCGAACTGGGGCCAGACGATGTGGCCCTCCATCCCTACGCCAAGCTTGGGCGGTACGTTCGCCTCTCGGTAAATGACACGGGAGTGGGAATGACGGATGCCATACTGCACCGTGTGTTTGAGCCGTTCTTCACCACGAAGCCAGAGGGCCGCGGTACGGGACTGGGATTGGCCACGGTCTATGGAATCGTTAAGCAGAGTACCGGATATATCTGGGTTTCGAGCGCGCCAGGAGCCGGTTCTACTTTCGACATTTATTTGCCGCGGGTGGATGAAAAAGCTCCGCCACTGGTTACCGGCCTGGAAGAGCGAAGCGAGTATCCACGAGGCACAGAAACAATTCTCCTGTTGGAAGACGAAGAATCTCTGCGGCAAGTGACGTGCGAGTGTCTCACCGCGAACGGCTACAACGTCCTGCAAGCCGGTCGCGGAAATCATGCCATCGACGTGGCCGAGCAATACAAGGGACCTATCGCTCTGATCGTCAGCGATGTAGTGCTGCCTGACATGAGTGGACCCTCAGTTGCGACGAAAGTACGGGCGTTGCATCCGGAAGCGAAAGTCTTATACGTTTCAGGATATGCTGAGGTCCCCGTGGCTCAACAACTCATCGCAGAGGGAGCCATCCTCCTGCAGAAGCCACTATCACGAGGTGACCTTCTGAGCAAAGTGGATGAGATGCTCCATCTCCGCACTTCGCTCGGCTCCCGATAAGGACTCCGGCCCGGCTCTTCGATTCGAGCATCGTGCGATCGTTTCCGATTTGTCGCCGGTCCAGAGGTCCAGCGCATCATCGCGCCGAAAGCTCTGGAGCGGTTCAAGCATCGAATCCGGGAAGTCACGCGCAGGGCAAAGGGCGTCAGCATGGATACGACGATAGCGGAACTAGCTCCGTATCTGCGGGGTTGGCGCGGCTACTTCGGCTTCTGCGAAACCCCTGTGGTGCTGGAGTACCTGACACGCTGGGTCCGATTGCGACTGCGGGCAGCGATGTGGCGGCAATGGAAAACACCGCGCCGTCGCCGCGCCGCTCTGTTGGCGCTGGGAGTTCGTCCGCGACTTGCCACTAACACGGCTGGCAGCGGGCGCGGCCCTTGGTACCTCGCTCGGGCCAAAGCCCTCTCAGTGGGGCTTTCCAACGCCTACTTCAAATCGCTTGGACTTCCGACCTTGATCGATGGCTGTTAGCGTAACCAACTCGAACCGCCGTGTACGGACCCGTACGCACGGTGGTGTGGCAGGGGTCGGCGGGTGACCGCCGCCCCTATGCCGATCTGGTCGGCAATCCGGAAGTAATCGGGATGGGGATGTCCTTTTTCACCTCGGCGGGTGGACCACATCAGCGCGGAAAGTATGACGTGGGCCTTGGTTTTGAACGCCGACACAAAAGCAACTCGGGGTGCAAAGCAACTCGGGGTGCGCCACTTCTCGCGCGCATTTCGAGAAGTGGCCCATCCGCGCCGCCCGCAGCAAAGTTTCATGGAACTGTCCCCAAAATCGCCGCGGATCCCTCAACTCTGACCAAAAAAACCGGCAAAATAAATTTTGGTAAGCGACTTGGGCAGGTAAACGATAGACAGACAAGACGTTGCCCTTTCCCCCTCCAGCTGGCCGTGCGCAATTCCGTACTGTGCACCTCCGCGCGCGCAACTTTCGGCTCCAATGCACGCCTTGTCAACTTGACAAAAATCACCCCGCGCCACCCCCGTAAAACGGACAGCGCGCGAGTAACTCCTTATTACGCAATAACTCGATCTAAGTCCTTCCCTTTCAGAGGCTGAAAAGAAGTTGCAGAAAGACTGAACCGGAACGCCCCGCTAACCCCATGATTCTGATAGTTCAGGGAAGCCAGGCAATGGACCGGAAAAACGCGCTCCAGCAGCAGAAAGTAAACATCTCGCCCGCGAAAAATCTCCGATTTGCTGCTTTTCAGAAGACGCGAAAATCAAATTTATTTTGTTCGTACTTTATTCGCTCCGGGCGGCGGCTGGCCCCAAAGCTTAGGCGGGGTACAATGTACGTACAATAACGTCAACTGTTCCACGTGGAACGATACCCAATTTCAGAACGCGCTAATCATCATCCGGCGGCGACGGCGTCCCCTTCTTGTTGATGAAATACTGCCGGTCGTAGTCCGCCGGGATCTCGGTGAAGGGCAGCGGAGTCTGGCTGTAGTTGAAGAAATCCGACAGATCTCCCAGCGAGTAGGAATCCGCGTAGCCGACTGACGGGTTCACTTCGGGCAGCGAAAATGTCTCTTCGATGAACTTCAGAATACTGCCGAAGTCATTGTATTGGTGAGAGATATAAGCCGCCTTCACATACGGAGAAATTACGATCAGCGGCACGCGGAAGCCATACTCGTAGGAGTTCTGATAACTGCCGGAGTTGCGGATGGGCGGCGCTACGTGATCGTACCAGCCTCCCCAATCGTCCCAGGTTACGATGATGGCGGCGTCGTTCCAGTAGGTTTCGCCGGTTCCGGGACAGGATGCGTTCTCGCCGATCTGGTTCACGATCGAGGCTACCCACGACGGGCCCAATCCGTTATTGCCTCTGGCGTGATCGGAAGCTGGGCCATCCGGAATCACCCATGTCACCGCAGGCAGCTGGCAGTTTTGAACGTCGGTGATGACTTGCGCTCCGGTGCCTTCAATGACGACGTGAGGATCTTTGGCGGTCCAGTCAGGATTATTGCAGGTCAGCTGGTCGGGCGGTCCGGCGGTGGGGAGGCACATGTGCTGGATGGCGTCGGGCGCGGTCCAAATCGATCCATCTTCCGACGCATAATATTTCCAGCTCAGACCGCTTGCGTCCAGCAGATCGGTGAGCGTGGGATGTTCAACGCACCCCCCACCTGCGAGTTCGATGAGGTTGTCGTTTGGGAACGGCATGCTCGTGTCAAGCATGGTGACTTGTGTGCCGGGAGGCGCCAGGCATCCCGCGCCTGACGTACCGTCGGCGCGCGTATCATTCTCCGGGTTTCCCGCCAGATAGTATGTGCTCGTGGTGCCGCTGGGGCAGGTTGCCCCGGGCACGCAAACGGCCGACGTTCCAGAGAGAATGTATTGGTGCGCGGGGAAGCTTGGACCCTGATTGGTTTGGAACATGCGGTCGCCGAAGGCATAGGTCTCAGCCATCGCGTAATAGGGTTGGACGTCCGACGCCTGAACATACTGGTACTGGGGATTCGGGGGACAGTTGTCGGGAGGACCGCAATTCACTTGATATTCGCCATCCATGGCGCATTCCGCGCCGTTCCAGTCGCAGGCGTGCTGGAAGGCCGTGTGGCCGTGGTCCAAATCGTAGTTCGTGACGAGCGAAACCGGTGTGAGCGGAATTTTCGTGTTGCCTGCGTAACCATAGCTCTGGATGTCGGCGCCGCGCTGAATTAGCTTTGGATCCTGAAACAGGTTATCGGGCGAGCGGTTCTCCTGGAAAATGATCACCACGTGCTGGATCTTGCCGGAATTGCCGGACCCGATCGGCGTTTGTATGGATGCCGTGCCGCTGCCGGGCCCGCCGCCGGAGACCGTCGCTGCATCGGTCACCGTTCCTGAAGCACTTTGCGCGACCTTGACGGTGAGCGTGATGGTTGGATAACTGGCTCCCGCGGCGAGCGAATCGGAACGCGCGCAAGACACGGGACTGAGAGTGCAATTCCAGCCGCTACCGCTGGCGCTTGACGCGGTGAAGACGCTGGGCAGGGTGTCGCTGACTGAAACCGTTCCGCTGGTGGAACCCGAGCTGTCGTTGGTAGCAGTGATCGAATATTGCCCGGTTCCCCCGGCGCAAAAGCCGCCGGTCCGCGTTATGGACATACTCCAGGAAGAGCCACTGGATGAATTCCCGCCAATTCCACCGCAACCGCTAAGGATTGCAGCCGCCAAAACCAAACAAAAGACCGCAAGACTAAACTTCAGCCGCATCATGTGACGTCTCCTAATTCCCACCAAACTGAGAGCTTAAGAAATCAAAGCCGTTCGAAGAGAGCACCCAGTGGTCTCCGAATGGAGGGTGTCACCTGCACCTGTTTGTTGGATTGCAACTATTAGATGCAACTAAAGGACAAGGTGGCCCGGTTGTATCGGCACAAAATATTGCAATTGATAGGGACCGCCGCCGAGATGATTAGCTGCAAGGTGGCACAACCTTGTGCCGGGCGAAGAAAAGGTGATTAGCCGGTACCTAAGGCGAAATTATCGTTAAAGCTACGAATATACATCAGCAAAGTATGTACGACCTGAAATCCACAGGTGTCGCGGGTGCCTTTTTGCTGGCAAGGTCGGGGGATTGACAAGCGGAACAAGGCCCTGTATCCTTGACGCAAGCTCTCGTGGTGCCTTGAATCTGGCTGGTGACGCCAGTACTCCCCGGAATATTAGGTTGGTGATGGATTTGCTCATTACCAACCTATTGGAACCGTGTCTTTGGGTCGATGTCCATAGCGATGTCTACAAGTGTAGATAAATCTTAGGGATACGGGCGGGATATCGATTTGAGTTTGGATATGGGGGAGGCAGTTTTGCATCGTGGGGAAACAATGCTTATGAAAAAGATTGCATGCCTGGTCGTTTTGCTGGGGATGGCTACCAGCGCCTGGGCGGCGCTGACGACGACCACGACCTCGATTTCGTCGTCGATGAACCCGTCGTCGTATGGCCAATCGGTAACCTTTACGGCCACGGTAACCTCAGCGCATGGCGCTCCGCCGGATGGGGAGACGATCACATTTTTGCAGGGACCGAACCCGCTGGGGACTTCGCCGTTGAGCGGCGGGTCGGCGACGTTTTCCATCTCGAGCCTGTCCGGAGGCACGGACAACATTAAGGCGGCGTATGGCGGCGACTCAACTTTTGGTCCGAGCAAGTCGAAGCCGGTGGCGCAGGTGGTGAATCTGGCGACGACTGTGACCACGCTCACTTCATCGCCGAATCCGGTGAATCCCGGGCAGACTGTGGTTTTTACGGCGACTGTCACGGGACAGGTTGGCGGGACTGCGATCTCCGGCAATGTCATTTTTTACAACGGGACCACAAAACTCGGGAGCGGTTCGATCTCCGGGCGGCGTGGCGACCTTCAGGAACGCCAAGCTGGCCGTGGGCACTGACCCGATCACGGCCATTTATAACGGCAGCAAGACGTACGCGAAAAGCACGTCTAACGTGGTGAACCAGGTTGTAGCCGCCGCGCAGGTCATCGATTCGACCATGACGTGGAATGGCATTACGCGCTATTACGAGGTTTATATCCCGGCGACGGTGTCGGCGAATCCAGCCATGCTGCTGATGCTGCATGGCACGCAGAACAAGCCTGACCCGCAGCCGATTATTGCGCTGAATTGGGGCTGGCAGAGTGTGGCCGATGCCAACGGCTTCATCCTGGTGAAGCCGGCTTCGACCTTCAATTCGAAGTCCGGGCAGTGGAACTGGGATGCGTATTACATGGATTCCGCATTTCTTCAGCCTCCGGATGATCCCGGTTTCCTGCGCCAGTTGATTGTGAACCTGACGGCGCAGTACAACGTGAATCCGAAGCAGGTATACGTGGCGGGCTTCTCTTCGGGCGCGCAGATGGCGCATCGGGTTGCAGCGGAGCTATCGGATCTGGTGGCCGCCGTTGTGATCGGATCGGGAACGATTGTCGGGCAGCTCGATCCGCCGCCGATTGTGATGCCGGGGCCGGAGGTGGCGCCGGTTTCGATCCAGGAATGGCATGGCACGGAGGATCCCACGATTCCGCCGTGCAACAATGGAACGACCGGGTATTCGGGGGTCAAGTTTTATCTGGCGACGGTGGACGATTCCTTCAACTACTGGACGCAGCAGAACGGCTGCTCGTCATTCCAGAACAACCTGCCGCTCTGCAAGAACAGCGCGCCGAACCAAGGCACGACCGGCAACGACGCGACGGGATGCGTGAACAACACCGAAGTGCAGTTCATTTGGGAGGAAGGCGTGGCGCACTCGTGGGTGAATTCGCAGGACGCGGTGCGCTGGCAGTTCTTGGCGGCGCATCCGAAGCCGTGAAGTGTGTTTCCATTTGCGGTCAGGGCGAGATTGGGTTGTGCCAACATTTGGAATTGCCACCCTAAACGTCGCACAAAACGTTTGGATGGCGCACCCTCAGTGATACACCCTCGGTAATGTGGGTTGAAAGTAAAGCCTTGACGGGTGGCGAAGTGGACCAAAGAATTGAAGTTGGGAGTTGGGCCAATCATTATGAGTGTTGACCAGGTAGCCGATACCAGTGAGCAGATGAAGCAGCTCACGACTTATATTTCAGAAAAAGTAATGAAGGGCAAGGGCGCGGCCATCAATGAGGATACGCCGCTTGTCTCCTCCGGGCTGATCGATTCCTTTGCGATGATTGAGATTTTTCTCGAACTGCAGCGCATTGCCGCGCGCAAGGTTCCCGCGAGCAAGGTGCAGGCGAAAGACATGGACACGGTGCGGTCCATGTTCGCGATGGCGGAAAGATTTGGGAAACCGGCGAAAAGCTAGGCAGAGGTCAGAGGTCAGATTGCAGAGTGAAACACCTGTCAAACCCCATGATCGAAACGCCGCCACTGCAAACTCAAACCACAGCAGCAAACCCAGCCTCGTAGTGCCCGTTCTAAAGCTCCGGTTTTTGTTCTTGGTTCGCATCGATCCGGCACCAAGCTGCTTTATTACTCGCTGCTTTCGGCGGGCGGGTTCGCCGTGTTTCCGGAGGAGAGCGCCATTTACACGGTGCTGGGGCGGCACTTTGGCAATCTTGCGAGTCGCTCCAACCGGCGCAAGATGGTTGACGCATACTGCAACAGCGCCATGTTCATGGTGACCGGGCTCGATCCCAAAGATTTTGAAAAACGCATCATGGAAGAGTGCCGCAATCCGGGCGACTTGCTGCGCATTCAGATGGAGATGATGGCGCAGAAGCAGGGCGTTGAGCGGTGGGCGGAGTCTACGCCCAAGCATCTGCTCTCGCTGCCGATGATCAAGCGGGAGATTCCGAATGCGCTGGTGATTCATACCATTCGCGACGGACGGGATGCGACGGCTTCGCTCTATAAATCGAATCGGTATCGTCCGCTGCCCTTTGACAAGAAGCGCGCGCACCTGGCGTGCGCGATGTTCTGGCGATTGCTGGTGGGCAAGGGTCTCGAGTACGGGCGCGCGATGGGGCCGGATTATTTGGAAGTGCACTATGAGGATATGGTGCAGGATCCGCGTGGAACGCTGGCGCGGGTGGGGAAGTTTATCGAGCAGGATCTCGATTACGACCGCATTCAGCGGGTCGGGCTCGGATCGGTGCAGCATCCGAATTCGTCGTTCAAGGGCGACAGCCAAGAAGCGGGGGCGAGCTCGATGGGACGATGGCGGCGCGTGTTTACTCCGGAGCAGGCGCGGGAAGTTGAGTGGTGCATTGGCGATCTGCTGGTCGAAGACGGGATATAAGCTGGAGACTCCGGCAGCGGAGTTGCGGGCTGGGCTGGATGCGCGGCTGATGGATCTTTATTATCCGTTCTATTTGAAGTCGACGATATTGGCTGAAATGGAATACGCCATTTGCGCGGCTTGAGGACCGGAAGGGAATGACGGTAGCGCCGATGTCGAGTGATGCTGACGGCGCAAGCCACGCGCAGAAGGCTGGCGTACGGTAGGTTTTTACCTCTGCAATCTGACCTCTAACCTCTGCAATTTCTCTTAGTCTTTCCAGTTCTTCAGCATCTCGGAGATCTTCCCGCGATCGATTTTGCCGTTCACATTGAGCGGCATTTGCTCGAAGTGGTAGAGGCGTGTTGGAACCATGTAGCGCGGGAGGCGCGACTGGCAGGCTTTGATGACTTCGGCGTCGCGCGCGGGATCGGAGCCGGAGACTACTCCCACGATGCCTGAGGCTGAACCTTCCGATAACGGCCACGGGATCGCCACTGCCAATTCTGTCTTCGAGGCTTCGCGCAGGACGAGATCGATCTCCTGCAACTCTACGCGGTAGCCGCTGATTTTTACCTGGAAGTCGCGGCGGCCTAGATAGTATGCACAGCCGCGATCGTCCATGCGAACCATGTCACCGGTGCGATACCAGATCTGGTCTCCGGTCTGGGCTAACTTCACAAAACTCTTTGCGGTTTTTTCGGGATCGTTCAGATAGCCGCGCGTTACTTGCGAGCCGCCCAGGCAAAGCTCCCCGCTTTCGCCGGTGGGCACGGCTTCGAGTTTGTCGTTGACGGCGCAGATCTGCTGGCCGTCGAAAGGCCAGCCTATCGGGACCAGGCCGCTGACGCACTCGGCAGGCGAGGTGGCGGAGTTCCAGCGATACCAGGTGATGGCGATGGTCGCTTCGGTTGGGCCGTACAAATTCTCGAGGATGGAATTGTTGGCCGCTTGCTGCCAGGCTTCAGCGAGCGTTGCTGAAAGGGCTTCACCGCAGAAGAGGCTCCAGCGCAGCGTGGGGAAGGCTCCCGGCGTCAGCAGCCCTACTTTCGACGCGAACATTGCTACCGAAGGGACGGAGAACCAGCAGGTCAGTTCTTTTTCGTCGATCAGCGTGGCCGGGGTCAGCGTTTGCTCAGCATAGGGGACGAGCGTCGCGCCGGCGTCCCAGCAGGTGAAGAGGTCGTGCACGCTCAGGTCGAAGGTGAGATCGAAGTTTTGCGAGCAGCGGTCGTTTTCGTTGAACGCGAAACGCTTTTTGGCGTATTCCATGTAGGCGACTGCATTCGACTGGCTGACGGCTACGCCTTTGGGGACTCCGGTGCTGCCCGAAGTGAAGAGGAGATACGCGGTCGCGTCTGGGCTCGGATTGGGTTCGGTGGGATCGGCAACTTGTTTCAGGTCGCGGGCCATGATTACTCGATGCCTTTGCGAGTTCCCTGGGGCCCAATCCGGATCGGGGATGATGATGGTTAGGTCTTTGTCTATGAGCGGGAGCAGAGAATCGAGCACCGTAGCGCATTCCTGACCGACAATCAATGTGCGGCAGCCGGACGCTTTCAGCATAACCAGCGTGCGATCGAGCGGGAACTTGGGGTTGAGAGGGCAGTAGCCGCGGCCGCTGCCGAGGATTCCCAGGATACCTCCGTAGGCGGCTACGCTGCGGCTGGCCAGGAGCGCTACTACTCCTTCTTCGGGAGCCACGGTCCGGTTGAGGCGGGAGGTGATTTTTCCAGCGTAATTCCAGAGTTGCTCGTAGGTGAGGAGGTCGTCGCCGATTTCAAGAGCGGGGCGGGCGGGGGTTGTGTGGAGGGAGTGCAGGAAACCGCTGACTAAGCTTCTGGAGTTTTTCGGGAGAGCCATCAATCACCTTAATCGGAAATGATGATTAGTTCAGAAATGACGACTAGTAATGATAACGGGCCTGAAGGAAATCGATCCGATCACGACTCACGCGATATACGACACGGTGCTCCTGGGTTAGCCGACGCGACCAGCATCCGGCAAGAACGAACTTAAGCGGCTCCGGTTTTCCGATCCCCGAAAATGGATCGCGCAGAATGCTTTCAACGAGTTCGAGGGCGCGCAACGCGACCTTCCGGTCGTTTTCGATCAAGTACCGAATATCCTGCCGGAACTGGGGATGAAATATCGCTTGCCGCTCAACGCTCGACGTCAAGGCCCATCTCCCGGCGGAACTGATCCAACGGTTCTGGCTTGCCCTTTCTGGCGGTCGCACGGCGGAGAGCGGCTACCAGCCGCTGTGCATTCTTGGGCGATCTCAACAGGTAAGCTGTCTCCATGAGGCCGGCTAGCTCGTCGGCGGGAATCATGGCGACTTTCTTGTCACCTCTGCGTCGAATGATCACGATCTCGCGATCGTTCGCCACGCGATCGAGGACCGAGGCCAGACTCTGGCGAAGGTGGGTGTAGGAAGTTTCGGTCACGGAGATCTCCAAGCCATTAGTGTACAGGATTGCTGTACGTGTTTCAAGAACTTTGGATTTTGAAGAGTGTGACCATGCGTGCCAGGGACGCCTGCCAGACAGGGTGGCGGGACGCCGGCGCTACTCTCTTGTGTCCTTGCTGGACTTCGGCGGCGCGTTCTCTGCTTTTTGCAGAATCTCGAAAAGATGATCGGCCACGATTTTGTTCCCTTCCGGCTTCAGATGCGAGATGCCTACATAGAGCGAATCTTTCTGATTGTCGAGCAGGTCGCCGAGATAAATCAGATCGGGACGACGCAGTTCGCGGGCCTGGTCATAGGTCGCCTTGTAAATCACGCCGAGGTCAGGGAATTGGTGGTATTCCGAAGTGAGCACTTGCTGCTCGTACGGCGTGAGCTCTTTGTGGCCGACTGCCATATTCGGATACCAGGCAAATACCGGGCGGAAGTTGTATTGCTTCGCCATTAGATTTACGAAGTCCATGTTCTGCGAATAATTTTCTACGATCGCGTTTGAAGCGGTGGCGACATCGAGGGTCGGGCTGGCCTTCGCCTTCTTCGTTTTGTCTTTGCCGCTGGCGTCTGCGCGCTCTCCCATCTTTTTTAGGAAGCGGGCTGTATTGGTTTGGCTGAAGTAGGAAAAGCCAGCTTTCTCGTAGGCTCCCCAGTTGTCGAGGAAATTCTTGAAGGAAAGATAATTGCTGTGCACATCGACCAGGCCGCTTTGATAGGCGATGAACGCCTCCGTGCCTCCGTCGTAGAAGAGGACTTCGTCGGGCTTGCGCTTCGCGTGCTTTAGTTCTTCCATGAGGGCTATTACTTCCTGGGTGTTGGCGTAGCCTTTTTCGGCGTAGTTCACGATGCAGACTGGCTTGCCGGCCTTCTCATAGTCCGTCGCGATGTAGGAGGGGATCGTGTCCTTATCGGGCGCGCCCGCTCCCCACATGACCGAGTCGCCGAACATCCAGATGGTGAAAGCGTTCTTGTCGTCGCAATGGGTGTTGAGCGTGCGGCGGACGCCGTCCTGGTCGATCGAGATCATCTCGCCTTGGAAGGGCTTGCGGCGCCACAAGACCCAGGCATGATACGTGACCTTATTCGCCTTCTTGAATTCTGACCAATATTCGCGCTCGGCGGGATTTTCGTTTTGGTCGATCTCCAACTTGGCGGCTAGCTCGAGTGCGTTGACGTTCGGGTGAAAGTGGAAGTATGCATAGAATTCCACGGCCGCCAACAGGAGGACCGCGAGCGTTACTGCGACGCAGAGGCGGACGGCGAAGCGCTTTAGAAGAGGCCGGTATTGCGTGGTCACGTTTTCAGTGGACGCCGGAGTGGCTCCTGCCTCGGTTGGGGTTTCGGTTAATGGCACAACTGGTCAGCCTCGCTTCTCGGCTTGGATTGATGGGGCTTCGTTGAATGCTAGCATAGCGGGTTTTCTTCCCCAAAAACCCGGGCGTAACCTGGCAAAATGCCGGCCTACCGGCTTGCCGAGTCGCGGTTTATTTAGTCTCTAGAAAAGGGCGTACATTACCGGACCGGTTTCGGCGTGGCCGGGTTGGAACATTACGCTCAAATACAGCGCCGCTACCACTACTACGGGCGTGATCCACACCCAACGCTCGGTGGCGAGAGTTCCGAAGACGCTGGTGAGCCAGCCTGCTTTGCCGCCACTGCTTTGTTCCTGGGCGTGCTCGGCTATGCGATCCAGGAGCACGCCGGCGCCTATCACCGCGAAATACCCCGCTGCCAAAAGGAAAGTCATCAGGCAAAAGCTGCGATCCAGCGTCAGGTGTCGATACGTGTGCGGCGCGGCAATCGCCTTCAGCATGCCGATGGCTTGCTTCAAGCTTTTCGCGTTGAAGAAAATGTAGCCGATGCACACTGCCGAGAATGTGATGGCCCACGAGATCAGGGTTGGAAACAATCCCGCCCACTCGAAGCCCACTCGCTTGCGGAACTCCTGCCACTGGCGGTGCAGGACCATCAGAATGCCGTGGTAGACGCCCCACATCATGTACAGAACGGCGCCGCCGTGCCACAGGCCGAAAACGAACATCGCGATGACCAGCGATAGATTGCGCCACCAGGCTTCACGGCGGATGGTGGCCAGCGGGAGAAAGAGAAAGTCGCGAATCCAGAAGGAGAGCGACATGTGCCAGCGTGTCCAGAACATGGACGGGGTGGTCGAGAGGTAGGGGCGGTTGAAGTTTTCCTGGAGTTGAATGCCGAAGAGGCGGGCTGCGCCGATCATCAAATGCGACCATCCGGCGAAGCTGAAGAAGAGCTGGAACCCGTAGCCGATGATAAGGAACCAGACATCGACGCCGGTGAAATGGGCACTGGTGTTGCCGAAGAGCGCGTCTACGCCTGCGCCGGTGTGAAGGCCTCCCGCCATGAGGAGGCCGAGGCCCGCCATCATGATGCCGATCGCAACTCTACGCACGCCGGTTCTGAGATCCTCTTCATTAACCGACCAGTCTTGCCGGAATTGTGGCAGCAGACTGGACATGCGGCAGATTGGTCCCTCGATTACCGTGGGCCAAAACGACATGAACAGGCAAAACTCAACCAGGGTCGGATCCAACTCTTCTTCGCGATAGAGTTCGAGGAGATAACTCAGGGCTTCGAAAGTCCAGAAAGAAACGCCGATGGGGAAGATAATGCGCTTGAGTGCGGCCAGCGGAGAACCGTCCGACGCGGCCTCTCCCAGCAGGGGCAGATATTTGAAGGTGCAGAGGAGCGCGAGATTGGCCAGAAGGCCAACCCACAAACGAGCGGCGGTGATGTTTTTCTTAAGCCATTCGCCGAGGGCATAGTTCATCAGCGAGCTGAAGATCAGGATGACGATCAGCCATCCTCCCCAGCTGTAGTAAAAAAGCCAGCTGGCGATCAGATAAAGGACCTGGCGGGCTTTTACCGACCGCAGGCGCACGGCCAGCAGCCACACCGCGGATAGGGCAATTGCGTAGATGAGAAGGTCTTTTGTCATGCTTGATTCGTCAGGCGCTGAAAATCATGGAGTCGATTTTATGCTCTCGCGGCGAGTGTGGGTTGTCAACGGGTTCGCGGACGCGGTGGTGCCATTGATAACTAGCGGGCGACAACGAGCGGCTTCGCCCTGGAAAAATTAGGACGGTGACGGGGCCGCGCCCGCCAAAGCAGCCTGTGGGTCGCCCAGATTGGCAAATCCGGCACCCAAAGCGATTGCGATGATGATGATAATGTCTCCAAACGACAAGACTTAGTTTCAACATGTGCAACAAATTGCGTCCATCACCTTAGTGGGGTTGCTTCTGGAAGGCGCTTGGCAGTATAAATGCCGTAGAATCCGTAGTTAATCTCTGTTCTGCCCAGGTTGTCTCGGCCCACGACGTGCATTTTCCCAGGTAAGTAGACTCAACGGCAGTGTGGTTGGAGGTACGGGGATGCGTACCTTTTCTGTGGAAATTATGAAAACCAGCAGTGTTTATCGGCATTCTGAGCTCAACCGGCGCTTGTTTGGCGGCTACTTCGCGGCCGCGATTTTGTTGCTTCTCGTGCTCACGCTGACGCCCTCTGCGTTTGCGGGGACGGCGCTCCTTACCAGCCACGGTGACAATATGCGCTCTGCCTCGAACACCGACGAAACTCTGCTGACGCCCGGGAACGTGAACAAGAATAACTTTGGGCATTTGTTCAGCGTACCGGTGGATTATCAGGTGCTCGCGCAGCCGCTGTATGTGCCCAACGTGACCATTAACACGGGGCCATATCTGGGCACCGTTCATAACGTGATTTATGTTGCCACGCAAATGGACTCGCTCTATGCGATTGACGCCGACGACGGCACTCAGCTTTGGTACCAGAGCGAAGTGATTCCCGGAGGCGTGCCGGCGAGCGGACAGTATTTGCCTTGCAGCAACATTGGGGGTTTTGCCTACGAGGGCATCATTGGCACGCCGGTGATCGATCTCACTGCGGGTCCAGGCACGATGTATCTGGTGGCGAAGAGTGTTTTCAATGGCACGGTATATCACTATCTGCACGCTATCGACATCACCACCGGTCTTGACCTCGCCACGCCGGTGAAGCTGGCGGCGAGCAGCATCAGCATCAAGGGAACGGTTAAGACCTTTAACAGCCTGCATCAGAAGAATCGTCCGGGGCTACTGCTACTGAACGGCGTCGTCTACATGGGTTTTGGCTCAAATGGGTGCAACGACAGCAACACGGGCTGGGTGCTTGCCTATGACGCGAATCCTGGCGACCCGAACTATCTCCAACAACTGGGAGCGTTCAACACGTCGCCCGACATCGGCCTGACTTCAATCTGGCAAACGGGCACCGGCCTGGCCGGCGACTCCGCGGGGAATATCTTCCTTTCAACGGCGGAGAGCGCCAATTATGATGTCCCCTCCGGGGGCCAGAGCTTCTCGAACAGCGTTCTGAAGTTGACTCCTCCGCCCTGGTCACCGCAGGACCAGAGCGGAGCCAATCCGCAACCCAACCAATATTTCAGTCCGGCGAACGTTGCCTATCTGAACAGTCACGATCAGGATGTGAGTTCGGTTGGCCCGCTGGTTCTGCCAGATCAGGATCCCGCACCGCCAGCCTGTTCGCAATCGCCCTGCCACATGTTGATCGCGAGCGGCAAGAGCAAAACGGTTTATGTCCTGGATCGTGACAACATGGGAGGTTTCGCGGCCGGGGATGCCCAGATTCTCCAGGAGTTCAACCTGACGGGCAGCAGCGGGGAACTTATGTGTTCGCCCGCCTACTGGAATGGCACGGTGTACTTCTATCCGGATGGCGCGCCCATCCAAGCCTTCCAAGTCACCAGTGGGTCTCCTCCGCTGGTTCCATTGGTGCAAACTCCGAAAAGGTATATTGGAGCTCATGCGCCTTCGGTTTCATCCAACGGAACCACGAACGGCATTCTGTGGGTTCTGAGCGGCAATAGTCTGGATGCGCTGGACGCCCTTTCTCTCGATCTTCTATATTCTTCCAACCAATCGGGCGACCGTGACAAGTTTCCCAAGGCCGCCCACTTTGCGACTCAGACCGTGGCGAATGGAAGAGTGTATGTCGGCACCCAAAGCTCGTTGGAAGTGTTTGGGCTGTTTCACATTATGAGCGTCATCGCCGGTGACAATCAGACGGGACAGGTTCTGAAACCGCTGCCGGTGCCACTCCAGTTCGCGACCACCGATCCTTATAACGGGCAACCGATCACCGGCGTCACCATCAAATTTAGCGATGGCGGTAAGGGAGGCGCGTTCAATCCAACGTCGGCCGTTACCGATTCCGACGGAGACGTCAGCACCACCTACACGTTTCCGAAAAAGGTGGGCTTGTATACGCTGACCGCTTCCGCGACGAACTTTGGCAGCGTTACCGCTACGGAAACGGCAACCGCCGCCGCACCGCAAAAACTGATCGCGCACGGCGGAGGAAAACAGACGGGCGCGGCCGGGATCATGCTGCCGGCTTCTCTCAATGCGGAAGTTGAGGATGCCTATGGCAATCCGGTGCCGGGCATGACGGTCACCTTCTCGTCCAATAAAGGCGGCGTGCTGAATCCGGTATCGGTCGTGACCAATTCCAGTGGGCTGGCGTCGACGTTTTTCACCTTGCCGACTACGGTAGGCAAGATAACGGTCACGGCCAGCGCGCCGGGTCTAAAGAACGCGTTGTTTGTGGAGTTTTCGGTCGCGGGACCAGCGGCCTCCGTGACCGTGGATGGCGGCGACAACCAGAATGCTCCAGCCGGCACGATGTTGCCGCAACCGCTTACCGTGCTGGTCGCCGATCAATATGGCAATCCGGTTTCGGGCGCTTCTGTAACGTTTGACGACGGCGGTACGGGCGGAAGCTTCGGAACGAATCCGGCGACCACGGATAGCAGGGGAATCGCAACCGAGACGTATACCCTGCCTCCGGTCGCGGGTACAGTGACGATTACGGCGATGGTGGCTGGCGTCTCCAACCCAGCGGTGTTTACCGAGACCGGGCAGTAGGGCGTCCGCCGGTATTGGAAATTGTCAACCACCGAGGACATCAGGCTCCAGGAAGGAAATCCTCACCTGAAAGCCTTCATGGTCCTTAGTGCAACTTGCCGCCATTTTTCTGCTCCTATTCGCGCATCCTCAATTTTTTGGCGAGCACCCTTCCTGAGGTTGGAAAGCTTACAATGTCGGGACCAAGGAGACGTCATGAGCATGCGTCCACCCCTGCCTCCATTCACCCGCGAAACCGCGATTCAGAAGGTGCGCCTGGCCGAGGATGGCTGGAATTCCCGTGATCCCGAAAAAGTGGCTCTCGCCTACGCACTCGATTCCCGCTGGAGAAACCGCTCCGAATTCGTGAATGGAAGACAAGAGATCATCGCGTTCCTTTCGCGCAAATGGGCGAAAGAGCTCGACTACCGGTTGATCAAGGAGCTTTGGGCTTTCACGGAGAATCGCATTGCCGTGCGCTTTGCTTACGAATGGCACGACGATTCCGGAAACTGGTATCGCTCCTACGGGAACGAGAATTGGGAATTCAATGATGATGGCCTGATGCGATTAAGATTTGCCTGCATTAACGATCTTCCGATCAGGGAGTCGGATCGAAAATACCATTGGCCGCCTGGCCGCCGCCCCGACGATCATCCGGGATTGAGTGATCTTGGGCTTTGATTGTGATGCCACGTTATCGCTAGTGGTCATCTCTTTGCAAAGGTAGCGCTAGCCGGAAAGCAGAGATGTGCCGTGGCCGACAAGATGGACTAAGACGCAACCACTCAAGCTGCGAGCGACGGCGTTGCGGTTGTGGCGGACTCGCTGATTAATTTCTAACGGTTGGTTAACGCAATGTGTTCAGACCCTTTCACCGCGCGCATGTATTGCGCGCGCTCAAACGCAGACGGATCGGCGCAGCGCTGCTGGCTCATGCTGCCTCGCATTTGGGTCGCAGATTCGTATTCGTGGGCTTCCATCCATTCGCGTACTCCTTGCTCGATGGTACGAAGATGGGGGATGCCATTACGCAGGAGCGTGGAGCAGAGCATGGTGGCGTCGGCTCCTACCATCAACAGCTTGATTACGTCTTCGGCGCTGTGGATGCCGCTGGTGGCGGCGAGCGAGGCTTCTACCTTGCCGCGCAAGATGCCAATCCAGGTAAGGGGCAGACGCATGGCTTGCGGAGTGCTGAGCAGAACGCGGGGAGTTAGTTCCAATGTTTCGAGATCGATGTCGGGTTGGTAGAAACGGTTGAAGAGGACTAGGCCGTCTGCTCCGGCTTCGTCGACACGCTGAGCCATGTTTGCGAAGTTGCTGAAGAACGGACTTAGCTTGATGGCGACCGGAATGTGGACCGCGGTTTTTACGGCGGCGATGATGTCGAGGTAGTGCTGCTCGACTTCGGCGGAGCTCATATGCGGATCGGTGACGATCCAGTAGATGTTGCATTCGAGCGCATCGGCACCGGCTTCTTCAATCTGGGTGGCGTATTGAATCCATCCGCCGACCGAGCTGCCGTTGAGGCTGGCAATGATCGGAACTTTAACGGCGTCTTTGGCTTTGCGGATGTGCTCGAGATATTCATCGGGGCCGAGATTGAATTCGGCGGGCTCGGGAAAATAACTTAGGCTTTCGGCATAGCTGTCCGTGCCTGCGCTGAGATAGAAGTCGAGCTCCAGGCTTTCCTGCCGCAGTTGCTCTTCAAAAAGCGAGTAGAGCACGACCGCGGATGCGCCCGCGTCTTCGAGCTGGCGGATGCTCGAGATCTCGTGCGAGAGCGGCGAGGCGGAGGCTACGATGGGGGTGCGAAGTCTAAGGCCTAGATATTCGGTGGTCAGGTCGAGCATGTCTTTCTCCTATCGGTGGATCTGATCGCAGCGGGTTCCGAGCTTCGAGCTAGCCAGCTCATCGCTCATAGAATCTACTTCACAACTAGTTCCGGCTTGGCCGTCATTTTTCTCGATGCCAGGTACTCGTAGAACTTGTAACGTACGTCCACGTCGTTCTGCGCCTCGGCCCATAGGACCTTGGCGTGTTCCGGATTGCTCTTGGTCAGCATTTTGAACCGCGTTTCCATTTGCAAATAGTCCGACAATTTACGGGAGGGCGAGCGCGAATCGAGGAGCAGTGGATTTTCTCCTGCCGCGGCTCGCTCGGGGTTGTAGCGATAGAGGAGCCACTGGCCGGAATCGACCGCAGCCTTCTGGTCCTGCATGCCGGTGGTCATGTCAATACCGTGGGCGATGCAATGCGAGTAGGCGATGATGATGCTCGGGCCGTCGTAGGCTTCGGCTTCCAGAAATGCTTTGAGCGTGTGCTCGTCTTTGGCGCCCATCGCTACGCTCGCTACGTAAACGTTGCCGTAGCTCATGGCGATCATGCCCAGATCTTTTTTGTTTCCGGGCTTGCCGCCGGCGGCGAACTTGGCGACTGCCCCGCGGGGCGTGGCTTTCGACTGCTGGCCTCCGGTGTTGGAGTAGACCTCGGTGTCGAGAACCAGAATGTTGACGTTCTTGCCGCTGGCCATTACGTGATCTAACCCGCCGTAACCGATATCGTAGGCCCAGCCATCTCCACCGACGATCCAGACGCTTTTCTTGACCAGCATGTCGGACAGTTGGAGGAGTTGCTTGGCGTCGGGGGTGTTGACGTTCTTCAGTTTGTCTCTGAGTTGGGCTACCCGCTCGCGTTGGTCGTAGATGTCGGACTCGTCTTTTTGCGCGGAGTTGAGCAGGGCGTTGATGAGTTCGTCGCCGAGGTTGCCGTTCTGACGCTTGACCAGTTCGCGGGCGAATTCAGTCTGCTTGTCGATGGAGAGGCGAAAGCCGAGGCCGAATTCGGCGTTGTCTTCAAAAAGCGAGTTCGACCATGCGGGGCCGCGGCCACCTGCGTTTTTCGCCCATGGCGTTGTCGGCAGATTGCCACCGTAGATGGAAGAGCAACCGGTGGCGTTCGCGATGAGCGCGCGATCGCCGAAGAGTTGCGAGAGCAGTTTCAGATAGGGGGTTTCGCCGCAGCCGGAGCAGGCGCCCGAGAATTCGAAAAGTGGCTCCTGAATCTGTTGCTGGCGAATGTTTCCGACTTTGATTTTGCGGCGATCAAGCTCGGGAATCTTGAGGAAGAAGTCCCAGTTGTCGCGCTCGGGGAGGCGGAGCGGCGGTTGCGGCTCCATATTGATGGCTTTGAGACGCGTCTCCTGTTTGTTCTTTACCGGGCAGACATCGACGCAGATTCCGCAGCCGGTGCAGTCTTCTGGCGCCACCTGAATGGACAATTTGAGGCCGGCGAATTCCTTGTCGCGGGCGTCGGTGGATTTGAAAGTTGCAGGCGCGCCTTTGAGCGCCGTCGAATCATAGACCTTGATGCGGATGACTGAATGCGGACAAACGAGCGCGCACTTGCCGCATTGAATGCAGATCTTCGTATCCCACACCGGAATTTCCAAAGCGAGATTGCGCTTCTCCCATTTGGCGGTGCCGGTGGGGAAAGTGCCGTCGATGGGGAACGCGCTGACGGGAAGTTCGTCGCCGCGATTCTCGTAGATCGTGCCAAGAACATTGCGGTCGAAGTCCGGCGCGAGAATGGGGAAGGGCTCGGCGATCTGAAGCGTGCTTGAAATCTCGGCGGGAACTTTGACTTCATGCAGGTGAGCGAGCGTCTCATCGACGGCCTTCATGTTTCGGGCAACGATTTCCTCGCCTTTGCGGCCGTAGGTGTCGCGAATGGACTTGCGGATGGCTTCGATGGCTTCGTTGCCGGGCAGAATTTTTGAGATGGCGAAAAAACAGACCTGGAGAATGGTGTTCATGCGGCTACCCATGCCGGTGTCGCGGGCTACCGAGTACGCGTCAATCACGAAGAAGCGGGCTTTTTTGGCGATGAGCTGTTCCTGCACCTTCCGCGGGAGTTTGCTCCATGTTTCATCGGTGCTATAGGGGCTGTTAAGGAGGAACGTGCCGCCGTCGACCAGCGCACTCAACATGTCGTAGCGTTCGAGAAAAATCCACTGATGGCAGGCCACGAAGTTGGCTTTTGAAACCAGATAAGTGGAGCGAATGGGGTTCGGTCCGAAACGGAGGTGCGACGTTGTCACCGCCCCGGATTTCTTGGAGTCGTAAACGAAGTAGCCTTGCGCGTAGTTGGCTGTGTTCTCGCCGATGATCTTGATGGAATTTTTATTTGCGCCGACCGTGCCATCGGCGCCGAGACCGTAGAACTGTGCCCTGACCACTGAGTCTGGTTCCGTCGAGAAAGATGCGTCGTAGTCGAGGCTAGTGTGGCCGAGATCGTCATTGATGCCTACGGTGAAGTGCGCCTTGGGTTCCGGCTTGCGGAGATTGTCGTACACCGCTTTTACCATTGCGGGCGTGAATTCTTTTGAAGAGAGCCCGTAGCGGCCGCCAATCACTTCGATGTTCTGGCGCTTCGACTCGTGCAGCCCATTGACGATGTCGAGGTAGAGGGGTTCGCCGGCGGCTCCGGCTTCTTTGCAGCGGTCGAGGACGGCGATCTTCTTTACTGTGGCGGGAAGCGCGGCCGCGAAATGCTTGATCGAGAACGGGCGATAGAGGCGGACTTTGAGGAGTCCGATCTTTTCTCCGCCGGCGGTTAGGGCCTGGACGGTTTCCTCGGCAGCTTCGGCGCCGGAACCCATCATTACTATGACGCGCTCGGCGTCGGGAGTGCCGACGTAATCGAAGAGATGATATTGACGGCCGACGATCCCAGCGAACTTGTCCATCGCGGCCTGGACCTTTTCAGGCGCGGCGTCATAGATGGGGTTGATGGTCTCGCGCATCTGGAAAAAGACGTCGGGATTCTGAGCGGTTCCGCGGAGCACAGGATGCTCGGGCGAGAGCGCGCGCTGCCGATGCTCGAATACGCGATCCATGTTGATCATGGCGCGGAGGTCATCGTCGTTGAGCATCTCGATTTTGTTGACCTCGTGCGAGGTGCGGAAGCCGTCGAAGAAGTGCAGGAAGGGAATACGGGTTTCGAGCGTGGCCGAGTGGGCAATTAAGGCCAGGTCCATTGCCTCTTGCACCGAATTCGACGACAGCATGGCATAGCCCGTGGTGCGGCAAAACATTACGTCGCTGTGATCGCCGAAGATGGAGAGCGCGTGCGTGGCGATGGTGCGCGCCGAGACATGGAAGGCGGTGGGCGTCAACTCGCCGGCGATCTTGTTCATGTTGGGGATCATCAGCAGCAGGCCCTGCGAAGCGGTGAATGTCGTCGCGAGGGCGCCTGTTTGCAACGCGCCATGGACAGCGCCGGCGGCTCCGCCTTCACTTTGCATTTCGGTCACTTGCGGGATCGTGCCCCAGATGTTGAGGCGGCCTTCGGAGGCCCACTGGTCAGCCCATTCGCCCATGTTGGAGGAGGGCGTGATGGGATAGATTGCGATGACCTCGTTGACGCGATAGGCGACGCTGGCGACGGCCTCGTTACCGTCCATGGTCTTGAACTTGCGCTTCATTTCTATCCTCTTTCTTCTTGGTTGAGACGGCGGCGGCCAATCCCCACTCAACTACAGAACCGAATAAAAGCCGCTGTCGCAGTCCCAATATGACGGATAAAAGCGGACAAAGTGGCGACGCGCATCACGCGGAGTTGTGATGCGAATCACAAGGCGCAAATCACACGACAAAATCACGGGCGAGAGGCGCGCCAGAGTAGCGATTTCGTTTGAAGGTTCCAGGCGATCCGTGAAGACGCCGATCCGCAACAGTACCCCACGCGTCGCCTGTTCCCGTACACGTGGTACCAACATGTGTGATGGCCGTCACATCGTGAAGCGCCATAAAGCGCCAAAATCTGCGCCGATCTCCCGGTCGCATCACTGGGCCCCCGTCTGTAAGGCCGGGACATTACAAGAAAGCTCGGCAGCAAGGAGGAAAGGGATGCAAGTAAGAAAGGTGATCTTCGTTTCGGTGGTTGCATTGAGCCTGGTGATTATCACGCCAGGGTTCGCGGAAAATGTTCCCGCATCGTCGTCCCCGGCATCGGCCGGAGCCGCCGTCGCGGCCGACCCGTTGTTGCAGTTGCTCGTGTCCAAAGGAGTGCTCAACGCCGACGAGGCGAAATCTCTCACAGGGACTCCCGAGGAGCAAAGAACAAAACTGCTGGAACTTTTGCGGGAGAAGGGAATTTTGAGCGCATCGGATTTCGAGGCGCTGGCGCCGGCATCGGCGCAGGTAGCTTCGAATCTGGTGGCGTCGACCACGCCGATCCTGCCGGGGAGCAATCTTGTGCAATCCGCGGCCCCGAAGGATGCGCCCGCAAAGCCGGGGCCCAAAGTGATACCGGCGGTGGCACCGGTGCGCGTACTCCCCATTGACTCTCCCAAGCAAGGTGGTCTTATTCCCGATATCCACCTGGGTAGCGGCGCAAACATGAAGCTTTATGGTTTCTTCAAATCCACTGCCGTCGAAGATACGGCATCCAGCGGCGGTGGGACATTTGGTAGCCAGGACTGGCCACTCCCCCTCTTGATTGGAGGCGATACCGGTCCGACTTCAGACCCCAGTTTCCATATCAAAGCTCGTTCCGCTCGCTTCGGCAGCCTGTTCGGAATGGGTGCCGAAGAACTCCGACTTCACGATTACGGCCAAGGTGGAAGCGGACTTTGAGGGCGACTACACCGACGTCAACAACCGGAACATCAGCAGTGTCCGTTCCAGCCAGTCTTGATCTCCGGCTCGCTTACATGCGACTTGATCACAAACTTGGCGACCGTTCCATGGTTCGCTGAGTTCGGCCAGGATTGGAGCCTGATGTCTTCCTCGACTCCCCAGCATGTTCGAGACGACCGGCCTGGGCGTGGGCATGGGCTCGACCTATGAGCGCATCCCGCAATTTCGCACTGGCTTTCAATTTCACACTGGCGATTTGAAAATCCAACCGGAATTCGCCATTGTCCTGCCCGTCGCGGGTTCGGCGGCTCTTACGCCCGATCAGCGGGCGCGCTTTGGCGATCGCGCGGGCTCCGACTCCAACCAGCCAGGCGTGGAATCCAGAATCGTGTTTCAGTTCCCGCTCTCGCATAGTTGGAAGGCAGTGGCGCCGGCACAGTTTATCGCCAGCGTCCACCATGCACGGATGAATGAAATCATTCCTGGCCAGGCACTGAGCACGGCCAGCGGCACACTTCCGTCGATCGGTCTCAACAATTCCCAATTCATCGAGGACGCTTCCAATTGTCCCCCCACCGGGAACTGCACCCTGTTGACTGAGTATTCCCCAAGGGCATACAGGACAGCAACCCCCAGAACCTGTGGACCACCGAGCTACAATTGCCCACTCCCTGGGTCACGTTCGTGGGTAAGTTTTTTAAAGGCGATGATCTTCGGTTCTTTTTCGCCGGCCAGCTCAACGACGTCTGGGCCAACCTGGGACCTGGCGTTGAAGCAATCCCGGGCGGCGGCGGATCCTCCTTCAGCGGGCGGGCTATCTCGTTCGGCTGCGATGGCGGAACTCTGGATACGGAAACCGGCGCTTGGAATTGCGACGGCAACCCGGTTTTCATCGCGAACCTCCAACCGGTCGGAGGTCTGGGTGGATTCGTGGAGTTAAGCTTCCCGCTTTCGCGAATCTTCCACGCCGATCCGGAGGGCCGCAATGCGGGATGGGTCTTCCATACGCAATACGGTACCGACAGAGCCAAGGCTACGGATGCGCGCAAAACCGACGGTTTGGCTCGGACCGACCTCTACAACGCCTCGCTCACTTACAAAATGAATTCGTGGGTGTCGTTCACCAACGAAGTCAGCTACATCGTGACCCGCGCGGCCACGGCAGATCAGCAAGAAATTCGAAGGCAGACTGGTAACTCAAGCACACAATTGGCGTCAGGAATTCGGGCCCGTCTTTACGTTCTAGTTCGGATTTTCACCCTCAGCGGCCCCGTGCGGGGCCGCTGGGAATCGCAGCCGGAGACCGTTGCAACCGCGGTTTGCTTGATTAAACCGAAGTTCAAGAATACGATCACGGGCGGACGAAACGGTGCTTAGCTCGCGGATCATCTTTGTGTAAAGGAGAAAAATAGTGGCTACTCAAAATGCATCTGGCTTGGAAGCTGCCCAGTCCCATCTCAATCGGTGGTGGCACGTGGTCGGCGGAGTCTCGATGAATCTGGCGTTGGGTTCGCTCTATGCCTGGAGCGTGTTTGTGGCGCCACTGGAAAAAGAATTCCACTGGAAGCGGGCGGACACCTCGGATGTGTTCATCATCGCGGTGGTGGTCTTTGCACTCACGTTTATTGTCGCTGGTCGGCTGCAGGATAAACTTGGGCCCTTCAAAATTTCGCTGGTCGGCGCGGTTCTGGTGAGCCTGGGGTTTTTCCTCTGTTCGTACGCCGATAGCTTAACCAAATTCTTCGTCTTCTTTGGTGTCCTTGGCGGATTGGGCAACGGATTTGGATATGCGACTCCAATCCCCGTCATGTCCAAATGGTTCCCGGACAAACGCGGGTTGGCGGTCGGGCTGGCTGTCGGTGGATACGGCGCGGGCTCGGCGATCTTTGGGCCGCTGGCTGCGAGCTACCTGATCCCGCACTTTGGCTGGCGCACCACCTTCCAGGTTCTGGGCCTGATCTTCTTTGTGATGACGGTATTTGGAGCGTTCCTGCTGAAGAACCCACCCGCGGGCTACAAGCCGGCGGGCTGGACACCGGCTCCGGCCTCCAAGGTTACCGCCACCACCTATGATTTCACTCCCAGCGAGGTGCTGCGCACACCAACCTTCTACCTGATGTGGGTGGGATATGCTCTCGGCTGCGCGGCCGGACTGATGGTCATCAGCCAGTTGGTTCCCTTCGCCAAAAGCGTGGGCATTCCCAGCATCACGCTCGCTTCCTTTGGCCTGATTGTGGGAGCAGTGGGCAACGCCTCCGGCCGCATTCTTTCCGGCTGGATGTCGGACCACCTCGGACGAATCAATGTGTTGCGTCTGATGATCGGTATCTCCATGGTGGCGATGCCCATTCTCTATTTCGTGGGCGGCAACGTGCTCGGTCTGTTCGTGATGCTGTTCATCGTTTACTGGTGCTACGGTACCCAGCTTTCGGTGAACGGAGCAACGGCGGCCGACTTCTGGGGCACCAAGAATCTGGGTATCAACTACGGGATGTTGTTCACCGCCTGGGGTGTGGCCGGCCTGCTCGGTGGCCGCATTGGCGGGTTGCTTTACGACAAATACAAGAACTACCAGATGGCGTTTTACACGGCGGCGGTTTTGGCGGCAATTGCGCTGGTCTGCGAATTGCTAGCCAAACGTCCGGCTATACCGGAGGCGGCGTTGTCCAGCAGGAAAGCGCCCTCGGCAGCGTAGCGTTCCGGATTACGTTCCGGAAGGCGTTGCAGTCGGACGGTGGATGGTTCATCATGCCTGGGATGAAAGGGCTTAGGGGCGCTTTGTGCGGAGAGCGCCCTGGTCCCGAGCCAAGACTTGAGTGGGCATGGGTTCAGTGAGCATGAGAGATAGTTAAATGCGGGCTCATGCTCGATCTTCTCTTTCGGACAATGCGTCGAGATAGAAGCGCAGGATGAGATGCGGGGAGTAACTCCGTGCTCTCGGGACACAGAAGCGGGGACGGCCCTGCGACGCAGCACAAATTCACTAATACAAGGGGTAACTGACATGGCTGACATCCGGACACAGCAGGTTATTGAAACTACCGAAGCGCAAATCGCAGTGCATTGGCGCGAAGAGGAATACTACTATCCGTCTTCGAAGTTTATCGGGCAGGCGAATCTGTCCGATCCAGACGTCCTCAACCGGTTCAGCGAAGATAAGTTTCCGGAATGCTTCCGGGAATACGCCGACCTGTTGAGTTGGGACCAGTACTGGCACACCACGCTTGATACCAGCGATCCGCCGTTCTGGAAGTGGTTCGTGGGCGGCAAGCTGAATGCGTCCTACAACTGCGTGGACCGGCACCTTGCGAAGCACAAGAACAAGGCGGCACTGATTTTTGTGCCCGAACCGGAAGGCGATGCCGTCGTGTCGGTTTCTTATCGCGAGCTGTATGTCAGGGTCAATGAGTTTGCGGCCGTGCTCCGCGATTTCTGCGGACTCAAACAGGGCGATCGCGTAACCATCCACATGCCGATGGTTCCCGAGTTGCCGATCACCATGCTTGCCTGCGCGCGCCTGGGAGTGATTCACTCGGTAGTATTCGGCGGTTTCAGCGGTGAAGCTTGCGGCATGCGCGCCGCCGATTCCTCCAGCCATGTCCTGATTACGATGGACGGCTACTACCGCAACGGCAAGATGCTTGACCACAAAGCTTCCGCCGAGATTGCGCTCGAAGTGTCCGCCAAGGAAGGACACAAGGTAGATAAGGTCCTGGTGTGGAGGCGGCAGCCCGGCAAGAGCAACACGGCTACGCCTTTCATGAAAGGCCGTGATTATTGGGTGGACGAGATCCTGCCGAATTATATGGGAGAGATTGTCCCGCCAGTTCCGGTGGATGCCGAGCACCCACTGTTCCTCATGTATACCAGCGGCAGCACCGGCAAGCCGAAAGGCTGCCAGCATCGCACCGGCGGCTACCTGGCTTATGTGACCGGGACGTCAAAGTACATTCAGGACATTCATCCCGAGGATGTTTATTGGTGCATGGCTGACATCGGCTGGATCACGGGTCACTCCTATATTGTTTACGGTCCGTTGGCCCTGGCGGCGACCAGCGTCATTTACGAGGGCGTTCCCACCTATCCGGATGCTGGCCGAGTGTGGCGCATTGCCGAGCGGCTTGACGTGAATATCTTCCACACCTCTCCCACGGCAATCCGCATGTTGCGCAAAGCCGGCCACGACGAACCTCCCAAGTACAACTACCATTTCAAGCACATGACGACGGTCGGTGAGCCGATCGAACCGGAAGTGTGGCGCTGGTACTACGAGACGGTCGGCAAGCGGGAAGCCGTCATCGTGGATACCTGGTGGCAAACCGAAACCGGTGGCTTCCTGTGCAGCACCAAACCTGCCCTTGATCCGATGAAGCCGGGCAGCGCCGGACCTGGGATGCCGGGAATCTATCCTGCCATACTGGACGAAATGGGTGAGGTGCTTCCTCCTGGATCAGGAAAAGCGGGCAACATCATCATCCGCAACCCCTGGCCCGGGATCATGCAGACGATCTGGGGAGACAGAGACCGCTTCGTCAACCAGTATTACCGCAAATACTGCAGGGACGTGAAGAGCAAGAACTGGAAGGACTGGCCGTATTTTGCGGCTGACGGAGCCGTGCTTGCAGTAGACGGATATTTCCGGATTCTCGGGCGCGTCGATGACGTCATTAACGTGGCCGGCCATCGCCTGGGCACCAAGGAAATCGAATCGGCGTGTCTGACGGTTCCGGAAGTGGCAGAAGCGGCGGTAGTGCCGGTGGTGGACGAGATCAAAGGCCGTGTGCCGGAAGTCTATGTCGCCCTCCAGCCGGGAATTCAGGCCAGCCCGGAGATTGTCGACAAGATCAATAAGGCGATCGAAACCATTATTGGAAAGATTGCGCGGCCGAAGCACATCCATGTCGTTCCGGATATGCCGAAGACGCGCTCCGGCAAACTGATGCGGCGCATTCTGGCTTCGATCTCCAACCACATGGCGACCGGCGACATTACGACGCTGGCCAATCCGGATGTGGTCGAGAAAGTCCGGGAGTTGGTGCAAGGCAAGGAGCCGGTTGCTGTCCTGGCCGATGGACCGGAGGATCTGAAGCAGTTTGGGAAGGAAGAATAAACCAATCGGGCATCGGGCGATTGAAGATCAAAACTTCACTGTCCAGGCGCAGACTGCGCCGAGAGAAGCTAGGCGAAGACCAAAGACGTCAAAACCCAATTTTTCTCGGCGCACTCTGCGTCTCGTAGTGAAATTGTCTTCGACCACCCGATGCTCTATCTGAAGTTTTCCGCCAGCATCAAATTGTCGCGCGAGTCGTCGCACTGCACGGCGAGTATGTACCGGCCGTCCGCGGAGACCGAGAGGCCGGGAGCGCTGCTGTAGGGATTTTTTTCCATTCCGCCTAACACTGTTATCTTGTGCGTCCCAAAGTCGAAGAACTTGAATCCGGGCTTGGGCTTGGCAGGCGTGCCGATATCTCCCACGTAGTAGATACCATCGCCGCCCACCGCAAAATATCCCCAGAAGGTGTCGGGCGGCTCATTGAGTATCTTCACTTCATTTCCACCCTCGGCTGGAACCTCGAAAATTCCCGCCGCATCCGACTTCGTATAGTAAACCGACTTGCCATCGGGCGCTTCGAGCGCCGCGAACCCGCCGTTCTTCGTCAACTGCATTGGCTCGCCGCCCTCCACCGTTCGTTTCCACACCTGCCACGTTCCGCTGCGATTGGATGCGAAGTAAATCCACCGGCCATCGTGCGACCAACTGGGCACTGCGTCGTCCGAACTCTCGCTGGGGATCCGCCGCACCGGCCCGCCCTCGGCGCTGATGATAAAGATGTTCGGATGCGATCCGGGCCGTGAATCGAAACTGATCCAGCGTCCGTCCGGCGACCAGCGCGGCGTGCCCGTCAGCGGACCTCCAAACGAGGTCAACTGCACTGGGTTCGATCCATCCGCATCGGCGCGCCAGATCTCGAAACTCCCCGAGCGCGTCGATTGAAACGCAATATGTTTACCGTCGGGCGAATACTGCGGGCCTTCCTCCTGCTCGTCGGAGGAAATCAATTTCTCAGGCTTGCCAAGCACCCGGCGCGGACCGATCGGGATCCGCCAGATGTTCTCGTTCCAGAATCCGGTGGCATAGGCCAGCCGATGTCCTTTCAGGCTGAGGGTTGGGCCAAAGGCGCCGTCGGAACCGACCGCCACTCGTTCTGGTGTACCGCCGTTGGCTGACACCCGCCACAGTCCAAAACTCTCCCCGCCGCGATTCGAGGAAAAGATGATCTCCCGGCTGTCCGGCGTCCACGTCAGTCCCAGCAGCAGGCGATTATCGAAAGTAAGCCGATGCGCTTCTCCGCCCGAAGCCGGCATAAGGTAAATCTCCTCAACGTCTTTGGTATTCCGAACAAATGCGATGGTCTTGCCGTCGGGAGAGTACTCCCCCGATCCATCGCCATTCGAGCCAGGCGGTGGCGACGTGAGCTGCTGCACCTTCAGATCATCGAGGCTTAGCTGATACACCGCGCACGAGTGCGCGAACTTCACCTGGTCGCTGAAGGTCAGAAATTTTCCATTCGGCGACCAACTCGAAATGATCTTGCAACTCCGGGCATTCGGCAGCTCAATCAACTTGCGCGCCGTCCCACCGAGAGCCGGCACCAGATAGATTCCAGGAGGCTCGGTCCGGCTCCCGTGCGTGAACGCGATATAGCGGCCGTCCGGTGACCACGCGGGGAAGAAGTTGTAACCGAAATCGTGCGTCAGTTGCAGTGGCTTCTCGCTGCCAATCTCTTTGACATAGATGTCCACGCCCTGCTGGTTGTCGTGCTCCCAGGAATACGCGATCTGGTTGCCGTCCGGCGAAAACGAAGGTTTGGACGATCCGTTGGAATAGGTTGTGAGAGGCACCAGCCGAATGGGCGCGAGCGCGGGCGCACTGGTCGGTCGAAATCCAAACCACGCTACGAGCCCCAGCGCCAGCACGAATCCGAAGCCGCCCGCCGCCCACAGCTTCCAATGATGCAGGCGAGCAGCCGGAATGGTGGTTGACGAATCCGGGGCCGATTCAGCTGCGGCGGATTCACACAGGGATGATCCGACAGCCGGGGATGATCCGATGGCTGAAGACACGGCGTGCGGATTTGCTGGTTCGCCCGACTGCGTGGACCCGAGACTGGGGCTATTCCCAACCGGCGCAATGAACCGGTATCCGCGGCGCGGCAGGGTCTCGATGAAGCGCGGCACGTCGGGATCGTCATTCAGAGCCTGGCGCAATTTCTTTACCGCACTGTTCAGGCTGTGATCGAAATCGACGAAGGTGTCCGCTGGCCAGAGGCGCGCGCGAAGCTGTTCGCGCGTCACCACATCGCCGGGATTTTCAATCAGCAATGCCAGGACCTGAAGCGGCTGACCCTGTAACTTGATCCTAATCCCATGCTTGCGGAGTTCGCCGGCGCGCAAGTCGAGTTCGAAACTCGAAAAACGCAGCACATGGCTGGCCGGATTGGTTTCTTCTATGGCCACGCGAAGTCCCGATCTCGAATTGCTGGATGATCTTGAAAGTCTATCACTCGCCTTCCCGGGCAATTGGGCGGACGATCTGTCCGTTGCGATTGACGAAACACGGGAATGAAGCTCCGCCCCAGTGTGACTCCTACAAGGCGATACGCATTGTCTGTGCCTTCAGTTCCAGGGTACGCGCAAACGGGTCATCCACGTGATTCGACGCGAGTCGTGCTGTCCGGCGACCAGGGAGGCGGACTATGGAGCGGGTCACCCGCGCCTCTAAGCGATGCACTTTCAGCGCATTGCATGGTCACCCGCAGATCGCCCACGTCTCACCTCCAGAGCATTTTCATTCTTTCTGACCTGTCGCTGAATGCATATGTGAGCGCGACCAAGGTCGCCACAAGACAATAAGGAGGAGTTATGAAAAAGAATCTGGCAACTGTGATGACGGGGATGATTGTGGTGCTGGCGTTAGCGTTTCCGACCTTCGCACAGCACTCCGGTCAGATGAAGGTAACGGTTCCCTTTAACTTTGTGGTCGAGAACGATCGGCTGAAAGCGGGGGACTATACGATCGAGCGCATCGCCAACGGCCGCCTGAGGATTCGAAATAATGACGGCAGCGTATCAACCATATTTCTGGCGCTCCCCGCGCAGGGGACGGTGACGCCGGAGCAGGCCCACTTCATCTTCCATCGCCACGGCGGCGAATACTTCCTTGCCAAGATTTGGACGCCCGGCCAGGAAACAGGATGGGAACTGATCCAGGGGAAATTGGAGACGGAACTGGCCAAGAAGAAATCGACGCAGCTAGAGACCGCGAGTGTCATGGGTCACTAGAGAAACGTTCACTAAAGAAAAGTTCTCTGGAGATTCAGGGTGCCCGTGTCTCGTGATTTTCGAGGCACGGACACCCGACCATGAACATCTTTTGGGTTCACGCCGCAGTTACGCGCACTCTGAGCTGACCAAGACGTCGAGTCCGCATCGCGAACTGGTGGTGAACGGGGGTATTCCGGGTAGTCGAAAGGAAGCGCTACCGCGACTCTTGCTGTTGGCGCTGCTCGAGCCGTTCGAGGAAGGCTTCCACCGAGGCCCGCGCCTGCTGGCGGAAGAGATGGATGAGCGCATCTTCCGCGGGTGAGTGTGTGGATCTGGGCTTTTCTTCGTGTCCGGTTTCGAGTCCGTTGGGTTCGACGTACACCTCGAGCGTTTCGACACCCTGGCGCAGGGTTTCGACGATCCGGCGAGCTTCGTTTTTCTGCTCGGGCGTTGACTGAAGGAACTCGATGCCCATGCCAAACTCAGGATGCGCCAGCCGCACAACTCCGCCCGCGCGGACTGCCGGAGTTACGGTTGGCACAGAGAGAATAACGCGGCTGAACTTTGGAAACGGAGAACTGGTGACCAGATAGCAGGCTCCATCGCTCAGGTCCTTGACGCGGCAGGGAACCGGCGGATCGTCCGGTTCGTTTTCGGGCAGATGGCTGGTCAGCCACTTTCGGAGGGCCGTGCGCTGGCCGTCACTGACATCTTTGAAGCGGACGCCGGCGCGGTATTCATTGCCCTCCCAGGCCAACTCGCCCGCGAGTTCGAATTTCTCGTGAACCTTTTTGTCATTAGCAACCGGAAGTTCGAATGAGAAGTGCATCGAATTCTCTTTGGCTTTGCGGCCCGTGAACTGAATGGCCATGCCGCCTTCGCACAGGTCAACGGTGTGGGCGGCATACCGGGATGTGCCGACACAAACCACGGGTACCTCGATCGGAACCCGCATCTGGAGGCGGCGTTCGCTCTTCATCAGCGCCCGAACCGCCCGAAAACTGCCTTTGGCTCGCTCCACGGCCAACGGCTTATGAAGGACAAAATGGGCTCCCATTTCAAAGCCGCCCTTAAGTCCAACGTTATTGTCGACGAGAACGATGGACAGGGCGCGCTTGTTGACGGGCGCAGCTTTGGTCGCGCGCAGAACATCGACCGCATCCTCGCGGCCCGCGCAATCGACGATGATGGCTTCGAACCGCTGACGGGTGATGCGGCGCACGGCAGAGTCGGAGTCGGAGCAATGCTCCACGCTGATTTCGAGGTCACTGAGCACGCGGCGCAGAACGCGCACGGTTTTTTCGTCCGAGCTCAGTAATAACGACTTCAGATTCATTTCTCAGGCACCCTTCCAATCGGTGCGCAGGTCGGCTCTAAGAGATCGTTTTGCATCTACGGCAGCCCACGAGTGCTCGCGATTTGGAAGCTGGTGGGGGCCTCCAGAAACGGAAAACTCCCCGGTTCGACTGTATGTCTCTGAGACGGCAGGGTCAATGCGGATTGGGGGGGCCAGATTACGGAGGTCACCGCTGGTTCTCCGGCCCTCCAAAAGGGAATCTTTTTTAGCGGCAAGACCGGAAGTTCTGGACGTTCTTTCCGATATAGCTCGAGAATGGTTCAGGGGCGGACCTCAAAGTTCACCCCCCACTTTCGTGCTAGACCGATGAACTGCAAGTAACTGTTTACAAAGGGGATGGTGGGAGGGGTTGAGGGGGTGCTCATTTTTCTATTGACTAATCCCATGAAACCCAATATTATCAATAGCTTCCGTAGGTGCCGAGGACACTGCAGGAGCCCGCATTTCCTTCTTTTCGGTGAATCTCCTCGGGGCTTTTAGGAATCAAACTCGGTAGGTTATAGCGCAATAGTCGTCATTTCACTGATAAGAGGATACATTCTTCATGGCAAAGCGACGCGGAAACCCCAACTGGGGGAAGCCAGAGCCTATCGGGCCCGTGACCCCCACCATCACCGAGTTCGAACAGGTCGTGCATGAGTACAAGCTGTCTCCCGACCAGTATTTGCGGTCAACGCGGCTGCGGGAGTGGGCGCGCCGGAACAAGAACTCGAAGTACATCCCGGAGCCCTTGCTTGAGGCTTGGGGATTTGAGATTGAATCCACGCTCTAAGGTGGGTCGGAAGGTGTATTAGCGGAAGGGTCGCTCTTGGGCGACCCTTTCTTATCGCCGGCGGCTTCCAGCCGCGCCGGGCGCTACAATTGGAACCGATATGTCTCCTCACTCTCCCTTTACCGACGTACCGACTGCCATCCGCGAGATTCGCGAGGGGCGGATGATTGTGGTCGTCGACGACGAAGATCGCGAAAACGAAGGCGACCTTACGCTGGCCGCGGAAAGTGTCTCGCCTGAGGCCATCAACTTTATGGCGAAGTACGGCCGGGGCCTCGTCTGCCTGACAATGACCGAAGAGCGGCTTGATCATCTGCGGATCGGCAACATGACGGCCGAGAATACATCGCAGTACGGCACCGCGTTTTGCGAGGCGATTGACTCGCGCGAAGGCGTAACGACGGGCATTTCTGCCTATGATCGTTGCCACACGATTCAGGTAGCCATCGACCCAGCGACACGGCCCTCAGACCTGGCGCGTCCGGGGCATGTTTTTCCACTGCGCGCGCGCAAGGGCGGAGTGCTGGTGCGCGCCGGGCAGACCGAGGCCTCGGTCGATCTCGCGCGGCTCGCGGGCATGGTGCCGGCAGGGATCATCTGCGAAATCATGAAAGACGATGGCACTATGGCGCGCGTGCCCGATCTGATCGAGTTCTGCACCGTACACAATATGAAGATGCTGACGGTGGCGGAGTTGATCCGCTACCGCATGCAGCATGAACGCTATGTGCATCGCGTGGGCGAGGCGATGGTCGAGACCAAGCATGGGGAGTTCCGGCTGATCGCTTACGAGAGCGAGGTGGATGGAGGCGATTCGCACATTGCGCTCATCCGCGGCGACATCAGCGACTCGGAAACACCGGTGCTGGTGCGCATGCATGCCCATTGCCTGCTGGGCGACGTTTTTGGCGCCACCGGATGTGAATGCAATAAGACGCTGGAGGCCTCACTCGCGACCATCGCGGCGGAGAATCGCGGGGCGCTGATTTATCTGCACCAGTCATCGCGCGGATTTTCGGCGGAGAAGATTGGCGAGCAGTCGTTTCTGACGTTTCATCGCGAGCGGCGCCTGCCGACTCTGCCCGATAGCGAGCGCAAGACCCAGCGCGAGATTGGACTGGGGGCGCAGATCCTGTCGGATTTGAATCTGAAGCGCATCCGGCTGCTGACAAACCACCCGCGACGCGTGGCGGCGCTCGAGGGATTTGATATTGAGATTGTGGAGCAGATTCCGGTGCGACTGGCGGAGCGGGAAAGGTCGTAACCAACAGCCGTGTTAGAATCGGCTCGTGAAGACCCCGCGCAAGTTCACTGTCGTCATAGAACGAGACGAGGACGACTACTACGTCGCCACCGCTCCGGCGCTCCCGGGTTGCCACACCCAAGCGAAAAACCTAGACACTCTCATGAAGAGGGTCCGGGAAGTAATCCAGGTATGCCTGGAAGATGACCACGCCAGCCCGTCGCTTGAACTCGTAGGTATCCAGCAAATTTCCATATGACCCGCCTTCCCCGCCTAAAGGGAAAGGAACTTATCCGATTGCTTGAAAAGGCCGGGTTCGAGATTTTGCGTACACGCGGCAGTCAACGTTTTTCTCAAGCATCGCGACGGAAGGGTAACGACCGTGCCCGTGCATTCCGGCGAGACTCTGAGGCCGGGCCTGCTGCGCTCAATTCTTCGCGACGTCGAGTTGTCCCCAGAGGATCTGTTCGGCTAATTAGCCCATTTGATAAGGCCACGAATCCTGTCATCCTGAGGAAGATCGGCGCTTACGCCGCGTTCGTTCCTTTGCTCAAGCGAGCATTCAATGACGGCGGATTGTACAGATCGGTGCCGAAGATCCCTGTCGCTTTTGCCACGAACTTGTCTTCATCTTCTTCCGTCATTAGCGACGCCCACTCTCCCGCGGTCATGCGATCACGTGCCGCTGCAACTACTTCAGCATCGGGGCCAACAGGATAGCGTAGCTTTATCGCGCCTTCCTGCACGGCATCGTAAATGGCGCGCGCGACTACGACGGGTAACGTTCCGCCTTCGAGTTGCGCGTTGAATAAGCGCCAAAGGCGCCCCATTCCTTGCTGGTAGGCGGGATCCTCGGGCATCGGCGATTCGGCCTTGCTCCAGATCGGCGTGAGAATCACCCCCGGCTCGATGATCGCGACCTTGATGCCGAGCGGCTTGGCTTCCATGGCCAGCGTTTCGCTCACGGCTGCGAGCGCGTACTTGGTGGCGGCATAAAATCCGTGGCAGGGCAGAGTGACGTGGCCCATCAACGACGTGACGTTAACAATGGTGCCGCTGCGGCGCGCTCTCATGGACGGAAGGAGGGCCTGCATCATGCGGACCGCGCCCCAGAAATTCGTTTCGCACATGGCGCGCGCCCGGTGAAGCGGAACCATCTCGATGGCGCCCGCGATGCCGATTCCAGCATTGTTCACGAGCACGTCGACGGCACCGGCTTCGCGCAGAACCTCATCGACGCAAGAGCGCACGCTCGCGTCCTGATCAACATCGAGTTTTACCGGGACGATATTCGGATGGCGCTCGACTGCCTCAGGCTTTCGTGCTCCGGCAAATACGCGATAGCCGTTGCGGGCGAAGTAGAGCGCGGTTTCAAGGCCGATTCCAGTGCTGGTTCCAGTGATAAGCGCGGTTGGCATCGGAATACCATAGCATAGGGCCAATTTCGTTGACGCACGCATGACCGCTCTTTAAGATGGAGCGTCTCGAAGGGACTTCATTCTCTATTTGCGAGCCCGAGCGCAAGGCCTCCAGTGATCGGCGAAACCATATCTCACTACCGAATTGTCGAGAAGTTGGGCGGCGGCGGAATGGGCGTCGTCTACAAAGCGGAAGACACCGAGCTTGGCCGCTTTGTGGCGCTCAAATTTCTGCCTGAGGATCTCTCGCGCGACCCGCAGGCGCTGGAGCGCTTTCGGCGCGAGGCCCGTGCCGCGTCGGCGCTCAATCATCCGAACATCTGCACGATTTACGAAATCGGCAGGCACGGAGATCAATCCTTCATCGCCATGGAATTTCTGGATGGCGTGACGCTGAAACATCTGATTTCAGGGAAGCCGCTCGAAAACGAAACGGTGCTCTCGCTCGGAATTGAGATTGCCGACGGACTCGACGCGGCGCATTCGCAGGGCATTGTGCATCGCGACATCAAGCCGGCGAATATCTTCGTGACCAAGCGCGGGCACGCCAAGGTACTCGACTTTGGGCTGGCGAAAGCTGCGCCGGGGGCTGGTTCTGCAAGCAAAGTGTCGTCGGCCGACACGATGACAGCGGTTGAGGAACAGCATCTCACCAGCCCCGGTTCCACGCTCGGCACAGTCTCTTATATGTCGCCCGAGCAGATCAGAGCGAAAGAATTGGACGCGCGCACCGACTTGTTCTCATTCGGAGTCGTGCTCTACGAAATGGCGACCGGCGCGCTGCCTTTTCGCGGCGAGAGTACTGGGGTGATCTTCGATGGCATCATGAACCGCGAGGCGGCTCCGGCAGTTAGGTTGAATCCCGCCCTGTCAGCCGGGTTTGAGCATGTGCTGGAAAAGGCCTTGGAGAAGGATCGAGGTTTGCGCTACCAGTCGGCTGCGGAATTGCGTGCGGACTTGAAGCGGATCCAGCGCGGTACGGAATCAGGGCGGGCTTCCGCGGTCTCTATCGAGCCTCCGACGAAGCCCGATTCGAAAACGGGATCGAAGCGCACGGCTTCCTTTGTGATTGCGGGGCTGCTCGGTTTGGCGCTCGCCGTCGGAGTGTCCGAGTGGTATGTGAAGCGCTCTTCTTTACATTCTGCGCCCGTGTCCGCGAAGCCGTCGGTCGCTGTTCTCCCGCTGCAAAACTTGAGTGCCGAGCCCGACAGCGCTTACTTTAGCGATGGCATGACGGATGAGATCACCACCAAGCTCGCGAAGATCGAGGCCATCGACGTGGCCTCGCATTCTTCTGTGGCGGCACTCAAGACTTCGGACAAGAGCGCGGCGGAGATCGGCAAAGCGCTGGGAGTGCGCTACTTGCTCGAGGGAAGCGTGCGCAAATCCGGTGATCAGGTGCGAATCAACGTGCAGTTGATTGACTCGACCAGCGGATTCCAGGTGTGGGCCGACGACTTTGTTGGTGAGATGAAAGACGTTTTCTCGCTCCAGGAGCAGGCTGCGCTGAAGATTGCGCAGTCGCTCAACCTGAAGCTCAGTCCGCAGGAGCAGGAGGCGATTCAGCATCGCTACACGGGGAATCCGCAGGCCTACGATGCTTATCTGCGAGGCGAGGCGTTCATCAAGTATCCGGATCAACCGGAGAAGCTTGGGGCGGCGCGTCAAGCCTATGAAGAGGCTCTTAAGTTCGACGCGAATTACCCGCTGGCGCTGGCCGGTTTGGCGTGGGTCGAAGGGCAAATTTATCGCAATCTCGACTCTAATCCATCTCATTTGCAGCGTGCCGAGGATCTTGCCCGGCGAGCGCTCGCCATCGACCCGCGATTGCCCGAGACCCACCTCGCCATGGGAACGGTCCTCATGGACAAGTACGATCCGGCAGGTGCGGCCGTAGAGTTTCGCACTGCGATCGAGTTGAACGCGGATAATGCGCATGCGTGGGATTTGCTCGCCTGGGCGCTCGGGTACATGCAACCGCCGGATGCCGACGGGGCGGAGAAAGCCGCGCGCGAAGCGATCCGTTTGCGGCCTACGTTATATCCTGCCTACTATCACTTGGGCCGCGCACTCATTCTGCAAAAGCGCTACGCGGAGGCCATCACTACCTTCCAGCATGAGGAGGATGTGAACCCGAATGCCACTCTGGCCAGTATGGGCTTAGGGCAAGCCTATCTGGCGGAGGGAGACTACGACAAAGCGGTTGCGGCACTCGAAAAAACTATGACGCCCGCAGCGGTAAATTACTTCTGGCTGAGCGCGGCCTACGCGGCGCGCGGTGACAAAGACAAAGCGCTGGCCGCGCTGCAGAAGACCTTCGACCATGGATTTCACGATTTTGGCGCGCTCGAGTCGAGCCCGTACTTCGCGTCGCTACGCGGGGATGCGCGGTATGAGGCACTGGTGCGGCGCTATAAAAAGTAGGTGAATAGGCGGGCCTCGATATGAACCGCCTTCGCCGATTACTCTAAAACGGCTTTCGCGGCGTGATGACTTCGTCTTTGATGAAGAACTGCGCCGAGCATTGCGACGAGCCGCAGATGGTGGGGAGCAGGCCGGCCATTTGTTTGCGCGTGATCAGGCCCAGGGTGCCGCATACCGGGCAGGAGAGCACGGCCCAGTAGGGATCTTCCTTTTCGCCGACCTCGCCCGCGTTTTCGAGCACGAAGACCGTGCCCGGTTCCATCTGCTCGGGAATCCATTCGTTGATGATGCTGAGTTCGCCGATCATCATGCCTCCGATTTGCATTCCAAGCTGGTGTTCACGCTTTGCGGGCCTGGCTTACGGGCCGAAGCCGCTCCGATGCCGAATTTTTCTTAAGAGACCCGGTTTTTTGAGAAAAAGTCTTGTTCGAGAGAATCTGACCTCGGACTCGGCGCACTTCATCGCTCAGACATATATCGAACATTGGCTGCTGAGAATTCTTGAGCAGATCGACCACCTGGCGCGCCGAAGTACGAAGGTAGAGGTGGGTGCCGTCGGTGAGCAGGTGATACTCGGATGCGGCCCGGACCGTGGCGGCGAGGCTGGTGCCGAACTCGCGCGCGAGAAAAACGATTACCTTGCGCATGCGTTGCAGAGAAAAGCCGCGGCGGCGGAGTTGAGAAATGACGGCGGCGGTGACAAGTTGATCCCAGTTGTAGACGCGGCGGTGGCCCTGGCGATTGGGCGTGACCAGGCCGCGCTCGTCCCACCATTGCAACTGGCGGCCGGTGATCCCGGTGAGCGCGATTACGTCGTTCGTTGTGAATTGCCGTTTCATCGTCGGAACATTCTGTTTCAAACAGGATATTGTAGAAATGTTTGAAACATTCTAGGCTGAAGGCGATGGAGTCGATGAGCGTTTCTTGCTTTGGGATGTTGACTAGGCGGATTCTGAGGGAGATAACAGCTCACGGTCAGAGGTCACAGGTTTGAGGAGTGACGGATTTGAGTTTTCTTGAACTGTGACTTCTGACCGCAAGACCGTGCCCCGTGATCTGTGACCCGTGGATTACAACCTCAGCCTCAAACCCGCCGCAGTTGGATTTACGTTTTGCCCCAATGGCAGTACCATTAAACGAATCAGTATTCTAATCTGGGGAACACAACTTTCATGAAACAGCGACTGCTTGTATGGAGCGCATCCTTTGCGCTCGTTTTATTTCTTGCCACGTCAACCTTCGCACAGCAAAAAGAGCGAAACCGCAAGCTGGATACTTTGCAAAAGGGGTCTCCGGTCGCCAACGAACCGGCGGCGCAGACGGAGAACGGCGACAAAGAAAAGAACGAGGGCGATCCGCAATTTCGCGGGATGAAGTACCGGAACATCGGCCCGTTTCGCGGCGGACGGTCGCTGACAGCGGTGGGCATTCCGGGCGATCCAACAACTTATTATTTCGGCGCGACCGGCGGCGGCGTGTGGAAATCGACCGATGGCGCGAACACGTGGACGTCGATTTTTGATCACGACGGCGCGCCGGCGATCGGCAGTTTAGCCGTTGCCGCGTCCGATCCCAACGTTATTTATGTGGGCACGGGCGAAGCCTGCATCCGCGGAAACATTTCCCAAGGCGATGGCATTTGGAAATCGATCGATGCCGGTAAGACCTGGAAGAATGTCGGATTGAAGGATTCACGCGCCGTTGGGAAGGTGATCATCAATCCGCGCAATCCGGACATCGCATTTGTGGCGGCGCTCGGCCATCCCTTTGGTCCAAACGTCGAGCGCGGAGTCTTTCGCACAACCGACGGCGGCAAGACGTGGGAGAAGGTCCTTTATAAGGATGAGAACACGGGCGCCGTCGACGTCGCTTTCGACCCGCACAATCCGAATATTTTATTTGCCGCGTTGTGGCAGGTGCGCAGAATGCCGTGGATTCTCGACAGCGGCGGCCCGGGCAGCGGACTCTACCGTTCCAACGACGGCGGAACCACCTGGAAGCATCTTGAAGAACATGGCCTCCCGAAAGGCCCATACGGGCGCGTGGGCGTGGCGGTGGCGGCGAATTCGGATCGCGTCTACGCAATTATCGAAGCGAAACAAGCTGGAGGGCTGTATCGGTCGGATGATGGCGGCGAGACCTGGGAGTTGGTGAACGGCAACCACAGCCTTACGCAGCGGGCCTGGTACTACATGCACGTGTTTGCCGACCCGCAGGACGCGGACACCGTGTATGTGGCGGATGTCGAGTTTTTCAAATCGACCGACGGCGGCCGCAACTTTAATAAGGTGAAGGTTCCGCACGGGGATAATCACGCGTTGTGGATCGACCCGAAGAATACTCAGCGCATGATCGCCGGAAACGATGGCGGTGTGACGGTGACCGTCGATGGCGGAAAATCCTGGACGCGGCAGGACAATCAGCCCACCGCACAGTTTTATCACGTGATCACCGACTCGCGCACGCCGTATTACGTCTATGGATCGCAGCAGGATAATTCAAGCGTAGCGATTGCCAGCCGCAGCGACGATGGCGCGATTGGCCGCGACAACTGGTATGAAGTAGGCGGCGGCGAAGCGGGCTACATTGCGCCCTATCCGACCGACCCGAACATTGTTTATGCGGGCGACTACCAGGGAAATCTCACGCGCTTTGACCGGCGCACCAATCAAGTGCAGAACATCGCGGTCTCACCGGAACTGGGAGATGGCGGGGGCGCGGCCAAGCTTACTCACCGTTTCCAGTGGACGGCGCCGCTCGTGACTTCTCCGCTCGACCCGAACACGCTGTACTACGGCGGCGAGCGCGTCTTCAAGACTACCGACGGAGGAAATCACTGGGAGGCAATCAGCCCGGACCTGACGCGCAACGACAAATCGAAACAGCAGCCCTCGGGCGGTCCGGTGACGATTGACGATACCGGAACCGAGTATTACGACACGGTATTTTCCATCGCGCCTTCGCCGGTGACGAAAGGCTTGATATGGGCCGGCACCGACGATGGGCTGGTTCAGATCACGCGCGATGAAGGGAAGAACTGGACGAACGTTACGCCGAAGGCCGTGCCGGAATGGAGCAAGGTGAGTTTGATCGACGCGTCTCCCTTTGATGCGGGTAAAGCTTACGTCGCGTTCGACCGGCATCTGAATGATGATGTCGGCGTCTACATCTACAAGACGACCGACTACGGAGCGACTTGGACCCGCCTTGGAAATGGCATTCCGGATGGCGCATTCGTGCGCGCCGTGCGCGAGGATCCGAAGCGCAAGGGCTTGCTCTACGCCGGTACGGAGCGCGGTGTCTTTGTTTCTTTTGATGATGGGGCGAACTGGCGCAGTCTGCAATTGAATCTGCCGAATGCGCCGGTGCACGACCTGGTCGTCAAGAATAACGATCTGGTTGTCGCCACTCATGGGCGTTCGTTCTGGATTCTCGACGACCTGACCCCGCTGCGGCAGTATGCGGATTCGATTGCTGGCGAGGACATGCATCTTTACTCGCCAGCGGTGGCGTACCGCATACATACGGCGGGAGCCGATGAGCCGCCTCCGGCGCGCCTTGTGTTCAACGGGAAAAATCCGCCGAACGGCGCGGTCATTTATTACTACGTCAAAAAAGCGCCCAAGGATGAAGTGAAGATTGAGATTCTGGATGCGGCAGGTAGTGTGATTCGCAGCTACTCGAGCAAGCGGAAAGAGCCTCTCGATGAACCGCTTGATCCGGATGACAAGAAACCGGAGAAGCAGATCAAGGTGGAAGACGGGTTGAACCGTTTCGTGTGGGATCTGCATTATGAAGACGCGCATCGCGTGCCTGGCTATTACCTGTGGGAGTATGGCGACGGAGCGCGCGGGCCGCTGGCGGTTCCGGAAAAATATCAGGTGCGCCTGACGGCGAATGGCAAGAGCGAGACGGAGGCGTTCGAGCTAAATATTGATCCGCGCGTGACCGTTTCGCAGGCCGATCTGGAAAAGCAGTTCAAACTGGAGATAGACCTGCGCGGGCAACTGGATCGCGTCTACGATGCGGTGAATGAAATTCAGGACGTGCGCGAGCAGTTGGACGGGTTGAAGCGGCGTGTCGGGCCGGATTCGTCGAAAACGCTGCTGGATGGCGTAAGCGCGCTCGATGCCAGGTTGGTCTCGGTGCGCGATCCGCTGATTGATCTTAAGATCAGCGCCAGCGAAGATTCACTGGCCTACGCGCCGGGGATCGACGGCAAGCTGGCATATCTTTCAATGGCAGTTGCCGGTGCCGCCGATGCGGCGCCCACGGCGGCCGAGTATGAACAATTCGACAAGCTGAAGAAGCAGACCGATGAACTGCTGGCGCACTGGGATGAAGTACGCAACGTGGACATTGGGAACTTTCAGAAGTTGGCGGCCGAGGAAAGGGTGCCGTCGATCTTCGTGCCCGATGCCAGGAGCCGCGTTGTGGGTGGAGGAGAGAGCGGGGACGAGAAATAGAGTTAGTAATCGGGTAATCTTGTAATTGAGTAATTTGAAAACCTTAAAGCCGTCAGGTTTTCAATTACGCAATTTCTCAACTACACGATTACCAAATCAGATGAACATCTCGTCTTGCGGGACGCCCATGCCGTTCTTCCCGCTGCGGCGCTTGTTGCCGAGGAAGACGTCGACTCCCGTATAGATCGCGTTCATCACTCCGCTGACCTGGCGCAACGGCGAGACCACTGTTTTGTGGACGATCTCGCTGGTCTCTTCGACCTTATCCATGGTGCGGCTCAGGAGTTCGTCGGCGCGGATTACCTGGAGACGCGTACGGTCCATGACGTCGGTAAGCGTGGCATCGAGACGCTCCAGTTGAGTTTTTATCAGCGTGGTCGAATCGGAGACGTTGTCCGCGATGGTTTCGATTTTTGGACGCACTTCGACGATGAAACTTTGAACCGTCTCCATCGTGGGGATCGCCTTTTCTTTGAGCTCATTGGCGAGGGCGTCCATCTTCGCGGTGCTCTTGCGGACGGAGAGATAGAGGGCCGCCAAAATCATCGCTTGCAGCACTACTGCGAAGGATGTCACCGCGATAAAAACCTTTAGCCACGTATCATCCATGGGCTGCTCCTGGTTAACTCCTACTATCTATTTTGCGTCGGCTCGGCGGTTGCGGCCGGTGAAGTCGTCTCGTTGTACGCCTGACGCCCTGCTTCATAGGCGTTGCGGAACTGCTCTTTCTGTTGATTGATTACGTCGCGGCCGCGGTCCATCCAGTCATTGGCCTGTTCACGCGCGCGGCGAGCCTGCTGACGCGCAAGGTCGGCGCTGTCCTGCGCTTTGGTGCGAATTGTTTCGCGCATCTCATCGCCCGACTTCGGGGCATAGAGCACTCCGACTACCGCTCCTACGCCAAGGCCCGCCAGAAACCAAAGGAAACTGCTGCCGTCACGATCCGCCATAACTGCCTCCTATACGTTCACTCTCTGTTCGGATGTTAGCACCCGAATATGTGAAAGACAATTCATCTCGCATCTGCCAATGGATGCATCGGGCGAACGATAGATGACTCGCCGGGAGCGCGGGTTGCCGCCGCAGCCATCGAAAGGTGGAAAAGTAGTTCTTGTGCGGGGCGCGGCAATAGCGCAGAATGAGGCGTTTCCAGGAGGCGTTTTTGTCCGATCGTAAATACCGGCAGCGCGGATACCAGGACTCGGGAAGTGGACCGCAGAAGAACATGGAGAAGTCGGAAAGGCCGGCTGCTGCCAAGCGAGAGAACACATTTGGGCCGCGGCCTCTCAACATGCCGGGAACGCACACCGTCTCGCGGTGCGCGGAGTGCGGGGCGCTGCTGCAGAATGTGAGCGAGCCGCTTGGAAAATGTCCGAAGTGCGGATTTGATCTGCACGCTTGCAAACAGTGCGAGCACTTTGACCCATCGAGCCGGTTTGAGTGCAACCAGCCGATTCCGGAAAGAATCTCGCCTAAAGACAAGCGCAACGACTGTACGTTTTTCTCGATCCGCGTGCGGCTGGAGAAAGAAACTTCCAGCAAGCAGGCGCAACGGCCCAACGATGCGCGCCAGGCGTTTGAGAATTTGTTTAAGAAGTAAATGGAGCTGCTAGCTTCGAGCTACGAATTTCTCTTTAAGACGCGCATCGAACGAAAGAGCGGACCCAGAGTTCCCGGATCGCTCGTCGCTCGCAGCTCGGAACTCGAAGCCCCCTACGGTTTCTGCGTCGGCCGCAGCAGGATCTCGCTGGCAAACGATTGTGGAGCCTGCGTCACAATCATGGCGACCGCGTGAGCTACGTCGCCTGGTTGAAGCATTCTTTCGGCATCCTTGCCGGTGTGCGGGCTGAACTCAGTGTGCACCGATCCCGGGCAGATGACTGAGACGCGAATGTTGTGCGCGCGCAGTTCTTCCGCTACTGAATAACTCAGTCCGTTCAGCCCCCACTTCGACGCGGCATAGGCGGCCCCATTCGGGATCGGGTTCTTGCCGGCGAGCGACGAGATGTTGATGATGTGGCCGCTGCGTGCGCGAATCATGAGCGGCGCGAAGGCACGGATCATGTAGTAGACGCCTCGCAGATTGGTGTTGAGGATGCTGTCCCAGCCGTCGGGCGGAAGCTCTTGAAGAGAGCCTTGTTTTCCCCGGATACCCGCGTTGTTAACGAGAATGTCGAGACGGCCGAAATCCCGGCCCACTCGTTGGGCAAGCGATTCGACGGAGCCGAGGTCGGTGAGATCGCATTCGACGATTGCACTCTGACCGCCGTTGTCTTGAATCGCGGCGGCCGTATGTTCGAGCGCGGCGCGCGTGCGGCCGCAAAGAATGGCGCGCGCTCCCATCGCGGCCAGCCTGATGGCGATGGCCGCTCCGATGCCGCGTCCTGCGCCGGTTACGATTGCCACTTGCCCCGGCAATGATTGGGATTCGATTTGGCTCAAGGTCGCTCCTGCTTCTATCTTCCGCGGCCAACGGAATTCTGTTACTCAGCGGCGATCATTTATTTTAGGCCGTTCTCGCTCGCTCGGCATCACGTTGGGGCAGGGAAGCACTAGCCCCTGCGGTCTCCCCGGCGACGCGCCCGTGCCTCCGTTCTCGGTATTCATTTTTTGCTTCTCGAACGTAGGTTTTTTGATATAGTTCCCGCCCATGCCGGACCTTGGCAGCAATCGCTCACCTACTACGAACACATCCTCCTTGCTCTCGCGCAATCAGATTCGCGGCTTCTGGGCCGCCTGGGGCGGATGGACTCTCGACGGCATGGACTCGTTCATCTACGCGCTGGTATTGGTGCCATCGCTGCGCGAGCTTCTGCCTCGCTCCGGCATTGCCGCCACCAAGGCCAATGTCGGTTATTACGGCGGACTACTGTTTGCCTTGTTCTTGGTTGGATGGGGAATGGCATTTCTTTGGGGTCCGGTGGGCGACAAGTTTGGCCGCGTTCGGACGCTCATGCTGACCATCATTTTCTATTCGGTGTTCACTTTTCTGAGCGCGTTCGCCATGAATATCTGGCAACTGGCGGTGTTGCGCCTTCTGGCGGGCATTGGAATTGGCGGCGAGTGGGCGATGGGCGGCACTTTCGTCGCTGAAGAATGGCCGGAGGAGCGCCGCCAGCTAGGAGCGGGCCTGATGCACACCGGGTATTACGTAGGCATTTTTCTGGCGGCCCTGGCCAACTATGCCATCGGCAGCCACTACGGCTGGCGCGCGATGTTCGCCGTTGGCGGCGTGCCTGCCCTGCTGCTGGCGTGGATTCGGCATGGTGTGAGCGAACCGGCGCGCTGGCTGGAGAAAGCAAATGTCGTTCACACTTTTGCTTTCTGGCGCCCCCTGGCGGCACTGTTCTCGCCGGAATTGCGCCGGCGCACGATTCTGAATTCGATCTTCATGCTCGCTTCGATTTCCGGTTTGTGGGCGGGAACGGTGTACGTGCCGTCGGCGATTACGGCGCTTGCCGAGGCTTCGGGACGGGTCGGGCCTCAAGTGGCGCAACTCGCTTCACGCGGCGTGATGCTGGTTTCCTTCGCGACCATTCTTGGTTGTCTCATCATGCCGTGGCTGGCAGACAAGGTCGGCCGCCGCGGCGCGCTCGCGTTCTTCTTTTCTCTGATGATGATCTTCATCGCGCTTACCTTCGGCAAAGTCTTCTATCTGGGAGGCGCGGGGCTGCGCTGGTTTTTTGTCTGCCTCTTCTTTCTCGGCATTGGGGGCGCGAATTTTGCCGTTTACACGCTGTGGCTTCCCGAGCAATATCCCACCGTGTGTCGCGGGAGCGCGTTTGCTTTTGCAACTTCATTTGCGCGCTTCGGGGGCGCGGGCATTACTTTTCTGGTCGGCGCCGGCGTTCGGCATTATGGGTCGCTGGGCACGCCCGTAGCGCTTACCGCGGTTGCTTTTGCGGTAGGTTTGCTGCTCATTCCTTTTGGAGTGGAAACGCGCGGCCGGCCCCTGCCCGGCTAAGCGAGGCGTGGGAGTAGGCAAAGAACCAGTGTTCTCAGGGGCTGCATGAGCCCGGGGGTCTCGCAGAGTCGACTCCGTCTTAGAGAGTTCCGCGTGCCATGGCGGGGCGCGCCGTCTCAACACTCTCAGATTCGTGCCCATTCGACAGACTTCGCCTGTGAAACTGTGATCGGAATCACAGACGGAAGTGACCGGGGTCGCTACGGTTCCGAAGGTTAATTGATATTAAGGTTTGGCCTCATCCTATCTGGTTTTTGTCCGACCGGTATTTTGGATTGCCGTTGCTTAAGAGTAGAACCGAGGAAAAGTAGCGTCGCGATGTAGCCGTCGAGCTTGTCCGGCGAGAACCGGCGAAGAACAACAAGGAGAAACTATGGCCTCGAGTGTCGAGCCCCCCAAAGCGTCGCAGCCCAACCCCGTAAAAACCGGCGTCTGGATTTCATGGGCCATCCTCACCATCATTGCAGGGTTGGCAGCGTATTGGTTGCTGTCGACCAACCACATCACAGCCACTTGGCAGCAGAGCTACGATCCGCTGGGAAATTGGCTGCTCTCTGCCCTGGTCGCAGCACTTCCCGTCATTGTGCTCTTGGGCAGCCTGGCGTTGGGACACGTCAAAGCGCACTACGCCGCGCTGGCAGGATTATTCACGGCCCTGGTGATCGCGATCTTCGTCTTCCACATGCCTGGTCGTTTAGCTCTGACCACGGCGGTGTATGGCGTGGGCTACGGCCTGTTCCCCATCGGCTGGATTATCCTCAACGTGATTTTCCTGTACCGGATGACCCTGGCGACCGGCCGCTTCAAGGTGCTTCAGGAGAGCATGACCGGCATTACCCAGGACACGCGTTTACAACTGCTGCTGATCGCCTTCAGCTTCGGCGCCTTCTTCGAAGGCGCATCTGGATTCGGAACACCGGTTGCAGTTACAGCGGCGCTTCTGATCGGACTTGGCTTCCGGCCGCTGCAAGCATCCGGATTGTCGCTCATCGCCAATACCGCGCCCGTGGCGTTTGGCGCGCTGGGCACGCCGATCATCGCTCTCGCGGCGGTCACTGGCTACAGTGAAGTTGTTCTGGGAGCGCAGGTCGGGCGCATTCTGCCATTCTTTTCCGTGATTGTACCGTTCTGGCTGGTGTGGGCTTATGCCGGCTATAAGGGCATGAAGGAAATCTGGCCGGCCGTTGCGGTAGCGGGAGTCACCTTTGCGATCCCGCAGTACCTGGTCTCCAATTATCACGGGCCATGGTTGACCGACATTATTGCGGCACTGGTCTCGATGGTCAGCCTCATCTTCTTTCTGAAGTTCTGGCAGCCCAAGCAGATTTGGGGGCACGGGGGACACCAGGACGGGGAGCAGCGCGCCGCTCGCGGTACGCACGGCTACAGCCGCGCTGAAGTAGCACGCGCGTGGCTGCCTTGGCTGATCCTCAGCGTTCTCGTTTTCTGCTGGGGCACGTTTACGGGCAAGAAGATTATGAACACGCCGGAAAAAGTGTTCACCTCGATGAGCACCTGGAGCACGCCGCCAAGCAAGATCACCAACCCGCAGTTCCCGGTGAGCGGGCTCAACAAGATGGTTCAGCGTATGCCTCCAGTCGTGCCGAAACCCACAGCCGAGGGCGCCGTGTTCGGTTTTAACTGGCTTTCCGCCACCGGCTCCGGAATCCTGCTTGCAGCGATCATTTCTGGTTTCGTCATGGGACTCTCGCTTCCAAAGATCGTGGTCATGTGGTGGCAGACCCTCTGGCATGTGCGATTTTCGCTGCTGACCATCGGGGCCATGCTCTCGATCGGCATTCTCACTCGCTACTCAGGGGTGGATGCCACGATGGGCCTGGCATTCGCTCGAACTGGCCATTTATACCCATTCTTCGGAACACTGCTGGGCTGGTTGGGCGTGGCGCTCACTGGTTCGGACACGTCGTCAAACGTGCTCTTCGGCAGCCTGCAGAAAATTTCCGCTCAGCAGGTCGGGGTATCTCCGGTCCTGATGGGGGCGGCGAACAGCGCGGGTGGCGTCATGGGCAAGATGATCGACGCCCAAAGCATTGTGGTGGCCAGCACGGCGACCGAATGGTATGGACACGAGGGTGACATCCTGCGCTTCGTGTTCTGGCACAGTATTGCGTTGGCTTGTCTGGTTGGTATTCTCGTCTTCCTGATGGCTTACGTTCCGCCGTTTACTCACCTTGTGTACTAACTTTTCAAGGAGGCCGCCGGTCGCGTGACCGGCTGCCTCCCTCACTCGCTCTCAGGAGCAAATAGAAAATGGCAGTGGCAGCGGTCGCACGGCGCGTCTACTCTCCTCAGCAACTGGGCCCCATGCTGGCTCAGTTCGTGGATGCGCGGCGCGTACTGGTGCGGCCGATCGACCTGATCGCCTACGCTTCCGACGCCAGCTTTTACCGGCTCATACCGAAGGCCGTGGTGCTGGCCGCGAGCGAGCAGGAAGTTGCTCAGCTCTTCCGGTTCAGCCACGAGCACGATCTTCCTATCACGTTTCGGTCAGCCGGAACGAGCCTATCGGGGCAGTCCATCTCCGATGGTTTGCTGGTGGAGACGGCGCGTAACTTTCGCAGTTTCCAGATACTCGATGGTGGCCGGCAGATTCGCGTACAGCCAGGATTGATTGGCGCGAACGCCAATCGCGCGCTTGGGCCCTACGGCGTGAAGATCGGGCCTGATCCCGCGTCGATCGCGACTTGCACGCTGGGCGGAATTCTCTCCAACAATTCTAGCGGCATGTGCTGCGGGGTCGAGCAGAATGCCTATCACACGCTCGCGTCGCTGCGGTTTCTGCTTCCCTCTGGCACTGCGATTGACACCGCCGCTCCCGATGCCGAGGAAACTTTTTTCGCACGCGAGCCTACGCTGGCGCGTGGCATTCTTGAACTGAAGTCGAAGATCGAGCATGACTCCGCGCTCGCCACCCGCATTCGCCGCAAGTATCGTAGCAAAAACACCACCGGTTACGGCATCAACGCCTTCCTCGACTTTGACCGCGCCGTCGACATTTTCGCGCACTTGCTGATCGGCGCCGAAGGCACGCTGGCTTTCATCACCGAAGCGGTCTTGAACACGGTGCCCGATCTTCCGGTCAAATACACCGGGCTTCTACTTTTTTCCGATCTCTACGCGGCCTCGGAGTCGATCGTGCCGCTGCGCCAGGCCGGAGCGAAGGCGCTCGAAATCATGGATCGCGCCGCCTTACGCTCAGTCGAAGATCAGGCCGGCACGCCGCCTGTCATCAAGACTCTTGCCGAAGGCGCGTCCGGCCTGCTCGTGGAATTTCAGTGCGCGTCGCAATCCGACCGTCCCGGACTCCAGGCCCTCGCCGCCGACTCCACCGCCCAACTTAAGTTGCTCGAGCCCGCGAGCTTTACTCACGACGCGGCCAAGCAAGGCGCGCTCTGGAGAATCCGCGCCGGAATGTTCCCTTCCGTCGGCTCGGTTCGCAAAAGCGGCACGACCGTTATCATCGAAGACGTGGCCTTTCCCATCGAGCATCTCGCTCCCGCGGCGCAGGATCTGAACGGACTCTTCCGCCGCCACGCCTACGACAACGCCATCATCTTCGGCCATGCCAAAGACGGCAATCTTCACTTCGTCATTACCCAGTCGTTCAACGATCGGCACGCCATCGATCAGTATTCGCGCTTCATCGACGATGTCGTGAAATTGGTTGTCAATCGTTTCGACGGAGCGCTCAAGGCCGAGCATGGAACCGGCCGCAACATGGCTCCCTTCGTCGAAACCGAATGGGGCGGCGACGCCTACCAGATCATGCGGCAGCTCAAATCCCTGGCCGATCCGATGGGATTGCTCAACCCAGGCGTCATTATCACCGACGATCCGCATGGCCATCTTCAAAACCTTAAACAGTTGCCCACCGTCGAACCCGAAATCGACAAGTGCATCGAATGCGGATATTGCGAGCCCCGCTGCCCGAGCCGCGAACTCTCTCTCACAGCACGCCAGCGCATCGTTGTTCGTCGCGAAATGGAGCGCCGGCAGCAGCTCGGCGACAGCGCAGGCCTGCTCCAACTGGATCGCGATTTCCCCTACATGGCCCTTGATACGTGCGCTACCGATGGCCTGTGCGCGACGACCTGCCCGGTCAGCATCGATACCGGCAAGCTGGTGAAGCGTTTCCGCGCGCTGCGGAATTCGCCCTTTGCAAAGCGCGTCGCCAGATTTACCGTCGATCACTTCGCCCTCACCGAGCGCATGATTCGGTTCAGCTTGCGGGTGGGGCATTTCGCCGAGCGCATCATCGGTTTCGGTGGCGTGCAGGCCATTACGCGGGTGATGCGCGCCGCGATCGGCTCCAGCGTGCCGCTTTGGAGCGCCGAGATGCCGCACGCGGCAAAAGGCGGCATTCCCCATACGGATCGCCGTCGCGCACAGGCCGTGTATTTTCCATCCTGCATTTCGCGCACAATGGGCCGCCTTCCCGGCGAGGCGAGCGAGATGTCACTGATGCAGGCGACAGTCGCGCTGGCGGAGCGCGCGGGCGCACCTGTCTGGATTCCCGAAGACGTTGCCGGAAACTGTTGTGCCACTCCCTACTCGTCCAAGGGCTTCGAAGAATCGCGCGATGCCATCCTGAATCGAGCCGTTGAGAATTTGTGGACCTGGTCGAATGAAGGGAAGCTGCCCATCATGGTTGATACTAGTCCCTGCACGTATGGGCTCACGCACGCCCGCGAATTTCTCTCGCCTGAAAATCAGCAGCGCTTCGACCAGCTGAAAATCGTAGACAGCGTCGAATTCGTGCACGACCGGTTGCTACCCAAGCTCGAAGTGCATCACCGGGAGACTTCCGTCGCGCTGCACCCGGTCTGCTCCACAACAAAGATGGGACTCGGAGCCAAATTTGAAGCCATCGCGCGCAAATGTAGCGGCGAGGTCTTTATTCCGCCCAGCGTTGGATGCTGCGCCTTTGCCGGTGATCGCGGCTTCATGTATCCAGAACTGACGGCCTCGGCGACCATCACCGAAGCGGACGAAATCAAGGCGCACAAGCATGCGGGATGCTACTCGAGCAGCCGCACCTGCGAGATTGGCATGACGCGCTCAACCGGCGAAGTCTATCGCTCTTATATGTATCTCCTCGAAAAGGTGACGCGCGCATGAATTCGCCCGTGAACCGCCCGGTGAATCAGAAAGTCGCGCTCTTCGTCCCGTGCTTTGTGGATCAGGTCGCGCCCCAGGCCGCGATTGACGCGGTCACCGTACTGCGCCGGATTGGCTGCGAAGTTGTCTTCCCAGAAGATCAGACTTGCTGCGGCCAACCCGGATTCAATGCCGGGCACTGGGAGGTCGCGCGTCCCTGCGCTGAGCACTTCGTGCGCGTGTTCTCCGCCTACGACACGATCGTCTGCCCGTCGGGCTCGTGCGCAAGCATGGTGCGCAAACATTATCCCGAGCTGCTCGAGTCGAGCCCGTTGCACGACGACGCCATTGCGGTCGGCAAGCGCGTCTTTGAATTTGCCGAATATCTGGTACGTGTCGCCGGCGTGACCGACGTGGGCGCAAGGTTTCCGCACGCAGTTGCCTATCATCCTTCGTGCCACTCCACGCGCGAGCTTGGAATTTATGACGAGCCCCTGCAGCTCTTGCGCGCGGTGCGCGACATCGATCTGCGTCCTCTGCCCAACGAGGGCGAGTGCTGCGGCTTTGGCGGCATGTTCTCGACCAAGTTTGGAATGATCTCAGCCGCCATGGGCGACACGAAGGCAGGCAACATCGAGCAGTCCGGTGCTGAGTATGTAACGACCATCGATCCGAGCTGCCTGATGCACCTCGACGGCGTGTTCGGCGCGACGGGCCGCAAGTTGAAAACCGTTTACCTCGCGAGCATCCTCGCCAGTTCGCCGGCCGATGCGGCGAGTTCAAAGGAGCCGCGATGAGCGCCGCGTCTCAGGAGTTTCTAGTCAAGGCGATCGCGAAGTCGTCCGACCTCGACCATCGGGCCCTCATTCAGCGCGGCATGTCGAGCTACGATGCGGCGGTCGCCAAGGGCAAGCTGCGCTTTGCCGATTGGGAAGCTGCCCGCAACCGCTGCGCCGCCGTCAAGGCCGAGGGCATTGCCAATCTCGCGAAGCTTCTGATCGAATTCGAGCAGCGCATCACGGCACAGGGCGGGCACGTTCATTGGGCCGAGAACGCCGAACAGGCCAACCACTACGTCGTAGAACTGGCCAGCGCGCGCCACGTGAAAACCGTCGTCAAATCGAAGTCGATGGTGACCGAGGAAATTCATCTCGGTGCGGCGCTTGAAAAAAATGGTGTCACGGTGTGGGAGACCGACCTCGGCGAGTTTATCGTGCAGTTGCGCAAAGAGCCTCCGTATCACATCGTCACGCCCGCGATGCACCTCTCGCGCCGTCAGATCGCCGATCTCTTCCGCGACAAGCTTGGCGAAGACATAAAGGATGCCGACCCCGCCCGCCTGGTCGCGGTCGCGCGTGTGGCGCTGCGGCGCGCTTTCTTTTCCGCCGAGATGGGCATCTCGGGCGCGAATTTTCTGGTTGCCGATAGCGGCATGGTTGCGATCTCAACCAATGAAGGCAATGGGCGCCTCACCACTACCATCCCGCCTATTCACGTCGTCGTCGCCGGGATCGAGAAAATCATTCCGCGCATGAGCGATCTGGCTGCGCTCTGGCCGGTGCTCGCAACTTCCGGAACGGGCCAGCCGATCACAACCTACAGCACGCTGATTCGCGGCCCGCGCTCCGCCGGCGAAAACGACGGCCCGCAGGAGTTTCATGTGGTGCTCGTGGACAACGGCCGCACCGATCTGCTCGCGAACCCGGAAACGGAAGAAGTATTGAAGTGCATCCGCTGCGGCGCATGCCTCAATATCTGCCCAATCTTCCGCCAGGTTGGCGGCCACACCTATGGCACAATTTATCCCGGCCCCATCGGCAGCATCTACACGCCGCGCACCAAAGACCTCAGCGAGTGGGGGCATCTTTCTTATGCCTGCTCGATTTGCACCGCCTGCAAGGGAGTCTGCCCGGTCAAGATCGATCTGCCGAAGCAGCTCCTGCTCACGCGGCGCGACTTCATCGCCAGCGGTAACGTGAAGCCTGCCGAGCGCGTGGGCTTTGCCGGCTTCCGCTGGGCCGCCGCCAGCAGCGCACGGTTTCAGCTGATGGGCTGGCTTGGACGCAAAGCGATGGGCGTGGTGAATGCTCTTGGCCTCTCCGGAACTGCGCTCGATCCGATGCGGGTCTGGACGAAATACCGCAGCCCGATGCAGCTCCCAAAGCAATCATTCCGCGCCTGGTGGAGGGACCATGGAAACCGCTAAGCGCGTCGGCAATGGCAATACTGCGAGCGCCGCGCGCGAAAACATTCTTGCGCGAGTCGCGAAAGCAAACTCTCGCCCACGCCTCGCGCCCGCTGCCACCGTGCCGCTCGATGCGATCTTCCCTCCGATTCCCAATCCCCGCCAGCGCTTCCTCGATGAATGCGCAGGCAACCTGACCGAGGTTTTCGTGACGGCGGACAACGCGCATTCAGCCGGCGCACTTGAGATGATTCTTTCCACCGTTCCTGCAGGGGAAGTCTACGTTCAGGACGATCCAGCCCTGCAACCGTTGATCTCCGTTCTCAAGGAGTGGAGGACGGTGCGCCTGTCGTCCGAAGCTGCGCCCGCTGAAAGTGTTCAGGCAACGCTGACACTGGCGCACGGCTTCGTTGCGCAAACGGGGTCGATCCTCATGTCGTCGGCATGCGGTGGCCGCGGCGCCTCGATTGTGCCGCCCTGCCACATTGTGTATGGCCGCGGCGAGCAGATTGTCCCCGACATTGCCGCTGCTCTCGCTCGCGTAGCGGAAGCAATTCCCGGCGCATCCTACGTCGGGCTTGTCACCGGGTCGAGCCGCACCGCCGACATTGAAAAGATTCTTGTGCAGGGAGCGCACGGCCCGCGGCGCCTGGTAGTCATTCTGGAAGGCTAGCGCCTAACGCCCCCATCATGTTTCGTGGGCTCAGAGAAGTGCCGGCCCGATTGGTTCCCTGACTTACCCTTCTTGTGCAAACAAGTTCATCTTTTTGTAAAAAAGCAGTCTCCCGCTTGATTCTTCGTGCTTTCCTCTGAAAACCGGGATATAAACTATACGCGCTAGTAGCCCACCTCCACGTCGACCCTCCCCACTCGACGGTTTTCCCGGCGGCGTTACGTGAGCTCGACCACACTCACTGAACTGTGGGCGACTTGTGTGCTCAATTCAACTAAAAGATTTCACGAGGACAGAAAGAGGACAGAAAAAAATGATCCGTGCAGGAAGAATGGTTCGCCTCCTAATTCTCTGTGGTCTGGCGTTCACCACGCTGGCCTTCGCCAAAACCGGCAAGAACAATACCATCGTGACTTACCCAAGCTTCGGGGTTTCGCAGCCGGTGGCAGACATGCCGGTCGACTATTCAATGTTCCCATTTCAGGCAATGCCTGAACCCCGGCCGGACCCCAACAAGGCGCCGCAAGGTCCCTACCAGATCGAAGACCCCGCGTTGCAGAAGGAAGCGGGCCGGAACCTTGATGTTGCCATCGGCCTCAACTTTGACGGTATTGCCTCCAATGGTTACGCTCCCTCCGACTCCAACATGGCGGTTGGCCCCAAAGACATCGTCGAGGTCGTGAACGTGCAGTTCCAGGTCTTCAACAAGACCGGCGGGACGATTGCCGGCCCGACCAGCATAACCAATATATTCGCGGGTCTCGCAGGCGATTGTTCCTCGGGTACCTACGGCGATCCTGTCGTGCTCTATGATCGGGCGGCCGACCGCTGGCTTCTCAGCATGATCGGAGCCGGCAGCACGACCTCGGAGTGCGTAGCTGTCTCCAAGACCAATGATCCGACGGGCGCCTACTTCCTCTACGGCTATTCGTTCGGGGCGAACCTGAACGACTACCCGAAGTTTGGCACCTGGGCCACGGCCAGCAATAGCGCGTATCTGGTCACCTACGACATCTTTCTTAACTTTCAATCCTTCATCGGCTCGGACCTCTGCGGTTTGGACCGTACCAAGATGTTGGCTGGCAATTCCAGCGCTGCCCAGCTCTGCCAGATGACCGGCAGCGGCGAATTTAGCTATCTGCCCTCCGACATGGATGGTCCCGCTCCTCCAGTCGACGGCACGCCCGGGCTTTTCATCCACCCGCAGAAATCAAACCAGTTGTACCTGCGCACGCTGACGCTCGACTTTGCGGGCGGGACAGCTACCATGTCACCGGCCACCATGCTTACGGTCCCGAGCTTCACCGAGGCGTGCCACAGCAGCTGCGTTCCGCAGAGCGGAACCACACAGCGGCTCGACGCTCTAGGCGATCTCACCATGTATCGCTTCCCCGTTCGGCACTTCGCCGATCATGACCGCGCGTTGGTGAACGATTCGGTGATCGCGAGCGGCAGTCAGATTGGTGTTCGCTGGTATGAACTCTACGACCCGGCCGGTGCGGTGACGGTCAATCAGTCGGGGACTTACGCTCCGGATAGCAGCACTGATCGCTGGATGGCGAGCGCGGCGGAAGACAAGGTCGGTGACATCGCCATCGGCTATAGCGCTTCCAGCAGCAGTATCCATCCTGCCAATCGTTTTGCGGGTCGCGTACCCACTGATCCGGCAGGCTCTCTGGAGAGCGAGATCAGCATCATTGAAGGCGGGGGATCCGAAGGAAGCGGCCTGTCTCGTTGGGGTGACTACAGCGCCTTGCAGGTTGATCCGAGCGACGATTGTACCTTCTGGTATGTGGCCCAGTACGAAGCGGTCACCGGTACTTTCAACTGGCATACGCGCATTGCATCCTGGTCCTTCCCTGGTTGCAGTGGCACCGGAGGCGGGCCGGCCGCCAGCTTTACTCCAACTTCTGTGAAGTTTGGCAAGGTTCCGGTGGGTACCACCAAGGGCAAGAAGAAGGTGACAGTCACCAACACCGGCGACGCGACCCTCAGCATCTCGACGATCAGTACGTCGGGAGACTTTGGGCTGGTCCCGGTAACCCAGACCAAGAAAGTGACTCCTTGTGTGAATGGGACGAACCTTGCCCCGGGTGCAACTTGCGTGATCAAGGTCAGCTTCTCACCCACACAGGTCGGCGCACGGACCGGCTCGGTGAACTTTACCGATAACGCTCCGGACAGCCCTCAGAGCGTGGGTTTGACGGGAACCGGCAAGTAACCGAAACTTGATTCACTTCGGGCGGGGCTGCGCAAGCAGCCCCGTTTTTCTTGCCCGTCAGGACGCGAGTTGGCTGCCGGAAGCGAGACCCGAGTAAAGTTCATTCTGCAAGAGTTGGTCTTAACTGTGCAAACAAGTTCATCATTTTGTAAAAAATCGCTGTCCTGCTTAATTCTTCGTGCTTTCCTCTGCGCTACGGGGTATAAGACTATACGCTGTAGTAGCGGCCGTTTTTCGTCGGTCCCCACCCGACAGTTTTTTCGGCGGCTTTCAAGAACAATCTGGACAAGAGGTTGGGCTACGGCTCGACTTGTGTGTTTAATCCCAAAATTTTGTAGCGGCAAAGCGAACTGACAAGGACAACTTAACGCATGTCGTTGGTGAAAATGTTGCAGTCCCGGGCCCCCCTCCATTGCTACCTACTCCTATTTCTCTTAGTCGCATTTTCCATTTCCCTGACTGCGCAAGAGTCGGAGCGGGAAAGAGAAAAAGAAAAAGGCGAGAAAGGCGACGCCAAATCGAGTTTCGTGGACATCAAGGGAACGCTCCGCTGCGACAAACCTTCTCCGTCCTACTCAATCGATGTTCCGGATCGTGAGGGGCATTCTGTGATGATCGAGAAGCGCAACTGCACCTGGACCGAGCCCCTGGTGATTCTCGGTGCCAAGACAAAAGACGGTGTGTGGGTGGGCTTCATGGAGAGGATGGAAGGTCGCCTGCATCCTCACAGTTTCGAGACGGACACACTCGAAGGCGGCGAAAAAATCACCATGCAGACAACCGGCCAGGTGGACGCGGACAAAGGCCCCGCGACTACCAAGGGCCGGTTCAACTTCATGCGCGGCACGGGGAAATTTAAAGGAATCAAAGGCGGCGGCACCTACGAAGGAAATGTCGATGGCGCCGATGTCATGACACTCAAACTGGAAGGCGTTTACGAACCGGCCGCAATGGCTGGGGGAAACAAGAAATAAATAACTGAGGAGGAACAAGTGACGACCAAGAGAGGCTTAGTAACGGCAGTCCTGATTTTGTTTTGTCTCGCACTGCCCGCGTTAGCTAACCATGGCAAGACGGTGACAAAAGGCCCATTCGTCACCTCGGACTCCCATCATGACACCGGACCGCTGCTTCGCGAGATCGCCCCGCTGCTGCCCGAATTCAACCCCCAGACCTATCGCGAGATCGACAACCACGAGGACCCCAGGTTTGGAGAGTGGACCAACCGGCCGTATCCGCCTGACACCGTTCTGCAGAGACCGGAGAATTCACCCACCCAACAGACACCGGCCCCAGGTCTGGAATTCGACGCCCTGGGCTTTGGAGATTCGTTCTTCTGTAATTGCATGCCGGCGGACAACGACGGCGCGCCGGGCACGACCCAATACACCGAGTTCGTCAATACTTTCTATGCTGTCTACAGCAAGACGGGCTCGCTGCAATTGGGCCCCTTGGCTGGAGACTCCTTCTGGTCCGGCTTTGGTGGGGGCTGCCAAAACGACAACTGGGGCGACCCGACGATACGGTTTGACGCAGCTGCCAAGCGCTGGGTTGCGGCTCAGTTCGATTTGGGAGCGAGCGGCAACGGCCCGTATGCCGAATGCGTGGCTGTATCTACCACGGACGACGCCACCGGTTCCTATAACCGATACAGATTCACCTTTACCCAGTTCCCGGACTATCCGAAGATGGGTGTTTGGCCGGATGGTTATTATTTCTCCTACAACATCGGCGGATCGTCGGCAGAAGTCTGCGCCAACGACCGCACTGCGATGTTGGCCGGCACCACCGCGACCCAGGTTTGTTTCACCCCCACTGGACAGTTCGGAATGCTGCCGTCCGACTTGGACGGTGCCACTCCTCCTGCTGCAGGCACTCCAAACTTCTTCCTGGAACTTCAGCGTGGCGGCGGCGCCAACCTGGCGATGTATAACTTCCACGTCGACTTCGCCATTCCCAGCAACTCCACTTTTACCGGCCCCACCCTCATCCCGATCGCGGCCTACAAAGCCGCTTGTCCCGGGCAAACCCGCGGTTCCTGCGCGCCCCAGCCGGATCCGGGAAGCGATCCGCTCGAGACTCTTAGCGACCGCCTGATGTATCGCCTCGTATACCGCAATTTTGGCGATCACTCAGTTCTTTTGACAGCTCACTCCGTTCAAGTCAATTCAACTGGATCCGGAGCGCGCTGGTATGAAATCCACAACCCTGAAACCGCTCCCACTGTGTTCCAGTCGGGAACCTTCTCTCCGGATTCACAGTATCGCTTCATGCCAGCGATTGCCATGGATCAGTCCCAGGACATCGCCGTGGGATTCACGCGTTCAGGTTCCGGAGCGGGCCAGTTTCCGTCGCTGGTTTATGCCGGGCGCGTTCCCTCGGACTCTTCAGGCACACTGGAATCCGAAGTTACCATGCTGGCGGGGACAGGCTCCCAGTCGAGCGGCGGCGTCTGTTCCGGCGGCTGCGATCGCTGGGGTGACTACAGCTCGCTGACAGTCGATCCCACCGACGACTGCACTTTCTGGTTCACGGAGTCCTACATCAAAACCACCGGCCAGAACCAGGGCTTCAACTGGAGTACTGGCATCGGCAACTTCAAGTTCCCAACTTGCGCCGGAGGCGGCTCTCCGGACTTCAGCCTGAGCGCTAACCCAACATCGCTGACTATCGCGCAGGGTGCTCAGGGTACGAGCACCATCACGGTCACCCCGATCGACGGATTCTCCGGCAGCGTCACTTTAAACGCAACCGGCCTGCCGAGCGGTGTGACAGCCGGGTTTAGTCCCAATCCGACAACCAGTACCAGCACCATGACCATCACAGTCGGCGCTGGAACTCCTCCTGGAACGTCCACCATCACTATCACCGGCACCTCGGGCAGCTTGTCGCATCAAACGACAGTGCAGCTCACGGTTACCGGCGCAGGTGGCGCTGTCATCACCCTGACTCCGACTTCGCTGTCGTTTGGCAAGTCTCCGGTTGGCGTGACAAAAGGGAAGAAAAAAGTTACCGCAACAAATACTGGTACGGCCACAGCCACTTTCAGCAGCATCACCACCAGCGGTGATTTTGCCTTGGTGGACTTTACCTCAAAGAAGAAGTGCGGCAGCACTTTGGCGCCAGGCGCCAGCTGTTTCGTGAAGGTGTCGTTCACTCCGACTCAAGTCGGTGTGCGCAACGGCACGCTCTCATTGAATGACAACGCTTCCGGCAGCCCGCAAACCGCCAGTCTGACGGGAACCGGCAAGTAACCCAGAACGCTCGATCACGGGGCTGCGCAAGCAGCCCCGTATTTATTTCCCCCTATCGAAATGAGTCTCTGATTCGGTTCGGGGTTGGTTAACGCTCCCACATTGCTTTTTCACTCCCGGGCGCCGATCGTGTAAAATTCATTTGGCGAGTAATTCTGCGTGGATTGACCTTGCCGGGCTGATCGTATCTTTGCGTCGAACCTGTGCCCGGTTTTCCTCGATACTCCCAATCACCAGGTAGAACCGCAGCCTTTACCGGCTGGCGGCACATTCCTGTCAGGAGAAGTTGAATGGCGAAGATTGCAAAGACGGCTGACCGCAAGAAGGTCATGGATACCACGAAGTCAACCGCTTGCCCAAAGTGCGGCAAGGACACGCGCATCGTGAAGCGCATGAAAGATCGCGAACGCGGAGTGCCGGGCGGAATCTACATTTCATGCTCGGGATGCGAATTTTTCGAGAAGCTTTAGAGACTGAACAGTAAGATCGAATCATTGAACATTGAGGCATTGAATCATTGCCGTCAATTCCTCGGTCCATCCGCTTTCAGTCCGGATCGATAGATTGACCGAATGATTCAATGCCTCTTGCTTTATTCGCGTGCGGAGAGCTTCCGTCACGTCTCCGGGCGACCGTTTTTCAGTTCACCGTCTACATCGATACGAACAGCGCGACGTGCACGCCCGGGTGCAGAACGTCGAACAGGAAATATTCGCCATCAATGTAGTCGATGTAGCAGTCGTCGGTATAAGCCCAACCCACCGGCCACGGATCGACCATGATGAACGAGTAGCCGCCATAGTTGAACGTCGGCTGGTTGTTGACGATCACCGGTCGGCTGACATGGAAGGTGTGGCTGCGCCCAAAGTCGGAGCGGAATTTGTCGTCAGGAATGTGGCCGCCCTTGCCGGCGGGGCGCGCGTGGTTCTCATCGCCCGTGTTCCCCATTTCCTTGCCGGATTTCTTTTCTTCTTTCTGTTCCTGTTTTTCCCGGTCTTTATTTTCCTTCTCTTGTTCCTTCGCGTCCTTGTTTTCCTGCTTCTGGCGGTCGTTCTTCTCGGGCTTCATTTCGTCCGACTTTTGTTCCTGTGTTTCCGGTTTGGCCTCAGGTTTGGCGTCGGGATGCTGCATCGCCGGAGAGACTTCCTTGGACTTGGGCTCATCCTGCTGTCGGGGCGAGGCATACGCAAACGCCGCGAAAAGCAGGCAGAGAAGAACTGTACTGGCAATTCTCATCTTCATCTTTTTCTCCTTCGGCGCCCGGTTTCGTCCTAGCTGCCATCCAGACGCACGTCGAGTTTTGGTCACTGTCCGATGAACGCTTGGGGTGAGAAGGATGCCGGGTTCGTAGGTGCGTCAGGCAAATCAGGTGGCGAGAATACAGTGTGGAAGGTAGCAGAGAGGGGTCTGGTCGGACCAAGCTTACGCCGCCAGTTGGCCGAGGATTGCTCTTGCTTCAGCGGCTGGATCGCGGGCTTCGGTGATGGGCCGCCCAACCACGATGTACGAAGCCCCGGCCGCAATTGCTTCTGCTGGAGTTACCACGCGCGCCTGATCATCGTGGCCGCTGCCCGCGGGGCGCACGCCCGGAGTTACGATCACGAACTCGTGGCCGAATTCTTCGCGTAGCGCCTCGCATTCGCGTGCCGAGGCGACGATCCCCTTGCAGCCATTGGCCAAGGCAAGCGCCGCGAGGCGCAGAACGTGATCGGGCACCGCCCCGCGGACTCCCAGGGTTCCGAGATCCTCATCGTTAAGGCTCGTCAGCACCGTCACAGCTAAGACGAGCAGCTTCGGATTGATCGCCAGGGCAGCGTCGCTCGCCGCACGCAGCATCTTGCCGCCCCCGGCTGCGTGGACAGTCAGCATGCTCACGCCCAGCCCCGCGGCCTCGCGCACAGCTGCACCGACCGTGTTTGGAATGTCGTGATATTTCAGGTCGAGGAAGACACGCCGCCCCGAGGCGACCAGTTCGCGAACAACGGCCGGGCCCTCGGCGGTATAAAGCTGCATTCCCACCTTGTAGGCCAATGCGGAGTCACCGACGGCCGCCACGATCTTACGGGCGGCCTCGCCGGTCGATACATCCAGAGCAACGATTAATCGCTGGCGCGGGTCAATATGTTCGGCCATCGCATTTTCGACCCTCGCCTGCGAGTTTATCGGTTTTAGTTGAGGTTGGCTACAGTTTCGAGCTCAGCCACGGTCGCAGGGTGATAGATGTCCAAACGGACCCTCTGCAAACCACGCTGTTCAAATCCCAAAGCCCGCGCGGAATTGAAGGACAAATCAATAATCCGGCCATCCACTACCGGACCCCGGTCATTGATCCGCACCACCACGGCTTTACCATTTCTCAGGTTCGTAACTTTGACGAACGTTCCGAGTGGCAGCGTGGGATGGGCGGCTGTGAAATCGCGCATATCGTAGGGTTCACCGCTGGCAGTTTGTTTGCCCTGGAAATACTCTCCGTACCAGGACGCGGTGCCTACTTGGTAGGCTGGTGCCTTCTTGGCTTTCTTAGTTGTGTGTCCGCTGGTCGATCTTGCAGTGACCTGAGTCTTGGTGACCTTGGCGGCTTCCAGGCTTGGCCCGGATGCGGCTCCTGCCCCCAGACTGGCTACAGATAAAAGCACGGCCAGCCCTTCGGCTAAACGTCGTCGCATTCAGTTACCTCCGTGTGAAAGTCGTTTTTTGGTCGTTCGCTCCTTTACCAAACGATTGTGTGATGCTACGGGGGATCAGGGCTTAAGTCAATCAGAAAAATCCCGATGGACGTAACTAAGTGGTAATTAATCAATGGCTTAGCCCAATGAAACCACGAGTTTTATGGGCTATCTGCTTGAAAGCAGGGAACGGTGACTGTTAATCAGAGAGTCAATTAGTAGAAAGAGGAGGGTACATTAATTCTTCTAACTACATTTAGAATTAATTGTTTACGGAGCTGCCGCGCTAAGATATTGATAACAATGTATTTATCTTCCGCTCTATTAACTGATTGGTTAATATATTGCACTGCTTTCGATGCATCCATCGATAGAATGGCCTGTCGATCGCGCGTTCTGGCCAGATTCGCTAAAAACAAGTTTCGCCAGAAAGCCGATATCTAACGAAAGCTGAAACCGGACAGAACCGCAGCCCCGCCATAATCACTGGCAGGGCAGAATTGGCAGGAATCCGGAGCACGCCTGAAAGTGGAGTTCCCCTCGCCGCATCTTTGGGTTAGAGTACCTCGGTGCCCTCCTCCTCCCCCCCAATTGTTCTGACAATCGCGGGCTTTGATCCCTCCTCCGGGGCGGGAATTACCGCCGACATTAAGACCATCGCTGCCCACGAGTGCTACGGTCTGGCCTGCATGACGGCGCTCACGGTCCAGTCCACTCTGGGGGTTCGGCGGGTTGAGCCCGTCGACACCACGGTCGTTGCCGACACCCTTAGGGAACTAGCCTCTGACTTCGACATTCAGGGTGTCCACATCGGCATGCTGGCTACGGAAGTGGTCGTACATGCCGTGGCTGATTTTCTCGAAAAGGTCGCGCTCCCCCACATCGTGTTGGATCCTATCCTGAGATCCACGTCAGGGTCCGACCTGCTTGATTCTGCTGGGACAAGGCTGATGATTGAGCGGCTTTTCCCCCTCGCCGAAGTTGTCACCCCAAACCTCGATGAAGCTTCCGTTCTTTCGGACATGACGCTGGCCAGCCGCGCCTCGGCGTCAGCTGGGTCTTCAGCGGCTGCCGGGGCCGGGGGGATAGGAGCGTCTGTGGAAGCCATGCGAGAGGCTGCCCGGCGGCTGCACGCTCTCGGAGCCGCGAATGTGGTTGTCACTGGCGGCGATCTCGAGAAAGCTGTCGACCTGCTCAGTTTTACAACGGCGCGCGGGATTGAGCAGGAGGTCTTCAAAGCCGAGCGGCAGCGGTCGAGTTCGACTCACGGGACAGGATGCGCCTTCGCTACCGCGCTCGCCTGCCACCTTGCCCACGGCCGCGGGTTGCCCGAGGCAGTGCTGCTCTCAAAAGCCTACGTCTCCGCCGCGATTGCGAACGCCCAACCGCTTGGGCGCGGTACAGGGCCGCTGCACCATCTTTACCGTATGACGCAGCCGCGCAGGGCTGCTCAAACTGTGCCTGAGCACGAGCCGACGCATTCGCGCAATTAGGATTTGTAAACCGAGATTGTTTACGCCGATTTCTTCAACAGGCAGCCCGCGCCGAAGCTGGCGATGGCGGCCAGCAGCCATTCGATCCGCCACATCTGAATCGCCTGCCAATCAAGCGTCGTGTGGGCTGTGAAGATGATGCTGACCGACAGCGCCCCCACCATGCACAGCCCTCCAAATAGAAATGCTGCCAAGGTCGCCTTCGAGAGGCCGAAGCGTTTGCCGAGAGCGGCGAGTTCGGTTAGGCCGGGAATTTCAAGTGTCTTGAGTTCGCCGGTTCGGGCCATGCCCGATTCCGGACGGCTGGCGCCGCAGCTGTGGCAAAAGCGAGAACCGACGATAAACTCAGTCCCGCAGTCATGGCAGGTCTCGCTCCGGTCTTCGGTTTGACTTTGAGCCGAGCCCACGACTGCCTCAGATGCCTTCACGGGTGGCCGCCAAAACTCGTGCTGAGCCTGATCCAACGCTTCCGCCATGCCAGACTTCCTCTTGTATCCGCTTTTTATTCGCAAGCGGATCACCAAAACCACTGATTACAAAGACAGCAGTTACAGGCTCGCCAACGGGGAGGGCGGGCTTAGGGAAGGCAAGAATTACGCAGTTATCCAGAATTTCCTCTCTATTTTGCACAACTTCACCCCGCGGCGGACGTACCCGGCTTGGTTCTGCCCAGATTTGTCTACTCAGGCCACTTTGCCCCAGCCGGAACTTCCGTGTACATAGCACTCCCGCTCCGTTACGTAGCACCTGCGCCCGATCAGTTAGACTGGACTTGCTTGCCTTCCTGCGCACTCTGGTTTCGCGTTTCGTCCGCCGACATCCGACCCCGGCGTGTCCAGTTCTTCGCGGTTTACTTCTTAACCCTGGTGACGCTGGTAACTCTCGCACGCGCAGCCGGTCCGGCAGCTCCGGGCACAATCCGTCCGGCCGATCCGCTGAACCAGGCGGCAATCGAACACTTCTACAACCTCGACCACGACGCGGCGATCCGCGATTTTGAGACAATCGTCGCCCGTCATCCCAACGACCCCTTTGCTCTGAACCATCTACTTTCCGCCGTGCTGGTGCGCGAACTCTATCGCATGGGTGCCATCAATACCGGCGAGTACACGAACGACAGCTTTATCGGACTGGCCCATCGCCCCGCCGACCCCGGGCAGAAAGAGCGCATCAAGCAACTCGTCCAGCAGGCCGAAAAGATCGAAGACGCCGAACTCAGCCACAACCCCAACAACATCGATATGCTCTACGCGCGCGGCGTGACGCGCGCGCAGTTCGCTCTTTACAACGGGCTCATCGAGCGTGCCTGGTTTTCCGCCCTGCGAAACGCCGTGGGCGCGCGCCGTGATCACGAGCGCGTGCTCGAACTTGATCCGCAGTACACCGACGCCAAGCTCGTCGTGGGCACTCACAATTACGTGATGGGCAGTTTGTCATTTGCGGCCAAGGTTGCCGTCGCTCTCGTCGGCCTGAGTGGCGACAAGCAAAAGGGCATTCAGTATTTGTATGACGACTACCGTGCCAACGGCGAAACAAGCGTCGATGCGGGGATGGTGCTGCTGGTTTTTTTGCGGCGCGAGCATCGCTATAACGACGCGCTCGAAATTGCGACCGCGCTCGCTCCCCGCTTTCCGCGCAATTACCTTCTACCCATCGAGCAGGGAAATCTGCTGCGAGCGTCCGGCAAGCTCGACGCGGCGGAGGAGGAATATCGCCGCGTCTGGCAAAACGGACGCGAGGGGAAATTCGGTAGCCTGCACTACGAACTGGCAGGCGTGGCGTTGGGCGATGTCTTGCGCGCCGAAAAGAAATACCCTGCTGCCGCTGCCGCCTACGACCAGGTAGGAGAAGTGACCGGGGCTGACCCTGAATTGCTGCAGAAGGCCAATCTGGGGGCAGGGGAGATGTACGATCAGATCCAGAAGCGCGATTTTGCCTTGAAAAAATACCAGGCTGTGCTGGCAGTGGATTCGGGCAATGCCTTCGCCGACAAAGCTCGCCAACGAATGAAACAAGCCTACCGGGAGTAGGGGTTAGTTACGATAGCACTGGAACATTCCCGCAACTTCGCCCGTATAATTAAACAGGGGGTGAACCATGGACTCCGGCACAATGTACTGCAATGCCTGCGGCACTACAATCTCCGATCAAGCCCGTTATTGCTCGCACTGTGGACGCGCGGTTGCGCATCCTCATTGCACTCCCAAGCTGATGCGCCCGCGCATCGATCGCAAGATTGCCGGCGTTTGCGCGGGACTAGCCCAGCATCTCGATATGGATACCTCGCTCGTCCGAATTCTGTGGGTTTTTCTGACGTTCGCGTCGGGATTCGTTCCCGGGTTCGTGGCCTATGTCCTCGCTTGGATCATCATTCCCGAAGAGCACGCTCTGCCCCCGGTCGTAGTTCAGCCGCAGCAGACCGTCATGGGCTGAAATGCCAGGGTTAACGGACGACCGTAGAGATCTCACGAGAGCTACAACTGAGAGCTGACAGCTGATAGCTGAGGGCCGATGTCTTTTGATACCCTGAATCGCGATGCACAGCCTGCGCAGCGATGACGCCGAAATCTTCTACGAAATTCAGGGTGACGGGCCGCCCGTCATCCTTCTGCATCCCTTTCCCGCGCATCACGAGTTCTGGTTGCCCGTGATCCCGGCGCTGCAATCGCGCTACCGGCTCATCCTCCCCGATCTCCGCGGACACGGCGAATCCGAAATTGGCCAGGGCCCGGCGGTCATGGCAAAACACGCGTCCGACGTCGCCCGCATCATGGACGCTGCTGGAGTAGGCAAGGCCGCGTTCATCGTCTGCTCGATCGGCGGCTATATCGTGTTTGAATTCCTGCGCCGCTTTCGTTCGCGAGTCTCCGCGCTCGCATTGTGTGACACGCGCCCCCAGCCCGACACCTCCGAAGCCCGCTCCAACCGTCTGAAAAACGCCGATGCCGTGCTGGAGCAGGGAACTGAACAGTTTCTAAAGAGCATGGTTCCCAATCTGCTCGGCGCCACTACTGTTTCGTCGCGCCCGGACATCGTCGAAGGCGCGCTGCAAATGATGCGCAAGATGTCGCCCGAGGACATCAGCCAAGTGCTGCGCGGAATGGCCGAACGTCCGGATTCCATCCCTGACCTCAAGCACATCAACCTGCCAACCCTCATCGTCATTGGCGAAGAAGACGTGCTTTCGACCGCGGGCGACGGCGAACTGATGCGGCAGAATATTCCCGGCAGCCGTTTGAAGATGATCCCGAAAGCCGGACACTACGCCCCCTGGGAGCGCCCCGAAGCGGTGGCACCCTTGCTGCGGCAGTTTTTGGATTTTGTGCCTCTAATATGAAATCCAAAGGCGGTTACCGGTGACCGGTAACCTGTGACCTCTTCTGCTAAACTTGCCAGTCATGATCGAAGCCTTCCTGGTCCCTGAAAAAACCGTTGCCACCGCCAAAGGCGACGCTCCCGCGGTCGACCTCAGTTCGGGTTCGACTCGTGTTTTTCTGCTGAATCTCGCCATCACCGACATCATCGAGCAGGAGTCGATCGACGTCAGCATTCTCGGCTCCGGCGACGGCACGACGTTCGATCCCAAGCCCATAGCGGCGTTTCCACAGAAGTTTTATCGTGGAGAGTACCCACTGCTCGTCGATGTCTCGGCCACCCCTGAAGTAAAAGCAATTCGCGCCCACTGGGAAGTCAACCGCTGGGGCCGCGGCACGGAGACGCCGATGTTCGAGTTCTGCGTAACCCTTCGCGAAGTTCCGCGGGAGATTCTTGCTCAGACCGCTGGCCTCGCGCGAGCGCACTGAATTGTCTCCCAAGCCCACCCGCCGCTCGTTTCTTCAAACTGCCGCTCTGGGCGGAACGGCCGCCGCGTTTACGCCTGTTTGTCCCGCTTTGAATGGAGGACGCGAGCGAATTGCGGCGGCCATAAAAGATGCGAGCGTTGCCGCTTACGAGCCCAAGCCGTCCGAGTTCGACGAAATCACGGTGAGCGATCTTCAGGACGGCCTGAAGTCCGGCAAGTTCAGCGCGCGCTTTCTGGTCGAGAACTATTGGGTACGCGTTTCCGACCTCGACATGCGCACCGACGGCGGCCGTCCCGTCCTCAACAGCATCATCGAAATGAATCCCGACGTGCTTTCGATCGCCGACGAACTCGACAAGGAGAGCAAAGCAGGGAAACTGCGCGGCCCGCTGCACGGCATTCCGGTGCTCATCAAAGACAACATCGCAACCGACGACCGCATGATGACGACCGCCGGATCGCTGGCGCTCGTCGGCGCAAAGGCCCCGAAAGATTCTTTCGTGGCGCAAAAGTTGCGCGCCGCAGGTGCAGTCATCCTCGGCAAAACGAATCTCAGCGAGTGGGCGAACATACGTTCCAGTCACTCGACCAGCGGTTGGAGTGGTCGTGGCGGCCTGACGAAAAATCCCTACGCGCTCGACAGAAATCCCTGCGGCTCGAGTTCGGGCACCGGAGCCGCCATTTCCGCGAACCTCGCCGCGGCCGGGATCGGAACGGAAACCGACGGCTCGATTGTCTGTCCGTCGTCTTCTAACGGCCTCGTGGGCATCAAGCCGACGGTTGGCCTGATCAGCCGCGCCGGCATCATTCCGATCTCGCACTCGCAAGACACAGCAGGTCCCATGTGCCGAACCGTGCGCGACGCTGCAATCCTTCTTGGGGTGCTCGCCGGCGTCGATCCCGACGACGAAGCTACCGCCGCCAGCGCGGGCAAGGCGCAAGCCGACTACGCGCAATATTGCGATCCGGCCGGACTGAAAGGCGCGCGCATCGGTGTAGCCCGAAAATATTTCGGATTCAACGATGCCGTCGACTCGCTCATGGAACAGTCGCTCGACGTGATGCGCAAGCAGGGCGCCACGCTCATCGATCCTGCCGACATCGCAACCTTCGGCAAGTTCGACGACACCGAGCTCGAAGTCTTGTTGTATGAATTAAAAGCCGACCTGAATGCCTATCTCGCGCGTCTTGTCTCGGGCGCGCCGGTGCATGCCCTCAAAGACATCATTGAATTCAACGAGCGCAACCGCGACAAGGAAATGCCGTACTTCGGACAGGATCTATTCATAAAGGCCGAGGCCAAGGGCCCGCTGACCGACAAGGAATATCTCGACGCGCTGGCGAAAAATCACCAGCTCGCGCGCACCGAAGGAATCGACGCGCTCATGGACAAGCACCAGCTCGACGCCATCGTTGCGCCCACCGGCGGTCCCGCGTGGCTCACCGATCTGGTCAACGGCGACCATGTTGCCGGCGGCAGCTCAAACGCGGCCGCCGTCGCGGGCTATCCCAACATCAACGTGCCGGCCGGTTTTATTTTTGGATTGCCCGGTCGGCATCTCATTCTTCGGCCGCGCGTGGAGCGAGCCGACGCTCATCAGACTAGCCTACGCGTTTGAGCAGGCGACCAAGGCGCGCAAGCCCCCGCGTTTCCTGCGGACGGTTGCCCTGGGATAATCCGTTCCAGCGTCAGGCGCGAATCAGGGCGCGCCAGCGGAGCGATTCAGCTTGGGCGTCAGCTTTTTTACGATGAATTCCTGAAACAAATTGGAGATAGCCGTCGCGCCGATTCCGATCGCGCCATTTTCAAACGTCAGCCCCGCGCCGTTGCGATCCTGCTCCGGATAGTAGAGGTTTGAAATGCCTCCCGCCGCCAGGCTCCCGAGCATGTTCGAGTAATTCGGCTGCCAGCGCCCGTTGTCGCCCTTGCAGATGAAGGCATTTGCGATCGCATAGGCCGCGCGGGAAGGCAGAGCCCCGGTTCCTTTGTAGAAGTAGCGCGGATCCTGCCTTAGCAGCACCGGAAAAATCGCAGCCCCGATCAACGTGCCCGTGGTGGCATCGCCATAGCTGGCGGCAAAACGCTTCGCATAACCCTGCGCTCCCTGTCCATACTCGGCGAAGTGATTTTGCGCCTGTTCCACACCCGCCGTCCCGGCCACGACCACGAAGGTAAACGGATCGATCATCGACCGGAAGGCCAGTTTGAATTTCTGCTTCGCGTTGAGCGGAGCGGCATCCCGCACATAGCTGACGTAAAAATTCGGAATGACGCCGAGCACGCGTTGCTTCTCTTCAAACTTGATTTCTTCTTCCGCCACCTCGACCTGCGTGAGCCCGACTTGCACTTCGACCCGCGCGTCCGCCATGTTCATCGCGATCTGCGGCAAGGTTTCGATTTCGCCCGCATGCAGCGTTCCAGAAAATGTCTGCGTAGCAAAGCCTGCCGACGTTATGGCAAGCTTGAACTCCCCCGGGGCGACGTTCGGAAAGAAGAATTGACCGTCGGAGCCCGACACTGTCTGCTGACTCTGAGCTCCGCCCGTGAGTTGAACCTGGGCTCCTGCGACCACTGCGCCGCTTGGATCCACAACCGTGCCGCTGAGGCTGCCGGGCGATGGCTGGCCGGCCCCTGGGGTCAGATTTTTGCTTTCGTTTTTCTGCTCCGCGGATGACGCCGGCTGATCGCTTGCCGCTATTACAGCATCCTGACCCAAGACAGATCGCGGGCTGCACGCGAATGCGACAGCAAGAATTATCAACGCTGATTTCAACTGAACAACCATGAATGACTCGACTTTATCCTCTTACTTGCTCGCGTCCAAGACACAGAAGTCACACTGCCGTTGCGAATCCGAACCGCAGTTACACCGAAGTTTGATAGCCGACACCGCGGACTCGATGCGCTTCTGCGACTCCCAGTTTTAGGTTTGATGCTGCTAATGTGACAGGCAATCGCAAGAAAATTGTGAAAGTGTGGCGGGCAAGGAACGACTAATGAACAGAGCCGCGCTTGAAACAGCCAGCAGCCTTACAAGCGCTGCTTTACTATAAGAAGCTCATGCCCGCCGCGACCGCCGCTACCGTCCGTTCCGCTCGCGTTGTCAATGGAGTGGTTCGTATTCCGGGCGACAAATCTATCTCCCACCGTTACGCGATGCTGGCAGCCCTCGCCCGCGGAACGAGCCGCTTCCATAATTTTTCTGCCGCGCGAGATTGCGCCAGCACCCTCGCCTGCGTCGGCCAACTCGGCGCTCAGTCGAAACGAGCGGACGACGGAGCCATCGAAGTAACCGGCGTCAGCCCGACGCTCCACCCGCCGAGCGCGCCGCTCGACTGCGGCAACTCCGGATCGACCATGCGCATGTTAAGCGGCATGCTGGCCGGCCAGCCATTTGCGAGCGAATTATTTGGCGATGAATCGCTCTCCCGCCGGCCCATGGCGCGCATAATCAAGCCACTTTCGGAGATGGGCGCAAGAATTTCTTCCAGCGATGCCGGCCGCCCGCCGCTGAGGATTCAAGGAGGCCATCTCAAAGCAATTCACTACAGGCCCGAAGTAGCCAGCGCCCAGGTGAAGTCGTGCGTTCTGTTTGCCGGCCTGTTTGCCGATGGCGAAACGGTCGTCGAAGAACCAATCCGCACGCGCGACCATGGCGAACTAGCGCTGCAAGCCTTCGGTGCGGAAATCGAGCGCCAAGGCAACGTCGCCCGCATTCGCGGAGGCCAGCACCTTTCCGCCATCGAAGCCCACATTCCCGGAGATCTCTCGAGCGCCGTATTTTTTCTGTGCGCGGCCGCGCTTTTTCCCGGCTCCCAGGTTTCACTCCCCGGCATTCTCATGAACCCCACCCGCGCCCGCCTGCTCGACGTTCTTATCCAGATGGGATTGACAATTACAGTCGGCCAAATCGAGCAGCAGCACGGCGAACTGGTAGGCAGCATCGAAGCGCGCGGAGGCGAATGGAAAGGCGGCGTCATCGCCGGAGCCGACACGGCGGCCCTCATCGACGAAATCCCGGTCCTCGCCGCCGCCGCCCCCTATAGCGAAAACGGCATCGAGGTGCGCGACGGCAAAGAACTGCGCGTCAAAGAATCCGATCGCATCGCCGCCGTCGCCGCCAACCTGCGCAAAATGGGCGCCGAAGTCGAAGAGCGTCCCGACGGCCTGCGCATCCCCGGCCGCCAAAAGCTGCACGGCGCAGAGGTCGATTCATTCGGCGATCACCGCATCGCCATGGCATTCGCCGTAGCCGCTCTGCGCGCCGACGGCGAAACCCTGATTCACGGCGCCGATGCGGCAGGCGTTTCTTATCCGACTTTCTTTGACGAGCTCCGTTCGATCACCGGATAAGACCATTCTCCGCGAACTCCGCGAGAACTCAGCGTCCTCCGCGGTTAAAGGCTTTGAGGAAGCGTAAGACGATCGATCTGGCGCCCGCGAAACCAAACCTCTCCCTGCAACATCTATACTTTCGATTCAATTAGTAGGTCGGGGAAAACACATGTCCACATGGCCGATGCCCAGCGCGCTCGATTCCAATACTCAAACCTTCCCCACCTTGACGAAGGCGCAGATTGATCGCATCCGTCCCACCGCCAAGCTGCGCAAGGTTAAGCCCGGCGAAATCCTCTTCGAGCCGGGCGACACGCAGGTTCCGTTTTTCGTGCTCCTTTCCGGAGCCATGGAAATCGTTCAGCCGGGACTCGACGGCGAGCGCCCGGTTGTCACTCACGATGCCGGAGGCTTCACCGGTGAAATGTCCATGATCTCCGGCACCCGCTGCCTGGTGCGCGGCCGCATAACAGAAGCCGGAGAACTTCTCGAAGTCAGCAACGACGGCCTGCGCTCGCTCGTCGCCAAAGACGCCGAGCTCAGTGAAATCTTCATGCGCGCCTTCATCCTGCGCCGCCTCGCGCTCATCTCCGGCGGTCTCGGCAACCTGATTCTCCTCGGCTCCCGCCATTCCGCCGGCACGCTCCGCATTCGCGAATTCCTTGGCCGCAACGCCTATCCCTACACCTACGTCGATCTCGACGCCGACAAAGGTTCTCAGGCCTTGCTCGACCGCTTTAACGTCCAGGCCTCCGAGGTCCCCGTCATCATCTGCAAGGGTGGCAATGTCTTTCGCAATCCCACGATCCAACATCTTGCCGACTGCATCGGCTTCAACGTCAGCATCGACAACAAGCAGGAGCGCGACGTCATCATCGTCGGCGCCGGCCCGTCGGGTCTGGCAGCCGCCGTCTATGCCGCGTCGGAAGGCCTCGACGCGCTCGTGATCGAAGCCGAATCCCCCGGCGGCCAAGCCGGATCAAGTTCGAAGATCGAGAATTATTTAGGCTTTCCCACCGGAGTTTCCGGCCAGGAGCTTTCCAATCGAGCGCTCGCGCAGGCGCAAAAATTCGGCGCGAAGATGATGATCGGCCACAGCGTAGCGCGCCTCAACTGTGACGAGCGCCCCTATAAGATCATCCTCGACAATGGCGAAGAACTGCCCACGCGCTCCATCGTCATTTCAACCGGAGCGCAATACAACAAGCCGCAGATCGCCAATCTTAAGCAGTTCGAGGGGCGCGGCGTCTACTACTGCGCCACTTACATGGAATCTCAACTCTGCGAGGGCGCCGACGTGGTGGTGGTGGGCGGAGCGAACTCCGCCGGACAAGCCGCCGTCTATCTCGCGCAAACCGCGCGCAAGGTGTACATGTGCGTGCGCCGTGACGGCCTGGCCGAGACCATGTCGCGCTACCTGATCCAGCGCATCACCGAAAATCCCAAGATTGAACTCGTGTGCAATACGGAAATCGTCGGTATGGAGAGTGATGGCAACGGCGAGAACATTGACGGCCAGAACAATGACGGCGAACTCAAGCGCATCACCTGGCGCGACAAAAAAACCGGCGAGACTTCAACGCGTGAGATTTGCCACGTCTTCCTCATGACGGGCGCCTCGCCGCGCACCGAATGGCTGCAAGGCTGCGTCGCCATGGACGAAAAGGGTTTCATCCTTACCGGGCGCGACATCACCATGCCGCGCAATGGAGACTCATCGCCGGCGTGGAGGCTGACCCGCCCGCCGCAGATGTTTGAGACGAGCCTTCCTTCTGTCTTTGCCGTCGGCGATGTTCGTGCCGGCAATGTGAAGCGCGTCGCCTCGGCGGTCGGCGAAGGCGCGATCGCCATCTACATGGTCCATCGCGCGCTGGCGGAGCACTAGCAGGCTGCTGAAAAACTACTCCTCTTGCGCAAGCCAATCGTGTTAAGAGTGGAGCATGCGAGGCGTAGATCATCAGCAGAGTCAGATGTTCAGCTATTTGTCGCCGGAGACGCGGGTGCGGAAAGATCATCCGCTGCGGGCGATCCGGTCCATGGTGGACGAAGTGCTTGCCCAGTTGTCGCGACGGTTCGACCGCATGTACGCGAGCGCGGGCCGGCCGTCGATTCCTCCCGAGAAGCTGTTGCGGGCGCAGTTGCTGCAGATGCTGTACTCGATCCGTAGCGAGCGATTGCTGATGGAGGAGATCGATTACAGCGTGCTGTTTCGCTGGTTTGTGGGATTGAACTTGGACGAAGAAGTGTGGGACGCGACCACCTTCACCAAGAACCGGGATCGGTTGCTGGAGGCCGAGGTGGCGAAAGAGTTTCTGGCGCAAGTGGTGGCGCGAGCGCGGACGAAAGGCCTGACTTCGGACGAGCACTTCACGGTGGATGGGACGCTGCTGGAAGCCTGGGCGGGGGCGAAAAGTTTTCAGCGTAAGGACGAAAAAGCTCCGTCTTCGCCGGACGATCCTGGCAACCCGACGGTGAACTTTCACGGGGAGAAGCGGTCGAACCAGACGCACGAATCGAAGACCGATCCCGATGCCAAGCTGGCGCGCAAGGGCGCGGGCAAGGAGGCCAAGTTGAGTTACAGCGGGAATTTGCTGGTGGAGAATCGGAACGGCCTGATCGTGAGTGCGGAAGTGTTCGAGGCCAATGGGAACGCGGAACGCGATGCGGCGCTGATCATGCTGGAGCAGATTCCCGGTACGAAGCCGGTGACCGCAGGCGGGGACAAGGGATATGACACGGCGGATTTTGTGGCCGAGTGCCGCCATCTGGGGGTCACACCTCACGTGGCGCAAAACGATGGGCGGAGAGGCGGAAGCGCCATCGATGCGCGTACCACGCGCTACCCGGGATATGCCGTCAGCCAACGGAAGAGAAAGCGCATCGAAGAGTGTTTCGGGTGGCTGAAGACGATCGCGTTGCTGCGGAAAGTGCGTCATCGCGGGATCTTCAAGGTGGACTGGGTATTCACCTTCGCCTGTGCCGCTTACAATCTGGTGCGCATGCGGAATCTGAGCCGAACGGTACTTCAACCAGGCTAAGTCGCGGACAGCTCGCACCACAAAGGGCCGGAATAAATCTTCCGGCATAGCCAAAACTCTCCTGCTCCCGAAGAGACACTCGAGAGACACAAGAAATACGTCGTGCGCATCAATTTTCCAGCAGCCTGCTAGACGCACGAGAAGGCACGAACCGGATTCTTAGTGAAATCGCCAAGTTAACAACAACTGCGATATGGAGTAGTGTTTCTTTAGAACGCGGAGGCTATGTAGTGGCGTTAAGATCTCTATTCTATTTCATCGCCCTTGGAACGCTGACGACACGGTGCCTAGGTGTCGATACCGATGCCGCATGGGCCAATCTTAAACGTGTCACAAAAGCTGGCGTTTATGAAGTATTCGCGCGCAACCATGACAGCATGATATCCGGCAGGATAAGGCAGGTATCCGATCGCTCGATTGTGATCAGGCAAGGAATAGACGGGCAGGACTCAGCGGTAGAAGTCCTGCGACAGGATGTCGTTGAGATACGGGACAACACCGCGGGCTTGTTGTATAGCGGAAGAAACACTTGGAATCAGGTGGCTTCCCTAGCTGGCTTGGAAATGCAGGGATTCAACGTCGGAAAGGGGCGATTCTCGATCGTGACGAAGAGTGGTACCCGTTATCTGTCTCGAAGTTTGAACGTTACTGCCACAGGCATCAGCATGCCAACACAAAAAGCGGGCGAGGAAACAATTCCGAAGGCCCAAGTCGCAACTGTGGACTATATTCGTGCAGCACCGTGGCGCGAGAGCGCGGAATGGAGCTATCAAGAGTTCGGTCCGTTAGCGGTCGTTAATCCAGCCTATTGGCCTCACATGGTGCACGCGAACGGCAAGGTCGTCGTCCCGGTCTACGACTCTTCTTTGCCGGAAGACGACACACCGTGCAAGTACTGTGACTAGAGCGATCCGATGTTAGTTGGCATTAAATCGCGATTTTACTAACTGAAATTCGGGCCCGGCTTACAAACAACGAATCTCAAAGACCGGCCCCTGTACTGTCGACTCGTTCAACCTCAGTTTGGCAATCTTCACCTTCAAGTTCCCGCCGCAGCTCCCGCCCCAGCGCCTCCGCCACCGAACTCAAGTCCTTAGCCAGCGCCATCCGCCAACTCTTCGCATATTTCTCCGCAATCTCCTCGAATCTCAGCGCGATCGACTGCACAGCTTCCTCTCCCTGCGTTGTCACCGAGCCGACAAAAGAATTTTCAATCCGGTTCTGGATGGTTCTCAAGTGGCTGCACATTTCGCCGATGCTGGTTTCGATTTCATTCGAGCCGCGTGCTTGCAGGTTCTTCAGTGCCAGAGCCACGGCGCTTTCGATTTGACCTTCCGCGCCCGTCACGATTTCGCCCGCGACGCGTACCAGATGCGCGTCCAGCTCCGACTCAAGCCGCCGCACCGACTCGTTCAGCGTTCCAATCCTTGCGCCCAGGTCGGACACTTCAGAGTGAAGTCGCGACGCTTTCGCCACAACGTCGGCCTGCATCTGCTCGACCTCGCCGCAGTGAACCTGGTGTGACTTCGCAAGTTGGCCTTGCAGGGAACTCAAGAGCTTGTCACCTTGTGCGTCGAGGTGTGCCCCCGCCTCCAGAGCACGCCGCTGCAATTTCTCGATCCCACCGCGTGCCTCCTGTTGTCCCCGTATGGTGAGTTCCGTTGCCAATTCCTGCGCCCGTTGTTCGACGGCATGCAGCTCAGCCGCCAAGACGCTGCCGAAAATCGGTCGATTCCGCGCTGATCTTCTGCTCGATGGCCGTTTTCGCCGAGCCCAGAATCTCGGCGGACTGTTCCCGCGTCTGCTCCAGCACCCGTTTCCCAAGGTCTTGCCGCAGACGTTCCCACAGCTTCTCCTCGAACTCCGGAGGAATATATCCGAGCGACACTTCGAAGCGGTTGCGCTTTGCATTAGAGGCCAGTTTCTCGCGCAGTTCGGTAACTTCCATCTGCAAGGGCTGAACGAATTTCGCAAGCACGCCTCGCAAGCGCTCTTCGGAAAGCTTTTCCTCGATCTTGTCGAGAATTTCTCGCGTAGCTCGGGCTGGAGTTTGCGATGGGTACACCGATTGACGAACAACGATGGATTCGGCGGGCGGTTTTTCCGAAATGGTGAGCGGCGTATTGTCCGACATGTTGTCGAGAACCCGTTGCCCGGCCGGTGCGGGCATCTCCACGACCTTCCAGTCGTCAGGAAAGGACTCCAATCCCCAGAAGTTCTCCGGCCGTTCGAGTTGTGCGCCGAGGCGGAAGCTTCGCCCCTCGGGCCCCATCGGCTGGCAGAAGACTACGTAGGCCGTGGCCTGCCGGCCTCCGCGCCTGTGCAGGCGAAGAGCGCTTCCCGTGTCCAACTTCACCGGGAAGCGGAGCGCGCAACCGTGCGCGCTGACGACCAGCGTCTCGCAGATCTCAGAGAACTTGGCATCCGGTTCCAGGCTGGTGACCCGGACGGGAACTTTGAAGGGGACTCGCGAACTGCGCCGTGCGGTGAGGTTTGGGGACCGCGGGCATTTCGTGCTGCGAGCCTCTGTCCTAAAGTAGCGCGGGAGACTGCCGATGACATCTCTCAGGAGTGCTTCTCAACCCTGCCGAACGTACACGCGCCAAGCTGCCCATTTTTCAGAACCGGTGTGGAATCTGGACCGAACTCTGCGCTACATATGTTCAGCACAGACGTTCAGTACAACGACAGGACATTGCGCTAGCCGTTTTCGACGCGCTCCTTTATGTCCAAGTACGCTTCCTCAATGAGCCTGCTTAGCGCTGCGGCGTTTTTGACCGTTCCGGGCTTGAGCTTCACGTGGCGCATGAATTTGCCGGTGCCTTGCAACAAACGTGCCGGATCCGGCAGCGTTGCGCCGTGAAAGAACCCCACGTTTACGTGCGAACTGAATACATTGACGTAGCCAAAGGGCGCATTTCCCAAACATGCCACGGGACACCCGTCATGCAAAAGCTCCCGGACTTCGTCTCCGCATTTCCGCATTACCTCAAACCACTCATGCGCGATGGCTCCCAATTCACTCGCATGCTCTTTTATCCACGCATCGATGGCGGGATCAAGCTCCACAGCGCCGTTAAATCGCAGCAATTCCGCTCTCATCGTCTCTCCAAAGCCAAAATCCCATCGTAAGCCCCGTAAGATATTTATTCCTTAACAACATAGATCAAACAACCGCCTCAAAATACCTTCCAGGTCGCTCCTAAGTTATTGATTTATAAACATCTTACTGCTAACTCCTTATTCCTCAAAGATCTAGCGTCCGAGCACCCGCTAAATCTCTGATTCTAAAAGATCACGAAGAGAGGGGGGAGATAACTAATAAGCCAACAGGCCCAATCATTCCCATTTCGGCCATCTTCGCGTAGACTTCCGCCAAGTCTTTCGCTCGAGGCGCTCGCCCTAATGTCACGCTGCAATTCATGCGGCAAACCGGTTCCGCCGCTCTCGCGGTTCTGCCCCTCCTGCGGCACGACGCAGTCGTCCGACGACGTCTCCACCCAACTCAGCGACGAGACCATGGCGAGCAGCGGCTCGCCTAAGCTCAGCCCCGATCAGGCCTCCACGCTGGTCTCGTCCGAGCTTCCTCCAACTCCGCGCTCGCCGCGTCCCACCTCGAAATCCAGTCACTCAAGTTCTTCGTCCGATGCCCTCCTCAACTACGGAAGGTTTCTCCCCGGCTCACTGCTCGGCGACCGCTATCGCGTGGTCGCGCTCCTCGGCCGCGGCGGAATGGGCGAAGTCTATCGCGCTGACGATCTCACGCTCGGCCAGCCAGTCGCGCTGAAGTTCCTGCCGGAAGAAGCCGCACAAGATCCAGCGCTCCTCGATCGCTTCCGCGCCGAAGTCCGCATCGCGCGCAAGGTTTCGCATCCCAACGTCTGCCGCGTTTACGACGTCGGCGAAGTCGACGGCCAACCCTATCTGTCCATGGAGTACGTCGACGGCGAAGACCTGGCCTCGCTCCTGCGCCGCATCGGACGTCTGCCGAACGACAAGGCCCTCGACATCGCGCGCCAGCTCTGTGCCGGACTCGCCGCCGCGCATGCGAAAGGCGTGCTCCATCGCGACCTCAAGCCCGCGAATATCATGCTCGACGGTCGCGGCCAGGCAATCATTACCGACTTCGGACTGGCCGCATTCGCCGGTCAGGCGCAAGGCGCCGAAGCGCGCAGCGGCACGCCTGCCTACATGGCGCCCGAACAGCTCTCCGGCAAAGAAGTCACCGAGAAGAGTGACATCTACGCGCTCGGCCTCGTGCTCTACGAACTCTTCACCGGGAAACGCGCCTTTAGCGCCGACAACCTTGCCGATCTCGTCCGCTCGCGCGCCGCGGGAGACATCAGCCGTCCGTCGTCATTCGTCAAAGACCTCGACCCGCTGGTCGAGCGCGTCATCCTGCGCTGCCTCGAACCCGAGCCGTCAAATCGTCCAGCCAACGCGCTGTCGGTCGCCGCTGCGCTGCCCGGAGGCGATCCGCTCGCCGCCGCGCTCGCCGCCGGCGAAACGCCTTCTCCGCAAATGGTCGCCGCCGCGGGCGCAAATGAGGGCATCAACCCGAGGCTCGCCGTCCTGTGCTTGGCGGCTTGTGTCCTGGCGATCGTCGTCGCCGTTTACCTCATCACGCGCATTGACGCCCTGGCGCGCATGCCGCTCGATCAGCCTCCCGATGTCCTCACCCATCGTGCCCGCGAGATCGTGGCCCAACTCGGCTACGACGCTAAGCCGGTCGATTCTGCAATCGACTTCGACCACGACTTCGACTACGTGCGCTGGATCGAGAACAATGACAAGCATCCCGATTGGAACAAAACGCTCGCGGAACAGCCGCCGATCCTGCGATTCACCTACCGCCAAAGTCTTCGCTACCTGATTCCTCTCGACCTCCAGCGCTCGCTAACTCCAGGAAACGTGACCTTCACCGATCCTCCAATGACCCAATCCGGCATGATCAACCTCATGCTCGATCCGCAAGGCAAGCTCGTTTATTTCGAAGCCTTGCCGCCCCAACTGGAGGAGAACGCGCCTCCAGCCAAGCCCGTGGACTGGAGTTCGCTGTTTACGCTCGCTGGCCTCGATCAGGCCCAATTCCAATCGGCAACTCCGCAGTGGACTTCGCTTGCCAGCACCGACACGCGCACCGCCTGGACCGGCAAATGGCCAGGCAGCGGACTTCCCCTGCGCATTGAAGCGGGCGCGTGGCGCGGCAAGCCGGTCTTCTTCCGCTTGATCGGACCTTGGACGCGACCGGAGCGCATGCGCCCTTTCGAGGAGACATTGGGGACGAAAATCAGCCAGATCGTCAGCCTGAGTTTATTTTTCCTGGTGCTGGTGGGAGCCGCGGTTTTGGCTCGCTATCAATACAAGCGCGGAAAGAGCGATCGTCAGGGCGCTTTCCACCTCGCCACTTTCGTGTTCGCAATGCAGATCGCCATTTGGTTGTGCTTCGGGCATTTTGTTCCGGACTCAGGTGTTGTCGGGTTCTTTGTGCTCGCCGTCAGCGGGGCCATGTTTATGGCGGCGCTTTCCTGGATACTCTATCTCGCGCTGGAACCCTTTGTGCGCAAGCTTTGGCCGCAAACCATCATCTCCTGGACTCGTCTGGTGAGCGGTCGTGTTCGCGATCCGCTGGTCGGACGCGACGTGCTCTTCGGCGTGATCCTGGGCCTGACTTGGGTGGTGATTATCGAGTTTCGTTTCCTGTTCGGCATCGCGCGGCTGGACTCGGCGTCGCAGTTTTTTACCGCCGACTATCTGCTGGGCTTGCGCAACACTCTCGGCGCTGCCATCGTGCAGGTGCCCGGAGGAATTCAGGGCACGCTCTTCTTCTTCATCATTCTAATCGTCCTGCGTTACCTGCTTCGGAATCGCTGGGCTGCTGCGGCCGGCTTCGTCATAATCTTCACGCTCCTCAACGCTCTGGGCAGTCCGCATCCCTGGGTTGCTGCGAGCAGCGGCGCTCTCGTCTACACAATTGCGGCCTTCGCTCTGGTCCGCTTCGGACTCATCACGCTCACGGTCGCGGTCTTCGTCGCTAACACCGTGCTGAATGTGCCCGTGACTTTCGATTTCTCGCGCTGGTATGCACCCTACGCTTTAAGCATTCCAATCTTCGTACTAGCGGTGGCGATCTGGGGCTTCTACACGGCGCTTGCCGGCCAGAGGCTATTCAAGACCGAAATACTGGAGTGAACGCGTTCGTCTCTCACTGCTGGTTCGTTCTTTTCAAGTAGCGATCAAACCATTCAATCGTGCGCCGGATCGCATCCACCTGATTTTCGCGTTTGGCGAATCCGTGGCCTTCATTCGGATAGTAGTGAGCGTCGACCGTCTTGCCCGCGTCCTGCAAGATTTTGACGACCTGTTCGGCTTCTTCTTTCGGCACGCGAATGTCATTGTCGCCCTGAAGTACGAGCAGGGGCGCCCTCGTGTTCCTGATGAAGGCGAGCGGCGAATCGGCCTCGTAGATCTTGCGATCTTTCTCAGGGTCGCCCAACAGCGTCTTCTCGTATTGCTGGAGCATGGGATCTTCGTGTTGAAACATGGTCAGCCAGTTGATGATCCCGAACTCCTCGACTGCGGCGGCCCAAATGTCCGGCGTCTTGCCGATCGCCATCATGGTCATGTACCCGCCATACGATCCACCGGTGATCCCGATCTTTTTCGCATCGACATATCCCGTGGCTTCAAGAAACTTCGCGGCGAAAATCTCGTCCTGCAAATCGCCGCCGCCGAGGTCCTGGAAGTTAGCCTTCTGGAACTCCATGCCGTAGCCGGTCGAACCGCGCACATTGGGCGCAATGCAGATGTATCCGCGTGTGACCAGAGCGATCACGGTGCGGTTGAAGTAATCCGTGGTTTGGCCAGTCGGCCCGCCATGCGGAAGCACGATTGCGGGATTCGACCCATCGCGCTTCAGGTTGAACGGCACCCAGGCAAAAGCGCTGATGATCTTCCCGTCGAAGCTGCGATAGTGCACGAGTTGCGATGCCGGGATCTTCGCGACCGTCAGGCTGGCAATTGACGAATAGGTCAGGTGATGGGGCTCGGCATTGAAGATGTCGTAGACCCAATAATCGCCCGGCGATGTGGAACTCTGGTGATTGACAAGCAAGCGACGACCGTCCGGGGAGAACGAGCTGGGATTTCCAGAATAACTGTTCAAGCCGGCAGGTACATTCAGCTTCGATGCCTTGAGGGTGGCAGTGTCGACGAGATAGTCGTCGGTACGGCCGTCGGCATTGATCTCGTATATAAATTGTTTGCCATCCGGCGAGAAATTTCCTGAACCCGCCTCCCATTTGACATCGGTCACCCAGGTCAATTTCTTCGTGGTCACATCCAGCAAGGCGACATTGGGATAGCCGCCGGGCTTGTCGCAGGTGAGGAGCAAATGGCGTCCGTCGGGGGAGATCGAACTCAGTTCATTGCGGCTGTCACCATCGTGCTTGGTAAGGTCTTCCTGCGCGCCGGTAGCGATGTCGATTCGATAGACGTCGGAATCGGTAAATGCAACGTTCGTCCGGGTGGCATAGATGAATTTGTCGTCGCCAGACCAAAACGGGCCGTTCCATAAATGATCCGGCGTCTTTTCCTGCGTGAGGTTTCTGACAGTGCGCGTCTTCCAATCCAGAATGGCGATGTCGGTGGCGGAGGCTGTTTTCGGTTTGTAGCTGATCGCGAGGAATTTGCCGTCGTGCGACCAGACGGCACCCGTCTCGGATATGTCCGCGGTGGTAGTCAAGTTCAGCACTTCGCCGCCCTCACTCGGGATGGCATAGAGATCGTAGATCTCGCCGCCTCCTTTGTCGGACTGGAAGACGATCCACTTTCCATCGGGCGACCAGACAGCGCCCGACTGCCGATCGTCCGACTGGCTCAACTGGATCGGCCATCCGCCGTTGGCATTCACCTTCCAGAGATTATTGCGGCCCGTGAAGTTAGACGTAAAGATGATCTGCTTGCCATCGGGAGACCATGCGCCACCGCCAATCGAGCGAGTGAAGAACAGATCGTCGATGGGAACGGGATTTGCGGCCTCTGCGGCGGTCGAAGTGATCGTTTTCGGATCGGTGATCTCGCGCGTGTCGGGTGAATCTGCGGCAAAGGCAGAAAACAGAAATGCCAGCATCAGGACAGGCAAGCTGAATTTCACATTAGCCTCCTCGATCAAAGTCCGCGCGATGATAAGTCGCCCCGTCTTTGGGAGTCAACCTGGGGGAGTCAACCTGGCTCGCTCCTCGAACCTTAGACCTCCGGCTCTCCTGATACCCTAGTCCCATGCCGACAGAGAAATCCCCATCTCCCGACGAGCGTCTGCAACAGGAATTCAATCGCTGGGCCGAGCAAGGCGAAGGCCCGAAGATGGAAAACCATCACCTCGATATTACGGAGAAGACGCTTCGCCGTATGGACCTGCGTCCGGGCGAGCGCGTCCTCGATCTCGGATGCGGATCGGGCTGGGCCACGCGTCTGCTGGCGCGGTTGGTCGGCGAGGGGCCGCAGGGATTCGGCCAGGTGGTTGGCATCGACATCGCCGACGAGATGATCCGGCAGGCTCGCGCTGCTTCCAGAGATTTCGATAACGTGATGTTCGTCGAGGGCTCGGCCGGGCACATTCCATGGGAAGAAAATTTCTTTGATAAGGTCCTGTCGGTCGAGTCCTTTTATTACTATCCGGATCAGGATCGCGCGCTCGCGGAACTGTTTCGCGTGCTCGCGCCGCATGGGCGGCTTCATATCCTTATCAATCTTTATAAAGACAATCCCTTCTCGCTCCAGTGGGTGCCAAAGCTGAAAGTGCCGGTGCATGTCCGCTCGGCTGAGGAGTATGTGGCTTTGCTGAAGGCTCACGCCTTTGAGAAAGTCGAGTATGCCCAGATTCCCGACGACACGCCCACGCCGGAGAACTATCAGACTACTTCGTTCCACTCGCTCGACGACCTGAAGGCGTTCAAGCGTATCGGCGCGTTGCTGCTGATGGCGTCGAAGCCGGATGTCCGGAATCCGGCTCCGGGGTACACGATTTACTAGAGCCGCAAGTTTTGAGCCGCGAGCATGCCAAATCCCAAGTGATCACGTTGTTTGCTCGTGACTCGTGGATCGTTACTCGCGGCTAACTAGTCATCGTCATCATCGTCGCGGTCATTGTCATTGTCGTGATCGCGATCCCGGTCTCGCTCCAGATTCGTTGCCGGGCTTAGCGTTTTCCCGTCGCTTGCGTGGCTGATCTCGATTGTGCCATTCACGTTCGAGAGTTTCACCATCGCTCCGCCTCCGCCCAACCGGCCGTGCAGGCTGTGTCCTACATACTGGTGCCGGATCGCGGCCAATCCGAAATCGTTGGAGATATTACCCGACACTGTGCTCGCCTCGACCTCGGCACTGGCATCCGAGGGCAGGGTCACATGCAGCTTGCCGTTTACGGACGACAGTTTTACTCCGGACGAAGGCAACTGCTCGACGTTTGCATCCAGCGAGCCATTGACTGTGTTCAACGATGCGCGTCCCTGGAGGTTGCGCGCCTCGATGCGGCCGTTGACGCAGGAAGCGCGGACTTCGCCGGTAACGTCCTGAATATCCAGCCGTCCATTCACGAGTTTGATTTCGTCGAGCCTGGCTTGGCGCGGCACCGAGATCGTGTATTCGACGCGTGCCGGATTGTTGCGCTCGTCATCGTCTCCGAAATTGAAGTTGTGGTCGTGGTTGGGATATTCCGTGCGGATGGAAATCCGGTCCGGGCTGGCTTCAACTGCGATCCTCGCTTCGGCCAGCCGGTCTTTGCTCCACGCGCTCTTGATCGCATCTACCTTCACTTCCAGGCGGTCCCAGCCGTTGATATGTACCGGTCCGTTGATATTTTCAATCTCAACGCGCCCCTGCGCGGAGAGCGGATAGACCTTATGGAACTCTTCGGTATAGGGGCCCTGCCGGTCGGAATGGTCCGATGCCTGGGCGGCAGCGGTAATCATGAAACTCGCGGCCATACTCAGCACGGTAGCCAGCACGGCGACGCGCGAGATTGAGCGTCTGTTTTGTTTCGTCATAGCCCCTCCATCGCGGGTTAGACGCGGCGGCAGGGAATTGGGGAGCAAGCTGCGAGTCGCAAGCCACGGGCTTTGAGCCTCGAGTCTCGAGCCAGCAAAACCTGAATTATCAGGTTCCAGCCCAAAGGCTCGCACCTTAGAGGCGGCGCTTGCTCGAGGCTCGCAACTCGCAGCTCGAAGCTTGCCTCGGTAGCGTATTATTATTCCGTTACCATACCGCAAGAGGCCCCATGAGCTGGCTCCAGAACAAGTTCGAAAAAAACTTCATGATCTCGACGGTGGACTACGTCTTCAACTGGGCGCGCAAGTCGGCGCTCTGGCCGATGACCTTCGGCCTGGCGTGCTGCGCCATCGAGATGATCGCGTCCTCCACGGCGCGCTTCGATATCGCGCGTTTCGGCTCGGAAGTCTTCCGCCCCAGCCCGCGCCAGTCCGACCTGATGATCGTTTCCGGCACCGTTACGCTCAAGATGGCGCCGGTCGTGAAGCGCATCTATGACCAGATGCCCGAGCCGAAGTGGGTCATCTCGATGGGCGCGTGCTCGTCAGTTGGCGGCCCTTTCAACACATATGCGGTGCTGCAAGGCGTGGATCGAATTGTGCCCGTCGATGTTTACGTAATCGGCTGCCCGCCGCGACCGGAGAACCTGTTCTACGCACTGCTCAAATTACAAGACAAGATCGACACCATGACGCTCGCTAAGAAGCCGACCGAAGTGCGCCTTGATGAAAGCATGATGGAGAATTTCAAGCGCCAGGTGATGGTCGCGCAGACAATGCAGCCGAAGTAGCTGTCAGCCATCAGCCATCAGCCATCAGTTAAACCTTATATAGTCTTGTCAGCCGAGCGCAGCGAGGGATCTGCGCGAACGGCGAATAGCGTGGTGGACTGAGATTCTCCTGACGGCTGATGGCTGACGACTGAAAGCTATGTTCACCAAACTCGTCACCCAATCCGACCTTCCGCCCCTCAACGCAGTCAAAGAACTTCCGTGCGGCGACAAACTCATCTGCGTCGCCAACGTCAACGGAGAAATCTCCGCCATGGAAAACACCTGCCTGCACCGCGGAGGCCCGCTCGGGCAGGGCGTAATCGAAGGCGGCAAGGTAATCTGTCCCTGGCACGGCTGGGCTTGGGATCCGAAGACCGGACAAGCGCAAGCGCCCGGCGCGAAAATCGCTGTGTATCCTGTGAAGATTGAGAACGGGGAACTGCTGATCGAGATCGCAAACAGCCAATCCGGCTAGGGCAATTCGTAATTCCCCAGAATCACAAATTCCATTCCTCCATCCGCCGTCGGGCGCGCGGTATAAGTTCCGCCGCCCCCCAGTTGTTTGAGCCGCCCGCTACCGCCGGTGAAGGTCCACTTGCCTTCGAGATGTTCGGGAACGTTGCCGTTCATCGTCGCCGTGCCTTCGTATTTGAGGAAATATCTGTCTCCATTCTTCATTGTCCCCACGACATACCCGCGATCAATCGAGTGACCATTCTGAACATCGTCAACACCATAGGCAATGTACTCGGTGCCCGTGAGTCCCGCGATCTCGATCGGCTCTTTGGACCCGCAAAGTCTTTGATCGAGACTGACCGAGTGTTGCCGGTCATCGTTGATAAGAACAGTCTGGTGGACAGACGACTTTCCGCACACTGACGTCGTATGAAACGATCCTTTGATTGGCGTTTCGACGACTTGTGCGATGAGCGGCGAAACGAAAAGCAGGCAGACCGCGGCCAGGCGAAAACAGGCACGCATAAACGTACGGCTCCCGATTGAATGAAGATCGAAGCGAGTCTAGCAGAATGGGCTAGCCCAATAGACTTAGGAACTGTCCGGGCTGCTCAAAACCGGGGAATACATTCTTCAGATCGTGATTGCCCAGATAATTCGAGACAGCCTCGCTGAGCACCAGCCGAAAGTCCGTCGTCACGGCCAGATCGCGGCCTTCGTATAACTGCGATTGATCGAGCCCCGGCCAGCGTCCGTAGACTTTACCGCCGCGTACCGGGCCGCCTAGAACGAACATCACGTTGGCGTGGCCGTGGTCGGTGCCGCGGTTCCCATTTTCACGTGCTGTCCGGCCGAATTCGGACATGGTTACTACTACCGTGTCTTCGCCCAGATCGCCCAGGTCGGTCCAGAAGGCGGCGATCGATTGCGAAAAATCGCCGAGCACGTTGGCGATTTGTCCCTGCGTGCTGCCTTCGTTGACGTGATGGTCCCAGCCTCCGATGTCGGCGAAGGCGACTTGCACGCCGAGGTTGGCTTTGATGAGTTGCGCCAGTTGCCGCAGGCTGTCGCCGAAGCGGCCTTTGGGATAGTTCGCGTTTGCCGCGGGAGTGTACTTCGCGGGGTCGGCTGCTTCGCAGCATTTTTACCGCGTCGAACGTTTCCTGTCCCGTGCCGTGCATCACCGTGTCTACGGAATTTGCGTACATGGCTTCAAACGTGTTTGAGATCGGCACAGCTTTCGGATTCTTTCCGCCGATTGAAAAATCATTCAGGTTGTTGAGCGCGACCGCCGGCTCTTTGCCGGAGAGAATTCGCGGCAGCGACGGCCCGAGCGCGATGGCGCGGAAGGCTGAGGGATCGGGCGCGGAGATGCCGGGCATGCCTGCGGATTTCTCCGTCAGCGATCCCGCCGGAAGTTCGCGCAGCGCGCGGTTCAGCCAGCCGTCGTCGGTGGCCTTGATCGCCGGGCGTGCCCGACTCCATGAAATCCTGCGCGTCGAAGTGCGAGCGCGTCGGATCGGGCGATCCGGCGGCGTGCACGATCGCGAGATGCTTCTGCTTCCAGAGCGGCTCAAACGACGACATGGCCGGATGCAGCCCGAAGAAGCCGTCGAGGTCGAGCACGGATTTCTTGGGAATGTTGATCGTTGGCCGCATCGCGTAGTACGACGGCTTCGCCGTGAGGCACGACGATGTTGAGGCCGTCGGCCGCGCCACGCTGAAAGATGACGACCAGGCGCTTGGTGCGAGTTCCGGGATCGGCCGCGCCATAAGCGGCACGCGTCAGAAAGCTGGGCAACGCCGCCGTGCCGACCACGGCCAGCGCGCCGTTGCGAAGGAATATTCTGCGGGTGATGGACATAGAACCAGCCCTCAGCCGTCAGCCATCAGGCATCAGGTCGCTCGAGGTTTGAGCTGACGGCTGACGAGCTGAGGGCTAACAGCTATCTTTTCTGAAACTCCGGCGATCCCAAAATCAATCCCGCAATCGCCCCCACGTTTGGCGGGCGCTTTGGATCATCCAGTCGCCGCTGGCTGATCTTCGGATCTTCGAGTTGCCTTGTGATCGTTTCGTGCGTCTGGTGCGAGATGTCGCCGCCGAGCAGGGAAGCCTCCATGCGAGCCAGCGCCTGCTCGGCATCCGCCGTTGGCCTGGAGCCAGTTGACGCCGGATCGATTGCGACGCCGCGCACTTTTCCGGCTGCCAGGCCCAGGGCAAAATTCATTCGCGCCAGCAGCGCCGACGAGTTGACCCAGGTCTCCGCCTTCATCGAATAGCCGGTTGGCGGCATCATGCCATAGAGCGGCATGCCCATGTTGTTGAGCGTGCCGACAAGTTGGCGCGCGTCGTGACTTGCGCACCACTGGCTCGCACCGCCGAGACTACGAATTCAAGTGGCGTTTTTACTTTCGCGCGGTAGGTTTCCGGCGCCCAGAATTCCGGCGACTTGAACATGGTGCGCAGCACTTCGCGAATGTCGCCATTCTTCTTCAGGAAGGTCTGCGTCATGCGATCGACGAGTGCCGGCGGCGGATCGTCGGAGACAAATCGCATCGCCAGCTTCTGACAAATGAAAGTGCGCGGTCTCCGGATTGCGCGCCAGCAGGTGCAGGACTTCGAGGCCTTCTTTTTCGCCGTTCTGCTTGATGCGATGTCCGAGAACGATTTTGTCGCCGGGCTCGTGCATGCTGCGACTCGAAGTGGAATCCGCCGCCGTTGTTTGGGCGCTCGATGCGTCCAGCCGGTGAACACCTTGGCCACTTCGGTCACGTCCTGTTGCGAGTAGCCACCGTTGACGCTGAGCGTGTGAAGTTCCATCAGCTCGCGGCCGTAGTTTTCATTCAGGCCGCTCGCCTGTCTGGGCTTGCCTTTGGCATTCGCGGCCGACGCTTCGGTATTTGCCGTCCGCGGCGGGGCCTTTCGCGTTCCTTCGGCGCGAGGTCCAATCGCCACCTCGGAGTGCGGCCCTACGCTCAACCAGTTGTCGAGATAGAAAAGCATCGCCGGACTCTTCGCGGTGGCGACCAGCAGGTCTTCAAATTTTCCCAGCGCGTGCGGACGAATCGCGTCGCGCTCGTAGCTCGTCAGCAGAAACCGGTCGGCGCCTTTGTTGATGAAGACATTGAAGTGGTTGAACCAGAAGTCGGTCATCACTTCTTCGAGCTGGCGTTCGCTGTAGATAGCACGCAGTAGCTTGGCCTGCATCAGTTCGTCGACCACGACCTGCTCGGGATTGTTGAGCGCGAGCACGGTTTCTTTTTGCTGCGCCGTTCATGCCTTCGATGAGTTCCGGCTTGTGGTATCTTGCGCGGGTTGCAATGACGTGCTGTTCTTCGGGCGACAATTTCAGGATTTCGCGATAGCGCTCGTCCGGACGGAAGATCGAGCAGTTCGCGAACGTTGATACTTGTTGCCTGCGCTTCTTCGCGCCGGCGCGCGTAGGCGGCATCGGCCTGCATGGACATTGCGCGCGAGTCCGCTGCGGGCTCGCGATCGGCTGCCGTGTTCGCGCCGGATCCGCTGTTTTGGGCTGGCGCCTTGCGATCCCGCTTGTCTTCATATTTTTCTACTTGCGCTTCATAGACCGCGCGCAGAGCTGGATCGCGTCGGCATGGCCGCCTTGCCTTCGGCGACCTGCTTGATGATTTGGTTATTGGGAAAATTTTCGACAATCTCGCGCGTATCCATGCGCAGCGTACGAAATGAAGCCAGGCGCGCGTCCAGGACGAGAATCGTCAATTTTCTCGGGATGGAGCTGGAGTTCGATCCATTTGTCGACGCCGATCTGCGTCACCCGTTCGACGTCTCCGGGCCGCGGGCCAAAGGTCAGCCGGTTCAGCGCGTGGACGGCCCGTTTCTGCTCGTCCATGCCGCGTAGGCTGGTTTTTCTTTCTTCTTCCCGATTGCAAACTGAGTTGCGGCCAGGCCAGCAATGATGGCGACAACAATGGCAGCCGCAACCGCAACACGTCTGCGAACAGGGATCGCCATCAGCATGTGCCTCATACAGAATGAACCCTAAGCGACGAAAAAGTTGCTAGGAAAGTGGCGGTCGGAAAAGGGCAGCGCTCAGCGTTTGAGCTTGGCCAAATAGTCGTTTTCGCTCTGTGACTTATGAGCCTCGCCTTCGACAAACTTGAGGAACTCGCGCAGGTGTTCTTTCTCCGAAAGCTGAGTACGTGAAAACTGTACGCGCGCTCCCGATGACGGTTTGCTGCCGGAGGAGATTCCATTGATGACAACGCCCTTGACCCAGATCTTACCGCTGGCGACCCATAATCCGATTTCGAGAGCCTTATTTGCAGGCACCACGCGGGCGGTTTCAACTAGGCAGCCTCCGCGGCCCACATTGACCAGGTTTCCCCATATCGGCGCATAGGTGCCTTCCACACGAATCTCGACGGCTACGTTGCACTTCATGCGTGTGAAACGGCGGCGGTCCGCCGGCGTGGTCGGGGCAAACAAATCGGGCTCAAAAGGAGGCGTCTCTTGGATCGGCTCCGGGACAGGGAGCGGCTGCGTTGGTTGCGTCAGCGTTGCGGTTCCCCCGATGCCCTTCGCTTCGCGAGCCCGGTTGGCGGCATCCTTGATCTGGCGCATGGCCTCAAGCAGGGCACTCGCGCGCTTTTCGGGGGAGACTTCCCGGTAGGTTTGAAGCAGCACGGACAGGTGGCTGACGAGGTCCGGATCGGTAAGCAGGCGGGTCCAGTCCGACCCTTCGGGCAGTGGTTTCGTGGGTTTGTTCATACACACTACTTCCCTCAGCCTGCAGGGAAGTTGCTCTAAGTTCCACCCTAGGTTCGGCTCTGGAGCGTAATTCCACAAGATGACCAAGGTCATGCGCTGCGCGGAGGGGGGAGGCACCACATCGCATTGTCAAAGAGCAAGAATGCGCATCAGGCTCTGTGCGCTCCACTTCTAGTTCGGGCCGTTTACGGGCTAAGTCAAGGGAGTTCGGGGGTGGCCACGATATTGCCACCACAATTTTCGGGACTCGATTGGCCATGGATAGACAGATTGGCAGGCCATTCTAATCCGTGCGTGGCCTCGCGCTGGCGAGCGCTAGAATTGCTCCGGCAAAGAGCAGCGTGTCGGCAAAGTAGTTGATTCCTTCAATCTTTACGCCCGTGCTCGGGTCGGCCAGCGCGGCGATCAGGATCGGCCCGTAGACGAACAGCACCAGCAGCACAATCCACGCCCCGAGATAGGTTGCCGCCATCCGCACCCTTTTGCCCAGCAGAATGCTTGCCCCGGCAACTACAAGAATTACGCTCGTCATATAACCTATAAGCAGGCGCGCGGGAATCCATGTGGGCATCATTTTTTGGAGTGGCACGCCCGGAACGTTCAGTGGATGCAGAAAATTCTCAACCCCGTAAAATATGGCTGCGACCGACACCAGGACGCGGCCCACTGCAATGAGTTTCTTGCCATGGCCCTTCTCGCGACTTAGTTCGCGGATCGCGTGTCCGGCAAGAATCCAGCCTCCTCCACCGAAGGCCATTTCGCGGAGGGCCAACGTCCACATAAGCCTGTCTCTGGGGCTGGCGAAAGCGGCGCGGAAGTCCATCACCGTCGCAAACGTAAACATCATGATGCCGAACAGGAGTCCGGACCAGCGCACCTGAATTTTTGTGGCAATGCTCAAAGACGCCGCGAGCAGGGCGAAGCCGACGAAATACGCCCAGAATAATCGCCACGGCATGTATTTCGGTACCAGGGGCGCGACGAAACTTACGCCCGCGACGTGCAGAGCGCCGAAAACTGCCAAGGGGACGGCGAAACACAAATTGCTTAAGGCTACGATCTTGTCCAGGCCGCTGGCCCCCGCGATATCCGTTTTCGCAGCCCACAGCGCAATCAGGAAGACCAGGATGCCGGCGCCGCACATCGCAACGACCGTGCTGGAGACGAAAACCCCAGAAAATGTGGCAAGGAGAGTTGTGTGCATGATGCCGAGCGCTAACTCGTGCCCGCGATCTTGAAACGTCCGCTCTAGTTCTTCTTCTTCCCGAAAAGTCCGCCGATCTTTCCCAGTGACTTGCCCGTGTTTCCGAGGTTTTTGATCTCACTGCCGGCCAGCGCCTTCATGTCCGGCATAAACGTGGGATTCGAGGTCGTGCCTCCCACTTTCACCGGAATGCCACCCGAGCCGCCGCCTACCACTTTGGTCAGGCCGCCGCCCACCGCTCCGCTTAGGTTGGCTATCATCTTGAAGTCGAGGTCTTTATTCGGGGCTGACGGTGCCGGCGCCCGTGACGGTGCCGATGGAAGGGACTACCACATCAATCTTGTCGAGACGGATTCCATCTGGGGCATAGCGAACGTCTGAACTCAGGTTCTGAATCTCGGTATCGTTCCCACCACCCTTCCCACCCAACCCGGGAATGGCCGACAGCTTCGATGTCAGGTTGAAGCCTTCCAGCTTCGCGTTCGTCATTCGAACGGTGCCCGTGGCCACCACCTTGTCCACCGGCCCCACGGCATCGAAGTTCATGTTCAGCGCTCCACTCTTCAGCTTCGATCCGGTTGGCAGGGTAATGCCGAGCGCGGGCAGCAAGGCTTCGAGGTCATCCACGGGCATGGATTCGCCGGTGAGCTTCATGTGGACTGAAGTCTCCTCGCCATGCATGTCGTACGTGCCGGATAGTTTTAAAACCGCTTTGCCGATGGTGACGTCGCCTTGCGTGAGCTGTCCGGTTTCTCTCTGCAAATCGTGATCGACCGCGAACACAACCTGCACCGTTTGCGACGAAGGCGAGCCCTTCGGAACCAGCTTCAATCCGCTTGCTTTCACCGTGCCGTTGGCTTTGGCGACGCGACCGTCGGAGTCGACTGTGCCGTCAAAATCGGCCGAGCCGGCAATTCCAGTCTCCGGGTTCACGAGCGCCGAGCGCGAGAGGTCGAGCTTCTTCATTTTTACCGTGCCCTTCAGGGGCGTGAGCGAGGCATCGGTCGGACTGACCGGGCCCGCGGTCGCGTCGAGCTTGAGCGATCCGCCGCCGGGTAGTTCGACGGACACAGTCACGGGGAACTGGGTGGCAAACGAAAAATCCTTCACCGTGACGTTGACCTTGTCATAGACGATGGGAGCGCGGTGCGCGGGGGCGGAACCGACGGAAATCGTTCCATCGCTGATTTCGAGCTTGTCGACGCTTAGGTTTTGAGGCGCGGAACCACCGTTTTTCCCAGGCGCCTTCGACGGTATCTCCGGCGTGAGCACCGAGCGAGGAGAAATTCCAGACTCCGTCGCGCGTGCGCAGCAGGGCGATTTGCGGCTTTTCGAGGATGAGATGCGTCACGTTGATTTGCTTGCTGAAGATGAGCGGCATCAGCTCGACTCCAACCTTCAGCGACTTGGCCTGAATGAATGGTGTATTGCTGAACTTGGGATCGTCGGCGATGGCAAGCTGGTTGGCCTCTACGCTGCCGGAGAGAATGCTCAGGCTCAAATCGCCGAGCGTTACATTGCGCCCGAGAGCCGCGCTAATGTTCGATTCGATCTCGGGGCGGAAGCGGTTCACGTTGATGAAAAGGGGGAGAGCGATCGCGAGCACGAACAATGCGGCGATTACAATAGCGGCAATTTTTAGAATTTTCTTATTCATAAAAGCCTCAGTGGCTGGGGAGCGAGAACCGCCGATTGGAAAATCGCCACAATTTTACCAAAGGAAGGGTGCTTTTTTGACGGGGCCGCTTTTTGAAATGTCAATCCAGTCGCGGTGTGGCGGAGAAGCTAGCACCCCAGCGGCCGAAGGCGGCTTGAGAGGATGCGATGATCGCAGCGCAGAAGCGCTGCGCCACCCAAAATCACTAGGGCAAGATCGAGATTTTCAGCAACCCGCTAGACGATGCCCGCCGCCATCTCTTCCTCTTCCGACGGCATCTGGATCAGCACCGGTGAGGGTTCGCCTTGCAGGCGAGCCTGGTATCGCGCCGCCTGCGCCGACACGCCAGTGCCGACAACCCGGGTCTTGTCTTGCGAGAGCGCGATCCAGGCGCCCGGAGGAGCGGTCCCAAGGATGCGGCGAAGTTCTTGCGGATTGGCATCTAGAACTAGTGCTGCCGGTTTTTCTGTCGACATTTGGTCCCCGAGATTTAAGCTGAGAGCCTGTGCGGAGGAGGGTGCTTCCATTGAAGAGCACCCCGACAAAGGGGTCAAGAGCTTAACTGGGCTAGAACCTAAGTTCCAAACAAATCTTGGGAAGCGCGTTCGCGCCCGAGCCATCATTAGTAACGGGCTACTCGTTATAAGATATGCGGAAAGAATGGAGCGAACCTCGGTGTCAGCCGCTGACCGGTCTTTAACTATGCAGCAGGAAGTTGCGCGCCTTGCGGGCATGCCCGAGGTTCGGGCGGCATTCAGCCGCTTCCGCTTTGAGGAGCCACAGTTTGCCCAGTGGCAGATGGAGGCCTCGCGCGTGCCTGCGCCTCCGTTTGGAGAGACACCCCGGGCGGAATGGCTCGCCGGCCGCTTCCGCGATCTTGGGCTGAGAGACGTAGAGATCGACGAGGTCGGCAACGTCTTCGGTGTGCGGCCTGCCTGCGGACAACGCTACATTTCTGTCAGCGCGCACATCGACACGGTTTTTCCCTCGAGCACTCCGCTGAATGTTCGGCAGCAGGGCAGCCGCTTGTATGGTCCTGGAGTTTCGGATAATGGCGCGGGTATCGCCGCCATGCTGGCCGTGGTTAGCGCGCTGAGCAGCTCGCAAATCGCGCATACTCTCCCGTTTGTATTCATCGGCAATGTGGGTGAAGAAGGTGAGGGCGATTTGCGCGGCATGCGGCACGTTTTTCAGACGCCGCGCTGGCGCGACACGATCGCCTACAGCGTGATTGTCGATGGCGCCGGTTCGGACACGGTGGTCGCGGAGGCGCTTGGCAGCCGCCGTTTTGAGGTGATTGCGCGTGGGCCCGGCGGGCATTCGTGGAGCGACTTCGGCGCGCCGAATCCTATCATCGCGCTGGCGCGCGCCATTCAGTCGCTCAGTGAGACGCCGGTGCCGACTTCGCCGAAGACGACTTTTAATATCGGCGTGATTCGCGGCGGGACGTCGGTGAATTCGATTCCCGAGTCAGCCTCCATGCGCGTCGATCTGCGCTCTACCTCCATGGCGGAAATCGATCGTTTGGAGCGGGCTCTACGCATTGCGCTCGATCATGCCGTGGATGCGGAGAATCAGCCGGCGCTCGCGCGCAACCCGCGCCGCGCGCATATCGTTCAATATGAAGTGGTCGAGATTGGCAATCGTCCGGCGGGCGAGCTGGCTGCCGACTCGCGGCTGCTGAAAGTCATTCGCGCCGTGGACGCGCAGCTGGGCAACACCGCGCAGGTGCAGCGGGCGTCGACCGACGCCAATATCCCGCTTTCTCTGGGCCGCGAAGCCATCGCCATCGGGGGCGGCGGGACGGGCGGCGGCGCGCACACGTTGCAAGAATGGTTCGACTGCAATGGACGAGAGCTCGGACTGCGTCGCATCCTGCTTACAATGCTTGCATTGTCGGCAGTCGGAGAGTGACCGAAAGAGAATGACACGAACTCTGATTTTTCTGTGCGCGATGGCTCTCAGCGTCTCAGCTCAAACCGCGGCTCCACAAACCGCAGCGCCACCAACCAGGGCTGACATTATCTTTACGCACGGCAACGTGTATACCGGCGCGGCCGCTGCATCGGCATCGTTCGGGCCAAGCTCATTCGGCTTCACATCACTCGGCTTAACGAAACGAGCCGAGGCGATTGCGGTGCGCGGAGATCGCATTCTTGCGGTCGGCACCCGCGAAGAGCTCGCGAAGCTGAAGGGGCCGCAGACCAAGGTCGTCGATCTGGGCGGGCATTTCGTCATGCCCGGATTCAACGATGCGCATATGCACCTGGCGAGCGCCGGACTTGAAAAGTTGAATGTCAACCTGGTGGGCGCGAAGACGCTGGATGAATTTCGCCAGCGCCTGCGCGCCAAAGTCGAGGCCACCGGGCCCGGAGACTGGGTCGTTGGCGAAGGTTGGGACGAGACGCTCTGGCCGGTCAAGACTCCGCCGACGCGTTGGGATCTGGATGAGATGAGCGGCGATCACCCCGTATTTCTTGTGCGCGTGGATGGCCACATCGCCGTTGCCAATACTCGCGCCTTGCAGCTGGCCAGCGTTACTGTGGCGACGAAGGATCCCGACGGCGGGAAAATCGATCGCGACGAGGGAGGCACGCCGACCGGCATTCTGCGCGAGAAGGCGCAAGACGCGGTTTGGGCGGTGATTCCGAAGCCGACGCGCGAGAAACGGCGGAGTGCGATCGAGAATGCCTTAGCCGACTTGGCCAGCCATGGAGTTACGTCCGCGCAGGATTATTCTACGTGGGAGGATTTTCAAATTTACGAGGACCTTGAACGCGAAGGCAAGCTGACCGCGCGTATCTCCGAATGGCTGCCGTTTGACGACTCAATCGAAGAACTGAATCGCAAGCGCGACTCGCATCCTGCCTCCGACAACCTGCTGCATACCGGCATGCTCAAGGGATTCATGGATGGCTCGCTCGGCTCGAAGACCGCGGCGCTGCTTGAGCCTTACAGCGACGATCCCGGCAATCGTGGGATTCCGCAATATGAACCCGACAAGCTGAATGCGATGACGCGCGAGCGCCTGCTGGCGGGATATCAGATTGGCTTCCACGCCATCGGCGATGAGGGAGTGCGGATGGCGCTCGACGCCTTTGCGGGCGCGGAGAAAGCCGCGCAGGATGCCAAAGTGAAGGCGGTCGATGGCGGCAGCAACTACCGGCTGCGCGTCGAGCACGCGCAGGTGACGACGCCGCAGCAGATCCTGCGCTTCAAAGAGTTGAAGGTTATTGCGTCCATGCAGCCCAGTCATCTGCTTACGGATATGAACTGGGCGGAGTCGCGCCTAGGGCCGAAGCGCGCGGCTACTTCTTATGACTGGGCTGACTTCCTGCGCCACGGCGTTGTGCTCGCCTTTGGGACCGATTATCCGGTTGAACCGGTGACGCCTTTTCGCGGAATCTATTCCGCGGTTACGCGCATGAGCGAGGATGGAAAGAAAACTTACGTCGGCCAGAAATTGACGACTGAGCAGGCGATCGCGGCTTACACGACGGGTGCCGCGTTTGCCGAGTTCGATGAAAAGATCAAGGGGAGAATTGAGCCGGGAATGCTGGCTGACTTCGTCGTGCTTGATCGCGATATTACGGCGGCAGTGCCGCCGAAAATTCTGGAGATGAAAGTTCTGAGAACGGTCGTCGGGGGCAAGACCGTTTATGAAGCGAAATAGGACCAGGGTCCCCAGGCCGTCTTAGTGCCAGTGTTGAGCCCGCCGATTTCTCGATCAATCGACTACTGTTAACCCCCGCGCGCTTTCCTGCGTCTAACGTGTAAAAAGCCCAAGCTGCGACCCGCGGTTGCGGCCGAAGGTATAATTAGCAATTACGTCATTTTCGGTTTGTCATTATCAGGAGGAACAAATGGATTCGCGCGAAAGCGCTTTTTGGGGCCGCCTCAAAGCTAATCGTTGGGCCTACACGCTTACGATCTTGGTCACGCTCTCTCTCGGAATTCTGATTGGCACAGTCATCTCCTACGGCGTGAAGGGCAAGGAGGGGCAGAAGAACTCCGATGCCACGCCGCTCACCATTCCCGCGCCACAGCAGCTCTCGAACGCATTCTCCCAGATTTCCAAGCAACTCGAGCCGAGTGTCGTCAACATCAATACCGAGTCGACTATTAAGAATCCTCATCGCCGCCGCGGCGGATCGGTTCATCCCAATCCCGATGACGACCAGGGAGATCAGGGCGGCGACGACAGCCCGTTTCAGGATTTCTTCGACAAGTTTTTCGGTGGCCAGGGAGGGCCGGACGCCGGGAACATACGCCAGCGCTCGCTCGGCTCCGGCGTAATTGTCGATCCGAAGGGGTACATCGTTACCAATCGGCACGTGGTTGAGAAGGCTGACCGCATTCGCGTGAAGCTCGAAAGCGAACCGGACGGCGCTCCCGGTCATGATGCCAAGGTCGTCGGCATGGATCAGGAAACTGATCTTGCCGTGATCAAGATCGATGTCGACCACCCCCTACCCGCCGCTAAAATCGGCAACTCCGACGGCATGCAGGTCGGCGACTGGGTGCTTGCCATCGGCAGTCCGTTTGGGTTGCAGGAAACAGTGACGGCTGGCATCGTCTCTGCCAAGGGCCGCAACATCGTTCCGAACCGCCAGTTCCAGTCATTCATTCAAACCGATGCGGCTATCAATCCAGGCAATTCCGGAGGGCCTCTGGTCAATATGGCCGGTGAGGTCATCGGGATCAACACCGCGATTTTGACTGAGACTAGTTCGTATGCCGGCGTCGGATTTGCCATGCCTTCGAACACCGTTGCCCAGGTTTATAACCAGCTCATCGGGCCAGAGCATCGCGTGGCCCGCGGGTCTATCGGCATTGAGTTTGCCGCGCAGCCCAACCCTGCGATTGCCCGCGTTTACGGAACCGGCGTTACGGTTTCGAATGTCGTTTCTGGCAGTCCTGCCGAGCAGGCGGGGCTGAAAATTGGCGACACCATCACCTCGGTTGACGGTAAAGAACTGAAGACTGGCGACGATCTGGTGGGTGACATTGCCTCGCGCAAACCCGGCAGCAAGGCCAAGCTCGACTTTATTCGCAACGGCAAGAAGCAGGAGGCGACCGTCACCATTGCCGACCGCTCCAAGTTGTTCGCTTCGCGCCTGGGCGAAGACGACGAAGGCCAGGGTGCGGAAGAACCCAAGGTCAGCAAGTTCGGCATGAGCGTAAGCAATGTCACGGCCGATCTCGCCGATCATTTCAACATTCCGGCCGGCAAGGGCGTGGTGGTAAAGGATGTGAAGCAGGGTTCGTTCGCGGAAGACCTCGGACTGAATCGCGGCGACGTGATCCTTGAGGTGAACAAGCAGCCGGTAAACAGCCCCGAGGATTTCGCAAAGATTGAATCGTCGCTCAAGAGCGGGCAGGATGTGGTCTTCCTGGTACGGCCGCGCGGCTCAAGGCCGCAGGACGGAACGATCTTCCTGGCCGGGACACTTCCGTAACTGCGATATACTCCGGCGAGACTGGCATACTGGCCCCTTTTCAGGGACGATAAGTAGGCTGATCTCGCCGGCTTTTTTGTTGCGGGGAGGTTCGGCCTTTACGAACCACTCAATGGGAAATGCAATTCCAAATCGAGGCTGCCGGGACGCGCTGTGGTGCGCAGTGCGGTACGCGCTGTTCGGCATTGTGTTGGCCGGAGTCGCGTTCGCAGATTCTTCGGTTACGACGCCATCCTCGCCGAGTGCAGCGCCAAACGCGCAGACATCGGCACATAAACGCAAGGCGCATACGACGGCGCATAAGGCGTCTAACAAAAACACATCCCGCAAATCAACCGGACAAAAGACTGCGGCCTCACGCAGACGCAAAGGTTCAAAGAATTCGCGGAGTTCAAGAAAGCGCGGACAGCAGGCGATCGATCATGAACGCGCGCGCGCCATTCAGGAAGCCCTCATTCGCGAGCACTACTTGCAGGGCGCGCCCTCGGGAACCTGGGATGCTACGACCCAAGCGGCGATGCAGCGTTATCAGGCTGACCATGGATGGCAATCGAAGACGACTCCCGACTCCCGCGCTCTGATCAAATTAGGCCTGGGCCCGAGCAACGATCATCTGTTGAATCCAGAAAGCGCGATGACCTCCGCGCCCGCGGCGGCCGCTCCAAAGACCACCAAACCGGACCCGGCTCAAGACAATCTTCCTCACCAGTAGTTTCCGCTCCGCGAAGCGGGCTGGATCACGGTGCAGTATCGCGGGCAACGTCTCCGCTTCCACGAGTTGGCAAGGGCCTTCTAGAGCGTTGAGCGAAGGAAGCGCTCTGCCTCTTCGGTTTCATTGACTTGACTCCTTCCCTGCACGTAAGATTTCGCGCACGTGATTGACCAGATTATTTCGCACTACCGGATCGTCGAAAAACTCGGCGGCGGCGGTATGGGCGTAGTCTATAAGGCTGAAGACTTAAACCTCCATCGCTTTGTTGCCCTCAAGTTTCTGCCCGATGATGTCGCGAAAGATCCCCAGGCGTTGGCTCGCTTTCAGCGTGAAGCGCAGGCTGCTTCCGCGCTGAATCACCCTAATATTTGCACCATTCACGAGATTGGACAGGAGAATGGCCAGCCTTTTCTTGTCATGGAATTTCTGGACGGCATGACGCTGAAGCACCGGATCGGCGGGCGTCCGATGGAAACCGAAACGCTGCTTGCGCTGGCCATCGAGATTGCCGACGCGCTCGACGCCGCGCACGGGAAGGGGATCGTTCATCGTGACATCAAGCCTGCCAATATTTTTGTCACAGAGCGCGGGCATGCCAAGATTCTGGATTTCGGGCTGGCAAAAGTTGCGGGGGGAGGCGGTTCGTCGAGTGCGCCTGTCAACACCATGACGCGCACCTTCGATCAACATCAATTGACAAGTCCAGGGACGACAGTGGGAACGATCTCCTACATGTCTCCAGAACAGGCGAAGAGTAAAGAGCTGGACGCGCGAACGGACCTATTTTCATTCGGGGCGGTCTTGTACGAGATGGCGACGGGCACGCTGCCTTTCCGTGGAGAAAGTTCGGCCATCATCTTCGAGGCAATTCTCAACCGGGCTCCTGCGCCGGCGATGCGCTTGAACCCCGACCTCCCGCCGCGGCTCGAGGACATTATTAATAAGGCACTCGAAAAGGATCGCAATCTGCGTTACCAGGTTGCGGCCGAGATGAGGGCGGACCTCCAGCGGTTGAAGCGCGATACGGATTCGAGCCGCAGCACGCTGGCGGCGGCACCGGAACAAGTTTCGAATGCCGCGCCACCCGCGCCAGGCTCGGGATCCGGACAAAGCTACATTTCCGCCAGCGGCCATGCAGTTTCTGGATCGGCTCCGGTTTCAGGATCCGTTCCAACCTCCGGACTGATTGCGGCGCCGGCAAATCATACGTGGCGATGGGCGGGCGTTGCGGGCGCGGTAATCCTTGTGCTTGCCGTCGTTGGCTTTTTTGTGTATCGCAGCCAAACCAGCCAAAGAGAGATTTCGTCAATCGCGGTTTTGCCGTTCGTCAACGCCAGCAATGATCCGAACAGCGAATATCTCAGCGACGGCCTCACCGAGGGGTTGATCAACAGCCTCTCGCAAATTCCGAATCTCGCGGTCATGTCGCGCTCTTCCGTTTTCCACTACAAGGGGAAGGATGTCGATCCGCAGCAGGTCGCGCGCGACCTGAAGATCGAAGGCGTGGTTACCGGGCGTATTGTGCAACACGGAGATCAGCTCATCATCAGCGCGGAACTCATCGACGCCCGCAATAATCACAATTTGTGGGGCGAGCAGTACGACCGCAAGCTTTCTGACGTGTTGGCGATTCAGGACGACATCACCCGGGCAATCTCTTCGCGGCTGCGCGAGAGATTGTCGGGCGAGGCAAAGCCAGGCGAGGCGGCGGGCGGCGCGGCTAAGCCCGCAGCCAAGGGCGGGACGAGCGATCCCGAGGCCTACCAGCTTTATCTAAAAGGCCGCTACTATTGGGAGAAGCGCACGCCCGAAACCCTCGACAAATCCCGCGACTACTTCACCCAGGCGATTGAAAAAGATCCCAACTACGCACTTGCGTACCTCGGCCTAGCCGACTATTACGACGTCATCCCAGATTATGCGCCTGTTCCGTCGAGCGAGGCGGCTCCCAAAGCCCGCGAAGCGGCGCAAAAAGCGCTGGCCATTGACGATTCGCTGGCGGAAGCTCATGCCGTCCTCGCCGATAGCTTCGCCACGCAGTGGGAGTGGAGCGCGGCCGAACAGGAGTTCAAGCGCGCTCTCGAACTGAATCCAAATTCGGCTAACACTCATAAGTTGTACTGGCTTTATCTGTCTTCCCAGGGCCGGCATGACCAGGCGCTCGCGGAAATCAATACCGCTATCCGGTTGGATCCGCTCAATCTCAAATACAACGACAACCTGGGACAGGAATACTCCACCGGCCGGCAATACGATCTGGCGCTGGAGCAATTCAAGAAAGTGATCGACATGGATCCCAGCTTCTCGTCGGTGCACGGCGACTTAGGCGGGATGTATCTGGATACGGGCAAATATGACCAGTGGCTTCATGAGTCGGAGGCCCAGTTCACCCTCTCCCACCAGTCTGAGTATGAAGCGGTCTTCAAGGAGGTCGGAAAGGTTTATGCGCGCTCGGGAATCCAGCCGGCTCTTCGCGAGTGGGCAGCGCAAATGATTGAACTGAGCAAACGCCGATATGAAGATCCAGCATTCATCGGGTTCATTTACGCCAAAGCGGGCGAAAGGGATCAGGCCTTTGCCTTTCTAGAAAAAGGATTGAAGGAGAAGTCGGACAGCATTCAATATCTCAAGACCAACCACATGGCGGATTCTTTGCATTCCGATCCGCGTTATGCGGATATGCTCAAGCGCATGGGCATGACGCCGTGAGGACCTCCAGGTCCTCGGAAATGAACTTGGTGCCGGGTTCCTAGTCCATCACCGGCCGCGGGCAAAAGGGAATCGGCTGGCCTTTAACAATCGCGCCAGGATTGCCCTCCACCAGCGCCTCGGCATATTCCGCGCCCACGATCTGCGCGGCTACATCGCGCGCCTCTGAGAGGATCGGAACGCGCCGCTTGGTATCGTGCGCATCGGTAGCCAGTATATGAACAGCCGAGCGATCGAGCAGCCAGCGCGCCACCATCTGGGGCCGTTCTCCCCAGAAGCCAGTCAGCGACGAGCCCGTTACCTGAATCAGGCAGCCCTGCTCGGCGTACTCCAGCACGCGCTGCGGTGTCTGCTGAAGAATCGGATTGCGCTCGGGATGCGTCAAAATCGGCGTCAGGCCACGGTCTCCCAGGCGCACGAAGCACTCGCCGAGCTGCGCCGGAATGCTGTAGTTGCTGAGTTCGATCAGCAAGTAATTTGTGTCCCCGATGGTGTAGGTGTGGGGCTCTTCAAGCACGCGCTCGAGGTTCTCGAAAGAAAGGTGAAAGTCACAGCCCAGGCTGAGTTCGGGCGCGGGACCTGGGCTAAGGCGCGCGCGCAGGTCGTCGAGCAACTCCAGGAGATAGCCGCGCTCGTAGAGGTAGCGATTGTTCGCGTGGGGGGTTGCGACGGTGTGGGTAATGCCGTCGGCCGCCGCCATACGGCACATTTCTACTGCGATCTCCCATGACTTCGGCCCGTCGTCAACTTCGGGCAAAATGTGGCAGTGGATGTCGATCATGCCAGTCTTTTGATTAACGATCTCTGGCTACCAATCTCTGATTACATCACATTTAGTTTAAACTGCCGGGAGCCCGCATCTAAGTTCAATAGAATTTCCGGGGAAGCCGGAACCGTGCGCTGTCTTATTGGGCGCGAACAGTTGCGCAGTTCGGGCTTTCTCGTGCACGATAGTACTTCAACTACGTCGCACACATTCGATCTCGCACGCAGGAGCAGTTTGCACATGAGCTTTCTCGGGGCGGCACGCGCCGCGCTGGTGGGTAAGAAATGTCTTGTCCGGCCGTTGGGCATTCGGCCAGGCATCAGGTCGTCGGCTGTCGCTGTGGCTACTCTCGTTGCGGTTGCGCTCCTGGCCGCCGTTCTCCCTTCCTGTGGAGGAGGCAAGAAGCCCCCGGTCTTCGGACAAAAGCAAAATGCCTACCTCACCTTGCCCAGCCAAGGCTCGGTGTTGCTGGTCCAAATCAACACTCTGACCGGCGCCATCACAACCGCCGCTGCAACCCCTGAAGTTGTCGGAACCTCGCCCAACGGCCTGGCACTTCTCAACAAGTTCTTGTACGTGGCGAATTCCCAAGCCAACACCATCTCGCTGTTCAATATCGCGAGCGACGGAACTCTGTCGCAAAATACCACGCCGACTCCGGCAGGCGGCAGCGGGCCCCATGGGGTGGTCGTCGATCCTTCCGGCAAGTTTTTGCTCGTCACCAATACCTTTACCGATAACATCTCCGTTTTCTCGATCGATTCCGGGAGCGGTGCCCTTACCCCGGTTGCGGGTTCGCCTTTCTATGCCAACAGTGGACCGGGAGAGATTCTGATTGCTCCCTCGGGCGATCTTGTCTACGTGACCAACTCGGGGGTTGGAACTGTGACCGGCTTCACCTTCTCGAACTCGACCGGCGCGCTGACATCAGTCGGACCGCCGTACTACTCCGGAGCAGGCGCCTCGGGTATGGCGGTCGATAATACCGGAACCCATCTCTACGTGGCGAACACGTCGGCGATTAACAACCCACCGACCAGTGTGGGCAATATCTCAGGCTTCAATATTAACCAGACTCAGGGAGCGAGCTACGGCACGCTTTCTCAGATCACAGGTTCGCCTTTTACCGCCACCGCCGGCTCGGGACCCAGCGCTTTGGCTCGCTCTCCCAACAACTTCTTATTTGCGACCACTCCCGGCGGCACCTACAGCGTGTGGGTCTTCACCATCACCCAGCCCTCGGGAGCGCTTGTACCGACGATTAATTCGCCCTTCAGCGTGGCCTCGGGTGGTCTCTTCGCCCTGCTCGACAACACCGGAAGTTTCTTCTACATCGGCAGCCCCACTGGAATTCAGGGATACATCCCCGATCAAAATACCGGCCAGCCCGTTGTCATTACCGGGTCACCCTATTCGACCAACGGCACTTCGCCGGGAAAAATGGTGGTCGTGCCGTAGTACGGGAACTCGCAGCACAAGCGAGCATTTCCCGCGGAGTGTATGGTTGGTTTGCACAACATTCGGGGATCTCTCGCGCGCCGCGCGCTTCCCCAAAGTTGACAAGAACGCAACGGGTACGGTAAGAAGGCCCGCAATGACTGCGTCTGTCCAACCAATTACCATTCGCGATCTGCGCACGATCGACGAACTCAATCAACTGAGAGCCGTCGAAAAAGACGTTTGGGGTATGGCAGGTGAAGATGCCATTCCGCTGACCATCGCGATCGCGCTGAAAGCCTCGGGAAACATTTTCGTGGGCGCGTTCGAGGAAAAACACAGCAGCGGAAAACATGGTCGGCACGACGACCGCGGCCCCACCGCAACGGAATACCCCAGGACCGGAAAAAGAGAAATCGGAAAAAGAAAAGCTGGTCGGTTTCGCCTTCGGGTTCCTCGGCCGCGAACACGGGCAGACGACAATTCATTCGCACATGCTGGCCGTTCTCGACGCCTACCGGCATCTCGATCTGGGCGCGAAGCTGAAGCACGCGCAGCGGGAGCGCGCTCTGGCCATGGGAGTTCACGAGATGACGTGGACCTTCGATCCCCTACAGAGCCGCAACGCGCATTTCAATTTCGCCAAGCTCGGCGTGCTCTCGGAAACCTATAAGGTAGATTTCTACGGACCGGAGACTTCGAGCAACCTCCATCGCAACGGGACGGACCGGCTCTGGGTGCGCTGGCTGCTCGGTTCGAGGAGGGTCCGCGACCGAATCGCGGGAAAGAATTTGGGGAAGGATGGAGGAACGAGCGGCCGCGCCGAGACGCTGGATGCGCTGCGCTTGCTGGCTCCTCTGGTGCGGTTCGATGGAAAAGGAAAGCCGGCGCGCTCCGACCTCGGTGAAGCCCTCGGGCGGGAGCGGATCAGCATTGAGATTCCAGGGGACATCCTCGCGGTCGAGGCGGCCGACATGGGCCTGGCCCGGGAATGGAGGGAGGCGACGCGCTGGGCCTTCCGGGAGAGCCTGAAGGCGGGCTTCTTCGTTTCCGAATTTTGCCGTTCGATGCGCGGACAGCAGGGGCCGGGGGCGTATTTGCTGCAAAAGGGGAGTTTGGGGGAACTGGTCGAGTCTTGAGGGGCCGAGGAACACAGGTTCCACCTGGAACACTATACGTATCCAATTGTATGTACAAAACGGCGTAGGCCCGGGAAACAAGGACGTTTACCCTGCGCTGCCGTTCGTAGCACCATCCTCAACTTCCTGGTTGCCAGCGGTTCTACCGGCCAAGCCGCAGAGTACTCGTCCGATCCGCAGAATCCCAATCCCGGTCAAGTCCATGAGAGTCGTCGCGGGCGCGTCGCATCGCGTGGTAGTTTTGCGTTCACCTACCGATTCGGGCCATAGATGGCAGAACAGGAACGCCCTAAAATCTCTGCAGCGGACCGTTCCGGGCAAGTTTTGCTCGAACGAGGAAAGCAAAGAAGATTGGCGTCAGACTCTCTCCTCATTTGGGAATGGGCTGTGGATTATCTTTCATGGTTTTCGATGAAATTGTGCGCGCAACTGTAGTAGGATCATGCCGTCTACTTCGTCAATCGTCTGAGTTCGCGACCGGTTTAGTGGTCGAGTGTGAGTGCCCGTGCGCATCTCATGGGGATTTCTCTGCGCTTGCCGCCGGGCTACCTTCGCAGGAGAACGCTTTGAAAGACCGTGCGATTCGTCACGCGCCGCGCCGGAGACGAAGCTGGTATCGGCGTCGCCTGCGAAGGCGCCGCTTTGCGGCTACGGCGATCCTGGTTACCGTCATCGCTGCCGTTTGCGCCCTGAATTTCGTCCGTATCCTTTCGTCCCCTTCTCGTGGTTCGCATGGCCTGCGCGGTTCATCGGATCTGTTTGCCACACGCAGCTACCTCAATGAGGAGTTGGGTTTCACTCCTCCGCACGCCAGCAAGCATGCTAGATACGTGACGCGACTTCCCGGCGTTTATCCTTATTCCGTTGTTCCGGGAGGGGTAAGGAATCCGGGTGCTTTGCGGGAAGCGGCGGTGCGCGACCGCGCGGTGGCGCGGCTCTATGCTCAATTCGATTTCGCGCGCGCCCGTCTTGAGCGTCTCCGTGAAGCGCGCGAAGTCTACGTTTCCTATCGCATCCGCGACTCGATTTTTTGGACGCACAAGAAGATTCGTCTGCCCGCGGGCGAAATGCTGCTGACCGACGGCAAGATCGCGGCGCGCGCCAAGTGCGGCAATCAGATTTCCGATGTGGCCAAACCCGACATCTCCGATGAGGAGCCTGACCAGGATGTGATGGACCAGCCGGTGGCGCTGGAGCCGCTCGGTCCGCCGCTTCCGATTCGACAGGGGGTCGCGATGGATTTGCCCGTTGGACAGCCCCTTGCGCAGTCGGGAACGGGTGGATTTACATTTCCTGCGCCGATTAGCGCGGGTCCCATTGTCGTCTGTGTGAAGAAAAACGGAACTATAGACAAGAATTGCGGCGGGCCTAAACCGCCACCGACTCCCGAGCCGGGACGATCGTTCTGCTGGGTTCGGGGCTGGCGCTGATTGCTTGGCGTTATCGGATGAAGTGGGCGGCGGTGTAACGACGCGAGCGCGCACTAAAGGGCTGGTCGGGACTTGCCTCGCAGAGCAATGCCCGGGTTGATGCCTGCATTCTCTAGGACTATGTCTGTTTCTTCGGCGCAGGCACGCTCGCGCAGGCGTATCCAGACTGCAATAGTCCTACGACTTCTGAGTAATTTTGCTACCTACCCAACTGCTAGATTTTCCCTAGAGTCGATGTTCAGGGTTATATCATCCCGTTGTCTTCCGGTCGTACCTCTGCTTCTCGTTGCGTGCGACTCTGCCTTTGTCGCTTTCCGCGCAAACGGTGTCTCAGCACGCCACGGTTCAGAAAGTTATGGCGCGGGAGGTCGGTGGCGCCATCGAAGTGGAGATTCAGACCTCCGGCGGGCCGGTCTCGCCGGATACGCAGGCTATCAGCGGTCCCGATCGAATTGTGGTCGACTTTCCGGGTGCGCTGCCCTCGGCTGCGTTGCGGGCACTCAAAGTCAATTAGGGCGCGCTCAAGGGTGTGCGTTCCGGATTGTTCTTCAGCAATCCTCCGATTACGCGAATTGTGCTCGATCTTACCGGACCGCAGTCGTACAAGATTTCGACTACCGATCACGTTACGGTTGTGAAGCTCATGGCGCCGGGGCGGATGAACAGAGCGCGAGTCACTCCGGCTGCATCTTCTGCTTCAAAGCTGGACGAGCAACGTGCGCGGCTGCGGGATGCGACGTTGGCTAGTCCGTCCTGGCGCCGCGGTAGCACACATCTCTCCGGCGAGCGAAGTTGGCAGCCGCCGCAGCAAGCCGCGCCGCCGCGATTGATGGAGCCACAGCCGGTGGTCGCTCCATTGGAGGCGACCGTACCATCGGAACCGCAGCCCACAGTCAGCGTGACTTACGAAAACGGAATGCTGCGGATTCTGGCGGATAAGGCGACGTTGTCGCAGGTCTTGTACGAAGTGCATCTGCGCACTCAGGCTGAGATTGCAATTCCGGCGGGCGCTGAGCAGGAGAAAGTGGTGGCCGATTTCGGACCGGCTCCCGCGCGCGTCGTGCTGTCAGAGTTATTGAATGGGTCGGCTTACAACTTCATCTTCGTCGGCGACGAGTTGGTGCTTCAGCGCGTCATTCTGACGCGGCGCGCCGGAAATTTCTAAGATCGGCCCTGATGCGACAGAGATAGATGCAGCGACCCCACCGGCGCCTTGCCGCGAGAGAGACCCGGCTCGACGCATCTCTACCGCTCATCCAGTGCGGCTCGAACATCACGGTTGCTGCGTCAGATTTGCGTGGCGCTGCCGGCACGAGGGCGGGGCCGCCCGCGCCACACGGGGCTATGGGGGCGAGATCAGCCGCACAGGTACAGCCGTTGCTCCATTGCCATAGACGGGGACGATTGTATTGGCTGCGTTTGAGTTGAGGCCGCAACCCACCATGTTAACGATCGTCGAGTCGATTCCGTTCAACATGGGCGGGCTAGACACAACCGCTTCGCCGGATGGCTCAAGAAATAATTGCAGAAATCCGATGACCGTTACGCTGGTTCCGCCCGCGTAAGCTCCACTGTCGAAGACTGGCACTGTGACAAGGGAGTTGCTCACCATGATATTGGAATTAGCGCTCAGAGCACCTGCTTGAACAAGCGGGTTATCGCTACCCGCTGCGAACTCAAACGGAACGGGCGGGACCGTATAGGGGAACGTATCGCCGTTTCCGCCCGATGTGTGCGCCAGGCAGTTCACGGCATCGGCGGCCTGCTGATCCAGGTTCGGATCAGGGGTCAACTGAATGGTCACCTGGCTCGCGGGCGCGGCACCGCAGGTAATTGGCGCCTGCACGCATCCAGCGATGTTGAGCTGGAAGTTTGTCGTAAGCGTACAAGACGGCAGTGCCTGAGCAGGGGGCGGGAAACTGGTAGCGTCATCGCCCACATAATATTGCCAGGCTTGTGTGCCGCTGCAACTGCCGGCTGGACCGCAGATGGCGTGGAGGCGCGTTGTCGTGTTGAATTGCATGCCGAGGAGATTCGAATTCTTGATTTGGCCAGTAGAGCTGTCGAAAATCGGGTTGGGGGCGTTGGTCGGGTCGATGTTCGGCAATAGCCAGGGCTTCACGCAACTGGGAGCGACCGGCACACCCAGTGAGGTGGTCAAATCGGTCGCCAGACCCGACGGATTGAAAGCCTCCGCCGTGGCTGACGCGGAGATTTTGGCTTGCGTGCTTCCCCAGATGCGCGCAAAAAAGACCGGCAGATCGGTTCTTGTCACCGTCACGGTGACACATGGATTCGATACCTGGAGCTGCGGGTCCGCCGAACAAGGATTGTTGCCGTTCCCGTTGAAATTGACCGTGACCTCGGCCGCAAGCAGATTCCTTCCGCCAACGGAGTTGCTTATTGCGACCTGTATGGCGACCGGCTTGGCTAGATTCTGCTGCGCCGCAGCCAGCATTCCGTCGCCTGGCGAGTTAATGTCCGATGTCACCCCGGAATTTGCCAGTACGCGGGCCCCGGCCAGCGCGGCGCCGTCGGCGGCGAGTTGCGCCTCGCTGCGGGCGGTGTAGAAGGTGACAACGTCGATCGACAGGGCCGCCATCGCGCCCACCACAAAGAGCAGGAAGACTGCGACCAGGATGATGACGAAACCGGGCTCGCGCCGACGTCGTGAATTGCCGTAAGGCCGCCGTACGAAACGTTGCCGGTTTATCGGAGTCTTGACCTGCATGAAATCAACGTTCCATTCGAAAGAGCCACGGTCAAAGCATGGACTGGATTCGCGGCCCAGGGGAAACTGGGTTCGTCAGACATGATACAAGAACAGGCGGGCAGGATGAGCGCCGGCAGGACAGGTATTAGCGCAGCGAGAATTTCCCTTGGAGGGTGGTGAAGGCAGCTCTCAGGTCGGAAAGCAAAACGCCGGACTAGGCGAGCTTAGTAACGTTGGCCGCTTGCGGACCTTTCTGTCCCTGGACGATCTCAAACTCGACGGTGTCGCCTTCTTGCAGGCTCTTATAGCCCTCGCTGGTAATTGCGCTGTAGTGGATGAACACATCCGGTCCATCGTCGCGCCCGAGAAAGCCATATCCCTTTGCATTGTTAAACCACTTTACGGTGCCTTTTATTCTTTCCACGTGCTCTCTCCTGTCTCCCCCGCTTTCTTGATGTCTTTCATTTCGTAAATTGCCCGAAATTTGCCGCCATTGTGAAGTGCGCGGAAAATCGTGTCAAGGGCATATATCACACGGCAAAGTGGCAGGTTGCGCGCCAAGAGTGAAGAGTAACTCTAGGAAGTCGCAAATTGAGGGAGAGGGCTGAAGCGCCATTAGGCGCTAGACTGATGTAGCTGACGTTAGTGATGGGGCACGTGCCGGCGAGCCGTCAACTCGCGCAGGCGCGTGGTCGGCGGACTCGGCTGGAGCCGCCGCTACGGTCGGAACTCCCGCTGAGTGGACGATTACTGGTTTTCCGAGAGCCAGAAAATTCCGCACATGGTCTTAGCGTCGCGGATGCGGCCGTCGAGCGCCATCTTCCTCGCGGTTGACAAGGGGAAGAAGCGAATGGCGATCCTTTCGTCGGCCTCGGGTTGCGCCTTCCCCGGCGGTTAGGTCGCGAGCGAGATAGATGGTCATGGTTTCATCGAGGAAGCCGGGACTAACGTAGAAATGCAGAATCCTTTTCCACCGGCGCGCGCTGTAGCCGGTTTCTTCGACGTAACTCGCGACGACCGGCGGCGAGCGGCGATTCACCTTCCTCGATGCGGCCTGCGGGCAGTTCCCACATCATGGACTGGGCCGCATGGCGATACTGGTGCTCGAGCAGGATGCGGGGCTCGGCGCTGGAGTCGTCAACCGCCAGAACCACGATTGAGCCGGAGTGGCGGATGACGTCGCGGCGGGTGCGAAGTCCTCCTGGCTCGTCCACTATGTCGGTGGTGACGCGGAAAACGGGTCCATCGTATGCGACGCTGGATGAGACGACGCGCGCCTTGGGCGATTTTGCCGAGTTAGATTTTGAACGTGAGGATTTTGATCGAACTGATTTTGCTGATTTCGCCATAGCAGCAATATTAAGGTATGCTGCGCGGGTGAGGCGAACGCCAGCGAATCACGAAGAGTCCAATCGGAAACACACAGTCGCCATCGTTGGCTCCGGTAGCCTGGCTGTCATTCCTTTCTCCTGCACTCCGCGAAGCCGGTTATACGATCACGGAGATCATCCTGCGCAATCGGCCGGGGATGGAATCGATGCGACGCGGCCGTGCCTGGCGAGGAAGTTGGAGCAAAGGCCGTCACCATCGAGGATGCCGCACTCGACGCGTCGGTGCTGTGGTTGTGCGTGCCAGACCGGCAGATTCGGCGTCGCGGCCGTTGCGCTCGCCGCGCGGGTGGGCGTTTCGACGACGCGGCGCGTGCGACCGGATCGCGAGTCGCATTTCATTCCAGTGGCGCGCTGCTGAGTGACGAACTTGCGCCGCTGCGCGCGGCGGGATTCGCGATTGCTTCGGTGCATCCACTGATGACGTTTGTTTCCGGACGCGCGACCTTCAATGACCGGCTGTGCCCGTTTGCCGTCGAAGGGAACGCGGCGGCGACGAAGATCGCGCGGCGAGGTTGTGCGACGATCTGGGAGCGGAAAGTTTTGTTCTCCCGGCGGGCCGCAAGGCGGCCTATCACGCATGGGCGACCATGACTTCGCCGCTGCTGGTAGCCTATCTGGTGACGCTCGAAGATGCGGCGCGGATGGCGGGACTCTCGCGCGAACATGCGCGACGCATGAGCCTGCCCATTATCCTCCAGACGATCGCGAATTACGGGCGGCTGGGTCCGGCAAATTCCTTTAGCGGACCGTTCATTCGAGGAGACGCGGAAACCGTAGCGAAGCATTTGGCATTGCTAAGAACGAATCCAGTGACGCGCACCGTGTACGTTGCCCTCGCTCGGGCCGCGTTGAAGCAACTTCCAGTCAAGAATCGTGGCGCGCCCTGTTGAGGGCTGCTCGGAATAAACCACTCATTCGCAAAGAACGCGAATGAAGTCGGGCACCCTCGCGGAGTCGACGACTAAATTCCGCGACAGAATCAGTGCTCGGTGTTGCGGTGGGTGAACAGGTGGCCGAGCTTCTCCTGCTTGGTCTTCAAATATTCCTGCGTGTACTCGGTGGGAGGAACTTCGCAGGGCACGCGCTCGGTGACGCGAATGCCAGCGTTTTCGAGCGACGCCACTTTGTCGGGATTATTCGACAGCAGACGAACCTGTCGGATGCCGAGCGCCTTCAGAATCTCGGCCGGCATGCGAAATTCACGCTGGTCGGCTTTGAAGCCTGAGCGCTGGTTGGCCTCCACCGTGTCGAGACCGCTATCTTGCAGGCTGTAGGCCTGCAGCTTCGGCATCAGCCCGATGCCGCGTCCTTCCTGCTGTTCGTAGATCAGCACGCCTACTCCCTCGGCCGCGATCATGGAGAGCGCCATTTCGAGCTGCTGGCGGCAATCGCAGCGCAGCGAGCCGAAGACGTCGCCCGTCAAACATTGCGAGTGAATCCGCACCAGGGGCGAGCCCGATTGCACGTCACCCATCACCAGCGCCACGGCCTCTTCGGTCTTTACTTGTTCGTCGTTGGACGACGCGTGCCGTGAAGCCATGAATCAGGAAATGTCCCCAGCGGGTGGGGAAGTCGGCCGACGCGACTTGTTTTACCTTCGAAGAAGTCACCATCAAATTATATCGAGCGCGGGCGCGGAGCGGTTCAAACAGAGCCCGGCGTCGAGCGGCCTTATCGCCATGGCCCTTAAGAATCGACCGCGCACTCAGAGCGCATGCGGGCTTTCTCCGGCGGCGCGTGGTCCTTCGCTATAATCAAGCCAGTAAGCTTGGGAAACGATGAATACCACATTACAGGACAGTTCCCCCGGGGTTACCTCCGGTGACGCCTCGAGTGACGCCGATCACGGGGCCGTACGCGCCCAATTCCAGGCGCTGCTCTCCGGCTGCGGAATTTACGACCTCGCCTCACGTGCCAAAATCCGCCTCACCGGCAGCGACCGCGTGCGCTGGCTGAACGGAATGGTGACCAACAACATCCGCGATCTGGCCCCAAATCACGGCGTTTATTGTTTTCTACTGAACGCGCAGGGGCACATCCAGGCCGACTTTTATGTCTATAACATGGGCGAATCGCTGCTCGTCGACACGGACGCCCAATTGCGTGAAAAAGTCCTGGCCCATTTTGACAAGTTCATCATCATGGATGACGTCGAAGTCGCCGACGTGACAGCGACCCTGGGAGTAATCGGCATTTCTGGGCCGCAGGCGAAAGCTGTATTGCGCGCTGCTGGAATTGAACTGCCTGACCTGGCGTCGCTCGAGATTTCTACGCCGAAGTGCAATTGCGATTGTGGATGCTCGCAGTGCACGGCGGTGCGTGGAGATGAAGCCGCTGGCGAGTCCTACGAAATCTGGCTGGCGCCGGACCAGCTGAAATCAACGCGGGACGCGCTGCTAGCAGCCGGCGCAATGAGCGTTGGCGCGACAGTTGCAGGCGCAGACGCGCTCGAGATGCGCCGCATCAGCCGCGGCATACCGCGCTACGGAGTGGACATCCGGGAGCGCGATCTTCCGCAGGAAACCGGCCAGATGCGTGCCTTGAGTTTCACGAAGGGCTGCTATCTGGGCCAGGAAATTGTCGAGCGCATTCGCTCGCGCGGCGCGGTGCACCGCGAGTTCACAGCATTCTCGATTGAGGGACCTCGGCCCGAGCCTGGCACGAAAATTCAGGCAGACGAAAAAGAAGTGGGCGAGATCACGAGCAGCGCCGATTTGCCGCTGCCCACAGGCAATCGCGCGGTGGCGCTTGGTTATCTGCGTCGCGAGGCCGCGAGCAAAAACTTACGCGCAGGCGAGGCGGGGTTGAAGCCAACGTCTTTGCCGATCATCTAAGTTAGGTTCAAGAGTTATGCTCAAGGGTTAAGGGCAAAAGCTGAGTTCGAGGATTAAGTTCGAGGCCTCCGGTTTCCAGACCGGCAACTCGCACACTAAAGACTTCCAGAGCAAACAAGCTCAGACCAGGAAAAACACATGGCTGAAAAGAAAAAAGACAGCGAATTCAAGGTAAGCGATCGGCGTCTGTTCACCGCGGACGGCGAGCTGCGCCCATCTTCAGACGGGCAATCAGACGAGCAAGAGACCGAGCAGGCAACGGCCGCAGCCGCTGCGCCCGCGCCAAGTCCCGCCGCCCAGAGCGCGGACGCCCCCGCGCCCGCAAACATCGCCGCGCCCGCACACACGGCCGACGCATCGGCCGGCGTTCAACCTCAGCCCGAGGCTCCCCCGCCCCCAACCGCCTCCGAGCAGAAGGCGCAACACGACGCCTATCAGCAGTCCTCGCGCGATCTCGACCGCCGGGTCGAACTCAGCGGGCACTCTTCCAAGGAACTCGAAGTAACCTTCGAGCGCTTCATGGCCTCTCTGTATATGACGGCCATGATGCAGCTTGGCCTGATGCACGAGCAGGGCGGGCAGCCCGGCGTCGACCTGATCGGCGCACGCCAAACCATCGACACGCTAGGCATGGTCGCCGAAAAAACCAAAGGCAACCTGACTCCCAAAGAGCAGGGATTCCTCCAGAACTGTCTCTACGAACTGCGCATGGCCTACGTCGAAGTGACTAACGCGCTGGCGCGCGCTCCGCAAACGCCCGGTCCTGTCACAGGCACGAACGGCTGAAGTTCATTCTCTCGATGCGGGCAACTCTAACGGTCCTCGGCAGCGGCACTTCGATGGGTGTTCCCACGATCGGCTGCGACTGCGCCGTCTGCCATTCCGCCGACCCGCATGACCGCCGCACCCGGCCATCCATCATGCTCAGCTATAACGGGCACCACGTGCTGATCGACACGACTCCGGATTTTCGCGAGCAGGCGCTGCGCGAGAAGATCACGCAACTTGATGCCGTGCTCTACACGCACACCCACGCCGACCATATTCTCGGCATCGACGACCTGCGTCCGCTCACCTATCACCACAAACACGGGAAGTTGCCGCTCTATGCGACAACGGCGAATTGCCAGTTCCTGCGCAACATGTTCCGCTACATCTTCGAAGCGAACTATAAATTTGGAGGCCTGCCGCAGGTCGAGCTGATCCCGATGGATGGCGCGCTCGATCTATTTGGCGCGCACTTTGAGCCGGTGACGGTGATTCACGGCGAAACGCCCATTCTAGGCTTTCGCTTCGGATCCGCCGCCTACCTCACCGATCACAGCTCCGTGCCGGCCGAATCGATCGAGAAGCTGCGCGGCCTCGACATTCTTTTTCTCGATGCGCTGCGGCATAAGCCACATCCCACGCATTCCAGCGTCGAGCAGTCGCTGGAGATCGTAGCCGAAGTAAAACCGAAGCGCGCGTTTTTTACACACATTTGCCATGACCTGCCGCACGAGGAGACGAATGCCGCGTTGCCGGCGGGCGTGGAGCTTTCGTATGACGGGATGAAGTTGGAGTTTGAAATTTAGGTTTACCGCCGAGACGCCGAGAGTGCCAGGAAGACCAGGATTAGGATTTTCTCGGTGACCTCGGCGTCCCGGCGGTGAATAAAGCGTTATGAAAGTTTTCCACCATCTCGCGGACATTCCCGCGGACTTCGGTCCGTCGATCGTGAGCGTCGGCAACTTCGACGGCATCCACCGCGCACACCGGGCCGTGATCGACGAGATCGTGCGCCGCGCCCAGGCCGCGGGCGCCGCTTCGGTCGTCGTTACTTTTGATCCGCATCCCGCGCGCATTCTTCGTCCCGACCATATCTTCAAGCTGCTGACTCCGACCTCGGAGAAACTTCGCCTGCTGGCGGCGACTGAGCTGGACGCAGTTCTGCTGCTGCCGTTTTCGCGCGATCTTTCGCTCATGACTCCGCACCAGTTCGCCCACGATATTCTTAAGAAGCATCTCCATGCGCGCGAGGTGCATGAGGGATATAACTTCCGCTTTGGCCATCAGGCAGCAGGAAATGTTGAAGCATTACGTGAGCTCGGCAAAAGCATGGATTTCGAGGTTCACGACTACCCCGAGATGCGCCTGCGCGGCGAGCGGGTTTCGAGCAGCCACATCCGCAAACTGCTCTCTGAAGGACGCGTGAGCCGCGCCCGCCATCTGCTCGGCCGTCCTTTCAGCATTGTGTCGACTCCGGGCCGGGGACGCGGCTACGGTCTGAAGTACACCGTGCCCACCATCAACCTCGCGCGCTACGAGGAACTCGTTCCCAGGGACGGCGTCTACATCACGCGCATGCGGGTGGGCGGAGTTCAAAATGGCGAGTGCTTTGACTCGGTGACCAACGTCGGCAACCGGCCGACTTTCGGGGCCGATTCGTTCGCGATTGAAACTCATCTGCTGAATTTTCATCCGCTGGAGCTAAACGCCGAGACGGAAGTTGAACTGCATTTCCTGGATCGTCTGCGCGACGAGATTAAGTTTCCGTCGGTCGAGGCCTTGCGAGCGCAGATTGGACGCGACGTGCAGAAGGCACAGAGGTATTTGCGGAGATCGGGGATTCGTTCGTAGGTAACCTATCTCGCTTAATGACCTCTCTCAGGATTCTCTGCGTGGAGGAGTTTTGCAGCGGCACCGTCTTCGCCTCGCAGGCCTGATAAAATGGCCGGACTCCGCATCCACCAGAAGAGGCGATCATGGAACCCTCCGCTTTGCCTCAATGCACCTCGGACCGCTATCCTCGGGTTGCGAGCCCACTCCACACGCTCATCGTGCTCGTCGTCTTAGGCGTGTGGGCATTCCTGGCGAAGATTTTTACAGATCAACTGGGTGCGGCAGCTCATCCGAGCCGCGTGCGAACGTATTTGCTCACTATCTGTGTGGAATGGTTCGTCTTCGTTCTCGTAGTGGCGGGGGTACGGCTCAGTGGCGCGTCCGTCCTGCTCGTTCTCGGAGATCATTGGCAATCCGGTCGCCAGGTGCTGCGCGATATTGGAATTGCCTTCGGGTTCTGGATCGTTGCGGTCGGACTGCTTTGGGTAATTGGCCGACTCCTGCGCATCACCGGGCCAGGTCATAATGTGCAGCTCATGCTCCCGCATGGCGCCGTCGAAGTAACCGTATGGATAGCACTCTCGGTGACCGCCGGTATTTGTGAGGAAACGATCTTTCGAGGCTACCTGCAACGGCAATTCATGGCGCTGACTAAGAGCGTTCCTGCGGGCATTCTCCTGTCCGCTGCGGCATTCGGAGCGGCGCATGCGTATCAGGGCTTCCGTTTTGTCATTCTGATCGGCCTGTTCGGGGCGATGTTCGGGATTCTCGCGTATTGGCGCGGAAGTGTTCGCCCCGGGATGATGGTCCATGCCTGGCACGATTCCTTGGGCGGAGTGCTGGGCAATTTAATGAAGCACTAGGGTCTGTCGGGATGACGCGCAAGCAATCCTGAAGCAACGCTGGGTTATTTCTGAGAGGGCTTGCATGTCTTCCCACGGCTGTTCTCCGCGCCTGCTACAATCGCTCCCCGCATGGCCATAGGCCCCATCCAACTCCTGAAGCAGGCCACTCCCGGCCAGCGCCGCACGCTGCTGGCGGCCTCGCTCGGCTGGATGCTCGACTCCTTCGACGCCATGCTCTACGCGCTCGTGCTGGCGTACGTCATGCGCGATCTCGGCATGACTAAATCAACGGCCGGCCTGCTTTCTACCCTGATGCTGCTGGCCTCGGGCATCGGCGGCATCCTGTTCGGATTTCTCGCCGACCGCATCGGACGCAAGCGCGCGCTCACGCTCAGCATCGTGACTTATTCGGTGTGCTCCTTTCTTTCTGGACTCTCTACCACCGTACTCATGCTGGCGATTGTTCGCTTCATCCTCGGCCTCGGCATGGGCGGCGAATGGAATACCGGCGCAACCCTGGTCGCCGAGACCTGGCCCGACGAGCTTCGCGCCAAGGCGCTTGCTATCGTCCAGAGTTCGTGGGCTATCGGATACGCGCTCGCCGCGCTGGTCGCGAGCGTGGTGCTGCATTATGCCAATTGGCGCTTCGTTTTCTTTGTCGGGATTTTGCCGGCATTGGTCACGATCTGGATTCGGAATCGCGTGCCGGAATCGGAGATGTGGATCGCACACGGCAGAAATCAAAATCTTGAACCGCAGAGGGTGCAGAGTTTACAGAGTTCGCGGGGAGCTTCAGAATCGAGCTCGGATTCGTTCTTTGCCATCTTCCGCGCTCCCTATCTCAAGAGCACTTTCGCGCTCCTCTTCGTCAATTTCTTCGGCCTGTTCGGCTGGTGGGGATTATTTCAGTGGGTGCCAGCGTATCTGTCTCTTCCGGTCGCGCGCGGTGGCCGTGGCTTCAGCGTGATGGGCACCGCCTCGTTGCTCATCTTCCTCAACCTCTTCGGGATGTTTCCGGGCTACCTCAGCTTCGGATGGGTGGCCGACCATTTTGGCCGCCGCAAATCGTTTGCGTTTTACCTCTTCGCCGCCGCGCTCCTGATTCCGTTCTATGCGATGGCCCGTTCGCAATCCGTGCTGCTCGTGCTGGGAGCCGCCGTGGCATTTTTTGGCACCGGCTGGTTCTCGGGATGCGGAACCATCGGCAGCGAGATCTACCCCACAAGCTTGCGCGCCCGTGCCCTGGGATTTACCTATACGGGTGCGCGGGCGATGAGTTCGGTGTCTCCCTACGTAATTGGCAAGATCGGCGACCTGAAGGGATTAAATTGGGCGTTTTACTTGTGCGCCGGGGCGTTTCTGCTGGCTAGTTTAGTGGCTACGCAGTTGCCGGAAACCAAGGGACAGAGGTTGAAGTGAGATGTCTCTTGCGAGCAGGGTCGTCGGTCGTCTGTCGTTGGTCGCCAGCGACCTGACGGATGACGATTAGCTACCAACGACGACTCACGACTGTCGACCGACGACTGCCGACCGACGACTTACTCAATCGGCTCAACCAGCAACTCATCGCTCTCAGCCGCCCGCTCCGGCATCTGAATCAGCACGATCGCAATCAGCACTAACACAATCCCAACGGTTTGCACTGAACGCAATAGCTCGCCTAACACCACCGCCGCAATCATGATGCTGAACACCGGCTCCAGGCAACTGGCAACAATGGCGCGCGTCGGCTCCAGATGCTGCAGCCCGGCGAAGTAACACGAAAACGGCACAAGCACAGAGACCAACGAAAACACCGCCATGAACGCCCACTGCGCGCGCCCATAGTGAGCCGCCACTATCTTCCAGGGAGGATTGACTACCATCCAGAATCCAGCCGTCCCGACCAGCACCCACAGCAGCACCTTCCAGCGGTCGTATTGCGCGAGCACGCTGTGTCCGCCGACGTTATAGAAGGCGAACGAGAACGCCGCCAGCAAGGCAGCCGTTACTCCAATCGGGTCCATGCGAAAGCCGCCCGAGCCCACGAGGCCCACTGCCAGCGCGCAGCCCACTACCGCCAGAGCCACGGCCGCGATTCTTCGCCACGACGGACGCTGTGCTCCGCGCACCGCCGTATAGAGCAGCACCCACACCGGCGCCGTATATTGCAGAATGATCGCGGTGGCGACGTTGGTGCGCTGTATCGCGACATAGTAAAGATAATTTGACGCCGCCACGCCCAGCACCCCGAGCACAACAAGCTTCACCAAATCGTGTCGCGGTACCTTCAGCGCCGCCCGTCCGCGCCGCGCCAGCAAAATCGGCAACAGTACCGCCAGCGACAGCGTCGCGCGGCTTTGCGAAAGGATCAGAGGATCAATCGCCGCGAGCGACCCTCCGCCCGGAAGCAGACGCCCGGTAAACGCCGCGCGCCCGAGCGTCGCTGACACTCCCCAGGACAGAGCCGCGCTCGCGATAAAGAAATATCCGCGTAGCGCGTGGGCATGAGGGCGCGCCTGCGAATCTGGCCCGGCCTTCACGCCACGTACTCGATCGTATAAGTAATCTTGGCCGTCTTTTCGAGCATCGCCGAAACCGAGCAGTATTTTTCCTTCGAGAGCCGCACCGCGTCTTCCATCGCCTTCTTGCTCACCTCGCCAGAGACTTTGTAAGTCAGATGAATCGATGTATAGACGGCAGGATACCCGTCGGCCCGCTCACCTTGGGCGTGCACTTCGAGCCTTCGAAACGGCTCGCGCTTCTTGCGCAGGATGCCGACGACGTCGGAGGCAGTGCAGCCGCAGAGCGCGATCAGCACCAGTTCCATGGGCGAGTTTGCCGTTTTCTCCGCGGCTGTGTCCAGCACAATCGCGTGGCGCGAGGTTGCCGCACCCACATACCGCTCGTTATCCGTCCAATTCACAGAAGCTTCAATCATGAATTCCTCTCCGCGATGCTCGTTCGCTTATGCTCGTTCGCTTATGCCCGTTCAGTTATGCTCGTTTGGTAATAGATGAGCTTGGAAGAGGCGCCGCTTCTCCCGCGCCGCTGGCCGCTATCTGCGGTTATCCGTCACCGGCTCGGGATGAATCAGCACGCGGAACAGCTCCGGCGCATCCTGCTTAAAGCGGATCTCGAGCGCCGTCTGCACATCGTGTACACGCGAAAGCGGCATATCGTCGGGCAGCGTGCAGTGGCAGGACACATAGAGCCGGTCGCGAATCTTCTTGAACTGAAACTCGTGCATGTCCATCACGTCCGGAAAGTCCTTCGCCACATCTTTCAACCGCTTTTCGAGCCCGGGGTCGAGCACAATCTGTTCGCCGCTTTCAATCGTCGCCGGCTCGCTCTCGATATGCGTCAGGATGGTCGCGATCTCCGGCACTTCTTTGCGCATCTCCGTTTCCAGAGTCGTGACCTCATCGTGGGCCTGCTTCATGCTGAGTTGCTCGTCAAGTTCCAGATGCTGCTCCACATGCAATTCACCCGCCAGATCCTGCACGCTGATGTCGTGCACGTTGAAATTATGGCGAGTGGCCACCGCGCGAATCCGGTCAAAAATGTTTTCGCTGTGCCGGGCTCGTGGTACTGGATGCACCATCACATCCGCATCCGGCAGAATTTCCCGCACCCGCGCCGTCACCGTGTCTGAAACCTGTTCCGATCGCTGAAAAGTAAAATTGCGCGACAAGCCGAGCGACACATCCGCAAAATATCGATTCCCGGCCTTGCGGATGCGCACTCGGTCAACTTCAAGAACTCCCTCGACTCTTCCAATCCGATCCAGAATCTGGTTGCGCACGCCCGCCGGCGCGGCATCCAGCAGCGCGTCCATCGTTCTTCGCGCCAGTCGCCAACTCACCGTGACGACCACGCACGCAACAAATAGCGCCGCAATCGGATCGGCCAGCCGCAACCACGCCACGTGGCAGGTGCGCCCCACCCACACTAGCGCCAACCCTAAAATGACTACGCCGCTCGACCAGATATCGGTCGAAAAATGCAGCGCATCCGCTTCCAGCGCTTGACTGTCATATTTTTCCGCCATCCTTCCGAGCGCCCGCGATCTCCACGCGTCGATCGCGATCGACAAAAACATCACTCCAAATGCGCCCCAGGTCGGTTCAATTTCCACGCTATGGAAGAAGAGCCGCTTGACCGCTTCGTACACGATCCACACGCAGGTCAGCAAAAGCAGGCCCGTTTCGATGAATGCCGAAAAGCTCTCCACTTTTCCATGGCCATATTGATGGTCGGCGTCCGCCGGCCTATCCGACACTCCGACGGAGAAGAAAGTCACCATCGCGGCAATTAAATCCAGCCCCGAGTGCGCCGCTTCCGACAGAATTCCCAGCGACTGCGTGGCCAGACCCACCACAACCTTCAGCGCAGTAATGACGAAGGCCGCCAATACCGAGTTTCTCGCCACGGCGCGTTTTTCCCGCCGCATCGAGTCGGAGCCGAACGTCAGCTGACTTTCCTGCATCTCTGCCATTATCTCTTTGGATCAGGGTGTCGCCAACCCGTGGGCCCATATAGGCCGGGCCCGATAAGCGCGCACAGCATCATACCGTGTTACCCATTCTCCTCACTCGCCATGCTAGGATTACATGTTTCCGCATTTCTTCCTGGAGGATGCTTTCCCATGTTTCGTCCGCTAGTCGTGTGCTTTTTACTGGTGGTCTTTGTCAATGCCCAGACCACTCAGCCAGCCCCAGCCGCTCCCACCGGCGCGCAAGCCGCTCCCAACGCCGAAAAGGCGCCTGCCGCCCAACCGGCTCCCCCCACCGTTAACCCTGACGACCCCGTCATCACCATCAAGGGCTTCTGCATGGATTCGTCGCTGACCGGCGACGCGTGCAAGACTGTCATCACCAGGGCGCAATTCGAAAAGCTCGCCGACGCTCTTCAGCCAAATATGTCGCCCGCCATGCGGCGCCAGTTGGCCACGGCTTACGCGCGTATGTTGGCCATGTCCACGGCGGCCGAAAAACGCGATCTTGATAAAACGCCTCATTTCGAAGAAGCCACCCACTTCGCGCGCATGCAGATTCTTTCGCAGGAACTCGGCAAAGCTATTCAGACCGAGTCAAGCAACGTAAGCGATCAGGATATCCAGGATTATTACGAGAAGAATAAGGCTAGCTTCGAGCAGTCGACGTTCATCAGAATCTTCGTTCCGCACACCAAGAGAGCTGAAACGCCGGTCCCGCCGGTGAGGAAAGGAAGCGGCGCCGCAGAGGCTTCCTCCAAGTCCGCGACCAAGAAGCTCACTCCCGAAGAGCAGCAGAAACTCGGCGAAGAAGCCATGAAGAAGGAAGCCGCCCGCCTGCGCGCGCGCCTGATGGCGGGTGAAGAACCAGAGAAGCTGGCGAAGGCCGCCTTCGCAGCTGGCGGCCTGCCCGGTACGCCTCCACCGCCCCAAATGGACAAAGTCCGCCGCACCAGCCTTCCCCCCGCCCACCAGTCGGTGATGGAGCTCAAGGTCGGCGAAGTGTCGGAAGTGATTTCCGACCCAAGCGGGAACTACATCTACAAAATGGTCAGCAAGGAAGAGATGCCGCTCGACGCCGCCAAGATGGAAATCCGCAACACGATTTCCGCCCAGCGCTATCGCGAAGCGATGCAGAAATTCCAGAACAACGCCGATCTTAACGACGCATATTTCGGCCCGATGCGTGGCATGGGAATGCCCATGCGGCCGCATGGACAGAGGCCTGCGAACCCCAAGCCGGACGATGACGATCGCGATTAGATGGCAACGGCAAAGCCAACCATCCTAGTAACCGGGGTGTCAGGCAATCTTGGCCGCCGGCTTCTACAACAGCTGTCGAGATACTCGGTGGTGGGCGTGGACCTCACGCCCCCCGCTGATTCTGATCCCGTCGAGCGCTTCATCCCGCTCGACCTGGGGCGCGAGGAGTCCACCCGCCAGCTCAATTTACTGATAAGGGAGCTGCAACCGGTCTCGGTCGTTCACCTCGCTTTTGTAATCGATCCGCAGCGCACCGGCGTGCTCGATGTTGACCGCATGTGGCAGATCAACGTCGCGGGCACGGCGCGGGTGATGGAAGCTATCAGCGAAGCCAATCGCGTTGCCCCCAGCCCGAATGCCATGGTGCGTCAATTAATAGTCCCAAGCAGCGTCGCAATCTATGGATCGGATTTGCCGCAACCCGTTGCGGAAGATGCGCCCCTACTGGCGCACACGCTGCCTTATGCAATTCACAAAAGGGAAAGCGACCTGGTGGTGCAGCACCGTTCCCCATCGCTCCGCGGGTGCGGAGTCTTCCTCTTGCGCCCGCACATTTTTGCCGGAGCCACCGTCGAGAATTACTTGATGGGAGCCTTCCGCGGCACGCCCAATGGCAAGGGAGCCCGCGCCGCACGCATGCGCGAGGCCGGTAAGCGCCTGCCTTGCATGTTGCCCTACGGCCAAAAATTTCTCGACAATCAACTCCAGTTCATCCACGTCGACGACATGGCGCGCCTGATCGCCTGGATACTGAAACGTGAACCCGAAGCGCAGCGGCTGACGATCCTCAACGTAGCCGGCCGCGGCGAGGCGATGAGCTTCGCCCAATGCATTCAGCACGCGCATGCCAAGCTCCTACGTGTTCCTGGCAAGTGGACGATGCGCCAGGTGCTGCAGTTCCTCTGGAACCGGAAAATCTCGGGCATCCCGCCAGACGCCGTTCCCTACATGACGGGCAATTACACGATGAACACCGACCGCCTGAAAAATTTCCTGGGCGGCGACTACGAAAAAGTAATCGAGAAGACCAGCATGGAAGCTTTCATCGACTCATTTCAGAAGGTTCCCGCCCAGGTATAAGGGCTCAATGAACGGTTTACTGCGCCTCAGAGGGCCTTTCTTCCCCAATACAGCCCCGCCACACCAAACGTATATGGCGTCCACGAAACTTCGGCAAATCCCACCTGGTTCATCCGGGCCAGCATTTCCCCTGGAGCGGGGAATCGTTCAACCGACGCGGGCAGATATGCGTATGGCCCGCGCACGCCGGAAATCAGCGCGCCGACTTTCGGCAGCACATGCTTGAAATAGACGCGATACAGGCTGCCAATCAATCCGCGCGGCTCCCCGAAATCGAGAATGCCGCACTCGCCGCCGGGAGCGAGCATACGCAAAATCTCACGCAGCCCCGCATCGTAGTCGGCAAGATTACGAAACCCGAAAGCCGAAGTCACCAAATCGAAATGCGCGTCGCCAAACGGCAACCGCAGCGCATCCGCCTCAATCCATCGTAGAGACGGGGCCTGCCCCGTCTTGCCCGCGCCGTCAGAACTGCTGCTCTTCGCCGCCGCCCGTTGCAGCATGGCATGAGAAAAATCCGCCCCGATAATCTGCGCGGCCCCCGCCCTGCCCCGCAGCGCGAATGCCATGTCGCCCGTCCCGCAACACAGATCCAGCACACGCGTCCCGGGCCGCGTCAGAATCGCATCAAAGCGCCGCGCAGTGCGCCACCACCACATCCGGTCAACGTTAAAAGAAAGAACGTGATTCAACAGGTCGTAGCGCGGCGCAATAGAGGTAAACATCTCGCGCACAGCTTTCGCCGCCGCGTCGCAATCGGCTGCGCCCGCGGGCACGGCGCCAACTACTTTTTCATTTTCGATTGCGTTCATGCTTTGAATGACTTCACACCTGGAAGCGTTCGACCGCTCAATTCCGCGCCAGCTTTCGCATCTCCTCGACCGCCGAGCGCACCGCGGTCTCAGGCACGTCGCTCGTGATCTCCACCTTGCCAATCTCGCGCGGAAGAATAAAATGCACGACGCCTTGCCGAGTCTTCTTGTCGAACTTCAAACGCTTGAGAATGTTTGCCGTCTTGATGTTCACGCGAGGCAACTCGCCGAGCCCGAGCACCGCGTTCATGATCCGCCCGGCCGTTACGCTGTCCAACCTGCCCGTAGAAAGTGCAATGTAAGTTGCGGCCACCAAGCCCCAGCCGACGGCCTCTCCGTGCAGTAAAACTTTGTAGCCGGTCTCCGCTTCAGTCGCGTGTCCGATCGTGTGTCCCAAGTTCAGCACTTGGCGCAGTCCACCTTCACGCTCGTCCGCGCTGACGACCGAAGCTTTCAGCCGCACCGAATCGGCAATCACCTTCTCAACCACCGCCGGGTCGCGCGCCAGAATTTCTTTGTGCTTCTCTTCAAAGATCCGGAACAAGCCGGCATCTCCGATGATTCCGCACTTCAACGATTCATAAAGCCCCGCCCGATATTGCCGCGCCGACAGACTCGTCAGCACCGCGGGATCGACGAGCACGGCGCACGGTTGATGAAAAGTTCCCAGAAGGTTCTTTCCCGCGCGCAGGTTTACTCCCGTTTTTCCGCCAATCGCCGCATCAACCTGCGCCAGCACGGTGGTAGGAATCTGGATTACCTCGACGCCGCGCATGTAAATCGACGCCAGAAATCCGGTGACGTCGCCGACCACGCCTCCGCCCAGAGCAATCAGCGTTGCGCCGCGATCCGCGCCCGATTTCACGAGTTGCTCTGCCAACTTTTCTAAAGTCGAGAGCCGCTTCGCACGCTCCCCGTCCGCCATTTCGAGCAGCGTGGTTTCAAGCCCTGCCTCCGTCAATGATTTCACAAGAACCGTCGCCCAGCGCTTCTTGACGGGAGGAACAGTAACGATGAAAGCTTTCCGGTCCGCCAGCAAACTTCCAAGAGATTCACCGGCCCGCGCCAGCGACCCGCTACCGATCAGCACTTCATAGGAGCGCGACGGCGTCGTAACTGGAATGCGGATCATGAAAGCTCATCATAGCGTATGGCGTTCGCGCCGCGCGCGAGTCTCGCGCGGATCTTCTATGCTGTCTTTTTGGGAAGCGTCACCGACGCCGCGATCGACGCGCCCAGCACTCCCAGCACGATTCCCAGCGTCCATTCCGTCGGCACATCCACGTAGTGTTCGCCGATCATCTTCAGGCCCACAAAAATCAGCACCAGTGACAATCCATAATGCAGGTAATGAAACTTCTCCATCATGCCCGCCAGGGCAAAGTACATCGAGCGCAGCCCCAGAATCGCAAACGCATTCGAGGTATAGACGATGAATACGTTCAGGGTGACCGCCAGCACCGCCGGAATCGAATCGACCGCGAGAATAATATCGGTCGTCTCCACCACCAGCAGCACCACAAACAGCGGAGTCGCATACCAGCCCGCCCGGCGCACGAAGAAATGCCCGCCCTCGTACTCTTTCGTCACCGAGAAAAAACGACGGAACAGGCGCAGGACAGGATTCTTCTCCGGCTGAATTTCTTCTTTACCCTGCCGCAGCAATTTCAATCCCGAATAAACCAGGAACGCGCCAAACACATACGTGATCCAGTCAAAGCGCTGAATCAGTTCGACCCCCGCCGCAATAAACAGGCCGCGGACGACGAGCGCGCCGATCACTCCCCAGAACAGAACCTTGTGCTGGTGCTCGCCCGGCACGTTGAAGTAGCGGAAGATCAGCAGAAAAAGAAACAGGTTGTCGGCGCTCAGCGAGACTTCGATGATGTAGCCCGTCACGAACTGCAAGGCGGGCGCGCGCCCGTGCCAGAAAAACACGACGACCGCAAACGCAAAAGCCAGTCCAATCCACAGCGTCGACCACGCTAACGCTTCGCGAAAACTGAGTTCGCGCCCGCGCCGCCCCACCAAGCCCAGGTCGATCGCCAGCATCGCGAGAATGAAAACGTTGAAGAGAATCCAAAAAATGAGCACAGGAAATCTTACGATACAGCCTTCTCGCGGGCGCGTCATGGACCGCAAGATGTTTATCTGGATTCGAATCTGGTATCTTCGTGTCGCGTGAGCCATAAAAAACGAATTGCGATAATTCCCGGCGACGGCATTGGAAAAGACGTCGTCCCCGAAGCCGTCAAGGCGGTGCAAGCCACCGGCGCCGCCGTCGACTTCACGCCCATCGACTGGGGCGCGGACCGTTATCTGACCGATAAAACGACGGTTCCGCCCGGCGGATTTGCCATGCTGGGGCGCGATTTCGACGCGATTCTAGTAGGCGCGTTCGGCGATCCGCGAGTCCCTTCGAACATTCACGCGAAAGAAATTCTCCTGGGCATGCGCAGCAAGATGGATCTGTACGCCAACGTGCGGCCTGTGCGTCTGCTCGATGCGGCGCTCTGCCCGTTGAAGGGGATCGAACCGAAAGACGTTGATTTCGTGGTGATCCGCGAGAACACCGAAGGCGTTTACGGAGACCTGGGTGGAGTTTTCAAGCAGGGAACTGCCGACGAGATCGCAATTCAAGAAGATGTAAATACGCGCAAAGGCGTGGAGCGGATCATTCGATACGCGTTCGAGTATTGCGCGGCAAACGCAAAGCTGGATGGCTCGCCGCGCCGTCGCGTCCTGATGTGCGACAAATCGAATGCCATGACGCATGCCGGCGGGCTGTGGCAGCGCGTCTTCAAAGAACTCGGCGCGGAATTTCCCCAGATCGAGAAGCAGCACATGTACGTGGATGCGCTCGCCATGCAGATGGTCCGCGATCCCAGCGGCTTCGACGTCATCGTAACCAACAACATGTTCGGCGACATCCTCACCGACCTTGCCGCCGCCCTCCAGGGCGGCCTGGGAATGGCGGCGAGCGGGAACCTGCACCCAGGGAGAACTTCAATGTTCGAACCTGTGCACGGATCGGCTCCGCCGCTGGCAGGGAAGAACGTGGCCAACCCATTCGGCGCAATTTTGACGGCGGCCATGATGCTCGCGCATCTGGGTATGAACGCCGAAGCGCAGAAGATTGAAGCGGCGGTGCTCTCCGCCGTGCGTGAAAAGAAGATGACGCCGGACATCGGCGGCACCTTTGGAACACACGAAGTGGGGGAGTGGGTCTCCAGCAAGATTGCTCATTAAGTGACGGCTCGCCGGGCGTCTCTGCTGATATCCTCAAAGCACGCGGTGAGAATTACCGGCTGCGCACTTGCCAATAGCAGCGCGCACAGGGTCCTTCGACTTCGCGGGGCGCGCTTCGCTTACCCTGCTCCGCTCAGGATGACATTGATGAGGTTGTGCGGTTTTTCTAGGATTTTTCTCTTCGTATTTCTTACGCTCGCGTCCGCGTGGTCCCAAACCGGCGCAAAGCAGTCCTCAGCGGATCAACGAGGTTCTTCACCGCAATCTTCGCAGTCGCAGTCCGCGGGCGAGGGCGCCCGGCCTACACAAACTCCAACCACTCAAACGCCAGCCACGCAAGCCCCTACTACGCCGGCTCCCGAGAAAATCATCTCCCCGCAGGAGGCGAAAGAACTCTTCCGCTCGGTCGACGAGCTCATGAAGTTCGCCAGCGAAGACACCGGGCTCCCCATCAAGCACGAGGTCAAGCGCAAGCTGGCGGACCGGCACGAAGTGGAATCGTATCTGGAAAAAGGGATGAAGGACGACAAGGATGCGAAGCGCCTGGAGCGGTCTTCAGAAGTGCTGAAGAAGTTCGGCTTGATTCCGCGCGATTTTCAGTTGGGCCCGTTCCTCGTGTCGATGCTCAAGGAGCAGGTGGCGGGCTACTACGATCCGAAAAAAAAGACGGTCAATATTTTGAACTGGATCGATCCCGAGCAGCAAAAGCCAGTGCTGGCGCACGAATTGACGCATGCGCTCCAGGATCAGTCCTTCGGCATGGAGAAGTGGATGGAGGAGGCGCAGACCGAGGGCGACAAGAAAAACAATCCGACGCCCGCCGACATCGACACGGACGAGGAGTCATCGGCGCGCGAGGCCGTGGTCGAAGGCCAGGCGATGGTCGTGATGATGGATTATTCGCTCGCGCCCACGGGCAAGACGCTGCTCCAGATGCCGCAGATCGGCCAGGCGCTGGAACAGGGAATGCTGGACAGTCCCGATTCTCCGGCGTTCAAGAGTGCCCCGATTTTTCTAAAGGAGGAACTGACGTTTCCTTATCGCTACGGTATGGAGTTCACGCTGGCCCTTGAGAAAGCGGGCGGCAAAAAGTTAGCGTTTGAAGGAGCCTTCAACAATCCGCCCACCACCACGCGCGAGATCATGGAGCCCGACACATACCTCGAGCACGAAAAAATCGAACCGCTAAAGCGCCTCGATTTCAAGAAAGATTTCGACAAGTATGACACCTTCGACATCGGCGCCATCGGCGAGTTCGACGTGAATGTGCTGGTCGAGCAATATGCGGGACGCCAGGAGGCTGACTCGATCTATCCGGCGTGGCGCGGCGGATATTATTTTGCCTGCCGTCCGAAGGGGACGAAGTCGGGGCCACTCGGAGTGTTGTATGTGTCGCGTTGGGCCACGCCGCAAAAAGCCGCGGAGTTTGCCGGCGACTATGCGAAGTCGCTGGCCACGCGCTATCAAAAACGCCAGCCTCTGGGCGACGATGGCAAGGTGGCGACAGACGCGCCGCCGGCAGAGGCCTGGCGAACCCTGCGTGGCCTGCACGCCTGGATGACGGAAGAAGGCGCAGTGGTGATTGAAGTCCGCGGCGACGAGGTGATGGTGAGCGAGAGTTTGGATGATGAGACGACAAAGCGGGTGGAGGGGGACTTTTTCGGAGACGAGGCGGAGAAGAAGTAGGCGAGGTCAGAGGTTAGAGGTCAGATTGCAGAAGTGAAAGCCCATTGTCCATCTACTTTGACGAGTTCTTTGTTTGAATGTCGGCAGCATAAGATTTTCACCTCTGCAATCTGACCTCTAACCTCTGACCTCCTTGTATAATCACCAGTTCCGCAGTCATTTCCAATCCAATCAGGAGCGCAATTGCAGCGAGCAGAGATAGGTATTATCGGCGGCAGCGGTTTGTACCACATGCCGGGCTTCAGCGACGTCGAGCGAAGTTCGCCAGCAGACCCCGTTTGGCGATCCTTCCGACGCGTACATTCTAGGTACCCTCGAAGGCCGCAAGGTTGCGTTTCTGGCGCGCCACGCGCGCGGCCACACGCTGCTGCCGAGCGAGTTGAATTTTCGCGCCAATATTTACGGCTTCAAGCAACTTGGAGTTGAGCGAATTGTCTCGGTTTCCGCCGTCGGTTCGCTGAAGGAAGAACATAAGCCGCTCGATTTCGTGATCCCCGATCAGTTTTTCGATCGCACGCGCCATCGCGTCGACACATTTTTCGGCAACGGAATCGTCGCGCACGTTGGTTTCGGTGATCCGGTCTGCGGAGAGTTGACGAAGATCGTGGCGGCTGCATGCAAGAGCGAGGGCGTCGGCGGAAAGCTGGGCGGCACCTACGTGTGCATGGAGGGCCCGCAATTTTCAACCAAGGCCGAATCGAATGTGTACCGCAGTTGGGGCGCCGATGTGATCGGCATGACCAACCTGCAGGAAGCGAAGCTCGCCCGCGAGGCAGAGATTTGCTACGTCACGATCGCCATGGTCACGGACTACGACTGCTGGCATCCGCATCACGATGCGGTGACGGTCGATCAGATCATCTCGGTTCTCGTGAAGAACGCGGAGAATGCCGCAAAGGTTGTGAAGGCTACGATGGCCGCGATGCCGAAGACGCGCTCGTGCAAGTGCGGATCGGCGCTGGCGCATGCGATTCTGACGGACCCCGCGAAGATTCCAGCAGCGACCAAGGAAAAGTTGAAGCTGATATTAGGCAAGTATGTTTAGTCGGCAGTCGTTGGTCGGCAGTCGGCGGTCGTCACCGAGCCTTTTGGGTCATCCCCGACGACTGCCGACTGCCGACTAGCGGCCGACGACCAACGACCAACGACCGATTCCGGAGACTCATGAGCATTCTAGTTGTAGGTTCTGTAGCCTTTGACACAATCGCCACGCCTTCCGGCCGCGTCACCGACATTCTGGGCGGGGCGGCGACTTACTTTGCCCTGGCCGCGAGTTACTTCACCGATGTACGCATGGTCGCCGTGGTGGGCGACGATTTCGCGCCCGAGCACGAAGCAGTGCTCAAGAAACGCGGCGTCGATACCCGCGGCATCGAGCGCACGAAAGGCAAAACCTTTCGCTGGGGCGGACAGTATCTCGACAATCTGAACGAAGCGAAGACCGACTTTACCGAGCTGAATGTATTTGAAAAGTTCCAGCCGCGTATCCCGAAGGAATATTCGGATACGCAGTTTCTGTTTCTCGCGAACATCCATCCGACGCTGCAGACTGCCGTTCGGCGGGAGATGAACGGCGTACGCCTGACCGGCGGCGACACCATGAATTTCTGGATCACCGGCACGCCGAAAGAACTGGCGGAAACGCTAAAGCTCGTCAATGTCCTGCTCATCAACGACACCGAGACCAAAATGCTGGCGGGAGAAAAAAATCTTCCGCGGGCGGCGCAGAAAGTTCTGGCCATGGGGCCGAATGCGCTGGTGGTAAAGCATGGCGAGTATGGCGCAACGATTTTTTTCCGCGAAGGCGCTTTCGGCGTCGGCTCGCATCCGTTTCGCGCCCCGGCTTTGCCCATCGATGAGGTAAAGGATCCCACCGGCGCTGGCGATTCCTTCGCCGGCGGATTCATGGGATACATCGCGTCGCAAGGCGAAGTAAATCGCGAAGTGCTGAAGCGCGCTTTGTTTTACGGCGGCGTGATGGGATCGTTTGCGGTGGAGCGCTTCGGAACGGAGCGCCTCCAGAACCTTTCGCGGGGCGAGATTGACGCGCGCTTTCAGGTTTTCCGCGAACTGACACACCTGGAGTAAATGCGGCAGGGAGACGGGCGTTCAGTGATGAGGAGTGTGCGCCTTCGTCCCGCGATTCTTCGTCAGCGCATCCGGTAGAAATTGTCGTCTTGCCGATCATTTATCCTCCAATCATGCCCAAGCGCACCGCAATCGCCGTGTCCGCCGGTCCTCAGGACCGGAGCGTGATCCGCATTGGCGGCCTGGCGTCACTCGCGTCGTTGAGTTCTCTCTATTACTACGCGCATCGCGGCGAGATTCTAATACACGGCGATGCGACGGCGCACATCAACATCGCGCGGCGCGTCTTCGACTCGCTCACTCCCGGCCCACTGCAACTCGGCACGGTGTGGCTCCCGTTGCCGCATTTGTTGATGATGCCATTTATCTATTCCGACCAACTGTGGCAAAGCGGCGTGGGCGGCTCGATCCCGTCGATGTGCGCCTATGTGCTGGGCGTGCTCGGGATCGTTCGACTGGTTGGCGGCCTGCTGGAATCCGATGCTCGCACGCGCCCGATGGCCCACCTGGGCGCGTGGATCGCCGCATTTGCGTATGGCGCGAATCCCAATCTGATTTACATGCAGGCCACCGCGCTGACCGAGCCACTGTACCTCGCGTTTTTCATCTGGGCGCTGGTTTACTTCGCGGAATTTCTTCGAGCACTCGGAGAAAAACAAAGTGAAGGTGCGCCAGAACCCGCGACCCGAGCGCTCCGCCGCTGCGCCTATTGTGTGGCCTGCGCCGAGATGACCCGCTACGACGGCTGGTTTCTGGCGGGCGTCATTGGGGTGATCCTAATCGCACTCGCGGTGCGGCAACGCGAAGATCGCACTTTGCGCGTGAGCACGCTGAAGTTTCTGATCGGAATCGCAGTCTTGCCCGCGTTGTGGTTGATCTATAACGCCGCCGTCTACGGGAACGCGCTGGACTTCGCCAACGGCCCGTATTCCGCAAAAGCGATTGAGCTGCGAGTAGCCGCGCCGAATCCGGCATTCCACAATTTCTGGCTGGGCGGCCTGTATTTTCTGAAGTCAGCGCAAATTACTTTGGCGGTCGGGAATTGGGGCCGATGGTGGCTGGCGGGCGCAATCTTGGCGGCGTGCGCCGCGTTCTGCGTTTTGCGCAGTCGCATCGCAGCCGTCTTGCTGCTTCTTTGGGCGCCACTGCCGTTCTACGCGTATTCAATTTCCTACGGATGGGTCCCGCTCCACGTGCCTATGTGGTGGCCCCATGCAGTTTTCAATCAACGCTTCGGGCTCGAGTTGCTGCCCATGTTTGCCGTGTCGGCCGGACTACTGGTGGCGGGCGTCGCTGTCTGGTCGCGCGGAGCGCAGGCATCGGCTGGGTGGGGCGTGCCTGCCGCGGTAGTTGCGCTGGTTGTCGTCAGCTACGCATTTGTCCTGAAAGCTCAGCCGCTTTGCCTGGTTGAGGCTGAGAGGAGCTGGAATATGCGGCGCGGCCTCGACTACGTCAATCGAGCGCCTCATCAAACCACTGCCGCCGGACACGCAGTTCATGATGGACCTCGGCGAGCACGTCGGAATTATGGAGCGCCTCGGGATTCCTCTGCGCCGCGTGGTGAACGGCGAGAATCATCGGCCGTGGAAACGGCCCACCGATCCCGACGGCATCTGGGAGCGCGCCCTGGCCGATCCCGGGAAGTATGTGGACTACGTAATCGCTTTCGAGGGCGATCCCGTGGACCGCGGCGTAAACCGCGCGAATCTCACTTTGTGGACTGTGATTCACTCAACCGGGCAGCCAGTGGCGAGAATTTATGAGACGCGCCGGGCGATGAATCAATCGCGTTAACCCTTCGTTGGAAGCGCCGGCAAAAGCGCCGCAATGCCGGTGATAGAATCCGCCGGAACGATGAAAGACAGATGAAAGACAGATGAAAGACGAAAGATAGATGATGGAAGACGAAACACGCCGGAATGGCTTCGAGAACAAGCGTGTCGCGTTCACGAAGGCTTCGGCCTGCGGCAATGATTTTCTGATCGTGGAGGGCGGAGAAGATTTCGGCGATCTGAGCGAGATCAGCCGCCGTTTGTGCGATCGCCATAACGGAGTCGGCGCAGACGGCGTGGAATGGATATTCCCGGACGCGGAGACCGACGTGCGGCTGCGCCTGATCAATGCGGATGGCTCGGAGGCGGAAATTTCGGGCAACGGCACGCGCTGCGTAGCGGCGGAGATTTGCTCGCGCACCGGCAAGACGGAAATTGCGATTCGCACGGCGGCCGGAGTAAAGACCTGCCGGCTGATTGAAAGGCAAGGATGCGACGTTCGAGTTTGAAAGCGACATGGGGCAGGCGACCGTCGGCGGACAACTGGCGATCGAAACAATGTGGGTGCGAGCCGTGGGTACGAACGTCTCGATGGGTAATCCGCATTTTGTGATTTTCGTGGAGAATTTTCAGGAGGGTTGGCAGAAGCAGGCAGCCCTGATCCAGACGCAACCGCAGTTTCCGCAGGGCACCAATGTTGAGTACGTAATCGTCGCGCCGGATCGAACGAAATCGAAATTCGCATTTTTGAGCGCGGAGCAGGCGAGACGCTGTCGTCGGGCACAGGATCATGCGCGTCAGCGGTCGCGGCGATCGCGAGCGGGCGCGTGACCTCTCCGGTGAAGCGTGGTTGCGCCCGGCGGTTCGCAAACCGTGCGCTGGGAGAACAAAGGTAATCTGAATCAGGTGTACCTGCGCGGTCCGGCGACGCTCATTTGCCGGGGAGAGTATTTCTTGTAGTTGTAGAGATCAGATCTCGTAAAGAAGACATCGATGACGACCTCTCGGAAAATTACGAGTCAAGCCGCCGGCCCTCCGGCGCGGCGACAAGGTCGGCATCGTTGCGCCCGCGTCCAACATCAAGCGCGAACTCCTGGAGGCAGGCTGCGACGGCCTTCGCAGCCTGGGCTATGAGCCCTTTTATTTCGACTCGATCCTCGATCGCGATCTGTATTTCGCAGGCTCTGCCGAACGCCGCGTGCGGGAACTCGAAGAGATGTTTGTGCGCGACGATGTCCGTGCGATCGTCTGCGCGCGCGGAGGCTACGGCGCGAACTATCTTCTGCAATCGATCGATCTGGCCAAGATCGCAGCCCATCCCAAAATCTTCGTCGGCTACAGCGACCTGACAACTCTGCTCACCTGGTTTGCCGACGAAGGTAATTTTGTGACCTTTCACGGCCCCATGGCAACCAAGGATTTTGCGATGGCCGATGGAGTCGATCTCGCTTCGTGGCAGAGTGCATTGAGTGGAGAGGCTTCGTGGCAGATCGGCGATGACTCCGGCGCGAAGCCGCTGGTTGCAGGCGAGGCCGAGGGAATTCTCTATGGCGGATGTCTGTCGCTTGCTGGTCGCGGCGCTCGGTACGCGTCACGAACATCCGCACAGAAGGCACGATCCTCTTCATCGAAGACGTGGCGGAAAAGCCTTACAAGATCGACCGCATGCTGATGCAGTTGAAACTGGCGGGAAAGTTGACAGGCGTGCGCGGAATTGTCTTCGGCGAAATGCTGGATTGCCGCCAGAGCGCTGCAGCAGGACTACACGTTCGAGGAAGTTGTGTTGCGAATCGTCGGCGATCTCGGAATTCCGGTAGCATTTGGAATGCGCTCAGGCCACGTGTCCCGCGCGAATATCACTCTGCCCTTCGGAGTGCGCGCGCGTCTCGAAGTTGGCAGCGAAGTAAAACTCGAAGATTCTCGAAAGCGCGGTTGACGCGCGATGAACACCACCTCTAAACACATTCATCTGATCGGCATTTGCGGCACCGCGATGGCGTCTCTCGCCGGCATGTTGCGCGAACGCGGCCATCGCGTGACCGGATCGGACGCGGCCGCTTATCCGCCGATGTCGACGTTTCTCGAGTCGCTCGGAATTCCAGTAGCGCAGCCCTTCGCCGAGAAGAATCTCGATCCGCGGCCCGATCTGGTCGTGGTCGGCAATGCGCTTTCGCGCGGCAACGTCGAACTGGAGCGGGTGCTCGACGAGCGCATTCCATTCTGCTCGCTGCCGCAGATTCTGCATGACGAATTTCTGGTCGGAAAGGAAGTGCTGGTCGTCGCGGGAACGCACGGCAAGACGACGACGACTTCGATGCTGGCGTGGATCTTCGAAAGCGCCGGACTCAGGCCCTCGTTCCTGATCGGCGGCATCGCAGAAAACTTCGGCAGCAGCTTCGGCCTGGGCTCAGGGCAAGCATTTCATTCTCGAAGGCGACGAATATGACACCGCGTTCTTCGACAAGGGTCCGAAGTTCATGCACTATTTTCCCGACTCGTTAATTCTCACTTCGGTCGAGTTCGATCACGCCGATATTTACAAAGATCTCGATGCGGTGGAGACGGCTTTCAAGCGCCTGGTGAACCTGGTTCCGCGACGCGGCACGAATCATCGGCTTCGATGGCGGCCTCGGCGGTAGCGCGAGTCTTGATCGCTGCCTCGCGAAAGCATTTTGTCCGGTCGAACTCTACGGCACTTCCGAGCGCGCGGCCTGGAGAATCACAAACCTCAAGCTCGAGCCGGATCGCACAACCTGGTCCGTTCTTCGCGACGGCAAACCCTGGGCCGATTTCGAATTTCCAGCTGGGCGGCGAATACAACGTCTGGAACGCCACCGCGGCAGCCGCGCTGGCGGCCAATTATGGCCTTCCAAAAGATGCTATCGCCGAGGCGCTCGCCACCTTCCGCAGCGTCAAGCGGCGGCTCGAAGTGAAAGCCGAAGTCAACGGAATCACCATCATCGATGACTTTGCGCATCATCCCACGGCGATCGAGCAGACCATTCGCGCTCTGCGCGCGCGTTACGCACAGCGCCGGCTGTGGGTCGTGCTCGAGCCGCGTTCCAACACGATGCGCCGCAACGTGCTGCAGGACGCGCTGGCGCGAAGCCTGGCGCAAGCCGATGAGGTCGTCGTGGCGGCAATCTTCAAGTCCGAGGCAATTCCGGAAGCCGAGCGCCTCGACCTGAATCAAGTAGTTAGCGCGAATCCAAGCAGCGCGGCAAGCCAGCCCGCATTCTGCCCGACGCCGATGCGATCGTCAGCGCCATCGCTCCCGAACTGCGCGCCGGCGATGTGGTTGCCATCCTTTCCAATGGCGGATTCGGCGGCATTTATGAGAAGCTACCGGAACGCTTGCGCGCTTTAGGAGCCAAAGCCTGAGGATTTCCTCCGTGCGCCTCTGTGCACCCTGTGGTTAAGAATTATGTACCGCCGAGCACGCAGAATACGAGGGAGGAAAAACGAGCGTCATCATGGAGCACACCGAGTCGGCGATGAAGGTCGAAGGCGGCGATCGCGTGGAGAGGCTCGATAGATCCGCGTCCCCGCTCCGCACCGTTCTCATGCTTGCCGTTCTGGGCGCTGGCGCTGCCCTTCGCCGCCGTTACCGGAATCCCCTGGGCCTATCTCACAAAGAGCGTCAGCGTTCTTTACCGCACCTGCATGTGGGTAGCTTGGCACGGAGTGCGCATCGCAGGCGTCAAGGTGCAGGTTCTGGGCCAGGAAAAATTCGATCCAGCGCGCGCCTACATATTCATGTCGAACCACATTTCGAATCTCGATCCGCCCATCGAGATTCCGCTGATCCCGCGCCGCACCTCGGTGATGGTGAAAAAAGAACTCTTCAAGATACCCATCCTCGGCAAAATTATGCGCCTCGGCAGCCTCGTTCCAGTCGATCGCGGCAATCGCGACGCGGGCATTTCAGCCGTGCGCGAAGCCTCCAAGGTGCTCAAGCACGGGAATCAGCATGATGGTCTACGTCGAAGGCGGACGCTCGTTCGACGGCCGCCTGTTGCCCTTCAAAAAAGGCCCGTTCTATCTGGCGCAGGAATGCCAGGTGCCATCGTGCCCATGACGATTTCCGGCACCGAGCGCGCCATGCCGAAAGCACGCTTCAGCATTCAGCCCGAACTCGTAACCGTCCGCTTCCACGACCCAATCGAGCCCGCCGACTTCGGCAGCCGCGAATGCCTGATGGCCAAGGTGCGGGCGGCAATCAATAGCGGACTCCCGGCGGAGTTACAAGAGTGAGTGCCACCACTCATGCCCGCTGCCGCTGTTTGTCAGCGCCAATCTTGTGCGCCATGATAGATGTGCAAGATTTCGATAGCGTCAGCTTGACGGAATAGACCACGACGTAAGGAAGCGGTGCGAGCGCCAGTTCCTTTGTGCCACTGCGGTGGCCAGGCCGGCCTCGGTTCGGTGAGGTCTTCAGCAGGCGGATACGTTCGTAAATTGTCCGTACGGTGGGTTCCGCGAACTGCGGGTAGTTCTGTTGCAGATAGTTCTCGATGCTCTCCAGATCGTCGGCGGCGGGAACGGTCCAACGGATGCGCATTAGGGCTTGAACATGGCTTCCAAGCGGGCGTCCATCTCTTCTTCTTCGATGAACTCGCCGCGCTCAGCGGCCGCTAGTCCTTTTTCCACGGCAGCAAGGAACCGGGCTTCCTCGCCGAGGTAACGGGTAACAACCTTCGTCACCAGTCGCTCGGGGGCAGTTCCTACCTTACGTGCGATCTGCGCAAGCTGTGCTTGCTCCTCGGCAGTGAGGTGTATTTCCACGCTTTCAGGGTACGAGCAAGCATCGCGTGATGCAAGTGCCGAGCCCGCCAGCCAACCCAACCGGTCGGTACGAGAATTTCGTGAATCGCCCATAGCATGCTTAAATAAACAGTTGGGCGCCCGTTTCAGCGCCATCCCCGCGCGCGGCTTCCACATCACAAATTCAGAGCAAGGCTAGAAGTTAAGAGGCCAGATCGCAGAGGCGAAAACCAAGGTTCTAACTTCTGCAATCTGACCTCTTACCTCTGCAATCTCCGGGAGGATCTTTGGACTTCCAACTGAACGACGAGCAGCTCCACCTCAAGAAAAGCATCCGCGAATTTGCCGCGCGCGAAGTCGCTCCCCACGTCATGGAATGGGACGAGGCCAGCGAATTCCCCCTGGCCACCATCAAAGAGCTAGGCAAACTCGGCCTAATGGGCGCGATCTTTCCGCCCGAATACGGCGGCGCCGGCATGGGCTACGTCGAATACGTTACCGCCATCGAAGAACTCTCGCGTGTCGACGGATCGGTCGGCATCATCGTGGCCGCCCACACCTCGCTCTGCACGAATCACATTTTTGTGGCGGGCAACGAGACACAAAAAAAGAAATATGTCTCCAGGCTCGCCACCGGAGAATTCATCGGCGCCTGGGGATTGACCGAGCCCTCCTCCGGCTCCGACGCCGGCAGCGCCCGCATGACCGCCGCGCGCGCCAAAGGCGGATGGATTCTCAACGGCACCAAAACTTTCATCACCAACGGTCACTATGCCGATGTCGCCGTGGTGCTGGCCATCACCGATCGCGCCGCGCACACGCACGGCCTCTCCGCATTCGTGGTTGAGAAAGATACCAAGGGATTCCGCGCCGGGAAAAAAGAAAACAAACTAGGCCTGCGCGCCAGCGACACTTCGGAGCTGATCTTCGAAGACTGCTTCGTCCCCGCGGAAAACCTGCTCGGCGGCGAAGGCACCGGCTTCATCGATGCCATGCGCATTCTCGATGGCGGCCGCATCTCCATCGCTGCCCTCTCGCTAGGTATGGCCGAAGGCGCCTACGAAGCCGCGCTCAAGTATTCCAAAGAGCGCCAGCAATTCGGTAAACCGATCAGCGAGTTCCAGGCCATCCAATGGAAGCTCGCCGACATGGCCACCGAAATCGAAGCCGCCAGACTGCTGACCTTCCGCGCGGCGTCGATGAAGGATGCGGGCATGAAGACTACGCAGGAATCGTCCATGGCCAAGCTCTACGCCAGTGAAGTGGCCGTCCGGTGCGCCAATGAAGGCGTGCAGATCCACGGCGGCTACGGTTTCATCAAAGACTATCCCGCAGAAAAGTTTTACCGCGATGTGAAGCTCTGCACCATCGGCGAGGGGACAAGCGAGATCCAGCGGCTGGTGATTGCAAGGCAGTTGCTGAAGGACTGACTTTGCTTACTGCTTTAGCGGCTGACGGCGCCCGTGGCGGACATGCAGGATGTATACCGTCTTGTCTTGGATCGTGAACAGGATGCGATAAACATGCGGAGGGTCGCCATAAAGCAGATGTCGCACCTCAAAAGGGAATGTTGAACTCTCAGGGGCAACAGAACACCGCTCCGGGAACTGAGCGAGCGATGCGATAGCGCCCTGTAGAGCCAGGAACCACCGCAGGCCGGTGTCCCCAGCATGTTGGGAAATCAGCCACTCGAGAATTGCATCCGCGTCTTGCTCGGCTTCGGCCGAAGTCTCAACTCGGAAGGTCATGCTTGCGCCGCAGTTCGGCGAGAAACTCAGCCGCCGGTCTGGTGCGTCCGGCTCTCACATCTTCATAACCGCGGCGGATGCCTTCGACCGCTCCCGCGAAGTCCTGACGCTCCCACTCCAGGTAGGTAGCCAGAGCATCGTCGAGCGCGGCAGCGGGATCCTGGCCGCGCCGTTTGGCGTACTCTTCCAGTTGCGCCTTGCGCTCCGGCTTGAGTGGGATCATATCCATTTGGCTCGCCTTTATCGTAAGGGGTTCCGGGGCGGAGGTCAAAAACTATCTGCGGGCGGCCCGCGCGCGACGCATTTGCCTGCCCCGCGCCGAAGGATTAGAGTGCCGTTAATTCGGTTAACCTAGTTCGTATGTCTAAGAGGCATCCGTCATGTTCACCGGCGCGCACATCGTTGTTTACTCAAGAGACCCCGAAGCCGACCGCAAGTTCTTTCGCGACATTCTCAAATTCCCCGCGGTCGATGCCGGCCACGGCTGGCTGATTTTTACGCTTCCTCCCGCTGAAGCCGCATTTCATCCCGACAAAAAGAATGACAGGCACGAGCTGTACTTCATGTGCGACGACCTGAAATCCACGATCGAATCGTTGCAGTCGAAAAAAGTCGAGTGCGGTCCGGTGCACGAAGAACGCTGGGGAAGCCTGACTTCCATCTCTCTTCCCGGAGGCGGCGAAATCGGCCTCTACCAGCCAAAACATCCGTCTGCGATCGGGCTGACATCCCCGTCGCGGAAATAGCCAATAAGCATCGGCTCGAATTGTGGGCCCATGTTGTTACACTGTCATGTTTGGCTCCCACCATCACCATCGCTGATCACCTGCGCGCCGGCGACCCGCGCGCCCTGGCCCGCGCCATCTCCATGGTCGAGAATCGCCAGCCCGGCAGCTCCGACCTGCTCAAGTCTCTCTTCCCGCACACCGGCCACGCTCGCGTCATCGGTCTCACCGGCCCGCCCGGAGCAGGGAAGAGCACGCTGGTCGATCAGTTAGCCAAGCATTACCGCAAAAAAAATCAAACCGTTGGCATCGTTGCCGTTGACCCGACCAGCCCCTACACGGGCGGCGCGATCCTGGGCGACCGCATTCGCATGCAGGACCACCACGCCGATCCCGGAATCTTCATCCGCAGCATGGCCACCCGCGGCTCGCTTGGCGGACTCGCCCGCGCCACCGCCGACGTTGCCACCGTCCTTGACGCCTCCGGCCGCGACCTGGTCATGATCGAAACGGTTGGCGTTGGCCAGGATGAAGTTGAGATCGTCCGACTCGCCGACATCACCATCGTAATTCTCGTGCCCGGCATGGGCGACGACGTACAAACCATCAAAGCCGGCATCATGGAAATCGCCGACATTTTCGTAATCAACAAAAGCGACCGCGAGGGGAACGAGCGCGTAGAGCGTGAGATTCGCTCCATGCAATCGCTAGCCACCCGTCACGACCGCTGGACTCCGCCCATCGTGAAGACGGTAGCCAGCGAAGGCGCAGGCACGAAAGAACTGGCGGAAGCCATTTCCAGCTACGAGGCCTATCTGAAGAAAGAAAATCTGCTCACGCAGAAAAACGTCGAAAACTGGCGCGAGCGTCTGGTAGAAATGCTGCGGGACGCGATGCTGGAGAAAGCGCGCGCCCAGATCGACGACGCCAAACTCGACCGCTACGCCGCTGAAATAGCCGAGCACCAGCGCGATCCGTATTCGCTGGTGGAAGAAATAGTCGAAACTCTAAAGTAGAGACGGGGCCTGCCCCGTCTCCGATCGCAACGGGGCCGGACGGGTGATGAAACGGCATCGCGCCGCGTTCGTTCTCGAGTGAGTTTCCTGAACGAACTTCTCGGGTGAGCTTTGAAAGGGCGCGGCTTCAGCCGCGCCGGCGGTCCAAAATATAATCGGGGCTTTAGCCCCTGAGGTATTAATGTTCTCCATCGACCACATCGGCATCGCTGTAAGGTCTCTCGCCACGGCAAAACGCATCTACGAAAACCTCGGCCTCCCCGTCTCGCCCGAAGAAATCGTCCCCCAGGAAAAAGTCCGGGTCGTAATGGTTCCCGTCGGCGATACGCGCCTCGAACTCCTCGAAGCGACCTCCGATGACTCGACCATCGCCAAATTTGTCGCCAAGCGAGGAGAAGGTCTGCACCACGTCTGCATGCGCGTTCCCGACCTGGCAGCCGCTGTCGCCAAGCTGAAGCAAGACGGTGTTCGCCTCGTCTCCGAAGAAATTAAGACCGGCGCAGGAGGCCATCGCTACGTCTTCGTTCATCCGCAGAGCGCCGGAGGAGTGCTGCTGGAGCTGGTGGATAGCGCGCACTGATTGCGGTGAAAGCTGATTGCAATGAAAGCTTTACCCCGTGTCCCTCCGTGTACGCTGTGGTAGTCGCGTTTTAGTACGTTTCCTGATCTCATGCTCCTTCTCGCACTCGACACCTCCGGAAGAAACGGCAGCCTCGCGCTGGCCCACGTAACACAAGGGAAGTCCGAAGTCGAGACTGGTCGAGGCCGCACCGCTAGCCGGCGGCACGTTTTCCGCGCAACTGATTCCGCAGATTTCCGCCCTGCTCGCCCAGCACGGACACACGAAGTCCGAGCTAACAGCCTTCGCGGTTGTTTCCGGCCCCGGCTCATTCACGGGACTGACGTGTAGGCCTCGCTGCCATCAAGGCATTAGCCGAGGTTCTGCAAAAGCCCGATCGGCGCCGTTTCGTTACTGGAAGCAGTCGCCTCGTCGAGTCGGAGTCAGGGACGCGTGCTGGCCATCCTCGATGCGGGCCGAAGCGAAATCTACGTCGGCGACTACGAGTTAGGGAACGAGTTGCCGCGAATGCACAGTGAGCGCCTGCTCGCGCGCGAAGAATTACTTACCGAAGCCAGAGGCAAAGGGAAGACCATACTCACTCCCGACGCCCCGCTTGCTGAGATCCTGCGCGCCGCCGGTGTGCCGTGCGAACAAATCGGCTACCCCGATAGCGAAGTGATTGCCCGCCTCGGCTGGCAGCACATCCAGCACGGAAGAACCGTTCGCCCTGAAGATCTCGAAGCGAACTACATCCGCCGCTCCGACGCCGAAATTTTTTCCAGGCCGGGGCATTAAACCGATTATGCTGCTCCCGCCCGACGCCAATTCGCAGCCCGCAACCAAGCCGCCCACATCGATCCGGGCAGCCAATATCGACGACCTCGCGGAAATCCTGGCCCTCGATCAGGCTGTGCCGGCCGCCGCGCATTGGAGTACGGATCACTACAGGAACCGCCTCCAGAGCGAGCCCCACGCCGCGTGTTTCCTGGTGGCCGAATCCAACGGCCCCAAAGAGGTGTGTGGCTTCCTCTGCGCCCGCATCATTGGACCAGCCAATGAATGGGAGATCGAAAACGTGGTCGTCGACGAAAAATTTCGCCGCCAAGGTGTCGGCGCACAATTACTGCGGATCGCTAATCAAGAACTGGGAAGCCTCGACCGCCACAGCGCTCTTCCTCGAAGTCCGCGAGTCCAACACGGCAGCCCGCGCCCTCTACCAGCGCCACGGACTCCGCGAAGTCGGCCGCCGCCGCGCCTATTACCGCGACCCGCTCAGAAGACGCAATTCTCTACGCAAGCCAACGCTAAGAGTGACCCCGCTTGACCGCCGGTGCCCGCCCCCACGATTTCCAGCAACCGGGCTTCCACTCCAAAATAAATTCCTGCACCATAATCAGTGCAAATCCAGCAACTTACGCCGCCCGCCCGCCCCCAGGCATGCCCCGAATTCCCGATTGAATGCCCCTAGGCACCTGTGCTACTTTTTAACCGTGCAGTAATAATCCAGGAGGTCTGTCAAGGATGCTCACTCCGAGAGACCAGATCCTGACCGGTCATGAAGAGTTGCAACGACTGGTTCAGGAGCACTCGCAATACTCCCAGAGACTCGATTCCCTCACTCAGAAACGCTACCTCACCGATGACGAAAAATTAGAAGAAGTGCGGCTGAAGAAACTAAAGCTGCGCCTCAAAGACCAGATGCAGAGTCTGGAACGCGTCGGCCAGCGCCAGTCGGCATAATTCCTTCCGGGGATCGCCTGTCGATCCCTGCTCCAAATGACGGCAGCGGTTCTATGTGTGCAAGCGAGGCGCAGGTAAGCGCCTTTTTTTATTGCAGTTATCTGAATTTTCCAGCCCGGCTCTATAATCATCTCAACTTCCCATGGTGCGTGACGGCTACTTCTACGGCATCGGCAGCGCAATCGCGGCAGGCATAATCGCGTGGCTCGCAGGCATGGCCCTATGCCATCCCGGTTCTGCTCGCTCGGAGCCTTCTGCCTCTGGTTCTTCCGCGATCCCGAGCGCCAGATCCCGAACGCACCCGGCGCCGTCGTCTCTCCCGGCGATGGCAAAGTCACCGACGTCTCCATCATTAGATCGGGCGTCAACTCCGGCGCCGCCCAGCGCACGCGCATCAGCATCTTCCTCAACGTCTTCAACGTCCACGTAAATCGCTCGCCGATCGCAGGCGTGATCCGCGACGTCCGCTACCAGCGCGGCAAATTTCTGAACGCCATGGCCCCTAATTCGGCCGATGAAAATGAGCAGAACATAGTCACCGTAGAAGGCGAGGGCCGCACTGTGATCTTCAAGCAGATCGCCGGCCTGATCGCCCGCCGCATCGTGTTCAACCTCAAGGTAGGCGACACCGTAGCCCGCGGCCAGCGCGTCGGCCTGATCAAATTCGGCTCGCGCGTAGACGTCCTCTTCGACTCCGACGCCGCCGTTCAGGTCAAAGTTGGCGATCACGTCGAAGGCGGATCATCGATCCTGGCCTTCCTGCCCGTATCGCAATCGCCGCAGCCAGAAGTCAGCAATCCCGCCGCCGAAGCACGGGAGGTCTCTTCATCATGGAAGGGCTAACCCCTCGCCGTCGCGAAACCGACCGCCCCCACGGACGCATGCGCAAGGGCATGTACATTCTGCCGTCGCTCTTTACCACCGCCAACATCGCCGCCGGATTCTTCGCCATCCTCGAGACCGCGCGCGGCAGCATCGCCGAGCCCTGGCATTTCGATTTCGCCGCCATGGCCATCGGTTTCGCCGTCTTCTTCGACGGCCTCGACGGCCGCATCGCCCGCCTGACCCACACCGAAAGCGATTTCGGCAAGGAACTGGACTCGCTGGCCGACGTAGTCACCTTCGGGGTCGCCCCGGCTCTCCTCGCCTGGATGTGGGGCTTCCACCTGCTACCGGCAACCCTTCCGCACGAACTGCGCGTAAAAGTCACGCAGATCGGTACGATCGCCTGTTTCGTGTTCCTGATGGCTGGAGCCAGCCGCCTGGCGCGCTTCAACATCACCAGCAACCCTCAGCCCTCGAACCCGGGACGCCCCGGCAAAAAATATTTCGTAGGCATGCCCATTCCGGCAGGCGCCGGCGTAATCGCCGCGGTCGTCCATTTCCTCTCGGGGGAGCCGCTAGTATCCTGGCGCACCTCGGTCAGTTGGCTGCTGATGGTCGTAGTGGTCGGCTACCTGATGGTCAGCACCTGGCGCTTTTACAGCTTCAAAGACATCGATTTCCGCTCCCGCCGTCCCTTCCGTCTGATCGTCATTCTGGCATCTGGGCGCGTCGATCTGGTATTTCTCCGGTCCGGCACTCTTCGCGATCGCGATGCTTTATATGGCCTCCGGCGTTCTCTGGCGCCTGCAGTGGATCTTCCGCCGCAAAGCGCCGCCTGCACCTCCGCCGTCACCTGAGGCATCTTTAACATCATGACCCCAGTTTCCAAGCCCGAATTGAAGTCCGCCTCCGCGCCCGCCGACCTGCGCGCTGCCGAATCTCTATCGCATCGCCATCGTCGGCGCAGCCTCGCTCATGGGAAAAGAAATCGCCGAAATCCTGCGCGACCGCAATTTCCCCGCCGTCGATATCCGACTCCTCGATGACGACCAGTCCCTCGGCCAACTCGAGGCCATCGGCGACGAGATGACCTTTATCCAGAGCATCCGCCCCGAGCAGTTCGAGCACGTGGACTTCACTTTCTTCTCCTCCGACCCGCGCGCCACCCGCGCCAAGTGGGAGACCGCGCGCGACCACGGCAACACCATCATCGACTCCACCGGCGCTCTGGAAGAAGCGCCCGGAGCCACCATCCGCTCGCCCTGGGTAGAACGAGAAATGATCGAGCGCGGACTCGGCCAGCCCGTCCCGCCGCAATTGCAGCCCGGTCCGGTAGTAGTGGCGCACTCGGCGGCGACCGCGCTAGCGATGCTGGCTCTGCGCGCCGAAAAGTTCGCCAAAGTCGAGCGCATGATAGTCGACCGTTTTCGAGCCCGCCTCCGAGTACGGACAAAAAGGTATGGACGAACTGCACGAGCAGACCGTCAACCTGCTCGCCTTCCAGGATTTGCCGAAGAATGTTTTCGATATCCAGGTCGCCTTCAACATGGTTGCGCGCTTCGGACGGAAATCACGCCACTCGCCTCGAAAAAGTTTCCGAGCGCATTCTCAAGCACTATCGCCAACTGGCGCCCGGCGCTTTCGAGCCGTCGCTGGTAACCGTTCAGGCCCCGGTCTTCCACGGCTACGCTTTCTCCATCTACTCGAGACCGAAAAGCCTGCAACCATCAAAGATTTCTCGGACGCATTGGCAGGCGAGCACGTAGTCATAACCAAGCCAGACGACGCGCCCAACAATGTAAGCGCTGCCGGTCAGGAAGATATACTCGTTTCGCTCTCGACCGACGCCAGTCGCAAAAACGGAATCTGGCTCTGGGCCGCCATCGATAACCTGCGCGTGTCGGCGGCAACCGCCGTCGAATGCGCCGAGACCCTGACCGTCTCCCGCCCCTTGGGACAGATTCAGTGAGATCGTTATCAGACAGGTGGCTCGCGGCCTTGGCACTCGCCGTGAGTCTCGCTTGCGTGAGCTGCGGCTACCATGAAGTCGGCCATGCCAGCGCACTGCCTCCGACCATTCGCACCATCGCCATCCCGGCTTTCGCCAGCCATAGCCAGACCTTCCGCATCGAGCAACTCCTAACCGACGCGGTCATCCGCGAATTCGATACCCGCACGCAGTTCAAAGTCATTCATGATACTCACCAGTGACGCCGACGCCATTCTGAAAGGAACGGTTCTCTCCGCCACCGCCGCGCCGCTGGCCTACGACGCGCAGACCGGCCGCGCCGTCAGCGCTCTGGTCACAGTCAGCGTGCAGGTTACGCTCACCGACAGCAAAGGCAAAGTAGTCTTTCAGAATCCGGCGTACTTGTTTCACGACCAGTACGAAATCTCCGCCGATCTCCCGCGCTTCTTCGAAGAAGACTCTCCTGCCGTCGATCGTCTGTCCCGCGATTTCGCGCGCACCCTGGTCGCCAACATACTGGAGGCGTATTAGCGAGTCTCTGATGTCCCCTGTGAAACCCCGTGTACCCCGTGGTTACGCTCGTTTCTCGCGGGCTTAATCGCAGTCCCCGAGCCGCTGGCAGATTAGGCGACGGCGCCCGACAATGTTGCCCAGGCCCGATCGGGCATAATGTAACCTAGAAGAGAATGCGCGCCTTCACCCAAGCCGACCGCTTCCTCTCCGAACTCGAGTCGCGCAAGCTACGTCCCGCCTACGTCCTGGTCGGCGACGAAGCCTTCTTCCGCAAGCGTTGCCGCGACGCCATCCTCGATCACATGGTCGCCCCCGACTCGCGCGACTTCAGCGTCTTCGAATTCGACCTGGGCGAAACTTCGCTCAGCGAAGTCCTCGACCGCGCCCGCACGCCCTCGCTGATGGCCCCGTTCCAGGTGTTCTTCGTGCGCGGAGTGAAAACTCTCTTCGGCCGCGGCTCCAACGAAGAAAAAATCGGCGCCATCGAAGCCTACTGCAAGAATCCCAATCCCGACGCTCTTCTCGTCTTCGTGGCCGACCATATCAGCATCCCCGCCGACGCCCGCCGCATGGAGATGACCGACAAAGATCGCTACCAGAAAATCCGCGAAGACCTCGGCCCTTTCTGCGGAATCGTCGAACTCTCTCGCGTCGAAGAAGGCGAAGCCGTCCGCTGGATCGGCGAATACAGCGCAACACGCGGCGTCAAAATCGATCCCGACGGCGCCCGCGAACTGGTCGACGCCCTCGGCGGCGACATGATGATGGTCTCGAACGAACTTGAAAAATTAATGCTCTACGTAGGCGAAAAGAAAAAAATCACGCTCGGCGATGTCGAGACCATGGTCCTGGCCGCCAAGCAGCGCTCGCTCTACGAACTGACCGATGCCATCTCTTCGAAAGACCGAGTCCGCGCCCTTTCCATTCTCGACGCGCTTCTCTCCACCGGAGACGGCGAAGACGCCGCCATCGGCCATCTCTACATGCTCGCAAAAACCTTCCGCCAGATGCTCGTGATTCTGGAGCGCAACGTCCGCGACCAGCGCATGTTATGGGCTGCTCTCTGGCAAGGCTTCCGAGTCCCGCCCTTCGCAGCCGACGACATAATCCGCCAGGCCCGCCGCTACAAATCGAAGCGCGAGCTGACGCGAGCCATTCGCCTCGTAGCCAAAGCCGATCTAGCCCTGCGCTCGAATCCCCCCGGCAAGCGCCTGATCCTCGAAAAGCTCGTGCTCGACTTAGCCGGAGCGGAAGCCAAACAGGAATCTGCCGGCGGATGGATGCAGGAAGAGCTTCCGGTCTAGAGAATTCATCCGTTAAAATTGAATGGCAATCGCGCCGGAGTTTCCATGGCTTTCCCCATCAAAGTTTGCGCCATTTGTGGAGAGGAATTTGAACTGAAGCCCGGCAAGCCCGGCTTCGCCAACCGCTGTCCATCGTGCAGCGAACCCGAGCCCGGCGGCCCCGTCGCCAGCGGCAAGGGCGCCGCCGATCGCGTGTCTGACAGCGAAATGAATGCCGCCCGCCGCCAGGCGATGCGCGACCTTCTCTACCGCAAGGATATTTGAGCGGCCACTCGGCGATAATCGTTGCAATGCTCGACGCCTCTGCCTATCTCGATCGCATCGGCTATTCCGGCTCGCGCGAACCGTCGCCCGGCACCTTGCGCGCCCTGCACCGCGCCCATATGCTGACCGTGCCGTTCGAGAACCTCGACATCCATCTCGGCCGTCCGATTGTCTGCGAGGAGGCAGGCTTCCTGCACAAAATTATCGACGAGCGCCGCGGAGGCTTCTGTTACGAACTCAACGGCTCCTTCGCCGCTCTCCTTCGAGCGCTCGGATTCAAGGTAACCCTGCTCTCGGCCCGCGTCGCCGGCTCTGACGGCAACTACAGTCGGGAATTCGATCACCTCGCCCTCCGCGTCGATATTCCGGGCTTCAATCTGCCCGCAGCTTCAAACTCAACCTGGCTGGCCGATGTCGGGTTCGGAGACAGCTTCATCGAGCCGCTTCTCCTACAGCCGGGCCTGGAACAGTCGCAGATCGGACGCGTCTATCGCCTGGTTGAAATGATGAGCCAAGGTGAAGGCGAAACCGGGAATGTGTTTTATTTGGAGGTCAGATCCGAAGACAATCCATCTCCCGGGAAGTCGCCGGGCGAAGAGAAGTCACCACCTGAAAAATGGAAGAGACAATATTCCTTCACGCTGAAGCCGCGCGAACTTGCCGACTTCGCTGCCATGTGCCGCTATCATCAGACCTCGCCGGAATCACACTTCACGCGCCAGCGCATCTGTTCGCAGGCCACGCCCGAGGGACGCATCACCTTGTCAGATTTGAAGTTGATCGAAACCCGCAAGGGACTCCGCACAGAACGCGAACTAGCCGGAGATCACGAGTGGCGCGCGACCCTCCGAAAGCTTTTCAAGATTGACTTGCGGCCTGAGGTTATCAATCGGCGTTCACGAAATCGAAGGTAGCCATAACATCGATTGCGAGATCGTAGAGGGAATCAAAATCATATTTTCGTCGCTTGTATACCCAGCTGCATCCATGCGCCAGCCAATCGCGGAACTTAAATGCGCTCCGCAAAGATTGAATCAACTGTTGCGTCGCAGGGGCGTTCTGTTCCCACGCCTCGAAAATATGCGTATCCAATCTTACATAGCGTTTTGGGGAATCACGTACGTCGCGAAAAGCTTTGAAAAGATTACGATTACCTTTCACTTTTTTCTCAAGACGGTATTTATAGTCGGTGCGAAAAGCAGCCTCCAAGCTTGTCAAGATAGCCAGTGATGATCTCAGATTGGTTTCTTCAATGCGAGCCTTCTGAAGTGCAGTGAGCTTGTCGGCGACTTCCTGCGGGTTGTCTCCTATGAATTGTTCTTGGTAGTTTGGAGGGACGCTGCCGAAATACAGACGCAGGGCGGAAAGCACGTCTTTGCGATAAACCGCAACATCCGTAATGGCGTCGCTAGGCATTCGCGACTTCCATGATCAACTGGAAGAGCGTTTCTTGCGTAATCTCGATGAATCTCCTTTCCGGTGGAGGTGTCACGATTCTCCACGCCCAATCGATTGGCTCTGCGGGTTTCTTCAACGCGAGGTCTTTACTGCCTATGCGTACTGAGACATTGATTAACGATGCGGCGCTCGATGCTTTGCTGTCCACCAAGGCGATCTGGGCCTTACCCGCGGGGCCTTCGACATCCACTCGCCCTTTGAAGGCGATCAGGAGCGTTCCGACGGGCACAAGATTGACCTCCTGTCGCCCTATCTTCAATACCATCTGCTCAGCGGTGTACGATCCAATATTCTCCTCATTTAGCCGGATAGGTCTTTTTTCCAGATGTATTTGCCCTGACGAAGTGTACTTCCTCAGCAGAGACTCGACCTTTGCGTAAAGATCGTTCAGGTGATCGAGCCACTGATCTCGTTGCTTATCCCAATCCACGGCAGTCTCGACGGCAGCCTCGGCCTGTTGGCGCTTCACAAATTCATCGAAGTCTTGGTTGTCTACCGAGTTCTCCTCGCCACATTTTGCTTGGGTGTCATCTCGAAATTCTCCTGATCCAGCCTACCCCTTCCCCTCCGCCAGCGCTTTCCGCAAATCGTCCACCTCGGACCCATTGGGTTTGATCCTCGCCACGCGATCCAGTTGCTGCCGCGCCAGCGATGCCTGCCCATTCTTCGCATACGCCATGCCCAGGTGATAGAGGTACACCGCGTTCTCCGGATCCTTCTTTACCGCTTCCTGAAACAGCCCAATCGCCGATCCATAAACATGCTTCTGATACAGCGCCCATCCCAGCGTGTCCGCCGAGCTGGGATTACTCGGCAGTTGCCTTCGCGCCGTCTGCGCCATCGCCAGCGCGATGTCCACGTTCCCGCCCTGCTGCAGCATTACGTAGGCAAGATTGTTCGAGGAGAGCGGATCGTCCGGCTGCAGCGCCAGCACTTTCTGGAACATCTGCTTCGCCCGGTCCCAATCCCGGTTGTCCTGTAGATGGCGCCCGCCAGCTCATAAAACTTGATTTCCTTGGGATTACTTCTGCGACCCGTCCAGATAAGTCTGCAACGCCGCGTCCTTGGACCCGAGCTGCGTTTGTACGATGCCGAGCTTTTCGAATGCGTCGACATTATTCTTGTCCAGCTCCGCCGCGAGTTTGAATTCCGCTTCCGCGCCGCTCAGGTCCTTCTTTCACGTTTGCAGGGCGTCGCCCATCATCACGTGGAATCCCGAATTATTCGGATACTTCCCAATCTGCTCCCGTATCAGCGCCACCGCCTTATCGGGCTGCTTCTGGAGCATGTCAATGTTGGCCAGGCCCAACAATGCATCGGTCGAGTTCGGGTCGAGATCGAGCGCCTGCTGGTAGGCTTTCTGCGCCTCGCCCAGCTGGTTCTGCGCCATCCGCAGAATGCCGAGTTGCACATATACCACCGGATTCTTCGGTCCCCTCTCGACCGCCTGATTTAAGTAACGCTCGGCGGTTGAATACTGCTTCTGCGCAGTGTCCGCCATCCCACGCAGCATGTATCCGTCCGGAGCTGCCGGCTGCAACGCCATAATCTGGTCGGCTTCCTGCGCCAATGTCGGAGCGTCGCCCCGCCGAATCGCCGCCTGCGCCAGCGCGCTATGCGCCTCGATGATGTCGGGCCGCAGGCGTACCGCATTGCGCCATTCTGTTTCCGCGCGCTGGGGATTGCCCATCTGATCGAAGGCCATACCCAGCTGATAATGCGCCACCGCATTATCGGGATCGTTCTTCAGCACGCCCTGCAGCGTGTCGACCGCATTGCTGGACTTCCCGCCGCGGATTTCAATCTCCGCCTTGTAGATCGCCGCCGCCGTATCGTCCGGCTGCGCCTTCAAAATTTCGTCATTCAGCTTGCGCGCGTCGTCCAGACGATCACGCATGATCAGCAGCTGAATGTAGTCCTTTTTCACCACCGGATCTTTGGAATGTTGCTCATACAACGACCCAAATTCCGCCAGCGCCTTGTCGATCTGGTTGCTGCCAATGTAATAGTTGCCGAGCAGGCAGTAGCCCATCGAATTGTTCGGAAAATCTTTCTTCGAAGCGCGCAGAAAATCTTCCGCCTGCTGCGGCTTGTTCTCCGCCAGATATAGGTTCCCCATCGATATTCTCGGGTTCGGATCGCCGGGCGCGGCTTGAACGGCGCGCCGATAGGTCTGTTCCGCCTCCGGGTACCGGCCGCGTGTCATGAAAAGGTTTCCCAGTTTCAGCAACGCCTCCACCGACTTCGGATCGAGGTTAACCGCCTGGTTCAGATTTGTTTCCGCCAGATCCCACTGCTGCCCTTCGGCGTAAACAATCCCCAGCGCCAGATAGGTCTCGGACTTTTTCGGATCCAGTTGCCGCGCCTTGTCCAAAGCCGCCAGCGCCGCCGCCGTATTCTTGGTCCCGTCGTCGTAACGCGCCAGGACAAGGTAAACGCCAGGGTTGTCTTTCTGGTTTTGCACCAGCCAGTCGATTTGTTCTTTCGCGCTCGTATACTCTCCCGCGGCCACAAACAGCTTGGCCAATCCCAGGCGCGCCTCATAGTGGTTCGGATTGATCTGAATCGCGTTCTGATATTCCTGCGCCGCGCTCGGCCATTGCTGGAGCTTCATCGCCGTCTGCGCCAGACGGTAGTGGGCCTCGTCAAAGCGCTGATCCACCTTGATCGCATTCTGAAACTGAATGGCGGCTTCCCGGTATTCCCCTTTGTCGAAGTAGCGCTGGCCGCTCTCCAGGTACTTCTGCTTGCGCACGTTCGGATCGCGCGAACACCCACCCAGCATCACCGCCAGCGCGCACACCGCCACCAACCCCCACCGCACCCACAACCCTTGATTTTCCGAGCCCTTAGCTACCTGCATGTCTCCCAACCTCTCAATACCCCAGGCTTTTGATTCTGACCGCCGGCCTGCATTTAAGGTACTCTCCGGATCCTACAGTGGAAAAGTTACGGCCGTTATAAACGGCCACGGAGGCCCATTCCAGCCCTAAGCATACGCCCGCGGCCACGTGCTTTGGTAATCTGCCACGGCCCTTCGGCCAGTGTCATAGTACCTCTGGCTATGACCCACTTCCCCCAACCCGACGCCTCCCGGCGTGCGCCCAGAATCCATCTCAACGGTTCCATTCCAGCCGCCATCCTCGTCGAAGGCGGCGGTCGAGCGCGCGCAAAACTTCAATCCATCTCCGTAACCGGCGGGCTGCTCCAGTTGCAGAGCGAACTCGCCACCGGCGATTTCGTGGAAATCGCCTTCCAAACCCGTTCCGGCCCAGTGCACGGCATGGCAGAGATGCTCCAACCCGTGCGGAAACCCAAAGCTAAAGTGCAAGCACCGGTGAAGGCCGCCTGCCTCCAGCCCTTTCGCTTCGTAGCTCTGGGCGATCAGGACCATCACAAACTAAGCATGGCCCTGGACTCCGCGCTGGATACCGGCGCTCTCGATCCGGACTACCGGCAAGCGAAGTCCGCCGACCTCTAGGCGCGAGCCGGCCCCGGTCGCAACTACCGCGTTGAGTTGTTGTACCAGCGCAGAACTCGGAGCGCCCGCAGTGTGTTCCAGCGGCTTGCCCTGCCGACCTCGGTCTCCATCTGCAATGGAACATATTCGGGATGACGAAGGTTGAGCGGCCAGCGCCCGTTCTGGTGCCGCCGCTCAATCACGGCTTCGATGGCCTCTCTGACGCGGCCGTCCGGTTTGACCCCTGCATTCCGCAGATAATCGAGTCCGCGCAAGACGTCGTAGTGCCAGAACGCCGGAAACGAGAAGCGCAGCCAGCGTTTGTTGATGACTTCGCCGGTTCGAACCGAACGGAACATTCCGCGCTCAAGCAGATAGTTTTCGCCCCGCTTGCGGGCCGCAGCCACAGCTTTAGTCACCGCGCCTGTCACCGCTTTCGTAACGGGCTCAGCGACGCCCGCCGATTTGCCCCTGGCGCGTTCGTATTCAAGCAGTCCTTCAAGCACGCAGATAGTGCTATGGAACGAGGATCTCCGGCTTTTGGGGGCTTCGCAGTTCCAGCCGCCATCTTCGAGCTGCTCGCCCAGGAGTCGATTGGCCAGCGCCTCGCTCGGCTCCTTGAAATACGCGCCGATGGCGAGAATTCTGCCATTGATGCAGGGCTCCGTTTCGCCCTGAAGGTAAGGCCGGTTGTTGAGCCATTTAAAAGCAACCCGCTGGTCGACCCGGTCGATCATTTTGCGAGCCTGCTTGCTCGCAGGATCCAGCCCGAGGTCCATCAAGACCGAGAGACTGTAGAGCGTGATAAGCAAGTCCCGGTGTTCCTTCGGCAAATCGCCTCTCCACCCGCGAGGGCTCCCGCCCCACATGCCGGCACGAGATTGGCGGGCGAGAAGTTCGGCTCCCCAGCCTTCCGTTGCAACCCGAGACCGCTCCGCTGCAATCGCGCTCGGGTCTTCATCGGTAAGGTCCCTCATGACCTGCCAGCGGATGGCCGGATCGGAATCAAGCAGCCATTTGAGGTGCGCGGGCCGGGGTTGGTAATCGTGTAGACGCATTCGAATGTTATAGCAAGTGGTGCGCTAAGTTTCACCCGTAGCGCCGGTACCGCGGACGCCCTAGCTAAGAAGGCTTTGGCCCAGTCCGATCCCAGCCGACGGCGACCACCGAATAACCGCCGGCCACCCGATATACTGACCTCTCCGCATGCCCGCCACCACCATCGAAACGCATTCCCCAGAAGAAACCATCGCCTACGGCCGCGTCCTGGCCGCCGAACTCGCTCCGCCACTAATCATTCTCCTGCGCGGCGACCTGGGCGCCGGCAAGACCACGCTAGTCAAAGGCATCGCCGAGGGCTTCCAGGCTGCTCGCGCCGAAGACGTAACCAGCCCCACCTTCACGCTCATCCACGAATACCGTTCCTCGCGCGCCATCCTCTACCACATCGATCTCTACCGCATCGACACGGAGCGCGAACTTGAAACCCTCGCCCTTGATGACCTGATCACTCCCACCAGCATCCTGCTGGTAGAGTGGGGAGAGAAGTTCCCGCGCCTCGCGCGCGACCGCGGTCTTGAAATTACGCTGGAAAGAGTAGGAGAAACGGAACGCCGAATCAGCCGGACAGCACTCTGAATTTAGCGCGGCCAGCCTGGGATTCAGCCGAGTAGAGACGGGACCCGCCCCGTCTCGGGCCACTCACCAACGACGCGCGAGCAAGAAGGGAAGGGCACGACGTTCGGTGGTGCCGTCAATTCACGATCAAGCGGCCGGCGTTTCAGCGAGCGCGAGACGCCGTTCGGGAATGCAACGCCAGCCGCGGACACCCCACCGGCGCGCACCATTCCCGAGTAATCGAAAATAAGAGCGCCGCCGCGAAGATGGCGAAAACAACCTGGTTCCGCATGTCTGTATGATGCATTCTGATGCCGCGTGGGTCCAACCGGCATCCAATAACCAATGCCCAACCCGACCCAGGCGCCGAGTAGCAATCCAACCGTCAGAAAAGCCACCGCCGCCGATTTAGAAGTCGGCAAAATCTGCGCCGATCGCGACGGCAATCGCATCCGCATCGACCACCTCGACGCCGCCCATCTCTCCTGGCACTTTCTGAACGACGAACTCCGCGTCCAGGAAGGAATCCAGGAAAGTTCAATCGAGCACTTTCTCTCCGAAGGCTGGTACATAGCGGCATAGCTCTTAGTTCTCTCAGCGCAGTTCACTACTTAACCTCGGGTCACCCAATTTTCAGTTAGTGAAATTGCTCTGGTTTCGTCAACTACGAGCGAGACACGGTGCTCTGCGTGACGGTCGGTCTTTGTTTCGCTTCGCCGTCTAGCTTAGAATCGCAACTATGAATCGTGCTCCCATCGCGTTTGTTGCCTTGGCATTCCTGTTTCCTCCGCTTTTGGCTGCATCCAATAGTCCCGATTCGCAACAAGCATCGCGTCGAATCGAGGAGGCTGTCTCGAAGACTAACATCTTTGACCTGACGTCCTTTCAGATGAGGGCGAACGTGCAGATCGAAAGCCAAGGCAAGCGCCTGGACGGCCGCTACCAGTTGCTGTGGAATGGGCCTGACCAATGGAGAGAAGAGATTACCTTCCCCGAATATGACGAAGTGCAGGTTGGAGGTAAGGGAACAGTCTGGATCCAACGCAACACGGCCTTTTTCCCGCTTCGCATCTGGAATCTGCATGCCGCACTCGGATTCGGTTCGGGAGTTGGATCGGGCCCAGCGCTAGGAGAGTCTTTCATCCAATCAGGTCTAACCGCGAAGGACACCATCAAGAAAGTGCATTCCCGAAAAGAGCACGGTGACACCCTGACGTGCGTCAAAGTCGAAGACGAGCACAAACTCTCGTCCGATGTTTGCATCAACGAAGCATTGGGAGTGATCGTTCGGAATTCGTCATATAGGGACCGAGATTTCCAGCCTGTCGGTGGAAAGGTCTTCCCGCGATTTCTTAGCTTCGTGGAGGACGGCAAAGAAGTGGCTTCGATCAACATCATCGAGTTGAGTACGCCCGGTCAATTCTCTCCCGGTTCATACACTCCGCCTCCCGGGGTTTCGCCGCGAGTCGGATGCATGAATCCTGCGCCATTTCGAATCGCTAAGATGATCTATCCCGAATATCCGCAAACTGCACGGGAACGCCACATTCAAGGAACAGTGGCGGTGGACGCATGGATCGGCGCGGACGGTGTCCCTCGAATCGGTCGGGTGGTAAGCCATGCGAGTCCGGACCTCGAAAAGTCGAGCTTGAACGCCATCGCCCAGTGGCGCTACGACCCAGCGACGTGCAACGGTACCCCTGTCGATATCCAGACTGTCCTGAAAGTCAATTACACGTTGTCACCATAGAGTTACAGAACAGGCTAGCTATTGGAAAACCACGAGCTCTATCCAAAGAGTTGGTGTAACGTCCCCATTCTGTCAACAATCCAGTACCGAAATTGGTTTCGGTTTGGGTCTTGGCCTATGCCGGTGGTTGAATCGACGTAGAATCTGATTGGGAAGGTGCCTCCAACTGGATCAACAGCCGCTGGGGCCGTTTAGTGACACTTCTCAGCGGGCAAAAGCTGTAGTCTGTTCCCAGCCCGAACTCTAGGTCCCAAATCTCTCCGCCGCCCGAGCCTTGGCCTTAGCCGCTTCTTCTTCCCGATTCTTCGGCGGGGCAGTAGTCTCGAGCGAACCGAGTAGCCCCATGGAGATCTGAGCCACATCCTCAACCGCCGCCAGAAAGGCAGCCTCATTCGCCTTCGAAGGCTTGGTAAACCCGCTGATCTTCCGCACAAACTGCAGCGAAGCCGCCCGCACCTCGTCCTCGGTAACCGGCGGGTCGAAATTAAAAAGCGTCTTGATATTCCTGCACATGCTCAACCTCTCCGGTCTGTCCTTCTAAAAGTATCTTAGCAACCCGAACTCCAGCCCGAAAGCCCGCAACCATCATGCTAGATTGAACCATGCGCCAGATTCTCCAGCAGCGTTCGTTGCGCTATGTGTTCGCGGCGAACGTGATCTCCATGCTGGGCAGCGGCATGAACTCCGCCGCCGTCGCCTGGACCATCCTCCAGAAGACTCATTCGGAGATGGCGCTAGGCACCCTGGCCGTTCTCCAAACCATCCCCGCCATGATGATGCTCCCGTTCACCGGAGTCATCATCGACCGCGAAGACCGCCGCCGATTAGTAATGATGCTGGATGCCGCCCGCGCCGTAGTAATTGCCGTGGTCATGACCCTGGCCTTCCTCGGCCGCGTTCAAGTCTGGCAACTCTACCTCATGAACACGCTGGTGGCCGCCGGCTTCTGGATGTTCTGGCCTACCATCACCGCCCTAATCCAGGAACTGACGCCTGAAGGCCAGTTCGTGCACTCCAACACCCTGCTCCTCGCCGGCGTGCAAGGCGGATGGATGATCGCCGGCGCGCTAGTCGGATTTGTCTACGAGCACATCGGCCTGGGCGGAGTGCTCCTGATCGACGTCAGCACTTACGTGGTGTCCTTCCTCTGCTACTTTGCAGTGCGCCGGGGACGCCACGTAGTCCCGCGTCCCGCCGAACTGAAACATGACCTCGAAGCCGCCGAATCCGCCGCCGCAAAGTTCCTCCGCGAGATGCAGGAAGGCCTGGTATTTCTTCGCAACCACCGCCGCGTCGTTTTCCTGGGCATGAGCTGGGCGCTATTCCTGGGCGCGATGATGACCGGAGTGGTCGTCACTGCCCCGCTCAGTGACCGCGTCTTCCACGCCGGCGCAACCGGCTACGGCTGGCTGAACGGAGGCTGGGGAGTAGGCGCATTTCTCAGCGTGACCTACGCTCCCCAGCTGATGTCTCGCATCGGTTCGCGCGCCTGCATCGCGCTCTCGATGCTTCTGTTGACCATCGGAATGGCGCTCTCCCCCTTCTCGCCCTGGCTGGCAGTAGCTGTGTTTATCTATGCCCTGATGGGATCGGCGCGCGGCGTAAGCGGCGTAGCCATGAACACCAGCCTGATGGAGCAGGTCCCGACGCAATTCATGGGGCGCGTGCAAAACACGTTCTACTTCTTCGGCACAGCGCTTCAGATCGTCCTTGGCCTGGCCGTTGGAGCGGTAGCCTCCCGCGTAAGCCTCGCCGCCGGCTTCGGCGTAATCGCCGCGGTATACGCGGTCGCCTTCGGAAGCGCCTGCTGGCCAGTCGAAGTCCAAAAGGCCGCCGCCGCAACCGCCGACTAAATAAGACACGAATAAGCTGTTATCCTTTTTCTTTTCCGGGGGAGCTACCACGAATGTTTGAGGACCTGAAAGGCAAAACAGCAGTCGTATTCGGAGTAGCCAACAAGCGCTCGATCGCCTGGGCCATCGCGCAAGGCCTGCACGCGGCCGGCGCGAATCTGGCCATCACCTATCAGAACGAGCGCATGGAAATGGAAGCTAAAGATTTAATCCTGTCCCTGCCCGGCGCGGAAGCCTTCATGTGCGACGTATCGAACGACGCCGAAATAGCGGCCCTGTTCGAAAAACTCAAAGCCCGCTACGGCAAGCTGCACGCCATAGTACACAGCGTGGCCTACGCTCCGGCCGAAGAGTTGAAAGGCGACTTCGTCAACACCACCCGCGAGGGCTTTCGCATCGCGCACGACGTAAGCGTCTATTCCCTGATCGCGGTCAGCCGCGAGGCCGCTCCGCTGATGGAAGACGGTGGCAGCGTAATCACCATGACCTACTACGGCGCGGAAAAAGTTGTTCCCCATTACAACGTGATGGGCGTAGCCAAAGCGGCGCTTGAATGCACGGTGCGCTACCTGGCCGACGATCTGGGAAAGAAGAAGATTCGCGTGAACGCAATTTCAGCCGGCCCAATCAAAACCCTCGCCGCCCGCGGCATTGCGGGCCTCGGAGACATGTTGCGTTCCCACGCCGAGCGCGCCCCGCTGAAGCGCAACGTCGAAGTAGCCGAAGTTGGGAGTACGGGAGTATTTCTAGCGTCCGACGCCAGCTCCGGAATTACCGGCGAGACGATCTACGTAGACTGCGGATACAACATCATGGGCTTCTAGCCGCCGGCGATCACGGGTTCGAAGCCGTCGGCCCCGAAATAGGTTGGAGCAACCGATCCAGTTGTTAGCCGCAGAGCGGCATAAGAATGCAGCCCACGGCGTGAGCCGTGGGTAGGAATGAGATCCTTCGTAGCCCCGGAGGGGCGAAAGAACGTCATTTACCCCGCTGGTTCGTTCCCTCGCGTTTTGACAATCTTTTGACCGCCTTCACCCTGCCCTTTCACGTAACCTTAAATCAGGTGGCTCATGCGACTCTACCGTGCTTTTCTCTCTGTCTCAGCGATCTTCCTTGCAGCCACGTTCCTGGCCACTCCCTGCTTCGCTCATCACATCGCGGTGGTCGTCGACAAAGACAATAAGACTCAGAACATAACCTCCGCGCATCTCGTAAAGATTCTGAAGGGAGAACTAAAGAAGTGGCCCGACGGCAAGAATGTCGTGCTGGTTCTGCACGAGACGCCCGATGAAATCCCCACGCTCGCTCGCTTGACCAAGATGACCGACGCCGAAGTAAAGTCAATGCTCGAAGAGCGCAAAGATTCGATCATCCGCAAGGCCACCGATGCGGATGTGATTCAGGCAGTGGCGACGACTCCGGGAGCGATCGGAATGGTGGAGGAGCACTCAATCAGCGGCCGCGTGACCGTAGTCAAAGTAGACGGAAAGCTGCCGATGGAGTCCGGGTACTTGCCGCACTAGCGCCGCAAGCGAAAAGCCAAAAGCAGGAATCTAGTTCTCACTCTCCACAGGTTTCGCCTTCGGCGCACGCAGTTCCTTCGCCGGCGGCCCCGGTTTCGGCACTGCCGGCGGAATCGGCGCCGTCGGCGCCGTCACCGCCACCGTCCCTTTGCGAATCTCGATCGTCCCCTTGTCGCAGTTGATCGCCAGCTTCGGGCCGTTTGCGCCAATCGACCCGTTGGCGCTCGACGCGCGGTGTTCGTTCTCCACTTTAACCTCGTCGAAATCGCTCTCAATCTCGCCCTCGCGAGTTCGGGCTTCGACCCTCATCGCAGTGCCCGGCGGAATCGTAATCTGTACGTCGCCTTTTCGGTTGTCGATTTGGATACTACCCGGTTTATACACACCGACTTCGACGCTTCCGTTCGTGTCTTCCAAACGCAGGTCCCCGCTCAATCCCTCCAGCGCGATGTCTTTGGAGTGGGTGGTCAAGCGCATCGGTCCCGTCAGCGAATCGGCCCGCAGGTCGCCCGAATCGAGATCCAGCCGTCCATCGAGGTGCGCAAACTGCAAATCCGTGCGCGAGGAGTGGAAGTCCACCGTCTTCGCAATCCGCACCAGGCGCACACTCTCGTAGAATTCCCCCGTCAGCCGCACCGCCCCGTTCACGTCCTCGACGTCCACTTCTTTGGCGTGGCCCTGAATAGTGACGTCGCCCTTCACATGCTGGATGCGCGCCGCGCTCGATTCGATGGAGAGCGTCGCGTTGCCGGTTTGATCGGTAATGTCGACCTCGCCATGCTGATTATTAACGTCCACCGTGCCCGCCATGCCGGCGATGGTTACATCCCCACGACGCGAGGTAATAGCAAGATCGACATTACGCGGCACGTAAACATCCAGGTCCGTGCTCACGCCGCGGTCGCCCGCCGCCTGCACGTTGGCATTAATCGTCACGACTTTGTCGGATGGTGTGATCGTGACCTCGGTCTTCTTGTTGATGTCGTCCGCTTTCTCCTGGCCATCGGAATGAACCTTCTTGCGCCACGACACCCTGATCTTCTTATCGTCCGAAACATTAACCGTAACCGCTCCCCGATCGTCGTTGATGCGCAGCGCCGTCATGCCCGCCGGCGCGTCGGCGCTCAGGTCTCCGCTGTAATCGTAGGATTGGCCGCCGAAGATGTCGAAATCGCCGTCGTCGATCTGGAGTTGGTCGCGAAGATTTCCCCAATTCACGCGCGACACGCCGGTCGCGATCAGGCCGCCGCAGATGATAAAGAGCATCAGGAAAACCCCGCCCACTCCAATGCCTCGGCCCGGCAGGCCGGCGCGCTTGGCTTGCTCGTGCTCGATCAGCCGGATGACGCCCCACAGAATCAGAAGCGCAGGCCAGTAGCGCCCGAAGAGCACGACCAGTCCGTGCGAATTCAAAACGCCCATCGTCCCCAGCAGAAACAGCACGCCAATCAGGATCAGGACGATCGCCCCCGCGATCGAGCGCGGCGGCCGCGGCGGCTGCACATAGGGCGGGGGAACTATTGGGTTCGGTACCCCGGGGTTCGGCATTCCTGTGTTAGCCATGGTTCACCTCGCTGGGCGTGCTTGGCTCGCTGGGTGTAGACGGCGGCGCGGGCGGAGCCGGCGGCGGCGGAAAATTTTGCGGCGCGCCCCCATAGCCAGGATATCCACCGCGACTCATATCTGAGCGTTCAAACAGCTTGATTCCTCCGGCAACCAGCAGAATCAAAGGCCAGGTCCGGTGAAAGCCAGGTCCGTCCATGCGCTCCACCAGAAATAGCGTGCCAATCGTGAGCAGCATCGCCGGCCCCATCAGCCGCGCTCCGCGCCTCCCGACGCAGGGCCCTCCCAGGAATCCCAAATTGCGCGCCAGCAGCCACGCGCCCAGGCCAATCAGCAGCAACGGCCAGAAGCGGTCAAATCCGAATTCAAAGAATCCGGCAGTGTGCAGCAGGAACAGCACCCCGAGCAGGATCAGAATGATCGCGCCCGTCGGAACCTTGGAGGAGTCAATCTTGGTCCCGCCTCCAAAGCTCGCCGCCAATCCGTAAGGATCAGGAGCCGGCAAGCCCGCTTGAATGGCTCGCGCCGAGCGCACCGCATCGATAATCTGGTAGACCACAAAAAATGCGATTCCAATTCCAGAAATCGCGGGGATCGCATCGCTATTACTCACGTTGCATCCGGCGATCAGCAGTCCAAAGATGGCGAGATGCGCCAGTCCCTTGGCGTACTGCCCGGTGTAAACCGCGCCCACGCCGAAAGGGAAGACCCCAGCCAGAATTCCCGCTACCGTCGGATTGGGCCCGCTGCCGCCAGCCATGGGAGCGCCAGGAGCCGGTATAGTTCCGGTAGCCGGCATAACTCCAGGCGGCGGAACGGCCGCCCCAGTTCCGGGAACGGTCCCAGCAACGAATCCAGCCGCAGGCGCAGAACCGGCCATGCGCGCGCCCAGACAATCCTCGCAATAAATAACGCCCCGCACGGGACGCGTACAGTTCGCGCACAGCGGTTTTCCGCAAGTACGGCAATAGGCCACCGCTGACTGATCAGCATGATAGGCGCAGTTCATACAAACCTCCTGTTTGTGGTCAACGTGACTGAGCTTTGAGTCACGAGTTGCGAGTGGCCAACAAGCGAAAGCTCGCCCGTGTCCCGCGCCCCAGAACTCATAGCCGGCCCGGCTGCAACCGCCTCAGACGGCCCCACCAGGCCTGCCAGCACTGTCTCCGATTCCTGCCAGGAGTAGTTTCGATCCTGTCTCTGCTCCGGTTGTCCACTCGTGTCGTTCTTATGATCCTTCGGTTGTGGTTGTTGTTGCGGCGCGGGTTCAGCGGGCACGGTGGCACGCTTCAGCTCACGCACCTTCGATTCGATTTCATACACGAATCGAATGTTGTCGTAATACTGAACCACTTTAATCTGCGCGTCATTGTAAGCGTGCCGCACCGCCGCAGGGCGCAAATCAATTTTGGCCAGATCCGATGCCTTGAACCCGGCCGCGCTCAACGCCAGCGAGAACGAGAAGAAGATCATCCCGAACGACATGGCGAAGCGCGGCTGCTTCACAAGCGCGGCCACCGGCGTGAACCACGAATCCCACCACTCGCGCAGCCGTTCCCCGCGCGGAGTAGCGCCCGCCGCTCCCGCAGTAGCAGCTCGCCTGCTGACCACGCCGCTGGTAGCGACCAGAATATTGTGGACCAGATAAGCCGGAGGCTCGACCGGTTCCAGCGAGAGCAAAAACTCGCGTCCGGCGGCGGCATCGGCAAAGAGCGGCCCGCACACCGCGCAAGTGCACCGGTGGGCATCGAAGCCCTCTTTCGCGGCGCCCGTCAGCAGACCTTCAATGGCGTCCGATAGCAGGGCTTCGAACTCCGTGCAGCTAGCCCCGTGTTTTGTATCGTCTGGCATCAGATCACCTGCCTATATGTACGTTGAAGAAGGCGCGCAAGTTCCGCTCGCCCCCGGTTAATTCTTGACTTGACGGTCCCCTCGGGAACCCTCAGAGCCGTGGCAATTTCCCTATAGTCCATGTCCTGGAGGTCGCGCAGAATCACCGCCTCCCGCAGCTCAGGAGAGAGCTTTTGCAGCGCCAAATGCACCATTTCCCGCGTTTCCCGGCTCTGCGCCGAAGCGTCCGGCGACGGCCCCCGATCGGCGATCTGGTCGCTCAGGGGCTGCGCGTCCTCGTGCTCCGAAGGCGCCGCATCGAGCGAATCGGTAATTCGGTCGCCCTTGGTTTTGCGGAAATGATCGACCAGCAGATTCCGGGTAATAGTCGTGACCCAGGTCATAAACGCCCCCTTACCGGAGTCATAGGTATTCAGGGTGCGATACATTTTGATAAAAACTTCCTGGGTCAGGTCCTGAGCCGAATCGGCATCCCCAGCAAATCGATAGCAGACGTTATAAATGCGCCGGTGAAACCTCTGGACGATCTCCTCCCAGGCCGCAGCATCGCCACCCACGCAGCGACGGACCAGTAATCCGATGACCTGGGCTTCTTCCAAAAGTACTCCGTGACGGGTTTGTATCAGGGTATCGCTTCAGCGATACCGCAAGCCGCCTAGTCAAAAAGCCCCCTTCAGGGGCTGCCGTGCCGAGATCACAACACACGCAAGATACGTCTATGTGGAACAGGAAGTTCCCTTGAATCATGGAGCTAGCGATTGTAGCAGGAGAGTGTGGAGCGGACACTCCTGTCCGCCGCCCTTGGGGTTGGTGAACTTCTAACAGCGACCTGCGAACGAAGAAACATGCCCTTCATGGCCAACGCTGTGCTCCATGCAGCACTCGCGCAATTTCAACCGCATCCCGCCTGACTCGATACCCAACGATAAACGGAAGTGGTGCCAGAACAAGCTCTCGGGTGCCGTCAATTCTGCCTGGACGTCCCCGATTGGGAAAAGACTCGAGCGCCATGGCCGAATCGTACACGCGGTGCGCGACGCGATCAGCCCCGAGGGGTTTTGGTTGCGGATGTACTCGACAATCCCCACGAAGTCAGCGGCCGCTTCGGGTGACCAGCGGATGTTCATTGCGAGCCGAGGATACGGTCCATCTGGCGTCGCACTTCTTCGCTGGAAACGAACTTGCCCTGATCGAGGGAGGCAAGGCCCTTCTCAACCTCTTGCCGGAACCATTCGTCATGGTCTAGATAGTTGGCAACCAGCTCGCGCACGACATCTTCCGGTCCCTTACCCGTCCGCGCGGCGATCCGGCTCAGCCTGGCTTCAAGCTCGGCGGCGAACGAGATTTCCATAGCCGCATTCTAGGCGATCTGCCTGGCACCCGCAAGACAATGCTCGGGGAGAAAAGCTCTGTGGATTGCGGGCAAGCTCTGGAGAAGAAGGGGGTGTGAATTGAAAATGATCGTGTAGGGCGGACACTCCTGTCCGCCGCCCTTGGGGTTGGTGTTGATTTTGCTTTTGATTCTGAGGAAGGACAAGGGAAGGGCACGAATTCGACTCGTGCCGCTATGCGCTGAAAAATAGACGCGCATTAGCGCCTGAGGGCCGGCGTTTTGGACCATCACGAACTCCCCCGGGGAATCACACGCCCCCGCCTTCTCTGCCATGATGAATGCGGATTGGCCTCCGCCTACACAGTACCGGCTGGGTTTCAGATCGCCGACCCGATCCCCATTGACTGATGTGGGGCCTCATATTTCCCAGGGATTGAAGATACCGACGCCAAGACTGGCGAAGTCCTTCACGTTACGCGTAACAGCCGTGAGGCCATGTTCAACGGCGGTTGCGGCAATCATCCCGTCCGCCGTATTGAGCGGCGTTCCTCTTAGCTGGCATTGACCATCCAAGACGTCCCACCGCTCGGCGACGGCAGTCGTGACGGGCGGGATGCGGTTACGAAACCATGCCAGCAGGTCCGTTTGAAACCACGTCTCAAGCTCGGAACGGCGGCGGCTTGCAGGAAGTACGGTAAGTCCTTGCGGATTTCACCAATCGTGACAGCGCTGAGAAACAGCGTCCTTGAAGGTTGTGTCTTGAGCCACTGCACGACGCGGGGCTCAGGCCGATCCCGGCTGAATTCCGACGGGACGTTGGTGTCGAGAAGATAGCCGCTCACAACTCCACCGGTCGTCCGCTTGACGGGTTGCGGCCGAAATCCAGATTAAGGCCTCGCAAGGGCGCAAAGAGTTCCACAATGTCTTTCGCAGGCGGCGCGTTGGCTTCTGGCGTGGCTGCCGCCGGTGGGGGCGAAGACTGAAGCGCCTGGTACACCACATCTTCGGCGTCCTTAAATCCCCCGGTCTGGAGACGCTGATTGATGAGCGCCTCGACTTCGGGTTTGGTGATCTGAATGGTCATCGCAGCGGCCTCCCTGATCATTATGCCCCAGACGCGATACATAGGGCACGCCGAGCTGCCAATGAACGCGGTAATCGGACGAGGTCGTAGATCGCCCGATGACCCGGTCACCCGATGACCCAAAACCATCGGCATCGACACTCATCTACCGCTCCCATGGCAAAATTCCGCTGGCATTCTTGCGCGGAGCCGGCGTTCCCGACAACTTTATTGAGTACATGGCCCCCCTCACCGGAAAAGCCCTTGAGTTCTATTCCTGCTTCATCAGCTATTCCACCAAAGACCAGGAATTCGCCGACCGCCTGCACGACGATTTGCAGAACAAAGGCGTCCGTTGCTGGTTCGCCCCGCACGACCTGAAGATCGGCGACCGTGAGAAGCTGCTGCTCACTTTGTCCGATCTTTTTTTTGATCACAAATCCACCGTGCCCAGCATCACAGACATTCATCCCGCCGCGCGCGACAATAACGACCGACCTGCCGCAAGGCAGCCGTGCGCCCGTCTCCAGAGACGGGCATTTGGGCCGCGAAGAGAGTCGCCCCAAAAGCGCTCTTTGACAACTAAACGCTCTCGCGGAAAGTATGCGAAATGGCGGGAAATTAGAGGTGGCGGGCCGCTAAGTCTTTATTATTGAATACTTTGAAGTTAAGTAATCTGTTTTCAATACTTTGCGGGAAAACAGGGGGGGGTACCCCCCACTTTTCAACCAATAGTGCTCCCAGGACGGTCACATAGGCACCATACAGCCCTCATTCACAGGCCACAAAGATCGCGCCAAGAGGTTTTCCTGAGGGCTGAGGGCTGACGACTGAGAGCTGAAAGCCGCTCTAAGCGAACCGCACCTTAACATCCGGCCCCTTATCCAAATGAATACTATCCACAAACCGCACCCGCCCCGTCTTCAAGGTCAGAATGACCGAAGAAGTCCGCGTCCCTTCGCCAAAGAATCGAACTCCTTTTAAGAGCGCGCCCTCCGTCACTCCGGTAGCCGCGAAGATCAGCTGCTTCCCCGGCGCCAGGTCCTCAGCCTCGTAAATGCGCTTGCCGTCTTTAATCCCCATCTTGGCGATGCGCTCTTCAAGCTGCGGCTTGTCGATCACCAGCCGACCTTGCATATACCCATTAAGGCAGCGGATAGCCGCCGCAGTAATCACGCCTTCCGGCGCGCCGCCCGAGCCCATCACGGCATGAACTCCCGTCCCGATGACCGCCGCCGCGATGCCCGCCGAAAGATCTCCGTCGCCAATCAGCTTGATGCGCGCCCCGGCTTTGCGAATGTCAGTAATCAGCTTCTCGTGCCGCGGACGGTCCAGCACCATCACGACGAGATCCTCGACTCCGCGATGCAGCCGCCGCGCAATGTTCTTAAGATTGACCGCCACCGGCGCATCAAGTTCGACGGCATTTTTGCAAGACGGCCCAACCACAATCTTTTCCATGTAACAGTCCGGAGCATGCAACAATCCGCCTTTTTCCGAAGCCGCCAGCACCGTGATAGCTCCCGGCGAGCCAGTCGCGCACAGGTTCGTGCCTTCCAGCGGATCGACCGCGATGTCAACGTTCGGAACTCCCGAACCATCGGTAAAAGCTCCTCCCACCTGTTCGCCGATGTAGAGCATCGGCGCATCGTCGCGCTCGCCCTCGCCGATGACGATCGTCCCATGCATCGGCACAGTGTCCATGGTCTTGCGCATGGCCTCGGTCGCGACCTGGTCGCTCAGATGGCGATCGCCCTGACCCATGGTGCGCGCCGACTCGATCGCGGCATTCTCGACCACGCGCAAAAACTCCAGAGCCAGATCGCTCTCGATATTTTCTCCAAAGCTTTTCGTGCGCGGCTCGGGACGCGGATGAGCGTCTCTGGGATGGGTTTCGGCGGAACGAGTCTCGGTTGCCATGATTGCCTCCTGATCTCGGGACGGCGCGCTTGTCGGCGCGTACCGCGCGATTTAAGCGCGACTTGGAAATATACCCCTTCGCGGGGATGGAGGGAAGTGACGGAAGAACCTTCCTGTGACGGAAGAACCTTCTGCCCGAAATCGTAAACCGCCGGGAAATGGGAATGAGTAATCGCCCGGTTTCGCCTTCGGATTTCCTCACCCGTCGCCGCCGCCGATTCTGCTAACCTTCCGCCATGAACACCGAACGAAAAGAGCCTGCGTACCTCTTTACCGAAAAGCAGGTCGCCGACAAAAGCGAGATTGCGCGCCGTTTCATCGACACCCGCACGCGCTTAAACGCCAACGTCGAAAAGGCCGACAACTTCCTCCTCAAGCGCTTTTACAACCTCGACCACAACGCCTATCTCGAAGGCGCGGTGCCCGCGAAATACAAAGAGCTGATGGGTCTGACCGCCTCGACCTGCCTGCGCTGCGACGATTGCATCAGCTATCACACCATCCAGTCCTATCGTCTCGGCGCAACCCGCCCCGAGCAGGAAGAGGCGCTCAACGTGGCGCTGATCGTCGGCGGAAGCATCGTGATTCCGCACCTGCGGCGAGCGTACGAATTGCTGACCGAACTCTATGCCGATCGCATCTAACACCGCATCCAGTATTCAGCGCATCCGGATCGCCGGCAGATCGCGACTCACGTCTCAACCCGCGCTATGCCGATGAGGTAGCTGAATGCCGCGATAGGAGAACCCATGAACACTCCCCGGCTCCTATGTGTCCACCTGCTGACGCTCGCCTGCGCGTTTGCCCTGCCGGCTCAGGAGAATCCCGCGCGCCAGTCCCAGGAGCCCCCGGTTCCGCGACTGTTGCCGGGTTCCGAGCACAAGCCGTCAGCGCCCACGACCGCGCCCGCCGCCGAGCCTCAGGTGGTCCCTCTCACCGTGCCGAAAAAGACTTCGCTACAGGTCGCGCTCGAAAGGGAAGTGCGGGTCAGAAGAGTAGGGCAGAGCATCTCGGCCCGCCTGGTCGATCCCATCTACGCCTTCGACCGCCTGGTTGTCCCAGCAGGATCGGAAATTCGCGGCGAGGTTACAAAGATTGCGCCTGTGTCGAATTCGAAACGCACGCTGGCCGGCCTGGACGCGGATTTCACTCCCGCGCGCAAAATTGAAGTGACCTTCACCGACCTCGCTCTGCCCGATGGAAAACACATTTCATTGCGTACCAGCGTGACTCCAGGCTCCGGACAGGTGATGCAGTTTGTAACAGCGCCCGAGAAAGATACGAAGAAGACAGTGAAAGATTTGGCGTCGGAGAAAACGAACGCCGCCAGGCAGCAGGCCCGTGACGAGTGGAACAGCGCCATAAAGCAGCTCAAGACGCCGGGCCGCATGCGCCGCCTGGAGCGCTATGCTGAAGCGCAATTACCAGTGCACGCGCAGTACATTCCGGCTGGCACAATGTATTTTGCAGAGCTGGAGGAGCCGCTCGATTTCGGAAGTGAGATGCTTCCCGCCGAAAAAGCCGCCGCCATTGGCGGTGATCTGCCGGAAGGCAGCGTAGTGCATGCGCGCCTGGTCACAGCTCTATCATCCGCAACCGCGCAGAAAGGTGAGGAAGTTGAAGCCGTTCTAGCTCGACCACTGTTCAACGGTGACCATTTGCTCTATCCGCAAGGCAGCCTGTTAGTAGGCGCGGTCAGCCAGGTCCAGCCCGCGCGCCGCCTGAAAAAGAATGGACAGCTGCGTATTGCCTTCCATCAAGTAGTGCTGCCGGACGGGATCGCGCAGAAAGTGGAAGCGGCTTTAGTGGGAGTGCAGGCCGGGAAAGACGCAAACGTAAAACTCGACTCGGAAGGCGGCGCGGAAGCCTCGACTCCGAAATCGCGATATTTCAAAACCACCGTCTCTCTGGGTCTCGCGGCCATTGCCGGTCGCGGCGACGAGGATGCCAAAGGCCCAAACACGACCGGAACCACCGGTGGGCGCGCTGCCGGCGGCGTCGGAGGATTCAAACTAGTCGGAATGATCGCAGGCGTCCTCATTCAATCCCGCGCCTTCGGCTACTCAATGGGCGCGGTTGGCGCCGGGCGCTCGATTTACCAGAATTTTCTGACGCGAGGGCACGAAGTAGTATTTCCGAAGAATACCGCGATGGACGTGGCGATTGGCACGCGCAAGGTTACTGACGGAGAAACGCGAACGCCCGAGAATTCTTCTGGATCCTAGCTGCAAAAAAGGGGGATCATCGTTAAAACGCCTCCACCCCCGTAACACTCGCCCCAATAATCAGCGTATGAATATCGTGCGTCCCCTCGTAAGTCTTAACGCTTTCGAGATTCATCAGATGCCGCATGATCGGATAGTCATCGGCCACCCCGTTCGCGCCCAGAATGTCGCGCGACAGGCGAGCGCACTCCAGCGCCATCCAAACGTTGTTCCTCTTCGCCATGGAAATGTGCTGGTGCTCAACTTTGCCCGAGTCCTTCAGCCGCCCAACCTGCAAAATCAGCAGCTGCGCTTTGGTGATCTCGCTGATCATCCACGCCAGCTTCTCCTGCACCAACTGATGCGAAGCAATCGGCTGATCGCGAAATTGTTTCCGCAGCAGCGCGTACTGCAGCGCGCAATCGTAGCAAGCCATCGCTGCCCCCACCGCTCCCCACGCGATCCCATACCGCGCCTGGTTCAAACATATCAGCGGAGACTTCAGCCCTCCAGTCCCCGGCAGTAAGTTCGCCTCCGGAATCCGCACATCCTGCAGCGACAATCCCGACGTCACCGATGCCCGCAGCGACCACTTGCCATGAATATCGTCGGCCTTGAACCCAGGCCGGTCAGTTTCCACCAGAAAGCCGCGGACCTTATCGTCCTCATTCTCCACCTTGGCCCAAATCACCGCGACGTCCGCAATCGTCCCAGAGGTGATCCACATCTTCTCGCCGTTGAGCACGTACTCTTTGCCCGATTTTTTCGCGCGCGTGCGCATGCCTCCCGGATTCGATCCAAATCCCGGCTCCGTCAGTCCGAAGCACCCAAGCTTCTCGCCCTTCTGCATCGCGGGCAGCCACGTTTTTTTTTGCTCGTCCGTTCCAAACGTGTAAATCGGATACATGCACAGCGCCGACTGCACGCTCACAAACGACCGCACGCCCGAGTCGCCACGCTCCAGTTCCTGCGTGACCAGTCCATATTCGACATTCGACATGCCCGCACAGCCATAGCCTTGCAGCGAAGCTCCAAAGAAGCCGAGGTCAGCCATGGGCTTGACCAGTTCACGCGGAAAGCGCCCGGCGCGATTGCATTCCTCGATGATGGGGACAAGATTGTCTTCAATGAATTTGCGCGCGGTGTCGCGCACCAGTCGCTCATCGTCGTTCAGCAGGGAATCGAATTGAATGAAGTCTACGCCGCGGAATTTGATGGCTGGCATTGAATCTCTCCTGGATCAGTTGACGAGGATGGCAAACTCTTCAAATTAGCAGAAGGCAGCCAACCGCGCTAGCGAGCCTCGATCGAGCGCCGACTTGTTTTTACTGATTAGAGATTTTCTCTGTGTCTCGGTGACTCGGTGGTGGAAAAGGCGATCCTCGGAATCCACCGTGGCACCCGCGCCCGATAGCGTTCATACTCCGCGCCGAATTGCCTGTGCAAAGTCGGCTCTTCATAAAAGATGACAAAGAAATTCACGATCACCAGCACGCAGCCGAGGTAAATAAGGATGTGCCAGGAGTGCAACAGCCATGCCTGCCCCGCGATCACCAGCGCGACCCCGATATACATCGGGTTGCGCACGTAACGGTGCAGTCCGCGAACGACCAGAATTTTCGTAGGTGCGATCGGCGCAGGCGTTCCTCCACCGATCAACGCGAAGCCCCAAAAGGCAGTGTAGAAATAAATCGCCACCCCGGCCGCGATAACACAAATCGCTGCCCCTTCAGCGGGGCCCGTGATCGGCGCCGCGCCCTGCCCAAGCCGCCAGGGCACATAACCCGCCACCGTCCCCGGCACCACAATCGTGAAGAGCGCAGTGCCAAGCAGTGCCCCAGGATTTCTCACCGGACTCAGTACGGGTAAACGTAGATCATACCCACCGAAGTACCCATACGGATCGCCCCACCACAAGCTATCCCAATATGGATACGGATAGAGCGCCCAATAAGGATTCCACCCAATTCCCCAGCCAAAACCAAATCCAAATCCGCAGCCCCAGCAGCCAAAGCCGAACCCGTAGCCAGGATATCCCCAGCCTCCACGCCAGCCCCAACCGCCGCGCCACCCACCGCCATGCCAGCCGCCGAATCCGCCGTGCACAAATTCCGCACGCCCGCCCAATCGCGCATTCCCGTTGAGTCCCGCCAAAGCCGCGTGCGCGCCCCCCAGACTGCCCGAGTGGCTGCCGCCAAACGAATGCCACTGCCCGTCAGCCAGCGCCGCGCGCATCTCCGTCCCGCGACGGCCTTCCATCGCGCCGCGCGCTCCCATGGAGCCCGCCCCGCTTCCGGATCTTCCTGAATGAATGCCATCCCGGAGAGCTATCGGCCCGCCCATAGGCAGAAGCTCGCCCAGATCCCCCCGGCTCCCGGCCCATGCTCCCCGGCCGGCCGCCTCCATACATCCCCCCGCGCGACCCGCCGTACATCGAACCCCCGCTGCCGCGATAGCCGCCAAAGGAACCGCCGCGTCCGAAGCCACCGCCACTGAAGCCCCCGCCCCCATGAAAGCCACCGCCACCACCGCCGCCATGGAAGCCTCCTCCTCCGCCACCGCCGCCATGGCCGCCGCCTCCTCCGCGCTGCGCAAAAGCCTGTGGCGCGCAAACAATAAGGGTGATCGAGGCAATGCCGGCGAGAAAAATTCGGAAAAAGCTGGACTTGCCCGGTTGCGTGGTCGTGGTCGTTCTCGTCGTCATTGCAGTTTCCTCCAATGCGAACGGTTGGCCGGGAGGTCAAAACCGCATTCTTAATCTGATTCTACTCCAATTGGAATCGCATTTTCCGCCCGAAGGTGTCCCCGGGAAGCGCAGCTTCGCCGCTGCATCAGGTCCCCCTCGGCCGCCGGCAATCCGTGAGCTTTATCGCAGACCGCCCGCGGCCCAATGTGCTATACGAATAGGCACAAGAATCCAAGGAGACGCCGTCGATGGCAAGAAAGTTCAAAGATTTATCGGAGCGTGAAATCCTGGCCCTGGCCATCGCTCTCGAAGAAGAAGACGGCCGCGTCTACGCCGATTTCGCCGACGGCCTGCGCGAAACCTATCCCGCCACCGCCAAGCTCTTCGAAGACATGCGCGAAGAAGAATCCGGCCATCGCTCCCAGCTCATTGACACCTTCCGCGCTCGCTTCGGCGATCACATTCCCCTGATGCGTCGCCAGGACGTAAAAGGTTTCGTGCAGCGCCGTCCCTTCTGGCTAACCCGCCCGCTCAAAATCTCGGAAGTCCGCAAACAAGCCGAAATCATGGAACTCGAAACCCGCCAGTTTTATCAAAAAGCAATCACCCAGGTAAGCGACGCCGCCATCCGCAAACTCCTGGGCGACCTCGAAGAGGCCGAGCGCAAGCACCAGGTAGCCGCTGAAGCGCTCGGCGAAGAGATTACGACAGATATGAAGAAGTCCGAAGACGAAGCGCAGCGCCGCCTCTTCGTCCTGCAAATCGTGCAACCCGGCCTCGCCGGACTAATGGACGGCTCGGTCTCCACCCTGGCCCCAGTCTTCGCCGCCGCCTTCGCGACGCATCAAAGCAAAGACGCGTTCCTGGTAGGACTGGCCGCCTCCATCGGTGCAGGCATCTCCATGGCCTTCGCCGAAGCCCTCTCCGACGACGGCTCTCTAACCGGCCGGGGCCGCCCCGTGTTACGCGGAGCAGTAACCGGACTAATGACCGCCATGGGCGGCATAGGCCACACGCTGCCCTTCTTACTCCCAAACTTTCAGACTGCATTCGTCGCCGCCGTGATCGTGGTCGCGGTAGAGCTGGGAATCATCGCCTGGATCAGAAATCGCTACATGGATACGCCGCTCCTCTCCGCAGCGTTTCAGGTGGTGGTCGGGGGAGTATTAGTCTTTATTGCCGGGATATGGATCGGAAGTTCATAAGATTGGAAATGTAGGGGGATGGAAATGTAGGGGGATGAAAATGTAGGCAGAAAATGAAGGCTGATTAGATAACCGTGTCGGCTCCCCAGCCGCCGAGTAAACTTGGTGCGCTCAAGCAACCAGGGCTCGGAGGAAAGGAGCCGAGCACATGAAGATTGTAGGTTGTGATTTACATACGCGCTACCCGGCTTTCAAACTGCAGAAGCCACCACAGATGCGGGCGCCCCGTCCTTCGCGTAGGCGAAGGGCGGGTACTACGACGGCATACACAACGGGCGGTGTAGAGCGGACAAGAGTTGCGCCGGCAGCATCGCCGTCCACCCCTTCGACAAGCTCGGGGCAGACTCTTGCAAAAACGCAAGAATGGGCCACCCTCCGTGGGAATGGTGCAATGCAAAGATGGGCTACCCGCCGATCAATCACGAAAGCCTGCTTACCAATACTAGTCGTTTGAAAACGGGTGCCGCTTTATAAGGACAGACCGCCTCGCGGCGGTCTGTCGAGAATAGAGAGGTTCGCGACCCTCACTACGCTGCCTTGTTCTTTTGAACCGCGGCCGCGGCTTTTCGGATCACATCCAGCACGAAGTCAGGCTGGGACAACATCGATACGTGGCTGCTATCGGTCTCGAAGGTACTTGCTCCCATTCGCTTTGCGACGAAACGCTCCAACTCGGGCTGGATAGTACGGTCCTTCGTAGCTACGATGTACCAGCTGGGCTTTGATCTCCATGCAGTACCTTCCACCTTTTGGTTGAACAAATCTGCTACAGGCGCGCCCTGAGTGGCCCAGATCAGCTTCTGCTCTTCTTCGGGGAGATCACCTGCAAAGGACGAGATGCCGTCATGTTTGAGCCAAACGCGTCCGTCTGCGACCTCGATATGGGAAAAAATGTCGGTCGCTGGAAACTTCTCTTGCAGACTTTGTGTTGTCTCGTCGGCATCCGGGCCAAACGCCGCGACGTAGACAAGCGCTGCAACTCGCGGGTCGATACCGGCCGCTGTGATGACCGAGCCACCATAGCAATGACCGACCAGGATCGCAGGATTGCTGACACGGCCCAGGGTTCTCTTCACGCAATCTACATCGCCCGCGTGTGAATCAAGTCCGTGCTGAGAAGCGATTACTTCGAATCCTTCCTCCTGGAGAGTCGGAATCAGTTTGCTGAAGCATGAGCCGTCGGCCCAAAGACCGTGAACAAAAACGATGCTGGGTTTGCGTTGCAAGGACATAACAACCTCCTGATTTCAGTTGGGACAACAACTAACGTTATCCACGTACTCATAGGATGTTTCAGGTTCGCACCGGTTGACAAATACTTTGTGTGATGAAAATTCGGGGACAAACGGAACTGACCCCAATTCAGCAATGACATATCGCATGACGGTGGTCGGCCAGCAACACGACGTCCCTTGCATGACCACAATTGGGTCACATCGTCTGTCCCCGAATTTCGTCCTGATTTGAATCCCCCCGTGAACCTACTGATGCAATGAGAATCCAGACGGCAAAGCTGCCTCAAGATTGATTCGTTCGCCGGTGATGGGGTGGTGGAATTTTAGAAATCGGGCGTGCAGGAAATATCCTCCATCGCCCGGGAGGCCGGGGAGATTTTCGAGAGGCTGGCCGGATAATCCGTACAGAGGATCGCCTACCAGCGGATGGCCGATGGATGCCAGATGGATTCTGATTTGATGAGGGCGTCCCGAATTCAGGCTTACCTCAAATGTTGTGGTGCCTGGTGTGCGGCTTGGCGCCCGTGAGATCACCTTCGCCAATGACTTTGACGGCTTGCCACTCGGGTTGGCGGCCCACACCGAGCCGATGCGCGGGTGCGGTACAAGGCCGATGGGTGTGAGGATTTCGTAGGCGTCGTGCTCTGCAATGTTTTGAGCCAGCGCCCAATAGATTTTTTGAATTCTGGGTGTGTTCCAGTCTGCGCCTAGTTTAGCGGCGGCCTGCGCTGTTTTGGCGAAGAGAACGATGCCGGTTGTGGCTCGACCTAACCGGTGGACAGGGTTTGCGTTGGGGGTTTGCTTTTGCACCAGGCGCAGGAGGGTGTTTTCCATGAAGCCGCCGCCGGGGAGCGTTGGCAGTCCGCCAGGTTTGTTGACGGCCAACAAATGGGGGTCATCAAACAGTACTTCGAAGTGCTGAGGAGTGTCCGGTTCGATCCAGGGTGGACGGTTCCACACAAGGGTTTGGCCTGAAATAAGCGATTCGCTTCCGGTCGCGGTGACGCCGTTGACGGTGACTTCGCGGTTGTTCAGTTTTTGTTGCCAGGCTTGTGGGGTTGAGTGTGGGTAAAGGCTTGCCAGGTGTGAGAGCAGGGTCCGTCCGTGATATTTGCTGATGATGATTGTGGTATAGGCATGGCCCCGGTTGAGCATGTGGTTTGAGTGTAAGCTATGGCATCTGCGGGCGGGAGTTGCTGTGTTGTCTGTCTCGCGGTTTCCTACCAATTTTTTCATCACGTTTTTCCTGTACGCTCATCACAGACATGCTCCCCCATCCCTGCGAAAATACCTCGACAGCGCGCCATCGAAAACGGCCCCAGTTTCCAGAGACGAACGCGTTTTCGGCCTCAAATTTTTCGTGATCTTTGACAACAAATGGCCACGGTCGACACCCCCGCAAGTGCACGCCAAATCGCAGAAAACAAGGCTAGGTCTCAATGTTTGAATACTTTGCCTCTAACTACTGTGCCATCTACAACTTAACCAATTTTAGGGGGGAGGGGGTACCCCCCAATTTTCTCAATTCAATCATCAGAAACGGGGCAGACGGGTGTTCCCGTGCTCACCAGCGAACGCGAAGTGTTACAATGCTTACAACAGTTACACTCGGAGGATCGATGAAGCAATCGCGTACGATGGTGCTCAGTATGCGCCTGCCAGTGGAGAGCGGAAAACGCCTGAAGCGCATCGCGAATCGGCACGGCTGGACGCCGAGCGATGCCAGCGCTCGGCTGGTGGAAGAGGGCTTAAGGCGGTCGGAATTTGCCTTCCTGGATTTTCGCGATTCACCGGCAGGCAGGCAAGCCTATATCCAAGGCAGCACCCTGGCGATATGGGAGGTCATGTTGCTTCTTCGAAGTTACAAGGGAAATGTCAAGGACGTGGCCAAGCATCTGAAATGGCCTGAAGCGAAGGTTCGAGCTGCCCTTAACTATTCGGAGGCATTCCCCGGAGAGGTGAACGACGCGATCGCAGAGAACGATTCAATTGATTTCGACAGCCTGAAGCGCATGCTTCCCCAAGCGGTCGACTTTGCCGCCAGACAGACCAAGCGGGGCTGACATGCTCAAGCTTCTTCTAGATGAGCACATCTCCCCAGACGTAACGAATGGCGTTCAACGCCGGAATCGATCGGTAATTATCCACTCCATGGTGCAGTGGGAGAGCGGAAACTTCCTTGGGAAGGAAGATTCCGTTTGCCTGTTGGAAGCAGCGAAGCAACGCTTGACCCTGGTTACGTATGATCGCAGGACGATTCCTCCATTGTTAAAGCTTTGGGCAGAGGAAGAGCGATCCCATGGTGGTGTGATATTCATCGATGAAAAGACAATCTCGCCGGCGGACATTGGAGGGCTAGTCCGTGCTCTAATTTCGCTCGTGGACGAGGCCGGGGAAATGGACTGGACCAACCAAGTGTACTTCTTGCGGAGCGGACGCTGACGCATTCCACGATCACCAAATACAACCTGTGAGCGATTTCTCCGCACCCGCAGGATTCGCGCTGGAAGGACGAAAGACTACGAGATGCGAAAAGGGTTTACAAGAAAACCACAACCGGACGCCCCCGCGACGCACAGTCAAGAACTACATCACGCCGAGCGGGCTGGAGCGCCTTAAAGATGAGCACCGGTTTCTGCTCACCAGGGAACGCCCGGCCGTGGTGGAGGTGGTGGCGTGGGCTGCCAGCAACGGCGATCGCAGTGAAAACGCCGACTATCAGTACGGCAAGCGGCGGCTGCGGCAGATCGATGGGCGGATTCGCTTTCTCACCAAGCGAATCGAAGCCGCGGAAGTGGTGGACCCGGAAGCTCCGAGAGCGGGGCAGGCGGCGACGAGGGCATTCTTCGGAGCGACCGTGCGCTATGCCAATGCCGCGGGAGTATCGCGAGTGGTGAGCATCGTGGGCACCGACGAGGTCGATCTCAACCGCAACCACATCAGTTGGGTGTCACCTCTGGGGCGCGCGTTGATGAAGTCGGCAGCGGGTGACAGCGTAGTCCTTCAATTGCCGGGCGGTACAGAATACCTGACCGTGCTGGAAGTGCGTTACGAGCGCATTGCTGTGGAACCGTTCCGTGAACCACCTGGATCCGAGGCCTCGGCAAAGGGACTCACTCGCCGACGCTAAACCTTGCGCATCCACTAGCAAGAACAGGAAGAATTGCTTAAGATATCCAATCCCTCTTTTCCCGCAGCAAACTGGCACGGCATCCTTTGTGTATGAGGTTTACGATGATGATGAACGCGAGCCCAACGCAAAATACGGCGAACCAACGAGCCCCGGCAAATGGCCTGGCAATAGTTCGGGTCACGATCGGTGCAATGCTGGTGTGGGTCTTCTTCGAGAATTTGGGGAAGGGCCTTTACACGCCAGCGGGCTACGCAGGCCTGATCAACTACTACATAAAGGCGAGTCACTCGCCGGCCGCGTGGAAGGCAGTGATGAGTTTGGCGGCGAGTCACGCCGCAATGGCCGCTCCACTGCAGGCCGTGACTGAGATCGGTCTCGGAATCCTGCTGGTCATCGGTCTGCTGACGCGCCCTGCCGCCTTTGTGGCTTTTCTGTATTTGGGCAGCCTCTGGGTTTCTGAATGGGGCACATCGTGGATCTGGGAACTGCTGGTTTCAGTGCTCGCATCGCTTTCGCTCGTGGTCGGGCGGGCCGGCCGGGCGTGGGGTGTCGACGCCGTACTCGCGCGGCGCTGGCCATCCTCTCCATGGTGGTGAGTTGAGTCCCGGCCAGGTACGAGTCTCGGTCATCATTCCTACGCATAATGAAGCGCAGTCCATCGGCCGCGTCTTAGCTGATCTTCCAGCCGGCATGGTCACGGAGGTCCTGGTCGTAGACAGCAGTTCAACCGACGGGACTCCCGAGATTGCTTCCGGGATGGGAGCCCGTGTTCTCCGCGAACCTCGTCGCGGCTATGGTCGCGCCTGCTTGACCGGATTGGCTGAAGCCAGCAGCCCTGACATTGTCGTGTTCCTGGACGGCGATTACAGCGATCGACCGGCTGAACTGCCGCTTCTCCTCGCTCCAATCCTTGAGGGACGCGCAGATATCACACTCGGTTCGCGCCTCGGGAAGCAGAGCATTCCGGGTGCATTGCCTTGGCACGCCGCGTTCGGCAATCACCTCGCGGCTTTCCTGATCCGGCTCTTGTATGGTGTGAAGCTAAGCGACCTCGGACCATTCCGCGCCGGGCGAGCGGATGTTTTTCGCCGCCTTGAGCTGAGCGAGACGACGTATGGATGGGCGGTGGAGATAATACTAAAAGGAGCACTCGGGGGATTCCGCGTCGTTGAAGTGCCAGTCAGCTATTATCCGCGCATTGGCAAATCGAAGATCAGCGGTACGCTGCGCGGCACAGTGGGAGCGGCATGGTTCATTCTCTCGCTGATCGTGCGTTATTATTTCCGGCATCGAACGGCGGGAAATCCTCGGCCGGCGTGAATCTGGCGCAGTAATCCCCTAAATGGAATCCTCCCCCGAAGATACGGCCCGTTCGTCAAACGACAGGCGAACGCTGGTGATTATGGCAAAGGCACCCAAGCCCGGGACGGTCAAAACTCGTTTATCTCCGAGCCTTCCAGTTGCGGCGGTCACCGAACTCTATCGCTGCCTCTTGAACGACACCATTGTGCTGGCGCACTCGGTAAAAATGGTCGACGTAGCCATTATGTGCCCGGCTTCGGATGTTGAAGAACTTACGCGGCTGGCGCCAAGTGTGTCGGGCGTCGTGGGGCAGAAGGGGCAAGGCCTTGCGGCAGGGCTCAACTCGGCCTTTGCGCACTTCGCGGCCGTTAGCCACCAACGCGTTGTTGCCTTCAACAGCGACAGCCCGCATCTGCCGGCGTCGGTTCTCGAAGGCGCATTCGAGGCGCTCACCGGGCACGACGTGGTCGTGGGACCGACGCACGATGGCGGCTATTACCTAGTAGGGGCCAAGACCTCGCATGCAGGGCTTTTCGACGGCGACAGCATGGGAACGAAGAGCGCGCTTGAGACTTTATTGGCGCGGGCACGCGCACTGAAACTCTCGGTTGGCTTCACGGATCCGTTCTATGACATCGACGTGGCTGGCGACCTCACCCGGCTCGCCACGGAACTGGAACTTGCTCCCGGCCGAGCACCACGAACCGCGCTCTGGTTGAAGCAGTGGGCGCCGGCCGTGGCGCAGTTGCGGACAGGCACGGTAGGCCTGTGAAGTTCACCCCGGCCGGCAGGCTTTACGGACTCGGCGCCATCTTACTTGTGGCGCTGACGATTTGCGCGCGCAACTTCAGCAGCATGGGCGGACCGTCCTTCATCATTCCGCTGGGCATTGCCGGCATTGCGTATCTCCTCGCCGTTCGTGAACTCTTAGCGACTCCAAAGTTTTCGCGCCGTGTGATCGTCATCGGTCTAGTGTTGGCCGCTCTGTGGCATATTCCATTTCTCCTGACGCCGCCAGGGCCCGATGACGATATTCATCGATACCTCTGGGACGGCCGCTTGCAGCGGCACGGCTACAATCCATATCTCGTCATCCCCAGTGATCCTTCGCTCGCAAGCTTGCATACACCCGAAACGCGCACGCTGAACAATCCGGATCTACCGAGCCCATATCCGCCGGGCGCGCAGATCTTCTTCCGCGTCATCACCGCGATTCATGAGTCTCTGTTTTCGCTGAAAGTAGCCTTTGTATTTTGCGATTTGGCAATCGTTTTCGTTCTGCTCGAGATCTTGCGTAGCACGGGGCAAGGAGCGCACTGGGTTCTGGCGTATGCGTGGAATCCGCTGCTGGCGGTCGAAGTTGCAGGCAGCGGTCACATCGATATTGTCGGCGCGCTATTGCTGTTGGTGTCTTTCGCCGCGCTGGGACGGCGCTGGCGCACGGTTGCAGCACTGGCATTTGGGATGGCCGTTGCCGTGAAATTTCTGCCGATTGTGTTGCTGCCTCTCTATTGGAAGCGTGTGCGTGTGCGCGACGCCGCGCTCGCGGCGGTCGTGGTTGGATTCCTTTACGTGCCCTTTTTAGACCACGGGCGGATTCCGATCGGCTCGCTCGGCACTTACCTGCGGAGTTTCCGCTTTAATGATCCGGTGTTTGCCGCGCTTGAGCGAGTTGCACCTCTTCAGCTTGTAGTCTTGCTGGCAGTGATCGTCGGGTTTCTGACCGCGATCTGGCTGAGAAGAAAGTCCCGGGCATTGTCTCCCGACGCGTTCGCGTGGCCGATGGCAGCATCTCTGCTATGTGCACCGGTGATTTATCCGTGGTACCTGCTCTGGTTGCTGCCGTTGGTGAGATCGGCCTCGACGCTGCCGATCATCATCTGGACGGTGAGTATTATCCCCACCTACTACGTGTGGCACCTGCGCGCAGTTGGGCGTCCGTGGCTGGTTCCTGGCTGGATTATGCTGCTGGAATATGGATGCGTGGCAGTGGCGGGTGTGATTATTCTGTTGCGGCGAATCACCCGGCCGTCCGCGTCGCGCTGCTCAACCGACTAGCTGCACCGGGGCTTGATACGCAACCCATAGTTTTGCTAACATCCGTCCCCATCGTGGTGGCCTGCCCGTCATCACAACTAGCCTTGGCATGGCTCTGGTCAAACAGTGGTTCGATTTTGGAGGAGCAACTCTCATGCAACGGATCGCTTTCTTGCTGGTTGCAGTTGCAACGGTCGCCGGAGTTGTCGCCTTCACAGCTCCTGCCTCCGGGCGCGCCGATGAGCCGGCCTCCCCGATCTACGGTGTCACAATCCCCGCCGGATACCGCGACTGGAAATTGATCGCCGTCGCCCAACTCCTGATACCAGGCAAGGCCGACCAGTTGCGCGCTCAACTCGGCAACGACATAGCGATCAAGGCCTTTCGGGATGGCACGCTTCCGTTTCCGGACGGCGCGATCATTGCCGCGATTCATTGGACTCGTGTCCCGTCGGAAGCCAACGACAAAGTCCTGGCCGGTCCATTCCCCGGCGCTCAATCTTTCGTTGTCCGGTCCCCGGTGAATGTTCAGTTCATGGTCAAGGACTCAAAGAAGTACGCCGCGACGGGCGGCTGGGGGTTCGCCGACTTTAAGGACGGAAAGCCGGGCGACAAGGCGCTGCACGAGACCTGCTTCCCCTGTCACATGCCCGCGAAAGATCGCGACTTTGTCTTCACCCGTTACGCACCTTAATTCCGAGGAGGATTAAGGATATGGGGGCGGCGCTTTACACAATCGAGGCCTGTATCCGAAAGCCTTTGCCCGTCATCAAAGACGGCATCCGTTCAATCCAACGAGGAGCAAACTCCATGACAAAAGTGAGCCGTGTGACCAAGATTCTGGCCGTCGCTGTGCTTGTCTTTGCTGCAACCTCCTGGGCGCAGACGCGCCCGCCCATTCTCGAGCAGATCGCCAAAACCTACGGCCTCGATTCGTATTCGCAAATCGAGTCCATCCGCTACACCTGGAACGGAGAAATCACCGGTCTCTTCAAGGCCTCTCACGTATGGGAGTGGGAGCCCAAAACCGGCAAGGTCTCCTTTGAGACCACCGGCAAAGATGGCAAGCCAGTAAAAGTCACCTACATGCGCTCCGAGCTGAGCAGCCAGCCCGAGAACGTGAAGACCCAAGTCGAACCGGCCTTCGTCAACGACAACTATTGGCTGCTGTTCCCCTTCCACGCCTACTGGGACACCAGCGCCACCGTAACCGATGAAGGTATGAAAAAACTCCCCACAGGCGCCGGCTCAGCCGAATTGGTCCAAGTCAAGTATCCCGCGGAAGCTGGTGGCTACACGCCCGGCGACACCTGGGAACTCTACGTCGGCAAAGATAAGCGCGTCGAGTATCTGGTCTTCCACCACGGCGGCGATAAAAAGCCGAGCCTGGTCAAGGCATCGTGGACAGGCTACAAAAAAGCCGGTCCTCTACTAGTCTCAACCGAGCACCGCGGCACCGCCGACGGCAAGCCCCTGCACATCTCCATCACGAATGTAGCAGTCAAGCTGACGGGCTCGGACACCTGGATGGGCGCGAAGTAAGAGCAGCAAGTAGACAATGCAAGTAGACAACGCAAGCAGACGATGCAAGTAGACCATGGACGAGTGCCTGACTCAGCCCGGCCAGTAGAGGTCGAATCCGGTTGGGAAGGGCACGACTTCAGTCGTGCCGCAAAGCCCGCCGAAAACCTGCGGCTTCAGCGGCTGGGGGCCAGTTACTGATTGCAATATAAACCCAGTGCCCGAGGTTCGCGCCCGTTTTTTGAGCGCTAACCTGGGAGACTCTGCTCCGCAGCAGCGCCAGCCGTTTACGCTATAAATATAGAATCGATGTATAATCCTGCCGCAAGTTAGTGGTTATCGCAATTCCCACCACAACCCGACCCCGCTTCAAACGCCCGCTTGGAGGATCAAATGAAGATCTCGACCCTACTCATTGCCACCGTGTTGTTTCTCAACGTTGCTTCGTTCGCTCAGCAAAATTGCGCCTACACCTTTAGCTGGACCAAAGCTCGTTCGCTAACTCCTTCGTTCAGTTTTTGTGTGACGAGTTATGGCACCATCGGCATGATCCAGAGCCCGATCGGCACCAATCACCTGGATGCTACGAATCCAGTCGAAGGCTTCGCCTGGTACATCGATGACAATGGAGGAGGAACGTCCTATGGGTCGCAGATACCAGGCCTTGGTCAAACAGATTCCGGCGTTCCCACTTTCAGCGAACCGAAAGGGACAGGAAAGCTCCCCTTGGTCGCAAGTTGGTTTGGGCAGTTCGGGTTTGGATTTAAGGAGACTATTACAGCGAATCCTACAGACCGGACGATAACAATCAAATTCGTCATCGTCGATTGCGGACGAGATTGTGAGTGGGAGGGCTACTTATCGCGGGCTGCCAATCCGGAACTCGACGGCAATAAAGTAAACCATTATGGCAGTACCGCGTGGGCGGGCCTTGCATTCCTGAATCATGGATTGACGCTCAGTATGCCCGAAACAAGTCCAGGCTGCGGCGGCATAGATCCCGCGGGGGCGTCGACGTCGGTTTACTCAACCTGTGGCGGCGACCCATTTACCGGGACGGGTGCCATCTATGCGGATGCTTTCTTCAGTACCGAGAAGACGCACCATGCGGAGCTGACCTTCACCTATCGCGTATTTTGAATACCGGAGTTAACAGGCGGTAGTGCTCCAAGGCCGAGTAGAAGCTTGGTGCCCCAGGTCTCGCGCTTTTCGAGATCTGGGATTCCACTGCCGCTTCGGTCTTAGGATTTCGCCTCATTACATCCCAATTTTGCTCCACCAAAATCCGTGCCAATGCATGGCCTGTCAACTTGACAAAATCCAACCGCAGAAGCCCCCTACAACACGGGAAGCGAAGGAAACCCAAACGAGTAAGTCCTTTAATCCTGGATACGTCGCTGTAACTGCCTCATTCCAAAACATCGAACCACCAAATTGCACTAACCCCAGTATTCTCATGCCTCGAATGAGCTTAAAGTAGGGAAGACCATAATCAGATAGTAACCATCCCGTCCAACGAAAACCCCCGATTCGCCCGCTTTCACGACACCACGAAACCAACTTTATTTAATTCGAGATTTCTTCGCCCGCCAGCTAGGGATGTATCTGTACAATATTGTGCGTACAAGACGACGGGTGCCCCATTCAAGCCTTCTTTTGGCTTGAGTGGGGACCGACTCGGGAATCCCGCCCGCAAGAAACAGCTCCGTCCCGCACAAATCCCTTGACTTAAGCGCCATACCCTCCAAGAATTGAGGAGAAATTGAGAAAGAAGCGGTTGGATCGGCCAGCGGCATCGATGCCGCTCCCGCCTAGGCGGAAGCAAGACAAGTTCTTTAAAAACAAGATCTTGCGAGGGTAAACCGACGTAAGCGTTTGATTCTAAAGACCCGCCACCTTTCGCATCAAAACCTCTGGCCAAAAGCAGCAAAAAATTAAGACCCTAACTCCTATGCGCTCAAGATCTTACCTGTAAGTCACTATTTATCAATATTTTGAGAGCTAAAAAACGAGAAATTGTCGAAAATGGAACTTAACTGCAACTCAGCAAAGGATTTGCAAACAATAAGTTCAAGTCTATATTTTTCAGGATTTTGCGAGCCAACTTACTCTAAGTGAATGATTCCATTATATCGAGGGGGAGAGGGGAGGGGGTAGGGGGCCCTATCTCGCAATCACCACGGTAGTGCACGAACTGCTCATCTTGGGCAGATCACGGGTGGCGGCCATGCGAATCTCCAGCTTCGGACGCTCCCCGCGAATGATCGGACAATAGTAGTCCGGCTGGAACAGCGCGCCTTGCAATCGTCGACGTCCGGCGCACCCACCGTGGCATGAGTCGCGGAACTCGCAAGGCTGGCAAGGCTCAGGGAGCGTGCGGCACTGCTCGAAGGGCTCGGAGTCGAGAACATCGAGCCCCATCGAAATCAAATTCGACAGCGGCTCCCCCGATCCCGGCCAATAAACGCAAGGCTGAGTCGTGGCGCGCGGAGTAACTCGTACGGTGCTGACGCCGCATCCTCCGCCGAGCGGCGGGAGGCCGGCCATAGCTCGAACCAGCGGCTCGCCAATGGCGATGACATCCGTTTCCGCGAAGAGGCGCCGGAAGCCTTCCCAATACTCTTCGTAGGAAAGGGCGTAAAGATCGGAGCGCACCGCCTGATAAACATTCACGCGCAGAGGAGCATTAAATTTTCTGGCGACTTGCGCGACCTCCGCAAGACGCAAGTAGTTCGCTTTCATCATGACCGCGATAATGGTGGCAGGCACGCCGAGTCTCACGCAGCGTTCCGCTTGATGGTGGATCAGTTCCCAATTGCCGTTTCCGCGTTGGGCATCTTGTTCGGCTTGGGTGGGGTAATCGAGAGAAAACTCAATATCGTGAAAAGCGAGCAGCTCTTTGTCCTCCAAGACTGCGACGCTGTGGCCGTTGGAAGTGATGGTGAGTTTGATGGGTTGCGTGCGCAGGTAACCCAATATCGCTTTGAACTCTGGATGCATGCCGTTCTCGCCGGTGCCGAGATTCACCGAACGGATCGGCAGTCGTTCCATGACCGATTTCACTTGATCCAGAGAGAGGCGATCAGTGCGGGCTGGATCCCGGTAACAAAAGGCGCATGAAAGGTTGCACTCGTTGGTGAGTCCAAGCCCGAGCGAAATACCAGCTTCAGGACCTTCGCGCCGGTTGTGGAGAATGAAGATTCCACTCGCATGTCGTTCACTCGCGCTCCTGCTTCGCGGTCGGGTGGCGAACCAAACATTGCTTATAGCGCGCTACTGCGGCAAACTCTGGCCGCATACCCAGCTTACGTTCCAGTTCGAGAATTCGCTCATACTCGGTGTCGCGAGATACTGCCGGCGGCAAATAATCCGCAACCACACGCACACCACGTTCCGCAATTAATGTCAGCGATACCTCTTTTAGCATACGTTGCAGGTAGTCGTTACTGAAGAGTCGTACTCTCCCTCCGTAGAGAGATTCTTCTCCCCACTCAGCCGTAAGACCATTTTCCGCCTCATCCAAATCGCCGGTTCGGATTGCGGCTTTTAATACCTGGCCCGCCTGGGTTCGCACGAGCACTGAGATTATCGCGGATGGACCTCGCGAGGCGCGAGCCGCATCACGCAACACAGCTCCCGGATCGTCGACATATTCCAGAATGTTATGGCAGAGAATTACATCGAACGAACGAGCGGGAAACAAGCTGGCAAGGTGTGCTGCCTCACCGTGCTTAACCGCCATCTTCTCCGTGACCCCGGCTTGGTGGGCGGCGCGTTGCGCGATATCCAGCATCGCCGCAGAACAATCCACAGCCGTGACATGAATGCCAAGTCGCGCCAGGCGAACGGCCGCCGTCCCGTGCCACAACCGAGATCCAGTGCGCGCAACGGTTGTCCGGCCTGCTTGGGGAAGGAAATCGTGCAGGTTGGCGAAGACCAAGTCCGAGCGTAACCGTCCCCCGAGCGTTTCGAGGTAGGCAGCGTATTTGTTCGCGCCGCTTTGGAAGCGTTCGCTACCAGGACCGGCGGACATATTCATGCGATCTCCAAGCGCAATCGTCCAAACTGTCGATTCGATACTTCGCCAATGCCCTCTAAATTAATCATGAAATTGACGACGACGCTTCCGAATCGTCGGCAGCGGCTAGTTTTGGGACAGGTTCGATTTTCCATAGATTTTAATCCATTAGATTCGTCGGAGTTCCCTGTGACAAAAAAACCAGCTCAGATCACCTCGACCGTTCGGTCGGCAACACGCGATAGCGTCCGCCGCACTAGCGGCTTCGTTGTGTGCTGGGCATGCTCAGTAACTTGGAGGTGAAAGTCCTCTGGCCGACCTGATGGAGGTGAAGGCCTAGTGATAATGCAAGGGCTACCGCTGCGAGGTGGGGTCCGAAGGAAGCATGGAACAAACGTGCGAGTCGATGGACAAAAACTGAATAGAAGGCGCCCGTACCGGACGAGTGGGCAACTTACCGCGAAGTCCATAATCCATCAAGGTGCGAAGCGTAGATTCGGCGACTGTGCACGGAAAGTGACTGAGCTTACCCCAGGAGATCTGCTCCGTGTCGCTTCGGCGACTGAGGTCGCCGTAAGGCGATCTGACCGCGGAGCAGAAGTCAGCATCGGGCATAGTACCCGGCAACGGAGAAGGCCCGAACGAGAAGGAGTGGTGAGTAGGCCATGAGTCTCAAAGACGACAAGCAGCAGAACATCCAGATGAAACTGGACTTCTCATCTGCGCTGACGGGTGCAGCCCGGGGTGCCGCAGGAGGAGAGACTGAATCGTTGGTGGCGACGAGTGGACCCGAAAACCCAGCTAGAAGCGATCGACTGATGGAGGAGGTCTGTGAGCGAGAAAACCTGAAGGAAGCACTGCGGCAGGTGAAGGGTAATAAAGGTAGCGCGGGAGTGGACGGAATCACCGTTAACCAACTCACCGACTACCTGAAACAGCATTGGCCAGTGATCCGAGAACAACTGCTGAACGGGACCTACGAACCGAAGCCGGTGAGGCGGGTGGAAATCCCCAAGCCGGACGGCGGGGTGCGAAAGCTTGGCATCCCGACGGTGCTGGATCGATTCATCCAGCAAGCGGTGATGCAGGTGCTGCAGCGGCGGTGGGACTCGACGTTCTCAAACTGCAGCTATGGTTTTCGACCCGGACGATCAGCACATCAAGCGGTAGCTCAGGCGCAACAGTACATCAGAGCAGGCTACGGCTGGGTGATTGATCTCGACCTCGAAAAGTTTTTCGACCGAGTCAATCACGACAAACTGATGGGTCAGGTCGCCAAACGAGTCGAAGACAAGCGGCTGCTGAAACTCATCCGGGCATTTTTGAATGCCGGGGTGATGGAGAACGGACTGGTCAGCCCCAGCGTGGAAGGCACTCCACAAGGAGGCCCACTTTCGCCACTGCTGTCCAACCTCGTACTCGACGAACTCGACCGCGAGCTAGAGCGACGCGGACACCGCTACCTTCGCTACGCGGATGATTGCAACATCTACGTGCGCAGCCAGCGGGCCGGTCAACGGGTGATGGAGGGCATCGTGCGCTTCATCACGCGTCAACTCAGGCTCAAGGTAAACGAAACGAAGAGTGCGGTGGCGCGACCACAGGAACGGAAGTTCCTCGGGTTCAGCTTTAGCGCCGGTCCAGAGGTCCAGCGCATCATCGCGCCGAAAGCTCTGGAGCGGTTCAAGCATCGAATCCGGGAAGTCACGCGCAGGGCAAAGGGCGTCAGCATGGATACGACGATAGCGGAACTAGCTCCGTATCTGCGGGGTTGGCGCGGCTACTTCGGCTTCTGCGAAACCCCTGTGGTGCTGGAGTACCTGACACGCTGGGTCCGATTGCGACTGCGGGCAGCGATGTGGCGGCAATGGAAAACACCGCGCCGTCGCCGCGCCGCTCTGTTGGCGCTGGGAGTTCGTCCGCGACTTGCCACTAACACGGCTGGCAGCGGGCGCGGCCCTTGGTACCTCGCTCGGGCCAAAGCCCTCTCAGTGGGGCTTTCCAACGCCTACTTCAAATCGCTTGGACTTCCGACCTTGATCGATGGCTGTTAGCGTAACCAACTCGAACCGCCGTGTACGGACCCGTACGCACGGTGGTGTGGCAGGGGTCGGCGGGTGACCGCCGCCCCTATGCCGATCTGGTCGGCTTATAGGAAGTGCTCGTCGCTCGCGTTTGTCGACCATCTATCCAAGTCGCAGATAGCCCATGCTGGCCGAGCTATTTGCGGCCGGCATGGGCTGAGCTGAATCGGAACGCATGCATAGCCTGCGCGATGCATGGGGCCTTCTCTCAGCTGCTAATTGCAGGTGACGGAGAAAATCCGATACCAGAGTGCTCCCTCGCCGCTGGTACCATTGTGGACTTCGACGCCCACGGAGCTCTTGGTCGGGAGCGTTACCGCAGGATTGAATCCGTTGTCGTAGGAATTGGTGTCATCCCAAGTGATCGATCCCCCCATTAGAGTCGCGGTGCTGTACCACATCGGGGATACGCCACCGAAATCCTGGTTGTGGACTTCGAGAAGGGCCTCGCCATTGTAACCCACGGACGGGTTATAGCCCGCAGCAACGTATTCGACGCTGTTCTGCCAAGTGATCTTTAGTCCTTTTCGAGTACCGATCCGATACCAAAGAGGAACCGAAGAGCCACTGCCGCCGTTATGCACCTCGAGTACTTCCGTGCCCGACGCCGCCACAGACGGATTGAATCCGGTGTCATATTGGAAGCTCGTTCCCCATGCAATCGTCTTGGTCGCGACGTTCACGGTTCCAGTGCTAAACCAAAGGGGTCCGACACCGGTTTCGGCGTTGTGAACTTCGATCACTTTGGTGCCAACGATCGCGATGGTCGGGTTGTACCCGTTGTCGAAGGGAATGGTGTTTCCCCACGTAATCGTGTCGTTGCTGGCGTTCACGGTCCCGACCACATACTCCAGGGGACCCACACCGTCCACTGAATTATGAACCTCAACGACCGTCTTCCCCGAAACCGCCACGGCTGGATTCTCCCCAGACGATTCGTATTGGTGGCTGCCGCCCCACTTGACGCCGGAGAATGGCTTTTTCAGCTGGCCGACGTGATACCAGAGGGGACCAACGCCCACTCCGGCATTGTGAACCTCGACGACGTTCTTCCCGGCTAATGCGACTCTGGGGTTGAATCCATTGTCGTAGTCGACGCTGTTGGTGTAGTTGGCAGAACAGTGCTCTTGTGCAGAGGCAGATTGGACACAAGCCATCCCCAAAACAAGCGCGAGAAATATGGCTAACGACTTTGCTGATTGACTTTTCATGGTGGTCTCCTTTGACCGTTGAGTTGCGGCGGCGCGGCCTGAATTGGGCTTGCCGCTTGGTTGTGTTGTCGGAAGTTGCGTGGTATTGAACACGCAGCAACACCTGTGTTCTGGCTTGGGAAGATCGAGATCGTTTGCGAATTCCCGCTGCCTGCCACGCTCGCGGCGGGTGTTGAGATAAACGGCGTTCCCACCCATTACAAGATTCGCGGCAGGTGGGAATCCTGCCAACTATTGCTTCGACAACTGCGACAGGGGAGTCCCAGGCGCAAGTTGCGAAGCAGGCTTCAGCGGCGACGGGGAAGAGAATGCCCCGGGCTTGGTCTTCCGCATCCGATCGAGCATTGTTTTCGGATCGAGGTCGCTGGTGTGGTCCTCAAAGCGGACGTTTTCATATCTCCTGCGCAGCGCCATGATGCGGTAGCCAAATCCGACGCTGTCCGTACCGCCGCCTATTTCGTGTACCTCGAAAGAGTTGGCGGTACGATTTGCCACGTACAAGCCTTTGCAGTCGGCGTAAGGAGTCAGAACTACGTTGTATTCCATCTCAGTGTTAACGGTCTGGATGAAATCCGGGTCGAGAGTAACTACCGCTGCGCCGTTCGCCAGATGGCCGGAACCGGCGTCCTCGAACCAGTTCACTGGCGACTCGATGGCCGACAGTGCCACCTTGCGCTTTCCACCGTCGATCGGTACTACCGCATGTTTGGCGCCAGTGCAGTTGAGGTTACCGCCGGCGTCGATGTTGCAATTTGTGTGGTTGGCGATATTCTCTGCGACAAACATAGGGCCGCTGCTGGAGTAGTTGGCGGCGACCAGCGCGTAGTATCCGGTGGGGGAGTCGTTCAGGAAAATCCCGCCAACCCCATCCTGCCCAGTCCCAGCTACGCCGGCTGAGACCGGAGTGTTGGTGTCGCCCCAGACGCCCGCTAACGGAACCTCTGACCCAAGGATACTGGCACCCACGCTCTGTCCATACATGCCGTAGCCGGAAGTCCCAAACCCAAGCATTCCATAGCCGCCGGAGCCATAAACACCAGCTCCACCACCTTCGCCGACAACTCCGAAAAAGTTGCCGTTGCTTATGCCGAAGATCCCGTGGCTAGAGTCGCTGCTGGCGTAAACACCATAGCCAGAGCTGCTGTTGGCGTCCACACCGTGGCCGGAGTTGCTGTAGGCATAAACGCCCGGGCCTCCGGCAAAGTTCAGTCCAGTGACGCCGGAACAGCTCGGGCAGGTCTGGCTATTTTCCGCGAACACTCCCTGGGTGCTCGCGATCGTTCCAACGACGGTCAGGGTGTAACCGGGAGAGGTCGTGCCAATGCCAATGTTACTGCCGGATTGGAACATCGCCGATTCACCGACAATGTTCTTTGCTGTCCAGACCGGGATGTAGTTGGCAACACCGTTGCCGTGAACTGTGGGGGGTAATTTCTGGGCTTGGTCGCCTCCGGTGACAGCACCTTCGTTGTCGAAATGAAGAGCTTGCAGGAAAGCGGATGCCGGTTTACCTCCCAGGGTTTCCGCGTCCAAAGCCTTCATCGCATAGGGCACGCTCGCCAAAACTACACGGGCCGGTTCGGCTTGACCGTGTGGCTGCGCGGCAAGCCATCGCGCTTCACCGCCCTGGAAGGCATCTGCAGGCAATCCGTGGCTGGTGGCACCGCCCAACATCACCGTGTAGTGACCACTCTTGTCGGCTTGCACATTCTGCGTTTCCATCCACAGTGGCGCGCCGCCGGTCTCTTCTTTGTAGAGCAGGAAAGTGACACCTTGGGTGCCTGTCAGAGGTTTGCCGTCGGCATCGTTCAACGTGCCAGTGAACTTCACCATGGCAGGAACGACGCTGTCGGAACTGGACGACGGCTGGGCCATTAAAGAAATGGCAGAGCAAATCAGCAAAAAGCAAATAGCGAAATGAACTTTGGTGCGGTCGGTTCGGAACATACGATCCTCTTTTCTTCTTAATAGTTTGGTCGTGTGCTATCGCACATTTTGGTTGCAGAGATCCAATCTCCCCTAGGCGTGCACTGACTCGGATACTCCACCTGCGACACAGTCATTGGCGTCGCATCAACGCTCGCTCAGAAAGGGCAGTTGCCCGGATCGTCGGCGTCAATCCGACCCGGCTGGCCTGCTGGAACGAGCCGGACGGCAACGACTTGCGCCTCGACGTCGCCTTCGTTTCGGACGATGTGGACGTGCTTGCCACCACGATCCACGAACGTCATCCCCGTTGTGTACACGTGCGGCGTACAACTGGGATCGTCCCCGTCATAATGCGTTATCGTTCCGGCGGTGACGATGACTAGAGTATGACCAGGGTGCGTGTGCCAGCCGGTGCTTCCACCCGGCTGCCAAGTATTGGTCTGGACATATCCGTCCGACATTCCTTTAGTCTTTTCCGACGACAACCAGAGTTTGCCTTTGCCGGAAATGAAGTAGTTACTAACATTGAATGCTGCGAATGGCCCCTGGGCGATGGTTGCGCTCGTGAACCCTTCGGGTGGTGTCGCCAAGGCACTCCCTGCAGTGGCGATGATCGCCGCACCAAGCAAAACCAACCACGCTATCTTTTTTCGCATATCGAACTCCCTTCGTTGGCGTCGCCGTCTGGAAACGCTCTACTGCAGATAACGGGATAGGGCAGGAAAAGCCGACACGCCGGCTCAGAAAAAGGGAAGAGACAAGCGACCGGCGCTGCCGTGCTCAGGGGGCAAGGTTAGCTTTCGGAGGCGTGGCGTGCTTGGCGGAGGTATTTCTTGGAAGAGCCGTCAGTTGGATTGCTGGGCAGCCGCGTACTTTTTGCCGCGATCGACTACTACGGCAAAGCGCGGATCTCCACGGAGGGACTTCAAATCATCATCGTTTTCCATCCTGCCGGAGACCGACGGCATCAAACCCGTTTCCAGCGCTTCATTGAGGAGTTTTAATGCCTCACGCCGGTGTTCCTGCAGGGCCGCCAGACAGGCAAGATTGTAGGTCGTCGCGGCTACGTCGCGGCTATGCTGGCCATAGACACGCTGCTGCAGACTGCGCGTATCACGGTATAGCTGCTCGCTCTCCTGATAGTGTCCTTCGTCTGCAAGAATGGACGCCAATTGGCCTGCTTGCATCAATGTGTCCGAGTGCTCAGCGCCAAGAACTCGACGCTTGATTGTCAGAGTTTCGCGGGATACTTTCTCCGCATCTGTGTATCGCTGTCTCAAACGAAGAATCTCGGCTAGGTTCAACATGGCGTTTAGCGTATCAGGGTGTTCAAGTCCAAGCACCCGGCGCTCGCTTTCGAGAGCGTTGCGCTGAACGGTTTCCGCCTCCATGTACTCTGTCTCGTCTTTTGTGGCGACGATGAAAGCTACCAACGCGTTTGCAGTCATCAGTGTCTCGGGGTTCTCAGGTCCGAGTGTCCTGCGCTGAATAGCGAGCGCTCGCCGGAATAAATCTCGCGCTTCTTCCGATCTTCCTTCCCAGTCGAATACACCTGCCAAACGGCGCATGGAACGAACCGTGTCGATATGTTCCGGGCCCAAGACCCGGGCCCGAGTCGTAAGGCACTCTTGCTGCAACTTCTCCGCTTCGGCATAGTGACCCTCTTCCACCAAAATCACGCCTAGCAGACTCTTGGAAGTAAGCGTCTCCGCATCGTCTGGCCCCAGCAATTTTGTCTGTATATTCAAAGCCTCATTTGTCAGCGATTCTGCCCGCGGAAATACCCCCAGGTTGTCGTACACTTCTCCCATGACGTACATCATTTGCGCGCGAGTCACTGGATCATGGGAAAGGTTCTTATCAATTTGCTCGGCGGACTTGTCGAGAACCTCCCGCACAGTGGCGCTTTTTCCACGGGCCTGACCGGGATCCGACAGCTTGAAAATGTCCGTCACGAACTCTGTCACGCGAAGAGCGTGATTCCGCTCCTGCAAAGCTAAATCTCGTTCTCGTCGAATCGAACGGGCTTGAAGTAGCGTCGCTACCAACCCGCCCGTAACCGCCAAGACCGCAAGAGATGTCAGCGCCACCACGGCTCGATTGCGCCGCACGAACTTCCTGGTGCGGTAGGTAAAGGTATCTGGCAGTGCGGTAATTGGTTCGTGGTGCAGATACCTCCGGAGATCGTCCGCGAACTCCGTCACCGAGGCATAACGTTCCAGCGGATCTTTCTTGAGCGCCTTGCCGACAATGGTATCGAGATCGCCACGAAGCAGGCGTTGCAGTTTGTCGGGAGTGGTGGTGCGTTGAGCGGCGTTCTCGGTGACCGTCTTAAGATCTGCGTTGACAGCGGTCACGATCTCGGAAAGCCGCCGCGGCTCGGTATCGACAATCGCCTTGACTAGCTGTGCCGGAGATTGCAGGCTCGAGCCGGCGGGATGTTGGCCAGTCAAAAGTAGATACAGCAACACTCCGAGCGCATAGACATCCGTGGCGGTGGTGACAGGTGCTCCTGTGATTTGCTCGGGCGCCGCGAATTCCGGAGTCAAAACCTGCCCTCCCGGCGCCGTGAGTGCCGTAAGCGCGTTGTCGCTGCCCTCGATCTCGATCAGTTTGGCGATCCCGAAATCAAGCAACTTCACTTGCCCGCCCTTGCTTACCAGGACGTTCGAGGGCTTGAGGTCACGATGCACGATCAGGTTGGCGTGCGCGTGCGCCACAGCGCTGGTTATGTCAAGAAAGAGTCGAATACGTTCTTCGATACGTAGCTTTTGCAAATCGCAGTAGCGATTGATGTGATCGCCCTCGACGTACTCGAGAACGATGTACGGGAAGCCGCTGGCCGAAACGCCCGCGTCCACAAGTTCAGCGATGTGAGGATGCGTGAGCCGGCCAAGGATGCTGCCCTCTCGTTTGAAGCGCTCTTCGTTGGCTCCGCTGACGAGCGCCTGGTGGAGGAACTTAACTGCGACGCGACGCTCAAATCGGCCATCACTTCGTTCTGCCAGCCAGACGCTTCCCATCCCTCCCTGGCCAATTAGCGAAATCAAGGTGTAGGAGCCGATCACCTGACCGGCCATGCCCGACTCGGCAATTGAGGCGGGCGTGGGGCTTGCATCCATGAAGCCTGCTTTGGCCAGAAGTGAGTACTCCTGTAACAGCGGCGCGAGTTGCGCGGAGAGCGTCGGATTCTCAACGCTCAGGCTGGAGAGCCAAGTCGCGCGCTGCTCTTCGTCCATCTCCAACGCCTCATCGAGATAGGGAGCGAGGGCTTGCCACTGCTCAGAGTTAAGTGTGGACATTTGGCCTCATGCGGACAGATCGGAGCTGATTTGGCGGTGAAGATACAGCCGCGCGCGCGCCCAATTTCGCTGGACGGTTCGCTCGGAGACGTCGCGCATGGCAGCGATCTCAGCGAAGGAAAGTCCGCAAAAGAATTTCAGGTCAACAATTTCTGCGAGGGCCGGATCGACCTTCGCCAGTTCATCCAATGCGTCTCCGATCCGGGCGACCTCGCTGTGGTTAACCGGATTCTCGATCTCTTTTGTATCAATCGAAGTGATCTCGAAGAGGCCGCCGCGCTTTTGAGCGTGACGTTCGCGGGCATGGTCGATGATCAGAGTGCGCATCACCCGCGCGGCGTATGCCATGAACCGTGTGCGATCGGGAAATGACGGGCCCTCTCGTGCCGACATATCGAGGTAGGTATCGTGCAGCAGAGTCGTTGCACTGATGCTCACAAATCCTGCCCGCTTCCCGAGTTCGCGCTTGGCCATGCGGCGTAGTTCGGCATACAAGGTGCCAAAAAGCGCCTCAGTCGCAGCCTTGTCCCCTTGCTCAGCGGCTCCGATCAACAACGAGATTGCGGGTTGTGTATTCTCGTCGAGCAAATCGGCATCCTCTCTAGGGGGAACAGACCCACTGCAAGAACGCAGCCAACGCCTTGCATCTTGCGAAGCGATAACACCGTTGCTGCTTACTGGGAAACACGAACCAAGGGACATCAGCAGGGCACAACCCAAAAGGGCTGTTCGTCATCTTGCCACAGAGCGGTAACTTTCGCCACGACCCTGCGTTTGCCACAGTTCGGTCATCGGTCATTCCGAACTACTCACAAGTGCTGCCATCCGTTGACACGATGTGCGCGACGGGCTTAGCCTCGCGGAACGAAAGTGATCGTCGGAAACGCCCGTTTGGCCATCTTGAAACCGTGTCCGCGACTGGCCGGTTGTCGCCTGCGTGATGCCCTTTTGGAACCTTACCCGGTGAACGGCTGGAGCCTAGACTCGCTTTATGCTCTGCACGCAAAACTTGTGTTTGGCAGGCCAATCTTGAAGGGATTGTCCTCTTCCTTGAACACCAGAAAGAGCTGCTGGCATGCGTTGCTGGTGGTTGCCGGTCTCCTTGGGCTGGCAGGTTGCCAAGGTCTGGGCGGGAAGGCACAGGATCAGGGGCCGGGGGTGCTGACCGCATCGCCTTCCAGCCTGAGCTTCGGTAACGTGCAGACGGGAACCAGTCAGAGCAAGAATGCCGCCGTCACCAATACTGGCCAGTCAGCTCTCACAATCTCACAGATTACGGTTACAGGGGCGGGGTTCAGTATCACTGGCATCACTGCCCCGTTGACCCTTACACCTGGGGACAGCCCCGCTTTCACCGTGCAGTTTGCGCCGGCGACGCAAGGCACCGTGACCGGGAACATCGCTTTCACGACGGACAACGGCACCGTAAATCTACCGCTCTCGGGAGCTGGAGTTCCGGCCGGGGATGTGACGGCCAGTCCGTCGAGCATCAACTTTGGCAGCGTTGTGATTGGCAGCGCCGCGTCGCAAACGGTGACCTTGAAAAACACCGGTGGCGCCAATGTGACCATCACCGCGGCGGCGGTCACGGGTGCGGGGTTCAGCGACAGTGGACTGACCTTGCCGCTGACTCTTACACCCAATCAAACTTCGACTTTTAGTGTTAGCTTTGCGCCGACGGGTACGGGCACGGTAAACGGCAATGTTGCGCTGACAGTCACGGGAGAAGCGGAGCTTGATGTTCCCCTTGCTGGGATGGGCTTGGCTCCCGCGACTTTGACCGCGAACCCGACCAGCCTGACTTTCACGAATATCGTGGTGGGGCAGAATTCCACGCAGACGGAGACGATCAAGAATAGCGGTGGCACAAGCGCCCAGATCACTGGGGTGGCGGCGACCGGAACAGGCTTCAGCGTTTCTGGAATTTCGCTGCCGGTGACGCTTGGAGCGGGACAAAGCGTGACGTTCAATGTGACGTTCACGCCGCCGTCGGCAGGAAGCTTCAGCGGGAACGTTGCCGTTACGTCGAATGCGCAGAACCCGACTTTGAATATTCCGATCTCGGGAACGGCAGTAGCGGCGGGCAGTCTGACGGCCAGCCCGACGAGTATCGATTTCGGCAATGTCGTAGTAGGGAGCAGCGCGTCGCAAACGGTGACTTTGAAGAACACCGGCGGCGCGAATGTGACCGTGACGGCGGCCTCGATCTCGGGCACAGGCTTCAGCTTTAGCGGATTGACCGTGCCGCTGACGCTCACTCCGAATCAGACTTCGGGATTCAGCGTGAAGTTCACACCGGCTTCGGCGGGCGCAGTCAATGGCACGATGTCTTTGACGGTGAGCGGGGCGTCGAATGTCAGCATTCCACTGAGCGGGACGGGAGTGACGCCAGCGACGCTGACGGCGAATCCTACGAGCCTGACCTTCACCAACATCGTGGTGGGGACGAATTCCACGCAAGCGGAGACGATCAAGAACACCGGTGGCACAAGCGCCCAGATCACTGGGGTGGCGGCGACCGGAACGGGGTTCAGCGTTTCTGGAATTTCGCTGCCGGTGACGCTTGGAGCGGGACAAAGCGTGACGTTCAATGTGACGTTCACGCCGCCGTCGGCAGGAAGCTTCAGCGGGAACGTTGCCGTTACGTCGAATGCGCAGAACCCGACTTTGAATATTCCGATCTCGGGAACGGCAGTAGCGGCGGGCAGTCTGACGGCCAGCCCGACGAGTATCGATTTCGGCAATGTCGTAGTAGGGAGCAGCGCGTCGCAAACGGTGACTTTGAAGAACACCGGCGGCGCGAATGTGACCGTGACGGCGGCCTCGATCTCGGGCACAGGCTTCAGCTTTAGCGGATTGACCGTGCCGCTGACGCTCACTCCGAATCAGACTTCGGGATTCAGCGTGAAGTTCACACCGGCTTCGGCGGGCGCAGTCAATGGCACGATGTCTTTGACGGTGAGCGGGGCGTCGAATGTCAGCATTCCACTGAGCGGGACGGGAGTGACGCCAGCGACGCTGACGGCGAATCCTACGAGCCTGACCTTCACCAACATCGTGGTGGGGACGAATTCCACGCAAGCGGAGACGATCAAGAACACCGGTGGCACAAGCGCCCAGATCACTGGGGTGGCGGCGACCGGAACGGGGTTCAGCGTTTCTGGAATTTCGCTGCCGGTGACGCTTGGAGCGGGACAAAGCGTATCGTTCAATGTGACATTCACGCCGCCGTCGGCGGGAAGCTTTAGCGGCAATGTTGCGGTTACATCGAATGCCCAGAACCCAACGTTGAATATTCCGGTGTCGGGAACGGCGGTGAGCGCGCAAGGGACCTTGAGCGTGACCAGCCCGATCAATGTGGGTAGCGTGGTGGTAGGGACAGGTGGAACGGCGACCGGAACGTTGACGGCAAGCACGGCCACCGTGGTGGTTTCATCGGTCAGTTTGAGCGGAGCGAATGCAGCTGAGTTTTCCGTCACTGGCCTGACATTCCCGGTGACGGTAAATGTGGGTTCGCCGGTGCCATTTATTGTGAATTTCACTCCGACGGCTACCGGGGCCGCGACGGCAAGCGCGTCGTTTGCCAGCAACGCCTCGAATTCGCCGACCTCATCCACATTGACCGGCACTGGCACGCCGGCGCCCGTGCACACAGTCACGCTAACGTGGGTCGCCAGCCCGACAGGGGACGTCACTAGCTACAACGTCTATCGCGCGACTTTTACTAATTCGTGCGGGTCGTATTCGAATATCGGTTCTACTGTGCCCTCGGTCCTTACGTTTACCGATAGCAATGTGACGGACGGCACGACCTACTGCTACGCGACGACGGCGGTCGATCCGTCGGGCGAGAGCGCATATTCGAACATCGTCCAGGCAGCGATACCGGCTCCGTAGGGGAAAGAGGCGCAGCACGCATTCCATAGGGGCCGATTGCGCTCCTCCCATCGCCACTCTTCCCGTCGCGCCCTTTTCAGCCGCCTTTTCGATATTGCTCGCTGCCCTGCCGGGGCAAGTAAGGTTAGCGAAACGCTGAGTTCCTATGATCGTTATTTCTCGATCATTTTCATGCGCGTTGTCGGGCGGTGGGTGTACAATCGCGCGTTAAGAAGGAGGTGTAAACATGTTGTGCAGGCTTCGCCAGCTTTTGTGGAAACACGACGAGGGTCAGGACATCGCCGAATACGCAGTCATGCTGGCAGTGATCTTGGTCTTAGTAGTGGGAACGGTCCGTTTGATTGGGACGCAGTCGAATACGGTGTTTTCGAACGTGGCCAGTTCGATCCAATAGGCCTGGTCAATTCGTTAGCGGGCTGGCGTCGTTGGAGTCCGCGTTGTCCCAAGGGGCGCGGGCTAGCACCCACTTTCACCTCGCAGAGGATGCGATCGGTGGGGCGTGGGATGCAGGGGTAAGCGGGGAGGAGACCGCGTTGGATGGACATGATTCTGATGGTGTCGTTTGGATCCGTGCTGTGCGCGATGACGGCGCTGAGCTTCATGGAGCTCCGGCGCATACGCAAGAAGCTGGGCTCGAACCACTCCGGCGAACCACCCTCAAGATGATTTGAGCTGGGCGAGCTGCTTCTTCACGTCGCTCGAATTGGGATTGAGCTTCAATGCCCGCTCGAGTTGCTGGCGCGCCAAGGCTGTCTGCCCGTTCTTCGCGTACGCCATTCCTAGGTGATAATGAATATCGGGATTGTCGGGAGCGCGTACCTTATCCTGCAAACTCAGAGCTTCCTGCAGCAGGCCGATCGCCGACTGGTAAGCGCCCTTCTGATAATTGATCCATGCCAGCGTGTCAGCGACGGCCGGGGAATTAGGCATGCCACGGCGCGCGGTTTGCGCGAGCGATAACGCGACATCGAGGTTGCCGCCGGTCCGGAGCATCAGTTTGGCCAAATTATTCGACGCCAGGGGATGCTGGGGATTCAGATTTAAGGCACTCCGATAGGCGGCTTCCGCTTGTTGCGAATCAGATTTCGATTCATAAAATCTTCCCAGCAAAACATAAAGGTCGGCGTTGCGCGGATTGTCGTTGACTCCCTGTTTAGCGGTCGCAATGGCCTGATCTATGCGGCCCTTGGTAGCTTGCACCTCGCATAGTTTGAAGAGGGCGTCGGAATTGTGCTGGTCGAGGCCGATGGATTTGGAGAATGCGGCCTCGGCTCCGGCGAGGTCTTTTTTGCTGAAAAACAGCGTCGTGCCGAGGAGATCGTAGAAACCGCTGTTGGCGGGTGACTTGGCGATCTGAGCGTTAGCGGCGGCGATGGCCTTGTCGGCCCGGTTTTGGGCCACGCGGGTGTTCATCAAGCCGCGGAGAGCGTCGATCGAGTCCCGATTTCGATTCAGCGCGTCTTGATAGGCCCGGGCCGCTTCTTCATACTGCTTCTGCACAAGTTTCAGGTTTCCGAGCTGCACATAACCGAACGCGCTGCTGGGAGCGGTGGCGATGGCCCTGCGAACATCGGCTTCCGCTTCGCCGTAGTGCTTGCGATTGATATTGGCGAGGGCGCGAAGCGCATAGCCCTCGGGCGCAGCCGGCTGCAAAACGATAAGTTGGGATGACGCTTCGTCCAGGGTATTGGCATCGCCTTGTTGCATCGCGGCAGAGGCTAGGGCACGGGCCGCGTCCAGCAGGTTCGGCTGAAGGCGCAATGCCTCACGCCATTCGCTTTCGGCGCGCTCGGTATAACCTAACTTCTCGTAAGCAACCCCCAAAGCGTAGTGCCCCTCGCTGTTCTTCGGAGAGTTCTTGACCACCGTCTCCAGTTTTTGGGCCGCGTCGTTTACGTCGCCGTCACTGATCTGCATCTGTGCCTGATAGACCAGGGCATCGTCGTCGTTCGGGTTGGCCTTAAGAATTTCATCGTCAAGCTGGCGAGCTTCGGGGAAGCGCTTGGTCTGAATGAGGAGCGCGATGTAATTTTTCTCGAGTTGCAGATCTTCAGGATGCTGCTGGTAGAGGGAGGCGTATTCGGCGGAGGCCTTGTCGAATTCTCCATTCAGGAAGTAGAACTCTCCGAGCAGGCGGTAGGCGGCTGGATTATTGGACAGGTCGTGCTTGGCTTGAGCGAGAAGTTGCTCGGCGGCGGCTTTCTCGCCCTCGGCTAGATACAGGCGGGCTAGGGCTGCGCGCGGCTCAGCGCTGGCCGGATCGAGAGCTGTGGCTGCCTGAAATTGCTGCTCCGCTTCGGGGAAGCGATTATGGGCTTGATAGTAGTTGCCGAGCAGCAGGCGCGCCTGCATGGCCTTCGGATTCAGCTCAATGACCTTTTTGAAATTTGACTCGGCAGCCTCCGATTGATTGTTCGATGACTGCAGGAGCGCGAGGCTCAGATAAGCTTCCCAGCGGTCGGGGCTGAGGGCGACCGTTTTCTGCATTTCGGCAATGGCGACTGGAATATTTCCTTGCGCGGCGAAGAGGCTCGATAGAGTATTGTGGACGGCCGGGTCCTCGGGACGCTTCTGGAGGAGCGCGTCGAGTTTTTGCTGGGCGGGATCCAACTGGCGGTTAACGATTAGCAGGTTTGTAAGTTCAAGTTGGGCTCGGTAGTTTTCGGGCTGCAGCTCGACGGTGCGGGCAAGCTCCCGGAAGGCGCGGTCGCCGTCATGCAATTGCAGGTAAGCGTCGGCCAGTTGCAGGTGCGCCTCGGCATAGTTCGGATCCACTTTAATGGCGTTGGAGAACTCGACGACGGCTTCTTTGTATTTGCCCTGCTCAACGTAGCGCTGTCCGCTCTCAAAAAACTTCTGTTTGCGGACGCCGGGATCACGGGAACACGCCGAAAGAAGAGCGACGATCAGAGTCAGAATGAACGTCAGACGCCGGCGCGACGAAGAACTCACTACCAACCTCCTTGGCATAGTCGAACGCGACGCTCCATCCGCACCATATAACTCCATCCTACGTTGGCCTCAAGCCGCCCGCAAAGCATTTGAAAGAGTCTCTGCGGAAAAAGGGATTGGGGAACTCGGATCCTGCCGGTACAAGGGCCCGCGTTCCGCGATCACTATTTTGTGGGGTATTTCGCTAAGAGTGTAGATCGAGGTAAACACGAGCTGCCGTCGTGTATCAAATTGACAACAAGCCAGTTACGCGATTGTTGCAAGCGCTTGCAACGGGTCGCAGAAATTATCAATCTTGACAGCATTTGCCGGGACGTTAGAATTCGATCATTAGCAGTGGGCTCGACTCATTGTGGAACGATGCATTTTTCTCCCCCGTAGGTGATGTGGTGAGGAGAAGTAAATAATGAAGAGATCGCAGATTTTGGCGGGAGTGATTCTCGGAGTATTCCTATGCTTCGCACTGCCTGCATTTGGTCAGAATTCCAATTTGTCCTTTAATGGCGGTTATCAAGGGGACGTTTGGTGCGGCGGGTCGGAAGGCTGCGTTGCAACCGGCTTCTATGACGGCACCATCAACGGCCAGCAGGTGGGGCCCGGCGGCGCTGGCGGCCCGGGAATGATCTGCGACGACTATAAACACAATATCTATAGTGGTGAGAGTTGGACGGCCAATGGGATCAACGCCTCGACTTTGACCGGAGCGAATATCAACTCGACGCAGTTTGGCGCACAGATCGGTGTTACGGGATACACCGAGCTGGCGTATGTTGTAAACCTGATGTTTACGACCAACCCCGGTTCTGGCCAGCAGTCGATCTATTCGCAAGTGATCTGGGCCCTCACCGGCGGCGTTTCGGCCAGTCAGCTCAGCTCCGGCGCGCTCACCTTATATAACTGGGTGATCGCAAATTGCAAGACGCTGCCCAGTTTGAGCACTTATGCCAACCTGATGCTGTACACGCCCACCAACCAAGGAAGCAACGGACCTCAGGAAATGTGGGGTCAGAACATGCAGGCTGACGAGGGTGGCGCGGCGTTGCTGTACGTGCTGATGGCTGGAGCGGCATGTTTCGTGGCTATGTACGGCTCTCGAAGCCAACGAGCCAAGCGCGTCGTGGCTTGATACCGCTTCTAATCAGGATCTAATCTAAAATCCGCGCGGTCCTTAAGCCGCGCGGATTTGTTTGTCCGAGTGTTCGCCGCCTCCATTTGGGGGCGCCTGCGATTCCTCGAATCATGCAGTGGCGCGATCCCAGTCCCCGTTTGGATCATGAGCTGCCGCCGAACTTCATGACTGCCATGGATTCTCTCTATCCTGCATCAGGGCGTGCGATTTGAAGGTATGCAAAAAATCGATAGCAGCTATCGCCGGAGTCGTAGTCGTAACAAATATCTCCTGATGTCGGGCGAGCCGGGCATTGGCGGAATACGTTCGCCTAGTTTTGGAGAGGTCAGCCGCTGCGGGCGACACTCATTGTTCTTGATCGGTGTGCCAACCGGGATTGGTCCAGTGACCGTGCCGCCAGACAAAGATCTCCGTCACCCGGCTTGATCCGGTGGAACGTTTGCCGCCAACTTCTGTTTCGACGACATAGCTGCTCCAGATGATGGCCACGTCGCCGAAGTGTTGCACTTCGGTGCGGGGGAAGTCGAGCCGAACCAGTTTTCCACCTTTGGAGTGAAATTCAGCAGAAGAACGAAGTACATCGGACCGATGTTTCCACGCGATCAACGACGGCCGGGTATTTTTCGCCAGACATGGTGCAGAACATGGAGGGCGGCTGGAGCACCGACCTCGATCGCAACGCCCTCTCTCTGTCCCTCGATCTCGGACTGGGTGCGGGCCACGCGAAAGAGCACGGTATGGATACATTCGGCCCGTGGGGATTGTCGGGGCACACAGGCGCATATCTTACTTGGACAGTTCGCGACGGCGCGGACATAAACGCCTCCTACGAGTATGAGTACGATCGATTGAATCCCGCCGTCCAACCCTCGACGTCGGGGGCGTGGCATATGAGCATTGTGACGCTGTCGTTTCGCTGGGCTAGGCAATGATCTGGTCGTTGTGGTTCAAATTGTAATCCGATTCGGGCTCTTGGTTCAGGATCACGCGACAGCGGCAAGCGTAATGTTGCTGGTCAGAAACGGGCTCCGCGGAGATCAATTGCGATTTCCCACATGCGAACTTCTGGAGCGCCATCTACTGAGCAGGCCGGATTGACACGCTATTCCTCCTCTGCGAGACGATCAAGAGTTGCTTTCATGACGGCCATTCCTTGTTCCATCATCATGCTGATCGAACCAGCGGCCTCGTTCGGAAGGAGATCGGCGATCCAAACTAGGCGAGTTTGGCCATCCGGGTTTTCGAACACCTGCGCGGACGCATTGTAATGTGCAAGAGATCCGCCGATGGCCGACCAGACAAGGCGTCTGGCCGTATCGTCGATGTCAACGATCGGCTCGCGGACTACCATGCCGTTCGCGAACGTCACGATACGCTGTCCAAGTTCAAGCTGCGTATCGATCACAAACCCGGGTACGAGCCTGGTATGCAGGGCGCCGACGTCCCGCAAGGCCGCCCAGACGTCGTCAACGCTCGCCTTGGTCAAGAGTTCTTTCCGAATAGAAGCCACGATTATTTCTCCGATCCTCGTTTTGCCTAGCCGCGGGACGTACGATTTCACTCGATTCGTTGAGTTGCGGGTGCTCTCACTGCGCAATACACTTACGGTTATAAGATGTGGGAGCGTTGCACTTCTTGGCGAAAATTGCTGCTAGATCGGGGGAACGTGTGGCAACCACTCAGTCGCCCAGGACATGCCATTTGGCAGCCGGCGACGGCTGGGCCGTATCCGACGTGATTTGCACCGCCGGTCCCCAAGATCAACCCTACGAGGAGCAACATTCGCGAACTTCCATCGCCATCGTGGTGAGCGGGAGTTTTCAATACCGCTCCGCGACCGGGCGCGAATTGATGACGCCGGGATCCTTATTGCTGGGCAACCCAGGTGAGTGCTTTTGTTGTAGTCATGAGCATGGTACGGGCGACCGGTGTCTCGCCGTATCGTATTCGCCCGAATTCTTCGAACGCCTTTCCGCGGATGTCGGCGGCGGACGGCGGCGTTTTGGCGTCGCACGGCTCCCGCCGATTCGAACTCTCGCCCCGCTCGTAGCGAAGGCTTCAGCCCTCCTCGCAGGTGCGGGGAGCGTGACGTGCGAAGAATTGGGCCTTCAACTGGCAGCTAAGGCGATACAAATCGCACAGTGTGCGGCGCCGAGACGAGCAGGTGCACAACCAAGTTCCTTGTCGCGCGTTACCAGGGTTGTGCGAATGATCGACAATGAACCCAGTATGCCGCACCACCTGAGGAGCCTCGCGCAAATTGCAGGACTGAGTGAATACCACTTTCTTCGGACGTTCGAGGAACTCACAGGCACAACGCCGCATCAGTATCTGCTGCGAGCGCGACTCCGCGTTGCCGCAATCCGACTGAGAACTGATTCCATGCGAGTCCTTGATATTGCGCTCGCTTGCGGCTTCGGAGACGTATCGAATTTCAATCGGTCGTTCCGCTCAGAGTTCGGCGTTAGTCCGAGAGCCTACCGCCGCAAAACCTAGAGTTCCTCAACGGTGAGGTTCCGCTGGTGTGACAGCGCCTTCCTCTGGCCGGGAACTATCTCCAAACGGCTTCCCGGAGATCTCTGGATGATGCCCCCGATTTCGGGGGTCCAAGGCCAGACATGCTCAGTGACGAGCAGTATTTGATGAATGCGACCGGGCAGACTGTTCGGGGAGCATCGGTGTCGAGAGTTCGCGGGTAAAATCGACTGCTCTCGCAGGAATGTCTTTGCCCCGGCCTGCATTGAGACACTTCATAGGTTGTGCGTTTTTGATCCTCGACCCTCACGGAGATTGCAGTCCGAGAGTCAGGTGTTTGTTGACGAGTTCTTCTGTCGGCTCCCCGGCTTGGGAGTCACGTAGTTGCACATGCAGCTTGGGCGCCGACTGGTCTGGTTTGCAAAGGTAGAAGAGTGGCCATCGTTCCCCTACTTCGCGGGCGCAGGTTCCAGTGTCCGCACTAGCCACGGAATGATCACTTCTTTGAAAATCCTGGGATCGGGCCACACTCCAACCTGACGTCCAAGGTGTCCGCCTTGCGGGTTGATCCAGGCGGTCTTCGGCACGTCGCCGCTGTCAAGCAGAAGATATATGTCGGAGATAGGTACTTGCGTATCTTTGACTCCAGCAAGAATAAGCATGGGAGCCATGGGCTTGCCTAGCAGCCCTTGCTTCACGAGCGACATTTTTGCTAGAACTTCCGCCAGCTGATCAAGGGTAGTCACGTTGTCAAAAATTGCCATCAGCGCCGGAACTTGATCGAAAAGGTATTCGCGATTGCCGAGCAACGAATTCATCAGAAAATCTCTTTGAAAGAACGTATCCGTCGGCGGCGATTGGGCACTGGCTCCCTTCAATCGGGCGTGCTCCACGATCGCCATTTTGGTGGCCCAGTAGGCGCCCCAACTCACTCCGTGCATGGCAACGCGGTTATTGTCGATCTCCGGCCTGGTCGCTATGTAATCGAGCACGCGTGAAAGCATGCGATCGGCGTTCTCACTGACTTTGATCGGATTCTGTCCAGTGCCCGGTCCATCGACCGCCAGATAGCCGACGCCGAAAGGCAAAATCGCGCTGAAGCTCTCCGTCAAATCTTCTTTGCGGCTGTCTAGTCCATTTACAGCCAGCACCAGCGGGACCGGCCCGTTTGCATTTTTCGGTAACCGCAGGTAGCCGATGATCTCTTTTCCTTCAAAGGGAATTTTCACCACTTCGAGCGGCGGATCATAAAAGCGCGCATGCGCCAGAAAAGCCTCGATCGCTTTTTCATATGAACGCTGCTTGCCGGGAGACGCTGGCACCGGCCAACGTCCAAACGAATAGAGTCGCCAGGCGCGGATGTAATCGACGTTGGCCTTCACAGGATCTGTTTTCTCGAGCGCCTTGGCTTCGTTCATGTAGCGATCGGCGACTCCCATGAAAGCGGCCGCCCACTGGTCTTTGTCCTTGGTGTGAACCGAGGCCAGCGCTTCTTTGACGTCGTTTGCGTCCAGCCCTATGAGCGGATACTGCCCCACCTGAGCGCGCCGGATGGCTTCGGTTTTGATTTCTTCGATAGTGCGTTCGCCCTTCTCAAAATCCTGCGCGAACAAAAAAGTGCCGAGCAGCGCGATCACAAATACGGACAAAACGACAGTTAGCAGCGGATTCCAATGATGAAAGCTTCTCGTCACGGAAGAATGTTTCCTTTCGAAGAGTTATGGGCCGGGTTTGGAACCCGGCCCCTGCCGTGGGGGAGAACGGCCAAATTAGAACGTGAACTTCAGACCCAGTTGCACCGCGCGGGCGCCACCGGAACCGATGACCGGGTTGGCGGCGGCTACATCAGGCGTGGCACACCCACATCCGAACGACTGCGTCGATGGATCGTTGTGTGCAAATCCATTTTGTCCTCCGAATGGATTCGCAAAATTGGGATGGTTGAAAATGTTAAAGAACTCCGCGCGGAACTGGGCGGCAAGACGCTCGCCAAGTTTCCAGTTCTTGGCTATCGGAGAAATCCACATTCTTGAATCCCGTGTCGCGGAAGATGTTGCGGCCCATGGTGCCGAATGTACCGGGAGTGGGAGGAATCATGAAGGAATTACCATTCGCAAAGCAGCCGAATGCGGCCAACGCGCCACTCGTGGGTCCGCCTTGCATTCCCCCGTCGAGTGCCACTGCCTGGTTGTTACAGGACGTGTTCGCCGTGGGGTTGTAGGCATCTCCGCTTCCGATAAAATAAGGTATTCCAACCGGAGTCGATTTAAAGTCATTTGGGTTGCCATAGAAATTCCAGCGATCGTTGGCTTCGCCGGTTAGGCTGACATCGGTTCCCGCGTCCATCACGCCGAAAGGCTGCGCCGTTTGCAGAGAAATGATCGAGTTAAGCTGCCATCCCTCCAGCAACTGTCCGACGCTCTTCTTGCCTGGGAGCAGATAAGTCATCGAGAACGTAAAGCGGTGGCGAATGTCGAAGTCGCTGCTCGCATATTCTCTCTCGGGGTGCGTGCTGTCGCTCGGAAGGCCGAGTCCAGCGCCGAAGTCCCAATTGGCGCCGACCTGATCCAGAGCATGGGAAAACGTGTAGCCGGCAACCATCGACAGCCCGTGATAGTTCCTCGAAGTCAGAGTTGCTTGCAGTCCGTCATAGTTGGAGCGGTAGATGTTGCCCATCTGGAAAACTTGAGCGAGGTAGGGGAAACATGGTCCGCCCACACCCGCTCCCCCTTCGGACACGGGACAGTTATAAGTGAATGGTCTTCCGAACTGTTCCGAGCCATCATCCAGCGCCGGGTTCACCTGGTTGATGTCGCGGATGCCGACCAGCCGTGATCCGTGATTTCCCACATAGCCCAATTCCATCACCAGATTTGGTGTGAATGAGTGTTGTATGTTCACCGTCCAGCTGGAAACATAGGGAGTTTTGATATTGCGGTCGATTCCCAAGATCGAGCAGGGTGCGCCAGTTACCGGATCGCAATTGACCGGGTTGCTGCCGAAGACGACGCCATTCCAGTCCAGCGTCCCTCCCGGGTAAAACTGCACTGCGGTCGCAATGTTGCCGCCGGAGGTGTCGCCGCCAGAATCGATGGGGGCTCCGGTCGGCACGGTCGCCAATCCCAGTGAGTTATTCAAGGCGAGAAACGATTCCCAGTTGACTGTCTCATACATGATGCCGGCGCCCGCGCGCAACACGGTCTGGCCGGTGCCAAAAATGTCCCACGCGAAGCCGAAGCGCGGCGCGAAATCCTTGCGGTCTGGGTTGTAAGGACCATTCACACCGTTTACGCCTGCCTGGATCAGACCCTTGTTGATATCGAAGTTACCCAAAAGATTGTGATCTTCCTTAATTACGGTGTTGACTTCGTACCTCAGACCAAAATTAAGCGTCACGTTCCTGCTCACGCGAAAATCGTCCTGGACGAACCCCGCATAACCCCAGTTATGAATGTTGCGGGTGGGATCACCGATCAACAGCGTGCCATTGCTCGGAACGCCTGCGAAGAAGTCTTCTATTCCCTGAGGGAACGCGTCGTTCGGCGCGCCAGTTCCAAACTTGATACGGCCTCGGCTGCCGCCATAAGCGCCGCCACTGAACGAGTCGCGGTGCAGCTCCCCGCCAAACTTGAGGGCGTGCTTGCCCCTGATGAACGAGATGTGATCGATGAATTGAATGCGCGTGTCCGGCCCTTGCACCTTTGGCCAGTTAAAGCCGCCCAGTTCCTGCGGGAAAATGTAATAAGGAAAAACGCTGATGCGCGGCAATCCGCCATAGAGTGGGTTGGTGACGCCGGTATCCAGTCCGTATTCGTTCTGAATGTTGGTGGTGTGATCGTTGGTGAAAGTGGGTTGGTAAAGGCGGTTATACCCAAAGCGAGCTTCGTTCACCCAGCGCGCGCTGGGCACATAGGTCCAGCTCTCGCCAAAAACCTGGGCGCGTGTGTGAATCTGGGTGAGCCATTTGGTCTGCAACTGACTCGCATCGGAAACGGTGCCGGAATTGTTGCCGAAGAAATACACGCTGCTCAAGGTGCTGCGGTCGCCCAAGTGGTAATCCACTTTCCCAATCGCGTTGTCCGCGCTGACCGTGTTGGGCAGACCGAAGTTGATGGAACTACCCTGGTCTAGGCTGGTGTTGATGGGAAATCCACTGCCATCGCATGAAACGGTATTGGGTGGCGTAAACGTGCAACCACCGATTTTCAGGCTGGCTGCACTTACGTCGTTGGGAATCGCGTCCGCCAAAAACGCGGCGTGCACGTCGGCAATTGCGTCGGGAATGCTATTTGCGCAATCGCCGACGCCTGAATATGCACAATTCCCTGCATCCGGCAGCGGCACAGTGGACCAGGTTTGCAACGAACCCGTGTTGCCCACCGTATAGCGCTGCCCCTCGTAGCCGCCAAAGAAGAAAAGCCGGTCCTTGATCAGAGCGCCGCCCGCCGTGCCACCAAACTGCTCCAGGTTGCGCGGATTTTTCTCCTGGCCGACCGGGTTGAAATAATTGCGCGCATCGAGCGGTGTGTCGCGGCCGAAAGCATAGGCTGTCCCGTGCAGGTGGTTGGTGCCCGACTTCAGTCCCACGTTGACGATCGTGCCCGGCTTCCATCCATATTCCGCGGGCGGGTTTTGCTGGACGTTGAATTCCTGAATCGCATCCACGGGCAAGATCGTCGCCGAGTCTCCGGCGATTCCCGCGCCGTTAATGATGCTCTGCCCGGAGAATGGCTCGCTGTTGAACAAGCCGTCGACCAGGTACGCGTTGTCTTCGGCGCGCAGGCCATTGGAACTGGTCGTGGAAAATCCACCCCCCGGGTAGCGCACGACCCCGGGACGTAACTGCAGAAGATTTTCGTAGTTCCGACCGTTGAGCGGAAGATCGTTGATCTCTTTATTGCTGAGCGTGCCACCCAAGACTGAAGAGGTCGTATTCACCAGCGGCACTTCGCTGGTCACGATGATCGTCTCTTTGACATCGCCCGGCGAAAGCGGAATCTCAACCGTGACGTCGGTCGCGACTTCGATCAGGATGTCGCGCCTCTCCACGGTCTTAAAGCCCTTGGCTTCGGCGCGAACCGAATAGACTCCTGGCTGGAGGTTGGATACGACGTATCCACCCGAGTCATCCGTCGTAGCGCTGCGCACAACCCCGCGCTGCGTGTCGGTGACGGTGAGCGTGGCCCCCGCTACTGCGGCCCCACTCTGATCATGAACGTTTCCGATGATGCGGCCGGTTGTCGTCTGGGAAAATATCGGAAGCGGAGAGGGCCAGCACGACGCAGATTATGCGCAGAAGACGAGTGCCATTCGACGGAGAATGCATCAACACCTCCAAATCCTCAAGAGAGGAAGGAATAATCTTTAGCTCCGACAGCAACCGGCAGCATGGAACGGGAATATGGGGCGATTGGAAGATATAGCCTTGACGCGGCCTACCCGTCAAGTAGTATTGTGGTCCGACCACAGTACCGGTTCACTGCCTGGTTGAGTCACTACCGTCAGGGAGCGTAAGCTACCCCTCCAGGAGAGAGAAAAGAATGGCGATTGCGACCATTAATCCGGCGACCGGCGAGGTTGTGAAGAGGTTCGAGTCGCTCCGCGCCGAGCAAATCGAGCAGAAATTACAATCGGCGGCGTCTGCCTTCGAAAGCCACCGCAAGACATCTTTTGCGGAACGAGCCAGCAACATGATGCATGTGGCCGAGATTTTGGAACAGGAAAAAGATGAATGCGCCCATTTGATGACGCTAGAAATGGGCAAGCCTCTGAAGGCCGCATTGGCGGAGGCGCAGAAGTGCGCGACTGGCTGCCGCTACTACGCGCGGCACGCTGAGAGTTTTTTAGCCGATGAGAGGGTGGAAGCTGGGGCAAAGCGCAGTTTCATCCGCTACCTGCCGATTGGCCCCATCCTCGCGATCATGCCGTGGAATTTCCCTTTCTGGCAGGTATTCCGTTTCGTGGCGCCCGCGCTTATGGCAGGCAATGTCGGGCTGCTGAAGCACGCGTCGAACGTTCCGCAATGTGCTCTGAAGATCGAGGAAATTATCCACCGCGCAGGTTTTGCAGAAGGTGTTTTTCAAACTCTGCTGATCGGTTCGGAGCCGGTCGATGGCATTCTGAACGATTCGCGCGTGGTCGCCGCGACCTTAACCGGCAGTGAGCAAGCCGGCATTCAAGTCGGCGTGTCGGCCGCGAAAAGAATTAAGAAAGTGGTACTGGAACTGGGTGGCAGCGATCCATTCATCGTAATGCCCAGCGCCGATCTCGACGCCGCGGTCTCGACCGCCATCGACGCGCGCATCCAAAACAACGGTCAGTCGTGCATAGCGGCCAAGCGTTTCATTTTGGCGGAGAAGATCGCAGACGACTTTGAGCGCAAGTTCGTCAAGCGGATGCAGGATCTGCGCGTGGGCGATCCGTTCGACGAGAGCACTCAGCTTGGTCCACTGGCCAATGCCGATGCCGTCGCATCTCTAGACGCCGATGTGAAAAAGACTGTGTCTGCGGGAGCGCGGGTGTTGACGGGCGGTCGTCCACTCGATCGCCCTGGGTATTTTTATGCGCCGACCGTGTTGACGGACATTCCGAAAAATTCGCCGGCCTATAAAGAAGAATTCTTTGGCCCGGTGGCGTCGCTGTTTCGCGTTAGAGACATCGATCAAGCCATCCATGTTGCCAACGACAGTCGCTTCGGATTGGGCGCTAGCGCATGGACGAACGATCCAAGCGAAACGGAACGGTTCATTAATGAACTCGAAGCCGGCATGGTTTTCCTGAACAAAATGGTGGCGTCCGATCCGCGACTCCCGTTCGGAGGAGTGAAGCACTCCGGCCACGGGCGTGAACTTGCAGCGAACGGGATTAGGGAGTTTATGAACATCAAGACAGTTTGGATCCAATGAAATTGCCGGCTCGTAGTATATTGGTCTGACCACTAGACCAGGGGCGCCCAATAGCGCGGGGGGCCAAATGACAAATGGGGTAATCGATTCGCTCGGCGACCAACCGATTTACAAAACGGTAAAGACGTCTCGCCTCTACGAACAGATTGTGCAGCAGGTGGAAGCCTCGATTCTTAAGGGCCAACTTAAGCCCGGTGATCAGTTGCCGGCGGAGCGCGATCTTGCTCAACGGTTCGGGGTCAGCCGCACAGCGGTGCGGGAAGCGGTGAAGACCCTGCGCGAAAAGGGGCTAGTGGAAGCCTATTCCGGACGCGGCACGTTTGTGACAAATGGAACATCTCAGGCGATCCGTCAGTCGCTCGACCTGATGATCCGCATCAACCAGCAGGATGGCTCGGCAAACCTGGTGGAGTTGCGTCTGGTGCTGGAACCGGACATCGCCGGCCTGGCTGCTTCCAAAATTGACGACCAACTGCTCGCCACCATGAGGGAAGCCGTTGCGATCATGGACCGCAGCTTGCGCGACCCAGATGCCTTTGTGGAAGCGGATTTGGATTTTCATTTGGCTCTTGCGGAAGCGATGGGGAATCCGCTCATTCTGTCGCTGCTGGATTCGATTGTGGGTCTTCTTCGGGAGCAGCGCAGCCGGATTTTCAATGTCGACGGGGGACCGGAGCGCGGACAGTTCCATCACAAACGGATCCTGGCGGCAATCGAGAAGCGCGACCCGGAAGCGGCGAGAGAAGCGATGCGCGCTCATCTGCACCAGGTGCTCACGGATTCGTCGTCGATAGGAAATACATTAGGAAGTTCGTTGGGAAGTCCGTCGACCAAGAAGTAGCTCACAACTCCGGCTAAGTCAGATTCGCGAATTAGCAGACGGGAAATTGCTGCATGGCAAAACTGGGATTTATCGGCCTCGGCGTGATGGGCGGCAACATGGTCGCTCGCCTGCTTGAAAAAGGGCATACCGTCACCGGCTACAACCGCACGCGATCCAAGGCGCAGTGGTTGATCGACAAGGGAATGAAATTCGCCGAGTCTCCCAAAGCCGCGGCTTTGGCCTCGGACATCATCTTTTCTATGGTGACCAATGCCGCGGCTCTCGCGGCCGTGACCGAGGGCACGGATGGGCTGCTCGCAGGCCTCAGCGCGGGGAAGTACTACATCGATATGAGCACGGTAAGCCCCGAAGCGAGCCGCGCGCTCGCAGCCAGAGTTCGCGAGAAGAGTGCCGATATGATCGACGCTCCAGTTTCCGGCAGCGTCATCACCCTCCAGCAAGGCAAGCTCTCCGTGATGGTCGGAGGCCGCAAAGAAACCTTCGAGAAGTTGAAACCATTGTTGCTCGATATTGGTCCGAAGGTGACGCACGTCGGCGACAACGGCGTCGCCTTGTCCATGAAGATTGCGGTGAATTTGCAGCTGGCTGTTCAGATGATGGCCTTCTGCGAAGGAGTGCTGTTGGCCGAAAAGAGCGGCATCTCGCGGGAGGTGGCCGTAGACGTGATGATCCATAGCGCGATTGCCTCGCCCATGATTGTGTACCGCGGCCCCTTTGTCTTACAGCAGCCCGAAGAAGCCTGGTTCGACGTCAACATGATGCAGAAAGACATGCTGCTTGCGATGGAACTCGGTCGCAAACTGAATGTTCCCGTTCCTACCACTGCCATCAGCAACGAGTTCCTGACGGCAGCGCGCGGGATGGGTTGGGAGAAGCTCGATTTTGCGGTCGTCTTCGACGTGTTGGCGGGCATGTCGGGAGTACAAAAATGACAACCAGCGCGCAGCCAAAAGAGATTTCGGAGAAAGTGGATTTGTGGCTGCGGATGTACCGGCAGATGGTTGCCATCCGCCAGTTCGAAGGCCAGGTCAACGAACTCTACACCCGGGCGTTGATGCCCGGTTTGGCACATCTTTATATAGGTGAGGAAGCAGTCGCGGTGGGCGTGTGTGAAGCTCTGGAGCGCACCGACTACATCACCAGCACACATCGCGGCCATGGACATTGTTTGGCGAAAGGCGCCTCCCCCGATCGCATGTTCGCCGAACTTCTGGGAAAAGAAGCCGGGTACTGCAAGGGCAAAGGTGGTTCCATGCACATTGCCGACCCGGCGACCGGCAACCTGGGAGCGAACGCGATTGTGTGCGGCAGCGCGGGAATCGCGACCGGCGCGGCCTTCTCAGCGCAGCGACTCGGCAATGGCCGAGTGGCGGTGTGTTTTTTTGGCGAAGGCGCGCTCGGGCAAGGCGTCTTGTACGAAGAGATGAATCTCGCTCAACTCTTTAAGCTGCCCGTGATCTACGTTTGCGAGAACAATCTCTACACTGAATACACGCATTTCTCCGAAACCACGGCGGGAGATATTCTGACGCGGGCCACCGCCTTCGGTCTCGAAGCCGCCAGCGTTGATGGTCAGGACGTGCGCGCAGTGTATAGCGTCGCGCAAAGATTGGTTGGTCGCGCCCGCCGCGGCGATGGTCCCGGATTCCTGCTCTGCGATACCTATCGTTACCACGGGCATCACGTCGGTGATATCAATCGCGAATACTACCGCTCCAGGCAAGAAGAACAGAAATGGAAAACGGAGCGCGATCCAATTTTGAATTTCGGCAAGTGGCTGATCGGCGAGAAACTCGCCGAGGCGACCGCCCTTGATCAAATCCAGGCTGATCTCGAAGTGGAGATGAAGAAGGCCGTTGCCTTCGCCGTTGCCGCGCCTTATCCCTCAGTTGATGAAGTGGAGCAGGACGTCTATGCCTGAAAATGGCGCCCGGGAACTGACGTTCGCGCAGGCGATCCGCGAGGCTCTGGCGGAAGAGATGCGCCGCGACCCTACCGTCTGCATCATGGGCGAAGATGTCGCGGAGGCGGGCACTCCTTTTAAAGTCCTCTCCGGCCTGCTGGAGGAATTCGGAAAGGACCGTGTCCTCGACACGCCGATTTCAGAAGCTGGCTTCACCGGCCTCGCGGTCGGTGCCGCCATGACCGGAATGCGTCCGATCGTCGACATCATGTTCGGCGACTTCGTCACCCTAACGATGGACCAGATGGTCAATCAGGCCGCGAAAGTCCATTACATGTCGGGCGGCAAGTGGAAAGTTCCGATGGTGATGCGCACCACCATGGGAGCGACCCGCCGTTCCGCAGCGCAACATTCGCAATCGCTGCACGCCTGGTTCTGCCATGTTCCGGGACTGAAAGTGGTTTTGCCGTCGACGCCCTACGACGCGAAAGGACTGCTGAAGGCCGCGATTCGCGACGACAATCCCGTAGTTTTTTTCGAAGACAAAATGATGTACAAGCTAAAAGGAGCGGTGCCCGAAGGCGATTACACAGTTCCGCTCGGCGTCGCGGATGTTAAGCGTACGGGCGACGACATCACGCTGGTCGCCACCAGCAGCATGGTGCAAGTGGCGCTCGGGGCGGCCGTGTTACTCGAACAAGTTGGGATAAGCGCCGAAGTGGTTGACCCGCGCACGATGTGGCCTCTCGACGAAAAAACGCTGGTTGACTCCGCCAAGAAAACGTCGCGCGCCATCATTCTCGACGAAGGCTACGAACGCTACGGCGTCACTGCCGAACTTGCATCAGTGATTGCCACCGGCGCATTCTACGATTTGGACGCCCCGGTCAAACGCATGGGCGCGATGCATGTTCCAATCCCGTTCTCGCCGCCTTTGGAGGATGTTACCGTGCCGACGGAACAGACCGTGTTCGAAGCTGCCCGCACGCTCTGCGGGCGGCAGGGAAGTCCGAACTAATCAAAGGAGATTGTTATGGCTCTACCCACATACGGATCAATGGCGGTGGATTGGGAGAATCGTATCGATTTCGATCGCCTGCGCCGCGAACGCCTCGCCCGCGCCAAAGCTCTTCTCCAGAAATCCGAGATGGGCGCGCTGCTCTGCTTCGACATGAACAATGTCCGCTATCTGACCGCGACGCACATCGGCACGTGGGCACAGGACAAAGCGAATCGCTTCACGCTCCTTCCCCAAAACGACGAGCCGATCTTGTGGGATTTCGGATCGGCGGCCAAGCATCATCAATTGCATTGTCCGTGGTTGGGTGAGCGTTCGCGCGCCGGAATCTCCATGTTGCGCGGCGCGATGACTCCGGAGATGGGTCGCGCGGAAGATGTGGCCAAGAAAATCCGCATCGAACTCGAAATGCGCGGGCTACACAAAGAGTCGGTTGGCATCGACATCATCGAATTGCCCGTGCTGTTTGCTCTGCAAAAAGAAGGAATCAAAGTCGTAGATGGACAATCGTTGATGTCGGAGGCTCGTCTCATTAAGACGCGTGACGAAATCAGCCTGCTCAACCATTCCGCCATGATGGTCGACGCGGCATATGACGAACTCTATCGCGCGATGAAGCCCGGCATGAGCGAGAACCAGGCCGTCGGCCTGGTCAGTAAAGTTCTTTACGACATGGGCTCCGAGTACGTGGAAGCCGTCAACGCCATTTCCGGCGAGCGCTGCAATCCGCACCCACATGTTTTCTCTGACCGTGTGTTGCGCCCCGGAGATCCCGTCTACTATGACATTCTCCATTCCTACATGGGATACCGAACCTGTTACTACCGCTGCTTCACGATCGGTTACGCCTCGCACGCCATGAACGATGCCTACAAGCGTTGCCGCGAATATCTCGACGCCGCGATCGAACTCGTGCGTCCTGGCCGCACCACCGCCGAGATTGCATCCGTGTGGCCGAAGGCCCAGGAATTCGGCTTCCCCAGCGAGGAAGCCGCATTTGCGCTGCAATATGGTCACGGCATCGGCCTAGCCATCTGGGAGAAGCCCGTCATCAGCCGCCTCGTGTCGCTCGAACATTCGTGCGAAATCAAACCCGGCATGGTCTTCGCACTCGAAACGTTCTGGCCCTCCACCGATGGCTGGAGCGCCGCTCGCATCGAAGAAGAAATCGTGGTCACCGAAACCGGGCATGAAGTCATCACGCGTTTTCCGGCCGAGCAACTTCTGGTGGCTGGCCGACATTATGTGACGGTAGACGGCCCACTGCCCGCGATCCGCGAAACCGAATCAACCCCAAACCAGCGAGTGCGCGAAATGATCGAGGCCAGCTCGAGGCAGGAACGCGTCCCCGTCGGCGACTAAAGGACCTCATGGCAATCAGCGTTGTAATGCCCGCGCTCGAGATGGCCCAGGAGACAGGGAAGCTGATCTCATGGCTCAAGAAAGAAGGCGATAGCGTTGCCACCGGCGACCCACTCCTCGAGATCGAGACCGATAAAGCCGTGATGGAAATCGAGTCGCCCGGAGACGGCGTTCTCGCAGGTGTCAAAGCCGCGCCCGGAGACGAGGTACCGGTAGGCCAGACCATCGCATGGATCGTTCGCGCTGGAGAAGCGCCTCCGGCCGATGGGGTCGCCGATATCGGGAGAAGCGAGTCTGGAAGAAAAATGACCGCGCCTGTGTGCACCGGCGCGGCGAATCGCGCCCTACCGGAAACACAGCTCGCTATTCAGACCGCAAAAATTTCCCCGAAAGCCCGCCGCCTTGCCAGCGAACATGACGTCAATCTTGCGGGTCTACGAGGATCAGGACCGGGCGGCGAAATTCTAGCATCTGACATTCTCGCGGCCGCCGAATCAAAGAGAAGCGCGCCAGCCGCAACTATGCCAGCCACCGGAAGTGCAATCGCCCGCCTGATGGCGGAACGCACCACCCAAAGCTGGACGACCGTGCCACATTTCTTCGCCGTCCGTGACGTCGATGCGACCGGACTTAACGAGGCGCGCCAAAACCTTGGACCGAGGATCGAAAAATCGCACGCGGTCAAGCTCACGCACAGCGATTTGCTGGTCGCTCTGGTGGCGCGGGTTCTCGCCAAGCATCCGCGCATGAATGCCAGCTGGACCGCAGAAGGGGTCCGCGAAAACGGCGAAGTGAACGTAAGCGTGGCGATGGCGGTCGACGGTGGAGTTGTGGCTCCCGTGATCCGAAATGCCGATCACATCGAACTGGGAAGGATCGCAGCGCAAAGACAAGCTCTTACCGAACGAGCCCGCACAGGCAAATTGCGTCCCGCCGACCTCGCAGAAGGCACTTTTACCATCAGCAACCTTGGCATGTTTGGGGTCGACTCGTTCACAGCTATCATCATTCCTCCCCAAGCCGCCATTCTGGCCGTGGGAGCCATTGTCGATCGGGTTGTGCCGTTCAACGCCGCTCCGACCATTCGTCCGATGATGACGTTGACCCTGTCAAGCGATCACCGCGTAGTCGACGGGGCGCAGGCCGCCCATTTTCTGAAGAGTCTAGCCGAAGCAATCGACGATCCACAAAAGTTATTGGGACCGTTGTGAAGTTTGTTGATTAGTCTTCTCGTGATGCGGATGGGGTGACTGAGCGCATCAGCCGCCGTTACTAGATCGCGACCGCGGGCTTTCGATTGATGCAGGCATCGATTCGCGATTTTGAGCAATTCGTCGGACGACGAAGCATGCACCGGAAATGCGGCAACCCCCGCGGAGAGCGAAAGCGGCCCCAGAGTTTGCTTCTTGTACTTCAGGCGAAGGCGCTTGACCTCGGCACGCAATGCGTCCGCGCGAGTAGACGCGTCTTCTGAAGAAGACTCCGGCAGGACAATCGCGAACTCCCCCCACCATAACGGCAACCAATATCCGTGGAACGGAAGAAGGTCCGATTTCTTTCGTGATCTCACTCAGAATCGGCTCCGCCTTGGGGTCTTCCGCGATCTCGAAGAACTCATCATGGCCATCGGCACCTACATCGACGGTCACAAAGAAAGTCCGACACGTCCCCAAAGCTCGGCGCCTACTTCTTGTGTTCGTTCCCCTCCCAACCGGACCATATTCGTAGGAACCTGCAGTGTCCGAGCGTAACCTCCCCGTGACTCCGACCGTGCCAAGAAGCCATCGCTCGCCGATCCCCCTTTGACCAGCCCAGAGTTGATTCCCGGAGATCGCGTCGAGGGTTTGGGTAATTTCGGCGTGCCGACCGGGCAATTGGGTACGGTCGAGCAGGCGAACGAAGAGGATGCGGTCGTCAAGTGGGATGGTGACGGTCGAATGAGACTCCTCCAACCTTGGCTCAAGAAAGTTTAGCCACAAGTCAACGCCGTGAGTAAACCCCAGTTTCAAATTTTCAAATCAATCATTCGGCAGATCGAGAGCATGAAAATCGGAGCCGAATCGAGCAGCAGGTACAAAGCAAACGAAAACGCCCCGGACTCGGTTGAGTCACGGGGCGTTCCTAAACAGCCCTCCCCCGAAGTCTGCTCACAACCAGCCTACGTTCCGAGCCACCCTGGAGGAATGGCCCCAACGTGCACATGACGGCACCGCTGTGCGAAATCATGATTTGTTTCAAGAAAGAAGCGGTGCGACTTAAACGCCCTCGGAAAGAGAAGCGCTTGCCGCACCGGCTCCGAGTTTCCCTGCCATTGTGGGGAATGAACTCGGCAGTGAAACCCTCTGACTTTAGGTTGGGGTGAAGCATATGCCTTCAGCGGCGAGGCGCGGATGCCGGAGCAGGACAGCACGGAAATGAATTTGAGTCCCGAGTTCAGGGCTCTGCTCGAAAGGTTGTAAACCCGATCTTGAACTTCGATGTGCGAGTCGACACGTTGCACCTGAAAACGACGGATGAGAACACTTCGCGTGCCCCCTGAATGTGAGCGGTTTGGTACAGACGGCGTCCGATCCGGTAGCGCGCCGTGCGGACGGTCAACTGTTAACCAGCAATTGCTACGCTCTGTTTTCTTCTCCGCCATATCGCGCAGTAGAGAACTTTTGAACATTCGGTGATGGCCGTCACAAAGTATTGCGCCTTTCTGTGTGACTTTCGGCTATGGATGACCCAACATCCAATCCGGCACTGATAGCTGCTTCGAGATCTCGTAGACTGCCGTTACACAAAACGCCGTGAGACCGACCCGCAGAGCCCTGAAGATTGGAGAGTGCCTAGACATGGAACTGCTTGGGCACCAGAGCCAACTTGAAGGCGTAGAGCGTGTTGTGCATGGTGACCAAACCAACTGTGGTCGTTACAGGGGGAGGGCGAAAGGCATTATGAATGTAGGTCATACCTTCCAATGTGATCCAGATCACGTTCGGCGATTTGCTTACGTCGAAACGTCGAAATGGACATCGAGAGAAAAGGCCATTGCTCGCCGGTCTTTCGATCGAGCCCTCCAGCAGGAGTCGGATCCTGTAATCCAATCAACAAAAGCAATGGCGGCGAAGATCAGGCGAGCGCCCGAGTTGTGGGAACTGAGTGCCACCTAACGCCGCGCCGTACCCTGCCCTTGTTATGCGTTCTTTCACTCGCTAGTCACAAGAACTTACTGTCTTCCACGAGTAGTATCGACTTCATAGAACTTCAAATGTTGACGTGCAATTTACTGACCACCGCTCGCTCAATGAGCAGGAACCCTCATTGATTCGCCGACAGCAAATCCGACAATGCCCTCCCAAGCTGATCGAGGTTCACGGGCTTAGGTAAGAAATCCGCGACTCCTAATTCCATTGCCACTTGCCGAACGTCTGAGTCATTGCTGCCGCTCACGATCACGACCGGGATGCTTCGAGTCTTGATGGAGCGTCGCAATCTTTTCAGAACTTCAATTCCAGATCCCCCAGGCATATTAATGTCTAAAACTATGGCATCCGGTGCGGTGCGGAGGGCAAGCATTCCGGCTTGTAGAGCATCCTCAGCAACAACAACCTCGAATCCCTTCTCTCGCAACGCTGCACTGAGTAGAGCATTTTGAAAACGAGAGTCGTCAGCAACAAGAATTCTTGACATAATGGCCCAATACTTGGCAACAAGCGAGAAGCCGCCCCTTTTGAAAATACGGTTGTATTAGCGAGTTCTCGGTGATTCCGATCACAAGTCCGTTACCAAAGTTTGGGCGACAAAATCGCGAGACGCGAGGTTGTGGGCGATTATCCTAGAAAGCCTGGAATCTCGAATCGGAAGGAACCTTCATTACTGCGTCAAAAGGAAACGACTAGCCTTCAGTAGTCTCCCAAGACTTGACCGTCTGGTCGTTTCTGATGGCCTCCGCGCACGGCGCCAGTTTAATGGTAGTGCCGGTGCTGCTGGCCAGCAACACGGTCGAAGCGCAGGGCCGAATGGCAGGCCACAATCCCATATCTCCGACCGCCAGCCCGCTAGCCGGGATGCTCGCCACTGGAGTCCATACGATTGCCTATCTTGCAGTCACAGGGCTGGTCGCGTGGGGTGATCTATCGAAAGGCTCGGCCTCGCGCTTCTCCGTAAGGCGTGGTTCAATTTCGACTTGGTCTGGGCAGCTGCGCTCGTGGCCACGGGTCTTGTCGCTCTCCTTATATAGCCCGTTGTGTCCTCTTCTGTTCATGTATCCGCGTTCTGGATCTATCATCCGCCTGACTTCACCTATGACGCACAAAGCGTAACGCGTGATAACCTGATAACCGACATTTTCGCCGTTTATCAGCCACAACCGACGCGATGGTTCTTGGCGGTTTGTCGGCCAACCTTCTTTTACAGGATTATGTAGTGTAGCCCGTAATCCGCCTAAAATGGCGCCAAGTGCGGAGATCATTTTCCGACAAGCCGACTTATCGTTATTAATCCTGGCCGACGATCCGACCACAATCCCATCAACCCATCCCCAACTTCGCTGTCGCCGCGCTTCCTTTCAGCAACCGCATCGGCAGGCATCCTAAATACCGGTTGACGACAAACGCGGCGTTAATGTCCAGCGTGTCGCACGGCCCACAGGTTTGCGCGCAGCGGGTTGGAATTCTGCAGTGAGGACAACGCAGGCGTTGGATTCATGATCTCCTCGATGCCAACAAATCTAGAGCCAAGAAAATACTGAACTGAATTGGTTTAGACAAGCGATCTCAGTCCCGGCCAATCTTAATCCTAAAAACGCGACGTCTTGTCCACGGGCACAATCTCCTCGGGTGGACCATAACCGCGATCGTGTGCCTGATTCGAGACCGCATATATCTTCAGGTTGCTCCAACGCCATCGACTGGAAATGGGTGGTCTCCCGCAGGCACAGTACAGCGTCCATTCATCTGCGAATCCTCCAGCCAGCGGCAGCAAGTACGACCCGTTACGGTACGGGCTGAAGCCAGGCAAATATCGAGTCAAGCATTTTGGACACTCAACGCAATGGCGAACGCGGGAAGCCATGGTATGTGTCGGCGAACTCCTTCGAGAGCTCTTCCCACCAGCTCTTGCCGTCAACAATCTGGGTCACGTGCACATTGGCGAGACCCGGATTGACCCGCACATGATCCGGTCATGTGCCTTCGCGCAGCACATGGCCGAAATGCATGGTGCGGATGCCCCCGAAAATAGCTTTATCGCTCGAGTCGGCAGTGTGCGGAGCCGTGCAAAGGCTGTTTGCCAACATCCGCGGGCAATGTGATTTTTGGGAGTGTACGTGCGACATCGGCAACCGACTTGCCCAAGCTTGCGTGTACAGGGGTTGCAAGATAGGCGTGGATGTTGCCCGCATGGGGGCCAGTGAGCACGGTTGCCATGCCCGAGATTTGTCCGCGCTCATTGATATTGCTAGCCGAGATTATGAACAGGTCGGATTCCGCGGGAATTAGCGTGTTAAGGTCGGTCATCACACCGTTCTGCCAAATGAAGCCGTGGGACCAGTTGAAGCTGGAGTCAAAGTTGTTTCCCACCACTTGGCCCCGGTTGTTGATGCCGGTGGCGAAGGCGGCAAAATCTCCCGGCAGAATGCCGATGGTTGTGAGTGTGCCGTCCGCCTGCCAAAAAGCGGCTATGTAGGTTGTGCCGTCGGCGCTGCGGACTTTCCCAGCCATTTGGCCCCGATTGTTAATGACATAGGCGATATTGGATTTTGTACCTCCGAGGTCCTGAAGCACGAAGGCAGTGTTGTTTTTCCACATTACGGCGTGCGTCGCTGCGACGCAGCTTCCCGAGTAGCCTACCACTTGGCCATGACCGTTGATGCCGAATGCGACCCCATCGAGATCGCCGCCGACTGTGGGAAGCGCCAGGGCTTTGCCTTTTTCCCACAATACCGCCGATGTAATCTTGTAAGGCGGGCATCCCGAGTCAGTGACAGCGGTCTCCGCATAGCCTGCGACTTGGCCGCGGTTATTGATGGCGCTGGCCTGCCCGTTATTTCCGCCCACTGTTGGGAGAGCGCTCATTCGGCCCTTTTTCCAAAGAAACGGAACGCACGTAAGTTGTGTGCCGAAGCCGCAAAGGTCTTCGCCGTCCGGATCTGGAACAGCCGTTTCAGACATACCGACGGCTTCCCCACCGTCGTTGATCCCGCCCCAGTTGATCCAACTGTTGCCGTCGGGTTTTCCAAGCGTGCCCAGGTCGATGTTGAGTCCGTCGATGTTGATCACCGCTCGGCCCCTTGCAACCGTCGTAAACAGATTGTTTTCGGGAGGGTTCACGAACCCATCCATGTTCTCCGCCCAACCGTGACTATTGAGGCCCATGGCCATGCTAAAGTTGTCGCTGCCGTGGTTAGTGCCCAAATCGGTAATTTTGTAGCTCACTTGAGCGACCGCATCGCTGAAGCAAGCCAGAATAATCGTCGTAACCGCCAGTATCCACAAATTCCGCAACTGTCTATGCGTGCTCATATGTCCTCTTTTCTTCCGCTAGAGTCGTGGTGCCGGGATGACTGGCGAATTACGTCAGGTACCACTCGGCGCTCGGACAGTTAGTGCGCAATTGAGAGCAGCATTGGCTCACAACTTCACAAACTCCTGCTGAGTGAGAGCAGAGAGAGCATGTGGTGTTCCACGTTCACAACGATTACGTGAGACAACAGGCCTAACACTCCAGAGTTCGAAAACGAGTGGCGAACTAACAACCTCCTGGGACCATCCCAAAACGGCTAGAGCGGCTGTTTCTCCAATTTTTCATACCCACTGGCGAGAGGTTACGAGATTCGAGAACGTCAGCAGCCAAAAGTCTGGCAGTTCAATTGCGATTGATTTTCTGGCGATTAGCATACATACTGGTCGGTATGTTGGAAGCACGCAAGAGCGCGGAACGTAGAGCGACTAGGCTACGCGATTCTGAGCGCACGCGGGAGCGCTTGCTCCAGGCCGCATCCCGCGAGATCTACCGGTCAGGTTTCCAGAGTGCCAGCCTGGACACCATTCTGGCAGTTGCTGGGGTCACCAGGGGCGCACTGTACTACCACTTCGACAGCAAGGAAGCCTTGGGACACGCCGTCGTCGAGGAGGTGATCGGCCCCAACGTCCGCAGGAAGTGGGTGCGCCCTCTACAGAGTGGCAAAGACCCAATCGACGCTTTGATCGGCGTTGTTCAACGTGTACCCGTCCGGCCCGCCGATGTACGGGGCGGCTGCCAGTTGAACAATCTGGCGCAGGAAATGTCTCCTCTTGACGCAGGATTCCGGAAACGGCTGGCGAGAATCTTCGATGCCTGGCGCGACGCCGTTGCCTCCACTTTGCGAGAGGGCCAGACCCACGGATGCGTTCGCCGCGATGTGGAACCCGCTGACGCCGCCGCCTTACTGATCGCGATGGTCGAAGGCTATGCGTCACTGGCAAAGAATGCTCAGGATCCGAAAGTGATGAAAGCGGGGATCAGAAATGTCGTGCGCTGGCTACGATCCCTGCGCGCGCCGGGCAACCGCAAGCGAGCTTGATCGCATCGGTGTCTCAAGGAGCGGTCGAGAGACTTTACATACCAACTGGTTTGTATGTTCAAACAGACAGCATCGCGAATCGGGCGAAGCGCTTCACCGCACATCATGAAAAGGAGAATGAACAATGACAATGACAATGACAACGATCGCAGTGTCGCGCAGGAATCTGCTCGCAACGGGAGCCTGCGCGCTGGCTGGTGCCGTGAGCCTCCTGAGGCCGACAAGTGCCAGCGCATTGGAAGTGCAGAACTTAACGAACGAGGTGATAGTCCGGAAGTGGTACGCAGGCTGGGAGAAGAAAGACTGGGACCCGCTGGATCGCCTGCTCGCCGATAACTTTACCTTTACCAGCGCGGCCGGTGACGACCACATCAGCAAGAGCACGTTCAAAGCGCGATGCTGGGAAACACAGATCGATTTCATTGGACATTTTGACCTGGAGCGAGTCACTACTGGTGCGACGGATGCTTTTGTGAAGTATCTTTGCCACACCAAGGGCGGTAAAACGTTCCGGAACGTGGAGTATCTCCGAATTAAGAACGGAAAGTTGCAATCCATTGAGTGTTATTTCGGCGCCCAATCCAGCTTTCCATCGGCAGTGAGCGCTGGGCAGAAGTAGCAAAACGACAAATGCCACGAATCGCGTTCAAGGTAAAGGGTAGCATTCTACTCTTGGATTTAGCCGACATCCTGGCAGTGCAGGCCGAAGGTAATTACGTTTCGTTGCAACGCCGACCCAATGCCTACTTGGTGCACGAGTCCCTCTCGTCCGTGGCGGAGAAGCTCAAACCCTTTGGTTTTATCCGCATCCACCGCTCGGTTGTCGTGAATATTTCAGCCGTGGAGGAGATCCAACCCTTACCGACGGGAGAGTACCGGCTGCGTGTAAAAGGTGGGAAGGCATACGTGGTAACACGTACATACAAACACAACCTCAGAGATCTGGCCCAACTGTGGATCGGCTCAGAGCGACTTTGCGACTGACAGTCAGCAAGAGGTTTCACCTCGTTATTCCGCCGTAGCATTCCCGATCGTTTCTCACGAAAAGTCAGGCCGTAGACAGCGCGGGAATGAAAGCGCAAGCAGAAAATCTCGCTGGGCGCATGCTGGGCGGTTGTTGCACAGCCTCGGCTGAGTTAGTCGGAACGGTCGAAACTACCCGACTACTTGTTGCAACACGAGGCGGGCCTGTTCTGAGCAAACCTCGTACGGTGCTAAGACTCGTTCCCCATGCGTCACCTCAACGCTGTTGCCGATGTTTTCGAAACTAGCTGCGGAAACCTCAAGCTACTTCTAGATGACGGCATGCCGTAAGGTGCATCAGACCGGTACCGACAAACCGGGCAACCATCCAGGATTTTGTCTCCAGCCTAGTCGACTTTTCGTTCTCTATCCGGGTTCAATGAGTGCACTGGCGATGATGCGCTCGTTGAAAACGAGTGCGCCCCAATATTGACCACGCGGAAAACGCCGAATTCGATCAGGCCTCAGATTCAGCGAGCGCGGTTCAGGCGATGTAAGTGGACACGGCCCCACTCACAGATCGTTTCCAACACCGGCACCAGCGTCCATCCATACTTCGAAATCGAATACCGCACGCAGGGCGGTAGGGTGTTCTCCTGATGCCGGATGAGGATCCCGTCCCGAACGAGGTCCTGGAGATGCCGAATCAGCATCCTCTCAGTAATATCGGGAATGCTCCGGCGCAATTCACTGGTGCGCAAGGCCCCCTCGGAAAGCCGCCAGAGAATCGTCCCCTTCCACCGCCCGTCGATAACGGACAACATGGCATCAATCGGGCAGGCCGACAACTCCTTCTTCGATACTGGCATCTTTTTACCCGCTGCACGCTGATATATTTGTCAGCACATCTTTCTGCGTCAGTATAGGCGCATCGAGCGTCTAAAATCCAGGAGCGCAAAATGAACCTTTTGAATGTCACAACAACCCTGTGCATTGGCCTTCTGATCGGCGCCGAGTTCGCGGTGTCTGCCTTCGTAAACCCCGTGCTCTTCAAGCTCAGCCTTGCGGCTCGGGCCGAAGCCACTCGCTTCTTTGGACGCCTTCTCGGCACCGTGATGCCCTTTTGGTATATCGCGAGCCTGCTGCTTCTTCTCTCGGAGACCATCCTCCATCTGCACAAACCCCTTATCGTGTGGCTCGGTGTCGCCGTCGCGTTCTGGGGCGCCGCGATCGCGCTTTCTCTCGTGTCCCTGGTACCCATCAACAACCGCCTGGTACGAATGGGTGCAGATGGATGGACGGAAAGTGCACAACGGGAACAACGAAAGTGGGATGACCTTCATCGGGTGCGAGTCTTATTTCTGGGCGTCGCCATGGTCTTTTTCCTGGCTGGGATTGGGATATAAGGCGGCGTTGCCCGGACTCCCTGGCGCCCCCACATCAAACCTAGCATTGCTAGATTTACTTACAAGGAGATGTCTATGCACAACGTTATTCCGCTCTCTCTGGCCGTTCTCGTCTCTGTCGGAATCATCGTGATCGGCTGCTTCTATGTTGTATCTCCCCGACGAATCTCAGCAGGATTTGGTCTTAAGGCGCCTGCATCAGATTCTGACACTTCAGCGTGGTTGCGTCTCAAAGGAATTCGGGATATCGCGACTGGGTTGGCAGTGTTGACCCTGATGTTCACGACCGGCAGCCGGACAGTGGGCATAGTTCTCCTGGTTTTCTCCATCATCCCTTTTGGAGACATGTCCAACATTCTTGTGTCTGGCGGCAGAAAGGCCACAGCGTTCTCCGTTCATGGCGTAACCTGCGCGGTGATGCTCTTCGCCAGCCTTTTGCTGATCCATGCCTTTTGAGCGGCGACGGTCAAAACGAGGAGGAGAACAATGAACTATTGGATGTGGACGCGTTAAAACCAACGGCACCACGCACGGATTGAACACGTTCGCAGCGTTAGTCACCGATGGAAAGATCAGCTGCCATGAAGATGCTCTGGTCCTCTTGAAACCCTGTGGCAAAAGCATGAGACTGACAAGATTGGAAAGATCGTCTTCGCGATTGGCTCATAGTTGCACCCCGACGCTTGCCAGGAACAGAGAGCCGTTCCTGGCTTAGCGAGGCGATTCTAATTCACTGGGGCACGCCCGCCGCCAAGTTGGTAATCGTTGCCCTATTGCGAGGCGCTATGTAGCAAACAGCAAGCCGGCGACTTCAGGGCAAATCGCTCATTGAGAATGATCTCCGCAGTAAGCGCCGGATAGATATCGGGAAACGCGCCACTGGTTAGAAGATCGGGGACAGGATCATGCTTTTCGCCGCGGCAGTGGAGGCCGCTTCCAATGGCGAAGAACAAACGCAAACGAGTCCCGAAAACGGTCCTCAAGTTACCCGATCTAGAACAATCGAAATCTGCGGTCTTGAACAGTCTCACGTCTTCGAGTTCAAAGCGCTCGTACGACCATGCCATTCGTGAATTCATCGAATGGTACTGCTCGGAGCCCAGGCTAGCCTTCAACAGGACCGTGGTCACACGGTACCGAATCGCACTCGAACAGCGCCCGTACGCCCCGTCGACGATTAACCTGAGATTGGCAGCGATACGCCGGCTGGCGTATGAAGCATCCGATTGCGGACTTCTTAGCCCGGATCTTGCGGCAGGCATTCGGCGTGTGAAGGGGGTCAGGCGGCTGGGAGTGCGTGTCGGGAATTGGCTCACGGCGGAGGAAGGCAAGAAGTTACTCTGCACTGAGACAACCTCCACCATTCGCGGCCGACGAAATCGCGCTTTGCTCTCGCTTCTCATCGGCTGCGGCCTCCGGAGAGCCGAGGTTACAGCCTTACGGTTAGAGGATCTTCAGCTTCGGGAAGGCCATTGGGTCATCGCTGACCTGAGAGGGAAAGGCGGCCACATCCGAACGATCCCCGTTCCGCAGTGGGTGAAGGAGGCGGTTGACAGCTGGACTTTGGGTGCCGGTATTACCTCAGGTCCATTGCTACGGTCTATCAACAAAGCAGGCAGAATTTCGGGACTCGGCCTCACACCCAAGGTCATATGGGCAATCGTGAAAGCAAGCGCGAAAAGCTGTGGTCTGCCATCGGTAGCGCCGCACGATTTGAGAAGGACCTGTGCGCGATTGTGTCATCAGGCAGGAGGCGAACTAGATCAGATCCAGTTCCTGCGCGGCCACGTTTCAATTCAGACGACGGAGCGATACCTCGGGTGCAAGCAGCGTTTTAACGATGCGGTCAATGATCACATCGGCCTTGAGCCGGATGCGCCGTCGTGAGGAACAGGCTTAGAAATTGATATCCGCTGGCCGACTTCCCAGTACTAACCTCCTGATGGTGGGACCGGACTACTTCTGAATATTTCCATTTCAACTTCAGTGATAGTTTCGAGAAGTGGCGCCATAAACCATCAAGCTGCCCGCTCCGCACCGGGTGTAGGTATTGTTTGGCGCTGTAGAACCGACCGAACCGATTCCAATGCCGCAAGGTTATCGCCGTTGTGAGCAGAGTATGCGATGTAACCGTCGGGGCGGACAAGCGCCAGACCTTGGCGACGCGCTGATCGGAACTCAATAATATCGGCAAATGATTCGGCGAACTGTTTCGCTGCCTTTATGCTTGACGCCTTCGCTTCATTACTCAAAACAAGAAGGAAGCGCCTACTGATACCCTGTCCACCGCGCAATGAGTCATCGAAATACCGTGTTCCTGGTCCCTCAACAATGGGACTTCCACGATAGGCAACGCCAAGCTCAGAAAGACGCTGCACGAACGCGTGCTGGAACGGGGCCAGCCGCGAGACCATCGGGATAACGGTATCTCGCAGTGTCTGGGCGAGCTTGCTCGGAGTTCCCATCGCCTTGGTCATAAAATCGGTAGTCTCAATCACCTGCTTGATCACTGGGCGACGTTCGGCGCTGTAGCTCTGGAGCAATTCTTCGTTGCCGTGGCCGTGCAGGGCAAGGTCCAGTTTCCAAACCAGATTCCAGACGTCATGCAGGCCGGTGTTCATTCCCTGGCCACCAAATGGGCTGTGAATGTGAGCAGCGTCGCCAGCGATGAAGACCCCCGCCCCACGCGCATTTGTGCGGCTTGACGATGATGGATGCGAAAATAGCTGCTCCAATGCAACGCGCGTGCCTCAATCCCAGTTGGTGCGCGTTGCGTCAGAATGTTGCGCACCATATCAAGCGAAGGAGCGTCTCCTTCGGTCTTGTCTATGATCGCCACGATCCGGCGCCGGGTGGCGTTCATTGGGAAAATAGCTACCGGCCCGAATTCACTGGGGCATAGCTGCAACTGGTCAGCAGGAAGCGTTTCATTCGTCTCGATGTCCGCCAACATGAACGAATCCTCGTATTCTGCTCCCTCAAAAGGTAGGTTCAATAGATGGCGAACGGCACTGTGTGCGCCATCGCAGCCGACGACGAAGGATGCCCTGAGATTGACGGTCTCGCCCTGCCGGTTGAGGGTTACATTCACGGTTTCACCCTGCTCAGAGGCCGAAACGAATGTTGTGTTGTACTCAACGTCGCCGCCCTTACGACGTAGCTCTTCCAGCAGAAGCTTCTCCGTCACATCCTGGGGAACCATGGCGACAAAAGAATGGGGGCTCTCTTCGGGTGTGAAGTGCATGTGGGCAAGCGTGCGTCCGTGTGACACTACGGCGACGGACGTGACACGGTTCGCCTTTTCGAGGAATGGGCCCACGAGGCCGGCCATGTCGAATATTTCGAGGGTGCGTGGAAAAATAGCGAGCGCTTTCGAGTGTTCGGATTGCTTGGAGTGCGTCTCGATAAGTCGCCATCGCAGGCTTCGTCGCGCGCACTCATTGGCTAGAAACAGCCCGACGGGCCCACCGCCAACGATTAGAATATCCGTATCAACTGCGGTATTTGACATTATCCCTTCTAGGTTTGGCTCGGCCGCCCCACTGAATCAGCCATTGACGAGCACAATCTTTCCTTCCACGGAACCAGAAGCCAGAAGTTCTAGTGCCTGTCTCGCGTCAAGAAGCGGGAAGGTCGCGCTCACCAGGGGATCGATCTTCTTTGCCGCGAGGAGCGAGAAAATCTTAGGGAGATCCTCGCGCAATGGCTTGGCGTCCTTCCGGTACAGCATCGTGATGCCATAGAACGTGCCCAAGCGTACGCGCAGACGGGCACCAAGGAAAATGTTGGCGAACATAGCCAGTTGTGAGAGTCTTCCAGACGCGCCCATGAATCCAAATCCGACCAACGTTCCGCCCCGCCGGAGCGCTCCGATGCACCGGCCGATGTTGGCGCCGCCGACCGCGTCGAATGCATAGTCGACACCCGCAGGTTCCAGGGCACGCGTGAGACGATCGATCGATCCCACACGATAGTCGATTGGTATTGCGCCGAGTGAGCGCAAGAGGTCATGCTTCGGCGCCGACGCGGCACCGTAACTCTTCACTCCTGCCAGTCTTAACAGCTGAAGAGCGGCTGTACCCACGCCACCTGCCGCCCCAGCAGTCTGCTCGGACTGGATCTTCGCGACGCGATGAATCATTTGCCAAGCGGTCACATAGTTCAAGATCACCGCCGCCGCATCGCGGTCGGAGACGCCATCAGGAATTGGAAGGAAGTGTTCGGCCTCGCGTACGAGAACCTCCGCGAAACCTCCGAACACGGTAAGCGCGGCCACGCGGTGACCCACTTCAAAACCAGTGACACCCGCGCCAATCGCTTCCACCACCCCAGCGACCTCATACCCAGGCACGAAGGGTATCTTTGGCGCGTACGGATACCGTCCGGTCAACATGATCAAGTCGGTCGAGCCCACTCCAGCGGCGCGCACCCGAACGCGCAGTTGCCCTGGGCCGGGGACTCCAACAGGCAACTCAACGACTTGAAGAACTTCAGGTCCGCCCCTCCGGGTCAACATCACTGCTCGATATGTCGCTGCCACGTATGCTCCTCAACCTTATTCAATGGCCGCGACGGCAAATCTTGCGACAACTCGCCGTCCGCGATCAACAACCCAAGAACTCATGCGGCCTTTGACGATAGTTGACCGGCAAATACGTTCGCTACGAAACGCGCTGTGGCTTCTCCAATCTCAGAGGGGGCGTCCTCCTGCAGGAAATGTGTTCCCTTCACCGTAATCTCTTGCTGATTTGGCCATGCCCGGCAGAATTCCCGCTGCGCGCCGATCAAGAAACCACCAGGGTCCCCGTTGATAAACAGCTTGGGTATGGGGCTCGCGGATAGCCAGCGTGCATAGGAGTCGACGATCTTGATCACATCTTCCGGTTGTCCCGCGATCGGCAGATCTCTTGACCACGTCAGCATCGGCTGGCGAGAAGGGCCAGGGTTTCTGAAAGGGCGACGGTAGACCTCCATCGCTTCCCTGGAGAGACCTCGAAGAGGCAGGAGATATTCGATGAAAAGGTTCTTCTGAAGGATCAGCTCTTCCCCGGCCGGTGTGCGCTGCGCTTTGAAAAATTCTCGGGTCGCTTCTGGCCATTCATCCCAGGAAAGAAACGGCCGGACAATTGCCTCCATGTAAACCAACCCCTTGATTCGCTCGGAATGGCGCTGTGCCCATGAAAATCCAAGTGCTGATCCCCAATCATGAACGACCAGAATGATGTTCTTTGTCAGTCCCATTGCGTCAAACCAGGCATCGAGGTAGCGACGGTGATCGACAAACCGGTAGGAACCATTGGGAGAGGTCCCGGAATTCCCCATTCCAACATAATCAGGAGCAAGGCAACGTCCCAATGGCAGCACGGGCGGAATGATATTCCGCCAAAGGTAGGAGGGAGTGGGATTGCCATGCAGGAAAACAATCGGGTCGCCCTCTCCCACATCGACATAAGCCATATTTGTGTCGAGTACTAGGATGCGCTTTCGATAGGAGAGGTCTTCGGTCGATATAGCAGGATACGTCATGTCATCTCCTCCGTAACGAACTGGAATAGACGAATGATGGCGCTAAAATCATGTTCTCAATTCTGAATGACCACACACGTAATTACTCCGTCTTCTCAATGAGCTTTCGGAGTTTTCGAAGAGTCAACAGCCCGGCCCGGTAATCGGCCCCACCCGGATCAAAGGGTCGGGTCCCCTGAGCCGACGCACGGCGACAAATTCGAACACGACGGTCGGGCCACCGACATAGGCAACTGTGACTCGCTCAGGCATCTTCCAACTACCTTGTTCAACTACCTTGTTCGATCAAGTTGCTGAGCGCCGGGATTCACAGACTCATGATTTTTTTTCGGAGGCCGCAGCCTGATCTCCGACCCAGATGATGACTGTATGGGGAACATTTGAGGGTTCGCGGGGGGCATTCAGGAGTCAGAGATTCCTTTTCAAGTGGCTGGGCATCAAAATCTCAGAGGAGGACGAAAATGAAAATCTTCTTGGCAGGCGCAACGGGCGCCATCGGCAAGCGGTTACTGCCCATGCTGGTCAGCGCCGGACACACCGTTACTGCAACCACACAGCATCCGGACAAAATGAGGTCGATCCATTCAGCCGGAGCGATACCGATGCTGGTCAACGCACTTGATAAGGAAGAGGTGCTGGCTGCCGTGGAGAAAGCGCACCCTGAGATCATCATCCATCAACTGACGGCGATACCAGCCAATCTCAACTTGCGTCACTTCGACGAGGGGTTCAATGTGACGAACCGACTCCGCACTGATGGGACAGACTACTTGTTGGCTGCCGCACGAGCCGTAGGGACCCGCAGGTTCATCGCACAAAGCTACGCCGGATGGTATGCAAGAACCGGGGATTGGACCAAGGCCGAAGACGATCCGCTGATCTCCAGTGGCATTTCAGATGGTCGCAAAACTCTCGACGCTACAATTCACGTAGAAACGGCGGTTCTTACAGAAAAGGCCATGGAAGGTTTTGTGTTGCGCTACGGATCGTTCTACGGACCCGGTACGTCGCTGGCGCCGGGAGCCTGGTTCCTCGAAGGCATTCGGCAGCGGCGGGTGCCAATTGTGGGAGAAGGCTCGGGGCATTGGTCCTTCATTCATATCGATGACGCGGCCGCAGCCACACTTGCCGCCATCAATGCTTCGCCCGGACTCTACAACATCACGGATGACGAACCCGCGCCGGTATCGGTTTGGTTGCCATACCTTGCAGAGGTGTTGGGCGCCAAGGCGCCAAGACGTGCACCAAAGTGGCTTGCTCGATTCGCAGTCGGGGAGTACGGCGTGGCGGTTATGACGACACTTCGAGGTGCGTCCAACCGCAAAGCCAAGTCATTGCTTCCTTGGGCGCTGAAATGGCCGACCTGGCGACAGGGGTTTAAGAACGGACTCGAAAACCGAGTTCGACCCATCAGCAACGAGGTTACGCGCGCTATCGCTTGATACTGGAAGGTAGCACAAGGGGCTCTCTCTCGCGAAGGCACAGTCCAGATCAGTACCGTTAAACGCGCATGGCACCTTTCATGCGACGAAACCCCGTACTTGCGAGAAAACGTGATGCCATGCCGACTTTCTCGTTACCAATGTCATAAGCAGATTATCGCGAGTGGCAATGGCGAAACTCATCCGCTGCGCTAAGGCGACAAAAAATAAATGGTGGGCTTTTTGTCTTTAATTTTGCGAGTCAAAACGATTAGGCGAGCCATCAAAGCAGCTAAGAGTGGGGAAAAGGGGTCGACCGGAAAGGTTTGTCAAGCGGATCGCCGCGAGCAAGCAGTAAATTATTCGACGGGACCGGCCGACAAAATACTCGGAGGGAAGTCACGGAACATCTCTCAAGGAGAACGAACATGAACAGTCTTGACTCTATGTTAGAACGTAACAAAGACTTTGCCGCCCAGCAGTCTGCTGAAGGCACACTTATGCCCTCGCTTCCACGGGCGTTGCCAAAAGTGAAGGCGATCATAATCGGTTGCGCTGATATGCGTGTGGATCCCGCCCATGTCCTTGGAATTAAGCCGGGCGAGGCCGTCGTGATCCGTAACATCGGTGGTCGAATCACACCGGGTTTGTTGGAGCAGTTGAGTCTACTCGGGCGAATCGGCGAGGTTGCCAGAGAGATTCCTGGAGGCGGCGGGGAGTTTCACGTCATCGTACTTCAGCACACCGACTGCGGCATCACTCGCCTTGCCGGCGACCCTGCCATGCTGGCGCACTATTTTCAGATACAGGAAGGCGAGCTCAAGCAAAAGGCGGTTACCGATCCCCGCGCAGCAGTTGCCACTGACGTTAAGTCGCTCCGGGCGATTCCCGGGTTGCCGGGCGAGTGGATTATGTCAGGTCTCGTCTATGACGTGGCGACCGGCCTCGTTGAGATTGTCGTGCCGCCAGCGGCGATTCGTGCTGCCTCAATTTCGCTGGATCAAAGTCGGAGTAGCAGCCTTTCCCGCGTTGCATGAGGGGTGGCGCGCTTCGACTTAGAAAAGGCGGATTCAGTGGACAAATTTGCAGTGTTTGCCCGATTGAAGTTCTCGGTCCGGACGCCATAGAAGAAAAAAGGGGTTGTTCTAGGAACTAACCGCGTTCCCGAGCTACCATCGGGAGGGGTTCTGCCTGTGGCTGTGAAGCGTGTGATCAAAGGTGTGCACGTCGTCCCGATGGGGTTCGCGAACGCCTTCCTGATCGAGGGCGATGACGGATTGACGTTAATCGACGCCGGATTTCCGCGTAAGGAGGAATGGTCTTCGGGGCGATCCGCAGGCTGGGTCGTTCACCAGCACAGCTCAAGCACCTGATGTTCACCCATGGCCACCCTGATCATATCGGCAGCGCCGCCGCGATCGTGCGGGAAACCGGTGCGAGAACTTACATGCACCCGCTCGATATCCCTATGGCCGAGAGTGGAGGTCCATTTCGGCCCCTGACTCCGGCACCGGGTCTGTCGCGGCGGCTGATGTGCAAGCTGTTCTTCCATCCCGAGGAGCGACTGCAGCCGGTTGCCATCGACCAGCCTCTGACCGCTGGGGAAATACTGTCCATTGCTGGTGGCATCGAAGTGATTCATACTCCGGGGCATTGCGCTGGACAGGTCGCGCTGCTGTGGCGTCCAGGACGAATGCTCTTTGCAGGAGATGTTTGCATGAACATTATGGGCCTCGGCGATCCTGTCGGCTTCGAGAGTTTGAAGGAAGGACGTGCCAGCCAATACAAACTCGTCAGTCTTTCATTCGAGGCTGTCGGATTCGGCCATGGCGAGCCTATCTCCCGCGATGCATCAACGCGTTTCCGCAATAACGGCGAATCCAGAGGACGTGCATCAACAGCGATCCGCAGCTTAATCCCCGATGCAGTCTGGATGGTCGGCTCACCGGAAGCTATCCAGAAACGGGCCAGCGGTGACCAAGCAATCGCGGGAGGGAAGCCGACCTTTGGTTACCCGCCGACTTCAGATTGCCAAGACGAAACAGCGCGATGGTCAGGGCCTGGGGCTCGCGGCCGTCTCGGAGGCCCGCGCTAGTGCTTGCGTGTCGACATACTCCCGGACGTTCGTCAATTTGCCATTCTGAACCGTAATGTCGAAAACCCAGTGGTCCTCGAATGTCCTGTTTGTGGCTTTGATTTTCCCTCTAGCGAAGCCGACGACCAGAACCCGGTCCCCCTGCGCTATGAACTCGGGGGGCTCTGGGTACGAAGTTTCCACCGTTTCGTTAGCCTTCTGAACTAAGTTATTCAGTCCAGCGTGCCCGCGGTGCGTGCCGGCCAGCGGCCAGTCCTCGCCCGGAATGATCCACTCAATATCTTCGGCAGACAACGCCAGCAGATCTTGCTTGTCGCGGCGGCCGAGTGCCGCAAGAAAATTCTTCACAATCTGGACATTCTTTTCGGTGCTCATTGAAATCTCTCCTTTTCCTCTACATCAAGTGCGTCCGATCTAATCCGACGTTTCGGAACCATCCTTCTTCGGGCCAAATCGCACGGCCGTAGATTGATTACTGCTGCTTCTTGAACAAATCCTG
>CAWFLZ010000005.1:0-112683 GCA_963816705.1 uncultured Acidobacteriaceae bacterium
CAGGATAACGTCGCCGTTTTTCGGGTCGTAAAAGCGCTTGACGAACTCCCGTGCGGGGTCGTAGACGATCGCGGAATCGCCACGATGTTTTATCTGCCGAAGGATCTGGAGCATGATCATGGTCTTGCCCGCTCCGGTATCTCCGATGATCTGCATGTGCTGGGCCTCCGCCCGCTGCGGTATGCGGATCATTGTCTTCATTTCGTTGGTCTTAATGCCTATGCCATCCCCTGCGACCCTGTCTGTTGAACTCCCTCGGAGTCATGCATCTCGGGGCCTTTCAGTCGTCGTCCGTATCTCAGCTGCCTTGCGTCGTCGAACGTCCTTGGCGATGGAAAACGGGAGCTGGATGACCAGTGATAGCAGACCGAAAAGCAGCGGGATGTTGTAGAGATCGAAAAGGCCATCGCCACCGTAAACCGCACTCTTGAGATAGGCACTCAAGGACGCGTCGATATAGTTCTGCGGCGGTGCCAGGTAAAGGACGGTATAGGCGCGCTGGAAGGCGGGCTGCGAGAGCGCGAGCGGGATGGGCTTGCCGCCCGGTTGCGGCGTCGTGCCGTCTGTCACGTCGGTGTTCGTCGCGAATCGCGGTTGAACGCCGGGAGCGCCCACCATGAGCATCCGGTAATTGTCTCGGCGGCTCGTTCCGATTGCTCCTGCGGACACTCGACTGGATGTAGGTCGGCGTGTAGAAACGTTGCAGGGGGCTGTTCCCGAAGGTGAATCGACAGTAAAGGAACAAGTCCGGTAAAACGACCGTCATGAATACCGCCCCATAGGTGTAGATCGGGCTGTGCGGCGGCCAGATGATGGTTTCTTTGCGTCCCCACTTTGTCATTGCCATCGCTATTTCCTTCCTGCGGAAGCGGCCAGCTTTCAGCGAGGTGGTGCTTGGCATCGCTGATTTCGTCGAGCAGTTTGTCGAACGCCTCCGGCGCGAGTCTCTGGCCTGCGGCCAGAGGCCGCAACACGTTTACCAGGAGCAAGCGAACCCCAAGAATCTCGGCGAGGGATGGATCGCTGGCCGAGTCTCCGCGCAGCTCCCGGAGGATCACATCTCGCATCCATTCGCTTCGTGCCACGCCTTTTGCAGTCGCGATCTGATCGAGGCTGTAACTTCGGTGGAGTCAACTTGAGGGATGGTTGCATTCCGGAAAACGGTCTTCCTCTGTGTTCTTTGCGAGTCGTTATGTTGGGCAAGTAAGGGCATCTGGACTACCTTCAGTGCGGTATACCGACGTATACCCGCATTTCATAAGTGTTCCGTTATGTGCACGTTTACCGTGGTATACCTGCACGACCCTATCAGGGGTGGAGTGTCAAAATTCTTCCGGTGCGAAGCACCGTTCTTGTTCCGGCACGAAATTGAATGCAGGATCACGCCTTCATTACCCGCACAGAAGCCGTGGACTCCACCCCGGCTCCAAGCTTCTTCGCAGGCTGCTCCGCCTCATTCTTCGCATCTCTATTCGGGCCTTTACGGACACGCAACGTGGAGGCAACCTGCCTGGCCTGTGGCGTCTTCAGAAAGTCCTGAAAGTCGCGGTCTTTCGAGAAGACATAGTTGAGGGCTTTGTCCACGACATCGTCGGCGGATGCGTGGACGAAAGCGGCGTACTGATCGACCTGCTCGGCGGTGGTTTCAGTCCAGCCGAATCGAGGCGCTGATGTAGCGGCTTAGGTTGATTTCAAGTAGTGGCATTTCGTTCTCCTTGTAGGTGTTGAATTAAGCGATCTTTCTCCGGGCAATCATCCTCTGCGCCGTCAGCGCAATCTCCCGCGCACGAGCGGAGCAAAGTGCGACGGGAATCTCGAAGCGGCGGCGGACTTCGAGCATCGTGACGACGTCGTCGATCGGAACGCCTTCGATGAGCCAGAGTCTGGCCGATGCAACGTCAACGGTCCGCTGCGCGTAGTAGAGCGGATTCGGCTTATCGGAGCGGCGCGAAGCCAGCTTTCGCGTGAGCTTTGCGGCGTCCTTTCCGCTCGGCAAGTTCATGCGAGAACCCATGCCCAATCGCGTTCGGAATTGGTGTGCTTATCGGGATGCTTTCGCGATGTGATTGAGCGGGACGAAAGCAAGGCATCCGCCGCCAGAATATCCAGCCGGAAGTCATCGGAATTCCAAGTGGAATCGCCGGGGTATTCGACCGTGACGGGATACGCCGGATCGTACTTGCAGTTCAGGAATCCGGGCAGGCGGAGCACCCGGTTGCAGTCGGTGCAGGCGGGATCGCCGCCGAAGGTGACGGCGAGCAGTTTCAGGGCGCTTTCCTGCCGTTCGAGAGCTGAAGCCGTCAACACGCCAGAGGACCTGGTACTTGCCGAGCGATGTGGAGACGATTGCGTTCGGAGTGGGAACGGCATCGGAGGCCCGGAGAGCAGCGAGACGGGCCTCACCATCGGTGTCCAAATCGAGGTACAGATGCCGGACCGCGGCGATGCTCTCTTTGGTGCGTTTGCGGCTGCCGGAGCGAACCGGATTGGCAGCCACATAGACGTTCGCGCCAATGGAGTTTTCGTGGGCGAGCCAGCCGAGGTAACGAGGCGCAAGCGCACGCTCCAGCGGGACGATTCGCTGAAGAATTCCGGCGGGATTCTCGCGTCGAAGTAGCAGTGCGATGGACTCGCCCGGAGCGAAGCAACGGGTGAGGAAGTCGGCGGCGATATTCGCCGCGTTCTGTGTCCTATGCTGTGGCATGTTTCACCTCGAATACGGGTTCGATCAGGAAGCGTTTGGCGTCGCGGTCGTAGCCGCGAAGGGCCAGCACTTCGCGCACGATGCGGCGGCCCGGTTGGCGCTCGACGTGGACGACGAAATCGACGGCTTCTCCGATCTCGGCTTCGGTGTCGGAGAAGGTGGTCTGCGCGTGGTTGCGCATGACCAGATTGGCGAAGCGATGCAGGGCCTTCTCCGCCGAGTTGGCGTGGATCGTCGCGAGCGATCCGGCGTGGCCGGTGTTGAAGGAATCGAGCAGCGTTCGCGCTTCGATTCCGCGGACTTCGCCGAGGATGATGCGGTCCGGTCGCCAGCGAAGAGCGGACTTCAAAAGGTCGTCGAAAGTGATGTTGGCCTTGAACGTGTCGGTCTGGCATTCGACGGCCAGAATGTTCGGCTTCTGGATTTGAAGTTCCGAAGTATCTTCGATGACGACGATGCGTTCCTGTTCTGGAATGAAGTCGGCCAGTATGCGCAGAAGCGTGGTCTTTCCGGTACCCGTTCCGCCGCTGATAAGCAGCGTCTTTGCCGCTGCGAATCTGCTCGGCCAGGAACTCGGCAAGCGGGCGCGTCAGCGTGCCGCGAGCGATCAGGTCATCGACCGTGTAATGGCGGCTGGTGAACTTGCGAATGACCAGCGCCGGAGTCGGGACGCACGACCGGCGGAATGACCGCCGCAAGGCGGCTTCCATCCGGAAGCTGCGCGTGGAGTAGAGGGTTGTCTTCGTCGAGCCTTTTGCCGAGCTGATTGGCGATGACTTCGAGGCCGGTGCGCAGTCTGCCGGCAGTCGAAGGAAATCGCCGCTTCGCGGCGGATGATTCCGTCGCGTTCGTACCACCATGAGGCGTCGGGATTGCCCATGATCTCGCTGATGCTTTCGTCGAGCAGCAGCGGCTCGATCGGGCGAAGGAACGGAAGGATCAATTCAAAGCTCATAGCGTGGACCTCACGAGCGTGGAAGCCCAGCGATTAGCCGGGCTTCCAGGAGTGAAAAACAACGGCCTATGCGGCCGCTTCCTCTGCGGGCGTGTCATCGTGCTCCCGATCTTTCTCTGGTCTTCCGGGGCGGCCTTTTCGGCGCGGTCGAGCTTCAGGATCGAAGCGACCCGGATTTCCCAGACGCGCTGCTTGGAGTCCGTCTTCTTGCTGTCGTACTCGCGGCTGCGCAGTTCGCCTTCGACCTGGATGTGTGCGCCCTTGGTGAGCGTCTTGGCGAACTCCGCGAGCTTGCCGAAGACTACGCAACGATGCCATTCGGTGTGCGAGACGTACTTGCCATCCTTCTTGTAGGAGGACTTGGTTGCCAGCGAGAGGGTTGTGACGCTGAAGTCTGCGCTGTTGCGTGCGAGCTTCTGCGTCGCTGCCGAGGAAGCCGATGAGGGTTACTTTGTTCTGGTACATAATCGTGTCTCCGTTTGTTGAATTTCCCGTTGTTGCTCGGGTCACACTGGGCGAAGCCTGGCGAGTGGGTCCGGCTCCCAAGGCCGAAGGTCTGCTTTCTCGGAGGGGCCCGAAAGAAGTTTGCGCGGCGTCTTTTGCCGTGACTTGCAAACTTGTTTCGGGAGGAACCGAGACCCCGAAGGGGCGCGCAAATCGGGGTCCCCGGCAAGCGCGGTGCTGGCTTGCTGGGGTGAGAAAGCGAAGCAGAAGACCGAGTGCCGCCGGGCGCCGGAAAGACCCCGAAGCGGTGACCGAGTAAAAGACGGGATACATAACGGCAGACACGCGCCCGAGCAAAGTTCTCATCGGTACATTGGCTGCGGAAGCTCGCCGCAATCGCAGTCCGATACGAGCCGGCATGTCCGCCGCAAGAAGGACGCAATTCGCCATCGTCGTTGCCGGTCGATAGGCCCGCGTTCGCCCGCTCGACAAGGTATGGGGACAGGTAGGAAAAGCCAGCCGGATTGGCAGCAAGAAATGACATGAAAAAGCCTCTGGATGGTCGGTTCGTCCTCTAGCTGAACGCCTGGTCGGCCCGGAAGCGCACGATGGTCAGGCCGAGTGGGTTCACGGCAAGCTCATTGTTCTTCACGTTCTCGCGGAAGACGTAGGTAACGCTGGCCGTCCATCGCTCCCGCTTGAGTTCGGAATGATCCGCCGGATTGGTGTATACCTTCTCGAACTCGATGCGTGCCGAATAGGGCGACTGCCGCAGGTCGTCAAGGATGACGTTCTTGATCTCGACATCGACATACGGAAGGGTGCTGTCCTTGATGTAAATCTGAATGATGTTGTCCTTGCGTTCCTGGTCGATTACGGCGCGCTGCACGTCGCTATTCAGGAAGTAAAGAGAGTCGGTCTGGTCGCGCTCAATGGTGAAACGGTTGCGGCTGAAATACAGCTCTGCCCAGCGGGAAAGGTAGTATTTGTTCTCCGCCTCCTGCGGGCGGTACTGGAAATTGCGATAGTCGATGGCTTCGGCGTGTCCCACGTCGTTAATCCGCACAATCATGGGGTGCATGTCGGCGAGCGCCTTCTGGCTCTTGAAGGTGAGCCCCGCCAGCGCGAAACAAACCGTGGCGAGCACAAGGATGGTCACCTTCAGATAGGTGTTCATCACCAGCGGATCGCCATACTGTTCCAGGTAGCGTTCCGCGGCGCGCGTGATCTCCGGTGTAGCCTTCGTTTCTGCGTTCATCGCTTTTGTTCCTGCGTTCATTTCTGACCTCGTTTCTCGCCTTTCTTAGTGCGGTTTACAGCACGGCCCGTGCCGCCATTGCCACGACGCCCAGACCTCCGCCGTGCCCGCCACCGCCGCCGAATAGGCTGTGCGACATGGCCGGAATCTTGAAGAGGATGTAGACGTTGACCAGCACGAGAAGGATCAGAAGCGGCAACGTCTGAACGATCGTTGACGGGTCCGAAATGCTCTGCCCAAGCTGGATGTAATAGTTGGTGAGCACATGAGCCAGCACATTCATCGTGGCTGCGGCGATGACCTTGTAAAAGCTGAATCCGAGATACGCCTTGAGCCATCCCCAGAACAGCCAATCGAGCTTGTCGAAAACAAGAAACGGGATGAAGATCGGCCCGAGCAATCCGATGATGGTTGCCGCGATTGCGCCGTAGGCGAGGATGGCCGAAACGATTGCCGCGAGAAGCGCCAAAAGGAACTGCACGACAAAGTACACAATGGAGTAGTAGGGCGACATAATGCTGGTCAGAAGCGACGGCCCTGTCTTCGACGATGCCGCATGGATCTCGTTTAGCATCGTGGTGGAACCATCCGACCCAATCAGGTTCACAAGATTGATGGTGCCGCCGTCGATGAAGCCCTTGATGGAAAAGCCAAGGCCGGGGATCGAGCTGTCGTAGTAGTTCACCATTACGTAGGCGAAGGTGAGCAGCATGAAGAGGTTGAGAAACCTCCCCATGCTGAACCCGGCCTCTCCGTGCGCCGATGCAAGCGCCTCTTGTACGCCGAACCAGACCAGCATGATGGTTGCCAGCGCCAGGACAATGTGAATCCCCATCGCGGTAACCGAGGGCGCCACCGTGGCTGCGAGCGACTGGCACGCCTGAGCGATAAAGTCGAAGAGACCTGTACCCATGTTCCTCACCTCCGTTCTTCCGTTTCGTACTGGCTTCCGTGTTGTTCTAATTCCGTCCGCTTGCGACGATTCAGTACGCTTGCGTAAGGAGATTGGCCGCGCCGCCGCTGGTCGTGGCGACGTTCGAGTTGTAGTAGCTTTCGTATCCCGATGAGTCGCGGAATGCCGACTTCATCGCGTCCTGCTGCTGCTTCTGGGCGACGATCTGCTGCAGGGCGAGATTGGCGTTCATCTGGTTCGCGTCCTGCTGGGTTCGCAGTTGCAAGAGCAGGGCTTGATTGATGCGCTGGAGCGTCGCCATGATGGTCTGCTGCGTGGCATCTTGGCTTTGTGTCGCCGCTCTCCAGGTTCGCGATATCGGTTTGTCTCGCGGCCTGATTGGCTCGCATCGTCCCGAGCATTTGCAGGTTGTTGGTCATGACGGAATCGCCGATGTCAACGGTGGCTCCCTGCGCCGCAATCTGCAGTTGGCCGGCAACACTGGCGGTGATGTAGCCGGGAATTTCGCTGGTGGTAGTTGGCACGCTTACCTGCTGGTAGGAGGCTGCGGCCCCGTTTCCGGTGTTCGCGGAGTTGAGCCACCCCATCGAATTGCCGTAGGTGTTCGAGATTTGTTGCAGCATCCGTAGGTCGGTGGCGGGAGACAAGAACCGCTGATAAAGCATCGACGGCGCAAGAATCATCTGATGCACGAGTTGGTATTGCTGCTTGGCAACGTTGTAGGCTTGCAGCGCCGTCGTCGCAATCTTGACGGTGTTGCTGAAGATTTGTTGTCCCTGCTCGATCTGCTGGAATTGGTTGGAGATGGATTGCTCTTCGTGTTCGATCTGCGTAATGGCGTGGGCCGATTGCGTAGGATCGTAGACGATGCCGGAACCGAATTGCGCGAGCGCTGCGGGTTGCAACGCTGCGGCAAGTCCGAGGGCGAGTGCGGTAACGATCAGTTTCTTCATTGTTTGTCCTTTCGTTTGCGGTTGGTGGTTGGTGACGCTCGTTGCTCTAGCGATACGGCATTACTGCTGTGCGGCAAGAATTTCTCTCTGGAACTCTGCAAGACGGTCAGCCTCTGGTTTGCACCGTGCCTCTCGCTCTTTCCTTTTGGCTTCGAGAGTCCGCCGTCTGTTCTGCGGTCAGCTTCTCTCCAGTCAGCATTCTTGCGGCTCCGGAGGTGTCTCGTCGAGGCAGTGCCTTGGCATACGCCGGGTATTCGGCGTTGTACTGATCCTGCAACTGCTTCACCTTTTCAGCTTTGCTCTGACAGCCGGCAAGGGCGAGAGCCGACAGGAGCAAGAGAGAGAGAGCAATGGATTCGCATTGAAGCCTCCTTAAAACGTTTGTGGAATGGTGTGGTTGGTAGTACGCAGGCAGAAGCATGTCCTGCGTGAAATAGACTTTCACGCGATGGCCCTCGCGAATCGTGATCGTGGGCGGTATCTGCAGGAAGCGGTCGAGGATGCTGGTCGCGGACTGCGAAACACTGGCCGCAGTTCCGTTGGTGAATGCCTGCGAGCCGCTGGTGGTGATGGTGCCGCCGCCCTGCGTGATTTCGCTGGCGCCGGCAACCACACCCAAAGCGATCGAGGTGCCGAAGATTTCGAGATAGTGGTTGTTGACCTTGTCCTTTCAGCCCTTCCTCTCCGATCTGGTCGAGGCCGTGGAACTGGTCGAGATCGACGGAGTAGCCATCGGGCATAATCAGGCGGTGAAATGCAACGGCCATGCGCCGTTGCTGGCCGAAGCCCGCCGCTCCAATCTTCTTGGCTTCGCCCAAAACCACCGTTCCCTCGGGGATGATGACGTGCTGATGATCATGCGAATACAAGGGATTCGAGACAAGGACTTTGACTGGCCCTACGGCGTCTCCGTCCAGGCGATTCATCAGAACGGTGTCGAGAACCGAGCCTTCGTAGACGAGATAAGGCTGACCGACGGCCGAATCAATGTTCGCTTCCAGAGGCCGCTTATAGCCTCCGGGTGTCTCCTCCTGTTCTTCTTCGGCTCGTGGGGTCAACGAGATTCGGTCTTTGCCTGCCGCTCGGTGTGGTCATACTGGACGGGCATCGTCTGACTTTGGGGTTGCGACTGCTGCTGGCTGTTGCTCGGCAAGATGGGAGTACACAAGGTTGGAAGCGAAACGGGAGTTGTCGGCCCGTTCGCGCTCCTTCGCCGCAATGAGCTGTGCCTGTTGTTGCTCAGGAGTAAGTTGCGGCTGCATGGCGCTTTGCTGCCCTTGTCCGCAGGGGCGGCCCGGAAGGCAGGAAGCGGTGGAAGCACCGGCAGCGGCAACGCCGGTTGGGCCAAAGGCCACGGCGGCAGCCTGTTGCGCGGGCGTCGCAGACGCCAGCGCCGGATCTTGCCGTAGCAGCGGCGGCCATTGCCGCCTGCTGCTCTTTCTGGCGTTCGGCCTGAACCTGGTTCTTCAAGTCCTGCACGTTGTTGTCGGTGTTGTCCTGCAACATGGGTTGCGGTGGTTGCCCTTTCGCGGCGGCCTGCTGCGCGGGCGTCTTCTTCCCCGTGGAGCTGAAGAGCGCCGCCACGATCACGAGCAACGCCGCGCCCAAATAGACGAACGTCTTGAGGTTCTTCTGCAAGACGCCCTTGGGCTGCGCTAAAAGGCCGCGCAGTGTTGGCTCGACCTGCGGTTCGGCATGCGTCCCGGCCTGCGAGTCTGTGTGAGAAGTACGGTTGTTCTCGGTCATAAGCAGTTAGCCTTTCCGCGCAAAGCTCATCCGCTTTTTGCCCAGCTCCACATACCCGTCGTCCATGATCTTCGGGATGATGTAAGTTCCTTCCCGGAGGTCATAGGTGACGAGGTTCGGCTTGCCGTCCTTCATCTCGTAGACGCTGAACTTCTCCGGCGCATTGGTCTTGATGTAGGTGAACTTGTCGTCGTGATAGATCGACTGGATGTCGAAGGGCGCTTCGTTGGCCTTGTAGACGTAGTCAAACTTGAGCTGCGTCGGATAGCTGCTCTTGTACTCGTCCACCGCCTGCTCGACGTGCGATTGCAGAGCGGCGACCTGCTGCTTCGACTGTTCGAGTTGCGCGGCCGGCACGAACTGCGCGGGGCCGCTCGCCGCGACAATGGCGGAGCGGTCGGCGGGTTCGACGATCACCTTCAGGTCGGGCTCTCCCGGAGACCCGGAGATGTCCTGCAGGGTGAAGCTGTAGATGTTTCCCTTGTCCGTGATCAGATTCAGATTGGAGCTGATGCCTTGTTTCGCCGGATGCACAAAGCAGAAGTTGCCGACCACATCGACAATCCAGAAATCCTTGTCGCCGGTGGCGGCCTCCATGATCTTTTCGGTCGGTGGGCACTTCAATCAGGGTTGTGTACTTGACCTTGGCGCGGATCGCAACGATGTCCTGCGAGTGATACTGCACCGTGCGCGCGGACTCCTGGCCGAAGGCCGCGATGGACGAAACGGCCAAAACAACAGTTGACGATGAATTTGATGGGTCGCATTGCGTGATTCTCCTTAGTGGTTCGTGTTGACGGTTGACATGGCCAGCGTGCGCGGCTGGAATGGATAGTCTTCGGCGAGATGGCGCAGCCCATCGGCGATGCCGAAGCGCGCGAAGTAATCGCGCTTCTTCAAGTTGTCGCGGGCGTTGTTGGTCGCCATCCAGTGCGAGACCGAATCGACGTTCAACTGCACTTTCTTCGAGGTCTGCGCCTTGCGGATGAGCATCTGGCCCGGCGGAACAAGGCCGCCGATCAGGTCCAGCTCGGTGTCGTTCAGATGAAACGCTTCCCGGTACACTTCGCGGTTCATCTCCGGGTTGGCGAGGAAGATTTTCGTCGGGCAGCTCTCGGCCACAATCGCCAGCATCCCCGACTCCTCAAGCTCTTTGATGGATTGCGTCGCCAGGATCATCGCGGCGTTGTGCTTGCGCCAGGTCTTCTGCGCCTGCACAACGTAATTGCGGATCGTCTCGTTCTTGATGAAGAGCCACGCCTCGTCGAGCAGGAAGATCTTGAAGGTGGCGAGTTTCGCCGGATCGGCGATTTCATTCGACGCGCGATGCAGGACGTAAAACAGCAGCGGCTCCAGCACGTCGGGCGCATCGTTCCAGCCGTGGAAGTTGAAGGTCTGAAAGCGGGAGAACGACAGCGTGTCTTCGGCGTTGTCGAAGAGAAATCCGTACTGGCCGCCGCGTGTCCAGCGATGCAGGCGTTCCTTCAACTCGCCGACGATGTTCGCAAAGTTCGAGACCGTGCGCTGGGTCGGCTCCAGCATGTACATGCGCTCGATGGCATCCCACAGGCGGCGTTCTTCCTTGAAGTCGAGCCGGTAACGCTGCTCGTTGCCCTCGATCAGCACGCGGAAGAAGCTGAACAGGAATTGCAGGTTCTCTTTGGTCTGCGGCAGCGAAAACGGATTGATGGTGAAGTCGCGCGACTCCTGGCCGACGTTCAGGTACGAGCCGCCGAAGATCGTGGTAAGCGACTCGAAAGCTGCCGCCGATGTCGAAGATGAAGGTCAGAGGCGCGTATTTCTGGGCATTCTGCAGCACGAAATTAGCACAAATAGGACTTCCCACTGCCTGTCATCCCGAGGATCAGCGTGTGGGCGACCTCGCCGTTATGCAGGTTCAGGAAGTACGGTGTGCTGTTGTCGGTTTCGAGCACCGCCAGGTACTCCGTGCCGAGATGCGCGTTCGTCTTCTCGCCGGGAAGGATCGTAAACAGAAAAGACAGGTCGGCGTAGTTCGTGTTCAGCAGATACAGCTTGCGCAGGTTCAGCGCGTAGTTGCCCGGAACGGTGGCGAAGTAGGCGTTGAGCTGGTTGTAGGTTTCCGAAAACAGGCTGCCGTCGGCGTTGGTGAAGATGCCAGCGAACTCGGCCCCGAGCTGGTCGAGTTCGGCTTTTGAGCGGCCGTACAGCACAATCGTCAGCGAGAAGTCGCCGAGCGATTGACCGTCGCCCAGGGCGCGCAGGCAATCGCCAAGGTTCTCGATGTCGGCCTGCTTCGATTCGTCGACCAGCACATCGCGCGGGTTCGTCTTCGTGGCGTCGTTGCCCATCTGCGAGACGAAGCCGGTCTTCGACATGTTGAAGTGGCGGCGGCGCTTGTTGACTTCCTTGCGGGCCTTGTCCGCCGCGAGCGGCGTCCATTCGGTGACGACTCGGAAGTTGGCCGGGATCTTCAGCAGCGCATCGAGCACCAGAGGCCGGGTCTCGGTGATGGCCTCTTTCATCGTCAGGACGCGAACGATGTGATCGCCGACGCGCAGATGATCGCGTTCGGCTTCGATGTTCGAGTTCACGACCTGATAGTCGAGAAACTGCGTGGACTGCGGCTTGCCCGCAATGCGCCAGTCGTCGAAATTGAGCAACCGGCGAAAGAACGTGAACTGTCGCTGCCGGTCCAAGACTTCGATTTGCACGAAGTCCGCAAGCTGCCGAACGAATGCCTGCACGCGCTGATCGAGGCGCGCAACATCGCGCTCGATCTGCGAGCGCAACAGCGTTTTCATGCTGTCGTTGCGTGAACTGCGCCTTCAGCTCGCCAACCGCGCCAGCGGGATCGCGAAAGAGCCGAGCGAACGCCGCGCCCACGCCGGTCTTCGATCGCGCTCCTTCGAGCAAGATGCAGTAGAAGATCTCGACCTGATAAAGATGGTCGCGCTTCGCCTCAAAGAACTTCCGCCGCTGCTCGATGGCCGCTTCCACAATCGGGTCGTCGTACTTCGCGAAGGGTATGTCCGGCCGGTTCGACTTGAAGAGATACTGGTAGACGTGGAAGCCGGGGCCGAAGGCTTTCAGCGCGGCTTCCAGCCGCTTGACCGCATACTCCTGCTCCGAGCGGTCGAGGCTTTCGTAGTCCACGCCGGGAACACTGAGCACCATGCCGAGATCGCCGGTCTTGGTGAGGAAGGCCGTCTCATTCCAGAACCCGTAGAGGTTGATGTGGTCGTTGAGAGCACGCGCTCTCTTTCCACGGCTTGATGACCTTATCGAGACGCAGCATCACAGCACCTCCACGCGGGGGACTTGCTGTTTGGCCGCGTCGTAGCGCAGCTTGTAGCGTTCGGACTTGGCCAGAATGCGGAGGAATGCCGGATCGCTGTTCGTCACCCAATGCCCGAAGGCAAAACCACCGATGAACACGGCGATCCCAGCCAGGATGGAATTGAAGAGATTGAAGGCCCCAACCGCGCCCACGCAGACGAAGTAAAACAGCGTGCGCTCCACGCCCAGATAGGTGAGGGGCTTATGCAGGCTCTTGAACACCCGGTTTGTGCGATGTTGTCGTGTTTTGTCTGTCATAAGCCCCTCGCCTAGCTAAACGTGTTGAATGAAAAAGTCTGGGACATTGGGACGGTCGCTAAACGCCCCAGAGCCAGCTCAGGACATTGACGGCGAGAACGGCAATGCCCGTTCCGGCGGCAACGCCGGCGAGCGCCTTCTTGGCGCCGGGTTCGCCGTGCGCGAATCCGTAGCCGCCGATCACGATGGCAACCAGACTGGCGACCTTCGCAATGGTGCCGGTGAAAAGGGTTTGGATGGCGGTAAAGCCGGTGTCGAACGGTGAACCGCCCTGCGCTAGAGCGGCCACAGGCATGAGAAAAAGCAGGGCGAGAATAGCCGCGGTTGGACGCGCCCACTTCGACCGAAGAAGGGGCTGGACTGGGCGAATAAGACGGACTTGAAACCAACGTGATGACATTTGCGCCTCCGGGAGCAGCTAAAATCTGCTGCGTGTGGCGCAAAAGTAACCGCACTCGATTTCGCTGTCCAATGAAAGTTCAGGGAGTCTGTTATTCCCTGGAGGACTAATAGCTTTGTCGTGTTTATGCTTTGGCGGACACACTCATAGTCGAGTCTTGAAAGAGGAAATTTCCATCTGCGTGGTAACAAGATACATAGCCAATGTTGTTTCGTTAGCTCTTCGCTCGCCCACATTCCCTCCAAACGTCTCGCTGAAATGCTCTAACTGGCATCGGAATCTGCGGAACAAGGCCGAGACAAGATGGCGTGACCAGCAGCGTATCAAGAACTTTTGGCATTTTGTTGAATTGTTGTCGTTTCCGCAAGTCTCGCTATTTCAACAAACTACACCTCCACAAATCCGTCCGGTCAAAAAAGTCTGAAGAAACTTGTCAGTTGCGGAAAGTTATTAGTCGCGGAAGGAATAACACGTTCCCGAAAATTCATTAGACACGGAGGTAGAGATGAATCAAATTCGTGCCTATCGCTTCCGGCGGGAAACGTCCCCGCTCTGAGCACGGAAGTCAACGATGCGAACGGTGTCTGTGTTCCGTTCGGGAGTTTGTTCAAAGATGGTCGCGATTCCGAAGACGGTCGGACCTGTGAGCGATTGGCGTGAAAAGACGTCTCTCCTCAGCATAGGGCGTTTTCCGCTGGCGGTGCCTGGGTACAAATCTGATTCGTTCCTGTCGCTGCGGGAACGGTTTATATTCCGTTCGGCATTCCGCTGTGAACGTGGTGTTGCGAACGAGTGGCACAAGGAATCGAAGGTACAGCAAGACAGAAGTGCTCCGCAGATGCGATTAGAGGGGGGCTTCTGATGAGCCGGATTACCGTCATAAACCCCTTGATGGAAGCAGTTTGTGGTGGGATACTTTCAGCCGCGCAACCAGACCGGAAAGCGAGACGTACTTTGTCAAGACGGTCTGGACAAAATGGTTGGATCGAACAACGAAAAGGCGGTTTCTATGGCCGGTTCTGGATGGATGTTGCAGGGCAGGAGAAGCGCGTCTGTAAGCGCGTTCGGATCTGTCCGGCTACCGGACCGGGATCACTTAACGCGTCAGAACGCTCACGAAGACTCAAGCAGATCCTCGCGGCGTCCGGCGCCAACTCCGAGGAAGTCTTCCGCGAAGCGGAAGCAGCGAACCTCGGTATTACATTCAAAGAACAATCTGGAGTTTGGCTTCAATCTGTGCAGAGCAGGAAGCGGAAGCCGATCAAACCTCGGACTGCGGAAGCATGGACGAGCCATCTGAAATACGTCAACGGAAAGATAGGACAGATGCAACTTGCTGATGTGAACAATCGCACGATGCGGGGGTTCGTGGCAGAGATGGCCTCAGAGACGAAGGATGGGAACCCCCGGTTCTCAGCCAAGTCGATTGAGAACTATCTCGCTGTCATCAAGTCAGTGGTTGCCTCGGTACTGAACGACAGAGGAGAGCCGGTCTACTCCGTGAAGTGGAATCACAACTTCATGGATCTTCCTGTTGTCGAGGAACAGAACGCGCCTAGCTTCACGGCTGCGGAGATCGAAACAATAATCTCTACCGCCAACGGACAAGACAAGATTCTGTATGCCTTGCTCGCCGGTTCCGGGCTTCGCATCGGGGAGGCCTTCGCGCTGCATGTCGAAGACGTATGCGACACACTGATCCATGTGAAGCGCAGCGCGTGGGAAGGTGACCTTGGCAACCCGAAGAGTGCGGCCGGAAAACGAGAGGTGGATATTCACTCCTCGTTAGCTAGTGCGTTGGCGGATCACATCGGTTCGCGTAAGAGCGGATTGGTATTTCCCTCGGCTCGCGGCACTCCGCAACGTAAATCGAATCTGTTGCGGAGATCCCTTCACCCAATACTCCTGGAGATGGGAAGGCCACCTTGCGGCTTCCATGCCTTCAGGAGATTTCGAGCGGCTCATCTCGATAAAGAGTTGGTGCCTGAGATCCTCGTTCACATTTGGATGGGACACTCGAACAAGGACATCTCACAGCGCTACGCTCGTACCGGGGTAAAGATAGACGGGATGTTTCGTACAATGACCGCGCAGAGGGTAGGATTGGGCTTCACTCTCCCTGAGTTGCGCCCAATTGCGCCCACTGTGAGTTCCGATAAGTGCTTTAGAATTGGTCGGGGAGAGAGGATTTGAACCTCCGACCCCCTGGTCCCGAACCAGGTGCTCTACCAGGCTGAGCCACTCCCCGACTGATGGCAGGATTGTCAATCGCGATTGGTACGCCGCGACTTTTAACAGTATAGCATTCTGAAAATGCTGAAGGTGCAGTCGACGGCGCCTAACGACTGGTACAATTTTTGCCGCGGGCGCTTTCTGTAAGTCGATCGTTTTGAGTCCTCGAGCGTTTCTGTTTGCTTAGCGTTTGCCAAAGCATCTCTGGTTTCTATGCTGGCTTTTACTGCCGCAACCTTGCTGACGCCGCACGGCCCGCTTGATCATGCTCTCCTGCTCGTCGATCACGGGCGCATCGTCGCGGTCGACTCGCAGTCTGCGAGATCATGCCCTGCGGGGGTTTCGCCGATCGATCTCGGGAACAACCTGATCGCGCCCGCTTACCTCGATCTTCACATTCACGGCAGCGCGGGATACGACGTCATGGACGCACCCGAAGGCTTGCCTGTAATTGAGCGCTTCCTCGCGCGACATGGCGTTGCTGGTTACATGCCCACTACTGTCACCGCTCCTGTCGACCGCATTTTGCGCGCGCTGGATCGGCTTGCCGACGCGATCGAAGAGCGCGAAAAAGTACCGCGCATCTCCTACGGAGATGGGCGCGAAACGAACGACTCCCAACTATCCGCACGCAAAAATGCGCCGAGCGATGGTCGAGCCCAACCGCTTGGCATTCACCTGGAAGGACCGTTTATCAGTCACGCCCGCCGTGGCGTTCATCCGTCAGAGCTCTTGCTTCCCGCGAAACTCGAAACCTTTGAGCGGTTCTGGCAGGCTGCTCGCGGGCACATTCGGCTAATGACAGTTGCTCCCGAACTCGATGGCGCGATCGAGTTGATTACCTCGGCTGCTGCGCGCGGCGTGTGCGTCAGCCTGGGACATTCCGATGCCGATTTCGCCACCGCAGAATTCGCGGTCACGGCAGGTGCGCGGCATACTACTCACGTCTTCAACGCCATGCGGCTCACTTGGCCACCGCGATCCTGGCATCGCGGGCGCCGCTCTCACTGACGCGCGCGTCACCGCCGATCTTATCGCCGATGGCATTCATCTCGACCCCGCGATCGTCAAGCTGGTGGCGCTTGCTAAGGGTCCCGATCAAACTGTGCTCATCACAGATGCAATTTCCGCGACCGGCATGCCCGATGGCCGATACCCGCTGGGGTCGATGGAGGTCGACGTCGAAAACGGCCGGTGCGAATCGGGCGGAAGATTGGCGGGCAGCGTTTTGACCATGGACCGGGCTGTTCTAACCTTGCGCGTTTCGCGGAATGGAGTTTGCCGTGGGCGGTTGCGGCCGCCAGCCGTAACCCGGCGCGGGTGGTTGGAAGCAATAATAAAGGAGTGCTGGCTCCGGGCGCGGACGCGGACTTTATTGTGCTCGATTTGGAGGGGAAGGTGGTTCGAACTTTTATCGGGGGAAGGGAATGTTCTCTGTGAATCGATTACCCCCTTCGACGGTCTTTTAGAATCAAAGATTTGGCGATTTTTTCGCGCCAGGTCATTGAGGAATAAGGACTTAGCGATAAGGTACTTTTCTATCAATAACCTAGGGGGATTCTGTCCGAGGTCCTCTTGTAACTTTTGGCCGATTTGCGAATCTGGGCACGTGCAGGGCAACGGCAATGATGAGTTCGCGAACCGGCATCCGAAAGTTTCAAAACCACCGGCTGGCCTGAGTTGTGAAACCTCACACCGGACTGGAAGCAATTGTTGTTAGCGACTGCAGAAAGCTCACGGTTGCGGTGAGGAGCGATGCCGAACGAGGGGATGGCGCTGGGAATTCCAGTCGAACAATTCAACGAAGAGTTGCTGATCCGGCGCATCCGGGACGGCGAACATGATCTTTTCTATGAGCTTATTCGGCCCTACGAACGGCGCGTGTACTTTGCTGCGCTAGCGGTCTTGCGCAACGAAGCCGATGCCGAAGATACAGTGCAGGAGGCAATGCTGAAGGCGTTTAAGAACATTCGCCAGTTCCGGTCGGAAGCGCGCTTCAGCACGTGGCTGATTCAGATCACGCTCAATGAGGCGCGTATGCGGAAGAGAAGAGAACACGCCCACATGATTGAGCCGATCGTCGATCGCGAGGATGCCGAGGGAGACTATACGCCCCGCGAGTTCGCAGACTGGAGGGAGATTCCGTCCGAGACTCTGGAGCGCAAAGAAGTCCGCGACAAACTGGCAGAGGCGCTGGAGGCGCTGGGACAGATCTATCGCGAGGTGTTCGTGCTGCGCGACATGCAGCACTTGAGCATTGAAGAGACCGCTAAGGCTCTGGGCATCTCCACTGCGTCGGTCAAGACACGACTGCTGCGGGCCCGGCTCATGCTCCGCGACCTTTTGTCGCCGGGACTCGGCGGGAACTGGAGCACGAGGTTGCATTTTGCAAAGGGGACCAAGCCATGGTAGTCAACTGCGAACAAGTCTGGCGGGAGATCTCCAACTACCTCGAATATGACATCGATCCGAAGCTGCGCGCGGCCATGGAGTCGCACTTCCGCGAATGTGACCGGTGCCGGTCGGTACTCGAGGGAACGCGAAACGTAATCCAGTTATATGGCGACGAGCGCATGAGCGACGTACCGTTGGGCTTCAGCCATCGGCTGCAGCGGCGGTTGGAGGAAAGCATCCAGCCGAGCCGGCGGGGTTTTCTGGGATGGATGGTCACCGTGGCAGCCGCTGTTCTAATCGCAGGCGGTTTCGAACTTGGCCGGTTTTCCGGTTCCAGGGGGCTGGAACAGCGTTCGCAACAGGCGCAACCTGGGACTGGCGTCCCGCCTGACATGATGGTCGTGGTTTCGACCGATGGAAAGCTATTTCACGCTTCCGGATGCCCGTTCATCCACGACAAAGAACATATCCGGATGATCGCCGCCAGAGAGGCTTTGAAGGAGGGCTACACGCCCTGCGTGCGTTGCATGAAAAAGTATCTGAGCGCCGACCTCGGACTCACCGAAGAATCCGCCAGACCTCCAAACACGGCCTAGCAACATAGAGCGGCGTTTTGGACGAGGCCGGCTAACGAGGAGTGTGGCAAATCTTCGAGTGAGGCGATTCAGAAGTGGAGCCTCCGAGTAGCCGATGACGCTGCCCTGCACCAGCTACCCGAAGCGAACTTGAGACACGGTGGCGGAGGCTAGTTTTTCTGCATGCCATCGTCATGCTTCATGCCGTCGTCTTTCTTCATGTCGTCCTTCTTCATATCGTCCTTTTTCATTTTGTCCTTCTTGGTTCTTCTTCGCCTTCTTCATCTGATCGTTTTTCATCTCATCGTGCTTCATGTCGTCGTGCTTGTCTGCTTCATGGTGTCATCGGACTGTGCAAAAGCGGCAAGGGACATAGCCAGGAAACACATGGCCATCAGCGTTCCGATCATCTTCCTCATAAAATTCTCCTCGGTTTCTGGTTGAATTTGCGTCCGACACACTTCGGCCGCGCAGATGAGATGTGCTCGAATGCCGAAAAGTTACAGACCGGTTGCGGACGGGCGCTGGATATTCGGTTCTGGCGTCGCTGGATTGAGCGTACTCAAAACTCCAGGCGCGCTTGAAAGGCGATCATGCGTGGACTGCTGTCGCCACCGAGGCCGACGCCCAGCAGGCCGGTGGGTGGAGACGTTGTGTAGGTCAGGGCTCCGAAGCCCGTCTGCGTGGAAGGTTCTCCCGGAATGCCCGCCAGCGTCGTGCTGGGAAGACCAAAGTTCGGATGGTTAAAGAGATTGAAGAACTGGGCTTCTATTCGGAGTTTGACATGCTCGGTCATGGGAAACCATTTTGTAAGGTAGAGGTCGTTCCAGAGAAAATCGGGACCGCGCAGGGCGTTGCGGCCGAGATTTCCGAACTGGCAATGCTGCGGGCTGTCGCCACCGTAGCAAGCTCCCGTGCTCGGATCGACGGTCGAGACGAAAGCATCCGGATTCAGCCATTGAATCGTGCCGGGTTGGGTACGAGGGAAGGTTGCAGTGACGGCAATAGGGATTGACTCCCGGCACAAGACTGGCGAATTGCGGGCCGCTGCCTTGAACAATGCCCTCTTCCTGCATGGTGATTGGATTGATCGCTGAGTACGGCGTGCTCAAAACCGAGAATGGAACTCCGCTGTGCCAGAACATAGTCCCCGAAATTTGCCAGCCGTCTGAGGCCGGGGCCAGCAGGTGATTTCGTGACTTCAGGGGCAATTGATAGACATACTGGCCGTTCAGATTGTGCCGAATGTCGTAGTCGCAGGGGCCATAGTCGCGCGCCAGATCTCCCGGCACAGGCGAAAGAATTCCGCCTGCGGAAAAGGGAAGGAATCCTCCGTTTGAAACCGTGTCCATGCAACGGCTGAAGGTGTAGTTGAGCTGGCCTTGCAGGCCGTGGCCCAGGCGCTTCGTCGCGGTCAGTTGCAGGCCATTATAGTGACTGTTCGCGCCGGTGGAGAACTGGGTTACCGCGGCAAAGCGCTGGTCGGTAGGCTGCAAGTAGGGGAAGGGCGCGAAACAGCCCTGGCACACTGTTTGGTAGCCGTTGACCTGCGTCAGATAGGGTTGGTTCACGGCGCGCGTGCCGACATATTGGGCCTGCAAACTTCCCGTCGTTCCGAACTGATGTTCAACGCCTAGACTCCACTCCATGAAGTAAGGCGCGTGCAGCTTGCCGTCGGGCACGGCGGTGATGGCGACAGGTGGAAGGCAAGGTTGGGTCGGCGGGGATGTGCAGGACAGCAGACCCTGGGGAAATCCGGAAGTAAAAGTCTGATTTGCGGAGATGGTGGCGCCGACTGCGCTGTCGGACGCGCTGGGCGCGATGGCTGTGCCGCCCACGGTGCCGAGCACTCCTCCCTGAAAAGTCTTGTCATAGGGAGGATTGGTGCCGATCAGGTCGGCCACCGTGCCGGGCAGGATGTCGCTGAAAATTCCGAAGCCGGTTCGGAGCACGGTGTTTGGCTCGAATTGCCATGCGATCGCGGTTCTCGGCTGGAGAAGGGCGAGCGGCGTGGATGAGAACAGGTGGCCGAGGTGAGTTTGAATGGTGGCGTTCAGCGGCTGATCGATATCGTGTGAAATGGAGCCGAACGAGCTGCGAAGACGCGCGACCTCATCGTGCGGATTGCGTGGGTTGGAGTTGAAGGTATCGCGCACGCCGAACGTCCAGGTCAGCGTAGGAGTCACTTTCCACGAGTCTTGCGCGTAGACGTCGAGATTGAGGAAGTTGAAAGGCTCATTGACATTCGAGGGAAAAGTCTCCGATGCGGTGTTAGCCACGCCGTCGATAAATTGTTGGAGGTTCGCGTAGGTCACGGTTGGCACCGTGCCTTCTGCGAAGTCGTAGTCGTTCAGGCGGAAGATGCGGGTATTGGTTCCGAAGCGAAACTCGTGAGCGCCGTGGCTCCAGGCAAGATTGTCGTTGATGAAGAAGCGCGTGGCGCGACGGCCTTGCACCCAGGTGTTGTCCAGGCCGCCGATGGGCGTGAAGGGATTTGCTCCGGTGCCCTGCAAGACGATCGGAAATGCCGCGAGCGTTTTTTGAAGGTCGCTCGGCCCAAAAAGGCTTTCGTACCAGGAGAATGCCGGATTGAAGTAGTTCACCAGATTTTGTGAAAAGACGTGCGTGTATCCCGCGGCAAACGAGTAAAGCGGTTGAGGCGACACCGCATCGAAAAGTGAGTTGATTGGATCCGTGTAGGCAGCTTGCACGCCGTTATCGACCTGAAAACGAACCCAGGCCGTATCGTTCTGGTTGATGTTGTAGTCGAAGCGGACAGTCTGCACCTGTTCGTGGTCGTCGCTGGAGTGCGAGACACTTTGCCGGTCGGCGCAACCCTCCGCGGCCGCGCCGAGTGGGCAGCCGAGGACGGCGATGGGCGTGCCGCCGATATTTCCATAGAGAGAGAACATCTGTTGGTAAAAGAGACAGTTCGCATTCGGATTGGAGCCACAGCCGGATGCTTGACCCCCGGAAAGTTGCTGCAATACGTACTGCTGAAATGCCGGGCTGGGAACGATGGTGGGCGTGACGATGGGGAGCGCGATTCGCACCCATTCGCTGTCAAAGAAAAAGAATAGCTTGTCATGTGCGAGCGGGCCGCCCACACTGCCTCCGAAATGATTCACCGTCGATCTGGGCTTGTGATTCCCGGCCGTCGCATTGGTGAAATAGTCGGCTGCGTTGAGCAGCGAACCATTCCACAGTTCGTACAGGTTGCAATGAAACTGGTTGGTGCCGGACTTGGTGACATAGTTGACCTGGGATGCTCCGTAGCGCCCCTGATCAACGGCGTAGGAAAGAGTGTTGACAGTCACCTCTGAAATCGAGTTCAGCCCCAGGACGAGGTTGGTGGAGAGGCCGCTGTTGAGATTGGTGAGCGGGTCGTTGGTTTCGAGCCCATCGACGATGTAGCCATTGGAAAGAGCGGGCAGGCCGTTGAACTCTACGTTGCCGTATCCGTTGGTGCCGCCGACGAAATCGTTCCCACTCCCGGCGGTGTTGATGAGGGCACCCGGAGCGAACTGCAAGGGGTAGGTAAGATCGCCGCCGGGATTCGGGAGATCCTCAAGCGCCGGCGCGCTCAAAGTGGTCGAGGTGTTGGCGTTTTCCAGGTTGATGATCGGGGTTTCACTTTTTACCTCTACCGTCTGGCTGGCCTTGGCGACCTGCAATGTGAAATCGACGGTCTGTTTCTGGCCCAGGCCCGAAATGACGTTGTCATCCTGCTGGGGCTCGAAACCGGGCGCCTCCGCCCGCACCGAATAAGTACCGGGCCTTAACTGCGGGAAGTTGAAGCGACCGGCTTCGTCGGTCTGGGCGGTGCGCTTGAGGCCTGTCTCGGGGTTGACGATTGTCACCGTGGCACGCGGCACTGCGGCGTTGGACGTATCCCGAACCTGGCCCACGATGGCGCTCGTGGTTTCTCCTTGCGCGAACGATTCGGAGGAGAGGAGGCACGCAACGGCGACCGCCAGAATAGCAGCGCGAACTGGGAATGCGTTAACCACAGGTGATTGGTGGTAGTTAACCATAGTTAATCAAAACAGGCAAGCGGGAATTGGAAAGGCTGAAATGGGATTGGACGTCTGATGCGCCGAGTCGTCCGGAAGGCAATCTGAGTGCCGAAGGGCCCAGGCCGCGGGTAGCCCGGTGGCGCCACCCGCGACCTACGATTCGTCCGCTCAGTGCGGGTATAGTGGAAGGAGAGTCGCGGGCCGGGATGCAGAAGCCTGGATTTCGAATGGTCCTTTTTACCAACCCATCGATGTTTATGCCTCAGTTTATATTTCGGACCGGGCGATGGCGGGTCTGCCCGGCTGCGCTCTTGCTTTGCTTTGCAGTAGCCGCTTTTGCGCAGGGACAATCCCAAGGCAAGACTCCACAGTCGCGTTCGAAAATTCTTTCCAAGCTTCCGCTCACGAAGTTCTTTGACACTCCGACTGCGCCTGGTTCCGGCAAGCCCGGCGAGCTGATGCGATCGGAATCATTCGACGACTATCTGCTGCCTCCGGGTATTTTGGCGGAACGGATTTTGTACTACTCGCGCTCCGCGGGCGGCGCTTTGGTCGCGACTTCGGGAGTCGTGCTGTTCCCCGAGGGGAAAGCTCCGTCTGGGGGCTGGCCCGTGATTGCCTCGGCACACGCTTTGAATGGAGTGGCGCGCACCTGCGCTCCGTCACTCTCGCGAAACCTGGTCGACGGGCCATTCCTGGCGATGTACGTGAATTTGGGCTATGCGGTGGTCGCAACCGACTACACGGGGCTCGGGACGAATTTCCCAAACGCATTTGCCGACGAACTATCCAATGCATGGAATGTGATCGATTCCATTCCGGCGGCGCGCAGCGCGGTGCCCCAACTGGGGCCACGATGGATCGCGATGGGAATTGGCGAAGGAGCCAGGGCGGTGCTGAGCGTAGCCGAACTTGAACACCAGACTCGCGACGCGAACTTTCTTGGCAGCCTCGCGATTTCTGGAATCGCTGACCTGGAAGATCGGCTTCAGCCGGCCGCGGCGCCGACTGCCGAGTTGCCCCTGCTGCTCGCTTACGGCGTCAAGGCAATCTATCCCGACTTCAAGGCAGGCGATATGCTAAGCGATCAGGCGATGCCCCTCTACGATTTGGAGCGGGAAGAATGCAGTGTCCCGAATGCCGGAAAGGTTCCGGTGTCTGCGATGCTGAAACCGCACTGGCAAAGCAACAAGTTCGTGCAGGAATATTTCAGTCGAAACCGCGTCGGCGAGTCGCCTGCTAGCGCTCCTTTGCTGGTCGTTACCGGCGAACAGGGAGCACCGCTGGTCGCGGAGATGAAGGTTGTCCAACGCCTGTGCGGGAAGGGAGACCGAGTCTTGTTTCGCCGCTACGCGGAATCTGATCCGGGCAGCGTGATTGGGGATTCGGTCAGGGATCAGATGGCGTGGATTCAGAACCGATTCGCAAATCGACCCGCTCAAGCGAACTGCGGAGCCGAACCGTAAAGCTCGCAGCTGAGAGGCTGTTGATGCCCACTCTGACCTCTGCGTTCCGCCTCTATGCCGTTTGATCATGTCCTACTCAGACAGGAGCCGCGGCTCCAGCAAAAATCTGGCCGATTGCTTATTATGAAAGATTGCATTCTTTCTGAGGGGTGGCATTAAAGTGGCTGAGACGGTGACGCAACAAACGCAACCGACGAATGGAATTGAAGTTGTAGAAACGCGCGAGTGGCTGGACTCGCTCGACTACGTGCTCTCGCACGGCGGGGCGGATCGTGCCGGACGACTTGTTGCAACATCTGGCGCTGCATGCGCGACGCGCGGCCGGGGTCAATCTGCCATTCTCGGCGACCACACCGTATCAGAATACGATTCCGTCGCGCGACCAGCCGCCGTTCCCCGGCAGCCAGGAGATGGAACGCCGCATCAAGAGCCTGGTTCGGTGGAACGCGATGGCGATGGTTGTGCGAGCCAATAAAATTCAGGAAGGCATTGGCGGACATATTTCTACGTTCGCTTCGGCGGCCACGCTCTATGAAGTCGCCTTCAATCATTTTTTTCAGGCGGCGACCGAATCCGGAGACCGCGACGTCGTTTACTTCCAGGGGCACGCCGCGCCCGGCATTTATGCGCGGGCCTATCTTGAAGGCCGCATCCCTCGACAAAAGCTGGAGAATTTTCGCCGCGAGCTAAAGCCCGGCGGCGGCCTGTCGTCGTATCCGCATCCGTGGCTCATGCCCGACTTCTGGGAATTTCCTACCGTCTCGATGGGCCTGGGGCCGATTCAGGCGATCTATCACGCGCGTTTCATCAAGTATCTGGAAAATCGCGGACTGAAGACTTCGACCGGCGGCAAGGTTTGGGCGTTCATGGGCGACGGCGAGATGGACGAACCCGAAGCGCTGGGATCGATTACTCTCGCTTCGCGCGAGCGGCTCGACAACCTTATTTTTGTCGTCAACTGCAACTTGCAGCGGCTCGACGGCCCGGTGCGCGGCAACGGCAAAATTATTCAGGAACTCGAAGCGATTTTTCGGGGCGCCGGTTGGAACGTCATCAAGCTCATCTGGGGTACCGACTGGGATCCGATCATCCAGGCCGATCGCGATGGTTTACTGGTGCGCCGCATGGGCGAGATCACCGACGGCCAGTATCAGAAATATTTTGTCGAGAGCGGGGCATACTTCCGGCAGAATTTTTTCGGCACCGATCCGCGACTGCTCAAGATGGTCGAGCATCTCTCCGACGAGCAGCTTGCGCGCATGCGGCTGGGCGGACACGATCCTATCAAAGTGCACGCGGCGTATAAGGCTGCGGTCGATCACACCGGAACGCCGACCATCATTCTTGCCAAGACGATTAAGGGGTACGGGCTCGGTGAAGCCGGCGAAGGCAAGAACATCACGCACCAGCAGAAAAAACTCAACGACGACGAGTTGGAGGTTTTCCGTTCGCGCTTCGGCATTCCGATACCCGACGACGAACTCCACAATGCGCCGTTTTATCGGCCCGCCGACGACAGTCCCGAGATCAAATACATGCAGGCGCGGCGGCAGCAACTGGGCGGCTACATGCCGATCCGCAAAGAACGCGCGGCGCCTCTGAATCCGCCCGCCGATTCGATCTTTGAGGAATTCCACAAGGGCACCGAAGGCCGTGAGGTTTCGACGACCATGGTCTTCGTGCGAATCCTGTCGAAGCTCTTGCGCGATCCGGAGGTTGGCCGCTTCATCGTCCCGGTGGTTCCTGACGAAGCGCGCACGTTCGGCATGGAAGCGCTCTTCCGCCAGGTTGGAATCTATTCGAACGTCGGCCAGCTCTACGAACCGGTCGATATGGATACGCTCCTTTATTACAAGGAGGCGAAGAACGGCCAGATTCTGGAAGAAGGGATCACCGAGGCGGGATCGATGTGCTCGTTTATCGCGGCGGGCACGGCTTATGCGAATCACGGGATCAACACGATTCCGTTTTTTATTTATTACTCGATGTTCGGATTCCAGCGCATCGGCGATCTGATTTGGGCCGCTGCCGATATGCGCTGCCGCGGATTCCTGATCGGCGGAACGGCCGGCCGCACTACCTTGGCGGGCGAGGGATTGCAGCATCAGGACGGACACAGCCATGTGCTCGCGCTGCCTGTGCCCAACCTGCTGGCGTATGATCCGGCGTTTGCCTACGAAATCGCCGTCATTATTCAGGATGGCATCAAGCGCATGTACGTCGACGGCGAATCGATTTTCTATTATTTGACGGTCACGAATGAACCGCTCCACATGCCGGAGATGCCCAGCGAGCCGGGCACGCGCGAAGGCATTCTGAAAGGGTTATATCGCTACAACGTTTCGCAGAAAAAGGATGCCAAGCTGCGCGCGCAACTCTTCGGCAGCGGAACCATCATGTTCGAGGTGCTGAAGGCGCAGGAGATTCTGGAGAAAAATTACGGCGTCGCCGCCGACGTGTGGAGCGTGACGAGTTATAAGCAGCTTTACCGCGAAGCGAACGATTGCGCGCGCTGGAACATGCTGCATCCTACGCAGACGCCGAAGGTGCCGTATGTGACGAAAGACGTTGAAGGGCGCGGCGGGGCCGTTCATTGCGGCATCGGATTACATGAAGGTACTGCCGGAGAGTCTGGCGCAATGGATTCCGGGCAAGCTGGTGGCGCTTGGCACGGACGGTTTTGGCCGCAGCGAGAATCGCGCTTCACTGCGCGACTTCTTCGAAGTCGATGCCAAGCACATTGTGCTGGCCACGCTGCACGCGCTGGCTGGTGAAAAACAGATCGGCGGCGACGTGCTGGAAAAAGCGATTCGCGATCTCGGTATCAGCCCGGAGAAGCGGAATCCGGGCTAGCAGTTGACGACCTGCTTCTCCGCGGGTAATTGTTCGCGGATGAACACGGCATTGAGGACCCTTCAGGACAAAATAAGGATGGCGACGGAATTCAAACTGCCCGAACTGGGCGAGAACATCGAAAGCGGCGATCTCGTTCGCCTGCTGATCAAGCCCGGCGCTTCCATCGCCGAGGGTGAACCGGTGATGGAACTTGAGACTGACAAGGCTGTCGTCGAAGTACCCGTCATCGGTCACGGGAACGATTGGGGAAGTGCGACGTTAAGGAGGGCGACAAGCTCCGCGTCGGCCAGGTAATTTTCACCATCGAACAGATTGCGGGACAGGCGAAAGCAGCTATCGCGGCCGTCCCGAGCGCGTCGGCGTCTGCGCCATCTGTTCCTGCGCCATCTGTTCCTGCGCGGTCTGTTCCTGAGCGATCCACAGCCGCATCGAAAGCGTCCGCCGGCGTGTCTTCTGGAGAGAATGGCGCCAGCGAATTCAAACTTCCTGAACTCGGCGAGAACATAGATTCTGGCGACTTGGTGCGGCTCATGATCTCGCCCGGCGCGCGCGTTGCCGAAGGCCAGCCGGTGATGGAACTTGAAACCGACAAGGCCGTCGTGGAAGTTCCATCCAGCGTCAGCGGCGTGGTGCGCGAGGTCAAAGTTAAAGAAGGACAAAAAATAAAAGTTGGGCAGGTCATCTTCACGCTCGAAGGCGCGCGCCGCCTCCGTCGAAACGCCGCGCCGGCATGCGCCGGTCGAGCACATATCAGGACAGCAGGCCGCGCGCCTGGCCTTCCAGCTCGCGCTGAAGGCTGAGGGCAAAACGGAAGAACAGGCGCTGCCTCCCGATCTTCCGCAAGAAGCCCAACCGCAAGCCGCGCCGCCCGAGTTCTCGATGCCGGTGCAGCTTGGCAAAGTTGCCGGCACCGAGCATCGCGATCCCGTGCCTGCCGCTCCTCATGTACGCCGACTGGCGCGTGAAATTGGAGTGGACATCCACAGCGTGCAGGGCAGCGGGCCGGGCGGACGCATCAGCGAAGACGATGTAAAGCTGCACGCGAAGAACGCGCTCGCGGCGGCAACCGCTGCGGCGCAGGCTCCGCGCATCGGCTTCGCCGAGCCCGAGCTGCCGGATTTTTCGAAGTGGGGCAAGACAGAACGAGTGTCCATGCGTGGAGTGCGCCGCAAGACTGCCGAGCATCTTCGGCAGGCCTGGAACACGATTCCGCATGTAACGCAGCAAGACCGCTCTGACATCACCGAACTCGAGCAGCTGCGCGCGCGCTTCGCGCCCCGCGCCGAAGAGGCTGGCGGCAAGATGACCGTCACCGCCATTGCACTCAAGGTGTGCGCCTCGGCCCTGAAAGTCTTTCCGCAGTTCAATGCATCTATTGACATGGGGAAAGAAGAAATTATTTACAAGCAGTACATCAATATCGGGGTCGCGGTTGACACCGATCGCGGACTGCTGGTGCCGGTAATTCGCGATGTCGATAAGAAGAACATCGTGGAGCTGGCAGCGGAGATGACGCAGCTCTCGAAAAAAGCGCGCGAGCGCAAGCTGACGCCGGAAGAGATGGAAGGCGGCACGTTCACGATCACAAATCTCGGCGGTATCGGCGGCACGGGCTTTTCGCCGATCGTCAATCATCCCGAGGTCGCGATCCTCGGGCTGTCGCGCTCGCGCATGGAGCCGGAGTGGGTGAACAACAAGTTCGAACCGCGCTTGATTCTTCCGCTCTCGCTCTCGTACGATCACCGGTTGATCGATGGCGCCGACGCCGCGCGGTTTTTGCGATGGATCGCGGAGGCGTTCGAGCAGCCGTTTTTGCTGTCGGTGCAGGGATAGCAACCGGTTTCTGTGGTCCGCAGCATGAAGCAGGTCCTTTGCTTCGCTCAGGATGACAAAGATACTTTCGTGACAAAAATACTCAAAGGACAAATAACGAAATGTCGGATTCTTCGAATCTTCGAGTTGCAGTCATCGGCGGCGGCCCCGGCGGCTACGCGGCCGCGTTCCTGGCAGCCGACCTCGGCATGAAAGTTACGCTCATCGATCCGGAAGTGAACCCCGGCGGCGTCTGCCTCTATCGCGGCTGCATTCCGTCGAAAGCGCTGCTGCATGTCGCGAAGCTGCTCGAAGAAGCGGAGCAGGCGAAGAACTGGGGCATCGAATTCGCTGAGCCGAAAATCGATCTCGCCAAACTTCGTACCTGGAAAGAGGGCGTCGTCAAGAAGCTGACCGGCGGGCTTGGCCAGCTCTCGAAACAGCGCGCGGTGCAGTTCATTCAAGGCAAAGCTGCCTTCGTCAATTCGACCACGCTGAAAGTCACAAAGCCCGCCGGCGAAGAGACGCTCACGTTCGATCGCATCGTGATCGCTACTGGCTCGCGCCCGACTGTCGTGCCCAGCCTGAAAGTCGACAGCCCACGACTTATGGATTCCACCGGCGCGCTCGACCTCGCTGACATTCCGAAGACGCTGCTGGTCATCGGCGGCGGCTACATTGGACTCGAACTTGGCACGGTCTACGCCACGCTAGGAACAAAAGTTACCTGCGTTGAAATGTTGTCCGGACTTTTGCCGGGCGCCGATCGCGATCTCGTTCTGCCGCTGCACAAGCGGCTCGAAAAGCTCTTCTCGGCGATCCTGCTCAACACGACCGTCAAGTCGCTCAAAGACGAAAAGACCGGGATCCGCGTCACGCTTGAGGGGCCCGACGTAAAAGAAAAAGAACACGTCTTCGACCGGGTGCTCATGTCCGTGGGCCGCCGCCCCAATTCCGAAATTCCCGGCCTCGATAAAACGAAAGTCAAAGTCAACGCGAAGGGATTCATCGAAATCAATGAGCAGCGCCAGACCGCCGACCCTGCGATTTACGCCATTGGCGATGTGGCCGGCGAGCCGATGCTTGCGCACAAAGCGATGCACGAAGGCCGCACCGCGGTTGAAGCCATCGCCGGGCACAAGGTTGCGTTCGAGCCGAACGCCATTCCTGCGGTCGTTTTCACCGATCCTGAAATTGCGTGGGCTGGACTTACCGAAACACAGGCAAAGGAGCAAGGGCGGCAGATTTCCGTTGCCAAGTTTCCCTGGGCGGCATCTGGGCGCGCCGTCACGCTTGACCGCCCTGAAGGCCTGACCAAGCTCATCATCGATCCCAAGACGGAACGCGTGCTAGGCGTCGGCATTGTGGGGGTGGGCGCCGGCGATCTGATTGCCGAAGGCGTGCTGGCCATCGAAATGTGCGCACTGGCTGCGGATGTGGGCATGACGATCCATCCACATCCAACATTGTCGGAGACGATGATGGAGGCGGCAGAAGTTTTCTACGGGCAGGCGACGGATATTTATCGGCCGAAGAGGTGAGGTTCGTTTAGCAACGCTTTCGAGTGCCGGGCCATCCTAGCTGCCGGTGAATTGGAGAAAACTCCTTGCGTTGCCGAAGGTCGTGCCGGACAGGTCAGGGGTCCTTCGACTGTGCGCGATCTTCGCTCCGCTGCAATCGCGCTCCGCTCAGGATGACAGCATCGAGAAGATAGCTAACCGGGGGAGCGCGGTTGATTTTTGATGGAGCGCGGTCGATTCTAACTTTGGCGAAGATGAAAAAATCCGCGCTCTTATTCTTAATTCTCATCGCTGCTACCGCCGGCCTTGGGGCGCAGTCCGTAACCGGCCTCCTCACGGGCACGAGCGCCCAGAACTCGCCGTCCAAATCCGCCGATCCGCTCGGCCGCGACACGCCGTCTGGTACTGTCCTTGGTTTTCTTCAAACCGCGCAGTCGGGAAATTATCAGGCTGCGGCTGACTATCTGCAGATGAGCGCCGCGCACCGCCAGGCGCAAGGCAGCGAGGTCGCGACAAAACTCAAATTTCTGATGGATCGCGCCTTCGTCGGCAGCCTGCGCAGCATCAGTTCGAGACCCGAAGGCAATCCCGACAACGGCGGCGCGGATCAGCAAACCGTCGGCGTGTTCTCTATCGGCAACGAGAGCGCCGAGAACGACGTTCCCGTGGTTCTCGTTCGCGCCGCCGATCCGAACAATACGAACGGCAAGATCTGGCTATTCTCGTCCGCCACCCTGAGCAAGGTTCCCGATCTTTACGATACCGTCGAGGCGCATAAAGTCGAAAGCAAGCTTCCGCAGAGCCTGGTCAAGAACACCTTCCTCGGGATGCCGGTCTGGCAGTGGCTCGCGCTCTTGCTCGCCGTCCCGGTCGCCGTCATTGCGGGCTGGGCGGTTGTTCTTTTTCTTGCGATTCCGCGGCATCTTTATCTCAAGTACAAAAAGCGCCCTGACCTTCATTCTTATAAGCGCGTTTCGATGCCACTTCTTCTCTGCTTTGCGGCGATCGCGCATCGCATCATCGCGCACTATTTCGGACTGCCGCTGCTCATTCGCTTTTACTATGGGCGCACCATCGGAGTCCTCTTCTGCATCGGGCTTTTCTGGTTTTTGCTGCGCGTGACGGGCGTCGCCATGCAGCGGCTTCGGATGCACGCCATCGGCATCGGACGCCGCGGCACCGGAACGCTCATGGTTCTGGGCGAGCGCCTGCTGGCCGCGCTGGTCGTGGTAATGGGCGTGCTCTCGGTGCTCGCGATTCTTGGGTTCAATCTGACCACCGTGCTTGCCGGACTAGGCATTGGCGGCATCGCCATCGCCTTCGCGGCGCAGAAGACGCTGGAAAACCTTTTTGGGGGAATCTCCGTGCTCGCCGACGAAGTCATTCGCGTCGGCGATTTTTGCAACTTCGGCAATAAGGTTGGGACAGTCGAAGACATCAGCCTGCGTTCCACGCGAATTCGCACCCTGGATCGCACCTTGCTTTCCATTCCCAATGGTTCGCTGGCGACGATGAATATCGAAAACTTCGCCTCCCGCGACAAGATTCTGTTTAACCCGACGCTCGGCGTGCGTTACGAAACCACGGCCGACCAAATACGATTCCTGCTGGCGGCGCTTCGCCGGTTGTTGTACGAGCATCCGAAAGTGGAAACCGACAGCGCCCGTATCCGCTTCGCCAGTTTTGATACGAGCGGCCTCAACCTCGAAATCTTCGCCTACATCCTCACGAGTGATATGGGAGAATTCACTGCCATTCGCGAGGATATTCTTCTGCGCGTCATGGAAATCGTGGGCAACTCCGGAACCGGTTTCGCCTTCCCATCGCAAACTCTCTATATGGCGCGGGACTCTGGACTCGACCCGGAGCGAACCGCCGCCGCGGAAAAACAAGTCAAACAATGGCGCGACCAGCAGCAACTGCCGTTTCCCGACTTCGCGCCCACCGACAAGGCTGCTATTCGCGATTCGATGCCTTATCCTCCCCCCGAATCGGCGGTTGCCAGGAAGCAATCCTGAACTCGGCGGACAACCGCGAGGGTGTGCACGAACCGGCGGGGCGCTCGTTCCTCCATTCCTACTGCTTACTTATGTAACTTGCGGGCTTGCACCATCGTTCCTAGCATATGAGAGCCATGCCTCTCGCTCTTTTACTCTCGCCCGATGATCAGGCCGTCAGCGCTATCACATCCGTGCTCGAAGAGATGTCTGTCACCTGTGAGCGCCCGCTCGATGGCGCCTCCGCCGCGCAGAAGCTGAATTCCAATCGCTTCGATCTCGTGCTGGTCGATTGCGAGAACCTGGCTGCGGCCAAGCTTATCTTCGATGTATGCCGCAATCGCAAGGGCGCCGGCCGTCCTGTTCCGGTAGCCGTTGTCGATGGCCGCGCCGGTCTGCCCACCGCTTTTCGCCTGGGGGCGGAGCTGATTCTGACCAAGCCGGTCGCGAAAGATCAGGCACGCATTACGATTCGTACCGCTATCAGCCGAGTGAAGAGAGAAGATGCCGGGCAAGCGGAGGGCGCTTCGCCGGTTGCCGAGAAGGCAGTGCCGGCCGCCACCACGCAGGAAACGGCAGTCACGACCAGTCATCAATCGCCTCTTGGCGCTCCGGATTACGCCGCCCCGCAAGAGCACGCGCATGCCGCGGCGGCGGCGGCTGGTTCTTCTTCTCTTACATCGTTCTCCGATCCCGTTTCAGCCTTCTCTGCGCCGCCACCCGCGATGGAGATGAATACAGCGGTCGCCGAACCCGACACCGCTCCGCCAACGAGCTCAGTTCCCGCTAAAGGGACCGCATCGAAACTAGACTCCTTATATCCATCGTCATCGTCGGGCCGGAAATTCCCAGGCGGTGCATTATCCGCGGAATCCGAAGAGTCGGAAGCGAAAGCAACCACGGACGACGTAGCGGAAGCGAAAGAGGCAGCGGAAACGAAAATAACGGGGATGGCGACAGCGGCGACAAAAGCGCCAACCACCGAGCTAAGGGCCTCACCCGATCAAGGCGAAGCAACGGAGAGTCAATCTGAACAGAAAAGCCAAAAGAAGCAAGTTCAGAAACCGAAAAAGACTGGCCATCTCGTCGCGCTCTTCGTGCTGCTCGTCATGTGCGGCGGCTTTTATGGCGCCTGGACGTACGAACCCGGATTCCAGGAGCTGGCCAAGGCGCAGATCAATCATCTTCTCGTCCTCCTTGGAATGGCGCCGCAACCGCAACAGCACCCGGCTCCGGTTCCCATTAAGCCGGCCAGCCAAACAGCCAAGCCCAGCCCGGGAGTTCCCGTCCAGACGGTCACGCCGGATGCCGCTCAGCCGAGCATGACTGATCCGAATGCCGCGACTGGCGCGACTTCGTCGCCAGCTTCGACGACGCCAGCTGTGCCGGCATCGGTTTCACCGGCTTCGGCGGCACCAGCTCCAAAGTCCGGCTCCGCAGCCACGCCATCAGCCGCAGAAGCGCCTGCCACGACTATCCCGGTACAAGCTGCCCCGGCTCGCGCGAAGTCCGGAGTGACTCGCATCGAACTCCCTCCGAATGCAGTGGAACACCCGGCAGCGCCTTCCGGCGGCAAGCCCGCCCCTAAGTCGCCGCCTCAGCACTGATCAGTAATCCTGGTGACCTTTGGTCCGGTCCAATTTCCCACGCGCTCACTAAAAATCCTGCGCTCTCCGATTACGCCCGTAACTTGCCGGTGCTTACCGGCCTGCCTACGATTGGCTCATCATGGGTTACCAAGCCTTACTTTTCTGTACCGATGAGAAACTCGCCCGGGTTGTAAGCCAGCTTTTCAGCGAACTCGATTTCGCGGTCTCGCCCATCAGCGATCCGTTTGCCGCTGTAAAAAATCTGCTGGCGCAACACTACGATGCGATCGTCATCGATTGCGAGAATGAGCAAAGCGCGTCTCTGATGATCAAGAGTGCACGCAACTCCACATTTAATCAGGGCTCGCTTGCCATTGGACTGGTGGAAGGACAGGCCGGCGTCGCCAAGGCTTATCGCATGGGCGCGAACCTCGTGCTGACCAAGCCCATTAATGTCGAAACGGCCAAGGGAACGCTGCGGGTGGCGCGCGGACTCTTGCGCAAAGGCACTGAAGCCACTGCCGGGAACCAGGGCACGGCTGCGGCTGGCACGGCCGCTCATCCTTCCAGTTCTTCGTTTGCGTCAACCAGCCAAGAGGTGGGCGCCGGCGCCGCATCACGCGCAGCGAATGCTTCGGGCTCAACTCCTCAATACCGATCGGGCGAAGGTTCTCACGAGACCAGCGCGCCGGCAGCGCCCTACCCGGCATTCGAAAAAAGCGAACAAACACAAACTCTTACTCCCGTGTTACCGGCAAAGCCGTGGACTTCAATCGGCAGCACGATTCCCGTGGCCCACGTCCCAGCTGCACCCGCACAAACGAATTCTCCGCAACCCTGGGCACGACCGGAAGCGTCAGAAACGGTCGCGGCCAAAATCGAACCACCCAAACCAGCCGCGCCGCCCATCGTAAGCGCTGCGACCAGATCTCAGACCGCGGCTGCAGCACCAGCACCGGCGAAAATCGCAGTACCGCCGCTGCAACCTGCTGACGCAGAAGACAAGGAAGAATTCGCGGAAGATGACGCCTTCACGTCGGCAAATTTTCCCCCCAGCGGCGACACGATGCAGGTCCCATCGTTCTCCATGGAGACCGAACATGCCGGCGGGTCCGGAGGCAGCCAAAAGATTCTCATCGGCGCGCTTGCCGTTTTGTTGCTCATCGCCGCCTATTTTGGATGGACCAAATTCGGGCACTCGAATCCGGCTCCCGCGCCGGTTGCGGCCGTACCGCAAGCGCCGGCGAGCGGAGCGAGCCTGCCGGCACCCACTTCGGCGCAAACATCTTCGGTGCAGACATCGCTGCCCGCCACCAACTATTCGAGCGTGGCCACCAGCGCTCCCGGACACACGGCCCCGTTGACGCAGGCGGGCCACTCGCCGGTTAGCACGTCTCTTACAGCGCGAACTTCCTCATCGCAGAACTCGGCAACTCAGACTTCAACGAAAGCGGCCACGTCCAATCCATCTGGCACAACTCAAACTGCGGCTCTTTCCGAACCGACAAGCGCAAAGCCGGCGCCCACTCCAATCCTGGTAAAGTCTGGGCCCACGCCGCGAACTCACGCACAAACGCAAAATCAAACCGAGGAAGCCTCGGCTCAGCCTCCGAGTCCGCTCGGCGTCGCTGCGCCCGCCAATAGCGAATTAAACGGTGTACTTGCTTCCGCTCCGGCCACAGCCAGACCTTATCTCGCGAAAGTGAAACTTTCACAAGGAGTGTCACAGGGGCTGCTCATCAAGCGCGTGGAACCGCAGTATCCGCGAAATGCGCTGGCGACGCATACCCAAGGCGTGGTGCAGATCGAAGCTACGGTCGACAAGGAAGGCCACGTGGTAAATCCGAAAGTGCTGAGCGGACCTTTTATGCTCGCGCCTGCTGCCCTCGAGGCGGTGCGGCAATGGAGATATAAGCCCTATTATCTCGACGGCGCTCCGGTCGAGGTTCAGACGCAGATCACCATCAGCTTCAAGGTTCAGTAGATTCCTGAAGAATCCTTTGCAGGGGCACGGCCTGAGCCGCGCCCTTATCCTTTCTAAAACCCGAACTCATCTGAAACGCCGAACAACACTAACGGCCGGCGAGACGCCGGCGCGATGCTCATATTCTTGTCGGAATTGTGACTTGCGTCACCGCTAACGCCTTCTGCAAAGCGCAAGAATAAGTGGATACGTCGGACTCGGGAACGGGGCCAGGGCAGTGTCTTCCGAATTTACACGCGTGCGGTTGAGTGAGGAGCTGGAGCAGGCCCTTCGGCCGATGATGACGCCCCGCGTTTTTCCCAAAGGGGCGACGCTCTATCGCCAGGGAACCATGGCCGCGGGGATCTACCTGGTGGAAACGGGCGCCGTTCGCGTGCTCTTGCCGTTTCCTGACCGCCTAAACCAGTTGCTGGAAGTGGCGCGCCCGGGAACGATTCTGGGGCTGAGCGAGAGCCTGTCTGGGGAGAGCTACCGCGTGACGGTGGAAGCCGAGGAACATACGACCGCTGCCTTTGTGGCACGCAAAAGCTTTATGGAACTGCTTAACGGCAACCAGGAATTTTGCATGCAGGTAGTGCGGCTCTTGAGCGAGAACCTGCACGGACTCTATCACCTTTTCCGGAGTGTGAGCGCGCATCCGGGGCGTCCACGAAGACGCGCGATGAATGAGACGTTGAACTGATTGTCGTTGGGTCCTAGAGTGGCGGCTGATTCGGCTCGTGCTACTCGCGCTCCAGCGTCTCGTCGATCACAACCTTGTCGTCTTTTTCGACGTTGACGATTTTGTGCACCGGTTTGAAACCGGTCAGCGTTATGTCGATCACGTAATTCCCCGGCCCCATCATCACGTCCATCGGCGACATCTTGTCCATGATGCGCTGGTTGATTACCACTTGCGCGCCTCTTGGCTTGGTGCGGATGCTGACGGTGCCCATGCCCGCGGTGCTCTCGCCGCCGCCGCCAAAGAGTTTCTTAAACCGGCCCACTGTGCGGATTGCGTCCGAGTCTCCAAGCGCCCTCAGCTTGGGCGCGTATTGGAAGTTCTGGCCCGGCCCAAGGTCGGCGGTCGTCGTTTCGTCCAAGTACCCCTGTTTTTTCAAGACTACGGTGTGCGCTCCTTTTTCTACGGCGAACTGAGCCGGCGTTACTTTGTGAGTCGGCTTGCCGTCCAGGGAGATGTCCGCGCCCGCCGGGGTGCTGTTCACAACGACCAGAGCATTGACAGGCGAAAGATGGAACACAACTGACGTTTTACCGCCGGAAACAACGTCCATCGACCGGACTTCCTGCGAATACCCCGACTTGCTTGCTGACACAAAATGCTTGCCGGGGGCAAGGCCGGTCACGGTGAAGGGCGTAACCCACGAAGGGTTGCTTTTTCCATCAAGCTCAAACTGCACTCCCTGTGGGGTTGAATCGATCAGAGCTAAGCCAGGGACGACGACCGGCGCCGGAGGCGCGGCGGTCCGGTTCTTCGCGGCGTGCCTGGGCACCCGCCGCAGAGTCAAATTTGGTTGCGGTTCGGCAACCGGCGGCGCGGGAACCTGCACCGGCGCCACTTGTTGCACGGGAGCTGGAGCTGGCGCAGGCGGTGCGTTTTCAGTCTTGACGGCACGCGGAGCCGCCGTCAATCCGTCATCCTCCGTCCGCACATGGAAGAACATCGCAACCGCTATGACCAGGATCACCGCGATCGCCCCCAGGATTGAAAACAACAGCAGGCGCGGGGGGACGGTCGAAACTTCTTTCATCGCTTTCTGTGCGATTTCGCGCGGCTGAATTTTTGGCTTCTCGTCTTTCTTTTTCGCGGAAAGCCGCGCGGAAATCGTCGGCTGAAAGACCGGCGGCGCCATCGGTTCCGGCTCAGGGGTAGGCCGCGCCTCGAACACGGGCTCTTTCAGCGGAGGCAATTCATCCATCTCGGAAAAGGTCAGTCCCGAGCGCCCCGGATCCGACTTCGACCCCGCCATCATGGGATCGACGGGAGCGGCGTTCGCTTGCTCAATCTCGTCTTGTGGAGGTGCGGCCGCAGACATAACGGCGCGAGGCGTGCTGGCGCTCGCTTCGTAAGAGTGACTGACGGAGGGATCTGTCTGCAAGGGGGCCGAGGCAGAGCTCGCGGCTGCCCCCGCCCGAGCTGCTGCCACTTTCGTGCCCGTATTCGACGAAGAGGCCGTCGCAGCCGGCCGCGTGGCAGGCTTTGGCAGATTCGTTCCAGCCACAGACGCTGCGCCGCTCGCGCTGGCGGCGGCCGTCACAAACTTCATGGACGCCGCGGCTTTGGCCGCCGCATCCGGCTTCACGCTCGCCGCTTTCTTCGGAACCTCGACCGGCGCCTTGTGCTCAGGCTCTTTGCACTCTTCCAGGTCCGCGACCAGCTCGCGCGCGCTCGCATAACGATGCGCGGGATCCTTCGAGAGCGCTTTCATGATCACGGAGACGACGCCCGGTTGGATTTTCCCATTCACCGGTATTGGCTCGACCGGCGTCTCATTTTCAATCTGATTGACCAGCGCGACCGGATCCTCGGCGTCGAAAGCTTTCCGTCCCGCCACCATTTCGTAAAGAATGGCACCCACCGTAAACAGGTTCGACCGCTGATCCATCGCCTCGCCACGTATCTGCTCGGGCGAGCAGTAGGGCATCAGCCGGCCCAAGCCGTTGCCGGCCTCGGCGCTAATCAGGCTCATGTTTGAAATGCCGTAGCCCGTGATTTTTACCAGCCCGTCCCACTGCACCACGATCTTGTCCGGTTCGAGTGACGAGTGCACAACGCCGAGCTTGGACGCGGCATCAAGCGCAGCGCAAACCTGGCGGGCGATGTCCAGCAGATCCCAGATCGAGAAGCCTTCATTGCGCGCCAGCATGGTCGCAACGCTCTTGCCCTGAAGGTATTCCATAGCCGCGCAGAATTGGCCATCGATCTCGCCCGCGCCGTAGAGCTGGGCAATGTTCTGGCCGACGAGCGGCTGTGCGAGTTCGCCCTCGGCCTCAAGCGTCTTCACAAACTCGGCCGCGCGGTCGCCCAGCGGCGCGAGCCGCTGTGTCTTGAGCGCCACCACCTGATTACTCTGCGTGTCGAGCGCCTTGTAGATCAAGGCGGTTTCAGATTTCGAGATCTCGTTCTGAATTTCAAATCGGCCAAACATCGTTGCCATTGCATTAGCCTCGCGGGGGCCCGCTGGAGTGGCCAGTCGAACAGAGCTGTGCACTTCCAGGCGTTACTTCACCCAGTAATGGTTTGGCTGAGGTCTTCAGGGAGGAGCCGAACCTAGGATAGCGTCATGCGCCCTAGGGCTGGGAGTTACGAAAGTACTTGGAAATACTGCCCATTGTAGCTCTTCGACCGCGGCGGAAAGTCGGCCTTAGATCCCGGGGGATTCAGGACTCGAATAGCCGGGGACATCCCTGACATTTTAGACTGGGTACATTTGCATCGAGCGCTCTAGATCGCCGTCTCGGTACGACCGTCGTTCACGATGCGCGATTGAAACCGGGGTCTTTGCCCTCCGCCTGGATTATTTGCCGGTTCCGCTCTGGACCGTGACCCTCTCGCGGTTCAAAATGAGGGAATGAGGATTGGGGAACTAGCTGCCAAGGCAACCGTAAATATCCAGACCGTGCGTTTCTACGAACGCAGAGGAATTATCGAGAACCCTCCACGCTCCGGCTCCGGTTATCGGTGCTACGACGAGAGAGATTTGGAGGCCCTTCAATTCATCCGGCGGTCACAGGAGCTGGGATTCAGTTTGCGCGAGATCACGCAACTGCTCGCTCTCCATCGATCGATCGCTGGCCTGTCTGCGCCACGGGGCCGAAAACCCCGCGAGATGCGGGCCATGGCGACAGTTGCCCGCTGCCGACTGGGGCAGGTTGAAGAAAAACTGCGCCTGCTCAAGACGATGCGGCGCCAACTGCAAACGTTCATCGCGCGGCTGGAAACGTCTGCGCCGACGAAATGTCTGGCGTCGGATCTCCCAGCCTCCGACCGAAAGAATTCCCCTCGCCCGGCTTGACTCTATACCGAGGTATAGGGTGGAGACTCTCAACCAGCGGTACGCCCCACTAGAGAGGCTCCGGATGCCGACATCTTCGCCGTCTTCTCGAACGACTCGAATCTGGATTGTCGCGCTCCTCGCGCTCGCATTGTTCTCGTTTCTGGCGATGCGCCGCAGCATGGACCGAGCCATGCGCATGAACGCCGAGGCAAACAGCGCGGCTTCCGCCAGCCAGCTCAAACCAGGCGATGAGGCAAAGGTTGTCCTGGAAGTGACAAGCGTGGCGCCGGCCGCAAACATCGAAGGCGCCGTTCTCGAAAAGCGAACCGAAACGGATTACCGGCGTACCGGGAACCGACTGAAGATCGCTTACGAACCCGCCACTCCGGTTGTAATGGGCAAACCGTCTGATGTGCATCCCGGCGCGGTAGTCCATGTCACGGTAAAGATGGCGGGCGATCGAGTTCTGCGCGCCGAACAAATCGTCGTTTTGACCGGATATGTGAAGGTTGGCCCGTGATCCGATTCATTCTGGGCAGCTTGACGGGTTGGGTGGCAGTGCTGGCAACCGGCATCGAGATCGCGCTGCCAACCCTACTGCGAAGCCGGCAGCAAGGCATTGCGGAACAAACGAGTGCCGACGTTCGAGTGCCCAACCTGCGCGCACGAATGTGGCCGCATTACTGGCTCGGCTACATGCTAGCAGCGTTAGTGATCATCCATACATCGCTTGTAGGGCCTGCGATGGGGCGAAGTGACGTAACCGGAATCTGGGCGGCCACTCTCGCACTGTGCCTGCTATTCCTGCAGATCGGGTTGGGCCTGGCGCTCAAGAGCAGGACAAATGGAGGGATCGGCGCTCCACAACTGCGGCGGTGGCATTTCTGGAGCATGATCGGTTTTGTCGCACTAGTAGCGACGCATTTGGTGAGGAACGGCTAGATGACAATTGACGTTCGCAGCCAGTTGTCCCTACGACCTGCCTGTTTTATCCTCAAGGCTAATGCAATTGAGGGGGCATTTCCGCTCGGAAAATTTTCTCAATCCACCGGCAGTTTGCAGGAGTCGCATGACCATAACCCGTTTTGTTACCAAGAGCGCTTTCCGCAACCGGCGACGAAGCATCCTGACGGTGTTGAGTATCACATTTTCGCTGTTGCTTCTGACCATGATGATGACTGTCTGGCACTCGTTTTACATCGACAAAGGCAGCGTCGAGTCGGCGCAGCGCCTGGTTACCCGCCATCGGGTTTCCCTGACCCAATCGATGCCGGCGTTTTATCGCGAAAAAATCCGCGCCGTTCCCGGCGTTTTGGCGGTCGCTCCGAATAACTGGTTCGGTGGTTTATATCTTGACAATAAGCCCGACCACTTTTTCGCCCAGTTTGGAACCGATCCCGACGAAATTTTCAAGATCTTCACCGATTTCCGGATTCCCGCCGATCAACTCGCCGCCTGGCAACGCGACCGCGCCGGCGTCGTCGTCGATTCCACGCTCGCGAATAAATTCGGTTGGAAGCTGGGCGATCGGATCGTTCTCAAGGGAACCATTTATCCCGTAGATCTTGAACTCACCATCCGCGGCATCTACACCCCGCCGCAGCCCACCGATTCGGTGTATTTCAACCAGAAATATGTCGAAGAGGCGGTGAGCTTCGCCAAGGACCGCGCTGGCACTTTTGCAATTCTGGCTGATTCTCCCGAGGACGTGTCGCGCGTCGCGGCCGCCGTCGACGAGATGTTCCGCAACTCGCCCGAGCCGACAAAAACCGAATCTGAAAAGGCATTTCAGCTCGGCTTTATCAACAGCATCGGCAATGTGAAAGCTTTCATTCTGAGCATTTGCTTTGCGGTCGTATTCGCGACCCTACTGGTTTCTGCCACGACCATGGCAATGTCCATCCGGGAACGCACCCGGGAGGTCGCAGTCCTACGAACCCTTGGCTTCACGAGGCAGTCCATTTTGCGTCTCTATTTAGGCGAGGCCGTTCTGGTAGCTTTAAGCGGCGGCGCTCTCGGCTGTCTTTTTGCTCTTCTTCTGGTTTCAGGCATCAAGAACGCTCCTGGCCTCGGCATTTTTTTTGCCGGGATGAAAGTAGCACCTTCGACCCTGCTGGCCGCTATTGGTGTTTCCGGCATGGTCGGACTACTGAGCGCAGTTTTCCCCGCATACCACGCGGCCAAACTCGATATCGTGGAGGGCCTGCGTTACATTGGTTAACTGGGCGGGATATTAGTTAACCGAAAAAACTGGCGAAATAACTTCATGGCCATCCCCATCAGTTACAACATTCGCAATCTTAAACTGCGCAAGGGCCTCACCATCATGACCGCGCTCGGCATCGCGCTCACCGTGACCACGGCTGTTTTTCTGATGGCCCTGCTTGCCGGACTCAACAAAGCCTTCATGACGAGCGGCGACGCGCTCAACGTTCTGGTCATGCGCAAGGGTTCGACCGCCGAGCTTTCCGGAGGCTTCGACGCGAATCTTTTCCCCACGCTCAAGACCCTGCCCGGGATCGCGACCGATTCTCAGGGTCAACCTCTCGCCTCCGGTGAGTGGGTCGTGGTCGTGGTTCTTCCGCGCAAAGATGGCACGGGCGATGTGAACGTCTCCGTGCGCGGCCTGATGCCGGCCGGAGTTGAACTGCGTCAAGAAGAGAAAAACAGCCACGGCCAGCCGGAACTGAAGTTGATAGAAGGCCGCTGGTTCACCACCGGCCAGCGCGAAGTCGTGGTCGGCAAATCGATCCATGAGCGGTTCGCCGGCGCCAATGTCGGCGACACCATGGACTTCGCCAAAGGCAAGTGGAAGGTAGTCGGCATCTTTGACGACGGGGGCACCGCCTACGATTCCGAAATCTGGGGCGACGTAAATCAGATTGCCGCGGACTTCGATCGCCAGGGTGGCTATGCTTCCGTATATCTCCGCGCCACCGATCCCATCGCCGCCGACGCGCTCGTGCACCGCGTCTCCGACGACCAGCGCCTCAAGCTCGAGGGCGCGCTGGAAACGGAATATTACGAAAAGCAGACCAGTTCCGGCGGCGCTATAAAATTTATCGGATTCGTCGTTGCTATCATCATGGCCATCGGCTCGAGCTTCGCGGCCATGAATACGATGTACGCGGCCGTCGCTTATCGTTCGCGCGAAATTGCCACGCTGCGCATCATCGGCTTCTCGCGCCCCAGCATCCTGACATCGTTTGTGATTGAGGCCCTGCTGCTTTCACTGCTGGGCGCGGTGGTGGGCATTATCCTGATTCTGCCCTTTAACGGCATGACGACAGGAATTGGAAACTCGTTGACCTTCAGCGAAACAGTGTTCAGTCTGCAACTGACATGGAAAGTTGCAATCACAGCAGTGGTATTCGCCATGGTGATGGGGCTGGCGGGAGGTTTCGCCCCTGCGTGGCAAGCAGCGAGGCAGGATATTTTGACATCGTTGCGCGCATAAGTCGTTTTGCGCGTGACTTGAGGCAAGGCGTATAGCCTAGAATTTGTATCGCGACCGTTCCCGCAGCATCGGATAACTCAGTGCCATTAGATACAAAACACGACGACCTTCAAAGCCTTCGCATCGACCACACGCTGCGTGGAGGCGGAGGGGGAGAGCCGCCCGCGTGGTCGCGCCGCATAATCGTTGGCGGCATCGCGCTCGTCGTTCTGCTCGGCATCGTCACTGTCACCTATCGCGTCCTCGCTTCCACCACTCCGGAAGTAGAAGTCGTCCGCGCCACCGCCGAAAGCGGCAATGCTGCCGGCGCAACTGTGTTGTCCGCCAGCGGTTATGTGGTCGCCCACCACAAAATCAGCGTGAACTCTAAGGTCACCGGCCGCGTCGCCTGGATCGGCGTCGAAAAAGGAGACAAGGTCAAAGAAGGCCAGGTTCTGGTCCGCCTCGAAGACGAGGAATTCAAGGCCCTGTACGAGCAGGCTCGCGGCGCATGGGAAAGCGCCAAAGCCCGCCTGGCTGAGGCCGAGCACGGCTCACGCCCCGAAGAAATTCAGCAGGCCGATCAGAATCTCGCCGAAGCCCGCGCTACTGCTGCGAATGACAAAGTTACGCTCAACCGCACGCATGACCTGTTCGCACAGGGCGTAGTCTCGAAACAAAACCTCGACGACGCGCAAGCCAAGTACGATGCGGATCGCCACCGCGCCGATTCGCTCCAGGAGGCCTACAGCCTCTCCAAGCTCGGTCCCCGATCCGAAGAAATCGATCGGGCCCGCGCCGATGTCGATACCGCCAAAGGCCAGATGGATTATGCCAAATCTCAACTCGACGCCACGGTGATTCGCGCTCCCGTGTCCGGCACGATCCTCGAACGCACCGCCGAAAAAGGAGAGCTCGTCACCGCCCAATTCGCGAGCGGGGCCGAAGGTGGTCCGCGCGGATCCGTCGTCGCCCTCGCCGACCTCAATGACATTCAAGTCGAACTCGACATCGCGCAGGACGATTTCGCCAAGCTCTCGCCTCACCAGGAAGGCATCGTTACCCTGGACGCGTTTAAAGACCGCTCCTACAAGGGCGAGATCGCCGAAATGTCGCCGGAAGCGAATCGCCAGAAAGCGACCGTGCAGGTCAAGGTGCAGATCCTTCACCCCGATTCCTACCTGCGCCCGGAAATGAACGCGACGGTGCAGTTCAAAGCGCCTGCCAATAAAGACGATAAGGGTGCGGCCAAGCCGTCCTACGTCTTCGTTCCGACCGCCGCAGTTCGCGACAAAGATGGCGCCAAGTATGTTCTGATCGCATTCAACGGCAAGGCCCTCCGCCGCGACGTTCACGTCAAAGGAGAGCGTTCGGGCGGTTATCTGGTCGATTCGCTGGTTGGTGGAGAAAATGTAATTACGACTGCGCCCGCAAACTTGGAAGACGGGCAAAAAATTCGCATCAAGGGGCAATCATGAGCGTAGCGTCCATTCCCGTGCAGCCCGCCGTCGCCAGCAAGGTCGTGCAGGCGCGCGGCGTCAGCAAAATTTTCAAGCGCGACGCGTTTCAGGTGACCGCGCTCGACAATGTCTCCCTCGACATCGCCGCCGGAGAATTTCTCGCGCTCATGGGACCATCCGGCTCCGGCAAGACAACTCTGCTCAACATGATCGCCGCCATCGACCGTCCGACCGCCGGCGACCTGCTCGTGATGGGCGACAACATTTTCAAGCTCAACGACAGCCAGTCCGCTCATTGGCGCAACACGCACGTCGGCTACGTCTTTCAAACTTTTAACCTGATTCCCGTGTTAACCGCGTTTGAAAATGTCGAACTGCCGCTGCTGCTCACGAAGATGACTCCGCAACAGCGCCGCGACCACGTCCTGACCGCGCTTAAGCTGGTCGGCCTCGAAGACCGTGTCAACCATCTCCCCAAACAGCTCAGTGGGGGTCAGGAACAACGTGTAGCCATCGCCCGCGCCATCGTCAGCGACCCAACACTCATCCTCGCTGACGAGCCGACCGGCGACCTCGACAGTAGCTCCGCCACGGAAATCCTGGAGATTTTGAAAAAGTTAAACGAAGGCTTCCGCAAGACCATCATCATGGTCACGCACGACCCGCACGCCGCGGAATACGCGCATGTAACGAGGCACCTGGAGAAGGGACGGCTGCTGCCGGCTTAGGCCTACAGGCTGACCAAAATGCCCTTGTGAAGCGCGGTTTAAGAGACGCTGCTGCTCAAATTAACCCTCCTTTAACACTAGCGCAACATTCCCGCAACAAGCCCCCTTTAGTGTCGCACTGACGGTTTTCAACCCATTTCTCAAAATAGCTACTTTTCCTCTTCGGCAATGTATTCCTTGGAGACGGCAGACAACCCGCGTCACCCGGATCTGATCTTCGTGGTCGAAGACGATATTGACGTATCTCGGCTCATCGAACATAACTTGCGCACGGCCGGATTCGACGTGTCCACATTTTTCTCCGGCACGCCGGTTGTCCCTTCCGCCGCGTTGGCGCAGCCATCACTTTTTCTGCTCGATATCATGCTGCCGGAAATGAATGGCTTCGATCTTTGCCGCCAGATCCGGCAGCACGAACAACTCGGAAAAACGCCGATCATCTTCATTTCTGCGCGTACCCAGGAGATGGACCGCCTCCAGGCCTTCGATGCCGGCGGCGACGGCTATATCACCAAGCCTTTCAGCCCTCGCGAACTCATTGCGCGAATACGCAATATTCTTCGGACCGAGAAGGAAGCTCCCATCCGCGAGCTGATTCAGCTGGGTGAACTCGAAATTGATATCGCTTCGATGACGGTGAGCGTGCAAGGCAAACCGGTGCAGACCACGGTTCGCGAGTTCCGGCTGCTCGAGTATCTCGTCCGCCATCGAGGCCGCGTCTTCACCCGCGATCAGCTTCTTGACGCCGTGTGGAAAGAGGGCTCGTTCGTAACGCCTCGGTCGATCGACGTATTCGTACGAAGGCTACGGGAGAAAATCGAACGCGATCCGCGCCATCCGCGCTATCTGAAAACACTGCGCGGAATCGGCTATCGCTTCGAAGCGGGGCGTTGATCCGCGCGCTTGGGGAGATTGTTGCCCTCGGCTTTACTTGTTCTCGCCCTTATGGCCGAAATCTAGTCCTATGTGCGGCTCCGATTTGGTGCCGGTGATCTTGATCGGAACCTCGGTCCCGGCACCATCTTTTGTGAAAAAAGGATCTACCGGTTTCAGCAAAACGGATTTCCATCCCGTCACCATGTGGGAGAGCTTGGCGTCCAGCCGGATCTTGCCATAAAAGTCGAAGGTGTTTCCGTCCAGGGTATACTCCCCGGTCATATCGACTCTGGTTCCCGGAACTTCAAAATGAAGTGTGGAAAACGACATCCGTCCCTGTTTCAAATCAAATGTCCCACTGATTTTCGACTGCACGCTGGGTGAATTGGGAACTTCCGCCAACTTCGGTTCGCCTTGGCTGCGCAGGCTCAGGTCATCAATTCTCTCCTGAACCTTCTCGTTGGTAAAGTGCGCGCCGGCAACCTGGAAGTCGCCCGAGAGCCGCATCCGCTGGCTCACATCTTCGGTGCCAGGTGGAATATCGAGTTTCGCCTTCGACTGCACCGCGCCCGTCATAATTGGAGGCTCGGTTCGAACGCACAGCTGGAGCAGATCTTCGATTCGAGCATGACCGATGTCCACGTCGAGCGTAATCTCGTGACCTCGGCCCTTCAAGCGCACGACCGAGCCCTTCGCCACGAAAGACGAGTTCAGCACCTTGGCTTTTACTGGCTGCAAGTAGGTGTTTCCGCTAGTCCCGTCCACAATCGCATGGAATTCGGTTGTCAACGGAACGGGGTGCCCGCTCACGGTGAGACGAAAATCCGGCGTGTCCGTTTTACCATCGACCACGATGCTGACCAGGCTTCCAGTGTATTGCCCTGTCGACGACAGAATCCCGCCGATGCCCTTGATGGTCCCAAGATCGGCATTGCTGAACGAATAAGTGCCCTTAACCGGAGTGTCGCGCGGCCGATCCATCTGCAACGGCCCGAAAAACCCACTCGACGAAATGTCTCCGACCGGCTTCGGGTTCAACAACGTGGCATCGAAGTGCATCGGCTGCCCGGGTCCTACATCCTGCATCTTCAGATTTTCGATGCTGAATTCGAGCGGAAGCTTGTCCTCGCGATTCGTGTTGATCACGAGTTGCGCATCTTTGCTCACAAATTCATCGACCACAATTTTGATTTTTCCGCCGCTGGGACCCCATGTTTTGCATCTCGTGCCGCACGCCAGCGGGAGGAATGTTCAACGCCAATCCCTTAAGCCGCACACTATGCACATGCATGGGTAAGCGCAGCAGGCTGAGCAATCCCGTCTGAAAACGAAATTCTTCTATCCCAATCAGCGGTTGCACGCCGGCCTCGTGAATGTTCGGATCGGTCTTGCCATAGATCTTCAACCCCGAGCCTGAGACCGCGAGCCCATCCTCTACCCACACGTGGAAAGCCGCCAGTTCCACTTTGCTCTGGAAGCGGGCGGTTAGAGTTTCAATCACGCGCGCGCGCAGAATCGGCTCGGCATGGGCCTTCAGAAAATAGAGTCCGACCGCGATGACCGCAAGCAGGACGATTGCGACCAAACCGATCTTTTGCCAGTGCGGCGCGAGGGCTGGCATGACCGGAAGCGGAGTTCCCGTCAGACGTCATAATTCACTATTAACACGAGTGGCTGCGCCGCTGCTTGGAGCCGCAGCTTAGAGAGATGGGCGAAAACACGGCGCAGTGAATACTGGAATGTTAAGTATTTTCAGTTCCCAGTCAGGAAGGAGCGGTGACTCGCCTGACGTCGTTCGGCTTCGGTCGAGTCCAAGCCAGAGAAACGACAAAAACCTGGGCCCGATCCCTCCGCTGCTGGAACTTAAGACAACTCCAGCGTGGCAAGGTGTATCCGCACGCCCGGTTGAACTGCTCCCCTCATACCCGGCCTATCAAAACCAGGACGAGCACGATAACGAGAACCAGGCCGAGACCGCCGCTTGGGTAATAACCCCAGCCGGTGCTATAGGGCCAGGTCGGCAGCGCGCCGACCAGCAGCAACACGAGGACGATGAGCAGAATAGTTGACATAGACTAGCTCCGTTGATGTAGAAGTCACCTGGCGACGCGTTGCCGGTGCTAAGTCCAATCCAGGGTCTCAAGATGGCTCGCGTCCGGCCCCCAGCGAAATCATCCGGAAGCAATTCGCACCACCGTTGACTCTTGACCAGAGTACCGACGAACCCGTTCCCTTCACATCCAGCAGAGTCTGTACGATTGCGGGTTTCATTGGGTACTTCATAAGCGGGAAGGACCTTCATCAGCCGAAAGCGTTATCTTCGAAGTTCCATCGAGAGCGACCTACCAAGCAAGCCGCACCCTGCCAGAAACAAAAAACGGCTACGCATGCTGAAGCGTAGCCATTTCTGCTTTCTTGTAGTAAATCCTCGTCGTTCTCCGACGAACTACATGCCCTGATGATTTGCCTGCTCCGAATACTTGTGGAGTGCGGTCAACAGCTCATGGCTGCCCTGAGGGGGCGCCACTTTCCCAGATAAGATGCGTCAAAAAGGAATCATCTTCCCATAAAGCAGCCGCGTCGAGTCCTTATCCTGGCTGACCTGCCGCGCCGCTCAAATCTACACCTGCAAAAATGCCGCGAGCGCGTGAGTAGGTCAGTATCTCGGCTTGCATTTTCCAGTTCGTCCCAGCAGCGGCATCGCGTCCTACGGGGCCGGCAGCGGCAGAGGCATTGGCTCCTATTTTGAATTTACTCGACAGAAGGTCATCCATGCCCCTCTTGTCCATCATCACCATCACGACATCAATAGCCTGGCCCCCAAGTTGTAAGCCCCAGCTTCCGCCGGTGATAGTGATCGGAGCGGGTGCGCTCCATCCGGTGCGAGTACGACAGACGGCGACACCCCTGCCGTGTTCTCCGCCAAAGCCAATGGCGATCTTCACAACCGATGGAATAATCGCGAGGCATTTGGCATCGCTCATAATCTTATCTGGAATCGCTTTGTCTGGCGTTCCCATAATTTCTGTGAGAACGCTCGCTGAGGTGTCGATGCGCTTAGCGATATCGGATTTGTCTTTGTCGTTGGCCGCCCAACTCGCGCTGGCTAGCAGCAGAATCACACCGCCGATGGCCATAAAAGCCATTTGTCTTGTCCAGTTTTTTGATTTCACGTTAACCTCTTTCTGAGCCCCGCAATTCTGGCGGAGCACGCCAACCTTCGTGACGTTCACAAATCTAGTCGCCTAGGCCTGCAACCTGCCATCGGGCCGATCCCCTAGACTCCGGAAGAACATCCCTTAGGCCGCGTGAGCCCATCCTTGCCGGCCGGCGCTCGGTTGGTTCGGCAGTCGCCCCGGCAGTCGAGGCAACTCTGTCACACGGGGCGGTTTCCATGACCGAGCGGGTTCCGCCTTGAGTTCGATTCTGGTCCGCGCGTGGCGGGCCGCTGGTAGCGGCCCGGCGTGCACCAACAGTTCGCGGGGCCTTTGCCGCGCCTTATGCAACTGAGACTTCGAATTTCCCACCGAGCAGCCCAGAAATCCTGCGATCTCGCGGCGTTCGTATCCGGCGACTTCGTGCAGCAAGAAAATCCTGCGATATCCATTTGGAAGGTCGGACAGCGCCCTATTCAGAGCCGCGCGATCGACGCAGCCGCTTAGGCGAAAAATCGATCATGGGAAACTCCCGGGGCGACGAATGGCCTTGGTTGTTCGTCTTTTCGACCGAGACGACACACAAGGATTTCTTGCGAAAAAATGCATAAGCACGGTGTTGACCGTGACGCGATACAACCAGGTCGACAAGGCTGACTCCGCGCGAAACGCAGCCAGCTTCCGGAAGACGTGCAAGAACGCCTCTTGCGTAAGATCTTCGGCCTCAGCGGTATTCCTCGTCATACGCAGGCACAGCGCATAAACCCGCGCCTTGTGCTTTTCAAACAGAAATCCGAAGGCTCCGCCATCGCCATGCTGAGCACGCCGGATAAGTTCCGCCTCCGAAACGGCGATCAGTGAAGAGTCGGTAGGCACTTAGATCTCCTTATGAAATAAACTTGTTTTTGATCTCCGAGAATTTCTTGTTCGCTAATGCGACGGAGAATAGAACAACGGATCGCGAAGGTCTATCCGGTAAAGTATGTAGGGGATTGAGGCATGGCTTCCATACAGTCCGAGTAAGACGGTGCGCTATTCCTTATACGTACATTTTTGTACAGAAGATCGCGGATGGCGCGTGCGACCTGCCGGCGGGAGAGATAAGGATGGAAGATCAGCAGCTCCTTAGTCGGCGGGTTCTGCGAACGTGGATTCGTCGGGACCACGCGGATGAACCGATTGATCGAATGCTTCGATGATTTGATTGACCAGGCAAGTCAGCTTCGCAGCATCCGCTTCCTGAACCGCGGCGGCGCAAAGTTCGCGCCAGTCGGTGCTATTTGTCTCAGCCATCGTCAGCCTCCTCCGTTTCCATCCAAATCAAAGGCAACTTTTGTGCCAGACGCTAACTGCATGATGCTAAAGGGAAAACGATGGCGATCTCGCGTGTAATTCTTTCTCGATATTGGGGTGCCACTTCCGGGAAGTCCACAACCTTTCATTCGGCAACGCCATCCCCTTCCGAAGAGTCGGCCCGATGGGCCCCGTAGATTCAAATGCCCGTGTAGAAATTTCCACCCAAGTCGTCTACAGCTTTCGCCGTATTCGGGAAACAACAAGTCTTTGGTACCGTACTACACTCATGACGGCGTGTTCGTTTGAGCCTTGTCAGTTTTTTCCGGGCCATGAAGTCTTAAACGTTCCACGTCTAGAGCAGAGCAGGGTTGAGGACGCCATCCACGCTGGCCAAGATTGGCAGTCTTATGCGGATGATACGTCCACAGCGGGAAACCTGGGAAGGTTTATGGCAGTTCGTATTTTGGTAGTGGATGACCATCCGGTTGTAAGACGAGGTATGAAGAGTTTGCTCGGCGCGAATCCTGGGTGGGAAGCGATCGATGAAGCGGCCGATGGGGTGGAGGCGGTGCATAAGTCCGGCCAGCTAACTCCCGACATGGTTGTACTCGATCTCAGTATGCCAGGAATGAGTGGGCTCGAAGCGTGCCGCTTGATTCGGAGGAATACTCCGCAGAGCGAGGTGCTGATTGTCACGCAACACGATTCCCCGCAGATGATGCGGGAGGCTGAGGACGCTGGAGCGCGGCGTTACGTGATTAAGTCGAACATCGGTCGTGACCTGGTGAAGGCAGTGGAGGCTGCCAGCGAACACAGGCCGTTTGGGCGGGAGACCGAACCGTTGATCGATACCGCGAAACATTCCAGCTGACATTATTGGGATTTAGTGAGCCATAATCATTCAGTCGGCAATCAATAGTGTGAAACCAGATTCGAGTCTCCTGGAGGGGCCATGAAACTGCGGATTCTAGTTGCGGACGATCATGAAGTTGTGCGTCGCGGATTGTGCACTCTTCTGCAAGCGCACGAAGGCTGGGAAATCTGCGGGGAAGCGGCGGATGGGCGCGAGGCCGTCGAAAAAGCGAAGGCGCTGAAGCCCGACGTTGTCATTCTCGATATTGGCATGCCGAACCTTAATGGCTTGGCGGCAACCCGTCAGTTATTGCAACACGATTCCGGCTTCAGAATCATCGTCCTGACCATCACAGACGCGGACCAGGTGATAAAAGAAGCCTTGGACGCGGGGGCAAGAGGTTTCGTCCTCAAATCGGATGCCGCCCGCGACCTGGTCGCAGCCGTGGAGGCGTTACAGCAAAACCGAATGTTCTTTACGCCCAGAGTTAATGAGATGGTGCTCGCCGGTTTCCTGGACAAAGGGCGCAACGGATCGAAAGGCGAGGTTCCGATCGTTCCCAGGCTAACTCCTCGCGAACATGAAGTTATTCAACTGCTGGCGGAAGGAAAAAGTTCCAAGGAAGTCGCTTGCGTGCTCAACCTGAGTACCAAGACGGTGGAGACGCACCGCAGCAACATCATGCGCAAACTGGGCTTCCACTCGATTCGCGATCTCGTCGTTTATGCCATCCAGAACAATATCATTCAGGTACAGACGTCTCAGTCGAGTCCGACTGAGACGTCGATGCTCTCTTAGCGACAATGTTGAAGTTACTGCTCTTAGCTTCCGTTTGGGCGAGGGGAATCCACGCATAGTTAAGGTTCCTGCTCTTATAGGGCGCTTCGGCGGCCGGATAGGAGGTTGAAGAGGAGAGTAATCACTGCCAGAACCAGCAGGATGTGAATGAATCCACCCAGAGTATAAGAAGTCACCAATCCTAACAACCACAGAACCAGCAAGATCACAAAAATTGTCCAAAGCATCGAGAATCTTCTCTCAAGAATGAAACGATTCAGTCGGGAGCATAGCATCGGAAGGTTGGGCTGCTAATCAGGTGGAGTCGGTAATTACGAAGATAACTAGTTGTACGGAACGAAAATCAATTGTGGAGCAGGTAGTTCGCAGCGACGTCTCGAAACGCCTTCAGCTCATCTGCCTTGCCGGTCTCGCTCCAGCCGAGTTCCCGCGCGATCAAATCAGCCACAACTGGCGCCATGTCCAAGGCGGCTCTTGCATTCAGGAAGAGCGCGCGCGTGCGACGCGCCAGGACGTCTTCCACCGTGCGCGCCATCTCATATCGGGCTGCAAATACTACCTCCGCTTTGACATAAGGGAGCGCAGGATGCAACTGTTCTCGCAGCCCTGGATTGCTTGCAATAAGTTTGTCGATTTCTGACCTATCCGAACCGTATATCGAAAGCGAGCCATCCTGTTTCGCGTCGTTTTGAAAGCCGTGAATGTGCAGATGCTCGGTTGCGCAGACTCGCTCCGGCAGGTGTGCCAGGGCCGCCGCCTGATTGACGCAATCCTCAGCCATGCGCCGGTAGGTTGTCCATTTTCCACCCATGATGCTGAGCAGCCCGGAACTCCCGACCTGGATCACATGATCACGGGAAAGTTCGGCGGTGCCGGCCGTATTCGCAGCGCGCACCAAAGGTCGAACGCCAGCAAAGACGCTTAGCACATCCATTCGTGTAGGAGCTTTTGCCAGGTACTCGCCGGCGGTCGACAGGATGAAATCGATCTCTTCCTCCAATGGAACCGGTTCGAGCGGCGCTGTCTGAATCGCCGTGTCCGTTGTTCCGACCAGGGTGTGGCCGTGCCAGGGGATCGCAAAGAGCACGCGGCCATCTCGCGTGTGGGGAACCATGATCGCACTGTCGCCCGCGAGAAACGCTCCGTCAAATACCAAATGTATTCCCTGGCTCGGAGCAATCATCGGCGCAGCGCCCGGCTCCGCGATCGAACGCAATCGATCGCTGAAAGCTCCGGTGGCGTTGATCACAATCCTGGCGGCCGCGTGCAATTCGTCGCCAGTTTCCAGGTCGCGCGCCGCGACACCATTGATCGAACCCTGCGCATTCCTGGTCACGTCAGTTACTTCCACATAGTTGAGCAGCGTCGCGCCTTGCTCATAAGCAGTCGCCACCATGTGAATAAGGAGACGCGCATCGTCGAATTGACCATCGTAGTAGACGGCGCCGCCGCGCAAGCCTTCTGTCTTCAGCGTGGGCAAGTGTTGCAGCGTCTCTTCGCGCGACAGGATGCGCGACGCCCCCAAACCGTACTTTCCAGCAAGCAGTTGATAGAGCTTCAGGCCGAGGCCGTAGAAGGGCGCCTCCCACCAGTCGTAGTTGGGCACCACAAAGGCCAAGTCATGCACAATGTGAGGCGCATTTTCGAGCAGCAGGCCGCGCTCCTTCAGGGCCTCAAGCACGAGCCCAATATTGCCTTGCCCAAGGTACCGAATTCCGCCATGTGCGAGCTTCGTGCTGCGGCTCGAAGTACCTTTACCAAAATCGCTTTGTTCGAGGAGCAGCACATCGTAGCCCCGGGACGCGGCATCGATCGTCACACCAACTCCGGTGGCGCCGCCGCCGACCACAATCATGTCCCACGCTTTGGGATGAGAGTGGATGCGGTCGTACATTTCGCTGCGGGTCATCCTGATCGTCCGGACATGGCTCTTCTGGATTCTACCTTCGTGGCGATGGCCAAAAGGACGTTAGATCAAAGAACGAATCTGGGACCGCTCAAAGCACGCGCTGGGCACGGAATTTGCAATAGTCCCATAAGCCTTTATAAGTTAAATACTTAGATTCTCGCGCCATCGACAGTAGTCGCTCATAGGTAACTACGCCGGTAACCAGCAAATGGCACTACCGTGGACTATACGCAAATTGTTGTTGTGGCATCCTATATAGCAGATGTGGGTTTGCTGCTTCGGCAAACCGGGAACGTGGGGTTCCGGTGAAAACTCTGGGCAGGGTAATCCGGTCCGTTCAAGCTTTTGGTCGTGAGCTTTCGCGCAAGCCTGCGGGTGCGGAAATTGGGGCGCCCTCCATTGGTGTTGCACTCGGCGGCGGATTCGCGCGCGGCATTGCGCATATCGGAGTTCTGAAGGTCCTCGAGGAAGAGGGCATCGCAGATTCAATGCATCGCCGGAACGAGTGTAGGCGCACTGATTGGCGCAGCTTATTGCAGCGGACTCTCGATTGATGAATTGATTGAAGTTGCTTACAAGGTCCGCTTCACCACCTTCGCGCGCTGGACTCTATCGCGCTTTGGCTTCGCCTCGAATGACCGCATGATCGCGTTTTTGACGCGCATGCTGAAGGTCAAGACATTTGAAGAACTGCGCATTCCTCTCGGCGTGACCGCTACCGAGTTCAGCACCGGCGAGGGAGAGTTATTTCAGACAGGATCTTTGATCGGCCCGGTGCGCGCCAGTTGCGCTTATCCGGGAATGTTCCTGCCCGTCGATGTGGATGGACGCTGGTTCGTCGATGGCATGCTCTCGTACCCGGTACCGACGATTCCCGTGCGCGAGATGGGCGCGCAAAAAGTACTGGCGGTCCATTTGAAAGGGCAATGGTGCAGTCAAAGCGCGCCTCGCCACCTATTCGACGTCATCGGTCAATCATTCGCGATTGCGCAGGATCGAATGAGCGATCGCTGGCGGCAGGGCGCCGATCTCGTGATCGAACCGGACGTTGCGGGATTCGAATATGACGATTTCAAGCGTGCCGGCGAGTTACTCCACGTCGGCGAAGTTGCCATGCGGCAAGCACTGCCGGAAGTGCGCAAGTGGCTTGAGAAGAGAGTAGACGAACGAGCAACCCCGCGGTTTCGTGCGGCGATTGCAGATCCCGCACCTATCGCCGGAGATTAGGCCTCGAAGATCGGAGTTCAAAAACGGCTCTTCTCACGCTGCAACAAAAAGGTTCTCCGCAAAAGGCCACTCCGCGTCAATCCACTGAGCCTTCAACCGGAAACCAGCTTGGCGGGCGATTTGGAACATCTCCATCGCTGAGAATTTGTGGCTGCTCTCCGTCCAAATAGTTTCGCCCTCGAGGAATTCGATGGTCACGTGAGCGGCGGGGATTTTTACTCTTTGCAGTTTCTTGGACTGCAAATGCATTTCCACGCGCCGCGCCTTGCTGTTGATCTTCGCCAGGTGAGCGAACTGAGCCAAGTTGAAATTGGCTCCGAGATCGCGGTTGATTCTGGCAAGTAAGTTCAAGTTAAACGCTGCGGTAACGCCCAGTTCGTCGTCATACGCGGCAAGCAGTTGCGACGCGGGCTTTTCCAGATCGGTGCCCAAAAGAAGAAAATCGCCCGGCTCCAGAATTCGACGCACCTCAGCCAGGAACTTCACCGCTGCCGGCCGATCGAAGTTACCGATCGTACTACCCAGAAATAGAACCAACAGTCGCTGACCGTCTTTTCGATAGGTCGTTACCTCGGCTAATCCATCCAGATATTCGCGCTCAAACCCAACAATGCTGATCGCGTCAATGTCCCCGAGTTCTCTCTCACACATATGAAGCGCAGAACGCGATATTTCGACCGGATAGTATGACGTGCGCTGGCGACGGCAGAGTGCCTCGAGCAACCAGCGCGTCTTCTTTCCACTTCCGCTTCCAAGCTCGGTTACAGCCACAGGTCCGGCAAGGATCTCTACAATTGCATCCGCGTGCTGGCGCAACAGTCGCTCATCAGCTCGTGTAAGACCATACTCGGGCAAGTAGCTTATGACTTCAAAAAGAGCGGAGCCGACGTCGTCGTATAGATATTTCGAGGGAAGTTCCTTCTGTCCGCGCCGGCTAAGGCCGGCCCGCACGTCATCGGCGAAGTCATAAGTAGCGTTCGGAGTTACCGCAGGTACGATCATTCGACTCTCTTGACCGGCTAGGATTTACCCACTCACGCAGCGGAAGCCCGCATATACATACTGATAATGCGGCTGAAACCAATTGCGAAATGAGGGCCGCATCATGCACTGCGCGGTGCGCGCCGAGCCCCCCTTCATAACAAAGTGCTTACCATCGAAGAAATCAGCTGAATATCCGCGATAGAACGGCAATGGCTCAAAACCCGGGAACGGAGCAAATTGGCTGGACGTCCACTCCCATCCGTTGCCCAACATATCCCACGCGCCAAATGCACTTTGGCCTTGCGGAAATGCATTTACCGGAACCGGGTTCCAATGGTTGAAATCGAAATTGCCAAAGCGCGAGGTGGGCGGATCGCTCCCCCAGGGATAAGTGCGTTCCGTCCCCATCTCGTCCCCGTAGGCCGCACGGTGCCACTCTTCTTCCGTCGGAAGCGCCTTACCTACCCAGCGCGCATAGGCTGCCGCTTCCGCATGGCTGACGTAGACGGGCCAATCCAACGGCAATCGAAGCTCTTCAAACATCCCGCGGAAGAGCCACTGGCCGCCCGCTCTCTTCCAGAACACTGGGTGAGAAATCCCGTGATCGGTCTTCCACCACCAATCTTCATCATTCCAGAGCAGCCGCATTTCGTAGCCGCCAGCGTTGACGAACTCGAGGAATTGGCCGTTGGTTATTTTGTATTGGTCGATCTCAAACGCGGGGACATTCTCTTCGTGCGCTTCATATTCGTTGTCCCAACCGAAGGTGCCGCGGGATCGAGGAAGGCCGAGCATCGCGACGCCGGACGGGATCTTTACCATTCGCGGCGTCACGGGATGGGTGGCGTGAACCGCCTCGCGTTCCTGTCGAATCTTCCGATCGATCGACAGCTGGTGCAGCAGATAAGCCAGGGTCTCGACATGCATCAACCTGTGCTCGATAGCCACGTTCAGCAGGGTCTCATGGGAAAAGCCGTCGCGACCGCCGAGGGAATCCCAGGCATGGCTCTCTAACTTGTCGTCCAATGCGTGGCGAATTTTGCTCACGTAATCCCGAACATTTTCAAAGCGAGGCCAATCCGATGGCTGGTCGGTGGGCAATCCGCCATTGACGGGGTCGATGCCAAACGCAAACAGCCGATCAAATTCGGGATGAAAGCTCTTCAGTCCAGGCAGACTTCCGTGGAGCAAATTCCAGTCGAACGCTTCAAGATGGCCGACATAGAAAATGAGACGGTGCCGCTCAGGAATTGGCCGGTCAAGTATCGCATCCGGCTGCACGATGGCGAAGAGTGTGTCACTTCGCCGGCGAGCCTCATGCACGCGCTCGATTAAGCGGACAGCAGCGTTACTTTGCATGGTTGGCATTCGAAGTCTGGGTTCCTTGAATTGGCCTTATTGCACAAGACTCACTCGCACGCTGCGAACGGAACACAAATTCCCGAGCCCCACAGTGATCCTCATTCTTGTGCCTTAGATGTTCAGACTCACGGAGAGGTCGCAGCCAAAGTGGCTCTAAAGAACTCTTTTTGGAGAGGGTCGAAAACGACCTTCGGATGCGATCGGTGGGCGAACAAATGGCGCACGGTCGATCCACTATTGGCCTTGCAGAGGGAAGCCTTCTCGCTGAAGTAGTTGATCGAAGCGGGGATCGAAACGCAGAGGATCCCACAACGCTTCCACCTTGAGGTAGGCAAGACGACTGTTGCGTTCCTCGCACGCTTTCTGAAGCCACGCGAAGGCCTGATCGGGTTCCTCCAGTGCGGCGTAAACGAGTGCGAAGCAAGACCCGGCCACGAAGCTGCGCTTCGAGTTTGTCTTCAGCTCTTCGATGATTTGGCGTGCGAGCGTTCGCTCTCCTGCTCGAGCGTGCGCGTAGCCAAGAAGGGCTGAAGCCCAAGGCGAACCTTCGGTCAGCATGAGATTCTTCTCCAAATCGACGAGGGCCTCTCGGTACCGGCCGGTGACAGAGTATACCTGTCCCAAAACCGCGAAGGCGGCCTCGTAATTCGGATCCATATCGATCGTCTGGTGGCACTGCTCAAGCGCGAGGTCGTAGTCGCGGGCCAGGTAGAGCTGGACGGCCAAAGCATGGCTGACTGCCGGAGCAGCGGGATCGAGTTCCAGGGCGCGTTTGGCGACGGAGATGGACTCTTCCGATCGGCCACACGAACTCAGATAAAGAGCGTAAAAAGCGTGCCCCAAGACATAGGGTGAATTTGCCGTCAGGGCGTGCTCAAAATGGCGCGCGGCTGCCGGCCAGTCGCGGTCGTACGTGAAGGAAGCATAGGCGAGGGCAACGTGCGGCTCGGCGAGGTGCGGGTCGAGTTCAAGAGCCCTGGCGGCGGCGGCTTTCGCTTTCGGCATCGCCACGCCGGGCGCAAGCACGATCCGAAACGCCATCATGTCATAGGCATCCGCCAGGCCGGCAAAGGCAACTGCATAGTTGGGATCTTTTGCGATGGCCTCCTGGAAGTACTCGACTGCCTTGCGTAATCCGTCGGCGGAGCGTTTGTTCCAGTGGAAACGGCCTTTCAGATAGAGCTGATAGGCCTCCAAATTTTTTGTTCCACTTCTGACCAGCGGCTCATGCCGCTCTACGCCGAGCGTTACTTTCATCTTTTCGGCAATCGTTCTTGCGATTTCGTCCTGCACCTCAAAAATATCCTGCAATTCGCGATCGTAACGCTCGGACCAGATGTGGTATCCATCGACCGCATCGATGAGCTGCGCGACGATGCGAACCCGGTTCCCGGATTTGCGGACACTGCCTTCAAGAACAGTGGTGACGTTCAAGCTGGCGCCGACCGTGCGCAGATCGACCTGCTTACCTTTGAAGGAAAAGGCGGAGGTGCGGGCCACGACGCGGAGATTCTCGATCTGAGTCAAGGCATTAATGATTTCTTCGGTAATGCCGTCGGTGAAGAACTCACTCTCGGAATCGGAACTCATATTCGAAAACGGGAGCACCACGATGGCCGGCCGACGCATCCCGGAGTTGGCGTCTGGTGAAGCCGGGGTGGCCGTTGCAGCCGGCGAAGCATCCGAGGCCGACAAACTAACCGGGGCCAGAAAGCGGAATCCGCGCTTGGGAATGGTCTCGACGAAGCGGGGAGTGTCGGCGTCATCGCGCAGGGCATCGCGCAACTTTCGAACCGCGACATTCAGGCTGTTGTCGAATTCTACGAATGTGTCTTCGGGCCACAACTGGCCGCGCAGTTCTTCGCGGGTGACGACTTCGCCTGGGCGCTCCAGGAGCAAAACCAGAAGGCGGAACGGCTGCTCTTGAAGTTTGACCCGGACGCCTTGGCGCAGCAACTCGCCGCTGGCTGAGTCAACCTCAAAGACGGAGAAACGATAGCGGCCGCTGGTTTTTTCGGTGGGCATGGCCCTTCCCCAAGGGCGGGCTGGTCAAGATTCGAAAGTATAGCATCCGGCCGCGCGGTTAAGCGCGTGCTCTAAGTCGTGCGATCAATGCGGCTTCGCGGTTAAGGAAGGCTTCACTCGTAGTTTCGTTGCGCTTTCTTCGCTCCTCGAACAGGATGGCTCGCGTGGCTGGCAACAAAAGGCTGGCCGAATTCAAAAAGGAGCGAAAACAATGCGATCGAACGTATGGATGTGGTTGTTGCTAGTAGCGGCTATGGCGATGCCGGTTTTTGCGCAGTCAGGCGCGAATCAGGGGAAAAAATCCCAACTCGCAGGAACCTGGCAGGTTCAGGTGACGCAAGTGGACTGCTCGACCGGCGAGCAGCTCGGACCTCCCTTCACATCCCTCCTGACCTTCGCGGCGGACGGCACGATGGCCGAAGACGCCATGAACTCCGCGTTTGGAAAAGGGCAACGGGGCGGCGGACAAGGATGGTGGAGCAGCACCGGCCAGTCGACCTACTCCGCTACCAGCGTGGCTCTTATCAAGTACACGACCCAGCCAAATCAGAAAAAGCATAACCCCGGGTTTGAAGCCGGGCAGCAGACCATCTCGCAAGATATCACGTTCGACGACCAATCCGGACAGTGGACGAGCACGGCATCGGTGTCATTCGCCGATGCGACCGGAAATGTCTATCGAACTGGCTGCGCTGTCGCGAGCGCCACGGGCTTGTAGCCGAACAGTTGCTAATCAACTGAAACCGCAAGACGAACAAAAACCTGGAGAATCCCCATGTCTTACGCAGGAACGATGATCACAAAGCGAATCAGCCTCCGGCTCGCCGGCGCAAGCTTCGGAGAAATAATCCACCGATCACTGTAATCGGTTCTCGGAGGATAGGTTGCAGCTCTCGGGAAACCGCGCTCGGCTGGCGGTTTCCCATCTTCATTCACGTTTAGGGGGTGCCTTATTGGCGTTCACGAAGTTTCACGGTCATTCTTCGCTTGGTTAAGGGCGCTGGCTAAGTTGCTCTATCAAAATTGTTTCGCTGTTAAGGAAAGCTTCACTACCAGTTTCGTTGCGCTTTTTTCGGACCTCAATCAGAGTGCGTTCACCCGAGCCCAAGGCCGGAGAGATTTTGGAGGATCACGATGACTCACCAAAAACAAATGAAGTGCGGCACTGGATTGACGCTTCGGCTCGCAGTGGGCCTGCTCGTTGCCTTTGTAGCCAGTTCGGCCGGAAGCCATGCCCAGACCGCGCCGTCCAACTCCAAGCCGGCGACCAACTCGTCGCATTCCCCGGAATTCATCTCGCATATCGCCCCCAATGCCAATCTAGTCGTGACGACGCCTCCTCCGGGCGGAACGACGGGCTACATTCCTGTCTTCACGGGTGCGAACACGATTGGCAATTCACCCATCTACCAGTGCAGCGGCGGCGAAAGTTGCGCCGGCGTGAACGGCAATTTCGTGGTCGGAAACTATCTCTATGTCGACTACATCAATGGCGGTGGAATGCAGAGTGATGGCCAAGTATATGTGCAGGGGAGCGAACCAAATAGCTCGTCCGTGGTTGGCGTGAACTTTGACGCCGGCTCGCCCTCCTATGGCATCCTCGGGCAAAGCCAGAGCACCATCGGCACCGGGGTCATGGGCCATGGCTTAGCCTTTAGCAACACCTACCAGACTCACACCGGAACCCAGCCGTTTGGCGTGGTGGGAGACGCGGCGAACCAACCGCCCGGTGTTGGCGGCATTCCGGTTGGAGTTTGGGGATCGGCGGATGCCGGAATTGGATTGGTCACCGAGAACAACTCATCGGAGCCCTCAGCTCTACTCCTCAATTTTGACACGAACCCCAGGGCGCTGGCGTTCGAAGCGGCGGGAGAAATCGGCGGTTGCACGATTGACGTGCAGGGCGATCTATCCTGCACCGGCAACAAAGCTGTTTCCGTCAGCTTGCCCGACAACCGTGCCGTTCTGCTCTACGGGATCGAGGCAACCGGCAATTGGTTCGAGGATTTCGGAACCGGCACGCTCATGAATGGCGTCGCCACCGTCACCCTGGACGCGACCTTCGCGCAAACCGTCAACACCCATCTCGACTATCACGTCTACATCACACCCAACGGCGACTGCGACGGCCTCTATGTTGCCAACAAGACCCAGGCTGGTTTTGAGGTCCGCGAGCTGCGCGGCGGCCACTCCACCATCGGATTCGACTATCGCATCGTCGCGCACCGGCTTGGTTACGAGAACGTCCGCCTGGAAGACGTCACGGAACGGCAAGCGCACATCCTGGCCACCCGCGAAAAGATGATGAAGACGAATGAGGGCGTAACGATCCCCGTGCCGACACGCAACCCCAGAAAATAAGCGGCTGAGCCGCCCAACAGATTCGCGGAAACACTTCAGTCAACTTAGTCACAGGAGAACTCCCATGAAACAGCTCGTGATACTCTTCGTCTTTGCTCTTGGCTTAAGTGGGCTTTTCTTGCATCGCGCTTCCGCGCAGATCACCCCGAGCGACGACGCCTACACGCTCACCAGTTCACCCACCAAGAACTTTGGCACCGCCAAATCGCTCGCTGTGGAGAGCACCGGCGCAACCGCCTTGATCCGCTTCGACCTCTCCAGCATTCCGTCCTCGGTCACCGGTTCCATGGTCGCGAAGGGCACTCTGAAGATCTTCGTCGACACCGTGCCCACCGCCGGCTCTTTCAACGTCGACCTCGTCACCAGCACGTGGACCGAAGAGAGCATCACCGCCAACAACACGCCCACGCTCGGTAGCGCCATCGCCAGCGCGATCCCCATCACCACGTCAGACAAAGATCAGTACATCCTCGTCGACGTGACACCTGCCGTGGTCGACTGGTTGAACGGCACCTCGAATGACGGCCTGGCACTCGTTCCTGACGGGAAAGTCTCCTTCACCCTGGACAGCAAAGAAGCCACGACCACGAGCCATCCTGCGGAACTCGAGATCGTTTTGACCGGACCGCCGGGACCGCAAGGCCCTCCGGGTCCGATTAGCGGCGTGACGGCAGGCCCGGGTCTGACCGGTGGTGGCACGAAGGGCAACGTGACGGTCAGCATGCTGACCAGTTGCTCGAAGAATCAGATTCTTCAATGGAACGGCAGCACGTGGGCGTGCAGCAATGCGGGCACGGGCACCGTCACGGGAGTGACTGCGGGCACGGACTTGACCGGCGGCGGAACCGGCGGCAGCGTGACGCTCAACCTCGACACAACGAAAGTGCCGCAACTGGCCGCGGCCAACACGTTCACTGGAAATCAGACCCTCACGGCGAACGGCGGAACGGCATTGACCGTGACACAAACCGCGACCAGCGGCGCGTCATATGGCATTGCTGCGACGATACAGTCCAACACGGACGGGAACGCGGCGATCGTCGGTTCGGCATTGGCTTCGGCCGACGTGTTTGGCGTGGAGGGATACATTGCAAATTTGGGCTACCTTGGAGCTGGCGTGTTCGGGTCGAACGGGGGCACGAGCGGGCAAGGGAAGACTTGGCAGGGCCTTGGTGCGGGGGTGTGGGGCGACGCTGGGACTTTAGGATATGCCGGAGTCTTTGGAACTGCCGATAACGCTGCGGCGATGGCAGCGTTTAACCACGACGCAGGTTTTCCGGCTATTATGACGGAAAATTACAGCACGTCGGGGATCGCTCCGGGTATCGAAAGCAGCAGCGACTCTTTCACCGGCATCGGAGTGGAAGGTTCTGTCCAAAACGCAAGTTTAATATGGCTCGACTACGTCGGATTTACACCGGCCGGAGTAGGCGGCGACACCGGCCTGGCTGGTGGAATCGGTGTGTGGGGCACGGCCGACTCTGGCTATGCGGTGTATGGGTTGAACAATGGTCCGTACGTCACCGGCCTCTTCCTCAACAACAGCAGCTCTTTGAGCTACGCGCTGGAGGCGGGCACTCTCAGCAAGCATTGCCTCATCGACACCAGCGGTGACCTCTCATGCAGCGGCACCGTAAGCGGCGTGGTGCAGGGACAAGGCGACCGCACGGTTAGACTCTATGCGGTTCAGTCGCCGGAGAACTGGTTCGAGGATTTCGGCTCCGCGACCCTCAGCAATGGATCGGCTACGGTGCAGCTCGACCCAAACTTCGCCGCCACCGTGAACACAAGCGTTGAGTATCACGTGTTCATTACTCCCAAGGGCGATTCGGAATCGCTCTACGTTTCCAACGAAACGGCGTCGGGCTTCGAAGTGCACGAGCATGGAGGCGGGCACTCCAACATTGCATTCGACTATCGCATAGTCGGGCGGCGCAAGGGCTACGAAAACGTTCGGCTCGAAGATGTGACCGACAAGCACGCCGCGCTCGCAGCTCTGAACCAGCAACTGACGAAGCAGAACGATCCCGCGACCAGGGAGCGACTCGAAAAAGGACTGCAACCGCGATTTCATGCAGCTTCTCAAGCGGGTTCAATCCAGCCAGGTCTGGCTGGTCGGAAAGCTCAGCACCACATTGTCGCCACTTCAAAGCACTAAAACATCGGCGGATCTCCGTTTGTTCAAGGTCAAGTGAAAGTCAATGCATTTTGATATGAGGCCGTAAAAAGAATTCATCGGGAGAAAAATCATGAAACGCGAATCGAGTTTTTGGCCTGATCTTGTTCGGGCGTTGGCCGCAACATTGGTAATGGCGTTGATCGTCGGCTCGGCTGGTATCGCGCAAACGGCGTCATCGGAGCCGGCCGTTCCCCGTACAGTGAACTATTCCGGTGTGGCGATGGATTCGAACGGCAACGCCGCGCCGGGAATCATGGGCGCCACCTTTGCAATTTACGCCGAGCAGTCCGGGGGAGCTCCCCTCTGGGTCGAAACTCAGAACATTAGCGTTGGAGCCAACGGAAAATTTGCCGTCGTGCTCGGCGCCACAAAAAACGGCGGCCTTCCGCAGGATGTTTTCAACAGTGGAGAGGCGCGCTGGCTGGGCATCAGTTTCAACGGCGGAGAGGAACAACCGCGCGTGGCGCTGCTCAGTGTTCCTTATGCGCTGAAGGCCGCAGACGCAGAAACACTTGGCGGACTGCCGGCTTCGGCCTTCATTACCACTCAATCATCGAACCAAATACCCGGCAGCGAAGCCACATCCGCCAGCTCAGGCAAATCTGGCAATGGCGCAAGAGCGCAAGCCAGCCTGACCGTGACTACTCCTTCACCCGGCGGCACCACCAACTACCTCCCTCTCTGGACAGGCGCGAGCACGATCGGGAACTCAGTGATCTCGCAAAAAGGCACCAGCGTTTCCGTGGCGGGGACGGTTACAGCGAGCGGTGAGGGTTTTTTCGATGGCAGCGCGACCGTGCCGTCGGCGGGTGTGGTCGCAGAAAATGGCGACCCGAACAATGGCGCGGTCGAAGGCCTTAACTGGAGTAGCACCGGCCTCGCCATGGGAGTCGAAGCCCAGAGCATCAGCCCGACCGGGATCGGCGTGTTTGGCAACGCCGGGGGAAACGGAACCCCCAGCGCGACATTTGCGAATCACTCCGGGTATCAACCATTCGGCGTCGTCGGTAATGCCAGCAATACCTATGGCTTGAATCCGATTGGAGTATGGGGCGTCGCCGACTCGGGAATTGGCGTAGCCTCCGAAAACAGCAGCAGCACTCAGCCCGCCGGTCTTTTCGTGAATTTCGATACGACCACCGGCGATCTGGCTTTTGAAGCCGAAGGCACAAAGGGTCACTGTTATATCGATACGAAAGGGGACCTGGTTTGTACCGGCAGCAAATCTGCGGTCGTCGCCCTCCCGGACAATCGTTGGGTGCGGTTGTACGCAGTCGAATCACCGGACAATTGGTTCGAAGACTTCGGCTCCGCCGATCTGATGAACGGAACTGCTACCGTCAATTTCGATCCCATCTTCGCTCAAACCGTAAACACGGATGTCGAGTATCACGTCTTCCCAGTTCCAAAAGGTGATTGCAAAGGCCTCTACATCGCCTCGGAAACAGCAAAGGGCTTTGTAGTGCGCGAACTCGGCGGCGGAAGATCCAATATCACGTTTGACTATCGCATCGTGGCCAAGCGCAACGGCTATGAGAACGTGCGACTGGAAGATGTCACCTCGATCCAGACTAAGATTGCCGCTGCTAACCAGCAGTTAATGAAGAGCAACGGAGCAAAAGTGCGAATCCCACGGCAGACGCGCGGTCTGGCTGGAAGATGAGTTCGAAGTGGTTATTTGCGGTTGATCAACGAAGCCACATACGCCGCCCCGAAACCATTGTCTATATTCACCACGCTTACGTTACTGGCGCAGGAGTTCAACATGCCGAGCAGGGCGGCCAGGCCTTCGAAGGCAGCTCCGTAGCCGATGCTGGTGGGGACGGCGATTACCGGGACTCCGACCAGGCCTCCGACTACGCTGGGGAGAGCGCCTTCCATCCCCGCGCAGACGATGATGACTCGGGCCTCGGCGAGAAGGCTGCGGTGGGAGAGGAGGCGGTGGATGCCGGCGACTCCGACGTCATAGAGATGCTGGACGCGATTGCCCATGAGTTCGGCGGTGACCACGGCTTCTTCGGCTACAGGAATATCGCTCGTGCCAGCCGAGACGATGGCGATTACTCCTTTACCATAACGACGGCGATCGCGGTGGAGGGTGATCGCTCGGGCTTCGGGGCGGTAGGCGGCTTCGGGGATCTGGGCCACAACTGCGTTGAACTGTTCTTCGGTTGCGCGCGTGGCCAGAATGTTGCCATCTTCGTTGTGAAGGGCCAGGCGGGCGAAAATCTTGGCTACCTGGGTAGACGTTTTGCCTTGGCTGAAAATCACCTCGGGCATCCCTTGCCGCAGGGCCCGATGGTGGTCTACTTTGGCGAAGTCCAGGTCTTCGAAGGGGAAATGGCGCAGGCGAGCTACGGCTTCGTCGGGGGAGAGTTTGCGGGCCCGCACTTCCTTGAAGAGGCGGGTTAGGGTGGCGGCATTCATGTGATGGTTATTGTATCGAGGTCGCCGGGTGAAACCTTATTGCAGAAGTCAGAGGTCAGATTGCAGAGTTGAAAAACGCCGCCGCCTTGCCAGGTTTCAGCGCCGGGGTTGAGCTCTTTTCTTCTGCAATCTGACCTCAGACTTCTGCAATTCGCCTACCCAGGCTGGCAGCGCGGAAAAGCCTGCACTATCAATTATTTGCGACGATTACTCCAGAGGTTCTACACCCTTCGGATAGATTGCTGGATGCCGGGGGGCCGACCTATAATCTACACACTCTGGTTCTGGATTCTCCGTCAGGTTTGCGGGTAGGTGGTCCGAAGGGCTTGGTGCGCCTTTTGGGCGAGCTAGGGCTTTACGATCTACCCGTATGCTTAGAAACCTGAAACGCGTCTTGATGGCCGGATTGACCGCGACCACTTTCCTTACAACATTTTCTGCCTCGCCTGTGGCTCGCGCGCAGTCGGAGAGGATTACCGCGTCCACAGACGAGAACGGCCGGACGATCTATGTCAATGACGGGGTCAACGACGGGGCGGCGACAAGCGAGGCATCGGAACCGGCGTCGAAACGGCTCGGTGTTGCGGGGTCGACAAGCGGGCGATCTAGGCTGATGTATTGGAGTTCGACGGAACACCGATACAAACCAGTGCCGACTAGCGGAGCGGTGATGCGAGCGGCCCGGTCGGCGGCCTCGGAAGTGAACAGTTATCTGGACAAGTCGCATCACAATCCCGGACAGGGTCGCGAGTCGTTTGGCCATCCGGCGCTGAATGTTGGGTTTACGCAGGCGGACATCGACGCCGCGATTGACGAGGCAGCGGCGCGGCATAATGTCGATCCGAATCTGGTGCGGTCGGTGGTGAAGGTGGAATCGAATTTCAATCCCAACGCGGTGTCGCGCAAGGGGGCGATGGGGCTGATGCAGCTGATGCCGGCGACGGCGCGCTCGCTCAATGTTTCCAATCCCTTTGATCCGCAACAAAACGTGGATGCCGGGGTTCGACATTTGAAGAAGCTCCTGGAGAGCTATGGCGGAGACGTGCGCCTTAGCCTGGCGGCTTATAACGCGGGCGCTGGAGCGGTGGCGCGGAGTGCGGGGGTTCCGAGGTTCGGGGAGACGCGGAATTATGTCCGGCGGATTACGGAACTGTATGCCGGCGCCAGGGGCGGTACGCGCGTGAGCTTTGGCCCGGCGCGACGAGCCGGTGCGCATGGAACGGGATGAGCGTGGCGTGCTGTATATCAGCAATACGGAGTAGAAAGACAGATTGCCGAGGTAAGAGGTCAGATTGCAGAGATAAAAACCCCTGACAAGGGTATCTGTAAGAGAACTTAGTTATCGGGATTTTAGTAAGTGATTACCCAGGCTTCTACGACCCTAAATCGTGGCCAATTGGGCTTAGTGCATCGCTCCTTGCGATGGGGTGCCGTTTTATGTCTGCTGACGGGCTTCGCTTCGCTGGCGACTGGCTCGGGTGCATCACAACGATGCCTGGGCGCGGGCGCAATTTGCCAAGGCGGAGCGGACTCGCGAGGCACTGAATGGGCGTCCCGAGGGCAGAGCGGACTCGGCACGAGTATCAGCGGGCGATTGATGCCTACCGGCGGGTTTATTTTGGGAGCCCGGCGTCGTCGAAGGCGGACCCTAGCGTGGTCGCGACCGCCGAGTTACTGGTCGAGATGGGGCGTCGGTTTGATGACGACAAGATTTTGCGCCGCGCGGTGGAGGAGTACCGGTTTCTGCGCAAGGAGTATCCGGGGAGCAAGTACCGGTTCGAGGCGCTCTTCACGATTGGCGAGATATATAAGGATGATCTGAAGGATCCGGACGAGGCGCGGACTACGTTTCAAGATTTTCTGCATCGCTATCCGCGGAACCGGCTGGCGGACGACGCGCGCGCGGCAGTGAAAGAGATCGATGACGCCGCTGCCGACGCGCAACGGACTGCGCGCAAGGGGAAGCAGAAGAGGCGAGAAGGAAAAGACTGCCGCGAGGCGTGAGGCTGACATTCCCCAACGGGGCATTTCGAAGGCGGCGCCGAAAGCAGCCGCGGTGAATGAGACATCGGCGGATGCAGGACTTGCCGAATTCGTCTTCGGGTGACGGCGGCAGATACCGAATCGAACTCGGGTTCGAATTTCGGATTCAGCCCCGGCCAGCGTGCGGCGTGGCGAGTTGCCGCGGGTTACGGGCGTGCGGCACTGGTCGACTCCCGACTACACCCGCGTGGCGATTGATGTTGAGAAGGACGTGAAGTTCGATTCGCAGCGGATCTCGAATCCGGACCGGATTTTCTTCGACCTGAAAGACACAAAACTGGCGTCGACGCTGGTGGGAAGACGTTCGATGTGGACGACGGATTTTTGAAGAAGATTCGGGTCGCCGAGTTCAAGCCAGGGCGAACGCGCATTGTGCTCGAGGTGGACGACCTTTCCAGTTACGACGCGTTTTTGCTGCCGAATCCCTACCGGCTGATCATCGACATTCATGGCAAGCAGAGCCGGGCCAGTTTGCTGGCCAAGGCGCAGCGGGGCGCGACGGAGGGGGACACAGCGGCGGCGAACCCGTCGTCGAACTCATCCGCTGAGGATTCGGATGATGAGGCGATTGAGGACACCGGCGGACAAAAGGTTCAGAAGAAATCGGAGAAAGAGCACGCTATCGTCGCCACGGTGAAGCCGGCGGACGAGGCTGCAGGACCCCGAGGAGTCGAGACTTGAGGCTTTGCTGCCGGGCGAGGGCCCGAAGATGACGATGGCGGAAGCGTCGGCGAGAGTTCGGCGCCGAAAGGATCGCGGGTCGTCAAGACGACCGTTGCGGTAAAAGGCTCGAACCGGACGATTCCGAAGACGATTGTCGACGCCGATGACGACGATGCGGGTCGGGAACCCGAACGCAGGCCAAGAAGCATGGGCAGCCTTCGCCGGGGAATTCGCGGGCGGGTACGCTCACGAAAGATTCTTCAGATAGCGCTGCGGCGGACGACCGAGACGATGGCTCGACCGAAGAGGCAAGGGCTCTGCCTCCGGATGTCGCGGAACGACATGCGCGAGACGGAGCGTACGGAACTCGCCGGCGACGCGATCTTCAAAATCATCCTCAAAGAACGCTCTTTCTTCGGGAACGTCTTCTTCGACAAGTCTTCTTCGGGAACCTCGCGCAAGAAGAAGAAGTCTCGTGCAGCGTCTACCGACGATCTGGCAGACGTCGAGATGCGTGAGGCGCGGCCTACCGCAGCGGGCGACCGCTCGCTGACGCGGGCTCTGGGATTGAAGATCGGTAAGATCGTGATCGACGCCGGGCATGGCGGACACGATACCGGGACGATCGGTCCGAATGGGCTGCTCGAAAAAGACCTGGTGCTCGATGTGGCGAAACGGCTGGGAGACTGCTTGAGACGCGACTGGGCGCGGAGGTTGTCTACACGCGCCGCGATGATACGTTTGTGCCGCTCGAGACCCGGACGGCAATTGCGAATCGCGAGCGGGCGGACCTGTTTATTTCGATTCATGCGAACTCGAGCCGCGATTCGGATGCGCGCGGCGTGGAGACTTATTACCTGAATTTCACTTCATCACCCGACGCGCTGGAAGTGGCGGCGCGTGAGAATGCGGTGTCGGAAAAATCGATCCACGAGTTACAGGACCTGGTGAAGAAGATCGCACTCAAAGACAAGATCGACGAATCGCGCGAGTTTGCCGCGGATGTGCAGGACTCGCTTTATGGCGGGCTCGCGCTGCATAATGCGGGAATCCGGAATCGCGGGGTGAAGAAGGCTCCGTTTATTGTGCTGATCGGGGCGAATATGCCGTCGATTCTGGCGGAGATTTCGTTCGTTTCGAATCCGACGGATGCGCGCAAGCTGGAGAGTTCCGAGCAGCGGCAGCGGATTGCCGAGTCGCTCTACCGCGGAGTGGCGAAATATGCGGGCGGACTTAGCGGCGTCAAGGTCGCCAGCAAGCTTGAGAAGACTGAGGGGCAATAGGGCGCTGCATCTTTCCCCAGCCGACAGTCGTCTCACTTCCACAAAAACCTTGAACCACAGAGGACACAGGGTACACGGAGGAATTCTCTGTGACCTGCTAATAAAAAGAGAGCCGCCTTGGGCGGCCCTCGGTTGCGTTTTTTGCGGCGAATGCTGGAATCGATTACTGCTTGTCGTAAACAGCGGTGAAGTGCACCTTCTTGCCCATCGCATCAGTTGCACTGACAGTCACGGTGCGGCTCTTGCCGTCGGCTGAGACAACGATCGTACCGGTGGCGGTAACTTTGCCGTCTTTCTTGTTCGTCAAATCCATCTTGTGGGCGCTGACCGTCTTGTACGCGCGCGTGTTGGCTGCCGGATCGCCGACGAGCGGATAGTCTTTGCCATCGAACTTTCCGGTCCACTCGTTATGCGTTGGTTTGCCCTCGGCGTCGACGCCGTCGACTGTGACTTTTATGCTGTCGCCAGCGGCTTCGTACACGACCGTGGTGTTTTTTCCGGCTCCAGCCGGGAACTTTGGACTTCGATTCGTTCAGCTTCCAGGTGCCCATTACGGGGCTGGCGAAGCATAGCGTCAGGGCGGCAAAGCAGATCGCGATCGTCAATGCGATCGTTCTTAGTTTCATGTTGTCTCTCCTCGGTGGAAAATGCCGGTTGGTAGCGGCGAGCAATCCTCGTTGTTACGAGGGGAGATGTCAAGTACGGAGCCCTTCCCTCAGTCCGTCCGCGATTGAGTGATCGCCGGAGCGGGGGGTTCTTGAGACAGCCGACTGGAGGCCGGCGCCAGCGTTAGCTGGAAACTTTCGCGGGCTGCCGGTAGTCTAATCTCTTGGTAGAGGTGTGCCCTCTTTCGAATGAAATGGTCCCGGTTCTCGCTTGTTTTTCTGTCGGTTGTTCTCATCTCCGCGGCAGCTTTCGCGGCGGACTTGCCTGCTCCAACTGAGGTTCTTCCCAAGCAATTTGGCGGGTGGCAGCTTAGCGGTTCCGCCACCAGGAACGCTGACGCGGCGGCGGCCGATCCTGCGAACGCGGGTGTGCTGAAGGAATATGGCTTCCAGCGCTTTGAGAAGGCCGACTACACGCGCGATGACGGCCGCAGGCTGTCGGTCAAGGCGGCCGTATTTGACGATGCCAGCGGCGCGTATGGGGCATTCACTTACTATCAGACGCCGGTGATGGTGGATGAGAAGATCGGCGATCTGGCGGGGTCACTGAATAATCGCGTGCTGTTCTTTCAGGGAAATGTGCTGGTCGATGCGCTCTTCGACAAGCTGAGTGCCATGTCGGCGGCGGAACTGCGGGAACTGGCTGGAATGCTGCCGAAGCCGGTGGGCAGCGCTGGCAAGCTGCCTCCGCTGCGCAGTTATCTCCCGACACTCGGCTTCGAGAAGAATACGACGAAGTACATTCTTGGTCCGGTCGCGCTCGGACGCATTGGCGCGCCGCTGCCCGCTTCTACGGTGGACTTCAAGTCGGGCGCCGAGGTCGCATTGGCAAGCTACGGAGTCGCGGCCGGGGACGCGACACTGATGCTGATTGAGTACCCGACTCCGCAGATTGCAATCGCAAAAATGAAACAGATTGAAGCCTCGCATCAGGAGGCTGCTCAACAACCGGGCGTGGCGTCGATTGTAGATGTTGGTCCTTATTCCGCGAAGCGCACGGGTCCGATCGTGGTAATTGCGGCGGGACCTCTCTCGCGGAGCGAGGCGCGGGCGCTGCTGGAATCGGTCAGCTACGAGGCCGACGTTACCTGGAACGAGAATACTTACTTGAGTAAGCGCGATAATCTGGCCAACCTGCTTTTCAACGTGATCGTCCTGTGCGGCATCCTGATTGGGCTGGCGCTAGTCGTTGGGGTAGGGTTCGGAGGGGTCCGGATTCTCGCAAAACGCCTTTTTCCGGGGCGGGTTTTTGACCGGCCGGAGGAGACGGAAATCATCTCTCTGCATCTGGACGAGGGGGCTCCCGGGGCCCATGGTGGACGGTAAGTGATTCAATCGAGAGTCGTTAGGGGCGGGAATCGGCAATTTTGGACCATTTTGATACCGTTTGCTGATTTGTGGACATGCATTGTAAGTTGTTGAAAATAAGACTATTTAAGTTGTGAATTTTGCTTGACACCCACCTTTTGAGGCTCATAAGATTTCGCCAGAAAGTTCTGATGGGTTTCAAGCTCGTTGGAACTATTCTCCCTTGATAGAAAAGGCCGCCCTGTTGCCGGGTGGCCTTTTCGTTTGAGAACCCGTTCTCAGTTGTCAGTTCGCGGTTCTCAGTGAAGGCAAACCCTCAACTGCCGAAGGCGTTGAAAATTGATAACTGATAGCGGACGACTGACAAATAAGTACTGCTGCCCCGGGAACCCGAGACGGCTTGCACCCGTATTGTCTAAAGAGCAGACTGGGTAGTGCGGAGGCGAACATGTTTTGCGATCAATGTGGCGCGCACTTGCAAGCGGGACAGGCGCACTGCGTGCGCTGTGGCAAAGCGGTTACCGGACTGGTTGAGTATGGACGCAGCCGCGTGCGCGAACATGTGAAGCTGGTGGGAATTCTGTGGATGGCCTACTCGTCTCTGCATGTGATGGCGGGAGTCGTCGTACTCTTTGTTGCGAAGTTTGTGGTGATCAGGATTGGCCAGATTCCGAATGGTCCGCCGCCGGAGGTGATGGCGTGGCTGCCGGCGGTGGTGAGCACGGTGGGCTGGCTGATTCTGGTCAAAGCGGTCCTGGGGTTCGCTGTGGGATGGGGTTTGTTGCAGCACGAAGAGTGGGCGCGCACTTTTGCGCTGGTACTGGGATTTTTGGTGATACTGAGTGTTCCGATCGGAACTGCGCTCGGAATCTATACGCTCTGGGTGCTGCTGCCGTCGCAGTCGGAGAGAGAGTATCGGGAACTGGCAGCGGCTGCGTAATTCAGGCTCAGGGCTTGCGGCAGCGGGGGGAAACGGCCAGGGCGCGTCTCCGTATTCGTATTCGGCTCTAGAGATAGCTTGTGTGACCTGTCTGCGGCGTCGACTAATTTGGAACGTGTCCGCGATTTGATAAACTGAGATGACACGCCAAAGCCGACGTAGCTCAGTTGGTAGAGCAGTCGATTCGTAATCGACAGGTCATCGGTTCAAGTCCGATCGTCGGCTCCATTTTCACAAGTTGCGAGCCTTCGCTTCTTCGCAAAAAGGGGCATTGCGTTAGATCGAGTCACGTCGTAGTCGGTTGTGTGTAATCGGTCAAGGGATCGAGTTGACCGTTCAATGGCGGGCGACTTCCGTCGGTTCTCGATGCTTCGCCACCTGAGCCTCACAGGAGGAGACCTCCTGGGCCACGCGGCTCGGCCCGGCGGTTTCGAAGCCAGTGGGGCTGTACTTGCCGGGATTCGGAACCCGCTGCCATTCGGCTAGGCTCTGTTGATACCAGGAGCAAGCTTGTTTCAAGGAAGCCTTCTGCGTGGCCATCGACGTCGCTTTTTCGAGCGCTTGCTTCTGCAGGGCAGTTCCGAGTCCACTGTAGGCATCGGCGGCTGCGTATTGAGCCTGAAGCAGTGGATGAGCCGCGTGAGCGAAAGGCTCCACCACCGCGATTGAGTTCTGATACATGCCAACTGCGCTGCCGCTCTCGCCGCGCATAAGTAGAACATTTGCGATTTTGCCGTTGATCGCGGCCAGTTCGACTTGCGCATCCGTATCGTTGCTATTTGCAGAAGCGATAGCCTCATAGATGGCTGAGGTCCTTTTGAAGTCACTCAGGGCGCCATCCAGTTTCCCAGACTTCTGCAAAACCTGTCCACGGAACAGAGAGAATAATCCCAGGAGGCGGCGCGCGAACGACATCTTGGGATCCCGTGCGTTTTCTTTTTCCAGGATATCAATCGCCTTCTGCAACATGGCCAGACCCTGGGTTTTATCTCCCAATTCCGCCGTCGCAATGCCAAGGAAGGCATAGCTATCTGCGACGTCGAGTCTGGCCGACACATTCTTAGGATCGCCCGCCGCCAGTTTTTCCGTGATTTCTAGTCGTGCACGATAGTTCTTCATCGCGCCGGCGCTATCGCCGTCCATCATTTGGACATTGCCAATCCGCTGGTACATGATCCCAACGCCATGTTTGTAGGCCGTGCTGGTGGGGCTGTCAGACAGTAATTGCAAGAGATCCAGGGCCTTCTGGTAACTCGTTAAGGCGGCGATTCTTTCGCCTTTCTTGACCAGATCTCCGGCGACGTTCGAATTACAGATCGCCAGGGCTAAGCCTGCGGAGGCGTCGTTCGGCCTCTCGCGAAAGAACCGCTCAGCGATCGCGAGGGCTTTGCGATGGTTTTCGAGCGCTGACTCCACGTCGCCCAGGTTCGCCGATGAGCCGTTGCCTCCCTCAATATCGCCGATCTCCTCGTAAACTCCACGCAGCCTATCAAGGACCTTGAGGTCATTGGGATCGGCTTTTGCCAGAGGCTCGAGGATACTCTGCGCTTTGGTCTCTTCGGCCAGTGCCTCCTGAAGATTTCCGCTGACCATCTGCGAGAGGCTTCCCAGCCATTTGTAAGCGAAGGCCAGCGCAATCTGATCGTCTTTGTTTCCCGGATTCGCAGCCGCCAGGGCCTGCCGTATCGCCACTGCCTTGCGATAACTTTCCAAAGCCCCTCCCGTGTCTCCCAGGTTTGGTAGAGCGGGATTACCCTGGATTTCGCCCATCTTTTGATACGCAGTGGCCAGTTCTCTTTGCAGCGTGAGATCGCCCTTCGCTTCCCTGGCAAGAGTATCCAGGTATTGCAGCGCATCGTCCGCCAGCAACTTCCGCGCAGGCGTTGAGCCGGGCAGGTCGGCGATAGATTTGTCCACATCGAAAATCAATGAGTTTGCCAAGTGGCGAACATCGTTGAAGCGATTTTCGGCGCGGCGGGCATTAGCCTGCGCGATGCGGGCTTCGCGAATGGTGGCGCCTACGCCTCCCGCTACCGCTAGAACCACCACCGCCGCAGCCGCGATTCCCACTTTATGACGCCTGACCAATTTCTCCGCCCGATAACTCCACGAACCTCTCCGCGCAGCAACGGGCAGGCCCTCTAGGTGGCGGCGGATGTCCTCGCCAAACTGCTCCACCGATCCGTAGCGCCGGGCCGGCTCTTTGCGCAGCGCCATCATGGTTATGTCGTCAAGATCACCTGCCAGGCGCCGCCGCAATTTTGCCGGAGAACCTTCGCGAGTGCTGCTGATGCGATCGGGTCCGGGGTCTCGCTCGTCGGCGGCCGGATCGCGTTTTGCGACCACTGTGCTGGGACGACCCGGCTCAGTCTCGCATACAGCCTGCGCCAATTTGTGCGGAGTGCGCGTGTCCGCCTGATACGGAGACCGTCCCGTAAGCAACTGGTACAGCACTACGCCCAGGGAGTAGACGTCGGTCGCGGTCGTGATCGGCTCGCCCCGAATCTGTTCCGGACTGGCATACTCCGGCGTCATCGCCTGGGTCAGAGTCGTCTGCGCTTCGCCGATCGGGCTCACAATCTTCGCAATCCCGAAGTCGAGCAGCTTCGGCTCGCCTTCCTCGGTCACCAGCACATTGCTGGGCTTGATATCGCGATGAATCACCAGCCGCTGGTGGGCATAATGCACTCCCACACAGACCCGCCGGAACAGGCGGAGTCTTTCCGTTACAGAAAGCTTGTGCTCATCGCAGTACTCGTCGATCGGCTTACCTTCGATCAGCTCCATCACCAGATAGGGAATACCGTCGTCGGTGTTGCCACCATCCAGCAGGCGGGCGATGTTGGGATGGTCGAGCGAGGCCAGGATCTGGCGCTCGTTGCGGAAGCGCTCCAGCATCGAAGCCGTGTCGTACCCGCCCCGCACCAGTTTGATCGCGACGTCCTTTGTATATTGGCCGTCGGCGCGAACGGCTCGATATACCTCTCCCATGCCGCCGTGGCCGATCTCTTCGATGATCTGGTAACCGCCGATGCGGCGGCCTTCGCGCAAAAGTTTAGGCTCGATTGCGGTCAGATCCACGGCCGGGGCTTTCAGAAAATCGGTGCCCGCCTGTTCGTGGGATGCGAGCAGCGACTCCACTTCGTGCCGAAGTTGCGGATCGCCGGCGCAGGCGCGGTCGAGGAAGGACGTGCGTTCGGACGACTCGACCGCAAGAACCTCGTCGAGCAGCTGCTTCACGCGCTGCCAGCCTTCGGGGTTCATGCGGGAACCTCGCCTGTCTGGCCCGTTATGGCGCGAAACAGCCAAGCCCGCGCTGACACCCACTCTCGCTTTACGGAGGCGGGTGAAATCCCCAGGACCTCGGAGGCGTCTTCAATCGTCAGACCGGCGAAGAAGCGGAGTTCCACGATGCGAGCCTGTTGCGCGTCGGGTTTTGCCAATTCCTGCAGGGCCTTATCGAGAGCAATCAGATCGACGTTGCTCCCCTGTGTCCCGGCGAGCGACTCGTCGAGGGCCAGGAGAATCGTACCTCCACCACGCTTGGCAGCGGCGCGGCCGCGTGCATGGTCGACCAGAATCTGACGCATCAGGTGCGCCGCAATGCCGAAAAAGTGGGCGCGGCTCTTCCATCCCGGCGGAGATTGCCCCGCCAGGCGGAGATAGGCTTCGTGCACCAGCGCGGTACTTTGCAGGGTGTGGCCGGCGCGCTCCTGGCGCAGGTAGTGATGAGCACGGCGGTGGAATTCCTTGTAAACGACCGGCATCAGTGCATCGAGAGCCTGCTGGTCTCCCGCACGCCAGCGCGCCAGCAACTCGGTTACTTGATTGGAAGAGTCCTGCGGCACAGTCCGATTTCACCCTCGCGCTGCGTGGGGCCGCGGCTTAGGAACCGAAGAGTAGCGGTTGTTGCCCTGTGTGTCAAGAAATCCAAACTTCGTAGTAGATCGCTCGCCCGCCGCGACGGCCACACCGATTCCCGGTCAATGACGGGGGCAAGCAAGCGGCCACCCTTCCTTCGAACATTCTGAGCGCGGCGCGCCCCCACTCCTTGGGGAAATTTGTTTGCCGCAGGCTCTGCGTTCGTGGCCATGGTCCCACGCAGGTGCTAGTCTGACCTGCAACCCATGAAGAACTGCGACACTCAGGCGGCCTGGAAGTATCACGATGGCACGAAGCACTCGTACTGGAGTATCCGTAATAATCCTCACTTTCTGGACTGGGCGAATCGACCGCAGCCTTTCAAAATCTATCCGGAGCTAGAACCGCTTCCGCTGCCGCGAGACGTGCCGCAAACCGGGGTGGCTGCGCTCTCCTCGATCGCGGAACCGTTGCCCTCGCCGCTGGCCGATTCGGTCCCTTCTATTCAGGATCTGGCGCGCATCCTCTACTTCTCGGCGGGGATTACTAAACATCGGCAGTCTCCGGGTGGAGAGATCTACTTTCGCGCCGCGGCTTGTACTGGGGCGCTTTATGAGATCGAGCTATACGTTGTGACCGGCGATCTGGCGGGCCTGGGTGCCGGCGTGTATCACTTCAATCCGGCGGATGTTTCGCTGCGGCTCCTGCGAAAAGGTGATTTTCGCGGAAACCTGGCTCAGGCGGCGGCCATGCAGCCCGCGGTAACTCACGCGCCGGCCATCATCATTTGTACTGGAACATACTGGCGGAACGCCTGGAAGTATCAGGCGCGCACCTATCGTCATTTCGGCTGGGACAATGGCACGCTTCTGGCAAACATGCTAGCCGTTTCCGCGGCTTCGGGGCTGCCCGCCGAGATCGTGCTCGGATTCGTGGATGCGGATGTGAACTGTCTGCTTGATCTCGACACCCGGCGCGAGGTTTCGTTGTGCCTCGTGCCGATCGGGCGCAGGTCGGAGAGTTCATTGCCAGCGCCGCATGATGCTCCGGCGCTGGGCCTGGAGACGATCCCGCTTTCGCGGCGCGAGGTGGAATATCCCGCTATGCTTGAGATGCATGACGCGTCTTCGCTCGAGTCCGCAGAAGAAGTAGCTCAGTGGCGAGCGCAGCGCCCGGCCATTGAATCTTCATCTTCCGCTCCCGCGGGCGAGGAAATTCTTCTTCAGCGCCTTCCAGAAGAGGAACAACCAAAGAATTCGATCGAGCAGGTGATTTTGCGGCGCGGTTCTACCCGGGCGTTCGATAAGACGGCATCCATTAGCTTGGCACAACTCTCAACCATTCTCGACTCGGCCACGCGAGGTCTGCCGGCCGACTTCCTTGAACCTCCTGGCACGCAGCTCAATAAGCTTTACTTGATTGTGCATGCAGTGCAGGATCTAAGCCCGGGCGCTTACTTCTTCCATCGTGAACGAAACACCCTGGAACTTTTAAAAGAGGGAGAGTTTCGCGCCGAGGCATACCATCTTGGGTTGGAGCAGGCGCTTCCGGGCGACGCCTGCGTGGACGTTTTCTTTCTCGCTGATTTGGAACCCACCTTGGAGCGATTTGGGAATCGCGGGTACCGGGCCGTCCAACTGGAGGCGGGCGCCATCGGCGGCAGGATGTACTTGGCGGCCTATGCTCAGCGCCTGGGTGCGACTGGGCTGACCTTCTTTGACGATGACGTGGCTAACTTCTTTTCGCCGCACGCGAAAGGCCAGAGCGCCATCTTCCTGCTCGCGATTGGCAGGCCGCTGAGAGCCGGGCGCTGACGCGGAGATTCCGGCCGGAGAGCACCATGGTTGAGGCCAGCGAAGAAGTCTACCGTTCGCTTCACACCCGATTCAGGGGCGATCTGCTGCGCCCCGGCGAAAGCGGCTACGAAGATGCGCGTACCATCTGGAACGGCATGGTGGCTCGCTCGCCCGGACTGATTGCACGCTGCGCGGATGTCGATGATGTGCAAAGCGCCATTCGCGCCGGCGCCGAGAACGGAATTCTCACCGCCGTCCGTTGTGGAGGACACAGCCTCGCGGGCTTCAGCACATGCGATGGCGGCCTGGTGATTGACCTCTCGAGATTGCAGCAAGTCTCCGTCGATGCTGATGCGCGACGGGCCCGTTTTTCCGGCGGCTGCTTGCTGGGGTCGATCGACACCGCAACGCAAAAGGCGGGGCTCGTATTTCCGTCCGGCGTCGTCTCTCACACCGGAGCTTCCGGACTGATTTTGGGCGGCGGGACCGGATGGCTCACGCGGCGCTTTGGATTGTCCTGCGACAACGTCGAGGGCTTCACGCTCGTAACCGCGGATGGTTCCATCGTTCGCGCCACCTCAAAAGAGAATGCCGATTTATTTTGGGCTTTGCGAGGGGGAGGCGGCAACTTCGGGGTGGTAACGGAATTCGAAGTCAGATTGCACCCGCTTACTTCCGTCGTACTCGCGGAAGGATTGTGTCCTGAAAGCGGCATTCGCCGACTCCTCGAATATTGGAGAGATTTCATGGCGGAGGCGCCACTCGACTTGAAATGGAATGTCGATCTGCGACTTGCTCCACACAACAATAACGTTCCTGCCGAGCTTCGCGGGCGGCCGGTGGCCAGCAATTCTCTGGTTTGGACTGGCGATCCCGAAGCTGGGCGTCCATATCTGGCCCGGGCGCTTGCGATGTGCAGTGCGGATTCCGTAAGCAGCAAGATTGTGTCGTTTCTGAATTTGCAAACCATGGCCGATTCCGTTTTTCCGCACGGCCGGCGCTATTACACCAAATCCGGGTACTTTACTTATCTCGACGACAGCACGATTGATCGCATGGTGGAGGCGGTCGCCACGATGCCGTCATCGGAAACGCTGATTGAACTCGCCTATCTGGGTGGCGCGGCCGCGCGACTCTCGGCAAGCGAGACCGCATTTGGCGATCGCAGCGCATCTTTCATCATGAATTTGCTGGCAAGCTGGCCAGACCCGTCCGGTGATGCCGGGAACATTTCCTGGGTTCGCGGACTCTTCAATAAGCTTCGACCCGCGATGAAACCCGGCGTCTATATAAATTTTATGAGCGGCGACGAGCAGGATCGCGTGCCCGAGGCTTATCAGGAACGATGGGAGCGTTTGGTCGCGGTCAAGTCGCACTATGATCCACACAATTTCTTTCGGCTGAATCAGAATGTTCCGCCACGGAAGCTTTCGGCGAAGGATTCATAGTCGATTCGCGGCAACATCATCGAAGCAATTCCTCATATCTGAAGCACGTCGCCTTCGCGAGCAACCATCTCATACAGCACCGGATTGACGAAGAATCCGATGAAGAGGCGCGAGATCAGACCAGCCACGATGACGATCGCAAACGGCCTTTGCGTGTCCGATCCGATGCCGGTGGAAAGGGCCGCAGGCAACAGGCCGAGGCAGGCCACGAGCGCCGTCATCATGATCGGACGGAGCCGCAGCAGGGACGCTTCTCGAGTGGCCGCGCGGATTCCCATACCCTCCAGGCGCAGCTTGTTGATGTAGGAGACGAGAATGACGGCCGTCTCCACCGAAACGCCGAGCAACGCCAACAGACCCGAGGACGGAAGAAACGCTGAAAGGAGTGTTCGTGAGTTTCAGCGCCACCAGCGCGCCCACCGGTTCGGTCATGATGACTCCGAGGGCGATGGTGACCGGGAACTTGAAATTTCCATAGAGCGCAAACAGGATCATGAAAATCAGCACGACCGCGAGTGGGCCAATGAAATACATCTGCGATTTCGCTTCAAGAAACTGGCTGTATTCGCCGCCCCATGACATGGTGTAACCCTGCGGCAGTACGTCACGGCTTTCTTCACCGCGGCCTGACCGTCGCGCACGGCCCGCTCCAAATCGCGCCCTTCGATGCTGTACTGCACGCCGATATAGCGCGAGTTGTTTTCGCGATAAATAAACGACGCGCCGTTTCCCTGGTAATGTTGGCGAGCTGGCTTAGCGGGATTTGCGATCCATCGGGCGTGCCGACCAGTAAGTTGCCGATCTCATGCGCGCTGCTGCGGAACTGGGGCTGCATGCGGACGACAAGATCGAACAGCTTCTCGCCTTGAATGACCTGGGTGACCGCCTGACCTCCAACCGCCGCCGAAATTACAGCTTCCACATCGGCCACGTTGATGCCATAGCGCGCGATCCGGTCGCGATCGACATCGACGAGCAGGCTGGGCTGGCCAAGTTCGCGCACCACGGTAAGCTCGGTGAATCCGGGAACCTTGGCGAGCGTATTCTTGATCTGGATCGCTTTGTCCTGAAGGATGTTCAGGTCTTCCCCATAGATCTTGACTGCCAGGGAGCTTTTGAGACCGGTGAGCGCTTCGTCCACGGCATCTTCGGCGGGCTGGGTGTAGTTGAAAATGATTCCAGGGAAAGCCGGTCAGCTTCTTGTTGATCGATTCGATCAGTTGCTTCTTGTCGCTGACATCGCCGGACCACGATTTATCTTTGTAGGGCTTCAGTCCCACGTAGAACTCGCAGTTAAAGAAGCCGGTGGGATCGGTGCCGTCGTCGGGCCGTCCTAACTCCGATCCCACGACAGTAACCTGCGGATAAGACATCAGTATGTCGCGGATCTGAGGCGCGATCTTGCTGGCTTCCTCGAAAGAAATTGTGTAGGGCATGGTGGCCCGGACCCAGAGCGCGCCTTCGTCGAGGTGCGGCATAAACTCGCCGCCGATGAAGGGGACCAGCAGCAGGGTCGCGCCGAAGATCAGGGTCGCGATCAGCATGGTCGTCCTTGGGATGGTTGAGCGCCCAATCGAGCTGAACCGCGTATTTCCGCTTCATCCATTCGTAGGCGCGATTCGGTTTTTCGTGGACGCCGTTTCTGAACCAATACGAGGCCAGCACCGGTATCAGGGTCAGCGTCAGGATGAGCGCGCCGACCAGCGCGAACGACATGGTCTCAGCCATGGGGTGAAACAGTTTGCCCGAAGGCCCGGTCAGCGCGTAGATCGGCAGATATCCGGCGAGGATGACGGCCACCGAATAGAAAATCGGACGATCCACATCTTTCGCGGCCGCAAGAATGACTTCGTTCAGGTTGTACTCTTGCCCTTCACGCAGTGCCAGTTCGCGGTAGATGTTTTCGATCATCACCACGGTGCCATCGATGACGATTCCAAAATCGATGGCGCCGATGGAAAGCAGATTCGCGGCGACGTCATGCGCGTGGAGCACGATGAACGCAAACAGGAGAGAGAGCGGAATGGTGAGGGCAACGATGATCGCGGCGCGAAAGCTGACCAGGAAGAAAATCAGCACGATCAAGACCAGCACCATGCCGCGAAGCAGGTTTGCTTCCACGGTGTCGGTCGTGAGGTCTCACCAGTTCGCTGCGATCGTAATAAGGATGAATCTTCACGTCGGGCGGCAGGATGTGCCGGTTCAGTTCGTCCGTTTTTGCTTCGACCGCCTTTAAGACGTTCTGCGTCTGCTCGCCGCGCAGCATCAGAATGACGCCTTCGACGGCATCGTCATTCTTCTGGAAGCCGAATTCGCCGAGGCGCGGCGCGTGCCCGATGGTTACGTCTCCGATATCCTGCACGCGAATAGGCACGCCCTTGTTGGCGCCCACCACGATGTTTCCAATGTCGTCGGTGTTCTTTACCAGGCCGATGCCGCGCACGTAGTAGAACTGTCCGCCCTGCGAATAGAATCCGCCGCCGGCATTCGCGTTGTTGGCGGAGAGCGCCGTCACCACTTGCGGAATGGTCAGGTGATACCCATAGATGCGCGCCGGATCGAGCAGCACCTGGTATTGCATGGTCGTGCCGCCAAAGCCGGAATCGTCGGCTACCCCGTGCACCGAGCGATAGGCGCGCTCCACCACCCAGTCTTCAATCGTCTTCAACTCTTGCGGGGTGCGATCGGGACTTTCGAGCACATAGCGATAGACCAGGCCGCTGGGGCTGAACAGCGGCGCCAGTCCCGGAGTCACTCCGGTCGGCAGCGTGGCCTGCGCCAGCCGTTCAAATACAATTTGGCGCGCAAAATAATCGTTGGTGCTGTCATCGAAGGTGAGGATCAGATCGGACAGACCATAGAGCGAGATGGAGCGCATCACCACCATGCGCGGCACGCCGTTCATCTCGAGTTCAAGAGGAAGCGTGACCAACCGCTCAACTTCTTCGGCGGCATGGTCGGGCCACTGCGTGATGATTTCGACTTGCGGAGGCGAGAGGTCGGGATAGGCGTCCACCGGCATGCGCTGAAATGAAAGGATGCCGCCGACTGTGATGAAAGCGGTCAGCATCAGCACCAGAAATCTTTGCCGCAGCGCCGCTTGGACGATTCGGTGGATCATTCGATGGTGGACACTATCCTTACGTTACGTTCTTATTCTTTTGCTGCTCTTGATTCTCAGCGCTGCAACGAGTTCGCAAACTGCAGGAACAAGCTGCCATTTCCGATCACCTTGTCGCCGGCTTTCAGACCGCTGGTGATCTGCGTCTGGCCGTTCAGGCTCTCTCCGAGCGTAACTGGGCGCCGGCCAAACTGATTCGATGAAACTGCCGCGTAGACAAAGGGCTGATTCTCGCTATCGCGCAGCACGGCTGCATCGGGCAACGCAATGGCATTTGGAATCGTTCCCGCGTTCACGTCCGTAGACACGAACATATCCTTCTTCAGCTTCTCGCCCGGATTATTCGTCTCGATGCGCGCCTGCAAAGTCCGCGTGCTCGGATCGAGCGACGCGGCGACGTACGAGATGCGGCCGTGGAACACGTCAGGATAGGCGTCCGTGTGAATCAAGACAGTGTCGCCAACACGCACGTAGGGCAAATCCTTCTGATAGACATTGACCAGCACCCACACTGTGCTCATATCCGAAAGCAGGAAACATTGCGTACTGCCCGGTTGAATGAGCTGCCCGACGGAGACATCCTGCTCGACAACCCGGCCGCTGATCGGCGCTCTGACCGGAACTTCAAAGGACGGCGGGGCTTTGACGAGCGCATCGGGATCTGTGATTCCCATTACCTTCAATGCGGCCTGCGCCGAGGCCAGATCGCCGCCCGCCTGCACCTCGGCCGACTCTGCCTGTTCCAAATTCTGTTCCGCAATCGCATGGTGCTGGTAAAGGTCTTGTGCCCGAGCGTAGCCTTTTTGCGCCAGCGCGTAAGCGTCTTTGGCTTTCAAATAATTTGTTCGAAGCTGCGAGTAGTCGGGACTGGCCACGTACAACATGGGCTCGCTGCGTTGCACTTTCTGACCCGGAACCACCACCACCCTGCTGACCGGCCCGCTCACCTGCGTGATGACTGGCGTAGTTTTGAAACTGTTATAGGCTACGGCTCCGGTTAGCCGCAGCATTCGGGTCAGCGTCGTGGGCTGAACGGTCACAACCTGCACGTGCGCCATCTGCTCCGGCGGGATGGTGAACAGCTCGGCACTGTCTGAACTCTTGGGGCTGTTAGAATCCGCTGGCGCCGCCGATTTGGACCCTTGGCAGCCGGCAAATAGCAGCAGCATCGCCGACGCGGCGATACACACCGGCAGACATCCGCGGCGAGCATGCGTCGTTATCCGCCTGGTCGAGCACAGCTTCCTCACAACCAGTTCCTCATGGCAAGTTCCTCGTTCCTTCCGCTTCCTTCAATTGTTCGAGCGCCGTCATGTACGCGGCCAACGCCTGGCGATAGGCCAGTTGCACGGAGCGATAGCTGCGCTCGGAATCCAGATAATCCAAAAGACTGGCGGCGCCGCGCTTGTAGGCGTACTCACTGATATCGCGCGAATCCTGCGCCTGTTTGAGATAGCCGGAAGTATAGAGTTGCACGACCTCGTCGTTGCTCCGGACGGCTTCATAGGCATTGGCCACGTCGGAGAGCACCGTATCGCTGGCAGACTCCTGCTGCTGTTGCGCCTGGGTGAGCGCGTATTTGGTGCGGGCAATCTCTCCCTGGCCGCGATCGAAGATCGGCAACGCAAAATTGGCGAAGATGGAGCCGGTGCTCTCTCCGGCAACGTGGTCGAAATCATAGGTGCCGGTTACGTCCACCTTGGCATTCGCCTTGGCGAGCGCGATTTGGCTCTGCGCGGCGGTGACCCCCAGCTCAGCGGCACGGAAGTCGGGGCGCTCCTTGCAGCGCCCGAGCCTGAAAGTCTTCGAGGTTTCCTTTGAGCGCTTGATACTCCAGATCGCCGACCACGTCGTAGTCGGCGGGAACCGCGTCATAGCCGAGAAATTCGCGCAGGCCGACCAGCGCCTGCACCCTCGCCAGACGGGCGGAAGAGACGTCGGTCTGAAACTGCAGCAGCTGCAGCTTGATCTTCAGGTAGTCGCCTTCACCAATGTATCCAGCTTTCAGTTGGGCTTCGCTGATATCAACCGTCTGTTGAAAGCCTTTCAGATCTTCAAGCGCAAACTGGAGCGTCGATTCCGCCAGCAGTACACTGACGAACTGCTGTCCAACGTTGAACGCCAGCGTGCGCTCGGCGTCGGAAACCTGGGCGCGCGTGACGGCGGTCGTATCGCGGGCAGCCTGCAGCCGCCGCTGCCGCTTGTGACCGCGCTCGAAGAGGTATGAGAGCCCAACATCGAACTGCTGAGTTTCGTTCAGATTCTCGCCGGAGAAATCCTGCGGGCTGAAGAATGGAACGAACTGCGTATCCAATCCCAGGGTTGGATTGGGACGGAGGTTCGCAGTGATCTCCTGGGCCTGATTCTGAAGGATCTGGGTTCGAGTTGCTCTGAGGGAATGGTTGTGAGCCAGCGCCAGGTCGATGGCCTGGTCAAGGGTGATGCGCGTCGTATTCTGCCCGCTCCCTGCCCCCACCAGCAGGAACAACATTGCCGCCGTGGCGCACGTTCGGCCAGACAGCCGAGAGTACCTGGAGCGCATAAGGGTTGAGATCAAAATGTTATCGCAGCATCAATACAGATCCTCGGGAATGCTTGCATCTTGAATGCGAGTTCTAACTCCGAGACCGCGTCCGTATCGTCCTCCTACGCTTAGAATGAGACCCAGGACTGAATAGATGTATTGTAGTTCACAGAGTCTTAAACCTTCGTTCGAGCTTCTGGGGGGAAACAAAATGCTATCCAATGAAGGGCCGGCGGATCGGATCGTCACCGCCGCACAGAATTCCGCTGCCGGGAGGAAGCTAATGAAGAGGTACTGGACGAATCGATGGGCCGGGATACTGGTGTGTTTTCTCGCTACGTTGGCGCCTGTCGCCTGGGCAGCCTCCGCCGAGGGCGCAGGCGTTATTCTTGCGCGTGATGCCGAAGTTGACGGCGTCAAACTGCACTATCTGAGGCCGGCCACGGCCCGGCCGTGATTCTGCTGCACGGCTACACGCAAACTTCGCGCATGTGGCGGCCGCTCATTTCCAAAGCTCGCCGAGAAATTCACCGTGATCGCGCCCGATCTCCCCGGCATCGGCGACTCGGGCATTCCGAAAGACGGGCTCGACATGAAGAACGCCGCGATTCGCATCCATGCCCTTGCCAAGTCGCTCGGCATTACGAAAGCGCGCATCGTCGGTCATGACATCGGACTGATGGTAGCCTACGCCTACGCGGCGCAGTTCCCCGCCGAGACGGAAAAGTTGGTCGTGATGGACGCGTTTCTCCCCGGCGTGGCCGGCTGGGAAGCGGTGTACAACAATCCCGGCATCTGGCATTTCCGCTTCAACGGACCTACTCCCGAGGAGTTGGTGAAGGGTCGCGAGCGCATCTACTTCGAGTTTTTTTGGAACGATTTCGCCGCCGACAAAGCGCATTCCATCCCGGAAGCCGACCGCGCTGCATACACCGCTGCTTACGCGCGTCCAGGACGAATGCACGCGGGTTGGCAATATTTTGTTTCCTTCCAGCAGGCGGCCACGGACTTTGCCGAGCTGTCGAAAAACAAGCTGACCATGCCGGTGCTGGGCGATTGGCGGCGAGAAGGCGAACGGACAAGTGCTTGGGGACCAGATGAAGATCGTGGCGACGAACGCCAAAATGATTGTCCTCAAAAATACCGGGCATTGGGTGCTTGAGGAAGATCCCAAAGAAACGACCGATGCGCTGCTCAACTTCCTCTGACCTTGAACCGTCAGCTATCGATCGCGCATCGGATCACTTAAGTTAAAAATCCTCGCGTGGAGTGTTCAATGTCGATCCGTCCCGTTAAGCGCGTGATCAAATCCAAGCCAACCCTGGAAGGCGCCGGGGTTCACCTGAACCGCGCCTTCGGTTTTGGCAACACCAAAGACTTCGACCCTTTTCTTTTGCTCGACGATTTCCGCAACGACGTCCCGGAAGATTATCTGGCGGGATTCCCCTGGCATCCTCATCGCGGAATCGAAACCATCACCTACGTGCTCGCCGGAACCGTAGAGCATGGCGACAGCATGGGCAACAACGGGATCATCGGCGCGGGCGACGTGCAATGGATGACGGCGGGCAGCGGCATTATTCACCAGGAAATGCCGAAGGGCGATCATGCCGGCCGGATGCACGGATTTCAACTGTGGGGCAATCTTCCGTCCACGCTCAAGATGACCTCGCCGCGTTATCAGGAGGTGAAGTCGGCTGAAATTCCTGAGATCGTTGACGACGACGGCACCCACGTGAAAGTAGTTAGTGGAAATTTCTGGGGAAAGAGCGGCCCGGTCGATGGCGTTGCCGCCGATCCCATCTACCTCGACGTATCGGTTGGTCCAGGCAAACGAAAGACTTTGCCCGTCGAGACGACGCGTCACGCATTCGCCTACGTGTTTGCCGGCAACGGAAAATTCTGCAATGCCTCAGGCCCGCTGTCAGTACCGACGGAGTCGGTAAAGTGGCTGGACACCAATCCGCCCGTCGAAGCAGACAACCGCTCGTTGATCCTGTTCGATCGCGGCGATGAGGTAACTGTGCAGGCCGGAAGCGATGGAATCCGTTTTCTGCTCGTTTCAGGGAAGCCCCTCGAAGAGCCCGTAGCCTGGTATGGTCCGATCGTCATGAACACGCAGGACCAACTGCGGCAGGCGTTCACGGAACTTCAGGAAGGGAACTTTCTAAAAGAAAAGCGCAAATAAGCGGAGCGGGACTTTGGCCAAGGTAGTCCCCATCGATCCTATAGTTGCTGAGTCGTGCAAGCTCTTCTTCGCAACCTGCGTTTTGGCGCCCGCCTTCTCAGCAAGAATCCCGGATTCGCCGCAGCCACGATTCTGACTCTTGCCCTGGGCATCGGCGCAAACACCGCCATCTTCACGGTGACCAGCGCGCTGCTCCTGAAGCCGTTTCTTACCGCAATCCGCTGCAACTTGTAACAATCGTCGCGAAAGACAATAACGGGAGCTTCCCTTGCACGCTGATGCGCTACGAGTTGGTGCGCGACGCCAACCACTCGTTCCAGTCCGTGGCGGTTTGGACCAGCGACAATCTCAACCTTACCGGGAATGGCGAACCGCTTCAGATCCCGATCGCGCGCGTCTCGCCGAGTTTTTTCCCCACGCTGGACGTGAAGCCTCAACTGGGGCGCACTTTTACTGAAGAGGAAGGCCGTCCCGAAGGCAAGCCGGTTGTCATGCTGAGCGATTCCATGTGGCGCACCCGGTTTCACGGCGATCCGAATATCGTCGGCCAAACAATCGCTCTCGACGAGACTCCCCAAACGGTCGTCGGCATATTACCCGCGAACGTCCAGTTTCCGTTCGTCGGCCCGGCCGATATCTGGACGCCACGCTATTTCGAGTACTCGCTGATGACGCCACAGCGGTTGCGCTCGGGCGTGGGCTATCTCCAGATACTCGCTCGTTTGCGGCCTGAAATGACGTTAGCCCGCGCCGATGCCGAGCTTTCTCTGCTCAACCGGCGCTATCGTGAACAGAACCCGCATGCGCCCGATGCCAATCCCGCTGCCTTCATGACGACGCAATCTCTGCGCGATCTCGTAGCTGGGGATGTGCGTGGCAAAGTATTGGTGCTCTTCGCTGCCGTCGCGGCGGTCTTGCTGATCGCATGCGCCAACGTGGCGAGCCTGCTCCTTTCGCGCGCGCTGGCCCATAAGAAGGAAATTGCAGTCCGCGTTGCGCTGGGCGCGCGCCGAGGCACGCTGATCTGGCAACTCCTTACTGAAAGCATGCTGCTGGCTTTTCTCGCCGGCATTCTGGGAATTGGCCTGGGCTGGGCAGCTACGCGGGTGTTGGTCACGTGGGGAGCGGATCAGCTTCCACCCGGAATTCCGATCGGCATCGATCTGCAAGTGCTGTTGTTCACGCTCACGATTTCGGTTCTGGCCGGCATTATGTTCGGGACCGTGCCCGCACTACAGTTAGCGCGGTCGAACCCGAACACGGCGCTGCGCGATGAAGGGCGAGGCGTCTCGGTCGGGCACACGCGAACGCAAATGAAGAATCTGCTCGTCGTAAGTCAGGTTGCGCTCTCGCTGCTGCTTCTCATCGGAGCTGGATTGCTTTTGCGCAGCTTTCTGCGCCTGCTGAGCGTCGATCCCGGATTCGACGCGCACAACGTCCTCACCATGGACATCTCACTGCCCACCGTGAAGTACGCCAATCCCGATCAGCAGATCGCATTCTTTGACGAAATATTGCGCCGCGTTTCCGTTCTGCCGGGAGTGCGAAGCGCCGCGACGTCAGTGGCCTTGCCGCTCAGCTTCAAGCGCATGACGCCCGTCTTGCCGGAAGGACAGCCCGACGTGCCTCTCGCCCAGCGCCCGTTTGTCGACATCGAGGCCATCAGCCCGCAATGGTTCCAGACCATGCGCGTTCCGATGCGCGAAGGCCGCGAATTCACTGAAACGGACGATGCCCAGGCGCCTAAGGTCGTGATCGCAAATGAGAGCTTCGCCCATCGCTTCTGGCCGAATCAGAATCCCATCGGCAAACACCTCATCGTGGGACGCTGGACGGACCCTGCGGAGGTGGTTGGCGTGGCTGCGGACGTTAAGAACTATGGATTGGAGCAAGATCCTCGGCCTCAGCTCTATCTCTCATTTCCGCAGATTCCGTGGACGAATATGAATCTGCTGGTGCGCACCGCGGTGCCGCCGGAGGGATTGATCTCAGCCGTGCGGGCGCAAATCGCCGCTGTCGATTCCGACCAGCCTGTCACTCATATTCAGACGGTCGACGAACTCATGGACAACTCCCGTTCACAGCCGCGATTCACCATGCTTCTGCTCGCAGTCTTTTCCGCAACCGCCCCGGTGCTGGCGGTGATCGGAATCTACGGAGTGCTCTCGTATTCGGTGGCGCAACGTCGGCAAGAGTTCGGTATTCGTTTGGCCCTCGGCGCGGCGCACGCTGACATCCTGCGCATGGTCGTCCGACAGGGAGTAGTCCTGGCTGCACTCGGGATCATGTTCGGCTTGCTGGCCTCATTTGCGCTGACGAGGCTGATGTCCAGCATGCTCTATAAAGTCGGGACGATCGATCTCGCAACCTTCATTCTCACGCCTGCGCTTTTTCTCGGCATTGCACTCTTGGCAAGCTATGTTCCAGCGCGGCGCGCAACCAGAGTAAATCCCGTCGAAGCACTCAAGTAGGGTCACGGTTACTGATGTACGTACAATAACGTCAAGTGTTCGACGTGGAACATGTCACGAGAGCATCATCTTTTCCATTTCCTCTTCGCCGATCACGCCGACGCCCAGCTCCCGCGCCTTGTCGAGTTTTGAGCCGGCCTCCGCGCCCGCCACGACGTAATCCGTTTTCTTGCTCACCGAGCCCGAGACGCGGCCGCCGGCGTCTTCGATCATCTTCTTTGCTTCGTCGCGCGTGTGGCGCGCCAGCGTTCCGGTCAGCACGAAGGTCTTGCCCGCGAGCTTTGTGCCCTTTTCTTTTTTGTGGCCGGTGAACGTCAGGCCGGCTTTCCGCAGATCGGCGACCAGCTTGCGGTTGTGCTCATCGCCGAAGAATTCCGCTATGCTCTCGGCGATGCGCGGGCCTACCTCGTTCACTTCTTCCAGTTCTTCCGCACTCGCGTCCATGATCGCGTCGAGCGAGCCGAAGTGCTCGGCCAGGAACTGCGCTGTGCGCTCGCCTACGAATCGAATTCCGAGGCCATAGATCACGCGCTCGAGCGGCAGTTTCTTCGAGTCGGCGATTTCTTTGAGCACGTTGTCCGCCGATTTTTCGCCCATGCGTTCGAGCTTCAGCAAATCGTCTTTCGTCAGACGGTAGAGGTCGGCGACGTTCTTCACCAGGCCGCGCTCTGGTGAGCTGATTGACCAGCGCTTCGCCCAGGCCGTCTATGTCCATCACGTGGCGCGACGCGAAGTGCAAAATCGTGCCCTGAAGCTTTGCCGGACAATTCGCATTCACGCAGCGATGATCGGCTTCGCCTTCGGTGCGCACTACATTGCCGCCGCAGACTGGGCAATGCTCGGGCATCTTGAACGACTTGTGACCGCGCGGGTGCTCCGCGTCCTCGACGACCTTCACGACTTTCGGAATCACGTCGCCGCCGCGCTCGACTTCGACCCAGTCGCCGATCTTGACGCCAAGCTCGTCGACGAAATCCATGTTGTGCAGGGTCGCGCGCGAGACCATGGTGCCACCAATTGGCACCGGCTTGAGCCACGCGACCGGGGTGAGCTTTCCCGTCCGACCGACTTGCGGAACTATGTCTTCGACTTGGGTGATTGCGCCGTGTGCCGCGAACTTGTAGGCGATGGCCCAGCGCGGGGCTTTGCCGGTGAATCCCAGCTCCTGCTGGAGCGCGGTGCGGTCGACTTTTATCACGATGCCGTCGATCTCATACGGGAGCGATTCGCGTTTGGCTTCCCAACTTTCAATAAACTTCCAGACTTCGGCTAGAGTTTTTACCAGCTTGCGATTTGGATTGACCTTGAATCCGGCAGCTTCGAGCGCGTTCATTGTTTTTGACTGGCGGTCGAAATAGGTGCGGCCGTCTTTCAGGAGCATGTAGGCGAAATAATCCATGCGGCGCTCGGCGGTAATGCTCGGCTCCAGTTGCCTGACTGTTCCGGCCGTGAAGTTGCGCGGGTTCGCGAAGGTGGATAAACCTTGCTTTTGGCGCTCTTCATTCAGCTTGCGGAAAGCGGCGATGGGCATGAGCATTTCGCCGCGGGTTTCGAAGTCGGCGGGAATGCCGGCTTTTTTTAGTTTTTCTTTCGAGACCGATAGTGGTATCGAACGCACCGTGCGCACGTTTAGCGTTACATCTTCGCCGACTGTGCCGTCGCCGCGCGTGATCCCGCGTTCGAGACGGCCGTCGGCGTAGACGAGCGCCAGCGACATGCCGTCGAGTTTGAGTTCGCACATATATTCGACGTCGGTGCGGCCGCTCAGTTCGTGCACGCGGCGCTCCCAGTCGCGCAATTCTTCTTCGCTGTAAGCGTTGTCGAGCGAGAGCATGGGCGAGGAATGCTTTGCCTTTACGAATCCTTCGCGCGGCTTGCCGCCAACTCGCTGCGTCGGGGAATCGGGCGTGACTAGCTCTGGATGCTCGGCTTCGAGGCGCTTCAGTTCGTTCATCAGCTTGTCGAAGTCGGCGTCGGTTAGTTCGGGCTTGTCGAGAACGTAGTAGAGGTATTCGTGGTGCCGGATTCTTTCGCGGAGGAATTCGATTCTCTTCTCGATGTCGGCTGGCGGCATGACGGGAAGATTATAAGAGTTCTCGGATGTCGGTTCTCAGTTCTCAGTCAAACCGTCGCCTTCAGCGTAAGCGCCGAGAACTGAGAACTGCTTTACTGCTTCTTGGCTCTTCTAATGCCTTCACGGCCCGACGCTGCGCGCCCTACGCTGGAGGGTGGTTTGCGGCCGCCATCGAGCAAATCCTTCAGGACGGTCGCGTTGTTGCGCTCCTGGTTGCGCGAGGCGTAGAGCAGCGTCAACGGCTTTTTTCCTTCCGCTAGTTCATACAGCTTTTCTACGGCGGCGGTTGCCTTCGCGCCAGCCAGTTCTTTCAGATAACGCTTGCGAAATAGCGCCCAGGCCTCGGGATTGGCGTGATACCACTGACGCAATTCATTCGATGGAGCCAGATCGCGGAGCCAATGTTTCACGGCCGCATCTTCTTTCTTTAGTCCGCGCGGCCACAGGCGATCGACCAGAACCCGCACGCCGTCGGCGGCGGCCACGGGCTCGTACACGCGTTTGATCGCCACTGCCATCTCGAAAGTATTATTCTACGTCTACGTGCTCGCGGGTGAGCGCCTCGAATATATGCAGATTCATAAGCGCGTCTTTCTTTGTCTTCCCGTCGCGGTCGCAGTCGCTGGGCTGACTCTCATTCTTGCGACCACGGCTTGCGACGTAGAGCGCCGGAAGTCCGACGCTGAGCTTGGGCTTAACCCGCAACAGGCCGCGGGGCGCAAGCTCTACGACAATTACTGCGACCGCTGCCACGAGCCTTATTCGTCACGCGGCAAGAAAGGGCCGAGCATGAAGGGCGTTTTCAAGCGGCAGTATCTTGAACTGAGCGGACTGCCCGCCAACGACGAACGCGTCACCGACATTATCAAGAACGGGCGCGCGAAAATGGAAGGTTTCGGTCAGGTCATGAATGACGAGCAGGTTAAGGACCTGCTCGCGTATCTGCACACGCTATAGAGAGCTACGGCGTGCTCGTCGACCAGGCATCGTGTCTGACGCCGCTTGCCAGGAGGCTGTGTCATAATCCCGTCGATGTCTGGCACGTCCAACACTGGGCTTTTTCGCAAACTTCCATCTACCGATGAAGTTCTGCGGCGGCCGGAAGTTCAGTCGCTGATTGAGAGCGACGGGGCGACGGCTGTCGGAGAGTCGGTGCGCACTGTTCTTGGCCGTTTGCGGCAGGAAATCACCAAGGAGCTGCTGGATAACGAGGCTTTAGAACTTGCGCTTGCCGGGATGGCGGACGCGGTCGAGCGCGAACTTCGCCGCTCGCTGGGTTACTCGCTGCGGCCGGTCATCAACGCTACCGGCGTTATTCTGCACACCAATCTGGGGCGCGCCCCAATTGCGGCCGCCGCGCTCGACCACATTCGCCAGGCTGCCTCCTGTTATTCGAATCTGGAATTGGATCTTGAGAGCGGTGAACGCGGGAAGCGGGACGTTCATGTTGACCGGCTGTTCCGGAAGCTGTTTGAGGAATATGGAGCGACGGGAGTATCGCCCGTTCAACTCGAGCGCGGCGCGGCGATCTCCACCATTGTTGTAAACAATAACGCGGCTGCCGTCTTGCTCGCACTCAATGCGCTTGCCGAAGGCGGAGAGGTCATCGTCTCGCGCGGAGAGCTGGTTGAAATCGGGGGTTCATTCCGCATACCGGACGTGATGTCGAAGTCGCAGGCTACGCTACGCGAGGTTGGCACTACGAACCGCACACGCGTCGGCGACTACGAGAACGCTATCAACGACCGGACGCGGCTTTTGCTGCGCGTTCATCGATCGAATTTCGCCATCACCGGATTCACGGAGCAGCCTGCGCTGACTGAACTGGTCGCGCTGGCCCGCCGACGCAATATCCCGCTGATGGAAGACCTCGGAAGCGGCGCTCTTTTCGATCTGCGCTCCGTTAGCGTCGCCGAGTCTAGCGTCTTCGACAGTCTGCGGGCTGGCATTGACGTCGTTACTTATAGTGGCGACAAACTGCTGGGCGGGCCGCAGGCTGGGTTGATCACGGGACGCGCCGACCTGGTTGCGCGCATGCGTTCCAACTCACTGTTTCGCGCGCTGCGCGTGGACAAGCTTACTTACGCTGCGCTCGAAGCCACGCTGCTGTCGTACATCAAACACGATTATGGCGCGGTGCCGGTGCTGCGCATGATGCGGTTGTCCAGGGAGGAAATTGCAGCGCGGGCAGAGGCGTTGATCTCGCGCGTGGGTTCTGGGGTCAAGGCAAAACTTAGTCTGGAACTCATAGACGGGGAATCCGTGATTGGAGGCGGCTCCGCGCCGAGCGCTGTGCTGCCTACGCGGCTGATTGCCGTCACCCATCGGGAATTCGGCGCCGGTGGACTTTGCGCTCGGTTGCGCGCAGCCGAGCCCCCAGTGATCGCTCGCGTCGAAGAGGAGCGCGTGCGGCTCGATCTGCGAACGGTTTTTCCCGAGCAGGACGCGCAGATCGTGTCAATCCTCCAACTTTTGGATTAGCGCGGCATTCTGGTGAAATAGCTCTGCAATTTGCAAATTGCAAATTTCAAATCACCAATTAACATGTCTGCATGATCATCGGCACGGGCGTGGATATCGCCGAGGTTCCTCGCATTCGCGAATCGATTGAGCGCTTTGGCGACCGCTTTCTGCGGCGCATTTTTACGGAAGGCGAGATTCGTTATTGCGAAGCGAAAGCCAGCCGTTTTGAAAGCTACGCCGCTCGTTTTGCCGCCAAGGAAGCCGGCATGAAGGCGCTCGGCACGGGATGGAACCACGGCGTGCGCTGGAAAGACATTGAAGTCGTGCGGCCGAAGGGGCAGCGTCCGACGCTGCAATTGCATGGACAGGCGGCCGCTATCGCCGCGAAGCTCGGGTCGAAGAATATCGCGCTTTCGCTCACGCATACTTCTGAGCAGGCGCTGGCTCACGTTATTTTGGAGAGTTAGCCGCGCCTGGTTCGCCCGTTCATGGCTTCAACTCGTATTCGAATTCGTAGAAATGCTTTCCGTCTTCGATCTTGATTGTCATCGAACCGGAGAGTCCTACCAATTCGCCCGCACCCGAATCGGGCACGACCGTCACGGTCATGCGCGGAACGCCGTGCGTCATGGCGCCGCTGTGCTGGAGGACGAACGTGCCACTGCGGCCCCCCAGGGTTCCGCTTACCCGTTCCATGGCGACGTAGCCGGCTGAGCCCTTGACCTCGGTCATGGCGCCCAGCATTTCGCCCTTGCTGGTCGCTTCCAGGTCGCCGCTGAACTTCTTGTCCAGAGACATGCGGCCAAAGTTTGCGGCTTCCGCCTCTTTGTTGTCGGGCTTCTGGGGAGTCACTTTCACTTCGAAGGTTCCGCTTGCGTGTTTTGTCTGTGTCATTGTCATGGACGTTCCTTTACCGTTGGAGGGTTGATTCTGCGCAACAAACTCGGGGACAAGAGTGACGCAGCCCAGCGCGATTACGCTGGCGGCTATAGTTAGAATCTTCATGGTGTGGGTGGTCTTCTTGTTCTTCATCGTGGTCGATGTTTATAACCTGGCCAGACTGTAAGCTGGGACCGAGCGCAATGATTGTAAAAACGCGACAAACGCGTCCGCCTGAGGTCGAGGAATTATTTGATCCTGAGGTTGGGCAGGCACGCGGAATGCTGCGGCGGGGGCTGGCGGCGGGCGCGATGCGGCACTCGCGGCGGCGTCCGGCGGCCGACCTTGCGTGCTGGATTGCTCATTACTGGATCATTCGCTGGGATCTCCGCGGCTGCCCGCCTTACGTGGCGGAGAACCTGCCTCATCCAAACGTCCACCTCATTTTTGAGAATGAGACTGCAACGATTGCCGGCGTACAAACCCACAAGTTCTCGCGGGTGATAGAAGGTCAATCACACGTTTTCGGGGTCAAGTTCCGCGCAGGAGGGTTTCGGCCGTTCTGCAAGTTCCCAGTCTCCAGGCTCGCGGACCGAGTCATTCCTGCAAGCAGCGTTTTCGGCGAGGCTCTGAAAGAACTCGAAGAAGTTGCTTATTCTTCTTGCGGAGAGGCCGCGAAGGTAAGAACCGCAAACGCTTTTTTTCATGCTCACCTGCCCAAACCGGATCCCGGGACCGCGTTTGCCAGCCAGCTCGTGGACTGCATTCTGCACGAGCCTGAAATTAAGACCGTGGAGGATCTCGCCCGCCGCGCGGCAATGAGCCAGCGATCCTTGCAGAGATTGTTCAGCGAATACGTGGGAGCGAGCCCGAAGTGGGTCATCCGCCGTTATCGTCTGCATGAGTTGATTGAGAAATTTAATTCCGGCGGAAAACTGGATTGGTCGCAGTTAGCGCTTGAGCTGGGATATTTCGATCAGGCGCACCTCATCAACGACTTCAAATCGATCGTTGGATACTCGCCTACCGAATACAAGAAGCTGATCTCAAGGAAACCCGTAAGGTTGAAACGGTAGAGGCGGGTCACGTCTCTTCTACCGCAACCGCGGTATTCGAGCGCAAATTTTCCCTCAAACGAACCAATCGTCTTCGTGCCAGGCATCTTAGAAGCGGCAGAAACGATGCCGGCAGCAACTCCCGCGCGCGGTTGGTGTTCATACTGATGACTCCGCGCCACGGCAAAGGAACCCTATGAAAACAACTCGATCAACACGATGGTTAATTTTTGGACTCTTGATGCTTTCCCTCTCGGCCGTATCGTTCGCACAGATTGGTATTGGCATTTCCGTGCGCTTCGGCCCGCCTGCAATTCCTGTTTACACGCAGCCCGTCTGTCCCGGTCCCGGATACCTTTGGACTCCGGGTTATTGGGGCTGGAGCGATGTCGACGGCTACTACTGGGTTCCCGGAACTTGGGTGGTTGCCCCCGTCGGCTTGCTCTGGACACCCGGTTACTGGGGATGGGATGACGGAGCTTATCTCTGGCACGACGGATACTGGGGGCCGACAGTCGGCTTCTATGGCGGTATCAACTACGGCTTCGGATACACCGGCGAAGGCTTCTATGGCGGTGAATGGAGAGGCCGGTCCTTCTATTACAACGGCGCCGTCATGAATGTGAGAGGCGCGCGCATCACGAATGTTTATGAGCGCACGGTGGTCGTCAACAACAACCGCGTGGCTTATAACGGCGGCGAGGGAGGCGTTCAAGCTCGTCCCAACGCGGAACAGGAACGATATGCGCATGAACATCACACCGCGGCTATCGCGGCCCAGCGGGAACAGGCGCGTGAGGCGAGCCGTAATCGGGCGTTGTTCGCCCGCGAAAATCACGGACGTCCCGCAATTGCGGCGACCGATCGGCCTGGACAATTCAAGGGTGCCCATGTGGTTGCGGCTAGAGAAGCGGGTGCAGCCTATCATGAGCCGAAGATGTCTCCGCGCGAGGCGAGGGTCAATCGCAACGCCGAAAAGCCGAATGCCGGACGCCAGGAAGCGAACCAGCGCGTAAAGGAGCAGAAGAGCGCCGAACGTCAGCAGGCTCAGCGGCAAAAGACGGAGCAGAAGAATACTGAACGCGAGCAGGCGAACCAGCGCAAAGCAGAACAGAAGAACGCAGGGCGTCAGCAGGCTCAGCAGCAGAAGGCGGAGCAGAAGAACGCCGAACGCCAGCAGGCCGAGCGGCAAAAGACGGAGCAGAAGAATACTGAACGCGAGCAGGCGAACCAGCGCAAGGCAGAACAGAAAAACGCTGAACGCCAGCAAGCTCAGCAGCGGCAAGCCGAGCAGAAGAATGCTGAACGCCAGAAAGCTCAGCAGCGGCAAGCCGAGCAAAAGAACGTTGAACGCCAGCAGGCCCAGCAACGGCAAGCCGAGCAAAAGAACGCTGAACGCCAGCAGGCGAACCAGCGCAAGGCCGAGCAAAAGAACGTTGAACGCCAGCAAGCTCAGCAGCGGCAAGCCGAGCAGAAGAATGCTGAACGCCAGCAGGCTCAGCAGCGGAAGCCGGAGCAGAAGCAGGCACAGCGCAAGCAAAAGCAATCCGAGCAGAAGCCGGAGCGCACTGCGCAAAAACCTCGCAAGGAGGAAAAGGGCCCGGGCCGCTAACCGGCTATCCTAAGCCTTAACCTCAATTCCGGAGGCTTCCAGCGGTTCGCCGAAAATGGACCGTCGGGAGCCTTCGCGGTTGCACCCCCGTCTAGGCCTGCGAACGCCCTGCTCGCCTGTACCCCTAAAAACTCCGGGCTTGAAAAGCGGTTTCGTTTGCTATCATGCTTCTTTCTGTTTACGGGATACCCGTGCCTAGCCAAAAACAACTCAAATGGTCGCAACTCCGCGTCGGACTCACCGTCATCGTCGCCAGCATCATCCTGATGGTTCTGATCTTTCTGATGAGCGGCACGGGCGGTTGGTTCACAAGCAAAATTCACCTCACCGCTTATCTTGACAATGCCGGGGGTCTGCGCGAAGGCGCGCCTGTCCGGCTGGCGGGCGTCGACATCGGCAATGTCACCAAAGTGCGCATCAATAAGGACCGGCCGCTGACGCCGGTCCAAATATCGATGAGAGTCGCGAACACTTATGCCTTCGCCCTGCACAAGGATTCCGTCGCCATGCTCGCCACCGCCGGTGTCCTCGGGGAAACCTTTGTTGATATCGACAGCAGCGCCGCCAAGGGGCCCCCTGTACACGACGGCGACACGCTGGAGACCAAGTCGCAGCCCGACATCCAGGATGTGGTGCGCGCCAGCCAGGGCACGCTCCAAAATATGGATTCGCTGATCAAGCGTCTCGACCGGATCATTGGATTTATCGAAAGCGGCCAGGGCTCGATCGGGAAAATCATTTACAGCCCCGACCTTTATGACCGCTTGAATGCCACGGTCGGTGAATTCAAAGGTTTGATGGACGATATCCAGAACGGTAAGGGATCGATCGGTCCGCTTCTTACCAGCGACGAAGCTTACAAGAAGGCCATCGCTGCCATCGACAAAGTGAATGCGATGATTGATGACCTCCAGGCAGGGAAAGGCTCTGCGGGCAAACTGCTCAAAGATCCCGAACTCTACGACAACACGAACAAGACGATTGCGAACATACGCCAGCTGACCGATGACATCAACGCTGGCAAGGGCGCGCTCGGCAAGTTTACGCACGATCAGGAATTTGCAAACAAGCTGCAAGAGACTTTGAACAACCTGACCGCGCTTACCGACCGGATGGAAAAGGGCGAGGGTTCGGTGGGCATGCTCTTCAAAGATCCCGCGCTCTACAACAACAGCAACCAGATGCTGGTTGAGACGCGGGAGCTGATCAAGGCGATTCGGGAGAATCCGAAGAAGTATCTGACGTTCCATGTCAAGGTGTTCTGAGGCTCTGCCGGGGCTGAATCGAACAGCTCCGGTTCCTAATGCGCCTCTACCGGAGAAGGCTTCTAAGGAGAGGTGTTGAATAGGACTTATCAGCGCAACTGTGCGGCGCTTCGTTAACAATTCCGGTTGATCTCCGTCCAAATACACTGCTCCCCTCACTGTCCCTAATTTTGATAAGGATTCGAGGAAACCAATGAATAAATCCGCCTGGTCCTTCATGCTCATGTTTGCGCTGGCCGTCTCCGCGGCTGTGCTCCGCGCGCAGGAAAGCGAGCCTTCGACGCCGAAGCCTCCGCTCCGCTTCTCGCCGGACATGATCGACAAGACGATCGATCCCTGCACGGACTTCTATGCCTACGCGTGCGGCAAATGGAGCGCCCAGAACCCGATTCCGCCCGATCGTTCCAGCTGGGGACGCTTCGATGAACTCCAGGCGCGCGGCGAATACATCGTGCGCGACATTCTCGAGAAAGCAGCCGTCGAGCGCCCTGGACGCAGCGCGACCGAGCAGAAGATCGGCGACTACTACGCCACCTGCATGGATGAGAGCGCGATCGAGAAGGCCGGCACCAAACCGCTCGGGGCGGAATTTGACAGCATCGCGGCGCTCGGTTCGAAGAAAGATCTGACGCGGGAAATTGCTCGCCTCCACCGCCAGGGCGTGGACGTGCTGTTCGGTTTCGATTCGGGGTCCGATTTCAAGGACGCAAGCCGGATCATCGCTCAACTCGATCAGGGCGGGCTTGGCATGCCGGACCGCGATTACTACTTCAAGGACGATCCAAAATCGGTTGAGCTGCGCGAGAAGTACGTCGCGCACGTGCAGAAGATGTTTCAGTTGCTGGGCGATACTCCCGACCATGCCGCGGTGGAAGCCAAGGTTGTAATGGACATTGAAATGGGCCTTGCCAAGAACGCTCTCGACACCACGAGCCGCCGCGATCCGCAGAAGATTTATCACAAGATGTCGGACAAGGAACTGAGCACGCTCAATTCGATGTTCGACTGGAATTCGTATTTCGAAAGCGTCAATGTTCCCAAATTCGATTCACTGAACGTGGTCGAACCCGAGTTCATCAAAGGGATGCAGTCCGTGCTCAATGCGCACTCGCTGGATGAGTGGAAAATCTATCTGCGCTGGCACCTGGTGCATGACAGCGTTACCATGCTGCCTTCGGCATTTGTGAACGAGAATTTCGAGTTCTTCGGCAAGACGCTGCAGGGCACAAAACAGTTGCGGCCGCGCTGGAAGCGCTGTGTAGGCTATGAGAATGGCGATCTCGGCGAAGCCATCGGACAAATCTATGTGCAACAGAACTTCCCGGCTGACAGCAAGGCTCGCATGCTGGCCCTGGTGGGAGCCCTCGAAAAAACACTCGGCCAGGACATCCAGAGCCTGCCGTGGATGGGCGATGACACCAAGAAACAAGCGCTCGTAAAGCTGGCCGCTATTACCAATCGCATCGGCTATCCCGACAAGTGGCGCGATTACTCGACGCTTAAAATTGTGCGGGGCGATGCGCTCGGCAACTCACAGCGCGCCAATCGCTTTGACTTCCAGCGGCGCATGAACAAGATAGGCAAGCCGCTCGACAAGCGCAACTGGCCGTATCCTCCGATGACTGTCAATGCCACCTATAACGCGAACGAAAACAACATTACGTTCCCGGCTGCAATTCTCCAGCCCCCTTTTTTCGATAATCAGGTTGATGATGCCATGAACTTCGGGGCGATCGGAGCGGTCATCGGCCACGAACTGACGCACGGCTTCGACGACGAAGGCAGCCAGTTCGACGCCGACGGAAACTTGCGCGACTGGTGGACGGCGGACGACAAGAAGAAATTTGAGGAGCGCACCAGTTGCATTCGCGACGAGTACGGAAGCTTTGTCGCGGTGGATGACGTCAAGCTGAACGGCAAGCTCACGCTCGGCGAGAACACGGCCGACAATGGCGGACTACGCATTGCCTATATGGCCCTGATGAATACTCTCGGCGGCAAAGACCCAGCCCCGATTGATGGCTTTAGCGCGCAGCAGCGCTCCTTTTTGGGATGGGCTAATGTGTGGTGCACCAACCGCACCGACGCTTTCACGCGCATGTTGACGAGCATCGACCCGCATTCGCCCGCGAAGTACCGCGTGAACGGAACGGTCCAGAATATGCCGGAGTTCCGTAAAGCGTTTCATTGCGCAGCGAATGCGGCCTTGGTGAAACAGAAAGCGTGCCGGGTGTGGTAGAGAAAAGCAGCTTCGAGCTTTGAGCCAAGAGCTGCGAGCAAAGTGAGAAACCGTTGCGACTTGAGAGTCGCGCGCCGACGGTGTTTGTCGAGTCTCGTGGCTCGAAACTCGTGGCTCTCACTACCGCGCTGCTACGTCAGCCTGCTCGTGCGCGTGATAGCTGGAACGGACCAGCGGGCCTGACTCGACGTGAAGGAAGCCGAAGCGCAGGGCCTCTTCCTTCAGGAAGGCAAACTCCTCCGGAGTGTAATAGCGGGTCATGGGCAAATGATCTTTTGATGGCCGCAAGTACTGCCCGATCGTCAGAATGTCGACTCCGCGTTCGCCGAGATCGCGGAAGACGTCAATCAGTTCGCTAACCGATTCGCCGATTCCAACCATGACGCCGCTCTTGGTTACTGTAGAAGGATCCCACTTCCTGGCGTTCTCGAGGAGATCGAGCGTGCGCTGGTAGCGGGCGCCGGAGCGCACGGCGCGATAAAGGCGCGGCACCGTTTCCGTGTTGTGATTCAGCACGTCGGGTTTGGCTTCGAGCACGATGCGCAGCGGCTCTTCGAGTCCCTGGAAATCCGGAATCAAAACTTCGACGCGGCAGCCCGGAACCTGCGCGCGAATTTCGCGGATTGTCTCGGCAAAAATCTTCGCGCCGCCGACGTTGTCGTCATCGCGGTTCACGCTGGTTACGACGGCATGCTTGAGGCCGAGCGTCGCCACCGCCTCGGCCACACGCCGTGGTTCATCCCAATCGATGGGCTCGGGATGCCCCTTTGGCACCGCGCAAAATCCGCAGCGCCGCGTACAGATGTCTCCAAGCAACATGAAGGTCGCGGTTTTGTTGTGCCAGCACTCGCCAATATTCGGACACTGCGCTGACTCGCAAACTGTGTGCAGACCGAGGCCGCGGGCTAGCTTTTTCAGGTTGTGAAAGTTCTCGCCTACGGGAGCCTTGGCCTTCAGCCAGGAGGGCTTAGGAGTGGGAATTCGCGGGCCGATATCGATCTGGACGAGTTGGGAGGACGCGGACATTGGTACGTATCGATTTTATCAGGCGAAGTAGACTAAGGATGGTTAGTCGGATCGTCTGCCCTGGGAAAGAGGGATTTCGCGCATGGCAAAAAAACCGCTCACGGAGGCTGCGCCGCTCTCCAATCTCGAACTGCTGAAGCAGATCGAAGATCGAACGGATCTTGAAGACGCTCGTAAACGACTAACTGAGCCTACGGTTTCCTGGACGAAGATCAAAAGAGAGCTCGGGCTGTAAAGAACTCCGTGGGCACCTATTTCAAATGCACCGCTGCCTCGGATGTTTTGGGCCCGGTCTTTCCCACGCGCACCTTTGGCATCGCATACTTTGGCTTGATCTCATGGCAACCGTCTTCGCAGTAGACTCCGCCCACGGCGGATTCTGGCGTGGGCATGGGTGAATTCACGGCGAACTCGCGTTCGGCTTCGAGTTGGCGCTCGACGCCCACAATCAGCTTCGCGTTTTCGTCTGCCGTCAGCCACTTCTTCTTGTTGACGAGATAGTCTTCGAGCCGCGCGATCGGATCGCGCTTCCTCCAGTATTCAAAAAGCGGCTTCGGCACGTAGTCGGCTGCGTCGTGAATGGCGTGGCCTTTCATGCGCATCATCTTCGCCTCGATCAAGGTCGGACCTTTGCCGCGGCGCGCCCGCTCGCAGGCCTCATGGCAGGCGTCATAGACCTGGCAGGCGTCGGTGCCGTCGACGATTACGCCGGGAATTCCGTAAGCAATCGCGCGCTCGGCCAGGTCCTTCACGCGAAACTGCATGTCGGAGGGGGTCGAATATCCCCAAAGATTATTTTCGACGATCAGCACGAGGCCGAGATTCTGCACGGCCGCGAAATTCAGGCCTTCGTAAGTCACGCCCGTGGACTGTCCGCCGTCGCCGATATAAGTCATGACGGCGATATTCTTCCCCTGCAAGCGCGCGCCCAGCGCCACACCGGAGAGCACGGGAATCAGGTCGCCCAAAGTCGAAATCGGCGCGACCACGTTGCGATCCTTGATATCGCCGAAGTGCGACGACGCATCGCGCCCCCTGGTTGGCGAACCGGCCTTGGCCATGTACTGCATCATGATGTCCGCCGGCGAAAATCCACGCACCAGCAGCGCCCCCTGGTTCCGAATCATGGGGCCCAGCCATTCATCTCTACGCAGCGCGTAGGCTGAGGCGCACGAACAGCCTTCCTGCCCGAGTCCGAAGTAGACGCCGCCGACTACCTTGCCCTGCTTGTAGAGATTTTCGAGCGCCGTTTCCATGCGGCGGTTGAGGAGCATCCAGCGATAGATCTCGACGACCTGCCGCTTCGACAAATACTTCGAGTCGCGAATGTGAGGCGCGGGGCGGGAGAGATCGTTCTGGGAAAGATCGCCGCTTTCGAGTTCGTAGCGCGTTTCATCGCCTACGCGGACTTGGCGGAGTGTGAAGGTGGGCTTCTCGAGCCGGTAGTCGAGGATGGTGTAGGTGCGGGAATCGCTGTTTGCCATTCGCGGTTCGCTGTTCGCGCGTGGGGTGTGGTTCGTCCGCTTAACGGGCGACGAGATAGATGGTTTTTTCTTTGGAACCGGCTTCTTGTTCGACATGATCGGACCGCGAATATGCTAGCAGAGTCGTGCGATCCTATCGCCAATGCTTTTTCTCATGGGGTAGAGAAGCCTTTACGCGAGGAACAAATCGTCCGCATCAGCGTTGTGCAACCGCCGCAATTCCCCTGGAGCTTTCATGGGAACACCCACCGATTGCCCGAGCAGGGCGTCAAGCGAGTCGACCCACACGATCTGCCGCTCGAATACTATGCCGAAATTGCGCGCCAGCGACTGAGCTACGGCTCCAACGTCAACCTCGCGCCTGAGTTCCTTCTGCATCGAAGTCACCGGCTTTGCCGTGATCCCGCAGGGCACGATCAGATCAAAGAAACTCAGATCGTTATTCACGTTGAGCGCGAATCCGTGGGAAGTCACCGACCGCGAAATATGCACGCCGATGGCCGCGATCTTGGCTTCGGATCGTGTTTCCGTCCACACGCCAGTCAGGCCCGGCACCCGTGTGGTTGCGACTCCGAAATCGGCGCACGTTCGAATCAGTGCCTCCTCCAATCTCCGTACATAGTCGACCGCGCCCAGCGTCTTCCTGTCGATCGGAAGAGAAACAGATCGATAGTCATGATTTTCCTGATGGCTGATGGCTGATGGCTGACGGCTCGCCGCAGATGCCTCCCGGCTGAACCCGCGCAGATCAAATATCGGATAGCCCACGATCTGCCCCGGCCCGTGAAATGTCACATCACCGCCGCGATCGCATTCGAAGACCTCGACGCCGCGCGCCGCCAGCGCCTCGGGAGAGGCGAGCACATGAGCGGCTTTGGCATTGCGTCCCAAGGTAATGACAGGAGAATGTTCGAGCAGCAGCAACACGTCGCCGATGACGCCATTTTTGCGCAGATCGACCAGCTTCTGCTGCAGGCGAAGCCCTTCGGCGTAATCAAGCTGCCCGAGCTGGACGACGGAAATCATGCTGTTATTGAAAATCAGGCGCTAGCGAAAGTCATGCTGCTATCGAAATTAAAGTCATGCTGCTATCGAAATTATAGACCGGCCGATGATGGTGGTTGCCGGTAGGCGCGGGGGTGCGCTTGGTGCGTCTACTTCATTCCGCCCGGGTCCTGGTAGCGAAGAATGTCTTCCACTTCAGCACTTAGTTCGTGGGCAGCGTGATTGATGAGTTCGAGATCGCGAGCTTCAACCTGGGCGCGTTGGCGCCGGTATTGTGTGAGCACGGTGAGCGCCTCTTTCGATAGTGTGATAGAGGTCTTCTCTTTCATACTACTTTTGTACTACCAAGAAATAACAAGTGCGAGGGCCCTTGCCTTAGGCGCTACATGGGTTCTCTTTAGTTCAGCCGCGAATTCGACGCGACAAACGCGAATCCGACACCCTAAACTACACTTGTAACAGGGCGATGGATTTATGCCAACTCTCGATTGGTCGCAATGTCCCGGCGTTGAACGCATTCCCGGCAAGCTCAGCCGCGCGTGGGTTTTCCGGGAAAGCCGCATGCCCGTCAAGCTGGTTTTCGAGAACCTGGAAGATGGCATGACCATCGACGAAATCACCGAACAATACGATGTTACGCGCGAGCAGGTAAAGGCCGTGATCGACTTCGCCGCACGCAGCCTCGATACCGTTAGCTCCTGAGCAGCACCGGCCGCGTGCTTATTCTTTGTGCTTATACTCTTTGATGACAACGTTCCGCGCGGGCTCGCCCGGGCCTTGCAAGCTCACACGGTCATCGAATCGCGGGAGCGAAGCTGGCATGTGCTAAAGAATGGCGATTTACTCAAAGCAGCCGAGGATGCGGCTTTCGACGTGTTCATCACTAGCGATAGGAACATCCGATACCAGCAAAATCTGACAAAGCGGAGGCTTGCGATGGTCGTTTTGAGTCAGGGCCGCTGGCGGCTCGTCCGCCAACGACTCGGAGCCATTGCCTCAGCGGTGGATGCGGCGGCACCCGGTAGCTATACCGAGGTCGATATCCCGGTTCGTTAAAATACCGCCGGCAGCTTTTTTAATTCCCTCGTGCGCAAGGCGCTGCAAGCACGCGGACAGGAGTGTCCGCGCCACACGATCAAGGGCCATCTAGTACGTAGTCGAGGTGCGACGCGGAATTCCGGCCACAACAATCAGGTGCTCTTCAACGTGGAGATCGTAGACGATACGATAATTGCCGACGCGGCGACGCCAAGCCGCAGTTTGTCCCTTGAAACGTTTGATGTCGCCGCTGAAGGGGTCTTGCTGCATGGCGAGCAGGGCGTCTTTAACGCGCGCCTGATCTTTTGCCGGCAGTTTTCGAAACTCTTTTTGCGCGGGGCCGGTGATTTGGAGGTTCCAGGCCATTGCGTTTCAAGCCATTGAGGAATTGCGTCAATGATACCGAATCTCCACGCCGGAAAGCGACTCGTCCGCGGCGCAGGGCGGCGAGTTCGGATCGGGTCGGCGCTACGGCGGGATAGCGTTCTTCGAAATAGGCGCGGAGCGCTTCGCGCACCAGTTCGGACCGAGTGCGGGACTCTTTCTTTCGTACTTCCTCGAACTGCCGCAGCATGGCGGGAGGAAGCGAAATGCTCATAATTTGGGTGGTTCGCATGGGATTGTCTAGTATTACTCAGTAATACTTAGTATAAATTCTGATTTACGAATGTCAAGCAGAGGTGGTCGCACTTTTTGGTGTCGCGGTCCCCACCCTTGCGCACCACCATTCATACCTGAAGCCCGAGGGCTTCCAGTGTTTTGCGTCGTACTTCTTCAGAGCGTTCGACTATCACATCCCTAATGGCGAGCCTGGTGACCTTTCGAGACGCCCGATTTCAGCGTGTCTCCTGGAAATACGCCGCGATCGCCTACGCCGCGATCTTGAAACACGTGGGCGTCCTGTACCAGACGATGTACCTGGTCGCCACGGCGATGGGCCTGGCCCCTTGTGGGGTGCGGGCGCTGGCGACTCGGACTGCTCTGGCGCGGGCGGCTCGGCACCGACTACTTCGCCGAGACGTCGGTGGGCGAGTTCCTCCTGGGAAGCCAACCAGGGGACCCCGCCGCCGGCGATCAAACGGATTGTCTATCGACGGTCGAGGTGCTCGGTCATGTCCCGGTCTTCGCCTCTTCATCACGGCGGACGAGGGAATTGGGCTACGGACCTCCCTTCGCGGCCGATGACGCCGAGTAGGGCGGTGACGGTGTGAGTCCCCCAGTGCTGTGCGGCCCCAGGCTTTCAGGAGGCCGATGATGGCCGAACTCTCAAAGATCCCCGGCTTGCACCGCCTCCGGGAACGGACCAAGGGCGACTCCCGCGTCTGCGTCGCCGTCCTGGACGGGCCCGTGGACCTCGGCCACCCGTGCTTCGCGGGGGCCGACCTGACCGTCCTGCCGGTGCTCGGCGGCCAGCGGGCCGCCGTCGGCGGGCCGATGTCGGCGCACGGCACGCACGTCGCCAGCGTGATCTTCGGCCGCGAGAAGAGCCCGGTCGAGGGGCTCGCGCCGGAGTGCCGGGGGGTGGTCGTCCCCGTCTTCTCCGACCACAAGGCGAAGGTCTCGCAGCTCGACCTGACCCGCGGGATCGAGCTGGCGGTCGAGGCCGGGCTCACCTGATCAACATCAGCGGCGGGCAGTTGATCGAGGACGCCGAAGGCGAGGCCGATGAGTGGCTCCAGCGCGCCGTGGAGCTGTGCCGCGAGCGCGACGTGCTGATCGTCGCCGCCGCGGGCACGCAGATCCGCTGCGCCTGCCTGCACCTGCCGGCCGCCCTCCCCTCGGTGCTGGCCGTGGGGGCGATGGACGACGACGGTTACCCGCTGGAGTTCAGCAACTGGGGGCGCGGGCTACGGGCGACAGGGGATCCTGCGCCCGGCTTCGACGTCCTGGGGGCCGTGCCGGGGGGCGGACGGCGCGGCTGCGGAGCAGCTTCGCCACCCCGGTCGTCACCGGCGTGGCCGCCCTGCTGCTCAGCGTACAGCTCGAGGAAGGCGGACGCCTTCCCCGCACGAGATCCGCGAGGCGCTGCTGGCCGGGGTGCGGCCGTGCAACTCGCACCGGGCAGGACCCGGGCCGTTGCCTCGCGGGGCGGTTGGACGTGACCCAGACCTTGAGGTTGAGAACCACGAGGAACCCCATGTCGACGCAGCCAGAGCCCGAGGGCGTGACCGCCTCTTGCGGCGTGCCGGGACGCCACCGTCCCCCCCGAACACCCCGACTCCGAACCGGTGATGGCCGCCTCCGGGGCCCCTGCGGCGGTCGAGGCGTCCGCCCCCACGGGCGGGGTTGAGCCCACCGTCGGCTCCGGCCCGGCCCTCGCGGCCCGCAATGGCGCGGTGTTCGGCGCCCCGGGCCTCGCATCCCGTAACGGCCGATCCGCGGGCGTCTTCCCCTCCGGGCCGACCGAGGGGGTCGTTCCCAGCTACGACGTCGGCCTGGTCTACGCCCTGGGGACGCTCGGCTACGACTTCGGCACCGAGGCCCGCCGCGACACGTTCAAGCAACTGATGCCGCCGGCCCGGTTCGGCGAGACGACCGTCCCGGCCAACCCCTACGACGCCCGGCAGATGGTCGGCTACTTGGCCGCCAACCCGTCGGAGTCGAAGGGCGCTGATCTGGACGCTGAACCTGGAGCTGACGCCGATCTACGCCGTCGAGCCGGTCGGGCCGTTCGGCCACGACGTCTACAACGTGCTGCGCGAGCTGCTGACCGGCGAGTTCGAGGCCGAGAACGCCGAGACCTACATCCAGCGGGTGAGCGTGCCGGGCCTGTCGGCCGCACGGCCCGGCTCTTCTCCGGGCAGGTCGTGCCGGTCATCGAGATCGGCAACGTCCGAGGCCTCTACGGCTGGCGGACCAACGCCCTGATCAACGCGGCCCTGGAGGCGATCGGCCGTGACAAGGTCGACGAGGGGCAGCGTCCGCCGGAGCCTCGAGGGGTTCCTCAACCGGGTCGACGACGACCTGCGGAACCTCGGGGCCACGTCGCGCGACCGGGCCCTGAACTTCGCCGCGACCAACGCCTTCCAGGCCGCCTCGACGTTCACCCTGGCCATCGGCGAGGGCATGGAGCTGGACGCGATCACCGTCGAGAAGAGCCCGATCTGCCGGCTCGACAGCGACTGCTGGGACGTGAAGCAGAAGTTCTTCGACCCGGAGAACAACAAGCGGGCCAAGCGGGTCTTCCGGTTCACCATCGACGTCAGCGACACCATCCCGGTCACGCTGGGCGAGGTCCGCACCTGGACCGAGGCCAATTGAAGGCCGAGTTCATCAGGCAGGTCGTCGTTCATGTTGCAGGGTGGGTCTGCGCAGGCTCGAACCCACCACCCCAGTGCGGGACCAAAGGACCTGTTGTACGAGGCCCCCTCTTCGTAGGGTAGGCTTCAGCCTGCCGTCCGATTCTTCGTAGTCCGATTCGCCAGGGAGGCAGGCTGAAGCCTACCCTACAGGATCACACAACAGGTCGTTGAAACCGCACTCGCTGGACCTCCGTGGTGGGTGGCGGCCCCGCCGACCCCATCCTACAAGACCCACTTGGTTGGGACGACGCTCCACGACCAGGTGGCGCACTCGCTACGACAGGGTTGATCACCATGCGATTACCGATCCAGGCCAAGCCCGTGAAGCGCCCCGAGCTGATCCAGCCGCACACGACGGTGGACGTCGAGCATGGCGGCGGGGAGGGCTCTTCGTGAGCATCCGCTCCCGCCTCACCTACGGGGCCAACTACAACGACCCGCCGGTCATCCGCATGCCGACCTATGGCCGAATGAAGCTGACGTGCTTCACCTGTCCGGTCCCCGGGTGGTTCTGAGGTCGCGATCCCCGAGAAAGGGTCCCGATGCCCGAAACCTCCTCCATCCCCGGCCTCCGCGACCTCTGGCGCCTCACCCTGGGCGACCCCCAGGTGTGCGTGGCCGTGCTCGACGGCCCGGCCGTCCTCGACCACCCCTGCCTCCGCGGGGCCAACGTCCGCCGCCTCCGCACCTACTGGCTGGACGACACGGCGGACGTCGAAGACGGCGCGGTCGAGCGCGCCACGCACGTCTGTAGCGTGCTGTTCAGCCCGCACGACTCCGGGGTCCTGGGCCTCGCCCCGGGCTGCCGCGGCCTGAACGTTCCGATCCAGCCCGGGGGCTTGACCGACACCTACAACCTCGTCCGGGCGCTCGACGCGGCGCGGGACGCGGGGGCCCACATCATCCACGTCGCGTTCGTCCGGCCCAGAGCGCGGTCGGGCACGGCCGAGAGCCTGCTGGACCTGCGCCGTGCGGGCAACCGCCCTCGACGAGGGCATCCTGCAGTCGTCTCCCCCGGCCGGCAACGACCGGGGCGAGTGCTGGACGATGCCCTCGGCGATCCCGGGCGTGCTGGCCGTCGGCGCGATGAACGACGAGGGCCAGCCCTGCCAGTTCAGCAACTACGGCGGCATCCTCCAGGGCCAGGGCGTGCTCGCCCCGGGCGGAGAACATCCTGGGGGCGGACCCGAACGAGGGCACCCGCAAGCACAAGGGGACCAGTCGCACGCCCCGATCGTCACCGGCGTGGCCGCCCTCCTGATGAGCCTCCAGCTCCGGCAAGGCCGGAAGCCGTCGGCCGCGGAGGTCCGCCAGGCCATCCTCGACACCGCCATCCCCTGCGACCCCCGCGAGGTCGACGAGCCCGAGCGCGCTGCCTCCGCGGGAAGCTGAACATCCCCCGGCGCCACGGAGACGATCCTCGGGGTCGGCCCCCGCCCGCCGCCGCCGGGACGGCCCTGCGCGTGACGGTGTCCGTGACCCCGTCAGGAGAGGCCCGGTCGGGTCATCGATGCCCTCGCGACCTCCGCCGCCTCCCCGTCCGCCCCGACACCCGGACGTCGGCGGTGGCCGCCGGCCGCGACGTGCGGGTCTCCGGAATGCCGGTCGAGACCGAGGACCCGGTCAGCCCCGCCAAGAAGCGGCTGATCTACGCGCTGGGGACGATCGGTTACGACTTCGGCACCGAGTCCCGGCACGACACGTTCCAGCAGCTCATGCCCCCCGTGGAGGTCGGGGGCACGACCGTCCCGGCGAACCCGTACGACCCCCGGCAGATGTCCGACCACCTGGCCCGGAACCCCTCGGAGGCGCGGTCGCTGGTCTGGACGCTGCACCAGGAGCAGACGCCGGTCTACGCCCTCAGACCGGTCGGCCCGTTCGGCCACCAGGTCTACGAGACGCTCCGCCTGCTGCTGGCCGGCCAGGTGGACGCCTCGGGGAGCGGCACCTACGTCGAGCGGGTGAGCGTGCCGGCGGAGCGGACCGAGCGGGCGATCCGGCTGTTCTCCGGGCAGGTGGTCCCGGTGGTGAAGCTGCGGGTCTCGCGGGGCCTCTACGGATGGCAGGTTGACCACGTGATCGAGGACGCCCTGGCTGCGGCCGCCCCGGACCTGGGCGTGGACGAGGCGCGCGGGTCCGCCGCGCGTTGCGGGGCTTCCTGGACCGGGTCTACCACGACCTGAAGAACCCCGGGACACCTCGAAGGACCGGGCCTTGAACTTCGCCGCCACCAACGCCTTCCAGGCCGCCGAGGCGTTCGCCAAGGCCGTCGCCGAGGGCCGGCAGCTCAAGAGCATCGAGGTGGTCAAGAGCCCGGTCTGCCGCCTACACAGCGACTGCTGGGACGTGAAGCTGAAGTTCTTCGACCCCGATAACGGCGGGCGGGCCAAGCGCGTCTGCCGGCTGACCGTCGACGTCAGCGACCTGATGCCCGTGACCATGGGCGAGATCCGCACGTGGATGACG
>CAWFLZ010000006.1:0-447310 GCA_963816705.1 uncultured Acidobacteriaceae bacterium
ACCATGCCCTCGACGGCGCCGCCCAGGAGATCAGTTACGGTGCGGCCAGCGAGGACCTGCCGTATCTCGCGCTGAACGAAAGCCACCTGGCCCGCTGGCGCGGCAACTGCCTGGTCATGTTCGGCGACCCGCAGACCGCCGATGACCTGGCCGCCGCCCTGGCCGCGATGGACGACGGCTTCACCCGCGCCGAGGCAAGCCTGCGCTGCGACCTGGCTGCCGCCCTGCACGTCCGCGGCGAGCACGACGAAGCCAGACGCCATCTCAAGAAGGCCCGGGAACTCGCCCAGCTCACCGGATCCGCCCGCCAGCGCCGCCGCATCCGCGACCTGACCAGGCGGATCGCCAAAGCCGCCTAACCCTGCGGTGCAAGTAGCCGCAGCAACGCAACCAGCGTCCCGGAATTCCAGATCTCCCCCGCCGCGATCAGCCCCGGCACCGACGCCAGCGGCACCCACTCCATCCGCTCCACCTCGGTCGTCTCAGTCGGCTCCCCGACCTTCTCCGGATCCCGGCCCCTAAACACCACGTGCTCAGAGTCCACCATGCCGACCATCGGCTGGAACGTGATCAGGTGCTCCACGCGGCCCGCCCGGTAACCGGTCTCCTCCTCCAGCTCCCGCACCGCTGTCTCGGACGGCTCCTCGCCCTCATCGATCAGCCCGCCCGGTAGCTCCCACCCCCACCGGTCCTGCACGAACCGGTGACGCCACAGCAGCAGCACCCGGTCCTGCCCGTCCACCAGCACCATCATCGCCGCCCGGTGCAGCCGCACCACGTGATGCCAGAACCGTTCCCCATCCGGTAGCTCTACGTCGACCTGGCCGAGCCATACCCACGGGTTGTCATAGATCACCCGCTCGCCGAACGTCTTCCACCGGCTGGCCCCACCGCCCGTCGCATCACTCACACCCCGACGCTAACGTGTCCCAGACGCTACCCAGTGCCCTCGGTCAGGTTGTTACAAGTTTCTCCACGGAGTTTCAAGGGCGCACCTTCGGCGCGCCGGCCTGACGGCCCCAGGCCGAGGGCAGCGAGGATGGGCACGAGCAATCGAGAGGGGAAGAGCGACCAGGGTGACCCGCCGTAGGCGGCCAGGGTCCAACCTAGGGGTCTCGCCGTTGCGGGGCGGGACGCTTCGCCGCGTCCTTCGGACGCGGGTCCTACGGCGCGGCGGCGGCCCGCGCACGGCACCCCCGGTGACCGGCCGCATGCAGTCCCCGCCGTAGCCCGCTGCCGCGCCCGCCAGCATCACGGCCAGCCGATGGCGTCACGCCGAGCGCGCAAATCGCCGGGCGAAGATGACAGCCAGCGGCCGAAACGCCGCGCATTATCCGGGCTGGCCCCTCCAGCGTCAAGGGCACCCGAAGATCGTTTCTAATCGCTTCGCAGAAACGATCTTGAGGACCCACCCTTGACCCTGGAGCCTCTGCCAGCCCAACGGGCCTGACGGCGAGGGCCAGGCCACAGGCCAGGCCCGGAACGCGCGCGGCGAACCTGTGCTTATGCACCATGTCTAAGTCCGTCGCGAGTGTGTACGACCGGATGTCACACATAGTACGCTTAGCGCGCAGTGACTCGCCGGGGCGATTCACCTTCACCAGGAACCGCTGAGAGGATCGAGTGGTGGAGTACTTCAGAGACCTCGTGGCAACGCCCCTCCCCAATCCAGACCCGTACGGTCGAGCGTCACGGCAGATGAACGTCGGGGATGTGCTCTATTCGGCAACTAGAGCTTTTCGCCTCACCCTAGAGCCGAACGGTAATCTGGTCGAATACGTTATTGACTATTCCGCGGTGCCAATAGATATAACGAAGGCCGAGTACACACAGGTCGTGTGGGCATCGGCTACCGAGGGCACGGGCGCGGTGCGCTTGAACATGGAGACCGACGGTGGTCTTGTGCTCTATCGCGCTGATGGCGCGCCTGTGTGGTCGGTACCAACTGCGGTCGTCGGCTCCTTCCTTCGATGCCAAGATGACGGCAACCTTGTCATTTACTTGAAGAACGGCGTTGCGATCGCTAGTTCCAATGTGTACGCAGCTTGAGAAGGGGTGCGGCTCAAAATGGATTACTTTAGAGATTTCGTCGCAAACGCTCCCCCGATTCCAGACCCTTACCATCGCGCGTCGAAACAATTGAACGCCGGGGACATTGTATTTTCGGCAACTAGAGCCTTTCGTCTTATTATGCAAACCGACGGGAATCTCGTCTGGTATGTCATCGAAGACGCCAGCCTTCCGGAAGACATTACCAAAGGCCAATACAAAGGGGCGCTCTGGGAATCGGGCACCGAAGGGAGCGGAGCGGTCCGGTGCGACATGCAAGCAGACGGCAATCTCGTCCTTTATAGGGGCGACGGTGCTCCGGTGTGGGCGCTCAATACGCAGGGACATCCTGGAGCGTTTCTGAGATGTCAAGACGACGGTAATCTCGTACTCTACTTCCGCGGTGACGCGCTCTGGGCCTCCGGCACTAACGTTCAACAACACGGACCCACTATGGGGGCTGCGATAGCTCCGCCTGCTCCGCCCGGCCCAAAAATTTGGATCGATTATGGCGCTGCGGGTTGGGGGAAGGATGGGGGGACGGACGGCGTGGTATATGGTTCGGGTTTTGCTAACCCACAATGTACGGTAGCGGTGTCTGGTTCCGGCTTGATCAATCCACCTATTGCACACGGGAATATTTTGAATGGCATTGCGGTTCAGACGCCGTGTGTAAATATGGGCCAGACAATCACTGTAAAAGCGACATCAAACAGCGGCGAAACTGTTGTTATCCAGCCGCTATGTCCCCAGGGGCCGTAGGTCCTCTCAGATTCTCGTGCCCGACGCCGACAAATGGAATTTCGCCAAGAGCCGAGTAACCAGGTGAGTAACAACCACCACCCGACAACCAGGCATACCAGCGGACATTGGCGGACGGTGCTTCCCAGGCCAGACATGCCGCGGCTCTGGTAGTCCGCATTGGTACTTGGCTTCGGACGAAGAAGCCAACGCCAGTAAAGCGAGGGTGACTGGCTGGAGTCTGATCGAGTTGCGTTGACGCGTAAGTGTCAAGTCCGTACAGCAGGATGTACAGCAACAGGGGCGCATAACCACTCGCATGCACGACCGCAGATAACGCCCGCTAGCTTCCGTGATCGTCCCGACCTGGCACGCGCCCGTAGTTTGCATCCAGACGGCGCGCCGTTGACCCTGAGTCCTAAATGCCGACCCTGCGAGCCTGATGGCAAGGGCCGGGCCGCTCAGAGGCCGGGCCCGGAATGCGCGCGGCGAACCTCTCAGGTCGGTACCTTAAATGGATCAACGCAAGTTAACGGTGACACCGCCAGAGAACGCCGAATCGTGCAGTTCTGCCTTCACCGCTTGCCTACAAAATCGGTAGGAGAAATGGAAATGTTTTTGAGGTCTCCCACACTGTATTTTGCGCGCACGACGACGATCTGGTCGGGATGAGGAACGCCACTCGGATTCAGCAAGGTGGCATTGATCACGCAGAAGACGGCGACATTGGCACCGATGCCCAAAGCCAAAGTAAGGACGGCAGTCGCGGTGAAACCGGGACTCTTGATGAGCTGACGCAGCGTGTAACGCAAATCCTGAAAGATGGTTTCCATTGAATTCCTCATTCGTAACGAAGCGACGTCATTGGATCGACCTTGGTGGCACGGCGCGCGGGCAAATAGCTGGCCAACAGGGCAACCGAGATCAGGATCACAGGCACGGCGATGAACGTCAGCGGGTCGCCGGGCTTGACCCCATAAAGAAGCTTGGCCATGAGCCTCGTCAGCCCGAACGCCGCGAGCAGTCCGGTGGCCGTGCCAATCACGGCGAGCTTTCCGGCGCCACTCAGCACTAGCTGCAAAATATCCAGTCGTCGTGCCCCGAGAGCCATGCGAACGCCAATCTCATGCGTACGCTCGCCGACGACATACGAGATGACCCCGTAGATACCGATGCTCGCCAGCAGCAGCGCTAGTGCGGCGAAGGCGACCAGCAGAATCATCGAAAAACGGCGCTCGGCGAGTGAACTCGAGATGACATCGTTCATCGATTGCGGGCCGAAAATCACCATCTGGCTGCTGATTTGCTGGGCGGCGGCATGGCGGATCGAATCGAGCAACCCGGCTTGGGCCTGATCTGAACGAATGACTACCCCGGACCCGGAGGGCGCCATGGCGATGAAGCTGTCCGGCATCTGCATGCACGGGACGTAGAACTGTGCCCGCAATTTTTCTGAATCGTCGGTATCGAGGCCCCACTGTTTGACGTGGCCAACTACTCCCACAATTTCCGCCGGAGCGGAATCTTTCTGCATGATCCGCTTGCCGATCGGATCCTGATTGGGGAAATATTTTTGGGCAAAGACATCGTCAACGACGACCACGCGCGGCGAATGCTCATCATCCTGCTCGGTAAAGAAGCGGCCGCGCTGGAGCGGGATTTCCATGGCCTTCAGGTAGCCGGGCTCCACGATGTAGTCGATGGCCATGATCATGTCATTGTCGGTCGCGGGCTTCGGCTGGCCTTCGAGCCACAGCGTTTGCTCGTCATCGCCGCTCATCGGAAATGCGCCCCATATTTGCGAAACTGCTTTCACGCCGGGAATCGATGCAAGCTTACGATCGATTTCACGGAAGGCAGCGCGGATTGCATCGGGCGAGGCCTTCATCATGGATGGTGGCAGCGAGATGCCGACGGTCATTACGTTCTTAGGATTGAAGCCAGGATCGATGTTCCAAAGCCGGGTCAGAGTTCTGATCATCAAACCTGCTCCGACTAGCAGGACGAGCGCCATGGCCATTTCGGCCACGACGAATGTGCTCTGCACGCGGTGGCGCGTCCCGCTCACGCCGCGGCCGCTTTCTTTCAGACCGTCTTGCAGGCTTGCCGGCAACATTCTCAGAGCGGGGGCCAGGCCGAATAACACTCCAGCGACGAGTGAGATCGCCATCGTGAAGAACAGCACGCGAGGATCGAGGCCGATCTCTTCCGCGCGCGGCAATGCGCTTGGCAAAATACCCAGGGCGGCGCGCGTTCCCCAGGCTGCCAGCAACAAACCGAATGCGCCGCCCACGAGGCCGAGCACAAGGCTCTCCGTCAGCAATTGCCGGAGAACTCTACTCTGGGTTGCGCCCAATGCAGCGCGGATCGTAAACTCGCGCGTGCGCGCGGCTGAACGCGCGAGCAGCAGGTTGGCGACGTTGACACATGCGATGAGGAGCACGAATCCAACGCCAGCCAGAAGTACGAGTAAGAATGGGCGGACGCCGCCGACTATCCACTGCTTGAGCGGGATGAGCTTTGCACTGATGCCTTTGTTGGCGTCGGGATAAGCAGTCGCCAGGTTGCTTGAAACCTGCGCCATGTCAGCCGCGGCCTGCTCGAGCGTCACTCCGGGTTTGAGACGGCCTATACCGTGAAATCCGAGGCCTGCGCTGCGCGAGTTCAGCAGATTGTTGTTCCACTGGCCGACGGGCGCGTAGATGTCGCGTTGAGCGCCGAAGTTCCCGAGCGCGAAATGGAAGCTGGCCGGGATTACACCGATGATGGTGTAGGCGCGGCCGTCGAGGGTCATGAGTTTGCCCACGATGTTGGGGGCGGAGGCGAACTTGCGATGCCACAGGCCCTCGCTGATTACCGCAATGGGGGCGGCGCCGATTTCGTCTTCCCCCGGGGCGAAGGTGCGTCCGAGCAGCGGCTTTGTGCCGAGGACTTTGAAGTAGTCGGATGTGACGAACTCACCGGTAATCTGTGCGGCCTCCCCGGCTCCCGTGAGACTGAACGCGTAGCCGCGCGAGATTGCCATCGATGAGAAGGTGTGACTGTCTTTCCGCCAATCGCGGAAATTCGGGAATGAGATCGATCCGGTCGCGAAGTTCGGCTTGCCTTCGTGCAGCGTGACGAGTTGATCGGGCTGCGGATATGGCAAAGGATTCAACAGTACGCCGTTGACCACCGAGAAGAGCGCCGTGTTCGCGCCGACGCCCAGCGCGATGGTGGCGATCACGACCGCGGTGACGGCGGGCGTCTTTATGAACTGCCGCAGCGCGGAACGCAAATCCTGTAGCCATCCATTCATAGGTCTACTCATAGCGCAGCGCGACCATGGGATCGACGGAGGCGGCGCGGTGCGCGGGCAGATAGTTGGCGACAAAAGCAACGAGTCCGAGCAGCGCGGCAACACCGACAAAGGTCAGCGGATCGGTGGCCGTGATCCCAAACAACAGGCCCGCAATCAGGCGCGCCATGGCGAGCGAAAGCACGACCCCTGCCGCAATTCCGATCCCGACGAGTACCATTCCGCGTCTCACTACGAGGGCGAGTACGTCGGTGCGACGCGCTCCGAGAGCCATGCGGACGCCGATCTCTTTCGTTCGCTGAGCGACTGAATAAGACATGACTCCGTAGAGGCCGATGGCTGCGAGCAGCATTGCCGTCGCGGCAAAGATCGTAAGCAACAACATGCTGAACTTTCTACGCTGAACTGAGTTGGCGATCACATCCTGCATGGTGCGGGGGCTGGCGAGAGGGACGTCTTTGTTAATGTCCCAAACTACTTTTTGCGCGGCCGAAGTCAGAGTCGCAGGATCTGAGGTTCCGCTGCGGATGGCGAAGAACATCGATGGCCACGACGCCTGGCCGATCGGCTGATAAATTTCAGCGTGCGGAGCCGCGTCGAGGCCAACGTGCCGGACATTTCCGACGACGCCGATGATTTGCAGAGTTATGGCGTCCGGGCCGAAATTCGTGAGTTGCTTGCCAATCGGATCTTGTCCCGGGAAGGCGGAGTGGACGAGAGCATCATTGACGATGGCGAGCTTCAGCGAACTATCGCGATCACTATCGGTAAAGTTCCGGCCCCGCAGCAGCGGAATCCCCATCGCGCGGAAATATTCTGGAGTACTGATGCGAATGTCCGCAGTGTAATCCTTGGCGTCTCCGGGGACATTGAAGCTACGCGAGCTATTGCCCCCGGCCAAGGGTAACCGGCTGACAGCTCCTACAGCCTGCACGCCGGGCAACGCCTGAAGGCCTTCCTCTACTTGCCGATAAAACGCAAATTGATGAGCCGCATCGCTCGAGGGCGGAAGGCCAAGATTGAAGGTCAAAAGATGATCGGAATCGAAGCCGGGATTTACGTTCATCAGGCGCGAAAAACTCTTGACTAGAAGCCCGGCGCCGACGAGCAGAACTAATGACAGTCCGACTTCGGCGATGACGAGGGCCGACCGGGTTCGGCTGCGGCCGGCGGTGCTGCCGCGCTCGCCTTCTTTGAGAACCTGGTTGTGGTCTGAGCGCGAGGCCTGGAGCGCGGGAATCAATCCGAAAATTATTCCGCAAATGAGCGAGACCAGGAAACTGAATGCCAGCACTTCCCGGTTGATCCCAATCTCTTTGAATTGCCGAATATCCGGAGGGCTGAGGGCGAGGAGCGATGGAACGGCTACGACTGCCAGGACAATCCCGAGAACTCCTCCCAGCAACGCGAGCAGAATGCTTTCTGTGAGCAACTGGCGGAGCAGACGCCGACGGCTCGCGCCCATGGTTGTGCGAATCGAAATTTCTCGCGCACGCACCGTGGCCCGCGCCAGCAGCAGGTTTGCAAGGTTCGCGCATGCGATCAGCAGCACAACGACCACCGTGGCGAGCAGGACGAGCAGTACCGGACGAATATCGCCGACTACATATTCGTGCATCGGCGTAAAACCAATGCCGATCTTGTCGTTCGAATCCGGGTACTGCTTTTCCAGCCGGCTGCCGATGATATTCAGCTCCGCTCGAGCTTGCTGAAATGTCACTCCCGGTTTCAGCCGCGCCCAGACATCGAGGTAATTGCGATCACGGAACTGGCGTGGATCCTTATCCGGTACGAGGGGATGGGTTGGCACAACCCAGGGAGACGGCACCCACAACTCGCCGTACTCGTCCGGCGAAAAGTTCGGCGGCATCACGCCGACCACGGCATATTGCTCACCGTTGAGCCGGATGTCGCGGCCAATTATTGCCCGGTCGGCAGCGAAATATTGCTGCCATAGGCCGTAGGCCAGCACCACCACATGACCGTTGCCGGGCGCCGCGTCACTCGCGACGAGAGTACGCCCGAGAATCGGATTCACTCCAAACAGCGGGAAGAAGCTGGGGGTGGCCATCGTGCCCCTGACGCGCTCCGGGCGATCGCCGGCCGTCATGCTTCCCTGCCAGCCGCGCGAGGCCGCCATCTCCGAGAACACATGGTTTTGCGCGACCCAATCCAGATAGTTGGCGGGCGAGGCATCATCGGTTTGCGCGCCCTCGAAGGTCTGGGAGACCTTTACGAGGCGATCCGAATCCGGATATGGAAGCGGATGGAGCAGCACCTGATCGACAACGCTGAAGATCGAGGTCGTGCTGCCGATGCCGAGGGCCAGCGCCATCGCGGCGACCGCCGTGAACCCTGGGTTTTTGGCCAATTGGCGCAGGGCATAGCGAATGTCTTGGAACAGACCGCTCATCGCTTCCTCCTACTCATAACGTAGAGCCACCATGGGATCGACCTTGGCTGCGCGATAGGCCGGAATGATGTTGGCAAACAGCGCAATCAGCGCCAGCAGCACCGCGGTAGCGGCGAAAGTGACGGGATCGGTCGTTTTGACGCCATAAATCAAGCTCGACAAGAGACGCCCCACGGCCAACGCGCCGGCGATTCCGAGTACCAAACCGATGAGCGCCGGCTTCATGCCCTGGAAAATCATCATGCGCAGAACGTCGCTGACTCGCGCGCCGAGCGCCAACCTGATTCCGATCTCCTGAACGCGTTGCTTTGCGCTGTACGAGAGAACGCTGTAGATACCGATAGCCGCCAGCAACAATGCGAGTGCGGCAAACGCACCCAGCAGCAGCATGTTGAATCGTTGCGGTGAAAGCGAGTTCGCAACCTGATCGTCCATCGTGAGAACATCACGGAGCGGTATCCCGGGGTCCACCCCATACACGGCATTCGACACCGCGGAAACCATGCCGCTCGGATCCGTCGCAGAACGAACGACGAGCGTCATTGGAAAGGCACTCCATTCCCCTGTCGAAGGAACGGAAAGTTGTTCGAGCGGCTCGTAGAGCACCGTACTTGGGCGAGATTGGTCCAGACCGTCGAGCTTTACGTCACCCACGATTCCGACTACCTCGCGAACAATGCCGGGATCAAAACTCAGAGTGAGCCGCTTGCCCAAGGCGTTTTCACCCGGCCAAAATCGTTCGGCCATCGATGAACTGATCAGCACCACGGGGATCTGACCGGTGCGGTCCGTTTCGCTAAAGTCGCGGCCGCGCACGACCGGAATGTGCATTGCGCTCACATATCCCGTGCTGATGAGGCGGACATCGACTTCCGGTTGCTCTGACATTGGAACGACGGGCTGTCCTTCGATGGCGATGGGCTGATGAGAGCCCTCATCGTTGAGAGGAATATCGTCAACAGCTCCTGCCGCTTCGACGCCAGGAAGGCTGCGCACACGATCCAGGACCTGTCGGAAACAATTCGCCTGCTGAGACGGCGACGAAAACGTGTCCCGCGAGATGGCAGCGTTCATCGTCAATACACCGTGCGACTCGAATCCAGGCTTCACATCGCGGAGCGATTGAAAGCTACGAATCATCAATCCGGCGCCGACCAGCAACATCAGCGAGGCAGCCACTTCAGCGATCACCAAACAGCTGCGTGTGCTGTGCCCGCCAGAATCTACGTCGGTTCGGCCGAGACCCTGCTTCAGGGATTCACTTACGTCTTCCCTTGTCAGGCGCAGAGCTGGGAGCAGGCCCACCACGATGCCGGTAATAAGGGAAATAACAGCGCTAAAGATGAGTACCCGCGAATCAAGACCGACCACGACCGACCGCGGCATTTTGTCGCCCAGGAATGCCGTGATGAATCGAATGCCTGAATGTGCACAAATGAGACCAAGCGCTCCGCCCAACAGCGCAAGCAGCACAGTTTCAGTGAGAATCTGGCGGAGCACGCGGGCAGAAGTCGCCCCGAGCGCAGTACGGATCGCGACCTCTTTTCTGCGGCCGAAGGTCTTGGCGAGCGCGAGGTTCGCCACATTGACGCAAGCAATCAGAAGGACAAAAGCCACCGCGCCCAGTAGAACCAGCAAGGGTGCGCGTACATCCCGCACCAGGTCGTCGTGCAACGGAACGACGATCGCTCCCCAGCCTTTATCGTCGTCAGGGTAAGCTTGCTCCAAACGTTTGGAGATTAATGTCATCTCCGCTTGCGCCTGCTTCAAATCAATCCCGCGTTTCAATCGCGCGATGACCACGGAATGATGTTCGCCGCGGACGGCGCGCTCTCGCTCGGTCCAAGCCATGGGCGTCCACATCTGAGCGGCATCAGGTAAATGAAAGTCAGCGGGCATTACCCCGGCGACCAGATAGTTCGCCCCATTCATGGTTATGGAGCTGCCCACGATTCCGGGATTTGACCCGAAATGCTGTTGCCAAAAAGCGTAACTGAGCACCACTACGTTCGAGCGGCCACGCTGGTCCTCATCCGGGGAGAGCACTCTTCCTAACAACGGCGGAACGCCTAAGGTCTCAAAGAATCCGCCAGAAACCGCAGTCGCGTCGACCTGTTCGGGCTTACCATTTCCTGTGAGGGTGAAGCCGCGATAGGCATAGATCGCCATCTTCTCGAACACGCGGTTTTCTTTTTGCCAGTCCAGGTAGTTGGCAGCCGAGACACTGAACTCCGTAATACCCGGAAAACTCTTCGGGGGTGGAACATGCCAGACTCGGACAAGGCGGTCGGAATCCTTGAACGGAAGTGGGCGAAGCAAGGCCCCATTCACTACGCTGAAGATAGCTGTGTTCGCGCCAATCCCGAGAGCCAGGGTAATCGTTGCGACCGCGGTGAACCCCGGGTTCCGGGCGAGCTGGCGCATGGCATAACGAATGTCTTGCAGCAGGCCGCTCATGCACTCGTCTCCTGCAAGAGCTTCTTCAACTCTTCTTCGGCCACAACTTTTCCGTCGAACAAATGGACTTCGCGTTGCGCGTGTTTTGCAAAGCGCGGATCGTGTGTCACCATGCAGATGGTCGCGCCTTCGCGATGTAGTTCCTGTAGGAGTTCCATCACGGCTTCGCCATTGCGTGAATCGAGATTTCCAGTGGGCTCATCGGCGAGCAGAATGGATGGCTTGCCGCCCAGTGCTCGCGCTACGGCAACGCGCTGCTGCTGACCTCCCGAAAGCTGCGACGGGTAATGCCGCACCCGGTGCGCCATGCCCACGCGCTCGAGCGCTTCCATCACGCGCCCCTTGCGATCCGCGGCCGGCATTTTTTGACGGTAGGTCAGAGGCAGCTCGACGTTTTCATAAACCGTCAAATCGCCGATCAGGTTAAAGCTCTGAAAGATGAAGCCGATTTCCTGGTTGCGAATGCGCGAGCGCTCCGCGAAATCCAGATTCTCGACCGTCTTTCCGTTCAGCGAATAGCGGCCATCCGTCGGCGTATCCAGCAGCCCGATGATGGACAGGAGCGTGGACTTGCCACAGCCCGACGGCCCCGACATCGCGACATACTCTCCTTTTTCTATTGACAGGTGAATGCCGGAGAGCGCGTGCGTCTCAATCTCATCGGTGTAGAAGACTTTGGTCAGGTCCTGAATCTGGATGAGTGGCTGCCCTGCTTCAGTCATTGCTCTATTCCTCGCTCTTTAATTTGTTTGTTATTCGGCTGACTTGTTTCGTTTGTGGTACGCAGCGCATTACGAGTCTGTTCCTGATTCGTGTTAGGAAGTGCGTTTTATTCAAGCCGCACGCGATCGGTATTGTCCCAGCGCGACATATCGGACAAAATAACCGTGTCCCCTTCGTGCAAGCCTTCAATCACCTGAATCGAGTTCACCGAGGCGCGCCCAACTTTTACCGGGACGCGCAATGCGGTCTGACCGTCAGGGCTGAGCTTAAACAGACTGATCGTGCTGTTCTCCTGCCCGAACGCTGGGCGCCCCACATAGAGCACGTTTTCCAGGCGTTCGAGGTCGATGGTTCCATCGACGCTCAAGTCGGGCCGCGCGCCTTTCGGCAGTTCGCCTGTTAGTTTGACGTCGACGGTGACGGTTCCGTTTTGTACGGCCGGATCGACTCGCATCACCAAACCCGCAATCACGCCGTTGTGCGTATCGACCGACGCTGGCTCACCGATCTGCACGTCGCGCGCCTGGGTCTCGGCAATTTTTATAGTGGCCATCAGGTGATCGGGCTCTACGACTTTGGCGAGCATGGTTCCCGGCAGCACGTGCTGACCGACTTGCAGGGGAAGGTCGACCAGAATTCCATCGATCCCTGCCCTGACTCTTAACGCGTCCAGTTGTTTTTGTTTAAGCTGGGCGAGGGTGCGCATCTGGTCGACCTTGGCTTGCTCTTGCGCCATCTGCGTCTCAATCGCGCGCTGGTTGGCAGCGAGCATTTGCGTTTGGAGATCGTTTCTCGTCGTAAGCTCGTCGGCCTTGTCTTTGGAAGATTTGTAGGCCAGACCCGAAATAACCCCCAGTTCATACAGGGCCTTATCGGTTTGCGCTTGCCGTTGCGCGGTTGCGTCGTCCGCGTGTACGGTAGCGGCGCCAGCCTTCTGGCTCATCAGATCACTTTCCAGCTTCACGCGCAGACTCTGATACTCCGCTTGCGCCGCTTTCAATTGCAGATCGGCGTCCACCGCCGCCTGCTCGGTTTGCGGATTGCTCATTTCGAGGAGAATTGTGTCCCGTTTAACTTGCGATCCGGGCAGCATAAGAATGCGAACGACCGTAGCCTCGGTTTCGGCTGGAATTTGCCGCACCGCTTCCTGACTCGGTACAAGCGATCCGGTCCCGCGCACTTGCCGCAGCATCGGACCACGCCTCACTGTGTCAGTCCACACGGTTCCGCGCTCCACTGTCGGCGCCGCAGGTTTCAGGCGGGAAACTCCATACGAGACCGCGGCGACTCCGAGCACCGCCGCGACCGCAATCATCGTCTGGCGACGACGCTTCTGTGTTTTAAATTCGGGCCGAGCGATGTCCATTCAATTGAGGAAGGGCAACTGGGGTGCCATGTTCTTTCGCAGGCTAACTCAAAGGAAAGATGATGGATAAAGTTGAATGCGGAAACGGAGAAGAGCGCGACTCTATACCGAAGTGGACGATGGTGTCCGAAAACGGACAGCTACCTGACATCTATTAGTTGTTGAAAACGAACGAGGGGGAATCCCGCGGCTGGAGTTCGCTTTTCGTAACAAGTGCTCGAGGGGGAATATAATCGTCCTCTTTCAGTGCCACACTCCGGCCATCCTGGCGGCCCGAATCCTTCGCGGAGTGGGAGGTAGATATGAGTTCCGTCAGCGTTGAAGAAGTCCTGCGACGAGAGTTGCTGGAAGTGGAAGCGTCCCGCAAGCTTCGCCTGGAAGATCGCCCGCGGCCGGCGGCGCAGAATAGCTTAATCGGGCTGGCATTTTCCGGGGGCGGCATCCGCAGCGCGACGTTTAATCTGGGCGTTCTGCAAGCGCTTTCTCGGACTCGCCTGCTGCATTTCTTCGACTATGTTTCCACCGTCTCCGGAGGTGGCTACATCGGCAGTTGGCTGATGGCGTGGATGCACCATCAGAAAATCGGAATCAAAGACATCGAAAGTCGCCTCTCTTCGGAGAAGTATTCAACGACAAGTGCGGCCGATCCTCATGAAGTGCACTTTCTGCGCGATTACAGCAATTATTTGACGCCGCGCAAAGGACTTCTGGGCGCGGACTTCTGGGCATTTGTGGCGACCTATCTTCGCAATACCATTCTCAATCAGATCATCCTCGTTCTGCTGCTGCTTTCGGTTCTGCTGGTGCCGCGCACTCTTGTCTATCTGCCCAACCGTCTGGAGGCGCTCGAAAATGTGACGCATCACACTTTCCCTGCGCAGAACGCCGCGTTTTTGCTGGCCGTTTGCCTGGTGACTTGCGCCGTCGCTTTTATGGGGTTGAACCTGGCCTGGGTTGACCCGCATGCCTCGAGGAAATGTCCCTGGTATGCGAGGCAATGGGGGATTCAGTTGATGGTGGTTATTCCTCTGATCGCGGCGGCCGCCTTTGCCAGCTATAGCATTAGTTACTTCATGGATGCCGACCTCTTTGACGAACCTTTATGGCAGGTACCACTGCTGACGACACTTCTGTATGTCTTGTGCTGGATAGGTGCTTTCCTGGTCCGAGCCGTTCGCGGGAAGCGGGGAATCAAAGCCACGGACGGCCCAAACATGATCCTGGTGATCGTTACCGCGGCGGTTACCGGCATACTGATCGGCTATTTATTGCTTCCCTTTGGGAAGTTTATGACTCCTCCACCGCCGCCGCTTGACGACTATTTCAATTGGCGAATTTTTGCCTTCGGCACTCCGGTGTTCGTGTTGATCATGCTGATGGCTGGAACCCTGCATCTTGGGTTGATGGGCCGCGGCATGAGTGACGGCCACCGGGAATGGTGGGCGCGCCTGGGTGGTTGGCTGATGATTTACACCATCTGCTGGCTTCTGCTGTTTTGGATGGCTGTTTACGTTCCGGTCGAACTGGCCGCACTTTGGACTGCGCACTTCCCAAAGATATTCACGACGGGAACCGCGCTGTGGGTGCTCTCGACTGCGTATGGTGTTTTGTTTGCTAAGAACAAAGATACCGGAGAGAGCAATGCGGCGGCTCCGCTGAGTAAGAAGCTGCTCGGATATGCCGCGCGGCTGACTCCTTATATTTTCATCCTCGGATTGTTCGCGGGGCTTTCGCTGCTGGCCGCCAGGATCGCTCTTACTGTCACGAACAACCCGGCTCCTCTTGACCATCTACCGAGGGCTTTCAGCGGCCCGGCTGTGCTGCTTGCTTGCATCGTACTTTTTTGTGCGGCGTTTGCTTTGTCGTGGCGCGTCAACATCAACGAGTTTTCCATTCACCACGCTTACCGGAATCGGCTGGTGCGCTGTTATCTGGGAGCTTCGGTCCCCTTCCGCACTCCTCAACCGTTTACCGGGTTTTCAGAAGCAGACGATTTGCCGCTTGCGAACCTGCAAATACCTCTTGCTTCCAAGGATCCTAGAGACGGGCGGCCATTGCCGATTCTGAATACCAGCTTGAACGTCGTGCGCGGGAAGGAATTGGCACTGCAAACGCGCAAAGCTCGGTCCTTCGCCTTTACTCCTCTGTTTGCGGGATTTACGCGCGAGGCTGCGAACGGAAACGAGTGGCAGTCTGCATATGCGGCGACGAGGGATTCGGGTTCGAAGCAGCGGGGATGTGAAAACGGGATCAGTTTGGGAACTGCCGTCGCCATTTCCGGTGCGGCCGCCAGCCCCAACATGGGCTCCTACTCGGAACCGGCGTTGGCTTTTCTGATGACTATTTTTGACGTTCGGCTGGGCTGGTGGATTGCGAATCCTGCCGTGCCGAAGAATTGGCCCATCGGCGGGCCTCGATTTGGCTTTTTGTGGCTGCTGCGGGAACTTATGGGTTCGACAAATGATGACAGTGGATTCGTTTATCTTTCCGACGGCGGGCATTTTGAAAATCTGGCAGTTTATGAGTTAGTAAGACGCGGGTGTAAGTTAATCGTGGCGGGGGATGCGTCATGCGATCCAGCCGCGGGATTGGGCGATCTGCATAATGCAATTGAAAGATGTCGCACGGATTTCGGCGTCGAGATTGTGCTTGATCCGAGCGAGACGAAGCGCCAGGCAAACGGCCTGGCAGTGAGTCACTACGCGGTGGGGAAAATCCACTATTCCCCGTCGCCTGCCGATGACGGCGTGATTATTTACCTGAAACCAACTCTCGTGGCCGGAGACCCGGCTGATGTCCTCGGCTACACCGCGACGAATCCGAACTTCCCGGACGACACGACCGCGAACCAGTGGTTTGATGAGGCACATTTCGAGAATTATCGCGCGTTGGGGGAAGTCAGCGGCTTTGCGGCGGAGGCTGCAATCCGTGAGGCGTTAGATCACTTGATGCCGCAGACTGCCTCGCCTGCAACTCACCCTTCAGCCTAGCGATGGCACTCCGATCTGCTGCACGGGTGAGTTGGAGCGTCGTTCGTTATTCGTCATTCCAGCAATGAAGACTCTTCGCGCAATCGCGTGCCGCTCGTTTTGGCGTTCATCATCTGCGCCGCCAGATTCAGGATGCGGGTGACAGCGTCTGCGGAACTCACGCCGCGGGCGTGAATATTGGAGATGAGATTCCGATCGGCATCGGTGTGTGTTCGATTTGGCCGATATGCCATGTACGCGGACAAGCTTTCGGCGGTGGCCAATCCGGGGCGCTCTCCGATCAAAAGCACGGCGACTGACGGCATGAGCAATTCGCCAATGTCGTTCAGAATGCCTACGCGGCAATGGCGAATCACGAATACTTGTCCGAGCGTCCAGCCGTGAGTTTTGGCCCCTTCGTATAAGGCGGGCAATAGATTCGGGACTTGCGCCAGAACGGCAGTTACCGAGAGACCATCTCCGATGGCAATTTGCAAGTCTCTGCCTTGAGGGCAGCGCTGGAGCACATCGAATCGCGCCGCCGCAGAAAATATCCGCCCGAGATTTGGCTGGAGAAGATATTCGTCTTTGGAGTTTGCAGCGCTTGACACTTCGAGAGGGCGCCATTGCGCGATGAAGTCCGGGCCGAATTTTTCGAGATCAAGTTCGTCGCGCACGGCATCGCGCGCGGCGGCGTGGGCTTGACGCAGGTCCAGTTGCGTACTGGTTCGGTAGGCAGCGCCGGCTCGTCCGGCGAAAACACGGGCCGGAGTGCGGGCGCGAATCTTTCGCACCATCTCGGGCCAATCGCCGGCAAGGAGAGAACCGTCGGAGTCCGCCATTTATTTGAGGCTCCCGACGGATAACTCGAGCCCGCCCATCAGTCGCTGCCTTGCGGGCGCGTCGAGCAAGGTCGGCTCCAGGTCGCGATAGATTCCCATGCCTTGCAGCCACGCGAGGAACTCAGGCGCCGGCCGCAGCTTGTAGGTTCTGCGCATGGCGAGCGCGTCATGATAGCTGGTGGATTGGTAGTTCAGCATCACGTCGTCGCTGCACGGAACGCCCATGAAGTAATTGCAACCGGCAGCCGTGAGCAAGAAGAGAAGATTGTCGGCGGAGTTTTGATCGGCGGCCGCGTGATTGGTGTAGCAGACATCGCAACCCATGGGCAGACCGAGCAGCTTGCCCATGAAGTGATCCTCCAGTCCTGCGCGAATGATCTGCCGCTCGTCGAACAAATATTCCGGGCCGATGAATCCGACGACGCTATTTACGAGGAACGGATCGAAGGCGCGCGCCACGCCGTAGGCGCGGGCTTCCAGGGTCAGTTGATCGACGCCGTGATGCGCGTCGGCCGAGAGCGCGCTTCCCTGTCCGGTTTCAAAGTACATTACCTGCGAGCCCTTCCATGGCACGTCACGCGTTTGGTGATGCTCCAGTATCTCGTCGCGGCCTTCGCGCAACATCGACAACGTGATTCCAAAACTGCGGTTCGCGGCCTCGGTGCCGGCGACGGATTGAAAAAGAAGATCGACCTGCGCGCCTCGCTTCAGCGCGGCGAGTTGAGTGGTGATATGCGCGAGGCAGCAGCTTTGGGTGGGGATCTTATAGGCGTCGATCAAGCGGGCGAGGGCATCGAGAATCGAGCGCACGGTGTCGACCGAATCGGTCGCGGGATTTACGCCGATCATTGCGTCTCCACAGCCGTAGAGCAAACCTTCAAAGGCGGAAAGAAGAATTCCACCAACGTCGTCCGCCGGGTGATTGGGCTGTACGCGAATTCCCAGCACTCCCCGCTGGCCCATGGTGTTGCGGCAGCGCGTTATATTGCGAATCCTGGCCGCGGCCAGAATCAGGTCTTTGTTGCTCATGATCTTCGCCACGGCGGCGGCGACATCCGGGACGATGGCCCATTGCAGGCTCTTCAAATCCGTTTCGGCGGTCGCATCGTCGAGAATGAATTCACGAAATTCGCCGACTGTCATGCTCCGGATCGGCTGAAAGGCTTCTTCGTTAAAACTGTCGGCGATAAGCCGGCTTACATCGTCATCTTCGGGATCGATCAACGGCTGCTGGACGATCTGCGCGAGTGGAAGATCGGCCAGTTTGCGCTTGGCTGCTACACGTTCGCGCTCGGAGCGCGCGGCCAAACCCGCAAGCTGGTCGCCGGACTTTTCTTCGTTGGCCTTCGCGAACAAGTCGCGGAGATCGCAAAACGAGAACTGTTCGGGCATAGGGAGATCAGGGTAGCACTGGCGCGCTGGAATGTGGATTTTTGGGGGCGCCATTCGCTATTCGTCGTTCGCTGTTCGACAGGCATCCGGTTTGAATTTCCGGGGTTCGACCGCAGGCGCGAAACACGCTATTTCGAGGGCGCGATTATGATTGCTTCATCGCTCGTAAGACTATGAATTAAGACTAGATGGTGGTTTCATGCGAAGTAGGAACTGGACAAATGTGGGGGGTACCCCCCCTCCCCCCTAAATCAGTTAAGTTGATGATAATAAGATGTTTAGAGGCAAAGTATTCAAAAGATTGGACTTAAGGCTGGTTTCCGCTCTTGCGCACCGTCATCCTGGCATACCCGGCGCTTGCCATTCGTGCAAATTTTTTTCGGTTTTCAAAGAGCGGACGAATGATTTAAGAGGGACAAAGCGTCCGGCTCTGGAGACGGGCGCAGCTCCGCATTGTGCAATGTCGAGTGATCTTCGCACCGATTTTGGTGCAGGTCTGTGATGGCGGTTACGGGAAAAATGTGATGAAAGAAGGAGAGTCGCTGGTAGTGGGTCAATTTGGATTCTGGTGTTGGAGAGGAGGTCAAAGGCTTTAACCCCCGAGGGCACAGAGGCTGACAGTTGAGGCGCGGCTTCGGAACTGCGGAAAAGTCCGTTTCGGATATCCTGATGCGGCGGTACGAAAATAATTGTGCGTTCGAGGAATTTGGGTCATCTCTAGCTCCTGGAAGACGCAGAGGCGAGCTGGCAACTGCTGAAGGGTCTGGTTGATCACCGGAATTTCGCGCACTAAACTCTAAGGGAGAAATAGTACGGAGGGGACCGGCGGTACAAAATCTTTAAGAATTGGTGGCGTGGCCACAATTGCGACGGCAATTGGCGCCGTTGCGGTTGGGGCATTCGCGATCGGCGCGCTCGCCATTGGGCGTCTGGCAATTCGCCGTCTCTCCATCGAGCGTGCCCAATTGAGGTCACTTGAGATTGAGGATCTAACCGTAAGACGGCTGCACGCCGCCCACGTCGTCGTGAGCGACTCGCTCAAGCTGCCTGTGGGCTTGCCTAAGTAGGAAGGAGACAAACATGGCAATCGCAACCAGCGAAGGAATCGTCGACAAACTGAGCAATCACTCGGTCGATGAGACGGTGGAAAAGCTCAAGAATATTCTGCAATCAAAAGGAGTCACGCTCTTCGCGCTCGTCGACCACAGCGGAGAAGCTGAAAAGGTCGGAATGAAAATGCGCCCTACCAAGCTACTGATCTTCGGCAGCCCGAAAGCTGGGACGCCTCTTATGCTGGCTGCTCCCAGTGTTGCCATCGACCTCCCGTTGAAAATTCTCATCCGGGAGGATGGGAGCGGAAAAGTCTGGGTTTCCTACAATAGCCCGGAATATCTGAAGGAGCGGCACGGCTTGCCGCAGGATTTATTGGCGAATATTAGCGTCGTAGAGGCACTAGCGGCCAAGGCGGGCGAGTAAACTCGCCCAACCACCCAGAACCCCAGCTTGCGATAGTTGCGATTTCAGAGATCGTATAGCTTCAGGGCCATGGCGCCGTGCGTTGCCGCGCCTCCAGCGCGTAAGGCGGCTGCGATCATCGAAGCTTCTGTGACTTCCTCGCGCGATGCGCCTGCGGCCTTCGCGTTCTTTACGTGCACTTCGATGCAGTAAGGACATTGCGTGGTGAAGGCAACGCCCAACGCGATAAGCTCGCGGTATTTTCTCGGAATCGCGCCGTCCTCGCGGCCAACGATTTTATCCAGACTCGAGCCATGCGTTGAAGTCCGTGGGTGCAAGTTTCGCCATCTCCTTGAGAAACCGAAGATCGCCGACGTCGTGGTAGTGTTCGCTCATTTATTTCTCCTAGTTTTTGCGTTTCTGTTTGCAGGATGCACGCTCTGCGCGAACCCTGTTCAGCCCGAATCTTGGATGATCCGGACCGAGTAGAACGATTCATCTATTGTTATCGAAAAATCCGGGTCAAAGTAGGACACGATGACTCAGAGAGTAGCGAGGAAGGCACTTTTCAGACTGGACTTTTCTCTCCAAGCTGAATCCGTGACACACGCAAAGATGGTAGAGATGGCAGTGACCTGGCTGCGGCGGTACCGGTGCGGAGTTGTGCTTTCCGAGCAGGCTTGCGTCAGCGGCGAGATGCCGGATGCGATTGGCTGGAAGAAGGCGTGCCATTCCGTGCTGGTTGAGTGCAAGGTGACGCGGGCGGATTTTCTGGCGGATCGCGCGAAGACCTGGCGGCGGCAGCCAGAGAACGGCGTCGGATCAGAACGTTATTATCTTGCGCCGCGCGGAATGAGTGAAATCGAAGAACTCCCCAGCGGTTGGGGATTGCTGGAAATTTGCGGGCGTGAGATCGAAACGGTGAAGCGCTCGGCTAAAAATCTGCGCTCTGCCACCGGCTTCGAATATGAGATGAATCTGCTGCTCGCGAGCTTGCGGCGAGTGGAGGTACGCATCGAGCCGCAAAGCATCACCGATTTTTTGAAATGGAAGAACCGTATGACCGAATACAACCGCGGGACATTGCCGGAAGGATTGACGTCGGCTGCGCGGGAAAAGAATGAGTTTCTGGAGCCGGTGAGCGGAGATTGAGGCGACGGCCAGAGACGCGGCAGGCGCGGCTCTACACGAACATGAGATTGCAAAAACGAAACCGGGCTGTTTGGCCCGGTTTCTTTAGCGTCGGTTGGGATGCGGTTACATCGCAGCGCGGCGCGACTGGCTGAGAGATTCTCTGCGGCCCTGGTTTCTTCCGCTTTTCGATCCCCGCCAGTCAAAGTGTTCAAGGAGCGAGGATGCAGACCTGTGTCGACCGTGCAAATAACGGGCCAGCTTACGGGTTCGAGTAATGGTTTCTGATGTGTTTATAAGCTACAGAAAATACAGGCATTGTGGCGATTGCTTGATGCGGCTACCAGCTCCGCTTTAGGCGCGCCGAGCGGGACGTGTTCAAACCGTTGCACAGTTTCCGGCACTAGCCTGCGAGGTCAGCGTTTTCTTCGGCATCCTCGATCATCGGGACCCACCCATCGCAAAAGAGCGCGATGTGCGTGGCACCCTTATTTCATGTGTGTCGTTTATCTTGAATTCAGCTGCGTCAGCTTGACCGCCGTATGGCCTGTCAGAGTTCCGAAAGTACATGCTTGAAGCCTGGTTACTCGTGCTCACGTTGTCGACGATAACGCCGCTCACTCCTCCGGCTTCGGTCACATCGTTTAGGCCTTGCAGGAGCGGCAAAACACTGATGTCATCGGTGATCATCAGGCCGCTATTGCCCGCAGCGACGATGCCGCCCATGAGTTCATCGTGGTGGCCGGGAACGCCGCCCAGATTAATGTTGGGATTGTAGAACTCCGTGAATGGGACACATGGAGCGCCCGCTGGGCCGGCGCGTGTAACACTTCCGGCAAACGTTGAGTCCATGGTGGGATAAGAACTGAAACCGACCCAATAGATCCAGGGAGTCGTGTCGGCGCTACCGGTTCCGCACACGAATAAGTCGCCTGAAGTAGCGGGCGTGGCGCCCCAGTAGGCATTATTGAAGGCACCATGATAAAGATTGACACCGCCCAGACCAAGGGCAACGGTGACCTCAGCAGTGAGGTTCATCGAGAGCTGGGCCAATACTGCCGTCGCACTCGTATTCCCATCATTGCCGGAGAGCGCAAAGATTTTCTGGGCGCCGCCGGACGCATCGAGGATGATTGAATCGGGAATTCCGTAAGCGGTTCCGGTGGCCGTGCAATCGCCACCACCGCCCGTCGTCCCGGTGCGGCCGGGAGGATGCGCGGTCGTACAACCGCCGCCGCCGATCATGACGGGGCCCGCATTGAGCGTTGGCGTGCTACCGCTCGCATTAATCACCCAAAGCTCGCCGAGCTGATCGCCAACGAATAAGCGGCCGCTCGGATAGTCATAAACAGGGCCGTTCGGAACGGGCTTCGCGCCTCCAGTGCCCGCTACGGGTAGAGTGTAAGTCCAGTCAATGGTCGGCTGTGCATTCAACGCGCAATTGAAGACGCAACTGATACGGGAAATCTTGCCGTCGTCGCTGGCGACGAACGCTTTGTCAGTCGTGTAATCCACCCAGGCATCGGCGAGCGTGGTGGTGGCGGATGAATAGATTACGGTCTTGAGGCAGGAGGAGGTGGGGACGCCGCCGCTGAATGTGCAGCTGTTAGGGACCGTAGGCGCGGCGGACTTGGTGACGGTACCTTGCCCAGCCAACACAGTCAGCACATGAAAAATGGACGAGGTGCCAGCGCTTTCGACGTAGGCGATTTTCGTGCCGTCGAGCGAAATCGTGGGCGACGTAACCACCGATCCACTGGCCGTGCTCCCGTTGTAGGCCCAGGTGACCGCAGGTGCGTTGCCGCAGAGTCCGGTTGGCCCGCTCCCGCTGTAGAGCTTGTTGATTCCGACAATGTTGGCTTGCCCGTTAGTGACGCCGGCTACGTTCAAGGCAAACACGGCGAAGTCCGCCGTGCAGCTTGGCGTGCCGTTGATATTGAAACTGTACTTTGCCGGGAACTTGGAGAGTGAGACGCTGCCAGTGCCCATGCTGACGCTCCAGTCCCTATGCATCAGTGAGCTAGTCGTGCGGAGCGGATTGCCTCCGGGTGCCTGGGAGTGGGTCAATTCAGTTGCGGAATCCGGCATGACAGTAGAGAGTTTCAGCTCGCCATTCTGAACCCGCACCAGATTGCGGTCAGCCAGCTGAAAAAGAATGCGGGGCTCAGTCTCGGCGGCCTTTAGATTGGCGGCTGACGGTCCGCCACTGACCACCAGATGGTGCGAAGTCCAGTCCGTTACCCGGCCCACATGACCCCGGCTGGGCTGGGCCGGCGCTGCCAGAGAAAGCGCGCCAATCGCGACACAAGAAAGCAGAAATCGACAACGTAATGGAATCATTGATCCTCCAACCGAAAGAAGAAAAAGGCACAGCTTTGGATGATGCCTCAAGATTAAGAGATGGGTTCGGGAGGGGCAACGGTGTTCGGCGTTGTCGAATACTGTTGGTAACGTAAGGAGAACGTGCCGGAAGTAATAAAGCGTGGACGCCAACCGCTGGGAACTAGGAACTCTTACGGTTGAAGTTGCAATGCGACTGCGTTGGGCTTATCTTGCCGCAGGCCAGAGCCATCGTCTCAAACACGCGCTCGAAGCGAAACGCCGGCCGCTGATAGGGTTTCCTGGCGCGCGTGGGCGGGGATTCCGCACTGACCGTCTCTTCTTTTTGGCGTGGCATCTCACCATCCCCGTCTTTCAAACTCATGCGCAGCCCCGCTGAATGCCCTTGACGCGGTAGCGCGCTGTGGTCTGATCGGTCATCGAGGATGGTTTACCAGAATGTTAAGGGGGTGGAGCACCGCGGTCAAGCCACAACATGTTTGCATAGGGGGTACGTCAATGCAGGGCGACCTACATATCGCGCCGGCCTTCCATGGCTTTGAGCATGGTGACTTCGTCCGTATATTCGATATCGCTGCCGACCGGAATGCCCATAGCGATGCGCGTCACGCGCAGTCCCTGCCGCTTGAGTTGCTGGGCGAGATAAGTAGCGGTGGCTTCGCCCTCGACCGTAGGATTCGTGGCCAGGATCACCTCTTCAATATCCTCTTTGGCGACGCGGCTGAGCAGGTTGGCGATGCGCAGTTGCTCCGGGCCTACGCCGTGAAGGGGCGAGAGCGATCCATGCAGCACATGATAGACACCGTTGAAATGGCGGGTTTTCTCGACGGCCGCGATGTTGGTAGGTTCTTCGACCACACAGACCAACTTCTGGTTGCGGGTGGCGCTGCTGCAGTAGACGCAGGGATCGACGTCCGTGATGTTGTTGCAGACGGAGCAAAGGCGCAGGTTGGCTTTGACGTCGCGAATGGCACCGGCGAGCGCGTCGGCGTCGTCTTCGCTTGAGCGCAGAATATGAAACGCCAGGCGCTGCGCGCTTTTGCTGCCGACCCCCGGCAGCTTTTTGAGTTGATCGATGAGCCGGGTCATCGGCTCGGCAAACTTAGACATTTTTCGATTCGGTAATGCTTGTAATTGGGAAATTTAGTGATGTTGAAAAATGGATTACCAGTAGTTCACTGATTTGGGTGCGAATCGATTCGTTTGGTAACTTTCGAAATAAAAAAGCCCAACCCTGCACCAATCAAGGCACCCAGTATTGCAAAAGTTGGCTCTGACCATCCACGCTTGTCAAGACCGCTGCAGACAATGGCCACGCCAATCATCCAAAACCAATCACGTTTTACCAAATGCATTGCGCGAAACCCGTAGTTTGTGTCGATTCTAAGAATTACCAAATTGCCCGATGGCGAAATTACAAAATCCCACTGAGTCCCCCGAGCATTCCTCCCAGGCTCGATTTCATTGTTTCATCCACTTTCCGGCCCGCTTCGTTGACGGCCGCGAGCACCAGGTCCTGCAGCATTTCGACGTCCCCCGCCTTGACCGCTTCAGGGTCGATTTTTATGGACAGGACCTGCTTGCGCCCGTCCATTTTGATCGTAACCGTGCCGCCGCCGGAAGAAGTCTCGACAACGGTCTGCTCCATCTTCTTTTGCAGAACTTCGGCCTGCTGCTTGGCCTGCTGCATCATCTCCTGGAGATTGAATCCGGACATCAGCTTCTTCCCTTCTGGCTGTAGTCGATCACGGTGCGAATTTCAGCTCCAAATTTTTCCCGCATGCGACGAACCACAGGGTCGTGCTCGGCCCGGCTTCGGGCGCTTCCGCTGCCGGCGGTGCCATTGGAACCGCCGCCATTCCCCGAAGCTCCATTCGTTTCTCGCGAGTTGGGCGTCTGCACCGTTGCCCCGGACAATACCTGAATTTTTATGGGGCGACCGGCGGCGCCGCTCGCGGCCGCGGTTGCGATGCGGCGCGCCTCCGACGTGAACGACATCTCAAGCATCGTGCCGGACGCGGCGACCCTGGCGGTCAGAGAATTCCCTTCCAGCATCCAGTTTGCAGATTCGAGCAGAGAAGCAAGCATCGGTTGATTGCTGAGGGCGTTAAGCACGGTATCGCGGAGGGAATCCGTGGTAGCGGGAGATGGAGCAAGCCCGCTCTCAACAGAGGCATTCTCGGCGATTTCCGCAATCGCAGGAGCGGCTGAGCCCATGACAACTACATTGGTGGTCGCCCCAGACATCGAGCGAGATGAGGTCATCGCCGTGTCGAAGGCCGACTCCGCTTTCGGTACGTTCTTGCGCGCCGTATCGGCGGCAAACGGAGAGACGGAATTGGATCGGACCCCCGGTTCAGTCCGCCGCATCTCGGAACCAGCGGATGGTGAAGGTGCGAGAACAGGTCGCCCAACAACGCGAGGCTGGCCTGAACTAGAAGAGGTCGCAGCCTCGCTGAGCAATTGTTCAATCGGCAACAAGCGTTGGGCGTGAGCCATTTTCAGCAGGCCAAGCTCCAAATGGAATCGCTGCTCCTGCCGATACCCGAGTTCCCCGTGAGTGCGCAGCATGATTTGCAAATGGCGCGCCAGCTCCTCTTCACTGAACAACTCGGCGATGCGCGCCACGCGAGCGCGCTCGTCGGAAGAAACCTGTAGCAGCGCAGAATCTTTTCCGGCGATTTTCGCGACGGTTACGTTGCGCAGGAAGCGCACAAGTTGGCGCGCAAAATGGGTTGGACTGTGGCCTTCATTCAGCAGCTCGTCGACGAGCACAAGAATCTTGTCGCTGGCGCTTTCGGAAACGGCCTGCATGACGGTTTCCAGTGCGCCGGCGGGCGCCGCACCGATCAGGCTGCGCACCGAGTCAAGCGTCAGATGTTCCTCCGTAGAGGCGATCGCCTGATCGAGAATGGAGAGTGCGTCGCGCATGGAGCCGTCGCCCGCCTCAGCGAGCAGGGCGAGCGCATCGTCGTCGGCCGCAATCTTTTCCTGCGCGCTGATGTCGCGGAGCTGCTGCAGAATGTCCTCAAACTTAACCGCGCGAAAACTGAAATGCTGGCAGCGCGAGCGAATGGTCTGGGGAATATCCTCGGGCTGCGTAGTCGCCATCATAAAGATGATGTGGCTGGGAGGCTCCTCAAGCGTTTTCAAGAGCGCGTTGAACGCGGCGTCGGTGATCTGGTGCGCTTCGTCAAGAATGTAGATTTTGAAGCGGTCGCGCGCGGGACGGTAGCGCGCGGCATCGCGAAGCTCGCGAATCTCGTCGATACCGCGATTGGTGGCGGCATCAATTTCGATGACATCGACCGCGTTGCCGGCGCGAATTTCGGTGCAGGATTCGCAGACACCGCAAGGCTCGGCGGACGGCTCAGCCGACGAGCGGCAGTTGAGCGCCATGGCAAGAATGCGGGCGACGGTGGTTTTGCCAATGCCACGATGTCCGCTGAAGATATAGCCGTGAGCGATCCGCTCCTGCGCGATGGCATTTTGGAGCGTGCGAGTGACGTGTTCCTGGCCGATGACATCGGAGAATTTTTGGGGACGATACTTGCGCGCCAGGACCTGATAGCTCATGCGAGATTCTGATTATACAATTTGACGGCGCAAGCCGTCGGAACGCTTCTGCGCTCCGGGCGGACGAAGTGCCGCGACTTGATTCCTGCTGCTGAAATGCCGTGGAGCGCCCGATGCGAGATGCCAACACCGCACAACGCGGCAAGATGTAGCCACTCCCGTGTTTGACCCTACCCAACCCCGCTGTTATGATTTTTATGCGGGGTGGAGCAGTCTGGTAGCTCGTTGGGCTCATAACCCAAAGGTCGGTGGTTCAAATCCACCCCCCGCAACCAACGAACTTCCGGTACCCATTGGCTCCCTTTGGCTGCCGCATGAGGCACCTCTCGGACACCGCAAATTTCCTTTGGCAACACGCTCCGAACTATCACACTGTTGGCGGCACGCTTGCCCTCCGACATGGCTTGCGTATAGACATTCATCGTGCTCTGGATGGTCGAGTGCCGCAGCAACTCTTGCTGCACTTTAATGTCTGCACTCACTCGACGTAGCAGGCTCGAGTAGGAATGTCGAAACGTGTGCCAGCCAATCTTGCCCACGCCCGCCCGCACCGCTGCCGGTTTGATGCGCCGTTGCAGAATGCTCTCCTGCCATCGCGGCTTCCCCTTGCGGTTCGCAAATACCCAGTCGTGAGGTTCTCGGTGCAAGCTGCGCTGCCAGTGTGCCCTGAGGACATCGGCCAGACTGGGATCCACGGGAAGAGGCAGCCGAGAAGCTTCCGTCTTGGTGTCGCCCACTCGGCCTTGGACAACACTTCGCCTCACCAACAGCGTGTGGTCCTCCCAGTTGAAATCGCCCCATTGCAAGCCGATGATCTCGCTGGCCCGGAGACGAGACAGGCTGCTACCAGAACCATAGTTCGATAGGGCTCAGTAAGCTCTGCAAGGACCAAACGCAGGTCATGCACGCTCAGCACTCGCGGGATCGATCGGCGCCCGCCGCGCTGCCGTACCAGATCGATGGGGTTGGCGTCGGTGATCTCCCACCGCCGTCCATGCTGAAACACAAGATGCAAAAGGCTCCGCAGGTTTACCTTCGACTTGTCCGCCAACGGCAGAGATCGAAGCCACTGCTCAACCTCGACCGGCTTGATTTCGTAGACCAGGCGTCTACCCCAACGCGGTCGTATCCAGCGATGCAAGCTGGAGAGATGCGCTTGCTGGGTTCCGTAGCGTGGCTGCGGCAGTTCTTTCTCGATGTAGTCATCCACAAGAGCATCCAGCGTCACCGTCAGGCCCCATTCGGTTTTGAAGATTGAGCCGCAGTCGAAATCGTTCGAGAATCCGAAGCGCATCCGTCGCTGTCGGATACTGGCTCAGCATGCCGATGATCTTCGACCGCCGGCGCCGTTGCCCCTCTGGATCAGTTTCGTAGTAGCGAAATTGCCAGACATCTTCCGTCCGAATTCGCTTCCTTCTCGTCAAACCTCCGTATTGATACCTGTGCTGCGTGTTCATGTGCCCTCCTTGTGGGTTTAGCGCGAGTTTATTTCAGCTTCAGCCAGGAGGTGGGGATGCAGCCGGCTTCGTCCAGTTCGGATGCCCGGACCAGTGCCGGCGATCTTTGGGTGCACTACCCAAACGCCAGTTAGATCGCCGTCTACCAGTGGCTGCTTTCGCTCAAAACCCTCATCTCAGAGGTCAATAAGTGCTATCGGGGATTTATCCAATTGACTGTAGCAGCCATCCCGCCCGAACTTCCGCGAAGCCCGTTTCTTGATAGTTTCCGGTCTGCCGACAACCTGCCCGGAAACTCGTCTTTGGTATCCCAAAGTCGTGTTTACCGACCCAAGGCTTCGTGTTTGAACGTGGATCCTTGGGCACGGCCTCATGCCGGAGAACAGTTCGAGTTCAGACAAGGCTGTGCACGTTGCCGTTCTTGTTCGTGAAGATGCAAGACCATGGCCCACAGCACCTGCAATTCGGGCTGAGGCTGAGCTTCCGAGAGGGTGAGCCTCTCAGGTCGCCGCCAATCCAGCGGGCAAAGCCGCGGGCCATTATCCCAAGGTGATGACGCCTTGGGGGCGAAGAATAAATCCTCTCGGGGTTGGCTTGGTGACTCTATGCCGACCTCTCGTTACTTATCGGCTTTATGCCAGAGAGGGTCGTTCCTGGAGTGCCGATCATCCGCTCCGCGAACCGGCGTCATTCGCGGAGAGTGCACTGTTCGCCGAGGTTACGATCTTGGACGTGAGCGTGTGGTTTTTATGTCCCCAGTACTTTCTACGGACTAAACAGTTGCCAACCGGTTCGGCCTGCTCTGGTTATCGCAGCCACATTTTTCTAATGAAGAGCAGGTCGGGCTAGATGCCAGTCGGTTGACTGCTCATACGCGCTTGCGGCTTTCAGAATCGTGGTTTCCTCGAACGGCCTGCCGGCGATTTGCAGGCCAACTGGCAATCCGGTTGAACTGAATCCGCAGGGCACTGAGATGCCAGGAAGACCGGTCAGGTCATAGGGGATGTTGAAGCGAAGGAAGGCGTCAATGATGTGTTCTCGCAGATCTCCCGACTGCACCCATACTTCTCCAACTCGCGGTGGGAACGCCGGCAAGGTTGGGGAAACGATGACGTCGGCGTGCTTAAACGCTTCGTTAAAGTTGCGCTGCAGCAAGGTGCGCGCTCGCTGGCTCTTCACATAGTCGGTGGCCAGCAGATACCGTCCGGCCTCCAGATTGGTGCGCACTCCAGGGCCATAATCGTCTGCCTGTTTTTTCAAATACGGTTCATGATACGAGGTGGCTTCCGCCAAAGTGATGTGCGCTTCCATGGCCGAACAGTTTTCCAGGTCCGGTATGTCGACATCCACCGGCACAGCTCCCATACTTTCGAATTGGCGGATGGCCGCGCTGAGAACTCCCTGAATCGCTGAGTCGACGTGTTCAAAGAAATATTGACGCGGGACACCTAGCCGGAGGCCACGAATGCTCCACTGCATTTCTCTGCGGTAGTCCGGCAGTGGCCGTGAACTCGAGGATGGATCCAGGGGATCTGGACCGGCGATCGCGGCTAGCATAATCGCTGCATCTTCCACACTCTTGGTGATCGGACCCACATGATCGAGTGACCATGAGAGAGGGATCGCGCCGTACCGACTCACGCGCCCATAGGTGGGTTTCAGCCCCACCACTCCACATACCGCCGATGGTATTCGGATCGAGCCACCCGTGTCGGAACCCAGGGACGCTGAGCATTGAGAACTGGCGACTGCCGCTGCCGATCCGCCGCTCGATCCCCCTGGCACTCGGGTGGGGTCCCACGGATTGCGGGCCGGTCCGTAGTGGGGATTGTCGTTGGTCACGCCATAGGCGAACTCGTGCATGTTGGTCTTGCCGATCAACACCATGCCCGCCTGATGCAGGCGAGCAACGGCGGTGGCGTCGTAGTCGGGGATTGAGTTGGCGAGGACTTTGGAGCCGGCGGTGGTTCGGACGCCACGCGTAGCAAATAGGTCCTTGATGGAAATCGGGATTCCGTGCAGAGGGCCTCGATAATGCCCGCTGCGGATTTCCGCGTCAGCTGCAGCGGCGGATCGCCGGCCTTCCTCTTCCGTGGTCGTGATGAAAGCATTCAGAGTGGGCTGCAGCTTGTGGATTCTCTCCAATGCATTTTCGAAAAGCTCGACCGGGGAAATTTGTTTGGCCTGAATGAGTGGGGCGAGTTGATGAATGGGACGCGAAATCAGATCTTCGGGCATGGAAGCTTAGCCGGCCCGGAAGCAGGTAGCGGGCTCGAGGGAACCCAATTCCAGGGCCCGCAGGGATTCGGAGTCTTCAAGAATCACACTTACCAAAGTTGCTACGGGTGTCAGCCATTGATCGGCTAAAAGCGAACCTGTGATCGACGACATTGATCGCAAGGTGGAACCGACCGGCGACTCTTGGGCCAGTGCCCGCGATCCAGAGACGAGAACGGCAAAGGCACCGCCTTGAATCCAGGCACGCCGGCTGAATGAGCCAAGGACCATCGACTGTGTCCCGTTGCTTTTCGAGCAGCCCGCACCTGGAATTTTGAGCACAACGTCGTCGGACATGGACTCCTCAACAAAAAGACAGACTCGGGTGCGTGACAGCCCTTAGCAACTGGCAGAAACACCTTTAAAACATTATCTTTAGACCCAACTGCATCTGTCGCGGGTCGAAAGCTGCGGGCGAAATACCAAACTGATTGCTGCTCATGTCGCCAATCGGATTGTAGAAGTTCACCCGATTGAAAAGATTGAATGCGTCGGCGCGAAATTCGACTTTGACACGCTCCGAAACGGCTGTGGTCTTGACCAAAGAAAGATCGACGTCTTTAAACGAGGGACCGCGAAATGCATTCCGGCTGAGATTGCCATCCTCGCCCACAGGAATACATTGCGAACCAGGGCCCGAATTGATTGGGCCGAAGTCGAGAATGGAATTCAGCCCATTCGGACAGAAGGTCTGACTCGCCTGGGATGTCCGGCTGAAGAAACCGTAGAAGTTGAGCGCTGGGTCGCCGAACAGACCGTTCTCGAACTGCGACTTGCTGAAGCCTGAAGTCTTGATTCCAGAGGGGCGGTTCGGGCGATCATAGGCCAAGCCATCCATGTTGAAGTCGCATCCGTTGTACCACGCCTGGCCGCAGTAGACATCGAAAGGACGGCCCGACTGTAGCGAAATAATCGTATTGATCGACCATCCGCCGGCTATCTTATTGAGCGCGCCCGATCCCTTTGGGCCGGGAATATTCCAAAGGCCGGTGAGGGCAAATCGATGCCGAACATCGAATTCCGAAGGGCCATAATCCTGATGGGGATGCTGAATATCAGAGACACCGCTATAAAGAATCCCATAGCCGTTGGTGTTGAAGTAGTCTCCGAGGCCGCCTTCCGTGACGTTATCAAGCACTTTGCCGAAGGTGTAGTTGGCGGTGAACATCAGGTTGCGGGCATAAGTTTTTCGAAACTGTGCATTGAAACCTTCATAGTTGGCTTGGCTTTCATTGGAGATGTAAGTAATCTGTCCCCATCCGAAGTTCAGACGGCTGTTAAAGAAGTTGCAAGTGGTTTGGTTGCAGATGTCGCCATCAAAACGGTTGAAGTCTTCGCGCGTGTAGCCTCCCACTCCCCTCGTGCCAACATAATTGAGCGTAACCCCGTAGTCATGGGCGAAAGAATGCTGTACCCCCAGGAACCACTGCATCGCATAAGCAGTGCGTAAGTGCGGATCAACACCATTGGGCGCAATGTCAAGCCCTGGTATGCCGCCGTTCGCCGTGGGCGGGCCGGCGGCAAAGTCTGGATCGGGCACGAATGGAAATACGTAGGGAATAGGACTGGTACCGATGCCAAGAGAAGGCTCGACAAAGGCCGTATTCGCCTCGGGCGGATTTAGCCGCGATGCGTTGGTGTAGAGGTTCGAGTAAGGTTCGTTGTAAGCGATACTGAATCCGCCACGGATTGCCGACGAGCCTTTGCCAAATGGATCCCAGGCAAAACCGATCCGGGGTGCGAAGTTGTGATACTTGGTATTCCACAAATGACTTACACGACCCACGGTCGCCGTAGAGATTTGCTGGAATATGTCACTACCGCTCCCGAGAATGATGTTGCTAAGTTCCCCATTGGTCTCGCTAGGATTCGCGAATATATCCCAGCGCACACCCAAGTTCACCGTTAACCGCGGTGTCACCTTCCAGTCATCCTGCACAAAAGCGGCCCACCGGTTCCAACGAAAATGCCGCGGCGTGTCGGTAAACTGACCATAATTCGCACTGCCATAATCGGCGTTGACGGTAGCCTGTTCGAGATAGGGACCGTCGCCCGAGGCAAAATCGCCGATGCCGCTGAACTCCATGAACGGAGAACTATACAGCCGGTAGTTGCTGTTCTCTTGAATTCGGTTGAACTCAAATCCAAATTTGAATGAATGCCGTCCGGCGGTATGCAGGACGGTGTCATTCAATTTGAAGGTATTGAAAACGAAATCGCGCGGGACATACAACTCGCCTCCGAAGGGGAGCGTGCCGTCGTCGAAATAGAGCCAAGCAAAGTCACTTTGCGGCAGGCCGGCAGTTTTGAGAGCCTGCGCCGTTTGGGTGTTACCGTTCATGCCAAAAGAGATATGACTGCTGTTTCTGCTGAAGGAAAAGCGGAAATCATTGAGTGTGTTGGAGGACAATTGATGAGTATAGCCGGTCGCCAGGTCGCCGAACTGGCCGTTAAACGGAGCGGTAAAACCACGAATTCCCGCCCCAAACAGTTCCTGGCGAGCGACGTCGCCGGAGGCTAGAGTGGAGTCCCAGCGGGCAAAGACTTCGTCCCGCGAGTTGAGGTGATGGTCGACTCGCACAATATATTGGTCCGCGCGATTGGGTTCGATCTGCGGTGACTCCGCAAAACATGTGAGATCGGTAGGTCCAGGAGGCGTCAGACATGCAGGCCCAGGAAAATCCTGAAAGAACATTGCTGCCAGGCTGCCGGGAGGCGCGAGACTACGGGTATACGGGGTCTCACTAGAAACGATGACGGGCAGGCTGTCCGTCAATCGAGAGCCCTCGTAATCCATAAAGAAAAACGTCTTGTCTTTCTGGATTGGACCACCAAAGGCGAAACCGAACTGATTTTGACGCAGGGGCGCTTTCTCGCCGCTATTGTTGTAAAAATTGCGTGCGTTAAGGGCGGTGTTGCGGCCCAAATAAAAGACGTCTCCATGAAAAGCGTTTGTGCCGGACTTGGTGACCACGTTGACGATGGCACCATTGTTGCGTCCGTACTCGGCCGAGAAATTCAGGGTCTGAACCTGCACTTCCTGAATGGCATCGAGCGAGGGATAAATCAAGGGTGTTCCGCCGAGCCACTCATTATTATTTGATGTGCCATCGAGCACGAAGTTGTTGCCCCGCGGAGTGGAACCATTCGCAATGAATCCATAATTGAAAGTAACCGAAGCGGTCGGCGAGGGCACACTGGAGACGACCGGTGCGTTGGTCGCCGTCACGCCGGGTTCTTCCGTTACTAATTGGTAGACCTGGCGGCCGTTGAGGGGAAGATTTTGGACCTCGCGGGTTGAAATCGTGTTGTCCAGCCGCCCTTCTTCGGTTTGAACGAGCGCGACGCCTTCGATGACCTCAACCGTCTCGCTCGTAGTGCCGACTTGTAATTTGGCGTTTGCCGGCGTGGTCACACTGGCGTTAACCGCGACCTGGTCCAGTACCATCGTCTTGAAGCCGGTCATTTCAATTCGAACCTGGTAGGTGCCGGGCGGGAGGTGGGCGACTCGGTAGTAGCCGATCTTGTCGGTTTGCGCGCTATCCACATGCCCGGTTTGGAGGTTCTTGACCGAAACCGTCGCGCTCACGACGGTAGCGCCGCTCGGATCGGTTACGGTTCCTGCAATATCCCCGTCGGTGAATTGCGCCAGAACAGGGGCGCACCAGAGAAGGATGAAAATGAAGGCAGCGATCGCCGGCCAGCGTGCCAGTTGCTTAATGGTATCCATTTGATCCCCCTCGTTGGATCCCCTTGGTCACGCTGAATGCGGTGCCCTTGGGGGAATCGCCCAGCTTTGCTAAACAATTAGGTTGTGACTAATTGCGAGTCGACATTGTTTTTCAGGTACCTTAGTATCATTCCTGCAAGGTTTGTCAAGAAAAAAGTTGCGCTGAAATGCAAGAGTTGACAATCTGCACGGACGATATGCAGATTATTTTGTTTGATTGCCTCTCTGGGATCCGCAGCGTTGGGATTGGCAGGGGTTAAGACTCCATTCGAAAACATGAGCCGACGGCGAAAAGCGATGAGCGACTCGGGCGTGCGCGTAGCGGCAGGCGTTTACTTCCGAATCAGCGAAGCTGCCCGCATGCTTGGGGTGAGCGCTTCTTCCCTCCGGAATTGGGAGAAAATGGGACTGCTCACCGCGGCCCGCAGCCGGGGCCGGTATCGTCTCTATTCGCGCGAGGCGCTGCAAAAACTGCGGGAGATTAAGTACCTGCGGACAATTCAACATGTCAACCCGGCGGGAATTGCCGCCATCCTGCAAAGCGATCGAAAGAAGAAGCGCGAGCCTTCGCCAAAGAAGGACAAGCGAAAAGCGATTGCGCAAGAGCTGTTGCAATTGCGGCGCAAGCACAGCCTGACTCTTGCCGAAGTGGCTCAGAAAACGGGAGTCAGCGTCAGCCTGCTCAGTTCGCTCGAGCGCGGCTATGCCAAGCCGTCGATCGCCACTTTGCAAAAGTTGGCGAAACTTTACCAGACGAATGTGCTGTCTTTCTTCGGTGACAAGGACGATTCCCGGCGCCTGGTGCGCACGCGCGATCGCAAGGTGCTCGTCCCCAACCCGGGCGTGCAGATGGAACTGCTTGCTTTCGGCAAAAAAGTAATGGAACCGCATATGTTCCGCATCGCTCCGGGCGCCGATAGTGGCGGCTCGTACAGCCACGAGGGCGAAGAATTTATTTATGTTCTGCAGGGCAAACTCGAAATGTGGATCGATGAGGTCGAACACTTTGTGCTGGAGACTGGAGACAGCCTGTACTTTGACAGTACAGAAGTTCACCGCTGGCAGAATGTCGGGGAGAAAGAGACCGTGCTGCTGTGGGTAAACACGCCGCCAACTTTCTGAGGTTTGCGTTCTGGGGCAAGGAGAACGGATGAAACAGCGATTCAGGATCGTGGAACTGGCTTTGGTCGCAATCGTCTCGGTTGCTCCCGCTCTCGGTCAGTCCTGCCAAGATGCCGACCTTGTTCTGGAACATGGCCACATCGTTACGATGGACGGCACGCGGAAAATTGCAGGTGCGATGGCGGTTCGTGACGGCAAAATCCTGGCTCTAGGCGACACTCTCGCAGATTGCGCTACCGCCCGCACGCGAGTCATTGACTTGCAGGGACGCACCGTTCTGCCTGGCCTCATCGACGTCCACACCCATGCTATAGAGTGGGTGAAGACTATTTTGCGTGGAGAGATTGATGCCGGATACCCCGCCGTCCATTCCATCGCCGAGATCACGCAAGCCGTCGCGCAACGTGCCGCCACTTTTCCTTCAGGGCAGTGGATTATGGGTTCGGGCTGGGACGACTCGAAACTCAGCGAGCACCGATACATGATTCGGCAGGACCTGGACGCAGCCTCAGCGGGCCATCCCGTTTACCTGAAGCACGTGAGCGGCCACCTGAGCGTGGCCAATAGTGCTGCGCTTAAACTGGCCAACATCACAAAGAACACCGCTGATCCGCAAGGTGGAGTGATTGAACGCGATGCGTCTGGAGAACCGACCGGAATCCTCAAGGACACAGCGATGGGGCTCATCGCGGGGATTCTCCCGGGAGATCCACCGGATATCGACGTACGCGCTGCCCGGCTAGTTTCTGAAAAAGCGGCAGAGGTTGGCCTTACCACCATCCATGACATCTTCATTGGGCCCGACGAAATGCGCGGCTACCAGGAGGCGCACCGTCGCGGCTGGCTGAAGATCCGCGTACAGATGTCGCCCCGGATCGGCAGCATCGCCGACGCCGAGAAACTCGCTCAGATGGGCGTGCACACTGGCTTCGGCGATGATGTGCTGAAGTTTGGGGCCGCGAAAATGTTTGCCGACGGTGGCATGGGCGCGCGCACCATTGCGATTTATCCGCCGGGCGTAATCGGCGAACCGAACAACCTTGGCGTGCTCCGCTGGACGCCCGCCGAGATGCAGAAGGCCCACTTGCTCGCTGCCGGGGCTGGCTGGCAATTGGAGACGCATGCCATCGGCGACCGCGCGATCGACGAGGTGCTCGACTCTTATGCAGTGGTCATCAAGCAATTGGGGCTCAAAGATGCGCGCTTCCGCATCGTGCATGCCGGTATTTCAACTCCTGCTGCGCAGAAGCGGATGCGCGAGTTGAATGTGGTGATCGACGGCAATCCGCCGTTCGTGTACTGGATCGGCAGCTGGTTCCAGAAGTACGGGCCGGAGCGAGTACGGTGGTCGTATCCGGCGAAATCCTACATCGAGAACGGCATTATCGAAGCCGCTGGCTCCGATGTTGCCGTAACGCCAATCAGCCCTTGGTGGGGAATCTGGGCCGCGGTTGTTCGCAGAGACCTGGAGAGCGGAAATATTTTAGCGCCGGAAGAACGCATATCTATCGAACAGGCGCTCACCTTGTATACGCGCAACGGAGCCTTCGCCGGTTTCGAAGAGAACATTAAGGGATCTCTCGAACCGGGAAAACTCGCCGACTTCATTGTGATCGACCGCGATGTCCTCACCATACCGGCAGACGAGCTGAGGGACGTAAAAGTTCTCCAGACGTTTGTGGGCGGACAGATCGTCTACGACGGGCTCTCCGCCAAACACGGTCAGTGACAGAACGGAGCGATTTTATTGATCTCGTTCACGGCCGTGTACCAGATGAACTCATTGCCGTCGCTGAAGAGGTAATAGATTGTCCCGTTCGGCAACAACAATACCGAGTTGCCGCCGTAGCCGCTCATGAACGATACCCAGAAATTGCAGTGGTACTGCGGAAATTCCGCGGTCGTCATGTGCTTAGCCCAAAACAGGTTGTGATAACGGAACGTGCTCGGCACAACGAGCGTCCCGCGGTCCGGTACGGGCATACCCAGAATCGACGGATCGGCCGTACGGAACAGCGACTCTTGCAGCCGCTGCGGATCCAGCACTTGCACGCCATTGATTGCGCCGCCACTGTTGTTAAGGAAACGGCCGATCTTGACGACGTCATCCTGAACAAAAAACAGTCCGTGGCTTCCAAAGGGCTTTCCGGATGCGCTATTGTCGGTGCGCAGCGTGGATAAGCTCCCTTGGCTCATGTTCAGCGGCTTGAAGACGCCGTCGCGGATCGTATTGAAGATGTCAGCCCCCGCACCCTGCTGCTGCTGAAGGTAGCTGTTAATGGCTTGGGTCAGGATAAAGGTGGCGTGGCTCTGGTACACCCACGTGGTGCCCGGAGCAGCCTTGTGCGGGAATGGCGTGAATGCGTCAGCGATCTTCGCGTTGTACGGCTCGGCCACAAGAAACGCGAGTTCCTGGGGGCTACTCTCGTCCCCTTCAAAACTCGTGCCGATGTAGTTGCCCGTGGCCATGTCCGACGTGTTGTTGAAGGTCACATCCGTCCACTTGCCGCCGTCCGTGTACTGCGGGACGTAATCGCGAATCAGCCGGCCATAAACCAAGCTTCCGTACCGCCCTCCCAGCCACATCATCGCCATTCCGGCAAACGACGACTTCGCAATCGAGTACGACGGCAAGCGCATGTTGTCACAGAAAGCATACGTGCCGTAGCGAGTCTGGCAGTTACTGACGTAGTGAATGCCATTGATCAGCAGCCCATAAGTGGTAATGTCGGCAGGCGACTTGAACCCCTGCGTAAAGTTGGCAAGGTTGATCCCGGAACTTGGGTAGTCTGTTGCCAGGGCGCTGAAAGGCTTGGTGGGTATGCGGTTTGCCACTTCGGCGGCCTCCGCATTTTCGAGCGCTTCGGCATTTGCGACTGTCCCCGGAGTGTAGGTTGCCGCAAGTTGTCCCCACATATTGAATTTGAAATACAGGCAAGTTTCCTGGGTGACCTGGTAACGAATGTTTGAAATGTTGGTGCGATTCGCACGGTTGAACAGGAATGTCATTTCCCCGTTGTGCACGCAGTTTTGATTCCTCTCGACCAGCGCGAAGGGAAGAGATGCGCGCATGTAACCGTGGTCGTCCTCTTCCTGCCACACCCTTCCGGGCCCGACAATGTAATTCCATGTCGCGTTCCCAGTGATGACGAGACCTTGCTGAACGGGAATAAGGTAGCTTCCGTTCTGCACGAACTGGAAACTGAAGTCCGGCAGATGTCGCCACGCTACATTGTTTGCGCTGGCGTCCCCGAAGTCGTCGCGCAGAACCTGGGCGCTGCCGCGCGAAGCTGCGTTGGAGAGGGTCAATGTTCCTTCGAACGTCTGAGACGGGGCAGCAGCATTGGCCGGCAACGCAAAACCATCACTGTCATCGACCGGAGCGGCGACCGCCGCGTCCGAGAAAAGTTGGTTGTAAGTCAGAACAGAGCGATGGACATTGCCTTTTCCGCTGAGCGGATCGCCCGGTGCGGGTGTTGTCGCCGCCGGTGATGCGGACCATCCAGCCATCACTGGCCATAGAAATAGCAAAAGGAGAGGAGCCCGAGGTCTCATTGGCAATCTCGCTGTCAAGAAATAATCGCGCGCACGTGACGCCCAGCATATTGAGCATGGCCACTACGGTTCAAGGGAAAAAGCGGCAGTTGTTCCGATCCGCAATGTTGGAGGGCTGCTATACTCCAGTCGCAGTTTGCCCGAGATACGGGGAGAATGCCCACGGAATCTTCCAACCGCCTGCCGAAAGTCTCTCCCAACAGCATGCTGGCGCGTGTCTTGCTGGCATTTCTCGCCACCGCCGGTTTTTTTTATGTCAACATCATGCCGGCTCTGGTAGACGGCCTGGAGGTCGGACTTGGCTTCAGCAACAAGCAGGCAGGGTTGGTTGGCTCATGCAATGTCTACGGCGCCGCCGGCGGCGCGTTCCTGATTGTATTTTTGGTTCGGCGCATCAACTGGAGAACGGCCGCTCACTTCTTCCTCTTGGGGTTGATTGGCATGGACCTGTTGTCCATGCTGTTTAAGAATCCCTTCGCGCTCATGGGTGCTCGATTTCTTCACGGTTTTATCGGTGGGATGCTGGTGGGAACGAGCTATTCGATCTTCGCCCGGACCAAGGCGCCCGACCGTACCTTCGGCGTGCTGCTTCTGGTGCAAGTTTTCGCCGGCGGCCTCGGCGTGATGAGCTTACCGTTGCTGGTTCCGAGGTTTGGCACGAATATTCTGTTTGTGACCTTGATCCTGTTCAGCCTGACGACATTAGTGATGCTGCAGTTCCTGCCGGATTATCCAGTCAAGGCGCAAGCGCCGCGCACTCCAGGAGCCGCACCCGATCGATTGCAGTTAAGGCCGCTGTTGCTCGCGCTGTTCTCCGTATTTTTCTTTCAGGCTGCCAACATGGGCCTCTTCGCATTCATCATCGGACTCGGGAAACACTACGGATTGGATGTTGCCTTTGTCAGCGAAACACTCGGCATCGCAAACTGGATCGCCACGCTTGGCGCGTTATTGGTAATCGTGGTGTCCACCCGCTTTGGGATTTTCAAACCCATCCTCGGCGGCATGCTCTTGACGCTGGCCAGCACTTACATATTCAACTACAGCGGGGTCAAGTGGTTTTGGATCGCGGCGAATGTCGGCACCGGCATTACGTGGAACTTCGTGATTTCGCACCTGCTCGGGATGTGTGCCCGGTTTGATCAGACCGGACAGACCGCAGTCTGGGGCGGCTTTGCTTCCAAGATGGGACTGGCCTCGGGCCCGATGCTATTTTCGTTTATTGTGGGAACGGGTAATTATTCCGCATTGATTGCCATGGCGATGGTGCTGTTGGCGTTCGCGACGTTTGCGTCGGCAATCCCGGCCTGGGTGCTGGATCACGGCGCCATGAACGATCTGCCTGACGCGCAGAGGGCGCAAGCTGTTTCATAGCCCGCGGCGCGATCGAGTCTCAGGTATTCGTTTTCATCTTGGAGTGGATATGTCAATATTTTCGATTGCAGCCTTACAGGTCGACTTTCCCTTTGGTGATAACCGTGATCGCGTCGAAAAAGAAACGGCACGTGTGCTAGCGAGATTTCCGTGGGTAAGGATGGTTGTTCTCCCCGAGCTTTGCTCGTTTGGGCCCGGATTGGGTTTTGCCGAAGCGATGCCCGGGCCAGCCGAAACCCGCTATCAAGCCTTGGCCAAGAAGCACAAAGTATGGCTTATTCCAGGATCAATTTACGAACGCGTTGGAGAAAATATATTTAACACCGCGCCGGTCATCAATCCCGAAGGCGAGATCGTCGCGCGCTACCGTAAGATGTATCCCTTCCTGCCCTATGAAAAAGGAGTGCAATCCGGAACTGAGTTCGTTGTATTTGACGTTCCAGAGGTTGGCCGTTTTGGGATTTCCATCTGCTATGACGGTTGGATTCCAGAGACGACTCGCGCTCTGGTGTGGATGGGTGCTGAGGTCATTATCCATCCCACCATGACCAACACCATTGATCGACCACAAGAACTGATCATTGCCCAGGCAAATGCCATCACCAACCAGTGCTATTTCGTCGATGTGAACGGTGCCGGACAACTGGGCAATGGAAGATCCATAATCGTCGGCCCGGAAGGTGAAGTCATCCATCAGTCGGGTGAAGTGGGCGAACAGATTCCTTTCACGGTGGATCTCGATCGCGTTCGAGAGATAAGGAAGTCTGGCACGCTGCGACTCGGCCAAATCCTCAAGTCATTTCGTGACACACCAATTTCCTTTCCTTGTTATCGGAGCAAATACCGGGAATCCCCGACCATGGCCGCGCTAGGACCTCTAACCATGCCCTCGGTGTAGCGAGGCAGCAGCCAATGCATCACGCAACCCAGAGACGACGGTTCTCGCGGGCATCTTCGAGAAGAAATGGGGTCCTCAGAGCAGAAGTATTTTTCAAATCGTTCAATTTTGGGAATATTCGCTAGCGATTTCCAATCTGTGATTAATCCCGTCGGCCATCTCGCGGATTACAAGCGGATCTCGGCTCCTGGAGGCACGAGTCCGTCTTGGCGCAGAGAATGCCAACTTTGTCACAGTCTACGAAGTGCTCCCAAGTCATGATTCTGGGACGTCAGCCGGTCAGCCATTGCATTCCTCCCGAAGAACGGGCAAACCGGAAGTTGTGCAACGGAAAGAGTCTCACTGACGCGGGCCAGAAGTCCTCTTCTGGGAAATCCCGATAGCAATCAGAATCCCCACCCAGTCGGGAAGTGCAGTGTAAACACCTTGCGGCTGAGCTAAGCTGCTCAGGTGCTCTCAGAATGCGTGTGCGGCTCCTACTCGGCTCGTGACGCGCTCACGTTCGCTCACGATTCATTGTTCCCGAGTGTTCCCGAGCGTGATTTTCAAGATCTGTAAGGCATCCTCATAACCCAAAGGTCGGTGGTTCAAATTCACCCCCCGCAACCAACCTCCTGTTGTCCGTTCCGGAGACATTTGGTTTCAATGGGTTGAGCCAATCTCACGAACGGGAGCAATTCCCAGATCGTCAGCCTCTCGCAGGATGACCCTCCCGTTCTCACAGCCCTTGCTGCGGGACATGTCACGATCACGGCGGGTAGCGCATCGGCTGACATCAACGTTTATGCTGGGTCGCTCTCACCCGGAACGGTAATCTGGTCTAACCCAGGTGACGGTTCCGGTGTGGTGGGCATCGTTCCCAGCTGTCCCGAGTTCCACGGGAGTGGCGGACATATTCGCGATAGCACCAACTGACCGTAGTTGGTGCTAACGCGTTTGCGCAAGGTTGTGTCATCGACAACGAATCCCGATCGCGCAGTGGCCTACTTCGACTACTGATTGTCTTCGACCCGGCGGCCACAACGAAATTGCGGGCCTTCCCAGCAACCGCAGGTCCAGGAGGCGCATTTGCCTCTCCCGAACCCTCACGGAATTGCTCACCAACTTCCAGTCATCCCTGTTATCTGCAAGTTGAGCTGTGTTATTTCCCCCCACCTCACAGCTCCGTGTGACACGCGGCACTGCCGCTTAGCTCTCTGAAGGCGCAGTCTAGCCAGTAATCGCGTTTGGGGGTGTCTCGATGAAGAAAGTTCTCATCTTGGGAGCCGCAGGCCGCGACTTCCACAACTTCAACGTCGTTTTCCGCGACAATCTCGACTATCACGTCGTCGCCTTCACAGCGACTCAAATCCCCGATATTGCAGGCCGGTTGTATCCGCGCGAGCTTGCGGGCCGGCTCTACCCGCGAGGTATCCCCATCTTCGAAGAGAAAGACCTGGAGCGAATCATCGCCGACGAGCGGGTCGACACCGTCGTCTTTTCTTATAGCGACGTCTCCTATCCTACGCTGATGCATTTAGCCTCGCGCGTGGTGGCGGCCGGAGCGGATTTCTGGCTGCTGGGCACGGAACACACTCAAATCAAGTCACGCGTGCCCGTGGTTTCCGTATGCGCCGCGCGCACCGGATGCGGCAAGAGTCCCGTGTCACGCCTGGTCGCCGCCCAGCTGCGCGGGCAGGGGCTCAAGGCTGCGGTCATTCGCCACCCCATGCCCTACGGCGATCTGGCGGTTCAGGCCGTGCAGCGCTTCGCCACGCTCCAGGACCTCGACGTGCAGCAATGCACCATCGAAGAGCGCGAAGAGTACGAACCGCATATCCAGCTCGGAACAATCGTTTATGCGGGAGTCGACTACGAGAAAATCCTGCGCCAGGCCGAGCGAGAGGCCGACATTATTCTTTGGGACGGCGGCAATAATGACACTCCGTTCTACGCCTCCGATCTGGAAATTGTGGTCGTCGATCCGCACCGGCCCGGCCACGAACTGGCCTACTTCCCGGGCGAGGTGAACCTGCGCCGCGCCGATGTTGTCGTCATCAACAAGGTCGACACTGCCGCGCTGCATGACATCGAGACCGTGCGGCAGAACATCAAGCTAACGAATCCCAAGGCAACCGTGATTGAAATGGATTGCCGCGTCTCGGTCGCGAACCCGGAGCTGATCAAGGGCAAGCGCGTTCTGGTGGTCGAAGACGGTCCTACGCTCACGCACGGCGAAATGCCTTACGGCGCCGGCGTAGTGGCGGCCCGCCAACATGGTGCAGCCGAACTGCTAGACCCGCGACCCTACGCCGTCGGCTCCATTCGCAGCACCTACGAACGCTACCAACATTTGACGAGCCTGCTTCCGGCCATGGGCTACAGTGCCATGCAGCGCCACGAACTGGAAGAAACGATCGCCGCCACACCCTGCGATCTGGTGTTGATCGCAACTCCAATCGATCTCGCGCGAGTCATCAAGATCGATAGACCAACTCTGCGCGTGACCTACGAGGTTGAAGAACTGACTAAACCCGGCTTGGCTGACAAACTGGCCGCCCTCACTGCGCGCCACGAGCCCGCGCTAGTGTAAGCGATTAAAAAATGGAGGGTGGGCGGCTCGCCCATCCTCCGCGACGGCTACAAGGAGGTACGATGAACGGGAAAGACTTTCTCTCGATCAAAGATTTTTCACCCTCCGATATACAATTCCTTTTAGTTCTGGGCCGGCAGGTTAAGGCCCATCCAGGCACCTACAGCGAAGCACTCAAACGCAAAACGCTGGCCATGATCTTTGAAAAACCTTCCTTGCGCACGCGTGTGAGCTTCGATGTCGGCATTCAGCAGCTCGGTGGATTCTCAATCTACCTTTCGCCCGCGGAAATCAACCTTGGCAAGCGCGAATCTATTCATGACGTCGCCAAGAATCTTGAGCGCATGGTACAGGGCATCATGATTCGCACCTTTGCGCACGAGGCCGTCGAGGAGATGGCGGCATTCGCGAGCATCCCCGTGATCAACGGCCTGACCGACTACAGCCATCCCTGCCAGGCTCTGGCCGACTATCTGACGATTTGGGAGGCAAAGGGCAGCCTCGAAGGCCTCAAAATCGCGTACATCGGCGACGGCAACAACATCGCTCACTCGCTGATGTTCGCTGGCGCACAGGTTGGAGCACACGTATGGGTAGCCACGCCGCCGGGATACGAGCCGAAGCCAGAGGCCATCCTTTGGGCAAACGAGCGCGGCCTTGAAACCGGCGGAACCTGCACTGTAACCCACGATCCCCGAGAAGCGGTTCTCGCCGCGGATGTTGTCTATACCGATGTGTGGGCGAGCATGGGACAGGAAGCGGAAAAGGAAAAACGGCAGAGCGTGTTCGCGCCCTACCAGGTCAACAAAAGACTATTCGGTCATGCCCAGCGCGACGCCATTTTCCTTCATTGCCTGCCGGCTCATCGAGGCGAGGAGGTGACTTCTGACGTGATCGATTCGCCGTGTTCGCTGGTATTCCAACAGGCGGAGAATCGCCTGCACGCGCAGAAGGCGATCATGCTCGACCTTATGAGAGGAGAATTCGTAAGACTGCCGGACCTGGCCGAACTGCGGGAGCTGGCCCACGTGTAGCTCTGGCGTCCGCCGGCCGCGGGCGATGTTGATGTGGTCGCTTTTATGAAAACCATACTCCTGGCCGTGGGTGGCAACTCCCTGATTCGCGCGGGAGAAAAAGGAACTATCGCAGAACAACTCGCGAACGCTCGCCGCACCGCGCGCGAAGTCGTCGGCCTCATCCGCGACGGCTACCGCATCGTGCTTACCCACGGAAATGGCCCGCAGGTCGGTGCTGCGCTCCTGCGCTCCGAGGCGGGATCGACGCAGGTACCCGGCCTTCCACTTGACGTGTGCGACGCCGCCACGCAGGGCGAAATCGGCTACATCCTGCAGCAGTCTCTCGAAGGCGAGTTCGAGTCCGCCGGCTTCCACGTTCCCGTCATTAGCCTGATTACGCAAAGTGTCATTTCGCTGGACGACCCCGCCATGCAGCATCCCAACAAACCGGTAGGGCCGTTCTATTCGCGTCAAGAAGCCGAGGAGCGCAAGCGCCGGCTGGGCTGGGAAATTGTCGAAGACGCGGCTCGCGGCTACCGGCGAGTCGTTCCCTCACCCGAACCGATCGAGATCGTCGAACTTGAAGTCATTCGCGACCTCGTGGCGCGCGGAGTACTCGTCATCGCCTGCGGCGGAGGAGGAATTCCGATCGCTCGCCGAAACGGCCGGCCGGTGGGCGTCGAGGCAGTGATCGACAAAGACCGCGCGTCCGCGCTTCTCGCTTCGCATCTGGGCGTCGATTTGTTTGTCATTTCGACCGACACGGATTTCGTTTATCTCGACTATAAAAAGCCGACGCAGCGCCCTCTTTGCCAAGTCAACGCTTCCGATCTCGAACTCTATCTCGCCGCCGGACATTTCGCGCCGGGAAGCATGCTTCCGAAAATCGAATCGGTCTTGCGCTTCTTGTGGGAGGGTGGAAAAGACAAAGCCGCGATCATTGCCTCGGCTGAAAATCTGCGCCGCGCGGTGGCCGGGGAGACCGGTACACAGATGTTTTCTAATCAGAAGCGGCACGAAGGCGAGCGAGAACCACACGCCGCCCTTACTGCTGAAGGGCATTGAATCGATGCCGGAGTTCAACCAATGCCGGAGCAGACGATCATGAACCACACACTCGAGCACATCGACATGCGCCAAGCAACCACACCGCCGCTCGCCAGGCCCCATCACGTCATCGAATCGCAACAATTCACCGTCCCGCTGCTCATGGAACTCTTCGATCGCGCGCGGCTCATGGAGCGGGTGGTCGCCCGCGGCGGCACGCTTGATTATCAAAACCGAATCATGGCGACACTCTTTTATGCGCCCTCCACGCGGACGCGTTTTTCCTTCGAAGCGGCCATGCTGCGCCTCGGCGGCCGCGTCCTATCAACTGAGCAGGCCAGCGCGTTTTCCTCCGAGATAAAGGAAGAACAGGTCGAGGATTCCATTCGCATTCTGTCCGGCTATAGCGATGTGATTGTCATTCGCCATCACGCCGCCGACGGCGCCCGTCGCGCCGCGCTCGTCTCCACCGTGCCGGTCATCAATGCCGGCGATGGCAACGGCGGCCAGCATCCCACCCAGGCTCTGCTCGATCTTTACACCATCTATCGCGAACGCCCCATCAACGGCCTCAGTGTCGCCATTATCGGCGAGCTTGATCGCGGGCGCACGGCGCGTTCCCTCGCCTATCTGCTGGCCAAATTCGAGCGCGTGAAGATTTTCTTTGTCAGCCCGCCTGAACTGCAAATGAAGCCGGACATTCTCGACTATCTCGAACAACACGGCGTGCGTTACGAACTCGAATCCGACCTCAAGCGCGTGATCGGCGAAGTCGATGTTGTCTACCAGACACGCATTCACCCCGAGCGACTACACGAGCGTGACCGCGACAACCTCGATCATTTCGCAATCAATTCCGCGCTCGTGCAGCATATGAAGTCTTCGGCGCTGATCATGCATCCGTTGCCGCGCACCGCGGAGCTGGACAAGGCGGTGGACGAAGATCCGCGGGCGCTCTACTTCCGGCAGGCGTGCAATGGCCTGTACGTTCGCATGGCGCTCTTGACGATGCTTTTAGAGAACAATTCATAGCTGGTCGAAATCGATGTCCTAAGGGAAGGAACTTTATGACCGTACAAGAGCAAACGCATAGCAGTCATCATCTTATTGAATTGGAAAAGCTATATGGCGCAAACAACTATCGCCCGCTTGATGTCGTGGTTGAGCGCGCCGACGGCGTTTGGGTCTATGACGTCAATGGGTGCCGCTACCTTGATTGTCTGGCCGCCTATTCCGCCGTCAACCAGGGCCATTGTCATCCTAAGATCCTCCGCGCCTTAACGGAGCAAGCGAAAAAAGTCACGTTGACTTCGCGCGCATTTCGCAATGACCAGCTTCCGCTGCTCTACGAAGACCTGTATAAGTTGACTGGCTTCGACATGGCGCTGCCGATGAATTCCGGTGCCGAGGCAGTCGAAACCGCTCTCAAGACCGCCCGCAAGTGGGGTTACAAGGTCAAAGGCATTCCCGACGGCCAAGCCGAGATCATTGTCTGCGCCAACAACTTCCACGGCCGGACCATTTCTATTGTCGGCTTTTCCACCGATGAGCAATATCGCGACGGCTTCGGCCCCTTCACACCCGGATTCAAGGTGATTCCATTCGGCGACGTACAAGCCCTGCGCGACGCAATTACGCCCAATACCTGCGCCTTTCTCGTTGAGCCGATTCAAGGCGAAGCCGGCATCATCATTCCTCCGGTGGGCTTCCTCAAAGCCGCAGCCGCCATCTGCAAACACAATCGCGTGCTCTTCATGGCTGACGAAATTCAATCCGGCCTCGGACGCACAGGCAAACTTTTCGCCTACATGCACGAAGATATGACTCCCGATGTTCTGATTATCGGCAAAGCCATGGCTGGAGGTTTCTACCCCGTGTCAGCCGTGCTCGCGTCGCGCGAAATTCTCGGTGTTTACAAACCGGGGGATCATGGCAGCACTTTTGGCGGCAATCCCCTGGGCTGCGCGGTCGCCCGCGCGGCACTGCGCGTCATCGTCGAAGAAAGCCTCGTGAAGCGCTCGGCGGAACTCGGCGCATATTTTCTCGGCCTGCTTCAGACCCTGGCTTCCCCAGATCTCAAGGAGGTGCGGGGGCGAGGCCTCTGGATTGGCATTGAGCTGAACAGTCCAGCACGCCCGTATTGCGAGGCTCTAAAAGAAGCCGGCGTGCTTTGCAAAGAGACGCACGATCGCGTAATCCGGATCGCGCCGCCGCTCGTCATCACACGCGAAGAAATCGACTGGGCCTTCCACCGCATCGAAAAGGTGGTCCAAGGCCAGGCATGCACAAGGTAATCGGTGACAATGCAGAGCAAACGCGGCAAAGAAAAGTCAGAAATGGAATGCGTAAACTGCTACCTTATGCGATCTTACCTATGCGATCTGGGGTTTAGATCCCGTAAGCAGGTAATAAACCACCGGGGTGACGATCAGGCTTAGCACCATCGAAATCAACAGGCCGCCGATCACGGCGATGGCCAGCGGTTGCAGCATCTGCGACCCCGAGCCGATTGCGAATGCGAGCGGCAACATGCCACAGATTGCCGCGGATGCTGTCATGAGAATAGGGCGCAGGCGCCGCTGCGCCGCGTGAACCATGGCTTCACGTCCTGATACGCCTTCATGACGGTATCGCTCGTCCGCATCCAGCAACAAGATTCCATTCTTCGCCACAATGCCGATGACCATGATCAGTCCCATAAAAGAGGCGACATTGAAAGTCGTGCCCGTGACGAGCAACGCGAAGACAACACCCGCGATGGATAGCACCGATGATGTAAGAATCGCAATTGGAGCCGAGAGCTTTCGGAACTCGACCATCAGCACACCAAAAACCAGCGCCAGCGACAGGACCAGAACTCGCAGCAACTCGCGGAACGACTGTTGTTGCTCCTGGTAAGTTCCGCCGTATTCGACTCGCACTGTCGGTGGCAGGTGCATGGCGGTGACGGCGTGCTGCACCTTCGCGATGGCGGTCCCGAGATCGGAGCCCTCAAGCCGGCCCGTCACAGTGATCAGTTGCTGGAGGTTTTCTCGTTTGATCTCATTTTGCGGCGGCAACTCCGTCACCTGCGCCAGCGAGCCGAGCGTCGCGAGTTTGCCGGATGAGCTGTTAAAGACAGTGTTCTGGATCGTATCCAGGGATCGGCGCGTCTCGTCCCCCAGGCGGACACGAACCGTGTACGGCCTGCCATTCGAAATCACCGGATCGGTGGTCGTAACGCCGTCGAGTATGGAGGTGGCGTCTTCGGCAATTTCCACGGGCGTAAAGCCTGTTCGGCCCGCCACAATCGGATTGATCTGAAAGTTGGTGGCCGGACCGCTGATCGTATTATCAATTCCATTCTGAATATCGACCACGCCGCCTATCTTGCCGATGGCATCGCCGATGCGAGGGCCAAGATCGCCCAGCAATGCGGGGTCGCTTGCAAACACTTTGATCTGGATCGGTTCCGGAGCATTGGACAGATCGCCGATCATGTCCTGAAGAACCTGTGTAAACTCCACATCGAGTTCCGGCTCAGTCTTCTTGATTTGGGCGCGTGCGTCGGCGATGACGTCCTCGATTCCCCGGTCGCGCTTGGTCTTCAGTTTTACGGTGATGTCGCCGGTGTTGGCCTCGGTAACGGCAGCGAGTCCCATCTGAAGGCCGGTGCGCCGGGATGTGCTCTCGACCTCCGGCATGCGGTGCAAAATGCGCTCCACATGCTCCAGCACGCGATTCGTCTCGGAGAGAGAGCTGCCCGCGGGCATGATGTAGTCGAGAATGAATCCGCCTTCGTCCATCGCGGGCAGCAGATCGGAGCCGAGACCTTGATAGCAAAAATAGCTCCCAACAGAGAGTACCGCGCACAGGCCCAGCAACATGAATGGACGGCTGAGCGACCACTCCAGTCCACGCTCATGCCATTGCAGGATCTTGCGCATCATACGCCCGTGCTCGTCGTGATTCGCGCCATGATTCTCTTCCGCCGCACCGCGCCGCTCGCGCAGGAAAACGAGGCTCAGCGCGGGAGTCCAGGTCACGGCAAGCAATAGTGAAGTGAGCAGCGCCACAGTCATGGTGATCGCGAGCGCACGAAAGAAGCTTCCGGTCACGCCTGTGACCGAGACCAGGGGCAGAAAGACGACTACGGGCGTAATCGTCGATCCGACAAGAGGCGCGGCGATCTCTCGCAGCGCAAGGCGAGCCGCTTGCACGCGAGATTCGCCGCGGTCCCGATGAGAGACAATGTTCTCAACCACCACGATCGCATCATCAATGACCAATCCGATGGCAGCCGCCAATCCGCCGAGCGTCATCAGGTTAAAACTTTCTCCGATGGCCCATAGAAAAAGAATGGTGATCGCGACTGTGACTGGAATGACCAGGCCGGCGACCACCGACGAGGTCCAGTCGCTCAGAAAAAGAAAGAGGATTACGCACGCCAATGCAAGTCCGATAAGAATTGCGTCTCGCACACTGCTGATGCTTTCGCGCACCAGTTCCGACTGATCGTAATAAGGTTCGAGACGGACCCCAGCCGGCAAAGTCTTGCGAAGTTGCTCAACCTTTGCCGCGACCGCGTCAGCCACAGCTACGGTATTGCTGGAAGGCTGCCGGGTGACGTTCAGAAGAACAGCCGGACTGTCGTTCGCTGTGACTGCAGTATAAACAGGCAACACTCCGTTCTGCACGGTTGCCACGTCCGCGACCCGGACCGGCGCTCCAGCCGTCGTCATCTTTACCACCAATCGGCCGAGCTGGTCGGCGTCGTGCGCCTGCGCTCCGACCAGGCCGAGTATCAGCTGGTGATTTGCCTCGTAGAGTCCCGGTGAATCGACGATGTTCGAGGCCTGTATGGCGTTCACGAGATCGAGGATCGTCACGCCGGTCACTTGCATCCGCGCCATGTTGGGCACGATGTGGAACTCCGGTACCTTGCCGCCCTGCACAGTGATCGTGCTCACGCCCGCTACCCGGTTCAGGGGTGGCTTGAGTTCATAGGTCGCCAGTTCCCAGAGCTGAGTCTGCGAGAGCCGGTCGGTGGTGAGGCTGTAGCCGAGAATCGGAAAGGTAGCGAAGGTGAGCCGGTTCGTAGTAATGACAGCAGTGTTCGGAAGCGCCTGCCGCGCCCTGCTGATGGCGGCGTCCACCAACTGAAGCGTGCGATACATATCGACACTCCAGTCGAAGAACAGGCTGACTTCAGCTGAGCCCCGGCTCGTAGTGGAACGCACCGTGACCAGCCCGGGAACCGAATTGACTGCATCCTCAATCGGTTTGGTGATAGTCACCTGCATTTGCTCGACCGGCATCACGCCGTTGTCGACACCGATTACTACTCGCGGAAAATTGGTGTCGGGAAATACCGAGATTGGAACCTGTTGCGCCGCATAAATACCCGCCAGTGAGCACACAATCAGAAAGAAGAAGATAGGGCCTCGATAGCGAACCAGCCAGAACGTTCCATCAGTGTGCGGCGACCGAGGCTGGGTCAACGAAGAATGCGCCGAATTAGCTTGAGGCAACTGCGCAGGGGCGGGCTGGTCCATTACTTCGCCTCCCCCCCCGCCTTGTTCTCGTCTTTATTATCGTCTTCGGCAGCCTTGCCAATTCTTACTTTCGTGCCGTCGTCGAGGCCGTAAGATCCGGTTGTGACGACAGTCTCAGATCCGTCCAGACCCTGCGTCACCTGAACATCTTCGCCGTCACCGATGCCGAGTTGAACGGCTTTCTTGTGGGCAACCCCGTCGGCTCCGACTACCATGACAGACTTCGAGCCGTCGACCGCAGTCAGCACTGCGGATAGCGGCACCTTGACAGCCCTTGCAACCGTTCTGCCTTTGATCGAAGTCCCGACCGGCGTCCCCGCTTTATATTTCCCGGCCTGATTGTCGACTCGAATCCACACTTCTACGGTCGTGCTGCCGGGATCGAGCGCGGGACTTACCAGGAAGATTTTTGCCGGTACCGGTTTATCCGTACCGGGGATGATGACCGAAGCTTCGTCGCCCACCTTCAGCCGCTGCGCAACCGATTGCGAAAGATGAACCTTGGCGTAGAGCGAAGACGTGTCCATCACCGTGATGAGTGGGGCGCCCGCGCTCGCAGTTTCGCCGGCAAACAGAGGACGGTCGGTCACCACTCCGGTGATCGGGCTTCTTATTTCGGAGTAGGAAACTTGAGCCTCGGCAGCCAGATATTTTCCTTTTGCCGAAGAGAGCTGCCCCTCCGCCTGCTGAAGCGACGCCGCCCGGCTCACCTGCTTCAAAGAGTCAAGATGATTTTGCGCCACATCAAAGGTCGCCTGCGCCTGTACCAGGGCAGCCGCAGCTGTTTCGTACTCTCGACCTGCAATGGCCCCTTCGGCGAACAACTTCTGGCGCGCTGAGACAATCTGCTTCTGCAAATCAAGCTGCGCCTTAGCCTGTGCCACGTCCAGCTCGGCCTTGTGGTAATCCTCGGGCACCTGCGCCTTCGTCTGCATTTCAAAAGACGCTTGGGCCGCCGCGTACTGACCCTTATTGTCGAGAGCCTGAGCGTTGAGGTCGCGATTCTCAAGCTCCGCCAGCAATTGGCCGGCTTTCACCCTGGCGCCACGCTGTACGTAGAATTTGCGAACCGGGGCGGTGATCTTCGGAGAGATTGCGGCCTGCGCCACCGGAGAAAGAGTCGCATCGGCCGTGATATGTTCGGAAATCTCCCCGATTTCCGGCCGCTCCGCCTGCACGGTCACCAGCGCCGCCGCTTCCGTCTCGTCTTTCTTGCAGGCCTGGAGAAGTACGACACAGAGGAGGAGAAGCGCCGTACATAATGCGCGCAAGCCGGTTGCGAATGGTCGATGAGGATTCAAGTTTGCTTTCACAACGTTCCAGTCAATTGTTGCAAAGCTGCCAAAGCAGCCTGGTAGCGAACCGTCCCATCCGCCTGAGCAGTTTCGGCGGAAAGATAGGCGGACTGCGCATCTACCACCTCAAGTGCAGTGGACTCGCCCGCCGAGTACCGGAGTTTGGTCAACCGCAGGCTCTCCGCCGCCGTGCGTACGCTGAGATCGAGGAGGTCCAATTGCTCCCACGCGGCGGCAGCCTCTGCATAAGCTTCCTCTAAAGTCGCGATAAGTCTTCTCTGCGCCGCCGTCAGCGATACCTTTGCAGCATCTCGCTTGTATTCGCTTTGCTTGATTCGCTTTTGGGTTGAAAACCAGTCCCACACTGGAATATCGAGCGTCGCGCTGATCGAGTACCCGAGGTTGCGCACGTCGTCGGGCCCGCGTTTTGCCAACTGGGGAGCGTCGATACCATAGCTGAAGTTCAACCCGAGATCGGGGAGGTAGGCGGCCCTCGCCGCATTTACTTCTGCTCCGCCGGCGCGAACCTCCGCCAACGCACTGCGTATTTCTGGATTGTTCGTCGAGGCCATTTTGTCTACTTCGTTTCGGCTGGGCAGCGGCGCAGGCGGCCCGGCGATTTCTGTGGAGTACGGCGTCCGCGGATCGGGAAAGAGCAGGACTGCGAGTTCGAGCCGCGCCTTAGCGGCCGCCAGGATTCCATCGCTCAAGTCACGTTGGCGCTGCTGCTGCTGAAGTTGGGCCTTGACCACGTCGGCATGCGAGACCTCGCGGGCCGCTTTCGCGCTTCTGCGTGAGATCAGTAAAGGATCGCGCCTCTTGAAAGGCTTCTTCGAGGACATGCTGCTTGGTCTGAGACGCCGCGACAGAATAGTAGAGGGTGACCACACTCGAAATAAGTCCACGTCTTGCGACCTCCAACTCCGCGGAGGCGCGCGCCGCATTAGCGGCGGCCAGTTGCGCGCCGGCGAACTGCTTCAGGCCGACTGTCTCATTAATGGAGGCTTGACTGGTGTACTCATGGACGGCGTTGTTTGCTATGAAGATCGGCGCCGCCTCCACCCCAGACGGCGACTGAATCGTCTGTCCGTTCGATTGCGTGTAGAGCACCTGGTTGTGGTAAACGGCCGAAGGGAGCAGCGCCGCTCTCGACAGATACCGATCGATCACCGCCGATTTTTGTGCCGCCACGGCGCTCGCAAACGCCGGCTCGTTTTGTTGCGCCCGATGAATCGCTTCCGTCAGTGAAATAACCGTCGCACTCGCCGGCTTCGCTTCCTGAGCGCCACATGTTTCCGAGAAGCCAAGGGCGCCAAGCGCGGCCATGGCGCCCAAAGCACAGCTCAGCAGATTTCGAACCGGCCGGTTCATGTGTCGTACATTACGGGACAAACCTTAAATCTCACTGAAGAGCGGTACGAAGGTTACGATTCTGTCAGAGGGTGTAGGCGTGAGGGCTTCTTTGGCGAGACGTCGACGCGTGGGTGCAGCTTAACGATGCAGGCCGAGCGGCGAGAAGGAGACAACAAACTCTTGCACTACTCAACCTGCACTATCGATGTCATGGTTCTCAGGAGTCTTGGCCCGGGGAACAATCTTGCGCCGAGACTCGGCGCAACCTTGGCTCCTCAGGTAGGAACGCCAAGCTTTGGCAGAGGCCATTGAGTCGCTGTTTCGGAAAAATCAAGTGAGGCATGAGGAAGGAGTGGGCCCCACGAACTCCGGCAGAGGCCGATTTTGTGTCAGCGGTAGCTGCCTTGCGCAGAGGGTTTTTCTCCAACGCGATGTTCACCGCCTCTGGCAGCGTAAGGAGCGAAGACTGAGCCTCCTGCTGAGCTGAAGCTGTCGGCAAAAGCAGGCATACAACTGCGCCGCTCAGAAGCACTTTGAAGAAGGCGTTCAACCTCGCACTCCTGCCGCGTCAATCGACTTGATCCATGCCGTCTTGTCTTCACGGATAGCCTCCTCCAGTGCCGCTACGTCAAGTTCCAAACCGGTGACTACATGGTGGATGCGCACGACCGTGAACACCTGGGGCGGGCGATCCGCTTGATCGGCTTCCACCCGCACCTCGTAACCGGTCACTTTTTGGTGGTGCTTCTGGCGGAGGATGGTAATAACGTCAAATGCTGTGCACCCGGCCAATCCGGCGGCAACCAGTTCAATGGGCTTTGCGCCGGTACCTCCAGCTGCATCGTCCAGCAAGAGGTGATGACCGCTTCCGGTCTGAGCGACAAACTGGCGCTGCTGTTTAAGTGTTTGAGTTAGTTCGAGTTTGGCTGTGATCATGATCGCCCCCGGTTTCTGCTATCGACTCAGCACACGAATAAATGCAAGGGAACGGATTTTGTTACAGGAGATTTCGGTACTACGATTGTTTTTGATCTCAAGGTCTCACCTTGCGGACTGTATGATGAGCAATTAATGATGTCGCGGAAGGAATCCCAATGAGTTTTTCTATCAAGCCTCGCCCCATGCGTTTTGGCTTTATCTTTGTGTTTGCGACCATCGCCATCGCACTGACATCCGCGGCTCTCGCCGATCTGGCGACCCTCATTCCGGCCTCAGATCTGATCAACTGCGAGGAACTGGTCAAGATTCTTCAGTCCGCCAAGAGCGAGAAGCCCCTAATGATTCAAGTGGGCTCGCATGTCCTCTACACGCAGGCGCACATTCCCGGCTCGGAATACATCGGTCCGGGCTCCAGTGAAAGTGGCTTGCAGTCGTTGCGCAAGCGCGTCGAATCTCTGCCAAGGAAACAATTCATCGTGCTTTATTGCGGGTGTTGTCCGTGGAGCCACTGCCCGAACGTCAAGACTGCCTACGATGAGCTACGCTCCCTGGGCTTCACTAGGATGAAGGTTCTCTACATTCCGGACAACTTTGGAACGGACTGGGTCGAAAAGGGCTATCCGGTTGCCAAGGGCGACTAGAAACTCGAACGCATGCTGATTGGGTCGGCAAAATTGAGGAAGGCGATTCTCCGCAGTCTGGCGACGATGGTGGTGGTAGCGGGACTTTACTTTGTGCTCCGTCATCATGGCCCGCCCGCAGGCTTGCGCGGCACGCTCATCGGCCAAGGCTCCCAGGCCCCGGATTTCTCGCTTGCTGACCTGGCGGGAGAAAACGTCCACCTCTCAACCTATCGCGGCAAGGTCGTCCTTCTCGACTTCTGGGCGACTTGGTGCGATCCCTGTCGCGACGAGATTCCTCATCTTGTTGAACTACAAAATAAGTACGGCGCCCAGGGTCTCCAGATCATCGGCGTTTCCATGGACGACGAACCCGAACCAGTGCGCGAGTTCTACCAGCGGTTCAAGATCAATTATCCGGTGGTGATGGGAAACGCAAAGACGGGTGAGCTTTATGGCGGAATTCTCGGATTGCCGATCGCATTCCTGATCGGGCGGGATGGCCGGATCCGCGCAAAGCATATCGGTGCCACCGACATCTCAGTCTTAGAGACAGAGATCGTCAATCTACTGCGAGAGCCTCAGTCGTCGAGGTCACCAAATGCATGATGCGATTGAAACTACGTTATCGGTGCTGATGAATACCGCCTCTTCTTTCTCAGGCAAACTCGTCATCCCTCACCGTTGAGCCCTGCCTGGCAGCTTCATCTTGCGAGATGAACGTCCCTGTGCCTGTTGACCACCAGCTCTGGATGGAGCCGCCGGAACGTTTCTGTGATATGGCAGTTCCAACACACTGGCCGAAAGGAAGAAAAAACATCGGGAAGCTGCTCGGGCTGGAACTCCTTCCATTCTGCGGTGGTGTTATCGGGCGCGAGCAATGCGGGAGGGTGATCCAAATGCCCGAGCGGACCAAAATGTTGGTGGCAAAAGACGCACTCCTGTCCTTGGTACCAATTGGAAACGATCTTCCATACCAGGCACTTGTCTGGATCGGTTTCCACCTGTTGCAAGCATTCCTGGCCGCAGTTCTGCCGTTCGGGCCAGCGTGAACAAAGGTCCAGACGCAGTGTGGGCCGGTCAAGAAATGCGGTGAGAGCCGCTTTTCCCGCCGCCACATCAACCGCTTCTATTTTGTGGGTTTCCGGGCAGGTGACCAGTCGCTTGCCTCGGAAGGTGAAATACGCGCTTAGAGCGGGAATGGAGCGGACGAGAATGATCCCGCCGAAAAGTGCGGCTGTTGCAATAATGAGAAGCGTCAGGGTCGTCATAAGTCACCTCCAGGACGCGTTCCAGCTTGGTATTTTGACGGAGTAGCTTGCACCTCCACGCGACACAAGCAGTGTGCCGCCGTTGAAGGCGAACTGCGACATCGGGCATCACGGCTTCCTGTGATCCGAATCACCGGCGAGTCGAGTTGCATTCGGGCCGACAACTCCCCATGTTCCGCGATCCTTGTGATGATTGTTTTATCTTCCCGTGAAAATGGGAAGAGCTGGGCATGCCCAGCGCAAAGTTCGAGGAGCCCACGTGGCTGCTGTCCCGCTAAGCATTCCAACATGGCCAGAGCGCCCGGCAAGCTGCTCAGCGACTTTGCACATCGAAATGCGCGATTTCGCGAATCACAATCAAATCCTCACTCAGGGTCGGATCTGCCTCGGGTGACACGCGCACGGATCGGAGATAACGACCAAGGAAACCGATTCTGCGTTTCGACAAGTCAGCATTTGCTGCGCTGGAATACGTCAGCGCGAAGCTGATTTCGGGCTGATCTGAATTGTGAACGAATTCTTGAAGCTCTCTCTCCTTAAAGCCAGTCGGCCGAATTGAACCTGACCGATATTTCAATTCGTAACTGTCAGCAGAAGTAACTTCGGCCTGAATCTGGAGCGGTACGCCCAGGTCGCTCGACACGGACTTGGCCGCGACCTGCCAGGCAGTTTGTCCGAGGGGCTCCTTCTGTGAAGCACTGACTTCAAGACGCAGTTCGCCATCGGGCTGGAGACCAGCCGAATGCACGATTACCTCCGTGATGCCAACCGGGGAAAGCAAAGACTGCAACGAAGTCTGAGTTGTATCTTGCGCCTTCGCTATGGCCGCGGTTGTCATAGGGGATGGACTGTTAGGCTCGGCTTGCTCGACAACGCCTCCGCCCAAATAGTCTTTGCCTCCAGTCGGGCTCACTTTTTCCTTTTGCGCCAACTGGAGCTGTTGAAGTTCAAGTCGAACTGGGCGTCCGATCCGGCTCGCGAGTTCGCTCTGTGCTGTCTGCACTTCCTGCGGTTCTATAAATTTTGAAGTCTGCACAACGGCGGCGATCGCGATATGATCTTTGGCAATTTGCAGTTTTACGGTATCCACCTGGCGTCCGTCAGTCTTGGGGAATTGCCGCCTTAGCAGATCTGAGACTTCGGTTCGGAGTCGCGCTTGTTGGGCTGCCTTCTTGAGCGTCCTCATAAGAGGAATAGACAACCCGAGAACGACTAGAACGGCAATCGCAATCCGGTGGCGCGCAATGAAATGCTGACGGTCGGCATCCGCGCTGTGGGGCCGAACTCCAATGAAAAGAAAAACCAGTCCCGCACTCAGGACAATTGCGGCAAAATTGGTGAGGAACAGCATTACCGCGCCGCTCGCAACGGGCCACTGCAAGGTTCCAATCCCGTAACCGACTGTGGCCAGCGGTGGGATCAATGCGGTGGCAATGGCCACTCCCGGCAGGATGGTCATGGCGGTTTTCCGGGAGGCAAGGGAAAGCGTACCGGCGATGCCGGAAAAGAAGGCAATCAACAAGTCCATCAAGTTTGGATTGGTGCGGGCCAGGATTTCCGGTGTGGCTTCGCGAAGGGGAGAAAGTCTGGTGGCGATAAGCGTGATGAGAATCGCCTCGGCAACGCTTAGGCCGACGTTACGAGCCGCCTTCTTTCCGATCTGCCAGTCGGCTGAGGTAAGCGCATGCCCGCAGGCTAGAATCGGCCCCATGAGCGGCGAGATCAACATGGCTCCGATAATTACGGCGGGACTGTTCAGGAGTAGGCCGAGGAGCGCGATCAGCGCGGACAGGACCAACATCGCAAAGTACACGATGTCGAACTGCCTGCTTTCGTCAGCGTCGCGATGAACCTCGGCGGCCGACCGAAACAGTTCGCGTAACCGAGTTAAAGACCACCTTCTCACTGGCCTGTGTCTCCGATTACTGATCGATCGACGGACCGTTCGGCCACTAATCGGCCGCCCAATAATTTTTCTTGATGATTACGGCGGGAATGCTGAGCAAGGCCTCCAAGTGAGGAACGCCATCGATCTCATCGAGAACAAATTGATCGACCACCGTTCGGATTTCCTCGTCGTCGGTCATCGATTTTCAGTGGCAGCGCCTGGCGACAGATCGGGCGCACCGGCTTGATCCGCCTCAGCTTCATCAATCATCCTAGAGGCGGTCTTTGCCGATACCCAACCATCGTGCATCGCCTGTTCGATGGTACTTGTTTCCGCGGCGCGCAACCGCGCGCGCGCGACTTGGAGTTCCTCGGAAAGACGGTTCTGGTTCTCACCCAGAATGGAATCGACCGCCGTGTTCTCATTTTCCATTTTCGCGTCCAGCTCACGGCGCAGCTGTGTGTGCACCGGACGGGAGATCATTTGTTTGTCCGCCATGCTCTCCAGTTCGGCGATCGCCGATGCAATGGCCCGCTGGCGGACACGGGCGCGGGAAAAATCGTCCTCATCGTTCTTGCCAATTCCCAGCAAGCGGATGAGAGGCTTTATGGTAATGCCCTGAACCACAATCGTGAACGCCACCACTCCGAAAGTCATGGTCAATAGCTGGTCGCGATAAGGAAACTCCTTCCCGATACTCAGAACCAGCGCTAATGAAAGGGCCCCACGCATGCCTCCCCAGACCATGACATGTTGCCAGCGCAAGGGAATTCTGGGCGAGAAAAGGTTACTGATCGGCACAAGCCCATACACGGTGAGCACTCGCCCTGCAAGAACCGCGAGGATTGTCAGCACGACCGCGGGCCACATGCGGAACAAGCCGCCCACCCGCACTTGAAGTCCAATGAGCAAAAAAAGGATCGAGTTGATAAGAAACGATGCGTACTCCCAGAATGACCACAAGGCAATGCGCGTGCGCGAACTCATTCCCTTTTGGACGCCGAAATTCCCAATCATCAGACCCGCTGCCACCGTGGCAATGACCCCCGACACGTGCAGCGACTGCGCAAGCAGGTAGGAACCATAGGCCAGGATGGTTGTGAGCGTGATCTCAATTTCCGGATCCTCGATTCTTTTTGTGAGGCTGCTGAAGGCGTAGCCTAAAACCGCCCCAACAGCCACGCCGCCCGCCACCTCCACAACAAAATCGCGGATACCGGTAACGATGCCGAATTGAGCAGTGGCGACCGCTCCGAACAGGATCCCGTACAGGACGACGGCGGTTCCATCGTTAAACAGGCTCTCCCCTTCAACGATGATCGTGAGCCGCTTGTCAACCGACATGTCCTTGAAAATGGCCAACACCGAGATGGGGTCGGTCGCCGCCACGATGGCGCCGAAAACCAATGCAATAAGGAGGGGGATTCCAAGCGTCCAATGCAGGGTGAAGCCGGAGATGAAAGTCGCCGCCAGCACACCCACCGTCGCGAGCAAACAAATCGGAGCCAGGCTCTCCCGCAAACGTCCAAACTGAATCTTTAGGCTGCCCTCGAACAGAAGGGGAGGAAGAAAAATAATCAAACTGACATCCGGGGTTAGCCAATCGGGAGGATGAGCGAAGAGGCGTTCCAGGATGGGAACCTTAAACGATCCAAGAAGCAACCCGCCCAGAACTAAGGCGACGGTGTAGGGGATTCGGAGACGCGCCGCAATCACGGCAATGATCGAAGCCGCGATCAGCAGCCACAGCAGGAACTCCATGGTTGAACTAGGCGTCATCCGTTAATCCCAACCCACCTTTTTCATTGCCCGAACCAATCGGCGACCTTCCTCCCCTTAATCCGAAGCGCCGAGAACGACCCGGCGACCGGATCTTTTCCCGACGCGAAAATTCGACATGCAATGCGCTCGGCGGCGCGAACAATCTAAAAGTGTCTCACAAGATGCACAGCGTCGGGCCACCATGCGGCTGCTAATGAGGGAAATGTTTCGAGACCTTTGAAACGATTTTTACCCTTTCCGCACTATCCCAATAAGTGGAAGGCATCGCCAGGTAAGGCGGTGAGCCACAGTTTAGGAGTCCGGCCTGGAAACTCCCGGTCGGTCTTCATTAAAGTGCCGGAGTCGTGGGGAAGCGGCTCCGGCGCTTTGTTCCCAGTCTTCTCCAAAAACGGCAGCCGGTTTCTGCCGTTAATTAACAGGAGTTTCAAGCTTCCCTGTGCACGCCGCCCGCTCCATCTCGCCGACTGGACGCCGCTGCAGTAGCCGCGCGGCTCTGAAGCGCCCCACCCCGCCCACTGCCATCGCTCAAAATCGTCCCGGAAAGCAACCCGTCCCCGGTGCTAAACTGTCTGCCACTTGCCAGACCCCGGGGTAAGCTCTTGCAATTTCATTCCTTCGATGAGGCCTACGTCGAGCGGCTGCGTGCCGGCGACTTTCGTACGCAGGAGCAGTTTCGCGTTTACTTCACTGCGCTGATCCAGGTGAAATTGCGCTCCCGGCTCCAATCCCGCGAAGCCATCGACGATGTGCGTCAGGAAACCTTTACTCGCTTCTACGTGGCCTTGCGCGAGGGAAAGATCGTCCATCCCGAGCGGCTGGGATCGTTCGTTAACTCGATCTGCAACCATGTATTGATGGAGCACTATCGCACTTCGGCGCGCCACGGTTCGGTCGATGATGACGACCAGAAGAAGGAGTTCCCTTCTCCCGTCCTCGATCCCCTGGCCATGTTCTCTGCCCAGGAAATCCAACAAAAGGTTCGGGAGGTTCTCGAGCAGCTTCCCGAGCGGGACCGGCGCCTGTTGCGGGAGATTTTCCTCGAAGAGCGGGACAAGGACGAGGTTTGCCGCGATTTCGGTGTAGATAGAGACTATCTGCGGGTGCTGTTGCATCGCGCCAAGAATTCATTTAAGCAGTTGTATTTAAAAAATAATGACACGCCGGGGTTTAGAACGGCCTGATCGCTTTGCAACGCTCGGTCGCTTCGGCGCACTACTAACTGGCAATACGAGGGACAATATATATATGGACCACGATGTGGTCGTTCGTCAAAAAATGACGGAGCGCTATCTGCTGAACGAACTCGATCCCCAGGCGCGAGACGAATTTGAAGAACACTACTTCGACTGCCGGGATTGCGCAGCCGACGTGCACGCTGGAGCCTTGTTCGTGGAACAAAGCAAGATTGCGCTGGAATCCGAGCAGAGCAAGGCAGGTGTGGCCGCAAGACCACCTGCACTTCCGGCGCGAGTGCCCGTCCCTGTTCGGGCAAGTTTAGGATGGTTCGGCTGGCTGCGGCCGGTATTTGTGATTCCCGTTTTAGCCGCCGTGCTCGTTGTAATCGGCTATCAGGATCGGGCCAACCGCATCCTGCAGCAGGCGGCCAACAGTCCTCAGGTGCTGGCCTCGGCGGTAATCAACGTAGGAGTCAGAGGGACGGAGCCAGTTTCAGTCCCGGCGCACGCGGGACAACCCTTCGAGTTATCCCTGAATGTCCCCCCGGAGAGCCGATTTTCTTCTTACAAACTGGACTTGTTTAACTCGCCAGGGAAACTAGAATGGTCGCGTACGATTCCCGCTTCCGGGGGCGGCACACTGTCGCTCTATATTCCGGGGAGCTTTTCGGGAAGCGACCACGGGCCCCGTACGCTAGCGGTGCATGGCATCTCCGCCGGCGGTGAGAGTGAAGATCTCGGCCGGCATCCGATCGAGTTGCAAGATCAGAAATGAATTCAAACGAGGGAGAGAAATATGTCAGCTCTACCGAATGAACTATCGATAGTTGACCCAAAAGGTGAGCCCAAGCCGGTTCATAACTATTACGCGGAAGCCTATGCTTTGACCGCCGATCTCGAGCAACCCTTGAAAGAAAAGATCAGGCCCCAGGTGGCCGTGAAACTGCCGAGCGACGGCCATTACCAGTTCCGCAAGGCCGACCCTTTTCACTTTGAGGGAATTCTTTCCTACCAGTCCGGCTACACCCAGGTCGCAGGGCATCCGAGTGATAAGGTTGCCGGCTTCACGACGCTCTCCACATCCGTGGTCGAGGGTCTGAACGTGCTCGACGTGGTGACCGCTGATCGCGTGGTGGCGCAGATTTCCACCGTGCATCCCATCTATGGCAAAGGTCAGGTGCCCTCGGTGACATTCCTCGGCACCCGCTTCGACAATCTGAGAATCGCCGGACACAAGGTAGAAGTAGAGCGCAGTCTCGACATCCTTGGTCCCAAGCCCGGTGGCGACGAGTCCTACTTTAAAAATGAAGGCGTCCTCAACCGGATTTCACAGCAGTACGAACGGATTGCCAAGGCGACCAAAGAGCTTGTGTGGGGTGCCGAGGAGTTCCCGCAGGAGCGCCCCGCGATCAATGGCGAGTTGAACTGCTCGCTGGTTGAAGGCGTTCACGGGTCTCCCGGATCCCCGTTCGGTCATGTCATCGACCTGCCCCACTTCGGCAGAATCTATCTGGGCGAGTTGAGGATCGTACGGACGCCGGGCGATCCCGACAAGGGCATCTACGACAAGTACAGGTTCCACCTGACCATGATCCGGTTGCAGATGGGATGCCTGGCAACGGGAGGGGGCAGTATCACCGTGCTGGACTCAAACGGCGGTGGGTCTGACGGAGGTGGCTCCAAAAGTGGCACCAAGTGAGTCCACGCTATTGTTCCGTCTAGACCACTAACTCATCCCAAAAACTGTTGCAACAGTGCGAGGATTCCCGCGGTCAAACCGACGACCGAATCCTCGCACAATCAATACCTCTACCATCCACGTCGCTCTGCCCGTAGGCGGGCCCTTTGGGGCGTCACGCACGCAAGATAATACATGGCTTTTCAGGTTAGAATCTTGCGACAGACGAAATCTTCATGTCTTCCCCAGAGTCCGGTTGCAAAGCAAGATGCCACGCGGGAGAGCGCCGCCGAATCCAACGCCCCGAGCTAGTTCTTCTTATTGTCGCCACCGCATGTTTATCTGCCTGCACTCGCCATGATCCTCAAGTGGTTTATGACCAAGCGCGACAGACTTTTCGGCGTGGTGACCTAGGCGCTGCACGCATCGAGACGGAGAAGGGCTACGCAGAGTTCCATAACGTTAACGCTGAGTGGGCTTGGAAGTTCGCTGTCCTTAAGGCGGGTGTGCTGCATCGGCAGGGATTGGATGTCGAAGTCGTAAGGGTGATGACATCCGAGCCCTCGCCGCCCCCCTCTGGGGATCTGGCTGTGAGAAGGGAAAGACTGCTAAGTGTTGCCCACTCGTCTCTGCACGATTTTCGCGAGGCGGAACGAAATCTGGCGGCCGCGGAGCAATTATGCGCAATCTCAGACTATCCCGCTTGCGCGGATGTAGTCACGACGCGCGGGGGAGAGGAAATGAAACGCGGTCATTTTGCGCAAGCTCAGGTTCTCTTTGCGCGGGCACTAGCCTCGGCGCGGACCAGCAGAGACCCTTTCTTGGAAGCCACGGCTCTCCTGAACTTGAGTTGGTCAGCTGATGAGCAAACCCACTTTGATGAGGCTCTCGATTGGGCCAACAAGGCCCACCGCATTTCATGGCTCAAGGAAATTTTGCTGGTGTCGCCGAGACGGCACTGGGAAATGAGGGGTGGGCCTACTACAAACTTGGCGATTCAGAAAAAGCACGGCAATTGACCGTCGAAGCATGGCGCGAGGCCCAGAGAATGAGCTACCTGACCGACGAGGTCCGGTGGATCACAAACGCAGGCTATATCGACCTGGACGCCCGCGATTCTCAGGGCCGCCGCACAGTCCTTTCAGCAATCGCTCACACTCGCGCGCCAAATCAAGAGCCGGGAAGACATCATCAACTCGCTCATCGCCCTAGCGTTCCTCTCCGAGCAAACTAGGAAAGCTGGACGACGCCAAGCGTTACGCGGACGAAGCTCTCGCCAAAGCGCGAGAGGATAAGAATGGACGGGATCAAGTTTATCCGCAGCTGGTGCTAGGACGAGTAGCCGCCCGGCTCCATGACACAACGGCCGCTGAGAATGCCTTCCGCGAAGTCGCGCAATCTCCGGATTGCCCAGTCTTCTTGAAGTGGGAGGCGGAGCGTTCGCTGGCCCGTCTTTATGAAGACGAAAAGCAGTTCGACTCTGCCGAAGAGCGAGTATCGAACCGCGCTCACGACCTTCGAAACCGCGCGCTCGGAACTTCAGCACGAAGATTCCCGGCTGCCGTTTCTCACCAACGCTTCCCGCATCTACGACGACTACATTCACTTACTCGTATCTCAAGGCAAGACGGCCGAGGCCTTGCAGGTTGCCGACTTCAGCCGCGCTCGAACTCTGTCTCGAAGGGCTCGGATTGTTGTCCAAAGGAAGCTCTTTCGCCCCCGAGCCGCTCAATGCCCAGCAAATTGCCCGCCACGCCGGTGGCACAGTCCTTTTCTACTGGCTCGGCGAAGCGCAGTCCTACCTGTGGGCGATCACGCCGCAGAAGATCAGCCTGTTTCAATTGCCTCCGTCAGCGGAAATCAAAACCCGAGTCGAGCGCTACCGAAAAGCGCATCATCGACCAACGGGAGTCGTCGCCAACCGCCAATGACGATGGCACCGCGCTCTATCGCATTTTGGTTGAGCCAGCGAAAGCTCTTCTGCCGAAGAGACGGCGAAAGTATTCATCATTCCCGACGGCAGCCTGAACAGCCTGAATTTCGAAACGCTGCTCGTCCCCAATACGCCGGTCGCCTACGCCCCGCCGCCAATACGAAGCCTCGCCGAAAGACGAAAACAAAGAGCCACCACAGCATTACTGGATTGAGGATGTCACGCTCTCCAGCGCCAGTTCGCTGCGAATGCTACAGGCCTTCCATGCCGCGCATGACAAGGGCTCGGGCAACCTGCTCCTTTTCGGCGACGCCATTTCGCCCAACGATGATTTTCCCGCCGTTGCCGAAAGCCTCCGTCGAGATGGAGAGCATCAAAAAGCATTTTGCACCCGCCCACGAAGAGGTCTTCGCGCGCGAGCAAGCGACTCCGCCCGCGTATCTGGCCAGCAAACCGGAGCGCTTCTCCTATATTCATTTTGTCGCGCACGGAACGGCCAGCCGGCTAAGTCCCCTCGACTCCGCCATTGTGTTGTCCAGGCCGAGTGCGAAAGCTAATGCGAAAGTTAATGCAGGCGCTAGTCCAGATGTGAATACAGAAGAGGATTCCTACAAACTCTATGCGCGCGTCATCGAGCCTCACCCGATACGGGCGGAACTCGTCACCGTTTCCACCTGCCGCAGCGCGGGCGAGCGGGCGTATTCGGGAGAAGGACTGGTCGGGCTCTCGTGGGCTTTCGTACGCGCCGGCGCGCATAACGTGATCGGAGCCTTGTGGGATGTCAGCGACGCATCCACTCCCCAACTCATGGACGAACTTTACGGCGAGTTGAAAAAAGGAAAGGCTCCCGACGTCGCCCTCCGCGATGCCAAGCTATACGCTGCTCCACTCTGGCGCTTCATTCCGTAAACCGTTTTATTGGGCGCCCTTTCAGCTCTACACCGGATCCTGATTACGCCGCTGCGCGCTCGAAACGACATTCTCAACCATGCAGCAGGAACTCAGGATCGTCCGGGAGTTTGCACTCGAATTTCATCGGTTTGAAGTCCGCATCGAATTTCAAAACCAATCGATCGGTCCGGCTCGCCACGTAGAAATGGCCGGTGTCTGAAAAAGCCATGCCGGAGGTGTTCTTAACCTTGACGCTCTTGATCGCCGAGAGGACAAAGTCTCCGGGGGGGCTGGGAAGTCTCGTAGTCAAGACTTCGTTGGCGCCGCTGACGTACAAGTTCCCTTTCCGGACCACCAGATGAACGGGCGTTTCAACTTGATTGCTCTGCCCCAAAAACTTTCCGTTCTTGTCATAAATCTTCACGCGGCCGGCGGGTTCATCGGCCACATACAGTGCGTTATTTACCCACACTATCCCTCGAACAGAGTGCTTCTTCGGACCATCGGCGGTGTAAGCGAGTCCAGCAGGAGATGGAACGGCAGTGATCTGCGAGCCCAGGTCGGGTACGCTGGAGCCAACGAACGTCGCGGGGTAGAAGTGACCGGCTGCGGGCAAAGCCGGCGCAATAGGCGCAGTCGTGGCCGTCTTGCGGTCGGCTGAGACGCTTAGCCGCGTGACGACGTTGCTGTCCTGGCTGGACACATAACAGTAGCCGGAATCGTCAAAGGTCAAATCGAAAGGATGCGAGATTCCGCTACAAGTGTCTTTCCCAGCAAACTTGCTGACGAAGCTATATTTCGTGTTGGCGCCTTCGTAGCAGAGAATGCCGTTTTGGTCTTTGTTCGCATTCACCACATAGAGCCGCTTATCGAGCAGGTAGATACCGCGAAGCTCGTCCAGCATGATGCCGCCTCCGCTGTCTACCAGAACGCCGGTGCTGATGCGCGTTCCATCCTTGTGGTAGACGTGAACGTTGTTCTTATGCGGATCCGATTGCGGCTTGCCGCCATGAAGGGTAACGAAGAGCATAGACATTGCTTCGGGAACTCTGCGACCAGGGTTCTGATGCCAGACCCGAGATCCGACCACCTTCGAACATCCCGTATTCCCGGGGCGACAGTGCGCTCTATATAGTGCCATTTGTCGGACGAAACGTTTCATCGACGCAGGTCACTATGTATGCATAAAAGGTCGGACCTTTACCGGATGGAGATGCGATTCCCCGACCCAAAAGAGACGATAGGTAATGCCAGTGGACGTGTTTTAGAAGATCGGCGCACTGTCCACACTACAAAAACAGTGAATTGCCCTCTGCAAGAGCGAGGAGGACCTCATGAGCCCCAAATCAGCATCTACGTCTTGCCCTGCTTCAACAATTATTTTTTTCCATGAAACACTCCTCCGGCAGGTAGCTTTCTGGGCGTTCCTCGTGGCCTGCGTTCTTAGTAGCCCTGGCCCACGCACAAGCTGCGGGCGACAGCGACAAAGCAAAAAAGGTTTTCTACTCCGCCAAAGACCGGCTGGACGCAATGCATTCGGCTGCTCTGTTTCAGCCGAAGGCGGTATCTGAAGCCGACATCATGAAAGGCCCGGAGCAGGACAAAAAACAGTTTCAACTGCACTACAACGACAAAGTGATCTGTGACTTCGCAACTCCCGGCTCAAAAATGGGTGGTAAGACTCCCAAATTCGCCTGCAAGATCACGCGCGTGGAAAGCGTCGACGGCCAGGTACAGACTTTGACCCCCGACATGGACGAAGAACCGGTGAAGGTCAAGTTCGGCGCCGACGATAATGAAGTCTATGCCGAAGTCGTCTCTACGCGCCTCATGTGGGCGCTCGGTTATTACGCCGACTCATGGTTTCCGGTGCGCGTCGAGTGCCACAACTGTCCGGAGAACCCCATCTCAGGATCCGGCGCGACAGCTACGCGTACGTTTGATCCGGCAACTATCGTGTACAAATATCCCGGTCACAAGATGTACGAGAACGGCAAGGAAGAAGAGGGCTGGAGTTGGAAGGAACTGGATACGGCCAATGGCCGTCCGACCTATGAACGCGACGGATTAAAACTGCTGGCGGCGTTCATTCAGCACAGCGACAACAAGCCACCTCAGCAGCGCCTGACGTGCGACAAAGTGAAGGTCGACGAGAAAACTCAGCCCTTCACGACCACCTGCAACAAATCGATCATGCTGGTGCAGGACGTGGGCGCGACGTTCGGGGGCGGGGGCTGGTTCACAAGCAACAGCTCCGCCAAGATGAACCTGAGGGTCTGGTCCAGCAAAAAGCTGTGGAACAAAGTCGGAACCGATGGCGCACCCAGGCAATGCGAGGCCGTCTTGCGCAAGAGCCTGACCGCCCATGACGGCCTGGATAATCCGAAGATCAGCGAGGAGGGCCGGCGTTTCGACGCCGGGCTGATGTGCCAACTCTCCGATAAGCAGATTGAAGATCTTTTCCGCGCTGCCCGCGCGGCCGCCATGCCCGAGTATCACAACTCCGACGGCAGTTTCAAAGCGGGTGTGGACGAGGCTTCGGTCATCAAACAATGGGTGGCGGCGTTCAAGCAGAAGCGGGAAGAACTGGCGAGCGGCCGTTGCGAATGGAAAGAAAAGTCGGCAGACCTGAATGCGATTGACAATCCCATGGGCCTAACGACGGTGTCGAACTACTGCTCGGCCAAGCCGTACTGATCGATCTTCTCTATTAAATAAACGCCTGTCCCGCCCTTCAACCCTCATTTGAGCGCGCTTGAAGCGCCCACGACGGACGTGCGTTCTTGCCTGTGAATTGTGAAGACCCCGCCAGAATGCTTTTGACAAACGAAAGCAAACGTTATAAAAAGAAACAGAAACCAAAAGGGTGCTCGAAGGCTGGTTTCGCCTGTAATCGCGACCTCGAACGCAGACGCCATACCCAACTACGCTCTTTAACCTCATGATCGTGCTTAACGAAGAACGCCGACGAGCCATTCTCGAACTCGTGAATCGCGACGGACGCGTCCTGGTACCCGACCTGGCGCGCCGTTTCGCCACTTCGCAAGTGACGATCCGGAAAGACCTCGAAGCCCTGCATAACTTGCGGCAGGTGCACCGCACCCATGGAGGCGCATTACCAGCGCGCTCCGTGGACGATCCCAGCCTGCGGGAAAAAGAGCAGCTCCATCAGAACGAAAAGCGTCTGATCGCCGAGGCTGCGGTTCGCATGGTCAGTAATGGACAAGTCGTGATCCTGGATTCCGGGACCACCACGACCGCGATTGCTCGCGCCCTACGAAATTTCAAAGACCTGACAGTCGTTACCAATGCCGTAAATATCGCGGCTGAACTGGCGGGAACTTCAATTGAGGTCATTCTGACCGGTGGCACTCTTCGGAAAAACTCATTCTCCCTGGTCGGACCGATGGCCGAGGACACACTACGTCACCTGAGTGCCGATCTGCTCTTCCTGGCCGTCGACGGCTTTGACGTGGACTACGGTCTGACTACGCCGAATATGCTGGAGGCCCGAGTCAACCGCGTGATGGTGGAAGTGGCAAGGCGCACGGTCACGGTGTGCGACTCGACAAAGTTCGGTCGTAGAAGTTTATCTCTCATCGTGCCGACATCGGCAATGCACGAAGTGATTACCGATCGCGCGATTGGAAAGTCCGATTTGCGCGCGTTAAAGAAAGCTGGAATCGAGGTGACGATTGTCTGACGCGACCGAATTAAAAGACTCGCGCGATGGTCGAAGTTCCGCGAAGAGTGATTCTGTCGGGCCCGGTTCCCTTGAATCTGGCGCCTACAGCCTCGCCGAGATCTTGTCCCAGCCGGATTGCTGGGAGGCTTGCCTGGCGGAGTTGACACATAGCGCAAGCCTGAAAGAAGTGGAATTGCGCTTTGGTCAGGGCGAGGAGTGGTTATTTATCGGTTGCGGTTCCAGTTACTATGTCGCGCTGGCCGCGGCCGCTACGATGAAGTTGATTACCGGCCGACGAGCCCGGGCAATTCCAGCGTCGGAGATACTCCTCTATCCCGAGTTAGTCCTTTCCGCCTCTCCATTTGTTCCTGTTCTTATATCGCGCTCCGGCCAGACCTCTGAAGTGCTCAAAGCCGCGGAGATGCTGCGCGACCGCAATATTCCCACCCTCGCGATTTCTTGCGCGCGCCGCCAGTCGCTCGAGAAGCTGGCCACATTGACGATTACAGTTCCCGCTGATGAGCAAAGCACGGTCATGACACGATCGTTCACGTCCATGCTGTTGGCGCTACAGTTCCTCGCCGGCAGAATTTCCGGAAGGGCGTCGCATGGCAACGAACTTCTGGCCATGCCTGCGGCTGCCAGGCCTGCGCTGATGCACATACCCGACAGAATTCGCGAATTTGTTGCAAGCCACACGTTTACAAACTACGTATGTTTGGGCCATGGACCTTTCTACGGGTTGGCCTGCGAGTATGGTCTCAAGGTAATGGAGATGTCGATCTCGACTTCGCAGGTCTTCCATTCTCTGGAATTTCGGCATGGGCCGAAGTCGGTAGTCACTCCGGAAATGTTGCTGATCTTTCTTCTTTCAGACCATGGTTACGAAGCAGAATGCGATCTGCTCGAAGAAATGAAGTCGTTGGGCGGTACCACCATGGTGATTACGAATCGGGCGAATGCCCGAGTGCGTGCCGCGGCCGACCTGCTGGTGGAATTGCGACTTCCTAACCCAGAACTCACCCGCCTGGCGCCCTCTCTGGTTCCCGGACAACTGCTGGCTCTTCATGCAGGACTGAAGAAGGGCGTAAACCCTGATTCACCGCGCTATCTCAGCCGCGCCGTGATCCTTGAGGACAACGGTTCCAGCAAAGGTTCGCAAAAGACGGAACCGGTCGCGTGAATCCACGCTTCGACGTCACCATTGCGGGTGAGCTGAACCTCGACCTCATTCTCTACGGCCTGCCACCGGAACTTCCACCCGAGCGCGAACTGCTGGCAGACAACATGGTTCTGACATTAGGTTCGTCATCGGCGATTGTTGCCCACAATCTGGCCAGTCTCGGCACTAACGTAGGCTTCCAATCCATAATTGGACAAGACGCACTGGGTAAGATCGCGTTAGAACGCTTAACACAGGGCGGCGTCGACACCAGCCGTGTGCGCGCAGAGATGTCCGTAGGCACGGGGCTGAGCGTCATCTTACAGCGAGATGGCTGGCGCAACATATTAACTTATCCCGGTGCCATTACCAGTCTTAGAATGGGCGATCTTGATCTCGAATCTCTCGCGGATGCCCGTCATTTTCACCTATCGTCTTATTATCTGCAATCCAGCTTGCGCCCGAATGTACCCCACTTGTTCCGCCGACTCAAGGCCGCGGGCCTAACTATCTCTCTTGATACGAACGACGATCCCGAAGGCCGCTTTGAGGGCGATCTCTATAATGTGCTCGAACTGGTGGACATCTTTCTTCCTAATCAGCGGGAGGCCTGCCGAATTGCGGGCACTGACGATCTCGAAATTGCGTTGAGCGAGCTTTCCAGGATCGTTCCGCTGTTAGTTGTCAAGGTCGGAGCCCGAGGTGCTATCGCCATTCGGGGCGGCGAAAGAATCGATAGCGCAGCCTTGAATGTGGAGATCGTCGATCCGGTTGGCGCTGGGGACAGCTTCGATGCGGGGTTTTTGCATGCCTACTTGAAGGGCCAGAGCCTCAGCGATTGCATGACCGCCGGCAATGCGGCTGGCGCTCTGTGCGCTACACGCTCCGGCGGCACGGAAGCATTCCTTGATCGCGAGCACCGCGAGGACTTCCTCCGCCAGCACGCGCCGCTGTTGCTATCTCCCAAGTCTTGAACGACGCACAATTCCGTCCACTTATTGCCGGCTCAACTCAAGCAGCAAATGCCGCTTGAATTCAGTTTTCAGCTTCGGCGTCTGGCCCGCGGTCACTTTGATCATTCCTAGATCCTTGTTATCCGGATAATCAAGAATGTGGTAGCTCCCCGGAGCTAGCCCACGCAGCTCAACCTCCCCGCGCCACTCCACATTCGTCTGCGGTGCGAAAAATGCATAATACATTTTGTTATCTTTTTCGATCGCATACGCCTCCGGCACGTCGTAGCCGTAGGTATATAAAGGAAGGTATGTACCCTTGGACAGCATTTTGTCGTTGTAAATGCCGATCCACTTCTTCCAGTGCTCTTCCTTCTGCTTAGTCAAGTTAACTTTGTTGAATTTCGGACCGGGGTCAGGCCACACAAATTTTGTTCCGACTACGCCGCCCGCGCCAATCGTGGAAGCAAAATCATCGCCATGCTCAATCCAGTCGTTTCCCAGGCGGGTCATCGCCGAGAGTTCCACATGGTCGCCATATACGGCTGCTTCGGGCCCTAATAGAGCTTTGTACATTTTTATGCGTCGGCGCACCTGCACGGCGCCCACCGGATCCGCGGTCACGGCCTGATCCATATAGGGCAGCCAGGCGAGTGAAGGCGGCGTGCCGCACGGGCAGCTTTGAGTTACACTCTGCGGTTTGAGCGCGCGCGACGTTTGATAGATTATCTTGTATACGTCCGCCATCGCATTCACGGAATCCTGTGGCGATTTGTGATGGTGCGCCGGGTTATGGCACTCGGGGACGGTGTAAATATTGTCCAGCTTCGAGCCGTCAAAGTCCCAATCGCGGATGAATCGCTCCGTGAGTTTCTTGTAGTACTCCTGCACCTCCGGGACCGCTGGACAAAGAGCCGCGAGATCGCGGGTCATGCGGGCGTGATGGCCGTTCTTATCGAGGATCAGCCACTCCGGATGTTGGCGAACAACATCGGAAACCTGATACTTATGCGACTCCCATCTTCCCTGTCCATCCTCGACTCCGAGCGGCAACCACCAGAGCTGCACCAGCATTCCCTGCTTATGAAAATCGCTCACCATGCGCTGGATTGAGTCGCCGGGAAACGTTTCTTTGCGCGGCTGCCAGTCACCATAATTATTGAACCACCGGTCGTCGAGCGTGGCCCACTTGATGCCCATTTCTTTCAGCTTGGGAACCGTTCCCAACATCTGAGCCGGGGTGACGTTGAACTCATAACCCCAGCCACACCAACTGGCATTGTAAGCCTCGCTCGAAGGCTTAGTAAGTTCCCATCCTTCCTTTTGCAGCACGCTCGACCACATATGCAGCGGCTGATAGAAGTCCCCGGAGTACACCGCAACAAAACTGCGCGGAGTGGAGTAGCTTTGACCAGGCTTGAGCGTGATTGGCCCTGGAACGTCGAGGCTCGCCGTCACGCGCCGGTCGGCACTAACCCGCACGGGAAGTGAAACAGAAAGCGGCAGCGTCTCGACGTGGCCCACCGCCTCGCCCACGGCGCGAGTCCAGAAGGCAACCACCGGAATCCCGCCTCCATAGCCGCCTTTGACGATCGCGCCAAACACGTTTGGCTGAAAAAAAGGTGCGCTAAGTTTCCGAATAACGTCTTTGCCCCAGTCGTAACTCGATCCCTGAAACGACCACATGTCGAAGGGCTGTGCCTTTGCGTCCGCCAGATGCGCATTGAAACGATGGCGCTGGCCGACAAGTTGGTCGATGAGAATGTCGGCGTTTCCCGAGTTGCGATATTCCGCCGACGAGAACAACAGGTCCGGAGAATTGTCGTAAACTTCAATCGTCAATACGCGCTGAAGACTTGCGCGTGAAGAACCGATCGCCTCGCCGGGAACTTCAATTCGCTTGCCAGCACCCAATTTGCCGGAGGCTTCTAAGATTTTTGCGTGGGCGAGGTCAAAAGAAAAATAAACCGGCTTGCCTCCTTCCACGACGAAAGCACCGGCCGGATCACCGGTGGCCGGGTCATCCAGCGTCAGCTTGCGTCCATCTTTGATAAGGAATGCCTGGACGTACCCGGAGGGCAAAACTCGAAACTCAGCCGCCTTCGTAGTCAGGACGATTGGTCCTTTCGAGTTTGCCTCAACCTGAATTGCCGAGCGGGATTCTGTCCCGGCCGCGTTGGCCGAGGATTTGCGGTTGACGCCCATCGCGAGCAGCAAGATCGCAATCGAACAGAGGCCACCCAATCGCATAAGCGTTCCCATCCCCTGCAATTTCATCGTCCCTCCTTCACTGCCTGCTTACCTCGAAACTGAGCAAATAACTTCTCTGCGTTTAAATGATAGATTTTTTCAAGGACCGTATCGGGCAGGTCGAGCCCATAAATCTTCCAACGCCCTTGACTGGGAGAACCCCAATAATCGAACGATTCGTCGGCAGTTTCGAGCCAGCGAAAATAATTCCGGTACATGGCCACGTCTATGCCGTTGTCGCTGCCGAACATCACTCGATCCTGATACTTGATAAAAAGCTCGCGCGCCGCGCGCGGCTGGCGGCCAAGTTCGGCTTCGCGACCACCGAACTCAACCATAACGTTCGGATAGCGATCGAGCACTCCGCTCACCCAGCCCAGGTTTTCAGGCCAGCCCATATGCAGAAATACAAACGTCGTGGCTGGATGCCGCGCCGCGACCCGGTTACGCGCCTCCAGCAATTCGTGCAATCCGGGATAGTCCTTACCAAAGAAGCTCCAGTCCGGATGTTCAATCAGTTCCTCATAGCGCTCGTTCTCGGCATTGATCGGAAGAAAGAATGCCTCCGGATCCGCAGTGTGAATGAAGACCGGAATTCCCAGCCGGCCACACTCATCAAAGATGGGATCGAGTCTCGCATCGTCGATCGCAATCAGCTTGCCGGTTTTGTCTCGCACGCCGAGGCCGAGAACTTTCAGAATCTTCAGCCCGCGGGCTCCCCGCGAAACTCCGTCATCCAGTTGCCGCACCATCTCCTGGCTGAAGCCGGCGTCGTCAATTTTTGACCAGTCGATTTGCGTGAATGCGATAAATCGGCCCGGGTACGGTTTCACCATCGTGTCGATCAGATGCTGAAGCTTGTCGCCCCACATCCCCGTGAGAATCACAATCGTCTTCACGTTGGTCTGGTCCATGATGCTGACCACGTCCGGCGGCGGCATCTGATCGCCGATCCCAACTGGGTCATTCGTGTGATTGTGAACATCAAGCACGTAGAATTTCGCGCGCTGCGGAAAGTGCTCGGGCACGTGCAGCATAGATTTTGGATGAAAGTCCTTGAGCAGCAGGGTTTTTCGCTGGTCGGCATCGGGCGCCGCATGGTAGCCGATCTGCCCCGGTGCTTGCGCCTCCTGGCCGTGAGCGGGATGGCCAGACACAAGGAAAAAGACAAAGCAAAGCCCAAAAACGGCAAATGCCCGCCAGAGCAACCGATTTTTTTTGACCATGTCTTTTTTCATCGCCTCTCTTCTTCAAGCATATGGCTCATTGGCAATGATGACGCAAACTCATTCCACAAGCCATCGCATAGTCATCGATGACTTCGAGAATCTTGTTGTGAATCAGCTCCACTGGATTCGTCGAAATGGCTCCCGCCAGGGCCGCCTCGCCCTGGTTCGGAAGAAATTGACTCACGAGCGAAACCGGCAGGGGATGAAGCGTCAAATTCTCGATCAGCTTTTGGAAGGCGGCATCGACCTTTGGCTGCGGCCAGTAGTAGCGGGAACGATCGCTAAAGCTGTACTTGCGGGCGAAACGCAGAGCCGCTTCGTCCCCGTGATAGTAACTTTTCCAGTGTTCCGGATTCGCCATCATCACCTCTTCCAGCGACTCGCGGACTCGAGACAACTTAATACCGTTTCTACCGCCAAGCCATTCTTCTTCCATCGCCGCAAGCGCAAAAACCGCTTCCCGGAATGCAAACGTGAGACGCGGACCCACTTTCAAAATCGCAAAGTGATCACTCACCATCTCTCGCAAAGCCCCAGGCGTTTGGTAATCCGTGGAATGCGCTTCGTAGACGCCTTGCCATTGCTCCTCAACAAACCGGGACAATTCGCGCGCACATTCCGGCTGATAAGGGAATACACTTGCGTCGCCGAACTCCACACCGGACTGCACCACCATGGCGATCACTCGCTCCCATGCCGATTGCAGGCCGCGCGCCTCGAAGACGCACTTTGCCATCTGCCCGGTTCGGATCGCGTCCTTGACGCGGGTGATTTCGGGCGGCCGCGTATCGGACAGCTCGCCACCCGGAATCGGAACCTCAGTTCCAATCACATAGAGTGGCGCCGGCGAACCCGGCGCAAGTTCCGAATGAGCGCTCTCGGCCGCCCGGCACAATTCCGCGGCGCGCTCGCTGACGATTTCCTCTGCCAGAGGAGTGGAACGGTCGCCGGGATCTCCCGCAAGACGCATGCTGGCATCGAGATGGATCTTCGTATAGCCAGCCCGCACGCAGGAACGGACCAGTTCCGCTGCTTTCTGCATCGCGGAGGCGGGACTCTCGTGGCGCCAGACATTTGGTCCGAGATGGTCGCCGCCAAAGACAATTTTCTCGGCCGGAAACTCAATAGCGGTTGCGATTTCCTTTACAAACGAAGCGAACTGCGCGGGAGTCTGTCCGGTATAACCGCCAAACTGATTGACCTGGTTCGACGTCGATTCGATCAAAAGCAGGCTGCCATCGCGCTTGGCCTGAAGCATGCCTGCTTCGAGGACGAAGCGGTTAGCGGAGCAGATGGAGTAAACGCCCACCGCGCTCCCATGATGGTTCTGACCGAGAATCGTCGCGAGCTGCTCTGTAGCGTGAGTCACCATCCGCCTCGACGCGTCCCTTCCGCGCAGCTCAGAAATAAAACTTCAACGCGACTTGGATCTCGCGCGGAGCACGGGCGGCTAGAGGGAAGCCGAATCCGCTCTGGCCGAGTTCCAGTGGCGTAGGCTCAGCGCTGATCGCGCCAAAATTTCCAAACAGATAATTCACATGGTTGAGAATGTTGAAGAATTCGGCGCGGAACTCAAAGCGTTTTTGCTCGCTGATGGGAAATTGCTTAACGAATGCCGTGTCCCAGGTTACATAGCCGGGGCCCTCAATAATGTTGCGTCCGGCATCGCCGAATGTTCCAAGGTCCGTATTGTCCACAAATGCGCAGGTGTTGAAGAGCGTCCCCGGAACGCACGGCTTCGCGTTGGGATTGCCGACGCGGTTCGGTCGCGAACAGTAATATCCGACGGTGCCACCGCAATCGCCGCCCGTAACGTCATTGATGTCGGTAGCGGTATAGTAATTGCCGGTGGCGGCGGAGAAGAGTCCGCTCATCTGCCATCCGCCAATAATTTGGTTCAGGACGCGGTTTGCGTCCTTGGCAAACAGGCGTCCGCGGCCAAACGGCAAGTCAGCCAGATAACTGAAAACGAAGCGGTGCCGCACATCGAAGTCGGCGTTCCCGTAGTCAGTGTTCGGGAAACGCTGGTCCTGAAAATCGCCATTGTTCACGGACCCGAGGCTCGCGCTTGAAGCATTGTCCAGCGCATGCGCGTAGGTGTAGGCCGCCTCGAACTGGATTCCGTGAGAGTAGCGCTTTTCCAGGCGAACCTGAAGCGAGTTGTAATTCGAAAACGTATTCGAGCGGAAGGTGGGGATGGCGACGTCAAGCGCGGGATTGCAATTTTCAGGATTGTCGAGCGTGCAGGGACCATTAGCTCCCGGCCAGTCATTGTTCTGGGCGGGACGCCGGGGTGCAGTGGGAAGTAAATTAGTGCCGGGCACCGGAACAGCCTGATTGCCATTGAAGAATCCGAAGAGTTTCAATCCGCGCGAGCCGGCGTAAGAAACTTCAAGAACGGTATCCGCCGGCAATTGGTACTCGAAACCCATGTGCCACTGCTGATTGTACGGAGTGACCAGATGCGGATCGAGCGAATACAGCTCCGGCGCGTTCGGATCGCTCAACGAATTGGCAGGGAAACCCTGGGCCAGCACGTTGAGCGGCAAGCCGCCGTTATTGGCAGACGAGATCGAGCAGTCGAGCTCACCGTCCGCTGGATTTGCGCTCGGCCCACTGCAGGGAGAGTTGAATGACTCCGATGACAGGAAGGGGGGATTGAAGCCCGGACTCGGGTTGGAGAACGGACCGTTTTCCTGGCCTCCATAGAAAATACCGTAGCCGCTGCGGAATACGAGCTTATCGGAGATCTGATAGGAGAGGCCGATGCGCGGCGCGAAATTGTTGAGGTCGGGACGAATGAGCCCGCGCGAACCGTTGCTCACCAGGTTGAGCTCGGTGGCTAGAGTGGGCGTCAGTTGCGCGTTTTGTCCCTTCGGAACGATCAGCGAGAGCGTATTGAAGTCAAACGTCGCGTCCTGGTTATCCGCTTCTTTGATGGTAGTGAAGAGTTCATAGCGCAGGCCCAGATTCAGGGTGAGCCGCGGAGTCACTTTGAAATCGTCGAGCGCGTAGACCGCATAAATCTGGCGGCGATAGTCGATATTGGGCATCACGCTGGTGATGGATCCGCCGTCGCTGATCCCCTGCATGAAACTGGCGAAGGACTCGCCGCCGGTGGTTGGGGCGCCGTAATTGTCGTTGATGAGAAAGCCGCCGCCGAAGTCCATTGAGCCACGAGCCGCCGCCGGCTGAAGTATCGTGAACTGTTCAAAGCGCATTTCGGCGCCGAACTTAAAGGCATGTCGTCCGCGCGTCCAGATCAGATTGTCAGTAAAAACGTAGCTGTGCTGCCTTTCTTGGGACGGCTGATATTCCGAGGCGCCGATCCCGGCCGTGCCGTCGCCGAAGCTGATGGCCGGTAGGCCGCCGATTTCCTCCCCGTCCTGGTACGGAACTCCTGGGAATGGAATGGGTAGCTCTTGCGCCACATTTTCATTGGAATACAAATTGAAGCGATGCGACTTCAAGTGATTGAAGCCGAACCGGAATTCGTTGATCAGGTTGTTGCGGAAGGTATGAACCTCGCTGGCTGCTAATCCCTCCGCGGTGTTCTGGCTGGTGCCATCCTGGAAACTGCCGCCATCCAGAAAGTTTTGGAAAGGGGAGGGGAGGAAATTCTTGTCATTCCCGTAACTGAATCGCGCAAAAAAATTATCCGTCCCGCTGATGGTCTGGTCGAAACGAACGTCGAACTTGTTTTCCGTTTCGCTGCGTTTTGGATCGACCAGAAAGTTGCCGCCGGGCAGCGTGAGATTGGGCGTGGGTGCGGGAAACAGATTCGCCAGTTCCTGGGCCAGCGGATCGATCGGCGTGTTCGTGCCGCTATTTCCAGTGAAAATGTTGGTCGGGACGCCGCCGGCAGTCGTGCCGATCGGTACGCCGCAAGGTCCGCCATTATAAGGAGAATCGCTCAGCGCCTTAGTCGGATCGAAAATCTCGCCCATATAGGTCGGGTTGCCGCTGCAATCGAGCGCGCCGGCTGGGGTTGTGAGGTCGAGAAATGAAGAAAAATCTCCGCTTATCTCAGCAGGCGTGGGAACTGTAGAAAGTTGGGGGAGGGCCTGCCGGATGCGAAGTCCTTCATAGTCTCCAAAGAAGAACATTTTGTTTTTGACAATCGGTCCGCCCAGCGTGAAGCCGAACTGGTTCTGCTTATAGGGCTGCCGGCCGAAGATGTCGAAGGCATTGTTGGCGTCCAGTTTTTCGTTGCGTAGAAATTCCCACAGATCACCATGGATCTTATTGGTGCCGGACTTGACGACGGCGTCCATGATGGCTCCGTTGCCGCGTCCAAATTCGGCGCTGTAGGAATTGGTTTCAACCTTGAATTCGGCGATCGCGTCGACCGCGGGCTGCACCACATAGGCGGCGCCATTGAGCACGTCGCCGAGGTTGGCGTTGTTATCGATTCCGTCAAGCAGGAAATTATTTTGCAGAGAACGAGCGCCATTGGCGCTGAATCCGTAGGTCGTTTCCAGCCGCGAACCTGGCTCGGCGGCGGCGACCCCAGCACCCAGAAGGGCAAGCTGTGCGTAGTTGCGGCCATTTAGCGGAAGCGCGTTGATGCGCTGGCTGTCCACCACCTGGCCGAGATCGGAGGTTTCGGTTTCAAGTTGCGGTCCCTGGCCCGTGACCATGATCACTTCGGTCGCAGCGCCTGGCTGAAGCTGCACATCGACGGCGACACGGTCCTGCACGTTAACCTGTACCGGCCCCGCCACCGCTTTCTTGAATCCCTGTTTCTCAACGCTGACCGTGTAATGACCGATGTGGAGAGGGTTGGCCACGTATTCTCCCGCGCTATTGGTCGTGAGAGTCACTTCCGTCCCGCGTTCAGTATCCGCGACCGTGACTTTCGCGCCTTCCACGACCGCTCCGCTTGAGTCGCGCACCAAGCCTACGATCGCGCCGGCGTCCTTTTGCGCCAGTAGCGGCGTACTGACAGCCAGCAAAATGGAAAGGATAAGGAAGTTAACGAAGCGAAAGCACGGATCGCGGAAAAAGCTCGGCATGGCGAGGCTCCTGAGACCAGGACGGCAAAATGCCGCTTTCGGTAAGGTATTATGAACGATTACTTATACTTTCGTTTTGGAGCTTTTGTCAACAGGCATATTTTGGTGTTTTGCCACCCTGCCGGGAGAAAAAAGTAAGGTGAGCTTTGTCACGATTTGGCAGGTTCCCGAAAACGGGGTCTCGTCGCACCCATCACTGGACGCACGGATGCCTGCCGGCTGTGACGGAGAACCGACGAGTTGCGGCCCGGGTTCCGAATGCTTGCCGGACGCAAAGGCCGCACCATCACGGGAAGTCTGAACACCATCTCCAGCAGATGTCGCGCGGCGGCGACGCCCTCGGCCGAACGGTCGAGCGGTGAGTAGCCGGCAGACTGCACGCGCACTACCCGGTCGCGCATCTCGACTTCGAGCTTCGGTGCGGTGCCGTCACGCGGGTCGAGCGCCTTCGCCAGACGCAGCACGCCCGCCAGTTGCATCGCGAGATGCCGATCCGGGAGTTCCAGTCCCTGCATCGCCCTTGCCTGCGGACGCGGCAGCGCCCCGCGATGATACCGAGCCACCACCGCCGCCAGTTCCAACTCTCGGGCGCTCCAGCCGAGAGGACGCTCCAGTTTTCGAATCATGCGATACGACTTCTTCTGGTGCCCGCCCTGCCCTTTGGCTCTGCCCACATCGTGCATGAACGCAGCCGCCTGCAACACGTCGCGCGCCTCCGGGCGCGTCTCAGGGCCCATTCCTGAAGATGACTCGTTACCCAGGAGCCCCGCCCGCAGGAGGCCTTCATGCAGTTGAAGCGCGAGCTGGGCCACGCGCTGCGAGTGCGCAAAGTCGGGATCGAGATAGCCCGCCCACACGCGAAGCCGGCTCATGGCGGCCGCGCGCAATTGCGGCCCCGAAGGCAGCTCAGCGCGCCACACGCGCCATAGCGACTCCTTGCCGACCATCAACTCCCGATAACGTTCCATCCGTCGCGCGCGTTCGCGATTCAACTTCTCGCGCCAGCATCTGCGGCTCTCCACATCCGGAAACGCCTGCACCGCGAGCGCCGTCGCCCACAGCACATCGAGGTCATGCACCTCGCCCAGCAGATCCTGAAGTTCCTTGAGGTCATCGCCCCACCGCGCATGTTGCTCGGGCAAGAAATTTTCCACGGTGTAGCGGAAGCGCTTGATGCCGATGCGCAACTCGTGCAGCGCGACCTGCGAGCGTGTGCGCATCGCGCGCTTGTGAAGTTCATAAGCGGCCGTCCACTTTTCGAGCGCCAGATGCAGATAGACAATGCTTCCCGGAAGCACGCGCGCCGCGCGCCGCGGCAAAGTCCGGCTCCACTGGCGCCAGCGCTTGCGATCAAACTGATCGAGGTCTTTCCGGGCAAGCTCCTTCGCCTCGGCCTCGCGCGCATGAACGTGATGCAGCAGTTTTTGGGCCACTGGATCGCCGGCAGCGTTCTCCAAGTCTTTGTCGGAATTCGTCTCCGAAGGCCCCAGCTTTTCGATCCACTCCTGCATCACCTGCATGTCGCGCAGGTCGCCGAGCGCGCGAAAAAGTTTTCGCCCGGCCTTCTTCATCTCTTTCCAGGAAGGATCGGAATCAAGCGCCATCAATCCGTCCGCCAGGGAACGGCACCGTCGCAGCGCGACACGCAAGTCATGCACCGGATCGGCCTCAAATCCCGCCGCGGCGCGGTCACACTCTTCCAGCACGCGCTCCATCCAGGCACGCAGCCCGACTTTCGCTTTCGGCCGTGCAGACTTCGTAGTTGCGCCGGACTTCAATGCGGATTTTGCGCCAGAAGGCGCACCCGAAATCATCGTCAATGTCGTGGCGCGCGCCGCCAAGAAAGCTCCCATGTGGGGACGGGGGACTCCCCCATCCAGCCGCGGAAAATCGCACGATTCCGCCGTGAGCTAGTGTACAGAAGATTGCAAGCGAAAAAGAAACGCCAGCCTGAAGACCAGGCTGGCATTTGGGAACTGAAAACTGAGAGCTGACAGCTGTTTTTAGGTGCTCAGCACTTTCTCGCGCTCCTCCGCGTCTTGCCGCTCTTCTCGCGGGTTGGATGGCAGGGCAAATTCCAAAACTTCTTCAATCGTCTTGACATAATGAGGGGTCAGCCCCTGCAACTGCTCGGGCGTCAAGTCCTCCTCGAGATTGGTCCGATTGTCGGCGGGAAGAATGACGTCGTGCACACCGGCGCGTTTTGCGGCGAGCACTTTTTCCTTGATGCCTCCCACTGGCAGCACATTACCGCTCAGCGTGATCTCGCCGGTCATGGCGGTCAGCGGACGTACCTGCCTGCCCGTCAAGAGCGACACCAGCGCAGTCACGATCGTCACGCCGGCCGACGGCCCATCTTTCGGAATCGCGCCCGCCGGCACGTGAATATGAATGTCGTGGTTCGCGAAAAACTCCTCGTCCACTCCGAGTTCGCGCGCATTCGATCGCACCCAGCTCAAGCCCGCCTGCATCGACTCGCGCATCACATCCTGAATCTGTCCGGTAATCGTCAGCCCGCCTTTGCCTTTCATCTGGTTGGCTTCGACGAACAGCACGTCCCCGCCCGACGGAGTCCAGGCGAGTCCCACCACCACGCCTGGGCGTTTGGTCCGTTCGGCGATTTCGCCTTCGCTGCGAATCTTGATGCCGCCCAGAAATTCCACCACCACCTCTTGCGTCACGACCAGCTTGTCGCTCTTCCCTTCCGCCAAACGTCGCGCCTGCTTGCGGCAAATCGTGCCGATCGTCCGCTCCAGGTTGCGCACACCGGCTTCGCGCGTATAGTGCCGAATCACGAAGCTGACCGTCTCTTCTGGAAATTCAATCTGATCTTTCGTGATTCCGTTCTCGTCGATCTGCCGCGGAATCAGGTACTGGAATGCGATGTGAACCTTCTCTTCTTCGGTGTAGCCCTGGAGCTCGATGATCTCCATGCGGTCGCGCAGCGGCTCCGCAATCGGATCGAGCATGTTCGCGGTCGTGATGAATAGCACCTTCGACAAGTCGAACGTCACATCGAGATAATTGTCGCGGAAAGTCGCGTTCTGCTCCGGATCAAGCGCCTCCAGCAATGCCGATGCCGGATCGCCGCGAAAATCGCGCCCGACCTTATCGATCTCATCGAGCATGAACACTGGGTCTTTCGAATCGGCGCGCCGGATGCCCTGAATGATCTGCCCCGGCAACGCCCCAATGTAGGTGCGCCGATGCCCGCGAATCTCGGCCTCGTCATGCACTCCGCCGAGCGACAGCCGTGTGAACTTCCGTCCCAGCGCGCGGGCAATCGATTTTCCCAGCGAAGTCTTACCCACGCCCGGAGGTCCGACGAAACAAAGAATCGGACCCTTCATGCTGGGCTTCAAACGCCGCACGGAAAGATAATCCAGAATGCGGTCTTTCACCTTCTGCAAGTCGTAGTGGTCGGCGTCAAGAATCTCTTTGGCTTTCGGAATTTCAATCTCGCCGCCCGAAGTCTTGTTCCATGGCAGCACCGCCAGCCACTCGATGTAGTTCCGCGTGACCGAGTAATCGGCGGCCATCGGCGACATGCGTGTCAGGCGCCCCAATTCTTTCAGCGCTTCCTTCTTTACGTCGTCGGGCATGCCCGCCGACTCGATTTTCTGTTTGAGTTCTTCCGTGTCGCGCGCGCCCTCATCCTGCTCGCCCAGCTCTTTCTGGATCGCCTTCATCTGCTCGCGCAGATAGTATTCACGCTGCGTCTGCTGCACGCGATCCTGCACTTCCGACTGGATCTTGTTGCGCAGTTGCTGCACTTCCAACTCTTTGGCCAGGTGTTGATTTATTTTTTCCAGCCGGATGCGAACGTCAGTCGTCTCCAGTGTGTCCTGCTTGTCGGCAGTTGAAAGCGATGGCAGCGACGAGGCGATAAAATCCACCAGCCGTCCCGGCTCTTCAATATTCATTGCCACCGTCGAAAGTTCGTCGGACAAGGTCGGCGAGCCAGCCACAATCTGCTGAAACAGCGTCAGCACATTGCGTTGGAGCGCCTCAATTTCAGAATCCTTCGGAGGAATCGTCTCCGGAACCGTCACCACCTGCGCGCGCATAAAGGGCGAAAGCTGCGCAAAATCGGTCAGCCGCACGCGTTCCAGACCCTCCGCGAAAACGAAGAGGCTCTGGTTCGGCATCTTCACTACTTTGTGCACCACTGCCAGTGTGCCGATGGAATAAAGGTCCGTCGGCTGCGGCGTGTCGACACGCGCTTCGCGCTGCGCCACCACTACGATCGTCTTGTCATCTCCCAGCGAGTTGATCAGCTGCACCGAACTCTCGCGCCCTACCGTCAGCGGCAATACGGCATGAGGAAACAAAACCGTATCGCGCACCGGCAGAATCGGCAGTGAGCGCCCCGCAGTATCGTAGGAAGCGGAAGAAGTGGTCGTATTATCGCTCATGATTTTCCCTTGAGTCACTTGTACTCAACCTTGGATGAGCTCAGCACCTCAAAAAGATGCAGATGGAATGCTATGCTGTTGAATTCTAGACCTTTTTTGGGTTATTGCAAGACACACTAAGGCTCCCGCCCCACCGCCGGTAACCAGCGCCTCGCTCTGGTCTGGTTCACCTGAAAAACACGCCGGCCCCGGCTTCCCGCTCCTTCAATTACGGTGGGGGCCGACCTCCAACCAGGATCAAATCACCTTTAGAATACGTGACTCGCGCGGTCGCCTTTGAAGGTTAGCTCCTTCAGAATTCTCTCGTTGGCGGAATTGAGCGCATAGATCTTCTGGCTCTCTACCGCTTTCGCAGGCAGTGCAACCAGCGTGCATTGGGCGCGCACCTCAACCGGATGTTTCACTCCCAATTGCCGAAACACCATAATGTGATTCGGCCCTTCCATCACGTGCCGGATCTCGTAATTGCCCGCGGGCAACAATGTGTCTGCCACAAGGACTCTTTCGCTAAAGGTCACCTGATAACGGTCTGAAATCCCCATCGAATTCTGACCAGCAACAGCGCAGACGCCGAACAACAACACGCAACTGGCGATCACAAGTGCAGCTTTGACTTGACGCATAGTGTTCCTCCTGACAATTTCAACCTAGTCCGAACCGGTGAATCGCGCAGTGCAGTACCTCACAGCCCTTTGTGACGCAAAGTTCAGCCGCCATAGGCTCCATCCACCCTCCCAGCGCCCCATGCTGGCAACCCCACCTCCCCCGGCCTCAGCAGCGCCGCATCAGCGTTTTCGGAAGCACTTTTGACTCTCCGAACGATGCCGGATTGAGCAGATGTACGAGCTTAAACATCTGGGCGCACGGCGAGCGCCAAACCGCTTTAAGATGTGGGGAAGCAGCAGGCCGCGGCGATTAGGGATGCGGCGCGCGCTTTGCCCTGTTTGAAACCTCGTTCGTGCTCCTTGAGCGGGATTTAGCGCGCCTCCCGATAGATCCCGAGCACCTTCACGAGGTCCGTCACCTCGCCCAGATGCCGCAGCGCGTTCCGCGAGTCCTCATCGTCTCCGCGCAGCAGATCGACAAAAAACACATACTCCCAGGGACGCCCGCGCATCGGCCGCGACTCGATCTTGCTCAGGCTGATGTCGCGCAGCGCAAACACGCTGAGCGATTTGAAGAGCGAACCGGGAATATTCTTCGTGCTGAAAGCGAGCGAGGTCTTATTGGCGCCGGCCGAGGTCCGTGCCTTCCCGCGATGAATCAGAAAGAAGCGCGTGAAGTTTCGCTTGTCATCCTCAATCCCGGCCTTCAAAATCTTGCCGCCGTGGACCTCGGCCGCGCGCCGGCTCGCGATGCCGGCTGCATCGGTCAAGCCTTCCCCGACCACGTGCTTCACGCTGCCCGCCGTGTCATAAAACGGCACCGGCTCGATCTTCTTATTTCGGGCAAACAGGTCGCGGCACTGATCCAGCGCCACCGGATGCGAGAAAACCTGACGCACATTTTTGAAAGTCGTGCCCGGCAGCGCAATCAGGTTGTGCACAATCCGCAGGCGAAATTCGCGCACAATGTGCACATCGCGGCTGAGCAGCAAATCAAAATGCTCCGCCACCGACCCCGCCAGCGAATTCTCAATCGGGATGACCGCGCCATCGACGCTTCCGCGCTTGACCCGATCAAAGACTTCGAGCGAGCGCGCACAAGGCACTACCTTCGCCGACGGCAACATCGCCCGCGCTGCCTCGTGACTGAACGATCCGAGCTCCCCCTGAATCGCAATTTTCATCGGATCCCTTTTTCTTTCCCGACCGGATTGCGCAATTCCTTCACCATGACCAGCGCATCCAGCTGCCCGGAATAATACCCGGGCACGGTCTTCTCGACGAAGTACCCTTTCTCCTTATAAAACCGTATCGCTGACTCGTTGTTAACGGCCGTCTCCAGAGCTACGACCTGGGCGCCCGCCCCCAGCAGCCGCTCCTCCGCCGCCTTCAGCAGCGCCGACCCGACCCCCAGCCGCCGCGCCTCTGCCACCACGTCAATAGTAATGATGTGCCCACTCCGCCGTCGGGCCTCAGCCACGATGAACCCAAGGACGGCTTCCTGCTGTCCTTCCCCCACCAGGGTAAACGCGCCCGGGCGCTTCATATAAAACGCCAGTTCCGGCCGTGAATAGGCCATTTGCTCGTCAAAACAAGCCTGGTCGATGCGCCAGAGGGTCTCAAAATCTTTCTTTTGGAATTTCCGGATTCGGAACGGCACGCCGCCATTCTACCGGGAGAAAAGCTTTGCAGCCGATTTTGGCCGACACCTGATTTTTTTCGTTTCCTCCCCTTGCGCATCCGCATCTGAGAGACGTACGATTCTCCCCATAGAGAGGCGGCACGTGGGGCGCTGGATTCTAATCGTCGGCAGCTTGGCGGCAATGCTCGGCCTCGTCTGGTATAGCTGGTTCGTGCGCTACAACCGGAGGCGAGCCGCCAGCGTTCTCGACTGGGTGCAGGCCGCCTGCCTCGGCAAGGGACGCCTCGACAATCTGCGCTGGCAGTCCTGCAGTTCGCGCCTTAAGGCCACTCTGCATCTTTCCTCGCGCTGGTTCGACGAAGTTCGCCTCACTATCAAGTTGCTACCGCGCCCGCTGCCCGTGCAGTGGGTTCTGAGCCGCTGGCACGAGCAACAGGAGACACTTACCTTCGAAGCCGACATGGGCTTCCCTCCCGGGTTTCACCTCGACATCATCCGGCACCGCTGGTCCGGCCAAACCGGCGCCAAGAGTTCCACTCGCAAGTGGACTGTCACCCGCCCAGGCCCCGTGATTCTGACCACAAAAGATGACTGGCCGGCCGAGCTGACTCCGGTAGTAAATGCGTTAGCTACGTGGCGTGAAAAAGACTTCGTAAGCGTCCGCTTTAACCAGCACTCGCCCCACTTCACAGCAACCGTGGCTCTGGCCAATCTCTCCGATCAGCAAGCCGCTGCGTCACTCCTGGGCCTTTTCCGCGAACTAGCCGCCAGCTCGTCAGCCCGCCAGCATTAGAAAATCGTCGCCAGTCGGCGGTCGTTCGTCATCAGGCACTTACTGCAATCCGCTGTTTGCTTGAAATGAACACGGGGATTGTTCGCATTTCCGGACGACCGACGACCAACGACTGACGACCAGCTCTACTCCGGCTCCGCCACAAACCGGTACCCCACCCCGCGCACCGTAAGCAAATGCCGGGGCCGCGCCGGATCCTCCTCTATATACCGCCGCAGCCGAACAATAAAATTGTCGATGGCGCGCGTGTCGGTGTCCTCGTGCAATCCCCAAACATCTTCCAGAAGCGACTTGCGCGACACGATGCGCCCCGCGCTCCGCGCCAGATAACGCAAAAGCTCCGCCTCCATCACCGTGAGGTGAATCGTATTCCCGAGCGAGCGCAATTCAAGCTCGCCAAAATCAATCGACTTGCCGGCAAAGGTAAACGTGTCTACTTCGGACTTTGATTCGGTTGCCGGACGCGGTTCGCTGCGAGCGCCTGGGGGAACGCTCTGCCGCATCCACGCGCTGCGCCGCAGCAGCCCATCCAGCCGCGCAATCAAAATGGCGAGTTCAAACGGCTTCGGCAGGTAGTCATCCGCGCCGGCCGCAAATCCTTCCAGCACATCCTCCGGCCGGCCGCGCGCAGTCAGCATCAGAATCGGCACATAATTCTTGGTCTCGCGCAGCCGCGCCGCGACCTCGAATCCGCTCTTCCCCGGCAACATCACATCCAGAACCACGGCATCAAAATGTTCCGCGCGATCGATCAACCGCGCGAGCGCATCTTCCCCGTCGCCCGCAACGTCCGCCTCATGACCTTCGGCCTGCAAGTTGAAGCGCAGGCCCTGCGCCAGATGCGCCTCATCCTCGACAATCAGCACGCGGCTCATGCTATGGTCCCCGAAGCTTCCTTCGAAGCATCGCTCGGAACTTCCTTCGGAACTTCGCGCGGCAACTCAAGCGTCACGGTAGTTCCCTTCCCGGCGCCCTCGCTCTCGGCAAACACGCGGCCGCCGTGATTGCGCGCAATCGAGCGCACGATGAATAATCCAAGTCCCGTTCCCTTCACGCGCGCTCGTCCCCTCTGCCGCACCCGATAAAAGCGTTTAAAGATCCGCTTCAACTCATTCTGAGCAATGCCCACCCCGCGATCGCGCACGCGCAGCACAACATGCGCTTCATCGGGAACAGTCAACTCCACTGCGATGTGAATTCCATCCGGAGAATACTTGACCGCATTGTCGAGCAGGTTGGTCACCGCCGTGTGCAACTCATCGGGATCGCCCAGCACCAGCGGTGGAAGCGCTCCATTCGCCGAAGACAGCGCCTCGCGATACTCGAGATCCTGAGCCGGCAAATTGTGCCGCAGGCGCGCCAGTTCGACACAATCGCGCACCAAAGCGTTGAGGTCGACGGATACTCGTTGCGCCTGCGCCTTGGCCTTCTTCTGAGCGAGCGCGCCTGCCTTCAGCACCTGCTCCACGGTGCCCATCAGACGCTCCGTATCGACCAGCATCAGATGATAAAACTCGCGCCGCCGCGCCTCATCCACCTCCAGCCGCTGGAGTGTCTCGAGATAAAGCCGGATCGAGGCGATTGGAGTCTTCAGTTCGTGCGTGACGGCATTGATGAAACTGTCGTGCTGCTCGTTACGCCGGATCTCGCGCACCAGAAAAATGGTGTTCAGCACCAGCCCCGTTATGATGGCGCTGAAAAAGATGATGCCAAGAAATACCTTAATGCCTTCACGCCAGTTCAGAATGATCCAGCCGCTGCCGACAGCGAAGGCGAGCGCGGCCAGAATGACCCCGGAGCTGAGAAAAAAAGCGATGGCGGTACGCCGGCTCGAGATTCGCACAGGAAGATTGTAGCGGGGCGGGTGGAAGGTGTCAGGTTAGAAGATGCTCACTCTGTGCGCGAACCTCAGGTATTAGAGGTTCAACGCGAGTCTGCGAGATTACCGGCTGGCGGCGAAGGGCCGATCTTGCGTCGCGGCTTCGGTTGCGTATGCTTTGGGTGCGCTAAAAAAAAGGCCCAGCGCTCGGCGTTGTATTGCTGCTGCCAGGAGTGCTGAACATCAGGCATCCAAATGAACTGGATTTCGGCGTTATTCGCGCATCCCGTAGCATCGTTACCGGTCAGGCCCGGAATGCCCAGCATAGGCGCGTCGTTCGTGTTGTTAGGTGCGCCGTTCAAACAAAGAGGTGCGGTTGTTAGCAGCGTAGTGCAGCTATTGACGGGCGCAGTTGTCCAGAAGTTAAAAGTGTCATCGACCGTGTCGAGCGTGAAAATATCGGCGTTGTAGATGGTCGTGCCGTAGCCGCACGGCCAGAGGTTTGTATCGAGCGTGCCGTGCCACTCCTGGACCGAAACGGACGCCTGCGGATCGTTTGGATAGGGCAATGGTGGCGAGACAACGCCCGGCACTGCGACGAGCTGCCCCGAACCGGGAGCAATCGCCGCCACCAGTCCGGCGAGGTCCGCGCCCACGCGCTCCGCCATTTCCGCGCCCGAGGAGAAGCCCGCGACGTACACCATGTTGGGGTTCACGTTGTATTGAGTGATCAGAGCGTTGATCAGCGCTCCCAGAAAGCCGGAATCGTCTGGGCAGTCGGTCGCCCCGCACCCCTGCGCGTACGGAAACGCCTCATCGAGGAAATACGCATTCCAATTCCACTTGGCGGTCGCCGGGTCGTAGGTCGAGGCGGGTTTGACCAGGATAAAACAGTTCTGTTCGGCGACCGGCTGCCAGCCCCAATTCAAGCTGATAACAGGCATTGGGTCGGAGCCTGTCTCAATCGTGCTGCGCGTGCCATGCAGCATCAGAACCATGGGCGGATTCGCGAGGAGCCCCGCGGGCAGATAGACTTCGTAATAACGCGTGGTTGGGGGGTTGCCATACATCATCGAGGAATCGATGAAAGTCCCAGTGCCACATCCTCCGTTGACCGTCTCGCCAACGATATTTGAAGTGCTGGCCGCAAATAAAGTGCTTCCGTTGTAGACTCCGGTGATCGAATCGGTGCCCGCGGGTAATCGGGTGGTCGTGTAGTTGGCGACACCGCTGGAAAGCGACGCCGTCCCAAGCTTCGCGGTCCCGTTGTAAAAGGACACATTGCCGGTGGGTGTGCCGCCGGAGTCCGCGGCTACGGTTGTCGTAAAGGTTACAGGCTGCTTAAAGTTAATCGGATTCTGCGAGGAAGACAGAGTGGTCGCCGTTGGAATTTTATCCACCACCTGTTTCACCGCGTTCGACGTGCTGCCGGCGTAGATCCCGTCACTGGTGTACACCGCCTTGATGGTGTACGTGCCCGGCGACATCGCCGAGGTCGCATAACTGGTTGTGCCACCGCTCAAGGTCCCGGTTCCGAGTGGGTTCTTTCCTTGCATGAACGTGATCGTTTCTCCGTCGGGCGGCGCGGGAGTGACCGCCGCGGTGAAAGTTACGGTGTCTCCATAGTCAGACGGATTCTCCGAAGAGGTGAGGGTAGTCGCGGTCTTGATCAGCCTGGCGCTCGATAATTCGGCGCCCAATATTGAAGATGTCCCCACCAACAAAACAAACAGGATCGTGGTGGCTTTCATAGGTTCCAGCCTCACCGCTGCGAAGTCAGATTGGTCCGAAGGCTGCCAGAAAAGAAAGGCGAACTAACAGCGTGGAGGGCAGAATACCATGCCCGTTACGCCTGTCAAAGCCCCGATGGGCGCGCCTTTCGGGACAAACCGGCAACGGAAAAAAGGCTCTCAACCAAGCCCAAAGGGCCAGGTTCAAGAGCCTTTACTGCGAGCTGAAAACTGATAGCCGAGAGCCGTTCTTCTAGTCGTTCCCCGCCGCAGCCGACGCCACGAATTCCGCCTCGCCCACATCCCGGGTCAGCGCCGGCTTGGGCGGCAAATGATCGAGCCTGACTTTGTAGACATGCCGCGCCAGCCCAAGTTTTTTGAGCGCCCATATCCCGTACCAGTTGACATCGACTTCATACCACTTCAATCCGTGGCGCGCCGAAACCGGATGCGCGTGGTGATTGTTATGCCAGCCCTCACCAAACGTAAGCAAAGCCACCAGCAGGTTATTGGTGGACATGTCTTTGGTCGCAAAGCGCCGCGTTCCCCAGAGGTGGGTCACCGAATTCACCATCCACGTGGCGTGCAGGCCGACGACCACGCGCGCAAACACTCCCCAGAGCAGCCAAGGCAGCCCGCCAATGGCGTAAAGGATGATGCCGACGATCACGTTACTGGTCCAGTGATACTTCGTCAGCCAGACATGAAATTTATCCTTGGTCAGATCGGGAACGTAGCGCGCCAGTGTAGTCGTGTCGTGGTGCATCGACTTGCCCATGAGAATCCATCCCATGTGCGCCCACCACTTGCCGTCGATCGGCGAATGCGGATCGCCTTCTTCGTCGGAGAATTGATGATGAATGCGATGGGTCGCCACCCAGAAAATCGGCCCGCCTTCAAGCGCCAGAGTCGCGCACCAAGTCAGAAAATATTCCACCCACTTCGGAGTCTTATATCCGCGATGCGTCAGCAGCCGGTGATACGCCATCCCGATGCCAAGGCTGCCCGAAACCCACCACAAAAAACACGCTACAAAAAATGCTTTCCACGTAAAGAAAAATAGCGCCGCCACGGCGCCGATATGAAACAGAATCATGGCCGTCGCCGTGACCCAATTGATGCCATCATGGTCGGCGCGGTCCTTGCGCAGGCTCGTGCCGTTTACCGGGTCCTGCTCCATCTCGGCAGTTTTGCTCATCAGCTCTCCCCCAACATCGGTTTCACATCTTGCCCAAACTGACAATACCAAGCCCTCGGCGGAGCGGATGTAATACTTCTGTAATCCTCCGCTGGGAAAGGGGTTACGGCAGTAGTAGCCCCTTGGAAGGTGACTCCCGGACGCACGAACGCACTCTAAATCCCGTGCTCCTGGAATCCAAATCCTGGCTGGCAGAGGTTGATCGTCCGCGCCCAATGTGACTCCGCATACGTCCGCCGGTGACGTGGAGCCTACACTCCCTGCTTGCACAGCCGTAAAATCCTGCGTAGTATCGCGAATCGTGGCCTGAACAGCGTGACCTACGCACGAGAAGAGGAGGTCCCGTGTTGAGAAGCTCGTGGCAACATTTTCTGCTGATCGCTTTGCTGGTTTTTGCCTGCGCCCTGGGAGCGCAGCAGACTCAGCCCCCGGCAAAGGCGCCCGCGCCCGAATACAAAATTCCGCCAGAAGAAGCGCAGAAACCGAACCCCGTCAAGCCCACAGCCGAGTCCGTCGCCAAGGGCAAGAAGGTCTATGCGATTGATTGCGCCCTCTGCCACGGCGCGAAGGGCGACGGCAAAGGCGACATGGCCTCCGACATCAAGAACATCGCCGACTTCACCAACCCTGATGTTCAGAAAAAAGCGACCGACGGCGAGTGGTTCTACATCATCCGCAAAGGCAAAGGCGAGATGCCCGCCGAAGATGCCGGCCGCGCCAAAGACGAAGAGGTGTGGAACTTAGTGAACTACTTGCGCACCTTCGGCAAGCGGTAACGGAAGCAGTGACGGAGGTGCGGGCGTCCCGCCCGTTCATGCACAATTCTATAGGGAGACAATCTTGTCCCGCCCCAGGACTACGCGCCGCCCTTTACTTCGACGCCAGCCCATTTCTCCAGCAACATCAGTGTCGCGGCATAATCCAGATCGCGGTGCCCTTCCTCCGCAGCCACGTCGTAAACCTCCTCGACTGCCTCCAGTCCCGGCAATCGCACACGCTTCTCGCGCGCCGCTTCCAGCGCCAGGTGAATGTCTTTCCACATCAGTCGCAGCGGGAAATTCGGAGAAAAGTCGCGCTTCAAAATAAACGGAGCTTTATAGTCGACCACTCCCGACCGCACCATCGAGGCCTGAATCAGCGGAATCAGCTTCTCAACATCGACGCCCAGTTTCGTCGCCAGTGTCAGAGCTTCGGCAAAGCCCTCAAAGATCATGGCAATCTGCAAATTCATCACCAGTTTGGTGGCCTGACCCTTGCCCGTTTCGCCCATGCGGAACACCTGTTTGCCCATCGCATCGAACAGCGGCTTGATGCGCGCCAGCGCAGCTTCGTCGCCTCCAACCATAAAAATCAGGCTCCCGCTCGCAGCCGCGATTTTCGATCCTGTCATCGGCGCGTCCACGTAATCGACGCCGCGCGTCTTCACGCGCTCAGCGAAACGCAACGTCGCCGACGGAGAGATCGTGCTCGAATCCGCAATAACCATGCCCGGCGTGAGCGACGCCTCGGCTCCGCCTTCGCCAAAGAGCACGCTCTCTACCGCCTTCGTGTCCGAGACGCACATCCAGATTGCTTCCGTGCCCTGCGCCGCGTCCGCCGGAGACGCCGCCGCGCGCGCGCCTTCTACGTGGTGGCCGGCGCTGCGATTCCAGACCGCAACTTCGTGTCCCGCTTTAACTAGATTCGAGGCCATCGACTGCCCCATGATTCCGAGTCCAAGAAAAGCTACGCGCATCGAATTCGTCCTTCCTTCCTGGCTTTCCACACCAACTTCAGAAACTTTGATTAGATATGACCACGAAAGTAACGGTCAAGGACAACGCGATTTGTCATACACTGGAACAACGCTACTCGAAGATTCACAACAACAACTATGCGACAGGCCAAGTGCGAATCGCCCGCTTTAAGCGTCCGCTCTGCCCTTTGTGGCATCCAATACATAACGCCGTCCAACGACGAAGCGGTGGTAACGGGATGGCGCAACAGGTGCGTGGGTTCGTTTGAAACTCGCGGCTCGAAGTTCCTAGCTAGCCTTTATGCTTAAGTCATCATTAAAAAATCCAGCTCTTCGCAAGCGAGCCAGCCAATTCACCCGTCTGGTGCGCCATTCGGCCATTACCCCGCGCACTGGAAGCACCCACAAACCAGAACTCGTCAAGAGCGGCCAACTGGGCGTCACCTTCATTGGCCATTCCAGCTTCTTCCTCCAAATGGGCGGAATGAACGTTATCGTCGATCCCAACTTCGCGCGCTGGCTCTTCGTTCTAAAACGCCTGCGCCAACCGGGGCTGCACCTGCGGGAACTGCCTCCCATGGATGTCGTGCTCGTCACGCACGCCCACTTCGACCATCTTCATCGTCAGTCGCTGCGCACCATCGCGCGCCAGACGCGCCGGGAAACCGGGGAGGCGCCGACGCTCATCGTCCCGCATCACGTCTATGACCTCGTCTCCGATCTCGGCTTCAAAAAGATTATCGAGATGGAGTGGTGGAACACGCACCGCGAAGGCGCGCTCGAAATCACGCACGTTCCTTCGCGCCACTGGGGCGCCCGCGTGCTCAAAGATTCGCATCGCGGCTATGGAGGCTATGTCCTCCGCGCCGGTAAGCATTCCATCTATCACGCGGGAGATACGGCCTACTTCAACGGCTTCAGCGAGATCGGACGCCGCCTCCATCCCGACGTCGCGCTGCTGCCCATCGGCGCCTACAATCCTCCCCAATTTCGCAACGTCCACACCAGCCCCGCCGACGCTATGCAAGCCTTTCTCGACCTGAAGTCCCGCTGGATGGTACCCATGCACTACGGAACTTTCCGCCTGTCGCACGAGCCGATCGAAGAACCGCTTCAATTGCTGGCCAGAGAAGCCTGCTCTGCGGGAGTAAAAGATAAGGTGGTAGTGCTCGAAGAAGGCGTCACCCGGCTGTTCTGATCCAGAGCGTAGAGCTGACCTTCGCGACAATTAAATTGCGTTGGGTGCCCTTCATTCACACCTTTTCCGAATGTGGGAGTGCCTGCGCGCCGCTACTTCGCGCCATGAGCAAACGCCCTGTCCTTCATCGCTCTCCCACCCGAAAAGCCATGACCCCGATGTAACCACGGCACTAAGTCTGCATCCAATGAACAGGCGCGTCTCCATGCTATACTGCGACTCAGAAGGGGTGGGTCTTTCCCTCCATTGTGCCTGCCCGAGGATTTTGAAACATGGCCGGTAGTTCTCGTCGTTCTCTCTTCCTGGTAGTTTTCGTTCTAGCTCTCTTCGGCGTGCTCGGCATGCTCTTTGCCCAGAGGATCGCCCCCTCAGTGACTCCTAGCACCGATTCCGACGTGCGCGACAGCTTCAAGCAGTTCACCGAAGTGTACGAGACGGTCGAGGAGAACTATGCCGACCCGGTGAACGCCGACAAGGCCATCTACGATGGGGCTATCCCGAGCATGCTTCACCAGCTCGATCCCCACTCCAATTTCTTCGATCCCAAATCCTACTCCGCCCTGCGCGAAGAGCAGCGCGGCAAATATTACGGCGTGGGAATGACGGTCGGCCCGCGCAATAACAAGGTTATCGTCATCGCCCCGTTCGTCGGCACGCCTGCTTACCGCGCGGGCATTCGCCCCGGCGACATCATCGCCGCCATTGACGGCAAGGCCACCGACAACATGAGCACGTCCGACGTCGCCGACCTGCTCAAGGGACCCAAGGGCACCACCGTGCGCATCACCATGCTGCGCGAAGGCGCCGAGCATCCGCTCGAGTTCAGCGTGGTTCGCGACGAGATTCCGCGCTATAGCGTCGACCTCCACTTCATGATCCGGCCGGGCATAGGCTACATGCACATCTCGGGGTTTCAGGAGACGACGGAGCACGAAGTGAGCGAAGCCCTCGATCAGATGGGCGATCTGAAGGGCCTGGTCCTCGATCTACGCCAGAATCCCGGCGGCTTGCTGAGCGAAGGGGTCGGCGTGGCCGACAAGTTCCTGAAGAAGGGGCAACTGATCGTCTCGCACCACGGACGGTCGTCTCCGGAAAAGCGTTATGTTGCTTCGCACGGCAACGGTGGCAAAGATTACCCGCTCGTGGTCCTCGTCAATCGCGGTACCGCATCCGCCGCCGAAATCGTTTCTGGAGCGATCCAGGATCACGACCGCGGCCTGATCGTCGGTGAAACCACCTTCGGCAAGGGCCTCGTCCAGACCGTTTATCCGCTGGCCGAAAACACCGGCCTGGCGCTGACCACCGCCAAGTACTACACCCCCAGCGGCCGCCTCATCCAGCGCGATTACAGCAATATCTCCCTCTACGACTATTATTACGAACGCGAGAACGACGACAACACCGCCAATCGTGAGGTCAAGCTCACCGACAGCGGCCGCACCGTATACGGCGGCGGCGGAATTACGCCCGATGTGAAGCTGCCTCCTTACAAGTCCAACAAGTTTCAGGACGAACTGCTGCAGCATTACGCGCTCTTCAATTTCGCGAAAAATTACTCGAACTCGCATAAGGTAGACGCCAAAACCTTCGAGGTCGACGACGTGATCCTTCAGGATTTCCGCAAGTTCCTGGACGCGGAAAAGATTCCCTACACCGAAGGCGAGTTCCTCGAAAACAACGATTGGCTGCGCTCGAACATCAAGAGCGAGATCTTCATCGACGCCTTCGGCCAGGAAGTAGGAATGCAATCGCGCGCGGAAACCGATCCCGAGGTGATCCGGGCCCTGGAACTCATGCCGCAGGCGCGTGCTCTGGCCGACAACGCGCGCAAGGTAATCGCGGAGCGGAATTCGGCATCTCCCGTCCCTCGGTAAAGCTGCGGTAACTGGTTCGGTCGAATCAGATCCAGTTGAAATCCTGCGAAAAGGTCCGGGCTTCCGGGCCTTTTCTCTTGTTTCGCCCATCCCAGCTGCCTATAAATGCCGCTTGAGTGTGGCTCCCGGAAGTCATACAGTACATAAGGAATGTGCGCAGCCGCCTCCCTGACAGCCGTGCTTGTTCTTCTGTTCCGGCCCTGGAGCGAACTCGGACCATGGACGCCCGCGGTCGGCCTAGCCTTGTGTGCGGGCGTTTGGGATGCGCGCTGGCGGAGAATTCCAAATTGGCTGACCGTTTCAAGCGCGGCGGTCGGAATCGTTACGAACACGATTTTGTCTCACTGGCTTGGCCTGAAAACAGCCTTGCTCGGTATGCTGCTTGGCCTCGCCCTGCTGCTGCCGTTTGTCCTGGTACGCAGTCTGGGCGCCGGAGACTGGAAGCTGGTCGGCGCACTCGGAGCCTGTCTCGGCCCGCGTTCCTTGCTGGCCGTGCTTTTTGGTGCGATTCTGGTGGCGGGCGCAATGGCGCTCGGCGTGATCATCTGGCAGGGGCGTCTGAAACAAGCGCTTCTGAACATCGCCCGACTGCTGGCCGCCGTTTTTAGTTTACGGGCGCCCGGAGCAGAGGTATCGCTTGATAATCCCGATTCCACTAAAATTCCTTTTGGCGTGGCGGTCTCGCTGGCGGTGGTTTTCTATGGAATTGCCGCCGCGCTTGGAAAGGCATAAGAATTGAGTAATTTTGTAATCGGGTAATTGAAAATCTTTAGGGCCTTGAATTTATGGTTTTCAATTACACGATTACCAAGTTACACAATTACCCAATCCCGAAGATGCGAGCACGCCTACACAATCTGCGAAGTTCCGAAGCCGCCGAGATCGCCGAGGCCGCGATGGTGCTGCCGGTGGTGTTTATTTTTCTGCTCGGCATTATCTGGTTCGGACGCGCGTTCAATATTTACTCCACGATTACGCAAGCGGCGCAACAAGGGGCAATCGTCGGCAGCGCGCTCAACGTGCGTCACGTGTGGAGACATCCCAACCAGCGATCCAAATGTGGTCCTGGCGATTTCCGCGGTCTTGCAGGCATCGAGTCTGAATGACCCAATTCCCGTAAACTCCAGTCCTCCTACTCCGTTATCCTGCATCAACCCGTTCCCTGTGTTGACATGCTCGGTTAATAACAACGTTTCCATTTGCCGACAGGCCCTGTTGAATCCCCCCGCCGCTTCCGGAAACCAGATCCCGCAATGTGGAACCCTTGTCAGCTTTCAATACCCCTTCCAGTTCCACCTACCTTTCACATCGCTCAACATGCAGTTGATTACCTTGTCGCGCTCAAGCGCAGAGCAGAATGGAGAATTAGATGATTCGGCTGTATAACGCTCCGTGATTGCCACAGGCCCTGCTTCCCACAATCCGGAAGAAGGGCCTCTGCAGACGTGGTCTGACGCTCTGAGAGAAGAGCGAGGTTCGGCGCTGCTGGAGTTTGCACTCACGCTGCCGCTCTTAGTAGTGTTTGTGGTGGGCATCTATGATTTTGGCGGCGCATTCAACCAGAAACAGAAGATCGAACAGGCGGCTCAGGAAGGCGCCATCATCGCCGCGGCTCAGCCCATGAGCGACATTGTGACGAACAGTTCCTCCACCGCCACGAACCCAGATTCTCTGCAAGTGGTGGTAACCACAATTGTCAAATCGCTGACTCGACAGTGGAGTGCTGCCGAATGGGAACCAGCCCCCCTGCCGGGCTCCATTTACACCATCCGCGCAGGTCGGCCTGACGTGGACTTACACGATCAATGGGTGTTCCAGCCCTGGCGACCAATTATTCATCACGATCAACCGTGGATGGGTATGCACATCCGGGCCAGCCTGTACATCCGCTCCACCAGTAGCCGTAGGAACTCAGATTACGGTCGCAAATCCGTATCATTGGCGGTTCAATAGTGCCATTCAATTGCTGTTTGCTGGCGCGAACTATACGCCTACGATGTTGACCGAGAACGCTCAGGTCCAAAACCAGATGTGAGGATACATGCGACGCCATCGAACTAAGTTCCGCTCGATTATCCGACGCGACAATGAACATGGGATCGTCATCCTGCTGGTGGCGGTTGTGATGTTGTTCGTGGTTGGGGCAATGGCCGCGCTTTCGATCGACGTTGCGACACTTTACACCGCCCGAAGCGAAGCACAGCTGGCGGCTGATGCCGCGGCTCTGGCGGGGGCGCGGGTGCTAGCCAACTCGGGGTTGACCTCGTCCGCGGCCGGTCCAAGCGGAGCGGAGAGTCTCGCGCGCACGATCGCGACGCAGGTGGCGGCGAGTAACCAGGTTGGCGGCAGAAGCTTGAGCGCCTCCGGGGCATGCGCGCCCGGGGCGGAAATCAGCGTCTGTTTCAACAATGCGGGATTGCCTAGCTTCATAACCAATCCTCAGGTGACGGTAACGGTTCAGAGAACCGACCTGCCACGTTCTTCGCACGCATGTGGGGAAGGACCCAGTTGACAGTGGTCGCGTCGGCGACGGCCGAGGCCTACAATCCTTCAAATGCGTCCGCGATATCAGGCTTCTCCCGAGCGGCTGTGGCGCCAGCCTGTGTGAAGCCGTGGCTGCTGCCTAACATGGACCCGAGTGGCGGAACTACCATCTTCGGCCCCACGAACGGTGACATTACCAACCCGGCCCTTTTGGGATGGACTTACAACAACCTTGCCGCGGGCGGTAAACCGATGACTCCCGCGTGCTCGGGCGGTAACTGCAGCGGCGGACCACTTCCCGTTCCAACGCCTTGGAGCTACTATCCCGGCGCTGACGATGACCTAAGCTTTTCTCCCCCGACGCACTCCCTCCCTACCTGCACGCCCGTCTTGACCACGGGCTATCAGGAAAGCGTCGCCGGTTGTATTCAGACGCCGATCGCCTGCAACAGCAACACGGCGAGTATCGACGTGAATCCCTACCCCGGCACGCGCAATGTCGATACGACAATCGCGGTGAATTGTCTGACACATGCGACCACGACCCTGGGCGATGCCGATCAGGTCGATCCTGCCTCGGGAACGCCACCGATCCCGCCTTTTCAGTTCATGGCCGGTGCCCAAAATCCCGTTGCTGGGGCGGTTGGAAAAGATGTGATGGTAAGCAGTTCGCTAGTAACGGTCCCGGTATTTGATGTTGGCAGCGGCACGACGCCGCCAACGAGTCCAGTTCAAATCGTCGGCTTCGTTCAGTTGTTTCTTAACCCAGACGGCTTAGCAACGCCGCTTCCCGGCAACGTGGACGCCACGATCATCAACATGGCCGGGTGTGGGACAGCCCCCATCCCACCACCATTAATTTGGGGCCAGGGCTCCTCTCCGGTAGTGGTTCGGCTGATTTCCTCCGGGCCGTAGCTGACCGCGGATAGCTCCTACGCTACGCGAGCCGATGCCACTCAGATTGAGCGGCATCGGCTCGCGTTCATACAACGGCAGTGGTTTGTTTCCCGTCTGCCTTTCAAGCGGCCGCAGTGTTGCCCACGATCCACTTCTTCGCGGTTGAAGTCTTCGGAAGAATATCCAAATACACGACAGCGTAATGGAACGCCACGGCGGCTGCCGTCAATGTGGCGAGCGTCAAAGCGAACTCCGTCCACTTGGGCACGTAGTGGAAGCCGGAGGTGCGCTCAAACGCGGTCACCGACACATTCAGGCGGTTAGTGATAAATCCCATCACCACCAGCGAACAAGTGAAGTACAGAGATTGTGGGTTCGTTCGGATCTTCTCCCGGCTCAGGAGAATGATGGGGGCGATGACGAACAACCCGATCTCCAGCCAGAAAAGCAGCGCTTCCTGCCGCCACTGGAAGAGATAGGCCGCACCCCCATGGGTGAACAGGTCAATGCCGCGGAACAGCGCGTAAACATAGAGCAAGGGCGCGATCACCTGGCTCATCTCGGTGAGGATCGTCGGATCGACCCGCGCATTCAGCGAACGCGTGCACAGGTAAACCGCCATGATCGTTGCGGCCAGACCCAGCCGGAACCGCCGAGAGGTAAAACAGCGTCGGCAGATACTGGCTATACCAGAGCGGATCGAGTTTGCCCTTCGTCAGGAGATAAAGTCCGCCGAGAAACGACTGATGCAGCGACGAAAGCACCGCCCCGACCATCACGAGTCCGATCAGAATCTCGTGGTGCCACTTCAGGTAGAGGTTGCGCAGGCGCGGCAACGGAATCTTCTCAACCAGAGAAGGCGAGAACTCGAGCGAGAGGACGGTAGTGTAGAGCATCACACACCACGAGACCTCAAACAGGACCGAGTGGCGATTCCACATGACGATGGGATGCCAGATTCTCCAGGGCAGGCCGAGTTCGTACATCATGCCGACGCAGACCGTCAGATAGCCGAGAAATGACAGCAGCACGGCGGCCCGCACGACCGGGCGATAGCGCTCAAAGCCGAGCAGGTAAACCGCGGCCGCGATGGCAAAGCCTCCGGCCGAGATGCCGACTCCGCATAACGTGCCGAGCCCTACCCACAGGCCCCAGGGTTGCGCGTCGGCGAGGTTGGTCGACTGCTGAAAGCCGAGCGCGAAACGCGCATATGCCGCGTAGCAGCCGGCGGCCAGGATTACCGCCACAATCACCCGCCACATCGTGAGCTTCGGTAATGACAATTTGGAAATATGAATGCGAGACATATATTTAGCCCCTTTCTGTTTTGCCGCTGGCCGGAGCGCCGGTTTGTTCGCCGGCGTTCTCTCTGACTTCGGCCCATGCCACTTGTTTGCGCCGGTTGGTAATCCAATACAACCCAGCCAGCAAACTTCCACCGACCAGCACCACGGTCGGCACGTCGCCCAGCGCGTTGGCCGTCAGAATCGGCATTGGCTGCGCCGGGACGGTAGTGAAACCAAGTTTTTCAAACGGAACATCGGAGATGAAGAAGACGGACGTGCCTCCCGCTTCTTCCGCGCCGTAGATGCGCTTGACGTACTTTGAGTCAAGCAACACGCGCTTCTGTGCTTCTTCAAGAATGTCGTCACGCCAGCCGGCGATCGAAGCCTGCACGGGACACGCTTCCACGCACGCGGGAAGTTGCCCCTTGACCTGACGCTCGTAGCACATATCGCATTTCTTCACGAAGGGCACGAGCTTGTTCCATTCGTAGCGCGGCACGTTGAACGGGCAGGCCACGATGCAGTAGCGGCAGCCGATGCACTTCGACGCGTCGTACGTTACCGGCCCGAGTTCTGTCTTCTTCAGCGCGCCAACCAGGCACGCCGAAGCGCAGGCCGGATCCTGGCAGTTCATGCACATGCGCCGCACGAAGCGGTCTCCATGATCCTCCACGATGGTTAAGGCGGTCGGCGAAAGCTTCGTCTCCGTTTCCGTCGGGAAGCCGTGCATCTGCTTGCAGGCCTGCTCGCAGCTGCGGCAACCGATGCACTTTGTGATGTCGATCAGAATTGCTTTAGTCTTTGGCATTTTCTTTCTCCTCTTACAGGCCCGTCACCGGCCCTCTTATACAAAGCTCAATTCAAAAAGAACTCTTTGATCAGCTTCAGCCGGACTGCGGGTTCAATCCGCGGCAGAACTTCGTTGACGGGCATTCCGCCATCCTGAGCAAAGGCTGGATTCGCGCTGGCCAGTGCCGCATTCAGGCGCGACACGCTGTAGTGCATCCAGGGAGCGACCATCGGTCCCTGCAAAAGATTCTTCTGATTGGTGGGAAGATCCGGAGACTTAAGCAGGGCGAGCCATCCGTCTTTGTAGGGGTCGCCCGTCGCGAGCGCCGGATTTTTAACCACGTCGCCGTTGACGGCCATGACTACACCTTCGATGGGCGACAGCAGATCGAACGACTCTCCACCGGAGTGAATCGTCGCCAAACGCTGGCCCTGGCGAACCCAGCGGCTCGGATCGCAAACTTCGATGCGATCGATTTTGCCCACCAGGTCGGCGGCAAACTTGTCGAGCCCGACCCGGGCGTTGTCTCCCGTCTCACGCATCACCCAGGTGTGACCGGGATGAAAGCTGTAATCCTTCGGAATCGAGAAGCCCGCCTCTTTCGCCATGACGGGAACTCGGGGATGTACCACCACCTGCGTTTCCGCCCGTGGCGCTTGCGGCAAACGAAAATAGAAATAATTGACGGAGATCACGATTAGAAACGTCAACAGCACGAAAAGTATGGACATGACATTCTCCCGGCCCGGTGCGGGACGCTCTCTGTTTTGGCACCGCTGCCACCTGTACTTATGCACGTCAGTGGCTAATCAGGCGGGAATTCTCGCTCTTTGGTTGCAATGACTTCGGCGCGAGCCGGACTTCGGGGTGGATTCGCGGCTATTGCAATTTGCAGATCGCTGCTGCGTTTTGCAGGAGGGGAGGGAGGATGAAGAAGGAAATCGCTTTCAGGCAGATTGCAGAAGTCAGGTTGCAGAATTGAAAATCCTATCGAGTTCAGCGATGCGGTGTACCCAACAGATTTTACTTCTGCAATCTGACCTCTGACCTCTCCAATCTGGCTCTCCTTAGCTCAACACAGGTTCTTTCTTCAGTCTGCGCAACAGGGAGGTGGGGTGAATCCCAAGAATTCTGGCCGCCTGCGTCTTGTTGTTTGCGGTAGCCGAGAGCACCTTTTGAATGTAATCCTCTTCCAGTTCGCGCAACGTCACCAGGGGTTCGGCAACGGAGTGTTCCGTAAACGGCATCCGGACCACGCCGGGTAGACTGACTTGTTCGGGTTCCCTGATTTCCTGCGGAAGCGAAGACGCGTCAATATTGCCTTCCCGGGCCAGAATCATGGTTCGCTCGATCACATTCTTCAGTTCACGAATGTTGCCCGGCCATTTGTATTCCCCGAGTAGCTGCGCGGCTTCGGGCGTGAATCCGATGAAGTTCTTCTTCAACTCCTCATTAAATCGCTGCACCAGATCCAACGCCAGCGGCATAATGTCTTCTGTCCTGTCGCGCAGAGGAGGAATGAAAACTGGGACGACATTGAGCCGATAAAACAGATCCTCGCGGAACCGGCCTTGGGTCACACCGTCTTTGAGGTTGGTATTGGTGGCCGCGATCAGGCGCACATCGACCTTAATCGACCGCGTGCCGCCGAGACGCATAAACGTGCCTTCTTCCAGCACGCGCAGCAACTTCGCCTGCACGCTCGCGGACATGTTCCCGATCTCGTCAAGAAAAAGTGTTCCCCGATCCGCGCGCTCCAGCAGCCCTTCCTTGCGGCGGCGGGCGTCGGTAAAGGCTCCCGGTTCAAAGCCAAACAACTCGCTCTCCAGAAGCGCGTCCGGCAGCGTGGCACAGTTCAGTTCGAGCAAGAGCTGGCTGGCGCGCGGACTGGCGTAATGAATTGCGCGCGCAAAGACTCCCTTTCCTGTGCCGCTCTCGCCCTGAATCAGAATCGTCGTGCGGTCGCTTTCGGCAGCTTTGCGCGCCATTTCCAGCACCTCGCGCATGGCTGCATTCTGCGTAACCACCTTGCCGAAGTCGTACTGACCCTTTGCGGTCTCCACCGTGTCCCGCAGGCGCACGCGCAAGGACAGCATCTCGGAGGCGCGCCGAAGCGTGGTCGTCAAATCCGCCAGATGGAACGGCTTGATGAGGTAGTCGTAAGCGCCCAGCTTCATCGCCTCCACCGCGCGATCGACCATGTGATAAGCGCTCATCATTACCACGATCGCGGCCGGTGCCGCGCTCTTGATTTGGCGCAGAACCTCGACGCCATCGATCCCCGGCAGCACGATATCCAGCAGGACCATCTGCGGCTTTTCTTCGTTGAATATCTTCAGCCCGTCTTCGCCCGATGCAGCCGTGAACACTTCAAATCCTTCCGCAGTCAATCCGCGGCTCACGGTCCGCAACGTCAAAGCCTCGTCATCAACAACCAGCACGGAATAGGACATTGCTATTGAATGATTACCTCCTGGCTCTCTTCGCTACTGTCCCCAGCGTGGGGCGGCGCCGCCCGGCGGAATGGAAGCGTGATTGTCACGGTCGTTCCCTGTTGAGGCGTGCTCTCGATCTGAATCTCACCATCGTGGCTGCGCACGTACGCCTGGCTAATGCTCAGCCCCAAACCTGTTCCCTTGCCGCGCTTGGTGGTGAAGAAGGGCTCGAAAACGCGCGGTAACACATCGGGCGGAATGCCGCACCCCGTATCGATCACGCGAATTTCCACGTTTTCACCCATGGACAATCGACGAGCGACGACGGTAATTCGCCCGCCTTCCGGCGTGGCCTGCGCTGCATTCAGCAGCAGGTTCATCAGCACCTGCGAGAGCTGATTGGCATCGACACAAATGAGCGGCAAGTCAGTGGTGACGCGGTTTTCGAGGACCCTCCCGTGCAGCATGGGTTGGTGCTCTAGAAACGCCAGCGTATCGGACACCAGCCGGTGTAGATTCACTTGGCTGAGGACAAGTGGAGCCGGACGCGCATAGTTCATCAAACTCCGCAGCGTCATCGAGATGCGTTTGGCACACTCAATGCATTGCTCTATCTCGGCACGCTCTTTGTCCGGGGCGCCGCCCAGCTCTAACTCAAGGTGAGAAAGAATGCCAAGCAGCGGGTTGTTGATTTCGTGCGCGGCACCGAGCGCCAACTGTGCCAGGGCGGCATATTTCTCATACTCCGCCAGCTGCGCTTGAAACTGACTCTTTTCCTTATTAAGCTTGCCTTCTTCGGAAAAACGACGGAACAGCTCCTGCATGGCGGAGTCGCGCTCCCGCTCGAGTTGCTTTACGATGGCGCGGGTCTGCTCAAGCTGTAAGGCCAGTTTCTCGCTTTCCCCGTAATTTAGCTTCCAGAAGGCGAGCATCAAGGCGAGCGCGGCGGCGACGAACGGAAACAGGTAAAGAATCAAAGTTTCGGGCCTCCGTCTTCGAGATCGGCCAATTACCGATGAACCTGCCGATCCACTTAAACCTTGCGCCAATAACCAGTAAAACTCCGTGATTCGAATCACCAGGAGAGCGCTCAATCGTCACCCCGGAGCGTGGCAGGCCGGCCTTATGTTGGGAGCGGGAATACACGGTTTTAGTCGGCGGAGTGGGTTCCACAATTGAGTGGTAATTTGGTGGAGCTAGTCGGGCTCGAACCGACGACCTCATCGTTGCGAACGATGGCGTCCTCCAAAAAACCTTCATTTGGCGTGCACTTCCCCGCCGATTACGTTCCAAAACGTTCCATTCAGCTAGAAATCTAGCTGGAAAAATTCAGGTTTGCCGGGAGAGTTGCCTCAACAGGTTTTCCGGTTTGCAGACCCAGGACGAGCATTCGCGGCATGGGGAGCATTTCTGAGCAGGTTCACGGAGGCCTAGCTTCAGTCCAGCTTGGATTGTGATCATCAACCCTTTGGGTTATGACGCCCAGCAGCACAGACAACAGTAATGTGTTTCAATGACTTGACGCCGCCGGGAACGACACACAAGTGTTGTGCACCCAGCTAGAACTGGACACGGAAGTTAGTCAGGCTCGGGGCCTCCGACAGTGAGGTCCGTACCCGCGTCACGCGTGTGATTTGGGCTTGGAGCAGGCCAACATGCAAGTTGAGACAACAGTGACCCGGTTCTGGATTTTCATGACCTCACCTCAATTTGAAAATTAATGGCACTGCTTGCTACTGCAAGGTAACCAGAACTTGAATCGAGCCGGCACCTTTCGCCAACGGCTCCAGCGCTTTGCCAACCACCGCACCCAGCATCCTGCGCCGGTCGGTGCCCTTCATGGCATAGCCGGGGCGCGACGAAGCGACCAATAAATCACCTTCATGAATCGCGCCGTTCTCGGTAGTCACATTGCAAGGCACGATACCGACGATGGCCAGTGGCACCTCACCATCGATTTTTTCGTCGATGGCATGAGGCGATGCGAGAACGCCTGGCTTGGTGGAGTAGATACCGGCCACGCGGGTTGAATAGGGTAACTGGGAGAGTGTGAGAGTACGATGCGCCCCACTGGCAATCTCGAGGAGATCGCCGGGTTGATACAGCGAGTGCTGGCCACGCACGGATACGGATTCGGCAAAGTCCGCGCCGCTGGCAACAAACCCTCCGTCGGCATAGGCCACACCATTCGTGTCAACCCTGAATTTATGCACCGTGTTCGTCATTCCCAAATAGAGGTTGCCCCCGCTGGCATTCACAACTACACCGCCGTTGATGACGCCGTTGCTCTTTATCGTTTCGACGTCAAGGGCATAATCGGTATACGGAGTCGCGGTACCGATGCCAACGGCCACGGCGGTTTTCCCGGTTCCTCCCAGGATCAACGCGTTGCTTTCTCCGACGATTGCACTGGGCCCCGATCGCGGTGGCATTGTTAATCGGGTTGACGGAGTTCGAGGCGTTAAATCCCAGGAATGTGTTGGACGAACTGGACCCCGTAATCCGCCGCCGCTGTTTTCTCCGACTGCGGTGTTGTAATTTCCTGTAGTGTTATCGAAAAGCGCATATTCGCCAAACGCAACATTGCTTCCTCCGGTCAGGTTGTTGGCGAGGGTACTCATAACCGGCAGCGGTGTTGTCGGACCCAGTCGTGTTGGAAACGAGTGCTTGTTCGCCCAAAGCTGTGTTTTCGCCACCACTAACGTTGAAATACATGGCATAAGCGCCAACTGCGGTATTCACTTCTCCGGTCTGATTCGAATACATCGCGAAACTGCCGATCGCGGTGTTGCCACCACCGCTGGTGTTGGATCTCAGGGCTTTATAGCCAGTGCCTGTATTGTTGGTACCGCTGGTTGAAGTGTTCCCCGAGAATCCAAGAAACGCATTTCCATTGGCGAACGAGCCGATGCCAAAGAGATTGCTCCCTAACAGGAACTCGCTGCCCGCCACGGTTCCGGTGGCAGTGATGTTTCCCTTCACCGATTGATTGGCGGTGAAGGTGTTGGCGGCCGCCAGCCGCGGCACTTTAGTTGTGTCTAGGTTGAGCGTGACGTTGCCTTGTGTGCCGCCGCCGGTGAGGTCCGTGCCCGCGGTTACACCGGTGATTTGGGCTTGAAGCAGCCCGCGCAATAGCAACATTGACAAGAGTACGGAAAGCGCTAGAGTTCGGACCTTCATGACATCACCTCATGTGAAACAAATGGATTCTTGCCGGCATTTGCCGGCGCTGTCTTGATTAATCGCCGACAACTTCGAGGCAGAGTCTGCGAGCCACCCACCCTGCGTGGTCTCGAATGAGGCGCAACCTTGCCTGTAAACGACGTGCAATCGCGGCCAGCCCTAATCGCCAATTAAAAGCCCTGGTAGATACTCGTCACGGTGGCCACTTTGCCAGGAGCGATCATTGTGCTTCCCGTTTCCCACAGGGCTACGATCGAGCCCAGGCCCACGTATGGCAGGGTGGGATCCTCTTGGTTGAGCGGGGAACATGGATCGGGCCCCGACTGAATGTTTTGCACGTATGCTTCTGCGCTAAAACCAGACGGAAAACTGTTGAGAGTAACCATCAGCCCTGCTGCGTATTGGAACTGTCCGCTCGCGGAATATTGCGTCGCATTGTAGGTGTTGTTGACGCCACTGACTTCCTCAGCGGCGAACCGCAACAGGTTGGCGGAGCGACTGACGCCCGTAAGGTTCTTCAGCTTCATCGTGACCTTCGCCGAGCCAACGGCGCTCGCGGTAGCCGGCACATTCACGATGGTCTGCGTCAGTTGCCAGTTTCCGTCCTTGGTTGTCCGCGTTACCGTGACCTTATTGCCGCTCTGCTTCAACGTCGAGGCATTCCATAAGCCGTTGTCGTAGCCCGCATAGTCGTAGTAGCGCTGGCCCGCAGTGACGTCACAGAACCCATAACCTTCCAAATCCGCCGCATCCCCGGCTGGGGTGAACAATTGAACACGTCTTACGGAGAACTGGGGTATATTACCGTTCACGGTAACGCAGAACTGCGTGGCCGTGTGGTAGAAGTCCCCACTGGAATACGTGACCTCGCAGGTTTGAGTCGCCTGGGGCGAATCTGCCTCCACCCTTTTCGTTGTGGGATTTGGCTGGACTCGTTCTTGCGCCAGCGCCACGGAAGTGAGACCTAGAATCAAACTGAACCACATGATTTTGTTAAGCATGGCAGCTCTCTCCTTTTTTGAGGCATCTTGCCGATGCCGGCCCCAACATCGCGTCCGGTATCGCCAGGGGCTCACGCATCGGAAGCGTTTCGGCCCTCTGTCTCTAACAGCGCAAAGTCGCGGAAAATCTTGTCATCGGCGACCAAGATATTTTTGTGGGTGGGAGCGATGCTTTGGGTTTGGCGGGCTAGTGACCGATCACGCCGTGGATCTCATCGAGGTCATCGTATACATATCCGACCAGGTTCCCGCTATTCTTGACGCGGTGCAGGAAAGTGCTCGGGGCTCCCGCAACGTCCACTTGGGTAAATGTGCCAGCGGAATATGTAAACCCATGAAACTGGCTGCTCGCATCGGCGTATCCGCCCGCGATTTCGCCGGCGTCGTTAATCCCGAACGCAGCGGTAAAATCGTCGGCCAGTGGAAAGTCGATTGAAGAATAACTTCCATTGCTCAGCAGATAGCCATGTTCGGCGCCGCCCGAGTCGACGTAATAGCCAACAATTTCTCCGCTGGAATTGATACCGGTGGCACCACTTGAAGAGGCGCCGGGAAAGTCCAGAGTTGTGAAGGTGCCATTGTCATCGAGGAATCCGTGCTGCTTACCACTGAGGTCGTAGTAACTCCCCACGATCGAGCCGATATCGTTGATATCGTCCAACTCCGTATCGGTTGAGTTTGGAGCATCAACGGTGACGACACTCGTTCCGTCAAAGGTAAATCCGTGATATCGAAACGCTGCATCCGTATAGGCGCCCACCATATAGCCAGAAGCGTTGATGCCCACGATATAACTCCTGGTGGCGCCCGGGATATTCAGCGATTGATATGAAGTTCCGCGACAATAGAAGGCGCTAACACCAGTGTTCGGATACTCGAACCAACCCACCGCGGTGCCATCGTCGAAGTCGATTGCGTTCGATCCGCTCGAGCCCGGAAAATCAACCGACCGGAATTGGTAAACCTTCTTCTTGGCCAACCCCAGGGCGACCGCGTCCGGGACCGGTCCTGCAGTGTGGAGAAGCGCCGCATGAAAACTCTCGGGAACAACCGGGAAATGACCAATGCCGTGCAACACCCGTTTCGCGTGGCTGCCTTCGGCGGAGGCCGATTGGGCCAACAACCGATCTTGACCGCAAAGAAATATCAGTCCGAGAAGCAATAGCGACTGCGCCAACGTTGTGGTCATAGATCTTCCCCCGAGTGTTGAATTGCTCGCCAACTCGCCTATTTCCCGACGATGCCGTGGCCTTCGCCAAAACTATCCTGCACGAATCCGACAAGGCTACCGTTGTTCTTGATCCGATACCATAGCGTATTGCCTGCTCCCGGTACGTCGACTTGGGTGTACACGCCGCCGGAATAGACAAACCCATGCAGGATACTGCCGCTGGCGTCGCCCCACCCGCCGGCGACCTCGCCGGCATCGTTGATCCCGAACACGAATGAGTAGGCTGCACCCGGAAAGTCAAACGAGGAATAAATACCGTTGCTTAACAGAAACCCGTGTTCCCCGCCGGCCGAGTCGACGTAGAGGCCGACAATCTCTCCGCTTGAATTGATACCTGCTGCATAAGTGTATTGCGCTCCGGTCACATCGACAGCGGTAAAGGATCCCTTCTTGTACAAAAAACCGTGATTCGCACCACTGGATTCTTCGTAGTTGCCCACGATCAGACCCGCATCGTTGATATCCCATGCGTACGTGGCGGCGGCGCCCGGATAATCGAGGGTGACAAAGTTTTTCCCATCATAGAGAAACCCGTGATCCTGATGGTTGGCCGTGTAGCCGCCCACCATTTCGCTCGAAGCGTTGATACCGACGATCTGACTTGATGTAGCGCCTGGTACGTCAAGAAAATAATAAGAAGTACCCCGAAAATAGAAAGCGCTACTAACGTTCGGCGCAATAGCACGACCGACCGCTATCTTGCCGTTGGAGTCGAAAGCGTACGAGCTATTCGCACCTGGATAATCCACCGACCTGAACTTGTACGTTTTCGTTTTCGCTGGTTCTAAGGCAGCGGCATATTCCCTAGCCTTCAGGGTCGTTTTTGCGGCAGCGTGGAGAGTGGAATCCACCAGAAGACGACTTTCGGTCATGTCCGGTCTACCCGAGCCCTGCCCCAAAGCCGACTGCGCCGTCGTGATCTGACTTTGCAAAGGAAACAGCAGCCCGACAGTCACGAGCAAGTAAAGCGGCTTATTAAACATATACGTCCTTCCAGTCATAAGTTGTTTGTCAATCACCTTGAAGTGGCCAACCCTCCTAATGGCCGATGATGCCGTGAAATTCGCTCAAACTGTCAAGGATGGTGCCGACTAGATTCTTCTGGTTGCTGATGCGATAGAGATGCGTAGCAGTCGCTCCCGGCACATCCACCTGAGTAAATACATCACTGGTATAGGTGAACCCGTGAAACAACCCCTGCTGGTCGCGGTAGAAGCCGGCGATCGACCCTGCATCGTTGATGCCCCCCGGGAGCGTCCACACTGCTTGCGGATAGTCAAATGATGAGTAGTTCCCATCCCTCAAAAGAAACCCATGTATGCTACCGGCAGATGTGTAAGAACCCACGATCTCTCCATTGGAATTGATACCGAGGGGGGAGGTCCCAACCGCATTGGGGAAGGTGATGGCGGTAAATATCCCTTTGTTGTAAAGAAAACCCTGGTAGGCATTGTTGGAATCGACGTACTCTCCCACGATCAAGCCGGCGTCGTTGATATCCCAAGCTGCTGTAATGTCAGCCCCAGGAAAGTCGAAGGTAGTGTAGTGACTTCCGTCGTATAGAAAACCGTGGTTATGGTCTGGTGAATCCGAATAAGTGCCCACAATATCACCAGATGCATTGATGCCATATGCGATGCTCAACATGGCACCGGGGATGTCAAGCAGCTCGTAAGTGTTGTTTCGAAAGACAAAGGCAGTGTCACTATCAATGAATTCACCTACCGCAGTTTTACCGTTGAAGTCATAAACTTCCGAACCTGCGCCGGGATAGTCCACCGACCGGAACTTGTAGGTTTTCTGTTTCGCCGGCCCCTGGGCCGCGACGTCAAAATTTGGGCCGATGCCCTGGGTAGTGGTTGTAGTAGAGATAGCTGTTGAGTTCGCCGTCTGCCTAATAGCGGTTACATAAGGCCGACCGGGGCTGCGATCCGGAATCGACTGTGCCATCGACATCCGACTTTGCGACGCCGAGAGTGCCAGCGCGAGAATTGCCAAAGAGTAGAGCAGGTTCCTATTCTTATTCATACCAATCCCCCCTATTTGCCGATGAAGCCGTGGATCTCGCCCAAACTATCCTCCAGGTATCCAACCACGTTCTGGTTGTTCTTGATGCGCAACAAAGTCGTGGACATCGCTCCCGGAACGTCCACCGTCGTGAACACGCCGCCGGCGTAGGTAAATCCGTGCCCTGAGCCGGCCCCATAGGTGCCGGCGATCGTTCCTGCATCGTTGATGTCATAGCCGAAAGTGTCTTTTGCGCCCGGAAAGTCGATTGACGAATACACCCCGTTGCTCAGCAGAAAGCCGTGCGCGCCGCCCTGCGAGTCGTTGTAAAAGCCTGCGATGTCTCCACTGGAGTTAACGCCGTTTGCATACGTTGCGGATGAGTGAGGGAAGTCGATGTCGGTGAAAGTCCCATTCTTATCCAAAAAACCGTGCTGAACACCCTTCGAGTTGTAATAAAATCCCACGATCAGACCCGAGTCGCTGATTTCCCAGGCGTACGTATCGGTCGCCCCGGGAGCATCAATCGTGATGAGGCTCTTCCCGTCGTAGACGAATCCGTGTTCCTTTCCTCCTGAATCCTCGTACGCGCCCGCCATTTGCCGCGAGGAATTGATGCTGTTAATCTCAGCGCCGGGAGCGCCGGGGATATTCAGCAAGTGATAGGCGTTACCACTAAAATAGAAATAGTCATCCGCGCTCGGGTAGTAGAACTCGCCCACCGCCATACCGGCGTCATAGTCATCCAAATAGGTGTCGGTCGCGCCCGGGTAATCGACCGACCGGAACTTGTAGGTTTTCTGTTTCGCCGGCTCCAGGTCCGCGGCATCGGCGTTCGCATCCGCGCCCTGGCTTGCGGTTGTCGTAGAAATGGCTGGCGGATGTGCCGCATAACCAACGCCGGCCATGTACTGCCGGCCGCTTCGATCCGGAGTCGGCTGTGCCATTGATATCCGACTTTGCGACGCCGAAAACGCCAGCCCGAGAATAGCCAGAGAGTGAAACAGTTTCTTATTCATCCCAAGTCTCCTATTTTCCGATGAAGCCGTGGACCTCGCCGAGACTATCTTTCACAATGCCAACCACGTTCTTGTTATTCTTGATCCGGTATAGTTCCGTGTAGGCTGCACCGGGCACGTCCACCTGGGCGAACACGCCGCCCGAATACGTAAACCCATGCTCAACGTCGCTCGCGTCTATGTAAGTTCCGGCGATTTCGCCGGCGTCGTTGATGCCATAGGCCTCCGTGCTCTCCGCCATGGGAAAGTCAAACGAGGAGTAAGTTCCGCCTCTTAGCAGAAATCCGTGTGATGGATCGTCGTAGAATCCAACAATGTCGCCAGCGGAATTGATACCGTTGGCGATGGTCTGCGCCGCCTGGGGATACTCAATGGTGGTAAACGTCCCCTTCTTATAAAGGAAACCGTTGTGGCCGCCGTTTGCGTCGGAGTAGAAGCCAACGATCAGGCCGGCGTCGTTAATTCCCCAGGCCGATGTGTAAGTAGAGCCGGGAGGGTCGATGGTGGTTAAGATGCTTCCAGAGTAGAGGAAACCGTGACCTATATCCGCTGAATCGTAGTATGTGCCCACCATTTGGCCGGAGGCATTGATCCCATGGACGAAACTCGCAGCCGGGAGGGCATCCAGGAAACGATAAGTATTAGCGTGGAAGTAGAAGGCGATTATATCGTCGCCAGGGTAAGCGGCCCAACCTACCGCGCTTCCGTCGTCGTAGTCATAAACGAATGACTCGGTTGCGCCTGGGTAGTCAATCGACCGGAACTTATAGACCTTGATCTTTGCCAGTCCGAGAACGACCGCATCGGCTTGGTTTCCGGCACCCGGCATTTCTGCCGTGGGAAAACTGGGGTTCGAGTGCGCGGTATGACGAATGTCCAGCGCTTCAAACGCGCCGACAACTCCTTGATTCGGGATCGACTGCGCCATCGACAACTGTCCCTGCCCGCAAGAAAACAGCAGCGTGATAATCGAGAGAAAGGTAAGCTTCTTAGTCATGAATACCCTCTGGATTAGACCCATTCTCATGTGCTTAATCGAGCCTGCCGCCGCGTTAATCAGCGCCGATTATGCCGTGGTCCTCGCCCAAACTATCCACCACAATTCCGACCAGGTTTCCGTTGTTCTTGATACGAATCCACGCAGTGTCGACTGCTCCAGGCACGCTGACTAGATGGAATGCGCCGCCGGTGTAAGTGAACCCGTAATCTATCCCTGAGGTCCCGTAAATATCCCCGGCGATTGACCCTGCATCGTTGATCCCGAACGCCTGCGTGTTGTCCGCTTCCGGAAAATCAACGGTGGAATACTTCCCATTTGTCAGAAGAAATCCATTTTGTATGCCGGCCGAGCTATAAGTGCCGACGATATCTCCACTGGAATTGATACCGTAGGCTGAGGTGCCATCGGCGCCGGGGAAATCGATGGCCGTAAAAGTTCCTTTGTCATACAGGAACCCGTGGTAGACGCCGGTGGAATCGATGTAGTGCCCCACGATCAGACCGGAGTCATTAATGTCCCAAGCCTGAGTTAAGCCAGAGCCGGGATGGTCGATGGTCGTGTAGCGACTGCCGTCATATAGGAATCCATGAACATCATCGGATGAATCCTCATACCAACCCACAATTTCGCCGGAAGTGTTGATACCGTACCCACTGCTATAGATAGCACCGGGGACATTCAAAGGCGCATAAGAACTGCCATGAAAGGTGAAAGCACTAGACGTCGGGAAAAACTGACCTACCGCAGTTGTGCCGTTGAAGTCATACACGTCCGATGTAACTGCCCCAGGGTAGTCAATCGACCTGAACTTATAGACCTTGGTCTTTGCCATCCCCTCGGCGGCACGGTCCGGATGAGACTCAGAAGCCTGCTGGGAGTCTGCGTGAGGGTTCGCGAGACCCAATCCGTCATGATGACCCAGTGCTTCGGTTTCACTCCTCTTGATATCTACGGATTGCGCCGTCAGCAGCTCACATTTCCCCGCGAAGAACAGCAGCGTGAGAATTGCCAGTGAGTGAAGTAAGTTCTTATTCATACCAATCCCCCTATTTACCAATGATGCCGTGGTACTCGCCAAGGCTATCCGCAACGACCCCGACCACATTGCCATCGTTCTTGATGCGGGACCACGCAGTCCTTGCCGCTCCCGGCACGTCCATTTGCCGGAACACTCCGCCGGAGAATATGAAACCATGCACGGTGTTTAAGTCGTCGTACGCACCGGCAATCGCGCCCGCGTCGTTGATCCCGTATGCGAAGGTGGCGTATGCGCCGGGAAAGTCGAATGAAGAGTACACGCCATTGCTCAGCAGAAACCCGTGTCCGGCTCCGACTGAGTCGGTGTAGTAGCCGACGATCTCTCCATTGGAGTTGATGCCGTAAGCGACTGTGTAGTGTCCACCAGGATAGGTGAGGGTGGTGAAGTTTCCATTCTTATACTGGAAACCATAGCTGTTGCTGGAATCGTCATATTGGCCCACGATCACGCCCGCGTCGTTAATATCGTAGGCCGCCGTGGTGAGAGCACCAGGAACATCCAGCGTGGTAACGCTTTTCCCGTCATAGACGAATCCGTGATCTCCCGCACTATCCACGAAGTAGCCGACCATTCGCCCTGAAGAGTTGATGCCTTCGATTTGACTTTGAAAAGCGCCGGGCAGGTTGACAGGGTAGTAAGATGTCCCTCGACAATAAAAAGCGCCACTACCATCCGTGCTAAAGGTACGACCCACCACGATCCCATCGCCGAAGTCGGAAGCGTACGAGCCGTATGCGCCCGGATAGTCGATTGACCGAAACTTATACGTTTTCTGTTTTGCCGCCCTCTGGGCCGCGGCATCTGGATTTGCACTGATGCCCCGGGTAGTGGTTGTAGAAGAAATAGCCGTTGAATTCGCCGCCTGACTAACATCGGTTATATAAGGCAGACCGGGCCGATCCGGAATCGACTGTGCCATCGACATCTGACTTTGCGACGCCGAAAATGCCAACCCGAGAATTGCTATAAATTGAAGCAGCTTTTTATCCATATAGCATCTCCCGACAGCGGAATTACTTCGGTCGATAAGGCTTTGCCCTACCAGCCCCTAGTGACCGTCAATGCCGTGGTCTTCATTAAGGGCGTCTTTTATCAAGCCAATCACCGTTCCGTTTTTCTTCATGCGATATAACCATGTCTCGGACGCCCCAACCACATCCACTTGGCGAAACGCGCCGCTGGAATATATAAACCCATGAGTTAGATGGTTCGCATCGTTGAATAGGCCGGTGATATTGCCGTCGTCATTGATACCCAATGCGGCGGTGAGGGTTGAGAGTGGGACATTAATCGCCGAATAGACTCCGTTGCTGAGCAGAAACCCGTGTTCCCCCACCGAGTCCCAATAGAAACCCACAATCTCTCCACTCGAATTGATTCCGACGGCAAGGGTCAGTATCGCTCCGGGATAGTCGAGAGATGTAAAGACTCCATCTTTATCCACGAAACCGTGCTGGTGACCGCTGCTATCGACGTAGTCCCCGACGATCACGCCTGAATCCGAGATATCGGCCGCTTCTGTGTGGCTAGAACCAGGAAAATCGAGGGTGCTTATACTTTTCCCGTCATAAACAAATCCGTGTAAAGCCGCTTGGGAATCGTAGTAGGAACCTACCATCTGCCCAGGTGTATTGATGCCCAGGGAAAAGCTGTCAGTGGCTCCTGGGATATTCACCGTGTGGTAAGTAGTGCCTATAAGGTAGAAGGCAATAAAATTAGTGGTGGCCGAGTCCCAGAACGCGCCAACAGTGATCTTTCCGTTCGAGTCGTAGGCGCCGGAACCGGATGCGCCCGGGTAATCGATCGACCGGAACTTGTAAGCCTTAGTTTTCTTCGGTCCCAAGGTGCCGGCACGATCTCCGCTGTTCGCGGTCGCTCTTGCGGCAGAGCGCGCAGTGCAATCCAGCGGATGACGAACATCGACTATGTACGGCCGACCGGGGTTGCGACCCGGAATGGACTGTGCCATCGACATCTGACTTTGCACCGCCGAGAGTGCCAGCCCGAGAATTGCCAAAGAGTGGAGGAGGTGCTTATTCATACGATTTCCTTATTTGCCGATTATGCCGTGTTCCTCGCCCAAACTATCCACCACAGTTCCGACCACGTTTCCACTGTTCTTGATGCGCCCCAATTCCGTGGCCTCCGCTCCCGTAACGTCCACCGTCGTGAACGCGCCGCCGGCGTATGTAAATCCGTGCTGTGTGGAGGTGGCCCTATAGGTGCCGGCGATCATTCCTGCATCGTTGATGCCTAGAGCGGCAGTCCAGTCCGCGAGCGGAACGTCGAGTGACGAATACGCCCCGCTGCTCAGCAGGAACCCGTGCGGGCAGCTCGGCTGGCAGTAGTCGTAATAGCCTACGATGTCTCCACTGGAATTAATGCCGTAGGCGTAGGTGTCATTGGCGCCGGGGAAATTGATGGCCGTAGATGTCCCGTTGTCGTTCAGGAACCCGTGGTCGAAGCCGTTGGAATCGGTGTAGTACCCCACGATCAGACCGGCGTCGTTAATATCCCAAGCATAAGTAGAGGCAGACCCGGGATAGTCGATGGTCGTGTAGCGGCTGCCGTCGTAGAGGAATCCGTGAAGGTGGCCGGATGAGTCCCTGTAATAGCCCACAATTTTGCCGGATGTGTTGATGCCGACCGCACCGCTGTAGTCGGCACCGGGGACATTCAGAAGTGCGTAGGAACTGCCCTTATAGGTGAAGGCGGCGCCACCACCCGCAGAACCTACCGCAGTTTTGCCGTTGAAGTCATAAACTAGCGACAACTCTTCGCCCGGGTAGTCAATCGACCTGAACGCATAGCCCTTGCTCTTGGCCGGCCCAGTGGCACTAGCGTCCCGATCAGACTCTGGGACTTCAAAAGAAGTTGCGCGAGGGTTTACAGGAGCCAGTTCCGGTTTCTGTTCCTGACGAACACCCAGCGAATCACGTGTGCCGCCGCTGCCGTTTGCGGACTGTGCCATCAACCGCCAGCCCTGCGCCACAAAGAGCGCCAGGGCGAGAATTGTTAGAGAGTGAAGCAGTTTTCTGGTCATACGCCGTCTCCTGAGAGTCGAGTCCCCGCTGCCCCAAGGCCTGAGCCTGCGCGGGCTTCTACGCTGCTGAGATTAAAAACGGAATCGGAGAAACCGTTTCAGGCGTGACGGGAGCTTCCAGTCTCCCGTCGGTCGCCATAGCTCGCCGATTCCCTATTTACCTCGCTGGTCCTCAACTATTTGCCGATGATGCCGTGGTTTTCGCCGAGGCTATCCTGGTAACTACCGACCACATTCTTGGTGTTCGTGATGCGGGTCAAGCTCGTATTGACGGCTCCCCCTCCAACGTCCACCTGCGTAAATACACCGTCAATGTAGGTAAAGCCGTGAAATCCTACTTTGTCGAGAAACGTCCCGGCAATCGCGCCCGCGTCGTTAATGCCGCCCGGGTAAGTGCCTTCTGCGGCTGGATAGTCGATCGAGGAAAAAGTTCCGTTCGCGCTCCGCAGAAACCCGTGAATAACGTCATTCAGGAAGTAATAGCCGACGATTTCGCCAGTGGAATTGATACCGTACGCGACAGTTTCACCCCCATTGCCGGGGTAGTCGATGTTGGTATACTTGCCCTGCTGATAAAGGAAACCGTGTTGGATACTGCCGGGGTCGTAGTAGTCCCCCACGATGGCACCTGATTTGTTGATACCGAGGGCCTCGGTGTAGGTAGCGCTGGGAGCGTCGAGGGTGGTGATGGTTTTCCCGTCGTAGAGAAAGCCGTGGCCCTTTGTATCGCGGTAACTACCCACCATCTCACGGGTGGCGTTGATGCCGTTGATGGAGCTTGAAATCGAGCCAGGAATGCTCAGAATGTAATTCGTGGTGCCCTTAAAGTAAAAGGCTGAAGCGGTAGTGCCGAAGTCGAAAGTACCCACCACGGTCGCGTCGTCGTAATCATTCGCGGCGGACGAGTTTGCGGCTGGATAATCGGTCGTCCTGAACTTATAAGCCTTCTGCTTGGCCAAGCCCAAAGCGCCGTCGTCAGACTGCGACCTGGCATCCGGGCGGGCGGGCGGGTGAGCGCGCATGGCCCGGTCGATGTCCCGGCGCATTGCCGGTACCCCCTTTGCCAATTCATTGCTATCGGCCCGAGACGACTGAGCCATTGCCTGCTGAGTTTGCCCCGCGAAGAACGCCACCGCAAGAATAGCCAGAGTGTGAAACAACTTGTTAGTCATATACCGCCTCCTGAGAGTTGAAAATCGCTCCTCCCTTAATTCCTTGGAGCGTCTGCTACTGAGATAACAAACAACCTGCAAACCACTTAGACTTTTTTGTACTCAACCCATCGCGGCGGCCTGCCTAGTGGCCGACTATGCCATGCCGCTCGTTTAAAAAATCAACCGCTACACCGGTTACAGTTCCGTCATTCTTAATGCGGTACAGTCCCGAGTACCATGCGCCCGCCACATCCACTTGGGTGTAAACCCCACCCGAGTATGTGAAGCCATGGGAATTGCCGGTCTGATCTTGGAACCAGCCGGCAATCTCGCCTGCATCATTGATGCCTGCCGCGAGGCATTCAAAAGAACCTGGGAAATCGATGGTGGTATAGGTCCCGTTGCTCAAGAGAAATCCATGAAAATCCTGGCCTGAGTAGTTGTAGTAACCGACAATGTCTCCGCTTGAATTAATGCCGTTGGCGAAGGTACGAGCCGCGCCGGAGACATCGAGGGTTGTAAAAGATCCGCTCTTATCAACAAATCCGTGCGTGTTTTTACTGGTGTCGTCATATGCGCCCACAATCACGCCTTGATCTGAGATACCAGCCGCACCCGTTGAAAGGGACTGAGGATAATCGACGGTGACAAAATTGCTTCCGGTATAGAGAAATCCGTGGCCTTTGTTTGCTGAATCGGTGTAGCCGCCCACCATCTCTCCTGAGGCATTGATGCCAGAAAGGTCGGTAAAAACAGCGCCAGGGATACTCAGAGTTTTATAGGTGTTGGCATGAAGGTAAAAGGGGGTGGTCTCGCTGTTAGCGTCACCGTACTCGCCCACTGCCGTACCGTGATCGAAGTCATAGATGTCCGCGCCAGCTCCGCCGGGATAGTCAACGGACCTGAACTTGTACGTTTTGACCTTCGCCAACCCCAAGGCAACGGGGTCCCGGTGAGATGGGCCGGCCTGGCGAACGACAACGCGAGAAGGCACGCGAAAAGTCGATTCCGTAAGAAGGCTATGAACTCCACTGGAATTCCCACCGTTGGCCGCTTCCGACTGCGCTGTCAACGGCTGGCCTTGCCCCGCGAAGAATGCCATCGCCAGAATTGTCAAAGATTGGAACCACGTTCTTGTCATGTTTCCTGAGAACACCATCGCGAGAGTTGCCACGGAGTGAAGCAGCTTGTTAGTCATCTAGGGTCTCCTGAAGACTTAGGACGGTCTCCGGTTCTGGCCGATCCCGGGACCTGAGGTTCTGTCCCTCTGTCTCTTAACAGCGCAAAACCGTGCCAAATCTAGGCATCGCTTAAATAAAAATGCGTGTGTGCGACGGAAATGCCGTAACTAGCCAATTTTTCAATTAGTTCCAATTGACATGTAAAACGTCCGTGCTACTCTTGATAGCCAAATGCTTTCCCCTCCCTGAGGGAGCTTCGTGGGACACGAGTCGGCGGGCGAGATTACAGAGTTGTTGCGGGACTGGCGGGATGGTGACCGCAAGGCTTTGGATGCGCTCGTTCCGATTGTTTACAAGGAACTGCATCGCTTGGCGCACTTTCAACTGCGCCATGAGCGTCCTGACCACACGCTGCAAAGCGCCGCCCTGGTGAACGAAGCGTATGTTCGCATGGTCGGGCTTCGTCCTCCACGTTGGGAGAGCCGCTCGCATTTCTTCGCCATCGCTGCCCAGCAGATGCGGCAGATCCTCGTCGACTACGCGCGCCGGCATCGTGCTGGAAGACGTGGCGGTGGTGAAGAAACACTCTCGCTCGAAGACACGACCAGGCTGGTGTCAGAAAAAAATAAGAGTAAAGATGTGGACGTGGTGGCTCTCGATGACGCACTGAATGCACTGGCGGGAATCGACGCCCGCAAAGCGCAAGTTGTGGAATTGCGCTTTTTTGGCGGACTGAATTTCGACGAGACAGCGGAAGTGCTCAAAGTGTCGGCGGCCACGGTCGCACGCGACTGGACCACGGCCCGAGCCTGGCTGCATCGCGAGATGAGTCGCGAGTCTTCCGATGGACGCTGAGCGCTGGAAACGGGTTGACGATCTGCTGCAGTCGGCACTGCAAGTGCCCGCCGAGCAGCAGGAAGAGTTTCTGCGCCGACAATGCAGAGGCGATTCCGCGCTGCTGGAGGAAGTCCGGTCGCTGCTCACTTCTGATCGCAAGGCGGGAAGCTTTCTGGATTCGCCGGGGCTTCATGTCGCTGCGGTCGCGGCGGAACTGCCTGACTCGGTGTGACCCACTCGGGATCATCCTCGCTTACCGGCCAGACGATTTCCCACTATCGCGTGTTCGGGCCGCTCGGCCGTGGCGGCATGGGCGTGGTCTACAAAGCCGAAGACACTTCGCTTGGACGTCTGGTCGGCGCTGAAGTTTCTTCCCGAGGATACGGCGCAGGAACCGGCGGCATTGGAGCGCTTCCGGCGCGAGGCGCGAGCGGCTTCAGCGCTGAATCATCCCAACATCTGCACGATTTACGAAATTGGCGAGCACGACGGCCGAGCCTTCATCGCCATGGAGTTTCTCGATGGCATGACGCTGCGGCAGCGCATCGGAGGGCGTCCGCTGGAGACGGAAGATCTGTGGGACTGGGCATCGAGATTGCCGACGCACTGGAGGCTGCGCATGCGGAAGGCATCGTCCATCGCGACATCAAGCCGGCCAATATTTTCGTTACCAAGAACGGACACGCCAAGGTGCTCGACTTCGGATTGGCGAAGCAGACCGGGATACGGCGAGCTACGGAAGGCCGGAGCAGGCGAAGCCGAGACGGCGCTGATCGCGGAGCCATTGACCGGTCAAGGTTCGGCCTTGGGAACGGTGGCCTACATGTCGCCGGAGCAGGCGCGCGCCAAGGAACTGGATAGCCGGACGGATTTGTTTTCCTTCGGGGCGGTGCTGTACGAAATGGCGACAGGAAAGCGGGCGTTCCACGGAGAGAGCGACGCGACCATCTACGACGCGATTTTGAACCGTGAACCTGAACCGCCCGAGGAGTTAAATCCGAAAAGTTCCAGCGAAGCTGGGAGAGATTATTCAGAAGGCGCTGGAGAAAGATCGGAATTTGCGCTATCAGCACGCGGCTGACGTGCGCACGGATTTGCAGCGGATGAGGCGAGACAGCGAGTCTCAGCAGCAAGCAGCGGCGGATGGAGATATCCGTCGCGGGACGAAAGCCAAGTGGGCAGCGCTGGCTGGGGTTCTGCTTTTGGCGGCGGCGATTGGAGTCTACTTAGCAGCACGCCGTAGCCGACCGTTACCATTTCAAAATTTCACGGTCAGTCAAATCACCGACACGGGTAGGGCGGAGGCGGCGGCGATTTCGCCGGATGGTAAGTACATCGTCAACTTGCAGAATGATGAGGGCCGCCAAAGCTTATGGCTGCGTAACATCGCCACGGGCAGCGATACTCAAATCGTTCCCCCGGCACCGGAGCGATATCTGAAACTGGCTTTTTCGCCAGACGGCAATTACGTTTATTTCCACAAAGATGTACTGGGGTCGATCTCCCACGATCTCTATCGCATGCCGGTGCTCGGAGGCACGGCACAACTCATTGCGCGCGACGTGGATTCTAACGTCATCTTCTCCCCCGATGGCCAACGGATTGCTTATGTCCGCGGTAACGATCCGAACGCGGGAAAGTACGCGCTTCTCTCGGCTAGTCTGGATGGCAGCGGCGAGACGACACTTGAACTGAGGGATATCCCAGATGCTGCATACAACGACTTCCCTCGCCTTCTCGCTTGGTCGGTTGACGGAATGGAGATTGCCGCAGGCGACGGTCCGTTCGAAGGCCCAAGTGGAGCAATAAGTGTTTAGTCTGGCCAGTAAGCGCTCGCGCGTCCTAATGGAGCTGCCCACAGACATTGTCTCCGGCATGGATTGGTTATCTGAAGATCAGCTGCTCCTGCTCTATTCCGAAAAGGGGCGGAACCGCGATCGGAGCCAGATCGGGTTAGTTTCGATAAGCGGTGGCAAGGTGCAACCCGTTACTCGCGATACGAATAGCTACGTCACGTTGACCCTCTCGGCAGACAAGAAAGCGCGGCCACCGTTCAGGTGAAAACCACGCGAACGCTGGATTTCATCGCAGACCCTTCCCTCAGCGGGCATGTTGTCCCCACCGTTTCCTCTCCGATGGAACGCGTCAGCGTCTTTGATTGGGCACCGGACGGGACTCTCATCGTCTCGGATGGTTCACATTTGATGCGGATGACCGCAGGGGAGCCAAGCAAGCAACACTAATAGGCGACCCTACAGGCGCCATCTTGGGTGTCACAAGTTGCCCTGACGGATCCATTCTCGTCAACTGGGCCTATCGAACCGGCACTCAGGGCAGTACCATATGGAAAATCAACAGCGACGGATCTAACCCGAGGCAACTTACTCATGGGACCAACGATACCTCTCCTACCTGTGCGCCGGATGGCAAGTGGGTTTATTACCTCAACGGTCTGTTGAGCGTCCTGCGAGTGCCGATGGAAGGGGGACAGCCGGAGCCTGTTCCGTCGACTCAGGTGCCGAAAGTGATCGAACTTCTGGGTGGAGTCGGCTTGTCCCGAGATGGCGCGCACTTAGCGGTGCTCTCGTACTGCGCGTCTACAAACCAATCAATCAGCAAACTGATAGTTGTCGATTTGAAAACTGATCCGGGAACGGGAACGGTGCAACATCTCCTCGATCCGCACCCGCGAAACAATTCCGCACTCTTTACCGGCGGCGCGAAGTTCACTCCAAACGGCAAAGCTGTCGTATACCCGCTCGGTGAGCGAGGCGGCGTCTGGAATCTCTGGATGCAGCCGCTGGACGGTTCCCCGGGGCATCAGATTACGAGGTTTCGCGACGGACAAATCGCTGACTTTGGTTGGTCGCCGGACGGAGCAACTCTGGCTGTTGCACACGTCTTTCGCACTTCAGATGTTGTCTTGTTTCGCGAAGGCAACCCGTAATGCCAAGGCTGGCGCTGATGGGCATACCCAGCACCCATGGACGCTGAACGCTGGAAACGCGTAGATGAACTGCTGCAGGCGGCGCTGCAGGTGCCCGCCGAGCAGCAGGAGGAATTCCTGCGCCAGCAATGCGGCGGCGATGCGGAACTGCTGGAGGAAGTGCGGTCGCTGCTGACTTCTCATCGCAAGGCGGGAAGCTTTCTGGAATCGCCCGGGCTCCACGTCGCCGAGGTCGCGGCGCAACTGCCTACTCTGGGCGTGATCCAGTCGGGATCATCTTCCATCACCGGCCAGACCATCTCTCACTATCGCGTGCTGGAGTCGCTGGGCTCGGGCGGGATGGGCGTGGTCTACAAGGCGGAAGATACTTTGCTCGGCCGGTTGGCGGCGCTGAAGTTTCTTCCCGAAGATACGGCGCAGGAGCCGCTGGCGCTGGAGCGCTTCCGGCGCGAGGCGCGGGCGGCGTCGGCGCTGAATCATCCCAACATCTGCACGATTTACGAGATCGGCGAGCACGAAGGACGAGCCTTCATCGCCATGGAGTTTCTGGATGGCATGACGCTGCGGCAGCGGATCGGAGGACGTCCGCTGGAGATGGAAACGCTGCTGCCTCTGGCCATCGAGATTGCCGACGCGCTGGAGGCGGCGCATGCCGAAGGCATCGTGCATCGCGACATCAAGCCGGCGAATATCTTCGTCACGAAGCGCGGCCACGCCAAGGTGCTGGACTTCGGATTGGCGAAACTGACGGGACCGCGGAAGAAGGGATCGTCGAGCGGAAGCGGCGAAGAAGAAACGGCGCTGACGCCGGAGCCGCTGACGGGCGGAGGAGCGGCGCTAGGGACGGTGGCCTACATGTCGCCGGAGCAGGCGCGGGCCAAGGAACTGGATAATCGCACTGACCTGTTCTCCTTCGGAGCGGTGCTGTACGAGATGGCGACGGGCAGCAGCCGTTCCGCGGCGAGAGCGAAGCGACGATCTACGACGCGATCCTGAATCGCGACCCGGTGCCGCCGGCGAGAGCTGAACCGGAAGTCCCGGCGAAGCTGGAAGAGATCATCCACAAGGCGCTGGAGAAGGATCGCGACCTGCGCTACCAGCACGCCTCCGACATCCGCACGGATTTGCAACGGCTGAAGCGGGACACCGAAAGCGGCAAGGCGCCTGCCGTGGCCACAGTCCTCCGAAGCCGCGACGAAACCGGCGGCAATTGTTCTATGGGTCCGCGCTGGCGATTATCATTCTCGCGCTTGGTCCTGGATTCCTTTGGTTCAAGACTAAGATGAACACTCCTCGCAAGCCGGCAAGCGAGCGGTTACTGACGCACCAGGCTTCGGAGAATCGACCTGGTTTATGCCGCGATCTCACCCGATGGCAAACACCTGGCCTTCGCGGACACCAAAGGCCTCTACCTGAGCGTAATCGAGACCGGAGAGGTCCACGACATTGCCCTGCCGGAGGAGTTGCGCACGCGTCTTCAGCAAGTGAATTGGTTCCCCGATGGAGAGAAGTTGATACTTACGGCCAACGAAAGCTCGGGGTTCACCCTCTGGACGGTTTCTGTTTTCGGTGGCGTCCCGCATGAACTGGAGAGCGATGGCTCGTGGCCAGACCCCGCAGCATCACCTGACGGTTCGTTACTTGCCTTCACCGCAGCCATGGCAGAGAAATTTGGGTAATGGGACCTAACGGAGAGAATCCGAATAAAGTCCTGGCCAGCGAAAACGAACAACTCTGGGCTTGTGGCGTGGTCACCCACGGGACACCGCCTCGCCTACCTGAAACCAGCGGTAAGCGGGAGAGGCGGCAGAATCGAAACCGTGTCCCTGAACGGAGGACCACCGAGTGTTGTGATTTCTGATCCTCTGCTTTCGAATGATGACCAGAATGAGATGCTCTGGGCGGGCGATGGGGCTTGATATTCTCCATGGACGAAAAGTCCGGCGGCGCCACGAATCTCTGGGAAATCATGGTTGACCCCGAGACCGGAAAACCGTCCGGGAGTAAAAGACAGATAACCCATTGGGAGGCATCTCAGGCCAGTTTGCAGAGCATTAGCCGGGATGGCAGCCGTTTGGTCGTGTCCAAGACTCACATACGTGACGACGTATATGTGGGTGAATTGAAACAACTCGGCACCCGCATGGATCCTCCCAAACGTCTCACAGTAAGCGAGAGTGTAGACTCGGTTTCCGGATGGACACGCGACAGCAAAGCGGTTCTGTTTTCGTCAGATCGCACGGGAAAGAATCAAATCTTCAGGCAACGATTAGAGCAAGATACTGCCGAACTCTTCATTGAGGGCCCCGATGATAAATCAGACGCCAAACTGAGTGTGGACGGTGACTGGGTCCTTTACTTGTCCACGCCCCATGGTGGCGGGTCCTCGCCTCAACGATTGATGAGGTTCCCGACGTCGGCTGGATCCCCGCAACAGGTCTCGGAGATCGCTAGCGACGCCACAGGCGATTTTGATTGTGCGTTTCGCCCTCAGAGTTCCTGCGTTTTGAGCCGCTGGGAGAAGGGGGATCTGATCTTCGATGCGTTGGACCCTGTGCAAGGCCGGGGTAAGGAACTGGATCGAACCAAGTTGGGATTTCCCGGGGGTTTGAGTTGGAGTGTCTCGCCCGATGGATCGCGCATCGCAATTCAGAGCAATGATCAGCTGCGTGAGCAGGTCCGCATTCTTGACTTGCAGAAGGGCGCAGAGCTCAACCTCCACCTTCCGCGCGGATTGTTCGTCTTCAATCTGAGTTGGGCCGCTGACGGCAATGCTTTGTTCGCAAGTGCGCAGACAGGTACTGATTTCCTCATCGTGCGCATCGAGTTGGACGGGAAGACGCACGTGCTGCTCAATCGAGGTAGAAATAACTTTCTCAGCAATTCGCTCCCATCACCCGACGGTCGCCACCTGGCATTTACCCAGCAGACCTGGGAAACCAATGCCTGGCTGCTAGAAAACTTCTGACGTCTGGTGAGATTGTTCGGCTGAGGACTCCGATACCGGCGAGATGAGCGGCAGAAGCTCCCGATGGATGCTGAACTCTGGAAACGCGTAGATGATCTGCTGCAGTCGGCGCTACAGGTGCCGGCTGGTCAGCAGGAGGAGTTTCTTCGTCGCGCATGCGGCGAAGATGCAGAGTTGCAGCGAGAGGTTTCGTCTTTGCTGAGCTCGCATCACCAAGCCGACAATTTTCTGGAAAGGCCCTTGATCGACAGGGAACGGCAGACTCCCGCGCTGCACGGGGAACAGGAGTTCGTCGATCACGCAACGGGACGCGTAGTTTCGCATTATCGTATCCTCAGTCATCTCGGCCACGGCGGGATGGGCAGTGTTTGGCTAGCCGAACGTAACGACGGCCGATTTGAACGCCAGGTAGCGATCAAGTTCTTGAACATCGCTGTCAAAAGCCCGCTGAGCCTGGAGCGATTCAAGCGTGAAGGTGCGATCCTCGGCCGGCTCGCGCATCCGCACATTGCCGAGCTGATCGATGCTGGAGTTACACCAGCAGGGGAGCCCTACCTCGTTCTGGAGTATGTTCAGGGAAAACATATTGATGAGTACTGCGACGAACGTCGGCTGGACATCGATAGCCGGATCAAGCTGTTCCTCGACGTGTTGAGCGCGGTGGGCCAGTCGCACAGCAATCTCATCGTTCACCGCGATATTAAGCCCGCCAATGTGCTGGTCCGAGACGACGGCCAGGTCAAGTTATTGGATTTTGGCATTGCGAAGCTGCTATCCGATAGCGAGGATCCCGCCGCTCCCACACGGCTTACGCTTGAGGGCGACAAAGCCCTGACCCCGCGGTTCGCGGCGCCGGAACAAATAATGTCCGGATCGATCACTACTGCCACCGATGTCTATGCACTTGGCGTGCTACTTTACCTTCTGTTGAGTGGCCAATATTCCGCCGGAGCGGGTCCCCATTCCCCCACGGAACTCGTCCGCATCATTGTCGAATTCAGAAACGCCCAAAATGTCGTCATCCATTGCATCTGCCGGCGCGGATGCAGCGGCAGACGGCAGCCGAAAAACGCGCCACCACTCCCGATGGACTGCAACGCCAACTGCGGGGAGATCTCGACACGATTGTCGGGAAAGCTTTGAAGAAGGACCCCGCGGAACGGTACAGTTCCGTCGCCGCTTTCGCCGACGACCTGCGCCGGCACCTGAGACACGAGCCGATCAGCGCTCGCCCGGACGCAATCACCTATCGCATTGGCAAGTTTGTGCGCCGAAATCGTGCAGGAGTCACGGTGGCGGTCGCCACTCTCTCGCTCGTTATTGCCAGTCTTTCTGCTGGACTCTACGTTGCCAATCGCGAGCGTGCCCTTGCTCAAAAGCGATTTCTGGAAGCACGTCAACTGGCCAACAAGTTTATCGATCTCGACGAGCAAATCAGAGGACTGCCCGGCGCCACGAAGGTCAGAAACCAGATTGTGTCGGACTCCTTGGAGTATCTGACGGCTCTAGGAAGTGATGCGTCTGGGGACAAGGCTCTTGCGCTCGAAATCGCTTCCGCTTATGTCAAGGTCGCGCATGTTCAAGGCGATCCCACCTCGCCGAACCTCGGCCTGTTTTCGGACGCGGAAACGAGCTTGAAAAACGCTCAACGATTTCTTGGGCAGGTATTGGCAACAGATCCGCAAAATCGTCGCGGGCGGCGCCTTTCCGCAGGCATCGCGCACGATCGCATGGCTTTGTCTGAGGTGCAAGGCCGTCCAGAACAAACCCTGGTGGAGGCCGCCCAGACGGTTACGCAAATTGAGAAGCTTGTGGTCCTGGGCAACCTCACTCTGGGAGAACGTTACGGTGCGGTTTACTGGTATGCGAATGTAGCGCAGGAATACGAGAGCCAACGGCGGTTTGACATGGCTGAAAAATACTGTCAACGGGCTCTCGATCTCTCCGGAACAGTTGCCGCTATGCGCCCGTTAAAAGGCAATATTCTTCACCCTCTGGGGTATTCGCAATGGCAAACCGGACATCTGGATGAGGCGCTCTCCACCATGCAAGATGCTGTCGCGATCGATGAAAAGGAAGCCGCCACCGGCCATGCAACGCTTCGGTCGAATGAAGTCGGCGTCCTGTTGCACCAGGGCATGATCCTGGGAAAGGCGGATGGCGAACTTAGCCTGGACCGCACGGCAGAAGCGCTCGATTCCTTTCGAAAAGCATGGGCCATTGCGGAAGAACTCGCCAGCAAAGATTCCAGCGATGCTCTGAGTCATCATGAGGTGGCGGCGGTGGGATTGGAAATCGGAAACATTCTGCGGCACACGAACCCGAAGGAGGCTTTGGCCGTTTATGATCGATCTCTGGCCATCCTGACGGAGGCGAAATCCAACTCCCAAGCGCAACGCGATGAGGCGGAATTATTGATCGCTTCGTCCTACGCGGCCCGGTGGATTGGGCATGTTGACGAGGCAAGGCGCCGCATCGATAAAGGTTTTCTCCTTCTGCATGATGCAAAGGTGTACCCAGCCGATCGAATCGAGCCCATGAGTGAGGCTGATCACGCGCTGCGCGCCTCAGCCGATTTTTTCGCCGGGACTCATGAGCATAGTCAGGCTATTCACAAGTATCAGGAACTCGAAAAGAAACTCGTAGCCTGGAATCCCAATGTAGACAATGATCTCCGCGATGCGATTTGTATGTCGCGCACTTGGATGGCTCTGGCTCAACTTCTAAGGCAAGCCGGGCTTACCGATGAGGCCGCCGAACTGGAGACTCGTAGCAAAGCAGGACTCAAACTCTGGACACAGAAACTTCCCAAGTATCCCCTTGTCCTCAGGCAAGCTTTTCTCCCGGATCCTAAGCTGAATCACGTTGTTCAGGACGACCATCGCCCAAGATGACCACGCGACGTGAAGCAACGGACCTTCTGATGGACAGTGAACCCTGGAAGCGAGTAGACAATCTGCTGCCGTCGGCGTTGCAGGTGGCCGCGGATCGCAGGAGGACTCTCTGCGCCGGCAATGCAGAGGAAATTCAGAGTTGATGGAGGAGGTCCGGTCCTTGCTGACTTCTCATCGAAAAGCGGAAAGTTTTCTGGAATCGCCGGACTCCACCTCGCGCCATCGCGGCACAACCGCCTACTCCCGGCGTGGCCCCGTCGGAATCTTCTTCCATCACCGGCCAGACTCTCTGTCACTATCGCGTGCCGGGGTCGCTGGGCGCGGGCGCCATGGGCGTGGTCTACAAGGCGGAGATACGTTTGTAGGCGGTTGGTGGCGCGGAGGCTTCTTCCCAAGGATACGGCGGAGGAGCGGGCGGCGGAGGAGTGCTTCCGGCCGGATGCGCGTCTTTGCTCGCTTCACCAAGCCGATAATCTTCCGGAAAGTCCTTGATCGACGGGGCACAGAAGATTCCCGTCCTATCTTCGCCGCATGAGCTGCGAGTGTTGGATGAGACAGGACCGCCTCACCCAATGCGTGGATTCATCTCGTGCTGCCATTCCCGGATGGTCGGAGACAGAAAGCCGAGGTTCCAGCGGTCTGTGTCAAGGCCGGACAATGTCAGCCGCGCAGCGGTCGCAGAGCCTTGACACAGACCGCGCCTCGGCTACGCTCGCGCCATCAAGGGAATGCTCGCAACTAGTTCTATCCGTACGTATCTGGTGATTGTTCCGCCAAAAGCTCTTTAGCCCAGCCATGTTTCTTTGCCTTCACCTGCCGCAGGATTTCCTGGTATTGTTCAGCGTCTATCCATTCCCCGCGTGACATGACAGAGAGTACGTGGTGCAGGAAAACTCGCATACCAACCACTTCTGCCAGGAGTCGGTGTCCGCAGTTGATGTGGCTACCGGAGTTCATCTGGTCGCTACCGCGAAGCTCACGAAGGAGCACCTCGCGGATCCATTCACCAAGCCGGATGCCGCGGTCTGAGGCCGCACGTTGGAGCTCGTCCAACTCCGATTGAGTCACCTTCGTACTGGCGGTGTGGATCCGGAAATTCTGCGACCCTTTCTTCTTCGCAGGCATGATTTCTTCGGCCATAGTTGCCTCTTTTCGCAGGTAAACCTGGGGCGTTCTACAGCACCTTCACAACCGCAAGCCATTCATTCGGAACAGGTCGCTCTGGAACGCCCCGAAACGCTCTACAGCACCCTCCAAGGGGTGGAGTGTCGAAATTCTTCCGGTGCGAAGCACCGCAATTGCTCCAGCGCGAAATTGAATACATGATCACGCCTTCACCGCCCGCACCGCAGCCGTGGACTCCGCCCCAGCTACAACCTTCTTTGCGGCTCCTCCGCTGTACCATTACTCGGAACTTTACGAACGTGCAATGTGGAGGCAACCTGTTAGGCCTCTGGCGTCTTCGGAAGTCCTGGAAGTCACGGTCTTTTCGAGAAGACGAAGACATAGTTGAGCGCGCCTTGTCCAAGACATCGTCGGCGAATGCACAGACGAAAGCGCGTATTGATCGACCTCCTCTGCTGTGGACTCATCGAGCGGAACGGAAGGACTGATGCAGCGGGTTTGGTTGATTTCAAGTTGCGGCATATTCGTTCTCCTTATATGCGTAGTGAAATTGCGCAGTCTGCCTGTCCCCATTCCATAACTGATGGGTAGGGTCTTTCCGCTGGAGACTTGTTCCCCAAGTGTCGGTATGCCGCGAGCGATCAGCTCATCTATCGTGCAATCTCGGCAGGCGAACTTTGTGATTGTCAGAGCAACTGCCGGGCGCACAACCGGAGGAATCACCGCCGCGGGGCGGCTTCTGTCCGGGAACTGCGCGCGTACCAGGGGATTGTCCTCGTCCAGCTTATTGTCGAGTTGATTGGCAATCACTTCGAGGCTGGTGCGGAACTTGCTGGCGTCGAAAGAGATGGTTTCTTTCGGGCGCATGATGCCATCGCGTTCGTGCCACCAAGAAGCATCGAGGTTGCCCACGATCTCGCTGATGCTCTCGTCCAGCAGCAGCGGCTCTATCGGCCGAAGAAATGGCAGGATCAATTCAATGCCCATAGTGGGAACCTCACGACATGGAAGCCCACTGGTTAGCTGGGCTTCCGAGAATGAAGAACGCCGGCCTATGCCGCCACTACCTCCTGAACCAAGGTCCCTTGCTGCGGATCTTCCGGCCGGTCATCCGCGCCCGACTTTTCAGCGCGATCCAGCTTCAGGATCGAGGCGACCCGAATTTCCCAGACGCGTCGTTTCGTGTCCGTTTTTTTGCGGTCGTACCCCCGGCTGCGCAGTTCGCGTTCTAGTTGGATATTTGCGTCCTTGGTGCGCGTCTCGGTGAACTCCGAGAGCTTGCCGAAGACGACGCAATGGTGCCATTCGGCGTGCGAGATGTACTTGCCATCCGTCTTGTAGGAGGACCTGGTTGCCGGCGCGATTACCGCTCGAGTTGAGCTGGCATGTCCGTCGCAAACAGGGTGTAGTTCGCCATCGCTTAAAGGCGCCCGGCTTGGCGGACGGGACTGACTCGGAACCTATGTGTCATTTGCACCTCCCGCGGCAGCTCAATTCCCCCTTCTGGCGGAAACGTACCGTAAGTCAATCACCATGTCCAACAACTTCTCGTCCGCGTGATATTCCTGCGAGGAATAACGGACGAAAATGGTCCCGCGACACAGTAAATCGCAGGTTCCAGCCTCATACTTTCGGTAACGAAGTTCTGCTCCGAAGGCCTTTCGTAGGCAAAATGCGACTGGACCACCACGCCGAAGCTTCTTTTAGCTGTTCCTGACATCGCGATTGAGGAGGCAGGCTCGTAATAGCCTTCCCACAAATTTGCGAACCCAAGTGCCAGCCGATGAAGCGGATAAAGTCGTCGAAAGCTGCTTGATTCAACACGTCGGTAACGGCAGCTCCGGATCTGCACAACGATTCGCTCAGCTATGTGCTAGGTGACGAATCGGCTTGCAGCTGTCTGATATTCCCGGCAGGAATATCACGCGGACGAGAAGTTGTTGGACACGGAGAAAAGAATGAATCAAATTGTTTGAACATCGCTGGTTCGCGCGCGATCTCGACCAAGCCTGAGACCGGTAGCGTGAACGCGATTCGCCGTGCTGTATCGCGGATGTTGGAGAGCTGCACACTGGGAGATCATCACCACCGCACAGCAAGGTCCAGAGCGTAGCCGGGATTGCGGTTCATGGGGACTTTTCCCAAATGCGTCCAAAAGATTGGGAATCCAGTGGCGCAAGCCCGCGGAACGGGCCGAATACAGACGCGTTGAAAACGAGATGAGAGCACGAATCGACGGCCGCCAGGAGGGCAAGAACCAAATCGCCTGAGCCAACAGTGTCACACCCCCTTCAAATTTCGGCTTTTGAGATCGGAATTACTCGGAGTACGATTCGATCCGAGGCAATTCGCCCGACAAGCCATCGGGGGTTTGAAGCGATGGCGAGACGGCGGTACCAAAGTCCGACACCGTTCAAGGAAGGAAATTTCTGGTGGCTGCTGATACGAGATACGAACACAACGGGCAGCCGCAAACGTCAACGAGTCAAATTAGCCAAGGCGGACATGGCGGTCCGCGAAGTGCAAAAAATCGCCGACGAGAGACTACGCCCAATGAATCAGGGCCTGGGACTCATCGGTCCGGCGATGGCCTTCGGTGATTTTGTGAACGAGACTTACAACCCGACTTACCTGTCACGGCTTTCGAGCACCACGCAGAGTTCCTATAGCGGCATGATCTCGAAGTACCTGGAACCGAGATTCGGCCGCGAGTGTTTGAAGGACCTCACGCGCGCAACGCTGGAAAACTATTTCTCAGGCATGGCGGTCAAGGTGTCGTATCCCACAATCTCGAAGATCAGAGACGCGCTGTCTTCGATTCTTCGCTCGGCAGTCCATGTCGAGTACCTCAACAAAAACCCGATGGAAGGGCTGCTCCTGCCAAAGGACAAACGCCCGCGGCGGCCGAAGCCGACCATCACGCCCGAGCAGTTCGCCAAATTGGTGGAAGCGGTAGCCGAGCCCTACGCGACGATGATCTTCGTTGCCGTGTGGACCGGCCTCAGGGTCAGCGAACTGATCGGCCTCAAGTGGCGGTGCATTCACGCCGACTCCATCACCATCGAAGAACGCTATTGCCGCGGTGACTGGTCGGATCCAAAAACCGAGTCCAGCGCCGCGACCATCGGCGTCGAACCGGAAGTGATTGCGCGCCTGCTACGCCTCACGCATCTCACCGTGGCGGTCCGCGCGGGGCGCGCGGTCCGCAAACATAAGCTGGTCAAATCCGGCGGGCCCGACGATCTGGTATTCCAGAGCGTGCAAACCGGGCGCCCAATGAATGACCAAAATATTCTCAAGCGACACCTGCAGCCGGCGGCCCGGAAACTCGGCTTACCGTTCGTCAACTGGCGGTGTCTTAGAACTTCGCATGCGACCTGGCTGGTGCAGGCGGGAGCCGACCCGAAATCGGTGCAGGGCCAGATGCGGCACTCCCGCATCTCGACCACCATGGACATTTACGCGCAAATCGTGCCGACCGCACAGCGCCGAGCCTTGCAACAGCTCACGGCGTTTGCGAGCGGCGGGACCGTGCCAGCGGAACTCGAGACCGCTGCCATGGCCCTCGATTTCTCGGCGAGCGCCGAGGAAAAAGGCGCGCAAATGGAGCTACGTTCCAATTCACGTTCCAAAACGTTCCAAATCAACTGATTTTCGACCCTATGACGCACGGCGGAAAACACGGCAAGTTGTTGAAGGTAATGGTGGAGCTAGTCGGGATCGAACCGACGACCTCATCGTTGCGAACGATGCGCTCTCCCAGCTGAGCTATAGCCCCATTTCGTGGTGGGTTTAGGTTCAATAATTTTAGCAGCCATGCCCGGATTTTGCCTAAAGATCGCCTCAGCGATCCTGTTGTGTCTGTTTGTCATTCGGGGGCCGCACTGCAGAAGATGAACCTTTACTTCGCGAGGTGCACCGTCATTGCAACCTGGGGATAGGCCCCGTCTCAGGCGCACGCCGCGCCCGTGAGGTGATCCCAGGATAGTGCGTTGGCGATTAAGACGCCGCAGACCGCGGCTCGATTTTGTTGGCTCGAGGTTCGTTGCTGGTAGCCGCTCCTACGCCGCCAGCCCGTACTTCTGTTGCAGACGCCGCTCCATATTCCGGAAGATCAATCCGTTGACAAGATAACCAAGCACGATGATCAGAATCATTACCGCCAGCACCTGGCTCATGTCGCTCAGGTCGCGGCCCATCATCAGCAATTGCCCGAGGCCGAGGCTCAGAAAAATCATCTCCGCCTGAATCAGGGAGCGCCATGCGAACGCCCAGCCCTGCTTCATGCCGTTCACGATGAAGGGCAGACTCGCGGGCAGCAGCACCGACCAGAACAGGCGGAATCCGCTTGCGCCCAGATTGCGCCCGGCCATGCCATAGATCTTCGGCATCTGCTTGCGGCCGTCTTCCATCGCGATCGTTACCGACAGCAGCGAGCCCATCAGCACCACAAACAGAATCGCTTTCTCCGTCAGGCCGAACCACAGCACGGCCAGCGGAATCCAGCAGATGCTGGGCAAGCGACTGCAGGCTTACCAGCAATCCGCCCACCGTGTCTTCCAGAAATTTGCTGCTCGAAACGCCCAGCCCCAGAATCATGCCGAGCACGACCGACAAGCGTGTAGCCAATCAGCATGCGCTTCATGGTCACGGCAATGCCGATCCAGAAGCTGTGGTCCGCAAAGCCGTCGCACAGAGCATGCGCCACTCCCCAGGGCGGCGGAAACAGATACGGCGGCCAGATGCGCAGCTTCGCCAGCAGCGCCCAGAGCCCGATCAGCGCGCTGTAAAAGATGAGCTTGCTTAGCGAGCTTTTTCATCGGCGTACTCGACCTCCAGGCTCTTGTTGATTTCTTCCCGCAGGCAATCGAGAACGGTCGCGGGCCATGCGCGATACGTCCGGATGCTCCATGTGCCGCGGCCGCGGCAGATTGACGCGGAACTCCTGCTTCACCCGGCCGGGACGAAACGTCAGCAGTACGACGCGGTCTGCCAGGCGCGCCGCCTCGCGCACATTGTGCGTCACAAAAATAATGGTCGAGCCCGTCTCGGCCCAGATGCGCTCCAGCTCATCGTGCAGCAGATCGCGCGTCTGCGCGTCCAGCGCGGCGAATGGCTCATCCATCAGCAGCACGTCCGGTTCGGTCGCCAGCGCGCGCGCCAGCGCCACCCGCTGCCGCATGCCGCCCGAGAGCTGATGAATGTAGCTGTTGCGAAACTTTGAAAGGTGCACCAGCCGCAGGAAGTGCTGAACTTTTTCCTCGCGTTCGGCCTTCGGCACGTTCTTCATCTTCATGCCGAACTCAACGTTGTCCGCCTACCGTCAGCCAGGGAAACAATCCGAGTTCCTGAAAAATCAAAATGCGGTCCGTTCCCGGCCCGGTCACGGGCTTCCCGTCCATGAGCACATTGCCGGAGGTCTGCCGGTTCAGCCCGGCGATCGAATGCAGAAGTGTCGATTTTCCGCAGCCCGACGGTCCGACCACGCACAAGAACTCGCCCTGCTTTACTTCCAGGCTGATCTTGTCGAGCGCCACCAACCGCTCGCCCTTGTTCGTCCTGTAGCTGAGCGAAATCGCATCGAGCGCGACCTTCGGGACCTCTATATTGACGCCGACATCGACCGCCGGGAACTCGCCAACCGAAGCGACCGGTTTTCCCTGAAAAACACTGGCTCGCACGCCAAACCGGCGAGGCGGCGGTGGAACGGCGGACGGATAGGCATTCTGTGGACTCGCGCTCATTGAATGGCCTTCTTTCCTTTTTCTGCGAGCACCTGATTCAGCAACGACAAGTCATACAAACTCGATAGATCCGGCATCTGCCGCCCCAGGAAACCTGCGTCAAAAGCCGACTTAGCCGACGTCATCAACGAACTGCGCAGTGGATCGTAGGTCGCCGTCATGCGGCCGAAGGCCTCGTCCAGCACCGACTCCGGCAGCGCTTTCCCGGTCTCCTTCGCAATCTCCTGGTTGAGTAAGTTTCTTCGCTTCCGGCACGTGCCCGTTGATCCATTCCGTCAATTCCACGTGAGCGCGAATCCAGTTCTTCACCAGATCCGGATGTTCTTTGAGAAACTGCGTGCGCACGATCAGGTGCGTAAGGACAAACTTTCCTCCCGGCCAGAGCGTACGCTCGTCAAGAAACAACCGGCCGTTGCCCAACTGAATCAAGCGCGTCGCCCAGGGCTCGGGTGCCCAGGCCGCGTCCAAATCCTTTTTCAAAAACAGGGTCAACTGATCCGGATTCGCCAGCGGAATCACCTGCACGTCTCCGCCCTTATCGGTGGTTTTCATCCCGTGCGCGAGCAGCCACGCGCGCAGCGCCACGTCCTGCGTGTTGCCCAGCTGCGGCGTGGCCACTTTCTTTCCGTGAAAATCTGCCGGCTTCTGAATCCCCGAATCCTTGCGCACCACCAGCGACGCTCCACCACTGGTTGCACCCGCGACCACGCGCAGTGCCTCGCCGTTCGATCGCACATATCCGGCGATCGTCGGATTCGGCCCGATGTAGGTCATATCGATGGCGCCGGCAAAAAGCGCTTCAATCGCCGAGGGCCCCGCATTAAAGCCCTTCCACTCGATCTTGACTCCCGGCCCCATGGCCTTTTCAAACCATCCATTGCTCTTACCCACCATCGCCTGCGGATGCGTCACATTCGGAAATGCGCCCACGCGAATTACGGTTTCGCCCCAGGCAAGACTTCCAACCGCGAAAACCAAAGCGCAAACAATTCCTGCAACCCAGCGCAATTTAGTCATGTCCCGCTTGTCCTCCCGTCGACGCGATCGGCAACACACTCAGATCAACCTTTTTCTTCCTGCCATTCTTCGTCTTTGCCTTTGCGCCTTGCGAATCGCCCGGTATCAGATCCGCCAGCGTCGTGCCCTCCAGAATTTTGGCGGCCGCATCGCGAACGTCCAAAAACACCTCGTAGAGCGCACGCCGGTTATCGTCGCGGTCAATCAATTCACGCAAATGTTCGGCGTCGCCAAAAGGAGCCAGCGGACCATCGATCAATCGGATGATTTCGCTCAAGCGGATCTCCGACGGTGGCCGACGCAACTGATACCCACCCTTGGCGCCGCGCACGCTCTCCACGATGCGCGCGTTCTTCATTTCCAGAAGAATCAGTTCCAGAAATTTTTCCGGCAGATTTTCTTCATAGGCGATATCGCGAATCCGGATCGCTCCCTGCTGCGAGTGCCGCGCCAGCATCATTAAAGCCTGGAGCGCGTACAGCCCTTTTTGCGAAATCTTCATATTCCTTCTCTTCCCATAAACTCTATTTATTACATCGACATTATAGACACACTAGCAAGCAATCTGCCAATGCCAGAAGCGGCGCAAACCGCGATCAACCTTTAGTTTCATGGAGTTATGGGCAGATGAAATTCGGGAAACTCAACTTCCAGTGCAGAAGGTTGCAGTTTTGGGATGACCAAATGTCAGAAACGACGAGGGCACATCGTAGACGACAGCCGGCGGTTTAGGCTTTAGCCTCCGGAATCTGACTCTAACTTCTGACTTCGGGTTACTCCAGCCGTAGAATGCTGACTGTAATATTGTCCGGCCCGCCGCGCTCCCGCGCCAGTTCAATCAGTTCGCGGCCCGCGCCTTCGGGATTATTCTTTTCGACGGCCGCCAGCAGTTCCGCGTCATGCACCACTCCCCACAATCCGTCGCTGCAAATCAGTAGCATGTCCTTGGGCCGCAAGGGTTCCGGCCGCCCGGGCGAGTCCATGAACAGCTCCGGGTTCGTCCCAACCGCCGCAGTCAGAATATTCCGCTGCGGATGCGACTCCGCCTCTTCCCGGCTGATCATGCCCGCTTCCACCAGCCGCCCCACATAAGAGTGGTCGCGCGTCACCTGGATAATGCCCCCATCACGAATCAGATAGAGCCGCGTGTCTCCCACATGTACGTAATAGAGCGCATCATTGACGATCGCCGCCGCCGTGCAGGTCGTCCCCATGCCTCGCAGCGCCGGATGCGCCGACCCATATTCGCGAATGTCCTCGTGCGCGGCCTGTAGTCCCTCGATCAGCGCCTGCTGCGGATCGTTGCCCCCATACTCGCGATACACCTTCAACAGGGCTTCTACGGCCATGTGGCTCGCTTCCTGCCCACCCTCGTAGCCCCCCATGCCATCCGCTACGATCGCGAGCCGGCCCTTGCGCTGGAATTCAGTGTCATCCTCCGGCTCCCAATAGCCAAATGAATCTTCATTGTTCTTTCGCAGGCAGCCGATGTCGGATTGCCCCGAAAACTCGATCCCGGTGCGCACCTTCATCATCGCTCCGCTTCCATTCCGGTTGTTAAAGCCATGTCAATTTTTAGGATTGCTGCAAAACCTTAGGATTATACGGGGTGAGAGGCAGAGGCACCAAACGGCGAGGGCGGCAAGAGAGGAAACTGAAAGCTAAAAAATCAAAACGGGGATGGCCGATTACGACCATCCCCGAGGAATAATTCCTTGGTTGGAGCGATCAGTAGGTTCCGGAGTCGCAGTATCCATTCGGGTTGTTTTCCTGACCGCCATAGAATGGGTTACCGGTCGACGACGCAACCGGAATATAAACAGGCTGCGACGTTATCCCGTCTAAGGAGGCTGTCACTTCGTAATCACCAACATAGGACCAAGCCGGAGCTGTCGGCTTCCCAGTGATTGGGTCCAATGGTGCTGTGTCCACAAACGTGCACGTGGCCGGTTCCACGGCCGTGACTAAACCAGTTGCATCCCATTGGACGGTCCCATGTATGCCATCAAAGGGTTGGGGGCACGGACCGAAGCAAGGGGCAAGCAGGGTTGTCGCCGAATGCGTCTACATCGTGGAAGGGGTCAACAATCACGGTATAAGTGGCTATCTTCGTCAGGTCCTTGGCCACGCCACCACCGTAGTTCCCCATAGGCTGGAGCTGAATCGTTCCACCATTACCCACCAAGGTGACGAACCCGCTCTGACCGCTTGGAGGTGCGCCATTGATCAGCGCTACATCGAGGGTAATCGTCTGGAGATGGTTGGTATCTCCCTTAAACGCACCGCAGCCCACCGTGCCGAGGGCCAGAAGGGCGCATCCCAGCGCCGCAAGAATATGTTTGCATTTCACCGCAGGTTTCCTCCCAATGGGAACTCTCCTGCATCCTGACAGCAGCCGTCACCCCACGACAAGGTAACCAAAGTCATTGCCCTCAAAGCCAATCCGGACGGGATTCTATGGCTCTGTCATCGCCCTATCCTCATGGCTCCGAGTGCCCCAATCCAAACGTCGCGCCTTCGGCGGCGTTCGAGGTATGCTTTTCGCAGCTTCAAACGTAGGGAAAGAGGCTGCCCCACACCATCGCGTTCCGTGTGATTGTTTGGGCTGGGACAGGCGCGGTTACCGCTTCGCCAATTCGTGGTCGAACTTCTACAATCAACCAATGTCCGACCAGGCCCCCGACGCTTCCACGCCCACTCAATCCACACCGAATCCCGCGGCGACGCCCATCTCCACGCCAACTCCTCAGGCGCCCGCCGTCCCGCCCATCGACTTCCACATTGGCGAGGAATTCGGCACCGCCAAGCGCAATCTCCCGCCCGCGGGCATTGTGCTGATTTGCATCGCGGCCGTCGCCATCGTGGTGGCTTTCATCGCGTTTCAGCAGCGCGCCAAGCCGCAGGGCGCCGGTTCCATTGATTTGGTCTCGGCCGCCGAAGTTCCCGGCCAGAATACGATTCTCGTCGCCGTCACCCTGACCCTCCACAACACCGCCAACATTTCACTCTGGATTCACACCCTCAAAGCGCAGCTCACCGCCGCCGACGGGCACACCTACGAAGACGAAGCCGCCTCCGCCGTCGACCTCGACCGCTACTTCCAGGCTTTTCCAGTGTTGAAAGAGAGTTCCGAGCCGCCCCTCTCGCCCGAGATGGAACTCCTACCCGGAGCCACACAGAGAGGAACGATCATGTTCAGCTTTCCGGTAACGAAAGAAGCGTTCAATCAGCGCAAATCGCTCACCGTCACCATACAACCGTACGACCAGCCGCTGCCGGTCGTGCTGAAGTAAACGATCTTTGACGGCTGGGTCGTGTTCGCTTTAGAACCTCACTCCTTCTCCAGCAGCCGCCGCGCCTCGGCCAGCTCCTTCTTCCTCTCCCCGGTCACCTTGGGATATTCAAGCTTCAGAGCCTTCAACTCATCCACCAGGACCTGCGCCACCAACAGCCGCGTAAACCATTTGTTATCCGCCGGAACGACATACCAGGGCGCGTGCTCGCGAGCGGTGTTTTGGATCGCCTCTTCGAAGGCCCGCTGATAATCGTCCCAGAACGCCCGCTCCTTAATATCCGCAGCCGAAAACTTCCAATTCTTTTCCGGAGTATCAAGCCGCTCCAGGAACCGCCGCTTCTGCTCTTTCTTTGAGATATGCAAAAAGAACTTCACCACCACGATTCCATTGTTCGTCACATAGCGCTCAAAGTTATTGATGTCCTTATAGCGCTCTTGCCAGATGTCTTTCGTCACGAGCTTCTTCGGCAGCTTTTCATGGGCGAGCACCTCGGGATGCACTCGCACTACCAGAAGCTCTTCGTAATAAGACCGGTTAAAGATTCCGATCCGTCCCCGCGCCGGCGCGTGCTGGCTGGCCCGCCACAAATATCCGTGACTCTGCTCTTCCGGCGTCGGCACTTTGAAAGACGTTACGTCCACACCCTGCGGATTCACGCCCGACATCACATGCTTGATCGTGCCATCTTTCCCGGCCGCGTCCATTGCCTGCAAAATCACCAGCATGCCCCACCGGTCCTGCGCCGCCAAAATATCCTGGAGTTCGCTTAATTTCTCAACGCCATCGGCGAGGAGTTTCTTCGCCTCATCCTTGGCCTCCGAGTCGAGCCCATGCGTATCGGCGGGATCGAAATCCTTCAGTCGAAAATGCTTGCCGTTTTCCACGCGATACTTCTTCAGCATCTTTTCAATTTTCATAGAGGGATTTTCGCAGGTCGGGGAACGAAAGGGAATGGGCAGGAAAGTCGTCAGTCGGCGGTCGGCAGTCGGCGGGTTCAGCAGTTAGCCGCTATTCGGTCGCAAGGGAAACGTAAATCTCAGCGACTCGGCTCCCCGGACAACGGACGACCAACGACCGCCGACCCCACTCATCGCTGATGCTGATAAACCGAACTGTCCGGCGTGGGCTCGTCATAATCGCGCCCGTACATATTCTTGTGCGCGATATGCTGCCCATTTACCTCCGGAACCCGAATCACCCCAAGGGATGTCGCCCCTTCTCCAATCGTGACCTCGCGGGTCAACGGCTTTTCATTTTCCGGGCCCATGCCCTCGCTCCAGATGTGCAGCATGTACCGCCCATGGGGAACACCCGCAATGGCCACCTGACCGTCCTCTTTCGCAATCGCGTAGAGCGGCGTCGACACCGTAATGATTACGGCGCTCATCTCCGGGTGAATGTTGCAGAAAATGTAACTGATCCCCGGCCGGTCAAAGCGCACCGTGCGCGTAGTCCCCGCCTCGTACAAGCCCAAATCAAATCGCTTCCCTTCGAACAGAGAAAACACATTGTGAAAGAACGGATCGCGATTGGGGAACTCCACCAGCGACCCGGCCGGAACGACCAGAACGTGCGGCTCAAAACTCTTGTTCTTCTGTACCAGCCGCGGGTTGCCGCCCTGGTTGGGCTTGGGAGGTTCAAGCTCGATCCCGCTTCCCGGCGCCGGCGTCAGCCACACCACGGTCGCGGGTATCTCCGCACTCCGGGATTTTTTCTCGCTCATCTTGGCTTTGCCGGATTTATTCTCACCCGCCTTCGCGACTTGAACCGCCTCCACGCGCCCGTGCACAGTGCTGGTCTCGGCGCACACTCCCGCCGCGCACGCCGACAACATCAGTGCCAGTGCCAGTTTGCTTCCGAGCGTCATCGCTTAGTTCTGAATTTCATCGAGCCTCGAGAACCCACTGCTCAAGCTCGCGGCTCGTAACTCGCGACTCGAGCTGTTCTAAAACAATACTCCCATCATCAAATTCAAATGTCCCGCGTTCCAGTTGGGACTGGTAATTGAATCGGTCGCGATTCGCCGGTACTCCGCCGAAAACAGCAAATCCGATCGCGGACGATAAATGAAGTTCGCGAATCCCGAATGATTCCGCGCCAACACCAACTCTCCATAGGAAAACGGATACGGGAAGTGTTCCAGGTCCCGGGCATAAGGATTATCGAGCCCGAACGCCGCATTGAACTCCAGCTTCGTCGTTGGCCGATATTTGAACTGGGTCCATCCCCCGACCGTGTTCAGCCCAATCAGTTTCGTGTAGGACTCATTCGGATCGTTACTGCTGAATAAGACGCTCTGTCCCAGGCCACCATACAGGCCGCCCAGCGCGCGTCCACGATAGAATTTCCCGCTCACGGCAAACTTCGATCCGAGCGGCACTTCCAGATCGCTCATCACCGCCCACGCATCGACGTTTCTGTCGTACCCGTAATCCTGACGGCTGTAGTAGGCGCCTACGCCCAGCCGCAATGGCTGTCCGGAAATGTCCCGCGTCCACGCGATCCGCGTCCCATAACGCCGGCTGCCGCGACGCTTCCCCAGGTCCGTCCTGCCGATACGAGCCGGAGCCCGGAACTTCTCCGCTGACCGGATCGAGAATTCCACCTTGCAGCAACACGCTCGACGACTCTCCCACGGAAAATCTGTGTTCCACCCGGATCTGCGGCACCCAACCCCACAAGTTGCCGGCGTACGAAAGCGCCGGCTCCGCCAGCGACGCAAATGACGTCGGAGAATTCGGCGAGAAGAAAATCGCGTCCTGTCCCGCCACCACCGACGTATTCTCCCAGTCCATCCGCATGGTGGCTGTGCGGAGACGCATCAGCCCGGAGTTGATCCCGTTCGGCTCGACAGGAAATCCGCCTGCCAGATCGAGCTGTAAATCCGCCCGTGTCCGCGCTCCCGCCACGTGCGGCCCGAACACTTCAAACCCGACCTCCGACTGCCGCAACGTAGCTCCAAAACTTCCGCCTGAATCGCCCGGCTGCCGCCTATAGGCCAGCTCCGGCAAATCGATGTTGTCCACCACTCCCTGATTGCTGAACAAATTCATCAGCACAATCCCCGAAATTTTCATCCGGTACTTCGATGCGCTCTCTACCTTGGTCTGAAATTGATCGTCCACCTTGCCCGCAAGCAGGTCATATTCCTCATCCAGCGTAGCCGCACGGTCAGATTTCTTCTGACCTTCCTGTCCATTCGACTGCAAGCTTCGATCTCGCGTGCTTTGATCTCCCGTGCTTTGATCTTGTGAAGTCTGGCTCTTGCGAATTTTGATCTTGCGCCCCGACCGACGGCGAAGCGCTCAGCGAACTCGAGGCCGTTCGTACCACCGCTTCCAGCAGTTCAGGCTTCGTCGTTTTCGACGCCGCCCGCAGCTCGTCCAGTTCTCGCCGCAGTTCCCTGGTCTCCGCATGCGACCGCTCCGAATCCGCCCGCAGCTCGGCCACCGACGTCCGCAGCTCGCGCACCTGGTCGCTCAATTCGCGCAGTGCATGGCTCAACGAATCCGCCGCTGAAGCGGGTAAGGACGATGCGACGAAGACAAAGACGAGGACAAAGCGCCATTGCTTTGCGCCACCGCCTGCGCACTCCACGCCGCCCACAAGATCGGTACGATCCACACCAGTGCGATTCGGCCTCTGTGCAATCCGATCCACCGGCGCAAAAACGCGAACTCGCGCTCTTTGCTCATATACCCTCCTACGGGCACGAAAGTCTCTTCGCTTGCTAAGGATTTCCAACAGAAAATATGAACTCTACGTCTCATGCCTGGCCAGCGCATCTTCAGGCGCAGGAGTCATCGGCAGACCGATCCGGAAGGTCGTTCCAGCCGTCGAGGTCCGCTCCATCGTCACCTCGCCGCCATGGTCTTGCACAATCTTCTGCACCACGGTCAGGCCCATGCCCGTCCCGTTTTCTTTTCCGTAGCTGACAAACGGAGCAAACAACTTTTCCCGCACCGCGTCGGCCACTCCCGGACCATTATCCTCGATGCGAATCTCCAGCTTCTCCCCCGCGCGCCGCAGTCCAACGTCAATCCTTCCCGTGTCCGCGGGCACCGCCTCGCAGGCGTTCAGCAACAGATTCAGCAGCGCCCGCTCCAGCTTCTTGAAGTCGAACCATCCTTCTGTCAGCCCCTCGGTTGTAATCCGAACCCGCACGCGCTGAAATTCCGGATGCGTCTTCACCGTCTGCACCGCCCGATCCACCGCCGACCGCACATCGCCATAGGAAGGCCGCAGCGATTCCCGCGTCCGCGAAAACTCCAGCAGCGACTCGATCAAATCCGTCATCTGATTGACCGCGACTCGGATCTCCGCATAGAGATCCTCGCGCTGCGCTGGCGTCAGCTTGCTCTCGCACAGAAACTCCGCATTCGCCACCACCGCCGCCAGCGAATGCCGTAGATCGTGCGAAATCGAACTCGCCATCCGCCCAATCGTCGCCAGTCGCTCCGCATCCAGCAACTCGCGCTGCGTCTTCTGCAAGTTCGTGCGCATCCGGTCGAACGTCCCGGTAACCTCGGCGACTTCATCGCCGCCGCGCGCCTCCAGCGGAAACGCAAAATTTCCGTGCTCCAGAGCGCGCACGCCCTCCACCAGATTCTCCAGCGGCCGCGTAAACGTGCGCGAGATCAGAAACACCAGCAGACTCCCAGCCAGCACCGCCGCCAGCCCCAGCGCCAGCAACAACTCGTTCAAGTTGCTCAAGAAGGCGGTTGCCTGGTCGAACGACTTCAGCACCCAAAGATTCAGCGCCGGCGAACCCGGCGCTCCGATCGCCCCCGGCAAGTCCACCGACGTCGCCAGAAATCGCTCCTCGCCCAGCCGGATCTGGTCCGGGCTCGTGCCCCCCCGCCGCCCCGCGTCGCGGCGCGATGTGCAGCAACTCCGCTTCCTGCGCCGGTTTCAGCGTGCTCCGCACAATCGCGTCGCCATACCGGAACGCCACTTCGCTCGCCGAAATCCGGCTCAACTCGCGCGCAAACCGGTCGTCGATCTCATGGCCCAGCACGAGATACCCCAGCACCTGGTGCTCACTCTTCGGACCAAAATAAATGTCCTGCAAAAAAACTTCGTACAGATGTCCTTCCACGCACCACCAGTGCCGCGTCTCCTCCTGCGTAACCACCTGCGAGAAGAATTCCTGCCCCTCCCGCGGCGTAATTTCCTGTGAAGTAGCCTGGAGCGCCATCACTTTTCCCGAAGCATCCGCCAGCAGCAACAAGTCGCTCCCGCCCAGCCGCCACAATTCCCGCGACGCATCCTGAATGGTGGCCGCGTCGCGCGTGGTCATCATCGCCCGCACGTTGGGCAGGTCGGCCAGCAGCGCAGCCGAGCGCTCTAGCGTCTCTTCTCTTTGGCTCTGGAAGTTATGAAATGCGGAAACAGAATTTTGCAGGTCGCGCTGAATGCCCACCCGCACCTGCTGTCGCACCGTGTACTGCACGACCAGCAGCGTGGCGATCGTCAAGGTCGCCGAGACCGCCACCATGGAAAGCAGAAATTTAGTCCGGAGCCGAATACCATTCATGAAAGAAACCGCCAAAACATCGGGCGAGTCGTCGATCGAGTCGTCAGTCGTCGAGTCGTCAGAGCCAACATTTGTGTTCCGAAATTCCTTTGTCAGATTGCGAATCCTTTGTGTTCCGAAATGTCCTTTTCCGTGTATCATAAACTGGCGAGCAAACGACCGACTGACTCGCGACTCGACGACCGATCACCCGATTCTCACGGCACAAACTTATACCCGCGCTATGCACGGTCCGAAAATGCAGTGGATTCGCGCTGTCCTTCTCCAGCTTTTGCCGTAGCCGCAAAATGTGATTATCCACCGTCCGCGTGCTCGGATAATTCCTGTATCCCCAAACCTGATTCAGCAATTCCTCCCGCGTCAGCACACGCTCCGCATTCTGGATCATGAACTTCAGCACCTTGAACTCCTGCGAGGTCATCGGCACCAGTTCGCCGTCGCGCCGCAGCTCCATCTTCGTGAAGTCCACCTTCACGTCCGCAAAGCTGAACGTCTCCGCCACCGGAGCCGGTACCGCCCGCCGCCGCATCGCCGTCCGCACCCGCGCCAAAAGCTCCCGCGGACTGAATGGCTTGGTCACGTAGTCGTGCGCGCCCAGTTCCAGCAGCAGCACCTTGTCCATCACTTCCGTGCGCGCACTCAAAATGATGATCGGCAGCGACGGAGCCGCCTGGCTGATCTCCCGGCAAATGTCCTGCCCCGGCGTTCCCGGCAGACTCAGATCCAGCACCAGCACCGCCGGCAGCGTAGCCCGAAACTTCTCCAGCCCCTCCGTCCCGTTTCCCGCGATCTCGACCGCGAACCCTTCCGCCTCAAATAACCGCAGCAGCGCCTTCTGCACCGCTCGGTCGTCCTCAATCACCAATATTCTCTCTCCACCAGCCGGCGGTAGCTCCATCGTTGCCCCTTGTCCCGCACTCTTCAGCATCGCTGACTCCTGGCACGCCCGAAACAGGCATGTATGATACCGCTAAACTCTAGCCTGATTTGAGGTTATTGACACACTTTGGGGTAGAAAGTGACACGGATTTTACAATTTGGAGACAAGTGCGAGACGAGTAAGAAAGAGGAGGGGAGAGAGAGCAGGCGGGCGCCATCCTACACTTACGTAGAGACGGGGCCTGCCCCGTCTCGAGAGCCGTCCGTGACACCATCCCGAAAGGAGCAACTCCGACTTTCCCTCCTAGTACGTGAACGACTGAATCTCCGTAACTCCAGAATCCGGCCCATCCACATACCCGCTCCGGTTCGAAGGATTCAGCGCAATATGCGTAGCGATTACATTAAACTCGTTCGAAAAATTGAACCCGTTCAGCGACTCCACCAGGTTTCCCTTCGTGTCATACACCTGAATGCTGCTGCCCGGCCCCGTCGACGAAACCGACTGCGCGATGAAAAACAGCTTGTTCACCGGATCGTATTCCACATCCGTCCCGCTCTGGAGCTGGCCCACGTCTCCCGGCAGCGTCACGGCAAACCCGGTCTGCTTCTTCAGGTTATAAAACTCCACTCGCGCATCGAGTTCGGTAGTCGTAACCGCGATTCCGTCCTCGGAATCTACCGCCATGCCATTGATCGTTCCCTGGTGATACGGCGGCGGCCCCAGAATTCCGGTAAACTGCATCACCGTTCCCGCCGTCAGATCCACCAGCGCAATCTGCGGCGCCGGCCCTCCCACCTCGCCTGAAGACGACGCCACCACCGCCTGGTTGGTCATGTAGTCGTAGCCAACCACCGGCTCGTTGCTGAAAAAAAACGTCGGATCGGTCAACGTTACCTGCGGCCCCGACTTCTTCGTGTTGAAATTCGTCCCAAACACCAGCGTGTTAAAGTTCCCGCTGTTCTCGAAATACAAGATCGCATTCGTGAACGTCCCACCCGCCCCCTGGTTCCGGCTCACGCCCATGATGATGTCCTCGGTCCCGAGGCCCGACTTCCACGTGCCCGTGAACCTATTGCTGCTCACCGGGTTCAGCTCCTCATAAATCCGCTTCGTAACGTAGATCTGCCCACTTTTTTCATGCTCATGTCCCACCAGACCCACGCTGCTTCCCACAATCCCCAGCGTCAGAAAGTCGTCGTGGGATTCGAGCTTTTTCACCACACTCAGAATTGCTCCGGTGGCCTGATCGAATGTCTCCACCGCCGCCAGAATCTTTCCCTGAGCATTGAGCGTCTGCGCTTCGCTCAGCACGCCTTCGGTCCCGTTCTGGTCGATATCAAATCCAAAAATCTGTCCGCCAAACATGCTGTGGACGATCGTAGTTCCCGGACCAACGCCCGGACCAAGCCCGCCATCCGCCTTCGCCGCCATCGGCGTCCCGAGTCGCAATGCGCACAAAGCAACCGTGAAGACGGCTGCCACCAGAAGAATCGCTTTTGTTTTCACGAAGTAGCCATCCTTATCTCGCACAAGTGTTGTAATCCGGCCTCGAACTCGCCGGGATCTGCGTGGCCCAAAAGGGTAGCGCGCTCCTACGCCGCAAATGTCAATTGGCAGTCAGAACTTTGTAAACAATTTGTATCGGAGGCACACGAAAGTACAGCTCGACACCGGCCTGATCGGGGTTGGGCGGTACGGGGCGCGGGTATCGCGGCAGAAAAGTCCCGGTTATTTTTCCCCTTGACAACGGCCGTGGAGCGCGCAGAGAATCGCGGACAATTTGTTGCCAGGGGTAACGACTCCTCAGCCCGGCTTTGAAAAAGGGTTTCACTCTCTGGGGAGGAAGATGCTGAGAAAACTGCTTCAAATAATGGCTCTGACTGCCTGTCTCACCCCGGCCTGGGGCAAGGAAACTTTGAAGTTGTCGTTCGTCCGGCAGCCCAGCACGGTCCAGGTCGCAGGACCCGGAACGGTCGTGACCGTTCACCTTCTACAGTTACCTTTCGTCGAGCCCCACTACGCGATCACGTACAAGACGGACCGCGGAGAAGTGATCGAAGTGTGGACTCCCCGCAAGGACATCCTGGTGGTGGAAGGGATGCACGGGATACTTACCTACTCCACCAATCCTGAGAGGATCCTTAACTTTCGAGTGGTCGAGCAGAAGCCGACCAAGTAGCGACTTTTTTCTATCGCCGTCGCTAGCGGCAGCACCTGCCCGGCCAGGAAATGGACTCCTGAAAGACCTGCGCAGGGCAATTGTGGCGGCCATCGGGACGGCCCGAAACGCGTGACTCCTGCCCTGCGGGAGTCCTCTCACTCAGACACGACAACCGTTTGGCTGAATGACCGACAACTGTAGATCGAGTCCCGAAGCCCTATTTTTTGTCGTTCCCTTCGGTTACGGCCTGGCGTTTTGCTCCACGAACTTCCGCAATGAACGGCTGAGCCGCGGCTGGAACTGGCACTTCGCCCAACAGCAAAGCCCGAGTTGTGACGTCGCCATACATCGCGTGCCGGGAATCACTGTCCTGCCGGAGCGATGCGCCTTCCAACGTGAGTCCAGCGAACGCACCTTTGGCACGGGAGTAGGTCAGGATCTCGGTATCCATCTTCCAGTCCGTACCGGCCTCGGCATGCCGTCCAACCGGACCTGCTGCCGCGGAAGCGTCTCCTCCAATTTGGAAGTTACTCGAGAGCAACCTTTGTACCCCTTTGTCATTTTGGATGATCATGACCACGTCCACCGCTTCCACCCCGATCTGTAGTCCCCAGCTTCCGCCGGAAATCGTGATGAACGCTGGCGCGCTCCATCCATCCGCCGTGCGGCACGTGGCTACGCCCTTGCCTTCCTTAGCGCCGAACACAAAGCCCCCTTTGACCATGTGCGGTATCACGGCTATGCACTTTGCGTGCTCTAACACTTCTTCCGGGATTCCCTTGTCAGGCATCCCCATAATTTCGTGTAACACGGTGGTGGAGTTCTCTAGTCGCTCGGTGGCGTCTTCGCGCGCCGACCCTGCCCAGCACAGCGTGCCGAGACTCAACATCGCAAGCACAAACATCACTTTTTTCATGGATATCCTCGTTTCTATTTTCTCTGCGCCCCATCCCCGGATTCGTGCCATGGGTCCGGAGGCGCACAACTCCGCTAAGAAATGCGGGCGCACCGGCGTACCGGTCGTACTGACGTTAGCAAATAGGGATTCGACAGGTCTGAGCAATAATGCTCACCCTCGCTACACCGGCTTTGACCGCGAATAGTCGTGAAGAAATCTATACTGCAAGATCGCCCGCAATTTAGTGATAGTTGACGGGATCGCTGGTTTCGTCAATTGCAGGAAGGCGTGTTGCCCTCGACACCAGAATTCACAACGTTTTGAGGCGAAAGATAACGACTATTATTTTCGGCGCAGTACTCTAGTTGCTTGAAGGGTCCCGTGTTGTTCAATGGGATGGCGGAATTGCTTCCGATGTTGGAGATCGCGCAGATCGCTCCCCGCCCGATTGACTGCGCGCCAGTTCCCAGACTCTAATGTCTCAGTACGCTGGCAACCACTCCGTTCTCAAGACCGCAAGGCACTTGGAGGCGACATGGCGCTGTGGTACTCGTTCGGTGGCACTTTTACACGTATAGCAGTCTGCTTTTGGGCTGTCACGATTCTCTGCTTTGCGCAGAACTCCTCTGCCGGGGCCTCTGCAGCGCATCCGCCAAAGCATTTCGACCACGTGCTCATCGTGGTACTCGAAAATCAAAGCTATGAGTCCGCTATTAGAAACGATCTTTTGAAAAGCCTCGCCCGGAAGGGTGCGATCTTCACCAATTTCGGCAACCTCTATCATTATTCGTATCCTAACTACTTAGCGATGATAGCGGGCAGTGATTTCGGTACACACAAACCACAGCTCTTTAGCGACAACCAGAGGACGTTCAACGACGACAGCGAGCACAAGACCATTGCGGATCTGCTCAAATGGAAGAACTACGCTGAGGATTACCCCGCGTCACCGACCGCTGGGAAACCATTCCTCGGCGACCGCAACCGAAGGTACGTACGCAAGCATGTACCTTTCCTGAGTTTTCGGAGCGTTCAGAATAAGAGTTTTCAGAATGTTGTCGCCGTGGACACTCACGCGCTCGACAATGCTTTTGTGACGGACATCGGAAGCTTTATCGCGGATCCTCAAACGCATCCGTTACCCGAATATATATTTTACAGTCCAAATCTCGACGACGACGGCCATGACCCGGCGTCCAATCCCCAAGAAGGGCTAAAGAAGGCCTCGGACTGGCTACGCGTGTTTCTGACCACGTGGCTTCATTTCAGTGATGCAACCTGGATTCCGCAAGACGAACAAATGAAAGGCACGCTCGTGATCGTTACGTTTGACGAGTCGGAAGGAAATGACAAACCGGAACGAATCTATACCGTATTTCTGGGTGCTATGGTCAAGCCACAGGAGATCACGGCTGCTTACAACCATTACAGTGTCTTGCGAACGATCGAGGATAATTTCGGGCTCGACCCAATCCACAAACAATCAGGAGACGGCATTGCGCCGGTCATCACCGGCATCTGGAAGTAGACTCACGTTCTTGGTAGAAAATCATGTTGCAACAGCAACACTTCCCCGCGCAACTCGGCACTTGGGAAAATAAACAATATTGAACAGACGGCAGCCATGCGCAAGCTCTTGCCATACGTGCTTCCTCGTGACCGCTCTCCGCCCATGCTAGACTTTCAACACGAATTCGACGAATGCCGAGCTTAATCCAAACGCATGCCCGCCACCGTCCCCGTCGATCATCGCCCTGAAGCCCAGCCTGATCGCCAGCCTGAACCAAAGCGTCAACCTTTCCGCCAACTTACAGCGTTAATCGCGACCGCCGCCCTCGCGCTCCTCTCCGCCTGCGGCGCCAGCAGCGTCCCGACGCCGGCCATCACAGTGACCTTTACCCCAGGCTTCACCCCGCCCACCGCCATGACCGTCAACGAGCCGTGCGGAGTCGCCGCCACCGTCACCAACGACTCCAAGAATCAAGGCGTAAAGTGGACCGCCTCCTGTAGCAACGCGCCCTGCGGAACCTTCACTCCCACCAACGCCTCCGCCAGCACCGTTCCCATCACCTACACCTCCCCGGCGACCGCGCCCACCGGAGGCACCGTCACCCTGATCGCGACGTCAGTGACCGACCCCACCAAAAATGCAACCTCGGCCGCCATCCCAATCGGCCAGAACTCCGCGGGCTGCACCACGCCGTGACGTTGTCCGATCCCTTCTCCTGCTTCCCTCAAGAGGGCGCCAAAACTACGATACCTATAACGGAATCAATACTTTACAACTAACTCCTCATTCCTCAAAGATGTAGCAGGCAAAAGCCGAGAAATGCGGCATAACCTATTGATTAATAAATATCTTATCGGCAAGTCCTTATTTCCTTAAAGATCTAGCGCCGCGACCGCCACCAGATCTTTGATTCCCACAGATCGCATGGAGAGGGTTTTTCCCTCCATTTCGACCCAGAACTCAGCCAACGCCCGCGCGCCCATAAAAGGGAGGTTGACATCGAAAATCGGTGTAAAATGTTGTTAGTTCTTTGCTGGCAATCCACAAGAAGTGGGGGCGTCCCGGATTCGACGGAGATGCTTGCGGCCAGGAGGCATGCCGGGGTGCACACACCCGTGATCGCGTGCAAAATGATAATTGCCAATCAACAGATGGCATACGCAGCCTAATTAGTTAGGCAGCCGCTCTCCACCGCTTCGCCCTTGGGCGGTGAGCGAGCGTCACACAGAGGGCTGCTCTTCCCGTCTACGTCTGGGGCGGGAGGCTAAGATCTCAGGCTAGCGACGACTGTTTCTTGTCCGTTCTGAGCAGCCGGCGCGAACGTCTTGGGGTAATGCCCAAGGCATGAACTGGAATAAGCATGTAGTCTCCTGACCAGTAACATTTTCGGACGCGGGTTCGACTCCCGCCGCCTCCACCATTCATTCCTGCAACGTACTCGTTTCATTTCACCTGCCGCGCTGTCCCGGCGACCACTCTGTCAGCCTCGCTTGTGTCAGCCTCCAGCTTCCGTTCGCTCTCCTTGGCCTGCTGATCGAGTTGCCGGAAGACAGCCTCCTGTGATTCGGTTGGCCGATCGTAGGACAAGTCAATGTCCGACGCCAGGTACGCAAGATGATCTCGCAGCTTGGTCTCATAGAGCAGACTGCCTTCGCTCGACTTCATGGCCATCTGCGCAACGTCGTCGATGTCCCGGTTCAGTGCGGCAACCGCGCTGGCGTTCTTCGCTTCCGCCGAACCGTGAGTGTGATTAAGTTTTTGTAGTTGGTCGCGCGCCTCCAGTGCCCGGTTGATGTCTTTATCCAAAGTATCGAGATCGGAGTGGATCTCGAGATCCAGGCTTAAACACGCAGCCAGATCCTGCTGGGTTGCATGCAGGCGCGGATCGAGAGCGACCCCAAAATTCTGCTGCGACTTTTGCCCGCCGTAATCGAGGCTGACGGAATACGTGCCGGGAACAATGACCGGTCCCGCAACGGAATCCTCCAGGCCTCCGGCCGCGATCGGCGCATGGTAGCCGGTGATCTCGGTCGCATATGGATATCGTAAATTCCACTGGAAGCGATTCATCCCAGGCTCGATAGCGCTCAGCTTTGCTTCCTGTTCGCGAATCTGCCGATCGGTGCTCTCTCCGCTGTGATCTGCTTCAGCGGCAACATTTTCCCCATGCTTACCTGTCTGCTCTGTGCTCTCTTGATCGTTGCGCTCTTCTTTTTCCTTTTCTTTTCTCTCTTTTTCGTTCGCGAGGTGGAGCGCGAATTCGCGAATCACTTTGCCTTCTGAGTCCGTGAACTCAAGCGTTACCGGAGTCTTGCCATCGTAATTTTGCGGGATGTGGAAGAAGACAGTGGCGCCGAACGGAGGATTGTCGCCGGCATCGGCGGGACGTCTTTCTTCGGGATCGGGCTTTCCGTAATCATGTGTCAGCCACGCTTGCTGAGGAGCGAAAAGGAAAGCAGAGTCGGCGTCGGCGGCGGGGTTCTTGGTCAACTGCTCGAGAAAGGTGAGATTGTCCAGCACCCAAAAGGAGCGCCCGTGAGTAGCCGCAACTACTTCACCCTGGCGAGTGTCGATGGCGAGGTCACGCACCTGTGCGACAGGAAGATTGAGCGTAAGCGGCTGCCAATGCGTGCCTGCGTCAAGGCTGACATAAACCGTGCTCCGCGTGCCAAGGAAGAGCAGATTGGAATCGCTCGGATCCTGACGAATGTCGAAGACAAATTCGTCTTCGGGCAGGCCAGCGGTGACCGGCGTCCAATGCTGTCCGAGATCGACGGTCCGATAAACATACGGTCGAAAATCATCCCACATATAGCGTCGCGCGGTGAGATAGGCGGTTTGTTTGTCAGTGTGAGAAGGCTCAATGCAACTGATCCACGACTCCGGCAGACCCGGCGGAGTTATGGTCTGCCAGTTCTTTCCGCCGTCCGTGGTGACGTGAGCGAGACCATCATCCGAGCCGGCCCAAATGAGGTTGTTGTCGAGGGGAGAAACGGCAAGCGCAGAGATCAAAGGATAAATTTCAGCTCCCGACTGATCGAGATCGACCGGGCCGCCACTAGGTATTTCAGTGTTGGGCTGGTTGCGCGTCAGATCGGGCGAGATTCGCGTCCAGGTTGCACCGTAGTCGTCGCTCTTGAACACGTACTGCGCGGAGATGAGCATTTCTTTCGGATTGGCGGGAGAAAACAGAATGGGATGGGTCCAGCCGAAGCGATATTTCAATTCGCCGGACGATGCACCTTCTTGATAAAAAGGCCAAGGGCTCACACTTTGAAGCTGCTCGGTTTCTTCGTTGTATTTCAGGAAAATGCTGTAATAGCCGCTGCCGTAAGTAATCTTCGGATTTCCCGGCTGCGGCACCGAATACGTGCTCTCCCCATACGCGACGCTGTGCCAATCCGCTAGCGGAATTACGCCCTCGCTGCTGGCGCTCGGTCCTTCGAAGGAGCCTTCGTCCTGCTGGGCGCCGTAGATGTGAAACGGAAACTGGTCATCAATGTTGACGTGATAGAACTGCCCGGTAGCCTGGTTGTGCTCGGTGCTCCAGGTATGGCCGCCGTCCGTCGATACAGTCGCGCCCCCGTCGTTGCCCTCAAGCAAAATCCTGGTGTCGTTAGGATTGATCCATATCACGTGGTTGTCGCCGTGCGGCGTGCGTAGTTTGGTGAATGTTTTCCCACCGTCGTGCGAAACCCACAGGGCGTCTACTTCCGGAGCATATACAAGGTCAGGATTCTTGGGGTCCACGTAGATCGTCATGTAATAAAAGGCGCGCTGTCGCAGCTTCATTTCGTCGTTGACGCGCTTCCACGTGGCGCCCGCATCGTCAGAACGGAAGACACCGCCTTCCTTCGCCTGAATGATGGCATACACAATATTCGAGTTGCTGGCGGCGACGGATAATCCGACACGCCCGAGAACCATCTGCGGCAGACCCTGTTTATGGGTAAGGTTGGTCCAATTCGCGCCGCCGTCGGTGCTCTTGTAAATACCGCTGCCTGGGCCGCCGCTTATGAGACCCCACGGCATGCGGACTGCCTGCCACATCGTGGCATACAGCACCTCCGCATGATTCGGATCCATCACCAGGCAGATGGCCCCGGTGTTTTCATCGACAAAGAGAATTTTGTTCCATGATTTGCCGCCGTCGGTGGATTTGAAAACACCACGATCGGGATCGGACTTGAAGACGTGGCCCATGGAAGCGGCATAAACAATATTGGCATCCTTCGGATCCACCACGATCGCGCTGATTGAGTGCGTGTCGCGCAGGCCGGCATACTGCCAACTCTTACCTGCGTCGGTCGATTTGTAAACGCCATCGCCGGGAATGACGTCGCTGCGAATGTCTGCTTCTCCCGTACCGACATAAATAGTATTGGAATCGGATGGCGCCACTGCTACCGCGCCGATGCTCGAACTCGGCCCCGGCAGTTTGCCATCAGAGATATTCTTCCACTCGATGCCCTCGTCCGTGCTCTTCCAAACCCCGCCCCCGACTGCCCCGGCATAAAACAGGTTGGGGGTTCCGGAAACGCCGGTCACGGTCACCACGCGACCACCGATATACGGCCCAACCGAACGCCATTTGAGCTTACTCATCACCGCCTGGGAAGACAGCGGCCCCGAAGTCTGAGCTCCCGAGACCATGGGAAGCAATATGGCCAGCACAAGAACAGGAAACACATAGATATTCAAGAAATTGCAGCCACGTCTCGTCATTCGAATCCCTCGGCTGAATTTTAAATCCCTGCGCGTGTGAATATACACCTCGCTGACGCCGCGCATTTTGCGAGGCATGGGTTGGGCTGGAAGAATGACTATTGATTCATTTCGCCATGCTAGTCGCCCTGGGATGCGGCCCCTCTCCACCGACTTGCGGACAGCACGTTCACCTACGTATTCTCACCATGTGAAATTCCCTCGCAGCAGCGGAATCCTGCTCCACTTTACTTCCCTGCCCGCGCGCTTCGGCATCGGCGACTTCGGCCCTTCCGCGCTCGAGTTCGCTGACTTCCTGGCCGACGCCGGACAAAAACTGTGGCAAGTCTTGCCGCTCAATCCCACTGGATACGGCGATTCGCCCTACCAATGTTTCTCCGCCTTCGCCGGCAATCCGCTCCTCATCAGCCTCGAGCGGCTCGCGGAGCAAGGTCTGCTGCAAGCCTCCGACCTCGCGACCGTTCCAGTATTTCCCGAAGCTTCCGTCGACTACGGCGCCGTCATTCCCTTTAAGATGTCCATCCTGCGCCGCGCCGCGCAGACCTTCTTCTCGGATCCATCTCATTCCGATCATTCCTCCTTCGAGCGCTTTTGCGCGAACGCAGCGTCATGGCTCGACGATTACGCGCTCTTCATGGCCGTCAAAAACGCGCACCATGGAGTCATCTTTACCGCCTGGGAACCTGCCATTCGCCGCCGCGATCCGCAAGCTCTGCGCGACTGGTCGAATAAACTCGCTCCCGAAATCCAGGTCTTCAAATTCTGGCAATTCGAATTCTTCCGCCAGTGGGATCGCCTTAAGGCTTATTGTCAGGAGCGCAGCATCCGCTTCATGGGCGATATTCCCATCTACGTCGCGCATGACAGTGCCGATGTCTGGTCTCATCCCGATCTCTTCTACCTCGATGCGAACGGCTCCCCCACCGTTGTCTCCGGCGTGCCGCCTGACTACTTCAGCGCCACTGGACAGCTTTGGGGGAATCCTATTTATCGTTGGGATGTGCTGGCTGCGACCGGATACAAATGGTGGATCGATCGCTTTCGCGCTTCACTCTCGCTCTTTGACACGGTTCGCCTCGACCACTTCCGCGGCTTCGAAGCGTATTGGGAAGTTCCAGGCGGCGAGGCCACTGCGATGAATGGAAAATGGGTTAAAGGTCCGGGAGAAGAATTCCTCACCGCTCTGCAAAATGCCTTCGGTGAATTGCCGATTGTTGCCGAGAATCTCGGCGTCATCACTCCGCCCGTCGAAAAGCTGCGCCACCAGTTTGGCTTGCCCGGCATGAGCTTGCTACAGTTCGCCTTCGGCAACGACCCGCAAGGGCCATCGTTCCGTCCACATAATTACAGCCGCGATCTGGTTGCCTACACAGGTGGCCACGACAATGACACGACCATCGGCTGGTGGAACAGTTCGGTGGGCGCCGATAGCACGCGCACTCTTGAAGATGTTGAGAAGGAACATGCCTTCGCGCGATCGTATCTTAATTTTGACAACGACTCAGAGATCAATTGGGTGTTAATTCGAGCGGTGATCGCCTCGGTCGCCGACACCGCCATCGTTCCGCTACAGGATGTGCTCGGCCTCGGAACGAAAGCGCGCATGAATCTTCCCGGTCGTGTCGGCGACAACTGGAAGTGGCGTTATCGTCCCGGCGCGCTGACGAAAGAATTGGGCGCACGCCTGCGGTCTTTGGTGGCCTTGTACGATCGTTAGAAATGATCAACTTACTTCCAGAGTTACTTTCTACCTTCCCACCGTCAGGTCTCCAGTAGCGAGAACGTAAGTCGTCGTCCTATCCAGTTTGATGTTGGAATGCGTGGAAGTAAGCTCGATGGTGCCGTCTGCCTCGCGCGCGGATTCGACATCTTTCATCTCAACGCGGCTGGTAGAAACCTGCGCAGGCGGAGGAGGCAGCTCATCCGGAGGAAATCTCGTACCCGGCATGCCGGCGCCGAGCGGACATTTCATCCCCATTCCACCCGGGGATTGGCAGTCGCCGCGATCGTGATCAAGATCCTGCGCCATCTGGATTGGATAGTACCAAGGGGTCAAATAAACCGTGATCGGCTTGGACCCATTCTTCCATTGCACGGAATCCATGCGAATGGCGATGCGTGAGGGATCGCTCGATGACTTCGCCGCCGACTCGACGACTTTCCCCGAAAAAATCGCGCCCGCCGGAATGACAGTGCCGCTCACCAGGGTTGCCATCGTGAGTTTCGCCTCTACTTTTGTGCCCACCGGAGTCTTCCCGGCTTTTACGTTCTGCCGCATCGTGACGGGAAATTCCTGCACCGAGGCAACGCTCGCAGCGGGAGAGCCTGGAGCGGGAGCCTTTGACTGTCCGGACAAGAGGGCGGAGCCTGACATCGCAAACCTCAGGAAGAAAAGGCCAATCGCCATCACGAAACTACGCTGAGGAAATAATCTTCTCGTGGGCATGTGCGACCTCTGCCCCAGATCCAGGCGGGTCAACTGGCAGGATGAGGCTCTTGATTCCGAGTTTATCGCAAACCGCCGAGCGATGGAGTGGAGATAACAGCGCTACCGTCCGCCGACGGCGCAGTGCCCCTGCGCTTTTTCTTTCCCGGGCTGTCGGGCCGCCACGGAAAGCTCTTTTTCGATGGAGGCCAAACGCCGAAAAACTTCGTGTAGACGGAGCGCCATATTAAGGATGGCCTCGGCTTGGGCCACAACATTCGCCGGCAAACCGGCTTCGAGGGTGAGAAGCTCGGCATTACCAAGGAGTGAGGTGAGGGCATTGTTGACGTTGTGGCGCATCTCGGAGATATATCGTCCCAGCGTTGCCTCGTTCTGCGCTGCCTCGCAAGCCGTTTCGGCATCACGGGCGCGGGCCTCTGCCTGGCAGCGCCGGAGAATCTCGCGCCCCAGCAGCGCCGCCATGGCGGGCCAGGAAGGCGTCGCCGCTTGCGTCACGTTGCCGTTTAACTCGATCACCACATCGCAGCTATTCATGAACTGTGGCTGCGGCGACGAATTCAGAGAAGCTTCGGAGTGAACGAGAATCGCAGGCTTCCCCACGGATGAGAGTGCCTGTCTCAAGGCGAACCGGGTTTCGGAAGAAGTGGCGTCGGCAATCGCCAGGTCGTAGTTGCCGCCGGCGAGATCGCGGAACAGGCCCTGGTCAAGCACGGTAAACTCCGGCGCGTTCGGATCCGCCGGCCAGTGCGCGGCAATCTCGCGCGCGAAGGCGGGATTCGTCGATAGGATTAGAACGGTCGGGCGGGTTAAGCGCATCGTCGTAGATGATTCCGCTTTCGCTTGAGGTCCGCGCTCAGGCAAAAGCTGCGCGCGAACGGCGGATCTTACTCCTCGAGAACCGAGCCCGCGTCCGAGTCTGAGTCGGATGAAGCAGCGGCAGCGTGGGCCGCCAGCGGCTTCCCGGTTCCTCCCTGAAGGGCATCATCAACGGCAGCCCGCAGATCGACGAGCATGCGCAGCGGATGACCGGACGAATATTCCGCGTGGAACATAACCTTCCAGGACTGGCAGATCATGCGCAAACGTCCGGTCGGCTCCTCGCCGGAAAATTGCGCGCGCCGGCAATCCACGGTATGGATGCCACGGCGTTCCAGGTCGCGCAAGCCATCCTGAATGGCGTTGAGATCGTCGTGCATCAGGCGGAAGAAAGTGCGCCGGATCATGAAGCTGAAGCGCGCAAACGCGGCCATGACAGCGGGATCGAAATAATTGTCGCCGGCCTGCGCTTTGAGCTTACGTCCCTGGTCGAGCGTTCCGCTGTGCAGAAGTTCGCTCAGGCGGCGGCAGCGCGCCGCGGATTGCATCACGCCCTCAAGGGGCGCCAGCCACTCCGGCGTTTCGGGGGACTGCGGCCCGAGCACCGGCTCCAGTACCTGCGCCACGTACTTCAAATCGACCTCGGAATCCTCCATTCCCGCGGGCGTGCACAGCGAGAAATATTGAACGAGCAAAAAGTCGACTTTGTCGCGATCGGAGCCCGACTTGATCGTCCTGCGCAGGTGATGCCCGGCAAGATTGCGCAGCACCTCTTCGTTCGCAAGCGGCGTGGTCTGGAGAAACTGGCGCAGTTGGTGCACCTGAATCTGGCGGTCGACCTGCTGGAACCATTCTTCCGCATGCGTGCGAAACTCCGCATCGTCCGCCGCCCCTGACAGGGACTGAGTGGCAAGCGGGCAGGCTGGTACTTCGATCACAAATTCCGAGACCAGCGCTCGATAGATCGGCTGCAAAGCCTGAAGTATCGCGAACGCGTCCGGGGCCGCAGGGGCGGACGAAGGATGCTCCGGCGAATGTTGTGTGTCAGTCATGATTTCACAATCCAATTGGGAACAGGTTTAAGGAAGCGGGCCGCGATGACGGTCCGTTCCGGATGATATTGAACCGCTACCACCGAGGCCTCGGCCCGCAGCGAGCCGTCTCTGCTTTCGACCAGAACGTGATCGGCGAACTCCAGCGGCTGCGCCACCACGAACAGAACCTCCTGCGGAGTGCCGAACTCGATTACCGTTTCCTGAAGCGGACGCCAGGAATTTTCTGACGCATCCACTGCTCCATTGCCGTCGCCACCCGCTGGTTCGCTGGCGCGGCTGAGGCGAACCGGAATTCGCACCGGCGTGGCGTCCGGAAAGAACCGGGCGAGCCGGCTTACAAAATCAAACTCAAGAGCACGAGCGGTGGCGGTGGCCTGGTTGGGCACGTTTGGACCTCAGTTATGCTTGATCGCAGTAAACGATGCACGAAGACCGCCGAACTCTTGAAGGACATGGACTTACGAACAAGTCCAAGAAAGCAATGGCGGTTACACCGGCACTGGCCCCCTCAGAAGCGCGCTTCGGAGGGGTGCGAAGGAAACTGCGTCTCAGAGTGACATTGCCGCCGGGAATCGTCTCAATTCGCAAATTGCGATGAGCCGTGAGACGGCTACTGCAAAGTCGCCGCGCCGGTGGGCTCAACTCGCGCTCCGATGTTGTAGCGCTTGAGCTTGCGATAGAGGGTGGCGCGGCTGATGCCCAGCATCTTGCCCGCGCGCGCTTTGTCTCCATTCACCTGCGAAAAAACCCGCGCGATCGTCGCGCGCTCAATGTCTTCGAGGTCCGTGGTCGTCAGAGACGAAGTCTCTTGTGCGGCGTGCAGTTGCGGAATGCTGCGGGACTCCACGCGCACGATCGAAGCCGGCAGATCTTCCAGGTCGAGAAGTCGCCGGTCCGTGAGCGCGACCGCGCGCTCCAGGCAATTTTCGAGTTCGCGGACGTTGCCCGGCCAATCGTAAGCCAGCAGCGCCTTCATCGCCTCGCCCGAGATCTGCACCCCCCGTCCGGGCGCCAGCCGCTCCAAAAACCAATGGGCAAGAGTCGGAATGTCCGAGCGGCGCTCGCGCAACGGCGGCAAAGAAATCGTTACTACATTGAGACGGAAGAAAAGATCCTTGCGAAACGTTCCATTCTTGTAGTCGGTCTCGAGGTCGCGGTTGGTGGCTGCCATGATCCGCACATCCACCTTCACCTTCTGATTGCTGCCGACCGGTCGCACCTCTTTCTCCTGCAAAAAGCGCAGCAGCTTCGCCTGCATCTCCAGTGGAAGCTCGCCGACCTCGTCCAGAAAAATCGTTCCCGTGTCCGCCGATTGCAACAGTCCCTGCTTCGAACGAAGCGCGCCCGTGAACGCGCCTTTTTCGTACCCGAACAATTCGCTTTCGATCAGCGTGGGAACCAGCGATCCGCAATCGACCGCAACAAACGGCCGGCCGGCAAGGTTGCCCCGAAAATGCAGCGCCCGGGCCACTAGTTCTTTTCCCGTTCCGCTCTCCCCGGAAATCAGCACGGGAGTGCGCGTGTCCTTGAGGCGAGAGATCATGCGCAGTACATTCTGAATGCCGGGCGAATTGCCAATGATGCCGTGGACCGCGGCATCCGTCTCGGTGCGTTCGCGTAGAAAAAGATTCTCTTCTTCCAGCCGAACTTTGTCCGCCATTCTGCGCAGGAAAAGCCGCAACTCATCGAGCGGAGCGAAGGGCTTCGAAATGTAGTCGTAAGCGCCGAGTTTCATGGCCTGCACGGCCGTTTCGACCGACCCGTGTCCGGTCATAACAGCGACTTCCAGGCGAGGATGAGTGCGCTTCACCTGCTCCAGAAACTCCAGCCCGTTCAGCCGCGGCATGACTAGATCCGTCAGCACCATGTGCACGGGTTGCGTCTCCAGCAGGGCCAGAGCCGCGTCGCCGCTCTCTGCCTCGAGACATGAGAATCCCAGCGACTCGCCGACCGTCATGCACAGGCGTCGGATGGTCTGCTCATCGTCGACGATCAACAAACGAACGCGGAGGCTGGCGATCGCGAGATTTTGAGACACGTGGTCATGGGTCACCCCATTCGCAGTCATGCGGTTCTGAGTGATGGAATTTTGAGTCACATTTTTCTGAGTCACGGAGTTCTGAGTCATGACGCCGCCTTGCCCATGGTTTGCTCGACAACGGAGATGAAATCGTGCACGCGAAATGGTTTTTCGACGCACGGCGCGCCGGTGCGGCGCAGCGTTGCAGCCGTCTCCTCGTTGGCAATATCGCCTGTAATGAAAACGACTTTACCGGCGAGATCGGGACGGTTGGCCACGATCCACGCGTGCACCTGCGCTCCGTCGACGCCGCCCGGCGTGCGCATGTCAGACACGACGCCATGGAATTCCCCGCTCGCCAGCAGCGTCAGCGCCTGCGCGCCCGACTCGGTGCACACCACCGAGTAGCCATTGCGCTCGAGCGCCGAGCGGACAAACTCCAGCACGGCGGGCTCATCTTCAATCAGTAGCACGGGGGCACAAGCGGGCTTGATTCCAGTCTGGGTCATTTGGGGTACACTCCTGCGGCTGCTCCGAAGGTCGCCGCGTCGGCCGCCAGCGGCAGACGCACCGTAAACGTGGCTCCTTCGGAGTCGAGATTGTTGTGACAAGTGATTTCTCCGCCATGTTCGCGGACAATTCCGTAGCAGATGCTCAAGCCAAGGCCGGTTCCCTTGCCAACGTCCTTGGTCGTAAAAAATGGATCAAAGATGCGATCCGGGTCGGCGATTCCGGTGCCGTTATCGCGAAAAGAGACTTCGACGTAGCCGCTGGTGCGCGCGCTCATGATCTCGATGCGCGCCGGCCGCCCGCATTCGCGCACCGCGTCGTACGCGTTATTAATGATGTTGAGAAAGACCTGCTGCAGCTGATGAGAGTCGCCCACAATCTCAGGCAAAGATTCGTCGAGACGTTCCACCACCTGAATCCCGTGACTGATGAAGTCATACGACCGCAGCTGCACGGTTCGCTGGAGAATTGAATTCAGCTGCACCGGCTGCCGCCGCGGAGGCATTTGCCGCGCGAAGCTCAGCAGGTTCTGAACGATCTGCTTGGTGCGCTGCGCCTCCTGCAAAATCACGCGCAGATCGCGGCGCGCGCTCTCGGGCAACTCGGGATTTTCCATGAGCAGATCGGTGAATCCGAGAATTGCCGTAAGCGGATTGTTAACCTCGTGCGCCACGCCCGAGACGAGCTGCCCCACGGCCGCCATCTTTTCGGCGTGAACCAGCTTGGACCGCAGCATGGCGGAATCGGTCACATCCGTCATCACGACGACAATGTTGCTGACCTTCCCGTCTTCGCTATTGATCGGGCTGAGATTGACAGAAAACTGCCCACTCGCACCGTCGCCGCGGATTAAAGGAAGGTCGAAGTTATCCACTTGCTGGCCGCGCGCGACCGAAGCCAAAGCCTGGCGCAGCGCATCGCGCCGCGGCGCTGCACAGAAGTCCGCAAAGTCATGCCCAACAATCTGCGTTTGCTGAAAACCGAGTCCGCCCCAGCGGCGGTTGGCGTAACTAATAATGCCGACCGTATCGGTAACCAAAATCAGACTCTGGGTGTGACTCAGAATTTTGCCGGAGAAGTCCCGCTCTTTTTGCAGTTCGGTCTGCGACTGGCGCCAACTGGTGATGTCGAGCATCAGCCCGCGCTGCTGGACAACGTTGCCGCCGGCATCGCGCACCGCGTAACAGTTCATGAAGACGTGAACGGGGGAGCCATCTTTGCGCTGGAGTATCTCTTCGTGGTTGTGCATTTCGCCCGTCTGCTTGAGCAGGTCCAGCAGTTCCTGACGCCGGTTGGGAGAGAAGTAGAGGTCCGTGGGAATATCGAGTTGTAAGACCTCTTCGCGGCTGTCATACCCAAGAATGCGGACCATCGCGTCGTTCACTTCGACGAACCGCCCTTGCGGCGTCGAAACGTAAATTCCCTCCTGAATATTGTCAAACAGCTCGCGATAGCGCCGCTCGGCATCACGCCGGTCGGTGATGTCTTTGAGCACATGGACGATTTGCGACTCGCCACTTCCCGACTCATCGAATCCGAGCGAGGAAGCCCCAACTTTCTCGGGATGAATGCGCGACGTTGAGATCAGAAAAGCGCGATCCAGTCCGGGATGAAAATATTCGTCCAACCCCTCGCCCGTCCGGCAGAAAGGACAAGAGTGTGGAGGCGCAGCCGTCGATAGCGCGTCCAGCGCCCGCATATTAACGCCGATCAACTGGTCCGCGGGGAGCCCGACCAGGTCGGCCAGCGAGCGATTCACGCGCAGAATATTGTGCTGCTCGTCGTGCACCACGATGTAGTCGCTGATCGCGTCGAACACGTCCAGCCAGTGCCGGTTGGCCTGCTGGGCGCGGGTAAAAAGGCCGGCATTCTCGATCGCGATGCTGGCGTGCCCGGCGATGGCTCGCAACAATTGCTGATCATCGGGAGCCGGCTCGACGCCTCGATCGGCCAGACAGATCACGCCCAGCAATTCACCGGATGAACCTGCCAGCCGAGCCAGCGTGCAATCCTCCCATTTCAGCGAGGTCGCAACCGCCGAACCGAGCAACTCTGCGGCCGGGGCGTATACCCAATCGGAAGTGTGCCTCTGCACCGCCGCGCCCAGAGAGTTGGCGACCTGACGAACCAGGCTTTTGTCGTGAACCTCCGTGCCGGCGCGCAGCAGAATCGTCTCAAGATTTGGCGTCTGAAACAGACTCACCGCAACCGCCCGTCCTCCGAAGAGGGTCGTGGTGCGCAGCGCAAGGTTGCGCAAGAACTCCGGCAGGTCTAGAACCGTATTCAATTCGAGCGCGATTGCCACCAGGATTTCCGCCCGGCGGCGGTGCTCCTCCGACTGCTGGAGATTCCGCTTCAGTTCGAGCGCGACTGCGACGTGCGCGGCGAGGGCGCGGGCCCGTCGCACGTCCTGGTCGCTGATCTGCCCGGGCGTCACGCGATCCAGCACGCCAAACATACCGATCAGGTCGCCATTTGACCCGAGCAGCGGCACCGCCAGCAGTTGCTTGATCTCGAAGGCGCGCACGAACTCAAGCTCCGCTCCGGGAGTCGCGCCAGCATCTTCCGTCAGGAATACGTCCTTTTGTTTTAGTTTGCGGACCGCCACGCCCTCATGAAGAGGAATGTCAACCGGCTGTGCCCGGCCGTTCTCAAATCCCCAGCGAATATGGAAGATATTGCCCTCGAGCAGTCCGATGAAGCAGCGGTGAAAGCCGAGGAAACTGGCCGCGCGCACCACGGACGTCTGGAGGAATTCCTCCAGCCTGCCCGCCGAACTGAGTTCACAGGAAATATCGAGGAGCTCTTGCAGCTCCTGCGCCTGGGCGCGCGCCGTGGCACTGAGCTCGGCATTGGCCGCCACTAGCGAGCCGATCCCCGCAACCGCCGAGATCAGAGCCTTCTCTTCCTCAGTGAACTGAGACTCCGTGAACTGGGACTGTGCAGTTTGAGACGCGCTCCGCGGATAAACCAGGATCGCCCCGTAGGAGCGCGAAGTCCGGAACGGCGAAGCCACCAGCGTGCCCGCCGGAGAATCCTCGCCGAAATGCGAGGCGCCATCGATGTTTACCGTGATGCGTCCGCCGGCAGCCACCGCACGGGTCGCGATCTCGAGCGCTGAGCGCAGATCGTTTTCCTGCGCACGGGTGCGAATGGTCTCCGCCAGCTGCGGCGCTTCCGCCGAAACCGCCTGCAACTGAAGCAAATTCTCGCGCTGCACGAAGATCAAAACCACCGGCGAGCGCAGAAGGCCGCGGAGCCGCTGCGCAACGTCCTCCATCACCCGAGTGGGGTCTGGCAAGCCGAGGGGAGACGCATCGGTAAGGTCGCGCGCAATCGCAGTCCGTGAAAGATCAAGAAGAAGCCGCTGGAACGCCTCAGAATGAGACTCCGCAGGGGGCCCGGGATTTCCCTCGTGGCTTGTCAGTCAGCACCGTCCGCTCTGATCTAAGCGGTTGAAAATAAGAGAATTATGTAAAAAGGCTACGCTCGATTCTCAAATTGAGTCAAGAAATAATGAGCCTGGGAGTGCCGACTTGGGAAACCAAGGTCACTCGCCCTTTTTCTCATTCTGGTACGCCGAGGGACCACTCGCTCTCTTCGATGAACTCCCCGAGAATCGTCTAAGCTTCACTCCCTCAGCAGCTTGCGGCCATCACCAAAGTAATGCACGAAGCGAACTTTTGGTTTCAGGTGGTGCGCGGGTGGAAGAAGATAGGGCTTACCGAACAGACGTGCGGGGAAATCAATGGTGAGAAGAGGAGGGGATGTGTCCTTTGGTGGCTGGCGGCGCGTTCTGGTACTGAGTCTGTTGTCGATCGCGGTCATCGCCCCGGGCTTCGCTCCCAGGTTGCGGGCGCAGCAAGAAGGACCTCGTGAAGAAGGTGGCCGCAAAGTCGTAAGCAGGGTCGAGCCCACATATCCCGATCTCGCGCGCCGCATGAAAATCGCGGGAGCCGTAAAGGTCCAACTCACGGTCGCTCCCAACGGAACGGTAAAAGAAACAAAGGTTCTGGGCGGGCACCCCCTCCTGGCCAATGCGGTAGTCGAAGCAGTCCGGAAATGGCGTTTCGAGGCGCACCCGCAGTCGACCACGGAAACGCTGGAATTCCGCTTTGAACCAACTCAATAGCATCGACAAGCGGCTGTCTGGAAGGCAGGAATTATGAGTATTCGCAAACAGTTGTATCTCAGCTTCGGCGTCATCCTGACGATGGTGCTGGTGCTACTCGCGGTAAACATGGCGGCAGTCTGGCGCGAACACGATGCCAAAGCCGCGGCGCAGCGCTCGATTGAGATGACGGAAGCGGTTTCAACCGTGCGCTTCCAGATGATGCAGAATCGCCTGCATTTGCAGAACTACCTGCTGAGCGGCGATACGCGCGACGTCGAGAAGATGAACGACGGCGAACGCCTCTTAAGCGGCGATCTGCATCACGCCCAGGAACTCGTCAACGCCGATCAGCAGCGGAATGGCCTCCAGAAAGTACAGGAGCTCGAGCAGAACTGGGCCACCGATTTTGCCAACCCTCTCGTCGACCGGCGCCGCGCCGTCGACAGCGGCAACGCCACCGTCGCCGAATTACAGATTTTCTACCTGCAAAAAGATCCGAGTTCGTTTGTCTCCCGCTCCACCGACGTCCTCGATCAAGTCGACCGCGAAAACCGCGAACTCCTGGAGAGAAGGCATTCCGACGACCAGTGGGCGGCGACCGCGACCGTCTTTATTGCCATTCTCAGCTCTCTTTTCGCTTTCGTCGTGGGCGCGATCATCGCCTATCGCAAGACCAGCGAAATTACCGAACCGCTGAACCGCCTCATTCTGGTGGCCGAGAAGATCGGCCAGTCGGGCGAACTCGACCATACCATCGACGTGCACGGCAAAGACGAAATCGCCCAACTGGCCCGCACCTTCGATTCGATGGTGAAGTATCTGAGAGAAATGGCGGCCGTGTCGGAGGCCATCGCCGGCGGCAATCTGGCGGTTGAAGTCCATCCCCGCTCCGCCAACGACACTTTGGCCAACGCCTTCACGCGCATGGTGGAAGGGCTGCGCGGCCTGGTGCGCCATGGACGAGACGCAGCCTCGCAGGTGGCGAGCGCAGCCACGCAAGTCGCGAGTTCCTCCGATGAATCCGCCCGCAATAGTTTGCAGACCTCTTCGGCCATCGACGAAGTCACCAGCACCATGCATGAGATGAGCGTCAACGTGCAAAACATGGTGAAGAGCACGCAGACGCAGGCTTCGAGCGTGAGTGAAACATCCGCCTCGATCGACCAGATGGTGACCTCGATCCAGCGTGTCGCCGACACTGCCAAAGTGCTCCTCGACATTTCCAACCGCTCGCGCGAAGAAGTGCACAATGGGCTCGGCACAATGGAAAAGGCGACTGATGGCCTGAACCGCATCAACACTACCATTCGGTCGGCGGGCACCATCATCGACGCGCTCGGCACACGCGCCGACGACATCGGGAAGATCATCGAAGTCATCGACGACCTCGCCGAACAAACCAATCTTCTCGCTTTGAATGCCGCCATCGAAGCGGCCCGCGCCGGTGAGCACGGCCTCGGCTTTGCCGTGGTCGCCGACGAAGTGCGCAAGCTGGCCGAAAAATCCGCCCAGTCGACCAAGGAAATCTCCGAGCTCATCCAGAGCATCCAGCGCGAAGCCCGCAAGGCAGTCGACAACATGGAGAACAGCACCGCCATCGTCAACGAAGGCTTGAACCTCGGCCAGGACCTGAACGCGGCGCTGCGCAAAATCTCCAACGTAGTCACCGAGGTCTACAAGTTCGCGCACGAAATCGGGGCGGCGACGAACGAGCAGTCACACGGTTCGACCCAGATTGCGAAGGCCACTACGCGTCTCAACGAAATCACCCACGAGATCAACTCGGCGGTGGAAGAGCAGGCCTCGGGAGCCCAGGCGGTTGTGCAAGCCATGGAACGCATGCGTACCCTGGTGCAAGCCTCAACTTCGGGCTCGACTGAACTCGCCGCATCGGCCGATCAGATGTCGAAGATGTCGCGCGCCCTGCTTGACTCGATGGACCGCTTCTCCCTGCAATCGCACGATCCGAATGTCCAGACAACCCGTCACGCAGCCGCAGGAGCTCGCTAAGTGGACGCAACTCTAAAGCGCGCGACTCAGAGCCGCGAAACCCAGATTGTCGGCTTCCGCGTGGGTCGCGAAAGCTACGGCATCCCGATTATGGCGCTCTCCGAAATCGTGCGCGTGCCGGAGATCACCGCCGTCCCGGATGCGCCCGCCCACCTTGAAGGAGTTATCAATCTGCGCGGCAAGATCGTCTCGGTCGTCGATCTGCGCAAGCGCTTTGGCAAGCCGGCAACTGCATTGACGCGCCACAACCGCATTCTGGTGGTCGAACATCGCGGCCGGTTGGTGGGCATGATCGTCGATTCCGCTTCCGAAGTGCTCAAGATTGCGGAAGGCGAAATTGAGCCCGCGCCCGCCATGATGAAAGAAGGCGGGCTCGACTGCGTAACCGGCCTCGGAAAATTCCAGAAAAGGCTAATCATCCTGCTCGACATCGACAAGGTTTTGACCGTTCGCGAGTCGCGCGGCACGCAATCTACAAATGAGGAGCCGGCCGCGGCCACGGCGGCCGCAGGCGACACGAAAACGAAAGCCGGGGCAAAAAGCGCCTCCACAGGGAAGTAACGCAAACCTCCATCACGACACCATGAACACGAGCGAAGCACAAGCACCCGCGCTGACCGAAGCCGAACTCAAACTGGTGCAGGCCCTCGTCTACCAGGAGTGCGGCATGTATTTCGACGACCGCCGCATGCCCTTTCTCCAGGATCGCCTTATCCGCCGGCTGAAAGAGTCCGGCATCGATTCCTTCTACGGCTACTATCGTCTTCTGATCAGCCAGCAGGGCAAACAGGAACTGGCAACGCTTCTCGAAAATCTCACCGTCAACGAGACCAGCTTCTTCCGCAACAAAGCCCAGCTCGATTTGTTCCAGCGCGAAATTCTCGAAGACGTGCTCCAACGCAAGCAGGAGCGCCGCGACTACAACCTGCGCATCTGGAGCGCGGGGTGCTCGACCGGGCAGGAGCCCTACACGATCGCGATGCTGGTGGCCGACACGCTCTCCTACTACGCGATGCGGAATCCTCAGCCTCTTCCGCCTTCGGTGCCCAAACCGCTGGTGCCGGAACCGTGGCGCATGGAAATTCTGGCGAGCGATATCAGTTACTCCGTGCTGCGCGCGGCCCAGGAAGCTTCCTACGCCGAACACCAGATGTCGCCCGTCGACTATAGCTACCGCCTCCGCTACTTCGACAAAGTCGGCGCGCGCTACGCAGTTAAGAAGAGCATGAAAGAACTCGTCCATTTCGATTTTCACAACCTGAAAACCGAATATCTGCCACAGCGCAACGACATGATCTTCTGCCGCAACGTGATGATGTATTTCGATGAAGCCGAACAGAAGCGCCTGGTCGAGAAGTTTTATCGCTGCCTGAATCCCAGCGGATACCTCTTCGTTGGCCACGCCGAAAGCCTGCTCGGCCTTTCTGAAAAATTTCAGATGGTGCACCGCAACGCGGGCACAGCTTATCAGCGAATTGAGGTCCGATAGTGACGAATCCCCCCGACGACCGGATGAGCGAGCTACGCGAACTGTTTTTCGAGTCTGCGTCGGAACTCGTCGAAAAGTTGAACGAGGAAGCGCTGCGCCTTGAAAAAACCCCCAATGATGCCGAGACCGCCCGCAGCCTGCGCCGCATCGTGCATACACTCAAGGGAGACGCGGCCGCCTGCGGCTACCGCGAACTCAGCGAACTCGCCCACGAGTTCGAAGATGTGCTGGCGCTGAAGACGAATGCTACCGTCATCCCGGAAGTCGCGTTGCGCGCGTCGGATGTATTTGGCGCGCTCATCCACGCCTACCACGCCGGAAAGAAACTGCCCGACCTCAAGCCTCTGCGGGATGAGATCGCTCGCCTGGCGAAGCCAAAGCGCGAAACACCCAACGATGCAGCCGAAATCGAAACGGAGAGCAAGAAGAAGACCCGGAAGTCCAAAGACACCGGCCCGTGGTCGGAGTACGAGCGCCTGGCGATCTCGCACGCCGCGGAAGACGGCAAGCGCCTTCACCACGTAATCGTCCAGGTCGATCCGCAATGCGGCATGCCGATCGCCGCGCGGCAGATGATTCACATCGCGCTCGCCAGCCTGGGTGAAGTGCTGGCCGTTTATCCTCCCGACGAAGCTGGCGCAAACGGCAACACAAAGATTGACCGCGTCCAGGCGGCGCTCGCCTCCGAGAAATCGGTCGACGAAATTCGCGTAAAGTGCAGCATTCCGACGATTTCCCAAAATGTGGAAGTCTCGCCCCTGCGCGTGCAAGCACCAACCAATCGGGTGTCTAAGAAATCCGCAGGCGCGATCGTCTCGGAACACACGCAGCCAGATCACGCAACCAACGCCGATCCACAGGCCGATCCGGCACTCGGCGAGCCCGCATCCCACGGATCCGCTGCCGTGGTCTCTGCCGACAACATTCTGCGCGTCGATGCCGAGCGCATCGACAGCGTCCTCAATCTCGTCGGCGAGCTTATTCTCGCCAAATCCATGCTCCAGCAAACGCTGGTCGAATTCGGGCACCGTTTTCCGAAAGACGCTCTGCGTGGAAAGTTCAGCGATGTCATGGCCTTTCAGTCGCGCGTCCTGAGCGATCTCCAGCACTCGGTCATGAAAATCCGCATGGTGCCCGTCGATCAGCTCTTCCGCCGTTTCCCGCGCACCGTGCGCGATGTCGCGCACCAGTGCGGCAAGGAAGTCGAACTCGTAATTCAAGGCGGAGACACCGATCTCGACAAGGGCATCCTCGACACCATCGCTGAGCCGCTTATGCACATTCTCCGCAATGCCGTCGGCCACGGCATTGAAGCTCCGGAAGAGCGCGCGCGCGCCGGCAAGCGCCCGCAAGGCACGCTGCGTCTCAATGCCTACCATCAGGGCAATCAGGTCGTAATTGAAATCTCCGATGACGGCCACGGCATCGACGTAGAAAAGGTTCGCCAGCGCGCGCTCGCCCAGCGCATGTTGAAGCCCGACGAAGCCGCGCGCTTAACCGAAACCGAAACTCTGGAACTCATCCTGCGTCCCGGCTTTTCGACTGCCGATGAGATCACCGAACTCTCGGGCCGCGGCATCGGCCTCGACGTCGTACAAACCGTGCTCGCGCGCATCAAGGGCACGGTGCAAATCGATACCACGGCGGGCCGCGGCACGACTTTCCGTCTGCGTCTGCCGCTTACACTCGCCATCCTGCGCGCGCTCCTGTTCCGCGTCGATCACCGGCTCTACGCTCTCCCGCTGAACGCGGTGAGCGAGATCACACGCACCACCGAAGCCGAAATCCACGAGGTCGAACACTACGAAGTCCTCCAGTTGCGCAACGATGTGCTTCCCCTGCTGCGCCTGGGCGCGGCCCCGCAAGCTGGCTCGCAAACCGGTCCCGAAGCCGCGCGCCAGAAGGTCTTCGTCCTCGTCATCAATCACGGCGAGCGCAAGTTCGGGGTGATTATCAACGAACTCGCGGGTGAAGACGAACTGGTCATCAAGGCTCTCGACGATCAATCCATCAAGACCGACCTCGTCAGCGGCGCTTCCATCCTGGGCGACGGACGGGTCGTTCTGATCCTCAACCTCATCGCGCTCATCGAACGCTTCACCCGGTCGCGTGCTAACACAACCCAGCCAATTTCGGGCTTGCTCTCAAACCTTAACGGCGCCCTGCCGATAGCGGCCAAGGCGCAGCACACCGCCGGCGGTCAGGCATGAAGAAACGTGTGCGCGTGCTGGTCATCGACGACTCGGCTCTGATGCGCAAGCTGATTCCGCGCATCCTCGAGCAGGACAGTTCGATCGAGGTCGTCGGCACCGCCATGGACGGCAACTTCGGCCTCAAGAAGATTGCGGAACTTGCGCCGCACGTTGTCACGCTCGATCTCGAAATGCCGGGCCTGAACGGCATCGACACGCTCAAAGAGATCATGCGGCGATGGAAGCTTCCCGTGATCGTCGTCAGCTCGCACAGCACCGCTGGTGCTTCCATCACGCTCAAGGCCCTGACGCTCGGCGCTTTCGACTTCGTGGCCAAGCCCGATGATGTTTCCGCCCGCATGCCGGAAATCGCCGGCGAACTTATCGCCAAGATTCGCGCCGCCGCGCAGAATGGCGCAACTGCGCCGATGTTTCTGCCGGAAGAAACCCCGAGCGAACTCGTGCGCAAAGCTGGAGCGACCGCTCCCACGCGCGTGATCGCGATCGGCGTTTCGACGGGCGGTCCGAATGCTCTCCAATATTTGTTTTCGAATCTGCCGGTCGAGTTCGCGGGCACAATTCTCGTGGTTCAGCACATGCCTGACGGTTTCACCGAACTCTTTGCCAAGCGTCTCGACGATACTTGCCCGATTCGCGTCAAGGAGGCGCAGTCGGGCGACTTGCTGGTTGCCGGGCGGGCGCTCATCTGCCCGGGCAATCGGCACATGAAGGTGAAGAAGCTTCCGCTCGGCAACGTCGTTATCCTCAATGAAGATGGTCCGGTGAATGGTCATCGTCCTTCGGCGGACGTGCTTTTCCGCAGCGTTGCCCAGGAGTTTGGCCGGCAGGCTGTCGCGGTATTGATGACTGGAATGGGCGAAGACGGAGCTGCCGGAATGGGCGAGATACAAGCTACAGGAGGCTTGACGATTGCGCAGAGCCGCAAGACTTGCGTCGTCTTCGGGATGCCGAAAGCGGCCATCGAACGCGGCTTCGCGACCCGGACCGTCGATCTCCAGGATCTGCCGAACGCGCTGCAGGCGCAATGCTCGGCCGATCGGGACCAGGCGGATGAAGGAGATAAAGGTAAGGGCACAAGTGCCGGCCGCGGCTAAACTAATGTTCGCGACTAATGTTGTTCCGTTGAGCTGTAGTGACCATAGTAACTATAGTTATCTACCCGAAAGTGGTGGGCTCGTGTTTAAGTTGTAAAAGTGGAGGAGTGTCATGGAACAGTTTGCTCCCGTTAAACGAAGCGGGGACAATCAGCCGGTGCGCTATCTGATCGTGGACGATTCTGTCTTCGCGCGCAAGAATCTGGCCAAAATGGTCGAGTCCTTTGGCGGCCAGGTGGTTGGCGAAGCGGGCGACGGAGTCACGGCGATCACGGAATACGACCGGCTGACGCCCGACATCGTCTTGATGGACATCACCATGCCGCAGATGGAAGGCATCGAGGCGGCGGAAAAAATTGTTGGCCAGCATCCCACGGCGCGCATCGTAATGGTCTCATCGGTCGGCTACCAGGAGAACATCGTCGCTGCCTTGCAGCGCGGGGCGCGGCATTTCGTGCAGAAGCCGGTAAAGGCCGAGGTTCTCTACGAGATCATCAAGTATGTCATGCGCGACGACCAGTCTGCTCCCCAGACCGCGGGGGCAGGCGCAGGAGCCTAGCCCGTGCGCATGGAACTCATTCAGCCCTTCCTGAACTCCGCCGACGCGGTGCTCGCGCAGGGGCTCGAGTCGGCCGTCTCCATCGACAACTTGACGATGGATGAGCAGGCTTACCGGCGAAAAGGCATCGCCGCCGAGGTCTCTCTCTCCGGCGACGTCGAAGGCCGCATCATCTTCGATGTGGACGAAAAAGCCGCCGCTTCATTTGCCAGCCGCTTAGCCGGCGCTGAAATCGCCAGCACCGACGACTTGGTTCGGGAAGCGGTTTGCGAACTGGCTAATCAGATTATTGGGAATGCGGTTACTGTCCTTAACGACCAGGGCTTTCACTTTCGAGTGCATCCGCCTGCGATTCACACCTCCGAGCAAGGCTCCAAGAGCAGCGAAGATACTGAAGCTGTGGTCCTCTGCTTCAGCACCGAACGCGGTAAAGTCTATATGAATGTGGCACTTAGGTATTATCACTGCTCGCTTGAGCGGGCCGCCGCCGGGCGGTAGTCGCAGTTCTCGGTTCCCGGTTCTCGGTTCCCGGTTCCCAGTTCTCACTTGCCGGCTCATCGCGCGAGCCCTTTCCCGTGCGTCAGCTGTCCGGGAGTATACTGGTTGACGTTAATCGCTAGACGTTATACGATACGCGGGTGATCCGATCGTTCCGCTGCGCGGAAACCGGGCGGCTGCACCGCCGGCAGCCGAGTCGCCGCTTTCGAGCCGTGGAAAGCGTGGCCCGGCGAAAGCTTCGCCAGTTGGACAGCGCTACCGAGTTGCGCGATTTAGCAGCGCCTCCCGGCAACCGTCTGGGAGCGTTGCGCGGCGACCGCAAGGGACAACACAGCATTCGAATCAATGACCAGTGGCGTCTTTGTTTCGTATGCCGCGACGGCAATGCGCACGACGTCGAGATCGTGGACTACCACTAAGATGTGGGGTAAGTGGTCGGCGAGAAACGTTTCCGAGCTTGCGGTCCGGCGGCAGGGTGCACGGAGAAAGAGGAAAGCAATGGCCAAGTCGCAACATCTTCTGCCCGCGATCCACCCCGGCGAGATTCTGCGCGCCGAATTTATGGAGCCGCTTCATCTCAGCATGAATCGTCTGGCGCTCGATCTGCGAGTGCCGGTGACCCGGATCGCCGAGATCGTTCATGAGCGCCGCGGGATCACCCCTGACACGGCCCTTCGTCTGGCCCGGTACTTCAATACCAGCGCCGGGTTCTGGATGAACCTCCAGTCGGCCTACGATCTGGAAGTTGCCGAGGATAAGTTATCGCGCACGATCGAAAGAGAAGTTCGTCCGTCCTCTATGCCGGCTAACGCCGTTTCGTGAACCCGTGTCTTGTTTGCCTGGCTCAAGTACGGGTACGACAAATTATCAACGTGACTGCTGCCGCAAACAACGGACCTCAGAAAGCTTTGTCCAATAATTCGGGGACATCGATTCGAACGGCAATTTGACGGCGATGGAACCCACACGGCGAGCTGGGACGCCGAGGGCAACCCCGTGCAACTCGATACCAGTACTATCACCTGCGATGCCTTCGGAAGGATGGTGGAGTTTGGCGGCAGCCACGCGGCGGTGGTGTATGCACCGACGGGCGGTAAACTGGGTTTGATGTCGGGGCAGTCGCTGAGCAAAGCTTTTGTCCCACTCCCAGGCGGAGCCACGGTGGTGTGCACAAGTTCGGGAATCGCGTATTACCGGCATCCAGACTGGCTGGGAAGTTCGCGAGTGGCATCGACGCTGAGCCAGACTAAGTACTACGACGTTGCCTACGTCCCCTACGGAGAAGGCTATGCGGGGTCGGGCACGACAGACTTCTCCTTCACGGGTCAGAATCAGGCCGCTGATTCGGGTTTTCTAAGATAACCCATGTCATACTTTCAGGGTTAAAAGGGCCCACCCGCCGTCGAGAGAGAGAATCCCACCGCAAATACACGAAGACAAGTCCACAAAACAGGCTCTGCCTTACGTGGAGCTGCGCACGTTCCAATCCGCGAGAGAAACCCAAGCCCTGTAACAGAAGTTTCACCCGATCTTCACAGTTCGGTAATAGGCCGGTAACGCTCGCCACCTACTATCGCCGCTCAAAGGTTTTCCAACCCAAATGTCTTTAGACCCTAACGTCGTGCGGCATATCCCGCTAGCGCGATGAAAAATCCAATAGAGGAGAACAATATATATGTCACGAACAACAGATCCAGAGCATTCTCCAGGTAGGCTTCGCATCAATTTTCTGCTGCCGATCACGCGTCTCGCGGTGGTGGCAGCCATGAGCGTTTCCGCACTCGCCCAGTCCCAGGAGTTCCCGACCTACTTCCCCGGCATGAACCAGAACGGGTCGCAGGGTCCGAACTATCCGTCAACCTTGCCCAATCCCTGGGTCGTCGGTAGTGGCCAGATCATCACGCCCGCCGGCACGCAGGTCTACCTCAGCACCACCACCCGGGCCAAGGCGGTCGCGCTGAATCCGAATACCGGCACGCACACCGCCGCCGTCCTCCAGATGGGCGCCCCACAGGCCGTTACCGTTTTCAACACCCAGACTGGCGCTATCCTCCAGACCTACAATCCGTTCGGCAATAAAAGCGGGACCTCCACCGGCATTACCTATACGCCGAATGGCTTGTACCTCCTGTTTAGCCAGGACGGCGGCTACGGGCCAGCCTACGTCGCCATGGCCAGCGTCGATCCGACGACGGGCTTGCTCTCGGACTACGCCCACATCAGCGTTCCGCTGGACGTCAATGCCGGTGGCTATCTGACCACCGTTACCTGCTTTGCGAACAGCCCTCCGGGAACCACCGGCAGCGCTGAAATCCCCTGCGGCCAGACCGTCTCGCTTACTGGCGATGGCGCACCCACTTCCTATCCGCTCGGGATCGCAATCTCGCCCGATGGCAAGACCGCTTACGTGGTGCTCGACAATAACGACACGCTGAGCAAGATCGACCTGACCCAGGCGTCGCCGAAGGAGGGTCAAGAGATCCGAGTCGGTAATGTTCCGAACAGTGTCGTGATCTCGCCGGACGGTACCACCGCCTACGTCTCCAACGAAGCCGGACGTATTGCTAAGGAGAAAGACTTCCAGGGATACTCCAACGGCACCCCGGTCGTAGCCAAGTATCCGACCGGTTCCACCGCCACCGGCACCATTTCCGTGGTGAACCTGTCCACCTTCACGGTCACCGGCGACATCAAGGTCGGTCTGCACCCGACGGGCATGGCTCTTTACGGGCAGTACCTCCTGGTCGCCGATACCTATAGCGACAGCATCTCGGTGATCGACACCACCACGAACAAGGTGGCGAAGACGATTAACCTTGGGCTGCCGATTAAAGTGCCCGGTGGAAACCTGGTGGGCGCGGGACCGAACTCGATCGCCGTCGACACCGCTAACAACATTGCCTACGTCGCGCTCTACAATGCCAACGCGATTGCCGTGCTTGATCTCAACGCGGACCAGGTCCTGGGCCTGATCCCGGTCGGCTATGCGCCGAGTTCGGTTGTGCTAGACGCGGCGGACGGTGAGCTGCTCGTTGCCAACGACAAGGGAATCGGCACCACCGGCTACGGTGTGGAACCGCCTCCGCAGAATACGTACGAAAACTCATACGCGAAGTACTACGGCGTGACCGACCTCAACACCCACGAGGACCTGGGCACGGTGAGCATCGTTCCCATTCCGAACAGCTCGGCGCTGGCGGCGATGACGGTGCAGGTCACCCAGAACAACCACTGGGATCTTACGGAAAACATCAAGTCTGCCTCCGGTGGCAGCGCGAAGAAGGCGCCGGTCGCAATCCCGGCCAAGATCGGCGATCCTTCGCTGATCAAACATGTCTTCGTGATCATCCGTGAGAACCGCACCTACGATCAGATGCTGGGCGACGTCGCCGGCGGCAACGGCGATCCCTCCCTGGCAGTCTTCGGCGACGGCGCCGCGGCCGGTGGCACCGCGATTACTCCGAACGCGCACGCGCTCGTGCAGCGCTTCCCGCTCTTGGACAACTTCTACGACCCGAGCCGCCAGTCGGCTGACGGTCACAACTGGATCGTGCAGGCCATGGCTCCTTATTCCGACGACGTCCAGTCGCCGGACTGGCTCCGCGACTACCCCTCCAACGGCGGCGATACGATCGCCTATCAGAAGGCCGGCCATCTGTGGGACGTCACCGCCAAGGCCGGCGTTTCTTTCAAAAACTACGGCGAGTACATCGAGTACAACACGTTCCTGACGCCGACCGGGTCGACCACCGAACCACTATGGATCGACTTCTACAACGACATACTGGCTTACGAGTGCGGCGCTGAGAGCCAGCTCTACAACTTCAACACGGTTGCCTCGCACTCCCCGCTGCCGAACCTGATCAACAACACGGTCCAGAACTACCCGCAGTTCGACCTCGGCATCCCCGACCAGTTCCGCTTCGATATCTGGAATCAGGATTTCCAGAACGACGTCAACAACAGTTCGGTGCCCCAGTTGGAGTTCATGTGGATCAGCTCTGACCACACCGGCGGCCCGCCGACCGCGCAAGCCATGCAGACCGACAACGACCTGGCCCTTGGCCGCTACGTCGACGCCATCAGCCACAGCTCCATTTGGTCGTCTTCGGCGATCTTCGTCGAGGAAGATGACGCGCAGAACGGCGTTGACCACGTGGACGGTCACCGCAGCCCGGGGTACGTCATCAGCCCCTACGTCCTCCAGGTAAACTCCGGCGGAGGTGGTGGAATCGTCGAAGACAGCACCTTCTACACGCAGGTCAACATGACGCGCACGATCGAGCAGATTCTCGGTCTGAAGCCCATGAATCAGTACGACCTGGTGGCCTCGCCGATGAGGACGTTCTTCGTCGACAACCCGCCGCCAGCCAACTTCCAGCCGTGGACGCACGTGCCCAACGCGCTCGCTCTGAACACGGGTGTTAGCCAGACTCCGACTCAGACCATCCCCTCGTGCCCTCAGGCTCCTGTGGTGAAGGCTCAGTCCCTCCCGGCCGAGAGCCCTGCGGTTAAAGCTCTGCGAGCTGGATGGATGGCGAAGAAAGCGGAGATCTACGCTGGCAAACAGCACACGCCAGACGCCGAAGACGTGGACACCGCCAACCACCTGACCTGGTACGAAGCCACTGGGTTTACCCGCCCGTTCCCCGGCGAGAAGACAGTTCGCCCCGCGAGCGAGTTCAACAAACCCGCACCCGCCAAGGATGACGACGGCGACTAAAACAGGTTGTCGATCGTAAGCACCCTCTCCCCGATCACCGGGGAGAGGGGGTTTCTCGCCTCAAAAGCAAGGTCCGCACATGACCCCGCTATACCGGTTGAAATCCGTCACGCTCAGGGTGAACAGGTGGGCTGACACCATGAACCAGCCCTCAGCGGCTAAAAGCCGGTCTGAAGATGAACAGTTATCACAGCGGTGAACCGCTGCGCCACGTAAAAGGGCTTGCGAAACTGAATTTTCCTGCAAACTGCAAAGCGATGCCGAGCCTTCGTTGTTATGGTCCGGCGATCATGAAGACTGGATTCTGCGGCGGGTTTTCCACGCTGGGCGGAATTGGAGAACGGGCGCTGTAGGGCGCGGGAATGTTGAGTTCATAAGTATCCGTCGTGGTTCGGATGATGTTGACGTTGCCACCGTCGCAGGTGGAGAGATAGGCGCGCGTGCTGTCGCCACCGGCGGCCATCATCATGCGGAAACCGCCGCCGGTCGGGCCGACCTGGTCTCGCGTGGTCGCGCAGACAGGGACGTAGTAAGTCGGATTGGCGGGATTGGCGGCGTTGGGAAATCCGGGGATGGCGATGTTGGTCTTGAAAGTCAGGTTAGTTGCGTTGATTACGGTTACTTGCGGGCAGACGTTGTCGGCGCTATCGATGTAATAGGAGCCAACGTAGGCGCGAGTGGCATCGGGAAGGGACGTCGCTGCGATTACATGGAGCGGGCCGGTACTGGTGCTGGCGCAGGGGTCGGTGGCCGAGCGCACGCCTGGTGAAATGGTTGCGATCGGGATGGTCGCGAGAGTCGTGGGCGTAGATTGGGAGACGTCGACAACCGTGAGCGCGCCGCTGGCCGGGATGTAGAGGCGATTCAGGATTACGTCGTACCAGAAGTAGGAGGCGCCGGGGACGCTGATGCTAGTGTCGATAACGGTGTCCGGGCCGGGAGTGGTCGAGGTGTCGATCGTGCTGATTACGCCGTTGCCGTTGAGGACGTAGAGGCGTTGGCTGTCATTGCGGGCGGCGAGCCAGAGCGGGGCATTAAAGGAGCCGGTGATGGTGCGCTGCGACTGGTCTTGCGTGTTGAATCCGTCGACGGTGCTGTCGCCGTAGTTGGCTACGAAGACCTTTTTGGCGTCGGGAGTTTCAGCTATGGCTACGGGGGCAAGGCCAACGGGAATGGTGTGCACCATAGTGCCGCGGACCGTGTCCATGACCGCGACTGACGGTGGGGCGTAGCCGGGCATGGAGACGTAGACCTGGCCGCCTTCGGTGGTGGCTACAAAGTTGGGCGCTGAGCCGGTCGGCATGCTGATGGTGGTGACGCTCGAGATGGAGGTGCCGGAGAAGGTCAGGCGGGTGAGCGAGTCCTGATTGGATCCGGGAACGGATTGATCGGCGACGATCACCTGGTTAGCGGTCTGCTGAACGGCGTGGATGGGGACGAGGCCGATATTTCTCTGGCTCTGTTCGGTGTCGCCGGCGACGTCGATGGTCATGGCGCTGCCGATTTGGGCTGTCTCCGTGCCGCCGTTGACGGTGCCGTTATCGCTGAGGGTGAGGATGGAGTGGGCGGCTGCGGGGTTGGGGAACTTGGGGGGATTGGGAACGATGATGGGGCGGAAGACGTCTCCGCAGCCGGAACAGATCAGGAAAAGAAACAGTGCTGCTCCCAGGTACAGAAACCGCTTCATTCGGACTCCAGGATGTTGGATTGCACGGAACGGATATTGTAGCGGGAATGGGCGAGTTGGGGAAATGGGGCGGGGAGTTCCCCAGTCGTCAGTTCTCAGTTCTTCGCGGCTTTTCGTTTGCGATCTCAGCCTCTCCGGGCTTTGCGGCGGGGCTCGGCTTCGTGGGCTCGCTTTTCCGAGGCTGCGGGCTTCTTGGCGTTTTCCAGGCTCTCTTTTAATGCGGCCATCAGATCCACTACCGGAGCCAACTTTTTGGGCTGCTCGACTGCCTGAACTGTGCCACCTTCGAGTTTGGTTTCGATCAGCTTTTTCAGGTTGTCCTGGAAGGTGTCACGATATTTTTCTGGGTCCCACTCGTCGGCCAGGGCTTCGATGAGCTGGTGGGCCACCTTGATTTCGGCATCTTTTATTTCTACGTCGGGCGGGCCGAAGCCTTCGACCTCGCGAACCTCTTCTTTGTAGTACATGGTGTGGAGCATCATTCCGCCTTTGTGCGGACGGAGGAATACTGTGTACTCGCGGTTGTGCATGGTTAGCTTGGCGATGGCTACATATTCGCTCTCTTCGAGGGCTTTGGTGAGGAGGGCGTAGGGGCGGCGGCCGGCTTCTTCGGGCAGCATGTAGTAGGAGGATTCGAAGTAGACGGGATCGACGTCGGCTGATTTGACGAATTCGAGGATCTCCATCGTCTTGGCGGTCTTCGGCTCGATCTTTTTAATTTCTTCGGGGTCGACGATTACGTATTCGTCTTTGCGGTACTCGTAGCCTTTGACGATGTCGCTGCGCTCGAGGACCTGGTTGTCGAGCGGGCAGATGAGTTGCTGCTTCACGCGATGGTGATCGGTGCGGTGAAGCTGGTTGAAGGAGATGCCGCTGCTGCGCGCGCCGGAGAATAAGCGCACCGGCATGGAGATTAATCCGAAAGTCAAGTAGCCAGACCAGACGGAAGATGCCATAGTTCACCTTTGCATCGAGACCTTAAGTAGAGACGAGGCCTGCCTCGTCCCGGTAGCGGCGCAGGTGCGAATCTTGAGATGCCGGGACCGCGCCAAGCGTACAGAAGTGTAGCGTAAATGGTGCAGGTTTGCTGCCACCAGATTACGGGGCGAATCCAAAGGCCAAGCACTACATGGCGGGGCTGGGGCGGAGTGGGCACTGGATGTGGTGTGGATGGGAGGGGTGCGCGGATAGTCGTCAGCCGTCAGCCATCAGCCGTCAGGTTACGGGTTTGTTTCTCGGCGCTTTGGCGATTCACCTGAGGCTCTCAGTAAAATCTTCTTTCATTTCTGCTTGGCGTCGGAAGCGTGCTGGCAGTGAGATGGGGCGGGCCCCGTCTCTACGATGGTTTTGTTATGTCCGTAATTCTTTTTGCACACGCGTGGGCTTCTACGCCGGAGCGGCTGGTGGTGGCTGCGGCGGTTACGGTTTCCTTTGCCGTGCTGGCGCGGCGTGCCCATGGAGTTTCGCGGTCGGGAGCATTCGGTGGCGGACTTGCGTGCTTCGCGCTTTTTCTTGGCGCTGGGCCTGGAGCGTTCGCGACGCTGGCTGCTCTGTTCGCGGCGACCTGGATCAGCACGCGACTGGGATATCGCCGGAAGCTGGAATTGGGATTGGCGGAACAGCGCGAGGGACGGAATGCGGGGCAGGTTCTGGCGAATCTTGCGGTTGCGTCGGCTGGGGCATTGATTTTTGGCGTCACGGGGAATGAGGTTTGGGTCGTGGCTGCGGTCGCGGCTTTGGCGGAAGCTGCTACCGATACTGTGGCCAGCGAGGTTGGTCAATCGCAGCGGCGGGACGCGTGGATGATTACGACCGGCGCGCGGGTCTCCGCGGGGACGGATGGGGGAATTACTAATTTCGGCACGCTGGCCGGGCTGGCGGCTGGGGCGGCGATCGCGGGTATGGCTTGCGCTTGCGGGATGGTTGTGGGGCGCTGGACGTGGATTCCGGTAGCGGCCGGGTTCGTGGGAATGCTTGCCGACAGCGTGATGGGAGCAACGATTCAGCGGCGCGGGTGGATCGGCAATCAGGGAGTGAATTTTGTGGCTACGTTGATCGCGGCGTCGATGGCGTATGGGATTGCGATGACGATGAAATGAATTCCGCGATTCCGGTATGAAATTGCGAATTTCAGTTGAGACGCGATTTGCTGCGTGTGGGAGCTACCACGCATTCGGATGGCCCAGGCGTAGACGGGGCCGGCCCCATCTCTACTACAATTTCGTGATGACCCGCATGGCCGCGGGTCGTCTTAACGCGAGCGGGTACGCCCGCGCCACACTCGGTTCTACATATTTCATATTTCAGGTTCTTTGTTTTACGCGGTCCAGCAGCATGTAGACCAACAGGCCGAGGACGGCGTTGGCTACTCCGGAGAAGATTTCGTGGGGCCAGCTCCAGGCCATTTGCAGGCTCACCAGAACGCGGGCAATAAAGAAGTAGACGGTCTCGTGCACAACATAGAAGAGGATGGTCAGCAGGAAGCGGGCGCCCGCGTTTTCGACGTCGAGTTTAATGCCGAGCGACGAGGCGCCAAATCCTACGACTGTTTTTGAAATGCCGTAGAGGCCGATGGGGTTGCCGGTGAGCGCGTCCTGGAGGATGCCGATCAGGCCTCCGGTCACGAGGCCCGCGAGCGGATTGCGGCGGGCGGTCGCAAAGCCGATGGTGACGAGCAGCGGAAGATCGAAGATGGAAAAAAATGGAAAGCGCAGCGGCAGCCACGCCTGAAGAAAGACAGCGGCGAGCGGAATGAGAATGGTTGCGGGAAGACTGAACCGGTAAACTTCAACCTGCTCGCCGGAGGTATAAGTGATGGCCACGTTATTGTGGAGTGTCCTCGGTTGCGGGTTGCACTTTGGGAGGGGTGGCGGGCGCGGTTGGGCTTGGGTAACGATTTTTTGGTTGCGCCGGTGGCGGCGGGCGCGATCGTTGGCATTCCGACATCCGGTTTCTTGGCGGAAGAGGCTCCGGTTATGGCGTTTCTCGTGGACGATGCCGAGACGGTATTCTTCTTCACGACTGCAGGCTGCGGATTCATTGAACCACCGGGCGCCGAAGTCCTGCTCATCTTGCTGTTGGATTTTGCCTCTGCCGCAACTGCACCGGAGCTCACCTCGGAAGGATGCAGGTTGCTTTGCGCGTTGCCTGCGCTTATCTGCGCTGGACGGTCGGATTGTGGCCTGGGCGTGGACTGCGCCCCTGGAAAGTCCGCAGCTGATGGTGAATTTGCCTTTGCCGCTTTGGGCGCGGTAGCGGAATTCAGATTCGCGGGGGTCTTTGCCAGGGAGTTCTTGGCTGCGGGGCTTTGGCCGACAGCGGCGCTGGCCTCTGGTTTGGGTGGAACGCCGGGCAGGCGCTCGGCCAGGATGTCGGCGGCGCGCATGGATGTGCCCGGCTCAGGCTCGGTCTGCTTCTCATCTACCTTGGTTACTACCAGCACTTCTTCGAGGCGGTTGAGGTCGGCGGCGGGGCGCACGTGAATGTTGAGAAAAAGATCGTTGCCGATTGAAACCCTGGTGACGGTGCCGACGTTCAAGCCCTTGGGAAAAATGCCGTCACCGCCGCTGGTGAGGACCTGCTCGCCGACGGGAACGGTTTCATCGCTCATGACTTTTTCGAGTACGACGGCGCCCGAAGGGGTTCCGCGCAGAATACCCTGCAGGCGGGACTTTTCGAGGATGGAGCCGACCCCGCTGGTCTGATCGTCGATGAGCAGGACCAGGGATGTAGAGCGATAGACGCGCAGGACCTTGCCGACAATGCCGTCTTTGGTGAGGACGGCCATGTCGGGCTTGAGGCCGTCGCGCTCTCCCTTGTCGATGTACACGGAGCGTGAAAGTTCGCTGCCCGTGCCGCCGATGACCTGGGCGGCAACGGTCTTCGAAATGAACTGTTCCTTGAAGCCGAGCAGCACTTGCAGACGGTGGGCCTGATCGGCGTCCTGCGTGATGCGGGCCTGCTCAATACGCATCTGCTCGATTTGCTGCTTGAGTTCTCGATTCTCGGCGCGGACGCCGCGCAGATAAAAATAGTTGTGCCAGATGGCGCCCGAGGACGTTTGCGCCCAGGACAGAGCTTTTTCGAGGGGAGTGACCGCACCCACGGCCCAAATGCGTATTAATCGCGTCGGCTCACTGTCCCGGGTTCGCCGCACCTGCACGGCGAGGCCGAGGATCTGGGCGAAGAGTACGCCCACCAGCACGACTAAGTTGCGATAGCGGCCGAATACGTCCATCGGTTTTCAGTTCTCGGTTGCCGGTTCTCAGTTAAGAACAGCCGCGAGCCTCGAGCAAACAAATTTGGGACCCGGCTCCGCTTGGAATGACAAACCTTTGGGTAAAGGGTCGCACTTGTTTGGCTTGCTCGCAACTCGGGGCTCGCGGTTCTTTACGCGCGGCTCGCTACTCGATCGAAATCTTGCGCAGCAGTTTGAAGTCGGACAGCATCTTGCCTGTACCCAGCACTACGCTGCAGAGCGGATCGTCGGCGATCGAGACTGGGAGGCCGGTTTCTTCGCGGATGCGCTTGTCCAGATTCTTGAGGAGCGCGCCGCCGCCGGTCAGCACGATGCCGCGGTCGCTGATGTCGGCTGAGAGTTCGGGCGGTGTGCGTTCCAGCGCTACGCGGATCGCATTCATGATGGTGGAGACGCATTCGCTGAGCGACTCGCGAATTTCGCTGTCGTCGACGGTAATGGTCTTTGGCACACCTTCGATCAGGTTGCGGCCTTTGATTTCCATGGTGAGCGGCTTGTCCAGAGGATAGGCGGAGCCGATCTCCATTTTTATTTGTTCGGCAGTGCGCTCGCCGACGAGCAGGTTATATTTGCGCTTCAGGTAATTCATGATGGCCTCGTCCATCTGATTGCCGGCCATGCGCACGCTGCGCGAATAGACAATACCGCTGAGAGAGATGACTGCGATGTCGGTGGTGCCGCCGCCGATATCAACGACCATGTTGCCGCTGGGCTCGGTGATGGGCAGGCCGGCGCCGATGGCCGCTACCATGGCTTGCTCGACCAGGTGCACTTCGCTGGCCTTCGCGCGATAGGCGGAATCCATAACCGCGCGCTTTTCTACCTGCGTAATTTCCGAGGGCACGCCGATTACGATGCGCGGATGCACCAGCATCTTGCGGTTGTGGGCCTTCTGGATGAAGTAGTTCAACATTTTTTCGGTGACTTTGAAGTCGGCGATGACGCCGTCTTTCATGGGCTTGATGGCGACGATGTTGCCCGGAGTGCGGCCCAGCATTTCTTTTGCTTCCTTGCCGACGGCCTCGACTTCGTTGGTGTTCTTGTTCAGGGCGACGATGGAGGGCTCATTGACTACGATGCCCTTGCCGCGCGCATAGACCAGCGTGTTGGCGGTGCCGAGGTCGATGGCGAGGTCGCTCGAAAACATGCTGAACAGCGAACGCAGATTATGAGAGCGCGAGGATCCGTTGGAAAAACCGTTCTTTGACATGGCAGTATTTCTTTCTCTCTCGGAGAATCTCCCCACCCTGAACCCAGGGCAGTTCTTGCTGAGGCTTTCTCGGTCTTTCTATTCTACTTGCTTATCGCGGCGACGCGAGTTTCCATCTCGGCACCCGTTTGTTCCGCGATCCCTTCGGGGACCTTCGTCGTCCGCTACTGAATCACCACTTTCGCCTGGCGGGTGTTGACGCCGCCTTTGGAATTCTGCGCGGTTACCGTAATTAAGTTTTCGCCGGTCGACAGCGGCGGCGTGAAGTAGTGGAAGGTGCCGTCCTCGGCGACAAAAGGCACTTCCATCCCATTCACCATCACGCGCGCTCCACCTTCGGTTTTGCCAGTAACTTCAATCACGTGCCCGTGCTGCACAAACGGATCGATGTCGAGCGCGATGTCGATCTTTTCTTTTGTTTTGGCAATGACCGTGAATCGATTTTTTTCGCTCTCGACCGATTCCTTGCCGGCGGCGTCGTAGGATTCGATTGACCAATAATAAGCGCCGATGGGCAAGCCGGTTACAACTACACTCGGCGTGTCAACTTTGCGGTCGAGCAGCAACGACGAAAAATATGGGTTGTGCGCGATGCGCAACCGGTAGCCGGCGGCGTTTGCCATCGGCGTCCAGGTAAATTCAACTTCCTTCGTCTTTTCGCCCACGTTGGCGAATACGGGCATCATGTTGCCCGGAGAGATGGGCGTGGGCGGGCCGATCTCGGTGCCGCGCTCCATTTTCTTCGAGTTGTCCTGAAAGCTGACTTTCTCCCAGCTCGCGAGGCGAACTGTTTCACCGTTGCGTTCGATGTCGCCGCTGCCCTTCTTGACCAGGATTTCGTGCTCATCGACCTTGGGATCGTTGTGCACCATGGCGGACGAATCGGGTCCCAGCGAGGCTTTGGCGCCGGCGACGATCACCTGCGATTTCGAACCTTGCACGTAGGTTGCGGTCGTCAGATCGACCGTGCCGGTGGTGACGGCGACGGCGACGTTAGTCTGCTGCTGATCGTTCGCCGAGTTCTCTTCAATTACGATCAGCGAATCCTGCTTGACTGTGTAGTTGGTGCCGTCGTTGAACACGACCTTCGCCATGCCTTCGGAGCCGGTCTGAACTACGTCGCCCTTCTCGAGCGGCACGCTGTAGTCGGCGTTCTGCCAGCTGGCGCCGTTGCTCTTGCGGACCCGCACCGTGCCATCGAGCGCCGTGAAGTGCGCCTGCTGCGAAACCTGAGCTGAGGGCGTTTTCAGGGGAGGCGCGAGGCCGGCAACTTTTTCGAGTAGGCTGGAAGAGAGGCGTCCAGCGGCTCTTACGGTGGAGTCGGTGAATTGCGGAAAGATGACGTGCAAGAGTACAAAAAAGATGGCGACGGCGGCGAGCATCATGAGCACGACGCTGCGATACGTCACGGTCTTCCACGCGACGTAGACACCCGGCTTGGCGCGATTGGACAAGGGCCCGCTGTCCTCAGTCTGAAGTTCGGAGAATCCGCGAGATTCTCAAGCTGTGATCATCATATCGCCGCGGGAAGCGGTAGCAGAGATGGGTGACGATGGGAAGGGTTACGAAAGTGTCCGGGATGTAACCTTTTATAAGGTCGTGGGCGGATAGGCTCCGGCCAAAATCCCGCAAGGGCGCCGCAGAAGCACTTCGCTGGAAAAAGAGGGTGGGAACAGGGCCGCTTCGGCGGCCCTGCTTGCATCCGGAGTACTAACGCTTATCTCAGGCCGCTTACCGCAGGCCGCCGGAGGCGAACAATGTTTCGCCGGTCAGCCAGCCGGAATCGGGCGATGCGAGAAAGGTGGCGACGCTAGCAATGTCCTCGGGCTGGCCGATGCGGCCGAGCGGACTTTTCCCCGCAGCCTGCTTTTCGAAGTCGCTTCCGGAAAGCCCGGCTGATTGAAAGCCTTCGGTTTCAACTGGACCGGGGTTGATGGCGTTGACCCTGATCTTTTTCGGACCCAATTCCCTGGCGAGCACACGAGTTACTACGTCGACCGAAGCCTTGGTGGCCGAGTAGACGGAACTGCCGGGGATGGTTCCCTGGCTGGCGAGCGAACTGATGTTTACGATGCTGCCGCCTTCGCCGTCAAAAAGTTTCACCGCTTCCTGGGTGGCGAAGAGCAGGCCTTTGACGTTCAGGTTGAATTGCGAGTCGAAGTGCTGGTCGGTGATCTGCTCGAGCGGCGCGAATTGATAGATGGCCGCGTTGTTGACGAGGATATCGAGACGGCCGAAAGCTTTCTTCGTCTCGGCAAAAATGCGCTTCACGTCGTCGGGCTTGCTGACGTCTCCCTGGACGGCGATGGCCTTGCCGCCGGCCTTCACGATCTGTGAAACGACGCGGTCCGCGCCTGGTTTGCTGGTGGAGTAATTGACGACGACGGATGCGCCCTCGGATCCTAACGACTTTGCGATGGCGGCGCCAATGCCTTTCGACGCGCCGGTAACCACTGCCACTTTATTGCTCAGCTTAGCCATGATGTCCTCTCCTCACTTCGACAACTGTCTAATTGATGCTGGAGGGCGGAAAAGGTTTCAAGGAGGCGAATTCCGGCGCGAGCTTAAAGACAAGAGCTTGAACCACAGGGTACACAGGGGAGACCTGCGAGTCGCGGCAGTTAAGTCTTCTCTGTCCGGACATTGCTCAAATCGACTGCAGATGACTCAGGTAGGCTTCGAGCACGCCGCGCTGAAGCTGAAGGCGCATGCACTTGCCCTCGCGGCTGATTTCGACGAGGCCGGCATTTTCGAGCTCCTTTATATGGTGGGAAAGGGTGGCGGCTGTGACGGGCTGGCGATCGCGCACGTCCGCGCAGAGGACACCTTTGTGCTCCGCGCCCACTTGCTGGAGGATCTGATGACGGCGCGGATCCGCGAGAGCCTTGGCGATCAGCCGGATCTGGCGCTCGGAAAGGCTGGCGGATTTGGGAGACCGATTCTTTCGTCGGGCGGTGGGGGGCATATCTATGTATATCAAGTTGGATGAGGCTTGGTAGGTTTCGATTCCCTGCGAGGGTGACGGCGGGACGCCGGCGCTAGAAATTCTGGCGTGCCCTACGGACCTCGCCTTGCCGCTCTCCGGCGTGGTTGTTAGCATGGAAGATAAAGAATCCCGCACTTATCCCAGGAGGTTTTATGGCGACCGATACCTTGACCAAGCCGGTGATCGACGGCGGCAACACGAAGACTCGGGTCTTCAAGAATTTTATCGATGGCGAGTGGGTCGAATCCCAGAGTGGACAGACTTTTGAAGATCGCAACCCCGCCGGCACGCGCGAAGTGGTGGCGATTTTTCAGCGCTCGAACAAAGCGGACGTGGATGCCGCGGTGGATGCAGCCAAGCGGGCTTATGCGAAGTGGCGGCTGGTGCCTGCGCCCCGGCGGGCGGAGATGGTTTTTCGCGCGGCTGAGATTTTGATGGAGCGCAAGGAAGAATATGCGCGCGACATGACGCGCGAGATGGGTAAGGTTCTGAAAGAGACGCGCGGCGACGTGCAGGAGGCGATCGACGCGGCTTATTACAACGCGGGCGAGGGGCGGCGGATGTTTGGTCCGACGGTTCCTTCGGAGTTGCCGAATAAATTTGCCATGGCGGTGCGGCAGCCGATTGGGGTTTGCGGAATGATTACGCCGTGGAATTTTCCCATGGCTATTTCTTCGTGGAAGCTGCTGCCGGCGGTCGTTTGCGGGAATGCTTGCGTGATTAAACCGGCGCAGGATACGCCGCTGTCGACATTTAATCTGGTTTCCGCGCTTACGGATGCGGGCGTGCCGAAGGGCGTCATTAATGTTGTGACTGGATTCGGCTCGGAAGTTGGGACGCCGCTGACGGAACATCCTACGGTGCGGGCGATTTCGCTGACTGGATCGTCGGCGGTGGGAAAGATTGTGGGAGCTACGGCGGCGAAAAGTTTTAAACACTGCTCGCTGGAGCTGGGCGGCAAGAATCCGATGATTGTGCTGGATGATGCCAATCTTGATCTGGCGATCGAAGGCGGGCTCTGGGGCGCGTTTGGAACTACCGGGCAGCGCTGCACTGCCACCAGCCGCATCATCGTGCAGAAGGGCGTGTATCGCGAATTTGTTGAGCAGTTTGTGGCGCGGGCCAAGAAGATCAAAGTCGGCAACGGGCTGGATGAGACGGTGGAGATGGGTCCGGCGGTGAATGAGAACCAGTTGAATACCGACCTGAAGTACGTCGAGATCGGACGGGACGAAGGCGCGAAGCTGGTGCTGGGTGGAAACCGGCTCGATAAAGGCGAGTATCAGCATGGCTGGTTTATTGAGCCGACCGTATTTATCGATGTCGATCCCAAAATGCGGATTGCGCAGGAAGAAATCTTTGGGCCGGTGGTCTCGATTATTCCTTGCGAGGATCTGGAGAATGCGATTGAGATCGCTAATAACATTGAGTACGGGCTGTCGTCTTCGCTCTATACCAAGGATGTGAATAAGGCATTTTCCGCCATTCGCGATCTGGAAGCCGGGATTACTTACATCAATGCTCCGACGATTGGGGCGGAAGTGCATTTGCCGTTTGGCGGGACGAAGGCTACTGGCAATGGGCACCGCGAGGGCGGCATCGGGGCGATTGATTTTTATACCGAGTGGAAGGCCGTTTATGTGGATTACTCTGACACATTGCAGAAGGCGCAGATTGATCGGCCGGAGTAGAACAGCTCTCAGCTATTAGCTATTAGTCATCAGCCGTCAGATGGACTCGCCTTCTGACGGCTGATACATTCGATCTCTTTTGATCTCGCGTTGTCCGGGGCCCCTACTACCATGATCCGATTCGCCGCTTCCCTTCTCCTGGCCATATGGTTGTTTCCTGCTTCGTCCTTTGCCGCCGGCCTTCCGGCCGACCGCGTCTTTCGCAATGGCACAGTTTTCACTGCCGATGCCCACCGTTCAATCGCGGAGGCGGTTGCCATTCGCGATGGCCGTTTCGTTTACGTTGGCACGAACGAGGGCGTTGCGAATTTCATCGGCTCATCGACCAAGGTCACTGACCTCAAGGGCCGCTTTCTGATGCCGGGAATCGTGGATGGTCACATGCATCCGCTCGAAGCCGGAGAGAAGATGCGGAACTGTAGTCTCAACTACGAGTCGGGGCTCACGGTGGCCGAAATGCAGCGGGAAATACAGGCTTGCCTCGACAAGACAAAGACCCAGGAACCGAATGGGTGGCTCGAGGTGGTGTACTGGTTTCAGGAGGCCATGCGTCCGGCAGGCCTGAAGACGAACCACGCCATGCTGGACGTGCTAAAGACATCGCGGCCCATTATTGTGTATTCATCTTTCGGACATACAGCGCTCGCGAACTCGCGCGCGCTGGCACTGGCAAAAATCACAAAGGCCACACCGGATCCGCAGGGGGGAAAGATCTGGCGCGATGCCGACGGCAATCCTACGGGTTTGCTCGAAGACTCGGCTTACGCGGTGTTTTCCGATGTGGTTCCCAAGCCAACTGTCGAAGAAAACACCGCGGCCGCGAAGGCGGCGCAGGAGGCGATGATTCGGCAGGGCATCACATCGTTCCTCGACGCTGATGCGGCTCCCGAGGACGCTGCAGCCTTCACGGCACTCAAGACGGCTGGGGAACTCGCTGTCCGCGCGCACTTTGCTCCGAGGATCCATGTCGAGGACGGTCACGACCCGGCGGGCGCGGTCGCGAAGGTGGTTGCATATAAGCAGAAATATGACCAGGGAGCGATCAAGGCGACGCCGGGTATCACGATACGGAACGCGAAACTGTTTCTCGATGGCGTAATTGCGGTTCCGGCGCTGACCGGCGCGATGCTCGAGCCGTACCTTATGAACGCTGGAACAGAAGAGCATCCGCGCTGGGTGCCGAGCCAGAACCGGGGACCGGACGTTTATTTTCCGCCCCAGTCTTTGGCGGAAATTCTGGTGCGGCTGGCTCAGGCCGGCATCGATCCTCACATGCACGCGGATGGAGACGGCGCGGTGCATGCCGCGCTCGACGCGATCGAAGCCATGCGCAAAGACATTGGCCGGGCGGACATTCGTCCTGCAATTGCGCACGACGAGATCGTCAGCCCCGCCGATTTCCCGCGCTTCAAGGCGCTCAATGCGCTGCCGGTGCTTTCGTTCCAGTGGGAAAAACGAGCCGGGGACACGGTTGGATTAACCAACTACTTTGGCCCGGAGCGCATGAAGATTCTCGAACCGGCGGGATTTCTGGCGGCTGCGGGCGCGCGCATCGTCTTCGGCAGCGATTGGCCCGTCGATCCTCTGAATGAATGGCTTGCTTTCAAAGTCGGCATAACCCGCACGGACGTCCCGACCGCGCCCGTGGAATTCCGAAGCAGGCTGGGCGACGACCCCGGCCTCTCGCGCGAAACAGTGCTGCGAGCCGCGACCATCGATGCCGCCTATGAACTGCACGAAGACGATGTCACGGGCTCGCTGGAAGCCGGCAAATTCGCGGATCTCATCGTCATCGATCGCAATCCACTGAAGATTGCCGAAGACGATATCGCAAACGTGAAGGTGCTGGAGACGGTGTTGGGCGGGCGGACGGTGTACGAAGCCACAGCGAAGCGCTAGATCAGCGAATGCGTTTCTCTGCGTTTTTGCGGCCTCTGCGGTTAGAATTCCAAGATGCCGCTCGCCCAAGCCCGTGAAATCAACTGCGCCTGCCGTCTCGAACATGTCCGCTATGCCATCCGCGATCTGGCCTGCGTCGCTGATGAAGTTGCCAACCAGGGGCACAAGATTCTGCCGCTGAATATTGGCGATCCGAATGTCTTTGACTTCGTGACTCCCCCGCACATGATTGAGGCCGTTTATAAGGCCATGCGCGACGGCAAAAACGGATACTCGCCTTCTTCCGGTATCAGGCCGGCGCTTGACGCCATTCGGGGCGAGGCGGCGCGCAAGGGCATCACGACCATTCAGGATATTTTCATTACGTCGGGGGTGAGCGAGACGGTCGACATCTGCCTCGCCGCGCTCCTTAACCCCGGCGACAATCTGCTCACGCCGTGTCCCGACTATCCGCTCTACTCGGCAGTTCTCGCGAAGCTCGACATCGGGCTTAATGCTTATTATTTGAATGAAGAAGACGGCTGGCAGCCTGATCTTGAGGACATCCGGCGGAAGATTACGCCGCGCACGCGCGGCATCGTGCTCATCAATCCCAACAATCCGACCGGATCGGTTTGCTCGCGCTCGATGCTCGAGCAGATCGCCGAACTCGCGCGGCAGCACAACCTCGTTATCTTCTCCGACGAGATTTACGACAAGCTGATTATCGAGGACGATCCTCACATTGCCATGGCTGAAGTAGCTCCCGACGCTCCGGTCATTACGTTTGGGGGACTATCCAAAAACTATCTTGCGCCGGGATGGCGTATTGGATGGGGCATTGCCAGCGGCGACGCATCCGTTATCAAGCCTTACGTCGAGGGCATCAACAAGCTCTTGCGCGCCCGCATCTGCGCGAATCATCCCGAGCAATACGCGATTCCGGCCGCGCTTAATGGACCGCAGGATCATCTGGTCGAAGTGAAACGCAAGCTGCGCAGCCGACGAGATCTGACCATGCAATGGTGTTCGGACACTCCGCGCGTCAGCTGCGTTGCACCGCGGGGCGCGTTCTATGCATATCCGCGCATCGATATTCCCGAGGGCGATGACGTTTTCGTGACTGAGTTGATTCGCCAGAAGCACGTGATGGTCGTGCATGGCTCGGGCTTTGGACAGCGCCCCGGCACAAAACACTTCCGCATTGTTTTTCTGCCCGATGAGAAGACGCTGGGCGCTGCTTACTCCGCGATCGGCGAGTTCATGCGCGAACGCTACCCATAGCAGAGCGGAGCCGCTTCCGAACTCGAGTGGTTTACTGCTTGCTGGCGGCGCTCTCTCTTTTTTCGACATCAATGGCGGCTTGCATCATCGATGGATCCTGAGCTACAGCCCGGGAGAGAAGCGCGCTTGCTTCTTCGCGCCGGCCAACCTTATCCATCGCCACTGCCAGCCAGACTTCTTCAATCGGGATGTCGTCCAGCGCGATAGCGCGCTGGAAGCTTTGGATCGCACCTGCGGAGTCGCCGGTAAGCAAGAGGGTGCGACCGTATGCGAACCAGGCTGGAGCCCATGCTGGCGTCAATTGCAGAGCGCGCAGATAGGAAATTCTGGCTTCCACAAACTTGCTTCGCGATTCGAGTTCATCGCCGAGCATGATTTGCGCGGCGATGTTGCCGGGCGCGAGCTGCGCCGCATTGGCAAGAACGGAGAGATTATTTCTCCAGGGCTGGGCTTCGGCCATGGTGGTTAGCGCCAGGGCGCACAACAGACCCGCACACAGGAATTGCTGCACGGCGGGGCTAATCATCCGGGAGATCCAGCGACTCATCTCTAGCAATGCGATGGCTGCCAGAATGCAGAAGCCTGCTGACGGAGTGTAGAGGTAGCGGTCGTGCACCAGATCTCTCCAATAGAAGACTCGGAAATTGAGGACGAGAAGAATGGGCGGCACCAGCAGGAGCAGCGCGATCAACACGGCGGCCGAGCGGCGTTTCCAGAGAAAGAAAGCAGCTACGACGCTGGATGAGAGGACAGCGGCCAGGGGTAGCCAGAACGCGCGCAAGGTTGCGTGGGTGACGAGATCGTAGTCGTAGAGAATGCTGCTATGCATGGGCAGGATCAGGTGACGTTCGTAAAACCAGAGGACGCTCGGCCAGGTTCTTGCCATGTCGAGGAGTGATGTGGGAGTTACTGTGGCCGCTAGGCCGTGGAGAACGTGGGTGCGGACCACAAAGTAGAAGAGGGTAATGCCGAGATAAGGCGCGAGGTTTACTGCCAGGCGGCGCACGGTGGAAACGTTGCTCACGGGTTGATTGTTTGCAGAACCAAGGGCCGCAGAGTCAAGCTTGGCAGAATCAGGCTTCGCAGAATGGCCGATCACGGGCTCGAGAAAAACGACTGCGATCAGCATGGGCAACGTAATCAGGCCGGTTTCCTTGACGAACAAGGCCGCCAGGAATGCCAGGAGCGAGACCCCGCGCCAGCAGTAGCTGGCTGCGGACGACTTTTTTGTTTCCTGAGCCTTGAGGAAGGCGAGCAGCGTGGCGAGCGCTGCGCCGGGGACCATCAAGTCGGGCGATGCCGACGGCCAGACTACCGACTCCACGTGAACCGGATGCACGGCAAAAAGCAAGGCCGCGAGCCGGGCGGCCGCTGGACGCAATCCGAGGCGAAGCACGACGATAAACAGAAGAAGAGTGTTGCCGATGTGAAGGAGCAACGAAACGAGATGAAAGCCGAATGGTTCCGGACCGAAGAGCACACGGGTGAGGCAGAGTTGGGTATAGAACAAAGGCCGATAAAAGACCGGCTGGCGGGAATTGTGAACGCCCGCTTTTGAGATGAACTGGGTGAAGAATTGCGGAATATTTCGGAGCGAGAGAATATCCGGATTGTGGACGATCTGCGGCGCGTCGTCGTAGACGAAACCGTAGCCTAGCGTGGGAAGGTATGGAAGCGCAGCCGCCAGAGCCAGGATCGCGATCCATAGCCACTGGGTTGCGCGGCTCGCGTGAGAAGGCGAATGAGCCGGTTCTTTAGGATTAGAACCGGGATTCGAACAAGGATCAGAACCGGAGGCTTCCGCGATCATCTGTGCTGAGCCCATGACTGTTCTGATTTTGACAGCGGGGTGGGACGGGCGCAATGAGCGAGGCCGAGATCTTCTTACCTCGGTTACGTAGGATCGGGTTATGTGGGCTAGCGAAACGCGGCTGGCGCAAAAGACGGTTCCATCGGCGCAGGCAGAACATCTTCTTTAAACAAGTGAGATCGCGAGACCGGCGCGCCACTGCACTCTCGAGAGCGAGCTTTATAATGGTCGCTCACCATGGCAACCGCGCAGCAGCTTCCTCCCCCGCCACGCATGAAGGAAAAGGCGCATCGCTTTTGGCAGCGCGTCAGCGACGGGCTGGCGATGCACCAGCTCTGGTCGCAGTTTGAAAAGGACGCACGCTCGAGCTACCGGCTGTACTCGGCGGGGCTAACGGAAAAACAGGCTGGACAATCGCGCTGGCAGCGCTTCTGGTACATCGCGAAGTCGCTGTTCTGGGCGGTGATCGAGAAGCTGTCGCCGGCGCGGCGCGTGTTGTTGCTGATTGGGCTTGTCCTGTTATTTCTTCCAACCGGCGAGGGCCAATATACAAACGGCCAAGGTCACATCGAGTTTTTTAACTTTGACATGCATGTTTGGGGCGGCTTGGTGATTCTGCTGGTGCTGCTGCTGGAGCTGGCGGACCGCGTGGTCATGAAGCACGACCTGGAGATTGCGAAGGACATTCAGAGTTGGCTTTTGCCCGGTGCGCCGCTCCAGATTCCGGGATACGGAGTGGCTTACGCAACGCGGCCGGCGAACACGGTGGCGGGCGATTACTACGACGTGATTTTGCGGCCCGGAGCTACGCCCGAAGAGGGGCGCATCCTGTTCGCGGTGGCCGACGTGGCGGGAAAGAGCATTCCGGCCGCGATGCTGATGGCGACCTTCCAGGCCAGCCTGCGGACGCTGGCCACCAGTCCCTTGCCGCTCGAACAACTGACGGGAGAGATTAATCGCTATGCTTGCTCGAACAGCCAGGAAGGACGGCGCTTTACGACCGCCTTTCTGGCTGAACTCAATGCGGCGACGGGCGAGATCGTGTATGTGAATGCGGGGCATAACGTGCCGATTTTGCGGCGCAAGTCGGGATTGATCGAGCGGCTGGAGGCGGGAGGGATCCCGATCGGCGTTTTGCAGGACGCGGCCTACCAAGTGGGAACGACCCGGCTGGACGCGGGAGACTGGCTGGTTATCTTTACGGATGGGGTGGTGGAGGCTGAGAACGCGGCGGGCGAAGAGTATGACGAGCCGCGGCTGGTCCGGATTATTGATCGGGGAGCGGGATCGGCGCCGGCGGAGCTTTTACGGAGTTTGCTCACGGACGTGGACCTGTTTGTGGGCAATGCGCCGCAGCATGACGATATCACTTGTTTGTTGCTGAAGAGAGGGTAAGAGGTCACGGGTCACGCATCGCAAGTCATAGGTCACAGGTCAAGTCAGCCACCTTCGTTTACTGGGTCATCAGACTGTTCTTTCCATTCGGTCATGGAATTTCACGTGACTGCAACATTCGGGCGAAAGAGAATGCAAGGAACGCGTAGAATGGACGTTCATTGGTTGGATAGCCCGGTTCCGGGCCACTTTCGGCTCCCAGCGGGCGCTTTGGCGGTACGGGCGGAAGTGGCAAATTTTGTCAACGCGGGGCCCTCAAAGTGTCATACTGGGAAGAAATGGCAATCGGGGCAGGTGACTATCAGGCGGAAGTACATTGAAATAAAAGGCATTTGGAACGACAGGACATCTGACTTCGGTCACTTGGGGCTGTGGCAATAAGAGTGCGATAGTAGCAGCGAGTTGGTCATCCAACCAAACAGTCAAACGGAGACGAGGAAAATATCGATGCGGAAACAAAAGGGCTTCTCACTGATCGAACTGCTGATCGTGGTCGCGATTATTCTTATCATCGCGGCGATCGCAATCCCGAACTTGCTGCGCGCGCGTATTGCGGCCAATGAATCGTCCGCGGTATCGTCGGTTCGTACGGTTAACACTGCGCAGATCACTTACAACTCGAGCTACTCGACGGTGGGCTTCGCGTCCACGTTGGCATCTCTCGGTGGCACCAGCTGCGCACCGCCCAATTCAACGAGCGCTTGCCTGATCGATACTCAGTTGGCTGCTGGCAGCAAGAGCGGCTACTCGTTCTCGCTCGGTGGCGCTTCCGGCACCCCGAACGCGACCTATCAGATGTTTGCACAGCCAATCCAGCCCAACCAGAGCGGCGTGCGTTACTTCTGCTCGTTCGCGGACGCGGTTATTCGCGTGAACCCGACAGCGTCGATCTCGACCTGTGATTACTCGCAGACCCCGTTGAACCAGTAAGTTTTAGTTTGGCAAAGTACCTGGGGGAGGGTACAAGCCTAAAAAGAAGCAGGGGAGAAATCCCCTGCTTTTTTTGTTTTGTGGGCGGCAGGTTCCTAGCTCGATTTCGCCCGGACACCCCTATGTCGCGCTGAGCGCTCATACGCGGCGCGCGGACTGGAGTGCCGGCGTTCCATCTTCGAGTGACAAAATCTGGCGCATTCGGTCCGGCTCTGACAAATTCTGTCAGTCAAACCTCCGGTAGGAAGCAACGGAACTGCCCCGCTTCTCTCCTCACGGAACTCTTTTCTCCGAAAGGGCGGATTAAAGCGGGGACACTTACGTTCGTAATAATCCAGGAAGGCTGGCCTCTCAAGTGCCCCTGTTAGGCGTTACCCCTCGGGAAAGACAAGGAAAGGGAGATGCAAAAACCAAAAGGATTTTCACTAATTGAGCTACTCATCGTAGTTGCGATTATTCTGATTATCGCTGCTATTGCGATTCCTAGTCTGTTACGGGCGCGAATTGCGGCCAATGAAGCTTCTGCGGTCAACTCGCTGCGCACGTTGAACACCGCGCAGATTTCCTACAGCTCCAGTTTTCCGACGGTCGGTTTTGCGACAACGCTGAGCTCGCTGGCGGGAACCAACTGCGCGCCTCCAGGATCGACCGGGGCCTGCATCATCGATACCCAGCTCGCGAGCGGCAAAAAGAGCGGCTATTCGTTCGTCGAGTCCGGAACCTCGGGAACACCGAACTCAAGTTACCAGTTCCGCGCCGATCCGATTAGCCCGAACCAGAGCGGCGTCCGTTATTTCTGTACGTTCGCAGATGCGGTGATTCGCTTTGGGAGCGCGTCACTTACGACATGTAATTACAGCGTGAACCCGCTCAACCAATGACCATGGAGCAGAGGGCGATCCTCTGCTTCTGTTTTCATAATTCCGGCGGTAATGCGCAGAGCCTCTGACAAAAAATGTCATCTCCTGACGCTGTGGAATGGCAGAAAGCAGAAATGGCCTGCGACGCTTGTCGTTTGACGTGCATTTACAAGGGTTTAGGGATGACGACCGGGAGCCATCTCCGGCATTCAAAATGCATGGCAAGAGAGTGGAACTTTGGAGGACTTGTGCAACGGGATTCGGAGGCGGGAATGGGGCGGGCGCGAGGATTTTCTCTCATAGAATTGCTGATTGTCGTGGCCATTATTTTGATTATCGCCGCGATTGCAGTGCCGAGTTATCTACATGCTCGGATTGAGGCGAATGAGTCGTCGGCCGTAGGATCGCTACGAACCATAAATACGGCGCAGATTACTTACAATTCGTCTTATCCCACGGTTGGATATGCGGGCACGCTGTCGGCGCTCGGTGGGACCAGTTGCACTCCTCCAAACTCGTCGAGCGCGTGTCTGATCGACACGTTGCTGGCCGGAGGATTGAAAAGCGGATACACCTTCGCCGTTACGGGCGCGTCCGGCACTCCGAACTCGAGCTATCAGGTAATTGCGACGCCCAGCGTGTGGGACGTTTCGGGCATCCGGTATTTTTGTTCATACCAGGATGCGGTGCTGCGGTATAGCTTTAACGTGATTTCGACGTGCGATGCTTCGGTAGCATCGCTGAATTAGGCTTAATAGTTGAGGGTCTAAAGGGCCAATCATATCTGAACGACTTAGGGCGCGGCCTAAAGCCGCGCCCTTTGCCGTTGCGACGGGCTTTCCGCCGCCCTGCGCTCTTTACCTTGGTAATCAACGGAGAAGTACGTTCGACGGCAGTGGCGGCAGGCGTTGCATATAATTCAGGCATGAACCTCTACGCCACTGGCTTGGTCCTGCGCGCATAACCATGGCCACGATTGAAATTCTGGATCTGGAAAAAACCTATCATGTCGGCTTCTGGCGCAAGCGTCCGAAGCTGGCGCTGCGTCCACTGCGGCTGACGATTGAGCAGGGGGAGGTGTTTGGCTTCCTCGGGCCCGAACGGGGCCGGCAAGACAACCACGCTCAAACTGCTGATGGGGCTGGTCTCTCCGACGGCGGGGACGGCGCGGATATTGGGGATGGACTTTGACGATCCGCGGGTGAAAGCGCAAATCGGATTCTTGCCCGAGCAGCCCTATTTTTACGACTATCTGACTGCCCAGGAGTTGCTGACTTATTATGCGCAGCTGTCCGGCGTGCCGGCGAAAGGGCGGGCGAAGCGCGTGGCGGAGATGCTGGCGCGCTTTGGGCTGACGGATTCGGCGCGGGTGCAGTTGCGCAAATATTCCAAGGGCATGCTGCAGCGGGTCGGGCTGGCGCAGGCGATTCTGCACGATCCGAAGGTTGTGTTTATGGATGAACCGATGTCGGGTCTCGATCCGATGGGGCGGCGCGAAGTGCGGGAGATGATCCAGCAGATGCGGAATGAAGGCAAGACGGTGTTCTTCTCGACGCATATTCTGTCGGACGCCGAAGCGCTTGTGCGACCGGGTGGCGATTATTTATCAGGGTGAATTGCGCGGCGTCGGCGCGGTGGCGGACTTGATGTCGCAGGCGCAAACGCAAAGTAGAAGATCATTTTTTGCTCGCCGAACGTGCCGGCGGAACTGACGACGCTGGGGCGTCGAGGCGCGGGTGAGCGGCGATATGGTGAACGCGGTGCTCGACGAAGAGAAGCAGGATGCGGCGCTGGAAATTCTGCGGCGCGAACACATTCGGCTGATCTCGCTGACGCCGGTGCGGAGTTCGCTCGAAGAGTATTACGTGCAGAAACTGCGGCCGCGCGAGAACGGCAAAGGGGCGGGCGCATGAATCGGATTGGCTATGTTGCGTTCAACACGTTTCGCGAGGCGGTGCGCGACCGCGTTCTGTATAACCTGATTGCATTTGCGCTGCTGCTTTCGGGAGCGGCCGTGCTGGTGGGCGAGATTTCGATCGACATCGAGCGACTGGTGGTCGTGAATCTCGGGCTGACGGCGGTTTCGTTGTTCGGGGTGGTGATCGCGATTTTCATGGGCATCGGCCTGGTCTCGAAGGAGATCGAAAAGAAGACGCTCTATACCGTGCTTTCGCGGCCGGTGCGGCGCTGGGAGTTCGTGGTCGGCAAATTTTTTGGGCTCACGGGAACGCTCGTTGTTAACACCTTTTTCATGGCGATCGGCGTTTTTCTGGCGCTGCTTTACGTGGCACACAAATTTGAGCGGGCTGACGTTTTGGTATTGCTCGCGCTCTATTTCATCGTGCTTGAGTTCTTCGTCGTCTGCGCCCTGGCGTTGTTCTTCTCCTCGTTCTCGACTCCCATTATGTCGGCGGTATTTACGTTTGCGCTGTTCGTGATTGGGAGCCTGGCGGATGACTTGCGGAACTTTGCACGCATCACGCAGGGCGCGGCCGGCGTGCTGGCCAAGGCGATCGCCTATCTGGTGCCGAATTTTTCGGCGTTCAACATCATCAATCAGGCCGCACACGGGGCGGCGTGTCCCGGGCCGGCTGATTCTGTACAACACGGCGTACGCGCTGCTCTATTCGGCGATGGCCATCTCGGGAGCGGTGCTGATCTTCCAGCGCCGGAACTTGAAATGATCCGCACCGGGCGCGTGACTCTGGTGGCGATGGCAGTGCTGCTCGTGACGATGGCGGGCGGGGTGGCAATGCTTTTCGCGATCGATCGCATGCATATACGAGCAGGCGTCGCAGCAGGCGCTCTACATCCGGTCGCCGAAAGCGCTGCGGCGTTTGTGCCTTGGTTACACCGGCCTGCTGGCCGACATTTACTGGACGCGCGCGGTGCAGTACTTCGGCGAGCAGCATCACAAGGGCACGGGCGATTTTCGTCTGCTGGCGCCGCTGCTCCAGGCAACGGTCGAACTCGATCCGCACATGCTTCCGCCCTATCAGTTCGGGGCGAATTTCTTGGGACCGCAGCCGCCGAATGGCGCGGGCCTGCCGGGCGATGCGCTGGTGTTATTGAAATACGGAATCGCGCATAATCCCGATCAGTGGCGGCTTTACTACAACCTGGGTTTTTTGTACTTCACCGAGTTCAAGGATTACTCCGAAGGCCGCCGACGCATTTGCGCGAGGGGCGCAGCTTCCCATCACCAATGGGTACATGCCGATTCTGGCGGCGCGCATGGCGCAGCAGGGCGGCGAATTCGAAACCTCGCGCATCCTGTGGTATTCGACCTACGAAAGCACGAAGGAACCAGCCATCCGGCAGAACGCGGTCGATCATCTGAAGGCGTTGCAGGTGGATGAGGCAGTGACGCAACTGGAAGGGCTGGTAAAGAAATACCGGCAGCAGACGGGACGCTTTCCCGCGAACATGGGCGATCTGGAGCGGGTGGGATTTATTCGTGGAACGCCGCTCGATCCGAATGGGCACGCGTACAAGTTGATGCCGGATGGGCGGGTTGAAGTGCAGGATCCGGAGAGCATTCTCTACATCACGAGAGGGCTGCCGCCGGGGATGGAATCGCCGATGCCGAAGCCGGTGAGGCAGCGGCCAAATAGCCGTCAGTTCTCAGATCTCCGTTAAAGATTCTCAGCACGTCCCTTACAATCGTAGTCCGAGCACTCGAGCGAACACCTTTAAGTTAGTTCATCATTCGACCGCTCGAGGCTCGTGGCTCGAAGCTGTTCTTTTGCTAGCATCTTGGCGTGCCTTCGGATTTTTCCAAACAACTTAACTCGTCTCTGCGCGACTGGTGGCGCGAACAGGCGCGGGCTCGCGGCCGGCTCGGCGCTGCTTCCCTGCTGATGCGGGAGCTGTTGGGATTCTTGCGCGACTCGACTCCGGCGCGGCGGCGCTCGCGCTATGGCGATTTGGATTATGACTGGGAGCAACGCGTCAATACGACGGCCGGCGCGGTCGACTGGCGGACTCGGTTACTCGGCGTGTTTCACTCTCCGTATCAGCCGACTGAGCCGGCGTTGTTTCGGGAGATGATGGCCGCGTTGCCGATTGATTTTCGCGAATTTACCTTCATCGATATTGGCTCGGGCAAAGGACGCACGCTGCTGCTGGCGGCGCAGTATCCGTTCCGGAAGATTGTGGGAGTGGAGTTGATTCGCGAGTTGCATCGTGCGGCAGAGGAGAATGTTGCGGCCTGGCGGACGCAGTCTCCGGCACGGCAGGCGGCTTCGATCGAGACGCGTTGCATGGATGCGCGCGAGTTTGTTTTTCCGATACGCCGCTGGTCGTGTATCTGTTCAATCCGCTGCCGGAGGCGGGATTGCGGCAGGTGGTTCGGAATCTGGAGGAATCCTGGAAGCGATGCGCCGCGAGAGATCTGGATCGTGTATCACAATCCATTGCTGGAAAGCGTGCTCGCGCAATCGGCAATGTTTGTGAAAGAGGTTGGCAAGCAGGGATATTCCCTGTTTCATCGTGCGTTCCGACGATCGCCGCAAGCCGATGTACATTAGCGGTTTGTAGAGGCGCCGTGATGAAGCGGCGGCAGTTTCTGTCATCGTGCGCGGCGGCGGGCACAGCCGCATCGGCGAATGTGCTCAAGGCACAGCAATCGCGCCCATCACCATTCCCGATCAAACCGGAGGTCAGCGTGGAAAAAGCGAATGCCATGGTCGTAACCCGGAATCAGGCAAAGGTGTATAGCCAGGGCTTGGGCGAAGCCCGCATTCTGGTCGATGGAGAGCGCTCGGGTGGGGCGTGGTGGCTGGGGGAGTTCCGCGAAGATCCGGGCTTTATGACTGCGCTGCACTTCCATTATCGGCAGGACGAACAGTTTTTTGTGCTGGAGGGCGTGCTCTCAGTTTATGTCGACGGCAAGTGGCTCGACCTGGAGCCCGGAACGGTGGCAGTGATCCCGCACGGGATGCACCACGCACAGGGCAATATGGGGACAGAAGCCGGTGCGGTTTCTGGGATCGGGGAATCCGGCTGGTTTCGAACGCTTTTTTGTGGAACTGGACAAGGTTGCTTCGCGGGTTCGGCCAACCGATCCGCAATTCGGGGCTGAGGTCGCGAAGGTTTTAGCCCGCTTCGACACCAAACCTCTCGGGCCTGCGCCCGCTCGAACCTAGGCGTTTTCCACGTCACGAAGCAGGCGTAAAATCAAGTCAGGGGATTCCATCGGGTGTGAGAAATAATTGGCTTTATTTCCTGGTAATTGGGGTGGTCGTGTCCTGGGTTCTGCCCAGGAGGTGCATCCGCTAGATGCGCATTCGCCCAACGTCCGCCACCTTGCCCACGCGGTCGATGAGCACTACAACCACCTGCGCAGCCTGGAGGCCGAGTTCACCGAAACCTACAGCGGCAATGGCGCGCAGCGCGAGGAATCGGGGACGCTGTGGCTGAAAAAGCCGCGCAAGATGAGGTGGGAATACCGTTCTCCCAAAGAGAAGCTGTTTGTGAGCGACGGCCAGAGTGTGTGGTTTTACGTTCCGGCCGAGCGGCAGGTGCGGAAGACGGATTTGAAGCAACTGGATGACTTGCGGTCGCCGATTGCCTTCTTGCTGGGTAAGACGAAGCTGGAGAATGAATTACAGGGACTTTCGAAGGTTGTAGATCAGGCTCCGGCGGTAGCCGGCGACACATTGCTGCGGGGCGTGCCGAAGGCGATGGCCGGGCAGGTCAGCGAAGTACAACTGGAGATTTCGGCGTCTAATCAGATTGTACGGATTGTTCTGATGGAAACGGACGGCGGGACGACGGAGTTCCGGTTCAAGGATTGGAAGGAAAATGTTGAGTTGAGCGATAGCCGTTTCCACTTCACGCCTCCCCCGGGAGTGGAGACGGTGGAGGGGGCTCTTGGACCGTAGGGTTATGAGCCGTAGGGTTATGAAAGTACGGATTACTTCCGTACCACGTGGCTCAATAGCTTGCGGTAAGGGCTTTGGGGACAGCATGTTACACTTTGTTTAACCCCCGAGATCAAACGATTCACCATGGCTGAATTCCTGGTCAAAGTAGCCGACGAGCAGGGCCACCTGCGGCAGCAGGTCGAGCACGGCTATTCCGAAGCCGAGGTTCATGACCGCTTCGTGCAGCAGGGCTACCTCGTCTATTGGGTCAAGCCGCGGACGCTTTTCAGCGGCGGCGGCAAGCAGTTTGGGAAGCGCGGACAACTCCGGCAGTCGACGTTTCTGATCTTCAATCAACAGTTTTTGACGCTGATCAAGGCCGGGTTGCCGATTCTGACCGCGCTCGATCTCTTGATCAAGCGGCAGCGTGACAAGTCGCTGCTGCAGCCTGCTGGAAAACGTTCGCGAGCGGGTGAAGGGCGGCGAGTTGCTATCCGACGCCTTTGCCGCGCAGGGCACGTTTCCCGAAGATGTACACGACCACGCTGATGGCGGGCGAGAAGAGCGGCAACATGGAAGAGGTGTTGGGCCGCTACATCCAGTATCAGCGAATGGTGCAGACCTTCCGCAAGAAGCTGCTGGTATCGCTGGTGTATCCGGCGCTGCTGATCACGATGGTCACGGTGATGGTGATTTTCCTGATCACCTTCGTGGTGCCGAGGTTTGCGGATCTGTTCAACAACCTCGGAGCGCAACTGCCGGCGATCACCGTCTTCATGCTGGCGGTCGGACTGAACGCGCAGAAGTATGCGTGGGTCGTGGTAATTGTGCTGGCCGTGGCTGGCGCCCTTTTGTTTCGATGGAAACATAGCGACCGCGGAGCCCAGGCGATTGACAAGTTCCTGCTCTCGCTGCCGTTGATTGGCGAGATTCGGCTGAAGTATCAGGTGGCGAATTTCTCGCGCATTCTGGCGACGCTGCTGCAAGGCGGCTTGCCGCTCGTGCCCGCGATGGAAACGGCAGGCGCATCGTTGAGCAGCCGTCAGATGCTGCTTGGGGTCAGTGCGGCCGCCGACCGGGTGCGGGAAGGCCAGGGACTGGCGAAGAGCATGGAGTCTCAGAAGCTGTTTCCGGATCTCGCGGTCGAAATGCTGGAGGTCGGCGAGTCGACGGGCGCGCTGCCGGCCATGCTCAGCTCGGTGGCTGAGTTCTACGAGGAAGACGTGCAGACCGCGCTGGGCGCGGCGATGGCGCTGATCGAGCCCCTGATTTTGATTGTGATGGCGGTGTTCGTTGGCGGCGTTTTGATTTCGCTGTATATGCCGATCTTTACGCTGGGAGCGAATGTGCATTGATCCTCCCGGAGGCAGAGACGCGGCGGGCCGCGTCTCTGCGAAAAGTTGGTGGTGAGGCTGTAGACTGGACATGGCAATGGCAGACAAGAAATCAGCTTTGGTAAATGGCGGAAAGCTGGTGCCGGAAGCGGCGGCGGCGATCCCCGATGAACTGGAACGCGCGCGCGACATTGCGCGGCGCTATCGTTGCGAATTTATCGACCTCAGCGACTTTCAGCTGCACCACGATCTGTTCGAAAAAATTCCCGTACATCTGATGTTCCGTTACAAATTCGTGCCGCTCGATGAAACTTCGGACGGGCGCCTCGCGATTGCCATCGCCGACCCCAGCCAGCTGATGATGATCGACGAGATCAGCCTGCTGCTCGGCAAGCGGATCCTCACCAAGGTTTCGACACTCAAACAAATCTCTGACATCCTGCAAAAGACCGAGCAGTCCAAGCGCGTGCTGGAAGATGCGAGCGAGGGCTTCACGCTCGATGTAATCCGCGAGGACGAAGCGGGCAACGACGAGACCATCTCGATCGACAAGCTGACGGCGACCGCGGGCGCGGACATGAGTCCGATCATCCGTTTGGTCGACACCACGATTTTTACCGCACTCCAGCGGCGGGCAAGCGACATTCACATCGAGACGCGCGACGACTCGGTGGTCATCAAGTTCCGTATTGACGGCGTGCTGACCAACGCCATGCCGCCCATCGGCAAAGAGCATCACTCGACCATCATTTCGCGCATCAAGGTCATGAGCGAACTCGATATTTCCGAGCGCCGCGTGCCCCAGGACGGGCGTTTCCGCGTGAAATACAGCGGGCGCGCCATCGACTTCCGCGTTTCGATCATGCCGTCGATTCACGGCGAAGACGCTGTGCTCCGCGTGCTCGATAAAGAATCGATGAGCGAAAAGTTCAAGAAGCTTACGCTCGACGTGGTGGGATTTGACGAGACGGATTTGCGGCGCTTCCGGCGCTACATTAAAGAGCCGTACGGCATGGTGCTGGTGACCGGTCCGACGGGCAGCGGCAAGACGACTACGCTGTATGCCGCCGTTAACGAGATCAAGACTGACGAAGACAAGATCATCACCATTGAAGATCCGGTTGAATATCAGTTGCGCGGCATCACGCAGATTCCCGTCAACGAAAAAAAGGGCCTGACATTCGCGCGCGGATTGCGCTCGATTTTGCGGCATGACCCGGACAAGATCATGGTGGGCGAAATCCGCGACAACGAGACGGCGCAAATTGCCATCCAGTCGGCGCTCACCGGCCACCTGGTCTTCACGACCGTTCACGCGAACAACGTGGTCGACGTGCTGGGACGCTTCCTGAACATGGGGGTCGAGCCTTACAACTTTGTTTCGGCGCTGAACTGCATTCTGGCGCAACGGCTGGTGCGTTTGATTTGCGATTCTTGCCGCACAGCCGTGCATTATCCGCCGGAAGTGCTCGAGGCCAGCGGACTCGATCCGGCGCAGTGGTCGCAGATTCCGCTGTATGAGGGGCAAGGCTGCATTGAGTGCGCGGGCACGGGATTCAGGGGCCGGACCGCGATTCATGAATTGCTGGATTTGACCGACCGCATCCGCGAGATGATTCTCGATAAGAAGCCCACTTCGGAGATCCGGCGGGCGGCGCGCGAAGAAGGAATGCGATTCTTGCGCGAGTCGGCGCTCGACAAGGTGCGCACCGGAACAACCACGCTGAAGGAAATCAACAAAGTCACGTTCATTGAGACGATGCGGTAACGGGTTACCGGGCGGGCGCACGTGAGTACAGTCCGGGCACCCGCCGAGGTAACTGTTGTGACAAGAAGGTACGAGATATCATCAGGCTACTGGAGCGGGGTGGCTGGTTTCTGAAGCAAACACGGGGAAGTCATCGCCAGTACAAACATCCGGTGAAGCCAGGACGCGTTACACTGCCGGGTCATCCAAATGATGACCTTCCTTCCGGCACTCTAAATAGCGTGATGAAACAGGCGGGACTAAAGTGAATTACGTCGTGGTTTACGAAAAATCAGAAACCGGATGGGCTGCCTACGTTCCCGATCTGCCAGGTGTCATCACAACAGGGCCGACAAGAGAAGACGTGCGCAAGCTGATTCAGGAAGCGATTGAGTTCCACCTGGATGGGCTGAGACAGGATCGCTTGCCGATTCCTCCGCCAACCGCCGAGGCTGAACTGATTTCGATTCGAGAACGATGATGGCTTCTGCCAAACACGAACGCCGACCGGTTCTGGCTTGCGAGATTGCGGCTGACCGGGTGCTTGCGGGGCGAGCGGCCGATCGCGGGCGCATGGTGGAAACGTCGGCGGCGCGCGAACTGGCGCCGGGAAGCGTGGTGCCCGATTTGACGGAAGCCAACCTGCGCGATGGCGCGGCGCTTCGGCAGGCAATCGAGAGCGCGCTCGGGAGCGTGGGCGCGAAGTCGCGGGACGTGATCGCTATTCTGCCTGACACGGCAGTACGCGTCGTGCTGCTGGATTTTGAGACGCTGCCGGCAAAGCCGGAGGAAGCCGAAGCGGTGGTGCGCTTCCGCCTGAAAAAATCGCTTCCCTTCGATCTTAATGAGGCGCGGGTTTCCTATCACGCGCAGACTGGCAAAGGGACGCAAGTGGTGGCGGCGGTGGTTTTGAAGACCGTGCTGGAAGAATACGAATCGGCATTTCGCGACGCGGGGTACAGCCCCGGCGTTGTGATGCCGTCGATGCTGGCGGCGCTGGGCGCGGCGGATGCCGAGCGTCCGACGCTGGTCGTCAAGGTCGACGCGCGCACCATCGGCATTGCAATTCTCGATCAGGAGCATCTGCTGCTGATCCGCACACTGGAGAATACGCGCGGCGTCACAATTACGGGAGACCAACTGGCGGAGGAAGTTTATCCGTCCGTGGTTTTTTTCCAGGATACGTACAACCTGAATATTGAGCGCGTGTACGTGTCCGGTCTTGCCGACGTGGCCGCGGCAGCCGCGGCTCTGAAGGCCCAGACAGGCGCGACGGTGGAAGAACTGGTTACCTCGTCGCAGATTGGATCGACTACAGGAACCGTTCCGCGCTGGCGAATGGGCGGGGTGGTCGGAGCCTTGATTTCATGAGGAGGCTGTTCGCTCTTAGCTGTTCGCTCTTAGCTAGAGCCCAGAGGCCAAAGCTTACGAGCTGATTTTCATAACTATGCGTCTTGGCATCAATCTCGCGACTCACCCGTACGAAGACCCGCGCCAGTTTTGGATGCGATGGGGAACGGGCATCGGGGTCCTGGCCCTGGTGACGCTGGTGCTGATCGGCTGGACGGTGCGCAGCTGGACGGACGCCGGACGCGATCGTCATTACATTAACGAACTCCAGGACAAGATCGCCAAGCGCGATCAGGAACGAGCCGAGGCGCAAGCGTTTCTGGACATGGTTTCGAACCGAAGCACGCGCGACCAGTCGCAGTTCCTGAACGGCCTGATTCAGCGCAAGTCGTTTTCGTGGACGCGCATTTTTGAAGATCTGGAGCAGGTGATGCCGCAGAATTTGCACGTGGTCTCTTTGCGGCCGGAATTTAACGAGCAGAACGAGATGCAGCTCGATATGAGGGTCGCGGGCGACAATCGCCTGGCCGCGATCGACCTTGTGCATCGCATGGAAGGCTCGAAACATTTTCAGGGAGCGCAGCTCGTGCAGGAGTCACCATCGTCAGACACGGGCACTGCCGTGACGGCGACCGTGACTGCACTCTACGTTCCAGACGAAACAAATGGGAGCGCGAAATAGGAGTTCATGCCGGATCTTGGAAAAACTCGGCGGAAACTGACAGTGGCCATCGTCGCCATGGTCGCGGCCGACGTGGTCGCTGCGGGGATCTTGTTCTCGCCGCTGGTGGGCTCGTCGGAGTCGCGGAGGACGCAGATCAGGGAATTGACCGCGGATCTGGCGAAGAAAACGCATGATGTGGCGCCGCTGCACGATATGCCTAAGAAGATGGTGCTGGCCAAAGATCAAATCGGAGATTTCTACAAGGGCCGTTTTGCCGCAACCGACTCCGAGTTGACCACCGAACTTGGCAAACTGGCGGCGGAGAACGGCATCCGCATTCAGGCAGAGAGATATAAGGAAGAGGATCCGGAAACGTCGGGCATCGTGCCGATTGAAATCGAGGGAAGTTTTTCCGGGGACTACCTGCAACTGGTCCGCTTCATCAATACGTTGGAACGCTCGAAGATGTTCTTTACGGTCGACAGCGTGGATCTGGCGGGCGAAGGCACCGGATCGGTGCGGCTGCAGATCGGCCTGCACAGCTATTTGCGAGGCGCTTAAGTGAAGCTGGGGACAGAAAACCGGAAGCAGGTCATCGCCCTCGTGGTGCTCGGAACGATTGCGGTGCTGGCGTTGCTGCACGAGTACTGGCCCTCGTCGACGACGAGCACGCGGTCGAGCGCGCAACCTGCTTCAACCGCGGCGGCGACCAAAGTCACCCGGCGCACGAAATCGGGGAAAGTGATCACGGTCGTGGAACCGCGGCTCGATCCCACACTTGACTTGAGTTTGCTGAAGCGGAGCGAAGACATCAACTATGGCGGGAATGGAAGAAATATTTTTGTCGAGAGGTCGGTAGCGACCATCCCCAAGCCACTCAGGAATGGCGCGACTGATGTAGCCCAGCAGCAAGCCAGCCTGCACCTGCCGCCTCCTATCCAGCCGCCTCCGCCGATCACGCTTAAGTTTTTTGGATTTGAGAACGAGCCGGGCGAGCCGAAAAAAGTATTTCTTTCCCAGGGCGAAGACGTCTTCATCGCCGGCGAAGGCGAGATCGTGGACCGGCGCTACCGCGTACTGCGCATCGGGCCGAATTCGGTGGAGATGGAAGACGTGCTCTACAACAACCGGCAGAACATTCCTCTAACTCAGGGGTAACAACCGATTTGTAATTGGTAATTTGAAGGGCATTTATGCTGCGGCGTGGTTTGAGATCGGGCAAATTACAAATTACAAATCACAAATCGCAAATCTCCCAGAGCGGCTACATGCTGATCACGCTGATGCTGCTCATGGCGCTCGCCGCTATGGCTCTGCTGGCTGTGCTGCCTGACATGGCGCAGCAGATCAAACGCGACCAGGAAGAAGAAATGTGCCACCGCGGCACGCAATACATGCGGGCCATCAAGAACTTTTACAAGAAATTTGGACGCTATCCGACGCGGGTCGAGGAACTCGAGAACACCAATAATCTGCGCTTCCTGCGCAAGCGCTACAAGGATCCGCTGACCCACGACCGGAATGGAAAAGAGAAAGACTTCAAGCTGCTGCACATGCAGGACGTGAACCTTGGCAATGGCCCCTCGCTGGGGCAAATTCCCGGCCTTGGACAAAATCCCGGCCTTGGTCAAAACCCGAATTCGCTGAACGCTCTTGGGGGAGCCGGAGCTGTGCAAGGAGCATTGGGTGCGCTGCAACAGCAATCCGGAGCGGCCGGGGCGGCGCAGAATAAAGATGAGGATGATGAAGAGTCTCCGAATCCGCAGGGAAGTTCACCTGCCGCTGGAGGAACCTCGGGATTCAACACCGGTTCATCGACCGGGACGGGTTTGAACGGCACCGTATTCGGCGGTGGGCCGATTCTGGGCGTCGCCAGCACGAGCAAGGCGAAGACGATCCGCGTGTACAACAAGAAAGAACACTATAACGACTGGATGTTCATCTACGATCCGACATCGGATCGCGGCGGGCTGCTGGTTGGACCGTGGCAGATTCCGCAAACAACGACGCTGCCGGGCGCGACTCCGGCCAGCCAGCTCACTCCAGGAGCGCAGCAGCCGCAGGGATTCGGGACGCCGTTCGGGCAATCTCAGCAGCCGCAGCAATCTCCGCAGCCACAGCCGACTCCTCAAGACGATCACTAAGCGAAAAGCCTCGCGCAAGCGAGGCTTTTTCAAAATTCAACAAATCTGCCAACCGGGTCCCGGCGTCTCCGCGCCCAGACAATCTGCCTTATACGCTAAACGAGGAGCCGCAACCGCAGGTGCTCTTCACGTTCGGATTTTCGAACTTGAAGCCGGCGCCTTCCAGCGTCTCGACGTAATCGACACGCGCGCCGCCGAGGTACATCAGCGAGGTCGCGTCCACGTAGACCTTGAGGCCGTCAAACTCGAAAACCTTGTCCATCATTCCAGCGCCGTTTTCGAAGGCCATGGAATAGGAGAAGCCGGAGCAGCCTCCGCCAACCACGGAGAGCCGCAATCCCGTCGGCACCGGATTCTGCTGCGCCATGATTTCCTTCACCTTGGCGACTGCGCCGGGGGTCAGGTTTGGGCCCGCAGTTTTGGGCTGAGCGGTTGTCGGTTGAATGGGGGTGGTGGTGGTTGCCATTTCTGTGGTCTCCTCCAAAATTCGATTATAACAAACGATGCAAGCCGCGATCCAACGCTTTTTCGGTCTGGTGACCCTAACCGTCTACTCCCGATTCTGTTCCGCGGATTTGCGCGGACGCGCGCGGATTCACGTTCTTCTGATTAGATGTCCGCCTCGGTCATTCGGACGCCGAATTCGGACGCCGAATCGGGACACCGAATCGAGAGATGGCCTCAAATTGGACCTCTAAAACCTCAAATTGGACCTCTTAAAAACGATTCACGCCGCCTAGTCCGAATAGGTCTATAATCTTCGGCAGCACGGGGCCCATTACCGAACCGCATTACGCCGGGAAGTTCGCCGCAGAGCGGGGACGGTTAGGATAGCCCGATTTCAAAGTCGAGGTGGCGTATGTCTCCCATGTACATGCTGGTGGCTGCCTGGGGTGCTCTAACCGCGGTCCTGATCGTTGTCCTGATTTACAAGAGCACGCTCACCATGCACGAAGACGATTCGATCATGCTCAATGACCCCGGATCGCAGATGCAGAAGGATCAGGCCGAGGTGCTGGAGAAGATGCGGAAGCTTACGCCGATCGTGCGCGTTCTCGGGGCGCTCTCGGGCCTGATGATTCTGGTGATCGCGGGGTTATTTATTTACCAGGGGCTGAACGCGTCCAGCTTGCCGCAATAACGGCGCCGCAGTAAGATACTGCCCGTTTAGGGCGGACACTCCTGTCTGCCCATCCGCGCTCAATTCGCTGCCGGCACGCGGGCAAGAGTGTCCGCGCCACACAATCTGCGCCACACGTGCCGCGCCGTACACGCCGCGCCAGACAATTACGCCGCTTTTTCCTGCATGCCTTTGATGTCCGCGAGCAACACTTGCTCGTGTCCGTTGGGATCGACCTTTTCGTAAACCTTCTGGATCACGCCCTTCGGATCGACGATGAACGTCGTCCGCTCCCAGAACTTCATTCCCTTCCATTCCGCCTGGCCGATGCCGAGCGCCTTCATCAGCTTCGCATCGGTGTCGGAGAGCAGCTCGATCTTGAAGGCAAACTTGTGATGAAAGTTTTTGTGCGAGGCGACGTCGTCGGCGCTCACTCCGACCACTTTGATTCCCGCGTCGTCGAATTCGGCCTTGGTCGCGGTGAACGATTTGCCCTGAATCGTACATCCGGGCGTGTCGTCTTTCGGATAAAAATAGACGACCAGCCAGTGGCCTGCGAAGTCGCTGAGGTTGGTGATTTTGCCATCCTGGTTAGGGAGCGAAAAATCCGGGAAACGATTGCCGGCTGGAAGCATTTGAGGGAGTCCTTTCTTTTTTGTTTCTCGTTTTGATCTACATCCGCTTAGAGCTTTGCATCACGCCGCGGGCTTCATCTTCTTCATGCGTTCTTCCATCTCTTGCGGCGAGACATCTTCCTTGTGCGTCGCCACGCCCCAGAGATGCCCGAATGGGTTGTCCTATGAGAACACAAGTCGAAGGGGGACTCAATGTCGGCTGGGCCAGTTCCAGAAAAATATCGTGTAGAAACAGCGCCTGGCCCGTCCCATTTAGGTCAAAATCGTGGGCAAATCACGGGCCGCATGAAGGATGCGGATGATTTGAAGAGGCTTGGTCTCAGGGTCGTAGACGATCAGGTAATTAGGGTTGCGCGGCACAAACTTAAGGATTGTTGGAACGGGCTCGTTTGCGGTTAGCCAACTCGCGACGTACCTGATCGGGGTTGAGCAATTCGCCCCGTTGAGCAGCGGCGTAGCCTTCTTCGATCTTCGACTGGATGTCGGAACGATTGCCGGCTAACCAGGCTTCCTGTTCATGGAGCATGGAGACCGCGTGCTCCACGAACTCGTCCACGGTCTGGTAAGGGCCGCGCTGGACGTCTTGCTTAATCAGTTCTGCGATTTCGGGCCGAAGGCGGATTTCCATGGCACTATCTTATGGCAGCTTGAGTGGGCTACCTGCCGCTCCATTAGAATCAACACTTTTTCTAATGTCTTGCTGGTAACTACAAAAAGCACTACAATGGAATTTGAGATGGAATGAACTACGAGTGGGACGACGAAAAGAACCGGAAGAACCTCGCCAAGCATGGCCTGAGTTTTGAAGATGCCGAGCATGTGTTTGCCCGGCCTTGCGTCACTTTCGAAGACGACCGTTTTGCTTACGGCGAAGAACGGTTCATCACTTTGGGCCTTCTGGCTGGGCATCTGGTGGTGATAGCCCATTCGCCACGGGATGAGGGGACGCGCATCATCTCGATGAGAAAGGGAAACCGACGTGAACAAAAGATCTATCAAGAGCGACTTGGCACGGATTGACCATATGAAGGATTCCGAGATTGACTATTCGGACATTCCGCGGCTCGACAAGACCTTTCTCAAGAAGGCGACGATGCCCTGGCCGCCGGCGAAGAAGCAATTGACGATTCGTCTGGATGAGGACGTGCTCGCTTGGCTCAAGCGTCATGGCAAGGGCTACCAGACGCGCATCAACCGCATTCTGCGCGTGGTGATGGAGAGTCAGCCGGTGCGGGGAGTGCGGCGGTAGAATTGCGGAATGGGACTCATGGCGGAGTCGCCCAGCGTTTTGGCGAGAAGGCTAAGGGAGACAGCACCGTGGAATCCCACTTTCGAACGACGCGAAAGGTGGGGCGCCCGGCGGTTCGCCGACTCGCGACGTACCTGATTAGGATCGCGTGGTCAGTTATTACCACACATGTGGTATGATTCTACCACATGCTGGACCTTCGCTCCAAGGCGCGCCAGCAACTGCTGGCCTACTACTTCACGAATCCGACGGCACGCCACCATCTGCGGGACTTGGCTGCGCGGCTGAGCCTCGATCCGTCGAACCTGTCGAAAGAGCTCGGACGCCTGGAGCGCGACGGTCTATTTCGGTCAGAAACGAGTGGCCGCCAAAAGTATTTTCAACTAAACCGGGAGTATCCGCTTTTTGATGAAGTGCGCAAGATCGTTGCCAAGACCATCGGTGCGGCTCACTTGATCGCACAATCCCTCAAGACAATTGAGGGAATAGACGAGGCATACTTGTACGGCTCGTTTGCAAGCAACCAGCAGGACGCTGCCAGCGATATAGACGTGCTCGTAATTGGCTCCCCACGCGAGAAAGATTTAGCTCAGGCCATGGGAAGGCTTGAGCGGCAGCTAGGGCGCGAAATCAACTACACGGTTTTAACACCGAAGGAATTCGGGTCGCGCCGCGCTCGCAAGGATGCGTTTCTGGAAAACGTCTGGCACAATAAGCGTGTTTCCCTCATAAGTCCGAATGAAGAAGCTAAAGGCGCACGCGGTTGACTGGGCGCAGATTGAGCGCTTTCTCACAAGCGCGGATAAGAAGCTGGCCTCGGCCCACAAGATTCTCGCCTTTGACGAAGAAGCTTGCCTTCAGCAAGCCTAGGAGGCAATGCTCAAAGCTTCACTGGGGTTCATGTTCAGCCATGGATTCCGTGCGAGAAGTCAGCCTGGGCACCACATCGCTATCATCGACTTTGTGCGGTCGCGCATCGACAAGAAAAATGCCGGTCTGCTGGTCGTCTTTGATCGTCTCCGCCGGAAGCGCAACACAGCCCTTTATGATGACACCGGATTTGTTTCGCACCATGAAGCCGAGCAATCTCTCGAGTCCGCCGGCGACTACTTGGATGTGATCCGAGCTGATATCGCGGCCCGAAAGCCTTGAAATGGCCAGCCCCCGAGATTGACGATTCGGACATTCCGCGGCTCGACAAGACCTTTTTCAAGTAAGCGACGATGCCCTGGCCGCCGGCGAAGAAGTGACGATTCGTCTGGATGAGAACGTGCTCGCTTGGCTCAAGCGTCATGGCAAGGGTTACCAGACGCGCATCAACCGCATTCTGCGAGTGGTGATGGAAAGTCAGCCGCCACGGACGGCGCATCGGTAGAGCTATGGAATGAGAGGCAGGGCGGAGTCGTATGGTTCCACGTTTCGGCGAGAAGATTAAGGGAGATAGCGCCGTGGAATCCCATCTTTCGAACAGCAAAAGGTGGAGCGCCCGGCACCCGGCCGCCCGGCGTTTGGCGATTCTATCGCGAAGTCATACCATTGTTTGATGGCTATTCTTACGCCAACGCTGGCGAAAGGTCCTTACTTTTACAAGTATTCGAGTACCGAGCATCTGGAGTGGCTCAAGGAGACGATCCTCAAGCATTTCGTGTACTTCCCGACTCTGGGCCAGTTGAACGATCCTGCGGATGCCAAACCGAGACTCATGCCCATTTCTCCCGAGAAGTTGGCCGACCACGTCTATCGTGACTACATCAAGAGCCACCCGGGAATGAGCGTAGCAACCCGAAGACGTCATCACACGAGGCTCCAGTGTAGGGTTTATTCCAGATACTCCGACTGGCTCCGAGAGTTCGCGGAAAAACTATATGCGCACCTGAATCAAAACCATCGTGCCTATTGTTTATCGATGCACTACGACAATTTGGTGATGTGGGCTAAGTACGCGGGCAATCACTCCGGTTACTGTCTGGAGTTTGACAGGGGATACGCGCCTTTTAATATCGCGTGTGAAGTAGCCTACGTCCCCGACCTGCCGTTCATGGACGTGACTGACTCCGAGGACCGGGGCCCGTATACGTTTATCAAGCACATCCGGTGGAGCGGAGAGGAGGAAGTCAGAGTTGGGTGTCTGAATTTCGACGATCCTAACGTCTACTTCAAGCCAGCCGGTTTGAGGCGCATCATCCTTGGCCGCGCATCTCAGAAGAGAGTGAAAAAGAGATCCGCGCGTGGGCTCGTCAGCGGGATCCGAAGCTGGAAGTGGCCAAGGCTTATTTTGATTCTCTTGATTTAAGAATGAAGTTACCGCGGCCAGATAGTGGACCGGATATGATGGGGTGGCTACGGTACTTTAATCAATTACCTGCGTCGCGTTTCGATAAAATAGGAGGTTGGGGAAACCCTCGGACAAGACAGGGCGTCCCTTAGTTTTTGGGTACGTCCGGTCTGTCCCCGCTTTTTGTCGTCTCTCGTTTTTGTCCCCCCCCGGCTTTTTTGTCCCGCATTCGATGTTGTCATGTCGACTGTGTGGTCGAGGTAGGTTATCTGTGTTGCGTGTAAATACAGTCGGAGTTACACTCTTCGGTCATGTCACAAGAAAAACGCGCAGCGCGTACAATTAGTGTTCTTTGCCTTTGCGTGCTTTTCGTCGTGGGATCAAAGGCCCAGCGGCAGAACCAAATATTCACGACCTTCGATGCTCCAAGCGCAGGCACGGGCCCCGGTCAGGGGACTGAACCCCTCGGCCTAACCGCAGCGGGAGTTATCACTGGCCCCTACCTTGACGGAAACGGCGTGTACCACGGATTCGTGCGCGCTGCCAACGGCACGATAACGACGTTTGACGCTCCCGGCGCAGGCACAAGCCCCGGTCAGGGCACCGGTGCCAATGGCATAAACACAGCGGGTGTTGTTACCGGGCCTTACCTTGACGGAAACAACGTGTATCACGGATTCGTGCGCAGCAAGAAAGGCCATATAACGACCTTCGACCCTCCCGGCGCGGGTACAGGCGAGTATCAAGGAACGGGTTGTAATGGCATCAATGCGTCAGGAGTTATTACCGGAGACTACGGGGACATGAACTCCCTGTGGCACGGTTTCGTGCGCTTCGCGGATGGCACGATAACCACCTTCGAAGCACCGGGCGCAAGTCAGGGAACCCTCAGCACGGCCATCAGCAAGGCAGGGGATGTGACGGGATTCTACGTTGATGCGGCGTCACAATATCACGGCTACGTGCGTGCCGCCAATGGCACTGTAACGACGTTTGACGTTCCCGGCGCAGGAACGGGCACTGGTCAGGGAACTCTCTCACGGGGCATCAATGCGAAGGGCACTACCACAGGGTATTACCTGGATGGAAACAGCGTGTACCACGGCTTCATGCGCGCCGCCAAAGGTGTGATAACCACCTTCGACGCTCCGGGGTCGGGCATCGGCTCTGGGCAGGGAACCATGGGCTTTGTCATCAACGCCTCCGGAGTTATCGCAGGACCTTACATTGACGCGAGCAACGTGTACCACGGTTTCGTGCGGACTAAGAAGGGAAAGGTGACCACTTTCGATGCTCCGGGCGCAGGAACGGGCTTCGGTCAAGGAATCGTCGGTCCCAGAGGTATCAACACGGCAGGTAGTATCACGGGATACTATCTTGATGCGAGCAGCGTGTACCATGGTTTTGTTCGAACGCCCTGAGCCTCGCGTTACTTCTGTGTCGTCTCTGGATCGGGCTGTCTTTCCACACAAACTCTAGCCGGGTGTCACACCCTTCGATTTGTGAAGGGTGGGATTCCACGCCCGCCGTCATCTTTGGGATCTACCCAGCCGCGACTTCATCCAGCCGCGCCAAGGTGTCCGGATAGCGGCGCACCAGCAGCACAAGAGCCGCCGCCTGTGGATTCGGCTTGGCGCGTCCCTGTTCCCATTTCTCCAGCGTTCTTTCGTTAATGCGCAGCCGGCGTGCGAAAACCGCGCGCGAGCAGCCGAGTCTCTTGCGCGTGTCGCGGATGAGTTTCGAATCGACTTCGGGAAGGGGCGCGGCCTCAGCCTTGTAACTCCGCAGAGTGATCTTGCCTTCGCGGTGGCCCTTCATCGCTGCCACGCCCTCCATCAACTCATCGAAAATATCTCTCTTTTCTCTTTGGGCCATGCCGGTCCTCCATTATTGGCGGGTTCGGATTCCCCGCCTCGCGGCCCGCGCCGCCAGTTCCAGTGCAATCGAATCTTTCAGAGCTTTCTTCTGTTTCTGCGACAGATCCAAAGCCTCGTTTTTGTCGTAAACAGTCATCAGCCAGATCTGATGATCGGACGGCAAGTAGTAGTAAATAACTCGCAGTCCACCCCTTCGTCCTTTTCCCCGCCGCGTATCCGCCCAGCGGAGCTTGCGAAAGCCGCCGGTTCCAGGTATCAGATCTCCAGCTTCAGGATTGGCCGCGAGGCGCGCCTGCAATTCCCGGTAGCCTTCCTCATTCAAGTAGTCCGCAAGATGACGCGTGAATGGAGGCGCTTCCACGAACTCCATAGAAGGTCAAATATACGCCATTGGCGTACCACAGGGTAGTGTACGCTATTAGAGTAGTGCCGTCAAAAATTTGGAGGAGGGACCACGCTTCCCGCCGGCCTGAGCGTGTCAATTTCCACGTAATATATTTATTTATCAACAACATACGAGCACAAATCCCACAAGAACAGCTCCCAAAATCAAGCTAAGTCATTGATTATAAAATATCTTACGCGTAAGTCCTTATTCCTCAAAGATCTAGCGTTTTCTTGTCGCCAAGTTATTGATTCTAAGAGATCGCTGGAGAGGGGGGATAGATACTAAGTGGTAAACTTCCGCGAACTGGAACAGACAATACTGCGGAAAATCCGGGGACAAACGACACGTTTAACCTTTGCTTCTGGCTAAACAACGTCCCGTTTGTCCCCGGTCTGTTCCTACGACCGGATTTCAGCCATCGCAGCGCTGACTTACGCCGCGCGCTGCATGTTCTTCATGCGCTTTTCTATCTCCTGCGCCGAGACGTCTTCCTTGTGCGTCGCGATGCCCCAGAGATGTCCGAAGGGATCGCGCAGGAAACCGGAACGGTCTCCATAGAATTGATCCTCGACCGGCTTCAGGATCTTGGCGCCGTTTGCGACTGCCTTATTGACTGTCTTGTCGACGTCGGGAAGGTAGACATAGAGGCTCACCGGCGAGGCGCCGATCGACTCCGCGCTGCGGTTGCCCATAGCTGTGTTTTCATCGGCCAGCATAATGACCGAATCGCCGATGCGCAGTTCGGCGTGGCCGACTTTGCCGTCGGGGCCATTCAGGCGCATCAGTTCGGTCGCTCCGAACACGTTCTTGTAGTAGTCAATGGCCTGGGCTGCGCCTTTGACGATGAGATATGGCGTAACGGAGTTGCGCCCTTCGGGAAGGTAGTTGACGTTGTTTTTGCTCATGATTTTCTCCTTCAGAAAAGATGGGTTGAAGGTTGAGGTTTCGGCGCGCAACCGGACCCCCACGGTCCGTAATGCCTGGTTCTTTTCTCCATGAGAACACAAGTTGGAGGCGGGCTCAAGGCTGGGTGAGACAATTTCTTGTCTGGATTTGTCGGATAAGAGCTCTTATCGCGACGCGGCTGCCGTGCGATGATTTCCTGACTGAGACAGTCTTTCACTGTAATTGTTTCGACCATGCCCGAACTGCCCGACATCGTTGTCTACATTGAAGCGCTGGAGAAGTGCATTCTCGGGAAACGCCTGGAGCGTGTGCGCATTGCTAGCCCGTTTCTGCTGCGCACGGCGACCCCGCCGGTGGCGAGTGCTGAGGGCCAGATAGTGGCGCGGTTGCGGCGCATGGGCAAGCGGATCTGCATTGGGTTGGAGAACGACATCTGGCTGGTGCTGCATCTGATGATTGCCGGGCGACTGCACTGGAAGAAGCGCGACGCCAAACTTTCTCCACCGCGCGGGCTGGCGGCGTTTGATTTTGAGAATGGCACGCTGCTGTGGACCGAGGCGGGGTCGAAGAAGCGCGCTTCCCTGCACTTGGTTTCTGGCGAAGCTGGCCTCGGGGCGCTCGATCCGGGCGGAATCGAGGTTCTGGATGCGGACTTCGGTCCGTTTGCGGCGGCGCTTACTTCGGCGAACCATACTTTGAAGCGGGCACTGACCGATCCGCGGCTCTTCAGCGGGATTGGGAATGCTTATTCGGATGAGATTCTGTTTGAGGCGCGGCTCTCGCCGCTGGCGCTCACGCAGAAACTCAAACGCGAGGAGATTGAACGGCTGTTTGCCGCCACGCGCAAGAGCCTTGGGGAGTGGACGGAGCGGTTGCGGCGGGACGCGGGCGACGAATTTCCAGAGAAGGTTACGGCGTTTCGCGAGGGCATGGCTGCGCATGGGAGATACAAAGAAGCGTGTCCGCGATGCGGGGCGAAGATTCAGCGGATTCGATATGCGGCGAATGAGACGAACTACTGTCCAAATTGCCAGACGGGAGGAAGGCTACTGGCGGATCGCTCGCTGTCGCGGTTGCTGCGCGAGGACTGGCCAAAGACGCCGGAGGACCTGGAGATGCTGACGCGGGAGCGGAAGTGAGTCTTCAGTTCTCGGTTCTCAGTTCTCGGTTGCGGGTTTTAGGCGCTCCACAACATTCTTATCTCGCCATCACCGGAAAGAGACCATCACCAAAAACGGAATCCGGACATGTCCGAAGGCGCTCTTTCGCCTCGGTTCGGCGTGGCGGAAAATTGCTAGGTCATGTTCTCCAAACGAATCCTTCCTATCTCTTTGACAATCCTGCTGGTTGGTTGCGGCGGTAGTGTGTCGTCGTCCGGTGGCGGCGGTGGAACGGGCGGTGGAGGCGGAACTGGCGGCGGCAACCTTGCCTGCGACGTCATGAGTACCGGCCAAACCGCCAATCTGAACGGCTTTGTGCCTTTCACCAGCAGCGGGTTGTGGAATACCGATATTTCGGGTGCGCCGGTGGACCCGAATTCGGCGAGCATCATGAGCAATTGGGTGGGGTCGGTGAACATGCATCCCGATTGGGGGAACGATCCGACCTATGGCATTCCTTATGTGGTGGTGGATGGAAACCAGCCGCTGGTCAGCGTGCACCTGGGCGCTTATCCGGACGAGAGCGATCCGGGGCCGATGCCGATTCCGGCGAACGCGCCGGTGGAAGGCGGAGCGGGCAGCGGCGGCGACCAGCATGTGCTGGTGCTGAATAACAGCAATTGCTTTTTGTACGAACTGTATAACGCTTCGTCGAACGGCGATGGCTCGTGGAATGCCGATTCGACTGCGGTGTGGGATTTACTAAGCACCGGGAATGCGCAGCGGCCGTGGACCTGGACTTCGGCGGATGCGGCGGGTTTGCCGATTTTCCCTGGGCTGGTGCGGTATGACGAAGCTGCCTCGGGGAGCATTAAGCATGCGCTTAGATTTACGCTGCCTCATACTTATGCGGCCTTTACGCCTCCGGCGTCACATGCCGCGGGGAATACGAGCAATTCATCGGCGCCGCCGATGGGGATGCGGCTGCGGCTCAAGTCGAGTTATGACATTTCCGGGTTCTCGGCGCACACTCAGACCATCCTCACGGCCATGAAGCATTACGGGCTGATTCTGGCGGACAACGGCAGCTCGCTTTACGTGACTGGAGTCTCGGACAATCGATGGGGCGTCGAGATTGGGGAACTGAAGACGGTTCCGTCATCGGCGTTTGAGGTGGTGCAGATCGGTCCGGTCTATGCGGATTCGAATTATCCGACTGGGGCTGCGCCTGCGATCGCCAGCTTTACTTCGTCGGCGGCGCATGTTCAGGCGGGAGGCAGCGTCACGCTGTCGTGGAGCGTTAGTGGCGCGAGTTACAACGTCGTGTCTCCGGGCGTGGGCGCGGTGCGGGGCACGAGTGTGATTGTGAAACCGTCAGTTACTACTACTTATACGCTGTATACCGCGAATCAATATGGGCGGTCTACGGCGACGGTGACGGTTAGTGTTCCTTAGGTTCCAGATTGCTTGAACCCATTGGCAGTCATATCTTTCTTATTTTTTCACTACACCAATGCCCAACTCGCACAATTGACTATCGGCTACGGGCGTCGGCGCTTCCATCATCAGGTCTTTCGCGGCGGCGGTTTTTGGGAATGGAATAACTTCTCTCAGGCTTTCGGCTCCTGCCAGGATCATTACGATTCGGTCGAGGCCCAGGGCGATTCCTCCGTGCGGGGGAGTGCCGTACTCCAGCGCTTCGAGGAAAAATCCAAAACGCGACTTAGCTTCTTCTTCCGTCATGCCTAGCGCGTGGAAGATTCGGCTTTGAATGTCTTGCCTGTGAATACGGATTGAGCCGGAGCCCAGCTCGGTGCCGTTTAAGACTACGTCGTAGGCTAGCGCGCGCACCATGGCGGGATCGGTTTCAAGCTTGTCCATGTCTTCTTCGTGCGGCGAGGTGAAGGGATGGTGGGCGGCCATCCATCGCTTGTCGCCCTCGTCGTATTCGAACATGGGGAAGTTTGTTACCCAGAGGAAACGATAGTCTTTGGCGGGGTCACCGGTTTTTTTGAAGATGCCGTGGCGGTCGGCATATTTTTGCGCCAAGGCTACCCGCAGCAGGCCGGCGGAGGCGTAGATCTGCATTTCGGCGGGCGTTACTTTGCGCTTGCTGGCGGGATGCACGGCTTCGGAAGCCGCTCCTGATTGCGAGGCGCCTACTACCAGGACGATCAGGTCGCTCGCGGCTGCGTCTCCGGTCTGAGCGCGAACTGTTTCGCGAATTTTTGCGGCGGCTTCGGGGTGCTTGTTTTCGATGCGCTTGAAGTCTTCGAAGACGCGGGCTCCGCCTTTTGAGACGAAGAGGGGCTTGATGTCGTCGCGCTCTTTTCTTGAGAGCTCGCCTACTCTTGGGGTGCGGATGGCCAGGACCGGGAGATCTTTGTTTATGGCTAGCGTTTGCAATTCTTCCGGGGTGAAGCAGTCGCGCACATCGGTTAACGCGGGGAGGCGCAGGTCGGGCTTGTCGATGCCGTATTGGCGGATGGCGTCGTCGTAGTCCATGCGCGGGAAGCTGGTTTTGATTTCGTGGCCGGCGGCTTTGAAGGCGGCGGCCAGAAAACCTTCCACTGTTTCCCAGACGCGCTCGGGCTGGGGATAGGACATTTCCAGGTCGATCTGGGTGAATTCGGGCTGGCGGTCGGCGCGCAGGTCTTCGTCGCGGAAGCAGCGCACGATCTGGAAATATTTGTCGAAGCCCGAGATCATCAATATTTGTTTGAAGAGTTGCGGCGACTGGGGCAGCGCGTAGAACGAGCCGGGCTGCACGCGGCTGGGGACCAGGTAGTCGCGCGCGCCTTCGGGCGTGCTGCGCGTCATAAACGGAGTTTCGATTTCGAAGAAGCCTTGCGACGAGAGATAGTCGCGGATGGCGATGGCTACTTTGTGGCGCAGCTCGATGTTGAACTGCATAGCATCGCGGCGGAGATCGATGTAGCGGTATTTCAGGCGCATCTCCTCGTTGGCCAGAACCGTGTCTCCGGGGAGGAACGGCAGGGGCTTTGAGACGTTGAGGATGCGCAGCTCATCGACTACCAGCTCGACTTCGCCGGTGGGGATGTTGGGATTGATGGTGTCGGCGTCACGCTTTTTTACTGTACCGATGGCGGCCACTACGAATTCGTTGCGAAGCTCTTCCGCTTTTTTGTGGACGGCGGCGTTGAGTTCGGCGTTGCAGACGATCTGCGCTATGCCGGTGCGGTCGCGGAGATCGACGAAGACGATCTGGCCGAGATCGCGGCGGCGGTTGACCCATCCCATTAGAACGGCTTTTTTGCCTGCGTCGGCGAGGCGAAGAGCCCCGCACATGTGAGTTCGTCTGAGATCGCCTAGAAAATCGAGCACGGAATCGCCTTTGATTTACAGAAATGAATGCTGGTGAAAGCTGAATTCATGATTATAAATGGTGGGTTGGCTGTCAGCTGTCAGCTTTTGGCTTTTGGCTTTTGGCTCCGTAGTACTCATTCGATAAAAAAAAGAACGCCGCCCGGGGGATATGGGCGGCTTTCGAGCCAGCGGCCTGTGACGCTGTCCTACTTCACCTTGGTCTCTTTGCCATCCATGAAGAGCGTCCAGTTCGCGCCACCGTCGGTGGAGACTTCGAATTTGTAGCCATAAGCCGCGGGGGACAGGACTTTCATGCTGAAGCGGCCTTTCATGGTCATCGCTCCCATCTTCATATCGTTGGTCCAGACCCAGTTGTCGCCGTCGTTAGTGCCTTTGGAATGCGTGGCCTCTCCCGCGCTGTTGAATTCGTCATAGGTGTAAACCTTGTCGCTGGGGTCGAAGCCCATGTAGGCGGTGCTGACGCCGCTGGGCATGCCGCCGCCGGTGTAGTTCGAGTGAATGACAACGAAGTAGCCACCTTCCATCCATTCAGTGTGGTCGTCGCTCTTAAAGGTTCCGCCCGGGCCCATGGGACCTGGCTTCACATTGCCCTCGGAGGTCCAGTGGCCGACGAAGAAGTCAAGCTTCTTGACTTCGGGACCGGGTTTGGGGATATCCATTTGCGCCAAGGCAAAGGGGGCGAGGAGAAGAATTCCTAGCAGGATTGATGTGGGCTTCATAGCAAACGCTCCTGAGTTCGTAAGATTTCGAGGGGAGACTCGCGGTTGCCGATGGTAAAGGGCATGGGTGGCGATGTCAACTTAGCCACGTTAGGAGCGGCGATCTCCAAGCACGTGGTACCGCATGGTGTGGCGGCGGGACGCCAGCGCTACGATCCTAGCGCGGCTCTGCGATTCGCTCTGCCAGTTCAGCTCGCGGCACGGTTACCTGTTCACCGGAGGCCAGGTGCTTGAGCGCGAAGGCATCGGACTTCACTTCGTTTTCGCCGACGATGAGGATATAGCGCGCGCCGATCTTGGTCGCGATTTCAAACATTTTCTTTAGCCGAAAACTGCGATCTCCTAACTCGATTACGAGACCTTCGCGGCGAAGATCCTTAGCTAGCCGCAGGCCCTCGCGGTTCATACCTTCGCCGACCGGCGCAATGTAAGCATCAACTTGCGTCGTTGTTGCGGGTAGCCGCTCTTGCAGCGCCATGACAAGTCGGTCCTCGCCGATGGCAAACCCGATGCCGGGCGCGGGTTGCGGACTACCGAGTAGCTCCGCAAGCCCATCGTACCGCCCCCCCCCGAGAATGGCATTCTGTGCGCCAAGCGCACCGTGGGTGAATTCAAATGCGGTTCGAGTGTAGTAATCCAATCCACGAACAAGCCGTGGGCTGAGTTCGAAAGCAACTCCTGCGTGCCTTAGAAGAGCCTGGACATTCTCGAAGTGCTCCCGGCTTTCCGGCCCAAGATAGCTGGAGATGAGCGGCAGAGTCTCAATAATCGGTTGATCTTCGGGAACTTTGCAGTCGAAGACGCGCAAAGGATTCGTCACCGCGCGGCGCTGGCAATCCGAACACATGCCCTCAACTACGGGCTTGAGCGCTTTCCGCAGTGCGTCGTTGTATGCGGCACGATCCTTGGCATCTCCAACCGAATTGATTTTGAGCGTGAAATCGGAAATGCCGAGATGGCGCAACAACGTGTCCAACATCTCAAGAACTTCCGCATCGCGCAGTGGTCGTTCGCTGCCGGCGGTCGCGGGCCCTATGACCTCGGCTCCGATTTGGTAGAACTGGCGGTAGCGGCCTTTTTGCGGGCGCTCGCGACGAAACTGCGGGCCGATGTAGAAAAGCTTATTAAGACCGCGGTCCCAGAGCTTGTGCTCAATGTAGGCGCGAACTACGCCGGCGGTGTTTTCGGGGCGGAGGGTGAGGGAATCGAGTTTGCGCCCACTTAATGCCTCTTCGACCACCTTCAGGACTTCGGCCGACCAATGCTCCTGCGGTCGTTCTTGTAGGGCCTTTTGTATGAGCGCACTATCTAACCAAGTGAACATCTCTTTCGACACGATGTCGGTCTCTTCGCCTACGCCGCGGGCGAAGAGTTCTGTGCTCTCGAAAATCGGGGTGCGGATTTCCTGGAAGTTGTAGGCGCGGAAGACGTCGCGGACCGTGGCTTCGACGAAGTTCCAGAGAGCGGTATCGGGCGGGAGAAGGTCGCGCGTTCCTCGGGGAGATTTGATCATTTTGAGTTACGAGCCGCGAGTTACGGGCCGCGAGCTTAAAACCTGTTAGCCGCCTTTTCTTTCCAGCAAATACTGCTTCTTGTATCCAATGTAATTTTCCACGTAGCGCAGGATTGTGTCTTCGTCGCTTTTTTCGAGCTGGCGGCGGAATTTTCCGGGGGAGCCCATCCAGAGCGAATTCGGCTCGACAATCGTTTTTTCGGGGATGAGCGTGCCCGCCGCGATGATTGAGCCGGAACCGATTACTGCACCGTTCAGGATGATCGAGCCCATGCCGATCAGGCAGCGCGGCTCGATGCGGCATCCGTGAAGGATGGCGTTGTGGCCGACCGTCACGTAGTCGCCGACGTAGACGCCGTATTGCTCTTTCATGCCGTGGAGCGTGCAGCCATCCTGAATGTTGGAGTAGTGTCCGACGCGAATTTCGTGGACGTCGCCGCGGAGGACGGCGTTCATCCAGATGCTGGAGTGCTCGCCGAGAATCACGTCGCCGATGATCTGGGCCGAGTCGTCTACGTAGCTGGTCTCGGGGACCTGGGGTGCAACGCCTTTGTGGGAGCGGATCATGGTGAATAGTCAAAATATCATGAAGAGATGGTTGGAGGTGAGAGGTTCGAGGTCGGAGGTTAGAGGTGAAAACTTAGAGAACTCATCGCGCATTAACGGGTCTTCCCGGCCGTTATACAATGCCCGCCTGGAGGCGTGAACGATGAAAGCACGATTTAATCTGCTGCCTGTCCTGATTGCTGGATTGCTGATTACCTCTCTAGCGGCACAGAAGCCGCCGTCGGCACAATCTTCACCGTCCGCACGGCCTTCGTCGCCCGAGCTTGCCAAGTTTTTCGCGGATTACTTTGAAGAGCGGTTGCGCGACTCGCCGGAATTTGCCACCAACGTTGGACGGCATGAGTATGACGACCGCTGGACAGATTATTCGAAAAAGGGACGGGAGCGGCGGCGCGCGCATCTGGAGCAGGCGCTGGCGACGGACGAGAAGTTTTTTGCCCAGCAGGCATCGCTTTCCGATCAGGACCGGCTCAGCGTCAAGCTCCTGCGTTATGACTTGCGCACGCAACTCGACGCACTCGACCTCGATACTTATCTGTTGCGTGTAGGCCAGATGTTCGGCTTCCACAATAGTGTTTATCTCGTGATCGACCGGATGCCGCTCTTTACCGTAAAAGATTGCGAGAATATTATCGCGCGCATTCGCGCCGTGCCGAATTATGTGGATCAGAACATCGAGATCCTTAACGAAGCGATTGCGCGGGGGTGGACGCAGCCGAAGATTGTTTCGGACCTGGTGATCGGACAACTGAAGGTGCAGGTCGCGCAGGATGCTTCGAATACTCCGCTGCTATTTTTTCTGAAGAAGATGCCGCCGAGCATTCCGGAAGCGGAGCGCGAACGCTTGCGCAAGGAGGCTACGGCCGCGTTCGAAAACGATTTCCGTCCGGCTTGGCGGAAGGCTCTCGAGTATATGCAGACGACCTATGCGCCGAAAGTCCGCCCCGGGGTGGGGATTTCGTCGATGCCGGGCGGGGCCGAGGCATATCGCATTCTGATTCGGCGGCTTACTACCACGGACGCAACTCCCGAGGAGATTCACAAAATCGGGTTGGCCGAGGTAGACCGGATTGAAGGCGAGATGCTCGCGATTGCGCGACGGACTGGATTTCAAGGATCGGTGAGCGAGCTTCAATTGAAGCTTGAGAACGATCCAGCGCAGAAGTTTCACTCGAAGGAGGAGATGCTGATCTATTGCCGCAATGCGGCGATGATTATCGAGCCCGAACTGCCGAACCAGTTCAAGCACATTCCGATGCTGCTGTTCGGCGTGCGCGCGATCCCGGAGGATCGGGAGCAGGCGACGGCTTCGAATGCGCAGACTCCATCGCCCGATGGGAGCACGCCGGGGTGGTTCAACTTGCGGGCGTATCAGCCGGAGAAGCAGGTGAAGTACGACAAAGAATCGCTCACGTTGCACGAAGCGATTCCGGGACACATTTTTCAGGGCACGCTGGCACATTCGCAGAAAGGGCTGCCGGAGTTTCGCAAATTTTATGGCAACAGCGCATACAACGAGGGCTGGGCGCTGTATGCGGAGTCGCTCGGCGGGCAGCTTGGATTGTTTAAGGATCCGTACAACAAGTTCGGGCAGCTGGCCAGCGAACGATTTCGGGCGGCGCGGCTGGTGATCGATACCGGAATTCACTCGATGGGATGGACGCGCGAGCAGGCGCAGGAGTATTTGCGGGCGCATGCTCCTACACAGGCGATTGAAGAGATTGATCGATATATTTCATGGCCGGCGCAGGCGCTCTCCTACAAGATGGGACAGCTGAAGATTGTCGAACTGCGCAGGAAGGCGGAGGCGCAGATGGGCGCGAAATTCGACGTGCGCGATTTTCACGATGCGCTGCTGCGGGATGGATCGCTGCCGCTCGATCTGCTGGACGAGGAGGTGGAGAAATATATTGCGACGGGGCAGTGACGCGATTTTCGGAGGTCAGATTGCAGATTGCGGAGGTCAAACCCTTTAACCACGGGGTACACGGAGGAGCACGAAGGAACCAGTGCGTGTAGTGTGTTCTAATTAAATTTAACCTACTCAAATGACGGAACAGGAACTCCAGCAGGCCCGGGCGGAGAAGTGGCGCCTTGACCAGCGGCCGGTGCGCACGCTGGAGGATGCTCGCGCGTTTCTGGAGTCGGTGGGATTCTGCTTGATGTATCCCTCTCGCCCGAGTTGGTTGCTGCCGACGTTTGTGGGCGCATGGGTGGGCGAGGACGACCACCTGCCGCTGCAGCAGCATGCGTTTGCCGATCCGCGCGCGGGTGAAGCGATGGACCTGATGGTGCGCGCGTTGCGGACCCGGGCTGCTTATGAGGCTCCGCTGGTCGATGAGAACAATCCGTTTCTCGTGTCGCCGGCGGCGTTTCCTTTTTTCTACGCATTGGTAGGGGAGCGGAACCCGAAGGTGGCGCCGAAACCTGGACCGCGGTCGGAGTATTCGCAGCTCGCATGCGACGCATTTCAGATCATCCGAAAGCAGGGGCCGATTTCGAAGAACAAATTGGGCGAGTTGCTGGGCGGCGCGCTTTCGACGGCGGGCTTGGACCGGGCGCTGAAAGAACTCTTTGGGAAGCTCCGCATTACGCGAGTGGATTACAGCGAAGAAGAAGGCTCGGTGTGGGACGAGATGACGCGCTGGGCACCGGACAAAGTCTGGGAAGGCGTGGGCGCGTCGGTCGGAGAATCGCTCACGGCGCTGCTCTCGAAATATATGGACTGCGTGATCGCGGCGGAGACGGAAGAAGTCGAAAACTTCCTTTCAAACTTCGTTCCGCGCTCCAAGGTCAAAGATGCGATCAAGGCATTGCTGGCGGCGCGCGAACTGAGCCATGTGCGCTCGGGGAGTAAGACCCTGCTACAAGTGGCTCCGCGGCGGGAGGCGTTTGTGCTGCGGCCGCGGGTGGAGCGGGTTCGGTAGGCTCTAGTTCCTGGTTCTCAGTTCCCGGTAAAACCTTTTCGTTTTTCGACCGACGGAGCGTTTAGAATCGCCATTCGCGCAATGAACGATTCCTCCTCACGAAAACTCATCATCGCGATCGACGGGCCGGCGGGCGCGGGCAAGAGCACGGTTGCCGCGCGCGTCGCGCGCAAGCTTGGCTATGTCAATCTCGAAAGCGGAGCCATGTATCGCGCGTTGGCGCTGAAGGCGATTCAGAGCGACGCCTCGTTTGAGGACGAACCCGCGCTCGTTAAGATCGCGCGCGACTCGCACATAGTGCTCGAGCCAACGCGTACTGGCAACCGCGTGCTCCTCAATGGCCGCGACGTGTCGGAGCGCATCCGCGAGCGCGATGTTACCGAGGCAGCGTCAAAGGTGTCAGTGCATCCGCTGGTCCGGCAGTGGATGGTGGCGCGGCAGCGGGAGATGGGCTGCGGCGGCGGGGTGGTGATGGAAGGGCGCGACATCGGGACGATGGTTTTTCCGGATGCTGACCTTAAGGTTTTTCTGGATGCCGATCCGGTGGTGCGCGAGCAGCGGCGACTCGATCAGCAGCACATTAAGGGGGCGCCGGCCGAATCGATAGCCGCTGATCTGCGCGAGCGCGACCGGCGAGACCGGACGCGTGCCGCCTCTCCGCTGGTGGCGGCAGAGGATGCGGTGGTGATCGACTCCACGCATTTGAGCGAGGATCAGGTTGTGGAGCGGATCGAGAAGCTTGCGCAGGAGAGGCTAACAGCACGGGAGTGACTGGTGGCGGCCAAGGCGCTGCATTTTACCCTCGGCCGATTTTGCGGCTCGTCCAGCCTGCTAAACTCATTCTCCATCTATGAGAACCTCCAAAATTCTGATTGCATGTTTTTCTCTTTTGCTCGGCGGCGTGAGCCTTGCGCAGCCTCCGGGCGCTACCCCGCCGGCGACGCCGGCCGCCGCATCCGGTCTTTCTTCTGACCCCCGCGCTTCTGGCCTCGGCACGTCGGAGGAGAAGCATCTACGCAATGTGCGCCAGCTAACGTTCGGCGGCTCGAATGCCGAAGCTTATTTTTCTGCGGACGGCAAGAGGATCATTTTTCAGTCGACGCGCGACGCCTTGCAGTGCGACCAGATCTTCATGATGAATGCGGACGGCAGCAACCAGAAGATGGTTTCGACCGGCAAGGGGCGTACGACTTGCGGCTACATTTTTCCGCATAATGACAAAATTCTCTACTCGTCGACGCACCTCGCCAGCGCGGCCTGCCCGCCGCGCCCTGACTATTCGAAGGGATATGTGTGGGCGGTGTATCCGGGCTTCGATATTTTTACCGCGAAGATGGATGGGTCGGACTTGAAGCAGTTCACCACGACTCCCGGATACGATGCGGAGGCGACGATATCGGAGGATGGAAAGAAGATTGTCTTCACTTCCCTGCGCAACGGCGACCTCGATATTTATTCGATGGATGCTAATGGCAAGCATGTAAAGCAGCTGACGCACGAACTGGGATACGATGGCGGGCCGTTTTTCTCTAAAGACCGGAAGTGGATTGTGTATCGCGCCTACCATCCGAAGACGGAGGAGGAGATTGCCGAGTACAAAGAACTACTGAAGCAGAACTTGATTCGTCCTACCACGCTGGAAATCTGGCTGATGAAGGCGGATGGCAGCGGCAAGCGGCAGCTCACGAATTTGAAAGCGGCGAGTTTTGCGCCATCGTTTTTCCCGGATGGGAAACGGATTATTTTCGCGACGAATGTGGGATCGACCGGCGGTATGGGGAATTTTGAGCTTTATACGATCAAGGTCGACGGCTCCGGCCTCGAGCGAATTACGTTCAGCGACGGATTTGATGGCTTTCCGATGTTCAGCCCCGATGAGAAGCAACTGGTCTGGATTTCGCATCGCAATGGAAAGGCTCCGCATGAAACGAATGTGTTTATGGCGGACTGGATGGAGTGAAAACAGGTCAGAGGTCAGAGGTTAGAGGTCAGAGGTTAGAGGTCAGAGGTCAGAGGTTAGAGGTCAGAGGTTAGAGGTCCGACTGCAGAGGTGAAACCTTATTCACTGAGCGCGGCTTCTTGTTCTGGCTTTCGCGCAGCAATTGACTCTTGATTTTTTCTGGGAGGCGCGAGGTCTGCAGAATTTCCCATAGTTGCTCAGGCGACAGTTCGCTGCTGAACACTAGTGCACTTGGCCAGCGACAGATGCTCGGCGTGCAGTAGAGCGACCTGCACATCGCGGCGACGGGACCATTTCTCGTGGCGCGAGACGGATTGCACCAGCGATGCGCCGGCTTCCGGCTTCGCTACGGCTCGTACGACCTGCGCCTCCGTCAGGCGCCCATTTTCGAGCGCCGCGCGCATGATTCGTCTCTTCTGCGTCGAGCAGCAGCGCGCCGGCCACCCTTCCCGAGGCTCGGCGCGCCAGCGTTGAACGTTCGCCTAGGGTGATCGTCTTCAGGCGCGCGATCAGAGTTTCGTCCGCGCTCAGCTTTACGTCGGCGGGGACCACAGGCGAGAGCGCCACTTTCATCAAATCGAAGGTGTAGAACTGGCGGATCAGCGGTATGGAAAGGTGGCGCGGCGCGTGCGCGTGGCAGGCGAGCGCGATCTTTACTTTGCGCAACTTGAGGGCTGAACGATTTTTGGCTAGCTGCTCAATCACGTCGATGGGCAGGTCGGCGCGCTTGAGCAGGGCCAGGGCCTGATCTTCTGTTAGCGCGGGATCGGCGGCGGCGAGCAATTCGTCAGCGTGCCCGGGAGTGCGGGTCGCGGCTTGCGGCGAAGCCGGCGCCGCTTCTGGTACGGAACTTCGCTGCTCTTTTTCGTCGTTCATACGATCACTTGCACAGCCTGCGCTCACCGCCTTTCGCCCGAAACATGGGCCGAGGCGATTGCGGCAGAGACGCGGCAGGCCGCGTCTCTGCGACTGGTTCGGATGGATCGCCACTACTCTGCCTTGACTCGACCTGCTGCGCGCGCCCGCGTCAGTGCTCCCTGGACTGGATCCACAAAATCACCTCGTAATTCAATTGCCGGGAAACTCTTTTCAAGTTTGTTGTAGAAAACCCGGCGGACATCCTCCGACTGACGAAAGACGCTGCCCGTCATGGCTACTGGTACGTAAGGGAGGAGCGGGGGCGACGCGACCGAGCACGATGCCGGCTAGCGCGGCGAGTTCGGCTCCGGCGCGAGACAACAGGTCGCGAGCAAGCGCGTCGGCTCCGGCTGCGGCCTGCACGACGATGGGAAACAGGCGCGGGAACTCGGGCGGGGGAGTCGCGTTGGCGCGCTGGATTAGAGCGTCGATGTCGTCGAGTTTCCAGGCCTCCAGAATTAGCGCGGTGAGCGCGGTTTCGCGGCCTTCGTCGCGCGCGCGCAGCAAGGTTGAAATTGCGTGGCGGCCGATCCAGTGGCCGGAACCTTCATCGGAGATGGCAAAACCCCAGCCGCCGGCGCGCGCTACGCGGCCCGATGCATCGCGTCCGTAGACGATCGAACCGGTGCCGGCGATGGCGATCACACCGGGATGGTGGCCAAACGCCGCTTCTAGCGCGATTGCGGCGTCTCCAACCACTTCAATGTGGGCGGTGAATTCCGGATCGATCTCCGCCAGGACGCTGCGAAGTTTCGCGGCAATCTCGGTGCGCGCCGCGCCGGCGGCGCCGATGCAGACCGAGTCGATCTGACTGGCGGAGACTTGGGCGATCGCGCAGACTTGCCGAATGACCGCATGCAACGATTCACGAGCCTTCGGCTCTCCCAGTCGAACTACGTTACAGCCCCCCGACACGGCCGTCGCCAGCACGGTTGTTTCATTACCTAGCATGCAACGCGTCTTGGTCCCGCCGCCGTCGATGCCGAGGTAGAAGCCCATCGCGCTAGTTCTAACACAGGTTCGCGCGGAGTTTAGGCGTGGAACATGTTTGTACAATGCTCGACAATTTAGCGAAGAGTGCGGCGCATTTGTGGCGGCAGGCGAAAATCTTAATCCGCGGAGGCGGCGGAGATTTCGCTGAGGCCGCTGAGTTGTCGAGGAATTACTTTGGGATTGAAGCGAATCGATCTGCTGATTATCGCGGCGTATCTGGCGGGGATCACGCTGTTCGGCTTGCGCTTTCGCAAGAAACAGCGGACTATGCGCGATTACTTTCTTGCCGATCGCGACATTCCCTGGTGGGCGATTTCGCTCTCGATCGTGGCGGCTGAGACCAGCACGCTCACCATCATCAGCATTCCCGGACTTGCTTACGATTCCAATCTCACCTTTTTGCAGGTGGTGATCGGGTATGTGATTGGGCGCGTCATTATCAGCTTTGTGCTCCTGCCACAATATTTTCGCGGCGATCTTTATACGGCTTACCAGTTGATTGAGAGGCGCTTTGGTCCTACGTTGCGGACGGTGACTGCCGGGTTGTTTTTATTGACGCGAGCGGCGGCGGAAGGCGTGCGCGTCTATGCGGTGTCTATCGTCGTATCCATTGCGCTCGGGACAGGCGAGATTACTTCGATTGCGATCATCACGCTGCTTACGGTGATCTATACGTTTGAGGGCGGGCTGGCTGCCGTGATCTGGACTGATGTTGTGCAGACATTTATTTATATCGGCGGCACGCTGGTGGGGCTTTTTACTATTCTTCATCTGATCCCTGGCGGTTGGGGTTCGGCCCATGCGATTGCCGCTGGATTGCACAAGTTCCAGGTATTCGACTTCAAGTTGGTCAGCCGATCCCCTTTCAGGGGTCTCGGCCCAGGCTGGTGGGACTGGCAATACGTCTATCTCGCGAAGCCCTACACCATCTGGGCTGGCGTCATTGGCGGTGCGTTCCTCACCACTGCCAGCCATGGCACTGACCAGCTCATCGTCCAAAGATTGCTGGCTGCGCGAAATCAGCGGCAATCGGTGCTGGCGCTGCTTTCGAGCGGAGTCGCGATCTTCTTCCAGTTTGGGTTGTTTCTTTTTGTGGGTGTGATGCTGTTTGCTTACTATCGCGTGCCTTCGGCTGCAGTTTGGACGGGCGGACAGAATTTATCCGACATTTATTGTGAGCCGAATGCCGCATGGCATTTCCGGGCTGCTGATTGCGGCGATTCTAGCGGCGGCCATGTCGAACCTTAGCGCGGCGCTGAATTCGCTGTCGTCGAGTTCGATGATGGATTTCTATTTGCGCTTTCGTCCGGGGACTAGCGAGACGCGGCGTATGCGTTTGGCGCGGCTCGCAACTGTGCTTTGGGCGCTCGTTCTTTTTGTGCTTGCCGTGCTGGCGCTTACATCGCGTTGGGCGGGTCGTCGAAGTCGGATTGCAGATTGCATCGGTCGCGTATGGGGCGCTGCTGGGCGTGTTTCTGCTCGGAGTGCTGACGAAACGAGCCAATCAGAATGGGGCGATTGCCGGAATGATTTGCGGGCTCGCGATTGAGCTTTATCTTTGGATGATGACTCAGGTCGCTTTTACCTGGTGGGTACTAATTGGGACTTGCGTGACGTTTTCGGTGGGATATGCTTTGAGCCTATTGACTGAGGCGCAACAGTGAATCCCAATCACATCACCTCTGAAGTTATTGGCGCGGCCATGAAGGTCCATCGGAAGCTGGGGCCGGGGCTGCTTGAGTCTTGTTACGAGGGCTGCGTCGAGTACGAATTGAAGATGGCTGGGCTGCACGTCGAAAGGCAGAAAGCTGTGCCATTGGTCTGTGCGACCGTCAAGCTTGAATGCGGGTTCCGCGCTGACTTGGTTGTGAATGGGCTTGTGATTGTCGAACTCAAGTGTAAGGAGGCGCTTCACCCTGTGGACGAGGCTCAGCTCTTGTCTCATTTGCGGCTGCTTAATCTTCCTGTCGGGTTGCTTATCAACTTTCATGTGGTGCTGCTCAAGGACGGGATTCGGCGGCTAGTCAATAACTACCGGGAGGAGGATTTTGAGATTTCAGACTGAGAGCAAAATCTTAAACCGCTGAGGACGCGGAGAAAGCGCAGAGGACGCTGAGAACTTCTCTGCGATCTCTGCGATTGCTCTGCGACCTCTGCGGTTAAGAGCTCTTGGTTGTACTCGCTACGAAGATGAATGCCACTCCTCCGAACTCTTCGGTACCTGGAGAACCCGCCCGCCCCGAGCTCGCTCGCGATCTGAAGCTCTCGCATGCGGGAGCGATCGTGGTCGGCACGATCATCGGGAGCGGAATTTTTCTGGTTCCGCAGGAGATGATGCAGGCCGTCGGGTCAGCGCGCATCGTCTATCTGGCATGGATGGTGGGCGGAGTGCTTTCGTTTTTTGGCGCGCTGACCTATGCCGAACTGGGCGCCATGAAGCCGCAGGCAGGCGGCGAGTATGTTTATGTCCGCGATGCCTACGGGCCGCTGGCGGGATTTTTGTATGGCTGGACCTGGTTTCTGATTGCCAAGCCCGCTTCGATCGCGACCATCACTACCGGCCTCGTCCGGACACTCGCAACGTTTCCCGCGTTCGCTTTCTTCTCGCAAAACTGCTTTTCGACGTCATTCATATCGGCTCGCATTCCTTTGCGGTCACCTATGGCCAACTCGCTGCCATCGTCGCTGCCATCGCGATGACCTGGCTGAATTACATCGGAGTGCGCAAGGCGGGCGAATTTCAATTTTTATTCACTTTGTTCAAGGTCGCCATCATCCTCGCCATCGTCGGTCGTCGGATTCAGTTATAAGGGCGGAACTTGGGCTAACTTCGCCACTGAATTCGCCGGGGCCAAAGGCGGCATCGCTGGATTTTTTGCTGCGCTGGTCGCCGCGCTCTGGGCCTATGACGGCTGGAACGATCTCAACATGGTCGCGGGAGAAATTCGCGATCCGCAGCGCAATATTCCGCTATCGCTGATCTGGGGAGTTGCCACGGTCGGCGTGCTCTACATTCTGGTCAACGCAGCCGTGCAGTATGTGATGCCAGCATCGGCGGTAGCGGCTCGGCGCGCCCAGCGGCAGATGCGGTCGCGCTTGGCCCTCGGCCACGCCGGAGCCAGCCTGGTTTCGATCGGCATTGCTGTCTCCATGCTCGTGACGTCTAAACGGCACCACCATGAGCGGAGCCCGCGTGCCCTTCGCCATGTCGCGCGACGGTTATTTCTTCCAGAGCATCGCAAGAGTGCATCCGCGTTTTCACACGCCGTCGGTTGCTTGCTCGTGCAGTGCGGGCTCTCGATCATTCTGCTGCTCATGGGCGGAAGCTTTCGCCAATTCTTCTCGCTGGCGATCTTCGCGGAATGGCTCTTTTACATGATCGCCGGGAGCACGGTATTCGTCTTTCGCCGCCGCGAGACCGAACGCGCCGCGACCCTATCGGGTGTTCGGCTATCCCGTCGTTCCGGCGCTTTTCGTGGCCGCCTCCGCCGTCCTTCTTTATTACACGTTCACCGACAATCTGCGCTATTCGGCGGAGGGCTGCGTGGCCATCCTGGCAGGGGTACCCAGTTTTCTACTTTTTCAAAATGAAACGCGGCTGAATACTGACGTAACAGGGTAATCACTACAACCCTTAAAGTCGGTTACCAAAGGACAGGCGCAGGCGACACGTTTACCCCCTTCTGAAACTCCCATAAGGTGGAGACTCCAAGTCCTGAGCCACTCCCCGGCCCAGGTTCCTCCTTTGGAGCCAAAGAATGCCTACGGTGAACCGCGAGTTTAAACTCGGAATTTTGCCCGAAAAAAAGTATGACTGGCGCACCTTTGCCGCCAGTTATGGGTTTGTGACGGCATGCGCCGCGTTTCTCTGTTTTTTCGGGATTTTGATGCCTGATACGCTCAAGGTCGCAATGAATTACCACGTTACGGAGCTCATTCCACGTCCGGCGCTTAGGCCGGAGCGGCTCAAAAAGCTGCCACCCAAGGTTCAGGCCAAGCTTCTGCCCGCGGATCCTGTATTTAAAGCTCCGAAAATCATCGTTCCGAGAGAGGCCCTCACTCCGAAGGTCAAGCCGCAGGAAGTAGAGGCGCCTCAGGTCAAGATGAATAATTTCATGCCTGCCGCGTTGAAGATGACTCCTGGGGGAGCGCGGCCGGTGTTGATCCATACGGGAGAGTTTCAGGGAAGCTCGGTTGCGCCTACGGTGAATGCGCCGGTTCAAAAGGTGCAGACTGGCGGGTTCGGCGATCCCAATGGATTGAAGCCGAGCGAAAACGGCAAGCCCGGCGCCAAACTGGTCGCCTCGGCGGCTGGCTCGTTTGACATGCCGATGGGACCGGGACAAGGCAACGGTTCGGGGGGTGCAAAGGGAATCAAGGGAACGGTGGCTAGCGCGAATTTCGGGGACGGCATCGCGAGTCCAGGACACGGCGACGGGCGCAGCGGCGGGCAAGGCCATGCGGTGCAGACGTCGGGGTTCGGGACGCAGGAAGTCGCCCAAAATTCTGGGCACACTCTGAAGATGGACAGCGGCCCTGCTACTACCGGAGTTGAGATCGTGGCCAAGCCGAATCCGGTTTACACCGAGGAAGCGCGTAATCTGAAAGTGGAAGGCGAAGTTTTGCTGGAAGTTTTGTTTTTGGCGAATGGACAACTGCATGTAAGCCGCGTGGTCCGTGGCCTTGGGCACGGGCTCGACGAGGCTGCGATTGCGGCCGCCAACAAGATGCGTTTTAAACCGGCCACCCGCAACGGGCAGGCGGTGGATTCGGCAGCAATTGTGCACGTGGTATTTCAACTGGCGTACTGAAAACGGGGAGATGAGGTTATGCGCACTAGAAATTTGATGGTCTTCGCTCTGGCTTTGCTGGCGGTGGCATTCGTGCTGACGGCGGCGGCTCAACAAACGGTGTCCGCGCCGCAGAATTCTCAGACTGGACAGAGCGCTCCGGCGGCAACGTCCTCGGCTCAAACTACGCCCGCTCAGGCGCAGACCACTTTGGCGCCGCCGACTACCATGGATCAGGTGGTGGACCGCGCTATCATGCGCGAGAAGGAACTGGTCAAGTTCCTTTCGCAGCGCACGCCCGTGGTCGAGACCTATTTGCAGAACCTGACGCAGGATCCGCAGCTGGGACCGATTCCGCAGGATGACCGCTACTTTTTGGGACGCATGGATCTGAGCGACTCGATCGATCGGTCCGACTTTCTCGCCGAAAAAGATAAAGACAAAGAAGAGAGCATGGAGAAGCGCCTGCTCGGCAGCTTGACCGGCAAGTTCAAATTCCAGTATCAGCCGCTCGGCTTCTCATGGATGATCTATGCCGACCGCAACGACTTCGACCGCCAGCACTATGACTTTCATTATGCGCGGCGCGAGTTCCTAGGCGACGTTCGCTGCCTGGTGTTCGACGTCATGCCCAAGAAAGATGCAGGCCGCGGCCGGTTCGTCGGGCGCATCTGGGTCGAGGATCAGGATTTCAATATCGTTCGTCTGAACGGAACCTATAACCGTCCGTCGCGCAACACTTATTACTTCCATATGGACAGCTGGCGGCTGAACCTGATTCCCGGCTACTGGGTGCCATCCTACATTTACAGCGAAGAGGGAAACTTCACCGCTGGAGCCAGGAATAAACTCGCCTTCAAAGCGCAAACGCGCCTCTGGGGCTACAACTTGAAGCTTGGGAAAACGGACGACGAACTCACCTCGATCCGCGTCGATAGCGTGAAGGACACTTCGCCCGACGCCCAGGATGCATCTCCGCTGGCCGCCGAGCGCGAATGGCAGCAGCAGGCGGAAGACAACGTGATTGAACGACTGGAGCGCGCGGGCCTGCTGGCGCCTGAAGGCGACGTGGACAAGGTTCTGCAAACCGTGGTCAACAATCTCTTGATCACCAACAACGTGGAACTGCCGCGGCCGGTGCGGACGCGAGTGCTGACCACATCGCCGCTGGAAACGTTCAGCGTGGGCAACACGATCGTGGTGAGCCGCGGGCTGATCGACGTGCTGCCGGACGAGGCCAGCCTCGCGATGGTGCTCTCGCATGAACTCGCGCACATCGTTCTCGGACACAATCTCGGCAGCCAGTATGCATTCAATGACCGCATGCTGTTCTCCGACGAGGGAACCTTCCACAATCTTGGCTTCAAACATATTCCGGAAGAGGAGACGGCCGCCGACAAAAAAGCGGTTGAAATGCTGAAGGCTTCTCCGTATGCGCAAAAACTCGAGACGGCGGGCCTGTTCCTGAAGGCTTTGCAGGCGCGGGCTCCGCAATTGTCGGCACTGTTGCAGGCTCACCTCGGCAACAACATGGTCGAGGACGGAACCGTGACGCGCATGGCGGCGCTCGAAGCATCAGCACCGGCGCTCGATTGGAATAAGCTCGACCAGATCGCCGCGCTGCCGCTCGGCGGACGCGTCAAGCTGAATCCCTGGGACGACAAGGTCGAAATGGTGAAGGCACAGCCGGTTGCGATCACTTCGGCGCGCGACAAGATGCCATTCGAGGTGACGCCGTTCTTCCCGCGGCTGACGCGTTATAACGCAAACGCTCCGGCGGGAGGTTCGTTGCCGGCAACCCAGGCAGCCAATCAAACGGCAGCGCCGGCCACCGCTGCGGACGCCGCACCGAGCCACTAACGCACAATCGCGGGGCGCAGGCTGGTTATGGCTGGCGCCTCGTCCGCGACTGATTCGCCACTCCACAAGTTAAACAACAAGTTGAACGAAGCGCAGGCTGGAGCCGGAAGAAATTCCGGGCTACCAGCCTGTGTCTACTACGGCGACTGGTTGCAGCGTTGCGCCTGTGGAATCCCGAAACCCGGCTCCGGACGCACGCTTTCATTCCTACCCAATCTCAAAGAACTTTGATAGCATGGTGGCCCCCGGCGCTTTACGCGCAAGCCGTAGTCCCAGGGAAGGTGAGAATGATCCCAATTTCAGCTCAAGAGGATACCTGTGTGCCAAATGGTCGAGGCAGTTCGCTCCGGTTGTTAAGTGTTGTTGCTGTATTTGTTTTACTGATTTCCAGCGCGGTCGCACAGTCCGTAACCCGGCTCAAAAACCAGCCGCCGGACGGTGTGGTGTATTCGCTCCAGTTGACCGACGGCACGGTGTTGGTTCAAGGCTACAACTGTTCCGACTTCTGGAAGCTTACACCTGACAACACAGGAAGCTACGTGAACGGGACGTGGAAGCAAGTCGCAAGCCTTCCGCCGGGATACGCCCCCGACGCCACGGCTTCCGCGGTGTTGGCCGATGGACGCGTATTGCTTGAGGGCGGGGAATACAGCAACTGCGGGGGTATCTTTTCGCTCACCAACCAGGGCGCCATCTATGATCCGGTGGCGAATACCTGGACGACGGTGCCACCGCCGAAAGGCTGGAAATATATTGGAGATTCACCTTCGACGGTCTTAGCGAATGGCAACTATTTGATCGGCAACAAACTGACGAAACAGATGCGTGAACTAGACCCCAAGACCATGACCTGGTCTAGCGCGCCTTTGAAAGGTAAAAGTGATTTCAACGCCGAGGAGGGCTGGACCCTGTTGGCGGATGGCTCGGTTTTGACGGCCGATGTGCAAAACGCTCCGAATTCCGAAATCTATAGCGCAACGGCGAAGAAACGCAAGTGGACGACCGCAGGCAGCACCATCGTCGATTTGCACTCCCCGTCGCCTTTCGGTTGCATACAGTACGGACCGAAAGGCAAGCTGTGCTATTACCCGCCTGGGGAGATCGGCCCGCAGATCCTTCGACCAGACGGCACAGTATTTGTCGCCGGCTCTTACACGAGCACCGGGAGCGGCGCCGGGCACACAGCCATCTATGACAGTGTGGCGGGCGGCTGGACAGTTGGCCCTGACTTTCCGAGTGGTGACAATGCGGGGGATTCGTTCGCCGTTCTGCTGACCAATGGCAACGTGCTGGTAGAAGGAGATTCAGGAGAAGGTTATATCTTCAACGGGACGACCCTGACTGCCTCGGCGAGCACACCGGGAAGTCTGATGATATTACCCAACGGACAAGTGCTGGTCGGGGGCGGAACAACAGAGGTTTACACCGCGAGCGGGACCTATCAAACATCGTGGCAGCCCACGATTTCGAGTTATCCATCAAGTGTAGCTCGTGGATCAACTTATGAGATCTCGGGAACGCAGTTTAACGGATTGTCGCAAGCCGCTTCCTTTGGAGACGAGTTCCAGACGGCAACGAACTATCCTCTGGTGCAGATTACGAACAGCAGCACCAACCACGTCTTCTACGCCAGAACCCACGACCACAGCAGCATGGGCGTGGCCACTGGTGCAGCGACGGTTTCGACCAACTTCGATGTGCCGACCACGATCGAAACGGGCGCGAGCACATTGGTGGTTATCGCAAATGGGATTCCTTCGCAGCCAGTAAGCATTACCGTGCAGTAAGCTTGGCTGTCTGTGGTTATTGAGTAGTGAGTGGCCCTTGTATCTCAATCATTGCGAGATACAAGGGCTTTACTGTTGAATTGCGCATTCCGTCAGGCCGGCGATTTAGAAATGCCGGGTCAGCTCGGCGAAGCGCTCCACCACAATTAATCGCTGTGGCTCTGGAGCGCTGCCAAGCTCTTCGTGCTCCAATATCCAGGTATCGTTGTGAGGCACAAACACTGCGTGCAAACCGGCGGCCAAGGCAGGATTGATATCGGACTTCGGGCTGTTTCCCACCATCCAGGAGGAATCGGGATCAAGCGCGTACTTCGAGATTGCCGAGCGATACGTCGCCTCGTCTTTTTCCGCCACGATCTCGACAGCGGAGAAATATTCCTTCAGCCCAGAGCGCTCGACCTTTCCTGCCTGCTCGGTGGGATGACCCTTTGTCATCAGAATTAGATGGTGCCGCGCGTTGAGGTAGTCGAGCGTCTCCGGCACGCCGGCAATCATTTCGACTGGGTGGTCAGCGATCTGGTGAGCAAAGCTGTGAATCCGCTCATGCATTTCGGGAGTTACCGGATCGATGGACAACTTTTCAAACGTTTCCACGAGCGAATGCGCAAAGCTGTTTAAGCCATAGCCGTGCTTGAGAATGGAATCGCGCTCCACATCGTTCAGCACCAGGCGCACTTGATCCGGTGTATATTCGCGATGATCGAGGAAGGAAATAAATTTCGCGATCGCACGTTCAAAATAGATATTGTTTTCCCAGAGCGTGTCGTCCGCGTCGATGAGCAGGGTCTGGGCGCCATTCCGATCCGACATGACTACCATGATACCGGGTGCGGAGTTTCGCAACGCTTTGGTAAGATCGAATTTGCATGAAATTCTGGTCCCCGGTTCTCTTCGTCGCTCTTCTGCTCTCGGTCTCCCAATCTGCTCAACGAGGAAAGGCTCGCGTCATGACTGGTTCTGCGGCGAAAAGCGGCGTTCCGGCGAATTTGAAGGTCGTGCCAGACCTGACTGAGCGCGTCAAGAAGTTCCGGCGCGTGGAGATGCCGTTTCATAAGGCTGGTCTGAGTGCTCGCGAGCAGCAGATGATTCGCAAACTGGTTGACGCTTGCGGCTACCTGGAAAGCATCTACTGGCGCCAGAGCGACCCTGAGGCGCTAACGCTCTATCAGACGCTCGCGTCCAGCAAGAATCCGCAAGACATTGAGCTGCGCCGTTATCTGTGGATCAACGCTTCGCGCTTCGACCTGATAGACGACAACAAGCCATTTGCGGGAACGGCTCCGATGCCTCCGGGCCACGGATTCTATCCCGCTAATTTGACGCGAGCGGAAGTGGAACAATACGTGCAGCAGCATCCCGATCAAAAGGCAGCTATTTATAACCAGTTCACGATCGTTCGATGGCACGGGAAGAAACTTGAGACGCTCCCCTATCACATCGCCTATCGCACGTTTCTGGAGCCGGCGGCCCGGGATTTGCGCGCGGCGGCCGCTCTCAGCGATGATCCGCCATTCGCCAATTTCCTGCGTCTGCGCGCCGATGCGCTGCTCAGCGACGACTACTTTGCGAGCGACCTTGCGTGGCTGCGGTTGAAGAACCCCAAAGTCGATATCATCTTCGCTCCTTACGAAGTCTATATGGACGACCTGCTCGGCGTGAAAGGATCGTATGGCGCCGGGGTGCTGGTGCGTGACCAGCGCGGCAGTGAGAAGCTCGACCTATTTACGACATACGTTCCCGAAATTCAGGATGCGCTGCCCCTGGCGGCAGAGGATCGTCCATCGAAGCATGGGCTCGAAACGCCGATGGAAGTTATGGACGCGCCGTTCCGCGCCGGCGACCTCACGCATGGATACCAGGCCGTCGCCGACAATCTGCCTAACGATCCGCGGGTGCACGAGCAGGCGGGAAGCAAGAAGATTTTCTTCAAGAATTTCATGGACGCGCGCGTGAATTACGTAATTTTGCCCGTGGCGCGCAGGCTAATGGAACCCGAGCAAGCGGTCAAGGTGACGGGCGAAGGCTACATGATGACGACCGTGATGCACGAGATTTGCCACGGGCTGGGTCCGGCGTTTGCGCGCACGACGGCGGGCAAGGTCGGGATTCCACAGGCGATCGGACCGATCCACAGCAGCCTCGAAGAAGCGAAGGCGGACGTCACAGGACTGTTTGCGCTGCAATGGCTGGTCGACCACGGTGTTCTTCCCAAGAAGAATCTCGAGGAATACTACGCATCATACGTAGCCGGGCTGTTCCGCAGCGTGCGCTTCGGCGCCGCCGAGGCGCACAGTCAGGCCGAGATGATGGAGATGAATTATCTTTTGGAGCGTTCCGCGCTGCTCCGCGACCATCGCGGGCGTTACGCGATCGACTACGAAAAAATACCGGGCGCAATGGCTGATCTGGCCAAAGTGCTGCTTGAAATCGAGGCAACCGGAGACCGCCCGCGGGCCGAAGCGTGGTTCGCAAAATATGGCAAAATGCCGGACGACCTGAAGGCGTCGCTCAAGGCCACGTCCGATATTCCCGTCGATATCGATCCGGTGTTCTCGTTTCCGAGAACCGTAAGATAAAGTCGTCCGCGAAACAAGATCGCTGACAATCAGGAATGCCCTTTACTCCCGCTCATGTTGCCGCGGTTCTTCCCTTTCGGCGGTCGCGGCTTATTTGGTCGGCGCTGGTGGTCGGGGCGATGAGTCCCGACTTCGAATATTTCCTCCGCATGTCCCCCCAGGACCGCTACGGCCACACGCTCGCGGGGGTGTTCTTCTTCACGTTGCCGGTTGGACTGATCACGCTTTGGCTGTTTCATGCATATGTTAAGGCGCCTTTCGTCGAGTTGATGCCTGACAGGCTGGAGCGCCGACTGGCTCCGTGTGCCGGCAAGTTTCGTTTCGGCGGGGCCTCGCGGTTTGTGTTGATCGTCGCGTCGCTTCTGGTGGGAATAGCGACGCATCTGATCTGGGATTCCTTTACGCATGGGAATACGTGGACTACACGACATTGGGCTGCTCTTGGCGATCGTGTGCAGGTGCTGGATATTGGATTTGTGCCGCTATACAAACTCCTGCAACAAGTAAGCACGGTGGTGGGATTAGCAATCTTGCTGGTTTGGCTGGTGGCCTGGTATCGAGGCGGCGAAGTTGGAGGTGAAGTTGAGCTTCGGAACGAAGATCGAACGCATGCATGGCCGCCGCGGAAAATTGTAACTCTTGCTGCGATTACAGCCATTGCGGCGGTGGGAGCGGCTTTCCGCGCGGTTACGGCGATCGGCATTCCGTCTAACCATTCGACGCTGGCGCTCTTCGTCGGCGATCTCGCGGTGACAATGATCGCGCTGATGTGGTGGCAGTTGGTTGCGCTGGGGATCTGGCGTTCGCGAAGAGGGATGGGGTAGGGCTTCTGGATTCTGGATTCTGGCGGTTGGCTCTTCGCTCTTAGCCCTTCGCTTACACCCACTCCACTTGCGGCTCTGCGGAATGATTCCGGCCTTGTGACCCATGTCGAGCAAACGGCGCACCGCTTCGCGACCGTCGTCGCCGTAGTCGAGGGTGCGTTCGTTGACGTACATGCCAACGAACTTGTCGGCGAGTTGCGTATCAAGGTCGCGGGCAAACTGCATGGCGTAGGCGAGCGCTTCGTCGCGATGATCGATGGCGTACTGAATACTTTCGCGCAGCGCCTGCGTAACGCTGGCCATCGTTTCATGGCCGAGCGAGCGGCGGATCGCGTTTCCGCCGAGCGGCAGCGGCAGGCCAGTCACTTTGAGCCACCATCGACCGAGATCGACGACACGATGCAGTCCTGATTTGTCGTAGGTGAGCTGGCCTTCGTGAATAATCAAGCCCGCCTCGTACTTGCCTTCGAGAATCTGCGGGATGATCTGATCGAAGGGAACGACTTCCACTTCAATGCCGGGCGCGAAAAGTTCCAGCGCGAGGTAGGCCGTCGTCAGTTTGCCGGGCACGGCAATTTTCTTGCTCTTGATCTCGGCGGTCGTGAAGGCGCGGGTCGAGACGAGCATGGGGCCATACCCGTCGCCCACACTGCCGCCGCACGACATCAACGCGTAATTTTTCTGAATGTACGGATAGGCGTGGAATGAAATCGCCGTGACGTCGTAGACACAGTGCTGCGCGTCGCGATTTAGCGTTTCGATATCGCACAGAGTGTGGTTGAAGCGCAGGCCCGGGACGCGAACTTTGTTCGTGGCCAATCCATAGAACATGAATGCGTCATCGGAGTCCGGGCTGTGGGCCACGGTGATTTCACGAACGGGAGAAGATACGGTACTCATAGATTTGGCTTTCGGTTGCCGCTCTTGGCTATTAGCTCTTGGCTCTCAGCTTGCTCCATCCGCTCGCGAGACCGGCGGCCAGCATGATCTTGATCACTTCCGCGAAGACGAACCAATACAGTCCCCAGAGAATTGTCTGCGAGAGAGAGTGCGTGAGGACGAAGAGCCAGGATAGTCCGCCAGCAAAGAGGACGATCTCGCCGGCAAATCCCGCCAGCGCGGCCCAACCGAAGCGGCGAGAAGTGCGCTCGTAGATCCAGCCCGTAACGAAAGCGACCAAGGGATAGGCCATCAGAAAGCCGCCGGTCGCGCCGATCAACTGCGCCACTCCGCCGGGGCCGGCCGGATTGAAGACTGGCAACCCTGCCGCGCCTTCTGCAAGGTAGAGCGCGAGCGCCGCGAATCCACGACGCGATCCGAGCAGCGAGCGCGACCGCCAGCACGCCAAAATTTTGCAGGGTTAGCGGGACCGGAGTGAACGGCAGCGGTACGGTCACGTGCGCGCAAAGCGCAACAAACAGGCTGGCGCTGACCACGATTCCCGCCTGCTTTGCCCATTCCAGGGAACGCGAGGGCTGCGGCAAAACTTCTACCAGCACTTGGGATGGCACTTGGTTGGTTGCAATTCTCGGCATATTTTCCGGCATCTTGTTTCCTTTTAAAGGCGGATCAGGCTTCAGGCGGCAAGTCTGTGTGCGTGCCACTGCCCGGTCCGTTCGATTCCACGTGCAGCGCCGCGGAAGTTTTCATTTGCCTCCGCACCCGCATGTACAGCGAAACCGCAACCGACACCACCAGCACCAGACTGACTCCCAGGATTAAGAAACCACCAGAGCATCCGCACAACGCATTAGGATAGCAGACGCGTCGGGTAGCGCGTCTGCGATGTGGGAAGAACTTCTACTTCTTCGCCTTGGCGAGCGCGGCGCGGCGCTTCTCGACGTTCTCCGAGACGCGCTCCAGGCGTTTGCGGGCCAGCTTCGAACCGGTCGCCACCTGCTCGATGTTTCCCCACGCGTCGGGATTGCCCATCTTCTGCCGGATCTCTTTCAAGAAGGGCTGAACTTTGGCGAAGAAGAAAAACATTTCGCCGCTGCAACCGGGTTGCAGAAAGAGTTCCTCGTGCAGCGCGCCTTGCAGCACCAGTGATGACGCCATGTCCCAGTAGCCGCCGACCTGCCGGAGCCAGCTGTTCTCCTGGCTGGGAAATGCATTGGCAACTTTCATAAAGTCGTCGGCATTCATGCGGCCAGAAGTCCACGAGAAACCAGTTTCTCGCCTTGCGCATCTCCGCTTCGCGGCGGAGGTCGTAAAGTTGCAGCATCAATTGCCCATCTTGTGCGAGTCGCTTTTTTTGCCATAGTCTCGCCCTCGCTGACAAATCAGGTATATAGCTATTATCGCTGATTCAAAGCGTTCGTCAACTTATCCGCGCCCGGCGTAGTCGCGTTGCTCACTGCCGCAGCTGCAGCCGCCTGGTGCTTCGCGCTCGTAATCGCATTCCTTGTTCGGACACGCGATCACCGTGCCGTCTTTTCGCATGCGTTCCACAAGATAGTCGTGTCCGCAGTGACGGACATTTTTCCGCGATCGGCTTGGCCGCCGAAGTGAACTTGCACTTCGGATACTTCGAGCAGCCGTAGAACGTGTTGCCCTTGCGCGCGCGCTTTTCGACCAGTTCGCCTTCGCCGCAGAGCGGACACTTCACGCCGATGAAATTCTGCTTCACGTACTTGCAGTCGGGATAGCCGCTGCAGGAAGTGAACTCGCCGTAGCGGCCGTGGCGAATGATCAGATTGCGTCCGCAGTCCGGACATTTTTCATCGAGCGGAATATCCGGCACGCGCTTGCCCTGATCGAGGCGACGCGTGGTCTTGCAATCGGGATAGCCCGTGCAAGCCATGAACTGCCCAAAGCGTCCGCGCTTCAGCACCATCACACGGCCGCAGTTTTCGCAGTACTCCTCCTGCGCCGTCTCCTGCAGGTCGGCCGAGTCGAGATCGGGCAGATTGATGGGATTTTCTTTGGTGAAGGTGCAGGTAGTTTGGATCTTCTTTGTCGTAGGTGCTGCACGCGTAGAACGAGCCGTGCTTGCCCCACTTGATGACCAGCGGCGCGCCGCAGCGCTCGCACTTCTCGTCCGTCGGCTTCTCCATACGCTTGATGTTTTCCATGTGCTTCTCGGCGTATCGGAGATCCTTGGCGAACTTCTTGTAGAACTCAGCCAGCGCGTCTTTCCACTTTTCTTTTCCTTCTTCAATTTCGTCGAGCTCTTCTTCGAGGCGCGCGGTGTACTGGAAATCGAAAATGTCCTTGAAGTTTTCGACCAGCAGATCGGTGACGACCAGGCCAATTTCGGTCGGCAGTAAATTTGCCGCCGACTTTCTGCGCGTACTGGCGCTCCTGAATCGTGCTCAGAATGGTGGCGTAGGTGGAAGGACGACCGATGCCGCGCTCTTCAAGTTCCTTCACGAGCGAGGCTTCGTTGTAGCGCGGAGGCGGCTCGGTGAAATGCTGCTCCGGCTTCAGTGCCTTCAGAGTCAGCTTCTGTCCCGCTTCGAGCGGCGGCAGCTTGTGCTTCAGTTCTTCGTCTTCTTCGTCCTTTGTTATCTTTCGATTCTTCGTAGACCTTGAGGAAGCCGTCGAACTTCATCACCGATCCGGTCACGCGGAACCAGAACACTTCGTTGCCAGACTTCGCGTCGATGTCGACGGTCGTCTGATCGAAGACCGCCGGATTCATCTGCGAGGCCACGAAGCGCTGCCAGATCAGCTTGTAGACCTTGAATTCATCTTCCTGGAGATACTGCTTGACCTGATCGGGATGCCGGGTTGCCGACGTGGGACGGATCGCTTCGTGCGCCCCCTGCGCGTCTTTCTTCTCCTTATATGTATTGGGAGATTCGGGCAGATACTGAGCGCCCGTATTCGCTCGCCGATGTACTCGCGAACTTCGGCGATCGCCTCGGGCGCGACGCGCGTCGAATCGGTACGCATGTAGGTGATGAGGCCGACCAGACCTTCGTCGCCGAGTTCGACGCCTTCATACAGGCGCTGCGCGATCATCATGGCGCGCTTCACGCTGAAACGCAGTTTGCGCGACGCATCCTGCTGCAGTTTGCTGGTGGTGAACGGCGGAGTCGCGTTGCGGCGGCGTTCTTTCTTCTCTGCCGAACGGACAACCCAATCGGCCTTTTCGAGAGCGAGCCGGATTTTTTCCGCATCCTCGCCGTTGGTGACTTCGACTTTCTCTTCGCCCTTGCCCAGAAAGCGCGCGTCGAACGCGGGAGGCTTGCTGGCTGCCAGATTGGCATCAATCGTCCAATATTCTTTTTTCTCGAAGGCTTTGATCTCGCGCTCGCGATCGACGATCAGACGGAGCGCGACGGTCTGCACGCGACCGGCCGAGAGTCCGCGGCGAACCTTGTCCCACAATAGAGGCGAGACCTGATACCCCACCAGGCGATCGAGGACGCGGCGGGCCTGCTGCGCGTCGACCAGGTTCTGATCGATGTCGCGGGGATGCTCGAAGGCGGCCTTCACGGCGCGCTGCGTGATTTCGTTGAAGGTTACGCGCTGAATGCGCGGGCCGTCTCCGATCATCGTCGGCTTTTTCTTTCTTCTTGGCGATCTTCTTGGCGTCTTCCCTTTTTTCGTTTTCTTGCCGTCGTCGCCAGTTCGTCGGCGAGGTGCGCGGCAATGGCTTCGCCTTCGCGGTCGGGATCAGGCGCCAGGTAGATCTTGTCGGCCGAGAGCGCCAGCTTCTTCAGCTTGGCCAGGACCTTTTCTTTGCCGGGAATGACGACGTACTCGGTCTCGAAGTCGTCTTCGACGTCGACACCGAGGCTGCTCTTGGGCAGGTCTTTCACGTGGCCGAAAGAGGCGTCGACGGTAAAGTCTCTTGCCCAGATATTTCTGAATTGTTTTCGCCTTAGCCGGCGATTCGACAATGACTAGACCTTTGGACAATGGTTCCTTCAGTGGTGGTATTGGAATTGAAGCTAGCACGATTTGGCGAATTTCGCGAAGAAGGCAGCAAGCCGCAAGCCGCGAGCCACGAGCCGTCGAGTTCGCGAGAAACCTAAACCGCGCCCACTAAATAATCCGCAGGGGCTTCTTAACGGATAGAACAGGTTGCGCTTGTTGAATGAACGCAGTCAACATTCGTTGAACTTCGTCGGTCCGTTTCACGAATCTCGGCACTTGCCTCCGGCAGGGTATTCCAAGTCTCGCGCAAGCAGACAGATGATTCTCCAGTTCAACGGCGGAACCTCTCGCTATGTTCAGGAATCGCATGCCAGTCTCGCACCGCCCTTCGACCACAACCCTCGGCGATGTTGGCGCCCATCGAGGAGGCTGCGCGACGCAACTGGGAAGTCAAACCGGACAATTCTTCTCTCGGAAATTCTTGTGTTGTCCGAGTAAATATGGCGACTGTCAATTGATGCGCCGTTGCCCACACCTTAAGATCCTTGAAAACGTGCACGAGGCCCCTTAATATTAATATCCTTGCCGAAATAAACACTCCAAATGCGAGGATCCCGAGTCTTCGTCGAGACTCGCAGCTCGAGATTCGTAGCTGCCATCAGAAGCTTTTCACAAAATTCTTCCCCGGCAACTGCCGTACCTTCCCGCTTAACTCCAATTCGAAGAGCGCGGCAAAAATTTCGGAAGAGGAGATTTCGTTTTCCAGCATCTCGACCAACTCGTCGATGTGCGTCGACTCGTCCGGTTTTAGCAGCTTCAGGAGCTTTTTTTCGTGAGGCGAGGGATCGTCGTCCGGAAATAGAGATGCACTTTCGGGCGCGGGGGATTCATTCTGCACTGCGCTGAGGGCCACTTGCACGTCGGCGGGAAGTTCTTCCCAGACGCTCAGAGAAATGATGGTTGCGCGCGCCTGTATCGCTCGCGCGACTTCATCCTGCGCCAGTTCCAGCGACTTTCCCGTCGCGAGAGCTTGCGCTGAGACTGCGCGCATGCCGGTCGCTTCGAGTTCGGTCAGGCTTGCCTGCAGAATGCGATCGGCGGTGCCAAAGTGCTCTACCAATTTTCGGATGCGCGAGGGGCCGAGGCCCTCGGTCAGCGCGAGCGCCAGCCAGCAGAGGGTCTCGCCGGAGGCCGGCTTTGCAGCACCAGCACTTGCTGGAGCAGGATTCTCAGTCGCAGGATTCGCAGTCGGTGAAACGTTAGTTGATAGACTCGCGTCAGTCGGCACATTTGCAGACACGTTTGACATAGTGCGCTGACCGTAGCCATGAATTGAGGGCCTGTCAATGATGGCCGACACATCACTTTTGGTAGAATTCGCAAAGTGATGAGCCGGCTAAGGATTTCGGCCATTTCCTATCTCAATACGGCCCCTCTTATGTGGGATTTTGAGCATGGGGATCCCGAGCATCGAGAGACATCTGCCAACTTCGACGTCTCCTACACCCTTCCTTCCGCATGCGCGCGCGCGCTGGCCGAGGGCACAGCCGACATCGGCATTATTCCTGCCGCCGCCTATACAACCACGCCCAACCTGCTTATTGTTCCCGAGGTTGCGATCGCGGCCCGGAACGAAGTGCGCTCCATTCTTCTGGTCAGCAAAATGCGGATTGAGCGCGTGCGCACGGTTGCGCTCGATACTTCTTCGCTCACCTCGGTGGCGCTTACTAAAATTCTTTTTGCAAAATGGCTGGGCGGAGCGCGAACCTACACCGGAATGGCTCCTGATCTTGACGCTATGCTCGCCGCTTGCGACGCGGCTTTGCTTATTGGAGACCCGGCGCTCCAGATCAATCGCGCGAAATACGTCACGCTCGACCTCGCCGAGGAGTGGCACGCGCGTACCGGCAAATCGTTCGTGTTCGCGTTCTGGGCGATTCGACGGGCAGCGCTCGAAGGGCGCGACCGAGCAGGCATCGCCAAATTGTTTAAGGATTCGCGCGATCACGGGCTCGCGCGAGAAAATCTTGAAGCGATCGCCGAAGAGTGGGCGTCGCGGCTTGGCCTGACGATTGAGTCAGTTCGAACCTACCTCGCACGCAACATTCACTACTATCTCGACCCTCCATGCCTGGAAGGATTGGCGCTGTTCTACCGGCTGGGCGCGGAGATCGGGGCGTTGCCGGCGGCGCGGGAGTTGGAGTTTATTTAAAACCGTCGCCGGTCGGCAGTCGACGGTCGTCGGCAATCCGAAGCTGCTGCAGCCCTCAAAACCGCGACGACCGACGACTGCCGACCGGCGACCATTACCCTTATTTCGATGCTTGCAGCTTCGTGCCCTCCAGCACCTGCACCACTACTCCCGAGGCCTCGGCTTCCGTGTGATATACGCGCTCCGTCGCCTTTACAAAATCTGACGGCTTGGCGTCCGGAATATTCACGAAGGTCTGCGGGTTTCGGTCGGTGAGCGGAAACCAACTACTTTGCACCTGCACCATGATGCGGTGGCCGCGCCGGAAGGTGTGGTTCACATCCGGCATGGTGAAATCTACTTCCTCGACTTTGCCGGGAGTGAACGGCTCTGGCTTTTCGAAGCTGTGGCGGAACTTTCCGCGGAAGGGCTCGCCCCGCACCAGTTGCTGATAGTCGCCACTGGTGAAATTCGGGGGACCGACATCGGTTCGGGATTTGCGGTCGCCCTGCGTCGGCGGCATCTTTCGTCTCCGGATAATCGGTGGGATACACGTCGATCAGCTTCACATCGAAATCGGAGTCCGTGCCGGTGGTCGAAACAAATAGGCGCGGCGAAACAGGCCCCGCGATAGTCACGTCTTCCTGAAGAACCGGGGTCTCATACACCAGAACATCCGTCCGGCTATCGGCAAAGCGCTGATCGGAGACCATGTATTCCTGCGGCACATCGAGCGACGGGTAATTGATATACGGGACGGGCTTCGCCGGATCGCTCACGTATTCGTCGAACGTCGAAACCTCTGCCGCCGAAGACTCCGCGCCGGGAGCGTCGAACGAAAGCACGCCATTGGCATGGAAGTAGAGAGTTTTCTGGTGGGCATTCGGCGGCGGCCACGCGGCGTACTGGCGCCAGACGTTCGTCCCCGTTTCGAAGACGTAAGCCTTTGGGAGTTTGGCGTCACCACTGCCTTTCAGGTAGCGCTCGAAAAAAGGAAAGACGATATTTTTCCGGTAGTAATCGCCGGTGTCGGAAAACAATTCCACGTGTCCCAACCGTTCTCCATCGAGCCGCGCCCAGCCACCATGTACCCACGGACCCATGACCAGCATGTTCGCCGTTTCGGGATCGTTCTTGTCTTTATTAATTTCGATCGCGCGGAACTCGCCTTAGACGGACCCTGCAAGTCCTCGGCATCAAACCATCCGCCTACTGTCAGGACGGCGCAATGAATGTTTTTGAAGTGGGGTACGAGGTTGCGCACCTTCCAGTAGTCGTCGTAGGTATCGTGCTTGAGCTGGTCATCCCAAAGCGAGGTATTGCCCTTGAGATAGGTTCGCAAGTTTCCGATCGGCCCGGCCTTCAAATAAAAGTCATAACTATCTTTCGTGCCGTAGTCGAACTCCACGTAGTTCCTGGGTGGAAGCTCGGGATTTTTCTGCGGCACAAATGAGCTGTAAAAATCGAAGTTGGCTGACAGCATGAACGCTCCGCCGTGGTAGGCGTCGTCTCCCATAAAGAGGTCGACCATCGGAGCCTGCGGCGAAGCCGCCTTGAGCGCGGGATGCGTGTCGATCATGCTCGACGCCGTGTAGAAGCCCGGGTAGGAAATTCCCCACATTCCGGCGTTGCCGTTGTTGTTCGGAATATTCTTCAGCAGCCAGTCGATGGTGTCATAGAGGTCGGTGGACTCGTCCGTCTGATTCGATTTCTTGTTGTCGAGGTGCGGATTCTCCTCGGTAAACTTTCCCCTCCGACATGTAGCGGCCGCGCACGTCCTGATAGACAAAGATGTATCCCGACTTGTCGAAATCGGGCGATGGTCCCAGATGCTTGCGAAAGTGATCCACACCGTAAGGACCGACACTGTAGGGGGTGCGTTCGATCAGGAACGGATAGGATCGAGAGCTATCTTTGGGCACGTAGACGGCAGTAAAGAGGTGCACGCCGTCGCGCATCGCGATCCGGTATTCATATTTTGTGTAGTGCGCTTTGACGTCGTAGTCGGCGTCACTGGATTTGCTCTGCGCAAAGAGGCTGGCCGTCAAGACCAGCATGAATATGAATAAAAATGAACGTACGAGACCCCATCGACGACCAATCATTCTTTCTCCTTTTGAAAGCAGCCCGAAACAGGAAACCTGTAGGCAAGCTACAAGCGGACAAAAGTTGAGTCAAGCCGAAGGCGGATCGACATCGGTAGACGTGGCGGCGAGGCCGCCGCCACGACGCCAGCGGGACGCCGGCGCTACGGTCGAGTCGCCATGTGCACACGTTTGGGCGCACTTCAATTACAGAGGGTTACAATCCTCTTGCATCTGCCTGCCCGAACCCTGCCTCTAATTAACATGACGCGCCTGCCCGCGATCGTCGCCCTGTACGCTGCCAAGACAGCCGCGCACGCGACTTCGCACACGACGAAAACAAGCATGCTCCGATGGTTGATACACCTCGGAGGACCGAGCCTGATTCTGCTGGGTGTGATTGACAACTCGTTCATTCCTCTACCGGGCAGCACGGATTTGGTTACGGTTTTGCTGGCTGCGCATCACCGCGAACCTTGGATTTACTATGCCATCATGGCAACGGCTGGATCGGTACTCGGCGGCTATCTTACCTACCGTATGGCTCGCAAAGGCGGGAAGGAAACGCTGGAGAAGCGCTTCTCGCAGAAGAAAGTAAAAAAAGTGTATGCGATTTTTGAGCGCTGGGGATTCGCTTCAGTCGCCATCCCCGCACTCCTGCCCCCGCCATTTCCCATCGTCCCCATGCTGCTGGCGGCGGGGGCCATGCAATATCCGACGAAAAAGTTTCTAACTGCCCTCGCCGTGGGGCGCGGCGCGCGCTACCTTATTCTGGCCTACCTCGGATACGCATACGGCCGGAGCATTCTGAAGTTTTTCGATCGGTATTACTGGCCGGTGCTGATTGCCTTGATCGCTTTTTCAGTGCTGGGCGGATTGTATGGGTTTTACGAATACAAGCGTCGGGGGCAGTCGGCCGCTGGTTCTAAGCCGCGGGTGCGCCACCGGGTGGCATGAAACGTTCGCGTCAAGCGGCCTTCCCCCGCTAGAATAGTATTTTGCGTGGGGTAACGATGTCCTTGACCAAACAACAAGCCCTCGACCTGTTCCGCTCCGATGACCTCATCGGCATCGGCATGGAGGCGGATGCCGTTCGCCGGCGACTGCATCCGGAAGGAACTGTCACCTACATCATTGACCGCAATATTAATTACACGAATTTCTGCACGGAATATTGCACCTTCTGCGCCTTCTATCGGCCGCTCAAAGGGCCGGCGGCCAAGGAAGGCTACATCCTCGACTTCGACACCATTTACGAAAAAATTCGTGAGACGGTCGAGCTTGGGGGTACCGGCGTCCTCATGCAGGGAGGGCTCCACCCCGACCTCAAGATCGATTGGCACGAGCGTATGCTGCGCGGCATCAAGGAGCGCTTCCCGAAGATTCATCTCCACTGTTACTCCGCCTCTGAGATTCTGGCCATCGCCGAATACAGCGACCTCAGCGTCCGCGACACCATTGCTCGCTTGCGCGATGCCGGGCTCGATTCGATTCCCGGCGGGGGCGCTGAAATTCTGGACGACGAAGTCCGCTACAAGATTGCGCGCCTGAAATGTCTGACTGCGGATTGGCTGGGAGTGCATCGCACCGCGCATCAGCTCGGCATGAGGACCACTGCGACCATGATGTTTGGCGTCGGCGAGACGTTCGAGCATCGCGTTAACCATTTCGAGGCTACCTATCGCTTGCAGGAAGAGACCGGGGGCTTCACCGCCTTCATCCCCTGGAGTTTCCAGCCCGCGAACACTGCGCTGGGCGGACGCAAATGGGATGAAGCTACCGCGGTGGAATATCTGAAAGTTCTCGCCATCTCGCGCCTGTATCTGTCGAATTTCTTGAATGTGCAATCGAGCTGGGTGACGCAGGGACTGAAGGTCTGCCAGATGGGCCTGCGCTTCGGCGGCAACGACGTGGGGTCGGTGATGCTCGAAGAGAACGTGGTGCGCGCCGCCGGGGTTACCAACTGCACAACCGAAGAAGAATTGCGCCGCATCATACGGGATGCGGGCTTCCGCCCAGCGCAGCGAGACACGCTCTACCGGCAGTATTTTCTGAATTGATTTTGCATGACGCGATTCCCTGCCCTTGCGCTGCTTCTTCTCAGCCTTTTGCCGCGAGTGAGCGCGCAGGGCGCGAGTCGTTTCCAAGATATCGCATCGCAAGATTGTCATCGCAAGTTGTCATCGCAAGATGTGTCACGGCAAGCCACGCCTTATTTGGCCGGCACCGTAGTCGATGAGCCCGGCAGCCATCCTCTGAAGAAAGTTCTGGTGCAGGCGGTCGCCGAAGACCAGCATCAGAACGGCGTCTACAGCGCCACTACCGACACCGAGGGCCACTTTCGCATCGACAGCATCATGCCCGGCCGCTACCGCGTCTTCTTCGAGAAAACCGGCTTCGCCGAGGTCAACGGACGCGGCCACCGCGCCGACGTGAACGTGATCACCGTCCCAGCCGATAAGCCGCTTGACGATCTGGTGTTTCACATGCTGCCGACGGCTGTTATCACCGGCCGCGTCACGGATGAAGATGGCGACCCGATGTCGAACGTGCGCGTCGTCGTCGAAAAGAAGACGCCCGGCAAAGCGAACCGCGGATCCTTGGGTGCTGTCGCCACCAACGATCTCGGCGAATATCGCGTTGCCGGCCTTTTTCCCGGACAATACATGGTTGTTGCCATGCCGCCGCCCGACTCCCGCGATTACGGGCGGCCACGCGCCAAGGGCGCAGCCGTCCCCGCATCGGAAGCACAGCCCGAAACGCGCTACGTGAACACTTACTATCCGGGCACAGCCGACGGCTCACAGGCTTCGCTCGTTGCGCTCAAAGCCGGCGATGAAATGCCCGTCAATCTGACGCTCGTCCCCACGCGAACCTATCGCGTTCGCGGAATTGTGACCGGGCTGCTTCCGGGCCAAAGGGGTACGGTCGAGTTAACCTCCAAGGCTGGAGATTCGGCGCTGGGCGGCGAAGTCGGCTCGGATGGCACATTTGAGATCCATGGCGCCTCGACCGGTTCGTACGTATTGAAGGCTTACACTACCGGCGAGTCGTCGGTGCTTAGCGCGCGCCAGGACGTCACGGTCGCTGCGGCGGATGTCGACGGTTTGAAACTCGTGCCCATGCCGGCATTTGCGGTTACTGGCCATCTTCGTGCCGATGCTCGTGGTGATGCTCAGACGCCCATCGATTTATCGCAGTATTCCGTCAACCTTCGGCTGGCGGACGTGAGCGATGACTCCGAATTCTTCATGTCCCAGGATTCCTTCGGCGAGAATGCGCAGGTCGACCGCCAAGGCAATTTCACGTGGAAGGACGTCAACCCCGGGAACTACGTTCTGCGCCTCTATGGCGGCAACGGGCAGGACAGTTTTTTTCTCAAGTCGGCACGCGTCGGCGTAAATAGCATCGATGTTTCATTCGCTCTCAGCGGGCCCGCCGTGCTTGACCTGGTGGTCAGCACGAAGGGAGCAGTCATCGATGGCGTGGTCACCGACCGCGACCAACAGGGTAACGATGCGCCGGTGTCGAACGTGGAAGTCGTGGCCGTACCGGAAGAAAAGTACCGCAAGATTCCCGAGCGCTTCGGCGATGGCGCAACCGACCAGTTCGGACGGTTCGCAATCCGAGGCCTTGCGCCTGGAACTTATACGCTATTCGCCTGGCAGGATGTGAGCGACGATATCTACCGCGACGCCGACTTTCTGAAGTCGCAGGAGGCCAATGGCACGACGGTGAAAGTCGAGGAGGGCGCTCATGCAGAGCGTCAACCTGAAGCTGAGCGCTGGACGGGGACGATTGGCGCTGAGAAGCGCCATCCGGCGAGACGCGGCTTGCCGCTCTCCGCAGGGCGATTCCGTTACAATACTTGCTCTGGCTTTTTTCGTTTTGAATCTTCATGCTTCTGTTCGCTTTCATCCACTCCCGACTCACATCGCTCGCCCTGATCCTCGCCTCCAAAGGCTTGGGGCCCTATCTCCGCCAGCACTTTCTCGACAAGACTTTTCAGGGTCTGTATCAGGTCAACGCCTTCGACCTGGCGCTGCTGATCCCCTATTTCATCGTCCTCATCATCCTCGCGGCTTATGGAGGCCACCGCTACTGGCTGGTCTATCTTTATTACAAGCACAAGAAGAATAAGACGACCGATCCGCCCGCGCATTTCGACGAACTGCCGCGCGTTACCGTGCAGCTGCCGATCTTCAATGAGCAATACGTGGTCGAACGACTGCTCGACGCTGTTTGCCGCCTTGACTATCCGCGGGAAAAGCTGGATATCCAATTGCTCGACGACTCGACCGACGAGACCGTCGAAGTCGCGCGCGAGCCTGGTCGAGCGCTACGCGGCGCTAGGCAATCCGGTTACCTACATTCACCGCGAGAATCGGCACGGCTTCAAAGCTGGAGCGCTTGCAGCCGGCCTCGAATCCGTCGAAGGGCGAATTCGTCGCCATCTTCGACGCCGACTTTGTTCCGCCGCCCGACTTTCTGCTCAAGTGCATTCATCATTTCACCGACCCGAAGATCGGCATGGTGCAAACGCGCTGGACGCATATCAACCGCAGCTATTCGCTGCTCACGCAGGTCGAGGCCATTCTTCTCGACGGGCATTTTGTGCTCGAGCATTCCGGGCGCGCGCGCAGCGGCGTCTTCTTCAACTTCAACGGAACCGCCGGCATGTGGCGCCGGACAGCGATCGACGAAGCCGGGGGCTGGGAGCACGACACGCTGACCGAAGACACCGATCTCTCTTACCGCGCACAGTTAAAAGGATGGAAGTTTCTCTACCTGCAGGACGTCGAATGTCCCGCCGAGCTGCCGGTCGAGATGACCGCCTTCAAGACCCAGCAGGCACGCTGGGCAAAAGGACTGATTCAGGTCTCGAAGAAAATTCTGCCCAAGGTTTTTGCCAGCGACGCTTCGCGCCACCAAAAGGTCGAGGCGTGGTATCACCTGACCGCCAACCTCAGCTATCCGCTGATGATCGTGCTGTCGGTGCTCCTGCTTCCCGCGATGGTCATCCGTTTTTATCAGGGATGGTTCCAGATGCTCTACATCGACCTGCCGCTGTTTATGGCGTCGACGTTTTCCATCTCCAGTTTCTATCTTGTTTCGCAGAAGGAATTGTTTCCCAAAAGCTGGTTGCGTTCGCTGCTCTATCTTCCGCTGCTCATGGCGCTCGGAATCGGCCTGACCATCACCAACACGCGCGCCGTGCTGGAGGCGCTGGTGGGCAAGGAGACCTCTTTTGTGCGCACTCCCAAGTACCGCGTCGAGTCGAAGAAGGATAAGGTGGGCTTGAAGAAGTATCGCAAACGACTTGGGTGGGTGCCGTGGATTGAATTGGCGATTGGATGCTACTTCGCGCTGACCGTCTATTACGCGATCGACAATGAGAACTACTTCACCGTGCCGTTTCTGCTGCTGTTTGTTATCGGGTATTGGTGCACGGGGTTGATGTCGCTGCTGCAAGGCCGATTGGCCGGACTACAGGTTGGATCGGAGACTCACACCAAGCCGTTCCCGGTGGGGGTGTAATGGATCGTCGATCAGTCGTTGGTCATCAGGGATGTTGAAACAACCGGTCGGTCCTGACGACTGCTCCTGACGTCTAACGACCAATCGACTGCAATGACCTCACCGCGTCGCCGAAGGCAGTTTAAAGTCCACCATAATCCGCATTGGACTCTTCACCGCTTTCCCGTCCAGGATGAAAGGCTTATAGCGCCACTGCTTCACGGCCTCGATCGCCGATGCCGTAAACACCGGAGGCCCCTGCACAACTTTCACATCGCGCACGCTCCCATCTTCCATCACCGTGGCGTCGAGCACGACTTTACCCTCCGTGCGCATCGACTTGGCCTGCATGGGATAAACGGGCGGCACGCGACGAATCAACTGACCACCTGAAACTCCCTGCGAAACTCGCTGCGCCGAAAGCGAGGGCACCAACGGCTTCGAAGAGAGCACGCCGTTGAGGGCCGACGAAGGCTGGCTCGGCAGGCAGAGGCGGCGGACCAAGCGAAGCGGTCTCGTCCCCATGCAAGGTTGCGGAGGGATTGTTATTCGTGGCGCTATTCGATGGGGAACTTGATCCCACGGTGGGCTGAGTGCGGAAGCAGCGCTGGCAGCACTCACGTCCGAAGGAGTTCGCGCGTCTTTACTCTTGTAATCCTTGCTCTTCTGAGCTTCGGCCGCGTCCAAAGCCGCCGCTGTTTTCACCGTCCGCGCAGCCGAGGGCTTGCCGCTCGAAACCAGCAGCGACTGTCCTCCGGGATTCGGCTTCCAGACAGAATCGTTATCTGGAACGCGCTGCCCAGCCACGCGCTGATCGGACGAATGAGCTGTCTGAGGACCATCGGTCGGAGAACGATCGGGAAGCCGATTATCGGCCTGGACCTCCTCCTGAATGCACAACCGAACTCGGCGCTGGAGTGCTCGAACCCAAAGCTGACGCCGGCGCCGCCGCGTTCGCCTTGCTCTCGCTCCCATCATTCCCGCGCCAGCCCAGCCAGATCACCAAACTCAAGAGCGCAATCGTCGCCAGCCCTACTACACCCAGCACCAGCGGCCGCCTGCCCACCAAGGCCCGAACAAAATCGACGAATCGATCGGAGGCCGGCAAAAGTCCCGCCGGTTCTTGCTTTTCAACCGGTGCCACCACCGGCCCAGCGTGGACAATGGTTGGCGAAGCCCCCACCGGTTTTGCTGCGCGGGCCTTCTCTGCCAGCCCGGCGAGTTGCTCAAGCACTGCCAGATGATGCGGACTAAACGCCGCCGGCTCGGTTGAAAATGCTTCCAGAATTCCGTTGACCCCGCGCCATCCCTGAATCGGCAGCACGGCAATCGAGCGCAGGCCCAGGGTTCGGCACACCTCCACGTCAACGAGCCGGTTCTTCTCCGTATCGACGCAATGCTGGGTCTTTCCGGTGCGCAGGCATTCGCCTGAAATTCCTTTGTCCGCGCTCAATTGCGCGCCGAGGGGCGGAGCTGTCTCTCCGCTGCGCGCCCGGCAAACCATCGCGCCGTCTTTCCACATGGCGAGCGCCACGCCGGTTGCGCCTGTCAAGAGCAAGGCGCCATCCGCAATCGCCGCCAGCATCGGGATCGAGCCGGTGCTCTCCCGCCGCGACGAGTTCCCGGAGCGTCGAGAGCACCTGAGGTTCGTCGGGATCGTTATGGCGTTGCGAAGCGGGTAACACGGTCGCCTGTCGGATCGGGCACGCGGGTGCGATCGCTGGAAATTTTCTCGGATGGAATGTGCCGCGCCTGAGTTACTGCCACAGATGCACTCTCAATTCGTTGGAATTAGCTGGGTTAACGCAAAAAGCTCTAGACCAAAACGCAAGTGGCGGGAGTGCTAATTGAACGGGAGTATGAGCCAACTTCCCGCGCCTGTCAAGGGAAAGCGCGGGGCGGTTGAAGTACGATCTGCCCGGTTTTCACCACAGAGGCACAGAGACACAAAGAAAATCTTAAACCTTGTAAAAACCCAAGAACGACCGGATTTCTCCGGCAGGTCGGGTCGGCTCTTTCTTTGTGTCCTACTCTGGTGACAAAAATGGCGGCGCTGCCCTGATCTTTGCGCCGGGAGGGCACCTTGGTTGGGCATCAAACTAACCAACAATTTCGGCGCTCCCCCGGTGCTACGCTGTTAGCGCTCTGGTTACTGGCAAGCTTCGCTACGGCATTGCTGGGATCGAATCTCAAAAAGCTTCTACGCACAGTCGAAGCCCTGGCCGATTTGGGACCCGAACTGACGGCGGACCGCGACTTCCGCCAAACCACGCGCACGATCCTTTCCGCCGTCATCGAGGCGGCGGGCGCGCGGGAGGCCGTTCTGTTCGCTTTCGGCGAGCGGCCGTCCATGCTCACCTCGCTCGACGCCCAAGGGTTTCGCTCTCATCCCCGACCCGGCCATTATTCATCTACTCCCCCGTCACATCCACATGCTCAGCGCTGTCGACCGGAGCGATTGCTCTCAACAGCGCGAACGTGCGACGCGTACCTGAGTTCCAATGGCAACGTCGCGCCCGAACTTTTCCGTTGCATCTGCGCTTTAAAGGTTCGCGGCAAACTGGTGGGAGCGATCGCCCTGGGCCGCCCCTCCAGTGACGGCGCCTACGAGGAAGACGCGCTCGCCGCCCTGGAAATGATCGGCAGCTACGTTGCGTTGGCGATTCAAAATCACACGCTCGAGCCAGACGCTGGCGCAACGGGTGGCGGAAAACCTGCGCCTGCTCGCTTCGCTGCATGGGTTCTACGACAACGCGCTGGAAGCCTTCGCGACCGCCATCGATGTCAAACACGTGAACATTCACGGCCACTCGCTGCGCGTGGGTCGCTACGCGCAGGCGATCGGCGAAGCGCTCGGCATGGAACCGAGCGAAGTCGCGCCGCTGCGCTCGGCCGGCTACCTGCACGACATCGGCAAAGTCGCTGTCGATACGCGCCTCTTCGCCAAGCCCTCGTCGCTCGACGACGAAGAATCCCGCGCGATGCGCGACCACACCACGGTGGGCCACCAGATTGTCAGCCACGTGCAATTTCCGTGGCCGCAGATTCCTGAGATCGTGCGCTGGCATCACGAGCGCGCCGACGGCTCGGGCTACCCGGACGGACTGCACGGAGACGAAATGCCGCGCGCCGTGCGCATCATCGCGCTGGCCGACGCCTTCGACGCCATGACCACCGAGCGGCCCTACCGCGCCTCGTATGTCGGTGGGAACCGCGCTGCAGGAACTAATTCGCATGGCGCCCGAAAAGTACGATCCGCAAGTTCTTCAGGCGCTTCTGATCCAGGTTCGCCGCGACGCCGTAGGCAGCAATCGCCTCCCTGTTCTCGACCCGACCGTCATCAACCTCTCGCCCGGCGACATCGACGCGCTGGCCTCCACTCTTCAGCATCGCACCACGCAGGCGCGCGTCTATCTGACTTAGTAGGTCTGCGCTGATTTGGAGCGAGATCAAGGATTCCCCGAGGTCGTTGACGACTTCCGCTGGGTCGTGTTCTTTTTCCTGTTTCCGCAACCAAGCCGCGCAGCAGCGACCCGAAGCAAACGTGTAGAATTGACGCTTGACTCGCGTGCACTCGCCGTCAGCAATCCAAGGGAAGAGCGCTTGTGCATAACCTCTGTATCAAATCGCCGCTGACATCATCTAAATCAAAGCGAGTCGCACTGACTTGCGAGGAGAGCCTTAATGGCAGTGAGTGACCAGGCAGTCGCCACTGGAAAGCAACTCGATCAACTTTGTATCAACACCATCCGCACGCTTTCGATGGATGCGGTGCAAAAGGCCAACTCCGGCCATCCCGGAACGCCGATGGCGCTTGCGCCGGTCGCCTACTGCCTGTGGCAGCAGTTCCTGCGCTACGATCCCGCCGATCCGCATCTGGCCGAACCGCGACCGCTTCATGCTCTCCAACGGCCACGCCTCCATGCTGCTCTATTCCCTGCTGCACCTGGCAGGCGTGCGGGAGGTAATCGCGAAGGGCGAAGTCCTGATCGACGCCCGCCGTCTCGCTTGACGACATCAAGAACTTCCGCCAGATCGACAGCAAAACTCCCGGCCATCCCGAATATGGCCTGACCACCGGCGTCGAAACCACTACCGGGCCGCTCGGCCAGGGAGTCGCCAACAGCGTGGGCTTCGCGATCGCCGAGCGCTGGCTGGCCGGTCATTTCAATCGTCCCGGCTTCGAACTTTTCAACTACAACATCTGGGCGTATCTGCGGCGACGGCGACATGATGGAAGGCATCTCTTCGGAGGCCGCGTCGATCGCCGGCCATCTGCGTCTTTCCAATCTCTGCTGGATTTACGACAACAACCACATCACCATCGAAGGCAAGACCGACTTAGCCTTCAACGAAGATATCGGCGCGCGCTTTGAGGCCTATGGATGGGCCGTCAATCACGTGCACGACGCCAACGATCTCGATGCGCTGGCCAGCGCCTACCGCTGGGCATTGGAGCATCACCGACCGGCCCAAGTTCATCATCGTCGACAGCCACATCGGCTATGGTTCCCCGCATCGCCAGGACACGAAAGAGGCGCACGGCGAAGCGCTCGGCGAAGAAGAAGTCAAACTGACCAAGCGCTTTTATGGCTGGCCCGAAGACGCCAAGTTCCTCGTGCCCGACGGAGTTCGCGAAAACTTCCGCGACGTGATGGGCAAACGCGGGCGCGCAACTGAGCGGGCAGTGGCATGCGCTATTCAAGAAGTACGGCGAGCAATATCCCGACATGGCCGATCAGTTCGACGCGCATGACCAGGCGGCGAACTGCCCGACGGATGGGACAAAGAGCTTCCAACCTTTCGCGGCCGGATGCCAAGGGTCTGGCGACGCGCGATTCGTCGTCCAAAGTGCTGAACGCCATCGCCAAGAACGACCCGTGGCTGATGGGCGGCTCGGCCGATCTTTATCCTTCGACCAAAACGCGGCTGACGTTCGAGGGTGTCGGCGACTTCGAGCCGGGCAATTACGACGCTCGCAACTTCCACTTCGGCATCCGCGAACACGCCATGGGCGCGATCGTGAACGGCATGGTGCTCTCGAACCTGCGCGCCTACGGCTCGACGTTCCTGATTTTCTCCGACTACATGAAGCCGGCCATCCGCCTTTCGGCCATCATGGAGATTCCCTCGCATCTGGATCTACACGCACGATTCCATCGGCGTGGGCGAAGACGGCCCAACGCACCAACCGATCGAGCAACTGCCCACGCTGCGCGCCGTTCCGGGCCTGATGACATTGCGTCCCAGCGGACGCTAACGAGGTCGTCGAATCGTGGAAAATAATCATGAAGTTGAAGAACGAGCCGGTCGCGCTGATTCTGACGCGCCAGGCCTCCCCACTTTCGATCGCACAAAATATGCTTCGGCCGCCGGCGTCGCTCGCGGAGGCTACATTCTCGCCGACGCCGAGGGCGGCAAGCCGCAGGTAATTCTCATGGCGACGGGCAGCGAGGTTTACCTCTGCATCGATGCCTACGAGAAACTCAAAGCCGAAGGCATTCGCGCTCGCGTCGTGAGCATCCCCTCTTGGGATATTTTTGATCATCAGGATCAGAGCTATCGCGATCAGGTTCTTCCGCCGGACGTGACAGCGCGCGTCGCCGTTGAGCAAGCCGCCATTCTCGGCTGGTCGCAGTATGTCGGTCCGAAAGGCTACGTAATCGGAATGCGAAGCTTCGGAGCTTCTGCGCCGCTGAAAGATTTGCAGAAGAAATTCGGCTTCACCGTCGATGCGATCCTGCAAAAGGCGCGCGAGCTGGTCGGAAAGTAATATTTTCTTAATGTCAGGCCGATAATCTTCGGTCTGGCTGATTTCAGGAGATCGTCATGAATCCTGTATCTACCCTCGAAACCGCAAAGGCCGTCAATCCGTTGAAGCAGCTTCAGACTTTCGGCCAATCCATCTGGCTCGACTACATTCGCCGTGACCTGCTTAAAGGGCGGAGAACTCCAGCGCCTGATCGACGACGACGGGCTGCGCGGCATGACCTCCAATCCCTCGATCTTCGAAAAGGCTATCGGCGAATCCGCGCTATACCAGGATTTTCTCGACTCGTTTGCCAACCGCACCGATCTCGACGCCAAGGGGCGCTACGAAATGCTCGCGATTCGCGACATTCAGGACGCCGCCGACCTGCTGAAGCCCGTGTACAAGAGCACCAGCCGCCGCGACGGCTACGTCAGCCTGGAGGTATCGCCCTACCTCGGCCACGATACCGAGGGAACGCTCGATGAGGCGCGTCGGCTCTGGGCCGCCGTCGGTCGCGCCGAATGTCATGATCAAGGTCCCTGGCACGCCCGAGGGCATCCCAGCGTTCCGTCAATTGATCGGCGAAGGCATCAACGTCAACGTGACTCTGCTCTTCGCGCAGGACGTGTACGAAGAAGTGGCCGCCGCCTACATTGATGGAGTTGAGCGCTTCGCCGCGACCGGCGGCGACATCGGTCGAATCGCCAGTGTGGCCAGCTTTTTCATCAGCCGGATCGACACGCTGATCGACTCGATCGCCGCCGAAAAACTCAAAACCGAATCCGATCCCGCGCGCAAAGCAAAGCTGCAGAGCATCATGGGCAAGGTAGCCATCGCCAACGGCAAGCTCACCTACGAAGCTTACCAGCACATCTTCTCGACTCCGCGCTGGAAGGCGCTGGCCGCCAAAGGCGCGCAGACGCAGCGCGTTCTGTGGGCCAGCACCAGCACAAAAAATAAAAATTATCGTGACGTGCTCTATGTCGAAGAGCTGATCGGACCGGACACGGTTAACACGCTACCGCCCGCTACGCTCGAAGCGTTTCGCGATCACGGCAAGCCCCGGCAGAGCCTGACCGAAGATCTCGACGGCGCGCGCAAGACGATGTCGGACCTGGCCGCGGCCGGCATCTCGATGAAGGAAGTCACCGACAAGCTGACCGCCGATGGCGTGAAGCTCTTCGCCGATGCTTTCGACAAGCTGTTGAGACGCGTCGAGAAGAATACACGCCGTCCGGCGACTCCGGCGGTAAACGCGCAAACTGCCAAGCTGCCTGCCGTTCCCTGGACGACGCCGTAAAAAAAAACCTTAGCGACTGGCGCGCGCATGGAAAAGTAAGGCGTCTCTGGCAGCACGATGCCTCGCTCTGGACCAATGAGGACGAGTGTTCATGGCTGGGCTGGCTCAACATCGTCAACGATCAGCTCGCCAATGTCTCCAAGCTGAACGAGTTCGCGAATGAAGTAAAGGCTGCGGCTTCTCCGACATTCTTCTGCTTGGCATGGGCGGCTCCAGCCTCTGCCCGGAAGTTTTCGCGCTTACCTTCCCGCAGGCGCCTGGCTTTCCGCGCCTGCACATTCTCGACTCGACCGACCCGGCGCAGATCAAGAGCGTCGAAAGCAGAAGTCGATCTCGCCAAGACTCTCTTCATCGTCTCCAGCAAGTCCGGCAGCACGCTCGAGCCGAACATCTACAAGCAGTATTTCTTTGAGCGCGTGCAGCAAACAATCGGCGATACAAGGCCGCCAGCCACTTCATCGCCATCACCGATCCCGGCTCGAAGATGCAGGGCGTCGCTGAGCGCGACCGCTTCTGGCACATCTTTTATGGACTGCCCTCCATCGGAGGGCGTTACTCGGCGCTGTCAAATTTCGGAATGGTTCCTGCCGCCGCCATGGGCATCGACACCGGCAAATTTCTCGAGGGCACCAAAAAGATGGTGGACGCGTGCGTTGCTGCGGTTCCGATCGCGGAAAATCCCGGAGCGATGCTCGGCATCATCCTGGGCACCGCCAACTCTGCAAGGCCGCGACAAGATCACGCTGATCACGTCGCCCGGGATTCACGATCTGGGCGCATGGCTCGAACAACTGATCGCCGAATCCACCGGCAAGATCGGCAAGGGAATCATTCCGGTCGATCGCGAGAGCGCTGGGCGCGCCCGGAGGTTTACGGAAACGATCGCATCTTCGCGTACCTTCGCCTGGCCGCCGACTCTGACTCCGATCAGGACGCAAAGGTCGCGGCGCTCGAAAAAGCCGGACAGCCGGTCGTGCGCATCATCGTCTCCGATATTTACAACCTTGGCCAGGAATTTTTCCGCTGGGAGATTGCGACTGCGGTCGCCGGTTCCATCATCGGCATCAACGCCTTCAATCAGCCGGACGTAGAGGCGAGCAAAATTGAGACCAAGAAGTTGACGACCGAGTATGAAGCCAAAGGCTCGCTCCCTGCCGAGACGCCGATCCTCGAGGAAGCAGGCTTCAAACTCTTCACCGACGAGAAGAACGCCGCCGATCTGGCCAGCTGCGGTCGGCTCCGACCGTTCGCTGAAGAACTACCTGCGCGCGCACCTCGGTCGCATTAAAGAAGGCGACTATTTCGCCGTGCTCGCCTACGTACAGATGAACGCCGAGCACGAAGAACTCCTGCAAGGGCTGCGTATGAATGTGCGCGACAAAAAACATGTAGCGACCTGCCTCGGCTTCGGCCCGCGCTTCCTGCACTCGACGGGGCAAGCGTATAAAGGCGGCCCCAACAGCGGAGTCTTTCTGCAAATCACCTGCGACGACGCGAATGACTTGCGGGTCCCGCAGCAGAAATATACCTTCGGCACAGTAAAAGCGGCGCAAGCCCGAGGTGACTTCGCGGTCCTGGCCGAGCGCAAACGCCGCGCGCTGCGCGTGCACATTGGCAGCGACGTGAAAGCCGGATTGAAGAAGTTGGCCGAACTTATTCAGCAGATCGTAGTAGAGCTGCGAGGCACGAGTTTCGAGTTACGAGTTTGAAAGCACCGGATTGCACGCGGCTCGTTGCTCGGCTCATAGCTCACAACTCTTAGATCGAAGACTAGATTTGCCACACTTTGCAAAATTAATAATCAGCATCGCGGTTTAAGGAGAGTCAATGCAACTCGCAATGGTAGGCCTCGGGCGCATGGGCGCGAACATGACGCGCCGTCTTATGCGCGGCGGCCATCAACTGGTCGTGTCCGACCTCAGCCCGGACGCGGTTAAACAACTGGCCGGCGAAGGCGCCACCGGTTCCACTTCGCTCGATGACCTCGTTACAAAACTGACTGCGCCCCGCGCTGCCTGGGTCATGGTCCCATCGGGCGACGCCACCGAAAAAACGGTTCAGACCCTCCTCGCCCGCATGGAGAAGGGCGACACTATCATCGACGGCGGAAATTCTTTCTTTAAAGACGACGTACGCCGCGCGGAAATGTGCTCCGCCAAGGGCGTTCACTATGTCGATGTGGGCACGAGCGGCGGCGTCTGGGGACTGGAACGCGGATACTGCATGATGATCGGCGGCCCCAAAGAGGCCGTCCAGCGCCTCGACCCAATTTTCAAAACTCTGGCCCCCGGACGCGGCGACATCGCTCGCACGCCGGGCTTCGACAAACGCAGCGCCGCCGGTTCGACGGCGGAAGACGGCTACATCCACTGCGGCCCGTCGGGCTCCGGCCATTTCGTGAAGATGGTGCACAACGGCATCGAATACGGAATCATGCAGGCCTATGCGGAGGGCTTCGATATTTTCAAGAACGCCACCAGCAAAGAACTACCCGCCAACATTCGCTACGACCTTAATTTGCCCGACGTCGCCGAAGTCTGGCGCCGTGGCAGCGTCATCAGTTCGTGGCTGCTCGACCTCACCGCGATGGCACTGGTCGAAAATCCCACGCTCTCCGAATACAGCGGTTTCGTGCAGGATTCCGGCGAAGGCCGCTGGACCATCCAGGCGGCGATCGAAGAAGCTGTCCCCGCTGAGGTGCTGACGGCCGCGCTCTATGCCCGCTTCCGTTCGCGGCAGGAGCACACGTTTGCGGATAAGATGCTCTCAGCCATGCGCCAGAAATTCGGCGGGCACTGTGGAGCCGAAGACAGCGCCAAAGAACTAAGCCAAGTTATTTTGTTTAAGCTAGCAGCTCGGGGCTACCAGCTCGAAGCTCACTATCGAGGAACCAATGGTCTTCTCAGACGTCCAGCCCGCTCCCATCAAGCCCCGCACCGCGCGCGTGGCCGACCCTTGCATCATGGTCATCTTCGGCTTCTCCGGAGACCTGACCCGCCGCAAGCTCATCCCGGCGCTCTACAACCTCGCCAGCCAGCAACTGCTCTCGCCGGATTTCGCCATCATCGGTCTCGGCCGCAGCCCCATGAGCGACGAAGACGCGCGCAAAAAAGCCACGGAAGACTTCAAGAACTTTGCCAGCGGACCCATCGATGCGAGAATCTGGGACGACTTCGTCCAGCGCATCCATTACATCGCGGGAGACTTCGACGATCCGAACACCTACTCGCATCTCAAAGAAGTCCTCGGGAAGGTTGATCAGGAGCACGGCAAGCACGGCAATTTCTTCTTCTATATGGCGACCGCGCCCAACTTTTTCGGAGACATCGTCGAGCATCTCGCAAGCGTCGGCCTGATGGCGGAAGAAAATGGGCACTGGCGCCGCGTGATTGTCGAAAAGCCCTTCGGACACGATCTCGATTCGGCCAAGGCTCTTAATCAGCAAATCCTCAAAGTGGCCGCCGAAAGCCAGATCTACCGCATCGACCATTACCTGGGGAAAGAAACTGTCCAGAACATTTTGGCGCTGCGCTTCGCCAACGGAATTTTCGAACCCATCTGGAACCGCCGCTACATCGACCACGTGCAAATCTCCGTAGTCGAAACCGTGGGCGTCGAACAGCGCGGCGGCTACTACGACAACGCCGGCGCGCTGCGCGACATGGTGCCCAACCACATCATGCAACTCATCACGCTCACCGCGATGGAGCCGCCCATTTCATTCGAGGCCAACGCGGTGCGCGACGAGCAGGCAAAAATCCTGCACGCCATCCAGCCCTTCAGCAACGAAGACGTGCTCAGCAAAACCGTGCGCGGACAATACGGTGAAGGCGTCATCGACGGCGAGCGCGTGCCGGCCTATCGCGATGAAGAAGGAGTGCCGCGCGATTCGCGCACTGAAACCTTCGTCGCCATGCGCCTTCTCATCGACAACTGGCGTTGGGCCGGAGTTCCCTTCTATCTCCGCACCGGCAAGCGTCTCGGGGGCCGCAACACGCACGTCGTGATTCAATTCCGGCGCGCGCCTTTCATGCTCTTCCGCGAAACGCATGTTGAGAACATGATGCCCAACCAACTCGTCCTGCACATTCAGCCCGAAGAAGGCATCTCGCTTCGCTTTGCCGCGAAAACTCCCGGACCATCCATGCAGCTCGGTGAAGTCAACATGGATTTCGCGTATGCCGATTATTTCGGCTCGACTCCCTCCACCGGATACGAGCGTCTGTTGCACGATTGCATGATCGGCGACGCTACGCTCTTCCAGCGCGCCGACATGGTCGAAGCCGGCTGGAGCATCGTCAATCCCGTGCTGGATGTGTGGAAGGCTCTGCCGCCTAGAAATTTCCCGAATTATGCCTCGGGCACATGGGGGCCAAGAGAGTCCGACGAACTGATGGATCGCGACGGGCGCCGCTGGAGAAACTTCGAAAAGTAATTGGGGCACTAAAAATTGCCCAATTGCAGAATTCGCCAATCTCACGATTTAGAATCACAGCATGCCTCCGACTCGCGAAATCGAGGTCTTCCCTACCGCCGCCGACCTCTTTCACGCCGCCGCCGAAGAATTTTCACGCGTCGGCCGCCAGGCCATCGGAGCGCAGGGCCGTTTTACCGTCGCGCTCTCCGGAGGGTCGACTCCCAAAAGCCTCTATTCCCTGCTCGCTTCGAGCTATGCCGATTTCCCGTGGGCGCGCACTTACTTCTTTTTCGGCGACGAACGCCACGTTCCGCCCACTGACCCTGAAAGTAATTACCGCATGGTGAATGAAGCTCTATTCTCAAAGGCCGCAATTCCCGCGCAAAATGTTTTCCGGGTCAAAGCCGAAAATTCAGGCGCGGCAGCCGCCGCCGCGGACTATGAAACCCAGCTCAGAAAATTCTTCGAGCTCAAGCCCAACGAACTTCCCCGCTTCGATCTGATCCTCCTCGGCATGGGCCCCGACGGCCACACCGCATCCCTCTTCCCCGATTCCGAAGGCCTGAAAGAGAACACGAGGCTGGTGATCGCCAACTGGGTGGAAAAATTTAAAACCAACCGCATCAGCCTGACATTTCCTGTATTGACTAACGCCGGAGAAGTGATCTTCCTGGCAAGCGGCCCGGACAAAGCCGCAATGGTTCATGAGGTTCTCGAAGGCAAATCCACCCCGCCGCTGCCTTCTCAGCGAGTCCAACCGACGAACGGCCGTCTGCTCTGGATGCTCGACGAATCCGCTGCGTCAAAGCTTAAGCGCTGAGGGCAGGTAACAAGATCGCACGGAAGATGGTCGCGCCGAAAAATCTCAGCAACGAACAATCTACTTCAACCCCTCCACCAGATAAAGATCCCCGAGCGTCCGGTGGAAACCATATACATAAGTCTTCCCGTCCGGCGTCATCAGGATTGGTCCAATGGTCGACACGCCGGTGGGATCAAGCGGAGCAATCTGCTTCCATACCGATTTCTTCCCCGCCGCTAATTCCAAGCGATAAACTTTCGCCGGGACCTCGCCGCTCCGGTAGAGATAAATCGACCGTCCATCCTGACTCCAATTGATCGGAATATCCCCGGCTTCCATGCCGTTCACCGGGCGAGGATCGCCTCCCGCCGTCGAATACAGGTAGCCCTTTCCGTCCGGCCCTATACCCACCACGAATTGCCCGTCTGGCGAAACGGCAAAGGCCTGGGCGTCCACTCCTTCCGGCGAAATCGCTTTCGGTTTTCCATTGGAAATATCCTGCGTATAAAGCCGTACTCCGTGACTTGGCTCGTTTCCGGCAAACACAAATCGCTTGCCATCCGGAACCCAGCGCGCCCACTGATGATTAATCGCGTCGTTGGTGAGAGGCTGTGTCTCGCCGGCTCCGGTCGGCAACAGACGCAACTGCTCCGGTGAACTCGGCGTCTGCACGATCGCCCATTTCTGATCCGGCGATAGTGCTGCCGCCGCTCCTTCTCCCAGTCGAATCGCGGGCGTGCCATCGGTGCTTCGGATGTATACGGCGTAGGTGAGCTCCTGCGCGTCTCCGTACTGAACGCCACCGCCAATGCCTTCTTCGTCGAAGAGGAGAGTTTTGCCGTCCGCCGAAAGATCCGCGGGATACGAATAATCGAGCCAGGAAAGATCGCGCTCTTTGGTCGTGCCGGCATAGAGCGCCATGATCTCGCGCCGCCGGTCGGCGCGCGCCAGCAGCACGCGCCCATCCTTCCAGATGTCGAAGACCACCAGCGATCCAGGCACGCGTGTCACCAGGCGCTGCTTGCCCTTCAGCGTCACCGACGTTACGTAGTGAAACAGCCCCAGCTCGCTCGCCGTAAACCAAATTTCCTGCCCGTCGGGAGTCCAGGCCAGACCTTGGGTTCCGTACCAGTCGCGCGTCAGGTCAGTCTTTTTTCCGGAGGCGTCGACCACCGCGACCAACCCGCCATCGTCTCCCTGGTTCGGGTGATCCATGAACGCGACGTAATCGCCGTTGGGCGAAACTCGCGGATAGCTGATCCATCCGCCGCTCGTCTCGTAGAGCACTTTGCCAATCGGATACTCGAGCCGGTCGCGTCCGCCCACGTTACGCACCACCGCCAGATTGCTGCCGTCGGGAGACCAGTCAGCCCACTCCACATCTTCGAGCACCGGCCGCGGCGCGCCACCGGCCAGCGGCGCCCTCGCCAGCGTGCCTACGTTGATCCATGTTCCTACTGGATGACTGCCGAGCGACAGCGCCATCTCGCCCTTCGACGAAATCGCCAGAAGCTCCGCGCGTCCGAGGCCGAGCGAGCGCGACTCCACCATTCCCTGGCGCGCCGAGAATGTCTCCACCGGATTTCCCTGCCATGCCGCGCTGTAAATAATCGTCTGCCCGTCCGGAGCAAATCGCGCCGAGCGAATTTCGCCGCGCCGGAAGGTGATCTCGTGATAGAGGGGCGCGCTGATGGCCGGTGACTGCCAGAAGCGGTGGCCCGCCACAAATCCAATGGCCAACGCGAAGAGCACGCCGCAGGCCACGACAATCGGCGCTCGGCGCCCGCTCTTGCCTGCACTATCTGGCGCCGGTGCTGGAACCGCCGAAACTAATCTCGACGAATCGCCGCCCGCCGCTGCGATGCCCGGTACGGCCGCCGCGGCAGCAACGGCCGCATCGCTCGCCCGGCTCCGCGTAGAATCCGCATCCCGCTTCAGCCGCTTCAGGTCGGCGCGCAGTTCGGCCGCGCTCTGGCAGCGCAGGTCGCGATCTTTCTCCAGCGCCTTGTTCAGGATGCTTTCGATCTGCGGCGGTAATCCCGGATTCAACTGCACCGGCGGCAGCGGTACTTTATTCAGAATCGCGTCGAATACCACCGCTGAAGTCGCGCCCGAAAACGGCTGCCTGCCCGTCGCCATTTCGTAAAGCACCACGCCAAATGAAAACAAGTCGCTGCGCTGATCGAGCGGCTCCCCGCGCGCCTGCTCCGGAGACATATACCCAATCGTGCCCATCGCCGTGCCGGGAGTCGTCAACTGATCGGCACTCACCGGAGTCGGTCCACCCACCGTAGGCAGCCGACGCATCGACGGCTGGCGCCTGCAACGTCAGCTTCGCCAAGCCAAAATCCAGAATCTTGGCCTGCCCGCGCTGCGTAATAAAAATGTTGGCCGGCTTGATATCGCGATGCACGATTCCGCCCGTGTGCGCGGCGTCCAGCGCATCGGAAATCTGAATCCCCAGATCCACCAACTGCGCCGGTTTCAGCGGACGCCCGTCGATCGTGTGCTTGAGCGTCGAGCCTTCCAGGTACTCCATGGCAATAAAAGCCTGGCCATTTTCATGTCCGATGTCGTATATCGTGCAGATGTTGGGATGATTGAGCGCCGACGCCGCCTGCGCCTCGCGCTGAAAACGGCTCAAAGCCTGGGGATCTTTCGCTACGTCATCGGGCAGGAACTTGAGCGCGACAAAACGCTTGAGGCGAGTGTCTTCGGCCTTAAACACCACGCCCATACCGCCGCCTCCGAGTTTCTCCAGAATGCGGTAGTGCGAGATGATTTGGTCAGTCATTCCAGGTCGGTAATTCCGGATCGGTCCCGTCAGCCAATCAAGGCACGACAAGCCCCGCCGGCCAGAGATCGCTGCCCCATATTAAGGACGCAACGTCGGCGAGTCAACGAACGAACGGAAGATATCCGGATTGTGGGACCAGGCCACGCGACGGGATGGACACGCATTAACATGCGCGCGCATCCCGCGGCTCACACTGGCATGAAACGAAACCGCGGTATGGATCACTAACACCTAGGTAGCCGAAACCCCGGAGCAGCGCGAAGTCTTCGGAAGGGTCACAACCGCGGCGAAACCGCCGGGCGTTGAAATCCCTGAAGTCAAGAAAGTGAGTGAATCATGGCTGCGATCAATGTCCTCGTCGTGGGCGACGGCAATTTCGAAGCCCAGAACCCGCCCGCACAGGGCATAAGCTTCGCACCCGGTCAGGATGTGACGGATGACACGTTCACGGTCTCGGAGTTTGTATGGCTGCTCCGAAACAACCCTGTTCCCGCGATCTCGGTTGACACCGCACACCGGCGCAACGACCCAAACGCCACTTTTCAAAATTTCAACTTTGCCACCAGCCTCGACCTCTCCAAGTACGACGTGATCTGGCTGTTCGGTTATGAAGGCTGGAACTACGGCGCCACTCCGTACGGGAGTGCGATATCGGATGCCGAACTGCTGGCCATCACCCAATTCATGGACTCGGGCGGCGGCGTCTTCGCCACCGGCGATCATGCCGGGATGGGGTCCTTCCTGTGCGGAAGGATTCCGCGAGTACGCGCCATGCGGAAGTGGTTTGGACGTGCCGGCGATATCCCATCCGATTGCCCAGCCACGGCCATCGATTCCAGCGGGAATTCCGCTCCGGCAGTCAACCGACCGGGGATATCCAACAACCCGACGCCGGGCTTGGGCAGGGCCGACACTCTGGTGCAAAATCCTTCCGGAGACACTGCCAGCCAGTTCCAATTCGACGATCAGTCCGACGCAATCCCGCAGCAACTTGGTTTTCCCAGTGGGCCCGTTCATTCCATCCTGGAGGGCCCCAATGGAGTGCTCAACCGCTTTCCAGACCACATGCACGAAGGCGAGGTGGTTACGCCGACCTCATCGACCCTGAACGATATGGTGGTGATTGGTGGGCAATCATTCCAGGAGTTTCCGACGGTTGGCGGATCCCAACCCGTGCCCAGCATCATCGCCACCGGTAATATTACCGGCGGCCACACGACCTCAGTGGAGGGGTCAACTTGCGAACAAAACAATTTCACCGGTGACTCGACGCCTACAGTGGCGAGCACCATTGGTATCCTCTGCGCCTACGACGGGCGAGGCGCCGGGGTGGGACGGGTAGTCACGGATTCTTCCTTCCATCATTATCTCGATCTGAATTTGATCGGCGATCCCTGCGGATCCTCAGCGGACCGAATGCAGGGATTCGGGCCTGGTTATACGGCGCCCGCGGGCGGAGGTGTGCTCGCCGATCTCCAGTCCTTCTACACCAATACGGTAATTTGGCTGGCGCGGGTCAATCAGAGCTTCTACTTCTCGGTGGACAAGAGCACTTTTGGCTTTGACGAAGCTTCCGATAACGGCACCTTCCCGTCTTATTTTTCATTCTGGCTGACCGTTGACGGCTACTCTCCCAATCAGGTCCAGGCCAGTTTGCCTTCTCTGGCTTTCGCAGGCGCGTTTGCCAGCCTGGGCGTGATTTCGGCGCCGGGAGCGTTAGTGGCGGAAGGTTCCGGCAATCCCAACGACCCGCAGCGCGTGCAGATTTCGTTCAACGTGCAGTTCTCGGGATCATCGATGGGCGCTTTTCCGATGCCTCACACGTCTGCAAAACAGTTGTTATTGGAGGCAACGCTATCCATTAGTGGAAAATCCTACGCTGCGGAAGCGGTGTTTGAATTGGGCGCGGGCGAGGATCCCTACTTCCAAAACATCAATCCCAATGCGAACCCGCCCAATCCCTTCTACCAGAGCCAGGACCTCTGCGTATTCACAGTTACACCGGGGCTGAACCCCGCACCCATCCCGGGCGTGCCCGTGTCATTTGCGACCTCCAATCCTCTCGGTCAGGATCCCGCCGCGGCATTCAATTTCATTACGAGTGTCCTCAGTCACATGAATAGTGACCCGGCCTTCACGACTCCGGGCCCCACCAATGCTTTCACGTCGTTTCCCAGCCAGATCATTACCTCGGGCGACGCCGCGGGCGATTCCTCGGTTACTCCCGGAACGTCGGTGGACTTCCTGACTTTCACCAATTACAACTTCGCAATCGTGCGCGTGCGTCTGAGCGGCGCATTGTCTCAAACTGCGCCGAACGTGAAAGTGTTTTTCCGGCTCTTTATCACTCAGACCAACGATACCGACTACGAACCTAATGGCACTTATCTCAGCACCCTGGACGCAAGCAACCTGCCGAATACTCCCCTGCCGGCGCCAGACGGCGAAACCACTCCCTTCTTCGCGGGCGGGTCGGGTGCGATCGACTATGCAACCGGCGGTCCCAACAATCAACCGATCACGATCAACGACAGCGCGGGCGCATGGCATTACTTCGGTTGCTTTCTGAATGTCTATGACCCTTCCCTTAGCCTTAAGATGAAGGGTTCGCATCACTGCATCGTCGCGCAGATCGCGTTCGATGACGCGCCGATCATCAACAGCAACGGGCTGACTGCGGGCCCGGAGAACTCCGACAAGCTCGCTCAGCGCAACATGCAGGTAACCTTCTCGGCCAATCCAGGCGCGCCCGCGTCGCATCTGATACCCCAGACCTTCGACCTGCGGCCAAGCCCGGTCATCAGTCAGGTCGCGGGCCAGTTGCTGGATTACCCCGACGAATTAATGATCGACTGGGGGAACACTCCGTTGCACAGCACGGCCAGTATCTACTGGCCGCAGGTGAAGGCGGCGGAGGTCATCAAGCTGGCAGGCCGCATCTATGCCACTCACCAGCTCTCGCAGTCCGATCCCAATACGCTGACGTGCAAGGTGACCAGCGGCCGGACCTATGTGCCAATTCCAAGCGGCGCCGGGGAGAAGTTTGCTGGACTGTTCAGCATCGATTTACCTGCGACGGTGATCAAGGGACAGGAATTTAACATCGTGGTGCGGCGCGTTTCGTCTCGGCAGATTGGCAATACCGACCCCAACAAGCTGGCGGCCGGGCGGGCAGCGAGCGCGACCAATCGCAACATCCAGAGAAATTGGCGGTACATCGTTGGAACATTTCAGGTAAAGATTCCGGTGGCCGCCGAGAAAGTTCTCTTGCGGCCGGAGGAAAACACTTACGCGATTTTGCTGTGGCGGCTGGGACTGCTTTCACCCAGCGATCGCTGGTATCCGGTACTGAAGCGTTACGTGTCGTATATCGCCGCGCGCGTCAACGCCCTGGGCGGCAACGCGAGCGGCATCAAGCCCTCGCCGAATGGCATCGCTGGTGGCGGAGTGCAGCCCGGGCCGGGACCAATTGCTTTGCACAAGGAGGAATTTACCGGCAAGATCGCTGGAATCATCTACGACCGGTTCGGCGATTTCGAAGGTTTCTTCCTGCTCACGGAATCCGGTCACGAACGCGTTTTCCACTCGACCGAAGCCGAGATCGAAGCGCTGGTCCGCTTCGCTTGGATTGACCGCGTTGTCATCACGGTGCTGGTCCGCGACGGTCATCCGGAGCGCCCGGTCTCGATCATCTTGCGACGAGCCCCACGGCAACCGGAGCACTAGCTCCTGCTCTGGAGTGATTTGCTGAGAGCGCAAGGGCAATGGCCGCGGCAGGAAGGCTCGCGCGAGAAAGAATCCGGTGGCCGGGAAGGATGCTGACCCGAACGGCTGCTCGGCGAATGCATATCTCTGGGAAACGCCTCGTCAATATAGAAAAGAATTCCTGTAGAACAACTGCGAGTGCCCGTAGCAAAGAGAAAGTAAGTCTGGTGGGATCGATCTTGCTTGATTGGGCCTACGGGCCGCGAGCTACGCGGCGCTCCGCCAATCGCCGATCTCGCGCAGGCCTTCGGCGCGGGAATGCTCAAACAAGCGAACCTTATGCCGGGTATGTTCGAACTCGTGAATGTCCGCCCACACCTCGGCCTGCCATGAAAGCTCGTGCGTTTCCGACTCGCCGCACGAAGCGCAGCGCGTGTGAAAAGTAACTCCCGGCTTCCGGGCCCGCGCCACGTCCTGCAATTCGACGAACACGCAGCGCACCTCTTGAATTTCTTCGTCGTCGCCCAGAATGTGTTCGTAGCGCAGCAGGTATCCGAACCCAAGCTTGCGCGCCTCGGCCTCGGCCTCCTCGCGAGTATGGAACGGCCCATACTCAGCGCGAAGTTGCTCAGTCGAGTCGCAAGCCATCCAGAAGACGTCTTTGTTGTCCATGCCCAAACCTCAACCTATGACATCCGTCGCGCCAGCGACTCGTCGACGATTGTTGGAAGCGCCGCTCCCGGCGCTGCTAGCCTTGCCACAAAACAATAGGGAGAAGAAACAGCCGAGCCGCCCCTCGAACAACGAAGCAATTCAAAGACCGAGGGGCGGGGGCGCAAGCGCGGACTGCGGCGGTCGCGAAGCGGCAGAAAAATCCACGTATCTCTATGACAAAACAAACCTTAGCAAATCAAAGGGATTTGAGAGTACGCTCCCGCGCCAAGAGGTGACGGAATCCAGTGTGAAATCCCTTGCCCTTCGAGCGTGCGAAACGAGAAATGACAGCGACCAGCAGTCTCCACCTTGCGGGTCGCGAGGTCTCCCGCCGCAGCTTGCCCAGGCCCGCCGCGCGGTCGCCCGGTAAGGTACAATCTCGACTTCTGTTAAAACGAACGTACCCGGAGGGGGAAAATGGGAATTATCACCTGGATTCTAGTAGGTCTCATCGCAGGATGGCTGGCGGGCCAGGTAATGAAAGGCGGAGGCTACGGGATTCTTGTTGACCTCATTCTCGGACTCCTTGGCGGCGTGGTTGGCGGCTGGCTCTTCGGGGCTCTCGGAGTCTGGCCCGGCGGAGGTATGATCGGCGCCATCATCGTGGCCTTCGTGGGCGCGGTGATCCTGGTCGGAATCAGCCGTCTGATCAAGCGAGCGTAGTTTGCCAGGAACTCTTGGTCATAATCCGGTGGTTGAGCAACGTACTCGCCAGTCTGTGTGCTGAACGCACCTCCTCGCCAGCGACTCCGCGGTGTTTCCGCTAATGATCCCCGGACATTGGGCGTGGTCGTCGGCAGAATCATTGCGGCTGGACTGATGGCCTGCTTTTTCCCCGCCTGGAAGGCTTAGCACCTCAACCCCTCAGTGGCACTCCGGTACGAAGGTCGACGCCCGTGAGTCTCTCAATAGTGACAAGGCGGAAGGGCGAAGCTTAGACCATGAGTCGACCGTTCCAGCGGTGCGGCCCCCCAAGAGAGGGATTAGTCTCAGCACACCCTTCGCCTTCCGTGGAAGCTAACCGGTTCCGCCCGACGACGACGCTACTGCGTTGCGATTCGTCTCTCCGTCCGCGAATGCAACGTGTTCATTACCTCCCGCCGCATTCCACGCGCCAAGCGGCATTGCAACTCTTGCCCCAAATTGTCTCTGCCAGCTCGCGCCGCCGTGGCCCGCCACGTACAGCGCCAGTTCGAGCCTCGTCCACACGCCTAGCTTGTCGAAGGTTGTGCGCAGGTAGTTCTTCACTACCTGCTCGCTTGTGCGCAGCACCGCGGCGATGTCTTTATTGGTCAGACCTTGCCACACCAGTGATGCCACTTGAATTTCCTTAATCGTTAGTCGATCGCGGGGTTGCATGGCTGCACCTGCTCCTTAATGAACATGGCGGTTGCAAGCTTCACTCGCTTCCGGCCTTCCTTGATGCCTGCACGCAAAAACAGGGTGCGCAGGTGCTGCTTCACCGTCCGCGGGCTGATATTTAAATGGCTGGCGATCTCTTTGTTACTGCATCCCTGCACGAGCAGGTGCAATACCTGCTGATCACGCGGCGTAATCTTGATCTCGTTGAGGTTGATCATGGGCTTTTTGTTGACTCCCTTCAGTTCACTCTATCGGTCGCGACCCATTCTCCCTGTAGCAACCATTTCGCCAAATATTCGCCCATAAATTACCCCATTCTTTTCAACCACATAAGCTTGCGACTTGCCCGTCGCGCAGGGTTTCTTACCGCTTTCTCATGAACCTATTCCGAGATTGAACTCCCGTTTCAGGAACTCGTCTTGATCCGGACCCCCGGCAAGGGATGGCCCAGCATGCCGGCAGCCCATCGGAGGCACTTCGACGCCTTGGGTTTTTCTTGGTTCGAAAGCGGCCAAGTTGCACTACAATTAATCAGTTTCTCCCCCTCCGGAAGCTATGCCTTCGACCCGATCCAAGTTGGTTCTCGACGAGGAGTCCTTTCAGGGACTGCTCGCAGCCGCCTTCACGATCCAGCAATACAACGACAAGAAGGGTGGAATCGACGCCGCTCTTTCGGCTGAACTGGCGGGAGCGGTGAAGACAGATGGAGCGGCTCGTAAAGGCGGGACGGGCACAGATGGGGCTGGGGCAAGTGGGGCCAGGGCTAATGAGGACGTCACAACTGGAGCGCGCGAGAAGATAACTGCGATCGACGCAGGGGCTCTGCCCGCAACGGCCCTTGGGCTTTGCCGGCAGTGTGGGGCTCCTTTGCTGGCGGCTGGAATTCCGTGTCCAGCTTGTGATGCGGAAGCCTTCCGGCCGGGGGAGCGATTGCAGCGCACTTGGGCTACGATGTGGTCGCTTAGCCAGGAGCAGGGGACGTTTCCGGGGCCGGGGGCATTAGCGGAGCAGGCTGGCGCGGAATCTGCGCTCGCAGCAGCCAGCCTCGCGAGCGCAAACCTGGGAGCGCCGGCGGATGATTTCATGGTCGCGCCCGGGGCTGACGGGGCCGGGCTCGCTCCAATTGATATCACTGCGGTCGCGGCTGCGGATGGACTGGCTGGGCCGCGGCTGAAGGTGCGCTTTCGTCGCGCCGACCTGTATCTCGGGCTCTCAGTGCTGGTCGCGGTGGTAGCGCTTTTGTGGCCTGCCGCCTCGGCTGGACGGGCTGAGTTGACGCCCTGGGAGCGGGTTCTGGTCGCGGTGGGGATTGCCGAGGCACCTGCTTCGGATGCCGAGGTGCACTACAGCGGAGACCCGAATATCAAGGTTTGGGTTGATACTGAGGCTGCTCTTTACTACTGTCCGGGGGATGAGCTTTATGGGAAATCTCCGGGCGGGCATTACACTACCCAGCATGAAGCCCAGCTGGACCGCTTCGAGCCGGCCCTGCGGCGCGCCTGCGTCCCTTAAGTCACGGTCTGCCCCCTCCAAATTTCAGGGTGCGTTCCAGGTGGAACATGTTTCCACTTCACGAAGTGTTCCACGTGGAACAATAATTGACGTTATTGTATGTACAATATTGCGGGGGCGAGCGAATGGAATGCGAATATGACGGGGCGAAAATAAATCTGGTTTTGGGGGCGTCGTAAAAGGGCTGAATTAAGGTGTTTTTCAACCTTTTTTCAGCCTCTTTTCTGCCTCTGAAGGGGAAGGACTTAAATCGAGTTATTGAGAAATAGGGAGTTACTGGTTGGCTGACCGTTTTATGGGGGGTGGGCGCGGGGTGATTTTTGTCAAGTTGACAGGGTATGCAGGTCACTCGGAATTTGGTGCGCATTTTGACGTGCGCGGGGAGCATTTAGCACCTCGTGAGGGGGTTGGAGCAACAATCGGGGGCCCAGCCGCGGAAGAGCGAAGCCTGGTTCTGCGGGCGGCGCGGATGGGCCACTTCTCGAAAACGCGCGAGAAATGGCGCACCCCGAGTTCTCTGGCATCGGCGTTCAAAGGCAAGGCCCCGCGTTATGCTTTCCGCGCTGACGTGGCCCACCGCTTGTTCTCCACCGCGCCTGTTCTTTCGCTCCTTCGGGGCTGCGTTATATTCCACTTGCACCCACGGCTCGCGCCGTGGGCTGCATTCTGTCGGCGCTCCGCGGCTCTCGTTTTTGCACCGCGGTAATTTCTTTGTGCCGGTAATTCTCATTGTGCCGGTAATTTCTTAGGTGCACTGGCGTAACTTGCCGATTCCGGATACCTCCCTAGACTTACAGGTATGCGGAATCGGCTTTGTTTATGCGTGCTTGACTACACTCGCGGCGGAATGCGGCTGGCTGCGGCGGCTTTGATGTTGGCAGCGCTTTTCTCTGGATTTACGGGGAGCGCGTCTTCGCAGGTCGCGCCCGTTGCCGGACCTGGTCCTGCGCCGGGCCGCGCTCCCGCTGCCAAACCGCAATCGGGAGAGAATCTGCCTGTATGAATGCATAAGTGAAATGAAAAAGGGTTCTCGAAGCGGCTACGATGCTGAGACTGGCGAGCAAAGCGCCAGCTCAGAAAGCTCACTCGGAGAACCCAATGAACATCCTTCACTATATCGGATTCGACGTTCACAAAAAATCCATCAGTTTCTGCGTCAAGACCGCGGCGGGCGAGATCGTGGAAGAAGGCAGCTTGCTGGCGCAACGCGAGGTCTTGCGGCAATGGGCCGCAGCCCGGCCGCAACCGTGGCGCGGTGCGATGGAAGCAACCCTGTTCAGCGCTTGGATCTACGACACCCTGAAGCCCTGCAGCGAGCAATTAGAGATGGCGCATCCCGCGAAGATGAAAGCCATCAGCGCGGGCAAGAAGAAGAGCGACACCCTCGACGCGCGCACCATCGCCGACCTGGTGCGCTGCAATCTTTTACCCGCCTGCTATGTGGCTCGCGCCGCGGATTCGCGAACTGCGCCGCCTGCTGCGCTATCGCAGCCTGGTGGTGAGCGAAGCGGTACGCATGAAGAACAAGATGGCCGGACTGCTGATGGAAACCGGCGCTCTCTATGTGAAGGAGAAGCTGCACCGCAAGAAATACTTCGCCAGTCTGCTGGAAGAACTCGAAGAAGTGCCAGAATCGGTGATCGATCTGCTGCGTTTGAGCCGCGGCGCTCTGGAGATGTTCGAGAACACGCAGAAGCGGTTGGTCCGCGAGTTACTCGTCGATCCCGAACTGGCGCAACGTGTCGAGCGGTTGATGACGATTCCCGCGGTCGGAGAAATTACCGCTCTCACCTGGGCCTTGGAGGTCGGCGATCCCCAGCGTTTTCCCTCCTGCTCCGATGCCATGAGTTACTGCGGACTGACCGCCGCCTTGAAGTCCTCGGCGGGCAAGCAGCAACGCGGTCCCATCTCGAAACAGCGCAACCACTGGCTGCAAACCACACTGGTCGAGGCCGCCAAGCTGGCTCCGCGCTGGAATCCGCAACTGGCGGCGCTGCATGCCCGCGAATTGGAGCGCGGACATCGCAACCGCGCCACCCTGGCGGTGGCGCGCAAACTCGTCGCCTATCTGCTGGCGGTCGACAAAAGCGGCCAGCCCTTCCAAGTGCGCGCGCCGTTGGAAGTGCCAACCCAAAAAGCTGCCTAAGAAGGAAAAACTTTGAACTCAGCAGCGATCGACCGGCCGTTCCTCGCCAACTCGGGGACTGGGCAGAGGAGTTACGACTCCCGATGCTCCTTACCGTCTGTATCGAGGACGGCCGGAGAACCCTAACTCATACTTCGTGGACCGGGCTGGCGCTCGGTTCCCGCAAATGGATGTCTGGCCAAGCTGCCGCTTTGGCCGCTGCACAACGATCGCTGGCCGTTTGCTAACTTAACCGTTCCACACCCGCTTCGAGAGCCCACTCTTCCAAGCGCCAGGAGACCTCCGTCTCCTCTTGACTTTTACTTATCATGGATGTCCCCGGATACGCTGTGCCAGCCGATCGCGGCAATTTGTCGGAACATAATATTGAGTGGGTCGCTACGCAGCCTCCACAGATGCAGATGGAATTTTTGCTGGGCACGGCCGTGAATCACGATATTGGCGCAACTAACCTGATTGCCGGCATGGTCGAGGGGTGGCGCGGCAAGCTGAAAGCGACCGATCGGTGGGAGACTTTGCAGGATACGGCGCTTTACTCGAATGATTTGCGGGTGCGGGCGGCGGCGATTGAGATCAATCTGGCGGTGCGGAGCATTCCGAAGACGGATGAAGAGGCGGACCAACTGATCGAGACGGCGCACAAGCTGCCGGAGAGCCGTCCTTATTTTGCGTGGGAGCTGGGAATGCTTGGCAATCGCGGGGTTCAGACTGGGCGGATTCATGAGCTGCTGGCGGAGTGGATTCATGATCCGAATCAGCAGGTGAGATTCTGGGCGGTTGAGGGATTGGCGCATCTTGGGACGGACGATACGATCAAGAATTTTCTGGACGTGTTCCGGAACGATCCGTCGCTCGAGGTGCGGGAACGGGCCGGATGCAGCCTGGCGAAGTCGGGCATGATGACGCGCGAGCAGCGCATGAAGGCGGTGCCGGGATTGATTCAGTTGGGAGACGATCCGGCGGTGCAGGGGACGACACGGAATTGGATCTACCAGGCTTTGCGCGAGATTACGGGCGTGAATTTGGCGAACGATCCGGCGGCATGGCGGAATTGGTATTCGGCGCATGGCGCGGAGAAGACGCGGGAGTTTGGCAAGGGCGACGTTTGGTCGGTGCTGGGGAATAACTGAGCTGTTCCATCAATTGACGGGCGCCCGTTGCTCCATTCCTTGTTCTTATTCTTACGCGAACAAGAATTCTTTTGTGCGTAGTTCTTTGATGGTGTCGCGGAGCTTGGCTGCCTTCTCGAATTCGAAGCGCTTCGCCGCTTCTCTCATGTCGCTTTCCAGTTTTGCGATATAGGCATCCAACTCTTCCTGCGATTTGAAGTCGGGGATGCCATCGGCTTCGGGGCCGGCCAGGTCGGTGTAGTCGGCTCCTACGACGGCGACCAGCGTCATGTCGAGGGGGCGGATGATCGACTCGGGGGTGATTCCGTTGGCTTCGTTGTAGGCCTGCTGGATGGCGCGGCGACGGTCGGTTTCGTCTAACGCCTTCTTCATCGAATCGGTCATGCGGTCGGCGTAGAGGATGGCGCGGCCGTTTAGATTTCTGGCGCAGCGGCCTATGGTCTGGATCAGCGATCCGCTGGAGCGCAGGAAACCTTCTTTGTCGGCGTCGAGGATTGCTACCAGCGATACTTCAGGCAGGTCGAGGCCCTCGCGCAGGAGATTGATGCCGATCAATACATCGAACTCGCCTTTGCGCAGGTCGCGCAGAATTTTTACGCGCTCGAGGGTTTCGATTTCGGAGTGCATGTAGCGGCACTTCACGCCTACTTCGCCGTAATATTCGGCCAGGTCTTCGGACATGCGCTTGGTTAGGGTTGTTACGAGGACGCGCTCGTTGCGCGAGACGCGGTCGCGAATCATGTGCAGAAGATCGTCGATCTGGCCCTTTACCGGGCGGATCTCGACTGGCGGGTCTATTAATCCCGTGGGCCTGATGATCTGCTCTACTACTACTCCTGCGGATTTCGTCAGCTCATAGGGGCCGGGCGTCGCCGACACGTAGACCAGCTGGTTGGTGCGGTGCTCGAACTCTTCGAAGGTTAGCGGACGATTGTCTAAGGCTGAGGGCAGGCGAAATCCGTATTCGACCAGGACCTGTTTGCGCGAGCGGTCGCCGTGATACATGGCGTGGAGTTGCGGGACGGTCTGGTGCGACTCGTCGATGAACATCAGGAAGTCGCGCGGAAAATAATCGAGCAGCGTGGGCGGCGGCTCTCCCGGCAGGCGGCCGGTAAAGTGGCGCGAATAATTTTCTATGCCGTGGCAGTAGCCCATGGCTTTGATCATTTCGAGGTCGTACATCACGCGCTGATGGACGCGCTGGGCTTCTACTGTGCGGCCTTGCTTTTCGAGTTCGATTTCCCACCAGGCTAGTTCTTTTTTGATCGACTCGACGGCCGACGCTTTCGTTTCGTCTTTCATTACATAGTGCGTTTTGGGATAAATCGGCAGGCGCATGTAGCGCTGCTTGACGGTGCCGAAGAGGGGATCGATCTGGGAGAGGGATTCGATCTCGTCGCCGAACATTTCTATGCGGTAGGCCATGTCGTCGTAGGTGGGATAGATTTCGATTACGTCGCCGCGGACGCGGAAGGTGCCGCGGCGGAAATCGGTTTCGCTGCGTTCATAGAGGATGTCGACCAGCTTGCGCGTGATTTCGCCGCGCTTGATCTTTTGGCCTTTTTCTACGAAGAGCATCATGCCGTAGTAGGCTTCGGGCGAGCCCAGACCGTAGATCGCGCTGACGGAGGCTACGATCAGGCAGTCGCGGCGTTCGAATAGAGAGCGCGTCGCCGAGAGGCGCAGCTTGTCGAGCTCGTCGTTGATGGTCGATTCTTTTTCGATGTAGAGGTCGGCGGCGGGGACGTAGGCTTCGGGCTGGTAGAAGTCGTAATAGCTCACGAAGTATTCGACCGCGTTCTGCGGGAAGAAACTTTTGAATTCGTGGTAGAGCTGGGCGGCCAGGGTTTTGTTGTGGGCCATTACGATGGCCGGGCGGTTGGCTGCCTCGATGACCTTGGCCATGGTGTAGGTTTTGCCCGAGCCGGTGACTCCGAGCAGGACTTGGTGCTGCTCGCGGTCGAAAATGCCGCGGGTGAGGGCGTCGATGGCGGTGCGCTGGTCACCCTGGGGCTTGTAATTGCAGATGAGGCGGAAGTCCACTGTGATTTTTATTATAGGGGATGGTGTGACGTAGTCCGGGAGCGGCTGCCAGCCGAACTCTTCGCCTGACCTCCCAGCGGCACTAGTGTGTAATTTTGCCGGTGACGATGTAGCTTCTGGAAGTTTGTGCTAGGTGATTCACCTTAGAACCGCCCCGAAAGGGGCAGCGGTCCTCCCGTAAAGCCTGTAGATTTGGACAAAAGTTTGGCCGTTTTTCGCGGTTTTCCCGCAAAAAACCATAGGGGGCTGTGAAATTTCACATTTAGTTAATGCTGAGGACGGCAATTGGCTGCGAAGATGCTGAATCGTTCTGCAACGAATCCGAAATCCTGATGTGCCGGTGTGCTGTTCTGGTTGGATTGCCTACCTTCAGTGCGCGGCGCGCCTCTGGAGGTGTAGACGATGGATGAAAAGATCGACCAGATGGGGCCACGGGAGCGGCAAATTGTTGATTTGCTGCTACAGGGATGCGACAACTCGGAGATCGCGCGCGACCTGAACATGGCCGAGCGCACCGTGAAAGCGTATTTCAATCGCCTCTTCGTACGTTTCGGAATAAAAGGTGGTATCAAGCGGGTAAAACTCGCAACTTTACTATATAGGAGACAGTTATGGCAGGAGAGACGGGGATCCTCCGCGGACCCAGTGAACGCGAACACATCATCATTCGACGCGTAGCCGAGGGCTGCAAAAATAGCGAAATTGCTCATTCGCTAGGGACGACCGAGCATGTCGTGAAGAACGACCTGCGCCTGATCTATGACAAACTGGGCCTGTGGAACCGAGTGGAACTGGCGCTGTGGTATGAGGCGCGGCGGTTCGAGCAGGCTTATAGCAACTAATTCTGGAGCGCCGGCGAGTGTTCCTCCTGGTTCCCGCCGGCGCTCCTTCTCCCTCGGAAACGACTCTCTTCAATTAAAACCGTGCTGAGCGGCTCGCCGTCACACCATTTCAGTTCCCCACAAATCATGGAGATGAACGACGCCGCGCAAGTGGCGGTCGCCGTCGACCACCATCAATGATGTGATCTTCATTTCTTCCATGCGGGCTAGCGCAGTGGCAGCGAATTCCTGCGGTCCGATTGTTTTGGGCAACCGGGTCATGCATTCCTGCGCGGTGAGGTCGAGCGTGTCTTTACCACGCTGCTCGAGCAGGCGGCGGAGATCGCCGTCGCTGATTACGCCGAGTAGTTGGTCGCCCTCGACGACCGCGGTCACGCCCAGCTTCTTGCGCGACATTTCGTAGATCACGTCGGGCATTTTGGTGTCCGGCGCGACGCGCGGGATGGCGTCGCCAGTGTGCATTAGCGATTCGACCCGAGCCAGCCGTTTGCCGAGTTTGCCGCCGGGATGCAGGTTGGCGAAATCTTCTTCTTTGAAACCGCGCTTTTCCGAGAGCGCGACGGCGCAGCGGCATCGCCGAGCGCCAGCATGGTGGTGGTGGAGGCCGTGGGCGCGAGGCCGAGTGAACAGGCTTCTTTCGAGATGGAGCAGTCGAGGGCGACGTCGGCGGCGGCGGCGAGAGTAGAGGCCCGTGGAGCGTGCGCATTCTTATTTGTGGCTGCCTTGTCCGTGTCTGCCGTTGCGAACTCATCGCACGTCATAGTGATCATCGGCACTTGCAGGCGTTTGATGGTCGCCAGCAGTTGCAGAATTTCTTCCGTTTCGCCGCTCGCCGAGAGGACGAGCGCGACATCGCCGCGCACGATCATGCCGAGATCGCCGTGCAGGGCTTCGACAGGGTGCAGGTAGAGCGCGGGCGAGCCGGTCGAACTCAGGGTCGCCGCGATTTTGCGGGCAATCAGCCCGCTCTTGCCCATGCCGGAGACTACGATGCGTCCCTGGCAGTGAAAAAACAAGTCAACGGCGCGGTCGAAATCGGCGGCCATCGGGCCGGCGAGCCGATCCGCGAGAGAGCGCAGGGCTTCGGCCTCGATGCGCACCACGTTTTCTCCGACGTGCTTCATGAAGGAGGAATGTTAGCAGAAGGACGAGAGCATCGGTGCGACGGTGAAACCAAACACAGGCGCCCAGAAGTGATCTCTTGAATGGACCGAAGGAGTGAGCCGCCGAAACCCGCCGCGGCTAATGCATTGTTGTGGTTATGGGATGGCACGACTAAACGTCGCGCCCTTCCCAATGCCATTTGCGAGATATTTTCTAGAAGTGATCGTCCACCTTGTGGCCGGGATGTTCGAGCGCCTGCGCCTGGATCGCGCGGTCCCACGGGCCGCCCTGCCAGTTGTCTTTCTTCCGGCCATCGTGGATCCAGGGCGGAAGGGTCATTTGCAGGCGGCGGCTCAGACCGTGCAGATACGGTTCGTAGACCTCGCGAAGTTGGGCCAGCTTGTCCGAGGCATCGGCGTTATCGTTGATCGTTACGCCGCGCCAGGCCAGCTCCGTTTTTACGCGCTTTCGATCTTCCGCGCTCAGCCGGTTGGGATCGTGCGGACTGTATTGCGAATTTATCACCTGCGCCAGGTCGACGGCCGCGTGGCGCGCCATGGCGAAGGTGAGCTTTGGCCTGGTCGGCGTGGATGCCATCGATGCCGGTCATGACGAGCGAAGTTACGTCGAGCATTACGGTAAGCGCGCCCAGCCATGATTGGTTGCCGTGTTGCGAACGGAAGTAGGACAACACCGGATAGGAAATCTGGCTCGACAGCAGATCGGCGCACCAGCGCTCCCAGTCGCGAAAAATATTGTCGAGGACAGTCTGATCGGGACAGCAGCCGAGGCGGCCGAGAAACTCCGTGGCGGTCGGCGGCGAGCCGGCGCGCGCATCGAGCAGCGAGATCTCAACCTCGCGCGCTGCAAACGAGTTGTAAATGACGGGCAGGTATCCGACGACGACGCCGAGGAACGCGAAACCCATGCCCGCTTCGAACACGGCCAGCGCGCGGGCGATGCTGTTGGTGGGGACGATGTCGCCATAGCCGAGGGTGAAGAAAGTTTCTCCGCTGTGATAGAGAAGCTTGCCGAAGGTTGATTCCTTCACCGCTCAGCTGGAGATGTTCGCCCAATCCGTATTGCACGCAGGCAAAACCAAGAATCAGTCCGAGGGCCCAGAAGCCGAGCAGCCAGATGAGAGACAGCGGGCCGAAGTAGGCGAGGAAACCTTCGCGCCGCGATGTCGACTTGATATGACTCGCGATGCCGGTCCATCGCGGCCAGGTCGCCTTGTAGAACAGCGCGGTGATGCGGAAATGCCGCTGAATGCGCCGGGGCAGGACGATGGTTTCAAATGCATCGAGCAGGATGACTGAAAGACGAGAAATATGCCGGCAATCGAAGCCCACAGGTGCATACGGGATGAGAAACAGATGTGGCCGGAATGGTAACAGATTCAGGTGAGGTACGAGGTTAGAGGTTACAAGGTCGAGGTAAAAGCCAAAAGGACTACAGAACCGAACGCTGGGGTTTTTTACCTTCTACCTCTTACCTCCGTACCTCGGACCTCGCCTACGGCGTGGCATGGGCGGCATCGATTGCTCGGCGCACAGCTTGCAGCTCTTTCAGCACGGTGCGCAGGTTGCGTGAGTCGAGGGCGTTGGCGCCATCGCTCTTCGCTTCTTTGGGATTGTCATGGACTTCCATGAAGATGCCATCGACGCCCGCCGCTACGGCGGCACGAGACAATACAGGAATGAACTCTGGCTGGCCTCCGCTGACTGCGGGGCTGTCCTCGTCTGCCGGAGAGGCCGAAGAGGGCAGCTGCACGGAGTGGGTCGCGTCGAAAACTACCGGAGCGAACTTGCGCATGATGGCGAGCGAGCGCATGTCGACGACCAGATTGTTGTAGCCGAAACTGGAACCGCGTTCGGTTACGAAGACCTGCGTGTTGCCGGCGTCGCGGCTCTTTTCGACGGCGTGCTTCATATCCCACGGCGAGACGAACTGACCTTTTTTAATGTTCACGGGACGCCCGCTGAGCGCTGCCGCCACGATCAGGTCAGTCTGGCGGCAGAGGAAAGCTGGAATCTGCAACACGTCGACGACTTCGGCAACCGCCGCAACGTCGGCGGCCTGATGAACGTCGGTCAGCACGGGAATGTGCACTTCATCTTTGACCTTCTTCAGAATGCGCAGGCCTTCTTTCATGCCCGGCCCGCGAAAACTGCGGATGGAAGTGCGATTCGCTTTGTCGTAGGAGGCCTTGAAGATGAATGGGAAATTGAGAGCGCGGGTTACACCCTTGATGATCTCGGCCATGCGGAGGGCGTGCTCTTCGCTTTCGATCACGCAGGGGCCGGCGATGAGAAGAGATCGCCTGAGCCGATGCGGACGTTATCGATTTGGAAGGAAAGAGACAAATCAATTCACCGCCGAGACGCCGAGAGCGCAGAGAAAATCACTACCGAGTCCACTGCGACGTAAATTACATATCCCCAGCTGCACAATCCGTGAAGTATGCACCACCAGATGCTTGCATTTCTGGACCAGGACAAGATCATCGCCAACATCATCCCCGAGGCATAGCCCAAAGACAACCCGGCCTCGCCCCTGCCCCCGGACTCTTCCGCCGATTCAAGTTGCTCTATGCGTTGTTCTAACTCCTCGAGGCGCCCGTCGTCCTTTCGATTACCGTCGTACTCCTCGTCATTGTATTCGTCCATCCAAGACTCTCTCCAACGTATCGAGCGAGCCAATCGCACTTCTCGGCGCTCTCTGCGTCTCGGCGGTAGAAATTATCTCCCTGCCACCTTCTGCGGGCGCAAGAACATTTCCACCTCGGCCGCTTCCTTGTGATCTTTGCGTTTCTGCCCGTGTTCATACGCCGCGCCGATAAACGACTTGAATAGAGGATGCGGCTCGAGCGGCTTCGACTTGAACTCGGGATGAAACTGACAACCGATGAAATATGGGTGGCCGGGAATTTCTACGATCTCGACGTAGGTGCCATCCGGGGTCGAGCCGGAAATTTTCAGACCGCCAGCGGTCATCGTCTCTTCATATTCGCGGTTGAATTCGTAGCGATGGCGGTGGCGCTCGCTGATTTCGGTTTGGTCGTAAATCGTGTGCGCCAGCGTTCCCGGTTCCAGCTTGCAGGGCCATGCGCCCAGGCGCATCGTGCCGCCTAGTTCTTCCACACCGCGCAGTTCGCGCAATTTGTAAATCACGCGGTGCGGGGTTGCAGGGTCGAACTCGCTGGAATTGGCATCGGCCAGACCGCACACGTTGCGCGCAAACTCGATGCAGGCTGTCTGCATGCCGAGGCAGATTCCAAAATATGGCACGTGCTTTTCGCGCGCGTATTGAATTGCCTTGAGCATCCCTTCGATGCCGCGTTTGCCGAAGCCGCCGGGAACTAGGAGGCCGTCGTAGTCTTCGAGCTGCGCCTCGTAGCTCTTATCGTTCGGGTCTGAGGTCTCCAGACCTTCGGCTTCAATCCAGTTCACTTCCAGCTTCAGGTTGTGCGCGAGCGCGCCGTGCACCAGCGCTTCTTTCAGCGATTTGTAGGAATCTTCGTATTCGACGTACTTGCCGACAATGCCGATGCGCACGATGTCCTTCGGGTTATAGACGCGGTGGACGAGCTCGTTCCACTTGGAGAGATCGCGATCCTTGGCCTCCAAATGCAGATAGCGCATGGCGAGCGTGTCGACTTCTTCGTGCGCGAAGACGATCGGGACCTCGTAGATTGAAGCCACGTCTTTAGCGGTGATTACGGCTTCTTCTTCCACGTTGCAGAAGAGCGCGATCTTGCCCTTGATCTCCTTGGAGAGGAAGCGGTCGGTGCGGCAGAGCAGAATGTCGGGTTGAATTCCTACGCTTAGCAGCTCTTTTACGGAGTGCTGCGTCGGCTTGGTCTTTAATTCCTGGGCGGCGGCGATGAACGGCACCAGCGTTACGTGGATGAACAGCGTGTTCTCGCGGCCGTTTTCCTGGCGCATCTGGCGGATGGCTTCGATGAACGGGAGCGACTCGATGTCGCCGACTGTGCCGCCGATTTCTACGATCAGCACGTCTACATCCTGCGCGCATTTTTTCGCGGCGGCTTTGATTTCGTTGGTGACGTGCGGAATCACCTGCACGGTTTTGCCGAGGTAGTCGCCGCGGCGTTCTTTGGCGATGATCTGCTCGTAGAGGCGGCCGGTGGTCCAGTTGTTGTCGCGAGAAAGCTTGGCGTGCGTGAAGCGCTCGTAGTGTCCGAGGTCGAGGTCGGTTTCGGCGCCGTCGTCGGTGACGAAAACTTCTCCGTGCTGAAAGGGAGACATGGTGCCCGGATCGACGTTCAGGTAGGGATCGAACTTCATCAGGTTGACTTTGAGGCCGCGGCTTTCGAGGAGGCATCCGATGGAGGCTGCCGCCAGACCTTGCCCTAAAGAAGACACAACTCCGCCCGTCACAAAGATGTACTTTGCCGACATCCGTTCCTCGCTTTAATTTTGATTGGAAGATTGTGCAGGTTGGGGTGCACGATCAATTATGGCAGAAGTTGGGCGGGATGGGAATGTGGAAAAAGAGGCCGTTTTCAGTTGTCAGTTATCAGTTGTCAGTTTGAACCGAGGCGCATCTGGGCAAGTGGGCATTACGGCCTTACGGCAGATGCTCAATGAAGGCACGCATCTCGCGGAGCACATCGGCTTCATTGCTGAAGAACACGTAGTGATCCGCGTTATACAACTCTATGATTCGAGCTTTGGGGACTTCGGCCTTCAACGTTTCTTCCAACTGCTTCGTGCAAGCCGTATCCGTGGCGTATATCTTCTTAAGCGCGGCACGCTCTTCGTCCGTCATTGGTTGAAATCGATAGTACTCTGACCATCCAGTCGGTTGATCGGGCGGAATCGGGACAAACGCGAGAATGGGTACTTTGATCTTGGAATAATCTCTTTTCTTCGAGCCTTCGGCGATGGCTTTCCTGACAGACGCCCGAGCGCGGACAGAGCCCACTGATCCGTCCGGCTCTTGATCGTACTGACTTCGTAGCTCCGACTCTGGGAAAGCAAACTTAACGGTGCGCCTTTTCCAGTAGCCGTAAAACGCCTCGAAAGATTTCTTGTCTGCATCAGTTGGCGGGGCAGGATTTGATACCACACGAGGGAGCAGCTTAAAAAGTGCGTGGTATTCAGGGTTGTTCCAGCAAGTGTCGGTCGGGTCGTCGTTCGCATCAAGATAGATCAGCCCCGACAATCGGTCAGAGTGCTGGTCGCCTATGGTAGTCAATTCCGACCCGGCCATTGAGTGGCCCACCAAAACGGGCTTGTCGATTTTCAGCGAGTCCAGGACGGTAAGAACATCATCAGCCAATCGTTGGTCGTCGTAGCCAGAATCAGGTTTGCTGGAAGCGCCGAAGCCACGTCGCGTTACGCCATAAACATGGAATTTGGACTTGAGTTTCGGTGCAAAATCATCGAAGACATGGGCAGTGTTCCCGGAACCTGCCAGAAGCACGAGGGATCGGCCCGAGCCACCCCAATCAAGCACTTCCAACTTCACATCCTTGTCTACGTTGACGAATCGAACCTTGTGTGGTGATGGATCGTGCCAGGGAGCGGGCTGTTGAGCCGACGCTGGCAACCCTGCGAGGAGCAGGGTGAAAACAGCGGATCGAAGAGGGCGCATTCGGTCGTTTCCTCCGTTCGAGGCCGGGTAGAACTCAGCCTAGAATGTCCAAATGCTTGTGTCAATCTAGCCGAAGGGCTGACCGCATCTAACTTCCAGAAGCATCAGAAAAGGCCGATAATGTTCCCCGGCGTGCGATCCCTCTTCTTCAGAACGGTTTTTTTTGCGGCAGCGATGATGGTGTTGCTTTTCTGGTTTCGCTCACCAGCCCCCGCCCAAACCCTGGCCAGCCGCCTCATCCTTAAAGACGGCACCTACCAGCCCATTACCAAGTATGAGATCAAAGGAGAGCGCGTGCGCTACTTTAGCGCCGAGCGCGGGGAGTGGGAGGAAGTTCCTAACGCCCTGGTGGACTGGGATGCCACGAAGAAATACGAGGAAGGGCGGCTGACGGGTGGGCCCATTCCCGAGGCTGCCGAGCTCGACAAGGAGATTGAGGCGCAGCGCAAGGCGGCGCTGGCGCGGTCTCCTGAGGTTGCGCCTCGTCTCCGGCTTTCGGACGAAGGTGGAGTTTATTTGCTCGATACTTATAACAACGAGCCGGAACTGGTCGAAATTCAGCAGTCGGGCAGCGACGTGAACCGGAGCACCAAGGCGAATATTTTGCGGGCGGCAATTAATCCGTTCTCGGGTTCGAAGCAGACGATCGAACTTACCGGGCCACATGCCAAGGTTCAGGCGCATTCGCCGACACCATCGCTTTATGTGAACGTGAGCGCCGATACGGGCGAAGGCGCGCCAGCGGTGGCTTCGGGCGCCGAGGAGATGGGACGGGCTCCGGCCGATGCGCCGGCGCTCCCGCTGACTGAGGCCTTCAAGATCATTCGCGTCGAGAGCAAGGGCGGCAAGCGCGTTGCGGGTGCACTCAAGGTGGGCGTTACCGGGAAGATGAAAACTGACGAGCGATTCATTCCGGCGACCGTTACGACGATGACTGGGGGCTGGATCAAGATCACGCCTATCGATCCTTTGCCGGGCGGAGAATACGCCGTGGCCGAGATGCTGGGCAAGGAATCTATCAACCTTTATGTATGGGATTTTGGCGAGAACCCGAACGCGCCGGCGAATGCGTTTGCGTTGAAGCCGGAAGCGCCCGAGCCGGCCGCGAGCGATGCGCCGAAGGAATTGGAGAAGCGGGAGAAGCAGTAGGTTGGGTTAACCGAGAGCTGAGAGCTGATAGTTTTCTACGTTTCCACCATCCCGCGCGAAGCGACGCCAATATTGTCGCGGGTCGTGTTCTTCACCACGTACATCATTTCGTCGGCCTGGCGGATGATGTCATGCGGAGTCTGCGCATCGTGCGGAAAAGTCGCGAGCCCCATGCTGGCGCGTACTGGAAGGTTCAATCCCTGCTCGGTGCAGAAATTCCCCGCGCGCAATGACTCTTGCAAGCGCCGCGCCACCACCACCGCCTGGTCCTTGCTGGTCTGCGGCAGCAGCACCACGAACTCGTCTCCGCCATAGCGGAAAGCAAAATCGATCAGCCGCAGTTGCGCCTTAATAAGGTATCCAATTTCGGAGAGCAGCCGGCTCCCGACCAGGTGGCCGTGCGTATCGTTCACGGATTTGAAATGGTCGAGGTCGATGAAGATCACGCTGAACTGGTAGCCAAAGCGCGCCGAGCGATAGACCTCGGTTTCGAGCGTCTTATAAAGGTGGCGCGCGTTGAACAGGCCCGTGCAGTCGTCGGTGATGGTCAGTTCCTGGATCTTCTCGACCGCGCGAGCATTTTCGATGGCAATGGCTGCGTAGTCGCACAGGGCCTGAAGGAAAAACGTCTCCTGCTGGCTCACGCCCACGTCGGCGTTGATGAGCTGAATCACGCCCAGCACGCGATGCCGGGAGCGCAGGGGCACGCAGATGACCGAGCGCGTCTGCAACTGCGTTATCTCGTCGAGGCGCGATGAAAAGCGCTTATCCAGCTGCACATCCGGGACGATGAGGGGCTGCCCATGCCTCGCCACCCAGCCGGCAATTCCCTCCCCCACTTTGAGGCGCGCCTTCGACAATACTTCGGCCGCGGCGCCCACCGCGATAGCAAAGTAAAGCTCGTCTTTTTCCTCATCCACCATCAGGAGCGACCAGGTGTCGGGCCGGAAATATTCCGCCATCTTTTCCATGATGGTCTGCAGAATGGAGTCGAGGTTCAGCGACGACGTCAGCGCCTTGGCGACATCGTGAAAAATCGTCAGCTCTTGCGACTGGCGGATTGGGGACGTACCCGCAGCTTCCGACATCCACTCCTCGAGACAGGTGGGAATACGAAATTATAGGTTTGGCCCCGCCGGACGGGCAACGAACGATGGTAATAGGTACCACCGGTGCCAAGGGGGAGAGTTGAAAAGGTTCCTATAAGCGGGATTTGGGGGGTTTTCATGAGGGGGGGACACGAACGTCCAAAGAAATCGCGAAGGGGAAGAAACGTGCGCCTCGCTGCTCAGCCCTAGTCCACGGAACGAACCGTTGCCGGATCGAGCAATACAAAGGAGCAACCGGTGTATTGATAACATCCGAGGATGCCGCGCCTTACAAATCGGCTGGGAACGTCATCGGGCGCTGGAATTTTGAAATCGATGTTCTTCAGTTGTTTTCCCTGAAGTTTCATCTTGCCGGACCCACTGATGTACTTTACGTCTTCGACTTTGAAGGTCTTGCTTTTCCCGTCGGAGGCCATGAGCACAAAGAACTCCGCGCTCTCCGTGCCGCGCAGGAAGCGCGGTAGCTTGAAGGTGCGTTCGCGAACAACAATGTCCGATGCTTCATTCATATTCTTCGATTTTTCCGATCCACCGGTCAGGGATTTCAAAGTTTCCTGGGCAGTATCCATCTCCGTTTTATATTCGTCCAGCGCCAATTGCTCAGAAAGCGGAATCCGATAGACCGCCAGGCGGCACATCCGAATCGCGCTGGCGGTCTGATGGGTGCGGCTATACAGATGACAGAGATGGCCTGCGACAACCCCATCCTGAGTCAGTTCCCACGACGCCCGCAAGTATTGTTCCGCGGGGCCGAGGTTCGACATCCGCTCCTCGACCCAGCCGAGCGTGTCCCAATAGGCCGCCAACGTGAAGATTTCCCGCAAATTGGCGACCTTGAGATCGGGAAGCGTGACCTTCTGCGATTCTTCTTCCGCTCTACGCACCGCTTTTTTCGCGTAGTCCAAGGCAAGAGGCAGCTTCAAGTCTGCATTCGCCATCTTGTAGGCGACGTCGTTGAAACTCCCCCCTTTCGGGTCCAACTCGGCTAATTTGCCGAATGCAGTTGCCGCCTTATCACGCTCGCCGGCAACGAGATAAACCGAACCTAGCGCCTCCTGAATCGTGCCCGGGTCTCCTCCGAGTTTCGCAGCGGCCTCGTATGCCGTGGCCGCTTCAGAATATTTTTTCAGCGCGACCAAACAACGGCCCAGGCTCATTTGTCCATCCACATCATTCGGATGCGCCTTCACGAAGTCCTTCCACACCGGCAAGGCGTCATCGAATTTCGAGAAAGCCATCAACCCCATTCCCAGAACTTTCGGGATTGCGGCTTCATCGGGATCGGCCGACATCGCTTTGCGAAACGCATCGGTGGCGGCGTCGTATTGCTTCTGAGAAAGGAGCGTGACGCCCAGCATCACCCAGCCGCGGGCAAATTTTGGATCCTTTTCCACGGCCCGATACAGCGATGACACCGCGCCCTGGAGGTCCTGTTTTGCCAGCGCGTCCCGCGCCTCGCTTTCCAGGCGCGTCGCTTCTTCATTCGCGCTGTCCGGAAGGTTGCGCAAAGTGCTCATCGTGGAAGACCCGGAGGGTGGCCCTGAACTGGCCACCGACGTCCCCGGCGTCCCCTCGAAGGGAATGAACTGGCTGTAATCGTCCCGCAAGGTCTTCGCGAGCTGAATGTAGTCCTCTCGCTCACTGGCCGGAACTTCCTGCATTAGTGTTTTCAGATGACGGTGGGTGATCAGCTTTTGATCCTTGAACTCGTACGTCGCGTCATACTGTGCAAAGTCGCGCTTCCAGTGAATCGCGGAGGGTAATTCCGGCCGATAGCCAGCCGGCAACTCCATTGTGCTGCTGAATTGGATATCAGTCGATGAGCCGAACCATATGGGGCCCAGCGGCAGTAACTCGTCTTCCCCAGGGCTGGGCATGGAAATAAAAGGGTCGGGCGCAACGGTTCGACGATTGGACCAGTCTCCATAATCCTTGCGAGTGTATTTATAGGAAAAGTGAAATGGTTCGTCGGTTTTCTCCGAAGAACTTGCAGTAACTTCGCTCACTTCGCCTCCGAACCCAAGATTCGCTGAGATTCTTTGCGCAAGGTCTTTCCATTGCTGCACTGCCACCATCCGAAAGGCAGCCCGCAGCGCGTATTCGACGTCGCCCCGGGCAGAAAGCTCGGCGTGTCCTTCCAATACGCCGGAGTCATTCAGCCCGGCATCCATATTGAACTTCTCAACCGAGTCAAATGGCAGCTGCGCGGGAGTCTCGACCAGTTCCGCTTTATCCTTCCAGATGGCAAGGGAGTGTTTGCCGCGCAGGGGTGGAAGGAGGTACTGGTAGGGGCCGACTTCGGCGGTGGTATCGAGCCACACCAGCGTGCTCCCTCTGGGGACGACTGTAATGACATGGTCGAACTGCCCGGGAGAGGGCACATCCGCGTCCACCTCACTGGTGCTGCTGATCAGCGCTGGATATGCCGGAATCCCCACTGCCGAGAGCAGAGACGCCAGCAAGGTGTGCTTATCCTTGCAATCGCCGTATTGGTTTTCGAGCACGGTGGCGGCCGAGTGGGGCTGGTAGCGGCCAATGCCGAAGTCAACTCCGATGTAGTGGAATTGCGTGCTCACGTAGTTGTAGAGCGCCCGTAATTTCGCGTCGTCGTTCGGCGCTTCCTTAGTCAACTCGGCAGCTTTGGCCGCCACTTCCGGCGTCGGTTTTACCCTCTCAGCCTGCAAATCCTCATACCAGCGGCCCACATCCGACCAGCTTCCAAAACTACTCAACAGAACATCCGGTCCCGGAATGCGGCCGCGCACTTGTTGCAACGCCTGTTCGGTTGCTTCCCGCTTTTTGTTTGTTTCATCTTTGTGCTGGAGGTTCTTAGTGTGCCAGGTATAAACGTGATACCCGCCTGTTTCAGTAACCTGCGGCTGCACGGTCGTGCTCTTGATCTTCACGGCGCGATTGCGCGGGACACTTATTTCCAACTGTTCGTCCAGCACGATTTGATCGTGCGTGAAGCGGTAACTTGTCCAGAACTGCCCGGGGGCGAGCGGCTTGGTTGTCCGGTCTTCGATTCGATACTCGAGCACGTCCCCGACGCTAAGTCCCTTCACGGCTACGTGCTTCTCATGCAGATCGCTGTAGAGAGGAGCTTGCCGCGTGATTGGCGCAGCCATATCCTGCACGTTTTCGGGCGGCGTTTCGATGACCGTTCCATCCGGCTTGTGAACGCGCACGTACCCGATTTCGAAGGTCCCGGTTCCGCCGGCATAGGAAAACGTGAGCACACCATACTGCTGCACACCGGCCTCGGACTGAATCCGTACCCGGCCGATGTCCTCTCGATAAGAGGTCCCGTCGTTCTCAAATTTCTCTTTTTGCGAGAACTGCTCGATGACAAATGCTTCCTTGGAATGGTCGTCGTCGGGAGCAGCAGGTTTTGACGGCGACTGGGCAAAGCCAGAGGGCATTAGAGAAGAAAGAAGTAACAAGAGACAAAGGGGCCGCGACATATGTCCGACATTATTATTCAACTCCCCGGTAAAAAGGCAAGTAAATACGCTGTAATCCCCTTCGTTTGCGGGGGACGAAGCTCAAGGAGCCCGAAAGCGTCACGGGACGTCGGGTTAAGTAACAATGCCTTGATTTTCATGGAACAACCACGCCCGCGAACTCAAAGTTCCCCGACGCGAGCATGAGGAGACGAGTTTAGCGCTTGCAACTCTGCAATCCTCTATGCTCCAGCCTCTCCTCAGAGTAGAATTCCGTTTTCCCTTCAGCGAAAGCGAGACACGTCATTTGCCATCCTTCGGCGAAAAGTTAAAGTTGGAGCGCGAGAAGCGCAAAATCTCGCTTGACGAGATTTCGTCGACCACCAAGATCGGCACCCGCATGTTGCAGGCGCTCGAAGAAGAAAAGTTCGGCCAACTCCCCGGAGGCATTTTCAATAAGGGATTCGTTCGCGCCTACGCGCGCGTGGTTGGACTCGATGAAGACCAGGCGGTCGCTGACTACCTGCAAGCGTCGGGCGACGGGCCAGTGGCGCGGCCGGAGATGACGACCCGCGAAGGCGCCCCGCGCGATGCAGCCGCTCGCGATGCCGCCGCTCGTAACGAGGGCGATCGTATCAGCCGTCTGGAAGCCATTTCCGACGAGCATTCGCGGCCGCTCCCATGGGGCGCATTTGCGATCATTCTGCTCGCGATCGCGCTCTTGCTTTCGTTCTGGAGCCGGCAGCGCCGCGAACAGGAGCGCAAGGCCGCGCACCCAGTCGCAGCGAAGACTGCGGCGCAACCAGGCGGAGCCACAATTCCGGGGCCAGCGAGTTTATCCACCGGCGGGTCGGGCTCTACGACTCCGGCTGGAACTCCAGCGGCGACTCCGGCCTCATCCTCTTCATTGACCAACGCGCACGGTAACTCGCCCCAATCGCCCCAGGCGTCGCCGCCAAACTCCGGGCCCGCAGGCCAGAATGCAGACGGCAGCCCGTCCCCCGGCGAATTCCTCGTTCTAGTCCACGCCCGCGAAGAGAGCTGGGTCTCGGTCACAGTCGACGGCAAATTTGCCGGCTCGGAGCTACTGGAGGCCGGCAGCGAGCGCACCTTCCACGCCCGCCGGGACGTCTTCATTAAGGCCGGAAACGCGGGCGCGCTCGAGTTCCAGCTGGATGGAAAAAAGCTCGACGCGGGCGGCGAATTCGGGGAGGTGAAGTCTATTACGATTGGCCATGCCGGGCTGATTCCGAACCCCTCTTCGGCGCCCACGAACCCATAATTTGTCTGTTTCTTTTCATTTGGTTAGGGGACATTTGCCGCCGGGGTGACCCCGCTCAATGCATCCTTCTCCCGCTCAATGTTCGTCACCTCCCTTTCCGCCAATTTCATTGCGCCGGGAGGCCATCTCTGGTAACTTTTTGAAGATAGCTTGAAAGCCCAAACCGGTCGCGAGCCTGTGGCGCAATAATCCCCCCTTAATCGGACCCGTAGGCCCGAACCGTGAGCTTAGGACCACAGGACAGACCCAGAGGAAAAGTCACCCAGAGGAGATACCAAGTTGCCAGCAAAGAATCGTTTTCTGTTTACTTCGGAGTCCGTGACCGAAGGCCATCCCGACAAGATTGCCGACCAGATTTCCGATGCCATTCTCGACGCCTGCCTGACCGAAGACCCAACCAGCCGCGTCGCCTGTGAGACCCTAACCTGCACCGGCCTGGTGGTCATCGCCGGCGAAATCACGACCAAAGCTTACGTAGATTTTCAGACAGTCGTCCGCGGCGTAGTGCAGTCGATCGGCTACGACAATGCACTCTACGGCTTCGACTCCAACACCTGCGCCGTGATCTCCAGCATCAACAAGCAGTCGGGCGACATCGCCATGGGCGTTGACACCGGCGGCGCCGGCGACCAGGGAATGATGTTCGGCTTCGCCTGCAACGAAACGCCGGAACTGATGCCGATGCCAATTTCACTGGCGCACAAGCTCACCGAGAAACTTTCCGAAGTCCGCAGAACCGGCATCTGCCCTTACCTCCGTCCCGATGGAAAATCCCAGGTCACAGTCGAATACTTCGGCGCCCGGCAAGGTGAAGCGCGTCGATGCAGTCGTTGTCTCCACGCAGCACTCCGAAACCGTCGGCAACGATCAGCTTCGCTCCGACATTCTGAAGCACGTTATCCAGGCCGTCATTCCGGCCAACCTGCTCGACGAAGACACCAAGTACCACATCAATCCGACGGGCCGCTTCGTAATCGGCGGGCCGATGGGCGACTCCGGCCTGACCGGGCGCAAGATCATCGTCGACACCTACGGTGGCATGGGGCGTCACGGCGGCGGGGCATTCAGCGGCAAGGATCCGACCAAGGTCGATCGTTCGGCCGCTTACATGGCACGCTACATTGCGAAGAACATCGTCGCGGCTGGCCTGGCCGAGCGCTGCGAAGTTCAGCTTGCCTACGCGATCGGTGTGGCTGAGCCGGTCAGCGTGCTGGTTGATACCTTCGGAACCGAGAAGGTTGATCCGGCCGTGATTCCTGATCTGGTGCGCGCAAATTTCAAACTCAACCCGCGCGCGATCATCGATTCGCTGAATCTGCGCCGTCCGATCTACCGCAAGACCGCCGCGCATGGCCACTTCGGCGGCAGCGATCCGGACTTCACGTGGGAAAAAACCGACAAGGCCGCCAAACTAGCGGCCGACGCGGGGCTGAAGCGCGAGCCTGTGGGAGCGAGAAAATAACAAGAGAAATTGCAGATTGCAGAGGTCAGATTGCAGAGGTGTAAACCACAAGGTTTTACTTCTGCAATCTAACCTCTGACCTCTGACCTTTTAACGCAATCATCCGGGGATAGGGAGAAAAATGGCAACGACACCAGTAAACTGCGATGTTAAGAACTTTGAACTGGCGGAACTAGGCAAGAAACGCATCGAGTGGGCGAACCAGTCGATGAAAGTCTTGCAGATCATCCGCAAGGAATTCATCAAGAACCAGCCCCTGAAGGGCCTGCGTATTTCGGCCTGCCTGCACGTCACGGCCGAGACCGCAAACTTGATGATCGCCCTGCGCGACGGCGGCGCCGACGTGGCGCTGTGCGCGTCAAACCCGCTATCCACTCAGGATGATGTGGCCGCGAGTCTCGTCCGCGACTACAACATCCCCACTTTCGCCATCAAGGGCGAGGACAACGAGTCTTACTACTCGCACATCATGGCGGCGCTCGATCACAAGCCGCAGATCACCATGGACGACGGCGCCGACCTAGTCTCGGTGTTACACACCAAGCGCACGGCCGAACTCGCCTACGTAATTGGCGGCACCGAAGAAACAACGACCGGCGTGATTCGTCTGCGCGCCATGGCCAAGGAAGGCGTGCTGCGCTATCCGATCATCGCTGTCAACGACGCCGACACCAAGCACCTCTTCGACAACCGCTACGGCACCGGACAATCGACGATTGACGGCATCATCCGCGCGACAAACTTTCTGCTCGCCGGATCGAAGTTCGTGGTAGCTGGCTACGGATGGTGCGGACGCGGTCTTGCCTCGCGCGCCCGCGGCGCTGGAGCGGAAGTCATCGTCACCGAGATCGATCCGACAAAAGCGCTTGAGGCCGTGATGGACGGCTTCCGCGTCATGAGCATGGAAGAGGCCGCCAAGATCGGCGACGTATTCTGCACCGTGACCGGCAACAAGAACGTGCTCGCCAGGCAGCATTTCGAAGCGATGAAAGACGGCGCGATCATTTCAAACTCGGGCCACTTCAACGTGGAGATCGACATCCCGTCGCTCGAAAAGCTGTCGGGCTCGAAGCGCACCACTCGCACATTCGTCGAGGAGTACACCATGAAGGACGGCCGCCGCATCAACCTGCTGGGCGAAGGCCGCCTCATCAATCTGGCCGCTGCCGAAGGCCACCCGGCGTCGGTGATGGATATGAGCTTCGCCGACCAGGCTTTGTGCTGCGAGTACATGGTGAAGAATCATAAGTCGCTCGAAAAGCGGGTGTACACGGTTCCGGTGGACCTCGACAAACGAGTAGCCAAGCTGAAGCTGGAGTCGATGGGCATCAAGATCGATCGGCTCACGCCGGAGCAGGAGGAGTATCTGGCGAGCTGGAACGAGGGGACGTAGATCGTAGCGCGGCGCTCTTGCCCGCGGCTTTTGAACTTTCATCGGGGCGGCGCGAGCCGCCCTTTTGTTTTGAGTACAATCAATAGTCAACCCCACGCTGGCAATTGCCTCAAAACGACGTTGTCGGACGCCCCTTACGTGCTTTCTTTCAGCTTCTTCAGTGCATCTTGATAATCGGGGGTTCTGCTGATGAAGTTGGCGGGAATATTCCGCAGAACGATCTCCCAGCTCGCGATAGCGTTTTTCTTGTCGCCCATGGCGGTGTATCCGCGAGCCAATCCCAGGTACGTCCAGAACTTCTCTTCCGGATGGTGCTCCCGGTTATAAGTAAAGATGTCCATGGCCTTCGCGTTCTTGCCATTGCGAAGCTGCCGCATCCCATAAACATAAACCAACACCGCATCGGCTCCGGTGGCACGCAGTGCCTTTTGCATCACAGCCTCTGCGTCGGCTTCGCGCCCCATGGCGTCCAGAACGGAGGCCTTGGTCGACAGCGTGGTGAAGTCTTCGTGCCCGATCGACGCTCCCCGGAAGGGCACATTGATCGCTTTGTCCGCCCAGGTCAGCGCTTCTTCCAGATTGATCTTGTGGTCGGCACAGAATTGCGCAGCCACCTGCCAATCCTCGTAGCGGAACCCCGCCCACGATTGCAGTTCCTGGCGGAGCTTCGCGACATAAAGCTCATTAACGTTGGCCACGTCGATCTTGAACGGGATCCGCTTCTTTTCCCACTGCAGAAATGCCACAGCCGAATCTGGATGCCGCTCGTCGAATCCATAAGTCAGGAATTCCGTGAAGGGCGCATCCTGCGGCGTGGCCGGCACGCGCAATGCGTCATCCTTCGGGTCATACTGGAAGCTGCCCCAACCCAAGTGGTTGGAGAATACCCAGTACCACGGTCCACTCTGTTCGACGTCCAGAAAGAGCGCGTAAGTACCTGCCTTCAGATCCTTGCTCTCGATCTTTACGTCGTTCGAAAGAGTGATCGCGGTGCTCTCATTCGCGCCGGCGCGCCAAGGCGCACTCTTGGTCGGTCCAAAGCCTTCGTCCAGAAAGCCGTAATGCACCAACTCGCCCCAGATGTGACCGGTACGGTCGTTGTTCGCGGGATTGTGCACACGCGGGCTGTGGTACTCAATCGAAATTCTGACTGGTCCGATCCATTGCGAAACTTCCGCCCGCTCATTGTCTCCGTTGGGAGGCATCGATAGTTCTGACGATTCCTGACTGAAAACCGTCGTCGACAACATCAGAAGCACGACAACCGCAAGTGCATACTTCATGGCATCCCCTCTTTGAAAAATAGACATGGGCCAACACCGAAACCCCGGGAGTTAGACTTCCACGGAAGAGAACGGTTAGCGGAATGGCACGGCTCGCGGTATCGCGTCTTTCCGTTCTTTGTTGACCGATTTCCCTTCAATTCGCGGGATTGTGCATTAAGGGACAACCGAATGAATGGTCCGGCCGAAATCGTCCGTTGAGACTGCGGCAAGTGGCTCTAATTTTTGTCGAGACGCAAAGGTGGGCCTCGGCCTCGAGTTCACGCCCGGCCGTTGATCTTTGCCCACCACCAGCGCACGCCGACAAACAGGAATCGCCAGTCGTGGAAGAATTCCGGCGCCTTGCCTTCGAAAGCGTGGCCGATGAATTGGAAGGCCCAACCGATCAGGAACAGGGCGAGCGCGTAGATCAGCAGGCGATGATAGAAGATTCCGGCGACGAAGACGGGGAGCGAAAGCAGAATGGTGGGAATGCCCAGCGTGTGGCACAGCCGGTTCACCGGATGTTGGTGACTGGAGCCGTACTGCGAGATCCACTGCTCGTTGGTGCGTCCGCCTAGCACGCGAGGGATGATATCACGATATGGATGCGTCAGAACCTCCGCGTCACCGCCATGGCCGTGGTGCTAAGCACCCTGCAGGCCGCAAGGCCTGCGTGCTGCACTCAACCGCGCTTACAATAAGGGCATGTACCACTACAATCCCGCGACTGCCCTGGAAGAACTGAATGAAGAGGCGACGCTGCCGAATCCGGTTCATGTGCGCGACATGATGCTGCGCAGAAAGCTCTCGGCTGATGAGGCGCTGGAGTTGAACCGCATCTTTCTTGAGTATCAGAAATTCTTCGGCGAGACGCAGAAGCTGGGCAAGGACATCTTGAAGCGACTGGCGGCGTAGTTCAGTTACCAGCAGCCAGTTGTCGGTTGCCGGTATCCCGCCTATGGCTGGTTCCAGCCCCGCACACGGGGCCACCAGCGACTAACGTGGCGGCAATACTCCTCGTAGTCAGCGCCGAATTTCTTGCGCAAAGTCGGCTCCTCATAAAACAACACGAACAAAGTGAATGGCCATCGCCACCGCGGCGACGGTCGCGATCGCTACTGGATTCGGATGTCCGAAGACGATCCATAGCCCGATCCATCCGATCGCGAAGCCGAGATACATTGGGTTGCGCACATAGCGGTAGAAACCCACCGCGACTAAACGTTGCGGCGCCGCAATGGGCGCGGGAGTGCCGCGTCCGGTCCAACCGAAGTCCCAAATGCAGCGGATTGCTACTGCAAAACCAAGCACCGACGGGAAGGTCGCAATCCAGCGCCAGCGCCCGGTGCCTGCCGCGTCAATTTGAATGCCGAGCCAGGAGGGCAGGAGCCAGACCCAGAGCGCAAAGAATGCGCCCCCCACTACGATTGAGGCGAGCGCTGTCGGCCAATGCGACTCGTGATCCTCGCCACGCGCGGCGCCGGCTTGTCCGGTCATGATAAGCCTCCGGTGCAAATGAGTATGCTCCCGGGGCTGGTCAGCCGCAACCGAAGGGTCGGTGCGCGAGGGATGACTCGCCGAGACTAAAACTTTCATCCGCTAAGTCTTTTATTTTCAAAGAACGAGTGAGGGTGCCGGGCATAAACGGCCGCCGAATTGCATCGTAACAAAACCTTCCGAGCACGAACCTTTGATCTGACGTCGAAACCTTGTGCCCAATTCCCGAAACGAAATGGCAACGACTTACACAATAAGAATAAGATGGATTTCCGTTCGACTCGTCCAGATTTTCGTTGTAACATTTTCGCGTTAGCTGCCCGGTTTGCAAGCTCCTCTTCCCGCCCATATAGCAAACCGGACGCGACGATCGATAACGTCGCTAACCAACAATCGTAAGCAAACCTCGCCCGCACGACGGGCGATTGGGCCCATTGGAAACTAACTTAGGCCATCAACCATCAGACTTGCACGTCTAAGGAGACTCACATGACTGAAATAAAGAAACGAACATTCAAACTCGGCCGCACCGCGCGTGCCTATGATCCTCGCATTCCGCATATGAGCGCCCTGCTCGCCGGAAAGGCGCTTCCGGCCCCGCCGCCTTCCGTAGACTTCACCAAAGGGATGCCGGACAATCTGGGCATGATGCTCAACGACACGTTGGGAGACTGCACCTGTGCCGCGGTTTATCACGCGATTCAGGTCTGGACCTTCAATGCCAGCAAGGGAAAGTCGATTGATACGGAGCCGGACAGCGACGTCAAAAGGCTGTATGAGCTGGCCTGCGGATACAACCCGAATACGCCGGGCGAAGGTCCGGGCGGAAATGAGCAGCGTGTGCTCAAATACCTGCTGCGCAAGGGTGCGCCTCTGGGCAAGGGATGGAAAGACGACCAACAAGATCGCAGCGTTCGTCGAGGTCGATCCGCGGAACTCACGATGACGTGAAGCGGGCGATCAACAATTGCGGCGTCGCCTATATCGGCTTCAATGTTCCGGCGAGCCTCATGCCACCGAATGCGGAGCCGCCGGCCGTTTGGACGGTGGACCCGCATAATTCGAAGATTATTGGAGGACATGCGGTGGTGCTGGCCGGGTACGACGCCAAGGGCGCGCGCGTTATCTCCTGGGGCCAGTATTACACCATGACATGGGATTTCTTCGCGACGTTCGTCGACGAAGTCTATGCCATCGCCGATGAGGACTGGGTCGCGGCGACCGGTAAAACTCCCGGCGGGCTCAGCCTCGCCGATCTCGAAAAACAAATGCAGGCCCTGGGACAGGAGACCGCGGCTGAGATCGCCGCGTAGATCACTTTGTGCAAGGCGAAACCGTAAGGGCGGCTCTGGCCGCCCTTTTTCTTGATGATGAGTTATCGCCGTACAATAGAGTCATGGCAACTCTCGGCGAAGTCCTCAACCAGCGCGTGCGCGAGGGCGACCGCGCGCTTTGGGAGGCGATCGATGCCGGATCGAGCGCATCAAGCGCAACCGGCGGAAGTCGGATTCGCTGTTATGCGTGCGGTCATTGCTGTCCGATTGCCGACGGGCAGTCCGGGGTCTGCAAGGTTCGCTTCAATCGCGGTGGAGTGCTGTACGTTCCATACGGTTACGTCGCGGGAGTGCAGTGCGATCCGATCGAGAAGAAGCCGTTTTTCCACGCTTCGCCCGGAGCGCTTGCCTGCAGCTTTGGAATGATGGGCTGCGATCTGCATTGCTCGTATTGCCAGAATTGGGTGACGTCGCAGGCGATGCGCGATCCGAATGCGATCTCTCCGCCGCTGGAGGCTGACCCGGACGAGTTGGTGAAGGATGCGCTGGCACAGGGCGCGCGCGTTGTGGTCAGCACGTACAACGAACCGCTGATTACGAGCGAGTGGGGCGTTGCGGTCTTTCGAGAAGGCGCGCGCGGCCGGATTGCAGACCGCTTACGTCTCGAATGGCAATGGGACTCCGCAGGTACTGGAGTATCTGCGGCCGTGGATCGATCTATATAAAGTGGACCTGAAGAGTTTCGACGACCGGCACTATCGAGAGCTTGGCGGGCGCATCCAGCCGATCCTCGACACGATTCGCGCACTGCATGGAATGGGGATTTGGCTGGAGCTGGTCACGCTGCTGATTCCGGGGTTCAACGACGGCGACGACGAATTGCGGCGGCTGACAGAATTTGTGGCGAGCGTTTCGGTGGATATTCCGTGGCACGTGACCGCGTTTCATCAGGACTACAAGATGACTTCGCCGGACGATACACGTCCGGAGGATTTGCTGCGGGCTGCGGAGATTGGGCGCGAGGCGGGGTTGCATTACATCTATTGCGGAAATCTACCGGGGCGGGTCGGCGAGTTTGAGAACACTCGTTGCCACAATTGCGGGGAGACGCTGGTTCGGCGTTTTGGATATTGGATCGAAGAATACAAACTGACTGCCGAAGGCGCCTGCCCTGCCTGCCATACGCAAATTCCGGGGCGCTGGTCGAAGAAATTTGATGGACAGATTGCGGCATCTCCTTTTCTGCCCCGCCGCAAGCAGCAATTCGTTAGAATCCTGACGAGATAAAAGCTGCGAGCTCCGAGCCCAATGAGCTGCTCCACTTCATGCGAGATTAGGAAAATAGCGCTGTTTGCGGTGTTGTTGTGCCTGCTCCCGGCCTGCTCGCCGCGCGACTTTCTCACCCGACGACTGGCGGCCGATTTGATCTCCGCCTCGGATGCGTTCAAGACGCCGCAAACCTTTTGGCTGACGACCGGGATTGTCTCGAACAAGGACTTCTCTTCTCCGGAATCGATGGTCTTGCAGCGCCGCGGATGGATTATCGGCAATGAGCAAAAGTGCCCGGACGGCATTGAGCCTCCTCCCTGTTGGGACGTGGTGCTCTCGCCGCTCGGAGTCGATATAATTCGGCCGCTGATCGCCAGCGGTTCGACTGGCAACGGAGCGATTGCGATTCAGGCTGCGCGCAGAGAACTGGTGGCCATCACCGGCATCAGCAAGGCGGGAGGTTTTGCCGACGTGGAGTTTACGTGGCGATGGGTCTCGCTCAATAAAGTCGGCGCGGCGCTCTACGACAGCGGAGTACGGTATCGATCGACGGTCGGGTTTCGCAGTTACGACGACGGCTGGCGCGTTGTCACCGGGCCGGTGCGCAGCAACCAGACGCTCGATGAGGCGCTGCGCAATGCCGAGCCGATCGCGCCGTGAGGAACAAAACAATTTTTCAATTCGGAAAGGACACGGGACACTGGAGATGGCTCGATTACGAGTAGGTCAATTTCTCATATCTCTCATATTGGTTTTTGCGATTTATGCGCCGCTGAACAGCCAGACGAAACCGAAGCTGACGCTGGATGATTTCTTTAACTGGGTCGAAATCAAGGACGTGAAACTTTCGCCGGATGGGAACTCAGTTCTCATCGCAACCGAACGCGCCGATTGGGAGCAGCAGATTTTTCGCGACGAGCTGTGGCTGTATCGAATCTCGGGCGGATCGGGAACGGAGAGTTCGGGAACGGACGATCCCGAAGCACTCGTCCAGTTGACGCAATCGGGGCGCGACAAGGATGCCGCAATGGTCGCCGGATGGGAGGTGGATCGCGTTTCTTTCGGAGACGAAAAGGCGCAAGGGGCAAGCGTGGCGTCGGTTCGGGAGACGATGAAGACAACAATGATGACAAGGGGAAAGAAAGACGCGCAGATTTATCTTATCTCGCCGAGTGGGGGCGAGGCGTTTGCCGTTACGTCAGGAAGCGAAGAGGTTCACGCGTTTGGATGGGGCGCGGACTCGAAGGCAATTTACTTTGCGACGCGCGAGCCCTGGTCGAAGCAGCAGACCGACGATCATAAAAAAGATTGGAAGGATGTGGTCCGGTACCGCGGCGATGAGCGCGGCGACGTAATTTTCCGGATTGGCCTCGATGATGCTTTGGCGCGCCATGCGGCTCTCGGTTCGCGCGAGGTGCCGGATGCGGAGAAAGATTCTAGCAGCACTCCCGGCGCGACGGCGGTCGCGCGCACGGCGCTGCGCATCGATCAACTCTGCATCTCTCCCGATGGCCATCGGCTCGCGTTCCTGAGCAACTCGGTTTCGCAGCGGCAGGAAGCGGCTGACGAAGTGGAAATTTATCTGGTTAATTTGACAGGCGGCGCGGCGAGAAGTCGTCCCGACGCGACTGACTCACAACGAGGCGGTCGAACTGAATCTGGAGTGGGCGACGGACAGCCGGCATCTCTTCTTTCAGGTCAACCTGGGATCGGTCGAGAAGAAATACGAGGATGCGGAGCCTCGGCTCTATTGGGTGGATGCCGATAGCGGCGTGGTACAACGCTGGTTCGCGGATTTTCAGGGCGAGGTCGTCAAGTACGCTGTGCTGCCTGATGGATCGGTGCTGTGCGCGTGCCATCAGAGAACGGAGATTCAACTGTATTCGCAAGCCAGTCCCACGGCACCGATTGTGAAGCGCGAGGAATGGGCGGGCACATACGCAGATCCAGCTTCGGCGCTGCACTCCAACCGCATTGCATTCATACATTCGGCAACCGAGCGGCCGAACGAGGTCTACCTTGCCGACGGCCCGGACAGCGCTTGCGCGGGCGCGGCCGATCACGGCGTTCAACAAGCTCTTTGCGGAACGCGAACTTCCCAAGGCAAAGCCCTATCGCTGGACTTCTCCTGACGGAACACCGATTGAAGGCATGCTGATGTATCCGCCGGGAAAGTTTGAGGCGAAGAATCTGCCGACGTTTGTGTTCATCCACGGTGGGCCGCAGGAGGCCTCGGCAGTTATTTTGAAGCGGATTGGTATATGTGGGACCGGCTGGCGGCGACCCAGGGCTGGCTGGTATTCGAGCCGAACTATCGTGGGTCGACGGGCTATGGCGATAAGTTCGCTCTGAGCGTTTCGCTCCTCAGGCTTTTTCAGTTCCCGGGCAAAGACATTCTCTCGGGCGTCGATGCGCTGGTGAAGGACGGGATTGCCGATCCGAATCGTCTGGCCGTCGGCGGCTACAGTTATGGCGGCTACATGACGAACTGGCTGATCACGCAGACCACGCGCTTCAAGGCCGCGGTTACGGGCGCGGGCGGAGTGGAGAATGTCGCCGACTGGGGGAATGACGATTCGACCATTGACGACGCATGGTTTTTGGGCGGGACGCCGTGGGATGCGCGCGAACACTATAACCGCGAGGCCGCAATTTTCCAGATCAACAAAGTGCGTACACCCACGCACATGGTCGCTGGCGCGGACGATATTCGCGTTCCGACGCTGGAGAGCTATTTGCTGGATCGCGCGCTGCACGAATTGGGGGTGCCGAGCGAGCTGCTGATCTTTCCCGGCGAGGGGCATGACCTGGAGAAGAATCCGTGGCACGGAAAGATTAAAGTGCGTGAGGAATTGAAGTGGCTGGAGAAGTACGGAGGGGTGGGAACGAACTAGATCCGGTTCGCTACCGCCGCGCGGCGACCGACTGCAACTGCGGCTACCCGGGCGCGCGGGGACGATTCCTGGTAGCGGGCAATTCCCTTGTAGAGCGCTTCGGCGATTTGCTGGCGGTAGGCTTCGCTTTGCAGGTTGTGCTCGTCGGTGGGGCTGCTGACAAACGAAATCTCAGTGAGAATCGACGGCATGGTCGTTCCGGTCAGCACGACAAAGGCAGCGTCTTTGATGCCGCGGTCGCGAATGTCAGGACTCTTGGTGGCCAGCGTGGAGTAGAGCGAACGCTGGACGCTGGCGGCGAGACGGCGCGATTCTTCGATCTTTTCATGCAACGCGCCCGCCGACAACGAGACCGGCGTCGGCTGCGTGAAAGTTCCATCCGCCTGCTTCTCAACTTCCTTCGAGCCCGGAGCGGAAAATAAATTCGTGTAGTAGGTTTCGACGCCGCGCGCGGTCGCGGAACTGCTGTAGTTGGCGTGCACCGAGACGAACAGGTCGGCCTGCTGGTGGTTGGCGAAATCGGCGCGCTGATCGAGCGGGAGATAGTCGTCGCCGGTCCGGGTGAACATCACGTCCGAGCCCAGGCGATCATGCAGCAGTTTGCCGAGGCGCCGCGTTACGTCGAGCACCAGATCTTTTTCCAGCAGTCCCTGGCGTCCTACGGTGCCGAGGTCCCAGCCGCCGTGTCCGGGGTCGAGCACGATGCGAAACTTTCCGGTCCTGATCGGAGTAGGTCTCACGGCTCGCGGCAAGCGACGCCGCAGAGCGACTTTGCGGGGGCGAGGCGGCAACCGAATCTTGTTTGCGGAGAGCGATTTCGGCAGGTCGCGCAGTTCGACCACCAGGCGATACGGATTCGACTCCAGACTTACGGAAAAATTCGATCCGTCTCTGGTATCGAGCACGATGCGGGTGACGCCTGCGACCGGCTGCGCGACCCTCACTCGCGACAGCGATGGATCGCCAACGTCCATGGTCTTGCCCTCGAGTTCGGGCACGAGAGCTGTGTCGTGCAGATCGAAGTAGATTCGCTCCGGCGACATCAGGCGATGCACTTCGTAGGGCACCTGATCCTGCATGTCGATGACGACGGTGCTTCCCATGGATGACGACCAATGACGCACGACCGGTAATTTTCGGAAGTGCGGCGAGCTTGCCTGCCGGCGCGGGGCTGAGTTCGGCTTGGGGCGCGGCTTCGCCGGATCCATCAGATTGTCTGAGGCGTCGGATGCGCTGCTTGCTGATGGAGTGGTGGCCGGCATGGCGGCGACAACGGCGGACGTAGCTCTTTGCACCTCCGCCTTCGGCTCGGGAATTTGCGTTCCCGACATTTGCGCTGTCGTGCGGGGATTGGAGGATATCTCCGTGCACCTGCATGCCCCACCAGACACCCGCGGAAAATAACGCGGCAACCGCGACCAGTCCCATGACGACGCTCAGTCCGGGGTGCGCGGCGAGGATATTTCCGTGCACTTCCGCGCCGGAGGAATGAAGGCGAAACTCCGGCGACCGAGGCGCGGGGCGACGTCGAGAATAGTCCGAGATTTCGGCCGACGTTTCGTTGGGAGTTTCTTCGTACGACGACAGGCTCGGTCGTTTCCGCCTCGCGCTCAAGAATCTCGGGCGCCTCAAACTTGGCTGCGATCTCGGTTGGTATGACCGCCGTTTCGATCGCTGACTCACGGCGCGCCGGTTCAATCTCTGATTCAATCGCCTGGCGCCGCCTGCAAGACCTCGTCGGCAACGTCCGCCAGCCAGTGGAACCGGCGATCCTGATCCTCGGGCCGAAGGGCGGCCAGAATCAGCTCGGCGAACAGCTCGAGGCAGCGAACGTCCTCGTCGGTGAAAGACCATGCGGAAGCTGAAAAAGCCTGGAGCACCCCGACCTGGTGGCGATATCCACGCAAGGGAACGAGGACCGTCGCCCGCGCTCCGATCGTTTGAGAGAGGTCAGAATCGAGGCGGCGGTCGGTTTGCGCGTCGTCGCAGCGAACAGTTCTGCCCGATACCAGGCACTCGCGCAGAAACTCCGATTCCCGGTGCAGATCGAATATCGCGGTGAAGCGGCAGTGAACCGGCTGCCGCGTGACATGCAAAGTCCGATCCTTCGCGCATGGCGACCATCACGCCATCGGCGCGAGTAAGGGACAGTGCGCGATCGCAGATCAGTTGCAGCACTTCGTCGAGGAAGAAGCGCTCGGTTTGAAACAGGTCCGCCAGCGGGGAGCGAGCCGGCGGTGAGATGGCGGCGTCGAATCTGCTCGTGCAGTCCGGAGAAGGCGAGCAGGGCGCTTAACCCCTCTTGACGGCCAATCGACTCAAGGACGCGGTTCCCCTCGGCAAGCGGCAGGCTCGCATCGGCCGGCGGCTCTTCGTGGTCTAGTCGGATTGAAGTGGCACTCACGGTGTTGGTTAGGCTCTGCCGCTTCATGAACGCGGCGATTTAGAAGCGCAAAAAGAGCTAGAGTTTATCGTATTCGCGCGCCGCGGCGGAGTTCGTTACCGGTCTTGATTCCACAACTTTGGGCACAGCCGCAATGGCTCCGAACTCCGCAATCGGCCCTCATTCGGAAACGGGATAAAGCCCGTACCCATCCAGCGTAATAGTCTTTAGGGCTGCGTCGCAATGTCCTTTGGTACACGTCCGGTTGGCGACTCTGGCTGGAACCAGTGCCATAACGGGGCGCGACCCATGAGAGGCGCTACGACCCTCCAGAGTTTGCTCAGGGGAGCAATTCGGCCTACTCTGGAAGTTAGGTGTTGAAAACCGAAGCAAGGGATGCAGATGGCGGATTCGGCAAAAACGGCGTCGGCGGAACGGAATGCAAAGCAGGAAAGTCCAGAAAAACTCCCTGAAAAGGGCCGAAAATCGAGCTGGTTGTTGGCCATTGGAGTGATGCCGACTAGCGGAGTGGCTGGAGTGCTTCTGCTGGCCCTTCGCGGATGCTGGCATCGCCGCATGAGCTGGCCGGTGCGCTCGCAGGGGCACTCTTACCAGGTGTGCCTGGGCTGTGGCGTCAAGAGATTGTTCGATGAAAAACGGTTCTGCTCGTATGGGCCGTTCCGGTACGATCTGAACGAACTGATCGACTGGGCGGATAAGAATAAACCGGAGCTCGCGCTGCCGAGAGCAGCGACCCGCATCGTAGGATTTTCTGAACAGTTGCGCAGGATGAGCGCAAGCCGTTCTCCCACGGCACCACATCAAACTTACGGCGGCTCCCACGGCTGTGGCCTGGCTCTTGTACCACTCCACTGTGCGGTTCAGACCATCCTCAAAATTCACCAGCACCTTATATCCCAGATGCTTCTGCGCCAGCGTGATGTCGGCGAGCGAGTGCTTGATGTCTCCGCTGCGCTCCGGGAGCGTACTTGACCGTTCCCGTGTAGCCGGTCAGCTTCTTCATCGCTTCGAAGGTTTCGTTCAGCGTGATGCGGCGGCCGGTGGCGCAGTTGAAGACGCGTCCGGCGCATTCGGCGGCCGGCGCGGAGCAGGCCAGCAGGTTCGCGGAGACGGCATTGTCGATGTAGGTGAAGTCGCGGCTGGTTTCGCCGTCGCCGAAAATCGTGGGCTGCTCGCCGCGCAGCATCTGCTGGCTGAACTTGGCCAGCACGCCGGAGTATGGCGACGACGGATCCTGCCGAGGCCCGAAGATGTTGAAGTAGCGCAGGCAGACGGTTTCGAGCCCGTAGCAGCGGAAGAACGAAATCATGTACAACTCGCTCGCCAGTTTCGCTACCGCATAGGGCGAAATTGGACTCGGCGTCATAGCCTCGTATTTCGGCAGGGTCGGTGTGTCACCGTAGGCCGAGGACGAAGCGGCGTAGATCACTGCGCTTTACTTTCGCATCGCGCGCCGCTACCAGGACGTTGACCGTTCCGTCGACGTTGGCGCGGTTGCTGCCAGAGCGGATCGACACCGACTTCGGCACCGACGGGATCGCCGCCTGGTGCAGCACGTAGTCGACGCCTTCGCAGGCGCTGCGCATCGCTTCGAGATCGAGGATATCGGCCTCGCGGAAGTCCATCCGATTGAGGACTTCGGTCAGGTTCTCGGGCCGGCCGGTGGCAAAGTTGTCCACGCCGCGAACATCATCTCCGCGTTCGAGCAGCGCGCGCACCAAGCGATGACCCGATAAAACCGGCAGCACCGGTCACCAGATATTTGGCCATAGACTTTTATGATAACGCGACGCAGCTTGCGCCGGCGCGCGGATCCGATCACCAGAGTAACTTTCGGACGAAGATGCGGGAAGGACAGTCGAGGGGCGAAGAATCAGGGCGGGAAAAATCGGTTCGAGACATCGCCAAACAGGCCGCCAACTCCCACAGCCAGGCGGGTTATCAGAGTTGGCTGGCCCATTTGGCGAACCTGTAAGAGGTCGTTGCGCACGATGGAAACAATGCCGGGCGCGCTTAAACAATCTGTTTCAGCTGGTAACGCCATTGGGGCGCGAGGATTGCTCTCTTTTCAGCCACGGCTGCCAGTATCTCCTTGAGGTGCGATTTCTGCGTCGCGGCCAATTCGGTAAAGGACATTCCCATTCCCAGGGAAGGATACGTGGCGCGGATCGTGGCCCCGGTTCTCACCCACACGCCGGCTGCCTGGAGTGCAAGATTCACCTCGGTCCCGACCGGAAATGTGGTGGCCATTTCCACGTAGCATCCATGCAGGCTGATGTCCCGGAGCGTCCCCCACAGGCGTGCACTGCCGGCCCGAAGCTCAGCGCTGCCTGTGCACTGATAGCGGGGGCCAATCCTCCGCTCGTGGGCCGACGGAACGGGTGCGGCTTCTGGCGCGCTGCCTGGAATGTTGCCCGGGGCTGCATCGTGCGTTTTCAGCCGCCGCAGATACGCGGTTCCGTCATCTCCCTCTCGCCTGCTGTCTCCGGGCAAGCCCGATTGTTCAGCCTGAATGTTTGGATCCATGGCGCCTCCGGCCGGCATAGCACTCTCAATGAGGTATCGGAGGAACGCAGAAAAACTTTAGAGCGGTTTAGAAGGGCGGAGAATTTTTCTGCCGCGGCGCGAATGCGATCCCAAAGCTCGACTCTGCCGACGCCTGTTTTGGCGGAGAACGGGAGTACGGTAACCTCGGGGTAATCCTGACCGAACTGCCGCATCGCCCGCGACAGTTCGTTGCCCGACATGCGATCGCACTTAGTGGCAACGACTACATGAGGGCGGCCGCGAGTCGTCAGAAATTCGAGAAGTTCCCGGTCGCTGTCCTGGGCGGGAATGTTCGCGTCGATCAGCGCCAGGCACAGGGCAAGGGTGGGGCGATCAAGCAGATAGGGATCGACGAAGCTTGCCCACTCCTGGGAAATGTCACGGGAGATTTTCGCGTAGCCGTAGCCGGGCAGATCGGTAAACAGCAGTTCGGGTTTGGGCTGGCCAGCACGGCGAATCTCAAAGAAAGTTGATGCTGCGCGTGCGGCCCGGAGTCGAACTGGTGCGGGCGAGCTTTTTACCGACCAGCGTATTGATGACGCTCGACTTGCCGACGTTCGAACGCCCAAGGAAGGCGATCTCGGGCAGACTGGGACGCGGAAAGTGCGTGACATCGCTGGCCGACAACATGTATCGCGACAAAATCCGCATGGGGACAGTGTCAGTGTTTGGATGGCAATTGGCAAGAGTTTGGGAGAAGAAATTGGCGCGCTGCGATTTGTGGCGCGGATGTCGAGGAGGCTGGCTACAGGCCGAGCGGGCGTTTATTTTCGACTTCGACGTCTTTGATTGGATGCAGGCGGTGCCAGAGAGCGAGGCCGCCGGCGATGACGAGTCCGATGAGGACGCTGATGAGGAAGAAGAGACGGTATGCGGGCAGAGTGATGAGGAGGAGGGAGACGACGGCGACAGCAGCGACTAAAGCGGCGGAGCCTTGCAGGCCGAGACTTAGGCGGGGCCGGGACATATCGAGATTATTTTAGCGCCGAGGCGGGAAGAAGTGTTCGCCCCACAGGGTTATTGCCGCGCGGTCGGGATATCGCTGGCGGGCGAGGTTGGCGGGGCGATGGCCGGCATGCTGTCGGACTCGACCGTCATTTGCGGCAGCGGGCCTTCGAGGGCGATGGAGAGCACCTGATCCATGTTGTCGACGAAGTGCAGCTTCATGGCGGTGCGCAGATTCTCGGGCACTTCCGGCAGATCTTTTTCGTTGTCCTTTGGAAGAATGACTTCGAAGAGCCCGGCGCGGTGCGCGGCCAGAAGCTTTTCTTTCAGGCCGCCGATCGGCAGAACTTTGCCGCGCAGCGTGATTTCTCCGGTCATGGCTATATCGCGGCGAACTGGAATGCGGCTCAACGCGCTCGAAAGCGCGGTCGCAATCGTGATCCCGGCGGACGGGCCATCTTTCGGAATTGCGCCCTCGGGCACGTGCACGTGAATGTCGAGGTGGCGATAGAAATCGCGCTGCAGGCCGAGGCGGGCGGAACGCGAGCGGACGTAAGACATGGCGGCTTGCGCCGATTCCTGCATCACGTCGCCCAGCTTGCCGGTCAGCGTGAGCTTGCCCTTGCCGTCGACCACGGTGGCTTCCGTGCTAAGGATGGAGCCACCAACTTCGGTCCAGGCCAGCCCGGTGACCAGGCCGACTTCGCTCTTTTCGTGCGCGAGCGTGTCGCGGAATTTGAGCACGCCGAGAAATTCGTCGACCTTCTCAGTTCCGAGCGCAATCGAGTAGCTCGGCGCCTTCCTTCACGACCTTGCGCGCGACCTTGCGGCAGATGTTGCCGATTTCGCGCTCCAGATTGCGCACCCCGGCTTCGCGCGTGTAGCCGCGAATGATCTTCCGGATCGCGTCGTCGGAGAATGTGACGTTCTTGTCGGTCAGCCCGGCCTGGAGCAGTTGCTTTTTTACCAGAAACTGTTTCGCGATTTCGACCTTCTCGGGCTCGGTGTAGCCGTGCAGGCGCAGCACTTCCATGCGGTCCTGCAGCGCCGGCGGGATGGTGTGCATCACGTTCGCGGTGGCCACGAAGAAGACCTGTGAGAGATCGTATTCGACGTCGAGATAGTGATCGACGAACATGAAGTTCTGCTCGGGGTCGAGCACTTCGAGCAGCGCGGCGGATGGGTCGCCGCGGAAGTCCATCGACATCTTGTCGACTTCGTCGAGCATGAAGACCGGATTCTTTGTGCCAGCCTTTTTCATCATCTGGATGATCTGGCCGGGCAGGGCGCCGATGTAGGTGCGGCGATGGCCGCGGATTTCGGCTTCGTCGCGCACGCCGCCGAGCGACATGCGGACGAACTTGCGGCCGGTGGCTTTCGCGATCGACATGCCGAGCGAAGTTTTGCCGACGCCCGGAGGTCCGACGAAACAGAGGATCGAGCCTTTGGGATTTTTGACGAGCTGGCGGACGGCGAGAAATTCGAGGATGCGCTCCTTGATTTTCTCGAGACCATAATGATCTTCGTTCAGAGTCTTCTCGGCGCGCGTGATGTTGCGGATTTCTTTCGAGCGCTTCTTCCACGGCACGGCCAGCAGCCAGTCGAGATAGTTGCGCGAGACGGTGGACTCGGCGGACATGGGCGGCATGGCTTCCAGTTTCTTGAGTTCCTGGATGGCCTTGTCGCGGACTTCTTTCGGCATGCCGGCGGCGTCGACTTTCTTCTTCAGTTCGTCGAATTCGCTCTTTTCGCCGCGGCCCAGCTCCTTCTGGATCGCTTTGATCTTTTCGTTTAGGTAATACTCTTTCTGGGCCTTTTCCATCTGCCGCTTGACGCGCGACTGGATGGTGCGATCCATATTGAGCTTTTCGATTTCCACGTCGAGCACATCGCCGATTCGGCTGAGGCGCTCGGCCGGGTCGAAAATCTCGAGCAGGTTTTGCTTTTCTTCGATCGAGAGCTGGAGGTTGGCGGCGATGGTGTCGGTCAGCTTGGCCGGATCTTCCATGCGCACGGCCGCGATCATGGTCTCGTAATTCAGCGACTGGCAAAGCTTCACGTATTGCTCAAACAGAGCCGTGACACGCTGCATGCCGGCTTCGATTTGCGGGGTGGTCTCGGTGGCGTAGCGGGCGACGCGGACGGTGGCTTGCAGGAAGCCTTCGGTTTCGGTGACCTGGAGAACCTTGCCGCGCTCGATGCCTTCAACCAGGACTTTAATGTTTCCGTCGGGCAGCTTGAGGCTCTGCACGATGTTGACGATGGTTCCGACCTGGAAAATGTCGTTGGGCTTGGGTTCGTCGATCGAGGCGTCGTGCTGGGTGGCGAGAAAAATCTTCTTGTCGCCGGCCAGAGCCTCTTCAAGAGCGTGCACACTGGATTCGCGGCCCACCACGAACGGCGTCATCATGTAAGGAAAGATGACGACGTCCCGAATGGGCATCATCGGCAGTTTCTTGCTCTCGAATTTTTCCCTGGGGTTCGACAAACTCTGGTCTCCCATCTCAGTTTACGCCCTAAGAACTCACCTCAGGCGCTGAAGCGCGATACGCTCTTGAAACGTTTGCGGCACGACCATGGAACTCGTGCCCTTCCCGTCTCAGCTTGCCGCCTTTTCGATCATCGCCAGCGAAACGTTTCTCTTCTCCACCATCTCGCGCGTCACTTCAAATTCCTTGACCTTCTTCTGGCTGGGCAGACTATACATCAGTTCCAGCATGAGTTCTTCGAGAATCATGCGCAAGCCGCGCGCACCCACCTTGCGAACCATCGCCTGGCGCGCGATCGCGCGGTTGGCGTCGTCGCTGAACTTGAGGCGAACGTTTTCGAATTCAAACAGACGCTGATACTGCTTGACGATAGCGTTCTTGGGTCGCGTCAGAATCTCGACCAGTGCGTTCTCGTCGAGATTCTGCAGCACACCCATGACCGGCAACCGGCCGACAAATTCCGGAATCAGCCCAAACTTGATCAGGTCCTCGGGCTGCGCCTCGGAGACCAGTTCAAAGTTGCGCTTGGCCGATACGCCGCCCTGCTCCTCCTCGGTCTCGCATCCGGTGCGGAAGCCGAGCGCCTTCTTGCCGACGCGCCGCGCAATGATCTTTTCCAGGCCAACAAAAGCACCGCCGCAAATGAACAGAATGTTCGTGGTATCGACGGGCGTAAATTCCTGGTGCGGGTGCTTGCGTCCGCCCTGCGGCGGCACGTTGGCAATCGTGCCTTCGAGAATCTTCAGCAGCGCCTGCTGCACGCCCTCGCCGGAGACGTCGCGCGTGATCGAAGGATTCTCGTCCTTGCGGCCGATCTTATCGATCTCATCTATATAGATGATGCCGGTCTGGGTTCGACTCACGTCGCCTTCGGCGGCCTGGAGGAGCTTGAGGATAATGTTCTCAACGTCCTCGCCTACGTAGCCGGCTTCGGTCAGCGTGGTCGCGTCGACGATGGCGAACGGCACATCCAGCATGCGGGCCAGCGTTTGCGCCAGCAGCGTCTTACCGGTGCCAGTCGGCCCGATCAGCAGGATGTTCGACTTCGTCAGTTCGACGCCGTCGCTCGGCTTCTGACGGTTCATGTAGATGCGCTTGTAGTGGTTGTAGACGGCGACGGCCAGCTTCTTCTTCGTCTGCTCCTGCCCGATGACGTACTCGTCGAGGAAGGTCTTCACGTCCTGCGGCTTCGGCAACTGGTTTGGAACCGCCGAGGCCGGAGTCGCAGTGCGATCGTCCTCCAGAATCGAGTTGCAGACGGCGACGCATTCGTCGCAGATATATGCGCGGGGATAGTCACTTGGAGATGAGATCAGTTTGGCGACCGCGTCCTGCGATTTATGGCAGAACGAGCAGCGCAGCATCTCATCCGAGCCCGATCTAGTTTTCACGAGGCCATTCCTTTTCTACCTACCCGCCAACTGCATATTTTCCGGACCCACTCTTTTAGACGTCACGGTGGGCGCTCGTTCCCCGAAATCCTCGGGCTTCGACCGGCGCGAAAACCGATCATACCCGCTATCTCGTCGTATAGATGATATCGTCGATGATTCCATACTCCTTAGCCTGCTGCGCGTTCATGATGAAGTCGCGCTCCACATCTTTTTCGACTTTATCGAGCTTCTGGCCGGTGTGCTTGGAGAGCAATTGGTTGGTAATCTCCCGCATCCGCAGGATTTCACGGGCATGAATGTCGATGTCCGTGGCCTGCCCGCTTAGCCCGCCCATGGACGGCTGATGGATCAGGATGCGCGAATTGGGCAATCCCAATCGTTTCTTGGCCTGCCCGGCCGAAAGTAGCAGCGCCGCCATCGAGGCCGCTTGACCGATGCAGATCGTCGTCACATCGTTCTTCACGTATTGCATCGTGTCGTAGATTGCCATGCCCGCCGTAATCGAGCCGCCCGGGGAGTTGATATAAAGCTGGATGTCCTTCTCGGGGTCTTCCTGCGCCAGGAACAGCATTTGGGCGATCACCAGGTTGGCGATATTGTCGTCGATCGGCGTGCCTATAAAGATGATGTTGTCGCGCAGCAACCGGGAGTAAATATCATAAGCGCGCTCTCCGCGCCCAGTCTGTTCGATCACCATCGGAACCAGCATCATTTTTGGATCGTTCAAGTTCACTCCACACTCCTGCCCTGACTACCTAAACGCAATCGGGGGAGGATCGAAATGGTCCGCGGGCCGTCATGCGGACTGGTGATACAGAAATTCGAGGGTCTTCTCGTTGCGGATTCTGGTCCGTATCCTATCGAGGCCTCCATCTCGTGTCAAACGTGTGCGAATCGCTTCCGTTGTCTGTTTTGTTTGTTTGGCCAGCGAATCGACTTCCGCGTTCATCTCGTCGTCGCTGACCTGCACATTTTCCGCTTCCGCCACTTTTTCGAGGAGCAAGGCCGCCTTCACATCGTGAATCGCCTGGTCGCGCTGACCGGCGCGCAGCCGCGGCAAATCCATTTTCTTCATGTGCTCGGCGCTCAACCCTTGCGCCGCCAGCGCGCGCAGACCGCGTTCGAGGCGGATGTCGATCTGCTGCTCGATTAGCGACTCGGGCACCTCGAACTCGTTGCGCTGAATCAATTCCTCAACCAGCTTGTCTTTGGCTTTGTGCTCGGCCTCATGCTTGCGTTCGGATTCCATCTGCAGGCGAATGCGTTGCCGCAGTTCGTCCACGGTCGTAAGCTCGCCGAACTGCTTGGCAAACTCCTCGTTCAGCTCAGGCAAGTTCTTCTGCTTGATGGCACTGATTTTAACGGTGTAGGTGAAAGTCTTCCCTGCCAGGCGCTTGTCCTGGGCATCTTCGGGATAGTTCACGTCGAAAGTGCGCTCGTCGCCGGCGTTCGCTCCGCGCAGGTGTTCGGTGAACTCGGGCATCGTATTTTTGCCGGCGATTTCGACCAGCACTTCGTCCATGTGAACGGGCTGGCCATCGCCGTCTTTCGGGTTGCCATCGAGCGATGCCTGGGCGAAATCTCCATCGGCGAGCGCGCGGCCTTCAATCGGATCGAACTTCGCATGTTGCTCGCGCAGATCGGTGAGCGCCTGCTCGACATCGGCTTCCGAAACCGCGATTTCGGGTTTATCGGCGCGGAGTTCTTTGTAGCCTTCGAGCTTGATTTCCGGCAGCACCTCAAACGCCGCCTTGAAGCGCAGCGGCTCGCCCTCGTGCACGTGCAGGTCGGTAACGCGGGGCTGCGATACGGGATGGATGCCGAGGCGCTCCGCCTCCTGGCGGAAGTAGCGAGGGATGAGGGCTTCGACGACGTCGGTCTTGATCTCTTCGGAAAAGCGCTGGCGAATAATCGACGCCGGAACATGGCCGCGCCGGAAGCCAGCAATGCGCGCGACTTTCTGATATTTCTGAATCAGGGTCTCGGTCTCGCGGCCAACTTCCGCCGCCGGTATCTCGACCTCGATCTCGCGTTTCGTGCTCTCTTTTGTCGTCTCTCTTGTGTCTGTGGGGCTCACAGTTTACCTTTCAAGGCGTCCGCAGCGGCATGGTCGCGTAGCGGAGCCGGGAGGGAATGGCTTCGCTCGAAAGCCTGGTACATAATGTGCCGCAAACATGAGTTTAAAGACACTGAGAGAGCAACGTCAAACGGACGGACCATGTTTCTCACCCACCAAAGTAACGACTTGTGTGGCGCGGGAGCCCTCGCCCGCGGGCATGTGCACATAATTGCAGATTTTGTAATTGAGTCATCGGGTAATTTGGTAATTTCAAAATGGGCTAGATTTCAAATTATCCAATTACCCGATTACAAAATTACAAAATGCCTCTTCCCACTTGGCTGAAGGTTCTGAACGGTGAAGTCGTCGCGTGCACCCGCTGTCCACGGCTGGTGGTCTATCGCGAGCAGATCGCCCGCGACAAGCGCCGCGCCTATCGCGACTGTGAATACTGGGGAAAACCCGTCCCCGGATTCGGCGATCCCAATGCCGCCGTGTTGATCCTCGGCCTCGCTCCCGGTGCACATGGCTCGAATCGCACCGGCCGTCCATTTACCGGAGACGCCTCTGGCAAGTTCATGTACCCGGTCCTGCACGAAACCGGATTCGCTAACCAACCAACTGCCACGGACCGCGACGACGGGCTCGTTCTAACTAATCTTTACATCACGGCCGCGGCCCGCTGCGCTCCGCCCGACAACAAGCCGCTGCCGCAAGAGCTAGCCAACTGCGCGCCGTATTTGGATCGAGAACTGGAAGGATTGAAGAAACTGCGCGTGATCGTGGCGCTCGGCAAGATTGGCTTCGATACTTATCTGGGATATTTGAAACGCCGTGGTCTGATCGCAAGCAGAGCGCCCTACGCCTTCGCGCACGGCGCCAGCTACGCGATGCCGAACGGCAAAACGCTGCTGGCTTCTTACCATCCGTCAAACCAGAACACGCAAACCGGCAAGCTGACGCGGGCAATGTTTATAGAAATCTTTCGGAAGGCAAGAACCTTGGCCGATGGGTAAGCCGTTCAGGCAGCGACTGACGCCCTCGAATCGTAGCGCCGGCGTCCCGCCGCCACATTCCCGCCGCAAACTAAGGCGAGCCCAATTCTCCGACTACCCCGACCAACGTCCGTCATTTCCGCAGCTATAAACTCTAAGGGATGTAGTGCCGATAGTTCAAATGGGCGGATCCTGGCGTAGCGGAGCACTTCTGGGCCCAATCGGGAGAAGGCGACGCTTCAGGTTGAGCCGCCCCGTTTTTCATCCACAACGGAAGGCCGGCTTCAGAACCCAATCAGCACCGGCTCTGGCTCGAGCCGAATTCCCCAGGCGTCGTTCGACGCCTTGCTGAATCGCGTTCATCAGTTCGACGATGTCGCTGGCTTTAGCCTCTCCCGGATTGATCAACGCAAGCGCATGCTTCGAAGAAATGCCGGCCCGGCCCAGCCGAAATCCTTTTGCGAATCCCGAATGCTCGACCAGCCACGCGGCCGAAACTTTGCGCTGCGCATCGAGGGCCGGATAGTGTGGAATTTCAAGCCCCTGCGATTGCGCCCGCGCGCCCAAATCCTGAAACTGATCCTTGCTCAGCACGGAATTCTTGAAAAACGATCCCGCACTGCAAGCGTCCTCGTCTCCTGGCACAATCAGCATGCCCTTGCTGCGCCGAATCTGCCGCACCGCATCGCGCACGGCGAGTAAAGAAGGCGCCGTCTTCGCGTCGGCAAAATGCTTCTGCAAATCGGCATACTTTATGCTCGGAGCGCCGCCGCGCTTTAACCGGTAATTCACCTGCAAAATAACGTACCGGCCGCGCTCTCCCCCAGCCTCTGCGCCCGCCTCACGATTGAAGATACTGGAGCGATAGCGAAATCCGCAGGCTGGCTTCGGCAACGTGACAATGCGGTCTTCTTTAGTATCCGCCCTTATATCCAAAGCCCGCACCGACTCGATCGCCTCGGCAACCTCCTGGCCATAGGCGCCGACGTTCTGCACCGGCGTGCCGCCCACGCTGCCCGGAATCCCGCTCAGGCACTCAATGCCCGCACAATTTTGCGAGACGGAAAAGTCCACGAACTCATCCCAATTGACGCCCGCGCCCACCGTAAATAGAACCGCGCTGCTGGCTGCGTTTTGCAGCTTCGGACTAACTATCCCCCCGATGGCAATCTTCAACACCATTCCCGGCCAGCCTGAATCGGCGACCAACAGGTTGCTGCCTCCGCCGAGCACAAAAAGCGGCAGGCCGCGCGTCTTTGCAAAGTCCACGGCCTCACGCACTTCATCATCTCGACGAGCTTCCGCGAAGTAGCGCGCCGCGCCCCCGACCTGCAAGGTCGTCAGCGGCGCGAGCGGGACGTTCTCTTGAATCGTCATTGTTATAGGAAAAGCGTAAGCAGAGAATGGTAACCGACGAGCGCGGTGCGCGGATAATTTCAGAGGGTAGAAATAACGGTCTTAGCAGCGAAGTGCGATGCACGGGCGGTTTACTTTGCCTTGGAGCCCGTCGAGGCGCCCTTGTCGCTCTTGCCCATGATCGACAAGAGGGCTCCCTCTTTCTTCTTCTTCGAACGTGCCGGTTTATTGGCACTCCGAATAAGGTCAGCCACCGAAGTGCTCTCCAGAATCTTGGCGGCAGAATCGCGCACTTTCAGAAACACTTCATACAACGCCCGGTGATCGGCATCCGACACAATCAAGCTGCGTAACTGGTCCGCGTCGCCGAAAGGCGCAAGCGGCCCGTCCACCAGCCGGATGATCTCGCTCAGATGAATTTCCGAGGGCGGCCGCCGCAGCTGGTACCCGCCCTTTGCCGCCGCGCACGCTTTCCACAATGCGCGCGTTTTTCATCTCCAAAAGAATCAACTCGAGAAATTTTTCGGGCAGGTCGTTCTCCATTGCAATGTCGCGAATCTTGACCGTCCCTGTCCCATAGCGGTGGCCGAGCGTCATGATCGCTTCGAGCGCATACAGCCCTTTTTGCGAGATCTTCAAGCCGAATCCTTCCTCTAACGATCGGGATTACTAACTTACTCAAACAGAGTTGCCTTTGTCGTACTCTAGTGCTCCCGCGTCGCCTTTGCAATGATCTTCTTGAGAGGCATCGTAGCCCCCAATCTGCCCTCCTTGCATCCCGTCGCGCGAGCAGTTTCTGTCCTTGACCGCGCCGTCAAAACTCCACTACATTCAAATGCCGGGCACAAAGCGATAGGCCGTCTTTGATTCTTTTCGCAAGAAGGTAGTAGGTCGTAGCTGGAAGCCTAATTCATGACTATCAAAAAGCACGCCCTCCGCAAGACCGCCGCGCTGCATCAGAAAGCGCAACTTATGTCCGCATCCGAAATCGAGCGCACGCTGGTGCGGCTCGCCCATGAAATTCTCGAGAAAAACAGCGGAGTCGACGGCCTGGGCCTGGTTGGCATTCGCCGCCGCGGCGTGCCTATCGCCGAGCGTCTCGGCAAAATGATTCAGAAGGTCGAGAAACAATCTGTTCCTGTCGGCACGCTGGACATCACGTTCTACCGCGACGACCTCTCCACGCTCGGCCCGAAGCCGGTGGTGCAGCAGCACGCTATTGGCTTCCCCATCGAAGGCAAGAAGATCGTGCTTGTTGATGACGTCCTATATACCGGCCGCACCACGCGCGCCGCGCTCGACGCATTGTTCTCTCACGGACGTCCCAGCGCCGTGCAGCTTCTCGTGCTGATCGATCGCGGGCACCGCGAAATCCCGGTCGAAGCCACCTTCATCGGCCGCGTCGTGCAGACCACCGACAACGAAGTGATCGAAGTAAAGCTGACTGAAATCGACGACGCAGAAAAAGTTCTGCTGATGGAGAGGGCGTAGAAATCCGAAAAACGACAAAGAAACAATCCACGCGAATCCGTGTTCATCCGTGGGAACAGAAGTTGCCTTTCGAATCCGCGCCCGCGCGCTACGCCTTCGTGATCGAAGCCCACTCGCCCTCAAAGCGCGTCCGGTCATAAAACGATTTCTGGGTCCCAACGCCCGTGGTCGAAAGCCCCGCATAAAGATTGGCGCGCATGACCGCCTCGCGCTCAGCCAGCCCCTCGCCCAGAAACGTCGCAAAACTTCCAATGAACGCGTCGCCCGCGCCGGTGCTGTCCACGCTCTTCATAAAATAGGCGGGCATGTGCTCCATGCCTTCTTGGGCGGCGAGCAACGCGCCATTCGCACCGAGCGTAATCAGTACCCGCCGAATGCCGCCGGCCAGTAATTTCTCCGCGCAGCGTTTCGCGCCGTCCACATTACGAACCGGCAATCCGGAAATCGCCTCCGCTTCGCTCTCGTTGGGCACAAAATAATCCAGTTCCGCGATCGCCTTGACATCGATCGGCTGCGCGGGCGCGGGATTCAGGATGCAGCGAATTCCATTCTTGCGCGCGAACTGGATCGTGTAATACACGGTCGCCAGCGGAATCTCAAACTGGAGCACGATGCAGTCCGCACTCTTCAGCACATCGGCAGCCGCGTCCACGTCCGCCGGCTTCAACGCGTCGTTCGCGCCTTTCACCACGATGATCCGGTTCTGCCCCGACGATTCGACAAAAATCGGCGCTACTCCGCTGGAAACGCCCGGAACCACCCGCACATGCGTAGCATCGATTCCCAGCTTCTCAAAATTCTTGATCGCCGCCGGACCAAACAAGTCGTCCCCGACGCGCGCCACCATGAACACTTCCGCTCCGCAGAGTCGGGCCGCCACCGCCTGATTCGCGCCTTTCCCGCCAAAACCCAGGTCAAACTTGTCGCCAAAAATCGTCTCCCCGGGCTTCGGAAACCGGTCCGAAAACGTGGTGAGATCGACATTGGCGCTACCGACAACCGCAATTCGAGGACGCTTGGCCATGATTGTTTGTCGTTTCTTGCGTGCAATCTCGCAAAGAAACGCTGGATCAGGAAGGGCGAGTCTATTCAGCGGCAACGAAGCTGTCAACCACGCGTCGGACACAGTGATCATCTGGCGCATTCGTCGCTTGCCGTGAGTGGTCCGCAAACCTGGATCAACACTTACCAACTCGCACTCCGCGTCGCCCTCACGAACTGCTCCAGTTTCCCCGCATCCAAGCTCCCGTCCGTCCGAACTCCCGAGCATACATCCACGCCGAACGGACCAACTTCGCGAATTGCCGTCGCCACATTTTCGGGCGTAAGTCCACCCGCCAAGAATAGCGGGACGCTCACGCGCTCGCGAATCTTGCAGCTCAAACGCCAATCATGCGTGCGACCCGTCCCGCCAAGCTCCTTGACGGCCAGTTTCTGATTGCCGGAGTCGAGCAGAATTGCGTCGACATGCACCGCCACTGACGCGGCCTCATCCACCGACTCCGGCCCAGTAACATGAATGACCTGGACAATCGAAATCCCCGGCAGCGCTTCTTTTAATTGCCGATGCGTGCCCCGGGTAAGGTGGTCGCAAATCTGAATTGTGTTAGTCCGGCAGAAGCGCTGCTGCGCGATGATCTCGTCCACACTCTGGCGCGAGGTAAGTAGAAAGGTTCCGACGGTTGGAGGAACAGTTGCAGCAATCTCGGCGATCAGTTCGTCGGTGATGACACCAGGGCCACTCGGCATTTGCGAAACCAGCCCCACAGCCGACGCGCCGGCCTCGACGGCCATCGCGGCTTCTTCAATGCTGGCAATGCAGCAAATTTTGACGCGCGGAGTAGGTGTAGCTTTCATCGGAGAATTAGAAAAACGATGGGTAGAAACGCGGCCTGCCGTGTCTCATGCGGCGAAATGAGACGAAGCAGGCCCCGCCTCTACGGCTAAATATTCTAAGCATGAGGTTGCGGCATTACTCGCCGTAGGGCACCCAGATGTTCTTCACCTGCACGGCATGCTCCAGGAACCAGCGCCCCTCGGCCACTCTGGAATCGAACCAATCGATCGCGCGGCCTTCATTGGTGAATACCTGCTTCAGGTTGCCGACCGACATCGCCTTAGCCGCGGTCGCGCTTGCTTCGTCGGCGAAGCTCCAAATCGCGTCCACATCGTCGTGCTCGGCCAGCGTCTTCAACAGCTGAGAGACGTATCCAGTGACAATGTTCACCGCGCCGCCCGGCAGATCGCTGGTATCGAACACCTGATACAAATCGCCGGCAATAAGAGGATAGGTCTCGGAGGGCACGGCAATCACCGTATTCCCCATTGCGAGCGCCGGCATAACGACGGAAATAAATCCGAGCAGAGGCGCCGCGCGCGGGCAAATCACGCCGACCGTTCCGATCGCCTCGTTCATCGCGATCGCGATGTTGCGAAATGGAGGACTGTGCACCGCGCCATCAAACTTGTCCGTCCACGCCGCATAAGAAAAAATGCGTTGGACCCCAAGCTCGACTTCCGCCGCCGCATTCTTCTCGCCAACCACCTCAGCGAGGTGCCAGGTGACCTCTTCTCGCCGCTGCGACAGGTTTTCCGCGCAGTAATAAAGCACCTGCGCGCGAGTATGCGCCGTAGCCTTCGCCCATGCCGAGGCCTTGCGCGCTGCTTCAACCGCGTTGCGGATATCTTTTCTGTTTCCGAGAGGAACCTCGCCCAGCAACCGTCCGTCCGCCGCTCGCACTTCCATGCTGTAGCCCGAATCTGGCCGCGTCTGCTTGCCGCCGATGTAAAGCTTCACGGTTCGATCAACCACGGGAGACGGAAAATTGTCGGAGGCCTTGTTCTTCGAATCAGCGCTCGCCGGTTTTTCTGAGGACGGAGAACTGACAGCTGAGAACTCTTTGAGCGCCGGGGCATTCTTAAACCAGGCAGGCTCCAGATATTCAAGCAGCCCTTCGCGCCCGCCTTCGCGCCCGTAACCGCTCTCGCGATAGCCGCCAAATCCGCAAGCGGCGTCGAACATGTTCGTGCAGTTCACCCACACAACGCCCGCCTTCAATTGCGAGGCCATGTGCAGCGCCACGTTGATGCTCTCGCTCCAAACGCACGCCGCGAGCCCATACGCGGTGTTGTTCGCCAGCTCCACTGCCTCGGTTGGCGTGCGGAACGTCATCGCCGCCAGCACGGGGCCGAAAATTTCCTGCTGCGCCACAATCGAAGTCGGGTGCACGTTGCTCAAGAGCGTCGGTGGATAGTAGAAACCGCGCGCTGGCAATGTGACCTGCGGCTGCCAGCACGTTGCGCCTTCGGCTACTCCCTGATCGACCAGCTTGCGAATTCGATCGAGTTGCACGCGCGCCACAATCGCGCCAATATCAATCGCCTTATCGAGCGGAGGCCCGATGCGCAGGCTGCTCATGCGCGCCTGCACCTTCGCGATCAAAGGTTCAGCAATGCTCTCCTGCATTAAAAGCCGCGAGCCCGCGCAGCACACCTGCCCCTGGTTGAACCAGATTCCATCGACCAGCCCTTCGACCGTGCTGTCGAGGTCCGCATCTTCAAACACAATAAAAGGAGACTTGCCGCCCAGTTCGAGTGAAAGCTTTTTGTGGCTGGTCGCGGTAGCGGCCCGAATCGCGCGTCCGACTTCGGTCGATCCCGTGAATGCAATCTTGTCCACGTCTGGATGCTTTACCAGCGCCTCGCCGGTCCGCCCATCGCCGGTGACGATATTCACGACGCCCGGCGGCAACTCCGCTTCCTGGCAAATTTCGGCAAAGGCCAGCGCCGTGAGCGGCGTGAACTCCGCCGGTTTCAGAACGACGGTATTGCCCGTCGCCAATGCCGGAGCAATCTTCCAGGCCAGCATCAGCAGCGGAAAATTCCACGGGATAATCTGTCCGGCAACTCCGTAAGGCGCGTAGTCTGGAAACTCCTGTTCCAAAAGCTGCGCCCACCCGGCGTGATGATAAAAATGCCGAGCGACCAGCGGGATGTCGATGTCGCGGCTCTCGCGAATCGGCTTGCCATTGTCCATCGTTTCGAGCACCGCCAGCCGACGCGAATGCTTCTGCACCAGCCGCGCCAGCGCGTACAGATACTTCGCCCGCGAATGCGGGGTAAGCGCCTGCCACGGAGCGGAGGCAGCCCGCGCCGCTTTGACCGCGGCATCGATGTCGGCCGCCGACCCTTGCGCGACTGCCGCCAGCCTCTCGCCATTGGAGGGATCGACCGTCTCGAAATATTCGCCTGCTGCCGGCGCCGACCATGAGCCGTTAATGAAATGCGCGAAGCGCCGACCGTGACGATCAAGCCAGGCCGAGACTTCTTTCGAATCCTCCGGCGCGGGTCCGTATTCCATGCTTACAAATTTTTCAGCAATGCTCATTTGAATCACGCAACGAGGCAGGCCTCGTCTCTACATAATCTTGATCTATGCCAGCGGATGCCGCTACTCCGCCGAATAACGCCCGGTCGCGAAATGTTCCAACTGCCGCTCGATATCTCCCAGCAGCCCGCTCGCTCCAAACCGAAACATCTCCGCCCGCATCCACGACTCGCCGAGTTCTTCCTTAATCATCGCCAGCCAATCGAGCGACTGCTTGGCCGTACGAATGCCGCCCGCCGGCTTGAATCCCACCGCCATTCCGGTCTCCTGCGCGTACTCGCGAATCGCGCGCGTCATCACGAGGCCAACTGGCAGCGTCGCATTCGTCGGCTCTTTGCCCGTCGAAGTCTTGATGAAGTCCGCGCCCGCCATCATCGCCACCACGCTCGCGCGTCCGACATTGCGCAGCGTCAGCAAATCGCCCGTCCCGAGAATCACCTTCATGTGTCTCGTGCCGCAAGCCTGCTTGAAGGCCGCAATCTCGTCGTAGAGCGCCTGCCAGCGTCCGCCAAAAACATGCGCGCGCGTGATGACGACATCAATCTCATGCGCGCCCGCTTCCACCGATCGTCGAATCTCCGCCACGCGCTCAGTGAGTGGCGACAAGCCCGCCGGAAATCCGGTCGACACCGCTGCCACATGAATCCCGCTGCCTTCGAGCGCTGCAAGCGCAGTTTCGACAAACGTGTGATACACGCAAATTGCGGCAACTTTAATGTTCAGCTCTTCGATCCCCAGCTTCTCTACGATTTCTTGCTGTAAGGGATGGCGCCCCTTGGCGCACAACCGTCGCACTCGTTCGTCGGTGTCGTCGCCCGAAAGTGTCGTCAAATCCATACAGGTAATCGCGCGCAGCAACCACGCCGCCTGCCATTCTTTTTTCACCGTGCGCCGCGCGACCATCGACTGCGCGCGGCGCTCCACGGCGCTGGTGTTCGCGCGAACATCGCGCACCCAATCGAGATTCAAGGGAATGCCGCGATTGGGCAGCAACGGCCGGCCATTCAAGACGGCTATCGCTTCGTCATGCGAATCGTCGTGACGAGCCGCATCGACGATGCTCCGTGTTCGGTTTTTCTCGTCCATCAGTGTGGCGCGGACGCCAGCCCGCGCAGCCGCAATTGTACGGCACCCCCGCACAAAACGGCAGATCACCAATATGGATGACATCTCCTGCCGGTTGGAAACATTTGTCTGCACTCCAATTCACAAGTAGACTTCCCCAGAACAATTTCCCGGTTGCTTTTCAAGGAGCCTCATGTTCACTCCTAACTCTCTAGGCATTGCACTCTTCATGATGATCACGAGCGCCATCTGCTGGGGCTCATGGGCGAATACTTACAAGGGCGTCAAGAATTACCGCTTCGAACTTTTCTATTGGGACTACGCAATCGGAATCTTTCTCGTCTCGCTCATCCTCGGCCACACCATGGGGAGCACGGGGAGCCACGGCCTCGGGCTCCGAGAAAATATTCACGCAGCGGCCGGCAGTGACATGTTGTTCGCCATGCTGGGCGGCGCGATTTTCAATCTCGCGAACCTGCTGTTGGTGGCGGCCATCGACATGGCTGGCCTCGCCATCGCATTTCCAGTGTCCATTGGAATCGCGCTGGTCGTCGGCGTCATCTCGAGCTACGCGCAGCAGCCGGAAGGCAATGCCACGCTGCTCGCCGGAGGTGTGGTCTGCGCGCTGGTCGCGGTCGTGCTCGACGGCAAAGCCTACGGGTCGCTGGCGAGCACGGGGCGTTCGGTCTCCAGAAAAAGCATCATCATCTGCGTCGCCTCCGGCGTGCTGATGGGACTGTGGGCGCCGTTCATGACTCGCACCATGCCGCACGAAGTGAATGGCGCCATGGTGGGAACGCTCGGGCCATACGCAGCAGCTGTATTCCTTACTCTCGGCGCTCTCCTTTCCTGTTTCATCTGGAATATTTATTTCATGAAGCATCCGCTGGTCGGCGAGCCTGTCGGCTTTGGCGGATTCTTCCGCGCGCCCGCCTCGGCCCACGCCCTAGGCCTGCTTGGAGGATTCATTTGGGGCACGGGCATGGTCTTCAACCTGGTTGCCGCCAGCTTCACGGGAGTCGCGATTTCCTATGCCATCGGCCAATCGGCGCCCATGGTCGCCGCGCTCTGGGGAGTCTTCGCCTGGAAAGAATTCGCCGGCGCTCCGGCCAAAGCGAAGCTTTATCTCTTCCTGATGTTCGTGTTTTATTGCGTTGGGATTCTGCTCGTGGCCAAAGCAAACGGCTAACGTCGAGAGGAAGCTGCAGCAGGAAGCTGCGTGGAGGCGAGACTTGCCGCTCTCTGACAGTCGGCGCAGCGGCAGCCGATATGAAAAATTGAATCCTCCCAACTCGCGCCCATTACTTCCAACCTCCACAAAACTCTTGACTTTGCGCAGCCAATACATTTATATGACCGAATCAAAAAAATGACTCTCGCGCTCGTGGATAACTCGCTCGTTGGCTTTGCATGACGAGTTGAAGCCCGAGCCGCCGAGTCGAATTCGCCCCAGATGTGGGTGGCCCGAGGAACAAAATGTCGACAAGAAAAGTGCTGCTGGTAGCGCTTGCCCTTCTTTGTTTCGCGCTGTCTCCGCTCGTTTACGGCCAGGCCAATGGAAGTCTCTCCGGCACCGTCGCCGACAAAACCGGGGGCGTCCTCACCGGCGCGACCGTGAAGATCACGTCGCAGACCACCGGCCTCCGGCGCGACGCCAAGACCGACGACTCCGGTCACTATCTCGTTCCTCTGCTCCCGGTCTCGATCTACACCATCCATGTCGAAGCGCAAGGCTTCCAGACGACCGAGCAAAAAGACATCCGGCTGCAGGTCGACGAACAGCGGGAAATCGACTTCGCGCTGAATCCCGCCACGGTCAGCCAGTCCGTTGAAGTCAACGCCACCGAAGTGGCCATCGAAACTACCAACCCATCGCTCGGGCAGGTCATCACTTCGGAACAAGTTGCCGAGTTACCGCTGAACGGCCGCAATTTCGTTCAGCTTGCGACCCTCACTCCCGGGACGACTCAATCCACCAATCCCAACAGCTTCTTCACCAGCGCGGCGAGCAGCGAGGCCGCCACGCGGGGCTCGTTCTCTTTGTCAGTGGGGGGCTCGCGCGAGCAGAGCACAGATTGGTTGCTCGATGGCAATGACAACAATCAACTCGACGAAGGTGGTATTGCGATTTTCTCCCAAGTCGATTCCATTCAGGAATTCAAGGTATTGACCTACAACTACTCTGCCGAATACGGAGAGCGTGCTGGCCCAACCGTCTTGGTCACAACGAAGTCGGGCACGAACCAGTATCACGGTACGTTGTTCGAGTTCTTCCGTAATACCAGCCTTGACGCAAAAACGCCTTTTGTTAACGCGGCCACCAAGTTCAATCTCAATCAGTTCGGCTTTTCGTTTGGCGGTCCCATTCAAAAGGACAAGACTTTCTTTTTTCTCGACTACCAAGCCAAGATGCAGCGCAAGGGCGTGCCCTTTACCGGTTACGTTCCGACCACAGACATGATTACGCCCGACGAGAATGGGAATTTCGACCAGAGTTCGAATCCGGTCGGGATAACAACTTTTATCAACCCGTATCCGTATTTCATCGACCCTGTTACTGGCGCGGCCAGCACAGCTCCCTTCATTTGCGACTCCGCCACCGGCCTTCCGGTGCCCCCACAACCGGTCGGCTCCGCCTATCCTGGCAGCCAAGGCCCCGATACACAACCGGGTGTCCAGGACTGCCCTATCATTCCAGGCGTTCTCGTTAACCCAATTGGCGTCAGCGTACTCTCGCTTTATCCGGCGCCTAATGCCATAGGCACCGGCTTCAACTACGCCAATCTTCCCACGCGCAGCTTAACGAAGGAACCGGCGACATCCGGGTCGATCACAACTTCTCCAGCAAGGATTCCGTCTTTGCCCGCTTCAGTTACGATCAGGCCACTAACTTCGTCCCCGGCGGTTCGCCGACGTGGACAGAGCAAAACGCCTTTGGCAGCAACCAGCACATTGAGAACCACGGCCGCAACGCTGCCGTAGCCGAAACACACGTTTTTTCCGCAAGGACCATCAATCAGTTTAGCGTTGGCTACAATCGCATTTTCAACCACATCAATTCGTTCGGCACCGGAAGCTGCGAAGCGGCGCTCCTGAACATACCCGGCGCCGATCTGGGAGCCGCTTGTGATTCCATCACTGGCTACCCTGCAAGTCTCAACCAGGACCCTAAAGACTGCGTAAGTTGCGGCCTGACTTCCTTCCTGATGGACAGCTATTTCTCGATCGGTGATCGCGGATACGCTCCCTATCAGGGTGGCACCAACGTCTATTCTGTTTCCGACACCATCGACCTGATCCGCGGCAAACATGACATTCGGATTGGCATGACTTTCCGTGCCAATCAAATGAACGTCCGTAACAACGCGTTTCAGGACGGCTTTGCGGTTGAGAACGGCGTCTTCACCGGCGACGATGTCGCCGATTTGCTCCTCGGAAGCCTAGGCACCTTTGCCGCCCACGATCAGACCTTCCTGGGCGCGACCACGGGCCGACGCTTTAAACTTTATCGGCCTTACGTTCAGGACGATTGGCGGATACTGCCTAATCTCACCTTGAACATCGGCCTTGCCTGGGCTCTGGTGCCTCCGTCAACCGAGGTCAAGAACCGTCAGGCGGAGTTCGATGTCACAAATCTCACGTGGTACGTTCCCTCGGGAAGCCCGGCCATCAGCAGTTGCGGCGACTGTATTAGCACCGACGCGCGCGTTGGCATTCAGTTTGACAAGTCTGCCATAGAGCCGCGAATCGGGCTCGCCTGGAGACCCTTCGGAGGCGACAAAACCGTCATTCGCGCGGGATACGGCATCATGCATGATTCGTCATGGAATCAGGGTGGACAGGGCCTCTGGCAAAACCCGCCGTATTACGCGGAGGTCAATCCTTGCACTTTCTGTTTAGCATTCGGCAGCGCGGTAGGCACCCTGACCGGAGGCTTCCTTCCCTCGATTGGCGTCCCTCTTGACGGGCCAATCAGCCCTGACACTTACACGGGGACTATCCAGTCCATGAATCGCAATTTCAAACAGGGCCTCATTCAGCAGTTCAACTTCAACGTCGAGCATGAACTGCCGGGAAACGTAGTCCTGACGGCGGGATATGCTGGGACGCGCAGTTCGCGCCTTCTGGTCAGCCAGGTGAATGAAAACCTCAATCAACCCAGCGCATGCAATCCGGGGGATCCCACTTACGATCCCAACTACACGCTCGGCTGCGGCTTTGGGACCTTCCCTTACGCAGGGTTCTTTCAGTCGGTCGCCAGCAACAACAGCATCGGCGCCGCCCGGTACGATTCCCTTCAGGTCAAGGCTGAAACCAAGAGCGCGCGCCATGGACTCTACGCTCTGATCGGCTACACCTATTCCCGCAACTTTGACTCCGGTATGCCGGATGGCCTCGGCACCAACCCTGGCGCATTATATTGGCCGCTCCCCGGAGGCAGGAGGCTGGATTGGGGTCTTTCGCAGCTGAACCTCAACCACAGCTTTACCGCCAGCGTCCTTTACGACCTCCCATTCGGTAAGGGCGAGTACTGGGGCAGCAACTGGAGCGATCCGGTCGATGCAATCCTGGGACATTGGCAGTTTGATTTGATCGAAAGGGCTACGTCCGGATTCCCGCTCTACGTCGTCGACAGCGCCGACGAATCCGGCACATTTTTCTCCTACAACGGCAACACTTTCCAGCGGCCAAACCAGGTTGGCGATCCGAACAGAGGAGGTCCGGAGGGAGGGAGAACGGATTGCCCAGCGCAGGTCCACACGATTGCATATTGGATCAATCCTTGCGCATTCGCTCCTGCCGATCCTGGAAAACTCGGCTCCGGCACCCGAGCCCCCGCTTATGGTCCGCGTTTCGTGAACACGGATTTCTCCGTAATAAAGGACTTCCCCTTTTCCTTCCGCGAGGGAATGAACCTGCAATTTCGGGCGGAGTTCTTTAACCTCTTTAATCACCCGCAATACTATTTGCAGGGTGCCGGCGGAACTGGAGAGATGGACATAAATAACTCCTCCAGCTTCGGTGTGATCAACAACACCGTGAATAACCCGCGTTTGGTTCAGTTCGCGTTGAAATTGAAGTTTTAGGCAATTGGAGAAAGGGGAGTTCTCTTAAAATTAAGATTCCGCTGCTGAGAGCGACCCGTCAAAGGGCACGAGTGAGAGTCGTGCCCTCTTTCTTCGGGTAGTGGTCGCAGCTTAAGAATCCTTCGTAACGGTAATAATTGACCTGGCTAACCAACGCTAAATCTTTGATTCTAAGAGATCGCAAGAGGGATCAATAAGTGACCGTCTCCGCGTCACGCACCTTACGCCTTGAATCGCCTCACGCGCTCTACTGTTCCTTCGGAGACTTATCCCGCAACGTCACCACGAATTCCTGAATCTCTCCACGTTCCTTCTCAGCCCGCTCCGCCGACTGTTTCGTCAACTTCTCGTGCAGCTGCAATTCCTTCTGCGCCGCCGCATCGTCTCCAGCCCGTTTATAAGCCAGCCCCAGCCGATAGTGAGCCTCAGCCATCTCAGGACTAGCCTCAACCGCTTTCTGATAAGCCGCCTTCGCATGAGGATAATCCCCGCGCTCCGCATATAAGATGCCAAGCTGCAACTGAGCCGCTCCTAACTTCGGATCAAGCCGAGTCGCCGTCTTTAGCAGCGTCTCGATCTGCGCGGCTCCCGCGTCATCGAGCGAGCCGGTTGACTGCTTCGACTTCCAGAGTCCGACCGCGTAGTAGTAATTAGCCAGCGCATCGTCCGGAGCAAGCCGCGCAAAACGGGCCAGCTTTTCAGTCGTCTCGGCGGAAGGCACCGTCTGCACGCTCTGCATCTTCCCCATAAACAAATACGGAGCCGGATCGGCCGGAGCAAGATCGGAGGCGCTCGCCAGATACTGCGCCGCGCGATCGTACGATCCACGCGCATACCAGGCCACGCCCAGCCCGATCAGCATGCGCACTGACTTGCGGATAGAGCGTGTTTCCCCTGGCAAATACTTCGGTCGCCGGCTCCAGCGCGCGATGCGTCAGCAACTCGGTCGCCCAATCAAAAATATTGGTTTCGCTCGGAGTAAGTTCCGCCGCCCGCTGATACTCGTGCACCGCCTCCAGCGGATTGCCAAGTTTCTCGTCGATCTGCGCCAGCCGGTGATAAAGCTCCGATCGCTTTTGTCGAGCTGTGTGTCAGCTTGAGATCAGCCTGGCCTTTCTCACCCCCTGCATCCCCGCTCCCTCCGTTCTCCTGTCGCAGAATCTCGGTCTGGATTTCTGCTCCCTCCTGCAACAGAACGCCGTCTTCCGCCGAATTTTTTGCCGCTCCGATTCTGCGCCGCGGGCTTCCCTGCTGATTCCTTTCCCGCCACATCTTTTCTGGGTGCCGCCAAGGAAGCCGTGTCTCGCACCAGCGCTTCGCTGTTGCGCAGCACAGTGTCAGACCCGTGTCCTCCGGAATTCGCGGGCGGGGCCACGCCTGCGACCGTGAACTTGGGCTCGTCGAAGAGCTGCGGTGACTTTGCGGCGGATGACAGATAGTCTTGCGGCGACGGTGAAGAGGAACTCACGGTGTTCAAATCCAGCTCGACTTTCGTCGTACGGCCCGCGGCCAACTCAACCGATTTGACGATTGTGAGACTGCTCCCACTCTCGCCAGTACGCAGCGTGTAAGTGCCGCTCCAAGGTCCTACAAAACGGAAGGCTCCGGCAGGATCCGTCCGCGTGTTCCAGCTTTCCGTGTCGGTGCCCTTGGTAGACTGCAAAGTGACCGTCGCATTCGCCAGCGGCTTGCCGACGGAATCCCGGACATGTCCCTGCACGATCGCAGTTTGCGCGGGCGGTGGGGATGGCGCCTTTGCCTGCGCAGAAACTGCGTCCGGGGCAAAAGCGATGACTAGAAGAAAAAAACAAATTGAAAGGCTGAATCGAAATCGATGCAACAAGCTTAAGGTCAAGCGGAGACTCCTGGAAATAGCGGCTGCAAAACGAAATCAGCCGCGAGCAACGCTTGCAATTCTATTCGCACCATCTCTCACCCGCAATCGACACGGTTCGCAGTAAGCTTTAGAATGACAAATCCCGGAGGGACGACTGACGAATGAGAATGCGGCTCATCCGAAAATTCTTTTATGCATTCGTACTCTTGTCGGCCTCCCTCGCAGCCGCCGCCCCGCGGCGCAAAATCATCATCGACCAGGATGCCGCCGGCCCCGCCGGCAGCGACCAGCAAGCCATCCTGCTGCTGATTCAGTCTCCGCAAACAGAAGTTCTCGGCATTACGGTGGTGACCGGCGACGCGTGGCTCACCGAAGAAGTCGCGCACACTCTCCGCACGCTTGAACTGATCGGCCGCACCGACATCCCCGTTGTCCCCGGAGCGGAGATGCCTCTAGTGAGGACGCGCGAAGAGACGCTCGAAGACGAACAGCGATACGGTTCAATCGTATGGCTGGGGGCCTGGACGCCCAGCCTCTACCATGCGCCCCGCAAGCTTGGCCCGATGCCGGAGGGGCTGCCCACCACCAAGCCCGCCAATGAAGATGCCGCGCATTTTCTGATCCGCATGGTCCACAAATACCCGCACGAAGTGACCATCGAAGAAGCCGGCCCTATGACGAACCTGGCGCTCGCCGTCACCATTGACCCGGAGTTCGCCAGCCTGGCGAAAGAACTGGTCTTCATGGGAGCCAGCCTGAACCCGCGCACCGACGATCCCGAATTCATCAACACGCCGCGCCACGAATTCAATCTGTGGTTCGATCCCGAAGCCGCCCGTATCGTGCTGCGCGCGCCCTGGAAAAGAATTGTCTGTACTACGGTCGACATTTCGGTAAAGACACGCCTCACCATGGACCTAATCAACAAAGTCAAGGCCGGAACCACACCCGTTGCCCGCTACGTTGGAACTTACGCCCGCCTGCGCGGGACTTATAACTACCTCTGGGACGAACTAACGTCGGCCGCCTGGCTGGACCCGTCGCTCATCACAAAAACCGAAACGCGCTACATGGATGTGAACCTGGACCGGGGCGCGGGCTATGGCGACACGCTGACCTGGAACGAGGCGGACAAGCCCAAACGGGAGGTTCGACAGGTCGAGATACAAGTCGACTTGGATACCGAGAGGTTCTACAAGATGTTTGTGGATTTGCTGACAGCGGAGACTCCGAAGCCGTAGCGGCGGTTGAAAACGACCATTCCACGTGAAACATTTTCCGCATCGCGGCTTCAGCGGCCGATCTCGGAAAGCATTTGCCGCGCAGTTGGATGGTTGGGATTTCGTGTTAGTAGTTTTTCGAGGATGGAGCGGGCGGCTTCTTTCTTCCCTTCAATGAGATGAACCCGGGCCAAGTTCAGGTAGGGTTGGTCGAAATCGGGAGCTGCCTGGATTGACTGTTCGAAGCTGACTACCGCTTCGTCTCGCCGATGGGTGCGCAGGTAGAGAATTCCAAGGTTGTTGAGAGCTTCAGGATAGTTGGGACGGGCTTTGAGAGCCTGCTGAAGCCGTTCGAATGCACGGGCTGTATCGTCTTGCTGGGCGTATACCATTCCTAAGCCGTAGTTCGCGTCGGCATCGTTTGGGTTGATGGCCAGCACTCTCTGGTACGTTTCGTTCGCTTCATTCCATCGTTTTTGCTGGCGGTAGGCGCTGCCCAAATTGTTAAGTGCGATCGGGTGGTCGGGACTCAGGCGGAGCGATTCCCGAAAGTAGGCTACTGCGTCGTCGAGGCGACCTTCGCGTCCTGCGATCAGGCCGAGATTATTCCAGGAGTTTGCCAGCGTATCGGGGTAGGTCGCGCGCATTTTCAGTGCGCGCTCGAAATATTTCTGCGCTTCGGAGTTTTTCCCCTGGTTGAGATAGACGCTGCCGATGCCATAGACGGCTTCGGCGCTTTCGGGGTCGTCGCGCAGAGCGGTCTGGAATGCGGCTTCGGCTTGATCGAAATATCCTCGCTGAAAAAAGACCGAACCGTAGGAGAGATAGTTGCGGCCGAACTCGACGACTTCCGTGACCCCCGGGAATGGGAGCGCACGGGCCAGGCGATCAACTGGCTTCTGGGGGATATTGCGAAAGTCTTGCTCGATGTGCGCGGGATCGGCTGGACCTTGATAGATCTTGACGATGTCGCCTTTGGCGTCTATCAGGAATGACGCCGGGAGGGTCAAATCGCGATGGCGGTCGAAGAGGTAGCGATACACGATGTTGTAGACGGCAGCCACGTCGTCGTTGCCTTGAAGAATCGGATAGGAAGGTTTGTGGTTTTGGAGGAAGGCGTGAAGGCTCTCGCCGTTCTCGACGTCAATGGCGAGGAGTTGAAATCCGCGCGCGGCCCACGCGGCATAATGCTCGTTAAGCGCAATCCAGTTCCGCCTGGAAAGCTCGTCGCTGGCGGCGGCGAAGGTCAGCAAAATTGGTTTCCCCAGGAATGCGGATAGTGATTGGTGACGGTTGCTCAAATCAGGAAGAGAAAACGCCGGCGCGGAAACCGGCGCCAGAAGCCAGGTTTCGGTGGTATCGGGAGGAGTTTCTGGCGGCTGCGGCCCTATATGTGAAGAATCTCGCGCGATCAACTCATTCAGATTCGTTGGCGTCCGGAACTGTTCCACACGCGTCGGGGCGGCAACACCTTCTTGTATCGAGATGCGATGGTTGATCGGCAAGTCACGCAGTTTCTGTACATCGCCTCTGGGCCAGTGGATGGTTGCAGTGACCGGACCCTTGGCCTCTCCTAGGCCAAAGAAAACTTCCTTGCTGTGTTGTGAAAGAAAACCGGAGCCTGCCTGGATGGAACGCGTCTGACTTCCACTTGCGGTTTCGATTTTTATTATTGCGCCTATGGCGTCGCGATTGCTTTTTGTGCCTTTCAGGCGAAAGGCGATTGCAGGAGGCAGGCTCGGCAATACGTTTTTCAGAATGCGGAGTTGGGGTGCGCTTCGATTCTTTAGAAAGATCTCCTGGCGGCCATCCTGATCGAAGTCGGCAATCGCGAACGCGCGGCCATCTTCAGGAAAGTCGAGGCCCACGACGCCGGAGACGTCGGAGAAAGTGCCGTCGCCATTGTTCGCGTAGAAGATGTTGCGTTCGTAACCGCTCCAGGTGCGGTCGGCTCGGATGAGTTCGTTGATGGCGCTCCAGCCTTGCTCGTAGTCGTGGGACGGCTTCGCGTCATCGGGAGATTTCGCGACTACCTGACGCCAGAAGAAACTGTTGAGGTCGTCCCGATTGGTAGCACTTACCATGCCGTTAGTGATGTAGAGGTCGGGGTGAGTGTTGTGGTCGAAGTCGAAGGCATCGCTCGACCACGCCCAGCGGCCAATTCTCGTTTGGGAACGGTCGGTGGAGTCGGCGAATTTCGGGATAGTGGATTGGGCCGATGCGATTGTCGAATTCGAGTCATAACCTTTAACCGCAGAGTTCTCAGAGGCTACAGAGGACGCGGAGAAAAGCGAATTGCCCATCGCATGCTTGTGGTAATGGGCGCGGACGCCGGCCGGGGAATTTGGTTTGAACTGTGGCTGCATGGTGATGCGCTCGCCGGCGGCGGTCCACATGTTGGCAACATACAGATCATCGACGGGGCGTTTCTGGTTGTCGACCGTTTCATCGTTGAACCAGCAGACGCTCATGCCTGCGCCAATATCTTCCGCGCCGACTTCGGCGGCCACGTCTGTGAAGGTTCCGTTGCCGTTGTTGCGGTAGAGATTTTTACGGCCGAAATCGTTGACCACATAGAGGTCGGGCCAGCCGTCGCCATTGAAGTCATGCCAAGCGCAGCAAAAGCTGTAGCGCTTGTTGTTCTGACTCAAGCCCGCTTCTGCCGTGACATCGCGGAAAGTGCCATTGCGATTGTTGCGCATCAGAAAATTGGGCGGGCCGTTGTTGGCGTCGTAATAAGGAGTCGGATATTTGTATTGGCTTGTGCCCTGATAATAAATGTACAGACAGAAATATATGTCGAGCCAGCCGTCGCGATCGTAGTCGGCAACCGCGGCCCCAGTGAACGTTCCCTGCGGCGGAGTTGCGAACTCGAAGGCATTGGGCTGCTGGTGAAATCTACCGTCGCCATCGTTAAGAAAAAGCAGCGGGCCGTTGTTACGAACCACGATCAGGTCCTGACGGCCGTCGTTGTTGATATCAACGAATAGGGCGCAGGCGGTGTTTTCGATTACACCGACGCCGGCGGCTTGCGTGATGTCTTCAAAAACGCCGTCGCCGCGATTGCGATAGAGGCGGTTGGGAAGACCCCCGGGTTGGCAGATGTAGAGATCGTCAAAGCCGTCATTGTCGATGTCGCCGACGGAAATGCCGTTGTGGCCGTAGATGTCGATGCCGCATGCGCCATCGAGGATGGTGCGCCAGTAGTCAGTGCCGTGCTGGAGTTGGCTGCCGTAAGAAGCATTGGTGGAGAGCGAGGCGGCGGTGATGTCGGCGTAGACGCGGCTGGTAGAGCGGCTTTGAGTTTCCTCTTGCGGTTGCCAGGTTTGGAGGCGGAAGTCGCCGGCCGGCGTGGACTGCCACCGCAGAGTGGCCCGCCCGATGCGTTGCTCACGATAGACGTTTGGGCTCGTTGCCACCAATTCGTAGCGAATGACCGTGCGGATCTGCAATGGTTTTGCAGCCGGCGCCGCCTCGGAGACGAGAGCGGAGGCCGGTTGCTCAATATCTATGTTTGTCACCTGGAATTCAGCCGTCAGGATTCTTGAGCCGCCCAGCGATTCGAGGAGGTCTTTCAGGAAGGCCTCTCGATTGAGATTTGGGTTCTGATTGAACTTGTTGCGACGGATTTCAATTGGTGGACCTTGCCGGAGCACTTGCGTTTCTGCCGGTGTAAATGGCGCGCCGATGAAACTCGCGTCCAGACATTTTTCGAGTGCCGAAACGTCCTGGGGCGAGCGGAGCAAGCTCACGCTCCACTCGGCTAGGACGACGGCGATTTGCGCCGCATATTTCTCTGCAAGGAATTCGTCCAGTCCCGGTTCCGTATTGAGGAGCAATGCGTCTAACGGCATGGGCATCCGGTAGTGGGGATGGAGATGAAAGCCGCCCGGAACAGCGACTTCAGGTGAGTCAAGGGCTCGCAGGCCGCGGAGATGCGGCGCGATTATAGTGGCTGAAAGGCTCCGGCTGGCACGAATCAGGAAATCCCGGCGGCGGAGGTCGACTGGGGCTGCGTGGAAGGAATCGCGAACGCTTTCTGTTTCTTGCGAGCTCAGAATGATCTCCGTGTCTGCGTGTGGCTGAAATTATCAGTCGTGTGCGGACGCGTCAACTGGGCGCTCCGCGGCCAGGAGCTTTCAGCCGCGGAGATCGCTGAGAAGGGGCACAGAGACTGGGTTCGACATTCTTCTTAAGAGGTGCGCTGCGATCGGTCGTTATAATGTTCGCGGTCGTTCAGGAGCCCCACATTGAGACGCAGAGTGTTCTTTGTGCTCGCAGTTATTTTCCTGGTATCGATTTACTCCCAATCGCAAATTCGGCGGAAGGTCATTCTCGATCAGGACGGGCGCGGCCCGGCTACGACCGATCAACAGTCGATGCTGATGATTTTGCAATCACCGGGAATTGAGACTTTGGGGATCACCATTGTCAGCGGCGATCAGTGGCGCGATGAAGAGGTAGCGCACACTTTGCGAATGTTGGAATTGACCGGGCATTCGGACATCATGGTTTATCCGGGCGCCGTGTTTCCGCTCATTAACGGCAAAGAGGAGATCGCCCGCTGGCAGAAACTTTATGGCGTGGTGAATTATCAGGGGGCGTGGAATGAGCGCAAGATTCGCGGAGTGAACGGGACGAACAATTCGGGGGCGTGGAATTCGGGCGTGTATCACGGGCCGTTTGAGGTGCCGAATCCGCTGCCGGAGGGAAATCCTACGCTGAAGCCGGAGACGGAAGACGCGGCGCACTTCATGATCCGGATGGTGCATCAGTATCCGCATGAGGTAACGATTTACGCGGGCGGGCCGCTGACGAATCTGGCACAGGCGGTCAGTCTGGATCCTCACTTTGCGGAGCTAGCGCAGGAGTTGGTGGTGATGGGCGGAAGCATTGAGCCGGCGGCGCCGCTCGAATGGGTGCAGGCGAACCGTCGCGAGTTTAATTTCTGGTGGGATCCCGAGGCGGTGCATATAGTTTTGCGCGCGCCGTGGAAGAAGATTACGGTTACAACTGTCGACATTTCCGTGAAGACGCGTATGACGCGCGCCATGATTGACGAGATTGCGAATGCCGGAACCCCTTCGGCTAAGTACGTTGCGCAGTGGGCGGAGGAAGAATTTTTGTGGGACGAACTGGCAGTGGCTTCGTGGATCGATCCGAGCATAATTACGAAGGAGGAAATGCTGGCGATGGATATCGACATTTCGCACGGAGCGTGCTATGGGAACACGCTAGTCTGGCTTCCCGCGAATGCGCCGGGGATGGGGGAGCAGGTGGTGCATGTGCAGACAGATTTGAATTTGGAGAAGTTCAATCGGATGGTGGTTGAGCTTTTGAGTGGACAGGCGAAGTAGCAGCCCATTGCAGCTTTCAGGGGTCAGATTGCGGAAGTTAGCCCCCTGGAAATTCTCCTGCCGCCTCGCGGGTTGGCGGTTTACAATTCCCACCGAATCCTTTCTTCAAGCAATGGACTATGCCTAAGGAAAAGCTACCCGCTGGGGTGCGCGCCCGACTTGTGCGGGCGGCGCGGAACGCCATGAAGAATGCGTACGCTCCGTTTTCCCACTTCATGGTGGGCGCGGCGATTCTTACGTCCAAAGGAGATATTTTCGCAGGTTGCAATGTCGAAAATTCTTCCTACGGGATGACGAATTGCGCGGAACGAACGGCAATTTTTTCGGCAGTGGCCGCGAAGGGACCCGAACTTGAGATCGTGGCCGTTGCGGTGACCAATGCGCAGGGTGTGGCCTGTTCTCCGTGTGGCGCTTGCCGGCAGGTGATTTACGAGTTTGGGCCGGAGGCAATTGTTTTTTATCAGGGCAAGGATGGCGACACGGAAAGCAGCATCACTGAACTTTTGCCGGAGGGCTTTCGACTTAGGTGAGCCAGTCTAGCGTTGCTCCGCCGGCATTCCGCGTAATCGACCTCATCCGCAAAAAGCGCGACGGCGGCGCGCTTTCGGTGGAGGAGATTACGTACGTTGTCGACGCCTACACGGCCGGCAGCATTCCCGATTACCAGATTGCGGCCTGGCTGATGGCGGTTTTACTGCGCGGCATGACCGGCGAAGAACTCGCCGCGCTGACCAACGCGATGCTGCATTCGGGCGAGGTTCTTGACCTTAGTTTTCTTCCCGCGAAAAAAGTCGACAAGCATTCAACGGGCGGGGTCGGCGACAAGACTTCCCTGGTGCTTGCGCCGCTGGTAGCGGCGGGCGGGCTTTATGTGCCCATGATCAGCGGGCGCGGGCTTGGGCACACGGGAGGCACGCTCGATAAGCTCGAATCGATTCCTGGATTTCGGGTGGGGTTGTCGGTGCCGGAGTTTCATCGCGTGCTCAAGGCCTGCGGAACCGCGATGGTCGGGCAGACTGAGAAGATCGCTCCCGCCGATCGCAAACTTTATGCTCTGCGCGATGTTACTGGAACGGTCGAGAGTCCGAATCTTATTTGCGCTTCGATCATGAGCAAGAAACTGGCGGAGGGGACGGATGCGCTGGTGCTTGACGTCAAAACCGGGTCAGGCGCGTTTATGAAAAAAGAAGCGGATGCGATTCACCTGGCTGAGTTGATGGTGGAAACCGGCGAGCGCATGGGCAAGCGCATGGTTGCGCTGATTACAAATATGGATCAGCCGCTGGGGCGTATGGTGGGGAACGCGATGGAGGTTGCCGAGTGCATTGAGGTGCTGCACGGCGGCGGCCCGGAAGACTTGCGCGAACTTTGTTTGCACCTCGGGGCCTGGATGTTTCATCTGGGCGGGACAACGAAGACGGTCGCAGAGGGGAAAGTGCTTTCCGCACAGATCATCGCTTCGGGGAAAGCGTTTGAGCGCTTCCGGCAGATGGTTGAGCTGCAGGGCGGCGACGTCAGCGTGATCGACGATCCTTCGCTTCTGCCGTCGACGGATTGCCATGTGGAAGTGCGGAGCGCGGCGGCGGGATTCGTTTCAGCGATCTCGTGTGAGGACGTGGGAACGGCGTGTGTGATTCTGGGCGGCGGGCGCGAAAAGAAAGAAGATTCCGTCGACCCGGCGGTGGGAATTGTGGTGCATAAAAAAATTGCCGACCGCGTCTCGATGGGCGAGGCGCTGTGTACGATTCATTGTCATTCGGGGGCTTCGGCGGAGCGGGCCAAGAAGATGATCGCCGAGGCCTTTCAGATTTCGGCCGCGCCCCCGGCGCATCGGCCTTCGTTGATTCATCGACTGATTTTCCGAGGAGAACATTGATGGGACGATTCACGGGCATTCTAGGGCTGATCACGATGCTGGGGCTTGCCTACATCTTTTCCACCAACCGGAAGGCGATTCGTGTGAAGACAGTGTTGTGGGGACTGGGACTGCAGTTTGCTTTTGCCGTTTTTGTTTTAAAGATGGAAGTGGGACGGAACCTGTTTCAGAAGGCTGGAGATGGGGTGAATTGGCTGCTCGGCTTCGCGTATGTCGGCGCGCAATTTGTTTTTGGCGATCTTGGGAAGCAGGGGTCGCACTTCGGTTTCTATTTTGCGTTTCAGGTCTTGCCGACCGTCATTTTCATTTGCGCCTTGTTTGCGGTGCTTTATTACTTCGGGGTGATGCAGGTAATTATTCGCATGGCTGCGTGGCTCATGACGCGACTGATGGGCGTGAGCGGCGCAGAGTCGCTCAATGTGGCGGCCAGCATTTTTATGGGGCAAACAGAGGCGCCGCAGACGATCCGTCCATTTCTGCCGGATTTGACGCGCTCGGAGTTGATGACCGTGATGACAAGCGGGATGGCGCACGTGTCGGGCGGAATCATGGCGGCTTATATCGCGTTTGGAATCGAGCCGAAACATCTGCTGAGCGCGGTAATCATGACCGCGCCGGGAACGCTGCTCATGGCAAAGATGCTGGTGCCGGAGACTGAGGTTCCGAAGACCGCGGGGCGGGTGGTAATGAGCGAAGAAGAACTAGACAAAGAGAAAAAAGAAAATCTTCTGGGGGCGATTGCGCGCGGGACGACGGATGGATTGGGCATGGCGTTAAATATCGCCGCCATGCTGATTTCATTCTTGGCTTTGATTGCTCTCCTTGATGGATTGATGGGCTGGGGTCATATGCATGTGCAGTGGTTCCCGGCTAGCCTGGAGTCGGTGCTGGGCAGGCTGTTTGCGCCAATTGCGTTCGTGATTGGGATTCCCTGGCATGACTGCACTGCGGTCGGCAATCTGCTCGGAGTGCGCATGGTGCTGAATGAACTGGTGGCGTATTCGATGCTGGGGGCCCAGAAGACGGGGCTTGATCCGCGATCGGTTACGATTGCAACCTTTGCGCTTTGCGGATTCGCCAACTTCAGTTCGATTGGAATTCAGATGGGAGGGATTGGCGCGCTTGCTCCGAATCAGAAAGGACAGTTGGCTAAGCTCGGACTGCGCGCGATGCTAGCGGGGACGATGGCGAATCTGATGTCGGCGTCGATCGCGGGGATGCTGCTTTGAGCGTGTGGTTCTGGGTTCGAAGAAATCAAAACTTGAACCACAGAGGACACGGAGGTCACGGAGGAAATCACCGCTCTCGGAGGCTTGCCAGAGCTTCGTTCGTCGTCAATAAGCGCGCGCCCAGCTGCTGAAATTCGGCTTCGCACTTTCTTCCTGCTTCTGGTGAAAGCGTTTCGATTGCATCCTGCACCACTGCTACCCGACGGTTGCGTTGCAACAGGCCTTTGACTGCGAGACCTACGCAATATTCCGTGACTACTCCAAAGACTACGAATTCTGGTTGGGTGCCTAAGCGCTCGACAAGTTCATTCGCGTGCAGCGATTGGAAAATGTCTAATGTTTGTTTTTCGAGGATGATCTGCTGGTACGCGAAGAGATCGGCGGGGAGTTTGGCCTCCGGGCGATTCTCGATTTGGATGAATCTATCGGCCAGCGCTTCGGGGACAAACTCAGCGCCCGGCGTGCCTTTTACGCAGTGCGGGGGAAATTGGGTAAATTCGGGATCATCGGGCGCGTGAAAACATCCGTGCGATACCAGGAAGACTTCGTTGCGGCGGGCGGCTTCGGTTAGTTTGCGGATGTTGGGGAGGAGTTTTTCCGCTCCGGGAACATAGAGCTTGCCGCCGGGGAGCATGAAGTCGCGCTGGACGTCTACTCCCCAGAAAATAAAGTGGAGATTCACCATTGGCCTTATTGTATCGATGAGCGTGCGGGCCGGACACCCCATGTCCGCCCAGCCGGCAGTGGGATACCCGCACGCGGACAGGAGTGTCCGCGCTCACGATCCCTTTATTGCATGCCTAGAGAAGCGGCCACTTTCTTTCCGTATTCGCGAGCCTTGGCGATTGCGGCCTCTTGGTCGACGGTCAGCAGCTTGTGGTCTTTCATCACCAGGCGTCCGCCGATCATCACCGTCCCCACGTCGCTGGCTTTCAGCGCGTAGGCTACTTGCGCGTAAATGTCGTACATCGGCACGGCGTTGGGCTCGTCGAGGCTGATTATTATCAGATCCGCTTTCTTACCCTTCTCCAGCGAGCCGATTTCGTTCTCCATGTGCAGGGCGCGGGCTCCATCGATGGTGGCCATTTCTACCACCGCCTTGGCGCTCAGTGCGGTGGGCGTCATCTCTGTAATCTTGGCGAGTTTGGCGGCCAGGTCGATTTCTTCCATCAGATCGAGATCGTTGTTACTGCCGGCGGGGCCGTCGGTGCCGAGGCCTACGGCGATTCCGGCGGCGCGCTCTTCAGGGACGGGGGCTACACCGCTTGCCAGCATCATGTTGCTCGACGGATTGTGAACGCAGCCGACGTGATGCTCGGCCAGAATCTTGCGGTCGACTTCGTCGACGTAAATACAGTGGGCCGCGACCACGTCGGGACCTAGAACGCCGATCCGTTCGAGATACTGAACTGGCGTTGCATGGTTGTTCTTGAGGCTGTCGTCCAGTTCTTTTTTCATTTCGGCTACGTGAATGAGGATGGGCGCGTGATATTTTCGGGCGAGGGCAGCCGAGTCTTGCAGGGTTTTTTGCGAGCAGGTATAGATCGAGTGGGGCGCGACCGCGGCATGGATCAGGGGGTCGCCTTGCCACTTTCGCAGAAACTTTTCTGTGTATTCGAGCATGGCGGCTCGGTCTTTGTTGTCCGGAGTCGGGAAGTCGATCCAGGTTTCTCCGAGCACACCGCGCATTCCGGCCTTCCTCGTTTCTTCGGCGATGGCATCCTCGAAGTAATACATGTCGGCAAAAGTCGTGACGCCGGAGCGTATCTGCTCGGCGGCAGCCAGACGCGTGCCCCAGCGCACGAAGTCTTCGTTCACGTTTTTAGCTTCGGCGGGAAAAATGTATTTGTAGAGCCAGTCGTTGAGCGTGACGTCGTCATGGAGCCCGCGGAAGAGCGTCATCGGCACGTGGGTGTGCCCGTTGATAAAGCCGGGAAGGATCAGCTTGCCGCGGGCGTCGATGGTTTGCGGCGCTTGATAATTCGCCTCAATTTCTTCGCGCGGGCCGACGGCCACGATCGAGTCGCCACTCACGGCGATCGCTCCGTCGCTGTAGATGGAGCGCGCGGCGTCCATGGAGACGATTGTGCCGGTGATGATCGTGGCGGCAGATTGCCTGGCGTTTTGAGCGTAGAGAGAGCAGGCGAAAGAAAAACTACAGAGGACGAGGCAAGTTTTGATTTTCATTTGAGTTCCGGTCAAGTTTCAGCGCACTGTTCGTTTATTTGATCGGAATGCGGGAGATTTGTACAGCATCCGGAAAAGGCAACCTCGACTCGCGGTCAGCAGCGGTGCCTTTCGTACCACTCCTGCCGCGGAATTTTATTTGCTCCACAACTTTCCTTGTGTAATGCTGTCTTCCGCAGAAACTTTCGCCCTTAGGAGCCCATGGATGCGCATAAGAATTGTTCTTGGATTGATTGTTCTTTTCCCCTTGGCCGCGATGGCCGGCGACATGTTCAACGCGAAAGAAGGCCTCTGGGAGATGACCGTTACCACCAGCGGCGCCGGCATGCCAGCCGACGCTCTCGCCAAAATGACGCCCGACCAGCGCGCCATGGTGGAGCAGATGATGAAGCAACGCGGCGTGAGCATGAACGGCAACACCATCACAGTCAAGAGCTGCGTCACCAAAGAAAAGATCGCCAAGGGCGAGGCCTTCCGCGACGCCAAGAACAGCCATGGTGACTGCACGAATTCGGTCGTCAAGAGTTCGGCGAATCATATGGAAGCGAAGTTTCACTGCCAGTCGAAGAGCGGAACGACAGATGGCACCGTGAGTGTCGACATGGTTGGCGACCTCGTGAAGGGAACCACGCACATCACCAATACGAACAATGGAAACACCCAGAAATTCGATACCAGCTTTACTTCGAAGTATCTCGGGCCGGATTGCGGCGACGTTAAATAACCACGGGAAATGAAAATGCGCGGACTCCATCGTCCGCGCATGCGGTTCATCAGCTGCTGGCACGCGGACAGGAGTGTCCGCGCGATATTTCCCCCGTACACTGGCTTTCTTAGTTCGGCATCTGCGCCGCGTCGATCACGTGGCTCATGCCGTTATCCTCCAAGGCCAGGGACTCCATCAAATCCCGCGTGCGCACCCGGCGCTACATTCGGGCGTACGTGTGCTACGGTTTGCTTTTCTGGCGAGGGCAGTTGAGGATAGTACGCGATGATCGTGAACTTCGCTGAGCGCGCGCACAACCATAACTGGGAGCTGGATCCGGTTATCCGATCACTGCTGGACACCGACTTTTACAAGCTGCTGATGCTCCAGTTCATCTGGAAGCATTATCCGAAGACGCGAGTTTCCTTCTCGGTGCTCAACCGCAGCAGCGCCGTGCGGCTGGCGGATATGTTTTCGCGCGAAGAGCTCGCTCATCAGATGGAGCACGTTCGGCGGCTGCAATTCCGGCGGTCGGAACTGGTGTGGCTGGCTGGTAATACCTTCTTCGGGCGGCGCGGCATCTTCGAGCCTGCATTTCTGGAGTGGCTGGAACGAGATTTTCGTTTGTCGGACTATGACATCGCCGTCAAGGATGGGCAGTACGATCTATCTTTTCACGGCTTGTGGACCGAGACGACGATGTGGGAACTGTATGCTCTTCCCATCATGAGCGAATTGAAAACGCGCGCAAGCTTGAAGACGCTGCGCGAGTTCGGGCTCGACATTCTTTATGCCCGCGCGAAGACGAAACTTTGGAGCAAGATCGAGCGGCTGCGAGGAGTTCCTGGGCTGAGCGTGGCCGACTTTGGAACGCGGCGTCGGCACAGCTTTTTGTGGCAGGAATATGTGGTGAGCGCGATGGCGGCGAATCTGGGATCGGCGTTCGTCGGCACATCGAATGCGTTTCTGGCGCACAAACACGATCTGGAGGCGATTGGAACGAACGCGCATGAGATTGCGATGGTGCTGGCGGCGCTCGCTCCCGACGACGAGGCGCTGAAGGCCTCGCAGTATCGCGTGCTGGAGCTTTGGCAAAACACTTATGAAGGATCGCTGCGCATCATGCTTCCGGATACATTTGGCACAACGCAATTTCTGGAGCACGCTCCGGCGTGGACAGCGGAATGGACGGGGCAGCGTATCGACAGTAAGAATCCTTACACTGCGGGCGATGAGTACATTCGGTGGCTCGAAGCACGCGGAAAAAACCCTCGCGAGAAACTGATTATTGCGTCGGACGCGCTGGATGTGGACGACATCCTCGGGCTGCACGCTTACTTTGATGGAGCGATTACGGCGGGGTTGACGCCGGCGGATTTTAATTCGGCGGCGGATTTTCTGGATCGGAAGAAATGGACTCCGGGACGGCGCATTCGGCTGAGCACGGGCTGGGGTACTCTGCTCACGAATGACTTTCGCGATTGCGATCCGGCGGGCGGGAACGGTTTTGATCCAGTCAGTTTGATCTGCAAGGTTTCGACCGTGGAGGGACGGCCGGCGGTGAAACTTTCCGATAACTACGCGAAGGCCGTGGGCCCGCCCGAAGAGATTGAGCGCTATCGGCGCGTGTTTGGGACGGCGGGCGTCAGCAACATGCCGGTCATTACATGAGGTTCAGCCCCGCGACTCAGCCCGCCAGCGATTCGATATCTCGCATGGCGTCGGGTGGAAGAGCGAACTGAAGGCTGGCGAGGTCCTGCTTCATGTGCTCGGCGCTGGAAGTGCCAGTCAGTGGAAGGATTCCAATAGCGCGGGCGAAGGCAAAGATAATTTGCGCCGGCGTTGCGCCCAGGCGTGCAGCCAGCGTTCCGATCATCGGATGGTGGACCACATCGACATTGGCTGTGAGCAATGAAAAGCCTTGATAGACGATGCCGAGTTCACGGCAGAACAGGCGGACTTCGCGATCCCAACCCAGACTGGCGTAGCAGCGATTCTGAACGAATGACGGAGCTTCACCTCCGGCATCGGCCATCTGCTCAAGATGGCGGAGAGAGACGTTGCTAACGCCCAAAAGACGGCCGCGCCCCGCATCGCGCTCATGGCGCATTGCTTCCCAGACTTCAGCATCGTCCGCCGTCCAGTCGTAGTTGGACGATGGACCGTGCAGAACGAAGCTGTCGACGTAGTCGCAGCGCAGATGTTGGAGCGAACTGGCGAGAGACTGCGCGACCTGCCCGGACAGACTCGACCCCGCATCGTAAGGAAGGCGATGATCCTGGCCGCGGCGATAGGTGAATTTGGTCTGCAAAAACAGATCAGCGCGCCTTACGATTCCGGCTTCGTACGCGGCGGCTAAGCCCTCGCCGACTCCCGCTTCAAAGTAATGGCGGCGCTGGTTGGCGGTATCGACAGCGCGAAACCCGCTACGAAGAGCGAGTTCAGTGAGCGCGGCCGAGCGGTCTTCCTTCCAGGCAGTGCCATAGAGGAAGGCGGGAATGGGAGCGATTTGCGAAGTTGGCATTCCGAGTTTTTCTTCTTGCGGGTCTTTACGGGTTCAGCACGATCTTCCCGAACATCTGGCTCTTTTCCAGGTACTCATGGGCGCTGCGAATTTCTTGCAGCGGGAAGATGTGGTCGATGACGGGCTTGAGGCGTCCGGCGAAGACGTGGCCGAGGACTTCGTTAAGTTCGCTCATCGTACCCATGTAGGAACCATGCAGCGAGAGCTGGCGCGAAAAAAGGAACCGGAGATCGAGATCGACTTTGGGGCCGGTAGTGGCGCCGCATGTTACGAGCGTGCCCCCGGCTTTGAGCGACCGGACGCTTTCCTGCCACGTCGCGGGGCCGACGTGCTCGACAACAATGTCGACTCCTTCGCCCTTTGTAATCGAACGGACCTCCTGCGCGATTTTCTGCTGATAGTGGTTGATGACGAAATCGGCGCCGAGTTCGCGGGCGCGCTCCATTTTGCGCTCGTCGCCGGCGGTGGTGATGACGCGCGCGTGGAAGAGTTTGGCGATTTGAATGGCGGCGATGCCGACTCCGGAGTTCGCGCCCAAGATTAGAACGGTTTGGCCGGGACGGATGGCGGCGCGTCCGGTGAGCATGTGCCAGGCCGTAACGAAGACTAGCGGGACGCTGGCGGCTTCGTTGAAGTCGAGCGAGTCGGGAATGGGAATGGCGTTGACGGCGGGGATGGCGAAGAGTTCGCGGTTGCCGCCATCGACGGCGTTGCCGAAGACGGTGAACTGGCGGCATTGATTTTGCAGGCCGGCGACGCATTCGGCGCAGTGATTGCAGAAGCTCATGGGCGCGACGAGAACGCGCTGGCCGACTTTGAGATCAGTGACGTACTCGCCGACTTCGACGATTTCTCCGGCGGTGTCGGTGCCGAGGATGTGGGGGAGGTTGACGCCCGGGAGCCCCTGTCGCACCCAGACGTCGAGATGATTGAGGGCGCAGGCGCGGACGCGGATGAGGACTTGATCCTTGCGCGGCTTGGGATCGGGGACGGATTCGTAGTTGAGGACTTCCGGACCACCGAATTGGTGAATGCGGACGGCTTTCATGGGGGCTCCAATAAAGTTCGAAGTCGAAATTGAACCTCTTAAGCTAGCACAACCGCAAACCAAATTCGGCGCGCAAAGCGGACCCAGCATGATTGACCTTCCCGGTTGACTGAAAGACAATCGTAGCCATGGATCTGTACGAGGAAATCGTCCGCCTGCGAAAAGACGGGCACCGCGGTGCGGTGGCCACCATCGTGAACGTGCGCGGTTCCATTCCTTCGTTCAAGACCGCGAAGATGCTGGTGCGCGACGACGGATCGATTGTCGGGACAATTGGCGGCGGATGCGTGGAGGCCGAGGTTTGGCAGGCGGCGCGCGAGGTCATGGAATCGGAACGGCCTCGGACTTTGAGCTTCGACCTCAATAACGATCCGAAATACGACACGGGCCTGGTTTGCGGCGGGACTCTCGAGATATTTATTGAGCCGATCCTGCCTCCGGCGGAGTTATACATTTTTGGCGCGGGGCATGTAGCGACAAGTCTCTATAGGGTCGCGCGCGTCGTGGGGTTTGATGTCACGATTGTGGATGATCGAGAGGCCTACGCCAGCCGCGACCGTTTTCCGGAAGCGCAGCAGGTTTTCGCCGAGGATTTCGACAAGGCGATGGCGCAGCTTACGCCGAGCGAAGCGTCCTATATTGTGATCGTGACGCGCGGGCACCGGGATGATATGCGGGTGCTGCGGTGGGCGGTGCAGACTCCGGCGCGCTACGTGGGAATGATTGGATCGAAGCGCAAGACGATTGCCATATTCAAGCAACTGGAGAAAGAGGGATTACCGGCGCAGTTGTTCGAACGCGTGCATGCACCCGTGGGGCTCGATATTGGTGCGCTTACACCGGAGGAGATTGCGGTTTCGATCATGGCGGAGTTGATTGCGAAGCGGAGGAACGTCGAGCGCGACTTGCCGCATATGAGCTGGTTCTCGCGGAGAGGTGCGGAGGTCGCGCCAAAAGAAAAGCTTTAACCGCCGAGACGCAGAGTTCGCCGAGAAAATACTTGAATTCGTCATGCGTCGTCGGTCGTTCCGGGCTCCGCGATCGCCGCAAGTTTCCTAATGACCGACGACTAATGACTTCTTTTTAGATTTCTTCATGGCTAAAGAAATTGAAATCAAGTTTCGGTTTGGCGATCTGGGGGCGCTGACTCGGGCACTGAAGCGCGCTGGCTTCAGACAGGTCACGCGCTCCACCCACGAGATGAATTCGCTTTATGACCTGCCGGGGCAAAACCTGCGCGCGCGGGGAGAGTTGCTGCGACTCCGGAAGTACGGCAAAGAATGGGTGCTGACGCATAAGTCGAAGGGAAAGGCTGGCCGTCATAAGGTGCGCGTGGAGCTGGAGACGCGCGTGGAAAACGGCGAGCAGATGGATGCTGTTTTACGGGCGCTGGGATTTGCACCGACCTTCCGGTATGAGAAATATCGCGCGGAATGGAGCGACGGAACGGGGCACGCGGTGATCGACAAGACTCCGATTGGAACTTTTGGCGAACTGGAAGGTCCGGCGCGGTGGATTGATCGCACCGCTCGGTCGCTTGGGATCAGGGGTGAGGATTACATCACGCAGACTTATGCCGATCTCTTCTTTACCTGGAAACGCGCGGCCCGGAGCGCGGCGAAGGAGATGACGTTTGCGGCGGTAGGCGGGAAGTAACCGTTAAGGATTGAGTTGAGGCTGAGCGGTAAGGCCTCCAGGGGGAAAGCATCCGATTGGGGGATTCTGAGTGTTATGGGCGTTAGCGCAAGCCTGCGCCGTCTGTTCGCCACTTTTGACCCCTTCGACCTTCGGCGACAGCTTCGTCTTCTTCTTGCCTGCGTGAAAAGCGCGCGCGGCTATACTACCGCGCATTCCTCAGGCGACGCGCGCCAGGCGCGGCCCTTCGTGCTTTGCCTGCCAGTAGCTTTCATATCCCAGTGTGGCAAAGTAAATGGCCTGGTCGAAGAAGGAATCCATCAGGCGCAGAAGTTCGAAGCCACCCAGGATTTCCAGAGGTTTTTCGCGCATGCCTTCCATTTCGAGGAAATCCCAGAGATTTTCCTCGGTCATCATGAGCGCCCAACAAACCGCGCTCAGAGTGACTCCCTGTTCGGCGCGGCGACGGCCAACCGGCGTGTAGACGCGCGCGATTTCGTCCTCGGTTTTGGTGAGCAGCCAGTCGCTGAGATCGCGGTAGACTTCGTGCGCACGCTCGCGAAGCTCATCTTTTGGAACTTTGCGCAAGTCAGCAGCCCGGCTGGAGCGTTCTAATTTATGAATAAGACCTTCGGTGAGTTGTTCGGAGTGGGACTCAATAAGACGAACCAGGCGAAGAGCGATCATGACGAACCTCCTCGATGTCCTGATTTTATTGTAGTCCGATAGGGCAAAGGCGGCGACGAAATCGCAGGGATAGAAGGTGGTGAGCGGGGAGACGGGGCAGGCCCCGTCTCTACTTCGATTTCTTCTTGTCGTCTGAATCCTGGCTGACAGCCTTGGCTACGTCGCTAAGGTCGGCGGTTTCGACGCAGTCGCCTTTGTCGTCGTAGTCGCAGGGGCGTCCGGGATGCGATTCCTTGCACTTTTGGCACAGCTCGGTGGCCATAGGTTACCTCATTCCATCGTATTCAATCTTGCAACTGCTCGCGGAAAAGGGGCTGCCTCGCCATGCCTTCCGCGGTAAATCCGTTTAGGCGCCGCAACACTTCTTATATTTCTTGCCGCTGCCGCAGGGACAGGGATCGTTGCGTCCGACTTTTTCGCCCGAGCGCACGACCTGCTGCACCTGTCTGTCGCCCGCACCTGCCATACGAGCCTGTTCGAGTTCGCGCTTTTTCTTGCGCTGAAAGGCTTCTTCGATTTCATCGACTGAGGTTGCGACTTTGCGCGGCGGACGTCCGTTGCCCCCTTGGCCCTCCGGTGATCACCGAAGGCGCGCTAGTTGTCGGGGCCCGCCTCTTGATAGATCCTGCGGCGCTCGTGTCATCACGTTCGCAGTCAGGCGGCCGTTCCAGAACCTGCATCAGGTAGAGATAACGAACGGTCTCTTCCTGGAAGCGGCGCATCATGTCTTCGAACATTTCGAAGGATTCACGCTTGTACTCGACGAGCGGATCGTGCTGCCCGTATCCGCGCAGGCCGATGCCCTCTTTGAGGTGATCCATCGAGAGCAGGTGGTCTTTCCACTGCGCGTCGATCACGCTCAGCATGATCATGCGCTCGTGGTAGCGCATGGCGTCGGGGCCGATCAGCTTTTCCTTGGCGTCGTATCGGTCTTTGAGCTGCTGGAAGATGGCGTCACCGAGCTCGGCGCGGTTTAGCGTATCGGGCTTTAAACCCTCGGCGTAGATGTCGACGCCGAAGCGGGTAAAGATGGCGTCCTTCAGGCCCTTCAGATCCCAGTCATTGACGTGCGCTTTGGTGGGGCAAAATTGTTCGAGGATGTCGCCAAGGATTCCGGAGACATAGTCTTCGATGATCAGATCTTTTTGGTCGAGGCCTTCGAGCAGGCGGCGGCGCAGACCGTAAACGGCCTCGCGCTGCTTGTTCATCACGTCGTCGTATTCGAGCAGATGTTTGCGGGCTTCGAAGTTCTGGCCTTCGACGGCTTTCTGCGCCGCTTCGATACGGCGCGAAATCATGCGCGACTCGATGGGCACTCCTTCTTCCATGCCGAGACGTTCGAGAAGCTTTGAAACCCATTCTTTTGCGAAGATGCGCATCAGGTCATCTTCAAGCGAGAGATAGAAGCGCGAGGAGCCCGGGTCGCCTTGACGGCCGGCGCGTCCGCGAAGCTGGTTGTCGATCCGGCGCGCCTCGTGGCGCTCAGTACCAAAGATATGCAGGCCGCCGGCGGCGATGACTTCATTGTGTTCGCGATCGGTGTCGGCTTTGTAGCGCGTGAATATTTCGTTCCATTGATCGGTGGGCACGACAAATTCGTTGCCGGCGTAATACCAGGTGGTGCGGTTGGAATCGTCGTCTACGTTTTCAATTTTGCCCTGCGCTGCGCGGACCGGCTGCGCGAGCCCCTTTTTGACGCATTCCTGCTTGGCCATGAATTCAGGGTTGCCACCGAGCAAAATGTCAGTGCCGCGGCCTGCCATATTCGTGGCGATCGTGACCATGCCTTTGCGCCCAGCCTGCGCGACGATTTCGGCTTCGCGCTCGTGATACTTGGCGTTCAGGACGACGTGTCGAATTCCCTTCTTCTTCAGGAGCTCGGAGAGGCGCTCGGATTTTTCGATCGAGGTGGTACCGACCAGCACCGGCTGTTCGCTTTCGTGAAGGCGTTGAATCTCGTCGGCGGCCGCGAAGTATTTTTCTTTTTCGGTGCGGTAAACGATGTCAGGATTTTCAATGCGCAGCAGCGTGCGATTGGTCGGGATGACGAGGACTTCGAGCCGGTAAATGTTGTCGAACTCGGACGCTTCAGTTTCCGCGGTGCCGGTCATGCCGGCGAGCTTCTTGTACATGCGGAAATAGTTCTGGAAGGTCATGGTGGCGAGCGTCTGATTTTCGCGTTCGATCTTGACGTTCTCTTTGGCTTCGATCGCCTGGTGAAGGCCGTCCGACCAGCGGCGACCGGGCATCAGGCGGCCGGTAAACTCGTCGACGATGATGACTTCGCCGTCCTTGACGACGTATTCGACGTCTTTCTTGTAGAGCGCGTGCGCCTTGACGGCGGTTTCAACGTGATGCTTTAGCGCCCAGTTTTCAGGATCGGCGACGTTGCCAATGCCGAGCAGCTTCTCGACTTTTTCCCAGCCATCGTCGGTGACGGTGATGCTGCGGTGCTTCTCATCGACCACGAAATCCTTGGTGTAAATCTTTGGTTCGCCGGGCGCTGTGTCGATTTCTTCCCCCTGTTCGAGCTTGGGGATAATGCGATTCACCTTGTAATACTTGTCGGTCGATTCTTCGCTGGCGCCGGAAATAATCAGCGGCGTGCGGGCTTCATCGATCAGGATGGAATCGACTTCATCGACGATGGCGAAGTTGTGGACGCGCTGCACGCAATCGCGCAGATCGAACTTCATGTTGTCGCGGAGGTAGTCGAATCCAAATTCGTTGTTGGTGCCGTAGGTCACGTCGGCAGCGTAGGCGGCACGGCGCTCTTCGTCGTCAAGGTCGTGGACGATGACGCCGACGCTCAGGCCGAGAAAGCTGTAGAGCTTGCCCATCCACTCCGAGTCGCGTTTGGCGAGGTAGTCGTTGACGGTTACGACGTGGACTCCACGTCCACTGAGCGCGTTCAGGTAGACCGGCAGCGTGGCGACGAGCGTCTTGCCCTCGCCGGTCTTCATCTCGGCAATCTTGCCTTCGTGCAGAACCATGCCGCCGATGAGCTGCACGTCGAAGTGGCGCATGTTGAGGACGCGGCGCCCGGCTTCGCGACAGACGGCAAAGGCTTCTTCGAGGATTTCGTCAAGGATCTGGGCGCGGATACGGCCGCGCTCGGCTTCGATTTCCTTTTGGCGATCGAAATCGATCTCAGGAGCTTCGCCATCGGCGGCAGCAGCTTCCGCCGGGCCGGCAAGGGTTGCGAGGCGCTCCTGAATGCGGGCGCGGAATTCGTTGGTTTTGGCGCGCAACTGGTCGTCGGAGAGCTTCTGCATCTCCGGTTCGAGCGCATTGATGGCGGCAACACGCGGCCGCAGGCGCTTGATCTCGCGCTCGTTCCTGGTGCCGAAAACCTTGCCAAAAAAGTCGTTGATCAAATCCAGATTCCTTGGGCGGACACACGTCCGCATGATGATCTAAAGCCTAGCACATTAGATGCGGGAGTTATGCAGATTGGCTCTTAGACTGGCCTCTTCCTAGTTTTCAGCGGCTCTCTTTAGTATATTCACTCCGACCCATGGCTACGTTCTACCAGCGCTTTCAAGAATCCTCCAGAAAGTTCCCCGACAACATCGCGCTTGAGATTCAGCGCGCGCAAACCGTTGAGCGCGTCACCTTCGCCGAACTCGCGCACATGGCAGAGAGCGTGGGGCACTGGCTGTCAGGCCGCGTGGCGCCCGATGCCAGGGTTGCGATTCTGGCGGCGAATCACCCCCGGTGGGTGGCGGCTTATTTGGGGATCATCGCTTCGGGGCGGGTAGCTGTGCCACTGGACACTGCTTTCCACCCGGATCAGGTCAGGAAGCTTCTGCTCGATAGCGGGGCATCGCTGCTCTTTTGCGACGCCAAGCTTTTGGGCGTGGCATTGGAGGCAGTCGAGGGGACCGGGGCTGGGTTGGTGATGACTTCGGCGGCGGCGGAGGTCATTGCCGCGCTCGACGGCGGAGCATCCGGTCCTGAGCAATCCACTCGTCGCGCCGCAGCGTACGAACCGGGCGCTCCCCCTCCGTTCCGAATTCAATTCGCCGGCGATTTGGATTCAATCTTTGCCGCGGGCAGCGCCGGCTTTGAGCTGGTCGCGCCTCGCGAGGATGACCTCGCCGCCCTCCTCTATACGTCGGGCACGACAGCCGATCCGAAGGGCGTGATGCTGACTCATGCCAACCTGGTGGGCGAAGCAAATTCTGTTTTCTGCCTTGCTCACGATCGGACCGACGGACGCTCTGCTAGGAATTCTGCCGATGTTTCACGTGCTGGCGCAGATGGCGAATTTGTTTCTGCCGCTCTTCAATGGCGCGCGCGTCGTGTACCTCGAGACGCTGAACACGACCGAGTTGCTGCGCGCATTGCAGGAGCGAGACATCACGCCTTTTGCGTGGTGCCGCAGTTTTTCTATCTAATCCACGAAAGAATCTTCAAGGAGATCGGCAAGCAGGGAAAGTTGACCGCGCGGCTGGTGCGCACCTTGATGGCCATCAATCGCGGACTGCGGCGAATTGGGATCAATGCCGGACCAGTTTTGTTCGGAAAGATCCACGCTACTTTCGGCACGCGCATGCGGTATCTGGTAACAGGCGGTTCGCGATTTAATCCGTCGATCCAGCGCGATTTCTATTCTTTTGGAATCGACGTGCTCAATGCTTACGGCCTCACGGAGACGACCGGTGGTGCATTTCTCACTCATCCGGGCAAGATCGTATTTGGGGCAGTGGGCCCTCCGTTGCCGGGAGTCGAGGCGCGCATTGTGAATGAGGAAGTGGTGGAAGAAGGCAAGCCGCGCGCCGGTGAGATCGCGATTCGCGGCGCGATCGTGATGAAGGGATATTGGAATCGCCCCGAGGCAACCGCGGAGGTACTGCGCGATGGCTGGCTCTACACGGGCGATCTCGGCTATTTCGATTCGGACGGGAACCTTTTTATTTCCGGGCGGCGCAAGGAAGTAATCGTGCTCGCCAACGGAAAGAACGTTTACCCCGAGGAGATCGAGACGCACTACTTGCAGTCACCGCTCGTGAAAGAGATCTGCGTGATGGCCATGGAAGAACGGCCGGGCGATCCGACCTCGGAGCGGCTCTATGGCGTGGTCGTACCGAATTTTGAGTTGCTGCGAGAGCGCAAGATCGTCAATACAAAAGAGGCCATTCGATTTGATATTGAGGCGCTGTCGCACAAGATCGCGTCGACCAAGCGACTGGGGAGCTATGACGTGTGGCAGGAAGACCTGCCGCGCACTACGACACGAAAGCTGAAGCGATTCGAGATCGAAAAGCGCGTGCGTGAGTTGCAAAGCCGTGGCGGGGGCGACGCGGACGTTGGCATTGAGAAGCCGCTGACGGACGAGGAGCAAGCGTGGCTGGAGCGTGAGGACGTAACGCGCGCGCTATCCGTTGTGAAAGAGGCGGCACGAAATCAACTGGAGTCGATTCGTCCGGGACACAATCTGGAACTTGATTTGGGACTCGATTCGATGCAGCGGGTGGAACTCCTGACGGCGCTCGAACAGCAGATGGGCGGCGAGGTTCCGGAAGCGCAACTGGCGGAGATTTACACGGTGCGCGATCTGGTGGATGCGGTCCTCGCGACCGAGCAGCGCGGCGAAGGCAGGCGGCAGATCAAGGGCTCCAGCGTGGTCGACGATCTTTTCTGAACCCGTGAGCGATCCCGATGTCCTGGCGCTCGCAAAACATGACTCTGGCGGCGGAAATCTTCTTTTTTGTTTTGTCGCGGTTTATTTACATGTTCTCGCGCGACCGGTTCGACTTTAAAGTGCGCGGGCTTGAGAATCTGCCCGCCGACGGACCTTACTTGCTCTGCTCGAATCACCAGAGCTACATCGATCCGTTGCTGTCGGCGTCGGCCCTACCGTGGCGACTTTTTCGCAATACTTTTCGCAGTCGGCACCAGCGAAATCTTTGGCGCGGGATTTATGCGATGGCTCGCGCGGAAACTGCGCGTGGTGGTGCTTGATCCCGATGCGAATTTAGTTCCGGCGATGCGCGCGGGAGCGTTCGGATTGAATCATGGACGCATTCTCGTTCTGTACCCCGAGGGCGAGCGCACGAACGATGGCAAACTGCGGACTCTTCCGAAAGGGTGCGGCCATTCTTTCGGTTCACACGCGCGCGCCGATCGTTCCAATTGCGATTGAAGGCTTTTACGACGTCTGGCCGCGGCATAAAAAGTTCCCCAAATTTGGCCCGCTGGAAATGACCATTGGGAAGCCGATGATTCCTCCGCCGCTGAGCGAGGCTAGTGAGGCGACATATGAACAATTCACGGCGGAGTTGAAGGCAAGAGTGGCCGGGATGTGGGAGGAGTTACGGCAGAATAACCCGCCGGAAACCGCCAGCTTAGCTGGCACTCTACGCATTCGCGCTTCGAGCGCGTTCGCAGAACGCCTTGGTGAATGCTTCAACTACGCCGGGGTCGAACTTGCTGCCCGCACCTGCGATGATCTTCCTCTTCGGCTTTCTGCGGCGAGAGCGGCTTGCCGTAAGAGCTGTTAGTGAGCTTCTGATAGGCATCGGCGATGGCCAGAATGTGCGCCTCAATGGGCACGTTAGCGGCGCGCGCTCCCTGGTCCTGGAGAATCTGCTCGGCAACGATGATCGGAACCACGCGTCGCACCGCGTTTCCCACCGATTCCGTACGCGGAGCAACCTTCCCTTTGCGAAAACTGGCGACCACTTCGGCGTGAGTAACATCGGCGGCCTTGTAAAGAGTGTCATTGCTGATGCCCAGCTCGCTCAGGTCGCGCAACAAAATCGCGGAGCGCAGCAGTTCGATGCGGTCGGAACTGAGGCCGAGCGTCTCTGCGATCTTGACGGATACATCGATTACGCGCTGGCTTTCATTGTCCGTGCGCTTCTCGCTCACGATAACGTGCTGTAGAACGATCAACAGGCTGCTGAAACTGTTGCGAAGATCGTCAGTCATTCCCTGGGCGCGCTCGTAGAGGGTGCCCATGGCATAGCCGGTTACCGCGAGAATGCCGGCCCAGATCGCGAAATTAAAAAGACGTTCCTGCGGAAGAGCAATGACATGGTGCTTCGGAAAAAAGCCGCTCGGCATAGTTGAGCAGTATGACGAGAAAGACGCAGGCTACGGCCGTGAGCGTGGCGTGACGACGGCCGAAATAATATGCTGAATACGTCGTCGGCAAAAAATAAAAACAGAGCGCCATGGGTAGAGATTGGGCGAAGAACTGCAAGGTCGCGGCAATTAGAAAGAGCGACAGGAGCAGCGCGAGTTCTTTTGTAAGTTTGCTCATCTTTCTTCTTCCACCTTCGCGGCATTTTCATCCACTCTTCCGTGCGAACGCCCGCCTTCATGGTGGAACCATCGGTAGTTCCGCACAAAGTTACGGGGGTAATGAGTCTCTTCCCGACAAGTTGATTCGGTAAGCGAAAAGCTCTGCACGGGTATGATTTCGACTTAGTCCGGTTGAAATCTTTCTCTATTTCGCGCGCGGATGCGTCTGATCGTAGACAGACATCACGTGCTTGACGGAGAGTTGCGTGTAGCGCTGCGTGGTGGCGAGACGCTCGTGGCCGAGCAGTTCCTGAATGGCGCGCAGGTCGGCTCCTTCTTCGAGCATGTGGGTGCCGAAGGCGTGACGGAGGGTGTGCGGGTGCACGTCGGGGAAAGGCCTTTGGCCACCGCGATGCGCTTGACGATGCGGCCTACACTGCGCGTGGTGAGGCGGCCTCCGCGCTGGTTGACGAGCAGTGCGGGCGTAGGTTTTTTCAGCGTCGCGAGCAGTTGCTGCCGCCATGGAAGATAGTGCAAGAGCGCCTCGCGGCCGACCCGCCGAACGGGACGTAGCGCTCCTTCTTTCCCTTTGCCGCGAATCAGGATGGCTTCGTTGCTGATGCGAATGTCATCGAGGTTGATGCCGACCAGTTCGGAGTTGCGGATGCCGCAGCCGTAGAGCAGTTCGAGCAGCAAGCGATCGCGCTCCGGAAACGATGCGACTTCCGGCATTTTCGCCGTCGAGCACGGAGTTGACTTCTTCGATAGTCGGAACGCGCGGCAGTTTTTTGGCGAGGCGCGGAGTGGAGACGAGCTTGGCGGGATTCTGTTCGACGATTCCTTCCTGCGCGAGCCATCGATAGAGCGAACGCACCGCGGCGAGAGCGCGTGCGACCGAAGTTTTGCTCAGTCCTTTGTCGTAGAGATGCGAGAGGAAGCCGCGGATCGCGATGTGATCGATCGACTTCCACTCGCGCGAGACCGATGTAGGCGGCGAAGACGTCGAGATCTCCGGTGTACGCCTTGATGGTGTGCGCAGATGCGTTGCGCTCGCGCAGATGACGGAGGAAGTCGTCGGTGGCGCGCTCGACAGTGGTGCGGCGAATTTGGTGCGGCTGCGCTACTCATCGGCGAACTTAGGCAATTGAGTGCATCATTCTATTCGGTCTTGGTAGTTTCTTCTACCCGATCTTCTTTGCCTTCGCTCTCGGATGATGCTTCGCATACACGCTCTTCAGGCGGTCAAGCGCCACGTGCGTATAAATCTGCGTCGTCGAAATATCCGCGTGACCGAGAATTGTTTGCACGGTGCGGAGGTCGGCCCCGTTCTCGACCATGTGAGTCGCGCAGGAGTGCCGCAGCATGTGCGGGCTGGAATGGCGTCCGCTGGCGAGGGATGCCTGGCCGACTAACTGCCAGAGTCGCTGGCGGCTCAGGCGGCGCGCTCCCACGCCAAGAAATAAGAGCGACGAACTTTTCTTGTTCGCGAGCACTTCCCTTCCGCTTCTTTAAATATTGCTGTAAGGCCTGCTGGGCGGGCACTCCCAGCGGAACTATGCGCTCTTTGTCGCCTTTGCCTTGCACGAGAATGTATCCGAGATCGAGCTTCAGATCTTCGAGCCGCGCCCCCGCAACTTCGGAGACGCGCAGGCCGCCAGCATAGAGAAGCTCCAGCATGGCGCGGTCGCGCAGCGCTAAGGCTTGAGCGCGGGCGGTTTGAGCATGCGGCGCACTATTCGGTTCGCACCGCTCGACTCGGTCCGCTCGGCCGACACCGCTCGGAACCCTCCCTTTCAACATGGACTCTACTTCGTCGCGAGTCAGAGATTTAGGCAGCACCTTCCATTGCTTTGGCGAGTCGATGTTGAGGGTGGGATCTTTGTCGAGCTTTCCATCGAGCAGCAAATAACGATAGAGATGGCGGATAGCCGAAAGCTTTCTTCCCACAGAGCGGCCGTCGAGCGAGTTGGAAAAGAGTTCCTGTATAAAGTCTCGAACGTCTTCCCGTCGGGCGTTCGTCAGCGAAAGATGGCGCTCCTCCAGAAATTCGGCGAATTGCGCGAGGTCGCTGGTGTAAGCGGCGATCGTCAGCTTGGCCGAGCCGCGCTCCACTCGGAGATAGTCGAGAAAGCCGGAGAGCACGCGGGCGTTGGCATCGGAGGCCATCAAGTTAGTATGAAACTCCTGGATGAAGTCCAAAAGTGACGAGCTCGGTGCGGGACTGGCCTTTCCCAATTTATCCGATCGGTGGCGTACAACCTTCGAGAACATCGACCGCGTACAGCGCGCCTTCGGGCGTTTCTTCGTGCTTGAAGTAGGCGAAGACGTCGCGGCCTTCGGCGAGGTGCTGGTGAATGCGGCTGACCATCGCCTTGCGTTCTTCGGGCGTGTAGCTCGGCTTGCGATAGCGGTAGTAGGCGAAGTCCGCGGTGACCACGTCGGGAGTATTGCGCTCTTCGGATTCGGCCACACACAGCGCGGCGTTCCGCTCGCGCAGGGTCTTCCAGGTGGCTTCGTCAGGCTTCCCTTCCCGAACCATGAGGCATGACGAAACTCGAACGATGCTCGCACTCCGCGCGGCAGGATCTTCAGAAATTCGGAGAGCACGGCTTGATCGGCTTTGAAATTGGGCGGAAGCTGAAAGAGAATCGGGCCGAGACGCTGGGCGCGCTCCATGAGTTCAAGCGTTCCGAGAAAGCGTTGCAGGAATTCGTCCGTGCCCTTCAGGCGCTTGATGTGCGTGAGCACCTGGTGCGCTTTGATGGTAAAGCGGAAGTGCTCGGGCGTTTCGGCGATCCAGTTCTGGATGGTCGTCTCTTTCACCAGTTGACGGAAGGTGTAGTTGACTTCGACGGTATTCAGCTTCGTCGCGTAGAAATTCAGAAATTTCTTCTGCGCGAGTTTTTCGGGATAGAAATCGGGCTTCCAGCTTGGATACGCCCATCCGGAAGTGCCGACGTAGAGTTGAGCCATAGCGATTGCAGAGGTCAGAGTTCAGATTGCAGAGGTCGCTGCAATTGAGCGGATTATATCTTGCCGGGCTTGACAGCCGGCTTGCGCTTCTTCTGTGGGCGGCTCTTCGGAGCCTTCTTTCTTGCCGGCGAACTCTTGCTTTTTGGCCGCACGATTGCGGCTTATCGTCGGACTGGCTCCGGTTCGGCGGATGATTCGGCCGCCAATCCCGACAACTGCGGAAGCTTCTGTTTCAGTTTCTGCACCGGCTCGAACAAGTCACCCATCTTCTCCACGCGCGCCAGAACGTCTTTGGCCTCGAAGACCAGCAGGTTCGCATCTTTCTTCTTCAGCGCCTGCTCAACTTCTTCCCACTTCACCGGCGTCGAAACGGTCGGCCTCTCGCGCGCCCGCAGCGAATACACCGAGATTGTCGTCTTGTGCTGGTCGTTCTGGCTCCAGTCGACAAAGACTTTGTTCGTGCGGACCGCCTTCTTCATGTCGGAGACGACCAGCTCCGGATGCTGCTGCTCGAGCAGGCGCGCAATCGCGTGGGCGAAGGGCTTGGTCTCGTCGTAGCTCGTTTTCGTATTGAGCGGGACATAAATTTGCAGGCCTTTGGAGCCTGAGGTTTTTGCGAAACTCTCCAGGCCGAAGTGTTCGAAGATTTCGCGCACCCACAGGCCGACCTGGCAGCACTGCACAATGTTGGCGGGCGGTCCGGGGTCGAGGTCGAAGACAATCATGGTAGGCGTCGAAATATCGCAGCCGAGCGAGAGCGACGGATGCAGCTCAATCGACGCGAGGTTCGCGATCCAGACCAGCGTCGGCAGATCGTTCGCCATGATGTAGTGCATGGTGCGATGGTTGCCGTCGCTCCAGACGGGCGTGGTCTGGACCCAATCGGGCCGATGCTTGGGCGCGTTCTTCTCGAAGAAATATTCCTCGTTCACGCCTCCGGGATAGCGCTTCATGGTGAGCGGGACGTCCTGCGAGATGCGGAATCAGACACGGGCGCGATGCGGACGTAGTAGTCGACCACCTGCCCTTTGGTGAATCCGGTGGCGGGATAGAGAACCTTGTCCAGATTGGTGAGGCTGAGGCTGCGGCCGGCGACTTCTACGATGGTGGGAGCGGGCATGTGCTTGGTTGCTAGTCAGTTGCGCGAATCAGCCTAGTGCGAATCAGTATAGTGCGTCGGCGTTTCGATTCCAATTTCGCGGTTCACGATTGAAATTCGAGCGCCGATTTCGCGCACCGGCATCCTATCCATTGGGACGTGGCTGGTTTGACAACCTTCCCTGCGTCCACGTAATTTCGATTTTTGGGCTCGTATTGTCGTGGAGGTAGGATGAAGTTTCGTTTAACGCCGACTATTAGTTGTTTGTTTCGTGTCTCTGCTTCGTTCTGCCTCTTCGGCCAGGATCAGGCTTCCTTTGAAAAGCGCACCACTGTCAAGAAGCTCGGCCAATGGTCTGACAGTGATCATTTGCGAGCGGCCGGAGGCGCCGGTGTTTTCGTTCTTCACGCACGTCGATGCCGGGTCGGTGCAGGATCCGATGGGCAAGACTGGCCTCGCTCACATGTTCGAGCACATGGCGTTCAAGGGAACGGACACGATCGGAACGCGCGATTACCGCCGGACGAAAAAGTTGCGCTCGCCAAAGTTGAGGAAGCCTACGCCGCTTATCTTGCCGAGCGCGACAAGCCGGTGGGCCGCGATGAGCAGAAGCTGAAGCAGCTCGAGCAAGCGTGGAAAGACTGCGATCGCCGCCGCCGACAAATTTTCGGCTCCCTATAACAATGAGTTCGGCACAGATCGTCGAATCGCAAGGCGGCGAGGGCATGAACGCCTTCACCGACCTGGATGAGACCGGCTACAACTACTCGTTCCCGGTCAACCGGCTGGAATTGTGGGCCTACCTGGAGTCGGAGCGCTTTCTCCATCCGGTGATGCGGCAGTTTTATAAAGAACGCAACGTGGTGATCGAAGAGCGGCGCATGCGGACCGACAGCAATCCTCCAGGGCGACTGTTCGAGCAGTTTATTGAGGAGGCGTTTGCGGCGCATCCGTATCACCGGCCAACCATCGGATGGATCTCGGATCTGAATTCGTTTTCGGCGACCGACGCGCAGCACTTCTTCGACACCTATTACGTTCCGTCGAACATGGTGATCGCGGTGGTGGGAGATTTGAAGGCCTCCGAGGCGATGCCGGTGATCGAGAAATATTTCTCGCGGATTCCGGCACGTCCGCAGCCGGATGAGCGCACGACGACCGAGCCGCCGCAGAATTCCGAGCGGCGCGTGGTGCTGCACGAGCAGTCACAGCCGCATCTATATCGAGGGCTATCACCGGCCCGATTACCGCAGTCCGGACGATCAGGTTTATGACGCGCTTTCGGATCTGATGTCGAATGGGCGGACTTCGCGTCTTTATCGCGCGCTGGTACGCGATAAGCAGATTGCATCGGACGCTGAGGGATTTACCGGACTGCCGGGAAATAAGTATCCGCAGCTGTTTGCCTTTCTGGCGGTTCCGCTTCCGGGACACACTACGCAACAAGTCGGGGACGCGATTCATGCCGAGATTGAGCCGCGTGAAGAAAGAAGACATTTCGGATGACGAGTTGAAGATGATCAAGACGCGGGCGCGCGCGAACCTGATTCGCTCGCTCGGATCGAATGAGGGGCTGGCCAATGCGCTCGCCCTGTATCAGGCCCGGTACGACGATTGGCGCGAGCTGTTCGGCTCGGTCGATCGCATTGACAAGGTCACGAAGGCCGATATTCGGCGCGTCGCCAATCAAACCTTTGTTCCGGAGAATCGGACGGTCGGGATGATTGAGTTTGCTGGACCGCCTCCGAGTGGCGCGGCGGCTGCGCAAGGAGGTGAACAGTGAAGCGCGCTGCTTTGCTTCTCTTTCCTCCTGCTCGATTGCCCTTCTTCTGTTGATTGGGTGCTTCGGCGGCAGCGCTCGACTTTGGGCGCAGGCCACTAGCTGGCAGCAGATTCCGATTCCCAAGCTGCCCGCGTTTGATCCGCCGAAGCCGAAGCGTATTCAGCTCGCGAATGGCATGGTGATCTTTTTGCAGGAGGATCACGAGCTGCCCTTGATCGATGGGACGGCTCGCATTCGCGGCGGAGCACGCAGAGTTCCAGCGAACAAAACCGGGATGATGGACATCTACGGCGAGGCCTGGCGCACTGGCGGAACGAAGACGCAGACGGGCGATCAACTTGACGATTATCTCGAGCAGCGCGCCGCGAAGGTTGAGACTGGCGCAACCGGAGATTCGACTTCGATCAGCTTCTCCTGCATGAAAGAGGATTTCAGACGATGTTTTTCGGGTGTTTGACGATTTGCTACGCAATCCCGAATTTCGCGCCGACAAGATCGAGATCGCCAAGAAGGGCGAATACGACGCGATTTCGCGGCGCAATGACGAGCCTTCGCAGATCGCGGGGCGCGAGGCGGCGAAGCTGGTCTATGGCGCGGACAGTCCGTATGCACGCGTGCCGGAATATGCGACCGTCGCGGCCGTGACGCGGCAGGATCTGGTGGAGTGGCATTCGACTTACGTTCACCCCAGCAACATTATCTTGGGAGTGGTGGGAGATTTCGATACTGCGACGATGGAGGCGCGGCTGCGCGAGGCGTTCGATTCCTGGCAGGCGGGAAAGAAAATCGAAGATGCGGCGGTCACTCCGCATCCGGCTCCGCCGGGATATTATCTGGTCGAAAAAACCGATGTGAACCAGAGCGACATTCAAATGGTTGGAGTCGGCATCACGCGCAGGAATCCGGACTTTTTCGCGATTTCGGTTTTCAACGAGGCGTTCGGCGGAGGCTTTTCTTCGCGGCTGTTCGGCGATATTCGCACCACCAAGGGCCTGGCTTATGCGGTCGGCGGAGGCATTGGCGCCGGCTGGGACAATTTGGGAATGACTCGCATGATGGTGATGACCAAGAGCGTGACTACGTTTGAATCGATCGAAGCAATCGATGAAGAAATTGCGGCGCTCGCAAAAAATCCGATCAGCGAGAATGAGATCGAGCATGCGAAGGATGCGATCCTAAATTCGTTTGTGTTTCGTCTTGATTCTCCCGGGAAGGTTTTGCAGGAGCAGATGGCCTACGAATTTTATGGGTATCCGCTTGATTTTCTGGAAAAGTATGAACGGGGGATACAGGCGGTGACCAAGGCTGACGTTGCGCGGGCGGCCGCGAAATATCTGCATCGCGATCAGATGGCGGTGCTGGTCGTCGGCAACTCCAGCGACTTCGATAAGGAACCGGCAGCGCTCGGGCCGGCACACAGAATCGATATCACGATTCCGCCGCCGCCGCCGGGCGTCGTTTCGGGACAAAGCGAACGGTAGGGTTGACCTCAGTTCGGTTCTGCCAAGTTTTGAGCAGCTAGCGCGACCCGATCTCCAGTTCCGCGCTCCCGCTCGCGTCCGGTAAGACCGACACGGTGAACCGATGTGCGGCTGAATCATACGCGAATGTGCCGGTTTTGCCTTTGATCGCGCTGATGACCGGGACGGTCGGGGAATACCCGTGCACGGTTCGGGAGTCCTCACCTCGCGCAAATTGAATGGTCACCCGCAACCTTCCGTCGTCCGATAAGTGGCTAATCCTTTGCTTGCCGAGCGACACAAACTGATCAAGGTCGCCCAGAAAAGCAATCCCGGACTGGCCAAGCGGAACGACGACGAAGAAGCTGCAGGCCTTCTTCTTCAACAACTCCGTGAAAGACTTATGTGGATCGAGGATTGTTCCCTTACCTGAAAAATAGTCGAGGACGTAAGCGCGCGTGTGCAGGCCGAGAGAAGCCGGCGTGAAGGCGATTGTTTTCTGGTGGCCGCGTGCATAGGCTAAAACGTAGAAAGCTTTCAGAGTTCCGAAATCGGTGTAGGCCGAGGCGAGCATGGGCCGCTTTCGCTTCTGTGCCGCTTCAATGAAGGCTTGATCGGTGGGGGCCAGCGGCACGTCGGGCCTGACGATCACTCCGTCGGCGCGAACTGCATGGAGCAAGTTCTCGCGATTGACCGAGCCGATGCCGTCGCCCACACCGACCGGGCCAGCGGAGAGTGTTGCCAGCAGCAAATTATCCAACTCATCGCTCATGAAAACGTCGGCCCAGGGCCGCAGCCCGAGCGCGCTTGCCAAGCGTGCCCCATAAAGGAACACATCCCACCGGTTTCTGCCGAAGCGATCGTGGCTGGTGCGCATGGTGGTGACGTTGCCGTACTCGGTGCTTTGGAGATAGTGGCGCGGCAAGGGCATGCAGTATTGAATCGTGATCTTCTGCTGGTCGAGCGCGTGCGCCATTTCATCCATGAACCCGGCCGGATCGTGCAAGTTGAAGGCCGTCCAGGCGCGTTCATCAAGCCAGTCCTGCTCGTAGGTGACGACATCCGCATCGTGGAGATAGCTCGCCACACTGCTCCAGTACGCAGGATCCACAATCACGTTTCCGGACATCTTATAACGGGTACGGTACGGACTCTTCGAATCGATCCAACGGGCATGCGTTACCAGCGGAAGGCCCAACTGCTCCTGAAAAGACTTCAGGCCAGCAGGGAAGAGGTCCTTGTCGGCGGTGTATTCATAGATTCCGTCAAATTTCTTCCAATCGGCGTGCCTGCCTTTCGGGTAGAACCAACTGTCGAGTTGCATGTATCCGAGCGGCACACCTTTCTGAAGAAACTCGTCGCGAACCGCGAGCAGCGTTTTTTCATAGCCTAGCGAGGGTTCATATTTGTAGTAGTAAGTCGCACCGTTATCGGTCCAGTAACCGAGTCTGGAAAGAATTGGATCGTCCGCATTGTGAGGCTGTGCCTTGCCATGGAGTCTCGCCAGGGCGCTTCCCCACGTTTCGAATGCGCGATTGATTCCTTCTTCCACGACCAGAATCGTGCTATGCGTAAATCCATCGGGCAAGGTCGCGACTCTGGAATCGATTCCGCTGGCTATTTCTCGTGACGACGATCGAGTGGTCGCAGAGATTAGAAAATCGGAAGCTGGCGAGAGGATGAAGGTGTTACTGGCGCCGTCGAAGAGTACCCACGGGCTATCGACTCCGAGTTGCTCAAAGCTGTAAGTGGCAAACTGGCCACGATAGCTGACGTGATAGGCGGTCTTAGGATAGGAGGCCAGCTTTGGGAACTCAGCCGTGTTGTCCGCCGCCTGCAAGTACTTGACGCTGAAAATCACAACCGGCTTCCCGGAATAGAGGCGGATGCTGGCCTGTTTCGGTCCGCCTTCCGGATAGTCGACGACGATTTCCCGGTACGCGGCTACCCGATCGCTTCCTTCCTTAACGAAGATTGCGGTAGGAGGCTGCTCCAGGTTCCCACCGAATTGCCAGCCTGCAATGCGAGTTGAGATCGTGTAGCGGCCTTCGGGGTCGAATGAGACTGCGATGCCGGTGGAAGGGTCGGTAATCGAAACTGGCGCGGTGGCGGCGAACAGGCCCGAGGCACACAACACCAGGGCCGCCAGGGATGTGTACCTGGAACAGCAGCGCATTCCTGGATAGTAATCGATTCTGTCGCGCCCTCCACAATGTTTGATTCCGCCAGGCTAATGATTTGACAGCGATGAAATTCGGGCATACTCTATGGCGAACATATGGCGAATATCGTCAGAGCGCCGATGGAGTTTTTTCCCTGGATTCAGGAGAGCTGCGGAGACGCGGCAGGCCGCGTCTCTACGGATGACTTAGGCACTCGGCCGCAGCTGGTCGGCATCGCGCGGATGGCGGCGGACGGCGAGTCGGTGCGCGAGGGGCACAATGTTGAATACTTCACGCTCGAGTCGCGGTCTTTGCTCAGCAGGGTGGTGAGCCAGCGCAATCTTCCTTTTGCCTGGGCGATCAATCCTTATCGTGGATGCGAGTTTGCCTGCAAATATTGCTACGCGCGCTATACGCACGAGTTCATGGAACTGCGCGACGGGGTCGACTTTGAGCGCAAGATTTTTATCAAGCAACATGCGGCGGAGTTGCTGCGGCGGGAACTGAAGAAAGTTAAGCGCGGTGAGCAGATTTCGATTGGGACGGCGACGGACCCGTATCAGCCGGCGGAGCGGCTCTTTGAGGTGACGCGCGCGATTCTGGAAGAGTTCGCGCGGCACTCGGGGCTGGAGATTGGGATTGTTACGAAGTCGAATATAGTGACGCGGGATGCGGAGATTTTTCGGCGGATCGCGGAGAGGAATGAGCTGTTCGTGAACGTGACGGTGACGACCGTCGATGTGGAACTGGCGCGGAAGCTGGAGCCGCGGGCGCCGCGTCCTGATTTGCGGCTGGAGGCGGTGCGGCAGTTGAGCCTGGCGGGGGTGAATGCGGGTGTGATTTGCGCTCCGGTGCTGCCGGAGATTACGGATCGTCCGCGGGATTTGGAGGCGCTGGTGAGGGCGGCGAGCGAGGCTGGGGCGAAGTACATTTATGCGAATGCGCTGTTTTTGAAGCCTTGTTCGGCGGCGGTATTTTTGCCGTTTCTTGAAGCTGAGTTCCCTAAGCTGGTGGGTGTTTATCGGGCGCGGTATCGGGAGCGGGCGTTTTTGCCGAAGGGATATGCCGAGCGGTTGTCGCGATTGATGTCGGCTCTGCGGGAGAAGTATGGATTCAGTTCGAAAGAGGCTCGCATTAGCGCGTGGGCGCGCGTTGTACCGGACGAGCAGATGGGATTGTTTGGGTAATGGGTCACACGTCACTAGTCACTGGTCTCGGGGCACTGGTGTCACGCACGGCCACAACAACGAGACCAGTCGCTACTAGGACCTGACCCCTAACGCCTACGGGCACGCCTGAAACATGACCCTACCAGATTCCTGGGAACATCGCGGGCACTCTGCGGGCGTAGTCGTCAAAGCGGGGGCCGAAGGTTTCGCGCAGCAGGCGCTTTTCGATGCGCACGCGGATGTAGGTTCCGGCGAGGAAAATCGCGCTGGCCAGCAACAGTGGCAGAAGAGGCGAGACGGTTAGACCCGTGGCCACTAGCATTCCAAACATGCCGGCGTAGATGGGGTTTCTGACGTAGCGATAAGGGCCATCGTCAATCAGGTCGTGGCCTTCGACGATGCGGGCTGCCAGGGACCATTGTTTTCCCAGACGCCGAGCGGCGGCGTTGACGAGCCACGCTGAAAAGATGGCGATGACCAATGTAAGCGCTGTCCTCGTCCAGGCCAGCCATGCCGGCTCGGAGGCTACCGGCGAGCGGCGATGGAGCAGGAACGGGAAATCCCAAAGCCAAAAATAGCCGGCGGCCTGAAGGGCCATGCCGAGGTATGACGACAGGTCGCGCCTGGCAGCGCGCGCGCGAGGCGGCGGTTTACGCAGCCAGAAGGTGAGGGCGAACCACCACCAGCAGACCACCAGTCCGTAAAAGGCGACCTTCGCGGCTATGGTTGCGCCCGGCAAAATTTCCGGCCTCCGCCATCAGTTTTCTTCCATAGAACCTTCGTAACTCTACACCAGAGGCTTGCCTTTCCTATACTTAACGGGGATACGCATGATTCGTTCAAGAACTTTATTCGTCATTTTCATGCTGCTGAGTGCGCTGGCCACCGCGCAAAGCTCGTCTCCCGACGCGCTCTATGAGCGCGGGATCGACGCGATTACCGGCGTGGGGGAATCGCACAACGACCAGCTTGGGGTTGAGTATTTCCACCGCGCCGCCGACCTCGGATACGGGCCCGCGCAGATCGCGCTCGGTTACTACTATGAGATGGGCATCGTCACTCCCGCAAATCAGGGGAATGCCGGGCAGCTTTCGCTGGATCTTTACAAGAAGGCTGCGCAGCAGGGCGATTCACTGGCGGCGTGGATGGCGGGCCGGCGCTACCTTCTTGGCATTGGAGTCGACAAGGATCTTGATGCCGCTAAGAAGTGGCTCAAGGTCTCGGCCGATCAAAACAACGCGTACGGAGCTTACTACCTTGGGCGCTTGATGGCGGAGCGCGATCCGGCCAAAGCCCCGGCGCTTTACAAGATTGCGGCCGATCAGGGCTTGCCGCAGGCGCAGTACTTCTATGGAAAGGCGTTAAAAGAAGGCAAGGGCATTGCCGCGGACCCATTCAACGCGTTCGTTTGGCTTTCCATTTCGTCGGACGCGGGTTATCAGGCCGCGGGCGCTGATCTGAATGAAATACGGAGTCATCTTTCAGCGGGCGAGATCGAACAAGGGGGAAACAAGGCTCGCGAAATGGAACAATTTGTGATTCGCGCTGTGTCGGCTCGCGGGTGCTCGGGGTGGGATGGGGAGTTTGCCGAGTTTCCCACGCCGCCGCCGCCGAGTTTGCAGCGGTTTTGCCACTGAGGGCTGGCGGATGTCCGCGCGAAAATTCCTCCATTCATTGGGATTCCAACAGCTGCGCGTTTGATGACCTCCAACTCTAGGAGTCTGCTGAGAACTTTAGTCGTTCTCCGGGGCTTTTCCTGATGACTCCATTCCGCCATCTTCCGAATGTATGCGGTGAATAGCGAATGTGGGCCGACAACTGTCCTTCCCGCACACCACCCTGTGCCCAATGTCACTGACGATTGCCACCCCGCAGGCGTAGTCCATAGGCAGACATATGGACGGCGGTTTTTTTATTCCATGCGCGGAGGATTCATGGCGACTCTCATCGAAGAAAAATTAGACAAGCAGGCTCAGGCTAAGCAAGCCGATCTGGCCGGTCCGGGGATCGGCAACTACACCGAACTCGAACGCGTGCTGCCCAACGATTACCGGTCGCTGCTCGACCGGCGCGACACGCAAAAAGCGATTTTCCAGGTTAAACGATACATCGAAGACAATCTATGTAAGGCGCTCAACCTCTCGATGGTTGAGGTGCCGCTGATCGTCGATGTCGACAGCGGCGTCAATGACATGCTGGATCGCGACGGCTCGCGCACCCCGGTATCGTTCCACATTGCGAACGACCACGACGTGCATTCGATCAATGCGCAGGTGGTGCAGGCCGCCACCAAGTGGAAACGCGTCGCGCTGAAGCAGTTCGACTGCAGGCCGGGAGAGGGCATTTGCACGGATATGCGCGCGGTGCGCAAGGACTATTTCCTCGATCACGACCACTCCGCCTACGTCGACCAGTGGGACTGGGAGCGTTCGATTCATGCGGAAGACCGCAATGTGGCATTCCTGAAAGAGGTCGTGCAGAAAATCTGGAAGGTGCTGGTTGGCGCTGAGAAGTTTGCCCAGGACCTGTTTCCTGCCCTGCGCGATCCGCGCTTTCCAAACTTGCCCGAGGACCTGACGTTTCTGCACGCGGAAGAGATTCTCGCTATGTATCCGAATCTGCCGCGCAAGCAGCGCGAGACGGCAATCCTCCAGAAATATTCCGGCGATTCTCATCATCGGGATCGGCTGGACACTCAAAGACGGCTACCCACACGAGAACCGCGCCGCCGACTATGACGACTGGATCACCGACACGCACAAAGAAACGCACAAGGAGACTCACGGGCTGAACGGCGACATCCTGGTGTGGAATTCGGTGACCAAGCGCCGCCATGAGCTGACCTCAATGGGTATTCGCGTGAATGCGGAGACGTTGCGCCGGCAACTCGAGATCTCGAACCTGCTGGGCAATCTGGAGTTCCCATATCACCAGGCCATCATCAACAATGAACTGCCGCTCTCGATCGGCGGCGGGATAGGCCAGTCGCGCACGCTGATGCTTCTGCTGCGCAAAGCGCATCTGGGAGAGGTCAGCGTCACGGTGTGGCCGAAGATCCTCAAGCAGATCTGCGCAAAGAAGAACATCTTTGTGCTGGAATAATGGGTATCCAAAATGGATAGAGGGACGGGCGCATTGCCCGTCCTTTTTTTTGGCTTGCAATATTGCGTTCACATCCGGCAGGATTGTGTGCGACATAATCGACCCGGAGGAAAGAATGGAGCACAAGCTGTGGCGTCTGGCCCTGATTGTGACAGTATGTCTGATCACGGTTGTTGCGTTACAAGCGCAGTCATCCCAGGCACCATCGTCCCCGGCTTCGTCTGAAGCGCCAGCAAAGCCGCTCACCGCCGAGGAGCGCGACACGGCTCTAAAGAGTCTCCAGGCCACGCATGACGCATTTTTGCAGTCCATAGCAGGGCTGTCCGAGAAGCAGTGGACCTTCAAGCCTGCACCCGACCGCTGGTCGGTTGCAGAAGTCTCGGAACATATCGCGGTGTCCGAATCGACGATATTCGGACTCGTTCAGAGCAAATTTATGGCGGGTCCCCCGACACCGGACAAGCGCGCCGAGGTGAAGGTCACGGACGAGATCATTCTGGCGAGAGTGCCCGACCGCAGCCACAAGGCGCAGGCTCCGGAATTTCTCAAGCCGACCGGAAGATTTGCGGATCGGGCCGCCGTTGCCAAGGCGTTCGAAGATGCGCGCAAGAACACAATGGACTATGTGAAGACCACGCAAGATGACCTGCGCGATCACTTCGGGCCGCATCCGATGCTCGGGACGATGGACGCCTACCAGTGGATTCTGCTGATCTCGGCGCACAGCGCACGGCACACCAAGCAGATCGAGGAAGTAAAAGCGGACCCGAATTTTCCGAAGGACTAAGCCAGCGAGTACTTTCCCGCTTCGATCGTCTTTTGCGCAATCTGCTGACGCAATGCAATCGTGTTGAACGGCTCATGCTTCGCTAGCCGGCGCACGATGGCGAGTTGCGTCCGCAGCATGTCGCCTTCGGCTACGTCGGCAATTACTTTCTTCGCAGCCGACTTCGATCTTCTCGAGCGCCAGCGTCATGTAGACCTGCGTCATTGCAACCGGCAAGCGCGGCCGCGGATTCGCCTTTTTGTTCGACCAGCTTTCTGCGCGCGCAGCACCGCCGATTCCATGGCATAGATCTCGATCGTCATATCGGCGATCGCGCCCATCACTTCCTGCTGATCCTGGATGTTCGTCATGTATTTTTGCGTCGCGGCCCCGGACGACAAACAGCCCAAGCTTCTTGGCGTTCGCCACCAGCTTGCGCTCATCGGCCAAGCGGTCCTTCGATTTCTTCGCCCATCGATGGGCCGCTTAACACTTCGTCCATCAGCTTTTTGATGGCGGGCATCAGCGGCAACTGGCCGGTCATCGCGCGTTTCAGCAGGAAGCCGGTGATGATCAGGCGGTTGATTTCGTTGGTGCCTTCGAAGATGCGATTGATGCGCGCGTCGCGATAGGCGCGCTCGGCCGGATACTCTTCGACGAAGCCGTAGCCTGCGTAAATCTGCATGGTCTCGTCGACTACGTAGTCGATCATCTCCGAGCCCCAGACTTTCAGGATCGAACATTCGACGGCGTATTCTTCGATTGCCTTGCGCGTCTCTTTGGCTACGTCGGGACTCGACTTATCGATCTCCGACAGGAGCACGTCCATCATGCCTACCGTGCGAAAGACGAGCGACTCGCCGACATAGATCAGCGTGGCCATGTTGGCGATCTTTTCGCGCACCAGGCCGAAGTCGCCGATCACTTTGCCGAACGCTTTGCGCTGCTTGGCATAGGAGACGGCACTCTCGACCGAAACACGCGCGCCGCCTACGCACATGGCGCCGAGTTTGAAGCGTCCGATGTTCAAGAATGTTGAAGGCGATGGTCGCGCCCTTGCCGATTTCGCCGAGCAGGTTTTCGACCGGCACTTTGCAGTCGTTGAGGATGATGGGGCAGGTGGACGAACCGCGAATACCCATCTTGTGCTCTTCGGCGCCGACGGAGAATCCGGGGAAGGTTCGCTCGACCAGAAACGCCGAAAATTTCTCGCCATTGATTTTCGCAAAGACCGTGAACAGGTCGGCGAAACCGGCGTTGGTGATCCACATTTTTTCGCCGTTCAGGATGTAGTGCTCGCCGTCGGGCGCGAGTTCAGCCCGGGCGCGGCAATTCATGGCGTCAGAGCCGGAAGAGGCCTCCGACAAGGCATAGGCGCCGACGATTTCTCCGGCGGCGAGGCGCGGCAGATACTTTTGCTTTTGCTGCTCGGTGCCGAAATAAACGATGGGCAACATGCCGATGCCACTGTGCGCGCCCCACGTGGTGGCGAATCCCGCGTACTTGGCGATGTGGTCGGCTATGACCGCGGCGGTGACTTTGTCCATTTCGAGGCCGCCGTAGGCTTCCGGGACTTCGACACCACTCAGGCCGAGTTCGCCGGCCTTTTTTAGCAGGTCGCGCGAGATGGAGAAGTCCTTATGCTCGATCTTCTCCACGTTGGGCACAATCTCATTAACCGCAAATTCTTCGGCCGTCTGCCCGATCATCTGATGCTGGTCGGTGAAATCTTCGGGAGTGAAGACTTCGGCGGTCTGCCGCTCTTCGAGGAGGAACCCGCCGCCGAGAATCTTGGTCTTCGTTCTTGGAATTTCTGTCGTGGTCGCCATGTTTTAAACCTCTAATTCAGTATTTTCGTTCAATTGTTCTCGAATCTGGACCGAACGTAAGTTGAGAAAGCAAAATCGAAAATGAAGACGCTGCGCAGAGACGACAATAGCAAGTTTACTTTAACGCGGCAGGTTCGGAAATGGGGATTACGCTCAACTGCGAACGTTGGCTGCGCGGCGGCTAGAAATAAGGGACAAAACTCGCATCGCTGAATAAATAAGAGGAGAAAGGCTCGGCGCCATAGCGAGCCATGCACTGGCGATACTGATTCTGCATCATCTGATAGCGCAGGCTTGCGCCGGGATCGCCTCCCAGCCGCATCCGTTCGCGCTCGGCGGCCAGCCGATCGGCTAGAGATCGGCAGGCGTCAAACCACGAATATTGATCGTATTGCGCGCAGGAAGAACTGTTCCAGGCGCGGCCGGTCTGACAGGCTGGGCGAATTCTACAACTCTGTCCCTTTTTGCAGCGGGAGGGTGGATTGGTCAGGCTCGCGAGTCCCGGCGCTGGCTTCTTGTGATGCAGGAAAGAGAAGAAGCCCTTCTTCTCAGGCTGGGCGTCAGCCTTCTCGGTGACGGAAGACTTCAGGAGATTTGGCCGGATGTTTAATCCTGTGTTTGCGGGATCTTTCGGCGACCGCTCTGAAAAGGAGGAGGATCGTTCAGAGGAAGATCGTTCCGAGGAAGACCGCGCCGACTCCGCGCTGCTCGAATTGCTTCGCCTGCTCGTAGAAACCGAAGACGACGAGGCGATGCCAGAACCGCGAGAACTTCCCGCACTGCCCGGCGATCCGTGAGACGAACCGGAGCTTGCGCTACCCGAGAAACCGCCACCGGCATGGCCTCCACCGCCACGCTGTGCGAGAGCGGGTGCAGGAGAAAGCAGGATGGCTACGACAACAAGAGCGGAGAGCCGCATGAAGCACCTCCAAGCCCGGCTGGCGGTTGCCGGTCGAATCCTATCCTTATCCTTCTACAAGCTTCCCTATTTACTCGGACGTCCGATGACGGGTAAATGGTAGCGCAAGATTACCGAAAAGAATATCGCAATTGCGTAAAGACTGCGAAGAGCTTCCCTATGCTTCCCATGCCTCGTTCGTTGACGGTCGCTCGCTGCTAATTCAGATTTTCAAATATCCCCGCCGCGCCCATGCCGCCGCCGACGCACATGGTCACCATGCCGTAACGTGCTTTGCGGCGCTTGAGTTCGCGGATGACGCTCGCGGTGAGCTTGGCCCCGGTGCAGCCCAAGGGATGTCCCAGGGCAATTGCCCCGCCGTTTGGGTTGACGCGGTCGGGATCGATTCCGGCTTCCTTGATCACGGCTAGCGATTGCGCGGCGAATGCTTCGTTCAATTCGATCACTTCGATATCGGAGAGCTTGAGCCCGGCGAGCTTCAGCGCTTTCGGAATCGCAAACACCGGACCCAATCCCATTTCTTCGGGCTTGTATCCGGCGGTGGCGAACGAGATGTAGCGCGCCAGCGGAGCGATACCGAGAGCCTTCGCGCGATCGGCGGACATAACGATCGCCGCGGCTGCACCGTCGGACATCTGCGACGAGTTTCCCGCTGTGGTTACACCTTTGACATGGAATGCGGCCTTGAGCGCGGCCAACGCTTCGAGCGAAGTATCGGCGCGGGGGCCTTCGTCGGCCTTGAAGATGATCTCCTGGCGCTTGGGCTTCGAGCCGTTTGGCGTCGTGAAACTCACGGGAACCGGGACCGTTTCCTCTTCGAACTTTCCGGCGGCTAGCGCCGCTAACGCTTTTTGATGGCTGCGAAGGGAGAACTCGTCGCACTCGGCGCGCGTGATCTTGAAGCGTTCGGCAAGCCGCTCAGCGGTCAGACCCATCGAGAGGTACGCGTCGGGGTAGTGGTCGACCAGCCAGGGATTGGGTGAGATTTTGTTGCCGCCCATCGGGATCATCGACATGGATTCAGTTCCGCCCGCGACCATCACTTCCGCGCCGCCGCTCATGATGCGGTCGGCTGCCATGGCGATGGCCTGCAGTCCCGAGGAGCAGAAGCGGTTGATGGTCACCGCGGAAACTTCGACGGGCAGGCCCGCTCGCAGCGAGGCGATGCGGGCGACGTTCATTCCCTGCTCGGCCTCCGGCATGGCGCAGCCGAGGATTACGTCTTCAATCTCTTTCGGGTCGAGTTGCGGGACGCGGTCGAGCGCGCCTTTGATGGCAATGGCAGCGAGTTCGTCGGGACGGGTGGCGCGCAGCGTGCCTTTGAACGCGCGACCTACTGGAGTACGGACGGACGAGGCAATGATGACTTCACGCATAACGCAATTTTACTCGCAATGGGCACAAGCAATCCCTAAAACTTCTTCTCTGCGGATTCACACGGATGAACACGGATAAATTTCCGGAATTAAGGAGCACAGTCCCGCTCTAAGTTGTCGCGAGGGCAGTGTCAAGGCTGTGTGAAAACCTGATGGCGGCGGACGCTGGGCGCTAACTCTTCTTCAACTGCTGCTTCCAGCCCAGGATGCGCGCTTTATTGGCCTCGGCCTCGGCTTCCGGAACCATGCCTTTTTTCTGGTACAGGATGGAGAGGCTGGTATGGGCGAGGACATCGTCGGGGTCGACAGCGGAAATTTGTTGAGCAACTTCGATGGCTTCGTCGAAGCGATTTAGATTTTGCAGGGCGCGGCTCAGACCATGAAGGGCGTCGGTGAAGGCGGGATCGGCGGCTAGAGACCTGCGGTACTCGTCGATGGCCTGATTGTCGTCGCCTTCGGCTACGTGGTCGAGGGCGGCATAGTAATGGGATTCGGCTCGGGCGCGGGATTCCGCGCTCGATTCAGTTACGCCACCGGCGGGCTTGGAGGGATCTTCGGGCATTGCGGGCTGCTGCGATTCTAGCAAGAGGGAGGACGCGGGGACGGTTATACAATCGCAGTCAGAGAGAAAGTTGGAGGGAACCGGGGTGCGGCCGGGCACACATTGCGTCGTCATTTTTGTCGCGCTTGGATTGGCCAGCTGCGGGCGGCAACCGAGCGTGCCGGAGAATGCTTCGGGGAATGCGCAGAAATTACCCTTTGATCGGGAGTCGCGCGGCAATGGCGTCTCGCCAACGAAATCGCTGGTGCCGGCGGCGACGCGGCTGCCGGAGGGCAAGTCGATTGTGCTTCGGTTGCGCGCGCCGCTATCGAGTGCGTCCGCCCGTTCGGGCGAAACTTTTGATGGGACGATCGAGGAGCCGGTGGTCGATGAAGGGCAGACGCTGATTCCGCGCGGAGCAGCGGCGGTGGGGCGCGTGCTCGATGCAAAACCATCCGTGGGGAACGAGCGTGGGTATTTGCGGATTGCGCTGGTGACCGTTCAGGTGGGCGGGAAGACGGTGCTCATTGATACGTCGAGCATTTTTGCCAAGGCGGGAGCGCGCGACGGCGGGGCGGCGAAGGAGGTCGTGCTTACTCCCGAGCGGCGGCTTACATTTCATGTTGTGCAGGGGGTGGATTTGCCGTAGGGCAGCCCTCAGTTGTCAGTCCTCAGTTGTCAGTTCCCAGTTCTCGGCTCTCAGTTGTCGGGTCTCAGTTGACCCTTAGTCTTTCCCAATTACGCACTCCGTTCGACCATGTCGGCGGATCGCGGATCTGATCGGGTCCGGGCCGCTCTTTGCTTCAGGCTGCTTCACGCCTACTTACGTCTACTGGATTCATCACTAATTTGGTGTGACGGCGCGCACTTAGCTAGAGAGCTATTCGAGTTAGAGTTTTCCCTAATCAGATTAGTGCGGACCATTCGCGGAAAAAGCTCTCCCGGCCTGGCACGCGAGATCCGACTAACTGTGCGCAGCATTTTCCGGCTGCCATGAGTTTTTCGTCGGGCGACGAGCTGAGACAGGATGACTGGCTTCAGCATGGATGCTATTGCTCTCAATCTACGTGCCATTGCGCCAAGCTTCGCGGCGGCGAGCGAGGCTTTTCTCGAGGTGCGTTTTCGGAAGACATTTGAAGCGTCGGCGATCGGCATCGGGATTTGCGATCTCGAAGGGCGGATTGTGGAGGCCAATTCCGCGCTCGCGCGATTACTGGGATATGAGCGCGCTGAGTTAGCTGGGAAGTATCCGTGGAAATTGGGTGGAGGCGAATCGGATCGTACCGAGTTGGCTGAGTCTTCATACGCGCACGGGATCGATGAATTGCTGCGGCTGGAGAATGAATCGTTCGTGCTCGAAAGATTATGCCGGCGGCGGGATGGATCGGAGTTTTGGGGGCGGTTTACAGCGTCGGTAGCGCGAGGGGATCAGGGCCAGCCCGCATTTCTGGTGATGCTGCTGGAGGATGCGAGCGAGCGCCGTCGCCGGGACGAGCAGCTGCGGCAGGCCGAGAAGATGGCGGCGATTGGACAGCTGGCAGGCGGAGTTGCGCATGACTTCAACAACTTGCTGACTGGCATTTTGCTGTATTGCGATCTGCTGATCCCGGAGCTGAAGCTGGGTGGGCCGCTTCATCGTTATGTGGAAGAAATCCGGCTGGCGACCGAGCAGGGCGCGGCGCTCACGCAACAACTGCTCGCACTGGCGCGCAAGGAAGCGCTGCAGGCGCGCGCGATTGACGTTAACGAGATTGCCGAAGGCATGGAGCATCTGCTGCGGCGGTTGATTGGGGAGGAGATTGAATTGATCACGGCGCTCGATTTCGGGGCCGGAATGGTGGCCGCCGATGCGACACAGGTGCGGCAGATCCTGTTGAATCTGGTGCTCAATGCGCGCGATGCGCTGGGCCGGGGGACAGGGCTGGGTGGAAAGATCCGCGTGAGCACGCGGGTTGCGGAATGGCCCCGGGAAGGGGAAGGCGGGAGGGGTCAAGCGTCCTTGCATTCCGCGAAGAAAAACCCCGCTCAAACGGAGCTTCCGCCCCATCAGGCAAAGGACGCGTGTTGGGGACCTCGGCTTGGACGGGGCGCCCGGGACCGGCAACGTCTGGCGGTCTTGCTAACCGTGGAGGACAACGGCTGCGGGATGAGTGCGGAGACTCGCGCTCATTTATTCGAGCCCTTTTTTACGACCAAGGTGGCGGGCGCGGGCACGGGAATCGGGCTTGGGACCGTAGAGCGGATTATTGGCGAGTTGGGCGGAACGATTGAGATCGCCAGCGCGTCGGGCTCCGGGACACGAGTTGAAGTGTTTCTACCGATGGCTGGGGATCGGAAGGGCCAAACACCCCGTCAGGAACTTAGCTCGGGCAATCCTGCCGTTCAAAATTTTGATACTCAGGTTCTTAATTCAAAGGTCGAAGAAATTAAGGGAGGTTCGCTATGTTAAGCGCAACTGCTCGAACCGCATTGGGGCATGCTCCGCAGAGCCATGTTCCGCCGACACATGTTTCGCAAGTTCACATGCCGCAGATGCAGGGCGCGAATTTCTTGAACCTGCTGATTGTCGATGAAGACCGCGCGGTGCGGGATGCCTCGCGGGAGGTCGCGCATTCGCTGGGATTCAGCGCGCATGTGGCGGAGTCGGCCGACCAGGTGTATCGCATGATCGAGAGTAATGGGATCGACGCAGTGCTGCTGGATTTGCGGCTGCCGGGCGCGGACGGTCTGGAGGTATTGCGGAACGTCAAGCGGAACCGGCCGGACGCGGTGGTGGTGCTGACGGGCTGTGGAACCGTGCAATCGGCGGTGCAGGCGATGAAGAATGGGGCGTATGACTTCGTGACCAAGCCCTTCAGCATGGAAGAGTTGCGGCAGCTGCTGGCGGGCGTGGCGGGGCATCTGCGCGTGAAGACCGAGAGCCGCTTGCGACACGAGTCGATCAAGTCAAGGCAGGGGTTCGCAAACATTGTTGGGCATGCGCCGGAGATGGAGAAGCTTTACCGGATCATTGCCAAGGCTGGACAGAGCACGCATCCGGTGCTTATTTTTGGGCGAGAGCGGCACGGGCAAAGAGATGGTGGCGAAGGCGATTCACTCTTCGGGGCCGCTACGCAATAAGCCGTTTATTCCGGTGGATTGTGGATCGCTCGTGCCGACGCTCATTGAAAGCGAACTGTTTGGGCATGTGCGCGGGGCCTTTACGGGAGCGATAGGTCCCAAGGATGGGCTGCTGGCGATTGCCGAGGGCGGGACTGTATTTCTAGATGAGATCGGGGAGCTGCCGATTGATTTGCAGGCGAAGCTGCTGCGGGCGATTCAGGAAAAGGAGATTCGTCCGGTGGGGAGCGTGAAGCAGGTTCCTATAAATGTGCGGATTCTGGGCGCGACCAATCGCGATCTGGAACAGGCGGTGAATGAGGGGACGTTCCGGCGAGATCTGTTTTTCCGGCTCAATGTGCTGGCGCTGCGGATTCCGCCTCTGCGCGAGCGGCGGGCGGATATTCCCTTGCTGGTGGCGCACATTCTGGAACGGATCGGGCGCGACTCGGGCGCGGAAAAGACGATCTCGGACGAGGGCGCTCAAGGCGCTGCTCGCCTATGACTGGCCGGGGAATGTACGGGAGCTGGAGAATTCTCTGGAGCGGGCGTGTGCGCTCTCGAGCAACCCGGAGATTCAGCTGCGTGATTTGCCGACCCATCTTTCAAGCGCGCCCGCGAACCAGATGGACCGGCCCACGAATGGGATTGTGCCAATTGCGGAACTGGAGAGAAGGACGATTCTGGATGCGCTGGCGCGGGTGAGTGGAGACAAGATGATGGCGGCGCGGCTGCTTGGGATCGGGAAGACGACGCTGTACCGGAAGCTTAAGGAGTATGAGGCGGAGAATTGAAGGTCAACATTTCCGGGATTGGGCCGTCGCAAGGTACGCGGTACTGGAACAGGAAAGTGTTTTGTGAGAGCGACGCGTAAGTCGCTTCAATTCAGACGACGCGTTATGGCCGCGTGCTTGCAGGAGAATCAGGCATGATCCTGCTGGTCAGTGCGATGGAACGGCGGGAGGAATGCGCGATCGCCTTGCAGGAGGCGATGGGCGAATCGGTGGTGATCGCGGAAAGCCTGGTGCAGGCAACGACTCTGCTGCGCGCTGAAATTTACACGGCTGCGGTGTTTGACGAGCAGCTTAGGCAAAAAGAACCAGATCAGCTCGAGACGGCGCTCACGCATCTCGGGACAGCGATTCCGGTAGAAGTTAATTTCGGAATCAGCGGGCCGAAGCGACTGGTGCGGGAGATGAGGGCGGCGATGCGGCGGCGTGGACTCGAGAAGGCAGCGTCGCGGGAAGCGGCGGTGCAGTCTCTGGGCGGGGAATTGAATGGCACGCTGACAACGCTGCTGCTGGAATGTGAATTGGCGCTTGAGACATCAGGCCTGCCGGCGAGGGCGATGGAGCGGATTGCGTCGGTTCACGGGGCGGCGCAGAAGCTGCGGAGGCAACTCGGAGCGAGTGCGGCGGCTGGGGCGTGACTCGAACCGGTTCCGCAGGCTGGAAATGACGCCGCGCGTGGGTGGCGCGCATACAAACAACCCGTAACGGCTCGAACTCGACCTCACGGACAGGGTTGGCACGCTCCGCATATCTGACCCAGACAGGGTTCCGATCGGGGGAATTTGAGTGTAATTGCGAGTAGAGTCGAGAACAGGCGCAGTAACGGTAGTCTCCCGGTGGATAGTCGACTCGGCTTTCGCCTCATCACCTCAGTCCGGTTTGGCTTGGTCCTGTTTCCTGTTCCCGCTCATCGAACCGGACAAGCAGATTTCCCGCATCCGGCTCTCGGAAAAGACACACGAGGTTCCGTGTGACGCCGTCTGCAACTTCTGAACACAACTCGGGGTGGCTAGACTCATCGTCAATCCCCATGTCCTTCGTCGCTTGTTGCGTCCGTCTTTAGTAGGGTCGAGGACTGGCGCCACGCCCCGTAGACTCGGCCTATCTGTTGCTCCCCGTTTCCTCTGGGAGTGCCTCACTAGCCGAATCGTAAGCCGGTTTCCAGTCCCCGCCTCATCAAACCCAGCGTGCAGATTTCCCGCACTGGGCTTTCCTGTGTGCTTCTTGTCAAGGGTTATGTGGCGCCTTCGAGCGGAGCGACTTTCAACTGTGATCGCCATACACGACCCGGTAATCGTTGAATAGTCCGAGAGTGTCGTAGATCCATCGCGTACTCCACCGCTTCCAGCCGAATCCTTGGCGCCCTCGCGCACGTAGCATGTGCCGCCGCACCTTCTTTTCCACCCAGAGTCTGATGTAGGAGAAGCATCCGCTCGAGTTCCCTACGCGAAAGTAGTTCACCCAACCCCGCAGAATCGGATTGATGTGTCCAATCACCATCCGCACGGGCTGACTTACGAAGCGCCGGAAGATTTCTTTCAGCTTCCGCAGGAGTGCCGTTCGCTTTGTCTGCTTGGGCACAACATGGGGCCACCACTTTCCCTTACGGCTTCGGATGCGGCGATACTCAAACCCCAGAAAGCTGAAGCCTTCTCCCCGCCTTAGATCTACTTTCCGGCTCTTTTCCTCATTGATTTCAACTCTGAGTTTGCCCAATTCCTCCCGCAGTCGCTTCTCCACCGCCCGGATCAGCCAGTCCTGCCGCGGATGGGAGTCAAGCAATACCACCAGATCGTCCGCAAACCTCGCGTATTGAACATTGGGGTATCTCCCTCTTCGCGTAGTTGCAATCGCCTTTTCCAGCATGCGATCTACCTCGGTGAGGTAGAGGTTGCTGAGCATTGGCGAAATTACACCGCCCTGAGGAACTCCCTTCCTTCCGGTCGACTTCAGGATCATCTTCAGGAGTTTCATCATCGATGCATCCTGAACCCGCCGAGCCACTTTCTCGAGCAGCAATGAGTGCTGCACGTTGTCGAAATAGGCTCGGAGATCCAAATCGATGATTCGTGTTAACCCTTGGACGATCGCCTGATCAACTCGGCTTACCGCGTCATGGGCCGACCGCTTCGGTCGATAACCGTACGACCCCGATTGGAAGTCAGCTTCGAAGATCGGCTCCAGGATGAGTTTTATTGCACCCTGAACCACGCGGTCGCGGATTGCGGGGATCGAAAGCACGCCGGACCTTTGAGCCCCCGTCCTTCGGAATCTCCTTTTTCCGCACCGGCATGGGTTGATACGTGTTTTGGTCCAGTTCGTCCTGTATCTGTTTCAGAAAACCCTCCACTCCACTTTCTTCGATGGCCTCAAACGTGACACCATCGATCCCAGGTGCGCCATCGTTCTTTTTGGCCATCCGGTAGGCTTCCTGGAGCGTTTCCATCTTGCAGATGTGAACGTACAGTCCCCAAAAGCGCCAAGTTGGTTCTGCCTTCGCCTTGACGTATATCCTCCTCCGCAGGTCCTGCACACTGATGGGTGTCTTTGTCATCCCACCCTTGCCTCCCTTGTGGTTGGAGTTGTTGCTGCACATCAGTAGGGCCTCTTCGCTCCACAGGCATTACCCCGCTTCACCGCTACTGCTGGCCCTTCCGCCACCCTCTCGTCGTCGACCGATTTCCTGGTGGTCCCAGTTATACGGTCTTCTGCTCTATGGATTTCTCCATGGGACGAGGAGGGTTTCTCCAGTTGCTCAATGTGTCCTTGTCATCGTGCTGTCGCTATCGCCCCGCCAGAGCGTCTCGTCGCATCAGTCAGTTTGCAACGGTACATGTTGCCTTCACCCCCTCAGTGAGAGTTCGGCCTCTGGGGTTTAGGGTTTCGAGGTCACCTGTGCGTTCACTTTCGTTACAGCCCAATGACTCGCTCACCATCCCGAAAGGATGATTTTTGTCGGACCGACTTCACGCGTTTCGTTTCCTCCACACATGCGGCCCTAGCTACAAGAGTTCCGACTCTTCCCTTGATGGGTCTACCAACCCATTGAACACATCTGCCTTTTCTGGACATACACTGAGGCCCCTTCCCTCCGCCGGAGTTACCCGGCTTCATCGGTACTACGAACCTCTCCGCCACCCCACACGGCCCGGCCTGTCTCTCGCGAGTTGCCAGTTGATCCTGACCGCGATCTCCGCTGGGGCTTCCCGTGTTGCCTCTGGTCTCCTATGCGTACATGCCATCGCCATTACCCCGGCAGGTTGAATGGAGCTTGTTCGCTCGTTTCTCTCCATCCCCAGCGGCCTTCCCTGTGAAAAAGTCAGGTCGGCTCCTGCAATTGTTTTTTCGGGGCCTGCTCAGCGTTCACTCATGTTATGGCCTGCACGCTCGCCGAGTCGCCAAGCGACCCTTTACACCGAGGGCTCCGACAGCTTTGTTGCCTCCGCTGCCGCCTCGATTGCTACCGGGTGGAGCGAACCAGTTCCCAGGCGGGAGTTGCACCCGCTGAAGTCCAGCGCCTTTCACGGCGCACTTTTACGCCAACTACCTCGCAAGCGTGACTTAGATCACTTGTTCGCCAGTGTTATTCGCGGATCGCGGTAGGGACACCGGTTGCCCGGTGCCCCCCGCACAGACCCGGACGGGCGCTCCTTAGCGCATCCGGTTCTTCTCGCAGATGAATAGCGACCAAGCTCATCGCTTGTCCGCACACTCGCCCACCCGTGGGACACGCGCAGTCCCGCGCTGAGTCGGGTACGTGTCAAATGGGAAAGTGTTCTCCTTGAGCCGCAGCCTTCCCTCCCCACTCTCCGCCGACTTCGTGTCTTTGTTCGAATGGTTCATAGGTACTACGCCGCAGTGTGACTCCTCGCAGACGTACGCGCGGGCCGTGCGGCCTGAGCCTTCGCCCGCCGACCTGCCGTCGGTTGGGATCGCAGGTGTCTCCGAGGTCTCCCGGTTCTCGTGCATGAAGTTTCTAGGCGTGCCGTGGGGTCTTCGACCACGCCGGACTGAACAGGAACTCGCGTTATCGCTCCCGTCCATGTTGCCTTCCGCGCATATTAACCGCGTCGGCGTCCGGGTTGTATCTTTTCGCGGCTCAATGGCCACCCCGCCTATCCTCTATCTACGCTTCGCTGGGTCCCTCGCGGTAGCAGCGCAAGACTCGAGGCCAAGTGGTTCGCTACTCCTTTCTTGTAAGGCTCTTTCATCCTCTACTTCATGCCGGTTTATCCCGGCGCACTAATATCGCGATGCGCTACCAGTGCCAACGAAATACGAGACTAGTCGTGCGGCTTCAAGAAAAATTTGGCGCGAGGTCCGTTGCGAAAGTTCGTCGACCGCTGTTGTGCCTGTCCATTCTGGTAACAGTGATTTCTCTTCAACAATCGATAGCTCAAGTACAACAGTCATCTTCTGACACGCCGACGTTTCGGGCGACTTCGAACCTGGTCTTTCTTGACGTGACTGTGCTGGACAAGAAAGGCCGTCCAGTCGTGAAGGGACTTACTAAAGACGATTTCGTAATTACTGAGGATAGGAAACCGCAGAGGATCTTCTCGTTTGAGCCGCCCGAGACGCACTCGATACCTGCCAATGCCGGAGACGATAACTCAGAGGCCAAAACGCCGGTAACGATCTTCGTACTTGATCGATTGAACTCGAGCTTTGAGGATTTCGCGTTCATTCGATACTCGGTGCGCAAGTATCTGAGTGCGCAACCGGCGCAATTGCACGCTCCGACAGAATTGATGGTAATTGGCAATGAATCGCTGGAACTGCTACAGGGCTACACGCGAAGCAGAGATGACCTGCTGTACACGTTGGATCACTTGCGGCCGGTGCTGCCCTACAAGATGATGATCCGAAGCTTCTTCGCCGAGCGGTTCGTGCAGTCAATCGAGGCGTTGCAGGAGATCGCCGTGCAGAACAAGGGCGTACCGAGACGAAAAAACGTCGTCTGGCTGGGCCTCGGCGGCCCCGGCCTGAGCTTGCGAGGTATAACCGGAAAGTCTCTGGACCGTTTAAACCAGGAAGTCCATGGCACAACCAACATGCTGGTTGACGCGCGGATGAGCCTCTATGTGATTTTTCCCGGACTAAAGTTTGAAGACCCAACTATTCTCCCGGGAGGGGACCTGAACGACAGCGTCCGCAAAAATGATCCTTTTGTGGGCGACGTCAATTTTGGCGTTTTCGTGAGTGAGACAGGAGGCAATCTCTTTTACAACAATAACGACTTTGATGGCGAGATGAAGCGCTCCCAGGAGCTCGGTTCGAAGTACTACACGCTGACTTACCAGCCCCACGACGTCGCTCCCAATGGCATGTTCCGGCGCGTTCGAGTGACGCTGCGCGATCCGAATCTGCTGGCGGTGACCAAGGCCGGCCACTACGCGCCAGACGGAAAGTCGCTCGTCGATCCTCGACGCCAGTCGATCATCGATCTGGCAGCGGCCGCCCGGTCAAATGTTCCTTTCACTGCATTGGATATGAAGGTATCCAACGTCGTGCGGCATCCAGATTCGGGTACCGTAGAGATCACATTGGAACTGAAGGGGAAGAACCTGGGCTGGCTACCAATGGATGATGGAAAAAGCACAACCAGACTGATTGTGGGGGCGAGCAGTATGTCGCGAAGAAGGGACATTCTCGCTTCCAGGTTTGAAAGCCTGACTTACATGGCTTCGACGCAGGATCCAAGTCGGCTCGCGAAGAACCTGACACGTGTCGCGATAACTCTTCAACTTCCCAGGAAGACTCAAAGCGTGCGCGTGGTCGTGCAAGCCGAACGGGGAGGGCAGATTGGCACTGCTGATGTGGATCGTCGAAGACTCGATGCGGCAACTGCCGTGCCAACACCCAGTCCGGAACCGGTTTTAGGGAGAACAAGTCAGGGGAGTCCTGCGGCCCCGGTAAAAGACTGAGGAGCCCGATCTCACCCGTGTTGTTGAGGGACGTCCGGATCTGGCAGGTCCAACGCATTGATGGCGTGATTGATGCAATCAGTTTGTTCCTCCTTCAGCCATTGCGCTCAAAAGAACCTGTTATGGCTTGACAGCACCAGGCCGCGAACGAACATTTTGTCCCTTGCCCTGCTTTCAATTCTGCTTTCAAGTCGTCTACAAGTTCGAGTTCTGGGAGAAATCGCAAGCCGGAAAGACAATACAATGCAGATCATTCATCGGCCGTTTTTGCTGTTAGTCGTGTCTTTGTTGATTTCCGCCGGCTTCTTATCCGCTGGTACCGGTGAACGCCAAGTCACCAGGCTGGCGGATGGCGTGTACGCCATCCAGCACCAGAATTTGAATGACGGCAACGTCAACGGGAACACGACGGTGATTATTGGAGACCGGGAGGTTTTCGTCGTGGACTCCACCTACCGGCCATCTCTGGCGCGTGAGGATATCGCGCAGATTCGCCAGTGGACCGACAAACCCGTGGGTTATCTGCTCAACACACATTTCCATAACGACCACAACAACGGAAATAAAACCTACATGGATGCATTCCCTTCCCTGGCCATCATCGCCCAGGAGGAGACCAAGAAAGACATGGATCTCATCCAACCGGGGAACATCGAGCGTGGCCCAAAGAAGCTGGAGGCGACCCTTGCCGCCTTCCAGCAGGGAAAAGATCAGCATGGACGGGCGCTCTCCGAAGACGAGAAAAAGCAAGTCCAAGATCTCTTGCCTGGCTTGGAACAGCTGTTGGCGGATCTCAAGAGTTTGGTTTACCAGCCGCCCACCCTTACCTTTACCGACAAGCTCGATATCGACCTTGGCAACCGCGAGGTTCAAGTCAAGCACCTGGGGCGCGGCAATACTCCGGGAGATGCTGTCGTTTACCTGCCCAAGGAAAAAATCCTGGTCGCGGGCGACCTGTTGGTGTACCCCATCCCGTACACCTATGACGGCTACCCCGCTGAATGGATTGCGACGCTGGAGAAAATGGCTGCGCTAGACGCGCAAACCATCGTTCCCGGACACGGACCGGTATTGCATGACAAGACCTACCTCTATCTAGTGGCCGACTTGTTTCGAAGCGCGGTGGAGCAAGTGCGCGCACGGATTCGCCAGATCGGCCATCCCGGATTTCACTCGGTGGACGAGGTCAAGGGCTCGGTGGACCTGACTCCATTCCGGGCGAAATTCGCGGGCGACGATAAGGACCTGGCGGAGGAGTTTGACGATATGACGGTCCATCTGGTGAAGCTCGTATTCAACGAAGCTGCGTTGCGGTGAGCCACTGGAGCTTCTTGGACCACAAAATCGAGAAAGATGCTTCATGCGCAAAGCTGGCTCGCTACTTTTTTTATCGATGCTTCCTTTCCTGGCACTGGTGGCAGTTTCTTCCGGGCAGGAAACGAAATCGCCTGCTTTGACACTCAAGTCTGATTTCACGCCGCAGCCACTCTCGGTTCTCGCGGATTCCCCGCGCTGGGATCTGCAAGGACAAGCCAAGGTGACTGAATATCAAGGCCGCAAGTGTCTCCTGCTGGATGGCGGCGCCGCGATCTTAAAAGACTTCGAAATGCGCGACGGCGTTGTTGACGTGGACGTCGCGACGCAGGCAAAGCGAGGATTCTTCGGCTTCGACTTCCGGATCGGCGAGGACGGCGCCAATTACGAAGAGGTCTATCTCCGGCAGCACAAGTCCGGACTTCCGGATGCCATGCAGTACACGCCGGTTCTCAGCACTGGTCGCAACTGGCAAATCTACAATGGACCGGGCTTCACGGGCGCGGTCGATATCCCGAAAGACGTCTGGTTTCACCTGCGCCTGGTGGTGACGGGCGCGCAGGCCAAGCTCTAGGTCAAGGATATGGATAAGCCCGCGCTGGTGATGGAGGATCTGAAGAGTGGCGCGCAGAAAGGGCAAGTGGCCCTTTATGTCTTGACCGGCGCGACCTGTTACTCGAATTTCGAAGTACGGGCGACGCCTGATGCGCCATGGGAGCGGCACTTACCGCTGATGCCGGCAGGAACTCTGACCAAGTGGAGCATCTCACCCGCTTACGATGGGCTCGGGCGGAATCTGGAGCGCCCGCTCGCGCGCTCCGAGATTAATGCCATTAAGTGGCAGGATGTCGAAGCGGAGCCGCCCGGCTTTGTGGTCCTCTATCGTTATCGCGAGGCCCCGCATCCGCGAGTCACGTTCCAGGGAGATTTTTCGAAGCGTCTGGAACCCCAGGCAGGAATGAAGGTCCTCTATGCGCGGACCACGATCGATTCCGATCGCGAGCAGGTGAAGAAGCTCGAGATCGGCTATAGCGACGAGGTCAGTGTGTTCCTGAATGGACAGATTCTCTACCGTGGCCGTAGTGCCCAGGGCTTTCGCGACCCCGGATTCCTTGGCATCGTGAACCCGGAAAATGACGCCGTCTACCTTCCCTTGAAGAAGGGCAGCAATGAACTGATACTGGCGGTCAGCGAACTTGGAGGCGGGTGGGGATTCGTTTGCCGCCTGGCGGACCTCGGAGACTGAGGTCGCGCTTGAGAATTGAAGCGATCCATCACAGATTCACACTTCCACCAGATGTCGGCCGCACAATAAAGCCTGGAATAGTGAAGCGCTCGTTGGCGATCGGTGTAATGACGGTGCTGGTTTTGTTTTTGGCCGCTTGCGGCGGAAGAAGTGCGAAGACGCCCACTGGCGGCACACCAACGGGAAGCTACAGCATTGCGATCACGAGCTCGGCGGGCGACGTTCAAACGACGACGACGATTAGGCTGAATGTGCAATAGGGCCGCTACAAAATGCGGCATCTTTATTGGCCCGTCTACCAACGATCGGAGCGCCCAGGAAATTTCCCGCAGCCAACTCGGCGGAAGCTCTACAGCAAAATCCGCCGACGCAATCCAAGTTTTGCACGTGTCCTTCCCATTTGCAAATCTCTACCCAAGATATTCCGCAAAGACGGCTTAGGATTTCGTTCTTCTGGAAAGGCTTGAAGTCGCACTGCCAACGAGCTTCAGCAAATCAACGGAGGCAGCACAATGAATGAACGAACGACAGTGCTCTATGTGGACGATAACCTGAAGTCCAGCCGTCTGCTGGCCAGTGTTCTTGAACAATGTGGGTTCAGAATCATCAGCAAAAACGATCCGGTGGAAGCACTTATGCTCTGCCGCAGAACTGGTTTTGACCTCGCGCTTCTGGACTATGAAATGCCGGGGATGAGCGGCGCGAAGCTGGCGCGCGAGATTAAACATCTGATGCCGGATGTGCCGGTCGTACTGATTTCAGGACGCACCAGTATCCCGCTGCCTGAACTTGAGTTTGTGGATGCGCATTTCGGGTTCGGGACCGCGCTCGACGATTTGTTATGGACGATGCGGATTCTGGTGCCGCCCAAGGTGGTGGCGCGGGAGATTGAGTTTTTCGATAGCATCGCCCCGCCGGATCGCGGACCGCAGATTGCCCACCCTCACGGTCAAGGGCTCATGCCGGAAGAGTCTCGGTGGGCGGATTCGACCTAGTTTCAGGCGCCCACAAACTTCTTCTCTGCGGATTCGCACGGATGAACACGGATTAGCTCAAGTTCCTTTTTTCTTACAAACTTCCCCCTCCTAAATATCGCAAAGAACGCGATGTTTAGGGAGGGGCGCCATTCCCCGGATGGAGCACCCATTCCTAGTCTGACGGCGCAAACCCGCGACCTTGGGTGCTTTTCCTCCTTGCACCTCTGGTTCATGGACAAAAGGCAACAAAAATCCCAAAGACACCACTTAAAAAAGGGCTTTTCACCGGCTGACTTCGCCTCTACACTGTGTGTACTTGCCCGTGGCTTGGGCAGATGTCCCGGGGGTTCTGGTGCGGGTTTTGGTTACGGCGGACACGTTCAGCGGCGTGTGGACCTACGCGCGCGAACTGGTGACGGGCCTGGTAACGCAGGGCGCGCAGGTGATGCTCGTCAGCTTTGGCGAGATTCCGCTGCCCGATCAGACCGCGTGGATGCAGAGCCTGCACGGGCTCGAGTATCATCCCACCGCGTTTCGCCTCGACTGGATGCAGGAGGGCGAGCAGGATTTTTTTGCGGCGCAGGAGTATTTGTGCCAGATCGTGCGCGACTCGCGTCCCGATATTCTCCACCTCAATCAACTCAGTTTTGGCGCGCTGCCTGTGCCGCAGCCGCGCGTGATTACGGCGCATGGCGATGTGGTCACGTGGTGGCTCACGATTCACGGAAAAGAGCCGGCGCATTCGGAGTGGCTGGATTGGTATCGCAAGACGATCGTGGCCGGGCTGAAACGCGCCGACGCGGTGGTAACGACTACGAACTGGATGGCGCAGATGCTGCGGGTCGCATACGGGGACGAGTTTTCCGGAAATATTATTTCCGCCGGGCGCAATCCGATTTACTTCAATCCGTTTGTCGCCAAGGAAGAGTTGGTGCTGGCGATTGGGCGGTTGTGGGACACGGGCAAACAAGTGTCGCTGCTGACGCAGCATTCGCACAAACTGCCGGTGTGCATCGTGGGAGCGGACAATCCAATTCCGGCTCCGGCCTTGCCGATTCGCGCGGATGTGAAGGTCTCGACGGGCGTGAATGAGGTTTCGGTGAAGGGAGCGCAGACCGAGTCGCAGTTGCGCAACCTCTACAGCAAGTCGACGGTGTTTGCGGCGACTTCGCGTTACGATCCGACTGGGCTCGCGTCGATTGAAGCGGCGTTCTCGCGCTGCGCCCTGGTGGTGAACGACATTCCCGTGTATCGCGAACTTTGGGGCGACGCTGCGTTGTACTTCGAACGGAACGATGCCGAGAGCCTGGCCGAGGTGCTGGCGCAGTTCGATCAGGACCGGGAACTGGTGCGTTTCTATGGCACACGCGCTTACAATCGCGCGCGCGAGCGCTTCACGGCAAGGCGCATGGTGGATGAATTCCTGCAACTCTACCGGCGGCTGCGGTCCGCAAAAATTGCGGCCGCTTGACCGTGCACAAGAGTTGCGCACTTCCCGCGCCCAGCCTTGAATTTGCCCTAAATTTACGTTTGCTTAACATTCCAGTCACGACCGCGCAACATTTCCCGCCTAGTGTTGCTCGCAATCCTCTCGGGTGAGGAAGCTCTGGCCGTGCGCCGGAAAATCAAGAAAACTTAAAAATGGAGAACAAGCATGTTTGAGACACACCATGCCTCTGCCCACCTCAGGAAGACGATGGCGTCGTTGCTGATGCTGTTGATCGCCCTGGGACCGAGCGTCACTCCCGCGTTTGCTGCCGGCAAGGCGCATGCCAAGTCCGCCGCGACCGCGACACCGATTCAATATCTGGTGGTGATTTTCCAGGAAAATGTTTCCTTCGATCATTACTTCGGAACCTATCCGAATGCCTTAAATCCACCCGGCGAAAATAAGTTCACAGGCAAACGCCAAGACGCCGCCGGTCAACGGTCTGAGCAACGCCCTTCTCAACCAGCAACCCCAATCTGAATCCCACCAATGGCAGCGCCGCATCCAACCCGTTCCGGTTGGATTACAAGCAGGCCGCCACTGCCGACCAGGACCACAATTATCTGGATGAGCAACTGGCTTTCGACGCCGGATTGATGGATCTGTTCCCGGCGCACACGGGAGGTAGCAAGAACGTGGTCATGGGTTATTTCGACGGAAATACCGTGACAGGCCTGTGGAACTATGCTCAGTATTTCGCGATGAGCGATAACTCCTACGGAACCACCTTTGGCCCCTCGACACCGGGCGTAGTCAACCTGGTGTCGGGCCAGACCAACACAACGGTTACGCCGACCGTCGGCAACGATGAAGTGTCCGGCGGTCCCGATGGTTCGTTCAGCGTAGTCGGCGACCCCGATCCGGTCGGCGACGTTTGCTCCGCGCCGACCCGTGACCAGGTAACCATGACCAGCCCTAACATCGGCGATTTGCTGGAAGCTGCCGGCGTGACTTGGGGAGGTTTCATGGGCGGGTTTGACCTGACGATCGTCAATCCGAACGGCACCACCGGTTGTACCCGCAGCACATTCTCGAATATCGTCGGGGCAGCGACCGCCGACTACATTCCGCACCATTCGTTCTTTAACTACTGGACTTCGACCGCCAACCCGATGCATACCCGGCCGGCTTCGATCGCCGAAATCGGGAATGATGGCCCGGCCAACCACCAGTACGATATTAACGATTTCTTCGCTTCTGTCAGCAATGGCAATCAACCGGCAGTGAGCTTCCTCAAGGCTCCCGCGTATCAAGACGGCCACGCGGGATACTCCGATCCCATCGATGAACAGAACTTCCTGGTCAACACGATCAATTTCCTGGAAAATCCAGCCAATAATCCGAACTGGAACAGCACTGCCGTGGTTATCATGTACGACGACTCCGACGGATGGTACGACCATGTGATGGGGCCGATCGTTAACACATCGACCGGGGCGGCGGATGGCCTCACCGGGCCTCAGGCCTGCGGCAATGCGGCACTTTCGCTGCCGGGCGTAAACGGCGCTGCGAACCCGCATGCTCTGGGCCGATGCGGTTACGGTCCAAGACTGCCTCTGCTGGTGATCTCACCGTGGTCGAAACAGAACTTCGTGGATCACACCGTGACCGATCAGACTTCGGTCCTGCGGTTCATCGAAGACAACTGGCTGGGCGGCGAGCGCATCGGCTCGGGCTCATTCGACGCACTCGCAAGCCCCATCGATCAGATGTTTAATTTCACCAAGCTAAGAAATAACGGAGCGCTGTGCTTGAATCCGGTCAGCGGGGAAAAGCAAAAATCGTCACTCTGTGGGCTGTAACGCAAAAGATGCATTCAGTTCGACCGGAGTGGGCATGCGAAAATCGATTCGCATGCCCGCTCTGATTTTCGGTATCGATAAAGATATAAAGATGATGATGCGGCCGTTTGACGTGGTGGCGAAGTGAGTCGGTGATAGGCGGAGGGAAACCCCAGTGCGGGCCATGCTATACTTTTGAAAAGTATTTTCTGCCGAGTTAGCAGACGGAGGACGGTATCGACAAGCGTTTTATCCGCATGAATGAGCGCATCCGTGCAAGGGAAGTGCGCGTGATTGGTGACGAAGGTGAACAGATTGGCGTCATGCCTCCCTTCGAGGCGCTCAAGATGGCTCGCGAAAAAAATCTGGATCTGGTAGAGATCTCCCCAACCGCGCAACCTCCGGTTTGTCGCATCATGGACTATGGGAAATTCCTCTATCAGAACGAAAAGCGCGAGCGCGAAGCCAAGAAAAAACAGAAGACGATCACAGTTAAGGAAGTGAAGTTCCGTATCAACGTCGACGACCACGACTACGATACGAAAAAGAATCACGTGCTGCGCTTCCTCGACGAGGGAGACAAGGTCAAGGCAACGATCTTCTTCCGCGGACGCGAAATGACGCGGCAGAGTTTGGGCCGGCAGATTCTGGAACGTCTGATCAAAGGACGTCGACAATAAAGGCATCGTGGAATTCCGGCCGCGGCAGGAAGGCAACACGCTGCATTTGATTCTGGCGCCGAAGAAGGATGGGGGCCAAGCGCCGAAGCCGGCGGTGAAGCCGGTGGCCAAACCTGCGCCACCACCGCCCGCGCAGGGTGGAGCGCAGACAGCGTAAGACCATTGTCAGCTCTCAGTTATCAGCTCATCAGTAAAATCTGATGGTGCGATCGCTTGAGCTGGCGGGTTAGTGCGCTGCCTGGGGCTGAAAGTTTTAACTGAGAGCTGACAACTGAGAGCTGAGAGCTATTTATGCCTAAACTAAAAACACACAAAGGCGCTGCCAAGCGCTTCAAGAAAACGGGAACGGGTAAGATCCTGCGTCACAAGGCGGGGTTGCGTCACATCCTGTCATCCAAGGCGAAGAAGCGCAAGAAACAACTGGGCCAACCCACCTTGGTGAGTGACGGTGATTACAAAAAAGCGGCACGGATGATCCCGTACATGTAATGGACTGACGGGCGTCCGCGCCCGTCCTTAACAAGTACGTACAAACAAGTCTGCGGAATGAATCGCACCGCAGCGGCGTGTGAAGAGGTCGGGCTTCGGAAATCCCGATTCCCTCTGGGAAACGTGGTAGAAGCCTCCTTACCTCCAGCCGCCAAGACGAAATAAAAAAGGAGAACAGCAATGCCTCGTGTAAAACGCGGAACCAAACGCCGCGCCAAGCGCAAAAAGATACTTGAACGCGCCAGTGGATATTTCCTAACTAAATCAAAACTCTACCGGTCGGCGAAAGAAGCCGTCGAACGCGGGCTGAAGTTTGCCTACTCGGGCCGCAAACAGAAAAAGCGCCAGTATCGCTCGATCTGGATCGTGCGCATCGGCGCCGCTGCGCGGCTGAATGGATTGAACTACAACCAGTTCATCAGCGGGCTGAAGAAGGCGGGCATCGAACTGGACCGCAAGATTCTGGCGGAGCTGGCGGTGAACGACGCGGCCGGATTTGCGAACCTGGCGGAGCAGGCGAAGCAGGCGAACGCTGCCGCGACAGCATAGAGCAGAACTTCGCTCTCAGCTCTCAGCCTTCAGTTCAGTTTTCAGTCCCAAGAGTACTTGTCATCCTGAGCGAAGCGAAGGACCTGCTGTCTTGTCGGTGCACGAGATAGCAGGTCCTTCGCTTCGCTCAGGATGACAATTTCTATTAAGATTGCTCGCGTGCAAGATGCCTTACACCGTTCCCAAACTCTCTGACTTCTCGACCTCGGCGCTCGACAGTGCCGTGAAAGAACTGTTGTCCGAGCTGGACCAGGAATCCGCCGCGGTCGGCTCGGAGAACGATTGGAAGGCCTACCGCGATCGGTGGATGGCTCGCAAAAACGGCGTGCTCACTCAGCTCAACGATCTTTGGCTGAAGGCTGCGCCGGGCGCGAAGAAGCGCGAGGTTGGGCAGCGCGTTAACGAGATCAAACGGAAAGTTGAGGAGACGATTGAGGCGACGCTCGCTCGCATCCGAGGCGGGGCTTCATCGTCGCGGCTGGCTGCGGAGCGGGTTGACATCTCGCTGCCGGGCATTCGGCGCGCGATCGGCGCGGAGCATCCCGTCATCAAGACGATGAACGAGATGATCGGCGTGTTTCGCAATCTTGGTTACTCGGTCGAAGAAGGTCCGGAGATTGAGACCGATTTCTACAACTTCGAGGCGCTGAATTTTCCGCCGAATCATCCCGCTCGCGACACACAGGACACGCTGTTCATCGCCGGCCAGGAGTCGAAGCCGCAGCGCGACCGGTTGCTCTTGCGCACGCATACTTCGCCGGTGCAGATTCGCACCATGCAGAAGATGAAGCCCCCGGTGAGGGTGGTGTGTCCGGGGAAAGTGCACCGCAATGATGCGCTCGATGCGACGCACTCGCCGATTTTTCATCAGATCGAGGGGCTGGCGGTCGATACCCATATCACGTTCCGCGATCTGAAGGGCACGCTCGACCACGCCATGAAAGCGATGTTCGGATCGAGTGTGAAGACGCGCTTTTATCCGTCGTTCTTTCCGTTCACCGAGCCGAGCGCGGATGTGCAGATCAGCTGCATTTTCTGCGATGGCAAGGGCGTGCGCGACGGCGCTCCGTGCCGGAACTGCAAGGCCAGCGGATGGATTGAACTGCTCGGTTGCGGCATGGTGGATCCGAATGTGTATGGGTTTGTGGATTACGATCCGGCGAAGGTTTCGGGATTTGCGTTTGGCATGGGCGTGGAGCGGATCGCGATTCTGAAGTATGGCGTGGATGACATTCAGTTGTTCTTTTCGGGCGATGTGCGGTTTTTGGAGCAGTTTGGGTAAGGAAAGCCACGAGCCGCGAGTCTCGAGCAAAAACTCAACTACTCAGGCTCGCTCGAGACTTGCGGCTCGTAGCTGGTTTTGATCTCTCATGAAAATCTCTCCATCATGGCTGCGCGACTTCGTTGACCTTCGGGTCGATTACCGTCGTCTTGCGGAGGAACTCACGCTTGCCGGCGTTGCCGTCGAGGGCATCTCTGGCGAGGGCGAAGCGACCGTCTACGAGATGGAGATTACGACCAACCGTCCCGACGCCATGAATCATTACGGCGTAGCGCGCGAGGCGTCGGCGCTTTACGATTTGCCGCTCCGCGCGATTGAGCCGAAACTGCCTGCTGCTCAAGGGAAGTCCGAAGTCACGATTGAGATTCAGGAGCCCGATCTTTGTCCGCGGTTTACGGCGCGGGAGATTCGTAGCGCTCAGGTGACCGCATCGCCTGCGAAGATTGCCGGGCGTCTGGAGTTACTGGATCAGCGTCCGATTTCGAACGCGGTCGATGCGACGAATTATGTTCTGTGGGAGAGCGGCAAGCCGACGCACGTTTACGATCTCGATTTGCTTGAGGGCCGCCGGCTGGTGATTCGCAAGGCACGAGCGGGCGAGATTCTGAAGACGCTTGATGGGGTTGAGCGCAAGCTGACCACCGAGGATCTCGTCATCGCCGATGCGGTGAAGCCGGTTGGACTCGCGGGGGTGATGGGCGGGTTCGACACGATGATCACCGACAAGACGCGCAATATTCTGATCGAGTCGGCGTGGTTTGACCCGGTTACGGTGCGGCGGATGTCGAAGCGGCACGGCATTCATACTGACGCGTCGCACCGCTTTGAGCGCGGGGCGGATTTTGAGTCGACTGTCGTTTCGACGAATCGCGTGGCCGAGCTGATTCTGCATTCTGGCGGCGGGACGCTGGTTGGCGACGTGATTGATGCGATCGCACGGCAGCTCGATCTTGCTCCGGTAGAGCTTGATACGCGCGAGGTGGAGCGCATTCTCGGGGAGAAGCTGCCCACGCTTGAGATCAGCCGCATTCTTACCCGCCTTGGATTTGTGCTGACTACGGGAACGGAAGACCGCTACCTGGTGCAAATTCCGAGCTGGCGTCTGGATGTCGAGCGCGAGATCGACATCATTGAAGAGATCGCGCGGCTGCACGGGTACGACAAATTTGCCAATACACTTCCCGCCTACAGCGGCGAAGTGCGCGACCTGCCGGACTCGCATAAAGATGCGCGACTGCGGTCGTCGCTGTTGGCGCTTGGGTATGACGAAGCGATTTCGCTGACGTTTATTTCGACGGAAGACGCGCGGCGATTCTCGAAGGCCGAAGAACTCGATCTCGCGAATCCGCTGAGCGATGAGGCTTCAGTGATGCGGACATCGCTCGTGCCCGGCATGCTCAACATGCTGGCTTATAACCTGAACCGCGGCAGCGAAAATGTTCGGCTGTTTGAAACGGGGAATGCGTTCGAGGCGACGGGAGAAAGAGCGGTCGAGCGGAAGCAGGTCGTGCTCGGCGCGACGGGAAGCGTAGACGCAGGCGTGGTGCGCGGACTGGCGACTGGAGCGGAGGCGCGGCCGTTGTCGTTCTTCGATCTGAAGGGCGATGTTGAGGATTTGCTGGCGCAGTTTGGATATTGGGAGCTTGGGTTCAATGCGCAGACGGCCGACTATCTTCATCCGGGTCTGTCGGCGCGAGCGGTGATGGATGGAGCGATGGTCGCGCAGTTTGGGCAGATTCATCCGGATGTGGCAGCGGCGCGTAAGCTAAAGCAGGATGTCTTCATTGCCGAGATTTATCTCGACCGGTTCTATCAGCATGACTTGCGCGCGATGCGGTATGAGGCGCTGCCGCGCTTCCCGGCCGTCGAACGCGACTTTTCGTTTGTCTTTGTGGACGCGGTGGAGTTCGAGAAGATTCGGCAGAGCGTGATGGGATTGGGGATCGGCGAGTTGCGCGGGTTTGTGCCGGTGGAAATTTTCCGCGGCGAAAAAGTTGGCGCGGGGAAATATTCGATTCTGATGCGGGCGAAGTTTCAATCGGGCGAGCGGACGCTGCGCGATGATGAGGTCGCAGCTTGGGCCGGGCAGATTACGAAGGCGCTGGAAGGACTCGGCGGTGTGCAGAGGGCGTAGGGTCTAGTCCTTGTCGCGAGTTCCACATCTCCACAAATAGAGGCACTTCGCGGAGCGAACCCGAACTATCGTGGTTGATGGATCGCAAATCATCAACGCCCGGCCCGAGACCGATATCTCGTGACGCGCACTGTCAACTGCGGCGGGGGGATCCTTCTCCATATCGCAATCTTTCGGATATCCGCGCGAAATAATCCGGAATTTATACTTCAGCGTATACGTGGACCCACCCTCGGCGCAGCGCGAGCACTCAAACTGCGACTGACGAGCGCTGTCTAGCGCTGCCTGCCTCAGCATCGCGTGACCATTTAAAACTCGCGCCGATTCAACACTTCCATCCCCCCGAATTGTAAGCACCAAATCCACGTCACCATCAATACGAGCCTGTTTCGCTAAGGGAGGGTAGATCGGCTCGGACAACTTTGTAAGCATCGGTCCATTAACTGGCAGGGGAGAGCTTTGAGCGGATTGGGCCAAGGCATAGCCGACTACAAACGCGCATATAACCGCCCAATCCAACGTTAGCGACACTACGCGGCGCCTCATGCAAGGGAGTTTAGGCCGGGACACCCTCCGGTCACAACCTCACGCTGGACAGCGGAGAGCAGCTATCATCCGAACGTGTCAACGGTTGGCCATTGTTCGAATGGTCCCCAATCCCAGCAGTCGTTCGTCGGCGGTGACGAGAGTCAGGTCTAAGACCTCAGCGGTAGCGGCCAGGATACGATCGGCCGGGTCCTGGTGCAGGGGCAGTTGCCGCGCTACCAGCGCGATTTCATGGGTGAGCGGCGCTTCGCGAGTGCCAGCCGTGGCCCGTGCCAGCCAAGTCGCCAAATCTTCGTCGATGCGAATTCTGCCTTTGTGGTTGAGGGTCAGGGCTTCCCAGGTGCTCATCGGCGAAAGCCAGAGTTCGTTTCCCTTGTCCGCGAGATGACGCAAGACGCGGCGACCCAGCCGCCGCTGATCTTGAAAATTCCACAACCAGATGTGCGTGTCAAGCAGCAGTCTCAATCGCGAAGAACCTCCCACTCGTTCTCGTCGTTCGCGGGAGACACGATATCGCCCAGAATTTCGAAGGTGCCCTTCATTGATCCGATCCAGGCTTTACGATCTTCTACCGCCGTCGGTGGAACGACTTCGGCGACTGGCTTGCCAAACCGCGTGATGCGAATCGGCTTTTTCGTGGCGCGAACCCGTTCCAGTACGGCGAGGCACTTGGCTTTGAATTCCGAGATGGCAATTTCCCGCATAATATAAGTTCCTATAGTCATTATATTACACCATGGTCAATCTATTTGACTACTGTGCTCATTAGGGCCTCCCTTAGAGACTAGAGCCGGTCGCTGTTTGGCGCTTTGGCACGACTGAAGTCGTGCCCTTCCCGCAGCCTTTCCCTTTTCGTGCGCGGTGAAATCCTCCTGTGCTAGCCTTTCTTTCCATGACCCTGACCTCTTCCCTTCCCAAGCATTTCCTCAGCGACAAGGTTGAGCATTTTACCGAGTCGGTCATTCGCGAGATGACGCGGCAGGCTATGCAGCATGGCGCGGTCAATCTGGCGCAGGGCTTTCCAGATTTTCCGGCGCCTGAGGAGATCAAACGGGCTGCGCAGCAGGCGATTTCGGATGATGTGAATCAGTACGCTATCACCTGGGGAGCAAAGAATCTGCGGAACGCAATTGCGCGGCAGATAAAAACTTGGCAGGGGATCGAAGTTGATCCGGAGCGGGAGATTGTTGTTTGTTGCGGCTCGACTGAGGCGATGATTGCCACGCTGCTCGCGGTTTGCAACAAGGGCGACGAGGTGGTGGTGTTTGAGCCGTTCTATGAGAACTATGGTCCGGATTCGATTCTCAGCGGAGCGAAGCCGCGGTTCGTGAGTTTGCGGCCGCCGCAGACGGCTGAGGGGGAGTGGACGTTTGATCCTCAGGAATTGCGGGAGGCGTTTCAGCATCCGTCGAATCAGCATCAGACCAAGGCAATCATCCTCAACACGCCGAACAACCCTACCGGCAAGGTTTTCACGCGCAAGGAACTGGAACTGATCCGCGATTTGTGCGTGGAGTACAACGTGCTCGCGATTACCGATGAGATTTACGAGCACATTCTTTACGACGGGGCGAAACACATTTCGATCGCCAGTCTCGATGGAATGCGCGAGCGGACGATTACCATCAACGGGCTATCGAAGAGTTACAGCGTGACCGGATGGCGCGTGGGGTGGGCGGTTGCGCCTCCGGCGATTACGAATGCGATCCGCAAGGTGCACGACTTTCTTACTGTGGGAGCGCCGGCTCCGTTGCAGGAGGCGGGGGCGGCGGCTCTGAGTTTGCCGAGTTCGTACTATAGTGAACTGGCGGAGCGCTACCGGACTCGGCGCGATCATTTGATTCCGGCGCTCGAGAAGGCGGGATTCAAGTGTTATCGCCCGCGGGGTGCGTATTACGTGATGACTGACATCAGCGCGTTTGGATTTAAGAGCGATGTGGATTTTGCGGCGCATCTCGTCAAGGATGTGGGGATTGCTTGTGTGCCGGGGTCGAGTTTCTACAAGCACGCGAAAGATGGGGCACAGCAGGTGCGGTTCGCGTTCTGTAAGAGACCCGAGACTCTGGATCAGGCGGGGCTGAGGCTGGAGAAATTATCTCGACCATGACAAATCTCCCAAGCGCCATCGCACCCGCTCCGCCTCCTCCCTTTCGCGCAACCCGTTTGGGCACGACTCTCCGCCAATCCACAGCAATCTGAGCTATACTCGCGTCAAAGCTTCGAAAAGTCTTACCGAAAGCGAGTCTTGCATGTCCGCCAAAGGCATCGAAGAGGTATCTGGGCAGGTTCCTGCTGAAGATTTTCAGGCGCTGGAAGAGAAAGTTTATCGCACCATTGAGTTGTACAAGGCCGCCAAGGAAGCGCGCGCCCATGCCGAGCGCGATGCCGGGCGGCTGCGGGAGCAACTGGAGCAGCGCGAGGAAGAGAATCAGTCGCTGCGCCGCGAGTTGGTGCAACTGCGCAAGGATCGGGAGGACATCCGCGGCCGGGTGGAGAAAATGCTCAACCAGATGGAAAGCCTGGGCCAGGAACAAGCCGCTAGCTAGGCAGCAACCTTCTATTCATGCGCGAAGCGTAGATGGCTAGAACCGGGACCGCAAGAACCGGGGGCGATATCCGCCGAGGAGTGACATGGCGACTGCCAGCAAACAATCTCCGACGAAAGATCCGGCGAATGGAAGTGTGCGCGTCGAAATCTTCGACCAGGTCTATAACCTGCGCGGTTCGGATGCCGACTACATCCTGAAACTGGCCGAGTACGTGGATGGCAAGATGCGCGCGGTGTCTGAGCAGACAGCGACTGTCGATTCGGTGCGCCTCGCTGTGCTGGCGGCGCTGAATATTGCGGATGAATATCACTTGTTGCGGCGAAGCGTGGAGGCGCCCTCGCCCGAAGTGCGGCAGCGGGCCAGCAAACTGGCGAGTGCGCTCGATGAAGTTTTGCAAGAGGACCGACGCGCTGGATAATCACCTGTGATAATTGCCTCTACCGATAAGCGCCTGCTTAAACGACGGTAACCTCGCGTTCACACAGTATTCATCAGGGCGTACACATGTGAGCGGCTCTTCTAGCAAGCCTTCTGCCAACTATTTTGTACTTTCCTCTTGCGAATCTCGCGGCAGTTTCCTTAGCATCGAACGTGAAAGCCGGCCTGCAACGTTGGTGTTGGTGGCAACCGATTTTTGAACCAATGCCGAATGAACGGGGACTCGACTCGCAAAAAGATCCGGTGTGCTATGTTCCGTCATGCGGAAAAGCCTAATGGGTCGCGGCGGGTTCCCACCGTCTGAGACGGGTTCATTCTCGGCCCATCACACGGCGACGTGGGTCGGTTTTTCTTTAAGTTCTCAGTTCTCAGTAAAAGCTAGGAGCTTAGAGTTGACAGGCGTTTCCTGCTAGACTCTTCCTGGATTTCAGCGCATCTAAATAACCGTGTTCCCTCGACTCTTCCAAATTGGCAATTTCTACCTTCCGACTTATGGCGTGCTGGTCGCGAGCGGCGTTTTGCTCGGGCTCTGGATCAGCGTTCGCAATTCTGAAAAACAGGGCATCAATGGCGATGACGCCTGGAACCTGGGCATCTTCATGGTGCTGGGCGGCATTCTGGGCGCGAAGATTCTATACATCATCAACGACTGGAGCAGCTACGCGCACAACTGGCGGGAGATTTTCAGCCTCAACACGCTGCAAGCCGGCGGAGTTTTTTCGGGCGGACTGATCGCCGCGCTCGCGGTGGGCGCGTGGTACATGCGTAGTCATCGCATGCCGCCACTGCGCACCATGGACGCATTCGCGCCCGGACTGGCATTTGGACACGTGCTTGGGCGTTTCGGATGTTTTTCGGCGGGATGCTGCTATGGCAAACCGACCGATCATTTCTGGGGTGTAACGTTCACGAATCCACTGGCAAATCTGGTAAGCCAAACCCCGCTTGGAGTGAGGCTTGAGCCGACACAACTGATCGAAGCGGCGGCGGAGTTTATTAATTTCGTCTTTCTGATCTGGCTGCTGAAGCGCAAGAAATTCGATGGGCAGGTGTTTGCGGGCTTCATCATGCTCTACGGCGTCGAGCGCTTCTTCATCGAGTTCCTGCGTGGGGATGAAGGACGCGGCGTGGTCTTTGGCGGGCTGATGTCGGGGACGCAACTGATCTCGATTTTCCTGGTACTGGGTGGTGGATTGATCTGGTGGCTGAAGAGTGGGACCTTGCTGACCTCGCCTTCGTCCGTGCATAGTCAGTCCACTCTCACATCGCAAAAAGCACGCCGGTAGAATCCCCTGCTGTAGCATCTTAAAATGACGCAGGTCGAGTTCCCTCTCAATCTGATCGTGTCTCCCGAAGACTCGGCTCAGCGACTGGATCAATATCTGGCAGCGCAGATCTCCGAGGTCAGCCGCGCGCGTCTGCAGCAACTGATCGAAAAGGGCGAGGTGCTGGTGAATGACGCGCCAGCGAAGGCGTCGCTGCGGTTGAAGGGCGATGAGCAGATCACCATTACCGGGCCGCCCCAGGCTCCGCCGCTGCGCGCCATCGCGGAGGAGATTGCGCTCGACATCGTTTACGAGGATGACGATCTGGCGGTCGTCAACAAGCCTGCTGGCATGATGGTGCATGCGGGAGCGGGAGCGACCGAGGATGCGCGCAATCGCGGAACGCTGGTCAACGCGCTGCTGCATCACTTCAAAACGCTGTCGGGGGTTGGCGGCGACCTGCGGCCAGGGATCGTGCATCGTCTGGATCGCGCGACTAGCGGGCTGATGGTGGTTGCGAAGAACGACGAGGCGCACCGCCAACTGGCCAGGCAGTTCAGCGGACGCGAGGTGCACAAGACTTACATTGCGCTGGTGCATGGCTGGCCGAAGCGCGAGCGCGGGACGATCCAGAGCGCGATCAGCCGGCACTCTCAGAAGCGGACGCGCATGACTACTAGTGGATTCGGCGGTCGTGATGCCGTGACTCATTACGTCGTGAAGCGAAAGATCGATTCTCCTTACGGCAAGTTTGCGCTGCTGGAAGTGAAGATCGAGACCGGGCGCACGCACCAGATTCGCGTACATCTGTCGTCGCTCGGGCATCCGGTGGTGGGAGACTCGCTGTATGGAGCTCCCGGCGAGATGCGGTCGCAGTCGAATAAGCGGCGGGCGGCGGGTATGCCCGCAACGCTGACGCTGGAACGGAATTTTTTGCATTCGGGCGACGCTGGAGTTTGCGCATCCGCGGACGAAGGAGTCGCTGAAGTTCTCGCGGCCGCTGCCGGCGGAACTGGAAATCCTGACTCGAGATCTGGAAAAGGCCCGGGAAACGCTCTCCTGATCAGGAATTCGGGCGCTGCACCAAGGTTACTGCCTGCGTTCTGGTTCATTCGACATCCCGGCAGTCTGTTCTGGATATAATGAAGTCAATTCCGATGAAACTCCGTATTGCTCTGTTTCCAGTTGCATTGTTTGTCGTGTGGGCCTCATTGCTTGTGGGGGCCGGTTTTTCTGTATCTGCGCAAACCGCAGCCACAGCGCCGAAGGGGGACGCGCAGCCTCCGACGCCGTCACCGCCCGCCAGTCAGACTTCGGGTTCGTCATCGCGAACGGCGACGCAAACGACGGCCCAAACTTCGCCTCAGGCATCTCCACAGGCTCCTCCACAGACTTCCGGGCAGCCTCCGGCGCAGCCGAATTCCGGGAATGCCGACTCTCAATCGGAAGATGCGATTGCCACTTTTAAGGCCGTTACAAATGAAGTGCGCGTTGTGTTCACCGTCACGGACAAGCATGGCCACTACATCAAAGATTTGAAAAAGGAAGACTTCAAAGTCACCGATGACAAGAAGCCTACGGAAGTGCGCAGCTTTCGCAGTGAAACGGATCTGCCTTTAGAGGTGGGACTGCTGATCGATGCGAGTAATTCGGTGCGCGACCGCTTCAAGTTCGAGCAGGAAGCGGCGATCGAGTTCCTGAATGCCACGATTCGTCCGCACTATGACGAGGCGTTTGTGGTCGGGTTCGACGTAACTCCTGAGGTGGTGCAGGACTTCACGGACAATACCGAGAGCCTTTCGGTCGGAGTGCGCAGCCTGCGCGCGGGCGGCGGCACCGCGATGTATGACGCGCTGTATTTCGCCTGCCGCGACAAACTTCTCAAGCATGAGCAGACGCGCCAGGTGCGGCGCGCGATCATTCTGCTGAGCGACGGCGAAGACAACCAGAGCCACGTGACGCGCGAGGAGGCGATCGAGATGGCCGAGCGCGCGGACGCCATCGTCTACACGATCAGCACGAACATCAGCGGCATGAAAGGCGCGGGCGATAAAACTCTGGAACGTATAGCCGATGCTACCGGCGGGCGGGCATTTTTTCCCTTCCAGATGCGCGAGGTGTCGGACGCGTTTTCATCCATTCAAGAGGAGTTGCGCAGCCAGTACCTGGTGGCCTATAAGCCGGAGAATTTTGTCGCCGATGGGCGCTATCGCACGATTGATATCCAGGCGCCGGGAAAAGGCTTTAAGGTGCGCACGCGCAAGGGATATTACGCGCCCAAGCAATAGCCGCGAGTTTCGAGTCACGAGCTGCGCAGCAATCCTATTGCTTGCTGCCCATGGTTCGACTTGAGCTCGATGGCTCGAAACTCGTGACTCGCAACTTTTTATGCCTGGATACTCCGGAACTCCACTGCCGAAGAAGCTGGGCATCAAAGACGGATTTCGGGTTGCGCTCTTGCATGCGCCGGCCGGACGTCAAGGCTGAGCTTCGCGATGCGTTCAAACAAGTGCAACCTCTTGAAACCTGGCGCGGGCGCGCTTGATTTTGTCTTTCTTTTCGCTAAAACGCGCGCCGGATCGAAACTCGACCTTGTGCCAGCGGCCCGAGCCCTGGCCCCCGCGGGCATGCTCTGGATCTCTTGGCCAAAAAAGAGCTCTGGAGTCGCCTCCGACCTCGATGAAAACTTCGTGCGCCAGAGTGGACTCGATGCGGGACTGGTCGACATCAAGGTCTGCGCCGTCACTGAAGTGTGGTCGGGATTGAAGTTCGTGATCCCGGTCAAGGATCGGCCAAAGACAAAGTAGCGCCGCTTTTCGTACCACTGCTTCATGACCCGCCTCACGAAAGGCGTCCCCCCACAGCTTTTCCTTGCCGACCCCGCAACTCGGCGCAGGTGCGCGTGTTTGTATTGCCAAAAGCAAGTCCAGGGTAAGGCGGTCACGAGCACCGGCAGCGAACGGACAATCCTCAAAATGCGCTTTGGGCTTAGCGACTCCCCGACGTAGGTAATCTTGCTGGGGCCGCGGATCCGGGTTCTGATGGTCTTGTTCTGAGCACCTTGGGAGAGAGAACGAATGCGAATCAGAACCCGGCTGGCGGTCATGGCAATGGCAGGAATTGTGGCTTGCGGAGGGGCATACGGCCAGTCTTTTACAAGTCGCACCGAGGCAAATCGAGCTGAAGCCCGACCAGAAGAAGCTCGAGCTGAAAAGGAGTTGTTCGCCGCAGTGAACGAGGCACGCCGGAGCCAGGGAAAAGCCCCGTTACGCTGGAATGACTCGTTGGCGGCGGCGGCGCGGCGCCATGCGGCGGCCATGGCTGAACACCGGGCGGCGCAGCATGGATTTGAGGGCGAGCCCAGCCTCTCAGTGCGAGTGAAGCAGACAGGGGCGCATTTCGTGTGGCTCTCGGAAAACGTGACGCAGGGGCCGAAGGCGGAATTCATTCACGCCCAATTCATGAAGTCTCCCAACCATCGCGTAAATATTCTGGATGCGGACATGAATTCGATTGGCGTGGGAGTGGTCCAACAGGATGGGCAGCTGTTTGCGGTGGAAGATTTTGCGGACCTGCGCTAGTCTCACCGGGAATTGAAACCCGGATATTGACAAAGATAAGAAGCATGAAGCGGGCCACAGTTTGAACGGGCCCGCTTCGTGCTTCTTGAGCGCTTCAGTGATGCTCCTCATGCCAGTGGCAGCGATGTCTCACGTCTTCGAGTTCATGACGGCGTTTTTCGGCCTTTCTGCTGTGTTCGCCATGTTTTTCGATGGCAATGCGCAGATTCTCTTCCGCCCTGTGAATATCGCGCTCGCATCGTGTTTCCGCGCGCGCGGGCAGGGACGAACCGACCAAGCCGACGAGCGTCAGCAGAGCTATGCAAAGAACTCGGATGGTACGAGTCATATCGGTTTCTCCTATAGAACTTGTGAATGAAACCCCAACCGGGCTCCGAAGTTTCGCCGGTCAGTTGCGCTCGCGGCTCGATGCGGAGTCCTCGGGGACTGTTGTATTCGAGTTTCCGGGGCCGGTCAAGTCCACTTTTTTCTCCGCGGATTTGCGCGGAATCACGCGGATCGGAATTCTTTTCAAAAACCGCTAGAGAAAATCCGCGTACATCCTTGTCAATCCGTGGACAGGCAATGGCCTACTGTCCGGTTCCGGTTAGCTTCATCACTGCCGGGCTCAGAGGCGCACTATCGCCCACCGTTACCGCTCCGCTGATTGATCCTTTCACGTTGGGGGTGAACGTCACGCTAAACGTGCAGGTTGCGCCCGAGGCCACAGTCGCGCCGCAGGGCGTGCCGCCCGACGGCGTGGCTGAATAGTCGCCGCTCGCCACCAGGCTCGAAATGGCAAGCGTGCCACCCGAGTCGTTGGTGAGCGTGACCGTCTTCGGCGCGCTGGTCGTTCCTATGGCCTGGCCCGAGAACGTCAGGCTGGTCGGCGACAGCGTTACGGGCACCGCTCCTGTGCCGGACAAGGCCGCGACCTGCGGGCTGGCGGCTCCCGTCATTGCGATGGCTAGCGATCCCTTCACCGATCCGGTATCCGACGGCGTAAAGGTGACGGACAACGTGCAGGTGGCGGATTTAGCGAGCGCGCCCCCACATGGCGTGCTGCCGCTGCCAACGGCCGTAAAGTTCGCGCTGGCGCTGATGCTGTCGATGGTGACCGTGCCGGTGCCCTTGTTGGTGACGGTGATCGTCTTGGCCGCAGCGGTGGCGCCGATTCCCGTCGAGGTGAAGGTCAATGACGCGGGACTCAGTTTCAATGCCGGCTTGGCACCGCCGGTCGCCGCGCCGCTTAGCCCAACTGTGAGCGGGCTGAAAACGCTGTTGCTGAAGATGTCGAGCGCGCCTTTGATGGTGGCTTTGTATTGAGGAGTGAAAGTCACGACGATCGTACAGTTCGCGCCACCCGCCAGAGAACTACCGCAAGTTCCGACCGTCACTGAATAATCGGCGCTGGCGGTGGCGCTCAAGGTCATGGAGGACGTCTGCCCATTCGTCAGTGTCACGGTTGCGGACGATGACGATCCAACGGCCGTGCTCGGCAGCGTCAGGCTGGTGGGGTTTACCGTTAGCGGAGCTTCGCCGGTTCCAGTCAGCTTGACGAGTTGCGGACTGGTGCCGGCGCTATCGTTGAAAGTCAGTGCCCCTGTGACCGCGCCCAAAGCGCTCGGATTAAACGTGACATCGACGGTGCAATTGCTGCCGGCGGCCAGCGAGCTTCCGCAGTTGTTGGTCTGGCTGAAGTCGCCGCTGGCGACGATCGATCCGATCGAGAGCGGCCCGGAGCCGGAGTTGGTCAGCTTCACCGACTTGGACGCGCTGGTTGTGCCCGCGGCCAGTTTTCCGAACGCCAGAGTTTTCGTACTCACGGTGGCCGAACCGCCCGACGCAATCAAGACGTAGAACGTGGTTGGAATGTAGGCTGCGCAACTGGCTCCGGATGGGAAATTTCCTACCGCAACCTGGAAGGCACCGGCCGTCGCGACATCGGAGGCGTTAATCTGCACGGTAAGCTTCGTTGAATTTACGAACGTCGGCTGGCGATAGAAGCCGCCGATATATGCCGCGGTCGACGACGTAAAGCCCGCGCCGTTGATGGTGAGCGTGAACCCCGCGCCACCTTCGGTCGCGTTCGGAGGACTGATGCTAGTGAGCTGCAAGGGCGTTGATGTGGTGCTGTAGTCCGCGGCCACCAGGACTTCGTCATTCACGGTCAGATTCTGCGGACTCGCGGTTCCGCTCAGGTCATACAGCCAGCCGGTGAAGATCCAACCGGCCTCGGGAGTTTCTGTAAACGTGAGCAGGCTGCCGGTGGGATAGAAACCGTCGCCGGTCGGCGAACTGGGCGACACGCCGATGGAGGCGGCGCAGGCTTCGAGTGGATAGTCGGTGACGTAATAGTCTCCCGTGATGTTGGCGGTGTAGGTTGCGTTTCCGCTGGAGGGCAGCGTGATGTTGTGGGTCTGAGCGCCGCCGTCGCTCCAACTGGAAAAATTGAAGCGCGTGTTCGAACTCCAGGGATATATAGGCGAGTCGATGCTCACGCTGTGGGAACTGGAGGGAGTCCATGAGGAATCGTAGGGAAGCGCGAAGTTACGGGGCGCATACCAGAAAGTATTGTCCACCTCCAAACCAAGGTTCGACTCCACCGGGTTTGTGGTCACGGTGTAGACAGGCGAAGTGGTGAAGTAGGTCGTCAGATTGATGGAGCTGCCGTCATCCATCACATAAAAAGTCTTGGGATTGGCGCCGATGCCGCCGGGCAGGTAGTAAGGTGAGTTGATGAAGTTCCAGAAGTTCTGGCCTCCGCCCGGGTTAGCAGTCAGGGTCACGAGCTGGCGGATGGTGTAGTACTGTCCGGAAAGTCCCGAATAAGTTTGCGGATTGGGCGAAGTGGCAACCGTGCCGGCGCCGCTCGGCGAAATTGCGTTGACGTAGGGCACGAGCTGAATAAAGTTCGCCGAATAGACTGTTACTGCAGGATTGGTCGAGGGCTGCGTGACCTCGTTGTTGCCGGGCGCGACTGTAATGGTGTGGCTTTGCGCCGTCGCGTCGTTCCAGCGTCCGTAGATATAACTGACACCCGTGCTGCTGAGGGTCTGCGGGCTGGTAGCGACGTTCAGCGCGTGCGTGGAATTCAACGCCCAGTTGAAAACCTGCGGCGTCGTGATGGTGGTACCGTCGACCACGACCTGCAATCCGGGAGGATTGCTGGTGACCGTCACGGCCGTGGGAATCGCGCCGTACAGGCGGTCGATGCCATCGATGTCGGCGGCGCTGTAGCCATTTGGATCCGACAGCGGAATTCCGGCCGGGATCGATTCAATGCAGGGCTCGCCATTACGCGAGAACGAAAATGCGGGATATTCCATGACCGACGCGTAGTCGTAGGGGCTGAGTACCTGGTCGTTGTCGAGAAATTCGTCAAAAAACGAACGTGAAGCCTTGATGACGGCACCATAGTTCACGCTGACGTAGGCGTCTCGATCGGGGCGGGACTGCTCATGCCACACGCCGACCGTGTGTCCCAGTTCGTGCAGAATGGTCGCGACCGTGCAGGACGCCGAACCTCCCACGGTCTGTTCACCGCCTACGCGTCCCTCGTAGGCCTCGCAGACTCCGCTGAAATTATTCGGATCAAAATTGAAATTCACATAGTCGGCCTGATTGGTGTACGGGACGAGCTGAATCACGCCGGCAAAATTGCTGTTGAACTGGTTGATTGCGGTATTGAGGTTGGTCAGGTCGCCAGAGGACGGATCGATGGTGTATGGAATTGAAACGATGCCGCCAACCTTCGGCCACAGATATTGAGAATAAGCCACGCCCATGCCGTTGCCGACGATGCGGCCCGAGGGCAACTGGTCGACGTGATCGAGAATGATGTCGCCCTGAAAAATGGCCTTGCCCCTTCCGTTGCTTTCTTTGCTGGGGAACCAGGTGTAGGTGACCTTCATGCCGCGGAAAATGCCGGTCCGAAGCTCGGGTTGCGGGGCTTGAGCTAAGAGGCCAGGGACTGCTATTAGGACGATGAGGGAAGACAAGACAAGGCGGCGCAACATGATGGGACGAACCTCCTGGGGTGGCTTCTAGGGGAGACCTGGGTCAATGGACGTGGGGAACGTCCGCGTGGATAGTGTCGGATGGAAGGCCGGAACCTGTCAAGCTGACCGGCGAGCCGTTCCGTTCCCAGTAGGTCGCATGCCTCTCTGCCAAAGTCGACACCCGTGCTACACGGTCTAGTCCTGGCGCCGCGGAACCGCGTAATAGCCGCTGCGGGCCTGGATCTTGTAGTCTCCCTGCTTGGATTTGACTTCTACTTTTCGGAAGCCGCCGTCGCGGTTGGAGTTGGTTGGAGTGTAACCGATGTTGTATTGGCTCCGAAGTTCGGCGGCGATGTCGTCGAAGGCTTTGCGCAGCTTGTCGATCTTGTTGCCGACGTCAATCACGCGGCCCCCGGTTTCCTGCGCGAGCTTCTTCATGTCCGATTCGCCCGTGTAACCGCCAAAATCGTATGCGAAGCTTCGGTCCGCGATCATGATTACGTAACAAATCGTGTCCGCTTTTTGGGCGGCTTCAATCGCGTCTTTGATTTTCAAACGGCTCCCCTGGTCTTCACCGTCGGTCAGAAGGATCATCGCCTTGCGGCCGACTTCGTGGCTCAACTCGTCATGCGAGGCGAGATAGACGGCGTCGTAGAGCGCGGTGCCGCGCGGCCCGCTGGAAGAACACGGAATGGGACCTTGCGGGCCAATAGGGCCGCCCGAGCAACTCACACCACCGGTATTGATTTTTGCTTCGTTGAGCGCGTGCCGCAAGCGGCTTACCGAATTTGTGAAGTCTTGCATCAAAGTGATGTCTATGTCAAAACTGATCACGAAGGCTTCGTCTTTGGGCCGAATGATATCTTCGAGAAAAGAAGCTCCCACTTCTTTTTCCATATCGAGTACGCGCTGCTGGCTGCCGCTGGTGTCGATCATGATGCCGAGTGTCAGCGGCAGGTCGGATTCGGCCTTGAAATACTTGATGGTCTGCGGCTTACCGTCTTCAAAGATCTCAAACTCTTCTTTGGGAAGGTTGGGGATGAGCGCGCCGTGCTTGTCTTTCACGTTGAAGAAGAGCTGGACGACCTCGACGTTGACCTTCAGAGTGGTAGCCGGCTCTTCTTGCGAGGCATTGCTTGGCGGCGAGTTGTCGGGAACGTGCTCGGTCGACGTGTTGGAGGTTGGGGCGTTGGACGCCTTCGACAAATCCTGGGCCGGCGATCCCTGGGCCAAAAGCAGAACAGCGGTTAAGGACACGGCGAGTAGCCAAACGCGTGCGACGGCGCCGGGACGGCTGTCCGGCTGGTAATTTAGTTTCAGCATGGTCATTTTGCTCTTGGACTTTGCTAGTCTATCCTGTAGTCGGCTTTTTCGGTTAGATGCGCCCAGGCAAGCTAGTCAAGCATCTTAATGGTTGTAAACCGGGCGGCAGGGCTAAACAAGACGCGGGAACAGAGGCTGAATGAAGACGAAAGACAACGCGGTTCCGGGCATAGCCACCAGCGCCGGCAAGACCAGCGCGCTACTGATTATGGGACTGTGCTTGCTCCTGCCGGGAACTCTGCGGGCGCAGGCTCAACAAAAGCCTGAGGAAATTCCCGACGCTCCGTCGGCTGCGCAACCCCTTCCTCCGCCGAGCCCGCGGCCTGAAGCCGATCAGGGCGATCAACCCGATGCTTCAAATACCGGGGAAAGCAGTTCCAAGAGCACCCCCGAAGAGCCTCCTCATAGCAATCCTGATCTTCCGGCCCAGAGTGTTGACCAGACGACGCCCCCGCCGATGCCGCCCATCAAGACCGTGCCGGCGGGCAGCGTTCCGAAGGATAAGGACACGGGCGAAGATGTCGGCTACACCTTCAAGAAGGTTGTAAACCTGGTGCTGGTGCCGGTAACCGTCAAAGACGAAGACGGCAGAATGGTAAATGGTCTCCTTCCCAAGGACTTCACGGTTCTGGAAAATGGGCAGAGGCAACAACTCAAGTTCTTCACGAGTGATCCGTTCTCGCTTTCGGCGGCCGTCATCATTGACCTCGGAATGCCTGATGAGGGCGTGCGCAAGGTGCAGCAAACTCTGTCCGCGCTGCAAGGCGCATTTACTCCTTACGATGAAGTGGCGATCTACACCTACAGCACGACGGTAGGGCGCGTTTCTGATTACGGCTCGGTTGGCAAGCAACTGACGGCGGTGCTCAACCAGGTCAAGAGTTATAGCGGCGAAAATAATGGGCCTCCGGTGACGAGCGGCCCGCTCGGCCCACAAGGGCCGATCATCAATGGAATTCCGGTGGATCAGCCGGCGGTGCCGGTGAGCACGCCGCCTCGGGTAGCGCACGTGCTGAACGATGCGATCCTGATGGCCGCACGGGACCTGGCCAAACGCGATCGCGATCGCAGGAAAATTATTTTTGTGATCAGTGACGGACGCGAACTGGGTTCCTCGGCCAGCTATAAAGACACGCTCAAAGTACTCCAGACGCAGCAGATCACGGTGTATGCGATTGGCCTGGAAAGCGCGTCTACGCCGATTTATGGCCGGATCCAGCGCATCCACCTGCCAAAGACGAATGCGCTGCTTGGCTACAGCGACATCCTGCCGAAGTACGTTTCGGCAACTGGCGGCGGCACGGTTTACAACGAAATAACTCCGGCCTCAATTGAGCGCGCGTACAGCGCTGCGCTCGGTGATGCGCGCAATCAGTACACGCTCGGCTATAGCAGCAAAGGCATTGCTGGATACCGCGAGATCGAAGTACGAGTGCGAAGGCGCGACGTCAAGGTGTACGCCAAGCAGGGGTATTACCCGCTGCCGTCACCGAGGTGAGAAATGCAGCTGTCAGCTATCAGCCGTCAGCCATCAGGAAAAGCTCTCTCCATGAGAGTCTGCCCATTCTTTGGACGTTCAAGCCGAACTACAACGATCGAATATTTTCCCAAGACCAAACTGACGGCTGATGCTGAGAGCTGGCAGCGGCCTTTCTGGTAACCGGAAGTAACCTGCGCCCCTCCCTTGCGGTGTGATATAAAAACGTGCAGGAACCGATGTACAGTTTTGAATGTTTTAAGCGAGAGGCCCCCGCTGGTGGGAGTACCTCGCAATCGCCATTTGGGCCAGTGTTCTTGAGGGAGCCTTTTGAGTTTCATCAACTTCGCGGCACGCGAGATTAACTGCAAGATCGTCTACTACGGCGCCGGATTAGGCGGCAAGACGACGAATTTGCAGCACATCTACCAGAAAACTGCCGAGCAGCAAAAGGGCAAAATGATCTCGCTCGCGACCGAGACGGATCGAACCCTGTTCTTCGATTTTCTGCCGCTCGACCTCGGAACGGTGCGTGGCTTCAAGACGCGCATTCACCTTTACACCGTGCCTGGGCAGGTCTTCTACGATGCCAGCCGCAAGCTGATTCTGCGTGGCGTCGACGGCATTGTGTTCGTCGCCGACTCGCAGCAGGAGCGCATGGATGCCAACGTCGAGGCCCTCGACAACCTGATGTCGAACCTCCAAGAGCACGGCTACGACTTCAACAAGATTCCTTACGTGCTGCAACTGAACAAACGCGACCTGCCGAATATTCTACCGGTGGATGCGCTGTCCAAAGACCTACGCAAGAAGAACGAGGCGGTGGTCGAAGCGGTGGCCTTTCAGGGCCAGGGCGTGTTCGAAACGCTGAAAGAAATTGCGCGCCAGGTGCTGACCGAGTTGAAGGCGGGCGGGTAAGAATAGTTCTCAGCTGTCGGTCGTCAGTAGAATCCCAGCACACTCTTTCCCCAGCGAACGCGGCACGCTTCAGCTCAAGACAGCGGACAACTCTTCCCACTCCTTCATCAACCCCCGCAGATCGTTCTTCCTCGCAGCAAGCTCCCGTGTCTGACGCTGCGTCTCTTCGGCGCTTACAAAATTTTGGAGTTGGCTCTCGCTGAGCGCGATTGCGCCCTCGGTCTTGTTAATTTCTTCTTCAATTTCCCGCAGGCGATCCTGCATCTTCTGGCGCTTGATCGGGTTCAGGCGCTTGCCTTTGGACTCAGAAGACTCCGCCGGCGGTGCATTCCCGTTAGTCGGCGAATCGATCTTAAGTTCTTCCATCGGCCGATCCGCTGTCTTTGCCGTCGCCAAGTCTTTTTGAATTGTGGCCGTCTGCTCGGCTGCCCCGCCCTGTTTGCGCCAGAGATAGTCTTCGTAGTTGCCGGGATAGATCTCGACTTTGCCGTCGCCAATCTCAAACACGCGCGTGGCGAGGTAGTCGATGAAGTATCTATCATGCGAGACGAAGACTACTGTGCCGGTGTACTTCATCAGCGCTTCGAGGAGCACGTCTTTGGCTCGCAGGTCGAGGTGGTTCGTTGGCTCGTCCAGCAGCAGGAAATTTGCCGGATGGAGCAGCATCTTGAGCAGCGCATAGCGATTGCGCTCGCCGCCTGAGAGCACACCGATGCGTTTGAAGACATCGTCGCCGGAGAAAAGAAAGCAGCCGAGCAGGCTGCGCAGATGGGTTTGCGTTGACGACGGCGAAAGCTCGCCGAGATCGTCGAGAATGCGTGCTTCCGGATCCAGTTCCTTGTATTGATCCTGCGCGAAGTAGTCGACCTGCACGTCGTGTCCGAGTTTGTATTCGCCGGCGCTCAGCGGCTCGGTGCGCGCGAGCAGTTTGATCAGCGTTGACTTCCCTGCCCCGTTCACGCCGACCAGCGCAATCCGCTCGCCGCGCTCGATCATGAAATTCACATTGGCGAAGACTCTGTGTTCATTCGATCCGGGATCGCCGTAGCTTTTTGCGACGTTCGCGAACTCGGCAACGATGCGGCCGCTCGGCTTCGGTTGCGGGAAGGAAAAGTGGACAACCTTTTCTTCCTCCGGAATCTGGATGCGCTCGATTTTGTCCAGCTCTTTAATTCGGCTCTGCACCTGTTTGGCCTTGGTGGCCGTGTAACGAAAGCGATTGATGAATACTTCGAGCTGCTCAATGCGATCACGTTGCGTTTTGTAGGCTGACTCGAGCTGCTCTTTGCGCGCGGCTTTGGCGGCCAGGTATTGATCGTAGTTGCCGGCGTAGAAGTGCAGCTGCTTGTTCCAGATTTCGACGATGCGATCGACGGTCACGTCGAGGAAATAGCGGTCGTGCGAGATCAATACAAATGCGAAGGGATAGCTGCCGAGATATTCTTCCAGCCAGTTGCGCGCTTCCAGATCAAGATGGTTGGTAGGCTCGTCGAGCAGCAGAAGGTTCGGCTTTTGCAGGAGCAGTTTGGCGAGCGCGATGCGCATCTGCCAGCCACCGGAAAACTCTTCGGTATTGCGCTGCCAGTCGTTTCTAGTGAAGCCCAAACCCGTGAGCACCTTGCCTACTTCGGATTCGAGCGTGTAGCCATCGCGCGCACGAAACTGGTGCTCGAGCATCTGGTAGCGGTCGGCGACATCGGAATATTCCTTGCTGGTGTGGTCGAACTCCGACATGCTGTGCGTGAGTTGCTCCATCTCCTTTTCCATGGCGTGAAGCTCGTCGAAGACGGACATGCACTCGGCGAAGATGGAACGGCCGGAGAGCGCGAGTCCGTCTTGCGGCAAATAGCCGGCGGAAATGCCCTTGGCGCGCGAGATCTGGCCATAGTCGAGAGACTCGAGGCCGGCGAGGATCTTCATCACGGTCGACTTGCCGGTGCCATTCGCGCCGACGAGACCGATGCGCGACTCGGGCGTGATGAGCCAGTTGGCGTCTTCGAACAGAAGTTTGTGGCCGTAACGCTTGCCTGCCGATTGAAGCTGAATCATGGGAGTTCTTCTTATCGTCTCACGAGAGAGAGGAAGGTGAAATGCGGGATTGGGGATTGACTAGTCAATAACTTCTACCCCCTCCAGCGATCTATGAAAACAAAGGAGATGCGCGAGCATTTCCTCTAGATCTTTGAGGAATAAGCAGTTAGCCGAGACGTCTGGTATTTTGTTAAGTTATTGATTTATTTAGACTTAGCTGATTCAATTCGCATTACGATCGAAGAGTCCGTGCAAGATATTGATAACAAAGGGCTATTGGGTCAAGATATTCGGAACAAAGGAGTTAGGCGCTGTCGCGGGCCGTGGCAGGATGCAGACTTGGCTAATGGACAGCAGTTGCGCGGACCTGGCCGATGTGCTCGAGCGCGCGATCGACGACGGCCTGTAACTCACGGGCGTATTTCACTTCGCGGCCCTTGGCAAGAATCGCGCGGGCTTCCTGGGCGGTGAACCATGTCGGATTGCGCCCGTCTTCGTGCGGGTCGCGGGTCTGGTGGACTTCCATGAGGAAGGCTTTGATTACGTACTCCTGCACGCCACCGGGCTGCCAAAAGACGCCTTTGGAGTGGATGTAAACATGGAAGTGGCGCGGCTCAATTGCTCCGATGGCGCCTGCTTCTTCGCGGGCTTCGCGTTCGGCGGCCTGGCTGTGGGAGAGGCGGGTGTCGGGGGCTCCCTTGGGGAACGTCCACTTGTTGCCGCCGTTTGTGTTGACGAGGAGGAACTCGGCGTGAGAGTTCTCCTTGCGGTAGCAGACGGCTGCGACCTGTAGCGGCAAAGCGAATTGGGATCCCCGTGCGGACGCCATGCGACTCTGGTCGACAGTTTACTGCAAAGATATTTCAGGAGTGTTAAATAAGCACCGGAAATGGTGCACTTTGGTGATCGGGTTTCAGTACCCAGGCCGCGCTCCCTACCGTTTAACCCGTATGAGTCGCGCCGAAGCTCAGGCCGCTCAGGGCAGTGACTCTTGCTGGAGCGACTCCGCGTGTTGCCATCAACACGTGGAAGGTCTCTCCCATGCCTGCCGGAGTGACGAGATGCTTCAGTTGGAGAGCGACTTTGGCTCGCTCTTGCGGCAGGCGGCAATCTTCGAAGGCGTCGGCAAACTGCGTCTTCTCGCCGATACCCAACAGGAATTGCGATTGGCTGATGAGCCGCTCGGCGCGCATTCCAGCTTGTTCGGCGGCTGCGGCTAGCGCCGTGAAATTTACGTGCGCCGTGAGATCCTGCTCGCCCGGAGCCTCATAGGGGTTGGGGCTGACTGAATGTTGGCGATAGGCCATCAGCGTTCCTCGATGGCGTCCCGCGAGTTGCTCGCTGCGTGTGTAGCCGTAATCAACTACCAGAAGAAAACCGCGCTGGATGGCGTGTGCAACCTGCGTTAGCCAGTGTTGCGCGGCTAGCGGAACTTCGATGCGTTCGTTCTCATTCCCAGTGGTTTGGGGATGGACGCTGTGGCGATCGAGGAATTCGAGGTCTTCGTTGGCCGGTGGGAGCCAGATTTCGGTCAGATGAGCGCCCTCGAGGGCGATATGAAGTTTGCCTGGCGCGCCCAGAATCTCTACGGGAAGCGCGTCGAAGAATTCGTTGGCGAAGACGATGAGCGGAGTCTCGCGGGAGCAAGTGCGATGGACTTCCGGCGACGGAGACGCGGCAGGCCGCGTCTCTACATTGGAGACTGCAGCTTTTCCAGTATCGATGTGTTGTCCGAGAGTCTCATGCAACTTCGCTTGCAGCGCGGGCGACGATTCCTGAAGGGTGTATTTCAGGGCTGCAAAGAACTCTGGAAACTTTTTCTTTGACCAGTCGAGAACGTCACGGGCAAAGAGGCCGCGACCGGGACCGAGTTCGAGGATCTCCAGTTGTGCCGGGCGGTCGAGCGCTTGCCACATTTCTTCGAATTGGCGGGCGAGGAGTCGTCCGAAAACGGCGTGAACGTCGCTTGAAGTGTAGAAGTCTCCCGCTTTGCCGAATTGCTCGGCGTTGCGCGAATAATAACCAGCGACCGGATCGTAGAGGCAAATCTGCATGTAGCGCGAGAATGAGATTGGTCCGCGCTCGCGGATTTCGCGCTCGATCTGATCGCGCAGAGACACCCGCTAGCTCTCCTCGTCAGGTTGCGCGGAGCGATGCTGTGCGGAGCGGTCGGCGGCGGTACTGCGGGACATGACGCTATCTTGCGGGGTGCTGATAAACATTTCGATGAAATAGTCGTGGAGGCCGTCATAGATCTGCCGCTGAAGATGCCAGGCGAACTGCGGGTGATCGAGATCGCGCGGATGGATTGGAAGGACGTATTGATGTACGGGCACGGTCGAGTTCTTCAGATCGATCAGAACCTCAATGACGCCATTCGTTTCCCGGGCGGAAAATGAGAGCAGCGGATGATCGTAGAGCCGGAGGTGATCGAGAACTTTGGCAAGCTGCGGCGAGTCGGACACGGCAACATTGTAGTGGAGCGGGCAGGTACTGGGTTTCAGGAAGTGTGATTCGGGCTATTGAGCTTTGCGTACTCGGTCCTGGCTTCCCTCAGGATGGGGATTCCGGAATCGGCGTCCTTCATGAGGACGAAGAACTCCTGGTAGCTTTCGTTTGCGCTTTTCGAGTCTCCCACCAGCACATAGGCTCGCGCGAGTTGGAGTCGCGCTAACGCCGCCAGTGGGCAATTCACCGCAACGCCTCTGTGGTCCAGAAATTTATGAAACTCACGCACCGCATCCGTACCATGGTGCAACAACAAGTAGGCTTGGCCCCGGACGTATACGGGATAGAGGGTGCCACCCACCTCGAATTGCGGTAGAGGAGACCCCAATTCGTACTCGGTTGTCGTTTGTAGAAGTTCGACGGCGCGCGCCGGGTTGCCACGTTGAATCTCGATCGAGGCGTAGATGGTGGGCAGCCAATAGCGATTGATCACGGTGTTAAGAGGAAACCGTCCCGCTAAGTCGTCTGCCAATCGCCTTGCGTGTTCGGAATCTCCAATACGCGCCAATGCGAGAGCCGCGAGAAGACTCACGTCGCGCGTGGACGCGGTAGCGAGCGCGGAGGCGATCTCCTGGCGGGAGAGGGCAACATTGTGAAACTCTGCATCGCGTAAGGCAACATCCATCTTCCAGGCTGCCGCTGTTTCTGCTGAATCGTGGCCGAGAGCAGAGTCGATGGCGCGCTTGGATAAGTCCCGCGCCATCGCGAGGCGCCCGTGGAATGCCTCGGTATCCGACGCAAACGAAAAAAGCACATCCTCCCCCGGTTTGCCGCTCGCGTCGGCGACTTGCCGCTGCATCTCGGAACTGTCGTTATCCAGAAAGGCAACTCCGTAGCGATTCCCATGAATAAATGGATTGTTAACCTTGTGCGCGACGGCTTGCTCATAGGTCGCTTTCGCGTCGTCAAGGCGATCCAGAGCGGCATACAGTGTGACGAGGTTGGTGTAGGCGGCGGCGCTCCCCGGGTTGAGGCGGAGATCTTCCAGACTAGCTGCCACTCCTTTTTCGTACTGCCCCAGATAGGTGTAATCGACACCCAGGTTGCCGAAAGGTTCGCTACTGCGCGGGTAGGTTCGGGCCCAAATCTCGTAGGTTTGAATTGCTTTTTCAAGTTCACCCGAGGCCAGAAGATAATAGTTCGCCGAGATGCGGAGTCTTTCCCGCTCGCTCACTTTGTCGCGCAGGTCATAGGCCTTGCGCAGGTTCTCCGTGGCTCGACCGGGCTCTCTGAGATTCGAGTAGGTGATCCCCAAGGCCGAATAAGCGGCGGCGAAATTCGGGTCGAGTTCGAGGGCGTGATTGAAGAATGGAATCGCGGCGGCACTGCCTTGCTCTTGCAGCGTGGTTCTTCCCACAGACAGCGCCTTCAAGGCCTCGAGAGAAGGCGTGGTCGCCTGGTCGAGGGGCATATCAAACTTTTCGACTGTGCTGAGGGATTCTCCCAGTTTCGTTCTGAGCCTGGTCGCCGTCTCGCCCAGCGCTCTCAGCACGTGTTCCTTGTTTTCCGCAGTTACCTGCTCCTGTACGAGGAGGTCCCCGGTTTTGCAGTTGACGGCGTCAAGGCCAATTACGTACTCGCTTCCGAGACTTCCAATCGTCCCCGCGACATAAGCTTTCGCGCCCGCACGCTGACAGAGATCGCGCGCTACATCCGGGGTCACTTTGGTACCAACTGGCTTCGCCATCAGTCTCAGTGTGGCGCGAGTTTTTGCGTCCGACAGTATGTTCAGAAATGGAGACTGCCCCAATTGCACCGAAATCGCCTGCTTCAAGGTGTCATCGAAGACAGGGTCGCCCGTGGTGTTCTTGAAGTCTGCCAGAACGACTGTGTCCTGGTCAGTCAGCTTGGGCGCAGGTTGCCGACGCCAGTAAATTCCGCCGGCAATAAGTGCGGCACACAGCAAGCAAGACACCGCGACCACCTTCCATGAAAGATGGCGCGACTGATTCAGGGTATCTTTCCGATTCGTGGGCTCGTCCAATGTCCGAAGCCGATTCTTCGAACTGGATGTCCCCGTTGGCACTACTCCCGGAGGCGCCGACGTATCATCGTCGCCCGCGGCTGCGACGACGTGCTGGGATGAGTCCACGTCACGTTTAAGACGGCTCAGTTCGGCTCTCATGTCCGAGGCACTCTGATAGCGGAGGTTTCGATCTTTTTCCAGCGCGCGATTGATGATGTGTTCCAGTTCGGCGGGGACGTCGGGGTTTAGCCGGACCGGCGCCACCGGAGCGCGGTTGAGGATCGCATCGAATACGGTGGCGGAGCTGTCGCCACGAAAGGGCAACTGGCCAGTAGCCATCTCATAGAGCACAGCTCCAAACGAAAACAAATCAGTACGGGAATCCAATTCTTTTGCTCGCGCCTGTTCCGGCGACATATAGGCGACGGTGCCGGGAGCGGTGCCGGAAGTCGTCAAGCGCTCGATGTTGATGGTCGTCTCCATGGGGGCCGCCGGCGGTTGGGAGGAATTGGCCGCGAGCACCACCTTGGCTAATCCGAAATCAAGAATCTTAGCGTGCCGGCGTTTCGTCACGAAGATGTTGGCCGGCTTGATGTCGCGGTGGATTATGCCCTGTGCGTGGGCCGCGTCGAGCGCATCCGCGATCTCGATGGCGAGGGAGAGAATCACTTCGGTCTCCATCGGGCGCGCCGCGATCCGGTGCTTGAGTGTCACCCCGTCCAGAAACTCCATGGCGATGAAAGCTTCGCCGTGCTGCTCATCAATTTCGTGGATGGTGCAGATATTCGGATGGTTCAGCGCAGAGGCGGCTTTAGCTTCACGTTGAAAACGGGCAAGGGCTTGCGGATCTTTGGCTAATCTGTCGGGCAGAAACTTGAGTGCGACAAACCGGCCCAGCTTCAAGTCCTCGGCCTTATACACCACACCCATTCCGCCGTCGCCCAATTTCTCGACAATGCGGTAATGCGAGATGGTTTTGCCGATCACTGGAGCAGATCGTACGTCCCGGGTAAGTGCCGCGTCAACGAAAGCAACAGGTCGGCGGCTTCAGCGGGCTTCCCGGCAAGCACTTTTCGATCGTCGGCTACTGCTCCCTAGCAATTCACGTACGGGGTCGTACCAGGCTGGGGAGAGGTGGCGTCCTCGCACGGTCTTTATCGGCGGCCTCGCCAGGCTCTGGAGGCGGCTCTGCACCTCTTTTGGCACGGGCAGAGTCATTCTTGTCTCCCGGACTCCCGGTTGCCCGGTCGTCATCATGAAGAAGAATGTTAAGGAGAGAACTGTGCACATGTAAGTTATCCCCAGTGTCGTAGTTGATGAAACCCAGCTTTCTGAAGCGGTTCATAAAGAAGCTGACCCGCGAGCGCGTCGTCCCCACCATCTCTACCAGAGTCTCCTGACTTAATCTTGGGACAGACATTTCCGACACGCCTTCGGTTCCGAACTGGGCCATCAGAAGAAGGACCCGCGCCAGCCGCTTTTCGCTGGAATTGAAGAGTTGATCGACCAGGTCATCCTGATATCGGATATTCCGCTTGAGCAGGTATTTGACGAACACGGCTGACAATTTTGGTTCCAGGCTCATGGCATGCATCATCGCCTTCCTTCCGATGTGCAGCAGGACGCAGTCTGTCAGCGCGGTTGCAGACGACATGCGCAGGGGCTGGCCGGCAAGACCACCTTCTCCAAAGAAATCGCCTTCGCCCAAAATGCCCAGGGTCGCTTCTCTCCCGTTTTCCGATACCACGCCGAGCTGCACCTTCCCGCTTTGGACAAAGAACAGGCCGTCCTTAGGATCGCCTTGAGCGAAGATGGTTTTCTTCTTTGAAAAAGACACCATATCTCTGCCCTCCCCGACCGTCGAAAGAAAAGTGTGGGGATTGAAAGCGGGAGTTCTCTTCGCGGTCTTGATTTTTCGCTTTGGCAAAAGCCAGTCCTGACGGGAGCCACTACTCTGTCAAGTATGGGGGACGGGAGGAAGCTGCGCTGAGCTGTAATGCTCACAATGGCTTCCCGCCTTTATGGAGGCACGGGGCTTCGGGAGGTTGGAATTCGGCCGTGGCAGCCTCTCTTCATGAGTAGATGACGATTTCGGGTTGTGCACAGGCAACTGTTTGTTTGGGCAATGATGGGAGTAGTATGGGGCAGATGAGAAAGACTTCTGTTAAAGGGCCTGCGATGACAAAATCACCTGGCAGTCAGCGGAATCAGACCATCACTTTCTTGCGAAGTGTCTTGCAAAAGGCGAGGGCACAATGCACTCCGTTTTTTGGGATTGGGATGCTGTGTCTGATCGCGTTCGCTGCGCTCGCCGCGGCTCAATACAATCAGGATCGCGACCGTGATCATGGCCGCGATCACGATCATGGCGGAATGCACGTAGCGCACGAGCGCACGGCCATCGACTTCGGCGGCGGCCAAGGCGGCAGGCCCGCTCCCGATGCCGTATGCGACGAAAATTCCGTGGCCGTCGGATTCCACGTGCAGACCGGCGAGTTCTTCAACACGGCATGGCTCGATTGCGCCCGGGTTCGCCGCGATGGCGACCTGGGAGATGAAGTCAGAATGACGGAGCGCACGGGCAGTCCCGGCGGGCGACCAGTACAGGACGCATCCTGCCCGCGGGGCATGGCATTGCGCGGCCTGCGCGGACGCACCGGGGCCTCGATCGATGAGGCGGTGGGCATTTGCAGCCCGTTCCGCGAGATCGCAGGGAGAAGAGAACGCATGCGAACGGAATTCACGCAACCCCTCCGGCGGCCAAATCCAGGCGGACGGCGGGCGCGCGCTGAATGCCCGCGCGGTTCCGTGGTCACCGGCTTCCGCTCTAATAGCGGCGAATACATAGACCACTTGTGGGTTCTCTGCTCGGAAGTGCGCCCCGGCGACTGAGTTCACCGACAGAGTTCGCCTGGTCCCGCGCCCAGGTTCGTCCGACTCAATGCGGGGTCGGGAGTTTCGAGTTCAATGGCCTCTCTGTTCCCGCCTATGCCAGACCACGTGCACAGTCACGGGAATGGTTCCGTGACAATGCGCGGCGTTCACTCCCAGGTAAAGGTGGCTGGGATCGAGGATGGGCAGAGCGGCGTCGGGAGAGGCGAGAATGGGAGGGCCGTCCGAGTGCAGCTCGATCAGCAAGGCCCCGCCCGGAGCTGAGGGGAGCGGCAAATGCGCCTTCTCGGTCAGCGAAGGGACATTGCAAGCGATCACGGCTCCGGAGACGTGGATTCGATCTCCCGCATTCAGATCGAGCCCGGTGTCGGTCCAGATCCGGTGCGCCTTGACTTTGAAGGAATAGTCTTCGGGCAACGATTTAGCGGTCTTATTAGTGGTCTTGGATTTTTGGGGGGCGGTCTGGGAGTTCTGGCTGGCGGTCTGGGCCGGGCTCTGGACGATGAGAGTCGACCCCAAAGATAGAACACAAGCTGCGACGAACCGAAGGGCCCGAGCGAGACTCATGGAGACCTCCAAGCAGGGCGCGCCTTGCCGGCGTGCAGCTTCCTGCGTCTATTAGACGCGGTTTGAGGCGACTCGGAGGCCTAAGTTTGAGATTTGTAGAAGCACTATCCTCGACGATTCTCGCGGCAGAATGAGGCCGCTGGAGCGTGATCATTCGGGCTTTCAAGTTTCCAGAGCCGATCCTCGATGACCCCAAGCAGAAGGTTGCGTTCCATGACCAGGCGGCGTCCGCCCCGCGGGACTCAGGATCTAACTCCGGAGACCTGTCTTACTCATACCGAAGCGCTTCGATCGGATTCAGTCTGGACGCTTTGATGGCCGGCAACATGCCGCTGACTGATGCCGACAAATCCCAGGATTAAAGTCGAGGCAATCAGCGTGGTGGCGTTGATGGTGAGGCGAATGTCGCCCTCCTTGCCGTTTTCGATGAATGCGCTCCACAGCGTCAGCGAGCCGACGGACCACGACACGATATAAGCGAGCACCACGCCGGCGATTCCGCCGAGCAGCGTGATGACCAGAGCTTCGGCGAGAAATTGGACGAGAATGTGCCAACCGCGCGCGCCCAGAGCTTTTTCTACTCCGATTTCGCGCGTGCGCTGCGTGACTGAGACCAGCATGATATTCATCAGTCCGACGCCGCCGATGCCGAGCGTCAGCAGTCCGATGAAGCCGAGAAGAATTTTTATTCCGGTCGTGATCACGCGCAGGTCGAGCAGATCGGCGAATACGTCGAAGACGAATATTGCGCGCTTATCTTTCGGATCGAATTCGTGGTGGAAGGCCATCGAGCGGCGCACGGCGTCGGCGACCTTCTGGTGATCGCCTTCGTACTCGATCGCGATCGCGTTCAGGTAGTAGGTGTTCATCAGGTCGCTCATGGCGCTGTACGGGATGTACACCTTGCCGTTCATGTTGTCGTCGCCGTTTTGGATGGTGTACTTGAGCACGCCGATTACCTGATAGGAGATGCCGTCGAGGCGAACCTTTTCGCCGAGCGCGTTCTGGCCGGAGAAGAGTTTTTTCTTTACGTCGGCGCCGAGGACAGCGACGTGGCTACGGGTATTTTCGTCGAGGTCGGTAAAGAATGTTCCGTCCTGCACGTCCATGCGGCGCATGTGCGAATAGTAGGGATGGACGCCGCTAACGCCGTAATTGTCGCTGCGAATTCCGTAGGCGACCAGGCATTGCTTGAACGCCTCGGGAGAGATGCGTTTGAGCAGCGGCACTTCGGCCTGGAGATAGTCGAGATCGTTGACCGTGAGCTTGATTTCGCTGCCGGCTTTGGTGCCTCCGGCTTGCAGCGAGGTGCGTCCGGGAAAAACAAAAACCAGGTTCGTGCCCCAGGAGCGGAAGGCGACCCAAAGAGCGTTCTCGAAGCCGTTGCCGTAGGCGAGGAGCAACACGACCGTGGCGATGCCCCACGCCATGCCGAGCATGGTCAGGACGCTGCGGCGGCGGTTGTGTTTCAGCGCGTTGTAGGCCTGGCGTCCAAGTTCGATAAGCATCTTAGTCCTTAATTCCTAATTCTTTTCCGTAGAGACGAGGCCTGCTGCGGCCGGATCCTTCGGGCGAAAGAGACGGGGCAGGCCCCGTCTCTACTCTTGGCGCAGTGCCTCGACGGGAGGCAAGTGCGCAGCTTGCCGAGCGGGATACAGGCCGGCCGCGATTCCTGCTACCGCCAGCGAGAAGATCGCAACTACCGCCGACGCGGGAACGATGCGCGGCGTGTCGAAGCCTTCCGGCGCGGGCAAGGCGGCCAGCAGCGTGACGAATGCGGTTGTGATGGCCAGGCCAATGCCTCCACTCAAAGCTGTCAGAAAAGCGCCTTCGACAAAGAACTGCGTCAGGATGGCGCGATGCGTCGCGCCCAACGCTTTGCGCAGTCCGATCTCGCGCGTGCGCTCGGTTACTGAAACCAGCATGATGTTGATGATGCCGATGGCGCCGAGGGCGAGCGTGACGACCCCGACCACACCCAGGAACCAGTCCATGGAACTGAAGATTTTGCCGACGCGCTTGTTGTCTTCGATGGTGTCCCAGTCTTCAAAAGCATCGGTGAGTTTTGGGTCGAACTGATGACGGCGGGCCACGGCTTCGTGCACTTCGCTTTTTGCCTGCTTGTCGAGCGCCGGCGTCACGGGACGATAATTCAGGAACGAGATGGCGTCTTCGGTGTTCGCCTCCTTCAGGCGAAACAGGTTGCGCATAGTTTCGATGGGAATAAAAATGCGAGCATTGGTGCCATTGTTGCCGTCTTGCCCGACTTTGCTAACCACGCCGATGATTTCGAAGTTGATGTCGTTGAGCATGATGGTCGAGCCGACGGCCGGGCGGCCTGGAAAAATGTTTTTCAACAGCTCCCAGCCGACGACGGCAACGCGGCGCGTCTCGCGATTGTCTTCGTCGTTAAACCATCGGCCGGTGCCGACGGGCACGTTACGGATCTGGTTGTAGTTGGGCGCGACGCCGAACACCTGGCCATTGGTCGAACCGTAGTCGCTGACCGCGCGAATATCTTCTCGGTCCAGCACTGGAGAAACGTACTTTACCGAGCGCGCCTCGCTCTGAATGGCGAGGTAGTCACCATACGTAAAATGGTAGGTGCGGCCGGACTGAGTGCTGCCTTCGACCGCGGGAATGCGTCCGGGGAAGGTGAACATGATGTCCTGGCCGAGGTTCGCAAGCTGCCGGTTCTGGCCGCTGCGGAAGCCCTCCCCGAGCCCAACCAGCAGCAACAACGAGCCGACACCCCAGGCAATTCCGAACATAGTAAGAAACGAGCGGAGCTTGTGCGCCCACAGGGTGGAGAGCGACTGGCGCACGATTTCCAGGAGCATCCGCATAAGAGGCAATTCGCACGCAGGCCGGGCAACTCGCCGGTCCGCGCTATGACATTAGATACGGGGAACGGGCGCGGTTGGTTCCAGCAAAAAGCGTATTGGATCACTTAGTTAGATTCGGCAATTCGATTTCTTGTAGCCCGGGACGCTGTGAATTTGCGGGCGCAGCGCCCTCGTTTGCTCACTGAGCGAGCCGCGGCGCGTCTAAGCAGGTGGCTCAGGGGTGTGGCCGCCCATCGGCGGCCGTTTCGGCAAGATTCTCACGGATTCGACGCACGTTTTCAACGCACATCAATTTCGAGCACATCAAGGAGGGATTCCCCATGTCTCAGAGAGTGTTCCAAAGAAAGTTCCCTGCAATGTCCCGGACCGCTTCACGTGGCGTTCTATACTGCCTGCTGCTGGCATCGCTTACTGGCCTATGCCTGGCGCAGTCATTCGTTCTCGATCTGCCGCGGCAAAGCCAGCGCGCTGAGGTTTCGCAGCGCATCGGGATTACTGATATCAGGATTTCGTATCATCGGCCGCTGGTCAATGATCGCAAGATTTGGGGCGGCCTCGTTCCTTATGGCGAGGTTTGGCGCGCGGGCGCGAATGAGAACACTACCATTTCGTTCAGCGATCCCGTCACCATCGACGGCAAGCCGCTCGATAAAGGGACGTATGGGTTGCACATGATTCCCAATGCCGACGAGTGGACAATTATCTTTTCGAAGAATTCCACTTCGTGGGGGTCGTTTACGTATAAGGAAGGCGAGGACGCGCTGCGCGTGAATGTGAAGCCGCAGCCGGCGGAAATGCACAATGCCTTGACTTACGACTTCGATCAGGTCAAGCCGGAGTCGACGGTCGTCGAGCTGGAGTGGGAAAAGATTGCGGTGCCCTTCAAGGTGGGGGTCGACGTGCATCCCATTGTTGAAGCCAGCCTGAAGAATCAGCTCCGGAATCTCTCACAATATACCTGGATCAGCTGGGACGACGCCGCGACCTATCTGCTGACCGAGAAGATCGACTACGACACGGCGCTGAACTACGCGAATAAGTCGATCGAAAATGAAGATCGCTACGACAATGAGATGACGAAGTCGAAGGTCTTGCTTGCTCTGAGTCGCAAAGACGATGCGATGGCTGCGCAGAAACGGGCGCTCGATCTGGCGACTCCGCTGCAGATTCATTTCTTCGCGCGCGGGCTCCTGGGCGAAAAACGAAACGATGAGGCATACGCCATCTTCCGCGAGAACGCGAAGAAGCATCCCGATCTGTGGTTCACGCACACGGGGATGGCGCGCATCTACAGCTCGGAGGGCAAGTTCGACGACGCGGCCAAGGAGATGAAACTGGCGCTCGCTTCGGCTCCGGATAATCAGAAGACCTATGTGGATGGGCTGGTGAAGAAACTGGAGGCGAAGCAGGATATTAACTGAGTCGCGAGCCGCGAGTCTCGAGTTGCGAGCAATCCGGATGCCGGTCGGAAATGGCTTGGGTGCTCGCGGCTCGCAACTCGCGGCTCGTCGCTTTTGTCCCGCTAACCGGTCGCCGACAGTTGCAGTATCGCATTCTCCACCAGCTTCAATCCGATCGCCCAATTCTTGCGCGCGAACTCTTCATCTTCTCCGAACCCGTTCACATACAGCGTGAAATAGAAGCCTTCGCGCGCCTCTTCCGGCGGACCAAAGAAGCAGCGCCGGACGCATATTTCCGCCGAGGCGCGCATCTCAGGCGCGCGGCGCAGCAAATCGGTTAATTTCCTGGCGAATCCTTCGTGGAAATCGAAGGACTGACGCTGCTCGACGTTCGAACAAACGAGATCCACGTAGTTCGAGAACTTGTAGGCTGCGGCGAATATCTCTTCTTCGGCGCTCAGCTCGTTCGTCGTCCACGCGTCGCACTTGGCGCTCTCGAACGGGCTACGCGTGGAGTTTATCGGGCGGAGAAATTCCGCCAGCTCCGGGAATTTCCTGGTCTCCGCGAGTTTCGTGAACAACTCCGGGTGCCGTTTCAAGTCAAGGTGAGCAAGTTTTCCGGACGGATCAGTCCAGGGAAAATCCAGCAGCGGATCGTCGCGGCCCAGTTCGATTGAGAAATCAGCATCCATCCACAGTCGTCCGTCGTCGGTCCTCAGTCGTCCGAGATCAAAATCGGCGCAGGAAATTCACGATCTCAGTCTCCGCCCAAAATCCATCGTCCTCGGATAGCGCGCCGCCGTTCACGCCGCCTATTCCGTTTCTGTTCGGCGTTCCAATGAATGCGCAATGGCCGCCGTCCTCTGTTTCCACGAACTTGATATGGGCGTTGGCGAGAATCTTGCGCCGCGTCTCGGGCGTGATGAGAATGAAAGGATCGTTGGCGGCGTACAGAATCAAAGTCGGAACCGAAATGCTTCCGACTACATGCGCCGCTGAGGCGCGGTCATAATAATCGACGGCGCCTTTGAATCCGCAATAGTAGGCGGTGACTTTGTCGTCGAACTCGCGCAGGCTGCGGAGGTCCTTGAGGCGCTTAAGGTCGAAATGGCCGGGAAACAGGCGCGCCTTCTGGCGCATTCTTCGGCGCAACGCCCACAGGAAGTAGCTCTCGTAGAGGCGGTTCGTAGGTGTGTGCAACTCATCGGCCGACGCCGCCAGGTCGAGCGCAGGACAGCAGGCGGCTACCGCACAGAACTGCGGCGGCGGTTGCTCTCCCCATTCGCCCGCCAGCTTCAGCACGAGATTTCCGCCCATGGAAAAGCCGACTAGGGCCAACCGCGACACGCCATCGCGCGCGACGACTTCTCGCGCTACGGCTGCGATGTCATTGGATAATCCCGAGTGATAGAGCACGGGGGCCAGGGCATCGGTGCCGCCACAGTTGCGCTGGTTATAGCGGATCACGTTCATACCAGCCCGCAACGCCTTATCGGCGATGCCGAGCATGTATTGCGACTCGCTTGAACCTTCCAGACCGTGCACCACGATGATCGTCAATGCGTTCGTCCGGTTGGCCTGCCAGTGGCAATGGCACAGCACCTGAACGCCGGGAGCAACCTCGATCATGCGCGTCTCCGGCTCCGGCAGATGGATGCGCCGCTGGATCAGAAAGCTGGCGAGGGTTTGGACGTGCCCGCCTCGCAGCCAGCGGCGGGGAACGAAGGTATCAGTCTCTTGCGGAGTTTGCGCACTGCCCACACTTTGATTTTAAATAGAAGTCAGCAATTCAGGTCGTCAGTTCATCGGTCGTCGGTCGTCAGGCCGATTGAACTCGCTGACGACGGACGACTAACGGCCGACGACAGCCCGACGTTGCGGAGCCAATCGATGCCGATCTTCGAATACGTTTGCAAGGAATGCCATCACCAGTTTGAGGCGCTCGTCTACGGCCAGCAAAAAGCTGCCTGCCCGAAGTGTGAGAGCAAGAAACTGGAGCCCAAGCTCTCCGTATTCGCGGTCTCTGCGAAGGGTGGCTCGTCTTCCCCAATGCCTGCCGGGCCTTGTGGGTCGTGCGGCAGTCCGGATGGACCGGGCTCGTGCGCATGGAAGAATTAGCGAGGGCAGATCCCGGCTATCAGCTTTCAGTTTTCAGTTATCAGTTCGACCACTGGTAACCACGTCGAAATAACCAACGCTATCTATCCTTTCCAAGGCTTCGATCCTATGATCGCACTTGGATTCAGCAAGCAATAATCGGCCAAAAGCCGACCGGCGCAAAGAGCCGCGGCTCAGGGTTGAATTTCCTGTGCGCATCCAGGGAGTTGACCGGATGGCACGCCCGTTCGCGGAGGTCGTGCGGGTAAAAAACGTGAGCTTGAGCGGCGCCGTGTTGCTGGGAGTACGTGCCAAGATCTGCGCCGGCGGACTCCTGGATGTGCAGCACGGATCACAAAGAGCACGGTTCCGGATCGCATGGGCCAGCTCAGGGGAAGCGGGAATTGAGTGCTTGCCCTCCGAACCATGTATCTGGGACGTAGTGACTCGAAAGACGTTTGAGATGGTGGGAGCCGGATAGGCCATAGCCGACTGGCATTCATCGGCCAATTAACGTGGATTCACGTGGCCGGTTCCCACTTTACTTCTTGGGCAGACTCCCGCCGGACCTCAATTCCCTGCTCGAACACAGTTCGCGGATGGCCGAGACGGGGCAGGCCGTCTTTATTCCTCAAAGCAGAACCAAGATAAAAGGCAGAGGATTTCTCCTCTGCCTTTAGGCTTGTACCTCTCCCAGGTATTTCGCCAAAGCGTTAATGCTGACCTTACTGGTTCAGTGGCGTCTGGCTGTAATCGCAGGTTGAGATCGACGCTGTCGGGTTGACGCGCACAACCGCGTCCTCGAAGGAGCAGAAATAGCGCACGCCGCTCTGGTTCGGCTGGGTGGGCGAAGCGATGATCTGATAGGACACATTCGGGGTTCCGGACCCGCCCTGCATCGCGAACGAGTACCCGCTCTTGGTGCCGCCCGCGAGTTGCGTGTCGATCAAGCAACCGCTGCTTGAATTGGGCGGAGCGCAGCTCGTGCCCCCCAGACTGGCCAGGTCGGTAGAGAATCCCACGGTGGAGTAGGCAGAATTGTACGAAATCTGTGCTGTGTTGACGGTGCGAACCGATGACACTGCGGACGATTCGTTGGCGGCGATACGCGCGCGCAGCAGGTTCGGGATGGCGATCGCGGCGATGATCAGGATGATCGCGACCACGATCAAAAGTTCGATGAGTGAAAAACCCTTCTGTTTCCGCAAGTGAAATTCTCCTCGGCTCACGTTCCCTCTCTTGCTCGGAACTCGAGCATTTTTCAATATGGCAGTCAATAAAATGGAGTCCAAGTTACGGAGGTCGGATGGTGGGGTATTACAAAAGTTCTATAGCGCGACGCGTGCACTTTTAGGCTGGTAGCTATTTATAACTCATTGATTTTTTGGGGCAGGAGAATTGAAAAGTGAATTACCAAGAAGTTACTTTTGTGCGATGTAACACTACCCCGACTGTCGAGCTCGGTGAATTTTACCCGTCAACTTCTGTTTCCTCTAGAAGAAAACGGGCGAACACTTCATTTGATATCAAACGGCTGTGGTCCGTCAGGTACACATGCCCATTTCGCTTTTCAAGCAAGGCATCACGCAAACATTCGACCACGACCGACTCGAACGGGAGGGCATTTAACCCGAATTCGGCGCGCAGGAGGTCGAGATCGATGCCGCGACTCAGCCGCAAACCGAGGAAAAAGCTCTCTTCGATGGCCGCGTGCGCGGAGACGGGAGTGACCGTTCGAGGCGCGCGATTCATGTAGGCATCGAGCGAGTCGGGCGTGGCGAAGCGGATGGCTTCACAGCGTGCGGACGGATTGGGTTCGGCTCGAAGCATCGAATGCGCGTCGACGCCAAAGCCGAGATAGGGCTGACGCGTCCAATACTTCAAGTTGTGGCGCGATTCGCGGCCGGGGCGGGCGAAGTTGGAAATTTCATATTGCTGAATGCCGGCTGAGTTCAGCGCCTCGCGCGCTTGCACGTAGAAATCCGCGGTCGCGGCGTCATCGGGCACAAAGTGCGCGTGATAGCGCGTGCCGCCGGCGATCAGTTCTCTGCCGAGGCGCGAGTCCTCATCCACTTCAAGCATGTAGACGCTGGCGTGCGGGACGCGGAGCGCAATCAATTCGTTGAGCGAGAAGGTCCAACTCTCGGCTGTCTGATGCGGCAAACCCGCGATCAGGTCCACGTTAATGTTATCGAGGCCACTTTGGCGCAGGCGCGCGACCTCCTCGATTACCGTGGAGCGATTGTGCAATCGTCCAACCGACTGGGCTTCCTGATCGACGAAGGATTGCACGCCCAGGCTCACGCGGTTGACGCCTGCGCGCAGCAGGGTTTCGATCAGCGAATTCGTCAGCGTGGCGGGCGCGCACTCTACCGTGACCTCGGCATCGGAAGCTACTTCAAACTCATCGCGCACTGCGCTGAAGATGCGCAACAACTGCGACGACTCGAGGATCGAGGGCGTTCCTCCACCCAGATAAATGGAATCGACCGCCGCGTCGAACGCGCCTCCGACTTCGGCGGCGGCCGCGCGGGAGTTCGCGATGTCCTCGATCACTCGCGCGACGTAATTTTCGTAGGCAGACTTCGAGAATACGTCGGAGGCGAAGTTGCAGTAGCTGCACTTCGTCCGGCAGAAAGGAACTGAGATGTACAGACCGAGGGGCACGTTGACTTCATTGTATTCGCACTATCGCGTACGCATCGCGTCGCACTCATGGTCCTTATTCGCTTAAAATAACTTGGAATGCCCAGCAAACTGAAAAATACGAAGAGCCAAACCATCGAGGGCCTGTGCAACCGGTGCGGCAAGGAATTTTCGGCTTTTCTCCAGCAAATGGAGAAACAGAATGCCAAAGTTGTATGTCCCCACTGCGGCGAGCAGAACGATTGTCCTCCACTGCCCGCGACGGCCAAACGCGCGACACTTAAACGCTAGATTTTCTGTTGGAGCTACGCCCGCGCCCGGAGCGCCGCCATGGTGCGCGCATAGATCTCATCGGGCGATCCGGTAGCGGCGACGGATACCAGCAGTCCCTGCACCCTATAAAACTCGATCAGAGGCGCGGTGCTGCGCTCGTAAGCGGCCATGCGGACGCTAATCGATTCGGGCCGGTCATCTTCGCGCTGGAAGAGTTTGCCGGCGCAGCGATCACATACTCCGTCGATCTTTGGCGGATTGCCGGTCACATGGTAGACCGCTTTGCACTTCTCGCAGGTGCGGCGTCCGCTCAGGCGCGCAACGATCTCCGGAAGCGGCAGTTCGTAATTGACGACCGCGTTGAGCGGAATTCTCTCGCTTTCCATGAGCTGCCTTAGCGACTCGGCCTGACCGAGCGTACGCGGGAAGCCGTCGAGCACAAAGCCCGCGGAACAGCGAATGCTATTGGCGCGCTCACGCACCATCTCCCAGACCGTGCTGTCAGGAACGAGTTCGCCGCGGCGCATATGCTCCATGGCGGTCCGCATGGCGGGACTCTGTTCGGAGTCCTTTTGTTTTGAGGCGGCGCGGAACAGGTCGCCGGTCGAAAGGTGACAGGCATCCAACCGCTGGTTCAAAAGATCGGCTTGCGTGCCCTTGCCC
>CAWFLZ010000007.1:0-424926 GCA_963816705.1 uncultured Acidobacteriaceae bacterium
CAGTCCTTTCGGCGGAACCGTTTATCCGGTCAGCGAGAAACATGCCAGCGTGCTCGGGATTAAGGCGTACGCCAATGTTGGGCAGATTCCGGAGACTGTTGACCTCGCCGTCGTCGTTACTCCCGCAGATACCGTGCCTGGAATCATCGGTGAGTGTGCCGCTGCGGGGGTGGGTGGGGCGATCGTCATTTCCGCGGGCTTCAAAGAGCACGGCGAGCACGGCAAGGAACTTGAGCGCCAGATTCTTGAGCAACTGCGCGGCAGCCGCATGCGCCTGATCGGCCCGAATTGCCTGGGCGTTATGAATCCAATCAGCGGCCTGAACGCTACCTTCGCCCCCAACATGGCTCGGCCGGGCAATGTCGCTTTCATTAGCCAGAGTGGCGCGCTCTGCACCGCGATTCTCGATTGGGCGCAAAAGGAAGTCGTGGGCTTCAGCGCGTTCGTTTCCATCGGCTCGATGCTTGATGTTGGCTGGGGCGATCTGATCGACTATCTCGGTAACGATTCGCGCACGCAATCCATCGTGATGTACATGGAGTCGGTGGGCCAGGCGCGCAGCTTTTTGTCGGCGGCGCGCGAAGTCTCGCTGAGCAAGCCGATCATCGTCATCAAGGCCGGACGCACCGCCGCCGCCGCTCATGCCGCCGCCTCGCACACCGGCGCCATGGCCGGCAGCGACGAAGTGCTCGAAGCCGCTTTCCGCCGTTGCGGGGTTCTGCGTGTCAACACGATTGCGGATCTGTTTTACATGGCCGAGACACTGAGCAAGCAGCCACGCCCCAAAGGCCCGCGGCTGGCGGTCGTGACCAATGCCGGAGGACCAGGGGTGCTGGCAGCCGATTCGATCATCGGGGCCGGCGGAGAACTCTCCGAGCTTTCTCCCGCCACGCTTGAGCAGCTGAATAAGACCCTGCCGCCGCACTGGAGCCACAACAATCCGGTCGACGTCCTCGGGGACGCGCTGCCCGACCGCTACGCGAAAGTCCTTGAAACCGTAGCCGCCGACACCAGCAACGACGGCCTCCTCGCGATTCTTTGCCCGCAGGGCATGTCGCATCCCACTTTGACGGCCGAGCGCCTCGTGCCGCTGGCCAAAGGTCTGGGTAAGCCCGTCCTTGCCTGCTGGATGGGCGGGAGCGAGATGGCTGCGGGAATTGAAATCCTCAATCACGCCGGTATTCCCACATTTCCCTATCCCGACACTGCGGCGCGAATTTTTTATTACATGTGGCGCCATAGCTATCTTCTGCGCGGCTTGTATGAAACGCCTGTGCTGCCGCAGGGGGAACAAGGGCCCGACCGCGAGCGCGCCGAAGCCATCATCGGCAGAGTCCGGCAAGCCGGGCGCACGCTGCTGACCGAGCCCGAGTCGAAGGAATTGCTGGCCTGCTATCAGATTCCGACTGTGCCCACTCTCGAGGCCCACACCGCCGACGAAGCTGCCGCCAAAGCCGATGAACTGGGCTATCCCGTCGTGGTCAAGCTGCTCTCGCACACCATCACGCACAAGACCGACGTTGGCGGAGTCAAATTGAATTTGAGCACTGCCGATGCGGTGCGCACCGCCTGGCGCGAGATCGAAGCGTCGGTTCGCGAAAAAGCGGGCGCTGAGCATTTTCTCGGTGTCACCGTGCAGCCATTCCTTCGCACGGAGGGTTACGAGCTCATCCTTGGCAGCACCGTCGACTCGCAGTTCGGACCGGTCATGCTGTTCGGCACGGGAGGACAATTGGTCGAAGTCTTCGGCGACCGCGCGCTCGGCCTTCCGCCGTTGAACACCACGCTGGCCCGCCGCTTCATGGAGCAAACGAGAATCTTCAAAGCCTTGCAGGGAGTGCGCGGCCGCAAGCCGGTCGATATCGGCGCGCTCGAGGAGCTGCTGGTTCGCTTTAGTCAACTGGTGGTCGAACAGAGGTGGATCAAGGAAATCGACATCAATCCTCTGCTCGCGTCTCCCAGATCGACTGACTGCGCTCGATGCGCGCATTGTCCTTTACCCGCTGACGACCAGCAAGGAAGAAATTCCGCGTCTTGCGATTCGGCCATATCCTAACAGATATGTGCGGCCCGGCGCGATGAAGAACGGCGAGGAGATCGTGGTTCGTCCGATTCGCCCCGAAGACGAGCCCCTCCTGATCAAGCTGCATCAAGTCTTGTCGGAGCGGACGGTGTATCTGCGTTATTTTCAGCCGTTGCGGCTCAGCCAGCGCACGGCGCACGAGCGGCTCACGCGCATCTGCTTCATCGACTATGACCGCGAAATGGCGCTGGTTGTCGAGCACAAAGGAAAAGACGACCGCCCGGAGATCATCGCCATCGGGCGCCTCAGCCGCCTCCGCGGCAAGAACGAAGACGAAGCGGAGATGGCCGTTCTGGTCGACGATCGATTTCAGCACCAGGGCCTTGGAACCGAGCTCTATCGCCGGCTGATTGAGGTGGCCCGCGACGAGCGCATGACCAGCGTGGTCTCAACCATTCTTTCCGAGAATCGCGAGATGCAAGCCATCTGCCGCAAGCTCGGCTTCAAACTCGAAGCCTCGCTCGAGGATGGGACCGTGGAAGCGGTACTCAAGCTCTAGCCGGCCAGAGAGGGCTCGCGCAAGGCAACCGGAAGGCCATGTACTTCCGGCTGGACAGCGCCGGGACGACGCGTTTCGATATAATAATTCTGGTACAGCAATGACGTCTGGCCGAACTGGAGCGGAGCTGGCTGTTTTAGCCGTGGTCTGCGTCCTTACAATTTTCTTGTTTCCGGTGGGGCAAGGCCCTTACTCTGCCGTGCACGGCCCAGCCAGCGCGCTGGAGGCGTCTCGCGCCGCCGCGCGACTCCGCATCACGATTGCGCAATCGGCGCTGAAGTCTTTGCGTAACTTCCCATTTCCTTCGGTGGTCGCTCTCTTTTGGATAATCGCTGCTGTCGCCGAATGCAAGCCTATCGGCCTGGCCGAATGCGACAGTATCCTGCGCTGCTGATCCTCTCCAGCAGAACTCAGCTGCACCTTTCATCTCGTTACTCGCGAAAATTTGCCAAGCCGCATCGGCGCGGGCTTCGGTTCGAGCGCGCGTCGCGTAAGCGAGCTTCCTACGGGTGAGCCGGCCGCCGCGCGAGGCCTCAATTTTGCTGTTGGGCGAGATGACCATCCATTGCAAACGTCTGTGCACTCTAGGGAGGATTACTATGACCAACAAATTAGCCAACAAGAAATTGCAGGTTTCTTCTCTACTCGTACTCCTGGCCGTGGTGTTGTTGTCGGCAGGTTGCGCCAAGAAAGTTGCGAAAGCGACTCCGACCGCCACACCGCCGGCGCCCGCAACGCCCACGGCCACTCTGGCGGCGAACCCGAGCACGATCGAGCAAGGCCAGTCCACCACGCTGACCTGGCAGACCACGAACGCGAATGAAGTCACGATTGCTGGGCTCGGAACCGTGCCGGCCTCCGGCTCGCGCTCGGTCGCTCCAGGCACATCAACCAGCTACACGCTGGTGGCAGCGGGTCCGGGTGGAACCAAAGACGCGTCGGCTCGTGTGACCGTGAACCAAAAAACCGTGGCAGCATATTCTCCGTCGGATGAGGAGCTGTTCGCGAAGAACGTCAAAGACGTGTTCTTCGACTACAACGTGTCTCGGATCCGTCCGGACGAAACAACCACCGCACAACAAGATGCGGACTTCCTCAAGCAGCATCCGAATATCAACGTGCTAATCGAAGGGCACTGCGACGACCGGGGCTCGATCGAATACAACCTGGCTCTGGGAACGAGCCGGGCGGAAACTGTGAAGCAGGCTCTCCTTCAGCAAGGGGTTCCAGCGGATCGCCTCAAGACGATCAGCTACGGCAAGGAAAAGCCATTCTGCAACCAGGACGACGAACAGTGCTGGCAGCAGAACCGGGTCGACCACTTCGATTTTCAACACTAAGCAGCTGGCGGGCGGCCTTCTTCAAGGCCGCCTTTTTCCATAAGACGTATCTCGATTCGTCGGGGTTCGTTTGCACGTAATATAAGAATTAGCTACTAAGCTGAGGATCCCCCATAACCGAGATGGCTGGCGACTACAAAATGCGGGAAAAGATTGAAACATACTTGACCCGCAGGCCGGTGGTCCTGGCGCTCCTTTTCTTAGCAGCGATAGTATTTTTCGCGGCCGTAACCGCGCTGTCGCGAGCTTTTCAAGCGCAACAGACCGCGCTTGCCGACCGCTGGTTTGCGCGCGGTGTCGCCGATCTCAATGCACAGCGCTATGCGGGCGCCGTCCAGGATTTCCGCTCGGCCCTTCGTTATTCGCGAGATGACTATTCCTATCAGCTCAACCTCGCGGAGGCCTTGATGGGGCTACAGAAAACCGACGAGGCTTACGCCTATTTGATCAATCTGTGGGATCGCCAGCCGGAGAACGGTTTCGTCAATCTCCTGCTCGCCCGCATCGCTGCACAGAAGGGCCAAACGGACCGGGCTCTTCGTTATTATCACAATGCGGTCTACGCCACGTGGTCCGGCAACCAGGATATATCACGGCGTTACACGCGGCTGGAATTGATCGAATATCTGCTGAAGATCAATGCCAAAACACAAGCGCAGGGTGAGTTGATCGCGCTCGCCGCCAACGCGGGCGATGATCCAGCGGAGCAGGTACAACTCGGCGCGCTTTTTCTGCGCGCACAGGATTATGAGCACGCGCTTGCCGCATTTCGTCTGGCCCTGAAATCGGATGCACATGACCATGCCGCCCTAGCCGGAGCCGGCGTCGCAGCATTTAAACTCGCGCGCTATCCCGTGGCCGAAAAATATCTACAGGAGGCGGTCGCTGCCGACCCGAAGGACGAACAGAGCGCTGCCCTGCTGACGAGCGCAAGGGATGCGCTTTTATTTGATCCATTTCGGCATGAAATCTCGGCCAACCAGCGGGCTCGCGTGGTCATCTCGGATTTCGACATCGCGGGCGAGAGGCTGAAGGCGTGCTCCGCGCCGGGGTCTTCGGGCCAGCCGCCCTCGAGCCTGACGACTCTGGCCGATAGCTGGGCGAAAATGAAGCCGCGCATCGTCCAGTCCAACCTTCGGCGCGACCCGGACCTGGTGGAAGCTGCCATGGAACTGGTGTTCAATATCGAGCACCAGACGAGCGCCGGTTGTGGAGCTCCAACAGGATCGGACATGGCGCTGCTGCTGATCGCACGTTTGCATGAAGGGAGTTAATTTGGAGGGGCAACTCGGCTCTCAATCCGGTGTTATCGCCGCACCCGCTCCCATTTCGTCTTCGGTCGATGCCATGGCACGGCCACCTGAGCGGGGAGCGCTATTGCAAATTGTTTTCCGCGAGGAACGTTTCTTCCTGATTCTCTCGGTTTTCATCGGCATCTTCTCCGGTTTGGCAGTTGTCTGCTTCCGTCTCGCCATCGAGTGGTGCCGCATCTATCTGCTTGGTTCGGGGTACCAGCTTTCACCGGTGCGCCTGATCTTGACACCAACGCTGGGCGGGCTGGTAGTTGCTCTCATTGTTATTCATGTCTTCCCGCTGGCTCGCGGCAGCGGAGTCAATCAAACCAAGGCCGCTCTCTACATCTACAACGGCTATATTCCGTTCCGCACAGCGATCGGGAAATTCATCACGGCCGCGCTCGCCATTGGATCTGGGCACTCGCTGGGTCCGGAAGACCCCTCGCTGCAAATCGGCGCGGGTCTGGCGTCCGCGCTTGGCCGTCGCATGCGGTTGTCGCGTGACCGCATGCGGCTCATCGCGCCGGTCGGCGCGGCGGCCGGTCTCGCCGCGGCGTTCAACGCCCCCATCTCAGCTGTGCTTTTTGTGATCGAGGAAGTCATCGGGCGCTGGACCGCCGGGATCCTCGGCTCCGTCGTGCTCTCGGCTGTCTCCAGCGTCGTGGTCATGCGCTGGTTCCTGGGCTCGGAACCACTTTTCCGAATTCCCGCGGTCGAGCTTCAGCGGCCTTCCGAGCTTTTTGCCTATTCCATCCTCGGCGTCATCGGAGGATTCGCCTCGGTCGCATTTGCAAACGGCATTGCCACTCTCCGCGTGCGCTCCCGTTCCTTGCCGCAGTGGACGCAATATTTTCAGCCCGCCGTCGCCGGCCTGCTCATTGGACTCATCGCCGTCGCGGGCTATCCGCAGGTGATGGGCGCTGGTTATGAATACATGGATCAGGCGATGCATGGGCAATTTACCTGGCAAATGCTTGCCATTCTCGCCGGACTGAAGATCATCGCTACGCTGCTCTCTTTTTCCAGTGGAACGCCGGGCGGCATGTTCGCCCCCACTTTATTTATTGGCGCCATGCTCGGGGCCTCGGTGGGCGACCTCGAGCATGTCTTTTTTCCACATTTGTCGGTTTCACCCGGCACTTACGCATTGGTAGGAATGGGCGTGCTGTTCGCGGGATTCCTGCGCGCTCCCATGACCTCGGTCTTCATGGTGCTCGAAGTGAGTGGCAATTATTCGATCATCTTGCCCGTGATGGTCGCCAATACCTTCGCCTATTTCATCTCGCGCACCTTGCAGCCGGTCGCCATCTTCGATGCCTTGACGCGCCAGGATGGCCTCGACCTGCCGTCGATGGAAGAACAACGCGAGGAAAACATCCTGCGCGTGGAAGATGCCATGCAACCGCCCGGCGAAATCCTCAATGCCTCGGAAAGCATCGATCGAGCTCTGCTGCAGCTGAATGGGAAATCGCCCGGGCCGGTGCTTGTCCGGCTTGAGCCCACTGGCTGGGGCAGTGTTACAGCCAAAGAGCTGGAAACCATGGTGCAAGAAGGCAAGGGCAGCCTTACCCTCGGTTCGGTCCTTGCCAGTCGCCAGGTTCCTTATTTGCATCCCGACCATCCATTGGAGACAGCACTGCGTTATGTAGACCGGTGGCCGCTTTTGCCCGTGGTGAGCCGCGCCGATTTCCGCAAACTCGAAGGCGTGATTTCTCAAAAGGATGTTCTCGGCAGCTATCGTGAGGTCGCCGGAGATTGAGAAGGTGGGCGCGGATGCGCCTGCTATTATGATCTGCAACTTTTGTGTGGGGGATGTGATGAAAGTCCTGGCAGCTTTGCTATTCGCAGTTTTGACGGCACAAATTCTGGTAGCACAACCGCAAGAATCAACCGACACCGCGAAGCCGGAGATCGCGCGCAAGGACAAGAAGCAGGATAAATCCAGAAAAGAACCCGCACCCGCCGCCAGCGCCGAAAAGTCGTCGGAGGCCAACAAAGCTGAGCCTGCCAAATCAGAAGAGGCCACGGACAAAGAAGAACATTTTGACGTGAGCGAAGTTCCGCCGGTGGTCACGCATCACACGATGACCATGAACGGAAAAGCGCTCGCCTACACGGCGACCGCCGGACGGCTTCCGCTCAAGCGCGCCGACGGCAAGATCGAAGCGGAAATGTTCTTCGTGGCCTACACGCTCGACGGCCAGGACGTCGCGAAGCGGCCGCTGACGTTTGCCTTCAACGGCGGACCCGGTTCGGCCTCGGTGTGGCTGCATATGGGAGCGCTCGGCCCCAAGCGCGTGGTGCTGCAACCAAACGGCTTCATGCCCGCCGCGCCGTACCGCGTCGAAGATAATCCTGACACGTTGCTCGATCGCAGCGACATCGTGTTGGTCGATGCCATGGCTACCGGCTATTCGCGCGCGGCGAATGCCGAACTGACCAGGAAATTTCTTGGCGTCAAAGGCGACGTGCAGGCCTTCGGGGAATTCATTCGCCTCTACCTCTCGCGCTATGAGCGCTGGAGTTCTCCGCTGTTCCTGCTTGGCGAAAGTTACGGAACAACCCGCGCGGCGGGCCTTTCCGGTTATCTCGCGGATCATGGAATCGCGTTCAACGGCGTCACCCTGCTTTCGACGGCAGTTGATTTTGCGACGCTGGAGTGGAACAACTCGAACGATCTGCCGTACTTCCTGCTCGTGCCGTCGTTCAGCATGATCGCCGCCTATCACCACAAGCTTTCGGCTGACCTCACCGGCGACATCAACAAAACTCGCGACGAGGTTGTGCGCTGGTCGTTGAACGACTATGCGATGGCGCTCGCGAAAGGCGACGCCCTCAGCGCCGACGAGCACCACAAGATCGTCGAGCAACTTTCCCGCTACATCGGACTGCGGCCCGAGGTGATCGAGGCGCACGACATGCGCATCGATGTGCCGACATTTATGCGCGAACTGCTGCTCGATCAAAAATTAATCGTGGGCCGCCTCGATGGCCGCTTTACCAGCCCCAACCCCGGCGAGCGTTTTTTTGATCCGACCAGCGCCGCCATCCTGCCGCCTTACACGTCTGCTTTCTACAATTACCTGCGCACTGACCTCGACTACAAAGTCGATATGCCTTATCGCGTGTTCGCGTATGATGAGCCGGTGTTTCAAAAGTGGGACTGGGGCAACGCGGAGCAGGGTTTCCCGAGCACAGCTGACGGTTTGCGTTCGGCCATCATCAAGAATCCTTACATGAAGGTGCTGGTGATGGAGGGCTATTACGATTTGGCCACTCCGTTCGCCGCTGCCAACTGGACAATTGACCACCTGAACCTGGATGCGAAGTACCGCGAGGGGATTTCGTTTGCCACCTACAATGCCGGGCACATGGTGTACATCGACCGAGCGGAACACGACAAAATGAAAAAAGATCTGGTGCAGTTTATGGATAAGTGTTTGAAGTAGGTTCCAGGTCAAGGGTAACGGGTCACAGGTTGGAACTGACCCTGTGACCCTGTGGCCTGTGACCCGTGATTTTCATGCGCGCCGCCGCGATCTTCGGATTGGGAACATCGAGCTCTGATCTGCAGCCGTTTCAAACCAACCCAGCATCCACGTGGAGTGAAGGTCTCCCCGTTTCGTCCGCCGACGCAGATGCGATTGCTATCTTCGGGGGCGATGGCACCATCCACCGCCATCTTCCGGCGCTCACGCGGCTCCAACTGCCGGTGCTGATTGTTCCGTCCGGGAGCGGCAACGATTTTGCCCGCGCCCTGAAGCTGCGCTCAGTTCGCGATTCGCTGAGAGTCTGGCGGGAATTTGAAGCCGGAAAAATTCGGCCCCGGGCCATCGATCTGGGCATCATTCGTCCCGTCGTCTCTACCGAGTTGTCGTCTTCCGAAATCGACCATTATTTTTGCGGCGTGGCGGGCTGCGGACTCGACTCTCTCACCGCGCGCCGTGCTAATCGAATGCCGCGCTGGTTGCGCGGCCACGGAGGCTACGCGCTTGCGGTCGCGCCCGCGCTTTTCGATTTGCCCGCGTATCCGATGCGCATCACGCGCTGGAACGGCTCCAGCGAGCACAGCGATGAAAAGCCGCGCCCAACGTTACTGGCCGCGTTTGCCAACACCCAGTATTACGGCGACGGCATGCGCATCGCTCCGCAGGCCGACATGGCCGATGGCCAGCTCGATATCTGCCGCATCTGGACCGTGAATCCGTTGGAGTTCTTTTGCCTGTTTCCAACGGTTTACTTCGGCCGTCATTTGCTTTCGGCAAAGGTCGAGTACTCGAAAGCCGAGCGAGCGCGGGTGGAATCTGATATGCCTCTGGAGATTTATGCTGACGGAGAATTCGTGTGCCGAACGCCGGCAGAGATTTCAGTCGCCGCGCGTGCGCTGCGCGTAATCGCCCCGGTTCGCTAGATTAGCGTGCCGCCTCCGGTTTTGTTGCCGGCGGAAAACGCTCATGTATCGCCAGATTCAATTCGAGCACATTGACCCGCGGCTCTCCCAGAAATCCCCATTGCCGGTTCGCAGTGTGTTCCATAACGAGTTTCTGAATCTCAGCTTCGGTAGCTTTGCGTTCCAGCGCCACGCGTCGAACCTGAAACTTCGCAGCCGCTGGAGTAATATCCGGATCGAGGCCGGATCCCGATGTCGTGACCAGATCCACCGGAACCGGAACGCCGGGATTTTCCGCCTGCACCCGTGCAACATCGCTATTCACGCGCGCGATCAACTGCGCATTCGTGGGGCCGAGATTCGAACCCGAGGAGGCGCTGGCATCATAGCCCGCCGCGCCCGCCGCCGAGGGCCGCGAATGAAAATATCCTGGCCCGGTAAACGGCTGCCCGATCAGCCGCGAGCCGATTATGACCCCATCCCGGCTGCGCCTGATCAACTCACCGTTTGCCTGTGCGGGGAAGAACACGCGCGCCAGTCCCGTCACCAGCAACGGATAAAGAATTCCCAGCAAGACGGTTGTTGCGATCGTCATCAATATTGCGCTCAGCAAATGCTTCTTCATGCCTCAACTCGATTCCTGATCCGAAGTCTCAAACCAGTCTGATGCCCGTAATCAGCATGTCAATCAACTTGATCCCGATAAACGGCACTACCAGCCCGCCAAAACCATAGACGAGCAGGTTTTTTCGCAGCAGTGCCTCGGCGCTCATCGCCTGGTATTTCACGCCCTTAAGCGCCAGCGGAATCAGCGCAACAATAATCAGGGCGTTGAAGATAACCGCCGAAAGCACCGCCGATTGCGGTGTCCCGAGGTGCATGATGTTCAGCGCATTCAGCACGGGGAACGTCCCGGCAAACATCGCCGGAATAATTGCGAAATATTTGGCGACATCATTAGCGATTGAAAAGGTAGTAAGAGCGCCGCGCGTCATCAGCAATTGTTTGCCGATGGCCACGACCTCGATGAGCTTGGTCGGATTCGAGTCGAGGTCCACCATGTTTCCGGCTTCTTTCGCGGCCTGGGTGCCAGTGTTCATCGCCACGCCTACATCGGCCTGGGCCAGCGCAGGGGCATCGTTGGTGCCGTCGCCGGTCATCGCAACCAGCTTTCCTTCGGCCTGCTCGCGCCGAATCAAATCCATTTTGTCTTTGGGAGTCGCTTCGGCAAGAAAGTCGTCGACACCGGCCTCACGTGCGATCGCCGCCGCCGTCAGAGGATTGTCGCCGGTAATCATCACCGTCTTGATTCCCATGGCGCGCAGTTGATTGAAGCGGTCGCTCATTCCGCCCTTGACGATGTCTTTCAGATAAATGACGCCGAGCGCCCGCTGATTTTCGGCGACGATCAGCGGAGTCCCGCCGGAGCGCGCGATCTGCTCGACGCTCGCTTGAATCTCGCGCGGTAATGACGTGCCAAACTGATTGAGGTATTTTGAAATCGAATCCACTGCGCCCTTGCGAATCTCGCGGCCATCCAGATTCACGCCCGACATGCGCGTCTGCGCCGTGAAGGGAACAAATACGGCTTCATGAGCCGCGAGCTCCCGGCCGCGCAGCCCATAGCGCTCTTTGGCGAGCACGACAATCGAACGGCCTTCCGGCGTTTCATCGGCCAGCGATGACAACTGTGCCGCATCCGCCATCTCTGCTTCGGTGATCCCCGGCGCCGGAATGAACTCCGCCGCCTGCCGATTGCCGAGCGTAATCGTGCCCGTCTTATCGAGCAACAACGTGTTGACGTCACCCGCCGCCTCCACCGCGCGCCCTGACATGGCCAGCACATTGTGCTGCACCAGCCGGTCCATCCCGGCGATGCCAATTGCAGAAAGCAGGCCGCCTATGGTCGTCGGAATCAGGCACACCAGCAGTGAGACCAGCACAAACACGGTCTGCGGAGATCCGGAGTAAATGGCGAAAGGCTGGAGCGTAACCACTGCCAGAAGAAAAATAACGGTCAGGCCAGCGAGAAGAATGTTGAGCGCAATCTCATTCGGAGTCTTCTGCCGCTCCGCGCCTTCGACTAGGGCGATCATGCGGTCGAGGAAAGTCTCCCCCGGATTCGAAGTAATGCGCACCTTGATCTGGTCCGAGAGCACGCGCGTACCGCCGGTAACGGCCGATCGGTCGCCGCCTGCCTCGCGAATCACGGGCGCCGATTCGCCGGTAATGGCCGACTCGTCGACCGACGCGACGCCTTCGATTATTTCGCCGTCCCCGGGAATGAGTTCGCCGGCGATCACCATTACGATGTCGCACGATCGCAACTTCGCGCTCGCGACGGACTCGATCGTTCCGTTGGCAAGCAAACGTCGCGCCACGGTTTCAGAGCGCGCCTTCCGCAAGGTGTCAGCTTGCGCCTTGCCGCGGCCTTCGGCCATAGCTTCGGCAAAATTGGCAAACAGCACCGTGAACCAGAGCCAGAGCGTGATCTGAAGATTGAAGCCGAAGCTTCCGCGACCCCGAAACAGCAGTAGCGTAGTCACTACGCTACCCACCTCGACCACAAACATCACGGGATTCTTCATCATCGTCCGTGGATCAAGCTTCACGATGGAATCGAACAACGCGCGCCGTATGATCTTCGCGTCCCACAAGCTCTTGCTTTTGTGCTCTGCCATAAGTCCTTAGAACGACCCCTTAGAAATGTCTTTCCCGCCATCATCAACAAATGCTCAAGCACCGGCCCAAGACTGAGAGCCGGGAAAAATGTAAGTGCTCCTACAATCACAATCACCGAGACCAGCAAAACGGAGAACAGCGGCGTGGTTACCGGGAAAGTCCCAGCCGTGGGCGGGACGGCTTTTTTCTTTGCCAGGTTGCCGGCAATCGCCAGCATGGGGATGATCATGAAGAATCGCCCGACCAGCATGGTCAGTGCGCCCGCGATGTTGTACCAGGGCGTGTTCCCGTTCAAGCCGGCGAATGCAGAGCCGTTGTTTCCCGCCTGCGACGTGAATGAGTAGAGGATTTGGGTAAAGCCGTGCGGGCCAGGATTGGCTGATGCTGGAAGTGCCAAATCCCTCGACCGACGAAATAGCCGTGAGCACCAGAATGATCAGCGGGAAGACCAGCGTGACCAGCATCGCCATCTTCACGTCGTAGGCTTCAATCTTTCTTGCCAAGATACTCTGGCGTTCTGCCGACCATAAGTCCGGCGATGAACACCGATAACACGACATAAATTAGAATGCCGTACAATCCGGCGCCCACGCCCCCAAAAACAGTTTCGCTGAGCATGATGTTGACTAGCGGAACCATTCCACCTAGCGGAGTATACGAATCATGTACGCCGTTGATGGCGCCGCAACTTGCATCGGTTGTGACAGTCGCAAAGAGCGCGGAATCGGCGATGCCGAAGCGCACTTCCTTGCCTTCCATGTTGCCGCCCGGCTGCAGCGCGCTTACTCTCTGATCGACCCCATGCAGGAGTGGATTGCCCTTGGCTTCGGCCCAATACGCAGTCGTGACTCCGCACGCAAACAGAATCGCCATCGCCGCCCATACCGCCCAGCCATGTCCGGGCGAGCCGGTCATTCGCCCAAGCGTGTAAGTAAGACCGGCTGGAATTGCAAAGATAGAAATAAGCTGGAGATAGTTAGTAAGCGGAGTCGGATTCTCAAAAGGATGGGAGCTGTTGGCATTGAAGAAGCCGCCGCCATTCGTGCCCAGCATCTTGATCGCTTCCTGCGATGCTACCGGACCCTGCGCGATGACCTGATCGGTCACCGTATCCATGACTGGTTTGCCGTCCGTGCCAACCACGGGCTTGCCATCTGCTCCGGTTTTCTGGATCTGCTGCGGTTCGACCAGCTTCGCGGTGTCATACTGGTGGAGGTTCTGCACAACGCCCTGCGACACCAATGCCAGCGCGTAGACAATGCAGAGCGGTAGCAATACCCATAAGGTCGCGCGCGTCATGTCGACCCAGAAATTTCCAATGGTTTCTTTTTCGCGCCGCGCGATACCGCGGACGAAAGCGATCAGCCAGTGCAATGCCGACAGCAGACGAAACAAAGTTGTGGTAGGCGAGGCCGGCCATTTGCGTGAAGTAGCTCATGGTGGTCTCGCCCGAATAGTTCTGCCAGTTTGTATTCGTCGTAAATGACGCCGCTGTATTAAAAGCCAGCGCGGGCAAGACGCCGGCAAAGTGCCGCGGGTTCCATGGCAGGAACAACTGCACGCGCTCGATCAGATAGAGCATCAGCATCGAAGCGCCGCTGAACAGCAGCATCGTGAAGGCATACTCCGTCCAGCGCATCTCGTGCTTTTCATCGACGCCCGTCACGCGGTAAAGCAGGCGCTCAATCGGGCGGAGCACCGGGTCGAGAAACGTACGCTCGCCGCTGAACACTCTGGCCATGAACACGCCGAGCGGCTTGGTGATGGCCAGAATCAGCGCGAGGAATAGGACAATCTGAAACCAACCATTTGCAGTCATGGTCAGAAGTTCTCCGGTTTCAGCAAGGCATACAGCAGGTAGACCATCAACCCTGCGCTGATGACTAACATGATGGTCGATTCAGCATTCATAATCATCTCCCTCAGCGTATGCGGTCGCAGAAGTACACGTATCCAAGCGACAGCGCGAAGAAAGCTATTGTTATAGCGACAAAACCGACGTCCAGCATCCACCACCTCCAAGCAAGCCAAGCTTCTTTCAAGTTCGGGAACCCGGCTATCAGAACTTAACCATGATGTCGAGATCGATGAAATGTTCATCCCGCCGGAGATCGGGGAACCAAACGCTGCTGCCTTGCGCCCCGCACGCTGTTTGAGCGGCGCTGAGGGTCAGCGCGCCGGACGTGTTCCCGTCGTTGCAGGCGAAGAATTGAGGATAGCCATTGTTGGTGTAAGGCACTCCGTTTGTGCCCGGAGGAGTAATTCCGCCGTGTCCCGTCCAGTAGGGCACGCTCGCATGGCGGTAGTCGTATTCCCACCGGAAAGTAATCCACTGCTTAGGCATGTAATCGTACGTAACCGACATATCCCATGCCTTGAATGGGTCGCCGGGATTACCGGTAAAGTACGGTGCATTTATGGCCGCAGAAGGTGCGGTCTCACCGTTGATGGGCGGGAGCAGAACAAGATAGCGCCCCGGGTTGTTAATGCGCCCGCCGCCGATAGTGAGTCCATAAGTATCCTTCTTGAACCAGGCCCGGTTGTAAAGCATGAAGCCGACAAAGCTCTGCTTTGGACCGCCCGCCTTATTGCCGTAGCAACTCACCCCGCCACCGAATTCGCAACCCAGATCCCCGGTGAAGGAGAAAGCCATCTTGTCGAGGCGGTTCCCCGGTTTGTCGTAATACTTGACCTCGATACTATCGTCCGTGTGAATGCGGCCCCGTTTGGGTATGTAGAGATCGTCATGCCCGAGGCCGTAATTGTTGGAAATGATGTTGACCCATGGGCGCGGAGTCCATTTGATTTGCCCACCAAGCCCCTTTCTCGAATTGGCCGATGCATAGGATTGCCATCCGTTGATGAGCCACGGCTCTATCTTCAAATGCGGCGTTGGGAAAATCTGTATGCGCAGGCCCTCGAAAAACCACGGCGTATTGGAAGAAACGTACGAAGGCTGGTAGGCCCAGTTATCGGCGTTGTAATAGCTAAACAAACCGATATAAGACAAAAAAATGCCGGCGTCGATGTTGATCCCGTTCAATGCATCGATGTGGTAGCCGCCATATGCTTCCGCCAGGTACCGGTGCGCCTCGTTAAGATTCCATTGTCCCTTGGCGTAACTGGGGTCATTGCGGACCGTCGTCGTCGAGTACATGCCGAATTGAGTCATGAATCGGGCACGAACATTGTCGTAGTGGAAATCGCCTCCGAGGCCGAGTTGCTCAAGCTGAATTTCATTGGTGCGGAACAGCTCGCTCGACCCGCCCATCGAATTATCGATCGGCTTATTGAAGTCGTAGTTGTAGGTGACATCCGCCCGGATCTCCGGCGTAAAGAACTTGGAGTCGAAGGCGACGTCTTTGTTGCGCGGGTTCCCGTTCAGCCAGGTCCAATCCCAATCGGAAAAAGGCACGATCTTCGCCGGCTTGGTAGCTTCCGTCGCCGCCGCCTCACTCTGAGTTGATGTGGCGGTAGGAGTGGCAGCGGGTGTCACCAGCATCCGCGGCGCTGTTGCTTTGGCGGAGGGCACGACGATGGTCGGCTGGCCCGCCGCTTCATGTTCTCTTAATTGCTGTTCGAGTTGTTCGACCCGCTTGGTCAGGGCTTCAATTTGCTTCGCCACGTCGGGAGGAATAGCGGAAGAGCCTCCCTGTGCCGAAGTACTTTCAGCCGGGGCTGTCGTACTTGTGTCCTCTGCGAAGAGCGGATGCGGGCCCACCACGGTAAGAAACACCATCCCGATCAGCACCAGTGCCGCACTTTTCGCGCCGGATGACTGTCCACCCTTCAGATTGCTGTTTCGCATTTGCAAAGTCATAGGAAAAAGTTCTTCTTCTCTCTAGTCTCGAACCGCGTGGCTCTCCCACTCGTTCCCGTGTCGCGGCGCTCTCTCGCCAGTGCCAGAAGGAACCGGAGGAGAAAGGCTATGCTTAACGCGCACACCACCAGAAGCGAGTACATCGTCCTGCTCTGTAAAGGGAGCTCAACAGGTTCTGAACAAATTAGATAAGCGCACCCATAAAGAGGCCGTAAGGAATTCCTAAAGAATTCATAAGGGCGAAAGCCGAAGTACGATCCCCACAGAAGACCTAGCAACCCCACTCGGCTTCGCCGGGCTTCGCAAAATACCGCCGCGACTGCCGTTCTGTCGGAACGACTTCCACTTCCAGCAGCGCGAGGCGCGCAGCCGCGATCAGCCTGTTCTTTTCGGCGGGAGGTACATTGGCCCAGGCATCGCAGGTGCGCAAATGCGCCGCATTTCCAGAATCGTCGCTGAGCGCCTGGTGATAGTGATGAAACAGTTGCGCAAACCGTTCGACAGATACTTCTTCAATCGACATGAATTTGATCCCCTCCTGCCGGCCGACGTCCCCCGGCATCAAGTAAATTTGATTCGAAGGGCCATAAGATGTGCGTAAATTGAAAATAAGGGAGTCGTAAGGAAGGTAAGTGCAAGGAACGGCTTATATCATTTCGGCCGCGGCCGGAGTGCCCCGACCCCGGACCAAAGTCAGGCGCCCGTTTCGAAGCGGTAGCCGACCCACGGTTCGGTAACGATGTATCGCGGCGAATCAGGCGATGGTTCCAGCTTTTTTCTCAGTTGCCCGACAAAGACGCGAAGATATTCCACCTGTTCGGTGCTCTCGCCTCCCCACACTGCGGCCAGTAAGGCTCGATGCGTGATGACCCTGCCCGGGTGGCGAGCGAGGTAGAGCAACAGGTCAAACTCTTTCGGCGTGAGATGGACAGCGCGATCCTTTACAAACACGCTCCGCGCAGCTGGATCAATTCGAAAATCGCCCAGCGCAATCGGCACCGACTCGGAATCGTCCGCCCGCTCGCGCCGAAGGTTGGCTCGCACTCGGGCCAGCAATTCTTCCATTCCGAACGGCTTGGTAACATAGTCGTCCGCGCCCGCATCAAGCGCCTTGACCTTCGTTCGCTCCTCGCCGCGCACGGAGAGCACAATAATTGGAACTTGCGTCTTCGTCCGCAATCTCCGACACAGTTCCAGTCCGTCCATGTTGGGCATGGCCAAATCGGTGATGACGAGATCAGGCTTCCAGTCCTTCATAATCTCCAGAGCGGTTTCACCATCGTTGGCGACGCGGATGTCATAGCCGTGGCTCGACAGCGTGGTCCGCAGCACGCGCGTAATCTGTGATTCGTCGTCGACCACCAGAATGTGCTTGGGTTCCGCCATGAGGGAGTCAGTTCTTTCCCTGCGTCACAATGTGGACGTCCACCGCCGGAGCGTCGCGCAGGAACTGGTGGATTGCTGAAAGATAGAAGTAGCGTTTCCAGCCACGCGTGGCCGAGCGCCCGAATACTACCTGCGTAATGTGTTTCTCGTTCACGAATTCCGCCACCGCCTCCGCCACGCTCTTGCCCTGCAATCGAACCAGCTTCGCGCCGACGTTCTCTGCGAACCGAATGTTCGCATTCAAGGTGCGCTGATTTTCGTCGCTCTTATCCTGGCCAAGGTCGGTATAGACGACGAACAGTTCGGCATTCATGGCCTGAGACATGCGCGCTCCGCGGGCGATCAGATACTGCGCTGCCGGATTGGAACTGATGCACACCGCAATGCGCTCGCGAATCGCTACCGCAGTCCGATCTTTGTCGAGCACCTCGCGCCGCTGCTCCAGGCTCACGTCCACTGCCTGCGCCACCTGCCGCAGGGCGAGTTCGCGCAAGGCGATCAGATTCGTCTCGCGGAAGAAATTTTCCAGGGCGCGCCCAACCCGTTCCTGCGGATACACATCGCCGCGGCGCATGCGATTTTGCAGCGCCTCGGGCGTCAGGTCGATCATCACCACTTCGTTGACGCGCTGCAGCACCCAGTCGGGCACGGTCTCGCGCACCTGAATTCCGGTTACGCCCTGCACGGTCGGCGTCACGCTCTCCAGGTGTTGAATGTTCATGGTTGAAAGCACGTCGATGCCCGCATCCAGCAGTTCGAATATATCTTCGTAGCGCTTGCGGTGCTTGCTGCCTTCGATGTTGGTATGCGCCAGTTCGTCCACCAGCGCGACTCGCGGTTTGCGCGCGAGGATCGCATCGACATCCATCTCTTCAAACCGCGCGCCCTTGTACTCGATCGTCTTGCGGGGGACCACCTCGAGCTGCGTAACCAGCTCGCCCACACCTTTTCGGCCGTGGGTCTCGATCACGCCAATCACCACATCCTCGCCGCGGCTGTGTCGGCGAATCGCTTCGTTCAGCATGGTGTACGTCTTACCCACGCCCGGAGCGTAGCCCAGAAAAAGCTTGAAGACGCCGATTTTCTTCGGGGCCGGTGTTGCTTCCTCAAGCCATTGTTCGGGAGTCTTGGTCATGCGATTGCGATTATTGTCGTTGAGACTTTGAGCTTTGTCGATGGGAATGGGCGAAGCGCGGGGCTGCCGCGGCACCGAGAACGGAATGCCTTAGGCACAGCCGCTGGACGCTACGCTCGCGGCTCGTTACTCGGCTACAATCTCCTCGTGAAAACTGACGCCCGATCCTGGAGCGGATATCTGATCGCGGCATTCTACGTCTCCGCTATTACGCTGGCCGGCCGCCACTGGTTTCATTTCAATGCCACCACCATTGCTCTCATATTCCTGCTGGGTGTGCTCGGTATTTCTGCCTTTTACGGCATTCGCCAAGCGGTTTTTGTGTCGATCATTGCCACCATCGCCTTTAACTACTTTTTTCTTCCGCCCGTCGGCACGTTCACCATCTCCGACCCGCAAAATTGGATCGCGCTCTTCGCTTTTCTGGTGACCGCCGTCGCTGCCAGCGAACTCTCCGCGCGCGCCAAGCGCGGCCAGCGTACGGCAGTCGAACGCCGTCAGGAACTCGAACGCTTGTACGCCTTCAGTCAGCTCTTGCTTTCGAGTGACAATGCCGCCGAGCTGCTCAACCTGATTCCGCGCTACATCGTCGAATCTTTCGGCGTGCGCTCGGCGGCTGTCTCGCTCTCCACCCGCACCGACATCTACCGCTCCGGGCCTGCTATTGACGGTCTCGAATCTCACGACATGCAAATCGTAACGTTGCGCGGTGAGCCTCGGGTCGACGCCGAAAGCCAGCTTGCCTTTATGCCTCTCCGCATCGGAGTGCGCGTCGTTGGCAGCATGGGCGTTTCCGGCTCCCGCCTCTCTCGTCAAACGCTCGAAGCGATCGGCAGCCTGGTCGCAATCGCCGTTGAGCGCTCCAGCGCCTTCGAGAAACTCAGCCGCGCAGAAGCCTCGCGCGAGAGTGAACAGCTCCGCTCTGTTTTGCTTGACTCAGTGACGCATGAATTTCGCACGCCCCTGACCGCCATCAAAGCGTCCGTGACTTCGCTGCTCGGCCCGTCAACTCATTCGCCCTCGGAGACACACGAACTACTGACCATCATTAACGAGGAGAGCGACCGCCTCAATCGCCTGATCGGCGAGGCCGCTGAAATGGCGCAGCTGGACGCGAACAAAGTTGAGTTCACCTTTGCCGCTGCTCCCATCCGCCCTACCGTTGACGAGGCGCTCGACGAATTGAAGCAACTTCTGGCTTCGCATCCCGTCGATGTCCGCATCCCCGCCGATCTACCCCTGGCTCGCATGGATTCCGCGCACATAAAGGAAGTCCTCGTTCACCTGCTCGAAAATGCCGCCAAGTATTCGCCGGCGGGTGCTCCCATCCGCATCACTGCCGAGGCGCGCGATTCGGTCACCAGCAAGCCCGGCATGCTGACCGTCAGCATCGCCGACCGCGGTCCCGGCATCGACGACTTCGAGCAGTCTCTTGTCTTTGAGAAGTTCTATCGCGGGCGCAATCAGCGCGTGCAGGTTCACGGTACCGGCATGGGCCTGGCTATCTGTACGGCCATCATAGAAGCCCACGGCGGGCGCCTTGGCCTGACCAGCCAACTGGGGCACGGATCGGTTTTTTATTTCACGTTACCGGTGGGCTAATGCCGTCTCCGCCTCACGCGAATCCAGCGCGTGGCAGGCACTTTCGGTCCTCTGCGCCCGCACCTGTGGAGTTTCTGGGTTAGAATCATGCAGCGCGTCTTCGTTTCCAAATCCAACCCTTGAAGCCTTTGGCGGCTTCGACTCGAGGTGCCGTATGAAGCGAACCGTCCCCGCGCTCCTGTTTGTCGCAGTCTTTCTTCTTGCCACGCTTGCCACCCTCGTTTTTCATTACCAAACTATCGCCCATGCGGCGCCGGCATTTAAGGGCGTTCTCACGTGGCACAACGACAACGAGAGAACAGGCAGAAACACGAGTGAAACTACGCTCACGATTAAGAATGTGAACGTCAACACGTTCGGCAAGCTCTTCGTTCTCCCTACCGACGGGCTGGTTGACGCGGAACCTCTGTACGTTCCGAACCTGACCGTAAACGGCGGTACGCACAACGTTGTGTTCGTCGAAAGCGAAAACGCCACCGTCTATGCCTTCGATGCTGACAATGGCAGCGCGCTCTGGCAGGTTACGGCTCTGGAAGCGAACGAAATGGCGTCCGACAATCGCAACTGCGGACAGGTCACACCTAAGATCGGCATTACTTCGACGCCGGCGATCGACATGTCGTCGGGTCCGCATGGGACGATGTATCTCATCGCCATGAGCAGGGATTCGAATGACAACTACCATCAGCGCCTGCACGCGCTCGATGTCACAACCGGAGCCGAAGAGTTCGGGGGACCAGTCGATATCGCCGCCAAGTTTCCGGGCACGGGAGACAACAGCCAGGGCGGATTCGTAATCTTCGATCCCAAGCAATACAAAGAGCGCTCCGGCCTGCTGCTGCTCAGCCACACGATTTACACGGCGTGGGGCTCGCACTGCGACGACCGCCCCTACACCGGCTGGCTCATGAGCTACGACGAGTCGACCCTCGCCCAGAAGTCGGTGCTGAACGTAACGCCGAATGGCAATGAGGGCGCGATCTGGGCGGCGGGCGCGGGGTTGGCCGCCGACTCCGCGGCAAATATTTATTTTGACGACGCCAATGGCACGTTCGATACCACGCTCGATCCGAACGGCTTCCCGATCAATGGCGACTACGGCAACGGTATCATTAAGGTTTCGACAAAGAAGAAGAAAATGGCCGTCGCCGATTACTTCAACATGTACAACACAGTTTCCGAATCGAACGGCGATGAAGACCTGGGCTCCGGCGGCGCCATGGTAGTGCCCAACATCAAAGACTCCAGCGGCGGCGTTCACCAACTGGTTGTGGGAGCGGGCAAGGATAAGAATATTTATCTCGCTGACCGCACCAACATGGGCAAATTCAACCCGAATAACAATAATCAGATTTATCAGGAGCTGACGGGCGTGCTCGCAGGCTCGGTGTTTTCCTCACCCGCATTTTCGCAAGGCACAATTTATTACGGAGCCTCCGGCGACAATATCAAAGCTTTCACCTTCAACTCCAGCGCGAAGCTCAATTCGACTCCGCAATCGGAGACCACCACGTCGTTCGCCTATCCGGGCGCCACGCCCAGCATCTCGGGAAGCACAAAGAAGAACATGATTCTGTGGGCGGCCGAGAATGTGAATCCCGCGGTTCTGCACGCTTACAACGGCGACAACCTTGCCGTCGAGCTCTACAACTCCAACCAGGCCGCCGGCGGCCGCGATCACTTCGGAAACGGTAATAAGTACATCACCCCCATGATTGCCAACGGCAAGGTGTATGTGGGAACCCAGACTGGAGTGGGAGTGTTCGGTTTGCTGCAATAGGAGTTCAAGTCGAGCGTACGAATGAAAGCCACAAAGGGCGCAGAGGATTTTTGAAACGATCGTCCGCGTCCCGTGCGGTTTGCGTTTTGTGCAGCGCGACCTGCGAGCGCGCGCAGGCCTGGCGAATTAAGAGGCCTTCCCCATGGTTTGCAGCAGGCCGCCAAGCATCTCCATCACGTTGTTGTGGGCGGGAATCTCGCCGTTGGGCGTGAGCTTGTCGACGATTCCTGGCAGGAGTTGTGCAATCGCGGAGCCGGCTTGGTCGGGAGAAATCCCCGCTTTCGCGGCCAGAGCCTTCACCTGATCACTGCCCAGCACCTGGTGAATCTGATCGGCCGTGATCGGCATGTTTTGTCCCGAACCTACCCATGACGCAACCAACCCGCCCAGACCTTTGTCGTGGAACGACTGCACCAGACCCTGCAAACCTCCCGGCTGATTCTGAATCATCTGCAACAAAGTAGAGGCCATCGGATTCGAAGTGCTCCCCATAACCTTTCCGATTGCTTCATTCTCAAGCTTGTCGAGTAATCCCATAATTCCTCCAAATGAAAGTCAGCTTTCGCCGAAAAGCAAAAACCACGGCGACTCCCGCCGACTTCGTCCGCGATCTCTGTGTCCGGCCGTTTAATTGCTTAAAGTGCCGGGCTACTTCTTTTGCTTCGCGATTATCTTGTCTTTGATCTTGTTGTAGGTGGCTTGCGGAATGATCTTCTTAGACACCAGGTCAGTCTTCTTCGCGTAGGGACGCCCATCGATGATCTTTTGTGAGTAGGCCGCTCCGATCCCGGGAAGGGCATCGAGCTGATCCTTGGTTGCCGAATTGATGTCGAGGAGGTCCCCGGACTTCGCCATCTGATCCGATGATGCCGACGCCGGTTTCTTTGCGGCGTGCGCAAACGCCATCCCGCTCGTTAAGGTCAGCGCCAATAATGCGATGAGAATTCTGCTCATGAAGTTTCTGGACATAAGGAAATGCTCCTTTGCTTTAGTATTGAGTAGTCAATTACCAGTTGATTTGTCATTACGATCCGAATTGCCCATTTGTGCCGACCAGGGAATGTGCTTCCCGTTTGCGTGAATCACCTCATTCTTTCGCCGCCGCTTTGTAGCCCGCCGCCTTGGCTTCGGCTTCGGTCATAAACTTACCCTGCTTCGTCTTGCCATACCAGCGCCCACTCTTGTGATAGACGCCGCTTTCCGTGTTGACCCAGACCTTGCCGCTCGCCTGGGCGGCTGCGATATCGGGGTTGCTCGCAGAGGCCGGTTGCGCCTTCGCTTTCGGCGTGCTGGCGGGAGCGCCGCTGGAAGCGGGCTTTGCCGCGGCCGATTCCGCTGCTGGAGCGGGCCTCGTTGCCGGCTCCGCTGCCGCTGGTGTACTCGTTGCGGACGCGTCGGCAGCTTTTGACTTCTTGCTCTTCTTCTTCGTTGCGGTTGTATCGGCGGTTGCGGTCGAACTCTTGGCGCTGTCGTCGCCGGCCGTCATCGCATCGCTGGATTTCGACTTCTTGCTCTTTTTCTTCTTCGTCGCGGTGGTATCGGCGGTCGCATCTGAACTTTTGGCGCTGTCCGCCGCCGCTTTCTTACTTTTACTTTTCGACTTTTTCGTCTTCGAGGCTGAGGCCTCGGTGCTGGCCGTTTTATCACCGGTAGCGGCCGTGTCCCCGGCAGCCGCTTTTTCTTTTTTTGATTTCTTCTTGGACTTCTTCTTCGCCGTTGTATCTGAGCTGGTGGTATCGCCCGCCGTCGCTTGCGCCCTCGCGACCGGCGCCAGTGTCGCGGCGAACACGAAACAGAAAAAGACGATCCACAAAGTAAGCCTGTTCCTCGAGTGATTCATCATGTCCTCTTGAGTAAAGGGCGAGTTGCCCCCGTTTTTACGGATCGAGCACTTTTATGCTGACTTGCAAACGAATATGGTGCGGGAAGAGACCCGCCATAATTACACCGCGGCGGGGGAATGGTCAATAGAAACTCGGGGCAATCTAGATGTTCCAGGATGATTTTACGTCGCTTACGTCGCTCAATTTCCGTTCGCCAAAATACTTCCGCATGCGCTCCAGCGCCTTATCCAGATTCTCCATCGTCGTCGCGTAGGAGAACCGCACGTGCTCCGTTGTCCCAAAGCCCTCTCCCGCGACAGTGGCCACGTGCGCCTTGTGCAGCAGGCCATGCGCAACGTCAGCGCCGCTCGTGATCCCATTCTTTCCAAAGAAAGCCGACACATTCGGATACGCGTAGAACGCGCCCACCGGCATCGTGCACTTGATACCCGGAATCGACCGCAGGCCGGCAATGATATGGTCACGCAGCCGAATGTATTCCGCGCGCATTTCGGCTACGCATTGCTGCGAACCGCATAACGCCGCCACGGCTGCCTTCTGCACGATCGAAGTCGGATTTGACGTCGACTGGCTCTGCAACTTCTGCATCGCTCCGACAACCGCCGCCGGGCCGAGCGTGTAGCCGAGCCGCCATCCCGTCATAGCGTAGGTCTTCGAAAGCGACCCCACCACCAGAAACTGATCGCGATATTCGTTCAGCTCACCCACCGAAAAATTCTTCTCCGTGTAATTGAGATACACGTAGCACTCATCGGAGATCACCCAAATACCGCGCTCATGCGCCAGGCGCACCACTTCGGTCATGTCCTCCGGGCTCATCACCGCGCCCGAGGGATTCGACGGCGAATTCAGAATGATGAGCTTCGTCTTCGGCGTAACGAGGCGCGCCACCATCTGCGCGGTTACGCGGAAGCTTTGCGATTCATCGGCCTTGAGCAGCACACATTTTCCGCCGGCGTAGTTCACCATGTCCTTGAACGAAACCCAGTACGGCACTGGCAGAATCACTTCGTCGCCATGATCCACCAGCACTGAGATCGCGTTAAAGAGCGCGTGCTTGCCGCCCACCGACGCGCAGGTTTCCTCGCGTTTGTAAGCCGAGCCGAAGTCGGCGCCGTGGCGCTTGATGATCGCGTCCTTCAACTCGGCCGTGCCGCCCACCGGCGTGTAGCGCGAAAAGTTGCCGCGAATCGCCGCGATGGCCGCCTCTTTGATGTGCTCGGGCGTCGAAAAATGCGGCTCACCGGCGGTAGCGTCCACTATGTCGATGCCCTGCTGCCGCAGCTTGTCTGCTTCCGCAACTGCCGCCATCGTCGCCGATGGCTCGATCCGGCTGATACGCTCCGCCAGTTGGATGGGACGGGTCATGGCGTTCAATACAGTGCTCACGATTTTCTTTTCCTCGACTTCGTTTTCCGTTCTTTGGTTACCCGTTCTTGGCTTTTGCGGTCTAATGCCCGTTCCGCAGCCGCGCGATCTGCTGCTCGTGTTTCCGACTCTTGGCCACTCGCAGCAGCATCACCGAACTTGTTCGCCACATCCATTTTCTCACGCAACTTCTGCGCCACAAGTTCCGGCACCAGGCAGTCGACCGGACCGCCCAGCTGCGCCACCTCGCGCACCAGCCTCGAACTCAGGTACGAAAACCTCGCCGCGGGCATCATGAACACAGTCTCCAGCCCCGGTTGCAGCTTGCGGTTCATCAGTGCCATCTGGAGCTCGTATTCGTAGTCGCTGATGGCGCGAATGCCGCGCAGAATCGCCTGCGCCCCGACCCGCAGCGCGTAGTCCACCGTGAGGCCATGAAAAGTGTCGACCGAAACGTTGTTGAAGCCCCCGGTCATCGACTCAAGCATCTGCCGGCGTTCGTTGACAGTGAAGAGCGGATCTTTTTCGGGATTGCGCAGGATGGCGACGATCAGCTCATCGAAAATCTTGCTGCCGCGCTCAATTAAATCGAGATGCCCGTTGGTGGGAGGATCGAACGACCCGGGATAGATGGCTTTGCGCTTCACGCGACCCTCGACGTGGAAAGCCTAGATTGTATGCGGGGGCGGCGGCCGATGGCAATGAAGCATTCGTGCGTCGTTGACATGGCAAGCGCCAGGAATCTAACGGATATGAAACACGGATACCACTTGTTTCCCGCGGACAACTTCCGCCTTTCGCCAGGAACTCTTAAAGTTGAGCGTAACCCAGCGGCGCTCCTCGGAGCGATAGTGCCAGTCCTTATCGTTCTGAAAGAAAATCTGCAATCCCCGGCCCTCGATGATGTTCAGAATGCTATTGTCGTGCGAATTTCGTTCATCGAAGTCCGTAGATGCGCGCTGACCCATTTCGGCGTAGATTTCATTGAGCTCAAACAGTAGCTGATTTACGTCGTCTTGCAGAGGTTCGGCGTGAAGCCCGATCCGCTTGGCTTCTCTCAAGGTAATCGGATAGCTATGAGAGGGATAGCCCGAGTTTAAAGTGTCGCTGATCTTCTTCGCCTTCCTCGCGTCCTTCATGTGATAAGAGAGAATCTCAAGACAGAGCTTTGTCGATAACGCGCTGGATCGATCGACGGCTCCAATCACCAGCGGATGGACATACTGAAACAACGCCTGGTAAGCATTGGTGTCGCTTTGTTTCGGCTGCTCACGCCACAGGCGTACCACGCGATGAAGTTCGTCCTGGCTAACTCGAACGCGGTCATTGTCTCGGTCGATCGGAGACAAGTCGTGAGTAAGAGAAGTATCAACTGCGGAAAGATGCGCTAAGGGACCCATTAGGATCTTATCTGCTCCCAGTGCGAGCATGGTCGCCGCCGACGCGCAGTCGAGCGGGACAAGGGCTGTGAGTCGGCCTACAAACTGCCGCAAGAGGTTCACCATGCGCAGCGAGGACTGGCCGGAGCCGCCGGCAGACTTTATGAATAAGGAGACTTTGCCAACTTTGCCGATGCTGCGCAGGATGCCGAAAAGGCCGACCACATCATTGTCGCAAATCGATCCATCAGGCGAATTCCAGTAAGTAACAAAGCGCTCGCCCAGGCGAGCCTCAATCTGGGCGATCACTTTTTGAGTTTTCGCAAAAAGGACAGGCGGGTTTTTCAGCTCCCGTCGCTCCCCCGCCGGAGGCGGCTGTTCGCTAGCCATAACGGGACGAGTCTACTACAGAGCGGCGTCTGCTATCGCCGCGCCGCCGGTACCTTCCCCGCCTCCACCGCGGTCGGCATCGTCGCCACCTTCGCCGCTCGGAGGCGCGGCCGCCGCCTGCGGCGCCGCCACCGGAGCAACTGCCGGCACCAGCCCCAGCGCCTTGCGCACCTCAGCATCGATCTTAACCAGCGTATCTTTATTCTCTTTGAGGAACGCCCGCGCATTCTCGCGGCCCTGTCCGATGCGCTCGCCCTTATAGCTGAACCAGGATCCCGACTTCTCTACGATGTTGTTGTTCACCGCCAGGTCAAGCAGGTCTCCCTCGCGCGAAATGCCTTCGCCATACAGGATGTCGAACTCCGATTCCCGGAACGGCGCCGCCACTTTGTTCTTCACGATCTTGACGCGTGTGCGCGAGCCCACCACAATGTCGCCTTCCTTGATCGCCGCAATGCGCCGGATATCAATACGCACCGACGAATAAAATTTCAGCGCGCGGCCGCCAGTGGTCGTCTCTGGATTGCCAAACATCACGCCAATCTTCTCGCGGATCTGGTTAATAAAAATCAGGCAGGTCCGCGACTTCGAAACCGTCCCCGTCAGCTTGCGCAGCGCCTGCGACATCAGCCGCGCCTGCAGGCCCATGTGGCTGTCGCCCATTTCGCCGTCGAGTTCGGCCTTCGGCACGAGCGCCGCCACTGAGTCGACCACCAGCACGTCAATCGCATTCGAGCGCACCAGCGCCTCGGTAATTTCGAGCGCCTGCTCGCCATAGTCCGGCTGCGAGACCAGCAGGTTGTCGACGTCGACGCCCAGCTTCTTCGCATAGCCCGGGATCGAGCGCGTGCTCGGCATCCACGAATGCCGCCATGCCGCCGCCTCGTCTGCGCTTCGGCAATCACCTGCAAGGCAATGGTCGTTTTACCCGACGACTCCGGCCCAAAAATCTCAATCACGCGCCCGCGCGGCACGCCGCCCACGCCGAGCGCCGCGTCGAACGAGATCGCGCCCGTCGAGATCACCGCAATCGGAACGATCGCCTCTTTCGATCCGAGCCGCATGATCGAGCCTTTGCCAAACTGCTTTTCAATCTGTGAAAACGCGAGTTCAATTGCCTTGCTGCGCTCGTCTGCTCTGCTCTCGGCCATGATGGCTGCTCCTGATTTTCGAATCTGAATTGCGGGTCACAAAAACTTTGTAGCCTACATCCGACGTAGCCTACACCCGCGGGCTGGAGCGAAAAGTGTTGGCTGTCACATCAATTTCGTTCAGTTTAGCACGAAGCGAACGAAAAGCGAAGTATGGAAAAATAACCTCCGGTTAATGCATTTGGCACATCATGCAAGTACGGCACTGAATTTTCATACGCTAAACTGAAATGACGCCAAGGCAATGTTGCCGAGACGAGGTGCATGCGCAAAGCCACCATTCTGTTTAATCCGAATTCCGGCCGCAAAGGCAAGAGCCGCGACCGCGAACTCGACATTGCCATCGGCATCATCCAGTCGGCCGGCGTTCACACCGATCTCACCATCTGCCGCTCCAGCCAGGAAGCGACGATCCACGCCCGTTACGCGGTGGCCGCCGGCAGCGATACCGTATTCGCCTGCGGAGGCGACGGCACCATCCACGACATAATTCAGGGCCTGGCAGGAACGCCGGTCGCGCTAGCCATTTTGCCGTTCGGTACCGCCAATGCGCTCGCCCATGATCTCGGCCTCCCATCTCGTCCGAGCGAGGCCGCGCGCGTCGCCGTGAATGGCACAGTTCGCCGTATTCCGCTCGGCCGCGTCGAATACGAGGATTTGCACGGCAAGCCTGCCGCGCGTTATTTCACAGTCGCCGCAGGGATCGGCGTCGACGCCCATTTGTTTTACAAACTCACCGCCGATCTCAAGAATCGCTCGGGCATGGCCGCGTATTACTTGAAGGCCTGGCAGCTTTGGGCGACGTATCATATGCGCCGCTTCGAGGCTGAGTATTCCAACGGCAGCGGCCACAAGCAGACCGCGCTCCTCACCGAACTTCTCGCCGTCCGCATCCGCTTCTTCGGAAACATTCTGCGCGAGCTCGTTCCCGGAGCTCATCTCGATTGCCCGGACCTGCGCGCAGTCATGTGCCGTACGAGCAGCCGCAATGCTTATCTGCAGTATGTGGCGGGCGCGCTCCTCGGATGGCGGCGCAAAATCGCGGGAATTGATTTGGTCAGTTGCTCGGAGATCGCCTGCCAATTGCCCGCGCAGGGTAACAGCCGCCGAGCGCGTCTACGTTGAGGCCGATGGCGAACTGTCTCGGACGGTCTGCCGGCGCGCATGTCGGTCGTGCCAGACGCCTTGTCGCTGGTCGTTCCCGGCTCAGAAAAGTAGCCCGCCAGAATTACCATACGAAGTACTGGTGTCGACTATGGTACAATGAGCCCATGGAGAGCAGCTCGCAAGATCACGGTTGAGATTCCCGCCGATCTTCTCGAAAAGGCTCAACGAGCCAGTGGAGCGGGCATCACCCAGACGATTCGCACCGGGCTCAAAGCTCGTGGCTGCATCCGAGACCTATGCCCGGCTACGCCGGCTTCGCGGCAAGGTGCGCTTCTCGCGCACGCTGGCCGATCTGAAGGCCGATCGATGATTGCAGCCGATACCAGTACATGGATTGCCTTCCTGCAACAGGGCGCCGCCCACGTGCGGCCGTCGGAAGATACGTCTTTGCTTGATCGCGCGCTTGAGGATCGGCAGGTCGTCATGGTGCCCGCAGTTCTCGACCGAACTGCTAAGCGATCCCAAACTTCCCGTGGACGTCGCCGAAACACTCGCCGATATACCGATGATCGACCTCGAACCCGGCTATTGGCAGCGCACCGGGCTTCTGCGAGCAAAGGTATTAGCGAAGCGTCGCAAGGCACGACTGGGCGACGCGCTGATTGCTCAGAGCTGCCTGGACTCCGGAGTTCCACTTCTAACGCGCGACGGCGACTTCCGCGCGTTTGTCGCAGCCGCCGGGCTCGACCTCGTTCTTCCGGTCGAAAGCAAGCGGTTCTAGCTGCGGCGCAGTCGCACGAACACGCAAATCCTTAAATCGACTCTGCTCAGGTTTTGATATTGACCTCACACCTCGAACCTCCGACCTCTATTCAGATAGACTCTCCATTTGGAACCCGTCACTCATTTCCTATTCGGCGCCAACATGGGCCGCGCGGGCCTGAACCGTAAAACCGCGCTCGCCACCGCCACGCTCACCCTCGCCGCCGAGGCTCCCGACCTCGACGTCTTCAGCCGCTTCGGCGGATCGGCTTTCGCTCTCAATCACCATCGTGGCTTCACACATTCTTTCCTGGGCATCCCAATCGTCGCCGCCGCGGTCGTCGCATTTATGTATACAATCTGGCGCCTGCGAGGCCGCAAAACGCGCGACCCTAATCTGCCTCCGCGCTGGGGACTGCTCTTCGGCTATGCCTGCCTCGCCGGACTCAGCCATCTTCTTCTTGACTACACCAACAGCTACGGCGTCCGCCCGTTTTGGCCGTTCTCCGAGCGCTCGTATTCCTGGGACATCGTCTTCATTTACGAGCCCGTAATGTGGGTCGTCTTGATTCTCGGCCTCATAGTCCCATCGCTGTTTTCGCTCATTAATCAGGAGATCAGTTCCCGCCGCACCCGAGACAAAGTCCCGCCCGCCCGCGTGGCGGCGTCGCTCGCTTTGCTGGCAGTGTTTGCGCTCTGGGGACTGCGCGACTACGAGCATCGCCGCGCCCTCGCCGCGCTTGAGGCCAGAAATTATCAGGGCGTCGATGCGCTCCGCATCTCCGCCTACTCGTATCCAACCAATCCCTTTCGTTGGTATGGCGTCGCAGAAACTCCGGCCTTTTTCGCCACCATGGACGTCAATTCACTCACTCCGGAAGTCGATCCCGCAGGCGAAATGCAAATCCGCTACAAGCCCGAGGAGACTCCCATCACGCTCGCCGCCAAAAAAAGTTATCTCGGCCGCGTCTATCTGAGCTGGGCGCAGTATCCGATCACGGAGACGGAGGAGCTTTCACCCGAACTCGCGAACGACCATGCCGCCTACCAAGTCCGCTTTCGCGACCTGCGATATATGTATCCCGGTCAAGGCTCGCGGGCTCCACTCGCAGGCAGCGTCTTGCTGACGAAGGACCTCAAAGTCGTCAGCGAGCGGATGGGAATGCGCGGCGACAACGATGCCAATCAGCACTGACCTGTGAGCGCTGTGCCATCTGCTCCGGCGAGCGCCTTCCCTTGACCAATCCCCGCCCCACGCGCAACAATCCTAATGTCGATGTTGTGAAGATGTTGTGAGGTGATCATGCTGGCCTATCTATTTGTTATTTTTGCGATTGCAATACGTATGCCATTCACGCCGCATCCCTGGAACTTCACTCCAGTAGCAGCCGCCCTGCTCTATTTTGGAGCGCGTGGCCCGCGCCGCCAGCTCTGGGTCCCCCTGATCCTGCTAGCCGCCTCCGACATCGTGCTCAACAAATTCGCCTACGCCTACCAGTTCTCCTGGGACCAATACATCACCTGGGTCTGGTACGCCGCCATTCTCTGGCTCGGCACCCGTCTGCGGGATAACACCAGCCTGCGCGAGATGAAAGACTGGCTGCGCGTCGGAGGAGCGGCACTCGCCGGGTCCGTTTCATTTTTTATTGTGAGTAATTTTGCCGTGTGGGCCTACTGGCCAACCTACCCAAAGAGCGTCGCCGGATTGATGACCTGCTACGCCGCCGGCATCCCGTTCTTCCGGCATACCCTCGCCGGCGACCTGCTCTTTTCCGCTGCCATGTTCGGCCTGCCCGCGCTGGCCGCTGCGCTCATGCATCCCAGCGAGACGCACCGGGCCTCCGCAGCCTGATCGATCAAAATTTTGCTTGGCTTAAGCGCAGCGCGTTCTCACGCTGCGCTTTTTATTTCCCGCGACTTTCTGCGGCTAATGCGCCGCCAGACCAGCCATGCGGCGAGAAGCATGGCCGCGCCAATCAACAATCCCAAATAGTGATGCGAGAACAGGTTCGTAGTCAGCGTAACCACCTCAGGCCCGAACCACAGCGTCAGCAGCGCCTCGATCAGAAAACGTACGAACCGACCGGCAAAAATTGCCAGCAGAAAATGCCCGAAGTTCATCTCAAAGCCGGCCGCCGCCAGCACCACAATCTTGAAGGGAGTCGGTGGCGGCAGCATCGCGGGAAACATCAGCGCCCAGAATTCATGTTTCTCAAACGAGGCGTGAATCTTCTCAAACTTTGCAGGAGCCATCCGCTTTCGAAGTAATACCTCGCCACCCGTGTATCCGATCACATACCAGACAATGCTCCCCAAAGCCGATCCTACTGATGCAAGCACAACATAAAGCAGGAATCGCGAGCGGTCGGTGTACACATAGCCGCAAAAGATCGCATCCAGCGGCATCCCCAGAAACGAACCGTCCACCGCGGCAAATGCCAACATGCCCCAGGGCCCCAGCGGCGCAAGCGCATGCTTGATCCACTGAGCGTAAGTCTGGAGGAAATGTTTGAGTTTGCTCAACGGAACAGTTTACGCGGAGGCCACGCTGTTCGTCGTTCGCTGTTCGCAGGACGTGGATTCACCCCGTGGTCCCCTGTGTACCCTGCGGTTATTCGGTTTTTGGCGAAAAGCGAACGACGAACAGCGATCTACCCATGCTCCGTCTTCCCCGCTACCAATTCCAGCGCGTGCGGCAGCAGATCGACCACCGCCTCCAGCGACTCCACCGCGCCCGCCGGACTCCCCGGTAGATTCAGAATCAGCGTCGTTCCGCGAACTCCGCACAGCGCGCGGCTCAGTGCTGCAAAGCGAGTCTTGCCCATCCCTTCAGCGCGCATCCGCTCGGCGATTCCTTCAATCAGCCGCTCGCACACCGCCCGCGTAGCTTCCGGCGTCACATCGCGCGAAGCAATCCCGGTGCCTCCAGTCGTAACGACTAGGCGCGCCGTCGCGCACAATTCAACAAGTTTTTCTTGAATTATGCGGCGCTCATCGGCCACCAGTGCGCGCCCAACAACCTGAAACCCGCGCCGCTCCAGCGCCTCCGCCACTGCCGGACCTGAGAGGTCAACCTTCTCACCGCGCGAACACGAGTCGCTGACTGTAACAACAGCGGCAGTCATTCCCCTGGCGTCACCATGAGCCATCTCATCAGCTGTCGAGCAGGACATCTTCGCCCTCGGCGTCGCTCTCCGCGCCGCCCTCGGCGCCACTGCCCTCCGCCGCGTCGCGCTGCGCCTCATCAAGCAGACGCAATCCCTCCATCAGCAGGCCTTGCGTATTGAGCGTCGTCGTTTCTTTGTCCGTGCTTTTCGTAAAATCGATCTGAAAGTTTCCATCAGTCCAGCGCAGCACTTTGAAGACCGCCTCATCCCCCATCGTCGAACCATACGCGGCATGCTTCGCCTGGCCCTGCGTGAAGTAGATCTCGCACTTATCGTCGGCATTGGTCATCGTCAACAGGCAGCTCTTTCGACCCATCTCCAGTGACTGCACCAGATCGATCACATTCATCTGAGAGAGGCTCCCACGCAGCACGCCGTCCGCCGTCTTCTGATCTTTCGCCAGTTTCTCCAACGCAATCCGGTCCACCACGCGCTTGATTCTGCGCACTGCATCTTTCAGAAAAAACGGCTTCTCGATGAGATCTTCAATGCCCTCCTGCAAGGACAACCGTTCGCTGATGTCCCCCTTGCTCGCCATCAGGAGCACCGCGATTCCCGCCGTCCCCGGCCGGCTCTTCAGCTTTTCAAGCAGTTGCCGCCCATCCATCCCCGGCATGCGGTAGTCGCTGATCAGCAGATCCGGAACCTCCTCCACCGCCTTCAAAAGAGCATCCGCCGAATCGCTCGCCGTCGAAACTTCCGCCATCAGCACGAGCGCCTGCTGCAGCAACCCCAGCACCATCGGGTTGTCATCCACCAGCAGGATTCTTACATGAGTCGGCATATTGTCTACTTGCGCCGGATGCGCCTGCGGTAGTCTCCACTCTTGCCGCCCGACTTCTTCTCCAGCACCACCTCGCGGATTTCGATCCCTTTATCGAGCGCTTTGCACATGTCATACACCGTGAGCGCCGCGACACTCGCCGCCACGAGCGCCTCCATCTCCACGCCCGTCACCGCCATGGTCTTCACTTTTGAGCGAATGGCCACGCCATTTTCGCACACGCTTAGGGTCACAGCAATGTGAGTGAGCGGTACTGGATGGCACATCGGAATCAGCTCCGAAGTGCGCTTCGCCGCCATGATTCCAGCAGTTCGCGCCACCTCCAGCGGATCGCCTTTGGGGTTCGACGGCAACGCATGTAGCACTTCCTGTGACATCAACACCAGCGCGCTAGCCTCCGCCTCGCGCACCGTGCGCGTCTTGGCCGACACGTCAACCATACTAGCGCGCCCGCTGGAATCGTAATGCGAAAGCTTCTTGGGCATTAAACACAGGGTACAGCAAGCCGCGCAGCGGCGAAAGAATGCAGCCCGCCCTGAGCTTGCCGAAGGGCGCGAGCCGTGGGTTGACTGGCGGAGCTATAGCGAAGCCGCAACGAGGCGAAAGAGAGAAGTTCGTGCGGAGCTTGAGGTGATTCAGCGCCACCGAAGCATCGCAGCTTCAAACCAGCACCGAAACCAGCTCCCCAGCCGGAATCAGTTCGCGATCCGGAGGAGTCACCAGATAGCAATTCGCCCGCCCCAGAGCCGCAATGTCGCCCGAACCCTGCCAGGCCGCCAGTTCAACTTCCGAGTCCGAAAACTCCCCGGAAATCACGGCCGGCAGAAAGCGCGTCAAACCGGTTTTACTCCGAACCTCGGTCTTCAATCGCGCTTTAAGAAACACGAGCGGCTCAGGCCGCGCCCCCGCCAGGGCCGCAATCACAGGCTGGGCAAAAAGCCGGAACGTCACCATGGTAGAGACCGGATTCCCCGGCAACCCAAAGAAATAGTTGTGGGGTTCCGCGCCACACGAGCAACTTCCAAACACGACCGGTTTCCCCGGTTGAATCTTTGCCCCGGTGAAATAAAACTCCGCCCCGAGTTCCCCGAGCACCTGCTCCACCAAGTCGAACTTGCCCATCGAAACTCCCCCAGTAAGCAGAAGAAGATTGCACGACAGACCCCCTTCAATCAGCGCCCGCAGACGCCCCGGCTCGTCCGGAGCAATTGGCAAGCGCACGGCTTCGCCACCCGCCTCTTCAACCTGCGCCGCCAGCGAATACGAATTCGAATTCCGAATCTGCGCTGTCCCCGGAATCTCGCCGATCTCCACCAGTTCGTCGCCCGTGGAAAGCACAGCCACACGCGGCTTCCGAAATACCTGCGCCCGCCCCTTGCCGACCGCCGCCGCAATCGCAATAGTCGAATGATCCAGCCGCTGCCCCGGCTCAACCAGCACTTGTCCCGCCCGCGCTTCGGATCCCCGCGGAACAAAGTTTTCTCCGGTCTTCACGCTGCGTTGGATCTCGATGTCCTTACCGGATGGAGCCGTGTACTCCACCATAACGACCGCGTCCGCGCCCGCTGGCAGCGGCGCGCCAGTCATGATCGAGACAGCCTGCCCCGGCCCAACCGCGTAGCTCACACCCGCGTCGCCAGCCTTGACCTCTCCAATCACCTCAAGCCGCGCCGGAACCCGCCCCACACCCGCCGCGCGTACGGCATAACCGTCGCGCGTCACGCGCGGGAACGGAGGAAAGTCGCGGTCAGCCACCAGCGTCTCAGCCAAAACCCTTCCGCGCGAGGAAAGAAGATCGAGCATTTCAACGTTGCCCGATTCTGCCCTGTTCGATTTAAGGGCGCCGAGCCGCACTTTTGCGGCGTGCTCTTCCACAATCCGCCGTGCCTCTTCAAAACTCACGATGCCGGCCTTCGAAGCAGAGGAAGACATGCAGAAATCATACGCCGGGCGAGTTTTCATCTGCGGCGGCGGGTAGCGCAGACCAAGCCGCGCCGCCCATTGCCAGCACCATCGAACTGGACGACAATGCTGGCGGAGCAATTGTGCAGACCAAATCAACCGGAACCACATTGGCAAACGTGCCAGGCATACAGGCGACCGCGAAACCAGAATTTCAAAACGCCACCCGCATCCACGGCAGCCTCCTGGCAGCGTCCGAGAAACGCGCTCTCATCTGGATGGCCGAGCGCATGCCGAAGTGGGTAAACTCGGACCACCTCACTACCCTCGGTTTCGCTGCGCAAATTGCAACCGGAGTCTGCTACGCCCTAGCCGGCCGCGACCGGCGAATGTTGATCGCAGCCATCGCATGTCTAGTCGTCAACTGGTTCGGCGACAGCCTCGACGGCACGCTCGCCCGCGTACGCCAGCAGCAGCGCCCGCGCTACGGCTTCTACGTCGACCACATGGTCGATTCCATCGGCGCTACGGCGATGATGGGCGGCCTGGCGCTCTCCGGTTACATGCATCCGGTCATCGCGATCGGGCTGCTGATCGCCTTCCTGCTGCTTTCCATCCAGTCCTATCTCGCGACCTATACCATCGGCGAATTTCATCTTTCCTTCTGGAGGTTCGGTCCGACCGAACTACGCATCCTTCTCGCGATCGGCAACCTCGCCTTGTTTCGATGGGCTTGGGTAATCCATGGCCAATATCGCCTGTTCGATATCGGCGGTGCAATCGGGCTCGTAGGCATGTCGCTGATGCTGATCGTGCAGACAGCGAACAACACCATCCGTCTCTATCGCGAGGAACGAATCAAGTGAGCCGCGGGACTTCGGATGGGCTTGCCACACGAATCCGTCGCGAACTAGGCCGGTCACATTTTTGGATGAGACCTACGTAACGGGTAGGGGGTTACGCCGCCGCCAATTCCAAGCTATACTTTTTATGGACGATTTATGCCGTTGAAAGACTCCATTTCGGGCATGTGCTGGATTGAAGGACGCGCCTGTCCTCGCCGGTACCTCTCCGTCCTTCCCTCGCACGTGCGCGCCAATCTCTTTGGCAGCGACTAATTTTCGTTCTCCCGTAATGTTCTGAAGTTGCTCGAAGCTCGCGACTCGCGGCTCGGAGCCTTTGGACCACGCACCGCTTTTACCCAGCGCCCGAGGTCCACTACACAAAAGGTCCGCTACACAACCCGGCTGTTAACACCAGAATCAGGAGAACCTGCCATGACCACTAAAACCATGACCATCGGCCCGAAGATCACAACCGCTCTTCCCGGCCCCAATGCCCGCCGTGTTCTCGCGGGCGACGAGAAATTCATTTCGCCTTCCTACACCCGCTCCTACCCGCTGGTCGCAAAACGCGGCCGCGGCATCGTCGTCGAAGACGTGGACGGCAACGAGTTCTTCGACTTCTCCGCTGGCATCGCCGTCACCTCCACCGGCCATTGCCATCCCGAAGTAGTCGCCGCCATCCAGAAGCAGGCCGCCGAACTGATCCACATGTCGGGCACCGACTTCTACTACGAGAGCATGGTCACGCTCGCCGAGCGCCTGTCGAAGATCGCGCCCATGCCCGGTCCGCACAAAATTTACTACGGCAACTCCGGAGCCGAGGCCATCGAGTGCGCGTTGAAGCTGGCGCGCTACCACACCAAGCGCCAGCACATCATCGCGTTCCTGGGTGCTTTCCACGGACGCACCATGGGCGCGCTCTCGCTGACCGCCTCCAAGCCACAGCAGAAGCGCCGTTTCTCGCCGCTCGTCCCCGGAGTCACGCACGTCCGCTATCCCGACATCTACCGCGGCTGTGTCGGCGGCCCCCAGGATGCCGAGCAATTTGCTCTCGGCTGCGCGCGTTACATCGAAGAAAAGTTATTCAAAACCGTCCTCGCCCCCGAAGAAGTCGCCGCGATTTTCGTCGAGCCCATCCAGGGCGAAGGCGGCTATGTAGTCGCGCCAACAGTCTTCATGCAGGAACTGCGCCGCATCTGCGACAAGCACGGAATTCTCCTGGTAGTCGACGAAGTGCAAAGCGGCATCGGCCGCACCGGCAAGTGGTTTGCAGTCGAGCACACTGGTGTTCACCCCGACATGGTTTGCATGGCCAAGGGCATCGCCTCCGGCATGCCGCTCGGCATCACCATGACCAAAGCCGAGATCATGGACTGGGTGCCCGGTTCGCACGCCTCAACCTTCGGCGGAAACCCCGTCTGCATCGCTGCCGCCCTGGCCACGCTCGATGTGATCGAAAGAGAAGGCCTGCTGCGCAATTCGCAGGAAGTCGGCAACCACATGATGAAGCGCATGGCCGACTGGCCAAAGAAGCACAAAATTGTCGGCGACATTCGCGGCCGCGGCCTGATGATCGGCGTCGACATAGTGAAAGACCAGAAGACGCGTGAATACGGCAACGCCGAACGCGATCGGATTGTCGAGGCGGCCTTCGAGCGCGGAGTTCTTTTCCTTGGCTGCGGTCCAAGCACAGTTCGCATCGCGCCGGCTCTCATCGTGACCAGAGACGAAGCCGACGTTGCTGTCGACGTGCTGGAAGAGTCGATCGCGGCGGTCGAAGCAAAGCTCTAATCGCGCAGCCGAAAGCGAGTTGGAGCCGCGAAGCGGCGTAAGATTGCAGCCCACGGCGCGAGCCGTGGGTAGGAAGCCGGCAATGAGTGAGCCCCGGAGGGGGCGAAAGAAACGTTGCACGCGCTCTGGAGGATCGCACCATGTCCAACGGAATTGTCGAAGCAATCTACACTGCCCCCACCGCAACCGGAGCAACCAACGCCATCGACGCGGCGCTGGCAATCCCGGGCGTCGGCCTCGACGGCGACCGCTACGCCCTCAAGCTAGGCACATTCTACAAGCCTGAGCCCGACCGCGAGCTAACGCTGATCGAAGCCGAAGCCATTGAAGCCCTGCGCCGCGACTACGATATCGAACTCGCGCCGGGTGACGCCCGCCGCAACATCGTCACGCGAGGGGTGGCCCTCAACCATCTAGTCGGCAAGGAATTCACAATCGGCAACGTGCGCATCCGCGGCATTCGTCTGTGCGAACCCTGCGAACATCTGCAAAAGCTGACCGGCAAGCACGTAATCAAAAGCCTGCTCCATCGCGGAGGCCTGCGCGCCCAGATTCTCTCCGAAGGTACAATCCACGCCGGCGATGCCGTACGGGTTTAACCTCTGCAATCTGACCTCTAACCTCTAACCTGCTCGGAATGTACCGATCTCGCCGTGACGACCGTCACCGTGGATACACCCCGAGCCCGCTACGCTAAACAATGCTTCCAGCCCGCTTCACCGAGACGACTCTGCGCGCCCTTGACTGGCTGAGTGAAAAATTCCTCCCGCCCGACCAAACCCCCGAGCACCTAAAAACCGGCCGCCGCGGAGAAGAAGAAGCCTATTTCTACCTGCGCAGCCAAGGCTACACCATCATCGCGCGCAACTACCGGCCGCCCAATCATCGCGGCGAACTAGATCTAGTAGGCTGGGTTCGCGACAAAGATGGCGAGGACATCCTCTGCTTCATCGAGGTGAAAACCCGCACCACACGCGCCATCCAGCCCGCCGAGGCCGCCGTCGACCGCGACAAGGAAGACGATCTTCGCCGAGTCGCATGGGACTTCCTGCGCCACATGCCCGAATCGCCTGGACGTGGTCCGCAGCCGGTCCACTCTTCGCCCACTGGAATCGAGTGTCGCGGGGAAGTGCTGGCGGTATATTATGATCGCGGTTTCAGCCAGCCCACTTTCGAGCTGTTTCAAAATGCCTTTTCCCTGTCGTACAATCGTGGACTTGCACGCTACTGAAGCGATTTAGTAGTCGAAGCGATTTAGTGCTTGAAAGGATTTAGCAAGTGCCCGAATTAAGAAAAGACCCCATCGTAGGCCGATGGGTCATCATTTCGACCGATCGCGCCAAACGCCCCACCGACTTCGTGCGCGAGTCCATCAAGATCAAAGGCGGCTTCTGCCCCTTCTGCTACGGCAATGAGAGTAAGACGCCTCCCGAAATCCTCGCCTACCGTCCCAGCGCCAACGGCAACACTCCGCAAAAAGACAGTCCCGGCTGGACCGTTCGCGTAGTCCCCAACAAATTCCCCGCTCTCGGCATCGAAGGCAGCCTAAACAAGCAAGCCGAAGGCATGTTCGACAAGATGAACGGCATCGGCGCCCACGAAGTCATCATCGAAACGCCCGACCACAACATGACCCTCGCGCAGCTCCCATCCAAGCGCATCGAAGACGTGCTCTGGGCCTTCCGCGACCGCATTCTCGACCTGAAAAAAGATCGCCGCTTCAAATACATCCTGCTCTTCAAAAATCACGGAGAAGCCGCCGGCGCCTCGCTCGAGCATTCCCACTCGCAGCTGATCGCTCTCCCGATTCTGCCTATCTACGTGGTCGAAGAGCTGCAAGGCGCCAAGCAGTATTACATCTACAAAGAGCGCTGCGTTTTCTGCGACGCCATCCGCCAGGAGATGGAAACCGGCACGCGCATCGTGGCCGAAAACGAAGACTTCATCACCCTCGCCCCCTACGCGCCGCGCTTCCCCTTCGAAACCTGGATTCTCCCCAAGCGCCACGAATCGGCCTTCGAAAATTCCTCCTCCCACATGTTCGAAAACCTGGCCAAAGCGCTAAAGCTCCTGCTGATGAAAGCCGACCGCGTCCTAGACAACCCGCCCTACAACCTGGTCGTCCATTCCTCGCCCGCGCAAGACCCGACCAACGAGCACTACCACTGGCACATAGAATTCATGCCGAAGCTAACCAAGACCGCAGGCTTCGAATGGGGCACAGGCTTCTACATCAACCCAACGCCGCCGGAAGAAGCAGCGAAGTTCCTGCGCGAAGCCAGCGTGGAGGACGCGGTGCCGGGAGCGGTGATCTCGCGGTAACGGGGGCACCAACCGGCCTTGAAGGCCAAGCGACGTCTCCGGACGGGATGCTGTACGCTCCCAAGTTATCGACGTGCTCGAAGCACAAGAGCGCACATGGAGACGTGACCAACTTCACCGATCTCGTTTCACCCTCGTGGTAGAAATCCTCCATGGGCTGGAGAGACAATGGGCGTTCTCATTTCCCCCTTCCTGATGTTCCTTAGCCTCCATGAGCATGAAAGGAGTCGGCCATGAGGTATCAACCTAGACGCGTATTTTGGGCTCTCTTGGCGCTAGTCGCTGTGCTATCGCCTAGCAGCCTTTGGGCACAGGGCAACTTCGTCTATACCAATGACGACCAACGAGATTCTGCGAGCACAGTTTCGGCTTTCGCTGTCCACCCTAACGGCACTCTCACGCCGGTTGCCGGATCGCCATTCCCAACCGGCGGCATCGGCTGGGGCGGTGGTTCCATCGCCTCGAACCGTATCACGACAGCAGGTAACTTCCTGTTTGCGTCCAATTCCGAGTCGAACGATGTCAGCGTGTTCACGATCGATCCTGTCACCGGCGCCTTGTCGCCTGTGCCTGGGTCGCCTTTCTCCACCGGAGGGACCGGGATCACCTGGGGGGTCGCTCTTTCCGCAACCCCTGACGGCAGGCTGTTGATGGCAGCTATCAGCGACGTAGGGTCCTTCAGTATTACCGTGTTGAACATCGCTGCCGACGGAAGGCTGACCCCTATCACAGGTTCTCCTTTCCCGACGCAGAGCCGGCCAGACGGGATAAAGGTCACACCAAATGGCAAGTTCTTGGCCGTGGCTGAGCCTGAAGTAGGGGCAGTCGAGATGTTCAGTATTGCCTCAAGCGGCGCTTTGACTTCGCTTGGTAAATTTGCCGAAGGAGGAGCGGGTAATCTTGCCGGGGTTGACATAGACTGCTATACCAGCTTTTTGTATGGCGGCGAAGCCTCCATAAGTACTACCGTGGATGCGTACAACATTGCCCCCGATGGGAGCTTATCCCCGCTCGCTGGCTCTCCATTTATGCCGGGGGTAGGAGCTAGCTCCAACGTTGTAACGCTCAGTCCCGATGACAAGACGCTCTTCGTCAGCAATCAGGAGAGCAGCACGGTCACGGTTTTCAGCGTAGATTCGAGCGGCAGACTTTCTCTGCTGGCTGGTTCACCTTTTCCAATGAAAGGTCATGTGTCTACGCCGGCAGGAATGGCAACCAGTCAGGATGGGACTCTGCTCTATGTCGCAAGTTCTGAGGGAACCAGATCGGCACTCTCGGTCTTCCGCGTCGCGACCGACGGCACTCTGGCCGAGGTGCCCGGATCACCCTTCATGTACCAGTCGCAGTCTCCCGGCTTGCTGCTCTCGCTCACGGCATATCCACCCAAGTCGTGTGTACCACGCTATGCCACAGTCACCACCGTGGTTGCCAGCCAGAGCCCGGCGCCGGTTGGCCAGACCATTTACTTCACCGCCACCGTAACCAACGACATGGGCGGACCCGTCACCGGAGCCGTCACTTTCTGGAACCACAGCAAAAAGATGGGCAACATGGCGCTGTCGAATGGCGTGGCCGTCTTCCCATTTGTGTTTGACGAAAACGGCCATAAGGTGATCTCCGCCGTCTATTCCGGCGACCTCTACAATTCGCCCAGCACCTCGCCAGCACTCCTGCTGGACGCTGCTCATTTCCCAATCCGCACCCAAATGAAGCTCACCAGCTCGTTGAATCCGTCCCACGCGACAGAGCCCGTGACCTTCACTGCGACCATTTCCACAAGGTTTGGCAAGATCCCCGACGGCGAACTGATGATCTTCGAGGACCTTTCCGATCGAACCACCTTGGGAAAAGTCCCTCTCGTTGCCGGCAAGGCCAGTCTGACTACTGCTTCCCTGACTGTGGTAGGAAAGCACACCATCCGTGCGACCTACGAAAGCGATGCGATATACGCCAGCGAAACCAAGCATCTACAACAGGTAGTGATCGAGTAAACAACCCCGGCACCCACTCATCGCGCTCCTGGCGATGAGTGACAGATGCTCCTGTAAGAGAAGCCACAGTCTTCAACGTGGCGGGAAGAGAAGCATAAACTGTTAATTGATTGTCGAAGACAGGCGTGTCTGTTGAAAAAGTCTGGTTTGCCAAGCCGGTTTTCTCCTCCTGATTTCAGGAAGGTTGCTTTTTGGGACTTACTGGATCCCGTGGTTAGACGGTGGCCAGTTCGGGTGTGGCCTTATTGCTGAGGAACCGCACTAGCCGTTGCAGGTTCTGCGCCGCTGCCGCCAGGTAGAACTGCTCACGTACGAAGCGCATCCTGCGCAATCTTAGCCGGCGTAGTCCGATGTAATTCTTCAGTTCTGCGAAGAGTGCTTCCACCTTCCGACGAGCGCGCTGCGAGATCGCAAACGCTGGTGTCTTGGCCAGGGCGTAAGCACGCTGCCGCGCTGGCTCGCAGGTGTGGATGGCAAGAGTCCGATACTTGCCTCGCGTGCAGTGGATCTTTTGCGGGCAGTCGCGACAGCGCTTCACCGTCGAATAACTTCGCGCGCACGAATTCGAAGCTGACATAACGATCGATCAGGCGGAGCAAATGATTTTCAGGAATCTGATCTTCGAGCCGGAAATAGTAAAACAGTGCCTCCGAGCGGGAGTGTTGTCCCATCATAAGCAGCAGGCCTCCGAACATGGGGATAAATAGCAGCATCGCCAAACTCTGGCCTGCTTATAACTCGATTCGTTGCATCGCCGCAAGCATCAACTGTGGGACTTTTTCAACAGACACAGGCGTTAGCGCACGCGTGCGCTTTCCATTGGCCTTTTTTCAGGTCGATGAGCGAAATGGGGATTTTTCGTCAACTGACTACCGGTCCGCCCATACGTACCAATTTCCTTCGATGTGACGATATACAGACTTTCTCGGCATTGGCGTGCGATAGAACTCATCCAAACTCGCCACCTGATTGGCCGGTTCGTCTTCGCGCCAGCAGACATTGACATGACGTGTGTCGCCCGCCCAGCCTGCAGCCCAAACATTCACACCGATCTCAGGGCGGGTCTCGTCAGTACGAAATGCTACTTTGGCGCCAATTTCCCTGAGCAGCAACAAGTACCTTTGAAAGCGATCAGGAGGAACTTTCCCTTGAGGCGGAACTCGTTGAGGCCAGGAATCCGACGTTTGAACGCCCCAGTCTGCGACAGTTAGCCCGCATTATTCGTGAAGACATCGCGAGCGCCCAGTCACTGGGTTGAAGTGGGTTGTAAATCCCGATCGTTGGGGCTGGTAGAGCAAAGGAGCAGAGGAATCGAAGAGGTGCAAGATCGGGATGTTCTAATTGCCGGATGGAGAGACGGGGGCGCCGTGACCGTCGTCGGTGAATAGGTTAAGTGGGTAGACCGGAGGAGGGATTTAGCCGGTTGCCGCGCCAAGCGCCAGAGCTACACGACGGAAGGCGGGTAGAAACGGGAAGGAAGCGGGCAGATGGACGACGACGCGTCGTACCGAGACCAAGACCCGAGCGCCTAGCTTCAGCAGTCGTTCGCGCAACATGCAAACTTGAGCGCGGGCACAAGCGGTACCGGCAGCCTGCAAGCGCAACTCCTGCATCAGGACGTACGCCGCGGCGGTGAGCAGGACGCGAAACTGGTTGGCCCAGAAGCTGGTGCAACTGGTGCGGTCGATCTCGAGGTCGTGCAATTCTTTTATACGATTCTCGATGTCACCGCGCTGGCAGTAGACCCGTTCGTAAATCCATTGCGGACTCTGTTTCATGTTGGTGATGACAAAGCGGGGATTGTCTTTGGGGTCCTTATCGGCAGCGTGGACGACCTCGGCTTTGATGATGACGCGGCGCATACGAGGCCACTTCCCGGCCTTGTAGCGGACTTCCCCGTAAATATGTTCGGTTTTTCCGCTGCGCCGCGAGAGCTGGCGCGCTCGCCGCATTCCGCTTTCGACCACGCGCTTCAACAAAGTATTTTTGGCCATCGCCACCACATATTCCAGTTTCGGCTGGGCGTCCAAAAACTGGAGCAGGGCGGGATGCGCGAACCCGCCATCCAGGCGTACCCGAATCTGTACTCCAGGAAGATGGTGACGAATCATCCTCAGCAAACGCCGCAGCATGGCGACCGCGCCCACCGCTGCTCCCACGTTGCCAGGCCGTAACACCGCGGCACAGAGATACTGTTCGGCTTCGTCGTTGAAGCTGACAAAACCCATCATCGGCAAGTAGCACCAGGTGTCGTAATGTCCGTTGAAAAACGACAACTGCTGCGCGCCGTGCGTGGGATCGTCGGTCGGATCCAGATCGATGGTGACGCGATAAGCACAATGGCGCAGCCGCTTGCCGTGACGCCGGATCACACTCTCCGCCAGGAACTCGCTCGAACGATAGAGTTCCTTGACCCCAACTCCGTTCTCGAAACGCGACAACGTCGGCTGCGAAGCCAGAGCGCGACCCTCGATCGGATCGCGATCCAGAAGCAGTTTGTGAATCGGATCCTCGGACAGGCGGGCCGAGTCGTTGGCGTCCGGGTAGCCGCAGGAGATCGAAAACACTCGCTGCGCCACCAACTCGCGCAACGAATGATCGACCTTGCCCGCTTGCCGATCATCTCGAAGGCAGGAACTCAGTCCAGCCACCAACCCATAGTGCCGATCCGCGCCCTTCAGCAGCAGAGCTCCACCGTCGGAACTGCCCTCGCGCTGATCAAACTGGGCAACGATTGGCTTGCGAAAAAATCCTGGGAACAACAAACACTGTGTTGTGCTATCGTCTGACATTAAGGAAGCCTTTTTTGTTGCTCAAACATTGTCTAGTCAACATGTTTGTAACAGAGGAGGCTTCTTTTGTCTTTAGATCTCTTCCCATTCACGAATAATGCGGGTTAGGAGGTCACTGTCCGCGAAGAGCATTCCGCGCAGTTCTTCATACTCCGCACGATGGCGGTAGAAGTTATCGATCGTGGCGGCTTCGTCGGGCGGTTGGGTCGAAAAGTGGAACCACAGGCCGAGCGCAAATAGAAGAGCGCTTGCAGTAATTAATAGCGCGATACTGTCATTGAGGCCATTCAGGCGCTTCACAAATCAGCTAGTTCGCCTCGCTTCTGTTTTAGGGAACGACAAATTCGCACGATCTTGCAGCGATGGTTTTTGAAACCAGCACCACTCACCAGATTCTTATGGGTTCGCCCCTTCGATGTTGCAATGACAACATAGTTATGTTGTAATGACAACAGAGAGGTGATCAGCCATGAAAGAGACCCTGGATGCGATCTTCCAAAGGCGAGCGGTTAAGGTCTTTGAACCCGTAGAAATTTCCGAGGGGCTGCGCGAGCAAATTCTCGACGCGGCCCGCCATGCCCCTTCAAGCTTTAACAGCCAGCCTTACAAGTTTTATTGGGTGGGGTCCGCGGCCAAGAAGGCGGAGGTGGCGAAGCTGTGCCTCGGACAGAAGCCCGCGGAAACCGCCTCCGCGCTGGTCGTGGCGGTTGCAGACCTCGGAGCGCTGTCGGCCACGGCGCAGGGCCAGTTGGAATGGATGCGCAGGAGCAACTTCACCGAAGAAAAAATTCGCGACTACGAGCGGAACGCAAAGATCGGCCGGATCCTGTTCATGCCTGGGCCATTCGGAATGTTTGCCGCCATCAAACGGGCCTTGTTCCGGCTGCTAAATCTGCGCATGGTGATCGGGATGCCGCCGCTGTCCCGGCAGGACTTGTTCAAATGGGCGACGAAGAGTACATCGCTCGCTTGCCAGAATCTGATGATCGCCGCCGAAGCGCTGGGCATGAACACTTGTCCGATGGAAGGCTTTGATCGGCGCAGGCTTTCTCAATATCTGGGGTTGTCCGGCCGGCGCCACGAAATTGTGATGGTGATTGCGATCGGGAAGAAATCCCCTGCCCACAACGAGCCACCGCAGTGGCGAAGACCTCTCGAGGCAACGGTGGCCGTCCTATGAACATCCTCCCCAGGAAAGAGATTCCCGATGACATTCTGAAAGACTCGGTACTCGCCCATATCGCGGCCGCATATTTCTCGGTGGGAAAGAGACTGGAGCGAAAAACCCAGTGCTCGGCGACGCGCGGCTATATCCTATCGACATTGCGCGGAGGAACGGCGCTGAATCAGAATCAGATCGCCACGCTCCTCGGTTTCGACCGGACCGTCGTGCACCGGGCTATCAAGTCACTGGCGCGGGAGCGACTCGTATCGGAGCACAGGGCAAAATCGGGCAGAGCAATTCGAGTCCAGCTGACGGCCAAAGGAAGGAAGTATCGGGAACGGCTAATCGCAGCTCGGGAGGCCGCCGATGAGAGTGTCCGGCGGCAAATGACCTCGGAGGAACGCGAGACGCTTCTTCGGCTTTTGAAGCTAGTGACGGAATGTGAGTTCTGAGGACGGTTTGACTTAAGGCCCCTGCGCACAGGACCGGCAAAGCAAGCTGGCGTAAACACGCGTTAGCGCCCAAAATCCCCGCAAGACGACTAGGCACTGGCCTCGGCTCGCTTTCCTTGTGCACAACGAAGGCCCACAAGCTCCCGTCACGGGACTGCTTTCCGACGTGCGTGAATTGACGGAATTCGCTAACATAGAAATCAATATTGGATGTGCATCCAGATCGAATTATGAAAATTCAACTACGTTTACTGCGCTCAGCTTTGCTGATTGCGTTCGCTTTTGCCTTGTCGCTTTGCTTGCCCGTCCTGACGCCGGTTTCGGCCGACGATGTGCCCGAGGCGCTGCGACCCCCCAAGGGCGCGCCCACCGCGCTGGTCGTGTTTGAAGATCTGCAATGTCCTCAGTGCGGGCGGGTGGCGCCGTTGCTCGACCAGGCGTCGCGGACCTATAAGATTCCGCTGGTGCAGCATGATTTTCCGCTGCCGATGCACAACTGGTCGTTCAGCGCGGCGGTGATCGCGCGATATTTTGACACCCATTCGAAAGAGCTGGGGAATGAATTCCGGCTCGCGGTGTTTGAGCATCAGAGCGAGATCGTCGGCCCGCGTGCTTTGCAGGCATTCGCCGAGAAGTTTGCTTCCGAACACAAGCTCAGCCTGCCGTTCGCGGTCGATAAGGATCCGAAGCTGATTGCTTTGGTGAATGCCGACAAGGAACTTGGAAATAGTCTGCACATCGACCACACGCCGACCATTTGGATCGTCAGCAGCCGGCATCCCGACAAACCTTTCGTCGAGGTCAAGGACACGTCGCAGCTTTACGTGATGATCGACGCGATGAAGTAAAGAGATTGCAGAGGTCAGAGGTCAGATTGCAGAAGTAATACCTTTTGCCGTACGAATGGAACTGACGAAGATTGAGACTAGTTCGTTCGCTTCGTGCGTCAAGGGACGCAATTTCTCTGCCGGGAAAATACTCGCTTCCTGAAGCAGGTCTAACCAGAACGTCGTCTCGTCAGCCTCTTCCAGTACAATTCCTAGTTTCGCTATGAACTCGGGGCGAGATCTTGCCCGGCAGGCTGCACAATAGTTTGCGCCAATCGAGATACCGGAACGAAGAAGCTGCTTACCCAGGACTCGGGCGTCGTCGGTTCGTGGGAGAGAACGATATAGTCTAATAATCCTGAGCGCAAATTCTTTCGTACGCAACTTCAGCCCGTCCGAGTCCTTCTTCATTTTTCGGAATCCCCTAATGATCTTAGGCCTAGATTTTTGGGGATGGTTGTGACGCCGCTCACGGGAAGGCTGTGAGGTTTTTACTTCTGCAATCTGAAATCTGACCTCTGCAATTTCCTTATTCGCTCCAACGCTTAAACAGCAGCGCTCCATTGGTTCCTCCGAAGCCGAAGGAGTTGGACATGGCGTATTCGAAGGTCGCTTTGCGGGCTTGATTCGGGACGAAATCCATGTTGTCGGTTTCGGGGTCCTGATTCTCCAGGTTGATGGTCGGTGGAAGAATCTGATCGCGCAGGGCCAGCACGGTTACGCCTGCCTCTAAGCCGCCGGCGCCGCCGAGCAAGTGGCCGGTCATCGATTTGGTCGAACTGACCGGAACTTTTTTCCCAAATAAATTTCGGATGGCATGCGCTTCGAGCGTGTCGCCAATCGGTGTCGAAGTGCCGTGCGCGTTCAGGTACCCGATTGCTTCCGGCTCCAGCCTGGCATCGCGGAGCGCGTTGCGCATTACGCGATAGCCGCCTTCGTGCTCGGGCGCAGGCTGCGTCATGTGATAGGCATCGGCGGACATGCCATAGCCGACAATTTCGGCGAGGATCGGCGCACCACGGCGGCGAGCGTGTTCCAGTTCTTCAAGGATCAGAATGCCAGCGCCTTCGCCCATTACGAAGCCGTCGCGATCTTTGTCCCAGGGACGGCTGGCGCGGGCCGGGTCGTCGTTGCGCGTCGAGAGCGCGCGCATGGCGGCGAATCCGCCGACGCCCATGGGAGTGATGGCGGCTTCGGCGCCGCCGGCAATCATTACGTCAGCATCGCCGTGCTGAATGATGCGGAAGGAATCGCCGATGGAGTGCGCGCTGGTGGTGCAGGCCGTGGCCGTCGCTTCGTTCGGACCCTTGGCCCCGAACATCATCGACACCTGGCCGGCGGCCAGGTTGACGATGGCGGCGGGAATGAAGAACGGCGAAATCTTGCGCGGGCCGCCTTCGAGAAGCGCTGTGTGCTCGCGCTCGATCACGTCGAATCCGCCGATGCCGGAGCCGATGTGAACGCCGACGCGCTCGGCATTTTCGGGCGTGACTTTGAGCCCCGACATCTTCATCGCCTCGTCCGCCGCGGCGATCGCGAAGTGGATGAAGCGGCCCATCTTCTTGACTTCTTTTTTCTCGATGAACTGGAGAGGATCGAAGTTGTGGACCTCGGCGGCGATCTGGCAAGCAAATGCGGAGCTATCGAAGGCGGTGATTCGGTCGACGCCGCTCTTGCCCGCCGATCAGAGCTTGCCAGACTTCGGCGGTGGTGTTGCCGACGGAGCAGAGCAGGCCGATGCCGGTGATGACGACCCGTCGTCGCCGATTACTCGCGATGCTCTCCAAATTACTTGCCTGCCTTGGCGTGCTTGCCGATGTAGTCGACGGCGTCGTTGACGGTGCGAATCTTCTCGGCGTCTTCGTCGGGAATCTCGATGTCGAAGGCCTCTTCGAAGGCCATCACGAGTTCGACGGTGTCGAGCGAATCGGCGCCGAGGTCGTCTACGAACGATGCGCTGGGCGTAACTTCGCCCTCGTCTACACCCAACTGCTCTACGATGATCTGCTTCACTTTTTCGTCAACTGCTGCCATGTTTTCCTCGTTTCTGAGTCTGGGGTCGCGCGGCTTGATGCGGGCCGGCGTTTTACGACTGCGTTCTGGTTACGACATTAGATGATGAAATTGAAACCATTAGTTTAAAAGGGATTGGGAAAGTATGCAAAGCCGACGAATCAGTTCTCAGCTCCCAGCTGTCAGTCCTCAGTAAAAACCAAGAAACTGAGAACTGGGAACCGGGAACTGAGAACTTTATTATTTCGAGTACTCGTCTCTCAGGCGCGTCTGACGGCTGGTCATCGGAATTGCCTTTCCTTCGATGAAGACCTGTTTTACATCGGTTTTCATGTCCAGCGGATCGCCGTTAGCGACCACGACGTTTGCAGTTTTCCCGACGTCGAGCGAGCCCAGCTTGTCGGCCACGCCCCAGATCTCGGCGGGGTTGATGGTGATTGCCTTCAGCGCTTCGTCGTACGGCAGTCCGAAGGCGGTCGCGTATCCGGCCGCGTCGGGCAGGTTGCGCACGTTGTGCGCCGAGTAGGACGCGAAGGCGATCTTCACTCCGCGTTTGTAGAGCTGCGCGGGCAGGCTGTAGACAGTGTCGTAGCGCTCGTCATCTTTCGGAGCCTCGTAGATGGGGCCGACAATCACTGGCACTTTGAGACTGGCCACGTAATCGAGCACGGGTTGCGAGTGGCTGATGTGATTCAGCACGAACTTCAGCTTGAATTCGTTTGCCAAAGTGACGGCGGTTTCGAGATCGCTCGGATTTTCGGCCGCGAGCACGATCGTCTTCTTGCCGTCGAGATACGGCAGCAGCGCTTCCAGCTTTAGATCGCGCTTCGGGGCAGGCGGACTGCTTTTCTTTCTACTCGCTTTGCTTTATTGTCGCGGGACGGCGAATCGGATTTCTTGCGTTCGTATTCCGCCCACTTCGCCTTGTAGTCGTGGGCATCCAGAAAGGCCTGTCGCAGTTGCGCGACCAGCCCCATGCGGGTCGAGGGAAATTTGCGCTTGTCGAATCCGCCTTTGTTGCGGCGCTCGTCGCCGGTGAAGTTCAAGCGGCATCGCGTTGTCGCGAATCAGCAGCATTTCAGTGGAGTCGCGGCCGGCCAGTTGAATGAAAGAATCCTGTCCGGGCATCGTGTCCGGACTTTCCGGAGCGACAATGGCGTTGGTGATTCCGTTCAGGCGCGCCACCGGAATCAGCGCGGACTCGGCGTGAAAGGCGTCATAGGTGTGCATGTGGGGCATGATTTCGTCGCTCATCTCGACCAGGTCGTTGGTCATGGCTTCGGCGGAAATTTCCGTCAGACCGAGCTGGGTTTCGGAATCGATCAGGCCGGGATAGATGGTCATGCCGGTGGCATCGATGACCTGCGCGTCGCCCGGGATGGAGACTGAACTGGCCGCACCGACTGCAGTGATCTTCCCACCCTGCATGATCAGCACTCCGTTTTCGATCGTGCCGTGGGTGATGGTCAGAAGCTTGCCACCTTTGAGGACGACTGGCTTGTCTTGGGCGAAGACTGGCATCGCGGCGAAGGCGACGAAGTTCAAGAGCAAAACCAACTTCAAAAGCCGCGGACAGGAGTGTCCGCGCCACACAAGACGAATCGCTGACGGCTGAGAACTGAGAGCTGACGGCTGCTTCATTCTCCCTCCTTGTAGTGCGTCGTTCCGAGTCCCGGTAGCGCGCGGTCGAAGTAGACATCGCCGTCAATCAGAACTTTTTCGGGCACGCCCGTGCTGGACAGCGGATAGCCGTCCCAGATGACGAGATCGGCGTCTTTGCCTACGTCGATCGAGCCCACGCGATCGTCCACGCCCACGATCCACGCGGGATTCAGCGTGATCATCTTCAGGGCCTCTTCTTCGGTGGCGCCGCCGTAGCGCATTGTCTTCGCGGCTTCCTGATTCAGGCGGCGAGTGTAGTCTTCGGAGTCGCTCTTGATCGCTACACGCACTCCTTTGCGCATTGCAATCACTGCGTTCCACGGGATCGCGTCCCACGCCTCCTGCTTGAAGCCCCACCAGTCGGCGAAGGTGGCAATGCCAATATTATTGGCGGCTAGTTGGTCGGCCACTTTGTAGGCTTCGAGCGCGTGATGGAAGGCGCGAAGGTTGTAGCCGAACTCTTTCGCCATCGCCATCTCGGTCAGCATTTCGTCGGCGCGATAGCAGTGGATCTGCACCATCAGCTTGCCGCGCAGGACGTCGGCAAGCGCTTCGAGCTTCAGATCGTGCTTGGGCGGGGTGGCGTCTTTGTCGCCGCGCTTTACCTTGTCGTTGTAGGCATCCCACTCGCGCATGTAGTCCTGCGCCTGAACCGAGCGCTTCGCGCTGGACTGCAAAGTTGCCCATGCGGGTGGAAGGCAGTTGATCGCGACCGCCGTAGACGCGCTTCGGATTTTCTCCGCTGGCGAACTTGATGGAGCCCGGCGCGTTGGGGAAAAGCATCTCGTCGCGCGCAGCGCCGTACTTGTGCTTGATGACGATGGCCTGCCCGCCGATCATGTTGGCCGAGCCGTGCAGCAGCAGGCTCGTGGTCACGCCGCCCGCTAGCGCGCGATAGATCGCCTTGTCCTGATAGTCGAAAGCATCTTTCATCATCATGTGCGGCGTGACGGGGCTGGTCGCTTCGTTAACGTCGTCGTCGAGCGCGATGTGCGAGTGGGAATCGACGATGCCGGGCGTCAGGTATTTGCCTTGGGCGTCGATGACCGTGGCGCTGCCGGGGGCGTTGACGTTTTCGCCGACCGCGGCGATCTTGCCGTCCTTTATGTAGACCGAGCCGTTTGTGATGTTGCCGTGCGTCACGGTCATCACGGTGGCGTTCTTGATGACGACGTCGTGGTGCGGCGCGGATTGCGCGACCGCGAGAGAAATTGCGGTTGCGACGCAGAGTAGCGTCGACACGAGCCTTGCTAGTCGGTACATGCGTTGAAACCTCAGAGGGGTATTCCCGAAGAATTTGGATTGTAGATGCGCGCGCAGTCCGGGTCAATGCGCGGGACGTGCCACTTGCCCGTTTGCCACATGCGTGGGACGATCTGAACATGAAAACGATAGCAATGGTGGCCGCAATTTTCCTGATGGCGCTGGCGTGCGTGGCGGAATGTCCGAAGAATCAGGCAAAGACCGAGGCTGCGCTCGTGGAACTCGAAAAGACCTGGGCAGTCGCACTCGCCCAACATGACGCCGGCACCGTTGCCTGCATGCTGGCCGATGAATTCGAGGAAGCCGATGTGGATGGCTCGCTGCACACGCGCAGCCAGTTGCTCGATCATATCCCGCAGCGGAAGCCGGGATCGAACCACCTGGTCGACATGCGCGCGCACGTCGAAGGAAATTTTGGATACGTGCGCGGGCTGAACGAAGTGGTGGACCCGAGCGGCAACGTCAGGGCGCGGGTGCGATTCACCGACGTTTTCACCTATCGCGATGGGCGCTGGCAGGCGATTCTGGCGCACGAATCGTTGGTGGGCGAGGCGAGCCGCTGATGCGCGCGGTGGTGCAGCGCGTGAGCCGCGCAAAGGTCGCGGTCAATGGCGAAGTCGTGGGCGAAATCGGGCGCGGGCTGCTGGTTCTGCTCGGAGTCGGCGCTGGTGATACTCGCGTGGATGCCGATTATCTCGCGGAGAAGATCGTCGGCTTGCGCATTTTTGAGGCCGCGGACGGGAAGATGAATCTGGCGGTCGCTGAGATTGCGGGAGCGATGCTAGTCGTCTCGCAATTCACGCTATATGGCGATGTTCGCCGGGGGAAGAGGCCGTCGTTCGACGGCGCGGCGGCCCCTCAGGTGGCGCGGGAGCTTTACGAATATTTTGTGGAGAAGATTCGCGCCGCTGGCTTGCGCTGCGAGACTGGGCGCTTTCAGGAGACGATGCAGGTCGAACTCGTGAACGAAGGTCCGGTTACGATTTTGCTGGATTCGACGAAAACATTTTAGAAATCGGCTCAGTCCGAGGCTTGCACCTGCATGTCATCGCCGACCCAGAGTTGCGCGGGAGATCCTTTGGTCGTGCGGGTGGCCGTGGCCCGGAAGCTGTTGCCCGACATTTCGATGTTGTAGACATAGGGAGGTCGCTCGCTTTTGATGGTGAGGTAGTTGCCGGAGATCAACTCCTCGAGCGAGGCGTATTTGCCCTGGCTGGCTTGGTATCCGCGCTCGGCGGTGGCGATGGAGATGAGGTCGTTCTTTACGCCGACGATAGTTGTGGCGTCTTCCCGATTGCCAGTTGCGGCCGATGGTTGGATGGTCTTGATCTGCATCGAATAAAGGTACATTCCGATGGCCAGCGTAATTACCGTACCGAGAAAGCCGAATGCGCGCATAGATGCTCCCAGGCTTGTCTGCCCACTCTTTATTGCAGCGCGAACCGGGCAGCGGGACAAGTGACGAGAGTGATGGGACGTTGAGGTCGGCTTCTACTCCGCGAAAAATCGGCCGGAAATAGCTGATTCTGGGCGAATTGATCCCATCGCCCGGGCGAACGACATCCCGTTTGTAGTAATGTGTCTGGTTGCCTATTTGCCGTCGCTGCCTGGCGATGGCGGGGGAACACTTCACAACTTCGAGGTCCAGTATGACTCGCGCTTCCTGTTTTTTTTGCCTGCTGCTGATGGCAGCGGCTTCTTTCGCTCAGGCTCAGTCGTCTTCGGAAGTCCCCAAGGAAATACCCACTTTCGACATTAACGCCATCGATAAGAGCGTCGATCCGTGCGTGGACTTCTATCAATATGCTTGCGGCACCTGGAGAAAGAATAATCCCATTCCTCCCGACAAGGCCCGCTGGGGGCGATTCGACCAACTGGCCGACCGCAATCTTTATATTTTGCGGGACATACTCGGAGAGGCAGAAGGCCCGGGGAAACATTCGGAGATCGAGGCCATGGTGGGGGACTACTACGCCTCGTGCATGGATGAGAGCGAGATCGAGAAAAAGGGCATCGCTCCGCTGATGCTGGAGCTGAAAAGAATCAACGGTGTTAAGACCAATACAGATCTGATTCGGCAGATTGCCTATATGCATGGCCATGGCACGCCGGCGCTCTTCTCGTTTTATGCCGGAGCGGACCTGCACGATTCGGCCGAGACCATCGCGTTTCTCGATCAGGGAGGCATTACGCTGCCGGACCGCGACTACTACATCAAGGATGATCCGAAGTCGGTGGAGACGCGGCAGAAGTACGTAGAGCACGTGCAGAAGATGTTTGAGCTGGCCGGCGACAAACCGGAAGCGGCGGCGGCCGAGGCCAAGACGGTGCTGGCGGTCGAGACCGGGCTGGCGCAGGCTTCGATGGACCGCACGGCGCGGCGCGATCCTAAGAACCGCGACCATAAGATGACGACGGCAGAAATCGCCGAGACGGCTCCGAATTTCGACTTGACGCTTTATTTCACGGATAATGGCTCGCCCAAGTTCACTTCACTGAATGTCGGCAATCCGGATTTTTTCAAGCAAGTGAACGGGCAGCTCGATAAAGTCCCGCTCGGCGACTGGAAGACCTACCTGCGCTGGAAAACGATCAACGATTACGCTCCCGAGCTGACGAAGGCTTTTATCGACGAAAATTTTCAATTTAATGGCAAATATATGTCGGGGCAGCGGGAGATTGAACCGCGCTGGAAAAAGTGCGTGAAGTCGACGGACGAAGGCCTCGGCATGGCGCTCGGCAAACTTTATGTCGATCGCACCTTCGGGGCAGAGGGCAAAGAGCGCACGCTGAAGATGGTCAAGGGCATTGAGAACGCCATGCGCGAGGACATCGGAGAGCTGACCTGGATGTCAGACACGACGAAGAAGAAGGCGTACGAGAAACTCGATGCGATCGTCAACAACATCGGCTATCCCGACGCCTGGCGCGATTACAGCAGCGTGGTGATCAAGCGCGACGACTATGCCGGCAATGCCCAGCGCGCGGCGGCGTTCGAGGTGCACCGGGTCTACGCCAAGATCGACAAGCCGACCGATCGCAAGGATTGGGGGATGACTCCGCCCACGGTCAATGCTTACTACCGGCCTTCGATGAACGACATTAACTTTCCCGCGGGGATTCTCCAGCCTCCATTCTTTGGGAAGACGATGGACGACGCCGTGAACTATGGCGGAATCGGGGTGGTGATCGGGCACGAACTGACGCACGGGTTCGATGACCAGGGACGAAAGTTCGATGCTGAAGGAAATTTCAAAGATTGGTGGACGCCGGAGGACGGCAAGCAATTTGAGGAACGCGTCTCATGCACGGCGAACGAATATTCGAGTTTTGTCACCGTGAAGGACGACAAAGGCGAGGTCAAGCTGAATGGACGGTTGACGCTGGGCGAAAATACGGCCGACAACGGCGGCCTGAAGCTGGCCTATATGGCGCTGATGAACATCATCGGGAACACGCCCGTAAAAGAGATCGATGGCTACTCGCCGCAGCAACGGTTCTTTCTTTCCTACGGGCAGATCTGGTGCCAGAACGTGACCGACCAGGAGGCGCGGAAGCGGGCGCTGACCGATCCACATTCTCCGGGACGCTGGCGCGTGAATGGGGCGGTGCAGAACTCGTCGGCCTTCCAGAAGGCTTTTGGGTGCAAGGCGGGGCAGCCGATGGTCTCTGAAAACGCCTGTAGGGTGTGGTAGGGCGGCCAGCGTGAAAAACTTGAGAACGCATTCATGGGGTCGCGCCTTAGTTCTGTTTCTCCTCGTCGCCTCGGTCGCAGCAACTGCCCAGTCTGTTTCGCCGGAGCTGTTTAATGGCCTGCATTGGCGGCTGATCGGGCCTTTCCGAGGCGGAAGAGTCGTCGCCGTGGCGGGCGTGCCGGGAGATTCCACCACCTATTATTTCGGGAGCGTTGGCGGCGGCATCTGGAAGACTTCGGATGCAGGCGTGGTCTGGCACCCGATGTTCGATGGGCAGTCGATCGCCTCGATCGGCGCGCTAGCCGTGGCTCCCTCCAATCCCAATGTCATTTATGCCGGGACGGGCGAATCCGATATTCGTTCCAATATGTCTTCAGGAAACGGTGTTTACAAATCCGAAGACGGAGGGCGAACGTGGGCACACATGGGACTAGACGACACGCGACAGATCAGTCGGATTGTGGTCGATCAGCGTGACTCAAACGTAGTGTATGTTGGCGCTCTCGGCCACGCGTATGGTCCGAATGCCGAGCGCGGAGTCTACAAATCCGTGGATGGGGGAACGCGTTGGACGAAGGTGCTAGACGCAGGTCCCGAGATCGGCGTCGCGGATCTCGCAATCTGTTCTTCGAATCCCAATCTGCTGTTTGCGACCACATGGCACGCGCACCGGCCTCCGTGGAGTACGTACGGTCCGATCGATGGACCGGGAGGTGGTCTTTATCGCTCGCAAGATGCGGGTAAAACCTGGGCGCGACTCCATGGCAATGGCTTGCCCGGCGGCGACTGGGGACGTGCTGGAGTTGATGTCGCAACCGACGGCCGGCGCGTGTATGCGCTCATTCAAGCGCCGATTCAAGTTTCAATGCAGACGCCGCCATCCAAGAAGGCCGGGCTCTATCGGTCCGACGACGGCGGCGAGAACTGGGCTCTCGCGAACAATGACTCAAGGCTAACCAGCCGCGCGTGGTATTTCATGCGCATCGCGATCGACCCGCAAAATCCTGACGTGATCTACATGCCAAATATTGCGCTCTACCGTTCGGAAGATGGCGGCAAGACAATTTCGATTGTGCGCGGCGCGCCCGGCGGAGACGACTACCACCAGCTATGGATCGATCCGAAGAATCCTTCGAGCATGGTGCTTGGAACCGATCAGGGGACGTCGATCAGCCTGGATCGCGGCCAGACGTGGAGCTCGTGGTACAACCAGCCCACCGCGCAGATCTACCATGTGACGACTGATAATCAATTTCCATACGTCGTTTATGGTCCGCAACAGGACAGCGGAAGCGCCGCCGTCCTCAGCCGCACCGATCACCGCCAGATCACTCCGCGCGATTGGTTTCCCTCTGGCGAGAGCGAGAGCGGATACATGGTCGTCGATCCAGGCGACCCGAACATTATTTATCTGAGCGGGGCCTATGGCTCGGTTTCTCGGCACAACCGGCGGACTAACTTCAGCCAGGATGTGACTCCCTGGCCGGTGCAAACTTTCGAATCCGATATTAACCGGCGGAAGTACCGAGCGCCTTGGGCTCCCGTGCTGGTGTCATCGGCGGCCGATTCTCATGCGCTGTATTTCGGGACGCAGTATGTGATGAAGACGGTCGATGGCGGCCTGCACTGGGAGACGATTAGCGGCGACTTGACAGGCGCGGCTTCGGACTCAAAGAATACGCAGGCCCAAGCGCAGGGGTCGCCCGCCATCGACGATGCCAAGCGGCAAGGGTATGGAGTCGTCTCCAGCATCGCACCGTCGCCTCTGAGTAGCAAAGTGATTTGGGCTGGCAGTGACACCGGATTAATTCACGTGACGCGCGACGGCGGGAAAACCTGGAAGGACGTAACCCCGCCGGGACTCAGCGCCTGGAGCGCGCTTTCACTGATCGAGGCCTCACACTTCGATCCCGCGGTCGCTTACGCCGCAGTTAGCCGGAGCCGGCTGGACGATCAGAAGCCTTACATCTATCGCACTCGTGACTACGGCGCAACCTGGCAACTGATAACGCAGGGGATTGCGGCGTCACATTTCTTGCGCACCGTTCGCGAAGACCGGCAGACGAAGGGGTTGCTCTTCGCCGGAACCGAGCTTGGCGTCTACGTGTCTTTCGACGATGGCGACCACTGGCAGCCCTTGCAACTGAATCTGCCGGTCTGTTCGGTTCGCGATCTGACTATTCACGACGATGACCTGGTGATCGCGACTCACGGACGCTCGTTCTGGATTCTCGATGACATCACGCCTCTGCGGCAGATACGCGAAGCTGCGAAAGCGCAGGGCGCATGGCTTTACCAGCCAGCACCCGCCATCCGGATCGACAACGACTCATTTTCGGGCACGCCGCTTCCGCCCGAGGAACCAACCGCGGAGAATCCGCCGAGTGGAGCAATCATTGACTATGTACTCGATTCATCCGCGAAAGATGTGAAGCTGGAGATTTTTGACGCGCGGCAGAATCTTGTCCGGCGGTTCTCGTCAGCGGATCGTCCTCCGGAGCACGGACGAGTTGCCATTGCCGACCGCTGGTTCCCTAAGCCGGAACTTCTGGGTACCACACCCGGCATGCACCGTTTTGTGTGGAATCTGGTTTCGGGCGCCTCCGACGGAGAGATGTCCGACGAAGGAGGCTTTTCCCGGCCACCCAGTCCGCCCAAGATAATACCCGGAAAATATCAGGTGCGCCTTTCTGCCGATGGCCAAACCAGAACCCAATCGTTGCAAGTCGTCATGGATCCCCGTTCGCCTGCAGCTTCGGAGGTTCTGGAAAAGCAATTCGAACTCTCGCAGCGGATTTACGGCGAAGCGATAGTCGGGTTTCAAACATTAGGCGAGATCAAGTCAGTCCAGAAGCAGCTCGCTGGGATTCAGAAAACCGTATCGCAGAGCGGGGATCTCAGGTCTGCTCTGGCCGACGCCCAGTCTGTTCTGAGCAGGATCGTTGTGAGGAACGAGGTCGGTTCGGAACACGACCTTGGGCTACAGGAAGGCTATCGCAACCTTGCGTCCGCGCTTCGAGTAGTCGAAGGCGGTGATCGCGCGACGCCCGAGGGCGCCCTCGCGGTTTATAAGGAATCCAGCGAACAGGTCAAAGCCCGCATTCGCGAGTGGTCGGCGTTCAAACAAACAACCCTGCCCGCTCTGAACGACCTTCTGCGGAATGCAAGTCTTCCAGCGATCGCAGTTGCACGAGACTGAAATGTAATTCGCGGCTCTCCACGCGCTCGAACTTATTCTGCCAATCCCCTTCCGCTGCTACGTCTCTTGCAGGAAAAGCCGATCTCGCGGACGGTAGAAGCGTGATTGGATTTGTTACAGGGCTGCGGTCGCACTCGTGCCCGCGGCCGCAAAGACGTCCGCGCTTTCCAGTTCTGCAATCGGAATAAAGGCTTGCACGACATCGGAATCGAATTGCGTTCCGCTATCTTTTACCAGGCGGCGAACTGCCTCTTCATGTGGAAGGCCGGCCCGGTAGCAGCGGTTCGAGACCATCGCGTCATAAGCGTCGATGACGCATATGATTCGCGAGACCAGCGGAATGTCAGTTCCCTTCAATCCCGCGGGATAGCCCTTCCCGTTCATGGCTTCGTGATGATGCAGCGCATAGAGGCTCGCTTCTTCGAGACCGGGAAAGAGTCGCAGGATCGACCAGCTGTATTCGGGATGGCGGTTGATGAGCGCGCGCTCGTCTGCCGTGAGCGGCCCGTTCTTTTTCAAGATCGAATCGGGCACGCCGATCTTGCCGATGTCGTGCAAAAGCGCGGCGACCTCGACCTGGTACGATCTGTCCTCCGGAATATTCATCTTGCGAGACACACGAAGCGCCCATTCGGCGAGTCGGGTGCTGTGAACTCCCGTGCTGATGTCCTTCAGGTCGAGCAGTTGGTTAAACGCGCAAACCAGCGAGTTGCGGAAAGCGAGGTGCTGCTCTTCCAGTTCCTTGACCCGCAACAGCAGGGCCGGACCTTCCAGCAGCGGATTGTCGATGCCCGCCATCTCGTGGTTTGCGCGTTACCTCTACTCCTAATTACCGGCTAGAACAAATTGCAGGCTTGCATCGCCTGATAGGTGTCGAGGCGTCCGAAGCCCAGGTCGAGGTCTCCGATGTAGTCGGCATTTGCCAAGCCACCCGGAACGCTCCAACTCGGGCAGTTGCTGTTTTTGCCCATCATGAGGGCCGCGGTGCCTGCAACAAGCGGCGTGCTGAACGAAGTTCCCCAGCCCGCAGCGTAAGTTCCCCACGGATAAGTCGTGACAATCCCTTCTCCGGGAGCCGCCATCCAGACTGGCGGCGCACCGTAATTGGTGAAGCTGGACTGCGTGTCGTTGAGGGATGTGGAGGCGACGTCGATCACGCCCGGCAGCGCGCCGGGGTAAACGGCGGTCATCTGGCCGTCATTGCCGGCCGAGGCCACCGAGACTACGCCCTTGCTGTTGGAATATTGGATCGCCTTCGCGAGCTCGTTCGAGTAGCTGGAGAGATTCCAGCTCATGCTCATCACTTGGGCTCCGTTACCGACCGCGTAGTAGATCGCGCGCAGAATGTCGGACTCGTAGGCCGATCCGCCGGCGGTGAAGACCTTCAGCGGCATGATCTTTGCCTGCGGCGCGACCAGGTGCACAAGACCGGCCGTCATGGTGCCGTGTCCGAAGTCGGAATAAGAATTGCCACCGCCATCGAGAACCGCGACGCTGCGCTGATCGAGGACGGCAACCGTACGCTGATCCAGGGTTGCCGGAGACGCTGAGTTGCTGTTGCTCGAACTGTTGCCGGTTACGTCAACGTCTTCGTTGCCGCCGGCCGTGTTTCGCGTGAAGTCATACCCCTTGTACAGCACCGCTTTCAAAACCGGATGGTTGACATCGACACCGGTGTCGATGACGGCAACCACTACGCCGCCGCCGGTCGCGTTGAACGCCGACTGCGTCTGGGCGGTGCGGATCAACTGATTTCCAGGCTGCACGAGGTAACCATGCCAGACGGTGGCCCCGTAATAAGAGATCGGGGCTGAATCCGTCAGGTACGATGGCGTGCCCGCACTGTTCGGCTGCGACGGGTTCACCGTCTGATCCAATTCGACCGACAGGATGCCGGTCTGCAGGTTCAGTTTCAAAATCGAAGTTACCGGGTTCAGAATCGGGGGCAACGTAACCAGGAACAACTGGCCGTTCGGATCGCCCAGTCCGCCAACCACCTTGCAGCCCGTCAGCAGGCAGGTCAGGTTGATGCCGGGCAGGCCAAGCGAATCGCGCACGATAAGCCGTGTTTGCGCTTGTGCGGCGGGCGCGCAGGCTGTGACGAGCAGCAGCACGAGGCATGCCCAGCCACCCCATCCGTTTCGCTCGAGTTGTTGTTTCTGTCCGTTCATACTTTCAATCCCTTTCTGAAACGGGCCCGGTCTTGGAAGCTTCCGGTGAGTTTAGCTTGCCGACTTTCGGCGCACCACTTACACCCGTAATCTCTTGCGAGTAACCACCTGTAGTGCCTTCCGTAAGGGGAGGCATATTACTTCAAGTTCGCGAGGGGCATTTTGACCCTCCGGTCCCCGACTCTAACGGTGAGCCGAAGATCGTCCCGCGCCTCAAATTCGAGCTGAAATTCTCCGTATGCATTGGCGGTCGTGGTGGCCATCAGTTGGCCGTTCTCTGTCCATACCACTACCGGAGCGCCAGTCAGCAGTTCGCGCGCGTCTGGCGGTCGAGTATCTGCCCCACCGCGGAAACCTTTCCCGAGGGCAGGACAACGTCAAATCGCAAATCGACGGTCAGACCTTCCGCCTCATAAACCACCTGGCGAGCGACGGCAGCGCTGCTGCGCACGCCAGCCAGCGGAGGCTGCGAAAAGCTGTCAAAGAGCACGCTGGCCAGGCTCCATTTTTCAGCCTGGAGTTCATGTTTGGCGGCGAATTCCAGCTTCGCCAAACGCACCAGGTTTTCAGGCGCTGAATAGCCGCGTTCTGCCAGGGCCATGGTTTGCAGGCGGCTCCAGAAAAGGCTGCTCGCTTTGCAATTCAGGCAATCGGCGGCGAGATGCGCCTTGATGCCTCGCGCCGTTTTCGGACGCGCTGAATCCTCTGCCAAAATCGGCCCACGCTTGCTCGGAAAAGTGCTCCATTCTGAACTTTGCCTTTCTTTGAATTCTTTCGCTCTGTTGAATAAGGGAGACGGGAAGGGCGAAAAATATAGGCGGGAACAAAAATCTTTGTGTGGACGCTTACCCCTTTCCTATCAATGAGAAAGGAGCCCAGTGATAGGGATGGGGGTGTTTTTCCCGCAGTTCGATCATGGCCGCCCGCATGGCTGCCGACTTCGATTGACCCTGCTGCAAGCGCGTGTAGAAGGCAATCATGAAGTCCTTGGTGCTCTCGTCGTGCACGTCCCAGAGGCTGAGAACGAGCGACTGTGCACCCGCCTGAAGCAGTCCGCGCACCAGGCCAATCAGTTCGTCTCCCGGCGTGATCACATTGAGGCCGGTGGCGCATCCACTGAGAACTACCAGCTCGGCAGGTAAGTGAAGGTGACTGAGGTCGTACAGGCTCAAATGCGTGTCTCCAAGACGAATCGAGGAGAACATCGGATTATCCTGCCGGAAATAGCCGTGGGTTGCGATGTGAACGATTCGGCTGGCGCGACCGTGGGTTCGTAGCACGGCCTCGGTCGCTTGCTCGCCCATAAACGCTCTGGCGTCCGGGAAGTATTGCGCTGAGCGCCTCAACTTCGCTTTGAATCGAGGGCGTCTGCGCGTCGGGAACACCCAGAATGAGCGGATCTCCCGCAATATTAGCCGGCTTCGACTGGCACAGGGCGTACACGCTCGCGCTCGGAGCATACGAGACGCGAGAAGCGGTCGATCAGGTAGGACTCGCCGTCGTGCAGCGCATGAAAAGGAACGTAATGCAGCAGCCCGTGCTGCACGAAGACCAGATGCTTCGAGTTGAGCCGATGCCGGATGGGCGCGATCAGCTCCTGGTAGAGATTCTTCAGATGCGCCTGCGGTCGCGTCCAGCAGCGGTTGACTGAAGGTGTTCAGATACTTCGGATCGAGACGGAATTTCGACATCTGAAATTGCAGCAGCTGTAACAGCTTCTGAACTCGCGGCTGCACGGTGACGGGTGCGATATAAAGCTCATCGCGAGTGAGAACGCAGGCCAGGTAGTGATCCTGGGCGCGGAAGAATTCGACCAGCGTCGCGTCCGCCGGGAGCGCGGCTCGAATCTGCTCGAGCGAGACTGTCGAGGCCACTTCGAGGCCGGCTTCATGCGCCTCGGCGATGGTGGCTTCTTTCATGGCCTTGGTCAGATCGGTCTCGCGCAGGCGCGCTTCCTGCTCGAGTTGCTTGATCCTTCCCTCGGAGCGCTCTTCGGGCCGCAAGTTGCTCGCGCTCGATCAGGTTGTAGTACCAGTTCAACTCTTCGCGCAGGTTGCGAATGGAGCGCACCAGATCGCTCTGCCCCGCATCGCCCGCGGACGCAACGTGCATCGGCTTACTCAGAAGATCGGCCAGGGTGCGGGATTTTGCCTGTTCGATGTAGCCGAATGCTTCTTCGAAGCCGTCGGGGCGGCGGAGGCACAGCTCTACCAGGTTCTCGTAGACTTCGAGCTTGTTCTGGAAAAACGCGAGCTTCAGCTCTTCTCCGCGCAAACTGCCGCGCAGCCGTTCCACGGCCTCGCGGGCGCGTCCGTAAGATTGATAGGCATCTTCATGCTGGCCGGCGGCGCGCGCGATTTCTCCCATGAGGAATTCGGCCTGGTAGAGCAGCACGGGCGAATCGAAATTTACAAGGCTCGAGAGCGCTTGCTGGCAGTGGCTTCTGCGCGCTGTCCCGATCGCCCATGCGCAGGGCGATGCGCGCCAGCAGCAACTCGGCCAGGACCGCCTTGCCCGGCATGGCCGATGCTGCGAAAGAATTCATGGGCCGCAATGCACAGCCGCCGCGCTTCGAATAGACGGCCTTCGTTGAAAAGAACCAGCGCTTCATAGAGGTCGATCAGCGAGGGCCATATCAGGTTCTTGTCCTGAACGAACATCTCCTTCGCTTGCGCGAATAGCTTGACGCCCTCGAATGCCTGCCCCATGCGGCTGGCTGCGATGGCGGCGAAAGCGAGCGCCTTGGCGGCTTCGTAGCCGAAACCGAGCTCGCCGGAATCCTTCATTGGCGGCGCGTCCCAGTTCGCCCGCTTCCGCGCTCAGGTTCAGTTCAAGATAGATTTCGGAGAGATCAAGATTGCAGAGCGCCAGTTGATAGGCGTCGTTCGCTTTGCCTGCGCTGGCCGAGGCATCGCGCAGCATCTTGATCGCGCGCCCATACTCGCCGCGCAAGAAGTAGAGATAGGCGATGTTGTAGTCGGCATAGGCGACCAGAATCGGCATGCCCCGCTGCTGGCATTGCTGCGCGCGCGATGCGGTGAAATTCGAGCGCTTTCGGAAAGTCGTTGAGGCTGATGTAGCAGAGCGACAGATTGCTGAGAACCGCCGCCAACGCTTCGCCATCGTCGTGCTTCAGCAACTCCTGGTAGGCGCGGTCGTAGATTGCGAGCGCTTCGGTGAAGCGGTCCTGCCGGTGATAGATGTTGCCGATATTGATTTCGAGTCGCGCCAGGCGACGCGTGTTTCCGTGTTTCTTGAAGATTACCGCCGCACGTTCTCCTGGGGCGAGCCGCTTCATCGTAGCGGCCCAGCAGCAACAAAGGTTGAATCGATACCGCTCAGCGTGCGCGCCAGTTCGGCTTCGTCGCCAGCCTGCTCGAAACACGCTGCTGCCTTTTCGTGATGCTCGATGGCCGCTGCGTGCTGGTCGAGCGTGTAGAGCGAATTCGCTTTCGCCCGGAAGCTTCTTGCCAGCGAGACTTGGTCGCCCGATGCATTCCGCGATGTCGAGCGACGCATCGGCGATGCGATCGGCGCGATGGGAGTCGACTCGCACCTCCTGCCACACGCGCTCGTGAGCGTCGTTGACCACTTCATCCCAGGCGATTTCGGCATGACGCGCGACCAACTGGCGACGGCTCGCCGCGTCTCCGAGCGCCAGGAGTTGTTCGACAACGGCATCGAGTTCGGTCTGCTGTACTGCCCGGATGCTCATCAGAAGCCCTTCTGTTCGAGTTGCTTTCTTAAGTTGGGCGAGGCACCGACCGCGGATAAAGCCGATCGATCCCGTCGCGAGGCCGAGTTCTCTGGCAACCTCGTCATAGGGCCGCGCGGCGTTTCGAAGAAGAGCATCTCGGATCATGCGCTCGCAGCGCTCCGGCATTTCGGCGATTACGTCGCGCAGCAAGTTGTTCCTGCTCGAGTTGTACCAGCATCTGCTCGGGCAGAGGTCGTCAGTCCTGTTGCTGCGAGCGGCCTTCTCGGCATGTTCGGGCTCAAGTTCAACCATGCCGGCCCGCGACGCCGACGGTGCTGAAGACACCGGTGATAACAGGTCTGGATCAGCCACTTCGGCAGCGCGCCGGTGTTCGCGAAGATTCTGACAACTCCGACATCAGATCGACGCACACTGCCTGAAAAATGTCGCCGGCATCCTGATACATGCCAAACTTGATGGGAATCGAGTAGATCAGATTCTTGTACTTGTCGATCAGCGCAGCCCAGGCTTCGGCGTCACCTTTCAGACAAGCCTTGATCAGCTGCTCGTCTGACGAGTGCGGGGTGCGCTCTTTCTGCTGCCTGGCTGCGGTTCCGGTCATCGCACTCCAGCGTTTTCCATCCCGCCGCTGCGGATGTAGAGTTCATCGGCATTCCACAACGTGTAAGGGTCGAGCACGGCGGGCTTGAAGTTGCCGACGCGGGCGTCGGCTCCCGCCAGAATGTTCGGCGTCGCGAGAAAGATGAACGGCAGGTTTTCGGCGATCAGTTGCTGCACGCGGTCATACATCTTCTTTGCGCTTTGTGTAGTCGAGCGTGACCATCTGTTGTTGCATCAGTTGGTCGATCTCGCGCTCCCAGTCGGTGGCGGGCTGCTTCTCGCCGAGATTCCACAGATGGGAGGTGCCGTTCGACATCCAGACATTCATCTCGGGATTCGGGTCGGCATCGCCTCCGCCCAGGCCCATGATCGCGGCGTCGTAGTCGAAGCTCTGAAAAACGCGATCGATTACCGCTCGAAATTCGAGCGGGACAACGTGAACCTGCATGCCGAGGTGCGACAAATCGTCTTGCAGCAGTGTCGCCATCTTCATGCGCTGCGCATTCGACGAGCTGGTGATGATCGTGAATTCGACAGTCTGCCCCGAGGCATCGAGCAGCTGGCCGCTTTTGTTCCACGAGAATCCCGCGGACTTGAGCAGTTGCCGCGCCGCGTCGAGCGAGCGCTTGGGATGCGGAATCGCCTGATTGACCCACAGCTTGTTGCCCGGACCGACATTGCCCCACAACGGCGTGCCGCGCGTTCCATAGACAAGACGCACGATTCCATCGCGATCGACCGCGTCATTGATCGCTTGCCGAAATTTCAGTTCGCGAAACCACGCTTGCTTCCGCGCCACGGCGTCGAGCTTTTTCCCGCTGAGATCGTTCAAGTTGAAGACGACGAAGTTGTATTCGAGGCTCGGCCCGAGGTCTGCCAATTGCGATCCGGCTTTCGGCTCCTCTTTGGCAAGCAGGTTGTAGTTCTCGGAACTGAGGCGGTTGATGACGTCGGTCTCACCCGCTTCGAAGCGCAGGACCTGCGCGTCTTCTGAGCCGACGGAGAGAAACACGACGGCATCGAGATAAGGGAGGCGGCGATTTTCGCGATCGACCTTCCAGTAGTAGGGATTGCGCTCCAGCACGATCTGCTGTCCGGGTACGCACTGCTTCAGGCGAAATGGCCCGAGGCCGGCGATCTCGGAGGCCTGCGTGTTGAGCGACCACGTCTGCGCGAACTTGCCTTCGCGATACGGCTTTTCGAGCAGATGCTTTGGGCAGAATGGGAAACCCGTCAAATATGCGTTCGGCGGCAGCGTACGGCCGCGGCAGTGTGAAGCGCACCGTGTAGGGATCCACCTTCGTGACTGTCATCGGCTTGTTGTCGATGATGAGCAAGTCACGCTGTGGAGAATCGATCGCTTCGTCCATGTAAACGGCGAATGAGAAGATGACGTCGTCGGCATCGAAGGGATGGCCGTCTGAAAAGCGGATTCCCTTGCGAAGTTGGAGAGTGAAAGTGCGGCCATCGGCGGAGGTCTTCCACGACTTCGCCAGCGCCGGGTTCGGTTTTCTGGGTGGCGCGATTGATTTCGATCAGGTCGGCGTTCAGGCGCCCGATGACTTCGCGCGAGGCGGAATCCGACTCAGTCACTGGATTTAACGTCTTCGGCTCAGCGCGTTGACCGATGGTCAGGTATCCGCCATAGTGGCCGGAGATGCGCCGTTACGCGCTGAAGCTCTTCATTCATGCCGGGAGTTTCAGGAGTCGGAGCTCCCGCAAAAGACGTGCCTGCAGCGCAAACACCGGCGAGCAGACACACGAGTAGGGATAGGCGAGCGATCACTTTCATAACACCCTTTCCCCACAGAACTTCCCTGATAAAGAGCGGCTGGTTTTTCCAGGCTTATCGAGATTCTAACCGCGAATGAAGAGCGTCGGCGAGAAGGTAATACGTAACGGAAGTAACGAATAATGCTGCTGCTGGAGCCAGCAGCCAGCCATAAGAAATCAGCACGCTGTATTGCTGCAATGCGCTCAGCATGTTGCCCCAACTTGGCGCCGGCTCGTTGACGCCGAGGCCAAAAAATGACAACGCGACTTCTGCCGCGATGTATCGCGGCACGAGCAACGCGGCCTGTGTGAGTATCACACCCAAGGTTTCGGGCAAAATGTGCCGCCGCAATAAATAGAAATCAGATCCGCCGAAACCGCGCGCGGCTGCAACGTAATTTCGCGTGCGCGCGCTAAGTACCACTCCTCTTACAAGCCGTGCGGGACGCGCCCAGCCAATCAGGCCGATCACGCACGTCAGAAGAAGGAACGTTCGTGCCGGGCTCACATGCAAAGGTAGAGAACGCCCGCACTCCTAGAAGAAAGTACAGCCAGGGCAAAGAGAGGAACAGTTCAGTTGTTCCCATGAGCGTTTCGTCGATCCAGCCGCCGTAATAGCCAGCGATTACGCCGACGATGCTGCCGACTGCAAGCGTGACCGCCGTCGCGACGACACCAGCGGCGACAGAGATCTGTCCGCCCCAGACTACGCGAGAGAATTCGTCGCGGCCGAAGGCGTCGGTGCCGAAGAGCAGGACTTTGCCGGGATCGTCTGCTCCGAAGAGGTGGAGATTCGTTTCGCGGAGCCCGAGAAAATTGTAGGAGTCGCCGCGAACGAATGCACGTAAGGGATAAGTTTTTGCGCGATCTTCTCGATAACCGTCATCAATCGGCATCCACCCATAAACAAAGGGCCGCAGATGAAAGCCCGAGCTGTCGACAAAATGCAATCTGGTCGGCGGAGCGTAGGGCAGTTCGCGATTCTGTGTCGCCGGATTGTACGGAGAAACGAACCCCGCGAACAAAATCAGGATGTGCAAAACCGCTAGCAGCACGATCAGCCACGCGACCTTGCTGCGCATAGATCGCAGGCGCGTGAATCGATGGCCGATCGGTCTAGTTGGCATGCGCCGCACCGGTCCGAATTCGTGGATCGACTATCATCAGCAGGACATCGGCAATCAGATTTCCGCCGATCATGAAGAGCGCGGAAAACATGATGCCTCCCATGACGACATACAGATCGCGGGAAAGCGTGGCATCGAGAACGAGCGGTCCCAGGCCGGGCCATCCGCAGATCACTTCCACCAGCATCGATCCGCTGAGGAGGCCCGCCAGCGAAAATCCGAAAAGAGAGATCGCCGGATTCGCCGCCGCTGGCAACACATGGTGGAAGAGCAGCCTGCCACGGCTGATTCCAAGGCCGCGCGCGGCCTGCAATATATGAAGCGCGCAGGACTTCAATTCCGCTCGCACGAATGTGTCGCACAATCATCGCGCTTTCGCATAGCACCAAAATCACGACCGGCAATTTCAAATGCGCAATAAGATCGCTGACTTTCCCCAAGCCCGACAGTGCATCGAAGGAATTCGACATCATTCCTCCAACCGGCGCGAGTCGCCAGCGGACAGCGATGGCCAGCAGCGCGATCGCGATTACTATTTCCGGCACCGCGATCAGCAGAGAGCTGACGACTGTAATCGCGCGATCCAGCAAACCACCGCGCCGCGCTGCCGCCCACAGCCCCACGGGAACCGAGATGAGCCACGTAAGGATCATCGCCGTGATCGTAAGCAACAGAGTATTCTTAGCGCGGCTCCAGAGCAGCGGCGCGACCGGCGTGTTGTAGGCGATCGAGTAGCCCAGATCTGCGTGCAGCGCGGACTTCATCCAACGTCCATACCTCACCGCGAGCGGCTGATCGAGCCCATATTGAGCGCGCAGCCCGGCGATGGTTTCTGGCGAGATCTGCGGATTGACTCGCATCTCATCGAAGAAGCTGCCGGGCGCCATTTCGGTGAATAGAAAGCAAAGCGCGGAAATACCAACCAGCAAGAGAATCGCGCGGATAAGCCGCCGGACGAGGTAGCTCATGCGGATGGCCCCGATATAGCTGTTCTCGAAATCAAAGCCAGATTCGATTGGGCCGCGCGCGCCCAGGCCAGCAGACGAATCGTCTCCTCGTGCTTGGGCGCAGTCATGATTTCGAACGTCGGTCCCTTCTCCACAATTCGACCTTTTGCCATCACGGCAATCGTGTCGGCCATGCGGGCAACCAGTGCCAGATCATGAGAGATCAGAAGATAGGTGAGGGAATGCGCCGCCTGCAAATCCAGCAACAGATTTGCAATTTGCCCTTGCGTAGAAAGATCCAGTCCCGTGAGCGCTTCATCCAGCACGAGCAACTTTGGCCGGACTACCAACGCGCGTGCAATTGCCAGTCTCTGGCGCTGGCCGCCGCTGAATTCCATCGCCGATCGATCCAGCCAATCCGCCGAAAGTCCTACCTCATTCACCGCGGTGCGCGCCGCGTCGCCCCGTAACTGCGCGCTCACGCCCATGATCAATAAAGGCTCTTCGATGACCCGTCGGGCGGTGAAGCGCGGATTCATCGATGTACTCGCGTCCTGAAAAACCATTTGAACCTGGTTGCGCAGCAGCAGATTTGCGCGCGCGCCTCTTCTCGCAGAATCGGGTTTTGGGGAATCCGGGTTTCCAGGATCTCGACCCGCAATCCTCTCTCCTGCAATCCAAATCTCGCCGGCGTCTGGTTCTTCGAGCCTCGCCACGCAGCGCGCGACCGTGGATTTGCCGGAGCCAGACTCTGCCACCAGCGCCAAAGTCCTGCCCGCGGGAATTTCGAGATCGACGCCATCCACGGCCGCCACCTGCGTGCGATTCCACAAAAGTCCGCCACGCACATAGCGCTTCGAAACCGCTCTGACGCGCAACATCGCGTCGGCGGCCACCGGTGGCCTGGGCAACTTGCTTTCGGAGTCATTCCCCATACTTGAAGCAGTTCACAGGTCTTGAAGGCTCGGGCAAAAAAGCTTGTGGATAGCGTTGTTTACATACTTCCATTCGGTCGGGACAGCGCGGATGGAACCGGCAGCCCGCTGGCAAACATGAGGGATCGGGCGATTCGCCGTCAATCGCCGCAAAGCGCATGCGCCCGGTCCAGGGAGCAGAGCCTAGCTCTGCCCTTGCGATTTGAACGAGAGCCTGAGTGTACGGATGCAGCGGATTCCGGAAAATCTGCGCTGTGGTTCCAATTTCAACAATCCGGCCTGCGTACATAACCGCCATACGATCGGCAAAGCCCGCAAAGACCGCGGGATCGTGACTGATCATTACAATTGCAATCCCGTGTTCGCGGCGAATCCGGACCAGCAGCGCAATGATTTCCGCCTGGAGTGGCGCGTCCAGCTTGCTGGTCGGCTCGTCGGCAATCAGCAGGGCGGGCTTGCACGAGATCGCCTGCGCGATCGCGACTCGCTGCCGCTGTCCGCCGCTAAGCTGGTGAGGATAGGCGCCGTAGATTTCTTCCGGCTGATCGAATCCTACTTCACCGAGCAACTCCAAAACCCGTGCCCGCCGCTCGATTGCTCGCGAACGGCAGATGTGCCCGCAGCACTTCGGCAATCTGAGAGCCGGCATTGAGCACCGGATTCAGCGTGAGCGCAGGATCCTGGGGAATCACCGAGATTTCACGGCCACGAATTGCGCGCAAATTCGCTTCAGACATTCTCAACAAGTCACGGCCGCGAAATAGAACTGCGCCTCGCTCGCAAGTAGCATGCCCCGGCAGCAATCGCAGAATTGCATTGGCAAGAGTGCTCTTCCCGCAGCCGGATTCTCCCAGGATTCCGACGACTTCGACGCTGCGGACTGCGAGGCTTAGGTCATCGACTGCCCGGATCTGTGTTCCGTCCTGGAGCGCATAGGTGACCGACAGTCCTCGGACCTCGCAAAGAACGTCGCCTGCTTCGCTCAAATCGTAAAGACCCCGCTGACATTTACTTCGTATCTACTTTCTTATCATCGGGAACGATTCGCAATTGGCGAGTTAGGAGCCGATTGGGCCGAGGGTCTGGGCGGGGTATTACTTAGCGAAGAAAATGCGAATCGTTCGTTCTTTCAGCGCCTTTCTGCCTCCTCAAAAGAGCTGCTGCTACGTCTGAGCGAGAACGGCGACGTCGAACTTCGAATAGTATTTCTTCACGTCGCCTGCCCCGTACTTGGCGCGGAACTTCTCGACCACGGACGACACCTGTTTGGAGTCGGTGAGATGAACAGCCTTGAGTTCGGCCTCTACGCCACGCGCGTCGATGCGAATCGATGGCTTCTTGAGGACGTTTTTGTACCACTGCGTATCTGATCCCTGTACCGGCAGGAGGTAAAGCTTGTCGTCCTCGAACACGAACCAGACTGGGATTGAGATGGCGCGTCCTGACTTTCTGCCGATCACGGTGATGGTGATTTCGCGGTAGCGTGAGAGTCGGTCTTTTAGGGCATTGTTTTTTAGAGCATTGGTCTGGGCCGGCATGCACTCCTCCTTCTGCTGGTTGGTTCTAGAGCTTCTCGCGCCTTCTATCGATTGATCAATTTCTGAAGCTTCTCCGGATACCTTTCTCCTTGTACTGGAATCCTTGCCGCCGCGTTGCTGATTTGCTGGAGATCGTCGGGCGTCAGTTCGAGAGCGGCGGCTCCGATATTTTCTTCCAGACGATGCAGCTTGGTTGTTCCGGGGATCGGGACGATCCACGGCTTTTGCGCCAGCAGCCAGGCGAGCGCGATCTGCGCCGGAGTGGCTTTCTTTTGTTTTGCTACCTGGCCGATGAAATCGACTACCGCTTGATTCGCTTTGCGGGCCTCTGGGGTGAAACGAGGGACTAGGTTGCGGAAATCGGTGCTGTCGAACTTTGTGTTTTCGTCGATCTTGCCGGTCAGGAAGCCCTTGCCCAGTGGGCTGAAGGGGACGAATCCGATGCCGAGTTCTTCCAGTACCGGCAAAATTTGCTGCTCGGGCTCGCGCCACCACAGCGAGTACTCGCTTTGGAGCGCGGTGACTGGTTGCACGGCATGGGCGCGGCGGATGGCTTGCACTCCGGCTTCGGAGAGGCCGAAGTGCTTTACTTTACCTTGCTGGATCAGGTCTTTTACGGCGCCCGCTACGTCTTCCATAGGGACGTCTGGATCTACGCGGTGCTGGTAGAAGAGATCGATTACATCGGTGTTCAGGCGCTTGAGCGAGGCTTCGGCGACCTCCTTGATGTGCTCGGGGCGGCTGTCGACTCCGGTTGTCGCGCCGGTTGTGGGATCGAATTTGAAGCCGAATTTGGTGGCGATTACTACCTGGTTGCGGAATGGAGCCAGGGCTTCGCCTACCAGTTCTTCGTTTTTGAAGGGGCCGTAGGCTTCGGCGGTATCGAAGAAGGTTATGCCGCGCTCGACGGCTGCGCGGATCAGGGCGATTCCCTGCTGCTTGTCCACTGCGGGGCCGTAGCCGAAGCTTAGACCCATGCAGCCCAGGCCGAGGGCGGATACTTCGAGGGTGCTTCCTAGTTTGCGCTTTTGCATTGCTGTCTCCTCGGCGGGAATTCTTTGCAACATCTTCCAGCCTTGCCTAACTTCCTTTGCAAGAGTCGGGGTGGGCTTGTGACGGTTGGGTTCGTGCGGGCGGTCGCGTACTTATGGGCCCGCGGTCGCCGCCGAGACGGGGCAGGCCCCGTCTCTACACGATGTTTTTTACTTCTTTACTTCTTCGCGGTCGGCGGCAGGCAGTCCGTTCAGCCGCAGATACATCGCGGCCTCGGCATAGTGGTCGGCCCAGTCGCTGGCGATGCCGAGCGCAAGTCGCGCGCGCGTTACCTGATGGCCCCCATGTCCAGGCACCATTTCGCCGAGCTTCGAGTCGTCCATCTTGCCGATCGCCTCGCCGCAAAAATCGAAGGAGGCCTTCAGCGCGGGGACGAGTTTATCTTTCGGATCCGTATCTTTGGCCTCTTCCACCTTGGGAGCCGCAACGCCCGAAACGCCGCTGCACAGCATGTAGTTCGCATGGATCATGTGCGCGACCAGGTGGCCGAATGTCATCTGATCGGCGCTCGGTTTGTAGCTGAATTTGTCGGCCGGCATTTCTTCGACGGCGGCAACGGTGTTCTTCTGGCGATTGGGAAGCGTCTCTTTGAGTGCGGTTGCGATTGGGTTCTTGACTTGAGCGGTCGCGGATGCGGCGAGCAGGAGCAGGGGCAGGGCGAATTTTATTTTCAAGGCCATCCTCCGAACTTCTGCCAGCATAACGCTAGCGGGGGCGCCCGCGCCACACGTTGCGGGGGCGCCCGCGCCACATTGCTGCCCCCTGGTCGCGCACTTGCGTTCCGCGCTACACTTGAACTATGCAGGCGCACGGCGCTTCCGGACATCTCCCACGGCGGACATTCCCACGATGGACATGCGCGTGGCACGGGCCGGGTGCTGCAGATTTCGGTTGTCGTCACGGCGCTCTACATCGCGCTGCTGCTCGTGGCGGGAATCCGAGCGCATTCTCTGGCGTTGCTGTCGGAGGCTGGACACAATCTCTCCGATCTGCTGGCGCTCCTGTTGTCGCTGGTCGCGGTCTATCTTGAAGGCCGTCCGCCGAGCGCGACCAAAACCTACGGCTATCGCCGGGCCGGAGTGCTGGCTGCGCTGGTGAATTCGCTTTCGCTGGTGGTGGTGTCGTTTCTGATTTTCTACGAGGCCTTCCGGCGCGTTCAGCATCCCGAACATGTGCGCGCCGGGCGTGATGATTTGGGTGGCCGCAGCGGGCGTGGCTGATGAATGGCGCGATCGCGCTGCTTTTGTGGCGATCCGGACGCGACGTGAATGTGCGCAGCGCGCTGCTGCATGAAGTCGGCGACACGGTTTCGACGGCGGCCGTGATTGTCGGCGGGTGGGCGATTCTGGTGACCGGGCAAGCATGGATTGACTCGGCATTGTCGTTCGGGATCGGCGTGCTGATTCTGTGGTCGAGCTTCGGAATCGTGCGCGAGACGCTCAACATTCTTCTCGAAGGCACGCCGCGCGGGATGAGCCTCGAGGAAGTGGAAGCTGCCGTGCGCGCGATTGCCGGCGTCAGCGACGTGCATGATCTGCATGTCTGGAGCATCGGCTCGGAAAACCATGCGCTCTCGGCGCACGTGAAGATTACCGACATGCCGACCTCGGAGAGCGATATGATCCTGCGCGAGATCAATGAAAAGCTCGGGCTGACGTTTGGGATTCGGCACACGACGATTCAGCTCGAGCATCTCGTGTGCGAGACGGCGCATGCCTGCGTGATTGCGGTCCCCGAGGAACGGGAGGCGGAACACGTTCATTCCGAGAGTGAGCGCGGCGGGCATCGGCAGTAGAGCTGGCGCGAAGGCACTTCGTTTGCCGGGCCGGCTTTCGTGGTCCTCTCGCGGGCGAGGGCGCCCGCGCCACACCCTCAACACACGGGCGCGACACTGGTGTAATATTTCAAGAGTCGAGCTTTCAGAGTCAGATCTTTAAGCTAGCTTTTTTAAGTTAGGTCTTTTTAGTCAGCTCTTTTAAGTTAGCCCCACGCTGTTCTCCGCAGCGAATCATGTCGGGACGTAGCGCAGCCTGGTAGCGCACTTGCTTGGGGTGCAAGGGGTCGCGAGTTCAAATCTCGCCGTCCCGACCAACCTTAACGGTTCCCGCAGGCCCCCTACTGCCGCGCGGCCGTACAGATTGTGAGGAAACCAATCTGCGAGAAACGGGCGACCACAGGGGCTAAAGCCCCGCCCATTTTCGATGTCTTACGCGGCCCGGAAGGGTCGCTCTTCCACGGTCGCGCCGACACCCGTGTGTGCCGACAGTTCTTAGGCAGGCTGGGACGCCCTGCACTCCTGAGTGACCTCTCTCCATGTGCGTAATTGAACACTCGTTTCCCCGCAGAGAGAGACGAGCTTTTTGAACAATGACTGTGAAAAAGCCGGTGGCAAGAGTCTTACAACCGAGGACCAGCCTGCTCTTGAGCTGTTTGCACCTAAACTGATTCAGAAATCCCGGCACTGTTCGATTGTGTACAACTTGATCCCTGATTCTTCTTGGGAGGACTACTCGTGGAGCACGATATCGAGTAGCGAACTGTGAACTTCCAGGCCACCGTTATAGTCAATGAGGCCCAACTGCCGGAACCGATTCATAAAGAAGTTAATGCGCGCCCTGGTCGTGCCGACCATTTCCGCTAAAGTTTCCTGGCTTATCTTCGGAATCACGTTCTCCGATCTTTCTTCCTTCCCAAAGCGCGCCAGCAACAAGAGCGTCCGCGCCAGCCTCTTCTCGGCGGAATTGAAAAGCTGATCGACTAAGTCTGCCTGGGTCCGGTTGTAACGACCAACGATGTACGCGACAAACAGGTCCGAAAACATGTGCTCCCGGTGAAGTACGTTCAGCATCGCGTCCTTTTCAATTCTTAGGACAAAACAATCCGTAATGGCAGTGGCAGACGCAGCTCGCATCGGCTGGTCCGAGGCAATACACCCCTCACCCATGAAGTCCCCGTCTCCCAGCAGAGCGATGGTGGCCTCTTTGCCGTGCGCAGACAGGACAGTGAGTTTTGCTTGACCTGTTTGAATATAGAAAACAGCGTCGCTAGGATCGCCTTGCGCGAAGATTACCTTATTCTTTGGGTATTGCAGGATAACCCTGCCCAATCCAGTTTGGGCGAGAAAGGCCTTCGGATCAAATGCGCGCGCTTTGCCATGCGACATGGAACGCTCCGCGCGGGAAACCCCAACGTAAAAATTGTGCGCCCAACGGCTACGAAAAGCAATGCCTTCCTGTGGAGAAAATCGGAATGGGAAGTTCTCCGCTGCCTTCCGGCGCCGGTAATGAGTAACATTGAATAGAGTTCTGCTGGATTTTCGGCAGCAGTCTCCGCTTTTCTTTCCTGTTACTTAATCGTCAACACTGTTCAATTTTGCACAGTATTTGGGTCAGTACTCGGGGTAACGTTTGGAGTAACAGGTAGCACCAATGCCCCGTGGTGTGGATCCTAGAAGAATCCCGCTACCGATCAGAAGCTGTTCTGTTTCGCCAGGCCCTTCCCATAAAGTTAAGGGGTTAGGAGATTTTTAGCCGGCGCCGAGAAACAAGAGGTGCATCCATGAAACCCAAAGTCCTGGTCGTCGAGGATGACGATGCTGTTCGCATGATGCTTCAGGAAGGACTGCAGCGCGACGGGTTTGACGTGGTAGCTGCCTCGAACGTGCGCGATGCGCTCAGGCTTATTTCGACGCAGAGTTTCGATGTCCTTCTCTCGGACCTGCACATGCCGCTCGCAGGCGATGGCTTCACGCTCGTCAGCGCCATGCGCCATACTCATCCGGATGCCTTGACCGTGGTACTTAGCGGGTACCCGGCGCTGGACGAGGCGATGTCTTCGATTCTTCCCAGGCCGATGAAATCTTCACGAAACCGATTCGAATCGGCGAGCTCAAAGAACTCATCCACAAAAGATTGGCCGAACCTCGCACACTCAAACGTGTGAAGCCGGAATCGGTCGCCTCGATATTGGAGCGCGAGGCCGAAACTACGATTCAGAATTGGCTGGATATTGTGGATCAGGATGGGGAGCTGACCTGTATTCCGTTGAGCCGCACGGAGCGCACGGGGCACCTCCCTAAACTTCTCATGGATCTGGTTGTTCGCCTGCGCCTGGACTCGGGGTTACCGGCGCCCATCTCGATAGCCGCCCGTGACCATGGAGCGATGCGGCTCCAACAGGGATACACGGTTACCATGCTGGTAGAAGAATCTCGCATCCTGCAGGTGAGCATCTTCAGCACCCTGCAAAGGAATCTGGGCGGCGTGGATTTCAGTCGACTGTTGCTGGACGTTGTGACCATCGCGGATGAAGTCGATTCCCAGCTGAAGCAGGCAATGTTCAGCTACGTCCCACCAATAACGGCGGATTTTCGAAACATCGAACTGGCCGGCTAGCCGCCAATGTCGGCAAATAGCAGTCAGGCAAACCTGACTCCGTGATTCTAGCCCTTGCATTTCTTCCCGCTTTGGGACTACGTTTTCCTCAGGCGAAAGGAGTGCTTTCTCCCATGATCTATCTTCTCGTCCACCACGAAATTGCCGACTATCCGGCGTGGAAGTCCGCTTTCGATTCCTCCTTTGACTGGCGCACACAGCATGGCGAGCGCAGTTGCCGGATCTTTCGCGGGGTGCAGAATCCCAACGAACTTACGCTGCTGTTCGAATGGGAGAGCTTCGAGAAAGCTCATGCTTTCATCGGCTCCGACGAGTTGAAGACTCGAATGGCGAAGGCCGGGGTTCGGTCCACTCCGCGGGTGGAATACGTTACGGAGATGATCGGCATGCGGCGGACTGCCGCCGACTGAATTTTGGGCCTCGGCGCGGGGCAAATCTTAAACCGCCGAGGGCGCCGAGATATCGCAGGGGCGCCGAGGGACCGTTTTTTCACGGTTTTGCAATCCTTTTTCGCGCCTTGGCATCAAAAACCTTGGATTGGCAGCCAAAGAGGCCGAGCAACGACTCGCATCTTTTCCACCATTTGCTCGGTTGACTGCTGCTCATTTGGCTGCCTGGATGTTCCATTTCAAAGTTCCGTTGCGTGAATCAAAATTTAGCGCTTCAGAGGAGTAGCTTATGGCCAAGAAACCATCCGCCAACAATCCATCCATCAATTCCGGCAAACTTTCCGCCCAACCCCGCTTTCATCAGAGCGCGCGTGAAATTCAGCAGTTCGGCACAGTGACCAGCATGCAGCCGCTCCAGCTTGAAGAGCCGGTGCGGCTGGAAATGACCGAACAACTCAACCTGTTGCTCGCCGATACCATGACTCTGCGCGACCTCTACAAGAAGTCGCATTGGCAGGTCTCCGGACCGACCTTCTATCAGCTGCATTTGCTTTTCGACAAGCATTACAACGAGCAGAACGAATTGGTGGACACGATCGCGGAGCGCATTCAGTTGCTCGGCGGGATCAGCATCGCGATGGCTGCCGATGTGGCTGAGACGACACGGATTCCGCGGCCTCCCAAGGGACGCGAGGAAGTTCCCGTACAGTTGTCGCGGCTGCTGGATGCGCACCAGATCATCATCGAGAACGTTCGCGAACTGGCCGAACTCGCCAACAAGCTTGGCGACGCCGGAACTAACGATCTGGCCGTCAGTGATGTGCTGCGGACCAACGAACTGCAAGTTTGGTTCGTCAGCGAACACCTTGTGAATGAACCACTGGTTGAAGCGTCGGATAAGGGCGAGGCGGTCAAGAAGTCAGCGTAGAGACAGTCGTCAGTTCTCAATCGTCAGTTTTTGAGTCCTCGATCGTAGAAACGCGAATGCAATTGCGTCCGCGTTTTTGTTGCGAGGAAATCGCGCCCGGTCCTCACGAACTGTTCGCACGGGCGAGGGGCTCCCGTCTCCATCAATGACGGGCGGACAGGATGTGCAGGATCTGCTGCAACTCGTTTCGGAGATAGGCTACGTTGGTCGCGGTGTTAACCGGGAACGGCAGCGCGGACTGATTACGCTCCGGACGCGTTTCCTCGCGCAGATGGGCGCGCGCGCCCGCGATGGTAAATCCGTCCTCGTAGAGCAGCTTCTTGATCCGCACCACCGACTCTACGTCGCGTCTGCGATACATGCGCTGGCCGGTGCTGCTCTTCACCGGCTTGAGCTGCGGAAATTCGGTTTCCCAGAAGCGCAGTACGTAGGCGGGCAGGCGGCATAGCTCGGCCACTTCGCCGATCCGGAAGTAAAGCTTGTCCGGGATGATGACTTCGGCGCCGCGGGCTGCTTTCCTGGATCCTTTCTTTCGAATCGTCATGGAAGCGATTCCGCCACTCCTCTATAGCCGTTTTTAGCATGAGCCGCCATGGCGGACAATCCCCAAAAGTACCGAGCGGACCTTATGATACATCGGGCGCGGAGCGCGGGGTATCGGAAGATACCAGTTTGGCCAGCCCCAGCAGACTGATTAACAAGCCAGCGAACATGGCAGCGCCAAAAAACGCCAGCGTGATCCTGGAAACTCCCGCCTTGGCAAGGAATACGAACCAGCGGTCCCAGCCCAGGCCGAGCCGTGCGGGCTGGTGGCTGGTTAGATATTTCCAGAACAAATGAACCGGGCCACTTAGGGAGTAGTCGAGCTGGTAGGTCCAGTTCGCGCCATAGTAGCGTCCGCGGGGAACCTGGTCTTCCATGAAGCTGGTCGCGAGCGATAAGGCTTGCACCATCGTGCCGAGCGCGAGCAGTACTATGGCAATTGCTTTCAATCTAGGTCGAGATTTTTGTGGTTCGGCGTGCTCGGGTTCCGCGAGCGCGGGGCCTAATCCCAGGCACAGGAATACCAACGCCGGAACGAGATAACGCGGTCCCACGCAGTATCCGCCTTCCCACTGTGAGTACTTGGCAAAGAAAAACAAATCGACCAATGGAAGCAAAAGGGCCAGCGTCGCCAGACCGCGGTTGCGGCGCCAGAGACCGGCAATTCCCAGCAGGGCGAGAATCAGAGGAGGCGCAAAAATAAATACGGATTTGCCGGGGGAAAACAAAAATCCATAAAGGCCGGTGAGCAGAGGCGTGTCGAAGCGGTTGAGCTGCTTTGCGCCTTCGGCGGCGGCAGGATAGCCGAAGGCGAACGGGCCTCCGAAGAGGATCGTATTGTGGGCCAGGAGAATCGCGACTCCGATGGCAGACGTCGCACACAGCGCGAACGCCGCGCGCAAGGCGGACTTTCTGTCGTGCGCGAAGATCGCAATTGCGAAGACGCCAACCGCCAGAACATTTGTTGGCCGGACGAGCGTGGCCAGTCCCAGGATTAAACCGGCTCCGGCCGCTCGCTGAAGTGAAATGGGCCGGGCAAACAGCAACCATGCGGCGGCCGTAAAGATCGCTGCCGAGAGCGGCTCGGAGAACAACCATCCCGAGTAGGCGAAGATCGGCGTGGCCACGCCCAGCATGGCGGTCGCCATCAGGGTGGCGGGCAAGGGAATACCCAGGCCTTGGAGGAGCAAAAAGAAAAACGTAACTGCGAGCGCCGCGAAGGTGGCGCTGCTCAGGCAGGAGGCGAAGGCGACGATCAGATCGGTGTCATCGGCAGGCACGCCGGGCAGGCGGGCCAGAACATATTGACCTACCGCGTACCAGGGCGCGCAGGCGAGCGCTTGACCCGGCGGATAGGCTGCGCGAGGTAGTCCGTGGACGTCGAGGCGACCATAAAAATTATGAATTGCGACTGCTTGCGGCACGGCTGTCGTGCCGTGCAGCACGAGGCTCTCCGTGGTGTAGAGAGTGTTGTACTCGTCGGCTGTGCGCACGCGGCCGGTTGAGGTGAGCATGTAGGAAAATTGGAATACCGCGAATACCCACAGGGCAAGATGGCGCGATGGGGCGTGCGTTACATGGACAGGCGACGATTGTTCGGAACTTGCGGTCGGCAAGATGATTTCATGGTATCAACATGCCGCGAGCGGGCTTCATCGATGGTGGACGCGAGAATACGCGCCGTTACTATGGCCCGCGTTTCGACTCAACAGGCTGCTATCGCGTTGTTCCTTAGCGGATAAATGGTGGGGACAAGAGCGGAAGGGAAAAGCCTCTCAAGAGGTGCTTCTCTCGAGAGGCTTTGGGGAATTTCTGGACGAGCATACCGCGCTTAGTGTTTCTTTTTCTTGGCGGCTTTCTTCTTGGTTGCCATGAAGTTTTTCCTCCGTTGAACGATTTTGTTCTCCCAAGGTTCGACAGGGCACCTTGATGCCCGTGCTACCCAACTTGTGGTATGAGCAGCTGTCCTGCTACAAGATATTGCCATCCCTCTGTAATTTGTCAACATAAATTTCATCGTGCCGCAACAATTGGCGGACGGCCTACCTCTCCTCCGCACCCTTCGCAAACGTCTTTCGTTCTCCCGAGAGGCGCGTGGGCGGCGCGTTCGCTCTTTTTGCGGGCGAGTCAACCCGCAACGCGTGTGCGATAATTTCAGAAGAAAAAATTATGGCCGAACGCACTGTTTTTTGCTCAAAACTGAAACAACAACTGCCTGGCCTTCCAGAGCCTCCGTTCGATAACGACCTTGGCAAACGAATCTATGACAACGTGTCGCAACAGGCCTGGGGTCAATGGATGGAGCACTGCAAGATGCTGCTCAACGAATACCGCCTGAACCCTGCGCGCAAGCAGGACCAGGAGGTCATCGTTCATCACATGGAGGAGTTTTTCTTTGGGGCAGGCGCCGCGCCGCCCAAGGAATACGTTCCCCCCGCCCATTGAGATGGCCCTCAGAATGGCATCGTTCCACTGCCCCCAAAAGCCCTGCCACACAGGCAATCTTTCGTGCAGGCCCGCCAACTGCGAGCCCATCGCAGGGCATCGAATCCTGATTACTTACGGGTTACCTCTGGCGGGCATTTAGTTCTCATTTAATCACCTCGTAACATTCCCGAGAAACAATGAGTAGCGTGGCAACACCTGTTTACGACACGCTGATTCTCTCGGATCTGCACCTCGGGGCGGACATGAGCCACGCGCGCGAGGCGCTCCGTGTTCTCGAGGAGAATCGCTATCGCCGCCTGATTCTGCTGGGCGATATTTTTGCCGACTTGAATTTTGGCCGCCTGAAAAAAGAGCATTGGAAATTTCTCGGCTACATCCGCAAGCTTTCCAATCCCAAGCGTCACATCGAGGTTGTCTGGGTCGAAGGCAATCACGACCATGGACTGACGGAAATCATGTCGCACCTCGTCGGCATACGCGTGTACCAGGAGTATCAATGGAATTACCTGGGACTGCGCCACATTGCGGTGCACGGACATCAGTTCGACAGCTTCACGGTCAAGAACGTGCGTCTGAATTATTGGTTCGGGACGCTGCTTTATCTGCAACTGCAAAAGTGGGATTCGAAGAAGAAAGTGCTGACGCGCTTCCTTGATCGGCTGGGCACGCGCTGGCAGCGACTGTCTGAAAAAGTTGCCGATGGCGCGCTCGCTCACGCGAGGCACCATGAGGCGGCGCGGATTTTCTGCGGACACACTCATGCCGCGCTCCATCGGAGTTGGGATGGATGCGACTATTACAATTGCGGCGCCTGGATCGATGAGCATTTGACTTATATCACTGTCGGCGAAGATGGTGTTCAGATTCACGAATACGCGCGGCCGACGGAGCCGGCAAACGTCGATCCTTTAGCTGAAGATGCTGAATCGGTTGGTCAGTCAGAGTTCGAGGCTGGAGATCTGGTCGAGGATGGCGAATATCAGAATATTGCCAGCTGACGTATTGCCAGCTAATGACGAGTGCGCCGCACCTGGCTCGGTGACTCTTTGCGAAAACTGACTATCGTTTTTCATCATGCCGGCGGTGGGCACCGCAACGCAGCTGAAGCGGTGCGCAGCACACTCTCCGCGCAGAGCGATCCGTGGGACGTTACGCTTCTCGATACGCAGGTCTTGCTCGACCCGCTCGATGTATTGCGGCGTTTTACCGGCATACAAATCCAGGAGACGTATAACCAGATTCTGCGCCGGGGTTGGACGAGATTCGCGCTCCAGCTTCTGCGGATTCTGCAAGCGACCATTCGCCTTTATCACCGCGCGATCGTCAAGGCATTCGCCGGCTACTGGGCCCAACATCCGGCGGACCTTGTCCTCTCGGTCATTCCGCACTTCAATCGCGAACTGGCTGAGAGCCTGCGCCTTCAAGGCGCTTCCAAGCCGGTGTTCGTTACGCTGATTACAGACCTGGCCGATTACCCGCCGCGCTTCTGGATCGAGCCCGAGTCTGAATACATTATCGCGGGCACCGAACGAGCCCGGCAGCAGGCCTTGGCGATGGGCCATGACGCCGACCATGTCTTCGAGACTTCTGGCATGGTTTTGAAGCCGAAGTTTTATGACCGGAACTGCCTGGCGATGACGCGCGAAGAGCGCATTGCCGAACGGAATCGCCTTGGACTCGAAGCTGATTGCCCGACAGGGATCGTTCTATTCGGAGGGCACGGGTCGAGCGTGATGGCCGACATCGTCAAAAGTCTTGACCAGAGCGGGGCTGACGTGCAGCTTATCCTGATTTGCGGGCACAATCAAAAGATCGAGACTGAACTCAGGGCGCTCCCCACGCGCAAACCAAAACTTGTTTTGGGATTTACGCAAAACGTTGAGCACTACATGGCGCTCGCTGACTTTTTTATCGGGAAGCCGGGGCCCGGCTCGATCAGCGAGGCGCTGCAGTTTCATTTACCGGTGATCGTCGAATGCAATAACAAGACGCTTCCGCAGGAACGGTACAACGCCGAGTGGGTTGCGGAGAAGGGCTTCGGAATCGTCGTGCCTAGTTTCCGGGAAATTGCTCCGGCGGTGAAGAAGCTGATTGAACCTGCGGCGTTTCAGGAATTTCTACGCCATACGAACAAGTACTCGAACCGGGCATTGGCGGAGGTGTCGGAGATTCTGGACCAATGCTACGCGAGGACGTACGCCACGGAAACGGCCGGTTCACGAGGTAGAGATGCGGCTCTTCGCGTCTGAGACGGGGCAGTCCCCGTCTCCAGGGGAATTTGCTAAGACTGCCTTTCAAAAATGGATGGCAATGCCGGTCGAGAAGCGCACGCCGTTCTGCGTATTGCCGTAAAACCTGGTTTCGATCCAATCCAATTGCCCGCGGACTGAAATCGGTCCGGCGACGCGGTAGTCGAGGCCTCCGCCGGCGGCGTTGGCGAACGAGGTATCGGAATCGGAGATGCCATTGCTCCGGCTGATGTGCCCCGCGCCCACCAGGAATTCCGCGAACGGCCGGAAGCCGTGCGCCTCAAACGAGACACGCGGGCCGAGCAATACGTTGTGTTCGGCGACATCAGCACCGACGAAGGCGCATGTGGGGGCGCAGCCCGTGGCAAATGTTCCGCTGCCGTAGTGGCCGTCGACATCCACGACCAGTCCGAGGAATGGAATCAGCTTTCCTTCGAGCGATGCATTCCAGCCATTGGTATTGATCGAATCGTTTGAGACCACCGGCGTCCGTTCGTAGGAGTAGCCGAAGAACACGTTGCCCTTGGTGGGCTGGGCCCACACCGAACCACACATCACAGCTGACGCCAAAACAACTACCCACACTCGTTGCATTTTTAGCTCCTAAAATAAAGTGTCAATAGGATGCGCGCGACTTGGCGCGCTTTGCCTGGAGCGCGCTTTGCCTGGAGAAGATCTGCTTGACCCGCCACTCCAGACAAAACACCTTCGGTTTGCTTTCAACAAAAATTGACAAGAAAGTTACAGTTTTTTGACAAATGAACCCGCGCTATACACTAAGGTTGCGCAACGAATCGGGGATTTTGCCGGTCACGAATCGCGGCGATTGGAGCCAGCGCAAAGCTCTCACCGAAAAGATGTGTTCAACGAACTCAACGCGCCTTACGACGCAAAGGTCGTGGGGGACTACACGGGACTTAGCTTACGTAACAGCAAGTTGAGTTCGTGAAACAAACAGGGGCCGGACCCACACCCGGCCCCTGAGTTGTGTCTGGAGGGTGTTGTGGCGCGCGCCTCGCCCGCGAAAGATCGGCGTTGGGAGACCTCTAGCCGCGGCGCCGGTAGTAGATATTGAATTCAAATCCTGGGTTCGGCGGAAAGATTTCGGCTACTTTGCGCAGCCGCTCGGCCATTGGATTGGGCGCGAGCAGAGGATAGTCGCGCTCGCGTAAATCGTGATAATCCACATCGAGGTAAATCGCCAGAAGATAGATCGAGATCGCGTCCGCAAAACCGGCCGCTAAATATTCGTTCTTATATTTTTCGGCGTCCGGGCCGTGCGCTGTGGCCAGCTTGCGCGCTTCCCAGGCGTCGAGCGAAGTCTCTCCGCGAACCCCGGCTTCGACCTGCTGCCACGCCAGTTCGGCGAAAGCCGCTGAAACGCCGGCTCGCTCGACCAGCGCGTGACCTACGTTGATGTAGAACTCGAAGGCGATTGAGAAGGTGTCGTCCATCAAGCGCGTCGAGATAAAGACGCATTGCGCGTCGCCGATGTTCAGATTGCGATGGCAGACGGCGTTGTCGCTGAGGGCCACGTCGTAACGTTCCGCGATCACGGTGTCGTCGCCCTGATTGACGGTCAGCGGCACGAAGTAATAGGCCTTGCGGGTGAGTGCGGCTGCAATTGGGGAAGGGACGGCGGCTATCAATCGGTCGAGATCGTTCTCGGCCATGTTGACTTCGCCCGCGCGCGCGTAGCAAATGCCATTGGCGGCCTGCGACACCGGGCTCGATTGAACGACCTCCGCGGGGCTGCGGGTGATCGCCGAAGCTGCTTGCGACATGCTTCGTATTGTAGCGTAGGACGAGGTCAGAAGATCGAGGTCAGAGGTTAGAGGTCAGATTGCAGAGGTAAAACCCGGCTTGCTGCAATAGTTTGTATCCGCGATTTATGCCGTGACAGACGTCGTCGTGTGCATCTAACATAGATGATGACTTGGCGTGGGTCCTCTTGCCTTGACGTCGCTGTTTGAATCGTTTTTTTTGACGCAACTGAATTCTTTATGACTTCTCGCTCGAATGCCGCAGAGGCCTGGTACCAGGAACCGCAATCCACGGCTTCGCACTATGAGATTCCGCTGGATCTGCTTCCGCCTGCGAGCTTGACGCAGCCGCTCTGGCGGTCATTGGTTGGCAACTTGCGCGACACGCTTGCGCCGGAAAAGTTGCCGCCGCTGAATCTCACTTCACGGCCGGTCAATGTCGGATTGCTTGTCGGTGATCGTGTCAGCTTGCCCTGGTTTCGGACTGTCTTCACCAACCTCGGCGACGTCATTTCGCCGGAAGTGTTGCCGCCGCTCGAGCTTGAATCGCAACCGGTGGATGTCGGCGAACTGCTTACGGATCAGCTCAGTCATTTGTGGTTCGGGTCGCTGTTGCGCAATCTGGCCGATCGCATTTCCCCGGAGACGCAGCCCGCGTTGCATCTCACCGCGAAGCCGGTTCTCGACATCATTCCGAAATCGTGGATTCTGCTGCCCATGTGGTCGGAGGTAATCGATGGGCCCAAGGTGTTTTATCCGGACAAGCCGAAGACGGCTGACCTGCCGCGCCCGCTTAATTTGAAACCCGCGCCTACGCCTGCGGTGGTGGAGGAGATGAAAGTTGCCGAGCTAACATCGGCCGATCTGCTGCGGGATATACGGCGGTCGCGCATCCGCCAGCGTATATGGATGGGGCTGGCGGCGGCGCAGGTTGCGTATCTGGTCGCGGCGATTTTCTGGATTCACTGAGGGCAGCGCCGGGCGTCCGCTTCCTGCCAGTTTGTTACCTTCCACTTCTTTCACAAATTCTCTCACGAACGGTGTTCTCAGATTTTCTTATGAACATCGTCCACGAATCGTCCGAGCCCGCGCAGACCCCGTCTCTACACGGCGTTTTATGTTGCGCGCAGGTTTGAGATATTTGCCCCCTTACTGGCGCAGGCCGATCCAGCCTTCGGAGATCACCAGGGAATTTCCCGGATTGCGTGAATCGTACTTCACCGAGGTCGGCACTCCCAGGCGGCAGGAATGCAGATTGATCCACTGGCGAAGGTAGGTGACATCCTGCGAGGCTTCGTAGGAAACGCCCGCCACGTCGTACTGGTAGATCAGCATGGTCGCGGCGCGCTGGCCTTCGGGCACGATCTCCTGCACGTCGATTACCGTGCCGTCCGTGATGCGCCCCACCGTGTTGAGCCAGACGCGGCGCTCGCGTTCGATGTCTTCGGCGCTTTTTGGTTTGCGCCGCAGCAGGGCGTAGCCGCCGAATGCCAATGCGCCACCCGCCAATATCAATGTGTAAAGTCGAAGAGAAATCATTCTTGCAGAAACCTGAGCTTCCGGGATCGATTTCCAGAATAAGCCGGAACCTGTCTCCATGCCAATGGTACAAAGGTATGGAAGAGCTGAGGAAAAATCGTCCCGCTCGGGGACGACCTATTGCTAACCCGCTTCACTTTTCCGGTCAATCTCGGCAGCTCTACTTGCCAGCTAGCTTGCGGGTAATTTCTTCGACGATCTTCGGGCGAAGATCGGCCATCACTTTGTCCACGATGCTGGCAATCTCGCTCTCGGCAGATGTAGCCGAGGCGACCCCCGCGGGCGCGACGGCGGCCATCGCTCTGGGCGCGGATTGACCGGTGGATTCGGATTGGGCAGTTGCCACCGCATCCGCCGCTTCCGCAGCGAGGCGGTTCTCAACGGCCAACTGAATGGCAGCGAGGGGATTTTCGACCGGCAAGGCTTCGATTTTCTCGGCGCTGGCGGCGAACGAGCGGAACATTTCCGCTTCGAGCGACATGGCGGTTTCTTCGGGAGTGAGTGTCATCGCCTCAGCCACCCAGCGCTTGCCACCCGACGGGTCCATGGTCTCTTCGTTTTCGAACCGTTGGCTTGCTGCCAAGACGGGTTCCACAGGCTCCGTCGCCGGTTCCGCCTGCGCACTAGCGGGCGTCAGCAAACTCAGGGCTTCGGCCAACGCCGCATCGCTCGGCATCGGTGCTTCGGGCTCCGCAGTATCGTCGGTTGTAGTAGCGGTTGCAGTGGCAGGCTCCGCTTCAAAAGAGATTGATTCAGGTGCAGGAACTTCGGCAGGACTTGACTCGGTTGGTACGCGCTCAGCGGAGGCGGTGACGGTGGAGGTCGATTCGGCAAAAACGGCTTGAGCGAAGGATGAATCGATGGATACAAACTCCTCCTTCTTTTCGTCTTTATCCAAATTCACGGTTTCGACGGCTTCTGCGGAGGACGACGATTCGGACCTCGATGTGTAAACGGCTCCGGTTTGCGACGTTTCGTCCGCGTAGGCCTGTTCCGCATGCGCCGACGCAAACATCGGCTCATCCTGCTGATCAACGGGAGCAGGCTCCTGTGCAAACGATGCCATGCTTACAGCGTCCGGCAACCGGGCGTCAGAATCCTGCGAAGATTCGGCAGTCGGAGATTCAACTCGCGGTGACCCGACTTGCGAAGATTCATCTTGCGAGGACTCGACTTGGCCGACTTGCTCGCTGGCGGCTGCTACCTCATTGGCGGGTGCGAAATTATTGGCAGGTTCCAGCTCTGCGACCGGAATCTCGATCTCTTTCTTCGCGACCGCGGAAACTTCCCAATTTTTAACCGCCGGCCTCGGCGGCTCGATGGATTCTGCCGATTCGGTTTTATGCTCTTCGTGAGCCGGGGCGGCAGTCGACCCTTCAGCGGCCTCCGAGACAGGAGTTGCTGAAATTGGAGTTCCGACAACGGGAAGGCGAGCGACCTCTGCTTCGAGCTGGGAATCTGCAGTTTCGGCGGGGGTCGCAACGGACGTCTCCCCAAACTTGTCTCCCGCCGTTTCCGCGAACGTCTCTCCCAGACGACGGCATACCTTGTGCTGCCGGGGCTGCTTCGTTCAGTTGGGCGGCCACTTCGCTTAGCGCGCTTAATTCTTCGGCTGTAATGTCGCCCGGAAGTTTCGCCAGTGGGCCAGGCTCATGCGACACGGGCTCGGCGCTGCTCCGAGGGAGATATTCAACGGGAGCGGAAGTAGCCGCCTGCGACTTCGCTTTCTTCTTGAAATCACGGAAGCTGGCCGCTTGCGGCGAAAGCTGGTCGTCACCGCTCGCCAAAGGATCGCCACGCTCGCTGGGCTGTGTCTTTATTTTTCTTGGACTGCTTTCCGCCCCGCCCCAGAATTCTGCCCTCGTCCGGCCTCGTGAACGGGTCGTCCATGCTCGCGTGCGCGCCCGAGGTGGCAAAACGGCTCCCCTTCTGCTGCGGAACCATCTGGTCTTCGAGGCGAGCGATCGCGGTCAGCAACTGGCTGGCTTCGAACGGCTTGACAATGTGGGCATCGGCCCGCACGCGGCGCGCTTCTTGCGGTTTGAAGGGCTCCAGTTTTCCGACCGACAAGAGAACGGGAATATGAGCCGTCTCCCCGGCGTCTTTCAATCGCTGGCAGACTTCGAGGCCGCTATAGCCGGGCATGTAGACGTCGAGAATGATGAGATCGGGCTGGGACTCCGCGATGCGCTTGAGCGCGGCGGAGCCGTTATTGACTGTGACGACATCGTAACCGGCGTCGGCCAGAATCTTTCGCCCCATGTTCTGGGCGGTCACACTATCATCGGCGAGCAGTATTTTCCGCGCCAAGCGTAGTCCTTCGGACAAAATAGGAGGATAAACCGAAGCTATCGTGTCCTTTGGTACAAGTCAATAATTCGTAAGCCCATGTCCGACCGAGAGTAAGCAGAAAACTAAAGTTCATGGACTGCGGGTGGAAGATTAACGGCCAGTCGTGAGCAAAACAAAAAGGACGAGCTTCAGTGGCTCGTCCTCGGTAAATCGCAGTTTAGCAAATCAGTCTTCGCGAATCGTAACTTTCGCTCCCATGCTTGATTGGAAACTTTCCGTCAAAATGGATTCAGCTTGGCAAGTCCCTTCTTCTTTTTCTTCTTGCTTGAGGAAATGTCCGCCATCTCTTCCTTCGTCGACGAAGACGAAGAGCTGGCGGATTTGGTCCCCGCGGCTGCCACGGCTGTGTCGCCCAGCTCGTTGCTCTGCTGCAAGGGAGGCAAAGCGGCGTCCTGACCCTGGTTGGGTTTGAGTTCATTGGGATCGGCGACGTTGGGAGTTAGCTCGTTCGCCCCCGGAGCCGCGGCGGTTCCGGCTTCGGTCGATGCCGGTTGACCGTTAGCGGCGGGCGCTGCATCTGTGGTCGCGGTTGAATTGTCGGAGCGAGGCGCTGCCTGGTTGGGCCCGACTTTGCCGTTGACGATCGTCGCATTCAGCTTGCCGTCGGCATTACCACCGGCTGCAATCGCAATTTCATTTACAACTTTGGTCGCGGTCTCCGGCTCGGGGTCGACCAGCGAGGGCTCGCCCACATGCGATGCCCGGCTTACGTCAGGACCCTTGGCAAAAGTTCCCAGACTCTTGGCCATCAAGCTGGCTTCACGACGGCTGGCTTCTTCTTTTTTGTTCTGTTCCAGCATTCTGCGCGTCGGCCGCGGTACCGGCTGGTGCAGAGCCACGAGGCGCTCCTGGGCATCGACGGCGCGATCCATGGCGGGATAGCGGGTGATGATTCGCGAATAGGCTTCGGCTGCATCTTTGGTCAACGCTTCGATAATGCGGCTCTTGGAGACCTCGTCGCCGCGCGGATTCCTCCGGACCACGTCGATCTCGCCTTCGTAGCTTTTTCCCAGCATGAAGAGCGCCTGATCCGCGCCGCTGTAGAGCGGGTACCGATCGACCAGAGTCTTCAGGCGCGCGATGGCCGCCGGGTAGGCTGCCCGCAGAAAGTAGAACTGGCCGACGTTGAATTCGCGCTGGGCAAGCACTTCCTGCACTTCGCGCAAGCGCTGCTTGGCCTTCGGTACGAGTTTGCTGTCGGGATACTCCTGAATAAGCGCGCGATATTCTTCTTCGGCCTTCTCGGCATGGGTGAAGTCGCGGTCGGGCTTTTCCATTTCCTGGTAGTGGATGTCGGCGACCTTGAGCTGCGCCTCGGCTGCCTCGGGCATGTTGGGGAAGAAGGTCTTGAAATCCTTATATTCGATCTCGGCCTGCTGCATGGCGGTGGTGCCGCCCTCGGCGTACCAGGAATCGGCGACCGCGAGCTTGGCGCGCGCCACGAATTCTGAATCCGGATAGGTATTGATCAGCGTTTGCAGGGTCATGCGCGCGACGTCGAAATGATTGTGCTTCATCGCGTCCATGGAGCGATCGAAGAGCACCTTGTCAGGTTGCTTCGAGCCGACGTTGGCCAACGGATTGGTCGACTTTTTGTTCGTGCAGCCCAGCGCACAAGCCAGCCCTACCAGGAGGAGCGAGAGAATTAGATTACGACGCATGAGACCCCTCAAATCTTTTCACCACAGAGTCACAGAGGATTTTGTTTGTTTTTCTGTGTGTCTCGGTGACTCTGTGGTGCAGTTGAAATTAAACTTTCAGCAAACTTGCGCTTTTCGCGGCCTCAAGCAAGGCCGCCGCGTTCTGCCTCGGATCGCCTTTGCCAAAAACCGCATTGCCTGCTACCAGAATCTCCGCTCCTGCCTGAACCACTTCGGTGATTGTGTCTAGTGCGACACCGCCGTCAATCTCAATCCGATAAGAGTATCCGCGGCGAGCGCGAATGTCTGCCAGCTTCCTAACCTTTCCTAGAGTTTCGGGAATGAACTTTTGGCCGCCGAAGCCCGGATTCACACTCATTACCAGAACGTAGTCCACGATATCCAGCACTTCGCTCAGCGTTTCGACCGGCGTCGCGGGGTTGATCACCACTCCCGCGCGGCAGCCGTGGCTCCTGATCAGGTTGAGCGTGCGGTTCAAATGACGGCACGTTTCCTGATGCACGGAGATCCAATTCGCTCCCGATTCCGCGAAGGCCCCGATGTACTCGTCTGGATTCTCTATCATGAGATGGCAATCCAGCGGCAGCCGGGTTGCTTTGCGCAGAGATTTCACTACCGGAGGCCCGATGGTGAGATTGGGCACAAAATGGCCGTCCATGATATCGACGTGGATGACGTGGGCGCCCCCGGCCGTCGCCTGCTCGACTTGATCCGCCAGATGGCCGAAGTCGGCCGAAAGTATCGAAGGTGCAAGTTCGATCAAAATAGGTACCCGGGAAACAGGAAAGAACCTGGAGTCAGGAGAATCTGTGGAAATTTTAGCACGTCCTGCCAGACCATCCCCTTCGTTTGGGGGCACTGTCTTTTTGTGCAAGCCGATGCAATCCGGCTCCTAATGTCTGGGCATCGTTTTGCGGATAGAAACAATGTGGTTCTCCGCATGGGATGCCTGTCTTAAGCGGCAGGCGTGGGTTAATGCTATGAATTCTTCAGCTGATCAGCCGGTAGGCTCATCTGTCACCGATACTGATGTCACCGATACTGACCGGCGCAGCCATCCTCGTTTTAGCGTGAACGTGCAGCTTGAGCTGCAACGGGAAGGCGACGATATTCCCGTACGGACGGAAACCTCCGATTTGAGCCGAGGGGGCTGCTACGTGCAGCTGAGCTTGACTCTTGCTTTGGGGAGCTACGTCCAAGGCAAGCTGTGGATTGAAGGTTCGCCCGTCAAATTCCGCGGTCGCGTCGTTACCAGCCACCCGCAATTCGGCAATGGAATCATGTTCCTGGAGTTTGAAGATGCCGGGGAACAGATCTTGGTGCGCTTTCTCGACGCGATCGTGGCCTAGATCGCGACGTTTAGTCCACTTCACGCACCGGAATCTAGCAAATACGCCACTTGTGTCGAATCCTGGGTCAGTTCCATGCCAAGAATTCCCATTTGTTACTTCCTTGATTCCTTCCGGCGGAGCCCGCGACACTTGTCAGACATTCTTCGCCATCCGCACAATCGGCAGAGACAGCTCCGCTCCCAGAGACACGTCGGCATGCCCCAGCTCTTCATAGCCCTTCGCTTTGTAAAACGGAATCCCCGTCAATGTTGCTCCCATCTCCAGTCGATGGAAGCCCCCGGCCTTCACCGCCGACTCGCAGGCCTCGAGAATCAGCGCGCCAATTCCTCGGCGCGCCCATGCGGGATGGACGAAGAACGCCCGGATTTTTGCCGCATCGATGGCCGGGTCGAGGAGAGAGTCCTCCCGGCCGGCGAACTGATCGCCGCCATACAATGTCTTCCGGCGACTCCAGCCGCCGCAACCGACGATCCTTGGTCGCGAGATCATCGGTTGCGACAGTTCTGGCTCGGGCTTTGCGGCGGCGGTCTGTTCATAGTTAGCCGCCTCATCGTTGGTTGCCGCATTGTTAGTCGCCGCCTCGGCGACAAAATAGGTTCCATCCGCGATGAGTTGGGTGTCGACGCCGTATACCACTTCGAGCGCGCGCTTGAGTTGCGACGGCGAATAATCGCCGGCTTGCAGACCGAGCACAGACGCTTCGATCAGGCGGCGCAGCTCTGGAATATCTCGCGCTGCGGCCAGCCGAATTGAGACTTTCATCCAGCTTTTCCCGTGCACTCCGCGCATGGGCAGATTTCCCTCAGATACGCCCACGAGTAGATTCCCAGATCGTGATTGTCGTTCCAGGAAAACTTCAGCGCATACTTGCCGACGGCTTCCGCCTGCAAAGCCTTGGTCGCGGGTTTGAACATCGGCAGCGTCCCAAGAATCGGCTTCTCCGGCTCGCCTGCTTTGCGGCCGGCCTTGGTGCGCTCGTCCTCGCACAATGCGCAGGGACAGGCGTCGCGCAGGAATTTGAACAAGTACGTCGAATGATGGCCGTCTCTCCAGTCAATTTCCAGGCCGGCGCCGGTGCTTAAATGCACCTTCACGCCTTTTGGGTCGTTTGCCAGCCGCGGAGTCGGGTCAACCGTAACCATGGACTCAGTATAGACGGGTGTGGGTGGCGCGGGCGCCCTCGCCGGCGCGGCGGCAACCATCGAGTATGTGTGGAATTCCGACGAGTCAGACGGACGGCTGAAAACTACTCTGCGCCAGGCTGCAGGTTTGATACGCGCGAGATGGCCGCCACCATCATTCCCGACAGGAATTGCATGGTCGCGACATCGTTGTTGTCGAAGGCCTGCGCGGTCGAGGACAGGACTTCGAAGACTCCCAGCGTGCGTCGGAAATGCCGCAGCGGAGCGACCAGGATTGAGCGCACGCCGAGGCGGCGGCAGGTTGCCGTGTCCACGTGGGGATTTGATTCGGCATCGTTGCAGAGCAGAACCTCGCCCGTGCGGACGCAGTCCGCCGAGAGGCCGCGGTCGGTTTGAAGACGCACTCCGAGATCGGGCGCAGTACGGCCCGTGCGTGCGCGGCAAATAATCTCGTCGCCTTTACGGAGGGCGATCGCGGCGCCGGTAGCACCGGTCAGAGCCTGAGCTTTTTCGGCGATGATGCTGATGCCAGGCTCGAGGTCGAGTTCCCCGGGATTCAGGTTGACGAACGGCCGCACTCCGTTGGGCCCGTGGTGGCGAACCCTCAGGTGGTGGCGCGCCGCGAAGCCGGAAGTTGAGAATGCTGGCTCGGCGGAAAATTCACTTCCGAGTTCGGCGTCTTGCGGCACGGTGTGAAGCAGCGAGCGTACCAGCCGATCAAGTTCCACATCGGCGATGAGGTGAGCGCTCTGCTGGCCGCGCATCGATCCGCCGAGAACGCGCGAAAGACTGAGCACCGCCAGGCTGCCGCAGGCGAGGCAGCGCGTAGTGTTGTTGGCGCTGATCAATTCACACTGCACGCAAAACGTTGCCGTGGGGAGCGACAAAAAGCTTACGTCAGCTGCTCGGAGCGTACCCTGCATGTGAGTGATTCCTTCGGAACGATCGAAGAAACATGAGGGTAATCGCTCGCGCGTTTCGGAAAAAGTGACGGCGCTGGTTCCGGTTGTGGATAACGCGATTTCACCAGCTACACGCCAGTTTTTGCGGAAGATCTGAGTTCCGACGCAATGGCTCGCAACCGGTCGAGACCTTTCTCGTTACACCAGCCAACACGCCCAGTGCGCGGAAATTCTTCCTCAACCTTGAAACATTCCTCCTGAGCCCAGTTGATTCTTTCATTTTCAAAACGGGTACTGATGAAGTAATCCCAATCCCAGCGTCCACCTGTTCCGTTAGCAAAGCCCTCAATGAGCGCAGCGATTTCGATCTCTGTCTTTCGGACCGCTTTGCGAGAAAAAAGGCGTTCAAGGATTTTCATTTCCTCGTGCCATCATAGCTGACTCGAGCAGGCTATTAGCTACTCGCTATAATCTGCGCATGTCATTTCTGCGGTTTCTTATGCTGCTTGCGCTGGTGGTCTGGGTCGGTGGAATTATTTTTCTCGCGTTCGTGGTGGCGCCGACGGTTTTCAGCCCCGGTCTTCTGCCGACGAGGCACATGGCCGGCTCGATCGTTGGGCGCTCGGTCGATTTATTGCATGACATGGCAATTATCTCCGGCTTCGTTTTCCTGATCGCCTCCATGCTGTATAGCTGGATAACGGTGGGCAATGCGCGCCCGTTCGCTTTGCGGCATCTGCTGATTGTGGTGATGCTGGTGCTGACGATGATCTCGCAGTTCGCCATCTCGCCGAAGATGCACGCGCTTCGAACGCAAGCTGGAGTGATCGACAACCTCGCGATGAACGACCCGGTACGCGCCGAGTTCGACCGCCTTCATGTCTGGTCGGAGGATTTCGAATCGGCAGTGCTCTTGCTGGGATTGATCGCGATCTTCCGCACCGCGCAAGAGTTGAAGTGATTCGATCGGACGTTGCCCACCTCCCAGAGTCACAGAGAAACCCAAAACAATTCCTTCCCTGGCTTTGCACCGCCGTGGATATGCTCTCCGATGATTTATTCTGATTTGTCCGGTTTTGACTTTACTGATAACTGACAGCTGACAGCTGAGAACTGCTCTTATGAAAACTGGCATCATCGGCCTGCCGCAGGTGGGCAAAACATCGCTGTTTGGAATTCTTACTAAACTGCATCTCTCCGAACAGGCGTTCGCAAACCCGCGCGAGGCTCACATTGGAGTCGCGAAGGTTCCTGACGAACGCCTCGACAAACTGGCCGCGCTTTATAACCCAAAAAAACTTACACACGCGTCGGTCGAATACGTGGACGTGGGCGCCATCGGTCAAGACGCGCTGAAGGAGACCGCGTACATCGGCCATCTGCGGCAGGTGGATGCGCTTATTCATGTGCTGCGGGCGTTTGAGAACGATGCGATTCCCCATGTTGGCCCGATCGATCCCCTGCGCGACATCAAGAACGTTGAGTTCGACCTGATGGTCAGCGATCTGGGGCAGATCGAAAAGCGGCTGGAGCGCCTCGAAAAAGATCTGAAGAAGATGAAGACGCCGGAGCTGGAGAAAGAAAACGAGCTGCTGATTAGAGCCAAGGCGCAGATTGAAGCGGAAAAACCGCTGCGCGAGATGGCGATGTCAGCCGAAGACAAGAAGCGCATTCGCGGATTTATGTTCCTCAGCGAGAAGCCGATGCTCTACGTGCTCAATATTGGCGAGAGCACGGAGCTTGGCAAAGATTTGGAGGAGGCGGTTGCGAAGCACAAGCTGGGCGAAGTCGCGGCGCGTCCGAATGCGGGAGCGAGTGCTATCTGCGGGAAAGTGGAAGCTGAACTGGCGGAGATGAGCGACGCAGATGCTGCCGAATTTTTATCGAGCTATGGGCTGAAAGACAGCGGGCTATCCCGCCTGATTCGCAGTAGCTACTACCTGCTCGGATTGATTTCATTCTTTACAGCGGGAGAGGATGAGTGCCGCGCCTGGACGATTCCCGCGAATACTCGTGCGCAGAACGCCGCCGGGGCAATTCACTCCGATCTCGAACACCACTTCATTCGCGCGGAGACGATTCGATGGGATCAGCTGCTGGAAGCGGGTTCCGAGGCGAACGCGCGTGCCAAGGGGACCCTGCGGCTCGAGGGCAAGGACTACATCGTGCAGGATGGGGACGTGATGCATATAAGACACTCGGGATAGCCGCGTGGCAGTGAGAATTCGAGATATCCCGGCAATGTCCAATCGGGGATTTTGAGTGTAAATGGGATTTTACATCAAGTGGCTCACCAGTAGCTTTCTGCGTCGGCCAATTGACAGGTAGAGACCATCGTGCGGAGTTGCTCTAGACTTTTTGCGCTATCTGCTACCGAACAGCCCCACACGAAATGCGCATCCCCATGAGGATCAACCTTGAGCGCAATGACGTAATAGCTGTGTGCTCTTCCGCCACGCTCGTAATGGACAAACCACCTGTCGTCCTGTACTCCCGCAAAGACGAGGCGTCTCCAAGGCAGCTTTCGAAGTACGACGTCTGTGGCCTGAAATTTCTGTCCGGGATTCGCCATATCAAACGATGGTTGGCGGGCAATCTTGGAAAATGCCTGCTTAACGTTGGCTGGAATGCCTTCCGTTTTCGATACCACCTTTAGTTGCCCGTCGAGGAGATGCTCCCTCTCGGCGACCGAGCTTTGATCTTGCTGTGCAACTGCGACAAAGGGCAACCAGCATACGAACGACAAGACGAGAGACTTAATCTGGTATTTCCTCATGACCCGATTGTAGTTGCTGAAATCAGGCGTCTGCACAAGCTTGCGCCTTCTATTCGTCTTGCTAAACGCGCGACCCGTCTGCCGCGCCAATTTCAACGATCAGCACGCGCCCCTCGCATTTCACCGTCTCCGACGCTTCTCTCCAGCTTGCGTCCGCTCCTTTTCAATCAGCGCAAACTGAATCTTCTTTTCTACCGGATCAATGCGGTCGACGAGAACGCGCACGCGATCTCCCATGCTGTAGGTTTTTGCCGAGCGCTGGCCGATGATCTGGCGCGTGTTTTCATGGTAGGTGTAGCGGTCATTATCATGATCGGCCAGCGTTTGCAGCGGGACCAGGCCTTCGACGAAGAGGTCGGTGAGTTCGACGAAGAGGCCGTATTTCGTCACGCTGATGATGAGGCCGTCAAAATCTTCTCCGATGCGGCGCTCCATGAATTTCGCTTTTTTCCATTCCATCAGCTCGCGCTCGGCGTCGTCGGCGCGGCGCTCGGAGCGGCTGGACTCTTCGGCGATGGCGTGCAGCTCTTCGAGAGAGATGGGTCCGCCGAGCGGTTCGAGCGATTTTTGATGGGAGTCGTGATCGCGGCGCTTGGACCACGGCGACGGCGACGAATCCGCCGAGCTACCGTCGTCGTTTGTCTTTCGCCCCTTCCGGGCGGCGGCGCTTGAGCGGCGGCTGAAACTCCTACCGGAACTTCTCCGTCCATCTTTTCCGGCGAGTCGCGCAGCACTAGCTTCAGAATGCGATGGACGATCAGATCGGGATAACGCCGGATCGGCGAGGTGAAGTGCGTGTAGGTCGGTGCGGCCAACGCGAAGTGGCCGACGTTTTCTTCCGAGTAGCGCGCCTGCTTGAGCGAGCGCAGCATCAGGAAGCTCAGGATTCTTTCTTCCGGCTTGCCCGCAATTTTTGCGGTTAGCTTCTGGTACATGCGCGGCGTAATGTGGACCTCTTTTGGAACTTCAATCTCGCGCACTCGCTTGCCGCTACCATAGTTCGCGCGGCGATCGCCTTTGAGCTGCATGCTCTCGATGGGCAAAGCTCCGACGCCCAGCGAGTAGCCGAAGGTCGCGGCGATGACTTCGAAGTCGTAGACGCGCTTGGCGTCCGGTTTTTCGTGGATGCGATAGAGCGAGGCAATGCGCTTGTTCTCCAGGTAATGCGCGACGCACTCGTTGGCCGACAGCATGAACTCTTCGATCAGCCGGTGCGCGATATTGCGCTCCGAGCGAGTGATGCTTTTCATCAGCCCGAATTCGTCGAACTCGATCACCGGTTCCGGCAGATCGAAATCGATGGAGCCGCGGCGCTCGCGCTTGCGGTTGAGGATCATCGCCAGGTCGCGCATGCGCTCGAAGTGCTCGACCTGCGCGGCATAGCGCTCGCGCGCGTCGGCATCGCCTTCGATCACGGCATTCACAGCTGTGTAGGTCATGCGCTCGGCGGAGCGGATTACGCCCTCATTGATTTCGTAGCCGACGATTTCGCCGCGGTGGTCGATCTCCATGATGCAGGAGAGGACGAGGCGGTCGACTTGCGGCCGCAGGCTACAAAGATCGGTCGAAAGTTCGAGCGGCAGCATGGGGACGGCGCGGTCGGGAAAATAAACGCTCGTGCCGCGCAGGCGTGCTTCTTCGTCGAGGGCGGTGCCCGGCGTGACGTAGTGAGCGACGTCGGCGATGTGGACTTGCAGTTCGTAGTTGCCGTTGGCGAGCTTGAGGACGTGGACGGCATCATCGAAGTCGCGTGCAGTTTCGCCGTCGATGGTGACGATGGGAAGGTCGCGGTAGTCGCGGCGATGACTGAGATCGGCGGCCCGATCGGCGCTTTCGGCGTTGTCAGCATTTTCAGCGGCGAGGGACTGCGCCTCTTCGATTACTGGCTGCGGGAAGCGGTGCGGCAGATGAAATTTGCGGATGATGATTTCGACGTCGACTCCAAAATCGTTTTCTTCGCCTAGGATTTCGACGACGCGGCCACGCGGATTTTGCGTGGCGCTCGGCCATTCGGTGATTTCTACGTCGACGACTACGCCTTCGAGGTCTTCCCACTTCGTATGGATGGCGGCTTGATCGCCGATTACGCGGTCACCGGATTTGCTTCTCCTCTGTGGACTCTGTGTCCTCTGTGGTTTCGTTTGGCCGCCGGCGTTCGAATTAACCACAGGGGTCACAGAGTTCACAGAAGACTGCCGGAATCTCCATCCCCGGCGGAATGATGATCTCCTGCGACACTTTCTCGTCGATCGGCTTTACATAGTTGTGGCGGCGATCGTAGTGGAAGATGCCGACTACCGTCGGATGGGCGCGGTCGACGGAGCGCAGAATGCGGCCTTCCGCGCGGCCGTCGGGGCGAAATGACGTTACTTCGACCAGCACGCGATCTCCATGCATGGACGAGCCGGTCGCCGGCGGAGGGATGAAGACATCTCCCGCGAGCCGTGCTTTGATATTCAGGTCAAGCGTGGCGGCGTCGGGAATTACGAAGCCGTAGCCGTCGCGATGCATGCTGAGACGGCCCACCAGCGTGTTGCGTCCGGGCTTTGATTGCGATTGCGGGATGGCGTAGTGTGCGCCATCCACCTGCCGCAAGTCGCCTTTTTTTACCAGAGCGAAAAGACGATCGGCCAGTTCGCGACGTGCTTCTCCTCGGGCGCCGAAATCGTGCAGCAACTGTTTGTGACTCGCCATCTTCTTCGGCTGGCGCTCGATGTGGCGAAGGATGGCGGCGTCAGAGAAAGGCATTTGTAATTTGCGACGAGCGATTGGTATATGAGTGATTGGTAATTGAAGGCTTCACTTCAAATACTCTTCAAACACTCCTCAAATACTTTTCCTCGAGAATTCTTCGATGGTGCAGTTCGTGTCCCGCGATTACGTAGACAATGGCGCGGGCGCTGATCTGCTTGTTGTTGGCGGTGCCGCGGCGTTCTGCGCTCTCTTCATCGATGTGGCGAATCAGTTCGATGGTGGCGTTGCGGATCGTCATGAACTCCTGAAGCAGATCGTCCATGGTCCGGCGGCTGAATTTTCCGCCCACGACGTAATCGTCCTGCTCGTATCCTTCGATCGGAGTCTGGTCGCCGCGCGCGATGCGCAGCACTCGATAGCTCATGATGCGCTCGGTATCGTTGACGTGGCCAAGCACTTCCTTCACGCTCCATTTGCCGGCTGCATATCGAAACTCCGATTGATCGGGAGTCACTTTGCCCAGGAGATCGCGCGTCTGCTGCGCTTGCTTGTGAAGCGTGGCAATTATGTCGTCGGTCTTGACGAGTGAAATGTAACGCTCATAGTACGGGTCGTATTCCGTCGGCTCCGGACGGTGAATGCTGGTGGCGAGAGTGCTCATAAGTCCTCCAGTCGTTTGATTCCGAACGTGGCGCGACGGTCGCGCGCTTTGTTCGTCCCCTCCGTCATAGTATCGCGTGGCTGCTTGTGTGGCGCGGACACTCTTGTCCGCGTGCATGCAGCGGATTCTCTGCCTGCGTTGGACAAGCGTGTCCGCGCCACACATGAGTCCTTCGTGCTACGAAAAAATGGGAGCGGACCGGAAATGATTACTCAGCCACGTCCGTCGAGCCGACTGACCGAAGGGAGCAGGAACCACGGAAAGCCCCACAAAAAGCTGGATTTCCACAGCTGCGCTGCGGCGACTCGGGAGTAGAATCGATTTGGCCACCGAAATGCGGCAGTGGTCTCAATCCCTTATAAGGAAAGGATTTCGAGCACAATGTGGAAGCCCACGAATCAACCTGCGACACCTGGTCGGCCGAGTGAGCCGGAACGTCCGATGACGTCGACGCCGACGATTGCACCGATGGCGAGCGAGCCCGCCACGCCGCGTCCGGTAGTGACCACCACTTCGGACCAGGCAACGATTGGCAAGTCGCTGGTCATTAAAGGCGAGGTGACTGGCTCTGAATCTTTATATATTGACGGGCGGGTCGAGGGATCGATCAACCTGTCGGGCAACCGCGTAACCGTCGGACGGAACGGTGTCGTCTCGGCGAACATCAACGCGCGGGAGATCGTCGTGTTGGGCAAAGTGCGCGGCAATCTTACCGCCAGCGACCGCGTGGATATTCGCAGCGATGGATCGCTCACCGGCGACGTCGTCGCAGCCCGCATTTCGATTGAAGATGGCGCGTTCTTCAAGGGCGGAATTGATATTCGCAAAGCAGGCGGGAAGCCGGAAGAAGTGAAGGCGGCTTCCGCGTCGATGTCGGCTGAGCCGGCGATTGCGGCGCGGGCGTAAGTGCGCTATCGGTTTTCGTCTCACAACAGTGAATGTGCTTGACAGAAGAGGCACCCTCAAGCTTCGAAGATGCCATTTTGTCTTGGTGAGCGTGCTGTTACTCGTAGGGAATTTCCACTTCGCAGTAGCTGCCCGGCGTGGCTGCATTCAGAGCGGCCACAACCCTGTCCACATAGCGACGCAACACAGGCCATTGCTGATTGCCGAGAACAACAAACGCGATTTTCCTGCCGGTCAAGTTTTGCTGGTAACGCATGTTTTTGTCAGTCGTCAGCAGAATCTCGAATCCTTCCGTCTCGGCAGCCGCGATAAGTTCGCCATTCACAGGTTGGTCCCATCCGCGGTCCATGGCTTCCACCACGGTGTGGTCCTTAAGCGCATGGCGAAGCGGAGCGGGCGTACCGTTATCGAAGAGGATGAGCATCGGATGATTGGGCGGGTGGCGGAGTCAGGGGAGGAGCGTCCAGGCTCCGCGCCGCAAATTCGATCACGGCTGCAACCTGTTCGTGCGACAAATGGAACCAATCCATAATCTCGCCGATCGTCGCTCCCGCCTCCAGATTGTCAAAGACAACAGAAACGGGTGTCCGCGTGTTGCGGAATACCCATGCGCCACTGCGCTTGCCGGGGACGCTTTCCACGGCGGGACATTGCGACCAATCGAGAGCTGCCATGTTCTTACCCTCCTTTTATGGTAGCCGGTGAGGCAGCTTTTTACCACGGATTTGCGGCGGCGTCACGAGCTGGTGTGGGCTGCGTCGCGGCCCACATTTCGATTGAAGACGGCGCGTTCTTCAAGGACGGAATTGATATTCGCAAAGCTGGCTGAAAGCCGGAGGAAGTAAAGGCGGCTTCGGCGTCGATGTCGGCGGCTGAGCCGGCGATTGCGGCGCGGGTGTAGAGGCGCTGACCGCTGATCGTAGTTCGCGGATCGCACGTCGCGAAGTATTAGGGCCTCTCGCTATGCGGGACGCCCTTTGGCTTGATCAAATGACCTCTCTTTCATGTTCACATCGGCGACTTGTTCTAGCTCCCCTTTGCCTCAGATCTCGAGCACACAAACAAAATCACGAAGCCCACGACCAAACCGTCGATAGTTACAAACGCAAGCGAATAATAGGGTCTGACCTGATGCATTGGGAGTCGTACAGCAATCACCAGAGGTACCTGAAGAGCCGCCAACAGCAATACCGTGATCCAAAACCTTATCTGTCTCCAGAACTCACGGAATTGGCGCATAAAAATAGGAAAAATCAGCGCAACAACTGCCCAAGCGACTGGTTCGCCCCAACCACCCGTCGCATCGTCGAAGATGAGCCCAAGCGCCGCGATCAAGACAAGAACTGCCTTCACGATCCAACCCATTCCCTGTTGGCCGTTCTTGTATACGATCTCTCGGTGCGTATTATGGCTCTTGTGACTCAAGCAGCTGTCTGAGCTTCACCATAGCACTGATCGACGAACACACGGTGGATCTTGAAACATCGCGATTCACCACAATCAACCGCTCAGTTTGGTCGTGAATGTAAATGCCTGTCGGCAACAGTCACCTTCGTTTTGATTTGCCGCTACGGCTGGGTTCCCGAGGACATGGTTTCCGCTGCTGCGCCTTCGGCAACCCGCGGAAACGTGGTGGGCTTTCTTCTGCGAAGATCTCCTGGTAATTCTGAGCGCAGGAGCCACAATCCAGCGGCCACTGCTGCCGCCCACGTCAGCGAGCCCAGCGCCAGTGCGGCCAGGTCTCCGCTGCGGCTGCCATTGAGTTGTACGCTGCGCATCACTTCATAACTCAATCCGCCGGAGATTGCGCCGATCAGCGCGGATTTCCCCAGTTCCTTCCAGTTCAATCCGCCCAGCGGAACCATTCCTCTTATGTGCAGCAGCAGCGCGATGATTAAGGCATTGGCGGTGATGCCTAGGTCGGATGCAATCGCTAACCCTGTGACTGACAGCGTGCGGAAGAGCAGCGCGTAGAGCGGCAGTGATGCCAGGGTGATCACGGTCGTTGCGATCATCGGCGTCAGCGTATTTCCGGATGCGTAGAAGGCGCGCGCGTAAAGAGCTTGGCTAGACCACAGCGCCAGCGACAGCGAAAACCAGAAGAAATATTGCCCGGTCGATGCCGAGTCAGCGAAGGTGAAATGTCCGCGGCGGTAGACGAGATCGATCAGCGGAACCGCGATCGCCATCATCCATCCGGTCAGGAGAAGCGATGCGGCGGTGATGCGATAGACCGAGGCGTTCACTATGTCCGCGAATTCTTCAAACTTTTTTTCGCCGAAGAGACGCGAAAAAAATGGGAGCGAGGCTTGGCCCACTGCCTGCCCGAGAATGGCGATCGGCACGGCGAAGAGGCGCTTGGCGTAGTTGAGACGGGCGATATCTCCGATGCCGCTCGAGGCGAAGTAGCGGAGGATCCAGTCGTCGGCCGTGACCAGCGAAACGCCCAGCATTAACGGGATGGAAAGCCGGACCCATTCGCGAAACGCTTTGTTCTTTATATCGAACGACGGGCGGTAGCCGGTGCCGATTTTTGCCGCGCCGATAGCATTAATCAAAAACGGTCCGGCGATGCTGCCGATTAACGCGCCGTAGGCTAGCGACGCGATGCCGAATTGGTGGCCTGCAATCACTCCGCCGGCGATGATGAAAACGTTGTAGATGAGCGGGCCGAAGGCGGGTAGCAGAAACAGGCGGTGCGAGAGTAGGACTGCCGAAACGACTCCGCCGACGTAGAAGAAAATTTGCGCCGGCAGCAGGATGCGGGTGAGATGCACGCAGAGCCGCATCTGCACGGGCGTGAAGCCGTGGAACATCCAGCCGGCAAATTGCGGCGTGAAAATTTCGGCGATGATTGTGCCGGCGATCAGCACCGTGGTCATCACGGTGATGATGATCGAGAACGTAACCCGCGCCTCCTGCTCACGTTTTTCGGCCAGGAAACGGGTGTAGATCGCGATGAAGGTGATCGAGGCGGTGCCGCCCGCAACGATGTAATTCAACCAGTCCGGCAGAGTGAACGCAGCTACATACGCATCAGTCTGCTGGCCGGCACCGAAAGCGTAGGCGATGTAGGCTTCACGGATGTATCCGATGCCGCGCGAGAGCGTGATGGCGGTCATCAGCAGCAGCGTCGCCGAAAACGCCGTGTGCTGATGGGAGGGCCGGAAGAAACGCGGGACGCGCATCATCATTCTTGGCAGAGTAACGCATCCAGAGGGCCGCTGGGACGGGATTGATGATCGAGAATCGCCGATGATACGACTGGCGAGTTCCGTCTAGGGACGACTAGTTTCTTCCCAGCTCCTGGCTCAGCACCGTGGCGTTGCTGGCAAAGCACAGGGCGGTTTCGGGATCGACCAAGCCAGCGCGGACCAGCTTTGCGATTTCGGCGTCGAAGTGCTGCATGCCTTCGCTTTCGCCGGCCTTGATGCAATCGAGCAAGGTGCGGCCCGGACGTTCGCCCTGCTCAATGCAGTCGCGGGTGCGTGAGTTGGACTTCAGGATCTCAACCGCCGCGATTCGTTCGGCGGCGTCGGCCTGGGGAATCAGGCGCTGGCAGATTACGTAGCGAAAGGTTTTGGCGAAACGTTCGCGCACCGATTGCTGCTCGGCGGCGGGGAAGAAGCCCACGACGCGCTCGACGGTCTTCAGACTATCGATGGTGTTCATGCTGGAAAGAACGAGGTAGCCGTTTTCGGCGGCCTCGAGCAGAATTCCCAAAGTTTCGCGGTCGTGGATTTCTCCCACCATGATTACCCGCGGCGACTGCCGCAAAGCTGCCTTCAAGGCGTGCATGAAGCTGGGCGCGTCGCTGCCAAGTTCGCGCTGGTGAACCGTGGATTTGTTGTGCCGGTGCAGAAATTCGATGGGGTCTTCGACCGTCAGGATGTGGTAGCAGTGCTCGGCGTTGATGCGGTCGATAATGGCCGCCAGCGTAGAGGATCGGCCCGACCCCGAGCCGCCCGCAACCAGGATGATGCCGTTGTGGACGCGCGCCGTCTCTTCGAGTTGAGGGGGAAGGCGGAGAGAGCTAAAGGTGGGAATGACGGTGGGAATTACGCGCATGACGACCGCGCAGCTTCCGCGCTGGATAAAGACATTAACGCGAAAACGGGCCGTGCCGGGCTGTCCATAGGATACGTCGCAAGATCCTTGCTCGCGTAGCGTGTTCAGGGCCTGCTTATTGGCGCCGATAATGTCGGAGGCGATCCGCCGCGTGTCGTCGGGGGTAAGCGTGCCGACGCCCGGGATTTGAACGGCGGTCAGTTGTCCTTGGACTTCGATTTGCGGCGGCCGGTTGGGAGTGAAGATCAGGTCGCTCACCTTTTGCGAGGTGCGCAACATGGCCGTCAAAAGGGCCGCGGTCGGGATCGATCCCCGCCCGGTTATCCCTTCGAAGGGAATTGAAATCGGCGAACTGCCCGGCGCTGCCATTACGTGACTCCAAATGATGCAGACTGGATACCACCGGGGAGAACCAGTTGACGTCCGGTCTGAACCACTAGCCGATGGAACTACATTCTGAATGTAACGCGATTGATTCGGAAAGCGAAAGGCACGGAGGTCATGGACCTCGGTAACGGCGGCTTTTATCCGGTTGTTGGGAGCTTAGCTGCTCTTCAAATAGAATTCCGCCAGTTCCATGTCGGCGGGTGTGGTGATCTTGATATTTTTTGGCGAGCCCATCACGACCGCTACCGGAAGGCCTGTGCGCTCGATCAGCGAAGCTTCGTCAGTTCCTAGAAAACCGTCTGCGGCGGCCTCGTCGAACGCTTTTTTCAGGATGTCGTAGCGAAAGCCTTGCGGCGTTTGCGCCATGACTACGCTGGCGCGTGGAATGGTCGCTTTGATAATCGCGCCGTCGGCCGTGCGCTCTACCTGCTTGACCGTGTCAACGGCGGGCCAACCCGCGATGGCGGCCTGGTGCTTTTCGGCGGCCTGGATTACGCTGCCGATGATTTCGGGCGTGATGAAGGGACGCACGGCATCGTGCACCAGCACGATGTCACCGGGATCGGCGGCTAGAGTTTGCAGCGCGTTCGCTACAGAATCTTGGCGATGCTCGCCGCCTTCGACGATTTGCAACCGCTTTCTCAGGATTTCCGGATACTGTTTTTCGAGCTGGGCGCGAAAACCGGCGATCTCGTCTTTGCGCAGCGCAACGATGATCTCGTGCACGACTGGAGTCGCGGCGAAGACGCGCAGCGTGTGCACAAGAATCGGAATGCCGCCCAGTTCCTTGAACTGCTTGGTGGGAGCAGTGGCCGAGGGCGGAGCCATGCGCGTGCCGAGGCCGGCCGCCGGGATAATGACAAATACCTTCATGGGGAGGATCAGTATAGTACAGGCGCAGGACGCATTACGCCCTCAAGGGCTAAAGCCCACGATAAAGACTGCGGCCTTTACGGCTCGCGGTGGAAGCCGTGCCCTGTCCCGGCTGCTCGACGCTTCGTCAATCTAGTCCGCCGCGCGGTCGATCGGCAGAGGCGCCTTCTTGACCGCGTCGGTGATTCCGCTGCTGATGCCGCTGCTGCTTCCGGTCGCCGGCGGCGCGGCCTACCGGAACTGGCGAATTGCCGGTCTTTGAGTCGTGGCGGCCTGCGCTACGCTCGTCCCACTTGCCGAAGATCATCTTGCCGGCGGTGGTTTGCAGGACCGAGGTCACCGACACGTCGATCGTCTTGCCGATCATCTTGCGCGCATTGTCGACCACCACCATGGTTCCGTCGTCGAGATAGGCGACTCCCTGGTTGTACTCTTTGCCTTCCTTGAGGATGAAGACACGCATGATCTCGCCGGGCAGCACGATGGGCTTGAGAGAATTGGCCAGTTCGTTGATGTTCAGCACGGCCACACCCTGCAGCTGCGCAACCTTATTCAGGTTGAAATCGTTGGTGATGATCTTGCCTTCGTAGACCTTCGCCAGTTCGATCAGCTTCATGATCGACTTCGCGGACGGCGGGGAAGTCGTCTTCGACAATTTGGATCATGGGCGAGGCGGTCTTCTGCAGACGCTGGAGAATGTCGAGGCCGCGGCGTCCGCGATTGCGCTTGAGCGAATCGGCGGAGTCGGCGACCAGTTGCAGTTCACGGAGCACGAACTGCGGAATGACCATCAGGCCGTCGAGGAATCCGGTTTCGGCGATGTCGGCGATGCGGCCGTCAATGATGACGCTGGTGTCGAGAATCTTGTAGCTTTTCTTGCCCTGCTTTTCGCCGCCGAAAATTCCGCCCAGAGCCGCCAGATTGAGGAGGTCGCCCTTGTTGGCGCCCACTGCCAAACCGACGTAAGCCATGATCAGCATGACCATGATCTGAAGGAAGCTCTGCGTGGCACTCGGGGGAATGCTGTTGCGGATGACGAGCGCGAACAGGTAGGCGCCGAAGATGCCCAGCACGCTGCCGATGGCGGCGCCGATCAGGCGCTTGAGGCTCATGATCCGCAGGCGCCATTCGAAGACGACGATGGCGCAGCCGATGGCCACGCCGACTGCCGCATCATAGTTTTGAGGGCAGGTTAAACGGGTGAATGAAAAAGCAGATTATGCCGACGATGAGGACAAACACGAAGTCGTATGAGAACTACGTCCACGGCTATACCTCCACCGAGGAAGGCTGCGCCGTTGCGCCTCCCGCCCCGCGCCAGTCTCCAGGGCTGGAATAAGATGAATGCCCTGCGCCGGCGTTCTAAACGGAGCTATATGAAGATTAGGTCTGCCCCGTGCTGAGTCGATAACCAGCTACTGCGAATAGTACGCAGGCAGTATATACCGGGTTGGAGGGGTGGACCAGTAATTACAACGGTCGATGCCCATTGGCGTCGGCCGGCTTTCCCAGTCCCATCTGGACAATTTAGACCCTACATCCCGTCATAATTCGGGCCGCCGCCGCCTTCTGGCGGGACCCAGGTGATGATCTGGTAGGGATCCTGAATGTCGCAGGTCTTGCAGTGCACGCAGTTCGATGGGATTGAGGCTGATGCGTTTGCCGTTGGGCGCGGACGAGTCCTCGAGCATTTCGTAGACGTTGGCGGGGCAGAAATTCTGGCACGGGCTGCCGAATTCCTTCACGCAGCGCTCGTTGCAGATATTCGTGTCGTGAATGATGAGGTGCGCAGGCTGATCCTCTTCGTGCTTGGTGCCGGAGTGGTAGAGGTCGGTGAGCTTGTCGAAAGTCAGCTTGCCGTCGCCTTTGGCGGGGCCGAGCAGGTTGGCCTCGCTTGCCGCCGTCGGCCGGGAGCGTGGCAACGCGGCTTTAGATTTTCGTACCCGGCGTGCGAGGGAACTCGGTTGAACGGAGGCCGCCGCGAAGGATGGTCTGCAGACCAGTGTTGAAGATGCCGGCGTACCATGCCTTTCTCGAATCCCTGGTGGAAGTTGCGCACCGGCCAGAGTTCGTCTTTGATCCAGCTGGATTCGACCTTTTGCTGGAACTTGCGAAAGCGTGGCGGCGGACGAATCGTCTTTCAGTAAGCGCCTCGAAGGCCGTTTCGGCGGCCAGCATGCCGCTCTTGATGGCGAGGTGAATGCCTTTCAGTCGCGCCGAATTCAGAAAGCCAGCAGAGTCCCCGATGAGCATCCAGCCGTCACCGGCCAGCGGCGGCAGCGACCACCAACCGCCGTACGGTAGCGACTTGGCGCCGTAGCGGATCATTTTGCCGCCCGCCAGCAGCTTGGCAATAAAAGGATGCTGCTTGAAGGTCTGGAGGACGTGCTGCGGATCGAGGCGCGGGTCCTGGTAATCGAGTCCGGTGACGAAGCCGAGCGAGACCGTGTTGTCAGCCGCGCCGTAAATCCACGCGCCGCCGTATTCCTTCGTGGTCAGCGGATAGCCCATGGTGTAGATGACTTCGCCCTTTTCAATGCGGCCGGCGGGGCACTTCCCACAGCTCTTTTACGCCGACGCCGTAGGTTTGCGGGTTGCGGTCTTTCATCAGATCGAACTTTTCGATGAGTTGCTTGGTGAGCGATCCGCGCGGGCCTTCGGCGAGGACGGTGACCTTGGCTTTCACGTCGTAGCCGGGCTCGAAGTTTGACTTCGGTTGGTTCTGCTTGTCGACGCCTTTGTCGTCGGTGCGGACGCCGGTGATGCGATTGCCGTCGTACAGGAGTTCGGACCCGGCGAATCCGGTGAAGATCGTGATGCCCGCTTCTTCGACCTTGCCCGCCAGCCACTTCACGAACTTGTTAATCGAGATGACGTAGTTGCCGTGATCGCGCAGGGGCGGCGGCGTGATGGGCAGCTTGTAGTGACCGGTACGCGTCAGGAAGTAGACGCCTTCTTTGTGGACCTCGGCGTCGAGCGGAGCTTCTTTTTCAAAGCCAGGCAGCAGTTCGCGCATGGAGCGCGGATCGAGCAGGGCTCCGGAGAGGCAGTGCTGTCCGGCTTCGCGCGACTTTTTCCAGGACGTAGATGTTCTCTTTCGAGAGCTGGGCCTCGGGATGCTTGGCGTTGTGCGCGTCGATCAGTTGCGACAGTCGCAGCGCGCAGGCCATGCCCGCGGGGCCGCCACCGACAATGACGATGTCGGCCGGCATTTCGGGATGATCGACGTTCGGGAGAGGTTTGCGAAAGATCAGCATTCGGCTCTTAGCCTTTGGCGGTTAGCTTGAAAAACGTCGCACGACTGCACAAAACTGATTGCCGCACAGTCGTGCGGGAAACTCATTATCATAGCGGAAATAGCTCGCGCGGACTGGAACTATCATCTCGCCTCAGCAACCGTGAACACGCGGGATCGGCGACCTTCATTCGGCCGACTATGCGGACACAACAGCCGGGTAAACAGCTAAACGAGCACTGCCTCGTACTCCTCGTAGGCGCCTTTGAAGTCGGTGATCTTATCGTTTTCAAAATGCCAGACTCGTGTGGCAACCTCGTCAATCAGATCCTCGTCGTGGGAGACAAGCAGGACCGTTCCCTGATAGCGCTGAAGGGCTATGTTCAGGGCATTGATCGATTCGAGATCGAGGTGGTTGGTCGGTTCATCGAGCACGAGCACGTTCGGCTTTTGCAGCATCAGCTTGCAGAAGAGCAGCCGGGCCGCCTCTCCGCCAGAGAGTACGTCGGTCCGCTTACTGGCATCGTCGCGCGGAAATAGCATCTGGCCGAGCAGACCGCGAAGTTCTTCGGTCACAGCCCCTGGATCCCACTGATGAAGCCATTCGAGAACGGTCATTCCCGGCTGGATGGAAGATCTATGGTCCTGGGCAAAATATCCCACCGCCGCCTCGTGTCCCCAAACGACCTTCCCGTCGCTTAAGAAGGGCCCGTCGTAGGCGCTGGTCTTGCGTAGTTCGGACTCCGAAACAGTTGGAGAGTTAGCGAGCAGGGCGTTCACCAGAGTTGTTTTGCCGGTGCCGTTCCGGCCCACCAATGCAATTTTTTCTCCGCGAAGCACGCTCGCCGTGAAGCCGCGGACCACCACTCGTTCGCCGTAGGACTTGGTGACGCCTTCCAATTCCAGGATGTGCTTGCCCGAGGGGCGTTTCGGCTCAAACTTCAGAAAGGGCCGCTGGATGTTGGACTTCGCCAATTCCGTTACCTGCAACCGCTCCACTTCCTTGCGCCTCGACTGCACCTGACTCGATCGCGTGCCGGCTGAGAAGCGCGCGATGAACTCGTTCAACTGGGAGATCTTCTTTTCGCGCTGAAAGTTCTGTGCTTCGATCTGCGAGCGCACCTGCGTCTTGGCAATCACCATGTCGTCATAGGTGCCGGTGTAGACGATGATGGTGTCGTAATCGATATCGGCGATGTGCGTGCACACTCCGTTGAGAAAGTGGCGATCGTGCGAGATGACGATCAGCACGCCTTCGTATTGGTTCAGAAAATTCTTCAGCCAGTGGATCGAATCGAGATCGAGGTGGTTGGTCGGCTCGTCGAGGAGCAGCGCCTGCGGATTTCCAAACAACGCCTGCGCCAGCAGCACGCGAACTTTTTGTCCGCCGGCCAACTCTCCCATTTGCCGTTCGTGCAACTCATCGGGAATGTCGAGACCTTGCAGCAGGATCGCCGCGTCACTTTCAGCGGTATAACCGTTTTCTTCGCCGACGATGCCCTCCAGTTCGCCGAGCCTCATGCCATCGGCATCGGTCATCTCAGCCTTGGAATAGAGCTTCTCGCGTTCTTCGAGGGCTGCCCACAGCCGCTTGTTGCCCATGATGACCGCATCGATGACTCGATACGGATCGAAAGCAAACTGGTCCTGGCTGAGCACGCCGAGCTTCCGAGGACGCACGATGTTCCCTTTCTGTGGCTCAAGCTCGCCGGTCAGGAGCTTCATGAACGTGGACTTCCCCGCACCATTGGGACCGGTAAGGCCAAAGCGTTTTCCCGGAGCAAAGCTGGTGGAAACGTCGTCAAACAGAACTTTAGCGCCATAGCGCATCGACACATTGCTAACTGAAATCATAGTTTGTAGGAACTGCGGAAATTGCCCGTCGGAGGGAAACGCAGTGTTGTTATAAGAATATCATGGGGGGTGAGCCGGGCTCGACTCATACGAAGGTAACCTGCACGCTAACGGGCGACGATCGCCCGTTCTTCTATTTCAGTTTCATCGTCGTTTGTGGATTGGCGACCCCATGCCTGAAGAAGAGACTGAAAGTCCAGGGGAAGTGGGCAGATTTAGCGTCGGAGAGGGAGTCCCTTTGCCGAGGCCTCGGATCCAGCCGGTTCACGGAACGGTTCCACAGAAATGCGCTCGCAACTCACTTCCATTACTGAGCCACGGATTGGCTTCCCAGAACTAGACGTTTGGTCGGATACAGAATGCCAAAGAAGTCTATAAGGGTATTACGGCTAGTGCTGGTGGTTTGCGAACCAATTGTCTACGCGCCGACCGGGTTCCTTGTCAGCGCCAGCCTTGATCCACAACCGGCAATCTTCGCCCTCAATACCAGGGCTGCCATAGTACAGCTGGGCAAGTTCGGGCACAGTCGCACAGGCCCGTGTTACGTGGCGAGGGAATCGCATTTCGTTTGACAGAATCAGCTGTCCCGTCGCGAGCGCTGACTGGACCAAATGAAAATCTTTGCCAAGGTCTGCCTTCTCTCCGGCGCTCGGCAGGCAATCACAGGCTGGCTGGAGCAGTCGCGAAAAATCGTTGCCCTCGTCAACGACCGTTCGGCTTTTCTGGGTCATTCTTTGCAGCCATGCGGCCGCGGAGCGGCTCGCATGGTCGCGCCATTCTCGCTGGAGCCGTCGATTGAAGACAGCCACATGCTCTTCTTCCCATACTGCCTCGAGGCACGTTCTATTCCGGTCCCCGGGAGCATCACCGACAGGATTGAACATCGAATCGCTGCTGCCCAGAGCGAGGCTGGCGTCGAGAACCAGTTGCTTCCTGTTAAACCGGCTCATTTCGCTTCGGTGTATAGCTTCTTTTCAACTGCGTCAAGGTACTGGCTGTCGGATTTCAGTTCCACGTCGCTGAAATCTTCCGGCCATTCGCCGACACGGCCCTTGGAATCTGGTTCTGCGGATTGAACGGCAGAAAGCCCCGTTTCCTTATCGCGTTCGAACCAGTGGAGAATCACCTTGCTGTTTGGGATTGTGCCCTCGGCAATCTCGGTTAGAATGCCGCGCAGCAGAAGAGAACTGTGGGTCTCGATAACGAGCCTTGCGCCACGGTTGGATGCCTGAGCCAGAAGCCGTGCAAGCTTCCATTGTGCGCGTGGGTGCAGATGGAGTTCGGGCTGCTCGATATAAACCAGCTGATTAGGATGTGCAAGCGTTAGCGCGACTAGCACCGGAAGAATCTGCGACACGGCAAGCCCTACGTCAGCGACATTGACTAAGTCTTTCGAATCGCCTTTCTGGGTTCGAGGCACGCGAACTTCAATCTGAGACTCGTTGAGTTTTCTGGTCTGGACATCGGACGCAAGTTCGAGAAGCTGGAGGGCTTTCCGCATAGTATTGAGACTCTCGTACCCTAGGCCAGTTTGTGTCGAGTCGTTTTTCCAAGATTCAAGAATGCTCGGGACGTATTCCTCAAAGTCGCCTGGGAAAGAGCCTGTGGACGGCAAGCCATGAAGATAGAATTCTCGCTCGCGACTGCCTCGAAGCCCTGACACGTAGAGAGTGTCCTGAACTTTGGTGCGGAGACGAAGAACCTCAGGCCTATGAAAGATCGGGATAGTGTCGTCCGCGAATCTGGCACCGACCCCCAAGAAACATCGGTCAGGGCGCGGCAGCAACTCGGTAGGTCGGAACAGAGGCTCATTGGCCATTCGACCGGGAACTGACGAAAGGATCTCCTGCAGTACTTCAGGCGACGTGTCGCGACTCAGCTTCCACATTCTTTTTCCGCCTGCTTCCCTCGATGCAGTCCCGACCACCGCCAGATCGGATTCGGATGTCCTCACAAATGAAAGTTCGACCCAGTCTCCCTCAGCTTCCAATTCGATCGTTAATCGCTTTGGAGCGTCCAGCTGCTTAGGATCAATCGTAAGGAACTGATCAGCACTCGTGTATGTAGCCAACTCCCCCGATAGCCAAAAGGGACCTGGGGGAATCCGTTCATTGTCAAAGGTCTGCTTCATCAACAGCAGGGGCTGCATTAGGCTGGATTTGCCCGAACTGTTAGCGCCTGCAAGAACCGTAAGGGGCCGAATTTCCACATCGGCCTTTGTGGCTAGGGATTTGAAGCCGGTTACGGCTATTCGCGTGATCCCCGGACCATACAGATGCCAATTGGATGGATGAGCCGTCATTGCAGAATCCTTCGTTGCCTTATCTTAGCATCGGCGAATTCTTTAAGGGATTTCGATTGTTTTGAGCGACCTCTACAGATTCGCTCTTCCTTCGCCGGTGCGTTTAGTGACGGGATGTCGGGCTGACGGGATGAGGGTGACCCACCCTTGAAGTTGATTCTAGTTGCGCCATTCCCACCGAGGGAGCCACATCCTTCGAGGTTTGAAGCTGTGAAAAAACCGTCTTCGGCAACCCCTAAATAAGAAAGAGCGCGGGTTGGTGAAGGGGTTGCGGGGACTGGAGGGGTAGTTTGATTGGCGCAAGGTGTTTCTCGATTTCTCGCTGCGGGGTTAGGCGGTTGCGGGTTGTAGTTTGCGCAGGCGAATCCATTGTTGCAGGTTGTAGGTGAGGCAGGCCCAGAGCATTTCCATTTGCACTTTGGCCAGGCCGCGCAGGTGGAACTGGCGCAATCCCAGTTTGCTTTTGATCCAGGCGTGGCAGAACTCGATCACCCGGCTGCGTCGGCGATACTGCTGCTGCGCCTCGGGTGTAGCCATCTTCTGGCGAAAGGCGATCATGGCCGCGGTTTCTTCGGTGCGCAACAGTCCACGGCCGCGATGCTGATTGCTTGGACAACATTGCGGTTGCAGCGGACAGCTCTGACAGTCCTCGGCGCGGGCTTCATAGCGGTAGAAAAAGTTTCCCGTCTTGTGTTTGTGCCGTCCTTCGTAACGGAGATGCTTGCCTCCCGGACACGAGTAGCGATCGTGCTCGGGATCGTAGACGAAGACGGCAGCCGTGAAACGTCCGGTGCCGGTGTTGTCTTTCTCCGCGCCGCCTTTGCGTAAGCTGCCCACGTAATCCACTTCCAACTCCGCCATCGCCTCGATGCTGCGGCGATTGGTGAAGTCTCCATCGGCCAGCATCTGTCGCGGCTTGCGGCCCAGTCGAGCGGCGATACGTCCGACGGCCGGCGCCAGTTGCTCGCTGTCATTGGCGGCTTGTGTCACCTTCACGTCCACGATCAGCGACTGCGCTGCATCGGCCGAGATTTGCACGTTGTAGTTGGGCGCGATGCCCCCGTCGGCCTGCCGCATCCGGCGCGCCTCCGGTTCACTCACGCTCACCCGCGCCCGTGGCTTGCTGGGACGCAGTTTCTGCAGCTCTTCGAGTCCCTGCTCCAACCGCTGTTGCCGCTCGCGTCGCGCTCGCCGTTGTGCCTGTTCCGCCCGGCTCCCCCCTTCTTCCTGATCCGGTTCCCCCATCTCGCGCACGCGCCGTCGCGCCCGCTCCAGATGCTCCGCAATCTTCGCCTCGCCTTGAAAGCTGTCGCTCGCCGCTTGCGCCTTGATCTTGGTCCCGTCCTGCACCACCTGCTCCAGTGTGATCAGCCCTTCCGCGCTCATCAGCGCCAGCACCTGCGTGAATAACTCATCTAACTCCGCCCGATACTCCACTCGGAAACTGGACAGCGTGTGGTAGTTCACGGTTTCGCAGCCCGTCAGCCACTCGAACGCCGGTTCCCACTCGCAGCGCCGCGCCACCTCCCGCGCCGACCCGATCCCCTGGCTGTAGGCATAAATCCACAGACTGATCAGCAAGCGGGGATCATAGGCGGGACGCCCTCCTTCTTCGGCGCTGCATTCGATGCCCGCGTAGAAACCCTCCAGATCCAGCCGCCCCACCAGTTCCCAGATGGCCCGCGCCGGATGACCCTCTTCGATCAACTGCTCCACATCCACGGCTCGCCAACACATCTGCTCGCGATTGATCCTGCGGATTAAGGGCTCGCTCATGCCCCGAGCTTACCCTGCTTCTCAACTCTGTCAATTAACTTCGCCGGTGGTTTTTTCACAGCTTCGCCTTTCGAAGGGTGGGCAGCACGGATGCCGACACCAAGAGCTTTCAATCAAATCCCTGATACGGTCGAAACACCTATTACGCGTAAAACAGCGAATGGACGTTTCCCGATTCGACCACTTTCGCGGCGGATATTCATTTTCGCCTCGCAAAAGTGCTTGACTTAGCCGCCCGAAATGCCAACCATAAAAACAGAGCGAACAAAGCGCCCAGCGCGACTGGTTCTTTGAAAACCGCAATTGGTTCTTTGAAACGCGTTTTGGTTCTTTGAAAAAAGAGAGACTCGAAACACAGGCACCCCGGCAGGCAGACGCCGTGCAGCCACCAAGCACGGAGAGCGGGCAGTTAGCGCGAAATATGGGGCATAACTCCTTATTCCGGAAGCTTTTACATGTAAGTCTTTATTCCTGAATATTTTGCGGTGGGAAAATCCACAAGATAGGTCGATTTTTCCACCTAACCCTATTGCAATCAAGATTTTACCTCTAAGTCTCATGCGCTCAAGATTTTGAGAGGAATTTTTCGCTAACTCGATGATTCCAATGGACCACCGCTAGGGGGGTAGGGGGGTACCCCCCCGATGTGCATGGCTGGGACCGCCAGACGAACGAACTGCTCTGGCATGTCACCGCCGTTTGCGGATTCGCGACCCTAATGCCTGAAGAAGAGACTGAAAGTCCGGAGGAGGTTCGCAGTCAACGCAGACGCTCTCTCCCGAGCGTGGATGAATGAACTGAAGATGCGCCGCGTGGAGAGCGACGCGAGTAATTCGCCGTTCCAGCTTTTCCGATGGATTGTACTTTCTGTCGCCGATGACCGGGTGGCCGATCGCTGAAAACTGAACACGGATTTGATTTTGTAATCCGGTCACCAGCGAGACTCGGACGAGCGATGCGCCCCTAAGGCGATGTTCCACGGAATAGCGAAGTTCAGCGCGAGCCGATTTTGGATCGCTTTCTGTGGTCACCTTTTGAAACATTCCTTCTTGCCGAAAGTAGTGAACGAGTGTCCCTTCTTTAAAGCGGAGATGACCGCGAACTACCGCGAGATATTCCCGCACCGGGGTGTGTCGGATAAACTGTTGAACGAGTGCTTCTCGATCTGGCCAGGTTTTTGCGAAGAGCAGAATCCCAGACGTGTGACGATCGATGCGATGTACGACAAAGGCCCGTTGCCTCTTTGATTTCAGTTCTGCCGAAAGAAGAGACAGCGCAGATGGGGTATCGGAGTCATCCGTGGGCACCGCCAGCAGTTTGGCCGGCTTATTGAGGACTACAACGGCATCGTCTTCGTAAAGGACGTGAAGCTGCCGCCGATCCTGCTTTCCTAAACGGCGACCGCCCCTGGGTCGAAGTCTCTTCATTTTCTGAATGGCAGATTGCTGAATGGCGATTGCTGAATGGCGGATCGTGCCTTTACAGGGAGGCTGCGTAAACCGGTGGCCGTTGGCTGCACGCTCTTAACAAGAAATTCAGTGGATCTCGCGGAGGATCTTCTGGCTTTTGCTCGGCTGGCCGGTCAATTCGCGATTGGTTTCGATCAGCAAAGCGACTGCGTCGCGAAGATTTTCCCGAGCTTCTTCCAGCGTATCGCCTTCGGTAATGGCGCCTGGCAGCTCTTCAACGTAGGCAACATAGCCCCCGCCGTCGTCCGGCGAAACCTCTTCGTATACCGCCGTCAGTGTCATCTCCATAGGACTGTATTCTAGCGCTGAATAATGAAGCTGATGCGGAGTATTGTGGCCCCCGGTGGTTCGTCACTCACCACTTCTTGAAAATCACGAACACGGCGGCGACGATCAGCGCGAAGCCGGCAAAGTAGTTCCACTTCAATTCCTCATGGAAATACAGAATGGAGAAAATGGCGAACACCGTGAGCGTGATGACTTCCTGAATGGTCTTGAGCTGTGCGATCGTGAATTCGTACGAGCCAATGCGGTTGGCGGGAACCTGGAAGCAGTATTCGAGGAACGCGATCATCCAACTGATTACGATCACCTTGAACAGCGGCGCAGTTTTGTATTTCAGGTGGCCGTACCAGGCAATTGTCATGAAGATGTTCGAGCAAGTGAGGAGCAGGATCGTTCTCATGCGGGATATGTTGCCAGAATTGCGAATCTGTTGCCTGAAGCCGAGCGCCTTTTTGACGGCCGGCCGGCGGAAGCCAGATACACTGGGCTTCGGTCCACCCCCAAAATGGAGCGGGCTCAATGCCCCCGATCCCTAGACCCAGTCTTCTTATGTTCCGGTTGCAGGCCTATAACCCTTGTGGTACCTTAAATAATTGTCCCGGACAATCAGGAAGGGATCAGGGAAGTATTGTGCCAAAAGGACTTGCTTCCACCGCTGGCGTAGCTCAGTCGGTAGAGCATCTGATTTGTAATCAGAGGGTCAGGGGTTCAAATCCCTTCGCCAGCTCCAAGGAATAATTTCAGGAACACGGCGGTCTGCGCGGAAGCGCGTCGCGAGAGGCGCAAACGGTTATAACGGACTTCATCAGGTAATTTTCCGGCAAGTGTAACTGTCAGGCGAGAAGTTCCCGCATTACGTTTCCCGAGCTGCGAAGTGCCGTACGAAAATAAGCTGTGACGCAGGTGTGCTCGTTAAGTCGCGTTTTCGCGCCGCGCGTTTTCGGGGCGCCCGAGAGTTTTCGGATTTGCACAGGTGGGTGAGCGGTTAAAGCCAACAGACTGTAAATCTGTCCCTCTCAGGAGGTACGGAGGTTCGAATCCTCCCCTGTGCACCAGATGAGAGCTTCAGTGAAATGAGGCTGAGGCGGTAGAAGTTGACGGTTAATAAAAAGTTCGTGCTGGCTTTGATCGCGTATGCCGTGCTCGGGATTCTGGCGTGGACTACGCTGTCGGATGACCCGATTCAGGTTTTCGAGTGGAATCTGAAGCTGCGGACTGGGACGCTGCTGATCCTTGGCTTGTTTGCTTTTAAGTCGGCGTTGTTTTATTGGCGCACGCGGATTGAAACTAGTGAAGAGCAGGCAGGTTCGAAATCGGCGGATTGACGTTGAGGGAGTAGTCGCTGAGGGTGTACTAGAGCCGATGTAGCTCAGTTGGTAGAGCACTCCCTTGGTAAGGGAGAGGTCATCAGTTCAATCCTGATCATCGGCTCCAGAATTTGAGTTTAATGCGCGAAGGTTTTTACTGAGAGCTGACAGCTGAGAGCGACAGCTGGTTTGGGCGGGAGTAACTCAGTGGTAGAGTCACAGCCTTCCAAGCTGTTGGTCGCGGGTTCGATTCCCGTCTCCCGCTCCAGAGTTTGAAACGCGATGAGTTTTGAGCAGGCCACAATTAAGGTTGTAAGCGAGCGTGAGTTCGATGAGCTGAAGGCGGCCATTGAGCGAGTTTTCGCGAGCGAGCGGATCGAGAAGTATCTGAAATCGCTGAAGAGTCGCGGGATTCGCGCTCGCAATGTCGATGCGATTTTGGCGGCGAACTTGATCGACATGGTAGCCGGCCGCACGGCGGGATCGGCGAAGACGCTATACGAATCGCTGCCCGTTTCGGACCAGGCGCAGGTGCGGGAGTTTTACCTGTCCAAGGTTGAAGAGGTTGATCAGGCGCTGCGGACCAGGTTTCACAAGCTGTATCAGTATTCGTAATTGATTTGAGAAGTTGATTTGGCTATTGCCGGCGACGCGCCGGCGCTACAACGACTAGACGGCCGGTGCGAGTCCGGCGCTACAAAGGAAAAAACGGAAATGGCGAAAGAAAAATTTGATCGCAATAAGCCGCACTGCAACGTCGGGACGATTGGTCACATCGATCACGGCAAGACGACGTTGACGGCGGCGATCACGAAGGTTCTGCAGAAGCACAATCCGAAGATCGTGTTCCGGTCGTTCGATTCGATCGATAACGCTCCGGAAGAGAAGGCGCGCGGAATCACCATCGCGACCGCGCACGTCGAGTATGAGACGGCGAACCGGCACTACGCGCACGTCGATTGCCCGGGTCACGCGGATTACATCAAGAACATGATTACGGGCGCGGCGCAGATGGATGGCGCGATTCTGGTCGTGGCTGCGACTGACGGTCCGATGCCGCAGACGCGCGAGCACGTGCTGCTGGCTCGTCAGGTCGGCGTGCCGTACATCGTTGTTGCGTTGAACAAGTGCGACGCGGTGGACGATCCCGAGTTGCTCGACCTGGTTGAACTCGAAGTGCGCGAGCTGCTGAAGTCGTATAAGTTCCCGGGCGACGACGTGCCGGTGATTCGGCTCTCCGCTTTAGGGGCGTTGAATGGTGAAGAAAAGTGGGAAAAGCAGATTGACGCTTTGATGGAGGCGGTCGACAAGAGCGTGCCGCAACCGGCGCGCGAACTGGATAAGCCGTTCCTGATGCCGATCGAAGATATTTTCTCGATTCAAGGTCGCGGCACGGTGGTGACCGGGCGAATCGAGCGCGGCAAGGTGAAGGTGGGCGAGGAAGTGGAGATTGTGGGCTTCCGCGACACGCGCAAGACGGTGGTGACGGGCGTCGAAATGTTCAAGAAGCAACTGGACGAAGGCATGGCGGGCGACAACGCCGGCCTCTTGCTGCGCAGTATTGCGAAAGAAGATGTGGAGCGCGGCATGGTGCTGGCGAAGCCAGGATCGATCACGCCGCATACCAAGTTCAAGGCTGAGGTTTACATTCTGACGAAGGAAGAAGGCGGGCGGCATACGCCGTTCTTCAAGGGATACAGGCCGCAGTTTTATCTGCGCACGACGGACGTGACGGGCGTGGCGGAGTTGCCGGCAGGCACGGAGATGGTGATGCCGGGGGACAACGTCAGCCTGGTGATTGAGTTGATCACGCCGGTCGCGATGGAGAAGGGCTTGCGCTTTGCGATCCGCGAAGGCGGACACACGGTGGGCGCTGGGACGATTGCGGAAATAGTGCAGTAAGGCAAGTCAGAAGTAAGAAATCAGATTGCAGAAGTGAAAACAAAGCGAGGCTGCTAGGAGCTAGAGGCTAGGAGCCAGAGGCTAGGAGCTGTTGAAATGCCCCGAGAGATTATTACGTTGCAGTGCGGTGATTGCAAAGAGCGGAACTATTCGACCATGAAGAACCGCAAAACGACGCCGGACCGGATCGAGAAGAAGAAGTTTTGCAGCCGGTGCCGCAAGCACACGCCGCATAAAGAAGTGAAGTAGATCGATTGAGTCATTGAGGGATTTGTCATTGAGTCATTAAGCGGCAGGAAATGACTCAATGCTTCAATGACGAAATGAGTCAATAGATTTAGGGGCGTAAGCTCAACGGTTAAACTGTCGGTCTCCAAAACCGAACTTGGGGGTTCGAATCCCTCCGCCCCTGCCAGAGTTTTGAGACTGGGTTTGGGACTAAAAGAGAAGAGAAAAGGCAAGGTCCGTAATGGGAGTAGAGACTAAGAAAATGGCGAACTCAATCGCAACCGCGGGCGGCGACTTCGGGGATCGAATCAGGTCCTGGCCGGAACGGATCAAGGCTTTCTACGGCGACGTTCGTACCGAGATGAAGAAGGTGACCGCGCCTTCGCTGAAGGAAGTGCAGGGCACGACCACGGTCGTGATCATCACCGTATTTCTGTTTGCATTGTTCTTTTGGGTGGTAGATTTGGCTATCCAGAACTCGCTGGAGCGGGCGCTGCATTATCTCTCGCACCACTAGATTTCCCGCGCCCCGGGGCGGCGGGCGAAAGAAGCGATTTGCTTGGTGAATGAAGAACATGGTGGATGAAGAAAAAGTGGAAGTAAAAACCGAGGGCGAATCGGTGAGCACCGAAGCTCCGGCGGCTTCGTCCGCCGAAGTTGCGGCGGCCGGCGAAGCTCCGCGTAATCCGAATATGAAGTGGTACATCATCCACGCGTATTCTGGATTTGAGCGCAAGGTCAAAGAATCGCTCGAATCGCGGGTGGCGGCGTTTGGGTTGGGGGGAAAGATCGGCCGCGTGCTCATTCCGACCGAGTCGGTCACCGAAGTTCGCGGCGGCAAGAAGTACACCTCGGAGCGCATGTTCTATCCCGGCTATGTGCTGGTTGAGATGGACATGGACGACACGGTTTGGCATGTGGTGAAGTCGACGCCGCGCGTAACCGGGTTCGTGGGCACAGGACAGCAGCCGACGCCGCTCTCGGACGAAGAGGTCAATCACATTGTTTACAAGGTTGCTGATAGCCGCGAGAAGCCGAAGCTCAAGGTTAAGTTCGAGAAGAATGAGACGGTGCGGATTTCCGAAGGACCGTTTGCGACGTTCACGGGAATTGTGGACGAAGTGAACGAAGACCGCGAGACGTTGAAAGTGATGGTCACGATCTTTGGGCGGTCGACTCCGGTGGAGTTGGAGTTTGGGCAGGTTGAGAAGGTTGCGTAAGAAGTTAGGTTTTCCGGACTCGCTGAGCCGAAAATCCTAGACTCAGGGCCGGTATAGAAAGGCATCATGGCAAAGAAGGTTACAGGTTCAGTAAAGCTGCAGATCGCGGCGGGCAAGGCGACTCCCGCGCCTCCGGTGGGACCCGCGCTGGGTCAGGCGCAGGTCAACATCATGGAGTTCTGCAAGCAGTTCAATGCGCGCACCAGTCAGAAAGAACTCGAGGGGTTGATCGTGCCGGTTGTGATCACGGTCTATAGCGACCGCACCTTCACCTTTATTACGAAGACGCCGCCGGCGTCGGTGCTGCTGAAGCGCGCGGCTGGGATTGCCAAGGGATCGGGCACTCCGAATAAAGATAAGGTTGGCAAGGTGACGGCCAAGCAAGTCGAGGAGATTGCGAAGCAGAAGATGCCGGATTTGAATGCGGCGTCGGTGGATTCGGCGATCAAGAGTGTGCGCGGCACGGCGCGGTCGATGGGAATTGAAGTGGTTGGATAAAATCGTCGTCAGTCGATGGTCGTTAGTCGGCCGGAAGGCTCGCGAACGACTGATGACGAGCGACCAACGACGGTAGTTGTTGTCAACAACACCACGGCTCTTCGGAATAGCGATGCAGCGGTGGGAGACGAGGGAAAAATGAAGAAGTCAGGAAAGAATATTGAGAAGGCGCGCAAAGCGGTTGAAGCGCGTCCTTACACTCTGCAGGAAGCGGTTCCACTCTTGCAGAAAGTGAAATTCGCAAAATTCGACGAGACCGTCGAAGTGACGTTGCGGCTGGGGGTCGATCCGAAGCATGCGGACCAGATGGTTCGCGGCACGGTGGTGCTTCCGCATGGACTCGGCAAGGCGAAAAAAGTTTTGGTGATCACGAGCGGCGAAAAAGTACGCGAGGCCGAGGCGGCCGGCGCGGATTTCGTCGGCGGCGAGGATATGGTCGAGAAGATCACGAAGGAAAACTGGACCGACTTCGACGCGCTGATTGCCACGCCCGACATGATGAAATCGGTTGGACGCCTGGGTAAGGTGCTTGGACCGAAGGGTCTGATGCCGAATCCGAAAACGGGCACGGTCACTATGGATGTGGCGCGCGCGGTGCAGGAAGTGAAGGCCGGCAAGGTGGAATTCCGAACCGATAAGACGGCACTGGTGCATTGTCCGGTGGGCAAGATTTCGTTTACGCCCGATAAGCTGATCGACAATGCGACCACGCTGATTTCGAGCGTGATCAAGGCGAAGCCGTCGGTGGCGAAAGGCAAATACATCAAGGCCTGCTATTTGAGTTCGTCGATGGGGCCGGGGATTCCGCTGGATACGACTCCGATCGAGACGGCGGCGAAGGCGTAAGACCGTCGTTCGTCCTTGGTCGTCAGTCGTCCGGCTCGCCTTGCCGGGCAGCGACGATTTGAGCGACCGGACGATCCTAGCGACCAACGATCGACGACCAACGACTTTTTGAAAGGGTTTGAACATGGCGGTTACCAGAGCGAAGAAAATCGAGCAGGTTGAGAAACTCCGCGGCGATCTGAAGAACGTTTCGAGCGTGATCGTCGCCACCTATACCAAGCTGACGGTTGCGAAGGACTTCGAACTGCGCAAGGCGCTGCGGTCGAGCGGCGCGAAGTATCGCGTGGTGAAAAACACGCTGGCGGAGCGCGCGGCCAAGGGCACGAAGATCGAGGAAGCGCTGAAGAAACTCGAAGGCGTGACATCGATCGCGTACACCGCGGGCGATCCGGTCGCGATGGCGAAGGCGCTGGCGAAGTACGCCAAGGACAATCCGGAATTTACTTTCAAGGCGGGAGTGGTCGAAGGCCGCGTGATTACGGTCAAGGAGATCGAATCGCTGGCGACGATGCCGTCGAAGGAAGAGATTTACGCGAAGCTTCTGTTCATGCTGAATGCTCCGGCGCAGCGTCTGGTGACGGCGATGGGTGCGGTCGGACGGAACCTGGCGGTGGTTGTGAACCAGGGCGTGCAGGAGAAGAAATTCAAAGAGGCCTAGGCTTCGGTGTAACGAGCATTCTGTCCGGCGCTGCTTGCAGTATGAAGAGGTCTGCGCGGGCAAGAATGCCCGCGTAACGAGTTTCCCGGACGGCGTGAGCTGTCCGAAAAAAGATTTGGCTATCGTCGAAGCAGGGGTTGCGCGGCAGAGACTTGGCGTTGTCTGGCGCCTGGGAATTGAGCCTGGACGCACTGGAAACCTGGCGACGCGGTGGCGAAATCGCAAATTACCTGAGTGAGGCGCTCGCGGCGTTTGGGTCGGGACTTGGAGAAAACAAAATGGCGGATCTGCAGCAGTTGGAAGAATCGATAGTCAGCCTGTCGCTGCTCGAAGCGGCGGACCTGGTAAAGAAACTGGAATCGCGTCTGGGCGTTTCGGCGGCGGCAGCAGCCCCGGTGATGATGGCGGGCGGCGGTGCGGCGGCGGGCGCGGGCGCGGCTCCGGCGGAAGAGAAGACCGAGTTCTCGGTCATCCTGAAGGAAGTTGGCGCCAATAAGATCAACGTAATCAAGGCAGTACGCGAGGTTACGAGCCTTGGTCTGAAGGAAGCCAAGGACCTGGTTGATGGCGCCCCGAAGCCGATCAAAGAGGGCGTCGGGAAAGACGAAGCCGAGACGATCAAGAAGAAGTTCACCGAGGCTGGGGCTACAGTCGAGGTTAAGTAAGCTTGGCTGGCTGGGCGGCGGAACGATCTTTAGAACTCGACCGCGAGGTCGTCTCCAACCGTTTCGCCACCCTGCCTGCAATTTTTTGACCGAACACTAGCTGAATCCAACACGAGCGTGTTAACATCTTATAAATAACCCGCTTACTCTGGCCTCAGCGAGGCGACAGCGAACCCGAGTCCTCAAGAATTAAACCCAGGGAAGCGGAATAGGTTCGCTGGGTGAAGTATGGCAGCCGGTCCCGCGGGCGGCGGGACGGAACAGGCCTTTTTGAACTGGCGCGGAACTTTACAAGTTATTCAAGATTAAGCGTCGCACGCGGCGCCTGCGGACAGTCATGTCCTTGCAGGTGCCTACGTCTTTTTACCGCGCAAACCGCTTGCTAGCTTTACTCCGGGGCACTTTCGCGCCCCTCGTTTGGGTAGTGCCCACATTCCGCGCTGTACTGGCAGCCCCGGCTGCGTGAAAGCAGGTTCTTCGAATGGCAAAGATGAGCATCCATCGTAAGCGTTTTGACTTTTCCAAAATTCCAGCAACCATCCAGATCCCGAACCTCATTGAGGTTCAGAAGCGCTCCTATGACCGCTTCCTCCAGATGGACAGGCTGCCGAGCGAGCGTGAAGACGGCGGACTGCAAGCCGTGTTTCAGTCGGTGTTTCCGATCACCGACTTCCGCAACGTATCACAACTTGAGTTTGTGGATTACGCCATTGGTAACTGGGAGTGCAAGTGTGGTCACCTCAAAGGGCTGCATCACCTGCGCACCACTTGTAAAAATTGCGGATCGACGGTGATTACCGACCCCTTCCATCCGGGCGAAGTGCTCTGCCACAAGTGCGGCACCTACAACGCGAACACTCCTGACTTTTGCAACAAGTGCGGCGACCCGGTTGGCTTGCAGCTGAAGTACGACGTGGCTGAATGCGAAGAGCGCGGCATGACGTACTCCGCTCCCCTGAAGGTCACGATGCGGTTGACGATCTGGGACAAGGATCTCGAAACCGGCAATCGCTCGATTCGCGACATTAAAGAGCAGGAAGTTTTCTTCGGCGATGTTCCGCTGATGACGCAGAACGGCACGTTCATTATTAACGGCACAGAGCGAGTAATCGTGAGCCAGTTGCACCGCTCGCCGGGCGTGTTCTTTGAGACGGCCAACAATCGCACCTACTTCCTCGGCAAGATCATTCCTTACCGCGGATCGTGGGTTGAGTTCGAATACGACCAGAAGAACGTTCTCTATGTGCGTATCGACCGCAAGCGCAAATTCCTGGGCACGATTTTCCTGCGTGCTCTCGGACTGCGTTCGGGCGAAGACATTCTGAAGACGTTCTACACGACCGATCGTCTTGCGATTCGCGACAACAAGCTTTTCTGGACGCTTGATCCGACGAGCGACAAGCCCACGAACCTCTTGGGCATGAAGCTTGCGCACAGCGTCAAGTCGAAGTCGGGCGATGAAGTCGCGCACTCCGGCCGCAAGATCTCGCCGGCGATTCTGAAGGAAATTCAAAAGGCAAAGATCAGCGAGATCGAAGTCGATACCACTGACCTCGAAGGCGCGTGGGCGGCGAGCGACATCGTCGACACGACCTCGGGCGAAGTTCTGCTCGAAGCGAACTCTGAGATCACCGCCGACAAGCTGGCAAAGATTATGGAGTCCGGCGGCGTGGTCGAGATGAGCATTTTCTTCCCCGAGCGCGACGACGTGGGCACGGTTATCAGCCAAACGTTGCGGCGCGATTCGGTTACGACTCCTTCGGAAGCGCTGATCGAAATTTACCGCAAACTGCGGCCGGGCGATCCGCCGACCTTGGACACCGCGACCGCGCTGTTCCAAGGCATGTTCTTCGACCCGCGGAAATATGACTTCTCGCGCGTTGGCCGGCTGAAATTCAACATCAAGCTCTTCGAGAACCAGGAAGCGACCAGCCTCGAGCAGCGGACGCTTGATCCGAACGATTTCTACGCGACGATCAAGTACCTGCTGAAGCTGCGCAAGAATATTGGCTCGGTCGACGACATCGATCACCTTGGCAACCGCCGCGTGCGCGCGGTCGGCGAGCTCCTCGAAAACCAGTTCCGCATTGGTCTGGTTCGCATGGAGCGCGCGATCAAAGAAAAAATGTCCGTCTACCAGGAAATGTCGACGGCCATGCCACACGACCTCGTGAATGCAAAGCCGGTGATGGCTGCGATCCGCGAGTTTTTCGGATCGTCGCAGCTTTCGCAGTTCATGGATCAGACGAATCCGCTCTCGGAAATCACGCACAAGCGGCGTCTCTCCGCTCTTGGGCCGGGCGGGCTTTCTCGTGAAAGAGCGGGATTCGAAGTCCGCGACGTGCATCCGACACACTACGGACGTATCTGTCCGATTGAAACGCCGGAAGGTCCGAACATTGGACTGATCTCGTCGCTGAGTTGCTTTGCGCGTATTAACGACTACGGCTTTATCGAGTCGCCGTACCGCAAGGTGAAGGGCGCGCGGGTCGTGGATTATGTGCAGGTTGTGAATGCCGGCGACGCCGATTACAAGGTTGGCGATCACGCTGAGAAGAGCGAAATCGAGAAGGTCAATGCGGATCTGAAAGAACGCCGCAAGAAGCCGGCTGAGGTTGAGCCGTTCTCCTTCTATCTGTCGGCGTGGGAAGAAGACCGGCACACCATCGCGCAGGCCAACGTTGAGCTCGACGACAAGGGCCGGGTGGCAACCGAACTGGTGAATGCCCGCAAGGCTGGCAACTTCGTTCTGGTGAATCGCGATGAAGTCGATTACGTCGACGTCAGCCCGAAGCAACTCGTTTCGGTTGCGGCATCGCTGGTTCCGTTCCTTGAGCATGATGACGCGAACCGCGCGTTGATGGGCGCGAACATGCAGCGGCAGTCCGTGCCCCTGCTGCGTGCGCAGGCTCCAATTGTGGGAACCGGCATGGAAGGCGTGACGGCGCGCGATTCGGGCGCGGTCATCCTTGCCAAGCGCAACGGCATCATCGATTCGGTCGACTCCGAGCGCATCATCGTGCGCGTCGAAGGCGAACATCATCCGATGCAGCTGTCGCGCGAAGTGGGCAGTGACATTTATCAGCTCACGAAGTTCAAGCGCTCGAACCAGAACACTTGTATCAACCAGAAGCCGATCGTGAAAAAAGGCCAGCGCGTGGTGAAGGGGCAGGTCATTGCCGACGGTCCTTGCACTGATTTCGGCGAGTTGGCTCTTGGGCGCAACGTGCTCGTCGCCTTCATGCCCTGGCGTGGCTATAACTTCGAAGACGCGATTCTCGTCTCCGAAAAGATGGTGAAGGAGGATTACTATACCTCCGTCCACATCGAGGAGTTCGAACTCGAAGCGCGCGACACCAAGCTTGGACCGGAAGAAGTAACGCGCGACATTCCGAACGTGAGCGAGTCGACACTGCGCAATCTGGACGAGGCGGGCGTGATCCGCATCGGCGCCAGCATCAAGCAGGGCGACATCATCGTCGGCAAAGTTACGCCGAAGGGTGAGACGCAACTCACGCCGGAAGAAAAGTTGCTGCGCGCGATCTTCGGCGAAAAAGCCGGCGACGTGCGCGACGCTTCGCTCTACTGCCCGCCCGGTATTGAAGGCGTGGTTGTGGACGTGAAGATCTTCTCGCGCAAGGGCCAGGAAAAAGACGAGCGCGCGAAGGCGATCGAGGCCAATCAGGTTGCGAAGCTTGAGAAGAACTTGTCGGACGAAATTCGAATTCTGACCGACGAGCGCCTCAAGCGTCTGGAGGCTTTGCTGGGCGGCAAGGAAGTGCAGGCTGACCTGCACGACGAGCGCACTAACAAGCGGCTTCTGACTAAGGACACGATTCTCGACCGCGACACGATTGAACGCATCTCGACGCGCAATTTGAAGCGCATCAAGTATGCGGATAAAGATCCGCGGGTGAATGAGCAGATCGACGAGATCGAGGAGATGACATCGCGCCAGATCGACGTGCTCAAGAAGATCGTGAACGAGAAGAAGGACAAGCTGACCAAGGGTGATGAGTTGCCGCCGGGCGTAATCAAGCTCGTAAAGGTTTACATCGCCATGAAGCGCAAACTGAGCGTCGGCGACAAGATGGCCGGACGCCACGGCAACAAGGGCGTGATCGCGCGCATTCTGCCTGAGGAAGACATGCCGTACCTCGAGGATGGAACGCCGGTCGAAATCGTTTTGAATCCGCTGGGCGTTCCGAGCCGTATGAACGTCGGACAGATTCTCGAAACGCACCTGGGCTGGGCCGGCTTTGAGCTGGGCCAGAAGATCACCGAACTGCTCAAGCTGAATACGCGCTCCGAAGCGATTCGGCGAGAACTGAAGGCGCTCTTTAAAGACACGGTGCTGGCTGAAACCATCGCCGACATGAGCGAGGACGAACTGGAGGCAGTCGCGCCCACGCTCACCAAAGGCGTATTCATGGGCTCGGCGGTGTTCGATGGAGCCCGCGAAACCGAGATCAAGGCGTTGCTGGAGCGCGCGGGCCTGCCCACGTCGGGCAAGACCACGCTGCGCGACGGCATGACCGGCGAAACGTTCGAACAGCCGATCACGGTGGGCTACATCTACATGCTGAAACTGTCCCACCTGGTGGACGACAAGATTCACGCTCGTTCCATCGGGCCGTACTCGCTGATCACTCAGCAACCGCTGGGTGGCAAGGCGCAGTTCGGCGGCCAGCGTTTCGGCGAGATGGAAGTCTGGGCGCTGGAAGCGTATGGCGCGGCGTTCATTCTTCAGGAATTGCTCACCGCGAAGTCAGATGACGTTTACGGGCGCACCAAAATCTACGAGGCCATCGTCAAAGGCGAGGCCGCGATGGAGCCGGGCGTGCCGGAATCGTTCAACGTGCTGATTCGCGAATTGCAGGCGCTTTGCCTCGATGTCGAATTGATCAAGGCTATGGAGAAGAAGCCCATGGCCGTAGCGGCGGATTAAGTTTTGTCGTTGGTCGTTGGTCGTCAGTCGTTGGTCGTTCGCGGCTGGCAGACCTGATTGAGTTTCAAAAATAAGACCCGCAGCTCTTGCTCTTGGGGCTGCGAGTCCGAGATTTCGCTAGCGACTAACGACCATCGACTAGCGATCCGTTGTTAAGAGCCGCGTGCGGCGGCGCAACAGCCGAGGAAAGCGGAGGAACATGTTTCGTTCGAGCCCGTTCGATATGGCAAACCCCGTTGCCGACTTCGATGCCATTCGCATCAGCCTGGCGTCGCCCGAGAAAATCCGGAGCTGGTCGCACGGGGAAGTCACCAAACCGGAAACCATCAACTATCGCACCTTCAAGCCGGAGCGCGACGGACTTTTCTGCGCCCGCATTTTTGGTCCGGTCACGGATTGGGAGTGCCTCTGCGGCAAGTACAAGCGCATGAAGCACCGCGGCGTGATCTGCGACAAGTGCGGCGTCGAAGTCACATTGTCGAAGGTCCGGCGCGAGCGCCTCGGCCATATCGAGTTGGCCTCGCCCTGTTCGCACGTCTGGTTCTTCAAGGGACTGCCCAGCCGCATCGGGCATCTGCTTGATATTTCCCTGCGCGATCTCGAAGCGATTCTTTACTTCGAAGCCTACGTGGTCGTCGATCCGGGCGACGCGGCGGTGAAAGACCACGAGGTTATTAAGGACGAGGCGAAGTTCCGCGAACTCGATCAGCAATTCCGGCCGACCGGCTTCAAGGCGATGATGGGCGCGGAAGCGATCAAGGAACTTCTCAAGCGCATTGAAGTCGACGGACTGTCGGTCGAACTGCGCGAGAAGATGAAGACCGAGACCTCGCTCCAGAAGCGGCTGAAGTATGCCAAGCGGCTGAAGGTGGTCGAAGCATTCCGCAAGAGCGGCAACAAACCGCAGTGGATGATTCTTGACGTGCTCCCGGTGATTCCACCGGAGCTGCGGCCACTCGTTCCACTCGACGGCGGGCGTTTTGCCACGTCCGATTTGAACGACCTGTATCGCCGCGTCATCAACCGCAACAACCGGTCTGAAGAAGCTGATGGATCTGCATGCTCCTGAAGTGATCGTGCGCAACGAAAAGCGCATGCTGCAGGAAGCGGTAGACGCGCTCTTCGATAACGGACGCCGTGGCCGCGTGCTGCGCGGAGCGAACAATCGTCCGCTCAAGTCGCTGTCCGATACCCTGAAGGGCAAGCAGGGACGCTTCCGCCAGAACCTCCTCGGCAAGCGCGTCGACTACTCCGGCCGTTCGGTCATTGTCGTCGGCCCCGAACTCAAGCTGCATCAGTGCGGCTTGCCCAAGAAGATGGCGCTCGAACTGTTCAAGCCGTTCATCTATCACCGCCTCGAACAGACGGGCAACTGCACCACCATCAAGCAGGCGAAAGAGATGGTCGAGCAGCAGGAGCCGATCGTTTGGGACATTCTGGAAGAGGTCATCAAAGATCATCCTGTGCTGCTGAACCGCGCCCCCACGCTCCATCGCCTCGGCATTCAGGCATTTGAGCCGGTGCTCGTGGAAGGCAAGGCAATTAAGATCCACCCGCTCGTATGCACGGCGTTCAACGCCGACTTCGACGGCGATCAGATGGCGGTGCACATTCCGCTGTCGCCTGAGGCACAGGTTGAGGCCAGTGTGCTGATGCTTTCTTCGCACAACATTCTGTCGCCCGCGTCAGGACAGCCGATCACCGTGCCCACGCAGGACATGGTGCTTGGTCTCTACTACCTGACAAAGGGCAAGCCGGGCGCGAAGGGTGAAGGCCGTTCGTTCGCGAACATTGACGACGTCGTGATTGCGCTCGAAATGGGCGAGGTCGAAACGCTGACCCCGATTCGTCTGCGCTTCACCGGCCAGGTCATCGACCTGACGCAGGCCTATGACGATCAGGACATCAACCATACCGATCCTGTGGAGTTCAATCGGGAGTACATCAACACGACGGTTGGTCGCGCGATTCTCAACGACCATCTGCCAAAGGCTGCGGGCATCAACATTTCGATGCCTTACATCAATGGATTGCTCAAGAAAAAGGGCATTGGCCAGTTGGTGAATTACTGCTACCTGCAGTATGGCCTCGAGACCACGGTCAAGATGCTCGATGAGATCAAGTCGCTCGGCTTCCGCTACGCAACCAAAGCCGGCCTCTCGATCGGCATCGATGACATGGTCATCCCGGACAACAAGAAGACTTTGGTGAAGGACGCCGACAAGTCAGTGATCGCGGTCCAGCAGCAATACCTGGACGGCGCCATCACCAACGGCGAGCGCTACAACAAGGTCATCGAAATCTGGTCGGCGATCACGGAGAAAGTGGCCGACGAAATGTTCGGCCAGATGCAGCGCCGTGACAAGGAAGGCGAACTCAATCCGATTTACGTCATGGCCGACTCGGGCGCTCGCGGATCGAAACAGCAGATTCGCCAGCTCTCCGGCATGCGCGGACTGATGGCCAAGCCGACCGGCGAAATCATCGAGACGCCGATCACCGCCAACTTCCGCGAGGGATTGACGGTGCTCGAATACTTCATCTCGACGCACGGCGCCCGCAAGGGATTGGCCGATACGGCGCTCAAGACCGCCGACTCGGGCTATCTGACGCGGCGTCTGGTCGACGTGGCGCAAGACGTGATCATCAGCGAATACGACTGCGGCACGGTGGACGGCATTTACGTCTCCGGTATCGTAGAAGCGGGCGAGATCATCGAACCGCTGCGCGACCGCATCGTCGGCCGTGTATCGCTCGAGAAGATCAAGGACTACGACGGACAGGTGGTGGTGGACATCAACCAGGAGATCACCGAAGACCTGGCGGGCGCGATTCAAGCGGCCGGTATCGAGCGCGTAAAAATTCGCTCGGTACTGACCTGCGAATCGAGGCGTGGGGTTTGCGTCATGTGCTACGGACGCAACCTGGCTTCCGGCCGACTCGTCGAACTGGGCGAGGCGACGGGCGTCATTGCCGCGCAGTCGATCGGCGAACCTGGAACGCAGCTCACGATGCGTACCTTCCACATCGGCGGTACGGCGTCGCGAGTTTCCGAACAGTCGCGCCTCGATGCCAAGAGCAATGGTCTCGTCCGCTTCATTAACCTCCAGACCGTTAAGTCGAAAAGCGGCGACCTGGTGGTGATGAACCGGCAGGGTTCGATCGCGGTGGTCGACGAAAAGGGACGCGAGCGCGAACGCTATGCGGTCGTGTATGGCGCCAAGGTGAAAGTCACCGATGGCGGCCCGGTCGCGCTTGGCCAGGCTCTGGTCGAGTGGGATCCGTACACCTTCGCGATCCTCACCGAAATCGGCGGCACGGCGCAGTTCAAGGACTTGCAGGAAGGGATCACGCTCCACGAAGAAGTGGACGAGGTGACCGGTCTGTCGCGCCACGTGGTTGCCGATTCACCCGACGAAAAGCGCCAGCCTGCGATTGTGATCAAAGGCAAGGCGAGCAAGCGATACCTGATGCCGTCGCGCGCTCACCTCATGGTGCAGGACGGCGATACGGTTTTCCCGGGCGACGTGCTGGCGAAGATTCCGCGTGAAACAACGAAGACCAAGGACATCACGGGTGGTCTGCCGCGCGTAGTCGAGTTGTTCGAGGCTCGCAAGCCGCGCGAAACGGCGGTCATCAGCGAAATCGATGGCACGGTCCGCTTCGGCGAAGTTGCCAAAGGCCAGCGCAAACTCTACGTGACCGCCGACAACGGCACCGAGAAGGAATACTCGGTCCCGCGCGGCGTGCACATCAACGTGCAGGAAGGCGAGCGCGTCAAAGCGGGCGAACCGCTGATGGACGGGCCGCTCAACCCGCACGACATTCTGGCGGTGCTCGGCGAGAAAGAACTGCAGTCGTACCTGGTAAACGAAATTCAGGAAGTTTACCGGCTGCAGGGCGTGAACATCTCCGACAAGCACATTGAAGTGATCGTGCGCCAGATGATGCGCTGGGTGAAGGTCGAGGACGTGGGCGACACGACGTTCCTGCTCGAACAGCAAGTGGACAAGTTCCGCTTCCACGAGGAGAACGAGCGGGTGATCGCGCAGGGCGGCAAGCCGGCTACCGGCCGTCCGCTGTTGCTCGGCATCACCAAGGCGTCGCTCTCGACCGATTCGTTCATCTCCGCCGCCTCCTTCCAGGAGACGACGCGCGTGCTGACCGAGGCTTCGATTCAGGGAGCGGTCGATCATCTGCGCGGGCTGAAGGAGAATGTGATCGTCGGCCGACTGATTCCCGCCGGCACCGGCATGGAGTATTACCGCAACGTGCGTCTCTCTCCGGAAATGGAAGAGGCCGCCAGCAAGGTGCAGGAAGAAGTTTCGCAGGCATACGAAGAGGCCGAGCGCGCGCTCGAACTCATGCGGCATGAAGGCGAGACTGAGGAGCTGGCCGCGGAGTAAGACAACCGAAAAACGAACAGGGGCGACGCGAGTCGCCCCTTATTTTTATTACCGGCTTTCAACAATTTGTTTCAGCAAGCTATTTCACTAAGCGTGTTTCGCCAGGCGTGTTTCACTAAGAAAGACTTGCGGAGTCTCGCGCTATTGCATAATGTTCGCGTAACACCGTTTTCATCAACCCGATGTCTTTAGCTCTCGAACCACAGCGCTTGACCGGGCCACCTGCGGATCCCAACCGCCCGCCGGAGCCCATTCCTGGCGGTCTAATTCTGGCTCCTGCACTGGGGCGCTTCTGGCGGCTGTTTCGGCTGTCGGTGTGGCGCGCGTTTGAGCATGACGCTTTCGCCACCGCAAAAGGCGGTGCCTACTCTTCGATTCTTACTTTCTTTCCCTTTTTACTGGTGCTCGGCTCGGTGATGGCGACCGTGCGCCGGGGCGAAGTCTACCTGCGCGAGGTTTCCGATGCCCTGGGAAGAATTCTTCCCGCCGGCAGCGCAGCCGCTCTCGCTTACTTGCGAGGCAGCCCGAATCGGCCCGTCGGCTTGCTCATCACGACCACTCTTCTTACCATGTGGACCGCTTCCGGCGTGATTATCTCGTGGATGGACGGCTTCCGCCGCGCCTACCAGCTTCCGAAGACCTGGGGGCTGTTGCAGGAGCGCATGATTGCGGTGTCGCTGGTGCTGATGGCGGGACTGCCGCTCACGTTCTCGACGATTCTGGTCGCGCTGGGCAGCCGGATTGAAACGCGCGTCCTGTTCAATATGGGCCACGAATTCGGCCCTCTAATCGTCCTCCTCGGAGGCGCGATCCGCTGGCTGATTGCGATCCTCACCAGCATCGCGGTCATGCAGTTGATCTATCACAACGCGGTTCCGCGCACGCAGCCCTGGCACACCGTACTGCCCGGCGCGGTTCTGGCCACGGCGATGTGGCTGCTTTGTACGGCCTTTTTTGGATGGTATCTGCAACGCTACGCGGACTACAGCGTGATTTACGGATCGCTCGGCGTGGGCATCGCCCTGCTGACCTGGATGTATCTGATCTCGCTGGTCGTACTGATCGGCGCCGAGTTCAATGCGATGCTCTTTCCGCGCGGACTTGGGAAACCGGTGCGGCGCGCGAGCGACGAAAAGCGCTGATCGCTGCCATGAGATCAACAGCCTCATTGCCCGTGCCTTGCGGGCGCCGCGCAAAAATAGTCTGCACGATCGGTCCGGCCTGCGATTCCGAGGAATGTATTGCGGACCTGATGCGCCTTGGAATGGATGTCGCGCGCCTCAACTTCTCCCACGGAACTCATCCCGAGCACGCGCGCCGTATCCGGAGAATACGGGATGCCGCGCGCAAGTTGAAGCGGACGATCTGCATTTTGCAGGACTTGCAGGGCCCGAAAATTCGGACAGGACAGTTGAAGAAAGGCGCGCCTGTAGAACTCAAGAAGGGAAGTCTGCTGACTATAACTCCGCGCCAGATCGTCGGCAGCGCCGCGCTCATCTCCACCGATTTCGCTGGTCTGGCGCGCGAAGTCCAACCCGGCTCTCGCGTGCTTTTATCGGACGGTCGGATTGAGCTTCGGGTCCGCGCTGTGAACGGTGCAGATGTGGAGTGCGAGGTCGTCAATGGCGGCACGCTGGCCGAGCATCAGGGCATCAACTTGCCCGGTGCAGTGGTTGCTATTCCCGCGTTGACCGGGAAAGACAAACTCGACCTCCAGTTCGGCTTGAAGCACGGCGTGGACGCGGTCGCGCTTTCTTTTGTCCGCTCGGCGGACGACATCCGCGTGGCGAAGAACCTGATGCGCGATTTCGGAAGATCGGTCCCTCTGATCGCTAAGCTCGAAAAGCCTCAGGCCATCGAACATCTCGAAGAAATTCTTGAAGCGACGGACGGCGTCATGATCGCGCGCGGCGATCTGGGCGTGGAGTTGCCGCCCGAGAAAGTTCCCATCATTCAAAAGCAGGTGATTCAGCGCGCGGGAGTGTGGCGCAAGCCGGTCATCACCGCGACCCAGATGCTCGAATCGATGACCGAGAACCCGCGCCCCACGCGGGCTGAGGCGAGTGACGTGGCGAACGCAATTTTCGACGGCACCGACGCGGTGATGCTTTCAGGAGAGACCGCCAGCGGCCGCTACCCGCGCGAAGCGGTGGCCATGATGGCGCGCATCATCATGGAAGCCGAGACCAGCATCGCGCAGTCGCCGCCCGTGCCGCGGCGGCGCCACGAAAAGCGCGGTTACTCGATCGCCGAAACAATTTGCGAGTCGATTGCGCATGCCGCCGAAGATTTGCCGATGCGCGCCATCGCGGTCTTCACCGAGACTGCGAACACTGCGCGCATGTTATCCAAGCACCGGCCGAAGGTTCGCATCTACGCATTCAGCCGCAATCTGGACGTTTGCAATCGGATGAATGCGCTTTGGGGCGTGCATCCCATCCACAAAGAGAAGTGGGAATCGGCGGAATCGATGCTCAAGACTGCCGAGGAGGACTTGCTGCCGAAGGGATTGATTCGGCCGGGAGAGGTGCTGGGGCTGGTTGCTGGAACGAAGTTCACCTCGGGCGCGACGAACTTTATGCGGCTGCATACCGTAGGAGAGAACGACGGGCCGCCCTCTTCTCGCCGCCGTAAGTCAAAGGCGTAACTACAGGGCACACAACCGCTGCACGGGGGAATTCTTTTCACTTTCATGGAAGCGATCAGCTCAGTCTTCGATCAGGATGTTGATCCCCATGTGCGCGGCTGGGTGCACACGCCTGATGATCCGTGCGCCGACGCGCTAATCCTGACTCACGGTGCGGGCGGCAATTGCGATGCTCCGCTCCTCGTCGCTCTCGCCGAGGCTTTTTGCGGATGCGGTTATACCGTCCTGCGCTGTGATCTTCCCTTTCGGCAGGAACGGCGCTTTGGGCCTCCATCTCCGGGCAAGGCCGAGCGTGATCGTGCTGGCCTGCGCAATGCAGTTGCCGCGATGCGCAAGAGGATGAATTTGAAGAGCGAAGACGGGAAGATATTTCTCGGAGGACATTCCTACGGAGGACGTCAATCCACTATGCTGTGCGCCGAGGAGCCTGATCTTGTTGCTGGCCTGCTGCTGCTTTCTTATCCCTTGCATCCGCCGGGCAAGCCGGAGCAACTTCGCACCCAGCATTTGCCCAACCTGCGCACGCCCTGCCTGTTCGTCTACGGAACCCGCGATCCATTCGGCAGTATAGAGGAGATCGAAAAAGCTATGCAGCTGATTCCGGCAAAAAACCAATTGATGACGGTGGATGGAGCCGGTCACGACCTGGGCTTCCAAGGGAAAAGTCGCAATGACGCGTTACCGGCGCGGATCGTTGAAGCTTTTCATCGTCTGAACCAACTCACTTCGTAGTATTCGGACTTCTCTGCTCATCGCTTTTAGGCGGCGATTTTGGCGTCTCTTCCTTCGCGGGAGGTTTGTCGGGAACGCACATCAGAAACGTTGGACCCATCATTTGCGGATTGGGCGGGCCAACCGCCTGCTTGTGGTGGCCCGGAGGGCAAGTGTGATCCGGAAGGATCTCGCATCCGCTGACCCCGTAATGATTCACGGGCTTGCACGCTGGTGCTTGGCTCGCTGCATTCATCGATGTCATTGTCATTAAAACGAGCGCGACCGCAATCACCCACCCTGCGAAGATCTTACGAACGGTCATTGTGTCCCCGTGTAGCGAGCTTCTTGATTGTTCCTAATTCACCCAGCCCGACTTCCCGCCGCCATTGGTCTTATCCTGATCTTCGGGCGGAATGTAATTGCCGTGCTCGTCGAAGGTGACTTTGCGGTCGTGCTCCCGCATGTAGACTTCGAATTTTCTCGCCGCGCGGCGACGCTTCCAGCGGTAATACGCGTTGCGGACGCTGAAATACTGCTCGGAAGCGGCGTAACTCACCCCGCCTCGCGGCATGAACTTCACGAATAGAAATCCGAAGAGCAGGCCGCCGAGGTGCGCAAAGTTGGCAACGCCGCTTTGTGTTGGGTCGAAGATCGCGTAGATCGCGATCACGATCCAGATGCCGACCACGTACTTCGCTTTGATCGAAAACGGCAGCGGGAACAGGAACATCTCCTGGTCAGCATAGAGAATGCCGAACGCCATCAGCAGCCCGAAGATGCCGCCCGACGCGCCGACTGTGCCCGTGTGTGGATCCATGCCGAGGAAGTGCGTGTAGGCGACGGCTACGGTTACGACGGCAGCGCCGACCACGCAGAACAGGTAGCACTCAATGAAGCGCCGCGGGCCCCAGTCGCGCTCGAGATAGGCACCGATAAACCAGAGCGTGAGCATGTTGAAGAACAGATGGCTCCAGCCCGCGTGGAGCAGCGAGTAAGTGACCAGTTGCCAGATCTCGCCCTTCACTACGAAAACTGGGATTAGAGCGAACCACTCGTCAACCCAGCGCAGATCGGCTCCAAATATGCGGCGGAAGATAAGCTCGACGAAGAAAATCGCGGTGCAGGCGATGATGATCCGCCGGACCCATCCCTCAAAGGGCGGGAAGCTGAACGAGATGTTGCCGCCGCGTCTCATGAGTAGTTCGTCCTCACCTTTCCGGTTCGGGGACGACGGGCAGGCTGCGATGGCCAGCGGCGTCGACTGCGCGGACGGCGAATATCACATTATCCTTCGAAAGCGGGAGGATTGCACGCGTACCGCTGCTGACCGTTTGGACGTGCTCCCAATCCGGCGCGCTGGTGGAGCGCCAGACGACTTCGTAGGAGGTCGCCCCTGGCGACGCATCCCACGTCAAAGTGGTGTCGTTTTCCAGCTGTTTCGTGAGGATTTTCACGTCCGCGGGCGGCGCGGGAGCCGACGCCAAAGATGCCAGGGTCGCGGCATTCAGCCTTGCGACGTGCGCCACGAAGTCGAAATTGACGAACTTCGGCAGGTCGCCATATTCGATGCCATTTTCGGTCCGGACATTCTGATGCTGATGGTTGTAGTCTTCGCGAAACTCCGTGAAGCGCACGGCTGCGAAGCCCTGTTGGTTGAAGGACAGATGATCTCCGCCGCGCAGGAAGCGGTCGAGGCGGAAGATCAACAGCGGCTTCACTCCCGCATCATAGATACGGCCGATCCCCGCGACATAACGCGCAAGTTCGCGCGAGGGTGAGTCGCTTTCGCCACCCAGCGCGCGAACGCGCTTGATCTCCGCGTCGGTCGCGGCATTCGGAATACCTTCCGAAAATACTCGCACCACGCTCGGATCCTGCTGCGGGTTGCGGTCTCCGCCCACGATGTCGTTATTCAGGACGGCTTCGATCTTCCAGCCCTGCTGCTTGGCCATCTCGGCAAAATGGTGGCTGCCATACAGGCCTTGTTCCTCGCCCGCCACCGTCAGGAAAATGATGGTCGCGGGAAATTTGATACTTGCTCAAGACGCGCGCGCACTCCAGGCTGACCGCCGTGCCGCTGCCGTCGTCGTTCGCGCCGGGTGCGGGATCGGTGCCGTTGAAATTGTCGCTGTTGCGCGAGTCGTAGTGGCCGGTGACGAGCACGATACGACTGGCCTGCGCCGGATCGGAACCGTGCAACACCGCATAAACATTGGTGATTTGCGTCGGCGTCTTGATGCGTTCCTTAGGTTGCTCAATGAAGCCGTCGGTTTTGACTTCGAGGCAGCCGCCGCAGTCTTTCGAGTAGCGCTCGAATTCGGACTTGATCCAATCGCGGGCTGCGCCGATTCCCTTGACGGCTTTAACGGATTCCTCATCCTGCGGCGAAATGCGTCGAGCGGTTGCCGAAGCTGACCAGCTTTTCGAACGTCTGCTGGATGCGCTCCGCCGACACCTGCGTGATAGCCTCAGCGATACGCGGGTCAACGCCTTGCGCATCAACCGCGTCGCCGGAAGCAGGCGCTGCCGGCTGTTGTGCGCCGCTCAAAATCGCGCAGGATGCAAGCACCACCGCGACCGCCGCCGCCCTGGCAAGTCTTGTGCATCGCCGGGGGACGACCTTGCATCGAACGATCTCAAACGGCATCTCAGTTATTTTCGGATGTTCCGGGGGATTTTCTCGATTGGGCACTTGACCTTTTCCTCGCGAAGAAACTAAATATAACAGGGAGCAACGAAACTGGAGGCAACGAATGGTGTACTGTCCTGAATGCGAGACCGATCTCGACATCGAAGAAGATGAGGTCGATGAAGGAGCGGTGGTCTCGTGCCCGGAGTGCGGTTCGGACTTCGAGGTGATCACTGTCAATCCTGTCGAACTCAAAAAGGTCGGCGAAGGCGAAGTCGACGACGAAGATGACGACGAAGAAGATACCGTGAAGAAAGTCGACGAAGACGAGGACGACGACTGAGCGCGCATTCCAGTTTCGGGATGCGGAGCTGGCTTGGCCATGTAACTCTCGGCGTAGCCCTCGGAGCGATGGTGGCAGGGGCGTTGTGCTTCCCAACCATGGCGCGGGCTTCCGATCCCGCCAAGGGCAAGGACTACGCGCTGATTTTTGGAACGGTCTTTGATACCGCCGGCCACGAGCTTTACGCCGTGAAGGTCAAGATCCGGCGGGCAAGTGACAAAGCAAAGAAGGCCCGGTGGGAACTCTACTCGAACCACACGGGAGAGTTTGCCCAGCGCGTGCCTCCCGGGCCGGCCGACTACATTGTTTGGGCCGACGTCAAAGGCTATAAGCTCACCGACGGACGGCACCTGCGGCCCGGCGAGGAAGTGAAGGTCCATATCGACGGCGACGAGCGTCAGGATATGAGTCTGCACCTCGCCTGGCAGTAGCGTCGAATGGTGGTGAGCTACTTTGAGAAAACCGCATGCCCGTTAAGAAAAAGGCCCCAAACGCCAAATTTCTGAACGTCGATCTTGATGTTTATTCCAGATCTGATCTCCAGCCCCTCGTTAACGGTTTCGGCAAGAAGGTGATCGCTTTGTATGTAGGCCGCGAGAGAAGGAGGTACTCGGCTCATCTCGAATTGGTCGGATTCCAAAGACCCTCGGCGGATGCCACCATACGTGCATTTTGCACCCTAATCCGAGCCCTTCCTAAAACGGAGCGCGAACTGTGGAATGGTGCAAAGACGCGAGAGTTCAGCGTCGGGGTGCAAGCAGGGCGGCAGCCGTTTGCGTGCGATTTTAGGATCGAAGCTCAGACCATAAAAGCCGTGGCCGAGTTGGGTGCGGTCATTGTCCTGACTGTCTACGGCCCGGAAAGGGCGAAACGCAGGAATGTCTCAAAGTAGCCCACTACCGCCTAGAATCGGCAGTAGCCTTTGTGCGCGAGAACCGTCACAATATACCTATGAAGAAGGCAAAGGCATTGCTTGCGGTGGGCTTGGTCGGGCTGGTGTTTGCCGTTTTGCTGCCGGCGCCCGTGGTGGCCGCGCCGCAGCTCTTTGGACGCGAGCCGAAGAAAGAAGACAAGACGCGCCTGCTCACCGGCAAGGTCATCGATGGCAGTGATAGCGCTTTGCCGAATGCGGTCGTCTACCTGACCAATACGCACGACCACTCGGTGAAGACCTACATCGTCGGCCCCGAGGGCACGTTTCGCTTTCCTGCGCTCCAGCCGACCATTGACTATGAGGTCTATGCGCAGTTCGACAAGCGCAGGAGCCATACCAAAACGGTCAGCCAGTTTGATGATCGCACGCAGGTTTATATCGATTTGAAGATTGATGCGAAGTAAACAATTGCCCGCAGCAGAATAGAATAGGCGGCAAGCGCCCTGTGATTAACTGGACTGTGACTCTAAACGCCTCGTTTGCCATCGCATATCTCCGCAATATAGTCGAAAACGAGAATGCAGCCCACCACCCTAATGTAGGCACGAGGTCGGCGATGTCCAGAGCGGAAGACGTCATCCGTCCCGCGCTCAGCCAGCACGCCACGGTTGCCGCCGAGCACAGAGCGACGGTCGTTATCAAGTTCACAAATTTACGTGACCTCAACCAGAACCAGCGCAGCAAGAACCAGTATCCCGAGGCACCCAAGGCGGAGGCAACCGACAGAGCGATGAAGGGCCTCAGCGATTCTCAGAGCACGCTCAGTAGCGGAAACAACAGGTAGGGAGAAACGAGGGTCAGCACGCTCACGGCTGCAACGAGCGTAAAGAAAATGACTGCCCTTCCCAGCGTGGCGGCCTTTCTATCTCGCAGCGACATGACCAGCGAGGTTGCGTGAAGAGCGCCCATCGCACCAAAGAAGAGGAAAAAGCCACCAGCCCTCATGACCAGCCACAACAATACCGCCGCCGGGATCAAGGTCAGGAGGTGACGCTGGTATCGAATCGCTTGCATGGCACAATAAAGATTATAGCTCGGTGCAGATGGACGGCAGCCCTAAGAGATTGTCGATTGCTGCAAAATTGCTATTAGTGCGCATTGACCGAATCGGCGAGTATTCAACGGATAAGAACGTCTGGGTAGAACTCACTTGGCAGTTGCGCAATTCTCGAAGACAAGAAAAAGACCACCATCGCCGGTGGCCTTAACTTTGCGCAGAAGGGTGGTCGTTATCTAGTTACTATCGCCGCCCGCCCGCTTCCACGAAATCAAGTCGCCGATCGTCGTGCTCTTCGAAGAAGACGACGCCGGGTGCTTGTAGGACTCAACTTCCTGGCGCGAGGCTTCTTCGCCGACCGCCTTGATGCTCAGGCCGACCTTCTTTTCTTCCTGATTCATCTTGATGATCTTGAAGTCGAATTCAGCGCCCGGCTCAAGATGCATCGGTTGACCGTTGCCGTCGACCGCTTCCGAGTTGTGGCAGAGGCCTTCGATGCCCTGGGCAATTTCTACGAATGCGCCGAAGGTGGCGACGCGCAGAACCTTGCCGTGCACGATGTCGCCCACGCGATGCTGCGCGAAGAACGACTCCCAGACGTCGGGCTGCATCTGCTTGACGCCGAGCGATAGCCGCCGCTTGTCGGGTTCGATGGCCAGAATCACGGCTTTGACGCGATCGCCCTTCTTCAGGACTTCGGAAGGATGCTTGACGCGCGTCGTCCAGCTCAGATTGCTGACGTGCACCAGGCCGTCGATGCCGTCTTCGATTTCGATGAAGGCGCCGAACTCGGTCAGGTTGCGCACGCGGCCTTCGACCGTCGCGCCGACTGGATACTTGTCGTGCAGCGTGTCCCAGGGATTCGACGCCAGTTGCCGCATGCCGAGTGAAATGCGCCGCTCGGTCGGATTCACGCTGATCACCACGCAATCCACTTCGTCGCCGACGTTGACCAGCTTCGACGGATGCTTCATGCGCTTCGACCACGTCATCTCGCTGACGTGAACGAGGCCTTCAATGCCCTGTTCGAGTTCGACGAACGCGCCGTAGTCGGTAACGCTGATGACGCGTCCATGAACGTGCGCTCCCACCGGATAGCGGTGCTCGGCATCGAGCCACGGATCGGGCGTGAGCTGTTTGAAGCCGAGCGACACGCGCTGCTTATCTTTGTCGTACTTGAGGACCTTCACCTGAATCTGGTCGCCGACGTTGACGAGGTCGCGCGGATGCGTCAGGCGTCCCCAGGACATGTCGGTGATGTGCAGCAGGCCGTCGATTCCGCCCATATCCACGAACGCGCCGTACTCGGTCAGGTTCTTGACGATGCCGGTCAGGACCGCGCCTTCTTCCAGGTGCTCAAGCGTCTTGCCGCGCTTTTCCGACTGCTCTTCTTCGAGCAACTGCTTGCGCGAAACCACGATGTTGCCGCGCTTCTTGTTCAGCTTGATGACGGCGACTTCGATGGTCTGGCCCTTCATGCCGTCCAGATTGCGGATGGGCCGCAGGTCGACCTGCGAGCCGGGCAGGAAGGCGCGGGCGCCGTTGATGTCAACGGTCAGTCCGCCCTTGATGCGCTCCACGACCACGCCCTTGATCGGCTTCTTCTCGTTGTGCGCCTTCTCAATGTCGTCCCAGGCGCGCAGTCGCTGCGCCTTCAGGTGCGACAGCTTCGGATAGCCGTCTTCGGTCTCGCCCTTTTCCCGCATTACGTCGATTTCGTCGCCCGGCTTGAACCGGGGCTGGCCCTCGTGGTCGAGCACTTCGGAGAGGGGCAACATGCCCTCAGACTTCGAGCCGAAGTCGACTACCACATGGGTCGCCGTCAACTTGACCACGGTGCCTTTGATCACGTGGTCGTCGCCGACTGATTCCTCGGTCTCGGTAGTGAAGTTCTCGAGCGCCGCGGCAAAGTCGTCGCTGGCCGACGGCTGGAGCCTCAGGAGCGCTACGCAGAGGATGTGGTGCGCGGGAGCTTCGTGCGTCTCGGCGGCTGGCGTCGGCGCAGAGTCCTCGGGAGACTGTCTGGGGCGGAGGCTTGCGTCTCAGCGGGTGAAGGTTGTACGGTCTCGGGCGCGTCGAGGACGGCCGATCCGCCGTTGTGCGAGTCATGTTCAGGTGTCATGGTTTCGAGGGTGGAATCAGGGTTGCGATTATCGTCGTACAAAGTCATAGCCTCTTTGCCGCGCACGCGTGTGCGCGACGAATGCGGGACGATTACGGAACGATGTCTAGCGGACTGCTGGCGTGGTCGTCAGGTTGCGTTGAGGCCGCCCTGGCGGACGACCCTAGTACAATCCCAGCTGCCGGAACGTCGAATCGAACCCGCGTCCAATGGGGACTCTTCGACTATAGCAATCGCTTCGGAAGAGTGTCAAACGTGATTCCGGACATGTCCGGAATTTAACCGTAGCGACACACAGGAATGCCGCTCAACCGCGGCCAATCGCGGGACAGGCCGGAGCCACAGTCGGGGCCCTCAGCCGCGAGTGACGAGTTTCGAGCCTCGATCACATCGTGAACCGTACCGCATTAGCTCGTGGCTCGCGACTCGCGGCTCGCGGCTCTTTTCTGCTACCCTCCCACGCATGGATTATCTGTGGACTCCCTGGCGCTATGCCTACGTGAGCGGCGCCGAGCCGGCGACCGGCTGCATCTTCTGCGAGGCCCCCAAGGAAAGCGATGAGAAGGCGCGCATAGTCCACCGCGGAAAGCACTGCTACATCATCCTGAATACCTATCCATATACGAACGGCCACGTGATGGTTGTGCCTTATGCCCATCTCGACGAGTTGCAGAAGCTCCCGGTCGAAGCAGCGCAGGAGATGATGGCTCTGACGCAGAAGATGGAGGGCGCTCTTCGTACTCTGTATCGGCCCGACGGACTGAACCTTGGAATGAATATCGGCAAAGCCGCCGGAGCGGGCGTGGCCGGACACATTCACATGCACGTTCTGCCGCGCTGGGTGGCGGATGCTAATTTTGTGAGCGTCATCGGCGAGTCGCGCGTGCTGCCGGAATCGTTGGAGGTGACTTGGACCCGGATTCGGGGAGCGCTGGGGAATTCTTAGTCTTGCAATGGCTGGCCGGCGTCGGAATTCAACTTCCCCTCCGCAGATTCACGCGGATTGACACGGATAAAAAACTAAAAAGAAATCCGCGTGTGTCCGTGCCAATCCGCGGAATAAATTCTGGCCTTCATTTCGCTGGCATCTCTCGCTCGAAAAACTCGGCGGTCGCCCCATACGCTCGCATCCAACTCTTCCACATCAGGAAGCCGTGAATTTCATCGGGAAAAACTAATTCTTCGACGTGCACTTTCTGCGCGCGTAGCCGCTGCAACAAATCCACCGTTTGCGAAAATGGAACGTTGCGGTCGTCATCTCCCTGGATGAGAAGCACCGGCGAAGTCCACGTGGCGATCGCTGCATCCGGCGACGACTGAAACGCCAGCTTCAAAGCGGCGTCAAGGTCGGGTGCATCTTTGGGAAAGTCTTGCAGGAAAGCCGACCAGTCATGCACGCCGTGCAGGTCGACCCCGGCCGCGAATAGATCGGAGTTGTGCGCGAGGCCCATCGCGGTCAGGTAGCCGCCATACGATCCGCCCCATAGGCCAATGCGCTTCGGATCAACATTGGGCAAGCTCTTGAGGAATTTTCCCGCGGCCACGATGTCTTTGTATTCGGCCCCGCCCCGCCATCCGCCATCGGCGGGTTCGCGAAAGTGGCGGCCGTACATGATTCCGGTGCGGTAATTTACTGCCAACACTACGTAGCCGAGGCTTGCCAGGTATTGATTCATTGCATACGCATTGTGGTAGTAGTCCATGTAGTGGAAGCCAAGCATCATCTGGCGGATCGACCCGCCGTGGATGAAAATGAGGGCCGCATGGCGTTCCGATCCTTTCGGCTCGAATAATTGCCCGTGAATTTCCCAGCCATCTTCCGCTTTGAAGATGACTTGCTTGGGCGTAACTAACTTCGTCGAAGGGAAAGATACGGGCAGCGCGCTTTTGGCGATCATCTCGCGTCCCTGCGCGGTGACGACGTATGGCATCGCAGGGCTGGTGGCGGTGGAACCGAGGCACACGATCTTGCCTGCAACCTCAACGGGTGCCCACTCCAAAGTCTCGCCGTGCGTGACCGCCACGGGAGATCCACCTTCAACTCCCACTTTCCAGAGATGCCGGCGGTCAACATCTGTGTGGGTCGCGTCGTCCTGATTGGAGGAGTAAATGACTGCTGTCTTGTCCGTCGCTCAGCGCGACGTCTTCGGTTTCGAATTTTCCCGGAGTCAGCAGCGTGGCCGGGCCGCCGGTCGTGCTCACGGAATAAAGGTGATTCCAACCATCCTGCTCCGAAGAAAAAACTATCCGGTTCTTCGCCGCAAACTTGAATGACGTGTCTTCCGTCATGTCGGGGAGTGAATCGTCGAGCGCCGCACCGCTCCGCCAAATCTCGCGCCCGGAATCTTTTGCAAGGTCATAGACCCAAATCGACCAAGGCATCGGCGACTGCGGAATCAGGGGCTGCTTCTCCCGCTTCCCAACGAGGCGTGCGAAGGCGATCTGGCTGCCATCGGGCGACCAGCGCGGAGACATGTCGCGATCCGCGCTCGGAGAGAGGTAGCGCAGCGTGTCGCGGCCAAATTCGTAAATGGTAATGAAGCTGTGATCCCCGCGGTCGCTGGTGAAGGCGATCATTTTTCCATCGGGCGACCACTGAGCCTGCCCGTTGTCGCCACGGACGTACGTCAGCGGGCGGGCTTTGGTGGCAGCGCTGTCACCCTTGGTGGAAGCAGCGCTTGATACCGCTTTGTCAAAAACATCTTTCGCAGGCCCAGGAATCTCATCGCCGGAAATCGACGCGATCCAGATCTGCTTCTTCGCCGCCCACACTGCAAACTTTCCGGCGGGAGAAATTTCAATATCTTCGCATCCCTCTTCATCGCAGCCCATTTCGCCGAGCAGGCGAGGCACGCCCTTATCGACATCCACAGCCCAAACCTGCTGCAGAGGCTTCGCGACATTGCTGGTCGGGTCGGCAACTTCCCCGGCCTTGTTGGTTTCGCTGCCGCGCGCATAGACGACGGTGCGTCCATTGGGAGTGAGCTTCAGCGCCGCGATCGGCATGCCGTCGTCGTCCGTGTAGCGCGTTACCTGCCGCGCTTCGAATTTCGGAGCGTCTGCCACCCACACATTGCGCGCGCCCTTGGCGTCGAAGACCCAGGCAATTCGTCCAGCATGTTCGGCAGTCACGAGATTAGTGGGAAAGGGCGAACTCATAACCTGCTCGAGCGTAAAGCCGCCCGCGGATGTCTGAGCCGCAACAGACCGAAGCCAAATTCAAAAGCAGATAACAACAAAACAGGAGACCGGCGGAGACAACCGAGGGAATCTTGCGATATGCCATGCGCGGCAGAGTACGTGAAATGTGGCAACCTTGACAACTGCCTCGCTAAACCGCGACCGCCACGGCGGCCTGCCGCAGCGGAAGCGTTACCGTGAAGGTCGTGCCCTTCGCGGAACTGCTTGTCGACGTCAATGTGTCCGTTGTGGTCCTCGACAATTCTCCGCGCTAGCGACAGGCCCAGGCCGGTCCCATTTCCTTTGGTCGTATAGAACGGGCGGAAGATATTCGGCAGATGCTCGGCGGGAATTCCGCGCCCGGTGTCCGAGACTGTGATGACCGCATCATCCTCACCTTTCTTGCCATGCACCGCGACATGAACGATCCCAGCACCCTCGATCGCCTGCACCGAATTCAGCAGAAGATTTAGCAGTACCTGATGCACCTGATCGCTGTCATGTTCCACTTCCACCAAGTCCGCTGCCGGCTTGAATTCAATCTTGATTGGTTTCGAGAGCACCTGCTGCCGGGCCAGCATTACCGCGTGTTCGACGGTCGTATTCAAGTCGCTCGAACGCATCTCGGAAGCGCGCGGCCGCGCCGTCCCAAGCAGGTCGGTCAGAATTCGGTTGATCTGCGCGATCTCCTCGCGCACGTCTTTCACCACCGCCTTGGCGGGGCTCGATGCTGGCAGGTCGCGTCCCACGATTTCGATCACACCGGCAATTCCGGCGAGCGGATTGCGAATTTCGTGAGCGAGGCCCGTGGCCAGTTCGCCGAGCGTGGCAAAGTGCTCGGCGCGCGACATCTGCGTGCGATGCAGGTGTTCGATTTCCTGGCGGCTTTCGCGCAACTGCTGCACCATCAGGTTGAAGTTTCGCCCCAGGTCGCCGATCTCGTCATTTCTTTTGGCGAAGCCGACCGACGCCGTCATATCGCCTTGGCCCACGCGCTCCATCTGCTCCTGAAGTTCGATTACGGGACGCTGGATGGTAGTGACCAGCACCACGATTACCACGCCACAGATTGCGACTGCCCCTGACCCCGCGATCAGTAGGAGGCGATGGCGTTCCGTGTCTTGCAGCGAGACCGTGGCCAGCAGGAACAGCAGCATACCATTCAGCAGCACCACCGCCACCGGCCAGATCGCTTTGAGTTGCCAGTTCACTCGCATGGAAGGCACCGTGTTTTCTCCTCTGCCGCGCCCGTTACCGGTCTCACGCGTAGGCGTGCAATCCCGGCAACAAGTAGGTCACACCGAAGAACGTAAACATCACCACGCCGAATCCGAGGATTGCGAAATATGCTGCCCGGCGGCCCCGCCAGCCGCGCGTGATCCGCATGTGCAGATAGCCTGCATAGACCAGCCACGTGATGGCGGCCCAGGTCTCTTTGGGATCCCAGTTCCAGTACGATCCCCAGGTCTGGTTCGCCCAGTACGCGCCGGCGGCGATCATCAGCGTAAGCAGCGGGAATGCGATGCAAATCGTCTTGTAGGTGATACGGTCGAGCGCGTCAGCGCTAGGCAGCAAGCGGCCCAGATCCGGTCTTCGCCATAGCAGAAGCAGGTAAAGAAGCGAGATAAAAATTCCTCCAACTATGGCGGAAAGAATGAAGGGGCTGGCGGCGAGGCTGGTTGCGAACAATCCGTCTGCATCGAGCGAGGGATAGCTTCCTTCGCGGGCGCGCAACAGGAACATGACCAGCGTCATGATCTGAAGCAGAATGCTGACGAACACCGCGCGGTTGGCGATCGCGAGAAAGCTGTCATTCTTTTTCCACCGCGACAGTCCATACAGGACCAGCGGCGCCGCGACGACGAGAAGCGTAAGCAGCATCAGCCAGCCGAGGTCCGGAATGGTCACGAACAGGCGCACGCCGCGAGATATGAAAGCTTCCTGCTTGTGCTCCGCATCCCAGCCGACGAGACTCAAGCCTCCCCATTTTTCAAAACGCGTAAGCACGATGCTGGCGTAGATGCCGACTCGCGCTCGCGCTCGTCACGGCGAGAAACGTCTCAGTCTTCATGTTGTCCTGGATCAGGAACATCATGGCCAACGCAAAGCTCAGCGCGCAGGCGGCATAGGCCAGCATGGCGAGCGTGACGTGCACGTGCAGCCAGGTCGATTGCAACGCCGGCACCAGTGGATGAACTTCGGTGCGCAGCAACTGCATCAGCACGACGCCCACAATCGCCACCGGCATCGTGATTGTGCCGATCACCTTCACGTGGTATTTCTTTTCCGCGATCAGCGTGAGGACTGCCAGCGTCCACACGAAACTTAGCAGCATTTCATAGACGCTCGCGAAGGGCGGATGGCCGGCTTCATACCAGCGATGCGCAATGGCCCCCGTGTTGGCGAGCAGGCCAGCCCAGGTCGCCAGCGACGCGAACTTTACGTAAGACTCAGTCCCCGTCACGCCAAATCCCAGATAGAGGGCGCCCGCTCCCGCGTAGAAAATGAGCGCCGCAAAAAGAAGATTGGATTCGCTCAGTAAATTGCCACTCTTCACCACATTCAGAAATGCCAGGAATAGCAGGAAAGCGATTCCGAGCCCGACGAACACAATCAGGGATGCGCCGGTTGCGGCGGGCTGCTGTTGTCGCGCTGTTTTTACCTGCGTCATTGTTAAGCCCTCCATGGCGGCCGTCAGCGTGCAGCGACGGTCGCGATGTCCTCACTCTTAGCAATTGTGGAAACAGGTTGCACTTCTTTTTCGATAGCCTCAATCAGCTCGTTGAAGCGTTGTTCGAACGCGTCGCGGTTGCGATTGGCGCTCCCGCCAATCCACAGCGCTAAGCAGCCCAGTCTTTTCATCCCGCACCGGCACGGCCCAGAAGCGCATATGGATTACATAGAAGACGAAGGCCAGCCCTACGCCGAGCAGCACGACACCCGACCACACGCCCCACTGCCCCGGTTCGTGAGAGACTTGCAGGCCCGTGAAATGGCCCATCTTCAGATCTTTTGGTTCGAGTAGCCAGGGAGCCTTGGAGTTGTCGGCTACCTCTTCAAGCGGCGGAAACCATACGTCATAGTTCTTCGCGCTCGCCTTGGAAGTTACGACCAGATGCGCTGCGGGATTGCCCAACTCGTTCGACTTGCGGTAGACCTGCCCATCGCCGACGGCGTAGTCGGAAATAAACTCGGCAAAGCGCACGCTGGTGTCGGCATCGAGATCGGCTGTGTCACTGACCGTGAAGGCGATTTCCTTTTCCGGCGCCGAGCCAACGTTGGCCGGTTTCGAACTCGCGGAATTGAAACTCGGATTCGGCCGGGCGGCGATCACCAGTTTGTCGACCTTGCCATTCGGTCCATAGCTGGACTGGTAAAAACGCACACCGCTGTAGATCAGCGGATCGTTGACGACAATCTCTTTTGCTTTTACATCCTGCCCGCCTTTAACCACCGCGAGCTTCGACCACCATTTTTTCGGCGTGCCGTCTTTGTAGTTCTCTTGTCCAGCGGCATCGCAGCGAATCGCGAACGGCATGGCGCGGGTCCCACCGTCGCGCAGTTCGACGATATTCGAAGTTTGTCCCTCGTTAAGGTTCAACGTTCCGCGCCAGCCATAGACGCCGTCCACGATCCAGCCGAAGAAAATCAGCAGCAAACTCGCGTGGACGATATAAACCGCCATCTCAGAGAAGCGCTGCCGTTCGGCAAAAATCGCGAAATGATCTTCCCGGACCACCCGTTCCGGCTTCAGTCCGAGCGAATGAAGGGCGCGCTCGGCAGCCACCAGGCCCGTCTCTTCGTCGGCGATTGCAATCGATTTTTGGGGATGCAGAGCGCGCCGGAAACTCGCATCGGGATACTTGTAGGGCCGCGAGTAGTAGCGCCAGGCATTCGGGAAGCGGTCGATGGAAGCGGCAACGATGCATAGGCTGACCAGAACCATCAGACCCAGAAACCACCAGGCATGAAAGACATCCGTCAGGCCGGTAACATCAAGAATGTGCAACGCCTGCGGAGAGTACGCGCGCTGCATATCGACCGGTTCGGTCATGGGCCGCTGCAAAATGACCGTGCCGGCCGCTGCCAGAATCACGACCAGAATCAGGAGAACCACGCCTGTTTTAATCGAGGCGGCAGTTTGCCAGACTTTGCGCGCCAGGGACCTGGTCGCCACTGGGCTGGAAGCAGTTTTTGAAATGGCCATGTTAATCCCCAAACGCAAGGGGAAATGCACGTTCGCCGCCAAGTGGACGATAATCCGTAAGATATTAAAAATGAATTAGTTATGGAGATCGGAGAGGCGGTGCTCCGCGCGATCTTGGGCTAAATCACGCAAAGCGTCCCGTTGCTGCCGGGTTTTCACCCATCGCCTCTACTTGTGATTGCGACCACCGTGGGGAGTAACGACGAGCCAAGCCCTGAGCGAATTGCCGCCGTGACTGAGATCACGAGTTGGCGTGAGTTGAGCTACACTGCCTTTGCCGCAGACCAGTTCGAATAGTTCCAATCCAGGTGGGGGAAAATGCGATCCCGTACCGTATCCAGTTCAGCCACCCATATTCAAAGAACCCAGAGTTCGAGTTTACACGGAGTGGTTGCGCGAAATGTCGCCTCTTCTAGACAAGAGAGCTTGCGCGATTTCACCATTTGCGGTGTGGGAGAAGGCCCATCCGCAAGAGTTTTTGCTGCGGCGTCACGTCGGAGTGGAGCGAGTTTCACCCGTAGAGCCGTTCAGGTGCAAGTACTTAAGCGACCGTTGAAAATTTCTGTCCCGACCCTCAAAGCGGCGACCGTCGTGCAAGAGTGCCCACTGGACAATCACGTGAAAGACCTCTCCCAATTTCTAAGCCCAGTCGAGCCCCATGAGCGAGTCGAATTCCAGAATAGGTTCTCGACCGCGCGTTCATACGTTGCCTCGCGAGCCTTGCTGCCCAGAGTCTTGCTTGTTCTGAGCCTTCTATTGTTCTGTGCGCCGCGGCTCTTCGGGGCGGTCCATCCGGTCCCGCTGGACCCGAAAGCAGACACCGCGACATGCCTGGAGTGTCACGAAGATAAGATCAAGGGCAAGTTCGTCCACTCGGCCATCCAGATGGGTTGCACCAGTTGCCATGAGGTTCGGGTCAACAAGGACATTACACGAGTTAAGCTGATCACTTCGACGCCGCAGGCTCTATGTCTGACTTGCCATGCGGATAAAGACGCCGCCACGCTGAAGGGCACGGTCCATCCTCCGGCCGTGCGCGATTGTATCAAGTGCCACGATCCTCACGAGTCCGACAACAAGAACCAGTTGTTGAAAGCGACCAGCGGCGAGAAGGGCAAGAACCTGTGCCTCGATTGCCACACGCAAGGGCTGAATGTCCCGGAGAAGGGCAGCCGTCATGCCGCGCTCGACATGGGGTGCGACACTTGCCACATCACACACAAGGTCGGGGAAGTGGGCAAGGTTGAGTTCGACAACCATCTGACTAAGGGTATCCCGGCGCTGTGCGTCGACTGCCACGACGTCAAGGATGATGCCCTCATCAAGGCTCACCGGGGCCAGCCGTTCGGAACCGCAAATTGTCTACAGTGCCATGATCCGCACCAATCAGCGCAGCCGAAGCTGCTACAGGAGTTCACGCATCCGCCATTCGCCGACAAGTCCTGCGACGTGTGTCACGCACCGGCGAAAGACGGCAAGGTGGTGCTGACCAACACCGATACCAGGGCACTTTGCCTCACCTGTCACAGCGACCAGGGGGAGAAGATCGACAAGGCCAAGGTTCAGCATCCCGGCGCTCTGGGCGAGTGTATTGCCTGCCACAATCCACATGCCGGAAGCAGTCCGGGATTCTTGCAGCCCGATCCGGTCGGCGCGTGTCTCGCTTGTCATTCCGATCAGGCTGAACAGTTCAAGAAGGCGCATCTGCATCAGCCCGCGTTCAAGCAGGCTTGCGCGATTTGCCATGAGCCGCACGGCGGCGACAACGAGCATCTGCTGCGGACCAAGAGGACGAACGATCTGTGCCTGGAGTGTCATGGTCCAGACGCGCCGCAGCCCAAGAAGCTCGAATCGGAGCATCTGATCGCCATCTTCAACGGCGCCGTGAAACTACCTGAGAATTACTTCACCAAGAACAAGGTGGTCGTGTTGCCAATTAAGTACGGCCGCGGACACCCGGTCGCAGGTCATCCGATCAGCGATGTTACGGATCCTTCGGATATCACCAAGCTGCGGGCGAAGATCGACTGCCTGTCGTGCCATCAGCCCCATGCTTCGGCGCAGGCGGATCTGCTGGTGAAAGACCAACCCAACAACATGGCCTTCTGTTCGACGTGCCACAAGGATTTGACGCGGAGATGATGAGGAGAATAACGATGCGGAACACCGGTGTAAACCATAACTCCAGGCTGCTCGCGGGCCTGACGATCATTCTGGCCCTGCTGCTCGCCTCGCCGGCGGCCTTCGCGGGTAAGAAGAAGCATAACGAATCCGAGGCCCAGAAAGCTCCGCCGGTCATCGACTACTCGAACATCGTGTGGCCGAATCCGCCCGCGATCGCCCGCATCAAGTACCAGGCTTTTTACGCGGCCGAAAAGATCTCGCAGGTCGAAGAGGGCACGCACACCAAGAAAGCGAAGTGGATGGACCGGCTCGCCGGCACTCAACCGGCATCGGAAAGCACGAAGGTTCTCTGGCAACTCGGCGAACCTTACGGCATGGCTGTAGATTCCAAGAACAATCTTTACGTGGCGGATCAAAAAGTGGGAGCGATCTTCATTTTCAACACCGAGACGCGCGATCTGGACATGATCAAGAACAGGACCAATGCCCATTTTGTCCGCATCATCGGCCTCGCGATGGATGACGGCGATCGGTTGTTCGTCTCCGATCCCGGCCTTCGGCACGTGCTGGTCTTCGATTCCACTCACAAGGCGACTGACGTTATCACCGACGGAATGGTCGAGCCTGGCGCGCTGGCCATCGACAAGGAGAACCGGTTGCTCTACGTTTCGGATGTGAATCTCGACCAGATCCTGGTTTACGACGCTGACTCGCTCAAGTTGAAGCGGAAGATGGGAACGGCCGGCAAGAACCACGCCCTCACAACGCCTGGCGACTTCGCCAAACCATCTGGATTGGCGGTCGATCAGGATGGAAACCTCTACGTGTGCGATACGCTCAACGATCGCATCGAGGTCTTCGACGCGGATGGCAAGTTTATTTCCACCTACGGCAAAAACGGCGATGGTCCTGGATACTTTGCCCGGCCGAAAGGGATTGCGATTGATGGCGATGGTCACATCTGGGTCGCGGATGGTATGCAGGATCGCGTGCAGGTCTTCAATCAGCAATGGCAGCTGCTGATCACCTTCGGAGGGCATGGATTGCTTCCCGGGCAATTCCAGGGGCTGGTGCAGGTCACCATCGACAAGAACAACCGCGTGTTTACCTCGGAAATTTATCCGGGTCGCGTGCAGCAGTTTCGTTATGTGACCGACGCGGAAGCGGATGCGTTGAAGAAGGAACGCGAACAGCAACTCGAAAAAAAGGCTGGAGCAGCGCAAAAGGAAGTAGCGCCGATTTATCCTTCCACATCACAGGCTGAGGGTCCGAAGAGTCAGTAAGATCTTTTCCAGGTTTGATCGCCCATCCCCGAGTTTGCATCGTTTCTTGCGCCTCTTCCTGTCGCCTCCCAGGGGCGATGCATTTTGTCCGTAGTGCTTCTATTTTTTTCGCCATCTATTCCCCTAAGTCAAGGATTTCCCCGGTGGGACGCGGGCGGCGTGTCCCCTTTTGGCAGAGTTCCTTAGTGCGGAATTTCACCAACGAGCCAGATGGGCTGGTTTATTTCCCCCAGTAATCGGGCGGATTGCGGCATGTTGCGGAATTCAGCGAGGCGAGCGATCTGGTATTTAATTCAATAGCTTACCTGAATCTTGTGAAATCTAAAATTCCGGCCTCGGTTCGGATAGCTAGTTGCAATAATCATCGGCGAGGGGCGACTGCTAATGATGCCCAGGCACCAGAAAGCGGTTTAGGGCCTAAGCCTCTGAGAGTTTAGTGACAGCTGCATACATTCTATGGAGGTTTTATGAAGAAAGCGATGTTGCTCGTAATGTTCGTCCTGGCAGTCGCGGGTTTGATGATGGCGCAAAACTGGTCATCGCCCGTTGACGTGTTGGGCGCTCACCAAAACCAAGGCCGCGGCTGCGCCGGTTGCCATGCTCCGCACAGCGGCTCGTTCGGTTCCGGTCACGGCGGCGCATCCGATGCCGGTTCCTATGCTTTGTGGGGTCAGGACGCCAGCCCACTGTACGGCAAGACGGTTGCATTCGGTGACAATGGCGGCTACGTTGAAGTTCTGCCCAACGGTATCTCCACCGGAAGCCAGGAAGTCGGCGGCATCCTGCTCTGCCTGAGCTGCCATGACGGCAACCTGACTCAGTCCAACATGATGCAGAACTGGTCTTGGGAACAACAGATCGGCCTGCTGACCAACACCACCTATGGTAGCCAGCATATTCCGACCCTGCTCGGTAACGATGGCACGGGCGCCGGCAACTACACCAACGATCACCCGGTGGGACAGAATGCCACGATCAGCTCCGGCAGCGGCCTGGTATTCGCGAACAACACGTTCACAGTAACCTCTGGCACGCCCTATGCCCAGTTCGTAGCCAACTACGGATGGCCGGCTCTGGCGCCTGGAAAGTGGTCTTCTCCGTGGGGCATCAACGGCTCTGGTAAGCCCTACGTGCTCTGCACCACCTGCCACAACCAGCATGTGATGACGGTTTACACCTCGTCGGCGAGCAGCCCGATCCAAGGCGACGGCGGCGGCAAGTACTATGCCACGTACTTCTTCGTCAACGGCCCCTACAACCCGAATCTTCAGGGTGTGTACACCAATCAGGCGGCTTCGACGACTCAGTTCTGCCGCCAGTGCCACTTTGGCGAGGCGAATGAAGCCAACAACACCAACAACATCACGACGGTCTTCCAGTAGACCTGACTGGGTTGTAGAACGAAAGGGGAGAGGGACGAACTCTCCCCTTCTTTTTTGGATTTAGTAATTGGGTAATTGGGTAATTTGAAGAGCCCAAAGCTGGAGTGGTAAAGGAATTGGAAACGAGGATGGTATGAAACGCTCTCTCCTGATTTGTGGGTTGGTTGGATTGGCAGTAGTGACGGCGTTCGCGCAGGTTTCTTCGCACGCGCCGACGGCAGTGGCATCGGCTGCGGCTACGAGCCAATCCCCGATGGCAACGTCTTCTCCCCTGATTGTGACCGACAAGCCGGTCGCGCGCGTCAACGGCGCGGTGCTCACCGATCGTGATCTGGTGCGCGAGATGTTCAACATCTTCCCCTACGCCCGCCAGCACAATGGGTTCCCCAAGGGTCAGGAAGCGGCCATCCGGCAGGGTGCGCTTGAGATGATCATCTTCGAAGAACTGGTCTACCAGGAAGCGGAGCGGCGCAACCTGACGATTTCTACCGCGAAGCTCAATCAGGCGGAGGGGGAGTTCAAGAAGCAGTTCCACAGCCCCGACGAGTACCAGCAATACCTCCAATCCGAGATGGGCGGGTCCGAGCAGAAATTGCGGGCGTCGATCAAGCGCTCGATCCTGATCGACCAGGTCTTGAGGACCGAGGTGGAGGCAAAATCGGTGGTGACCCCGGCCGAAGTTCACGCCTCTTACGTAAAAAACGCCGCGCGCTACCAGCAACCAGAGTCGTTCAGCTTCCAGAGCATCTCGGTGGTGCCCCCTTTGAAGCCGGCGCCGGAGCAGGCCAAGCAGGCGAAGAAGGCCGCCGAAGACGCGCTGCAAAAGGCCAAAGCCACTAAGAACTATCAGGATTTCGGCCTGCTCGCGGAGGCAATTTCGCAGGACGATTTCCGCGTGAATATGGGAGATCACAAGTCCGTGGGACGAGACAAGCTGCCGCCGCAGATTGTGAAAGCCTTTCAGTCGATGCAGGCAGGACAGGTAAGCGGATTGATCCAGATCGAATCGGCCTACACGATCGTGCGGCTGAATGCGCATAATCCGGCGCGGCAGCAGCCCTATGCGGAGGTGAAGGCCGGGTTGAAGGACGAGATGCAGAAGGCGAAGTACGAGAAGTTGCGGTCAGGGCTCGCAAAACAGCTGCGGGCGAAGGCGAAGATAGAAGTCGGGTAGTTGCTCGCAAAATTAACAGCGAAGCGGCGCAGGAATGAAGCCCATGGCGCACGCCGTGGGCTTGTTTCTTGGCCACCGTAGGCTGATCTTCGCGGCCCCAAAGTGCCGATCCATAACAGTTTTTGCTAAACGGCCAAAAGCCGTGCGGAGAGTGAGGATTGGGTGGGTTGTGGTATTCGACACCGATTGAGGGTGATTTGCCGCACCCTGCCCGGTGACCGGTGACGGGCGACCGAACAAATGCCCCCAAGCTATTGATAATATGAGGCTTTATATTTCATTTCCGGATGCAGTTTGGCAACCATTGTGCCTTCCTAAAAGTAAGTTAAACCCCAGGTTTGGGGGACGCTGGCAAGAAGGCGAAAATGGCTGTTGCGAAGCGCATCATCGGGATAGCGTTGCTGGTGACGGCCCAGTTTATTTTTGCCCAGGTGGCACCGAGCGCGCTTAGCCTTGGCGAAAACACCAAGATGAATGCCGGCGGTATGTTGACGTTTGGCTATTCGGGAGACAATGGCGACGCGATCCCATCGAGCCATGGATTGAACTGGGGACTCGACGGCAAGGTTTCCGGCTACTACTACAATCCCAATTTCCTCTCCTTCACCGCGACGCCTTACTACAACCAGTCGCGAGATGACTCGAGCTACCAGTCGCTGACCGGCGCCAGTGGCCTGGATGCCACCGCGAACTTTTTTACTGGCAGCCATTTTCCAGGATCGGTCAGCTACCATTTCGACCGCAACACGAGCGGAACGTTCGGGCTGATCGGGCAGCCGAACTTCACGACAATAGGCAAAAGCCATGGATTCTCGGTGAACTGGAGCGCGCTGGTCCCCAATTGGCCGACGCTGTCGGTCGGATATTCGCAGGGCAGCGGCAGCGGCAACATCTACGGGACCGACGAAGACACCAGTTCGACCACAAAGCTGTTCAACGTGCACTCGAATTACCAGTTGCTGGGATTCCGGCTCAATGCGTTCTACACGCGCAATACCCTAAATTCAAAATATCCCGAATTCCTTAGCGGCGGGAGCGACTCGCTAGAAAACTCAACCGGGCAGAATGTTGGTTTTGGGGCGCAACATAGTCTGCCGATCCACGGCTCGTTTTATGCGAATTTCAACCGCTCATCGTCCGATAGCAACTATGGCTTGACCGGACAAAGTTCGAACACTTCAAGCTACACCGACGACACCGAAACGGTGGGCGCCAGTTTCCGCCCGACGGCTAAGTGGGGGTTCAACGTCTCGGAAACTTACACGAGCAACCTGAATGGGTACCTTGCGCAAAGCCTGGGTGTGGAGGGTGGCCCTCCCGTGGACGTGGGATCGGGATCGCATTCCATGACGATTAACGGAGGCACCAGCTACCAGTTAACCCACCTGCTCACGGCTACGTCTCAGGCAACGCACTACGATCAGTACTATTTCGGACAGGACTATACCGGAACATTCGTGAGCGGCACGCTGAACTATGCGAAGCGCTTGCTGGACATGTTCAGCTTCTCAGCAACCGTGCTCGATGCCAGCGACGCGAAGGACACCAATAGCATCGGATTCATCGGCAACGTGAATTATTCGCACCGGGTACTTGGCTGGCAGACGGCGGCGCAATTCAGTTACGCGCAAAATGTGCAGACGCTGCTGGCGACCTACACGACCTCGTCTTACAACTACAGCGCGACCATTCGCCGCCGCCTGGGCGGGGGATGGCAGTGGACAGGGGCCTTCAACGGTACGCATGGTGGGTTGACGAACTATTCAGGCACCTCCAGCCACAGCGAAGGTTATTCGACCTCGCTGGGCTCGCGCTGGATGACGCTAAACGGCATCTACACCCAATCGAATGGCACCTCACTGCTGGGGGCCGGCACGCTGCAAGGAGTGCCTCCGACACCGGGAGTAAGTGACTTCGTGACTTACAATGGCGACAGTTACGGTGGCGGGTTCTCGGTGCAGCCCATTCGGAGAATGGTGCTCTCCGGCAGCTACGGCCGGGCGCTCAGCAACACTTTGAGCCAGACGCTCTCCCACAACGACACCGAGATTTACAATGCCCAACTGCAGTACCATCTGAGGAGGATCGGGCTTCGGGCAGGGTACACGAAGTTCACGCAGGGCATCAGTGCCGCGGGTACACCGGCGAGCACGACGTCCTACTTCGTGGGATTCTCCAGATGGTTCGACTTCTTCTAGAGCGCGATTCCGGTCAAGCTGAGGGTGGCATGGACGGCGAGTGGAAAGGACGAACGCTGCATCCACGCATGGGGAGATCCGCTTCGTTCAGGATGACAAAGCTGGGCGGGGCGATGCTTGTGCTGTGCCTGGCGGCGCTGCCGGCGTCGGCTTCGAAGAAACATAAGGAGACGCTGGCGCTACCGGCTCCTCCGGATCTGCTGATGGATGGCGGGCGGAAACTGTCATGGGAGCGGAGCTTCAGCCTGGAGCGGGAGGTCAAGCCGAAGCGCAGCTTCTGGACACGGGTGGTGGACGTGATCGCTGGGCAGCCGGATTTCCATTACCTGGTGAGCCCATACAGCGTTGTGACCGATTCGCGCGGGCGGATCATCGTCACCGACACCGCCGCCGTAGGCGTGCACATCTTCGACTTCCAGGCGCAGAAGTATAAGTTCATCTCGCGCCGCGATACCGGGAAGGACCCGATGCTGACGCCGCAGTGCGTGGCGGTCGACGCCCAGGACAACATTTATGTGACGGATTCGCAGGTGGGAAAAGTCTTCGTGTTCGATGCGAATGGCAAGTACAAGCGCGCGATCGGCAGCCTGAAGGGCGGCGAAGGATATTTCAAGAGGCCGACGGGGATCGCGGTGGATTCGGCGGCGGGACGGATTTATGTGACGGATACGCTGCGCAACAAGATTTTCGTGATGGATATGCAGGGCAGCGTTTTGCAAGTGATTGGAAAGCCCGGCACGGGTGATGGCGAATTTAACTTTCCGACCGAACTGCGGCTTAACGGGCAGGACCTGGTCGTGGTCGACACGATGAACTTCCGCGTGCAGGTGCTGGACCGGTCGGGCAAGTTCGAGTACGCGATCGGCAAAATCGGCGACGGCGCGGGGTGGGTCTTCCGGCCCAAAGGGATTGGGTTCGATTCCGAGGGGCATTTGTACATTGTCGACGGGCAGTGGGGAATTGTGCAGGTGTTTGATAAGGAAGGGCGGCTGCTGTATTACTTCGGCGGCCGCGGGATCGGGAATGGGCAGTTCCAGTTGCCGGCCGGGATGCAGATTGATAAGCAGGACCGGATTTATGTCGTCGATTCTTTTAACCGGCGCGTGCAGATTTTTCATTATTACGGGGTCGCGAGCGAGGGGAGGAAGCAATGAAGCCACTACGATCGCTCGCTCCCGGAATGATTCGCGCGCTATATGTGACTGCAGTTTTTGCGGCCCTCACGGCACTGCTGGCTGTGCTTTCTTCCGCCCAGCAGAGACGGAAACCGCAGGACTCGCCGACCATCGATGTGCTCGGCATGCACAACCTGACTCAAGCGAGCGGATCGTCAGTGTATTCGCAGGGAAGTCTGGGCTGCACGTTCTGTCACGCTCCGCATAGCGGGTTGGGAGGAATCTCGCCGCTCTGGAATCAGAAGTATTCGAACGCCTCGTACACTCCGTATACCAGTTCCACGTACGTCGAACAGGGAAACCCGAAGCCAACGCTGGGGATCACGAGCAGCCTATGCCTGAGCTGTCACGATGGGACGGTGGGCGTGGGGCAGTCACAGGCCTACGGGCCGTTACCGGTGGTCGGGTCGATGAACAGCGCGGATTCGTTTGGGACGACGTTGACTGGCTCGCATCCATTCAGCCTGGTGCCGCCGCTGAAGGACGCGCCAGACCTGCAGGCATCGCTGGTATCGCAGTGTAAGACGGCGGACCCGTCAGGCGCGGTCAAGCTGATCAACTGCAACATCGAGTGTACCAGCTGCCACGATCCGCACGTGCAGAACATCGATTCGGTGGCGCAGAACTTTCTGGTTCGCGACAGCTCGAATGCGCAGATGTGTCTGGCGTGCCATGATCCGAACCGCGTGGTGCAGGGGCAGATCAATCCGATTGCTGGCTTTATGAACAGCATTCACCAGACCGCGACCAATCAGGTTTCATCCGACGCGCACGTTGGCCCATATGCGACCGTCGGCGTGAATGCCTGCACCTCGTGCCACATGTCGCACGATTCAGCGGCGCCGGCGCGATTGCTGCGCCCGGCTTCACCCCCGGCCACTTCGTACGACCCGGTCACCCAGAGTTGCATGACCTGTCACGAAGGCGGAACTTATTTGTCGCCTCAGCCGCTCAACATCATGGCCGAGCTGGCGAAGACCAGCCATCCACTGCCGGCAGGAAATAACTTCCACGATGCCGCGGAAGCTCCGCTACTGAGTAACAACCGGCACGCCACCTGCGTGGACTGCCATGATGCGCACAATGGCAATCAGGAAGTGCAGTTTACACAACCGCCCGGCATTCGCCCACCCCAACAGGGCGCCACCGGCATCAGCGCGCTCGATGGTGTAACGCCGATTATTCCCGCCGTCAATCAATACGAAACCTGCCTGCGCTGTCATGGGACGAGCACCGGCAAGCAGCGCTTGTTGATGTATGGCTATGCGCCGATCCGGATCGTGCAGGCCCCCGACCCGCTCAATGTGATTCCGGAGTTCGCGCTCACCGCGACCTCCAGCCATCCGGTCACGCACACCCGCTCCAGCCCCCTGTCGCAACCGAGCCTGCTTGCCAACATGCTGACGCTGACCGGCCAGGCATCCGGACGGCTGGTGGGCGCTCAGATCTTCTGCACCGATTGCCACAACAGCGACGACAACCGCGAGTTCGGCGGGACTGGCCCGAACGGGCCGCACGGCTCAGTCAATTCGCATCTGCTCGAGCGCAACTACCAGTTCAGCCAGTCCGCCACTCCCGGCGGCACGGTCACCAATCTTTTCCCGAATCCGGACATCAGCCCGGCCGGGCCGTTCTCGATGTGCGCCAAGTGCCACGATCTCTCGCAGATCTTCAACAACACCAGCTTCACGCAGCACAACCTGCACTCCTACCAGATCGGATTCACCTGCTCGGTCTGCCACACTGCGCACGGCATGGGTGCCGTCTCTCCCTACATCACCGGCGAGCGGCTGGTCAATTTCGACGCCAATGTCGTCGGCATGAACAGCGGCGCTCCGATTGCCTACAACCGCAGCAAGAACACCTGCACGTTGGCTTGCCATAACTACAATCACAATGCGGATGGCACCGTCACTCCGATGCAGCAGCAGCAGACCAAGTGGAAGCGCGGCAAGTAAGCGAACGCAGCCGGCCCGTGAACGCGCCACGCGTGCTGGCGCTGGCCGGGTTGTTCGCGGCCGCGGCCCTGGTCGAGGCGGTGAAGTGCTCGTCGCTCTCCAATCTAAGGGGCGCGGATGTATGGTGGCATCTCAGTACCGGACTTTGGATCCTCCGCAACCATGCCCTTCCGCACCGCGGCCTGTTCTCGCAGTCGGCGGGCCAGACGTGGATCGCCGTCAGTTGGCTGTACGATCTGAAACTCGCGATCAGCTACCAGTTGTTCGGCCTGCGGGCGATTCCGATCTTTGCGATGTTCTTTAAGGCCGGATTGGCAGTGGTTGCCTTCCTTCTCGCCGGCGGCCGGAGAAACTTCTGGCCGGCCGTCGCGCTCTCTCTGATTGCGCAGTATGTGCTTGGGGCCTGGCCGCCGACGCCGGTGTATTGCTCGGTTCTTTTTTTCGGAGTGGAGTTGCTGTTGCTCCTCGAAAGCCGCCGCCGGGGCAACTTGCGGATTCTGTTTTGGCTGCCGCCGCTTTTCCTGGTGTGGGCAAATCTGGATGTGCACTTCGTCTATGGGCTCGCTCTATTGTTGCTCTGGTTGCTGGCCGTGACTCTGGACAAAGAGCCTTCTTTCGCCGCTGCACGGCTTACTGCCGCTGCTATTGCTGTCGTTTGCTGTATCGCTACTTTGATCACGCCGTACTTCTTCCATCCCTATCAGGTTTTTTTCGCCAAGGCCTTTGGCGCCGCGAATGCTTACCTTCCCGACTACAAGGCGCCCGGTTTTCGGCAGCCGCAGGATTACGTTCTGCTGCTGCTTGCCATGGCGGCATTTCTTGCCTTGGGGCTGCGGCGGTCGCGCGACTTGTTTCTTATTGCGCTGCTTGCGAGCGCGGCTGCGCTTTCGTTTCATTCCCAGCGGGATGTCTGGCTGACGGCGCTCGCGGCGGTAGCGGTAATTGGCGAGATGATTACACGTTCAGAAACGCGTCATACTGAGCGCGACGATGCAATGCCGGCCGAGGCAAAGCGGAACACGACGGGTTTGATAGCGGCAGCGGTAGCGATCGTGGTCCTCGCGCTCGGCGCTGTCATTCTTGGGCCGCGCAGTCCGGCTGCCCTGCTCGCAAAAGTCGGACAGAGCTATCCGGTCGAGGCCTGCAACTACATTCGCGATCATCGACTTCCGAAGCCTATATTTAATTCCTTCGAATGGGGTGGATTCCTGACGTATTATTTGCCCGACTACCCCGTGGCCATCGATGGACGCACCAATCTTTACGGCGACGACTTCGTTATTGAATATTCCAAGGTGATGAACGCTGAAGTTCGATACACGGAGTTTCCCGCGATGGCCAACGCGCAGACGATTGTATTGTCGCGCAGCGCGATCATGGCGCAGGCTCTTAGCTCGTTGCCTGGGTACAGAGTGGCTTACAGCGACAACGTCGCCATCGTCCTTGCGAAGGCAGGACAAGTAGAATAGCCGGCGCTTAGCCGGCAGGTGCGGAGCGGGACGCTCCGCCCATATTAAGAGATCGATATGACCGCCTCTCCCATCCCCTCGGTCGAGGCCGGTGCTCGCGGCCCAATTGCCGGTCCCGCTTCCGGTCCCGCTCTCTCGCCTGCGCCCTCTCCCTGGTGGCGCATCGCGGATCTTTCCGTACTGGGCGTGTGGGTCGGCATTGTCGGATTCATTCTTCCCTACCATGAAAAGTGGGCCGACGAAGCGCAGGCCTGGCTGATTGCGCGCGACCTCGATCTCAAAACCATCTGGTTCCACGAGTTGCGCTATGAAGGCTCGCCCGGCCTCTGGCACACCATTCTGTGGATCGCGCAGCACGTCTTCCACGCGAAATACGATGCCCTTGGCTACATCGGCATGGCGGGCGCGACGGCGGGCGTGGCGCTGCTGATCTTCAAGGCGCCGTTTCCGCGCTACATCCGCTGGCCGCTCGCTTTTACGTATTTCATGGTGTATCAGTACGCGGTGATAGCGCGTCCCTACACGCTGCTGCCGCTCCTCGCCTTCGTCGCCGCGATCTTTTTTAAGGACCTCCAGCATCCTGAGCGCCTGACGATTGTACTCGTGCTGCTCGCAAACTTGAGTTTGCATGGGACGATTCTGGCGGGATGCCTCGGGCTGGTTTATCTGATCGATGCCTGGCATGCACGCGATACGCTCGATGCGAATGTCCGGAGACGCTATTGGATTTGCATTGGCGTGATGGCGGTTGTGTTCACGTTCATCGTTGTGATACTCAAACCAACACCGGACGTTGAGGAGTTTGCGGCCAAGAAGGAATTCGGACAGATGCCTGAGGCCATTCAGAAGATGCAGCCGGGCAAACTGATCAAGCTCGAATCGCTTGTCTCTGGGGCGTTCCTCGATTATTGGGTACCCTCGACCGCGTTAATTCTGTTCGCCGCGTGGTGGTGTTTTATGCGCCGCAGGTTGCTGATTTTTGCGCTGCCAGTCCTGTTGCTGATCGCCCTGTATGCCTTTATCCACGGTTACGCACACCACCATGGGACAGTGTTCATAGCCGCAATCACCGCACTCTGGGTAGCTTGGCCGGGCCCGGCGGAACTTCGTGCCTTTGGCCTTACTCAGCGGCGCGCCATGCTGGGAATGACGGTCGCCCTGCTTTGCCTATGCGCGATGAACATCTGGGATGCCGAAGTTGCGATACGACACGAGTATCTATTTCCCTATAGCGGCGCTGAGGACGCGGCAAAATACCTGAAGTCCGTTGGGGCGGATCGCGTGAAAATCGCTGGTTTCCTTTACGGAGTTGTCGGAATTCAACCGTACTTCGAGCACAACATTTTGGTGAATTTCCCGACCGCTTACTTCCACCACGGATTGCCTCTTTACGGGTTTGACTTAGATCTGGGCAGATTTCGACAGATGAATCCCGAATACGTCGTAGCCTTCACGGAGCAACCGCAGGTGATGATGGAATACGGAATTCCGGCGCTCCTGGCCGAAGGATATGAAATTGTGCACTTTTCCGACGGATACATGATTTACAAGCAAGGCGTGTATGTCCGCGAGGTCTACCTGATCCTTCGTCGTATTCGACATTGAAGCAATTCGATCTGAATCGCGGCCGCCAAGTCTTTGATTTTAAAAGACCGCAAAGAGGGGCCTGCGGCACTACACGCAGAGAGCCGAGAACTTCCCGGTACATTGAGTTGATTAATGCCCGTTCACCGCGCCAAGTGTGTGCCGGCGCGCAAACACGGTGGCAATGTCGTCGTGATAGACGAGTTCGAAGCGCGGATCGATGGTGAGCACCTTAGCCAGGGGCAGCGTGGAGTCAAGCAGCACGACGCCGCAGCTATCGAGATAAGGATCGGTCTTGTAGGACTCCTGCGCAGTTTCGGAGTTGTAGAAGATCATGTCCAGTTCGTCACCATAGAGATCGTTGCGGCCGTCAATGGCAACGGGATAGTCGGGCATATACCACATCAGAAACCCGCCCCAGTTGAGGTTGTTGTAGAGCGGTCCGGGTACGGGATTGCGGCGCAGAAAATTGATGGCGTTGACGGGATAGTCGGCGCTGATGGCGCGATCCAGGCCGCGCTCATTGAAGTCGACGGCGTTGGCGATGAGAGCGAGGCAGACGGTGACGGCGGCGGCGATGCCCAGGCGTTCGAGCCAGACCTCTCTGAACGCGGCGGCGAAAGAACCGGCGGATTGAGGTTGTAGAGAGCCGTCTTGGGCGCGGTCTGCGGCACCTTGGTGCGCGCGTTCTTCCGCGTAGGCGCGAAATGCGTCGGCCACGCAGGCAGCCGCAGGCAGGCAAATGAACCAGGCATCGCGCATCGTACGAAAAGCGACGACGGTGCCGATGGTCAGGAGCGATAGCTTGAACAAATCGAGCCGGGCTTCAACGGCTGCAGCCTGACTGCGAAGCGGCGCCTGCCATCCCACGGCGAAGAAACCCGCCGCCGCAATGAAGAGCTCGAGGAAGTGGCTGTAGCCGCGAAAGCTGAGCGGCTGGAGTTCGACGATGACCGAGTAAGTGAACTTGGCTTTCGAGTACTCGAATACAACGAGATAAGGGTGATATGAGTACGGGCCAAGCAGAGTCGCCAGAACGCAGGCCGCGAAAATGGCGAGTAGCTTGCCGGTGTGGGGCAGATCATCCTTCCTCCATACCGCGTCCCATGCGGACGAGGGTGCGTGCGCTCCACGAGACAGGAGGGCCCACGCCCCACGTTCTACGACATTGACGCCGGCGAACAGGCCGATTAGAAATAATCCGTAGATGAACTGAATGTGGAGATTGGCCCACACAAAAAACATGAGCGGCAACCAGTAGAGCTTTTCGACGCGTCCGGTGCGATTTGTTTCCAGAAGCAGGGTGAGCGTCACGGCGAAGAACGCGATTGAGAAAAAGAACGGGCGCGGTGTGCCGTTGAAGAGGAATGACCAGCAGACGATCCAGGTCAGGAGCCAGGCGGTCCAGAACTGGCCGGAGAGGCGGAGCAGCATCCAGTAGATGGCGCAGGCGACGGCGAGAGTGAGCATCGTTCCAAACACACCGATGCCGATCAAGCCAGACCAGGCATAAGCGCGCGCGAGCAGAACTTCGTATCCCCAGCTGTAGGCGACCCACGGGCGCGTGGCAGCGGTGCGCGAGAGAATGCCGTTGTGCGGGACGGCGCGGTGATCCATGATCCAATCGCCAACTTTGAGGTGCCACCAGATGTCGGAATCAAGGACGAAGTATTTCAGGCGCAGCGCCATCTCACCGATGACGACCAACAGGGTCGTGAGCGCGCCGAGGCGCAAGGCGCGCATACGCAGGAGGGGGCGGAAACGGGTGAGAAATTGAGTCATTGAGTCAGTGAATCATTTAAACATCGAATCATCTGACGTGGTCCACCGAGCGGAGCCCGGCTGCCAGCCTCGGGTTTCAAATGGCAATCGTCTTGCCACCGGCAGATCCATGTAAGCACTTGAAGAGCAATGCATTCATGCGAATTGGTGGGCGTTCGGCAGGCGCAAACAGGGGCAATTCACACGCCCGGGTGAGGGGAAATGCCCGAATTGGCTGGGAGTCGGGCGCGATTGGAGGATCGGAAACTCTATAAGACATTGAAAGCAATCGTGGATTGAGCCTCCGCCAGCACCCCCGATTTTGGCAGTTATGATGCACTCCATTTGGGGTTGCAGCGCTATGCTTGCGGGTGCATCGCTTTGGCTCCGGAAGAACGTGGGATGAGCAAGGCCGGAGGCCGGAACAGGGCTGGCCAGTTTTGACACCGCGGTTAGGCCCTCGGGTCAGATCTGGCCCGGCTCTGGATCACCAAGCAACACGGGGAAGAGGATGGCAGAACGTACGGATAAACAGAGTCGCGGGGCTGGCTATTGGGCGTCGCGCATCGCAGCAGCCGTGCTTGCCCCCGTAGTGCTGGTGCTCATCGTTGAAGGGGCGTTGCGACTGTTTGGTGTGGGATATCCGACTGATGTCACGACCACGTGCACATTGCAGGGGAAGAACGCTTCCTGTTACAACCTGTTTTTTCCGGCGCCATTTTTTCCGCCTGGCATGATGAAGGCGCCCCAGGTGTATGCGATTCCGGCGGAGAAGCCGCCGGGAACCTACCGCATATTTGTGCTCGGCGAATCGGCTGCGATGGGCGATCCTGACCCGGCTTACTCTTTTAGCCGCTACTTGGAAGTGATGCTGCGGCAACGCTACCCGGAGATGAAATTTGAGGTCGTCAACACGGGAAGCGTGGCGATCAATTCGCATGTGCTGCTGCCAATCGCCGAAGGGCTGGCGCATCAGCGGCCCGATCTGTTCATTATTTATTCCGGCAACAATGAAGTGGTGGGACCCTATGGGCCGGGCACCGCGCTCACGTCCGGCGGCATGAGCATGCCGGTGATCCGGTCGAGCATCTGGTTTCGCTCCACCCGCATTGGGCAACTGCTGACGAAAATTGGCGCCCAGAAAAAAGAGTGGGGCGGGATGGAGATGTTTCTGGATAAGCAGGTGCCGGCAAGTTCTCCCCTGATGCAGCATGTTTATGAGAATTTCGACCGCAACCTGCGGGATACCGTGGCGGCGGCCCACGCTTCCGGGGCGAGGGTGATCGTCAGCACGGTGGCGACGAATTTGAAAGATTGCGCGCCGTTTGCGTCGATGCACCGGGAGGGCTTGCGGCCCGATGAGTTACGGTCGTGGAATGCTTTGGTCGAGCAAGGGGCCAATCGGGAGAGTGCGCGATCGTACGCCGAGGCCTTGAAGGCCTACTTTGACGCGGCGAAGATCGACGATCAGTATGCCGAACTCGAGTTTCGGATTGCGCGAGGGCTGTGGATGCAGGCAGATTACGCGGCAGCGAAACAACATTTTCTACGCGCGCGGGACCTTGATTCGCTGCGCTTTCGCGCCGATGGCAAGATCAATGCGATCAATCGGGCGGTTGGAGCTTCCGTTCCTGGAGCGGAATTGGTGGATGCGGAAGACGTCTTCTCGAAGCAGAGTCAGAATAATGTGATTGGCAGCGATCTGGTGTATGAGCACGTGCACATGACCCCTCTGGGAAACTATTTGCTGGCGTGGGCGATGTTTTTGCAGATTGCGACCAAGATGCCTCGTGACGCTGCGGCGACGGGAGATGATGGTGTTCTCTCGGAAGCTGATTGCGAACGGCTGCTCGCGCTCACTCCGCATGACCGTACGCGCATCGCGGGCGAGATGCTGCAGCGGCTCCAGAAGCCTCCATTTACAAATCAGTTAAATCACTCTGATCAGTTGTTGCGGCTCGCGTTTCAGGCCGAGATCCCGGATGAAGATCCACAGCAGACTTCGGCCGAGTATCGGTGGGCGATTGCGCAGAATCCGGGCGACCGCATATTGCGATATAACTACGGGCTCTTTCTCTTCGGCTACGATCGCAATGCTGCGATTGCACAGTTGCGTCTGTCTCGGCCGTGGGACGGGTTTCCGGTCTTTGCGCCGGATGGAACGCTCGTGGATTGAGCCGGCAGTGCTCCCCCGACTGCTGATCTCCGCCGGCGCTTAACTCTTCCAGTCCGCTCTTCCTGGCATAGCCCCTCATACCCCGAACGCCTGCTCGATCTCCTGCACACAACAAGAGGCCCTCGCTTTCGCGAGGGTCTCTCGCCAACGCTAGTTCGTGGGTATCAATGAATCGTGTAAGTGGCTACGCCTACGCCGCTTTGTGAAATCCCGTTGCCGGCCGCGATGGCTTTAACCGTGGTCGTGGCCGAAAGCGTGATGGGACACGGGTTCGCGCACGAAGTGGATGACGTCGACGGGAACGACCCATCGGTGGTGTAGTAGATGTTCACGCCGCTGGTCGAATCGGAAATAGTTACGGACAGCGGTTTGGAATACGTGCCCGAGGCCGGCGAGAAGGTGGGCGTATTCGCCGCTATCGTGTAGCTGGCAACCGCTATGCTGCTGCTTCCGTAGCCGCCGCCTGAAGCAATCGCTTTGATGATGGCTGTGGTCGAAACCGTCAGCTTGCACGGATTGGGGCACGAAGTGGAGGAAGTTGTGGGGAACGATCCATCAGCGGTGTAGTAGATAGTCGCACCGCTGACCGAATCCGATATGGTTACCGATTGGGATGAATAGTATGTGCCCGCTGCCGGAGAGAACGTGGGATTTGGGGCCTGGATAACGTAAGCGCCGCTGGATACCGAACTCGTCATGTACCCGTACGCGGCCGTGATCGCCTTGATGGTGGTGTTCTGCGTTACCGAAATTGGCGCCGTATAGAGAGTGGAACCCGTCGTTGGCGTCGAGCCGTCCAGAGTGTAATACATCTGCAAATTAAGCGCGTTCGAGAGCTTGACCGACTGCGGTCCGCTGAATGTGGAAGGCGTGGGCGAGAAGCTCGGCGCCGGCGCCTGCGGCAGCACGATGGAGTAGGTTGCGAGAGCGGCGGCACTATTTGGAACATAGGGATATGTCGCCATCGCATAGATCGAGGTTGTGCTCGCGATCGTGATCGGCCCCGAGTAAACGAGGGAATTCTTCGTCGGCAATGTTCCGTCGGTTGTGTAATAAAGGACCGCTCCCTTCATCGAGTCCGAAATCGTGATGGTCTGCGGCGAATGGTAGGTGGTCGGCGCTGGAGAGAACGTGGGGAGGGGAACTCCCGGGTCTGGGCTGTGCATCACAGAGGCCCAGTATGCCAATTGAGCCTTGGTGTAGGCATGTGCGCCCGGCATGCCGGGCGGCAGCGTCAAGCCATAAGGATTTGTTATGCCGTCGTTGCCGACATGGCACTGGCCGCAGGCCAGGTCAACGTCTAACCAGCTTGCCGAATTAAACGCAGACCCGTCCATTTCCGAGTGTTCGGTTTCGATGCCTAGAGAAGTTATGGCCTGGTTGTAAAGCTGGTCCGGCGTCGGGAATGTTCTGTAGTTCGGGTCCGTGCTGATTCTGAACAGGTGACTGTTGGCCTGACCCAACGCAGCTTGCATATGACAGGTGATACAGGCGCCCGGAATGTCAGAAGGGCCACCGGTCGGGAACGGAGTGCCCGGGCCCGTCGGATGGTTGATGGTGGACATAATTGTCTTCGAGAGGGTGTGGCACTGAGTACAGGTCGCCAGGAACGGTTTCGCTGCGCCTGCCGCTGGAACCGTGCTCTGATGCGGATCGTGACAGCCCGTGCATCCGAGGTTCTTGGTGGGATCGTTCAGGTTCTCGGTGAATTGGCTGGCGTAAGCACCGGCGATGGTGATCGAGAGGTCGGCAGCGTGTTGGGCGTTCTGGACCAGGGTGCCACTGAACCGCGCGTGCGATCCGTTCAGGAATGACTGGCCTGCCTCGTGATCGACATAGGGTTTGTAGATCCACTGATTTGCCGGATTGACGATGCAGTTGGCATAAGACGAGCCCGACAGGTCAGAGCAGTAACCGCGGTCGCGAGTCACTAGAGTGTTCGCGGGATTGATACTGCCCCCATTGCCATTCTGATCGGCCATAGTGATGACTTCTGCGCGATGGCACTCCATGCACAGGGCCGTAGCTGCTTCGTTCTGGGGTTGGGTGGCTTGCAGGCCACCTTGCGGATGCGAACCATATCCCCAGGCGGCCACGTGGCATCGTTCGCACTGAATCCCAGTGAGATACCACGAGGACGTCGCGGAGCTTCCGTCGCTGGGAATTCTGTGGAACTGAATATCGGGAATAGGCGACAGCACATTGCTGGTGTTCGAGGTAGGCTCTGGTCCCCAGTTATCGAAGTTGTAGCCGGTGGCATGGCAACGAGCGCAATCAAAGTTGCCATTCGGGTAGAGGTCGCCGGTAGAGCCGGAGTCGAAAATCGTATTCAGGTGAGTGGCGACCGGATTCTGGCTGCCTCCGTAGTTCTGCCAGCCGCCGTAAACGTAAAAGAGATTACGAACTCCTCCGGCAGCCACCGTTTGCGCAATCGGCGTGTAAGGGGCGGGAGCATGAGAATTGGGCAGGGTGTAATACGGAAACTGACAAGACGGATCGATCGGCGCCAATCCGTTCACCGCCAGCGTCGCAAGAGGATCGCACCAGCCAAGTGTGACCTGGCTTCCCGCCCAGTTGTAGATGCTTCCCGAGCCATAGTAGTCGTCGGTCGCTAAGTAGATGCTGTCGTCCGGGCCTCCCCAGAGAACACCGGGAGCAAATTTGCGGAGAGTGTTCTTGTGTCCCGTCATCAGGTAGGGATAGGTGTCGGTGCCGTAGTGGCAGCTCAGACACTGATTGACGTCCGAGTCCATCGTCGTCCATCCGCCGGCTTCGTTATTGGACGCGCCGTCTCCGTGATAGACCTGGCCGGTTCCGTTGGGCTGATAGTTCAGAGAGTCGACGGGCTTGCATCCTTGGCTCAAATAGCATTGCGCATCCGAAATAAGAGGGCATATTGTCGGGAATGCCAGCAGCATAAGTAGGGTCAACCATGAAACGTTCGATTTCGCTTTCATGCTAATCTCCGCGTCTTAGTCGGTATTTTGCTAAGTTGTCCTCGAGCTAATTGTTTTTGTGACTGGCCAAACGACTGAATGGCGGCGTTAGCTTGATCGGTCGGAAAGGGCACGCCGGCGTTCGAGCGCGGCACAGCGGGCTCTTACATCGAATTGGGTTCGCAATCAATTTTCAAGAACCAGAAACTGCCGGGGCAACGACGAATGCGCCCCTTGCACGCCGAGTCGTGCGGGGAGGACCTGTTACAACAACTGCCTACAGAAAATACCTGACAATTCCGTCCGGGCATGTGTAACAGGGGAGAGCATGCGTAGTCAGTGATAAAACTCACCGACAAATGTGACCCGCGCCCGGATTGCAAGCCTCGTGGGCTCGCGCAGGGCCGGGAGTTGGATCGCTGGATAAGTCTCTTTGTGATGTTGAAGAACGTAACTGGATCAGGGCTAGAAGTTTCCGTACATCATCTGCGCAGTGCTGGTGCCATGCGACCATGTCACGATCAGCACGAAGAGCAATGCCAACGCATACAGCGGTGCGACCCAGAACCAGCGCCAGCGCGCGAGCAGCGCAACCGCGCTGGCGGGTGACTCTCTTTCAGTTGCTTTGTCCGGAGTTGATCGACCGATCACTCCGATTGTTAGCACAACCATCGCGTATCCCGCTGCCAACGAGAGGACCAGCAGATACAAGCTTGCAGTGAGGAAATGTGATGAATAACTTGTAGGCGAGGCAACAGCGGCGAACATTTTCCGCATCTGGGCCAACGAATTCGCCCGGAAAAACACCCATCCGAGATTCATGAGGCTGATGGTCGTGATCCACGAGAGTGCGGTCCAGGCCAATTCGGGCGGCGTCCAATCGTACTTGCGTTCCAGCCCTTCGATCAGGCGGTGCGAGACGAGAAGCACTCCGTGGTAGGCACCCCACAAAAGAAAAAGTAAAGTAGCCTTGTGCCACAAACCGAACAGCACCATGGAAATCAGGAGCGCGAAATTGCGCCACCATACTTCGCGGCGCATCTGCATGAGCGGGAAAAAGACGTAGTCGCGGATCCAGAATGAGAGAGACATGTGCCAGCGTGTCCAGAACATTGAAGGGCTGGTGGATTGAAAAGGCCTCGCGAAGTTTTCGGGCACAGTGAATCCGAGCGCATGGGCCGCCCCAATGGCGATGTGCGAGTAGCCGGCGAAATCGAAAAAGAGTTGCAGGCCATATCCAAATGCCAGACACCAGACGTCGGCGCCGGTCCATTGCGTGAGGCGATCGAAGCCGGAGTTCATGCCATCGCCGGCTAGAATTCCCTGTCCCATCAACCGGGCGATCTGCATCATGAGCACGCCAATGGCGATGCGGCGTAAACCTTCTGCGGTGTCGTTCCAGCGCGCGGTTGTGTCGGAGCGGAATTGCGGCAACATGTCCGGCATGCGGCAGACCGGGCCGGAGATCGTGACCGGGAAGAAGGCCATGTACAGCGCGAATTCGAGTAGGGATGGATCGACATCCTCGCCCTGATAGACGTCGAAGAGATAGCTCATCGCCTGGAAGGTCCAGAACGAGATGCCGAGCGGCATGGCGAGGTGCGCGAACGCCTGTAACGAGGCGAACGGAAGACGGACTGCGGCCTCCGGCAGATATTTGAAGGTGCCGAGCAGCGTCAGGTTCAGAAGAACGCCGACGGTGAGTGCGAGGCCGGTGGGTTTGCGACGCAACCATTCGCCGACCAGGTAATTCATTATTGTCGAGACGAGAAGCACTGCGGCGAACCATGCTCCCCAAGCTATGTAGAGCGCGCAGCTGGCCGCCAGAAGGGTTGCTTGGCGCACCAGGCGCGAGCGAACGGTCGCCATGACCACTGCGCAAACGACGAACACCAGCGCGTACGAAACGACTCGGACCAACATTCCTCCGACTTTCAATAGCCTGCCAAAATGCAGGTCCCTCGGCCCCCGGGAGACAACCCTGGGGCGCCGCCGGACTGATTTGAGATTAGCAGTCAGTGAGGATAACGGGCATGTGCGCTCGTCACAAGCGCACGGAATTTCATCCTCTACAATGACGTGTGGTTCGATATCGAAATCTGATTGAGGCGCTGGAGGCGGCTCCGGGCGATCGTCCATTCGTTACGTTTTGGGTCAATGAGGACGAGCAGGAGACCCTGACGTTCGCCGAGTTTCGCCGCCGTGCGCATGTGCAAGCGAGCGCGCTAAGCGCCCGAGGGCTCAAGACCGGCGAACGGGTCGTCGTCATCATGCCGCAGGGGATTGCGGCGATGACGGTTTTTGCGGGAGCGATGATGGTTGGCGGGGTGCCCGCTTTCCTCGCCTACCCCAACGACAAGGTCGAGGCGTCCAAATACCGCTCCGGCCTCGCGGGAGTGACGGCCAACCTCAAAGCCAAACTGGTCGTCATTGACGGCGAATTTCCGGAAGACATGATCGAGCACGTGTCGATCGAAGGCGAAGCCAAGCTCCTTCGCTCGGGCTCCGGCGGTGAGGTCAAGCAATCTTCTGAAGCCGGAATGCCGGCCATCTCAGCCGCCAACGTTGCGTTCATCCAGCATTCGGCGGGCACCACCGGGCTTCAAAAAGGTGTCGCCCTGACGCATGCAGCTGTTTTGCGCCAGCTGGAACATCTGGCCCGGGCGTTGCGCATCGACAGCGCCTCCGATCGCATTTATAGCTGGCTGCCGCTCTACCATGACATGGGGTTGATCGCTTGCTTCATGTTGCCGATGGTCTGCCACCTGCCGCTCGTGATGCAGTCGCCGCTCGACTGGGTGATGGTTCCGGAAACGATGTTGGAAGTGATCAGCGATCATAAGTGCACCCTGGCTTGGCTGCCGAACTTTGCGTTTCAGTTTGTCCCCCGGCGTACGCGGCCGGAGCGCCGTGCCCGCTACGACTTGTCGTCGCTGCGGGCGCTGATCAATTGTTCGGAGCCGGTGCGCACCAGCAGCATGCGCGAGTTTGAGACAGCTTTTGCGGCGAATGGGCTTAATCCCGGCGTTTTCCAAAGCTCTTACGCGATGGCTGAGAACGTTTTCGCCGTCACACAATCGAAGATCGATTGCCCATCCGGGCCGACGCGCGTTTACGCTGACGGCAAAGAATTTCGCGGCTCGCATCGAATCGTTGTTGTCGCCGAGGGCTCGCCCGGAGCGCTTTGTTTCACGTCGTCGGGACGCTTGCTCCCCAATCATGAGGTGCGGGTTATTTCCGATTACAGCGAGACACTTGCGGAAGGCAGCGTGGGAGAAATTCTGATCAAGAGCGACTGCCTGTTCGAAGGCTATTACAATCGTCCGGACCTTACTGTTCAGGCGATCGTCGACGGCTGGTACTACACGGGCGATCTCGGTTTTTTCCTGGACAACGAACTTTATGTGGTGGGACGGAAGAAAGACCTGATCATTGTCGGCGGCGAGAACATTTACCCGCAGGATCTTGAGGAGATAGCCGCGAGGCATACTGCCATTCATGACGGCCGCGTCATCGCGATGGGCGTGTACAACGCTGATCTCGGAACCGAGGAGATTGTCATGGTGGCGGAGGTGGAGAGCGAGGAACTGCTTGCAAGTGCCGCGGAGATCGAGCGCGAGATTCGGGGGATGGTTGTCGCCGGTATGGGCGTGACCGTCGGCACAGTGTTTCTAAAGCCGGCCCAATGGATCGTAAAGAGCACGGCCGGCAAAGCGGCGCGCTCCTCGACGCACGAAAAATTGCGCAAGGAGCACCCGGAATTCAAGTTTGAACAGCCGTGAGCGCAGGATTTGAGACGCGGGCAGGCCGCGTCTATTACAGGAAAGCAGGGGCTCATGACGGAAGAAGCAAAGCAGATGATCGAGTTCATTCTTCAGCGAATTCGCAAGCCCACGCTCGTGATTGACGAGAACACGACGCTCGTCTCGTCAGGCTTGGTGGACTCGATGGCTCTGGGCGATGTGCTGTTGAAACTCGAAGACCTGACCAACACCCGCATTCGCCCGGGAGCGGTCAAGCCGAAAGATCTGGATACGGTCGCGAAAATGTTTGCGACGGCGCAGCGCGTGGGCAAGCCTCGCAAGTAGGGCTCGCCAACCTCGACGCAACCCTACTCCCTAATGGAAGATGGAAGATGTCACTGTAGTCTTCGGCCCAAAGGCGCGGCGCAATCGATTGCTTGAAGGGAGGTGGATTACCGCCCTCCAGAAGACGCTGGGGCGTGGTGGCTGAAGGCCAGGCGAGCGAGAGTGCTGTAATGATAGGCACGAAAGCCACCCGTGTGACTTGGATCACATTCCCCCGTGATGGGACTTGCTGTTCCCCGCGCGTCACCCAATTAAGGTAAGGTAAGAATCGTCAAATGGTAAGCGGGTGGTCGACTGAAAGCTGCTTCTCCGTATAGAACACCAGCGCGCCGTCGCCCCCGACGAGACAGCAGAATCCGCAGGAGTCGAAAAGCGTGACCAATGAAGTGGTGCCGTCGCAATCCGCCTCGCCAGAATGGCAGGCCAAACAGGTATACGTGCTGGCGGCAGTCTGCCTGTTGATCGGTCTGGCCGTCGGATACCTGTTTCGCGGGTCGCGGTCACCGGCGTCGCCCGCTCCCGCCGCCATGCGCGCCGCGGCCGATCCGGGCGCCGCCGCTCATGCGCCGATGGGCCAAGCTGGCATGGGAAGCCAACCGCCCACGCTCGATCAAATGAAGCAAATGGCTGACAAGAAAGCCGAACCTTTGCTTGCCAAGCTGAAGGACGATCCCAGGAATGCGGACTTGCTGGCTCAAGTTGGCAACATTTATCTTGCGACCCATCAATTCAAAGAAGCGGCAGAATACCTCGCCAAATCGCTCGACGTGAATCCGAAGAACATCCCGATACGCACCCAGCTTGCATCCTGTCTCTACTACGCGGGCGACGTCGATGGCGCCTTGCAGCAACTGACGCGCGCTACCACCGACGATCCGAAGGACGCGAACTCGCTGTTTAACCTCGGCATGATTCGCTTGCAGGGAAAAAAAGATACCCAGGGCGCGTTATCGGCTTGGGCGCAACTGCTGAAATCCAACCCGAATTTAGAGCCGGCCAAGAAGGCACAGGTCGAGAAGCTTATGGCCGAAGTCCGCCAGCACCCGGTAAATTAGGATTGATACCGATGAACAAGTAGTTCTTCGCTATTAAAGGTAAATGCCTGCGTCATCACCTTGGTTTTTGCGCGCTGCTTCTGCTACCCTGCCCAGTTACTTCTCGATTGAGGGAATTCCAACCATGCAAAGTCTTCGTTCGCGTCTGATCGTTCTGCTCTGCCTCATAGCGCCAATTGCCCTTTGGGCGGGCGATATGAATGCCTCCGATAAGAACAAAGACAAGTCCGCTTCCGATGCCGCCGGCGTGGCGTCGTCGTACGAAGCGCCCCAGCCAGCGAAGGAAAATCTCGATTATGCGATGTACGATCGCATCCGAGAGGAGGGCTTGCATCATTCGCACGTGATGGAATATGCCTCGGCCCTGATGGATGGCATTGGCCCGCGCCTTACCGGCTCGCCCAATCTGCATCGCGCCAACGAATGGACGCGCGACCAGCTCACCGCCATGGGATGCGTGAACGCTCACCTCGAAGACTGGGGAGAGTTCGGCATGGGCTGGGAGCAGCTCAACACCTGGGTGCGCATGAGTTCGCCCGACGCCGCCGTCTTCATTGCGCAAGCCGCGCCGTGGTCCCCATCAACCAATGGCGCTGTCAGTGGGTCGGCGGTATGGATGGATGTGAAGACGCCCGAGGATCTTGAAAAGTACAAAGGCAAAGTCGCGGGCAAAATTGTGTTGCTGGGCGAGATGCGGGAAGTGAAGCCCGTCGACAAACCGCTGTTCGAACGCATGGACGACAAGGAACTCGCCAAAGTGGTGGAGTATCCGCTGAGCCCGAACCCTGAATTCGAACAGTATTTGCAGGAGCGCCTGAAGAGGCGGGAACTGCAAGCGAAGATCCTCAAGTTTCTCGATTCCGAACATCCGCTGGCGGTCGTTGTTCCCAGCCGCGATGGCCGCAATGGCGGGGGATCGGGCGGCACGATTTTTGACGATGGTTTTGGTTCCAACACTTATAAGCGCGATCACGCGCTCCAGTTTCCGGTTGTGGTCATGGCAATTGAGAATTACGGGCGCGTCTATCGACTCCTGAAAGCACACGTCCCCGTCAGTCTGGAGATGAATGTCGACACAAAGTTCACCGGCGATCACGAACATGGCTTTGACACCATCGCGGAAATTGCGGGCACCGATCCGAAACTGAAAGATGAAGTCGTCATGGTGGGCGGCCATCTCGATTCCTGGGCATCCGCCACCGGTGCGACTGACAACGGGGCGGGAACCGTGGTTGCCATGGAGGTCATGCGCATTCTGAATGCGTTGCAGGTGAAGCCGCGGCGCACCATTCGAATCGCGCTCTGGACGGGCGAAGAACAGGGATTGTTCGGATCAATCGGTTACGTGAAACAACATTTCGGATTTGCGCCGCTCTCCACCGCCCCCGATCAGCTCAAGTTGCCGGAGTTTATGCGCAAGGCTGCTGGCCCGCTTCGGCTGAAACCCGAGCAACAGAAGGTCTCCGGCTATTTCAATCTGGATAACGGCACCGGGAAAATTCTCGGCATCTACCTGCAGGAGAATGCCGCCGAAGCGCCAATCTTCCAGCAGTGGATCGAGCCGTTGAAGGATCTCGGCGTCACAGCTATCGCGCTGCGTAACACCGGCGGCACGGATCATGAGTCATTCGATGCCGTCGGCATTCCTGGATTCCAGTTCATTCAGGACCCGCTCGATTACGGTTCGCGCACCCACCACTCCAATATGGATACCTATGAGCGGTTGCAGGCGGGCGACCTGAAACAGGCTGCGACCGTGGAAGCCATTTTCGTATACAACACCGCCATGCGTGACCAGATGCTGCCGCGCAAGCCGCTACCGCATCCCGAACTCGAGGATCAGCACAAAGCCCCGCTCAAGCATCTGATGCCGGGGGCCGTGGAAGAAGAGGACTCGCTGCCCGTAGAGCAACCACAGGGCGATTGATCTGACGCGCTTCGGTCAGCAGGTTTTGGGCTGCGACTCCGGCGGCGGAGTCGCGGAGAGCGGCGGCGTTTCGGGCAGTTCTCCTTTGTAGACGCGGCCGATGCCGCGGACGATATGGCGCATCGGCAGCTCGCCTTTGGCATTCGCAAAAAAGATTTCTCCCTTGCGGCTTCCGCGATAGCACCAGCGCTTGAGGATGGCAAGATGCTCCATGCGCTCCACGGTGCTGCGCAGACTGGCGGGCGGAAAATTTTCCAGCACCTCATGGATGCGCGCTTCCATCGACTGCGACTTCGCGTGATCCGGACTTGAAACTGGGAAGTTGAGCGGGCCGGCGATGGCGCCTGCATCCACGCGAAACAGGGCCACGCTTTCGGCTGCGCTTGAAGGTTGCACGATAAGCGCGCGCATTCGATCGATGCGCTGCACTGCTTCCGGCATCTGCTGGAGCACCGGTGCAAGCTTTTCGAGCCGAGTGTGCAGGGCGGCGGCTTCTTCGAAGGCCAGCGATTCGGATGCGCGATTACGTTCGCCAGAAATCTGCCGCTTCAGAGATTCGCCGCGCGTGTCGAGGAAGTCTTCCACGCGAATGACCTCGGCCCGATACTCGTCGTCAGTACAGCCCTTGAAACAAGGCGCGAGGCACATCTTCATTTCGGAATAAACGCAGCCCGGAAACTTTGGATCGGGGTGCAGGTCTTCCACGCAGCGGCGCATTTTGAAGAAGTCGAGCGCATCGTTCATGAATTTTTCCGCCACCGCGCGCGAAGGGAACGGGCCGTAGTAGATATTCTTGCCGCCGACCCTTCCGAGGCGGGTGGTGATCGACGCACGCGGGTATTCATTCTCAAGGTGCAGCTTGACGAGCGGGGCAAGGCGCAGCCGCAGGCGCTTTTCGTAGGCATTGGGGAATGCCGCCCGCAGCACCTGGTAGAGCAGAAATCCGGATTCGAAATCGGATCCGGTCAGCGAGTATTCGATCGAGCGGACGCGGTCGCGCAGGTTGAGACGCTTGGAGCGCTCCTCGGGCGCGGAGAGTAGCCTTTCGAGCCGCCGGCGCAAGTTAGCGGTCTTGCTGACGTAAGGTTCCGAGGCAGGGTCGGAGCCTCGAAGCAAAAAGACGGCTGGCGCGGCTGGCATCGCCGCGAAGATCTCGCGGTCGCGTTCGGGCGCGAATTCTATGTGGATTGCCAGCACACTCTGGATTCTAGTCTGGTCCTGTTCTTACCTCTGCAATCTGATCTCTAACCTCTGGCCTACAACTTCTGCGGCTCAGCCTCCCCACGAGGCGAATTTTTGCCGCGGTCCATTGCCTGGTTGGCGAGGCGGTCGGCGTCTTGGTTGTGTTCGCGCAAGGCGTGCCGAATCTCGACGTATTCGATCTGCGCAGTCAAGCGCTGCGCTTCGTCGTAGAGCTTGCGCAGCTCAGGGTGACGCACCTTGTAGATGCCTTTCATCTGCCGAACCATCAGCTCAGAGTCGCTAATGACTTTAAGCGACGGGATGCGCTTCGCAATGGCATAGCGTAGTGCAGCCAGCAGCCCGTTGTATTCGGCATAGTTGTTTGTGTGATGGCCCAGGTACTGGCTGAGTTCGGCGACCTTCTTGCCCTGCGCATCGTGAATGACCACGCCAAAGCCGGCAGGTCCAGGATTGCCTCGGGCCCCGCCGTCAACGTGGGCGGTGTGAGCGGAGGATGCGTTCATAGAAAAAGTCTTCAGTGAAAATTATCGCCCCGTCGCCAGGCGCGTCGCGAGCCGTGGAGGCAGATTCGCCGCCAGAATTTTTTCCTGCGCCACCCGCACGTTGTATGGCACGCGATAGAAGCTCACGATCCACGCATCGCTGTCGAACATGGCAAAAGCGGCGCGCCAGTCGCCATCACGGGGCTGTCCCACCGAGCCGGGGTTAATCAGATAGCGGACGTCTTTGCGCAGCGGCCAGTCCGACGATTCGGGCTGCCCCACGGTGCGATAGCCAGGGCGATAGGCTTCGCTGATCTCCCCTTGCAGCATGAATCCGCCTTGCAGGTGCGTGTGCCCAAAAAAAGTGACAGGGACGGCATTGGTGATCAGCGGTTCGATGGCATCGCGCACGCTGACCATGTATTCATCTTCGTCCAGTGCCGAGCCGTGGACGAATTGAATCCCGGGCAGTTCGTCGAGATGCACCGGCCCCTGGGGCAGCGAGCGCAGCCAGTCGAGGTTGGCATCCGTGAGCTGGTCGCGGGTCCAAAGTGTGGCGAGGCCGGCGACGGGGTTGAAGTCTTCCAGGTCCATCAGCCCGCTGACCGCCTTGTCGTGATTGCCGCGGACGAATACCTTGCCCAGCTCCCGCGCCCGCGCGATGACCTCATTCGGATTGCCGCCATAGCCGACCGTGTCTCCCAGATTTACGACAAGATCATGGGCGGGAGCGGCGGCCAGACAGGCGTCGAGCGCCTCGAGGTTGCTGTGAATGTCGCTGAGAATAAGGATGCGCACGGCAAAGGGAGGATTATAGCGTGGAATGGAGCCAGAGGTCAGAAGTCAGAAGTTGGAGGTCTGGGGTCAGGGGTGAATCCTTAGGCGACAAAGTGTGGCTCGCGTGACGCTCTCATGAGGGCATGTCGGGTTCGGCGAGCTTGCGCTCGGGCAGGAAGTAGGAGAGCGCCACGAACACGAAGATGAAAAACGAAAGGCGGACGTCGACGAAAGCGAGCGGTACCGAGGCGACGTAAAGGATCAAGGAGTAGATATTCTTGAAAGCGATGTGGCGGTGGTACCGCGCCATTTCAGGATTGTCGCGGTTGTGCTGAATAATGGCCCAGCGCAGCAGGGCGAAAGAAACCGAGCAAAGACTCAGAACAACGGCGTACAGCGCCACCGCCCGGGGATCGCGGGGGTTGTTGCCCATGTAAGCGGTGACGAATGGGACAAGCGACATCCAGAACAGCAGAGCGTTGTTCGACCAGAGCAGCCGGGCGTCAGCGCGGCGAGCCGAGTGCAGCATGTGGTGATGGTTGACCCACATGATGGCGACGACCAGGAAACTCAGGAGATAGCTGAGAAACTGCGGAGCGAGGCTGCGCAGCGACGAAAGCGTGGTGTCATGCGGAACCTTCAACTCGAGCACCATGATGGTGATGATCACGGCGATCACGCCGTCGCTGAAAGCTTCTAGGCGATTGGTGCCCATAGGTTCTACATCCTTATCAGATTTCCATCTTCGGAGCGAGGACCTGATTCACCACTGGGCATCGCGCCAGGTGTCCCGGGGCGACTTCGACCAGCGGCGGGAGTGCGGCCGAGCAAGCAGCAATGCGATGTTCGCATCGTGGCTCGAAGGGGCAACCCGGCGGTAGAGCAGCAATAGGCGGGACCGTTCCCTCGATGGTTGTGAGCGGCTGGGCCCGATCGGTGGCCAGCGTCGGAATCGCACGCAGCAAGCCTTGCGTGTAGGGATGTGCGGGAGCCGTGAAGATTGCGGACTTGGGCGCGAGTTCGACGAGATTGCCGGCATACATGACCGCGACTCTGTCCGCAACGTGCGAGACGACCGCCAGGTCATGCGAGATGAAAAGCATCGCCAGCGAGAACTTCTGCCGCAGATCGTTGAGCAGGTCCAGAATCTGCTGCTGAATAGTCACGTCGAGCGCGGTAGTAGGCTCGTCGGCGATCAGCAGTTGCGGGCGGTTGACGATGGCCATGGCGATCATAACGCGCTGGCGCATGCCTCCGGAGAGCTGATGCGGATAGCTGCGGGCGCGGCGCTCGGGCTCGGGGAGGGCGACGTCGCGCAGGCCTTCGACAGCGCGATTCCGCGCTTCAGCCTTCGAGATCGGATGATGCGCCATCACCGCCTCGGCAATTTGGTCGCCGACCCGCATCACGGGATTGAGGGCGGTCATCGGTTCCTGAAAGATCATCGCGATGCGCGAGCCGCGCAGATGCCGAATCTGCTCGGTCTCCAGGGTAGTGAGATCGTAAGGCTGCTCGGATCCGTTTTCGAAGGTGATTTTGCCGCTGACTCTTGCTGCTGGCGGAAGCAGGCCCATGATGGCCAGCGATGTCACGGACTTTCCGGACCCGGATTCGCCGACCAGGCCGAGGACTTCGCCCTGATTGATTGAGAAACTTAGGCCGCGGACCGCCGCGATCCGCGGGGGAACGTTTGGAGAGGTGCCGGCAGATACGGGCGAGAGCGCCCGCGCCACACCGGGGAATTCGATGGTCAGGTTGCTGACTTCGAGAAGCGGAGGCACGTCAGTATGGTATCAGCGGTTTCGAAAGAGTCATCAGTTGTCATCTCAGTCCTCAATGAGACTTGTCCCGCGTGACTCATCAGATTTCATGCGGATGTCGCGAAGATTTGCACAATTTTAATTTCTTGCAAATCCTCAAACGCAGAGATTCCGCAAGCGCGAAGGCCGCGAAAATGCCGCATCAATATTGGCGATTTCCAGGCAATAAAGGCCCACTGCACAGTTTCCGCGGCATCCACCTGTGCACGCGCTGCACTCGATTGAAAAATGACAACTTAAAAGCTCGCTAATTCCATTGACCTAAAAAATGAAAGGAGTAAAACCATAATCGTTCTTTGACACGTTCTGAAGTTTTTCCGGTTGGTGCAGCGTCCGGGGCTCAAGCGAAGTCACTCCGACAGCCGCGAGGTAAGTTGGAGAAGGCGAGCAAGGGTCTATAGCTAAGCGCTGGTCGAGGAGAACAGGAGCTACTGTCGAAGGCAAGATAGAGTCCCGAGGCGTTGAACTGGTTTATCCGGTTGGCGGTGAGCCCGGAGCCCGAGCGAGGATCGCCGGGGAGCAAACCCGCAAGGGAGCTTCCTGAGAGAGGTCAGCAAGGGTCTAAACGCGAGCTACTGGCCGAGACGAATGAGTTCAACATCACCTCGGGACTCTTAATTTTTGCCGCCAGCTGGCAAGACTCGCCCTCCTCGAATATTCTCCCTGCTTCCTCATGCCGTAAGCCGTAATGCTCCCCGACCAAATTCAGGCATTAGCTGATCACTGATCTCAAGGCCCAACCGCAACCCGCAGCGGCCCCGGTGTCTGCAAGCGTTGGCGCAGAATGTTGTTGCGTGCGGGAATTTCCGCGACCGCATCGGCGTGGATGACATACGCGCCATTAGGCAGCGTGTTGCCGAAGGTGATCGGAAAATTTGCAGTTCCCGCTTTGAGCGGAAAACGCTGGTACCCGATGGCGGTCGCTCGCCCGTTCTCAGCGACCGCGACGATCACGACGGTGAGGTCAAATTCGTCCTTGGAACCGTTGGAAACCTCGACTGAACCGTCGATCCGGTCGTTGTTGACCTTCGGCGGATCGAGCCATTCGAGCAGCAGCGAGCCGACGATCGCCGTCTGAAAGCTCTTTTGCACCGGATGCGGAGGATGACTCGCATCGGCCAGGACCACGATGATGGTGAGCGGACCCGACTTGGCCGGACGGCCGGAAAGTATACCCTGGGGGCTCATTGAAAGGCCGTCGGGGAGCTTGCCTTCGACGCTCCAACGGTAAGGCGGCGCTCCCCCCGCGCCATGGAAAGTGAAGTTGAACTGCTCCCCGGCGGACATGGTTGGAAGCGAAGCGTCTAAGATAGTTAGAGGCGTTTCAGCTCTGGCTACCGAGGCGGCAATCCCAAAAGAGGCCACGAGCGCGACCATGAGCATGATCCCAGGCGACACTCTCGGCACCATTCTTTCTGCCTTCGGCACCACGCCTCCAGCCATCATCTCCGCACCGTCAGTTGATTTTACGTCGGCGGCAGCGTAAAAGAACCTCAATATGTCTCGCCGTTGGTCCATCGCCGTTTCTCTCCTCTTTACCTCGCTTTGCGCCATCCTTTTGACTACGAACGCTGCCCCACAGGTTTCTTCCCCGAAAAAAGTTGACCATGCCGGGGAAGCCGCCATCTTCCGGCAAATCCTCAATCGCGTACGTTTTGAGAATGACGGCACTAGCGTTGAAGAGTCCGAGGCGGTTGTTCTGATTCAAAGCGAGGCCGGAGTGCGGGAATTTGGCCAGTTAATGTTCGGATATTCCTCGGCAACCGAGAAGTTAGACGTCGAGTATGTACGCGTGCGCAAGCCGGATGGCCAGGTGATTGTAACTCCCGAATCGACCGCCCAGGACTTCGCGCCCGACGTGCTCAAAGACGCACCGATGTATACCGACTACCGGCAGCGCCACATCTCGGTCGCAGCCCTGCGACCAGGCGACACGCTGGAATATCGCACCGTGACGCGCACCACCACCGCCGCTGGCGGCAGGCAATTTCTGGTACGAGCATACCTTTCCAAAGGGCGTGGTCGTCGGTGAAGACCGACTGGAGATTAACGTTCCAAAGTCGCGCGAAATCAAGCTGAAGACGCCCAAGCATACGCCGGAGATTCAGGACAATGGCGACCGCCGCATCTACACCTGGGTGGTGAAGAACATCGAGCCGGACCGCGACAAAACTGACACCGACGATGCCGACGAAGACGATCGGTCCGGATGTGCAGCTGACGACCTTCACCGACTGGAAGCAGATCGCCGAATGGTACGCGAAGCTGCAAGGCGAACGTATGACGGTTGACGATCGCGTGCGCAAACAGGCCGAGGAGATCACAAAGGGCGCAATCACTCCCGAACAAAAAGGCACGGTTGCTGTATAGACTTCGTGGCGCTCAACATTCGATATGTGAGCATCTCGCTCGGCGTCGGCCGCTACCAGCCGCATTCGGCCTCCGACGTTCTGGAAAACGGCTACGGCGATTGCAAGGACAAGCACACTCTGCTGGCGGCCATGCTGAAGGCGGTCGGCATTCAGAGCTACCCCGTGCTGATCGACAGTTCGCGCAAGCTCGATAGCGACGAGCCTTCGCCCGCTCAATTCGATCACGTGATCACGCTGGCGCGCGTCGGGCGACAAACTGACTTGGCTCGACACGACGCAGGAAGTGACGCCCTACGGCCTGCTTCTTTATCAATTGCGCAACAAGCAGGCAGTCGTTGCCTCCGACGATGCCGAAGGCGGAGTGCGGCGTACGCCCGCCGATTCGCCGATCAAGACTTTCATGCGCTTTTCGCTGGACGGCAAGTTCACGGAGTATGGCGCGCTCGACGCGACCCTCGAATTCACCGCGCAGGGCGATCGCGATTGGCCGATGCGCGCCAGCTATCGCGATATGCCGCAGGCGCAGTGGAAAGACTTTACCAAGGCTCTTTCGGCAAGTTGGGGATTGCCGGGAGACGTGGACGACGTGCAGCGTCGATCCGATCGAGGACACGTCGAAGCCCTTTCACCTGAAGTATCACCTGAAGCAGGACCAATACTTTGTCGTGCCATCGGCGAGCGTCGATTTTCGTCCGATCCCGCCGCTTGGGGTTCCGGCGCCGCGCGCGTCCGCAAAGAGCACCGACCCCATCGACATCGGTCCCGCGGGCGACATGGATTACAAAGTTCGTCTGGAGTTTCCCGCGAACTACTCGGTGCACACGCCGCTGGCGGTGCAGATGTCGCGCGACTACGGCGAGTATTCGTCATCGTATTCGCTGAACGCCACGCGCTTCCGGGCGCGGTCGTGCTGGAGGGCGAGCGCAGACTAAGCGTAAAGGTGAATGAGCTGCCCGCATCCCGGCGACGGATTACGAGTCGTTCTACAATGTGACGCGCAGCAATGACGATCAGCTGCTTTCATGCACGATCGCGGCGCCGTCCGGCCACGCGGCGGAAGCGTCGAAGATGGAAGGCACTCCGGTCGGAGCTGCACAAGGCCGGACTGACGGCGCTCGACAGCAAAGATTATCGAAGCGCGATCGACTTGCTGAAACGGGCCGTGAATGCCGATGCCAAAGTGAAAGACGGTTGGTACGACTCGGGGCGCGCCTATGCCGGAGCGAACAATCACGCCGACGCGATCGGCGCATTTCGCAAGGAGATCGAAGAGGATCCAAACCACAAGCTCGTGAACCTGGAGCTTGGCATCGAACTGCAGCAGGCGGGAAAGACCGACGAGGCGATCGCGGCTTACCGCAAGCAAATCGACATCGCTCCCTACGAAAAAGAGTCGCACAAAGATCTTGGCCTGCTGCTGGCGCAAACGGGCAAGGACGCGGACGCGCGCACGGAACTGGAAGCAGCCGCTGCGATTCCGCCGGACGATCCGGAGACGAAGATGGCGCTCGCGCAGGTCTACGGGCGGCTGGGCGAGACGGCGAAATCCAAGAGTTGATGAAGATCCTGACCGGCAGCACGGGAGCGGAGATTCAGGCGCGGATATTTTTGCGGCGGCGCTCAAGACTGACATCGATCCCGGCGCAGACGGAGCACGATGCGCAGAAGGTGCTGTACGACATCGGCGGACAATTCGATTCCGGTGAATTCGACCGGCTGGGTCCGTCGGCATTTTCCGCGATGCGGTTGGTGGCGCTGGCCTGGGCGCGCATGGGATGGGCGAAATATCTGCGCGGAGAAAATCTGGCCGCCATGCAGTTTTTGAATTCGGCGTGGCTGCTGAGCGACTCGGGCACGGTCGCCAACCGTCTCGGGCCAGGTGTACGAGAAAGCAAGGCCAGCCGGACAAGGCGCGGCACATGTATGCTCTCGCCGTGGCCGCGGGCGGCGCGAGCGCGGCGGATTCGCGGGAGCGCCTGACGAAACTGGTGGCGGATGCGGCCGCTTCGCAGAAAGAGATTGCCGAAGCGACTAAGGATATTGTGCAGTCTCGCACGGTCAAGCTCGGTCGCCGATCACGACCAAGAAGGCGTCAGCCAGATTCAATCTGGTGTTTGACAGCTCTCCCCAGCCGGAGCGCGCCGAATTTGTCGAGGGCGATGACAGTCTCCGCTCGGCAGGCGAGCAGATGCGGGACAAGGATTTTCCAGTGCGCTTTCCGGATGCCTCGTCGATCAAGATCGTGCGGCGTGGCGAACTGACTTGTGGAGGCGGCGGCTGCTCGATTGCGTTGCTGCCGATTGAGGCCGAATCAGCTGCCGCATCAAGCGCACCGGCAAATAGATGAGCCCAAGTCCCCCGATGTTCCCATTTTACAAATTGTCGTCCTGAGCGAAGCGAACGACCTGCTTTCTTGACGGACTCGACTGCGCCGAACTGGATTTTGTTGGCGCCGATTGATACCGAAGCTCTAGCGGATGTGTGCGATCCTCACGTCGCCCCATTTTTCCTGAAGATATTCGGCAACCAGCCGCCGATGGCAGTGTTCAGCCGTTTCCTCGCTGCAAAGCAGACAATCGTCATCACGCAGCATCCGGCCAGCCCCATCCTCAATCCGCCGCTCCCGTATCAACTCAAGAAACTGGCGCTCGTAAGTCTCCCAATCGCCCTTCTGTTTCTTGTACGCATCGAGCATCTCCTGCGTAGGCGCAAGCTCGGGAAGATGTTCGTACCCGATATTGCAGATGGCTTTCACGAGATACCGCAGGTCATCCTTCTTGGTGAACCCGGCCAGCTGGGAAACATTGTTCAGGCGAACATCCACCAGCCTCTTCACGCCCGCCTCTACGATCCGTCCAAAGAAAACCTCGGCGGACTTTTTCGTGAATCCAATCGTAAACAGTCTCATCCCGCCGCGCTTCGAATCGCCTGCGCCTCGTCATCATCCGGCTCATACGCGATCCGCTCCTCCTGCCGAAGGTAAGCCTCGGCCACCAATTCCTGCGGCGACAGGAATAGATGCGTCTCCGGCATGTTCAGCAGGCATGCGAGCCGAGTCAGAGCCGCCGTATGAGTTTCAATCGCGCCATCCGACAGAATATGCCGCACCTCCACGCCCAGCGCATCCAGATGCCGGCTAACCAAAATCGTCCGATGACATTCCAGCGGCTCTTTCTCGGCGCACATTAGCGCCAGCCTGTGCCCTTTCATCTCTTCTCGCACTCGACTCAAACCGCGCTGGAAAAGTTCCGTCCGCGCCAGGAGATCGTATCGAATTCGGCCCTTCTCGTAGCACGAAGGGTCTTGGCTTCGCGCGCCCAGTTCATTCCCCAGAAAAACGTATGCAATTTCGCGGCCCCGCAGAAACTTCTCCATCTCCGGGCGATTGAAGTGAGGATTCTGACCGCTATAAGGCCGTGACCGCACATCGCCAATCGCGGTGATGCCATGTTGCTCGAGCAAAGCGACAAACTGAGCCACCGTGTACGTCGAGTGCCCGATCGTGAATACAGGCTCCATGTAGTTTTCGGTTCCCAGTTCTGAGATCTCGTGCTTGGAATCGATTCCCGCTTTTACTGAACATCGACAACTAGCTTTTCGCAATGACCGCCGCTATCAGCTTATGGCACCGCTTGTCGATTTCGTAAGCCCGGGTCAAACTCAAGCAAAGATAAACATCCCCCAGCCGATAGTCGCCCTCCGGTTGCAAGTCGAACCTCTCGCGGATCATGGGGTCGGTCAAACTGAAATTGTAGTATTTCTCGTCGTAAAAAAATCTTCCTCGATACACCCTGCCCTCCCTGAACCTGCCGCTTAGCGCCTCCACTGTAACTTCGTCGCTCTTAATCAGCAGCAGAGAGCTTTCCAAGCCCTTAGCCTCGTCGCCTCTCATGCAGTCATTGTGCCCCTCGCTGGTATTCCCAGAGTTGATCCAAATTGACTCGGGCCGATCGGCAAATTTCTCCAACTCCTGCCAGGCCAATTCGCCCGCCTTTTTCCATCGGCCAGCCGGAACGACGACATGATTTTCAGCCTGCGGCTTTTCGCTCGCCTCCCGCAGCAACGGCACATCAATAATATCGAGGATCTTCGGCCGTCCCCCGTTGCTGTAACTATATTCCGAAGAACCCAACTCCCCTTTCGGCCGTGCGCTTACCGGACGTATCCAGGCACCAGGCGCGCAGTTCTCAAGAACTTCCCTGCCCGCGATACAGCGTCCCAGTGGCGCCTTGTACGAATTAGCAAGACAGACAATCCTCTTGACGTATCCCATGGCGGAAACTGGGCAAGCACGCAATTACCCGGCACACATTACTACGCTCGCCCTGCCACTTTCCAGTCCACTTAAGGAGCCCCGACCAGTAGTTTGTGAGGTGTTGACTTTCCTGATGGCTGAGAGGTGACGGCTGAGAGCTGCTTTACTCGTACCGCAGCGCCTCAGCCGGCAGAATGCGCGCCGCCGCCCACGACGGATAGATCGTCGCCACAAACGAAATTCCGATCGAGACCAGCGCCACGATGAGCCCATCCATCAGCCGCGGCGCGAAGGGAACGTAGTCGATGGAATACACCTCGGGCGAGAGCGATATGAAATGGTAGTGTCCGCCCGCCCACGAAATGCCGTAGCCAAGCGCGAGTCCGATCAGCGTTCCGATCACGCCAATCAGCATGCCCTGCGCAATAAACACGCGGCGGATCTGGCGCTTTTTCGTGCCCATCGACATGAGCACGGCGATGTCTTTGGTTTTTTCCATCACCATCATGGTGAGCGAAATCAGAATATTCAGCGCCGCCACAAAAACGATCAGGCCGATGGTGATGAACGTGACCAGCCGCTCCAGGCGCAGCGCGTGAAACAGGGGCTTATTCTGCTCCATCCAGTTAGTGGTCATGAAGCCGCTGCTTCCGCTTGCCTGGTCGGCCGCCTTTTCGAGTTCCTGCCCGACCTCGGGCGCGCGATAAATATCGTCGAGCTTAAACTGAATGACTGAGATCACATCGCCCAGCCCGAATAATTCCTGCGCGTCGGCCAGCTTTATGAACGCCCACGACGAGTCGTAGTCGAAGAATCCGGAATTAAAAATTCCCACCACCCGAAAGCGAATGTACTTGGGAACCATTCCGAACGGAGTGAGCTCGCCCTGCGGCGATGTTACGAGCACGACTGAGCCGACTGTGGCGCCGATCCCATCCGACAAATCCTTGCCCAAGATTATGGGAGGCATGGCAGCCACGCGCTCATGAACGCCGGCTAGATCGTCGGGGGAAGTGGAGACGCTCGAGTTCTCCGATGATGCCGGGTTCGGCTCCGGAGAACTTTCGTTAAGCTCCGCCGCCGACCCGATCGTCACCGTCTGAAGCAGATCGCTCACCTTGCGTTCATATCGCGGCAACATCCCCTTCAGCACCGCGCCCCGCGCCCGCGGTCCGCGAGAAATCAGCACCTGCTCATAGATTGCAGGAGCGGCCGCCACCACATGTGGCTCATGTTCCAGCTTGCCGAGCAGCGGACGCCAGTTCGGAATGCCATCGCTCTCCACGCGCAGCAAACTGACGTGCGCCGTCGAACCCAAAAGCCGCGCCTGCAAATCCTGCCGAAAGCCGTTGTTGACAGCCAAAGCCACAATCAGCGAAGCAACTCCCGCGGCTACACCAGCGATAGAAATCGCCGTGATGATGCCGATGAACGCCTGCCGCCGTTTGGCGCGCAGGTAGCGAGTTGCGATGAAGAGTTCGAAGCGCATGAGGAGCGGCCGTCAGCTTTCAGCTAAATCGGATTATATCTGCCGATCGACAAACATCCGCGGCAACAGAGCTGGCACCGCGTAACGGTACGCGCGATAAGATTCCCCAAATCTCTTCTCCAACTCCGCGTCCTCCATCCGAATCATCAAGGCGCCCGTAATCATCGCAAATGCCATCAGCCCCCAGCATACTGCGAGGCCCGTGCCCACGCTCCACGCCAGCATCTCGCAAAGATGGGCCAGATAAACCGGGTGCCGCACACGCGCGCGAATGCCGCCCGTCACCAGTCGCTGAGCGCGATTGCCGCCATGAGCATTGCCGTGAACTTCGGGCAGCCCGCTCAATTGCTGCGCGCTGAAACCCTTGCCCGACTTCGCATACAAATAGAATCCGGCAGCAAACAAAAACGCAGCGGGAACCCAGGCCCACCAAGTCGAATAAAAAGCAACCTGCCGCCACGGCCGCGTCGCGACCGCCACGAGCGCCCACATCGCCAGCCACGCTGGAAGCAAGATACTGTAAGGTGAGCGCCGCCGAGCGCGCCAGCGCTCCGCAAACGGATGAATCATCAACCAGAATGCCGGGATCGTCGAATACACCACGCAGGCGAGCCATCCGACAAGTTCAAGCCAGTGCCGCACGCGCGAATTCTAGCAGGCAGCCTCCGGTGCGTCGGGGTTGCTGACGGCTGAAGACTGACGACTGACGACTGCTTCCTGCTATTCTTCCCTCTCATGTCCCCCATTCTGACCAGTGTGCTGCTGGGCCTCACCGCAGCCGCCGCCAATGTCTTCGGCGGCGCCATCATTGTTCAGAAGAATTGGGAGCGCTCTTACCTGCGCTACTTCGTCGCGCTCGGTGCCGGCTTCATGCTCGCCGTCGCGCTCGTCGAAATGGTGCCGGAAAGCATTGCGCTCCGCGGCCCGCATGCCGGATTTCTCATTCTCCTCGGCTACCTGCTGGTCCACTTCTTCGAGCATACGGTCACGCCGCACTTCCACTTCGGGGAGGAAACGCACGCCGAGCAGTTTGTCCATACGCACAAAGGCTACTCGGTTCTGATGGGGCTCCTGATCCACACGTTTTTCGACGGCATCGCCATTGCCTCCGGCTTCATCGTCTCCAACTGGCTGGGCTGGGTCATCTTCATCGCCGTCTTCCTGCACAAGATTCCCGAAGGATTCACCATCGCCTCCGTCATGCTGGCCAGTGGTCGCAGCCGCAAGTTTGCGTGGTCAACCTCCGTGATGCTGGGCGCCGCCACAGTAGCGGGCGTGATGACGATGGCCATCTTCCATCGCGAGGTCGGATTCGGATTACCGCTGTCAGCAGGCGTGACGATCTACGTAGCCGCGTCGGATTTAATACCGGAGGTAAATAAAGAAACTGGCGTCCGCATGGCGCTGCTAGTGTTCGTAGGCGCGGCGTTCATGTTCGTGCTCGACCGATTTTTACACGTGCACTAGGAGATTGCAGAAGTAAGAGGTCAGATTGCAGAATTAAAACCCTTCAACCGCTGTGTCTGCTGCTGCCGCGAACGACGGAACTTAATTCCGCAATCTGACCTCTGACCTCTGCAATCCGGAGTGCCGCTGGCCGCCTGTTAGAATTTAGTTTCACCCATTCTTGGCGCCTGCCCTGCGAGCCTGTCTCATGCCGGACAATTCCACTCCACCATCCATGCCCACTCCCCGAACCCGCGTAGTCCGCGAACCGCATCGCGGAGTCTACGACCGCGACACCGTGAACGCGATTCTCGATGAAGCCTTTCTCTGCCACGTCGGCTTTGTAGCTGATGGCCAGCCTTACGTCATTCCGACTTCCTACGGACGCGATGGCGACGTCCTCTACGTTCACGGCTCAGCCGCCAGCCGCATGTTGCGCAACCTCGACAAAGGCATTCCGGTGTGCATCACGATTACGCTGCTCGATGGGCTGGTGCTGGCGCGTTCCGTTTTCAATCACTCAATGAACTATCGCTCGGTCGTCATCCTAGGCACGGCGACGCTGCTGGATGATCCCGCGGAAAAGATTGCGGCATTGCGCGCGCTGAGCGAACATATTCTCCCCGGCCGCTGGGAGGACGCGCGGCAGCCGAGCGAGAAGGAATTAAAAGCAACGTCCGTGCTGCGGATTCCGATCGAAGAATTTTCGGCGAAGGTCCGAGTTGATCCTCCGATCGATGATGAGGAGGATTATGCGTTTCCAACGTGGGCCGGAGTGATTCCTCTGGAGATAAAGAGCGGCGAGGCGATTCCCGACGACCGCTGTGAGCGCAAGTTGCCGAGCTATTTGCAGAATTACTCGCGAAAAAGAGGTTGATTCGAGTGGCGCCGGCGTCTCGCCGGCTGTCGCGGGGGCGTCCTCGCCCCCGCAGGAGCGCCCCGAAATTCAAATCGCGTATTTCGCCTCAGTTCGGTATCAGCAGCAATTTCCCCGTGGTCTTCCTTCCTTTCAGATCGCGCTGCGCCCGCTGCGCCTCCGCCAGCGGATAGATATGCTCAATGCGCAAGTTCAGCTTTCCATCGCGGATCATCCCAAACACCGCGCCCGCGCGCTTCCGCAACTCCTCGGTCGTAAGCACGTAAGCGCCCGAGCGAAGGCCGCGTCAGAAAGAGCGATCCCTTCTGCGTGAGCACAATCGGATCAATTGGCGCGACCGCCCCGCTCGATCCTCCAAACAGCGCCATCATGCCGCGGGGCCGCAACAGATTCAAGCCTTTCTCAAACGTCGTCTTGCCCACCGAGTCATACACCACATCCACTCCCTTGCCGCCCATCAGTCGTTTAGTCTCGGCTTCAAAATCGGTCTGCGTATAAAGAATGACGTCATCGGCTCCCGCCTCGCGCGCCAGCTTCGCCTTCTCCTCGGTCGACACCGTTCCGATCACGCGCGCGCCGATGTTGTGCGCCATCTGAACCAGCAGCAACCCCACTCCGCCCGCCGCCGCATGCACCAGAGCGGTCTCGCCTCTTTTCAGCGGATAGGTGTCATACACCAGATAGTGCGCCGTCATTCCCTGCAAAATCGCGGCCGCCGCCTCGCGCTCGTTGACGCCTTCCGGAATCTTCACCAGCTTCTCGGCTGGCACAGCGGCATATTCCGCATAGCTCCCCAGCACCATCGTGTAGGCCACGCGGTCGCCCACCTTCACATCATGCACTTCGGGAGCTACAGCCGTAACCGTGCCCGCGCCTTCCTGCCCCAACACGAACGGCAGTGGCTGTTTATAGCGTCCCTCGCGGTTGTAGATGTCGATGAAGTTGACACCCACGGCATGAATCTTGACGACTGCTTCCCCCGCCTTCGGCTGCGGAATCGGGAGGTCGACCAGTTCCATGACCTCGGGACCGCCGGTTTGCTTAATCTGGATAGCTTTCATATTTGCCTTCGATGAGTCCAACACTCTTGGGATTCACTCTTTCATCTCCGGAATTGACCGGAAATTGTACCGGCTTTGCCCGGTTTTGGCTGTGATGTCGTGGCTGTCATGGGAGGAATGGCCTCGGGAATGGCCTTGGATGATGGTCGGGGGCTTGGTTTGCCAGAGCGGCCTGAACTGCGGTAACATCCACTCCCGATTCCCAAAGTAATCAGGTACAGGGGACTGCCGTGGCATTGACCCAACTGTTTTTGCGATATTAACATCAGATCATAAACATATGTCTGACTGGCTGCGACCGAATGGCCGATCCAGCGCCGCGTGTGGCGGCTGCTTCGTTCACATGCTGCTTCTTTAAAAAGATATGAGTTTCCCTTGCCGGTATCGGGTGATCGCGCTGTGCGCTTTTGTAGCGGCCGCTCTTGGCTGCCAGAGCGCGAAGCAGGCTGCCTTCATACCGCCGCAGGCGCAAGCCCCGGCGCTTATGGGGAGCGCGGCTCCGAAGTCGAACCAGCAGAAGCAGGCGGCCTCGACGAGCGCGCCCTCGCAGTCCGTCGGCTCTCAAACCAACGCCCAGGCCGAGCAGGCCCTCTCCGTTGATCCCGTCGCCAGCCTGATTGCCCGCGTCGAAAAGGAATACCAGGCTGGCCAGGAGAACTATCGCGCCGGCCACCTCGAAGCCGCCAAGCAGAACTTCGACTCTGCCTTCGACCAGCTCCTCGGCAGCGGATTCGATCTCCAATCCGACGACCGCCTCGAAACCGAACTCAACCGCATCGTCGATGGCACCAACGATCTCGAACAAGCCGCTCTGCAGCAAGGCGACGGATTTTCCGAGCAGCCCTCGGAACCCGCGCCCATCGACGAGGCCAACGAAGCGACTCCCGCCGTCGACCAGAAGGTAAAGGCCAAGGCCGAAGCCGAGATCAAGTCCACGCGTTCCGACCTGCCGCTCATGATGACCGACCCGGTCGCAGGCTACATTAACTACTTCTCGAACCGCGGACGCGGAACCATCGAACGCGCTCTCGCCCGCTCCGGCCAATACGACGAAATGATTCGCCGCACCCTCAAGCAGGAAGGCGTGCCCCAGGATCTTATCTATCTGGCGCAGGCCGAATCCGGGTTCCATCCGCTGGCCGTGTCGCGCGCCGGCGCCCGCGGCATCTGGCAGTTCATGGCCAGCCGCGCCAAAGGCTACGGCCTCGAACGAAGCTGGTGGGTCGACGAGCGCCAGGATCCGGAACAGTCCACGCGCGCAGCCGCGCATCATTTAAAAGACCTCTACAACCAATTTGGCGACTGGTACCTCGCCATGGCCGCCTACAACTCGGGCCCGGGAACGGTGCAGAAAGCGGTCAAGCGCACCGGTTACGCCGATTTCTGGGAGCTTTACCGGCGCAACGTGTTGCCCAAGGAAACGCGCAATTACGTTCCCATCATTCTGGCCGTCACCATCATGGCGAAGAATCCCGAGCAGTACGGGCTCTCGTCGATAGTGAAAGAAAAGCCGCTCGCCTATGACACGGTGAAGATCGATTATCCGATCGACCTTCGTCTGGTAGCCGAATGCGTGGACGCGTCCGCCGCCGATCTTCAGGAACTCAACCCCAGCCTGCTGCGCATGACGACTCCGAAGAACGAGCCCTTCGAGCTGCACCTGCCCGCGGGCACGGCAAAAGCCTTCCAGAGCACAGTCGCATCGATTCCTGTCGACAAGCGCGTCTGGTGGCGCTATCACAAAGTGCAGGCGGGCGAAACGTTAGCTTCGATTGCCCGGACTTATCGCACTTCGCCGAGGTCGATCGCGCAGGCCAACGATCTCGATGACCAAGCGCTAGCCGCGGACAGCCGTTTGATCATCCCGATCGCTCCCGGCAAAGAGCGCGATACGTCGACCTACGCGCGAACGATTACCCGTTACAAAATTCGCCGGGGAGACACGGTCCAATCGGTAGCGGAAAATTTAGGCATTTCCGCGAAGATGATTCGCGTCTGGAATCGCCTCAAGGGCAACAGCCTGGCTGGCCGAAGAATTCTGCTGGTGCACTTGCCGGTTTCGCCCGCCGCGCGCGAGGCGCTGGTGGCGTCAAAGTCCCCGCACGGGAGTTCATCGAGCAGGAGTTCATCGAATAACGCGTCGTCGCGAAAAAAGACAGTCGCGTCAGCCCAACATCCAGCAAGTCCGTCCAGCCGCGCGCAAACTCAAACCGCCTCAGCCGGAACGGTCCATCACAGAGTAAAGCCCGGCGAAACGCTCTACTCGATCGCCAATTCCTACAACACCACTGTGTCGGCCCTCAAGAAGAACAATCGCAACGTAGCCGTCCTGCGGCCAGGCATGATTCTCATCGTGCGCGACGTCCGCTGATCGCAAACATTTCCCCTGGGAATTGTCATCCCGAACTCCCCTAAGAATTGTCATCCCGAACGAAGTGAGGGATCTGCAGTGCACTGCGCGTTGAGGACGCGCGCGTGCGCCACAACAGGTCATGTGACATTTTCGCGGCGGTCGGGATGGGTGTCTGTGCGGGCGGTCACGGCGCGGGTGTGATGAATGAAATGAAGGGATCCATTGGTTTGTCGTAAGGAATCACTCAAGAGGGAGTGGTGGGGCGGCCGGGACGCGAATAGCCTCGCGGGATCCGCGCCAACTTCACGAGATCAGCCGTTCTGTCGTGTCGAAAAGATCCTGCAGGTGGTGCTCGCTTTGTTTTCCGTTGAGAGCCTGCCGCAAAAACGTTTTGATGTCAGACTCCCGCAGTATAAGGACTAGGCCTTTCACCTGTTGGTAGACGCGGCGAACCTGCTCAAAAACGTGCTGTGACAGGGGAGATGAGGAGCGACATATAATTATCAGGAACCGTCCCGCTTGGTCGTTCATGTAGTACGCCGCTTGCTGAAAATCTTCCGCTTGTAGGTCCCCATAGTTCTTGCATTCCCAGAGGATCTGCGTAGCGTTGTATTTCTCTCGTACTATCGCCCAGAAACCAGTCTGCGCGCGGTTGGACGCGATCCAATCTCGAATGACAGTCCCCTTGACGTTACGACATCTAGGTTGCACGTTCGAGAGAGATCTGAAGAAACAGAGTCTTATCACCTCGCCGACTAGGTCCTCAAACTCGCTCGCGGCTGTTCTGCCCAAAGGTAGGGTTGCAAGCTGTGTTGAGAGATCGTCGATTCGAAGCCGGTATGAAGAGGTTGAAAAAGACTCAGGTACGTCAAAAATCAAGCCGGAGGTTCTTAGGGAGACGGCCTCCCCCAAAGACGTGATCACGCGGTTCTGCAGCTGAAGCCCGTCTACGTAGGACGGGTGAACCATAAAGGTGGAGTCTGCAGTGATCGACAAACTCCCGGAGTTTTCGGCCTCCGACGACTTAAAGCGCGTATTGCCATCGGGCTGTTTTTGTCCCCAGAAACCGATGTTGTAAAGAAGCAGAATGAAATGTTCGGGCGCGACGAAGTTATATATCCAAGTTTTGCATGCCTCCTGCACTTCATTGTCAACGAGGAGTTTCTTGATGAAGTCGTCTATGCTTCCAACTGTGTATTCTGTCCCGAGGCCATAGAACCGTGTGAGGACAATGCTAAGGAGGGGATAGTTGTCGGCATATTCATCGGCTAGCTCCTTAAGCCTGTTCTCTGAGAATGATCTTCTGGCCTCAGTAAGGTCTTCTGGGTAAATCTGAGCCCGCTGATGCGACTGCGCAAGGCCGAGCGCCGTCGAAGTATAGAGCAAGACATCTCTTGGGCGAAATTGACAAAAGTCGAAGACCCGACTCTGGCTTTGGACTGCATCTCCGTGGAAAAAAGCCTTCCAGGTCGATCCATCCACGGCATACTTTGAAATTAATCCGTCGTTGAGTCGCCGCTCTATGAGTTCGCGGAGAAGTTCTCTCGTCCAATCCAGCGACACTAGTGAGGTTTCTACTCTCGAAAATTCGCTATCAAGCTCTCTCACGCGATCAAATACGTTCTCTCGTAGGAACACGATAGGGCGAACGGCTCCCGTTGAGGCTCGGATTTCAACGCAGGCATGCCTGAGCGCCATGACGAGGACAACCGCCTTGTCCGAGCTGTCCCATTCGTCATCAAGTCGATCGATCAGGATGAATTGTTGCCACCTGGTCTGACCACCGCATTCAGCGGAAACCTCTGCTGCTATCTTTTCAGCGCGGTTACGGAAGCGAAGCCACTCCTTAGAGTTGCCGGTTTTGAGATAGTCAAATCCCTCATCGATAAGGTTCAAGAGTCGAAGGTCGAATTCGAACTGTTCAATATTGTTGCGTTCCCGAGTGAGATCGCTCCCATCAGAGGTTCGAAAGTAAACAAGCCTTGTCGCTTCCATTCAGCAACGGCCTCATCGAGAATGGCTCTGACAAAGGATGAGACTAATGTATTGAAAGGCTTTTGACGTACACGTTGGTCCCAATCAGAAGACACAAAGGCGTCGGCTGAAGAGAGCAGCTTCGGAAGCAGTATGAGTGTGTTCTTGGGATATTTGTCGCGCAGGTAAAACGTGATTGCAGTTTTGCCGGTGCCTCGTCGGCCTATATAAAACGTTTTCCCGGCGTCTATGTCCCGGGCGGAGCGAATCGCAGGGGTTTCGACGAATAGCGCCGGATTTGTCCGTATCAGATCGTGCTCTGCGAATGACTGCCCAAGTTTTGCATTGCCAAAAGCCTTCCGGGACAGGGGATTTGCCTGATGGCCGCATTGAACTTTTCCCATGAATAATCGCCTCAGTAGGAAATATGGGCACAAAAAAAAGGCCACAGGCTTTCCCCATGACCCCCTCAAGTCGGATCATTATCTAACAGTCTCGACTAACCATGCCTAGACCACTTTGGTGCTAACTGGGTTGGTGGGCTGATTGATTGGCTCGTCTCCGGGAGATGGGCGATTGCGGGGCTGGGCTGGACGCGGTTGGCCTCAGCGGCTAAAGCCGATAGTTTGAAGGGCTCTTACGGCACGGCTCAAGCCGCGCCCCTCCACAAGACCTTACGGCACGCCTGAAGCCGCGCCCCTCCACGTAACTCCTTATTCCGGAATATCTTACAAATAAGTCATTATTCCTCAATGACATGCAAGCAAAATTCCTAACTCACTGATTCCAAACGAATCATGTAACTCCCTATTTTTCATAGATCTAGCGGAACAATCCTCCTAACTCTCTCATTCTAATAGATCGCAGGAAGGGGGTATCCGATACTAACCAGTAAACACCTCCAGGCATCGGACGAGGCCTCGCAACTCCCCCAAATGGCGAACGCCGCGCGGAAACGCGGCGGTCGATTAGGCATCTGGATTGCCGCCTACATCGCCGAATCGGAGTTAAACGTGTCCGCAACCACCTTCCAGCTGCCATCCGTTTGCTTGGTGTAGACCGTCAGATACTTTCCATGATCGGTCACCGGCTTCTTGGTCTTCGGATTGGTCATGGTCATGGAGTAAGTGCCATAGGAATAGACCATGTCTCCGCCCTTGGAAGCCTCAGCGTGCGTGGACGCAAAAGTCAGGGCAAAGTTGGGATCGGCGAGCATCGGCGTCATTGCGGCTTTGAGCGCATCCTTGCCGACAACAGTCGGCGCGCCCGGATAAAGTCCAGCTCCGTCGTCGGTGAAGTAGCTCGCCCATTTGGCGGCATCTTTGGTGGCAGCGTCCTTCACCCAAGCTGCTTCCACATCCTTAATGGCCTGCACATCGGCAGCGCGCGTGTCAGGCGCAGCGGCGGGCGTTGGAGCGGTCGAGCATCCGATGCCGATAAGGCACAGAATTACGGCTAGTGTCAGCGATGTAGCTCGCGAAGCGTGGCGCATTTTCTCTCTCCTTAGTTGCTGTCAGCGGTTAGCTGTTAGCGGTTAGCGGTCAGCCATCAGCGATTAGCGGTCAGCTGTTAGCCGTCAGCGGTCAGCTCTGGTTCTTAATTCCAGGCTCTTGAGATTCGGCTTCTTCGGCCCGCGACAGTATATACGCTTTGGCTGGGTAATCGGGTTTGCTCGCCCGCTTTCTACGCTGCGGTTTTGTGCTGCGGTTCGGGCGCGTTGTCGGAATAGATCTGGAGATAACGCAGAACCTGCGCTTGCGAGAAGATTCCCTGGAACTCGCCGTTCGCGACTACTGCCAGTTGACTCAGGTTTTCGCGGGCCATGAGTTCGAGTGCTTTGGCGGCGGGCATTTCGGGAGGCACCGAACGCAGCTTGCCGATCGGACGCATCACGGCTTGCACACTGGTTTGCTCCCATTGATCGCGCGGCACCTGGCGGATTTCGGCGGGCGTCAGCATGCCTACGACCTGATCACCGTTCGAGACCAGAAAGCAGCGGCCTGCGCTGTGCAGCAGGTATTCGTCGACGAAGTCGCGCAGGTTCAGGTATCCCTGAACGGTAGCGCAGTTGCGCTCCATAACGTCGGCGACGCGGCGGTCGCGCAAGTGCGACAGGATGCCAGCCTGGAGCGACGTGCTCCGCGCCGCGTCCAGCAGAAACCATCCTATGAAGGCGATCCATAGGCCCCCGAAACTCTCGCCCACAAAGAAGCGGAAGACGCCCCACATGATGAAGACGAGCGCTACGCCTTGGCCTACCAAAGACGCCCAGCGCGTGGCGCGGTCAGCGCTGCGAGTGATCCACCAGAGGATGGCGCGAAGCACGCGCCCGCCGTCGAGCGGAAATCCAGGGATCATGTTGAACGCAGCCAGCGCGAAGTTGATATAGCCGAGCCATAAGAGCACGGAGGGAACTGGCGTCGTTGGCTCGGTTCCGGGAACCCATCCAGTGAGACGCGCCAGCAGCAGGAAGATGCCCGCCAGTACGGCGCTGGTGATGGGGCCGACGATCGCGATCCAGAATTCGGACTTGGCATCGGGCGCGTCGGACTCGATCTGCGAGACGCCGCCCAGCGCAAATAGAGTGATGGAGCGGACCCGCAGGCCTCGGCTTTGGGCTACGACGGAATGGGCGAGTTCGTGCAGCAGAAGCGTGGCGAAGAAGAGGACGGCGGTGATGCCGGCGGCGATCCAAACGACCTCCGGGTTCCACGCGGGAGTGAGGCTGCGAAAGCGGGAGGCCAGAGAGAGCGCGATCAGAAAGGCAATAATGAACCAGCTATAGTGCAAGCCGATTTCAATGCCCGCGATTCGTCCGAGTTTGATCTGAGACCGCAAGGTGGACCCAATTCTCAAGCATTGGGATGCGGTTCGGCAAGGCCGGGTAGGACGGACTTAGGATTTTCTGGTAGGCCAAATGGCGGGATTGTTGAGTCAATCCGGTCCAGCTAGCCCATCAACATGCCGCCGTTCACGTTGAGCACGTGGCCGGTGATGTAGGACGCTTCATCGGAGGCAAGGAACGCTATGGCGTTCGCCACGTCGTCAGGAGTTCCGACGCGGCCTAGCGGAATCTGCTTCACGGCCGTCTGCTTGAACTCGTCGCTCAGCACGGAAGTCATGCTGGTCTCGATGAAGCCGGGAGCAATGGCATTGCTCGTGATATTGCGCGAGGCCACTTCGCGGGCGATGGCCATGGTCAGGCCGATCAGTCCGGCTTTAGAGGCAGCATAGTTGGCTTGGCCGGCTTGGCCCATTTGTCCGAAGATGCTGGTGATGTTGATGATGCGTCCCCAGCGCTGCTTGAGCATCGGGGGAATTACGCTCTGGATGCAGAGATAGGCCGAGGTCAGATTGGTGCCAAGGACAGCGTCCCAGTCGGCGCGCTTCATGCGCATGACCAGTTGGTCGCGCGTGATGCCGGCATTGTTGACCAGGATGTCGATCTTGCCGAAGTGGGCGATAACGGATTTGACGGCGGACCTGACTTGCCCTTCGTCGGCGACGTCCATGGGGAAGGCGGCGGCTTTGCCGCCTGAGGCTATGATCGAGGCTGCCAACTCCTCCAGCTTTGGCTGGCTGCGGGCAGCCACGGCTATGGTGGCGCCACGGCGCGCGAGCGTGCGCGCAGTGGCATAGCCTATGCCTTGGGAGGCTCCGGTGACTAACGCTACTCGGCCTTCGAGGTTCATGCAAATCCTTTGGACCGGGAATTATATATGGGGAAGACGCGTTCGCTGGCTTCAAATTCCGGCGGTGATATTTCACTCATTCCAGGAATCCAGCCAGAAACCCGGCAGTGAGCGCCCCGCTTCGATCAAGAGCACAGCCTTAGAGCACACTGAGAATTCCCTGCGTGGCTGTTGGTGAGTTCTGAAGAATGGGCTCCTTCGACTTTGCGGAGCTTTGCTCCGCACGCTCGGATTCGCCCAGGATGACACACGATATGGAAGAGTTCTGTCAGCCCGCCTTGCGGGCTCTGCCGAAAGGCAACAGTTGCGATGGCAACGTGAACATCTCCTCTATTTTGGCGATGAGGCCACGCCTCGAATACGGCTTGGCTAGAAAGTAGGTCTGCGCCTGGGGCGCATCGGCTGCATACTCGGCGCTGCTGTAGCCGGAGGTGATTAGCACCCTCAGACCGGGAGAACGCTGGCGGAGATCTTCGCTCAACTGGCGGCCAGTGCGACCGGGAAGGATCATGTCGGTCATTACCAGATCGATGGGCGGGGAGGTTTCGTAAGCTTTGATCGCGGCCTCTGCATTCTCAGTGGACAGGACTTCAAAGCCTGCGCTTTCGAGGAGGCTGCGGGTGGCCTCGCGCACGAAGGGCTCATCCTCTACTAGAAGAACGGTGCGCGGCCAACGACAGTTTCTGATGCGCGCTGGGATACTTGCTCGGGTGGGCTGGCGGGAAGGCTCGGGTGCGCCCTCACTCGCGGGGGGATAGGGCCGGAGGGTCATACTGTCCTCTGTTCTTTTCTTTCGTTATCGCTCCTTGCAATCGAACGGCCTTATAGTTGTGCGAAAGTGACAGTGCGGGAAATGAAGGTCGTTGCAACCTTCGCACCGGTGGAGCGGTCTTATTTCGACGTGGTGAGAATCGTCCGATTCGGATCGATCACAACTTTGTGAACGTCTTCCGGCGCGTTGAAATGGAATAACGTTTCCGGGCCGTCCGCCAGTACTTCGCCTAGGAACACCAACGAGTTGCCAGCCGCGACTCCGTAGACCGGAATCGCCGTGACGAGGTTGTCGGGCGCTTCCTTTTGCAAGATCAGACCCGAAACCGCAGTTACGCCGCCCTTCGCGGTGATGTGAATGTCGCGGGTGGCTAGTTCGGGGATGGCAGTGCCGTTGATCCAACCGTCCACGAACCAGTTCAGATTGTGATGATTGTTGTACCAAAGTGGGCGCGGCAGTTCCTCTTCGAACACATGGAGTAGCTCCTCCGTGCTCATGGCTCTCCCGGCGTAGCGCTCGCGGGCTTTGCGAAGGGCGCGGAAAAAGGGCTCGTCGGGATTGGCCGGCGCTCTCCGGGAATGGATGGCCATTTCGGAATCGCGCATCATGCAGCGCAACATGTGAAAGAGCCACGTTCCGCGTTCGTAGGTGATCGCTTCGTAGCCTCCGGGAAAGTGCGAAGAAATCAGGCGCGGACCGAAAGTTACGGGGCCGGCGTCGCGCAGTTGCTCATCATCTTTATTCTTGCTGAGCAGGTCCTTGCGGTACTTTTCCATTACCTCGCGGAATTGCGCGGGATTCTTTTGCTCGAGCACGAGCAGCGAGGCATAATTCGCCAGACCCTCGGCCAGCCACTGGTCGCGATAGCTCTTCCAAGTGACGAGATCGCCCCACCACTGATGCGCGGTTTCGTGCACCACGACCTGAAGGTTCAGTTCACGCGTGACAGGATCGAGGTGAAGATCCCGTTGTTCCTGCGGGTTCAGAAAAGCGGCGCTCGAAAGAAAGATCAGGCCGGGCCAGCCCTGGCTCAGGTCGCCGGGCATTTGCGTCAGGGCCAGCGTGCTGTACGGGTAGGGGCCAAACCATTGCGAGAAGGTTGTGATGGCTTTGGCGGCGCGGTCGGCCACGTTCTGGAGATCGCGTGCCGGTGAGGGGGATGGGGCCGGCACAACGATGGGCGCCACCGACTTCGTTCCCGGCAGGCGTGGGGTGCCGGGAACTTCAATTACTTCGGGGGGAGGCTTCGGGAATGCTTTTTCGACTCCCCGGGCAGCGTACGCCTCGACTATGATGTTGCCCGCCTTCGCCTCGGCGCTCAAATACTTGCCGAGATTGAAGCCGGCTACCGGAATCGGGCGCTCGGAGACCCAATGAGAGGTTTTCTCGCCTGCTGCTTCGCCGGGAGCCCGCCTTTCTGGGGCGCCGCGGGAAACCTGCTTTCCCGTGGCTACCAGCGTCCAGCCAGGCGGATAATGAAAGACCATATCGAAATGGGCGTGGCTCAGACCAAAGCTCGGGTACCAGGTGCCGCGTTCACCGACGTATAACAGTCCGTTCCCGGCGTCGGAAAGGACGTCTCCGGCATAGTGAAAGCTGAGTTCTAGTTCCTGGCCGCTCTTCAGGTCGGAGGGGAAGACGACCGCAACCAGATCATTCCCTTTGCGGCGAAGCTGCGTTCCTTCAATCGCGGGATTCTGGATGAAGTCCACCGGATGGCCGCCGGCTTCAACGGAATCGATTTTCAGATAGCGTGATAGCTCAAAGGGCAGCGTGCGCTGGCCTCCTTTGCGAACGCGAATATCCAGATCCGCCGTCGCTTGCAGGTGGGTGGGGGGATCGACCGAGGCGCGAATCCGAAAGCTGGAGATGGACACCTCGTTGACGCGGGGAGCGGGAGCTGCGGCGCCGCTTGGCGCGGGGGGCACGAAGGAGGTCCAGATGTCGAAGAAGTCAATGCCATCCTTCACCTGCGGTCTTCCGGCCCATAAGGGCTCGGAGATGGCGGCGTCCCAGAAAACTTCAAATGCGCCGAGCTTTTCGCCGATGAGGTGCGCGTGCAGGAAGGGCGGAAATTTTCGTTCGCGGTCTTCCGAATTCTTGGAGGGAAGAAAATGGCTGAAGTCAATGAGCAGCCGGGTAGAGTCGAACTCCGAGAGTTTGGCGATGACGGCGCTCCACTCCTTTAGAAAGTCGGCGCTGTCGGAAAGGGGGGACAAGAACGGCTGGAGAAGTTCGGCGGTGTCATCGTTGAAGCGGAGATATGCGGAAGTGTATTGCTCTTCGAGAATCGCCATGCCGGTGAACAGGGTGAGCGATCCGCGTTCGACCCGGTTGGGAGGTTGGAGGAGGATCTCGCCATCACCCACGAAGAAAGCCCCCGTGGTACGGCCGCAAACGTCTTCGGTGAAGGCGAGCGTCCCGTCGTCGAAGGTGAGGTCGACGCTGGGCCGGTGAATGGAGGCGCCGCGTATGTGGTAGACGCGGTCCGGGTCCAATCCTATGGTGCTCAGGTGGGTGTAGAGGTCGGCCGCGGTTTTCGGGCAATGATCCGTGGGGGTCTGGGCACAGACCATTGCAGACGCGGTTGCGAAGACCAGGAGACCGCCAATTACCGAGGCCGTCCTCTCCTTCAAGTGGGCCGCCCGCCACCGCCGAACGAGCACCTTGGTCACCTACGAAGCCCTCCGCCCCGGTTGTTAAAATCGAAAACAATGCGAGTGACGTGTCTTATTCTAGTGCTTCTGGCCGCGCTTCCCGCGCCGGCCGACGTCATTCATCTGAAAAATGGACGCACGATCTGGGCCGATCAGGTTCGCGAAGACAAAAACAAAGATCGGGTCGAGTACGACGTCGGCGAAGACACCTATGCCATCCCGAAATCGTCCATTGATAGGATTGATGCGGGAGGCGCGGCTCCGGTTACTGCAGGCCACGGAACTGCGGCCCGGCAAATGCCGGATTTCGCGCCGGCCACGACCTTTAGCCGCGAATCCGACCTGAGCGACAAGATCGTGCGCGAGGGCAAGGTGGACGCGGACGCGCTGGCCGGACTCGACCGGGCGGCGAACCCTGAGATGGCTGCCACGGGATACTTCCTGGCCGGAAAATTCGAATCGGATCACGGGAACTTCCCGCAGGCGAAGCGCTACTACGAGTCGGCGCTGCGCTTCCAGCCTGCGAGCCCGACCCTGCTGATCTACTATTCGGCCAGTTTGATGCGCACCGGCCAGGCCGCGGAGGCTCTCACCTATGCTGAGCGTGCTGCGCGGATTGCACCGGACTCGCCCGATGCGCTGGGCATGCTCGGCTTTGTGCAATTTGCCAGCGATCACACGGCCGAGGCGATCCGCTCCTGGAAGAAGGCGCTGGCGCTGCGTCCGGACCCGATCGTGAAGCAGTATCTGGAACGGGCGGAACGCGAGTCGAGCGCCGAGTCGGCTTTTTCCGAGCGCGAGAGCAGCCACTTCAATCTGCACTTCGAGGGCAAACAGACGAGCGAAAACTTCCGGCGCGACTTGCTGGCCGCGCTCGATTCGGACTATGACGACCTGGTGCGGGACCTTGGTTATTCGCCGCACGACACCATCGCCGTCACGCTCTACACGCAACAGGCATTTTTCGACGTGACGCGCGCGCCTTCCTGGAGCGGCGCGATCAACGATGGAAAGCTGCGCATTCCCGTCAATGGTATGCAAAGCGTTACGCCGGATCTGGCGCACGTGCTCAAGCATGAGCTCACGCACTCCTTCATCGCGCAGATGTCGAGCAGCCGGTGCCCGACGTGGCTGAATGAGGGCATCGCGCAGATGGAAGAAGGGAAGTCGAGCGCGCCCAATGGGCATGCGCTGGCGCAACTTTTTGGCGCCGGCGCGGAGATTCCCTTCAACATGCTCGAAGGCAGCTTTATGAATTTCTCGGCCGGGGAGGCCAACACGGCTTATGCGGAATCGCTGGCGGCCGGGGAGTACATTCGCGACACCTACGGCATGGGCGACATTCAGCAGATTCTTGGGCGCCTGTCGCAGGGCGGCGGGGCGGAAGCTGCGTTGCGGGGGAGCATCCATTCCGACTACCGGCAGCTTCAGGACGAGATGACGCGGTGGCTGACCGATCGATACGGACGCTAGCGCTCTGCACGGGGCTCAAACAGGGTAATCTCTTGCACATCTTTGGCACCGAAATTACAGGTTCTTCAAGAATTCGTCCCATGCCCCTTTGTCTCATTGCCCGTGGCTCAGGATTGTGTTAACTTCGCCTGCTGATGAGGGCATTGCTTTCAAAATTGTTCAACTCCGCTCCCGGTGACCCGGCGCAAATCGTGCATACGGAGCCGCCGCCCCTGCAGGGTGCCGACATGGCGATCGCCTTTTTCTCTCCCCAGGCTGGCGGAGATGTGCACGCATTTCTGCGCGTCAGTCCCACGCGTTTTCTGTTCGGAATGCTGGATGTGGCGGGCAAGCGCGAAACGAGCGTCCCGATTCTGGAAGCAGCCCACAACTGTTTCATAAAGTCGGGCGAGCAAATTTTCTCGGCGGAGGAGCTGAACGAGCCGGAAGCGATGATCGAATTGTCGCGGCGCTTGAACCTCGAAATCATGCGCGCGGCCGGAGGCGTTCGCAGCTGCCCCGCTTTTGCTGGTTGCTACAACGAGGAACTGGGGACGGTCTGCTACGTGAACGCCGGGCACACGCCTGGCCTTCTGCGCGATGAAACGGGAGTGGCTGAACTGCCGGCAACCGGGCTCCCACTGGGCCTGTTCTCGCTCGCGCCGACGGACGCTCGTGTCGTTGGCATGGGGGCGCAGTCTTCGATTGCCATCGTTTCTCGTGGTGTGGTCGAGGCGGAGAGCAAAGACTCCGAATTTGGCCTGAATGGTGTAAAGACCGCGATGCAGGCCGGACCCGCGTCGGCCAAGGTCCTGTCGCAGCGCATTCTTGAGGACGTTCAGTCCTTTATTCACACCACGCCCAAGCACAATGACGTGACGGCTTTGGTGCTGACGCGGGCGACGTAGCCGTCGGATTCCGACTGCTGCTTTCGGAAACGACCCGCTTTTCCCTTTATCTTCATCCCCTCTCATTTTGTCCCTACGCCGAATCCGGCGTAAAATGCTTAGAAAACAACCTCCGGTTTCGCACACGTTCCGGTAACCCAGGTTTTAAGAGAGCCTCAATGAACAGGACCAGACTGACCCTTCTGTTGGCCTTCGCCACACTCGTTCCCGTCGTCGTCTCCGCGGATACCATCGTCGAGGAGATCGTGGCTCGCGTCAACAACGGCATCATTACGCGCTCGGAGTACGTGCGCAGCCGCGACCAGCTTAAACAGGAGGTTCAGCAGCAGGACCCGAGCGCCGCCGACCAGGTTTTTGCCCAGAAGCAGAAGGACGTTCTGCGCGACCTGATCGATCAGCAACTGCTGCTGCAAAAGGGCAAGGATCTTGGGATCACGGGCGACACCGAGCTGATCAAGAAGCTCGACGAGATGCGCAAGCAGATGAACCTCGCAACCATGGAGGATCTCGAGAAGGCGGCGGAGGCTCAGGGTGCTTCCTATGAGGATTTCAAGGAGAACCTGCGCAACCAGATCATCACGCAGCGCGTCATCGGCCAGGAAGTAGGCTCGAAGCTGGCGATGAACAAAGAGGAAGAGCAGAAATTCTATGACGCGCACAAGGCGGAGTTGGAGCATCCGGAACAAGTGCGGCTGAGCGAGATCCTGATTGCTCCCAAGCCGGCCGTCAAACCTGCTGGCCTGAACGGCAAGCCCGACGCGCCAACGGAAGCGGAGAATGAAGCGGCGCTGGCGGCCGCGAAGGTGAAGGCGGACGATATCCTCGCGCAGATTCACAAGGGCGGCGACTTTGCCGACCTGGCAAAGAAGCTGTCCGACGGGCCGTCGGCGAAAGAGGGCGGAGATCTGAGCTACTTCAAGCGCAGCACGCTCGCCAAGGAACTGGAAGATAAAGTCTTCGCGCTGAAGCCGGGCGAGGTCACGGGTGTGATTCGCACCAAGCAGGGGTATGTGATTCTGAAGGTGACTGAGCACCAGATGGCTGGCACCCCGACGTTGAAAGAAGTCGAGCCGCGCATTCAGGATGCGCTCTACATGGAAAAGCTGCAGCCTGCGCTGCGCGCTTATCTGACCACGCTGCGGGAACAGGCATTCATAGATGTCAAGTCCGGGTACCTTGATACGGGCGCGAGTGCCAATCAAACGATGCCGGTTGAGACGGCGACCAAGGAGCCGGCTGATAAGGACCAGAAAAAGAAGCATAAGAAGCTGGGCGTGTTTTAGGCTAAGCTGGGCTGGCACTCACATAGCGGCAAGTCGGCAATCCCCCACGCTGACGGCTGCGGCGCGTCGTTATGACGCGTGGTTCGCGGCTGTCATTTTGCCCGCGCGTCGATCCAACGGCAAGCGATTGGTGGAGGCTCATGAAAGAATTCTTTATCTGCGAATGTCATCTTCAGGAAAATAAGGTCATCACGTCGTCCTTCGTGGTGGCGTCGAAGCAGGTCAAGCCCAAGAAAAATGGCGAGCCCTACCTGGCGCTTACTCTGGCCGATCGCACCGGGCAGATTGAGGCCAAGATGTGGGACAACGTCGAGGAGTTCATCGACGCGTTCGAGCAGGACGACTTCCTCAAGATCAAGGGTCTCGTCAATAAATACAAAAACCGCTTTCAGCTGACGATCCACAAACTGCGGCGCCTGGGCGAAGCCGAGATCGATTATGCCGACTACCTTCCAAAGACCAGTAAAGATATCGGCGAACTCTGGCGCACGCTCGCCGACTTTGTGGCCAGCTTTCAGAATTCGCATTTGAAATCGCTCGTCGAATCGTTCATGTCGGACCCGGAGATTGCCGAGCGCTACCGCAATGCGCCCGCGGCGAAGACGCTCCATCATGCCTACATCGGCGGGTTGCTCGATCACGTTGTATCGCTCTGCCGCTCCTGCGATCTGATGTGCCGGAATTATCCGCAGATCAACCGCGACTTGCTGCTGACCGGGGCTTTCCTGCACGACATCGGCAAGATTCACGAGCTGACTTACAACCGTTCGTTTTCCTACACGACGCGTGGGCAATTGCTCGGGCACATGATTATCGAACTCGAAATGCTGCAGGCGAAACTGGCAAAATTCCCCGACTTCCCGCCGGGATTGAAGACTCTGCTTGAGCACATGATCATCAGCCACCATGGGCAATACGATTTTGGATCGCCCAAGCTGCCCATGTTTCCGGAAGCGCTGATGCTGCATTATCTGGACGATCTGGATTCGAAGATGGAGGCAATGCGAGCGCACTTTGAACGCGAGATCGGAGCGGAAGGGCCCTGGACCAGCTATAACGGGTCGCTAGGGCGTCCACTGCTGGATGCGCGGAAATTTGAGCAGGGCGAAAAAGCGGTGGTGGCTAAGGCCGACGCTGAGGAACCCGCGCTTACGGCGGCAACCGCGGCGCCGACCGAGCGGGCGGAGACGCCACCGTCGGCTCCGGATTTGTTAAGCGCGCACAAGGCCTAGAAAATCGTCGTTGGTTGTCGGTCGTTGGTAGTCGGTCGTCGGTCGTTGGCAAAAGTCACGATCGCCCGCCGACTAACGACCGCCGACTGACGACCGACCCCATGGACTTTTCCCGCTTCACCACTATCAGCTTCGATTGCTACGGCACTCTCATCGACTGGGAGGCCGGCATTCTGCCGGCATTGCGGGGAGTGCTTGGCCGTCACGGACAAACACTTACGGATGCGGCTATTCTCGATCTCTATGGGGAATTTGAGGCCGCGGCCGAGGGCGGCGCGTATCAGAGCTATCGCAAGGTGTTGCAATCGGTGGTGCGAGCTTTTGGTGCGCGACTGGGCTTCACTCCTGCCCCTGCCGACATTACATCCCTTTCTGACTCACTTCCCCTATGGCCGCCGTTTTCGGACACGATGGCTGCGTTGCGCCAACTTAAAAATCGCTATCGTCTGGCTGTGATCTCAAACATCGACGACGATCTTTTTGCGGAGACGCGGAAGGACTTAGGAGTTGAGTTTGCTGCCGTGATTACCGCCGAGCAGGCGAGAAGCTATAAACCTTCGCGGAACAATTTTGAGTTGGCGTTAAACACGCTGGCCGTTCGGCCTGAGCATCTCCTCCACGTCGGCCAAAGCATTTATCACGACGTTCTTCCCGCACAGTCGCTGGGGATTTCGACGGCGTGGGTCAACCGCAAATCAGCCCGGCCCGGGGTTGGCGCGGTGCGGCCGGCTGAGGGCCGGCCTGATCTCGAAGTCCCCGACCTGGCAATCCTCGCGGCACTGACGTTGAAGGTCACCTGACAGTTGCGCGGCCCGCGACTCTGCGAGAGTCTCTCTTGCTACATCGGAATCGGTGCTGGAAGAATCTTTCTCTGAATCGCCGCCGTCACGAGCTGGGCCTTGTTGTGAATGTCGAGTTTGCGCATCAGATTGAACTTGTGGGCCTCGACTGTCTTGACGCTGACTCCAAGCTCGGATGCCGCCTGCCGCACCGTGTGTCCTTCGGCGAGCAACCGCATCACCTCGCGCTCACGCGCGGTTAAAGTGCTGCGACGCGCTCGCGCTTGCATTGCGCTCTCGAGCCGAACGGAATCGCGCCTTAATAAATGAACAATGCGGGGACTCCAGGCGCGTTCCCCGCGGGCCACATCCCGCAAAGCGCGCAACAACAGCGTGGTGGGAGTGTCTTTCAACAGATAGCCACTGACTCTCGAGCGCATCGCCTGCCGAACGTACTCCTTCTCTTCGTGCCTGGTGAGGTAGACGATGCGCGTGCCGGGACTGTGCTCTTCGATCAGGCGCGCTACTTCAAACGATGGCAAGCCGGAGATGCCGATTTCGAGCAGCACCAAGTCGGGACGATGCTCGATCGTCAGTTTCAGCGCCTGGGCCGCATCGCCGGCTTCACCTACGACCGCGAAGTCGCGGGCATCCTCGAGCAGGCGGCGCACGCCGTAGCGCACCAATTCGTGATCGTCCGCGATCACACAGCGGATGCGCTCCGCCTTTCCGGCGGGAATCGGTTCAGTCTTTATAGCCAGGACCACAAACCACCTCGCGTCTTTATCCCTCACGTCATCGACGAAGTGCGCGATGGGCCCCGGTTTGGCCGAGGCCTTCAACAAATCCTTCGCTATTCTACCTGCATCGGTCACGAGTTCGCCTGGCGGTTTGCACGAAACGGAGCTGCCAACCGGCACTTCATTTACAATTCCTGTTTCACATGCTGCGCTACTTCACCTCCGGAGAATCGCACGGCGAGGCGCTGGTGGCCTTTCTTTCCGGGCTGCCGGCCGGGTTGCCGTCGATCAGGCGTTTGTTGATCGCGAACTGTGGCGCCGCCAGCAGGGCTATGGGCGGGGCGGGCGAATGAAGATCGAAACGGATCAGGCGCACTTTCTTTCCGGAGTCCATCATGGCAAGACGATCGGCTCGCCGATCGCGGTGCTGCTCCAGAATCGCGATTGGCAGAACTGGAAAGAATCGCTGCCCGTTGAGATCGGCGACCCGGAGAAACACAAGCGCGTGGCGTCTCCTCGGCCGGGGCACGCCGATCTGGCGGGTGCCTTGAAATACGATTTCACGGAAGCGCGCTATGTTCTGGAGCGAGCCTCGGCGCGCGAGTCGGCGGCGCGAGTCGCGATTGGCGCGCTTGCCAAGCTGTTTTTGCGCGAGCTGGGCGTCGAGGTGTTGAGTCACGTTATCGCGGTGGGCTCGGTTTCGATTGCGGATCATGAAATTGCCTGGGAGCAAATCGAACCGCTGGCGCGGAAGAATAAAGACGAGGTGGTGCTTTCTTGCGCCGATGCGGATGCCGAGCAGCGCATGAAAGAACAGGTCGACAATGTGCTGCGCACGGGCGATTCGGTGGGCGGCGTGTTCGAGGTCGTCGCGCGCAACGTTCCTCCCGGCCTCGGAAGCTACGTACAGTGGGATGAGCGCCTGGACGGACTACTTGCGGCGGCGGTGATGTCGTTGCAGGCGGTAAAGGCGGTTGAGATTGGAAGCGGGATTCAGGCGGCGCATTCCCCGGGATCGACCGTGCACGATGAGATTGGGTACCGGCGCGAGGCCGGATTTTCGGGCTTCACGCGCACGCGCAATAACGCGGGCGGTATCGAGGGCGGAGTTTCGAACGGGCAGGAGATTCGCGTGCGCGGATATTTGAAACCGATCTCGACTTTGAGGCGGCCGCTGCAATCGGTTGACTTCGCGACGCGCGAGCCGGTGAAAGCCGCATATGAACGCTCGGATGTATGCGTGGTTCCGGCTGCTGGTGTGGCCGGAGAAGCAATGGTTGCACTCACACTGGCGCGCTGCGCGCTCGACAAGTTCGGCGGCGACTCGCTGAAGGAGACGCAGCGAAATTTCCAGGGCTATCTGGAGCAACTGAAACACTATTGAAGCAGTGGCGATTTGCTGTGAGCCAGCAAGATTAAGAAAATGATTTATCCGATTGTAAAATTCGGCGATCCAGTGCTTGAAAAGCGCGCGGCCGACGTGACCACCTTCGACGACGAGCTTAAGAAGCTCATTGAGGATATGTTCGAATCCATGTACGCCGCGCGGGGCGTTGGGCTGGCCGCGCCGCAGATTGGGATCTCGAAGCGCATTGCGGTCGTGGATGTGACTTTTAAAGAAGATCCCGATGCCAAGCTCGTGCTGATCAATCCCGAGATCATCGGCAAGGAAGGCCGCCAGCGGGGGAGCGAAGGCTGCCTGAGCATTCCGGAATTTCGCGAGGACGTTTCGCGCGCGAAAATCGTAACCGTGCGGGCGCAGGATGCGACCGGGAAATTCTTCGAGCACACTGGAGAAGACCTGCTGGCGCGCGCGTTTCTGCATGAGACCGATCACCTGCACGGCAAGCTCTACATCTCGCACATCAGCGCGCTCAAGCGGGACCTGATCAAGCGCAAGATCAAGAAGATGGTGAAGGCGGGAGAGTGGTAGGGAGGCAGTCGTCAGTTATCAGTTGTCAGTGGTCGGTTAAATCGCCGCCAAAGCGAGACGCGTTTCCTACCCCTCTCTGAAGCAAAACAGGCTCGCAGTCCGATCGCCGCTCGTGTCCAACTTAGTCACTGAGAACTGATAACTGACAATTGAGAACGCAATTATGATTCTAGTTTTTTGCGGCACACCTCGTTTCGCGGTTCCGACGCTGGACGCGCTGGTGGCGGCTGGCCATCCCGTCCCGCTGGTTGTGACGCAGCCGGATCGGCCTCGCGGGCGCGGAATGGAATTGGCCGCCTCCCCTGTAAAGGAAGCTGCCATTCGGCTTGGCATTCCGGTTGTGCAGCCGACCGCGATCAAGAACAACGCTGAATTCCGCGGGCAGCTCGAATCCCTCGGTCCCGATGCGATTATCGTTGTCGGCTATGGCCGCATTATTCCGCAGTGGATGATCGATCTACCGCGCTTTGGAAATCTAAACTTGCATGCATCGCTGCTTCCTAAATATCGTGGGGCCGCTCCGATCCAGTGGGCGATTGCCAATGGCGAGACGGTCACCGGCCTCACTACCATGCGGATCGATACGGGGCTCGATACGGGCGACATACTTCTGCGGCGCAAGATGGCGATTTTGCCGGATGATACGGCTGAGACGCTCGCGCCGAGGCTTGCGTCTGTTGGCGCGGAGTTGATGGTAGAAACTCTGGGCGGCCTTGAAGGCGGGTACGTAAAGCCGACTCTGCAGGATAATTCGGAGGCAACGCTGGCGCCGATTTTGACTAAGGAAGATGGGCGCATGGATTTTTCGCGCACCGCTTCTGATTTGTTCAATCGCATGCGCGGATTCCAGCCGTGGCCCGGGGCATTCACAACTTTCAAAGCGAAGAACCTGCAGGTGCACCGTGCCGAACCTGCGCAGGTTGCGGGCGGATTGGCGCCGAGCGCGATTGCAGTTGAGGGCGCGCGGCTTCTGGTTGGATGCGGACACAACACGGCGCTCAATCTTATCGAAGTCCAACTCGACGGCAAGCGGCGCCTGACGGCGCAGGAATTCATCAACGGATACCGGCCGAAGCCCGGCGATCGGCTGGGAGAGTAGCAAAGCGTTAAGCCGAATCGCTGCAACCCGCGCGGCGTGTCAGAATAGTCGCGATGGCCGTCTCTCCAGCCCGCACCGCTGCTTTCGAAATTTTGCTGAAGGTCGAACGCGAAAACTCCTACGCCGGCGAACTTCTGCACTCGGCCCGTTTTGCCAAACTCTCTTCCGCCGACCATGGTCTGGCCACGGAAATTGTGATGGGCGTTCTGCGCTGGAAATCGTCGCTCGACCGCTGTCTCGCGCGTGCTTCGTCGCAGAAGCTCGATCGGCTCGACGATGAGGTACTTATCGCCTTGCGGCTCGGGCTCTATCAGCTTCAATTTCTGTCACGCATTCCGGCGCGTGCCGCGATTTTTGAAAGCGTGGAACTCGTCAAGGCAGCCCGCAAAGGGTCGGCGGCGGCGTTCGTGAACGCTGTACTGCGGAAGCTTGGCGGGGGGGCGGCTGGGACCGAGGCTCGGTCTGATACCGAATCTCCTGCTGGCGATGTTTTCGCCGCGATTCGCGAGGCCGGGGATCCGGCCACGCTCGCGCAACGCTCTTCTCATCCCGAATGGCTGGTGAAACGCTGGGCCGAACAGTATGGACTTCATGTTGCCCGTCTGATCTGCGCCCAGGATCAGAGACCACCCGCGACCGCTATTCACATTTACGACGATCGACCTTTCGGCGAGCTGCGGCGGGCGGGCATTGGGCTTGCACCTAGTCGGCTGCTCTCGGCTGCGTACACCGTAATGTCGGGCGACGTTACACGAACGCGGCCTTACGAACAGGGCCATATTTCAATTCAAGATGAAGCTTCACAACTAGTTGCGTTGCTGGTGGGCAGCGGTGAATCCATTCTCGATTGCTGCGCCGCTCCCGGGGGCAAGACCGCTTTGCTGGCCCGCCGCAATCCGAAGTCGACTGTGGTTGCTTCCGAGTTGCATCCTCATCGCGCGCGTCTCCTGCGAGCGCTGGCGCGGTCGCCGAATGTCCGCGTGATCGGCGCCGATGCTCGTCAATTGCCGCTTTCGAAAACCTTCGACCGCATACTGGTCGATGTCCCCTGCTCCGGGACAGGCACGCTGGCGCGCAACCCAGAGATCAAGTGGCGGCTTCGCGCCGAGGATCTCGCCGACTTGCAGTCGCGGCAAATTGCAATTTTGAAATCGGCGCTTGCGCGCCTGGCCTCGGGTGGGCGGCTGGTTTACTCCACCTGTTCGCTGGAGCCCGAGGAAAACGAAGCCGTCGTGAAAGCTGCGCTCGCGGGCGCATCGGATTGTTCGATCGCCGATTGTCGCGAGGAACTTGAACGCTTGCACCGGTCCGGCGATTTGCTCGTGACTGATATCGAAGCTCTTCTGTCGGGACCTTACCTGCGCACCCTCCCCGGCGTGCACTCCTGCGATGGATTCTTCGCCGCCATTGTTCAGCGAGGAACGTGAGTTCCGGGGCCTGCTATACCGCAAAAGGCGGAGGCTCTACGATAATGGACAATGTCTCGCCCTAGCGCACTTCGAAGTTCACCACTGTGCCTGCCACAATTTTCTGACCGGGCCCGGGGGATTGCGACACGACCATGCTGGCGGAGTTTGCCGGGGACAAGCCAGGTTGAGACCCGCCTGGCTGAGGCGAGGCCGCGCGAGACGGTTGCTGCGCGGCCTCAGGCGATCCGGCGGCTGGCGCTACCGGAATCACACTGACTTTGCCGACGCGCATCCCGGCATCCTGCAACGCCAACGTCGCGCTGCCGAGCGGGCGTCCCGTGAGGTTCGGCATCACATAAGCTGCCGGATCGCTTCCGGTGTTCACCAGAAGATTGATCTTGGGAGCCGATACTCGGGTCGCGTTCGCGGGCGGGCTCTGCGACACTACTTGATCTGGCGGGGAATTCGGCGAATCCGCGGGAAGGCTGATTTCGGCAATCGATCCGAGCGCCAGTCCGCGTCGGCGAATGTTCAACTCCGCGGCGCGCTCGCTCTCTCCGGCCACATCGGGGATGGCCACGCGCTGCGGGCCCAGGCTGCGCGCCACGCGAATCGACCAGCCCCGGCGCACCTTCGTTCCCGCCAGTGGCATCTGGTTGATGATTCGTCCTTCGGGAACATCGGCGCTGTAGAATTCGCGCTCCATGACCACTTGGAGTCCGCAAGCGGCTCCCACCCGCTCGGCTTCGAGGGGACTCATGCCGACTACTTTGGGGATGGTGACTTCGCGGCCGTGGATGGCGAGGCGCATGGCCGTCAGCGCCGAGATCAGGGCCACGGTCATGAGTACCAGCGTCAATAGCACTATGCGAAAGAAACGGAGCACTGCTGGCGATTATAAATTGCGAGCTGCATGGGCGGCCTTCACTAACGACACTTCGGACGAGGTTTCTTGACAACTATGGCCTTGCGTCGCTCTTGCTCTCAGGAGCGCCGGCATTTTCTTCTTCCCACTCATTACCGCAGGCGTGGCACGTCCACGCCTTTTTGCAAACAGGGATCGGAACACCGAGATAGGCCGAGCCGTAGGAGAGAAATTCATTCAGCTCCTGAAAGCTGACGTCGAGAGACTGACAATGCGGACATTTCGGTTGCTCATATTCGCCGACACCCTCAACGTCTACCGTCTCAGGGATGGGCTGGTTCAGGATTTCATTCGCGGCCTCGGCATCCTCGGCGCGAACTTTCAATTTGATTCCGCCGAGAAGATTGGAATAGAACCAATCCAGGCGGATGAGGTTGTCGTCTACCAGAAATACCTGAATTCCGGCCGACTCTAGACTCCCTTTTGCGAGCAGCGCCTCGGGCAGATCGCGGAATTGGCGGAGGGTGATGAGTTCGCTGAACTCGACAGCGTCCTTAGCGCGTGGAGAAGCAATCGTAAGCATGAAGCCGCGCTTTGAGGCCTCGGCCAGAAGCGCTTCCTGGGCGGGCACGCTCAGCTCATCTCCGCTCTCGGCGAGGCACTTAACCTCGTCATCGCTCATCGCCGAATACACGCCAGCCAGGCGGGCAAACTCGGCTTCGTGATCCGGTCCTGTCATACCGGTGATGATACTCCGCAACCGCGCTTAGTTTTGGCTCGGACTTGCCTTCGAACTTCCTCCGGCGGGCATCAGCGGCGCCTTTTGTTGTCCTACCCAGGCGTGGACGCGGTCGGAGAGAATATCGAGCGGCAGCGCTCCAGCGTCCAGGACTTCATCGTGGAAGGCCTTTATGTCGAAGCTTGACCCGAGCTGGTCTTTTGAATATTGTCGCAGCTTCAGGATTTCAAGCTGGCCGATCTTGTAGCCGAGAGCCTGCGCCGGCCACGCCATGTAGCGATCGGTCTCGCTCTGCACTTCCGGCTCGTCAATCGCTGAGTGCTCATGGAAGTAGTCCACTACCTGCGGGCGCGACCAATGCTTGTAGTGGAAGCCGGTGTCGACGACCAGGCGGATCGCGCGCAGCATGTCATCCTGGAGGTGGCCGTAATAGCTGTAGGGATCCTGGAAGAAGCCAACCTCCTTGCCCAGACGCTCGGAGTAGAGCGCCCATCCCTCGCCGTAGGCGGTATAGAACTCGTGCTGGCGGAAGGGCGGCAGCTCGGGCAGTTCCTGCGCGATCGAGAGTTGCAGATGGTGTCCGGGAACGCCTTCGTGGTAGGCGGTGGTTTCAATATCCAGCGTCGTGCGGTTGGCAAAATCGCCGGTGTTCACCATGACGTGCCCTTTGCGCGAACCGTCGGGCAAGCCTTCAACGTAGTGCGTCGCCGCTTCCTTTTCCCGGAATTCCTCGATCGGCAGAACTTCGAGCCGGCTCTTCGGCAGACGCCCAAACAAGTCGGGGAGCTTTGTGTACATGTCGTCGATGTGCTTGCGATAGAGATCCAGAATCTCTTCGCGCGAATGCGCCCGCAGCTTGGGGTCGGTTTTGATGGCCGCATAAAACGTCTTCAGATCCGGATAGCCGAGTTGCTTGGCAACGCCCAGCATGCGGCCCTCGATTTCTTTTACTTGTTCGAGGCCGATCTGATGGATTTCTTCTGGCGTGAGATCGGTGGTGGTCGATTGCTTCACGGCAAAGGCATAGCGCGCAGAGCCGTCGGGGAGCGACCAAAGACCGGGCTCGGTGCGGCCTTTCGGGGCATATTCATCACGCACGAAAGCGGTGAACTTTACGTACGTGGGGATCACGGAATCGCGAATGGCGGCAATTCCTTCATCATGAAGGCGCTTGCGGTCGGCTTCAGACATGGAGTCTGGAAACTTGTCGAAGGGATGCGCGAAGGGACTCTTCTCGGCGTCGGTCTTGGCGATCCCGTCGGCCTGCGTAACCACCTTTTCGAGGAGCATCTTCGGCGGCATCAGGCCGTCAGCCATGCCCTTGCGCATCTGCACGATGTTTTGGTCGAAGAGGCGTGGCATCTGCTTCAGGCGTGAGATGTAATCCTCATAATCTTTAACGCTCTGGAACGAGAGGATGCTGACGAGTTGGGGTGCGTCGATATGAATACCGAAGAACTGATTGACCGGCATCTCCCATGGTTTGAAGCGTGCGCCTTCTAGGTTTATTTTCAGGTCGCGCACCATCAGTTCTTTGTTCAGGACCTCCTGGTCGAGGAAGCCGGTCGTATCGATCGCTTCGAAGCGCTCGAGAAATTTGCGTGACTGCAGGAGATTGTCGTCAATCGCCGCCTGCGAGAAATCGTCCAGCTTGTCGTTCCAGCGCTTGTCGCCGAGAATCGAAGCGTAGATCGGACTGGTGCGCATGGTGTATTCCCACTGCTCGTGCAGCAGGTCATTCAGCGCTTTGCGCCGGGCTTCCAGATCGGACGGTGTATTCGCGCCGGACAATGTTCGGGCATCAATTGGTTGGACGGAGATCATCCCGCCGAAAATGGTCAGGACGAGCACGCAAATAAGGTATCGCATTGAAAGACTCCACAGATTGATTTCGTTGGGCGGGCTTACCGCTACCCCGCGGCGCACTTGCTCCCGTTAGACGGGTACGTAAACAAATTGTCACCGGTTCCGCGGTCAATCACCGGTTCGGGATCTCCCGCAGCCTCCTGCCATCGGATGTTAAGCTCTGTCCGTTGCTGTGTTGTGCGAGGTCGGAGGCGAGGAACTACCCGCTCCTTCACGCCTCCTCAATTCAAATCCCAGATACATCACGCACATCGCCGGTGCCCGCAATCTGCGCTCCGATGTAGTAATCCAGGTGCCCGCCAAGCGGAGGACAAGATTGCCAAAACTGTTTCCTAAAGCAAAGAACCTAACGTCGCACAAGCTGCGACGTTAGGTTGGGGCACCCTCTTGTCTCGATCTTCAATTTACAGTCTGGTGCAGACTGCTTTGGTTTGCGTGTAGAGTTCCAGGACGTCTTTCCCCATCTCTCGGCCCCAGCCGGATTGCTTGTAACCTCCGAAGGGTAGAGCGGCGTCGAAGATGTTGTAGCAGTTGATCCAGACTGTGCCTGCACGCAGAGCGGATGCCAGTCGGTGGGCTTTGGAAATGTCTTTTGTCCAAATGCCCGCTGCCAAGCCGTACATCGAGTTATTCGCGCTGCTGACGAGGTCTTCGGGACTGTCGAATGGAATCGCCGCGACCACCGGGCCAAAGATTTCTTCCTGCACTACGCGCATGTTTTCTTTGGTGTTGACCAGCACGGTCGGTTCGACGAAATAGCCTTTGTCGCCCAGCTTTTTGCCGCCGGCCATAGCGGTTGCCCCTTCTTTCATGCCGATCTCGAGGTAGTTGCAGACGCGCTGCAACTGCTCCTCGGAAACGAGCGGGCCCATCGCGGTGCTCGACTCCATGCCCGAGCCGACTTTGATCTTCTTCGCTTTCGCGGCTACGCCTTCGACTACTTTGTCGAACACCGGACGCTCAACGAAAAGACGCGACCCGGCGCAGCAACATTGTCCGTGATTGAAGAAGATGGCGCTGGCCGCTCCGCCGATGGCGGTGTCAAGATCGGAATCGGCAAAAACGACATTGGGCGATTTGCCGCCAAGTTCGAGAGAAACTTTTTTGAGGTTGCCGGTCGCGGCGTGAACGATCAGCTTGCCGACTTCCGTCGATCCGGTGAAGGCTACTTTGTCGACCAGATCGTGGGCGGCGAGAGCGGCGCCGGCGGTTTCTCCGTAGCCGGGGACCATGTTGACAACACCGTCGGGGAATCCGGCCTCGGCAACAAGTTCGCCTAAACGCAGCGCGGAGAGCGGTGTTTGCTCGGCGGGCTTCAGGACGACCGTGCATCCGGCAGCCAGCGCAGGAGCCAGTTTCCAGGCGGCCATCAGCAGCGGGAAGTTCCACGGAATGATCTGGCCGATTACACCGACCGGCTCGCGCAACGTGTAGGCGTGATAGCTCGCGCCGGGTGTGTAGGGGACGGAGATGGGAATGGTGGTGCCTTCGAGCTTGGTGGCCCAGCCTGCCATGTAGCGGAACATATCGACGGCCAGCGGCACGTCGGCCGCGCGGGCGACCGTGAGCGGCTTGCCGTTGTCGAGGGTTTCGAGCGTCGCGAATTCTTCGAGGTGCTGTTCGAGCAGGTCGGCTAATTTCCAGATCAGCTTGCCGCGCTCGGAGGTAGTTAGACGCGACCAGGGGCCGCTGTCGAAAGCTTTGCGGGCGGCTTTTACAGCGGCGTCGATGTCGGCTTTGTCGCCTTCCGCTACTTGAGCCAGGACTTCACCGCTCGCGGGATTGTACGTCGGGAAAGTCTTCCCGGAGATAGCATCGACCCACTTGCCGTTGATTAGCATTTTGCGGGGTTTTTCCAGGAACTCGCTGACGCGAGAGTCAATCGGGGAGACTGCAGTTGCCATAGATCCTCCTTGGGATTGCGAAATCTGGTCAGGCGAAACAGTGAAACAGAAGTCCTTTGAGGCGAAATGAAATTAGGAAAATGGTAATCCCCGGCCGGGAGGATGGCAAGGCGGGAGAGGACAGATGCGAGGTCAGAGGTCAGATTGCAGAGATGAAAGCACATAGCGCATGCCATTTGCCAAGCTTCAGAATGGCATGGTAGTGTCGGGCTTCGAACCCAAGGAGGAGCGACTCATGAAGACAAAATCATTTTTGCTGATTCTAGTGCTGGCTTGCGTGGCACCGGCGATTGCAGCAGACAAGCAGGAGAAAGCGGATGACCGCATCAAGGAGTCGGCTGCCGTGATGAAAGAAATTCTGGGGATGCCGGAAGGCATTCCGAAAGATCTGCTGAATAAGGCGGAGTGCATCGTGATTTATCCGTCGGTAAAGAAGGCCGCCTTTATTGTGGGCGGCAGTTATGGACGCGGGGTGATTACTTGCCGCAAGGGAATGGATTTTTCCGGGCATTGGAGCGCTCCTGCCATGTTTGCGCTGGAGGGCGGCAGCTTTGGTTTTCAGATTGGAGCGCAGGCTACGGATTTTGTGCTGCTGGTGATGAATGAGTCGGGCGCGAAATCGGTACTGTCAAGCAAAGTCAAGCTCGGTGCGGATGCTTCGGCGGCGGCGGGGCCCATGGGGCGGGATACTTCGGCTGAGACCGATGTCGTGATGAAGGCCGAGATTTTGTCTTATTCGCGGGCGCAGGGATTGTTTGCCGGCGTGTCTCTGGAGGGTTCAACTATGCGATCCGATGACGGCGCGAATAAGGCGCTGTATGGGAGAGAGATCAGCGCGCGGGAGATTGTACGTGGCGGGAAGGTGAAAACTCCGGCGTCGTCGGCGCGGCTGCTGGCGGTGCTGGATAAGGCTTCGCCACGGCATGTGGCGAAGTAGCGCGTCGCGGCTTTCGAACCGTCAGCCCGTTCGGCTTTCGCAGCCTTTCAGAATCAGTCCACAGATTTGGTCCGCGAAGTCTTCGCGGAGTTCGAAGTGGCGGATCAGAAAGCGCATGTAGATCGGGCCGTAAAGCGAGTCGAGCAGCAGATCCAGATCGGTGCCGGCGGGAAGTTCGCCGCGATCAATGCCGCGCTGTAGGGTCTTGTAGGCCTGGCGGCGTTTGGGCCACAGGAATCTCTCGCGGAAGGCTTCGATCAGTTCGGGGTCGGATTGGCCGCCGGCGACCAGCGCCGCAACCACCTTGCCGCGCGGCGATCGAAAAAGGCGTATCACGTTGCGCATCTGCTGTGCCACGTCGCCGCACAGTGAACCGGTGTCGGGGAACTGGAGTTCCTGTTCGACGCTGGCCGAAAAAGCGTCGGCGACCAGCGCTGCCTTGGTGGGCCACCAGCGATAGACGGTCGCTTTGCTTACCTTGGCGTCGGCCGCCACGGCCTCAATGCTGAGATCGGGGAATCCGCCCTGCTGGCGGAGGAACTTCAGGGTGCTGCGCAGAATGGCTTGGCGCGACTGCTCGCTGCGCGGACGGCCTGGCGAACGCTTCCCGTTGCTTCCGTTGTGGACTATCTCAGTTCGGGCGTAACTTTGTGCCATGGTGAAAATTCATTATAATTTAAATCCGAAACGTATTGTTTTGAATCTATAAAAGTTCGGCGGATCGCCAACCCAGCGGAAGTCATTAGCAGTCGCAAGTCTTATGTGGATAGTCGCGTTAGCGCTTCGGCGCCCTTATACGTTCGTTGTGATGGCGTTGCTGATCATTATTCTTACGCCGATCACGATTCTGCGCACTCCCGTCGACATCTTTCCCGACATTAATATTCCGGTCGTCAGCGTGGTGTGGAGCTTCGAGGGCATGTCGCCGAGCGAGATGGCGGATCGGATCGTAAGTAATTCAGAACGCGGGTTTACGGTCACGGTCAATGACATTGAGCACCAGGAGTCGGTGGCGGTGCCTGGAAAGGCTGTCATCAAGATTTTCTTCCGACCCAGCGTAAACCTTTCCATGGCGATGACGCAGGTGACGGCAATGTGCCAGACGATTCTGCGCGGATTGCCTCCGGGCACGACTCCGCCGCTGGTCATCACTTACACGGCCTCGACCACGCCGATCGTGCAACTTGGTTTGAGCAGCAAGACGATTCCAGAACAGCAACTGTTCGACCTGGGGAATAATTTTCTGCGTACGCAATTAACCACGGTGCAGGGCGCGGCCACTCCTTGGCCTTATGGGGGCAAGCCGCGCCAGATCGACGTCGACCTCGACCCGGTCAAGCTCCAGACGTATGGTTTGGCGCCGGCCGATATTGTCAACGCGGTTGCGGCGCAGAATCTTATTCTGCCGGCCGGTTCGGCGAAGATTGGCTCGACCGAATACAACGTAGAGATGAACGGCACTCCGGATACGATTGCCGAACTCAATGATCTGCCGGTGAAGACTACAAATTCATCGACGCTCTACCTGCGCGATGTGGCACATGTGCGAGACGGATTCGCGGTCGCAGACCAATATCGTGCGCCAGGACGGGGCGCGCGGCGTGCTGATGTCGATGTACAAACTGGGCGGCGCTTCGACGCTGACTGTGGTCAATGCCATTAAGGCGCTGTTGCCGAAGGCGCTGACGACTCTGCCTCGGAACATGAACATCAAGGCGCTGTTCGACCAGTCGCTTTTCGTGCGCGCGTCGATTTATGGCGTATTGCGCGAAGGGCTGATTGCCGCCGGATCTGACGGCGGCGATGATCCTGCTCTTTCTGGGCGATTGGCGGCCCACGATCATCATCGCGATTTCGATTCCACTGTCGATTTTCGTTTCGGTGATTCTGTTGAGCGCGCTGGGCGAGACGATCAACATTATGACGCTTGGAGGTCTGGCGCTGGCCGTCGGAATCCTGGTGGACGATGCGACCGTCGAGATCGAAAACATCGAGCGCAACCTTGCCATGGGCAAGGAGATGAAGCAGGCGATTCTGGATGGTGCGCAGCAGATCGCGGTGCCGGCGTTCGTTTCGACGCTTTGCATCTGCATCGTGTTCGTGCCCATGTTCTTTCTGACCGGCGTCGCGAAGTTTCTGTTCGTGCCGATGGCGGAGGCGGTGTCGCTTTGCCATGCTGGCGTCGTACCTGCTGTCGCGCACGCTGATTCCGACCATGGTGATGTACATCATGCGCGGGCACGAGCACCGGGCTGCGGAGCCGAAGAGTTTTCTGGGAAAGTTCCAGCGCGGATTCGAACGCGGCTTCGACAGATTCCGGGCCGGCTACCAGCAACTGCTGGAGACTACGCTTAATAACCGGGGATCTTCGCCGTTTGCTTTGTGGTTTTCTGCGTGCTGTCGATGGGCCTGGTGTTCTTTCTCGGGCAGGATTTCTTCCCGCAAGTGGATGCGGGCCTGATCCGTCTGCACTTTCGCGCGCGTCCGGGACTGCGGGTGGAAGAGACGGCACGACTGTGCGATGAAGTGGAAGCGGGTGCTGCGCGAGCGAGATTCCGAAGAAAGAGCTGCAGACGGTGCTGGACAATATCGGCGTCCCGTACTCGGGCATCAATCTTTCCTACAGCAGTTCGGGCGTGATCGGGACGAGCGATGCGGAGATCCTGATTTCGCTGACTCCGGAACATCATCATCCGACGGCGCAATACGTGCGCAGGCTGCGGCGGAAACTGCCCTCGCGTTTTCCTGGGGTGGAGTTTTTCTTTCAGCCGGCCGATATCGTGTCGCAGATTCTGAACTTTGGATTGCCGGCTCCAGTCGACGTCCAGATTGTGGGCGCGGATTTGCAGACGAACTACGAGATTGGCGCAGAGGATCGCAAACCGGTTGCGCCAGATTCCAGGCACGGCCGACGTGCACGTGCAGCAGATGATGAGTCTGCCCACGCTTTACCTGGACATGGATCGTACGCGCATCAACCAGGTCGGACTGACCGCGCAGAATGTGGCGCAGAGCGTGCTGATCAGCCTGAGCGGAAGCTTCCAGACAGCGCCTAACTTCTGGCTGAATCCGAAGAACGGGGTGACCTATCCAATTGCGATTCAGGCTCCGCAGTACCACATGACTTCGCTTCAGGATCTGATGAACACGCCGGTGATGAATCGCGAGCTGCCACGGCGAGCAGGTGCTCGGCAATCTGGCGCAGCTCACGCCCGAGGCGCGACCCGCGGTGGTGAACCATTACAACGTGCAGCCGGTCATCGACGTCTACGCCAGCACGCAGGGGCGCGACCTCGGCGGAGTGGCGTCCGACATCATGAAGGCGCTGAAACCGTTTCGAGGATCACTCTGCCGCGCGGAACCAGCATCGTCGTGCGCGGGCAGGTGGAGACGATGCGGTCTTCGTTTTTCGGCCTGGGAGCTCGGCTTACTGGGCGCGATCGTGCTCGTCTATCTTCTTATTGTGGTGAACTTCCAGTCGTGGCTCGATCCGTTCATCATTATTACGGCGTTGCCGGGGGCGCTGGCGGGAATCTGCTGGTTCCTGCTGATCACGCGCACCACGCTGAGCGTTCCGTCGCTGACGGGCGCGGTGATGTGCATGGGCGTGGCGACGGCGAACTCGATTCTGATGGTTTCATTTGCGCGCGACCGCATGGATGCGGGCGTGCCCGCGCTGCAGGCGGCGATCGAAGCGGGCTACACGCGCATGCGTCCGGTGCTGATGACGGCGCTGGCCATGATCATCGGTATGTTGCCGATGGCCCTCGGCCTCGGCGAAGGCGGCGAGCAGAATGCGCCGCTGGGCCGCGCGGTCATCGGCGGCTTGCTGTTTGCAACAGTCGCGACATTGTTTTTTGTGCCGAGTGTGTTCGCAATTATTCACGGCCGCCGCCAGGCTCGGCATCGGCGGCCAGGCGAAGGCAAGATAAGAGTTTGTGGAGAAAGTAATTATGTCCGTACGAACAGCCGCCGGAGATTGGGCATCAAAGCGAGGATGCAGAGATACAGCACGTCCCGCGCACGCCGCAGATTGAGCGTCCTCCCGACCTTCCGCCGGCGCCCGACCAGGCGCGCCAAGATGCGTGGTAGGCATCGTGCTGCTCGTGTTGCTGATCTGGCGGGAGCTGGTGACCTTCCTGACCCGCAAGAGCGAAACGGATGCGCTGGCGAAGGAAACGGAAGCGGCCTCGATTCCGACGGTTGCGGTCGTGCAGCCATATGACCGAGACCTGGCGATAACGAACTGGTGCTGCCGGGAAATTTGCAGGCCTACATCGAGTCTCCCATTTTCGCGCGGACCAATGGCTACCTGTTGCGCTGGTACAAGGACATGGGAAGCAAGGTGAAGAAGGGCGAACTGCTGGCGTCGATCGATACGCCGGAAGTCGATCAGGAACTTTCGCAGGCGCGAGCCAGTCGCGAGCAGATCAAGGCAGCACTCGGACTTGGCGAAGATTTCGCGCCGACCGCTGGGCGAATCTGCGCAAGACCGATTCGGTCTCGCAGCAGGAGGCCGATCAGCAGGCGAGCGGCTACCAGCAGGCGCAGGCGAACCTGGCAGCCGCCGACGCGAATGTGCGGCGACTGGAAGAGATGGAGTCATTCAAGAACGTCTACGCTCCTTTTTCCGGCGTGCTCACGCGGCGCAACGTCGATCCGGGGGCGTTGATTAATTCCGGAGCGCAGGCGACCGGCAGAGAGTTGTTCGATATCGCGCGCGTCGATCCCCTGCGCGTTTACGTCAGCGTTCCGCAGGCGTATGCGCCATTCGATGAAGAGTTGGGGTGAAGGCCGCCGTGACATTGCAGGAATTTCCTGGCCAAAAGTTTACCGGGACGGTGGTGCGGACAGCCGACGCGATCGATCATGACGACGCGCACGCTGAATACGGAAGTCGATGTTCCGAACAAAGACGGCAAGCTGCTGCCCGGATCGTTTGGCCAAGTCCATTTTGCGGTCGGGAATCCGGTTCAGCGGATCACGATTCCGGTGAACGCCATGCTATTTCGCGCCGAAGGGCCGCAGGTTGCAGTGGTCGACCCGGACAACAAGGTGCAGCTTGCGATCGATCGTCATTGGGCGCGACTTCGGCGCCACGCTGGAGATTCTGGGCGGCATTGAGGCCAGCGACCGCATCATTATTAATCCGTCAGACTCGCTGGAAGCGGGGCAGCAGGTGCGGGTTGCACAGCCAAGTGAGAATCAGCCTCAGGCAAATCGGCCTCAACCAAATCAGGGAGCAAGCCACTCGTGACAGTTGTCGGAGATAACAGTTTGTATGGCGCAAGAGTATTCGCCTGCGCAGACGGCTCATCCACTCCATGCACGCGGACAGGGGCATCCGCGCCACATTGGCATGATCGCCGCCATCTTGTGCGCGATTGGCTGACGACCGGCTGCGCTGTCGGGCCTAACTACAGACGGCCGGCAGCGGAAGTGCCCGGAACTTGGAAGGGCCAAGGACCCTGGCAGACGGCTGCCCCTAAGGATGCGATCCCTAAAGGAAATTGGTGGGAGCTTTATCACGATGCGGAGCTCAACAACCTTGAGCAGGATTTGCTCCAGGCGAACCAGTCGTTGAAGGCCGCGCAGGACCGGTTGTTTCAGGCGCGCGCACTGGCGCGCGTCGCCTCGGCGGGATTTTTTCCCACTGTTACGGCCGACCCGAACGGGCAGCGGCAGCGCCTCTCCGGCAATCGCCCGCTGAGCGGGGCCTCATCTTCGCCGACTACGGCAACCACGCAGAATAACTTTGTCGTTCCTTTTGATGTCAGCTACGAGGTCGATTTGTTTGGCAGCGTGCGGCGGAATCTTGAGGCTGCCAATGCTTCACTTCAGGCGACGGCTGCAGATCTTGGTAACGTTCGCCTGGTCTTGAGCGCGGAGCTTGCGGCCGACTACTTCAATCTGCGTGAGCTCGATCGCGAGGCTGGTGTGGTGCGGCAGTCGGTGGAGATTCAACAAAAGGGTCTTGATCTGGTGAACCATCGCCATGAAGGCGGAGTCGCCTCCGGGCTTGAAGTTGCGCAGCAGGCGGCGCTGCTGGATTCGACAGCCACGCAACTACAGCTTGTTCTGCAGCAGCGCGCGCAATATGAGCATGCTATCGCTGTCCTGGCGGGTAAGCCGCCGGCTACGTTTGCGCTGGCGGAAGCGCCGTTCAACATGACGCCCCCGCCTGTGCCTGTCGGAGTGCCGTCGGAAATTCTGGAGCGGCGCCCGGATATCGCGACCAGCGAGCGACAGATGGCATTTCAAAATGCGCAAGTCGGATTGGCAAAAGCGGCGTTTTATCCGCACATCACGCTGAGTGGAGACGGCGGATTGCAGAGCCGTGACATTGCGACGCTGGCGAATGCTCCAAGTTTATTCTGGGCGCTGGGCGGAGATATTCTCCAGCCCATTTTCAATGGCGGAAAAAATCGGGCGAACCTGGCGGCGGCGCGAGCGGTCTATGACGAATCGGTCGCTAATTATCGCGAGTCTGTGCTCGAAGCATTTCAGCAGGTCGAAGACGGACTTTCCGGGCTTACGATGCTCGACCGGGCCGCGAAGACTCAGGCGACGGCAGTTGACGATTCACGGCGCGCGCTCGATATCGCAAACAGCCGCTACGTCGGTGGCGTGACCACCTACCTCGACGTCATCACCGCGCAATCCATGCTACTCACTAATGAGCGGCTCGCTACGCAGTTGCTTGGCCAGCAGATGGTCACATCTGTTTATCTGGTAAAGGCGCTGGGTGGCGGGTGGGACGTTGCCCAGATTCAGAGAGAGCAGATCCGGCCACAAGCCATTCAAGCCGTGCAGCAATAAACTCACTAGTTTAGAATCCGAGCGACGATCGTCCAGGCGATTGAATAACGGCGCCGCTTAGCCTTGCTTTTCGTGAGCTAGCTTCCCTGTCTGGCTGCGAATGCAGATTCCTTGCCGGCGTAGCGCGCGCGAACCTCGCGCTCCGCGACGAGCCAGTCCGCTGCCGGATCGCCCGCGACTCCTTGGCGTTCCAAGAACAATTCATAAGCGCGGCGACGAATTTCTTCCTCTACATTCACATTTTGAGCTGAAGCGGTTGCCGGGGTCTTTTTCGCCGCGGCCTTGATCGGGGCAACGTTGATCGGCGTGACATTGTCGCGAACTTCGGAGTTGCGCACTTCAGTGCTTCGGATCTCGGAGTTGCGCACTTCCGCGCTGCGAACTTCGGGTGCTACCTGCGCCGGAGCCGGCTGTAGAGCGGCTGTCTCAGTGGGCGGGGTAACCTTCTTCTTTCTTGAAGTGGTAGTTCCATCGGTTTTACGGGGCATTCAGATACTCCTTACGGATATTCAATTTAAGTGGTGGGCTTGCGCAGAGAATCAACGACATGCGCGTTACTCGCGAGCTGCAACTTTCCATCTACCTTTAGATCTACTATAACGCGTGCGACTGTGGAATTGTGCAAAATCGGCATCGAAAAAACTTCTGCTTGTCATAATTATCGGACATGGCCGTTGACGCTGCCAGCAGATGCAATTGCCGGAGGTCGAATCGACTTCGCATACGGCAAGTACTGTAGTAACTTGTCGAACACTCATCGGTACTCGCAGTATTGAGAGGATCGCAGTGCAAACGACGAAGGCATAGCACACCCCTATGGCAAACACTGGCAGTCAAGCTGGAACAAAAGCCGCGAAGTCGGAAATGGCGGAACTGGAGGGCATGCTTGCTGAGGCTCCCACCTCGGAGATGGTCTGCCTGAAGCTCGCGCGAATCCTGTCTGTGCATCGCAGCGAGGTGGCGTTGTTCCGGCTGGAAAAAGGCAGCCTGCGATTCATCTTTCCGGTTGAATTGCGGTCGGCGGGTGTTTTGCCGCTGTCGGGAACGGCTGTCGCCGCGCGCACGGCTGCCACTCGCACTCCGCTGCTTTCGAATGCTTTCATGAGGGTCAGGCATGCCAGCCTGTTTGAGGCAGTGCGCCTCTCGACCGCGGAAGAGGACCGCAACATGGATCAGATGCCGATCCAGAAAATCATGTCGGTTCCCGTCGCGGCGGCGGACGGAAATGTGAATGGCGTCGTGCAGGTTTCGCGCAAGGGGCTTGACGCGAAGGCCGCGGGCGCGGATTTTAGCGGAGAAGACCTGAAAAAACTCGAGAAGGCCGCAGAGATTCTTGCGCGCATGCCCTTCATGAAGGAAGGCGCGGAGCTGTAGGGGCATTTATTCCGGTTCTGATCCTCGCCAATCGAAGTCAAAAGTCAGAAGTCGAATTGAAGAAGTGAAAACGCTCGTTCTTTACTTCTTCAATTCGACTTTTGCTTTTTGACTTGGTTTTATATCGCTTGCCCGGCGCAGAAACCTGACGCCCACGCCCACTGAAAATTGAAGCCACCGAGCTGTCCAGTGACATCGACGACTTCGCCGATGAAAAACAAACCTGGTACCTTGCGCGACTCCATTGTGCGCGCGTAGAGTTCGTCGGTGTCGACGCCGCCGGCGGTTACTTCTGCTTTGCCGTAGCCCTCGGTTGCTGCCGGTTGTACGATCCATGAATGCAATTGTTTTTCGGCTTCGGCGAACGCGCGGTCGGAGTTTCCCGCGGGAGCATATTTCTCCAGCCATCGATCCGCCAAGCTCCGTGGCAGAATTTCCCACAGCACTGTCTTCCAGCTTGACTGGTCGCGACGGCTGCGCTCCCGCAGAAGCGCGTTCAAGTCGACGCCGGGCGCGAGGTCGATCAAGATCGATCCCTCGCCATCCCAATAGGAAGAGATTTGCAAGATCGCTGGCCCGCTAATGCCGTGGTGCGTAAACAGCATTTTCTCGCGAAACGTTTGAGAGACCTTTTGGACTGGTACGATGGCCGAGGGTTTCGTAAATGTCGACGCGGTGACCTCGGTGGAAACGCCGGCCAGATCGCACCAGCGCTTGCGGTCCCACTCCCTGAACACAAATGCCGCGAGGGCAGCGCGCGTTGGCTGGATATTCAATTCAAATTGCCGGGCCAGATCATAGCCAAACGCGGTGGCGCCAATCTTTACGATCGACAAGCCTCCCGTCGCGACCACAAGTCGGGGAGATGAGAAGACAGCGTCCTCTGCCCGGACGGTGAAGCGTTCGGATTTTCGTACTTCGGTGATTTTTGTGTTGACGCGAATTCCAACTCCGGCGGCAAGGCATTCTTCTTCGAGCATCCTAACGATGTCATTAGCCGAGCGATCGCAGAACAATTGCCCGAGCTTTTTCTCGTGAAATGGGATGCGATGCTCTTCGACCAGCTTTATGAATGCTTCCGGACGGTAACGCGCCAGCGCCGACTTCGCGAAATGCGGATTTGCGGAGATGAAATTCTCGGGCGTGGTATGCACGTTGGTGAAGTTGCAGCGCCCGCCGCCAGAGATCAGGATCTTTTTGCCAATGCGCTCCGAGCGCTCGAGCACCAGAACGCGCCGCCCGCGTTTGCCGGCTTCGATGGCGCACATCAATCCGGCCGCGCCTGCTCCGAGAATGATGGCGTCGTATTCTTTAATAGGGGAGTTCGACACTGACTGGCCTTCTGCGAAATTGGCCTTCCGGGAAATTATGCTTTGCGCCTGCATTGTTCAAAGTATCGTTGAAGTTTCACGATGCAAGCTACCGATTGTCTGCCTCCCCGACCGTCGCCGGCTTCGCCTCATGCGCGTGGAGCGACTCCAGGAATGTCACGATCTGCCAGCGCTCCGGCTCGGGCAACTTCGACCACACTGGCATGCCGTGCCTGACTACTCCGTTCGTTAGTGTCCAGAAGAGCGTGCCCGGGGTTGCTTGCTGCACTTCTTCTCGAAGTAAACTCGGACCGCGCCTGGTACCGCCCGCCTTTTTTCCGTGGCACGCCGAGCAATGTTGTTCAAAGAGTTTTCCCCCGGCGGCTGCCTCTCTCTCCCTGCCCTCAAAGGGATTTTTGCGTGCGCGCGCCGCTTCGGGAGCGTCCGCCAATGCCGCGTACACGGATCGCCCACGCCGCCGCGGCGCGCTTTCAGTCATCTGCGTCAGGGCCGTGGATGCCAGGATGCAAAGAAGGCCTGCCACGACGGCGGTCCGCCGTAGCCTCGTCCGACTCCGCCGGCGAAATGCGGTGGTCGATGTTGCCGTAGCCAGCTTTTTCATACCCGGCCTTTTCATTCTCGGCCTCCAAATAAACGTCTCAGCATCTCTCCAAAACCGGAAAATTCTCGGGAGACTCCCCAACGCAGCAGCAGGCGATGGCTGTTGTCGTTCAAGCCGAAGCCGCTCGAAAGGCGGAAAGTCCAGTCCGACGGGAGGTGCCACGCGACCGCGGGCGCTAGGTAGTGGGATGTGTTGGGTAGGCCCGGATTCTGTGCGTCGCCCAGGCCGCCATACATTTCGACTCCGGCAATGAAGTTCTCGCGGCACAAATTGCAACGATCAGGCGATGCCTTCAATGCCAGTGGATGGCTCGTGCCGATCGCATAAGCGAACTCCCAGGGCTCACTCGGCGAGAGATTTTTGGTAAAGATCGGATTCAGGGCGACGTTCCATCCTTTGAAAGTACTCGAAAGCAGTAGCTTCAACTCCAACTCGTGATCGTGCTCCTGGCGGAGTATTCCGTTCGATTCGGCAAAATCCGATTCGACGTCGTGGCCTTCCACTTCCTTCAAAATCTTATCGGCTCCGCTCGTGTTCTCGTATTCGATGTAGAGCACGGGATTCACGATGTGCTCGCGCTGCAGCAGGCGGAGGCGGTTTTCGATTCGGAAGCCGGTGAACACTGTGCTGTCGGAAAATGTGGTCTGCCCGTCGAGATATACTTCGGTGGTCCACCAGGCGGTCGTGCCGTATTCGAATTCCATCCAGAAGGCGTGAAAATCATTGCCCGCGCACTGCGTGCCGAAGGTTGAAAAATATTCCACCTCCAGACTTCCCGGCTCTTCCAGGTAGTGGTCGTACGTGACGATGTAGGGGCTCTCCTGAGCGAAGGTCGATCCCCAACACCAGAGGAGTAACCCGAAGAGGAAAAGCCCGCGATAACTCCGGCAGACAAATCGCAGAACAGATTCTGGAAGCCGCGAAATTGTTCGGGCAACCGAGTGATGAATGAGACGAGCAGGCATCGTAACTCCTACGCGCGCGATAGTTTGATTTGGGACTTCTTATTACGACTCGATCGCAATAAGAAGTACAATCCAGTCCCCAGCGGGCTTTGCGGCTTTGACTCTGGTCCGTTGTTGCGACCGGGTCGCAACAAGGAATACAATTTCAGATTAGGAGCGAGGGGTCGACACTGTCAATCGTAGCCGTCACTTTTCGTCGCAGCGCAGTTGCGAACAGTTGCGACATGTCGTGGAGAACTTGAATGCCGTTACCGCAAACTGAAATTCCGGGACGTCTGCAAACTCAGCTTGCGGGCCGCGGAATTCGCATGACCTCTCAGCGCCGGGCGATCCTGAGCGTAATCGAGACGGCCAGCAAGCATCTCGACGCCAGCCAGATCCTGCGCAAGGCACGCCATCTTGACCCGACCGTCGATCGGAGCACGATCTACCGCACGCTCGATCTGCTCAAGCGGCAGGGCCTGATCGACGAACTCGACCTGATGCACATCAAGGGCGAAGGCCATTATTACGAACGCAAACTGGGCCGCGATCATATTCATATGGCTTGCCTGCGTTGCGGGAAAATTGCCGAATTCGTGAGCGAGACTTTCGATTCACTGAAAAAGCAACTCGAACGCGACTGCCATTTCCACATTGTTGTTTCGCGGCTTGAGGTCGGTGGGTACTGCCCAGGCTGCCGGCGTTAGCGTGAGGGGACTCGCCTACGCGCCGGTTGAGTCGTCCCCTGATCTTACGTATAGTAGACAGGTTTGTGGGGAAGTAGTATGCGCTCGCCATTTGGGGATCCCGACCATGAGAAAAAGCTTCAGCATCTTGCCAAAGGCATGACCAAGTCACTTCTGTCGGCTGGCTTTTTTGAGGCCGTTCCCGACGCGATGGTGGCCGTCAATCCTGAGGGCTCGATTGTTCAGGTCAACTCTCAAACTGAACATCTCTTTGGGTACACCCAAGGTGAGTTGATCGGCCAGAAGGTCGAAATGCTGGTGCCGATCGCCCACCGCGGCGAGCACCAGCACCATCGCGAACTCTTTCGCGCGCAGCCTCAGACTCGGCGCATGGGGGCGGCGTTGGATCTTCGCGGCCGTCGCAAGGATGGCTCCGAATTTCCAGTCGAAATCAGCCTCTCGCCTGTTAACACGGATTCCGGAATGGTTGTCCTCAGCGCCATTCGCGACATCAGCGATCGCAAACGCATCGAGGAGGAACTTCAGAAGGCATACGAGGAAATCAACGCGAGCAAAGACCGGCAGTTGCTGGAATCTCAAAGTCGTCTTGCGCTGATCGTCGATTCCTCCCAGGACGCAATTATTGGCAAGAATCTCGATGGTACGATCACGCATTGGAACAAGGGAGCCGAACACATCTACGGCTACAGCTCCGAGGAAATGATCGGCAAATCCATTGCCGTGCTGGCTCCGCCTGATCGCCGCAATGAGACTCCGGAAATCCTAAAGAGGATTCGGGCCGGCGAACGCGTGGAATATTTTGAATCGGTTCGAGTGCGAAAAGATGGCCAGCATCTGAGTGTCTCGATTTCCGTTTCTCCCATCCGGGATGCAAAGGGCGTCATCGTTGGCGCTTCCGTTATCGCGCGCGATGTTACTGCGCAAAGGCGATCCGAGGACCTACTGCGGCAAGCTCAGAAAATGGAGGCGGTTGGCCGGCTAGCCGGCGGGGTTGCGCACGACTTCAACAACATTCTCGGAATTGTCACCGCCTGTTGCGAACTACTTCGCAGCCGAATTTCGGACGACGGCGTCGCGCAATACTTCGACAACATTCAAGAAGCATCAAAACGTGGCAGCTCACTTACTCGCCAGCTCCTCGCCTTCAGCCGCCGGCAACTCACGCTTCAGCCCCGCCTGCTTGATGTGAACGACTCACTCAAGGAAGTCGTGAAGCTTCTGCGGCCTCTCATGGGAGACGATGTGCAGATCACCGTTCGTCAGGGAACGGATTTTGCGGTCGTTGAGGCCGATCCTTCGCAGCTCGATCAGGTCGTGCTCAACATTGCCGTCAATGCCAGGGACGCGATGCCAAAAGGCGGCAAGCTGATTCTGGAAACGTCAATTCAGGAATTCGATGCTACTCTTGCCAGCCGGCACCCGCCGATGAAGCCCGGCAGGTATGTTCTGCTCGCCATCAGCGACAACGGCTGCGGCATGGATGCAGTCACGCTGTCGAAAATCTTCGACCCGTTTTTCACGACCAAAGAAATCGGGAAGGGAACCGGACTCGGTCTGGCAACGGTCTACGGGATAGTGAAGCAGAGCGGCGGGAATGTTCTGGTGTACAGCGAACCTAATCGTGGCACTACCTTCAAGGTTTATTTTCCGGCTGCCGACCACAAAATGGGTATTGCTCCCAAGGCTGAAGCTGAAGCGCTACCCCCTAGAGCGCAAGGCAAGACCGTCTTGCTGGTCGAAGATGATGTGCTGATGCGCGGCTTGACTCGCCAGCTCCTCGAAGGCCACGGCTACGTAGTTGTGGAAGCGGAGGACGGGAATGCGGCGCTCGCGCGTCTGCGCTCCAACTCCGAGACTTTTGATGTCGCGTTGACCGACGTAGTCATGCGAGGCATGAGCGGGCCCGAGTTGGCTCTCCAGATTATGAGTTCGCATCCGGGCACAAAAGTCATCTATATGTCAGGCTACACGGGAGAACTGATCGCTCAAAATGACGGCTCCAGGCTCGATATACCACTGCTCGAAAAGCCGTTTACGCGCGCCGCCTTGCTAAAGGCGGTTCATGCTGTCCTGCGGTGAAGAATGACGGCAGAAGCCGTCTGCGGCGAGAAAACAACGCTATCCTCCCCCAACGCTTTCTTGTCTCATTTTGGTGCATTTTGCAACGAACAAGCCCGATCCGCGCACTTTTTACGAATTCCGAAAATCAGATTCGGCGGTTGCGTCCGTCCGGGAAAAACACGCTAAAGGAGAGGACGCCAGCCGACCTGCGTAAACATCGTCAAACCGCTGCCATAGTCTGTTACGAAAAACGAATAAATAGAGTTGAAAAGCTCTGCAGAACCTTGGTATAAGCATGCACAGGGGCGTTGGACTCACTCCCACCGGCGAAGCGGCTTCGAGCATCAGCACGGGCTGAGCCAATTTGGGAATTGCCGTCGCGCACGACGGCGGTTGATCTTCCGAGCCGCGGAATCAGCGTCCGCTGAGGTCCCAGCAAACATGCTTTCAGCAGGAATCGATTTGCGCAAGATTCGCGACCGCCTTGGTCTCACCATGCGGGACGTCGAAAATGCCAGCCTGTCGATTTCCGTGCGGCATGGCAGCGAAGAATATCTCATTCCACCCAGTCGGCTTTCCGACATCGAGACGAAAGGCGTTGTCCCCAGCGTCTACCGCTTTTATTCCCTGGCAGCGATCTACCGCAAGCCGGTGCGGATGCTGCTGCGTCTGTACGGCATCGATCTCGACGCGATTTCGAAAGAGTGGTCTGACTCGCAGCCGGCGAATTCTCATGTCGTGTCGATCGAGCGAGAACAGGACACCTGCACGATCCCTGTCAAGCTTGATCCGGGTTTCGATCTGAGAACAACTTCGGACCTCGGGCGCATGGTCCAGCAGTGGGGCACGGTTCCGCTCTCCATGCTGAGCCATCTGGCCGCGCAGAACTACACCTACGCTTTCATTGGTCTGGAAGACTTCACGATGTATCCGATCCTGCAGCCCGGCTCGTTTGTGCAGGTGGATGAGTCGCGGACGAGGGTGGTGGACCGGCAGTGGCGATCCGAGTACGAACGCCCGATTTACTTCGTTGAGACCCGGGACGGATTCACCTGTTGCTGGTGCTCGTTCCGGCTCAACTCCCTGGTCTTGCAGCCGCATCCATTGTCTCCGACGCCGGTGCGAATTCTTAAGCACCCGCAGGAGGCTGAGGTGATTGGTCAGGTGGTTGGGATTGCGATGCGGATCGGGGATCCGGCTGCGACTGCCGATTTTGAAGAACCGAGAGAGTTTCCACCACCGAAACCATGTGGAGTTCCGTCACCTTCGAACAGCCTGAAGGCAGCAAACGGTACAGACCTGCCGCCAATTTCGACACGTAAGAAGCTGGGCTAATCCCCTCCGCCTGGCTGGACTGCTCAAGATCTTCTTCCAGCAAACGCAGCCGCGTGCGAAGAACTGTTCCGACCAAAGCTTGATGTGCCCGCGCGAAGGTGTGATGTGCGGTCGCCGTCCCATGGGTGCGCTCAAATCCCCAGTGCTGGTAACCGCCTTCCGGTGATCGCCGTCCGGCGATGTAGGTCAGCCTTCTCCAGATGCCGTCGATTTTGCCCAAGGTCCTTTGACGAAGGTCGTCATAGGCCGATTTCATTGCCATTTCCCTACCATTTCTCTCGCCCGCTACATTTTCCGTAATGTCGACTAAAACGAGTTCCGTCTCTCCGTTTCAGTTGCCGGCGCGAAACTCACTCCACTGAACCTTATTTCACTACCAGAGAGGATACGCCGTGAAAACATTGAAAACAACGCTTGCTCTTCTGCTGTTCGCATTGGCCACGTTGGCTGTACTCCCCGTTCAGCTTCGCGCCGATGGAGGCCCGTTCCCCAACTGCGACAAGAACGGTCAGAATTGCGTCCCGCCTGGAAGCAACTAAAACTCCCCGCTTGAGTGTTACTGTACCTGGTGATACATTTCATCTCACGGTAACACTCAAGCGATGAATCTCCAACACCTCCTTTATCGCTACCTATTCGTGGCCCCGCACGTGTTACTGATTCCGGTAGCGATCGTGATGTTCCGCAAGGGTCTCCACCGGCAATTTCCGATCTTCTTCTCTTATCTCTTTTTCGAGTTGTTATATCTTTGCGTGTTCTATCCAATCTTCAGCCGGCTCTTGATATTGCCGTCATGGCTTTACCTGGACCTCGATATGTTCTTTCGGGCCGGAGATATCGCCTTCCATTTCGGAATTCTGCAGGAGCTCTTTGAGGCGCCGGTGAGACACAATGATTCACTCCGCCAGACCAGTACGAGTATCGTGAGATGGGTGACCAGCGCTCTCGTTGTTATGGCATCGGCTTTCATCGGATTCCAGTACTACAGTCAAAGCCACCAGCTGCCTCGCTCCTACGCCTCCATCGAGGCGCTCAACATTGCGCAATGCTTCCTGCTCGTTCTGGTTTTTCTTTGGCACCGTTTTCTCGGCCTCAAAATGTCCACCTTCGCCTTTGGAATCGCGCTTGGCTTGGGCTTGACAGCAATCCTCGAACCGCTCTTTAATGCCTGGAAAGACTCGATGTTCATGCAAAGGCCATTCATTCCCGATTTCCTCCAGATGGGGACCTACCACTGCTCCGTTCTTATCTGGCTTTATTTTGCGTTGGTACGTGAGAAAGTCAGTTCGCAATCCAAGGCGGCTACATTGATCGAAATTCGCGAGTCGGCAGCCGATATGGGGAGGATTGTTCGCCCGTGACTTCTCTGTTCCTAATCGTTGCGGTCATCGCGGCTTTGCTCCTGCTTTTCCTGGCCTCCCAGGTTTGGGAACGGTATGCCCGCCGTGGCGACGATTTGCAGACCGAGGCCGCCCAACTCACTCCGGTTGATCTCGAGGCCTTCGAAAATCTTACCGACCCGGAAGAAGAGCAATATCTGCGCAAGAACCTTTCGCCCGCGGAGTTTCGACGCATACAACGCACCCGCCTCCGCGCCGCCAAATTGTATGTTGCAGCTCTGTCGCAAAATGCAGCCCTGCTCGTCGCCGTCGGGCAATCCGCGCGCTCCAATGCGGATCCGGCTATCGCGGCCGCCGGACAGGAAATTGTCCAGCGAGCCATCCGCCTGAAGATCTGGTGCTCGCTCTCCCGGTTGCGTATGAACGCCGCGTTCGTCTTTCCGGCCCAGCTGTCACCTTCGAGCGCACTCGCCAATCAATACATGCTGGTGACTTACATGGCTGCGAACTTGCCCAGCAGGGCGGCAGCGTAGCAACGGGTACCGTCTGGAAAGATTGGTCTGGAATATTCAGTCCGTAATGGTATTTTCTGATCGAGTCAGCGTCGCGCTTCAGGCGAAGAGCGCGGGCGGCCCTGCTTGGGCAAGCTTACGAAGGTGGTGGCGGAACCGTTTGAGGGGGTACTCTGCAGCACAGTCCCGCCCCGCCTCATACTGCGGGGAGAATTCTAGGTGATTTTCTCGAGGGCTTCTAAGCAACCGATTACTTGTTACGGAAACCGAACAGGAATCGAGTTAACTTCCACGGGCGGCAATTCTCAGTAGATCCCCAGCTCCGCGAGCCGTCGGACATCCGGATTTTTGCGGCTCAGCGTCTTTCCAGCCACCCGTCCTCGAAAAGCCAGATTCCTTTTTCGGCTGCGCTCCCATTCTGGTTTTTAATCCGCCCCCTTGCGTTTGAGCTACCGGAATTCGCTGAAAATGCGGTAGTTATTGCCTTCAGACGCCTATCCGACCCAGGTCATCCCCAGTAACTGTTACCTATCAGCCATGAAACACGTTACCAAATGCCTATGCTACCCCTATTTTGGGCCATGTACTTCCGTGTACCGGTGGCTTAATCTGAACTTGCTCAGGAACTCTAAGCAGGATCGAGCCAATCAGAGCGGAGGCAATATGAAGCAGCTTCTCTTAATTCTGGTACTGTGTGCAGCGGCCCAAGCCGAGAACTTCGTCGCAGCCACCGGCCCCCTGCCCGATGCGCCCAGCCACCGTCCTTTTTGGACCTTTGAAAACAAGATCGGCTTCGGCACTCTGGGAGCTCTGGTCGCCGTAGACGCCATCACGACCCAACGGGGTTTGAATCAAGGCTACCGCGAAGCCAATCCGCTAATGCGCCCATTTGTCACTCGAGGCGCCGCGGGAGAAGCTGTGGGCTCTGCCCTCGGATTCGGCGCCGGCTTGGGCGCGGTCTACCTGCTCCACCAGACGCACCACTACAAAGCCGAGCGCATCGCCATGCGCCTGATCGTAGGCGGAGAAGGTGCGGTGGTGGGTCACAACCTGGCAGTCCTTCACTAGACAAAAGTAGCCTCCACTAAAGTAGTTTCTACGAAACGAGATATCGCTGGACGGGCGACTAGCCCGTCTAGCGGAGCGAGTCGAGAGGTCGGCCTACAGTTCTCGAACTCCACGGTCCTCTTCGAGCCCTCATCACCACGCACCCCTTGTAACCACTATTCTTCTCTTCAGCAGCGAACCGCCGCAGGCCCGCAATTGGCAGTCGCAGATCTGCTATGCGATACTGAAATCGCCATAGCGCTTGCTGAGATCAGGTGTGTATCTGGGGTATCGTTTGGGCGATGCCGAAAGGTCAGGACTTGCAGCCCTTTCCAAGGGGGGCGACCCTCAGCAGGGCCAAGCCGGGATGGCGGAACTGGCAGACGCAGCGGACTCAAAATCCGCCGGACTTCGGTCCTTGGGGGTTCGACTCCCCCTCCCGGCACCAGGTATTGGGACGCGTTAGGAAAACAGCTAATCCCGTCACCTCATCGTCATATTTACTGTACTGTGACGATGAAGTTTACCGAAGTCGCGCCTTGCGTTGAGGCGGTCACGGTCACCTTACCAGTATTTGGGCCCGTGGTGTACTGGGTGGTTGCCCTGCCCTTTGAATCGCTCACTGGCGACATCGGGGAGAACGACCCTCCGGCGCCGTTATCAGCGAAGGTCACGGTAGCTCCGGGTACTACGATCCCATTCGCATCCAACACTTTCACCACTAATGGATTCGGCAGCGCTGTGTTGGGCGGGCCGGTTTGTTTGTTCCCCGAAACGATCGCCAGCTTCGCCGGTGCACCCGGCGCACACGTTTCGGTAAACGTGGTACTGGTCGAAGCTGGATTAGAGCAGGTGATCGTCACCGCGCCCGTCGACTGGGGAAGTTGGTACTGGAACGTTGCCGTTCCGGTCGCGTCGGTGGTTTGGGTCGCGCTGGGAATAAACACTCCCTTGGCCATTCCGTCCGCGCAGGTGACGCTCAAACCCGGGATTGGCGCTCGCTGGTAGGCGTCGCTGGCCAGCACGGAGAGAGCGGTGGGCAGAACTTCATTGCTGGTCCCCGTCTGGTTATTGCCACCCACGGAGGAAAGAGCGGGCAGCAGGCCATAAACAGTCAGGGAGCTTCTTCCACCGACGTATACCTTACCATTCGAGATGGTCGGAGTCGCAAAGCGAATCAGCAGATCCAGCGTGTCCCGCGCGTGCAGTGCTTGCCTGCTGTTATAAAGTTGAACTGCCAGGTTGGTCGCATCGAAGGCATACAGGATGTGGCTGCTATGCGCTAGCGCCCACAGAATTCCATTATTGTTTCCATTGGATGTAATCGAAGTCGAACCCGCGCCAGAGCCGCCGAAGGCAATCGTTGTTTGCGATACCGGCTGAGGCGTCAACGTTCCACTGATCAACGGGAACTGCTTGATGTCGTCGTGGTCGCCCGCCACATATGCGCTGCCGTTCCAGTACGAAGGGACGCCACTGAGTTCGAACGGAAAACCGGGAATCGTCTGGATCACGTCGTCGTTACCCGGGTCGAACTCCCCAAGATCGTCGCGATTGATCAGATAAAGAGTTCCCTGTTTTCCTCCCGCCAGCAGTTCATGCGGGTAGGGACCGGGCTGGTCGGGTAAAATCAGTGCTCCCGCAGAACCAAGATCAAGATCGTTATCCTGCAAATCGGCCTGATTGTAGGGGGTGAAGTAATCCTGGACGCCGAATGTCGTTCCGTTCCAGCCGAGTTTCAGAACGCTGTCACCGTAGTCGTTTCCCAACCCCGGACCGTCATAGGTTCCGTTGGCGGTCACGACATAGATGTTGCCGAAGCCATCCGCCGACGGTCCAGTTCCGCCTTGCCAGATCGCCGACTTCTTCCCGTTGGGAGAGACCTCAAAAACCGCCTGCTGCTGCAAGGTATGCGCATCATAGGCAAAGAGCCAGCCGTTATAGGGGTGTACGTCGCAGCCGTTTCCGCCAAATCCAACATAGATCAGCCCATTTTCCAGAAGCAGCGCTGGCCGCTGCATTTGATAAAGCTCATTAAAAGTTTGCAACGCTCCATATGTGCCCGAAATACGGATTGGCCCGCCCAGCAATTCGCTGCCCGTACGGATGTCGAGTGCGTGGAGATTAAACGCGCGAACATCTCCGGTTAAGGTTTTGGCCACGACGTAGAGCGTCGTTTTTGCGGCGTCAATCACCGGCGTACTGGTGACCCCGATTTCCTTGAAATGTGTCCCCGTACACCCATAGTCGGAGATCGGATCGGGCACCCCCCCGTCGTTCAGGCTCACCGACCACAGCGGCGCGGCATTCCCTCCCAGATTATTGTCGGCATCAAAGGCGTATACCGTGTTGGCCAGAGTGGCCACGTAGACCACGTTGTGCACATGTCCATCGTTCATCAGTATGCCGCTGGCGTAAAGCGGTTGACCGACGATGATTTCGTCAACACTTTGCGCAAACAGCTTTCCGAACTGATTGACATTTACGTTCGCGGGCGTGAGCCAGGTCTCTTGCAGATTCTGACCCGTGCGGGACACGTCGTTATGCTGTGTCAGGACGTCGTTTTGGGCCAGGGCCAGAGAACCGTGCAGACAAATCAACCCGACCATGGCGGTCAAGATCAAAATTCCCCGCCGGAGGCGCACAATCTTGCATCGACGGGCGTGAAACGTTACTGCTGTTTGCGCTGCCAGGCGACTCGGAGTTCCCATATTCCACCTCACAAAAGGGGAAGAACCAAGGTCGAGATCATAATTAAGAGCGTTCAGGCGTGGCCCGCCGTACCGGGCGATTCCGGTCTGAATGCGCTGGGAGCAGTACTACCTTCCGCGCGCGCTTTCAAACGACCCGCGCCTCGAATGTTCTAAAAAGTTGGCTCGCATCACGCGGATAGAGGTTAACCCAACCCCTGTGACCTAGTACGAACCGCCCTGGGGGAGCAACGCCCATTCTTGGGCGAAGTGGCCCGATTATGCCACCAATCGCTCCAGATGACAACCATTTCTGTACTGAAAAACTCCTGGCTGCCGACGAAGTCGAATGGGATTACGCGCCCGGTGGGGTCAACAAGAAGATGGGCATGAAGTTCGAGGGCTATGCAAAGGTCTTCACCGAGCGCGGCCCTCATCGCATCGTACGGTTTACCGCCAGGTTTATCTAACGCCAATACACCGGCGAAACATTCTTGCCCTGAAAACCCGCGCTCCGGCTGGGAACCGGAATTGTGGGCCCGATTCTCCTCGCCGAAGTCCGCGGCACGGTCCGCGTCATATTCAAGAGCAATGCCAAGCGCCCTTACGGCATGCATCCGCACGGTGCCTTCTATAAAAGCTTCCGACACCGGGTCTCATTCTTGGCTCCTTGAAATCTGACTTATCGAATTGTCGGCGATTTGCGCTTCAAAGCCATAGAGGTTGTTTGTGGTGTCGACATAAAATCCGACAAATTCATTGCCTTTCATCGAATAGGACAAGATGGCCTGATTCTCAACGGGCAAAGTCAGAGGAGTAAATGTACCATGATCGAACAAGAACAGGTTTGACACCTGATAATAGTTACCGGCAACTATGACGCCGTCCCCGTAGACGCCGATCATCTGGCCTGCGTCATTGATTCCGGTGACCTCGGTATTGGTGGCGCCGGGATAATCGACGATGGCAAACTGCCCGTTTTGGTAGACGAAACCGTGCTCAATGTCGTTCAAGTCATAGCAACTGCCAACAATGTCTCCGTTAGAGTTGATATCGTACGGCTCGGTGACGTACAGGTTGGGGACGTCAAGAGTGGCATAAACGCCACCCTTGAGCGTGAAGCCGTGCTGTTCATTGCTACTATCGAAGTACAGGCCGGTAATCTCACCTGAGTTATTAATAGCGACTGGCGCCGTGGCTGGTGCTCCGGGAAAATCGATGTTCGTGAACGCGCCGCCTTTGTACTGGTAGCCGCGAAAGTTCTGGTCCCCAACCATGTCGTAGAATCCGACAATCACTCTCTTGTCGTTGATACTGTAGGGAGCCGAATAAGCGGCGTTTGGATAGGCGAGCGTGCGATAAGTGTTTCCTTTCAGCCAGTAGCCGGTCGTTTCCCAATAGGAAGCCGGCCAGGGCGGAATGGGACCATAACCGCCCACGATATCTCCCTTTGAGTTAAGGCCGAAGGCGTTGCTGGCGGTCGAGCGGGGAAAGTCGATCAAGCCGAAGGTGAGGCTTACAGCTTCGGGTTGTTGTTGCCCTTTGGACCTTAAATTCTGGCGCGATGGCCACGGATGCACACCGGCGCGTCTTTGGAGTCCCAGGCCCGATGCTCTCGGGGCTGCCGGAGGCTGGCTCTGACCGGACATGGCGAACATTCCCAACGCCAGCAGGCCCAGAAAAGAAATGAGACACATCTGTTTGCGTTTCAGCATCGCTCTACTCTCCTCTGATTGAATGTTTCAGTGATGGTTGGACGTCTCGTGGATGTTTCATGGCTGTTTGCTGTGCAATCGCGTACATGCCGTTCACCGGCGTTCATTGGCCGGTACCTCCGAGCGCGATGGATTGCGGGCTCCCGGGAACGCTGTCTTTCCAGGTCAGCGACGCGCTGCGGCTACCGGTTGCTTTCGGCGTGAATGTAATGCTGAAGGAACAATCTGCGCCTGGGGCCAAGGTGGCCGGAGCGAGAGGGCAGGTTGTGCTCTCAGAGAAATCCCCCGCATTTGTTCCCACAATTTTCGGCTTGCTGATGCTCAGCGGCGTCCCGCTCGGGTTGCCCACCGTGATCGTCCGCGGACTACTCTGAACGCCAACTTTCTGGGCGCCAAAGCCCACCGAACTCGGGAAAATTCCGATGACGGGGAGATTAAGCAAAAGGGAGACAGAACCCGACTGGGCGTTGGGCACGGCCAGATCCTGGCCGCCGTCCCCATTTAAATCGGCTTGTGCGAGCATGACAGGGTAGAGGCCAACCATGTAATCCGCGCGCGTCTGGAATGTCTTATCTCCATTGCCGAGGAGTATCGAGACCGTGCCAAGACACGTAGATCCTGGATTCTCGCAACCGGTGTTAGTGACGGCTAAGTCGAGATTTCCGTCCGCATTGAAATCGCCGACGACCAGACCCCACGGAAAGCTGCCGGTTGGAAAGTCGACGCGTGGCTGAAATGTACCGTCGCCGTTTCCGATCAAGACGGAGATGGTGTTCGCATTCCAGCCAGTAACGGCCAGATCGGGTTTCCCGTCGTTATTGAAGTCACCAACAGCGACTCGATAAGGCGTCGAGTTGGCTGGATACGCGACGGAAGGCTGGAAAGTACCATCGCCGTTTCCCAGTGCGACGCTGACCGTGTCGTCACCTGCGTTGGCAGTCACCAGATCGAGTTTCCCGTCTAAGTTGAGATCCGCGACTGCAATGCCAAACGGATTTGCCCCAACACCGTACTCAACATGAGGCGCGAAGCCGCCTTTCCCATTTCCAAGCAAGACGGAAATAGTGGCGACTTCTCCGTCGGCAGCGACGAGGTCCAAATTACCGTCGCCGTTGAAATCGCCGGTGGCTGTTCCTTCAGGATAGATATCAGTGCTAAAGCCTGAGGCGGGCTGAAAGGCGCCATCGCCCTTGGCTAGCAGAATGGAAACTTCATTTGACCCGGAGTCCGCGAGTACAAGGTCCGCCAAGCGGTCACCATTGAAATCACCGACATTCACTTCCAGCGGGCCAAACGCCGTTGGATAAACCACCGGAGCAGCGAACTTAGCAGCTCCTTTGCCGAGAAGGACGGAGACTGCGTTGTTCTGGAAGTCGGCTACCGCAAGGTCGGGAATGTGGTTGCCATCGAAGTCTGCCACAGCCACGGATGTTGGCAAAGTTCCCTTGCCAATCGCAATATCGTTGCGGCTCTGGAATGTTCCTTTGCCGGCGCCCGCCAGTAGCGTTATGGTGTTCGAGCCCTCGTTCACGATGGCGAGATCGGGCCTCCCGTCGCCGTTCAGGTCGGCGATCGCAACCGGCGTCGGGAGCGGACCCGTTCCATAAATCTTGCCGGGCTTAAACGTGCCGTTCCCCTTGCCAAAAAGTACCGAAACCGTGTTGTCACTGTAATTCGCAGCTACGAGGTCAAGGTTCCCGTCGCCGTTGAGGTCAGCGGTTGCGAGCGAGAAGGGGCCGTTGCCGACTGGATAATCCACATGGGCTTGAAAGGTACCGTCTCCGTTACCGAGCAAGACCGAGACGCTGTTGCCATCGAAGGTGACGGTCGCAAGGTCGAGTTTGTGGTCGCCATTGAAGTCTCCGGTTACCACGGCGCTTGGTAAGCTGCCGACGGCGTACTGGACGGGCGATTTGAAAGTCCCATCCCCATTGCCAAGCAAGATCGCCAGTTGATCGGAACCACCCGTTACGGCCAGATCCGTATTGCCGTCGCCGTTGAAGTCTCCGGCAACGACTCCATCCGCCAGATTGACGGCCGGATAGTTGATCGCCGGCTTGAATGTGCCATCCCCGTTGCCGATGAGAACGGCGACCGAATCCGAAGAACCCACGCTCACCGCCAGATCGAGTTTGTTGTCATGGTTGAAATCGACCGCTACCAGGTAAGCAAAGAAGCCGCCGCCGACCGAATACTGAACCTTAGGCTGAAAAGTTCCGTCACCATTCCCCAGAAAAATCGAAATCGTGCCGCCTTCCCAGTTTGCGACGGCCAAGTCCAGGTTATTGTCGCGGTTGAAGTCACCGGTCACGATGTCGATCGGCCCAAAGCCCGCCGAATACTCGACAGGCGCCTGGTAGGTTCCGTCTGGATTGCCGAGGTAGATCGAAATCGTCCCCGCATCGTAATTGCTAACTGCGATGCTGAGGGGACCGCCGGTCTGAAACGCACCGACGGCGATGCCATCGGGAGACGGGCCGGTAGGCAGATCCATTCTGCCGAATACATATCTGGCAGCGGCTGTCGGCGCGCCCGCCAACCGGGCTGGCTGCAGCGGGAACGTTTTCGCAATATCGTCGCGCGAGCGAGGATCGAGGCGTTCGGGCGGCGATTGCGCTTCCGGTGACGGAGCGATTTGTTCGAGGTGCAGCAGAGCTTGCTCGAGTCGTTGCCTGACCGGATTGGGCAAGGACTCCGCGGAAGAAGCAGCGCGAGCATTTTGCCACGCCAGGATGGAGGCTAAAAGCAAGGTAAGAGCATGGAAAACCAGAGTTCTAAGATGGAATTCTTTGCCACCGCGCATGACGTCCTCTTTCTGAAATTGCAGTTTTAATCTCGATCCGGATGGAATGCGAGGGAGCGCGCCGCCAGCAAACGGCGGCTCCCTAAGCACTCCGGCAAAATCACTTCGCCAGGTAATACACGTACTGTTCGTTCGCAACGGAGAAGCCGGCCATTCCGCCCGAGTATTGGGCAAGGCCGCCGCCCGTAAGCGCCGTCAGGTCTTGGTTGGACCATTTTTTCGCCGGGGTCGGCAGAAACAATTGATTTACGTGATTGCCTGAGACGTAGTAGACATGAATCTGATTGTTTGGAGTCGTCGCGAAGGCAGCGATTCCGTTCGACGCATTCGCCAGCGGCCCCTTTGTTTTCTTCGTCAGATCTGCGCCGGTCCACTTCTTGTTATTGGTGGAGGCTAACTGGATCATGTGATTGTTGGTCCCGATGTAGTAGACGCGCATCTTTTTGGTGCCCGGAATCAACATCGCGGATATTCCGCCATCTGGATACATCGGCGAGGGAACCATCTTGGCCTGGGCGGTCACATCTTCGTCGGACCACGTAGAGTTGTTATAAAACAGCTCGTGAATGTCCCCCTCAAAGGCGACGTAGTACACGTATTGAAGGTTCTCCATGCTGAAGCCGGTGAGGAATCGTCCCTGGGGTTGAGGGCCCCCGGTCTCCGCCGTCAGGTTCTCAAATTCCCAGCCGTTCCCTACGTTGTAGAGCTGCATAACGCTCGGCCCCGGGGTAACGTAGTAGACGTGTAAAGCGTTGTTTGAAGTGGCGAATGCCGTCAGCTCGTTCCCATTACTAATCGGAGCTCCAGATACCGTCGTGAGATTTGTGTCCGTCCAAATGGAATTGTTGTAGAGGAGTTGATGCACGTTGAAATTGTTGTCAACGTAGAAGACGTACTGGAAGTTTTGGTTCGAGAAGCCAGAAATGTTGGATCCGCTATTGGCCGCACTCGCGCCGGTTTCCGCAGTCAGGTTTTCATCCGCCCAGCCTCCGCCTACGTTGTAAAGCTGGTGAACCTCGTCGACGCTGGAAAGGTAGTACGCGTGAAGAGCATTGTTCGGAGCCGTAGTGAATGCGCCGACACTGCTAAATGAATCCGTGAAAGTGCCGTTCAGATTCGCGTCCGCCCAGCCCGCGTTATTGTAGAAAAGTTGGTGGACTTGCTGGCCGTGTGCATAAGCGGCGAAGAGCGCCAGAAAGATGCCGATCATGCCGATTGCCAAATGCACGGCTGGTTCTTTCGTACGGGGGGTGCTGTTGGTTGTCATGAAATCCTCCTCCAGGAAATTTGCAGGGCTTCTGGTGATCGTCCATCCAGTCGCTCGAGCCCATGCGAGTTGCCGGCCGGCGAGCGTCAATTTGAATCAAAAGGAAAGAGCGGTCAATGAAACTGCTCTTTAAACGTTGTTTAACCAGCATGTCATTTGTATTGAATGTGTTAGCGGGGGACTTTAACTGCTGTTTCGGGCTACGCGACGTGTTAAGATGGCGGCACTTTGAGGGGGCAGTCTCGGGTGCCCGCAGATAAACCTCACTATCGCTTTGGTCCGTTCGAACTCGATACCGGTAACTGCGTTCTTTTCCGCAGCAGCCAGCGGGTTAAATTGCAGGACCTTCCGTTTCGCCTGCTGGTCATGTTGGTTGAACAGCCGGGAGAGGTTATCTCCAGGGAGGATGTGTGCAAACGCCTCTGGCCGGACAATACCTTCGTAGATTTTGATCGCAGCCTGGGTGTCGCCGTCCGCAAGGTGCGCGAATCTCTTAACGATGATGCCGAGGCGCCGCGTTACCTGGAGACGATTCCACGTCGAGGATTCCGATTTCTTGCTCCCGTAACGGTCGTGATCGGAAAGGCACAAGATCCATCCGCACAGGATCCATCCAAGGAGACGCGGTCGACCGGGTCCACTGTTGCGGAAACCGGAAAACGGCAGGAGCGCCTTAACCGCTACTTCGTGATTGCCTGCATCGTAGTGCTCATGGTTGGCGCCGGGCTTTTCACGCTCCGTTCAATACCGCGTCGCTCTCCCTCCACCGCGGATGCCCGGGTTGCGCCGCCGATTAGAGTGCGCCGCTCGGTCGCCGTGCTGGGCTTCCGGAACCTGCCCGGACGGCAAGAGGACAATTGGCTTTCGGCGGCCTTCTCCGAAATGCTCAATACAGAACTCGCTGCAGGGGGCGAGTTGCGGCTCGTGTCCGGGGAAGATGTGGCCCGCGCTAAGAGCGAATTGCCCCTTGACAGACGAAGACTCGCTAGCCAAAGCGACCCTGGAGCGATTGCGGACCGATCCCGGCGCCGATGTCGTGGTGCTCGGCTCATACACCGTGCTTCCCGGGGTGGGAAAGAGCAAAATTCGGCTGGACGTGCGGATGCAAGATACCGTCGCCGGAGAAACAATTGCTGAAGAAGCTTTGTCCGGCGATGAGAGCGACCTGTTCGACCTGGCTTCGCAGGTCGGCAACAGCCTTCGACACGGGCTGGGGCTTGGTCCTCTACCCTCGGCAATTGTAACGGCGACCCGGGCCGCGCTGCCGATGAATGAAAATGCGGCCCGGCTGTATGCCGAGGGACGAGCTAAATTATGGGCCTTCGATTTCCGCGGCGCGCGTGATTTGCTGATCAAGGCCGTCGCCGCCGACCCGAACTACCCGTTGGCCCATTCTGCCTTATCGGATGTTTGGTGGCACTCGGGGTATGAGGCCAAGGCTCGCGCCGAAGGCCAACGGGCGATCGAGCTGTCCAGTCAGCTTTCGCAAGAGCAACGTCTGCTTGTCGAAGGCCAATATCGAAAGACAATCGAAGACTGGCCTAAGGCGATCGAAGCTTATCGCTCGCTCTTCAATTTGTTTCCCGACAATCTGGACTACGGGATTGCCCTGGCATCCGCGCAGATTCATGTCAGGCCATCGGATGCCTTGGAGACCCTCGCTGTGCTTCGTCGACTTCCCCCTCCCATGGGCGAGGACGCACGCATCGATATGACGGAGGCCTCGGCATGGATCAATAGCGACTTCAACCGGGCCAGAGCCGCCGCGAAAAAAGCAATTGCCAAGGCGAGCGCGCAGGGCTCGCACGTTCTAGTAGCCCGCGTCCATGGAATTCTGTGTCAACAAGCTCCCGCAATCGACGCTTCGGTGGAATCCATTAGCGAATGTGAAAGCGCTCTGCAAGCTGCAATTGTCGCCAAGGACCCTAACGGTGTAGCGATGATGGGCACAGATCTTGCCGCGCTCTATTTCGGAAGAGGTGATCTCACGCGTTCGGGGGAGATGTTCAACCGAGCGGTCGCCGAATTTCGTCAGGTCGGGAACCCCGATGGTGTTGGCACCGCTCTGGGTAACTTCGCCTCCATCCGCCTGTGGCAAGGTGATCTGAAGGAAGCGAAGAAGATTGGTGGAAGAGTCGATTCCCGAGTTCCAGACCGTGGAAGACAAAGAAGGCGTGGCCTTGTCCCTGGACACGCTGGGCGACCTGTGGCGGCTCAAGGGTAGTCTGGACACAGCGGAAACTACTTACCAACAGGCCAAAGGCTACCGCCCAGGAGATCGAAGATAAAGACGGAATTGCATATGTGCTCACCGGTCTCGGAGATCTATATTTCGATCGAGGGAATCTTGCGGCGGCCACTAAGTCATATCAGGAGGCTCGTTGACGCTCAGAAAGCAGGTTGGAGAAAAACAAAACGCGGCTGAGACCGAACTGGCTCTGGCACGCGTTTCTATCGAGGACGGTCATGCGGCCGATGCCGAAGTAACCGCCCGCCAAGACAAGCAGCAGTTTCATCAGGAACAACAGGCGGCGGACGAACTACGCGCCGGCTGCGTATTGATCGACGCGTTCCTCGCGCAGGGCAAAATCAAAGACGCGCGCCAGGAAGCGGATGCATCAGCTTCACTCGCCGCGAAGTCTCAGAACCTGATTTTTCGACTTGAGTGTGGGTTAACTTCGGCCCGTCTCCTTCTTGCGGAAGAGCATCCCGAACGTGCGCGCGCGCCACTTGAACACATTCTCCGTGAAGCGCATGAACATGAATTGGTTGGCATTGAATTCGAAGCCCGCCTTATCCTTGCACAGCTGGCAAAGAAGGCCCAGCACGGCGAATCGGCGCAGGCGCAACTTTCGGCCTTGGAGGAATCGGCTCGCGCGAAAGGGTTCGGCCTGATCCTTCGACATGCCGCCGAACTAAACAAATGAGATCGTTGTTCCAAAATCTGACCCCCCTCCCGGCACCAGCCGGTTTCCGCGCATCCGACCGGCTACTCCGGGACCAGCAGCGACACGGGAAGCACCTCGAATTGCTCGCTCAGGGAAATAGCTGAGTCTGCGCTCAGACTGGTTCCGGTAAAGAGGTTGCGGTACCGTCGCTGTTGCAACGTTCCGGTCAATAAAACCGTAGTGTCCTTCCAGCAATCCTCGCCCAATGGGAAGGGAGACTTGGACGTCGCAAACCTGGCCGTGAGGCGCGGCGCAATGGCGATCACGACATTTCTCCCGTGCTGACGAGCCAAGGCAACGATATGCTCGCTTCGCTTTCCCTGAACCGAGAGCGGAACATAATCGCCGTAGAGGAAAAGTTGGCTCACCCGGCGGCGCAGATTCAGGGCCACCGCGGTACAGAATAACTTGAGTTCGCCGGTGGGCCAGCGTTCCATCATGCCGACTAACAATTGCTTCCACCGTTCGGGCTCGCAATCACCTTCCAGCAGCGGTTGAACACTTTGCAGAAATGCCTTCCGGGCGTTGTAATCTACGGGACGACGGTTGTCGGGATCGACCAGCGCCAAATCCCACAACTCGGTTCCCTGATAAAAGTCTGGCACGCCGGGGCTTGCGACTTTCAGCACCAATTGGGCGAGCGCGTTCACTACTCCAGCCGCGGCGACTCGACGTTGGAAGGGCAAGAAGTAGCGCAGGAATTTCTTGCCTTCCGGACCCGTGAGGCTGCGGCGGACGAAGTCACGGATTGCATCGTCATATGCGGGATTGGGATGAATCCAACTGGCGTGGATCTTCTCTTCTTTAACGGCCTTCAGCATGTACTCCTGCATGCGCTCCACAAACTGAGCGGGAGGCTCATCAAGAACATCTGCCGGCCAGGCTCCTAGCAGGGCCTGATAGTAGAGGTATTCATTGGCGCGGTCGGGAGCCGGCTCTCCCCGAACAATGGTCTTCCGGCCGGCATTAATCCGACCCCAGCGGGACAACTCGGTACGGTAGTCGTCCGGGAGTTCGGAGAGTACGCTGATGCGGCAACGCGCGTCTTCACCCCGCTTGGTGTCATGGGTCGAGGTACATAACATCGAAAGCGGCCAGTGCTCCCGGCGCTTTTGACTGGCTTCGTGGAACTCGGCGACGGTGCGCCCAAAGCGTGAGGGTTCACCCCCCAACTTCGTCTAACGACAGCAACGGGCTGTAGCGATAGAACGCCGTGTCTTCGACGCCTTTCGCCTGCACCGGCCCCGTGTATTGCTGAAACTTCATCGCGAATTTTACCCGACGCTGGTACTCCTCCTCGGAGAGTCCCGGCTGCTTTTGAGGAAGCAGCATTTGACGAATGAACGCAAACATCGAAGGCTCAAGTACCGGATTACGCCGCAGAGCTTCCGACATTGCGGCATCCACTACGCGCTCGTCGAAACTGTCATGCCCGTCGCCCGTGAAATAACTCCGGTAGACCGGAAAGCAGGCGACAACTTCGCGGAGACCTTCTTGCAAACTATCGAGGGTGAAATCGCGGTAGCGACGGTTGGACTCGGAGATGCGGTTGAGTTCATGCGCGAGCACGTTGAGCTCGCTGGACATCGAACTGGCGACGATCAATTGCTTGCTCTCGTAAACCAAATCGGAAAAGCGGGTGTTTCGCTCCGTGAAGCGTGCGTAAGCCTTGTGCAGCGCCGCCGCGCTGGCGGGATCCACAAACAGTCCGGCAACGTCGTTCAAGAATTCATAACCGGTCGTGCCCTGGACCTCCCAATCCCGGTGCAGGCTCTCGCCCCTCGAGATGATTTTCTCAATCAGGACATAAAGAGAGCCGCCCTCTGGAGCGCAATGTTTCTGTAAGTTGGAAAAATATTGTTTGGGATCGTAAAGACCGTCCACGTGATCGAGGCGCAGGCCGGTGACCAGTCCCTGCCGGATGAGTTCGCGAACCAGCATGTGCGCGACCTCGAAGACTGCCGGGTCCTCCATGCGGATCCCAGCCAGCTGGTTGATGTCGAAGAAGCGCCGGTAATTGATCTCGTGAACGGCTGTCTTCCAGTACGAGAGGCGATAGGCCTGAAGATCGAGAAGTTCGTGCAGCAGATTGAAGCTTGCCGCGATGCCAACCTTACCATTGAACTCGCGGACGTTTTCTTCTACAAGCCGATTGACTATGGGACGACTTGGTTACCAACGCGGCCAGACGTTCCGCAGCAACGGCTTTTTCGCGATCACGGTCCGCCGTCTTTTCTAACGCTGTTTCCGTGAAAGCCGGAATGTGGTCGAGATGGAAGATGATGCTTAGCAGTTCACGCAGGTCCGGGTCATCCTCTGGCATCTGGGCACGAAGCGCCTCCAGCCGGTGTCCAAGGAGAAGCCGCATTTGCCGGGGGTTAAGGGGAAGATTGTGACTGTGGTATTGCAGCGAAAAATTCCCGCCTTCGAAATGGATCTGGAGCTGGCCGGCTTCCAGAACATTTCCATATTGATCCTCAAGGATGGGCAGCAGCACCTTGTTTTTCAGTTCATCTTTTACCGGGTCCCAGTCAATGTCGAAAAAGCTGGCGAAGGGAGAGGATGGACCGTTTTCCAGCACGCTGCGCCATTTCAGGTTTGCCTGGGGATCGATCCCCATGTGGTTGGGCACGAAGTCGAGCAGCAGTCCCATCGAGTGCTGCTGCAGAGCCTCACACAGCGCCTGGAAATCTTCTGAAGTTCCAAGTTCGGAGTTGAGCCGGTTGTGATCGCAGATGTCGTACCCATGGGTGCTGCCCGGAGTGGACGCAAAGATGGGAGAGAGATAGCAGTCGGTGACGCCTAACGCGGACAAATACGGGACAATTTCACGCGCATCGCGGAATCCGAAACTCGGGTTGAGTTGCAGCCGGTAAGTGCTCGCTGGTGTGCGCGTGGGCTGTTCCGTCAAGATCAGGTTCCTCCTTTCGAAGATGGATCTGAGCGCCGCACTACGGCGCGAGGCCGGGGCAACTCTGGGTTCCACGCAGACAAAACCCTACCACAACCAAAATCGGCTGGAAGCTTTGCGAGGAGTAATCCGAGGGGTAAGCTTCAACGCATAATAATGACGCCCGAACCGAGGAAATTCAAGCGCCACCCATAATATTAATTTTGGGCGTCTCTTTCACCAAGCGCAGGACGACGAGTGACCGCTCCTCCAGTTTGTAAGTGAGGTCGCGACGCATGAAAGTTGCTCTTGCTTTTGGCTCTGCGGTATCCAGCAACCGTTCCCAGCGTTCGCCCGGTTGCTTGGGCGGGAGTCGGAACAGAACCGTACCGCATGCGCGTTGACCATCAGAAAGAGCGTGTCTCCCGTCACCGGGTCACCGCTTTCATCGAGGGTCTTCCCGTTGAGCAGAACTCCCAGGCATTGGGCCAAGTGGTCGCCCCCTTGAAAAAACGATACGAATGAAGGTTCGCTGTATTGGCGAATCGCGGGAGACAGCGGTTTTCCATTCGAGGCGCTATCGCTCAGCATCTTCCGTACCTCGTCTGCCATTTCCTCATTCACTTCTTTTTTCGGGAGCAGGTCTCGCATCGCGTCGCGAGTTGCGGGTGTGCTGACGATTTCAAGGCCCGGAAAAGTCTGCTTGTAGAGGCCGTTGCCGGCATTGTGGTCGGGATGTCAATGTGTGTTCACCAGGAACCGCACAGGCTTGTCGGTCATGCGCTTGATTTCGGAGATGATGCGCACGGTCGCGGAAGGCGTATGCCCCGAGTCAACCACCAGCACGCCGTCGTCTCCGATGATCGCGACCGAATTCCCGCTCACAAATGCGGTGTTGTCCTCCGGCGGAATAAAGCCATAGATTCCGTCCTCTAGCTTCACAGTTTCATAGGTGGTCATCCCAGCCGGCAGGGCGTTGGTCGCGGGTTGTCCGAAGACTAGCGGCCCTGAGACGGCGATTATCCCAGCGATGACGAAGGATCCAAACAAAGCGCGACCCGGCATGAGCATTTTCCTTCTTTTTTTTGAGACTTTGAGCTGAAGTAGCTGCCTTGATTCCTGGCGTTAGACGCAAGCGCGGGTCGGGTGTGAGCGTACTTGTCTGCGGAGTGTGCCGATTCAAGCGTCGCGTCGTCTGAGCGTCATTCCCCGGATGCGCCAAAAGTGTTTTGTTGGCACTACTCGCGGGGCCATTCGTACGGGAAAAATTTGCCCGCCGCTTCGGGGCTAAGTTTCACCCCTGCCATTTCGGCCGCGTGGGCCAGGACCGGATCCCGTCCACTTGCAAGGTCTGCCGCTGTCGGCAAGACCACCTGGTCAGGTGTTACGCCGGTGTTCTCCAGACTCTTGCCGTCGGCCATGATCACGTCGGCGTCGGTAATAGACGCTCCGTAAAAAGATACCGTCTCCATTCCAACTTGATACCCGTAACGCTTTGCCTCCATCACCTTTCCTGAACTGATATCGCCGACCACCACACCGCGTTTTTCGAGTTGGACGATACGGGCGAAGAGTTCGGACGCGGACGCGGAACGGCTGTCGATGAGAACGATCAGCTTGCCTTCGAAGCGGTGGCCACGAGGCTTGGCGACCATTGGTTTGTGCTCCTCGCGGCCGACCCGATCGCCGATCTTGATTTCATTGTCAAACATTCTGCCTAGCAGGTATTTCAGCGTGTCCACGCTGCCACCGCCGTTTTCGCGCAGATCGATGATCAGGGCTTTGTGTTTTTGGGCTTTGTTAATCATCGAGTCTACTTCCGACTCGTTGAAGAAAAAGCCAGGGAACTTCAGAATCATGAGTTCGTCGCCCATTTCGACCCACTGCGCGCGACTTGTATGTGCATGCTCTTCGTTTTCTCGGATCAGATCCCAGATATCGCCGCCGCCCGCTGTGAGGTCCTTGACCTGCCTTGATTCGGTGAATTTCGTAACCGGGTCGACGTTGCGTTCCTTGCCTGAGGGATCGCGTAAATCCAGATGCAAAGCGCCCTGGGGACGCAGCGTCTCAAAAACGTATTCCATTCTCCAGAAGTTGTCTTTGGTGGGCAGGTAGCCGTTGAGGGCAAGAATCTCGTCGCCCGGCTTTATGCCTTTGCTTTCTGCATCACTGCCGGGACGCACGTGGACGATGTAGCAGTGTCCTCCAATCAACTGCGCCTTCCATCCGTAGTCGTGGCGAGTAGCGTGCTGCGGAGGCAGGAAGAAAGTGTGTGAATCGTTCAGCGAGTCGAGCAGCGCCGCGATTTCGGACAGCGCCCGGTTGGAAGTCTCAGCCTGTTCGATCTTTTGTTTCATCTCGCGGGTCTTGCTATCCCAGTCCACGCCGTGAAATTTCGGGTCGTAATAATGCTTTTTAACGTCTGCCGCAATTACTTTCAGCATCGTCTGGGCGCGGTCGCGTTCATAGCTGCTGATCTTCTGGGTCCTCGCGGGAGTCGCCAGGGAAAAAGAGATAAGAATAAGACTTACGATGCGAGTACGAGAAGTTTTCACGCTGGTAACTCCCCTCTGGATAAGACTGCCCGGGCCAAAGCACAACTTTTAAGGATTGAATATTAGCACCACAGGCAAGGAAACTCTGTAGCAAATTACTCAGGCGCTTGTAACTTACTTCAGGCCATGTCCCCGCAGGTGTCCATCTCATGTAAAAGTTTTGTATTACCTGCCATCCCTCACTGCATCGGACTCCAACACTCCGCTACGTTTGAATCATGAACAAATGTGAAATGGACGTTCACTCCAAGGGAACGAGTGCGCGCGTGTTGCTGACCTCGGTATTTGGGCCGTACGCGCAGGACGATGAATTTGGTTCGCGGGCCATCAATCCGATGGAGCTTTACCACAACCAGGTAACGCGCTCGCAGGGCGGATTTTCGCTGCGCATGTTTCATCGGTCGTGGGGAATCATGATGATTCAGCAGAATATTTCGGCGCCCTGCACGGTGCTGGATTTTCCGACGCGCGAAGATTTCGCGCGCGAACTCAAAGCCGGCCACTACGACGTGGTCGGCATCTCCTCAATCATCATCAATCTCGGCAAAGTCCGCGAGATGTGCCGCATCGTGCGCGAGCTGTCGCCGGGTTCCACAATCGTGATCGGCGGCCATGTGGCCGCGGTGCCCGGTCTGGAGCACATGATCGACGCCGACCACATTGTGCGTGGCGAAGGGATTGCATGGATGCGCCGCTACCTCGGCGAAGATCCCGCTGCTCCCATCCGCCATCCAGATATCGTCTCCGGACTCAAGACGCGCATCATGGGCCTCAAGATGCCGGAGCGAAAAGGCGCCACGGCTGCGACCATCATTCCATCGGTTGGCTGTCCGATGGGCTGCAACTTCTGCACAACTTCGGCATTCTTCGGCGGCAAGGGCAAGTTCGTAAATTTCTACGAGACCGGCGACCAACTCTACGACGTGATGTGCCACGCTGAGGCATCGCTCGGCGTGCAGACGTTTTTCGTCATGGACGAGAATTTCCTGCTCCACCGCAAGCGCGCCATGCGCCTGCTCGATCGTATGAAAGCCGGGAAAAAAGCCTGGGGTCTCGCCGTCTTCGCGTCCGCAAATGCGATCCGGCAATACAAGGTAGAGGAACTGGTCGAACTCGGCGTGTCCTGGATCTGGATGGGCCTCGAGTCTCCGCAGTCGAGCTACGCCAAGCTCAAAGACACCGATTCGCATGAACTCACGCATACGCTGCGGGAGCATGGAATTCGCGTGCAGGGGTCGACCATCATCGGCCTCGAACACCACACGCCCGACAACATTCGCGAGGAGATCGAATACGCGGTCGCACACAATACTGACTTCCACCAGTTCATGCTCTACACGCCGGTGCCGGGCACGCCGCTGTTTGAAGAAATGTCGGTCCAGGGGCGAATGCTCGACGGCATCGATGTAGCCGACATTCACGGGCAGCACAAATTCAATTTCCGCCACGCCGCGATTTCACGCGACGATTCGAAACGCTTTCTCGACTGGGCGTTCTGGCGCGACTTCGAATGCAATGGCCCGAGCCTCTATCGCATGTGTGAGACCATGCTCCTCGGATGGCGGCGCTACAAGAACTATCCCGACCTGCGCGTACGCGAGCGTTTCGCGCGCGAAAACGCCAAGCTGCGCACTGTCTACAGCGCGGCCTTATGGGCGGCTGAGCGCTATTTCCTCAACGTGAACAAAGATGTCAGCCGCCGGATCCACGAACTGCGACGCGAGATCGGGCGAGAATTCGGCGTCCTGCCTAGGCTGCTATCCGCCGCGATCGGTCCATTTTTGTTGTGGTCCACGCGCCGTGAGGATCAGCGCCTGGCGGCGGGCGTGACCTATGAGCCTCCAACGATTATCGAGCGGCGCAATTGGACTCCAACCGTCGAACCAGCCTGATCCCCGCGCCCTTTTACCAAAGTGCGCGCCGCAACTCCCGTCTGTGACCACAGTCACATTGCGTTTGTTTTCGCGAGGTATACAGTCTTTTTCATACCCTGCTTGCGCATTTTCGAACCGCGAAAACAGGGGATTCCTCCTCGTGATCTAATGGAGCAGGAGCCTTTCTACAACGTCATTGCGGGTAGGCGCGGCGTCGACGGCTCCCGACTTGCTTCTCAGGAGGACCAAATTGCATCCAATACCTCAAGATCCTCTATTGAGGGTCGAAGGGTTGAGTAAAGTCTTTCGCTCAGGCGAAGCGGACTTGGTGCTCTTTGAAAATCTGTCTTTTCAGGTGGACAAGGGAACAATGCTCGGAATCGTCGGGCAATCGGGTGCTGGGAAAGAGTACCTTGTTGCACATCCTGGGCGCACTTGATCGGCCTTCCGCCGGTACCGTATACTGCGCCAATTCCCAGGTGAACACGCTTTCCGAAGATGACGCCGCCGAATTCCGTAACCGCGAGATCGGCTATGTCTGGCAATTCCACTACCTGCTGCCGGAATTCACCGCGCTGGAAAATGTCGCCATGCCCCTGCTGACGCGCGGCCAGGCAATCGCTGTTGCGGAGAAGGAAGCGTCGCGGTGGTTGCGCGACGTGGGACTTGAAGCACGCAGTACGCATCGCTCGGGCGAACTCTCAGGCGGCGAGCAGCAACGGCTTGCGCTGGCACGCGCGCTGATTACGCAGCCTCAGATCCTGCTGGCCGATGAGCCTACCGGCGACCTCGACGGGCGAACTGCGGAAGTGGTGTTTGAGCTGGTAGCGCGGCTGCATCGCGAGCATCAGTTGACGTCTTTAATCGCGACCCACAACCTGGCATTTGCACGACGGTGCCATAGAGTGCTGCGGCTGGATCGGGGCAGAATGGAAGAAATTGCGCCGGAATCGCTTCCGGCGTAAAGAGTAGCGGGGAAAAGGTGTAAAAAGGAAAAGGCAGAATGACGTGAAGGGAAGATGGCCGGAAAGTACCTCGGGGCAGTGGTCACTGGGGTTACTGGAAGGCAAATATCGCTTAGGAGATCAGGCGATAAAAAGAGCATAATTGAGGCTGGGTCGGGGGTTTGGCGATAGGCGAGTTTTCGCGCGGAACCCTGGGGGGAATGAGTATATGTTTGAACGTTACACGGAGAAAGCCAGGCGCGTCATCTTTTTCGCGCGGTACGAGGCCAGCCAGTTCGGCTCTCCTTATATAGAGACCGAGCACTTGCTCCTCGGACTGCTGCGCGAAGATAAGGCCCTGACCAACCGGTTCCTGCGCTCCCACGCGTCGGTCGAATCGATCCGCAAACAGATCGAGGGCCACACCACGATTCGGGAGAAGGTTTCTACCTCAGTCGATCTGCCCCTGAGCAACGAATGCAAGCGTGTGTTGGCATACGCGGCCGAAGAGGCCGAACGTCTTTCTCATAAGCATATTGGGACCGAGCATCTGCTGTTGGGCCTGTTGCGTGAAGAAAAGTGCTTCGCTGCTGAGATTCTGCACGAGCGCGGACTGCGCCTTTCGACCATCCGTGAAGAACTGGCTCGCAGCAGCCAGGAAAAAGCGCAGCCCCAGCGCGGTCAGCGTGAGTCCTCTTTATTGAGCGAATTTTCTCGCGACCTGACGCAGTCAGCCATGGATAGCCAGCTTGATCCGCTGGTAGGCCGCGACGGCGAAGTCGAGCGCGTAGTTCAGATTCTTTGCCGCCGCACGAAAAACAATCCCGTGCTGATCGGTGAGCCCGGCGTAGGCAAGACGGCCATTGTCGAAGGTTTGGCCCAGCGTATCGCCGACGGCGAAGTTCCATCGTTCCTCGCCGACAAGCGCATTCTTGCCCTCGATCTTTCGCTGATCGTCGCTGGAACGAAGTATCGCGGCCAGTTCGAAGAGCGCCTGAAGACCATCATGAAAGAGCTGATGGAGAACCAGAATTCCATCATCTTTATCGATGAGCTGCACACCTTGGTCGGCGCGGGCAGCGCCGAAGGTTCGCTCGACGCCGCCAATATTCTGAAGCCGGCTCTTTCGCGCGGCGAGATTCAGTGCATCGGCGCAACCACGCCCGCCGAATATCGCAAGTCGATCGAAAAAGATCGTTCGCTCGAGCGCCGCTTCCAGGCCGTGAAAGTTCCGCCGCCCAACGAAGTCGACGCGATCAAAATTCTTTTCGGGATCAAGGAACGTTACGAGAAGTTCCACGCCGTCACCTACACCGACGAAGCCATCAACTTCTCCGTCTCACATTCGAACCGCTATATTCCGGATCGTTTCCTTCCGGATAAGGCTATCGACTTAATCGACGAAGCGGGCGCGCGCGTCAAGCTGCGCCAGACTTCGCTGCCGGAAGAATTGACGGAAGTCCAGAAGCGGATCAAGTTCATCGTCCATCGTATGGAGAACGCCATCGCGAACCACGAGTTCGAGAAGGCGCGCTTCTACTCGGATGAAGAACGCAAGGAGCGCGAAAACCTGCGCGCTCTTCGCGAAAAATACCACCTCGATGAATCCTCCACCGGCGTTGTCGGTCGGGAGGACATCGAGGACGTGGTAAGCCGCTGGACCGGCGTGCCGATCACTTCGATTAAAGAAGAAGAAACGCAAAAGCTGTTGCGCATCGAAGAAGAACTGCACAAGCGCATCATCTCGCAGGATAAAGCGATCAGCGCGCTGGCACGCGCGATCCGCCGCAGTCGCGCCGGACTCAAGAGCCCGAATCGCCCGATCGGCTCGTTCCTCTTCCTCGGACCGACCGGCGTCGGCAAAACGGAAGTCGCGCGCACGCTGGCGCACTTCATGTTCGGCAGCGAGAAGGCTCTAGTCCGCTTCGATATGTCGGAGTTCATGGAGAAGCACTCAGTCTCGAAACTGATTGGCTCGCCTCCGGGATACGTAGGTTACGAAGAGGGTGGACAGCTGACCGAGCGCGTCAAGCGCGCGCCCTATTCCGTCGTGCTGCTCGACGAAATCGAAAAGGCGCACCCGGATGTCTTCAACATCCTGTTGCAGGTTTTTGAAGATGGCCAACTGACCGACGGCCTCGGCAATACCGTCGACTTCAAGAACACCATCATCATCATGACGTCGAACATCGGCGCCCGTCACCTGATGAAGCGCGAGGGCCTCGGCTTCCAGTCGTCAAAGGACGAGATGGTTTCCGAGAAGGTCGAAGATCTGGTGAAGAGCGAAGTCAAGCGCACTTTCAATCCGGAATTCCTGAACCGCGTGGACGAGATCATCCTGTTCATGGCGCTCAGCGAAAACGACCTGATCCAGATTCTCGAACTGATGGTCAGCCAGCTGAACCAGAACCTGGCGCAGCGTTCGATCACGGTAAGCGTGGCCGACGAAGCCAAGAAGTGGATCCTGAACCAGACCCTAACCGACCGCAGCTACGGAGCCCGTCCGCTCCGCCGCGCCCTGCAGAAGTACATCGAAGACCCGCTGTCGGAAGCGCTGATCCAGGGCACCATCACCACCCGGCCGGCGTTCATCGAGGTCTTCCTCGAAGACAACAAGCTGTACTACCGTCCGGTGGACGCGGAGAAGACCGAGGGCGTGCTGCTGTACGAAAGCTGAGCGACTTTACCAACGTGGATTCGAAGGGAGCGGAGAATCCGCTCCCTTTTGTTGTTGATAACCATGCCTACCCCAGAAAGGCACGAAATGTACGTCGCGGACTATCGCAACTATGAGTTGAAGGTCTTCGGTCGCGGCAATAAGTGGGAATACTCCATAGGCCAAGGAAAGTGGAATCTGGTTTCACAAGTCAAGGTCGAGGGACCTCGACAGTTTGCCCAACGCGCTGCGGGGCAACACCTTGTCAGTTTTTTGTCTAAGACGGAACAGAAGAGATACAAATTGGATGACCTGCGTTGGTGCGATTGGGTTCAGGATACCGCAGCATGGGTAGCAGAAACCCGGGATTGGTTAGCCGGACAAAGATCCAAGAAGTCTTAGACTCTTCCCTACTTTAGAACTTGTTCCAGTCCTCAACCTTCAATCCCTTCACCCGCCGAAAAACATGATCATGCGTTACCAACACCGCCTCCGCCGCTACGGCCTGCGCCGCGATCATCAAGTCCAAGTTGCCCATCGGCTCCCCGTCCTTCTCCAATTCCGCACGGATTCGCGCGTAGTGTTGCGCAGCCTCTGAGTTCCAGGCCAGCACCTCCACCCGCAACAGAAACTCCTCGACCACGCGTTTCAGCGTCGCCGCCGCGGGGCGTCTCGCGACTCCAAAGCGCAATTCGGCCTCGGTGACTACTGAAATTCCAACTTCGGCCATCGGTATCCTCAACAGCCTCTCGCGCACGCGAGGAAGGTTGCCCTTGATTACATAGCTGGCCGTGTTGGTGTCCAGAAGATAGCGGATCGCCACTCAGAACAACTCGCGCTTTTGGGGTGGTGCGTCCTGGCGATCGGAGAGAAAATCTTTCGGCACGTCGGCTGTCTTGAGAAACGCGAAAAAATCCTTCCACGATTCGGGACGCCGCGACAGGATTACGTCGCCCGTGGCCGGATCGCGCCGGACAAAAACCTCCGAGCCCTCAAACCGATAATCAGAGGGCAAGCGCACGGCCTGGCTGCGGCCATTGCGGAACAGTTTGGCGGTTCGGGGCATGGTATATATTATGATATATACCAACACAGTTGTCAATCGCCCTAAGTCTATGAATTATAAAGAATTTAACTCCAACTCCTTATTATTCAAAGATCTGATGGGAATTTCTGCTAAATCTTTGATTCCAAAGGACCGCACCAGGGAGTGTGTCGCAGCATGGCGCTTGAATTTGGTCGGATCGCCTCTCAGAGCCAAAGCCAATCGCTAAAAGCCAACGGCCAATAGCCAATGGTTAACCCCGATCTAACTCCCACTCCACAATTGACCCCAAGGCAGACTTATGTTTTACTGCTAGGCAATTGGGGCTGGCTCACACGCAGTTGCTTTGGCACGACGTACCACGATTTCGGGGCGTGAGACCGAGGTGATGTGATGAAGTCCAGCTCTCTGCGTTCTGCTGTTTTAGTGTCTCTCCTTCTGACCTTAACCCTCCTGACTTTAACCATGAGTGCCAGCGCGCGGGAAATGATCCTGCCCGCCGGGACGATTCTGCGGTGCACGCTCGACGAACCTAACTTTTCTTCGGCTACGGCCGCGGTCGGCGATCCCGTCCTCTGCCGTCTCCACTCCATCACCCAGTTCGGCCAGCAGGCCATCCCGCGCGGAAGCTATCTGGTTGGCCACCTCGAAGCGGCGCAGGATCCCGGCCACTTCTGGGGCAAGGGATACATGAAGATTCAGTTCGACCGCATCGGCCTGCCGCAGGGCGACATGCCGCTTGACGCCAAGGTGATCGCGACACGCGGCTACAAGGTCGACAAGTATGGCGACATCGACGGCAAAGGCCATGCCAAGCGCGACATCGTCGAGTGGATGATTCCGCCACTCTGGCCGTGGAAGATCATCATGCTGCCGGCGCGCGGCCCCCGGCCGGCGCTCAAAGGCGAGAGCCAGTTGACGCTGCGCCTGATGGATGACGTGCAGATGCCGCAGGTCTCGCAAACGTTCGGGCCGGATTGGCATTTCTTCGGGCATCCATATAACGACCCGTCCTACAGGAATGACGGATACAGCAACGACGCATACAACAGCGCGCCTAGCGGAGCGTCTTTCCGGTCGAACGCCAGCGCCGAACCACCCCTCGCGGTGCGGCGAATCATGCCTGCACAGGGCGAACCGAGGCTCCAGGAAATTTCGCGGGTCACGTATGCCAGCTACAAGCCTGCGGCTTCTCCGGTCACCTACGCCCCAGCGGGCTACAGTTCAACCAACGCGGCAACGACGGCGAACGTGACGGCTATGAATGTAGCGGCCGTCGACTCGCGCTTTGCGGGCACTTCGCCAGGCGTTCCCGTGTTCGTGCTGAAGACTGGAGTCGTTCTGGCGGTAGGCAATTACACCTACCAGGACGGCCGCATCAGCTATGAACTGGCCAGCGGAGGAAGCGGCGTGATCAGCACCGATGAAGTCGACTGGACCACAACCCAGCAAGTGAACCTGCAACGCGGCGTGCGGGTGGGTTTGCGCGGCGGGCAACCGGGCTCGGGAGATGCGGGCTTCTAGAAGACCTCGGCTTCCATTAACCAAAAGGCTGCCAGCGGCATCGGCGGCCTTTTTCTTTGCGACTGATCGTCGAATCGGCCAATCCAAAGAAGCGATAGTATTCCCAATCGCGAGGCCGTCATGCACAAGGTCAACATCGCCGACAAATTCGCCAAGATCACCGAATACTGGAAGCCCTACATCGGAGCCGAACTCAACGGCCAACACCTGAAGTTCGATAAGCTGAAGGGCGAGTTCGTCTTTCATCATCATGACAATGAAGATGAGCTCTTTTTAGTGGTGAAAGGCCGCTTCCGCATGGAGTTTCGCGATCGCCACGAGTGGATCGAAGAAGGCGAGTTCATCGTAGTTCCCCGCGGCGTGGAGCACCGTCCCGTGGCTGACGAAGAATGCTGGCTTCTTTTGTTCGAACCGGCGTCGACGTTGAACACGGGAAACCTCAGCAATGAGCGGACCCATCGCGAGTTGGAGCGGGTATAGCACGCTCCTCTCTCTTGTGACGATCGTTTTCGCTCGGAATCGGTGTCTCGCGCGAGCCTCGCCTTGCGGAGGTCACCTACTGCAACGGCGCCCATTGCCTGCACTCCCCCGCGCTGACCGGGGAGATGAGAGTTGGGCCCACCTCAAAGCGAATGACGGCGTCGGAGGTGGAACAAAAATTTCTTGATCCCGGTCCGCTCACGACCGGAGTTGCCACCACCACAAATTCCTTGCATGAGCGCAGCCGGCACTCGCCCGCAACGCTGAAGCGGTAGCCAGCTTTTTCACACCATGCTCCAGCCGTGCAACTGGAACTGCCGAGATCGGGGTCGATCAAGCCTGCATGGTTGGCCGTCTTCAGGCCGCTCCCTCGTGGGTCGGGCCCGAGCGAGGCAAGATCGCGAGCGTAGCCGTTCTGCAAGTACTTGTAGGAATACGTCGTCTGGGCGACGTTAATCGTGCGCAGTGTACCGACGGCCACCGACTCATTGGCCGCGGTTTTTGCCCGCAGCAGGTTCGGAATTGCGATGGCCCCGCCCATCAGGATCGCGCTCGCATCCGCCCCGGCGCCCGTGCTGACTCCCCGGATGGCGCGCTCTTCGCCGTAAGCGCAGAAGACGATCGGCGCTGCTGACGGGGTTAGATGAGACATTGCCTCCGCCATATCCGGCGATAACTGGCGCACCCGTAACGCCGTCATTGCCGAGGCGTTCTCGTACACCAACGCGGAGACTTCCCGAGGATAGCCGGGCGGAAATGATTCGAGGAACTTTGCGGATTTGGCGAGCGATTCGCCCGACTTGTGGAGTTGAACCGCTTCCGCTGCTGAGTCGTGGCTGGAAGCGACGATGAGATAGCCGTCGACAAACGTGTAGACGATCTGAAGTGGCTTCTGCTGAGAGGGCACGATAAGAGAGTGATAAGTCACCCCCTCTTCCTCGGTTTGCCGCGCCACGACGGGAGAGGATAGAACCAGCTTATTGAACGTTTTCTGTAGACGATCGGAATCGTTGACGCGAAGTATTGCCTTCCATTCAGGGTGGGCAGGGGTGAAATCCGTGAGCGCGAATGCGATTTCGCCCTGAAGTTGGCTAAGCAAGTCATCCCTGAGATTGACGTGCATGGCCTGCTCCATCGCAGGAAGTGTGGCGAAGGCACTGGGATTGGAATCGGAGGAGAAGCTTTTCATATCGTCGAAAACTTCGCCGAGATTTTTGAGCGCTACGCCGGCGACCAGCGCCGACTTTGGCGAGATAAAATCCAGGCTGCCGAGCGTCGCGGGCGCTGCCAGCCACGCCGCCGGGCCGCGCCGCGGGCCAATGAAACTTAGTTCCATCTCGCCGAGGGATTTGCCGGCAACACTCTTATGGTCCCAAACAAGATACTTCACGTTTTTAAACCCACTGCGCTCAAGAGCCTTTTCGCTCTCAGGTTTGCCTGACGGCAGCCCCCCGAGTATTTTATGTAAGTCAGCCGCCGCAACAACGGACGTGCCACCTTGGTAGGCCTGCATGAGGCGTTCGCCAAAGGGAGTCGAAGCAAGCCCGCCGGTCTTCGACTCCATGAGCTGGTTGAGGTTCCTCACGGCATTTATATCGGAGCCTGCAATCACAAAATCTGGGCGCACCAGAACCACAAGCCCCCCCGGTTTCGCCTTCGCCTCGATCTTCGCGGCAGCTAATTCCTGAAGATCAAGGACGCGCAACTTCGAGGTCGAGCTTTCGGGCAGACCCTTCAGCATCTGCTGAAGGAAAAGTCTCAATCCCGGCTTCCGCACTTCTGTAACGAACACCACGCTCGGCACAGAGCCTTTTGTTTCGCCGGCGATGACCATTTCGTCTCCCAGGTACTGCGAAAGTTCATAGAACTTCTCGACAGAACTTTCCAGCAGTGGGCCGGTCTTCGCCATGTCGCTTTGCTGCCACCAGTTTTGCAGCACCGCACTCTGTGTCAGTTCGTCGCGAAGAACTATCAGAGCCTGATGGGCAGGCTCTCCATAATTGGGAAAGGCTCCGTAAAGGGATGTTGATGCGGGCAAGAGAGGCAACAACTCACTCTTTTGACGTTCGGGAGGAAACTGGACGTCGTGTTTGAACCTTTCAAACAAATGCCCGAGTTCGGGGAGTAATCCAGGATATTTACTCAACTCCTGAGACAAGGCCGCATCGGGCGCATTCGCCGCCTTTGTTTGAGAAGCGCCGGTCTGGGAAACGCTGACTGACGTAAGAAGGCAGATCACTGCGAGCGCAATTGCGCAGTTCAAAAAATGGCGACGATAGATTGCCTTGGTGTATCCCATTCGTATATTTCCCTTCAGGAGATTACCAAGACATTATGGCAGTCGAGAGAAATCAGGCGTAGAGAAATACTGGGCCAGTGGGTGACCTTGGTTTTGCCTTACTTGAACCCCACCATCGTCATGGCTGCCTGGGCTTCGGGATTCTTCATGAAAGTGTTCCAGACGAAGCTCGACCGATAGTTTTCTGCCATGAGCATTGCGATCCCCAGATCGATTCCCAGCGCGTCGGCGTCGTACCAGCCCTTTAGCGGGTTGAAGGCGTCAACGAAACTGTAGCGCTGCCATGCAGCGGGGTAAATCGTCCGGATGTTGCGAAGGACCGCAATGCAATCGGACGATACGAATGGGATCGAGCCGCCCGCGGCGCAGGGAACGACTGAGCCATCAATTGGCCCCATCGCCGGCGGCCCGCCCCATGCCACATAACCGTTGACGGAGTCTGACGCCGTGATCCCCCAGAGATTAGTCGAGTAATCGGAAAACTGACTGGCGATGGATAGACAGAACGCCTTGTGCGCTTTGGTCGCGGTAACCGAATTATTGAAGTAGTTGGCGTAGGCGTCCTGCTTATTGCGAAAGTCAAACCAGGCGTGTGAGTACTGATGCGTGAAGAGAGGATCGTCGCCGCTGATGTAGGTGTAGTTCTGGAAGGTGACAAGCGGGCGGGCGAATGCATTCCACGCGCTGGCGGAGACGGGAAAAGTCGTCGATCCGATGGCCAGCAGATAAAGCATCATGAGCTCGCAGTAAGTGTCATAGCGGGCAGTAATAAAGCCGTTTTCCGGCGTCCATCCCATGCTGAAGGTGGTGCCGCCGTTCAGCATCCACGGCCAATTCACACGCTGGTAAATCTGGGTGGCGAGACCTTGAATCTGCGCATCCTGAAAAAATTGCCGGCAGGTGAGCACGCCGCACAGCAGAATCGCCGTGTCAATCGACGACACCTCGGATTGCCGCGCGCGCTGGCCTGTGTTCATGTCGACGAAGTGATAGAAAAAGCCATTCTGTTGCGGCAGTTGCGTCCAGATAAAATTCAAAGTCGTGAGGACGCGCGCTTGAATCTGGCTCACGGGCACGTATCCACGCTGTGCGCCGATGCAGAGAGCGGCGAGCCCGAAGCCGGTCGCGGCGATGCTCGAGACAGTGCGCGAATCGGCAGCGCCGGAGGCATAGGCGCGATCCAGGACCTGCCCGGTGTTGGCGCCCGCGCGCTCCCAGAAAAACTGGAAGGCGGCCTGCTCCATCTGATCGAGGAACTGATCGTCGGTGAGCTGGGGCGGGGGCTGGGTTGCGGTTTTCGCGCCGCTGCAGGAGAGTTCCAGCAGGGCGGTATTAAGCAGCGACAAAGAAAGCGCGCTCTTGCCGAACGTCTTTCCGAACAGCGAGAGGGCTTCCCGACGATTCAGTTTCTTAGGGACGGGCCAGTCGTCCATTTCAATACGTTCTTCCTATTCAGCGTCTGCTACTTGAGTTCGATTATTTCAGTTCGATGACCGCCAAGCCATGGGCGGGCAGAGTAAGAGTCAATTCACCGTTATGCAGGTCGCGGCTCTCGGGGGCAGGAAGACGAGCCGCGCTGCGCAAAGTTTCGATCTGCGCCTCCGTCGGATAGCGCGGTGATCCCATTTTCTCATACGCCGGGCGCGGGTCGCCATGTTCACCGTCCACGCGGGAGATCAGCGCATGCTCGGCTGAATGGCCCTTGAACTTCAGCGTGACGGTTCTTGGCGAGCCAGCTGCCGGGGACGCCAGCCTCAGCCGGCGGAGCGTAATTCCATACAGCAAGATGCGGGTTCCGTCAGGCCTGCGGGTTGCCAGGGAGAAGTCGGAATCGACGGCGATGCGCTCGTCGCCCAGCTTGTGCAGGAGCGCGAAGGCGGCAAAGGCGGGCTTCGGGAATGCTGTCTTCTGCCAGGAGTCCAAAGCCGCCATAGAACGGCTCTTTTACGACTCCCTGTTCTTCGAATACGTCGGAAAACGTCCAGTACGACATCATGTCAACCATGCCATCGCATTGGCGGATGGTCTCGGCCAGCCACGGACCCATGTACGTCGAATCGGTTACCGACGTCTCGTTCATGTAGCTGGCGTTAAACTCGCTCCAGATCAGTGGCAGGTCGGGCTTGGCCGAGGCGCGGATTTGCTCATGCACTTTCTTAATGGCCCGGCAGACCATCTGGTCACGCGGAATTTTCTCAGACGTGCCGAAACACGTCTTCCGCCTTGTCATTGCCGTAGACGTGAGACGAAACGAAATCGACCGGAACATTATTGTCGACGCAATGGCGGATAAAGACGTCAGCCCACGCGGCCTGCGCGGTCGCCGGGCCGCCTACCCGCAGGCGTGGATCGACGGACTTAATGGCGCGCGCCGTATGGTCATAGAGTTCGAAGTAAGTTGCTTGCCGCGGATCGCCTGCCCAGAAATCCAGGTTGGGCTCATTCCAGACTTCGAAATACCATTGCGAAACCTCACTGATGCCGTAGCGATCGACCAGATGCTTCGTGAATTGGCGGATCAGCTCATCCCACTTGCCATAATTCTTGGGCGGGGAGATGTTTTCCTTGTACCAAAACGCGTGCAGCGCGTTCTTATCGGCAGCCAGAGCTTTCGGCATGAAACTTAGTTCCACGAATGGGCGAACGCCATTGGCTAACAAACCGTCGTAAATCTGGTCGACATAAGAAAAGTTATAAACGGATGGCCTTGCGCGTCCTCGTCGTAGACGCCGACTTCGTCATGAAAGATGGCATGAAAACGTACGTAACGAAAATCGGTTATCTGCTTGACGCTGCGCAAATCGTTGCGATAACTCGTCGCGCAAAGCGAGGATCGCGCGGCCGGAGCCGAACATCTCCTCCCAAAAATGAGGGAAGGGATGAGCGGGCGCTGAGTCATCGATGACAACGACCTCGGGATTCTGCGGACCGCTCTCGGCGAGCGCGGAGATCCGGGTTCCTGCCACCGAGAGGACAAGGATGGCCAGAAAAACGAATCTATCGTGGCGTTGCATGAAAGGTCCTTGGGAGAGGAGAACCGGGCGACGGATTCTCGTCCATCGCCCGGAAGACATGGCGCTAGAAGCTGAAACGGGCACCCACTGAGAGAACACGGCCAGACAGAGCGGCCGAGATGGTGCCGAAGTTGGAGTTGCCGATGTTGTTCGAGATGTTGTTCTCGTTAAAGTTCATATTGTTAAACAAATTGAAGGCGTCCAGCCGAAATTCGAGCTTCGCGTTTTCGCCGAGTACTGGCATGTTCGGGAAGCCAAAGCTCTTGGCCAGCGTCATGTCGACGGACTTGTATCCCGGCATGTTGAGCGAGTTGCGGCCAACCCCGGGGGATTGAGGAAGCGCTGTGCCGGAGTCGGTGCCGCTGTAGGCGGTGTAGGTTGGTGCCGCGAAATAGGCCGCAGCCACCCAACGGGAAGTTGGAACCAGGGCCGCCGCCAGCGGGTTGCTTGAACGCATCAAGGCTGGTGCTGTTGCCGGCCCCACCCAGGTAAGCGCCAGGGAGCAACTGCCCGTAACCACATTGTCCGCAGTAGAGGCTTCCGCCCTGAACACTCACAAATGGACTCCAGGGAAATCCGGAATGCCAGTTGAAGATACCGCTGATCGACCAACCACCAGCGATCTTTTCCATCCAGCCGTTGCTGCCATGGAAGAAGACTGGCTGCCACATGCCAAATAGCTTAAACGCATTGGTAACGTTGTAGTCGGAGCGCCCGTAATCCAGCGCGACGTTGTACGGGTATGGCTGCTCCGAGTACGGCGCTGAGCTGGTATCCATGCTCCTGGAGAATGTGTATTGCGCATTGGCCATGAACTGGTGCGAGAACTGATGCTTCAATTCCGCAAGCATGGCGTTGTAGTTGCCGCGACCGTTGACACCCCAATAGTCTCCGCCACCGATCGTATGGGTTGAAGGTGATCGCCGTTGGTCGCCGGAACGGCGAGCGGGTTCTCGTGGAAGAAGATGTTTCGCGACAAGCTTCCCTGATAACCCAGGCTCATTACGTACTGGTGACCCAGATCGTACTGCATGTCAAACGAGTAGTGATGAACGCGCGTGGTGGGAAGCGTTTGCGGGAAGATCTGGACGCCAACCGAACCCGTGACGTAGGCAGCCCGTTGGGACCAGGCGGCGAAACCACGTTCAGGTTCGCAGGATAGCCGTAGAGGTTATGCGGATCATTCGAAACCGCGTAGATAATCTCCGGGTTGATCGTCGCCGGCGAATTGGAATCCAGGCTTGGAAATATCACCAGCCCGGGGTTGTTGACGATATTGGCGGAAATGGCGATTTCTTCCTGGTTATAGCTCAGGCCGTAACCGCCGCGGAACACGAGCCGGTCATTGAATCGACTCGGACTCCAGGCAAAACCCACTGTAGGTCCGAAGTTATTCTTCTGGGCGTCCCAGGAGTCTCCCTTTCGAACGACGAGGTCAGTCAGGTAGTTTGACCCCGAGCCGGGGATGGCCCGGAGCATGTTGCCCTGTTTGGAGGAGAGCGGACCAAAGTAAGACCAGCGCAGTCCGAGGTTGACCGTCAGGTTGGGGCGAAGTTTGATGTCATCCTGAGCAAAGAAGCCCAGGATGTTTTCGCGCTGATCCTGTCGAATCGTAGTCGGGATACCGGTATTCGGATCGAAGCCTCCCGCTTCGTTTTTCGGGGCATCATTCAGGAAGTCCCATAGGTTGAAGAAGTTATAGTGTGGCACGCCGCAACCGGCACAGTCTTGCAGGTAAAAGAGGCGCGTGGCTTCCCCGCCAAACTTAATGGTGTGTCGTCCGATGATTTTTGTGGCCACGTCCTTGTAGCTGTACGTCCACTGATTCAGGATGCTGCCGACAGCCGGTCCGAATTGGCCGGTGTAATGCTGCCGATCTGACCAATGTTGTCCGACGGGGAGTCCCACCGGGCGATTGCGGATTTGAGTTGATTTCATTCCAGCGCCATCCAGCCGCATTGGCGCGAAGTTCGTTGAGCAAGAGTCGGCGAGAAGGTATGGTTCCAGATGACGGAGAATGCGTCATTCGTCTGGGTATGATGGAAAATGTCATAGGTACGATTGCCGTTGTAGAAGTCAGTTGACTGGGGAACCCAGTAGATGGCAAAGCCAATGCGATCCTTGCCGGTGACATCGGCATCGAGCCGGCCATTATACTGGGCGGCGTGATGAGTAGTTGGGTTCGAAGTTATGTAGTTGGCAAGATCGGCCACCGTGCCCAGCGAGCTACCATCTGGTGCGCAACCCGTGCCGGCTCCGCCGCAACCGGGATCGGCGACACTGTTCCAGCCGAGATCCTGCGTACCAAGCCCGGTCGTCAAAGGGTGTACCGATATTAATCCCCTGGCCCGCAATGGTGGCGCAGTTCACGCCTTCGATCAGGCCGGCGGTGGCGCAGGTCATTACCCGCACTGAAGCCTTTGTTCAGGACGCCATTGCCGGGAAAGCTGAGATACGTGGCGGCGATGCTTCCAGGAGTGCGCCAAAGCATCGAAGTCCGGGGTATCGTACCATCCGTTGCTAAGGTAGTCGTTGTTGGGCTGGCGAACCGTCTCGTAGGCAAAGAAGGCGAAGATCTTGTTCTTCCAGATTGGGCCGCCGACGCTGCCGCCGAACTGGTTGAATTTGCTTTGTCTCGCTGGGACGTATTGCCACCGTTGTACCGCTGAAAAGCGTTCAGGTTCGGCTGGTGGGTGGTGAAGAAAAGACTGCCGTGGTACTGATTGCTACCGGCTCTTGGAAGTGATTTTGAGTTGGGCGCCACTGAAGCGGCCATCCTCGGCGTCATAGCTGTTGGTGACTATTTTTACGTCTTCGAGGGAATCTTCCGAGGGGGTGATGACAGTGGAACCGCCCCAGACCGCGCTGGTGGTGCTGATACCGTCGATCGAAATACCGGTGTTCTGAGCCTGGTTGCCATTGGAAAAACCCTGGGCAAGGTTTTCAGTCGCGAAGATTCCGACTGCGCCACCCGATGGCGCCGGGCCCGCTCTGCGTGCCGGGGAGGTTGTATTGGCCACCGCTGACTTGCGATCCGTCGGCGAACATGCCGGGAGCCAGTTGTGCCAGCTTAAGGACATCCCGCCCAAACGATGGCAGGTGTTGAATCTGGTTATTTGTGACGACCCCGTTCACGGAAGCGGTTTCGGTATCGATGGCAGGCACTTCCGAAGCATTCACAGTGACGGTCTGCGACTGAGTCCCGATTTCGAGTTCAACATTGAGCGCATTGGGCTGGTCGCGGATCAGTTCCACATTGTCCAGGACTTTCGTCTTGAAGCCCTGCTTTTGCACTTCCAGCTTAAAGCGTGTATTGGCCAGGGCGTTAAAGTTAAATATGCCATCCCCACTGCTTTGTCTTAGTTGTGTTTGGCCGGTTGCCGGATCGGTTAGCGTGAGGGTGGCGTCAGGAATAACTGCGCCGGTCGAATCGGTCACTACGCCTTGAATCGATGTCCGATATTGTGCATGGGCCAGCGTGGGTGACAGTAAAGAGCAAAGTACGAGCAGCAGCGCAAGGTGGAGTGCGAAACCGAAACGGCTCATAACAGCCTCCGAAAAGAATTGCAGAGCATCATCAGGAATCTGGGCCCAGAGCGATCCGAGCTACTAAAACAGTAATAAAGTGATTTAGTATCCCTTACGGCTTTTAGCACCGTTGGAGCGCAGTGTCAAGTAAGCGGGGCGGTTGCCGGGCGGAAAAACCGTCCTTGCCTCAAGAAGACTCTTGCCCCTTCATGCTCCCTGTGCCAGACTGCACCGTGCCCGCGCGACAGAAATCGGCCCGAACCCTTCCCCGAGCAGATGGACGCCCCCGGCAGGTAACTCTCAGAGTGCTGGCAGACCACCTCGGGCTGTCCCCGGCTACAGTTTCGCTCGTATTGAATCGGGCCTCGGTGGCCGACTCGATTCCGCGAACCACCCAGGAACGCATCTTTGCCGCCGCTCGCGATTTGAATTACCGCCCGAGTTTTGCGGCGCGCTGGGCTCGCACACAACGCAGCTTCACGGTGGGAGTGCTGGTTCCGGAGGTCAGCGAGGGCTACGCCGCGCTGGTCATGAGCGGCATTGAGCAGCATCTGCTAAAGGAAGGATATTTTTATCTCGTCGCCAGCCACCATCACCGGCCTGACCTGATCGAGGAATATCCGCAGATGCTGATGGGCCGTTTTGTCGATGGGCTCATAGCGGTTGACACGCCGTGGCATCACGACTTGCCGGTCCCCGTACTCACGGTTTCCGGCCACAATCCGGATAGTGGCGTCAGCAACATTCTTCTGGATCACGATCGGGCTGCCGAACTCGCCCTGCGCCATCTGCAACAACTTGGGCACGAGCGAATCGCTTTTATTAAGGGACAGGAATTCAGCTCCGACACCGAAGTTCGCTGGAAGTCAATCACCGAGGCAGCTGCCCGCCTCAAGCTGCGGCTCTACCCCAAGCTCACGGTTCAATTGGAAGGCGAGCTGGCGACACCCCAACTCGGCTATCGCGTAACGAAACGGCTGCTGGAACGGAAGCAGCAATTTACGGCCCTGTTCGCTTTCAACGATATTTCTGCCATCGGTGCGATCGGCGCGTTGCGCGACGCAAAGTTGGAAGTGCCGCGCGACGTTTCGGTCGTGGGCTTCGACGACATTCAAAGCGCTGCCTTCCAGAATCCGCGCCTGACCACCATTCGCCAGCCTTTGAAGAAAATGGGGACGATCGCCGCTGAGACTTTGCTGCGGCGGATTGCCCGCCCCGAAGATGACTCTTACCCGCGCGAGATCGTGGTTGAGCCGGAATTGATTGTGCGCGAATCGACTGCTCGGGTGCCGAGTTAAGCTTTCAATGTGTTTGCAACTCGACGAAGCAACCTCCACTTTCGTGCCATTTCCACCCGATTCTCCACAGCACTCCACCGGCGTGCTACTTGCGATTCCGGCGTAACTTTCCGATAATCTAAGCGATTCACTTCACAGTCATGTATCGCTATAGCCGTCCCGATCTGCTGCGCATTCTGCGGCTCGCCCCGCGCCAGTTGCAGAACTGGGAGAAGGCTGGGCTCGTCCAGGCGAGTGAAGACTATTCTTTTTTCGATCTGCTGCAAATCAAGAAAGTCCGCGACCTGTGCGGGATGCGCGTGCGGCCGGCGGTGATTCGCCGTTCTCTCGAGGCCATGTCGAAGCAGGCGTCCGGCATGCAGAATCCGCTGCTCGAAGCCGGCGCGTACTTGAGCGGACATCGCGTTGCGTTCCGGCACGAGGGCCGTTTGCTGGAGCCGATCGCCGGGCAGTTCATGTTCGACTTCGCTTCCGAAGGAACGAAAATTGTGACCAGCCCGCGACGAACCGGACCGGAGCTGGTCGTTACCGACGGCGCCGACCTGTTTGCGCGCGGAATCGTTCTCGAAGAGGATCCCTCCACGCAGAGTGAGGCGATTGCCGTCTATCACAAGGTTCTCGATATGGATCCTCAACACGCCGCCGCGCACATCAACCTGGGCACGCTTTACTACAACCGTCATGAATATGCGCTGGCCGAAAAGCATTACCGCTCCGCGATCCAGATTGATCCGCGCTACGCGCTCGCCTACTTTGATTTAGGCAACGTGCTCGATGAGACCGGGCGCATCGAGGAAGCGATCAATACTTATAGAACCGCGATTCAGCTGGCTCCGACCTACGCCGATGCGCACTACAACATCGCGCTCGCCTATGAGAAGGTGCGCGAGCCGCGCAAGGCGCTGCAACACTGGCGCGCCTATGTAAAGCTCGACACCACGGGCCCGTGGACGGTGCATGCCAGACATCAGATCCAGCGCATTCTTCAGGCCGATAAGCTGAAGCTGGTGCACTCGCGCAAGGCGGAGTGAAGCCGGGCCGGCTTCGTACGAAGTTCCCCACATACCGCACATGTTTTGTCTCGCAGTTCCAGCCGCGAATTTCCGTTTTCTGCTTGTATGGGCCATGGGTTTCAGCAGTAGACTTAACTTCGCATCGTGAAGTTCACCAAGGAGAATTCATATGACGCGGTTCAGGAGACCGGCATGAACTTCCATCAACGGATGATTTCAGTGAGCCTCGCGCTGGCGGTGGTCGCCGCGGTCGCCGTTTGTTCCGCGCAGGAGAGCGCGAAACAGAAGCAGATCTACAACGAGACCGCCGATGCGCATGTGGAAGTCAAAGAAGCCTTGGCGAAAGCGAAAGCGGAGCACAAGCGCGTGATCGTGGTCTTCGGCGCGAACTGGTGCTTCGACTGCCACGTGCTCGATGATGCGTTTCATCGGCCGGAACTGGCGTCGATCATCGCGGCCAACTATGAGGTTGTGCACGTCGACATTGGCAAGGGCGAAAAGAATCAGGATTTGATGAATAAGTACGAAGTTCCGTTGAAGCGCGGCATTCCGGGCCTGGCCGTGCTCGATCCGAATGGGAAGCTTGTTTACAGCCAGAAGAATGGCGAATTTGAAAATGCGCGCGCCATGACGCAGGACGATTTTCTGGCGTTTCTGAATAAATGGAAGCCCGGGAAGCGGAACGGCTGAGCCGTCATAGGTTCGAAAAAGAAAAGGCGCGGCTCGCGCCGCGCCCCTCCCAGGAGAGAGTCCCAACCTACAGCGTTACTGCGTTCGCAGTTAGCTCTTGTTCACAACCAGTTTGTTCTCCACGCTGAACGCGCCCGGAACCGCTCCCGCCCGCACTCCGGCAACATTTTTGTCCATCGTGTTCATCACCGAACCATAGAGCGTCACGTGTCCGTTGTCGACGACGATACGAATCGGATGCACCGGATCGATCGCATAGCGGCTCAGCACCGGATCGCGATAAATCGCGCGCGCAATCTTGACGCGCAGCGAGTTGTCGAAAAACGAAACCGGCAGCACCTTCACGTTATCGACCACGTCTTTCACGCCCGGCGTATTCGCCACAATCGCCATTGCCGACGCCTTGGGCGTGTCATAAACCATGTCGCCTTCGAGCGTCACGACGCCGTCCTTCACGTCGAGCGCAAGATAGTTGAACGTGTTGTCGAAGTAGCCCACGCGGTCAAAGGCCAGCTTCTTCGCCAGTTTCTGCTCAAGTTGGTCGTCGGACACGCTTGCGCCCGCCACCACGATGTCGTTGCGAACGCCCGAAATGTTCGCGACCTTTTTAATCTTCTTCGCGGCATTGAGCTTGTCCTGATACAGGTTCACCGTGCCGGTCAGCGTGACAATGCCGTCTTCGACGCTGGAATCCACACTCTGGAATTGCTTCTTTGCATGCATCTTCTGGCTGACGGCCTGCTGAATCTGTTGATCGTAGCTGCCGTTGGGTGCGGCAAACGCCGTCATGCTCAGCAGGACGAGCAGGACCACGGTCACCGCGACAAATTGCTTCTTCATGGTTGCCATCCTAATTTAGAATTCCGGTCCCACACTGTTTAACCGGTTAGTTAAATAGATGCCCGCACCCGGCCCCGGGATACCGCGAGACAGAATGTTTACAAACTATTACTTTTACAGATCATGACAATTTCCCAATTGGGAAGGTGCGCGAGATTCCAAGCTGATCCGGTTGACAAATACTCGTCATGACAACTAATCTCGGCCTATGCTTCAGCATCTGCGGGCCAGCCGCCTTCAAGCAGAACTGAAACAAAATATCCCGTTCCGCAGCCGCGAGCAGGAAGCGTATCTCGCCCTCCTGCGCACCGCGGACGCTCTCGCAAACCAGCGTCGAGGCCAAACTGAGTGAGTTCGGTCTGACTGGCACGCAGTACAACGCGCTGCGCATCCTGCGCGGAGCGGAGCCGCGACGGCTTGCCATGCAGCGAGATCGGCGAGCGCATGATCACGCACGATCCCGACGTCACACGCCTGCTCAATCGACTGGAAAAGCGCGGCCTCGTCAAGCGAGCCCGGGCGAAGACCGATCGAAGAGTGGTCTACGGAAGAATCACGGCGGCTGGCCTGAAGCTTTTGCGCGAGATGGATAAACCGATTGAGAGACCACGGTCGCGAGATCTTGAAGCATGTAGGACAGGAACAGCTGCGGCAGTTGATCGAATTGCTGGAACTCGTGCGCAGCGGTTCGCGCATGGATCGCACGCAGGCAAGAATCGCACGCAGCGATGATCGGGAAGTCTGACTGCTTCGATTAGTGCCTCTTCCCACCCTTCTTCTTTACCTTTGCAGCAGATCGTTTCGCGGCCGGCTTCCGGGCGACTTGCGCGGGAAATACCCGCGCGAAAATCTTGTCAATGTTCTTCAGTTGCCGTTCAGATCGAATGCCCGCTCAATCTTCGCGCGCGTCACCCGGCCAGTAATCGCGGTGTCGCTCAACACAAGTTCGTGGAAATCGAGCCCCTCTCTCCAGGCATGCATTGCATGGCCTTGCACCAGCCGATATGCGTCTTCGCGCGAGATGCCGCTTTCCACCAAATCCAGCAGTAACTGCCCGCTGAAGACAAGGCCCCGCGTGCTGTGCAGGTTCGCAAGCATTCGCTCGGGATAGACGAACATCATCTCGATCAGATTCGCGGTCTTGTTCAGCAAGTAGTCGGCCAGGGTCGTCGAGTCGGGAATGATGATGCGCTCGGCCGAGGAGTGAGAAATATCGCGCTCGTGCCACAGCGGAACATTTTCGAATCCAGCTTGCGCGTTCGCGCGCACAACACGCGCCAGCCCGCTGATCTGCTCGCTGGTCACGGGATTGCGTTTGTGCGGCATGGCCGACGAGCCTTTTTGCTTTTCGCTGAAGTATTCTTCGGCCTCGCGAACCTCTGTACGTTGAAGATGACGAACCTCGGTCGCAATTTTGTCGAGGGTTGACGCAATCACCGCCAGCGTCGCCAGATAACACGCATGGCGATCGCGCTGGATCACTTGCGACGAAATCGCCGCCGCCTTCAATCCCAGGCGCGCGCACATTTTCTCTTCGAGTTCAGGTGTGAGATGGGCGAACGTGCCAACGGCGCCGGAAAACTTGCCGACACGCAGGTCTTCAGTTGCCGCCCGGAAGCGCGCGATGTTGCGCTGGGTCTCCGAATACCAGTTGGCAATCTTGAACCCGAAAGTGATCGGCTCGGCGTGAACTCCGTGGGTCCGGCCGATCATCGGCGTGTCCTTGAATTCCCAGGCGCGGCGTTCGAGCACGTCGGCCAGCCGTTCGAGATCGCCCGCAATCAGCGATGACGCCTGCTGGATCAGCAAAGCCTGTGCCGTGTCGACGACGTCGTTCGATGTCAAGCCGTAGTGGAACCAACGGGCATGCGGGCCAACGATTTCCGCGACCGCCGTGGTGAAGGCGATGACGTCGTGCTTGACCTCGGCTTCGATCTCGAAGATGCGTTCGACATTAAAGTTGGCGCGCTCACGAATCGCCTTGGCCGCTTCTTTCGGGACGATACCGGCGGCGGCCAGCGTCTCAGTCGCGGCAACTTCGACCGCGAGCCAGGTGCGGAAGCGGTTTTCGTCGCTCCAGATGCGAGCCATCTCGGGCCGCGTGTAGCGTGGGATCACAGGTTTCTCCAGCGCGAAAACTGTTGATTAGGAACTCAGGATTGTAAATCAAGGCGAGGGATGTCGTCAGCGAGCGGCGCTGACGCCGCGGGACCATGAACTTTCAACGAGCGTGGACACAGAAGCCACGGAGTCTACCCGCCCTACTCGACCGTGTGCTTCGCCGTGTACCCCTCGCGCGTATACACGACGGTCTTTACTTCTTTGCCCTTCTGGTTTCGGACCTTCAACGGGCCGCCGTCGGGGGCCTGCAGTTCGACTTTCAGCTTGCGATAAGTGCCGTCCAGCTTGGCGTTGGTCGGATGGTAGGACAGGGTGTACTGGTTGCGAATGTCAGCCGAGATTTCGTTAAAAATCTCAGGCAGCTCACCTTCAAAGCGCGGGAAAAATGCACGCCCGCCGGTGAGTTTGGCAAAAGTATTCAGCTGGTTGTCGTTCTGGAGCCATCCAACTTCCGTGGCACCGCTGGCCATTCCGTGCGAATCGCGCATTTCGCGATACAGCCAGCCAATGCTTATGGGATAGATGGTCACATCCTTCGTCGACTTGATCTTCTTAAGGATCTGATCGAGCGTGAGTTTGCTGAACGTGTCCGCTCCCGACGAAACGAGAATGATGTACTTCTTGCCCTCGATGCGATCGATTCGGTCGAGCGTGTCGAAAGTCGCGTCGAACAGGTTACGCTCACTGAAACCGGGGATGCGCAGCATGTTGAGTGCGCCGTTGATCGCCCGCTTGTCTTGCGTGAAGTCCACCAGAATCTGTGGCTTCATGTCATAGGAAACGACAGCCACGTAGTCATTTTTTTGCAGCGTGCTGGCGAAGGTGTAGGCGGCGTTCAGCGCGTCATACATGTAGTAATACTGCTGCAATTGATGAAACATGGGCGAAGCCGCGAATTCAATCAGGAGCACGGCCGTAATCGGCGCTTTCGTCTGGTTGAACGACGAAATCGTTTGCTGCTGGCCGTCTTCGAAAACTTTGAAATTATCCTGCCTCAAGCCGGGGACAGTCTGGCCATCCTTGGTGGTGACCAGCACGTCAAGGGTAACAAGGGGGACCTCAACCTTGATCGAGTAATCCGGCATGTTATCGATCTTCTTCGGCTTCTCGGGGGCTGGAGGAGGCGGCTCCTCTTTCTTCTTCGGAATGACGTAAGGGCCAACGTCATCCTGCGGACCACCCGCCGCCGGTGGAGCCTCTTGCTGATTGGGATTGGCGGGAGGTTGCTGCGTAGCATCCTTATTATTCTGATCCTGCGCGCTCGCTGAAAAACCTGCAAACACCAAACACCAAAAAAGACACGCCGTCACCGTCAGGCGTCCGTGCCACGCCCGGCGCGCGCAGTTCTGCCCCTGGAAAACTCTAAAAATCATGGGAATTCCTCGAAAACACCTGTGCTAGTATAGATGCAATAGCTCTGCGGTTGGGATATTTGCTGGCGACAAAAATCGCCACTCTCCTGCAAAACCATTTTGACAATACGCGGAGTCTAACTCAGTATCGGTTAGCTAAATGGTCGCTTCCTGACCTCCGGGGATATTCATGCGAATTACGGCGCTCTTCGCCGCTTTGGTATGCCTTGCTTTAACCCTGCCTGCGATTGCGCAAGATAAGACGCCGCAAGATCTGCCCAGCGACGCCCAACCCAACATCATGCCGCTCAACCAGATTCACCCAGGCATGAAGGGCACGTCTCTCACCGTGTTTCAGGGCGTGAAGCCCGAGTCGATGGACGTGGAAGTTCTGGGAGTCCTGCGTAATGTGAACGGCCCGAAGGGCGACATCATCCTGGTTCGGCTGCATGGCGCGAAGCCGGAATATACCGGCGTGGTTGCGGGCATGAGCGGGAGCCCGGTCTATTTCGATGGCAAGCTGGCGGGCGCCCTGGCGTTTCGCATCGGCGAATTTTCCAAGGAGCCAATTGCCGGCGTCACGCCAATCGAAGAAATGTTCGAGATCAACGCGCTTGACAGCCGTCCGATTGAGACCCCGGTGCGGACCGGCACGGCACCGAGTGGGAAGACGCCCACTGCCGGCCCGGGTGCGGGCTCGGCGTCGCTGACGCCGGACTATCGCAACTATCTCAAGCCGATCGAGGCGCCGTTCGTGTTCAGTGGCTTTTCCGATGCGACCCTCCAGCGCTATGCCGCCCAGTTCGCTTCGGCCGGAATAACACCAGTAATGGGCACAGGCTCGGCGAGCGATGAAAAGCAGCCGGAGCCGATCGAACCCGGATCGGCGGTCAGTGCGGTTCTGGTGCGCGGCGACATGGATATAGCCGCGACCTGCACGGTCACCTACGTTGATGCCAAGCATCTGCTGGCCTGCGGACATCCGTTGATGCAGTTCGGGCAAGTGGATATGCCGATGACCAAGGCCAATGTCGTCGCGACACTGCCCTCACCGCTGAATGCCTTCAAGATCGTGAACACCACCGAGACAGTAGGCGCGTTTGTACAGGATCGTCAGGCTGGCATCCTCGGAGTGATGGGTCGAGATCCGAAGATGATTCCGGTGACCATGACGCTGCACAACGGAACTGCCATCAAAGATTTTCATTACGAAGTTCTCAACAACGCGAAACTCAGCCCGCTGGCCATGATGGCCACGGTGTTCAACGCGCTGCACGGTATCAACGATTACGGCGATAACATTACTTATCGCATGAATGGCGTGCTTAGCGTGAAGGGCTATCCTGACGTGACGATGCGCAATATGTTTGCCCCGCTCGATAGCGGTCAGCCCGCCGCGGCTCTTGCGGCGGCCAGCATCGGCGACCGCTTTGGGCGCATCTACAGCAATGTCTACGACGCGCCCGATGTTGAGGGAGTGAAACTCGATTTCGATATTGTGCGCGACCGGCGTTCAGCGCGCCTGGAAACTTCGCGCACGGATATGACGGAGGCGCGGCCTGGCGATACGATCACTGTGGAGACCGTGATTCGACCGTACCGCGGCGAGCGGCAGGTTTGCCAGATTCCGATCCGTATTCCCACGACCGCCTCGAAGGGACCGCTGCGTATTCTGGTAAGCGACGGCGACACCCTCGACCGGATGCATCGCGCCGCGCCCTCAATGACGCGCGGCCTCGGCCTGGCGCCCACCATCGCTCTGTTGAATAAAGAGCGATCCAACGACCGCGTGTACGTTTCGCTCTTCGATTCCGATCCCGAAGCCATGGTCGCCGACAAGATCATGCCGACGCTTCCGCTTTCCGTCATGAACGTGATGGACAACATGCGTGGCACGCAGGACATGGTCGTGCTGGGCGAGTCGTCGGTGAGCGAAGCGTCGACGGAGCCGCTGGATTACGTTGTCTCCGGCGCCCAGATGCTGACGATTAACATTAAATAGTGGAAATAGTGGCTCAATTTCAATTCCGCAAAAAGAAGTCCGCGAGAATTGGCGAAAATATTTTCCCGGGACCAGCGACTCCCCTTCTTTTTTCATCACATTTTTCTCGTACCGCCATCACAGACCTGTACCAGAATCGGTGCGAAAATCATTCGAGATTGCAGCCCGTAGAACTGCGTTCGTCTTCAGAGCCGAACGCATTCTCCGTTTTAGCTCGCCGTTTTCGCTCTTTGAAAACCGAAGGAAACCATGCCAAAAGGTAGGCGCCAAGAGTTCCCAATAGCGGCGCGCCCAGCCGAAAGTTATCCTAAGTCCAATATTTTGAATACTTTGCGACTAACTGTCTTATTATCAATAGCTTGACTGTTTTTAGGGGAGGGGGGTACCCCCCACATTTTCCCAATTTTCACCCCGCCTCAAACAGCCATCTCGTGTTAAATCATGGTCTTAAGAGCGATCATAAGGGCTCCCGCGAATCTCGAAAATGGGGGTGTTTCGGCGCGGACAACCAATGACTCAGGATTTTCGTGCCCGGCTGGTGAGCGCCGCCGCTCGTGGTCAACTTCCTGGTTGACGCCTTTGCAAACTGAGCCGCTACCTAAGATTAAGTAAGCTGCCGTTTGATCCGCCATCACTGACTGCCTTGCGGAATCACATTGAGAATTGTCATTCCGACCCTGAGCCCTGTCGTAAGAGAGAAATCTGCCGTGTGCGACAAATGTGCAGGCCCCTCGCAGCGCTCGGGATGACAATTCAGTGTATTTTTTATTAGGGACGAATTCTGTTGTTTGCACCGAGGTAAAAATCTTGGCTCGTAAAACGCTCGCGATAGCATTCACACTTACTCTTTCCGCTTTAGCGTTTTCCGCCTTCGCCTTCGCCGAAGGCACGCGCACATGGGAACAATCGAAATTCGATGATCTGATCAAGGGCACGGCCAACGGCATCGCTTTCCGCAGCGAGGGAGGACTGGAACTTGCTCCGGCGTTCAAGGCGGTTGCGACTACTCCTTCGACCTACATCTGGTCCATCACCTCGGATTCGGCCGGCAATATCTACGCAGCCGCCGGCTCGCCCGCACGCGTCTATCGCATAACGCCCGACGGGAAGACCACGACCATTTTCGAGCCGCAGGAGTTGCAGGTGCAGGCATTGGTGGCAGCGAAAAACGGCATCGTCTATGCGGCAACCGCGCCCGACGGCAAAGTTTACCGGCTCGCAATGGCGAATGCCTCGGCAGCAAAGGCGGGCGGCGCAAATGAGTCGCGCAAGGGTGCAACCACCAGTTCCTGGAGCGCCTCGATCTATTTCGATCCCGGCGCAAAATACATCTGGGACCTCGCGCTCGATAGCGCCGGCGATCTTTACGTCGCGACCGGTGATCAAGGCGAGATCTTCAAAGTCAGCGACCATGGCAAGCATTCACTCTTTTTCAAGAGTGACGAAGTTCACATTCGCGTGCTGGCGCTCGATCCAAAGGGAAATCTGATTGCCGGATCGGACGGCAGCGGCCTGATCTATCGCATATCGCCAAGCGGTGAGGCCTTCGTTCTTTACAGCGCTCCGAAGAAAGAAATTACCGCGCTCGCCATCGACGCCTCCGGAAACATTTATGCCGCCGGCGCCGGAGAGAAACGCACCGGTGCTTCAGACAATACGCTGAATATTTCAAGCATTGCCCCGCAGAGCGGGCCACTGGGCGGCGCGACGATCAGCCTCGGAGCCGCGCCCAGTGCTGCGCCGCCGTCCTTTCCGTCACCCGCGAAGGGCGCAACCGGCGGTTCGGAGATTTATCGCATCGCGCCCGACGGCGCGCCCGAGCAGCTTTGGAGTTCGCGCGAAGATCTCGTCTACGCGCTCGGTTTCGATCAGCAAGGGCGCCTCCTCGCCGGCACTGGCAATCGCGGCCACATTTTCGCCATCAACGGCGCCGGCGATTTTACCGATCTCGTCCGCGCCAGCGCGAGCCAGATCACGTCCTTCGCCGCCGCGCCCGGCGGAAAACTTTACGCGTCCAGCAGCAACCTGGGCAAGATTTTTCTGCTCGGCCCCTCGACTGAGTCGGAAGGCTCTTACGAGAGCGATGTCTTCGATGCTCACGTTTTTTCGCGCTGGGGACGAGCCGCGGTGCGCAGCTCTGGCAACGTCGAACTCTTCGCCCGCAGCGGCAACGTCGACAATCCCGACCGCAACTGGAGCGCGTGGACTCCGGTCCCGGCAAATGCGGAAATGAAAATTCCGCCGGCGCGCTTTGTGCAGTGGAAGTCCGTGCTCCACGCGGGAACTTCTGCGCCACGAGTCGATAACGTCATCCTCTACTATCTGCCGAAAAACGTCGCGCCCGAAATTGACGACGTCACGGTGCAGCCCGGCTACCGCTATCCCGCCATTGCACATGTGATCAGCACCGATCTCGCCTCTTCGATTTCGCCGCACATGGAACTGCCGCCCCCGCAGCCCGTGCGCGACCGCGATTCCATCGGCGTCCACTGGACGGCACACGACGACAACGACGATCAGCTCGTTTTTTCTATCTACTACCGTGGCGACGGCGAATCGCGCTGGCTGCTGCTGAAAGACAGCGTCTCCGACCGCTACTACTCGTTCGATTCGAACCTTCTGCCCGATGGCGGCTACACGATGATGGTCGTCGCCAGCGACGCGCCTTCCCATTCGCCTGGAGAAGCGCTGTATGCCCAGAAGGTCTCGGCGCGCTTTGAAGTCGATAACACCGCGCCAGTAATTGAGAACCTGAGCGCGGCACTCGACGGAAAGCAGATTCACGTGCGCTTCCGCGCCATCGATTCGTTCTCAAATATCAAGCGCGCGGAGTATTCGCTCGATGGCGGCGACTGGCAGTTCGTTGAGCCGGTGGGTCAGTTGTCAGATTCGAAGACGGAAGACTACGACTTTCACGTGGCCGTGCCGCAGCCGCAAGCCCCGCCGCCTTCGATTGTGGCCGCGAGTTCTGGCGATCACGTTGTGGTCGTGCGTGCTTATGATCGCTTCGACAATCTGGCAACAGCGAAGACAGTGATCCGCGGACAATAAGCGATTTCTACTGCGCCATGTAAAGGATGGGGCTGGACACGCCGGCGTCTACATCAATCATGAAAAAATCGGTCCCAGTTACTCCATAGATAACATAGTTGGGAGGGGTCGTCGCTGGAGCTAGGGGGCCGATTGTTCCGTAGCCAGAGACCCCCATGTTAAAGATATAGCTCACGGAGACGTTAGTCGGATTCTCCGTGCCGGTCACATTAGAAGCCAGGACGGGCTGCATGGGCACGACCACAGTCGGTGCGGCCACCACTAAGTTCATCGTCGCATAGCACGCGGGCAGCAGTGAACACGTTGCCGCGCTGTTAGTGTTCGTCGCCACCGAGTACGTCCCGACCGCCGCGGGGTTGGAAAAAAAGGCGGAGGCCGCCTGCGCGTTCATCGTTCCCGTCATCACCGCGGAACTCGATTGATCGAGCAGGAATCCGCGGTTCGCTCCGCTCGCATACATGACAAACGGAATCGGCAGTACGATCGGACTCGCGCCGGGGTTGCCCAGCATGCAGAAGAGGTATCGGCCAGTACCGCTGGTTGAGACGTATGTGTAGGGATTGGGTGATTGGGCGACAGACGGGAACGACGACACCGAAATGATGTTGTTCGAACCTAAACTGGGGTTGTTCTGATCGAAATTGCCCTCGAGGTTTCCCGACCCCATCGCCTGACAAGCGCCGGACACACCCGAGCTCATGTCGTCGCCCAACGTAGTGGTGAGGATCAGCGCAACATTGCCGTTCGCGCCCGTCAGAGCGGACACCGAAACACCGGAGAACGCGGCGTTGTTGTAGGTGGTTATCTTAGGATTCTGATATGTCATCGTCCCCACTACCGGCGGATTGCTGTCAGTGGAGATGGCATACAAGTTCAATGGATTGTTGCCGTTGCTGTTTTCGCTGCCGTTGGCCACGAAAAAGTCGAAGGTCATGGCTATCGGCGACGTCAGCGTCATATGCCACAGATTGCTGACGGTCCCGTCTGCAACGTAGCTGCCGGCGACGGGGCATGGCGGGGTAGCCAGAGGGCCCGAACTCGCAGCGCACACGCTGTTGCTGGCGCTGCCGTTGTCGTTCACGTCGATCAAACCACCCGTAACAGCTGAGACGCCGTCGGTTGGCAGCAAGCCAACGTAGCCGACACGATTATTGCCCGCGTCAATGCCCGCGAAACCGAAGGCGAAGGTGGCGCTCGATCCCTTATTGAATTTATTGGTTGCCGACGGCTCTGCAATGCCGGAACCGCTGTCGCCCGCTCCGTCCGATGCAATCATTTGAACATCGCCGGCGGCGCTGAGCACCACTCCATACGTGCTCGGAAAAGCTCCTGTGTTTAGGTCGAGCGTGCCCGAGTTATTCGAAATTGGGTTGCCGCCGTTGATCGGGGTATACGAGCCCCCCGAAAACGCTCGTGCCGTAGTCGTGAACTTGCTGCCATTCCAGGCGGTCTCATCCTCAAAGCCCGAGATCGCGCCGCCCGAAGCTACCGTAAACGTTCCGGCGAGGACGATCGCTTTGCCGTTCTTGTCATACCCGGAGAACTGAAACGCATAGATGCCAGCGGGGACGCGCGAACTCACAGCCGTCGTCAGCGACGGCGGGCAAGGGAAGTTCTTCGAATCGACGGAACATCCGGTGGGATCGATCGTTGCGCTCGCCGAAATTGTGACGCAACCGCTGCTGCTGCATTCCTCACCCGCGGTCGGCCTGTAGTAGGCCAAACTGGACACATTCGGATCCTGCGAGAAGTTAGCGCACGGAAAGCCGTTCGCCAAGCAACTCCAGGTAAAAGTCTGCGGGGCCTGGCCCGGTTCAGCCGCTGCCCCATATTGCTGGGTGAGCCCGATGCCTACGTTGGCGGAGACTGGGCCGACGTTAGTGGTAACCGGAATGATCGTAAGCGGAAGCGAACCTGACAGGCCGCCAGTTTGCGACGAAGCCACAATGGTGAAATCCGGGTTCGAAGGAACCGACGATGGCCCCACATAGGTCGCGGTACTGGTTGTTACGTTGGTCAGTGTCCCGCACGCGCTGCCGCAAGAGGATGGTTGAATAGCCCAATTCACCGGTGTCATGGGCGTATTCTTAAACGTCAGCGTCAGCGGTACCGAGACATTCAAACCCACCTTGCTAATGACATCCGGTTCAACAACGATGGCAGGGCAGTTCACCGCGCACGGTCCGCTGCCGCCTTTTGCGCATCCGCCAAGCAAGGCCAGACTCAAGAGTGCCGTTACAAATGCTAGTTTTTTCATCATGATCGAGGTCTTTTCTGTGAGGCTACCGGCTACCAAGATGGTTGCCCGATTCGCTCGCCGGACCAACCGGGCTGTCCCGTTTCTTCCTTGTTCCGGCGCAGTCTGAGGGCCAATCTCTTTTGAATCTGTAGCTTAATGTACCTTAATTTAGAGGGATTTGTCTGTGTGACAGTCGCCATCCAACGCCCTCTGCACAAGTGAGTGCGCAAGAGATTGCAGAGGGTGAGAAGACGCGGGTCACGCGATTGCACGACTCAACGACCCCTCGACGCCCGCGTACCGACTCCGTTAGTCTATGAAGTCCCGTCACCGCTGAGGTACCGCATGCGCGAAGCCGTCGAGCGTCTCTGGCCGGAAATCGAATGGATTGCCAACCCCCAACTGCGCGAACAGGTCACTCAAACCTGGATCAAAGCTCTGGAACGCAGCCCGCTGCAGCCCGGCGATCTGAATCAAATCCCGTTCACGCTACTGGTTCCCAACTGTCCCATCACCTTCATGGAACACAAGCGATGCGTAGTCCACATCGCCCGCGACAGCGCCAAAGCCATGACTGCTTTCATGGAACGAGCACTGCCAATCGACGCCGACGTAGTGATCGCGGGAGCGATCCTTGCCGACGTAGGAAAACTGCTCGAATACGAACTAGGTCCGGATGGCAAGAGCCGCCGGAGCGAACGCGGTGAAGCTCTCCGTCATCCCTTTACCGGAGTAGCGTTGGCAATGGAGTGCGGCGTCCCCGACGAAGTCTGCCACATCATCGCGGCCCACGCCGCCGAAGGCGACCTGGTGAAGCGCACGACGGAAGCGTTCATCGTGCACCACGCAGATTTCATGGCATTTCTGCCATTCAAGAATCCGAAGAATGTGAAAGTGAAATGAAGAGTGAAGTATGAACCGCGTATACCTTTAGAACTGTCATCCCGAGCGAAGCGAGGGATCTGCAGCCGCGCCGCGACACTACAGATCCCTCGCTTCGCTCGGGATGACAGTTCTTCGGGGGCGTTCTTCTCACGCAACAATCCAAGGAGAATCCAGTGTCCACTGGGCAACAACCCGCCAACGAAACCATCACCGCAAGAATGTCCCGCTGGGCCGCGAGCCTGGAATACAGGCAACTCTCAGCAGAGGCCGTCTATCAGGCGAAACGCTTCCTGCTCGACTCCGTAGGCTGCGCGCTAGGCGGATACCAGCAGCACGACGTAGTCATCGCTCTCGAAGTCCTGAAAGAAATCGCCGGCCGCGGGCCCGCCACAGTCATCGGTACTGGCCAAAAGCTCGATGCCGCATCCGCATCCCTGGCCAACGCTCTGATGATCCGCTGCATGGACTACAACGACATCTACTGGAAGCAAGACCCCTCGCACCCCTCGGATATCTTCCCCGCCGCCATGGCCTGCTGTGAGCGCGCCAAGAGCGACGGCAAGGAACTGATCGTAGGCTGCGTCCTGGGCCACGAATTCGAAATGCGCTTCTGCGAGGCCGCCTTTCCCGGCATCCGTGAGCGCGGATGGCATCATGCGACCCTGACCGCATTTGTGTCTCCCCTCGTCGCCGCACGCGCTCTGCGATTACCGTGGGAACAAATCCAGCACGCCATCGGCATCTCAGCCTCCAGGCACTGCACTATGGGTGCAGTAACCGCCGGCAAGCTCACCATGATGAAAAACACCGTCGATCCCATGGCCACCCAAAGCGGCGTCCTGGCCGCATTGCTCGCTGAAAAAGGCTACAGCGGTCCCGAACACGTAATCGACGGCAAAGAAGGCTTAGCTCACTGTTACGGCCCAGAATGGAAACTAAACCTGCTGACCGACGGCCTCGGCGAATCCTGGCGCATCACCCAATGCGGGATGAAATTCTTCCCCACCGAAGCCCTAACCCACGCGCCTATCTCCGCCGTGTTAGATCTCGTAAAAACCAACGACCTCCATCCCGAGCAAGTCGACAAAATCCAGATCCGCTCCTTGGCCCGCGCTGCCGACATCCTCTCCGACCCCAGCAAGTACGATCCCCGCACCAAGGAAACCGCAGATCACTCGCTGCCTTACGTAATCGCAGCCGCATTAGCCGACCGTCAGGTGACACCCGCGCAGTTTGAGATGAAAAAAATCATGGACCCTGTCATTCGTGCCCAGTTGAAGAAAGTGGAGGTTGTAGCCGATCCCGAGATCGAAAAAGTTTTCCCCGCGTTGCAGAGAGTAATCGTGAACATCACGACCAGCGACGGCCGAAGTTTCTCGAAGCAACTGGACTATCCTAAAGGCGATCCCCGCAACCCCCTAAGCGACGCCGAAATCGAAGAGAAATTCTCGGCTCTGGCGGAAGGAGTGCTCTCCAAGAGCGCCCAGAAGAAGCTCGTGGACGCAATCTGGAATCTCGAAAAAATCAGCTCCGTCTCGAAGCTGATGGCCCTGATGAAAGCGGATGTGAAGTCCAAGAAATTCAGCACAAAGAAACCGGCAAAAAAGAAGAGCAGCAGGAAACACTGAACAAGGAATCACCAGTATAGGATTCCAACGAAACCCGAAGGGCTGAGAGCATGGGCCAGACCATCACGGAAAAAATCGCGCAGACCCACATGGCCGAAGGCCCGCAGCGCCCCCTGCGCGCCGGAGACTTCCTCTCCATTCGTCCGCACCGATGCATGACTCACGACAACACTTCCGCCGTGATGTCGAAATTCAAAGGCATCGGCGCCAAAAAGATCAAGGATTCACAGCAACTGGTCTTCGCCCTTGATCATGACATTCAGAACCAGGACGAATCGAACCAGAAAAAATACCGCGCCATTGAGGCCTTTGCCAAAGAGCACGGAGTAGACTTCTACCCGGCCGGCTCCGGCATCGGACACCAGATCATGGTGGAGCGAGGCTACGTGGTCCCCGGATCATTCGTTGTAGCCTCCGATTCTCACTCCAATATGTACGGCGCGCTAGGCGCAGTAGGAACTCCCATCGTCCGCACCGACGCCGCAGCGGTCTGGGCCACCGGAGAATTCTGGTGGCAAATCCCCCGCACGATTCAGGTAGTTCTCGAAGGAGCGCTCCCCGAAGGCGTCACCGGCAAAGACGTAATCATCACCCTCTGCGGCCTTTACAACCACGACGAGTGTCTGAACGCCGCTGTGGAATTCACCGGTCCCGGCGTAGCCTCGCTAACGATGGACGAGCGCTTCTCCATCTCCAACATGACCACCGAGTGGGGCCCGCTCGTCGGATGGTTCCCCACTGACGCCGTCACCACGCACTACCTGCGCAGAGTCCAGGAACGTCTAAAACCGTTAGGCATCGAACGCATTGAAAGCGCCGGCATCGCAGACTGGGAAAAGAACCCACCCGCTCCCGATGCCGACGCCAACTACGCCGCTCGCATCGTCCTCGATCTATCGCAGATCACACCCCATGTCTCCGGTCCCGACACCGTCCAGGCGATGCAGTCCCTCGCCGCGATGGAGAAGAACAAGGTCGCGATTCAGAAAGCCTATCTGATCTCCTGTGTGAACTCGCGCGTGGAAGATCTGGAGGCTGCCGCCAGAGTTTTGAAAGGTAAGAAAATCGCTGCCGGAGTGAAGTTCTATCTTTCCGCCGCCAGCCAATGGGTCCAGGAAGAATCCGAAAAGTGCGGCACCTGGCAAACTCTACTCGACGCCGGCGCCACCCCGCTCCCCTCCGGATGCGGCCCTTGCATCGGCCTGGGCATCGGCCTTCTCGATCCCGGAGAAGTAGGTATCTCCGCCACCAATCGAAATTTCAAAGGCCGCATGGGATCCCGCGACGCCAGGTGTTATCTCGCGAGCCCCGAAGTAGTCGCTGCATCCGCAGTGGCTGGATACATTCGTGGCCCGCATGAATTTGCTGCTAGCGCGCCGGAGCGCAATTACACCGAACTGGCCGCCAAATCCAGCGGCTCGGAAAAAGTAGAAATCCTCCCAGGCTTTCCCCGGTGCGTCAACGGCCGCATGGTCTTCATGCCGCAGGACAACGTCAACACCGATGCCATTTACGGCAAGGATTACACCTACCGTGACGACATGACACCCGAAATGATGGCCAAAGTCATCATGGAGAATTACGATCCCCAATTCGCCGCCCGCACCCAGGCCGGAGACGTAATCGTAAGCCAATTCAACTTCGGCACCGGATCCAGCCGCGAGCAAGCCGTGACTTGTCTGAAGGCCAAAAATATTCCGCTGGTGATCGCGGCCAGTTTTTCGCAAACCTATCTGCGCAATGCGTTCAACAACGGATTCCTGTGCATCGAAGTTCCGGAGTTCGTTGCCCGCGTGCGCGAACAATTCAACCAAGAAATTGCCGCCAAAGAGAAGACCATCATTCCAGGCGACGAAGTCGATATTGATTTCACCGCCAGCACCATCACATGGCGCGGCGAACAATTTACATTCCCATCGTTAGGCAGCGTTCCGCAGTCGCTGGTTATTGCGGGCGGAGTGGAAAATTTAGTGGCGAAGCGGCTGGCCGTTTAGTCAGCCGCGCAACAAGAGCTGACCTTTTAATAGAAACTGTCATTCTGAGCGAAGCGAAGGGACTGCTTTCCCTCTGCGGCCTCAGCGCACTCTGCGGTTCAAGCTATTGATCGTAAGGAGCACTCATGCCCAAACACACCGTTATCACTATGCCCGGAGACGGCATCGGCAACCAGGTCCTGCCCGAATCCCTCCGAGTGCTCGAGGCCGTTGGCTTCGACGCCGAATATATTCACGCTGACATCGGGTGGGACTCCTGGTGCGCCCACGGGAACGCCCTCCCCGACCGCACTATCGAACTTCTCACCAAACACAAACTCGGCCTCTTCGGCGCGATCACCTCCAAGCCCAACAAAGCTGCCCAAGCCGAACTGAAGCACGAACTCCAAGGCAAAGGCTACGTCTATTACTCGCCGATCGTCACCATGCGGCAGAAGTTCAATCTCGATATCTGCATGCGCCCGTGCGTCGGCTTCACCGGTAACCCGTTGAACTACATCCGCAAACGAACTGACGGCGGCTTCGACGAGCCCCTCATCGACACAACGGTCTTCCGCCAGGGCACCGAAGGCATGTATGCCGGAGTCGAGTGGACCAACCCTCCCGACAATGTCCGCGCCGCCCTCAACAGCCATCCAAGATTCAAGGCGTTCGGCAACGTCCCCGGCCCCGAACTGGCGGTCAGTTGCCGGATTATCACTCGCCGCGCCGCCGAGCGCATCATCGCTGTCGCTTTCGAGTACGCGAAGAAGCGCGGCTTCAAAGGCGTAACTATCTGCGAGAAGCCTAACGTTGTCCGGGAAACCTCCGGCATGATGGAAGAAGTTGCCAGGGAAGTAGCCGCAAAGTATCTCGGAATTGCTCTCTGGTCCACCAACATCGACGCGCAACTGATGTGGCTGAATAAGAATCCCGAGGAGTACAACGTGATCGTAGCCTCGAACCTCTTCGGCGACATTCTGTCCGACGCTTTCGCCGGACTTGTCGGTGGCCTTGGCTTCGCGGCCTCCGGCAACATCGGAGACGACGTCGCCGTGTTCGAGCCCACGCACGGCTCCGCGCCCAAGTATGCGGAGCTGAATCCGGCCATCGTGAATCCGATTGCCATGATTCTCTCGGCCGCGATGATGCTCGATCACATCCACGAAGATCAGAAAGCCAATCGCATCCGCCGCGCGATTGCCGAAGTAGTGAAAGAGGGCAAAGTCCGAACCTACGATATGATGCGTCTGACGGGCGGTTCGAAAGCCATCAGTCAGGGCGCAGCTTCAACTGTCCAGATGACCGACGCAATTTTGAAAAAATTGAAGAACGACTAGGTACCGGCGTCAGAGGGGCTGATTTCCCCCGCGACTTCGGAGCTCTCCGTGGTAAAGAAATCCGATGACCGCCCAAGAAACCCCGCGCATTACCCAATCCGGCCATTGGGGCAAGGAAGTGCGCTCCGACGTCCACGTCGCTTTTGAACTGCGCGACAGCGGAGGGGTGGAAATCGGCCTGGAATCGCGGGTCGCTCCCTATTACGGCAACGCAATTCTGGAGCAGACGCGCGCCGTGCTCGACGAACTCGGCATCAAGCACGCCCGTATTTCCATTCACGATGAAGGCGCGCTGCCTTTCGTGATTGCCGCCCGCCTCGAATCGGCCGTCCGCCGCGCCGGCTCTGCCTTGGGCAGGAAGTCGCTGCCGGCGCAGCATCCACTGTCCCCGGCTTCAGAAAAAGATCGCCTGCGCCGCTCGCGTCTCTATCTGCCCGGCTCCGAGCCCCGGTACTACGTCAACGCGGCCTTGCATGGACCCGACGCCATCATCCTCGACCTGGAAGATTCCGTCCATCGCGACGAAAAGGACGCCGCTCGCGTCCTCGTCCGCAATACGTTGCGCGCTGTCGATTTCGGTGCCTGCGAGCGCATGGTCCGCATTAACCAGTTGCCGCTGGGACTCGAAGATCTCGCCGACATTATCCCCGAGAGTCCGGACCTCATCCTCATGCCCAAGGTCGAAGACCCGCAACAGGTCGCGGAAGTGGATCGCATGATCGGCGAGCTCAAATTGCGGCACGGCATCATTCGTCCGATCTGGATTATGCCGATTCTGGAATCCGCGCTCGGAATTGAAAACGCATTTCCCATCGCGACCGCCAGCGAAAATGTAGCCGCGCTCACCATTGGACTCGAAGACTACACCGCCGACCTTGGTGTAGCGAGAACGTCTGAAGGCCGCGAATCGCAGTACGCGCGATCGCGTGTCGTGAATGCAGCGCGTGCCGCCGGAGTGCAAGCCATTGACTCGGTCTTCTCCGACGTTGGCGACATGGACGGCCTGAAACATTGGGGCGAATCTTCCCGCGCCATGGGATTCGAAGGCATGGGCTGCATTCATCCCGGACAAATTCGCGTTGTCCACGAATCGTTTGCGCCTAAGCTGACCGAAATTGAAAAAGCGCAAAAGATTGTTGCGGCTTTTGAGGAAGCGGAGAAGAAAGGACTGGCCGTCGTCAGTCTGGGCTCCAAGATGATCGATCCCCCCGTAGTGCAGCGGGCGCTAAAACTGGTCGAGCGCGCTCGCGCGATGGGAGTGACTCCGTGAGCCAGCGCCCCGAACTAGCGCACAACGCCGCCGGACGTCCGGTCCCCACCGTGGTCAACGGCAAGCCGCAGATTCCATTTCTAGGCGTGGGAAAATTCCAGCCTAGCGGCCACAAATCCGGACCGTCCATTCGCTCCAATAAGGACTATCCCGACAACGGCGACAAACGCGTCCCTGATCTCGAAACCGCACTCCGCAAGTGTGGACTCCGCGACGGCATGGTCATCTCCAACCACCATCATCTGCGCGATGGCGATAAAGTCGCGCTCATGGCCCTGGAGGCCGCCGCCAAGATCGGCGTCAAAGATCTGCTCTGGTTTCCCAGTGCGTCATTCCCGTCACAAAAAGGCGCAATCGAGCTGATGGAGAAAGGCGTCATACATCACATCGAAGGCTCGATGAACGGCCCCCTCGGTGACTACTGCACTCAGGGCAAGATGCGCGGCATGGGTGTCCTGCGCTCCCACGGTGGCCGCTACCAGGCGATTCAAGACGGAGAAATTCACATCGACATCGCCGTCATCGCCGCTCCCACCGCCGACTCCTTCGGCAACGCCGACGGCTCCCACGGCAAATCCGCCTGCGGATCATTGGGCTTCGCCTTCGTCGATTCCACCTACGCCGACAACGTCATCGTCGTCACGGACAACCTCATGCCGTTCCCCTGCGTTCCCTGGCAGATCCAGGGCAATAACGTCGATCACGTAGTAGAAATCGAATCTATCGGAGATCCTGCGAAGATTGTTTCCGGCACAACCCAGATCACCCGTTCCCCCGACCGCCTACGCATCGCGGAACTGGTAGCACAATTTCTGCGCGCCGCCGGGATCATGAGGAACGGTTTTTCCTTTCAGGCCGGAGCCGGAGGCATCGCCTTGGCCTTCGTCCAGTACCTGAAACAAATGATGAAAGAAGACGGGGTCAAAGCCCGCTTCGTGCGTGGCGGCTCCACCAAAGTCCTGGTCGAACTTCTTCAGGAAGGGCTTACCGATTACATCCTCGACGGCCAGACCTTCGATCTCGAAGGCGTCAAGTCGATGGCGGACGATCCACGTCACGTCGCCACGTCGCCGTTCACCTCCTATAACTATCACGGCAAAGGGAACTTCGCCTCGCTGGTCGACGCGGTCGTTCTCGGTGCCACCGAAGTTGACGTAAACTTCAACGCCAACGTTGTCACCCACTCCGATGGCCGCTTGCTCCACGGCATCGGGGGCTGGCAGAATTGCCTTTTCTCCGGATGCTCGATTCTGGCTGTGCCGTCTTTCCGCGATCGTATTCCGGTGATCGTCGATGAAGTCACTACGCTGACCGGTCCGGGAGAAATAATCGACGTCATCGTGACCGAACGCGGAATTGCCATCAATCCCAAACGCCAGGACCTGCTCGACGCCGTAAAAGGCACGAAGCTGCCCATCCGGCCGCTCCAGGATATAAAAAAAGAAGTGGAAAACATCTGCGGAGAGCCCGCCCGTCCGAAACTGGGCGACCGTCCCTGCGCAGTCGTCAAGTGGGTCGATGGCACTGTATTGGATACGATCTGGCAAGTCGGATGAGAAGTGCGATTTGGCCCTTGCCTCAAACCTCAACCGCTTGGGAGTCGATGACTCGGTCATTCAGCCCATCAGGCGGCACAGTCACGTCTCGGTGACGCACGGGTGTTATATCAAGACAGCGAAGTCCGAGATTGAGGGCCGCAATGAAAAACTACTCCGAGGAACTTCGGAAATGTTCTCCAGTTGTCCTCCAAAATGGTGTTTCTGAAGCTCGGCGGATGTTGCAGTGAACGGTAAGAGCTTCTGCAAGTGCTTTTCTTCGTGGGATCTGGCGGAGAGGGAGGGATTCGAATCCGCCTACGAACGTAAATTCAACAGCATGCAGGGCCACGGATGGCAACAAAGTACCTGAAAATCAGTGGTAAGCCGACTAACGGATTGCAAACGGATTGCAGCTTCACGGCCGTACCAAAAGGGGCAGGTCAGCAAGTCGCCGCATTTCTACTAGATCTAATGGCACGGTTATCTAACTAGCCCATTTGAAGTATTCACTTAGCCTGCCGTCCACTCTCGCCCTCGTCGGCCCGATCCTTGTTAGTAGCCTCAAGCCTCTTCTTCGCAAATGCGCCCAACCCATATGCGATAGATGCGTATAACGGCGCGGTGTAGACCAATTGGTCGGAGCACGGTCGCCGACATGCCGAACCAACAAAGTGGTCCAACCGAGAAAGCCACCGATCCGCGAATACTCCCGGCTCAAACGCAAGAAAATGCCATGTCAGGTTGAAAAGTGGAACAACCCATAAACAAAAGGAGAATCGGGTGCCGAACCGGCGTCGGCCGAGATAGCCTATAGTGAGACCGCAGGCGATCTGAATTGGAAAATATGGTACTGAAAGAACGTGGTTGAACTGGTGAAATGATGGATCCATCGCAAACGGACGTACTAGTGGATAAAACAAATACATCGACTCCGCCGCTACTAGAGTCGCACCATAAGTGGAAATGAACAATTCCACTCCAAGTTTCACTAGTCCCCAACCCAGGCTCCTGAAATTGCCCTTCATCTGCGAAAAGATCTGCTGATGCCCTTGATCAGTCTGATTGCGAGGAAAGTTAAGACACACGCGATCAAGAACGGGAACAGCGCAATCGCAGATCCCAATACCTGACCCGAAATGCCGCCCACCGCTTCCGAGACTTGAATTCGCAGTAAAACACACGCTGCAACTAAGGCGACAGAACCAAAGAGCAGGACCGTCGCAAAGACAGTGGCGCCAATTCGCTGCGTTGCCCCTCTTGCCCTCCAGTCCTTCGACAGCAAACTGTCCTGTGGGCCACGAGTGCGAAGTCTTGGTGGGTCCTGCTGGTGACTAACAAATCGCATGTCTCGGTCCTAACGCTTTCGATCAATGCCCAAGAAGAGTCTCCCGCCATGCATCCAGCCCAATTTACGGCTCCCGATATCAAAACTACCCATCCATTTCCTTCGGCCTCGCCCTCCTCGGAATTGACCGGGTTCCATCCCCGGCTGGAACTCTGATAAACCAGCACTGGTGCAGTCGGGTCGTTGTTTGCGGGCGTCATCATTTATTAGGAGAAGAATCTTTCGAGAGAAGTCTTTCTGCGAACCCCAAAGCTCCCGAGATGATCAGAAAATCCACGATTCCGAGTGGCATCGTATAGAAAATCGTGGGGAGTTTCCCTTGCGGCCATCGAACGATAAGAAACAATGGGACATGGAGGGCTAACATGAAAACGATAATCGCCCAGAACCAGATATGTTTCCTCAAATTCCAGCGGATTTTGATGGCAACCAGCGTCACTCCCAGGACGATGAAAACTGTCAATCCCATATCTGCCTTACCTAAGCAAAGAAACACCAGAAACACAGGTGCCAAAATGGCCGCAATCTTGAGGCCTGTATAGTCTGTAGGTTGCTTTGCCTTGAGGGGATCGTAGTCAGACATGCTCTCTCCTCCAATGATCATTTTCCCGCCTTGCATTGTTGATAGGTCTTAACCGCACCATAAATGTCATATATTCCTGTGCCAGCAGAAACTAGGTTGCCTACGATAGGGATGGCCTTAGTGCCCCCTAGAGCTAAATCTGTAACTGCAAGGACGACGGTTGTGCCTGCGGAAGTTTCTCCAACAGGATCAGGATCTAACAAAGCATTACCAGCTCCCAAAACTGCACCACCCATGTCAACAAAGCCGTTAATGCCTCGAATTGTCGCAGCGCTCCCCGAAAACAAGTTGCCAACTGCCGGAATACTCCCAACAGCGTCAAGGAAAATGGAAAATCCTTTCGCCGCTAGCGCTTGGCCTGCGCAATGAGCCGTAGTAGGTTTTTGCGGTTGTGCGGCACCGCCACCGCCCCCACCGCCCCCTCCCGTATTGACAAGGCCATAGCTGAAGCCGTTGCTGAAATCGAAGGGCTCATCGTTGCACTCTCCTACGGTCCAGTCTTTGTTGTAGTACTTGACCCCGTACTCGCACATTATAAGAAGGCCCAGCGGATCAATGTAGTTCGCGGGACTGTTAAGGACGTAAGTGTAACGGTTCCAGCTCTGCGGATTGGTCGGATCAACCGCCGCCATCCCCGCCGGATCGGGCGAAATCCATCGCCCATGAACCGGGTTGTATTTCCTGAACATGAAATCATCGAAACCCGAATCGGCGTCCTGATTCTGGCCCGTGAAGGACAAGTCCGTCGTGCCCGACCCCGCATAGCCTTCTCCGTAGGGGGCGTAGGCCACGTCGTAGTACTTGGTCTGGCTCGGCGTCGATGCCACTCGCGAACTGCCCAGCCAGTCTGGATGTCGGTAATACGCGATTCCCGAAGCTGTGTACACCACCGTGGCCCCGCCTGGGAGCGGGACAAAAGCTTTGCTCAGCGACTGCCCCGACATCAACCCCAGCCTACCGCCCGTCGGTGAATACACAACCGCCGTGTGGCTGCTGCCAAACTCCACCATTCTGCCCAAGGCATCGTAGGTGATAGCACTGGTATCGAGCTGCACGGGGTTGCCCTCGGCGTCCCAGCTCGACGTGTGGGTTCCATCGCTCGTTAGATTGCCGTTCGAATCGTAAGTCGGCAACACGCCGGGCAGAGATTGAATGCGGTTATTCGTCGTTCCATTGGCTAACACGTAGCCCGCCTGGAACGAACTGCTGCCACTCTTGCTGACGTTGCCAAATGGGTCAAATGTGAAGGCTTGGCTCCAAACTGACCCGCAGCTGGCGCTGGTAATTCGCGCCAGGTCATCGTAGCCGTAGGTGCAGGTCTGCGCGTCGGAGGAGTTCAAACCATCCGTGATCGTGAGGCTTCCGAGCGTGCCGTTCGCGTTCCAATTCGGGGTACCCTGCACATTCTTTGAACCGACAAAAAACTTGTATTGGGTCATGCGCCCGGTGCTTCCGTCATACTGGAACGTGTCTTTGTCCTGGGAGCCGAAATCCACTTCCGTTACTTGGCTAGCCGTATTGTAAATCGTGTTGCTCACGGGATTGGTGCCGCTGCTCGCCGAGACAGTCTTTGGACGCCCCTCCCCATCCAAGCCGTACGTGATCATAGGCAGCCCGGTCAGATTCTGAATCTTGTTCAGAGCACCATTCGGCCAGTACGAAGCCGTGACGTGGTAGTAGCCGCTGGAGTGCGGCGTGGACTGGTAAACGTCCGCCAGTTCGCCCCGCGCGTTATAGCTGAAGCCGAGGTCCGTGGTCTTCGGAGACGAAGGACCTGTGTAAGCCTCCGCCAGGCGTCCTTTCACGTTCGACATGGCAACTCCGTTCACAGTCGCGGAGTCGTAAACGAAGGTCTTGGTTGGTGTGCTGGTACCATATGGGCCGCTATAGGCAATGCTGGTGACCCGGTGCAGCGAGTCGTAAGCGTAACAGGTCGTGTTCCCCTGGGCGTCTGTCCGTTTCACGAGATCGCCATTGTAAGTGCCGGTGCATCCCGACGCCGAATCGTAGGTATAGTTTATTGTACCCGTCTCGGGGTTCGTTTCCGAAGTCATCCGTCGCAACATGTCGTAGGTAAACGTCCTCCCCTGGGGATAGGTGGACTGGGCGTTTTGGTTAACTCCGACTAAATTCCCCAGCGAATCGTAGGCGTACTGCGTGAAGTATCCGGTTTGTGCGACGGACTGCGAGCAAGCGCCGCTTCCCGATCCGCTGGTGAGTTCGCAGACGGAACTGAGCCGCCCCAGCCCATCAGTCTCAAGTTGGCGTTTCTTGGTGTTCTCGCCGGATGGGGCTGGTTCGAGAGCAACGAGCACGTCATTGTTGTTCGACGAACTGCCAGGGGCATAGTTCAAAGAAACATCACCGGTCCCAGCGTCTGAGACCACGCTCATGCGGCTGAGTGGGTCATAGCTGTAGGAAACTCCGGGGCACGTGCCGGAACAAGGTGACCCGGCTCCTGCGCTGAACGGAAGCAGACTCTTCGAGACTCGGCCAAGGGAGTCATAGTCGGACTCCACAGAATCGTAAGTTGTTCCTGCATTCAGTCGCTGAGTCAAAATCGGATGGCCAAATCCGTCCACCGTTGTCCGTACATCTGCCAGTGACCCTCCGAAGCTAAGAGAACTCTCCACCGAGTTTACGTTTGGATAACTGATGGTTGTTGCATTGCCCAGTGGATCGCTGATCTTGGTGACCCGCCAGTAGTTCGGATCAGTGTAGTCGTAGGTGGTAGTGTTGCCACTCTCGTCCTTAACCGATTTCACTACTGCGCCAGTGCATGCCGGGGAGTCCCAGGTCACATACCGCTTCAGGGTCGAGATCGGCGAATCCGCCTCAGTCGCGAATGAGTTCCCGCACGATCCCGTGCCGTACACGTACGTGGTCACGGCGCCGTTGACATCGGTTGCGGTTTTAACGTTGCCGGTATCGTAGTAGCTGAAGTGGCGTGTCAGAGAAGTGCTAAAAGTAACGGAACTGCTGATGGTAGTCACATTGCCCCGGGGGCCCGACACCGCAGAGTGCTGCGGCGTCCCGGTGGTACCAGTGGGAGCGCCCTCATCGTAGGTGTAAGAGGTCGCTGCCTGTAGGCCCCTGCCAGTATAGTCTTCAACCTCTATTAGGGCCGGTCGATCGTAAATTCCATTGGGGAACATGGCATAAGAGATTAGGGTGCTTCGCGTCTCTGTGCCGGGGGGTGCTCCGTTGCCGAAATCGTATTCCACAAACCCGATCAAGCGACCATATGTGCCGTCATAGTTCTCAACCGTTTCGGACTGCTTGCCGCCTGGGAGTTGGCGGATCACCGCTCTTTTCGTGATGGGGAGGGCGACGGCGGTCGTATCGCAATTCGTGAGATTGCCGTTGTAACAGGTGACAAGCGTCTGCAACGGCGTTCCACCGGCTGCCCCCTGGAAGGACTGCCGATTCGTCTCGTAGAGTCCTTGAAAGTTGATCAATGTGTCATTGCTCGCCGGGTCAGTAACCTTGGTTGTCCACTGCGCTCCCGAGACCTCTGTGCGAGTGTAATTCCATTGCCCTCCTGGGCTCAGCGTGCGCACCAGCCCAGCAGCACTCCCGTCCGCACAAACGATGCCATAGTTCGCACCCGTGTACTGAAATTGCACCTGCCCGCCAGTCGGAAGAGTGATGGATGCGATTCGTCCCGTGTAGTAGCCACCGAACCCCGGCGTCTGCTCATAGGTGATCAGGTACGCACTCTGATCGGGCATCACGATGCTGGTAGCCAAAGGAACGTTGATGCCGCTGTACTCCGAAATCCCAGAGCAGCCGAAGTTCGTCTTTATGCTGAAGTTCGTGTAGTTCACGACTACCGAAGATGACGTTCCGGCTGGATTCGTGTATGCGAAATTCAGCGGGGATGTCGCGGAACCTGTTCCTGTAACGGTCATGACTGACGTGCCCAACGTATCGGTGAAAACGCCGTTGTTTACGCTGATAAAGTTGCCGTTAGTGTCTGTAAGCTGGCCTGGCCCTCCCTGCGGGGGATAGACACTCCAGCCCGTACGGGAAGTGGCGTAAGCCGTTTGCGCTATCCCATCCGCGTAGAGCGTGTAACCTGATCCGTCGGTCGAGACTTGGTTCGCGGTAGTACTTCCGCCACAATAACTATCGTCGACAACCCCCAAGTTAAATGGGTGCCTTAGCCCAGAGGCGTCGGTAAACGCATTAAAGATGGTGTGGGTAATTGTTATTGTCCCAAAGTCCGGATCGTAGCAAGGCGTAGTAAAAATCCGGCCGATTGTAACGCTCCCGGTCGCAATCTCCGTCTGTGCGGGCCAGCCAAAGTTCAGGACGTGAGCCCAGGTTTGGTTGCCGCTCGTTCCGGTGGGATACCAAACGGAGGAATCGTACTTTAGGTTATAGCTGAACGGAAGTCCTCTGCCAGCCTTATTCACAACCGGAATTTCGACATGAACGTTCAGGTTGGCAAGGTCGATCACGTCAAACGGGCCGCCTCCTGAGCTTGAAAATGGCGGCGTTCCCGTGGCCACTTGCCCGCTGGCACTTGCAATAAGCAAAAACACTACGACAATTACAGACGTATTTCGCAGAGGAGCGCAGCTCATAGTGATTCTCCCGTTGCACTACTGAATCGCAAACAATTGGTCAGCCAGACCAGAATTGAGCGCCACACCGGTCACCACGATGTCCAGAACGAGGCCGCCATTCAGAAGTTTCTGAATGTGCCTGGGGACCTGGGCACCGTTAACGATTTGATAGTTAGAGAAATCAACTTCGACCGGAAAGCTCACACCTTGGTCATCGTCCGAATATGCATTGAACGTCATCGCTAAGAGAAACGACGAGTTGGCGTCGAGGTAATAATCCACGGTGCTCTGTTGTTCGATTAAGGTTGTCGTGAAGGCACTTTTGGCTGGCACATAACGATACGAACGAAGGTGCTGAACCGACCTGCCTGCTCGCGTTTCTAGCCCCGCGTAGGACAGCACGACGCTCGGATCAGCCATTGCCAAAGAACTCAACACGGGGAAAAACCAGGTAGCATCCGTCCAGCAATTCTGGGGAGCGTATGGATGCGAGACTCCGTCGGGTCCTATCCATGCGCCGTGGGGTGAATTGACCGAATTACGGATGTCGCTTCGGTTGCTATTGCTCAATACCAGATCGACGCGACTCTCGCTGACTCCCTTGGCAAGGAGGGTTCCCTGGCCACTCAGGGTCTCCGAGCCTGCAATGGTGGTCACATTGGCGGTGAGTGTCACGTCGAAGATCGAGGTTCCACCTGACAACGCCGAGATTGCTTGGCCGGCGAGCGCAACGGCCTGAGGATCACTCTGAGGTTGCTGGCAAAACAGTGGTATGGAGGTCAGCAGAACGAACAGAACGCAATATCGTGCGGGCCTTCTGAGTCGCGCAAACCGCGAAAGAAGAGTGGGCGACAAACACTTCAGCACATCGAGGGCCATAAGTACCTCCAAAGAGGTTCAGTTGTCAGCTTTTATGCAGGCAACTCAATACAAACCGTGACTTAACCAAAATGTATCAACGTGTCATGGGGAAATTCACGTTATCAGTAGTTTGTTCGGTTTTCGTAACAAGACTTACGGAGGTCAGCGACGAGGGTAAGGGGAAAACTCGGATCGCGAATGTATCGAGAACAACGCTGGCGGGGAACTCCTAACGTCACGTACCTACGATGGCTTGTCGAGATTTTTCATTCGCACGCGGATCAGTCGGGAGGAATACGGTACATTCCCCAAAAGTGGCGACTTGCATTGAGGGATACGGGATATGGGCATGGATTGTTCGAGCATCGGTCCATTGATGTGCGCCAACTCAGCTTTGGAACGCCCGCCATTGCATTTGCAATCTGACGGGTCGGCAGACGATTCGCGGCCCGCCTTCGCCTTTCGTCATTATCTGGACGATTCAGGGCATCCGCGACCGTTTTCTTGGGGGGCTTAATCCTGAATTTCTCGCTTTGCAAGAAATCACCCAGCTTAGCCGGATGTGCCAAGAACCGGGTCTGCCAAGGTGGTTGCAAGTCCTTGGGCCTGGCTGCTTTCCTAAGCACCGCAGCTACCTCGCGTGAATTCGCAGCCGCGAGAAGGGGTTGAACTAATTCCGGCCAAACCTCTTCCAGCCAAAGAACAAGGCCGTCACGACCGCGAAACAATTCGGCATCCTCAATACGCTTGTCGGGACCGGGCCGCTTCTCTTTGGCGTCCTCAATTCCTGCATAGAGGTAGCTCGGCCCAACGCCGTCCAGCCGGTTCACTACTTCCCACAGTGCCGCTACCTCCTTCTCCAATGCCGCGACCCTAGTTTTCAAGCTCTCTGGGCGCTTTGCAGCCTGACTTTTCACTTCTTTAGAAAAACCCGTCAAGCGGGTACCTCAATTCTTTGTCTGTGAATTCAAAACCGTTGTTTGCGCTTGTGCCGTGAGTCATTCCCAGAATTTCTCCATCTGCCACAGGTGTAAATTTCGGCTGATCTGCCGCGACCTCCGCTTTCAAAAAGCCATGCTCTAATGGCCTCGTGTTTTGAGCTTCTCTAGATCTCTAAAGGCCGAGGCCGAGATGATCGAGACCCAAAGGTTGAACGTACATGAATGACGACAAGGATAAAGCAACCAAGAGCATTTTCCAGAGCCTAGCACCGAAAGGTTCAGGGGATGCGACCCAAGATAAGCCACCGCTGGAGCTTACACCCGCGATGCCCGAGCTAGGGACGGCCCCCTGCCCCGTATGCGGGCATCAAGTCACCGTTTTTGTAACCCGGACCAAGCGGCCCTTTATCAATTGCGGCTTCTGCTCGGCTCGTATCTTCTACAACGGCTCGCGTTCCATGCAACTCCTAAGAAAGCAGATTAAAGGCTCCGCTACGACGATAGTTCAAACCAGCGAACGGGGGCCAGCACAGACCGAAGAATCTCGTTCCCAGTCTGGAGTCGTCGATTCGTCTGCAAGGCTTCAGAGGAGCAAGTGATGACCAAAGTCGTATCGCTTCGTTTACCAGCAGTCCTTGAACGGGCAATTAGTGGCAACGCAGCCCAATCAAGGATGTCTGTTCCGAACATAGTGCGCTTGATCCTGGAGCACTCACTGGACGGTCAGTACAGGCTCTCTGCGCTACGAGATGTTGAACGAGACCTGGACGCCAAGCTTGATATCCGGTTACCGGAAGAACTCGTTTTGAAACTCTGTACCGCATCGGAACGGTTAGGAATCTCCCTTTCTGTCTACTGCCGGGTTATTTTGTACGCCTATTACGCGAAGCGGCTAGTTTTTATCGAAATAGGAGACCGTTACACACTAGCGGAAAACCATGAACAAAAGAAGAGTGCTTGAGATATTCGCTGCGAATGCAAGATTTATGACGCCGGATGAGATTCGGATATGTCTACAACTGAACTCGCAGCGGAGTTCTGTCTACAGCTATTTATCTCGACTCTGTGGACAGGGGCTCTTGGAACGGGCGCAAGGCTGGGATCGCGTTACTTATCGGATCACAGCCCGTGGAATTCAACGCCTGAGGTTTTTTCAGTCGCAACCGGAACCCTCGACGAACGCGTTAACACGCTCAAAATGACAAGCAATGTTCAATCCGAATGGCTGACGGTTGCGGAAGCCGCCCAACATCTGAGGATCAAACCGCGCACCTTGCTGCTCTGGGTCCGCCAGGGCAAGGTGAAAGCCTTTGCACTCTCAGGCACCAAGCGGCGGGTCTGGCGCTTCCGGCAGGCCGACCTAGACGCGGCTCTTTTGGAATCAACCGTGCTAACATCCACTTCGCCATCCGTGGGCCCTGCGGAAAGGATGGATCAATGAAAAGGGCCGCACGGCACAAAACCGGAAGTGTAGTTTTTGACAAACGACGTAAAACTTGGAATTTCCTATGGTGGGAGGATGCAAGACGACGTTCCAGGCAGATTGGTACGCTGAAAGAGTTTCCGACCAAATCTGCTGCTTGGCATGTCGCTCAGTCCTTTCAGTCCGACAATTTCGGACAGCCTTTCGAGAGCCCAAAACTTGTAGAAAGAGACACAGTGAGAGCGCTGGCAGTGCGTTACGAGCGGGAGCGTTTGCCTTCACGTCATTCGACTGCGCGGATGTACCGATCCTGGCTCCGAAACCATATTTTGCCTAGATGGGGCGAGGAGCCGCTTGAGGCGATACAGCCGCGAGTGGTCGAATTGTGGTTGCGAAGTTTGAAGTTGTCTCCCAAAAGCAGGGCCCATGTGCGAGGCATCTTGCGTTTGCTCATGGAATTTGCCATGTGGAGTGGGGCACTGGAGATTTCGCGCAATCCAATTGATTTGGTCGTGGTCAAAGGGGCGACCAAACGGACGAGGCAACCGCGCAATTTGACGGTGGAGGAGTTCCAAAAGTTCGTTCAGCGTCTTGAGGAACCCTTTCGCACAATCGCGTTGCTTTCTGTGTGCATTGGACTCCGCATCAGTGAATGCCTGGCTCTGAAGTGGAGCGATATTGATTGGCTGAATGGCAAATTGCGAATCGAACGGGCCATTGTCCGCCAACATGTCGATGAGGTAAAGACTGTCCAGTCTCAGAAACAGATGAGCATCGCCCAAGAACTATTGGAAGTCTTGAAGGCATGGAAACTGTCTTCACAGTTTACGGGTGACGGGGACTGGTTGTTTGCATCTCCTGTCCAACTTGGACGCTTGCCGTGGTCGTATCCTCACATTTTGAGGGTATTCCACAATGCGGCGAATAAGGCTGGAATCGGCATAGTCGCGACCCACGCGCTCCGCCATAGCTATCGTTCGTGGCTGGATGCCGTAGGAACAACCGTTGCTGTACAGCAAAAGTTGATGCGACACAGCGATATCCGCACGACGATGAACATCTATGGCGATGTAGTTACGGACGAAATGTTGGTAGCACATCGCAAGGTCGTAGGACTGGCGCTGGCACCGGGCAAGTCGGACTAACGGATTGCAAGTGCGGATTGCAGTTCGCGCAAGTGCTTGAAAAGCTGGCGGAGAGGGAGGGATTCGAACCCTCGATACAGGTGTTAGCCCGTATAACGGTTTAGCAAACCGCCGCCTTCAGCCTCTCGGCCACCTCTCCGGCGGGTTAGATTTTAATTTTACCACCGAGAGCCTTAAGCTCCAGCACAGACCTCGGCTTTCCGTACTGTCCTAGACTTGCATTGGGACACCACCCCGCTTTCCGGCTGACCGAATCCGACAACCAAATGGTTTGCCCGAGCCTTCCACCTTAATTAGCAGGCAACTCCCCGCCATGCATTATCCTGAAGCTCAGCTTCGCACTCTATCTCGACCGCATGGAGACAGTTCCCATCGACCATATTCAAACTGCTTCTACCAAGCGGCTGATTCTCGCTGCCCAGTTGGCGTTTCTCCCTACCGGCATCCTGACCACTCTGCTCGGCCCGATGCTTCCGCTCCTGATCGTGCGATGGAGTTTGAATGACACGCAGGCGGGCAATCTTTTTTTGGTGCAATTTCTGTCATCACTCGTAGGCGTACAGCTCGCGGGCGTTCTGCTCTCTCGCCTCGGCTTTCGTCCGTCATTCTTGTTGGGGCTACTGTTGATGGCGGGTGGCACGGCCACTTTATACATGGGATCGGTTGGACTCGGGATGGCTTCTGTAGCCGTTTATGGTTTGGGACTTGGCCTGATTATTCCGACTGACAATCTGCTAATTGCAGAACTCAGTTCAACCTCGCGCAGTGGCGCGGTGAGCCTGCTGAATTTTTTTTGGGGCATTGGCGCAGTGCTCTGTTCGCTGCTGGTTGCATGGGCGGAGGCGCACCGGGCGCTACCATTTTTTCTCGGCGCAGTTTCGCTGCTGCTGGTGCTGCTGGCGTTCGCCATGCGCGGCCTTGCGTTTCCGCCGGCGGCACCTTCCAGGGATCGCGCTTCGAACTGGCGGGAGCTGGTGAAGTTGCCCGCGGTCTGGCTTTTCGCAGCCGTGTTTTTTCTCTACCCCGGTGCCGAAACTGCGGTGGGCGGATGGATTGGCTCCTACGTTTCGCGGCTCGGCCCGCGCGAAGCAGCGATGGCGCCACTGATGCCGGCGTTCTTCTGGACCGCGTTAACTCTGGGGCGCGGTCTTGGAACCTTACTTCTGTCTCGCGTTCCCGAGCGTCGCGTCTTGCGCGCCGGCTTCGCGACCGGATCGGCCGGAATTGTGCTCATGCTGTGGTCGTCTACACTTTCCGGAGTTATCGCCGGGGCTCTGATCACGGGGCTCAGTTATTCCACGTTGTATCCGATCACCGTGGCCCGCCTGTCGCAGCGTTTTGGCGTGGCGGCGCGCAGCGTAGGAGCATTCATGTTTTCCCTCGCTTCCCTCGGGCCCGCTGTCGTCCCATGGATGGTCGGTGTTACATCGCAATCAACCGGCAGCCTTCGAGCCGGGCTAGCGCTGCCGCTCGGCGCGACGGTGTTCTTATTTCTCATCCATTTGCGCGATTGGTAGCGGATTTCTGATCTGGCATGCGTGGCTCGGTTACAGGAGTCGCTCGGAGGTGATGAGAGGGGCGATCTACAATCGCGACGTTTTGGCACGCCGCGTCTTTTCCAAGCGCAGCGGAGCCATCGAAGCCAGTTCGACGCGATTCCGTCCTTTCTGTTTGGCACGATATAAGGCCTGATCTGCAGCCTGAATCACCTGCTCGGATCGTCGATTGCGCGTGCCCGGCTCGGCGACTCCTATACTGACCGTCACCGACAGCCGATCGGGTGACTGATCCGTCGCCGCAGTGATGGTCTTATTCTTTGCCAGCTTTCGGCGATCGGCTTCGCCCGGCCGGAGCACGGTTCTTCTTTCGAAGCCGCGCAGCTTGAAGGTCGCCGCCTCAATGATCCGCCGCAAAGACTCCAGGTGCTCGAATGCATCTTTGGCCGAAGTCTCGCGAAAAATAATGGCGAATTCTTCGCCGCCGCAACGGAACGCCTGCCCGCCACCGCTCACTTTAGAAATTCGCGTCGCGACCATACACAGAACCTGGTCGCCGGTATCGTGCCCGTAAGTGTCGTTGAACTTCTTGAAGTGATCGATATCAACGATGGCAATCGCGTATTGCTGGTCGAGGGAGAGCAGAGCTTCGTTAAAGGCGCGCCTGCCGCGGATACCAGTGAGTTCGTCATGGTAGGCGAGCACGTAGGACGTCTCAATCAATGATGCGCCGAGGATCAGAGCCGCGGTGGCGACATACGCGTCCGCCATCTTTCCAAGGGGTGCGAATTCGAGCCATAAATAAACCGCCGCCGAGCACCAGGCAAAGCCCGGTTCAATCGGCTTGCGCGTTTGCAGAAACCGGCGAATGCAGACCGCGATGGCCACCCCAAAAAACAGCAGCAGCCAAGCCGGAATAATGGCGACGTCGGGACGGTGCGAAGCAGTCCCACTATTTTCCGGCCGGCAAAGCACAGCGACGGCCACCGACTCGAGAAACAGCAAACCAGCCCGGGGCGCGATCCCGGCAATGGTGAGTCCTCGCTCGCGCATCAAGGCGAGCACAACAAAGTTGAGGGGAATCAGTATGGATACGAGAAGCACCGCCGTATGCCCGGGGCCGCGCGCGGCCCGGCCACCAGAAAAGAATTCCACCGCGCGATGCGCCAGCAGAATCGTGAGCAGGGAGAACAGAATGCGGCTGGAATGGAATCGCCAGGCGAGAAAGATTCCGGCGGCGAAAACGGCGACGTAGTAAAAGCCCAGCGATGGAGCCACTTGAACAAAAAGCGGACTGTTGGCAAGCGCCGCCGCCAGCGCAAGTAGAATCCCGCCCGGAACCAGCCACGCTTTCCATGATTTCCCGTTCACTCGGCCCTCGGACTCAATGGCTGTCTAAGCATACGGCAGTAGGGAGTCGACGACGGTTAATGCTCGCGGCACCGTCGTCACCGCGCAAATCAGCCTGCCCCACGCGTTCGCGTGCTAGTCTTTTTGTTCGTCGAGTTTGCGATGGGCACCTCTTCCACTTCCAATCTGCGCATGGCCATCGACACGGGCGGGACTTTTACCGACTGCGTCTGGGTCGAGGGAGGTCGCCTGAGAACCCTCAAAGTCTTCTCGACGCCCGACGATCCTTCGCGCGCCATCGCCGAGGCCCTACAGAAAATCGGCGCTGGGAGCGGGGTCACGCTGCTCCACGGCACGACGGTCGGCACCAATGCTCTTCTGCAACGAAAGGGCGCGCGGGTTGCACTCGTTACCACGGCGGGATTCGAAGATGTGATAGAGATTGGCCGACAGGCACGGCCCAAACTATACGAGTTTTTCTTCGATCGCGTTCCTCCGCTCGTTTCGCGGGACTTGCGCTGCGGAGTGAGAGAACGAGTCGGCGCTGAAGGCCAAGTTGTGGAGCATCTGACGTCGGCGGAATTAATTCGGCTGCACGACGCCGTATCACGCGCGCAACCGGAAGCCATTGCCATCTCGCTGCTGTTCTCATTCGCAAATCCAAGGAACGAAGCGCAAGTTGCCGCCGCTTTGGATGACCTCGGCGTTCCTCTGTCCATCTCGCACAAAATTCTCCCGGAGTTCCGCGAGTACGAACGCACTAGCACGGTAGTCGTGAACGCCTATCTTCAGCCGCTCATGCAGAGCTACATGGAAAGTTTGGCCAGGCGCGTAGCGGGCCTGGCAAAGGCTTCCGCAGGAAAGCTGGCGCGCGCGGCGGGCGATCGCCACGACCACTCGAAGTCTCGCATCTTTGTGATGCAATCCAGTGGCGGTATCACAGCACTCGAGTCCGCCAGCCGCGAGCCCGTGCGCACCATTTTATCCGGTCCCGCCGGTGGACTGGTCGGAGCCGCCGCAACCGCAGCCCGCAGCGGCTTTACAAGAATTTTGACCTTCGATATGGGAGGCACGTCGACTGACGTCGCCGCCGTGCAAGGTACGGTTCGAACTGGAAGCCAATCCGAAGTGGCCGGCCTGCCCGTCGGAGTTCCTATGCTGGAGATTCACACCGTCGGCGCCGGTGGCGGATCCCTCGCCCGCTTCGACGCCGGTGGCCTCTTGCGCGTCGGTCCGGAATCTGCGGGGGCCGATCCTGGTCCAATCTGTTACGGTCGCGGAACTCAGCCCACGGTGACCGATGCCAATCTGTTACTGGGAAGGCTTAGGCCCAACCGCTTTCTAGGCGGCGAATTCACACTCGATCTCAAACGCGCGCGCCGCGTTACATCGGAGTGGCTGAAGAAGCAAAGTTCGCGACTCAGCCTCGAACAGTTTTCCGTCGGCGTCGTGCGAGTAGTCAATGCAAACATGGAGCGTGCTCTTCGTGTCGTCTCCATCGAGCGCGGATACGATCCGCGCGACTTCGCCCTAGTCGCCTTCGGCGGTGCCGGGGGCCTGCACGCCTGCGAACTAGCCGAAGCCCTGGCGATTCCAACCGTCATCATTCCAGCGCATCCAGGCACGCTTTCAGCCATCGGAATTCTGGAGAGCGACGTAGTCAAGGACTTCTCGCGGACTGTGCTTTGGCGAGCCGGTTCCGAGCTTCCGCGGGTCGAACTCGAAAGCGAATTTCGCAAGCTGGAAGCTGCCGCGCAAAGAGAATTCACCGCCGAAGACTGGACCGGCAAGCCGCATCATCAAAGAAGCTTCGATCTGCGCTACCGGGGACAAGGCTTCGAATTGAATGTGCCAGCTGGTACGGACATCATCTCCCGCTTCCACGACGAGCATCAACGCCGTTACGGATACCACCACGCCGGACGCGAAATCGAAATCGTCACCCTGCGCCTCCGTGCGAGAGTTCTCAGTCCTCAACTCAGGATTTCACCCGCATCCACGGTGCGAAGTTCTCGCCTTTCGAATCCAGTTCCAATCGAGCGAACGCCGGTGATCTTTCAGGGACGCACTATCACGACGCCAGTCTATGAAAGAACCGGCCTGCCCCGGGACCACATATTAGAAGGACCGGCAGTGATCACCGAGTACAGCGCAACCACGGTCATTCCTCCACAAAGGACATTTCGCGTGGATCCTCACGACAACCTTATTATTATTGCGGTCCGACCCCGCGGCAGGCGGCAAATGCTGAAGTAACGCAAGCAGGCGAAAGCCATCGACACGAGATCATGCTTCGTCAGTCCTCGTCCGGTCGCTTCCGCGCCTCTATCTCCATGTCCTTGAATTCCCTGGATTCGAAGATCTCGCCGCACTCCTTGCACTCGACGTACTCGGAATCCTCATCGCGCGATACGATCTGCACCTGCGGATGCTTGCATGGTTCGGGACCGAGTTTTTGCTTGGCTGGCTGTGCGGGATTGCTCGGCGTCATAAGCTTCGCGAACCGGAACGTTTCGAGAAGGGAACCCATTTTTATGGAAATTGGCCGTATTTTGAGACCGCCGGTTCAGAAAGTCAAGTCCCCTGGCGGTAGACGCCTTTTGGCCAAAGGGTCAACACCCCGCCCGTACGAAGGCACTTCCGTTCGGGCGGCTTCAGCAGGAAAAGCCCGTAAACCATTTAATCGAAGAAGTTTACTCTTCAAGTGCCAAATTGTGCCGTCGCCTGCGCTCACTTGCCAGAAGACGCGCCAGGCAGTTAGAATAAAGGCGACCTAATCAGTCGTAGTTTTATCCGACTCAATTAGTCGCATTTGCCATGCTGAAGCTGACCAAAAAAGCGGATTACGCGCTCATGGCCATGAAGCATTTGGCGGAGCACCTTGATCGGGGCTCGTGCAGCGCCAAGGATGTGGCCGAGGCATATAGCATTCCGCAGGAAGCGCTGGCCAAGATTCTGCAGCGCCTGGCGAAAGTAGGCCTGGTTCAGTCGCAGCACGGCGTCAACGGCGGATACACGCTGACGCGTGACCCCCGAACGATTTCAGCTTTCGAGGTCATCAAGGCCATCGACGGCCCGCTCTTTATTACTTCGTGCGTCACGGTGCGCGGCGAGTGCGATCAAAGTGACCGCTGCACGATTCGCGAGCCGCTGCGCAAGGTGAATGAGAGCATCGAGCAGGTGCTGAAGAATATCAAAATCTCACACATGAAAGAAGAGCCGGAGATGATCGAAGTCAAAAACATAGAAGCAGGAAAGCCGGCGGATTTGGTAACGCTCTCGTAGCGGCTTCAAAGAAGCCTGAAGGAGAAATGGAATCATGAGCACTGATGTAAAGACGGCGACCCACAGCACGAACGGCAATGAACATCACGTAGCCCCGAACGGCATCAAGCTGCCCATATACATGGATAACCACGCGACCACTCCAATGGATCCGCGCGTGCTCGAAGAGATGCTCCCGTATTTCATGGAGAAGTTCGGCAACGCAGCCAGCCGCAATCACCCGTTCGGATGGGCCGCGGAAGAAGCGGTTGAGCTCTCGCGCGAGCGCATCGCCAAGCTAATTGGCGCGACTGCGAAGGAAATCATCTTCACCTCCGGCGCCACCGAAAGTGACAACCTGGCCATTAAGGGCGTCGCCGAAATGTACCGCGAGAAAGGCAACCACGTAATCACGGCAGTCACCGAACACAAGGCTGTGCTCGACACCTGCAAGCACCTCGAGAAGTTCGGCTTCCGCGTGACCTATCTGCCCGTGCAGAAAGATGGCCTGGTCGATCTCGACGACCTGAAGCGCGCCGTGGACGACAAAACGATTCTCGTCACCATCATGGCGGCGAACAATGAAATCGGCGTGCTCCAGCCGATCGCCGAAATCGGCAAGCTATGCCGCGAGCGCGGCGTTGTCTTCCACACCGATGCAGTGCAGGCGATCGGCAAGGTCTCAATCGACGTCAACAAGATGAACATCGACGTGGCCTCGATCACCGGCCACAAACTCTATGGTCCGAAAGGCGCGGGCGCGCTGTATGTTCGGCGCAAGAATCCGCGCGTTCAGCTAGTTCCGCTCATCGACGGCGGCGGTCACGAGCGTGGCATGCGCTCCGGTACGCTGAACGTCCCCGGCATTGTAGGCCTGGGTAAAGCATGTGCAATCGCGCAAGAAGAAATGCCGCAGGAAGCCATTAAGCTCGCCGGCCTGCGCGACCGCCTGCGCGACAGTATCATGAGCCGCCTCGACGAAACCTACATCAACGGTTCGACTGAACACCGTCTGCCCGGCAACCTGAACATCAGCTTTGCCTACGTTGAGGGTGAATCGCTCCTGATGGGCATCAACGATATAGCAGTTTCGAGCGGTTCGGCATGCACCTCCGCGACGCTTGAACCATCTTATGTATTGAAGGCTCTCGGCACGGGCGACGACCTCGCGCATAGCTCGATCCGCTTCGGCATCGGCCGCTTCAACACCCAGGCCGAAGTCGATTACGTAGCGGACCGCGTGGTCGACACCGTAGCGCGTCTGCGCGAACTTTCGCCTCTCTACGAAATGGCGAAGGAAGGCGTGGACCTGAAGAGCGTGAAATGGGCAGCAGAAGCGCACTAGAGTTTGCCCGTAACTCGACTTTTGAAATCTTTAAAAGGGTGAGGATTAAAAAATGGCATACAGCGATAAAGTAATCGACCACTACAACAATCCGCGCAACGTAGGCTCGATGGACAAAAACAGCGCAGATGTGGGCACGGGCCTGGTGGGCGCTCCAGAGTGCGGCGACGTAATGAAGCTGCAAATCAAGGTCAATCCACAGACCAACGTCATTGAAGAAGCAAAGTTCAAGACGTTCGGCTGCGGCTCGGCGATTGCCTCGTCTTCACTCGCCACCGAGTGGGTCAAGGGCAAAACGATCGACGAAGCTCTCGCCATCAAGAATACGGAGATCGTGAAAGAACTGGCGTTGCCACCAGTCAAGATTCACTGCTCGGTGCTGGCGGAAGACGCGATCCGCGCCGCGATTGGCGACTGGAAAAAGAAGCAGGAATCGGTCAAGCCGGCAGAACTGCAAGCGAAATAAACGTAGAGGCGGGGTCTACCCCGTCTCCCGCCGGTGAACAAGACACGGTAAGCGGTGTGTCTACGGAATTGCGACGAATCGATAGCGATAAAATGGATCAGCTAATCAAAGACGAGGCTCTCAAGGAGCCAACGGTCACAACCGCCGCCAATCCAGCCAAGCCCGAAGCGGCCGTGTCTAAAGGCCTTCAGGTCACGGAAAAGGCGATCGCCAAAATCCGCACTGCAATGGTGAAAGAAGGCATTTCTCCCGAACAGGGAGGACTGCGCCTCGGCGTGCAAGGTGGAGGTTGTTCGGGTCTGAGCTATAACATACGTTTCGACACGCAGCCGCGCGAACGCGATCGCATCTTTCAGTTTGACGACGTGCGCGTGTTCGTCGACCCAAAGTCGTTCATCTACCTGCACGGCATGATCCTCGATTATCAGGAAACCTTGATGCAGCAGGGATTCGTTTTCGTGAATCCAAATTCGACCAAGTCCTGCGGTTGCGGCAGTTCGTTCTCGGCGTAGTGAGCAGACGGATTTGTAGGAGGCTGCCCCTTCTCGCGGCGTGAGTGAAGCGACGGGGTCTTGCTTGTTCCAAACTTGACTCCCGACGGGCGGGCAAAACGTCCCCCAAAATTCATATGGCAAATGCAGAATCGAAATCCTCGATGATCGTCCCTGGCGAAGCCACCGAAACTTGCTGGTCTTGCGGGACCATGCGCGCCCAGCACTTTTGTAGTGCCTGCGGAAAAGTTCAGCCCGCAGCGCCGGTCGACTTCTTCATGTTCTTCGGATTCCCGCGCAAGCTCGAGCTCGACACCGCGGCGTTGGAGCGCGAGTTTTACGTGCTCAGCCGTCGTCTGCATCCGGACGTTTTTGCTCAGGCCGAGGAGCAAGAACGCGCCTGGAGCCTCGAACAAAGCTCCATGCTCAACGACGCTTATCGCACGCTGAAAGACCCAATCAAGCGCACGGAGTATCTGCTGCGCCTCGAAGGCGTGGAACTCGAAGAACAGTCAAAGCAAGCGACCGAAAAGGCCCGCGCCACCGGAGAGCTGAAGAAGCAGGTAGTACCGCCCGATCTGCTGGAAGAAGTCTTCGAGCTCAACCTGCACCTTGAAGAGCTGCGCACGCAAAAGAAGTTAGGCGAAGACGATCCTGCGCTGCTCGAAGAGATCGGCAAAGCCAAGCTGTCCCTTGAAGAAAAATACGATGCGTTGTCGCACGAGCTGACGAGCGAATGGAAAAAGTGGGATGCAGCCGTCGATGGTGGAAACGAACAGGAACTCAGCCTGATTCGCGACCGCATGGTAGACGTGCTGAATCGCCGAAACTACATCCGGAATCTGGTGCGGGACGTGAACGAGGCGCTGGAATAACTTGTAATTGGTAATTTCCAATTTGCGATTTGAATTCGCAAAACCAGCGGCGATTGTCAATTACCAACTACAAATCGCAGATTACAAATGGCAACTGACTACATCGTCGGCATCGATCTAGGCACCACGAATTCCCTCGTCGCCTATATGCAGGGAGATTCGCCCGCCGTCATTCCTGGCGACGACGGGCTGAACCTCGTCCCGTCGGTCGTCGCTCTCGATGAAAAAAATCAAGTCATTGTCGGCAATGCGGCCCGCAAGTTTCTGATCGAAACTTCCGACCGCGCCGTCTACTCCGTCAAGCGCCTCATGGGGCGCGGCGTTGAAGACATTCAGGAAGAGTTGAAACTGTTTCCCTTCCGCCTTGCCGAGGATATTCAAACTGGAGAAGTACTCCGCATCAAGATCGGCGAGCGCACCTACACGCCGCCGGAGATCTCCGCGCTGATTCTGCGCCAGCTCAAGCGTAACGCCGAGCGCTTCTTCGGCGGTCCGGTCACGAAAGCCGTCATCACGGTGCCCGCGTACTTCAACGACGCGCAGCGCCAGGCCACCAAGGATGCCGGACGCATTGCCGGACTCGAGGTTCTGCGCCTCGTCAACGAACCTACCGCGGCTGCGCTTGCTTACGGACTCGACAAACGCAAGAACGGAATTGTTGCTGTTTATGACCTCGGTGGGGGCACGTTCGACATTTCAATTCTTAAGCTGCACGATGGCATCTTTGAAGTTATTGCAACGAATGGAGATACGCACCTCGGGGGCGACGATATTGACAATCTGCTTATTGCCATCGCACTTGATGACATCCGCGGCGACCTCGGGCTCGACGTTCGCCGCAATGGCGAAGCGGTTCAGCAGATCCGCAAGGCCGTAATCGAAGCGAAGATCGCGCTTTCCTCGCAGGCGAGCGTGAAGCTTGATGTCGAACTGCTGGGCGGCAAACGCTATCAGCGCGAGATCACGCGCGAGATGTTTGAAGGGTTGATTCAGCCGGTCATCGACCGCACCGTCGGCCCGACGACGCAAGCTCTTAAAGACGCGGGACTTAAGCCGGCTCAGATCGACGAAGTGGTGCTCGTCGGCGGGTCGACGCGCATTCCGAGGGTTCGGCAGCTGGTGCAGGATCTCTTTGGGCGTGTTCCACATACGGACCTGAATCCGGACGAAGTGGTGGCGCTGGGGGCGGCTGTGCAGGCCAGGATTCTTGGGGGCGGATCTGAAGCTACGCAAGATATGTTGTTGCTTGATGTTACGCCGCTTTCGCTGGGCATTGAGGTCGCGGGCGGGGTTACCGACAAAATTATTCTTCGCAACTCGACGATTCCGGCTTCGGCGACGCAGTATTATACGACGCAAGTTGATGGACAGACCAGCGTTGCGATTCATGTGCTGCAGGGGGAACGGGAACTGGCTCGGGACTGCCGGTCGCTGGCGCGCTTTGATTTGAAAGGAGTTCCGCCGATGGTGGCGGGAATGCCGCGCATCGAGGTCAGATTTCTGATCGATGCCAATGGCATCTTGCACGTTTCGGCTCGAGAGCAGCGCAGCGGCAAGGAGGCTGAGATCGACGTTCAGCCGAGCTATGGCCTTACGGATGAGCAGGTTGAGAACATGCTGCTGGAGTCATTTGACTACGCCGAGGAAGATTTCCGGCAGCGGCAGGTGATCGAGGCGCGACGCGAAGCGGAGACGATTCTGGCGGCGCTGGCGAAGGGAAAGCAGAATCCAGCCTGGCTGGAACTGTCAGGTGAGGAAAGGCTCAGGGCGGAATCGCTGGAGCAAGCGCTCATTGCGGCGAAGGATGGCGAGGATTATTTGGCGATTCGGAAGGCGATCGATGAATTGAATGCCGGAACGATGCATCTTGCTGAATTGATGATGGATACGGCTGTGTCGGCTGCCCTGAAAGGCAAAGCTATGGACGATGCTGATGCCGGTCTGCCGCAGGGTGAAGCGACGGACGCTGGTCATCCGGTGGCGAAAGCGGAGTTTAAATAGATGATGAGTAAAGGTCTTCGGCTCTCAGCTTTTAGCTTTGAGCAATCACTGGGATTGTTAGCTGTGGAAGCTGTATTGGAGCGTTAAAAATGTCGGACCCTAGAACTGAATCTGCTGGAACTGCAACTATGGACTCGCCGGGCGAAAATGCCGTCGAAGTCACCTTTCTTCCTGAAAACAAGACGGTTACGTTTGAACATGGCAAGCTTCCTTACAAGGATCATGGCAAACCTGAATCGATTCTTGATGTTGCGCTGAATTATGGGGTGCGGCTTGATCATGCTTGCGGAGGCAACTGCGCTTGCACAACCTGCCATGTCTGGGTCAAGGAAGGTGCTAACCTTATGACAGATATGGAAGATGACGAGGCTGATAAGCTCGACATGGCGGCCGATCTTCAGCTAAACTCTCGTCTCGGATGCCAGGCTGTTATCAAGGGGCCGGGCAAAGTGGTGGTTGAGATTCCGGCCTGGAATCGGAACTACGTTTCCGAGGAACACTAGAGCGGAACCAGTTTAGAATGTTTTGATTAGGAGCTTTCCCCCATGCCTAAGGAACTTACATGGAGTGACGCTGAGGATCTTGGAATCCTGCTCTCCGAAATCCATCCTGAAGTCGATCCGCTGGCGGTACGCTTTACTGACCTGCACAAATATGTGACCCAAATCCCTGATTTTAAAGACGATCCGGCGAAGTCGAATGAGGCTAAGCTGGAGGCTATCCAGATGGCCTGGCATTCGGAGTTCCTGGATCGGACGCAGGCATAGTCGGCTATCAGCCATCAGCCCTCAGCCCTCAGCCCTCAGTTAAAGCCCGCGCTGACGGCTTCGGTCTCTCCCGAATACCATCGGATGAGAGCGAACTGAAAGCGAAATTTCGCTGCCATATTAGGCGAACATAAGACGAAAATATGGGGCTGAAAATAAAGTTGTTTGTGAAACACACGTTGTAGGTGTTATTTGCGATATTTTTTGCTTGTTTTTGGCGGTTGGCGGCGGTCGCTGCTCTCGCTTGCTTATCATTTCCTCTCGGGGAGGTCGATTGGAATCAATAGTTTAGCAGATTTTTCCTGCCATCTTATTGAACCGCTTGGACTTGCTGGTAAGGTAGTCGGGAATCGGGAGTTACTGGTTTCTCCTGGTTCGCCCTTTCCTTGGGCACGGGTTTTATTTGGCGCTTTTGTGTCAAGTTGACACGTCGTGCATTGACGGTGAAAACCGTGCGCGAATTTAGGATGAAACGGAGGGCTTGGGCGCCTGGGCGGAGGGGTTCGTGCCACTGGAATCCTGCCTTCGGTTGGGACTTAACCGCAACCCAACGACCTCGACCAGCGGTTACAGTGCGGCTGCGCATCGAGTTTCCTATCAGGTGCGGGGAGCAACATTCTCTCTTCTCCTGCCGGACGGGCGCGTTGCTATCGTCAACTGCGAGAGCAAATTCAAGGAGCGTTTTGCGGGCTCCCGCGGGTAATCATCGGAGGCGCCGTCAACCGCTTGTAGACAGCGTTCAAGCCGATTTTCATGGTGATAAGGCAAAACTGGAATGGGTAGTGAGCTTGGACGGCAAGAAGAAGCAGTCGGAAACATCCAAGGTCGTGGCTATTCTGGACACAGCGAGCATGGCGAGGTAGGTCCGAGTGACGAAGATTTCGCTCGGCTCATGCGCAGTCCAGCAAAATCCCAAGAAGGATGTGATCGTGGAATCCCAGGTCGCGAAAATCACGAGAGCAGGGCACCCGCGAACTTATTGTTCCTTCTTTTAATCTTTGGGAGTCTTTGGCGGAGGAGCAAACACGAGCTTCACTTGCTGAACGTTGTTCTTACTGTGGTCAATCGAGGGACCCAGCGTGACCAGACTTATCGGAGCATTAATGCCGCCGTTTACGTCCCAGGTCACACCATAGCTTATGGTGACACTCAATTGTTTGAAGGTCAGGGGTCAGCTCCTGGCGCGGGCATTTTGCCTTGGTCCACGATGGCCTTCGCGGCGCTGCCGATCGTGTCGATCAGCTCTTGTTGCAAAGACTTTGTCCGCGCACCCTCAAAGGCAGTTTTCAACAGGCTCTTCGGGACATACTGAAAATCAACGTCGTTCGTGTCCTGTTTGTCGACGGTAGTTCCAAACTTAAAGATCAGAAAACTGATCGTAAATCCGCCTTTTGTGTCGACAATCGTCTTGAAGTCAAAATCTGCGGTAGCAATCTTCGGTAGCGCCTTCTTGTCCTCAACGTCCGCGCTCTGTTGATAAGCATCGAGCGCTTGTTCCACTTCACACACTACGCGGCTCAGAAACATCTTGTTGTCTTCACTCGTCTTCCCTTTTGGTTTCTTTTTAGTATTTGGCGGTCGTGTTGGAGGAGTTTCGGTGATCTTACAGGCGCTTGCGTCATTTGTCGCATAAGCCAGAGAGGGCAAAAGCAAAGCGACCGCCAAGCAAATTTGCTTGAACATGGATGGCCTCCAAAGGAATGGAACAGTAGTGGAGTTTATCGAAGATAATCTGAACAATAAGTGTTAGACATTTGCGTGTTCGTTTTTCGTAACAGACGAGAAGTCGAGAGCCCGGATAAGCGGAACTGCGTAGGGCACGGCTAAAGCCGTGCCCTACCCAAGGCCGTTTACCTCAGGGGCTAAAGCCCACATTTTTAGCGACTGCGGTTGCGCGGATTTCCAAATGCTTATCCTCTTATTTGTTGTCTTCTCTTGCTTCCGCGATATGAGCCTGGTGTCCGGCTTCGGATACGGCTCTCACAAACGCTTCTCCGCTAGCGGGAGTTGACGCTCTGCCGGAAAGAATGTTGCGGAATCTCATGTGCTTGCCGTAAATGGCGCGGGTGGAGTCGTTGTCCTGCTCGACTACCGCACCTTCCAGCGTCAAGCCGGCGAACACGCCTTTCGAACGCGAGTAGGTTAGTACTTCCGTGTTCATCAGTACGTCGGTGCCGGCGGAGGTGTGACGGCCTACCGGGCCCGCTGCTACGGATCCTTCACCGGTCAGTTCGAACTTGCTGGAAAGCAGATGCTGCAGACCACGGTCGTTCATGACCAGCATGACCAGGTCGATGCCTTCGACTCCGATCTGCAATCCCCAGCTGCCACCGCCCACCGAGACGAATGCGGGAGCGCTCCAGCCATCGCGCGTGCGGCAGGTCGCCACTCCGCGGCCGTGCTTGGCGCCGAAGATGAAGCCACCTTTAATCATGTCCGGCACGACGACGATGCACTTGGCGCCGTTCAGCACTTCTTCGGGGATGCCTTTGTCGGGCGTTGACATGATCGATTGCAGGACTTCTACGGATTTTTGCAGGCGGTCGACGGTATCTTGACGGTCCGAGCCGGCCCAGGCTGAGGTTCCGGCGAGGCCGATGACACTCATTAACAGGCCTGACATTAGTAGTGACATTGTCTTTTTCATGAATTGTCCTTTTTTTGGATCTGCGGAGCTAATTTGAATCCGCGGAACTAATCTGCGGAACTAAGAGGAGAAGACTTCAGATGGCTGACTTAGCTCAGGGAACCTGAAAGAGAGAAGACGTGCTCGTCTCAATGGTGATGATCGCACAGCGGCCCGGGGGATAGCTGGTCTGGATTGCTCACTTTTGGCGGGGCGCGCTTTTTGGGGTTGGCCGGGCTTGCTGACAATTTTTGGCTGCCGTGAGCAATCTTGCTCAGAAGCGTGGTCCGGGACGTGTCATCTTGTGGGGTAGGTGAAGGGCAGTTGAGAGAGGCTGGATCGCGAATGGAAGGTAATTTTCGTGAACTCCGAAACGGGGTTAGTCGACGGCTGGTGAGAATGCGCGCTTTCGTGGCCGCGCGACTCGAGTCACAGGCGGGCCTGCAACGTGCGTGGGCGTCGCCCAGGATGTGCCCGTTTTGCGGGCTGCTAACGCCGAAGGCCAAATCATCTTGCCTGGAGTGCGGGAAGTCGTTCGCTCCCGCAAAGTAGACGACCTTACGGCCGCGCGTTTTCGGCGGCTGGAAATCACGCAAGGAGATCAAACATGCTTTGGACAATTTTCGTAATACTTCTGGTTCTGTGGCTTCTTGGGTTCAGCCTGCACATTGCGGGCGGCCTGATTCACCTGTTGCTGGTGGTTGCGGTGGTGGTGCTGGTTATCAACCTGGTGAGTGGGCGCCGGGTGGCGTAGAGTTCGCGGCTGCGGCGGGTGACTGGCGCGGGACCGTGGGAGCTACTTCTTAGTTTTTTGAGCGCGCGCCGGCGATGCTCAGCGCAATTCCGCCCGCGATCAGCACGACGCTGATGATTGGCGAGACACGCTCGCTGTGGGTGGTTTGAACGCCCAGGTTCGTGTTCCCGACTTTGATGCCCTCGGTTTCAGTGTGCGGGATGGGCACGATTAGGGATGCGATGCCGAGCACGATCAATAGCACGCCTGCGAACAATAGGATTTTCATAGTGCGCCTTTTCAGTCGCGCAGAATCTAGTCGCGCTGATTTAATAGTAGATCTAATCGTGCAGAACTACGCTGAGCAGAGAGCTGTGGACTTGCAATCCACCCTCGGGTCCGCCGGAGTAATTCACGAAGCCCAGCTTGCGAAAGCGATTCATGAAGAAGCTGACGCGCGAGCGAGTGGTGCCGACCATCTCGGCCAGACTTTCCTGGCTGATCTTGGGGAGGACTGTTTCGGGCGCGCCTTCCTTGCCGAAATGAGCGAGCAGAAGAAGGACTCGGGCGAGGCGCTTTTCGCTGGAGTTGAACAACTGATCGACCAGATCCTCTTCGTAGCGAACGTTACGCGCGAGCAGATAGGCGACGAAGAGTTCGGAGAAGGCCGGTTCGCGATGCAGGGCATCGATCATCGCTTTCTTGTCGATGCGCTGAATTTCACAATCCGTCATAGCCGAGGCAGATCCCATGCGCAGAACTTGGCCGGCCATCGCGCCCTCGCCAAAGAAGTACCCTGCGTTGAGCACGCCAAGAGTCGCCTCTCTGCCGGTGGAGGAGACGACGGTGAGCTTTACTTTGCCTTTTTGGATATAGAAGACGGCATCGGCTGTATCCCCCTGGGAGTAGATTGCCTGCTTTCCGGCGAAAGTCAGGTTCTTCCTGCCCTCGCCAATGGTTGCGAGGAACGCGTCAGGACTGAACTGATTACTCCGCTTCCCGGCTGGGGATGACAGCATGTGCTTCGATTTTAGCTCTAAACGGCCATTTGGCGGGGAGAAACTTCGATTTCAGGCCGCCGATTGCCACATCGAGGAGCAATCAGCTCAAGAAGAGATTGTGGGCGGAAGCTTTTTTCCCGCGGCGGCACGGCGGGTTTGATGCGACTCCGTGCGCGGAAGCCCGTTATTGAGTTCGCATCGTTCTCGCGGTTTGGCGCCGCAGGTCGGACACCGAACGCCCAGGGCTTTTGTTGCAGCGGCTTTCATATAGCCACAGTGCAAGATCGCGCGGAGCTATGCTGGTCAATTCTGACCGCTTTTACACCCGCAAAGGGTCCTGCCCTGAGCGGCGGGAGTCGCCCGCCCACCTGTTCAATTTTGACCAGTTCGAATGGGCCCTTTCGTTGAATACTGTTAAGTAACTAACGATCGGAACAGTCCAGCCGGGATAAAGCGCTAGCCTGAAATCCGGCAGGCTCGTCTGGAGAACAGCTTCTTACAAAGCAGCACTGCAAAAAAGTGAGGGACAGGTGTCGTTGCCAGTCACCGGATTGTCGAAGGAGCTTTTGATGGTTGTCCCGCCACGCCTGGTGGTTGCGGATGGACTATCAACCACCCGGGCCGGATTCCAAGCAAAGGCTTCTCTTCCGAGCCGGATCGCCGTGGTTGGCAATTACCTGCCGCGGCAGTGCGGCATTGCGACGTTTACTACGGACTTATGCGCGGCTATCTCAGCAGAATATGGAAACATCGGGCTGATGGCGCTGCCTGTGAACGACACCGAACAGGGGTATGACTATCCGGAGCGAGTGCGGTGGTCGCTCGCGCAGGACGACGTGAAGGCCTATCAGGATGCGGCGGAATTTCTGAATTTCAATAACATCGACATGGTGTGTCTGCAACATGAGTATGGAATCTTTGGCGGTCCGGCCGGGAGCCACATCCTGCATCTGCTGCGCGCTTTGGAGATGCCGGTGGTGACCACGCTGCACACAGTGCTGCGCGAGCCGAATCCCGATCAGCTTCGGGTGATGGAAGAGATTACCGAGCTTTCGGATCGACTCATCGTCATGAGCGAACTCTCCTCGCAGTTCCTGCAGGAAATTTTCAAAGTGCCGGGCAGCAAAATTGATACGGTGCCGCACGGGGTCCCCGACCTGCCTTTTCTCGATCCCAATTTCTATAAGGATCGCTTTGGCGTGGAAGGAAAAGCGGTGTTGCTGACGTTCGGCCTGCTGTCACCGAACAAGGGGATCGAGAACGTCATTCAAGCGTTGCCCGAGATTCTGGCCAAGCATAACAACGTCGCTTATATCGTAGCGGGCGCGACCCATCCGCACGTTCTCCGCCGCGAGGGAGACCGGTATCGAGAGAGCTTGCAAGCGTTGGCGAAAAAAGTGGGAGTGGAATCGCGGGTGATCTTCTACGACCGTTTCGCCAGCCCCGAGGAAATGGCCGAGTTCATTGGCGCCGCCGATATCTACATCACTCCTTACCGCTTCGAGGCGCAGGTGGTGTCCGGAACGCTGGCCTATGCGCTGGGCGCGGGCAAGGCGATCATCTCAACGCCATACTGGCACGCGATCGAGCTGTTAGACGACCGGCGGGGCGCGCTGGTGCCCTTTCAAAACCCCGCCGCTATCGCCGCCAAGGCAATCGAACTCTTGAATACACCTGCGATCCGGCACGCGATGCGCAAACGCGCCTATTTATTCGCGCGCGATATGGTCTGGAAAAAAGTAGCGCAAGGTTACATGGAAAGCTTCAGCAGGGTCCGCAGCGACCGGATGGAAAGCCCGCGCGTGCAGTTCGCGGCTCGGGCTACTTCGAAAGCCCTCGATCGGCTGCCGGAAGTGAAACTGAATCACTTGGCTGCATTGACCGATGACACGGGAATCCTTCAGCACGCAATCTTTACCATCCCCAACCGGAACGAGGGATACACTTCCGACGACAACGCGAGAGCGCTGATCTTTGCGGTCTTATTGGCGCAAGAGCGGAAAGAGCAGGGCGAACCGGTTGATGCAGTGACCGCGGACTTTTCGTGCCGCTATTTGTCATTTCTGGAGCATGCGTTCGATCCGGCGCGGGGCAGATTCAGAAATTTTTTCGACTACTCACGCCGGTGGAACGAATTGGCTGGCTCCGAAGACAGCCATGGGCGCGCGTTGTGGAGCTTGGGGACGGTTTTAGGACGTTCGGAGGAGCAGGGACTGAAAAGTGCCGCCGGGCGCCTGTTCGAGTTTTCCCTGCCCGCGGTTGTGGAGTTCTACAGTCCGCGCGCCTGCGCCTATGCGCTGCTTGGAATTCAGGAGTATCTCAGCTCGTATTCCGGGGACCGCGACGCACAAAAAATAAGGTCCGTGCTCAGCCGACGACTGCTTGCTATGTATGAATCAATCCGCAGGCCGGATTGGAAGTGGTTCGAGAACGTAGCCGCGTACGGGAACGCGAGATTGCCCGAGGCGCTTCTGGCTGTGGGCTCAGCTTGCGCGGACGATCGGATGGTCGGCGCGGGTCTCGAAGCATTGGATTGGCTGATGAATGCGCAGCGGTGCGAAACCAATCATCATTTTGTGCCGATCGGATCGCAAGGCTTTTACCACCAGAATGGCGAAAAGGCGCGCTTCGATCAGCAGCCGATTGAGGCCGCGGGCGCGGTTTCCGCGTGCCTCCGAGCGTACCGGGTAACCGGAGATGCGCGCTGGTGCAAGGAAGCCTGGTCGGCCTTCAACTGGTTCCTGGGCGACAACGACCTCCAGGTTCCTCTTTGGGATGCTGTTACCGGCGGTTGCCGCGATGGATTGCATCCTGAACGTGTCAATCAAAATCAAGGGGCGGAATCGACGCTTTCGTTTCTGACGGCGCTTCTGGAAATGCGTTCGCTGGAACGATCCGAGATGGCGACTGAAAGGCAAAGCAACCAATCATGACTACACCCGAAACAGCCCTTATCGACGTCGAAAGCACGCACTATCCCTCATTGCTTGTGCGTCACCCCGGCAACCCTATCCTGACCCGTAAGGATTGGCCCTACTCCATTAACAGCGTGTTCAACGCGGGCGCGACTTTGTTGCCGGATGGAACGACGCTTCTCCTATGCCGGGTGGAAGACCGGCGTGGATTGTCGCATCTTTGCGCAGCGCGATCGCGAAACGGCGTGGATGGATGGGAGATCGATCGCGAACCGACGTTGATGCCGAACGCGAAAGACTATCCCGAGGAAATTTGGGGCATCGAGGATCCGCGCATCACGTTTGCGCCCGAGTTACAACAATACGTTGTGACTTACACTTCCTATTCTCGCGGAGGCCCGGGAGTATCGCTGGCTTTGACCAAAGACTTCCGCAGTTTTGAGCGCTACGGCGTAATTATGCCGCCGGACGACAAAGATTCTGCGCTCCTGCCTCGAAGGATCAAGGGATACTGGGCGCTGATTCACCGGCCTATGACGAACCTGGGATCGCATATGTGGATTTCCTACTCTCCCGACTTGCGCTATTGGGGCAAGCACAGGCTGATGCTGGAAGCGCGCCGGGGCGCGTGGTGGGACGCCAACAAGATCGGGTTGTCGCCGCCGCCAATCGAGACGGCGCGAGGATGGCTGGTGTTTTATCACGGAGTGCGGCACACGCCTTCGGGATGTTTGTACCGTCTGGGTCTGGCGCTGTTCGATCTGGAAAATCCGGAACGATGTCTGGTGCGCGGAGATTCCTGGATCTTCGGACCCGAAGCCTCGTACGAGCGCCACGGCGACGTTGACGACGTCGTGTTTCCGTGCGGATACACCATGGATGCCGACGGAGACACGGTCAACATTTATTACGGGGCTGCCGATTGCGCAATCGCGCTGGCTCGGGCCAGTGTGCGCGCGCTACTGGGTTGGCTGGATGCCAACGGAAGTTGCGAGCGGCGGAAGAGGGCGGAAGACCTTTGAAGTCTCTGGTTGATGCCCTCCATTTTGCGTTCGGATGTCATCATCGCCAGAAGAGCGGCGTATTTACGATCAAGAAGCGAACCTACCAAGTCTGCTTGAACTGCGGGCGGGAATTTGAATACTCATGGTTGCGGATGCGCCCGGTGTGATCACCATCGCCACGCGCAATTGCCGACGCGTCAATGAGGGGCAAGAAATCCGCAGAAGAAGCGGCGGTTTGATCCCAGTCAGGCCCGCTGACCAGATGTGAGCTATCTTGCTCAGACACGATGGTCGGCTGCTGTCATTCTTATCCTACTGAATGTGTACATGGGGCCACGAGCGCTGATTCGTGGCTTTCCGCAGGTCGCTGACCCGACCACATCCAGCCAATCGATGCTCTTCGTCTGCGTGTCGGCCGCGCAACCTCGCGGCGCGACACGATTCGACCCTAAAAAAGTCTTGCACAATCGAAATCCAGGGAATGCTTCCAAGCGGACGAGAGGCATGAACCCGCGCATTTTAAGCTCGAATCAAGGAAGGTCAAGATTATGCCTTTAATACAACTGCTGGAAGTTCTCATCGTGGTGGGCGTGCTGCTGTGGCTGGTGAATCGGTTCATTCCGATGCAGGGGACCATTAAATCAATTTTGAACGGCGTGGTGGTGATTGCCGTGGTTCTGTGGCTAATGAATGCTTTTGGGCTCTTTAGTTCGCTTTCCCGGATTCACGTTGGAACGTAAGGAAGAGCGAAGGCGACGGCAAGAAGCTTGCGCGATCCGCGAGCGTGAACGTGAAACGAAATCGAAAATGGAGGCAACACTTATGAATCTAGTTGGATTGTTCAGCACAGCAGTACTGTCTTTGACCCTCGTAGCCGCAGCACCGGTCTACGCGCAGGAGCAGCACGAACAGCAGGAAGAGAAAGCGAAGCCTGCCCAGGAAGAAAAAGGGCGCAGCCGGAAGAGAAAAAAGCGGAACAAGAGAAGTCCGCAAAGCCAGAGGAGAAGGGCGCGCAGCAACAAGAGAAGAACAACAAACAGGAAGAGAAAACGGCGCAGGAGCAACATGCTCAGCAGGGGAAGACGGAACAGCATGCGGAACATGCGGCGGGCGGCCGGATTCCGGCGGAGCGTTACAAGGCGAATTTTGGACGGGAACACACATTTCACGTCAGCCAGGCGGAATATAGTGGTGGGCGCCGGTTCCAGTATGGCGGCTATTGGTTCGGATTCGCCGATCCATGGCCCAGCAACTGGCTCTACACCCAGGACGTTTTTGTGGTCGAGATCAACGGCATGTACTACCTGTGTAACCCGGCTTACCCTGGGGTTAACATTGCGCTCAATGTGACTATGTGATCTGGGTCTGGTTTTTCCGCTTTGGCTCTAGGTAGCGGACCGAATCGGCGCGGGTTCCACTTTGGGACTCGCGCTCTTGTCTTTCTGCACTTTTTGTGTGGTGTCGGATCGTCGATTAAACTGTTTATTTACAGTATGTTGCTGGACTTTTTCCCGGATTTTCCTACCCCTCCCCCCTATCAAAACAGGTCAAAATATTGATTCGAAATGAGTTAGAGGCAAAGTATTGAATGCGTGGGAGTTAGCGTCACTTCTTCGGCTCTGGCTGGGCCAGTCTGCTGGCATCCAGACTTAACGTCATTCGGTCACGGTCGGCCATGCCCGTCAAATCTGATTTCAAAGAACCCGGCTTGGATTCCCGCGCTCGGCGGGGCGCCTACGGCCCGCCTTGCTTGATCAGGCCTCTTCTTAAGATTGTGGGGAAGTGCCGTTTCTTAAGTCAAGAAATTTTCGCTGTGCTCGCTGCCCTTCTTCCAGAGTTATTCCCGGAATGGTAATGGAGAAGATGCAGCGCCCCACCCGTTGGTCAGGAAGAATCTCAAGACGGACAGGTCCGTGGAATCCCAGGTCTCGAAAGCGCGAGACCTGGGGCACCCGGCCAGCGAATTCACCGGCCCCATCTTCGAGTTACGCCTCTCCCGGGGTCGCAGGTCTCGAACTGATCCGCTGCTGCTTTGGCTTTCCTCGCGGCCTCTGCCTCTGCCTCCACAGCTTTAAGGTATTGGGCTTTATTCCACTGGCTCATGGCCTTGGCGTCTTGTGCAGCCCGCCACGAATTGGCGGCCGCCCGCCCTTCCGCGGCCGCGGCGGGCCCTGTGAATAGGATGCTGGCAGCCGTGCCCAACACAACCCCGGTTGTGGCTCCGTTGACATAGGACATCGAATGCATATCGACTGCGCCGGTGGTTCCACCCACGACCCTCGCCAGTTCCCCCGGAGTCTTTGCCCCGGTCACGTATTGTGCGATGGCGAGAGGGGGGAACAGAGGAGTGAGAACGGCATGACTAGTCTCGTCCACAAAGCCATTCACGAAATTCCACCACGCTTTCTGACAAATGCACTCGCCTTCCAGACCCCCAGGATCGACCATGTTTACCGGATCGTTCAGAACATACCCGTAGAGGTTCGTGTCGCCGCCGGAAAACGAGATCGGGTCTTTGGCAGTCCAGCGGCCCACGGTCGGGTCGTAGTCGCGCGCGCCGAAGCGAACGAGTTTCGTGTCCTGGTCGTAGAGACCGCCCGCGAACCCGAAAGGTTGAAATCCGGGATTGGTGTCATTGATCACGTTGCCGAACTCGTCATAATCCATGCGCTGGACGATCTGGCCGGTCGAAGAATTAACGACAAGGCGCGGGCTGCCCAGTTGGTCAGAAAATATCCGGTAAGTCACTCCGCCCGTCACCATGTAGTCGGGACGGTTGCGTGCGCTGCCATATATGAATTGGCTGACAATCTGATTGTTGCCGTCCAGTTGGGCCACGAGATTGCGTCGGTCGTAGAGAAAGGCCGCCACTGTGACGGTGTTCACTTTCTTCCCCAGACGATTGTTCTCGGCATCGACGATGTAACTGATTTGCGTGCCATTGGGCATCGTGACAGCAATTAGATTTCCCAGAACATCGTACTGATAGGCAGTGAGGTTTGAACCCACGCTTTTGGTCTCAATCTCGCCGTTGGCGGTGTATGTAAACGAAGCGCTCCCGTAGGTGAGGAGGCGGTCCTGAGCGTCATAGGTACCGTTTATTGTGCCCGAGGGCGTGATCATACTGAGGCGATTGGAATTGCTATCGTAGGTGTAATTGACGAGTGCCTTTCTTTTCTTGCCACTCCCTGAGTCCACCTCGGTCAGCCGCCCGGCTTTGTCGAATGTGTACGTGAAGGTAGTCACGGTGCCGCCAATCGTTTCCTTCAGCGTAGTGATCCTGCCGATGTTGTCGCGGGTATAAGCCGCTTTATAAAGTATCGTGGTCCCAAGTTTTGCCGTGTGACCCTTGAGCTCAGCGAATGTATCGTAAGTGAGAGCATCCTTTAGAGTGGCTAGAGTACTGCCCGTGTAGAGGCCCGTGACTCCGTTGTACTTTAAAGTCAGCTGGCCGGCTTTGGTTACGAGGCCGTCTTTGTCAAAGGTGAAAGCGATGGTGTTGCCGCCGTTGATGCTCTCGTTCGCTGCCCAGAAGTTGTTGTCGTATGTGCGGCTGACGCTGCCGGCGACCGTACCCGTCCAGGTCGAGCCCGTACGCAACGGCCCGTTGTAGGAGTAGGTCATCGCTTCGCCGCCCGCGACCGAAGCGCTGGTGAGGTTTCCCGTTGTCGGGTCGTAACCGAAGTTGAGGGTGGCGCTGGGTGTAACCAGGGAATTCAGCCGCCCGGCCGAATCGTAGTTGTAGTTGATGGCCTGTCCGTCCGGCCGTGTGATCGCAGTGATCTCGCGGTCGACGCTGAAGGAATAGGTAGTTGATCCACCCCCATTTACTACTGGGGGCGAGTAGGAAACAGGAAGGTTGACGGACGAATAGGTGAAGCCGTGGGCGGCAGTACCGGGTGGAGTGACGGAGGCGAGGTTCCCATTATTGTCGTAGGCATAATTGATCTCGCGGCCATCTTCAAGCGTTTGAGTCAACAAGCGTCCATCGTCATCATAGGTAAAACTCTCGGTCTGACTGAGTGGATTGGTGAGGCTAGTTAGACGGCCATTCTCATCGTAACTATAGATTGTTTGGCGTGCACCCTGGGTAGCGGATGCAAGTCGGCCACGACTGTCATACGTGAAGCTGGTCAGCGTTCCGGCGGGAGGCTGAATACTAGCGATACGTTCCAGTGCATCGAGAACGGACGTTGTCTTCCGGCCAGCGGGAGACGTGTCCACGAATGTTCTGGTCGACGCCGTGAAGACAGACTTGTAAGTGCGTCCGTTGACGGTTTCCGTGTCGGTCTGGGTGGTCAAGCTGAATGGATCCGATGGATTGCCGAGGCTCGCTGCACGGCTGTTGGCGATATTCATCGTTAGGTTGCCATAGGTCAGCGTTTCACTCGTGTCAATGGGAACCTGTACGCCCCAGCGAGGATCGGGCCCGTAGATCTTGCTGTAGGAAGTTCCGTTTGGCAGTGTGGCAGCCTCCGAGAGTTGGCCATTCTGCTGCGAATCTGACTCACTCGGTTGCAAGCCATTCGTCCATGTGTTCATGAATGTCTGGGTAGTGGACGAACTGGTGTTCGAGAATGCAATTGCGCTCTTATTAGTCCTCCCCTGCGCGGTCGTTTCAGTCACCGAGTAGCCGTTACTGTTGTTGGTAATGGCCAGGTTGAGCACGCCGCCGGCCGGATCGGAGTCTTTCGTGAGGAAGCCGTTCGTGTCGTACAGGAAGCTGTAGAGATTTCCGTTCGCGTCTTTCATACTCGAGAGCAGACCGAGTGCGCTGGTCGTAAGCTTGATGGCGTGGCCCATCGGATCGGTCACCTGACTTAGATATCCGTTGCCGTCGACGGTGAGGATGGTGGTCTGACCGTATGGAGAAACCATCGCCGTCGGATGTTCATTCCCGTCGCGCTGGATGGTCGTGACATTGCCGCTGCCGTCCGTGACTGTGATCAGCAGGCCGTTGGCGTCGTAGCCAAAGTTATAGAGCACGGCTCCGGTCATGGGCAGCAAAGTCTGCGTGTGCTTTCCTGTTGTGCCGTCGAAAACGTACACTTCGCTGCCGTCTTCCGAAGTGAGTTGCAGATTGGACCCGACGACGAGCGGGGCCTGGACTTCCGCCGAGGTGCGGACCCGGCCGTCCCCGAGAAACAGGGCCTTGGGGATGACCGAGTATGGCGTGCACGATCCGCCCGCACAATAGAGCGTCAGCAGCGGTTCGAGCGCGTGGTGCGCGCTCAGTGTCCAGCCGCCCAGACTCATCGCGTCCCGGATGGCAACCGGATCGGCACCCGCCCGTCCGGCCGCTCGCTCGCTTTCGTAGTGGAGGAAGAATTCGGTTCCGACGATGGGGATGTCTTCACCCAGGCTCTGGCTGCGAATGCTGACGGCCGAACCGCGCCAGTCCTCGCAATCTTTGCACGTGCCGTCCGGGATGGGAGAAAACATCCAAGTTTCTGTCCAGTTGGCGTTGATTTCGTTGAGGCCGGTGTCAAAGGGCGGGAGTTGGAAACTGGCCGAACCGTACAAGAAGGACGCAGAGGGAGGAAACGGTATCTGCTGCTGGCTCACGCCGCCGTCGCCAAACGAGCTACCCCAGACGATGTCTTCGTTGATCGGTCCCTGATTGGTGGTCAAGGTTCCAGGAACCGCGCCGAAAGCGCCGACATTGTACTGGCTGGAGGCGGGGAGGATCTGCAGAATCATACTGTCCCACATGGGATCTCCTGCGCCGGAGGCCGACCAATTGCTGAAATTGCCATTCGGGACATAGGTAAGAGTGTCACCGATATTGCCGAAGCTCTTCATCTGACCGAAGCCCTCCAGCGGGATCGCCTCCCACAAACAGGCGCCCGGGATCGCGGCCAGCTTGGCTTGAGAGACGGCGCCTTGATTGACACTTTGCGTGAAGCCTTCCCAGTTCCCATTGCCGGAGCCTTCGACGAGGACAATTCCGTATACGTTGGCGGCGTTATTCCAGGGAGCGGGGCAGGTTTGCGCAGCGGCCTGCGTCGACCAGAGCAGGCAGATCAGCAAGTAGGCGCATAGCAAGCCCGCGGTTTTGCGAAGGCGAGTCGCCGCGGACGTGTTCAAAGTGAGGGTGCGGTCATGAACGATAGGCATGGGTCCTCCTGGAGGGACGGGGTTTGTGGGTTGAGGAATCGACAGTGGTTCGCCCATGCCTTTACATGTGGAAACGAGAGCGAAATTGGCTCATGCGGATCGATATTTTTTTAAGCCCGTGCTCACGAGCCCTAACCGCGCCATCCTTGACACCCTTGCCAGCGCTCCCTAGAATTCACATAGGCGCAGCGGCATCTTAATCTAAGCCACTGCATCTAAAGAATTTACGGAGTTATTCTTTCGCTGTATTGGTAGAGATCGCTCCTTATTAGTATTAGTGTTGCCTATGCCACCAGGACCGCCCGGTGGTCGGGAACGTGAAATCCTGACCGCGATTGTCGAGACGTTTATTGCCAGCGGGGAGCCGGTGGGGTCGCGCACGATTGCGCGCGCCAGTCGCGAGGGGCTCAGCCCGGCAACGATTCGCAATGTGATGGCGGACTTGACGGATGCGGGATTTTTGGAGCAGCCGCATACTTCGGCGGGGCGCGTGCCTACGGCTGAGGCTTATCGATATTACGTGGAGCAGTTGAGCGGCGAGGCGCATATTTCGCATGAGAATCAGAGCATTATTCAGGACACGCTGACGGGCGTCACGGATGTGCAGGAGTTTATGGAGCGGACGTCGCATGTGCTCTCGCTGATATCGCATGGGGTGGGCGTGACGGTGGCGGGCGGGGCTGGGATTGGCGGTCCGCGGAATGCGCTGGATCATGTTTATTTTTCGCGGCTGGGGGATCAGAAAGTTCTGGCAGTAGTGGTGACGCGGTCGGGGGTGGTGAGAGACCGGGTGTTGCGGCTGGATATTCCGCAGTCGGATCTGGATTTGGCGGCGCGGTATTTGAACGAAAATTTTCGCGGCTGGACGATGGAGGATATGCGCGCGGAGCTGGAGCGGCGCATCGAAACCGAGCGCGGAGAGTATCGGGAGCTGATGAAGTCGATTGAGCGGCTGTATCAGCAGGGGGCGCTGGCCGCGCATTCGGACGCCGATGTGGTGTTTATTGAGGGCGCGGCGAATCTGGTGGCTAGCGAGCTGGGGGCTAGCGAGAAAGACCGGCAGCGGTTGGAAGAGATGTTGCGAACGCTGGAGGAGAAAGAGAAAGTCGTCAGGCTGCTGGGGGCTTATCTGGATACGAAGACGGAGGCGGTGCGGGTGGTGATTGGGCTGGATGAGGCGCTGCCGGGTTTGAGTGCGGGGCCGGGGGCGGGATCGGGTTCGTCTTCATTTTTGTCTTCGTCTTCATCCTCGTCGTTGCAGAACTTTGTTTTGATTGGGGCGCCGGCGCGGGTGGGGGGCGAGGTGCGCGGATCGCTGGCGGTGATTGGGCCTACGCGGCTGGATTATCAGCACACGATGTCGGCGGTGTCGTACATCGCGCGCATGTTCGACAAAATTTTGAATGAATCGGAGTAGGTGGTATGCGTAAGGGGAACGGGAAAACCGAAGAGGCTAATATCGGAATTCAGAATGAAGACCTGGAGCGCGAATTGCCCGCTGGAGATGGTGGGGAGGAGCGCGGGTCGGGGTCGAGCGGAACGGTGGATATTAGTGCGGCGTCGGAGGTGGAGAAGCTGAAGGCGGAGCGCGATGCGCTGCTGGATCGGCTGGCGCGGCAGCAGGCGGAGTTCGATAATGCGCGCAAGCGCGGAGTGCGCGAGCAGCAGGAGTTCCGCGACTTTGCCGCGGCGGATGTCATCAAAAACATTTTGCCGGTGCTGGACAGCTTTGAGCGGGCGCTGAAGGCGGGCGGGGATGGGAGCGAGTTTCGCAGCGGGGTGGAGCTGATTTACCGGCAACTGGTGGATGCGTTGCAGAAAGCTGGCGTGCAGCCGATTACGGCGGTGGGGAAGCCGTTTGATCCGAAGATGCATGAGGCGATCGAGATGGTGGATACGACGGACGTGCCGGATCATCATGTGCTGGATGAGTTGCAGCGCGGGTATCGATATAAGGATCGGCTGCTGAGGCCGGCGATGGTGCGGGTGGCGCGGGGGAAGTAGGCGACGTCGGCAAATAAGTAGGAGAGATTTTCTGGCAGCTAATACAAAAAGAGATTACTACGAAGTGCTCGGCGTGGCGCGGGCGGCCACTGAGGTCGAGATCAAGAGCGCTTATCGCAGGCTTGCGCTGGCTTACCATCCGGACCGCAATCCTAATAACCCTGACGCAGAGGATAAGTTCAAAGAGCTGACTGAGGCTTATGCGATTCTTGCGGACGGCGAGAAGCGGTCGCTCTATGACCGCTTTGGCCATGCCGGGGTGAGTGGGAGTTCGGGGGGCGGGGCTGGATTTGATCCTACTATCTTCCAGGATTTCGGCGACATTTTTGGCGAGTTTTTTGGCTTTGGCGACGCGTTTGGCGCGGGTGGGGGACGGCGGCGCAGTCGCGCTCAGCGTGGGGCTGATTTGCGCGAGGACTTGCACCTTGAATTTGAAGAGGCGGTGTTTGGGACGGAGAAGACGGTGAATGTCCGCCGGCATGAAGCCTGCGAGAGTTGCCGGGGGTCGGGGGCGGCGCCGGGCAAAGCGGCTGTGCCGTGCCGCACGTGCGAGGGGCGCGGACAGATTCGGTATCAGCAGGGATTTTTTAGCATTGCGCGGACTTGCTCGACTTGCCAGGGCGCGGGATCGGTTATTACCGATCCTTGTATCAAGTGCAAGGGCGAAGGACGGCTGGTGCGGGAGCGAGTGGTCGAGGCGAAGGTCCCGGCGGGAGTGGAGGATGGGACGCGGATTCGATTCTCGGGTTATGGAGAGGCTGGCGCGTTTGGCGGGCCGGCCGGGGATTTGTATGTCGTGCTGCATGTGAAGGAGCATTCGTTCTTTGAGCGCGAGGGGAACGATCTGCAGTGCGTGATGCCGATTTCGTTTTCGCAGGCTGCGCTGGGGACGGAGATCATGGTTCCGACGCTCGAGGGCGAGCATAAGTTGAAGGTGCCGGAAGGCACGCAGTCGGGGACGTCGTTTCGCATTCGCGGCAAGGGCGTACCGGTGCTCAACAGCCATGGCAAGGGCGATTTGTTCGTCGAGGTGAGGATTCAGACTCCGGGGAAGCTTAATAAACGGCAGCGCGATTTGCTGACGGAGTTTGGGGAACTGACACCCGTCGAGAATAAGCCGCAGCGGCGCTCGCTGCTGGGCCGGGTTAAGGATATGTTTGTTTGAAGGGCAGCTATCAGCCGTCAGCTCTCAGCCATCAGGAAAATCGTCTTTTGAGAGTTGTCAGGTTTCAGGTGTCACTTCCTAGTAAAGGCACTTGGCGCCCGCGGATTTTGCGAATAGAACGGTCTTGACTGACAACTGAAAACTGACGACTGAGAACTGTCTATTGACTCGACGCCGCTGGATCGCCGATACCTTCCACGAAAATGTTGCTGCGCTTACTGGCGAACATGCCTTGCACTTGAGCCGCGTGCTGCGGGCTCGAATTGGACAGGAGTTTGATATCGCTTGCGGCGACGTTGTCCGGCGCGGGACAATCATTTCTATCTCTGACAATCGGATTGAATTTTCTCTTGGGAAAGAAGTGGCGGCGCGGGGCGCCGCCGATCTGACGCTGGTTCTTGCCATCTTCAAGTTCGATCGCATGGAATGGGCGATCGAGAAGTGTACTGAGGTCGGAGTTTCGCGCATTATTCCTATCATTGCGCAGCGGACTGACGTTTATCTCGCTGCGGCCGCGGCGAAGCGGCACGAACGCTGGCTGCGCCTGGTGCGGCAGGCGGCTGAGCAATCGCGGCGCGTGGCACCGCCGGAGATTGCTGCTCCAATCAAGCTGAGGGAATTTTGCGGGAGCGGTGGGGTGGCGGAGGGTATGCCCCGGATTGTGCTTGCTGAGTCTGAAGTGAACACTCGATTGCGCGATGTTCTGCCGCCTACTAGCAGTGAGGCCGTACTCGCGATCGGTCCTGAGGGCGGGTGGACGGATGAGGAACTTGGCTGGTTCCGCGACTCTGGATGGATCGCGGCATCGCTGGGGCAGACTATTCTGCGCGCCGAGACCGCGGCCATTGTCGCCGCTGCGCTTGGGGTCGAGATACTCGGTTAGAAACTTGCGGCGTTACTTCACGTTTGGATACGAGGGCGGGACGCCCTCGTTACAGCCGGCGGGACGCCGGCGCTACGCCTCTGATATCCTCCGGCAAGTGAGCCCTGCCGCCGACATTGCCGCAAACACAAAGAAGATAGTTCCTGATGCTCGGCAGCAGGAGGCTATCGAGCACGTTCATGGGCCGATGGTTGTCATCGCTGGAGCTGGAACCGGGAAGACTACCGTTCTGATCCAGCGTATTGCGAACCTTATTCGGCAGGGGCACGGCCGCCCGAACGAAATTCTGGCGCTCACTTACGCCGAGAATGCCGCCGCGGAGATGCAGCAGCGGGTGCGCATCGAACTGAAGGGCACGAACATCGACGGCCTTCAGACCTGTACGTTTCATGCGTGGTGTAACAATCTGCTTCATCGCCGGGGCGCTGCGTTTCAGCTGCTCGATGAGAAAGACCTTTGGGTCTATATGCGGCGCCGGATGCGCGAGCTGCGGTTGAAATATTTTGTGCGTGCCGCCAATGTCAGCCAGTTTCTTGAGGATTTGCTCGTGTTCATGCGGCGCTGCCAGGACGAACTTGTCGGGCCGCAAGAGTATGCCGATTACGTTGCACGGTTGGAACGCGGCGAGATTCCTCTGCCGCGGGTTGCGAAATCCAAAAAACAGGCTGAGCTTGACGACGGCGAGATTCTCGATCGCTGCCGCGAGATTTCACGTGTCTTCGCTACGGTGGAAGAGATGCTGCGCGCCAAGAACCTGGGCACGTTTGGGCACATGATCACGGGTGCTTATCATCTGCTGAAGAACGATGCTGCGCTGCTTGAAGAGGAGCGTGGGCGCATTCGCTTTTTGCTGGTCGATGAATTTCAGGATGCGAACTTCGCGCAGGTGGAAGTGCTTTCATTGCTGGCGGGCGAGGCTGCCAATCTTTTTGTGGTCGGCGATCCGGACCAGGCGATCTACCAGTTTCGCGGCGCGTCGAGCGAGGCGTTTGCATTGTTTCGCAGGAAATTCGCTCAGACGAAGCAGGTGACCCTTCAGAAGAACCGGCGGTCGCTGGCTCCGATTCTGGAGTGCGCGTTCGGCATCATCAAGGAGAACAAGGGCGAGGAGCAGCACTCGCTGCTTGAGTCGTGGAGGGAAAACGACGCACGCGAACGCGGGGCGGCTTCGCCCTCTTCGCCGGTCGAGATTGTCACGTGGCGCCGCCGGGATGTAGAAGCTTTCGATGTTGCCAGGCGGATTCAGAAAAAGCGCAAAGAGCTGCGGTGTGAGTGGGGGCACTTTGCAGTACTGTACCGCCTGCACGGCCATCGCGAGGAGCTGGTTAAGGAGCTTGCGGAGCGCAACATCCCGTTTTCTATTGAAGGGCTCGATGTTCTCGATTCTCCCGAAGTGCGCGACCTGCTCGCCTGCCTGAGCGCGGCGGTGAATCCGAAAGATGCGGCCAACCTCTTCCGCGTGGCGGCGCTGCCGCAGTTTGGCATTGACCCTCTTGAACTGAAGGCGGCGATGCGGTCGGTGCGGCGCGACGATCTTGATTTGCAGAAAACACTTGGGAAGCTTGCGAAGGGAGCGGCGGTGCTGGCCGATGTGGACAGAGTCCACAGCGAGGTCGAGCACGAAGACGTTACGGCTCTCAACGCGCTGCACATTGTGATTCGACAGTTCGCGCTGCGGCCTTCTCCCGCTACGCAGACGTTTATTGAATTCGTCGAGCGCTGGCAAAAGAGCGTCGTTACCGAAACGGGGCGCGCGCCGGAATTTCTTGAATACCTCGACTATTTCAGGCAGGCGAAGGGCAGTTCGATTCCGCTGCCGCCCAGCCCGGAGGATGGCGTGCGGTTGATGACGGCGCATGCCGCCAAGGGGCTCGAATTTGCGCAGGTTGCGATTCTGCGTGGATCGTCGACTTCGTTTCCGTGTCCTTATAAGGAGCCGCTGGTTGACTTTCCGCCGGAGTTGCGGCGTTCGCGATCGGCGCAGGATGACAAGAGCCTACAGGAGCAGGAGGAGCGGCGGCTTTTCTACGTCGCAATGACGCGCGCCAAAGATTCGCTGGCGATTTACGCCAAAGAGGGGACCGGCAAAAAAGAAACGAGGCCGACCAAGTTCCTGCGCGAATTCATGGATTCGCACGCTTACAAGAAATTCTGGAGAACGCGTGAGGCTGTGGCCGTGCAGGACGATCTTTTTGGCGCGGCTGAAGAAGAGCGGCGGGCGATTGAGCGTTCGACGGTCGCGGGCTGGCTGCTTATGGAGCCGACCGCGAATTTTATCAGCGGGCTCAGCGCCAGTGCGATCGATACGTACGAGCAATGCCCTTTGCGCTTCAAGCTGGAGCGCGATTGGAATTTGCCTCGGGATGTGCCGGCCTCACTGCACTACGGGGCTGCGATGCACCGCGTGCTGCATACGTTTTACGATGCGCAGCGCTATGGGCGCGTGATTGGCGATGAGCAACTGCTGGAAACCTTCCGGGCTGATTTTGCTACTGCCGGAATCGCGGACCGGTACCAGTACGAGTTGTACCTTCGGCAGGGCCGAGAGCAGCTCTTGCAGTTTCTGGAGTGGGCTCGGGCCTGTGCGCCGCCGGAGGTTCTGAACACTGAACAGAAATTCGACGTCGCGGTCGCTGGGATGAAGTTGACGGGGCGGATCGATCGGATGGACCGGGTTGGGGCGGGCAGCGTGGGCTCGGACGGCGTTGACATCATCGATTACAAAACCGGGAAGCCAAAGTCGCAGGACGACGCGGATAAGAGTCTTCAACTTTCTTTGTATGCGCTGGCGGCGAAAGAGGCATGGGGGCTGCGCGCCGAGCGTTTGATTTTTCACAACCTTGAAGACAACAGCATGGTGGTGACAACGCGGGATGGCAGGGATTTGGAGAACGCGAAAAGCAAGGTGAGCGAGGCGGCTGAAGATATTGCGGCCGGGAAATTTGACGCCAAACCTGGCTACCATTGCAGCTTTTGCCCGTATCGGAACCTTTGTCCGGCGACGGAGAGGCCGATTTATCTTCCGCAGAGGAAATCGGCTCGGCGGGTGAATTGAGGCGGTGTTCGCGCGGGTGGCGGCGAACTGCAGATCCCTCGCTGCGCTCGGGATGACAAATCAAAAATGGATGACAACGAGGAGGAGAGAGGACCCAGTGGAAACTCGCTTCCAAAAAACTTTGGGGACGCTCATCGCGTCCCCATGGTTGCCTTACATTGCCTACAGCTCTTAGTGCTTTTTGCTGCTTTTCTTCTTTGCTTTCTTTTTGGTTGCCATGGTTCTATTCTCCCTTTTCCATTTATTCATGGAATTTCGCAACGGTGTTTTGTTGCAACTAGTTGATGTATAGAGTCAACGCGAAACGAAGTCAAGAGAAAAATGATCGATCGCGACGCATGCAACGTCGCACCAAAGTCACTTCATCGCGCACGCGCGAAAATTTTTGTGGACGCAACGCAACCTCATGCACTTTTCGCATCACCAGTTCGACGTCATTCGCGCTGCGGTCCACTAATTTTTGTTCGCGGGCAGGGTGAAACCGGAATGCGCTGATCGTGCTCTCCGTCGCTCTGATTCGCATCCTTAGTTTGCGCGCGCCATCTATAATAATGGGCGGTTCAGAACGCGACGAAACATCTGGAGGAGCGCATTTATGCCGGGTTCAAACGATGTTGTGATCATTTCGGGGTGCCGCACGCCGATCGGAAAATTTCAGGGAAGCCTCAGCGATTTGACGGCGCCTCAGCTGGGAGCGATCGCGGTGCGCGAGGCGGTGAAGCGCGCCGGCATCGACGCGAAGCTGGTCGATGAGTGCATCATGGGCAATGTCGTCTCCGCCGGGCTTGGTCAGAATCCGGCGCGGCAGGCTGCGATTTTTGGCGGACTCGCACCTGAAGTGGGTGCCATGACTATCAACAAGGTTTGCGGCTCGGGATTGAAATCGGTTGCGCTCGCGGCGCAGGCGATCGAGACAGGGAACAGTTCGATCGTGGTTGCGGGCGGGATGGAGTCGATGACCAACGCGCCCTATCTGCTGCCGAACGCGCGCAAGGGCTATCGGCTCGGGAATGGACAACTGGTCGACTCGATGGTGAATGACGGCCTTTGGGATATTTACAACGACTATCACATGGGCATCACGGGCGAGAACGTTGCGGAAAAATATGGCATCACGCGCGAAGAGCAGGACGGGTTTGCGGTGAACTCGCATCGCAAGGCGATCTCGGCTCAGAAGGAATGCCGGTTCAAGGCGCAGATCGTTCCGGTGGAACTGCCGGCGAAGAAGAAGGGCGCGGCGCCGGTGATGTTCGATAAAGATGAGGGGCCGCGCGAGGATACGACGATTGAAGTGCTGCGCGCTTTAAAGCCCGCATTCAAGAAAGATGGGACGGTGACGGCCGGGAATGCTCCGGGGGTGAATGACGGGGCGGCTGCGGTGGTGGTGACTAGCGCTGCGCGCGCTGGCGAGTTGGGGGCTCGGCCGATGGTGCGAATTGTCGCGCAGGCTACCAGCGGAGTTGAGCCGAAGTGGGTGATGATGGCTCCGGTGACGGCGGTGCAGAAAATTTGGCAGAAGACGGGATGGAAGAAGGACGAGGTCGATCTCTACGAACTGAATGAAGCGTTTTCGGTGCAGGCGCTGGGAGTGATTCGGGAACTTGGGCTGGATATGGAGCGCGTAAACGTCAACGGCGGCGCGGTGGCGCTGGGGCATCCGATTGGGGCCAGCGGGGCGCGCGTGCTGGTTACGCTGATTTACGAGATGATCCGGCGCGATGTGCATCGCGGGATTGCGGCGCTATGTTTGGGCGGGGGGAATGCGGTGGCTATGGCGGTGGAACGGTAACGGCTGAGAATCTACTTCCGATTGGACAATTCTTTATCTTTGATCTTTACTTCTAGCATGTGCCGCACTTCTAGCATGTGCCGCGCCCTGCATTGCCCCGCACCGACCGGGAGCATTTCCGAGCGCAATCTCAAATTCTTTCAGAGCTAAAGACGGGAGATTTTGCTCGAGAAGCAAGTCGCCGAGTTGTTCGCGGGCAGGAATGATTGGCCCCGGGGTCACTGGAAGCTTCTCGATTGCATCTTCCTCATCCGCTGATGCGCGCATCAAGGCCGCGGCTTCATCGGGTTTCTTGTCCGCCTGGGCTGACCATGCCATGACTTCGCGCGCCAGAATTTCCACCTGAGTTGTCCAATAGTCGTCGCCTGACGTGCGGAGCTGCTCTTCGAGCTGGCGCAATTGGACGATTTCTGTGCGCGCCTCGGCAGCACGTCCGCTCCGGGCGAGTCCTAGGCCGCGAGCCCAAACTGCAATTGCGACCACATGAGGCGGGGCTCCCGTGGGCGGAACGATGCGCGCCGCGTCCGCCCATTGATTGCGCTCCACCGCGTAGCGAACCGGCATCGCAGTCGCGGCGTACGCTATCTTGAAATCGCCGGCGTGCAGTCGCGGCATGCTTTTGAGCTGCTCGATGACCTGCGCTGCGTCTTTTTCGCGTCCACTTTGGAGATAGGCATACACCAGATAATCCATGGCGTGCAGCTCTTCTCCGGTGTCGCCCTGCTGATGCGCGGCTTCGCGTGCCGCGATGTTCGAGGCTATGGAGTCATCCCAAAGGCCGAGGCGCGTGAAGATGTGCGACGGCATGTGCAAGGCGTGGGGCATTGAGGCGGCAATCTGGGCGTAGGCTTTTGCCGCGGCTCGGCCTCTCGGTGCGAGTTCCGAATTGTCGTAGGCATGAATAAGGTAGTGGGGGATTCCGGGATGCTGCGGGTAGGCGCGGTCGAGCGGCTCGAGCAGTTCGGCCGCCTGCTTCTGTTTGGCGTGCGTCTTGTCGGCGGGGGAGGCATTCGCGAGAAGAGCAAGCGCGTAAAAGACCTGGGCTTCGACGTCTTTTTTGTTTTCCGCGGCGAGTTCGCTCATGGCGCGCTCGTAGTTCGATGCACGGGTGCGGTATGGAACGGTGGCGGCATCCCGATAAATCAGGCTCAGCGCTTTGATGAACTGGCGCTCGCGTTCGGAATGTGCCCCGATCTGCTGGGCTTGTTGGATCTCTTGTTGCGCGGTCAACATTGTTGCGGGAATGATCGGCGGGTCCCATAACTGTCGAAAGTAAGTCATGGCGATGCCCCAGTGCGCCATTGCACAGTGCGGGTCGCGTTCGGCCACGTCCTGAAACGCTTTTTCGGCGGAGGCGTAGGCGAAGGAGTGAAGGAGAGCTACACCGCGGTTGAACTGCTCTTGAACGGTCGGTTGGCAGGAAATCGGAAACGATACTTTGCCCAGTTTCTCGAGTGCGCTGTGATTGTGCGTCTCTTGCGCGGACGAGAAGGGCAAGAGGAATAGCAGAAGGAGGATTCGCTGTAGTTTGAGATTTTCTATCTTCATGAGCGCGGACCGATTTCGAGGGGTATCCGAAATTCTAACTCACTGCCGTGTCCGCACCCACCGGCAGCGTAATCGTGAACACAGCGCCTCCTCCGGGAGCCGAGGCGGCTTCGATGTTGCCGCCGTGCTCGCGCATTACTGTTTTGCAGATACTCAGGCCGAGGCCTGTGCCGCGGCCGGGGCGTTTCGTCGTGAAGAAGGGATCGAAGATGTGCGCCAGATTTTCAGGGGCGATTCCGGGGCCGTCGTCCTGGAAGACGACCCATACTGAGTCTGGGTTTCCGGGGAGGCCGCGACCCAGGCGCACGCGGATGGTTCCTTTCTCGCGCGTCTCGCGAATCGCCTGCTCGGCGTTCAGCAACAGGTTCAGGAAGACCTGCATGAGTTGATTGGGATCGGCCTCGACCGCGGGGATCGTGGGCTCGGGCAAAAAGTCTACCGTGATGTTGCTCTTGCGCAGGGGATAGGTTTGCAGTTGCAACATGCGCTGCACTAGTTCGTTCAGATTCACCTGGCTGCGTCCGGGGGCTGGAGGGCGGGCGAAGTATTGCAGGTTCTGTACGATCTCGGCTGCGCGGCGGGCTTGCTGATGCAGGATTGTTACCTGCTTGCGCGCGCCTTCGCTGACTGTGCCATCCTGAATTAGTTCGGCCATGCCTAGAATGCTGGTCAGGGGATTGTTCAGTTCGTGGGCGAATCCGCCGATCATCTGGCCCATGGCGGCCAGGCGTTCGCTTTGAATGATCTGGCGCTCCAGTTTTTTCTCGGTGGTTACGTCGCGCACTGAGATGATCACGCCGGCAGGTTTGCCGTCGGCGTCGAGCAGGGGGCTGGCCATGCCTAGCATGGAGCGCGCATCGCCGTTCTGATGGCGCGCGCCGTACTCGCATGAGGCGCGCGCATTTTCGCCACTCGCCACTGTCTTATACAGCGTCGCCAGCTCTGGCCAACTGTGTTCGGCGTCGGCGTCGTTCACGCTTTTGCCCATCAGTTGTTCGGGGCCGTAGCCCAGCAGTTCGCGGATGCGCGGGCTTACGAACGTGTATCTGCCGTTCAAGTCGAGCACCAGGATCAGGTCCGGGAAGCTTTCGAGGAGATGGCGGCGGAATTCTTCCTGGCCGCGCAGTTGACGTTCCATGGCGCGCTTTTCTGTGATGTCGACCAGCGTGCCCTGATAACGGACCAGTCTTCCGTCTTCGATTACGCCGCTTGAAATGTCCTGGCAGACGACGACTCCACCGTCTTTTCTCTTTAGCTTTACTTCGCGCGTGCGGGTGCGGCCGCTCTGGCTTCCGGCGCGACCGAGAACAGGCTCAGAGGATGCGTCGACTTTCAGTTCGTCCGGCTCCAGGTTCAGCAAATCGTCTTTGCTCTGGTATCCCAGCATCGTCACCAGGGCTGGATTCACTTCCAGGAGCTTGCCATCGGGCCTGCAAATGTAGACGCCCTCGCGCAGGCTTTCGAAGAGTTGGGTGAAGCGCTGCTCTTTGTCGCGCTGGTCGGTGATATTGCGCGCCAGGACGCTGGCGCCGGTCACATCGTCGCCTTTGACTATGGCGTTGACCATGCAGTCGTAGTACAGGCGGCGGGGAGTCGCGGTGACTTCGCTCTTAAGCTGGATCGCAATCACTCCGGTCCAGGAGCGCTTTTCCAGAAAGCGGGAGAGGTCGAAGGGCGTCTCGGTGACAGGCGGAGCTGACAGAAAATCGGTGAGCTTGTGGCCTAACACGGCGGCGTAGGGGATTCCGAGGATTTCGGTGACCCGGCGGTTCACCGTGCGCAGCGTGCCGTCGAGCGAGACGGCCAGCGCCACGTCATCCAGCGAATCGATCAATTCTTTGAAGTTGCGTTGCGAGCGCGCGATTAGCTGACCGAGATGGTCGAGTTGTTCTTCCGAGGGAGTCGCGCCGGAGCGCTCCTCGAGGCCGCGCAAAAGCTGTTTCAGGTCGGAGACTTCGCGCTTGCGGCCGAAGGCGTAGGTCGCAAATAAGAAGGCGAGAACGAAGAGGCCGACCGGGATTGCCCACAGGCGGTAGGGAAGATTCTTGAGCTGCTCCCATGAAAAGTAGGCTACCGCCGCAGCCAGTAGAACGATCAGACCGAGAGCCCAGCGCCACAGTTGGGTCTCTTCGCGCTCCAGGCGTCCCGGAACTGGGCCGGACTTTTTGGGCGCGGAATCGTTGTCGGGTGTGCCCACTCCAGGCATTCGCATTCACCGCTGGCGCAGAAAAGTCGCCGAGCCAGCACAGGATTTTCTTGCTGAGCCCTAGCGTAGCACCGACCGTTCCTTTAGGGCCTGTTAATGCATTACATTCGTGACCGAAAAGTTCCATCACGGTAACGGGGTGATGGCCGTCACAGCGTGGCCGGTCGCCGCGGGATAGTATGGCTGCTGCGATCTCCCACCCGCTCCGTCCTCGTAGTGTTTTTACCCAGTGTCGTTCTCGTCCCGAGGAAGAAGAACCGTTTGAAAACAGCGGTTTGCACGTTTTGAAAGTGGTCGTGACCCTATGCTCTATAAAACTCTGAGTGCCGCCGTCTACGGAGTCAATGCCAGCATTATTGAGGTCGAGGTCGACGTCTCGGGTATCAAGCAGAAAGACGACCGCTTCCACACCGTTGGGCTGCCCGACGCCGCCGTGCGCGAAAGCCGCGACCGGGTGCGCGCCGCGCTCAAGAACTGCGGGTATGACATTCCTCCCACCGATATCACTATCAATCTTGCGCCTGCCGATATTCGCAAAGAAGGCTCGGGTTTCGACCTGCCTATGGCCCTCGGCATTCTGGGCGCTTACGGGGGGCTGAACAAGAAAGAAATTCCTGATGCGCTCTTTGTCGGCGAACTATCGCTGGACGGGGGGCTGCGTGGAGTTCGCGGCGCTTTGCCGATCGCGCTGGAGGCACGCTCGCGCAAGGTGAAGCGGCTGATCGTGCCCGAGGTTAATGCGCGCGAGGCGGCCATGGTCGGCGACGTGGAGGTTTATCCACTTAAGTCGCTTGTCGACGTTATTCACTACATCAATTCCGGGAACGGAGTCTCGCGCCTTGAGGTCGACCGCGAGAAGTTGCTCAGCGAGTCGCAGCACTCTCACCTCGATTTCAAGGACGTGCGCGGCCAGCAGACTGCGAAGCGGGCGCTCGAAGTCGCTTGCGCGGGCAGCCACAACATTCTGATGATCGGGCCGCCGGGGTCGGGGAAGACGATGCTGGCCAAGCGGATGCCGACTATCCTGCCGCCGCTTACTTTTGAAGAGGCGCTAGAAACTACTCGAATTCACAGCGTTGCAGGCGTGCTCGACGCGCGCGCGGGACTTGTGGGCGTGCGGCCGTTTCGCTCGCCGCATCACACGATCTTCGACGCCGGGCTGATTGGCGGCGGCGCTATTCCGCGACCTGGGGAAGTTTCTCTCGCGCACAACGGCGTGTTGTTTCTTGACGAGCTGCCGGAATTTCCGCGCACAGTGCTCGAAGTTATGCGGCAGCCACTTGAGGATGGAACTGTCTGCATCGCGCGGGCCGCTATGTCGCTGACCTTTCCCGCGCGCTTTATGCTCACGGCCGCCATGAATCCCTGCCCCTGCGGATTTCATAATGACTCCAAGCGCGAATGCCATTGCACTCCGCCCATGATCCAGCGCTATATGTCGAAGATCTCCGGGCCGTTGCTTGACCGGATCGACATTCATATCGACGTGCCGGCGGTGAACTACAAAGAGATGCGCAGCACGAATGAGCCGGAAAACTCGGGGAAGATTCTGGAGCGGGTGGTGCGGGCGCGGCAGGTTCAGCTTGATCGGTTTTCGACCGGGAAGGAAAAGCTTTATTGCAACGCGCAGATGTCGTCACAGAATATTAGGAAGTTCTGCACGCTCTCCGCGGATTGCGAGCGGCTGCTGGAACGCGCCATGACGCAGCAGGGGCTGAGCGCGCGGGCGCATGATCGCATTTTGAAGGTTGCGCGGACTATTGCTGATCTGGACGGGACCACTGAGCTTGAACCTAAGCACATTGCGGAGGCGATACAGTATCGGACGCTGGATCGGACTTATTGGGCATGAGGTGAGGTCAGAGGTCAGAGGTTAGATTGCAGAGGTTAAGTACCCGGAAAGAGCACGGGTTCTGGATCGGTCAACTTCTTTCCGCGGATCAACGCGGATTCTCGCGGATCTTTTTTGGGCCTTCGCGAGGATATTGGCTTCTGTTCGCCTCTCGTCGGTTTTGAACATATCGCTGCGTGCTCGTCTGGGTTTCGCTAGTCCGCTGCCGCGCCCGCCGTCGGCATGGCATTTTCCGCCTGACGTAGCCGCAGCGCGCGGTTCGAGGGCAAGCCAGCGTCGCGAATCTTATAGAGCAGTGCGCGATAGCTGATGCCCAGCGTGCGCGCAGCCTGCTTGCGATTCCAGTGATGCTGCTGAAGAACTTTCAGGATCACTTTGCGCTCCAGTTCGCGCACGGCCTGGCGGGTCATCTTCTTCAATGAAATCGGGCCGTCGAACGAGATGTCAGGATTCATATAGTCCGGTTCGCGATGAACCAGGTCGGCCGTAATCGCTTCTTCGTTCCCCAGGATTACGTAGCGCTTGATCAGGTTTTCCAGTTCGCGAATGTTTCCCGGCCAGTGATACTTTTGCAGCACGGCCAGCACTTCAGTCGACAGCGCCCGCGCCCGGCAGTTGAATTTGCGGTTGTAGTAGTCGAGGAAGTAGCGGCAGAGGTCTTCGATGTCGCCGCGGCGCTCCCGCAGAGACGGCATGCGCAGATTCACTACGTTGATGCGATAGAACAGATCCTGACGGAAGGTTCCATTTTCGATTTCCACTTGCAGGTTGCGATTGGTCGCGCACACGACGCGCACTTCAACTTTTTTGTCTTCCTGCGCGCCGATACGGCAGAACTGGCCGTCCTGCAAGAGCTGCAAGAGCTTCGATTGCAGGGAACTATCAAGCTCGGAAATTTCGTCGAGAAACAGGGTGCCGCGGTGCGCCATTTCAACCCGGCCGGGCTTCGCTCCAAATGCGCCGGTGAACGCGCCTTTTTCGTATCCGAAGAGTTCGCTTTCGAGAAGGGTTCCCGGAATGGCTGGGCAGTTCACTTTGACATACGGCCCGACCTTCCAGGGCGAAAGCCCGTGAACCAGGCGTGCGATAATGTCTTTACCCGTGCCACTCTCTCCGGTAATCAGCACGGGAACGTTGGCCGCCGCTACTCTGGCGAGTTGGGCCCGAATTGCCTGCACCGCTTCCGAATGGCCGAAGATTATGTTGTCCGGAGGAAGTTCACCGAGTGACTGCTGAAGAGAGGTTACCGACATGGTCGTCATAGGTCCCTGCATTCCAATCGGGCTGAGTGTCACCCGTCATGCACTAAAAGTGCATCTTGAGCACCAAACGGGGGAAGAGAGACGAACAGCGTTGGTGGTGAAGGATAACAGCGAATACTGCTAGCGACTTACGGAGATCATAATCCTTTATGCCAGCGAAGGTGGATGGCACCAAAGTGCCATGCCAAAGCCGCGTATCCCAGGGAAAAACCTTTCACACTGCGGCAACCGCGTTCCTCAAGTCGCGTGGAACGCGGTCCGAATTCGTGTTCAAGGGGCGCGCGAACTTCAACCCGAGAAGATGGTAGTCGTCCAGATGCGCGACCCACACGGCCTTTGCCCGGAGGACTCGCGACGAATTCGGCAATCCGGTGGCAGGTCCGATGGGAACGCTCGGAATCTCCAATGAAATGACCGCCGACTTCGGCAAAGAACGCCGAACTACCACCAAAGCTCCTCCAGCGGAAATATTAAGGGCGGTGGCGAACTCCAGCGAATCGTTGCCGCTCGCGTCGCGGGAGCGAACAAAAATGGGTATGGCGAGGCGTAAACGTACCGACCTCCTCGTGTCCTTGCCTGGGACCCGCTTTTTCACGGTCTGATCCTTGCGTAAACGCCTTGAGGCCCGCATCTTAGGGGCCAAACGCGGAATAACCCGAATGATTACCGCAAGATCGCCCCTAAACCCCGCGCACGGCGCGGAATCCACAGCGATGCATTAGTGCCCCCTGGGTGACGGAAATGACTCAAGGTCAATGCATAAAGTTGCAACATTTTTCGCTTCTCTCTAAGTCCTCTTTCCGATTGACACTCTGTTGCAGCTCGCTTAGGATTAGGCAAATCCCTCGTTCCTGACTAGGTAAAAGATTTTCCTCCCCAAAGACTGTCGTGATCGAGTCTTAAATGACTTCACACGAAGGAAGACCAGTTATGTCCACGGGCGCGAGCTCCATGAAAGAGAACGTGCGGAATCCGAGAGCACAATTCTCCGATCCCTCGTCCACGAGTGACGTTGTCCGAGAACTGGAATCACTGCGCGATCGTTACCGCAAAACCACAAACGCTCTCGGCTCAGCCGCGCACGATCTCAAGACTCCACTCGCGATAATGAATGGTTACATCGAGCTGCTGCAGAGCCAAAAGCTGGGCCCGCTCAACGATCGGCAGCGCGAAGTCATGGCTGACATGTTTACGAGTGGTCAACGTTTGCAGCACTTCATTCAGGACTTCCTGACCTACACGGTTCTTGAAACCGGCGAGCTGCGCATGCAATTTACCGAGAACGACATGAATGTGTGCCTCTCGGAAGTCTGCCGCATCTGGTCGAACCGCTTTCAGGAGCGTGGCCTGGCGCTCTACTTCCTGACCAATGACAAGCTGTCGCCTTTCGAGTTCGATGCGCCGAAAATCCAGCGCGTGATTTCGAATCTGCTGGAGAACGCTTGCAAATACACGCCGCAAGGTGGAACCGTCTGGATCCACGCCGAGCCCTATATGTGGGAGCGCCGCAGCGTAAGTAAAGTTGCCGGCAATGGCGATCGCCGCCGTCAGGCGATCACCGCGCCGAATTCGGTCAAGGTCAGCGTTTCCGATACCGGCCCCGGAATCCGACCGGAGTTTCAACTGGAAATTTTCGACGACTTTTTTCGCCTGCCGGACAACGAAGCAACCGAAGGCATGGGCCTTGGCCTGGCCATCGCCCGCCGACTGCTGATGGGCATGGGCGGCAAGATCTGGGTTGAAAGCGAACCCGAAGCCGGCAGCAAATTTTCTTTCCTGATCCCCCTGAAACCAATTCTCATGTCCCAGGGGACCAGCCAATGAGCATAGGCGCGAACATTCTGCTCGTCGATGACGAGCCGGGAATGCTGCGTTATATCCGGACGCTGCTCGAAGTAGACGAGCACAAAGTTCAGACCGCGACCACCGGCGAAGAGGCGGTCGAGCAAGTCCAGAAAGGGCTTTCGCCCGACCTGGTACTTCTCGATCTGCTCATGCCCGGGATCGACGGCTTGCAGACGCTCGAACAGCTCCGCCAGATAAAGCCCGGCCTCAGGGTCGTGATGCTCTCCTGCGTCAATGACACGCGCAAGGTGGTGCAGGCCATGCGCCTGGGCGCGACCGACTACCTGACCAAACCTTTTCAGAAGGCCGAGCTCGACTCTGTGATCAGCCAGTGCGTCGGCACGCCCAAGGGCGAGTCTTACGCCGGGGAAGTTGAAGAGCTGTGCGACGACGTTTTCTTTGTGGCAGCGAGTCCGGCGATGAAGAAAATTCGCGCGCAGGCTGCTCTGGTTGCGAACGTCGATATTCCCGTGCTGTTGCTGGGTGAAAGCGGGACTGGCAAGGAAGTTCTGGCGCGCCTGATTCACAAACTTTCTCCGCGGGCGCATCGAACGTTCCTCAAAGTAAACTGCGCTGCGGTGCCCGCCGACCTGCTCGAGAGCGAACTATTCGGCTATGAAGCTGGAGCCTTTACCGGCGCCAATCACGCAAAGCCCGGCAAGTTCGAACTCTGCAACAAGGGCACGATCCTGCTCGACGAGATCGGCGAAATGCCACCGTTGCTACAGGCGAAACTGCTGCATGTTTTGCAGGATCAGACATTTTCCCGGCTCGGCAGCCGGAACGTAATCAAAGTCGATGTGCGCATCCTGGCCGCGACCAATATCAATATTCCGGAAGCCATCGCGAACAAGCGCCTGCGCGAAGATCTTTACTACCGGCTCAATGCCTTTACGCTATCGCTTCCGCCGCTGCGCGATCGCAAGGAAGAGATTCCGATTCTGCTCAAGCATTTCATGTCGCGCATGTCGGAATCCTACGCTCGTTCGCCGTTGCCGATGGGCCCGGCGCTGATGGAGGCGTGCCTTCGCCACTCGTGGCCCGGCAATTTGCGCGAACTGAGCAACTTCATCAAACGGTACCTGGTTTTGGGGGACGAGAATTTAGCCGCCTCCGAACTACAGCCGCGCTCCGACGGCGGCGGAGGGTTGCAGGCCGATCCGAGCGGCGGCGCAGCCGCAGCCGCAGAGAGTGCAGGTGGATTGAAGTCGCTGGCCCGCAGCGCAAAAGACGAGGCCGAAGCCGACGCGATCGCGCGCGCGCTGGAAGAGACAAACTGGAATCGCAAGCAAGCCGCGGTCCTGTTGCAGATCAGCTACAAGGCGCTGCTCTACAAAATCCGGCAGTACGGGATCGCGCAGAGCCGAAGCACGCACCGGCTGTCGGCCGGGGCGTGAGGGTACCGTGTCGCGACAAGACCGTGGCCGGCGTCCCGCCCTCGGAGCTAAAAGCTGGCCATCTTGACACTAAGACCTAATGAGTCGTCCAGAGAGCCAGTAGGCGAGAATCGCAGACACCACAAGGACGCCGATGCGGGAGATATTCTCGCCGGCTGAACCCACGACGAAAGCGAATCCAGTTGCTCCCTGAGACATGCCCTGGTAAACGCTCAACAGTGACGGGAGCAGGAGCAGGCCGAGCGAAATAAAGAAAATAACCAGTCCGACCAGCAGCCTTTTCACCATGGGGTCTCACTCAGAAGTGAAAGCTGAGTACTGAGATCTGACAGCGGTTTTGGTGCGGATAAGAGGACTCGAACCTCCACGACCTTGCGGCCACTAGGACCTGAACCTAGCGCGTCTGCCAGTTCCGCCATATCCGCGAATGAGAAAATATCGGCAGGCCCTTTTTTAGGGGGACTGATCTAATATCTACTGGGTGCGGCCTGCCTGTCAACGAAACGGGAGACACGCGCGCGGACAGTTCGCCGGGGAGGAACGCAGCGCGCACGACCGATGGCGAACGACTAATGACGACGCCCATGACAGCCGACGACAAGATTCCCGCCGAAATCGCCCGCGAGCTTCGCACACTAGCGCACGATCTCAGCAATTCCCTAGAAACGATCATTCAAGCTACTTATCTGATCACGCAGTCCGGTCCGCCCGAAAGCCAGCGCCGTTGGGTCGAACTAATCGATCAAGCTTCGCAAGATGCCGTAAAAATCAACAACAAGCTGCGCGAGATCATGCGCGCCAACAGCTAAAACCAAGTCAGAAGTCAGATTGCAGAAGTGAAACGCTTAAGTTTTCACCTCTGCAATCTGACCTCTGCAATCTGACCTCAAGCCCTATCCCAGCTTCGCGTTCATGGTAATCTTCGCGTTCAGGACCTTCGATACAGGGCAGCCGGCCTTGGCATCCTGCGCTGCCTTGTTGAAAGCTTCGGCTGACGCGCCTGGCACTTTTGCGACGACATCCAGATTCACGGCAGTGATGGTCCAGCCCGAATCGAGTTTCTCCATGGTCAGGGTGGCCGACGTGTTGATGCTCTCGGGCGTTAGATTCGGCGCCGCCCAGCTGCGCCGACAGCGCCATCGAAAAACACGCTGCGTGGGCCGCAGCGATCAACTCCTCAGGATTCGTTCCCGGATTATTCTCAAACCGCGTCTTGAACGAATAGGGCGTGTTCGACAAAATTCCGCTGGCCGATGAGACCGACCCGTTGCCATCTTTCAATCCGCCCTTCCAAACTGCACTTGCTTTGCGTTCCATTTCAATCTCCTCTTTTCGACAAATGACTAAGAATCAGAAATTCCAACCGCCTCTATTGTACCGAGACAAGCGCAGGGCGGTCGCCTGCGCGCGCCAACTCACCGCTTCCAATAAAAAATCAGAGCGAGCTTCGACCGAAGGGACTCAATAAGGGCTCCGAGCGTGGAGGCTGCCTCATCCCAGCGGCCGTTTCTTGCGGCCGGAGTCCCATCACACACGGCCTGGGTGTGATGGGATGGAGCAGTAGGGCCTTAAAGTCTGCCTACCAATGCAGCTTCAACGCAAACTGAAACTGCCGCGGATCGTAGGCTGCAGTCGCTTGGCCAGCGTTGGTATACAGAGGGCTCACTGCGGCGACATTATAAACGTTTGCGATGTTGAACATATCGGCGATGAAGTCCATGCTGTAACGCTCGCCGAAGCCAATCCGCCGGGCGACGCGCAGATCGTTAAAGACGGTCCAAGGTTGGACCCCGGCATTGCGGCCGAGGTTCCCATCGAGCGAACCGAGCGCGCCGTCGAAGTTCGCGGGGCACGGTTCCTGAAATACACCCGTGGGAGAGTACTTGGAATTCACGCCCGATCCGCAGGCCGGATTCACGAAGGTATTCGGCCGTCCCGTAAGCGAGGACAGCTGGAAGTTGTCGTCGTTGCCGGTAATGATGTTGAAGGGACGCCCGGAGCCGAATTCGATCAGCGGCGCTATCGTCCAGTCGCTGAAGAATTTGCTGGCAAAGCCCGAGCCGCTCAACTTGCCGCTCTGGTAAACGCCGCTGAATACGAAGCGATGGCGCTCGTCGAAGAGCGAGGTCGAGCGATCTCGTCCAGGGTAGTAGCTGTCCTGCGGAGTGGTGGTCGACTGCAAGTCCGTCGAATCGTCAATCGCATGGGACCAGGTATACGACGCCGTGAACTCATAATGGCGGCTGAAGCGCTTGCGCAAGTTGGCCGTCAGCCCGTGATATACCGAGCTGCCGTTCGAATAGTTGGCATCCATGTCGCCGAAGGGAACGCAGCCAGTAAGGGTAGCGGGATCGCAACTCGTATTGAATCCCGGCAGACTTGCCAGGATCTCCTGGCCCAAGGCGACACAGGCCGCTCCGCCGCTTGCGAGCAAAGCCGCCGCGACCGATGGGTTCAGCCCGCCAGGGCGGAAGAAGTTCATCATGGCAGATGGCACATACGGCAGCGACCCTACTAAACCGCAAGGCGGGAATGCGGTCGAAGTTCCCACTGTGAAAGGGCTGGTCGGATAATTTGGATTTCCGGGATTGATTCCGTATGACATGGCGGCCGCCTGCGCAACCAGCAGGTTGTTCATCATCAAATCCCCACGAATCGTATTCGCGTTGATCGGCCGGTTCAGATGGCGTCCGCCGTTAAAGTTGTAAGCGAGGCTGAGCGCGTACCCACCGCCCAAATCGCGTTCATAGGTAAGGTTCGCCTGCTGCGAGTAGGCATACACAAAGTTTTTCGACTGCGGGTATCCAAAGGGCTGGAAGCCGAGCGGGAGGAAGGACGAGGGATTCAGATAGTTCTGAGTCAGGAAGATCGAACCGGATGGAGGTGAAGCAACGCCGCAACTCGGGTCTCCGGTCGCGCAGGTAAATCGCTGCTGATTCGGGTTGTAATTCAGTAGTCCAAGAACAGCCGGATTCGTGGTTGGCGAACAAGGCGAAGCGACCGAACCCGAAGCCGAAGGAATCAATCCCTGGAAAATCGGCCATGCGCTCAAGTTGCTCGGATCGCCTGCACCATTGCAAAGTCCCGTGCCGCCAAACGCCAGCTGCCCGCTGCTTGAACCGTCCGAAGCATCGCCCAGGAAATACAAGCCGAGCAAGGGATGGTCATAGAACAATCCGTACGAGGCGCGCCATACCGTCTTGCCATCCCCCTTCGGATCCCATGCCACCCCGATGCGCGGCTGAAAATTGTTCTTGTCGGTCTTGATTCCTTTCTGTATTCCCAGCACATCGTAGGCCGGCCCCGCCAGTCCTTGCGGAGGCGCAAACTTCGGAGCGGGCTCTACGTCGTATCGAATGCCATAGTTGAAAGTCAGGTTGTGCCGCGCCCGCCAGCTGTCCTGCCAGAACGCTCCAAGCGCGATGTTGTGGAAAGAATCGGTGGGATTGCCCAGGCCCTGAATGAAGTCGCTCGGCAATCCCGCGCCATAAGCCTGCACGGGCGACAGTCCGGGGAAATCCGGCAAATCCATCGGATCGGGATTAGTAAATCCAAAGAGCGCGACCTCGGAAGCCGGAATATTTGCGATGTCATAAACGCCGCCGTAGTTGACGGTAAAAGTGGCGCTGAGTGGCAGGTAATTGAAATCGCCGCCAAACTTCGTGTCGTGCCGACCGATCGACCAGGCAAAATTGTCCTTGAACTGGTATCTCTGCTCCACGCGCCGGATGTAGGAATACGGCTCGCGTCCAAAATACGCGTACCCCGGAATGTTCACCGCTGGGTCCGATCCTCCCGGAATCTGCGTGTTGTAGAAATATTCATAGCCCCGCCGCGCATACTGGAAAGTAAATTCATTCACCCGGTTGGTCCCGATCGTCCACGTATCCTCCGCGACCCCGGTCACGTCACGATAGGAAGTCTGCGAAGTGCGCGAGTAGGCGTTCTGTCCAAAAGGCTGGTCCTGCCCGCTCACTTCAATGCCGGTCACGGTGCTCGGGCTGACGCGCGCCATGAAGCTCAACCGGTTGGTGTTGGTCAAATTGTGATCGAGCCGAAGCGAGTAGAGACTCGTGCCTTCAAATACCGGAAAGTTCCCCTCCTGCGATGCCAGCGACTGATACGAGCCCGGCACGAAGCACTCTCCCGGAGTCGAGCAAGTGGTTGGAAATCCGCCGAGCCCGGGATTCCCCCCCGTGAAGGCCAGCGGCCACGCGCCGTTGATCGCCTGCCCGGACGACGCTCCCGCCAGAACCGTGTAGTCCTGCACCTCTGCGGCGTAGGCGGGATAGAGTTCCTCGAATGCTATTACGCTCGGATTGGTGATGAAACTAATTTGGTCCCCAGTCAAGTAGGCGTCGCCGCCGAGCGGGGCGAATTGCGTGAGCCCAAAGCAAGTTTGCCCGCCCGATTGCTGGCAGTCCTGCCCGATGCTCGAAAATCCAGTCTCATGCCGGCGTGTTATTTCATAGCCGAAGTAGTAGTAAGTCTTATCCTTTTTGATCGGGCCGCCGAAAGCCGCGCCGGCTTGCACTCGCGTATAAGCGGGATTCGAAGTAGTGGAGAACGGATTCACCGCCTGAAAATCCCGGTTCCGCAAGTATCCGAACACATCGCCATGAAAAGCGTTGGTTCCCGATTTCGTAATGATGTTGACCACGCCGCCCGATGCCCGCCCGTATTCGGCCGCATAGCTGTTGGTGATGATCTGAAACTCCTGCACGGCTTCCTGTGACAGTGTCGACCGAACGCCGTTTACCGAATTGTCCGTCGCGTCCGCTCCATCCACGTTGACCAGGTTCGACCGCCCGCGCTGCCCGCTCATGTTGAGGCCAGAAGTCGGCGCCGCGCCGCCGAGGCTGGGCGCGTTGTCGCGCACCACCTGTGAATCCGTCAGCGTGAACTGAATGTAATTCCGCCCGTTGATGGGCAAGTCCTCTATCTTCCGCTCCCCGATCGTGTCGGTCGTCGAAGTCCGCGTTGTCTCGACCAGCGCCGCTTCGGACGACACCTCCACAACCTCCTTGCCTGACGCCACCGTGAGCCCGATCGGCAACTCGGCAACCTGCCCGACGGTGATGTTCACGTTAGTCGCCTCAGCGGTTGCGAAGCCTGGAGCCGTAGCCGACACCGTGTACGTACCGGGGGCCAGCTGCCGTACGCTGTAGCCGCCCTCCCCATCGCTGCTGCCCGCGCGCTCCAGACCTTTAGCCACATCTTTGACGGTCACGGTGGCATTCGTGACCACATTGCCCTTCTGGTCTTTGACGGTGACACGGAGATCGCCGGTAGCGGCACCCTGGCCGAGCGCGAGTGATGAAAACATCAAGAAAATGCTGACCATGAAAAGCAGACGCAGCGTAGTTCTCATAAGGCTCCTGAGTGCTCCGTAAAATATGGGCTCGATGAAATGTAGCGCGGACCTGCCCCGGAGAAGTTCAAGGCAGACAAGTTCAAAGTGCGCGATTTGCCACCGTCGACTCGGACGACGCACATTGTCGGAAGAATTGCCGCAGATATGTATATCAGAGGACGCTGTTTAATCAAGCGATAACATAGGTAACCCGATGGGGCTGAGGCCGGAGGCCGGAGGTCAGGGGGCCTGAGCTCAAGGTCACAGGTCACGGGTCACGGGTCACAGGTAAGAGGTAAGATCGAAGGCTAAAGATGATCCAATCGATGACCGCCCCACTCCGCCAAGTCCTAGTCTGTCGCGCCCAGCCGCGCTGGCTGGAATAACCCTGAGAAATTTGCGGCATGGCAAGCCCTCGGATTCCACCACACGCCAAACTTCACGGCCGCCGAATCTCAGCATCAGGCTCTTTGCCATCTCCTGACCCAGGCGGGGGCCGAAGTCGTGACCCTCCCGCTAGACGAAAACAGACTAACCCTCGACGCTGTCTATACGCACGACCCATCGCTGCCCACCGACTCCGGGCTTATCCTCATGCGCCCCGGCAAACAAAATCGGCTGGCAGAAGCGCAAGTCCAGGCTGCCTGTTGCTCAAGACTAAACATTCCATTCCTGGCCGAAATTACTGCCCCAGCCACCACCGAAGCCGGAGACATAGTGTGGCTGGATGCCGAAACGCTGCTGGCCGGCCACAGCTATCGCACTAACCAAGCAGGCATCAACCAACTTCGCGCTCTCCTGGCAACGAACTATGTCGAAGTCATCTCCGCCCCGCTTCCTCATAGCCAGGGCCCGGGCGCGTGTCTGCATCTCATGTCGCTGATGAGCATGCTCGACGAAGGCGCGATCCTCGTCGATCTTCCGTGGTTAGCCGTCGAGACGGTGCGAACTTCTAAAGGCGCGAAAGTTCCGTCTCATAGAAATTGACTATGCCGAGCGCGAGACGCTTAGCGTGCAACGTGCTGGCGCTCGGCAACAAGCGACTGATTGCGTTGGAGGAAAACGCCCAGACCAACGCGCGTCTGCGCAGAGGAGGGCTTCGAGGTCCAAACCTTTCCCGGGTCCGAGCTCTGCCTGAACGGCAACGGCGGGCCCACGTGCCTGACCCGCCCGCTGGTGAGGAAAGTAGGTGCCCGCCCGGCTGACGGGAGTTTGGACGCTGCCGGCGAAATTCCTCTCCGCGGATTGCTGGACGAACGCGGATAACGCTTAGCCTTTGTTCCACACCTGCTAAAATCGAACCCAGCATGCTCCTGCCGTTCGTCCGCGAAATTTTCGCGGAGGTGGAACTACTTCCAGCGTTTCGGCGTGCGGCCTCCCATCTGCGGGAGAGCGCGGGGCGGATTAGTGTGTCCGGCCTCAATCCCGCCGCCAAAGCTCTGATCGCTGTTCTCCTTCAAGCACCGCGTCGAGCGTCCTGTCATCGTCGTGGTTCCTGACAACCGCGCCGCCGAAGATCTTGAGCCGGTGCTCGCCGCCTTCGCCGAACTCACCGGCTCGGTCGACCCTGACAGCATCGTCACTCTTCCGGCGCGCGATGTGCTTCCATTCCAGAATCTCTCGCCGCATCCTGAAATTCAGGAAGAGCGTGCGACCGCGCTCTGGAAAATTGCCACCGGCCGGGCGACCATCGTCATCTCGCCGGTTAGCGCGACGACTATCCTTCTGCGCTCGCCTGAGTACTATGCCGACTTGGCCCGCATTCTGCGTCGCGGCGAAACGTTCGACCTGGAAAAACTTCTTCAGCATCTGAACACCGTCGGCTACACCGCAACCGACGTGGTCGAAATGCCTGGACAGTACGCCACGCGCGGCGGGTTGCTTGATGTTTATTCCCCCGAATCCGATCGTCCTGTCCGCGTTGAGTTTTTCGGCGACGAAATCGAATCGATGCGTAAGTTCGATCCGGCCAGCCAGCGATCTTCAAACCCGGTGGATGAAGTGGTGCTGCTGCCGCTAACGGAAACCCCCCTCAACGAAGAACTGCTGGGAGCGATCAACGCGCGCCTGAGCGGAAAGCGAATTGAGGGTACGACCGAAGCCATCGAGCAGGCCGCGCGCGACACGGGAGCGGGAGTGTTTCCCGGGTGGGAATTCTACGCGCCGGTGGCCGGAGCTGATCGCACCGTTTTTGACCTGCTGCCCGAAGCCAGAGTGGTTCTCGACGAACCCGAATTGCTGATTAAGGAATTAGAGAAAAATTGGGCGCGCGTCGAAGAAGCCCACGAGCGCAGCGGCAGTCGGGAATCTGGTTCGGCCCACGGACCTCTATCTGACGCCGGAAAAATGGCAGGAGACGGTGAGGTCGCTCCCCGGCGTCGATCTGGAATATTTAGCGATTGCGCGCGCTCCGGAAGCGCATGCTCCGGAAGATGGAGCGGCGGGTACCCCGGCCGTGCGGCGCAGGCTAATGCCGAGAGCGGAACGTTCCTCTCGCAGCCCGCTCCGCGCTTCCACGGCAACGTCCAGAGCATGATCGAAGAAGTGAAGAAGCTAACAGCGAGCGGAACCCGCGTGATCCTGGCCGCTCCCAACACTGGGGAAGTCGAGCGCCTGGCTGACATCTTCACGGAGTACAACGCCAGCTTTCGACTGGGCAGCCGCACGCGCGGCGGGGAAAGCTATGCCGACGAGACCGCTTACTTCGCGGGGGAAGTCTTCACTACTACGCTGCTTAAGGCATACATCCCGGATGGATTCATTCTTCCTGAAGCTCATGTTGCGGTTTTCGGAGCACGCGATCTTTTTGACGAATCTGATTTGGTTGCGTCGCGGCCAGGCCGCCAGAAATCCAAAGTCTCTGCGTTTCTCTCCGACTTTCGCGATCTGCAGGTTGGAGACTACGTGGTTCACGTGGAACACGGCATCGGCCAGTATCAGGGTCTGAAGGAAATTAATCAGGGCGACGGCACGGCGGAGTTCATGCTACTCGAATACGCCGATGCGGCGCGCCTTTATGTGCCGCTGACGCGCCTTGACCTGGTGCAGAAATATCGTTCGCAGGAAGGCGCGAAGCCGGTTTTGAATCGCCTGGGCACCGGGCAGTGGGAGAAGACCAAGGCCCGCGTCAAGAAGGCGATGAAAGACATGACTGACGAACTGCTCAAGCTCTATGCGCAGCGTCAGTCCGCGCAGGGCCACGTTTTTCCCGCCGATACGGAGTGGATGAAGGAATTCGAAGACGCGTTCGAATACAACGAGACCGAAGACCAGGCGCAAGCCATCGCCGACGTGAAGCGCGACATGGAGAGCCAACTGCCGATGGATCGCCTGCTTTGCGGCGACGTAGGCTACGGCAAGACCGAAGTGGCCATGCGAGCGGCTTTCAAGGCTCTCAGCGATAACAAGCAAGTAGCAGTGCTGGCGCCGACGACCGTGCTGGCCTTCCAGCATTACGAAACTTTCAAGCAGCGCTTCGCGGCTTTTCCGGTGAAGGTGGAGATGATCAGCCGCTTTCGCACTCCGAAACAGGTCAAAGAAATTCTGGAAAGAACTGCGGTCGGCAAAGTTGACATCCTGATCGGCACGCACCGACTGCTCTCGAAAGATGTGAAGTTTTCCGACCTCGGTCTGCTGGTGGTCGACGAGGAGCAGCGCTTTGGCGTGCGGCACAAAGAGCGCATCAAGCAGATACGCACTCAGGTCGATGTTTTGACGATGTCTGCTACACCCATTCCGCGCACGCTGCACATGTCGCTGGTTGGGCTGCGCGACATGAGTGTGATCGAGACTCCGCCCAAAGATCGCATGGCGATTCAGACGGTAGTCGCCAGTTGGGACGAAAAACTGATTCAGTCTTCTATCGAGCAGGAACTGGATCGCGGAGGCCAGGTTTATTTCGTGCACAACCGGGTCGATACGATCTGGGAAATCGCGGCGAAGCTGCAAGGGCTGGCGCCGAGCGCGCGGGTGATCGTCGGCCACGGGCAGATGGGGGAAGGTGAGCTGGAAAAAGTGATGCTCAAATTCATGCATCACGAGGCCGACATTTTGGTCTCGACTACGATCATCGAAAATGGGCTGGACATTCCGCTCTGCAACACGATCATCATCAATCGCGCCGACCGCCTCGGACTGTCTGAGCTTTATCAGCTTCGAGGCCGAGTGGGACGGTCGAATCGCAGGGCGTACGCCTATTTGCTGCTGCCCGCTGAAATTGAACTGACGCCTATCGCCCGCCGGCGTCTGGCAGCGCTGAAGGAATTTTCGGATTTGGGAGCTGGCTTCAAGATCGCAGCGCTGGATTTGGAATTGAGAGGCGCAGGCAATTTGCTGGGTGGAGAGCAGAGCGGCCACATCGAAGCTATCGGCTTCGAACTGTACACGCAGATGCTGGAGCGGGCCGTACGGGAGATGAAGGGCGAGGCGGGAGTCGAAGTCACGGAAATCCAGCTCAACCTTGGCCTGAACATCCGCATCCCGTCCGACTACATCAAGGAAGAGAACCAGCGGCTTCGCATGTACAAGCGCGTGGCCGGAGTTGAAACCGAGTCGCAACTAAAAGACGTAAGCGGCGAACTCACCGACCGCTACGGGCCGCCGCCGTCGGCGGTACGAAATCTGCTGGCCTATGCCGCGTTAAAGCTGCAATCGATGCGAGTCGGCGCGACCGCGATCGAGCGCAAACGTGAAATCGTAAATATAAAGTTCTCGCCAGACCGCGACCATCGATCCGGGAAAGCTGGCCAGATTTGTGGCGTCTCAGCCGAAGGCGCAATTCACCCCGGACGGCACGTTGAAGTTCACCATAAAAATAGCCAGCGCCGAAGGAATCCTCGAAACTCTGCGCGACCTGCTGGAAGAACTGCAAGCTCAGGAAGCGGCGGTCACCTAGCCTAGATCGGTTTGCGCGGGCGTTCCACCCGCAGCCGTGATCCTCCACTCCCAGTACAGCATCTACCCGGCTATCTCGCCCCGGCCTGAGCCGTTTACAATTGTCGAGCCATGATGTCTGAGAACATGATGCCTGGGCACGACCGCCGCGTCAGCACCGACCGCCGCAAGGTCCGCACCGTCCGCAAAGCTGTTTTCCCGGCCGCCGGCCTCGGGACTCGCTTCCTGCCTGCCACCAAGGCTCAGCCCAAGGAGATGCTGCCGCTGGTCGACAAGCCCATCATCCAGTACGGAGTCGAGGAGGCCGTGGCTGCGGGCTGCGACCAGATCATCATCATCACCGGACGCGGCAAGAGCGCGATCGAAGACCACTTCGACACCAGCTACGAACTCGAGAAGATGCTGGAAGAAAAAGGCAAGCTCGACTTGCTGAAGATCGTCCGGCAGATCTCGGACATGATCTACGTTTCATACGTGCGGCAGAAGGAGGCGCTGGGTCTCGGCCACGCTATTCTCACCGCGCGCGAACTGGTCGGCAACGAGCCCTTCGCGGCGCTGCTGGCCGACGACGTGATCGATGCGAAGGTGCCCGTGCTCAAGCAGCTCATGCAGGTCTTCAATGAGAAGCAGCAGTCGGTGATTGCGATCATGCCGATCGAGGGTGCCGCGATTTCTTCGTATGGCGTGATCAAAGGGAAGGAGGTCGCGGGGTCGGGCGGGAAACTTTATGAGGTACTCGATCTGGTGGAGAAGCCGAAGCTGGCGGATGCGCCTTCGAATCTGGCGGTGATCGGGCGATATATTTTGACTCCTACGGTTTTTGAAACGCTGTCAGACATAAAGCCCGGCGCGGGCGGAGAGCTACAGCTTACCGATGGGCTGCGCGAACTGCTCAAGCACGAGAAGATGTATGCGTTCGTGTATGAGGGACAACGGCACGATACGGGGGACAAACTTGGGTTTTTGAAAGCTACCGTGGACTTCGCGCTGAAGCGCGAGGATTTGGGTGGGGCGTTTCGGGAGTATTTGAAGAGTTTGAAGTTCTAGCTGCGAGCTCGCATCAATCAATCCCAGCATTCGTATGAACTCCGCGCGGGTGGCGTGGTTTGACGCGGCGGGCGAGGTCGCCCGCCGGACAGCCGGCGAGATGCCGGCGCTACGGTCGAGCTTGCCCCGTCATTTTGATTGGAGGGTCGATTGCAGCTTTCTGGATTTTTCTTCTACTCCCTTAGCCAGTTTTTCTTTGTGGGCTTCCAGCTTTTTTGCGGTCGCTGCATCCGCAACCCCGATGATTTGGGCTGCCAGGATTCCAGCATTCGTTGCGCCGGGTTTGCCAATCGCTACGGTGGCTACTGGAATTCCGGCGGGCATTTGAACGGTCGCTAACAGGGAATCCATTCCTTGGAGCGATGTCGATGGGATTGGGACGCCGATTACTGGCAGTGTCGTGTGGGCGGCGATTACTCCGGCCAGGTGGGCGGCTCCTCCGGCTCCGGCTATGATTACGCGGATGCCGCGACTGGCGGCTTTTCTGGCGTATTCGGCGGTGCGGTCGGGAGAGCGATGGGCCGAGGTTACGTCGATCTCGTAGGCGATGCTGAATTCTTCGAGGGCTTTGCCGGCCTCGCGCATGATTTCTAAATCCGAGTCGCTGCCCATTACGATTGAGACTGTTGGGTTCGTCATGATTCCTTTCTTTGCTTCCCGCATCGGTCTGGCTGCGGCGGCCGAAAGCCTTTAACCACGGGGTACACGGAGGCGCAGGGGGTAATTCCCTGAGCCTAGTTCTTCTTTAGAGCTCTTGCGGCAATGTCTTTTCGGTAGTGCGCGCCTTCGAACGTTATTTTTGCGCAAGCTTCGTACGCTTCGTTTACCGCTCTTTGCAAATCCGCCGCTTTAGCTGTAACTCCCAGCACGCGGCCGCCCGCGCTGTAAAAGTCCCCATTGCGCGAGGTCGTTCCGGCGTGGAAGACTTTTACTCCATCCTGGTTTGCGGCCGCTGCTTTCGACAGCTCTTGCAACCCGGTTATTTTTTTTCCCGATTCATACGATCCCGGGTAGCCGCCCGAGGCCATTACCACGCAGACTGCCGCGTCATTTGACCATTTGAAATCGCCATCGCTGGTGCGGTTGTCGATGCTCGCTTCCATCGCTTCGACCAAGTCACTTTCCAGGCGCATCAGGATCGGTTGCGTTTCGGGATCGCCGAATCGGCAGTTGAATTCCAGGACCATGGGGCCGCGGGCTGTCATCATTAGTCCGCAGTAGAGGACGCCTTTGTATTCGGCGCCTTCGACTTTCATTCCGGCTACGACCGGGCGGGCGATGTGAGCGACCAGCCAGTCGCGCATCTGGTCGTCGATTATGGTTCTTGTCGTGTAGGCGCCCATGCCTCCGGTGTTGGGGCCGGTGTCGCCGTCGAAGGCACGCTTGTGGTCTTGCGCGGCCACCAGCGGGGCTACGCGCTCTCCGTCGCTTACAACCAGGAAAGAGAGTTCATCGCCTTGCAGGAATTCTTCGAGGACTACGCGGGCTCCGGCTTCGCCTAACATGCGGCCGCTTAGCATGTCGGCGGCCGCCGTGGCGGCTTCGTCTTTGCTCTTGGCTATGACTACGCCTTTGCCGGCGGCCAGACCATCGGCTTTGACTACGATGGGCGCGTGGAAGTGCGGGAGGGCGTCGCGGACTTCGTCGCTGGAATTGCAGATGGCATAGTGGGCGGTCGGGATGTGATGGCGCTGGAGGAATTCTTTCGCGAAACTTTTGCTGGTTTCGAGTTGCGCGGCGGCTTGCGTGGGACCGAAGGTGCGCCAGCCTCGGCGGGTGAATTCGTCGACTACGCCCAGCATTAACGGGAGTTCGGGGCCGATTACGGTCAGGTCGGGCTGGAGTTGGTTGGCTAACGCTACCATGGAGTCCAGGCTTTTTACGTCTACGGGGAGGCACTCGGCTTCTTCGGCTATGCCTCCATTGCCGGGGGCGCAGTAGATTTTGCCGGCACGCGGGGATTGGCGCAGCTTCCAGACTAGAGCGTGCTCGCGGCCTCCGCTGCCGATGACTAGGATTTTTGTGGCGCCGGACATTTGGGAACTTTTAAGGGTAGGGGCGCGGGCTTGGGTTGTCAAACTGGGGTTCGTGGTGGCGCCGGCAGAAAATCTTGAACCACAGAGGACACAGAGGGCACGGAGAAAATCCTGGGAATGCCGCGGTGGTAAAGTTGGTTTCATGGCCGGACGCCACCAATTCAGAGAGCGTTTGAGAAGATCGTGGAGTGGGCCTACGGCACTCTGCCGCAGACGGTCAGGGACGAGCCGGATTTCCCGGGCATTCAAGTGGCTGAGGAGCCGCCTCCGGACATATTGAAGAAAAAGAATCTGGCCGCCGCGATCCGAACTGCTGGGATGCTACAGCGGCGTGGTCAGGACTAAGCGGAGCGTCTACCAGGTGATGATGGCTCCCGGAATTGATATTTGTTTTTCGTGGGACCGATTCTGCGGTGTTCACGGGGAAATTTGCGGGCCGAGGTGAAACGAGTGGTTTGGCATGAGGTTGCGCACTGGCTCGGGTATGAAAGTGAGGAGCAGGTGGCGGAATTGGGTTTATAGGCTTCTTCACCAGGTCACGAGAAAATCCTGGCCCGTAAAAAACGAAACGCGAGGTTGAACGAACAGATTGGGCGCTCTGTGATCTCGGCGACCGAGGTGGCGGAGAAACTGAATCGGCAGAACATCCTGTTACCTGTTTTCTTGCTTTTTCGGAGTCTATCTACTAGATTTCAAGTTTCCCGGAATCTAGAAAGCGGAAGGCGAGGAAATTCGCGCGAGGAGCGGTGGGTATGAAGCGGAAATGTTTCGGCTTGGCGATGAGCGCTCTGATCGCGGTGAGCGCGATTTTGAGTTTGCCGAGTTGTGGCCACGACCAGAAGCTGGAAAGTATCCAGGTTCAGCCGTCGAGCTATACCTTTCTTCAGAATGTTCCGGGATCGACCGCTACCTATAAAGCTTACGGAACTTATATCCATCCGCCCGCGACCAAGGACATTTCCACCGAAGTGACCTGGTATGCGAATGTGCCGGGAGTCGCGACGATTGCCAGCGGAGCGACCAACGGCGGGGTCTTGACGACGACGGGAGACTGCGGCATTTCGGATGTTTCGGCGACAGCACCGGAAGGCACAGGTGGGGCGCAGAACATCGTGGTCGGTTATGGTTCGGTGACAGTCAACGATCCGACGGACCCAAATTGTCCCGGAGGCAGTTCTACGAATGGGGAGTTGGTGGTTACGCCCGCGGGCACTGGAACTGGATCCATCGCGAGCCAGCCGGGAGGGATCAATTGTCCGGGAACGGCTTGTGGCGCGCAATTTCCGGCGGGTGACATCGTCACGCTGACGGCGGCACCGGGACCAACTTCGACCTTTGGGGGTTGGTCGGGCTGTAGCGCTTCAATGACAAATCCTGAGCAATGCTCGGTGACGATACCCGGCGGCGGCGTGATCAATGTGACCGCCACGTTTACGGCACAGTAGGGATTGTCAAACTTCTACGCTTCGCTTGCCACTCTTGGCTGGCTACTCTTCGCCCAGCAACTTGCCGAGGGTGGGTTTGTATTTCTCCGGCTTCGTCGTTTTCGCGCGACGAGTTGTGAAGGCTTGGGCGAACCGACGCGTTCGCGCGCCATCTCGCGAACGGTGACTGCGGCCGAGAACGTCTTCTTTTTACGCTTCTTCGCCATGACGTTCTTATTCTTGATCAAGCATAGCCGATCAGGCAAGCGGCTCGAGATTTGCGAAACCATTGCGCATCGATTTCACGAAGGAAACCCTTCGCATTCAAAAAGTGCAATAATCGAAAGCAAGGGCCCTGAAGGAGCCGAGAATCGAATTATGGATGAGCGCGATTTTTTCGACGAGCGTTCCGACAAGAAGCCGGCGAACCTGAATTGCCCGCATTGCCATCAGGCGGGGGAGTATGAAATCCAATGGCTGGTGCGCACCAAGAAGAAGAACCTGCCGCCTCGCGCCGATGAACGCGACCGCGCCAAGTTCGCCAAGGCGCAGTCCTACATGTTGCGGCGCGACGACATGATGGTCTGCAAGAACATGCGCTGCCGCAAGCGCTTCGAAATTACGGGCGTGCAGAGCGTGGCGTTTCTGGATTAGGAGCCTGGGATGGATTCGAATTCGTGGGTGAGATTTGCGATCTTCGCGGTGATCCTGCTTTCGTTTGTGCGGCGGGTGTTGAAAGCTAGGCGCAGAGCAGGATTCCTTCGCAGAGGGCGCGGCGTGAATCTTTCTTCGACGTATGCAGGCAATTCTCCTTCGAGTGATTTCCCTTCGACCTTGTCGAGCAAGTTTCCTGCGACCATCACTCCGACTATGGCGCGGCCCGTCGGGCAGGAAGAATGACTTCCGCGATGTTCCGCCGCCGCCGGAGAATCCGGATCTGGGGTAGAGAGACACGCTGACGGCGGGCGGTGGCCAACTTGAAGATCATCGACCACTGAGGACACGAAGGAACGCCTTAACGAAACCTCGGAGGTCTGCTCCGGTCCTGTCTTAAATAACGTATTTAAGCCAAGACCCCGCTCCACAACATAAAATCCAGCGTGAACATTTATACTTACTGGTTTGCCCTGCCGGAGTCTGGCAGGGGAAGGGACGGGAGTCGACTTGTGAAGATTCTGGTTTGCATGAAGCAGGTGCCGCAGAAAGACGCTCCGCTGAAGTTGAATGAGGCGGGTACGTGGATTCGCGAAGATGTTTCTTACGAGGTGAACGAGCCGGACGCGTTTGCGCTCGAAGAGGCGCTGCGGCAGAAAGAGAAGCATTCGGGCGAGGTGGTGGTGATCACGGCCGGGCCGGCGCGCGCGCAGCAGGTGCTGCGTGAGGCGCTCGCCAAGGGCGCGGATCGCGCTATTCATCTTGAGGGCGACGGCTTTGTCGGCCTCGATGCCTACAACACGGCACGAGCTATTGCCTCGGCCATCAAAGATGAAAAGTTCGACCTTGATCTTCACGGGCTTGCAGTCCGACGATTATGGATTCGCGCAGACGGGCGTGATTCTGGCCGAGATTCTGGGCTGGCCGCACGCCACCATCATCATGCAGATCGAGAAGAATGAAGGCGGCATTCGCGTGAAGCGCGAGCTCGAGGCTGGATTTTTCCAGTTTGTCGATATGCCGCTGCCGGCGGTGCTGACGATTCAGTCGGGCATCAACAAGCTGCGCTATGCCACGCTGATCGGGATCAAGCAGGCCAAGAACAAGCCGATGCGCAAGGTGACGATGGCGGAGGTGCAGGGGGATCTGAGCGCGAATCTGCAGAAAATCGAGAAGCTTTATTTGCCGGTGAAGTCGAAGAATACCGAGTTTCTGGAAGGGCCGCCGGCGGAAGTGGCGAAGAAGCTGGTGGAGAAGTTGAAGAATGAGGTGCGGGTGCTGTGAGGCAATCCGATTTGTCGTAGAGACGGGACTTGCCCCGTCTCACCGCGGCGAGATGCTTAGAGTGCGAACGAGCAATGAGCCTGTCTCGCCCGCAGCAAGACGCTAGGCCGCGTCTCTGCCGAGGAATTCGGAATCGGAACTGGAAACATTTATGACGGACAACATACTGGTAGTCGTCGAACAACGGGAAGGGAAACTGAACCGCGTCTCCTGGGAGACGATTGCGGGCGGGCAGGCGATCGCCGCGCAAACTGGATGGACACTGGAGGCGGCCGTGGTCGGGGCGGGCGTTGCGGCTATCGCCGGCGAAGTGGCCGCGAAGAAAGTGGCGAAGGTTTATGACATCGAGTCGCCGAAGCTGGAGCCTTACACTCCTGACGCGTTTGCGCATGTTCTGAAGGAATTTCTGGCCTCGCATCCGGCCAAGGCTGGTGCTGATGCCGCACACCTACCAGGTGCGCGACTTTGTGCCCAAGCTTGCCACCGCGCTCAAGACTACGGCCATCAGCGACGTGATTGGCTGCAAGTATGAGGGCGGAAAGCTGCTGTTCACGCGGCAGATGTTTCAGGGGAAGTTTGTTGCCGATGTCAGCTTCGCGGGGTCGGGGACTTGCTTTGCGACTTTTCAGAATGGATCGTTTCGCGCCGACAAGGCCGAGGCTGGGGCGGCGCCGGCTCCGGTCGAGACCGTGAACGTCGATGTGCCGGACGGCGATCGTGCGCAATCGCCCGCAGGAAGTGTTTAAGGAAGCCAAGCAGGCGGTGGACCTCACGCAGGCTGAGATTATCGTTTCGGTCGGGCGCGGAATCAAGGAGCAGAAGAATATCGAACTGGCGCAGCAGTTGGCTACTGCGCTGGGCGGTGAACTTGCGGCTTCACGTCCGATTTGCGATAACGGGTGGCTTCCAATGGATCGGCAGATTGGATCGTCGGGGCAGACGGTGGCGCCCAAGCTATATCTGGCGCTGGGAATTTCGGGGGCGATTCAGCACATTGTCGGCATGAAGGGGTCGCGCAGCATCGTGGCCATCAACAAGGATTCGGAGGCGCCGATTTTTGAGATTGCGGATTATGCGGTGGTCGGGAATTTGTTTGACATCGTGCCGCCGCTGATTGAGGAGATTAAGAAGGCGAAGGGGTAAGCGTAAGCGTAAGCTCGTAAGCGTAAGGACCTTCATGAAAGGACGGCGGCTTTGTTTAAGCTGCTGGCAGTTTCGCGGACAAGAGTGTCCGCGCTACACGAACATTTCCCGGACAGTTGAGAACTTTACTCGCCCGCCGCAAAGCCGCCGACCTGCGCCAAGGTGACGCGCAGATACTTGTAGGGGTTGACAGGCGTGTCGTGGATGCGGACTTCGTAGTGGAGGTGCGGGCCGGTGGAGCGTCCGCTCAAGCCCACGTAGCCGATGGTGTCGCCGCGGTGCACGTATTGGCCGGCGGTTACGGCGAAACTGGACAGGTGTCCGTAGCGAGTGGTGATGCCGTGGCCGTGATCGATCATTACCGCGCGGCCGTAGCCGCCCAGGAAGTCGGCGAAGGTTACGACGCCGTCTGCGGGAGCGATGATAGGCGGAGCCGACTGTGGCGGAGATATCCACTCCTGAGTGGAAGGCGCCTTCACCGTTAAATGGATCGATGCGCTCGCCGAAGCTGCCGGTGATTTGTCCTTCGACCGGCCAAAGGTTGGGAGCGGAGTTGGCGCGAATCCAGTCGGCGGTGGTTGAATTCCGGGTCAGGCCCATCGAGATGCCAACGCTGGCTGCGCCGGTGAGAGCGGTATTCTTCAGCGCGTACAGCTGATCGAGAGAGGAGTTCACCTGCGCTTGCTCGATCTTGTCGGTCGAGGCTGTCGACCATCGCCGGATTGGACTTCAGTCCGTAAAGAGACGAAACCTCGCGCGCCAGCGATCCGAGGGATGCCACCTGAATGTCGCGCTCCTTGGCAACCTGCTCGAGTCGCGAGTAGCTGTCTTTGAGCTGGGCGTCTTCGGTGCGAAGGTCGTTATAGCGGGAAATCTTCTGCAGCATGCGGGCGTAGGAACTGGCGATGCCGGTCAGGCTGCAGGCCCCGATGGCAATCCCCGCAATCAGAACGTAAAGATAATGGACGGGAATGGAGATTTTGCGAAGCTGTCCGGCTTCGTCGCGAGCCACAAAAAAGATGTAAAAGCGCTTACGCAATAGCTCATCCTAAGACCGACAAAATTTGGCATTTCGCTTAGGAAACCCGCCAGAGCTGGAACGGTCACGCTCGGGCTTGGAATCCTGATTCCACCAGCCGCATCAGGAGCGGACTGGAACCAATTCCACCACGGAACCAGGCAGGCCGTATGCAAATGGTCCGCAACCGATTCAGCGGTGCGGCACTTGGTACGGCAAAGGTATCTGTTGACGGCGAGATCACCGTAACAAACCTGATTCCCCATTGTCAACCTTCCTACAGACTTTCGGGTAGATTACTCACGCCCTATGGTCCCCGCCTGAATGGCCAAGTAGCCCAGTGGCCTAAAGAACGTCTGATCTCCAGAAAATGGCCTTTAGAAGCCTGTTCCCGGCCAAAAGCGAGGCTTGCAGGCTATATTCGGCGGTCGGATGGCGGCCGAGCGGTATAGTGATGCCATGCCGGAAAGCGAGAGAAAGCTCATCCAGCGAATTCGGCGACGGGCGGGCAGGGGCGCGCCCTTGCGGGGTCGGGCGGCGGTTGTGGCCGGCATCGGGGACGACGCCGCAGTCTTGCGTTTGGCTCCCAACCATGAACTGCTGGTGACGACGGACTTCTCTATTGAAAATGTGCATTTTCGGCGGGATTGGCATGCTCCGGAAGTGGTCGGTTGGCGGTGCCTGACGCGCGGTCTTAGCGACATTGCCGCCATGGGCGGTGAGCCGTTCGCGGCTTTCTTGTCGCTGGCGGTGGCCGGCGGATGTTCCGCAATCGTGGGTCAACCAATTTCTCAAGGGGCTGCTCGGTTTGGCGAAGAAATTCCATGTTCCTCTGGCTGGCGGAGACACGGCGCAGGCTGTCGAGGGCATTCAGGCAGACATCGTGGTTTTGGGGTCGGTGCCGAAGGGAACGGCTGTGCTGCGTTCAGGCGCCCGGCCGGGCGATCAGATCTACGTGACGGGAGACCTGGGCGGGTCGGCGGCGGCCTTGAGTCGCCTTAGGGCTTCGCTACCGCTGGGGGTGGAAGCTGCACGGCATTTTCGTCCGCAGGCGCGGGTTTGCGTCGGGCAGTGGTTACGGCAGCACAAGATTCCCTCTGCCATGATCGACATCAGCGACGGGCTCTCGACTGACCTTGAACACGTCTGCCAGGAGAGCGGGGTGGGTGCCGAGATCGAGGCAGGGGCAGCGCCACGGGCACGCGTCGGTCGTGGGAAAAACGAGTCGGTGGCGCTGGAGTTAGCGCTGCACGGGGGAGACGATTACGAACTGCTCTTCACTTCGTCAAAGCCGGTCCCCCGGAAAATCGAGGGCGTTCCCGTCACATGCATCGGGCGAACTACTCTCAAGAAGGGCATGCGGCTGACTGATGCAGCGGGACGGAGGTTAGTGCTCGAGGCAAAGGGATGGGAGCACTTTCAGAAAAATTCAAAATAGCTACACAGAAACCATGAACCACGGAGGACGCTAAGTATCACGAAGGCTTCGGACATAAGGATTTTCCTTCCGACGACGTTTTCCCGGTGGCCGGACACCCAGTCCCTTTTCCCCGGCGCACGTAACTTTAGTGACCTGTCGGTAATCGTGCCCGAGGCCTACAGTAGCCTCATGCCCAAAATTTTGCTCGCCGCAGTGCTGTGTTTGATGGTGGTTCCGGCGCTTGCTCAGAAGCCGTCTTTGAATTCGAACTTGGATTCCAAGAAAATCGATGACGATTTCGTCCACCAGCAGTTCGGCGATCAGTTCACCCTCGTCGCAAGCGTGAGCCCCGCCTATGGCGACCTCGACGGCGATGGCGTTGAAGACGTGGTGATTGCAGCGCGCTGCAAGAATCCCATGATCGATCAGAGCGAACACAACTTCAGCGTCATCGACCCATACAATGCGTTCTTCGGCTATGGCAACCCGCAGGTGACCACGACGTTTTCCGAGGGAGATCCGGCGCTGCGCGGGCTGGTCATTCTCATTATCGATGGCTTCGGGCCGGAGGCCTGGCGCTCTCCGAAGCCCAAGGCGAAATACGTAATCGTCAATCTCCCCTACAAGGCGATCTATGTGCGGAAGTTCACGTTGAGAAAGAAGAAGATCGAAGCTCTTTATGTCCGGGAGGCGGGCAACCTGGGAAGCAGTTCGGCGGTCTTTTTCGACGGCAGGAAATTCCAGTACGTGCCCATGGGCGGAGACATGGAGTAGCTCCTCGAAAATCCCCGCGCGTTGCGGGCCTGAGCGTCGAATCCGTCGTTTGTCGAAGGGATCGTTTTTCGAAGCGATCGTTTGTCGAATCCGTCGCGCAATGTAGTAACCTTCCTGTTCCGCGTGGCCCACCAACTGAAATATCGTGTTCTCAAGGAGCGGCTGGCTGTTTGCCGGATGGCTGGTGACGCTGCGGTTCCTGCCTGGGCCAACGGCGGCGGGTTCTATTGTGCGACGCGCACGCCGGACGAATTGTCGATTGTTTGCGCTGAGAATCGGATTGATCGGGGGCGAGATCACATCACAGTTGAGGGCGGATGGCTGGCGCTCAAGCTCGAAGGTCCCTTCCCGTTTTCGATGACCGGGGTGCTGGTTTCGTTTCTGCAGCCGCTGGCGGAAGCGCAAGTTTCGATCTTTGCGATTTCGACTTTTGATACTGATTATGTGCTGGTCAAGGAAGAGAATCTGCAGAGGGCGCTGACGGTGCTGGGCGCGGCCGGGCACGAAGTTGGTGGGTGACGGTTCGCCCTTCCTCTCGTTTCCTGCGCGCCCATGAGTTCGGGGACGGCCCAGAGACGGGGCAGGCGCCGTCTCTACACATGGCAAATTGCGGAGACGCCGCGACCCCATTCAACCCCGTTTCTGCCCCGGTTACTGACCGAAATTGACGGTAAGGGCTTCGGGATGTTGAAATAGTAATAATAGACATTCAATGCCTACAGCAGCCGTTAAATTCCGGCGCCAGCTAAAAGCGCTCGAGCGCAACGCCCACGGATTGTGGCAAATCCTGAAGGCCGTGGCGTCGACTGACCATCCGCTGCTGGCGCATCTGATTCCGATCCGGCGCTGCAATCTGGCTTGTACCTACTGCAACGAGTTCGACGACTTTTCGAAGCCGGTCGCGACTGAGTTGATGCTGCGACGGGTCGACAAACTCAAAGAGCTGGGGACTTCGGTTGTCACCATCAGCGGCGGCGAGCCGCTGCTGCATCCCGACCTTGACGACATCATTCACCGCATGCGCGAGCGCCGGGTCGTCTCCGGGCTCATCACCAACGGGTATCTGCTGACCGCCGACCGCATTCAGCGGCTGAACAACGCGGGGCTGGAGTGGCTGCAGATTTCGATCGACAACGTGAATCCCGGATGAGGTCTCGAAAAAGAGTCTGAAAGTTCTCGACCGCAAGCTGCAACTGCTGGCCGAGCACGCGGAGTTTCATGTGAACATTAACTCGGTCGTCGGTGGAGGAGTCAGCAATCCGCAGGATGCGCTGACTATCGGCAAGCGGGCGCTGGAACTTGGCTTCAGTTCGACGGTCGGCATTATTCACGACGGATCGGGCCAGGTGCAGCCGCTGGCCGACGACGAGCGGCGCGTCTACCACGAGATGAAGTCGCTCGAGAAGCGCAGTTTTACGCGCGTCAACGCCTTCCAGGACAACATTGCGCTCGGTCGCCCCAATCAGTGGCGCTGCCGCGCCGGTGGACGCTACCTTTATATTTGCGAGGATGGATTAGTGCATTACTGCTCGCAACAGCGCGGTTATCCGGGGATTCCGCTGGAGAACTATACGGTCAGCGATCTGCGGCGGGAGTTCTATACCGAGAAGTCCTGCGCGCCGCACTGCACGGTCTCATGCGTGCATCAGGTGTCGATTCTGGATGCATGGCGCGCGCCACAGCGACCGGCGGCGGTGCCAGCCAGTGGGCTGGTGCAGATCGAGTAGCTTTCAGCCGTCAGCCATCAGCCATCAGCCATCAGCCATCAGCCATCAGCCATCAGCCATCAGCCATGCGATTTGGGATTGCTGGATGGGGTTGTGTGGAAAACCATAAAGCGGCCACTATCCACGGCCACTATGTTTGAGTTCTTGAGCTTTACCTGATGGCTTAGGGCTGATGGCTGGCCTTAGAACGTCGTTGCCACCGTGAACCGGAATGTCTTTCGCGGTTCGCGCAGGGTGTAGGGAGAGCTGAGCGTGTTAAATGTCTGCTGGAAGGTAAAGTCGCCGGCACCTTGAGCCACACAGGGCACGCCACCGCCCGGACAGGGGAACATGCTGCGCGAGATCTTGATGGGTGGACTGGCGCTGGAGTCGAGGCGCAGCGCATTGTAGGCGTAATAAATCCGGAATGGGGCGTTGATCACAGGCAACATCATCTGCAACTCCAGCCCGGTCGACATGCGCGGAACCCAGTTCGTTCCGGCCACGGGCCGCAGAAGCTGCGAGATGCCCAGCGTTTTCCCTTGAACCGAATAGGTATTATCGCAGCCGAAGGCGGCCGTCAGAACCGGACAGCCGAAGTAGGTGCTGATCAGGCTGTTGTACTGGGTTGGATTAAGCTGGAGCTGGGAATCCCGCAGGATGGAGTCGGTGCCGATATCGACAAACGGCGCCAAGGCAACCGGGCCGGCGATGGTGATGCGGTATTCGACGTTTCCATTCAATGCGAAGTCGCCACCGGGCGTGACCAGTTGCTGGTAGGGAATCGGAATATTCCAGCAGTTCGCAACGCAGTTGCTACCACTTACCTGCACGGGGTAAGCCGGATTGGCAGGAACATAGCTTCCGTCGGGACTTCGCAGAGCCACACTCTGCACACTAGGCAGATATGCAATGGGCGAAACCGTTCGGATATCAAATCCGCGCAGATCGTTTTCGCCGCCCAGATAGGCACGCTCAAAGGGCGGAGCGACGACCCCGTCATAGCCGGTAATAAACGAGGCCTGAACGTTGTAGCCGAGCGCATTGCGGCGCTTCTGCATGGGGAAGAATTGCTTGTACTGAATAATCGGGCGGAAGGTGTGAACCGTGCCGCCCAGACCGGAGATCTCGCCGCCGATAAACAGGCTCTTGCCTTTGTGCGGAGCGTAGGAGGCATCCAGCGTGTTCATGGTGAAGCTGGGGACGATCTTGCTGGTGATGATGCCGTTCAGGGCATTCGGGCCCTGAATACCGCTGAAGTTCAGATTGTCGAAGAGCAGCTTGGATGCGCTGCTGACTGCGACCAGCGATGAACGGTCGAATGAATAACTGATGCCGAAGCGCTTGAACGATCGCCTTAGCGGGTAGCTCAGGCTGAGCGTGAAGCCGGTGCTCGACTGCGAATAATTCTGCAAATTCTGGAGGAAGTTCGCCCCCAGGTTGAGTTGCTGCCCGGTCAGGATGGCGTATTGACGCGCCTGGTCGTAACTGATCTTACGCAGGTAGACGTTGAAGCCGGCCTGGATTGGGCGGTCAAAAAGGTAAGGCTCCGTGAATCCGAAGACGATGTCGCGCTGGCGAGCGCCAATGCTGGCCTGGATGGAAAGCGTTTCGCCCAGTCCCAGGAAGTTATTCGTGCTGTAATTGAGGCCCACGAACGCGCCCGCCAAACCGCTGACGCCGCCCTGCAGCCCGATGCTGTTCTTGCCTTTTTCATGGACCTTGAGCGTAAGGTCGACCGTGGCCTGCTTTTCGTCGAGGTGCCGCTCGGTGGTATTGGGATCGTCGGGTTTGAGCTGTTCGAAATATCCGAGTTGGTTGAGGCGCAGAAGGCTCAGTTCCCACAAACGCGAGTTGTAGACCTGGCCTTCTTCAAGCGCGATCTCGCGGCGAATGACTTTGTCGCGGGTGGTGGTGTTGCCCTGGAACTCGATGCGGCGGACGTAAAACTGCTTGCCCTCGTCCACGTCGATGTTCAGGTCGACCGTCTTTTTCGCATCGTCGAACTTCGTGTCGGGAACGGAAGTGAAGTTGATGTAGCCGGCCTCGCCGTAGGCTTTGCGCAGGTTTTCCAGACCCTTGGCGATTTTTTCGCGGCTGAATATGTCGCCATCTTTGATGGGAAACAGACTGCGCAGTGCATTGACATTTCGGATCGCTTTGTTGTTCTTGAACGTGATCGTGCCGAGGTGATAGCGTGCGCCCTCTTCGATGGGCATGGTGATGTCGACGGATTTGCCAGCGCCGGGCTGAAGCAGCGGAATATGAAGGCCGGTGTGCCCCGTGTCATGAATGTTCGTCTTCGGGTCCTCGACCACCACCTTGAAGTAGCCGCGGTTCTGGAACTCGGCTCGAACGCGCTCGGTATCTTCCTCAAGCTTGGTGGCGTCGTAGGTCTTGGAAAACAGGTTCTCGAGAAAAATGGAGTGCGGGATTCCGATTGGCTTGAGATTCTTCATCGCCGCCCGCAGGGTGCGGGCTTTGATGTGAGTGTTGCCGCGGAATTGAATCTTGCCAACTTTGACTTTCGGGCCCTCTTTGACGACAAAGCTGATGCCGACGGCAGCGGGTGGAATCGGCTTGATTTCCGTGCGGACCGTCGCAAACTGCCGGCCGTGCTCGGCGAGCAGTTCTTTGAGCACGACTTCGGCCTTCTTGACCTTGGTGGGATCGTACTGGCTCTCCACCGACAGCCCGACTTTGCGGTCCTTGAAGCGATCGAGAACGTCGCTGGTTGAGACCGCGTTCAGCCCGAGATAGTTAATCTCGCGGATGGTCGGGCGCTCTTTGACGTAAATGTGGAGAACCCAGCCGCGGGCGCTCTGTTCGCGCTCGAATCGTATGTCTTCGTAGTAGCCGGTATTCCAGAGCGCGTTGAAGTCGCGCTCCAGCGCGTTGACGTCGTAGACGTCGCCAACTTTGGTGAAGATGCGAGCTCTAACCGTCTCGGCGGGAATGCGGCGGTTGCCGTGGACCTGGATGCCGACGATCAAGTCCGACTGGCCAGTGGAGGGGACCGCGAAGACGAGAAGAAGCAGGAGCGAAGCAAGGAAACTCCAGCTGCGATTGCGCAGCGAAGGGACGCGTTGAGACAAAAAAGCGCAGGAGGGACCACGGTGTGGACCCTCGCGGCGGCCATGGCTCGGGGCGCACACAGGGATAGCCTGATGACGGCGATGAATTGCAACTACCTCGAAAAGCTAGAGTTAGGAAAACGGTAATTATACGGTAGAGAGTGGAAACCGTCCAAACTGCGACGCGCATTTTTCGCGCGGCGTCAGGCCCGAAAAGGTTCCACTTCAACACAGACGGAATAGAACGTCGCCGCGTTGCCCATGTCGGTAAGTTTTTCTGAGGTCAGCACATTAATGTTGCGAGCGCCGACGCCGAAACGCGCCCAATCGAGTCGCGCGGCTACCACTCCGGCGGAAACTGCGCCGTCGACTCGCGCCGTTAGGACAATCTCGCCACGCGCGTTGAAGGCGCGAACCCGGTCGCCGTCGCGGATTCCGCGCGCCGCGGCATCGGCGGGATGCATTTCGAGCATTCCGATCCATGGTTCCATCTGGCGAACCGACGGCTGGTTCGCAAAGGTCGAGTTCAGAAGATTGTCCGCCTTACGGGCGAGCAGTTCGAGCGGATAGCCTGGCGGCGCCTGGTCCGTGACGCGATTCCTCCGGCGGAGCAGAAGTCAATCACCGGATCAAGGCCCCGCTTTTTCAGGGTCTCGCTGTAGAACTCGGCCTTGCCGCTGGGCGTTGGGAAGTTGCCGTGCGCGAAGGGGAGAAAAGGAGAGTCGTCCGCTGGGCCCGTTGCGTGCCAAAGTTCAGCCGAATCTGCTGCTCGCTCTCCAGTCGCTCCCGCGTAATTCCCTTCAGGAAGGGATTCGGCGAATCGAGCGCGCGGTCGATCATGGAATCGACCGTTTCGCGGAAGCAGTCGTCCTCAAATCCCATGCGCTCTGCGAGTGCGCGAAACAGCTCGACGTTCGACCGGCATTCACCGACCGGCTCCATGGCCTGGTCGGAGACTTGGAGGTAGTAGTGTCCGTAGGCGGCTTGCAGGTCTTTGTGCTCGAAGAAGGTGGTCGCGGGCAACAGCGATGTCGGCGTAGTCCGTGGTGTCGGTGAAGAATTGTTCGTGCACAACCGTGAAAAGGTCAGGCCGCTTGAGCCCGCGAATGACCTGCGTTGTGATTGGGGCAAACTGCCGCGGGATTCGAGTTGTAGACAAACAGCGCCTTCACCGGCGGGTCGATCGAGCGAATTCAACGCGGTGCCGAGCTGCACCATGTTTACGGTGCGCGCTGGCCGGCCGAGCGCCTTCTGCATCAACTCCGGCATTTCAAGCGCAGCGTTATTCAAACCAAAGGATCCGCTCAGCGACATCTGGAGTCCGCCGCCCACTTCCTTCCACGAGCCGATCAGGCAAGGCAGCATGGTGACGGCGCGCATCGCCATGCCGCCGCGCTCGGAACGCTGAATGCCATAGTTCACGCGGATTACCGACGGCCGCACGGTGGCGTATTCACGCGCCAGCTTGCGGATGTCGTCGGCGGAAATGCCGGTCCAGTGCGCGACCTTTTCCGGCGAATACTTCTCTGCGCGAGCGCTTTCAGTTCTCCAAACCCGACCGTGTATCGCGCGACGTAATCGGCGTCGTAGAGATTCTCGTTGATGATGACGTGCATCAGGCCGAGGGCGAGCGCGGCGTCGGTGCCGGGATTGATCGGCAGGTACCAGTCGGCGCATTGCGCGGTGCGCGTGCGGTACGGATCAATGACCACCAGCTTTGCGCCCTTGCGCCGCGCCTCTGCGATGAAGGGCCACAGGTGAACGTTGTTGCCGTGAATGTTCGAGCCCCAGGCAATGATGTAGCGCGAGTGGGCGAACTGCTCGGGCTCGGTGCCGAGCTTGACGCCGATCACCGACTTCAGTCCTTCTTCGCCGGCGCTCGAGCAGATTGAACGTTCCAGTTGCGAAGCGCCCAAGGCGATGGAAGAAGCGGCGATCCATGGAGGCGCCGTTCAGCGCGCCGAGCGTGCCTCCGTAAGAGTAAGGAAGAATAGCCTCGGGCCCGAATTCGGCGCCGATGTCTCGAAGGCGCGAGGCGATTTCGTCGAGCGCCTCATCCCAGGAGATTCTCTGGAAAGCGGCTTGTGTGGCGCGGGCGCCTCCGCCCGCGTCCGCGGCGTGAATATGCCCGTCTGCGTGCCCTGTCGGCCCTTTCGGCGTCAACCGCCGCATGGGATAGAGCACCCGGTCCGGCGAATACACGCGGTCGAGATACTTCGCGACCTTGGCGCAGAGGAATCCGCGCGTGACGGGATGCTCGGGATCGCCCTGAATTTTGGTGGCGCGTCCATCTTCGATCGTGATCAGGACGCCGCAAGCGTCCGGACAATCGTGCGGGCAGGCGGCGTGGACAACCGACTTCATGATCGTTCGATTATAGACGGCGGGGAAGTAACGTCAGGAACCGAAGTGATGCCGGCGAGAGGCAGCCGAAGATCAAACTGAGAGCGGATCAGCCGAAAATGCATAGTTGCGCACTGTGCGGGCGAACCTCGATTTCAGCACAGGCCGCCGACGCGGGCGGGGCGCCCACGCCACACCGCGGTTATTTGAATTCCAACACTTCTTTTTCTTTCGTTTTGCTCATCTCTTCCATCTTCTTGATTTCGTCGTCGGTGAGCTTCTGGATTTCTTCGAGCGCGCGCTTCTCGTCGTCCTCGGTGATCTTCTTGTCTTTCAACGACTTCTTGATCGCGTCATTGCCGTCGCGGCGGATGTTGCGCACTGCGGTGCGGTGCTCTTCAAGAATCTTGTGCAGGTGCTTGACCATTTCTTTGCGGCGCTCTTCGGTCAGCGCGGGTATGGGCACGCGAATCAGCTTGCCGTCGTTCATCGGATTGAGGCCGAGGTCGCCGCTGCGAATGGCTTTTTCGATGCTCGTGAAGCGCCGACGGATCGAAGGGCTGCACGGTGATCATCTGCGGCTCGGGCGCGTGGATGGTCGCGATCTGGTTGAGCGGCATCTGCGAACCGTAGTAGTCGACGGAAACTGTGTCGAGCATGTGGACGTTGGCGCGGCCGGTGCGGGTTGCGGCCATTTCGCGGCGGAAGTCTTCGACCGCTTTGTCCATGCGCGTTTTGAGTTGTGACGTAGGTCTCTTTTAGCGCGGGATTTGCTGCCATCGAGGCTTGTGCCATATTGCCGGCTCCAAGAACAAGAGAATTAAAACGGTAGATTATAAACCGAGACTTGCTCTCCGCGGATCACACGGATTCTCGCGGATAAGGCCTTAATTCTTCTTGCGTTATTGAACCGTCGTGAATCCGTGTGATCCGCTGAGAACCTGAAGCTTTACGCGCTCACCAGCGAACCTATCTTTTCGCCGAGCACCACTCTGCGCAGATTGCCGCGCTCGTTGAGATTGAAGACGACGATGGGCAGATTGTTATCTTTGCAGAGCGAGATGGCGGTTGAGTCCATCACTTTCAGACCCTGCTTCAGAACGTCCATGTAGGTGATCTGGGTGAACTTCTTGGCATCTTTTACCTTCATCGGGTCGGCGTCGTAGATGCCGTCGACTTTCGTGCCTTTGAGGATGGCATCGGCCTTGATTTCCATGGCGCGGAGCGAGGCGGCGGTGTCGGTCGAGAAATACGGATTGCCGGTGCCGCCGGCAAAGATTACTACGCGCTCTTTTTCAAGATGGCGGATGGCGCGGCGGCGAATGAAGGGCTCGGCTACCTGGTTCATCTCAATGGCCGATTGCACGCGGGTGTAGACCTGTTGCTTTTCCAGCGCATCCTGCAGGGCGAGCGCGTTGATTACTGTGGCCAGCATGCCCATGTGGTCGGCGGAGACGCGATCCATGTCCTTGGCCTGGTCGGCAACGCCGCGAAAGAAATTGCCGCCGCCTACCACGATGGCGATCTGTATGCCAAGACGGTGAACATCGGCAATTTCGCCGGCGATGTAGTGAATGTGGGCGGTATCGATGCCGATCCCTTTATCGGCCGCCAGGGCCTCGCCGGAGAGCTTCAGGAGGATGCGTTTGAAGACGGGAGTCGACATTGAAAAAGCAGGTCCTTCGCTTCGCTCAGGATGACAATCCTCTAGGCTTCCTGCAGCACGAGCGCTTTCAGCACGAGCGCTCGCAGGAGAGGCATAAATCAAAAGGGGCGCCGAAGCGCCCCTTAATTACTTGGCAGCCGGAGTCGGCCGCCTTCGCCTTCATCGGGCTTTGTGCTGGTGAAGGCGACGGTCGCGGTCGCGTCGCCCACTTTGAAGCGGGCGAAGCGGCGGACCGAGATGTTCTCGCCCAGCTTGCCGATCTTCGCCGCAATCAGCTGCGAGATGCTGATGGTCTGGTCCTTGATGAAGGGCTGCTCGAGCAGGCAGACTTCCTCGTAGAACTTCTCCATCTTGCCGGCGACCATCTTTTCCGCGATGTTCGCGGGCTTGCCGCTGGCCATGGCCTGCGCGCAGATAGATGTCTTTTTCGCGCGCGAAGTCTGCCGCCGTTACGTCTTCCTTGCGCACAAACTTCGGATCGCTGGCCGCAATGTGCATGGCGATGTCGTGCACGAGTTCCTTGAAGTCCTCGGTGCGGGCCACGAAATCGCTTTCGCAGTTGACTTCGACCAGCACGCCGATCTTGCCGCCGGCGTGGATGTAGTGGCCGACCGAGCCTTCGCTGGTCACGCGGGTCGCCTTCTTGGCAGCGACGGATACGCCCTTCTTGCGCAGCAAGACCATCGCCTCTTCGAGGTCGCCCTTGGCTTCGGTCAGAGCCTGCTTGCAATCCATCATGGGCGCTCCGGTTTTTTCCCGGAGCTCTTTTACCTGTGCCGCTGAAATATTTGCCATAGTCGTACTCATAATAAGGGTTGAAACCTTTCCAGAAAACTCGACCCGCGCAGACCAACCACGCGGGTCAGACCTTCACGGGTTTGCTAGTTAGCTAGTAGCCAGAAGCTAGTAGCCGATTTAAGACCGGCGCGTTTCCGCCTGGAGTTCGTCAACGTCTTCAGCTACCGCCGAGGGCCGCTTCCGCGTTCCCGCGCCGAGCACGTCTTCCATGCGAATGTCTTCGCCTCGGTATCGCCGCCTGCGGCGACGGCGACGCCTTCCGCAGGCAATTCGCCTTCCACGGCTTCGGGCAGTGCTCCGTCAGCCTCCGGGGAAATCTCGGCCGACTGCCTGAATGCTCGGCCATCTGCTTGTCGCCCATCGCGTTCACGCCTTCGGCGATCGACTCGGAAATCTTCGAGGTAAACAGCCGGATCGCGCGCAGCGCGTCGTCGTTGCCCGGAATCACGTAATCCACTTCGGTCGGATCGCAGTTCGTATCGACGACTGCGACCACTGGAATGCCGAGCTTGCGCGCCTCGCGCACTGCGATCTGTTCTTTATTCGAGTCGATGACAAAAATCGCATCCGGCAACCGCGACATATTCTTGATGCCGGCCAGGTTTGCCTGGAGATGCTTGCGCTCGCGCTCGAGCTTGATGACTTCTTTCTTCGGCAGGAGGTCGTAGCGGCCATCGGTGGCCATCTCGTCGAGCTCCTTCAGCCGCTTCACGGATTTCTGCACGGTGACCCAGTTGGTGAGCAGTCCACCGAGCCAGCGCTGGTTCACGTAGAACATTGAGCAGCGCGTTGCCTCCTCGGCAATGGCGTCCTGCGCCTGGCGCTTGGTGCCTACGAAGAGAACAATTCTGCCCTCAGCGGCCAGGTCCTGCACGAATTTCGACGCCTCTTTGAACATCTTCAGCGTCTTTTGCAGGTCAATAATGTAGATCCCATTGCGCTCGCCGAAGATGTACTCCTTCATGCGCGGGTTCCACCGCTTCGTTTGGTGCCCGAAGTGAACACCTGCTTCGAGCAACTCCTTCATGGTGATGTTTGCCAATCAACCTCCTTATTGGTCTACATCCGGACGCGAACCAGGCCCCGGATTGCCATTCCCGTCCACCCCAACTCGGGGGAGGTGGGGGGATGAATTTAACACCTAAAATCTTGTCATGTCAGCGGTCGAGTCGTCAGGAAACCCCGAGAACTCAGTCTCATCCGCTTCGCGAACGACCGCCGACTAACGACCGACGACGAATCTACCGCTTGCTGAACTGGAATCTCTTTCTCGCGCCCTTTTGTCCGTACTTCTTGCGCTCTTTGGCGCGGGGATCGCGAGTTACCATGCCTTCCGCCTTCAACTTCTTGCGCAGTTCTGCGTTAAACAGCATGAGGGCGCGCGTAATGCCGAGGCGCACCGCCTCGGCCTGTCCGGCAACTCCGCCGCCGTTGACCCGCGCCAGCACGTTGAAGTTGGCGCTGGTGTCGGTCAGAGCCAGGGCTTGCTTGGCGCTGATGCGCTGCGAAGGCGTCACAAAATACTCATCGAACGCTTTGCCGTTAACCTTGAATTCGCCGCTACCTGGACGCAGAAAAACGCGCGCAATCGCGGCCTTCCGGCGTCCCGTTCCGTAGTATTGAACCAAATCGGCCATGTAGCTCTTAGCTGTTAGCTCTTAGCTTTTCCAACGCCAAGCGCCAGCTTTGTACCTTTCATAAGGATTCCCAAATTCAAAAAAACTGCGCAACGCAAATTTTCGATCTCAGTTAAAAGCCAAAAGCTAATAGCTCGTTCTACGCGAACACCTTTGCTTCGGGCTTCTGCGCCTCGTGCGGGTGCTTGTCGCCCTTGTACACCTTCAGCTTGGTGAACATCTGCTTGCCGAGTTTGTTCTTCGGCAGCATGCGCGAAATCGCCTGTTCAATCACCAACTCCGGCTTGCGGACCATGCGCTTCTTCACATCTTCAGAGCGCAATCCGCCGGGATAGCCGGTGTAGTGGTGATAGGCCTTCTGTTCGATCTTCATGCCCGTCATCTTCACTTGTTCGGCGTTGATCACGACCACGTGATCGCCGGTGTCAATAAACGGCGTGTATTGCGGATTTTCTTTGCCCATCAGAATGCGGGCCACGCGCGAAGCCAGACGCCCGAGCGGCTGCCCGGTCGCATCCACTACAAACCACTTCCGCGCGATTTCCCCTTCTTTAGGGAAATAGGTAGACATTGCAACTCTCCCAGAAATTAAAGAACTAATGATGAAGACCGCTGAGTGCCCTGATCTATCCCAAAAAGATCTTTACTAAAAAGATCTAATCTTAAGAATGCTCAACGCAGAATGCGCGCAAGGTCATCAGGCGGGCAGTCGCAGCACTTCCAAAGGAATCTAGGATAGCCGACCACCAGCAGCGTTGTCAACCAAGAGATTCAGACGAAAGGGGTTACCTGGGGAGCGTCGTCAGTCGTCAGTCGTCAGCGTCGGTAAACCGGCGGCTGCTACGGGTCGAATCTAAATGAGTTGGTTCACCGCGTCTACACAACAGACGCCGGGCCTGAACGCCTTATCTGACGGCTGATGGCTGACGACTGACGGTTATTTGCCCTGCACCGCTTTCAGGCATTTCCCGTAGAGTTCGAGCAGATGGTCGGCGTACTCCTCGGGCTTGGTCGGAGCCGCTCCACCCTGAAAGCCAACACTGCCTCCCGCGCCGGCGGTCCGGCCATAGCTTGTCGTCATGGCCACGAACTTCATCAGATCAAGCGCAATATCTTCGTTTCGGCGATTGCCGAGAGAAAGTGCGGATGCATCCATAAGTAAAGCTCCTCGATAGAGTGGTCAGTGGTTCGTTCGGCAAAATGCCGCCGTTACACCGTGCCTTGGCGCGATGATAGCAGAATGGGTGGGCGGCTGGTCACTCTGGCACGCGCCGATTACCAAGGCTCTACCCGACCTCTGCCAGCCCATAGCTGAGCGACCAGCGCGCCCGCATTGCCTTCAGCGCGAGATCAATTTCTTCTTTTGAAAGCTGCGCGTTCGGGCCGGCAATCACAAATGCTGCCTCGCGTTTGGCAGCTTCGAGCAGCTCGCGGTCGCGAATCAGGTTCGCGACGCGAAAGCTCGGAATTCCGGCTTGTTTCGTGCCAAAGAAATCTCCGGGTCCGCGCAGCTCCAGATCGAGCTCGGCGATTTTGAAGCCGTCATTATTCTTCACCATCGCGTCGAGCCGGCGCTCGCCTTCTTCGGAAACTTTGCCGCCGTGCATGAGCACGCAATACGACTTTGCCGCCCCGCGGCCGATGCGTCCGCGTAACTGATGCAGTTGCGCCAGCCCAAACCGGTCGGCGTGCTCGATGACCATGACGGTCGCATTCGACACATCGACGCCGACTTCAATGACTGTGGTCGCCACCAGAATCTCAATCTCGCGGCGCTGAAATTCGCGCATGATGCGTTCTTTTATTTCGGGATCGAGCCGCCCGTGCAGCAGGCCAACGTGCAGGCTGGGGAAAATCTTTCTCGCGCAGTTGCCGGTACATCTGCTCGGCGGCCTTCAGTTCGCGCTCTTCGTTCTCCTCGATCACGGGGTAGACGACGTAAGCCTGATGTCCGGCGGCAATCTCGCGTCGAACGAATTCCCACACGTCGGGCGCGCGTTCGTCGGGCACGGCTTTGGTGATGACAGGCGTGCCGCCCTGGCGGAAGTTCATCGAGCACAGAGACATCGAGGTCGCCATAGAGCGTTAGCGCCAGAGTACGCGGAATGGGCGTGGCAGTCATGACCAAGACGTCAGGCTCAGAGGCGACCGAGGATGGACCGCCGCTGTCCTTCTTCATCAGCTTCAGACGTTGCATCACGCCGAAGCGATGCTGCTCGTCGACAATGACCAGTCCAAGCTTTTCGAACTCGACGCGATCCTGAATCAGGGCATGTGTCCCGATGACAAGCTGCGCATTGCCCTGCGCGATATGGCGCCGCACCAGACGCTTGCGATCCTGCTCCATCGATCCGGTCAGCAGCACGATGCGATAGCCGGCTTTCTCCAGAATCTGGCGGGCCGAGAAATAATGCTGCTGCGCCAGAATTTCCGTTGGGGCCATGAATGCGACCTGGCATCCGTTTTCGATGGCGATGATCGCCGCCTCGAAGGCAACGATTGTCTTGCCCGATCCGACATCGCCCTGCAGCAAACGACGCATGGGATAGGGCGTCTGCATGTCGGTCGCGATTTCTTTGAGCACCCGTTTCTGCGCCGCCGTCGGATGAAAGGGCAGAATTTTCTTGATCGCCTGCCGGACGCCGTCATTGATCTGGAAGGTGATCCCGGTCTGCGCTTTCTGCTCGCGCCGCTTGAGTTCGATCCCGAGCTCGATGAAGAAGAGTTCGTCGAAGATCAGCCGGATGTGCGCGGGCGTGCGCGACGATTGCAGATCGGCAAAGCTTTCGCCCGCTTCGGGCCAGTGCACTTGCCACAACGCTTCGCGCGGAGAGACCAGACTAAGATGCGCGCGCACCGCGGGCGGAACCGGATCGGGCAGATCGGGATTCAGATTCTCCAGCGCCCAGCGGATGATGCGTCGAAACCAGCGCGGCGTAAGCTTGCCCTGGCCAGTCGATTCGTAGATAGGAACGATGCGACCGACTTCCAGCGATGCGGCGGCTTTCTTCTCGGCTTCGTCCGCGCCGCCTTCTTCGTTTATGTCGCCGAGAATTTCAAACTGCGGCTGAATGATCTGCAAATTCCCGTCGCGGTCTTCTTCAACTTTGCCGTACAAGGCAAGCATTTGTCCCGGCTGAAAGCGGCCTTGCAGGTAGGTCGCATTGAACCACAGGCACTTCAGCCGGCTGCGACCCTGGCCAACTGTCAACTGAAAGATCGGCATGCGTCGCGTGCGAAACAATCCCGAGTTGCGTACGTCGGCAATCACCGTCGCCATCTCGCCCGCGCGCAGTTCCGCCACCGAGCGCGGGTTCAATCGATCTTCATAGCGAAAAGGCAGATAATGCAGCAGATCGTCGACCGTGTCGATGCCCTTGGCGGCCAGCACTTCGGCCAGCCGCGGGCCAATTCCTTTGACGTACTGCACTGCGGTCGACGGTTCCAGCATCTCAAGGGATGTTAGCAGGAGGAAGTTGCCCGGAGCAGCCAGCAGGAGGGAGTTCGACGAGGTGAGTCGCGGCCCAGGCAGAAATACGCTGACGAATTTCCTCGATGCGCTCGCTGCTGTGCTCGCCGGCAATGCGATCTATTTCCTGCTCATGCCGCACCTGCCGCGAGGCATGCGCCATTCGCTGTTCAAGGAAGATTGGGGACTGCTCGTCGACTTCGCGTTCTGCACCATTATTTTTGTCGGCGTGAAGCTCGGATTCCGCCGCACACGCGAATAATTCGGCGGTCGCCGATTATTCGCGCATCGCGATCGCAGAATCCGCGCCGTATAATTCGCTCACATGATTACCGTCTCCAAGGAGGACTACCTCAAGGCCATCCTGGTGGCCGAAGGCGAAGGCGAAACCGTAATTTCGGCGACGCTCGCGCATTGGCTCAACGTTTCTCCACCGGCGGTGACGATGGCCGTTCGCCGGTTAAAGAAAGACGGGCTCGTGCGCGTAAGCACCGATGGACGCGTTCGCCTGACCGCGGCCGGTCTGAAGATCGCCCGCAAGCTGACCGAGCGCCATCACCTGATCGAGCGCATGCTCTGCGAGATGTTTGGGATGGAGTGGTATCAGGTGCACGATGAAGCGGAGAGGCTGGAGCACGCGGTTTCCCCGGCCTTTGAGGCCAAGCTCGTCGCCAAACTCGGCCGCGGACGCCCGTGTCCACACGGCAATCTGAGCGAACTCGAAAGCCCGCCAGCCGCCGCCGTCGAGGGCTGGTGCTGCTCTCTGAAGCTGAGGCGGGCCAGAGTTATGCGGTCAGCGGCATCCACGAGCGCGACCGAGAGCTGCTGGAATTCCTGGAAGCGCGCGGCATCAGGCCCGGAGGCAAGATCGGCTTGGTCGAGCGCAACTACGACAAGACGCTTTCCATCCGAACGGCCAATGGCCCAACGGTTCTAGGCCGTTCCGCCGCCGAGAGGATTTGGGTTTCGCGTTTATCCTCCCGTTCCGTATAATTAACCACAGTTAATACCCTGGCATGTACGCCAGTTGACTGTGGAGTCACTCTGGAACCGACCGTTCGAAGCGATCAAGAAGAGGTCACGTCCGCCATCGAGGATGCTCGCAACGGTTCCGTCTGGCGCGCATGTCTCTCTTGAAGGCGTTCACCACACCATCGCCGTCCCGCACCACGACGCCGGATTCTGGCGCCAGTGGCGGGCTTTCGTCGGCCCGGCCATTCTCGTCAGCGTCGGCTACATGGATCCCGGCAACTGGGGAACGGACCTGCAAGGCGGCGCGCAGTTTAAATATGGACTGCTTGTGGGTAGTCGGCGTCGCCAGCCTGATGGCGATCTTCATGCAGGTAATTTCCGCGCGTCTCGGCGTGGTCACCGGCAAAGACCTTGCCCAATGCTGCCGCGATTGGTATCCCAGTTGGACGCGCTGGCCGAACTGGCTGATGAGCGAGGTCGCCATCGGCGCCTGCGATCTCGCCGAGGTGCTCGGCAGTGCGGTCGCCCTCAACTTACTTTTTCACATTCCATTATTCTGGGCCGTCATCATCACCGGCCTCGACGTGCTTCTGCTGCTGGCGCTGCAAAACTTGGGAATGCGCACGATCGAAGCCGTGGTGCTGCTGCTGATCGCGACCATCTCGGTCTGCTACTTCATCGAAATTTTCGTGCTCCCCGAAACACAGCCCAGCTTCCTCGAGATGGGACGGGCCATGATCTTCCCGCATCTCGGCCAGCTTGGAATGGTCTACGTCGCGATCGGCATCATCGGCGCGACCGTGATGCCGCACAACCTCTACCTGCATTCGGCGCTGGTGCAGAGCCGCCAACTGCAAAAAGACGACAAGTCGATCCGCCGCGCGATTCAGTTCAATACCATCGACTCGACTGCCGCCCTCACCGTCGCTTTCTTTGTTAATGCGGCGATTCTCGTGCTCGCTGCCACGGTTTTCTATGGCAAAGAGAGCGTGACTGTCGCCGGAGGCCACGTCGTTGCCTTCAATGCCAACAGCGATTGGATTCGCGTCGCCTACCTGACTCTGGCGCCGCTCCTCGGCACGACTGCTGCCAGCACTTTGTTTGCGGTCGCCCTTCTCGCCAGCGGACAAAGCAGCACCATCACCGGCACGCTCGCCGGCCAGGTCGTGATGGAAGGCTTCATGCACTGGCGAATCAAGCCCTGGGTGCGCCGCCTGATCACGCGCACGCTGGCGATTCTGCCGGCGGTTTTTATCATCGGCCTGCGCGGCGACAGCAGCGTCACCGACCTGCTCACGCTGAGCCAGGTCGTGCTCGCCTTACAGTTGCCCTTCGCCATGTTTCCGCTGCTGCAATTCACGAGTTCCCGCCGACGCATGGGGAAGTGGAAGAACGGCTGGTTCCTGCTGATCGCCGGCTGGACGAGTGCTATTCTGATCACCGCCATGGACATCTACGGCCTGCCCGACTCGATCAAGGCTGCATGGCAAGTGATGGCAGGCGGATAAAGAATTCCGCTGTGCCACGATATGTGCGAAACCATACTGTACGATACGATATGTACGAAACCATTCTGGTAACGCTTGACGGCACGCCGTCCGACCGCGCGATCATCGAGCACATCAAGCAGCTCGCGAAACTCGCGCACAGCCGTTTGGTTCTGCTGCACGTCGCTGACGGCTGGGCCGCGCGCACTTATGGTCCCGATGCGGTCAGTCCTGAAATTGCCGAGGACACAGCCTATCTCGAGAGCGTTCGCTCCGAATTTGAGTCGGCGGGCATCACCGCGCAGGCTGAACTGGCCTTTGGCGAACCCGCCAGCCAGATCATCGAATGGGTCAAGCAAAAAGGTTGCGACCTGGTGGCCATGAGCACCCACGGACACCGCCTGCTGGCCGACATATTTCTCGGCGCGACGGCCACGCGGGTGCGGCATAGCATCAGTGCACCGGTGCTGCTTCTCAAAGCGAAATAACGATTGAACGCTCAGCGGTGTGACGCCCGTCAGCCCGCTTGGTGCTGACTATCACTTACGCAATGTGACCTCGAAGGAATAAAATATCAAGTTTAGGCACGGTCACGGTCGCTCAGAATCGTTGCCCAATTCAGAATCGATCCATATGTTCCATCATCCATGACTCAGGAAGGCACTCATGTCCGCAAACAGTTTTGGCGCTCGCGCGACCTTTAAAGTCGGCCACAAGGAATACGAACTCTACCGCATCGACGCTCTCGACAAGCAGGGCATCTCGACCAAGCACCTGCCTTTTTCGCTGCGCATCCTGCTTGAAAACCTGCTGCGCACCGAAGACGGCCGCAACGTGACGCCGGAAGAAATTCGCGCGCTTGCTGCCTGGAACAAGAATACGAAGCCGGAAAAAGAAATCGCCTTCACGCCCAGCCGCGTGCTGCTCCAGGACTTTACGGGCGTGCCTGCGGTGGTCGATCTCGCCGCCATGCGCGATGCCATGCGGCATCTCGGCGGCGACCCCGGGTTGATTAATCCGCTTCAGCCCGCCGAACTCGTGATCGACCACTCGGTGCAGGTCGATGAATTCGGCACAGCCGGCGCGTTCGACATGAACGCGCTGCTCGAATTCCAGCGCAACAAAGAGCGCTATGCCTTCCTGCGCTGGGGACAGACCGGTTTTCGCAATCTCGCGATCGTGCCGCCGGACACCGGCATCGTGCACCAGGTCAATCTCGAATATCTGGCGCGCGTCGTGTTCGTCAATGAAGAAGGTGGCAAGCGCACCGCCTATCCTGACACGCTCGTCGGCACCGACTCGCACACCACCATGATCAACGGACTGGGCGTGCTGGGCTGGGGAGTCGGCGGAATTGAAGCGGAGGCTGCCATGCTCGGCCAGCCTGTGTCGATGCTTATTCCGCTGGTCGTCGGCGTGAAGCTTACCGGACGCCTGCGCGAAGGCGCGACTGCTACCGACCTCGTGCTCACCATCACCGAGATGCTGCGCAAGCATGGCGTCGTCGGAAAATTCGTCGAATACTTTGGGCCCGGCTTGCAGGATCTTCCGCTGGCCGATCGCGCGACGATTGCGAACATGTCGCCCGAATATGGCGCTACGTGCGGCATTTTCCCGATCGACAAAGAAACGCTGCGCTACCTCACACTCACCGGCCGCAGCGATGAGCAGATTGCGCTGGTCGAAGCTTATGCCCGCGAGCAAGGTCTATTCCATGACGCGCGCACGCCGTCCGCGGAATACTCCGAATTGCTAAGTCTCGATCTTTCGACCGTTGAGGCATGTCTGGCCGGGCCGAAGCGCCCACAGGATCGCGTGCTGCTTTCGAGTGCCGGCGAATCCTTCGCAAGTGCGCTGCCGTCGCTCATCAAACCAAAAAACTGGAGCGAAGCCACCCGCCGCAGCGGTGAACTCGGCGCGCTGGGAGCAGGAAGGTGGGAGTCCCGTTGCTATCGGCGTCGAAGATCCCAATGTGCATGAGCATGTTCCGGCAAATTCTGCCAAGTCGATCAAGCACGGAAGCGTCGTCATCGCGGCGATCACTTCGTGCACGAATACTTCGAATCCTTCCGTATTGATTGCCGCTGGCTTGCTGGCGAAAAAAGCGGTCGAGAAGGGCTTGTCGGTCCCGCCCTGGGTGAAGACTTCGCTCGCGCCGGGATCGAAAGTGGTGACCGACTATCTGCAAACGGCAGGTCTCCTGCCTTATCTGGAGAAGCTGAAATTTCATTTGGTGGGTTACGGCTGCACTACCTGTATCGGAAATTCGGGACCGTTGCCGGCGGAGGTGTCGGGCGCGATCGAAGAGAAGAATCTGGTGGTGGCGTCGGTGCTGTCTGGCAATCGCAATTTTGAAGGGCGGATCAATTCGGAAGTTCGCGCAAACTATTTGATGTCGCCGCCGCTGGTGGTGGCGTTTGCGCTGGCGGGCCGCATTGATATTGATCTGCGCAAGGAGCCGATCGGCAAGGGGAAGCACGATGAGCATGTTTATCTCGCCGACATCTGGCCGACGCAGCAGGAGATCGAGGAGGCCGTCTCGAGTTCGATCACCTCGCACATGTTTCGCAAGAGCTACGCCGAGGTTTACTCGGGCGACGAGCGCTGGCGCGGGCTGCCCGTTCCGAAGGGCGAAACCTATGCGTGGGAAAAAGATTCGACCTACATTCGCCAGGCGCCGTATTTCGATGGCATGAAGATAAAGCCGTCGGGCGTCGAAGACATCCACGGCGCGCGCGTGCTGGCCGTGCTCGGCGACAGCGTCACCACCGACCACATTTCGCCCGCTGGCTCAATCAAGAAAGACGGCCCTGCCGGAAAATATCTGATCGCCCACGGCGTGCAGTCCGGTGACTTCAACTCCTACGGATCGCGGCGCGGCAATCACGAAGTGATGGTGCGCGGAACCTTCGCAAATGTTCGCCTGCGCAACAAAATGGTGAACACCGAGGGCGGATTCACCCGCCACCTGCCTGATGGCGCTGAGATGTCGATCTTCGAGGCTTCGGAGAAATATCAGGCTGAGAGAGTTCCGCTGGTGATTCTCGCGGGCAAGGAATACGGATCGGGATCGTCGCGCGACTGGGCGGCCAAGGGGCCGCGCCTGCTCGGCGTTCGCGCGGTGATCGCCGAAAGCTACGAGCGCATTCACCGCTCGAACCTGGTTGGCATGGGCATTTTGCCGCTGCAATTCTTGCCGGGAGAGAATGCCGAATCGCTCAAGCTGACCGGCGAAGAGATTTTTGAGATCGCGGGGATTCGCGACGTGGTCGAGAAATTTTCTTCTGGCAGACGATCAAGATTGCGCGTGCGCGTGAGAAGGGCGGAGATGGCAAGGCCCGTGAATTTCACGCCATCGTTCGCATTGATACGCCGCAGGAAGCTCTCTATTACGCGAACGGCGGCATCCTGCAGTACGTTCTGCGGCAGTTGCTGGCCGGTAAGACTCAGCCGGAAGCGGTGACCGCGTAAACGAGTTGAATGGAAGAATCCTTAAGCCAGGAAAGGGAGATGGCTCGGCGCCGAATACGCTGAGCTGGCCCTTGCAGCCATCCCAAAACGTTCATTTGTCTACAACGGCATCAAGATTGTCCCGAAAACACCATGCCGGTCGTGGCGAGGGGCTGAGAGGTGCCCGCGCGCGATGGTATTCTTATGATGGTTCGCGCCTCAAATTCCCGAACGTCGTGCCCAATCCATCATGTCTAATCCCACAAATTCAGAAGCAACAGAGTTAAGACCTAAGCTACCCGAATCTGCATTGCCCGAACCGGCTACCGACTCGGCCAGCGAACCGGAAGAGTCGTTCCAGGATATTTTTTCCGAGTACGAAAAGAGCCATGGGCGCAAGCCCGAAGCGGGTTCGCAGAGCCGCGAAGGCACCGTCATCGCGGTCACCGCGGACGCGCTCATTCTCGACATCGGGTTCAAGAGCGAAGGGCTCTTGCCGCTGGCGGAAATGGGTGGCGCTCCCGCAAAGCCGGGTGACAAGCTCAAAGTCACCGTCAAGGGCCGCGATCCCGAGGGCTATTACGAGTTGACGCGCGGCAAAGTGGCTCGCGTCACCGATTGGGCTTCGCTCGAAAAGGCGTTTGCGGAAAAGGCGACTATCGTCGGCACCGTTACAGGAGTGGTCAAGGGCGGGCTTAGCGTGGATGTCGGCGTGCGCGCCTTCATGCCGGCTTCGCGCACCGGAACGCACGATGCCGCCGAGATGCAGAAACTGGTCGAGCAGGAAATTCGCTGCCGCATCATCAAGCTCGATGTAGACGATGAAGATGTGGTGGTCGATCGGCGCGTGATTGCAGAGGACGAAGAGACCGCAACCAAGCAGCGCCGTTTTGGCGAACTCAAGGAAGGCGACACGGTGCGCGGCGAAGTGCGCAGCCTTACCGACTACGGCGCATTCGTTGATATCGGCGGAGCCGATGCGTTGCTGCATGTGGGAGAAATTTCGTGGCATCGCGTGAACAAGCCGTCTGACGTGCTTTCCGCGGGCCAGCAGATCGAAGTGAAGATCATCAGGATTGAACCGGAGAAGAAGCGGATTGCGATCAGCATGAAGCAGCTGCAGGCGCATCCGTGGGATTCGATTGCGGAGAAATACAAAGCTGGCGACCGCGTGCGGGGCACGATCACCCGCCTGGCTGACTTCGGAGCATTTGTGGAAGTCGAGCCTGGCATCGAGGGGCTGATTCACATTTCCGAAATGTCGTGGGCAACAAAAAAAGTGCGGCATCCTGGCGACCTGGTCAAGGTCGGCGAGACCGTCGAGGCCGTCATCCTTGGAATCAAATTAGGCGAGCGGCGTATGTCATTGGGATTGAAGCAGGCGCTCGGCGATCCATGGGTGGGAGCGGCGGAAAAATTTGCCCCTGGAACTGTGATCGAAGGGCCGGTGACGAACATCACGAAGTTCGGGGCGTTTGTGCAACTCGCCGAAGGCGTCGAGGGCATGATCCACGTCAGCGAGATCAGCGCGGAGAAGCGCATTAACCATCCGCAAGAGGTGCTGAAGTCAGGGCAGATTGTGCAGGCGCAGGTCCTGGCAATCGATCCGGAAAAACGCAATATACGCTTGAGCATGAAGCAGTTGGTGCCTACCGGACTGGACGAATATTTGGCCGAACATAAAGAAGGGGATTTGGTCACGGGACGGATTATTGAAGTTTCCGGTGAGCGTCTGCGGGTCGAACTCGGGGAAGGTATTCAGGCGCAATGCCGGGTTCCCAAAGAGGCTGAGGCGAAGGAAGATACGAAGGCTGCGCCGCGGACGCCTGGGAAGGCGGATCTTTCGTCGCTCGGGTCGATGTTGCAGGCTCGGTGGAAGAGTGGCGCTCCGGCGAGCGCGGCTAAACCGGAGGGACTGAGTTCCGGGCAAGTCCGCGAATTTAAGATTGCGAAACTCGACGCCGCAGGGAAGAAAATTGAATTGGAGTTGGGTTAACTCGTCAGCCGGACCCTACCGGCCCGCGTTGATCATCATCAGCGCGAACAGCGCTGGCAAATAGAAGATCGTCGCCTGAAGCAGTCGTCGCGCGGGAGCTTTGGAAGCCGGAGCTGTCGCGGGCAATTGCGGCAATGCCATTCCCATCGAGTAACGGAATAGCATCGCCCCCATCAGCACCGCTCCGACGAGATACACGCGGCCGGTCATTCCCATGGCTACCGGTAAGATGCTTACTGGAATCAGAGCGGCGGAGTACGCCAGAATCCGCCACACGGTGGATTTTCCGTTCGAGTCAACCACTGGCAACATACGAATCTCGCCCTGCGCGTAGTCTTCGCGATAGAGCCACGCGATCGAGAGAAAATGCGGGAACTGCCAGACGAACATGATGGCGAAGAGAATCACAGTCTCGAGTTCGATGCGACCGCGCACCGCGGTCCAGCCGAGCGCCACGGGCATTGCACCCGGAAACGCGCCGACAAATGTACACATCGGAGAAACTTTCTTTAACGGCGTGTAGGCGGCCAGATAAACGAGAGCGGTGAGGAACACCAGCAATCCCGTCAGCAGATTTGCGTAGAAAACGAGATAAACCGAACCACCCAGCGTCAACGCTAATCCGACCGTGATGGCGTGAGTCCGCGACATTCTTCCCGAAGGCAGCGGGCGCGTGGCGGTGCGCCGCATGCGCGCGTCCACCTTTGATTCCAAGACTTCATTCAAGGCGGCGGTTCCGCTGGACACGAGCGCGATGCCGAACAATGCGTGAAAGAGCCCGAACGACAACCACGATACGCCTGCGCGATGCGCGCCGAAAAAGTATCCGCACCATGCCGTCAGCACGATCAACGTCGTGATGTTCGACTTGGTCAATTCACTGTAATCGCGCAGCAGACCCGCCACTTGCCGAATAGAAGTTCTATTTGCCATGAATCCCACACCTGCCAGATTTCGACTCGACGAGGCCACTATCAGAACTCACAAGGACCAGAATACCGTGATCGAACCCCACCTCGGCCCCACAGAGGATAGCATTCGTATCGCTTCCGATGTGCAATGTCAACACAAAATTCCAAAACCACGAGATCCGCACAACATATTCCCACCAAATGCGGTCCCTGCCAAATTGACGTACTACTAACTACCATCAGCTTTCGATATCGTAAACGTCTCTGGCGGATCAAAATAGCACTGATGCCAAAGCGCCGCATCGGTCAGACCGCCGGCTTTCCATTTCCGAATCGTCCCAACGGTCGCCGCAATCATTCCACCATCGGCGGAGTCAAAAATCAGCACCAGTCCCGCGAGGTCGGGCGACTTGGCCAACTCGTCGTAACGGCGGTCAAGCAGTGACTTGGCAAACTCGAGCTTGGCGCCGGGTCCGCTGCCTTTTTCGTCTTCGTGGATTTTTTGCACCGAGATGATCTTTACATTCTTGCCACGCAGCGGCGCCCAATCCCCCGGAAACGGCGCCAGCTCTTCGCGGCTCACCTCAAACAGATCGGCCGCAGTTGGCGCGGTGGCGACGGAGGGCGGAACATCCGGAATGCCCTCGGGCATTTCGAGGCTGGTGCGCCAGATCCAGCCGCGCGACAGGCCTGAGATGCGCACATGCACCCAATCGGCGTTGAAGTCCAGCATCTCAAATTCATCCTGCGCGTCGGCCAAAAATAACGTCTTGCCGCTTAGGCTCGGGGAGGCGACCACCGGCGTTCCCGATTTTTTTATTGCCACCAGGTTCTTGGGACGCGATTGATTCCTTATCGCGTCCTCGAGGCTTGAAGCTTCGGCGCGCAAATCCATGGCTTTCTTGGCACTGGGGTTGGTATCGGACGGTCGTCGGGAGGGAAGGGACTGAGCTGGTAAGCTGTTCAACGCACCGCCCGGTGTGGGCGCATCGGGCACCGGCTCCGAAATAACGGGCAGATCCGATCCGGACGAAGATGCAACGCTCGTCGCGGCTCTAGTGGCAGGGCTCTGCTCCACGCTCGACTGCGCGGAGCCGTCCGACACTTGATCGCCTAACTGATCAAGCAGGTCGGTCTCGATGCGGCCATTCGATTTGAGCAACTGGTAGCCGGAGTGTGCTGGGCTCGCGTCCTTGTACCAGGCGGTGACATTGGCATTCACACGGACCACTGATCCGGCCGGCGTCTCCGTTACATGCGCGGTGCACTCGTAAAAAGCCCGCTGATAATGCGTCAAGGGATGATCGCCGGCCAGCACGAAACCTTCAAGCGTTGGCAGATGCCCGCTCATGGCGGGCTGCAAATGCTTGAGCGCTTTTTCGACCGCGCTCTTCGGAGCACGAAACGTGCGCTCTACGCCGCTGGTCTCGCCACTGACTGAAACGGCCGCCAGGCAAATAAGCGCCATCATCGCAAGGTGCTTAACAGCCGAGCGCGCAGGTGCCGAGCGCCGCGTCATGGCACCATCTCCAGTTCGTCCCGTCGAATCCAGCCATGTGCTCCTTGATGGGTCTCGACACCGAGCCAGTAGGTGCTCAAAACCACCACCAGAACCTGGGTGCCCGGACGCAGCGTCTCGACAGTACTCGCCGTGTGAAATGGGGCGGACTTGAGCGGCGCCCCCGGCTTTTTCACGATCCTCTCCACCTCTCGCCGCAGGCGGGCGACCCGCTGCTCCGGCGTTTCGTTCGGATCTTCAGCCAGAACCGAACTAAGTGAGGATTGGCCGACCGATGGACGACTTGGTGAATGGCTGAGTCCCAATCGGCTGGCGCCTGAATCGTCGACACGGCTGGAACTCTCGTCCAGGCTCGAGGCTGGCGGCGTACTCAGCAACTCCGTGTTATTGGCTAAGCCAAACTCCTTTTTCGCGATGTGTTCCTGCTTTTCTCTGAGCGCCTCTTCGGTTTCCTTCTTGACCAGCTCCATCTGAGCCAGGTGGTCCTGAATGTCCTTGTATTCGCTGGATTCGACCGAGCCGTTGGACTGGTGAACGGCGTGCCGGAAATCTTCGACGTAGAGCGCATCGATTCGCAGAATCGTATTTTTCTCGCCCTGCGGCTGCACGATGTAGCGCACCACGACGGTTCCCACGTCGGAACTGTCCTTGAAGTTCCAGGGGTTGATCGCCGCCTTCCTCAGCTTGTAGAAAACTTTGCCGGGGTCCGTGAATGGGGGGAATAATGTGCTCGACGTGGCCGGCACCGCTCCCGTAAGGTACTCGTCTTTGTTGTATTCCTTGGTTCCACGGATGATGCCGTTGCCCGCCACATCGGAGACCGCTTCAGGTTACCTCGGCAATGGGCGACGGAATGTTGACGATCAGTCCCACCCCATACTGGACAGAATTCTTTTCGCGCGCGGGCAAGGGGATCGCCAGGAGCGCGAGAACGAGAATAGTAGCGGTCCATCGGAGCTTCAGGGCTCGACCGTGGCGACCGCATTTGCTTGCACAGTTTCGCTTCATCGGCACGAACGGCTCTATCATCCAGATGCAAGAGTGATACGGAGCGCGGCTGCTGTCAACTTGATAGACGTTTTGGAAGCCCGATGCTGCTGATCGCGCAATGGGTTGTCGGAGCTCGTAAAAAAAATCTTCTCTTAGACCCTTGCACTTGATGCGCGTGCGGTAGTAGTATTTCCCCCGTTTGCTTGCGGTAGGACCACTCGACCGGCAAGAGATTGCGATTTGTTTAGGGATGGCCCGCCGTTGGTTTCCGAATTGGGGTGGTCGCTGGCTGGCTTTGTATTAGTTCACGGTCGGTCGGGAACCAGGTTTCTTGAAAAAATTTTAGAACTTGTATCTGAGGAGTGCAGCATGCGTATGTGGGCGCAGTCTCACCTCTGTCAGAAGCCGCAGCGGGCCGTGTCTCTAGTGACCGCTGTATTCGCATTGACCGTTTTAATCCTCAGCACAACTCAGCCAGCCAGTGCGCTCCCCGCATTCGCGAGGAAGTATGGCTTGCGCTGTTCGGCCTGCCATGAGAGCTGGCCGATGCTCAATCCTTTCGGCCAGAAGTTCAAAGACAACGGCTACCAGCTGATGAACGATCGCGATTCGCCAATCTGGCAGAACCCGAGCTACTGGCCGATCACGTTGCGCATCACGCCATTCTGGAGCCGCGAGCATGTCAACAAAATAGCTGTCGACGGCACGGACACCGGTGAGACGAGTCTCACGCCAGACCGGGTTCAATCTAAGTGGCCTCGACATCCTGACCGGCGGAACACTAGAGAAAAACATCTCCTTCCTGCTGGTTCCCTCCTCCGACGAAACGGGCGCATTCCATTTCGAATCCGCGAATGCCCGCTTCGATAATCTTCTCGGCAGCCCGTGGCTGAATGTTAAGTTCGGCAAGTTCGAATTGGACAGCTTCATTTCTGAAAAGCGCACTCTGACTCTTTCGGCCAGCGGCGGCGGATATCAGCTCTTCCACTTCATTCCGGTTGGCGATGGAAATATCTTTGGCCAGATTGGAGACAACCAGCTGGGCGTGGAGTGGATGGGACACTCGGCGAATGATCGCACCCGCATCTCGGCGGCTTTGTTGAGTTCGACGGATGGCAACGTGGACCTCCAGTACGGCCGCAACTCTTACACCGGCTTTTTCGCGGCGAGCCAGGCCTTCGATACCGGGAAACTCGGTGTTCAGCGAATTGGCGCGTACGCCATGATTGGAGAAGCACCGACCGCTTATCTCACCCAGGACGGTGTTCCCATACCGGGTACGGGAACCGCCAACAAGGATTTCGAGCGCTATGGCTTCGAAGGATTGTTCTATCTCACACGCCACCTGGACTTCCAGGTCTTTACCCAGCACGGGTCGGATAGCGCCTGGTTTGGAGCATGCTACGGCGATATCATCGATCCCGACACCGGCTGCACCAACAACAACACAGGCGGCGGTCTTAGTGGGTATCGAAGGCCGACATGGAACGGCGCCTTCGTGGAAACCCACTACGTATATAACCCGCAGTTCATCATCTTCCAGCGTTCGGAGTGGGTGAGGATGTCGCAGCAGGCCGATCCGACGGTGCCGTCGGATCTGGGCAATATCGATAACTACGTTTTTGGGTGGCGCTATAACCCGTTCATGAATAACCGGGCCGGTTTTGCGCTGCACAACGAATATTCATGGATCCGGCAAAGAGGAACTTCGCCGGTCACCAGCACCGACCTTACGAGCAACAGCGTGTTGCTCGGATTTGACTTCGACTTCTAAACAGGAGAACAGCAATGCGAAAGAAACTACTGCAAGCGTCATTGTTGGTGAGCGCGGTCGTTGTTCTCTTGTGCGCCGCGTCACTCGCTCAGGTTACGCAATATCAGGAAAACGAATGGCTCAACTCGCCCGCTGCCACCAGCCACATCGGCAACATCGAGGGACACGCCGCGGATGCCGCCATGCCTTACCGGCGCTATTGCCTCGTTTGTCACGGTGATCTCGGCGACGGAAACGGCGAGAGCGCGCAGTGGCTCGACCCGAAGCCGCGCGATTTTAACCTCGCTATTTTCAAATGCCGCTCGACTCCGACGGGTACTCTGCCCACCGATGAGGATCTCTTCGACACCATCGCGCGCGGCTTGGACCGGTCCAATATGCCGCCCTGGAGCACATTCACGAAACAGGAACGCGCGGACCTGGTCGCGTGGATTAAGCATTATTCCCCGCGCTGGCAGACCGAAAAACCGGGTACGCCGATCGTCGTCCCGCCGGAACCGGAAGTTACAGCGGACCGGATCAAGGCCGGCCAGGAGGTCTTCAATCGGGTGCAATGCTGGAAGTGCCACGGCGTGACCGGCAAAGCGAATGGCCCCTCGGCGTCCACACTGCAAGACGATCTCGGACGTCCAATCCTGCCCTACAACTTCGCGGAAGGCGGCCGGTTCAAATGCGGCACGACCGATGGCGATCTGTACAGGATCTTTATGACCGGACTGGATGGCACTCCGATGCCCTCGTTCGCTGACAACATCAAGCCGGAAGAGGCGTGGGATCTGGTGTTCTTCCTGCGGACACTTCAGCCATTTCACACTAAGGCGAAAGAACTGGCCAAGGGCCTCAATTTGAAGCCGTTCAATCCGAATGCACCGCCGCCTTCTCAATAGAAGAGTGGCTCAAAAATAGCGTCAGGAGATTTTCAATGAAGACTTGGTATAAGCAGAGCATTACTAGTACTATCTGCCATAGTTGTTGCCTCAGCCCTCGTGGCGATTGTCGGCCAGCATGTAAAAGCCGCCGGCGAAGGATCAATCACGGGAACCGTTAAGTTCAGCGGGACGCCTCCTCACATGAGGGGCATCGACATGTCTAAGGACCCGTATTGCGTTGCCCAGCACAAGAACAATCCCGCCAAATTGGAGAATGTCGTGGTCGGCAACGGTGGGGGCCTCGAAAACGTGGTTCTTTACATCTCGCAAGGGTTAAGCGCGAGTGCGGCCAGCGCCGTACCGTCTCAGGAGCCGGAATTCGACCAGAAGGGATGTATGTATGAACCGCACGTAATGGTGGTAGATGCCGGCCAGAAGTTTAAGGTCGTCACCAGCGATCAGACTACCCACAACATCCACCCGTTGCCCAATCCGCTGACCGGCAACATTCCCTGGAACGAATCCCAACCGCCAGGGGCGCCCCCAATCGTCAAGAGCTGGAAAGCGGAGGAGATCGCGATCCCGGTAAAGTGCAACATCCATCCCTGGATGCACGGCTGGCACGTGGTCGTGAAGGGACCGTACGCAGTCACCGACGACAACGGCAACTTCACCATCAAGAACGTGCCCGGCTGGTTCGTACACCGTGACGGCCTGGCAGGAGGATCTCGGAACGCAGACGGCGAAAGTGACGGTGGCCGGCGGCGCAGGCGGCGAAGGCCGACTTCACGTTCAAAGGGAAGTAGACAGGTAAACACTGTTTCGGGCGGCGAGAGATGAAATCGTCGCCCATCGTGTGGGGACACATGGACACTGCAATTGGAGTATTTTCCGCGCGCGACCACGCCGAGGAAGCGGTCACGGAATTACGCAAGCAGGGCGTGCCTGACGACTCTATCGTGTTTCTGACGCGTTCGGAGGGCGAAGCGAAGACCATCGCCAAGCAATTCGGCGCAACCGTCGGCGGCTTTGTGGGTGGAGCAACCGGCATGTCGGCGGGCGTCGTGGCGGCGACCTTATTGCTTCCGGGCGTTGGAGCGGTGTTTGCCCTCGGATTTGGCGCGGCTGCACTGCTTGGCCTTGCCGGAGCCGGAGCGGGCGCGGGCGTGGGTTCGTTGGCCGCGCAGGACCAGGAAACTCCACAACCCGCCGCAAGGTGGAAGGCTTCTGAGGATGCTAATTTCTTCCGAGAAGTGCTGAAAGAAGGCCGTTCTTTGATCGTCGTTCGGGCGAAATCTCCTGAGATTGCCGCTTCTGCCTGTGCCGTACTCGACCGTCTCGGCATCGGCATGCAGGGCAAGACGCCGGTCCGAATGCAAACGAAATCGCGGCAGGTAGGCGATGTTGTTGTGATCGATGTCAGCGGAAGGATCACACTCGGCGAAGGCAATGTCATGCTTCGCGATATTGTCCGCGATTTAGCCGACAAAGGAACCACCCGAATCGTTTTGAACCTGAACGAAGTGCATTACATCGACAGCTCAGGCCTCGGCGAGCTGGTCAAGACCCACACAACCATAAGAAACAAAGGGGGCGAATTGAAGCTCGCAAGCCTGAGCAAGCGGGTTCACGACCTGCTTGAGTTGACGCGACTGGCTTCGGTCTTCGATATTCAGAAGGATGAGTCCAGTGCCCTTCAATCCTTCGGCAGTAAAGCCTCACCGCGAGCTACTGCTTGATACCTGAATGCAGTGCTGATGTCACCCGTTAGACCAGAAACGAACCGCCGCAAATTCGAAAAGTTATTTTCCTGTCCGACAGAAGGAATAGCCAGTTTTGCAAGAAGCAGAGACGTCCAGACCGAGAGTTGATCGAACGCGAGGGCAAATGGCAAAACTCCTTGCTGTGACCATCATCGTGATCGCGATTATTTCCGCGATCCCCATTGTGCGGCATACCTGGTGGATGCCGGAAGACATCTCCACTCATGGGCAGCCGATCGATGAGCAAATGTCGGAGACCATGGCGGAGGCGGGAATTTCGTTCCTGGCTTCGCAAATCCTGCTCGCGGTCTTCATCTGGAAGTACTCGCGCCCGCGGCCCAGGCGAGAAGATCAAGAAGTTTCCAGGCGGAGCCATGGGCCTGGTGATTGCCGCTTTTCTCCTCGTGGGTACGGAGGTTCTGGCGCTCGGAGCATTCGGCGCAAAAGCGTGGGCTAACATTTATTTAAGTCCGCCCGCGGCTAACGCGATACCGGTCCAGGTGCAGGCGGGCCAGTTTGCCTTCTATTTCCGCTATCCGGGTCCCGACGGCAAGTTCGGCCCGCTTCATCCCGACCAGATCAACGAAGCGAACGAGAATTTCTTCGGGCTGGATACGACTCACGATCAGGATTCAAAGGACGACATTGTCACCGCCGAAATGGCGATCCCCGTGAACCGGGAGATCCAACTGCTGATGCACTCCAAGGACGTCGGACATTCATTCTTCGTCCCGGAATTGCGCGTGCATCAGGATTTTGTTCCGGGCCTGGACTTGGCGATCCATTTCACCGCCACCAAGATCGGCAGGTATGAAATCGTGTGTACTCAACTGTGCGGCCTCGGCCACTACAACATGAAAGCGTACCTGGAAGTTATGTCACAGCCGGATTTTGACGCATGGCTGAAGAAGGAAGCAGCCTTGCAGTAAGTGGTAGACCCCTCGTCGAACGCGCGGCGAGGAGACCCTTTGAGGTGGACCCATGCACGATATGTCAGCGCCCGCTCATGCAGCGCACGCCCCGACGAGCTTCATCAGCAAGCACATCTTCAGCCTCGACCATAAGGTGATCGGGAAGCAGTACTACGGGCTCGCTTTGCTGGCGGCGATCATCGGCATGTTCCTCTCCTGGGTGATGCGTATCCACCTCGGATGGACGAACTTCCCGATCCCGGGTCTCCACTTCCTTTCCAAGAGCGGCGCTCCGGGCGACGTAATGACGCCCGAGTATTACCTGCAACTGATGACCATGCACGGAACCATCATGGTCTTCTTTGTGCTGACCACCGCCCCCTTTGCGGCGTTCGGTAATTTCTTTCTGCCGATTCAGGTGGGCGCGGAAGACATGCCGTTTCCGCATTTCAACATGATGTCTTTCTGGGTCACGTTCGTGTCGTTCCTGGTCATGGTCTCGTCGTTCTTTGTGGCCGACGGACCGACCCTGGGTGGCTGGACCCAATATGCGCCGCTTAGCGCGCTGGGCTCGGTGACGGGGCCTGGCCAGGGACTGGGCGTAGTCCTCTGGGCCTCGTCGATTGCGATTTTCTGTATTGGGCAGTTGCTGGGCTCGTTGAACTTCATCACCACCACGCTCGACATGCGCACCAAGGGCATGAGCTTGTGGCGGATGCCGCTCAGCACCTGGGGGTGGTTTATCACCTCCATCATGGGTCTTACGGCTTTCGCCGTTCTCATGCCCGCTTGTATTCTGCTTATTCTGGACCACGTCGCTGGGACCAGCTTCTTCATCCCTTCCAATCTGGTTGTCAACGATCAACTCCAGCCGCACTCCGGCGGGTCGACCTTGTTGTGGCAGCATCTGTTCTGGTTCTTTGGCCATCCCGAGGTCTACATAGCGATTGTTCCGGCGATGGGGATCGTCTCGCACGTCCTGATGGCGAATATCCGGCGGCCTTTGCTCAGTCATCGGGCGCTCGTCTACTCCATGGGCGCGATTGCTGTACTGAGTTACATGGTCTATGGCCATCACATGTTTGTCAGCGGGATGAATCCGATTTCTTCGATCGCGTTCTCTTTCCCGACTCTCATCATCACGATTCCGGCCACCATTATTGTGCTCATCTGGCTGGGTAGTCTTTATGGCTCGAGGATGCGACTTAACGCCGCCTGCCTGTTTTCGCTGGGCATGATCTCGATGTTCATCACGGGCGGCATCAGCGGCTTTTTCCTGGCGCAGCCCTCGCTCGACATCATGCTGCACGCGACTTATTTCGTGGTCGGCCACTTCCACTTTGTCATGGCAGTTTCCGCCATGTTCGGGATTTTCGCCGGGACCTACTTCTGGTTCCCGAAGATGTACGGCCGCATGATGAACGAGACGCTCGGCAGGATCCATTTCTGGCTGACGTTCGTGGGCGCTTATTGCATCTTCATGCCCTTCCACTACCTCGGCCTCGCGAGCAACGTGCGCCGCTACCAGGCATTTGTGGATGATTACCTGCAGCCGCTGATTCCGGTTCACCGGTTTATCACGATCGCCGCGATCGCTACCGGCCTGGTGCAGCTGATTTTCCTCTACAACCTGATTCACAGCCGATTCTGGGGCAAGCCCGCTCCTGATAATCCATGGGAGGCGACTTCGCTGGAGTGGTCCACGACCTCGCCGCCGCCGTTCGATAACTTCGGCGGCACGCTTCCGGTCGTGTATCACGATCCTTATCAGTACGGGATCGAAGGTGCAGCCGCCGACTACGTGATGCAAACCGATCCCCAGCAAATTCAGACGCAGGGTGACGAGGCTTAATCGGGAAAGGGCAGTGGCAGTCTAGCTATGGCAACTACAATTCATCCGCCGGGAACGAAAGAAATTCGGGAGACGCCGCTAAGAAGCACCTCGGGAAATGGAGGCCGCGGCAATTTGGGTCCCCGGGGCGGCGAACTGCGCGCGGTGCAAGAGTACGCTCCACCACCCGCCTCGACGGGCGTGTGGGTCTTTGTCGCAGGCGTGAGCATGACCTTCGCCGCGCTGACCAGCGCGCTGATAGTGCGCAAGGGCGGGGCGCTGGACTGGCGGCATTTTACGCTGCCGTCCATCCTTTATCTGAACACGGTTGTGCTGCTCGCCAGCAGCGTAACGCTGGAAATCGCCCGCCGCCACGTGGCCGCTTTTATGGGCGGCGTCAAAGCAACAACTGCGAACCCGGCGCGCTGGTTCTATGCAACCTTATCTCTCGGCTTGCTGTTTCTCGCCGGCCAGTACGTTGCATGGAGGCAATTAAGCGCACAAGGCCTCTATCTTGCGACCAATCCCAGCAGTTCGTTCTTTTATGTATTCACTGCGGGGCATGCACTGCACTTGCTGGGCGGCCTGTGCGCGATGGGTCGCGTAATTCGTAAGCTGAGTTTTCACGTGCTGAAGCGCTCCACTTTGGACGCTACCGCGCATTACTGGCACTTCATGGACGTGCTCTGGATTTACCTGCTCGTGTTGTTGTGGATGAAACTTTAATCCTCACCAGGAGGCTCTGTGAGCCAAGCCGATTTGACGATGGGACACCACCATCCGCCCGGAATGACGGTCGGGTTGCCGCCCTTTGTGGTGTCCGCCAAAAAGATGGCGATCTGGCTGTTCATCATCGCCGACGCCGCGACCTTTGCCGCATGTCTGGTGGCCTACGGGTTCCTGCGCAATGGAACTGCCAACTGGCCAAGGCCGTTCCACAGCATCACCAATGTCTCGATCATGACCTTCATCCTGCTCACCAGCAGCTTGACGATGCTGCTGGGCGTGCGCGCCGCCAAGGCGGGGGACAAAGGAACCGCCTTCCGCTGGACGATGATTACTGTCGTCGGGGGCGTGCTGTTCGCGGCCTTGCACATCCGCGAGTGGCTGGGCCTCATCAACGAAGGCATGACGATGTTCCACAACCCTTGGGGGACGGGGCTTTTCGGCGCATCATTTTTCAGTATCACCGGCCTGCACTTGCTCCACGTAACCGGTGGCGTGCTCGCTCTTCTGGTAGTCGGTATTCGATACATGGGCGGCCGCTATAACGCTGACGACCTTGAGGTCGCGGGGTTGTACTGGCACTTCGTAGATCTCGTTTGGATGTTCGTCGTACCGTTCGTCTATCTCTTGAATCTGGGTCACTAAATTCGATCGCTAAGATTTCCGCGAGGGAGCAAACACATGGTAAGCCCACCCGATGTGCAAAAGCACGAACCGCCGGCAAAACATACCGAGCCGTTCGGAAGATACCTGGTGATCTATGTCTGTATCCTGATTCTCGCGGCGGTGCAATTCCTCATCGCATATACCCACATCGACACCGAGGCAATGTTCACGCGCATGTTGCTGGTCGCCATCGCCGAAGCCGCGCTGGCGCTCCTGTTCTTCATGCACTTGTGGGCTGAGAAGAGGGGATTTATGTTGTTTGTGGTGGTCTTTACCGGCTTCGTCATGCTCGCAATGCAATACGGCTGGACGGATAGCAATCGAATGGAGCGGGGTGCGCCCTACACGCAGACTACGACCGGAGCCGCCGCGCAATGAAGGAGTTAATTAGACCGATGCTTTCAATTCGATGGTTGGCGTTGGCGATCTTCGCAGCTGCGGTAATGGTGATCCCAGTGCAGGCGTTCGGCCAGGGGTGTGCGCTGTGTTATACGCAGGCAGCATCTTCCGGCCGCCAAATGATTGAGGCGTTGCGGAGCGGAATTTTGATCCTCGTCATCCCGCCGACGCTCGGATCCGTCGGCTTGCTTTTCCTGATCCATCACAAGCGCAATCAGATCCGCCGAACCGACGCTGGCAATTCCCGCCTGGACTGGTAACGTCTATAAAGGAGACAGTTCGTCCTCCTTAGTTTGTTTTCTTCTCTTCGCTAACCGCTCCTCGAGGAACTCCCGCGCCAGATCCTGACCTCCCAGGCCGAAAGCGATCGCCAATCCCAGCATGACTGCGCCAAATGTGGTTCCGAAGGCAATCATGATCGTCCGTTCCGCTATGCCCAGCACCTCAAAGGCCATGGACAGGGTCAAGATGCTGAGGAAGATTCGGACGGACAAACTCACTAACCGCGACGGACGGAAATTCGCATTGACCGCCGCCAGCAAAGCAGCGCGAGAGAAGAAGCTGGCCGCCAGCAATCCGAAAAAGAGAATCACCAGGGCCGCAAACAAGCGCGGAAGAAAGAGGAAAAAGCGAGCTGTGTATTCCTCTAAACCGACGATCCCAAGTACGCTCACGCCCACGAGTACGCACCCGACCCAAGCCACCCAAAAGGCGAACCGGCTTAATAACTCGGTTGACGATGGGAGGTCCGCCTGGTTTAGCAATTGAGTCGCCCCGGTGTGCTCTGAAAGCTTGGAAAACCTGCTCCACCGCAGTGTGCTTCTTACTGCAAGTTTTATTAAGTACGCGATCAGCCAACCTAATAAGGCGAGAACCAACAGCACTACCACGCGAGGCAAGTAGTGTGCGACATTAGCCTCCATGTCATGTAGGGCTCTAATCAGCTCGGTAACGACGATTTCCCACATCTGATCCTCACTTTCTATCTGCCCATACTTCCAGCAAATACGGCTTTAATCGCTCGAATTCGCGGCATAACAATTCCACGTTCCTCTCCACGTCCTCCGCCGAGGCCTCCTGGTTTTCCAGCAGAAAGGTCAGAGCCCTTCCTCGATAGAGGGGCACAAGCGCCTGAACAATGTGGTCGGGGCTGATGACTGATTTGTGGTACGACGCCGCAAACTCGAACACGGTTTTCGCCCACACCTCGGCGGGATAACGGAAGGCATTGAGTTCAAGGGCTGCAATTCGCTGCAATTCCGAAAGCGTCGTCTCGCTGAGGATAGAACGAAAGACCGGCTCCAATTCGGCGACGCCCGTAACAAACATCTCTCGAATTCGAGCAAGGTCCACTGCGACCGGCTCCAGCGTGATCTCGTACTCCGGTCCAAAAGTTTTCACGGGTTCACAACCGTTAATCGCGCTCCAGTACTGAAGATTCTTGTCCAGCGAAAAAAACAAGGCGCCAACGGTCCGCCGCATGGCCTCGACCAAGTCAGCGGCGCTCCTGTTTTGCGGCGGCTTATCGCCGAGAAAGGCCTGGCACAAGCGATATTTGTCTGTCGCCGCCATGAGCGTCAGCAGGATTTCCGCGCCATGTCTTCCTCCCTCGTCGCTCCAGTTCTCTTTGCTCAGGAAATCCGTTGCGAGCCGGCTGGAAATTGCGAACTCGGATGCGTAGGGTTCTCGAATTCCAATTCCGTAGATTGCACGAGTCATCGGATAAAGCAAATTGCGCATCAGAACGCCGGCAAACTTCTGGCGGCGATAAATAGGAGAAACCAGATCGAAGCCCTCGTGGTAGATGGGCTGAACCAGGCGCTGCAGCCAATCGGTCTCAATGGTGGAGGAATCTGGAGAGATCATCACGCAGGCCTTGGCGCGCAGCAAGTCGGCAGCCGAGAGGATGGTCCGGAGTGCAGTCCCCGACTCGGGACTGTGCCTATATTGGGTAGTGATGACGTGCAAAGTGCGCAACGCATAGACTTTTGAGGCCCTCCAGACGTCATCAATGGAGACTTCAGTTACTAAAGTCGGAGTTCCATCTTGTGAGCCCGCATCAGTATTGATAATAACCGCCCGTTCACGGGGAAAGCACTTTAGAATGCCCGCCTGAATTGCACGTACCACTGGTTCTATCGTCTTAGCATTGTTATAAGTCGGCAGCCCAACGATGATGTCAACCTCGCCTACGTTCATAAGTTGACGAAGGAGATCATCGTTCAGAAGTGTTTCGTCCGCCAATTAAACCTCCGAGAAACCATGTCGCTTCCACAATAAACACAGCAAGCATCTTAGGAGATCAAATCCTCCGTAGCCGGAACCAGTAAAACTGGTATGGCCCCATAGTTAGTAAGTAAGGAAGATCGCCGATGCGGGGAAAGATATTCTTGCCAAACATCTCAATCAGAATGTTTCCCTTGTGGCGCCGCAGGTCCAGTTCCACCGCTTGCGCGGCGCTGGACAGATTGTTCACGACCAATACTGTTTCGCTGCCAAGTTGCCGCACATAGGCCAGTACTCGATGATTCGCGGGATAGATAAATTCTATCGACCCGGACCCGAAAACCTGGGTCGACTGCCGCACCCGAATGATGTGCTTCATCCAGGAGAGCAGGGAATGGTCGAATCGTTTTTGCGATAAGACATTCACGGCCTGATAGCCATAAACGGGATTGAGGATGGGCGGCGAATCCAGACATTCCGGATCGGCCATCGAAAAGCCGCCATTGCCGCCGCCCGTCCACTGCATCGGGGTGCGTACGCCGTTGCGATCTCCCAGATGGATGTTATCCCCCATGCCTATCTCATCGCCGTAGTAAATAATCGGCGTTCCGGGAAGCGACATCAGCATGCCGTTCATCAGTTCAATGCGGCGCCGGTCATTGTCGAGCAGCGGAGCCAGCCGCCGCCGGATGCCGAGATTCAGCCGCATCGACTTATCGCTGGCATAGATGTCATACATATAGTCGCGCTCCATGTCAGTGACCATCTCGAGCGTCAACTCGTCATGATTCCGCAGAAAAATCGCCCACTGGCAGGTCGCGGGAATGTCCGGCGTCTGCTGCAGAATCTCGGTAATCGGCTTCCGGTCCTCCAGGCGCAGGCCCATGAACATGCGAGGCATGAGCGGGAAATGAAACGCCATGTGAAACTCGTCGCCATTGCCAAAGTAGGGACGCAAATCGGCCGGCCACTGGTTCGCTTCCGCCAGCAGCATGGTGCCCGGAAATTCGTTGTCAACTTTCCTTCGCAGCTCGCGAATCACCTCGTGCGTCTCGGGCAGGTTCTCGCATGACGTACCCTCACGCTCAATCAGGTAGGGAACCGCGTCCAACCGGAAGCCGTCGACCCCGAGTTCCAGCCAGAACTTCATCACCTGCCACATCTCTTCCCGCACCGCGGGATTGTCGTAATTCAGATCGGGCTGATGACTGAAGAATCGATGCCAGTAATAGGATTTGGAAATCGGATCCCATGCCCAATTCGACATCTCGGTGTCGAGGAAGATAATTCGTGTATCGCGATACTTCGTATCCGTATCGCTCCACACATACCAGTCGCGCTTGGGGTTGTGCTGAGAACTGCGCGACTCCTGAAACCAGGGATGCTGATCGGAAGTATGATTCGCGACCAGCTCGATGATCACGCGAATGCCCCGGTCATGCGCGATCGATAGAAATGTTTTGAAGTCGTCAATCGTCCCGTATTTGGGGTGCACGGACCGGTAGTCGGAAATGTCATAGCCGTCATCCCGCCAGGGCGATGGGAAAAACGGCATCAACCAGATTGCATTCACTCCCAGCTCTTGCACGTAGTCGAGCTTCTGCGCCAGCCCCTGAAAGTCGCCGATGCCATCGCCGCTGCTGTCCAGGAATGTACGCACATGGATCTGATAAAAGATCGCGTTCTTGTACCAGCCAGCTTCTCTCTTCAATGGCAACCGTTTTCCTCCGCCCCTCGCGAGCGCTGTGTGCAACGTCTACAACAATGGTAATACCTGAACGTCATGCACAGGTGAAGGACTAGCTTTTACCCGCGACGCGTTAGATGCCCACCCGAAGGTCGCCGATTTCGTTCCCACCCGCCGCAGCAAACGGGTAAGATTTCGTCGTGACGCGTGCCGGCTTCAAGCGAGCGATTTCTGCCACCTGCCAGGACGTGCAGAATCACCATACGCTGCAGGTTGCGGCCGCGCTCTCCTACTACTCGATCCTCGCAGTATTTCCGGGACTAATCTTCCTCTCCGCAGTGATGGGACTAATCCCATTCACCGACCTGTTTGCCAGAACGCTCGACGTCATGGCGCGCATCCTGCCTCCGGATACCACGCGTTTCGTGCAATCGATGCTCATCAATCTCGTCGGCGCCAATCACAAAGCCTGGCTGTCGTTCGGCATGTTGGGAATCATCTGGGTAGCATCCTCGGCCTTCGACGCGTTGATCGAAGCCCTCGATATCACCTACGAAGTCAAAAGCATTCGGCCGATGTGGGAGACTCGCCTGCTCGCCCTAGTTCTCGGCGGAATCTGCGTCACCCTCTTGATCGTAGCGCTGGCCGTGATGATCGTGGGCCCAGAATTCGGCACGTGGCTGGCCGCCAGAATTCCTATCTCGCAGGTCTTCGTCGTCCTGTGGCCTCTCATTCACTGGGGCATCGCGATCTCATTCACAGTGCTGGCCGTGGAAGCCGTCTATTTCCTCGCTCCCAACGTCAAGCAGAGTTTCCTCGACACCTTGCCGGGTGCGATTCTCGCGGTGACTTGCTGGATCGCACTCTCTTATCTGCTCGGCGTTTATTTCCGGCATTTCGCCAACTACAACCGCCCCTACGGAACCCTGGCGGGATTCATTGCGCTCCTGACGTGGCTCTATTGGAATGCGTTTGCGCTGCTGCTTGGAGCTGAATTAAACGCGAAGCTGGCCAGAGAAAGCGCCCAGGCGCAAAGAAGCGTGAAGAACAAGAACTCGCCCAAGCCGCGACCTGCGCCACGACAGATCCGCCTTGGCCGGGACTAAAGATCACCGAAAATGGCCGTTAAGCAAGCCAGAGATTCCCGCGCACTGCCGACATGCGCGAATCTGCCCGGCAGTGTAGCAGGAGAAAAAGGCAGGTCATTGCCGCTGCCAAAGCGTTTCACACATGCGGCACACCGGGTTTTGTTGGTTTTTGGAAATGACTGAAAGTAGAAGTTTTGTGGCAGCCGGACCTGTAAGCCGAATTCGCCGGACTGCATTGCAAACAGACAACTTATTTGAAATCAGTCGCCGTGAACTGTCAATGATGTCAAGTTTGGCAGTGTTGGCAGGTTTTGCGTCACACCGGCGTCACAATGGGCGGTCCGAGACGATTGTTTGCTGGTAGTCGCGATCAGCCTACTTACAAGTTAGCCTTGGCAAGTCGACGGCGAGAAGTCATAGCCATTTCTACGGATCGACCCTGCACTCGGCGAGGTTACTGTTCTGCTTGCTCGTGCGGGCTTCAACCGCGGGCGCACACAGCGTCCGGCGATTTCCTTTGACTCCTTCATTCGGCCGCCATAGCGAAGACTGTGGCGTGGTGCATAAGGGCCGTTGTGGGTTGTCGTTCGCCACCCTGACCCAGGTTTACCATGGTCTCCGGAGACCTGTTATGCAGCGTCGAGAATTCACGTCGCAGCGCGAAATCATCGATGCCCTCGAAGACGAGCTCAGAGTAAGCGGCGGGCCGCTAAAGTTCACTGTTTCCGAGGTGAAACCGGATGGCGCAGCGCTTTTTAAGATATTCATCAATTCGGCAGATTCTTCTCACGGACTGGACGAGAGCCTCGAGGGCGCCGCGGCGGCTTGGCCGGGGCCGCCCAAAGGAACAGCTGACGTCCTCTCCGTCTCTGCCGAACACGACCAAATCAACATCCGGTATCTCAGTGGCCCACCACCCCGTAAAGGCGGCCAGATCGTCCTTCACACCCCGCGATATTTGGAGGCTCTGAGGGACATTTGGAAATCACCGCTCTTTGCCGAGGCAAGTCTTGGTTGGCTTGAAAAAGTCACCGCTCTGAATTACTCCCCACTCCCCGATGTGCGTTCGGTACCAGGCTTCCCCGAATTGAGGGATAGGCAAAGACAGGCATTTGGGCTGCTGGATCGAGAGTTCGGGTTCCTTTGGGGACCGCCGGGCACCGGGAAGACCTATACGGTGGGAGCGATATTGGCCTCGTACCTGCATCAAAGGCCGCAAGCGAGAATCTTACTGCTTTCGACGACGAACTGGGCGGTCGACATTGCATTGCTGTCGGTCGACCGCCGTCTGGAAGAACTCGAGCGGACCGATCCCGCGGCTCACGGATTGCGCCAGCGGTGCAAACGAATCGGAACCCATTTCATCGCCGGCAACTACAAAGGCCGCGAACACTTATTACCAGTTGTTGATAGCGATCTTGTTCGACGGATTGCTCAGCTCGAAACGCAGATGCCGGACCGAAGCAATGCGGCAGCATATGCCACCTGGAAAGACAAGATTAGCGCTCTTCGAGCACAGATACCGAAGCCCATCGATCAGGCGCAAGTGGCGGCGATGACCACGACCGGAGCATCTTTTTCGTACAGTGCTCTGCGGGCTCGTCGACCATTCGACCTCATCTTGTTCGACGAGTCCAGCCAAGTCAGCCTGCCCCATGCGTTGGCGTTGGCGCCGCTTGGCCAGCGAGTCCTCTTCGCCGGCGACCACAAGCAGCTTGCACCGATCGTGCGGTCAGCGCGTCCCGATGCAACGAAGTGGCTTGGCGTATCAATGTTTAAGTACATGAACCCGCAGAACCGCTGCTTCTTGAATGAACAGTCCCGTATGGCCGAAGAAATTTGTGACATCGTTAGCCACGTGTTCTATGACGGGGAGTTGATCGTCGCCGAGAAGTGCGCAACCGACGTGGAGTGGTGTGCGGAGCGACGTACGCAGTTCGTCCCCGGGATGGGTGCCGACCGCGTACACCTCGAAAAGTGCCCTGCGGAAGGCGACTTCAAACAGACGAAATATGGCATTGGCACACGCTACAAGTCCGCCGAGTATATCGGACAGATCGTTCCTTCTCTCGCCGGCCAGGTCGGTGAGGAGAACGTGCTCGTCTTGACTCCTTATCGAGCACAGCGAGGGCTGATCAAAACTTTTCTCCGAAATGCTGGACAGGCCAAGGTCCCGGTCAGCACCGTGCATAGGGCGCAAGGGAGCGAGTATCACACTGTTATTTTCGATCCAGTGATCGCGACTGGCGGGAGATTACTGGGGCATCCTGTCGAAGGGCCTCGATTGATCAACGTCGCGCTGAGTCGAGCGAAAGCACGCCTGATTGTGATTCTGTCCCTCGGCGACTACGCCAATGAGTACCTGCGGCGAATTGCTCACGTGATCTCCGGTGAGGGGTAATGGATGGAGCCAGTCGACGTCCGTGAACGGGTTGTTCCTGCCGAAGCAGAGCTGACGCGCGTTCCAGCTTCCGAATACCGCTGCACATCTCGTTGTGACGCCGGTGTGACGCGTTTGCTTGGGCAGCGGACAAACAACTTATTTAGAATCAGTCGCCGTGGAGTGTCAATGATGTCAACTTTGGCAGTGATGGTAGGTTTTGCGTCACACCGGTGTCACAATGGGCGGTTCGAGACGATTGTTTGCGGGTAGTCGCGATCAGCCTACCTACAAGTTTGCCTTGGCAAGTCGACGCAAGAAACTCTCCTTGGCGGCGTGTGTCTGCCGGATCTTCTCAAGTTCCATCTGAAATTTGGCCCTCTTGCCCCGGCGGACTGCGAGATCATGCAAGTCGGTCAGCAAGCCAACTGCCCTGGCATAGTCATTGGGCTGCCGCTTCAGGATATGTACGGCGACCTGCTCCCAGATTTCCGGTTCGCGTCGCGCTAGTTGATCGAGATAGCGAGCTCGGTTGGCCTCGTCCTGGGCCTTTCGTCTTGCCTCTTCTGCCGCGCGCTGTTCGTTCAGCCGCCGGATTCTTTCCTTCGCTCGCGCGTGGGCCACGGCCAGGATATCGCCTGCACTGCGCCGGGCCGTTGCAACCGTCTGCGAAGAGTGTTGAGAGTTTTGACGCTGAAAACGCCGCATGAGATTGCTTCGCCAGAGTTCACTCGACTCCACTCCCGCAGTAATGAGTAACTCGTTTTTGTCCTTTTCCGGCAGACCTCGAATCCATGCGGACAGCTCTTTGCGGCTCGGTCCAGCCGCGAGTGGTTTTGAAGCTTGTGCTGCAACCTCAACGAGATCCTCGTTGATTTCGAGGAATTCGATCAGAGCATCGAGGGAACCGGACAATTCTTGCAAGCCTGCAGGCACGGGCGGCTCCATTTCATCTTCATCAAGTCCTCCATCCTGCGCACTGCGAAGCCAGCCGAGATACAGGCATCGGAGGTCGCCGCGAAGCAGGTCGGAGCGCAGAGGCATCAGGGAGGCCATCCATCCCGTCCCGTCGTCCTCGCCATCCCACTCCGACTCACATCCAAATTCAACGATCACGAATCTCGCGGTTCTTCGCACACGCACGGTCTCGCCTGGGATCATGGCCTTGAGCAACTTGTAGTCAACCGATTCCTGCGAGAGGCGAATATAGAACTCATGCGTCCCCCAGTTCGCGACATAGACAAAAGCGTCGAAATATTTCTCCAGTAGCTTGCTCGGATTGGCTTTCAGGTCTCCCCATTCGTAGTGGTTCGTGAAGCTCGTGGTGGTGATTGCGGCCCGCGTCGAAATGGAACGGAGCGCTGCCATCTCTTTTTTCGTCAGCGGACGGTCGATTGCGCGGAAATCGTAATACTGGTATTCGCTCACCAGGTTCCTCGGCGCCAGTGACGATAAGCGACAATCCATTCCACGCCTGCCGGTGCCGGCGTTGGTAAAGGCAGGTCCAGGATTGGGATCTTCTGCCGCGTTTTGCCTCGACGGCAAATGGCAACAATTTGGCCATCTAGCGTCATGTCGACCTTCTCCACGTCAGCATCGACGCCGAGGACCTTCACAGAGAACGGCAACGCTAGGTGTTCCTCAATCATGGTGAAAAAACCGCCTGCTTGTTCTTCTTCGCCGTAAGCATCCACGATCGCTTGTTCGATCAGTTCCTTCAGCCTCGCCTTGCTGAGCGAAGGGAGATTTGTCCCAGACTCGCCTTTCAGCTTCCGCAGATGCAGAACCGCCGGGCGACTGTTCCGTTTCGTCATGTTTCTCCGTTGATCAAAGGCTCTTTGGAAGATCGATTTTCAACCTGCTGAGAGAACGATCTTTCGTTGCTGGCGTCCCGGATCGTGTAGCCGATCAGGTTGTACCCTTTCAGGCGACGCGCGTACATTCGCGCCAGCATAAGGACCTTGGAGTCCACGTAATCGTAGACTCGCACAACACGCTTGGCATCATGAAGTCGGTGGAGACGCCCTACGTATTGCTGTAGCGTTCCCTTCCAGGAAATGGGCATCGCCAGAAAGAGTGTATCCAAGCGAGCGTCGTCGAATCCTTCGCCTATGTAGCTGCCGGTTGCCAGAATGACTCTCGGTTCGCACTCGGGCACAGCCGCAATTGCCTCTGCCGTCGATCGTCGTTGTTTCTTGCCCATGCCACCCTTCAGCGTAAACACGTTGTTCACCTTGCCAGCAAGCTCTGCCTCGAAATATTTCAAGTGATCAGTTCTGCCGGTAAGAAGCAACGGTGAACGCCCGTCTGCGGCTGCCTGGACGAGATCGGTAAGGATTAATTCATTCCGGACGCGGTCATCGACAAGTGCGGCGTACACTTCCTGAATCGTCATATCGGCTTGCTCAGGCGGCAAGCAAAAGTCTGTCAACCGAGGAACTACCTCATGCTCGAAAGGGGTAGCTGCCGTCATCGAGCGGGCGCTGAGCTTGAATCGAATCGGACCGCACTGCATATAGATGATGGGATGGTGTCCATCTTTTCGCTCGGGAGTTGCTGTCAATCCGACGACGTACTTCGCTTTCACCTGCTTCATCACCTGCTCAAAGGTAAACGCCGATAGATGGTGGCACTCGTCAACAATCACTTGACCATACTCTGCCACGAAGTCTTTCACGCCTTCCTTGTCGTGGCTACTTTGAAGAATGGCAATATCCACGCAACCACTGCGTTTTGTCGACCCTCCTCCGATTTGTCCGACTGACTTGGCGGGAAGGTTGAGGAACATTGCCAATCTCGCATGCCACTGGTCTAACAATTGTTGACGATGTACCAAGATCAGAGTGCTCACCTTTCGTGCCGCGATCAAATATGCTGCCACAGCCGTCTTGCCAAAAGCCGTGGGAGCACAGAGGACTCCTTCATCGTGCTGCACGAACACATCAACGGCATCCTGCTGTAACGGGCGCAGTCGGCCGGAGAATTCTACCTCGATCGGACGACCGACAAACCGTTCGTCACTGACTTCCGGCTTGATGCGGTGAGATTTCAACAGCTCGATGACCTCCCAAAGACAACCGCGTGGTAGGGCAATGTGGTTAGCGAGTTCCTCGCCACAGGCGATAACTCGCGGCTTGTTGAAAGTAGGAAGCCTCATGGCCTGCGCCTTGTAAAATTCGGGGTTCTGGAATGCCCCAAGGCGAAGCAACCGGTTGAGCATCGCGGAAGGAAGATCCTTCTTTTCGATATACAAAAGGTTGGCGCGAACAATTCGAACCTGCACCGGAAGGGGTCCTGGTATTGGACGCTCTGCTCGCTTTCGAGATGGTGGCAATGTCCAAGGGGCTTGTCCGTCATCTTCCGCAGAGCTGATTCTCACTCCGATAAGGTCCCCACTTCGTTGAGCATCCAGAACGATGGCCTCAGCAGCAGAAGCGGGCATCCGTTTCACGCTTGCCAGAAACGCCCATTGGTCACCATACGGACGAAACTCTGCATCCACGAAGACGCTGTTTCCATCTGCGCGCGGAAGCTTCTGCAGCGGCAGAGCGATCAGGTTGCCAAGTCCGCCCTTTGGCATGGTGTCTTGGTTGGGAAAAAAGCGGTCATATGAATCCAATCCAAGTTCGTGACGGGACTCCATGGCCCGAGTCAGGATTACACAGCCCAGTTTTCGCGCGGTGGTTGCGGGGATTGATCGGTCGAAGAAGATCCACACGTGGCCACCGTTGCCTGACCGTGAACGCTCTAGTGCCGCTGGCGCGCTCAGTTCGCGACATACTGCCAAAAACGCAGTGGCATCCTTTTGCCATGTTTTCTTATCGAAATCGACCGCGAGGAACCAGCAGGTCTCGTCCTGC
>CAWFLZ010000008.1:0-409575 GCA_963816705.1 uncultured Acidobacteriaceae bacterium
TAAGTATGGCAACAGATTGTGAAGTTCCCGAAGGAGGGGAAAGAAGATAGGTTCATAGGCGTGAGCGTCGCAAGGCCGTCCAAGACCAAATTTTCAGGCAGTGAGCGGCGGAGTACAGGTTTGTTTCTTTCGCCCCTACGGGGCTTTTGTCATTCTCCATGCCGACCCACGGCTTGCGCCGTGGGCTGTATTCTTGCGCCGCTCCGCGGCTATGTTTCCGGTGCGCGACCAGTTGCGATCTGACGGTAGTGGTGCATTTCGAAACAAACTAGCCTCCACCAATCCGATGATAGTGGCTGTTCAAATTCGGGCACTACCAGTCCGATTACTTTCTTGACATTCGCTTCTTCTTCGCCTATGCTGCGCGCATGGCGATCACTCGGCGACAGCATGAGGTTTATGACTTTCTTTCGCGCTTTGTTTCGGAGAAGGGATACTCCCCTTCGTTTGAAGAGATCAAAGAGGCGATGGGGCTCAATTCGCTCGCGACCGTTCACAAGCACATCACCAACCTTGAGAAAAAGGGACTGCTGACGCGCGATTACAATCGCAGCCGGTCGATTGATCTGCTGCCTCCGCGGGGGAAGTTGAAGCAGTCGATGGCGGTGAATACTGGGATGGTGCTGCCGCTTTTGGGGCGGATTGCGGCGGGGCGTCCGATTGAGGCGGTGGAGACGCCAGAGACGATTTCGCTGGCGGATTTTGTCCGGTCGAAGGAAGTGTTTGTGCTGGAAGTGCGCGGCGAGTCGATGCAGGACGAGGCAATTCTCGACGGCGACTATGTGCTGGTGGAGAAAACCAAGACTGCGCACAACGGGGATATTGTGGTCGCGCTGGTCGATGGGGCGGACGCTACTTTGAAGAGATTTTTCCATGAGGGCGAAAAGATTCGGCTGCAGCCTTCGAACGCGAAGATGAAGCCGATGATTTTTCCGGCGGCGGCGGTCGAGGTGCAGGGGCGGGTGATTGGAGTGCTGCGGAAATATTGACGCGGCCGTTGGAGATTGCAGAAGTCAGATTGCAGATTGCAGAAGTTAAACCCCTGGGGCCACATAGCGGAGTTGAATCCGTAGGGTTTTTACTTCTGCAATCTGACTTCTGCAATTGTTGTTAGGTCAGGTGCTTGTCGAGGGCTTTTTGGATGTCGTCTTTGGAGCGGTAGCCTACCAGTTGCTCGACTACCTGTCCGCCCTTGAAGACCAGCAGGGTGGGGATGCCGGTCACTTTGTAGCGCATGGGAGTGGCGCCGTTGCGGTCAACATCCATTTTGCCGATGGTGACTTTGCCCTGATATTCGCCGGCCAGCTCTTCCACGATGGGAGCGATTGCGCGGCAGGGGCCACACCAGGCGGCCCAGAAATCCACGAGCACGGGCTTTTCAGACTTCAATACATCCGAATCAAAATTTGCGTCGGTTACTTCGACGATGCCGTTGCCAGACATTCATCCTCCAGAGTTATAAAACTTGTCAGTTGCGCGGGTAGACGAGCGGTCCAGCCGAGCGACCTCTATCCTAGCACCGTTCATTAGATGCGCCAGTGATGTTGGAAGTCGCAGGGTGGCCCTCGACCCGTGTGAACCCACCTATCGCAAAGTACGCCGCCAACAACGCGATCTCCCGGCGGTGTGGGGGAGGCTGATTAAGCCGGCGAGAAGAAGCTTGAACCACGGGGTACACGGAGTTTCACAGGGGAAATCAAAGACTTCATCAGAGATTTCTCAGGTGGCAGCGGGGCGCCGCTGCAAAAGCCGGCGAGTCGCCGGCGCTCCGCAACCCCCGGCTTCGCTCGCGAAATGTTACTCTACAAAATTCGGCGGCCGACACTACAACCCATCCCATGACCATCCCGATCTTCACGCTTGTGGTTGCGGCCGTATCGTTTGCCGCGGGACTCTTGGGATCGCTCACTGGCCTCGGCGGCGGGGTAGTTTTGGTGCCGCTGCTCACTATCTTTTTTCATGTGGATATTCGTTATGCGATCGGGGCGTCGCTGGTTTCGGTGATCGCAACTTCGTCGGGGGCGGCAGCGGCTTATGTGAAGGAAGGGATTTCGAATATTCGCATCGGCATGTTTCTGGAGATGGCGACCACGGCGGGGGCGCTGCTGGGGGCTTTTCTGGCGACCTGGATGCCGATCAAAGTGATTGCGATTATTTTTGGGCTGGTGCTGCTGTACTCGGCTTATCTTTCGCGGCGCCCGAGGACGGAGGCGCAACGGAATCTTCCGCCCGATGCGCTGGCTACGCGGCTGCGGTTGAACGGGAACTTCCAGGATCTCGAAGGGCATCGCACGTATAACGTTCAGAACGTGCCTACCGGATTCAGCCTGATGTTTGGGGCGGGCACGCTTTCCGGGCTGCTCGGGATTGGGTCGGGCGCGGTGAAGGTGTTGGCGATGGATCAGGCGATGCGGATTCCGTTCAAGGTTTCGACTACCACCAGCAACTTTATGATTGGCGTGACGGCGGCGGCCAGCGCCGGGGTTTATTTGAGCCGCGGGTATGTCGACCCCGGGCTGGCGATGCCGGTGATGCTGGGGGTGCTGGCGGGATCGCTGCTGGGCACGCGGATTCTGGTGAAGGCGGAGACGAAATCGCTGCGGCTGGTGTTCAGCCTCGTGATTCTCGTGCTGGGATTGCAGATGCTCTATAAGGGAATTTGGGGGAACTTCTGATGCCCGGCGATTCGCAGACGAAGCAGTCTCACGAGTTCAAGCCGCAGCCCTGGCGAGACCGGCGCATGGAGGTGATTCTCGGCAACCTGCTGCGAACGGGGGTTATGATCTCGGCGGCGGTGGTGTTGTGGGGAGCTTGCATTTATCTTTTTCGGCACTGGCATGAAGCGGCGGATTACAGGATTTTTCGCGGCGAGCCGTCAGATTTTCGGACGATTCCGGGAGTCATCGAAAGCGTGCGCGGCGGGCACGGGCGGGGATGGATTCAGTTGGGATTGCTGCTGCTGATTGCTACGCCGATTGCGCGGGTGGCGTTTTCGATTGTCGGCTTCTCGATTGAGCGGGATCGACTTTATGTGGGGTTCACGTGCGTTGTGCTGGCGATTCTTCTCTATAGTTTGTTGGGGTCGGGGTTTACGTTTTAGGGTTGTGCCTTTCGTGCATTTCCAGCCTCGAATTTCTGATTCGGCGCGGATAAAGAGCGTGAACCACAGGGTACACAGGGGTCCACGGGGGAACCCTTAGTGAAGCCAGGCGCGTGTTCGTCTCAGCAGATCGTACTCGTTGACGGGGCGGTCGTCTTGCAGGGCGGGCGCGTTTTTGTCGAGCGAGATAATCCAGTCAATCGGGAGTTCGTTTTTTAGGACGGCGGCAAATTGCTGCTCGGGGGTTGGGTATGGACCCCATTCGACCAGGTCGGTGGCGGCGGCTGGGGGCATGCGTTTTGCCAGGTCGGCGGCGGATCGATCGGGAATGGGTTGGCGGCTGGCCAGATAGTGAATGCCCCAGCCCTCGATTGACTTAAAGGCGCGAACATAGGGGAACGATTCCTTGAGGGCGCGCGCGACCGAGGCGGCGGTCGTCATGTCTCCTCCGGGATACCACTGCTGGAGAATGCCGTCGGGGCGCAGGCGCTTTTTTGCGGCGGTATAGAATTCGCGCGAGTAGAGCAGGCTCGATCCGGCGGCGCCGATGGGGGGCGGCGGGTCGATGACGATGACGTCATACTGGCCAGTCGTTCGCTCGAGGAAGCGCCGGCCATCGTCCACTACGACGTGCGAGTGTGGAGACTTGAGGAGTTGCAGCGCATCGGCGTGGTAATACCAGAAGAGCGCGGGCACGCTGGGAACCAAGTCAACCACCGTGGAATCGATTCCCCACGACAACATGGAACGATGGGTGGTGCCCATGCCGAAGCAAATGACCAGGGCGTTGTGCGGAGTATGGTCGAGGAACGTCAAGGGCATGGCGGACATCATTTTGGTGATCGGCGTCAGGATGGTCATGCCTATGCCATTGACGAACAGGTTCTTATCCATGCCCTGTCCGGTGGCGATCACGGTGGCCGTGCTGTCGCGGCGCACCTGTCCGCTCGAAATCTGCTGGACGTAGCTGCGCGTCTGGTGAACCAATGCGAAGGACGCGAGCAGAATGACGGCCGGCTAAAATGGCGCGCTGAGCAAGGGGCTTGGCCGAAGCTTGCTCCGCGTACGAACTCTGAGTCCCGCGCAGGGCAGACCAAACTCCGACCAACAGCCATGGTAGAGCCAGGGCCGCCAGTGCGTAGCGCTCATCGAAACGAGGCAGTAGGGCAAAACCTGCGACCAGCGGGCCGAGGATGCATCCGGCGACGTTCACGGCGTAACCGAATCCGGCGCGGTCGGGATCGCCTTCGGAGAAACGGTCGACCAACTTTGGAGTCAGAAATCCGAGCAGGCCGCTGAATGCCGCGATGCCGAGAGGCACGCGCAGCCACGGGAGAATTGCAACGCGCGGGTCGGCGGTGAGCAAAGGCGCGACCGCAGCCAGCCAGACGAACAGCCAGACCAGCGGTGTTTCGCCGCGGTGGCGGCGGCTCCAGGCGCGGTACACGGTGGATCCGATGAAGGTGGCAGCCAGATAAACGCCGAGGATGGTTGCGAAGGAGTAGACCAGGGTGCCAACGTAGATCGTATAGAGACGGATCCAGACTACTTCCAGGCCCATGCTGGTAAGACCGGTGGCGAACAAGAGCCAGAGGGTTCCGTTTCCGAACAGCTGGCGCCCACTGGTTGCGGGCATGCCTGGAGGCGTCGATTCGTTGGCTGAATTGAATTCGTGGCTTTCATTAGTGGTTTCGTTCGTGGCGGCGGCTGGGGTTTGCCGGGCGGCTAGCCGAAGGGCGGCGGCGCAGATGGCGAGATTGAGCACCATTCCGCATTGCAGGGTCGCTGTAAAGCCGAACTCTTCGATCAGGAAAAGTGGGATCAACGTGCCCGCGACGGCGCCGAGGACATTGGCAAGATACAGAAAGCTGAAGGAGCGGCGCGATTCAAGTTGTTTGCCGCTGCGGATCGCAAACATGCCGAGCGGAATGGTGGCGCCCATGCACGCGCACCAGGGAACGATGGTGCAGGCCAGCCAGAGGCCGGCGGCGACGTAGTATCCAGCGGACGACAAGGACAAACTGCGACCTACATGTTCCAGCACGAAGCGGCCGGCCAGTAATTCGAGGGGCACGACGACGGCGGAGCAGCCGATCAGGATTTCAGTCGCGGCATAGAGTTGCAGGGGCGGCATGGTAAGACGGTGAGCATACTTGCGGATCATCCGCCCGGCAGCCAGTGAGCCGACGCCCAACCCACCCATGAAGCTGGAGAGCACGATGGACACCATGGGGGTGGTGACACCAAATTGCGCCATGGCGAGACGAAGCCAGATCAGTTCGTAGAGGATGCTGCAAAATCCGGAAACAAAAAAGAGGCAGAAATACCAGTTTCGAGCGGTTGAGGGGGCGGTTTGTTCGGGTGGTTTCGTCCCGGATTGGGGACGCGCAACGTCCATGGCCGGCATCGGCTTCGAGCTCACAGTTACTCCTTGTCCTGACTGCTCAAGTCTCGCAGACAGGTGGAGATCGAAGGGCGAGGTACTTACTCTTATGGTAACGAAAGTCATTACGGGGTCTCAGTTCACCATTTCAGTTCACCACAGAGTCACTGAGACACAGAGAAAAGCCAAAACATTAAGTTTTCTCTGTGACGCTGTGGTGGAGATGGATCTTGCTCTGGCTGACTTTTTACGCCAGGATCGAGTCGTCGAGGCGCTTACGGCGATAATCGGCCACGGCTTGCACAAAAGCCAGGACGAGCGGGTGGGGATGGTCTTTGCGCGAAGTCAGTTGCGGCTGAAATAAGGTCGCGATGTAGAACTCGTGGGCGGGCGATTCGATGGCGCGGCATTCGCCCTGCGGGCCGCGGGCTACGACGGGGAAGCCGGCTTCCATGGCGGTCCATTCGAATTCGGGATTCACTTCGAAATTGCAGAAGAACTCTTCTTTGATGACCTCTTTGTCGCCGTAGCAGGCGGCCAGATAGGATCCCGGCGCGAGACGGATCTCGGGGCCGATACCGGAGAGCTTAGGCGCACCCTTTTTTCGGTTGGGGACGGCGCAGGCCACCGGATAGATGACGATGTTCTTGCCCTGCGGGTCTTCCTCGGCAGTATTAGCGTCCTGGATTCCGATGACATTGCGGGCGCACTCGATGAGCGCGTATTGAAAGCCGCCACAGGTTCCGAGGAACGGGCGGTCATGGACGCGGGCGAACTGAATGCCTTTCAGCATGCCGTCAAAACTTTTGTAGGGGCTGCCGGGCGAGGCCCAGAGGCCGTCGTAGGAATCGAGAACGGCATCGGCGGCCGGCTCGAGCAGTGACGGCGTGGGCAGCCAGGTGGATTCGACTTCGATGGCTAGCTTGCGGGCGGCGTGCTGGATGGAATCGGTGGTGGCGTGGTGCGAGCGGAATTCGGGGTTGAAGTCGCCGAGGATTCCGATGCGGACGGGATCATTCAGCTCGGCCATCTTTTCACTTATTGTAAACCAGAGTCGGGTTTCGTTGGGAAAAGGCTGGGTTACGCCGCAGTAACTTCACGTTAGTTGCTCCGGCGGAGGCGCCAAATGGGGCGACGAGGCGCCACAGAAGCAGAATCCCTTCCGGTTTGCGGACAATACGGTCCGGAATGCGAACTCGGCTTGGGGTGCATGTACTACAGCCACTATGCCCGATTTTCGACGCTCCACACATTTCAAGCCTTTGGGAATTCTGAAAAGTCCCCACGCAACAACGGCTTGTGGGGCGCCCTCGCGGTCGAGTGAGTTCAACGGTCAGAGCCTCCCGCCCTTGCCAGGGGAGAAGGATTAAACGTCGTATAATCCCGTGCGCGCAACCAGGGAGCAGAACATATGAACGTACAGGAACAAATCAAGGAGTACATTACCAGCCAGCCGGAACCAAAACGCAGTGACATGCGCGAGTTGCATCGGCTCACACTTCAAGTGTCACCAGAATGCAAATTATGGTTCTTCGATGGTAAAGACAGCAAAAATCATACTGTTTCCAACCCCACGATTGGATATGGATTTCACACAATAAAATATGCCGATGGAAAAAGTAGAGAGTTTTTTCGAATTGGCGTGAGCGGAAACAAAACCGGAATCTCTGTCTATATTCTTGGTCTCAAAGATAAGAAGTACTTAGCCAAAACGTATGGGAAAAAACTAGGCAAGGCGAGCGTGACCGGATATTGCATTCGGTTTAAAGCTCTAAAGGATATAAACATCGATACGCTGGAAGCGGCAATACGAGATGGGCTTGCAGCTCAGAATGAAGAAGGCAAGCTGATGAAATAATTCCACTGCTAAAGCTTTAAGTTGGAGCTTATTGGGCGCCGCGCCCTTTCAGCCGCACTCGCGGCATGCTTAGCCGGCGGGTCGCCGGGTGACCGAAGCCGAAATCAGCGCATGTGTGCGACCAGCAGAACGTAGAGGCTTAGGGTGGTGAGAGTTGAACCAGCCAGCACAAGAGCAACAGACTTCCAGCCGAGGGAAGTTGGACCGCTGGGCTGATTGCGGTTCGAAATTATGAACGTGGGGTTGTCGGGGCCTTTCGCCATTGTCATCGTCGCCAATGGGAGCGCCGGGGTTGCGGAGGCGCCGGGCTTCAAGTCGGCCGGTGATTGCTCAGGCCTCGAATGGCTGTCGATCAATGAGTTGATGGCTTGCAGGCCGCCTTCGCCTGTAGCCCACATGTCTGGGGTCGCAAGCCCGGCTTTCGCCAGAGCTGCGGCGATTTTTGCCTGCTGACTCATGTGGGTGGTCGATGGTGGCGTTGGCCCAGTGGGGAGGCGAATGATCTCGGGCTGCGGGCTGGCTGTTGCCTTTGCAAGGGCGGGTGGCGGATTGCTTGAAGAGACGGCGACCGTTCCGGTAATGACTACGCTCGTTTCAGGCTCCAGGGAATACTCTTCAACGCGGGTCGGGCGCTCGAGGGTGATTCCATTGCGCGCCAGGAAGTTTGAAAGGGTGTCGGGAAGGGTTTCTTTATTTGAAGTCTGGTCTGAGGTTCCGCCTGACGGCGAGGACGGCGAGCCGTAAACTTCGCTGAGATTCTGGCGCAAATCGAGTTCGGCGCCGCTCGGTTCTACGAGCAATTGTCCGGTTTCGTCTTCGACGAGGAACGTAACGTGGCCGGTTTCCTCGGCGACGTTCTTCCATTGTCTTTTTCCGTTTGGTTCCTGCTGCCAGATGGATGTCTGGTAGACATAGCATGGTCTTCCGCTGATCGGAGCCGCGAGCGTGCGCGCGCCGGTTGTCTTGCCGGCGATGGCGGCGATGCCGGGCGTCGCTCGGCCGATGCCGACCTTTGAAACGGGGTCGGACGAATTTCCGTGCGCGAACAGTTGCATTCCGCAAAAGAAGAAGCACATGCCGACTCCCGCCGCGCAGCCGGCGGCGAGCGTGAGGTGGTTTGCCGCGATGAATTGAAGAATGGGGTCCACTTGGGTGCCGAGGAACCCCGCGCCTTGCGATGGCTTTTCGAAGCCCGCTTCGAAGGCCGAAAAAAGTGGGGAACCCTCACTTATCAGCATAAGAAAGGGCGTTAGAAAGGCGACGTAAAAACGACGGGCGCGGGCTTACGTAGGTAACCGAAGGCCGACCTTTAGTGGGTGCGAGGTACGTTACGCGGTGACGCGTGCGTCTTTTTCTTTCAAAATTGTGGCGACTGCGGCGATGGCCGCGTCCACTTCTTCGTCGGTGTTGTAGAAGTGAGGGGAGAAGCGGACTCCGGCTTTGGGCCGCCAGTCGACGAGAATTTCACGGGCGAGGAGCTGGCGGCTGACGGCTTGCGAGTCCGGCATGTCAATGGAGACGGTGCCGCCGCGCCGCTCGGGATCGCGCGGCGTGTTGACGCGCCAGCCGTGACGGTCGGCGAGTTCGATGAGGCGGGCGGTCTGGCGTTTGGATTTTTCGCGAATTTTATCGACGCCGACCTCGGTGACGATCTGCAAGCCGGGGCGGCAGGCTTCGAGAGCCGGGATGTGGGTGGTTCCGTTCATGAAGCGCAGGGGCGGCGCGGTGTAGCGGATGGGGCCGGTCGAGAACTCGAAGGAATTTTCGTGGGCGAACCATCCGGTGAATTTTGGTTCGAGCTTTTTTCCGAGGTCGGGGCGGACGTAGAGATAGGCGACGCCCGGACCGCCGCAGAGCCACTTGAGAACGCCTCCGCAACAGAAGTCGACGTTGAGGGATTGGACGTCGACGGGAACTGCGCCGAGCGATTGATAGGTGTCGAGCACGACGTGGGCGCCGACTTTGTGAGCCTTTTCGATGATGGCGCGCGCGTCCTGGAGATAAGAGCTGCGGAAGATGACGTGCGAAATCGGGACGAGCAGCGTTTCTTCGTCGATGGCGTCGAGAAGGCGGTCGGTGGGGACGTGGATGCCATCGTCAGTCTTCACCATGTGTACGCGCGCGCCGAGTGGGCGCTGTGCTTCCCAGAAATACATGATCGAGGGGAAGTTCAGGTCGCTGTAGACGATTTTGTTGCGCTTGCCGGAGAAGTCAAAACAGGAGGCGACCACGGCCTGGCAGGTGGTGACGTTCTGGTGGACGGAGACGGAATCTTTGGGCGCATTCATGAGGGCGCCGATTTCATTGCCAACTTCGAGGGCCAGCATCCACCAGCGCTCTTCCCAGGCGCGCACACCGCGCGTGGCCCAGATGTTGGCGTAGTCGTGCAAGGCCCCGAACACGTTGCGGGGCATGGCTCCGAGGGAGTTCGAGATCATGTAGTTGGTGCGCTCGAGGATAGGGAACTCGGGGCGATAGCGGAGGAGATCGGGCATGGACTGATTGTAATTCGAGCTGCGAGCTTCGAGCTATGAGCTGCGAGCTTACGGCTCAATCAAACTTCCGAGTCAAATGGAAAGCCCGAATCGGGCTTGCAGTTCACGTCTTCCGTGACTGGTGATGTGAAGGGCTCGGCTGTCCAGATGCTGGGTCAGCCATTTTCTTTTTAGTGCGACATTCAAAAGCGCGGCGCCGATGGCTCCGCCCAAGTGCGCTCTGCGCTCGCTCCAATCGAGACATGCAAAGGCAAAACGGCGGCGCAGAGCCCGGGCGGCGGCTAGGTCGACTTCCAGCGTCGCAAACGCTTTCGCGCCTTTTTCGGAAAGATCATAAGCATCTTCTGCTTCGGCTGGGCGATTTGAGAGCCAGCCCAGCGTTTTCATGCGGTCGTGGAGCCCGACTCCTAACGTTCCGGCGATGTGGTCGTAGCAGGTGCGCGCGGCGCGCAGGTGGTTGGGCGTGTTGGGCACGAAGCGGGTGCGCGGATTGCCCGCCAGAACACTGAGCGCTTCGAGGGCGGATGCGACCTCGGAGCCTTGCAGACTGTAGTAACGATGCTTGCCCTGTACCAGGACCTTGACCAGGTTTTCTTCTTTCAGACGGCTCAAGTGAACGCTGGCGGTCGAAGGGCTGACTTCGGCGACGACGGCCAGTTCGGTGCCGGTGCGGGCGTGGCCGTCCAATAAAGAAGAGAGCATGCGCGCACGCGCGGGCTCGCCGATGGCGGAGGCAATTCTGGAGAGGGCGAGGTTTTCGTCGGGACGCGGGTTTGCCGCTACATTCATAGTTTCATGTTAAACGAAGTGTGCATGTACGGCAAACGGGATACTTGTCGGGTTTGGATGCGGCCAAAATTTCGAGCACCGCGAGGAGAGGACAACTATGACGATTACCTGTTTCATCCGGTACCAGATCGATCCGTTTCAGAAAGACAAGTTCAGGACGTATGCGGAAAATTGGGGGCGCATCATTCCCCGCTGCGGCGGACATCTGATTGGATATTTTCTTCCCCATGAGGGGACGAATGACATTGCCTGGGGGCTGATCGCGTTCGACAGTCTCGCCGCCTATGAGGCATATCGGGCGCGGTTGCGAACGGACAAGGAAGGGGTGGAAAATTTCGCGATGGCGCTGAACGAGCGGTTGATTCTGCGCGAGGAAAGGAACTTTGTACAGGTGGTCGATCGGACGTTTGAACTGCCCGCGATCATGAAGCGATAAGCGGCGTACGTTTTTATCGCCCGGGGTGGAGCGAGGTCCTAACGGGGCAGCCTGGGCAGGTCGGCGCGGGCCAGGACGGTGCCCCACGCATCGAGAACATAGATATCGGTCCAGCGCGCGCTGGGGTTGCTCGGGTCGGTAGAATTGGCGAGCGTGAAAGTGATGGTGGTGCGAGGCGAGGTGCAACCGGTCAACTGCCGCGCGTTGCCATCAGAGTCGGGGCGGCCGTCGATGCGATCGGGAGGCACCAGGGTTGGGGATGATGAGCCGCTCCCCGGCGGCGACTTCGCGCGTAATACGACTTCAACCGCGCCGACCAGGTTTTCGCAGTGCATTGGGATCACGATCTCCCATTCCTTCACGCCCGACTTTTTGTTCCCGCTAGTCTTGCGCACAGTCGGCGCTTCCGCGAATACGAGGGTTGGGGGATTGCCACCGGGAGAGGCGTACCATTCCCGCCAGCGATGTTCGAATTCAATGCTGGCGTCGACGTAAGCATGGTACAACTCACGGTCACGCTCTTCCCAGCGTGGGTGCATGGCGGAGATAGAGACAGAAGCCGCGTCCGAGCCCTGCGCGTGCAGCAGATGATGAAGTGCGGGGACGAAATCGGGATGATAGCCGGCGTGGGCCATCAGAGTGAGGCCTTCGCGGTCCGCTTCAATCTCCAACCGGCGGCAGAAGCGGGCAAAGTTCTCGGATGCGCTTTGCCCGTCCGACCAATGCGCCTCAGGTCCCGAGGCTGACGGCAAGCCAGGATCGCCGAGCACGATGGTGGCGCCGCTTGCGAGCGTCTTCCGGTAAAGGTAGCGGCGCGCCCAATCGCGATGCACCACGTGCGCGATCTCGTGCGACAGCATCGCCGCCCACAGGCCGGTGCTTGGACCGGCAAGCTTTGCAAGTCCGGTCTCGACGTAGACGGTCCCCTCGGGCGACGAGTAGGCGTTGAACTGGTTGTCGTCAACGAGGCGAAGTTCCCACTTGAAATTTGTGGCGGAGGACGCAGGGACCTGTTCGACGAGCCGGTCGAATACAAGGCGGCCCGGTGCGTAGTCTCCGGTCGCGGGCATGCTCTCCTCCACGAGTTGAGGACGCAGGCGGGCGGCGGTTTCCAGGTCGAGAGTAAAGTTACGCGGGATGGGCACGTCGGGGATCTGCTGACCGAAGGCCGAAAGCACACACAGCAGGCACAAGGCGAGCTTGCAGAGCAAGCGATGCGCCCTACGAATAACGTATTCCACGGGGCTCCTCCGCGGAATGAATTCCTTAAGTTGATTATGCGCTCTTTGTGGGCGGGGGCAAGAAAGAAATGAAGAGTTTTCGAATGCGTCCTCAGGAAGACCGGCGGCGGAATGCCTTGACTAGGCCGTAGGCTGCGGTCAGGCCGATCAACATCGTGAGTCCGCTGAAGAGGTTGACTCGCGAGTCGAACCAGGTCTCGGCTACACAAGCCAGCACAACTGCCAGGCCGATGATTGATCCCCATTTGCCGAGCGGCGAGCGGGCCGGAATTTCTGCCGCTTGTTGCGGTGACAAGCGGCGGCGGAATTGGATGTGGGCGGCGAGCGAGATGATCCAGGAGAGCATCATGCCGAAGAAGGCGCCGCGCAGGATGTATTCGAAGGCGCGCGCTGGCGCATAGCGTTCGAGGATGAGGGCCGCGAGGATTGCGTAGGACGAGGCGATGAGCGCATAGGTGGGCGCGCCGCTGCGGCTTAGATGGCCGAGGCCGCGGGGAGCCCATCCGGTGCGGGCGAGCGAGAACAACATGCGCGAGGAAATGTAGAGGGCGGCGTTCGCTCCCGAGAGCGCGGCGGTGAGGACAACAAAGTTCATGAAGTGCGCAGCGCCAGGAAAGTTGACGGAACGAAAGACGGTGACGAAGGGACTTTCGGTGACGCCGGCGCGGTTCCAGGGCATGATGCCGACCAGGATGATGATGGCTCCGAGGTAGACGGCGGTCAGAGTAAGGGAGGTGAGACGAGTTGCGCGCGTGACGGCCGGGCCCGATGAGGATTCGCCCGAGGCGACGGCTACGAATTCGACACCGCCGAAGGTGTAGATCGCGAAGGTGATGGCGAGCAGAGGAGCGGTCACGCCGAGCGGGAAGAATCCGCCGTGGGCGGTGTATTGCGGGGCGGTTCGGCCGCTCAGCAGGAGGGTGGCACCGAGAATAATGAAGGCGGCGATGACCGCGACCTTGATCATGGCGAACCAGAATTCGAAGCGGCCGTAGCTGCGGACGTTCAGTAAGTTTATCGACAGAGAGAAACACGGAAAGAAGAACGATCCAGAGCAGCGCCGGGCTGCGCGGAAACCAGAACTGCATGTAGGTGGCGGAGGCGACCATCTCGGCTCCAATGGAAAAGGAGATGGCGAGCCAGTATCCGGCGCGGGACATGAAGCTGGCCCATTGGTTGAGATAGAGGTCGGCATACACGCCAAAGGAACCGGCGGCCGGATGGGCGCTGGCGAGTTCTCCCAGGGCGAGCGTGACGGTCCAACTGATGAAGGCGGCCAGGATGAAGGTGAGGATGACCGCGGGTCCAGCCAGCGAGATAGCGGATGCGGTGCCGAGGAGCAGTCCGGTGCCGATGGAGCCGCCGACGGCGACCATGGTCATTTGTCCGGCGGTGAGTTGGCGGTGCAGGCCGGATTCGGGATTGGGTTGATCGGGCAACGGAGCGTTCTATTCGTATCACAGATGCGTTGGAGGAAGGTGTATGCGTGGGTGGGACGGCCCCCGCCCTTCGACTTCGCTCAGGGCAGGCTGCCGGCGGGACGCCGGCGCTACGACTACAACGCGGCAGACGGGTGCTATGGCCCGGTGTTACTCGGAGCTGGAGACAGCCAGGGCTGCGGCCAAGGCTGCGGGACTCTCTTCGCTGAAATTCTCACCTGGCGCTTCGGAGGCAGGGCGGGCCTGGACTACCCGGTTGCGGCCCTGGCGTTTTGCCTCGTAGAGAGCGTCGTCGGCAAACTTGAGGAGCAGGTCAACCCGATCGGTGGTTTCATCGAAGGCGGCGACACCGATGGACATGGTCAGCGCGTTGGGCGGCTTCTCTCCCAGATGGGAGCAGGTTTCGGCGACGCGCTTGCGGATAATCTCGGCGCGCACATTCGCCTGCTGAAGATCGCACTCGGGCAGAATCAAAGTGAATTCTTCACCGCCGTAGCGGCAGGCGATGTCTTCGGCACGCACTGAGCGAAGGAGAATCTCGCCGACAGAGGCCAAGGCGCGGTCGCCGGCGGCGTGGCCGAAGGAGTCGTTGTAGCGCTTGAAGTGATCGAGATCGAGCATCATGACGGAGACGGGGCGATGTCTGCGGCGCGCCGAATGCAGTTCGCGTTCGAGGAATTCCTGCATGTAGCGGCGGTTGTAAAGTCCAGTGAGTGGATCGCGCACGGCCTGGAGCCGGAGGGATTCGCGGAGTCCAAGGTTCGCAATCGCTACCGCGATGTGTTCGGCGACTGCGCTGGCGAGGTGAAGCCGGCGGGCAGAGCGGTCCGAGTTCGGGGCGGAGGCGACGGACGTGAGGTTGTTGTTCTGGAAGTCGTTCTTCTGAAAGTCGTTCTTCTGAAAATGATTGTTCTCAAACTCATTGTCCTGAATGGCCAGGATTCCGATGGCTTCGCCGCTGGAGATGAGAGGAATGCAGATGGAAGCGCCCTCGCCCGACGAAGTGCGAGCAGCGCGCGCTGGATTGACCTCTGGGATGGGAGTGGACGGCTCCCCGGCGCAGAGCCCAGCACTCCGTGGGAGAGACAATCTGGTCGCCAGAGCCGATACCCCAGTGAGCTACCGTTTCGAGGCGCACTTTGGAGGCAGTGAGAAGCGAGATGGAACCGGATGCGTCCGGGAAAAGACGGCGCAAGCGCTCGGGGATCAGACGGAAGATTTCTTCGCGAGAGGCGCAGGCCTGAAGCAGGCTTCCGAGTTCGCTGATCTGGGTAATCTCGGCGGTCTGGCGGCGGGAGCTCTCGAGGAGGTGTCCGACCTTTTCGTTCGAGGCAGAGAGTTGTCCCTGCGCGGCTTTGCGCTGGGAAATTTCCTGCTGCTGGTGGTATTGGGTGAGAGCGAGTCGGATAGTGAAGGCGAGGAGCGAAGCAGCGATCGCGATGTTGGTGAGAAGTCCTCCGTAAGCCTGTTTCCAGCGATCCATCAGGACAGAGACGCCGACCATCATCAAGACGAGGACGAGATTTGTGCGGAGGAAACCGACGAAGTTCTCCGGTTCGCGAGCGGAGACGGGTTCAGGGTCCGGCACCCACGTGATGGCGATAAGAGCCGGAGCGGCCTGATTCAGGTTCCAGGCCAGGTTGAACCAGGCGGAAGCAGCCGAGTAGTGATGGAGATCGATCCAGTCACCGATGAAGGTTGTCACCGCGCAGACCAGCAGGAACAGAGCGAAGCGGCGCAGCAAGTTTTGAGAACTGCGCGTGGCGGCGAATTGCAGGCGCACCAAAACTGCGATGAGAAGAACAATGCTCTGGGCGTCGCTGATGCTGACATCATGGAGGAAGGCCTCGGCGGGGAGCATCCTGCTTACCGGAAGAAAGAAGAATGTGGAATAGACAAGAGCAACGACGATCGTGATCTGAAAGAGATCGAGAAAAATTTCGGACTTGACATCGGTGCGCCAAGTGGAATCCGGGAGGAAGAGCATCATGAGGATGGGCGCGCCGTAAAGGCAATAGAGCAGACGCGAGGTGGAATCGGACAAGGTCGACAGATCGAAAAGCGTGTCAAGAGCCTGGATCGCGGTCGGAACCATCCAGATCAAGAGGATCGCTGCGAACAGAAACCAAAAGATGGCGGTAATGCCGCGTGCGCGTCGGAATACCGTCCATGCGCAAGCGAGGGCAACAAGATTGCCGAGGACGAGGAGCGACTGCGCCAGAGCGGAGCCCCATCGACCCGTTCCAAGCGTAACGAAGCCGATTGCCTGGGCGGCGGTGAGGAGGGCAAAAAGCAGGCCCACAAACCAGGGTTGACGCAGGCTTATGAAGGCGCGGAGGCGAGCCGCCAGGCTTGCACCGGGATTGGTTGCATTCTCCATTTGTCGTCGAGAGCAGGCTCGTTAAGAAAGGGTTCGTAGGGACTGGGTGGTTGATCCCAGGTTCCTTGACGCCAGGTTTATTGAAACCGGCAAAGCCCTTCGATAGTTGAATCGGCGGGAGTACTGCCTGTCTCCAGTCTACGCCGCTGGGGTTAGCTCCACCTAAGCCTTATGGACGTGGAAAAGGCGGACGCAATGACTTTCGTAATCGGGCCAGAACCAATGCGCGTTGCCGCTGGTATGGGTGAAACCTAGAATCGAGACGGGTCTCCCTGTCTTGGACGGGGGGCGACCGTTCATGTCTGAAAATCCCAGTCGCGCTGACATTACGCGCCGCATCGACAAGGCGGAGAAGCTGTTGCAGAAGGGAAAGACTCCCGATGCATTGGCGGAATACCTGCTGGTGCTGCAAGACGATCCGGATAACGACAACGTGCGGCAACTGGCGGCCGACTTGTGTCTCTCGGTGAACAAAGGGGGACTGGCGGTGCAGTTGATGGGGGAATTGTTTGATCGGCAGGTGACGGCAGGCGAAGCTACGCGGGCGAGTCTGACCTACAAGAAGCTGGCGCGCTATGCCAATCCCACCTGGGAACAGAAGGTGCGGTTCGGACAACTGCTGGAGAAGTCGAATAAAAAGGTGGCGGTCGGGACTTACGAAAACGCGCTCGATGACCTGCGAAAGCACGGACGAAAAGAAGAAAGCTTGCTGGTGTTGCGGCGGATTGTGAGTCTGGAGCCGACGCCGGCGAATCACCTGCGGATGGCGGAACTCTCGGCCGAGCTGGGCGAGCATGTGATGGCGGCGGAGTCGTTCCTGAAACTGGCGGATCTGGCTGAGGCGTCGGGTGATAATGCCGGCCGGTATTACGAGCGCGCCTACGCGGAGAATCCTTCCGACGAAAAAGTCGCGGTGGCATACGGGAAGAGCCTTTTGACGCAGGGCGACGCGGGCGCGGCCATTTTCATTTTCGAGCCGCTCATCAATGCCGGCGCGACTTCTCCTGAGTTGCGGGACCTTTACGCGCAGGCACTGCTGGCGGCGGAACGGTGCGTCGAGGCCGAGCCGCTGGTGTGGCAGATGTTCGAGCGGAATCCGGCGCGCATTCATCAGGTTTTGAGCCTGATCGGAAAGATGATCGATTGCGAGCTGGATTCGGACGCCGTGACGCTGGCGCGCAAGCTGGAAGTGTTTCAGCGGAGGCGGGGGGAACGGCGATCGTTTATCGCGACCATGCAGGAGATTCTGGCGACGCACCGGCCGACGGTTGAGATGCTGGAATTTCTGGCGGAACTGTTCAACGCGTCGAACCGCGAGGCCGACTACGCGCAGGCGCTCCTGAAGCTCGTTCGATCTCTACTGCGAGAAACACGACTACATGAAAGCAGGGGAGTGCCTGGACCGGGCGGCGGAAGTGGATCCGTACGAGCCGGGACATCAGAAGCGCGTCGAGATGCTGCGCGGGAAAGATCGACGATCAGCGCTTCCGAGTGATTGCGGCGCGTTTCTCGACGGTGAAAAAAGAGGAACAGCCGGCGGTGAAGGCCGCTGAACCGACGCTCGGAGCGGCGGCGCTCCAGGACCTGATGCTGCAGGCCGAAATCCTGGTTCAGTACGGAATGCGATCAAAGGCGATCGAGCGCATTCAGCGTATTCAGGAATTGTTTCCGGGCGAGGAACAGCGCAACCAGGATCTGCAGCGGCTCTACATTTCGGCGGGAATCGAACCGGCGCGCGGAGCTCCGGCAGTAGCCGCGCTGAGTGCGCCAGCAGCGGCGGCCAACGCGCACCTGCTGCGCAACCGGTGACGGTGGTTGAAGCCACCGATGTCAGCAGCCTGGCGAAGGTCGCCGAGATTACGCGCAAGCTTTATCACCAGGGGAATGCGGAAGGCGTTTTGAAAACCGCGGCCAACGAGATTGGCGCGCAGTGGCGTTCGGCGCGCTGCATTGCGGCACTGCGGAAACCGGGGCTGCCGCCTTCGAGCGTGCAGGAGTTTCACGCCGAAGGATTGATGCCGGTGAGCGCGGCGGCGCTGGCGGCGCTGGTGGAGGCGTTGCAGGATCTGGCGGTCGCGCGGGGGACGGTGACGATCAGCGATGCGGCCAACGCTCCGGAGCTTTTGAGTGTGAAGGCGGCGATCGAAGAGTCGCAGATCACGTCGCTGATGGCGCTTCCCCTGACCGAGGGCAGCGATCAGATCGGCGTGCTGATTTTGACGCAGAATGCCACCCGCACCTGGCAGGAATCGGAAGTTCTCGTAATCCGGACGCTCACCGATCAGGTTGTGATCGCGCTTAACAACGCGGGCCTGCGCCGGCTGGTGAAAAATCTTTCCGTGACCGACGAGAAGTCCGGTCTGTTGAAGCGCGATTCTTATTTGGATCTCTTGCAAGCTGAGACGCGGCGCGGATTGCAACAGGGAACGGCCGTCACTGTACTCCTCATGCAGTTCGGGAAGCGCAGCGCGCTCGTCAAGGAATATGGCGAGTCGGCGGTACACCAGATGATGGATCAGATTGGGCAGCTATTCTCGGCGAACATCCGCTCGAACGACCTGGCGTTTCGCTACGAGGCGACTACGGTGGGCCTGGTGCTCGGAGACACGGGCGAGAAAGAAGCGCTGATGGCGGTCGAGAAATTGCGGCGGCTGCTGAAGGAAGTGCGGCTGCCGGGGAAAGAACAGTCGGTGGAGTTCTGCGCCGCCCTGGCGCAGGCGGTCATGCGGCAGCATTACGATCCGGTGGACATTGTGACGGAGGTCGTCAATCGCGCCGACCATGCCCTCGAGCTTGCGCTGGTGCAGGGTCCGGGGAAGATTGTTTGCGAGGCCGCGCAGGTGGCGGCGGCGGCTGTCGCGTAAGAGCAAGTCAAAAGTCAGAAGTCAGATTGAAGAAGTGAGGTCACGCCGCTGTGGTGTCGGGTTTACTTCTTCAATTTGACTCTTCACTTTTGACTTCCCTCTAGCCTCCAATCCTAATCTTCCCGACAAATCCCATGCACTGCTAGACTAACGAGTTGGCTTCTGGCCAGCCATCTCATCTATAGAGCGGGACTCATGCTAAAACCTGGAGACATTGCAATTGTCAGCGGGGCGCGCACGCCCTTTGGGCGGTATTGCGGAAAAATCAAAGACTATACGGCGCAGGAACTGGGCGCGATCGCGGGGAAGGCGGCGATTGCACGAGCGGGCAGTGACGGCGCGGCGATCGATCCGAAGGAATTCGATCATGTTGTATTCGGCAATGCGCAGCAGACTTCGGGCGATGCGCTTTATGGGGCGCGTCACGTGGGACTGCGGGCAGGGTTGCCGATTGAGACTCCGGCCCTGACCGTCAATCGCCTGTGCGGGTCGGGAATGCAGGCGATTGTCAGCGCGGCGCAGATGATTCAGACCGACGAGGCGAAGGTGGTGCTGGCGGGCGGCATGGAGTCGATGTCGCAGGCTCCGTTTTCCATTCGCGGGCGGGATGGGTTTACGCTCGCGCCGGGTGGAAAGCTGGAAGATTCGCTGATGGTGGCTCTGCTTGATTCCTATTGCGGCATGCAGATGGCCGCGACCGCCGAGATGTATGGCGAGCAGCAGGGGATTACGCGGCAGGCGCAGGATGAGCTGGCTCTGCGCTCGCAGCAGTTGGCCGACGCCGCGTATAAAGAAGGACGCATTCAGGAAGAGCTGACGCCGGTTCCGCTGCGGAATTCGAAGGGCGAAGCGACTGGGGAGCAGTTGACGGAGGATGATCATCGCCGTCCGCAGACTACGATGGAGGGCTTGGCGAAGCTGCGGGCTTCGTTCGGCCCATCCCGAGGAAAGCCTGGGACGGTCACGGCGGGCAATGCCAGCGGGATTGTGGATGGCGCGGCGGCTGTGGTCGTGATGGCGCTGGAGGAGGCGCAGAAGCGGAATCTCAAGCCGCTGGGGCGGATTGTGAATTGGGGAATTGCGGGCGTCGATCCGAAGATCATGGGAAGCGGCCCGGTTCCGGCGACCAAGGTGGCGCTCCAGCGGGCGGGGATGAATTTGGATTCCGTCGATTTGATTGAAGTGAACGAGGCCTTTGCTGCGCAGTATCTGGCGGTGGAAAAAGAGTTGGGGCTCGATCGCGAGAAGGTCAACGTCAATGGCGGAGCGATTGCGCTGGGGCATCCGCTGGGCGCGACTGGGACGCGGCTGGTGATTACTCTGCTGTATGAGTTGCGGCGGCGTCGAAAGAAATATGGGCTGGCTACGGCTTGTATTGGCGGCGGGCAGGGGATTGCTATGGTGGTGGAGAGCTTTCAGTGACGCCGAAGAGAACGTTCACCACGGAGACACGGAGGCACGGAGAAAATCTTAACTACTTAGGATTGTCATCCCGGGCGGAGCGAGGGATCTGTAGCTTGGCCGGCCCCCGCAGAGAAAAACGTTGCGGTTCAATTGAGCGTTTTCCCTATAATTGGGTGTGCTGACAGAAGAAGACAAACAGTGGATCAGTGAGCGGTTAGAGAGGGTGGAAACCACCTTGCTCACCGAGCTTCACGAGGGGGTGTCTCCTGTCGAACTGCGTTCGCGAAGCCATGCCGCAGCCTTTCGCGCGCTGGATGCCGAAGTTGAGTCTCTCTCGGATCGGCTCAAGAATCTCGAAGGCCGCTGATCTAACCTCTTTCCACCACATCATCCTGTGCAAGGCGAGCGGCCGCGCTCTTGTCGCGGAAGTAGGCTTCGACTTCCTCGCCCGGGATGGGCTTCACCGTGCCGCTTTTCAGGTCGTCATAGCGGCTGTTGAGCATGGTGCGGGTCTGGGCAAGCTCATCGACAAACGAAACGAATGTGTTGGAACGGCACCCGCCGCTTTGAGCGTTACCGCCCCTCAGGCTGAAGCGGAATCACTTCGGCTTGCGGTGGCTGTGGTTCGGGCTGTCGCTGCTGAGGTAGAGAAAGCGCGGGCTGTCGTGGGACAGCCGGCGCCGGGCCGATTTCTTCCGGTAGCGGCAACGGTTGCGTTGTTTGTACCCGGCCAACTACCGTTGTTTGTATCGGGCGTTCGCCGGAAAGAACTGCGAGCGCAGCTTTTCGCAAAGCGATCTGCTCAGTTTCTGTTTCGACAAATCCCTTGGGATGGTAGACATTTTTTTCGATCGCAACTTTGTCAATATCGTATTTCAGTCGCTGCGCCATCTGATAGAGAAGGTCAATTAGAAGGCCGTTCTTTTTGTCGACCCAGCGATTGAGCGCTTCCCCTTCCCCGGCGCGCGAGTTCAGATGATTGATGTACAGCCGCCACGCATCCAGCACTCTCTTGTCAGGCCCGCCCTTAGCGTAGAATTCCACCTCGATTGCATTCAGTGCTTCTACGTGAGCGGGTGATAACTGGGTTCCACGTGTGGTCATCAACTTTCGGAAAATAACCATCTTGCGGTCAAGCTTGGTACGCCTATCATCCAGTTGCTTTTGCACTTCCAGCGCGATTATCGGGCTGCAAACGATAGCTACCACACTGACGACAGTTAGCCACTGGTCGGGCGTTAACATAGCGCTATAATCTGGCCAATACTAGCACGGGAGCGCCTCCAATGGCGGTAGATGGATTTTGGACAGTGAGTTCACGGGAGCGAACATTTATGGCAGTGGCGTTGTAGTCTTAGCCAATGGAAAACTGTTCGGCGGCGAGAGCGGTTTTTACTATATAGGCACCTACGAAGCGGATGGCAAAGTGCTGAATGCACGCGCGAGGATTCCAACTTTGACCCCGCCGTCGAAAGTGGTTTTGGAATTGTTGGCGACTATGAAATGGATATTTCCGCCGTGCTTCAAGAAAACGAGATGACAGGTACAGCGATGATTACAAATCAGCCACGACACAGCTTGGGAATTCGGCTGAGCAGGAGAGCAAATCTGTAGAAGGAAAATGCTAAACGAGAGCCTGGAAGCAGATGCGGCATCGCTGACCGATGCGCAACGAGCGGAGCTTGATTGCCGAATCACTCGGCATGAGCAAAACCCTTCCGAGGTAATCCCGTGGCAGCAAGTCAAGGCAGGCCTGTTTAAGAAACCGTGATACTCCCGGTCGTCAACAAGGGGCTTCACTAGCGCTTCTCCAGGACTTCTTTCAGGTCGCGCTTTCCGTGCAGAATGGCGACTACTTGCAAGGGGACGGTTTCTGGACGGTAGACGATCACATAATTGGGGAACTTGGTGATGGTCCAGAATCGCACTGGCAGCGTGGTGATGTCATGCCGCTTGATTCCCATGCGGGGATGTTTCGCTAGACGCTGGCAAGCGGCGAGAATCTCTTGCTCGACGCTTTCGGCGGCATTCTGGTTGTCTTCCGCGATGAACCACCACAGGGCATCAAGGTCTTCGGCAGCCTGCGACGTTAATTGAAATGGCGCGCTCGTCTTTTTTACTGCCTCTGTCACTAACTCCGTGACTATTTCTGCGGATTGAGCCGCTCGGCACGTCGGCGCCGCAATAGTTCTACCGCCGCGTCGCCGTCCATTAGTTCGCCGCGCTCGGCTTGCGCAAAGCCGGCCGCGAGGTGGGCGGCCACTTCCTCGCGTTGCCCTAGCATCCAGTCTTCGAGATCAAGTTGCTCGCGGATGATTTCGAAAGCCTGATCCAGGACTTCACCGGGATCCATATAGGCGCCAGACCGGACTGCCAAGTCGATCACACGCTGCTGTTCGGGCTTTAGGTCAATCGTCATGTGGCTGTTCCCTAGCATCGATTGTAGCGATTAGGTTGACGTGGTCAAACAGGAAAAATAATCCGGCGGTATGATCTTCTTTTGCGTGGAACGGGCTTGTGAGGCCATTTAGGATTGAGGATCCGATTGAGAACTAAGCGAGAGGCGTAAATGGAAATCAAAAGAGTTGGCGTTCTAGGTTGTGGCTTAATGGGTTCCGGCATCGCGCAAGTCTGCGCGACCGCTGGTTTCGACGTTACCGTGCTCGAACTCGATCAGAAGTATCTCGACAAGGGCTTTGCCGGGATTGAGAAATCGCTCGCGAAGTTTGCTGAGCGCCCGGTCGAGAAGGGCGGGATTACGGCGGCGCAGAAGGATGCGATTCGAGCGCGGCTGAAGGGGACGACGAACCGCCAGGATCTGCACGATTGCGACATTGTGATCGAGGCCATCATTGAAAATGTGCAGCAGAAGCGCGATATGTATGACTCGCTCGATGGGATCGTGAAGCGGGAGGCGATTTTTGCGACTAACACTTCGTCGATTTCGGTGACTGAGCTGATGGCGGCGACGAAGCGGCCGGAGCGGTTTATTGGGATGCACTTTTTTAATCCCGTGCCGCTGATGAGGCTGGTCGAGGTGGTGAAGACGATCGCGACCGCTGACGATGTGTATCAGTCCGCTTATGAGTTTGGGAAGAAGCTGGGCAAGGTTCCGGTGCGGACTTCGGATAAGACTGGGTTCATCGTGAACCGGCTGCTGGTGCCTTATCTGCTGGATGCGATCCGGGCTTATGAAGAGGGCGTCGGGTCGATTGAGGATATCGATAATGCGATGAAGCTGGGGTGCGGGTATCCGATGGGGCCGTTTACTTTGCTGGATTTTGTCGGGCTCGATACGACTTACTACATTACGCACGTGATGTATGACGAGTTCAAGGAGCGGCGGTTCGCATCGCCTCCGCTGCTGAAGAGGCTGGTGATGGCCGGGTGGTATGGGCGGAAGTCCGGGCGCGGGTTTTATGATTATGCTGACCCGGGTAATCCGAAGGCGGGGACGTTTTGAAATTCTTCTCCGCGGATTTGCGCGGATGGACGCGGATTTACGAGCCTGTTCACGGCCCGGTGTAGGAAATATTCTTATGAACTACGAAAACATTCTTCTCGAAAAGAAAAACTCCATCGCTTACGTCACCATCAACCGGCCTAAGGTGCTTAACGCGCTAAACATGGCCACTATGGAAGAGCTGCGGGCGGCATTTCATGACATTAAGAATGATGACGGCGTCCGCGTTGTAATTCTGACTGGCTCGGACGAAAAAGCGTTTGTCGCCGGCGCGGACATTAGTGAACTTGCGGTGCAGGACGCGGTGATGGGTAAGAAGTATGCGCATCGCGGGCAGAGCGTCCTTAATTTGATCGAGAATCTGGGCAAGCCGGTGATTGCCTGCATTAACGGCTTTGCGCTTGGCGGTGGATGCGAACTGGCTCTGGCTTGCACGATGCGGCTGGCTAGCGACAACGCCAGGCTTGGGCAGCCGGAGGTGAAGCTGGGGATCATTCCGGGATATGGCGGCACGCAGAGGTTGGCTCGGCTGGTCGGCAAGGGGCTGGCGATGCAGCATATTTTGGCGGGCGAGATGATTTCGGCGCAGGAGGCGCATCGGATCGGACTTGTGAATGAGGTGACGGCGGTGGCTGATCTGATTCCACGGGCCGAGGCGATTGGCGCCAAGATTATTGCGAATGCTCCGCTGGCCGTGCAGTATGCGATGGAGGCGGTTAACAAGGGCATGGAGATGACGCTGGCCGAGGGGCTGTTTCTGGAGGCGTCGCTGTTTGGGGTTTGCTGCGCCACGGAAGATAAGAAGGAAGGGACGGCGGCGTTTTTGGAGAAGCGGGCGGCGGCGTTTAAGGGGAAGTAAGAGGTTAGAGGTCAGATTGCAGAAGCAAAAACTTCTCCTCCGCGGATGCACGCGGATTTTCGCGGATTTAAGAACGAGTTTCATTGGGGGGCATCGAGTCACGGAGAAAACCAAATTGAAGGTTGAATCGCCACCCGAGCCAGAGATCTCGGCGCTTCAGGGAGGTTTGAATGCTGCTGGAAAGAGGTTTGCCCTGGTGGTGTCGCGGTTCAACGCATTTATAACCGAGCGTCTGCTGCAGAGTGCTTGCGATGGACTGCTACGCTCCTGGGCGAAGAAGAAAGACATCGATGTTGTGCGCGTGCCCGGGGCATTCGAGATTCCATTGGCCGCACGAACGCTGGCCGCAACCGGGAAGTATGACGCCATTATTTGTATTGGCTGCCTGCTGCGCGGTGATACGGCGCACTATGACGTCATCGTCAACGAGGTCACGCGAGGCATCGGCCAGTCGGCGCAGGAGACTGGCGTGCCGCATGCTTTTGGCGTGTTGACTTGCGACACTTTGGAGCAGGCCATTGATCGCGCTGGGCTGAAGATGGGGAACAAGGGGTTCGAGGCGGCGCTGGCGGCGGTGGAGATGGCGAATCTGAAATCAGTCATCAGCCGTCAGCCATCGGCCGTCAGGAAAAGCAACCCTGGGTCGTCCAACAAGAAGCCCAAACCGCGCCCTTGATTTCAAACTCCTTTAGAGCTCCCGTTCTGTAAACTGTGTGCAGCCTCCGCCATTGTTTCACTGATGGCTGACGGCTGATAGCTACGATGGGCACTCGCCGCAAATCTCGCGAACTGGTTTTGCAGATGCTGTTTCAGGCCGATATGGGGAAGCAGACGCCGGAACTGGTGCGCTCGACATTTTGGACGACACGCACTGATATCGACGAGGAGGCGCGCGGGTTTGCTGAGGACTTGTTTCGCGTGGCCAGCGACCGGCTCGTGGAGATTGACGGGCTCATCGGAAAACATGCACAGCACTGGAAGATGGAGCGCATGGCTGCGGTCGACCGGAATGTTCTGCGGGGAGCGGTGGCGGAGTTGCTGGCGTATCCGGGGACGCCGCGGGCGATTGTCATCAATGAGGCCATCGAGATTGCGCGCAAGTTTTCCACGCCCGAGTCGGTGACGTTTATTAATGGCGTGTTGGATAGTGTGGGCAAGGAGATTGGGGCGTAGGCCAGCGGTGCCGCCGCGAAGTTTGAGCGAGCCACGCTCCGTTTTCGGGTCAACGCATTATTTTCTTACGCCCCTTCCGGGGCTCCCGTTGTGATGGACTTCACCCACGGCTCGCGCCGTGGGCTGCATTCTTTCGCCGCTCTGCGGCTTTGCAGGACGTGAAGCCTCAGATTTACGTTCCGCAATTACCGCCGACCGCTAGCCGCCGACCTCTGACCTCTAACCACCGACCTCTAACCTCCGACGTTTAACCTCTGACCTCGAACCTCGAACCTCTGACCTGCTCTCAGTCGGGTTTGACTGCGACCAGATCGGAGACGCAGAGGGCCTGGTCTCCGCCGAGGTTGTTGCACATGTTGTTGGTGGTGTTGTTGATGTAGGGGACTTGCTGATAGTCGCCTTGACCTTGCGTGCTTACGACGTGCACCGAGCCGGCCTCGCAGGGCTGCGAGGGGTCGTTGTTCGGGAACTGATCGCAGGCGGCTACGTAGACCTGGCTGCCGTCGCTATTGGCCGAGGCGGCGTACGGAAAGATGTTGGAATAACCGACGCGTCCCAGGGGAATCGCGCTGGTGGTGCCGCTGGCGACATTGAAGACCATCACGGCTGGGATATTTTTACCGACTACGATGAACTCGCTGCCGTCACCCACCAGTCGCGCATAAAGAGGAATGAATTTCCCCTGGCCGAGGTTGTAGGTGGCGCCCGCGCTAAGGAACGGATGAGCCACAGGAGCGATTGGAGGGTTGCAAGTGAACTGATTCTGGGAAATGGGAGTCTGGGTAAAGTTCGCCGTGAAAACCTGGAGGTTGGGTGGTTCGAGGACGAAAACATTCTGGCTTATGTAGCCGTCCGTCGGCGGCAAGTTCGGAGAAGTGAAGATTTCGAGGGGAACGCCGGCCGTTCCAACGCTCCCCAATTCTGTGCTCGGCACGCCGGGCGTCGAACAGGTGGAGAACGCCGAAAGGGTGCCGGTTGCGCCGGAAGTGCCAGTCACATAGGCAAAGCTGCTGTCGGCGGAAAAGGCGACGCAGGAAAAAATTGCACAGTCGGTGCTTGGGGAGGGGAGCGTCACCTGAGCGAGCGCATCGACTGTCGAATAAACATACATATTTCCGCCCTTGGTCAGGATGAAGATCTTGGACTGATCGGACGAGAAAGCGGCTGAACCGGCAACGTCGGGGCTGTCATGGCCTCCGTTACCGGGTAGGACGAGATCAGCCACGTTGCTGCTTCCGCCTTGAGGAGAAGCATTGTAGATATAGACCTGCGGGGTCGGCGAAACATCGTCCGAGATGACGGCCTGTTTGCCGTCATTGGAAATGGCGAGCACCTTACCGCATAGCGAAGCGTTGCAGGGAGTGGTAGAGGTAGAAACCTCGATTACGGTGGGGTTGGAGGCGACATCCATGTACATCAGGCCCTCTTCGCTGCCTATATAGAGGCGCGACCCCTGCTGATAATTGAACTTGATGGAATTGGGAGTCCGTGGCGCGTAGGCGGTGGCGGTAATGGGATTGGTGGTGGTTCCGGGAGTGATCTGGAATAAGACGCTGGTGCAGCCGGAGAGATCGGCGCACTGGTCGGTAGCGGCCCAACCTACGTACTTAGCGGGCGAGGAGCCGGCGGTCACGTCGATGGAAATGGTGCCAAAGCCCTGCAACCCACTGGGTAGCGAACCGTCGCTGGCATAGACGGGCAGTCCGGGCACGACTCCGATGTTGCAGGTTGGGGGTGTGCAGGAAACGGTGACGTTCGCTCCGCCGATATTGTTCCGCGCATTGGCATTGTTGGTGCCGGTCGTGTTGTTGGGAGTCGAAAAGGAGACGACTTCGGGATTGTCCGTGCTCCAGGTGAGCGGAGCTTTGCTGAGGGTATAGCCAAGGGTATCGACCGCGGTGGCCTCAATCGGAACGGCAGTCCCATTGTTGACGGTGACGGAGTCGCCCTCGAGGCCCTCGGCCCGCACTCGGACGTACTGAACCAGGCAGGTCGTGATCTCGGTGGGATTGCTGGTTGTTCCCGAGACCGAGGCGTAAAGCTGAGTGATGCCGGGGTTGCCTCCGGTAATCTGAGCATCGTTCAGCACGGTGGGTTGATTGGGAGGCAGGTAGGTGGTCGCGGTAAGCACACCGGTGTTGGTCGATTGCCAGGTCAACTGGCCGACCGTACTGGTTATGTCGATGCCATCGTGATAGGCGAGACCCTGATAGAGCCAGGTCTGGCCGTTCGAGCAACACGGTCCTGTCTGATAGCAGGAGGTGGAAGTCGGCGTGGTCTGGAGCTTGGTGACCTGCAGGCTATCCACGTGCTGATGCACGTAGACCGTGGTCGGCGGACTGCTGACGCCATCGACCGTGGCGGTGACTACGGCGATTCCGGGCTGGCCCGCCGTGCAAATTGCGACGGCACGGTCCCAGGTTCCGGCGCAGGCGTTGCCATTGCTGGCGACCGATAGAGGGGCGGGGCTGGTTCCACCCGGTGGAACGGTTACCACAAACTGAGTCGCGCCAACGATGATCTGGCCCCCGGCATTTCTAGCGGTGGCGGAGAAGACCTGAGTGGCGCCGACGTCCATCGAGAAATTGGCAGTGGGGCTGAGGCTGACGCTCGACACTCCTTCGCCACCGACGGGGGTGTTTTTGCCAAGACAGGCTGTGAGGGTTAAGGCGAGTGAGATCGCCATAATAAAGAAGAACACGGTAATGCAACGACGCATGAACCCTCCCCGCGTCCGGTGTCCGGATGCGAGTGAAATGTTGGCTGGAAAACTGCCAGTGTAGAAGGTCATAGGTGTATTGAGCAAGGGCAGTGAAGCGGGTCACGAAGCAGGTCACAGGTCACAGGCCGCTGGTCACAGGGATTCTTATGCAAAAGCTACGTTAGGAATTTGTGCGACTGACCCATGGTGCGACTGGATCCAGTGACCACTGACGACTCGACTCGACGACTCGACTCAAGGACGGGTGATCGGTAACCTGTCCCTGTCACTTCGATCTGTTTTCTTCGATGCGCCGATCGGTGGTTGACGATGTGCTGACGAGTTGTTATTATCTTAGGGTTCCGCGAGTAAAGTCTGGCTTGCCTGTAGACGGCTGTTTCGTCCGATGCGCAACCTGCGTTGAAGACGGGCTCCGAGGTAGTTCTGGCTGAGCTTTAAAGATACACCGGCTCGATCGAACGTGAGATCGGGACGCCCTCGCTGAAAAGTCCTGCGAAAACCTTGGCGCCCAAGGTTGAATGGGGATCACGCGAGGCTATGTGGGACAAGCAGACGAAACGGAGCGCCTCCGAACCTTGAGTAATTAAGGATAGGCGTGGCGTCACCGTCGTCGGCGATTAGTACGGGAAACCGAAAAATTTCTCACCGTCTGGCATTGCAGTAAAAAGCCATGCGGGAGAGTATGGCTGGGCGCAGCCTGTGCCAGACGACAGACGGGGTAGTCCTGTCTTTCAGTGGCGCAGCGTCGTTAGTCGACGGTCGTCAGTCGTTCGCGAGCGGGTTTTGCCAGCGACCGGCGACTATCGACCAACGACTTTGAGGAGCTTAGAGAGTGCCAACTTTTAATCAGCTGGTGAAATTCGGACGAACGAGCCCGCGCTATAAGACGGCGAGTCCGGCGTTGCAATCGTGTCCGCAGAAGCGCGGTGTTTGCACGCGCGTGTACACGCAGACGCCGAAGAAGCCGAACTCGGCCTTGCGCAAAGTGGCGCGCGTTCGGCTGACGAACGGAATTGAAGTGACGACCTACATTCCGGGCGTTGGCCATAATCTGCAGGAGCATTCGATTGTGCTCATCCGCGGCGGCCGCGTGAAGGATCTGCCGGGTGTGCGCTATCACGTGGTTCGCGGAACGCTCGATGCGACCGGTGTTGCGGGACGGAACCAGGGACGGTCGAAGTACGGTACGAAGCGCGCGAAGAAAGCTTAGAACAGTTGCCAGCGACCAGTTGCCGGTTGCCAGAAGCGCTGCGGAATTAACGTTGCGAAATTTAACGCTGAGAGCTGAGAAGCATGCCAAGAAAAGGACATACGCCGAAACGGACGGTTGAGGCTGATCCGATCTATGGATCGGATCTGGTGACGAAGTTCATCAACTCGATGATGTGGCAGGGCAAGAAGTCGACGGCCGAGAACATTTTTTATAAGTCGCTCACCAAATTGCAGGAAAAGGGCGGCGACGAGCCTTTGAAGCTGTTCACGAAGGCGGTCGAGAACGCCAAGCCGCTGCTCGAAGTGAAGACGCGGCGCGTCGGCGGCGCGAACTATCAGGTGCCGATTGAAGTGGCGCCCGACCGCCGGACGGCGCTGGCGATTCGCTGGATCGTTAGCTATGCGCGCGGGCGCGGCGAAAAAGGAATGATCGACAAGTTGACCAACGAATTGCTCGACGCCGCGAACGGCAAAGGCGCTGCCATCAAGAAGAAAGAAGATGTGCACCGCATGGCGGAAGCGAACAAGGCGTTCGCTCATTACAGGTGGTAGAAACGTTGCTCGTCGTTCGCTGTTCGCTCTTCGCTTGAACCGAGCCGATTTGCGAATCGCGAACAGCGAACGGCTAACGGCAGGAAGCTAATTTTCAGAGCCCAGAAAGAGTTAAGAAGTCGTGCCCAGAACAGTCCCACTAGAGCGTTGCAGGAACATCGGCATCATGGCCCACATCGATGCCGGTAAGACCACGACGACGGAGCGCATCCTGTTTTATACGGGAAAGACGCACCGTATCGGCGAGGTGCACGAAGGCACGGCCATCATGGACTGGATGGAGCAGGAGCAGGAGCGCGGCATCACTATTACGTCCGCTGCGACGACCTGCACCTGGCGCGACATTCGCATCAATATTATCGATACGCCCGGCCACGTCGACTTTACGGCCGAGGTCGAGCGCTCGCTGCGCGTGCTGGACGGCGCGGTCGCGGTGTTTGACGCCGTGCATGGCGTGCAGCCGCAGTCGGAAAAAGTGTGGCGCCAGGCCGATAAATACGGCGTTCCGCGAATTTGCTTTATTAATAAGATTGACAAGATGGGTGCCGATTTCGAGCATGCCGTCGATACCCTCCGCAAGCGCCTCAACGCCAAGCCGGTCGCGATTCAGATTCCCATCGGACAAGAAGACAAGTTTCGCGGAGTCATCGACCTGGTCGAAATGAAGTCGATCATCTGGGAAGACGAATCGATCGGCGCGGAATATCTGACAGGACCGATCCCTCCGGAATTGCAGAAAAAGGCCGAGGCGTTCCATACGCAACTGGTCGAGACCGTTGCCGAGAACGACGACGACATTCTGCACAAATTTCTGGAAGGCGAAGCGATTTCGGCGGAGGAGTTGAAGGCGTCGCTGCGCAAGTCGACGATTGCGCTCAAGTTGTTCCCGGTGGTGGTGGGAACGGCCTTCAAGAATAAAGGTGTGCAGCCGCTGCTCGATGCGGTGGTCGATTACCTGCCTTCGCCGCTCGACACCAAAGAAACGCATGGTCTCGACCCCGACACTGGGAAAGCGCTTACGCGCAAGGCTGACGACAAGGAACCGTTTTCGGCGCTCGCGTTCAAGATCATGGCTGACCCGTTTGTCGGCCAGCTTACATTTATTCGCGTGTACTCGGGGCAGCTGAAGTCGGGCGAGTCGGTCATGAACTCGCGCACCCAGCGGCACGAGCGCATCGGGCGCCTGCTGAAGATGCACGCCAACAAGCGCGAAGACATTCAGGAAATTCTGGCGGGCGATATCTGCGCGGTGGTTGGACTGAAGAACGTCGGCACCGGCGACACGATTTGCGACGAGAAGCACCCGATCACTCTGGAATCGATATCGTTTGCGGTGCCGGTGATTGCGGTCGCGGTCGAGCCGAAGACAAAAGCCGATCAGGAAAAGATGGGCATGGCGCTCGCCAAGCTGGCCCAGGAAGATCCCACCTTTAAAGTTCACACCGATCCCGACAGCGGACAGACCATCATCAGCGGCATGGGCGAGTTGCATCTCGAGATCATCGTCGACCGCATGATGCGGGAATATAAAGTCGAAGCGAACGTCGGCAAGCCGCAGGTCGCGTATCGCGAGACTATCCGCAGGCACGCCGAAGCCGAAGGCAAGTATATCCGCCAGACCGGCGGGCGCGGCCAGTACGGGCACGCGAAGATTTATCTCGATCCGAATGAGCCGGGCAAGGGCTACGAGTTCGTCAACGAGATTGTCGGCGGCACGGTGCCGAAGGAATACATCAAGCCGATCGACCAGGGCATGCAGGAAGCGATGGAAGGCGGAGTGCTCGCCGGCTACCCGATGGTTGACATCAAGGCGACGCTGTATGACGGCAGCTATCACGACGTGGATTCGAACGAAATGGCATTCAAGATTGCCGGTTCGATGGCGTTCAAAGAGGCTGCGCGCAAGGCGAGCCCGGTGATTCTGGAGCCGGTGATGGCCGTCGAAGTGGTGACGCCGGAAGATTTTGCGGGCGCGATCATGGGCGACCTGAGTTCGCGCCGCGGACGGATTGAAGGCATGGAGCATCGCGCCGGCTCGCAGGTGATCAAGGCGATCGTTCCGCTGGCGGAAATGTTTGGTTACGCGACGCATATGCGGTCGTCGACGCAGGGGCGCGCCGAGTACTCGATGCATTTTGCGCGGTATGAAGAAGCCCCGAGGTCAGTGGCGGAGGAGATCATCGCCAAGACGCAGGGGAAGACGGCGACGAAATAGTCGTTGGTCGTTCGTCGCTGGTTGTCGGGCGCCGAGTGAGATTTAGAAGTTTGGTTTTGAGCTAGAAGCTAAAGGCTAGGAGCTAAGGGCTGAGTTATGGCGAAAGAAAAATTTGATCGCAATAAGCCGCACTGCAACGTCGGGACGATTGGTCACATCGATCACGGCAAGACGACGTTGACGGCGGCGATCACGAAGGTTCTGCAGAAGCACAATCCGAAGATCGTGTTCCGGTCGTTCGATTCGATCGATAACGCTCCGGAAGAGAAGGCGCGCGGAATCACCATCGCAACCGCGCACGTCGAGTATGAGACGGCGAACCGGCACTACGCGCACGTCGATTGCCCGGGTCACGCGGATTACATCAAGAACATGATTACGGGCGCGGCGCAGATGGATGGCGCGATTCTGGTCGTGGCTGCGACTGACGGTCCGATGCCGCAGACGCGCGAGCACGTGCTGCTGGCTCGTCAGGTCGGCGTGCCGTACATCGTTGTTGCGTTGAACAAGTGCGACGCGGTGGACGATCCCGAGTTGCTCGACCTGGTTGAACTCGAAGTGCGCGAGCTGCTGAAGTCGTATAAGTTCCCGGGCGACGACGTGCCGGTGATTCGGCTCTCCGCTTTAGGCGCGTTGAATGGCGAAGAAAAGTGGGAAAAGCAGATTGACGCTTTGATGGAGGCGGTCGACAAGAGCGTGCCGCAACCGGCGCGCGAACTGGATAAGCCGTTCCTGATGCCGATCGAAGATATTTTCTCGATTCAAGGTCGCGGCACGGTGGTGACCGGGCGAATCGAGCGCGGCAAGGTGAAGGTGGGCGAGGAAGTGGAGATTGTCGGGCTTCCGCGAGACGCGCAAGACGGTGGTGACGGGCGTCGAAATGTTCAAGAAGCAACTGGACGAAGGCATGGCGGGCGACAACGCCGGCCTCTTGCTGCGCAGCATTGCGAAAGAAGATGTGGAGCGCGGCATGGTGCTGGCGAAGCCGGATCGATCACGCCGCACACCAAGTTCAAGGCTGAGGTTTACATTCTGACGAAGGAAGAAGGCGGGCGGCATACGCCGTTCTTCAAGGGATACGTCCGCAGTTTTATCTGCGCACGACGGACGTGACGGGCGTGGCGGAGTTGCCGGCGGGCACGGAGATGGTGATGCCGGGAGACAACGTCAGCCTGGTGATCGAGCTGATCACGCCGGTTGCGATGGAGAAGGGCTTGCGGTTTGCAATTCGCGAAGGCGGACACACGGTAGGCGCCGGGACGATCGCGGAGATTGTGCAGTAAGGCAAGTCAGAAGAAGTCAGAGAGAGTCAGATTGCAGAAGTGAAAACCAAAAGCGGCTTGCAGCTTGCCGCCAGTTCTTTCTTCCGAGGGGCGTACGAAGTGAAGACGGCCGGGAGGGGTCAGAGAGAGTGACACAGTGAGTGGAAAAGAGAGAATTCGAATCCGGTTGAAAGCTTACGACTATCGCATTCTGGATCAGTCGACGGGCGAGATCGTGGAAACGGCGAAGCGCACGGGCGCGCAGATTGCAGGCCCGATTCCGCTGCCCACGATGAAGAACAAGTACTGCGTGCTGCGTTCGCCGCACGTGGATAAGAAGTCGCGGGAAGCGTTTGAGATCCGCACCCACAAACGTCTGCTCGATATTCTCGAGCCGACGCAGCAGACGGTCGATGCGCTGATGAAGCTCGATCTGCCGGCGGGCGTGGATGTGGAGATCAAGGCATTCGGGAAAGAACATAAATAGTCGTCAGCCTTCAGCCATCAGCCGTCAGGGAAAGCGGCTTGGTTGATAGCTTGATCAGCGCCAGCCAATAGACAGCGGACGTTGATCGGTCAAAAGACAATCGGTCAAGCAACGAACGCTGAGCCAAGCTGGGAACGGAGAAGGAAATGGCAAAGGTTGCAGGAATTCTGGGCAAGAAAGTCGGCATGACGCAGCTCTTCGATTCGAAGGGCGATGTGCGGCCGGCCACGGTGTTGAAGGCGGGACCGTGCGTGGTCACGCAGCACAAGACCAGCACCAAGGATGGCTACGTCTCCGCGCAGATCGGACTGGTCGAGTTTGTAAAGGAAAAGAAGCTGACCAAGGCCATGCAGGGACACTTTGCCAAGCACAACCTTCCGCCGGTGAAATTTCTGCGCGAAGTGATGATCGAGGTCGAAGGGCCGAACGAAGACCCGACCAATGCTGTGGTCAAGGTCGGCGATCGCGTGCTGGTGGATATCTTCGAAGGCGAACGGTTTGTCGATGTGGTTGGAACGAGCAAGGGGCACGGGTTCCAGGGCGTGGTGAAGCGCCATCACTTTGCCGGTGGCGCGAAGTCGCATGGTTCGATGTTCCAGATCACCGGCTCGATCGGCTCGTCGGCGTTTCCGTCGCGCGTGTTTAAGGGCATGCGCATGTCGGGGCACATGGGCGAATGCGCGCATCACGACGCGCAACCTGCGGATCCTGGGCGTCGACAAGGACGAGAATCTGCTGGTGGTCGAAGGCAGCGTGCCGGGGCCGAATGGCGGATACATCGTCATTAATAAAGCGAAGAAACCGCCGAGAGAGCGCCGCGGATTCGCGGGATCGGCTACGGTCGATCCGTTGAAGGCGGCGAAGAGAGCGGCGAAGAAGGGCTAAGACGTCGGCGGTCGTTGGTCGTCAGTCGTCTGCTAGCGCGCGGTTGAGCGAAGTACGGTTGAGCGAAGCAAAGACGAGAGAGATATGGCAACTATCGATGTACACAATTTGAGCGGAGCGAAGGTTGGAACGATTGACCTGGCCGACGAGGTTTTCGGCGCGGTCAATGAAGACCTGCTCTGGGAAGCGGTGAAGCAGTATCGCGCCGCTGGCCGCGCGGGTACGCATGCCACCAAGGTTCGCGGAAGCGTTTCGGGTTCCGGCAAAAAGCTCTGGAAACAGAAGGGCACGGGGCGGGCGCGTATCGGCTCGGTGCGGTCGCCGATCTGGCGGCACGGCGGGACGGTGCATGGACCGCAGCCGCGCTCTTACGACTACGCTTTCCCGAAGAAAAAACTGCTGGGCGCGCTGCGTTCGGCGCTGGCCGCAAAGTTTGCCGACGGGAAACTTGTGGTCGTGAATTCGTTTGAACTGAAAGAAGCGAAGACGAAGGCGTTCGCCGCCATGCTGGGCAAGCTGAAGGTCGATGGCACGACGCTGCTGGTCGAGACTTCGATGGCCGAGAACAAGAATCTGGAACTCAGTTCGCGCAATATCGACGGGCTGGAACTGGTGCGCGGCAACGAAGTGCATCCTTATCATCTGATGCGCTACACGCACGTGATCTTCGCGCAGCCGGCGCTCGAGAAGTTGCAGGACTCGCTGCGGAAGACGGCGTCGCGGCGCGATCATGCGGCCGAACCCGAGCCGGAAAAAAAGAAAAAGCCGGCGGCGCGCGCGCGTAAGGCGAAGACGGAGGTGGCCTGATGAAATCCGCGTATCAGATCATTCGCAAGCCGGTCATCACCGAAAAAGGTCTGGGAATTAAAGAGACCCAGAACACGCTGGTGTTCCAGGTTGCTCCGAAGGCAACGAAGACGGAAATCAAGCAGGCTGTGCAGGCGATTTTCAAAGTGAAGGTTGCTTCGGTGCGCACGGCGAATTATCCGGGCAAGGAGCGGCGGCGCGGCAAGTTTGCCGGCTACCGCCCGGACTGGAAAAAGGCGTACGTGCGGTTAAGAACCGGCGAGAAGATGCCGGAGTACGCGCAGAATCTTTAGTCGGCAGTCGTTGGTCGTCAGTCGTCCGCAAACGACTAACGACTAACGACCGACGACAATGAAGTAAGTGAGCTGAAACATGCCGATTAAGACATACCGACCGACGACGCAGACGTTGCGCTATCGCACGCACCTGACGACCGACGACATTACGTCGTCGAAGCCGCACAAGCCGCTGGTTGAGGGCAAGATTCGCACGGGCGGACGCCGCAACTCGGGCGACACGACCATGCGATTCATCGGCGGCGGCAATAAACGCAAGCTGCGCACGATTGACTTCAAGCGCGACAAGCACGGCATTCCGGCGACGGTGACCACGATTGAGTACGATCCGGGCCGGTCGGCGCGCATTGCGTTGCTGAGCTATGCCGACGGCGAGAAGCGCTACATCGTGCAGCCCGATGGATTGAAAGTCGGGCAGAAAATTATCAGCGGGCCCGAGGCCGACATTCTGGTCGGGAACGCGCTGCCGCTGCGGAACATTCCGCCTGGCACGACCATTCATAACGTGGAATTGAAGCCGGGCAAGGGCGCGCAGATGGTGCGCTCGGCGGGCGGTTCGGCGCAACTGGTCGCAAAAGAAGGCGACTACGGCCTGGTGAAATTGCCTTCCGGCGAAACGCGGAAAGTGTTGCTGGATTGTCTGGCGACGATCGGGCAGGTGGGAAACACGGATCACGAGAACGTGACCTGGGGCAAGGCGGGACGAACGCGCTGGGTGGGAAAGCGTCCGCATAACCGCGGCGTGTCGATGAACCCGGTCGACCATCCGCACGGCGGAGGCGAAGGCAAGACCTCGGGCGGACGCCATCCGGTGACGCCGTGGGGACAGCCGACGCGTGGATTCAAGACACGCAACAACAAGCGGACCGACGCGTTCATCGTGAGCAGACGGAAGAAGAGTTAAAGAGCCGTCAGCCGTCAGCCATCAGCCATCAGGGAAAGCGGTTTTACCTGATGACTGGAGGCTGACGGCCGGGGGCAGGAATTGAGAGCTGACTTTTATGGCACGTTCGACAAAAAAAGGGCCGTTCATTGACGCGCATCTGGCCACGAAGATCGAGGGCATGAACGCGCGTAATGAGAAGAAGGTGCTGCGGACCTGGTCGCGGCGCTCGACGATCATTCCAGAGATGGTTGGACACACCATCGCCGTGCACAACGGGAAGAAGTTTATTCCGGTGTACGTGACCGAGAACATGGTTGGGCATAAGCTGGGCGAATTCAGCTTTACCCGCCAGTTCAAAGGGCACTCGATGAAGGCGCCGACCGAAGCGGCCGCGAGGCCGGCGGGCGTGCCGGGCGGACCCGGAGCAATTACGCCGTCAGCGCCGGCGGCGCCGAAGGCGTAAGGGTAGAGACGGGGCCTGCCCCGTCTTGCGTGCGGCGGCAAGCACGCCGCAAACAGAGACGCGGCGGGCCGCGTTTCTACGGGAAAAGAGATTATGGAATTTCGAGCGGAAGCACGATACATGCGAGTCTCGCCGCAGAAGGCGCGGCTGGTGCTCAATCTGATTCGCGGGCAGCGCGCGGAAGCGGCCCGCAATACGCTGGCTTTCACGAAGAAGCGCGTGGCAGCCACGGTCGGCAAGCTGTTGCAGTCGGCGATCGACAACGCGAATTTTCTGACCACCGAAAAGGGTTTGGATGTCGACCTCGACAACCTGTATGTGAAGCACGTGGCCGCGAACGACGGGCCGCGCATGAAGCGGATTCGTCCCGCGCCGATGGGACGCGCCTATCACTACGTGCGGCGCATCGCGCACATCGAGATCGTGCTGGCGGAACGAAATAAGAACGGCGCGGAGATCGCGCACACGGTCGGCGAAGGCAGTAAGACGGCGGCTCCGGCGAAGCCGCGACCGAAGACCAGGGTGAAAGCGAAGGCGCCAGCCAAGGCGAAGAAGAAAGCGGTCGGGAAAAAAGCTACGGCGAAGAAGTAGGTCGTTAGTCGGCGGTCGTCAGTCGTCCGCCGGCTTGGGTTTTGCTAACGACCGAAGACAGACGACTGACAACAGTTCAGGAGCAACGATGGGACAGAAAGTACATCCTTACGGATTTCGGCTTGGCTATACCAAGCCCTGGAAGTCGCGCTGGTTCGTGGAGCGTGACTACGACAAGCTGCTGCTCGAAGACGTCAAGCTGAAGGCGGAGCTGAAAGACAAGCTCAAGTCGGCGGGCGTCAGCTCGGTTGAGATCGAGCGGCCGGGCAACAAGCTGCGCATCATTATTAAGACGGCGCGGCCGGGCATCATCATCGGGCGCAAGGGCGCGGAAATCGACAAGCTCAAGCAGGAGCTGCAGAAGCGCACGGCGCGCGAGGTGCACGTCGACATTCAGGAAGTGCACAAGCCCGAGCTGGACGCGCAACTGGTGTCGGAATCGATTGCGCTCCAACTCGAAAAGCGTGTCGGCTTCCGGCGGGCGATGCGCAAGTCGGTTGACTCGGCGCTGCGATTTGGCTGCAAAGGAATCAAGGTTCGCGTGAGCGGGCGATTGAATGGCAATGAAATCGCGCGTTCGGAGTGGTATCTGCAGGGCCGCTTGCCGCTGCACACGCTGCGCGCGGATATCGATTACGGCTTCACCGAGGCGCGCACGACCTATGGCGTGATCGGAGTGAAGTGCTGGGTGTACAAAGGCGAGATTCTGCCGACGAAGAAGCGCGAGGCGACGCCGGCGCGCGAAGTAACGACGACGGGAGCTTTTTAGGAAAGTAAGAAGTCAGAGGTCAGATTGCAGAAGTAAGAACCTGTGCCTCAGACGTTTTTACTGAGAACTGACAACTGAGAACTGAGAACTGACTTATGTTGATGCCGAAGAAAGTTAAGTACCGCAAGCAGCAGCGCGGGCGCATGACCGGGAAAGCCTGGAAAGGCTCGACGCTGGCGTTCGGGCAGTATGGGCTCAAGGTGCTCGAGCCGGGCTGGATCACCGACCGCCAGATCGAGGCGAGCCGCGTGGCCATGACACGCTTCGTGAAGCGCGGCGGCAAGATCTGGATTCGTTTGTTTCCGGATAAGCCGGTGACGAAGAAGCCCGCCGAAACCCGCATGGGCAAGGGCAAGGGCGCTCCCGATCACTGGGTTGCGGTCGTCAAGCCGGGCAAGATTTTGTTTGAGATGGAAGGCGTGACGATCACGGAAGCCAAGGAAGCGATGCGGCTGGCGTCGCACAAGATGCCGCTGCGGACGACGTTCGTGAAACGGGAGATGCTGTAGAGCAAGTCAGAAGTAAGAAGTCAGACTGAAGAAGTAAAAGCGGTGTCAGGAAAAAGAGATTTTGCTGACAGTTGAACTGAGAACCGATTTTTATGAATGCAGAAAAAATTCGCAACTTGACCGACGTTGAACTGGCGCAGCAGGAGCGGGATCTGGCGGACCAGCTCTTCAAGCTGAAGTTCCAGATGAATATGGGGCAGACTGAGAGCCTGAAGAAGATTCGCGGGCTGCGGCGCGACATCGCGCGCGTCAAGACTGTGCTGCGCGAGCAGGAACTGGCCAAGGACAAAGCCGGCGCCGCGGCGTCGACGGAGAAAAAATAATGGCGGAAACGACAAGCCCAGGCCAATCCGGCCAGGCAAGACAGGCGAACCACAAGAATCTGATCGGCACGGTCACGTCGAACAAGATGCAGAAGACGATCGTGGTCGAAGTGACGCGCAAGAAGGCGCATCCGCTCTACAAGCGCGTGATCTCGATCCGCAAGAAGTTTTACGCGCACGACGAAAAGAACGAAGCGCACATCGGCGATGTGGTGAAAATTGAAGAATCGCGGCCGCTGTCGCGGCTGAAGCGCTGGACGCTGAAAGAGATTGTGCGCAAGACGGCGCTGGTGCCGGAGATTCCGACTGACGCCGACGTAGTGGCGGGCCGGTAACGGGACGAAGGAGAAACGAACATGGCCGTAATGATGAGATCCATGCTCGAGGTGGCCGATAACTCCGGCGCCCGCAAGTTGCAGATGATCATGCCGCTCGGCGGATCGACCGGCCTGCACGCGCGCCTGGGCGACGTGATCACGGCGAGCGTGAAGGAAGCGGCGCCCGACGGGCAGGTGCAGAAGGGCAAGGTCGTGAAGGCGGTCATTGTGCGTACGCGCAAAGAGCACCGGCGGCGCGACGGCACTTACATCCGCTTCGATCAGAATGCGGCGGTGCTGATCAACGAGACGGGCGAGCCGGTTGGGACGCGCGTGTTTGGTCCGGTGGCCCGCGAGTTGCGCGAGAAGAAGTTTTTGAAGATTGTTTCGCTGGCGCCGGAAGTGCTTTAACGCCGGTGTAGGGACGCGGCTTGTCGCGTCTGAGACGGGGCGGGCTCCGTCTCCAGCAGAGATTGGGAAGGATTTGAGATGGGAACAGCAACGACGAAAGTACATAAGCGGGTGGACATCCGGCGCAACGACACCGTCAAGGTGATGACCGGGCGCGATGCGGGAAAAGAAGGCCGCGTGTTGCGCGTGTTTCCGGACGAGGGCCGGTTGCTGGTCGAGCACGTGATGACCGTGAAAAAGCACGTGCGGCCGAATCCGCAGCGCAATATCCAGGGCGGCATCGCCGAGCAGGAGCGGGCGATTCCGCTGTCGAATGTGGCGCTGATATGCGGGACCTGCGGTCCGGTTCGAGTTGGCCGGCAGGTGCAGGGCGAGCGCAAGGTGCGCGTCTGCAAAAAGTGCGGAGCGACGCTCGATAAATAGCCGCGAGCCACGAGCGAGCGGCGCAGGAAAGCATCTGCAAGGCAGGCAGGAATTGGGTTTGGTTACGAAGAACTTTTGAAGGTGCTTACGAACCGGGGAAGTTGAGGTTGATTGTTCGCAGCTCGCGACTCGAAACTCGCGGCTCGACTCCGAAACCGTGAGAGAAGGTAATAGGGAAATGGCAAAAGACGAGCAGAAGCAGGACCAGAAAAAAGGCGAGCCGCAGAAACCCAAGGCCGCGAAAGCGGGCAAGGGCGAGAAGCCGGCGGCCGCCGAGGAATTGAAGGCGGGGCCGGAAGCGCCTCGGCATTCGGCCAAGGAACGGCCACGGCTGCGCACGCGCTTTGAAAAGGAAGTTGCGGTATCTCTGGCCAAGGAACTTGAGCTGAAGAATCCGATGGCGGTTCCGCGGCTGCACAAGATTGTCGTAAACATGGGTGTGGGCGAAGCGACGCAAAACGCGAAGATCATGGATCCGGCGGTAAATGAACTGGGCCAGATCACCGGCCAGAAGCCGGTTGTCACCAAGGCGAAGAAGTCGATTGCCGCCTTCAAGGTTCGCGAAGGCATGCCGATCGGTGCAATGGTTACATTGCGCGGCGACCGCATGTACGAATTTTTCGATCGCCTGGTAACGATTGTTCTGCCGCGGGTGCGCGATTTTCGCGGGGTCTCGACCAAGTCGTTCGACGGGCGCGGCAACTATACGCTGGGGCTGCACGACCAGCTGATTTTTCCGGAGATCGACTACGCGAAGGTTGACAAGCTGAAGGGCATGAACGTCACCATCGTGACGACGGCGCGCTCGGATGATCAGGCGCGCAGTTTGCTGAAGCATTTGGGAATGCCGTTTAGGGCATAAGTTAGAAGTTAGAAGTCAGATTGAAGAAGTAAAACCTACAGTTTGCAGCAGAAGAGGTTGCTAGAAGCTAGCAGCCAGGAGCTAGAAGCTAAGTGGCAACTACAGCAAAACGAGTCAAGGACGGCGCGGAGAGCAAGACGAAACCGCGCAACAGGAAACTCCCGAAGTTTTCGTCGCGCAAACACAACCGCTGCAAGATCTGCGGGCGTCCGCGCGCTTACCTCCGCAAGTTCGGCATCTGCCGTCTATGCTTCCGGAGTCTGGCGTTGCGCGGCGAGATTCCTGGGGTTTCGAAGTCGTCGTGGTAAGGACGTCGTCGGTCGTCTGTCGTTGGTCGTTCGGAACGACAGGTTGCCGGCAACGGGCAGGAGTCGTTGGAAGACGTTGTTGATTGGTCGTCGATCCCTGACGACCAGCGACTGACGACCGACGACAGCAGGAAGTAAGCCGCTGACAGGTTCTCCGCTTCACCGGGAGCGAACGGGCGGTTCGAGGAGAAGCAAACGATGAGGTTGACCGATCCGGTCGCAGACATGCTGTCGCGCATTCGCAATGCGATTCGCGCGCGTCACCAGAAAGTCGATATCCCGGCTTCGAAGCTGAAGACGGAAATTGCCCGCATTCTTAAAGAAGAGGGCTTTATCGCGAACTTCAAGCCGGCCGAAGAAGAGGGCCACAAGGTCGTGCGCGTGTACTTGAAATACGGCAACAACAATGAAGCCGTGATTTCGAACATCGCGCGCGTATCGCGGCCGGGCTGCCGCGTCTACGTGCGCCGCACCGAGATTCCGCGAGTCCTTGGCGGCTTAGGTATCAATATCCTGACCACGCCCAAGGGCGTGATGACGGGACGCCAGGCGCGCAAGCAGGGCCTGGGCGGCGAGTTGTTATGCGAAGTTTGGTAATACAGCCGTCGGCCATCAGCCTTCAGCCATCAGTAAAATCCAATGGCTGAAACTGAGAGCTGAAAACTGAGAGCTGAGAGCAGATCTTATGTCACGAATTGGAAAAAAGCCGATCGAGATTCCCAAGGGCGTCACGGTCAAATTTGAAGGCAATACGGTGCTCGTGCAGGGGCCGAAGGGCAAGCTGGATACGCCGCTTCCGGCGGGCATCCACATGGAACAAAAAGACGGGCACCTGGTCGCGATTCGCGAGAATGACTCGCAGGCCGCCGTTCATGGCCTCGCGCGCGCGCTCGTGAACAACGCGGTTGAGGGCGTTACCAAGGGCTGGACGCGGGATCTCGAAATCGTTGGCATCGGCTATCGCGCCGAGATGAAGGGCAAAGGGATGGTGGTATTCAGTCTGGGCTATTCGCATCCGATTGAGTATCCGCTGCCGACGGGCGTCGATTGCGCGGTGGATCCGAAGCAGACCAAGCTGACGCTGAATGGAATCGACCGGCAGAAAGTTGGACAGGTCGCGGCCGAGATGCGCTCGTTGCGTCCGCCCGATCCGTACAAGAACAAAGGTGTGCGCTACGCAGGCGAGCGCTTGAAGAAGAAAGTTGGCAAGACGGGAGCGAAATAACCCGTCGTCGGTCGCCGGTCGATGGTCGTCCGGGGGCCAGGAATGATTTCGAGAGTCGCCCTTCTTCGGAGCTTGCTGACGACCGACGACGGGCGACTGACGACAAGGATTTAACATGCTAAGAATTGCTTCAAAAAATCATACGCGGCAGCGGGTGCATGACCGCATCCGGAAGAAGATGGTAGGCACGGCCGAGCGTCCCCGGCTGAATGTGTACCGATCGCTGAACCATATTTATGTGCAGGTGATCGACGACCTCCAGGGCGTGACGCTGGCGGCGGCTTCGACCGCCGAAGGCAAAAAAGGCGACCGTGTTACTGGCGGCAACGTGGCCTCGGCCAAGTCGGTCGGCAAGAAGATCGCGGAACTGGCCAAGCAGAAGGGCATCACCAAAGTGGTGTTCGATCGCGGCGGCTACATTTATCACGGACGCATCAAGGCAGTCGCCGATGCGGCGCGAGAGGCGGGATTGCAGTTCTAGTCGTTGGTCGACGGTCGACAGTCGTCCGGGGTTTGCTGATGACTAGCGACTGAAGGCCGCCGACCAAAAGGAAATGAGATTTCAGAATGCCTAGAGTAACGAAAAAACTCGATGCCGGTTCGTTTCAGTTGAAAGACCAGGTGGTCTCGATCAACCGCGTGACCAAGGTCGTCAAGGGCGGCAAGAACCTGTCGTTCGCGGCGCTGGTGGTGGTTGGCGATCCGAGCGCAGCGGTGGTTGGCTATGGTTCGGGCAAGGCCAAGGAAGTTCCGCAGGCCATTCGCAAGGGGATCGAGTCGGCCAAGAAGAACCTGATGCGGATCAACCTGACGCAGACGACGGTGCCGCACATCGTGCTTGGCCGGTATGGCTCGGGCCGGGTGCTGCTCAAGCCAGCGCCGGAAGGCACCGGCGTAATCGCGGGCGGGGCGGTGCGCGCCGTGATGACATCGGCGGGAGTGCAGAATGTGCTGACCAAGTCGATTGGCACGACCAATCCGCATAACGTGATCAAGGCGACTTTTGACGCGCTCAAGCAACTGAAGAACAGGGAAGCGGTGGCGGCGCTGCGTGGCAAAACAGTACAGGAACTCTAAATCAGCTTCTAGCTGCTAGCTCCTAGCTGGTAGCCAAAAGCCGGTAGCCAGGAATCGAAATGACGACGAAGACATCGAAATCATCGGGCGATACGATCCAGATCAAGCAGGTGCGGTCGGCGATCTGCTCGCCCATCAAACACAAAAAGGTAATCAAAGGGCTGGGGTTTACCCGGCTGAACCAGGTAATCGAGCGACCGAACACATCCTCAATTCGCGGCATGGTGAAGAAGGTGCCGCACCTGGTGGAGATTGTTGGATAGCTGTCAGCTCTCAGTTTTCAGCTTTCAGTAAGACCGGTTTGGTTTCACTGAGAACTGACAACCGAGAACTGAGAACGGAATCAGTCATGAATCTTTCGACAATCAAAGCGCCTCGCAAGGCGAGCGAAAAACGCAAACGCGTCGGACGCGGCATGGGTTCGGGCATGGGCAAGACCTCGACGCGTGGACACAAGGGACAATGGTCGCGCTCGGGCGCGCGCCTGATCCGCGGTTTTGAAGGCGGCCAGATGCCGCTCCATCGCCGCATTCCAAAGCGCGGTTTCACCAACATTTTCCGCGAGGAATACGACGTCGTGAACGTCGATCGTCTGGGCACGCTCGGCGTCACCGAAATCACGATCGACGTGCTCAAAAAGGCCGGCATGGTCGACGGCAAGGCCCCGGTCAAGATCCTCGGCAATGGCGAACTGAAAGCGGCCATCACCATTCACGCTCACAAATTTTCCAAGTCCGCGCAGGAAAAAATCACCAAGGCGGGCGGCAAGTTTGAGGTCTTGCAGTAATGCTCGAAAAGCTGTCGAACATCTTCCGGGTTCCCGATCTTCGCAAGCGCGTGCTCTTCACGCTCGGCCTGCTGGCGGTGTACCGCATTGGCGGCCACATTCCTACGCCGGGCATCAATAGCGACAAGCTGGCGCAATTTTTCGAGCAGAACCGCGGCTCCGTGCTCGGTTTTGTCGACCTGTTCAGCGGCGGCAACCTGCGCCGTCTGACAATCTTCGCCCTCGGCATCATGCCGTACATCACGGCCTCCATCATTTTGCAGTTGCTCACGGTGGTCTATGAGCCACTCGCGAAGCTGCAGAAAGAAGGCGAGATGGGCCGCAAGAAAATCACCCAGTGGACGCGCTACCTGACGTTCGCGCTCAGCGCTGTCCAATCGTTCGGCATCGCCATCAGCCTGGAGAAGGCGGGCGACTTCGTCAACACACCCGGCCCGGCATTTGTGCTGATGACGATGCTCACCCTGACCACGGGTTCCGTCTTCATCATGTGGCTGGGCGAGCAGATCACCGAGCGCGGCATCGGCAACGGCATGTCGCTGCTGATTTTTGCGGGCATCGTGGTCGGCCTGCCGCACGGCATCGCCGACCTCTACGAAAAAGCCAGCACCGCCGCCTGGGGCGCATTCACGGCTCCGGCGATGATTATCCTGGTGGTTCTGATGATCGCGGTGGTGGCGTTTATCGTCTACGTCGAGCGCAGCGAGCGCCGCATCCCGGTGCAGTATGCCAAGCGCGTCGTGGGACGAAAAGTGATGGGCGGCCAGTCAACGCACCTGCCCTTGCGCGTCAATGCCGGCGGCGTCATGCCGGTTATTTTCGCGTCCTCAATTCTGGCTTTGCCGCAGATGATGGGCGCGGCCTTCAAGAACAACAAAATCATCGGGCCGATCCTCGACGCCATGCGCTGGGGCGAGCCGTTATATACGCTGCTCTATGCGCTGGGCATCGTTTTCTTCGCCTACTTCTACATCTCGATTGTGTTCAACCCGAACGAGGTCGCCGACAACATGCGGAAGTGGGGCGGATTTATTCCCGGCATTCGTCCGGGCAAGCGCACGTCGGATTTCATTAACGACGTGCTGACGCGCATCACGCTGGTGGGCGCGGCTTACCTGATTTTGATTTCGCTGATTCCGGAGTGGATGATCGCGGGCATCAAGCTGAACCACCTGCCGCTGCTCGGTCGTATGTTTGAAAATCTACCCACGTGGATCACCAACGGATTGGGAGTGAACTTTTACTTTGGCGGAACGTCGCTGCTGATCGTGGTCGGCGTGGCGATGGATACGGTGACGCAGATCGAAGCGCAACTCATCATGCGCCACTACGATGGATTTACGCCGAAGAGCGGGCGCTTGCGCGGACGTCGCTGGTAGGGTTTGGGTAAGGGCGCGGGGGCCAATTTGAATGGCAGACAACACCGCGCACATCGGCCCGATAATTCTTCTCGGCCCCCCGGGGGCCGGCAAAGGCACGCAGGCCAGGCAGATTGTCGAGCGTTACGGCATTCCGCAGATTTCGACCGGTGAGTTGTTGCGGGAGCACGTGGCGGGCGGAACCGAGCTTGGACGCGAAGCCAAGGCGATCATGGATCGCGGCAACCTTGTTCCGGACGACTTGATTTACGGAATTGTCGCAGACCGGCTGCGGAAACCCGATTGCCGGCGCGGATTTGTACTGGACGGCTTTCCCAGGACGGCTGCCCAGGCGGGATGGCTGGATGCCTTCCTCCGAAAGAAGCTCTTTGAAAATGAGGCTCGTGGCACGACAGGGACATGCCCTCCGGTTGTGATCCAGTTGGCGGTCGATTATACTCAATTACTACTGCGGATTACCGGACGGCGCACCTGTCCCACCGATGGACGTGTCTACAACATCCACTTCCAGCCACCTAAGGTAGATGGGCTGTGTGACGTGGATGGCACCCCGCTGATCACCCGCAATGACGATCGCGAAGAAGTAGTGCGGGAACGTCTGAGCGTGTACGAAGAACAGACGAGGCCCGTCGTAGAGTATTACCGCGGGCAGGGCCAGTTAGTGACGCTGAATGCTGACTTGCCGATTGCGCAAGTGACGTCTGAGATTTTCGGCTTGATCGATGCGCATCGCGAACGTTGCGAGTCGAATGCCGAATAGCAGTTCGCTTTTTGCAGAGAAGAATTATCAACGAATGGCCTCTGGAGAAGACAAGATCGTCCGCAAATCGCCGTCCGAGATCGAGCAGATGCGGCGCAGCGGACAGATCGTACGCCAGGTGCTCAACCGTGTAAAGGCCTTGGTTGCGCCGGGCGTGACGACGATGGATCTGGAGAAAGCCGCGGATAAGATGATCGCGGATCTCGGCGCGAAGCCGGCCTTCAAGGGATATTACGATTATCCCTGCGTGCTTTGCACCTCGGTGAATGAAGAGATTGTGCACGGCATTCCGTCGGAAAAGCGGGCGCTCAAGACGGGTGACATTGTTTCGATCGACTGCGGAGTCGTCTTCGACGGATATTATGGAGACGCAGCGATCACCGTGCCGGTGGGCGATTCGCTGGCCGCGGAAGTGAAGAAGTTGCTCGAAGTGACGGAAGCCTCGCTGTACAAAGGCATCGAGCAGGTAAAGATCGGGAACACGATCGGCCACGTGGGATCGGCGATTCAGAAGCACGTGGAAGCGGCGGGATTCAGCATCGTGCGCGATTTTGTCGGGCACGGAATCGGCACCAGGTTGCACGAGCCGCCGCAGATCCCGAACTTCGGCAAGAAAGGGCAGGGCGCCGAGCTTTCGGAAGGCATGGTGCTGGCGATCGAGCCGATGGTGAATTCGGGCGGCCCGGGCACGAGGGTGTTGAGCGATAAATGGACGGCCGTAACGTTAGACGGCAGCTACAGTGCGCATTTTGAACACTGCGTAGCGGTCACGAAACACGGGCCGATGATTTTGACGAATTAGCCGTCAGCCATCAGGAAAGGCGAGACGGTTTTGAACTGAGAGCTGACGGCTGAGAGCTGAAAGCTGGTTTTGGGAGGTCGATGAGTAAAGAAGACGCGATTGAAGTGATGGCGACGGTGATCGAGCCGTTGCCGAACGCCATGTTCAAGGTGGAACTTGAAAACAAGCACCAGGTGCTGGCGCACGTTTCCGGCAAGATGAGAAAGAATTTCATTCGCATTCTGCCGGGCGATAAAGTCGCAGTCGAGCTTTCCCCGTACGACCTGAATCGCGGACGGATTGTGTACCGCTACAAATAGGCTATTAGCCTTTAGCTCTAGCAAGCGATCTTAGCTAACGGTTGCAGTTACTAAGAGCTAGCAACCAGGACTGAGGACAATTATGAAAGTAAGAGCATCGGTAAAGAAAATTTGCGACAAGTGCAAGGTCATCCACCGCAAGGGTGTGGTGCGCGTGATCTGCGAGAATTCAAAGCACAAGCAACGGCAGGGCTAAACGGTTTTGCAGTTGTCACTTGACTGACAGCTGACAGCTGAGAGCTGACAGCGGGGTTCGAGAGAGGGATCATGGCACGTATTGCAGGCGTCGATCTTCCGCGCAACAAGCACACGAATATCGCGCTCACTTACATTTACGGAATCGGCAATTCGCGCGCCGCGCGGATTCTGAAGGCGGCGAATGTCGACGCGAATAAGAAAGGTTCAGGACCTTGCGGAAGATGAGGTCAACCGCATCCGCCAGGTGATCGAAGGCGAAGGCGCGGTCGAGGGCGATCTGCGCAAAGACGTTTCGATGAACATCAAGCGTCTCATCGAAATCGGCTCGTATCGCGGATTCCGTCATCGCCGCAACCTGCCGGTTCGCGGACAGCGCACGCACACCAATGCCCGCACCCGTAAAGGTCCGCGCAAGGGAACGGTCGCGCAGAAGAAGAAGTCGGCGGCAAAGACATAGAAATCGTTGTCGGTCGTCAGTTGTTAGTTCTCAGGTTACGCCGAGAGCTGGAGGTTTGCTGAGAACTGACAACTGAGAACTGAGAACTCAGAAATGGCAAAACCAGCAGCAGCGGGCGGCGCAGCAGCCGCTCCCGAGAAAAAAGGCAAGACCAAGAAGTTCAAGAAGAAAGAGCGCAAGCACGTTCCCCACGGACTCGTGCACGTGCAGGCCTCTTTCAACAACACGATCGTCACGATCACGGACATGACTGGCAACGTGCTGTCGTGGAAGAGTTCGGGCTCGCTCGGCTTCCGCGGATCGCGTAAGGGCACGCCCTTTGCCGCGCAGCAGGCGGCGATGAACGCCGCCAACATGGCGCGCGATCATGGAGTCCGCAGCGTTGACGTTCGCGTAAGCGGTCCGGGATCGGGCCGCGAGTCGGCCGTGCGCGCGTTAGCCGCCGCTGGAATCGAAGTGCGTTCGATCAAAGACACGACGCCGATTCCGCATAACGGCTGTAGGCCGCCGAAACGCAGAAGAGTGTAAGAACCGTCGTTAGTCGTCAGTCGTTGGTCGCTAGGCAAAACCTCACCGCAGGCGACTAAGACCCAACGACTGACGACCGAAGACTAACGACTGATTTCGTCCGGGATGAAGGGTTAGCCAAGGTATTCCGCGAGCGCAAGCCGTCGGAATCGAAACCTGTAAACCGGTCATCTAAAAGGAGAACAACTTGGCACGTTATACCGATGCAGTGTGTCGTCTCTGTCGCCGGGAAGGCATCAAGCTCTTCCTGAAAGGCACGAAGTGCTTCAGCGACAAATGTCCAATTGAAAAGCGCAATTTTGCCCCCGGACAGCACGGGAAAGACAAGAAGACCAAAGTCGTAGGCTACGGTCTTCAGTTGCGCGAAAAGCAGAAGGCCAAGCGCATCTACTTCACGCAGGAAGGCCAGTTCCGCAATTACTTTGAGAATGCGGCCAGGTCGAAGGGCGTGACCGGCGCAAAGCTGCTCGAACAGCTCGAACGGCGCCTCGACAACGTGGTCTATCGGCTCGGCTTCGGCATCTCGCGGCGCCAGGCGCGCCAGTTAGTGCGTCACGGGCACGTGCAGGTCAATGGGAAGAAGGTCAATATTCCTTCTTACGAAGTCAGCGTAGGCGAAGAGATCGCAATTCGCGAGAACAGCAAGAAGATTCCGATTCTCGAAATCGCAAAAGACTTCGCCAGCCATCAGCCCGCGCCGATGTGGCTCGAAGTTGACCGCGACAACTACAAAGGCCGCGTGCAAGCGCTGCCGAAGCGCGAAGATATTCAGTTGCCGGTCAACGAGCAGCTGATTGTAGAGTTGTACAGTAAGTAGTCGAGGGTCATCCGTCGTCCGGACAGTTGCTTGGTTCTGACGACTGACGACTGGTCCATTTTTCGTGCCAGATCAGCCTTTCTTCGCTTTGACCTGAGCCGGGCCGCTCAGCGAGCAAGATCGAGCCACATGGCCGAGAGGAGAAACAAATGCTTTGGAGAGGTTTTCAAAAACCGAAACGGCTGGCGAGCGATGCCGGCTCATTAACCGACAAGTATGGAATGTTCTGGGCGCAGCCCTTTGAGCGCGGCTTCGGTACGACCATCGGCAACGCTCTTCGGCGGGTGATGCTGAGTTCGATCGAAGGCGCAGCCGTCACCGCCGTAAAAATCGAAGGCGTACTGCACGAGTTCCAATCCATCCCCGGCGTTGTCGAAGACGCGACCGACATCATCCTGAACATGAAGCAGGTTCCGTTCAAGCTGGCGGGCGATGGCCCGAAAGCCATCTACCTGCGCGCCGATCAGCCTGGAGTTGTCACCAGCGCCATGATCGAGGCCGACGCCGATGTGGAAGTCCTGGATAAAGAAATCTACATCGCGACCGTCAGCGAAGGCGGCAAGCTCGACATGGAAATGCGCCTCAAGCGCGGCCGCGGCTACGTCTCCGCCGACAAGAATTTCGAAGACGATCTCGGTATCGGATTTATTCCGATTGACTCGGTCCACTCGCCGGTGCGCAAGTGCAATTACACCGTTGAAGCGGCGCGTCTCGGCCAGATCACCGATTACGACAAGCTGACGCTCGAAGTCTGGACCAACGGCTCGATCACTCCGGGTGACGCGCTCGGACTGGCCGCGAAGCTGGTGAAGGATCACATGAATATCTTCATCAACTTCGAGGAAGAGATTGAAACGGCGGCCTCGAGCGAAGAGCGCCGGCCTGAGATCAAAAACGAGAACCTCAACCGTTCGGTCGAGGAACTCGAACTTTCGGTCCGGAGCTACAACTGCCTGAAGAACGCGAACATTCAGACCATCGGCGAGTTGGTGCAAAAGACCGAAGCCGAAATGCTGAAGACGAAAAACTTCGGCCGCAAGTCGCTGAACGAAATTAAGGAAATTCTGTCATCGATGGGCCTGAGCCTGGGCATGAAGATCGACGAGCACGGCAACGCCGTTCCCGGACCGACTTCGAACCAGATCCTGCCTGCCTCGATGTATGGCGACAACGATCTGTAGAAATAGTTGCCAGCGGCCAGTGGTCAGTTGCCAGTAAAACCTGACCTCGAGCCGCTGGCAAATAGATTTGACAGCCACTGGCAACTGGCCACTGGCAATTGGGGTCAAGACAATGCGTCACAAAGTTGCAGGATACAAACTAGGCCGCACGACCAGCCATCGCCGCTCGCTCTTCCGCAACATGGTCACCTCGCTGATCATGGAAGAGCGCATCGAAACCACGGCCATCAAGGCGAAAGCCGTGCGTCCGCTGGTCGAAAAGATGATCACCCTCGGCAAAAAGGGAGACCTGGCGGCGCGCCGTCAGGCCGCTTCTTACCTGATGACCGACGAAGCCGTCCACAAGCTTTTCGACACCGTTGCTCCGCGCTTTGGCGACCGCAATGGCGGGTATCTGCGCATCGTGCGCACGGTGTGGCGCAAGGGCGATGGCGCCGAAAAGGCCTTCATCGAACTGCTCGGGAGCGAGCAGGTGCTCGACGAGAAGCGCCAGAAGCGCGCCGAAATCCGCGCCAAGCGCGCCGAAGAAAACCGCAAGGCGATGGAAGCGGCGGACCAGCAGGCGCAGGCACAGAAGGATATGGCCGCTAGCGAGGCCGAAGGCAAACCCGAAGCCGGCGAGGGCAACAAATAAGCCGCAGCCTTCCGATTCAAGAAATAAAAATGGCGTCCTTCGTGGACGCCATTCTTATTTGATAAATGCGAAGCACCTTTTTGTTGCACTCGGCAACAAAAAGCGAACTACTCCACTGGACCCAGGGCTGTCCCGATATACCCGGTGCGGTTATCCAACACCGCCAGCCGCACCTCTTTCGTCCCGGCCGGTAGTTCCATATCCAGCGGAACCATCATGCCCTTCGCCAGTATCTGCTGGTAGGTTGCTGCATCGAATGCCTTATCCACCTTAATACTCCGGGTCACAAGGTTCTTTCCGCTCCCATCGTACATGGCGGCATAAAAATTCACGTTGATTCGCTTATTGCTGCCCGCTTCCTCTGCACTCACAGTATGCGCATCGACCAGAAAAACAACCCGCACCTTCCCGGGATCGGTTTTCTTGGCTTGCGCCCAGAAGGAAACCTGTGTGGCGGGCGCTCCAAACTCCAGCGCCGCCGCGACATCGGGTTCAAAATTCGCCTTCTTGTCCAGCCCCGGATCCAGCGCAAAGAACCCCTTGCGATAGCGCACCACCGTGTCGCCACGGTCAAGCTTCACTTTCAGGCTGCGGAATTTCCCGTCCCACTTCTTGTTCTCGGGATAGTACCCGAGCGTGTAGGAGGCTTTTTCGTCGGCCACGGCGAGCGAAATTCCATCCTTGATATCGTTCTGGTTCTTGTACGCCTTTCCGCCCGTCTGCGCCGCCACCTCTTCCATCGTGCCCTGGTTCGCCTGCTGCGCCGACATCATCGAGCCCGCACGGTCGCTCATCGCCGTGTCGTCATAAACCGATCCGCCCCGGCCCGCCGAACTCTCCATGCCGCTCATCAGGCCCGTAAGATCGACCGGATAAATCGCGATGTTCGCGCTCGCCAGTTCCGCTTCCGCCTCTTTTATCTCTCCTCCATGCAATTGCCGTGCTTCGGACGCATAGGCCCCCGCCGCATTTGTCCCTACCGTGCGCTGCCGCCCTTGTCCCGGCAGGTCGGCCATCAACTCCTCGTCGCTCACATTCCGGTCCTCGGGAATAAGATCGAACGGTAGCGACGAAGTCAGCCAGACCACGTTCTTACGGCCGGGCAGTCCACCCAGAATTCTCGACAACGACAGCATGGCTTCAATCGTGATCTGCGTGCGCCGTTCCAGGTTGTAGCCGACCTGCATGTCCGCGAACCCCTGGGCGGCGGCCTGAGCGTTCGCAACCGACAAATTGAGCGCGCCCCCGTTCCTCCCCAGACCGCTACTTGCAATGCCGTGCGATTCCGGAACCGGTGCGCCGGGCAGGAGTATCTGCTCTTCCGGCCGCAACTTCTCGATGGCGGTCATCAGCACCTGCGGATCGCTGGTAAATTGCTGTAGCACGCGCAACCGGTCCGTCAGCGTCAGCACAGCCATCGTGTGGCCGGTCTTCCCCTGCTCGACCACGTACTTCAACATCTGCGACCGCGCATAAGCCTGATCCTTGAACGGCGAATTCGTCGCATCCAGAAGCAAAACCGTGGTCACGCCCACCTTCGGCCCTACATCCTCGGGATGGTTTGAAAGAACGCCCGCCGGCGCCGAAGCCTGCTCGCCTGCGTTCGCATTGGGGGCGCCCGGCGCCGTAAATACGGCTATCTTTTGCTTCTTTCCGTTCTCTTCCAGCGTAAAGTCTTCCGGCTTCAATCCGGTAATTGGCTGGCCCTTCTTGTCGGTGACCACAACGTCCACCGTCACCAGGCGCGTATTCGCCCGGATCGTGATATTTGGCACATCGGTCGGAGCCTGCTGTGCGCTCAGCAACGCCGGGCCGGGCAGCAGGTTAAAAATCAGGCTGAGAGCGATCAGGCATCGCAAAGCTGGACCGCGCGACATAACTCCTCCACGTATCTCAGGAAATGTGTTTTTCAGAACCGCCGGTCATTGGACATCCTTGGACATCCTTGGACATCCTTCGGAAACCCGGGCCGTTCAGATCGTCGGATTATCGCGAATGTACTCCGTTCCCCGCGCTTTTGGCAAACCAGCCAGGGTAAGCTGGCCACGCTTCTTCCGCCCGCCTGCGCGCAGCCTGGCCTAATCCGTCGACTCCGCGAAACAGATTTGCCTCATCGCGCGGTGCTCCCTACAATAGAAGTTTATTCCCGCAATCTTATGATTCATTTCCCGGTTCCAGAAGCCCTAACTTTCGACGACGTTCTCCTCGTTCCCTCGCGCTCTGAAGTTGTGCCCACCGGCACCAACACGCAAACGCAGATCTCGCGCAATATTCATCTCAATATCCCCATCATCAGCGCCGCCATGGATACCGTCACCGAGTCGCACATGGCGATCGCACTCGCGCAGCAAGGCGGACTCGGCATCATCCATCGCAATTTGACGGTCGAGCAGCAGGCCAATGAGGTTGACAAAGTAAAACGGTCGGAAAGCGGGATGATCGTCGATCCGGTGACCATGTCGCCGGACGCCAAAGTTTCCGACGCGCTCGAGGTGATGAAGAAGTACAAAATTTCCGGCGTTCCGATCACGCTAAAGGACGGCAAACTGGTCGGCATCCTGACCAACCGCGACCTGCGCTTTGAGACCCGCTTCGACGTCCCCATCAGCAAGGTGATGACCAAGGACAACCTCATCACCGTTCCGGTCGGCACCACGCTCGAGCAAGCGGAAGAAATTCTGCACGAGCACCGCGTGGAAAAACTATTGGTCGTGGACGACAAGTACAACCTTAAGGGCCTGATCACGGTCAAGGACATCCAGAAAAAACTGAAGTACCCCGGCGCCGCTAAAGACGATAAAGGGCGCCTGCGCGTAGGCGCGGCCATCGGCGCGACCGGCGACTTCCTCGAACGTGCGCAGGAATTGGCGAAAAATAAAGTCGACGTGCTCGCCATCGACAGCGCGCACGGCCACTCGTCGCTGGTGCTCGAAGCCGTCCGTAAAGTGAAGGCCGCGCTTCCCAACGTCGATCTCCTCGCTGGTAATGTCGCAACCTTCGACGGTGCATGCGATCTGATCAAAGCCGGAGTCGACGGCATTAAAGTCGGCATCGGCCCCGGCTCAATCTGCACCACGCGCATTGTCACCGGCGTAGGCGTTCCGCAAATCACGGCCATTGCCGAATCCTCCCGTGCCGCGCGCGACGCAGGCGTTCCCATCATCGCCGACGGCGGCATCAAGTACTCCGGCGACATCGTGAAGGGAATCGCCGCCGGTGCGTCAGCGGTCATGATCGGCTCCATGTTCGCCGGAACCGACGAGAGCCCCGGCGAGTTGATCCTCTATCAGGGCCGCACCTTCAAGTCCTACCGCGGCATGGGATCGCTGGGAGCGATGGCGCAAGGTTCGAGCGAACGCTATTTCCAGAATTCCGACGGCGACTCCTCAACGGCAGCGCCGGTCCTTGGAGAAGAATCAAACCGCCTCGGCAAGCTTGTGCCCGAGGGCATCGAAGGCCGCGTGCCCTATCGCGGATCTGTTTCGCTCATCGTCTATCAAATGGTCGGCGGCCTGAAATCGGGTATGGGCTACTGCGGATGCGAAACGATCGCCGACCTCCAGCAGCGCGCCCGCTTCGTCCGCATCAGCGCCGCCGGGCTGCGCGAGAGCCACGTCCATGACGTGATGATCACGCGCGAAGCCCCGAATTACGCGGTCGAGTAATGGCCAAGCCCGACTTGTCTCTTTCAACTTTTCTGCGCGCGTGGTGGCCGGCGTTCGTCTGGATCGGCATTATCACCGTTGAATCCACGGACGCGCTTTCCTCCAACAACACCGGCGACCTGTTGTACAAACTGATCTCGCGCCTCTACCCCAACGTCAATTTGCACGATGTTCTGGTCCTGAACTTTATTATGCGCAAGACCGGACACGTAGTGGGATACGGTATCCTGAGCCTCCTTCTGCTGCGGGGATGGCGACGCACGCTAGCGCGAGCCCGCGCCGCGTTCGGACGTTCAACTGTCGGCCTTGTCACCTACGGCCGCACAGCGGTCTTAGCCTGGCTCGGCACAGTCTTTGTCGCCTCAATGGACGAGTGGCATCAAAGCTTTATTCCCTCGCGAACCGGCACGTTGCACGATGTGGTGCTCGACAGCACGGCGGGATTAGTGTTCCTGCTGGCGGCGCACGTCTGGATGCGCGGACGTGAGCGCCCGCTGAGTTCCGCGTAGAGACATGGACTGCCTTGTCTGAAACAGCACACCGACTTCTCATTTTGCATAGACCGCAAGTTTCGATGGGGACGCCGAGACGGGGCAGGCCCCGTCTCTACGAGTCGTTTAATTTCTTGCCGGTGAACGGTGTGCCAGCAGCGCCAGGGCCGACACTGCCGCAATTTCCGCCGACAGGTAAAAAGGCACCGCCGCGCCATAAATTTTCCACAACGACCCCGTGATCACGCTCGAGAGCAGGGTAGTGACGCTGGTGACGAAGAAGTAAATTCCGAGCGCCCGCCCGCGAACCTCGCTTCCCACGCTCTCCACCACCAGCGCCTTGAGCACGGGATTAGTGAGCGCGTAAAACAAACCGTAAAAGGCCATCGTCATCCAGATCGCGCGCCGCGAAGGGGCGAGCGCAAATACGAGGTACACAACCGCGAAAACTCCGTAGCCCGCTGCCGCAATCGTCGAACGCGAAAAGCGGTCGCTGAATTTGCCGGCCGGCCAGGAAGCAAAAGTAAATGTCACGTTGAACACCAGCCCCAGCAGTGGCGAGTGCGAGGCTGGAATCCCAACGTCACCGGCCCGCAATACGAGAAACATGTCGCTCGAATTGCCGAGCGAAAACAAAGTGACCACCGCCAGCACATAGTAATAACCGAAGGGCAGGCGAATGCGCGAACGCCCAACTGGAGCCAGTTCCGCAGGCGCCTGGCTGGCGGCCTGAGAACTGGCGACCGGCAAATGGGAACTGGCAACTGAAGTCTGGGAACTGGGAACCGGGAACTGAGAAGCGCCCCGCCGAATCTCGTGAATTCCGATCCACGCCACCAGAATGCAAAGCGCGCCGGGGACCGCCGCCCAGGCGAACACGCCACGCATACCGAAGCGGCCGATGAGGGCGAGCGCCAGCAACGGGCCCGCGATGGCCCCGGCGGAATCCATCGCCTGAATCAATCCATACGCCGAGCCGATGTTTGCCTTATCGACCGAGTCGGCGACCATCACGTCGCGCGCGGTGCCGCGTATCCCTTTGGCGAAGCGGTCGGCGAAGCGAATCCCAAGAATCTGCCACCAGGACGAAACCAGAGCAAGCAGGGGCTTTACGGCGTTGGCGACGAAATATCCGCCGACCACGATCGGCTTCCGCCGCGCAACGTGGTCGGCAAGGTATCCCGAGAAAAGCTTGGCGAACGATGCGACGCTTTCGGCGAGGCCCTCGATAATCCCGAGCTTGGCCGGCCCCGCGCCGAGCGATGCGATGAAAGCCGGCAGAATCCAGTACGCCATCTCTGAAGCGGTGTCGTTCAGGAACGAGGTGACGCCGAAGACGTAAACGTCGCGCGGAGTCCGCTGATCGGGGATTGAGACAGGCATTCTGAAGGTTAGGGGAAAGTCGGTTTCGTATCAGAATATTTCGTATCGGGACATTTCTTATCGGACAGATCTTAACCCCGGCGGTACGACCAGGCTCCGAGCCGTGCGCGGCACGCGATTACTGCGCCCGCTTTTTCCCCGCCCGCGAAATGCGGTCATCGATCGGCTTGCGGCTCGCAAAGCCCTCGCTCGTGGTGTGCCAGTGCGTGATCCCGCTCTCGCCCAGCTTCCAGCACAGCAATACGATTTCGCCTTCGACCTTGCAGGGAAAATCGAGCAGCCCGATGTCCAGGTCTTTCACCTGCACGCCGATCGCATCGATTTCCGCCAGCGCATCTTTCACCCGGCGAATCGTCTTCTCCCGCTCAGCCTTGCGCCCCGCAAGGTGCACGACATCCAGCCGCGTGCCTCCATTCAGGAAGACGCGGTGCGCCGTCTCCTGGAACTCCGCGTCCACCTCTTCCACGAACTTCTTGCCGTTGATCGATTGTTTGAGCAGCGACTCCAGAATAGGCAGCAGATTCTGCGCTTCGTCGAGGGAGAATGTGCGGTCGGACATAACCTGATTCTACCGGAATTTGTCTCCGCAAGTTCCGCCTCTTGCGACGTTCCTTCCCTGAAAGCGCTCGGTGTGAACGAGATTGGTCTGCGCTTTTTGCGCTGGCCGACTCCGATCATGCACTACCGGCGATCGGGCTCAGGCCCGGCGTTCTGCTAAAATCACGGGTATCTGAGGCGATACATTATGGCGACTGAGCGCAAGTTGGCCGGGAAGAAACTGCCGTTGACCATTGCTTTCACCGTGCTGCTGGTAGCGGCCTTTGGCGCCGGGTGCAATGGGTTCTTCCAGCCCCCGACCATCAGTACAATTACGATCCAGCCGCCAAGTCCACAAGTTCAAGTCGGTTCAACGTTCACTTTGCAGGCGTGGGCGACGTACAGCGATAACACGAGATCACAGATTAAAAGCGGGGTTGCGTGGACCAGCGACACGCCAGCAAACGTGTTAATCGATCCAGATACCGGCGTGATCACCGGGGAGGGATCGGGCGGGACGGCCACTATTACCGCTGCCGCCCAAGGTCTCAGCGCGACAGCGACTGCTACGGCGTACCTTGGCAATGTAAGCAATCTTCAGATATGCAGCGGAGTGTTCAATACCGGAACCTGCCCCGCCGCAACGTGGAGCGTTAAGGGCCAAAGTGGTGGGAGCCAGGATTACTACGCTACCGTCACCTCCAATGGCACGACAGTTGATGTCACGACAGTGGCGGTTTGGAATGTTACCCCAACCGCGACGACGGGTAGCGTTACGTGCGACAATACCTCCTCTCCGGCGCTGTGCACTGTGCAGGCCCAGACGACGCCGACCGGTACATACACGATTACCGTGACGTATCCGGGTACGACTTTGACACAAACGGCGAGCATAAACGTGAACTAGCTGGAGTGTGAACTCCGGGGGCCCTCCGGTTCATCCTCTTCCGAAGTGACAGAATGCCTTTAATGATGATGAACGCAAAAAAGCGACAGGGTCCCGCCGACGGTGCTCCGTCTTCAAATGAAGCCCGGTGATACGGTTGTCCCTCCCACGCGCTATGTGGACGTGTTGAGCCCGGTGATACCTTCCCTCCCATCCAGGCTGCGTCTCACGGTCTTCGCCCTCCTGCTCGTGCTGACGTTCTCCGCCTGCAAGCACAGCGGCGGCCGCGTGCTCGAGACCGCCTATGTCTCGGGCCTGCAGGTGAATCTGCGCGATCGCGTGGCAGTCGCCTACGAGAAAACCGGATTGGTGAAGAACGGCGACCGCGTCGAGGTGCTCGATCACGACCGGCATTTCGTAAAGGTGCGCACCGCGACCGGGCAGACGGGATGGATGGAGCAGCGATACCTTGTCAGCCAGCAGGTGTTCGATCAGTTGCAGAAGCTGACTGCGGAAAACGCGAACGACCCCGTGCAGGCGACTGGAGTCACTCGCAATGACACGAACCTGCACGTCGAGCCGGGGCGCGAGACCGAACATCTTTATCAGATCGCGTCCGGCGAAAAGCTGTCGATTCTGAAACGAGGCACGGCTGATAAGAACGGCTCGCCGGCAGCGTCAGCCCGTCTGGCAAGGCCGATACAAAAACAGCCTGCGCAAAGAGGCGGGAAGAGTTCTAAGACGGGTGACAGGGGCGGTGAGAAGCCGAACGAAGAGGCCGCAGAGCAAGCCGAATCGCTACCGGCTCCAGCAACGCCTCGACCGATCGGTCCGCCTCCGGTGATCGAAGACTGGTATCTGGTGCGCGACAGCCATGGGCGCGTTGGCTGGGTGCTGGCGCGCATGGTCGACATGGATGTTCCGCTCGACGTAGCCCAATACGCCGAGGGCCAGCGTATAGTGGCGTTCTTCGTGCTGAACCAAGTTGAAGATCGAGACCAGGATGTAGACAAGAAAGTACCGCAATACCTGATGGTCCTCACCGAACCGAAAGACGGCCTGCCCTTCGACTTCAATCAATTTCGCGTTTTTACCTGGAACACACGGCGCCATCGCTACGAGACCGCCTATCGCGAGCGCATCGAAGGCGTGTTGCCGGTGACGGTTACAAAAGAAGATTTCGGGAAAGAAGGCGTGCTGCCGGTGTTTACAGTTCGAGCGCTCGACGAAGACGGCACGATCAGCGAGCGAAAGTACAAATTGAATACCCCAATTGTGCGTCGAGTCCTGGCCCCAAATGAAGAGCCCGCCAAACTCCGCAAAGAGCCGCCCAAAGCTCACGCGAAAAAGCGCCGCGAGCGATGACGGCACGTGTGCCGATTCTGCCGATGGAGAACTTTTCTCTGTGTCTCTGTGGCGAAGTCGAGGATTGCGGTTGCTGGAATACGCTAGGAATAGAACTCCGCGATCGCCTCGACCACCCGCCGAATCTCAGCCTCGGTCAACTCGGCGAACATCGGAAGCGCAAGCACATCGCGCGCCGCCTGTTCGGCCACGGGCAAATCCCCGTCTCGCAATCCGAGGTAGGAAAACGCCGGCTGAAGATGCAGCGGCAACGGATAGTAAACCTCCGAACCGATCTTGCGCTCGCTCAGAAACGCCCGCAATTCATCGCGCCGCGTATACGCGAATGACGTACTGATGGAAAACATGCGTAGCTTCTGGACTTCTTGTCAGCAAACGAACAGGTGAGTCCGCGTTCAGCGGCGATGAAGTCAATCCCACTTCCGCAAACGAGCGATCGTAGCTGGCGGCGTGCCGCTGACGGCTTCGATTCCAATCGGCGAGGTGAACAAACTTCACGCGCAGGACGGCAGCCTGAATCGCATCCATGCGTCCGTTCCAGCCAAACTCCTCGTGATAGTAACGCTGCGGACTGCCATGATTACGCAGGCGTCGCATGTGCTCCGCCATTTCGGGAACGGTGGTCGTAACGATGCCCGCGTCTCCGTAAGCGCTGAGGTTTTTGGTGGGATAGAAACTGAACGCGGCGGTCACGCCGAGCGATCCCGCGCCGCGGCCGCGCCACTCGGCGCCGATGGCCTGGGCAGCATCTTCGATAATCGCAAGATCGAACTCTTCGCCGAGCTGATTGAATGCGTCCATGTCGGCACACTGGCCATAAAGATGAACGGGAAGAATGGCGCGTAGATTTTTGGATCGCTGGGCGACGATTTGTTTTCGAACCAGAGCAGCGTCGAGGTTCAGCGTGCCGGGATCGACGTCCACAAAGGCAGGCGTAGCGCCGGCCCGAACAATCGCGCTCGCCGAGGCGAAGAAACTGAACGCCGTAGTAATGACCGAATCGCCAGGCTTGACTCCAGCGGCGACGAGCGCCAGCCAGAGCGCCTCCGTGCCCGACGCGCAGCCCACAGCGGCAGCGGCGCCCGTAAGGGCTGCGATTTCGCGCTCAAGCGCCTCGACCTCGGGCCCGAGAATGAATCCCTGCGAATCGCACACGCGGGTAATAGCAGCAAGCACGTCCTCGCGAATCGTTTCGTATTGCCGTCGCAAGTCGAGAAGCGGAACGGATGCAGGCGCAGCGGCCAGGGCAGCGCTTGAAGCAGTTATTGAAGACGTGGGTTTCACTTCTTCGAAATTTTAGCAGGGGACCGGCGAATTGCGCGCTCGCGCAGCGTGAGGCAGGGAAGCGTGGGCCGCGAGCCCTTGCGCGGAGAATCTGCGCCGGCAAGGTGCCGTTGCCAGTCCGCAAGCAGAGCACGCAAGCGCGCAAAATCGAATTGCGGAAACGAGTCCTCGGCGCCAACGAGATTGCGGCAGGCCCGGTCAAGAACCGATCGCGCGCCAATAAAGTTGTCGCGCGACTCATGATGAAAGGCGACCGCCATCTGAACCAGACCCTGAAGATGCCGGCGCCGTGAGCTTCCCCGAGGCAAGGGCCGCCAAACGTCTTCGAGCGCCTCGTGCGCGTCGAAAAAGTGAGCGCGGTTGAAGAGCTCGATCCCGCGGGCCAGATCAGTACTATCGGTGATCGTTTTGTTCATCGCGCAATGCACCCCAAGCCGATGTTGTTGTAAAAATATACAGCTTTCCATATAACAGCCGGTGTCAATGATCCAATAAACCGTATGGTGTGGCGGAATGTCTTATCTAACATGATGATATTACAACACTTAATTTGGTCATGTTTTGGAGGATTGATTGCACCTCTGTTCCCGTCATTTTCAAGTTTTGCAGTGTGGTTTGTGGTTCAAGAATAGCGACTTTAGATGAAAACTTTCGATTTTCCCAAGAATTACAAGGAGAGATCAATGGAATCAGGATTCCGTTGTATAGCGATTCGTATCCTTCTTGCACTGGTGGTTCTTGCCTTAGCAGGAACGGCCTTCGCGCAAGGTACGGGAGAAATTTCCGGTGTTGTAACAGACCCAACGGGCGCCGTGGTGTCGGGCGTGACGGTTACGCTCACCAATAGCGCCACGGGCGAGAAACGCACGACCACGACAGGTTCGGCGGGTGTGTATCGCTTCCCCGAACTGCCGATCGTAGGCACCTACACCGTTCAGGTTTCGCCGAAAGGCTTCAAATCCGCAAAGGTGCAGGGGATCGTCGTTAGCGTGGGCACGATCTTCTCGCGCGACATAAAGCTGGAGGTCGGTACCGCGACCGAGCAGGTCACGGTGGAAGCCGGAGCCGAAACGGTGCAAACCACCGACTCCTCGCTTTCGCAACTGGTCGACCGCAACATTTGGCAGAACATGCCTTTGGAAGTTCGCAACCAGAACTCATTCATCGAACTGGTAGCGGGCGCCGTTCCCCAGGACGACACTGGTAACAACCGTGGAGCGTCCGTAAACGGCACGCGCGGCGGAGCGGGCAGCTACCTTGTGGAAGGCATGGACAACAACGAACAGGGGCAGGCCGGCCGTGGGCAGCTTTCCCTCTTTGACAAGGGCGGCGCGTCCACCAGTATTTCGCCGGACGCCATTCAGGAGTATCGCGTCGTCACCAACAGTTTCTCGGCGGAATACGGCAAGGGCGGCGGTTTCATCACTGACACCGTGTTGAAGAGCGGCACAAATAAGTGGCATGGTTCGGCGTTTGAGTACAACCGCATTCAGGCCCTGGCGGCGAACGATTTCTTTTCCAACCTCTCTAACGTCAAAGATCGCCTGGTGCGTAACCAGTTTGGCGGTTCCATCGGCGGTCCCATTATCAAGGACCGGACGTTCTTTTACGGCAGCGCGGAAATTCACCGCGTGCGGCAGACGTCGCCCTCATCGGTCGTTGACGCAACGACTCAGCAGTTTCTGGATTTTGTAAACACCGGCGGGCTCGCCAGTTGGGCCGAGTCGGATCCGGGTGGGATTTGCGTGGTGTACACCGGGCTCACATGCCCTGGCCAGTTTAGTCAGCCGGGAAGTTCGTCGGCCACGCTGGGATCTACGTTCAGCGCCATTCGGGCTTTGCCGGGTGAAAACTACCCGGTGGCCACCCAGAACTTGACAAACACCGCCCGCGGTTTTTGGACTGCGGGGCTTACCTACCCCGTGCCCGTATACGGTACCCTTTCGATCCCCACTCCGACTTCGCAAAACGAGGAGCGCGCGACCGCTAAATTCGATCACCGCTTCAGCGAGAAGGACGCGATCAACTTCATTTACCTGCTTCAGCAGGTTTCTGCCGTCCAGAAATACACCGACGGCAACAATTTGATTGGACCGGACGCACTTGTTATTGGGAAAGGCCAGAACTTTGGCATTACCTGGAACCATACCTTTACCCCGACCCTGCTGAACACCTTCAGGCTTGGGTACCTGCGGCATCGGAATGACTTCCCGGCCCCGCTCGGGGCGACGGGCTACTACACGGCGCTCGCCGACGTAAGTGTGGATTTGGGTTACTACGCCGGCTTGCCGCAGTTCTTCACTGAGACCCAGTTCCAGTATTTCGACACCGTGTCTCTGCAACAGGGCAAGCACAGCTTCAAATTCGGCGCGGAGTACCGGCGCACGCGCAACGGTTCGTCCTTCTTCCTCGACACGTATGGAACGGTTCTGCCGTGGGGAATTGAAGACGACCTGACCGATCTGGCATTCAGTGACACTGCCGAGGGCATCATCACGGGGGGGCACGGCGCCTATGGCGGAGCTTACTATATGACAGCTTCCGTTAACACTGCGACCAGCGGTCTGCCGGATCCCTACCGCGGCTTCCGGGCGAACGAATTTGCATCCTTCATTCAGGATGACTGGCGCATCAATTCCCGGTTGACCCTGAACCTCGGGCTGCGCTGGGAGTATTTTGGACCGCCCCACAACTACAAGAGTGGTGTGGACTCCAATTTTTACTTCGGTGTCCCGGTAACTCCAATCCAGACCGCGTCCACCAACCCCTTCTTCCCGATCGACAGCCCGTTCTTCGCGACCGTGTCGACCGGTTCGTTCCAGGTCCGGGACAACAGCATCTGGAACAAAGACACGAACAACTTCGGTCCACGCGCCGGTTTTGCGTGGGATGTTTTTGGAAACCAGAAGGTGGTCGTGCGGGCCGGGGCCGGCGTCATGTATGACCGCATCTACAACAACGTGTTCGAGAACATCCGGTTTAACCCGCCGTACTTCTCGGATAACAGAATTTACGCGGTAGGTCCTATTGCCACGCCGGGAGTGTTTGCCTATCCGTTTACCGCTGCGGCCCGGGCCCTATTCAATAGTTCGGGAGCGCTCGCGCCAGTGCCGAACCCACGCCACATGGACCAGAACATCGTTACCCCCTACTACGAGCAGGTTCACTTCGGCGCGCAGTGGGAGTTCATGAGAGGCTACGTGTTCGAACCCGAGTACGTGGGCACATTCGGCCACAAGCTGATTGGCCTGAGCGACATCAACACGTTCAACGGACGGGTCGTGCCCGGTGATTCAACCATCCGGCCGAATTCCCATGTTGGAGCAGATAACTTCCGCAGCAATGGGTATGGCTCCAATTATCATGCGCTGCAGCTCACTGTCCGGAAGAATTACGCTAACGGGCTGGGCATTACCGCCAACTACACGTATTCCAAAGCACTGGACACGATTAGCGACCTGTTTAACAACCGGGCGGCCGCTCGTCCAACCGACAACGAAAACCACAAGAACGATTACGGCCCGGCAGACTTCAATCTGAACCAGCGTTTCGTGGGCACTGTCAGCTACGAACTGCCGTTCTTGAAACAGAACAGGTACCTCGGCGGCTGGGGTGTCAATAGCATCATCAGCCGGCAGACTGGACATCCGGTTTCGCCGTACAGCAGCAGCAGTTCGTACGATCTGAACAAGGATGGTTACCGTACCGATCGCATCGTTCCGACCGTGTCCCCCAAGGATACGATCATCAACGGCCACCCTTGGGATGGCTACTTCAATACCTCGGACTGGACGCGGTATACCTGCCCGGCTTCGGTGAATGGTGGTCTGTGGTGTGATCCGCCAATCGGCCGCAACAGCCTGGTGGGGCCTGGCTTCGTGAACGTGGACTTCAACGTCTCGAAGAAGTTCAAGGTCACGGAGGGTACGGCCTTTACTTTCCAGGCCAACTTCTTTGACCTGTTCAACCACCCGAATTTCGGCGTCCCGGGTACGAACCAGGCAAGCGGGACGTTCGGCAATTCGACCTACACGCTCGGTGATACAGGTGGACACCGTATTACGCAGCTAGCGCTGCGGTTTGATTTCTAGACGCAGCAAAAGCTGAACTTTTCCAGGCCGGCCGAAAGGCCGGCCTGTTTTATTTGTGGCCGTACTCAGGCGAAGGTTCCTGGTATGGTTTCGTCCGCTTCAGAGTTTGACTGTATTGTCCATCCCCGCCGATTCTGTGCTAGACTTTTTTCGCGTGACTATGCGGTTTGTGCGGTGGTGTTTTTTGGCCCTCGCGGCGTTTGGCGTTGCCGCCATTCCTGCCGCCAGCGGCGCCTCTTCCTCAAGGGCTCAGCCTCCGAACGTAATCCTCATTACCCTGGATACTACGCGTGCGGATCGAATGGGTTTCCTTGGGTCGAAGCTTGGCCTGACGCCCAACCTGGACGCTCTGGCGAGGGAGGCCGTGGTTTTTTCTCGCGCCTATGCCCAGGTGCCTCTCACCACGCCTTCCCATGCCAACATTTTTACCGGCACTTACCCGCAATTCAATCATCTGCACTACATGGGACAACCGCTGACCGAGGATCTGCCTTACCTTCCCGACATCCTGAAGCATCGCGGGTATCGGACGGCGGCGTTTGTCGGGTCCATGATCCTTGATTCCAAGAATCCAGTGGCAAAAGGGTTTAGCCGCGGATTCCAAAGCTACGATGCCCCTTTTCACAATCGGGCCAAAGGGGAAGACCGATACAAGAGTGTGGAACGAAGGGCCGGGGCCGTGGTCAATTCCGCGCTGGCCTGGTTGAGCGCACACCCGAAAGGATCGTTTTTTATATGGGTCCATTGCTATGACGCTCACGCACCCTACGACCCCCCGGCACCGTACAGAACCCGCTTCAAGTCAGAACTCTATGACGGTGAGATCGCTTATACCGACTCGGAGATGGGCAAGCTGTTTTCCGCTCTTCGCAGCCGGGGTTTATTCGACCACACGCTGATTGCAGTGATGGCGGACCACGGGGAGGCCTTGGGCCAGCACGGCGAACGTCATCACGGGATCTTTCTTTACGACGAAACCATCCATGTGCCTCTACTGTTCAAGTTACCCAAACAGCGATATGCGGGAAAGCGGGTAGACGGCCGGGTTCGTCTGGTGGATGTCGCGCCGACTGTCCTGACAGAGGTAGGGATTCCGGTGCCGGCGGCAATGCAGGGCAAGTCGCTCGCGGGCATGATGAAACCGGCCACGCAACCAGAGGCGATTGCCGACGCCAATCGTTCGGTTTATTCGGAAAGCGACTATGCTCATCGCGCGTTCGGTTGGAGCGCGGTGCGTTCCTGGCGAACCGGAAAGTACTTGTACGTGGATTCCCCGGTGCGCGAACTCTACGATCAGGCTAGCGATCCCGACGCGCTGCATAACCTCGCCTCCGACTTTAGGGCAGTAGCCGATACCCTGCAGGTGCAGTCGGAACACTTCCGTAGCGAAACCAGCCGGGCCGAGACAAAACAGACGGCTCTGAGCCCGGAGCAGTCGGAGAGCCTCAGGGCGCTAGGATACGTTGGCACAGACATGGGCGCCGCCGCGGAGGGCCAGGATCGGGGACCCGACGCAAAGTCAAAGACAGCGATCGCGGCTCTTTTCGACGATGCGTTGAGTTCGGTTGAAGAGCAGGAGTTCGCAGCCGCAGTCCCAAAGCTTGAGCAGGTGGTGAAGTTGGAGCCCAACACCGCGCTGGCTTACCTCGAACTCGGGCGCGCCTATGTCCACCTCAAGGAGTCGGAGAAGGCCCTCCCTTATCTGCGGACGGCCGTGGAAAAACTGCCGGACGACGGGTTGGCCCGCTTTACATTTGGGAGGGCTCTAGTTGAAACCGGAAATTGGGAGGAGGCGGCGCCGCAATTCGAAGCTGCTTTACGACAGGCTCCGGAATCCGCGCAACTCCACTTCTACTTGGCGGTAGTGGACGAGCGAGTCAAACATGTTCCCGAAGCGATGAAAGAGTTCCGGGAGACGACCAAGCTTGATCCTGAACATTTTCGGGCTAATCTCCTGTTGGGCCGCCTGCTCGGAATGCAGAGCAAGCCTGCCGAAGCCCTGCCATACTTGAAGCAAGCCGTCAAAATCGATCCTAAGTCGGTCGAGGCGCATCTGTTCCTTGCCAACGTTTATGTCGAGCTGGGGCAGGCAGAAGACGCTCAACTGGAACGCGCAAAAGCAGAGCGTTTGAAATCCGGGGGGGCGAACTGAGGCCTTTGATGAAGTATCTGCCTTGCGTGACGCTTTTCTGGCTGTTTCTCGTCGCGCCTTCCTTCGGAGTCGACACACCCAAACGGACGGTTCTGCCCAATATCGTTCTGATCACCGTGGATACGGTGCGGGCCGATCACGTTGGTTGCTATGGTGCCGTCGGAGTCGAGACACCTACGCTCGATGGATTAGCTCACGACGGCATCGTCTTTGAGCAGGCGATTGTCCAGGTTCCCCTGACCTTTCCATCCCACGCCGTCATCATGACCGGACTCTATCCCTTCCAGGATGGAGCACAGGATTTTACCAGTCCGCCGCTTGATGCCCGGTTCCGAACACTCGCGCAGGCGCTTCACGCGCATGGCTACTCGACGGGGGCGGTGGTAAGTTCTTTTGCGCTCGATCACAGTTGGGGGCTCGCCCGCGGCTTTAATTTTTATGACGATGCCTTTTCGCAGGAGTCCTATAACAAGCGCGAACTGAGGTTGATGGAGCGCAAGGCGGAGGACAGCGTCACCCAGGCACTGCGGTGGTTGCGGGCGACGCATCATCGGCCATTCTTCTTGTGGTTGCACCTTTACGATCCGCACAGCCCCTATGCTCCCCCAGAACCATTCCATAGTAAATATGCGGGCCGACTCTATGACGGGGAGATTGCGTATGCGGATCAGCAACTGGGCCGGTTGATCCGGTGGTTGAAACAGGCTGGGCTCTACGACCAGAGCCTGATCGTGGCGGCCAGCGATCACGGGGAATCGCTGGGCGAACACGGCGAGAAAGAGCACGGATTTTTTCTCTACAACGCCACGCTCCATGTCCCATTGATCGTGAAGCCTCCGGCGAAAACGGGTGTGAAGCCCCGGCGCATCCCAAACAGGGTTGAGATTGCCGCCATCGCGTCTACGATCCTGCACATGGCAGGGGTGTCCGACCCGATGACGAAACTCGCTGTGCCGCCAATCAGCTTGGGAAAAAACGAATCGGAAGCCTACAGCGAGACTTTCTATCCGTTTAATTCATTTGGCTGGAGTCCTCTTCACTCCATAGAGAGCGGGCGTTTTCACTTCATTGATGCGCCCACGGCCGAGCTTTACGATACGGTTGCAGACCCGGAAGAGAAGAACAACCTGGCCGGCTTACAGGTCGCCACGGCGGTAGTCCTCAAGCAAAAGCTGCAGGCTGTTCTGCAGAAAGAGGCGTTTGCTGAAACGCCCGAAAAATCATCCCAGCTCACCCCGGAAGCGCAACAGAAGCTCCGCGCGCTTGGCTACTTTTCCTACCGGTCGCCGGTAGCCCAGACAGCTTTGCTGGAGGGATTGGCCGATCCCAAGTCGAAGCTAGCTGAGTTCAACGAAATCCTGGAAGCGCAGGCAGCCATTGACCGCTCGGATTTTGCCTTGGGAGAGGCACTCCTGAATTCAATCCGCGAGAAAGACCCAAAAATGTATATCGTCCCCTTCTATCTGGGACGAGCTGCCCTTGCGCAGCGGCAATGGGCGGGAGCAGCTGCCGAATTCGGAAAGTGTCTCGAACTTAGCCCGGAGTTTCAGGAGGCAATGACGGGATTGGCGTTGGCCTTGGCCCTTCAAGACAAGCTCGACGAAGCGAGGGAGTGGACTCAGAAGGCCCTTGCACTCAACCCGCAAAACTATCAGGCTTTGTACGAACTAGGGTTCCTGGAATCGAGGGTGGATCGCAAACGTGCCATCGCCTACTACGAGCAAGCTACCGCAATTCAGCCGAACTACGCTCCGTTGCAACGAGACCTGGGGCTGCTGCAATTGCAGGAAGGTAACTTTGCCGCGAGCGCCGGACACCTGGAAAAAGCAGTGACTTTGGGAGTCAACGATGCCTCGGTTTTCAACTCACTGGGTATCGCTTACGGACGAAGCGGCCAGCTTACCGGGGCTGTTGAAGCCTACAAAAAAGCGCTGATCCTGAGCCCGGACACCGCCGAAGTTCACCTTAATCTCGCGTCAGCATACGACCGATTACAAAGGCCGAAGCAAGCCAAAGCCGAACGCGACACCGCCTGCAAGCTGAACACCCGCTATTGTCAATGATCCTACGGTTGGTCGGACTTAGCCACTTCCCTTAGCCCGCTCTTTCTTTGCATCCTCAGCGCGCCCCAGATGCTCGTAGGCCTGCGCCAAAGCCGCATGCGCGGGAGCAAAGCCTGGTAGTCGGTTCGTGGCAATCTCCAGGTGCACGGCGGCGGTCTTGAAGTCGCTGGTCTTCAGCAGAGTCGCACCCATCTCGTAATGCGCCCAGCCGGAGTCGGGCTGGAGGCCAATCGCTTTGTGAAGATGCTTGGCTGCTTCGGCGAATTGTCCTTTTTCCGCGAGCGCTACTCCGAGTGTGTATTCGGCCAGATACAGATTGCCGTCGCCGGCAACGACCGGCGTGACCGCCGCAACGGCGTGCTCGGCTTTCGCCGGCGCAATCAGCGAGGGCGCCGCGTCGATGACTTTATTGGCCGTGGCGATCTTATCTTTCGGGTTCGTTCCCGAGACCGTAGTGGCAGCGCCTGACGAGGTTTGCAGGCCGATGTATCCGAGCGATGCAAGTTTCTGCATCTCCGACGAACTCAGCTCGGACGATGACTTTGCTCCCTGGCCGTTGAATCGGCGATCGAAGTTGTCGAGTTGCGCGGCCATCGTGTCGAGCGTGGCCTTCGAACTTTGCGCCAGGTCGTGGGCCGCGGCTGGGTCGGCGGTCATATCGTAGAGTTCAGGTTTGGGGGCGCGAATATAAAGATACTTTCCTACACGCCAGGATTCGAGCAGGCTCCAGCCAAAGCCGCGCTGCCCAAGATCGCTGCGGGAATACACAGGCTGGTCGGAGCCGCTGCCGGATTTCGCGATCCGCAATAATGATTGCCCCTGCATTTGCGAGGGGACAGGTATGTCGGCGATTTCGAGCAAGGTTGGGGCGACGTCCACGAGCCGCACTTTGGCGCTTACCTGTTTTGCGGTCGGTTTTGCTTCGGGCAGCTTGATGAGGAGGGGGACGTGAATCGTTTCGTCGTAGAGGAAAATGCCGTGCGTATCCTCTCCATGCGCTCCCAGACTCTGGCCGTGGTCGGCGACGACTACAATCGCCGTGTTGGCGTCGAACTTCTGCGCCTTTAGCACCGCGAGCAGCTTGCCTACTGCGGCGTCGGAGGCGGCGAGCCCAGCATTGTACGATCGCGCGGCGCTTGGGTCGTTAATGTTTACCCACACAAAGAACGGGCCGCCCTGCGCGTTCTTGTTCAACCACGCGATCGCGTGCGCCACGACTTCGGCCCCGCTGCGCTCGATGATCGGAGGTTTGGCATCGCCCGGGATTACGGGGCGAAAGCCCGAGTCGTAGCTCTCGAAGCCGCGACCAAATCCCTGTGCAAGGCCGTTCCACGGGTCGAGATCGATGGATCCGACAAAGGCCGCAGTCTTGTAGCCCTGACTCTTCAGTAGATCGGGTAGATAGGGGAGTGAGGCTGTCAGTGTGCCGCCAATTTCGGTCAGGCCCGTGCCCTGCGGATAGGAGCCAGTCAGAATCGTGGCATGGGACACAACCGTGTCCGGCGCTTGCGCGTAGGCATGCTCGAAAACAATGCTCTCCTTCGCCAGATGATTGAGGTTCGGAGTGGCCGCGCCTTTGCCGCCAAGAAAGCCCATGCGGTCGGCGCGCGCGGAATCGAGCGTGATAAGCACCAGGTTGGGTTTCGATGCTGCTGTGGCAACAGGAACTGCTGCAAAAAAAAGGCCAAGAACGGCCAGACTGGCGCTGGCGACGAATCTTCGTATCATGACATTAAGTGTAAAGGCTAGGGCGCAGTTCGCCAAAGGCGATCGCCACAGCTTGAGGATGTCCGCGCCCAGCGCTAACGGGCTACAACCCGCTTCACAGCCTCGCCCAAGTCGGCTGCGTTGAAGCCAAAGGGTCCAGGCCGGCTCTTGTAGGCTACGCGCCCGGTGGCATCGATCAGGTAGAGGCGGTCCGGCCACGCCGTATAGGCCTTTTCTGTGGCGTTCCCAAACTGATCGAGCACGGCTGGAGGCTTGATTCCGAGCTTGCTGACGCATGCGCCTGCGATCAGGGCTCGTTCTTCTTCACTCTTCGGGCTGGCGAAGACCACGCTGTCCCGGATGTTGCTTTGCATCTGCCAGACGTCGCTGGGGTGCGCTTCCGTGATGTACACAACCACAAACTGGACCCGATCGCGATACTGGTCATAGAGCTTGTTCAGGGCGGGAACCTCTCGCCGGAAGGGCGGTCAAGTGTAGCTTCCAAATATCAGGACGACGGGTTGATGGTTCGCGATCAGGGTGGAGAGCTGAATGGAACTGCTTTTGTCGACCTTCGTCAGAGAAAAGTCGGGCGCCAGATCGCCTTGCTTGAGATCGCCGGCGCGGGCCCGCATCCACAGAGTTTCAAACGGGAAGGCCAGAAACGCAACCGGGCCTGGAATGTGCGCCATCACGCGGGCGAACGCCTCCGGCGGCTGCCGCATGGCCGCGTAAATAGCGCCGCAGGCGCCGAGCCACACAATTGCCAGTATGATGAGTGCTCTGAGCAGGATACTTTTCATGACGATTCGCACAATACGCTAACGAGTACTGTAATTATCAGGATAAGGCTTGCGAGAATCAATAGTTTAAAAAGCGCCAGTCGAGGTGATTCAGGTTAATTACCCGTGCAGCCGACTGGGCTTTGCTGGTAAAATAGATCATCCCCTGGCACTATTGGCCAGCAACCGGCTTGCTGCCGCCCGCGCGAATTTGACCTAAAATAAAATGATCGTGTTAACCAGAAAGTACTTTCGGCTCGTGTGTCTGTTCGCGTTGTGCGCGGCAGGTCTGCTTTCTCTTCTTTCCTGTGAGCGTGCGCATGGGGCCGCGAACTCGCACAAAATGATCATCATCGGAGTCGACGGACTCGATCCGGATTTGCTCACCAGATTCATGGCTGAAGGCAAGATGCCGAACTTTGCCAAGCTCGCGCAGGAGGGCTCGTTCCGGCGGCTGACCACGAGCATTCCGCCGCAAAGTCCGGTGGCGTGGTCGAACCTGATCACCGGATTGAATGCCGGCGGGCATGGGATTTTCGATTTCATCCATCGCGACCCGAAAACGCTCGACCCTTATTTTTCGACATCCAAGGTTGAAGGTCCGGCGCACAGCTTCAATATCGGCAAGTGGGTGATTCCACTTGGAAGCGGCTCGGCCGAGCAGTTGCGCCATGGTGCGGCGTTCTGGGAGATTCTGGACGAGAATCACATCCACAATTTTGTCTACCGCATCCCGGCAAATTTCCCGCCGATTGACGCCAAAGGCAAGACGCTCTCTGGCATGGGAACGCCCGACCTGCGCGGTACCTACGGCACTTTCACGTTCTATACCGATGACGCGACTGCGGCCGTCGGCGCCGTTGAGGGTGGAGAGATCGTGCAGGTCGAAGTGAAGAACAATCGGGTCACGACCAATCTGATTGGACCCAACAACACCTTTCTGAAGAATGCTCCCCCCTCGACCGAGCCGTTTACCGTGGACATCGATCCGCTGGAGCCGGTAGCGCGGATCGATCTACAGGGCCAGAAATTGGTGCTCAAAGAAGGTGAGTGGACGGGCTGGCTGCCGGTGGACTTTGAGCTGATGCCGGTGATCGGCAACGTGAAGGGCATCTTCCGCTTTTATCTCAAGCAGACGCATCCACGTTTTCAGCTTTACGTCTCGCCCATCAATATCGATCCGGAAAACCCCGCGCTGCCGATCTCGACTCCATCGAGTTATTCGCGCCAGCTCGCGGAAGAAATTGGCGAATATCACACGCAAGGTATCGCGGAGGATACGAAAGCGCGGATGTCCGATGTGCTGGACGATAAGGAATATCTGGAGCAATCGCACACGGTGCTCGCCGAGCACCGGCGGGCCTTCGATGCCGAGTTCCCGAAGTTTCACGAGGGTCTCTTCTTTTTCTACTTCTCCAGCCTCGATCTGAATGGGCACATGATGTGGCGTCTGACCGATCCTAAGAGCCCGATGTACGACGCCGCATCCGCCGCGCAGTACGGGGGCGCGCTTGAAGGATTTTATGAGCAGATCGATCAGGTGCTGGGCGAGATATTGCCCAAGCTCGATGAGAATACAACGCTGCTTGTGCTATCGGACCACGGATTCGCGCCTTATAGACGCTCGTTCAACTTGAACACCTGGCTCTGGAATAATGGCTACATCGTGCGGAAGCCGGGCGCAACGGGCGATTCGAACGAGCCGTTCGCGGGCGTCGATTGGAGCCAGACGCGCGCCTACGGAATGGGACTTAATGGCCTCTACGTGAATATGAAGGGACGCGAGAAAAACGGGATTGTCGATCCGGCGCAGGCCGATGCCCTGCTGCGTGAGATTCGCGATAAACTTCTCGCCCTTCGCGATCCGAAAAATGAAGGTGACGATCCAAAAGGTGGGGATACTTCGCAGGTAATCTCGCGCATTGACCTGGCCAGCGAAGCGTATCAGGGCCCCTACGCGCGCAGCGGGCCGGACGCGATAATCGGATACAACCGCGGTTATCGCGCGGGCTGGACGACGATTCTCGGCGCATTTCCGCCGGACGTGCTGGAGGACAATATGAATCCATGGAGTGGTGATCACTGCATGGACTATACGAAGGTTCCGGGAGTGCTTTTGAGCAATCGTAAGATTGCAGCCGACGCGCCCGCGCTGACCGATATCGCGCCGACGATTCTGGCGGAGTATGGCATCCCCAAGAGAGAAGACATGAAGGGGCATTCGGTGTTTCAAGCGCGGTAGTTATTCCGGCGGTAAAAAAGGGACTGAGGAAATCATGTTTGGTTCACACAAAGTGAAGATTGAAGGCGAGCTGCTTGAGAAAGTGAAGCAGTGTTCGGACGCAGCCGGATACGAATCGATCGACGAATTCGTTATCCACATGCTGGAGAAGGAAACCAACAAAATCCTGCCGCCGGAGGAGAGCAATACCTCCAAGGAAGATATCCAGAAACGGCTGCGCGGGCTGGGGTACATCGAGTAGCTTGGCGATCCTCTTACAACTTTCATCGCCGACGGCGCGGGCGCCGAGCCATCTGGCTTTCTTTCTCGCCTCCTGGGTCACGAGTCCGCTCATGATCGTCATCGCGCTGTCAGTCGTTATCGGGCTTCTAATGATCGTGCTCTTCGGCTACACGTCCGACCAGAAGGCAATCGGCATTGCGAAAGACCAACTAAAGGCGCATCTGCTGGCGGTGCGGTTGTATCGCGATCAGCTGCACGTGGTGATGGGATCGTACGGCAAGGTGCTGCGCGGCACCGGGCGTTATCTGAAGCTCGCGTTCAAGCCGCTGCTCTATGTGATCATCCCGATCACGTTGATGATTGTCTGGCTGGATCGATCGCTGGGATTGACGGCGATTCAGGCGAACGCGCCGTTTCTGTTGACGGTTCGCGTGAACAATCCGCAGGCGCTCGACAGCGTCTCGATTGATCTGCCCCCGGAGATTACGGCGAGCGCGCCTCCTGTGCACGTTGCCGCCGACAACGAGGTGGTGTGGAGACTCGTAGCCAACCGGGAGGGCGCTTATGATGTGAAGATTAGCGCGGACGGTCAGAGCGCGGAGAAAACAGTTCGTGTCTCCTCGGAGTTGGCGCAAGTTTCTCCCGAACGGTTGCGCGACCATTTCTGGGAGAGAATGTTCTCCTCGGGCGAATCGGCGCTGCCGGCGAATAGTGCGGTCGAATCGATTACGGTGGATTATCCGGAGCGCAATATCTCACTGGGGATTGCCGGATACGAAATGAACTGGATCTGGCTGTTCTTCATTCTTTCGATGATTGCCGGGTTTATTTTCAAGGAGCTATTGGGGATTGAAGTATGAGCAAATTGGGTTGGGGCAAGGGCGTCCGAACGGCAAGTGTACTTCTGCTGATTGCGGTGGTGTTGTCTCCGGCTGCCGCACACGCCTACGCCGGGCCGGGCGCGGGCTTTGCCGTGCTCTCGTCCTTCTGGGCAATCTTCGTCGCCTTCCTCTATTCGTTTTACGCGCTCGCGACTTGGCCGGTTCGCCAGTTGTTCCGCTTCTTCCGTCGCCGCAACGCGTACGGAAAGGCGGTGTTCGACCGGGCCGTGATCCTCGGTTTCGATGGAATGGATCCCGAACTCGCCGACCGCTTCATGAAAGAAGGCCGGCTGCCGAATCTGGCAAAGCTGCGCGATCGGGGCACGTTCGCCAAGCTGCGTACGACCTTCCCGGCGATTTCTCCGGTCGCATGGTCGACGTTTATGACGGGAGTTAACCCGGGCAAGCACAATATTTACGACTTCCTGGCCTGCGATCGGAATCATTATCTGCCATTTCTTTCGTCGGCGGAAATCAGGGGCCCGAAGCGGCAAATCAAGATCGGCAAGTATTCCATTCCTTTTGGCAGGACAGAAATCAAAGGCATGCGGAAAGGCACGCCGTTCTGGCACTGGCTGGGGAAGGCGGGCATCTTCAGTTCGGTGATCCGTGTACCAGTTACTTTTCCCCCGGAAAAATTTCAAGGCGTGCTCCTCTCGGGCATGTGCGTACCTGACCTCAAGGGCAGCCAGGGCACGTTCTGCCTGTGCACGACGCGCGCCGTAGGAGACAAGTTCCGCGAAGGAGGAGTGCGTGCGCCCATCGAGCGTAGAAACGGCTCATTCCATGCGTACGTTCCCGGACCGGATAACCCTCTGGCGGAGACGGCCGGGCACGAGATGCGGGTGGACTACGAGATTAAGCCGGACGCTGCCGCGCAAACGGCGCGACTTACCGTAGGCTCGGAAAAGTTCACGCTGAAAGTTGGGGAATATTCCGAGTGGATTCCGATTGAGTTCAAAGCCGGGCTCGGCTTTAACGCGCACGGCATCTGCCGCTTCTATCTGAAGGAAGTTTCACCCGAAGTCGAGGTCTATGTAACTCCGGTCAACATCGATCCGGGCCATCCCGATCTGCCGATTTCGCACCCGGTCACGTATTCGATTTATCTGGCGAAGCTGTACGGCGCGTTTGCGACTCTCGGCCTCGCCGAAGACACCTGGGCGCTCAACGAACACGTGCTCGACGACGACGCCTTCCTGGCGCAGGCGTATGGCAATCATGAAGACCGCGAGCAGATGCTCTTTGATGCGCTCGAAAAAACCCAGCAAGGACTTTGTACCTGCGTCTTCGATACGACCGACCGCATCCAGCACATGTTCTGGCGTTATCTGGAAGAAGATCATCCGGCGGCGCGAGAGGTTCCGAAATCGGAGCGGCGCGAGGTAATTCAGGATCTCTATCAGCGCATGGACAAGCTCATTGGCCGCGTGATGGAAAAGATCGACGACGACACGCTGCTGATGGTGATTTCCGACCACGGATTCAAGTCGTTTGCGCGCTGTATGAACTTGAATGCATGGCTGCATCAGAACGGCTACCTCGCGCTCAAAGACGGCAAGACCGAAAGCGGGGACTGGTTCGAGGATGTGGACTGGTCGCGGACACGAGCTTATACGATGGGCCTGAACGGCCTCTATCTGAATCTCAAAGGACGCGAGAAGCAGGGAACTGTGTACCCGAGCGAAGCTGAGGCGCTGAAGGAAGAAATCAAGCAGAAGCTGAATGGCCTGGTTGATCCCGCTTCCGGCACGGTTGGAATCACCGGCGTGTTTCTGACGAGCAATGTATATCGTGGACCGTACTCGGAAAATGCCCCCGACATTCTCGTCGGCTACGGTGCTGGCTATCGGGCGAGCTGGGATTCCGTTATGGGCAAGGTGACGGAGAAGATTTTCGAGGATAACATGAAGGCCTGGAGCGGCGATCACTGCATCGATCCCCGGCTGGTTCCGGGTGTGCTGTTCTCGAGCCACAAGTTCATTGAAGAGAAGCCGGCGATTGTGGATGTTGCGCCCACGATTCTGAAGCTCTTCGGGCTTTCGCTGCCATCGCACTTTGATGGCAAGCCGTGGAATCTGGCGCCGCAGGCGGTGGGTGTAAAGGCGCCAGCCGTTACTCCTGCGACGTAGTCTTGAGGCGCGATGCGAGCCATACCATGCAGGCCAGCATGCCGCACCAGCCGAGCGTTCTGACGACTGCGGCAATCGTCGTGTCGTATTGCAAAACGCCGAGACTCGAAAAAATCGTATTCCAATCGTGCTCGACGAAATCGGGATCGCCGGTCGTCACCAGGGGCAAAGCCATCGCGCGCGCATCGGCCATATAGGTCGCGGTGTAAAGCCAGTTTTCAAAGAAGAAAAACAGGCAGAAGACGAACGGTGCCGTTTGCCGCTGATAGAAGAAATACGCCGCAAGCAAGAAGGGAACTGCCCACTGCAAAATCGTCCCTCCCCAGAGACAAAGTGTCGCGCCGCCCCAGCTGAAGAGAAGATGCCCGCCCTCGTGCACAACCAGATTGGCCGAATCGATGAACAGATAGCCGCCGTGCGCACGGAAGGCATAGAGCAGAAAAAGCAGGTAGAAAATCAGCCATCCGCCAACGGCCCAGCGCGACATGCGAGGCCAGTCTCTGCGCTCGCCACAAAGCTCCCCGATCGATTGCGCAAGCTCGCTCATCCTTAGGGCATTCTAAGGAGGGCGGAGCACGGGGGCGAGATTACCGAGGTGCTGAGTTCGTGGAGCGCGGACACCCATGTCCGCGCAGGCAGTTCATGCGCTGCACGCACGCGGACAGGAGTGTCCGCGCCACACATCATTTCTTAGTGCTCGCGGCTTCCTCTTTCAGATACTCCGGAGAGAGCGTACCCTTCTTCGTTGCAATCTCAAGCAAGGTCGGATAGAACTGCACAAACGTGGTGTCCACCGCCGCATGCTGTTCGTGACAGGAGTAGCAAACCGCCTCTTTCGGAAACGTTCTTCCCACGTTCTTGTCGCCAAATCCCACGAAGGCCCATTTGCCCGGGAAGTGCGCTTCATCCTTTATGTGGATCGAGCGTGCCATGATGTCGGTTGTCTGGAAGTGCCCCTTCTGGTTGATCGAACCTTTGTTGGCAGCCATGCGGCCTTCGAGCACCAGGATCGTCTTATCCGGCCAGGTTCCAGTGGCGACGAAAGCTTTGTAGGCTTCAGGATTGACGAAAATGTTGTCGAACATGGAGTGATCCATGTTCGCGAGCTCGGGGTTGTAATCCATATCCATGCCGGTAGTCAGGTAGATCCATTCGCGATAATTTGCCGGGAACATCAATTGGCCATCCGCCGTATATTGAGGAGTATTGGAATCGCTCGCCCCGGCGGCGGCTTTCGGGGCGTCCCGGATCATCAAGAGAGCGACCAGACACAGCAAGAGGCAGAAGCTGAAACGTATCATGAAATTCTCTCCATAATGAGATAGCTGCACAGTGCGAACGATAACGAACGGCACTCAGGTACGTCTAGAACAAAGACAACCTTAATTGCGGAGTCGAAGCATGGCGGAAGGCCGGCAGCGGGATGACGGGCAAGCATTACGAGCGGGCAGCTTCTACGGGGCGATTCAGGGAAAGCGAGAGCTGTGCGGTGCAATCTTCACCGATCTGAGTCATCAATCGCCGCGCAAGCTGCCGTCGCACTCGCATGAACTTCCATTTTTCGGGCTCGTAATGGACGGCCAATATGGCGAACACTACGGACGCCAAGAGACTTTTTTTTCTCCATTTACGATCATGTTTCGTCCGGCGGGAATTCCTCATCAGGATGAGATCGGCCCGCGCGGCGTCAAGGTTTTTGAAATCGAAGTGCGACCAAGCTGGCGAAAGAGATTGGAAGACTGCGCTGGAACTCTCGACCGCGCCTGTGACGATTGCGCTGGCGGGCAGGTTCTTTGGCTTGGCATGAAGCTATATCGGGAATTGCACTCTGGAGTGGCCGACGAATTGGCGGCTGAAGGCCTGCTTGCCGAGTTGCTGGCTTGCGTTGCATGCGCGTCCCGCGAGAGAGGCGGGGATCGTCCGCCATGGCTCAGCCGAGTCGTCGATAAAATAAGCGCTGAGTATACGGAGAGGCTGACCCTTGACCAGCTGAGCGCCGAAGCTGGAGTACATCCGGTCCATCTTTCGCGGGTGTTCCGCAGGTGGAATGGCCAAGGCATTGGCGAATACGTCCACCGGCTACGTATTCGCGCTACATGCGAAAAGATGCTTCAGCCCGACATACCGATCGCCGAGATCGGACTGGCTGCGGGATTCGCAGATCAGAGCCATTTCACGCGCTCATTCCGGAGGGTGACTGGGATGAGTCCGGCGCGCTTCCGAAGCATGATCGCTCCGCAGCCGCGATTACCGCACTGCCCCTTGGAACTGGCGTCCTGACAGGAGCCAAAACAATTTTTCTAATCTTTCAAATCTATTTTCGCCATCAATTTCCTGACTCTATTTCCCAAACATCGGATAATGGCTCGCGGCTCCCATCAAAAACAGCAGCGGAAACGACAGCCAGAAATTTGCGCGCGACATAAGGAATGCCTGCCGCGCCATGCCCTTTGCCTTGTCGGGCATGGGCGTGCCATCCTTCGCGTTAGCGGCCGTCCACTGAATGATCCGCTTCTGGATGCGCCAAATTACGCCCCAGACATTCAGCATCATCATCCAGCCTATGCCGCCGCCGATGCCGATGGCGATCAGGCGATTGCTCTCCCATCCGTGATCGTTAAAGCGCAGGAATGCCGCTGACGCGGCGAGGACGATCGCGATGTAGATCACGGCGAGCACAGGTCCCTTATCGAGCGCGCCTTTTCCCGGAATCAGGCAGACATACATCAGGGCCCACGCGACCGTCCAGATCAGGAAGAACGATCCAAAGACGTGGCCGGCTGAACCTCCTCCGTTATGGGCATCCGAGCCCACGATGTTGCCCCAGTACGCCAGTCCCATCAGTACGGTTAGCACCGCAGCCCAGCGAAACCACCACAAGGCTCGCGCCATCAGATCGGGCAGCACTTTGCCTTTGGTCGCGGGATCAAGGGTCTTTCATGAACGGAACATTAACGAGATTGAAGAAATACAGCAGGCCGATCCAGGTGATCCCGCCCACAAAGTGCAACCAACGAAACATCATCAAAAGGTTTGTATTGGCGTCGGTAGGGAAATGGATGTTCAAGCAGAGCTCCTGTTCTGAGTATTGACTCGCAACGCCGATTCTCGAAACGGTCGATTAGCGAAACCGACGATTGTAGATAACTCGCGTGGGAAATGATAGCCGATTGCGGTTATGTTCGTATTCTGTAAATAAACCGAATTTCGTTGCCACGGAAGTTGAAAAGCAGTGGACAAGGCCGTATTGTAGGAACCAACTAAAACGTGCGCAGCCGCTATTGCCCTTCCCCAAGCTCAGCGCGGCTTCGCAACGGCAAAAAAAGGAGATCGGCAATGGAAGCTAAGCCGGCACAACAGAATATTCAGGATTCTTTCCTCAACACGGCACGTAAGGAGAGGCACAACATTACGATCTATCTGGTCAGCGGAGTGAAGTTGACGGGCCGGATTCGATCGTTCGACAAGTATTCGGTTGTGCTCGAAACCAGCAATCAGGAGCAGCTGATCTTCAAGCATGCGATCTCGACCGTCGTGATCGCACGCGCGGCTCATAGCCACAGCGACGGAAAGCCCGCCGCGGTCGCAACGATTGGCGAGACGACGCCGATTCCGGGCTCCGGCACGCAAGGATAGAAACATTGAAGATAAAATAAGTGCTGCGTGCCGAAAGATAATTCCAGTCTCACAGACCGGGGCAGTTCTCGGACCGAGCTCAAGGCCGTACTGAATCCAGCGGAACGTCGCGAACGCGCGTTCCTTGTCGGAGTAGAGTTCCGCACGCGAGGCCGCGCTGGAAAGACCAACGGAACAATGATCACGGCCGGCGCCCAGGCCGCGCGTGATCATGCGACCAGCATTGCTCCCGGTCGCCGGACGGACTCTCCTGATTTCAGCTCCGAGGAATCGCTCGACGAGTTGCGTTCGCTGGCGACCAGTGCCGGCGCCGAGATCGCGGGTGAGTTCATGCAGCGCCGCGATCGTCCCGATCCCGCGACGCTGATCGGCAAAGGCAAGCTGGAGGAAATTGCCGGCGCATCGGCCTCGGTTTCCGCCGACGTCATTCTCTTCGACCATGATCTCTCCGCGTCGCAACAGCGGAACATCGAGCGCGTGGTCAACACGCGCGTCATCGATCGCACGCAGCTGATTCTCGACATTTTTGCGAAACACGCCCGCACCCGTGAGGGCCAGTTGCAAGTGGAACTGGCGCAGCTCGAATACATGCTGCCGCGCCTGGCCGGGCGTGGCGTAGAGATGTCGCAACTCGGGGGCGGCATCGGCACTCGCGGACCGGGCGAAACGCAGCTCGAAACGGACCGCCGCAAGATTTATCGCCGCATCCGGCACGTCAAACAGCAGATCGAAAACGTCCGCCGCATCCGGGCGCAGCAGCGGCAGCGCCGCGAATCGGTTCCCGTGGCCACGGTGGCGCTGGTCGGATACACGAACGCCGGGAAGTCGACTTTGTTCAACGCGCTCACCCATGCCAGCGTGGTCGCGTCGTCGCGCATGTTCGCCACGCTCGATCCGACGTTGCGCGGCGCGGAACTGCCGTCGAAGCGCAAGATCGTGCTCTCTGACACGGTCGGTTTCATCCGGCATTTGCCACACACGCTGGTTTCGGCATTTCGCGCTACGCTCGAAGAGGTGCAACGGGCAACCCTCATCCTCCAGGTTTCCGACGCCAGCAGTCCGATCTCGGCCGAGCAGGACGCGCAGGTTGAAAGTGTGCTGAAAGAACTCGAAGCCGACAAAAAGCCGCGCCTGCACGTAATGAACAAGATCGACCTGCTGCTGCCGAAACAACGAGAGTCGCTACGGGATGACTCGCAGACCATCCACGTTTCAGCGGCCAAGGGCATCGGATTGACGACGCTGCTCGATCACATCGACGGCGTGCTCGAAGACGACAAGCCCAGCCGCGTCCGCCTGCGCATTCCGCAGAAAGAAGGGAAGACACTCGCGCTGCTGGAAGCCCGCGCCCGCATCTTTTCCCGGCGCTACCACGGTGGCATGGTGGAACTGGAGGCTGACGCGCCCGCTTCTCTGCTGCGACGGATGCGAGAGTGGGTGGTGGAATGAGGTATCCCGGACGGATCGGATGGCTTTTGCCTCGTACAAATTGACCGCAATCCTGTTTGGGATTGGCGTCACCCTGCACAACCTTGAAGAAGCGATATTCCTGGCGAAGTGGGGTCGCACTTACGTGAAGCTGTGGTTCACGCCGAATCCAAGAATTTACTGGGTCCTGACCTCTCTCGTGAGTGCCGTGATATGGGTCGCAGTTCTGGGCGTCAACATCTGGCCGGATAGCACGCGTGTTCAATGTGTGCTATCGGGATTTGCTCTGGCGATGGCTATCAACGCGGTATTGCCACATCTTGTCATCAGTATAGTCAAGCATTCTTATTTGCCAGGACTGGGAACCGGGATGCTCTTCAACTTACCTCTCGGAGTGTTGCTGATCCATCAGCAGTTGATCGCCCGGGTAATCTCACCTGAGAACATCTGGCGGCTGGCCGTTCCCGATGCGGTGTTGTTTACCATTGGCGCTTTTGGAAGTCTATTTGGAGCTCATGCGATCCTAGCGCGCAAGCAATAGCTTTTGTTTCTTGCAGTCCCAGGCAACGGTGGGACCGTCTGGTCGGTCGGGTCACTTGTGTCGCGTGACGTCTGTCACACCGCGCAGCCTGCTCATCACCGCGCCGCATGCCCTCCCGATGTAGACTCAATTAACGGAAGGGTACACATGTCGACTGCCTGGACATCCCGCTACGCGCAACGTCTCAAGAACGTTCACAGCTCAGCTATTCGCGAGCTTCTGAAGATTGTGCAGAACCCCGAAATCATTTCATTTGCCGGAGGTCTGCCCGCGCCAGACGTTTTCCCGGTCGAGCGCTTTCGCGAGGCGTGCAGGAACGTGCTCGAAAACAACGCCAAGACTGCGCTGCAATATGGCGCGACCGAAGGCTATGAACCGCTCCGGGAAATGATCGCGCGGCACACGTCGCGCTACGGAGTGAAAGCCAAGCCCGAGCATGTGATGATTACATCGGGCTCGCAGCAGGCCCTGGACCTGATTGGCAAGCTGCTCATCAATCCCGGCGACCGCGTGCTGGTTGAGGCGCCCACGTATCTGGGCGCGCTACAGGCCTTCAATGTGTATGGAGCCGAATACCTGTGCGTGCCGAGCGACGAGGACGGACTGCGCACCGATCTGCTCGAGGAGCCGCTGCGTTTCGGGCCGAAGTTTATGTACGTGCTGCCAAACTTTCAGAATCCCGGCGGCACGACTTTGGCGGAGGGCCGTCGGCATGAACTCGTGCTGCTCGCCGAACGCTTCGGCATTCCGATCATTGAAGACGATCCCTATGGCCAGCTCCGTTACGAAGGCGAGCATCTGACGCCGCTCGTAGTCCTCGATCGCGATAACCTGCGCCGCCGCGATCGCGACTATTCGATCGGCAACGTGATTTACCTAAGCACCTTCTCAAAGACGTTGTCGCCGGGATTGCGCCTTGGCTGGATCGTCGCTCCGCCCGAAGTCATCGTAAAACTGGTGCAGCTCAAGCAGGGATCGGACCTGCACACGTCGACCTTCGGCCAGATGGTGGCGTATGAAGTTGCCAAGGATGGCTTCCTCAACGAGCACATCAAGGTCATCCGCCGCGTATATGGCGAGCGGCGAGACGTGATGCTTCGCGCGCTCGAAGAATATTTCCCACCCGAAGTCACCTGGACTCGTCCGCTCGGCGGATTGTTCCTCTGGGTAACACTGCCGGCGGGAATGGATTCGCATCAGTTGTTCGAGGCTGCGCTCAAGGAGAATGTCGCGTTCGTTCCCGGAGATTCGTTTTACTCCGGCAACGGATTTGCCAGCGAAGGCCTGCGGCACTTCCGCCTGAATTTCTCGAACGCGGAGCCCGAGAAGATTAGAGAAGGCATTCGCCGCCTCTCGGTCGCGATCAAGAACCAACTGGCGGGACTGGAACGGGAGCCGGTCACCACCTAGCCCGTCGAACGCCGCGAACCAGGCGCAAAGCAGAATCCAAAGAGTTGTTGACTTTGGGTTCTCCGTGCAGCTTTGCGTGCCCCGTGGCTCAAATTTTTTGTCCGCGCAATTTACGGCAGCCTATGCCTTCCCGAAGGGATCCTCCAACGAAGGACTCTGGGGCGTGAACAGCTCCGACCCGTTCTCCAGAATGTGCATGTCGTCTTCCAGGCGAATGCCGAACTCTCCGCGAATGTAAATCCCCGGCTCGTCGCTGAATGTCATCTGCGGTTGAAGCCTGGTCGCGTTGCCGCGCACCAGGTAAGGCCACTCGTGGCCATCCATGCCCATGCCGTGTCCCAGGCGATGGGTGAAGTATTTGTAGTCTGGTCCGTACCCCGCATCGGTGATTACCTTGCGCGCCGCGGCATCGACCGATCCGGCTTCGGCTCCCGGCTTCGCTGTCGCTAACGCGGCGCTCTGCGCGCGATGCACGATGTCGAACACCTGCTTCATCTTGTCGGTTGCTTTGCCGAGGACAAAGGTACGCGTAATGTCCGAGGCGTAGCCCTCCACCGAGCAGCCACCGTCAATCAGCACAATCGTCCCCTCGCGGATTTCCTGCGGAAGAATCGTGCCGTGCGGAACCGCCGAGTATTCGCCTACCAGCACGTCCGCGCCACCCTCGAATCCCAGTTGCCGGTGCGCGGTTTCCAGCAGATTCTCCACGTCTTTTCGAGTCATTCCCGCTTTCAAAGATCGGTACGTCGCCTCGTAAGCGGCGAGAGTCACCTTTGCCGCCAACCTCATCAGCTCGATCTCGTGCGCGTTCTTGATCATGCGGCATCCAGCGGTGACTGGCGTCGCGCTGGTGAAGGTGGCGCCGGCTGCGGATTTTCGGATGTTGTCGCTGAAGACGAACTTCAACGTCTCCTCGAAGCCGATCGTGCCGCCGGCGATTCCGCGATCGTGAGCGCGCGACGCGCGCGTAGGGACTCTCATCCTCCTGCCACACCCGCACGTCTGGATTCTTGCCCTCGGGAGCGAGCGCGATCTGTTCGCGCGCCCGGCCTTCTTCAAACGCTGGCGCAACATAGAAAGCTTCGCCTTTGGCGGGCAGCACCATGGCAAACAGGCGCTCGCCGCCCCACCATTGAATACCGGTGAAGTAGACAAGCGATGTGCCCTGCGTCAGCAAAATCGCAGAGAGATTGTTGTCGCGCATCAACTGCCGCGCCTTTTCCTGGCGGGCGGCGCGCTCTTCGACGGTGATGGGCTTGGCCTCGGCTTTCATCGAGCCCAGCGCGGCGAGGGCTGGAGGGAGGGAGTTGGAGTCATTCGCTGAGGCGGAATTGGAGAGCAATGCGGGGACGGCAGCAACCATGGAACCGGTTTGCAGAAAACGACGACGTGAGTACAAAGTCCCTCCCTGTGTTTTAAGACCCCAGCATTATAGGGAAACGGAGGGTGGGTTGGTGGGAGTTGAGGAGAGCCGGACGGGCTTGGGATTTGGAAAATGCTGGGGGTACCCCCCCTCCCCCCCCTTTTCTCCGCAAAGTACTGGAAAACAATGACTTAACTCCAAAGTATTCAACAATAAAGACTTAGCAATTTTAATCCATTAGAATCAGTGAGTTAGCCGGGTCCATTTTTTCTAAATGTTCGTAATTTGCGGTCTAAATCGACAGATGATCCTCGGAAACGAACTTGGGGCACCCTCCCCCTCCCGCTCCGTAGTCATCCCGTCAAATTTCTGAGGAATAAGCACTTATGCGTTTTTGCGGGAATCTCCGCAAAGTATTCAGGAATTGTGACCTACGCACAGGTATCGTCCGTAAATCCTGGGAGCTCTTTGAGTGTTGTCAAAGAACGATCCAAACTGGCGCTTTGTGCGCTCTCCATAAAGTTTGGAATTGTTTGCGGGCTTAAGTCAATAGATTTGTCGGTTTTCGCGGTTTTGGAATTTCCAAAATGGGAAACCATAGAGTCTCAAGCTGGTTGCGAGGTCCTTTCGCAAGACTCCAACGGGTGCGGAATTGCCACTAATAATGGTATGTGCCATAATAAATGGCATGACCGTTACCATTGATAAGGCGGGCCGGATTATCGTGCCTAAGGAATTTCGCCAACGCCTGGGGTTGCGGGCAAACACAGAACTGGAGATCGTTGACCATCCCAACGGCCTGTTATTGCGTATTCCGGAATCGCGGCCGTCTCTGGTAAAAATCAAAGGACTGCTTGTGCATCAAGGAAGGCTGGAAGAGGGGGCCGACTTGGATCGCGTATTGGAGTCGGTCCGCGAAGAGCGTATTCAAGACATCATTCGGGGCTAAGGAATGCTTGTCTTTTTCGACACCAGTGTGTTGGTGGCGTCCTCAGACTCTGCACATCACCATTTTGTCCAAGCCTCAGCTGCAATGGCGCGCGTCATAGCGGGCAAGGACAAGGGATTTGTGAGCCAGCATTCCATCGCCGAAGTTTACGCCGCGCTTACCCGCATGCCAGTTGTTCCGCGAATCCACCCACTCGAAGCGGCGCGTATCATTCGGGACAATATCCTTAGGAACTTCGAGACCATCGCGGTCGAAAAGGACGATTACCTGGAGGCGCTCAAAATCGTGTCGGAATCGGGCTGGGCTGGAGCAAAGATCTACGACGCGCTGCTCCTGCGTTGTGCTGACAAATCCCAGGCCCAGAGGATATACACTTTCAACCTGAAGGACTTTCAGCAACTCGCCACTGGGCGGCTTCAGCGGCTAATCTGTGCACCGTAGACAAAGTTTGAGGAGGATTCATGGGCACCTATTCACCCACCACAGGACGCATGGTCGCACACAACATGGTTACCACGCAGTTCGAACTGGATGGATTTCGCGTCGTCCGCACGCTGGGCGTGGTTCGCGGAATTACTGTGCGGTCGCGTTCGATCTTCGGCACTATCGGTGCGGGCTTGCAGACAATCGTGGGCGGTAACATCACTCTGCTCACGAATCTTTGCGAAAAGACGCGCGCTGAAGCCTTTGACCTGATGCTGCAGCATGCCGCCGATATGGGCGGCAATGCCGTTCTCTGTGCGCGCTACGACGCCACGGAGGTGATGCAGGGCGTCACTGAAGTGCTTGCGTATGGTACGGCGGTTGTCGTTGAACCGGCGAAGTAGGCTCGCCGGAAAAACCGTGGGTAGAGCCGCAGCCTGCCTCGTCTTGTGCGCCCCCACATGTGGCTTATCAGGCTGCGGAAACAGTCGTTCTGGATCTAGAGTTGTCCCGCAGCGGCTAAAGCCGCGACTCATTTTGGACGACTTACGGTGCGGCTTGAAGCCGCACCCTTTCAAAGCAAGACCGAAGTCCTACGTTTTCCGCAGCCTGTTGAGTGAGCAGCCGGTTAAGTGAGCACCCGGTTGAGTGAGCACCCTACTAAGTGAAAAGAGACGCGGCAGGCCGCGTCTCTACCAAGAAGTCTCTACGAAGAAGCTTGTTCACCGGAATATTCGCTTTACTCTTTGTACAAGAATCCCGCCACCAGACTCGCCAGAATCGCCCCGACCCATAAGTCGAGCATCCATCCGAGCGGGAGCACGCGAGGAACCGGCGACCAGGCCGCCTGCGCAAAGTTGCCCGGGAAGCCTGCGCAGAATCCAACCAGCATGCCGATCTTGATCGCCGTCTTCGGCCCCGGGCCGGCGGTCGCGCGACTCCAGGCATACAGGTACGCGAGAATGATCGACATCACGAAGATCAGCGCAATCCACTGCGCCACAAAGTACGGATAGCGCGGTTCTTTGAGAAAAAATCCTTGCTTCTGCATGGCCTCGTAAAATGGGCCTTGCCTCATGCCGATAAAGAAGCTCCACGCATTCCACACCACGCCGCCGGCAATTCCGCCCAGCCACACTCGTGCCGTGTTCAGTCTCATTGTGCCTCCTGTTTGCATAAGGCTTGAATGCGGCCAAGTCTACTCCTGGAATGAACAGGCGAAAAGATACTAAGCAGACGCCCGCTCAAGCCGCGGGCACGAGAAATCTCTCGACCGCCCGCTGGCGGTAAGCAAAAGTCCGCCGCATCTGCGGAACAATGAAGAGCGCGTTCACCACGCTGCCTATCGGTTCAAAACCGACCTCATATTCGATCCGGTCGCGCAGGCGGGTGCCAGGAACTCCGCCGCGATCCTCGGCGGCGAACTCATGCCGGTGATGCCAGCTTCGGAATGGACCTCTAGTTTGCACGTCCGCAAAAAACTCATTCAACCCGAAGCCAACAATCTGAGCCTCCGAGTGAATTCGCATAGGCAGGAAGGGAAGCGCGCGATAGGAAGCGAGGAGCTTTGTGCCCGCGCCCGCGAAATGGGATGCCGAAGAATCCGGCGGAGGAATAATCGCGATCTCTTCAATGTTGACGCGCATCCATGCCGGCATGATGCGCGGCAAGTTCATCGGATCGGCGAAGAACTCGAAAACCTTCTCAAGCGGAGCCGGAATCCATTGCTCGAACTCGGCGTGATAAGACATACGTTGTAAAAAATGGAAGAGAATCGCGGGCCGCGTTTCCCGCCGATCTTTAATCGCCCCGCACCGTAGCAAGCGAAAAGAGTCGTTAATTTCGACAACCGAACCATCCTCCTAAACGCCATCGCTTGTGGTCATCTTTCTGGTTAACCGCAACATCTCGCGTTTTGCACCTTGAGTCCCGATTCGGAGTCTCAACCTGAAACTTTCTTATTGACAATAAACCAGTTAGGCGTAGGATGTGGACAAAAGTGGTTGAAAGTGGAGCAAGCAGTAGAGTTCGGGGCAGAATCTGTAACTTTATGAGGCGCCAGTGGTTTTAGAGACTGACACCCGCAAAACGAGCCCAAACGAACCTGATTCCACTTGTTTTGCAGCCGCTTTTACCTCCCTCGTGATGGTGGCTGTGGTAGCAGCCAGGAATAAACGGAACCCAGCAACAAGCAGGGCACATGTTTCGCGGAAATCACCCAACTCGCGTGGACGAAAAAGGACGGCTCAAGGTCCCCGCGGAATTCAAGCGGGTGATCGACGAGAAGTATGCACAGCGATTCTACATCACGAGTCTGGACGGCGTAATTGCCCAGAGTATATCCCTTCGAGGAGTGGGAGCGGATCGAGCAGAAGCTGGCTCGGCTTTCGACCTACAACCCCACGAAGAAGAAGTTTCTAACGCGCACGAATTATTACGGGCAGGTCGTAGAGATGGACGGGCAGGGGCGTCTGCTGATTCCGCAGACTCTGCGCGAGGCGGCGCAGATTCGCGGCGATGTGGCAGTGCTCGGCAATCTGACCTACCTGGAGGTCCGGAACATGGAAGCGCTCGACAAGGAGATCAAAGAGCCCTTCACGGATGAAGACACAAAGACGCTCGACGACCTGGGCATCTAGTGGCAACGGATTTTGGACGAGACATCCCCGAGCGGGGTGGGCGTGGAGCGGTTGGCCATGTTCCGGTTCTTTTAAAAGAAGCGATCGATTTTCTGGCCGTACAGCGTGGCGGAACTTATCTGGATGCCACGGTGGGCCTGGGCGGGCACAGTTACGAAATCGCAAAACGCCTCGGCGCACCGGGACATTTGATTGGCTTCGATAAGGATCCGGCAGCGCTGGAGAGGGCAGCTATCAGCTGTCAGCCGTCAGCCGTCAGCGAACCTGGCGACTGGCCGACGAGTGACGCTGATTGCACGCGTCATTCGCGGAAGTGGGCGAGCGAGTGGCTCCCGCGAGTCTCTGACGGTCTGCTGGCCGACCTGGGCGTGAGCAGCCTGCAGCTGGACGACCCGGAGCGCGGATTTAGTTTTCAGGCGGATGGACCGCTGGACATGCGGATGAATCCGATGTCGGGCCGAACCGCCGAACAAGTGGTAAACCACCTCGACGAGCGCGAGCTTGCCGATGTGATTTACGAATTCGGTGAGGAAAGGAGGTCGCGGAGAATCGCCAGAGCCTTGTTCGGTCGCGGCCGATACTGACGACAAAGCAACTTGTTGACGTCATATCAGCCGCGGCCCGGCCAATGAAATAACTCAGACAGGCGGATTCATCCGGCGACCCGAACTTTTCAAGCTCTCCGAATCTTCGTAAACCGTGAACTGGACGATCTGAAAGCACTGCTGGAGGCGGCGCCTCGCGTGCTGAAGCCGGGCGGAAGGCTGGTGGTGATCAGCTTTCACTCGCTGGAAGACAGGATCGTGAAGGATGCGACGCGCGAGGGCGCGAAGCAGGGCGTGTATCGGCTGCTGACAAAGAAGCCGGTGACGGCGAGCGAGGAAGAGATCGATCGCAACCCGCGATCGCGCAGCGCAAAGATGCGCGCGGCAGAACGAGTGTAGCGCGGACACACTTGTCTGTGTGATCGTCGGCGAGCGAAACGAAATTGAGTTGGTCCGGAGAAACTGCCGGACTCCCGGTGCGGTGATAGTAAGGCGTGCCGGGTAAAGATTTGACAAGCAAACTCTGTGGTGGAGTTATTTCGGAACGGCCAGTAACCAGAACGACAAAGGCCGGGTCCGAAAACAAAGGCGGAAAGCAACAGATGTTCACTGGCACCCTGATTGACGATCTGATCGCAACCGTCGAACGCGCCGAACAAATCGTGGAAGCACGCGACTTCGTGATCGCGGAATCGCTGATGTCCGACTCCTGGTTCGCGTCCGTGCAGGAGAATGCTGAATGCGATTCAAAGTTAACTGAAGTGGCATGAATTCGCAGTCCCGATTTTGCGAAATCCAGTTGGCGAAATAAGTCTGGAGTAACGAAATCATGAGCGCGGGCGCAATAATGCAAGCAATAACACCGGATCGGCGCAAGTCCTGCTGGCTGGGCACGCCGGAAGTTTACTTTCGCAAGACAATCGACAATTCACGCCTGGTAAAAGTCGAAGACCCGCGCCGCGAACGCGAAATGCGGATCTTCGGAACCGTCCTTTTCTGCCTGTTCCTTCTGGTCATGGGATACGCGTTGCAACATTTCCGCGCCATCGAATACGGCTACAAGATTGAAGCCCTGCGCGCGCAACGCGATGGTCTGGCCGGAATGAATCAGGCCTTGCAACTGGAAGAAGCCTCGCTCCGCGATCCGGAGCGAATCGATGCGGTCGCCCGCAAGCTGGGCCTGCAGTCGCCCGATCCCGGCCAGGTAATTCGCATGGATGCCTCGGGCGACCTGAGCGCTCCAGTCATGGCCAGCGCCGCGCCGGTCGAAGTGATATCGGCGCGATAGGGCAGTTCTCAGTTCCCAGTTCTCAGTAAGGAGCCCTGAGCTTTTCACTGGGATCTGAGAAGCTGAGAACTGGGAACTGAAATGGCGGCAAACTCCTCTTCAAACCACGCGCGATTCCGCCTGTACATCCTCGCTGGTACCCTATGCCTCTGGCTGGTCGTTATCTGTCTCCGCCTCGTCTATCTACAAATCTTCTGCTACGGCGACTTCGAGCGGCGGGCGCTGCACCAGCAGCAGCGCAGTTTTGAACTCTCCGCCAAGCGCGGAATCATCTACGATCGCGCGGGTCACGAACTGGCGATGTCGATCCAGGTGGAGTCGGCATTCCTTGTCCCGACCGAAACGCCCGACCTCGCAAACGTGATCCATCTAATCACGCGCATCACGAATGACGATCCACGCGTGCTGCTGGCCGATTGCCAGGCCCATAAGACGTTTTGCTGGGTCGCGCGCAAAGCCGACGCCGAAACCGCCGATCGAATCCGCGCCCTCAATCTTCAAGGCATCCACTTCCAGAAAGAGCCGAAGCGTTTTTATCCCAAGCGCGAGCTGGCCGCGCAGGTGCTGGGATACGTCGGCACGGAAGATCAGGGTCTGAGCGGCCTCGAGCGCGAATTCAACTCAGCAGCTGCAAGGCAAGCCCGGCAAGCTGATGATTTCCGTCGACGCCCGCAAGCGCTGGTTCGCGAGCGTGGAGCAGGAGCCGAAGCCGGGCAACAATCTGGTCCTCACCATCGATCAGAACATTCAGGCCATCGCCGAACGCGAACTCGAACGCGGCATGGAAGACACGCAACGCCATCGCCGGCACGGTGATCGTGGAAAATCCACACACCGGCGAAATTCTCGCGCTCACCAATCGTCCAACCTTCAATCCAAACAATCGCAAAGAGATTAAGCCCGAGTCGTTGAAAGACCGCGCCGTAAGCGACATCTACGAACCCGGCTCGACTTTCAAGATGGTTACCATCTCCGCCGGCCTGGAGGAAAAAGTCACCAATCCCGAGCGAGATGTTCGATTGCCAGATGGGCTCGATCGTCATCAACGGCATGCGTATCCGCGACAGCAGCCCGCATGGCATGTTGTCGGTCTCGGACATCATTGCCGAATCGAGCGACGTCGGCGCCATCAAAGTCGCGATGCGCCTCGGCAACGATCGCTTCTACAAATACATTCGTGCCTTTGGATTTGGACAACGCACGGGAATCGAACTTCCCGGCGAAACGCGCGGCTTGACGAAGCCAGTCGACCGCTGGTCGAAAGTTTCCTTCGCAGCCATCTCGATGGGCCAGGAAATCGGAATTTCCGCCGTGCAGCTCGCTTCGCTCATTTCGACCATCGCCAATGACGGCGTCCGCGTCCCGCCGCGTATCGTCGCCGGAACGATTACGCCGCAGAATGGTCCACAAACCATCGCCTTCCAGCCCGCCGCCGGGGATGCGCGTCATTTCTTCTCTCACGGCGGCGGAGATGCGCCAGATGCTGCAGGGTGTGGTGCTGCATGGCACGGGACGCAAGGCGATTCTTGAGGGCTACAGCTCGGCCGGCAAGACCGGCACGGCGCAGAAAGTCGATCCCGCAACCGGCGCGTACTCGAAAACGAAATACGTCGGTTCATTCGCGGGATTCGCGCCCATCAACAATCCGCAAATCGCGGTCGTCGTGATTCTCGATTCCGCCGTCGGTCTGCATCAGGGCGGCCAGGTCTCCGCGCCGATCTTCCAGCGAATTGTGCAGCAGGTTCTCGAATACGAGCACGTGCCGCACGATATCGAACTGCCCGCCAGTCGCCAGCTCATGCTTGCCCGTCGCAATGTCCCTGACAAGAATCTGGAAGAAAGCTCACCGGATCACCTGGGCGCCAGCCTCGACATGGCCGAAGACGAAAGCGATGAAGCGGCAAGCGCAGCGCAGTCGAAACCCGGGGAAGGACAGGTAGCCGAAGCATCGAAATCATCGGCAGACGCGGCGCGAGTGGTGGCGGCTACTCTAACGAGAACGGAATCAGGACAGACGACGTTCCCGTCACAGGCATCGGAGAATGCGCCACCAGCGAATCCGGTCGAGTCGGCCAAGCCGTCGAGCGGTACTGTTGTGCTCGACGTGGAAGAAGGCGGCATCGAGGTGCCGTCTTTCCTGGGCAAGAACCTTCGCAGCGCGCTTGAAGCGGCCGAAGATGCGGGACTTCAACTTGACGCGCTCGGCAGCGGCGTCGCCCAGGAGCAATCGCCGCAAGCTGGCGCGCGCGTTGCAGCAGGGGCGCGGGTCGTCGTTCGGTTCGGAAGATGACTTAGCCGGAGACGAGCTCCGAATGTGTTGTCAACTAATAAACTCTGATTACAACAATACTTCATCCCGGTTCCGCTCTAGAATGACGATATGCGCGTTGCCTTGTGCGTTGCAGTCATCCTCCTTACCTTGCCGTCGAGTTCGCAGTCCAGCGTTCCCGCCGATGATTTCTCTCTCACACTCGAGCGTATCGGATGTCTCGGAAGCTGCCCTGACTACAAGGTCACGATTCAAAGTAATGGAACGTTGCAATACGAAGGACGACACTACGTCCACGTCAAAGGAGTTCGAGAAAAGAAGGTTCCGTTAACAGTCGTGCATAGGTTGGTTCAGAAGCTCCAAGAGGAAGATTTCTTTCATTGGGAACAAATAGGCGGCGTATGCCTCGATACTCCGGAGACTCATATCACAGCTACCCTGAACGGTGTACGAAAGGACGTCGTGGAAGGCTGCGGCGCGCCCGGTAAGGTTCTCAAACTCGCGAACGAGATCGAAAAGATTACGGGAGTGAAACGCTGGATTTGAAATTGGACTCCGACCTCGGCTGTTTATAATTCACTTCAATGACCTTCCAACAATTCCTCGATGGCGCCGAGATCCTCTCCCGGAGCGGCAATTCGCCCAACAACCCTCCGGTGAGCGGAGTGGAATACGATTCCCGCCGCGTGCGCCCCGGTACGGTCTTCGTAGCCATGAAGGGCGAGACGAGCGACGGCAATCGCTTCATCGATCAGGCCATCGCCGCCGGGGCAGTTGCAATCGTGACCGACTCAGCGACGGAAGCACCGCGCCCCGGAGTCGCCTGGGCGCAAGTCCCGAGTGGTCGCCGCGCCCTCGCCCGGCTCAGCGCGAATTTCTACAAGCGTCCCGCCGAGCGCATTGCGAATACCGGCATTACCGGCACCAATGGAAAAAGCACGACTGCGTTCATCGTCGAATCGATTCTGAAGGCTGCGGGCCGCAAGACCGTGCTGGTCGGCACAATTGAATACCACGTAGCCGGAAAAATTCTCCCTGCGCCGCACACCACGCCCGAAGCCCTCGATTTAAATCGGTTGCTGGCCGAAGGCCTGGCACAGGGCGTAACCGAATCGGTGATGGAAGTTTCCTCGCACGCGCTGGAACAGGAGCGCATTTTCGGAATTCCATTTGACGTCGCCGTCTTTACCAACCTCACGCGCGATCATCTCGACTATCACGGCACCATGGACGAATATTTCCACGCTAAGCAGGTGCTCTTCGAAGGCTGCGGAACCGATCCCCCGCGTGCCGCCGTCTTGAACATCGATGACGAATACGGCCGCGAGTTACTGAGGCTCGCGACGAAGAAAGGTTCCGAGGTCATCTCCTACGGCCTGGCCGCTGGAGACTTCCATGCCAATCTCAATGATCTCGCAATTACGGCGCGCGGCAGCCGCTTTCAAATGTCCACGCCCGACGGGCAAACTCGCCGTCTGGACGCCGCTCATTGGCAAAGTAAATGTCTACAACGTGCTCGCAGCCGCGGCCGCCGCCTACGCGCGCAACTGTTCGGCCGACGCCATCACGAAAGGAATCGCCGACCTCACCCACGTTCCCGGCCGCTTCGAACGGGTCGATTGCGGCCAGCCCTTCACGGTCGTCGTCGACTATGCGCACACCGACGACGCGCTCCGCAACCTCACCACGCTGGCGCGCGATTTCGTCGTTCAAGCGGGACTGAAAGGGAAAGTCATTACCCTCTTCGGCTGCGGCGGCGATCGCGACCGCGCCAAGCGTCCCCTGATGGGCGAGGCGGCAGGCAAGGGTAGCGACTTCGTAGTACTCACTTCGGACAATCCGCGCTCCGAAGATCCACTGGCCATCATCAACGACGCTCTGGTTGGATCTGCAGAAATCCGGCGCAAAGTATGTGACCGAGCCCGATCGTCGCAAGGCCATCGCACTGGCAATCGGCCAAGCTGCTCCCGGCGACATCGTCCTCCTGGCCGGCAAGGGTCATGAGAAAACGCAAACTGCAAACGGCAAGGCCATTCCGTTCGACGATGTCGAAGTAGCGCGCGAAACGCTGGCCAAGCTTGGCTATGAATGTGCTCAAAGCAACTAAGGCAGAGTCACGCCGAGACTTCCGCATGAAGCTCTCACTCTCACGAATCGCCGAATTTATCGCCGCCACGGGCGACTATGACCCGCGCTGCAATCGCGCAGGGATATTCCATCGATTCGCGCACAGTACAGCCCGGCGAACTTTTCTTCGCTGTAAAGGGCGAGCGCCTCGACGGCCACGACTACGTAGAGGCCGCCCTGAGCCGCGGCGCGGTTGCGGCGGTCATTCGGAAAGACCAGCTGACGCGCTATCCCGACCCCAAAGGCCTGCTCGCCGTCGATGACACTCTTGGCGCTCTTCAAACTCTAGCCACGGCAGTTCGAAAGTTGTGGGGAAAAACGGCCATCGGTATCACCGGTTCGATGGGCAAGACGACCACCAAAGAAGCGGTCGCCCATCTGCTCTCGGTCCAATACCGCGTGCATCGGACCAAGGGTAATTTCAACAATCACTTCGGACTCCCGCTCGGCTTGCTAACACTTGAGCCCGAGTATGATCTCGCGGTCGTTGAAATGGGAATGTCGCACGCCGGCGAGATTGCTGCACTGGCGCGCATTGCACTACCGAACCAAGGAGTCGTCACCAACGTCGCGCCCGTGCATCTCGAATACTTCGAGTCGATCGCCGGCATTGCCCGCGCCAAGTATGAGTTGATCGAATCCCTGCCCGGCTCAGGTACCGCGTTCCTCAATGCCGACGACGAATATGTCAGCCAGTTCGGCCGTAATTTCAAAGGCAAAGTGGTGCTGTTCGGCCTCAAGTCCATCGCCGACGTTCGCGCCGAAAAGATCGAATCCGCCGGAACCGAAGGCACGCGCTTCGACCTGATCTGCGATGGAATGCGTCAACCCGTACACAGCCCGTTGCTCGGCCAACACAACATCTATAACGTGCTGGCCGCGGCGGCCGTGGCCATCGAGCACGGGATCACGCCCTCCGAAATTGCCGAAGCTTTGCCCACCCTCGCCCCAGCCGATAAACGCGGAGAGGTCGTTCAGCTTGGCAACATCACGGCCATCAACGATTGCTACAATTGCAATCCGCAGGCCTTGAACGCAATGGTCGACACGCTGGCCTCCATGGCCGCCAAGCGCCGAATCGTGGTTGCGGGCGAGATGCTGGAACTCGGGCCAGGAGGCGAGGAACTTCATCGCCAGTGCGGCGAGCACATTGCGAAGAAGGCGATTGACGTGCTGCTGGGAGTACGTGGCGAGGCCGAAGGCCATGGTCGAAGCCGCGCGCAAAGGCGGGAATCCGCGCCGAGTTCGTCGCCACGCCCGAAGAAGCCGGCGAATGGCTGGCAAGCGAGACCCGCGGCGGTGATGTAGTGTTGCTCAAAGCATCGAGAGGCGTGAAGCTGGAAAAAGCGCTGGAGAAGTGGCAACAAAAAATCGGGATCGCCAACAATGCGGTCGCGAACAAGCGTTAACTGAGGGTTGGCAGCCGAGGGTTGGGCAGTTGGTTTTTCTGAGAACTGACAACCGAGAACTGACAACTGATCGTGGAGGCGGATTGCTTTATTGGCTCTTATATCTGAAGCTCTTTCATTACTTTCCGCCCTTCCGCATCTTCCGCTATTTAACTTTCCGCACGGCGTTTGCAAGCTTGACTGCGCTCTTCACCGGACTGATCGTCGGCCCGATCGTAATCCAGCGCCTGCGCGATTTTCAGATCGGCCAATACATTCGCGAAGAAGGGCCGCAGGCGCATCAGAAAAAAGCCGGCACTCCAACCATGGGCGGGCTGCTGATCGCCATTGCAATCCTCGTCCCGACGCTGCTCTGGGCCGATCTCAGCAATCCATTCGTCTGGATCGCCGTCTTCGCGACGCTCGCCTTCGCAGCCATCGGATTTACCGACGACTACCTGAAAGTAGTTCACCGCCGCAATCTCGGCCTAACCGCGCGCGCCAAGCTCGGCTACCAGATCGCGTCCAGCGTCGTCATCGCCCTCGCCCTCATCGTCCTCGAACACCGCGGAGAGTACTCGACCAAACTGGTCGTTCCATTCTTCAAGCAGTTCAAGCCGGACCTCGTAATCGAACGCTGGGCCACAAATCCGCACCTCTGGCCCCTCGCTTTTCTTCCGTTCGTGGCCTTCGTTGTGCTCGTAATTGTCGGATCGAGCAACGCCGTGAACCTCACCGACGGCCTCGATGGCCTAGCCATCGGCTGCACAGTGATTGCGGCTGGAGCGCTTGCCGTCCTCACCTACCTCAGCGGTCACGCCACTTTCGCAGCGTATCTCGAACTGCAACGCATGCCGCAGATCGGCGAGCTGACAATTTTCTGCGGAGCCATGGTCGGCTCCGCCATCGGATTTCCTCTGGTACAACGCGCACCCGGCCGAGGTTTTCATGGGCGATGTCGGCTCGCTAGCGCTCGGCGGCGCGATCGGCACCGTGGCCGTCATGATCAAGCAAGAGCTTCTTCTGCCCTTCATCGGGGGAGTCTTTGTAATCGAAGCGCTCTCGGTCATTCTCCAGGTGGGATCGTACAAGCTGCGCAAAAAGAGAATTTTTAAAATGGCGCCCATCCACCATCACTTCGAGCTGCTGGGCTGGTCGGAGTCGAAGGTGATTGTTCGGTTCTGGATTGCGTCGCTCGTGTTCGCGCTGTTCGCGTTGACGACGCTGAAATTGCGATAAATTCTGCACCACAGAGTCACAGAGACACAGAGCGACCTAAGTTCTAGAATTGCTTTTCTCAGTGCCTCTGTGTCTCTGTGGTGAAATAAGGTTGATGGATCTCAAAGACCAACGCGTGCTCGTAGTCGGCCTCGGCAAATCCGGCGTCGCCTCGGCCCTGTTTCTCAAGTCCCGCGGCGCGCGCGTCACCGTGTCCGACGCCAAGCCCGAAGCCGAACTGCGCCAGGAAATTCTGCTTCTACTTGAGCACGGGATCACAGTCGAAACCGGTGGCCACGGCGACCGCACCTTCCGCGACCAGGATCTGATCGTAGTCAGCCCAGGCGTTCCTTTCGACGCGCCGCAACTGGTACAGGCCCGCAATCTCGGCGAAAAAGTCATCGGCGAAATCGAGCTGGCCGCGCAGTTTTTGCCCGGCCCCATCGCCGCCATTACCGGAGCCAATGGCAAAACCACCACTACCACACTCGCGGGCGAAATCCTCGCCGCCGCAAAGCTTCCTGTACTGGTCGGCGGAAACATCGGCACGCCGGCAATCACTTTCGCCGATCCGGCAACCCCAAAGACCTGGATCGTCCTCGAAGTCTCCAGCTTCCAGCTCGAAACCATCGTCGCCTTCCGCCCGCGCATTGCCGTCATTCTGAACATCACGCCCGATCACCTCGACCGTCACAAGACGTTCGCGAACTATGTCGGAGCGAAAGCGCGCATTTTCGAGAACCAGGGCCCCGAGGATTTTACGGTGCTGAATGCCGATGATCCCACGACCGTCGGCCTCGCCGAGCGCACGCTCGCCCAGCGTTTTCTCTTCAGCCGTAAGAAAGAGATCGGCACCGGAGCCTTCGTTCGCGGCGCGCACATTTTCTTCCGCGACGGTCAGCACGAGCGCGAAGTCATGCCGCTTAGCGAAATCCCGCTGAAGGGCGCGCACAACCTCGAAAACGTTCTGGCAGGAATTTCCGTCGGCATGTTGGCAGGCTGCCAGCCGGAACAAATCCGTCATGCCGTCCGGAATTTCAAAGCCGTCGAGCACCGCCTTGAATTCGTCGCCAAAGTCGCCGGCGTCGACTACTACAACGACTCCAAAGCCACTAACGTTGACGCCACTATCAAAGCTCTGGAATCCTTTCCGGCGAACATTCACCTGATTCTCGGTGGAAAAGACAAGGGCAGCGACTACACGGTCCTCAATAATCTGCTGCGCGAAAGAGTCAAGCGCGTCTACACCATCGGCGCCGCCGCCGCCAAAATCGAGTCGCACATTCAAGGCGCGGCCGAAATCGACCACGCCGAAACGCTCGAAACCGCCGTCGAGCGCGCTTCCGCGTCTGCCGTCGCCGGGGACATCGTCCTGCTCGCCCCCGCCTGCGCTAGCTTCGACCAGTTCCAAAATTACGAACACCGTGGCAGTGTCTTTAAAGAAGCTGTGCGTTCCCTCGTGAGTTCAAAGAATCCCGCGACTCGGAAATAAAGGAGGACCCGTGGGGGAACTCGCCTATCTTTCGCTCGGCTCAAATCTGGGAGATCGCGAGGCCAACCTGCGCGAGGCAATCGCGCAACTGAAGGGAGCCGGCTCCGTGAGCCATCTCTCGGCGACCTACGAGACGCAACCGGTCGACCTCCCTGACCAGCCCTGGTTCTTGAATTGTGTCGTCGAACTCGAAACCGAAAAAACTCCGCGCGAGCTACTCACGTTCGCGCTCTCCATCGAAGCCGCCATGGGCCGCCTGCGTTTTCGCCACAAGGGCCCACGCAAAATCGACATCGACCTGCTACTTTTCGGCGATCGGATTGTCGCTGAAGCGAACTTGAGAATTCCTCATCCCGCAATGCACCAGCGAAGATTTGTGCTTAAGCCGCTGACCGAAATCGCCCCCGGCGTCCGGCATCCGGGGCTGGGCAAGACGGCCAGCGAGCTACTAGCCGCTCTCCCGGAAGGTCAGATTGTCCGTCAGGTGTAGATCTCTGTTGGCCTGCTGGCGATTCACGGCACTATGATCCTGTTCCCGCCATCCGCCGGGGTGGCAATTCCGGACGCCTTCTCGGGAAATTGCGTGAACAGAAAGTCCACAAACGCCCGCGACTTTGGCCGCCCCGACGTGCGTGTCATTCCCATCCGCAGCCAGAATACGAGCGTCTTCAGCACGTCCGAATCCTTGAGCCGCGAAAACCCTAAATGCTTCGCTTCTTCCTCACGAAATTCGTTCACCATTGCCGAAACTTCGCGCGCAATTGTTTGCTGCACCGGATTCGCGGTCGCCTGCTCATAAATCAAGCTCGATTCAACCAGCGTGCGATAACTCTGCACCAGCGAACCAAGAGCGGCAATTAAATCGCTGTCAGTGAGCGAGCGATTTCCCGCCGAACCATCGAGCGAGCCCCCACCGCCAGCCCGAGCGCTATCGGCGATTGCAAAACAGATTCCCATGATCAACTCTTTGTGCTCATACAAAAAATGCTCCGGAATTTCAATCTCCGGAAACATCGCCGTCTGATCCACGTCCTCGACCGTTCGCGAGCTTTTCGTGCTCCCGCGCCTGCCGCAAATAAATACAATCGCTCGGGCAATCGATTGTGACTTCACGCTGCTCGCCGCAGCACTGCGCGCAGATTCGTCCGTGCAACGCCGGACAAAACCGCTTTTCTTTGCGGAGCTCGCAAATTGCACAACTCACAAGGCTTTCCTCGAACCCGATTATTTCATGAAAGTTCCGATCCTCTGGCCGATCTCCCGATTGCCCAAGGTGCAATTTGCACCACAATCGATGCATTCCAGCAGAATAATCTTCCTTAATCGCCTCCATAACCGATTTCTATTTGTCTCATTCACCTTCTCCGCGCTACCTTGTTATGTTCACCTTCATGCCCAGTTGATTTTCCGGGCTTGGCCCGAACGCTGATGTTTGCACCTTTGTGTTTTTTAGCGCCAACATTCTTACGAAGCTGTTCTTAAAAGAGGAGAGGCATGTCAACTGAACTACGCAACTTTCTGTCAATCCCCTACGACGAACTTGAAGAGATGAATCTGAAGGCGAAGAAGCAGCGCCTCGACCGCGTCTCGCCGACAAAATTCAGGATGAGCGGCTGAGGTATCTCACCGACGAGAAGACGCATCAAGGCCGTGACGGTCATGTTCAGCGACCTCGAAGGCCGCCTGCACATGCTCGACTACGACAAGAAGTTTCTGCTGAAGAGCTACGACAACCTGACCTTCGACGGCTCGTCGATTCGCGGCTTCACCGCGCAGCGCGAAAGCGATCTGCGCCTCGGCATCGACTGGGCCGCGTTCTACTGGGGTCCGGCCGATATCTTTGGGCCCGGCAAGGTGCATGGTTTTCGGCGAGGTCATCGACAAAGGCGGCGAGCCCTACTCCGCCGACATGCGCGGCGTGCTCAAAACTTTTGCCGAGGGGCAGTTCAAGAAAGAATGGCTACACGCTCAACGCGGCCAATGAAATCGAGGGTTTCCTCTTCAAGGGCCCCGACGCCGAGCGCACCTACCATGAGACCGGCAAGTTCGAATACGTAAACACCGGCGGCTACTATCACTCGCTGCCCGGCGATCCGCTGCGCACCTTCATCGACACGACTGCCGAAGTGCAGCGCGCCATGGGTTTCCAGAACGAAAAGGACCACCCCGAGGTTGCACCCTCGCAGTTCGAAATCAATTACAACTACGCGGAAGTCGTGGCCGCCGCCGACCACATTCAGCTCTACAAACTGGTGTGCCGCCAGGTCGCGCGCAACATGGGATTGACCGCGTGTTTCCTGCCGAAGCCGGTTGTAGGCGTCAACGGCAGCGGCATGCACACCAACGTTTCGATCAGCAAGGGCGGCAAGAATCAGTTCTGGGATCCGAAGGGCGAAGAGAAGCTGAGCAAGTTCGGCTACGAGTTCCTCGACCGCATCCTGACCCACGGCAATGACATTTGCCTGCTGCTGAATCCGAGCGTGAACGCGTATCGTCGTCTCGATCCGCACTTCGAAGCGCCCAACCAGATCAAGGCGTCGCCGGTCGATCGCGGCTCCATGATCCGCATTCCCGATCGGCAACGAGCGCAGCATGCGCGTCGAAGTGCGCTCGGTCGCTCCGGATTCGAACCCGTATCTTGTGATGCTGCTCGATCTTCAAGACCGGCCTCGAAGGCACGACTGCGAAAATCAAGAATCTGCGCCAGGCCGAGCGCTACCTGCCCGACAACATTTATACGGCGCTTGAGGACTTCCGCAAGGCCGACTGGACTTCGAAGCTTCTCGGCGAAGACGTGAAAGGCCGCTACGCCGATCTGAAACAGGCCTCGGCCGATCGTTGCCCGCGGCTGCTCGGGACGTTCGTAAAAGCCCCCGAGGTGCAATACCATCACGACGTCTACAACCAGTACCTGTGGAATATGTTCTAGAAAGAATCTGAAACGTGTGGCGCGGACGCCCTCGTCCGCGCGGGCTTCGAAAGGCTGCCGGCTTCGAGGCAGCCTTTATTCTTGTGATCCGGTGACTGGCACACTCGATACCTTCGTGTGAGGCCATCTGGCTCCGCTTTCCTCTGGCCCCTGCGATAATTGTTACTATCATGGCCCGTACTTTCCCTTCTCGCCCCTTGCTGACGGACGAGTGGCTTCCGAAATCCGTTATCTGCCTGCGCAATTACACGCCGAACAAGTTTCTGCACGATGTGATCGCGGGCATCACGGTGGGCCTCGTCGCTCTGCCTCTGGCGATGGCGTTTTCGATCGCCTCGGGACTGACGCCGCAGGCCGGAATTTACTGTGCCATCGTCACTGGCTTTCTGATTTCTCTGCTCGGCGGATCGACGACCCAGATTGGCGGTCCGACCGGCGCGTTCGTCGTAGTGGTAGCGGGAATCGTCGCCCTGCACGGTGTTGACGGCCTATTCATGTGCACGGTAATGGCGGGCGTCATTCTGATGATCATGGGCCTGACCGGCATGGGTTCGGCGGTGAAATTCATCCCGCGGCCAATCGTGATCGGATTTACCAACGGCATTGCCATCCTGATCGCCAGCACGCAGGTGAAGGATTTCTTCGGGCTTAAGTCTGGAAAAGGTTCCCGGCGTGTTCTGGCAGCGCATGGAAGCTCTGGCGCAGAACTTCCACACGCATTTCAATTGAAGCCACGCTACTCGCGGCCGGCACCGTCGCCATCATCGTGGTATGCCGCGGAATTTCCATTCGCATTCCCGGCGCAATCGTGGCCCTGGTCCTCGGCACCGTCATGGTGGCCATTTTCAAGTTGCGCGTCGAAACCATCGCGCAGCCGCTTCGGAGGCATTCCCAGCGGCCTGCCGCACTTCGCCATTCCCGTCGTTTCGCCCCGAATTGATTCACGGTCTGCTGGGGCCGGCGCTGACCGTCGCCATGCTGGGCGCGATCGAATCGCTGATGTCGGCAGTGGTCTCCGACCGCATGTCGAACGACCGCCACAATCCGAACGTCGAACTGGTGGCGCAGGGAGTCGCCAACGTGGTCTCGCCCATGTTTGGCGGCCTGCCGGCCACGGGGGCGATCGCGCGCACCGCAACCAACATTCGCGCGGGAGCGAAGACACCGGTGGCCGGCATGATTCACTCACTCACGCTGCTTGCGATTCTTCTTTTCGCTTCGCGCTGGGTCGGCTTCGTGCCGATGGCGGTACTGGCCGGCATCCTCATGGTTGTGTCCTACAACATGGGCGAATGGCTCGAGATTCCGGCGCTGCTCAAGCTGACCAAGACCGACATCAGCGTCTGGCTGGTAACGTTCGCGCTCACCGTATTTGCCGATCTCACAGTAGCGGTGCAGGCCGGAATGATTCTCGCAGCCCTGCTCTTCATCAGCCGCGTGGCCGCCACCACGACCGTATCCCAGGTCACCGACGACTACGTCGAAGATGGCCGCGTACACATTCTGCAGGACAAAGACATTCCCTATTACGCGACCATCTTCCGCATTCATGGACCGTTTCTATTCGGCGCCACCGACAAGCTCTCCGTCGTCACGGAGAACATCCACACGCTTCCACCTGTAGTCATCATCCGCCTGCGTAACATGACGGCGCTCGATGCAACCGGACTGTTCGCGCTAGAAGAAGTGGCGCGAACTCTGAAAGCGAGCGGCCGTGAGCTGATTCTATGCGGCGCGAGAGAGCAGCCGTCGCAAACTCATCCAGCAGACGGAATTTGAGGAGTTGATCGGCCCCGAAAATATTTGCGATAACGTGCAGGAAGCGCTGCGCCGGGCCGAGGAAGTATTCGAAAGACTGCAACCGGCGGGGAGGCCGGGGCGATAAGATCTCTCAGTGTAACTATGCGCGATGACGTTCCTGCCAGGCGTTAGCCTGAATTGGGCTACCGCATCGCCGTCGCATTCGCGAGATTGGCGTTCAAATACCGGCTCATGGCGAGATCGACAATCGTTCCAATCATCTCGGTATAAGAAAGCCCCGAGGCCTTCGCGGCCATGGCAAATTCCTGCCGGCTGGCCAGCCACGGATTCGGATTCGCTTCGATCACATAGACATCGCCATTCGGCGCCAGCCGCATGTCGATGCGCCCGTAATCGCGCAGCTTAAGCGCGCGGTAAGCCGCCAGCGCCGTTTCCGAGAGCCGCTTCCGAGTCGTCTTCGTCGAGATCTTCCGCAATGGCCGACTTCGTGAGCTTGTAGGCCTCGGTGTTTCTTCTCGAACTTCACGTCGTAGCTGGCAATTCTTCGGCGTGCCCTCGGGCAAGCGCGAAAGATCGAGTTCGACCAGCGGCAGAACCTGGGAGCGATCGTAGCTGCCCAGCACTCCCGCATAGATCTCGCGGCCCTCGATGTACTCCTCGATCAGCGCAGGCGAATCGAATTCGTCCTGAATGTACTCGATGCGCTCCATCATCTCTTTGATGTTCGTGACCACCGCGCCAGCGTCGATGCCGATCGATCCATCTTCCCACGACGGTTTCACGATCAGCGGAAAAGAAATGTCGTGCGCATGCTCAATGCGGCCGCGATACGAGGTCGCAAAAAACGGAGTCTTGATCCCGTGAAACGCGAAGATTTTCTTGGCGACCGCTTTGTCCTGCGACATGAAAATCGCATGCGGCCCAGCGCCCGTATAGCGCAGCCCCAGCAGATCGACGTAAGCGACCACGTTCATTTCCTTGGTGTCGTCGCCATCGAACGATTCGGTCAGATTGAAGACCAGATCGGCATCGCATTTCGCCAGCGCATGCAAAGACTGCGGACGTCCATCCAACTCGACATGAGAAGTCTCATGCCCCAGCTTCTGCAGAGCCTCGACAATTTCTTCGCGATCGGTCTTCTCTTTCTTGACCTTCTTGGTAACCTTGCGAGCCTTGCGGCGAGTGCCGGTGCCGGTCCCATTAGAGTTCCCATTCGCCGGGTCTTCTTTCGCGGCCGCCGCGACAGGATCTTCATTCCACAAGTCGTAAAGCAGTGCGATCTTCAGTCTTTGCTCCAATCATAAGTCTCCGTCGGAATCGCTCCAGTGCCGCGCAGGTCAGCAAGGCCAAGTCCAGGTCATCGGGATGATCTCAGCCACAGATCGCCGCCCAGTACCGAAACTGAGACCAGTCACCTGTGACCCGCCTTTCTACGGCTGTATAAACTTTCCCTTCGCCACATACGTCATCACCAGCGCGGTCGCATACGCTGTCACTTCCGCCAGATGCTCCGCGCTCGCGCGCTTTGTCGGCACGCAGATCGAGTTCGCCTGCGCGCTTCTCGATGTTGTCGACCAGCGTCTTGATCAGCGGCCGCTGCGCTCCCGTCCACTGCGCAACCTTGTCGATCACCGGCTTGCGATGCTGATGCAGGAACTCGCTGCGCCGCGATCGCCGTCTTCCGCCGCTTCGACACGGGAAACAAATCCCGCAAGTCCGTATCCGGCGTCAGCTCGGTCACCGCAACTTCTTCGCGCGCCGTTCTGGTGATAGAACTCCGCGACGGTAATTTCCATGTCGTCCACGGTGATGTCAGTCACGTCCGCGCCGCCGCGGCGGATCGGTCTTGCCAAGTTTCCGCGCCAGCCGATCCAGATAACGCAGCTTTTCCATCGCGCGCCCAGCCGCGATAGCGCTTCCGCCAGTTCGAACGCGGCGTCAGCCACACCGCAAACGTCTCGGCAAAATCCTCATCCGGATGCTTCTGCGCATACCACCCGGGCAGATGCCGCACATAATCGCGCGAAAACGGCGCCGGCCGGTAGTTGTCGCGATACGGCCGCCGGAACGACCCGAACATTTCCTTCCACTCCGGCTTGTTGTGCAGCTTGTACGCATAGGTGAACGCGTGCCCGGCCTCGTGCCGCAGGTACATCATGATCTCGCGCGCGTCTTCGAGGTCGTGCGCCTGCTTCTCCAGTTGCGCCAGCTCCGCATTCGCCAGGTAAAACGGAATCCCAATAATCGGCTCGCCCGACGGGCATCCCCACTCGTCGGTCAGATAGCAGGCCGGCCGAAACTTCGCTAGCCGCTTCGCCTCGAGCTCGCGATAGAGCTGCTCGACGAAGCGCTCCACCGGGGAGCCCTCAAGCTTCAGTCCGAGCTCGCGAATCGGCCGGCTCAGCAATTCCTGATTGCCGTTTGCTGTCTCTTCGGCTTTATCGTTGTCTTTATCTTTATCAGACACAAAGTCTCGCTATTAGGCGCGAACCAATCCTATCGCAGAGCGCACCCGCGCACGAAGAGGAGGGACAGTTATGTCCTAGTTAACGATAGACGACTACAGGGATAATCAGGAAGTGACGGGGGTAACGGCGGAGGAACGTTTCAAAGTGGCGTCGATGTCGGCTACGTCTCTCGTCGCGACGCTGTCAGCTATCGCGTAGTCTGCGCGGCGCGTTCGCCCTTGCGCGCGATCGAGTGCACAACAACTCTCGACAGAATGAAAACGGCGGCGCCTGCGACGACGAGCGCGAGCAAGATCGTCATGTTCATATTGCCCCTCTAGTGCTTTGCACATTGCAGCACTACCACGAGGCAATAGAAAGATTACGGGCGTCACAGGAATCATCGCGACACTCACAAAGAAATGTTAGCGGGGGCGTGGCCCGCGTTAAAAGGTCTTGCGAACAGCGATACGGCGAAACAGCGCGATTCGCTACTGTATCAGCGTCCCGTTCCCCTCCGCCGGCGCCTCCGGAGCAATCACCACCGCCGCCGCCACGCGGTCCCCCGGCTCCAGCGACAGCAGCCGCACGCCCTGCGCCGCGCGCCCCGATTCGCGAATCGTGCTCGAGTCCATGCGGATGATCTTTCCATACTGGCTGATCAGCATCACCTCGGACTCTTCATTCACCTGCGCGATCCCGACAACCTTGCCGTTGCGTTCCGTGGTTTTCACGTTGATCACGCCCGATCCGCCGCGCCCCTGCAGACGATACTCGTCTGCGGGAGTGCGCTTGCCATAGCCGTTCTCAGTGACCGACAGAATCAGCGAGCCCCTTGATTGGCAGCGTTTCATCGGTAGCAGTAGCCTCAACACCGGCTTCTGCCTTAATCTTCTCCGCCACAGCCTCAGCCTGCTTCGCATCTTTCGCGGTGGTCGCCATGCCGACGATGTAATCGCCCTTGTCGAGATTCATGCCGCGCACGCCATACGCCGGACGCCCCATCGGCCGCACGTCCGACTCGTCAAAGCGGATCGCCTGCCCATCGTGCGAAGCCAGGAAAACAATCTGTTCGCCGTCGGTCAAGGTGGCAGCGACAAGTTCGTCGCCCTGATCGATTCCGATCGCAATGATCCCGCGCGACATCACGTGCGAGAAATCCTTCAGCTCGGTCTTCTTCACCGTGCCGTTGCGCGTCGCGAAGAAAATGAATCGGCCCGCTTCTTCCAGGTTCCGGACCGCGACCATGGTGCGCACAGTCTCTCCCGCCTGCAAGCCGACAAGATTGCCAATATGTTTGCCCTTGCCGGCGGCGCCCACATCGGGAGTTTCATACACCTTGAGCCAGTACACGCGCCCGGTGTTGGTGAAAATCAGAATGTAAGCATGCGTCGACGCGATGAAGAGTTGCTCGACGAAATCCTCGTCGCGCGTCTTCATGCCCGTGCGCCCGGTCCCGCCGCGGCGCTGCATGCGGTAAGTCGAAATCGGCGTGCGCTTCACGTACCCGGAGTGGCTGACCGTGACCGCAACCTGCTCGTCGGCGATCAGGTCTTCCAGCATGATTTCCGCGGCTTCGTCTTCAATCTGCGTGCGCCGCGGATTGCCGTACAGCTTCTTCACCTCTTCGAGTTCCTTGATGATCACGCCGCGCAGTTTCTTCTCCGACCCAAGAATCGCTTCAAACTCGGCGATGCTCTCGCGCACCTGCTTCAACTCGTTGGAAATTTCGTCGATCGAGAGCCGCGTCAGCCGGTGCAATTGCAATTCGAGAATCGCGTCGGCCTGCTTCGATGTGAACGGCTTTTCCGGCGGCAGCTTGGGCGCGCGCCCGGTTGTGTTGATGTCAATCTTCTTGCCGCCAAAATAGGCAACCAAATTCTCCCGCGCATCCGCCCGGTTCGCGCTCGCCCGAATGATCGTGATCACGTTGTCCAGGTGATCGAGCGCCGTCAGGTAGCCTTCCAAAATGTGCTCGCGATCGCGCGCCTTCGAAAGCAAAAACGCGGTCCGACGCCGCACCACATCGACGCGATGATTAATGAAGTGCAGGATCGCCTGGATCAGCCCCATTTCCTTGGGCTGCTGGTTGACCACGGCCAGCAGGATCATGCTGAAGCCTTCCTGCATCGAGCGTGTGCTTGAAGAGCTGGTTCAGCACGATCTGCGGCTCCGGCTCCGCGCTTCAGTTCGATCACGATCCGCATGCCGTCGCGATCGCTCTCGTCGCGCACGTCGGAAATATCGTCGATCGTCTTGTCATTCACCAGGTCGGCGATGCGCTCGATCAGCCGCGCCTTGTTCACCTGATACGGAATTTCCGTAACGATGATCGCCTGCTTTTCCTTGGTGACGTTCTCGATCGCCGCCCGCGCGCGCATCATGAAGCGCCCGCGGCCGGTGCGGTAAGCTTCAAAAATTCCCGGCGCGCCCGTGAATGATCGCTGCTGTAGGGAAGTCCGGTCCCTGCACAAACTTCAAAATCTCCGGCAACTGCGCCGCCGGATTATTCACCAGCGTAATCGTCGCATCGACAATCTCCGCCAGGTTGTGCGGCGGAATTTTCGTGGCCATGCCGACCGCAATTCCGTCCGACCCATTCACCAGCAGATTCGGAAAGCGCGCCGGCAGCACAGTCAGGCTGCGTCTCCGAGTTGTCATAGTTCGGATAGAAGTCGACCGCCTCTTTGTCGAGATCTTCCAGCAGCGCGGTCGCCACGCGCGTCAGCCGTGCTTCCGTATATCGATCGGCCGCTGGAGGATCTCCATCGACCGAGCCGAAATTTCCCTGACCATCCACCAGCGGCGCGCGCATGGCAAACGGCTGCGCCAGTCGCACCAACGCGTCATACACCGCCAGATTCCCGTGCGGATGGTATTTGCCCATCACTTCGCCGACGATGCGGGCGCACTTGCGCGTAGGCCGCCCCGGCGCGAGACCCATCTGCTGCATGGTGTAAAGAATGCGCCGATGCACCGGCTTCAGTCCGTCGCGCACATCGGGCAGCGCGCGCCCGATAATGACCGACAGCGAATAGTCGAGATACGACTTGCGCATCTCCTCTTCAATGTTGACGGGCTGAATGTTGGCGCGCCCGGCCCTGTAGGTCCGTCGCCCCCCGGAGGAGGAGTCAAAGGAAGTTGCGGGATTTTGATCGTCAGCCATGAAAGAAGTTCTCAGTTTTCAGTGTCAGTTCTCAGCAATCCCGCGCTGGGGACAACGCCTCGGCTGCCCAGTTAAACGCAGGCCAATCGCTGTTAACCGCTTTATTTACAGTAGCTTAGTTGAGATTACACTACGTTGAATTATATCACGGCTGCGGGTTGTTCCGGGCGCGTCGCTGAGAGTGAATAGAATTGATCAATTCGTGACGTGTTTTTGGCAGGGCGCGATTTTTTCGCTTATCGTAATCCGTCTCGAAAATCGTTTCACTTCGAGGTTATGGAGGAGCATAATTCTTCTCATGACGCGAGAGCGCGCATTGTGGGAAGCGGTCGCTACCGTCTCAATCCCCACTCTCCTAATCTGGGGTGTTCTTCTTTATGTATTAAGAGGCAACGCAAGCCCAGATGAATGGCCGTTGTACCTTACCTTATCTTCGTAGCCTTGCCTCTTCCCCTCATCTTTCCGATCTACAAGCGCTATCTGCGCGGTCCGAACGCAACGAAACGGCGGACGCCGCGATACCATTACCTCTCTGCCGCAGCCTCTGCTGCTCTTGGATCAGCTTATGTAGTGTCCACACTGTTGCGTCACCGAGATAGCTCGGACTTGATCGAACATGTCATCGTGGGAATCTGTTGGCTTGGGATCGGTGCGGCGTCATCTTCGACGCGCCATAGAGACCCGGGGAAATCCCGCCGTACAGCCTTAAACTCACGCTCGCCGCAGCGTCAGCAAAGTAATCTCCGGAGGCACGCCAATCCGCACCGGAAATCCAAACGTCCCCAGCCCGCGATTCACGTAAGCGCGGCCTTTGGTGTTCCGTTAGGCAACCGGGAGGGTGCCCCATTCTAAGGTCGTGGCTGCGACGTTAGAGTGGGCGGCAAACCGCCGGCGTCAGAGCCTTAACGACGACGAAAGGCATCCGATACATCCCGCCACAAACGGCGAAATCAATCGCGCCGGAGTAATGTTGTGATCGACAATCTCAACCTTCACCTGCCCGCCATGCGTGTGCCCAGCCAGACTCAACTCAATCCCCAACTCCGCCGCCCGCGGAAACGAATTCGGATTATGCGACAGCAGAATATTCGGCATATCGCGCCGCACCAGATGCTCAATCTCCCCGAGCATCGGCCCCGTGCGCTCGCCGGAAACCATGTGATCGCGCTGATAATCGACGCCCAGCAGATTAAACCGCGCGCCCTTGTGCTCAATCACCTGATTGCGCGCACGCAGCAAGCGCATCCCATGCTGCTGAAAGAGCCGCTCCGCCTCATCTTCCACGCCCGCATAAATTTCATGATTCCCATTGCATCCCCAAACGCCCAGCGGAGCGCGCAGTTTGGCCAACTCGCTAATGCAGGCATCCAGCGGATCGCCCTCGCTCGAAACAAAATCGCCGGTAACGAATGAAATGTCAGGCTGGAGTTCGTTCGCCATCGCGACCGCCCGCGCAATCTCCCGCGGAGGCATGTAATCCCCAATATGAATGTCGCTCAACTGCGCAATGCGCAGCCCATCCAGCTCCGGCGGAAGATTCGCAATCGGCACATCGACGCGCTCAATCGTATAGCGCAGCCGCCCGGCAGCAAATCCATAAGTAGCCGCGACAAACGGGAAGACTCCCCGCCAGAAACGCGGCATAACGAAAGAGCGTCCGCCGCGAAGCGTCAAACTCCGATCGGTCGGCCTGAGTATGCGCGTTAATCGCAGCCCGATGCCGCAAATTGGCGACAGCATTCGTAACCCACTCAACGCCGCCCACCGATTTCACAGCAATCAGCGCAAAGAGCGAAGCCACCACCCAAAGCCGCGAAACAGTAATAAGCCCCTTGCCAAAAGGAACCCGCGAAACCACATGTCCAAGCAGGGAATCAAAGAGCGCAGCAAACAGGGCGAGAACTGCGGCAATCAGGGCAATCTGCAAACCCGAGCGCCAGGGCGCGTCAGAAAGCGCCGAAATCCAGTTCCAAACCCGCAGAAACCAGAAGCGCTGCACGCCATAAATGAGAGCAAGAAATATCGCTAAGAAAAGAATTCGTCCGATCAGGGTAAATACTCCGATATAAGGATCTTGCGCTTTAGATGCGTTTCGGATCAAGAAGGCTCGATTTGCTTCTCAAGTCCGTCCTGGAAGGGAGAACGTCGGGATAGGTGTTCGACTCGTTTTTCCCTTCACCGAATGGCAGGCACACCAGTCTGAAATCTGAGCTTGATGAATTTCTGCCCGCCCTCCGATGCCTCTTCAAAAATCTCGGAGTGGGTTTTCACAGCAGAATTGACGGCCTGGGCACTGGTCAGATCAACCCCTTCCCTAATGCCAAGGCTAAATAGGAAATTTCTAAAGTCGCTTACAGTGGCTTTGTCGTCCACAGCAGAAAGAAAGAGTTCCAGAATCTCCCAGAGCTTCAGTCGATTACGAATGTCGTCGGAACTAATTTCAGCGTTTGGTGCGGTTCCGACGATGCGCTTTATCTCGCGGGCCATCTCTGGCGAAGTTTCGGGCGCATATACCCCCAACACTCCGAAGATCTTGAGCATTCGCGCGGTCACCACTTCCTGTTCATGGAGCAAATCGCGGTAACGAAAGTAGGACTCAGACAGTTTCTCCATCTCGCGTCTATTAGTGCCGAACTGCTTGCGGTCGTGACAGAAGCGATGGTACAAGGACGAAATTGCGTGGTTGGCATTCGCGCTCATTAGGATACACTACGAGACAACAAACATATTGTCAACATGTATGTTTATATCTAGCTCCGGTCGGAGATGGGAGGCCGGCCAATACCGGTAGCCTAGCGGGTTGCTAGTTGTTCCTCGGAACGAAGCGCGCTAGCGCGAGCCCGCGCCTCCCGGATCGCCTGCTGCACCCGTTGCGGCGCGGTGCCACCGGGCACATCGTGAATGGCGAGCACTTCGCTCAACTCAAGTCGCGCTGGCAAATCCGCATCGAACGCCGGATGAATCGCCTGCAAATCCTTGATCGAAAGGTCCTGCAAATTGCATTTCAGTTCGCAGCAAAGCTGCACCGCTTTTCCGACCGCCTCATGCGCCTGCCGGGAAGCCACGCCGCGCTCCACCAGATATGCCGCCGCCGCCCAGGCATTCATGAATCCGGATCGCGCTTCCGCATCCATCTTCGCAAAGTTGAATTCAACGGTGCGCATCCATCCGGTGACGAGCGGCAGCATCGTCAGCATCGTGTCGGCCGCATCGAACAGCGGCTCCTGCGTCTCCTGCAAATCTTTGTTGTAAGCGAGCGGCAGCCCTTTGACGGCAGTTTGCAGTGCAGTCTGACATCCTGCAACCCGCGCGGCTTTTCCGCGCACGAGTTCCAGCAAATCGGGATTTTTCTTCTGCGGCATCGCGCTCGATCCGGTCGAATAAGCTTCCGGCAGCGCGACAAAATCGTAGGCGGAGGTCGAAAACAAAATCATCTCTTCCGCCCATCGGCTCAGATGCAGCGACAAAAGCGCCAGCGCCTGCACGAACTCGATGGCAAAATCGCGATCGCTGGTCGCATCCATGCTGTTGGCGGTGATGTCGTCGAAGCCGAGCTCGGCCGCAATCGCGCGCCGGTCAAGCGCCAGCGTAGCTCCGGCAATCGCGCCCGATCCAAGCGGACAAAGATCGACGCGCTTGCGGCAAGAAGCCAGCCGCTCCGAATCGCGCAAAAACATTTCGACGTAGGCAAGCAGCCAATGCGCAACGAGCACAGGTTCCGCAGGCTGAAGATGAGTAAATCCGGGCATGGCCGCTGTGCCCGCCGACTCAGCGCGAGCAACCATGGCCTCGATCCAATCGGCCAAAAGATCTTGCAGATCGTCAATCGCTACGCGCACAAACAGCCGCAGATCAGTCGCAATCTGTTCGTTGCGGCTGCGTCCCGCGTGCAGCTTATAGCCGCTCGCGCCGATCAGCGCCGCCAGCTTCTTCTCGACAAAATGATGAACGTCTTCCGCTTCAGGATCGTTCAGAAATTCAGCGAGATTCGGCGAGTCGCGCAATCTTGTTCAGCCCGTCAAGAATCTCGGCCAGGTCTTCGGAGCTGAGCACTCCGGAATGTTCGAGCGCGCGCGCATGGGCGCGACTGGCCGCAAGTTCAAACGGCAGCAGCCGCTGGTCATAGCCAAACGACCGCTGCCATTTTTCAAACTCCGGGTCAAGCTCTTGCCGAAAGCGCCCGGACCACATCTTCATCAGCTAACCTCGATCTTCGCCGCCGTCTTCGACTCCGATTTTGCATCGAGCGCAGCCCGGCAACGCGAAGGCAATCCCAGAATGCGGATGAAGCCCTCGGCATCTTTCTGATCATAGCCCGCGCCCATCGTGAACGAAGAAAGATCGGTGCGATAGAGCGAATGCGGCGATTTGCGGCTCACCACGCTCACATTGCCCTTGTAGAGCGAGAGCGCAACCGAGCCCGTAATGTTCTGCTGCGTGGTATCGACAAACGCGTCGAGCGCCTCGCGCAGCGGAGTGAACCACAGCCCGAAGTAAACCAGTTCCGCGTACTTCAGCGCGACATGCTGCTTGAAGTGCAGCAGATCGCGATCGAGGCACAGCGCTTCAAGCTCGCCATGCGCGGCGAGCAGCAAAGTTCCGCCCGGAGTCTCATAGCAGCCGCGCGATTTGATGCCGACGAAACGGTTCTCCACCAGATCGATGCGACCAATGGCATTCCGTCCGCCAATCTCGTTCAGCAATTCGAGCAGCGAAACCGGATCAAGCGTTTGGCCGCCCACCGAAACCGGAACGCCCTTCTCGAATCCAATCTCCACCTGCTCGTCTTTGTTCGGGAGCTTCCTGCGGAGAGCGCGTCATCTGCCAGGTCGAAGCAAACGGAGCATTGGCCGCGTCTTCGAGCTCTCCACCTTCATGGCTCAGGTGCCAAAGATTGCGATCGCGGCTGTGAATCTTCTCGCGGCTGGCTGTTACCGAAATGCCGCGCTTCTCGGCGTAGTCCAGGCAATCCTCGCGCGACTTCAAGTCCCACTCGCGCCACGGCGCAATCACCTTCAACTCCGGAGCCAGCGCCTGGTACGCCATCTCGAAGCGCACCTGATCGTTGCCCTTGCCCGTGCATCCGTGGCTGACGGCCGATGCGCCTTCGCGCAGCGCGACTTCGACCTGATGCTTGGCAATCACGGGACGCGCGAGCGAAGTGCCCAGCAGATATTTGTTCTCGTAAACGGCGCCCGCCTTCAACGCCGGCCAGACGTAGCCGGTCAGGAACTCCTCGCGCAGATCTTCGACCACCACTTTGCTGGCGCCGGTCTTGTATGCCTTTTCGACGACGGCCTCAACATCGTCTCCCTGGCCGACGTCGGCAACCATCGCGATCACATCGAAGGCGTAGTTCTCCTTGAGCCACGGAATAATGATGGAGGTGTCGAGCCCGCCCGAATAGGCGAGGACAATTTTTTCTTTCTTGGGCATGGAGTTGTTAGGCATGAGCGCTCCTGGTCGAAAATCCCGGATGGAAGAATGATCCCACGCCGCCGCCCAACAGCCAAACCAAAATCGCTTTCTGAATATGCAGACGATTTTCCGCCTGATCGAAGACGACCGAATTCACCGAATCAATCACCTGATCCGTCACTTCGCATCCACGATGCGCCGGCAGACAATGCATGAATCGCGCATGCGGCGCAGCCAGCGCCATCAGCGCCGAGTTCACCTGATAGGGCGCGAAAATCGCCTGCCGCTCGGCCGCCTCTTCTTCCTGTCCCATGCTCGCCCAGGTATCGGTGTAAACCGCGTCGGCGCCCTTCACGGCCTTGCGCGCATCATTCCCGATTCGCAGCGTCGCGCCCGTTGTCTCCGCAATCGCCTGCGCCATGGTCAGAATGACGGGATTCAGGCCGTACTTCTCCGGCGTGGCAATCGAAACCTTCGCGCCCGCCGAAGCGCCGGCCAGCAGCAGCGAGTGCGCCATGTTGTTGCCGTCGCCCACGTAGGCGAAATGAATCTTCTGCAAGATCGCCGAAATGCTCGTGCAGCGTGAAGAAATCGGCGAGCGCCTGGCACGGGTGCTCGAGTTCGCTCAGCGCGTTGATGACCGGCACGCCCGCGTAGGTCGCCATCTCTTCGACCGTCGCATGTTTGAACGTGCGCAGCACGATAATGTCGATCCAGCGCTCGAGGTTGTGCGCGATGTCGTAGAGCGACTCGCGCGCCGTCAGCCGGTTCGCCGTCTGATCGACAAAAAACGTGCTGCCGCCCAGGCTGTCCATGCCCGCTTCAAACGTGAGGCGCGTGCGCAGCGACGGCTTTTCGAAGAACATCACCATCTGCTTGCCCGCGAGCACGCCGCGAAAATCCGCCGGCCGCGCCTTGAGCATCGCCGTCAGGTTGAAGAGCTGCTGAATCTCAGCCGGCGCGAGGTCGTGCACGGAAATCAGATCGCGCGGCGCAACCGGTTCGGCCAGCACGTGCGCGGTAAGTCGAAGAGGCTGGATTGGTGGCTCATCATGTAGTTCTCGGTTCTCATTTGTGATCTTTCATGCATTTCCGTTTGCAAACTCCATTTCAAAAAATGTGACGGGCATTCTAATTAAGCCAGTTCGCGAATCCGTCGCGCGAGTGCCTGCGCTTTCTTCTTGTTGGTCGCGATGACGAGCACGGTATCGTCGCCCGCGATCGTGCCCACCACCTCAGGCCAATGCGAGGCGTCGAGCGCCGCCGCCACCGGCTGGGCGCTGCCTACGGTGGTCTTCACCACCAGCAAGTTCTCGGCCTGGCGAATTTCGATCACAAACTGCCGCGCCAGTTGCATGACCGAAGGCAAGCACGCCGTCCTGGGCCGCATCTCTCCCCGGCGCGCCGATAACCCTCCGGCCCTTTGACCAGCTTCAGTTCGCGAATGTCGCGCGAGAGCGTCGCCTGCCCCACTTCGATACCCTTGCGCTCGAGAATGTGCTGCAGCGCTTCCTGGCTCTCGACCGGGCCGTCGTCGAGCAGGTCCAGAATCGCTTTGTGACGCGCCGTTTTAGACATGGATACCAGCATGAATAAAAATCCACTCTTATGAATAAGTATCCATAGAGGGGAAACTTGTGTCAAGCCGGAAATGACCTACGGGAAGCAGGGGCGAGCGAATGGCCGCCTCTCGGGGCATAGCGGGCAGGCAGCTGAGTGTGCGTCCAGGCTAGTGATTCAGGGCCGGTCGGGCGCGAGCGGCTCTAATTCGCCGCTCTACTTTAGACGGCTAGCGGCGTTGCCACCCGGCGGCAACTTGAATTCCACGCCCGAGGCGTCATTCGCCTTCTGCGTGGCTGGAATATCGAGATTCGCAATCGGAATCTTATGCGCGCGCTCGCCCGAGAAATCAAACAACGTGTCGCCTACGATCGCGTAGTTGACGACCTCCGAGCGATGTCCATCTTTAAAAACGAGCACGGTGGTTGGTTGCGCCACAACCGGTTCAGGAGGGTCAGGGGGCGCCACGGGATCCGACTCTGTGTCCGGCGCTGCGTCGTCACCGGAGTCACCGTCAGATTTATGCTCCGAATACTCGGGAACTCCGTTCGGGCTAAATTGCCGTCTTCCGGCGCTGCCGGTGCGAGGCGCGGCAAGCCTTCCAGGTTCCTCAGCAGGCGGGGATACGGCAGCGCCTGAGTCGTCCTGATCCTCGGCGGCGTCCTCGGAATAGGCGGCGTACGGCACCGCGTACGGAATATAAACAGGTTCAGCTACACCGACTATCTGGTCCCCGCGGCGGTGATGATGGCGGCGTTCGCGATGCGCGGTCGCAATGGGTGAATAAGGAACGAGGGGCGTAAAGCTGGAAGGGAAGAAGAAGTTGGCACAGCACCCAAATGCGGCGACGCCATATCCGGGCACGTTCGCGTTGGCCCGGACGGCGGAAAACGCGGCGCTCATTCCTCCGATGCCCGACGGCGGAACGCCGTGAAACTCCATGGCGGGAACGCCCTGAACCTGAGCGGCAAGCGACAGAGACAAAAATGAAGACGCGGCGAGCGCGAAAAGCGCTGCCAAGGTGAGCAGGAAACAGAATCGTCGAGCGGCCAGCACCGGCGGCCTTTCCGGACCATGGCTGGACACACCAGATCCCGAAGTTGGCAAATCAGACATTTCGAGGACAGGTCGAGCGGTCCGGACTCTCAAACAACCAAGGTTCGAGCAACCCGGAAGCCTGCTATTAGAACTTGCCAGCCGCACCAAAGTTGCGAAAAAAATCTTCGGGTTGGAAATCGGACTGGCAAAAACCACACTCACGCTGCATTCAGGGGAACGGGTGTGGTAATCCGGCGCAATTCCAGAATGCGGTGGCGCACATATCCGTCCTCCGTCAAATGCGCGGAAGCTGTCGCTTTGCGGTTAGTGGCCACCATCTGGTCGAGCGGCCGCCGCTGAATGAATTGCGGATCAAGCTCCTGGCAAAATTCACAGCGCCGGCTGGAGCGCGTGTCAAATCGTTTCCTTACCTGTGCATCAATGTGTTCCACAAAGCTTCTCCTGGGAGATGAGAATGGCTGGTTCATGAGAGATGATGACCGATACGGCAAAGTTATAGTTCCACAAATTACCTAGGCTTAAGCAGGGTCTTTTTACTACAGACCAGCAATCTAGGCAAGCCCCTAAGAAAGCCCGCGCTTCATGGGCTTAAGCGGTGTTGAAGTCCGAGAAACCCCGCAAAGGCCCATTACCGCTTCCTAGAACGTAAGCCTTCCAGAAAAAATACGCTGTCATCCCCGTCCCGACAAAAATCACGAACGCCCGAATCCACGATTGCGGCAACTTTTGCGCATAGAGCGCGCCCAGATACCCGCCCAGGATCGCCCCGGCAATCATCACCGTCCCCTGCTTCCAGACTACGGCGCCTTTGACGATGAAGGTGATGACGGCAACGCCGTTGATAATGCCGCCCAAAACGACTTTGAGGGCGTTCATCGCGTGAATGTCCGTCATTCCGATCGCCGCCAGCATCGCCAGATTCAGAATGCCGACGCCGCCGCCGAAATAGCCGCCGTAGACCGAGACAACCAGCTCGAATACCGAAGCAAAGACCAGCGCGGAAGTAGAAATATCGTGGGCAATCCCTGCCCCGGATTTCCCGAGCCGCGCGCCAAAAACAAACAGGAGCGTCGCTCCGCCCATGAGCCAGGGCAGCACCTGCAAAAAAGTCTGCGCCGGCGTGTGCAGCAAAAGATAGGCTCCGGCAATTCCGCCGATTACGCTAGTGACGGCCAGCGGAACCATAATGCGCCGCGAAATGTCGAGATGCTTGCGATACGCGCCCGTGCTGGCAGTAACTCCTACCCACAGAGCGACAGTGTTAGTAGCGTTCGCCGCAATGGGCGCGACTCCGGTGAAGAGCAGCGCCGGAAACGCAATAAAACTTCCGCCTCCGGCGACGGCGTTGAGCGCGCCACCGAGAGCTCCGGCAAAAAACAGGAAGATGATGGTCTGCGGAGTCAAAGATATGGTGTATCACACCGCCGCGCAAAGTTATGATGCGCGTTCTCCCATGCCCCTTGGGCGCCAAATAGGGGTACCCCTCCCCTCCCGCGATCTATTGGAATCGTGGGTTTAGCGGGCGATTTCCTCGCAAAATATTGAGCCGTAGGAGGTTATAGGTAAAATATTGATTGCATGAGAGTTAACTAATGAAATTGGACACCTTTCGCCAAAGTATTCAAAACAAATAATTTAGTTTTAAAGTATTGAAAAACAGTGACTTAAAGCCAGTCTTGCCTGGATCTCTCGCAGCTGCGCGCTAACTCCCCTTCAGCATTCTCTGACGTCAAAGAGCGAAGCGAGTGATGAGGTCCTCGCACTCCATACTTCCATGTAAGTCCGGTTCTCATTGTTAAGTCAAGGGTATTTTTCTCTAACGGGCCTTCGAATGTCCTCGTGACTGGAACTGGATGGGGTTATGGGTGCAAACGCCTGTGGGTGTTGAAAAAGTGTCTTTCCCCGAAAAACGGCCTCAAATTCGGGGATGGAAAATGTCTACCCGCATCGAGAAAGTCGCTTGTAAGTCATCCTGACGCAATCTAGTTTTCGCAGATTTCAGGAAAAAGAGTTTTTCAACAGCCACGCCTGATTTCGTCAACTGACTCACTACGCCGTGGGCGATAATGACATCGTGCGACCCAATCTCACATCGCGGCTGTATCTTTGCATATCGTTGTGCTTGCTAGGGGGCCCTTCCCTGACGGCGCAGGTTGCTCCGCCTACGGGAGCGTGGCGACAATTAAACCTGACGTGGAAGAAACCACCTGCTGAGCTTGAGTTGAAGGAGCGTTATGCGGAAGCGGCGATCCTCTACTTCAGTCCCGATCAACGGTTTGTTCTGCTGTATGGAACGGTGATCCAAGGCCCAACGTCCGAAGCGATCAGTGGGGGCGATGGTCGCGTTGTTTACTTCGGAACATGGAAGCAGACTCGTAACTCCCTTCATGTGCAGTACCGATTGGTGAGCCGGACGGTTGCAAAGGAGGGTGAAATGCTCCCCGGCCCGGTTCAGAGCGAAGATGTCCGGGTTATAGGTAGCACGCTCGTGTTCCAAAAGGATCGCTTCACAAGGGATGAGAAGCTAGACGGTGATGACGAGTTCAAAATTATCCGCGAGCGTGAAAACGCTCGTCAGGGAGCATCGGACAAGCACCAGGAAATCACGACTCGTCAAACTCGAAATGACACTCACCGGGCGGCGATTGGCGTAACATCCCGATTTCAGTGCGCCGGGCTAAACCGGCTTGAAGTAGAGGATGAAAGTTCCTTACGAGAAAGGAGTAGCGATCCGCTCGGCCTCGAGTCTTGCGCTGCTACCGCGAGGGACACAGTGAAGCGTAGACAGAGGATAGGTGGGGTGGGTATTCAGCTGCGAAAAGATGCAATCCGGACGCCGACGTCTTTGAAATGCGCGGAAGGCAACATGAACGGGAGCGATAGCGCGAGTTTCCGCTCAGTCCGGCGTAGTCGAAGACCCCAGACACACCTAGAAGCTTCAAGCACGAGAACCGGGAGACCTCGGGGACACCTGCGGCTCAACCAGGCCGGAGGCCGGCGGGCGAAGGCTAAGGCCGCAAGGCCCGCATGCACGTCACCGAGGAGTCACACAGCGGAATAGTACCTATGAACCATTCGAACAAAGACGGGAACGCGTCAGCGGAGAGTGGGGAGGGAAGGCCGCTGATCAAGGAAAACGTTCGTCAACCTAACACGTCCCCGACACAGAGCGGGGAGCGCGTGTCACAGGGGCCGGCGGGCGTGCGGAAAGCAGCAGGGAACAATAAGGAGATGAAGTTCACCGCTTTGCTCCACCACCTGACCGTCGAACTGCTACGGGAAAGCTTTCACTCCTTAAAGAGGAAGGCCGCACCTGGAGTGGACGGGGTCACATGGCAGGAGTATGAAGACGGACTCGAGGATCGCTTGATCGATCTTCATGGTCGGATTCATCGCGGAGCTTATCGAGCGAGGCCCTCGAGAAGAGTGTACATAGAGAAAGCAGATGGACGGCAACGTCCACTTGCGGTCCCGGTTATCGAGGACAAGCTAGTCCAACATGCCGTGGTCACCATCCTCAACCAGATCTACGAGGAAGATTTTCTCGGCTTCTCCTACGGATTTCGCCCGGGGCGCAGCCAGCATCAGGCGCTGGATGCGTTGTCGTATGCGCTCCTGAAGAAGAAGGTGAACTACGTGCTTGATGCCGACATCCGGGGATTTTTCGATAACCTCGATAAGAGTTGGCTGATCAAGTTCGTGGAGCATCGCGTCGCTGACCCCCGCATCCTGCGGCTGATCCAGAAATGGCTCAACGCGGGAGTGATGGAGGAAGGCAAATGGTCGGACACGAAGACAGGCAGTCCGCAAGGCTCGGTGGTTTCACCGCTCCTCGCGAATATCTACCTGCACTACGCTTTCGATCTCTGGGTGAACGTGTGGCGCGAGAAGTGGGCCCACGGCGAGGTGGTGGTCGTCCGCTACGCGGACGATATCATCTTAGGATTCCAACACCAAGCGGACGCGGATCGATTCCTGGAGAACTTACAGGAACGACTGGGAATGTTTGGATTGGAATTACATCCGGATAAGACGCGCCGGATCGAGTTCGGCAGGTTTGCCGAAGAGAACCGGAGACGTAGAGGAGAAGGCAAGCCCGAGACGTTCGACTTTCTAGGCTTCACGCACATCAGCGGGAAGAATAGGTTAGGGCGATTTACGGTGAGGCGTAAGACGATCCGCAAACGCATGGGAGCGAAGCTGCGTGATATTAAACAGCAGCTCCGCGAGCGTATGCACGATCCGGTGCGCCAAACCGGCCAATGGCTCAAGTCGATCGTGCAGGGACACTTCAACTACTATGCGGTACCTGGAAATCTCGATAGCCTCGGCGCCTTCCGCCACCGGTTAATCGGGCAGTGGTGGCGTACACTTCGCCGCCGTAGCCAGAAACACCCGATCAACTGGACGCGCACTCTCGCCTTGGCAGACCGATGGTTTCCCCAACCGCAGGTCCTCCATCCTTACCCCGCGGTTCGCTTTGCCGCCAGTCATCCGCGATAAGAACCGGATGCGCTAATGAGCGCCCGTCCGGGTCCGTCCGGGGGGTATCACGTGAGTGGTATCCCTACCGGGATCTCATCCTATGAGAGAGGATGTCAAGAAAAAACACTTCTCCACTCCCCTCCGGGAGACCTCGATCGTTGCTTGCATCCAGGCCCCTTCCTCTTCGTGGAGAGGATTTTGGTTTTAACGCCTGGAGCGCCACACAGAGTACGACAGGGATGGGGATCGCAGTTGCTATCTCCCTTGAGTGGTTTCATGAGCGGTCCCGACACCATTCGTTGCGAAGCTGCGCAAGCCAACCGTTGGCTTAAGTGCCAACCATCATCCTATGTGAGGCTCGAGGCCTATGGCTTTCTTGGGTTGTGCGAGGGGGCATAGGATTGACCCGGAGACTGGGTGCTGCATCAGCACCCGAACGCCTAATGAGTGAATGGATACTCTCCCTCGAACCCGAGCGTCGCCGAACCGATGGGTCACCACCGAGGCGTGAAACCTGGGAGACCACCTGAGTTCTGTGCAACGCTCAAGCTGCTTGTGGCTTCAGTTGTTCGGCGTCGAAACGTTCCTCCTTCTTCCAGAGTGTCAAAGCAATGGCCGCGATCTTACGGGCTAACGTCAGACGCGCCATCTCGGGCTTCATTCCCTTCGCTAGCAACGCCACATAGAAATCGCGCAACGGCCCTATCCCACAGCTGGCTCGGGTGGCGGCGCCTTTGAAGATCTCTTTCATCTCGTGGTTGTGATTCCGATTGAGACCACGAATCTGTTGCGGTTTTTTCCTGCGTTGCAGCTGTCCCTGCACGTAGCAATATTGCGCACTGTCGCGAGTCTCAATGCCCAGCCCACTGTAGGTCCAGAGTTGCCGTTTGCTGCGGAAGCGATGCGGCGTTTGCATCAACCCGATCAAGCGGGCGGCTCGGATCGGACCGATGCAGGGAATCTGACGCAGCAGTTTCGAGGCTTTATGTTTCCGGCTCTCCGCCAATAACTCCGGACGCAGGGTTCGTCGTAACGCCTGCAATCCATCCAATTGTTGATAGAGCAGCTCGGCGCGCCGGCGCACCCCCGCATGCTCGATCTTCTGGAGCCACTGTTCCCGATAACGCGGAGCATAGACCTGGGTACCCGCACAGGGGATGCTCCAGCCGCGATACAACGCCTTGATCCGATTCATCACCCGATTCAGATCTTGGCCCAGGGTCTGATAACTACGCCCCAACTCGCGCAGCGTCCGTAGTCCATGTTCTCCGTGATAAACCGGGCGCAGCATTCCCGTGCGCAACAAGTCGGCCAGTTTGCGTGCATCGATCTTGTCGCTCTTGTTGCCTTCCTTTAATAACGCATTGCGCCGCGGATCGCAGACCAGCACCCGCGCCACCTGGGGTTGCAGCAGATCGTAGAGCCAAGCCGCCCAGGTCCCTTCTTCCCAGCTCACCTGCAACTCGCCCCGCAGACCGTGGATGAACTGCAGAATGCTGCTCGCTTTGGTTTCCACGATCGACTCCATGACCAGCTTGCCACTGCCGTTCAGCACGGCGATCACGGTCGCTTCCTTGTGCACGTCCATGCCGATATACTTGATGTCGCGACTCATAAAGTTGCCTCCTGGAGGGAAAGAACATCGCGCCCAACGGAGTCTTTCCCTCAAGGTAAAGTGCCATTCTTCAGCCGATTTGCCTACCTGTCCTGTCCCGCCTCAGTTGGAAATGGAGAAGGCGTTCGTCCGTTAAGATAGCGGAGCGAACGTATGAGAAAAGAGCGCAAGCACTACACTGCTGAAGAGAAGGTGGCCATTCTACGACGCCATCTTTTAGACAAGGTCCCGGTTTCAGATCTGTGTGAAGAACTGGGACTGCAGCCGACGGTGTTCTACCGCTGGCAAAAAGAGTTCTTCGAGAACGGAGCGGCCGCCTTCCAAACGACGGAACGTCCTCGCCGCCAGGCGGAGGAGAAACAGAAACGGATTGAGTTCTTGGAGAAGAAGGTGCAGACCAAGGACGAGGTCCTGGCCGAGCTGATGGCGGAGCATATCGCGTTAAAAAAAAGCCTTGGGGAACTCTGACCGCGACCTGGGTGCCGCACGATGTGCGGGATCAGGTGGTCGATTTCGTCCGACGCTGGTCGGAGAAGACTGTGATCAGCGTCGGACGATTCATTCATTGGCTGGGCGTTACCGTGAGCAAGTTCTACGACTGGCGCGAGCGCTATGGGCGAGTGAATGAGCACAACGGTTGGGTACCGCGAGATTTCTGGTTGGAAGCGTGGGAGAAAGAAGCGATCATCGGCTTCCCTTTCCGTTCTGCGTTGCCGCATTGCGTATACGGGCCGCTCGCTCATAATGCATTGTCCATTCGACCGGGATCTTGAGCGCCATCGTCTGACAGCGACAGATGTGTCGGGCTTCGGTTATCCTCTGCAACCATGACCCAACCGGCACCACCATATTTCCTGTGGAATAGGTGTCAGCACTACTTCACTTGCATCACACCGGCGGATTCGGCGGAAGCGGGAAAGAAGGTTTCTCGTCTCACCTTGGTCACGGAATACGATTCAAAGTGCCTTATTTACGATTCTGAGGGTGCGGCGTGGGGTTTTCATTATGTGGGCCGGAAGGAGAAATTTTCGCTGTTCGACCGACTCCTAGCCGAAGTCTACAATCCTTCCCGTGAGTTTCCTGTTTCGTATTCGAAACTTCGCGGCTATCAGTTCGCAGAGCTACAAGGTGCGTACCTTGACGCTGTTGCCCATGACGATGACATCCTGACTCAGTTTGTTGAAGCTGGCGAGTTGGCGAAACGCATTACGAAGTGTTCGACCTTCGGAGAACTGCTCGAAACGTGGCAGTGGATGAATACTGGCTGATTTTCTTAGTGCCACAGCATGGCAGCTTAGCTGTTGAAATATCGCGATTGCACGTAATAGACCCAGACCGCCGAATTTCCCAGTTTGTGAAATCGCCGGAGCCCGAAGTCAGGGCGAAGTTCAACGCGACCTTTTTCCGGCATCTAGATTACGGCTTTGGATGGGCCGCAAAGAACAACCAGCGCGTGGTGTCGTTCTTTGGCTCCCAAGAATGCGCCACACCCACTTCCCAGATGAACTGAACCTCGACATTGTTGGCTCCGCAGCTGGAAGCGACATTGCCTGTCACTTTCGGATTGGCTATGTTCCCCGAACACAACGTCTGGGCCGTCTGTAAGGTCTTGCAGGTATTCTGCTGAGCCCAATAGTTGAAAGTGTCATCGACCGTATCGAGCGTGTACGTAACGCCAGAATACTTGGTCTTGCCATAGCCACAGGGCCACAGATTCTGATCCAGTGTGCCCTGCCATTCTTGAACAGAGATGAGATTGGTGGGAGGAACCGGCGGCGTAAGCACAGGCGGAGCCGCGGACTGTTGGCCTTCAAGCTGGCCCGAGGCGGGAGAGATTGCAGCTACCAGATCGGAGATTTCGACGCCAACACGCTCCGTCATCTGGGCTCCAGACGAGAAGCCAGTGACATAGACTTGCTTGGGATTCACGGCATATTGGGCGGTCAGGTTGACGATGAGTTGGCGCAGGAAACCAGAGTCATCAGGAGCCGGAGCCTGAAATGAGGCATCCATGAAGTAGGCATTCCAGTTCCACTGATGAGTCTTCGTGTTGTAGGTGGAGGCAGGCTGAACCAGGATGAAGCCGTACTTGTCGGCAACCGCTTGCCAACCCCAACTCAAGGAGACGATGGATTGAGGATCGAAGGTGGTTGTATTCCTCGTCCCGTGAAGCATCAGGAGCATGGGTGGATTCGCAGGCAGGACCGCCGGTCGATAGACCTCGTAATAGCGAGTGACGTTGCCCCACGCCATGGTGGCATCCGAGAATGTTCCGGCTTTCGTCTTCGCGCTCACACTGGCAACTCCGAACAGCAGAAATAAGGCGAGCTTCAAAACCTGTTTCATCGGTGATCTCCTTACCAGCGAAGCTTTCGGATAACGGGTTCCTGCACTCCGACTATCTCGCAGAAGCAGTTACAGTATCTGTGATCTGCAAACAAAATGGCAATCACGCTGGTAACCGCGAGGCGTATTACTATTGCGAAGAACTGTGCCTGTGGGTGTTGAAAAAGTCTCTTTCCCCCGAAAAACGGTCTCAACTTCGGGGATAGGAAATGTCTACGTATCGAGAAAGTCGCTTGTAAGTCGTCCTGATGCAACCTAGTTTTCGCAGATTTCAGGAAAAAGAGTTTTTCAACAGCCACGCCTGATTTCATCACTCTATGTGATAGTGTCTACTGTCAGCTTTGGTGTGGATTTCCCATCAAGAAATGAACAGAGCTTTCCGCATCGCCGCTTTCCTCACCGCAGTGCTCCTGTGCTACGCCTTATATCAGGCGCTCGTAGTCGCTCCCGCCGACGTGCTCCAAGGAAACGTTTATCGCATCATCTACTACCATGTCCCGTCTGCATGGACCTCGTTTGTGTTCTTCGCTACGAACTTCGTCGCCTCTGTGGTCTATCTGATTCGCCGAAGTGCCAGAGCGGATGCGGTGGCGGTGTCAGCGGCTGAGATCGGCGTTGTTTTCTGCACGGTAGTCCTAGTTACCGGTCCCATCTGGGCGCGCCCGGTCTGGGGCATCTGGTGGACGTGGGATGTGCGGCTGACCTCGACTCTTTTGATGTGGTTGATCTACGTCAGCTACTTGGTTCTGCGTCGTTTTTCCAGTAGCGGGCAAACAGCGACCTTGGCGGCAGTGCTGGCTATCTTTGGAGCGCTTGATATGCCGCTAGTGTACTTCTCGATTTGGTTCTTTCGAACTCAACATCCCCAGCCCGTTCTTGGAGGCGGCGGCTCAATCGATCCGCGCATGCTACACGTGTGGCTGATTAACTGGGCTGCTTTTCAGTGCTTCGGGTCATTGGTGTTTTGGCTTAGGTATCGCATCGAAATGCTGCAAAGAGAGGTTGACTCCAAAATGGCCAATGCTGATGTCAACGCCTCGACGGTCGCTTTTTCGAGTGATTTGTAGTCGCAGCGCTCTGACGCCCGGGGATACCTGTCGAAAAATCCCGATTACACGCAATATAAAAAGGCGCCCACTTTGCGGTAGGTTGTGATTGTCGGGATCACCACTTACCAAAAGGAGCGCCGTTATGAAGCAAGAAAAGTATATTGGCATGGACGTTCACCAAGCAACGATCTCGGTTGCCGTCATGGATTCCAATGGCAAGCTGATCATGGAATGCATCCTGGAGACGAAGGCGGCCACGATTCTAGAGTTCATCCATGGGCTACGCGGAAGTCTATCGGTGACCTTTGAAGAAGGAACTTCTGCCGCCTGGTTACATGACCTGCTGAAACCTCATGTCACCGATCTTGTGGTCTGCGATCCAAGGAAGAACGCCCTGCTGAAAGACGGCAGCAAGAGTGACCGGATCGATGCGCGCAAGCTGGCGGACCTGTTACGTGGCAACCAGCTCCATCCGGTGTACCACGGAGAGCACGGGGTGCGCACCTTAAAGGAGCTGGGGCGCAGCTATCAGACCCTCACGAAAGATGTCACGCGAGTCATGAGTCGGATCAAATCGCTGTACCGCAGCTGGGCCATTCCCCGTAGCGGTACCACCGTCTATGCCCCGCGACATCGCGCCGAGTGGTTGGCCAAGATCCCGCAACCCGGAGTTCGTCTGCGGGCCGAACGGTTGTATCAGCAACTGGATCTACTGCAACCGGTGCGCCAGGAAGCGCGACGGGACCTGCTGCGAGAGAGCCACAAACACCATGCCGTGAAATTACTGCGACAAATTCCTTCGATCGGTCCGATTCGTGCCGCCTTGCTGGTGGCGCTGCTGCAGACACCCCACCGTTTCCGTACTAAGCGTCAGCTGTGGGCTTACAGTGGTTTCGCGATTGAGACTCACGACAGCGGCGAGTACCGCTATGTGAGAGGAAAGGTACAACGAAACCGGGAGCGCATCACCGTGCGCGGACTGAATGACAACCATAATCATGATCTGAAGAACCTGTTCAAAGGCGCTGCTCTCTCTGCGAGTACTCGCCCCGGACCGCTGTACGATTTCTATGGTGCCCTTCTAGAGAAGGGGATGCGTCCAACCATGGCCCGTCTCACCCTGGCACGAAAGATTGCCGCGATCACTTTAACCATTTGGAAGAAAGGAGTGAGTTTCGACGCCAAACAATTGCATCGGCAAGCAGCTTGAGCGTCTCTGGTAAGAGACCTTTCCATCTCCGGTGATTCTCTCTGGTGGTGGTCGGTCGGGTTCTCGAGACGCTCGGTTCGAGGTGAGTATCAGTCAATGAGATCGGCCCTGTGTGCTTCGGCACCGAGTCACCCATTACACGTTATGCCGCCTCGGATAACCAGAAATAGCGATAGGCCACGAGCCTCCGATAGAACCATGGTTGACACTCCAAGACCAGGTCCGCTTGCCAAGTTTCAAGACTCGATTGGCGTGGTCACCCCCGGAAGATGAAACCCACGGGAAGGGCAAACAAAGCCAGAGCAAAACCTCTCGAGCGCAATCGAGGGGCACTTACAGTCAGTGGGCTGGATCTCGAGACTAAAATCCTCTCGGCCTCCGGTCGAGGGAGAACTTTTTTCTTGACATCCCTTTTTATAGAACTCATCGTCCGCGTTTTCAGGCCGCCCTTCAAAATAATGCAACCGGCCGGCGCGAAGTCCTGTCGTACTCTTGTGGACGGAATTCAGTGGCCATGGCGATGAGCGCTGCCGACGACCAACTTGCGGTCGACCGCGTACTGGGAGGCGACATTTCCGCCTTCGAGGAAATTGTGCGCCGGTGGCAGTCGCCGCTGGTGAATCTGGCTTACCGCTTTTGCCACGACCGCGGGCGCTCCGAGGAGATGGCGCAGGAGGCGTTTTCGCGCGCCTACCGCAATCTGAAGCAGTGGCGGAAAGAAGCCGCTTTCTCGACGTGGCTGTTCGCGCTTGCGACTAATTTCTATCGTTCCGAGCTGCGGCGCATTCCGGTGTACGTTTCGATCGACGATGTGCGCGAGCCCGCCGATCCGCGCGCGCAGGATGGCGGGCTGGAAGAGGAAGATCGCGATCGCGCGGTGCGGCGCGCGGTTTTTGCATTGCCGGAGAAATATCGCGAGGCGTTGATCCTTTTTTATTTTCACGAAATGGATGTTCCGGCGGCGGCCGGCAGCCTGGGCGTCCCCGAAGGAACGTTCAAGGCTCGGTTATTTCGCGGGCGGGAGATATTGCGCGGCAAGCTGCCGCAGTTTCTGGCCGCATCGCGGCTGAAGGAAGCATGATGCCGGACTGGCCGATGTCCGAAGCGATGTTGCCGCATGCGGCGGCGTCAGCTGCGGGCTGGACATTGGGAGGAGATCTTGGAGGAGATGTCGAAGGACAACTCGAAAGAGATAGGATGGAGGCAGGAGGGAGCATGAATCACGACGAACTGGACCGCATTCTCTCGAAGCGTGACGACATCCAACCCTCCTCGGGCTTCGCCGGGTCGGTGATGGACGCGGTGCGCGAGCAAGCAGCCGCGCCTCCGCCCATACCTTTTCCGTGGAAGCGCGCGCTGCCGGTGCTGGTGTTTGCAGCTCTGGCGCTGGTGGTGGTAGTTGCCGCGGGAGCCGTATCCATCGTTCAGGTCAGCCACGGGGAAGTGACTTCGCAGATCGCATCTTCCTCTTTATGGGATTGGTTGCCCGCTTCGGCGCGCGGCTCGGCTGGCACGAGTGTGGCTTGGGCGGCAGCGGCTCTGCTCGCCGCTTACGCTTCCTTGAAGCTATCCATGCGCCTGGGCGCAGGGCGCGTTTAACCTGGCCTTTGTGCTCGGACCTATCCATTCCCACAAAACGCCTGGTTTCGACATAACAGTTGCGCCCTGTGAATCCGCGCCCATTTGCACAATCCTGCTAAACTCAGCAAGGGCTAGCCCGAAAGCGAGGCGACAAATCGCCACGCGCCGCCGTTCATGCACACCGCCGAAGCCATCAAAATCGCGCTGCAATCGCTCTGGGCGAATAAGCTCCGCTCCGCGCTCACGCTGCTCGGAGTTGTGATTGGTGTCGCCGCCGTTATCGCCGTTGTGACCTTCGTCAACGGCATCAATGCCTTCGTGGCGGAGAAAATCTTCAATCTCGGGGCCGACGTCTTCATCATGTTCAAGGTTTCGCCCGCCGTCACTAACGTCGAGCACTACATCGAAGGGCAAAAGCGCAAAGACCTTACCATGGATGACTACCGCGCCGTCCGGGAGGGCTGCAAACTATGCGCCTATGTTGGCGCCTACGCGCGCAACAATAACGGCCATGTGAAATACGGCGAGCAATCACTGACCGATACGATTGTGCAGGGCATGACGCCGGCGGTTGCAATCACGCAAGATGCCGACATCGACTCGGGCCGGATGGTGAACGAATCCGATCTGGATAATGACTCGCCCGTGGTCGTGGTTGGTCCGGATGTTGTCGACAACCTGATGCCCGGCGTTGATCCCATTGGCAAGGAAATCCGCGTCGATGGCTGGATCTACCGGGTCATCGGCGTCGGCAAAAAAAAGGGAAGCGTACTCGGACAGAGCCTGGATAACTGGATCTTCATGCCGCTCTCGTCCTGGTTCAAACAATACGGCGTCTTCAACTCCAACATGCGCATCTCGGCGAAAGCCGTGGGTACGGGCGCAGTTCTCAGCGAAGCGATGGATCAGGCTCGCGTGATCCTGCGCGCGCGCCGTCACGATCCGATCGGTGGCTCCGACTCGTTCGACATGGAAAACAACAGCAGCCTGCTCAGCATCTGGTCGAATCTGACGGGCACTTTCTTCGTCGCCATGATCGGCATCGCAGCGATTTCGATGGTGGTCGGCGGAATCGTCATCATGAACATCATGCTGGTCTCGGTCACCGAACGCACGCGCGAAGTCGGCATTCGCAAAGCCATGGGCGCAAAGCGAGCCGACGTGCTGCTGCAATTTCTGATCGAAGCCGCGATCCTGGGCAACGGAGGCGGCGTAATTGGTGTGTTGCTAGGAATCGGCATAGCCAAGGGTGTGACTCTGGCGGTAGGAATGCCATCGGAAATCAAACTATGGGCTGTTGCCGCGGGATTTCTTCTGGCGGTAAGCGTTGGCATTTTCTTCGGCGTCTATCCGGCCCGCAAAGCCGCGTCGCTCGATCCAATCGCGGCGCTGCGCTTTGAGATGTAACTGAGAGCTGACAACTGAGAGCTTCTTATGATGGGCAAGAGTGAATTCGGAGAAATCATCGCGATGGCGCTGGCCACCATCCGCAGCAATAAAATGCGCTCCGGCCTCACCGTGCTCGGCATCGTCATCGGCGTTGCGGTCGTCATCGGAATCTCGTCCATCGTGCGCGGCCTGAACAACAATGTGAGCAGCATGATCAGCAGCATGGGGTCGAATATCATCTTCGCCTACCACATGCCGATCACCTTTGGCCGGCCGACTGAAGCGTTGCGCACCCGCAAAGAACTCACACTCGAAGATGCCGAGGCGATGAAGGATCTGCCGCACGTGAAGGCCGTGACCGCGGGCGTGCAATACGTGGAGCCGCAGTTCGGCAGCGGCACGTTCACGGTGAAATATGGCGACCGCAAGGCCAAGCAGACAATCCTGGAAGGCGACAACTCCTCCGCGAAAGATGTTTTCGATTTAGATCTATCGTCGGGCCGCTGGTTCAGCGAGATTGACGACGAGCGCCACGCCTCTGTGATTGTCCTGGGCCACGACACGGCCGACGAACTCTTTGGCAATTCCGATCCGCTCGGCAAGGAAATCAACATTGAAGGCCAGTTGTTCGAAGTGGTTGGGACGGTGAACAAGGTCAAGAGCGCGTTCGGCGGGGGCAAGAACCCGGATGACAATAAAGTTTACTTTCCGCTCGCGACGCTGCGCAAGATGCACCCCGAACTCAAGCAGCACTTCATCAGCGTGAAAGCGACGTCGCACGACGATATGCCGAAAGCGGTCGATGAAATGCGCGAACTGCTGCGCCGGCGACGGCACGTGCCGCCCGACAAGCCGGACAATTTTTCGGTCTTCACACAGGACTCGCTCTCGGACGTGTGGAACCAGATCACGGGTGCGGTCTTCATTTTCATGTTTGCCGTCTCCAGCGTGGCGTTGCTCGTGGGCGGCGTAGGCGTCATGAACATCATGCTGGTGTCCGTAACCGAGCGGACCCGTGAAATCGGAGTGCGCAAAGCCATCGGTGCGCGTAAAGGCGACATCCTGATGCAGTTCACGCTGGAAGCGATCACGCTGACCGCGATCGGCGGCGTGTTCGGCGTGCTGCTCGGCGCCATCATCACGTTCGCGATTCGAGAGATATGGGATTCGCTGCCCGCGACCATGTCATTTTTCTGGGCCAGCTTCGGCTTCCTCAGTGCCGCGGCTGAAGGCCTGCTGTTCGGAATTTATCCCGCCTGGAAAGCGGCGAATCTGGATCCAATCGAGTCGCTCCGCTACGAATAATATTTGAATCGTCACGTCTTCGCGAAGACGAGCCTCATGATAGCCGCAAAGCGGCGTAAGATTACAGCCCACGGCGTAGGCCGTGGGTTTCGCGTCAGAGGCGAGCCAGCCCCTGGGAGGGGCGAAAGAAAAATATCAGGATGCACCTGTCGTTCAGAACAGTATTCGAAGCCAGCAGCGCGGTCGGAACATTCGCGTGTCTGTTCTTTTATTTTCTCTCCGCCTGCGGACTCGTGAGCTTCATCAAGCAAGCTCGTAAGAAATCGAATCCCGCAGCCGCCCCGCTCCCGCCCGTCTCCATCCTCAAGCCGCTAAAAGGCACGGACCCGGAAATGCTGCAGAGCTTCTGCAGCCACGCCGAGCAAGACTATCCTGACTTCGAGTTGATCTTCGGTGTGAGCGATCCTGCCGATCCCGCCTGCGGAGTCGTGCGCGCGCTGCAAGAAAAATATCCAAGTCGCCCAATCAGATTGGTGGTGTGCGAACGCATGCTTGGGACGAACATTAAGGTAAGCAACCTTGCGCAGATGCTCCCCGCAGCCCATCACGAAATTCTGCTGATAAACGACAGCGACATTCGAGTTCCCGCCGGGTACCTACAGCAGGTAATCGCTCCGCTCGCCGATCCGCAAGTAGGCCTGGTCACCTGCCTCTATCGCGGCGAGCCCGCTAACACCGCTGGTTCCCGGCTTGAGGCCGTTGGCATTGCCACCGACTTCACGCCCGGCGTTCTGAGCGCACGGTTCCTTGAAAATGGTCTGCATTTCGGACTGGGCTCCACGCTGGCCTTCCGCCGCGCCGATCTCGCAGCCATCGGGGGCTTTGAATCTTTCCTCGACTACCTGGCCGACGACTACGAACTAGGCCGCCGGATCTCTGCAACCGGCAAGCGAATCGAGCTTAGCGCCGTGACTGTCACCACATTTCTTCCCGCCTACACGCTGCGCCAATTCTGGCAGCATCAGCTGCGCTGGTCGCGCACCATCCGCGCCGCGCGCCCCTGGGGATACGTTGGACTGTTGTTTACCTTCGGTCTGCCATGGGCGTTATTAATGCTGATCGTATCGCAGGGCGCGATCTGGGCGTGGCCGCTCTTCGCCGTGACATATGCCACGCGAATAGCGGTCGGCCTGATCACTGCGACGCGTGTTCTGCATGACCGCCAAGCTCTACGAAATGTTCTCTGGCTTCCGGTGCGAGACCTGCTCGCTCCATTCATCTGGGCCGCAGGGTTGGTCGGCAGCCGCATCCACTGGCGGGGCGACGACTACTTTTTAAAGGATGGCCGTTTGTCGAAGAGTAATCCGAAAGCTTGATTATCGAGGGAGCGCCGTATAGGCCGGCCGATTCGAATAAACCGTCTTCCCGCCGCGTCGCGCAATCACATAGCTGGTCAATCCGTGCAGGGCCGCTGGATCATCCTCATCCGTCCACAAAAAAATGCGCCCGGGACCATTCCACAAAGTGACAAACGACGCCTCGCTCTCCCAAACCCGTGGAGCATCCGGAAACTGCGCGCCGTACCACATATTGCCGCCCGGTTTATGAAGACTGCGCAGCGGGAAGCCGCCATAAAAATTCAGCGTCGACGCGTTCTCGTAAAGCCCGGTCGCCACCACTTGATCTCCCGGCTGATACTGCGCGCGAATTGCCAGCGCCAGATCCTTCGAGGAAATAATCGGCGAGAAGATACCAAAAGCGATTTGCACGCACCCGAGCACCACCACCATCATCAAGGCGAGTGCCGCATTCCCGGCTCCCGGTCGCCCGGCGCGGCGCAGAATCCAATTCGCGAGCGTACCCAACAGAAATGCGGCCGAAAAAAGACCCAGCGGCAATCGAAACGCTCCCATCGCCTGCGGCGTCAGATCAAGAAAGTGTCCAAATGAAAGCGCGTAGTCTTTGGGATTTTTTTTGAGCAGGTCCGAGAGATCGGTACCCGGCGCCGGCGTCCTGGAGTAAAAGAGCAGCGCAAATCCAACCGCTGCGATCGCCAGGCCCACGACCAGCAACGCGACCGACGAAATCCGTCCGGCCCGACGCTCCCGGCTTTCCGTCGCCGCTTCCCGTTCGCGCGCGAGCCATCCACCGACCAGCAGAGCCATGCCCGGAATCGCCGGGATCGTGTAGTACTCCTGCCGCGTTGAAAAACTGAAGAAGCCGACAATCACCAAAGCCCACAGAAAAAACAGCAGGTTGGCGCGTTGCCGTCGCGATAAACTCGAGCGATAGTCTCGCCACCGCCGCGGCACTTCGAGCAATGACTGTGGAAGAAACGCTGTCCACGGAATCAGCCACAGCACCAGCAACGCCCAAAACAATAACAGAGGGACCGTGTCGTAATCGCGCGGCACGCGCTTGTTTAGAAAACGCAGGAAATGTTCGTTTACGAAGTAGAACCACAGAAACCCGCGGACGTGCCCCTGCGGAGGATTCCGCAGCGCCGCCAAAATGTGCCACGGCGCTGCGATCGCGAAAAATACCAGGGTGCTGGAAAAAAGCCGCAGACGCAACAAGTGGCGCAGATTTCCAGTCAGCAACAAAAAAAGCCCAATCGCCCCCACCGGAAACACCAGCCCAATCAGGCCTTTGGTGAGCACGTTGAGCGCGCACACCGTAGCCAGTCCCCAACAAATCGCGCGCGAAGGCTTCTCCTGCCGCGCCTGCTCAAGCGATTCGAGAAAAAACCAGAACGTCAGCGTCAGCCACAGGCCCACCAGCACATCCGGAATCAGAAAGCGCGTAAACAGGAATGGCCCGAGCGCAGTTGCCATTACCAATCCCGAATCGAATCCGCCTGCGCCGCCAAATGCCCAGCGTCCCAGCCCGTAGGTCGCCAGAATCATCGCCAGCACGCCGAGCATCAGCGGGAAACGGGTGCTCCACTCGCTGATGCCAAACAGCTTATAACTTACCGCCACGCTCCAATACATCAGCGGGGCTTTTTCCAGATAGCGCACGCCATTCACATAGAGCGTGACCCAGTCGTGGCGCTGGAGCATCTCGCGCGCCGCTTCGGCATGCACGGTGTCGGCATCGTCGAGCAGCGGCGCGCTTGACAATCCGACCGCATAAATTGCCAGCCAGAGGCCGATGAGAACCAGCACAGCCATCCGCCAATCTGTGAGCAGACGATCTGGCGGCCGTGCCGCCTCGCTTCCAACGGGCGAACGCTCGGGAGTTTGTGGGGAATTCATCAGGAGATAGTGGTCTTCAGTCGGTGCTCATGCCTGCTACTCGATCACATCCGCATCCAACACGCGCGGTTGTTCCAGATAATGCGCCACCGCATATTGCGCCAGAAGCGGCGTCTGGAGCTGGATTTCCGCGCCGATCCATTCGCCTTTCGCGTGCGGGCGAGTCCGTGGCGTGATCGCACGGACCTCCACGCCCGAACTGTCGTCCCAAACGCCGCGTTCTGGATTTGATCAAACTGTTTGATCCCGCGCCAGGCCTCGTCGCCAATTGTCCCGGCCACGTCGATTTTCAGCCGTACGATTGCCATCGTGCTCCAACCCTCTTCTTAGATGCTATCCGGAAGCCGCGTCAGATTCCTGATCTAATCCGCCGCCGCCGTTCCGGCAACCCGTTTACCCGCGACCTCGCGATAAATCTCGAGTATCCGGGCCACCGAGGTTTCCCAGGAGAATCGCTGTGACTGCTCATATCCCAGTCGCTTCATGCGGTCGCGCACCTCCGAGTCAAGCAACGCCTGCTGAAGCGCTCGTCGAATCTCAAACACATTTTCCGGATTCACCATGCAGGGCCGCGTTCCCCACCACTTCCGGCAAGCTCGACGTGTTCGAGGTGACCACTGGTGTTCCGTGCGCCATCGCTTCCAGCGGAGGCAGCCCGAAGCCCTCATAGAGCGACGGAAACACAAAAATCTTGGCCACGTCGTAAAAAATGCGCAACACCTCGATGGGCACGAACCCCAGAAAGCGGACATCGTTCTGCACGCCGCCGCTTATCACCGTGCGCCGCAGCCGCGGATTGTTGGACAAGTCGTCCCCGATAATAATGAGCTTCAGGTCCGCAAACCGCCGCTCCTTGGCCAGTTCGCTCTTTGAGCGCCGAGAACGCTTCAATAATACGCACCACGTTCTTGTGCGGACGGATCGCGCCCGCGTACAGAAGAAATGGATAGTTCACCTGGTAGCGCTCGGCGATCAGTGCGCGATCCGCGTCGGTGGCGTGACCATGCAGAAATCGCTCGTCGATCGCGTTGTAGACCACCTCGATGCGCTCATCGGGAATGGCCAGCAGCTTTTCAATTTCGTTCTTGGTAAATTGCGAGACGGCCATCACCCGCGCCGCCCGGCGCAGCACGCGCCGCGTTAAGTAAAAATGCAAACTCCGCCGCAGACTGGAAAAATTCCGCGACCCGTACATGTGCTCCAGCAGATCGTGCACCGTCAGCACATAAGGACAGGGCAGGCCGCGCGGCATCCAGAACAGGTGAGGAATGTGCGCCACATCGCATCCCAGCCGTCGCACAATCGCGCGAAACTCCAGGCATCCCTTTACCGTGTTATCGGGAGCCGTCCAGTTCGACTGACTGAAAGTTTTCCGGCAGCGGACCGCACTCCGCCATCTTCGCGGGCGAGCCAATCAGGTAATACGTGCTGTTGCGATCGAGACGCGCCAACGTCCGCACCACGTTGCGGATATACGTGCCGACGCCGAATTCCGTCATGCGCCGGATGTCGATGGCTACTTTCACGAGGAGAATTTAACCACAGGAGGATCGGAGGGCCCAGAGAATTCGCGCCAAGCGATCTCTATGGCGAAACGCGACGTAAGTTGTGAATGTATCCGCGGTAATTTACGCCTTTACCTCGCCTGCCCGCGCCCGCCGCTCCGCATAAAGCGGAAATTCTTCGGCCAGCCCCAGCACCTGCTTGCGGATTTTCGCCGAGCGCCGCCGGCGTCCGTGCGATTCGTCAGCGCCTCGGCGATCCAGCGCCCGATCTGCCGCATCTCGCTTTCTTTCATGCCGCGCGTGGTCACGGCGGGAGTCCCGATGCGAATTCCGCTCGGCTTCATCGGAGGATTCGTATCGAACGGAATCGCATTCTTGTTGACCGTGATCGCGGCCTCGCCCAGAGCCTTCTCCGCCTCGCTCCCGAGCATGCCCTTGGCGAACACATCGACCAGCATCAGGTGCGTATCGGTCCCGCCGGAAATAATTCGGAAGCCTTCGGCGGCCAGCGTCTCCGCCAGTACTTTGGCGTTGGCCACAATCTGCCGCGCATATTCTTTAAAGCATGGCTGCGATGCTTCCAGGAAGCACACGGCCTTCGCCGCCATGATGTGCACGAGCGGCCCGCCCTGCATTCCGGGAAACACCGTCTTATCGATGGGCGCGGCAAATTCCTGCCTGCTCAGAATCATTCCCGACCGCGGGCCGCGCAGAGTTTTGTGCGTGGTCGAAGTCACAATCTGCGCGTGCGGCACGGGCGAAGGGTGCGCTCCTCCCGCCACCAGGCCGGCAAAGTGCGCCATATCGACCAGATAGATTGCGCCGACTTTGTCCGCGATCTGACGCATGCGCGCAAAATCAATAATTCGCGGATACGCGCTTCCCCCGCCAATAATCAGCTTCGGGCGTTCCCGTTCTGCGAGCTTTTCCAGTTCGTCGTAATCGATCGTCTCCGTTTCCTTGGTCACGCCATAGGGAACGATCTTGTATGTCTTGCCCGAAAAATTCAGATGATGCCCATGCGTCAAATGTCCGCCATGAGCCAGATTCAACCCAAGAATCGTGTCGCCCGGCTGTAGCACCGCCGCATACGCCGCCTGGTTCGCCTGCGATCCCGAATGCGGCTGCACGTTGGCGTGTTCCGCGCCAAATAATTTCTTCACCCGTTCGCGCGCCAGACTCTCGACCACATCGGTAAACTCGCATCCGCCGTAGTAACGCTTGCCCGGATACCCCTCCGCATATTTATTCGTGAACACCGAACCGGCAGCCTCAAGCACTGCCTCGCTCACAAAATTTTCCGAGGCAATCAGTTCCAGCCCTTCATGCTGGCGGCGCACCTCGTTATCAATGGCGGTCGCAATCTCGGGATCAACTTCATAGAGCGGACGATTCATAGCGGAATTTTCCATAAGAATTTACCCGTTTCTGATTGTAACGCGGCGGTAGAGGGCGACGCTGTGCCACGGGATAAACTGAGCTGAGTATGCCGAGGTCCGCCGAGATTCTGAGAAAAAGATGCCGCGCGCCGGCCTCTGCGGAAACTGCCGGCATGCGCGCCTGATCGAGTCCGATAAGGGCTCGGTCTTTGTCAGGTGTGAGCTGTCGCTGGTCAATCCAAACTTTGCAAAGTATCCCCGCCTGCCGGTCTTGGGTTGCAGCGGCTACGAATCGAAGGGAACTGATAGCAGACCGAACAAGACCACGAGCGGTGATTGAGTTCAAAATTCCAATAGCACAAACTTCGCCGGTCCAGCACTCGCATTCGTCACCGCCAACAGTCCATCCGACCACCACATGTCTCCGGCCTTGAGATCCTTTCCCGGAGATTCTCTGCCGTCTGAGTTCTGGCCCAGCTCAAAGTCGCTCACCGCGACCAGCAGCCTCGGCCGGACGTGCTCATCTTTCGGCATGGCCATTTTCGCACTGAGTTCGACTTGCGATACCCGCACTCCATCCTTGACGAAAAGAATCTTCCTCTGCCCGCCGTTGAATGTTTCTTCGCCGCTGTCCTTATCCCAATGGGTGGCGCAGATCTCATTTTCTCGTCCTGCGGCAATTCAATGGTCACGTTGCGAAATGGAGTGTCCGCCAGATTCCTCGCAATATGAGCAAAGTTTCCCGGCACAAAACGTGCGTCTCCGTCGTACAGCATGGCTTCCACCGGCGACTTGCCCTCAACTTCGTTCGAAATGTGAGCGTCACCGAGGGTGACAAAAATGTAGTCATGCCGGTGTACGTGCATTAAAGTCGCGGCGCGGGGAGCAACCTCAACCTGGAAGGCGCGAACGTACGAGTTTTCCAACGCAAGATGGTGCGAAGGCTCAGCCGTGATTTCGACTTCCTGCGCAGGCGCGGATGGAGTGAGCATGAACAATGATGGCACGACGATCAACATGAGTACGATCAGGATCTGTTTCATGGTCGCGAATTCTAGCATCGTCACGGGCAAGATTCTTACTGGCCCCTGTTTCGGCCAAAACCAAAGAGTGTTGTCCCGTTCACGACATTCTTGTCCGCAGAAAGGGTCCGGGGTATAATCGCCCCAAGTCTGGCTGCGGCCATCCTCCCCTCGTACGTCCAATCGAAGACTGAAAGAGAGATCTGCTCCGCCTATGTCGATCCCGAGTCACGTCCCGGACCGGTGCAGCCGCCAATCGCTCCCAGGCCTAAAACTGCCCCTGTATCTTGCCGTCGCCGTCGTTTTGCTCGTCTGGACCGTTCCCGCTGTCAGCCAGATCAGTGTCCTGACCCAGCACTACGACAATGCGCGCACCGGGCAAAACACCCAGGAGACCATCCTCGCTCACGCCAACGTCAATCCCACCCAGTTTGGGCTGCTATTTGCACAGCCGCTCGACGGCCTGATGACCGCCCAGCCGCTTTATGTTCCGAACGTCTATATTCCGTCCCTGAATGCGACCCACAACGTGGTTTACGCGGTCACTATGCACGACGGCGTTTATGCCTTTGACGCCGACAATAACCAGGGCAGCAATGCCTCGCCGCTTTGGTATGTCAGCTTCATTAGTCCCGCCAACGGCGTCACCACCGTTCCGCAATCCGATGAGGGCTGCAGCGTTGGCTACACCGAGTTTGGCATCCAGGCAACACCTGTCATCGACCCGACAAAAAATGCCCTCTATATTGAGGCCATCACCAAAGAGAACGGCAACTACGTTCATCGTTTGCACGCCCTGGATCTTGGCACGGGCGCTGAATTGTTTGGCGGCCCCACCGTAATTTCGGCGTCAGTTGTGATCGACGGCCAGACCTATACGTTCGTCGACAAATATCAGCAGGCGCGGCCAGGTTTGCTGTTGCAGAATGGCATTGTCTATATCGGTTATGGCAGCCCTGGCTGCAACATCAAAACCGAAAATGGCTGGGTGATGGCCTATGACGGAAGCACTCTTCAACAAGTCGGCGCTTTTGATGTATCTCCTGGTGTAAAAGCTTCCGCCGTCTGGATGTCTGGAGCCGGAATCGCAGGCGACGGCAACGGCAACATCTATTTCAGCACGGGCGACGGCCTCTTCGATGGCGCTGGCGGCACGCATTATGGCGACAGTGTCCTCAAGCTCAGCCAGGGGGATGGCGCGCTCACCCTCGCGGACTCCTTTACTCCGTACAATCAAGAGTTCTTTAGAGAGAATGATCTCGATGTCAGCTCGGGTCTGGTAATGCTTCTGCCCGAAACGGGGGGCGGCAATTTTTCGGTCGCGATCGACAAGAATGGAACAACCTACCTCCTCGATATGGATAACCTGGGAGGCTATAACCCCTCGGGCGACTACCAGATTCCACAGGAACTCAACGCGTCGGTTCTCGGGGAAGTCCATGCTGGCCTGACGTTCTGGAACAATACCCTTTTCATCGCCGCGGAATCGACGCCGATCATGGCATACTCATTCCAGAACGGCCAATTGTCCCTTCAGCCTGTCTCGCAGGCGCCGAAAGCCACCGCCAATCCCACCGGCGGCATTGTCTCGTCTGACGGCACGCAGAACGGAATCTTCTGGCACGAAACTTTTCCCACTGCCAAGCTGTTCGCCTACGACGCGACCAATCTTGCCATGGAATTGTATGACAGCGGGATGTCAGGGACGCGCGACAATATGGGCAAAATGGTGCACTTTGGAATGCCCATCGTGGCCAATGGCAAGGTCTATGTCGATGGCGCCACCGCACTCGGGGTGTACGGCCTGTTGCCGGCCTTCAACGCAATCGCTGGAAACAATCAGAGTGCCCCAGCCGGAACCCAACTGCCCATCCCCTTGCAGGCTGGTCTGATCGATCCGTACACCGGCAATGCGATCGACCAGGCTGGCATCCCAGTAACTTTCACGGTCAGTCCGAAGGGCGGCATGTTCTCAACGCCCAAAACCCAGACCAATGGATCGGGTGTTGCCAGCACCAACTACACTCTCTCAAAAACTCCGGGTGTTTACACCATTACCGCCGCCAGCAAGGGTTACGCCAGCGCCACGTTCACAGTAACCGCCACCGGCAGCGCTCCCGCAAGCATCGCGATCGCTTCCGGCAATAATCAGTCTGGCCCGGTAAAGTCGAGCCTCAAATCTCCGCTCAAGGTAAAAGTCAAAGACGCGGCAGGCAACGGAGTCGCCGGAATCTCCGTGACGTTCTCTGACGGAGGTGCTGGCGGCATGGTGTCTCCAGCCACCGTCACCACCGATTCCGAGGGCTTTGCATCCACGACCTACACGACCGGAACAAAGGCCGGGGCCATCAGTATCACCGCCTCGGTGACCGGAATTCCCTCCGCTAGCTTCAAAGCCACGGTGCTGGCCGGGGCACCCGCGTCCATGGCGATTTACGGCGGCAATAACCAAACCGTCAAAGCTGGCAAGAATACCTCGAAGCAGTTGCAGGTGCTGATTGAAGATCAGTACGCCAACCTGGTGAAGGGAGTTCAAGTCAGCTACAGCGACGGCGGAGCAGGCGGCAGCTTCTCTCCGAATCCGGCCACGACGACGAGCAAAGGGATTGCAGGATCGCGCTACACAGCTCCGATGCAAACGGGGACAGTAAGTGTAACCGCATCGTCGCCGGGCGTCGCAAACGTACTGTTTACAGTGAACGTGGATTAGGCGGGGCGAAGCAATCCAAAAGAGGTTTTAATCCGCGTGAATCCGCGAAGGTCGGCGGAGAAGAATTGAGCGGCCTCAGGCCTCGTAGACCACCGAACCGCCGACAATCGTAGCCACAACCCTCCCCGTTAGCTGCCAGCCATCAAAGGGAGTATTCCGTGACTTCGACCGTGATTTCGCCGCCTCAAATGTCCACTTTTTTTTCGGATCGAAAATAGTCACATCGCCAAACGATCCGCGCCCGAGCGACCCGCGACCGCGAAAATCGAAGCACCGAGCCGGCCCTGCTGTAAAGAGTTCAACAATCCGGCGCAGCGGAATTCGCTTTGCGACATGCAGCCGCGTGATCGCGAGCGCCAGCGCCGTTTCAAGCCCGGTAATTCCAAACGCCGCCCGCTCAAACTCCATCTCCTTTTCGTGGGAGGCGTGGGGAGCATGATCGGTAGCAATCGCATCCGCGGACCCATCCTCAAGGGCCACCAGAATCGCCTCCAGATCCGCGCGCGACCGCAGCGGAGGATTCATCTTGAAATTGCTGTCATAGTCGCGCATGTCCTCGTCCGTCAGAGCGAAATGATGCGGTGTAACTTCAAACGTAATCCGAGCCCGCGCCCGTTTTCCGCGCCGCACCGCTTTCAGAGCATCGGCCGTAGAAAGATGCGCCACGTGGAGCCGCGCGTTAGGAATCGTGCTCGCGAGCTGTACATCACGCTCCACCACCGACGCTTCGGCCGCCGCGGTCATTCCCCGCAGCCCCAGCCGAAACGACCGCGCCCCCGCATGCATCGAGCAGTTCTCGGTCATCCGAGTATCCTCGGCATGCTGGACAACCGGAAAATTCAACTCGCCGCCCAGGATTAGCGCCTCACGCATGATGTGGTCATCAAGAATCGGCTTGCCGTCGTCGGTGACGGCAATCGCTCCAGCCGTCTGAAGCGCGCCAAAATCCGTGAGCACCATTCCCTTGCTGGCCCGAGTAGCCGCCGCAATCGGAAACACATTTACCACGGCCCCACGCTCAGCGGCCGCGATCCACTTCACCCAATCCGCCGAGTCCACCACCGGCACGGTGTTCGGCATAGTGCAAACCGAAGTGAAGCCTCCCGCCGCGGCCGCCGCAGTTCCGGTAGCGATGGTCTCTTTGTATGGCTGCCCAGGCTCGCGCAGATGCACATGCAGATCGATAAACCCCGGCGCGACCACCAGCCCGCGAGCATCGAACTTGCGATCCGCACCTTTAATCTTCCGCGGAGGCGCAACTTCCGCGACACGTCCATCCTTCAACAAAACGTCCATAGGCGCATCGATCCGGGCCGCCGGATCGATAAGATGTCCGCCAGAAATCAGCAAGCTCGATTTGTCGTGAGTTTTCAAGTGCCTGCCTTTGCGACCACGTTCGCCAACTTCTCTTCCGCGGATTCGCACGGATTCCCGCGGATCTTTTTTCTTTCATTATCGAACACTGGCCGGCGAAACTCTGGGGCCACCCCAAAATTCAATAAGAGTCCAACCTCTATTTCAGTCGCCCGCAAATAATTTAGCAACTGTTTCTCCCATGCGGCTTCAATGGCGCGCCCAACCTTGAGCTCAACGATAACTTTGTTATCGACCAGCAGATCGGCTCGAAAATCTCCAATCTGTTGCCGGTGAAACCAAACAGGAACAGCAATCTGCCGGTGAAAAAGGATCTGGTGTTCCGCAAGCGCGATCCCCAAAGCCTGCTCATAAACTGATTCAATGAAGCCATGCCCAAGCTCGTTATAGACTTCGTAGAAGACGCCGATAATCTTCTCAGTAACCTCACAATTTTAGTTCGCGAGAATCTGTACAGATCTGCGGAAGAGAAGTTGCCTTTCGCGGGTAAGAAGTTGAAGTGCCTGTCATGGTATTCCTCCAAAGTGAGGAAACCATAAGCCAACCCAATCATGACCACCAATCTCGCAAGAAGGCCAACAAATCGTCCCAGACAATCCCAAAAAAGTGTAATCCGTGGTGAAGAATTTGATCTCCTACCGCATCTTGCCGACCGCCCTCGCCAGTATCGCCATTCGTGTAGGCACTCCATTCTTTACTTCTTCCAGAATCCGCGCCTGCGCGCCATCCGCGACTTCGCTGGTTAACTCCAGGCCGCGAATAATCGGGCCCGGATGCATCACAATCGCATCCTTCCTCGCCATCTTCAATCGTGCCGGCGTCATCTGGTAGCGCGCAATATATTCCGGCAGATCGATCTTCATCCCGGCCAATCGCTCTTTCTGTACCCGCAGCAGCATCACGACGTCAGTCCCGCGCAGAGCGTCTTCGATATGCCGAGTCACGCGCACGCCGGGAGCAATCGTGGCCGCCACCTCCGGCACAAGCTCCTGCGGACCGCACAAGAAAATCTTCACCCCAAATTTCGACAGCAAATGACAAGCCGACCGCGCTACCCGGCTATGAAAAATGTCTCCAACAATCGCGACTTGGAGCCCCTTAAAACTCTTCTTATTCCGCAGAATCGTGTACGCATCCAGCAGCGCCTGCGAGGGATGCTCATGCAGCCCATCTCCGGCATTGATTACCGGGACGTCGAGATGCTGCGCCATCAACTGGGGCGCGCCTGCGTTCGGATGCCGGATCACAATCACGTCCGCGCCCACTGCCCGCACCGTGTATCCGGTATCGAGCAGCGATTCGCCCTTTTCTATGCTCGACCCCGCCGCCTGAATCAGCACGGTATGCGCGCCCAGAGTTTTGGCGGCAATTTCAAACGAGCTCCGCGTCCGAGTCGAAGCCTCATAAAACAGCAGGAGCACCCGCCGTCCGCGCAGCAGGGGACGTGGGCGGTCCGGATTCATTCGCCGCGCCACCTTCAAGATTTGAAGAATCTCGGCCGCTTCCAGATGCTCAATGCCGAGCAAAGATCCACGCGCTGCATTCATAGCTAAATTTCGGAGTCGACCTCTACCCTTTTTCCATCAGCAACACCTTCTCCGCGTCATCCACCTCGCGAAGCTTCACTTCAATAATCTGATTCTCCGTCGTCTGCACGACGCGTCCAACGAACGCCGCTTCAATCGGCAACTCGCGATGCCCGCGATCGATCAGCACGCAAAGTTGCAACCGCCGCGGCCGGCCCTCACGAAACAGCGCATCCATCGCCGCGCGCGTAGTCCGGCCGGTATAAAGCACATCATCCACCAGCACCACTGACTTGCCCGCCACCGAAATCCCAATCTCGCTCTTCTGCACCACCGGCTTCGAATCTCGAGCGCGCTCGTCCAAAGAAAGATCGTCCCGATACAAGGTAATATCCAGCGTCCCGACCGGCACCGGCTTCTTCTCGATCCGCTGGATAATCTTTGCCAGCCGCTCCGCCAGCGGAACTCCCCGCCGCCGTATCCCCACCAGGGCCAGGTCCTCGCACCCATTATTTTTTTCCAGAATTTCGTGCGCCAGCCGGATCAGCGTCCGCTCCACCTCTGACGCCGACATAAGCTGCGCCTTGAGATGAATCTCCACCGGACGCTCCACACTGCGTGTAGTCATAGACGCTGCATCATACGCGTGCAGGCAGATTCAGGGCAAGGATGCGCGACACCAGGATGCGCGACACCAGCGAATAAAAAGCGAGATAGGTCTCAAAGAACGCGGTCTCCGAGAGAGCCGCTGTTTACCGGGCTATGGAAACCTGTGGCGCCGAGTGTAACTCTTCGATTGCCGCCTTCACCTTCGCCGATACCGCATCCGTATCCGCCAGCGTCAGCCCCTCGGTCGAAATCGGCTCACCAACTCGCATTTCCAGCGGCTGGCACTTGATGTGATAGGTATTCATCGGCAGCAATTCGAACGTCCCAACCAGCGCGATCGGCACAATCTCAGCCTGCGCCTTGATTGCGAGAAAAAATGCTCCCGGCAAAAACGGCTGAATCTGCCCATCCCGAGTGCGCCCACCCTCGGGAAAAATTACCAGCGGCATCCCCTGGCGCAAACTCTTCAGCGACGACTTGATAGCCCCGATCGAGGCCGACGGGTTTTGCTGATTAATGCAAACCTGCCCCGACCGCTTCAGATGCCATCCCACGAACGGATATGACAAAAGCTCGCTCTTGAAAACGATCCGAAACTGAAACGGCAGATAAACGTAAAGAATCGGAATATCCAGCGCGGAAGCGTGCGTGACCGCAAAGACTCGAGCCTTGCCGTCAGCCCCACGCGCCAGCGCCGTGGCATTTCCAGTCACCCTCACCGGCGACAAAATTGTCTTCATGACCAGCCACGACCAGAAGCTCGCCAGCCGATGCTGAATTCTTCCATTGTGGTCAAAGAGGGAAGCGATCAGCGAGATCGTGCCCAGAATAATCGTGTAAGCCCAAATCAGCGGATCAAGAATGAAGTAAGACCGCAGCCGGCTGCCCCAACCATGCCGCAGCACCGCACCGGAGACAGAAGGCAACTCCCACGCAGGCACAGTTGTCCTCGGCTGTTCAGCCGAGCGCAGCTCAGCGCCGACTTTCCCCGGCTCGACGGTGGTGGCGATCTTATTCAAGATTGCAAGTCGTTCCTCAGACATCAATGCTTCCAGAACCGGCCTAATTTATCCTCTCACCTTAGATGCGCTGCAGGGAACTTGGATGAACTCCCTGTGATCCCCTGTGTACCCCGTGGTTAACATCCTATCTCAGTACGAACGGCGCCCAATCTTCCAGCGCCGGGAAACGCCATCTCAGACGCTAGCCTCCATGATCCGCGTAGCCTCACCCACAATGTAAATCGACCCGGTGACGACCACCAACCCATCGGGCCCGGCCATGCGCGCAGCCTTGTCCAGGGCTTCTGCAACGCTATCTGCCGCGGAAACCTCGACTGCGACTCGCCGCGACGCTTCCCGGATCTCCTGCACGCTCGCCGATCGCGGATTATCCACGCGCGTCACAATCACCCGCTCCGCAATCGGAAACAGTATCTCGGCCATCTCCGCGACCGCCTTGTCCCGCAGAACGCCAAACACCATCGTCACCGGACGATCCTCACATGCTCCCGACAGCGTAGACCGCAAGGCCCAGGCCCCCGCAGGATTGTGCGCCACATCAAACACAAATTCCGGCCGTCCCGCGCCAGCGGGCAGAAGCTGAAACCGCCCCGGCCAACGAGTCTCGCGAATCCCGCGCTCAATCGAGCGAGCCGTGACCTGCGCGACTCCCTGTTCCCGCAACTCGACGGCGGCAGCAATCGCCAAAGCCACATTTCGCAACTGGTGGCGCCCAACCAGAGGCGACTCCACTAGAATCTCCTCGCCCAAAACCGCCAGTGGGTAGCGCTGCTGGAAGGTTCTCTCAGCGTCCTCCATGGGGGTCTCAGCGCCCTTTGCAGTTAAAGGTTTGTTACGAGCGCGCCAGAACGAATCGCTCCCGGGAGAGACAGGAGGCACATAAGGGACAGCATTGACAGCCCGCGCTCCCAAGTCGAGAATCGCGTGGCCGATTACATCATTAGCATCAGGCATCTGCGGCAAAGTAACGACCACGCCGCCGGCCCGAATGATCCCAGCCTTCTCCGCAGCGATCTCGCGAACCGTCTCGCCCAGATATTTCTGATGATCGAGCGAAATATCGGTGATCACGCTCACTCGCGGCTCGACCACGTTTGTAGCATCCAACCGCCCGCCCATTCCGACTTCAAGTACCACCACATCCGGCCGGCTGCGCGCAAAAAATTCAAAGGCCATCGCCGTCAGCATCTCAAAAAAACTGGGATGCCACGGCAAATCCCCTTCGCTCACCAGCCGCTCGGCAGTACGGCCGACCACATCGTGCAGCAGGGCGAAATCGTCGTCCGAAATCGCGATGCCATCCAGCCGAATCCGCTCGTTGATCCGCACCAGATGCGGCGAAGTGTAGAGCCCAGTCTTTAATCCCGAAGCCACAAGAATCGACGCCAATGTGGCCGAAGTGGACCCCTTCCCATTTGTCCCGGCGACCAGGACACACGGAAAACGCCGCTCCGGATTCCCCAACGCGCCCAGCAGTATCCGCATGTGCGCCAGATCAAACTTATGCGCCGGCGTCGAGGCCAGTTCATGACCCAACGCATACATCCGCGCAACTGCAGTTTCGTAGGACAAAGGCAGCTCTCGGCTGTCAGCTCTCAGCTTTCAGTTTCAGGCATGAGGCGACAACATTCCATAGACGCGCAACGAACAGCGCAAGACGCACACTGAATGGAAGTACAAAAAGCCTGACGGGGCGTGAGAAAAAGTGACAACCAAGAGATTTAACTGACGGCTGACCGCTGAGGGCTGACGGCTGACCCCATAAACTCCAACGCCCGTGAAATATAAGGCTTCAACTCCCGCCGTGGAACTACCGCATCCAGCATCCCGTGCTCCAACAGGAATTCCGACCGCTGGAATCCTGGTGGCAGCTTCTGCCGGATGGTCTGCTCAATCACGCGCGGCCCGGCAAATCCGATCAGGGCGCCCGGCTCGGCAATATTCAAATCTCCGAGCATGGCAAAGGAAGCCGTTACTCCGCCGGTAGTCGGGTCCGTCAATACAGAAATGTACGGCACCCTCGCCGCATCCAGCCGCGCCAGCGCCGCCGAAATCTTTGCCAGCTGCATCAGGCTGATCGCGCCTTCCATCATTCGCGCCCCGCCCGACGCCGAAACGATCACAATCGGAGTGCGCGTTTCCGTCGCCTTCTCAATCGCCCGGGTAATTGCCTCGCCGACCACCGCGCCCATGCTCCCGCCAATAAATGAATACTCCATCGAACTGACAATCACCGTGCGCCCATTCAATTTCCCGCGCGCATTTACAACCGCGTCTTTAAGCCCAGTATCTTCCTTAGCCTGCTTCAGCCGCGACCAATATGGCTTCAAGTCCACGAACTTCAGGGGATCGGTCGATACCAGGTCGCTGTCGAAAACCTCGTACCGGTCATCATCCAAAAGCTGCGCCAGACGAGTCTGCGCGTCGATTCTAAAATGCTTGTCGCACTTCGGACAGACATTCAGATTGTCTTCCAGGTCTTTCTTCCAGATAATCTGCCGGCAGCCGTCGCACTTGACCCAAAGGCCTTCGGTACGGACTTTTTTCTCGCCCGCGCCGTCGATCTCGCCAGACTGTCGTTTAAACCAGGTCATAAGAGCAGTTCTCAGTTCTCAGCTTCCAGTTTTCAGTTGATTCTCCCAACCCGCCATTTCTAGCCGAGCTGAGAACCGACAACTGAGAACAGATGACCGAGAACTAGTATTCGATTCCTCTCTGCGCCATCACGCCCTTTTCGTAGGCGTGCTTTACCTGCCGCATCTCGGTGACGGTGTCGGCCAGTTCAACAATTGTCGGATGCGCATTCCTTCCGGTCAAGATCACATGCACCATCTCGGGCTTCTTCGTCAGCGCCGCCGCTACCTTCCCTGGATCCAGCATCCCATAACTGATCGCGTAATTGATCTCGTCGAGTACCACCAAATCCCAATCGCCGGACTGAATCGCCCGCTCCGCCTCCGCCCAGGCATCTTCGACCATCCGCACATCTTCCGGATCGGGTTTCTCCGATCCGACCTTAACAAATCCGCGGCCCATCTGCTTCATGACGAACTTGTCGCCAAAAGCCTTCACCGCGTCGAGTTCGCCATAGTGCCACGATCCCTTTAGAAACTGGAGCATCAGAACGCGCATCCCCTGCCCAACCGCGCGCAAAGCTGTTCCCATCGCCGCCGTCGTCTTGCCCTTTCCCGGCCCAGTGTTGACGATAACCAGGCCCCGCCGAATATCTGACATTAGCGAAGGTCCGCCATGAGTAACCTTGAATGAGTGATTGTACGCGGACGCCAACCCACGCGCCACAAACCAAAAGCGGGCGGCCGTTGTAGGCCGCCCGCATCGCAGATGAGGAGGGGGAGAATCTGTTGGGGGAGGAAAACTTTATTTTGCCGAACTAGGGCATTTCCACCACGCGTGTGAGCGTCTGCCCTTCACTGCCACTGCCGTTGCCGATGCGCTTATCCTCGGCGCCCAGCAACCGCGCCGCGATCCGTAAAGCGTCCATCTCTTTTCGGACCTTGATCAGTTCCTGCTCTTTCGCTCGTAAAACGTCGTACGGGTTTTTCATCAAGGAAGGGCCTCACAAAAATTTCAGACTCAATTGGTCTGTGAATGAAGAGTAAGCCAACTGCGTCCTGCCGAACAGCTCTCAGAGGTACATCGCAATCGGCCGGTTCCCAGCTCGGTTCAGCGGTCTAACCGGCCCCTGTCCCGTTACTCGTTAGTTAATGACCGGGCTCGTGTTGACGATCTTGAGATTGCCCACCCTGCGAACTGCGAACTGCGAACTGCGAACTGCGAACTGCGAACTGCGAACTGCGAGCTTGCGAACTGCGAACTGCGAACTGCGAACTGCGAACTGCGAACTGCGAACTGCGAACTGCGAACTGCGAACTGCGAACTGCGAACTGCTTAATGCCCCAGATGATAGGGATGCTTTTTCAAAATCGTGAACGCCCGATAAATCTGCTCCACCAAAACCACCCGCGCCAATTCATGCGGCAAAGTCATTTTTCCGAGCGAAAGCACTAAACCAGCCGCGCGCCGCGCGCCGTCGCTGAACCCATCACTCCCGCCAATCGCAAATAGCAGCGGCACAGCGTTCACCTGCTCCCGATCCAGCATCGCAGCCAGCTCTTCCGACGAATACTGCTTCCCGCGCGCATCCAGCAGAACCAACTTGCATCGTTCCTTCCGCGCGCCGCGACCGTTGCCCGAAGCCAGCGCCAAAAGCGCCGCCTCATCCTTCACCGCAATGCCTTCGACTTCCACGAAGCGCGAAATTCGCTTCAAGTATTCATCGGTCAAAACCTGGATCGCCGGCTCTTTCGTTTTCCCAACCCACGCAAGGTTAATCTTCACGCCCGCTCACGCTCTTCCCGATGCCAGCACGACGTCAGCGCCAAACCGAATTTCGTCGCCCAGACGATACCGCTCCATCGTCGCCACCGCCGCTGCGCGCAGGGCAGGCCACATCGCCTCCGGAACCCGCTCCAGCATTGGACGAAACGGAGCCGCGACCGCGCAGGCATATTCAAAAACTTCCTCCGCATCGCCCAACCACGTCCAGGGCAAATTGCGAGTCGATTCCTCAACCTCGCGAAATCCCGCGGCCCGCAATACATCGGAGAGCGCGCCCGGCGCCGAAAACCGAAAAGGGTTCCCTCCGCCGTCCGCCAGCAGAGGCCCGCCAACATGCTGATGCACAAGCTTCATGGTGGATTGCCAATAAGGTTGTTCCACCGGACCCCAGGCGGCAAAGCAAGCCCGCGCAGCCGGCTTCAGCACGCGCCGCAAATCGCCGAGCGCCCGCTGAGCATCGGCAAAGAACATCACGCCAAATCGGCAAGTCGCAAGATCAAAGCTCCGATCGTCGAATGGAAGCGAGTGCGCGTCCGCCTGCCGAGTCGCAAGGTTCACGAGCTTCTTATTCCGCGCCCGCTCCGTCGCAATCGCGAGCAATTCCGCACTCTGGTCCAACGCTGTCACCGATCCCTCCGGCCCGACGCGTTCCGCCAAGGTAATTGCCGGCTCGCCAGTTCCGCTGGCGAGATCCAGCACTTTCATTCCCGCAACTGGCTTCGAGTACTCGACGAACGCCTGGGTGACTCCGCTCCCCATCAGCGCCGATTTCGCTTTCCACTTCTCGGCCGCCACCAGCCGATAGGAAGAACCCCAGGCCGCTGGCTTCGACGGTGGCGAACCGGACAGAGACGAGTTGGACGAGGTCGAATCAGACACTGCCGGTCAAGCCTTCTTCCTGCGCGGACGTTCCTGCGCGCGACTTTGCGGACGCCGTCTGAAGCGATCTCCTGCGCTTCCGCAGACTTCGTCTTCGGCGTCGCGCGCTTCTTCGGAGTTGGTTTCGCCATGAACGCCGCCGCCTCAATGCGTTTCGCCGACTTCCACAACCGTTCCAGATCGTAGAACTGGCGCGCTTTTTCGGAAAATACGTGGACGACAAAATCCACATAGTCCAGCAACACCCATTCGGCCTGCTTGTAACCTTCCCGATGAGTGACGCGCATACCAAGCTGTTCCAGGCGCTCATCGACCGCATCGGCAATGGCCTGAATCTGCCGCGGATTGGAGCCGCTGCACATCACAAAATAATCGGTGAATGCGCCCGAATTCTTTTCCAGTTCAAGAATCGTGACTTGTTCAGCCTGTTTATCCTGACAGGCGAGAATGGCTTCCTGGACCTGTTGTTTGAGGGAATTTTTGGTAGGCATAGATGACTTTGTCAATTGTAACGTCCGCGATGAGGCATTGCAGATTGCAGAGAGTCAGATTGCAGAAGTAAGGGCCCTTGACATAAGCAAATCGGTGGGGACCGAAAGCTTTCCTTCTGCAACCTGACTTCTGACTTCTGCAATTGGATTCTTACTTCTGCAAGCTGACCTCTAACCTTTGACCTCGCGATACAACCCAACTTTCTTCACGTACTCCGCCACGCGCGCATCCAGCCAACGGGCCAGCGGTTTGCCCGTGCGCCGCCGCCTCGCGAATCGCCGTCGCCGACACATTCTGATGTACGCCCTCGCAGCAGATGCAGTGTCACACCAGGCAAAACCAGATCCCCGCTGGCCGGCTGCTTATGAAACGGCTTCGTCACCGCCGCCGCCGGCCGCAACTCCTCCGGCAAAGCCTCCGCGACGTCGCGCAGCGAATATCCGGGACGGCTCGCCACCACGAACTCGCACTCGGCCAGTAGCGCTCGCGCTTCATGCCATTTAGCGATGTCGCGGAAGGCATCAATCCCAATCAGGAAAAAAAGCCGGTCCGCTTTCTTAAGCGAAGCCTTCAGCCGGCGCACCGTATCAATCGAATAGTTTGCTGGAGCGACGGGCGCCATAGCGCGGTACCGACGGCGCGAGTTTTCGGCGTCAGGGGTGGCGGCCCGTCCAGAACTAACCTTCGCTCCCGATCCCACCGAGACCAAGTCCCGCTTCCGGCCCCTCCAATAGCGACGGTACAGAATCTCTTGTCCTCCGCCGTCGCCAGCGCCACCATCGCGTAGCGATGCGCAAAGGCGGTAATCTCACCGCGCTCTTTGTGCGGAGGCACGTTCACCGGCACAAACAGCACCCGCCCCAGCGAGTACTGCTCCGCCGCCGCCACCGCCAGCGAAATGTGTCCCGCGGTGAATCGGATCAAACCGTCCGCCGAAAATACCAATGTTCATGCCGTTTCTTCCCGCAATGTCCCGTTAGTTTCCTAGTTTGTGCTCTGCTATTGCAAGTCTTTGTTCCTCACCCACACTTTTGGCTTCTCGGAGTTTGCCCAAATCGCCGTCTGCGATTAGGCTGTGCACAACGCTTTTCACTTCAAGTCCTTCGTCCACTGCGCACGTCTTCGTTGTCCGTCTGGCCACTGCGCCGCCAGGAAAATGCGGCGAGCAAATGAACAGGCGTAACTCGCCGCAGCTCTCAATGAACGCTTATAGCATCATTACACGCATGAGACTCCCCCTCCTCAATGCTTTCGCCGTTGCTCCCGCACGCGCTCCCATTCTCCGTTACGGGGTCGCTCTCCTCAGCACGCTGCTCGCCCTGATCCCGACATTATTTTTTTCCGATCTCGCCGAGAGTCGTCTCGTAGTATTCGCCGTCGCGGTCATGGTCAGCGCATGGTACGGCGGATGGAAGCCCGGTCTGGCCGCGACTTCCTTCGCGCTGACCGTTAGCGCCTACTACTCCTTCGCCGGCAGATCAGACACCGACCGAGTACCGCCGTGCGATCGCGCACCTCACCCTGTTTTTTGCAGTCGCGCTCCTCATCTGCTGGTTCAATGCCGCCCTCCGCTCCGCCCAGGAAAGTCTGCGCCGATCCGAAAGTAACTTCCGCTCCCTGGTCATGAATTCCCCATACGGCATCTGCCGCTGCAACTCCTTCGGAATCCTTCAGGACGCAAATCCTGCACTGGTCGCCATGTTCGGTTACTCAAGTTCCGCCGAACTGACGGGCCGCCATCTCGGCAGTCTCTACGCCGACGCTCAACAATGGTTTCAAATTGCCGATTATCTACGTGCGCGCAAGGAATTCAACAATCTCACAATCGACTGCCTCACAAAAAATGGTTCGCCCATAGCAGTGCGCATTTCTGGACGAGTGATTCCAAACGGACCGGACGGCAGCAATTTCGAGATTTTTATGGAAGACATTACCGAGACCCGAACCCTGGAACTGCAACTCCATCAGGCCCAGAAAATGGAAGCCATCGGCCGGCTCGCTGGCGGCATCGCACACGACTTCAACAATTTGTTGATGGTAATCTCCGGCTACTCCGAATTCCTGCTGGAGCGCCTCGGCCCTGATCCGCGGCTTGCGCGGCCCCGCGCAGGAAATTTCCAACGCCACCCACCGCGCCACCTCGCTCACGCGCCAGTTGCTCGCCTTCAGCCGCAAGCAAATCCTGGCGCCCAAGGTTCTCGACCTGAACGAGGTCGTCACCGAGAACCTGAAAATGCTGACCCGCATGATCGGCGAGGACATCGATCTCGTCATGGTACCTGCGCCGGCGGTAGGTGCCGTCCGCGCCGATCCCGGCCAGATCGATCAGGTCATCATGAACCTGGCCGTCAACGCCCGCGACGCCATGCCGCAAGGCGGCAAACTCACCATCGAAACCGCCAACGTCACCATCGACGAAAACTTCGCGCGCACGCACCAGCCCGTCGTTCCCGGAGACTACGTCATGCTCTCCATCAGCGACACGGGCATCGGCATGGACAACGAAACGCAGTCCCGCATCTTCGAGCCGTTTCTTCACGACCAAGGGCGCCAAGGGCACGGGCCTCGGCTTGTCCACCGTCTACGGCATCGTGAAGCAAAGCGGCGCCTACATCTTTGTCGACAGCCAGCCGCAGCGCGGCACCGCCTTCCGAGCCTATTTCCCGCGCGCCGATGTCCGCGAAGAGCCCGTCGCCGTGCCGGAGAATCTGGGACTTCCCGCGCGCCGAGCGCGGCCAGGAAACCATTCTGCTCGTCGAAGACGAACCGAATCTCCGCCGGCTTGCCCAGCAGTATCTGGAAAAGCAGGGCTATCAAATTCTCGAAGCCGAGGACGGCGCAGCCGCGCTGCAAATCGTAGACGGCCATCAGGGCAAGATCGATCTTCTCCTCACCGATGTCGTAATGCCCGGCATGAACGGCCGCGAACTCGCCACCCAGATCACCGGGCAGCGTCCCGAAATTCGCGTGCTCTACATGTCCGGATATACCGAAAATGCCATCGGCCACGACGGCCTGCTCGAAGCTGGCATCAACCTTCTACAAAAACCGTTCAGCCTGCCGGCCCTGAAAGAGAGAGTGCGGGAGCTGCTGGACTCAGAGCCGATCCCTCAGGAGGTCGTGATGCAGCACAACACGCAGGCCGCCGCCGGACAAGATGTTGGACAAAATATTGCCGGACAAAGGAAAGATTCCGCCCTTCCGCGCCCGCCGCTACAATCTTCAGCTGCCTCTGCGCTATCGCCCGGTAGGAGAAAAGAGCTGGCGTCCCGGCACTACCGAAAACATAAGCCGCTCCGGCATGCTCTTCCATGCCAAGGAGACTCTCCAGCCGAATGCCCAACTGGAGATCAACCTGGTGTTGCCGGTGGAAATCGCAGGTCTGGCCGCCACTGAAGTGGTCTGTCGAGGGGAAGTGGTCCGGTCGGAAGGCGCGAAAGGAGGCGAGGCAGGGGAGGTTAGCCCAGCGCTCGCCGCGAAGATTCTCCAATACCACTTCCAACACGGAGCCCGGGCAGGCGAAGCCTAGATCGACGTCAGGTTAGAGGACTTGTATCGGGGTATCGTTTCAGCGATACCCTAACGCCGCGAAAGCAACTTCCCCTTTAGGGGCTGCGGCTTGTACTGCGCGTTACTCTCGATATTCATTCCTGCTTGGAATCGCGTCCCAACACTGATACATTTCGGCCAGCACGATTGCGAGTACCAATGTCTCTCGTGGTAAAGCTGGAAGACGATCTCGGCGAACGCAGCGAATGGGTCATCCTCAACGGAGTTGTCCCCGGCTCCACCGACCCGAACTTCGTCCTGCTAAGCGGCATTGATCCTTTCGGCAAGACCGTCTTCAATCACCTGCAAATGGAATCTTTCCTGGAAGAATGGGAGCGAATCCAGGATCGCGTGCGCGACGAATCGCAAAAGGAAGCCTGGAAAAAAGTAAAAGAGATGGCGGAAGCCTGCCGCCAGGACCGCGACCTATATCTCCGCTTCGTAGGAAACTAGTACTTCATCGCGGAGACGCCGAGAGGGCAGAGAAAAGCTACCTTTTGAAAAACCTAAAGAAGTGCCTTTCTGGGCGTCTCGGCGGTAGAAATTGCCCTTACTTGGCCGGCAAATTCTCCCTGAAGAAGCTCACTACATTCTCTCCCATTATCATTCGAATCTCCTGATCCGAGATATCCCGCATCCATCATCGCCTCGGTAATTTTCACGAGCCCGGTGGTATCGAACGGTTCGGTCACGGCACCATCAAAATCCGAACCAAGCGCGACATGCAAAACGCCCACGCGGTCGGAAACATAGCGCATGGCCTTCACAATCGCGCGCGCGTCAGTGCCGCAAGTAGCCGTGTCCCAATATCCAATCCCGATCAACCCGCCTTTGGCCGCAATCGCGCGAATCTGCTGGTCGCTAAGATTCCGGGTGTTATCGCAAGTGCCCTTCACGCCCGTGTGCGAAACCACCACCGGCCGGGTGGCAGCCGCCAGCACATCCTCGATCGTTCGCGGCGAAGCATGGGCGAGATCGATGATCATATGCCGGGCCTCCATCTGCCGAACCCACTCGCGGCCCTTCCCGGTGAGGCCAATTTTCTGCACGCCGGCAGCCGATCCTCCAATATCATTGTCAAAAACTTGGCTGGGCGACATCATGCGATAGCCCGCGCGATACAGCACATCGAGGTTCTCCAGTTTGCCGTCCAGCGCATGCGCTCCCTCAATCGCGAGCAGTCCGGCCGTCAGACTTCCGTTGTGGGAGCGCCGCTCGAGATAGTTCGCGAGATCATCTGCGCTCTCGATCACCACAAATCCGCCCCGCGAACCCCTGGCGAACTGGTGCAGACGCCACGCCTGATAGAGCGCCCGCTGCGTCAGACTCCTCCACGTCGCCGGAGGCCAGCGATCCACCACCGCCAGCCAGGTAATTGTGTCGCTGTCGTCTTTGTTGCTCTCGATGTTCAGTCCGCGTGGACTCTTGGTAGGCAAAGAGAAGACTTGCAAAGCGACATTGCCGTCCGCCAGGCGCGGAATATCGACGTGCCCATCGGTGTCGCGCTCCAGCAGATCGCGTCCCCACAAAAGCGAGTCCGCATGGAGGTCGGCGATCGTGAGCTGCCGGTGCAACGCAAAGGCTTTCCCCGAAGCGGTGTAAGGCGGCTTCGCCAGAACTTTGTTCTGGCTCTGGTCCACCAGGCGCGGAGCCTCCGCCAGAAATGCGGCCGCGATGGCCAGAACACCCAGAAAGATAAGCACAACCCGCCGCACAAACACCCCCGTGATTACTTCTCGCGCCTCACTTAGCCAACGCCCCGAGCGCCTCGCGAAACAAAGTCTCGAAACTCTTCGCGCCAGACGCGGAGTCCCGCGCCGTTAGCAGAGCCTTCTCCGCCGCCGCCCGCTGATACCCAAGATTCACCAGCGCCGAAACAACGTCCTCCTCCACCGGAGTCGCCGCCGTCACGCTAACCTCCGCCGCTCCCGTGCCCGCCGGCAATTTGTCGCGTAGCTCAAGCACCATGCGTTCGGCGGTCTTCTTCCCAATCCCCGGGATCCGCGTAAGGCGGGCCACATCACCGCCGCGAATGGAATTCACCATCTCATCGACCGGCATGCCGCTAAGAATCGTGATGGCAAGCTTCGGACCAATCCCGCTTACCGTCAGCAATTTTTCGAAAAGATGTTTCTCAGCGAGCCGCAAAAAACCATACAGACTCAGCGCATCCTCACGAACGTGGGTATGAATGTGCAGCGCCACCTCGCTGCCCGCCGCCGGCATCTCGGAAAATGTAGGCACGCTGATGGTCACGTCGTAGCCGACGCCATGCGTTTCTACAATCGCCTGATTCGGATGTTTCGCCAGCAGAGTTCCACGAAGGTGCGCAATCATCGGCGCTATTGTACGTCAGTGCGAAGTGTGGAGATCTGAGTGTGACGCGAGCGCCCCGGCCCGCGTAAATGTTTGAAGTAACACAGCTGTCGCGGGCGAGCAGCAGCGCCGCCAGTCAAGCCGAGCGAAGTTGGGCGCGACTTACTGCCGCAGACCACTCCCGCACACCACAGCAAGCGGCGTTCCCAATATCTGCCCTCTTTATCCGTAGTGTTCCACAGGAACTTTCTCCGCTCCACACCTTTTGCACAAGGCCGCAGCAGTTTCCGGTTGCGTTCACCCTAGCCCTCCGGCACAGTGATCGGCAGCCAAAGCGCGCGAAGTTTCCGAGCGCTGCCGGCCAGAATTCAGCGTTGCCGGTGACTCTCTCGAGGGTGAGTCGCCGGGGGAATTCCGGTTCATGTCCAGTGAGCCGGAGCCCGGGCATTGCGGCCTCCTCCGAATCCTCCTCCAAGGCGGGATGGAAGCGCTGAATTTCAAAAGCTGAGGCGAGAGCCTCAGATGGCATTGCCGCTTGCCGCTCTTCGGAGCGCGGGCGCGATGATCTTCCGTCCCTGGCGGAAGACGGCAGCCGGGAGCATCCGCGAAAACAATGCGGCTTGGGTGGCTGGCCCGAGCCGCATTTGTTTTTAGCGGTCACCGGTAACCGGTCCCGGCGGCAGAGTTTGGACTCCTCGGGCTTTACACATTCATCGAAATTAAATTTGAGTTGGTTCAATCGGATCTGGGCCGGGCAACGGGACATCGGGGTTCTCCGGACCGTCGGGGAACGGTCCTCTGCCGGGGGTTGGAATCGGTTCGGGGGCGGGCAAGGGCTGGGGCGGCCGCAAGGGATCGCCTGGCACCCGCAGATGCAACGCCGGCTCCGCCTGCACGTTTAATTGGCCAAAGGTTGTGGCCGTCATAGATTTGCTTTGGGAGACGTTCACAGATAACGCTTGAATTCGCACTCCGCTGAAATCGACCGCGCGGCTTTTGGATCGGAGTTGCGGGGGTCAATCTTGGTTCTTCGCGCCGGATGTTTCCGTACACTGATCCGCCGCACTCGGGACGCCCAGCGTCTCCACCATTTGGCAAACTCCGGGTTCGCCGCGGAGTTCGGGATCAACGTCGCTTTTTGATTTTCAAGCTCGCTTTTGCCGGTGTTTTCGCTCAGCGGCGCAGAGGGAACGAGATTCGAGCGCGCATCCCCTGATCGGTCGGTAGTGGTCGGGTCTCGATACATATTGGCTCATTCTCCTTGCTCGTATGTTCCCGGTCGATACAGGAAACCGTCCAATTCGCCTGATCAGAAAGCTGTATGCGCTAGGGAGGTTGTGGCTGAGAGGTTTGTCGTCAATGAGTTGGCATCGGCATGCGTAATGGAGCGCGATATCGCTCCGTTTCCGCGTCTATTGTTATCGGCATCCGCGAAATAAACATGAGAACCTGCGCTGCTTCAAATATATTCCCTTTTCATTCGCCCCATGCCATACTCTTCAAAGTCAGAGCGCCAAAAGAAATAAGTTTCGGACGCGTTTTCCATCGCGGCACCGAGCATTCACAGCCGGAAAAGAATTACGATGCCTCGCACTCACCTCAACATCGTGGCCACCATCGACACCAACGTCGCGCGCATGCCCCAGAACGTCGAAGCCGAGCGCTCCATCCTCGGCGCGATCCTCCTCGATAATCACGCCTTCAACGAGGCAGCTGAGCATCTGAAGCCCGAGGATTTTTCGCTCGACTCCCATCGGCGCATCTATTCGCGCATGATGGACCTGTCGGAATCCTCCCGGCCCATCGACGTCATTACCCTGCCCGAGGAGCTCGATCAGAACAAGGATCTGGACGCGGTGGGCGGTTACCCCTACATTTCCAGCCTTCTGGATGGCGTGCCCGACCGGCCTTCGATTGAGTACTACGTCCGCATTGTGCGCGACAAGGCGATTCTGCGCGGGCTGATTGGCGTGGCGAGCAGCGCCATCGCCAAAGCCAGCGAGCAGGCTGATGACGCCGACGACATTCTCAACGAGGCCGAAGCCGCCATTTTTGCTCTGTCCGAGAAGCGTATTGGGCAAGGCTTCCAGCGCATCCGCGATACCATTCGCGATTCCGGCGGAATTGACGCCTTCATGCAGCGCGGCCAGCGCATCACCGGCCTCGAAACGCATTTCACCGACCTCGACGAGATGACAAGCGGCTTTCAAAAATCGGACCTGGTGATTCTGGCGGCCCGGCCCTCGATGGGCAAGACGTCGTTCGCGATGAACATCGCGGAGAACGCCGCCATTGACGATAAGAAAACCGTCGGCATCTTTTCTCTTGAAATGTCGAAGGAAGCACTGCTCCAGCGGCTACTGAGTTCGCGCGCCATCATCGATGCGCACAAGCTTCGAACCGGGTCGCTTTGGAAGGACGACAAGGAAAAGTTGCTGCGCGCGGCCGCTGAACTGGCGGAAGCGCCGCTCTTTATCGATGACACGGCAGGCATCTCGCTGAGCGAAATGCGCGCCAAGGCCCGCCGTCTGAAACAAACCCATGGGCAACTCGACCTGCTCATCGTCGACTATCTCCAGCTCATGTCTGGAGGCAGCAAGCGCTTCGAAAATCGCACCCAGGAAGTTTCGGCGATCTCGCGTGGCCTGAAGGCCATTGCCAAAGAGCTTCAGGTCCCCGTGGTCGCGCTGTCGCAGCTCAGCCGCGCTCCGGAGAGCCGCGGGGGCGACCATCGTCCGCAGCTCAGCGATTTGCGCGAATCCGGATCGATCGAGCAGGACGCCGACGTTGTTATGTTTATTTTTCGCGAGGAGATTTATAAGCCAGACGACCTCGAGCTCAAGGGCCGGGCCGAGATCATCATGGCCAAGCAGCGCAACGGCCCAATCGGCAAATTCCACCTGGCATTCCTGCACAATTCCACCCGCTTTGCCAATCTGGCGGACGGCAACAGCGAGCCCGGCGACACAATACAGTAGGACAGCGGTTCGGCTTGCCCAGAGCCTCATACAAGGTTTGGCGGGCTCTACGCAGCGGCGGAGCGATGTTTCGCTATACGCGCGGCCTTCCGTCGCTCCAGCCCTGTGGAAAATATTGTGGATGCGAAGGCCTGGTCGATAGGCGCGTGACAAGTTAGCTGCAAATGGGGTTCATTCCTCACTTGAAAACTTGGGCTAAGGCTATGTTTCTAAGTTGGTTAACTCTACGATTCGGCCTAGTTCCCAAACGCCTCCCGAATCAGCACTCTCGTGCCCCAAGTTGAGATTTGCACATACCGGAAAGCAGGTACTGCATAGATCCGTATTATTCCTGCGCCTTTTACAAGCGCGAAATCGTGTTTTCAGAGGTAGTCCAACAGCGTCATGAAGCCGAAATCCATGTGCAATTGCTGGTGGCAGTGAAACAGCGTCAGCCCGGGATTGTCGGCCACAAAATCCACCTCCGCCTCTTGATAGCCGCCCAGCATGACCACGTCTTTCAGGACACCCGATGTCGACTTCCCAGCCACCCTGGTCAGCTCGAAGCTGTGCCGGTGCAGATGAACCGGGTGAATGTCATCGCTGGCGTTGTGCATGCGAATGCGATAGCGCTTGCCGGGTTGCAGGTGAAAAGTAGCTGGCATCATGGTGCTGGACATCGGGTACGCGGCGCCGTTAATCGTCCAGCGATTGAAGCCAGCTTGGGCGGCGTTGTTTTTCTCAAATTTCATATCAAAAATTTGCTGGGGTGGCTCGGCTTCTTCGGCCCGGAGGCGAGGCTGCGAAGAGATCTGGCCGAAGCGAGAATAATCCCAGTGCTCCGAGACTTGCTTCACCCACTGTGCTTTACCCTTTTGTCCCGCATATTCCAGGACGATTCCCATACCATGCCGCCGGTCGTCATCGTCCATGTCGCCCATCACCCACACACCGGGGTTATTCATCTCGACGATCGCTGAGACCCGCTCGGCAGTCCCAAGCCAAAGCACCGGCACACGCGCCGGCGTCGGCACCGGATTCCCATCCAGCGCTACTACCCGAAACATGTGCGCCGGCAATACCAGACTGCGAATTTCGGTCGCGCTGCCATTCAAAACATGAAACAGAACACGCTCGCCTCGCTTGACGCGGATCGGCTCGCCATGGCCCAGCATGCGGCCGTTAATCGTGAAGGAAGAGTAGCCGACCTCGTATCCGTGCGCCATGCCCTTAGCGAGCGATTGCTTCATGGCGCGCTCCCCGGCATCTTTCAACTCCTTCACTGTGGCTGGCGGGAGGAAGTCCTGCGCCATATCCCCACCGCGGCTGAAGGTGGGCTCGAATTCCTTGAGCACAAGAAATACTTCGCGATCGTAGTCGCCGGGGTTCGCGCGAGGTTCGATGTAGACGGGGCCAACCTGCCCGCTGTACTGCCCGGCAGCAAGATCGGCGCCTGCGCGATTGTGCGTGTGATAGAAGCGAAATCCAGCGGGGCCAGGCGTGAATGTGATGCGGCGCAAGCCGCGCGCGGGGACGAACGGCGTGCCTTCCTCGGCGGCGCCGTCCACATCGACAGACACTTTCTGCCCGTGCCAGTGCAACTGCTCAGGTGTGTCCGTGTCGTTGAAGATGTCGATGATGACCGGGACACCCTCCTTGAATCGCAAAAGCGGGCCGGGGAACTGGCCGTTGTAGGTGGTCGTCGAAATGATTTTGTTGGGTGCGATCTCGATCGGCGATGCGGCGATCCGCAGCGTGTAATCAGCGGCAACGGGCTCCTGCGGCGCGGGAGCCGGCGCTTGCTTCGATATCGTCGTCAGGGTCCGCGCCAGCCCCTGTTCGGAGTTGAGAACCGTAGCTCCGGCGGCCAGTGCGCTTGTGAGAAGAAACTCGCGTCTTGATTTTGAGGAATGGTTCACTGATTATTCCTCTCACGGCAAACTCGTTGTCAGTCGTTTGCGCTCTCAGTCACGGATGAGAGCCAGCCCACGCTAGCTGCTGCCTTCCCCAACCTTCAGCACAGCCAGGAACGCTTCCTGGGGAATGTCCACGCGCCCGATGCGCTTCATCCGCTTCTTGCCTTCCTTCTGTTTCTCGAGTAGCTTGCGTTTGCGCGTGATATCACCACCGTAGCACTTGGCGAGAACGTTCTTGCGGATCGCCGGCACCGTTTCGCGAGCGATAATTTTTGCGCCGATGGCAGCCTGGATCGCGACCTCGAACATCTGGCGCGGGATCAGTTCCTTCATCTTGGTGGCCAGTGCGCGGCCGCGTTCGTAGGCAAAATCCTTGTGAATGATGGTGGAGAGCGCATCGACCGGCTCGCCCGCGACCATGATGTCGAGCTTGGCCATGGGCGATTCCCACGTGCCCGACAAGTGATAGTCGAGCGAGGCGTATCCGCGCGAGACAGATTTCAGGCGGTCGTAAAAATCGAGCACGATCTCGTTGAGTGGCAGCTCATATTGCAGCATGACCCGTGACGAACTGACGTATTCGAAGCTCTTCTGCTTGCCGCGCTTTTCTTCGACCAGCTTCAGAATTCCGCCGACATATTCTTCGTTGGTTAGGATGACCGCGAGAATGACGGGCTCTTCGACTTTGGCAATCTCACTCGTGTCGGGCCAGCGCGAGGGATTGTCAACTTCGATAATCTCGCCGTCGGTCTTGTGGATCAGATAGCGCACGCCGGGCGCGGTGGTGATGAGGTCGAGGTTGTACTCGCGCTCCAGGCGCTCCTGAATGATCTCCATGTGGAGGAGGCCCAGGAAGCCGCAGCGGAAGCCGAATCCAAGCGCCACCGAACTTTCCGGCTCAAAGAAAAATGACGAGTCATTGAGCTTCAGCTTCTCGAGCGCCTCGCGCAGCTGCGTGTGCTCGTGCGCATCCACTGTGTAGAGTCCGGCGAAGACCATCGGCTTGATCTCTTCAAAGCCGGGCAACGGTTCGATCGCGGGGCGGTCGTCGTCGGTGATGGTGTCGCCGATCTTGGTGTCGGCGACGTTCTTTATATTCGCGATGATGAATCCAACTTCGCCCGCCACCAATTCATTGATCACTACTGGCTTTGGCGTCAATACTCCGAGCGCCTCGACCTGAAACACGCGCCCATTCCACCACAAGCGAATCTTCTGTCCGACCCGCAGAGTCCCTTCAAACACGCGAGCCAGCACGACCACGCCGCGGTAGGGATCGAACCACGAATCGAAGAGCAGCGCCTGCAAAGGCCGCTCCGGCGAGCCCTTCGGGGGCGGAATGCGCTTAACGATCGCCTCCAGCACATCGGGCACACCCTGGCCGGTCTTTGCGCTGATGAGCAGCGCGTCCGTCGCGTCAAGGCCGACGGCGCTCTCGATCATTTCTTTGGTACGAGGAATGTCGGCGCTTTGCAAATCAATCTTGTTAATAACCGGAATAATTTCGAGGCCATGATTGATGGCGAGATACGAGTTCGCCAGCGTCTGCGCTTCGACCCCTTGCGATGCGTCGACGATCAGCAGCGCGCCTTCGCAAGCTGCCAGCGAGCGCGAGACTTCATAGGAAAAGTCGACGTGCCCAGGCGTATCGATCAGATTGAGCTGGTATGTCAGCCCGTCCTGCGCCTGGTAGACCATGCGCACGGCGTGCGCTTTGATGGTGATGCCGCGCTCGCGCTCCAGGTCCATGGCATCGAGCACCTGCTCTTGCATCTCGCGCATGGCGAGCGATCCGGTCAGCTCCAGCAAGCGGTCGGCGAGCGTGGATTTGCCGTGATCGATGTGCGCGATGATCGCAAAATTCCGGATGCGGGATGCTTCCATGAGGATAGATCGATTCTAGCAGGGGCGGCGCGGGGGGCCTTGCGCGCGACTACCGCGACTCGCCTGGCGGGATTACAATGTCGGCGTGGCTGCACCTGCTCCATCGAAGCCGGAGGCCGAGGACAAGCATCGGCGCCGACATTCTCTCTATGCCGCTGAGGCTAGCGGGTTGCTGGTGATCGCGGTCCTCCTGCTCATTCTGAGTCTCGTTCGCTACTGGCAATACATCAATTGGAGCGCGCGCTGAGGCTTTCGCGTTGACGCCGCTGTCTTCGCCACCGAAGCTGCCTCTACTGGTCGTTGTGCTCGGTCCCACCGCCAGCGGCAAGACTGCGCTGGCGCTGGCCCTCGCGCGGCAGTTCTCGGGTGAGATCGTCAACTGCGATTCGGTCGCGATGTATCGCGATTTTGAGATCGGTACCGCCAAGCCAACCCAAGCTGAACGCGCGGAGGTTCCGCATCATCTCGTCGACTTTGTCGATCCGGTATTGGAGGTGAGCGCGGGAGAATATGCGCGGCAGGCGCGGCAGGCCGTGGGCGAGATTGCCGGGCGCGGGCATCTGCCGATTGTCAGCGGTGGAACTGGGCTCTATCTGCGCGCTCTGCTGGATGGGTTGTTTGCGGGGCCGCAGCGCTCGGAAGAGTTGCGCAACCGTCTGCGGCGGCGCGCTGACGTTCGCGGAAGTAATTATCTGCACCGCGCGCTTCTCCGGTTCGACTCCGCGGCTGCCGGGCGCATTCATGCGAACGACGTTCCAAAGCTGATTCGCGCAATTGAAGTTTGCCTGGCGGCGCGCCGTCCGATGACCGAACTCTGGCAGAAGGGCCGCGAGCCGCTTGCTGGATTTCGTGTTTTACGTATTGGCTTGAATCCCGAGCGCGAGGCGCTGTACGCGCGCATTAACGATCGCGCGGCCAGGATGTTCGACGAAGGGCTGATCGCGGAGACCGAAGCGTTGCTGGGGAAGTATGGCGCCGAAGCGCGTCCGCTCTCTTCGCTTGGATACAAACAGGCGATGCAGTTTTTGCGCGGCGAAGTCGATCGGGAGTCGGCATTGCGCGCCGCTCAGCAGGCGCATCGCAACTATGCCAAGCGCCAGATGACGTGGTTCCGCAAAGAGCCTGAGGTCGTCTGGGTTGACGGATTCGGCAGTAATGTGGAAACGCAGCAAGCGGCGATCATGTTAGTGAGGTCCCGCGTGTAGAATGCTTGCGATTCACGGCAAGCGTTTTTGAATATGCCGCGATCAATACGGACCAAGGTGGCGCAAACCTGCGATGGACTCGTCGAAATCGCTTGACATAAACAACGCGACAGCCGAATCATTAACCGGGTTGGTACCGTCGGTTGGAATGTAAGAGAGCCGGGTTAAGTCTTTATTTTTAATACTTTGCCTATAAGTCATTATTTCTCAAAGACCTGGCGGGAATTATTCTCTAAAGTATTGATTCCAAAAGACCGGACCCGGGGGGCCCTCCCCGGAGTCCTCGCAGCATAGGAGCTCAAGAGATGAAAGATCGGCAAATTGGTCGGGGTCTCTTTCTTAACTCGGGAATGGGTGGTTCGAGTGCTTCCTGCGCCTTGAGGCCAGTGCTAGTAATCACGCTGTTCGCACTGGCCTGTTGTTGGGTGATCGCCCCACGAACTTACGCGCAGACTCACAAGTCGGCGGCGAAGAGCGCGCCCGAAAGCGGCGGCGAGGTGGCGCGCGGCAAATACTTGGTCGAAGGCGTGGCGATGTGCGGCGAGTGCCACACCGCGCGCGATGGTAGCGGCAATCTGGACCGAAGCCGATGGCTGCAAGGAGCGCCGGTGCGCTGGGCTCCCGCGGACGGCGGGATGAGCAACTGGCCGCTGATCGCTCCAAGGATTGGCGGGAATCCTCCGGCCAGCGACGCGGACATGATCAAGCTCCTGACGACCGGAATTTGGACCACGGGAAAGCCGCTGCGTTCGCCGATGATGCCGTTCCGCATGAACGAGGCGGATGCGAAGGCGGTGGTGGCGTATTTGAAGTCGGTGACGGCGGGCAAGTAGGCGGATGCTGCCGGTTCGTGATGGGGCGATGTAGTTTATTCACTCTTGCGGCAGCGGGGCGCGCTCACAGCCGGCAAGATGCCGGCGCTACCTTACCAGGCGCTACTCTTACTGCGTTGCACAGCCTCAAATTTGTTATCGTCATTCGCATGTTTCGACAATGGCTGCGGGCTGCGCTGATTTGCGTTTTCGTCCTGTGCGCAGTCGGCGGCTCCGCCTCGGATAAAGATAAGAGTGCGGGCAAGGGCTCGGCGCACATCCCGCGCCCGCGCCCTATCCATCTCGACCGAGCCGGCCGCAAGTGGGCCGACACCACTCTTCGCAAAATGTCGAACGAAGAGAAGGTGGGACAGCTCTTCATGATCTGGGCGAAGGTGCAGTTCATGAATGATGCCGACCCGATCTGGGTGGACCTGCGCGACAAGGTTCGCAAATATCACATCGGATCGCTCGGGATGACCGTGCCGACGGATGGGCCGCTTGCTGTTCAAGAGCCAGCCCTATGAGGCGGCGGAGCTGCTCAACCGATTGCAGAAGAATTCAAAGCTGCCGTTGATTTTTGCCGCGGACTTTGAGCGCGGCGTTTCGATGCGGCTCAACGGCACGACGGTGTTTCCTCATGCGATGGCGTTTGGCGCGACCGGGAAGCCGGAAAATGCAGAAGAGTTCGGCCGCATCACGGCGCAGGAAGCGCGGGCGATCGGAGTGCATTGGAATTTCTTTCCCGATGCCGACGTGAATTCGAATCCCGCCAATCCGATCATTAATACGCGCTCGTTCGGCGGCGATCCAGAGCAGGTCGGCGACTTCGTCGCTGCCTACATCAAGGGCGCGCACGAGGGCGCGATGCTCACGACCGCCAAGCATTTTCCGGGTCATGGCGACACGGCTACCGATTCGCACCTGGGCGTCGCGCAAGTCACGGGAGACCGCGCGCGGCTGAATGCGGTGGAGTTGCCTCCCTTCAAGCGCGCGATTGCTGCTGGCGTCGACGCCGTAATGGTGGCGCACGTAACCGTGCCCGCGCTGGACGCGGAACCGAATCGCGTGGCGACGACCTCGAAAGCTGTTGTGACCGGACTGCTTAAAGAGGAGATGGGATTCAAGGGAATCGTTGTAACCGATGCGCTCGATATGGCGGGATTGACTCGGCTGTATGCGAACGATGTCGGCCGCGCCGCGGTGGAGGCGTTCAAGGCGGGGAACGATCTGTTGATTATTCCGGCGGACCTGGACGCCAGTTATCGCGACGTGCTGGCAGGCGGTGAAGAGCGGGGAGATCAGCCGCGAACGGCTGGACGAATCCGTGCGCCGGATTCTCGAGCTGAAGGCTTCGCTGGGACTGCAACAAAAACCGGTTCGTGGATATCGATCAACTGGAGCGCCTGGTCGGCTCGCCGGAGAACCTGGCGGTCGGGCAACGCATTGCGGACGAAGCGATTACGCTGGTCCGGGACAATGGGCAGGTGCTGCCGGTGCGCGCGGCAGCGAATTTGGCGGGAACGCCGGGAACTGAAAAGGCTCCGCTTCCGTATCAATCAGTGACAGAGGCGCACAACCGTCTTGTTGCGAGTGATTTTTTCCGACGATATGCGCACCGAGTCGGGACGCGTGCTGGCGCGCGAGATTCTGGCGCGGGTGCCGGATGCGCGCGTTATTTATGTCGATGCGCGCTCGGCCACCGGAATGCAGGCGGTGATTGTGCCCGCGGTGGAAGCGGCGGAACATGTGATTGTGGGCGTGTACGCGATTCCCACGGCGGGCAAAGCGATTCAGTCAGGTACAGGGATTGAAAAATACTGTGGCCATGGACGAAACAAGCACTGGTTTGCTGAATGCGATCCTTGATCGGGCAGCGGCGCGCACGGTTGTGCTGGCCATGGGCAATCCGTACGTGATTGGCGATTTTCCTGGGATTCAGAATTACGTGTGCGCGTTTTCAAATGCCACAGTGTCGGAGACGGCAGCGGTGAAGGCGGTGTTCGGCGAGATTCCGATTGGCGGTCATCTGCCCGTTACGATTCCGGGCATAGCAAATCGAGGCGAGGGACTGGAACGCCCCGCCCGTGCGGCTTCTGGAGGTTCTTCCGATGTTCACGACTACGTTCAGAACTATGTTCAGAATTAAGAGATACGTCAATTGCGAACGCGCACTCGGCAATCGTGCGATTACGGCTTCACCGTCGGCGCGCTGTTTGCCGCGCTTTGCGTGCTGCCTGCGTGCAGCATCAACGTTGACAAGAACGGAGAGAAGGATGGATCGAAACGCGTCGACATCCAGTCTCCAGTGGGCGATCTGCATGTCAGCGAAAAGGTGAATATTCACGATGCGGGTTTGAGCGTGTATCCGGGCGCAAAGCCGGCGCCGAAGGATAACGGTGACGACGAGAAGAGCGCGAATGTCAACCTGTCGATCTGCCGGGATTTCAACTGAAGGTGGTGGCGGCGGAGTTTCTGTCCGACGACGCGCCCGACAAGATCACGGCTTATTACGATAAAGAACTCCAAAAATTCGGGAAGCCGATTCAGTGCCGGGCGAATACAGCAATGGTGGACACGTCAAATACGCCATGGCAACGACGATTTGCAGCGGCCGGTGACATGCGACAAGACCGACAGCGACAATGGTGGTCTTGAATTGAAGGTTGGAACCGAGGGAAATCAACATATCGTGGCGGTCAAGCCGAACAGCAAGGGGACTCGCTTTGCGCTGGTGTATGTGCGGATGCATACGGGGAAGGACACCACGATTTGAGGCAACCATAGGGTAGAGACTCTTTGACATTACGTGGCCCTCGATGCGCGACTTCGACGCGGGTCACTATGACGATCTGACGGCGATTCCTGCGACCCCGGTACCACCGGAGTTGCCGTCCGCTTTGTTTCTGCGTTAGTTTCAGAGCAGTGGATCATCCGTGCGAAAAGTGTGGGGCCGTCGTGGAGGATGGACGGCCATTCTGCCAGCAATGCCGCGCTCCGCAGATTCATGTCCAGATGGCGGCCTCGGCCGAAGAAATTGCGGCGCCCGCGAGCGACGTTGCTGAACCGCCGAGCCTCAGTTCCCAAGCCACTGATTTTGACCATTCCCTCCGGACGCATTCAGACTTCATTGATCAACGCGCCGCTATGCGTTCGGCGCTCAAGGCCGGCGCGCTGGGTACTTTCATCGGAATGATTCCGGTGCTAGGCATTGTGCTGACCGGATCGCTGTCGGTTTATTTCTATCGGCGAAAGACGGGATCTTATCCGCCCACCGCCGGCGGAGCGCGACTGGGAGCGGCCGCGGGAGTGGTTCTCTTCGTTCTCAACGCGATCCTCATCCTTCCAATCATCCTTTTGCACGCCCAAAAGGAGTCGATTGATTCTCTGTCGCAGTTGGCGCAAAGATTCGGAATCGATACCGCTTCGCCGCAGTTTCAAGCAACGGTAAAGGACCTGTTCACTCCAGCGGGATTGGCGAAGTCATTCGTGGTGGCGTTAATTCTGACAGCCGTTGGGGGTGCGCTGTGTGCGCTAGTGATGCGGCAAAGGCCGCGCAGCTAGGTGCCGCTCCTTGGCGGCAGGTTTGACCCTCCTTTCCCCGTCTCTTAAACTTAAACATTCACTCAACAAAGGTCCAAACTTATGTCTGACAGCATTCATGTGAAGTTACCGGACGGAAGCACGAAGGAAGTCGCGAAAGGCACGACCGCGCTCGACGTGGCTAAAACGATCAGCGCGCGCCTGGCCGACGCTGCGCTGGCGGCCAAGACGAATGGCAATCTGATTGACCTCACGCGTCCGCTGGAGAAGGATACCGATCTGCGCATTCTGACGGATAGGGATCCGGAAGCGCTGGAGGTTTACCGGCATTCGTCGGCGCATTTGATGGCGGCGGCGGTGCTGGAGCTATTTCCGGAGACCAAGCTCGGGCATGGACCCGCAACTGAGAACGGCTTCTTCTATGACTTTTATCGAGAGACGCCATTCACTCCGGAGGATCTGGAAAAGATCGAAAAGAAGATGCAGGACCTGGTGCAGCAGGATTTGCCTTATGCACGCGAGTTTGTGGAGCGCACCGAGGGACTGCGGAGGTTCAAGACTGAAGGCGACTTCATGAAGTGTCATTTCATTGAGCAGTTCACCAAGCCCGATGAAAAGATTTCGATATATAAAACCGGCAAGTTTCTGGATTTTTGCCGCGGGCCGCATCTTCCTTCGACCGGGAAGATCAAGGCGTTCAAGCTGCTGAATATTGCTGGGGCGTACTGGCTGGGGGATGAGAAGAATCCGCAGTTGCAGCGGATTTACGGAACGTCGTTTTTTTCCAAGAAAGATCTCGACGCTTACCTGAACTCGATCGAAGAGGCGAAGAAGCGCGATCATCGCGTGCTCGGCAAGCAACTGGATTTATTTTCCATTCAGGAGCTGGCCGGGCCGGGGTTGATCTTCTGGCATCCGAAGGGTGGGATCATCCGCAAAGAGATGGAAGACTGGATGCGCGAGCAGTATGTGAAGCGCGGGTATTCGCTGGTATACACGCCGCACGTCATGCGTAAACAGTTATGGCAGACCTCCGGCCACGAGGGCTATTACGCGCAGAATATGTTCGACGCGATGGAGCTGGATGATGCCGAGTACCGTCTGAAGCCAATGAACTGCCCGGGACACATCCTGATTTATAAAGATTCGCTGCGGTCGTATCGCGATTTGCCGGTGCGGCTGGGCGAGCTGGGAACTGTGTACCGGTATGAGCGGTCGGGCGTGATGCATGGGCTGTTGCGCGTACGCGGGTTTACGCAGGATGATGCGCATATCTTCTGCACGCCGGAGCAGATCGAGAAAGAGATCGCCGATTGCGTGGAGTTCGCGCGCGATGTGCTGCGGGATTTTGGATTTGAGAAATTTCAGACGGAACTTTCGACTTGGGATCCGAATGACCGCAAGAACTTTGTGGGAAGCGAGGAGCAGTGGAATCGGGCTACCGGCTCGCTTGAAAAAGTTTTGCAGAAATTGAATATCGAGTTCAAGGTGATTCCTGGCGAGGCGGCGTTTTACGGGCCGAAGATCGATATCAAGCTGGTGGACGCGATCGGGCGGCTATGGCAGCTTTCGACGGTGCAGTTCGACTTCAACCTGCCGCAGCGGTTCGATCTCGAATATGTCGCCGAAGACGGGACGCGCAAGCAGCCGGTGATGGTGCACCGGGCGTTGTACGGATCGGTCGAACGATTCTTTGGCGTGCTGATCGAACATTACGCCGGTGCGTTTCCGGTGTGGCTCGCGCCAGTGCAGACGGTGATGATTCCGATTGCTGAGCGGCATGTGGAGTATGCGGAGAAAGTCGCGACGCAGCTGCGGGCGGTGGGCGTGCGCGTGGAGGTCGATGCGCGCAACGAGAAGATGAACGCGAAGATCCGCGAGCATGCAATGCAGAAGGTACCATTCCTGCTGGTAGTCGGGGACAAAGAGGCGGAGGCCGAAAAGGTGAATGTGCGGACTCGCGGGAAAGAGAAGACCCAGGACATGGGGACGGCGGAGTTCGTGGAGAGGATTCGTGGGCTGATTACCGAAAAGAAGGCGGGACTGTGAAATACGGCCACGGCGATACGCTTCAGGCGGCGTTCCGCGTTGAACCTTCAAGTGAATGGATGGTTTGAGGCGTTTTTTTCATACCATGAAAATCTAACGGTTACAGTTAGGATTTAATGGTATATAATGGCGGCATGATTGTCCGCATCGCCGACATTGTGATGGTCCGCACTGCTTTGCGGCGCAGCCGCGTTGTCGCTCTGCTTGGACCTCGGCAATGCGGCAAGACGACCTTGGCCCGCGAGATTGTCCCGCCCGATTCCCTCAATTACTTCGACCTGGAGGATCCACGGAGTCTCGCCCGATTGTCCGAGCCGGACACGGCTCTGCGTCCGCTCAAAAAGTGGGTGGTGATTGACGAGATCCAACGCCGTCCGGATTTGTTTCCGCTTCTGCGTGTTCTGGCCGATCGCAGGCCGCTGCCCGCGCGTTTTCTCGTTCTTGGCAGCGCCTCCCCCGACCTGCTTCGGCAATCATCGGAGTCGCTCGCCGGCCGCCTCGAGACCGTTTATTTGGAGGGTTTTCGACTCGCCGACCTGGGGGCCTCGGCCCAGGGCCGTCATTGGTTGAGAGGTGGGTTCCCACTCGCCTATATTGCGCGCACTGAGGTGGATTCGCTGGCGTGGAGGCGCCAGTTTCTACAGACGTTTCTCGAGCGCGATCTACCGCAACTTGGCATTACAATTCCGGCGCTCGCGCTACGGCGTTTCTGGAACATGATCTCCCACTACCACGGCCAAATCTGGAACGGCGCCGAGTTGGCGCGCGCGTTAAGCGTGGGTGAGCCGACCGTTCGCCGCTATCTTGATCTGATGGCAGATGTCTTCATGATCCGGCAGCTGCCACCGTGGTTTGAGAATCTTGGCAAACGGCAGGTCAAAGCCCCCAAAGTATATGTGCGGGACAGCGGTCTTCTGCACGCGCTTTTGGGGATTGCCAACCAACGCGACCTCGAGTTTCATCCAAAGGTGGGGGCGTCGTGGGAGGGGTACGCGGTCGAGGAGGTGCTTAAATCCTTTCGCCCGGACGAGGCCTATTACTGGGCGACCCACAACGGTGCGGAGCTCGATCTCCTTTTGTTCAAGGATGGCCGCCGCATCGGCATTGAGTGCAAACGTGCGGATGCGCCAGTGTTAACGCCTTCGATGCGGATCGCCCTTAAGGACCTTAGGCTCGATCAACTGTATGTGTTGTATCCGGGCGAGAAGACGTATTCACTGGCGAAAAAAGTCGAGGTCATCCCGCTGGCGGAGTTCGTCAATGCAAAATAATGGGGGCGAACGAAAGCGTCCCTTCCTTGAGCCAGCCTAAAGCCCTGTGTTAGCATCACTGTTTTCGCAGGCGACGTTGGGCTGGCTTGCACCTGTCCTCATCTCTTCCGGGCACTTCTTCCCGAAAGCCTGCCGAAGGAGACAACTGTGAAAGTTTACGAAGGAGCCAATCTCCGCAACCTTGCCCTGATCGGGCATGGCCATGCGGGCAAGACAACCCTGGTGTCGGCCATGCTCCAGACGGCCGGCGCCACACAGCGTTTCGGGCACGTGGATGATGGCACCGCAACCACCGATTACGACGAAGAAGAAATTGCCCGCAAGATGTCGATTGCGACCGGGCTGGCGTTTGTGGAGTGGGGGAAAACGAAAATTAACCTGCTGGATACGCCTGGGTTCAATATGTTTGTCCACGAGGCGAAGATGGTGCTGCCGGTGGTGGATGCGGCGCTGGTTGTCGTGGATGGCGTGGCGGGCGTTGAGGTGGTTACGGAGCGGGTTTGGGCATACTGCGAGGAAATCGGCCTGCCGCGGATGATCGTGGTGAACCGCATGGACCGCGAGCGCGCCGACGCTACAAGGACTCTGGAATCGTTGACTCAGGCATTCGGGCGGGCGGTTACTCCGCTGCAGCTTCCAATTGGCAGCGAGAAGAACCTATCCGGGATCGTGGACCTGGTGCGGATGAAAGCTTATACGTACGACATGGGCGGCACGGGCAAAGGCAAGGAAGGACCGATTCCGGCAAGCGTTGCCGAAGCGGCGAAAGAAGCGCACGAAAAGCTAGTTGAGCTCGTTGCGGAAGGTAAAGACGAGTTGATGGAAGTGTACTTCGAGAAGGGAACGATTCCGGAAGAAGACCTGGTGCCGGCGCTGCACGAGGCGATTCGCGAGGACAAACTTTTTCCGGTGCTGTTTACATCCGGGCTTGGAAATATCGGCGTCGACGAGTTGATGGATTTTATTGTCGATTACACGCCGGCCGCGAGCGAGCACCACGCGGTTACGGGACAACCGGGCAGCAACGGCACTCCGGCCGCGCGCAAGGTAACGGATAACGAACCGGCTTCTGTATTTGTGTACAAGACTGTATCGGACGCGTTCGCCGGGCGTATTTCGTACTTCAAGGTTTTTTCGGGAGTGTTGAAAAATGACGCCACTCTGCAGAATTTCAATCGCAGTACGGCTGAGAAGTTCGCTCACATCTGGGTGATGCAGGGCAAGCAGACGATTCCGATTCCGGAGTTGCACGCTGGAGATATAGGCGCAGTCGCGAAGCTGAAGGAGACGCTTACCGGCGATACGCTGGGCGACAAGGACGCGCCGATTCAGTACCCACCAGTCAAACTGCCAGAGCCGGCTATTACTTTTGCCATTGAGCCGAAGACGCGATCCGATGAAGACAAACTCGGAGTGGGGCTGCACAAGCTGATGGAAGAAGATGCCATGCTGCGTTTCTTCCGCGATCCGCAGACGAAGGAGTTTTTGATTGCGGGAACCGGCCAGCAGCACATTGAGGTTGTCGTCTCGAAGATGAAGAAGCGGTACCACGCGGAAGTGGTGCTGAAGGCGCCCAAGGTGCCGTATCGCGAGACGATTCGTGGCAAAGCTGACGTACAGGGACGGCACAAGAAACAGACCGGCGGACACGGACAGTATGGCGATTGCAAGATCAAGATGGAGCCTCTGCCGCGGGGCGGTGATTTTGAGTTCGTCAATGACATTTTTGGCGGGGCGATTCCGAAGAACTACATTGCCCCAGTCGAAAAAGGAATCAAGGACGCCGCCGCGCGCGGTTATCTTGCCGGATTTCCGATGGTCGACTTCCGGGTCATACTCTATGACGGGTCGTATCACGATGTGGATTCGAACGATCTTTCATTCCAGATGGCCGGGCGGATCGCTTTCAAGAAGGCGATGGAAGTGGCCAAGCCCACGCTGCTGGAGCCGATCATGACGGTTGAGATCACCGTGCCGGACGAGTTCGCGGGCACCATCATGGGCGACTTGAACAGCCGGCGCGGACGGATTCAGGGCATGGACAACAAGGGCGGAAACACGATTGTGAAAGCCGAGGCTCCGATGGCGGAGATGCTGATCTACGGCGCGGACCTCACTTCGATGACACAGGGCCGCGGCAGCTTCAACATGGAGATGCACCACTACGACATCGTGCCGGCGCAGTTGCAGGAGAAGATCATTGAGAAGGCGAAGGCGCTGCGGGGCGACGTGAAGGAAGAGGAAGAGTAGCGGGGCTTCAAAGGCGCATGGTGGCGGCCTTCGGGCCGCCTTTCGTTTTTCGGATCAATTTCAGAGATCGCCGCGGAGCCGGGAGAAATGGAAAAGAGGTTTTGGCATCCACCGGTGTGGAAGTGGGCCGTAGTTATCGTGCTGATCGCGCTCTGCGCTTATTTGTTTCGGTTGAGGCGGCCAGCACCCGCGATCTCGGTGAAGGTCGAGATATTACCGTTCACCGATTCGCCGCCCGCATGGGATGGCTCGTTTCCTTACGTGGCGATCTCTCCTGTGGCGGGATCGAATCCACTCAAGTTCCGAAGTTCTATTGAGATGATTCAACCAACCGTGCGGCATAACTCGGCGGTCAATCAATTTCTTGTCGACCTGCACACCGGACGATTTGTGTTGCGGCAGACGGACCTTTTCGTCTTCGATATCATGCCTTTGTCGCTCACGCGGACGTACATCGCGTGGGATTACCACACTCGTGCCTTTGGAGTTGGAGCAAACCATCCCTATGACATCTGCCCAACCGGAACGCGATTTCCGTACACGTACATGGACCTGAACCTCGAGGATTTTTATCAGGTACGCATGCCGCGGATTTCGAAGGGAACGGGCTATGCGGATGCGGTTTTTCGACACAGTGAAACTTCATCGGAGTTTTACGGCGCGCAGGTCGCGTGGAATGGAAACGGATGGACGCTTGATTTCCGCGATGGCCGCAAGTTTTATTTTCCCGAGGCATACCAGGCGAAAACCTACGCACAAGGTGCCGCCATCCAGATGGTGGATGCGGAGGGTCATCGGATTCAACTCAAGAGAGACAACGCGCGCAATCTGCAGGAATTAGTTTCTCCCGGAGGGCACACGATCACGTTCAAGTACGATCCCGCGGATCGAATCGTCGAAGCGCAGGACGACGCCGTCCACCTGCGGAAATATTCCTACAACCGAGGAGGCCATATCGCCACGGTCTCTGATCAGTTCCACGTCCTCTATCGGTTCGAGTATCAGCGTCTCATGAACGAGCCGGGATACGATCCCTGGCTCATGACTGATATTTTCGACGGCGATTGGAAGCCTCTTTTGCAAAACAAATACTTATGGGGCAGAGTTGTCGAGCAGAAACTTCCGGGCCGCAAGATCGTGCGCTATGAGTACGAGTTAAAAGGGAGCGAAGTTTTGCGTTGCAAGGTCACAATGCCGTCGGGGGAGACGAAGTTACTTTCCTTCCGGGATGGCAGGCTGGCCGAAGAAAAGTGAGTTGGCATCATGCGAGTTCGACGTCGGTAAGCCTAAAGTCGTCGCCTTTTGCCAGCAGCTTTTCGCCGGTGAATCTGGCCAATGCGTAGGCGAAGCAGTCTCCGAAGTTGAGGCCGGCCGCATGGCGGCCTTTCCCATATTTGCGCCACGCGGAACGCGCGATTTCAATTTGCTCAGCATCGATGGGGATGATTTCGATTTTCGCCCTTACGACGAAGAGATCAAATTCACGGCCAGCGGCTTCTCCGCGTCTTGCCTCGAGCACAATTCCGGTTTCCAGTGCGGTCCCTGCCGAGAGCTGCCGCTGCTCGGCTTGCAGCAGGAGATTGAGGAAAGGCTTGCGCTCCGGTTCCCCAAGAAAGATGGCGATTAATGCAGACGTGTCGATGACCATTAGGTTTTCGGCCCTTAGCGAGGGATACCGTTTTCGTCGTAGCCGAGAATTTCGTCTTCGGATCGGGAGTCGAGCGTAGGAAGCTCATCCACACGCCGCAACAAATCGTCTAGCTGGCTGGCGAGAATGTCTCCCTTGCGTTGCTGCTCAAGCCGTCCCCATCGTTCTTCGAGCGATCGTTGAATCGCTTCGGTCAACGACTCGCCAGTCTTTTCAGCAAGCTGGCGAGCGAGCCGTTCCGTAGCTTCGTTTTTTATGCTCAGAGGCATTGGATAGAAGTATATACTATATAGTATAAATATTGAATACTAAATCTAAGCCATTGATCTATATGGCTATAAGTCCGTTGCTCTCAATCCATCCTCCTGCGGTATTTTGGCCTGGCGCTCAGCCGAGACCAAGAAGTTGGCTTTGAGTTCTAGCGTCGGATGCGACCCGAGAATCAGTAACGGTACATAAATGTGAGTTCTTGGGCGCAACAGCGCGCCCGCAATAGCTGAGTAATAATCCTGAACATACAGAAATCAGAAAACTGGAGTCAGGGTAAACAATCAGCTGCCCCCGTCACTAATCAGGTCTTTCGCGACTGGCAAAATGGCATTCCAATCAGGTTTCGTTCAGGTCTCCTCCGAGCTGGTCAAGAGGCCGGGGCCGTTTCCTTCCTCGTTTTTCCCTTAGAAGTCGTTCCCTACGGGCTCATTCTGGCGTACCATTCTGTTTCCGAGGAGGCCTCATGTTCAGGCGGAATCCCCCAATGGCTTGCCGCTTCTCCGCCGCGGCATTCGCGCTTGTATCGCTCCTGATTTTCGTATCGCTGCTTTCGAATGTTGCCATGAGTCAGCAGACAGCACCTCAACAGGCCAAGGACGTAATACTTGAACTCGACCACGTCTCCATTTGCGGATCGAACTTGGACTCCCTCCGTCAGGAGTTTGCCGACGTCGGATTGACCCCCGATTTCGGCGGGCCGCATGGCAATGGCGTAACTCAAATGGCGGCCATTGGTTTTGATGATGGGACTTACATCGAATTGATCGCGCCTGTGAAGGCGGGCGTGACTACAGGCTCCGCATGGGCCAAGTTCATGGGAGAGGATGCTGTCACGTGCGCGTGGGCGGTCGGCACGAACGTTCTGCTCCAGGAAGTGGATCGGCTGAAGAAGGCTGGGATCGCGGTGACGGCTCCCGAGCCTGGCAGTCGAAAGCGGCCGGACGGCATGTCCATCGAGTGGACCACGGCTGGAGTTGGGAGTGGCACGCGCGGGTCGTTGTTGCCGTTCATCATTGAGGACCAGACACCACGGGCGTGGCGGGTGCAGACCTCGGCGAGCGCACAGGGAGCGCCGGTTTCGGGCGTGGAGAATGTCATTGTAGGTGTTTCGAATTTCGATGCGTCGGTTGCCCTGTTTCGCAAGGCGTATGGATGGGCCGAGCCGATCATCGAGTCGCAGAAGGAATGGGGAAAGATGGCGTACTTTCCCGGCGAGCCGGTGATACTGGCGTCGCCGACGGGCGGGGGTTGGCTGTCAGAGCATATTGCCAAGTTTGGGGAGTCTCCGGTGGCGATATTGCTGGCAGGGCGCGACTTTCCGGCGGCTGTGAAGAAGTATAAGCTTGGCGGCACCAAGACGTGGTTCGGACAGAGGGTCGCGTGGTTTGACGCGGGGAAGTTGAAAGGTGTCCGGCTTGGAGTGATTGGGCAGTAGTTTTCACGGAGACACCCGCGAACCTCTGCTCCGGGCTGGGGATGCACCCATCCCTCCACGATCTCACATCTGCTACCATCTCGCTCAGTGGCTCTCGCTAAAAACAATCCTAATTTGCCGATGAAGGATCGACTCGTGTCGGCGGCTCCGGTGGAGGACGATTCTTCGTTTGAGCTGAAGCTGCGGCCGCAGCGGCTGGCGGAGTTCATCGGGCAGGCGAAGGTCAAAGAGAATCTGGACGTCGCCATTCAGGCCGCGAAGTCGCGGGGTGAAGCGCTCGACCATGTGCTGCTTTATGGGCCTCCCGGCCTCGGCAAGACTACGCTAGCCACCATCATTGCCAACGAACTTGCCGTTGCTTTTCAGCAGACTTCCGGGCCTACGCTGCAAATCAAGGGCGAGCTGACCGCGATTCTTACGAATCTGCGGGAGCGGCAGGTGCTGTTCATTGATGAAGTGCACCGGTTGCAGCCGGCGCTTGAAGAAATTCTTTATTCGGCGCTTGAGGACTACAAGCTCGACATCATGATTGGGCAGGGGCCATCGGCGCGGACGCACACGATGGACGTTAAGCCGTTTACGTTTATCGGAGCGACGACGCGCGCTGGGCTGCTTTCGGCACCGCTGCGGTCGCGGTTTGGACTGCTGCTGCGGCTAGAGTTTTACACGAATGACGATCTCCGGATTATTCTGGAACGCTCGGCGGAAATTCTGGGCGTGAAAATCGATCGCGCCGGGGCCGAGGAGATTGCCGGGCGTTCGCGGGGGACGCCGCGCATTGCGAATCGGCTGCTGCGGCGGGTCCGCGATTATGCCCAGGTGCGGGCAGCGGGGCAGATTGATAAAGCGACGGCTCAGGCCGCGCTTTCCATGCTGGAAGTCGATCAGCATGGGTTTGATGAGATTGATCGCAAGCTGCTGCTGACGATTATTGAGAAGTATCAGGGCGGCCCGGTGGGCGTGAACACTTTGGCGGCGGCGCTGGCGGAAGAGCCCGACGCGATTGAGGAGATCTACGAGCCGTTTCTGATGCAGATTGGTTTTTTGAATCGCACGCCGCGCGGGCGCGTGGCCACGCAGCTTGCTTATGAACATTTTGGGATCACGCCGAATCGGAAGCAGAGTTCGCTGTTTTGATGAAGGCTACATTTTGATTGGGGAGAGACGATGAGGGAAGTGATTTCGACCGACGGCGCCCCGAAGGCGATTGGGCCCTACTCGCAGGCGATCCGCGCGGGAGGATTTATTTTTACTTCCGGGCAGGTGGCGATTGACCCCGCTACGCAGCAGGTCATCGCAGGCGACGTTGCGGCGCAGACGGATCGTGTGCTGAAGAATCTGGCCGCGATTCTTCAGACCTCGGGCAGTAGCTTGGAGGGGGTTGTACGCTGCACCGTTTTCCTAAAGAACATGGGAGACTTTGCTGCGATGAATGAAGTTTATGGGCAGTATTTCAAGCAGGCTCCGCCGGCGCGGTCCACGGTTGAGGTGGCGCGGCTTCCGAAGGATGTGCTGGTGGAGATTGATGCCATTGCGCTAGCGTGAGATTTCGGAGGCACAGAGAAAAACCTGCAACCACGGGGTACACGGAGGAGCACGGGGAATGCGCGCTGCCTCTTTTATTATGTCTAGGTAGATTGCAAGCTTAGAAAGGGAAAGTATGAAGACAATTGCTCTGATGATTACGCTCGTCGGGTTAGTTCTGGCGGTGGGCGTGGCAACGGCTTCCGCCAAAAGCGCTGCTGCCGGACCGACCAAGGTTACGGGCGCGCCCACCAAAACTCCGAGTGGGCTGGAATATTGGGACATCAAGGTGGGCACGGGCGCGGTCGCGCAAAGCGGGCACAAGGTGAAGGTCGACTATACCGGCTGGCTCACGGATGGAAAGAAATTCGATAGCTCGGTCGGCACGGGCAAGCCCTTCGAATTCATGCTCGGTGCTGGGCAGGTAATTAAGGGATGGGATGAGGGTGTGGCCGGCATGAAGGTGGGCGGCAAGCGGCAGCTGCGGATTCCTCCGGACCTGGCATATGGGCAGAGGGGATATCCTGGAGCCATCCCGCCGAATGCTACGCTGATCTTCGATGTGCAGTTGGTGGATGCAAAGTAGAATGCGGGCGCGGACAGAAGTGTCCGCGCTACCTTTAAGCTTTGACGACTTTGCCGCTGCGCAGGCAGGACGTGCAGACACGCATGCGTTTGGTGGTCGCGCCCACCTTGGCATGTACCGGGCGCAGGTTGACGTTCCAGCGGCGCTTGCTCACATTGTGGGCGTGGCTGATGGTATTTCCGAACTGCGGCCCCTTGCCGCAGATATCACAGACTCGTGCCATAACTCTGAAGTTCCTTCCAGGCCTTTTGCCGAAGACTTGATTTTACAGGAAGGCGGGGAAATCCGCCACATAGCAGTCACTCAATGAGTCCTATGCGGCCTTGCCGATGACCGGCTGCGCGCAGTGGGCGCAGCGGCGGGCATCGATTGGAATCTCGCTCAGGCATTCCGGGCACTTCCTGGTGGTGGGATCAGCGGGCGCCGGGGCTTTTCTCATACGCGAGACGAGGGCGTTGATTGGGGTTATAACGAAGAAATAAATGGCGGCGGCGATGAGAAAGAATGAGACGCAGGCGTTGATGAAATCGCCGACAGGGAACGGAGTCCCGTGGATGGCGAAGCTGATGGATGAAAAGTCGGGTTTCCCGACGATAGCGGCGATGAGGGGCGTGAGGAGGTCCTTGGTGAGGGCGGTGACTACGCCTCCAAAGGCGGCGCCGATCACTACGCCGACTGCCATGTCGACTACGTTACCGCGAAGAATGAATTGCTTGAAGCCGGATAGCATAGGGAACTCCTTATAGTTGAATGGCCGTCAATGTAAACGGGGAGCGGGATTTCGGTCAAGCGAGCGCTAACGATGCCAATGGCTGTTTTGCTTCGCTCAGGGTGACTCTCAGAACCGGTCGGTCCTCAGATCCGCATGGGCATGACGATGTAGCGGTACTTGTAGTCTTCGCTCTCGGCGGGCCGGAGTTGGCCGGCGGACTGGGCGTCTTTCAATTCGAGTTTGACCTCGCCTGTACCGACTGCCTTGATGAAATCGAGCAGATATTGGGCGTTGAAGCCGATGGCCATCGCATCGCCGTTGTAGTCGACTTCCAGGGAATCTTCGGATTCGCCGGTTTCGGTGGACGAGGCGGAAAGTTTCAACTCGCCCTTGTCGAGACGCAGGCGGACGGCGCGGGACCGCTCGTCGGCGAACTGGGCTACGCGCGAGATTGCGGCTCCAAATTCGTCGCCGTGTAGAACGATGGACTTGGTGATGTCCTTGGGCAGCACGGCTTCGTAGTTGGGGAACTGGCCGGTCAGTTGGCGCGAGGTGAGCAGGCGCGGCCCGACTCGGAAGAACAGCGTCGATTCGTCTTTTGCGAAGTCGATGGTCTCAATGTCGGAGTCGAGCAGCGATTTCAGCTCGTCCATCGCTTTCTTCGGGATGAGTGTCTTCATCTCGCCGGAAACGCCTTCGAACTTCTCTCCAGAACGCTCAATGTGAGCGAGGCGATGGCCGTCAGTGGCCACCATGGTGATGGACTCGGGCTTGAGGACCATTAATGCGCCATTGAGCGTGTAGCGCGATTCCTCGTTCGCAATGGCGAAGCCGGTTTTTGAGATCATGGAGCGCAGAACGGCCGCGGGAATCTTGATCGTGCCGGCGGTGGGAAAGACCGGGAGGCCGGGAAAATTTGAGCGCGCCATGCCCACCATCTTGGTATTCGACCGTCCGCAGCGAATGCTTACCCAGTGATTCTCAAGCAGGCGGATGGTGATGTCGGCGTCGGGGAGCAGCTTGACGTAGTCGTAGAGCTTGCGCGCGGGGATCGTGCACGCGCCTTCTTTTTTGACTTTGGCGTTGCAGACGGTACGCAGGCTAAGGTCGAGGTCGGTGGCGGTCAGGGAGAGCTTGTCGGCGGCGGCCTCGAACAAATAGTTCGAGAGAATCGGGATGGTGGTCTTGCGCTCGACGACGCCCTGAGTGGCCGTCAGTTCGCGGAGCAGTTCGACTTTGCTGACCGTGATCTCCATACTCGTAACCGCTGCGGGTGCAGGAGCAGAAGCGACTTCTACCGGCATATTGGGTCTCCCGACTATACTTCCGTTCTTCTTCTTATATCAAATGGATCGGTCGTCAGTCGATGGTCGTCGGTCGTCCGGGACTCGCTGGCAAAGGGCACGAACCGATTTCCTGACGACCAGTGACGGCCGACCGACGACGCCTTTCTACGCGCCCAACTGCTCGGTCAGCTTGTTGAGCAGTCGGTTCAGGTCTTTGTCGACTTTGCGAACTGTTTCAATCTTTTCGACCGAGTGCAGCACGGTTGTGTGGTGCTTGCCGCCAAACTGGCGTCCGATTTCAGGCAAGGAAGCTTCGGTCAGGTGCTTGGCCAGATACATTGCAATCTGACGCGGATAGACGATCGAGCGTGAGTTGTTCTTCGCCTTGATTTCGACCAGGCGCAGGCCAAACTGCTCGGCCACCGCTTTTTGAATGGCTTCGATCGTCACCTTACGGGCCTGCGAGTCGATGAAGTTCTTCAGGACCTGCTGCGCATAGGGGAGTGTGATCTCAGCGCCGATCAGCGACGAGTGCGCCACCAGGCGGATCAACGCGCCTTCGAGTTCGCGGACATTGGAGCGAATGTTCGAGGCTATGTAGAGGGCAACGTCGTTGGGTAAGGTGACGCGCTCCTGCTCGGATTTCTTTTGCAGGATGGCGACTTTCGTTTCCAGATCGGGCGGCTGGATGTCGCCAATCAATCCCCACTCAAAGCGGCTGCGCAGGCGATCTTCAAACTCGGCGAGTTCCTTCGGCGGCCGGTCGCTGGCGATTACGATCTGCTTCATCGACTCGTGCAGCGCGTTGAAAGTGTGAAAGAACTCTTCCTGCGTGCGTTCTTTCTGCGCCAGGAATTGGATGTCGTCAATCAGCAGCACATCCATCGTCCGGAATTTGTCGCGGAAGCTGATCATTTTGTCGTAGCGCAACGAGTTGATCATCTCGTTGGTGAACTTCTCGCTCGACACGTAGCAGATCGCCGCCTGCGGCGTCCGGCGCTTGATCTCATGCCCGATGGCCTGCATCAGGTGGGTCTTGCCCATGCCGGTTCCGCCGTAGAGAAAGAGCGGGTTGTAGGCCTTCGACGGCCGCTCGGCGACCGCCTGACAGGCCGCGTGCGCGAACTGGTTGCCGCTGCCGATCACGAATGCGTCAAACGTGTAGCGCGGGTTCAGTTGTGCGGCGCTGTCCCAGTCAAACCGGCCCTGCGAGGGCGCCGACATCGATTGCGGGGCGCTCGACGACGGAAACGCCGAGAGCCCGCCGTTGTGGCGAATCGGAGTGTTCGAGGGATCGTCCTCGGCGGTTACGAATTTCACGTCTTCGTATCCGAGGCCGAGGTCGTCGACCGCTTCCTGAATCAGGTCGGCGTACTTGTCGCCTTCTCTGTCGGTATTCGTCGGTGGGAACTCGTACGAACAGAATTCCGTTGCTGATGTGGCTGTAGCGGGTTGGCTTCAACCAGGTGTTGTAGGAATGGCGGTTGATTTTCTTTTCCAGCGCATCGAGGATGCGCACCCACGGATTCGGACTAATGCTGGAACTGGTGACTGACATTTTTATGAATACCAAACACCCGGCGAACGCGCCGGGATCAATCCAATCTTTAAATATGGGTCTTCGTTACAGCGGGGTAGTGCTTGTTTTTGCAGTACGAGTTGTCTGTGAATTTCATTACGGGACGAACGGCATACTAGCATAAAAAAATCGCTGCGTCGGTGTCGCTCAACAAAAAACTTTTTGACGCATGCGAGATTGCACCGCGATTTTTTTTAGCTGTCAAGTGTCGAGAAACTAACTGCCGCGAGAAGAGTGCAACTGAGCTACGAGTGTCTCGAGCCGCGAGCCGCGAGCAACCTGCGGACGCGAAAACGAACGGATCGAAATCTTACTCGGGTCTTCTCCGCGCGGCCGTTCGCCGCGGCCAGATCCTGCGGGCGATTTGTAGTTCCCTGGATAGACGACGACCGACCGCCTTCCGCCTTCGCCGTCGCTCTCGGTGCGCAGATCTTGTTCCTCGCGCAGCGCGAGGTGAACGATGCGACGTTCGCGCGACGACATCGGGCCGAAGCGGTAGGGCTCGCCGGTGCGGCGCACTTTATCGGCGGCGGTGCGCGCCGCGATTTGCAACTCGTCGATCCGCAGCGAGCGGAAGTTCTTGCAGTCGAACCAGATTTTCTCGTGCTCGTTGCCCTGCAGGTGCAGCATCTCGGAGGCGAGGAGTTCGAACGAGCGCAGCAGCTCGCCGCCGCGTTCGAGGAGCAGCGACGAGTCGGGCCCCGCGAACTCAACCAGAATTTCGGGATGCTCCCAATCGCGATTCTGCGCGATCGGCGGATCCACCGTGATGCGGTATTTCAATTTGAATCCGCCGTTGGTGATGATGGTTTGCAGAAATTCGCCGATTTGTTTGGCGGCAGCGACTTTGTCGGTAATGGGCATAAGTCAGTTCTCAGCCGTCGGCCCTCAGTTCTCAGTTATCCCGTTCGCGCTGCGACTGACAGCCGAGAGCTAAGGGAACAGCTATTTATCTTTCTTCCGTGCACGCTTCTCCATCATCTCGCGCATTTCGCGTCCGAGTGACGTGCGGTTCATGACCGACTGCTGCACGATTCCGATCAACTGTCCCGCCGACCAATACAGGCCGAGTCCGGCGGGCAGGTTCCAGCTGATGACACCCATCATTCCGGGCATCATGATGTTCATCATCTTCTGTTGCGACGGATCCATGCCCGCCTGCGGCGTCATGCGCTGCTGGAAGAGCATGGTGATGACGATGGCGATCGGCAGAATATGAAGCTTGATCGGCCGCCGCCAGATCGTGAATCCACAGCCAGGGCGCATGGCGCAGATCGATCGCCACGCCCAGCATTCGATAGTAGGCGAACAGGAACGGCATCTGAATCACCAGCGGCAGACAGCCGCCCGCCGGATTCACGCCTTCTTTCTTGTAGAGCGCCGAAATCTCGGTGTTCATTTCAGCCTTGCGCGGATCGCGCAGGCTGTACTTCTTGTATTTTTCCTGGATCGACTTGATCTGCGGCGCGACGCGCTGCATCTTCAGCATCGATTTCATCTGCGACAGGCGCAGCGGCAACAGGGCCACGTTGATGATCAGAGTCTGCAGCAGGATCGCCCAGCCCCAGTTCGGCACGATGTGGTAGTACGTCCACTTCAGCCAGAGGAAGAGCGGGCGCGCGATCAAGCCGAGCCAGCCGAAGTCGACGACGGCACGTAAATCGGGCTCCGCGCCGGTAATTCCAGGGACGGGTACAGCTTCGAGATCGGCCAGCGATTTGGGGCCGACGTAGACCCGCGCGGAAGTCGCACCCTTGAGACTGCCTACCGCAGCACCGAACACATCCACCTTGTCCAGCCGCTTTTCGCTCGGGTCGGAGGGGTTGTGCGGAATTTCAAACGGGCTGCGCAGCGCTACCAGCGCCGCATTCTGCGGATCGTGTCGGCATGAAAATCGCGGAGAAGTACTGCTCCGAGACGCCCGCCCACTGGAAAGGGCCGGGAATAGTATCGCCGCCAATCGCTTTGGTCGACGGAAGCACGGTCCAGCTGTTGGCGAGACGTTCCACCTTGCTGCCGTCCTGGTAGGCAATTTGCGCAGAGGCATACTGCGGAGCAGTGCTCTGATCGCCAAAGCCGGACGGCCACATGAGGAATGCGGTGACGTCAGAGCCCTTTACCTGGACCGACGTCTGGGCGCTCACCACATAGCTGTGATCGAAATGGAAGCTCTTATGAACTGAGAGGTCGCCGTCGGAGTATTCGAAGGTGATGTCGGCGGGCGCAACTGAACCCGTGCTCGTCGCCACGTAGAGCGCCGAGTTGATCTTGCTGCGCAGGCCGTCGTCGAGATTGCCGGGATAAGTCCACAGTGACAACGGATAGCCGAACTTCTCCGCGGCGACGCGGTTCACCAGATCGAGCGGCTTGCCGTTTTCGTCGTCCCACTTCTTCAGCACCCACGACTTCACCTGCGCTCCGCGATTGGTGAAGACGATCCGGTAGAGATCGTTTTCGATGACGGTTTCGGACTCGGTTTCCGCCTTTTTCGTGGTGGGCGCGGCCGGAGCGTTCTTCGGGCGCCGCCGTCTTGAGGTGACATCTGAGCCGGCACGCTGGCTGGCGGAGTCGGTGCCTGCACGGGCGCCGGTCGCGGCCGGGGCTGATTCGCCTGAGTCTGCTTGGAACTTTGCCGACTTGCCGGCGGCTGCGGCATGTACTTCTTCAGGATTGGCTGAAACAGCATGATGACCAGGAAGGTCAAGGCGAAGACCAGCAACAGCCTGCGCTCCATGCCGGGTTCTTGTTGGGGATTTTGAAATTCAGCCAATGCAATTGCTCGCTGTTCGTCGTTCGCTATTCGCTGTTCGCGCCGAACCGATCATGACCACGCGAGCCATGGTGGCGCCGTGATTATGGGTGTGATCACTCGTTACTTTTGTGACGGGGTCGAATCCGCCCTTCACAAAGGGATGGCAGCGCAACAGGCGCCAGACTGCTTTCACTCCGCCTCGAAGCACGCCGTAGCGGTCGATCGCTTCCATCGCATATTCGGAACAGGTCGGGACATATCGGCACGACGGCGCGAGCGATGGAGAAATCCATCGCTTATAAAGCCGCAGCAACCAACAGCGCCAATGACTTCACTTTCTCCGCCAGCCTCTTTGCGATCGCGTCAAACGCCCGCCCCACTTCCTCGAGCACCATCGCGAATTCCAACTTCAAGATCGACTTCTTCGGATTGATCACGATGTCGACCGCATCCTTTAACGCCAGAACGTCGAAGCCGTACCGCCTCGCGCAGCCTGCGCTTGATGCGGTTCCGGTCGACTGCCCCACCCAGCACGCGTCCCACGGTGAAGCCCACACGCGCGCTTTGCTCCTGCGCTGCGTTCGCTGCCTGCGCCAGATAAAAGACCGTCATGTGCGGGGAAAAGTGCCGCCGCCCCTGCTTGTAGACGCGCTCGAAATCCGAGTGCTTCAGCAAACGCGCCGCTGCGCGGGAAACTGCTCCCCCGCTCCGCGGGCTGGTCATCACCCCGGACAATCACTCCGGCTCGGAGCGTCGGCGATCACAACCTCGCTATCCTCGACAAATGACGGCATTACTACCCTGGTGGGAATGCTACTCGCGGAAACCCGGTTTCACGGAGACGCGCTTGCGTCCCTTGGCCCGGCGGCGCGACAGCACCTTGGCCCCGCTTTTGGTCTTCATGCGAGTCCGGAACCCGTGCTTTTTCGAGCGCTTGCGCCGGTTGGGTTGAAATGTACGTTTCGGCATCGAAAATCCCTGCTCCTGATTGAATCAACTGTACGTAAGGCAAACGGTAAGTATAAATGACGGTGAGAACGGCGGCAAACGGATTGAAGGCGGATCGAAAACCTGGTACAGCCTACCCACATCGTATCCCTTATCTGTCGGCCTGTGGTTCTGGCTATACTCCACTCATGAAGATGAGCGGTTTTTCTTTTGTCACCACTGATTGGGCTCAAGTGGTGCCTTCCGAACATCGCGGTGAGACCGGCAGGGCACTGTGGCGGACGCAGAATTTCGGAGAGATACGAGTCCGGATGGTGGAGTATTCGCCGGGATATTTGGCGGATCACTGGTGTTCGAAGGGGCATGTAATCCTTTGCCTGGAGGGGAAGCTTGAGACTGAACTCGCGGATGGAAGACGCTTCACATTGAAGGCCGGCGAGAGCTATCAAGCTTCCGATGGCGAGCCGGGTCACCGGTCGTCGACCAAAACCGGGGCCCGGCTTTTTATTGTTGACTAGCGCGGGCGATCGATTTCGATTCTCGAGTTCTTGCTGATTCTTTTCCATGAACCTTGACGACACCATTGTTGCCATCGCTACGCCGCCGGGGCGTGGTGGCATCGGCGTGGTTCGGCTGGCGGGCCCCGAGGCGCGCACGATTGCCGCGCCGATGCTGCGCCTCAGGCATGAGTTGGAACCTAGGCGGGCCGTTTTTGGCGAGCTAATCGAACCGTGTGGCGCGGAGACCCCTGTCCGCGTGTCGGCAGCGGATCAGCAGTCGGCGCGGGCGGGGGCGCCCGCGCCGCCCGAGCAGCGGATTGACGAGGTCGTCGTTACATATTTTCAGAAGCCGCATTCCTATACGACCGACGACATCATCGAAATCTCGGCTCATGGATCTCCCGTCGTGCTGCGGCACATCGTCGAACTCGCGCTCGCTCGCGGCGCGCGGCTGGCTGAGCCGGGCGAGTTCACGATGCGAGCCTTTCTCAATGGCCGGCTCGATTTGACCCAGGCTGAAGCAGTTCGCGATCTGATCGACTCGCAAACTCTGTTTCAGGCCAAGGTGGCGGCGCAGCAGCTTGAGGGCGCGCTCTCGAAGCGATTGAAACCTGTCAAACAGAAATTGGTCGAGTTAATCGCGCTGCTCGAAGCCGGCATCGACTTTGCCGAGGACGACATCTCGGTTGCGCCCGGACGCGATGATTCTCAACCGCATCGGCGAAGTCCGCGCGCCACTGGAAGCACTCGCCGCGAGTTTTGCTTACGGCAAGGTCGTGCACGAGGGACTGACACTGGCGATCGTCGGCCGCCCGAATGTCGGGAAGTCGAGCCTGTTCAATCGTCTGGTCGAGTCGGAGCGCGCCATCGTCACTTCCCAACCCGGCACGACACGCGACCTTGTCAGCGAGACGGTTTCGATTGGCGGCATTCCTGTGCGGCTGGTAGATACGGCGGGCATCCGCCGCGCCCTCGACGAGGCCGAAAGCATCGGCATCAAGAAATCGATGGAAGCGCTGTCCGACGCTGATCTGGTGCTGGTCGTTCTGGATGCTTCGCAGCCGGCTTCGCGACGAAGACACGCGAGTTGCTAAGCCAGGTGGAGGGCCGCGCAGCAATTGTCGTCGGAAACAAATGCGATCTGAAAAGCTCCTCGGTTCTCAGTTCCCGGTTCTCCAGTGCGCAAGGTTGAGACTTCGGCTCTCACCGGCGCGGGCATCCCGGAATTGCGCGCGGCCATCCTGCATCACGTCAGCCGGAGACGGCGGCCCACAAATCGAAGCTGGATTCCTGACCAACGCGCGCCATCAGAAACTTGTCAGCGACTCGCTGGCGACGCTCGCCGCAGCCGCGAATCGCTGTCGCCGCCCAGTGTTCCCCACGAGATGCTTCTCCTCGATCTTTACAATGCGCTTCGCCCATTGGACGAAATCACCGGCGCGACGACGACCGATGACATACTCAACCTTATCTTCGGTACGTTCTGCATCGGAAAGTAAGTATCGTCGAAGATCAGATTGCGACGAACCCATTCCACGCCGCCACTAGCTGGCGACCTCCGTGGGTCTTCCGGTCGCCGGACTAAACGTGCGCGATGGCCGCGCCAGCGTGCGCATCAGGCTCGCGAAGCCGTCAAGATCGAGCGACTGCGGTCCATCCGAAAGTGCGCGTTCGGGACAGGGATGCACCTCCACCATCAAACCGTCGGCACCAACCGCGAGCGCGGCGCTTGAGAGGGCCGGGATCAAACTTCGGCGGCCGGTTCCGTGCGACGGGTCGGCAATCACTGGCAGGTGTGAGAGCTCTTTGGCCAAGGCAACGGCGGCCAGGTCGAGCGTGTTGCGGGTATCGGTTTCGAATGTCCGAATCCCACGCTCGCAGAGGATCACATTCTCGTTGCCCCCGGCGAGCAGGTATTCCGCGGCCAGCAGCCACTCTTTTACGGTGGCGGACGGACCACGCTTGAGCAGGATTGGACGATCGACCCGCGCCAGCGCCCGCAGCAGCGCGTAGTTCTGCATGTTTCGCGCTCCGACCTGAAGCAAGTCGGCATACTCGGCGATCCTGCCTGACGTCTTCCGTGCTCATGACCTCGGTGACGATCGGAAGCCCGGTTTCGTCGCGCGCTTCGGCCAGCAACCGCAAGGCTTCCTCACCCAGGCCCTGAAAATCATACGGGGAGGTGCGGGGCTTGTAAGCGCCGCCGCGCAGCAGGCGCGCTCCCGACCGCTTGACCGACCTCGCCGCCGCGAGCAATTGATCGCGCGACTCCACCGAGCATGGCCCCGCGATGACCACGAATTCCTCGCCGCCGATGGGTACGCCTCGCACATGCACAACCGACGGTTGCGGCCTTACTTGTCGACTGACCAGCTTGAACGGGTGCGTGATGGCGACGACCTCTTCGACCCCGGGCGGCCGCTTGCAGCGCCTCCAGTTGAATGCGATTTCCGCCGCTGCCGACTGCCGCTACGATCGTGCGTTCTGTTCCTCGGATGGTGTGGGGCTGGTACCCCGCTTGCTCGACTACCGCTATCACGTGCGCAATCTGCTCATCGGTTGCTCCATACATCATGTTGATAATCACCGGCTGCTCCTTTGGCTCTCATTTTGAGTTTTCGCGCAAAAAGCAAAAGCCGCGATTCGGAGATCGCGGCTTGGGCTGAACTTGTTTGCGTGCCTAACTCGGAATTGGCGCACGCCCAAGATTCGCCGCTGCCGCTACTCCAAAAGCGAAGTAGCGGTAGGTAAACAGCGAATACGTAAATCGCGGCGCACGCGTCATTGGATTGTTACTTTCGCACACAATTGGAAGGATCGCAAGGGGGAAAGAAGCGCGTCCGCGGTTCCATGGCGCGGTCTTTGCCGGCCCCTCGATCTGCAATCTGCAACCCGCTTAATCGTCATCCTTCTTGCCGAGCTTGCTGACCTTGGAGAAGCGGTGCAGCTTTCCGACCCGCGTGATGCTCGTGCGGAGGCGCTGGTCGAGTTCGTCAAGCTCGCGATTCAGACCTTCGGGCAGATGGCTGCCGAACTTGGCGAAGTGCTCGCGGATGAGCGGAATTTCCTCCAGCCAGCCGTCAATATCGACGCTCAGCAGCATCCTGAGGTCTTCCTCGCTAATCTTCAGGCCCTTTGTATCGAGGTCGGCAGGCTGGGGCAGCATGCCGATTGCGGTTTCGATCGCGTGGGCCGTGCCAGTGCAGCGCTCGAATACCCACTTCAGCACGCGGCTGTTTTCTCCGTAACCGGGCCAGAGAAACTTCCCATCGTCGTCGGTGCGGAACCAGTTGACGTAATAGATCCGGGGAAGCTTTGCGCCCTCCCGCTCCCCGATCTTGAGGTAGTGGGCAAAATAATCGCCCATGTGGTATCCGCAGAAGGGAAGCATAGCCATCGGGTCGCGGCGAAGCTGCCCCACCTGGCCGGAGGCCGCGGCGGTAGTTTCGCTGCTGGCGGTGGCACCGAGGAACGTTCCGTGCTGCCAGTTGAACGCCTCCGTGACGAGCGGAACTACTCCGGCCCGCCGGCCCCCAAAGAGAATCGCGTCGATCGGTACGCCCTTTGGGTCTTCCCACTCGGGAGCGATCACCGGGCACTGACTGGCAGGCGTTGTGAACCGGGCATTGGGATGCGCGGCCTTGCGCATGGAATGCGGCGTCCATGGGCGGCGCAGCCAATCGAGCAACTCGTCCGGCTTCTTTTCGGTCATGCCTTCCCACCACACGTCGCGGTCGGGCGTCATCGCGCAATTGGTGAAGATGGAATTCTTCGTCGCGGTGAGCATGGCATTCTTGTTCGACTTCATGCTCGTGCCGGGAGCCACGCCGAAGAAGCCGTATTCCGGGTTGATGGCATAGAGGCGGCCATCGGCGCCAAACTTCATCCAGGCGATGTCGTCGCCGATGGTCTCGACCTTCCAGCCGGGAATGGTCGGGATCAGCATCGCCAGGTTTGTCTTGCCGCAAGCCGATGGGAATGCGCCCGTGATGAACTTCGACTGACCCGCGGGATTCGTCAGCTTGAGAATGAGCATGTGCTCGGCGAGCCACCCTTCATCGCGTGCTTGAACTGAGGCGATGCGGAGCGCATGACACTTCTTGCCGAGGAGAGCGTTGCCGCCGTAGCCGGAGCCGTAGGACCATATCTCGCGCGTCTCGGGAAAATGACAGATGTACTTTTCATTCGCATTATTCGGCCATGCTGTGTCCTGCTCGTTCGGGGCGAGCGGCGCGCCCAGGGAATGTAATCCGCGGACGAACTCGCCATTCGAGCCAAGTACATCCAGCACGCGCGTGCCTACCCGCGCCATGATGTGCATGTTAGCGACGACGTAGGGCGAGTCGGAGATCTCGACGCCGATCTTCGCGATCGGCGAGCCAATGGGGCCCATGCTGTACGGGATCACATACATGGTGCGGCCGGTCATGGAACCGGTAAAGAGCTTCAGCAGTCGCGCCTTCATCGTGGCCGGATCTTCCCAGTTGTTGGTGGGGCCGGCTTCTTCTTTGGTGCGGGCGCAGATGAAAGTGCGCTCTTCCACGCGGGCTACATCGGCCGGGCTGGAGCGAACCAGGATGCTGTTGGGGCGCTTCTTTTCGTCGAGCGGAATGGCGGTGCCGGTGAGAACCATGAGCCGGGTCATCGCCTGATACTCGTCGTCCGAGCCATCGCACCAGAAAACGCGATCGGGCTTGCAGAGTTGGGCAACTTCCTCGACCCAGGCTAAAAGGGCCATGTGCTTCGCGCCCCCAGTCGCGTCATTCATCGTTTCCGGATCTAAGATATGAGTGGCCATTAGAATCCTTTCCCCGAAGTGGGAAGAATGCCGAACTTTTCGATCCGCACCCGCCAAGAAAAAGGCATTCGCGAGCAGAAACGTATGGCCAACGAAGGGGGTCTGCCCGTACCGAGCACAGGCCTTTTATTGTCCCTCATTTCGAAGGCTGTTTCCAGCGATTCCCTCGTGATTCCCTCGCGACCCTGGGCGACTGACCGACCGGTTAGCAAGGGAAAAGGGCCTAACCTCCAACCATGAAATGCCGTTTGATTATCTTCGCAGGGCGAACGGCGAAAAGTGGGCAGGATCACAATGAATTGTGACTTAGGGGGATTATGGCTTTTCCAGTGGGCACCGCACGAAACGGCTAACGAGAGGCCACCGGTGCCTCGACGTCGGCGGCGATGGCGTCGAGGTGCTTAAGCGTTTCGTCGATTGTAAGCGAGTACATCTCGCGGCCCAGGCCTTCGCCGGATTCCAGGGCACCTTTCAGAAAATGTCCGGCGATGTCCATGGCGAGGCTGTCGGTTATCTGTTTGCCGGTGCGCTTTCTGTATTCGACCCAGGCCGGGTGCGGGAGGGCAACCCAGACCGGACGGCCATCGACTAGGAACTTGATATCGACGGCATCGGCGTGGCGGGTCGCAATGGCGACGATCAGAGCCTGATAAATGACGTGTACGTTTTTCTTGGTCCAGCGGTCGGTGGCGGTGAAGTCGGTGTACATATCGGCGATCTATCCGTAACTATATCGCCCAAGCTGGTGGCCGGGCAAATAGAGTTGCCCAAGGGGCTATGGCCGAGGGAGGCCGAAAGTTACTTTATTGGAGGAACCGTTTCATCCCGGAATTTGTTCGAATTGCAGTTGCTGTGGGAGAATTTCCTCTAACGCTCGTCCGTTCTCCAAAATTACTACCGCAAAGGACCGTAAATGTTGAAAGCAGCTCAAAGGATAGGTCTATTTTTCGCGCTCTCCGTTCTCGCAACTTTTTCTGCGCTCGCGCAAACCTCGGACTGGAAGATCGATCCCATGCACTCGACGGCACGATTTACCGTACGCCACTTCGGAATCTCTAACGTGTCGGGCATTTTTACGAAGGTGAACGGGAACATCGCGCTCAACGAGAAAGACATCACGCAGTCCCAGGTCGATGCTTCTATCGACGTCAGCTCGGTCGATACGCACGTGGAGAACCGCGATAAAGATTTGAAGAGCCCGCACTTCTTCGATGTGGAGAAATATCCCACGATCGAGTTCAAGTCCAGGCGCATCGTGAAAAGCGGCGACGAACTAAAGGTGATTGGCGATCTGACCATGCACGGAACGACGCGCGAAGTCACCCTCGATGGGGAGGGACCGACACCCGAGATCATCGATCAGGGAGGAAATGCCCGCCGTGGCTTCTCGGCGACCACGAGCATCAACCGCAAAGATTTCAACCTGACCTATAACAACACGCTCAAGAGCGGCGAGGCGGTGGTCGGGGACATGGTGAAAATTCAAATTGATGTGGAGATGGTGAAGAAGAAGTAAAGATGCCGTGTGTACGCAGGAGAACTAGCTTGCCCGTAGGCGCAGCTGACAACAGCGCGGCGGCTGGGCGCCGTGTTCGGTATCATCCTTAAGTGGTGACCGGGGCCGTTTCTGTAAAAAATGTGCAACTCCTGCATTCTCCGCAACTGGAGAACCTCCCGTGGCTGGTGCACGGGTTCTCGACGCGCGTGGGTGGAGTCTCGCGGGCCTATGGCGGAAACGCGCTGAATCTTGGATTCACCAAAGACGACTCGTACGCTGCGGTCGAGCGCAACCGCGAAATACTCCTCAAGAAAATGGGTGCCGCGACGGGGCGAAAGAGTTGGCCGCTCGTTACCTTGCGGCAAATTCATTCCGACTTGATCCGCCGCGTGGACCGTTTGCCGTCTAAGCTGTTAGTGGGCGATGGACTGATCACGGATGCTCCCAGCCTGCAGATTGCGGTACAGGCGGCGGATTGTATTCCGGTTATTGTGGTGGATCGCAAGCGGCGCGCTGTGGGTGTCTTTCATGCTGGCTGGCGCGGCACGGTCAAACGAATCGTGGAAAAAGGCGTGGGCGAGATGCGCAAGCACTTCGGAAGCGACCCGCGGAATATGCTCGCGGCGATCGGGCCGGGGATTCAGTCGTGCTGCTACGAAGTGGGCGAGGAAGTGCGTACGCAGTTTGAATCGCAGTTTGCCTATGCGGCGAGCCTGTTTCGCGAAGTGAAGGAGTCGGACCCGGTGCGGGAGAAGTATCCGCTGCTGTTTTTGACCGCGCGCGCGCCCGGTCACAGCGAATTGCCGGTCAAATTATTTCTTGATCTCGTTGAGGCGAACCGGCGACAGCTGATGGATGCTGGCCTGGCGAAGAAGAATATTGATGCTTCGGCTCCGTGCACTGCCTGTCACACCGAGTTGCTTTTTAGCCATCGTGGGGACAAAGGCATGACCGGCAGGATGATGGGCGTGGCGGGAATCAGGCCGAAATAAGAGCTCGGGAGAACGGGCGGTTGCGCCCGTCGCTCCAGCGCCCCGGTTAGGCCAGGTCGAAAAGCAGAACCTCGGCGTCCTTGATTCCTTTGATCGTTAGAGCGCTTTCGTCGCTGATGGAGGCGCCGTCTCCCTGGTGTAGTTTCTTGCCGTTCAGTTCAACTTCACCCTTTGCGACTTGCAGCCACCCGTGCCGATTCGCGCCGAGCGGGTGTTTTACTTCGTCTCCGGACGAAAGCAGCGTTACGAACAGCTTCGCATCCTGATTGATTTTGACCGAGCCGTCAGCGCCGTCGCGTGAGGCAATCAGTCGCAGCCGGCCGCGCTTCTCGGCTTCCGGGAACGTTTTCTGCTCATAGCCGGGTTCATGGCCCTGCTTGTCGGGCGTGATCCAGATCTGCAGCAGATGAACTTTTTCGGTTGGCGACGGATTGTACTCGCTGTGCCGGATGCCGCGACCGGCGCTCATGCGCTGGCCATCGCCCGGGAGAATCACTGAGCCGGTGCCGAGGCTGTCTTTATGCTCGAGCTGGCCGGAGAGAACGTAGGTGATGATCTCCATGTCGCGGTGCGGATGCGTGGGGAATCCGCTGCTGGGCGCGACCCAGTCCTCGTTGATGACGCGCAGGGAGCGGAAGGCCATCCATTTTTCGTCCCAGTAATCGCTGAAGCTGAAGGTGTGCTGGGTCTTGAGCCAGCCGTGGTCGCCGCCTCCGCGGTCGTTGCTGCGCCGGATGTTTAGCATATGTCCTTCCTCCTCCGAAACGGTCGTTATAACGACTATTAGTTAGATGTAGAGGAGGAGAGGAGGATTCGGGGCTGGATCAGACCGTAGGGCGATCTAAAATTTCCAGAGGCTGACTGGGACTCTCCGAGCGGTCTCAGTCCTTCTTGTGCTTCTTGGCCGAAGTGTCAGCCTTGGGCTTGTCGTCCTTCTTGGACTCCTTCGTCTCTTTCGTGTCTTTACTACTACCGCTACCACTGTCCTTGGAGTCTTTGGAATCCTTCGAGCCGCCGTCCGATTCGGAGGACGAGGAAGACTGGCCAGCCGACCCCTTGCGGCCGTAGTCGCTCACATACCAGCCCGAGCCTTTGAACTGTACCGACGAAGTCGAGATCAGTTTCTCGACCGGCCCTCCGCATTTGGGGCACTTCTTGACCGGCTTATCAGAGAACTTCTGGATTTGTTCGAAGCGGTGCTTGCACTTTTTGCACTTGTATTCGTAAAGGGGCATCGGTGAGGAGATTCTAGGGTCTGGGATTGAACGGCGTCAATTTCAGCGCTTCAGCAGATCGACTGGCTCACGCACATCCACCACCCGGAAATACTTTGCCAACGCCGGATGTTTCTTTGCGACTGCTTCATACATCGCATACGCAACATTGCGATACGAGGCGTGGCCGGCCGGCGTGGTGCGCAGTTCGGAAATGTAGACAGCCTCGGCGAAATCCATTTTGAAAAGCGTGCGCTTGCGGAAAGCTAGCGGTATCGCGTATTGCGCGTTTTCGCTGGCTTCTGCGCCGCCCGCTTCGGCCAGTTTCTTTACGGAATTTGCGGCTTGCTGCATCGCATTTGCGTATTCGGCTTGGAATCCGGCAGCTTCGATTTCCGGCGGCGCGTCGTATGCATGCGCCGTGGTGAAGTCCTGCATGATCTGAATGCAACGGCGATGGCGGTGCATGTCGCGGAAGCCGCCGATGTCCATAAGAATGTCGAAGCGAAATTCTTGTCCGGCAGAGAACGCCCGCGGCAGTTCGTCGTACTTGCCACGATGTCGCAGGCCGAAATCGATAATTTCGCGGCGGCGCGCTTCGCCAGCGGCTTCGACCCGCTGGCGAATCTGCCGGTAAGAATAATGACAGTAGGCGTACAGGAGCGTGGCGGCAAGCTCAATTTCAAGCGGGTCTTTCTCGAGCAAATCGGTATCGAGCAGATCAACGAGCGGAGCCGGTTCGATGGCGGCGCCTTGCATCAGCTCAGCGGCGGCTTGACGAAGTTCGCGGCGGGATTCGATCTCATACAAGTTTGGATCGGCGTATTTGACCAGCGTGGGCGCGACCCGAACCTCATGCAGAAGTTCTTGTTCGGCTCGGGTGGCGAGGTCAGGAGAGAGTTCCCGAATCTTCTCCACAAGCGCCCGCAGCGCTTCCTCATTCGCGTTGTAGGCCGGAGATGTCGCTGCTTTCTTCAGCAGCGCACCCAGTTCGCGCACCTCGCGATGCGGCTGCGATAGCAAATGGCCGACCTGAGTTTCGAGCGTGCGCGCGTTGACGATCTCTCCGAGCGAAGTATTGGTGGCGAGCGGCAGCAGGTAACGCGAGATGTCGAAGGCGCGTGCGCGCAGCGTGCGCTCATATGCCTCGGGCTTCATGTCCGGCGGACGCGGCGTGATGCTGGCTAGATATTCAAACGCTTTTTGCGAGACTTCCTGGTAGCTGGCAAACAGGTTCGCGATCGCGTCGTGGTACAAGGCGCTCGCCGCACCCGCAGCGCCGCCCACTTCCCCGAAATTCGGTGTGTAGTATCCGCTCTTCTTAAAATCCTGATAGCGCGTAGACCTCTCCTGGCCGTCCCAGCGTTGCTCGTCGGCCACGACGATGGCGGCGAGGATGGAGAGGCGTTCGATCGCGAGCGCGATATGGGCGAGATCGGCGATCGAGCGATGGCCGTACTGGAAATAAAAAGTGTTGAGAAACTTTTCGGCCTTCTGGGTCGTGATCTCCTTCAGCGACTCTTTCATCGAGAGCGACGAGCGCGAATACTTGGCCATGGCGTAGGCCTGAATTTCCGGCTCGACCCCGTAGACGGCGAAGACTTCTACCGATGGTCCGTTGAGGGGAGTGGAGGCGGGTTGCGGCGGCATGGGCTCGGAGGCGATCACTTCGGACATTGGAGTGAGGAAATCTTAAATGCCCGGTGGGTGCCGCGCAATTCGTTTCCCGTTCAGCAAACCCTTCTAGCACAGAGGACACACGGATTACGGAAGAATTCCGTCCGTCAACGCGGCATAGAGTTGCCGGGATTGGGCGGCAATTTCGGGCCGATGGCGGGAGAAGGTTTCGCGGATTGAGTTGCGATCGCGGGAGCCTGCGAACTGGAACTTGTGGCGTGCGTCGCAGGCAGGACGGGTGCCTGAGCAATTGTCGCCGGCGCAATCGCCACTGGCGCGGCAGGCCCCTGGCGAAGAATGACGATATCGACGCGCCGGTTCAGTGACCTGCCTTCCGCGGTGGCGTTGGAGGCGATCGGGTGGAATTCGGCGTAGCCCGCTGCGCTCAAGTGATCCGGACTGTAGCCGTCGCGCACGATCAGCAGCCTCACGACTTCGGTGGCGCGGGACGCTGAGAGCGTCCAATTGGAAGAAAACTGCGAGTTGTGGATAGGAATGTTATCGGTGTGGCCTTCGACGCGGATGTAGCAGTCGCGCTTCTGGAGCAGGTTGGCGATGCGATCGAACGTGGCCTGAGAAGTCGCCTTCATTTGCGCAGATCCGCTTTCAAAGTTTCCCGCAATCATATTGCAGATTTCGCCGAGCGCGTCCGAAACCTGCTCTTCCGAGTCAGCGATCTCCGGGCCGAGCATGCACTTGGCGATCTCGCCCGCCGTTTTCTTGTCGCAGGTAACGGTCAGAATTCCGCACAGCCCACCCGCAATGCCGACCATCGCGGTATATCCTCCGGACGGCACGGCCTCGCTTTTCGGCATCGGTTTCACGCGCGTGCCGACCATGATCTCGAATACTTCCTCGATGGCGAGTTCGAGAACGGGCTGCCAGTTTTCCTCTTTCGAGCGCACAATCAGTGAGGTATCCGTGCTCATGATTTTTTCCTCACCACCGGCAGGACGTGCTCTTTCACCTGCTCGGGAGTAAATGGTTTTCGGATATATCCTTTCGCGCCTGCGGAGAGCGCCTGAATAACGTGATTCTCGCTGCCCTCGGTTGTAATCATTACAACTGGAATTCCCTTGCAGCTTTCCATGGTGGAGAGCTGCTTGACGAATTCCAGGCCGTCCATTACCGGCATGTTGATGTCGCAGAAGATCAGGTCGACCGTTTCCTTGGCAAGAGCCGCCAGCGCTTCGGCGCCGTTGCCAGCCTCGGTGACCTTGCTCAACTCCAGTCCGGCCTGGCGCAGAGAACGTTCCACGATCTTGCGCATTACTGACGAGTCGTCGACAATCAAGCCCGTATCTGGTCCATTGTCCTCACCGATGTGCGGGTTCGCATTCGGAATGCGGAGCCGCAGATAGCATTGCCTTCTAACTGGTTTATATCGGCAGGTCGAAGCCCTGCTTTAGAGAGACTCGATTCCGTCAGTGCGCCAAAGTGCACGGGTAAATGGTCATTTGGCCACTTCGGTCTTCAGAATCGCGGCGTAGGGTTAAAACAGCTGGAATATTAAGGACTCGTTACCTTATTCGTGACACTACCGGTTGGATCTACCCGGATTCCCCCCACCTGGTCTTCAATTACCTCTTCAATCATGCTCTTCAATCTATGTGCAGCATTCTGCATTTAGAGATCGATCCCCAGATCGGTGCGCGCTCCCTTTCAGGAATAGAAATTAGCGGCAACATGCTGATTCCACATAACTTCTCAAATCGGGCCGGAACGAGCACGAAACTTTACCATTTTGGTTCGGCAAGTGCTCAGTCATCCGGTAATGAAGAGGCCGCAACCCTTGGAACACTCCTATCATTTTCTCGACTTCTCACCTGTCGCATCTTCCCCGGAAGCGGCGCCCAATTGAGTTTCCTCTGATTCCCGCCCAACTCGCCTCTTTGAAAGGGTGGCCCCCAGCGGGGCCGCTTTTTTTTGTGCCCGAAAGTCCTGTACACTCGAATTTCCGCCACTCCTGAAAATGAATTCTCGAAGAGCAGTCCCTTCCGTCCTCTTTTTTCTGACCATCCTTTTGCCTTTCGCCTTCTTTCTTGAGCTGACGCCGCTGTCTGCCAAAGCGGCCGGCGCCAAGGTCGCCAAAACTAAAAAGGATCAGAAACCGCCTACCGCAGCCGAGAAGGCGCCTCCCGATACCAAGCTGCTGGCGACTGCCGAAAAGGAATTGCACCGCGGACAGACCGAGCTCGCCAAACTCGACCCCGCTCCCTACTTCACCAGCTACAACATCACCGACAGCGAGGGCACGGCGGTGCTGGGCACCCAGGGAGGCATTCTGACTTCGACGCGCCAGCATGATCGTGTTGCCGACGTCAGCATGCGAATTGGAAAACTCGACCTCGACAACACCCACGGCCATGATCGAAATTCAGGCATCACCAGCGGCGCGCTCCCGCTCGAGGACGATCCCGATGCCATCGCGCGCACCCTGTGGCGGCTGACATACGAGGAGTACCGCAAAGCCAGCAAGGCATATACGAACGCCAAGACCAAGACCGCCGTACGCGCCAAAGACGAAGACGAATCGCCCGACTTCTCGGTCGAAAAGCCATCTTCTTATATCGATACCGCGGCCCCGGCTGCTTTGCCCGATCAGAAGTCCTGGGAAGATTTGGCGCGGAGCTACTCGGCAGCCTTCCGCCGGTATCAGATTCAGGAGTCGCTGGTCTATCTGTTTGGCGGCAGTGACCGCAATTACCTGGTCTCGACCGAGGGCACGAAGGTGGTCACCTCGGATGCGATTTTTCGGGTAGTGATCGAAGGCGAAGTGCTGGCCGATGACGGCATGCGTTTGGAGCGCGTCGAGACCTTCCAATCCACCGATCCCTCCAAGTTGCCCTCGCAGGCGGAGGTCGACGCCGCGGTAAAGAAGATCGCCGAGGACTTGAATGCGCTGCGCACCGCTCCGCTGGCCGAACCGTATAGCGGGCCGGCGCTCCTATCGGGACGGGCGGCGGCGGTGTTCTTTCATGAAGTGCTTGGGCATCGCGTCGAGGGCCAACGCCAGAAAGGCCGCGACGAAGGCCAGACCTTCACAAAAAAGCTAAATGAAAAAATCCTGCCGGACTTCCTCAGCGTGACCGACGATCCGACGCTGCGCACAATAGGCGGGACGGAGCTTTCGGGCTATTACCGTTATGACGATGAGGGCATGCCAGCCGAACGCGTCGAAGTCGTCAAGGATGGCATCCTGAAGAATTTTCTGATGGGACGTATGCCGGTCAAGAACTTCGGCAACTCGAACGGCCACGGCCGCGCCCAGGAAGGGAAAATGCCGGTCGGACGCCAAGGCAACCTGATTGTGACCTCGACGAACAAAGTCCCCGATGCGCAATTGCGGGCCCGCTTCATCGAAGAAATCAAGAAGCAGGGAAAACCCTACGGCCTCTACTTTGAAGACATCCAGGGAGGATTTACGCTGACGACGCGCGACCTGCCGCAGGCGTTTCAGGTTTTGCCGGTGATGGTGTGGCGTGTGTATCCGGATGGTCGTCCCGATGAACTAGTGCGCGGAGTCGACATCGTCGGTACCCCGCTGACTGTCTTGAACCAGATCGAAGCGACCGGCGATACCACCAGCGTCTTCAACGGGATCTGTGGCGCAGAATCGGGCAGCGTGCCAGTGTCGGCGGCGTCGCCCATGATTCTGTTTTCCGATATCGAAGTGCAAAAGCGAAAGTACGGTGACACGCGCCCGCCGGTCCTGCCGCCGCCTCCTGGTGCAGATGAAGAGGTTGGTGGACGAAAAGGCGGGGCCCAATGAGATCTGAAAAGGGGGTTCCGGCATCCCGCTTTGGGGGGGCGCACAGGTTCGGCGCTGCGTTAATCGCAATTGTCTCGATGGTTCTGTTCTGCGCTCTGAGCCTGCCCGCCCGCGCCGCCGCCGCTGCGTCCGACCACGTCCTCCTGCGTGCTCTAAAAGAAGAGATGGAGCGCTCCAAAGACAAATTGAAAATGGACAATGTGGCCGCGCCTTACTACATCGAATACCGCGTCACGGAACTCGACGCCTTCGATGCGAGCGCCGTCTTCGGCGCGCTGCGCAGCCAGCAGCGCGGCAGCGGAAGATTTCTGCGCGTGGTAGTCCGCATCGGCGATTACAGACAGGACAGCTACTACGGCACCGGCGAAGGCACCGTGGATATGGTTCCTCTCGACGATGATGTATTTGCCATCCGCCACCGCGTGTGGCTGGCGACCGATCGCGCCTACAAAGCTGCAGGCGAAGCGTTATCAGCCAAGCAGGCAGCTCTAAAGCAAATGAGGGTCGATGAGCCGGTGGACGATTTCGCCCGCGCCACGCCCCTCGAATCGATCGAACCTCTGGCACACCTTGCGACGGCCGATTTCACCCCGTGGCTTCACCTGATCGAAGAATCGTCAGCACTCTATCGTTCCGATCCAAAGCTCGAGCACTTCGAATCCACCCTGCGTTTCCAGGCCGTGAACCGTTACTTCGTGAACTCCGAAGGCACGGAGGCCTGCTCCGGTAGCGCGCAATATGCGATCACCATCGCCGGTTCAACCCAGGCCGCTGACGGGATGCTGCTGCAACGCTCTCACCAGGACGAGGCCAAGGATCTGAGCGGACTGCCATCGCGCGAAAAGTTTCTGGAGACTACGGCCCGCATTGTGGAGACGCTCAAGCAACTGCGCGAGGCCCCGGTCGTCGAGGAAGAATATCGCGGTCCGATTTTGTTCTCGAACGATGCTGCAGCGACGGTGGTGGCCGACATGATCGCTCCCAGCCTCCTCGGAAGAAAGCCGAAGCTCGGCGAGAACGGGCGCACGACTGGACCGTGGTCAAGCAGCTACAAGCTGCGCGTGCTGCCCGATTTCATCAACGTAGTCGACGATCCGACCATCTCGTCATTCGTAAACCTGGCCCTGTTCGGCAATTACACGCTGGACGATGAAGGCGTGAAGGCGGAGCGCGTGTCACTCGTCGAAGATGGACAACTCGTCTCTTATCTCATCGGGCGCGAGCCGATTCGCGACTTTCCAGTTTCGAACGGCCACGGCCGCGCCGCCCCGACCGGCGGCCCCGGGCCGTTTCCCGGCAATCTGATTCTGGAAACCACCGATCCGAGGCCCGACGTCGAGCTGAAGAAAAAGTTGATCGAGCTCGCCAAGAAACGCAATCTGCCCTATGGCATTTACGTCGAAACTCTCGGCCCACAGCTCGAGCCACGCCTGATCTACCGCGTCTATACAAACGACGGGCACGAAGAGTTGGTACGCGGCGCCGTTCTTGGCGACCTCGATGTGCGTTCGTTGCGCAGCAATCTGATTGCCGCCGGAACCGCGCCGATGGTGGAGAATCATTTGGAATCGGTGCCCTACAGCGTAGCCAGCCCAGCACTCCTGTTCGACGAGATACAACTAAAGCGAACGCAGGCGAGCAAGCTGGGTTTGCCGGAGTATGCCCCGCCGCCACTAACCGACTCCATTGCTGCGGAGAACGCAAAGTAGCTCTGGCATCTTGCGGGCGCTGGAATGACCGCCATGCGATCATAGTTACGACCCAAGCAAGCCGACTTTCGGAAAGTGATGCCTGCCCAATGAGACTATGCAATCTGAATCGAGCAGTTTCGCTTTGCCTTCCGTGTCTCTTCCTTATCCTGCCCGTTATCGCGCAAACTCCCGCGCCAAAAACGCGGCCGACTTTTTCTCCCGAGCTGCGCGACCAGTTGCAAGCCATCCGCGACGCGGTTCTCAAAAGCGATTACGCGTGGCGGCAATTAGCGCACCTGACAGAAAACATCGGCCCGCGGCCCGCCGGGTCCCCGCAGGCGCAGGCGGCCATTGAATACGTCGCCGCCCAGCTAAAGAGTCTTGGCCTCGAAGTCCACCTGGAGCCGGCGCAGGTTTCGCACTGGGTGCGCGGTGATGAAAAAGCTGAACTCATCGAATATCCCGGCCAGGCGCCCAAGACGTCGCAGCGCATAGTTCTCACCGCGCTAAGCGGAAGTTCATCCACGGGCGCCGACGGCCTCACCGCCGAGGTAGTCGTCGTGCACAGCTTTGACGAACTCGCCGCTCTCGGGCGCGAAAAAGTAGCCGGGAAAATCGTCCTCTACAACGTGCCTTACGACGAGCGCAAAGCGCTCGCCGGCGCGGCCTTCGAGGCCTACGGCGACGCCGTCATCTATCGCAGCGACGGTGCCATCAAAGCCGCCGCGCTCGGCGCTGTCGCATCGCTCGTCCGCTCGGTTGGCGGAGCGAACTTCCGCCTGCCGCATACAGGTCACAGCGAGGCCGCCGGAATTCCGGCTGCAGCTCTCGCCGCTGAAGACGCCGAGCTCATCGATCATCTCTCCTCCGAAGGTCCAGTGCGCATGCACCTCACGCTGACGCCGCAGAATTTCGGCAGTGCCGCGAGCTACAACGTGATCGCCGACCTCAAGGGAAGCGAGCATCCCGAGCAAATTGTAGTCGTAAGCGGCCACCTCGATTCCTGGGACCTGGGCCAGGGTGCGATCGACGACGGCGCAGGCGTGGTCATGGCGATGGAAGCGGCGGAAGTTTTACAGCGTCTCCATATTCGACCGCGCCGCACGCTGCGCGTGATCGCGTGGATGGACGAGGAGAATGGGGGCGGCGGCAACGCAGCCTACGGGAAAGATTATGCCGCCGAGATGCCCAACCACATCGCAGCTATTGAAAGCGATGCAGGGGCGGCGCACCCGATCGGCTTTTACATGAAGATGTCTCCCGAGGTGCTCGCGTCGCTGCGTCCTGTAGCCGAAGTGCTGCGGCCGATTGGCGCCACCATCTTCCATTCCACTGACAGCAGTCCCGGCTCGGACATTGAGCCGATGGTGAAAGCTGGCGTGCCGGGCATCGGCATGATCCAGGATGGCCGCCACTACTTCGACTATCACCACAGCGCCGCCGACACGCTCGACAAAGTTGATCCGCAAGAGTTAAGAGAAAACGCGGCCGCGATGGCAGTCATGGGCTATGCGCTCGCGGCCATGCCCGAGCCGCTGCCAAAAAGTCAAAAGTAAGGCTGACGTAATTGCAGATTGCAGAGGTCAGATTGCTGAGGTCAAATCAAAACCCGAAGCGGTTTACCTCTGCAATCGGACCTCTAACCTCTGACCTCTAGAAACCTCTGACCTCTAGAAACCTCTGACCTCTAGAAACCTCTGACCTCCAGTTGACGCCCATTCCAATCGGCGCTTACCATATTCGTTTGGCTTCACGGGGAAGGAAGCTGCCGTGCAGGCAGGGCGCAATCATGGATAAGAAGAAATTAGATAGTTTCAGAAAACGGCTGGAAACGCGGCAGCAGGAATTGCGTCACATGGTGACGCGCAATCAAAAGGACGGGCGCACCGCGGATGAAGAGGCGACGCAGGACGTCGCCGACCGCGCCGCCAGTTCCTACACCAAGGAATTCCTCTTCAGCCAGAGCAACAACGACCGCCAGTTGCTCAACATGGTCGAAGGCGCGCTCGCGCGCATTCGCGAAGGCAGCTTCGGAGAATGCGTCTCCTGCGGCAAAGAGATCAACGCCAAGCGCCTCGAAGCGGTTCCGTGGACGCGCCACTGCATCGAGTGCCAGGAAAAAGCTGAACAGGGTCTGCTCGAAGCCGCCCAGTAGCCGGCCCCGCCACGTTGACAACAAATTTACAAATCACTGACCTCCGGCTGACAAGTCCGCCCTCTTCCCTCGCTACTATTCTCGCGTCGTAAAGGTTCGGATTCTTCCGCCGTCCGCACCGCCATCCAAGATTTTCTCCAAAGGAGAGTTTATGTCTCAGTCGTTCCGCAGATCCCTCGTCTCCGCCGCTATCGTGGCGCTTATCCTCTCAATATCCGTCGGCGCAGCCTTCGCGCAATACACATCGACCACACTCGTTAAGAACACAGGTAAAAAAGGCGATAAGCAGCTCATCAATCCCTGGGGCTTGGCATATGGTCCGAGCGAATACTTCTGGTTCAGTGACAATGGCTCCGGCCTTTCCACCCTCTACGATGGCAACGGAGTCAAACAGAGCCTGGTCGTAACGATTCCCCCCGCTTCAGGCGCGGGCCTTGGCTCGCCTACCGGCATCGTCTACAACGCCGGAACCGGATTCCAGATCGACAACTGGACATCGGCTTTCATGTTCGCAACGCTCGATGGCTTGATCTGCGGCTGGTCGCACTTCGATCCGAATAACGCCCTGATCGGCGTCAATAATTCCGCCTCGGGTGCCGTCTATACCGGCTTGGCGATCAACGCAGCTAACTCCATGGTCTATGCCTCGGACTTTGCCAACAACAAGATCGATGTCTATGACAGCAAGTTCAAGTTCGTTACCTCCTTCACCGATCCTGCTATCCCGGCGGGTTACGCGCCCTTTAACGTCCAGGACATCGGCGGACAGCTCTATGTCGCCTACGCCCTGCAAAATGGAAAAAAGGGCGGGTACATCGACATCTTCACCGAAAGCGGAACGCTCGTGAAAACGTTGGCTAAGGGCAAACCGCTCAATCAGCCCTGGGGGTTCGCGATGGCGCCGTCCAACTTTGGCGTCTTCAGCAATGCCTTGCTGGTCAGCAACAATGTCAACGCTGGATCTGTCGTTGCCTTTGACCCCAATACCGGTGCTTTCCTCGGCACGCTCTCGATCTCGGCCGGCAAGAAGATCACTCTCGGTGGAGTCTGGGGAATTGAGTTCGGCGGCGGCTCCCCGGAAAACGGCAACACCAATTCCCTCTACTGGGTTGGCGGTCCGAAGAGCGATACGGGTGGCGATTTACGGCGTCATCAACGCGGACTAGCGCGGCCATCGCCGTGTTCTTCGGCTGAATTGTTAGCTCTCCTGATGTGTTGATCACTGGAGCCCTCCGTTCCCATACGGAGGGTTTTTTCTGTCCACCTAGTGAAGCGGAGTGTCGTTAAGAATCTTTTGTAGAGACGGGGGCCTGCCCGTCTCGGCCCTCGTGAAGGATGCTCTGGCCCATGGTTTCAATGATTTGCCCGCGAACGCGGCAGGCGAGGTAAACGCCCGCCGGATGGCCCGTTCTAGGCCATGAAGCGGACCCAATTTTTTCCGGTGGGACCGCACGGTCATGGTATGATCTTTCAACTCCTTTACCCAGGCGCGCCCCTAGGCGCGAAAAGGAGAAATCTAACCCAGGTGGAAGTCAATGACGTGGACCAGTCCCGTATTCGTTGAAGTAGTGTTGTGCTGCGAAATCAACTCCTACGTAAGCGCAAAACTTTAATCCCCTCGATGCATCTGTACATCCTCGGTTCTGCGGCCGGGGGTAGGTTCCCGCAGTGGAATTGCGGCTGCGGAAACTGCATCGCCGTGCGCGGAACTACCCGCGAGGGAAAATTCAGCGGCAAGCCGCGCACCCAGGCGCAACTCGCCCTAAGCTCGGATGGCTCCCGCTGGTTTCTGGCCGGAGCCTCCCCCGACTTGGCGTTTCAAATCGAAGCCACCCCTGAGCTTCATCCGCGCGCGCTGCGTGATTCGCCCATTGCCGGAGTCGTGCTAGGGAGCGCCGATCTCGATCACGTTGTGGGATTGCTGCTGCTTCGCGAACTCCAGCCACTTGAGCGTATACGCCGCGCCCTCGATCCTGCGCATTCTGCGCGAAGAAAACAGCATGTTCGGCATGCTGAATCGCATCGACCCGCAGGTGGTTTGGAGTCCCATGCACGCCGGCGTGCCGTTCCCCTTGCTGGACGCCGCAGGCGAAAACACGGGCGTGAACTGCGAGGTATTCTTTCTCTCGGACCGCTATCCAAAATATGTAAAGAATAAAGGGCTGGCACGCGAAGCGGCGGCGGCGCTGTTCTTCAGTGCGAAGTCTTCCAAATCAGCTACCAGCAAGCGCGTCGCCTACATCCCGGCGGTCGAGAAACTCGACGATGAACTCGTGGCGAAGATCGAAGGCGTCGACGTTCTCCTTCTCGACGGCACCTTCTGGAGCGATGACGAGTTGATCCGCATACAGGGCGGCGGCGAGACAGCCCACCAGATGGGACACATTCCAGTTGAAGAAAGCTTGCGGCTGCTGAAAAATGTAAAAGTCGGCCGGCGGATCTACATGCACATCAACAATACGAATCCGATCCTGAATGAAGCGAGCCCCGAGCATCGCGCCGTGCGCGCATGCCGGCTGGGAAGTGGCGGAGGACAATTGGCATCTGGAACTGTGACCGAAAATAAAATCGAACAGAATCCCAAGCTCACCTTCGAAGAGCTGCGCGCCGCCCTGCGCCAGGTGGGCGAAGAACGCTATCACCACCGCCATCCTTTTCACCTGCTGATGCACGAAGGCAAGTTGAGCCGTGGACAATTGCAGGCCTGGGCGTTGAATCGCTATTACTACCAGTCGATCATTCCGATCAAGGACGCGATCATCCTTTCCCGCTCGACGGATTCCGACGTTTCGTCGCGCGTGGCGTAAACGCATTATCGATCATGACGGCGATCAGCAGCGCAACGGCGGTATCCTGCGCTGGATCAAGCTGGCGGAAGCGACCGGCCTCGACCGCACAGCGAGTGAGAGCGCGCGGAAGGAATTCTGCCGGCGACGCGTTTCATCGGGAACGAATACCTGAATCTGGTACGCACGCGGCCCTTCACCGAGTGCGTGGCAAGTTCGCTAACCGAACTTTTCTCGCGCGACCTGATCGCGCTCCGCATGGAGAAGCTGCGCCAGCATTACCCGTGGCTAGCGAGCGGCCTCGATTACTTCGAAGCGCGCCTGACCGAAGCGCCGGATGACGCTGCCTTTGCGATTCAATATGTCTTCGAGCACGCAACGACGCGCGCCGAGCAGGAAGGCGCGATTCAGGCTCTGCGCGACAAGTGCGACATTTTGTGGGCGCAACTCGACGCGCTCTATTTCGCGTATGTAGAGCCGGGGTGGCCGCCGCCGGGTGCATTTCGGATCGGCGATGAAGTAAAGATAGCGTCAAAAGGCCGTCCGTGGCTGAACTGACCGACGCGAGCATTCCCGTCTCGCGGCCGGCTGCCGCTGGGGCGGGACGATCGAGGCGCCAGTCGTGCTTTTTCCCGAAGGCGCGATCAAGGTCGAAGGGAACGGGCCGCGCCATTCTCGAACTGTGCGCCGGCCAGCTAACGTTAGCGCAAATCGTGCAGAAGCTCGAGCAGCAATTCATCCTCGCGCCGCCCGGGAAAATTCGCGCCGACGTGATCAGCTTTGTGGAGCAACTGCACGCCAAGCGGATCATTGATTATTGAGTCATCGAATCATTGGTGATTGAATCAATGGAATACCCAACCCGATGCCACAACGATTCAATGTCTAAATGACTCAATGAGTAAATATTCCCATCCGCTGGCCCTAATCGCCGAGATCACGCACCGCTGCCCGCTGCATTGCGTGTACTGCTCGAATCCGCTGGAGCTGACGGCGCGAGATGAGGAACTTGGCCGCAGCGGATTGGCTACGCGTCTTCCGCGAAGCGGCATCGCTCGGAGTTCTGCATCTGCACCTCACCGGCGGCGAGCCACTGGCGCGCCCGGATCTGGCGGAGATGATTGCCGGCGCCCGCGAAGCCCGGCTCTACACCAACCTGATCACCTCCGGCATTGGCCTGTCGCGCGAGCGGCTTCAGCAACTCGTAGACTCCGGCCTCGACCATATTCAGCTCAGCTTTCAGGATTCGGAAGAAGGTTCGGCCAACTGGATCGCCGGTGCCCGCGCGCACGCGCACAAACTCGAACTCGCAGAGTGGATTCGCCAGCACCGCGTCGCCTTCACCGTAAACCTGGTGGTGCACCGGCAGAACATCGATCACCTGGAACAGATGATCGCCGCGCTCGAAGCGCTCCATCCCGATCGCATGGAGATCGCGCACGCGCAATACTACGGCTGGGCGCTCAAGAATCGTTCCGCGCTGCTGCCGACGAGCGCGCAACTCGATCGTGCGCTAACCGTGGTTGCCGCAGCCGAGGAGCGCATGCGCGGCCAAGTGCGCATTGACATGGTGATTCCCGACTATTACGCACGCTTCCCAAAAGCCTGCATGGGCGGTTGGGGACGCCAGTTAATGCTGATCGATCCAGCTGGCCGCGCGCTACCGTGTCACGCGGCTGGAGTGATTCCAGGCATGCGCTTTGATAACGTGCGCGAACACTCACTCGATTGGATCTGGCAGAGTTCCGAAGCCTTCCAGAAATTCCGCGGCGAAGACTGGATGCCCGAGCCCTGCCGTTCCTGCGACCGACGCAACGAAGATTTTGGCGGCTGCCGCTGTCAGGCATTTCTGCTCACCGGCAACGCCAGCGCAACCGATCCGGTGTGCGAACTGGCGCCGCTCCATCAGTTGATCAAAGATGCGATAAGCGAGGACGCAGTCAAAACGGACAGAATCCCGGAAATCCGCGAAGCCCCCTTTCACGTTTTGCAGGAGAAAACGAGTGGCCTTTGGAGCTACCGGACCGACCCAAAATAAATCCGTGATGCGCTGAACAAGCCAATATCTGCTTTGACGGTCCCGAAACCCGCCTGTTAGACTGAAGTTTTACCATCCTACATCCAAGCCAAAAAGGAAGTGTGTGCGCGCAGAAACTCGTCATCAACTGAAACAAGACCGCTTTAGCAAGGCCACATTCGAGGCGGCGGAAGCGACCGTTCACTGGAGCCAGGAGCACCAGTCAAAACTAATCTTCGGCGCGATCGGGCTCATCGTCATCGCCGCCATCGTGTTCGGCGGGTGGTATTACATCAATCAGCAGGACGAAAAGGCGAGCTTCGAAATGTCGGACGCCGTCCGCACCATGGAAGCTCAGCTCCGGCCACCTGGAACCCCCGCGCAGCCCGGCTTCCCAAGCTTCGAGTCTTCAGCGGAGCGTGCTACCGCCGCCCGCAAGCAGTTCCAGGCCATTGCCGATAAATATCCGCAGACCAAATCCGGCAAAATGGCGCGCTACTTTGTAGGCGTGACCTCGGCGCAACTGGGAGACTATGCAACCGCCGAGAGCGATTTGCAGGAAGTCGCCCACTCGTCGAACTCGGATCTCGCTTCGCTCGGAAAACTTGCGCTTGCCTCCGTGTACCGCACGGAAAAGAAAGATCCGCAGGCCATCGACCTTTACAAGCAGTTGATGGGAAAGCCCACCGCGTTGGTCAGCAAGGTCGCAGCTCAGTTAGAACTCGCTTCGCTCTATGAGTCCGAGCAGAAGCCCGACGAAGCCAAGAAGATCTACCAGGAAATTCAGAAGGAAAATCCGAAGTCGGATGCCTTCACGATTGCGCAGCGCCGGATGGCCGATCTCAAGTAGTGCGGCTCAAGTAGCCGAGTTCAACTAGTCGATCTCGTCCAATCATGTCGGCGTCGCCGTCACGCAACGCGCCGCAGACAGGCGATCAGCCGCTCGCAATCCTCTACAGTGTTGTAGACATGCGGCGTCACGCGAATGGAACTTCCGCGCACGCTGACAAAAACTTTTTCGCGCGCCCGCATCTCAGAAAGCTCCTTTGGGATCGCAACCTTCCGTCGCAAACAAAGATAATGCGGTGCGCGAAAAGGCTCGGCAGGCGCGCTAAAACCGAGTTCGGCAGCCGCCGCGGCAAGCCGCCGATTCGTCGCCCCGCAAGTTTCCGAAATCTGCGTAACCTTCCATTTCAATATCTGTTCCATGGCTCGTATCGCAGCCGGCAAGAGCGCGAAATTTGAGCGCTCTCCCATGTCAAAGCGGCGAGCGCCGGAATCGTATTCGTCGCTGTACAAAATCAGACTCGAGAAGTCGCGCGAGTTGGCGCGCTGAATCCATCCTTCCTCGAGCGGCGATCCACCGTGCCATTCAGGCGCGACATACAGTATTCCAGTTGAATAAGGGCCAAGCAGCCACTTGTAGCTCGCGGCCACGGCAAAGTCAGGCTGAACCTCGTTCACGTCGAACTCGAGCGCGCCGAGCGACTGAGTAAGGTCAAGCGCGAGCCCAGCTCCAACGCGACGGCAGGCAGCGCCAATGCGGACAAGATCAAGTCGACCGCCGCTTGTCCAATGCACATGCGGAAGCGCCGCGATCGCGACATCACTCGTTAGAGCATTGAGCACAGCAGAAGTCCAGTCGTCATTGGCAGGCCACGGAACGACTTTCAGCGCAGCACTATTCTGTTCGGCGAGGCGCTGCCACGGATAGTAGTTCGATGGAAACTGCTCGGCGAGGACGAGGATTTTTTGTCCCTTTCGCACGCTGAGATTGCGCGCGGCAGTCTGAATTCCGTAACCGGCCGAGGAGACGATAGCTATGCAGTCGGCGGAAGAGTTGAGCAGCTGCGCGGCCGTCTTGCGGAACTCCTCCGCGCCGGCGAAAAACTCGTCGGCGGTAAGCTCCCACGGATGCGCCTTGCGCTCCAGGCCGGCAATTCCGGCTTCCAGAGCCGGCTTCATCAGCGGCGACATGTAGGCGCAGTTGAGATACGCGACATCGTCGGGGATATCAAAGAGCTGGCGCTGGCAGGGAAGCATAAGGTTCGATTATCTCAATTTCTGTTGGACACATAACCTCGACCGCGCCTGAGGGACGAGCGCAACAGCGCCTACCGCTGCTCGCCCAAAATCCGTTATGCTTGGGTAGCGATATGACTCTGCTCGATGCTCAGCCGTTCGATGCCGCGCGTGCCCGGCGCCGCAAAATCAAAATCGGCGTTTCCGTTGTCATCATCATTGCCCTCGCTGTGGCCGCGTGGATGTACCGCAACTGGCCGGAAGAACGGGTCGTCAGCCATTTCTTCGCGGCGCTCCAGCGGCAGGATTACGAATCGGCTTATGCGATCTACTTCAACGATCCGACGTGGCGTCAGCATCCACAGAAATACTCGCAATACACCTTTGCCGATTTTTATCGCGATTGGGGACCCGGGGGCGAGTGGGGCCTGATCAAGTCGTTCCGCATTTACGGGTCGGCAAATACCAAAGGATTTGGCGGGGGCGTGATCGTGGAAGTGGTCGTCAACGAACGCGCCGAGCACGCCCGCATGTTTGTGCTCAGGTCGGATAAGACGATTACGGTGTATCCGTATTGACGCCGACAAGGAATCGCCTCCGATCGTTCGTGTGACTTCGGCCGCTACGCAACCTGCGCTGAGAGTTGCTCCAGAGTCTTTGCGAGCGAGGCCTCGTCGCTCACCGTCAAGCAGGTTTTCGAGCGGTCGATCTGGCGCATCAATCCCCAGAGAACTTTGCCGGGGCCTACTTCGATAAAGAGACTCGCGCCTTTCTCGATCAGCAATCGCACCGACTGATCCCAGCATACTGCGCCTGTTACCTGGCGAATGAGAGCGTCGCGTGCGGCATCAGCCGAGTTCACGGCCGCGGCATCAACATTGCAAACGACTGTGCATGACGGATCGTGAAATGCCAGCGCGCGCAGATCCGCCGCCAGCCGATCCTGAGCCGGTTGCATCAGCGCGCAATGGAAAGGCGCGCTCACAGGAAGGCTGATGGCTTTTTTTGCGCCGCGTTCGGTGGCCAGTTGAATTGCGCGGCCGACTGCTCCGGTGTGTCCGGAGATTACAATTTGCTCCGGCGAATTGATATTCGCCGCTTGGCAGACTTCTCCCTGCGCGGCCTCGCTCGCAATTTCGCTAACGCGATCGAGCGGCATTCCGAGAATCGCGGCCATTGCGCCGACACCGACCGGCACCGCCTCCTGCATGTACTTGCCGCGATTGCGAACGGTGCGCACCGCGTCGGCGAAATGCAGCGTGCCGGCGGCGACGTGGGCCGAATATTCGCCGAGACTATGCCCGGCGACGAAGGTTGCAGAAGCATCCGGCTTGAGACCTTTTTCTTCGAGAACTCGCCATGCCGCCACCGATGCGGTGAGAATTGCGGGCTGCGTGATCTCGGTCAGCTTTAGTTTCTCTTCCGGGCCTTCGAAGCAAACCTGCGACAGCTTGTAGCCGAGGGCATCGTCGGCTTCTTCGATGGTTCGGCGGGCGACGGCGTGGTGATTGGCCAAGTCCTGGCCCATGCCGACGGATTGCGAACCCTGGCCGGGAAAGAGGAAGGCGATGGGGGAAGTTGGGGTAGTCATGTTGTCGACACTGCGGTCGGGTCATCCTGCTTCGACGGGGGCTGGCGGGTGTAACTGGCTTCGAAATCGCATAGTGAGGGGGGTACCCCCCCCTCCCCCCTTTTCGCCGCAAAGTATTCGAAAACAATGACTTATCTCTAAAGTATTCAATCATAAGGACTTAGCAAATGCCGATCCATTAGAATCAATGAGTTAGCCGCGCTTGTGCCTGCACAATATTCAGTAATTTATGGCTTAAATCGCTTAAATCGAAAGATGATCCTCGGAAAAGAACTTGGGGCAGCTCGACGGGCGTCTGCTGCTGACGCACTTCGAAACCGCCCCAATCAGGTGCTTATTCTCTCGCGTGTTGGGTTCTTAAGTCAATGCCGTTGATCGCGGAGTTTAACCATGATCTCGGCCTACTTCCGTGTTTGGGATGTAAGAGCTTTGGTTCCTACGCAAAGTCAACCACTGTGTAGCTGCCGGGCGTTGCCGTTTTGATCGCTTCCACGACGCGCTCGACGTGTGACCGAAGGCTTGGCCATTGCTGGCGACTGAGAACCACGACCGCAATCTTGCGGCCCGCAAGGTTCTGTTGATAGCGCATGTTTTTATCGGTTGTCAGCAGCAGGTCGAAGCCGTCCGCTTCTGCGACCGCGAGCAGTTCGCCATTCTTGAGCGTGTCCCACCCTTGTTGCGCGGCAGTGCGCACGTCATGTCCTTGTAGATAGGAGCGAATGGGTACAGGCGTCGCTTGATCGAACAAAACGCGCATGCTCGAATGTTACCCGAAGTACAGGTGCGAACCTGGAGCGAAGTAACTACGGGGCGAAAGCGGGCGCCTTATCGAGACTGCGGGCGGCGAACTCGATCACGGCTTTGATCTGTTCGCGATCGAGGCCGTCGTACCACTCCATGATGTCGTCGAGGCTGGCACCGGCTTCGAGGTTTTCGAAGATAGCGGACACCGGCATCCGCGTGCCCTTCAATACCCAAGCGCCGCTCACCTTTCCGGGAACACTCTCGACCACCGGACATTGCGACCAATCGAGATTCGCCATGGATGGGAGCTCCTGCTCAAAGCATAGCTTTATACGAATCCAAGAATCAAGGCCCATATGGGGGCGTGGAACATTCACCTCTACTGGGCGCTTGCCAGTAGATACGATCCAATTGGAGAAGCATGGGGATGTCAGTCTATCGGTTCACAGTGCCGGGGCATTCTACTCGTCGGGAATTTGCCGTCTACATAGTCGTAGCCCGAAGGGCTCGCGGCAGCGACTTTTTCCTCTACGTGGGGAAAACCGGGGACAACCGCTCCGGGTGCAACCCGGTTATTTCAAGGGCGGGCAATCATTTTTCCTACAACGAAATTCATTCGCAGGTCCGGAACAAGGTCCCGGATCATCAGCTCTACGACTACGAGTATTTTTACGTAACATCCGATACCTATGACCCCGAAAAACCGCAAGAGCAAGGTGGACGTTATAAACGAAATGGAACGGGCGGCTAATCGGGAGCTTCAGAGTCGTCTACCACCCGCGCTCATAGCGTGCTTGCTGAATAGATACAAGGGCGCCGCTTATATTGGTGCGGCGGAAAGCGCAGCGCGGAGCAATCTTATGACCCCGGAGAGAAAACGACTAATTACTGACCTCGTTGATGCGGTGGTGGACCACATCGACTCGTTCAACACGGAATTCCGGGAACGACGCCCGAGATAAGTACGACATTACTTACGTGGTCGCGACCGCTGTGCTCAGTTGCGCCAACTCGCGCTCGATCGTTTCGTTCACTTTGCCTTCGGCGAATTCTGCTGCCACGCGCACGGCGTTCTTGATGGCGTTGGTGTTCGACGATCCGTGGGTGATGATGCACACGCCTTTTACTCCGAGCAGCGGCGCGCCGCCGTATTCGGTGTGATCGAGCCGCTTTTTGAAATCGGAGAAGGCGTCGCGCGAGAGGTATGCGCCGACCTGGCGCGTGATGGTCGCCCTCAGCGTTTCTTTCAAAACCGTCGCGCACCAGCCTGGCCACGCCTTCGGAAGTTTTCAGCGCGACGTTGCCGACAAATCCGTCGGCGACGATTACATCCACGTGGCCGTTATACAGATCGCGGCCTTCCACGTTGCCGACGAAATGAATCGGCAGGCGCTTCAGCAATTGAAAGGCTTCGCGCGTCAGCTCGTTGCCCTTGCTTTCTTCTTCGCCGATCGAAAGCAGGCCCACCCGCGGACGCTTCATGCCAAAAATCGAGCGGCAATAAATCTCGCCCATCACCGCGAACTGCTCGAGATTCTGCGGGGTGCAATCCACGTTCGCGCCCACGTCCAGCAGGATCGCCGCCGTGTTGAGCGCAGTGGGAAATGCCGCTGCCAGCGCGGGACGATCGACGCCCGGCAGCGCGCCCAGCACGACTTTCGCCGTCGCCATCGCCGCGCCGGTGTTGCCGGCGGTTACGAAGCCCGCAGCGCGGCCTTCGCGCACCAGGCGCAGTCCCACGCGAATGGACGAATCGCGTTTGCCGCGAATCGCGTCCACTTTGTCTTCCATGGTGATGACTTCGCTGGCGTGGACGACTTCAATGGGCAGGCGCCGCGCGCCGGGATAGCGCGCCAGTTCTGACTTCAGGCGGTCTTCAGGCCCGACCAGCAGCACGCGCACGTCGTGGTGGCGCGCCGCCTGCAGGGCGCCTTCAATTTCAGGCTTCGGCGCCTTGTCGGACCCCATCGCATCCAGAGCGATTACGCTAGGCATGGAGGGTGGAAACTACGACTTCTCTTCGACCTCGAGAACTTCGCGACCCTTGTAGTATCCGCACTTCGCGCAGGCGCGGTGCGGCATTTTCTGTTCGTGGCAGTTCGGACACTCCGAGAGCGAGTGCTTGGATAGCGCGTCATGCGCACGGCGGGTGGCGGTGCGCTGTTGGGAGTGTCGTCGTTTTGGATTTGGCATGATGTTCTTGTAGTTGTCAGTTCTCAGTTCTCAGTTCTCAGTAAAACCGCCGTTCACTGAGAACTGAGAACTGGGAACTGAGAACTTGCTCCTATTGATCCAGCTTGCTTCGTAATCTCTTTCAGCGCCGCCCAACGCGGATCTTCCAACTCGTCCGCGCAGGAGCATGCGCCTTCATTCAGATTCTTTCCGCAGTGCGGGCACAGTCCCTTGCAGTCTTCGCGGCAAATCGTCTTCAGCGGGACCGCCAGTAACACCTGCTCGCGCAACACATCTTCGAGCAGTAGCCCTTCGCCCTGGTAATACCCGATCTCGGCTTCGGCGGCGGTGACCGAAAGCTCTTTGCGGCCGGCATCGGTTCCGAGCGGACGGTACAGCAAATCGAAACTGCGCTCGACCGGCAGTTCAACCGGCTCCAGACAGCGGGCACAGACGACTTCAAGTCTCGGTTGCCAGCTTGCCCTTCAGCCGGATGTCCTGCACCACTTCGTGCTTGCCGTGATGCTCTTCCACCAGATCGGCGCGGCCTTCGGCGCGCAGCAGCAGTTCGCTGCCGAACATCTTCGCCGAGGTCGATCACACCCGGAGCTGAACTCCTCCCGGAAATCGACAGGGTGAAGCTCCAACTCCTTGATTTCGATGAGCATCAGAACCTCCGCCGCCGCCCCCGACCGATACCGCGAAGGCCCGCGGAAGCACGTACAGAGACGAAAGTCTCTCAGGGAGCAATGATTAAGAATAAAGGCCGGAAATCAGGGTGTCAAGGAAGGCTGCGTACTTGGAACCATCTTTGCTGCCTGAGCGCGCGCCGCTGCCGCGTCTTCTTTTCTCCCGGCCGACTCCAGGACCTGCGCCAGCAATTCATAGGTGGTGGGCGTCGGCTGAATCTTCACGGCGTTCTCGAAATGCCGCGCTGCCGCGGTCCAGTCGCCTCGGCGCTGCGCTATCATGCCAAGCCCAAGATAGGCTGCGGCGTCGTCCGGTTGGAGCTTCAAAGCGGCCTCGAAATCTTGCTGGGCGCTGTCGTACTCTCCCAGGGCATATTCGGCGTAGGCCCGGTTGGCGTGGGCCAAGGTCAGCAAAGCGGCATCGGTAGTGAGTTCAAGCACCGGCCCGTAGCCTTGAATTGCCTCCAGGAACTTTCCCTGGTGCTGCTCATAAGAGGCAATGTTCAGCTTGCTGACGGGGTCCGTCGGACGAATGGCATGGGCTCGCCGAAAATATTGCATCGCCTCATCGGTTTTCCCCTTTACCAGAAGAGCGTTGGCAGCGCTGTCTTCGGCCAGGAAGTTTCTCCCTGTTATGTCGAGGGTATGACGCCAGAGCGTGAAGTTGTCGGTCCAGAAATTTACTTGACGATGCAGGGCAAAGGACAGCGCGGCGAGAACGACGACGCTCGCCACCGAGAGTAAAACAACCGCGGCTGGCCGCGTCTGTGCGGCCGAAAGAGACGAGGCAGGCCTCGTCTCTACGCTTGTGTTTGGAGCTGGCTGCGATTGGAGGAGATCTGGAATTCCCCAACATAGGATCACAAAAATTCCCAGCAGGGGGATGTAGGCGTAGCGGTCGGCCATCGCTTGAATGCCGACTTGTACCAGACCGACCATCGGCACCATGGTCCCCAGGAACCAGAACCAGCCGACGGGCAAGTACCGGTGCTGCCTGAACTTAACGACCAAAATCGAGATCGCGATAATGCTCAACGCGGAAAGCACGGCGGCCGGAATGTTGATCGAGCCTCCGGGATGAGGGTACATGGGCGCGAGATTGACGGGCCAGAAGGCCTTTCCGACGTACTTCGCATAGGCCAAGGCAGCATTTGTCAGATGCTCCCAGGGTGGCACCTCTTCACGCAGCGCTGCGGCTTGCACTTTCATGGTGATTACGGCGCTGGCGGCCGAGAGGGTGAACCATGGAATTTTCTCTAAGACCAGCTTTTTCATGGTCTTGGCGTCAGCTCGTTGAAGGGGCCAGTAATCGAGCAGCAGGAGGGCAAAGGGGAAGGTGATGACTTGCGGCTTCGCCATTAAGGCCAGCGCATAGAGAACTGTGACGGTAGCGTAGGGAAGGCGGGCCGAATTGCCGGCATCTCGCTGCTTTGTTCTTGCATACCAACCGTAAGCCGCTAATGCCATTAGAAAGAACAACATGCTGAGAACATTTTTCCGCTCGGAGATCCAGGCTACGGATTCGACATTGATGGGATGGAGGGCGAAGAGGGCGGCTGCCATCAGGCTGCGCCAAGTCCTTTTGGTTGAGGTGGATAGGAGGAGGAAAATCAAAACTGCATTGGCAGCGTGCAACAGGACATTGACTATGTGCGGCCCGGCTGGGTTGAGGCCGAAGAGTTGGCAATCGAGTTCGAGCGAGAGCCATGTCAGGGGATGCCAATTGGTCGCGTAACTGGTGCGGAAGGCCCAGGCCACCGAATGCCAATTGAGGCCGGAGCGAACTTCTGGGTTTTGAACGACGTAGATGTCGTCGTCAAGGTTCAGGAAGGGGGCGCGCACGACCGCGTTATAGAGGGCCAGCGTGGCCAGGATCAGCAGAAGGGAGAGCATCAGTTTCTGCATTTTTGGAGAGGGCAGAAACGATTTTTGGGGCGCCGGGATGGGGGCCGTTGGCGGTGGCAAAGTTCGATACCTGAAGGCGAAGATAAATGAAAAGTCCCGAGCCGAAAATAAATTTGATTATGAAACGAGCGCTAGAGGTCGAATCAGCAATATTTTTTGGTGGTTGTTTACCAGTTTGACGGCCTTATCCCTACTTGCGCGGTTGATTAGAATCATTATTTTAGCGGTTTCTGGTTATTCGCCTTTTGATTGGGCCCTGTTTTATCTGGCTTTTTTGTGTCAAGTTGACAAGGTATGCATTCAAGCGTGGAAAGCGACTGCCATTTCGTCGACGTGGACGCCATTTTGGACGCGTGGTGGAGGTTTTCAGGCCTCCGGAATTGAGACGGCGATCTCAGGGGGCATCCTCGAATATCGATGCGATGTCGCGCGAACCGTGAAGGACGCGAATGACTTCAATTCCGCGGACGCGCGGAAGACAGAAGATTACGTAGCGACCAATGGAAATCGTCCGCAGATCAGGCATAAGTTCTGGACCCGAACGGCCCATTCGAGGCCGCTTCGCCAATCGTTCTAAACTGGCGCGGACGAGCTCAGCGAACGAATCGGCATGTTGGGGACTGCCACGGTCGATGTAGTCGAATATTTCGATGAGATCTTCGAGCGCCTGCGGGCGTAGCGTAACGACTGCCATCTTCTTTAAGTCTTTATTCTATGGACCGATTTTGTGGACAGGGTGGAGGTCGCGCGTCGGCGGCCTTCCCGTTTGATCTCCTCCACGTTCAAGGGGCGAGGGGGACCGCTATTCAAGCCTTGGTGAAGGTCGCGGCGTATTTGTTCGCGCTTCAAGGTTCGCAACTCATCTTGCGCCTCCATCAGGCGCAAGGCTTCACGGACGACTTCGCTGGCCGAATTGTAGCGGCCGGAGGAGACTTTCTGGCGGACGAGCTTTTCCAGTTTCGGGGTTAGATTGACATTTAAGGGCATTTCGAAATCCAGTTCGTTTCGAGCCCAGAATTGCACGGATGGCAATGATTGTCAATCATTGACAGTCAGAAACGCCAACGTCGCGTCTGCTCCCCGGATTTTCCTGCCTCCAGAATTTTCGTGGTTTGAGTGTTTGCGGCTTGTTACGGATCAGGTCGCAGAGAATCTATAGCACATAGACCTTGAGCATCCACCAGACGAGGAAGATTGCGACGATTGCGCCTGCGATATGAACGAGCCAGTCGGTGGGTGTTTGCGGTTTGCCGAAATTGAACATGGTGGCATCGTAGCACGGGGAGTATAAGGCCATAGTTCGGGACATTACTCGGGCTCAAGGTTTGGGAGATCTCACCGATTTCTTCTGCGCGCTGCTAGTTCGGATCAAATCCCGGGAGCGGCACCATTTTCGTCGCGACCAGAACTTCCAGCAACGTAGCGGTGTTGCGAACGCTTCCTGAGATGACGAGGAGCGCTTCGGAGACGGTGGGATGTTCCTCCGCCAGAGAGTCGAGGCGGTCGCTCACGCCGTAGAGGTGCTGAACTTCGCGAAGGATGGCAGTCGAAGGCATTTGGCTACACGACTTTCTCGAGAGCCTAAGGAGAGGAGAACCACAGATGGACTGACTTAGTTCAGAGGACCTGAAAGAGGAGAAAGAAGTAACCGCCTCAGGTGGAATGATAGCACGCGAGGAACTGCGTACGAGGGGAGCTGACACCGCACTACTGTGGGGAATCGCGCTGACGTGTGGCCTTCACGCCCGACAAAATCCCGATGCCTAAGAGTACGACCGAGCCAACGACAATCCAGTGCGTGGGGACATGCGCCAGGAACGCGCCGTAAATCAGTCCAGCAATCAGGATTGCAAATCCGCCTACGTAAAGTCCAAACGACATGGAGTCTCCTTGTTGAGTTCGCGGTGGCAGTGTGCCCCCGGTAACTCGGTGACAGGTTGCGCAGGAGGGCAGCCGAGATGATGCCGCTCTCCTTACGCTTAATATCGCTGTCTATTTCAGGTTCGATAACCTACTCGGATGAGCTGGCTTTCTGATTCTTAACCTGCAGATCGTTCACAACCTGCTGAAACGTTCGGCACTCCGGCCGCTACGTTCTCGGCACGCGCCCGCTTGTCCTCCGAGTTCACTTCTCCGGTCAGGGTGACGACGCCGCTTTTCACAGCGTATTTCACGTTGTCGTGCATTTTGTTCTGGATCAGGGCAGCGTCGAGATTCTGCTCGATACCTTTATCCAGATCGGAGTTCACCGCCTTGGCGGCCTTTTCTCCGCCGACCGGAATCACGGCAATCTGGTTGGCAACAACCTGAGCGCCAGCAAAGGACTTCGCAAGGGATTCGACTTGTGACTTGTCGTTGTCGCTGGCCACCTGGCCGCCAAGAGTCACGACGCCCTTGTCGCGATCCTCGCTGACGGAAACGTCCTTTAAGCCCGCCTGGTCGAGTGATTTGCGAACACTGTCGGAAACATCCGGGGATTTTGCGGCCGTGGTTGAGCATCCGGCCATGATTCCGGCGACTAGCAATGTGAACAGGGCAAGAAACAATTTAGTGGATTTCATATTTTCCTTTGATCGGATCTGGGAGAGCGAATTGCGTCTGTTAGTCGAGACGAACTATAGATTCAATCATTGGCGTCGATAATGCTGTGCACAATCGCTCACTTTGTGAGACGAGGGCAGCAACCGTTCCGCATCGGCGAAGAGTTGCCGGAACGATCAATTGTGATCAGTCTTCGGGTGGCCAAAGCGCGATACTGACCATTCCCACGATTCTGACGCCAGAATGAGCTTTCGCGACGAGCGCCGGTTGTGGACATTCTGATGCAGGGAGGTTTCGATGAACATAGATCTGCTCGATCCGAAAGTGATTGCGCTTGCCGTCCTGGTGATTTTGATCATCGCAGTGAGCGTTGTGTTGTACATACGAAAACGTAGAAGTGCGAGGGCAGAGCTACGGGAAAAATTTGGCCCCGAGTACGATCGGGCGGTAAAAGAGCATGGTTCAGAACGAAAAGCGGAAGCGAAATTAGAGGATCGCGAGAAGCGGGTTGAAAAGCTCAACATCCGTGAACTGGATGCCATGGAGCATGAGCGTTTCTCGAAGCAGTGGGCGTCGATACAGTCTCGTTTCATCGATTCTCCCAGGGGAGCAGTCACAGAAGCGGATGATCTGGTGTCCTCTGTAATGAAGGCTCGTGGCTATCCGGTATCTGATTTCGATCAGCGGGCGGCCGACATCTCGGTCGACCACCCGCAGGTGGTGGTGAACTACCGCTTGGCGCACGAGATTGTGGAGCGGTTTGGCAAAGGCGAAACATCGACGGAAGACCTGAGAGCGGCGATGATCCATTACCGTTCTTTATTCGAGGAACTCGCGCACGCGCCGATCGCGGTTGAACGAAAAGAGGTAGCGTAAAAATGCCTGAAGTTAAGACAAAAGGGGAAGAGCTTACCGATGCCGACCTGGCGGCCTATGGCATTCCGCCGAAGCAGACCGAGGGGCTAGAGCAACGGAACCCTGCGAATAGTAGTCCGCCACAGATGGGTTCCGAATCAGATTTTGCGAAAGGAGAGCCAGATGACGACCTCAAACGAACAAAAGTGCGCACACCTGCCGTGCCGGTGCGTGGTCCAGCCGGGCGATAAATACTGCGGTCAAGCTTGTAAGGAAGCAGGAGGTAACGAGGTGGAAATTGCGTGCCAGTGCGACCACGCACCCTGCCCTCTGACGGTATGAAGAACCGGTCCTTCACCTGTTGGCGATGAGGGCAGAGCCTCGGGTTCATTTTTGGAAGATGTATAGAATTGAACAGTTTCCAAAAACTTTGAGGTTTATTGTTGGTTCGTAAGAACGTGGCCGTTCGCTAAGCGACGAAGGCATCTGGGGTTCCAAGAGTGGTTAGGGTTCGGAGACATCCGAGCTTTGGACCATGGTTAACATCGGTGCCTCACGACCGCGTTCACTTCCCTGAACTGAGAACCGCGCACCACTTCGGCCGAACCTTACGGGTTCGGCCTCTTTTGTGAGCATCCGCCGTTCTTTTTTGCGGCCAATGCCGGGGCGACATAGTCGAAAGATCTCGCATAGAGAAAAGCCCCCGACCCCGGGGGCTTTCAAGCTATCTGATTCCAATTAACGAACCTAGCTGTTGCCGGCTACCTGCCGCAGCTTTTCTGGCAGGAAGTGATAGGGGGGCCAGGGGCCGCTTACTACCATCTCGCAGTTTTTTAGCTGCTTGGCGGCGGTGGAGTAGCGGTTCTGATATTTTTCTATGGATTTGGTGTCGATCAGGTGGGCTATATCCAAGAGCATGCCGTCCGCGGCTACGCGTTTGCAACTTACTTCTTCTTCAAGCGGGTTGAAGAGTTTGTGCACCTGCACGCTGAGGGCGCGGGCTTTAGTCTGGCGCTCACGCTCGCGCGAGGCTTTTTCGCGGAGCTTGGCGAGATACTCGCGGCCTACTGTGTCCGGTAAGACGATTTCTTCCATGTTACCGCGCAGGGAGCCGTCGCGAACGACCAGCTTGATGCGCATTTCGGATTTGCCGCGCAGGCGCTCGACGCTCTCGCAGAAGGCACGGCGATTGGAGCGAACGGCCTGGCGGATGGCGTCTTCGGTATCGAAGATAGTGCCGAAGCGGAACGGTAGGACGGTTGCGGTGCGGAAGCTTTGGCTCACGACGCGGGCGTGTTCCAGGACCGATTTTTCGTCCAGTTTCGAGGTGGTGCGGTCGTATTCACTTACTATGACCGCGAAGTCACCGCTGGGATAACTCATTACCGGGGCTGAATTGACACCTTGAATTCCATCTAGGACGAATGGGCGGCGGGCACGAACACCGTTTGGAAGGGTCTGGTGTTCAGTGAGGCAGTACGCATACCACGACATGCATTCTCTCCGAATTGCACCGGGGCCTGGGGCACCCTTTAGATTTTATTAAGAACTTGGGGCTGCTCTGCTCCTACCTGGGAGACGGTTGGTTTTGTGATTCTTGAGATGAGACACGCGCGAATTGCCGTGTCTAAAGGGATAGTACTGCGGGTCAGTGAATTTTGCAACCTTCGATTCACAAAGTGCATCGCTTTTTGTCTCAATATGCAATGAAAACGATTTTGGCGGGGTTTTGGAGCGATTTTTGCGAGAGAGGGAGATGGTTTTGGGATGTGGAAAAATGTAGATTTTGCGTGTATCTTTCGGTCACAGTTGGGCCGGTGCGAATTCAGATGGGGGATATTTCGTTCTGGAATTGGCGGAAAGCTTTAACCGCTGAGTTCGCTGAAGATGCGCAGAGAACGGCTTAAGCACTTTAGCCTAGCGGAGCTTAGGGAAACTCTGAATAAGTGTCGGCAAAAGGCGCAAACCACAGAGTGCAGAGAGGCCTCAAAGACTTAATCAGAGCTTCCTTGGGTTTTCTTCTGCTTCTGGGCCAGGCGCTCTTGCAGGGCGATGGTGACCACGCGCAACATTTCGCCGGCGGGGGCGGGCTTGCCGGTCCAGATTTCGAACTGGTGGGCGGCCTGGTGCACGAACATTTCTATGCCGGCTACGACTGCGATTCCTTTGGCGCGCGCGATTTGCAGCAGGCGTGTTTCTACCGGGTCGTAGACCATGTCGAAAACGACCTTGGCTTGAACTTCTTCTTCTTTAAGTGGACAGTCTTTGGTGTTGCCCATACCAATTGGAGTTGCGTTGATGATTATGTCGAAGGCGGTCTTGCGGAGGTCGGCGCGCTTGATTACGTGAGCCTTGGCCTGGCGGGCGAGTTTTTGCGCTTTTACAGCGGTGCGATTCAGGATCCAGACTTCTGCGCCGCGCTCTTTCAGGCCGAAGACGGCGGCGCGGGCTGCGCCGCCGGCGCCGATTACGAGGACCTTGGAATTTTCGATAGTCAGGCGCTGTTCGAGCGGGCGAACTATGCCGACTATATCCGTGTTGAAGCCGTAGAGCTTGCCGTCCTGTCCGCGAACTACGGTGTTGCAGGCGCCGATTTTTGCGGTGTGGGCGTCGGTGTTGTCGAGGTGCTCGACGATGGCCTGCTTGTAGGGCATGGTGACGCTGATGCCGTGGAGTGGAATTTCGCGCAGACAGTAGAGAAGATCCTTTAGTGTTTTGGCGTGGAGGGCTACGTAGACGCCGTTTACGTTTTCGCGTTGCAGCGCGGTGTTCATGATGAGGGGAGAGAGCGAGTGCTCGATGGGATCGCCGGCTACTCCGTAGATGCGGGTGGCGGCATCGACCTGGTCGATGCGGTAGATGCTGCGCAGGTCGCGGGCGCTGATCTGGCCGGGGGCGGTTTTTGATTGGGCGCTGACTGCGCCAAAGGTGAACGCGCTGCCGGCGCGCACGCTGAGCACGCGGCTGATTACACCTTGCTCGCCCATGCAGAGTCCGATTAGCGCGTTCTTGTCACTCTGGGCTTGCAGGAACTTCATCATGGCCACGTTGTCGGAGAGGGTGGTGGCGGTGGTGACAATTTTGTAGTAGTCGGCGGGGATCTTCAGCATTTTGTCGAGCGTGGCGTCGAGGTTGCGGGTGGCGCGGAAATCGTGGAAGGAGATGATTATGCCGGCGCTTTTGCGGAGACGGGCCAGAGACTTCGGGCTTGGTTTTTTGAGCGCTCTCGAGTTCGACGTCGATGAACTGGCAGCCAGCGGCCTGCGCCTTGGCGAGTACGGCTAGCTGATTGGCCAGGGATCCTTTGAAGCGGCCGCCATTGGGGGCGCGGCGGCAGGTGGCGACGGCGGTAATGTACTGGTGGGTTTCGAGGAAACGGCGAATTTTGGGCAGCGCGGCCAGCGGCTGTTTCAGGTAATCGAGGCGAAACTCCAGGAAGGGGTTGTCGCGAGCCATGGCCTCGGCGGTATCGAGCATTTCATCGGGCGTGTCCGCGCTGATGGCGAGGCAAACTTTGGGTAGACGCTGGGGCAAAAGACGGGGCGAAAATGTGGGCGTTAAGGCCAATGATATTAATGAATGAACGGCGCGATATTACAGGGGCGTAAGCCTAGATGCAACAGGCGATTCAATTTAGAGGGGTGAGACACTTTGGGAGGCCAGCCCTTCTGATACCCTCGTAACCTTGACCCCTCCCCCCCGGCTTGTTACTTTTCAGGTGTAACCCTTGTCTTCCCAGAGAGATAGCTGGGTGACCCGAGACCATCGGGCGGTGGGGGCTGGAGTCAACATGAAGAAAACAGGATTGTTAGTGCTGTTGGCGGCGAGTCTGGCGTTTGCGCAGACGTCGCCGATACTTAGCTCTACGATGGCGGCCACGCCGAATGACAAAGGGCTGGTTGAGACGTCCGCGAGCATGCCCTTTGTTCGCTTCCAGACACCGACCCAGTCAGATGTTTACTGTGCCGGATTTATCTCCAAGGAGAAGGTTCCTGACGCCAGGTACGTAAATGGAGGCCTGGAGACGCCGACCGATACCAAATTTTCCAACGGTGAACTGGTTTATTTATCGGGGCACGATTATCAGGTGGGCTCGCTCTATTCCATCGTGCGGGAACTGCGCGATGTGAACGAGTATGAAATTTACCCTGGCATGCGAAAACTCCTGGGCGCCGTCGGACATCCATATGCCGAGGTCGGGCGCGTGCGCATTCTGGATGGGCGGCAGCATAGCGCGGTTGCGCAGGTGGAATTCAGCTGCGATCCCATCAACCCCGGCGATGTTGCCATACCGTTTGTCGAGAAGCCACCGATTGCTTTCCATGTGCCCGGGCATTTTGACCGCTTTGCGCCACCGAATGGCAAGCTCACGGGCCGCATTCTTCTGGGCAGAGACTTTGACACGATCCTGGGCACGGGAGTGAAGCTGTACCTAAATGTTGGTTCTAATCAGGGCGTGAAGGTGGGCGACTATTTCCGGGTGGTGCGCTCTTACACGGCGACGCTCCATAATCCTGGCGACTCGCTTTCATTCAAGGCTCAGATTTCTGAAGATACGCAGCTCCACTCGCCTACTTTTGAAGGGACCATGCTCACGCGGGGCAAGGGCGTGAACATTCATGTGGGAGACCTGCCGCGGCGCGGGGTGGGCGAGGTGGTGGTGCTCGGCACCACGCCAACGTCGTCGTCGGCCATGGTCGTTTTCGCTCTGGAAGATGTCTATGCTGGGGATACGGTCGAGCTGGACCCGCAGGAATAGTTAATCTCGAAAGCTGGTTCGAAGGGCAGAGGAAACTCTGCCCTTTTTTCTTGGTTGGGGGTTTCCAGTGAGGAGTTAAGAATGATCGTGTGGCGCGGGCACATCTGCCTGAGTCTTGCATTTGGGGGGTGCTAGAGACGCGGCAGGCCGCGTTCTCTACGACAGGATAACTGAGGCACCGGGAAACCTAAATCGCAGGAACCAGAACTAGCGATAGAACCGGATTTTGGAATCAGCCGGAATAGCGGCGCTCGCAACGATCAGAACAACTACTAAAACAGCGAGTTCCATACTGCACTCCTTCGGTAAAGCTGTTGTGACCCCAAACGCCGTGAGGGATGCGGTGTTTGGCACCCCATCAGACTACGACTTCTAGCGGCGAAAGCAAGGTCACCAACGTGCCATCTTCCAAAGTTCCATGCACGGAGGGAGACGTCGGCTCTAATCTATTGGATGCGGGAGCGGGGGTGAAGCGGCCGGAATTCGGCAGCTTGCTCTCGTGCGGGTTGATGGAAATTTGCGGGCGGTTGGGAAGCGAGTCCCTTAGGTGGGAACGTCTTCGTCGCCAAAGACCTCGGCGGTAAACGCCTCGATAGTCGCCGACTTTTGCCATGCATCGAGGGGCAAGCCGGCCTTATGGCAGGTTTGGGCGAGAAAGGTTTCGCGGTCCCACTCGTGCTCGAGCGGGACCTGGGGCAAGAGCAGGCCGCGCCGTTTGCCGTCGGAGATCAGCAGGCCGTGGCGCCCGACTTCGACTTCGGTGGCGGCAATGGGAAAGAGCGGGGAGAGCACGCTTAGCGAAAACTGGAGTTCGCGGGCCTCATCGGGAGTGACCGGCCAGAAGCGCGAGTCTTCGAAGGCCGCGGCACGGGCGGTTTCGGCCACGGCGCGAAACAGAGGGCGAATGGGGAGCGCGTAGCCTACACATCCCCTGAGCTGGCCGGCGAGGTAGAGTGTGGTGAAGACGCCGCGAGGCTGGGTGAGACCGGGCCAGTTGGAAGATGGCGACGATGAGGAGGATGCCGGCGGCGAATCGGGGAGCGGCTCGCCGGCCAAGCCGGAGGCGACGGCGGCGCGGGCGATCGCGAGAAGAAGGCGGCGTTGTTCGCGAGTGAACTCGGAGTCGGTTTGCGCTTGTCCGGCGCGGGTTGCCACCGTATTGCTAGACGGTCTGGACATCGTTCCGGACATCGTTCTGGACATCGCTCTGGACATCGCGTTTTCTCCGCCGTGAAAGGACGAAGGCGCGGCGTTTGCGGCGCTTTTCCGCGGTCCGGTCGATGCGCGACCAGAAGGCGACGAAGTAGTCGATGGCGGAGACGAGCGAGAGCAGCACCATGAACCAGATGGCGGCCAGCGCGATCCAGTAGACGGGGAAAATATACCCGCCACCCACCGGCCAGTCATGCCAGCGCCGCGCGAGAATTACCGCGACTACGGAAATGATCTGCACCAGCATTTTGAACTTGCCGAGGTCGCTGGCTTGAATGGTGAAGCCTTCGGACGCGGCAATCGAGCGGAGACCACTTACCAGGAATTCGCGTCCGATGATTACGACCGCGATCCAGGCGGGGACGAGCGCGGGATTAAATTGCACAAGCGTGACGAAGGCGGCGGCGATCAGCAGCTTGTCGGCCAGCGGATCGAGCAGCATGCCCATGGTGGTGATCTGGCCGCGTTTGCGCGCGAGATAGCCATCGATGCCGTCGGTCATGGAGGCGAGAATGAAGACGGTGGAGGCGAGGATTTCGCGGGCGCCGCTAGTGTCAGAGAGGCGGGGAGTGCAGAGAATCCAGATGAGCAGGGGAATCGCGGCGATGCGGGTGAGCGTGATGGAGTTGGGAAGATTCACGCGAGGGGTCTGGCTGCCGGTTGCAGCCTTGTCGATTATGCTCCACATCGGAGGGCAAGGCAACGGAGTTACTTTTCGGAGCTAGCCCTTAAGGGACCGGTCTTCGGTGGTTCGGCCCATTAACTTTTGCAGGAGACGTCCGATTCGTACCCAGTGGTAGAGCGGGAACATGAATTCCGGCAAGGCGAGGGCGTCAATATCTCCTGGGCCGGGGGTCCAAGCCAGACGCCAGAGGTATCGCATGCGGTCGGGGCGGCGCTCACGCAGGCGCAGCACTTCTCTGAAGTAGTCCGTGGATTCGAAATCATAAGTCGAGCAGCGAGCGAGGCGCGCGGCAGATTCTTCACCTAATCGCGACACTTCGGGGTCGTCGTCAAGCATGCACTGCGCTGCTGGAATTGCCGCTCCGAGTAGATGTTCGGCCAGCCAGAAGCTCACCGCCAGAATTCGCGTGATGCCGAGGGCGCGGGCGCGTGAGATTACCAGCGCGGAATCGAGATCGGGCATACGCATGCTTTCGGCGATGTCTGCTATCCAGATCAGGCGCGTCCAGAGATGCTTGGCGGCGTGCAGGCAGAGAACGAGCAGGGAATCGTCGGGAGAGAGGCAAGGGACGTTGGAAGCATTGGCCGGGGCGTTGCTTGAAGCGTTGCCCGAATCATCGTGCATGCCTAGCGCGATACGCTCGGCGCGCGCCCATAGATCGTCAAATCGAAAACCAGCCGCGGCGGGATCGACGGCATAGAAATAAGGAAGCAAGCTCCATTGCAGTTCGACCAGGTTTTTACCGGCCGGGCCGTCAAAGGAGCGCTCGTAGCCGGTCTGGAGCCAGAGGCGCTCGACGGCGGGCGCTTGCGGCTTCGATGGTTGGTAGCCGAGCTCTGCGAGCGACTGCTTGGCGCGCGCAAAGTCGGCTGGGGAAATTAGCAGGTCGAGATCGGAAAAACTGCGCAGAGCGAAGTCGCCGTAGGCCGATTGCGCCAGTACCGGGCCTTTATAAGGGATAGCGCGGATTTGATCGTGCGTGAAAGTTCGCGTGATGCGCGTCAGTTCGGCGGCAAACCACAGGCTGCGGCGGAAGTTTGTTGCGTAGACGGAATCGAGCGAGCGCCGAATTTCCGGCGAAAGCGTGGAGGCATGTTCGATCAGATTGCGCGCCACCAGCGGGGCGACGCCGTGATGCTCGGCTGCGTGGAGAAATTCTTGCCAGTCGAAATCGTCCGATGGCCAATTGCCGATCTGCGCGCGTTGTTGCGGATTGGGCTGGGCTGCTGAACACGCGCACAACAACTCGAAGGCGCCGGCGCGATTCAACGAGTTGCTCGACCTGGGAGATGGGAGCACGGAATAGATCCCCACTCTAACCTCGCAAAAAGCGCGACGTTAGAATGGGGCACCGTTAGGATGGGCACGCTTTCAGGCATCGGATCAGACACCGGGTCAGTAACGGACTGCGAACTATAATACAGAGACTCAGCGGCGCATTTTCAAATTCCGGAATTTCAAATTCATGGAACAGGTTGTATTCGAATCCGTTCGCAAGGTGTTTCGGCATCGCCCGGCGCTGTTTAACTGGGTGGGACGCGAGCGGACGGGAGAGACGGTTGCGCTGAACAATGTTTCTTTTTCCGCGGCTGGCGGAGAAGTGGTGGCGCTGCTGGGACCGAACGGCAGCGGGAAGACCAGCACGCTTAAGTTGATTTCGACTCTGTTGCTGGCCGATGGCGGCGCGGTGCGCGTGGGTGGATTTGATGCGCGGCGCGACGGGAGGAAAGTTCGGCGGCAGGTTGGGATTGCGGTGGCGGCGGAGAGATCGTTTTTTCCGCGACTTTCGGCGCGCGAGAATCTTGATTTTTTTGCCGCGCTGGATGCGGTTCCGAGGCGCGAGCGGGCAGCGCGAATTGAAGAAGTGCTGCGAGAGACCGGACTTAGTGAGCAGGTTGATACGCTGGTTATGAAATTTTCCAGCGGCATGTATCAGCGGCTGGGGCTGGCGCGCGCGCTGGTCAAGCGTCCGCGCGTGCTGTTGCTGGACGAGCCTACGCGCAGCCTGGACGCGGCGGCTACTGCGCATTTTTGGGATTCGATTCGCGCACTGGCCGGGCGCGACACTACGGTTTTTCTTGCGACCCACAATTTTGCGGAGGCTGCGGCGGTGGCGAGCCGGGCGCTGCTGCTGCACCGAGGAGAATTGCTGGCGGATCGTCAGTTGAAAGTTCGGCCGCCGGCGTTCTCGTCAGCTCTCTTGTCAACTCGCTTGGGCGTGGCTTCGCATGATGTCGGCGAGATCGCCGAAGAGTTGCGCGTGCTGTACTTCCGGCAGACTGGAGAACCCGTCGCGCAAAACGACTTCGCTGCCGAGTGCGAGCCTGATCACACAGAGAAAGTTCGTCGCGCGGGAGCGGCATCATGAGCGCGATTCTCGACAAGCTTGCGGCCATCCTGCGGCGCGATTTGCTCACCGCCATCCGCCATCGCAGCGGCTTTGTCATAACGCTGGTGGGGTTATTCACCGAACTTGCTGCGTTTTATTACTTGTCGCGCGCCATCGGGCCTGGTTTCCGGCCGGATGGCGTCGGCTACTTTCCATTTCTTCTGGTTGGCACGGGGCTGTACACATTCTTTGTGATGAGCGCGCAGGCGTTTCTTAGCGCGGTGCAGGAGGCGCAGCAGACTGGGACGCTTGAAGTGTTGATGACGACTTCTACGGCGCCCGCTGAACTTATTATTCTGAGCGCCATTTCTGCTTTTGGCGGCACGCTCGTGAATCTGCTAGTTTATACCTTTGCGGGAGTCGCCATCTTCCGGGCGGCCGTCCATGCGAACTTTCTGTCGTGCCTGGTGGTGCTGATTCTTTCGCTGGCGATTGCGCTGGCGATTGGAATATTCGCGGCCACATTTCAGATTGCATTTCAAAAGGGCTCGGCGCTGATCTGGTTGATTGGCTCGGGATTGTGGTTACTAAGTGGGGCTACGTTTCCGGTGCAGAGTTTGCCGGCTCCGCTGGTAATGATTGCGCGGGCTGTTCCGTTCACCTATGCGATCGACGCTATGCGCGGCGCGCTGCTCGAGGGGCGATCGCTTGCGGCGATGGCTCCCACGGTGAGCGGGCTTGCTTTGTTTGCGATTGTCCTGCTGCCGCTGGCGCTGCTTGGTTTGTCGGTTAGCCTGCGGCGGGCGCGGCAGTTTGGGACGCTGTCCTTTTATTGAGCGCAAATTATTCGGAAGGGCAGACTACAAATCGACACCATCCTGATATTGGCATCACAAAAATCGTGTAGTACACTGCGCTCACTGCTGAAAAGAAATTGGGGGAAGAGCTACTGTTAGGGCTCGACTAACTACTTATGGAAGACCAAACCCCTCACGAGCAACAGACACGCGCGGCTGAGGAGGCGAAGAAGCCTTATCAGAAACCTGCGTTTCGCTGCGAACGGGTCTTTGAGACCGCGGCGCTTTCTTGTGGCAAGATCGCCGGTACCTCTGCGATATGCAATTCATCGCGAAAGACCTCCTGACTTTGGACCTGGACGGCACGCCTGAGGATCCGACTGCAAGCTTGGAGGCGGAGCGCGCTTTGATGGGCGCGGAACTGGCGGCTGAAAGCTTGCGGGCTAGCGGGCTCTTGCGACTGCGGGTGCGCGGCGAAAGCATGTTGCCTACGCTTTGGCCGGGCGACGTGGTCGAGATTGTTCGCTGCACAATTGACGAGGTGCGGGCTGGCGAGACCGTGCTTGCTTTGAGGGATGGGCGATTTTTTCTTCACCGCTTCGCCGGGCGATTGCACGCTGGCGGATTTCGGTTGCGCGGTGATTCCATGCCTGCGGCGGACCCGGAGTTTTCCGGTGCGGCGTTGGTCGGACGGCTTGCCGGCTCGACGCGGCCGCTGCGTCTTTGGTCTTGGGTGCTCGGGCGGATCCTGTGTTATTGCGGGCCGGCGCGTCGGCTTGCTTTGACACTTCATGCTCGCGGGCGGCGAGGTCGAAACCTTATAGACGCGACCGCTATTGCCGGTGCTGAGCTGAATTTGGCGCCGGCACGCGAACAGGAGTGTCCGCGGTACACGATCTGTTCGCAGGCGATTTCGGAGTTGCCTCGTGCCGGAGCCTAGACATGTCGCTTGCGTCGAGATCGGCGGGATTTCGATTTCGCTGGCGACCTCGGACGCGAATTTCTTCGAGCTTCTTCTTCGGCGGTATGAAGATTTTTTGAGCTCGACGCCTGCCGAGTTTGCGCTTGAGTTTGAAATTCTCGCGCCGCGTCCTGCGTCCGACGACGATGTGCGGGTGCGGCGCGAGGGCGAGGAGTGGATTCTGGAACGCGGGGATTTTTCTGCGCGATGGGATCCGCGGACGGGCAAGGGCCGGGTGCGGCAGAATGCGAATCCGTATTCGCTGGATTCGGTGTTGCGGATTCTGCACAGCCTGATTCTGGCGCGGCGCGGCGGATTTCTTCTGCATGCCGCGAGCGCGATCTGCGATGGGCGGGCTTTTTTGTTTTCCGGAGTTTCGGGCGCGGGCAAGACTACGATGACCCGCATCGCGACGCCGGACGTTACTTTGCTCACCGACGAGATTTCATACATACGGCCGTCCGAGGAGAGGTCGGAGACTCGCGCGGGTGCTAACTCCTATCGCGCGTTCGGCACTCCCTTCGCGGGAGAACTGGCGAAGGCCGGCGAAAACACAAGCGCTCCGATTGGGGCTCTGTTTTTCCTGGAAAAGGGCCCTGAAAATCGCATCGAAGAGCTTTCGTCTGCGGATGCGGTGCGGCGGCTGATGCGGAATATTTTATTTTTTGCGGAGGATCCCAGCCTGGTCGAAGAACTTCTGGCTACGGCGTGCGCATTCGTTGCAGCACTCCCCATTCGCCGCCTTACGTTCTATCCTGATAGTCGTGTGTGGGATGACATACGCCGTTTCGAGCGGGAGCCCCTTGGTGTCTGAGACGTACATTGCCCGGAGTTCCGCAATTGCCGCGCGCATGCTGGCGGGCGAGATGATGGTGATGAACTCGGCGGATTCGAAATTCTTTACGCTGAACGAGGTCGCGACTGCGATCTGGCGGGCGGCTGACGGGCGAACGCCTCTGAGCCAGATTGTGCGCGACGGCATCTGCGAAAAATTCGATATCGATCTGGAGCAGGCGCAGGCCGATGCCGAGCGTTTCGTTACGGAACTGGCGAGCCACGGAATTTTGCTCGTCTCCGATCGCCCATTTGCCGATCGTGCGACAACCGATCGCCCGATCAGCGATCCTCCATTAAACGATCCTCCGTTAAACCGGGAGCCTGCCCAATGAGCCTGATGGCGGAAGTTGGTCAGAAGGCGTTTAACCTGGGTGTTCCGCTGGCCATTCATCTGGATATTACGTATCGCTGCAACGAGCGCTGCGTGCATTGTTATCTTGATCACGACGATCATGGCGAATTGACGACCGCTGAAATCAAGGGCGTGCTTGACCAGTTGGCGGAGGCTGGAGTTTTCTTTCTCACGCTGAGCGGCGGCGAGGTTTTCATGCGCCGCGATTTTTTTGAGATTCTGGAACATGCGCGACGGCTGCTCTTCAACGTCAAGATCAAGACCAACGCCGTCATGATCGGCGAAGACGAGGCGGCGCGGCTACGCGACCTCAACGTCGATACCATTCAAATCAGTCTCTACTCGCATCGGGCCGCGGTTCACGATGCGATTACCAAGCTGCCGCATTCTTTTGAGCGGACGATCAAGGGCATCGAGTTTTTGCGCGATCGCGGGTTGCGCGTCACGATTGCCAATGTGCTGATGACTCTGAACATTTCCGATCAGGCGGGCACGCAGAAGCTTGCTGCCGACCTCGGCGTGCATTACACGCTGGACCCGACCATCACGCCGATGATGGATGGCGATATGGGTGTGCTTGCGCTGCGCATTGCCGGGGAGGAGCTGGGGGAAGTTTTTCGGAATCCTGCGCTGGTTCCCAACCAGGAAGAATTCTGCGCGCCGCCGCCGGCGCCGTCGGAAGAAGACCTGGAAGGCTATTCGTGCAGCGCTGGACATTCGTTCTGCTACATCTCGCCTTATGGTGATGTTTTTCCGTGCGTGCAGTTTCCGCTGCCGACCGGAAATATTCGGCAGCAGAAATTTCTCGATATCTGGAATCACTCGCCGCAGATGCAGGAGGTGCGGTCGATCCAGGCGCGCGATCTGCCGACCTGCTCGTCGTGCTCGCATGTCGCGAGCTGTTCACGCTGTCCTGGGCTCGCTTACATGGAAGGAAATATGCGCGGACCGTCGACGGCGGATTGCGAGAAGTCGTTTTATCGCACCGGCGTTCCGACTGCGAATATGTTGAAGCAAGGGGTGTCTAAGCCGCGGGGATTTGTGCCGCTGATACAAATCCGGCCGGCTGCGGTTCTGGTCTGAGAGCTACCGCAGGGGCTGACGCGCGGGCGAGGGGTCGGTCGTCTTTCCGGGATTCCTGGGCACTGGACCGTGGGTTGAGTCAAGAGCGTTGGCTCACGCCACCACATGATGATCGTCATTCCAGAGGCGGATCACGGGACTGGATAGATTGTGCTCATAGCTAAGGGCGCTCAGGCTTGCCGGATTGAGCAGAAAATATCTGCCAGCTCCCGGACTAAGCGCGAGCCAGCGAGCGGCCAACACGCGTGTAAAGTGTCCGCTGGAAAAAAGCAGAACGTCGCCGGAGATGCTTCGCAGGCGCTGGACTACACGGTCCGCGCGCGCGCCGACTTCTGCTGGAGATTCGCCTCCCGGCGCGCCGTCACGAAAGAGTTGCCAGTCCGGGCGTTCGCGCAGGATTTGTGCCGCTGTCAGTCCTTCATACTTGCCATAGTCCCATTCGACGAGGTCGGGGTCGACTTCTGCGACGGCTCCAAATCCGGCCAGTTCGCAGGTTCGAGAGGCGCGCTGCAGCGGACTGGTAAACACCCTGGTGAATGTCATACCTTTCAGGCGTTCTCCAAGGCGTTGCGCGTTACGCTCGCCATCCGGGGTTAGAGGCAGGTCGGTAAGGCCAGTATGCTGGCCCGAGAGGGTCCAGGCTGTGTTGCCGTGACGCGCCACATATACCACGGGAAGCATTGCGCTCATGTCGCCTCTCTCTTTCACGCGCTCAATTCTGCCGCCGCTCTTGGCTCGCTCGAACCATGTGAAATCCAATTCTAACTTCTCAAGGTCTCACCCACCGCCGCGCGGCCCGCGATGCACACTTTCTCCAGCGGCGGCCTTCGGGTCATCGAAGGTGGACTGCGGCGGCTGCGGCCGGATGCCTGCGGGAAAGCATCAACCTTGTAATCGGCTAATTATGCGAAACTGAGTGAGAGCGAATCGATGCAGAGGATCGACTCGCATTTTCGTCGGAGGCCTCGTTGGCGAATTTCTCTAAAATCTCATCAGCTCTCAAAAAGCGCGCGCTTCCCATCAAACTCCTTCTCATGGATGTAGACGGGACGATGACGGACGGCAGTGTTACGCTGCTCTCACAAACCGACGGCACCGCCCTCGAAATTAAAACATTCGACGCGCACGACGGCCAGGGCCTTACGCTCGCGCACACCGCCGGTCTGCGAACCGGCTGCATTACCGGCCGGGAAAGTGCCGCGCTTATGCGCCGCGCACAGGAAATGAAGATGGAATTCATCTATATGAAACGGGCACTGAAAATGCCGGCCTATGAGGAAATTCTTCAGCAAGCTGGGGTCCCGGATTCGGCTGTCGCCTATATTGGCGACGATCTTCCGGATATTCCCTTGATGCGCCGCGCCGGCCTGGCGGTTGCCGTGGGCGATGCCGTCCCCGAGGTGAAACAAGCCGCGCACTATACCACCAAGGCTCTTGCCGGTCGCGGCGCGGTGCGGGAAGCGGTTGAGCTTATTCTCAGATCCAGAGGGATATGGGAAGAGATGATCGAGAAAGCCCGAGCCTGACTGGCGAACGGAATTTGTGGAGACTGCCATAGTCGGGCGGTCGCTAATCAGGGGCTGGATGAATTGGCCGAACTAATAACCCGGCATCCCGAATTGGTACCGCAGCAATCCGCAGGACTCTGCGGCTTGTGATCCCGGTCACTGAATGGGCGGAGACCGGTGCATAGTATCTAAAGATAGAGTTGGTAACTGTGTCTCTCAACTGCTTCGGCGGATTGAATTGGCAACGCCGATGCGTGTTTTCTCGAACCTCTGCGGGGGGAGTGATCTCTCCGGAGGTATGCCATGTCTTCTCCTCTCCTGTTATGCATTGACGACTGGCCACAGCTACTGCACATTCGCAAAGCGGCCCTGGAATCCTTCGGCTACTCGGTTGCGACTGCTTCAAATCAGCCTGCGGCGATCAAGATCCTGGAGGAGATGCCAGTCGATGCGGTCCTGCTGGAGTACAAATCGGAGGGTATGGACGCGCAGGCGGTTGCTTTCCACATCAAGGGGCGATTTCCTGCCGTACCGATCATCCTGCTGTCGGCATGTGCCGAGATGCCGGAGGCAATCCTCTGGCTGGTGGATGAATACGTACTGAAAAGCGAACGGATGGAAGAGCTGGCGCGCGCCGTCGACCGAGTCATGCAATCGGCCAAGAGCAGAAAATTCGGATAAGGTGCGCACGAAGACGAAAGTGGGCGCGGGCGTACACAGGTCGCTTGAATCGATCCGGCCGGTACTGGCACGGGGAGAGAACCTGCGGAGCGAGCGCTCGCGAATTCCCCCCGGCGGCACAACAAACTGGGTCAAGCTGTAAACCACAAAACCACTTGTTGCGTGGATGCCGTCGTGCGCAAGCCATGCGGTTGCTGAGACTTGCACTCATCTTGACTATCGTTTGGAAATGCGCGACTCTACCCTGTGTCTGGGCGTTTCGCTGGGGGAGCGGGGGTCGTGGAGAACACAATTTCATCGCTCATCACCGCGGCGGAAAGCGGCGATAGCGCAGCCGCCGATGCATTGTTCAGCAGCTTGTACGCTGAATTGCACCGGATGGCCAAACGGGAACTCGCGCGGCGCGGCGCTCCCGCCAGCCTTAGTGTCACCACGCTTTTGCACGAAGCTTATCTGGATATATCAGGGCGGGCTGGGGTTTCCTTTCCTGACCAGGCGCGCTTTATGGGATATGCGGCGCGGGTGATGCGCGGGCTCATCATTGATCATGCTCGCAACCGCAGCGCCGTCAAACGGGGCGGCGAGTTTGAAATTACTTCGCTCGATGGCCACGATGTCGGAGAGTCTGCCGATGCGAAGGAGCTTTCGTCGATCAGCGATGCGCTGGATGAGCTGGCGAAGGTGGATCGTGAACTGGCGGATCTGGTGGACTTGAAGTTCTTCTGCGGGTTTTCTTTCGCCGAGATTGGCGCTTTGCAGAAACAGTCGGAACGAACGGTGCAAAGACGATGGGAGAAGGCGCGGCTTTTTCTCCATCAGAGCATTCGCGCGGATTTGCCAATCTGAGGCAATGATGTCCACCCTGAATCCCGATCAATGGCAAGCTCTCAGTCCATACCTGGACAAAGCCCTTGAAATGACGGACGAAGAACGCGCGAGCTGGCTGTCCTCGCTGCGGGTTGAGAATCCGGACCTAGCGGCGCAACTGGAAATGCTCTTTCGAGAGCAGCGCGCGCTGCGCGCGGAAGGGTTTCTCGGAGAAGCGCTCGGTCAAACTGCCGGAAAGAGGGGGATTGGAAGGTCAAGAGCTCGGCGTCTACACTCTTGCTTTCGCAGATCGGCCAGGGCGGCATGGGCAGCGTCTGGCTGGCGAAACGAAACGACGGACGCTTTGACCGGCGAGTGGCGGTGAAGTTTCTCAACATCGCCCTCATCGGCAGCGGTGGCGAGGCGCGATTCAAACGCGAGGGCCGCATACTTGCTCTTCTGGTTCATCCGCACATTGCAGAACTGGTCGATGCCGGGGTGTCGCCCACCGGGCAGCCCTACCTGGTGCTGGAGCATATTGAGGGCGATCACATTGATCGCTACTGCGATCAGCACAGACTGGGCTTAGTAGCACGCATCGAACTGTTCCTCGATGTGTTGCGGGCTGTCGCCCACGCGCACGCCAACCTGATCGTGCACCGCGACCTGAAACCTTCGAACGTACTGGTGCGAAATGACGGCCAGGCGAAGCTGCTCGATTTCGGTATCGCCAAGCTGCTGGAACGCGATGGGCCGGCCGAGTCGTCACTGACGGTCGAAGGCGGGCGGGCGATGACGCCCGAATGTGCGGCTCCCGAACAATTGCGGGGCGAGGCGATTACAACCGCCACCGATGTCTATGCCTTGGGAGTGCTGCTCTACGTGTTGTTGACCGGGCAACATCCCATCGGACCCGGGCCGCACACCGCCGCGGATCTGGTGAAGGCGATCGTGGAGACGGAGCCGGTGCGGCCCTCGCAGGTGGTGCTTCCGAAGGGTGAGGACGTCAAAGTCTGCGTTCACAATGCCTCCCGTCGTCGTACGACGGCTTACCGGCTCAGCCGATTGTTGCGCGGCGATCTCGACACGATTGTAGCGAAGGCGCTGAAGAAAGAGCCCGCGGAACGGTATTCCTCGGTCACGGCGCTGGCTGACGATCTACGGCGCTACTTGAAAAATGAACCGATCAGCGCACGGCCGGATACGCTGGCGTATCGCGCGGGCAAGTTCGTGCGGCGGCATCGCGCCGCTGTAGCCCTGGCAACCGTGGCGATTGTAGCGACCGTGGCAGGAGTGGCCGGGACCTTGATGCAGGCGCGCACGGCGCGCGCGCAACGCGACTTCGCGCTTCGGCAACTGGTGCGCGCGCAAGCCATCATCGATTTCAATGAGTTCCTGCTCTCCGATGCGGCGCCCTCGGGCAAGCCGTTCACTGTGAACGAGTTGTTGGCGCGCGCGGAAGACATCCTGGCGCGACAGCGAACTGCCGACGACACCTCGCGCGTGGAACTCATGGTGGTGATCGGCGACCAGTACTCTACCCAGGACGAAGATGCGAAAGCCCGGCGCGTGCTGGAGGGAGCATACACGCTATCGCGACGGCTCCGGGAAAAGAGCCCGCGTGCGGAGGCCGCGTGCTCGCTGGCGGGGGCTCTGGCCCGGGACGGCGAACTGGCGCGCGCGGAGTCTCTGATCCAGGAAGGACTGAGCGAACTTCCAGCCGGATCACAATACGATGCGGAGCGAATTTTCTGCCTGCGGCGCGGGAGCGAGGTGGCTGAGGAACGCGGCGATCCGCAGCAAGGAATCGCTCGAATTCAGGCCGTTAAGGAAATACTGAAACAGTCGCCCTTTAAGTCCGACACGCTGGAATTGCATACGTCAATCGAGTTGGCGGAGGCCTACCGCGTGGCCGGGCAGAATTATCTGGCTGGCACGACCTTCGAACAGGCTGCCGCGCTGCTGGAACCGCTGGGGCGGAATGATACGCAAACCGCGGTCGTCATATTCAATGACTGGGCTATGGCGCTGGACAAACTGGGACGTCCGCTGGAAGCGGAGAAGCTTTTTCGCCGCGCGATTGATATCAGCCGCGCCGGACAGACGGAAGAAACCGTTTCTCCGATACTGCTGAATAACTATGCCAAAACGCTTTTTCAGCTGGGTCGTCTGGAAGAAGCGGCTGATTACGCTGGACGGGCTTATGCCAAGGGGCAACAAACCAGCGATCAGATGGTGATCTACCAAACGTTGTACTGGCGTGCGTTGATCTGTATTGAGCAGCATGATTTCGACCATGCGGCATCCCTGCTGGCGGAGGTGGAACCGCGGTTGCGGCAAAGCGTTCCGCCCCAAAGTTTTTGGTTTGGATTGCTGGCGTCGGCGCAAGGAGAACTGGCTTTCGGGAGAGGTGACTTCCAAACGGCGCTGCCGCTCACCGATCGGGCAGTCAGCATCGTCGAAGCTGAAGGCAAGGCGGGGCGGGCAGGCGGGGACTTCCTGCCGATTGTGCTCGTCCGTCGATCGAGGATCGAACTCGAGGCCGGACGGCCTGCTCAGGCGGGCGACGACGCATTGCGGGTGCTGAAGCTGATGCAGGCCGCCCTCCCTTCGGGAGCGTTCTCGAGCATCATAGGCCGCGCATATTTGAACCAGGGGCGCGCTTTGCAGGCGGAGGGTAAATCCGACGAAGCTCGCGCGGCATTTCGCTCAGCGGCGGAGAATCTGCGGGATACGCTCGGTCCGGATCATCCTGATACCCGCAGCGCCGAGCAACTGGCGCGGTCGTAGGTAGAGGGCTCCGCGTCGGCAGGCTGCCAACCGCGACAATGTTTTCCCGCCTGATGTCGTCTTTTCCTTTCAGTTTCCGCTTTCTCCAGTAGGAGGAAGAGGATGAATCGCCTCGGCGGTCGTGTTTTGCTCGACCGCGGATTGCGCGAGCGTGGACGGAGCCATGGTTTGCTGCAGAAGGTTCCAGTCTCGTTGCAATTTCGCTTGGGAGATGCCGTGGGGTGGGGCGTGATGGAGTTCGGATTGGAGCCGGGCTGCGATTACTTGCCGCGCCAGTTGAGGCGGCGTTGCAGCGTTCAGCACGTTGCCGGCGGAGATGCCGACGCGGATTGGTTGCTCACCCGCCTGCGGCTTCAGGATAAGGATGGGCGCGTCTTCGGCGTCGAGACCAGTTTTTGCTTTCGACTGGATGCGCTCCCAGTTCCTGGTTGCGTCCGATCGTCCCGAGGCTGCGGGATTGGATTGCGCGAGCAATAGTTTTAGCTCTCGCTGGTAGGCCTTGCGATCTTTGTGGGCGAGGGGCGGCTCGGGATCGCTGCCGGGACTGAAGACCAGGGCATCGCGGTCCGGGTGAAAACGGCCTGCGCCCATTCCTACATACACCGCGAATACGCAGCCGGCAAAAATTGGGCTGGCGATGGCGCTGGGCACGATGTACTTCTTCGATTTCAGGAAAGACTCGACTACTCCTTTGGGATTCGTGCTCCGCGGCATGGTGCCGGGGACCTGCGCGATTACCAGGCGCGAGAAGGCGATATCTGCGTGACGCGCATGGAACTTTACTAACAATTCTGAGATTTGTTTTGGCGTGGTGATGCCGGCGTCGGCGACGATGCTGCGATGCAGAGTCCCAGGATAATAGAAGTTGATGATGTCTTTGGCGAAGTCGGCGCAGTTGCGCGAGAGCAAGTGAAAGTGCGAGCGGTTGGAGGACTCGTTGAGTTTGTTTATGAGCGCGGCATCCTGCTCAGGGGTGGTTTCGATTTCGAAGCCGTAGATGGTGCGATCGTAGGAGGAGCCGATCAGTTGATACCAGTTGCCTCCGGGAGTGGAGCCGTCGGCGTTGTCGGGGATTATGTTTTCTAGATGCTTGCGGCGATAGCTGTCGCGGAGGAAGGCGGTCATTTTTGCGTCGGCGAAGAGTGGGACGTCTTCGGGGCGATCGACCGCGTAGAGATATGGGATTAGCGGAATGGCCAGCCAGTCGTATCCGGCGATGCGATCGTAGCGGCTTAGGACTACGCCGGTTTCGCCTTCGTGGCAGGGGCGGAGGACTTGAGGCGTATCGTTATCGGCGCAGATGTTGCTGAGATAAACGGCGGCGTGGCCGGTGCCGGTGAAGAAACCCATATGTCCGTAGGGCTCTTCGAGGAGCAGAGTGGCGGAGGCGCTGGCCAGCGAGGCGGAGGCCAGCGCCATCGCTAAAGCGATTAGCGCAGCGCGGATTGGGTGCGTGGACATCGGTTTTTTCATCCGCCTGGCTTTTAGTGAGAACACGCACGGTAGGGATTAGTTGCTGGGGGCGGGGCGTCGAGTTGCGAGCCGCGAGCCGCGAGAACCCTTAGGTTGGCGGCGGATTCACCTTAGGGGAGTTTTGAAGGGGCGTCGGCAAAAAGGCATTAACCACAGGGTACACAGAGGTGCACGGAGGAGTTCGACGCTGCCACTCGTGGCTCACATACTCCACTCATTACGATTGCGAGCGTTGGGTAGATTGTTTGATGAACAGCTCCTGGCTGTTTTGTTCGCGGCGGTGGGTATGGCGTGGGTCGCGGGTGTAGACGCCTTCGGAGTTCATGTGGCGGGCTTTTACCACTTCTTGCAGATACGTGGCTAGAATGTCGTCGCGGAGATGGCGGACTAGTTTGGGATCCTGGATGGGGAAGGCTAGTTCTACGCGGCGATTCAGATTGCGGGGCATCATGTCGGCGCTGCCGAGGTAGACTTCGTCCTGTTCGCCGTTGCGGAAATAGAAGATGCGGCTGTGCTCGAGGAAGCGGCCTACGATGCTGGTGACGCTGATATTTTCGCTGATGCCGGGGATGCCGGGACGCAGACAGCAGATGCCGCGGACGAGGAGATCGACCTGGACTCCCGCTTGCGAGGCTTCGTAGAGGAGCTGGATCATGCGGCGATCGACTAGCGCGTTCATCTTGAAGATCAGATGGCCGTGGCCTTCATTTTTGTGGTGGTCGATTTCGCGGCGGATCAACTGCTCGAAGCGATCGCGCAGATTTACGGGGGCTACCAGCAGTTTTCTGTATTCGACTTTTGCGGAATATCCGGTCAGATAGTTGAAGAGATCGGTGCAATCTTCGCCGATGGCTTCGTCGCAGGTTAAGAGGCCGATGTCAGTGTAGAGCTGAGCGGTCACGGTGTTGTAGTTGCCGGTGGAGAGGTGAACGTAGCGGCGGATGCGATCTTTTTCCTGGCGAACGACTAAGGCTGTTTTGCAATGGACTTTCAGATTCATCAGGCCGTGGACGACGTGAACGCCTTCCCGCTCCAGCTTTCGGGCCCACTCGATGTTGCTCTCTTCGTCGAAGCGGGCTTTCAGTTCCACCAGCACTGCAACCTGCTTGCCGTTGTCGATGGCTTCGAGCAGGGCCTCGACTACCGGGGCGTTGTGGCCTACGCGATAGAGAGTGATTTTGATGGCCAGCACCGCGGGATCGCGCGCGGCTTTTTGCAGGAAGGCTACGACCGGCTGAAAAGAATCGAAGGGGTGATGGAGAAGAACGTCCTGGCGGCGGATGGCGGAGAAGATGTCTTCTCCCTCTTCCTGCGGCTGGAGCGCGGGGACTATGCTCGGGACGAAGGGCTTGTCTTTCAGATCGGGGCGGTCGATGGAGAGAAGATGCTTGAGCCGGTTCAGGGCCAGCGGGCCGGTCATCTTGTAGACGTCTTCGCGATCGAGTTCCAAGTTCTTGAGAAGAATCTCCAGGACTTCGGCGGGCATGTTCTGGTTGATTTCGAGGCGGACTACATCGGCGAAACGGCGCTGCCAGACGCCTTCTTCGACGGACTCGAGGAGGTCGCCGGCTTCCAGTTGCTGAATGGCGGAGTCGGCGTCGCGGGTTACGTGGAAGGGATGAGCTTCCAGGACTTCCATGCCGGGGAAGAGTTGTTGCAGGTTGTGAATGATCAGGTTCTCGAGCCAGACGAAGTGCAATGGCTTGGCGGGCTTTGCTGGCGAATCTTTTTTTGTGTCTCTCTTTGTATCTCTCTTTGCATCTCTCCTGGCGTCTTTTTTCCCGTCTTTCTTTGCGTCCTCTATCAGGTTGGTCAGGTTCACCAGTTGCGGCAGGCTGTCGGGGACTTTTACGCGGGCGAAGTGTTCGACACCCTGGGTGTCGCGGATCAGGACGGCCAGATTGAGGCTGAGATTGGAAATGTGCGGGAAGGGGCGGCCGGGATCGAAGGCTAGCGGAGTCAGCGTCGGAAAAACGGTTTCGGAAAAATAGCGATCGGCGGCGGCTGCGTCTTCATGGTTGAGGTGGTCGTACTCGAGGACGTGAATGCCTTCTTTTTTCAGGCCCGGGAGGAGTTGGAGGCGGAGGCAATCCTGTCCGGCTTTGTTGAGCTGGGCTACGCGCTCGCGGATGGCGATCAGTTGCTGCGCGGGGGCCATGCCGTCGGGGCCGGATTCGAGACCTCCGCTTTCAATCTGGCTTTTTAGGCCAGCCACGCGGACCATGAAAAATTCGTCGAGATTGGAACCGACGATGGAGAGAAATTTCACGCGCTCGAGGAGCGGGTTCTGATCGTCTTGCGCTTCTTCCAGAACGCGGGACTGGAAAGCGAGAAGGCTTAGTTCGCGGTTGATGTAGAGAGAGGGATCGTCGAGCGCGGGCGTGGGCGGCGCGGATTGATTGTGGTTTGGCGCGGGTTCGGCTCGGCGCTTGCGGCGGGAGGACGGAGATTTCGGTGCGACATGCGTGGCGGCCATGCGGAGATAAGTGTACTAGACGAGTTTGGTGGATTGTTACGCAACGGTTACAGCGGGAATTCCTTCTCATCATTTCCATCGGGTTCGCGTGGGCGGCTTCGCGCTGGCGCTTGACGATCGCTCACTGCCAGGTTGTGCTGTGGCGTTGCAGCCACCAGCAGGGCGGATTCAAGGCGGAGGATGCGTATTGCGGGAACAGAGCGCGGGAGCAAGTCTGGTTGGCGGTGCCGAGGTAATCGTATTCGGCCTTGTTGCCTTTGAGCGGCGTGGATAGAAATTGATCGACGGCGACGGTGCTGAGGCCGGAGCCGCGGAGATGGCGGACCTGGAAGACGGCGAAGTCGAGGGCGTAGAGGATGGCCAGGGTGATGAGAAGATACTTGACGGCATCGGCTAGGATTCGCACGGTTGGGCGCGGGCGCAGGAATATCGTAAAGCATTTGCGAGGAAGACGGGTACGAGCAAGATGAGATTGGATGATGACGGGCGGAGTTTGGCTCCGCCCGTCGATTGCTTACCGCTGGCCATTACTACAGGCCGGAGTCGGAGGGCGGGGCTTGGCCGCCATGGCGATGACCATGCCGTTGTTCGCGCCTGCTTTGTATTTCGTCCCACTTTTTTTGCTGCGTTGGGTCGAGGAGGGCGCGGACTTGCTCGCCCGAGGTCTTGTAGATGTCCATCATCTTGGTACGGCGATCTTCGCGAGACATTGAGGAATCGCTGCGCAGGGAATCCATTTGGGATTTTGCGGTCGTGAAAATGTCTTGAACTTTGGTTTGCTGATCGGCGTTGAGCTTGAGTTTTTTGGTGAGCATTTCGGTGCGCTTGGCCGGGTCCATTTGGTGACGGCCGCGACCTTCGCGGCCGGCTGGCGCCGATTGCTGATTGGGAGCGGAGTTGTTTTGCGGGCCGCTTTGCGCGTCATTTTGGGCAATTGCGGGCGCCGCATAGATTAGGCCAGCGAGGGTGAGCGCGAGCAGGGAATGTCTGAGCATGTGTTTCCTCCAATATGAGATCGAACTGGCTAGGGATATGAACCTCATTATGGGGTGAGAGTTGCGGGGCGGGGTGGGGTTTTACGAATCTTTACTCTTAGCCGTCAGCCGTCAGCCGTCAGGAAAATCTGGGTTGCCCTTGGGGCGCGTCGCGTCGCGTCCGCAAGGGCCAGCGGGACGCCGGCAGTGCCCAAATCGACGGCGATTGGACCTTATCGCTTACTTTTGGATGGTTCTCTGGTCGGCTGGGGGTTTCTGAGTTACTTGCTGCGTGGTCGGCAATTGGCTTACGTCCCAGCCTCCCCCCAGGGCTTCTACTAACAATACTGCGTCGGTCATTTGCTGGATTTGAGAGTTGACTAAAGTTTGTTGTGTGCTTAATAAGGCAGTTTGAGTCGTCAATAAGTTTAGATATGGGTCGAGGCCGGTTTCATACCTGGCTTTTTCAAGGTCGTAGGCTTTCTGGGCGGCGGCTACTGCGGCTTGCTCGTGCTGGATTTCCGTAAAGAGCAGACGTGTTTCGGCTAGATAGTCCTCTACCTGCTGAAAGGCCGTCAGAACTATTTGCCGGTAACTGGCTACGTCGGCGTTGTAAGTTGCTATGTATTGCTCGATGGTGGCGCGGCGGAGGCCGGCGTCGAAGATGGTCTCGGAGATCGAGGGGCCGATGGACCAGACCCGGCTGCTGGCGTTTAATAACTTGCTGATGGCCGGGGAGGAGAAGCCTCCGCTGGCGCTTAGGGTTAGGTTCGGATAGTAGGCGGCATAGCCGATGCCGATTACTGCGTTGGCTGACGACATCTGGCGCTCGGCGGCGGCGATGTCGGGGCGGCGCTCCAGCAGTTGCGACGGGGTACCGGTGGGAATGGCTGGGGGCTGCACGGTTAAGGGCTGCACCGGCATGGTGAAGTCGGTGGCGGCTTTGCCCAGGAGCGTGGCGATGGCGTGTTCGTATTGCGCGCGAGCTACTCCGACGTTGGTGGCGGAGGCGCGGGCGCTTTCCAGCGTCTGAGTGGCCTGCTGGACGGAGACTTCGGTGTCGGTTCCTACCTCGTAACGCGCTTGCGCTAGCTGGAGCAAATCTTCGTCGGCTTTCACAGTGGCGTTGAGAACGGCTTGCAGGGCGTCTTGTCCGCGGATTTCGAAGTAGGTTTCGGCTAACGTGGCTTGTTCGAGAAGACGCTCGTTTTCGAGGTCGGCGGCGCTGACTTGCGCGTTGGCTTGGAATTCGCGGACTGTGTTGCGGACACGGCCGAAGAGATCGGGTGCCCAGGAGATGTCGAGGGGAAGCGAGAAGTTGGAGAAAGTGCCACCACCGGTTTGGCCGGCGCCTCCGCTGGCAGTGCCCGTGGTGTGGGTGCGCGTGGCGGAGGCGGATAGGCTGGCGGTCGGGTAGAACTGGGCTCGCGCTTCGCGGATCTGGGCGCGAGCGGCCAGGAAGTTTTCGAAGAAGACTTTTATGTTCTGGTTGTTGATGTTTAATTGCGACTCAAGATCGTTGAGTTCGGGCTGATTGAAAATTTCCCACCAGTTGCCGTGGAGCATGGCGTCTTGCGGGGAGGCTACTTTCCATCCTTCGGCGTCCTGGAAATTTACTGGCGACTCTTTGTAGTTGGGGGCGGCCGGGACGGTGGCTTGGGGCTTGTGATAGTGCGGGCCGACTGTGCAACCGAGACTTAGTAAGAGGAGAGCAGTGGTTAGCAGCCCACACAAGCCAAAAGAAGACTTGTGTGGGGCACCCTCGGTAGTTAGGAATTCGTTTTGTAATGTCATGCCATGCCTTCTCCCGGCGTGTCCCGTCCGTTCAACGACTGCAGTCGGTCGTGATCTATGCCGAACAGCCAGCGGAGTAGCCAGAGCCGCGCCCGGTCCATCAATAAGTAGACCACGGGCGTGGTGTACAAAGTTAATAACTGACTTACGATAAGGCCGCCGACGATGGAGATGCCAAGCGGGCGACGCAGTTCCGAACCTGTGCCGGTTCCGAACGCCAGTGGCAGCGCGCCGAATAGCGCCGCCATCGTAGTCATCAGGATCGGACGGAAGCGCAGCAGGCAGGCGGTGAAGATGGCGTCGTAGGTGCTCATACCCTGCTCGCGTTCGGCTTGCAGGGCGAAGTCGATCATCATGATGGCGTTCTTCTTGACAATGCCGATCAGTAAAACGATACCAATGATGGAAATTACGTTGAGGTCATTGTGGAAAATCATCAGAGCCAGCATGGCCCCTGCGCTGGCCGAGGGCAGGGTCGAGATGATGGTGAGCGGGTGGACGAGGCTCTCATACAAAACGCCGAGCACAATATAAACCGCGAGGAGGGCAACGAGGAGGAGGAGCCATTCGGTGCTGAGGGAATCCTGATAGGCCTTCAACGTTCCGGCGAAAACGCCGTGGATGGTGGACGGGGTGCCGAGTTTGTTCTGCATCTGCCCGATCATGCGGACGGCGTCGCTCAGCGAGAGGCCGGGCGCCAGATTAAACGAAACCGTGACCGACGGGAAAAGACCCGAGTGGGCGACCGAGAGCGGAGCGGTGTTGGTCTTTACGGAGGCAACTGTGGTTAGGGGTACATTGCCTTTGCCGTTTTGGAGATAGATATCTTTCAAGGAGGCAGGGGATTGCTGATAGGGCGGCGCTACCTCGATTACCACGTAGTACTGGTTGAGCGGTTCGAAGATCACGGAGGTTTCTTCCTGGCCGAACGCGCTATATAAGGTGGAGTCCAGTTGCTGCGGGGTGAAGGCCAGGCGGGCGGCGGCGGTGCGGTCATAAGTCAGGTAGGTTTGCAGGCCGCCGTTCTGCTGGTCGGAGTTCACGTCTTGCAGGCCGGGAAGTTTTTTGACTTGCGCCAGGAGAATGGGCCCCCATTTGTTGAGGTCGTCAACGTTGTCGGCCTGGATTGTGTACTGGTAGAGCGCGGCGCTGGCGCGGCCGCCGATGCGAATATCCTGCGCTGCTTGCAGGAAGGCCTGGGCAACCGGAAGGCGATTGAGCTTAGGGCGGAGGCGATTGATGACTTCCATGGCGCTCGAGTGCGGTGGGCGCTGCTTGAGGGGCTTGAGGGCCATGTAGATAAACCCGCCGTTTCCGCCGCCGGTGTAGGCGTTGACGTGATAGACGGCGGGGTCGGCTTTGATAACGTCGACTAACTGGAGGATGGAGTTATCCATCAGGGCGAATGAGGCGTCCTGCGGGCCCTGCACACCGCCGACGATTGCGCCGGTATCCTGCTGCGGGAAAAAGCCCTTGGGGAGGCGGAACCCGATGACGATGTTGAGGGCGATGACGAGCCCGAGAACCACGATTACGAGAAACGGATTGTCGAGCATCCAGCGCAGGCTGTGCGAGTATTTTCCGAGGATGAAGTTGAAGAAGCGTTCGCTTTGGCGATAGAGGCGCCCGTGGTTTTCATCGTCGTGCGTCTTGAGCAGGTGGGCGCACATCATGGGCGTGGTGGTCAACGAGATGACCATGGAGACGAGGATGGCGGTGGAGAGCACGACCGCGAATTCGCGGAAGAGACGGCCGACGATGCCGCCCATCATCAGGATGGGAATGAAGACGGCGATGAGCGACATGCTGATGGAGAAGACGGTGAATCCGATTTCGCGCGCGCCCAGAAGCGCGGCGGCCATGGGCTCCATGCCGGCTTCGAGATGACGGGAGATGTTTTCCATGACCACGATGGCGTCGTCGACTACGAAGCCGGTGGAAATGGTGAGCGCCATCAGCGAGAGATTGTCGAGACTGTAGCCGCAGAGGTACATCACCGCGAAGGTGCCGACCAGTGAGACCGGGACGGCGACGCTCGGGATCATGGTGGCGCGGACGTTGCGCAGAAATAAAAAGACGACAAAGACGACGAGGATAACGGAGATGAACAGGGAAAGCTCGACGTCGCTCAGACTGGCGCGGATGGTGGTGGTGCGGTCGAAGACATTGGTGATTTCTATGGCTGACGGGATGGTGGCTTTCAGGGCGGGGATGGAATCTTTGATGCGATCGACGGTGTCGATAATGTTCTCGCCGGGCTGGCGGAAGATGATCATGGTGACGGAGGGCTTGCCGTCCATGTAGCCGGCGGTGCGAACGTCTTGCACGGAGTCGATGACATCGGCGATGTCGGAGAGGCGCACGGCGGAGCCGTTGTGCTGGCCGATGATCAGGGGTTTGTAGTCGTCGGCGTGCAGCATTTGATCGTTGGCGACGATGTCGGCGGTGGTTTCGCCGTTGGAAATCTGGCCCAGCGAGAGATGGGCGTTGGCGAGACGAAGCTGATTTTCTACCGAGCCGTAGGAGATGCCGTAGCTGTTCATCTGGGTGGGATTGAGTTCGACGCGGACGGCGGGATAAGAGGAGCCGCCGACGTAGACCTGGCCGACGCCTTCGATCTGCGAGATGCGCTGGGCCAGGACGGTGGAGGCGGCGTCGTACATCTGACCCTTGTTGTAGACGTCGGAGGTGAGGGCCAGGATCATGATGGGCGCGTCGGCCGGATTGACCTTGCGGTAGGTCGGGTTGGATGGGAGATTGGCGGGGAGATAGGTGCGGGCTGCGTTGATGGCGGCTTCTACGTCGCGGGCTGCGCCGTCGATGTTGCGGCTCAAATCAAATTGAATGGTGATGTTGGTGCTGCCGAGAGAACTGGAGGAGGTCATCTCGCTGATGCCGGCGATGTGGCCGAGCTGGCGCTCCAGCGGGGTGGCAACCGAGGAGGCCATGATTTCGGCGCTGGCACCGGGAAGTCTGGCACCGATGTTGATGGTGGGGAAGTCGACTTGGGGGAGAGGCGCGGCGGGAAGAACTGTGTAGGCGATGGCGCCGGCGATGGCGATGGCGACGGTGAGGAGCGTGGTCGCAACCGGGCGTTTGATGAATGGAGTGGAGACGCTCATGCTTGCCGACGGCGGCTTATGCCGGTGACGGTCCCTCCTGCGGCGCGATGTCGTTCGCGTTCTGGCCGGGGTTGTGGTTTTCGTCCTTCGAGAAGCGCTGCGCTATGCGGTCGAAGAAAATGTAGATGACCGGGGTGGTGTAGAGAGTGAGAACCTGGCTTAAGAGCAGTCCTCCGACCATGGCGATGCCGAGCGGGCGGCGGAGTTCGGAGCCGAGGCCGGTGCCGAAGGCTAGCGGTAATCCACCTAACAGCGCAGCCATGGTGGTCATCATGATGGGGCGAAAGCGGAGCAGGCTGGCTTCATAGATGGCGTCGGTGGACGATTTGCCGTGTTCGCGCTCGGCTTCGAGGGCGAAGTCGACGATCATGATGCCGTTTTTCTTGACGATGCCGATCAGCAGGATTATGCCGATGATGGCGACTACGCTCAGGTCCTGGCCGAAGAGCATGAGTGCGAGCAGTGCGCCGACTCCGGCGGACGGGAGCGTGGAGAGAATTGTGATCGGGTGGATGAAGCTTTCGTAAAGCACGCCGAGCACGATGTAGACGGTGACTAGCGCGGCGAGGATCAGCCAGGATTCGTTGGAGAGAGAATTGTGGAAGGAGGCGGCGGTGCCCTGGAATCCGGTCTGGAGGCTGGGGGGCGGATTTAGCTTGGTGGCCAGCTTGTCGATTTTGCTGATGGCCGTGCCTAGCGACGCTTTGGACGCCAGGTTGAACGAGATGGTGACGGCGGGGAATTGGCCTTGGTGGGTGATGGTCAAGGGTTTGCGGATCAGTTCGAGATGCGTGAAGGCGTTGAGCGGGACGGCTTTCGCGATCTGCGAGCTGTTGTCTGTGTTGGTGGTGACAGTTGTCTTGGCGAGCGCGGTTTGCAGTGGAGCAAGGAGAGACTGACCGGGAGTGGGCGTGAATTGCGCGGACTCGGTGGCGGCATTCGAGCCGGCGGAGGAGGAACTGGACGAGGAGAATGAGGTCGCGGCTCCCGCGCCGGTGGCGTTGGCTGAGGCGTTCGACTGCAAGAAGATCGATTGCAGTTTGTCGGGACTGGTTTGGAAGGTGGGCAGCGATTCGAGGATTACGTGGTACTGGTTAAGCTGCGTGTACATGGTGCTGATCTGGCGCTGGCCGAAGGCGTCGTAGAGGGCGTTGTCGATGGTGGCAGTCGGCGATGCCGAGGCGCGAGGCGGTAACGCGGTCGATGGTCAGGGAGACGGCGAGGCCGCCGGTCTGCTGATCGGTGGCTACGTCTTCGAGCTCCGGCATCTTCTTCATGTCGGTTACGAATTTGTCGGTCCAGTCGTTGAGTTCGTTCACGTCGGGATCTTCGAGCGCGTACTGGTATTGGGTACGGCTTACGCGATCGTCGACCGTGATGTCCTGCACGGGCTGCATATAGATCTGGAAGCCTTGCACCTGATCGCCGATTGACGCTTGCAGGCGGCGGATTACGTCAGAGGCGCTCATGTGGCGCTGGTCGAGCGGTTTCAGATTGATGGAATAGCGGCCGGAGTTGAGCGTGGTGTTGGTGCCGTCGGCTCCGATGAAAGATGAAATGCTCTCGACCGCCGGATCCTTGAGAATTATGTCGGTGACCTCCTGCTGCTTCTTGGCCATCGCGGCGAAGGATACGGTTTCGGGCGCTTGCGAGATGCCCTGAATTACGCCCGTGTCCTGGACCGGGAAGAATCCTTTCGGAATGACGATGTACAGGACGATGGTGAGCACCAGCGTGGCCACGGCCACCAGCAGCGTGATGGTCTGATACTCCAGTACTTTTTTCAGGGTGCGGCCGTAGAAGGCGATCATGCGGTTGAAGACATCTTCCGACCAGCGATAAAACTTTCCTTGCTCGGACTCCGGCGTGTGTTTGAGGATGCGGGCTGACATCATCGGGGTCAGGGTCAGGGAAACTACGGCGGAGATTACGATTGTGACTGCGAGGGTGACGGCAAATTCGCGGAAGAGACGGCCTACTACATCTCCCATGAAGAGGAGGGGGATGAGGACGGCGATTAGCGAGACCGTCAGCGAAACGATGGTGAAGCCGATCTGCTCGGCGCCTTTGAGGGCGGCTTCCATGGGCTTGTCGCCTTCTTCCAGGAAGCGCGAGATGTTTTCGATCATGACGATGGCGTCATCGACTACGAAGCCGGTGGAGATGGTGAGCGCCATGAGCGAGAGATTGTCGAGGCTGTAGCCGAGGGCGTACATGACCGCGAACGTGCCGACCAGCGACAGAGGCACGGCTACGCTGGGGATGATGGTGGCTTTCAGGCTGCGCAGGAAAAGGAAGATGACCAGGACGACGAGGCCGATGGTGAGCATCAGCTCGAATTCGACGTCGTCAACCGAGGACTGAATGCTGATGGTTAAGTCGGTGAGCTTGGTTAGCTTGATGGCGGCCGGAAGATTGGCCTGGAGTTGTGGCAGCAGTTTTTGAATGCTTTCGACTACCTTGATGGTGTTGGCGCCGGGTTGGCGCTGAATGTTCAGGATGACGGCGGGCGTGTCGTTCATCCAGGCGGCCTGGCGGGAGTTTTCTACGCCGTCGGCTACGGTGGCGACATTTCTTAAGAAGACGGGGGCGCCGTTGCGGTAGGCGATCACGATGTCGCTGTAGTCGGCGCTGGTGGTGAGCTGGTCGTTGGCGTCGATCTGGTAATCCTGGCGGGGGCCGTCGAAGTTTCCTTTGGCGGCGTTGACGCTGGTGGAGGTAAGTGCGGTGCGGAGGGATTCGAGGTCGATGCCGTAGGAGGCCAGGGCAACGGGATTCGCTTGAATGCGGACGGCGGGCTTCTGGCCTCCGCTGATGCTGACCAGGCCTACGCCGCTGAGCTGGGAAATTTTTGGGGCCAGGCGGGTGTCGACCAGGTCTTCAACTTTTGAGAGCGGGATGGTGTCGGATGTGATGGCTAACGTTAGAACGGGCGCATCGGCGGGATTGGTTTTGCTGTAGATCGGCGGCGCGGGGAGGTTGGAGGGGAGCAGGCTCTGCGAGGCGTTGATGGCGGATTGAACTTCCTCTTCGGCTACGTCGATCGGGAGTGACAGCACGAATTGCAGGACTACCACCGAGACTCCGCCGGCGCTGGTGGAGGTCATCTGGCTTAGGCCTTGCAGTTGGCCGAACTGGCGTTCCAGCGGGGCGGTGACGGTGGTTGCGGTGACATCGGGGCTGGCGCCCGGATAGAAGGTCAGGATCTGGATGGTGGGGTAGTCGACCTGCGGCAGGGCGGAGACCGGGAGCTGGAAGTAGGCGACTATGCCTGCCAGCATGATCGCGGCCATCAGTAGCGAGGTCGCTACGGGCCGCAGAATAAATGGGCGGGACGGACTCAATGGGCGTTGCTCCCACTTGGCGCGTTGCCGGGCTTGCCCTTGCCGGATTTGTTTTGCTGCGATTGGTTGTTGTTCTGATTCTGCTGACCGGTTTGGCTTTGGGCTTGGCTTTGACCCGGCCCCTGCTGTTGCACGATGTTTACCTTCGAGCCGTTCTGCAATTTTTCAAAGCTGCTGTCGGCGACTACTTCTCCGGGATTCAGGCCGGTGACTTGCGTGAGATTGTTGTCGCTGGTCCCGGTGGTTACGTTGCGGGTTTGGGCTTTGCCATCCTGAATGACCCAGATGAAGGCTTGGGCGCCGTTGTGCTGTACGGCGGAGGAATCGACGAGCGTGACATTGTGGAGCGTGTCGACCAACAGGCGCGTGTTGACGAACTGGTTGGGGAAGAGTGGGTTGCCTTTGTTCTGGCTGCCTTTATTTTCAAAGACGGCGCGCATTTTTATGGTGCCGGTGGTGGTATCGATCAGATTATCGGTGGTGAGCAGTTTGCCCTTGGCGATCATTTTGCTTTGCGCACGATCGTAGGCCTGCACTTCGAGCGTTTTGTTTTTGTGGAGTTGCGCGAGGACTTGCTGGAGGCTGTCTTCGGAGATGGTGAAGACGACTGTGATGGGCGCCTCTTGGGTGATTACGGCTAAAGTTGTGCCGCCAGATGAGGTGACGAGGTTGCCGGGATCGACCAAGCGGAGGCCGACGCGTCCTGTTATCGGCGCGACGATGTGGCAGAAGCCGAGCTGGACGCGGTCGTAATCTACATTGCCCTGGTCGAGCTTGACTGTGCCCTGATCCTGGAGAACCAGCTTGCCTTGATCGTCGACTTGCTGCCTGGCAATGGCATTGCGCGCCAATGCCTGCTGATAGCGCTCGAGATCCATTTGCGCCTGCTCGAGGATGTGAGTGTCGCGCTCGAGGGTGCCTTCGGCGACTTTTAGTGTGGCTTCGTAGGGGCGCGGGTCGATGTCAACGAGTGAAGTGCCCTTGGTGACTAGCTGGCCTTCGCGATAATGCACTGCTACGACTTGGCCGGTTACCTGGCTTACGATGGAGGCGGTGTAGACGGGGGTCACCGTGCCGATGGCGGTTAAGTAGACGCCGATGTCGCCTTTGGTGGCGGTGGCGGAGGTCAGCGTGACAGTTCCTCCCGGCCCGCCGCGGCCCATGGGAGCGGCGGAGGAAGAGGTACCGTGATCGCGCAGGACCCACCAGAAGACCAGCGCGAAGACCAGGAGTACGGCAATCCAGACCCAGGCGCGGTGCCTGGGCTTTAGCTCGGGAAGCGCGGTGTCTCGCTTGGGCGCTGGGGGTGGAAGAGCGGGTGGCGTGGGGGTGTGGGATATTTGGTCGCTCATCTTGAGTTGAACGAATTGAAAGTTTGGTTCCCCAAAACAAATTCGCACATAAGGATGCCGGCAGCATGCCCAGTCAATCGGCATGAGTTATCTATTATGGCAAATGCGGGCGCGGGTTGGCGTAAAGTCCTGTAAAGAGCAGGTGAGATTGCGGAAATGAAAGAGTTTTCTTAACAAAACTAATGGCGGACCCGGATTACCATATGCAAAGAGCAAAGTCTCACACCGCTGAGTTCGCGGAGAGTTCACAGAGGACGCTGAGAAATTCTGTGCGGGCTCAGCGATTACTCGGCGCGCTCCGCGGTTTTGGACTGTGGCTCTCCGCGTTGCGTGACAGCCGCCGGCAGCAGGTCGTTTATTTTCCGGTCTCCGGATTTGCCAGCAGCAGCATGGGAACTTCCTGCTGTTTGACCAGATTGTTATAGCCTGCAACGTCCGTCGCGATGATCGCCTTCCACTTGGCCAGTTGCTCGTCGACTTGCTTGCTTAGCATGTCGAAGACTTCGTAGGACTGGCTGGTGGGAGCCGAGTCGGCGCTCTCCACGACGCCGCCGAGAGCGGCCAGGTGATTGTTCAAGCGAACGGGGAAGTTGAGAACGTCCTGGCCGCTTTTGGCTTTGGTCTGGATTAACGCTTCTTCCACTTCCGTCATTTTCTTGTCGAGCGCTTTGCCGGCGTCAGCAATTGTTTTCTCTCGTGGATCATTCTTGAGTCGCTTGTTGACGGCGTTGATCTGATCGCGGAGATCGCGAATCTGGATGATGGCGTCGTCCGTTTCGCTGAGCTTGTCGCGAATCTTGAGGCGCAGTTCGAATTGTTTGGCGAGATCTTCGGGACCTAGCTTCAGGCGTGGGTCGAGCGCGATTTCGAGGGGCGCGGTGTAGGTCTTGCCCAGAACCGTGAGGCGCACCTGATAGTTGCCGGGGAGAGCTTCCGGACCTTCCGTGCTGCCTCCCCACAGCGGGGCGTGCGGGACTGCGGTTGCTCCTTCGTAGCGCAGGTCCCAGACGAAGCGGTTGAGGCCGGCTTCGGCGGGAAGCTCGCCGGAGCCGCCGCCATGGCTGAAGAAGTCTTCCTCGCCGCCTGCTTCTTCTACTTTCTTCTTGGGGAATTTACGGATTACTTTGCCGGAGGAATCAAGGATCTCGAGGGTGATCTTTGGAGCTTCGTCCTTTTCGGCGGACTTTTCTTCAGGTTTCCCTTCAGACTTGACCGCCCCGGGCTGCGCGGGCGAGGACGCCCCCGCGACAGCCAGCGGGACGCCGGCGCTACTTTCCTTCTTTAGCGAGGTCTCAAGCCAATAATCGATGATCGCTCCGGCGGGAGGGTTGTGTCCTACGTTGTTGTGCGGAGAAAAGAACGATCCGCCGAAGACGGTGTGATTCGCCGCGATGGGAGTGAACAGGTGCGCTTCGTCTTTTGGGATGGAGTCTTGATATTGCTCGAGCGGGGTGATGTCGTCCAGCACCCAGAAACTGCGGCCGTGCGTCGCAACCACTAAGTCGTCATTTTTGTCGGTGCTCTTGACGACCAGATCGTTGACTGGCGAGACCGGCAGATTCAGTTGCAGAGACTTCCAGCCCGCGCCGTCGTCGTAGGAGATGTAGACGCCTTGCTCGGTTCCGGCGAAGAGCATGCCGGGGCGGCGGGGATCGATGCGCACGGCGTGGACGTAGTCGTTGGCGGGAATACCGCTGGTGAGGCTGGTCCAGGTCTTGCCGAAGTCGGTCGTCTTGAAGATGTAGGGGGCGAAGTCGTCGGACTTGTGACGCTCGACGGCAACGTAGACTGTTCCGGCTTCGGTGGGCGAGGCTTCGATCATGCTGACTGTGCCCCACTCGGGCATGGCTTTGGGCGTTACGTTTTCCCAGCGCTGGCCGCCGTCGCGCGTCAGGTGGATGAGGCCGTCGTCGGTGCCAGCCCAGATTAAATCTTTTTGCACGGGCGACTCGACCACCGAAAAAATCGTGTCGTAGACTTCGACGCCGGTGTTGTCTTTGGTGATCGGGCCGCCGGATGCGGCTTGCTTCGACTTGTCGTTGCGGGTCAGGTCGGGGCTGATGATGGTCCAGTGCATTCCGCTGTCGGTGGTTTTGAAGAGCACCTGGGCGGCGAAATAGAGCGTCTTTGGATCGTGCGGCGAAAAGACGATGGGCTCGGTCCACTGGAAGCGATATTTGGTGTCGGCGGGTGCCCATCCGATTGGATTCACCGGCCACGGATTGATCGCCTGCTCTTCGCCGGTGCGGCGATCGTAACGCGAAATATCTCCGCCATAGGAGCCGGCGTAGACGATGTTTGGATCGGTCGGATCGGGCGCGATGTAGCCACTCTCGCCTCCGCCTACGTCGTACCAGTCGGGGCGATCGATGGCGCCGTTCACGCTCGCACTGGCGATGGCGACGGTGGAGTTATCCTGCTGCGCTCCGTAGATGTAGTAGGGGAAGCGATTGTCGGTGGTGACGTGGTAGAACTGCGCGGTCGGCTGAGTGGCCTGGCTCGACCAACTGGCACCGCCGTCCGTGGAAATGGTTGCGCCGCCGTCGTTGCCATTGATCATGCGCCTGGGATTGGTGGGATCGATCCAGAGAGCGTGATTGTCGCCGTGTGGGGCGCGGATGTTGGTGAAAGTCTTGCCGCCGTCGTTCGAGCGATAGGCCGAGGTGTTTAGGATGTAAACGGTATCGGCGGATTTGGGATCGGCGAAGATGTGCGAGTAGTACCAGGCACGCTGGCGGAAGCGGTGATCGTCGGTGAGGATGTGCCAGGTTTCGCCGCTGTCGTCGGAGCGGAAGATGCCGCCTTTTTCGGCTTCAACCACGGCCCAGACGCGGTTGGGATTAGCGCCGGAGACGGTAACGCCGATGCGGCCGAGGATGGTTTCGGGCAGGCCGTGGGCTTTGAGCTGCTTCCACGTTGTGCCGCCGTCAGCGGAGCGGTAGAGGCCGCTGCCGGGGCCGCCGCTGTCGAGACTCCAGGGAGTGCGGCGGACTTGCCAGAGGGCGGCGTAGACGATGTTGGCGTTGGTGGGATCGAAGGCCAGGTCGATGCCGCCGGTCTTGGCATCCTTGTAGAGAACTTTTTCCCAGGTTTTGCCGCCGTTTTGGGTGCGGAAGATGCCGCGCTCTTCGTTGTCGGCGAAGGGATGGCCGAGGGCGGCTACGAATGCGATGTCGGGATTCTTGGGATTGACGATTAGGCGGCCGATAGCGTGCGTGTCGGCGAGGCCGACGAATTTCCATGTGGCTCCGGCGTCGATGGATTTGTAGACGCCGTTGCCGCCGACGATGTTGCCGCGGACGCAGGCTTCGCCGGTGCCGACGTAGATGACGTTAGGGTCGGACTCGGAGACGGCGATGGCGCCGATGGCGGGTGAGGCGTCTTTTGTTTTGTCGAAGATGGGCATCCAGTTTAGGCCGCCGTCGGTGGTCTTCCAGACGCCACCGGCTACTGCGCCGAAGTAGTAGGTGTCGGGCTGGCCGACTACGCCGGTTACGGCTACTACGCGGCCTCCGCGGAAGGGGCCGATCAGGCGGTATTGGAGGGCTTTCCACGGGTCTCTATCTTTGGAGTCGTCGCCTTGGATCGGCGTGGGCGTGCCGGCGGTTGGAGATGCCTTTTGCGATTCGCTTTGCGGTTGAGCCGACTCGGACTTCTTTTTTGAATGGGATTTTTGGGCGAACACTGCGGGAATGCAACATGCCAAGACAAGGACGAGGGCGATAGTGCGCAAGGGGAAGGGCCTCCGGTACGTGACGGTCAAATTTTGCAAGGGACAATAGTAAACCGAAAAGGCCGGGCGCGGTTTAAGACGGGAATCGCCGAAGGTTATTGCGCCCAGGGAGTGAATAGAGCCTTCACGGCGGATTGAAAGTGAGAGACGTTGCGGGTCACCAGCGTCAGTCCATAGACTTCGGAGGTGGCTGCGATGAATGCATCTCTCGCGTCAATGGGACGACCTTTTGCCTGGCAACGGGCTATGAGGCGCCCGCATTCTTCGGCGATTGCGAGGTCTACGGGCAAGAGGCGGCCTTCGAAGCGGGCCAGTAATTCCTTTTGAAGCCAGTTGTCGACTCGCTTTTTTCGAGCGCCCGGGGTCATGCGCTCGATTCCGTAACGCAGTTCGGTGATGGTGACTACGCTGAGGAACGTCTGGTCTTCGTTAACGGTTCGAAGCCACGAGACTACTGCGGGATCGGGGCGCGGCTTGAGCCACTCGGAGACAAGATTCGTGTCGAAAAGGAAGCTCACGGCTTAGGCTTGCCCGGGCGTGCCGGTCGAAGACGGATGAGGAGCGGTTCGAGAATGAGGCCGGAGCCGCGCAGTGGCGAGGCGGCGAAGAAGTCGGCCAGCGTGCCTTTGCGTTTTGTTTTGCGGTCCCATTCCTGCGCGGCAACCAGAACGGCGGCGCGGCGGCCATGGCGGGTGATGGTCTGAGGGCCTTCGCTGGCTGCCTTTTCGATAACTTCGCTAAACTTCGATTTGGCTTGAGCTACAGTCCAGGAGTGATCGGGCACGGACCCTCCTTCTTGGTGCGACTAGATTAGTCACTATGGTCATTATAGTCATTTCGATTAACGAACGCAAGGCCGAGGAATCTCGCGCATCCGACCCCATCAGAAGGATCGGTCGCGTTGGCGTGAAGGCAACGAACTGCCTATTATGTCTCGACCGAGGAGGAGCCGAACGATGACATTTCCCGAACTGAGCCGGTTGCTGCCGTGGGCCCTACTGCTGATGCGGCTGATGGTGGGCGCGATTTTTATTTCCAGCGGGTGGAGTCATGTCACGAAAACGGCGGAGCGCGCGAAGAGTATTGGGATGAGCGAGGGGTTCACGCGTTTTCTCGGAATTGCCGAACTGGCCGGTGGACTGGGCGTGGTGTTTGGGGTTTTGACGCAACTGGCCGCGATCGGACTGATTCTGCTAATGGCGGGCGCGATTTATAAGAAGATCGCGGTTTGGCATACCGGATTTTGGGGCGAGAAGGCTTCGGGGTGGCATTACGATTTGATGATTGTGATTATGAACCTGGTGATTATTGCGACTGGCGGCGGTGAGTTTGTCCTGATGAAGTAGGGGGCATCCTGATCCGCTGCTTTTGTGGTCGCATCGGGCGTTCAAAATCTTAAACCGCCGAGATCGCAGAGGATTCGCGGAGAGCGCTGAGAGACTTCTACACTACAAAATATTTTGCCGCGGGGTGGTGGACTACGATCGCCGACGTCGACTGCTCTGGCTCCAGCAGGAAGCCTGAGGTCAGGCGGACGCCCACGTTTCTTTCCGGGTCGAGGAGTTTGAAGAGCTTGGTCTGGTCCTCTAGATTCGGGCACGCCGGATACCCGAAGGAATAACGCGAGCCGCGATACTTTTGATGGAAAAGGTCGCGGATGTGCGGGGAGTCTTCTCTGGCAATGCCCAACTCTTCGCGCATTTTTTTGTGGTGAAACTCGGCGAGGGCCTCGGCGGTTTCCACGCTTAGGCCGTGGAGGTAGAGGTAGCGGGTATATTCTCCGCCTTCGAAGAGGCGCTGCGTTTCGACGGAGGCGCGGGCTCCGATGGTGACTAGCGAGAGGCCGAGGACGTCGGTTTTTCCGGAGCCGGCGCGCGCAAAGAAATCGGAGATGCAGAGGCGGCGGCCTTCTTTTTGGCGCGGGAAGGTGAAGCGTAGGAGTTCTTTCTGCGCTGATTTCGAATCTGGATCGAACACGACGATGTCGTTGCCTTCGCCGACGGCCGGGAAATATCCGTAGACTACTTTTGGGTCAAATAGGTCGGTGGCGATTACTTCTTCTTGCAGCTTCTTTTTGATGGGGCGATATTTTTCTTCTACCAGGCGCGCGTAGTCTTCCTGCGAGGCGGTTTTCAGCTGCCACTGATTTTTGAAGAGCGCAGTGTCGTTGATGTACTGAAAGATTTCGCGCAGGTCGAAGTCTTTATCTTTGTGGACGCGCACTCCCCAGAATGGGGGCGTGGGGAGGTTGGGCGCATCGGTGATTACGGCGCTGCGTTCGGAAAATACCGGGCCGGTTTCTTCGTCTACGGCAGCTGCTTTCGCGTATTCCTTTACCGTCTTTCCATCTTGCAGGCGGGCCGCGCGCTTGCCATCTTCGGAGGCGAGGTCCTCCATCACGTGCAGTCCGGCGAAGGCGTCTTCCGCATAGAAAACGGCGTTCGAGTATTCGCGGCGGAGGTCGTCTTCGACGTACTTTCGCGTTAGGGCTGCGCCTCCGCAAATTACTGGGTACGCCAGTTCCTGGCGCTGGAGTTCCTGAATTACGTATTTCATTTCGAGCGTCGATTTCACTAGCAGGCCGCTTAGGCCGATGGCGTCGGCGCTGTGTTCGCGCGCGGCGTGAATGATGATGTCGCCTGGTTGCTTGATGCCGAGATTTACTACCTTGTAGCCGTTGTTGGAGAGGATGATGTCGACGAGGTTCTTGCCGATGTCGTGGACATCGCCCTTTACTGTGGCTAGCACGATGGTGCCTTTTTGCTGCGAGCCGGTTCGCTTTTCCATCTTAGGTTCGAGATAGGCTACGGCGGCCTTCATTACTCCCGCGGAATCTAGGACGGATGGGAGTTGCATTTTGCGCGCGCCGAAGAGGTCGCCGACCGTCTTCATGCCATCTAGAAGAACGGTGTTGATGAGGTCTAATGCGGTGTATTGCTTTAGCGCTTCTTCGAGTAGTTCGTCCAGGCTGCGCTTGGTGCTGCCTTCGCCTACGGATTTTTCTCCGTTGATGATGGCGTACTTCAGCTTGTCTTCGATGGAGAGGGTCTCGATGTGGGCGGTGGTCTGGGCTTGCGGCTTTCCTTTTTTCCCGGCGAAGTGCTGCATGTAGACCTGGAGCGGATCGCCGGCGGAGCGGTCCTGGTAAATCAGCTTTCGGGCGAGGTCAACTTCTTCCTGCGGAATTTTGTAGAGCGGATAAATTTTTGTGTAGTTGACGATGGCGATGTCGAGACCGTTTTCAACGGCTTCGTGCAGGAAGACGGAGTTGAGCACACGGCGCGGATAGGCGTCGAGGCCGAAGCTGATGTTGCTTACTCCCAGGACCGTTTTTACTTCGGGCAGCTCTTCTCTTATGCGCTTGACGGCGTTCAGCGTTTCGATGCCCGCGGAACGGTATTCTTCCTGGCCGGTGGAGATGGGCAGAGTCAGCGTGTCGAAGATTAGATCGACCGGTCGAATGCCGTATTTTTTTGTTGCCAGATCGAAGATGCGTTTTGCGATGGCAACTTTCTTGTCGGCGGTTAACGCCATTCCGTCTTCGTCGATGGTAAGCGCGATCACGGCCGCGCCGTAGCGCTTGGCCATGGGCAGGACTTTGGAGGTGCGCTTCTCGCCGTCTTCGAGGTTGATGGAGTTAATGATGGCTTTGCCGGGAATGCGCTTGAGCGCTTCTTCGACTACGTCGGCTTCGGTCGAGTCGATGAGGATGGGCGCCGGGACGCGGGTGGCGATTTTTTCCAGAATCGCGGAGATGTAGCCCTTCTCGTCTTCGCCTACTATGGCGCAGCACAGGTCGAGCATGTGCGAGCCTTCGTTGGCTAGCTTCTTGGCGAGGGTGAGAATGTCGTCGTATTTTTTCGCTTGTACGAGCTTGCGGAAGTGCTCGACGCGCGTCGTCGTGTTCATCTCTTCGGCTACGATCAGGGGTTTCGGCTCAAGGTCGAGAGGAACGGACGTATAGGCGCTGGAGGCTGCGCCGACGGGCTTCACTTCTCTTTTCGCGGGCTCGACGCCGGAGACGGCATCGACGACGGCTTTGAGGTGCTCGGGGCGGGTGCCGCAGCATCCGCCTACGATGCGGACTCCGTAGTCGACTACGAAGTGCTTGTGGAATTTCGCCAGCTCTTCGGGCGACAGCTTGTAGACGGCGTGGCCGCCTTCGTTTTGCGGGAGGCCGGCGTTGGGAAGGACGGACACTTCTTTTGTCGAATTCAGCGCGAGGTAGCGGACGGCTTCGTTCATCTCGGCTGGACCGGTCGCGCAGTTCAGGCCGATCACGTCGATGTCGTAGGGCTCGAGCGCGGTTAGTGCGGCGCCGATTTCGGTGCCGAGCAGCATTACGCCCGATTCCTGGAGCGTGACTTGAACGGTAATCGGAAGGCGCTTGCAGGCTTTGCGCATGGCTTCCAGCACGCCTATCGTCGCGATCTTTGCTTGCAGTAGATCTTGCGCGGTTTCGATCAGCAGGATGTCGACTCCACCTTCGATTAGCGCGGCGGCTTGCTCTTCGTAGGCTTCGACCATGGCGTCGAAGGTGATGTGGCCGAGCGACGGGAGCTTGGTGGTCGGACCCATCGATCCGGCTACGAAGCGGGGCTTGGCTTTGGTGGAGAATTGGTCGGCGGCTTCGCGGGCTAGCTTGACGGCGGCTAGATTGATTTCGCGGACGCGGTCGGCTAGATCGAATTCTGTGAGGACGGTGCGGGTGGCGCCGAAAGTGTTGGTTTCTACTACATCGCAGCCAACTTCCAGAAACCCGGCGTGCACGTCGCGGATCATGTCGGGGCGGCTCAGGACCAGGACTTCGCTGCAGTTTTCTTTTCCCCAGTAGTCGTCGAGCGTGGGCTGGCGGAGCTGGATGTTGGTGCCCATGGCACCGTCGTAAACTACGACGCGCTCGCGCACGAGTTGGAGAAAGTCTGGCATTGGTCGTCAGTCGTCAGTCGTCAGTCGTCAGTCGTCAGTCGTCAGTTCTTCGCGATTCGTACTGTACCTATATTGTTGCAGAATTTTCTTGATATTCCGGCTTGCTCGCATCGAAAAGGCCTTTACCAAGGGCCAACGACTCCTAACTCGCGGCGAGCGAAAACCGTTAACCACAGGGTACACAGAGGGGCACAGAGGACCCCGGAGGCAAAATCGGAAGTCTTGTGGCCTCTTTTCGCTCAGCTCCTTGGGTTGCTTAGCTGCCTTGGGTCATTTCCGACGGCTCGCCTATTCCGACTTCTTCGCGGTTGAATACGGCGTTTGCTCCCATGTGGGCTGGAGCGATGGCCAACAACTGCTCTTTCCGGTAAACGAGGCTGCTGGCGTTGAAGGTCGCTAGCTCGAATCCGTGGCCGTGGGTGATGGCGTCGGTGGGGCAGGCTTCTACGCAGTATCCGCAGAAGATGCAGCGATTGTAATCGATGTTGTAGACCTTGGCGTAGCGCTCGGCGCCGGAGATGCGCTTCTCGGCGGTGTTCTCTGCGGCCTCGATGTAGATGCAATTCGACGGGCAGGAGGCGGCGCAGAGGAAACAGGCCACACATTTTTCCAGGCCGTTTTCGTCGCGCTGGAGGACGTGCATGCCGCGGAAGCGTTCCTGGAATTTCGCGCCTTTGAGCGGGCCGGGGCCGTCGGGATAGTTCTCGACGATGGTCGGCTGGAACATCTCCTTACCGGTGATGATCATTCCCTGGGCGATGGCGCCGATGTTTTTGATTACGGACATTGCCTCTCTAGTATAGCGGAAATGCGGGTTGCGCTCGCGGCTGTGGCTTCCACTGCTGGCGCGGGCGGGACGTCGGCGCTACGGTTCTGACTACTTCGGTTGGGGGGACTTTCGTAGACGCTGAATCCGTCGCGGATCACATTCCTGGGCGGTACTTTTTTAGTAGGTTCGCGTAGGGTGATCTCCGCGTCATGAGTCGCTGTCTTGCGCTGTCTTTCTCTTCTCGGCCCCTCCCCGTTTTTATGCAGTGCCTTCCCTTGTTCGCTGTTGTCCTCGTGATACTCGCCCCTCGTACCTTCGGTCAAGAATCGAAGCCGTGGTCGCCTGACGATTCACTTCACGAGAAAGGTAAGAATAAAGAGCGGCCCGATCTGCGTGATCGCTGGATGATGCGAGGGCGAGGCGCGCCTCGGGGGCAGTCGGCAGCGGCCTTGCGGTTACAGGCGCTTCGGCAGAAGCTGGCGATGCGCGCGGCGGCGCGGCGAGGATCGACTCAAACGGCGCAGCCTTCAGTTGGTGAAGCGCCTCGGGCAACAACGCCTTGGGTTGCTTTGGGGCCGGCTCCGCTTATATCCGATCAGAATAGTTATGGGGCGGTGGCGGGACGCGTTACGGCGGTGGCGATCGATCCTTCGGATGCTACCGGCAACACGGTTTACGCGGCGGGAGCGGCTGGAGGAGTATGGAAGTCGACCAATGCGGCCAGCTCTCCCGCGTCGAGCGTGACCTGGAGTGCGCTGACGGATCAGCAGGCTTCGCTGGTGAATGGGGCGGTTTCGGTCAAGCCGGATGGCAGCGTCGTGCTGGTGGGGACGGGGGAGCCTAACAATGCGATCGACAGTTATTACGGGGTGGGGGTTTTGCGCTCGACGAATCACGGCGCTGCTTGGACGTTGATCCCTTCGGGCGGGTCCAACTCTTTTGCCGGGCTGGGATTCGCCAGGTTTGCGTGGGACACTGCGCCCACTAGCACCGTGATGGCGGCCACGGGCACTACTACGCAGGGATTTGATGACGGCGACATTATGGGCTCGACCGATCGCGGGTTGTACCTCTCGACTGACAGTGGACAGACCTGGGCATTTCAAATTCCACAGGACTCTGGGGTGGCGATCAGTCCGGCTTCGATTTCGGCGACTGACGTGGTTTACAACGCGGCGGCTGGGATGTTTTTTGCGGCGATTCGTTATCACGGGGTGTACTCATCGACCAATGGGATGAATTGGACTCGTCTGGCCAGTCAGCCGAATGCTGCGGCTCTGAGTGTGGCGAATTGTCCGGCGCAGATTCCGGGGGGCGGGTCGTCTTGTCCGATTTATCGCGGGCAACTCGCCGTTGTGCCGGGGCGGAATGAAATGTATTTCTGGTTTGTCAGCCTGGTGAGCGACGGAGGCGGCGTGGATGTGGTGGATGAGGGGATCTGGCGGTCGGTGAATGGCGGAAGCAGTTGGACGCAAATTAATGAGGCGGGGATTGCGAACTGCGGTGATCCGGGCGGGAACGGGTGCGGCGTCGAAGATGGTTATTACAACCTCGATCTCGCGGCTACGCCGGATGGGCAGGCGACCGATATTTATGCGGGCGCGGTAAATCTTTTCAAATGCCAGCTTAGCAGCGGAGCGAGTGCCTGCTCGACTCTCGACCCGAATTTTCCTAATGAATGGATCAACCTTACGCATGTGTATGGGTGCAGCACTATTGCGGGAATGCATCCGGATGAGCATGGACTGGACTTTATTTCCGCGGGCGGCAAGGTGGTGATGTACTTCGGGAACGATGGCGGGATTTACCGGACGCTGGATGGGCTGACGCGGCTCGACAGCGGAACTTGCGGGATGGCGAATGGCTTCGACAATTTGAATGCGTCGTCGGTGGCGGGCGGGACGATTGGGTCGCTGACGCAGTTTGTTTCGTTTTCGCTTCATCCGAGCGATCAGAACACCGTGCTTGGTGGAACGCAGGGAAATGGATCGGCGGGGACCGGTTCGGCTACTCAGAGTGCGCAGTGGATTACGGTGAATGGTGGCGACGGCGGTTATAGCGCGATCAGCGCGTGGACTCCGACCGAGTGGTACACCGCGAATCCTTACGTCAACATTTATGCGTGTGCCAACGGAATCGGGTGCACAACTGAGCAATTTTCTTTGACGGTGGGCAGCGAAGAAGTGGGCGGCGACGGCAGCGCTTATTACACGCCGTACATTCTTGATCCTCAGGACCAGACGGAAATGCTGGTGGGAACTTGCCGTGTGTGGCGGGGAATGCCGACTGTGCCGCCTAGCTCGTTCGACGCTTTGAGCGTGGACTTTGACACGCTTGGATCGAATACTTGCACCGGAGACGAGATCAATCTGGTGAGCGGCATGGATGCGGGCGGGCCGACGGCGGATTTCATGTCGACCACTGTGTATGCGACTACTGAGGGCACCGGGCCAAACGCTACTGCGCCGGCGGGCGGCGAGGTTTGGGTTACGACTAATGCCGGCATTGCGACTATGACGCAGGTTACGGGGGCGATTAATCCTTCGAATTACACGGTGTCGTCGGTGTCGGTGGATGCGAATGACAAGACGGGCGCTACGGCTTACGTCGGGATTATGGGGTTCAAGATCTCGCATGTGTTCAAGACTACGAACGCGGGCGCGACCTGGAGCGATTGGTCGGGGTCGGGAAGCACCGCTCTGCCGAATGCGCCGGTGAATGCGCTGCTGGTGGATTCGGTGGGGCAAGTAGTTTATGCGGGCACGGACGTTGGGGTATTTGTGAGTTCGACTGCGAGCGGGAGCTGGACGGAGGTGGGCACGGCGCCAGCGCCGGGCGCGTCGGGATACTTGCCGAATGTGCCCGTGACGGCGATTCGGTTGTACAGCCTGGGCGGGACCAGGAAGCTGCGCGTTTCAACTTATGGGCGCGGTATTTGGGAGTACACGCTGGCGCTGGGGCCGGATTATACGAATGTGATTTCGAATACTCCGCAGACGATTTTTCCGGGGCAGACTGCGACCTTCAACGGAACTTTGACGGCGCTCAACGGATATGCGAGCAAGGTCAACTTGAGTTGCACCGGCACGCCGCCTACGAATTGCAATCTCAGTCCAGCGCAGGTGACGCCGACGGCAACTTACACCTTGACGGCGAGCGGCGCGATTGGCGATTACAGTTTTAACGGGCATGCGGTGGGTACGGACTCGCTGAAGATTACGCACGATGCGGCGGTGACGCTGCATATCGTGGACTTTAATATTTCAGCGCCGAGTCCGAATTCGCTTACCGTGGTGCAGGGCGGAACATCGAATGCCAGCACGTTTCAGGTGACGGCTTCGGGATCGTTTTCAGGGACGGTCGCTCTGAACTGTCCTAGCGGGCTGCCGTCGGGCGCGGCGTGCTTGTTCTCGCCATCGAGTGCGGTGAATCCTACGTTGGGGAATCCGGTGACGGTGACGCTTACGGTTACGGCGGGAAGCGGAACGCCGGTGGGCGGGCCGACAACCGTGACACTGGCGGCGAGTGCGGCGGGCGCTCCGGCGGCCAAGACGCAGACGTTCAAGCTGACGGTTTCGGGAGTCATGGCGGATTTTGCGCTAACGGTGACGGCTTCGCCCGGTTCGACGGTTGTGGGGCAGAATGTTTTTTGGAGTGGCACGCTGACTTCGTTGCATGGATACGGGTCGAGCGTGAACTTGAGCTGCGTGGGGGCGGCTCCGGGGACGTGTTTGGTGAGTCCGTCGCCGCTGGTGCCGACGGCTAACGGCGCGGCGTTCACGGTGACGGTGGGGAATGCGAGTACCGGGGCTTTCAACTTCAGCATTCAGGGGACCGACGGGACGCTGACGCACTCACAGGCGGCCAGCTTGACGGTGGGCACCGACGTCACGTGGAGCGACACGGGCAGCAACACGGTGACGGTCGAGGCGGGACAGAGTGGGACGTATAGCTTTTCGGCGGCGCCGGTGGGCGGAGGGACGTTTACCGGCGCGGTCACATTTACTTGCGCGAATTTGCCGGCGCTGACTAGTTGCAGTTTTAATCCGGCGTCGCTGGCGGCGGGGGTGGGGACGACTGCCGTGACGGCAACGATTTCGACTACGGGACCGATCAGTGGGTCGGGGTCGGATCGGCGGCGCTCAGTGACGCGGGGAGGACGCTCCATTGCGGGCGCGGAGAAGAGTGGCGGAATTGAGATCGTGTGGACTTGGCCTTTGGCGATTCCGGTGGCGGGCGTTCTGCTGACTGGAATGTCGCGTGGGAAAAAAAGAGTAAATCGTCGCAGGAAGAATGGGCAAAGAAAAGATCGGCGCGGCTTGGCATTGGGTTGCGGAGTGGTCTTCGCTGGGCTGTTATTGCTGGCGGCTTGCGGAGGCCTCGGCGGCGGTGGTGGTGGGCAAGGCCCTCCGCCGATTACGGTGACGGTGAGTCCGGGATCGGCGAATGTTTATGCGGATGAAGCTGGGAATACCTGGCCTGCGTCCGCGACGCAGCAGCAGTTTTCGGCCGTCGTGAACAATGGGAGCAGCCAGACTGTGACTTGGGCTGTGCCGGGCGGCAGCGTAAACGGTACGATTGACGCGAACGGACTGTATACGTCGCCAGCCGTTACGCCGAGTCCGGCCTCGGTGGCGGTTACAGCTACGTCGCCGCTGGCGGCATCACCGGGATCGGCGACTGTGAATATTAAGACCGCGACTGCGGTGGGGTCTTATTCGAATATTCAGGTTTTGGCGACTGCGGTTGGCGGGGCGGGACATGGAGATGTGGTGACGCTGAACGTCGATTAGGGTCCAGGCTGGAGTAACCCTTCTTTCGCCCCTTCGGGGCTTGGGTCACGGGGCTTTCTCACCCGCGGCTTGCGCCGTGGGCTGCATTCTTGCGCCGCTTCGCGGCTACTGGATTGGTCATCCGGCGGCCATCAGCGTGGACTCTCGTCCGCGCTTCTTGTCGCTTGCGCTTCACCTAACGGGACTCCCCGGCGCAAAGGATCGCGTTAGACGTTAGACTTTTACTTCGACATGAACACTTCTCCTTATGACATTGCGGTGGTCGGTGGCGGGATCGTGGGGGTGTCGTTTGCCATGCAGGCGGCGGAAGCATTTCCGTCGGCGCGCATTGTCGTGCTGGAAAAAGAAGATGGGCTGGCTCGGCACCAGACTGGACACAATAGCGGAGTCATTCACAGCGGCGTCTATTACAAGGCTGGGTCGCTAAAAGCTAAGCTGTGCGTCGCCGGGGCGCGGGAGATGGTGGAATTCTGCGCACGGCATGGGATTCCACATGAAGTTTGCGGGAAGCTGATTGTGGCTACAAATGCGGACGAGGCCGCGCGGCTTGACGACTTGCGGACGCGCGGAGTGGCGAATGGGCTGCGCGGACTTGAATTGCTGGATGGCGCTGCCATGCGCGAGATCGAGCCGCATGTGGGCGGACTGAGGGCGCTGAAGGTGCCTTCAACCGGAATCACCGATTATGCGATGGTGACGGCCAAATATGCCGAGATTGCGGCGGGCCGCGGTGTGGAGGTGAGGAGTAGCGCTGGCGTTGTCGGGTTCGGGAATGCGCGCGGCGAAGTCGTCGTACGCACGCGGGCAGGAGAATTTGCTGCACGATATGTCGTGAATTGTGCGGGACTGTATAGCGATCGAGTCGCACTGCTGGCGGGGCACGATCCGGGAATGATGCTGGTTCCGTTTCGCGGGGAGTATTACGATCTGGCGGCGGAGCGGGCGTCGCTGGTGCGGGCGCTGATTTATCCGGTGCCGGATCCCGCGTATCCATTTCTGGGGGTGCATTTCACGCGGCGGATTCATGGCAATGTCGATGCGGGTCCGAATGCGGTGCTGGCATTTCGGCGCGAGGGATATCGGCGCACGGATTTTGACTTTGGAGAGACTATGGAGGTGGCGAGGTACTCGGGCTTCCGGGCGATGGCGCGGCTGCACTGGAAAAACGGGTTGGGCGAGATGCGGCGGTCGTGGTCGAAGCGGCTGTTTGTAAGGTCGTGCCGGCGGCTGCTGCCGGAGGTGCGGATGGAAGATATGACTCCGGGAGGTTCGGGTGTGCGGGCGCAGGCTGTGGCTGCGGATGGAACGCTGGTGGATGATTTTCGATTTGTGGCGCGGGAACGATTCTTGCATGTGCTGAATGTGCCTTCTCCCGCGGCTACGGCATCGCTGCCGATTGGGCGGGAGATTGTGGGAATGGTGAAGAAGGTCAGAGGTTAGAGGTCGGAGGTCGAAGGTTGGAACTCTGTCCTGCCATCTGCTTAAGAGCGATAACCACGGGGGACACGGAGGAGCACGGAGGAAACCATGGTGAAAAATGCTGCCAAGAAGGTTGCGATTTTGGGATCGGGGAAGATGGGATCGATCCTGGTGCAATCGTTTTTGCGCGATGGATTGCTGACCGCTGGCGAGACTTGGGTCACGGTGGCTCATGCGGAGCGGGCTCGCGCGTTGAAAGATAAGTTGAAGGTGCACGCGGGAACCGACAACTCGGAGGCGGTGCGGAATGCCGACATTGTTTTTCTTTGCGTGAAGCCGCAGGTGGTGGCGGATGTGGTGCGCGAGATTCGCGCGCACGTTCGGCGAGATCAGTTGCTGATATCGGTGGCGGCCTCGGTTCCGACTGACATGATCGAGCGTGGGCTGGAGAAAGAGGTGGCGGTGGTGCGGGCGATGCCGAATACTCCTTGCGCGCAAGGTGTGGGAATGACGGCGCTGTGCAAAGGGAAGTTTGCGCAGAAAGAACATCTGGAGATGGCGACGAAGTTTTTTGCGGCGGTGGGGCGGACGGTGATCGTCGATGAAAAACACATGGATGCTGTGACTGGGCTCTCGGCTAGCGGGCCGGCCTATATCTACATCATTCTGGAATCGCTGGCGGAGGCGGGGGTGAAGGTTGGGTTGCCGCGCGATATCGCTACGCTGCTGGCGGCTCAGACAACCATGGGCGCCGCGAAGGTCGTGCTGGAGACGGGCGATCATCCGGCGCTGCTGAAAGACGCGGTGACGACTCCCGCGGGATGCACGATTGATGGGATTCTGGAACTGGAAGAAGGGAAGTTGCGGGTGACGCTGATTAAGGCGGTGGTGAAGGCGGTGCAGCGGGCGAAAGAATTGGCGTACTCGTAGAACAAATTGCAGATTGCAGATGTCAGATTGCAGAAGTGAAATCTGTATCGCGGCCTCCTGTATCGCGATGTCTATTTTCGGCGCGTTCGTTTCAACGAGAGTTAGTTCGGAAGCGAGAAGGTCAGCGTGACGTCGGTCTGGAATTGGGATGGGCGGTCGTTGGCGCGGTAGGGCTGATAGCGCCAGTTGCGGACTGCCTGTGCGGCCGCGGCGGCCAGCAGAGGGTCTCCGCTGAGCGTGTTTACCGAGGAGACTGTTCCGTCTTCGGCGACTTGGACTTCCAGGGTGACGTTGCCGGAGCGGTGCGCGGCCAGGGCGTCGGCGGGATATTGAGGCTCGGTGCGGGTGACGAGACGGCTCTCGGCTTCTGCCGGCGCCAGCCAGATCGAGCCGGGCGGAGCGCTGGATGCGGGTTGGGCAGATGCGCGATCGGTGGCTGATGGCTTCCGGCCTTTTGCGATCGAGGGCTGCATGCGGAAGACAACTTTTCCATTGTTAAAGACGACGAGTTCGTCGGCTGCGCCCGGTGCATTGTCATGCGGCTTTGATTTTGACACTTCTTTATTTTGCGGCTGCGCGGACTTGCTTGCGGAGTCTCTTTCAGAGTGCTTGCCGTGTGTGGATGATTTTGCCGTTGCTCCGGTGGGCGGCGACGCGGGTTGCGCGGCGTCGCTACTTGGAGCCGGTTGTGACGTGATCGCCGCCGCCGGCTGTTGCGAGTGGAGCCATCCGATGCGCGATCCGATCATGAAGCTGAAGGCGGCGGCGGCGAGAATTACCAGGCCGCCCAGTATTAACGTCCAGATTTCATAGGGCTGGCGCGGTGGCGCGATGCGCAGCCTGTGATCGAGCGCGGGAACTGGCTCGGAAGACAGGAGAACCTCCGGCTCCGTAACCTGAGCGGCCAACTCTTTGTCGATCAACAGTGGGCGGACGTCGGCACCGGACTGGACGGCTTGAACGGTCGCTTCGTCCATCCCTTGCGTGTTCACTCCTGCGTCGGCCGTTATCAGGCTGTTCATTCCCGACTTGTCCGCCGCCGTATCTTTGTCGGACAAAATCAGATCGTCGTCGGGGGAAACAATCTCAGCGCGCGGCCGCGATTGCAGCTGAGTGGCCATGTTATGAATGCGGGCGCACTCGTCGGCAAAATCGGCCAGCAGAATTTGCGCTTGCTCGGTGAAAGTGTTGGGAAGGGGAGAGAAAACTTCCAGCACGCCGGTTAGCGGCGGGTTGCGGTCGGTCGCCGTTTTTTTATAGGCGAACACCGGCACGACCAGCATGGAGCGGATACCCAGGCGGCGGGAGATGGCTGGATCAACGCGCGAATCGGATTCGGTGTCGTCAGAAACTTGCGGCGCGCGGGAACGCGCGCAGGCTCCGGAGAGACCGTCGCGCGTGTCGAGAGGGACGCCGAGATCGGGAGCGTGGAGTCCGGTGGCGGCGCGGCAAACCATTAACTTTCCGCGCAGTAGGGCGAGAGCGGCGGCGCTGGCACGCGTGGCATCGGCAGCGCGGGCTACCAGTTCGTTGAGAACGAGATCGAGGGCGAGGTCGGGCGGAAATCCGGCTACGACATGCTGCTCAAGCAGCAGAGCGAGATCGGGCAGCGGCAGCGGAGGAGGAGGAGCGTTGGCGCCCGGCGCGGACCTTGACGTAGGGTGCGGGAGCATGGGCTGTTCCTGCAGCCTGAATGACGCTACTTTCCTGACAGGCTATACACGCGAGTTTCCCGCGAAACGCGCGGGAAGTCAATTGCAGAGAGGGTTTTGGAGGTTCGTCTTTGGTGTATGGACTTTGGGGTGGTGGCTACGACACTACCGGCGATCGACATATCTGTATGTTACTGCGGTGTAAGAGGCTGCGTAAAAGGGAGCAAATTGACTCCAGCCCTGAAGGGGCAATTGGTAGCATGGGACTTGCGGCGCCGGTAAAGGGGTGCCCTTGTACAAAAATTGCGTTGCGCCTCGCGGAGAGTTTGGTGGTCATCATGACTTGGATGGTCGTGACTTGGATGATCGTGAGTCTGATGATCATGACGAGGAAGGTCGCAATCGCCTGCCTGGCACGGGGGTTGCCTTTCCTTGTCCTGCCTTTGCTGGCTTTCGGGCAAGCCAATCACGGCGAGCTGCGGCTCAAAATCACTGATCCGGCCGGACTCGGGGTTCGAACCCCGGTTCGGATCGTCTGCGAAGCCAATGAATATCGCAATACGCTTAACACGGATGACGAAGGCAATCTGATCGCGCAGCGGCTTCCCTACGGTATTTACGACATCGAAATTCATCAGCCCGGTTTTGCCGAGGTGCGGGAAACGGTCAACGTTCGTTCCACGGTGCCGACGGAATACAAATTTCAGTTGAAGGTTTGGACGCCGGGCGAAGTGGTGAGTGTCAATGCCGGGAATACGCTGGTGAATCCCGAGCAGGCGGGCGATGTGAGCCAGATCGGAGCCGATGAAATTCGGAACCGGGTCACGTCGGTGCCGGGGCGATCGATGCAGGATCTGGTTAACGATCAGCCGGGCTGGCTGTATGAGGGCAATGCGGTGCTGCATCCGCGGGGTTCCGAGTATCAAACGCAATTTGTGGTGGATGGAATTCCGCTGACCGACAACCGTTCTCCCGGCTTTGGTCCGGAGCTGGAGGCGGATGATGTGCAGTCGGTCAGTGTCTATACAGCTGGAATTCCGGCCGAGTACGGACGGAAGATGGGAGGCGTGGTTGAAGTGAACACGCTCCGGGATGTGCAGCCGGGATTCCACGGCGAGGTGGCGCTTTCGGGCGGCAGTTTCGATTCGGCGGGCGCGTTCGCGCAGGCTCAGTATGTTTGGGGCAAGAACGCTTTTGGGGCTAGCGCGAGCGGCAGCATGAGCGACCATTACTTGAATCCCGTGGTGCCGCAAAATTTCACGAATGCGGGTACGCTGGGGGACTTTTCCGCGCACTATGAGCGCGACCTCACGCCGCAAGACCGGCTGAATCTGATCGTGCGCCACGAATTTGCGCGGTACGAACTGCCGAACGAGCAGGTGCAGGAGGCGCCGCACCTGGACACGCTCGATCCGTCGCTGCCGCTGGGTTCGCAACTGGAAACGGCGAGCAATATTGAGACGATGGGCATCGCCTCGTATGAGCACACGTTTTCATCGAACGTGGTCGCGGACGTTCACGCCATGGTGCGGGACAATCAAATCAACTTCAATTCGAATAATTATGCGACGCCGATTGAAGTTTTCCAGAACAACTGGTTTCGCGAGGGATACGTGCGCGGCACGATCAGCGTGGATCGCGGGCGGCATGAGTGGAAGGCCGGCCTCGAAATCGACAACGCTACGCTGAATGAAAACTTCAACTACGCGATTACCGATCCTTCGCAGTTCGATCCCAGCACTCCGCCGACTTTTTCGTTTGCGGCGAATCGGCCTGATCTTGAGCAGTCAGCGTTTGTGCAGGACCGCATTCGACTCGGACGATGGACGGTGAGCGCCGGCCTGCGGTGGGACCACTACCAGCTGCTTGTAAACCGGAATGGCGTGCAGCCTCGGTTGGCGGTTTCGCGTTACTTTCCCTCTTCGGACATGCTGGTGCATTTCTCGTATGACCGTGTCTTTCAAACGCCGTCGTTTGAAAATATTCTGCTGTCGAGTTCTACGGCGATCGATTCGCTTAACCCGAACGACTTTCTGCGTTTGCCGGTGCAGCCTTCGGAGGGCAACTACTACGAAGTCGGAATGACGAAAGGCATTGCCGGAAAACTGCGCGTCAACGGAAATTGCTACCGGCGGTACGTGAACAACTATGCGGACGACGACCAGATTCAAAACACGGCGATCAGTTTTCCGATTGCTTTCCGAAAGTCTGTGATCTATGGCGCCGAGGCCAAGGTCGAGTTGCCAGAATGGCGGCGGTTTTCCGGTTTCGCCAGCTACTCCTACATGGTGGGCAACGTCTGGTACCCGGTGACGGGCGGATTGTTTCTTGGGGATGACGTGCAGAATGTTGAAGCTGGCACGGGTCATTTCCCCGATTCACAGGATCAGCGTCACACTTTGCGCGGGCGGCTTCGATATGAGATTACGCCTCGTTTTTGGATTGCCGGCGGAGTTCAATATGACACCGGGCTCCCTTTCGAGTTTCAGTGCGATCCACTCCCGCAATGCATCTATACACCGGGCGGACCCGCCGACACCTACGGACAGGCTGTCATCGACCGCCTGAACTTCGATCGCGGGCGCATCCTTCCGGCGTTTCAGGTCAATGCGTCGGCGGGCGCGGATATTTATAAATCGGACCGGATGAAAATGCGTTTTCAGGTCGATGGGCAGAATCTCAGCAATGTCTTGAACGTGATCGATTTTGGCGGACTGTTCTCGGGCAACGCCATCGGACCGTCGCGCAGCTTCGGGTTGCGGCTCACCACTACTTTCTGACATTAGATCAAATGACTACGCGCAAACTTTTGCGCTGAACTCGCCTCCTGAACCGGGAAGCGTTTAGAGTATTCATCAAACCAATACGATGAGGTGGAAGGATGATCTCGAGAATATCTGCGATTTTATTGGCGGTCATCGTTCTCGCCGCCGGAGCAGCGATGCTTCCCTGGATGCACCTTGCGGCGGCTACAGATGAGGTCGCCTATGTCAGCGAAGAAGAGGGCGGGGTGAGCGAGATTAATCTGAGCACGATGAAGGTGGTTCGCAGGGTCCAGCCGAGCGGCATCGAGCCAAGGGGACTTGCCATCACCTTCGACGGAAAGTATGTGATTACGTCGAACAAGGATACGAGCGATATTGCAATCTTCAGTACGCCACAGCTCGAATTGGTGAAACGAATTCGGATTGGAGACAATCCGGAGTTTATAAAGATCGATCCTTCAGGAACCCGACTATTTGCCACCTATGAGCCCAGTTCGCAGGGAGGGCCACCACCTGCGACCGAACCAACTGGGAAGGGAGCGGCTAAAGCAGCGCCGAAAGGCGAGGCAGGCAAAGCCACGAGCAAAGATAACGATAAAGACGACGACAACGGTCCACCCGCGCAGATTGCATCGTTCCACGTGGGAGATTGGACTCCAGGCCCGGTTGCGACTGCCGGGCAGGAGACGGAAGGCATCGAATTTTCGCGTGACGGAAAGCAGATGCTAGTGGCGAACGAGTCGCAGGATACGCTCGGAGTCTTTGACGAGGGCACCGGTAAGCACGTTCGCGATATCGATCTGAAGGCCTATGGAATCCGGCCGCGTGGCGTGAAAGTTTCTCCCGATGGGAGCGCTTATGCGGTGACGATGGAGTCGTCGGGAACTTTGGTGAAACTGGATTCGAAGCTCAATGTGATCAAAGCCGTGCCGACGGGAGCGAAGCCGTATGGGGTTTCATTCGACCGCGTGGGGAAACGCATTTTTGTTTCCGCGGCGATGGCACGCAAGCTCCAGGTTTTTTCGGCCGATTCTCTCGCCCTTCTCGCAGAAGTGCCTACCGGGCAGAGATGCTGGCATTTTACGTTTACGCCGGATGATTCGAAGATTCTGCTGGCGTGCGGGCGGTCCGGGAATGTGGTGGTGATCGATGCCAATTCATACAAACCTCTCACGACCATCGACGGGTTCAAACTGCCGTGGGGGATCGTCACTTATCCGCGGTCGTATGGCAGTTTGGGATTGCCATAAAGCAGGGTGGTTCCGCTAGAATGCGTTGATTTATCAACGCCCATTCGCCGGAGGCCCCTTGACCGCCCGCGCTTCAGAACCCTTCCTCAACTCCGAGCAGTGGCATGCGTGCAGCGCCGCCTTTTTTGGGTGGACGCTGGATGCGTTCGATTTCTTCGTCGTCATTTTTCTCATCAACACACTGGCGGCGCAGTTTCGCGTGCCAGTTGCGGCCATCATCGCCACTACTGCTTGGACGCTGGCGATGCGGCCCGTGGGCGCGGTCATCTTTGGAATGCTCGCCGACCGTTACGGGCGTCGCGGCCCGCTCATGGCGAACGTCGTCTTCTTCTCCGTGGTCGAGTTGCTCTGCGGGTTCTCGCCAAATTACACGGTCTTTCTTGTGCTGCGCACAATCTACGGCATTGGCATGGGAGGCGAGTGGGGACTTGGGTCGTCGCTGGCGATGGAGAGTATTCCGCCGAAGCGGCGCGGGCTGATTTCTGGAATTGTGCAATCGGGATATTCGTGCGGCTACATTCTGGCGGCGATCGCGACGAAGAGTGTGCTGCCGCTCTGGGGATGGCGCGCGATGTTCTGGGCCGGCGGAGTGCCGGCGTTGCTGGCGTTCTACATCCGGTGGAAGGTGAAAGAGTCGGAGGCCTGGGAGCAGCACCGCGTGCCGGAGTTTAAATCGATTGCGAAAGCTGCGGCCGCGAATTGGCCGTTGTTTCTCTACATGATCGGGCTCATGGCGCTCATGAATTTTTTGTCGCACGGGACGCAGGATCTGTATCCGCATTTTTTGGAGTCGCACGGATTTACGACCTCGACGGTGGCCAACGTCGCCATCTTCTACAACGTGGGCGCGCTGGTGGGAGCGTTTACCTTCGGACGGCTCTCGGAGCGGCTGGGGCGGAGACGGACGCTGGTGCTGGCGACCGTGGTGGCGTTGTGCGTGATTCCGCTGTGGGCTTTTGGGAGCACGCTGGTCGCGCTGGCGATGGGAGCGTTTGTGATTCAGGTGGGGGTGCAGGGAGCGTGGGGAATTATTCCGGCGCATTTGAATGAGTTGTCGCCGCCGGCTGTGCGGGGATTGATTCCCGGGCTCGCGTATCAGCTGGGAAATTTTGTGGCTTCGCCGGTGAATAAGATCGAATACGCGCTGCGGGACCGGTGGGGGTATTCCTGGGCGCTTGGCTGGTTTTGAGATCGCGGTTATTACTCTGCTTGCGATCGTCGTTGGACTTGGGCCCGAGAGAAAAGGCAGCGAGTTTGTTAAGAGTGGGGAGTTAGGCGCCCTGTAGTAACCGTCAGCCACCAGCCGTCAGCCATCAGGTAAACCTCGCGCGATCGTGCTGACAACTCCGTGCCGCCGGCTATTTTGCGCCGTCCAGTGTTTGCGCGGCTGATTCGATCAGCGCTGCTTCGTCTTCCAGAGCTTTGGAGACGCGCACAATTTCCTGATCCGCCTCGGCGTATTTTTTTAGTTCGATTCCTTCGCGCACTCCGGGAATTGTCTTCGCGCCGTAACCCGAATACACACCGGGAGCGTACAGCAGATGCTTGTACCAAGGGCGGCGCGGCAATCCTTCGGAATTTGTGAGGCGCCGCTCGCTTTCGATCAGTTCGTGGTTCAGGGTTGTGAGCGTTGAGGACATCGCCGTGTCGTCGAGCGCGGCCTGTTTTTTTGCCAGTGCCTGATGATAGTGTTTCGCGCTTCGCGTCAGCGACTCGACTGCGTTTTCGAGCGGCGCGAAATTCAGGTGCGGAGGAACTTCTTCTTTCGGCTGGAGCCACCGTGGGCCGCCGCGGATCGTTGATGGCGGCAAAAACTCCGTCTTCGAGTTCCTGATTCCGCTCTCGAATCTCATCCTGCTTCGTGGAGAGCAGCTTCTCGAGATCCTTCCGATAGGTGTCGACAGTGTCGGCGAAATTGACGAAGTCGAAGGGCAGTACTTCGGCATCCGCCAGACGTATCACGGACGTGCCGACGGTTTGCGCGAGGGCGCGCCCGTAAACGAAATCGCGATCCGAAAAATGCGTGTACCAGTAAAAGTCGTCGTAGATGGAATGATAGATTCCCTGCTCGTCCTCTCCTGCATAACCAAGGTCCAGCGTGGCAATGCCGAGGTGATCGAGAAATGCGGTGAAGTCGGTTCCGGAGCCGAGGGCGCTGATTCGCAGGTCGGCGCGCTGGCGCAATTCCTGACGGTCTTCAGGCGACTTGGCTTCAGCAATCTTGCTGAGCTGGTCGCGCTTCCACACCGACATGTGGACTTCGGGATCTTCGATGTCGCGCGCCACGCCGTTGACGAACTGTTCGAGGCTGTGCGAGCCTCCCATCTGAAGCAGGCCGCGATCGTTGCCGTCGGTGTTGATGTAGACGGCCGCGTGCGCCCGCAATTCGTCGGCGTGCTCTTCGGCCCATTCGGTGGAACCGAGCAGCATGGGTTCTTCGCCATCCCAGGCACAGTAGATGATGGTGCGCCGCGGCTTCCAGCCTTGCTTTACCAGCAGGCCTAGGGCGCGCGCTTCTTCGAGCAGGGAAGACTGGCCGGAGATCGGATCCTCCGCGCCGTTGACCCAGGCATCGTGGTGATTGCCGCGGACGATCCATTCCTCGGGCGCGACGCTGCCGGGAATTTTTGCGATTACGTCGTTGACCGGTTTGATGTCCCAGTTGAACTCGACCTTCAAGTGAACTTTGGCCGGACCCGGTCCAACGTGATAGGGAATCGGCAGAGAGCCGCGCCATTCTTCGGGTGCCATCGGTCCGGCGAGGGCGGCCAGCAGCGGCTGCGCATCGCCGTAGGAAATCGGCATAACGGGAATTTTAGTGATGCTTTTTGCTTCCTTGATGGGCAGACGTTTGGCATCTTTGGTTGCGCCCCAGCCCGGCGTCAGTGGATCGCCGGGATTCGACGCAGCGAAGTCCATCACGCTGCCGCGCTGCACTCCGTCAGGGCTGCGCATTGGGCCCTCCGGAAAGACGTTGTCGACCGAGTAGCCGTCGTCTTTTGGCTCGGAGTAGATGAGGCATCCAATCGCGCCATGCTCGGCGGCTACTTTCGGTTTTATGCCGCGCCACGAGTGGTAGTACTTCGCGATCACAATCGCGCCTTTCACGGAAACGCCTAACCGGTCCAGCTTTTCGTAGTCCTCGGGGAGACCGTAGTTCACGAAAACCAGCGGCGCGGTTACGTCGCCGTCGATCGAGTAGGCATTGTAGGTCGGCAGCTGCTCGGATTTCTGATTCGACGTTGGGTCGATGGCGAGCGCCGGCTCTTCGAGCTTCGCGGTGAACTTGGTGGGCGCGACCATTTCGACTACGCGAACTTTCGGCGTCGGGAAAAGCACGTCGAACGTCTCGATGTGAGCGTCGAGGCCCCACTCTTTAAAGCGCGCGAGGATCCACTCGGCATTTTCTTTGTCGTAGGGCGAGCCTACGTGATGAGGGCGCGCCGACAGATGCTGCATATAGCCGCGCAGATTGGCGGGGTCGGGGAGGGCGCGGAACCTGGTTTCCCACTCGCGCTCGGTCTGGCTGCTGCGCGGAGAGTAGCCGGCGAGCGGCGCGTCGTCGGCGGCGTAGGACAAAGATGGAATGATCAGCGTAAAAATCAGCGTGATGGCGGCCCAGGTTCGCATGTGTCTCCCGTTCGGATGAAGTGCGGCCAATTATACCTGCGCGTGCGGCCGTCTTTTTAATTAGTGACGGCCATCACAGGCGAAAGTTTGAGCTGGACGCGACAATGAAGTGGTTCGGTCGAGCGCCTGTGGGGCTGTGACGCGCTCGAAAATGCTAAATTGGAAGGTTCATGTCCGCTCCCAACTCTCTTTTTGTCCGCGCCGCCAAGGCTCAGCCTACGAAACGCACGCCCATCTGGCTCATGCGCCAGGCCGGGCGTTACATGGCGGAGTACCGCGCCATTCGCAAACAATATTCGCTGATCGAGATCTGCAAGAAGCCGGAGGTTGCGGCTCAGGTCACCATCGAAGCCGCGGAAATCTTGCAAGTGGATGCGGCCATTATTTTTGCCGATCTTCTTTTGCCGCTTGAGGTGATGGGCTTGCCCTTTCACTTTGCGGCCGGCGAAGGACCGAAGATCGAAAAGCCTGTCCGCAGCGCAGAAGACATCGCGCGGCTGCGCACCGATCGCGCCGCTGACCTGGGCTATGTTTCCGAGGGGATCAAGCTGGTGTGTAAACATTTCGGAGACCGGCTGCCTGTCATCGGCTTTTGTGGCGCGCCCTTTACGCTGGCGAGCTACATGATTGAGGGTGGTGGTTCGCGCAATTACATTCACACGAAGAAGATGATGTATTCCGCGCCGGGCGCCTGGAACGAGTTGATGACGAAGCTGGTTGCGGTCACCGCCGAGTACTCGGCCGATCAGGTGCGGGCGGGAGCCGACACAATTCAGATATTCGATAGCTGGGTGGGTTGCCTGAGCGTGGAAGATTATCGGCGGTACGTGCTGCCGCACGCTACTGCGCTTGTACGACGGCTCCAGAAAACCGGCGTGCCCATTATTTATTTTGGAACGGACAGCGCAACGCTGTTGCCGTCGATGCAGGAAACTGGCGCGGAAGTGATTGGGCTCGACTGGCGCATTCCGCTGGATGAGGGATGGAAGGCGCTGGGCTACCGGGGGGCGGCGCAGGGAAATCTTGATCCAGTTCTGCTTTTCGCGGAGTGGAAGGAGTTGAAGGCGCGCGCTGAGAATGTTTTGCGCCAGGCTGGCGGGCGTGCCGGACACATTTTTAATCTTGGACATGGAATTTTGCCGGAGACACCGGTGGAGAACGTTAGGGCGCTCTGCGAATTTGTGCGCGAGAGTTCGGCGGAGTTCAAGGGGTCTGGTCTAGAGTCGGGGTCGGAGCTTAGGAAATGACGTCGTGTCCGTTGGGCCTTGCCGGAGCTTGTTACTGCGCGAATCGGATCGCTTCCTTTTTACCCGCAAAATCGGAGATTGGCTCGTCGGCAAGAACCGCCGTGCTTCTTCTGGCTCACGGCAGCCCGGAAAATCCGGATCAGATTCCGGAATTTCTGGGCTACGTTACCGGCGGCCGGGCGCTGCCACCGAAGGTGATCGAAGAAATTCGGCATCGCTATTCGCTGATTGGATTTTCGCCGCTCGCTTGTTGGACTCTTCTACAGAGCGATCAGCTTTCGCAATTGCTTGGCTTGCCGGTGTTCGTGGGAATGCGGAACTGGAGGCCATTCATTGCCGATGCTGTGAAAGCGATTGCGGCGCACAATTTCGAGCGCGTGATCGGCATCTGCCTGGCGCCGCAGAACTCTCGGACCAGCGTTGGGCTATACCGCGGAGCTGTTACCGGTGAAAACGCGGCTGCGGCTTTTACTCTTGACTTCGTCGACGAATGGCACGACCAGCCTTTGCTGGCCAGGGCGTTTGCGGAAAATCTTCGTGCCGGATGGGAAAAAGCGAACGCGGAGCACGGAGCAAAGCTTCCCGTCATATTCACCGCGCACAGTGTTCCGTCGCGGACGATCAGCTGATGGCGATCCTTACGAAAAGCAGTCGAAAGAAACGGCGGCGCTGGTGGCGAAAGAGGCGGGCTTGGCCGATTCCGACTGGACATTTGCATTTCAGAGTCAGGGCATGTCCGGGGGAGCGTGGATTGGGCCGACGGTGGAAGAGACAATTCTGGGGCTGAAGGCTAAAGGCCATCGCGGTATATTTCTGCAACCGGTTGGATTTTTGTGCGATCACGTGGAAGTGCTCTATGACATCGACATCTTTTTCAAGCAGTTTGCGGAAAAAGAAGGCATGCGCCTATGGCGAGCCGAGTCGCTGAACGGTTCGAAGACATTGACTATGGCGCTGGCGGAACTTGTGCGAAGCAGGGTCGCAGAGTTCGCGGCTAGAAGCTCAGAACTGACAACTGAGAACTGACAACTGCTTTTATGACGCGTATCGCCATCATCGGCGGCGGAATCTCCGGCCTCTCGGCTGCCTTCACGCTGGAAGAGAAACGGCAGGCCGGTACACCGATCGAGTATGTGCTGTTCGAAGCTGCGCCCCGACTGGGGGGCGTTCTGGTTACCGACCACGTCGATGGCTGCCTGGTGGAAGCGGGGCCTGATTCCTTTATCAGCGAAAAGCCGTGGGCCGCTGACCTTTGCCGCAAGCTTGGGCTCGGCGATCAGCTGATTGGGTCGAACGACGCCGATCGCAAGACTTATATTGTTGTCCGCAAGAATGGCCGCGACCGGCTCGTCGTTATGCCGGACGGGCTCATGTTCATGGTGCCGACAAAAATTTTGCCGACGGTGATGTCGCCGCTGTTTTCGCTAGGGACGAAAATGAGGATGGCTGCCGAATGGTTTCATCCGCCGCACAAGGCGGCGGGCGACGAGACGGTTGCGCAAATGGTGGAGCGGCATTACGGGTTGGAGATGGTGGATTTGCTGGCCGATCCGCTGCTCTCCGGCGTGTATGGAGGCGAGGCTTCGCAGCTTAGCGTGCGGGCTGTGCTGCCGCGCTTTGCTGCGATGGAGGCGGAGCACGGAAGCCTGGGCCGCGCCATGCTGACTTCGCGAAAGAAAATGGGCGCGGCCGCAAAAGGCCCGGCGCGTCCGCTGTTTACTTCGCTGAAAGACGGAATGCAGCAGATGGTGGACGCGCTGGTGGCGCGACTCGATCCGGCCGCTGTGCGCACGTCTTCTATCGTGCAATCGGTATTGCCGCAAGATGACGGTTGGACGGTTTCGGCGGGATATCAGAGCGATCAGTTTGATGCGGTGATCATTGCCGCGCCTGCTCATGCTGCGGCAGCGGTGCTTGAGGCTGTCGATGCGGGGCTTGCGCGCGAGCTTGCGGAGATCAATTACAGTTCTTCGGTTACTGTGACGCTGGGCTATGACGAGGCGGTGCGGCGTTCGCTGCCTCCCGGTTTTGGGTTTCTGGTTCCGCGCAGTGCCGGACACCGTATGCTGGCGGCGACGTTCGTGCATAACAAGTTTCCTCACCGCGCCCCGGCCAATCGCGCGCTAGTTCGGTGTTTTCTCGGGGGCGCGCGCGACGAAGAGATTCTCGCGTCTTCGGAGGAACAAATTCTCGAGATCTTGCGGGGCGAACTTCGACAGATTATTGGCCTCGACGCTCAGCCTCTTTTCGCTCGCGTCTATAAGTGGAAGGCGGCCATGGCGCAGTATTCGGTCGGCCACCTTGATCGACTCGGGCGCATTCAATCACTCTGCGAGAAACTGCCCGGGCTTGCCCTGGCGGGGAATGGTTTCTCCGGCATCGGCGTGCCGGATTGCGTCCGCTCGGGCGCGGAGGCGGCGACCAAGGTGCTTTCGCAAATGGGCATGTGGTCGGCTGCTTAGAGGGTTCCTCGTAAGATGAGCACGCACGGGCCGGGCGCCTGTCCCTCCATGTTACTGATGTAATTCCCACCGTTGCCTCGCACCGAAACTCCTGCTCTTTTGGGGTGTTAACATCATGGAAACGTGGGGAGATTGCCGTGAAACATTTGCTGGTCGTGCTTTGTGTGTGCCTTATTTCTTCACTTGCGCTTGGGCAGCAATCGTCGCAAAGCGCGGCTCCAAGCTCATCCGGTGACATGCACGACATGAAGGGCATGGGCATGTCCGGCCACGACATGTCGAAAATGTCGGGCCAGAATTCAGAGGGCGACGAAATGGGCGCCATGCACTCGATGGAGGGCCATCACATGGACATGGGGCCGCACATGAAGATGACGGCGATTCGCCCCGTGCAGCCGGGCGATTCGGAGCGCGCGGAAAAGGTGGTGGTGGCGGCGCGCGCGGTGATGGAAAAATATAAGGACTATCACACCGCGCTGAAGGATAATTTCCATATCTTCCACCCCGAGATTCCGCAGAAGCAGTATCACTTTACGAATTACCGCAATGCGTTTGCGGCTGCCTGGCATTTCGATCCCGACAATCCCACGTCGCTGCTGTATGAAAAAGAAGGCGATGGCTACCGGCTGGTCGGCGTGATGTACACCGCTCCCAAGCGCTTCACGGAAGACGATCTCAACCAGCGCATCCCACTCAGTATTGCGCAGTGGCATGAGCATGTGAATTACTGCGCTCCGCCCGCAGGACACAAAGACGAAGCGCTGGTAAAGAATGCAAAGTTCGGGCTGCATGGCTCGATTACCGCGCAAGCCGATTGCGATGCTGCCGGCGGCACGTTCCATCCCGTGATCTTCAACTGGATGGTGCATGTGTATCCGCTGGAGAAGGATGAGGCGCAGATCTGGTCGGTGGATCGGCAGCACCAGCATGAAGACTAGAGTTGTCTTGGCATTTTCTTAGCTCTCTGCGCGGCGGGCGAGGACGCCCGCCGGACAGCCAGCGGGGCAATTGAGAGCAACGCGCATTCCCGGTGAAGTAGCGCTCATTCCATTCCACTCCATCGATTCCTAGCTCTGGTATTCTGATCGTTCCCCGCTGCAACTCCATCTCCTATGACTGTCTCGTCGCCGAGCCAATGGAAGATCATCCTGGCGTTCGGCCTGGTGTATCTGTTCTGGGGCTCAACCTATCTTGGGATCAGCTTTGCGGTGGAGCAAATTCCGCCCGCGTATATGTGCGCGACCCGCTTTCTAGTTGCGGGGCTCGTCATGCTCGCTTATTGCGCCGCGAAGGGTCGCCAGATTCGTTTTTCGGCACGCCATCTTTTCCATCTGGCGGTGGTCGGCATTCTGCTGCTGATGGGCGGCAATCTCACGCTTTCGTATGCCGAGTTGATCGTGCCCACCGGAGTAGCGGCGCTCCTGGTCTCGGTCACGCCGCTTTGGTTCCTGGTGCTGGACAGCCTGTTGCTGGGCGATCACCACATCTCGCGGCGCGGCAAGATTGGTCTGGTCATTGGGATTTTCGGCGTACTCGTTCTTATCTGGCCGACTTTAATTCATCCCACTTCGTTTGGCCGGCGCGAGTTTTGGTGGTCGCTTGGGCTGCAAGGCGGATCTTTCAGCTGGGCGCTCGGTTCGGTGCTGTCAAAGAAATGGAAGACTGCCGCGGGCGACCCATTCAGTACTACGGCCTGGCAAATCGTGTTTGCGGGATTTGCCAATCTGGTGTTTGCGCTAACCGTCGAGCGCAATTCTCATCCCGTGTGGACTGCGCGCGGACTGGGCGCGATCTTATATCTGGTAGTGTGCGGCTCGTGGATCGGGTACACCGCATACATCTGGTTGCTACAGCACGTACCTACGTCGAAGGTTTCGACTTACTCGTATGTGAATCCGGTGGTGGCGGTATTTTTAGGCTGGCTTGTTCTGCACGAGCGGATTGACCGCTACATCCTGACGGGCAGCGCGGTGATTGTGGTTTCGGTGATTATGGTGACGAGCGCGAAGATTCACACTCGCGCCGATGTGGAAGAGCTTGCTGCGGTTGAGCCGACCGGCGATTAATCCGCGCTATTAAAAAGAGCGATTCAAAAAGCGCGAACGGCGGCCCAGGGGAAGGCTTGCGACTTACCGCCGCTCGCGCCTGCCGACGCACTCAGAAGGACGATTGATCGAGGGACCTCGATCAGACACCTCCCGGTCCGTGGCAACTTAAATAACCAGAGAAGTACTTCGGCCGGATTTTGGCCTAATACCGTCCCTGATTCATCCAGAGCCGGACTTTTTCTTCCACTGAAAACGGCTGCGCATGTTCGGCGAATGCCGTTTCGAGCATCGCCGCATGCACTTCAAGCGGCACGGTCGCGTGCGCACGCGCTCGCAGAAAGCCGCGCACAAAACGCTCGGCGTAAGGTCCCAGGCCGAGGACTTGAAACTGTACCGCGTGCACGAGAGCATGAAACAGACGCCGGCAGTTGATTTCGTCGTAAAAAACCACGACGTCCCCGAAGGTCGCCGAAGACGGATGCGGAAAATCCGAAAGTCCCGCAATGCCCATGGCTTTCGCTTCGGCATCGAGCGGCGGCTTCGGAAGGTGTTCGCGATCCAGAACAACGACTCTTGCCCGGGTCAGCAATTCCGAAGAGAAAAACGGCGCCAGCGCGTCTTGATGGGCTTGTTCCAGCGACTGGCCGATCAGGCGAAAGTGCTCGCACTGTTCGTGCAGATAGCGCGCCAGTCGATCGCTGGCATCGAGTACCCTGGCTTCCTCGATTGTCAAGTCGGCTGATTTCTCGAGCGCGTGGCGATCCGGAATCTTGCTTCGAGAATCGAGTTGTAGTAATCGAATAGTGCGTTGGCCGACGACCAGGCCTTGCGCAGAATGTCGCGTTGCGCGTGCCGCGCCAGATCGTCCGCCGAATAGCGCAAGCGGAGGCGATCGGTGGCGCACTGCGCGCTCAACATTTCGAGTTGCGCGTGCCGCAATTCCGCGTTCATCTGCACCGAGGCGAGGTGGTCGACCGGGTCTTCCAGCGAAGCCATTTCTACTCCTGAAGATTGGGAAATCGAAAACTTATCTGCTTGCCAAGAATAAGCTTTACTTTAACATCGTTACTTTAACAGTGTCAATTCGAAGCTAAGCAACCTGCGGAACCGAGGCGAGCAGAGTCTGCAAATAAGCCCGTAGGAGCCTGTGGTTTGTCGACAAATTAGTTACAAATAATTACTTGTTACTGACACAGTATTCGAGTTTTACAATGTCATGTTATTAATTGAGGCTTGCGATCGTTCAATGCCTCCGATAGCGGACAAACATCTCGAAGCGCGGATTCTAAAGGCCGCGCTCCGCCTGTGGCGGAAGCGTGGCGAAAACGGATTAACTCTGCGGGCGGTTGCTCTCGAAGCCGATACCACTACACCCACTCTCTATAAACGATTTCGCAATAAGGAGGCCCTGCGCCTCGCTCTCGCGTTTCATTTCCGCGAGGAGTTAACAGCCGACTTATTGTCTTCGCCGACGATTGAGCAAGCGACATCGGCGCTACCTTGCGTACGTCACGTTGCATCCACGCGAATATGAACTCTGTGAGCGAGTATTGGGGACAATTTTTTTCGACTCCGCGGCCGGTTCGCATCTGGATGCTTACGCAACTGGCGGCGCGTCTGGGCGGCGGGCCCGACGAATATGCCGGCGTGTATGACGGAATTTTTCTTCTCTGCCACGGTACTTCGACTCTGCTCGCCTCCGCGCCGGATGATCGCGTGCTTGAGGCCACGCGCGAGATCTGCGTCAAGGTCTGCGACAAGTTGATTGAGAACGCGCCGTTGTTTCGCGGCGAAGGCGTAGCACGGAGTGTAATGGCGGAGGTGGCTGAAGGGGCTGAAAATCGGAAGCCTGCCCTTGTTTTATTCTTCTACCTCTTCCGCCTCATTCACCACGTCCACGACGCGATTGCGCAGGGAGAACACCAGTTTGTGGTCGTCGTCGGGCTGGAAGGTTACTCGCAGCGGGTTGCGTTCCCACGCGGGCGGGGGGCATTCGGAATCGGGATCGGCGTCGCCACCCGGTTCGCCGGCATCTTTTTTCAGGATCGGCTTGCGACGGCCGACTTGCGCCACGATCGCATACAGTTTTTTGCCGTCGTCTGAGACGCCGCAATAGGCGATGTAGTCGCGATACCAACTGGCGGTCGAGTAAAACGGATCGAACTCGGGCAGATTCAATTGCGAGATGCGTCCGGTCAGGCGATCGACCAGCAGCCAGCCACCACGCTGCCACTGCCAGTGTGCCGCGTTTTCGCCCGGAAGCGCGTCATTGATGCGAAATGCGCGTCGCACCACGAACAAGCGATCCGTGACTTCGTGCGGATTGCCGGTCGTGTATTCCTTGATCCGTGTGTCGACTAGAAGCGCTCGCACTTTGAGGTCGAGCATTTTCTTGCCGGTGGCATTCGGCCATTTGGCGGAGGTCCATTTGCCGAAGGCGATGACGTGGGGCTTGGTTACGGCAAGGCACGAGATCGCAGCCGATCAGAAGCGCGAAGCGAGACCAACAGTAGCGGGAAGAGCTTGCGCAGCGTAATGGAGGATGTTTTGCGAAGCATTCTTAGAGCTTGCACTGATTGCGACCGGTTCACCGCCATGATCTCTGAACACTGGAAATGTTCGGTTTTCGGGTGCGCGATATCGGTATAGAATCAAAGCGGTTACCGCACCGTTGCGCGCGTTCAACTGCCGGCGGCACGTCGTGATGAAAGCGGTGGGGCTTCAGTCGGCGACGTACAACCTTTATTCCGCGCCTCCAGTTCTTACTATTCTATGGTGGAAGTGATCTCAGGCCGTCGCAAGCAATCGATTCTGGTAGTGGACGACCATCGGCTGAATGCCGATTTGTTGCGCGAGATGCTCCAGATGCGCGGCTACCAGGCTTCGGTGGTATCGAGCGCCGACGCCGCCGAGGAGCAGATTCGCCGGGCTGCGCCCGACCTCATTCTGCTCGACGTGATCATGCCGGGCAAGACCGGCTACGAACTTTGCCGCGAGCTCAAGGACAATCCCGAGACCCGGCTGATTCCCATCGTGATGATCACGGGCCTGAACGCCCACGAAGACCGGCTGAAGGCGATCGAAGCGGGCGCCGACGATTTCCTGACCAAGCCGATCAGCCCCGAGGAATTGTTTGCGCGCGTCAAGTCGCTGCTGAAGTTGAAGGAATTCACGGACGAACTCGAGACGGCTGAGTCTGTGTTGTGCACGCTGGGACTGAGTGTGGAGGCGCGCGATCCCTACACCGAGGGCCACTGCGAACGGCTCGCTCAGAATGCCAGCGACCTTGGGCGCCATCTCAGATCTGGAAGAAGAATGCATCGTGGCGTTGAGGCGGGGCGGCTATCTGCACGATCTTGGCAAGATCGGCGTGCCGGACGAGATTCTGAAAAAAGGCAGCAACCTGACTCCGGCGGAGTGGGAGATTATGAAGAAGCATCCGCTGACGGGCGAGGCGATTTGCCGTCCGCTGAAATCGCTTCGGCTGGTGCTGCCCATCATTCGTTATCATCATGAACACTCCGACGGCAGCGGCTATCCGGACGGGCTGAAGGCTGCCGACATTCCGCTTCTGCCGCGCATTTTGCAGGTCGTCGATATCTATGATGCATTGCGTACGGCGCGTCCTTATAAGCCCGCGCTTTCGCATGAGCAATCCGCGATCACCATGCGCGAAGAGGCGCAGGCCGGGCTGTGGGATGAAGATTTGGTCGGAGAATTCTTTGCCATGCTCGACAAGCGCCGACAGGTGGCATGAGATTATTGAGTCATTAAGACATTGAGTCATTAGTTATTGAGCCATTGAGATTAATGATTCAATGACCAAATGAGTCAATGACTCGATGCGCTAGTTTCCCTTGACCTACTCCATCATCATTCCCGCTTACAACGAAAGCGGCCGCATCCGGCCTACGCTGGATGAATTGCTCCGCTATGCCGGGCAGCGCCAGTGGGACGTGGAGATTCTGGTGGTTGATGACGGATCGCGCGACGATACGCGCGAGATTGTCCGGGAATATGGCAGGGCACACTCGCAGATTTTGCTTGTGGAGAACCCGGGCAACCGCGGCAAGGGCTTCAGCGTGCGAAACGGAATGCTGCATGCGCGCGGCGACATCTGCCTGTTCACAGACGCCGATCTGTCCTCGCCGATTGCCGAGGCGCAGAAGTTATTCGACGCGATCGCGGACGGGGCCGACATTGCCATTGGCTCGCGCTGGCTGTGCTCCGATTTGCAGACCGAGCGGCAGCCGCTTTACCGGCAGCTGTTTGGAAGAATCTACAATCTGGTTCTGCAAATTTTTCTCAGCTTGAATTTTGTGGATACGCAATGCGGCTTCAAGGCCTTTCGCCGCGAGGCGGCGCAGCGGATTTTTCCGCTTCAGCGAATCGAGCGTTGGGGGTTCGATCCCGAGATTCTTTTTCTGGCGCGACGCCTGGGGTTCAGGGTGAAAGAAGTTCCGGTGGTTTGGGCGCACAGCGAGGGAACGCGACTGAATCCCCTTCGCGACGGTATCCGCATGTTTGGGGAAGTTCTCAGAATCCGGTGGAACTCGATCGTGGGCGCGTACGCCAGCCCGGCCGTTTCGGTTCCAGGCAGGCTCTAGCCTGATGTCATGGGTCTGATGTTATCGGTCTGACGCTATCGCACAACGCTTGCATTCGCGGCGCACGCTGAACGCACAAACTCCGCGATCCTCTTACCCATCTCAGTGGTTGTGACGGTTGGCTCTCCACCGCGCGCCAGGTCCGGCGTCCGCAGGCCTGCTTTCAGCGCTGAGCTGACGCCGGCTTCAATACAATCCGCTTCCCGGGAAAGTTGAAACGTGTGCCGAAGCATCATAGCCACGGAAAGGATTGCGCCGAGCGGATTGGCAATGCCTTTGCCCGCGATGTCGGGGGCGGAGCCGTGCACCGGTTCGTACAGGCCGACCGGGCCTCCTATGCTGGCCGAGGCAAGCAATCCCAGAGCGCCGACGATGCCCCCGGCCTGGTCGGAGAGAATGTCGCCAAACATGTTCTCGGTGAGAATAACGTCGAAGTGCGTGGGCCTGAGCACCAGCGACGTCGCCGCCGCGTCGACATACATGTGGGACAGGTGAACGTCCGGATACTCGGCGCCGATGCGCGTGACAACCTCGCGCCAGAGCCGCGAGCACTCCAGTACGTTGGCTTTGTCAACGGATAGCACGCGGCGGCGCCTGGTGCGCGCAAGAGTAAAAGCCACGCGGGCGACGCGCTCTACTTCGGGCTCGCTGTAGCGCATGGTGTTGACGGCCTGACGCGTATCAGCGCCGGTGGCCGCAGTGTCGGCGCGATCCGAAGCTGCGGCGCTTTCAATCGCGCGCGGTTCGCCGAAATACAACCCCCCCAGCAACTCGCGGATGATGAGAATGTCTGTCCCTCTTACCAATACCTCACGCAGCGGGGAGCACGCCGCCAGCGCGGGATAGAAGACCGCCGGGCGCAGATTGGCGAACGCGCCAAGCTCTTTGCGCAGGCGCAACAACCCGGCTTCCGGGCGCAGCTCGCGAGGATTGTGATCGAAGGCGGGAGTGCCGACCGCCCCGAGCAGTACGGCCTGCGAGGCCAGGCAGGATTTAATGGTCGCGTCGGGAAGAGGATTGCCGAACTTGGCGAGCGCCTCGCCCCCTACTTCCCTTTGTTCGAGGTGGAGGTCGTGGCCAAATCCGTCCGCGACTTCGGTGAGTATGCGAACCGCTTGGGCTGTTACTTCGGGACCGATTCCATCGCCGGGGAGAGTTGTGATGCGAAGTTTCATGGGTTGCCGCTCTCTGGTGAGGATACACGAGGCAGCAGCGCAGCGCAGTCGAGCGTTGGCTTGATCGCCCCGTCCTGCGCTTTACTTAAAGGCTGCGCCAGGCCCTAGGCCCTATACGCCCCAAAGATAATCTTCATGGTCGCTGCGCTTGTCGGAGAAGGGAATCGATACCGCACTCGACGGAATCTGGCTCGACGCCGATTCGTGAGCCCCCGAGGCAGCGGCCGCGGCAGTTCGCGGGAAGCGCATCATCGGCGCGGAGTGTGGGCCGATTTTCTTAGCGGTGGCACCATCGCGGAGATCAGAGCCGTTGCTGGTTACGTCCTGAATGAGCCCGATCAGGTGGTTATCCTGAACGCGCTTGATGCGATCCGCGAGAATAACGAACTTGCGATAGATTTCGTCCAGTTCGCGGCGCTCAAACTTGTGGCCGAGCTGCTCGCAGCGCAAAGCGAGCGCGTGACGGCCCGAGTGCTTGCCGAGCACGAGGCGCGAATCAGGGACGCCCACCGACTGCGGCGTCATGATCTCGTAGGTGAGTGGATTTTTCAGCATGCCATCCTGATGAATGCCAGCCTCGTGCGCGAAGGCATTGCGGCCGGTGATCGCCTTGTTCGGCTGCACCGGAACGCCGGTGATCTCGGCCAACATTTGGCTCGAGGCGAAGATCTGCTCGCCGGCAATGGCGGTCCGATAAGGATAGCGATCGGCGCGAACCCGCATGCTCATGGCGATTTCTTCCAGCGACGCGTTGCCCGCGCGTTCGCCGATGCCGTTGATGGTGCACTCGACCTGGCGCGCGCCGTTCTGCACTCCGGCGAGCGAGTTGGCGACCGCAAGGCCGAGGTCGTTGTGGCAGTGCGTGGAGATGGTGACGTGCTCGATGCCCGCGACCTTTTCCCGCAGCGTGCGAATGAGCTGGCCGTACTCCTCCGGCATGCTGTAGCCGACGGTGTCGGGGATGTTAACCGTGGTGGCACCGGCGGCGATTACGGCTTGGACGACCTCGCACAAAAATGGGATGTCGGTGCGGGTCGCGTCCTCGGGTGAAAATTGAACGTCATCGCACAGAGATTTGGCATGGCGAACCGCGTCCCGCGCCTGCTCGAGGCATTGCTCGCGCGTGATCCGCAGCTTGTACTTCAGGTGAATGTCAGAGGTCGCGAGGAACACGTGAATGCGCGGGCGGGCTGCGGCTTTTAGGGCTTGCCAGGCGCGATCGATGTCTAGCAGTGCAGGCGCGTGCCAGGCCTGCGATGATGGGCCGCCGCACGGCTGCGGCAATCTTTTGTACGGCTTCGAAGTCGCCGTCGGAGGCGATCGGGAATCCGGCTTCAATGACGTCTACGCCCAGACGATCGAGTTGTTGGGCGAGGCGCAGTTTTTCCTGAACGTTCATGCTGCAGCCCGGCGACTGCTCGCCGTCACGAAGCGTGGTGTCGAAAATGGTGATGTGCGGCCGATCGGACACTGAAACCCCTCCAAAGTTGTTTTGTTCCCATTAACCATATCGGCAGAGGGTGGTGGAAGAGAAGGTTATTATGTTTACAGAATCATTAGCAGCGGTGATAATATAAGCTGCACTTATCGACATAGCACTATTCATAAACAGGCACGCCAGGGCGGGGCAATCCTATGGACCTTTCTCAACTTGAAGTCTTTCTCGCGGTTGCCCGTGAGCGCCGTTTTTCGCGGGCGGCTGAGAAATTGTTTCGCACGCAATCCGCGGTGAGCCAGACGATTCGCAAACTGGAACTCGAGATCGGCGAGCCGCTCTTCGACCGCTCCTCCCGCGACGGCGTGCTCACCGACGCCGGTCGCGTCTTGCAGGAGTATGCGGAAAAGCTTATCAATCTGCGGCAGGACGCGCAGGAAGCGCTGGTCGAGATGCGCGAATTGCAAAAGGGCAAGCTGACGATTGCCGCCAATGAATTCACCGCGCTCTACCTGCTGCCAGTGCTGGCGGAGTTTCGCCGCCTTCATCCGGCGCTGAAGATTACGGTGCGGCGTTCGCTCGGGAGTCACATTCCCGACGACGTTCTCAAGCACGACGTTGAACTTGGAGTTCTTTCCTATGATCCGCAAGAGCCGCAGCTCAAGTCGATCGTCGTCTATCTCGATGAGTTGGCGCTCGTGGTGCCGCCCAATCATCCGCTGGCCTCGGCGCGAGAGGTTAGCGTGCGGCAGCTCGGCGCGGAGTCGTTCGTGGCTCACATCGTTGCTTCGCCGTATCGAGAAAAAGTGATCGAAGCATTCCGGCGGCATAAGACTCCTCTGCACATGGACGTGGAACTGCCTACGCTGCAAGCGATTCAGCGCTTTGTGACGATGGGAAACGGCGTGGCTCTGGTGCCCGAGATCAGCGTGGAGAACGAAGTCGCGCGTGGAGAGTTGGTGCGGGTGCCGGTGCGCGATTTGCACTTTCAGCGCAAACTGCGGCTGGTGTATCGGCAGGACTCGGCGCTCTCGCATGCCGGGCGGGCGTTCTTGAAGGTGGCGGAGCAGGTCGCTAAGGATAAGGGTGGGCGCTACCGGTTCCAGCGCGAGAAAGCCTGATGTCTGCTCTACGCCGACGGCACCTGTTCCTGGTGCATGGCCGCGACTGCGTCGTCGACGCTCGCGTACACGTCAAGTACCGAGACGAGGTTTGTGCTCTCGAAAAGCCCGCGCACGGAGTCGCTGGGACTCGCGAGTGTCAGGGTATATCCCGCCGCCTCGGCCCACATGTGAATCATGACGAGCTCTCCGAGGGCGCCGCTGTCGAGCGTATGAATGGCGGCGAGATCGACCACCATGCGCCGTGCGGTGGGCAGCACGTCAGAGATGAGACTGGCGAGCGCACGCCCTTCGCCGCGCGAAATGGCTTGATCATGACAATGCAGGACGACGGCGGTGCCAAAGCGCGCCGATTCGAGGCTGACCTTGAGGATTTTGTCGGTGGCGGGCCGGCTCACCGCGGGCGATGGCGAGCTGCTGGATTTTGAAGATGAACCCGTAGCGGGATTCTCTGCTCGCATGGTCCCAACTTAGATCGAGGTGGCGGCTTATTGGTTGCGCCGAGATGAATATCTTGTGAAATTTTTCTGGCGGCGTGCCCTTCTCACAAAGTTCACGGATCGCCCGAGACGGGGCAGGTCCCGTCTCTACGCAAGATTCGAACGGCTCTCCGCTCACGCAAATCGCAGGTAGCCGAATGCCTCGGGCACGTGGAAGTTGGGCTGCGGCGTTTTGGTAGGTTGCCATGCGGAATAGAAGCGAGGTTCGCGCTTACCTTCGACGCGGTAGAAATTTGCACGCCAGCGGGCGGCGGGATCGAAATTCGCGGTGAGAGCCTTCATCGGAATTGCCAGCTCGGCCGCCCAGAGGTGTTGTTCCCGATTCAGCCACACCGAGCGGGTCAGGCCGCTTTGCAGGTTTTGCGGGCTGGCGGGCGTTGAATCGAGAGACGAATCGTTGAGCGGGCCGATGTCCAGGTCGATCCACATGCCGTTTGGGCTGACCTCGAATTCTTTGTAGTGACGCGGCTGCGACGGGTCGGGCTGGAGGAACGCTTCGGCCACGTCGCGATCCCAGAGATGGTCTCGGCGGCCGTTGGGATCGGAGTCTTCGAAGACGAAGAGCTCGCGGTATTGGCAGACAAAGCGCAAATAAAAAGTGCGCGGCGTCCACAGGGCGCGAACTTCTGTCTGGCGCGCGGGATCGGGGTTCTGGCCCTCGCCAGTCGGCGCAGAAAGTGATCGGCGATGCATTGGCCCACTCGGGCGCGGGGTTGCGGGCCTCGAGCGTGATCTCCTGAGCGATTCGCCGGACCTCGATCGACTGGGCCAATATCGTCGATTGCCCCGGAGAGTCTGGGATTTCGCTCGTACTCATTTCGCTTATCGCGTAGAAGAAAGACGAATTAGTTTGACCGCAACATTCGGATAGTCCGCGGCGCGCGGCTGTCCTATGTTAGCTGCATGACAACGAATGCGATACTTTCAGAACAGAAAACCATCGAATCAACCATGAAGTCCAATCCCGCAAAGCCCGGTCTCCGCAAAGGTTAACGGCACAAAGCTGAGCGAAGGCCGGCGCTGGCAGGCGCGTGCTGGAGCGCGAAGGCGCGCTCGATGGCATGTTCGTCTTTGCCGTCTCGAGCACGGGCGTTTTTTGCCGGCCATCGTGTCCGGCGCGGCGGCCCCGGCGGGAGAACGTGCAGTTCTTCGAACATGCGACGGCAGCTGAGCAAGCGGGCTACCGCGCTTGCCTGCGGTGCCGGCCGAAGGCGGTGGATGGCAATCCGCAGTCGGCGCTGGTGCGCGAGATGTGCCGCTACATCGAGCAGAACATCGAAGACCGGCTTACTCTGGCGGTTTTGGCCGGGAAGTTTCGCCGCAGCACGTTTCATTTGCAACGCATGTTCAAGTCTGTGCTGGGAGTTTCACCAAAGGCCTATATCGACGCCTGCCGGCTGCGGCAGGTGAAGCAAAGCCTGCAGGCTGGACATGACGTGACCACGTCGCTCTACGCGGCTGGATACGGCTCCAGCAGCCGTCTCTACGAGCGCACGGCATCGCAGCTTGGCATGACGCCGGAGAAATATCGGCGGGGCGCAGTGGCTGCGGTCGTCCGCTTTACGATTGCGCCATCGCCGCTTGGACGGATGCTGATTGCTGCGACTGACAAGGGAATTTGTGCGATTCAGTTCGCCGACTCCGATGAAGAGCTGCAACAGGGACTGATGCGCGAGTTTCCGTTTGCGGCCCGGCGCCGGGACGATGCGGCGCTCGGCCGAATGGCGGGTGAGTCTTGGGCAACTGATGGCCGGGCAGGAGGCGAATCCGGCGTCATTGTTGCCGCTCGACATTCGCGCGACGGCGTTTCAGCGGCGCGTGTGGGAGCACCTGCAACGGATTCCGCGCGGGCAGACGCAGTCCTACAGCGCGGTCGCGAAAAAGATTGGCATGCCGAAGGCGACGCGGGCGGTGGCGCGGGCTTGCGCGACCAATCCAGTGGCGATTGCGATTCCGTGTCATCGGGTGGTGCGGGAAAGTGGCGAACTGGGCGGATATCGGTGGGGCATTCAGCGGAAGGAACAGTTGCTGGCGATGGAGAGAGAAGCCGGAGCGTAGTCGAGGTCAGAGGTTAGAGGTCAGATTTTAGAGGTAAAAACCAAAGCCTATCAGCAGGTTGAAAGCTGGCTCTAGCTACGCAATTCCGAGACTCCGCCGCGTCGCGCCCACAGCCAGTTGAGTGCGGCGGCCGCGACTGTAACCGCCAAAATGACCGACTTACTCAAGTCTGCCTGGGTCGCGAGCGCCAGGCAGATGAGGACTCCAATCGCCGCCCACGCCGGGCCCAGCGGCAAACGGAAACTCCGTGGCCGCAGGCCAGCGGAAGTCGCATCGAGTGGGTCGGCCTGCTTTCGTCGCAAGGCGATCAGTGCGGCACAAACCACTCCATAGTAAAAAAGCCGTGCCAGGACGGACAGCGTAACATTCCAGGCAAAGCTGCCGCTCAACGCCAGTCCCCACACCGCGGCGGCAAAAAATAATATCGAAAACCATGGCGTGTGAAACCTGCTGACTCACGGCGCCAAATGCTCGGGGCAAATCTCCGGCTTCGGCGAGCGCGAAGGTGACGCGCGGCATTCCCAGCATCTTGGCGCTTAGATAGCCGTAGACGGAAATGAGCGCGCCGATGGCCACGAGGCCCGCTCCGCGATTTCCCATGGTGACTCGCGCCACTTCGGCCAGCGGACGGTCGCTGGTTGCGCCTGGTCCGAGCACTCCCACAACCACCCACTGCACCAGCGCATAGATTGCGGTGCATGAAACGATCGTCACCAGCAAGGCAAACGCCGTGTCCCGAGCCGGGTCTTTCGCTTCGCCGATCGGCGCGAGCGCCGATTCGAATCCGCCATAGGCGAAGATGAGCAGAAAAATTGCCTTCATCCAGGCCTGCGCGGGAAAGGACTGCGAGCCGTCCCACGGCGTGGGATGGAAAAGTGTAAGCGCGGCGCCTGCTGAAATTACCATCAGCAGCGGCAGAATCTTTGCGACCGTGAACACGTTGCTGACAACTGCTCCTTGCCGCGCGCCGCGCACATTGACCAGCGCCAGCATTCCTACGAGAAGAGTCAGGATCAGAAAGCGCGGCCAGGGCTCTTTGACGCGCGGCCAGAATTCCGCCAGATAAACCACGAACAAATTAGCGTTGGCTGCCGGGGCGGCGGTCTGCGCCAAATAAAGCGTCCAGCCCACCAGAATTCCCATCAGCCGACCAAAGGCTGTGCGCGCGTAGAGATAGGGTCCTCCCGCCTCGGAGAACTGCGATGCCACCTCGGCGAAGCAGGCCATAATGATGGCCATTGCCGCGCCCGCAATCAGCACGGCGACCGTGCTGCGCGTGCCAAGATAGCCCGCGACGGTCGAAGGCAATCCAAAGATGCCGCTGCCGATCACCGAATTGATCGCCAGAGCGGCCAGGCTCCAACGGCCGAGCGCGCGCACTAATTCAGTTCGCGCTTCTCCAGTTGGGGCTCGGGGGGTCATTTGCGAACTGTTTGTATCACACCGGCCTTGTCATGGGCTAAACTTCTTGTTCTGGAAAACGTCCCGGAAAAGCCGTCCGGAGCGCGCGCGGAGAAATCCGGCGACGTCGCCCGGCGGGGCAATCCAAACTCTACTTCGAAAGCGTACGTAAGCCGTGCCTGGATCGATCTCGGATATCCGTCTACTTCTCAAAGTAAACTCGTTGCCCAAGGCTGCCAATGCCCGATGTGTGTTCATCACGGGCGGAACGGGCTACCTCGGCGGCAGCCTGATTCCGGTTCTCCTCGAACGCGGGCATCGCGTGCGGGCGCTGATCCGTCCCGAGTCGAAGGGCGTGCTGCCGCCCGGGTGTGAAATCGTGTCCGGGAATGCGCTCGACGCGGGCACGTACAAGCATCTGGTACGTCCGTCTGATACTTTCGTGCATCTGGTTGGCGTGCCCAATCCGTCGCCGTCGAAGGGCTCGGAGTTTCGCAAGGTTGATCTGGTTTCGGGTCGCGAGGCAATCACAGCCGCGGCGGAGGTCGGCGTGCCGCACTTTGTGTACTTGAGCGTGGCCCATCCCGCACCCATGATGAAGGACTACATCGCGGTACGGGTGGAGTGCGAGCGCCTGATCCAGGAGCGGCGGCTCAACGCCACCGTGCTACGACCCTGGTATGTGCTCGGGCCGGAGCACCGCTGGCCCTACCTTTTGCTGCCTTTTTACAAGCTCGCGGAGTGGCTCCCATTCACTCGCGAAGGCGCGCGGCGACTGGGTCTGGTTACGCTGCGGCAGATGGTGCTGGCGCTGGCTGCGGCCGTGGAGGCCCCCGCCCATGGGGTGCGCGTCGTTGGTGTGCCTGAAATACGCGCGGCGCAGTTAAATCTTTCAACGGAAATTACTCGTGAGTCCAAATTCGCCGACTAAGTAAGTAACAGGTTACGCCTGTGGCGCGTTAATCCGGGCGAAAAGGCTGCCCAGAGCCTTGTTTGGACCGCTTGTCCGCACCCAAGGTAACGTCAATTACCGAAGCTCATGCACACGGGGAATCTTTGCGCTTGCCCTGCGAGATGCGATCTTGAATATGCGATCTGCATTGAGAGGTCACGCCGGGCGGCGGGAAGGACACCATGGAACGCGAGAACCAGGAAAGCATGGAAGAGATTCAACTGCGGATTTTGCGCGTGACGGACGACTTGCGCATTATCCAGAGCGAACTCAACTGCGCGGCCATGCAGGCTCCCACCGACCCGGAACTTCTGGAAGCTCTTTCGCGGCCGTCCCAGATGGAGTCGCTCAACGTGCTGAAATCGGTGGTCGACCAGATGCGGCATTTTCTCTGGTTCTACATGCAGGTGGTGACGAGTGATTCGGAGATGGGCGAGAAGTTCCGCCAGACGCTGCGCGTCGAGCCTCCCGCGCCGACGCCCGAAATGGACCAGCAATTTCAGAGCGCAACGGATGCCATCATGCTGCGCTATCTGGCCGACAGCCGGGGCCGCAAGCCGAACTAGCGGCTCGCGGGCGAATACCGTCACCTCAGAGGCCGAGGCAGATCTGAGACAAACCCGTTAGGGCAACGTGAACAGTTGCGCCACCCAAAATCTTGTGCGAACAAACCTCTCTCCGCGGCCTCCGCTGAGTGCCACAATTGATTGGGGTTCCAGCGCCCACACTCCGCGGTTTCTCTCTGCGGTACAATCCGGCATTGATGAATCCTCCGGTGATGCGCTTTGCAGAGATCTCCGACACCAAGGCCATCGCGGTCCTGGTGAATGCCGCGTTTCGCCCAGAGCGGTTCTTCATTGATGCCGATCGCACCAATCCCGAAGAAGTGGCGGCGCTGCTTCAGAAAGGAAAGTTTATTCTGCTCTTCGAGAATGAAGTCCTGGCTGCTTGCGTGTACGCCGAACTACGCGGGGAGCGCGGTTACTTTGGATTGCTGGCGGTCGATCCCGAGCGCCAGCGCAGCGGCCTGGGCGGCCGGCTGATTGCGGCTGCGGAAGACTACTGTCGGGCGGCTGGTTGCCGGTTCATGGATCTGACGTTCGTCAACGTGCGGCAGGAACTGCCCGGATACTATCGGCGCTTTGGCTACGTGGAAAATGGGATTCTGCCTTTCCCGCCAGATCAGATTCCCAACCAGCCGGTGCATCTCGTGCGAATGTCCAAAGCGCTGTAGAGCCTGCTTTTTCGGAAACGGGTAGCGACTTGCCGGAAAAGAGTGGGCGCGCCGTTTTGGCGCGCCCGAAAGCAAAGAAGATCAGCGAAACAAACTCATTCTCAACGGCTGAAGCCGGCCGACTGCATCGATTGCCGCGAGATGTCGGCGGTCGACGCAATGCCCTGCATGCGCAGTTTGAACTCGTCGGCGTTCGAGGCGTTCTCGAGAGCGGTGTCATAGGCGACCAGATCGGCCTGGAACAGATCCCAGAGCGACTGGTCGAAGGTCTGCATGCCGTACTGCGACGTGCCGGATGAAATCGCGTCACGAATGGAACGCGTTTTTTCCGGCACCAGGATGCACTCGCGAATGTAGGGTGTGGTGACCATCACCTCGACGGCCGGCACGCGGCCTTCGGCATCCGAACGGCGCACCAGGCGCTGGCTGACGATGGCGCGCAAAACGGCCGCCAGTTGCAGACGGATTTGCTTCTGCTCCGGCGGCGGGAAGATGGCGATGATGCGGTTGATGCTTTCGACCGCGTCGAGCGTGTGCAGCGTGGAGAAAACCATGTGGCCGGTTTCGGCCGCGTGCAGAGCTGTGCCGATGGTTTCAAGATCGCGCATTTCGCCGACCAGGATGACGTCCGGATCCTGACGCAAGCTGGCGCGTAGCGCGGCGGAGAACGACGGCGTGTCGACTTCAATCTCGCGCTGGTTGACGTAGCCTTTTTTGTCGCGATGCAGGAATTCGATTGGGTCTTCGATGGTGATGATGTGCTCGGCGCGCGTGGAGTTGATGCGATCGACCATGGCGGCCAGCGTGGTTGATTTGCCGGAGCCGGTGACGCCGGTGACGAGCACCAGGCCGCGCGGCATGTCGCAGATCTGCTCGACCACCTTCGGTAGAAACAGTTCGTCGAGCGCGCGAATCTTGGTGGGGATGACGCGGAGGACCAATCCCACGTTGCCGCGCTGCTGGAATACGTTGACACGGAAGCGTCCGAGGCCGGCGACGCCGTAGGCCATGTCGATTTCGCTGGTCTCTTTGAATTTTTGCTTCTGGCGCGCCGACATCATGCTGAACGCCATGTTCAGCATGTCTTCCGCGGAAACACGCGGCTGGTCGGTCAGCGGGAACAGCTCGCCATCGATGCGAAGGTGAGGATAGTTGCCGACCTTGAGGTGCAAGTCGGAAGCGCGGCGTTCCATGGCAATGCGGAGCAGATCATCAATATTCATGTGGGCGAGAGTCCAGCTACGTAAACATGATGACTCCTGCAAGGGATGGCGACGAGATGACGGAAGTAACGGGCCTTTCGCGCGGGAGGCCGGGCTACGAGCTACGAGCGGCAAGCTAAGGCCCCAAACGGACATTGAATAGTCTGCCATTTAGCGGAGTTTCAAGCTATGGAAATTGGAACTTCAGAAGCCAAACGGCAGTTCTCCGCCTACTGCGCCGCGCGACGAAGGGAGGAGGTGATCATCACTCGCCGGGGACTGCCGGTGCCCGGTTGGTCCGAATCGAACCTAAGCAGGCGCCGTCGAGAGTCCGTGAGCGGGAAGAAGAAAAGCCGCCTCGGCGGGCGGCTTCTTCGATCTTCGGTGCACTCTTTTTACGCGGGTAGCCCCATTGCGCGCTCAAGGCAAATGCCGCGCGCTACACGAACTACGCGGCGCTGTTGCGGGCGCCGGCCGCTGGAACGGCTCGTCGTAGCTGCCGCCATAGATCTGCGGGACTTTCGATCCCATGGGGCGCAGGTAGGTGGCGAGCTCTCCGCGATGGTGGATGCGATGGTTGTTCATGAACTGCAGGTAGAGAGCGGCCGGCAGATTGAAGACTCCGAAGAACTCGATGGGAGTTGCAAGCTGCTCGGCCGACATGGCGCGCACGCGATCGGCAGCGCGCGTGATATTGCGGTCGTACCAATCGACGAGTTCAGCGATATTCTTCGGCTTGTCGACGGGCGCACCCATGTTGAATTGAGATCGGCGATGCCGTCGAGGAACTGTACGTCGCTGTTGGCGATGTGCCAGGCGAGTTCCCAGGCAGTGCGGCCGTTGGGATCGTGACGGTAGTCGCTCTTGGCGTCCGGCACGGCAGCCAGCACGTTCTTCGTTTTGTCGACTTCTCGTTGCAGGCCATCCAGCATCATGGCGCGATAGGTAAGCAGAAACTCGGGGGTGGGAGCGTGCATGGGAATTCTCCTTAGGCTGGGGATAGACGTGAGCGCGTCGCGAGTGGCAGCGCTCAACCACTTTAGTAGATGGGCGATGGGAAGAGCAAGGTTTGCTGCGTGCGGCGCTCCCAGCGAAAACTAAACTGCCACCGGCTGTTTCTTCCCGACCGGCACCGGCGTCAGCCAATTGTGGCGGTCGGCCTTTTCGCCTCGTACCACGCCGTAGAATTCCTGCTGGATCGCCTTGGTGATAACTCCGATTTTTCCTGCGCCGACCGTGATCTTGTCGACCGAGCGAATGGGAGTGATTTCGGCGGCCGTGCCGGTGAAGAAGACTTCATCGGCAATGTAGAGGGATTCGCGCGGAATCGGTTGCTCCATGATCTTGATGCCGAGATCGTGCGCGATCTGCAGAACGGAATCGCGCGTGATGCCGGGCAGCACGGAGTTGCCGAGCGGCGCGGTTTGCAACACGTCGTTGCGCACGACGAATAAATTTTCACCCGAGCCCTCGCTGACGAACCCATTCACGTCGAGCGCGATGCCTTCGGCGTAGCCGTTGAGGATGGCTTCCATCTTGATGAGCTGCGAGTTCATGTAGTTCGCGCCGGATTTCGCCATGGCGGGCAGCGTGTTCGGCGCGATGCGCGTCCACGAAGAGATGCAGACGTCGACGCCCTGGCTGGCGTCCGCTCCCAGATACTTGCCCCATGGATAGTTGCAGATGTAAACCTCGGTGGGCGAATTGAAAGGATTGACGCCGGCTTCGCCATAGCCGCGCAAAATCACGGGGCGAACGTAGCAGGGCCACACGCCATTTTTCCCGACGAGCTCGAGCATCCCACTCATGATTTCTTCGGCCGTAAACGGAACTTCAATGCGGTAGATGCGGGCGGAGTTAATCAGCCGTTCCATGTGTTCTTTGGCGCGGAAAATGGCGGGGCCGCTCGGCAGCGAGTAGCAGCGAATGCCTTCGAAGACAGAAGAGCCGTAGTGCACGACGTGCGACATCACGTGAATCGTGGCGTCGTCCCAGTTAATGAACTTGCCGTTGTGCCAGATTTTCTCTGTCTTCTGAATGGCCATGAAAACTCCTTTGATATCAAAGATGCTGATGTTTCAAAGATGCGCGGAAGCGGCCGGGGGTTTCCGAATCGTTGCAAACTGCGCTGAGGCCTCGCCATGGGGCTGGATGCCGAAGAACTCAGCAAATTGCAGTTTAAACCAAGATGGCGAAAGCACGAAGCTGAAATGAGGGCTGGGACGCACTTGTTTCCGAAGCGTGACGGTGCTCGGATCCCGCGCCACCGGGCTTAAGATTTGCGGGATTTAGTGTCGCCAGATGCTCGGCGACTTCGGCGCGACGGCGGGCGCGCTTTCTGACGGGACGCTGCCGGGGTTGCTCTTCGCAGGCATGCTGACGCTCCCCGCAGCCGGCGCCGTGACGCTGCCTACTGCCGCGTCCGTCTTTGCAGCGATTACCTTCACGCCCACTTCATCGCCGCGGAAGTATTCACCCTTGGCGGCGTGCATCTCGGGCATGGCGGCGTAGGGCTTTGTGTAGTCGTTATTGGCGTTCCAGAAGAGAAAGCCGACGCCGCCTTTTTGCTTGGCGGTCGCGACCTGCACTTCGACATACTTCGGCGAGTAAGTTTTCGTGCGCCAGGCAAAAGCCTGCAGCCACGGACGAATCACCACGCCGCTATCTTTGGTGATCAGCTTGAAGCGGTCCATCGACTCGCCGATGAAGTGCTCGGGCGCGTCGCCGGGGTGGGCGATGCCGTCCATGCCAAAGAAGTGCGAGGGATAGATCATGGGCGAGAGCACGTCGCAGTGCTTGGCCATGGCTACGATGTCCTGCCCGGTGTGAGCGAGGTCAACCGGCCGCTGCCATGCCATGACGCCGAACACGTCGAGCGAGAGCAGCGCGCCGGTGGGATGAATCTCCGCATAGGCGCGTTTTATGAAATCGGCGATTACGTTCGAGCGCTGCCAGTCCGGATGTTCAGCCTGAAAGTTGAAGCTGGCATCTTTCTGGTCGCCTTCGGCAGGGAAGCGGACATAATCGAACTGCACTTCATCGGCGCCCGACTGCGCGACAAACTTCGCCAACGCGATGTCGTAGTCCTGAACTTTCTTGTTCGACGGATCGGTCCACACGAGCTTTCCGTTCTCGCGCCAGGGCCCGCCCGTGCGGTGCGACTTCACGGCCAGTTCCGGATGGGTAGTTACCAGGTGCTCGTCGCGAAAGATGGCGACGCGTGCAATGGCGTGCATGTTCTGCGAATGCAGAAAGCGGATGAACTTGGGCAGATCGGAAATGTAGTGACGTTGTCCGGTGGCCAGCGGATGATCGAAGGCGATATTGACGATGCCGTCGCTATCCTTAATATCGAAGACTATCGCGTTGCCTCCGACTTCACGCCAATGTCGGATAATGCGCTCGCCATGATCGCTGCCGGCCATCACTCCCGTTAAATAAATCGCGCGCACTTCGAAATCTCTTGCAACCGGGACAGACTTCTCTACAATGGGCGATTCGAGAATTCCGGGGATGACAAGTTGTTCTCCGGACTTGAGAAACGTTCCTTGCCGGTTGTTGTTGGCAGAGCGGATCGCCTCCGCCAGTTCACTGGATGTCAGGTACTTGGTCTTCTTGAGATATTTGCGCGCGACGGAGGGAATGCTGTCTCCGCGCAGCGCGGTGTACAGGTCGTAACCCGGAGGCAAAGCGATCGGGAGTTGGGAGCTGAGCGTCTTTGCCGGAGTCAGTTTTGACCGATGCGTTCTTGACCGAGGCTTTGCCTACCTGAAGCAGGTGCGCGGCGTGCGGGTTTTGCACGGCGCTCGCGGTCGAAAGATAGAGAAGACGAGGCCGGTCAGAGCCAAGCCGGCCAGAGCCAACACAGACAAGAAAGCGTGAGACTTTGGGGAATAAGAGTGCGCCGAAGCAGGGCGGGACAAATGTTTTCTCCGAGTGGGAAAGTGTCTATCCGATTGTGTTTCAGGGGTAATGGCACTCGCCAGTTACGAACGGGCCAATGCGTTTGGCACTAGAACAAGGACGTCCGGGGCGATGGGTACAGGGAACTCCCGCCAAGCTGCAAGAAATTGCTCTTAGGGAGTCGGTTAGCTGAAACTCGGGTTTATCACGTATTGAGGCTAGAGGCATCTAAAACGACCAGAAACAGGGGATTAACGGGCATGGCTGAAGGTTGGCGAATGGCGTGCACAAGAGAGTACGGGTGACGGAGAGTAGAGCCAGCCACCCCGGTGACAAAAATGAGCAGTTTCCCAGAAAACTTGAATTTTCCGGAAAGGAAACAAGGACCTGAGCGAATGAGAACGAATCTAGCAACCGTGCTCGATCCAACGCGCCGCAGTAACGACGCTCGCGACTTCGAAGCCAACCTGAGGCGCAAGATTGTAGGCCAGGATCAGGCTATCGAAAAGGTCGCCCAGATCTATCAGATGTTTCTGGCCGGCATGAACGCACCGGGACGCCCGGTGGGCAATCTCTTGTTTCTGGGACCGACCGGGTCGGGCAAGACCCGTGTGGTCGAGGCCGTCGCCGAGTCTCTCTTTGGCGATGCCAAAGCCTGCATCAAGATCGATTGCGCCGAGTTCCAGCACTCGCACGAAATTGCCAAGCTGATCGGCTCGCCTCCAGGATACCTCGGCCACCGCGAGACGCATCCTCTGCTCACGCAGGAAGCGCTGAACCAGTGGCACACCGAGAAGCTGAAGCTCTCGATCCTGCTCTTCGACGAGATCGAAAAGGCGTCGGACTCGCTCTGGCAGTTGCTGCTCGGCATTCTCGACAAGGCCACGCTCACGCTCGGCGACAACCGCCGCGTGGATCTTTCGAGCTGCATCATTATCATGACCTCGAACCTCGGCGCGTCAGAAATGAACGGGCTGGTCAATGGCGGCCTGGGCTTTGCACCGAAAGCGGTGCAGGTCGACAACTCGCTCGACGAAAAGATCACGCGCTCGGCGGTGGATGCCGCGCGGCGTAAGTTTGCTCCTGAGTTCATGAACCGCATCGACAAGGTAGTCGTGTTCAAGACTCTGCGTTCGGAACACCTGAAGCAGATTCTCGACATCGAACTTGGCATGGTACAGCAGCGCGTGCTGATGGCCTCGGGCGCGCATCAGTTCGTTTTCAATTGCACGGCGCAGGTGAAAGACTTCCTGCTCCGCGAAGGCACCGATCCTGAAGTACGGAGCGCGGCATCTGAAGCGCGCCATCGAGCGGCACCTGGTATTTCCGCTGGCGAACCTTGTCGCGACCGGACAGGTGAAGCTCGGCGACTTCGTTCGCGTTGACATGCTCGGCGACAGCAAACTCACCTTTGTGAAGGAAGCTGAGGGCGCGATGGTTCCGGTGCTGCTCGAGCGCTACGGAGCGGCGGCAGCAGTTCCGGCTGCAGCGGCTGCCAGAGCGGCGCGTCCGGTGGTCGTGCGCAAAGAGTTTGGAGCCGGCTCGCTCAACGAAAACAAATAGGTTTGGGTAGGGCACGGCTTCAGCCGTGCCAACGAGGACCACAAACTGATGGGGGCTTTAGCCCCTGAGGTACTCGGCTCATCAAGTTGCTGGTAGGTAAAGTAAGGGGACACCGCAGGGGTGCGGTGTCCCGGTTTTTTTGCTGAATCTCCGCACCGGCCTGAAGAAAGCGCGAGAAGTCGTTCCCGACCGTTCACCCGACTTTCGTTACCCCGTCCCGTAGCCAAATCACATAAAAATAGCCAGCCATGGTTCAGAATTTTGATGGGAGGCTCTTTGTTTGTGTTAAGGCTGGATTATCTCTCGTGTGTTCTAACCATCGCGTCCACTATCCTGGTCGGACGCCGCTGCTGGGAAGGCTGGGCTCTGGCCACGGTCAATAGCGTTATTATCTGCATCATCGGCATTCGCACCGAACAACTCGGATTCGTTCCCGCCAATGTTTTTTGCATCGCCATGAGCGCAGTCAATCTTCGTTCCTGGCGCAGAATGCGAACTTAAGCTCCGTGAAGTCCCGCAGTACTCTGTGCCCCTCCGTGTACTCTGTGGTTAACGCCTTTTGCGGACTCTCACGGCAGACTGGCATGAACACCCAGACCCTCGGCGGCCTTGCGGAGCGGTTTGTCTCTCGTCCAAAGAAGCGTAGGCGAACTGATAAAGACCGAAGCTATGAGATGCGCGTCAATCAGCCCGATGCCAAGGCTGTACAGACGACGAGTCTCAATCATCAGCCGCACTTCGCTCGTCTGCGCCACTCGCACCTGAGGTAAGAGGTCCAGCAGTTCCAGCGTTCTGGCGCGCTCCCGCAGTGATCCCAGGGCAAGCTCCGCGATGATAAAAGGATGAATTGCAACGTTCCCCTGGATTAGCTGCGTGCTGAGTTCCTTGTTTCCCGAGCGCAGGTGGTCGATCCAAATCGAGGTGTCGGCGAGAATCACTTCCGTCCCGATCGGCGCCGTGGAATATTCTTCAGCCCCGGCATGGTGCCTCCGAGGGATGCCAACCGGCGGGCGCTCTCCCGCTCGATGAGGGCTTTGAGGGCTTCACGAATCAATGCCGTTTTCTCTGCCACCCCGGTGAACTCCTGGGCCGTGCGTACGAGATCGTCATCCAGCGCGAGGGTTGTTCTCATGGAAACTCTAAGGCACTGATTATAGCATCAAATAATGCCATTTTGTATGCTATATCTTTGTACTCCTGGCTTCGTTCATCGGTAGGTTAAGAATATCGCGTTGCTCTCTCCATTGGCATTCAACACGGAGGCTTTGAGTCGAACACCGTGTGGAAACTCATATCCAGAGAGCGCCGGGGCTTGCAACGTTATCGTTTGTCCGTCGGTGGATGGAAGATCTCGCAGCAACGCCGAGCCGATCTTAATGGTGTTTCCGGTTGACGTGAAACCGCTGCCACGCACCGTAACCGTGTCGCCGGCTGAAACAAGGTTCGCAGGATATATCAGCAGAATGAAAACGGGCCTGGGCTGCGGTGCGGTCACCGTGAGTGCCACTGAATTACTGGAGACGCCCGTCGCTTCGAACGTCGCGTAGATTTGGTATTTGCCGGGCGGCAGCGGAATACCACAGAAGTTGGTTTTTCCATAGCTCCCGGGCGGGCAATCGTTGACGTTGACATGATTGGGCGGGGTAGAGACGCAATCTTCCGCAATCTCGATGTAACCGGGTTGACAACTCATGGTGTCCAGCGAAGGTGGAACCTCGAATGTAAGTGACGTTCCGTCCCGATTTATGTCCGGCGGGGACATCGAAGTATTCGGGTGCCCGCTGAAAACCACAGCGGTAGTAAAATTGGCTACTCTAAAGCCTCGGCCATAAACTGTAACGGTTCCGCCGGGTACGGTCGCCTCTGGAGAAATCCTTGAAATCTCAATTGGCGGTTTCAGCGTCAGCGTTTTCAGCATTGCGACAGTTTCCCTGAATACCTGCCTAAGCTGCGGACTGCCCCTGGTAGGTAGTTCGTTCACATCGCTTGAGTTATAAGCGTGATGGTGTACTCGCTCTCGCTGCCTGTGCCGCTGCAAAAAGATCCAAACCACACACTCCGACGACCGGCCGGAAAGGTACAGCCATTGCCGGACTTGGATCTGTCAGTATAGAGATTGACCAACGTTATCGACTGGTTCACGATCGTTTGGTCGGATTGTGAGCATTCGAACCCGCCGGCCGGTTCATCGACATTGCTCATGACCGCATCAACGCTTGGCATTCCACTCATAACTTCGACAAAGCGGCCGCCGACTATGCCACTGGCGTGCGTAAATATCGGATTGACGTACAACAGATAACCATCGCGGATCAAACTCAGCCTTTGATCACCAGAGTTCGCCACTCTCCACCCCGGCAAGATGGTCATTGAGAGATACGAGTTATCGAATTTATGCGCGCCCTTCGAGCGGTCGCCTCGCGGGTGCGCAGAGCTGCCTTGGCAGTAAGCTCCCGGCGCAAAGACAAGCGCGATCAATAGGATGATCTGGAAGCCTAGGCCGCGACGATTCATCGATTGAACTATAGCACCGGCAGAACTCCTCAGCCCCCAGGCTGAGCGGCACCGGTGCTTGACAATCATCTTGAGTGTATGTACATATTGTACATAAACGTGCGAGACGCCAAAATGCTTTTCGAGTGGGACGAAAGCAAACGCCAGGCTAATCTCGCGAAGCATCTTATTGACTTTCAGGACGCCACCCAGGTATTCGATGGACCAGTCTTCGAGAAAACTCAGCGCCGCCATGGCGAAGACCGTGTCTTAGCCATCGGCCTTATGCAAGATGTCGAGATCGTGGTGGTTTACGTTATACGCGGTAGGCGCCGCCGGATTATTTCGGCCAGGAGGGCTCATCGGGATGAAAGGCAAGCTTACGCAATCCGCCTCAAGAGCACGGACAAAGGGATCTACTGACCTTAAGCGGCTGCGCGCCATGCGCGATGCCGATATCGACTTCTCCGACGTCCCCAAGCTCGGCAAGTCCTTCTGGAAAACGGCGCGGCTCGTCTTGCCCGAACCCAAAGACCGCCTAACCATCCGAGTGGACCACGACGTCGTCGAATGGCTGAAGAAAAACGGCCCCGGGTATCAGACCCGCATCAATGCGATCCTGCGCTCCTATATGGAAGCTCAATCTGACGCTGGTCGATAGCCCCGTCCTCATCAAAAAGCTGATCAAGACCGATAAGACCAGAGAACGCGAGAAGCAGCAAACGGCAGCGCTTTTGCTTCGACTGACGCGCCTTGAGGCCACCAGATCGATCAGTACCTCGGTAACTATCCGTAATACGGCCTTTCGTGCGATTCTCTTTTCGCGGTTCAGAAGCCCATCGACCGCGGCTAAAGAACTAACTCACTCTTTAGCCGCGGAACTCAAGCGAGGTTATTCATGTTGCAGTCCCCGGAAAACAAGTACGCACCAGCCGCCGCTCCCGCACCGAGCTACACGCCAGTCAAAGCCACCTCGCCCATGGATCAGGCCAACATCGGCCGCTCGCTGGTCATTAAGGGCGACATCACCGGCGCCGAATCGCTGTTCATTGATGGCCGCGTCGAAGGCACTATCAGCTTTCCTGAGAATCGAGTCACCATCGGCCGCAACGGCAATGTGGCCGCCAGCATCGTTGCCAAGGAAGTCGTCATCATGGGCAAGGTGCAGGGCAATGTCCAATGCTCCGATCGACTCGACATTCGCAATGAAGGCTTGCTCTCGGGTGACGTGATCACGCATCGCATCAGCGTGGAAGAAGGCGCCATCCTCAAAGGTGGAGTCGAGGTACGCCACTCCGAGAAGAAAGAGCAGCCGGCACAGAATCAGCAGCACGGGCAACAGCAGAATCAGGCGAAAGCCGCCGAGGCGCCGAAAACGATGGCGGCTACGGCTGGTGCTGGCGGGGGTTCGCAGACGTTCGGTGCGACCGCGGGCAAGGCATAGTTTTTCGGGATCGAATGCGTTAACCGACGATTCAGAGACCGATAAAAAAGGGACAGGCGATAAGCCTGTCCCTTTACTTTTGTGCTTTAAAGATGCGAAAAGCCGAGAAGAAAAAACTGAGAGCTGACGGCTGAGAGCCGACAGCGGTTTACTTCTTCGCCTGGAAATCCAGAGCGGCCGAATTGATGCAATACCGCATCCCGGTCGGCCGTGGGCCATCGGGAAACAGGTGGCCAAGATGCGCATCGCAATGAGCGCAGCGCACTTCTGTCCGAGTCATGCCGTAGCTGCTATCGGTAAGCTCCCGAATGTTCTTCTTGTCCACCGCGTTATAGAAGCTTGGCCAGCCGGTGCCGGAATCGAACTTGGTATCCGAACCAAAGAGCAAAGCGCCACAGCACACGCAGTGGTAGGAACCGTCGTCGTGCATGTTCCAATACTTGCCCGTAAAAGCGGGCTCGGTGCCGCATTGGCGGGCCACCTGAAACTGCTCTGGCGTGAGCTGTTGCTTCCACTCCTGATCGGTCTTCTTGATCTTTTCTGTACTTGTGTTCCCAACTTTTTCAGTCACTTGGTCGGTCATGATTGTCTCCATTTATTAGATGCGCGGGCCCCCTAAAAGTGGCAGATGCGAAGCCCATGGTGTCGCCGTCTTCGGCTGATTCCAGTGAGTATGCGGGTTGCGCCGCCGATTTTGTTTGGCGGGAAGAGACGCGCCGTTTTATGGTTTCCGGATGAGGTATTTCGCATGACGCGAATTGGGCTCGCGACGTTCGTCACGCTGCTTTCGGTCGCCTTTGTGGAGACAACTGCATGGGTTCGCGAACCGGACAAGCAGTTGGGCTATGAATATGCTGACAAGGTACTTACACTGCGCCATTTCTATGCGGGCGACCACCTCAGGTTTTCTTCGGATGGAAAGTCGCGGGGAGATGCGCCGGTCGGTCCCTGGACGCTCGATGGACAGATCGAGATAAGGGACATCCGCATGAAGGGTCGTGTGCTGGAAATCAGCGGGCGGCGCATCGAGCTTCTCTTCGACCAGAAGAATCTCACCAATCACAGCCCCAAGCCCTTGGACCTGCTGGCCACTCTGGATAACTATTCCGGAAAAGAGCGGGAGGTTCTGGAAAAATATCTGCAACAACAGGAGGTCAATATTGAAATCGAAATGCCCTCCAAGAAGGCGAGCAAGGAAGAGATTGCTTCCGCCATCCACTCCGTATTTTTCTTTCCCGGCGAGTCGATGATGGAGGCGGTGCCCGATTTCTGGCGCGCCTATTTCGCGGATTTGGAAGGAAAGACGTATGACCCGCCGTCGTCCCTGGGGACCGTCTATCGAGTTGAGCCGCACGTCATATCTGCGCCGCGGACGGTCAACGCTCCGGCTCCGGAATATTCGGACGAAGCTCGAAGGGCTGGGCTCCAGGGCTCGGCGATTTTATGGCTGGTGGTCGACGCCGCCGGCGCGCCACAGGATGTTCAGATTCAGAGACCCCTTGGATTGGGGCTGGACGAGAAGGCGGTTGAGCGAATCAGGACCTGGACATTCGAGCCCGGCAAGAAAGACGGCCAACCTGTCCCCGTTAAGATCAACGTTGAAGTTTCGTTCCGCCTCTATGATCGGTGAGCGTTGACCGGTGAGCGCGGCCTCGCGCTGAGTCAGGCTGTTATCAGACTCGGAAACCGAACAATTTCAGAGTGATCGCGCTCACAGTCCTTGCTTTAAGCGTTCCTGTCTTATAACGGCAAGCATGCGAACATCCGTCGCACGCGCAATTCTTCAAGAGACGGAGGCCGCGAACATGGGCGACCTGAGCGAGCATTTCTCAAAGGCTGAATTGGCCTGCCACTGTTGCGGACAACTGAAGATCGAAAGCGGACTGATCGACGCACTCGAACTGCTGCGCACGCTGGCGGACAGAGAAATCATCGTCCACGATGGTTATCGCTGCCCGGCGCACAACCAGCAAGTTGGCGGAGTCACAGATAGCGAACACACGCGGGGCGTCGCCGCCGATGTCGCCATCCCCGGCCTCTCGCTGCAGCAGATGTATGACCTTGCCCTCCAAGTCCCGGCATTCCTTAAAGGAGGAATCGGCGTTTATGACGGCGGGTTTCTGCATCTCGACGTCCGCGCGCATCAGGCACGCTGGGCGCGGGTGCACGGGGAGTATGTAGGAATCCAAACCCTGGTGACAACTCCCGGGACGCTCCTGGCGAAGGTGCAAACGGGGTCGCAGCCGGCGTAGTTCGCGCTGGCTTACAGCTTTTTTTTCGGGTTGACGCGGGTCTCATGCGCGCGCCCGAAGCCATTTTCTGCCTCCGAACGCGGCCGCTTCTGGACAACCTTTCATGGGTGCCTCTAGACTCTTGCGAGACGTCGAAGTCTCTTCTCATGAAACTGGTGACTTTTGAAAACGCAGCGCGCCAGCCCCGCATCGGCGCGATGATCGCCCAAGACAGAATCGTTGACTTGAACACGGCCTGCGCTTTGTACCTGCATGCCGAAGGCGATGCGAATTCTGAGCGGGTTGCTGATGCGCAGGTTCCCCCGGACATGCGAGCGCTATTCGGAGGCGGCGACGCCAGCCTTCTCGCCGCGCGCAAAGCTCTGGATTACTTTGCCCGGCTCGATTCCGCTGCGTCGAATAGAGCCGGCCCGCGGAGCGAAACGCTTGTTTATTCATGCTCTGATGTCTCGCTTCGGGCGCCGATTATTCCGAAGAAGTTTTTTCATACGGCGGGCAATTTTCGCGAGCACCACGAAGAGGCTACCAAGGCCGGCTTCTCGCATCCGGTGATGCCGTGGATTGTTTTCTTCCAGAATACCGATGCCATCATCGGCCATGGTGCGCCTGTGATTTATCCCGAGCACCTTACCGAAGAGCTGGATTATGAACTCGAACTTGCCGTAGTTCTGAAAAAAGCGGGCAAGCACTTTACGGCGGAGGAAGCGCCCGACTATATCGGAGGCTACGTCATCTTCAACGACATCACAGCGCGCGATATTCAGCGGCGCGAGATGAAGTCGGGCGTCTTCAGCTTTTGCAAGGGCATCGATACATTCTGTCCGCTTGGGCCCTGGATCGTTACCGCCGACGAAATTCCCGACCCGCATAACCTGGCGATGGAACTGCGCGTAAATGGAGAGTCGCGGCAGAGGTCGCACTCAAGCAAAATGTCGGTTACGATTCCGGAGATTCTGGCGCACTACTCGCCCATGGGTTACAGCGCGGGGGATGTGGTTTCGACTGGGACTGTGTCGGGAGTGGCGGCGTTTTCGGGCGATCCGAAGGCATGGTATCTGAAGCCGGGCGACGTGATGGAATGCGAGATCGAAAAGATCGGGGTGCTGCGGAATCCGGTGATTTCGTGGGAGCAGGCGTATGGGCGACCGGCGCCCGCACGCATGCCGCAAAAGTAGAAAAATCCAGAACGCAGGCATCATTCGGGCCTTCCGCCCAGCCCAAATGCCTTGCCGGGTGCGGCTTTTCAAAGAAACAGCAATCATCCGCAACGCAGACCGGGTTACTCATAATGTGCAGACCCTTTCATCCGTAACCTGTCGCACCCCCCGGCCAAGCCGAATAACTAATGCATTTTCAGCGTCTTACATCCGACGCACCATATGGATTCCGGGGTGCATTACATAGTCCGCAGCCCCGAGTGCAGGGGCGATTTTGGGGGCAACCTTGAGCATCGTTTACAGCGCTGAGTGCAAAGCTTCTCAGAAGGCAAACCGGTCGGCCGCCATGCTTCCGATCTTGGTTGTACTGTTCGTGGTTTCCTACTGCCTCCTGACGACCCTCGTTTTTGAGCAGGGCCAGACCATCGAGTCGCAGCGGACTTTGATCCGCGCGATGCTCCAGGACAGCACGCAACTGGCCGCGCTGAAGAGCAAGCTGGCGCACGAAGAAGGTCAGCGTGCGCGCGGTCCGGCTTCAGCTCCAGCGGACCATAAGAGTTCCAGCCCGATCGCCGCTGCGCCGGAAGGTCCTGCTCCGCAGGCTTCCAACAAAACTGCGAAACAGTCTGGCAAGCCGCCGCGAACCATGAAGCAGGCTCCGGGGAAACCGGAGTCGGATTTGGAAGACGTGCGGCGCGCGACACGAATTATCTGATTTGGACAACACGTCCTCTGTGGTACAGGGCGGTCTGAAGAAGTCAAAGAACCGAAGACGAAAGCAAGACTCGAAATATTAAAGAAGCGGTTCTGTGGACATCGGCGTTGTGGAAGGCCGAGATGGAGTGAGACCCTATGAAAGTTCTGGCCCTAGCCCTGGCCCTATCGCTCCCGTTTCCCAAGCTCACGCCTCCAGCCAAGCTGTCACCGACCCCTAGCCAACAGCCGGCAAAAAGGAAGGGTGGGCAGTGGTACTTCGCGGCGAATGGCCATGCCGTTTATTGCTATGGACCGGTTGTGACGCTGCCGCAGCCGGATGGACTGGTGAGAGTGGCCACGTTCTGTCGCGGCGATCTGCCGATGGTTCCGCTTAAGGATTAGCGCGGCGGCCGCTCTTGGGAATCTGAGCAAGCCCGGCCTGATTACGTTCGTGTCTTTCGTCTCTGAATTTCAGCCCATTAAACTGGACCCATGAATCCGCGTGCGCGGTTCGTAGCTGCGTTCTGGCCAAACTCTCTCTGGCGATTAGTCCTGGTGGTTTTGCTCTTTGTTTCTTCCCGCGCCTTATTCTCTCCGATGGCTGACGCACAGCAGCAAGCGAACGCCAGGCGCAGGATTGTGACGCGGGCGGCTGCTCCCTATCCGGCTCTGGCGCGCCAGATGGCTCTCGCGGGGCTGGTCAAGGTCGACGCGCTGGTCGCACCCGACGGCACCGTCAAGTCGCTGGACGTGAAAGGCGGACACCCCGTGCTGGCGCAAGCGGCTGCCAACGCGATCCGGCAATGGAAGTGGGAGCCGGCCGCTCACGAGTCGCACGAGCTCGTCGAAATTCGTTTCTCACCGCCGGAGTAATTCTCGCCAGCAGTCCACATTTGGAACCGGGATCAACTCGCTTGTCCGAATCAGTGACCGACGTCCTTGTGCAGCTGGGCGATATGGTTGTAGGATCGTCCGTTGCAAAAAGAGCCGACGGGTAACAGAGGAAAGATCGGCTCGATGGTTTGCGGGAGTGAACCATGAATACCTTCCCGGTTTTGCTGGGCGCTCTTTGCGTTTACGCGATCGCCTATCGCTACTACAGCGCATTTATTGCCGCCAAAGCTCTGGCGCTTGACGACCGCCGCACCACTCCGGCCCACCAGTTTGCAGACGGGCACAACTATGTCGCCTCGCCGCGATGGGTGCTCTTTGGACATCACTTCGCCGCTATCGCCGGCGCTGGGCCGCTGGTCGGGCCCACTCTGGCCGCGCAATTCGGATTCGCTCCCGGCTTTCTCTGGCTGCTGATCGGCGCGGTGCTGGCCGGATGCGTGCAGGACTTCACGGTGCTGGTGGCGTCGATTCGTCATCGCGGACGTTCGCTGGCTGACGTCGCGCGCACCGAGATCAGTCCCTTCGCCGGTCTGGTCGCCATGATCGCTGTCCTCTTCATTCTTCTTGTAACGCTGGCCGGCCTCGGCATCGTGGTTGTGAACGCGCTTTCGAACAGTCCGTGGGGCGTCTTTACCATCGGCATGACGATTCCGATCGCGGTGATCATGGGTCTGTGGATGTTCAAGAGCCATGCCGGAAAGATCACCGTTACCGGGCCCAAGTATTTTTGGGGTGGTGCTGCTGCTCGCCAGCGTGATAGCGGGCCATTGGGTCGCGCAGAGCGGAGCCGCGAGCGCGCTTACTTTCACGCCGCACACCATCACCATTCTGATGGCGCTCTACGGTTTGATCGCGTCGGTGCTCCCGGTCTGGCTGGTGCTTGAGCCGCGCGACTATCTCTCGACCTACGTGAAGCTGGGCACGATTGCGGTTCTGGTGATCGGCGTGTTCGTCGTTCATCCCGAATATTCAGTTTCCGAACTTCACCGCGTTTGTGCACGGCGGCGGACCGATCATCAAGGGTCACGCTCTTTCCTTTTCTTTTCGTGACCATCGCCTGCGGGGCGATCTCCGGCTTCCACTCGCTGGTCTCATCTGGCACCACGCCCAAGATGCTCGACAAAGAAACGGATGCCCGCTTTATCGGATATGGCGCGATGGTGGCGGAATCGCTGGTCGGAATTCTGGCGCTGATTGCGGCTTGCTCGCTGCATCCCGGCGATTACTTCGCCATCAATACCACGCCGCAGGTCTTCAGTAAACTCGGTCTCGCAACCGTCAATCTGGATATGTTTTCCCAGCAGGTCGGCGAAAAGCTGGCGGGACGCACCGGCGGCGCGGTCTCGCTCGCCGTCGGCATGGCGCAGATCTTCAAAGGCCTTCCTGGGATGGCGACGCCTGATGGGCTACTGGTATCACTACGCCATCATGTTCGAGGCGCTGTTTATTCTGACGACAGTCGACACAGGAACGCGCGTAGCCCGCTACGTGCTCCAGGAACTGATGGGCAAGGTTTACAAGCCCTTCGGCAACAGCGCCTGGATGCCCGGCAACCTGATCACCAGCGTTCTTCGTGGTGCTCGGCTGGGGATACTTGATCTACACCGGGAACATCTCCACCATCTGGCCGCTGTTTGGAACGGGCAACCAGTTGCTGGCGACGATTGCTCTCGCGGTCACGACTACCTTCCTGATCAACATGGGCAAGGCGCGCTACGCCTGGATCACTTTCCGTTCCGATGTGCTTCGTGGGGGCGACCACACTGACGGCCGGAGTGCTCGTCGATCAAGAGAATTTTCTGGCCGCTGACTGCGAATCCCGGCGACCAGGTTCACCGGCTATCTCGATTCGGTGCTGATGTCGATCTTTATTGTCGGCGTGGTGCTGGTGGTATTCGACGCCGTGCGGCGGTGGATCGCTACTCTGACTGGAACCCCGGCCCCCAAAGAGGCGTTTGGCACTCCGCTCACCGACGCGGGCGAAGTCAGGATGGGCTGCTGCTGAAGCGTGCCCAGAAATCGGCGGATGACAGGACGGGAGCGATCTCGAAGTCGATGATGTCCTCCCAGCGGCTGATCCACACGTTAAGCGCGGCCAGGCTGGGCGCTTCCATGATTTGAAAGCAGCGTGAGCCGCTCTCATCGATCCAACTGGCCTGATAGGTCACGCCCTCCGGCAACATCCGTCCGCAAACTTTGAAGCGTTCGCCGACGGGGCCGGGATCGCCCTGCTTGAAGCTTTCGATCACCATGAAGAGCATGGGAGTGAGTTTAGCGGAGAATGTTTTGGAGAGAAATGTATAGCCGACAATGTTCGTGATCGCTATCATTGACCCGGTTCTCCTTAAGATGTTATAAACATTTGCTTTGTGCCGTAGGTTCGCGAAGCGACGTATGCGCGCGCACCGATGGTGCAAGTTGTTCCGACGCGGCCAAATCAGCACTCCTATTTTTTATGTCTTGCGGTGGAAGCGTGGTCGGAACTCAGGTAGCGATCGTTTCGCGGCGAAGGGAAATGCCCGCTACGCTCGCAGTGCCAAAAGAAAGCACACCTTGTGTCCCTGAATAAAGATCATGTAGGAGGAATTGTGATGCGCAACTGGACCGCCCGTTTTGCGTCCGCCGGACGCCGGATCGCGAGAGCATCCGCCGCTCTCGCAACTTTTTTGTTTGTGACCACTGCTTGCGCGCTGGCGCAACCGGCTGGAGAGACGGGCGGCGAAGCTGCTCTGAAGGTTCCTGACCTCTCCACCGTCTCTTTTGTCTTTGGCATGAACGGCCATAACCTGTCTGCTGATCGGCATCGCGTTCTGCGTGTTTGGACTGCTCTTCGGCATGGCGATTTACATGCGGCTTAAGAATCTGCCGGTTCATCGCGCCATGCTCGACATTTCAGAACTCATCTACGAGACCTGCAAGACCTATCTCGTAACGCAGGGCAAGTTCCTCATGCTGCTGTGGGCATTCATTGCGGTGGTCATCGTGATGTACTTCGGATGGCTCGCGCCGGTGCCGGGCAAGCCCATTTCGACGACCCTGCCCATCATTCTTGTGTTCAGCATTATCGGAATGGCGGGTAGCTACGGAGTGGCGTGGTTCGGCATTCGCGTGAACACCTTCGCCAATTCGCGCACCGCATTTGCATCACTGCCCGGCAAACCGTATCCCGTATATCAGATTCCCCTCGAAGCGGGTATGTCGATCGGCATGATGCTGATCTCGGTCGAACTGCTGATGATGCTGATCATCCTGCTGTTTATTCCGGGCGATTATTCGGGACCTTGCTTTATTGGATTCGCGATTGGCGAGTCGCTGGGAGCCGCGGCGCTGCGAATCGCGGGCGGTATTTTCACCAAGATTGCCGACATCGGCAGCGATTTGATGAAGATCGTCTTCAAGATCAAGGAAGACGATGCCCGCAACCCGGGCGTGATTGCCGATTGCACCGGTGACAACGCCGGCGACTCGGTGGGGCCGTCGGCCGACGGTTTCGAAACTTATGGTGTGACCGGCGTCGCGCTGATCACGTTTATCCTACTGGGCGTGAAAGATCCGCGCGTGCAAGTGCAGTTGCTGGTATGGATCTTCGTCATGCGCGTGGCCATGCTGGTGGCCGCGGCGGCGGCGTACTTCATCAATAGCATCCTGGCCAAAGCCAGGTACGGCAACGCCGACAAGATGGACTTTGAATCGCCGCTGACGGTGCTGGTGTGGCTGACTTCCGTGATTTCCATCGCCCTCACTTACGTCATCTCGTATGTGATCGTTCCAGTGCTCGGCGATCCTGAGTACCGGCGATACCACGCAATGGTGGAAACTTGCGACGATCATCTCGTGCGGCACGCTGGCGGGCGCGGTTATTCCCGAACTCGTGAAGGCATTCACGTCGGTGAACTCGCGACACGTGCGCGAAGTGGTGAAGTCGGCGCAGGAGGGCGGCGCGTCGCTCGGAATCCTGTCGGGCTTTGTGGCCGGCAATTTCTCCGGCTACTATCTTGGTCTGTCGATGATGGGCCTGATGGCAATTGCCTACTACATGAGCACGCTGGGCCTGGCTGGCGGCCGCGACCATGCTTGCACCCGCGGTGTTCGCGTTCGGACTGGTCGCTTTCGGTTTCCTCGGCATGGGGCCAGTGACGATCGCGGTCGACTCGTACGGGCCGGTAACGGACAATGCGCAATCCGTGTATGAACTTTCGCTGATCGAGCAGGTGCCGAACGTCAAGGCGGAGATCAAAAAGAACTTCAACATGGATGTGAACTTTGAGCGCGCCAAGGATCTGCTCGAAGAAAACGACGGCGCGGGCAATACCTTCAAAGCGACGGCCAAGCCGGTGCTGATCGGGACTGCGGTTGTCGGCGCGACCACCATGATTTTCTCCATCATCATGGCGCTCACCGACGGGCTTACGGCGAATGTCGATAAGCTCTCGCTGCTGCACGCTCCGTTCTTCCTCGGACTTATCACCGGCGGCGCGATGATTTACTGGTTTACGGGCGCATCCACGCAGGCTGTGACTACGGGTGCTTATCGCGCAGTCGAGTTCATCAAGGCCAACATCAAGCTCGAGGGCGTGGAAAAAGCGAGCGTCGCCGACAGCAAGAAAGTGGTCGAGATCTGCACCAAGTACGCGCAGAAGGGAATGCTCAACATTTTCCTGGCCGTCTTTTTCGGAACGCTGGCCTTTGCGTTCGTCGAGCCGTTCTTCTTTATCGGATACCTGATTTCGATCGCGCTCTTCGGTCTCTATCAGGCCATCTTTATGGCGAACGCAGGCGCGGCCTGGGACAACGCCAAGAAGATTGTCGAAACCGAAATGAAGCAGAAGGGAACTCCCCTGCACGACGCGACGGTGATCGGCGATACGGTGGGCGATCCGTTCAAGGACACGTCATCAGTAGCCATGAATCCGGTCATCAAATTCACGACGCTGTTTGGATTGCTGGCCGTGGAGTTGGCGGTTTCGTTGACTCGCGATCAGGGCGCGCTGCTGGAACATGGGCTGGCGCTGGCATTCTTCGTCGTGTCGTTCTTCTTCGTGTACCGGTCGTTCTACGGGATGCGGATTGGATCGAACTAGGCGGTTCCACCCAGGAGAGAAGAACGCCATACAAAATTCGGATGGCGTTTGTCTTTGTGTGGTGGGATGTCGCCCGCGAGATGCTAGCCGCACATAATCCCGAGGGATAAGTTCAGTCGGAGGGTGCGAGAGAGCCGACTCAATGTTTGAACAACTGGACGAGACGAGAAAGACGACGCAGGTTTCAACTGCGATGTCACTCGGAATATTTGCTGTTTATCTAATCGGAGCGTTTGGAGGGTTGGTTCTTTTCATCGTTCTTGGAGAAAGGCCCCTTGGGATCCAAATCGCGACCATAGTTGCGTATACATACTTCGCCTTCTGGTATGTCTTTTTGCCAACGAGAGGCTTACTCGAAAGGTATAGCCTGAGAAACAAGGCCGTTCGGCAGCAACTCCCGCGTCTCCTGGCCATCCACTGTACGTTTCTGGCCTTGATTTTCCTTGGCCAGACCATGTTGTTTGCAACGAGGTCTCGCTTGCCGAGCTATTGGCTCACAGAACACGGAAAGCGGGGTGGCACATTGTACGAGGCTGTGCTGCTCGTCCCCATTGTCATCGTGTTCTTCATACAGGTGCTAATTTCTCGCCGAATTCTGAGTCGCTGTCTCAACGACACCTAGAGATATTTCTTCGATTCAATCCGCATAGACGAGTGTCTTGCTCGAATCGACGGCCTGACGGAAATAGGGGTTATGAACGACGGAGTCGACTACCAGATCCGCCGGGCGCTGAAACAGAGCTTGCAGATCCTCAAGCAGGCCGAAGTAAGTGTCGGCATATTGATTCGGATCCAATTCCTGGAAGCTGACGAGGAAATCGAGATCACTGTGCGCTGGGTCAAAGTCCGGCCGGGCAGCCGACCCGAAAAGCTCGATGCGATGAACCCGTCGGCGGCGGCAGACCCGTTCCAGTTCCTGACGCTTTTCCTCTATCAACCGGTTCATGGCGTCGCCTCCTTGCCCCGTCACGAAACGCCAAACGGATACCTTCTGCGCGGGTGGACGGGTTCGTTCGCCTAATACAACCTACAGCGAACTCATATTCGACAAAAACTCGCTGTTAGCCCTCGTCTTCGAGAGCTTGTCAATCAGCAATTCCATCGCCTCGACCGGAGACAGCGGGTTTAGCACCTTGCGCAGCACCCAGATGCGCTGCAAGTCTTCTTTCGGAATGAGCAGCTCTTCTTTTCGCGTGCCCGAGCGCTGAATGTCGATGGCCGGGAAGGTTCGCTTATCGACCAGCTTGCGTTCGAGAATGATTTCGCTGTTGCCCGTGCCTTTGAATTCTTCGAAGATCACGTCGTCCATGCGCGATCCGGTATCGATCAGCGCCGTTGCGATAATCGTCAGCGAGCCGCCTTCTTCGATGTTGCGGGCTGATCCGAAGAAGCGCTTCGGGCGCTGCAACGCATTCGAATCGACGCCGCCCGAGAGCACCTTGCCTGAAGGTGGAACGATCGTGTTATAGGCTCGCGCCAGACGCGTAATCGAATCAAGCAGAATCACAACGTCGCGTTTGTGCTCGACCAGTCGCTTCGCTTTTTCGATCACCATTTCCGCGACCTGCACGTGGCGGGCGGCGGGCTCGTCGAATGTCGACGAAATCACCTCGCCCTTGACCGAGCGCTGCATGTCGGTGACTTCTTCCGGGCGCTCGTCGATCAGCAGCACCATCAGCACAACTTCCGGATGATTTGCCGTGATCGAATTGGCGACATTCTGCAGCAGCATGGTCTTGCCAGCGCGCGGCGGAGAAACGATCAGGCCGCGCTGGCCTTTGCCTAGCGGCGTAAGCAGGTCCATAACGCGCGCGCTGATATTTTCGCGGACGGTTTCGAGCTTCAACCGCTCCTGCGGATAGAGCGGCGTCAGGTTGTCGAACAGAATCTTGTTGCGCGCCTCGTCGGGCGACTCGAAGTTGACCGCCTCGATCTTGACGAGGGCAAAGTATTTTTCGCCCTCGTGCGGAGGCCGCACTTGGCCGCTGATGGTGTCGCCGGTTTTCAGGTCGAATTTGCGGATCTGCGATGGCGAGACATAAATGTCGTCGGGGCCGGGCAGATAGTTGTAGTCGGGCGAGCGCAGGAAGCCGTAGCCGTCGGGCAGGATTTCGAGCACGCCTTCGGCGAAGATGTGTCCTTCTTTTTCACTTTGCGCCTGGAGGATCTTGAAGATCAGGTCCTGCTTGCGCAGGCCGCTGGCGCCGGGGAGCTCCAAGGATCGGGCGATCTTGGTCAGCTCTGTTATGTTCTTTTCTTTCAGTTCTGCGATTGTCATTATTCACCTACGGTTGGATTTTTCGGGAGGGGATTATCTCTCGGGGAAGATTTGCCGCCGTGTGGGCACACGGCGGGGCTGTTTCAGGCAGCCCGCCGTTGTGCTTCGGCAAAATTCTCAGGTTCACTCAAAATGTCGTGCCGCTCGGCATCCGCGATCTTGTCAAAGACCTGGTTCATGGTCTCCTGGATGCGAGTGTTGGGCCGGTGAAACTTGCGCGTTGCCTTGGAGGCAAGTTGGCAAAGCATATACCGGTTTCGCAAAGTATGGAGTGCGTCAAATACACGATCAGAGCGCATTCTCGGTCGTTCTCCTTCCGTTAAGATTTCGGGCTAACGAATCTCGTCGTTCATCCGCTGGACGAAGGTCGACTTGGGGCCTCGCCTAAAACATTCGGCTGGATGAGACGGATTTGCCAGGACTACCAAAATAGATGCCCCACCTACCCCGAAAGTTGCTCAAATCTTTGGACTTGCAAACCTAGACTTGGAAACCCCAAAGACTTGCAACTACAAGAGTTGCAACACGCGGGCAAGAGGCGACCCGGACGATTGGAATCCACTCATGCCCGGGAACCGCATCAGTATAGCAAACGACCGGAGCGGGTCAAGAACAATTTCAGGCAGTGGGTGACGCGCCGGATACCACTTTAGGAAATCTACTTCAGAGCCGAGAGCCGCGCCGAGAGCCGCGATTTGTAGCGGGAGGCGGTGTTTTCGTGCAAAATGCCCTTCTGGATCGCCTTATCGAGCGCGGAGACGGTCTCGCGGTAGGTCTGACCGGCGGCGGTTTTATCGCCCTTTTCCAGGCTCTCGCGCAGGGTGCGCAGCGAGGTGCGCAGCTGCGAGGCGTTCTGACGGTTGCGGGCGGTTCGTTTGGTTGTCTGACGGGCGCGCTTGAGCGCCGAAAAATGATTGGCCATGTGGCTTGATTACCTTTGTTGTCCTGGATTCAACAGACTGTGCCAGGAGGATATTCCGGTGGGAACCGAAGGTTTATTCTACGGGAGCAGCGGGTAGCGGTCAAATGGAACGTGTGGCGGCTAGTGGCTCAATTTGGAAAGTATCCACCACGAAATTGACCAATAGCGGCGGCGCTCAGCGGTAGAGGTCGCCAGCGGGGACGAAAATCCTGAGCCGGCGATTCTCCGTGACAAATACACGCTATTGTCGCCAGCCATCCAGGATAGTGTCGTTGCTACTAAGGCCATGATTTAAAGATAGATGTTTGCTCTAGAGCGGAGCGGAAATTGGAAAAGTGGGGGGGTACCCCCCCTACCCAAAAACAGTTAAGTTGATGATAACAGGACTGTTAGAGGCAAAGTATTCAAACGATTGGACTTAGTGTTGATTTTCCGATGGGCGGCGGCGGATTGGGAATTCGTTTTTCGCAGGTTTTCAAAGAGCAGAAACGATGATCTAACCCGAACGATTGCATCCGGCTCTGGAGACGGGCGCAATTCGGCGTGGTGCAATGACGATCCATTCTCGCAGCGATCTGGGCGCAGGTCTGTGACGGCGGCACGGGAAAAATGTGATGAAAAAAGTAAGAAGATCGGTGGCGAACGATTTTCTGGCGGATCCATTCTTGGCGGTTCTGTTCTTGAAATTGAGCCACAACCGTGTGGCGCGGACACTCTTGTCCGCGTAGACTGCACATCTGCTGCACGCACGCGGACAGGAGTGTCCGCGCTACACGGGCGCAAACACACCACAGAGGGTCGAATGAAAACACTGTTGAGATGGAGTTTCACAATCACCGCGTGCACGCTGCTCATGGTTGGAATTGCGCCAACTCAGGAAACACCCAAGCCGGAGAGCGCCGCGAGCGTAACGATCGTTACCGCCGGAGACATCTCGATCACCAAAGCCGGGGACGGGAAGACTGCGGTAGTGATCAACTTCGTTCCCGGCAAGGCGAAATCGGGGGATACGCGCATTACGATCTCAGGTCCATATTCGCTCGATGTGAACGGCGGCGTGAAGGAAGTGAAGGGTCCGCAGGGTGTCGAGCTTCATGTGCTGAGTCACGAAGAATTGCGCCTCGAAGCTCCGGAGATCGCCACCTGGGAACAAGCCCACAAATTTACCGAGTACTCCGCCTGTGGCAAGATTCCCGCGTTCGCGGGATGCGGGCATCCAGTTTGCGACCAGTTCGGCCATCCGAAGGATCAGTGCCGGTATAACAGCGAGTCGGGCTGTGCGTGCGTGGCTCCGAGCGGCGGGCCATGCGCGGAGACGGCGACGGGAGAAAAGCGGAACAGCACCGATATTGCGAAGGATTAGGTCTGATTACCTTTGTTTGTCCTGGATCGTGGCACGTGGATATTCCGGTAGAACTGGACTGTATTCTACGGAAGTAAGGCGCGACAGGTCACAAATAGATGAACTCCGCTCCGCTCGACCGGCTCAAAGTTCTCATCAACTCATCGACTCCCATCGTAGTGATGGAGACAGTCGAGGAGCCGCGCGCGGTGTCACTGGTGCGGCAGGCCTGCTCCGACCTCGACATGGCCGTCTTCGAGTGGACGATTGCCGACGGATTGGTGCGTTCGGGCAGCGGCGCGGGCGGCGGCCCACCTAGACCGCCGCTGTCATTTCAGTCGGCACATGCCGATGCCGCCGCTCCGAAGACTGCTGTCTACAACACTGCCGATCCCGATTCAGGCACTGGCGAACCTGGAGACTATGACAGTCGAGGCCGTCTTTGTGTTGAAAGACTTTCACCGGCACATGGACAGCCCGGTCGTCGTGCGAAGGCTGCGCGATGTGGGGCAGAAGTTTTCGACGAACCGGCGCACGCTGGTGCTGACGGCGCCTTCGATTGAAATGCCTGCCGAAATCGCCGGGCTGGTTGAGTTCCTCGATCTGCCGCTCCCCGACGCGTCGCGGCTGCATGAGATCATCCGCGAAACTTACACACGCATGGCGGAAACGCATACGCTGAAGCTTCAGCTCGATTCGCAGGGCGTGGATGCCATGGCGGCGAATTTGCGCGGCCTGACGGAAGAAGAGGCGGAGCGCGCGATTTCACAAACTGTGGTCGGGCGGATGGCGCTGTCGGCGGAATGCGTCACAGATGTGCTCGACGCCAAGAAGGCATTGCTGAAGCGATCGGAGATGCTGGAGTTCGTCGATGCGACGCGACACGATGGCAAGCGTCGGCGGATTGGAGAATCTGAAGAAATGGCTCGAGCAGCGCCGAGGGTCGTGGGATGACCACGCGCGGGAGTTTGGGCTTGAGCCGGCAAAGGGCATCGTTATTATGGGCGTGCAGGGTTGCGGCAAGAGTTTGTGCGCGCGCTGCCGTGGCCGGCGAATGGAAGCTGCCGCTGGTAAAGTTCGATACTGCCGCCATTTACGACAAATATATTGGCGAGACCGAGAAGCGCATTCAGAAAGTATTCAAGGTTGCCGAAGGGCTGGCGCCGTGCGTCTTGTGGATCGATGAGCTGGAGAAAGTTTTTGCCGGCAGCGGGCCCGATTCGGCCTCGGCGGACGCGGGCGTGTCGTCTCGGTTGCTGGCGTCGTTTCTGTCATGGATGCAGGAGCGCAAGGCTCCCGTCTTTGTGGCGGCGACCTGCAACAATGTGAATGCGCTGCCTCCGGAGTTGATTCGCAAGGGGCGGTTCGACGAGCTTTTCTTTGTCGACCTGCCGAATCTCACGGAGCGGAAGCAGATTTTTGGGATTCAGCTGACGAGACGGAAACGTAAGCCGGCGGACTTCGATCTTGATCGGATTGCGGCCGCGGCCAAAGGCTTCTCCGGCGCGGAAATTGAGTCGGCGGTGCAGGGCGCCTTGTATGCGGCTTTTTCGCAGAAGCACGAACTGAGCAATGACGATATGCTGACCGCGCTGGCGACGACTGTCCCGCTCTCCGTTACCCGAGCGGAAGAGATTGGCACATTGCGCAATTGGGCGAAGGATCGGGCGGTTTGGGCGAGTGGGGCGGAAGTTAAAAGAGAAAATGCAAGACCCTAGGTCGGTTGATTAGCTGTCAGCTTTTCCCGCAATCCCGCTCGCGCTTTTTGCTTCGCTCCACTCTTCCGTCAACCCCAGTTCCAGAATCCACTTTTGCAGATAGGAGTGGTTCAACGCATCCCAACGGAGTCGCAAGATTCCGGCGACGTCGTCGATCTGTCTTCGCGAGTCCGAGAGTTTGGCCCATTCAAGCTTTGAAAGGATCGCGTCCTCAACACTCGCCACAAAGAGAGCGATCCCATCCATGCTGGCGCGTTGGCGTCGAAGAAACTCCTCTTCGCTGAAGGCACGCGACTTTCGAATGATCAAGTCAATTTTCCAGCCCGTCGCGAGATCAATCACGTTGAACATCGAACGCCGTTGATAGGCTTGCAGCGCCGCGTCCGACTCGACGTAATACTCATCCCTGGGTAAGGTCTCGATAAACTTGCTGAGTTTCGCCGGAGTAGCTTCGATGACGAGATCGATGTCCTGTGTGGATCGGGAAGAACCATAGTAGGCGCTGGCAAACGACCCTGAGAGCATATAGTCGATACCGGCTCGATCAAGCGCCTCTGTGATTTTCCGCAACACACCCGCCGCGCTCATTTCAGACCGGCGGGCAAAGGCTTGGGGAAGAACGCCAGTCGCAGCAATTCCCGGGCGACCTGCGCCTCCGACCATTCCGGATGGTCATGCCGGATTCCTGCGCGGGCCAGTTCGCGCGCAAACTCACTCATCTCGAATGCCAGGAGCATTCGTTGCTCTCCCGACATGGCACTTTGAATCTTGAGTTGAATGGCTTGTGCTTCCGGGCTGGTATCGGTGATCGCCATGGCTGAAATGTTAGCACGCGGCCTTGCGCGGTGAAGGCATTGACTCGCCCGCCCGCCCGCGCTAGGCTTTAGGCAATGGTTGTCATCCGCCCCGAAAGGGCGCGCGGCCCGGAAGCTTCCACTTTAGAGACAATTTTTGCGCTTCAAAAAGGCGAGCCTCAAAATCGCCCGGCCGCGCCGATCCACAGGCAACCCGGTTAGCATCCAAGCAGGGCCCCCAGGCTGCACAGGAGGCAGCCCATCCCTGAATGAAGAAAAGCATTGCTCTTAACCCGAACATCGAAACTCTGTTTGGCACGCGCGATGAGAACCTGCACGTGCTCGAAGACGGCCTGAACATCAACATTGACTTGCGTTCTGACCACATTGAACTGGAAGGCGCCGCTCGCGACGTGGCGCGCGCGGAACAACTGTTCGCCGACTATGAGCAACTGCGCAAAGGCGGACACCAGTTCCAGAACGGCGACCTGAACAGCATGCTGCGTGTGCTGGTGGGCGATCCCAACGTCACGCTGCGCGGGCTGGCCGAAGCTGGGCGTCAGCGCTCTTTTGGGCGCCGCACCGTACAGCCGAAGAGTCCCAACCAGCGCCGCTACCTCGAAGCCATCGAGACTCACGACATGGTTTTCGGCGTTGGTCCCGCTGGCACGGGCAAGACTTATCTTGCCGTCGCGATGGCGATTTCGGCCTTGCTGAATAAGCAAGTCAACCGCATTATTCTGGCGCGGCCCGCGGTCGAGGCGGGCGAGCGGCTGGGATTTCTGCCCGGTACATTGCAGGAGAAGATCGATCCTTATTTGCGCCCGCTTTACGACGCGCTCTTTGACATGCTCGATCCGGAACGTGTCGAGCGCTACCTCGAGAAAAACGTCATCGAGATCGCACCTATCGCTTTCATGCGCGGGCGCACGCTGAACGATTCGTTTGTGATTCTCGACGAGGCGCAGAACACGACCTCCGAGCAGATGAAGATGTTCGTTACTCGTCTGGGCTTCAACTCGAAGGCGGTGATTACGGGCGACATCACGCAGATCGACTTGCCGAATGCGCGGCGCAGCGGGCTTCTGGAAGCAATTGATATTCTCCAGCGCGTGAATGGGCTGGCGTTTGTGCACTTCGATGAGAGCGATGTGGTGCGGCATCATCTGGTCCAGAGAATCATTCGCGCTTACGACGAACACAAGACGCGGCTGGCGGAGCAGCAGTTGCCGCTGCTGGAGGCCAAGCCTTCCTTGACGGCGCCTCCAGCCCCTCCTACGATTTCGGCAGGTATTTCGACAGACGAACCGCGCGTGCGCAACTAACTTGAATACGGAACTGCGAAGGAGGGAGCTTGTATCCCTCCTTTCGCTTTTGATTGAATTTGCAACGGCCGGAGACGAGAGAGTGGTCGATCTTTCAAAAGCGTGTTCCGGATCTCACCAAACTCGGGCTGGAGCGTTTTGTGGCTCGTGCGCGGCGGGCGACGGGCTTGAAAGGCATGGTCGATGTTCTGGTCACCTCAAATAGCGAGATGAAACTGCTGAATCGACGCTTCCGCGGAAAAGACAAGGCGACCGACGTGCTTTCGTTTCCGGCCGCCAACAATGGCCGGCAACGAGGCCGCTTCCAAAAGCTATTCGTGGGAGAGGTCGCAATTTCGGCGGAGATTGCCATGGAGAGTGCGCGCGAACTCGGCCATACTGCGGGGGAGGAAGTGAAGATCCTCGCGCTGCACGGCGTCTTGCATCTACGGGGATACGATCACGAGCGCGACCACGGACAGATGGCGCGCCGCGAAAATCAATTGCGCACGCGACTGGGTTTACCTTCAGGGTTGATTGAGAGATCACAGCCGCCGAACGCGCGCGCGCGGAGGAAGCAGACTCGATGATCGGCGCCAGTATCGCGATGGTGCTGCTGTTTGGCTTGCTCACGCTGGTCTCCTACGTCGATCGTCTGTATCAGGAGATCGGCAAGTTCCTGTCGCGCGAGTTTCAGGACAATATTGAGTCGTTCGAGCAGGTGGTCGAACCGCGCCTCGGCGTCGCGCGCGAGCGGGCCGCGCTTTCGATGGCGATTCTTCCGCAATTGGTGATGGCGGCGATCGCCATGATCGTCGGCTTTACTGTTTTTCGCGATCGCGCCTGGAATGTCTCCGAGGTTTTGGAGGCAACGCTGAGCCTGGTGCTGATCATTGTCCTGTTCAATCGTGTGCTGCCATTCGTATTTTTCTCGCGTACCAATGGCCGCTGGCTGGCGCACTGGGCGACGCTTTTGCGAGGACTGATCTATCTGGTCATGCCGGTCACGCTGGCGGTGGGATTCTGCCAGTCGGTGGCGGCTCTGACGCGGGAGCGCGCGGAAGCACAACCGGAAACTCCGGCCGAAGCCGTCGACGCGCTGATTGAAGCGGGACAGGAAGAGGGAATTATTCAGGAAGGCGATCGCGATCTGATTCAGTCGGTGGTCGAATTCAGCGGCAAGACAGTGCGCGAGGCGATGAAGCCGCGTCCGGAGATGGTGGCCGTGTCATCCGACGCGACGGTGGAGCAGGTGATTGAATTGCTACGTGCCAAGCCGTTCTCGCGCCTGCCGGTGTATGAAGGCTCCATTCACAACATCAAGGGAATTCTGCACGCGCAGGATCTGCTTCAGGTGCCGGATTCCGAAGCGCGCACGCGCCTGGTGACGAGCGTCATGCGGAGAGACGTTTATTTTGTTCCCGAGAGCAAGCTGGGGAGCGATCTGCTGCGCGAGATGCAGAGAAGCAATATGCGCATGGCGATTGTGGTCGACGAATACGGCGGCGTGGCCGGCCTGGTGACGATTGAAGACCTGGTCGAAGAGATTGTCGGCGAAATCGGCGACGAGCACGAAAAGGCGCAACTGGTGCAGGAGAGCGAGAACTCTTACGTTGTGCCGGGAAGCATGGATGTGGATCGGCTAGACGAACTCTTTGGCCGGCGGCCGGAGGGGCATGAGTCGTCGACGATTGCCGGGCTCGTCAGCGAACTGGCGGGACGGATTCCGAAAAAGGGCGAAGTGGTCGAAGACGACGGGCTGAAGTTCGAAGTGCTCGATTCGACGAACCGGCGTGTGGAGCGGGTGCGGATCACGACGGCCGGGGCGAAGCAGAAGCAGGCGATTTAGGGGTGAGTAGTCGCTTTTCGAGCGATTGCCGATGATCTTGATTGTGTGAACGCCCGTCGTTAATTCCGCCAACGAGGAGACTTCATGAAAGGCGAAGCTTGGTTGCGAGTCGATAAGAGAGGACGGATTGTGATCCCCCTCAGATTTCGAAGAGCGCTCGCGCTCAAAGACGGCGACAGAATTGTGTTTCGTCTGAACGATGGTGATCTGCTGCTCAATGTTCAAAGGCGCGAGCCGAATCGCCTCGAAAAACTTACGACTAGGAATACCGCGATTTAGGGAAACCAGTAGCCCATCTCTATGTCCTTCCACTCCGGTTTCGTATGCATCCTCGGCCGCCCCAACGCCGGCAAGAGCACATTGCTCAACGCGCTCGTCGGCGAGAAGCTGGCCATCATTTCTCCGAAGCCGCAGACGACTCGCAACCGCATTCTTGGAATCATCAATGTTCCGAAGAAGAAGGGGCGCGAGTCCGGACAGATCGTACTTATCGACACGCCGGGCGTGCACAAGTCCGGATCCTCGCTCGGCCGCAAGATGATGTCCGAGGTGCGCGAGGCTCTTGAAGGTTGTGAGCTGATTCTGATGATCGTCGATGCCCATAGAAAGTGGGACCGCGATGATAGCTTCGTTCTCGATCTCGCTAAAAAAGCCGGCACGCCGATTTGCCTGCTGCTCAACAAAATCGATCTGCTCGCCGACAAGAGTAAGCTGCTCCCGCTGATTGCCGAGTTCCAATCACTGCATGACTTCGAAGAAATAGTCCCAATCTCCGCGCTCAAGAAGAAAGGCCTCGACGATTTGTTGTCGTGCGTGGTGAAGGCGCTGCCGAACGGGCCCTCCTATTTCCCTGGGGATCAGGTCACCGATCAGCCGGTGCGCTTCATGGCGGCGGAGTTGATTCGGGAGCAGGTGCTTATGCAGACGCATGAAGAAGTACCGCATGCGGTGAGCGTGATGGTCGACCAGTATGAAGAGAGTGCAAGGTTGGTGCGAATTGCCGCAACAATTTACTGCGAACGTGGAGGGCAGAAGGCGATTCTGCTGGGAAAGGGTGGCCAGATGTTGAAAGCGATCGGCACGGCGGCCCGGCTGGGCATCGAAAAAATGATCGGAATGAAAGTCTTCCTCGAGCTTTTTGTAAAGGTTAAGGCGGGATGGCGCGATTCAAGACAATTTGTAGAAGAGCTGGACTGGCGGCGACAGCTGCGACAAATCGGCTCGCAGGAGCCGCAGCCGTAGTCCGCCAGCGCGATCTGCAAGATAGAGTCTTGGCGTTGCTGCCTTTCACGATCGCCTTGACGACCCGGCTAGACCGAAATAAGTCCACGCCCTAAATACACATATTGGAAATAAGGTTGCATCGGACGCCGTAAATACCTACAATCCAGCATCGCCCTCGTGGCATCTTAGTTAACGACGGGCTACACTTTACTGACGGCCAAGCCCGCAGCCCGCATGACGGATTCTTCGCCCGATAAGTCCACGACACCGGACGGCACCGAGCCGAATAACTTCGCTCTCCAGCTTAGTGTGACTCTAAGCGCGGATCGCGATGCGGTGGACCCGGTCGTTCGCAGCGTGATGAAAGTGGTGCGCGAGACGCGGTGCGCCACCGGGCGCGAAGACGACATCGAGCTGGCGCTGACGGAAGCGCTGGCGAACGCCGTCGTGCACGGAGCGGGGAGCGATCCCAAAAAGATTGTGGAATGCGATGTGGCCTGCGACCCGCAGAAGGGGATGCTGATTGTGGTGCGCGATCCCGGGCCCGGTTTCGATCCTGCGAAAATTGCCGACCCCTGCCACGGCGAAAACATTTATTCTCACCACGGCCGGGGAATTTTCCTGATCAATCAATTGATGGATGAGGTCCGGTTCCACAAGAACGGGACTGAGATTCATATGATCAAGAGATAGTCGACAGTCGTCGTTCGTCAGTCGCCCGGAACGCATTCTAGTTTCTGGCGCGCGATTTCGACGATGAGATGCTGGTGTTGACGAGACGACTGCGAAGGACCGCCGACTGACGACCGTCGACGTTCTACTCCTTCGCCGCAATCCCCAAACTTTTCATCTTCCGATACAGATGGCTGCGCTCCAGGCCCAGCACCTCCGCGGTCCGGCTGATGTTGCCGTGATTCTCGTCCAGCTTTTTTAGAATGTAGTCGCGCTCATATGCCGCGCGCGCCTGATGTAGCGTGGAGCCTTCGCTGCCCGCGACTCGGCGGCTGCCATCGCGGTGAACGAGCGGGGGAAGATGCTTGCGCTCGAAACGCGAGGTCGTGGGATTCATGATCACGATGCGCTCGATTACGTTACGGAGTTCGCGAACGTTGCCCGGCCACGCATAGCGCATGAGCGAGTCGACGGCATCGTCGGTGATTTCGCGCGGGCGCCGGCCGTAGGCGGATGCGAATTCCTTGAGAAAGTGGCGCGCCAGGAGCGGTATGTCTTCCTTGCGCTCCCGCAACGGCGGCACCACGAACGGGATGACGTTAAGTCGGTAAAAAAGATCTTCGCGAAAATTTCCCTTCGCAATCTCTTCTTCCAGATCTTTGTTGGTGGACGCGATTACGCGCACATCGACCGTAATGGAATCGTCGCTGCCCACGGGCACGAAGCGCTGCTGCTCGAGCGTGCGCAAGACTTTGGACTGCGTCTTGAGGCTCATGTCGCCTACTTCGTCGAGGAAGAGCGTGCCGCGATCGGCCCTTTGAAATTTGCCTTCCTTGTCGGTGGTCGCTCCCGGAAACGATGACTTACGGTGCCCAAATAGCTCGCTATCGATAAGGTCTTCCGGCAAAGCGGCGCAGTTGATTTCGACAAACGTCTCGTTCTTGCGCAGGCTCTGCGTGTGGATCGCATGTGCGACCAGTTCTTTTCCGGTGCCGGATTCACCATAAATCAGGACACGGCCGTTCGTCGGCGCCATGAGCGCGATCTGCTGGCGCAGGGCTTTCATGGGAACGCTGTCGCCGGCGATTACGCTCTTCGTCTGTAGTTGCTTGCGCAGGTCGAGATTTTCATGACGCAGGCGACGAGCCTCGGCCGCATTCTTTACGAGGATGAGCGTTTTTTCGAGCGACAACGGCTTTTCGGCGAAATCATAGGCGCCAAGCTTGGTCGCGCGCACCGCGGTTTCAATCGTCCCATGGCCGGAGATCATGATGACCTCGGGAGGATCGTCGAGCAGGCGAATTTTCTTGAGCACCTCGAGCCCATCGATTCCTGTGAGCCAGACATCGAGCAGAATTACATCAAAGCTGGTCTTGCGAAGTTGCTCGAGGCAATCCTCGCCGCTTGGGCTGACGCCGGTTTTGTAGCCTTCTTCCTCGAGGATGCCCTGTAGCGATTCGCGAATGCCTGATTCGTCGTCGACGATTAGGATATGGGCCATTTAGCTTGCCATCGGAGCGCTGATCGTTTCTGGAGCTACCGGCAACTCGATTACGAAGCGGCTGCCCACCGGCTTGTTTTCTTCCACGCGGATCGAGCCGTTATGGTCTTCCACAATCCTGCTCACGATGGCGAGGCCGAGCCCGGTGCCCCGTTGCTTTGTCGAGAAATACGGGAGGAACAATCTTTCTTTCACGTCACGCGAAACGCCGTGCCCGGTATCAGAGACGACGAGCTCGACCGCATCGCGGCTGGCCACCAGGGCGGTTGAAATCGTGATCTCTTTCAATATCGAATCCTGCATTGCTTCGGCGGCGTTGTCGATCAGATTGGCCACTGCGCGCTTGATAGCTTCCGGATCGGCCATGACAGCCGGCAAATCCTGGGCAAGCCGCGCGTCCACGCGAATGCCTTCGAGCCTTTCGCCGAAAAGGCTGAGCGCGCTTGCGACTAGATTGTTCAAGCTGGCGGGTTGCGGGCGCGACGCGGGGAAGCGCGCCAGCACGGAGAATTCGTCGACCAGATTTCGCACCGTTTGGACAGCAGTGTTAATGGTATCCGCGCAAGTGCGAATGACCTCAACGGATGCTGCATCGGGCGTCGAGCCGCGCGCCAGGTGGCGATGAATGCGTTCAGCGGAAAGAGCGATCGGAGTCAGCGGATTCTTGATCTCATGTGCAACGCGCCGTGCGACTTCGCGCCAGGCCGCCTGCTTCTGGGCGCGCAACAGGTCTGAGAGGTCCTCAAAGACCAGCACATATCCCAGGCGCTTCGCCGGATATTCGAGCGCGGCCACGGTTACGGCCACGTTGAGCTTGACGTGGGGCAGGCCGATTTCCATGTTCGCGGCTGTGAGGCCCATGCGATCGGCGCGGCGCAAGAGAGGCTCGAGGTCGTCGAGCATGTCGGCGGGGAGAAGCTCGCGCAGCGGGAGATTCGCGAGAGCTGCGGGGCTCGCGAACTCGGGACGATCGGGATGGAACATTCGGGAAAAAGCGGCATTCGCCAGGGTCACGCGGCGGGCCCCATCAATCGACACCACGCCTGTTGGAATACTCTCTAAAACGGTTTCGATGTAGCGGCGTCGTCCTTCGAGCGCTTCATTGGCATGGCCCAATTCACGGCTGGAGGCTTCGATCTGCCGGCGGCTCGATTCAAGCTGCTCGGCCATGGTGTTGAACGATTGCACGAGCTCGGCCAGTTCATCGGTCGCGCGAATATCGACGCGGTAATCGAGCTGGCCTTTGGAGATCGCCTCAGTGCCTGCGGCAATGGCCGCAACCGGGCGGTTGACGAGCTTCGAGAGAAACAGCGCAAGCCACGTCGAGGCGAACAGTACGAGGACGGTCAGGAGAAGGAGGAATCCGAGATAGGTGCGGCGCACCAGCTTGCGCTGCCGCGCGAGTTCGACGTAACGCTGCTGGCTTTCCTGGATCTGCCGCGCGGTCTCGGCAAACTTCTGCGGCAGAGGCAGGGCCACGAGCACAGTGCCGTTACCTTCGAGAGGAGCCGCGCCAATGACATATTCGGTTTGGCCCCACTGAAAGTGGGGGTTTTGTCCGCGCAAGGCTTTCTCAACCGGGAAGCCATCTTTCATTTGCGGCCAGGCAGCAGGCGCATTCAAGGCGGCTTTGACTTCGCCATCCGCCAACGCCACCACAAAACCGCCCTGCAAGGTCGGCACGTGTTCTTTGAGTTCATCGTTGACGGCGGAAGAATTTCTTCTGGCGAAAGCTATTTTGAACTCATCCGACTGAGCGATGGACTGGGCCTCGGTTGTGGCGTTGAGGCCGGCGTAGTCGAAAAGCAAATCCGACATGGCGGCGGTGTCGGCGCGCACCTCCTCGACGGGCTGCGAGAACCATTTATCGATCGAGCGATTCATGAGCCCGTACGAGAACCAGAACATGGCGATCACGGGCAGGAACGACAAGAGCAGATTCACGACCACCAGGCGCGTGCGAAATTTCGATCCGGCGATTCCGAGGCGGCGCTCGCCATAAAGCTTGAAAAGATTGCGGGCCAGCACGAACGAGAGCGCGACGAAAGCGCCGAAAATCAGGCCGGTGAGGGTGACGAAGAAATAAAGTTGCTGGTTGCTGTCAGGGCTGATGAATTTCAGGTTGAACGAGGCCTGAGCGACCAACATAGCGAGCAGCAAAAATGCGGCGATCGTAAGTGTGATGAGAACTTGGCGCCGGCCTGAGCGCTTCGGTTGGTCGCGAATTGGATCGGTTAATGCCAAGATCGGTTGATCCCCGCGCGCCATCGGCGGGATGCGATCGCCTCATTATAGTGCGGAGATAGTGTGGACCATCGACTGGAGATGTGCTGCGAACGGCGATATGGTTACCGGCCCTTGAGGAGCGCATGGCGCAGCGCCTCATACGCGGGCTTAGGCCGGTAGTCGCGATCAAAGAGCAAGGCCGCGCCGCGTGTTCCCTTTGAGTGCGATCCGATCCACGAATATTTATCCGTGAATCCCCAGGTTTGGATGGCCGTGCAGCCTGGGTGCGAGAGGCAAGCTCCCGCGACTTGGCTATAGATGTCCGCTTGCTTTCGCAGATCAGCGGCACTGGCATTGCCATTCGCGTCGATGGGGACCGAGACATCCAGTTCGGTGATGTGAACCTGAACGCCGAGGGCAGTAAAGCGCGCGATGTTAGCGGAAATTGAAGCGATGTCGGGTAGAGTGCCGCCGATGTGCATTTGCAAGCCGATGCCGTCGATCGGAACACCCTGGCGTTCGAATTCGCCGACCATCATATAGATGGCATCCGACTTCTTATTGATCTCCTCGGCTTCGGCCTCGTTGTAGAACAGGAGGGCGGCTGGATCTGCCTCGCGCGCCCAGCGGAAGCATTGCGCCAGGTAGGCCCAGCCTTGCCCAGCATAGCCGATGCCGGGCTGGTCGTACCAGATGGTGCTGCGAAGTTGGCCGGAGCGGCTGCCTTCGTCGAAAGCTTCATTGGCGACATCCCAGGCGAAAATCTTTCCTCGATAATGGCCGACCACGGTTTTGATATGAGTTTCGAGCAACTTGGAGAGTTGGCTGGTGGAGAAATTTCCGCTCAGGAGCCAGGCCGGATTTTGCTGATGCCAGACGAGCGTGTGGCCGCGAACTTTCATGTTGTGCTGCAGGGCAAAGTCGACCAATTGGTCGGCTTGGCGGAAGTCGAAAGCTTGCGCACTGGGACGCAGGACCTCCCATTTCAACGCGTCCTCTGGCTCCAGCATGTTGAATTCGCGCGCCAGGGTCGCCGCATAGGACGGTTTGGAAAGCTGCGCGGGACGGGCTGCCGCGCCGATGAGGATTCCGGACTTTTGAGCGGCCTCGCGTAGAGTCTCTGACGAAGGCGACGGCGCCGAAGGGGCAAGCGCGACGCAAAACGCCGACATCGAGATGAAAAGGATGCGCCTTTTAGAAAACATGCTCAGACGAGTCTGCACCCGGAAGAAACCTCTGCAAAGGGCAGCGCTCACATTCCGGTTGTGACTTTTTGCAATAGTTCTTGCCAACGCCCACAATCAAGCCGTGCATTTCGTTGAACAGGTGGACGATGGCTTGGCGTTTGGCGATGCTCATTCGCGAGGGATCATGAGACGTGCCGTGTGGGACCGCCTCCTTAGACGTTTCGGGGGCACATTCAAGAGCCTCGCCCGCCAACGGCTTGAGTGATCGTTCAAACAGTCCACGAATTTCTTCATAGCCCGCCCGGGCTTCCATCAACTCATGGCGCTCCAGAATGCGGCGTGTATAAGCATCGACCACGAACGACGGGTGATTTCCCGCATACAGCAAGATGGAGTCGGCGGTTTCCGGCCCGACGCCGTCGAGCGCGAGCAACTCTTCGCGGAGCCTGGCGGTCGGCTCGGCGAACATGCGCGATAGGGAGCCACGGTAACGCTCGTCAAGAAACTTCACAAATGTTTTCAGTCGCCGCGCTTTCTGCCGGAAATAACCTGACGAGCGAATCAGCTGTTCGAGTCTACGGATCGGGGTACGCCGTATTCCCTTAACGCTCAGAACGCGTGCTCTGCGCAGGTTTTCCAGCGCTCGTTCGACATTCGTCCACGAGGTGTTCTGCGTCAGGTAGGCGCCTACGATGACTTCAAAGGCAGTTTGGGCAGGCCACCAGTGCTGACGTCCCCAGGCGCGGTAAAGCATCTTGAAGTAGCTGCGGATGTGGTCGTCGGGCGTCAAGGATGCAGGATTTTCGCGAACAACTCAGATTTATAGCGCGGCCGCTCAATTCGCAGCACGCCCCAACTCCTCATTTCTACACCGAAGAGCATGTTCCATTGTGCGCCGCCCCGCCGCATTCTGAGGATTTCCGACCCCAGAAGCGTCATGACCAATATCTACGCAGGTTTGCACGCTTAGTACAGGTACTGAAGTTACTTTTTAAAGATGCCCATTGGGTTGACAATTTATGTCATTGCGAACGATCCCCGTTGAATCCCCCCGGAAATCAGCGGTTTCGCATCCTCCGCCTTCGCGGTTGACAGGAGAAATATGTCTCAGCGGCTGGGCGACCTTCTCGTCAAAGAAAAGGTCATTACAGCAGAGCAGTTAGAGCAGGCGACCAAACTCCAGAAGGAGACACACGTCCGCCTTGCCTCGGCTCTGGTGAAGTTGAACTTCCTCTCCGACGAGGATGTCACCAACTTCCTGTCGCGCCAGTATGGCGTGCCCGCCATCAATCTTTCTTATTTTGAAATCGATCCCGCCGTCATCAAACTGATTCCCTACGAAACCGCGAAGCGCTATCAGATTCTGCCGCTGAGCCGCGTGGGCGCGTCGCTCACCATCGCCATGGTCGATCCCACCAACGTTTTCGCCATGGACGATATCAAGTTCATGACCGGCTTCAACATCGAGCCGGTCGTCGCTTCTGAAAGCTCCATCGTCGAGGGCATCGACAAATCCTACGGCACTTCGAAAGAAGAAGAGCTGGAGTCGGTGATGGCGTCGATGAACGATCTCGGCGACGGCGGCGACGTCGAGGTCCAGGCGGAAGAACAGGAGATGGAGCTCAAGGAGCTTGAGAAAGCTGCCGATGAAGCTCCGATCGTCAAGCTCGTGAACCTGGTGCTCACCGACGCCGTCAAGCGGGGAGCCAGCGACATTCACATGGAGCCGTACGAAAAAGAATTCCGTGTGCGCTTCCGTATTGACGGTGTTTTGCAATCGATCATGACTCCGCCGCTTAAATTGAAGGACGCCATTACGTCGCGCCTGAAGATCATGGCGAAGCTCGACATCAGCGAAAAGCGGTTGCCGCAGGACGGCCGCATCATGCTGAAGATGCAGATCGGCGGCAAGAAAAAGCAGCTCGATTTCCGTGTGTCCACGCTGCCGGTTTTGTGGGGCGAGAAGATTGTGCTCCGCTTGCTCGACAAGGAAAACCTGCGGCTCGATATGACCAAGCTCGGCTTCGAGCAGGAGTCGCTCACCAAGTTCCAGAAGGCGATTCTCAAGCCTTACGGGATGGTGCTGGTAACAGGGCCGACCGGATCGGGCAAGACCAATACTCTCTATTCGTCGATCTCGCAGCTCAATCAGCCCGACACCAACATTATGACCGCCGAAGACCCGGTGGAATTTCAGCTGGGCGGGGTCAATCAGGTGCAGATGAAGGAGCAGATCGGCCTGAACTTTGCGACCGCGCTGCGCGCTTTCCTGCGGCAGGATCCGAACATCATTCTGGTCGGCGAAATTCGAGACTTTGAAACGGCGGAAATTGCCATCAAGGCCGCGCTCACCGGTCACCTTGTGTTATCCACGCTGCACACCAACGGCGCTCCGGAAACGATTACTCGTTTGATGAACATGGGCATCGAGCCTTTCCTCGTCGCGACCTCCGTGCACCTGATCTGCGCTCAGAGACTTGTCCGCCGCATTTGCAAGGACTGCGCTGAGCCCGTCGAAATGCCTCCGCAGGCCCTGATTGATGAAGGCTACACGCCGGAAGAGGCGAAGACGGTGACGATCATGAAGGGCAAAGGCTGCGCCACCTGCAACAAGACCGGCTACAAAGGCCGCACAGGTTTGTATGAAGTCATGGAAGTCGATGACGAGATCCGGGAACTGGTTCTGGTCGGAGCGTCGGCGGTGGAACTGAAGAAAAAAGCGATTGAACGCGGCATGATCACCCTGCGACGCAGCGGGCTGATGAAGGTCGCGCTGGGCTTTACCACACTGGAAGAAGTGGCTCGCGAAACGATCCACTAGAAACGACAGGAAAGAAAAACTTATGGCACTCACACTTAGCGACTTGCTCCGCCGCATGCTGGAGATGGGGGGAAGCGATCTCCACATCACCACCAACTCTCCGCCGCAAATTCGCGTGCACGGCCACCTGGTGCCGCTCGACCTGCCGCAACTGACCCCCGCTGAGACCAAGCAAATGGCCTACAGCGTGATGACCGATTCGCAGAAGCATCGCTTCGAAGAAAACCTCGAAATGGATTTCTCATTCGGGTTAAAAGGCCTGGCCCGCTTCCGCGCCAACGTTTTCAATCAACGCGGCGCTACCGCCTGCGTCTTTCGTCTGATTCCGTTCGAGATCAAATCGTTCAATCAGCTGGGACTGCCACCCGTCGTGAGCAAGCTCTGCGACAAGCCGCGCGGGCTGGTGCTGGTGACGGGACCAACCGGCTCGGGCAAATCCACCACGCTCGCCGCCATGATCGACAAGATCAACAGCGAGCGCCACGACCACATCCTCACGATCGAGGACCCGATCGAATTCGTGCACATGAACAAGAACTGCGTCGTCAACCAGCGCGAGTTGCACTCGGATACGAAGAGCTTCACCGACGCGCTGCGCGCCGCGCTTCGTGAAGACCCGGACGTGGTGCTGATCGGCGAAATGCGCGATCTCGAAACCATCGAGTCGGCGCTGCGCATCGCCGAAACCGGCCACTTGACCTTCGGCACACTGCACACCAACTCGGCGTCGTCGACCATCAACCGCATCATCGACGTGTTCCCGGCGCACCAGCAGTCGCAGATTCGCGCGCAGCTTTCGCTGGTGCTCGAAGGCATCATGTGCCAAACGCTGGTTCCGAAGTCGGACAACAAGGGTCGCGCCATGTGCATGGAGATCCTTGTGCCGAACGCCGCCGTGCGCAACCTGATCCGCGAGGACAAGATTCACCAGATTTACTCGGCGATGCAGTCCGGCCAGGACAAGTACGGAATGCAGACCTTCAACCAGTCGCTGGCAACAGCCTATTTCCAGAAGCAGATCACGCTGGAAATCGCGCTCACACGTTCCAGCAACCAGGACGAACTGCAGGAAATGATTTCACGCGGTGCCAGTCTGCTGAACCGGCCGACCACCGTGGCGGGCGTCATGAGCAAAGCGGGATCGACGGTGAAGAGATATCCAAGATGTGGCGTTGAGATGTACGGCGGAATGAGTTCAAAGCGGGATCCGGGATCAGCCGGATAGAACAACGGAACGAGAGTCAAGGCGCCGGCAGGTACGGCGAGCGGCGCCTTCGAAATACGAATCAGGAGAAACGAGCCATGCCGGTTTTTACATTTTCAGGGAAAACAGCCTCGGGCGAAAAAGTTCAGGGCGAGCGCGTCGCCCCCAATAAAGACGGACTGGCGGCGGCACTCCGCAAGGAGCGCATCACGCCGCGGTCTATCCGGGAGAAAGGCAAGGAGTTCTCCCTCCCGACCTTCGGCAGCAGCAAGATCAATGTCAAGGAAGTGGCGGTGTTTTTCCGCCAGTTCTCGGTCATGATTGACGCCGGCCTGCCGCTGGTGCAGTGCCTGGAAATTCTCGGCTCCAACCAGGAGAATCCGAATTTTCAGAAGACGCTGCTCGGCGTGCGGACCACGGTCGAAGGTGGCGCCACGCTCGCCAATGCCATGCGCGGATATCCGATCGTATTCGACGACCTGACCACCAACATGATCGAGGCGGGCGAAACCGGCGGTATTCTCGACATCATTTTGCAGCGCCTCGCGATCTACGTGGAAAAAGCGGTCAAACTACGCGCGGCCGTCAAGTCGGCATTGATCTACCCGGTGGCCGTGGTCTCTCTCGCGGTGTTGATCGTCGCCGCATTGCTGAAGTGGGTGGTGCCGATTTTCGCCAACCTCTTCGTTGGTCTCGGCGTCGCGCTCCCGCTGCCCACACGCATCGTCATCGGCCTGAGCGGCTTTGTCGGGCACTTCTGGTGGTTCTTTATCGTGGGCGGAATCGGTATTTATTTCGGAGTTAAGCAGGTTCGAAAGCATCCGCGTGGCCGATATTACTTTGACGCCATGCTGCTTAAGCTGCCTATCCTCGGATTGCTGCTGCGCAAAATTGCGGTCGCGCGTTTTACTCGAACTCTCGGCACGTTGATTACCTCCGGCGTTCCGATTCTCGAAGGCCTGGCCATCACCGCCCGCACCTCGGGCAACGCGGTGCTCGAAGAGGCGCTGATGAAGGTGCGCAAGGCGATCGAAGAAGGCCGCACCATCGTCGATCCGCTGCGGGAATGCGGCGTCTTCCCCAACATGGTGACCCAGATGATCGGCGTCGGCGAAGCCACCGGCGCCATGGACTCCATGCTGCAGAAGATCGCCGACTTCTATGAGGACGAAGTCGACTCCGCCACCAAAGATATGCTGGCCATGCTGGAGCCGGTCATCATCGGCCTGCTCGGCGTGAGCATCGGCGGCATCGTTATTTCTCTGTATATGCCGTTGTTCGCGATGATCGGAAAATTGGCGGGATAGAAAAACCGCTGTCAGCCGTCAGCCATCAGCCGTCAGGCAACCCCAGAATGGGAAGAACCTCGACGACTCGTACTGATGGCTGATGGCTGACGGCTGACGGCTAACGGCTAATTCATGCACTCTACCTCCGATGAGCGGAACTGGCTGACTTGGCTGGTCAAGGTGCGCATGCTGATTCTGATGGTCCTGCTCGTCATCGAGCTGGCCGTCATCCGCCTTACGCCGAGCCCCGTGCCGGTCATTCCGTTCCTGACCGGAATGGTTCTGTGGTTCGTGCTCTCGCTCTTCTTCCTGTTCCTGGTTTCGGTGTGGAACGAAACCCGCCTGCAGGCCATTCTCCAGGTGCTCGCCGATCTCGCCATGGTGACGCTGGTCGTTCAGTTGACCGGTGGCTATCGAAAGCTCACTGAATTTCCTCTACCCGCTGGTCATCGTGGTCGCGGCCATGCTGCTGCCTCGCGGCTGGGCCTATCTGAGCGCGGCTCTCGCTTTCATCTCCTTCGCGGCCGTTCTCGAACTCGACTTCTACGGCGTGATTCCTTCCTATTCCGGGATGCACCCGAAGTTGAAGGCGCTGCAAGTTGTAATCTTCGTCAACCTGTTTGCATACTTCGCCATCGCTTATCTGGCCGGTTTGCTGGTGACCAAGCTGCGCCAGGTCGACGTGCAACTCCAGCACGCGAGCGGCGCGCTCGAAAACCTTCAGGCCCTGCACGAAAACATTGTCCAGTCCATGAGCGGCGGCGTGATCACAACCGGCCCAGAAGGCCGCATCACGCTGGTGAATCGCGCGGCCCAGCATCTGCTCGAAATCTCCGAGTCCGAGCTGAGCGGGCGCTCCGTCGCCGATCTCTTTCAGGATCCATTGCCAAGTTTCGGAGTGCGCGGCGGCGCGGAAGTTCGCTACATGAGCGCCAAAGGCTTCCGCAAGACTTTTCGAGTCATGGTCTCCCCGCTCAACGATCGCGGCGACGCAGGGTTCGTCTACACCTTTGACGATCTCACCGAAGTTCGCCGCCTGGAGCGCGAAGTGCGCATGCAGGACCGGCTGGCGGCCGTGGGACGTCTCGCCGCCGCTATTGCCCACGAAATCCGTAACCCGCTGACTTCGATTGCAGGTTCGGTCAGCATGCTGTCGGATGCGCCCGCGCTGAGTCCGGAAGAACGTCACTTGCTCCAGATCGTCATCCGCGAGTCCGACCGGCTCAATAACATCATTACCGACTTTCTCGCCTATTCGCGCGGCAAGCAGTATCGCTTCGAGCGCGTGAACCTGATTCCGCTGCTCGAAGACACGCTCACGCTGATCGAGCATCGCCTGATCGCCGAAGACGCGAACATCCGCCTGGAGCGCCGTTTCCAGGCCGAGGAAGCGTGGGCGCTGGCTGATGGCGACAAGATCAAGCAGGTGTTCTGGAACTTCTGCGAGAACGCCGTCCGGGCCATGCAAAAAGATGGTGGCAAACTGACCGTCTCTCTCGTCGGACGCGAATCCGACTGGGAGCTCAACTTTTCCGACACCGGCCCCGGCATTCACCCGACGCAGACGGAAAAAATCTTCGAGCCTTTCCAGTCGAACTTTGAGGGCGGCACGGGCCTCGGCCTCGCCATCGTTTACCAGATCGTGCAGGCGCACGAGGGCAAGGTGTGGGCGCGCTCAGAGGTCGGCAAGGGCACGAGCTTTGTGCTGCGGCTGCGGCGCATGGACGCAGCCGAAGCGGCGCCGGAAGCGGAGAACTCGACGCAGAAATCAATCGCCAGCCTTGCCGCGGCGCCAAAATTAGCCGCAGCCTCCATGACGGCCAGCGGAGGTGCGAAGCGTGGGTAGCATTCTCGTCTGCGACGACGAACGGTCGATCTGCGAATTGCTCGACATCGCCCTGCGCCGCGACGGCCACAAAGTCGAGACGGTTACGGGCGGCGACGCCGCGCGCCGCAAAATCGACAGCGCGCTTTTCGACGTGATCGTCACCGACATCAAGATGCCAGGCGTCGGCGGAGTCGAAGTGCTGCGCCACGCGCACCAGGTTTCGCCGGAATCGGCCGTGATCCTGATGACGGCGGTCGACGATTACGAAGCGGCAGTCGAAGCCGTAAAAGCCGGCGGCGCGACCGATTACATCCGCAAGAGCCCTGGCCTGGTCGACGAAGTCAAACTTGCCATTGCGCGTTCGCTGACGAAGGTATCGCTCAGCCGCCAGAACTTCGCGCTGCGCCGCGATGCCGCCGCGCGCAACTCGCTCGACAACATGATCGGCATCAGCCCGGCGATCGAGAAACTGAAGCAGACGATCCGCACCGTTGCCACCACCAGCAGCACGATCCTCGTCTACGGCGAGAGCGGGACCGGTAAAGAACTGGTCGCGCGCGCCGTGCACACCTGCTCGCCGCGCGACGCGGAAGCGTTTGTCTCGGTCAATTGCGGCGCGTTTCCGGAAACCTTGCTCGAAAGCGAACTCTTCGGCTACGTCAAGGGCGCATTCACCGGAGCCAGCCAGAACCGGCGCGGGCTCTTCGAAGTCGCCGATCAGGGCACGATTTTTCTCGACGAGATCGGCGAGATGACCATGCCCATGCAAGTCAAGCTGTTGCGCGTTTTGCAAGAGCGTACGGTTCGCCCCGTCGGCGGCACGACCGAAATTGCCGTTGACGTGCGCGTGATTGCCGCCACCAACCGCGATCTCGACAAGCAGGTCAGTGAAGGCACCTTCCGCGAAGATCTTTATTACCGGCTCAATGTCATTCCGATCCGCGTGCCCGGCCTGCGGGAGCGCCGCGAAGACATTCCGCTGCTCGCCAATCATTTTCTCAAAAAATACGCGCCGGGCGCCGGCAAGAGCATTCATGCCATGGCGCCGGCGTCGCTCGAAACGCTGGGCGGCTACGACTGGCCGGGCAACGTGCGTCAACTCGAAAACACGATCGAGCGCGCGGTGGCCATGGAAGCCTCCGGCGAACTGCACGTTGAATTGCCGGCGGAGCGGCCGAAGGCGCGCGGCGTGGCTGCGGGCGCGGAAACTTCATTTGCGATTCCATCCGGCGCCGTTCTGCCCGACGGTCAGAACATGGAAAATTATGTTGCCCAGATCGAGCGCAATCTTCTGCAATCGGCGCTTGGCCAAACCAGCGGCGTGCAGGTGAAAGCCGCCGAGTTGCTCGGTATCTCCTACCGCTCATTCCGCCACCTGATGAAGAAGTACGACCTGTAAACAACCAACCTCAGTCCAGAGGCTCGACTGGAAAAAGTCGCGTCCGGATAACGCGTGACAAGCGGATCGGTTCTGTACGTTTTTAGAACGCCGCGAGTCTTGAGAATGCCAGCAATGGAAGGCTCAGCGATTGTGTTTGATGTCTCCTACGATCGACTTGACCATTCCTTCCGCCGTATGAGTAGTGGCCGCATTCTTGCTGCCGCCGAAGGCCCCAATCCAGAATTTGTGCTGATGGTCCGTGACGAGAATCTCGTTTCCAGTAGCCGCATCTTGAAACACAAAGTGCATCTTTAGCTTCGCGGCCCCTGCGCCAAATCCAATGAGATAACGCTCAGCCTGGCTGCCCGGTTCGAACTCCGTCACAGTTCCCAATAGGAGCAACTTCGCCTTGCCGTTTTCCGCCGGCGGCAGGCTGCCGCCATCAATGACCTCGTCGAAAATTCTCTTCTTGACGAGTTGCAGGACGATTTCGGCTTGCATGACCGGAACCTGGGCCTCAAGAAATCCAGCTTTCACCGCCGCCGGTTCGACCTTGAATTTCTCAACGACGAGCACGGAGTATCCGGCCAGCGGTTTAGCGGACTGTTCTTTCCTGCTGTCGCGGCGTCGCACGATCCCCCAGCAGAAATAAGACAATCGCCAGGACGGCTAGGAATGTCTTCGCCATGTTCCCTCTCCTCATGTCGGGCGATTGTACCGCTATTGCTTCCCGCGGGCTGCAGCCGCTAAAGGTGGCTTTTGATTTTGAGCAGGGTCTTGTCGAGAAGTCTTGGGGAACATGAATCTTTAGGGCGGAGTCTGAGTCTAGCATGGCGATACCACCCAGATATGGGTCGGATACGCGCCTGATAGCAGGCTTATCCCCCCTCTTCGACACATACACATTCCTTTTCCGGATCTTCATCGATTCTCAAACAATAGCGTGCCTGCCGTTTTGCCGAACCCTCACGAATTACTTCGGCAGGCTTTGCACGAACCCCTCCAGCACGGGGTTGAATTTGTCAGGATCGTCGATGAACAGGGCGTGGCCGTCGCCGTCGAAGCGCTCCAGGCGCAGTTTGTTTCCGAGCTTCGATTTCAGGTAATCGGCGCTGGGCTGCGAGTCGGGCTGGTAGGCGAATAGCACCGGCCGATTTATTTTCGCGAGGCCGGCGGAGAAATCTTTCACCGCGATCATGTTGTAGATGAGCACGGCCGCCGTGTCGGCGGGCACTTCGACCGAGGCGTCGATCACCCGCTTCAAATAAGCTTCCGTCTGCGGTTTTTTAAACATGCTGCGAACGAATCCGTCGGCCTGTTTCCGGCGATCCTGCTGAAGAAAGTTCATCCAGCCTGAGAGCCCGGCGAACATTTCCGGGCCGCCCTTATCAGTGATGTAGCCGTCGACCAGCACCAATCCCGCGACATTGCTGGTGCCGAACTGTTCGGCATATTTGATCAGCTCTCCGCAGGCCATCGACCATCCGACGAGCACCGGCTGTTTCAAGGCGAGCTGATCGACGACCTCTTTGTAGTCCCGAGCGCGGGTTTCAGGCAGGTGCCCGTAAGTTGGCTGGTCGCTCTCGCCCTGCGACCGCGGATCGATGGCAATGACGCGGTAACGCTTCGAAAATTCGTCGATCTGCTTTTGCCAGATCCAGTCGGGCATGGTCCAGCCGGGGATGAAAACTATGGGCCGGCCGCTTCCCGAATCGAGGTAATGGATCCGCGTGCCATCGGAAGTCTTTATGAAGCCGCTCTTTGCTCCTGTTCCGGCCGCTGTCGCCTGCGCCGCGAGGCTAGTCCTCGACAGCACGCACAGTAGAAGCACAGCCAGTTTGGTCCGCATATCCGCCTCCACTCGACGTTCAGAGTTTAGCGAAGCAGTGCTCGGTGGGGGAAAAATTATTCCGTCAGAAATTATTGCGTTAGTCTGTGCTTCGGTTTAAGGAGTCGGCTTAAAGACGTTCGGGTGCTGAGCCATTCTCCAGGACCACATCAGAAAGGATGTCGCGGTCAGGTCGATTGCCGGTTCGGTGGTGCTGTACGACTGCATGTTGTCTCGATATATGGCGACTTGCGCCGCGCCAAACGATCCATTGTTGCCGTTGAATTTACGGAAGGTGTCTGCTCCGTCTGCCGGACAGAGAATCATTCCGTCGAGCGCGCCCGAGGTGGCGTATCCCGCGGGGCCTTCGACAGCGGCGCCCCAGAGTATCGGCGTGCCTCCGGAGGTTCCGTCGAGGGCGCCTGCCAAATTCGCAACCTGGTGCTGGATGCAATTCGGAAACGTCGTTCCGTCTCCGACGATGAACGAAGAGCCCCACGGATTTGTGCCGAGAACATTTGCCAGCCAGCGCTGCGAGTGACGATCGTATTTTTTGTTGTCGGTGAGGTCGAAGGCTTCGCTGGCCATGACTGACAGTCCGGCGCCGTGGGACGTGGTATCGCCGTAGCTCCATTGATAGCCGAAGCCCCAGGCATCTGCGCGGGCGGCGAGTATCGCGTCATCAACCTGCCGCAACAATTGTTTGCGAATGGCTGACTGGGATAACGCCAAGCCGCGGGGATTCCCCGCCATTTTCAATGCGCGGTACAACTCAAAATGCGCCAGACCGCTCACGTCGTACAAATTCAATGTATCGCCGTAGCCGGTATCGTAGACGTTTGCGATGTAATTCCTGGCAAACTCGGCCGCGCGGCTGAGGTAATACTGGCCATCATTGTGTGACAGGCCCGCGGGCAAGCTGGCATCGCCGCCCGCAACTTCAAGTGCGAAGTAGAGTTCGGTTGCGCCCAGTTCCATGTCGTCGTCCCAGACATTTTCGGGATAGCCATCGAAGGGAGCGATGGTCAACAGGCACTGCGCGCACGTGCCGGAACCTGTGTCTGGTGCGGGATCCGGGAAGGACGTATCGGCTAACGCAAAAATGTTTTCCGCGTTTTGCAGGCACTGGTCGGCGAGAGAACGGTTGGCGTTGTGGTTGAGCTGGTAGCACAGGGCGAAGTCGGCGGCTAGCCGGCCTGCAAGATTCGGACTGAGCGGCGAACCCGGCGGCCCAGCTACGTAAACCGGTCGGTCGCAAATAAAGAACGTGGTGTAGGCGTGGCAGGGGCCTGGGTCGCCGGATTGGCGGAAGTGATCGGCGGCCTGGGGCAGTATCCAGATGTCGTAGTCAGTGATCAGACAGTATGGTGACGAATACGTTCCGCCGCAGTAGCCGGCGGATGAGCTGGGGTCGCCTTCTCCGTAGTAGTCCCAATCCTGAGTGTTGTCCACTTGATAGAAGAGCGTTTGCGTTTTGGCGTCCCACATTTTCAGCAGCCAGTCGATGCCGAAGTTGGCTTCATCGGAGAAGTCCGACGAGGTGGGCGCGCCGAGTCCGCTGCTGCCCGCATAGGAAACTGAGCCCGGTGGCGCGGGCGGATTGACGGGAGCGTTGGCTCCTAGCTGGTTGGGAAAGTCGCGGATTCCGATCTGCATCAGAGCCGCGGTATAGCTCACGGTTTCGACATATTTCTCGTAATCGCCGGCGTCCCACCATCCGCCGACGGCGTCGATGTTCGGAAGTCCCGCCGACACCAAAGGCGGCGTTGGCGGCGCGTTATCGATGAAGTCATTGCTGTCGAGCGGCGGCGTTTCGTAAACGTAGGCGTTCTTATCTTTCAGGTGGGCGGGTTTATCGCGCAACGCATTTTGTATAAAGCCCGCGCCGTCGCGCTCGGTTTGATAGAAGAACAGTGTGTTCAAGAGCAGGCCGGAGTAGAGGGTGTCTGGATCATCGACCGCAAAACGCGGCGAAACGGCCGGCACTCGCCCCGAAACTGAAATCGTGTAGAGATCGCCCGGCGGAGCGGTGAAATCGAGGGCGTACACGTTGTAGCTCACCTTCTTGCTGTGGCCCCACGTGCCGAGTAGAGTGCCAACGTGACCCGAGTCCACGATGACACCATTCGAGTTGACTACCGCGAAAGTCGCGTGCGCTTCATCTGCCGTAGACATCAGATATGCGCGGAAGGGCGACTTGGCTGCCTCGTAGCCGACTTGGCTGACGCGCACGTAGGCAGACTCCGCGGACGCCGGGCGAACCAGCGCAGCCAGCGCGATCAGGATACAGGTCGCGGGCAGGGTACGAAGGCAGGTCATGGCTTGAGTCCAGGAGAGCGAGATTGTCTTTATTAAATGCGTTTAATACGCAGAGAATAGTGCCTTTTTACTCTCCTCCTGTCAAGGCGATCTCGCGATGAGCGGGCGACCGCCCTAACGACGCTTCAAGGCGGCTGGCTTTGACTTCTCCCGCGTTACAGCCTCACGTGCGCGGAATTTCGCGATGCGCTCGATTAACTTCACGGGGACCGGTTCGGAGAGCGGAAAGCGGATCGTGCCTTTGCTGACTTTATAGGGTGCAAGTTGGTTTTTGAAGGCTGCGACCATGCGCTCGCCGGCGGGATATAGCGAGTAGTGTTGCTTCCAGGCAGCGAAGTACAGCAAGGTCTCACCACGTTGTTTGTAGACGGGTATCTTGTAGGAGATCGCTTCCTCCGCTTTTGGCAGGGCCTTGCGGAGTGTGTTTCGTACGAGTGTTAATACAGCCTGCGCCCTCCGAGGTTGCCCGGAAATGTATTCATCGATGTTTGTGAATATGTTCGCGGATACGTTTGCAAAGTTAGCTTTTGCCATAGTGACTTCACCCCTCTCACCCGGATTTCAGTCGAGTGACGAAACTAGATCATTCCTTCCAGTCGCACATAGCTCGCTTCCATTCCTCGTTCCATACCTGTTTTGAGCATAGCTGCTCGCGTCTGAGAATCCGGCAGAGTCATGCGCATGGTCATCAATGTGCCGGCGCCGTCCGCATCAAACCTTGTCTCAACGTGGTTGTCCGGCGTGGGGTCGGGCAGGTACATCCGCTCGACATGAACGATCCGGCTGTAGGGCTCGACTTCCAGAAATTCGCCGGTCACATGGAACCCGTGGCCTTTATCGTTCGTCCACTCGTAACGGAACTTGCCGCCGGGCTTCGCCTCGTTGACGCAGACCGGCATCGTCCAGCCTTCCGGACCGAGCAGCCACTTCTGGATCAGTTTCGGATCGGTATGGGCGCGATAGACCGCTTCGGGAGGGGCCGCGAATCGCCGGGTTACCACGACGTGAGTTTCACCTTCAGTCTTCAGAGTTAACTTGCTCATCGTTTTTCTCCTCTTTTCATGGTTGATCGTTTCGTCGTTGATCTTTTTATCTTTCGTTGGTTTATCTCGGGTTGACTGATCCCAGGTTGACTGATCTCAGGTTGTTGCATGCCGGCGAGAACCTCGTCGAGCCGGTCGTAGTTCTTCTCCAGCGCTTTTCGCAACATGGCGAGCCATTGGTCCATGGCCTCAACGCCGGCTTTGGCGAGACGGCGCGGGCGCTTCGTGCCGTCTACGCGACGTGCAACCAGTCCGGCGTCTTCCAGCACCTTCAGGTGCTGAGAGATGGCTGGTTGCGTCATCTCGAAGGGCTCGGCGAGTTCCATCACTGTCGCTTCGCCAGTGGCGAGACGTGCAAGAATGGCCCGCCGCGTCGGGTCAGCCAGCGCAGAAAAGGCCGCGTCAAGACTCAAATCCATATCCATAAGTGATACATTATATAAGTATATTCTTATCGTCAAGAGAAAAATTCAGTGGATAATTCCAAACCCAGGGGATACCTCATTTTTTTGGAAGGTGTGAAGAAGGGAATTGGTCGGGGCGCGCGGATTTGAACCGCGGACCCCCTGCGCCCAAGGCAGGTGCGCTACCAGGCTGCGCTACGCCCCGACATGACTAGCAGAATTGATTCTAAAGTACTTTCCAACTTCATGACCACTCCGAACCATGATTTCTGGCCTCGACCGTGCAAAACCGTGCACTTATCGTGCTCACTGCACGCTGACCGTGCCAATTCGATCACCTGCTTTTTGAGCAGACATTTCGTTGGCGCGGCGGTTGAGTTTCTCCAGAGCTTCGCGCTTCATCTGCAACTTCATCTGCGAATACTTCTTGAAGACTTGCGCGTCTCCCTGGCGAAGCATTTGTGTTACCCACTCGTCCGCTACGCCTCCGGCACTGAGCCGGGTGGCATAGGTCGAGCGAAGATCGTAGATGCGGAAGTACGGGACCTTGGCACGCCGCAAGGTTGCTCCAGGCGGTTTTCAGAGTTCGCTTGATGTCCGCTCGGGTTCTGATCGCTCGGAAACAGATACGGACTGCAGGGTGAGATTCGCATCTGACCGCGAAATGCTTCGAGCGCCAAAGGAGTCAGCGGTACTTCGGCCACTCCGTTCGGAGTCTTCGAATCTGGAATCCAGACCATCGCGTTCGCGAGATCGAGCTGCTCCTTTTTCATCGGCATCAGCTCCTTGTAGACGCGCAACCCCGTTTCGGTAATGATCCTCACAATGTTGCGCAAATAGTCGGGAGCATGAGTTTCGATCGTTCGCTGCTCCGACCAGGTTACGTAGTGCGGCCGGAACAAGCCTTTCACTGCGACCGGAAATTCCACCCCAGCGCAGGGATTCGCCGGGAGCAGCTTTTTCCGAACCGCCACGTTCAACATGCGACGGAGCACGCGAAACTCCTGGTGTACCGTGCTTGACTTCAGGATGCCCTTTTCCCGGTAGCCGTTAGCCAGCTTGACGCGTACTCGCTGACGAAGACGACTACGAAGATAGTCTTCGATCGCATCGGCCGTGATATCCACCAGTTTTTTGCCCGGAATGCGGCCTTCAGATGGGTTGCACAGCGCAGGTTCGCCTCGTGAGTCTTGGCCGCCCGGATGGAGGTCTCGAATAGTTCTCGAGAAACGAATCCACCCATTCTTCGAAACCGAGAGCCTCTCCTTTCCGAATTGCTTCTAAAAGATTGCCGTCCCTAGCCTGCAGCCGTTCCCGAAGCTTGCGGTTGGCTTCCTGCCAGTCCTCGGTTCCGGCGGATTCTCTGCAGCGCTTCCCGTTTCGATCACGGTAACGAATCCAGAGAATCTTTCCATCGCTGCGAGAATAGACAACCCCGTCCTGCTTTTGTGGTTTAGACATTCGCCATCTCCTGTCGGAATGAAGCGCGGAACGGCTCGAGATCCGATTTGAAGAACCGGATGTTACGACCCATTACGCGGAGATGGGGAATCTGCTTTCGTTCAACCCAAAGATACACAGTCTGCGGACTCACTCCAAGAAATTTCGCAGCTTCTTTCACGGTCATCGGAGGCTCGAGGTTCTGGTCCGCCGCCTGGGGCAGTCCTGGGCTGGAGACGATCGCAAGCTGCGAATTTTGGCTGGCTGCCATGGTTTACTCCTGCTGCTTAGGCCAGATGAGTTTGCTCGATGCGTTTTAAAATCGAGGTGATTCTTCGAGCAAAGTCGGCGAGAACCATCAAGCCGCTCCTTTAACACTGGTAAAAGCAAACGCGATTTGACCGAAATCCTGTTCGGGGTTACCTTCCTGTTGCCCGGAACGGAAGAACTGTTTATAGGGACAGATTTGATCGATTTCTTCGGGCCGTGTCCAATAACTTTTCTGCTGGACATTATGCTTGTCGGTTATGACCGACTGTGCCTGCCGTTCCTTGACACAATTTCTCGTTGACGAGAGTCGTGGCGTGGATGCGTAGCGTATTGACACTGCGTGATTTGCTAATGCCGAATCGTTCGACAAAAGCGCCAGAATAGTCCTTGGGCTTGGTGTAAATCCGACCATCTCCCGGTACCATTCGGACCCACTGCCTGGGGTTTCTCGATACGACGTGACGTTCTTCTTGGTAGTCGGGTTTAGCCAAATGATGAACGCTATGTCTTTTGTTGCAAACCGAATCCAGTTTCTCCCTGGCGAAATCGACTCCGACTTGACCGAGAGAAACTCGCCAGGTTCCCAGACTTATGCCCTACCAGCATAATGTCCAGCAGAAAAGCTATTAGACAGCGCAATTGAGTGCGGGTTAGTTTTGCGCCATAAGCGGCGGATTTTAGCCGCTCCCGAGGGCGCAAATGTCATCACATCGATTCCAAGTCCAGTTCATCCGCCAAATCCAGCACAGTCTTCGATCAACGTGGGCGCGGCCGGCCGCAACTATTCTCACACTACTGTTTCTTCTGCCCATCGCCGCACTGGCACAGGGCGGTTCACCGTTCGACACCGGCTTTACCGCCATCCAAACCCTCTTCACCGGCACTATTGCGAAAGTTGCCAGCCTGGTTGCCATCGTGATTGGCGGCTACGGTTTCGCACACGGTGAACCCGGCGCCAAGAAAGCGCTTGCCGGTGTTGCCGCCGGAACGGGCATTGCGGTTCTCGCCGTGAATGTCCTGAGTTGGCTCTGGGGCGTTTAGCAGTTCGTGGCGAGGTTCGACTCTCTAACCGCAATTCAATAACTTGTCACGACGAGGTCAGGAGTGTATGCCAGACAACACACAGAAGCATCGGACCAATCGGGTTTTCAAGAGCCTGCACAAGCCTCTCACCTATTTCGGCGTGGAGCGCACGCTGTTCTACTTCGTATGCGTCGGCGCAGTGGGGGCTTTCAATCTCTTCAATTCTATCCTCGCTGGTATCTTCGTTTTCATTGGCGGCTTTGCCTTCGGCCATTGGGTAACGAATAGCGATCCGGCATTCCTCCGCATCCTCGTAAAGTCCGAACGGTACAAGCTGCGCTATGACGCCGCGAAGCAGCAAGTTCCCCGCGTGGAGGTAGTCTGATGCTGCGTCTCGATAAAGTCATCAAGCCCTGGAAGGAGAGTGCGGCTCTCAACGACCACATTAACCTCTATGGCTTCTGGAGCGAGACGGCCTTCCTCACCAAGAGCGGTGATGTCGGCATGATCCTCAGCATTCCCGGCGTGGACTACGAGAGTCTGGACCGCTCGGAGCAGGAGTATGCGGTGAAGCGGTTGGAGGCGGCGCTGAAAGCTTTTGGCCCTGGCTTCCATGTTTACCAGTACCTCTTTAAATCGAACCGCCCCGATATACCCTTCGCAAAATATGACGATCCGATTGTGGAAGCAGCGATCGACCAGCGGCGGAAATTCTTTGAAGCCAAGCGCGACCATCTTTATCAGATTGAAATCTTCTACTGCATCCTGCTCGAAGGCGCCCGGTCGAAGACCGGCGTCGGCACCGCGCTAGCTCGCCTGTTACGCGATCCAGAGGGCGCGATTGCCGAACTCAAATCGCAGTTCACCAACGACAGCATGAAAAAGTTGTTGCGGACGCATATCGAGCGCGATCTTCAACGGCTCGACCAGCACGTACAGGCATTCGCTCGCCAGCTCGCAGATTTCATGCAAGTCGAGGTCTTGAATCAGCAGGGGCAATTCACATTTTTCCGCCGTTTGCTGAATTATGACGATTTTCGTATTCCAGGGAGGCCGCAATCCTCGCAGTTTCTCGACTATCAGGTGGTCAACTCCGACATCGAAGCCGAACGCGACCATCTGCTTGTTGGCGATCACATCGTCCGGGTACTGACGATGAAAGAGGCCATCACAGAGACGCGTCCCCTGGTGCTCGACGCATTGCTGAAGATTCCGGCCAACTTCTACGTTGTCACGGAGTGGACGCCGCTCCCTGCGGACAAGGCCCGCAAAGAAGTGAACAAGCGACGCCGCCACTTCAATATGTCCAAAACAGGATTTGTCTCGCAGATGGGAAACGATGCCACCAAGACCAACCCACGCGATGTGCTAGTGGACGAGTCCAAACAGGCCGACATCGAAAATCTTGGGGATTGTCTGCGTGCTCTGGGTGACGGTCAATTGCTTGGCGATTTCTCGCTCACGATTGTGCTGTATGGCCGGTCACGAACAGAACTCGATCAGCTTGTGGCCGAGTTTACTGGCGTCTTCACCAACGCGGACGGCAATCTGTTCGCAGAAACCTGCAACCAGTTGAACGCCTATTTCGCCACTGTGCCGGGCAACTATGCGCTCAACCTCCGCCAACTGTATCTGCTGAATACGAATTACGCCGACTTGTCTTTCCTCTTTACGATCCTCACCGGCGAAAAGACGAACGCGCATCTCGGTACGGAGTGCCTGGCAGTCGTCGAAACCGACAACAGCACGCCCTACTTCCTCAACCTGCACACCCGCGACGTTGCTCATACGCTAATTCTCGGGATGACGGGCAGTGGCAAGTCCTATCTCTGCGTTTTCCTGCTGCAGAACGCGCAGAAGTACAAGCCGCTGACTTTCATCTTTGATATCGGCGGCAGCTTCCAGTCGCTAACGACGATCTTCAAGGGCTCGTATCTCAATGTGGGCCAGGAAACGCGCGACTTCACCATCAACCCGTTCTCCCTGCCACAGACCAAAGAGAACCTGCAGTTTCTCTTCAGCTTCTTCCGCGTGCTCATCGAGGGTAACGAGCAACGTTACCGTATCGACTTCAAAGAGGAACGCCGACTGTGGGACGCGATCGAGCGCATCTACGTACTGGAGCCGAACCAGCGCACGATTTCGAATTTTGGGAACATCATTGGCGAGTTGAAAGAACGCCTCCATCGCTGGACCCGCGGTGGACAGTACGGCTTCCTCTTCGACAACGCCGAGGACACGCTTTCGTTCAAGAGCTTTCAGACGTTCAATTTCCACGGTTGGAACGATGCGCCGGAAGTCTTGGAACCACTGCTGTTTTATGTTTTGCACCGAGCATCGAATGAGATCACTGACCCAAAGAAGCTCGGCACACCCAAGTTCTTCCTGCTCGACGAGGCGTGGCTTTTCATCAAGAACGAGACCATTCGCGATTATGTGGTCCAGGCACAGAAGACCTGGCGCAAGCACAAAGCGGCGATGATCTTGGCGACGCAATCCATCAAAGAACTTGAGGAATCGGGGATGCTGGCGATAGTAGCCGAGAGTTGCCCGACAAAGATCTTCCTCGCCAACCCGGACATGAACCGGGACGTTTACCGTGAAGCATTTCATCTGAACGACACCGAACTGGACCTTATCGACGGCCTTGTTCCACCGGGCCAAATGCTGATTCGCAAGGCGCAGACCTCCAAGAAAGTGCACTTGAACGTCGATTCGGTGTCGCACTGGATGGCAACCAACAATGCTCGCGACAACCTCATGAAACAGGAATATTTCGACCGCTTCGATTTTGCGGATGGGCTTCGCCATCTCGCGGAAGATCATCCATTCAGGCCGCGCACGCTGGCCAGATCAACCCCCACAACGAACCACAAAGGAGAAATGCTGTGAACCATCTGAAATTGATTTTCAATTGTCTGTTGATCGTTTCTTCCGCCGGCCTCGTAGCGCAAGATTCGGCGCGCACGGTGCAGTATCACTCGCAAGATATCGTTCCAATCCGCGCCAAAGTGAAATACACAAGCCTGATCGAGTTGCCCACCACCGAAAAGATCATGGAAGCGGCCACCGGCGATAAGGATTTTTGGATTGTGGATGTGGTTGGCAATTTCTGTTTCGTGCATCCGGCCAAGCAAGGCATAAGTTCCAATCTGAACCTCATTACGGACAAGGGGAACATCTACAGTTTCACGCTGCAGGACATCTCAGGAACTTCCAGCGAGCCGGACTTAAAGGTGATTATCGAACCGGCCGACCGCTCCGCGATTGTGGCCGCGAGCGGCCCTCCGCAGTTCGTGCCCGCTGCCCAACTCGAAGAGTCCCGACAACAAGTTTCCGCGCTTCAATCGCATGTTGAACAGGCCGTTGACGAGTACAAGAGCGCGTATCCGACTCAGCTCAAGTTCGACTATGCCTACAAAGCGAACGAAGCCCCCTTCGATATCCAGTCGATCTACCACGACGACAAGTTCACGTACATCAAGACAAATGCGCCGGAAAAATTCAGCGTTTACGAAATGAAAGACGGTAAGCCCAACCTCGTCACCTACGACCTAAGAGAAGGGACGTACATCATCCCGAAAGTGATGGACAGCGGATATGTCGAGTTGGGCAAGAAACGGATGGAATTCACGCGCAAGGGACGACAGTCATGACTGAGAACATCTTTACTCCCCACACAGAGGCGCAGGCCAAGCCGCAAGCGGAACAGCAAGGTGAACCGACGTTGCGCCGCAACCTGGAACTGCCAAAAGGAGTCTTGCAGAAAAACCTCAAAACCTTCGTTTACTTGGGCGCGGCATTGCTCGTGATTGTGGCGGCGCTCTTTAGTTCGTCCGGCAAGAAGACGCCTGCGCAGCAGGCCAACGCGAAAGGCCAGCCGCCGCAACCGACGTTGCAGGACAACACCGACAGCAACGTGCAGGAGTTGAAGAACCAGTTACAAGCCGAACGCAAGAAAGAGCAGCAGGCAACAATGGCCGCCGCTGCGATGGGAGATCCGGCGCTTGCGTCTGCGACGCCCGCCCAGCGAACAGCCGCCGCGGCCTACCGTCCGAACGTCATTTCTGCTGACTGCGTTCCCGGCCAGCCCTGTTCGCAATTGCCGCAGAGCAACATGCAAATGCAGGTAACGCCCGTACAACAACAGGCGCAGCTCATCGCCGCCAAGGAACGTGAACGTGCGGACAACTCACGTTTCGCTTCCAATCTCGTGTACTCCCGCCCGGTCGAGCAACCCCAACAACAGCAAAACCAGACGATGCCTGCCCAGTATGGCCTTACCGACCGGCAGGCAAACAGCAGTCTCGGTGCTCCAGAAGCCGAGAGAAAACAGGAAGAAACGCCCGGAGGCTACAAGCGCCCGCTGGAGGCCAATGTCGATTCAGCGACCGGCCAGCCCTATCTGATTTATGAAGGCTCAGTGCTCGATACCGTTCTCATGAACCGCCTGGATGGAGACGCTGTAGGGCCGGTCAAGGTTCTTGTCTCAAACCCTTTGTATTCGCACGATCATCAACACGTCCTGATTCCAGACGGAACGGTGGTGTTGGGCGAGGCCAAGAAGATTGGAGCCGCAGGCTTCGGCCAACAGCGACGGATGGCTGTTGTTTTTCACCGCTTGATTATGCCCGACGGTTACTCCGTTGATCTCGACCAGTTCCACGGCCTCGATCAGATCGGAGAAGAAGGCCTGAAGGACAAAGTGAATAACCATTATCTGCAGATCTTCGGCGCGTCCATCGCTTTGGGTGTGATTGCCGGAGCGAGCGAGATCACGCAGGGTGGTGGCACCGTTACCCCGAGTGGCTCTCAAGCATTCACCAATGGCGCAGCGGCCAGTGTTTCGCAGTCGGCTTCGTCCATTCTCGATCGGTTTATGCAGATACCGCCCACCGTCACGATTCGGGAGGGCCATCGTGTGAAAGTTTATTTCACGCGGGACCTGCTTCTTCCTTCGTACACGAACCACACGATTTCACAAACGTTTTAGAAGACGTTTTTCCGTACAAGAAAAGAAGAACGAGACGCACGCTGCAAGCTATTGGCCGACGGACTTGCACAGAACCAGAGAGAAATTTTGCTGCTCAGCGGTAACGCGGTATCGCTGTAAAGCATTGCTTCCCACCGCACTTGAAAGGACAGGACCATGAAGAAGCTAATTCTCCTCGCTTTCGCATTGGGATTTTCCGTAGTGTTGCAACCCGCCGCGCAAGCGCAATTCGGAGGCGGCATCGTCTTCGACCCAACGCAGGCGGGTCACGCCGTTACACAGATCGAGAACGAGGAGAGATCCATCGCCCATGAAGTCGAGCAGATTCAGCAGGGCCAACAAATCTTCAGCAACACCGTGAAGATTGCCACAACGGCGCTGCAAGCTTACAACGTCGCCAAGCAGCAGTACAACCTTACGCATCAGATGATCCTTGCGCCAAGGATGCTCTATGCGCGGTTCCTGTCTCCCACGACTGACTTGCTCTTGCTCCAACAAATCCAGAACACTTATGGCAATTCGACGGGTTGGCTCAATTCGGCGAATACCGGAAACGGGGCCGCAGCTTCGTATCAACAAGTAAGCGTGCCCGCCACCACTAGCGTAATCCCAGGCTATAGCTCGGCCAGTGTTGCCGGACAGTTACAAATTGCCGCGCAAGGAGCCACGGTCGATCTCAACGATTCCGTAATGACCAACAACCTGCAAGCTCTTGGAACCATCCGCGCCAATCAGTCTGCAAGGCAAACCGACATCGCCAATCTTGAGACCGCAACGCAAACCCAGGACCCATCCCAGCAGACCATCATGGCCGAGTTGCAGCGCATAAACCAGGCCCTGCTCTTGCAATTGCGGACCCAGCAGGATGCGAACCAGATCAATGCCAATCTTGCCTTGCAACAGGTCATTGCCCAAAAGCAGCAACAGGACGCAATGAAATCGGCATTTCGCGACTCCGCAGGATACGAAAGCTACTACAACGCCAACATCACCACCACCAGCAGCGGGTCAGGGAATCTTCTTACGCAGGCGTACTGAGTAGGAGGAAACACAAGGGGATGAAATATGACTCTGTTTCAGTTTATCGCTCAGGCATGCCAGTCGCTTGCAGCCACCGTAGCACCATCCATCACAGCGATGGGTATTCACATCATCCTGGCGCTGGCGACCATCGTGTTGGTTTGGTTCGGGGTGCAGGAAGCACTTGCATCGGCACACGGCGAGGCCGGATTCAGCATGGGGAGGTTTCTCAACCTCTTCATGCTGCTTACCTTCGCTTATGTGATGGTGAACTATTACGACAGCTCCATCCCCGGACTTGGCTTTTCCCTCAAGGGCTTCATCGACGGCGGCACAATCAATCTTGTGAACCTGATTGGATCCGATGGTTCGAGCACCATGCTAAGCGAGATCAATGCTGCATCTTCCAAGACAGGGCCGGGGCTGCTGAATACGATGATGTCCCCCTACTACGCGATCGTGTACTTTGCAGTGCAATTCCTTTTAGCCCTGTTGGCTGCAATCGTTTCCGCAATCGTGGCCTACGGCGCGATTGCGGCAACGATCATCGGGCTGCTGGGGCCGATCTTTATTCCATTCCTTGTCTTCGACAAGCTCGATTGGTTGTTTTGGGGATGGCTCAAGGCTTATCTCGGATTCAGCTTTTACAAGGTCGTGGCCGCGGCAACGCTGAATGTTCTGTCTCATGTTCTGACCAATTACTACATTCAACTAAGCCAGAGCTTGTCCGACCCTTCATTGATAGTCCAGACCTTGCCACTTCTTGTTCTCCTGGTACTGGTCAACATCTACATTCTTTTCAAAATTCCGACCATGACGCACAGCTTATTCACCGGTGGCACCGGCGGTCACGGCGGAGGCTTAGGCGTAGTCGTAACGGCGTTACGGGCCGCAATCTAAACGACAGCAGAAACGAGATTGCAATGAACTCAGAAAAAATGAGCGTAAAAACGAAAGCCGCCCCGGAAATCACCCGAGCCGCAGAGCGTTACCTGGAGCAGTACGGCGACCCACTTGTGATGAATACTTACTTGAAGATCACCGTCCTCGTGCTCGCCGCTGTGTGTGTCAGCATGGCCGGACTCACCTACAAGAGCCAGACAGCGCTCGCCAACATGCACCCAATGATTGTGCGGATCAACGACGTGGGCCATGCGGAAGCGATCGACTACCGGAACTTTCAGTATCGCCCGCAGGAAGCGGAGAACAAGTATTACCTGACCCGCTGGGCCGAACTGTATTTCAACCGCAATCGTTTCACCATTGAACGTGATCAAACGGAGTCACTCTACTTCCTCAATAGCGACGTGCAACGCGCCGTCATCGACCAGGAACGCAAGGACAACAGCATTCAGAAATACGTCAAAGACAGTACCTTGCCGTATGTTGATGTCGAGATCAAGAACGTCATCCTCGACGACCTTCGCCAGTCTCCCTATTCGGCGCGCATCGAGTTCGAGAAGGTTTACACCAACCCCGCGGATCACGCCGAACTCAAGCGGGAGCGATGGACAGCCAGCGTCACCTATGTCTTTCGCGAGAACGTGAAGAACAACGAGCTTGCAGTGAACCCTCTCGGTCTGACCATCGTACGTTTCCGGGCCGACCAGGCGTTCAGCTAAGGATACTTAGAGAATCCCAGAGACTAAACGATGTCCACTTCTGCTGCCAATCCGGCTGGCCTGCCCCAAGTGTCTCTGGGCATATTGGGCCTGGCGAACAATAGCGTTCCGAGTTGCAACGGAGGTGGCGAGCTGCACCCTTATTGCGACGGACATGCCAACTCTGAGCGAGCACTGATCGTGGTCGCCTTCCGCAGCCAGCGTGCCGATGAAAACTTTGCTCTGAAGAGTGTCTGCCGTTTGGTATCCCGCCTTCTGCTCGGTCACTGCTTCGGGGCTATTCCGGCGCCCGGCGGCAGCTCGCTCTTCTGCTTCGGTTGCATCGCCCTGCGGGTTACGGTTTCCGCTCGAAATCTTGTTCGCGAAGTGCGGCGAAAAGATTTCTCCGGAGCCTCCGTAAATGCAGAGCTTCGGCCTTGGGAGCCGGGCCCACTCGCTTGGCTTCGCCGGGTGTGACCCGAGCAAGATCGGGAAATTCAACAAACGGAGACAATCATGTACCAGAACAAAGTAACCTCATCGGATTCCTCGGCAGTGATGCAGAAGTTCGCAACGCCAACAACCGCAGCTTCACCACCCTCTCGCTCGCGACCAAGTCCTCCTACAAGGACAAGAGACGGCCAGTACGTCTCGCACACCGAATGGCATCGTTGCGTCGTCTTCGGCAAGCTCTCCGAGTTCGCCGGAACGCTCACCAAGGGCGCACATGTCCAGGTCGAAGGCGAACTGCGCAGCCGCGAATACGACAGCAAGAAGACGGACTCCAAGCGGCGCATCTGGGAGATTCGCGTCGATTCGATCCTGAAGCTGGACCGGGCTGAGAAAGCCGCCCCGGAGGATCAGGAACACGATGAATCCCCGGGAGGAAACGGCCGCATAGGTCCTTGCCCTTCACTCTTGGAAGCCCGGCTACGTGCTGGGCTTCCATCATCGTGAGGTTCCCGTTATGAGCTTTCGAATTGATCCTTCCATTCCTTCGCCCGATCGAGCCGCTTCTGCTGGACGACAGCGTCAGCGAGATCATGGGCAATCCCGACGCCTCTTGGTGGTACGAGCGCGATGGGATCATGCGCCAGGAAGCGACCATTTCCGTTCGACGCTGGCCAGCTCCGCACCGGCCTCGAAGTGATCGCCAATCAACTCGGCAAGAGGCTGGACGAAGACAATCCTCTGCTGCACGCTCAGCTTCCAGATGGAAGCCGTATGGCGGCAGTGATTCCGCCGGTTGTGCGCCCCGCTCCGGCGCTGACGATCCGGAAGTTCACCAGCCGGCATTCACGATCGATGACCTGATCGCTCGCGGCACACTTACACGGCCACTTGCGGACTTCTTGAGGGAACAGATCCGCAGCGGAAAGACCCTGCTTATTAGTGGCGGAACGGGGACCGGGAAGACGACTCTCTTACGATTCTTGCCCAGGCAATTCCGGACCAAGAGCGCATCGTGGTCATCGAGGATACGGCCGAGCTTCGCATCCAGAAGCCGAACGTTCTCGCCGGCCGAATGCCAGACCGATACCTTCAAGGCCCGCATCTCTTTCGACGATCTTTTGAAGTCCGCTCTGCGCTGGCGTCCGGACCGGATCATTCTCGGCGAAGTGCGCGGAATCGAAGCGCGAACGCTGCTCGATTCCTTCAACACCGGCCATGCCGGATCGCTGGCGACGATTCATGCCAATTCCGCCGAAAAGGCCCTCCATCGCTTCGCCAATCTCGTCATGCGCAGCCACGCCCAGACCACCTTCTCCGACACCGAAGCCGAGATCGGGGAGGCCGTCGATTTCGTCGTCCACATTGAGCGCAAGCCGGGGCGCCGTATCGTCCGCGAAGTGCTCGCGATTCGTGGATACGACCGGGACGCTAAACGTTTCCTAATTGAGCCCGTCTTCGAGGTGAAACATGCCACAGCCTAATAGCTCCGAATACAACCGCTATCGCTGCTGACTTCCTTACCCGTTGTTTCGCTCCGGGGGAGACGATCGCTCTCCTTCTGCGGCGTGAGTTCCCTAGCGCGACGATTCAGCGAATCGTCCAGGTTGGAGATTGCGCTCGCTCCCAGTTATCTTGCCTGGCTCGCCCATGAGAACGCTGCTGGCGCGAATGTCTACGTAGCCGCCAATCCACTTCGCTCGGACAGCCGCAAACGGACGAAGGAGTGCATCGCCGCGGTCCGCCATCTCTATCTGGACTTAGATACCGATGGAGAGACCCGCCTCTCTTCGATCCGAGCTTCCGATGCGGTTCCCCTTCCGAATGCAGTTCTCTCCACATCACCCGGTAAATACCAGGTGCTTTGGCGAGTTGAAGGCTTCGCTTTCGAACAACAAGAAAGCGCCTTGAAACTGCTTGCCGTTACCTTCGGCGGCGATCCGGCATGTACTGACTGCAACCGGGTTCTTCGTCTCCCTGGATTCCTCAATTGCAAGTACGATCCGGCGTATCCCGTGGCGGTCGAATACCCCGGCGATTCCACCTGGAATTCTGATGACTTTCGCCTGGATATTCTGGCTGCGGATGCCATCCTTTCGTCTCGTACATTCACAGCGCGAAAGCATCCCACTAGCCCGACCAATTCCGAACACGATTGGGCGTGGGTTCTCCATGAGCTTGCCCGTGGAAAAGACGCCGCGAAGCTCACACGCACGCTGGCTTACCGCCGGTCCGATAAGCCCAATCCTCTTTATTACGCTCAGACGGACGGTTGACGTAGCGTCGGCCCGACTTTGGCTGATCGAAGGCATTCCGATAGACGACGTTGTTACGATGCTCCAAGTCCGCCGCCGCTTCGAGATTCCCACCGCACTTTGCTCCGCTCGTGCGCGGGAGATTGCGCTGACGGCACAGCGGATGATTGCCGCGAACAAAATTGCTTGATTCAACACCTATAAAGGAGGCGAAATGCCGTTACTTGAAATCAATCAAAGCCACTACATCAGCGCCTTGATTCGACTGGATGAGACCACCGCAGAGCAGGTCGATCAGTACGCCGCTTTCGTCCACGCATCCGCCGACGATGTTGTGGACAAAGCGCTCAACTACGTCTTCTCGAAGGACCGCGACTTTCAGGACTTTCTGAAGACGCCGCAGGCCAAGCAAGTTGCCCCTACATTGCGTGTCCGTAGAGGCCCGACTAAGGGTGCGAAACATGAGGCGGAGCAGGCGGCGAAGAAGCAGTCTGCCGGGGTGGAGTCCACATCTTCCGGACGGGCAGTGAAGGCATGATCCGCACTTCAATTTCGTGCCGGAGCAAGAACGGTGCTTCGCACCGGAAGAATTTTGACACTCCACCCCTCCAAGGGTCGTGTTAGGGTGCTCACACGGATTCGTGAATGCGACGTCCAGAGAATAGAGAACTTACGCGGCAAGGGGCATTGGGGCGCCCCAGCGCGCATTCGGGCGTTACGGGTTTACGGAGGAAAACATGTCATTTCTCGGTGATGACGATCATGGCGGAAAGCGCAGCGAAAAGCTCGAAGTGTTCCGGATCAGCAACGTCTCTGGAACGACTCACCCGCCGGACGAGACTCGCAACGCCTCGAACAGCATTGCAGGGACCGAGCGACGTACAGCGCGGCGAACTGATCCGGCAGCTCATTCTTGACGAGCTCGCGCGCGACTCGGGCGATCCGCCCGTGAGCCCGGAGTTGGTCGAAATTATCGGCCTTCGGCTCATGCTCACGAACCTTCTCAAACCACTCACCACAGGGCAGAAGATAACACCGGAAGTCTTCGACGGAACTATCGCCGAGGTCAAAAAGCACAAGCGCAGCCTGGCCATCAAGACGCGGACAGACTTGGAGAAAGCGTAATGGCAACCATGCATTGGGGACGAAAAGAAACGATCATTTTCCCGCCTCACGGCGCCGTCTACACCTATGGCGCGGTGTTCTTTGCCCTGATCCTCACCGGACTTTTCGTCTACCTGCGTTTCACCTTTGGCAACACTCCGTTGCAGCGTTTCTACACGCCGATCTACATCCGGTCGAGCGTTGCGGGCGGCGTCTCCGCCAGCCGCAAAGACAAGTACCGCCTGGTGATGATCGGCGCTCGCGGAATCCGACCGCGACCGGCCACCGAACGCGGACGTGACAGACGGCAACACACCGGAACCGGGAACGAAAGCGCTCCCGCTTGCGCTCTCGCAGTCCGCCTTGCAGCGCGGGCTATGATCTGCTCTACCAGGACCCGGAACGAACCTACATCGATGCGCCCTTGAGTGCCTACCTCAAGAGTGCGATTTACGGTGGCGACAGCCTATCCGAGATTTACCAGCTGCCACTGTTTTTCGGTTTCCTATCGCTGCTCATCCAGCTCCCGTTTTCCATCCGAAAGGACATCAAGCGCCGCAAGCAAATGAGGTACGGGCGGCGGCTCAAAGGGACGGAGCGGCTCACGCCGAAAGAGTTCAACTGCAAGGTGCAGGGGGAGGGAATTGGCATCAAGATCGACGGGCTGAAGGAGATGCTTCGCATCCCGGCCAAGGCCGAGGCGCAGCACGTGCAGATCATCGCGGACACCGGTGGAGGCAAGACCACCATCATTATGCAGATGCTCCGGCAGATTCGAAGCCGCGGCGATTCCGCCATCGTCTACGACCCGGCGCTGGAGTACACGCGCCGCTTTTACGACCCGAAGCGCGACATCATTCTCAATCCGCTCGACAGGCGATGCCCGTACTGGGGACCAGCCGAAGAGCTGCGGAGAAGTTCGGAAGCGGACGCAATTGCCGTCTCGCTCTTCCAGCCGCCGCAGGACAAAAAGGGCGAGTTCTTTTTCGAAATTCCGCAGCAGATCTTCGCCCATCTGTTGCGCTACGGACCGACCCCGGAGGAGCTCATCGAGTGGATGAGTAACCCAGAAGAGATCGACAATCGAGTCGCTCGGCACAGAGGTGGCCAACTTCATCGACCACACGGCGCCCCCAGCAACGAGTTGGCGTGTCTGGCCTCTCTCAGCAAGGTCGCAAAGAGCCTTCGGCTCTTGCCGCACAAGGGTGCTGGCAACGGAGAATGGACCGCAACCGAGTGGTCCGAAACACGTCAGGGATGGATCTTCATCACGTCGCTTCCAGCCGAGCGCGAGGCGCTTCGTCCACTGCAAAGCGTCTGGATCGACATGCTCGTCCTGCGCCTGCTGAACGAACCGAAAGCCCACCAGAAACGGGTCTGGTTTGTGCTCGACGAGCTGGCCAGCCTGCAGCGTCTTCCCCAGTTTCACACCGCCCTCACCGAGAACCGCAAAAGCAACAATCCGATCATCATGGGCTTTCAGGGGAAGGCCCAGTTGGAAGTGATCTACGGCCACCTGGCGGAGGTCATGCTATCGCAGCCGACGACCAGTATTTTCCTCAAGACCAAGGAGCCGAAGGCCGGCGAGTGGGTCAGCAAGGCGATCGGCAAAGTCGAGATCGAGCGCATGAAGGAAACCCACTTCGACGGCACGCGCTCGGGCAGGAATTTCGCGCTGGACATCCAGATCGAACCGGTGGTGATGGAATCAGAAATCTCCGGACTTGCCCGACCTGCACGCCTTCCTCAAATACGAGAACTACGTCACGGGTTTCTCGTTTCCTTACCTCGATATCGAGGGACATCAGATTCCATTCGAGCGCAGACATTTGCCGGACGAGAAGCTGACCTTCGATCCCAAGAACATAAAGGCGCAAAGCCCGCAACGGCACCGCCGCGCCGCCGCCCGCTGTGCCAGCAGCGCCTCGCGCAGCCGTTGATCTTGAGGCAAAGCCGGTCGAAGAAACAAACGCCGCGGCGACTTCGTCGAATAGCGAGTTTGCCACCGTTGGGGCTGCGCCCGACGCCGGAAAGAACACCGGCGCGGAGGCCTCCGACAACATCGTCAACGCCGAGCAGCCGACACAAACGACCTTGGACTTTATTACGAATTAAGAGGCGCATTTGCTCACCATCTCAAAACCGCTCAGCTCCGCCCAGGCGCAGACCTACCACGCCAAAGAGTTCACGTCTGCCGAGCAAAACTATTGGAAGCAAGACGGCGCCGTCGTCGGCGAGTGGCAGGGCAAGTTGGCCGAGCGATTCGGCCTTGCCGGAGCGGTTGACGCGCAGCACTTTGCTCGGTTGAGCGAAGGCCAAAACCCCATCACGGGCGAGCAATTGGTGCGGCATCGCAGCGGGCAGTAGTACACGACCGCAGACGGAACCACCGTCAAGCCGGTCGAGCACCGGGCCGGTTGGGATGCGACGTTCTCCGCTCCCAAATCCGTTTCCTTGACGGCCTTGGTCGGCGGCGACGAGCGGGTGAGCGAGGCCCATCGGCAGGCGGTGACAACCGCCCTCACGGAGTTGGAGCGGTACACCCAGGCGCGGATCGGCGGCAACCACGCCGCCGAGACCACCGGCAAATTCATCGCGGCAAAGTTCGAGCATGACACCGCCCGTCCGGTCGATGGCTACGCCGCGCCCCAGCTCCACACCCACGCCGTCATCTTCAATATGACGGAGCGCGAGGATGGCTCCACGCGCGCCCTCCAGGACCGCAGAGTCTCTTCGAGAGTCCAGCAGTTCGCGACCGCCGTCTATCAATCGGAACTGACCTATCAGCTTCGCAATCTCGGCTATGAAATCGAGGCCGGGAAGAGCGGCGCACCGGAGATCAAAGGCTATTCGCAGGAGTATCTGGACGCTTCCAGTCCACGCCGCCAGCAGATCGAGGAGGCTATGGCGAAAGAGCGGCTTCAGCGGACCGGAGGCCGCGCAGATCGCCGCCCACACCACCCGCGACAAGAAAGAGATTCATACGCCCGCCGAGGTTATGGCAGCTCACCGCCAGCTCGCCGCCGAGTTCGGCAATCAGGCTGATCGCGTCGTCGCGGAGGCCCGCGAACGAGCTCATACGCAGGAACAGAACCGAGTACCCGAACACGCCGCAACGCGCGCAGGAAGCCGTCACCTATGCCAAGGAACGCAACTTCGAGCGCGAGGCCGTCATCGACCAGCGCGACATCATGCGCGACGCGCTTGCGCCGCGGTATGGGAGACCTCACTTTCAGCCAGGTACGCGACAACTTCGAGCACCGCCACGCTATCGGCGAATTCCAAACAGTAGCCGGCTCAGAAGCACGACACCGGGCGACGATTGACGACGCCCGAAACCATCGCCGCCGAACGAGCGACAGTCGAGCACATGCAGCGCGGCCAGAACACCGTCGCGCCCATCATGAGCGAAGAACGCGCTGCGTCTCACGCCGCTGCGCTCGAGTTCCTGAACCCGGCCCAGCGCCGTGCCATCGAGGAGATACTGACCTCACGCGATCGAATCCACGGCTTGCAGGGACTCGCGGGCAGCTGGCAAGACGACCACGCTCGAAGCCATCCGCGAAGCTGCCGAGCACAACGGCTACGCCGTCGCAGGGCTTCGCTCCCACAGCGCGCGCCGCTCACCAGCTCCGCGAGGCTGCCGGCATCTCCGCCGACACCTTGCAAGCCTATTCTGGCGATGGGAACCCGCGAGCAGGCGCAGACCAACCCCGACGACCCGGCAAACCGCCGCCTCTATCATGCTCGACGAGTCCAGTCTCGACCAGCACCCAGCAGATGAAGGAATTCCTCGACCAGGCTGGGTCCGCAGGATCGCGTTTTGCTTATCGGCGACACACGGCAGCATCAGGCCGTCGACGCCGGAAAGCCCTTCGAGCAACTGCAGGACGCCGGAATGCGAACCGCCCAACTCGACCAGATCGTGCGCCAGAAAGACCCGGAACTGCTCAAAGCCGTCGAACATCTTGCCAGGAATGAGACCGCCACCGGCATCTCTCTTCTGCAGCTCAGGGGCGCATCACCGAGATTTCCGACCCCCAAGAGCGCATCGACGCCATCGCCAGGGACTACGCCTCGAACCCCGAGAAGACTTTGATCGTCTCGCCCGACAACGCTTCCCGGCGAGACATCAATCAGGCCGTGAGGATCGAGTTACAAGCCTCTGGCGCACTCGGAAAAGAGAATGTTTCTTTCCCGGTGCTCGTGGCTCGAAACGACATGAGCGGCGCAGATCGAGCGTGGGCCGCCAGGTACAACCCCGGCGACACCGTGCAGTACATTCGTGGCAGCCAACAGCTGGGCCTGGAGAAAAACAGCTACGCCACGGTCGTCGCGACCGACCCCGCAAACAATCTAGTGACCGTTGCCAGAGCAGATGGCCAGCAGGTGGCCTACGATCCGCAGCGCTTGCGCGGAGTGAATGTTTACACCAACCTTCCGCGCGAGTTCTCGACCGGCGATCGCATCCAGTTCACGCACAATAATAAGGATCTCGACGTGCACAACCGTGATCGCGGCCGGATCGAAGCCATCGGCAATGACAATCGCTTGACCGTGAAAATGGATGACGGACGAACTGTCAATTTTGACCCCGCTCGGATGCGGCACTTCGATCACGGCTATGCCGTCACCAGCCACAGCTCGCAGTCTTTGACCGAAAACCGCGTCCTCGTCAACATGGACACGAATTCGTTCTCCGAACTCCTCAACCCCCGCTTTGCCTACGTCTCCATTTCCCGCGCGTCCCAGGACGCCCACATTTACACCAATGATGCCGCGACGCTTGCCCAGCGCCTCAGCACCGATGTGACCAAAACCTCCGCCCTCGATTTTCACGAGGCAGCCGCCCCGCATTCACACTCCCAAACTCCGAAGGAGCACACTATGCAACACCACAATGAATTGAAACCGGAACAACAATCTCAGCTCACGCCCGAACAAGCCGAGCGCAACCGCCAGTACGGTCCCATCGAAACAGCTCTTCAAACGGAAGCCCATGGCTACAAGTGGCAACGCGAAACCGACGGCATCCACAGCTACCAACATCCTGAAACCCACCGCTGGTTACACATCGACACCCAAGGCCAGTTCTTTGACCGCCACGCCCAGCCCATCACCCGCGAAAATGCGCTTGAGCAAGCCGGCCACTCGCCCACGCAGTCCGTCGCGGAAAACGCACAGTCTCCTACCAATCCCGCGACCACCATCAATCACGGGATCGGTCTCTAGATCGTTTTATGCCGTCCGATAAGAATTAAGAATTGGAGTCTCTGTCATGAACAAACTCTCCCGTGCTTTCGTTGCTCTTGCCGTCATTGCAAGCACCATCGTCGTTCCCCACGCCCTTGCACAGCGCACTACACCGCCCCCGAGCGATGCCAAGCTCATGCACGACGTGGAAGCCGTCCTGCAAAATGAAAAGGCATTCCGGGGACTCACCATCGTCCCCAAGACTTCACGCGGCATCGTTACTTTGACCGGCACTGTTTCGAGCGAAGGCGACAAGGTACTCGCCGGCCTCGAAGTGGGCAACGTGGACGGCGTGAAGACGGTCATCAACAACCTTGACGTCAAGGGCAGCGCACCGACCGAAGGACATCTTCCCGCTCTCGCGAATCCCAACGGGGCGCAGACTCAGCAGCTCTCGACCGAGGCCCGCACATACCCCGCAACCGCCGCGGCACCAGGCGCCCCAGTCGAGAGGACAATCACCATACCTGCAAACACCTCCATTCAGGTTCGCATCACCGACCCACTGACATCGAAAACCGCGAAGGCAAATGACCATTTCCACGGCACCGTTGCCGCCGTCGTCTTTGCTGATGGCGCACTCGCGATCCCGGTGGGAACGCCAGTGCTTGGCCGCGTGCGTCTCTGCGAAGCCCGCAGGCCATTTCATCGCGGAAGCAAAAATGTCGCTTGAAATTACCACTCTCCGCCTGCCCCAGCTCGACGGCAACGAGCAGAGATGTTCCGGTTGTCACCGAATACCTCACCAACAACGGCCAACCACACGGCAGCAACGTCGCGCCCAGTGGACAGATCGAGGTCAAGCCGCAGACCGTCTTGCGCTTCCAGACCCAGAGCCCACTGATCACTACCGTCTGGATCAAGAATGGAACCCAACTCCAATTACCGGCCGCGCAAGATCCTGTACTCGATTCCCGGCCCAGCTCGAATTAGGGCAATTACCGACTTGACTCATCCAATCGGGCAGGGTGAGCATGGAATCAGTTATGCCGGGAAACGTATGAATGTTTTCCCGACAGTTGCCCTTCAAAGAGACAAGATACGACTTACCGACACGATTCCGTCTGGAGATTGGACAGTAATGTTTCGCATCTATGGCGATGAAAGCGGCAAGATGAACTCAAATGCAGATCGAACGTCGTTCTGCGGCTATGTTGCTCATCAGACTATTTGGGAAGCGTTTTCGATCCACTGGGATAGCTGTCGCTTCAAGTGGGAACTGCCGCCGATACACATGGCCAGAATCACGAAGCCCGAGAATAAGGATGACGACTGGAAAAAATTGAAAGAGAAATGGGGCGAGGCAAAATTGGAACAAGGTAATGCCGATTATCCTTCGGGAACTTGGGGAGATTGTCCGCGAATCGCGCATCGTCTGCGTCGGGGCGATCGTAGATTCTCAGCATTTCCGGGAATTAGCGGCGAAAGATAAGTTGTTCAAGAAGGCATACAAAGACCCCGTTCACATGGCGTTTCACTTCTTCATCATGCGCGCGATGGATCAGATCGAAGTAGTTGACAAGGAATCTCGCATCGGCGTTGTGGTTGACAACGACAAAGAATTTGCAATGGCGTGCTACAAGCAATTAGAAAGCCTGAAGAGTATGGCGGATTTCCCTAATCCTTTCCAATCACGGTTTGCGAGAGTGAAGGAGCGCGTGCACTCGATGTGCTTCGTGGATGATACTCATTTCCGGGCGTGCAAGCGGCAGATATGATTGCCTACGAGGCGCGGAGAATTATGGTCGAGCGCATGACCAATCCCGAAGCGACTTCCGAAATGTACAGCGATTTAACTTTTATGGGGATACATCGGCCAGGATTTTACGATGCAAAGGTTCTCGACCAATTGGCGGCGACGAATCCTGTAACCGAGGAAACGCCTGATGAATAGTGCCGAATCGGGAGCGGAAACGTGGATGAGTAGGTAATCTATCGCCCTAATTAGCGTCGGCGGCACGATTCGGAGAACGCCAAATGAATTGCAACCTTCATCCCGCCACTCCTGCCACCGCGACCTGCCGCTCGTGCGGCTGTGGCCTCTGCTCTTCTTACTCCGCCCGTTTTGCCCAGCCTCGCTGTCGACCACTGCGTCGCCCAGGAGAACGCAACCGTTGCCCGGACCGCATATCGGACTCTTGGGAGTCTCCGTCATCTTCTTCCTTGTCGGCTTCTGCCTCGCCGGCGTCTGGCTCGCGGCTAGCCCCAGGCCCGGATCCCCGAAGGTCCATTCAACATTTCCCTCCTTTTCGTCCGTACGCCTATTGCCACCAGCGCCAGCCGTGCGCCCATCCGAATCCGTGAAGAAAGAACGCGAAGCGATTCATCCACCCGCCGACCAACGCCCAGCAATCCTTCTGCAAAGCATCATTGGCCTGCAACTGGCATTTACCTACTTGGTGTGGAAATCCCTGGCAGCCCACATTCGCAGTCGCCGCATCGTCCTGCTCGCGACTCCTGCCTTTTGGCTCTTGTACTTCGTGCTCAAACCGCTGCTTGCCTTGCTGGTCGGGGCTTCCCCCATCGGCTGGATTGTCGGGCCTTATCTGCTCTTCAAATTACTTCGCCAGATCCAACTCGCGCGACGCACCAAACTAGAACTTGCAACTTCCTCATAACCCCGTGAATACTCAGAATCAAACCGTGAGCACATCTCTCGCACATCTCGCAGACGCACCGCGCGGCCAGCGCCTTCAGGCCGTCCTCGTGTGCGCCTGTGGCTCACTCGACATCGCAGCGCGAGGCATGTGTCCACGCTGTCTCGCTCGCCAACATCACGATCAGGAATATTTCGGCGGGCATCGCGAAACCGTTTTGCGTCGCGACAAATGGACCTGCCAGGGCTGCTTCTACCGCCCCGCTCAGGAAGACCGCGATTGGATCGTCGTCCATCATCGCGTCCCCGGCATCTCTCAACCCGCGCTGATGATTTCTCTTTGCGCCGCTTGCCATGCCATTGTCGAGCGCCTGCAAGTTCTCGATGTATGGCTCCCGCCGCAACTCGTCATCCTGTGGCGTGAGCGACATCCCGACGCGGAGTATCAGTTGCCCTTGCCCTTCGATCCCTTGGAGCAGTCCGCGGCCGGCATCGCTCCCTTCAATCCCAACGTCGTCGAACTCGATTTAACCCTGGGATGACTACCCGCAATGGCGCGAGGGGCTGGTCAAACGTGGCGCTGATCCCACGGTTTGCAGCAACCGTCGAAAATAAAGACCGCCGCTCGCGCCGGGCCCATTACCGAAATATTCCTATTACGCTCACCGTGGTCAAAACGCGCCATTGCCTGATGTAAACAGTTACGCCCGTATGCTGCAAAGAATGCGACGTGCGGTTTGTGGAGGCGGGCATTGCCGCAATTGTGCGGCGTAGAATCGTTATTGCGGTCACTCCGACAGCTCAGACTGTAGCCACACACACTGTTAGGGCACCGTTTCTTCCAGAAAGCGGAGCTAGTGGAATCAAGCAAGAAATTACGAGAGGTTCTTAGGGCTGCTCTGCGCCGTACCGCCGAAGCGTCGTTGCAAGACGGCTTCATCACTAAATACGCGAACGGTGATGCCTTCGGCCAACTCCCCAAAGGAACACGTGACACATTAACATCATTCGTCCGCGAGACTATCCTCGCTGTTGGGGTGGATCTCACACTGGACGAAGTGGGGCCGTATTTAGACAATTTGCAGGAAGGTTTCGACCGAATTGGAAAGCTCGTGGACGCATCCATCGAATTCAGCGATACCGCTGGTGGAGATACTCTACGTGCATCAGTTGTTCTCCTGCATGCATCGCTCGAAGACTTTATGCGAACGCTCTCCGAAAGGCTTCTTCCAACCGCAGACGAGGTAGCCCTGAATCAGATTCCTCTACTCGGCCAAGAGAGTCGAGCTGAAAAGTTCTTTCTTGGAAAATTGGTCCATCACAGAGGTAAAACTGTCGACGATCTCCTACGTGAGTCTGTGTGTAAGTACCTAGAACGCTCAAATTACAACAACACGGAGGACATCGCTAGAACGCTCGAACAACTCGGTTTTGCTGTCGCGGACCATAGTGATATGTTCCCGCTTCTTGAGCAACTGATGAAAAGACAGGCACCAAATTGTCCATCGCGCAGACAAAATCAAAGTCGCCGACTCAGATGCCTATATTGTTCAAGCGATCGAACGAGCGGATGTGCACAAATGGAGTGTCGCTGTTTTTGCCTTCGTCGGAGGCATCTTGCCATCGTTGGCTCAGAGGTTGTTTACGCGCGAAAAACTTGAATCTGCCGTCAGGGCAGTGGCTGCACGACAGGCGCAAAATGCAAACACATCAAAACCGCCGGATAGCCAAGATGGGGCGAACCCAAAGAAGTGAGCACCACCTGGGCTGTTCTCCTCTCTTTTGTCCGCGATGAGGCACGTCGCATCGCCATTGGCTACAATTCTCTTAGAGGTCCCAATGCCGCAGATCGGGACGACCAAATCGTGCATCTTCTCCCTTCCTGAATACGAGCGCGCGCAGTTCGAGTTCTTCCATGCCGCCGTCCAAAGCTTGATGAAGACGAAAGACCCGATTTATGCCCAAATTCAGGAAGGAGATGCATCTGAAACTATTCCTACGACGCAGAACACGATGCCATCCGGCAAAATGGTCCAGACCCAGCCCTTGATTCTCGAAAGTAGAGTGACGTTTCAATGGGACGACATAAGGTCCTGCAATCTGAATGCGCTTGCGGAGCAAGTTGACGCGATTGCTGAAGAGCGAATCAAAGCCGTAATGCGCCACTTCTTCGATACGTTCGGACGGACTTGCGAGGCCGCTGGTACGGCCACTGATTTGGCAGGAGCGCCGTTGACGTTCGAAGCACGGCTGGTAGCCTTTTCGAAGATAGAACTTCAATTCAACCGGGACGGAACGCCGATCATGCCCCAGTTAGTCGTGCATCCCGATACCGCCATGAAACTCGCGAACTTGCCGCCATGGACAGAGCAGCAACAAAAGCAATGGGACGAAATGATCGAAGGGAAACGTAAGGAGTTCTTTGCTAAACGACGCCATCGGAAGCTATGTTGCGTCTCTGACCGAGCGCGAATTCGACGCTCCCTTTATGGCCCTTCTGCGCCTCCAGGGTTACGAGGACATACATCTTCTGCATGGTCCATTCGAGTTTGGAAAAGACTTCATCGCGAAGCGTGTCGAAGAAGGTCGGCCTTATCAATACGCCTTTCAGACAAAGGCCGGGGATATTAATCTTCAACAGTGGAGCGCATGCCGCGGCCAAATCGATATGCTGCGGACGGATTCCCTTGCTCATCCCAATTTTGACAAAGATCTATCCCGTCGCGCACGGTTTGTGATTACCGGCAGGCTCATTGGAGGCGCGCCACTCGCCGCTCGGCAGTTCCGCGAGCATCTGGAAACATTAGGCGAAACGGAATTGAGAACGTCGGATCGGGATACCGTGGTCGACATGCTCGCGGTAGATCCCATTTGTTTGAGCGGATCTCCATTGGGGTTAATACAGATTCTTGGATCTCAACATGACCAACTCGACTTTCGAGTTCTAGAAAGTTATTCTCGCGGATGGATTCGAAGCGCATGGAATGCACTGAACCTGCGCGATTCACTTGAGGCTGCTGTCATCGCGAGCCATTGTCGGCGGCAAAATCGCATCGATCTTGCCTGTTACACAGCCCTGATGCTGCATCGTTCGACGTTGGCCACAGTGCATGGGCAGATTCCCCTTCCTGAATCCGCCAGTGTTGCATTGAGGACTGCGAAAGACCAGTTTCGCTATTACGCCAGTCAGATTTGGGAAGATTGCCGAGACAACTTTCTCCATGCAGATCAGATTATTCAAGGAGATCCCACACCCGCGGCCTTTATCACCTACCCGACCCGATGCCTCACTGTAATCGAGATGCTTGGAATGCTTGGATTACTGGAAGCCGAGATCGATGAACGGAGTAACTTCTCACGGGAGATAGTTGCTTATCTGGAGGAATTCATTCATGCAAACGTGGGCACCACACATCCTATTTCTGATCGTTGGTGCATATCACTCGTAGTCGCTGTGCTGTTGCTCGCAAAGTTTGGTAAGGCCGAAGCGGCAAAGTGCCTCATCCGCTTAACAACCAAATGGATCGCGGATTATCACGACAACGGTAATTTCGGGTTGGCACAGCCCCATGCACTGCCGGCTGAGGAAGTGGCCTACCTTCTTGGACCACCGTTTGAGCAGATTTCTTTGAGGCGGAGATCTGAGAGCTATCTTGCCGTCGCCGTTCTCGATCTGGCAAGCGTACTCGAAGAGGCGGAGCTTTACGATTTAGCGAGGAATGAGTTCTTAGCTGTTGATGTTGTGCTTCCAGTGATTGAAATGGGGGACGACCAAGGCCAGTACTGCCTTCATACAGGGGAGCATCGTTTCGAACCCAACATGCCTTTCGCGGAGTATTGGAAGGGGGCGGGTGGAAGAATGCGCCACATCACCATCGAGGAGCCGATATTTACTATCCCGAAAAAGTCGGGAGCCCTTGGGATCAACTGGCCCTCAGTTGTGTCCTGCGAGATAGACATTTTGAAAAGAGTTGGCGCCGAATTCTGGGCAAGTCGTCGTGAGCCTCTTTGTGCGTTCGCCAATTCTCGGTGCAGCCTTCGGCTGATCTTCCCACCATTCCACATTCGTTTCATGGCGAAGTCTAGAGCTCCGTTCGGCTCCTTCTGTCAATCCCGCTTGTGCAGCTCCGCGCGCCGCTTACCCCAAACCCGCGCCGTGCTCGCTTCCGCGCCCCTTCCGCTCTAACCCGCTCCAGGGCTCCGCTTCGCTCCGGAGATTGACAGCGCCTCTCTCCGCTCCACCCTCGCCATTTATGAAACGAATGTTTTTTTCTGGCCTACCTAGGCCCGAATTCTACAAAAACCCAAAAGGAGCGAAATTCCAATGACCACCACACCGAATCAACCTCTCACCACCGACAACACGAAACCGGCAGTTCCAATCCACAATTTGCAGCTCGTCCCGCTCGCGGCGATATCGCCCAACCCGAACAATCCACGAAAGCATTTCGATCAGATCGGACTGAAAGAACTCGCCGACTCCATCAAGGTTCATGGAGTACGCCAGCCCGTTCTGCTTCGCCCCAATGGTGGACCCGGTAAGTTCCAACTGGTGTGCGGGGAAAGACGCTGGCGTGCGTCGAAGATCGCGGGCAAGCCCGAAATCCCGGCCATCGTCGATCCAACTCTCACGGATCAACAAGCCCTTGAAATCGGTGTCCTTGAGAATTTGCAGCGTGAAGGAGTCCACCCGCTCGATGAAGCGATGGGCTACGAAGCGTTGCTCAAGATGCCGGGGGAGAAAGGTGTGAAGGTCACGGTTGAAGCCCTGGCCGCCAAAGTTGCGAAAAGTGTCGCGTACGTGTATGCCCGATGCAAATTGTTGGCATTGGTTCCAGCCGGACGCGAGGCGTTTCTATCGGAACGGATTAGCGCGGCTCATGCGGTTCTGATTGCCCGTTTGCAACCAAAAGACCAGATCAAGGCGCTCAGGGCGTGCTTTGGCGAGTGGCACGGAGCGAAGCCAAAAGCCGATGACGATCCGACGAGCATAAAGCTGGCGTCGATTGTCGAGGCCGATGCGCCCGTGATCTCGGAGAAATCCTTGCGTGAGTGGATTCAGGACAATGTGAATCTGCAATTGAAGGGTGTGCCGTGGGACCTGAACGATGCGCAACTGCTGCCAGCGGCGGGCGCGTGCAGCTCATGTCCGAAGCGTTCGGCCTCGAATCCCGCCCTTTTCGCCGAACTGACGGTCAAGGGCGAGGATACGTGCTTTGACGCCGACTGCTTCAAGGCCAAGCGGGAGGCCTTCGTGCAGATCGCAATCAAGCAGGACAAGGAAGCAGTAGCGAACAAGAACCGCGAAGCTTTCGTCGAGAGCGTTGGACCTCATGACAAGTCGGGCCAGTACGAGAAGGCCGAACCTCTCAGGCAAATCAGCGAGCAGGCAGCTTATGCCGCAGCGAAGCCGGATCAAAAAGTGCTGAAGGCTGGGCAATGGCTGCCAGCCAAGAAAAACGAATGTCCATCCGTAGAAACCGGGCTGATTGTGCGCGGCGACAATGCGGGCACAAGGCGCTTAGTGTGTTGCAACGGAGCGTGCAAAGTCCACAAGCACACTTTCAGTGCGAGCGGATCGTCAGGCAGGACAACTCAAGTCGATTACGATCTCGAACGCTATAAGGGCTTCAAGAAGCAGGTTGCCGGAAGGAAGAAAGCGGTAGCGAGAGCCCAGCTTGTTCGGGCGATGGTCGGACGTGTAGGCGCGAAGATTCCAGCGGAGCTGTTGCGTGAGGTAGTGATAAACCTCATGAACAGCGACAGGGATTCTTCGGTGGTGCTTTGGCTGTTGGGCCTCGATCCGAAAGCCGCTAAAGCAGCCGATTTCAGGAAGATCATCGGCAAAGCGAAAGACGTGCAACTGAACCAAATTCTGGTCGCAGCCGTCCTTCTCGGTTCGGTTGATGAACATGGCGATGACTCCAAAAAGCGTTCGGCATTGTTGTTGTTTGCGAAAGTTCTCGGACTGAAAACCGCGACCGCGATTCTAGCGGCTCAGGATGAACGAATCAGCAAAGAGCGCGCTTGCCGAGGCTGTGGGTGCACAGAAGAAACGCCCTGTGACTTCTGGACTGGAGATAAGCGAGTTGCGTGTTCATGGGTCGAACAGGACCTCTGCTCGAATCAGACTGCAAGAAGTACGCCCCGCCTGCCAAAGTGCAGGCGTCTGCAAAGCGCGCCGGAAGTAAATAGGAAAGACCAAATGAGGGGAGGATGGCCAAAGACCAACTCCCCTTCCTCTATCGTTATATCTCAATGGACGAACGTTCTCTCCATTCCCAGACGGAGGCAGGACACAGCCAGCGGGAACAGGACGACGACCTTGGTCGATACTCCAATTGTAAAAATCGACAGGGTTTAGATATCTACCATGGCCACTTCGATTCCGTCCGTCGTCAAGGATCAGTTGTTCTCAGATCTATAGCGACAAATTGAAACGCGGAGACCTCACGTCTCCCGATCGCTTGCAGGGATATATCAGCAGTTCCGGAACAGGTTCGGGCCGCAAAGACTCGCCGCTATGGACGGCGAGGCACTCCTCAATGCGATGCATGCGCACGGTAACCACGACAGCTTGGTCTACTGGCTAGAGTTCAAGAACGATGCTGAATTCCCCGGAACTAGTTTCGGCAGCATTGCTGGGGGCAGCGCACACAAGTTTGGTTTATTTCGCCGCAAAGACACGGGGCAATGGGTTACTGGAAGTGGTATCAAGGAAACAGTGCTCACGCTTAACGATGCAATCGCCTTAGCTCGCAAACATCGAGACCAGCTAATTGCTGGCGCTAAGCTCTTGGAGGACCTTCCCGCTAGTACAGACGACGCAACTTATCTGACGCTGCAAAAGAATTTGGACGAGCACGCGCCCGACACCAGCCGTTTGGCTTGGGGACACAAGTATCTCCACCTGTTGTTCCCTGAGAAGCTGGACGATTTCCATATTCAGAAATTGCAGCGCTACCACCTGTTGAAACTCCTACAGCTGCCCCCATCGGAGGAGGGGCTATACGTCTGTGCGGGCAGATTCGTACAGATAGCTCAGGAATTCGGTTGGCCCATGAACCAACTGACTTGGGTGTTGAAGGTGCACGCAGTGGCTTCACCGATCAGATATTGGCGAATCGGCACACGTCTGGGGGCAGAAGAAAGCATTTGGCCGGCAATGCGGGATGGGCGATACGTAGCAATCGGTTGGCGGGCCGTTGGCGATCTGCGCAATCTCGAAGAGGATTCCAGGCGAACTTTGATCCAGGACAAGATCGAAAAGTCTTACGGCAGTGACAAACGGGTCGCCTCACGAAAAGCCGGGGAAATCGTGCATTTCTTCGCCACTATGGCTGAGGGCGACGTTGTGGTTGCTGCTGATGGGCAGTCTGTGCTTGGCGTTGGATTAGTAAAGGGCGGCTACGAATATGAGGAATCCGATCCTGTCGAAGCGCCTCACCGCCGAAGCGTAGACTGGCATAGCACCGACAGTTGGTCGCTACCACGACCCCAAGAGGGACTGCAGACGACCGTTGCCAAAATCAGGGATTTGCAGAATCGACTAGCGCTGGAGGAAAAGCTCATTCAGCCAGCGTCCCCTCCAACAACTACTCAGGCGTCGGTCGTTACGACTGCACAGTTAGCCGGGAAAGTGGCGCGTCTACATGCGGTATTGGAACGCAAAGGGCAGGCCATCCTTTATGGTCCGCCTGGCACAGGCAAGACGTATTGGGCACTTTCGTGCAGCTCGCGAGTTAGCTGCGAGAGGTACGTTCCGGCGTTCCTACGATGCCTTGTCGGATGACGAACGCGCTGTTGTTGATGGCTCCGGCAACCGATGGGGGCTCGTCCGTCGCTGCACGTTTCATCCTTCGTATGGTTACGAAGATTTCATAGAGGGCTATCGCCCAAAGCCGACGAGCGCAGGCCAGATGAGTTTCGAAATACGCGACGGCATTTTTAAGTTGCTCTGCGATGAGGCCGCAAAGAACCCCAAACAGCGTTGGATACTCGTAATCGACGAAATCAATCGCGGCGACATCTCACGAATTTTCGGCGAACTGCTGACGCTTCTTGAGATGGATAAGCGTAACGTGCCAACAATTCTGCCGCTTTCTGGAAAGGCGTGGTCAGTACCAACCAATGTTTGGATCATCGGGACAATGAACACCGCTGATCGCTCTATCGCACTCCTGGACACGGCGCTTAGGCGGCGGTTTGGTTTTGTCGAGCTGATGCCCGACGCGAAGGTTCTAGCAAGCGTTAGCGCTGGCGGCAAAGTGCCCCTGGGTCCATGGTTGAGGGCGATCAACGAGCGGATTCGAAAACAGGTGGGAAGAGACGCGCGAAACCTGCAAATTGGCCATGCTTTTCTCTTGGATGATGGGAAGCCAGTATCTGACTTTGCCAAATTCGCACGTATTGTCGCCGAGGATATTATTCCCTTGCTTGAAGAGTATTGCTATGAGGATCACGCTGCGTTGGCTCGTATTTTAGGGCCGGGCCTGGTGGACGAAGAACGGCAGCGCATTCGGGAAGAGCTATTTGAGCTTGAACACCATGCAGAGTTAGTTCAAGCGCTACTCGCAATCGAGCCAGACATGACGACCGAAGTCGAGGCATCGTCGGAAGATCAGGAAGGGGACGATCTCAACGATGACAAGGGCGAGGCTGGCAGCTAGCGACCATGGAATCAGTTCTGCAAATCAATGTTAGCGAGTGGCAGACCGTTGGACCCGAACAAGACACCCGCCTGTTCAAGCGCAGCCTCCAGGACGATGCCTGTCGTCAATTGGCTGAGCAGCTGACAAAATCGAAGCGCTTGGATATTACGGAACTTGCCCAGGGGTTAAGGATTGCAGCCACTTCATACGTTGGCCGGGTTCAAATAGGTGACGTTGTATTGACCATTCGGCCTAAGCTCTTAGGCATGCCCTTGCTGCGGTTACTGCGCTACGCGTACGGGCTACGTCGACTCGCTTTGTATGACACATCCGAACAGGCCACGTCATCTCTTGGATTCCAGGAATTGCTGGCGCTACAACTGATGGCCGAGGTGGAAGAACTCCTTGCGCGAGGGTTGCACCGAGACTATCTCCGGCGAAACGACGATCTCGAAACGCCACGTGGGCGCATCGATTTTCTGCGTCTCGTTCGTGCTGGCGAGAGTGCACGGGCAACGTTACCGTGCATCTATTATCCACGCGTAGAAGACACACATCTTAACCGGCTGGTTCTGGCGGGCGTGGCATTCGCCGCGACATTGCTTGGCGACCCCGAACTGCGCGGCAAAGCTCACCGCCTAGAGAAGCAAATGGCCAAGAGCGTTAAAATCCTGCCTCTGAGCCGGATGAGCTTGGTCATGGCCCGTAAGGAGATGGACCGTCGTACCCGCGCCTACGAGCCGGCTACGACGCTGATTGAAATTCTGTTGAATATGGAAGGCGTCTCCCTGGACGAAGGGATTGATCGAGTGGCGGTAAAGGGTTTCTTGTTTGACATGAACAGATTCTTTCAGGCCCTGTTGTCTCGATTTTTGCGCGACAATCTTGTCGGGATACAACTGCATGACGAACGTAGTATTCGCCAAATGTTTTCGTACGAACCCGATAAGAACCCGCAGCATCGACGTGCGCCCAAACTACGGCCTGATTTTACGGTGATGGCCGAACGACAAGTCCTTGCGGTTCTCGACGCAAAGTATCGGGATCTGTGGGAACTATCACTTCCGCGCGAGATGCTCTATCAGTTAGCGCTATATGCGTTAGCGCGAGAAGAGAGTTGCCGAGAAGCGGTCATCCTGTACCCGACTCTCAAAGAATCGGCGAAGGAACAAGTCATCGTTATCGAGCGCTTTTCAGCATCCTTCCAGCACAAGCCACGAGTCACGTTGCGACCCGTCAACCTTCTACAATTGGATCGGCTCATTTCAGACTCCGCCCACGACGCTGAAAGCGCTAAACAGCGGAAATCTTGGGCAACACTCCTGGCATTGGGGTAGTCCTACTAGGTTGCGGGAGCACTTTGAGCACCTGATCGCCGGCGGCACGGTTTTGCGCTCTTAAGCCGGCCACCACCGACGGAGCTGGGTGACGCTTTGCCGTGCATAACGCGGGATCGCCCCGACGCGGTATCGAGAACGACCATGGGGCCGGCGTAGTAGCCAAATGCTCCTGCACTCACTTGCACTAGTGTTCATCTGTTCATCTTCACTCTTTGTCCTCCCAGTCTCGTTACCGCGCTACTAGCGAGCCCTTGCATGCCGGTACTGGACGACTGGACGCTGTGTTCCGGGCACTCTCGGCTTCCGGTCGCCCTTCGATACCAGGCTCTTCATTTCTCCTTGGGTTCTCACCCGTGCAGACAACCGCGGAACCTAACTACGCTCTCGCCCTGCGGCACGGCAATGGAAACTCGCGCCCCTTCGGGGTTTTGGACTCCTCCCCCCTCGCTGGCTCCGGGTCCCCTTCCAAAAACTTTTCCTCTTGGCACGCGCCCTTCCCCCGGCGCTCTTGGGAGTTCGCCGGTTCCGCGCCCTTCGGGAAGTATGTCCCGCACGGGACGAGAACACACACAAGGAGAATCACAATGAAGAACCTCGTTCAAATCGAAGGCAACCTCGGACAAGATCCCGTCCACATCCGCTCTCCAACGGTAAACATGTTACGCGCCTTAGCATCGCGGTGAACAAGAGCTGGACGAAGGGCAAAGAGAAGAAGCAAACGACCGACTGGTTTCGCGTGGAATGTTGGGACAAGTTCGCCTCAACCCGCCAGCCGCCTCAAGAAGGCCGATGCGGTGTTTGTCCAGGGCGAGCTCCGCACCAGCGAATACGTCAAAGACGGCGTGACGATCCCGGCAGTCTCGATCGTGGCCGGCCACCTGCGAAAGATCGATTTCTCCATCTTCTCGAAGGCGGACGCGGCCGAGCCTGCAGCAAACGGCTCCGACGCGACCGGCCGCCGAAGAAGCTGTCCCACACTGAACGGTCCCAGACTGGGAAGGCCGCTCTCCGAGCGGCCTTCGCCTTTTCTGCTTTGCCAACGTCCCACTCGCCTTGAAACCCTCGGACGCCGCGACTGGTGGATGATTCGGTTTTGGATATTTCAGTCTAAAGAAGGAAGCGGGGAGGGCAAACTCGCAATGGGTTAGGAGACAGAAGCCCGCAAAAGTGCACCCCCTTCCGCAACAGACCCCTCCGACGTTGATTTTGGGCACCCGCGCGACGCGCGCGAGGGTGCTGCAAAGAAGGTCTATACGGAAAGTAAACCGCGAGGGCCAGTGATGGACGAGGCGACCGTCCACCTGAATCTCGCTTGGCTACCTCAATGCATTCAGGATTTTGGCGCGGAGTTCATCGTCTGGCTTTCTGCCTAACGCTTCGCGTAGAATTATCTGCATCAGCCGCAAATCCCTGCCGTGACAGACTCAGCCCGAGGTTGAATGCGGAGACCGCGTCGTTCTTATCGCCCTCAGCAGCAAGGCGGAATGCGGATGCGGCGCGGCTGAAATCCCCTGTTGCAAAGTAGCAGTATCCTAGATGAAAGTTCATCCAAGGATATTTCCCATCAGATACTCTTACTGCTGCTTGAGCTGCTGCGATGCATTCGGAGTTTCGTTCAAGGTCCGCAAATATTTTCGCTTCGGTGTCCAAGGCGAATGGGTCTTCTGGGTCGGCGGTAATCGACTCTTTAATGTATTTCGATGCCGGCTGGTAAACCCCTCTTCCCTCAGAGTACCCCCGCCATTATTCTGTAAACAAATGGCATTGTGGGCTTGAAGTATTTCTCGTTTTCTTTCGTGGTCTGAACTGAGGCTTCCACGCACTTTCTTCCGTCGGCTAGGACGCCGTCTTCATTCGTACTCGGTCGGAGAAAATTTGCTCTTGCTGCAAAGCAATAATCGTACCCATAATAACTGCTGCCTGCCGCAGCCTTCTCATAAGCCCCGGCGGCACTTGCGTAGTCGTTAGCGGAAACCCTTCGGTCACCTTCGGAATCCCATTCATACGCCGCTGGCTCATAGAGGCTTGCGTAGCGCCTGAACCATTTCTCAGCATCATCAGGTCGTTTCGCACTGTCGTTTTCATAGATCAGATTACTAATTGCCTGCTTGGCGAGATCGTTGCCACATAATCTTGGCCCCCCACCTGCTACGAGAGAATGCAGGGTAATGGCCTCCGAATACTCCTCGTGGTCTCTCTTAGCATTACCAAGTACATTTTTCTCATTTTCTTTTTTGAAAAACGAAAAGATATTTTGCTGATTACCTTAATTATATTTCTAACCAGGCCAGTATCATTTGCAGTAAAAATATTTATTTCAAAATGGACACCCGATACGAAGCCGGCGATGATATAGTATCATTGCAAAGTGCAGGTCAATACATTGGTATTTTAGAAAGATTACTGGTGTTTGTATTTATGATTACCAATGAATGGCAGGCAGTAGGATTTCTTCTTGCAGCAAAATCGGTTTTCCGTTTTGGAAATTTGCAGGAAGCAAAAGACCGGAAACTTACTGAATATATTTTAATAGGAACATTGTTGAGCTTTGGTATTGCTATTCTTACAGGAATGGGATATCAGTATATATTGTTAAAATTATTTTGATTTTCATCTTCCTATCAAATTAATATCACGTAAAAGCGTGATAAAATGAATTATCACTTAAAAGCGTGATATTTCAAAAATTTTGTCTCAAATTATATTTTCACTTTTATTACCATCTTTTTAATGTGGTCCTTCTCCAATCATTGGTGCATGTACATCTTCAGGAAAAAAGATAGCAAATTGATTATTGGTTAATTCAAAATACATGTCCGGAGCATCATTATAAAATGATACATCTTTTTCCGGGTTATAATCTCCTTTCGGTTGAATGCAGTTCTGCCTTGGCTTCCAGCCTATTTGTTCTTTTCCATTTATGCAAAGTTGTATGTCAATGTGTTTATCATGACATTCAAATTTTGCGGCAGATTCTTCAGCAGTCATGCCGGGTTTATCAGAAACAATTGCTTTCAAAAGATCACCATCAATTTCATATTTGCCCACTTCAATGGTTTCAAGATTTTGTGATTTAATATACTCAAAGGCTTTTGAAAATAAGGGATGAATGCAAAAGTATTTTTCAGCATTTAATAAAGTGTCTACAATCATTGTTTTGTTTTTTATAATGAACGATTCAATTTTTATTATTTAACACTGACTAACGACTGTAGAATAAACGCATAAAATTTTCACCGTTTAATGTAATGCTTGCCTTTTGCAAAAATAGTTTTCATTTCAATGCGAAAGCAACATAATTTCCTCCTGCTTTGCCACCTCTTGCGCCACCAGCCGCTATTACGATATATTGCTTGCCGTCAACTTCATAAGTTATGGGTGTTGCAAAACCGCCCGCGGGCAGTTGGTATTCCCAAACCACCTTTCCTGTTTTTCTATCAAATGCCCTAAATTTCTCATCGCTGGTTGCCGCAATAAATACAAGTCCTCCTGCTGTTACCAAAGGGCCACCATAATTTTCAGTACCGGTTACAGGAATTCCTTTTTTAGTCAGTTCAGGATATTCGCCCAGCGGAACTCTCCATAAATAATCTCCCGTGTTAAGATCAATCGCATTTAATGTTCCCCACGGTGGTTTAATTCCCGGATAACCATCCTGGTCAGTTAATTTTTTCCATACTTTATTTACATAAGCCGGCTTAAATCCAAACTCTTTATTTTTTACATCGTTACCGATGGAAGCTGCTGTGCATGTTCACTGAAAGGCCGGGGACTTGATATTGGATGGCATATTCAATAAATAATGTACAATTGCAGTGCGCTCTTCATCTGAAAGCCGTTGAAACGAAGGCATTCTTCCACCACCGGTTTTTAAAATCTTTTGAATTTCGTTTATGGTTCGTTTCTTTCCGATATTAACCAGGCTGGGAAATTCTGTGCCAACGCCTTTTTTATCCTGTCCATGGCAGGCGGCGCAGTTCATTAAGTAAAGAATATTTCCGGTTGAAAGCGAAGCAAATTCCTTATTTCGTGTTGCCGTATCTGTAAGTTGAGTTATCCATGGATCATCATTTGAATTTTGATACAAGATACCATCAGGACTTACTGCATTGCCGCCCCATTCTGCGCCGCCGCTATAGCCAAAAAGTAAAATGCCTGTTGTATTTGGTGGCGTAAATTTATTATCAGTTTTATACTTGTTGAAATTGGTCTAAAACATAAGCATGCGATTCAGGCGAAATGATCGGTGATGTCAGCTTCTGTAAAAACCTGGTGCGAAAGTGGCAAGTGGTTTAACAGGATACTTTTGTGTAGGCCATGGATGTTCGCCCGGTAAGCCATCTAGTTGGTACCGGCCGTTCTTCAACCGGAAATATAGATGTGCCGCTGTCGCGATCAAGCACATAGATAACTCCATCTTTCGTGGACTGCACAACTACATCTACCGCTTTACCGTTATGATTAATGGTGGCAAGATTGGGCGGGCAGGGAAGATCACGGTCCCAAAGATCATGATGAACTGTTTGATAGTACCATTTCAATTTACCAGTTGCCGCATCTAGTGCAACAACACAATCTGAAAAGAGATTCATTCCTTCGCGGTTGCCACCATAAAAATCTGATGCAGGTGAACCTGTTCCAAAATATACAACACCTCTTTTTTCATCAAGCGTTAAACCACTCCAGTTATTGGCTGCGCCAATATTTTTCCATGCATCTTTTGGCCACGTATCATATCCAAATTCACCCGGATGTGGAACCGTATGAAAAACCCATTGCTAATTTGCCTGTTACAATATTGAAGGCCCTGACACTTCCCGGCGCAGCATCTCCTGACTCAGAAACTGCAGAGCCAACTATCAAAAGATTTTTATAAACAATACCGGGTGTATTAGACGATACTGAAAGTTCGCTTACATCATGATCTGAATCCGGCGCAAGTCCTTCATGAAGATCAACGATGCCGTTTTCGCCAAAGGCAGGAATAAGTTTTCCGTCGCTGGCATTCACACAAAACAAACTTGAACCTGCACTGTAAAGAATTCGTTTATCATTACCGTTTTCCCAATAAGAAACACCCCTGTTTACATTAATCATCCTGTATCGTTTTCCCATCTTTCGAAGGCTCAAATTTCCATAGTTGCTTTCCGGTACCTGCATCAAGTGCAAATAAGTCAAGGTCGGCTGAGGTTCCATATAAAATTCCATTTACTACTATCGGCTGACATTGTATTTGCTTTGGGTCTTTGTTGTTTTGAATTAGTTTGTATCAGTATTCCCGCAGAATTGTACATCCATGCAACCTGTAAATTTTTTACATTAGTTGCATTGATTTGATCTAAAGGTGAATAACGGTTGCCGGCTTTATTGCCACCATAAACCGGGTAATCTTTTCCTGTTTGCATAGAAGTTTCCTTGAATGTTTACAACTCGATACTATAAGAAAGCACAGGAATGAAAAGCAATAATTTCTTCTTCACTTATTATTTGATTTCTTACTGTTTTAGTGAATAGTATTTATAAAAAATTTTCCAGCTAAAAGTTTCGCCGGGATTTACTTTAATATGAATAAATGGTTCAGGACAAATGGTAGTTGATGCACACCAGAATGCTAATTTCGCCAAAGGGCTTATCGCACGTAATTCTTGCTGCTGCGCCTGTATTTTTATTTTCAACTTTTATGTCGTAGTCTTTTGCATTATCACTATATCCCTGTAAATCGCCATAATACACGTGTTCATTATTTGCCAATTCTTTTTTAAAAATGATTTGATTTTTGTTGAAGTTGGCAAGATTGCTCGTTACCACCTCACCGGCTAATATTAAAAGGAAATGTAATTATAAATCCCTGGCCTGAGTTGATTGTTTATCGAGCATGAAAAAATTATGATCATACACAGTAGTTTCAATAGTCTTCTTACCTGTATTTTTTAAAGTATGCGATAGAACCATCTCTGGTTTGCCTTTTATTAATTCGATGGTTTTTTTATAAACATAAGAATACGCAGTGTCATTAAGAGTATGTTGAAATTCAACGCTTGCCTCATGTTGTCTTAACTTTCCATTTACCACCATTAAGAATTTCATAGGGCGGTACAATTGAATATGCTGACGTATCGGGCCTTTGAAGAATTCCAATGCCTATTTTCAAAAAGCTTTCTCCGGGTTTTGCTTCATCAAATCCAACAGGTAAAAAATCTTCTACCGGTCCCATAATGGCATCGTGAATTCTTGGAGCATATTTCGGATTCCATTGGCCATAATAAGAATGACCATTGCAGGTAAGTTCAGGAATTACACCAGACCAATCGAACCTTGATCCGCGATAATATCCATTGTTCAGCATCAGGAAGATAAATGCGTGCATGTATCAATCCATTTGTAATCTCTGCTTCGGGCGGATTTACAAAAGTTGTAGCGCTTATTGAACAATGCCGGTAAAAGAAAAATAGCCGAACATTTTTTTAGGAGAACACATACAAATATTTTCATCAATTATTAAATAATAATATATAAAATTCTTTATTCGTTATAGTTATGTGCTTTTAGATAATCATTCAATTCTTTCCTCGTCATTGGTAATTTACTATCAGGATAATTATTGATCCAGTTTACAAAATCTTTTTTTATTTCATCCGACCACCGGCTATCAATTTGTCCGGCGAGATATTTTTTTTCTTTCAAACGCTGAAAGCCAAACTGGTCGCGAAGTGCGGTTACTTCAGATGATATTACCAATTCAGCTAACAAGATTGGCAGGAATAAAAATGGTTCCATATTGATTTGCAAGCACCACATCTCCCGGCAAAACAATAGCACGGCCAACCCGAATAGGAGTATTGATAGAAGTGAGCATTTCCTGTTGAAGGTAAGAAGGGTCAACACCACGAACCCAACCATTAAATCCTTTAATTTCTTTTAAGCCCGGCCATGTCTCTTACCGATGCATCGAATATTACGCCGTTTTGTGAGTTGGCATAAATGGCATTTCCAAGATTAGAACCGATGAGTGTTCCATCAATAATTCTTCCATAACCATCAGCAACATATACATCGCCGGGTTGTAAAACATTAATTGGCCATGAATTAGTTCCTCCTGATGAATCACGCCCCTCGGCTATTCCTTGTTGCTTTATTAGTTTTGCAAAGTCAGGCCTCAGCGGCATGTATTGAGCGGTTACCACACGGCCTGTCATTACACTATCCGGGTTGATTATTTGCCAATTTCCTTCATATTGATTTTGATAACCCTGGCCGCGTAAATAACCCCACGCTTCTTCCATTGCAACATTTTTCAATCTCCTTAAAAGTGCATCAGAAACTTTGGGACGACCATCTGCAAATCGTTCTCCTTTCCAATCCGCTGTTAGCGCTTTAATATATTCAGGTGAAGAACCTACACGCTGTGCATTGGCGTAACATAATGTAAATACAAATGCTGTGAGTAATATTAATTTTTTATTCATAATTATTGTTGTGATTTATTATTGGTTAATCATTTTATAAAAAAATTCAGTTGCGGTTAGCAAATCAAATTGCCACGGGCTTCAGGCCGTGGATAATATTAAGAAGCCGTATCGGCTTTAGCCAAAACATTTTTGGATTGTCATTTAAAGGATTTTAATTTGATATTCATCTTACAAAATATTTTTGGCTAAAGCCTCTTATTATGCTACACTATTCCACGGGCTAAAGCCCGTGGCAATTACTGATAAAATTTTGATTAACTGTTTCTGCATAAAAAATGTTCATACTTTTTCTGTCAAAGTTGTTCCTCTTGCTGCATCAATCAATCCCCTTATATAACCTATAGCAAACAAAGTTCCGATAGTACTATAACCCGGGAAACTATTGCTATCGCCCGCCATAGTTGGTACATGGTCAGGACGTAACGGCCCTTTATAGCCCGTGTTATATAATATCTGCATCAGCTTTGCCATATCCATTTGCCCGTCATCTATAAAAGTTTCGTTGAAGTGTTGCCTGTATCCGCGTACGTTTCTAAAATGAACAAACGAGATAACATTTTTCTTTCCAAAATATTCCATAGCTGCAGGCAAATCTTCCTGCTTGCCTTCATCACCCATTTCGCCAAAAGTGCCATCCCAGGTTATTCCGTTATTAGGACTTGGATAGATGTCTATCATTCTTTTGAAAGCTGCAACGGAAGTCATGATGCGGGGCACTCCCCTAATTGCGTCTACGGGTGGGTCGTCAGGATGCATGGATAATTTAATGCCATATTTTTCTGCTTCGGGAACCACCGCCTTAAGAAAATATTCCAGGTTTTTCCACATTAAATCATGTGTCAATGTTCCATATTCTGTTATGGGGTCACCTTCCATTTTATTTATGTCAAAGCCCATTACCAAAGCGCCACCACGATCGGGCATCGCTTTATCACTACGGGCCCAGCTTATCAAAGGCATCCAATTATAACAAATTGTATCAATGCCAACCTGCGACATGTTTTTCATCAAGGTGATGAAGTTGGCAATCTCTTCATCTTTTCCCGGAAGGCCGAGTTTGGTTTTTGTATTGAGTGACGGAGGACCTTCCACTACCGTTAGTTTCAATCCTTCTTTTTCCCATGATTCCTTTACAGCTTTTATTACATCAAACTCCCAATTGTTGGCATTGTCCATCCCTACCATTTTTGGATCAATTCCGCCAACTGCACCCAATACGCCCATTTGTTTTGCCAGTTCAATTTTACGGGGTTCCTTTCCGGCAAAATAGGCAAGGCATAATTTCATTCCTGCATCTTTGATATAATCGATTTGTGATTTGGATCTTTTAAGAATAGGAATTGTTTTTTTCGAATGTGTATTGAAGTCTAAGGCGGAAGCACCGATGCGCCAATTGATAACGATGCAACGACTGATGCGCTTTTTTTAATAAAGTCTCTGCGGTTATCATTCATAGTTATTAAATTTTAAGGCGGATTCAGAAGCATATCGTTAAAAGTGACGGTCATTGAAAGTAAATAAACAATTGTATTTGCGGTCCTTGTTATGTATTATTCTATCATTTTAAATACTTTTCCTGCAATGCCACAGTCTGTTTTTTTCATGATGATCAACACTTGTGCTTACATTGACAACACCGCTAATTTCATAGCTTTTGCAAACGCAAGATTGTAGGCTTGTGCTGCATATCCACCGCCGCCGGGATATTGGTTTTTGATACCACCGGGGTGTTCACGGTCATAGTCAAGAGCCCGGATGTTCAGGGTAAAGGCCATGCTTATATTTTATTTTGATGAGTTCCCGCATAACAGCGAAAAGATTTACCTGGCCCTCGTCACAAAATCCTTCCTGGTATTTCAAGTATGGCTTTTCAACAATTACATTGCGGTAATGCATGTGATTAATGCGATCGCGGGACCTAAATAATGCAGTACTTCCAAAGGATCTTCACCCATCTCACGAGAGACTCCACAGTCAAAAGTCATTCCGAGAAGGGCTGTCTACAATGCCATTATGCGCTACCAGTCTTTGAATGTAGCCATAATTTGTGATTGCCATGCGAAATTGGTATAGGTGGATCATTGGGATGTAATGCCATACGCACACCCGCTTTTTCAGCTACAGGAATTAGCGCTTTAAGAAAATAAGCCAGACTATCCCACAACATTTCGGCAGTCTGCGGTTTCCCTATGCTTAAATCTGTAGGAAGATTTTTCCGCTCATAATCAAATGCCGTGTTTGAAGCACCTCCACGGGCCTTTACTTCGTAATAGCCCTCCATAAGACGATGTGCATAAAAATTATATTCAACAACCGGAAGCCCAACTGTGCCTGCCGCTCTTAAAGAATCCTGGATTTTCCGGATCTCCTCATCACGACCTTCACGCCCATAAATGCTGTTTGGATGCCCACCGATCATCATGTTAATAACGGTGAGACCTTCGGCTTTAAAGGGATCTATAATTGAACGAAGTTTACTCTCGGTCCAGGGGATTTCCGGTCCGCCCGTTAAGACGTAATCAGCACCCATCTGTTTCGTTTGCCGCATTTCATTTATATCTGCATCCTGCGAAACGCCGACGCGTAATTTTGGAGTGTCCGGATTTTCGGGAATGGGCCATTCAACTTCTTTAGAATCGCGTTGGCTAGCGCTTGTGTAGCTTTTTTTGTTTATTTGTTTTCGCATAGGCGGTTATTCCACCAGCAGCTATAGCTGAAGCCAATGTTGTACTCTTTTTAATAAATTCTCTGCGATTATCTTTCATAACCTCATTGGAAATTTTGAACGATACAAAATGCTTTAACTAAATATCCTGTCATGCGAACGCTTTTCATTCCACTGAGGTGTTGGTTCAAAAAAGCTTTTATCTGAAGGATGCAAATGTTGTTTCACTACTTCATCATTTAATTCAATGCCTAAACCCGGCGCAGATAAAGGAAGATTGGCAAAGCCTTTCGTAATTAAGTTTCTTCCATCTGTTGTTTTTACAAGACTTTCCCACCATGGCAGATCAATGGAATGATGTTCCAATGCAAGAAAGTTTTGTGTTGCTGCAGCACAATGCACACCAGACATAAATGAAATCGGTGTGCCTGCCTGGTGCATCGCCATTGCAACGCCATGTTCTTCAGCATAATCACCAATTCTTTTTGTTTCCAAGCAAACCACCTGATGTAGCAAGGTCAGGATGAATAATATCAACTGCATGAATATCAATCAAAGGCTTAAAATTTTTCAGCAGGTAAATATCTTCACCGGTAAGCAAGGTGTTTCCAATGCATCAGATAGGTTTTCCATTGATCAGTTAATTCCCATGATATAACATCTTCCAGCCATGCAAGCCGGTATTGCTCTAATCGCCTTGCCCAAACGAATTCCATTGTTCAAATCAAAATGCCCATAATGATCTGTTGAAAGCGGAATATCATAACCCACCATGCCTCTTACATGTTTCTACCATCTTGGCCAGTTCATCCAAGACCTTTATCTGTTATTTGTATTTGTGTAAAAGGATGAGCTGTATTTGCATAAGACATATAATCTCCCCCATTGATTAGCGAATCGCCCTGGTCGTCTTGCCAGAATTTTTGATTCACCAAGGTGCCGGGAATTTTTTAATCTCATCAATGCGAAACATCCATCTTAAGCCATGTATATCCCTGGTCATTGGTGCGATAATTCATTAATTTCAATTGTTCTTCAGGTGAATCTGCTTCAGGTGTATCAGCATACAATCTTATTTTATCACGATACCTTCCACCTAGTAATTGCCATGCAGGAACATTATATGCTTTACCACAGATATCCCACAACGCCATTTCAACGGCACATACACCACCTGCCTGCCGGCTTGGGCCCGCCAAATTGTTTTATGATTTTAAATATCTTTTCAACATTACAGGGATTCAATCCAAGTATCCGGCTTTTCAGCATTAATGCATAACGCTGATCGGCTCCATCTCTCACTTCACCCAAACCATAAATTCCCTGGTTGGTATCAATGCGTATAATAGCAGTGCCTCCCATAGCAGCCGTAATGCATAACGCATATCGGTAATTTTTAAATCTGACGGAGCTGAATAACGTTTAACCTTAGACGTAGTTATGCGCATCGTATCACCAATGGATAAGTCCCATCATCCCCGCTAAAGTAATTCCGCCTAATGCGGTTTTCTTTAAGAAATCCCGACGGTCTTTTTTTGTTTCCGGATTTTTATTTCCTGCTTGGGCTTTTACAGGCCTCAGCTTTTTCGAGTTCTTTATTACTTTCGTTAATTGTTTTAAAATACTTTTCATTGAATGGATGTTTAATATGGTTTAATTAGGTTAAAGTTAGAAAATTATTCAATCTCTATCAACCGGCCAAATAAATTTTTGAATTATTTGAAAAACTTCACCCGCGTAAACTGTATTATATGAACCTGAATGCGCAATTGCGAATCTTAATTCAACAATCGTGCCTATGCTGCAGGAGGTATTAGATAATTCTCAACTTTAGCTTTTGCTTCTTAATTTATTTTAAGAACGAAGGATTTTTATTTTACAATAAGGTCGGATCGTATTTCGATAAGAAGTATTTATTATCGTGTATACTTAACCGTTATATTAATAATTCAGTCTTATAAAAGTAACTAAATAATCAATTCATCTTACATCATTTAAAAAAACTCATTTATAATTTGACGCCTTGTTATTACCTGCTGACTGTTCTGGAAATGATTAATCTTTTATCTAAATTTATTTCAATTGGTATTTATAGACTTACTTATTATTTATCCAGGTAATGAAAAAGCCATTATTGATCCGGCAGGCGATTCTTTGTTGCCTGAAACCGAAACTGCTACATATTGTTTTCCGTTGCTCTCGTAAGTGCATGGAGTGGCAGAGACAACGCCGGGAAGCGTTATTTCCCATAATAATTTTCCGGTAGTTTTATCAAATGCCTGGAACTTGTGATCGTGCGAACCTCCAAGAAATACTAAGGCCACCTGCTGTAACGATGGGACCGGGTAAGCTGGCATCACCTGTAATCGGATCGCCTTTTTTCTGGTTGTTGAGGATTATTTCCAACGGGTATCGTCCATTCATATTCACCCGTATTCAGGTTAATTGCATTGAGCGTTCCCCATGGAGGCTTAATAAAGGGATGACCTTCGGGATCGCTTAAGTCGCCATAAGCCGTTACGTTGAGGTAGGTAGCTGCTGTATCATTTTGGTCGTTTTCTTTTTTGCCTTCGGTCACTGCTGATTTATTATTTTTTATCTCTGAAAGGTCATTTTCCTTTTGCAATAAGTGCCAGTCGGTTTTATCAAATAAAAAATCAATAATTCCTTTTTCGTGACCATTCAGCACACTACTGAAGGAGGGCATTTTTCCGCCGCCAGTTCTTATTTTATTCAATACCTGGATTTCAGACAATCTTTTTTTTATGTCAACCAAAGATGGATAAAGTGGTTCATTACCTGTTCTATCAGCCTTGTGACAACTTGCGCAATAAGTGGTATATAATTTTTTTCCATCTTCATGAACGGAAATATTTAATGGTTTTGCTGATGGATCTATTTTTTGCAATCTATCAATTTCAGGAGCTTCGTTGGCCTTTACATAGAGAATTCCGGTAGAAATATCATACGCAGCGCCACCCCATTCTGACCCGCCAATTGTTCCCGGAAGATTCAATGTGCCTTTAAGGGAAGGAGGCGTAAATAATCCCTCATATCTTAATCCATTAAACATCGCAATCAATGAATCGTGCATGGCAGGTGAGTAATCAGAAAGATCATCAACCGTCATGAACTGCCGCGAATAAGGTTTTGGTTTTAGAGGAAAGGGTTGAGTGGGCCATGCTTTTTCACCCGGGCACATCAGATGCTGGTACCGGTCGTTCTTCAATAGGAAATAGGGATTCACCTGTTTCCCGGTTTAATACATATACAAAACCAACTTTTGATATTTGTGCCACCGCATCTATTTTTTTTCCATCTTTTTCTACTGTAACCAGATTTGGAGGAGCAGGCAAATCATAGTCCCATAAATCGTGATGAATTGTTTGAAAATGCCAAATGTATTTCCCGGTTTTTGCATCAAGAGCTATAATACAATTTCCAAAAAGATTTTGACCTATTCGGTCATGGCCATAAAAATCGTAGGAAGGAGAACCCGTTGCTAAAAAAACCATTCCTCTTTTTTCATCCACACTCAAACCACCCCAATCGTTGGCGCCACCTGCATATTTCCACGCATCTTTTGGCCATGTTTCATAGCCTCGTTCGCCTGGTTTTGGAATAGTGTGAAAAGTCCATTCTAATTTACCTGTTCTTATATTATAAGCCCTAACATAGCCGGGCTGCCCACCATATAATTCTGAGACTTCATTTCCTATTATCAATAAATCTTTATAAACAATACCGGGCGATGTAGGCTTTATTGATATCTTTTTAGGATCGTCTCTCATTCCTATATTCATACTCACTTTACCGTTTTTTCCAAAATCGGCAATAGATTTTTCCTGTTTCTGCATTCAATGCAAAAAGAGTATCACCGCCGGTAAATAAAATTCTTTTATCATTTCCATCTTCCCAATAGGTAACACCACGAAAAGATCCACCACCCGGACCACCATTAAACGGATCGAAGGACCATAACTTTTTACCGTTGTTTGCATCGATGGCATAAATGCGGTGGCGTGCAGGAAGCAGCATACATAATGCCATCAATAATTATCGGATTACATTCGCTGCTGTTAAAGTGTCGCGACCTTCTGCTGCATCGTTGGGGATTAAATGTCCACGCTAATTTTAATTGATGAACATTCTCTTTATTGATTTGTTTTAAAACGAGAATAGCTGGTGCTTGCTGCATCGGCCTTATAAACACTCCATGTTCGTTCTTTGTTATTGCAGCTTGCTAAAGAAAATAATTAGGAACAAAAAAAGCAAGACGGTAAATTTTTTATTCCGTGAAGATGTTTGCTATATCAATGTTGATCATAAAAACATAAACGCAAATTTCTCACCAAAACTTTGTATCATTAATATTTCCCTAATTTACTCCATACGCTTCTTCATTAATTACTTTTAATAATGATTTGTCGGCCAATGCATCGCCCGACAATTGCCAGATCATTATTCCGGATGCTTTTTCTTTAGCTAAATCTGTTTTTCTTCTGATGGTTTCAACGCCATTGTAATACATAACGGCGCCTCCCGGCATAACTACAGAATCAGCCAATTCAGCCCCGGGAAATTCGGCCACAATTTGTCCATAATCTAGACTTGAAGGCGGAGAAGTTAAGGCCGGGCCAAAGCCGTATCCATAGAATGGAACTCCAAGCCCAACCTTACTTTTAGGAATTTTTCTAACCGTTATAAAATAGTCCAGGTCCTCTACGGCCTGTTCGTAAGTGGAATGCGGACCCGGTTTTTCGGGAGTCCACGGGCCGGTATGGTCATAACTCATTACGTTTACAAAATCATATTGTTTCAATGCTTTGTCGCTAAGTTGATCTTTATAAAAAACAGCTATTGCAGAGGTTACCAGTTTTTTATGTTTATGAAATTCTTTTGTTAAATCAACTGCAAAGGTTTCATAATTTTCATCGATATCACTGCCTTCAAGATCCACATCTATTCCATCAAAATTATTTGTAAGAACAATCTGCAATAAGTCATTGATCAATTTTTTTCTTTTTCCTTTTTTTAAAAGATCATGATAATATGCATGTGGTCCACCACCGGCAATTGAAGGAATTACTTTCACATTATGACTGTGTGCTGCTTCAATAAAAGGAGCAAGACCTGAAAGATCCTGGTTGAAATTTCCAAGCGTATCGGGATTAAGAAAATACAGGTTGATATGAGTTAGCTCATCAAATGGAATGGTTTTTAAATCTGCTGTCATTGCAGCTTTTAACGAATAATATCCAACTATCCTAAACTTGTGCTTTTTTCGTCTGTGACCTGCATTCAACAGATAAAAACATTGAGCTTAATGTCAATATTAAAATCACAGTTCTTCTTATGTACATTGGTTGCTCCTTTTATTAAATTTGAAGCCTGATTTTTCTTTTCTCCAATAAACCGGCAATCCATATCACAAAAAAAGCCACGAGAAAGGAACGGATAATTCCCCCGCCCCTTCATTAAAAAATTTAGGATAATGAAACCCTGCCAATGTGTAAATGGAATATAGCAGGTAGGGAATTAAATAAGTAGTGAGTGTGCTTGTGCCTCCGGGGCGTATCGCTTTAAACCAATTCTGTTTTCCTTTTATATCAACAAGATAAATCAGTAATTCAAAAACAAGAATGCCAATTCCAATGCAAATGGCTACCCATGCAGGAGTGGCACGGATCTTTGAAATACCGGCGGCATAAGGCCTGATTAATAATCCAAAAGCCAACATAACAATTCCCGACACGGCGAATAGAAATCCATAACGACTTGTCTTTCCCTTTACCGGTCAATTCTCTATACGCAAGTAGAGACGACTATTCCCGCCATTGTAAGCGAAACGGAAGCTGCATTACCAATAACCCACAAAGAAAATTTGAGAACATGCGTGTGAAAAGCAACATTAATAATCATGAATACAACAAAGGCTGCAACCTGCACCCAAAGATTACCTTTAGACAAAAAATAAACAAAAGCACAAACAAGATATGACCATCCTATAATTCCTAGAATGCCCCACCAATAGGGTTTTAGACCTACCGGCGCTTCCGGTTTTCCTCCTTTAAAAAGATAAGCCATGGTTATTAAAATCAAAATGCCTAGGCCCTGTAAAAAATATTTTTTTGATTTATTCATTTTCTCAGGATAATCGATCCAGATAAGAAAGAAGGCAACCGTTATAAATATTTCCCAAACAGCAGCAGGCAAAATTGCAAGCTTGCTGTAGTTTTCAAGATTAACGTGAAAAAATCCCATCACTAATAAAGCGATGGAACGGGTTAAAATATAAGTGGCTGTTTTATAAAATGAATCACCTCTTTTTATTCGCTTCATCAAGGCAAGAGGAATAGACAAACCAACTATAAAAAGAAATATGGGAAAAATAGTGTCGGCAAAACCAAGCCCATCCTCGTTCATTTTTACATGCTCAATCCAGCCCGGGATATTAATAACGCCACTTACGTCATTAACAAAAATCATGAAAAACATGGTGATGGCTCTAAATACATCTATTGACAAAAGACGTCGGGGAAGTTGTTTGCCGTGGGGAATGGTGGTAACAGAAGTTTTTGAAACGTGATCTTCAATCACGTCTTTAGATAATTCCATGTTCCAAATTTTTTCTTACAAGGCAATATCGGAAATAGATTCATATCTGAAGAAAAAAAGAAGGATAATTTTTAAGAAATATTTTTACCGTTGTACTCTTCCGCTTGCATCTCCTTTCATCAAATCTTTTACATCACTTAATGTAGCATGATTTAAATCTCCCGGAATGGTATGTTTCAATGCTGAAGCTGCAACGCCAAATTCAGCGGCATCTTTCATTTCCATTCCGGTTACCAAGTCCATAAATAAAACCACTTGCAAAAGAATCGCCGCTTCCAACACGATCTATAATTCTTACTTCATATTGTTTTGTATGATAAAATTCATTGCCATCATATACCAATGCACTCCATCCGTTATCAGATGCACTATGGCTTTCTCTTAATGTAGAAGCAATGTATTTGAAGTTAAATTTTTCTTTCATTTGCTGAAATACATCTTTATAACCATCAAGATTTAATTCGCCTTTGGTTACATCTGTTCCTTTACTTTTAAATCCTAACGTTGTTTCTGCATCTTCTTCATTGCCGATGCAAACATCAACATATGCGCAAAGCTTGGTCATTACTTCTTTGGCTTTTTCTTTGCTCCATAATTTTTTACGATAATTAAGATCAATGCTCGTGGTAATTCCTTTTGCTTTTGCTGCTTTCAATGCTGCTTCGGTAAGTGCCGCGGCGCTATCGCTCAATGCAGGAGTAATGCCGGTTGTATGAAACCAGGCAGCGCCGTCAAATATTTTATCAAAATCAAAGTCTTTAATTTCAGCTTCTGAAATAGCAGCATCCGCACGGTCGTATACCACTTGCGATGCACGCATAGACGCACCTGTTTCCAAAAAATAAATGCCTAATCTTTTTCCGCCACGTGGCAACAAATTGTGTGTCCACTCCGTAACGACGTAAATGATTTATTGCAGATTGACCAATCGGATTATCAGGAACTTTGGAAACAAATGTTCCCTGCAATCCATAATTACAAAGGGCTGCAGCTACATTGGCTTCGCCGCCACCGTAAGTAACATCAAAGCTATCTGCCTGTACAAATCTTTTAAAATCGGGAGTTGATAAACGAAGCATTATTTCTCCAAGTGTTACTACTTTTTTTGCCATGATCATTTTATAAATTTAATTTGAAAGGATTTATTTTTAAGAATCAACAATGTCGAATTTCTTTCATATTTATTGAAGCAGCAAGAATTATAGGAATAATTATCAAAAAAAATACGGAAACGATTGCGTAATATTTAAAAAGTGTACATGTTTATTTAATATTTACCTTCAAACTTAAAAGTTTACGATGAAACAATTTCAATTGTTGTATATTTAAATAATGGTAACGTTTGCGTAAAAAAATATGGTATACATAATATAATTCCAATAACATTGTTCATCTTAGAAAAATATTTTATGGATACAAAAAATGAATTATTAAAATTAATTCCCGAACAGGGAGTATTGCCTCTTTATTTTTATAAGGATACTGAAGTAAGTATTGAAGTTTTAAAAGCGTTATATAGTGCAGGTATAAGAGCGGTTGAATATACTAACCGGGGTGAAGCAGCTTTACAGAATTTTAAAAAGATGCGTGAAGTATGTAATCAGCGAATTAAAGGGAATGTATCTTGGGAATTGGAACTATTAAGAATGCAAAGATGGCTCAAACATTTATTGATGCAGGTGCAGATTATATTATTTGTCCCGGCTTAATAGAAGAAGTTGCCGAAGTGGCTGATAAAAATAATATGCTTTGGGTTCCGGGATGTATGACGCCTTCGGAAATTATACGTGCAGAAAATATGGGCGCAAAAATGATTAAACTTTTTCCGGGAAATATTTTAGGACCTGCTTTTATGAGCGCTATTAAAGAATTGTTTCCGGGATTATTATTTATGCCAACCGGCGGTGTTGATTTGGATAAGGAAAATATTGCAGGATGGTTTAAAGCAGGCGTATGCGCTGTAGGAATGGGAAGTAAACTCATAAGTAAAAATTTATTGGAGCAAAAAGATTATGCAAAAATTGAAATGCTTACAAAGCAGGTAATGGATATTGTTAAGTCAGTAAGATAATATACTTTAAATAAACGATATGCAGAAGACTATGGGAAAATACAGGTGGAGTATTTTAGCTCATTATTATTTTTTGCAACCACTATTAATTATCTGGACAGGCAGGTGATTGGTGTTATTGGAATCTGTCCTGTCAGATGACATGTTTCACTGGAACGATGCTGACTATGCCAGTTATAGTAATATTTCCTTTATGATTGTCTATGCTTTGGAATGCTTGGTGCATGGACGGAGTTATTGATAACTTGGGTACCAACATCGGTTATGCACTTTCAACGGGCTTGTGGAGTATTCTTCAGTCTGTCATGCTTTCATTCAAAGGAGTGAGTTGGATTGGTTTTGCCGTGGCACGGTTCTTTTTAGGTCTTACCGAGTCGGGTAATTTTCCTGCGTGCTATAAAGGCTACAGCAGAATGGTTTCCCAAAAAAGAAAGAGCGTTAGCAACCGGAATATTTAATGCAGGTAGCAACGTGGGGCCAGTAATAGCGCCCTTATTGTACCTTTTATCGTAGTGGCATGACGATGGAAACATTGGCAGTTTGCATTTTGCATTACGTTTGTATTTAGCCTTACATGGATTATCATCTGGTTAAGTACCTACAAAAAACCGGAAAAAAGCTTGAAAGTTTCACCTGCTGAACTGACCCATATTTTGAGCGATTCTGTGAGCAGAAAATGATGACAGAATTTCATGGAGTCGTGTGTTGCCACTTAAAGAGACATGGGCTTTTGCAGCGGCTAAAATACCAGATGCCGTTTGGTGGTTTTATTTATTCTGGGGAAGTTTTTTTCTCCATGCGCAATTTCATTTGGAATTAAAAGGCCTGGCGCTTCCGCTCATAGTTATTTATGTAATGGCGGACGTAGGTAGTATTTTCGGCGGATGGCTTTCTTCCTATTTCATAAAACAAGGATGGACAATCAATAAAGCGCGCAAGACAACACTGCTTATATGCGGGATAATAATACTACCTGTTGTATTTGCCACTCAAACGAGCAATCAGTGGGTATCGGTTTTTTTAATTGGTCTGGCAGCCAGTGGGCATCAGGCTTGGTCA
>CAWFLZ010000009.1:0-253963 GCA_963816705.1 uncultured Acidobacteriaceae bacterium
GTCAATGATGTCAACTTTGGCAGTGATGGTAGGTTTTGCGTCACACCGGTGTCACAATCGGCTGGTTCGAGACGATTGTTTGCGGGTAGTCGCGATCGAGCCTACCTACAAGTTTGCCTTGGCAAGTCGACGCAAGAAACTCTCCTTGGCGGCGTGTGTCTGCCGGATCTTCTCAAGTTCCACGTCCGCAAATTTGGCCCTCTTGCCCCGGCGGAAGGCCGCGAGATCATGCAAGTCGGTCAGCAAGCCAACTGCCCTGGCATAGTCATTGGGCTGCCGCTTCAGGATATGTACGGCGACCTGCTCCCAGATTTCCGGTTCGCGTCGCGCTAGTTGATCGAGATAGCGAGCTCGGTTGGCGCGCTGGGCCTTTCGTCTTGCCTCTTCTGCCGCGCGCTGTTCGTTCAGCCGCCGGATTCTTTCCTTCGCTCGCGCGTGGGCCACGGCCAGGATATCGCCTGCATCTGCCGGGCCGTTGCAACCGTCTGCGAAGAGTGTTGAGAGTTTTGACGCTGAAAACGCCGCATGAGATTGCTTCGCCAGAGTTCACTCGACTCCACTCCCGCAGTAATGAGTAAACCGCTCTGGTCCTTTTCCGGCAGACCTCGAATCCATGCGGACAGCTCTTTGCGGCTCGGTCCAGCCGCGAGTGGTTTTGAAGCTTGTGCTGCAGACCTCAACGAGATCCTCGTTGATTTCGAGGAATTCGATCAGAGCATCGAGGGAACCGGACAATTCTTGCAAGCCTGCAGGCACGGGCGGCTCCATTCATCTTCATCAAGTCCTCCATCCTGCGCACTGCGAAGCCAGCCGAGATACAGGCATCGGAGGTCGCCGCGAAGCAGGTCGGAGCGCAGAGGCATCAGGGAGGCCATCCATCCCGTCCCGTCGTCCTCGCCATCCCACTCCGACTCACATCCAAATTCAACGATCACGAATCTCGCGGTTCTTCGCACACGCACGGTCTCGCTGGGATCAGATGGCCTTGAGCAACTTGTAGTCAACCGATTCCTGCGAGAGGCGAATATAGAACTCATGCGTCCCCCAGTTCGCGACATAGACAAAAGCGTCGAAATATTTCTCCAGTAGCTTGCTCGGATTGGCTTTCAGGTTTCCCCATTCGTAGTGGTTCGTGAAGCTCGTGGTGGTGATTGCGGCCCGCGTCGAAATGGAACGGAGCGCTGCCATCTCTTTTTTCGTCAGCGGACGGTCGATTGCGCGGAAATCGTAATACTCGGTATTCGCTCACCAGGTTCCTCGGCGCCAGTGACGATAAGCGACAATCCATTCCACGCCTGCCGGTGCCGGCGTTGGGAAGGCAGGTCCGGATTGGGATCTTCTGCCGCGTTTTGCCTCGACGGCAAATGGCAACAATTTGGCCATCTAGCGTCATGTCGACCTCTCCACGTCAGCATCGACGCCGAGGACCTTCACAGAGAACGGCAACGCTAGGTGTTCCTCAATCATGGTGAAAAAACCGCCTGCTTGTTCTTCTTCGCCGTAAGCATCCACGATCGCTTGTTCGATCAGTTCCTTCAGCCTCGCCTTGCTGAGCGAAGGGAGATTTGTCCCAGACTCGCCTTTCAGCTTCCGCAGATGCAGAACCGCCGGGCGACTGTTCCGTTTCGTCATGTTTCTCCGTTGATCAAAGGCTCTTTGGAAGATCGATTTTCAACCTGCTGAGAAACGATCTTTCGTTGCTGGCGTCCCGGATCGTGTAGCCGATCAGGTTGTACCCTTTCAGGCGACGCGCGTACATTCGCGCCAGCATAAGGACCTTGGAGTCCACGTAATCGTAGACTCGCACAACACGCTTGGCATCATGAAGTCGGTGGAGACGCCCTACGTATTGCTGTAGCGTTCCCTTCCAGGAAATGGGCATCGCCAGAAAGAGTGTATCCAAGCGAGCGTCGTCGAATCCTTCGCCTATGTAGCTGCCGGTTGCCAGAATGACTCTCGGTTCGCACTCGGGCACAGCCGCAATTGCCTCTGCCGTCGATCGTCGTTGTTTCTTGCCCATGCCACCCTTCAGCGTAAACACGTTGTTCACCTTGCCAGCAAGCTCTGCCTCGAAATATTTCAAGTGATCAGTTCTGCCGGTAAGAAGCAACGGTGAACGCCCGTCTGCGGCTGCCTGGACGAGATCGGTAAGGATTAATTCATTCCGGACGCGGTCATCGACAAGTGCGGCGTACACTTCCTGAATCGTCATATCGGCTTGCTCAGGCGGCAAGCAAAAGTCTGTCAACCGAGGAACTACCTCATGCTCGAAAGGGGTAGCTGCCGTCATCGAGCGGGCGCTGAGCTTGAATCGAATCGGACCGCACTGCATATAGATGATGGGATGGTGTCCATCTTTTCGCTCGGGAGTTGCTGTCAATCCGACGACGTACTTCGCTTTCACCTGCTTCATCACCTGCTCAAAGGTAAACGCCGATAGATGGTGGCACTCGTCAACAATCACTTGACCATACTCTGCCACGAAGTCTTTCACGCCTTCCTTGTCGTGGCTACTTTGAAGAATGGCAATATCCACGCAACCACTGCGTTTTGTCGACCCTCCTCCGATTTGTCCGACTGACTTGGCGGGAAGGTTGAGGAACATTGCCAATCTCGCATGCCACTGGTCTAACAATTGTTGACGATGTACCAAGATCAGAGTGCTCACCTTTCGTGCCGCGATCAAATATGCTGCCACAGCCGTCTTGCCAAAAGCCGTGGGAGCACAGAGGACTCCTTCATCGTGCTGCACGAACACATCAACGGCATCCTGCTGTAACGGGCGCAGTCGGCCGGAGAATTCTACCTCGATCGGACGACCGACAAACCGTTCGTCACTGACTTCCGGCTTGATGCGGTGAGATTTCAACAGCTCGATGACCTCCCAAAGACAACCGCGTGGTAGGGCAATGTGGTTAGCGAGTTCCTCGCCACAGGCGATAACTCGCGGCTTGTTGAAAGTAGGAAGCCTCATGGCCTGCGCCTTGTAAAATTCGGGGTTCTGGAATGCCCCAAGGCGAAGCAACCGGTTGAGCATCGCGGAAGGAAGATCCTTCTTTTCGATATACAAAAGGTTGGCGCGAACAATTCGAACCTGCACCGGAAGGGGTCCTGGTATTGGACGCTCTGCTCGCTTTCGAGATGGTGGCAATGTCCAAGGGGCTTGTCCGTCATCTTCCGCAGAGCTGATTCTCACTCCGATAAGGTCCCCACTTCGTTGAGCATCCAGAACGATGGCCTCAGCAGCAGAAGCGGGCATCCGTTTCACGCTTGCCAGAAACGCCCATTGGTCACCATACGGACGAAACTCTGCATCCACGAAGACGCTGTTTCCATCTGCGCGCGGAAGCTTCTGCAGCGGCAGAGCGATCAGGTTGCCAAGTCCGCCCTTTGGCATGGTGTCTTGGTTGGGAAAAAAGCGGTCATATGAATCCAATCCAAGTTCGTGACGGGACTCCATGGCCCGAGTCAGGATTACACAGCCCAGTTTTCGCGCGGTGGTTGCGGGGATTGATCGGTCGAAGAAGATCCACACGTGGCCACCGTTGCCTGACCGTGAACGCTCTAGTGCCGCTGGCGCGCTCAGTTCGCGACATACTGCCAAAAACGCAGTGGCATCCTTTTGCCATGTTTTCTTATCGAAATCGACCGCGAGGAACCAGCAGGTCTCGTCCTGCAGAAGCGAATAAACACCGATGGTGTGATCTCCGACGAGGTGTCCACGCACTACCTCGTCGGTTAGCGGTCGGAACTTTCGCGTCAGGCGATCAATCTTCTTGCGGTCGTGGTCTTTGGCGCGAAGATATGCCTTCCAGTCACGATCCGCCTTGGGCATGTATCCAGACCGCCCATCGGCGTTCTCCCAGCGAACAGCATAAACGTCTTCGCGCCCGTGGAAGAGGCTCCGGAACAAAGCAATGCGTTGTTCAGCTTTCAAGACAGGAGTGTGCGGACTTGGTAGGGTGCTCGTTGTGACGGGAATAACGTTCGGGGACTGAACCACCGGAAGCTGTATGCCATGGTCCTGCAAAAGACGCCGCAGACGAACATTTTCTTCCCGTAGGCGCTGCACCTCAGCAAGAGCAGATTGCAGATCCAAAAGTTTGGGATCAGATTCGTTCACGTAAGGCCATCATCACCTTCTACTGCCAGAACTCGATCAAAGAATAATCTCACACCTTGCGGACGTCCCTGTGCGTCCGCGGACGAAGTGAGAAAGCAGTCCACACACCACGCCTTTTCGGGGGATTGTCAGTTCTTTTTCGCGGTGGGTGTATCTAACGGCGGGTGCATATCGGCGAGTTCGCGGGTTCTCCGCTGGCGTTCAACTGCGTCACACCGGCGTCACAACGGGACTCGGTGTTCCGTAAGTGATTGAAAATAAAACCTTGTGGCAGCCGGACCTGTAAGCCGAATTCTGTCTGCCTTGCGGCAGGACGATCATTCCTCTGGGCCGCGCATTACTGCGCGGCTCAAGCGACCTACCCGGAGGTTTGGCGCGCCGAGCCGACACGCGCTCCGGTGTTCTGGAGCTTCCTCCCTATTTGGTCTTGCTCCGTGTGGGGTTTGCCCTGCCCGCCCGATTACTCGTGCGGCGGTGCGCTCTTACCGCACCTTTTCACCCTTACCTGGGCCTTGCGGCCCGGGCGGTATGTTTTCTGTGGCACTTTCCGTCGAACGATCCCGCCTGTAGAAGCGCGGGGGCTCTCCCGGACGTTATCCGGCACACTGCTCTGCGGAGTTCGGACTTTCCTCTGCCTTGCGACAGCGATCGTCCGGTCCGGCTGCCAACTGGTCCATTATAGTGCAGGCGGGAAATTGGGATTACCGGTCACTGGTTTCCGGTCACCGGTCTGCGGTCACCACCGCAGACATGCAGCTTCTTCCACACAGATGGAGCGTGCTTATTTCCGTATCTTACTATGTATTGTTTGGTAACGGATCCCCCCTACTGTCGATCTATTAGAATGAATGGGTTAACGCCATCGTTTCTTCAGAGGTAATTATCCCTTGACGGTAGGTACGAATTCTGCTACCTTCAAAGTAGGTAAGGGCTATGAGCACTGAGAAGTCTTCAGCTGTTCGCCTCTTAAACGCCTTCGAGTATTACTACTTCGAGAACGCCTGCCTCCGTTTGATCCTCCAGCAACGACGCGTTTCCGGATGGGAAAAGAGGTTAGCGGAATTGGTCTCTGACGAGACGCTTTCTCAGCCCGTTCGTGATCGATTTTCTTCACTACGCGCATCATGCGACGAAGAAGGCTCGGAGGAACAGGCGCTTCAACAATTGCTAAAAGTTTTTCCACCCAACAAAGACTGGAATTAGACATAGGTGCGTTCTCCATGAGTAACCGCAAACCAAAGATGCTGCGCTTCACGAAGAAAGACTTCGAGAAAATGTTCCCAGACGACGCGACCTGTCTGGAATGGCTCAAGAATCGTCTCTACCCGGACGGCATCTTTTGCGATGCGTGCCAAGCGGTCACGAAACATCACCGCGTTAAAAGCCGTCCATCGTATTCGTGTGATCACTGCGGGCATCGCGTTCACCCAACTGCTGACACGATCTTTCACAAGTCCCCCACCCCGCTCACGACTTGGTTCTATGCGGTTTACCTGATGGCTTCGACGCGCTACGGTATTTCCGCTAAACAGATTGAGCGCGAAACGGGCGTGACCTATAAAACCGCGTGGAGAATGTTCAAACAGATTCGCACGATGTTGGATGATGAAAAAGCTTCGCCGCTGGGTGGGAAGCATGGTCCCGGCGTGGAGATGGACGAGATGTTTGTGGGCGGTCGGCGCAAGGGCCGCGCTGGGCGTCCGATGGCTGGCGACTTCCCTGACAAGAAAGCAACGGTCATTGGAATGGTTGAGCGCAAGGGTCGCGTCAGAGCTGTGGTCGCTGACGATGTGAAAGGTTCCACGATGCTCGGGTTGGTCAAAGAGCATGTCCTTCCCAAGAGCACCGTGTTTACCGATGACTTCTCGTCTTACGACGTGTTCTTCAGATCTATGAAAAATAAGGAGTTATCTTGCACTACTGCTCTTTTTATTATCAATGACTTAGCACGGATTACAGATTAGTCTGCAAGATCTTGATTCTAAAAGAGAAAAATGCAAGATATTCCAAACAAAAGAGTTATCTTAATTGCTCCTTTGGCGCTAGTGCGAAGCCATAGACCACTAGCGCCAGCCCAATCAGCAGGGGAATCGTCCCGACCAGATAGACGGGCTCGTCGTGATTTATCCCTTTGAGGAAGATCATCAAGCCTATGCCCACGGCTGCGGTAATCAGGCCGCCGAGCTTCAGGCCTTCCACTCTTTTTCGCATGTGAATGCTGTTCTGTTCGCGCAGATACTCGACAGCGGACTTTCCGCCTTCGGCCGAGCTGTCGGCGATTTTTTTCAGCGCATCCGCCATGTAGTAAGCTTCGCGCTCCCTGCGGCGGGCGTCCGACCAGGACGCGACCGCCAAAAACGAAAACAGCGCGATACTGCCGACGATGGGAATCAGAAATACGCCCAAGCTTGCAATGCCCCCGATACCGTCCATTGGATCCTCCTTGCGACATTCTTTCGATTTCGCTAGGTATGACCGGGGCGGGGGGCTTGCGGTTGCATTTTCTTGAGGGCTGTTCTGGCGGGGCCGGCGGAGGGGCTAACGTCAATAAGCGCTAACGCCTGTGGCTGTTGAAAAAGTCCCTTTCCTCAAAAAACGGTATCAAATTTGGGGATAGAAAATGTCTACCCGCATCGAGAAAGCGCCTTGTAAGTCATCCTGACGCAAATCAGTTTTCGCAAATTCCGGGAAAAAGAGTTTTTCAACACCCACGCCTGTTAGCGACAGTTGGCAGTGTACCATTCCATCGTGCTCCTCTTCGAGATTTTGCTGCATTGGTTCGCGAGGTTGGTTACCGAGAGCCTACGCACTCCTTCGATAGATCGCCCTTGGTCAGTTGATTTTGATCGCCTCGGGGTAGCAGCTCCGTCATCGGTTGTGAAAACCTTCAAAAAAGCGAAACAAAAGCGCACGCTTGTGTAAACGCCTTCCATGAGAATGCCGGTCTATGTCAAGTAAAACGTTGACGACTGGATGTTTCTGCTGTGGCTGTTGCCCTTCATAACATTCACCTTCCCTCCTAGTTGAGGCATTGTGCAGAGCGGCCCGGAGCCGTCAAGGGCGCGTTCTGTGCGGCGACAGCGAACCCTTGACGGCGAGGACCGATCTGCCACCCTTCCCCTAGGAGGGAAGGTGGGCCGATGATGCGCTGGATCGTCTTGTCCGATCAAGCGCGGTTCCCCAAAGCTTCGCTTGTGCGCTACTACTACTGTCGCCACCCTTCCATCCGCACTCTCGATGAGCGTTTCTTCGCTCGGTGCAAGTTGGGTGTTCTCGTTTCAGTCGGTGCTGCCACCTGATTTTCGACCTTTCGTCCATCTCTCGATGGAAGTGGGCCAGGCAATTGACGCAGTCACCGAAACCCGGCGCTTAAACTTTGGGACTCTCGCATTCTTAAATTTCTTGCATCGAAACTACGCCGCCGCCGGCAACACGACTCCTCGCTGGTTCCGCAGCGGTTCGTATGCTTCTCCACTCACCCACAACCGATGCAACAGCACTGCCAGCTTGCGCGCCACCGCGATCACCGCTCGTTTCTTCCCATTCTTTCCCCCGCGCTCCGCCAGCTTCAGTCCCCACCGTCGCAGATCGCAGTCCGCTCCAAACGGTCCCAGAATATGGTGCGCCCCCTGCACCAGCAACGTTCGCAGGTACCGATCTCCCTCCTTACTAATATGTAGTTGCGGTTCACTCTGCCCCGAGTTCCTCCGTCCTGGTTGTAACCCGACATAACACCCCGCATCCCGACTCTTGCTAAAACGATGTGCATCTTCCAGCGTCAGCACATAGGTCAACGCAATCAACGTCCCCACTCCCTTCACCTGTTTCAGTCGCGCCACCTCCGGGTAACTCTGCTTCGCGATCTGCTCAATGCGCTCGTTGTATTCCACAATCCGTTCGCTCAGCGACTCGATCGCTCCCAGCAACGGTTCCAGCGCCGCTTGCAACTCCGGACTCAGCTCCTGCGCCTTCACCGGGTTCATGTTCCGTGGATTGCAGCCACGCAACCGTTCTCCGTAAGACTTCGTTACTCCTCGCGCCGTGTTGATCAGCGACGTCCGCGCTCGTACCAAACCCGCTCGCGCCCGGATCGCCATCAGATCTGCCTGGGCTTGCGCGCTGCGATGTTTCACCGGCGCCAGCAACTTAGGATCGATCCGCACCAGCCGCGCCAGCATTCGCGCGTCCAGCCGATCATCCTTTTTTCGACTCTCTCCGATCAAGCGCACATTGCGCGCATGCGCCACGATCACTTCGTGCCCCAGTTCACTCAATACCCGACTCACCCAGGGCGAGTGTGTCCCCGTTTCTAGCGCCAGCCGGCTGCGCGGCAGCCCACCGAATACTTCCTTCATCGCCTTCGGCGTACTCGCCACTTTCTGTTCCAGAACTACTTCTCCCGCTTCATCCAGCACGCAGTACCAACTCCAGCGGTCGCCCAGATCCAGCCCGATTGTTAGTTTCTGAATTACAACTTTTTCGTCCTTCTTTGCCGTCACGGTGTTAATCTTTTTCATTGCCGGTCTCCTTTATCTCCTTGCGCCTCGAGCGCGTCGATAATTTGGGAGCTTATCGCATCCCGTCGGAGACCGGCATTCTCATCCCATCTGATTTCGTCAGCTAACCCCAGCACGTGACGTACAATTCCTCCTATGACGCGCTTGCCCTCGAACAACTCGTTACCTCGGGCTGGCGTCAGAGGCAGTCCTTATCGTTGGAGTTGGAACTATCCGAATCATCTCTACAACCGCTCTCTGAAGTCCCTCGATGGCCAAGGAGCACCGCAAGACCCGAAGGAGGCATTTCGTCTCAATTCCCAAGCAGCCGAATCCGGGATGCGCGACGCCGTACTTGCAATGGGGTGGTTCTACCTCAATGGCGTCGGCGTTGAGCAGGACCCGGAGCTGGCGCGACGTTGGTATAGGAAATCGGCACGCCAAGGAGATTCAAAAGCAATGTTCAGCCTTGGGCAGATGGCTTACGACGAACAAGATTACGTCGACGCGCTGTTGTGGTTCGGGAGGGCAGCCGATAAAGGCCATGCAAGGTCGTCATTCTGGATTGGCAAATTGCTCTGGCGAGGCGATGGCGCTCCCGAGGATCGAAAGCGGGCGATGGCCCTATTCCAGAAGGCGGCGGCAGAGAAGGTGCCAGCTGCGCGCCGTGTAGTGAGATTTCTGTCGCGACGGCGACTGCACTGACTCAAGCTCCATTGGTTGAGGGCCTGAGCAAGCTACATGATTGGCGTAACATCCCGTTTACACTCATTGCGATGAAATGGTTCTTCCTAGTGTCTTTTGTCGCGGCTACTTTCTGCTCCATCTTCTGGACAGGTGTAATCGTTTTTGCAATCGCAACCCATCGGCTGGCAGCGATGGGGGTCAGGGGAATTGCCATGTTGGCTCCCCTGCCTTTCTTCATCTGGGGAGCACGAGAGATGTTCCGATCCTTTAGGACAGTCGGAAGCAATCATAACTGTTGAAAAATACCAATTACACTTACTGACTATCCCCTCGCCGCAGCCCCGTGTCATACATTGCCCCATAACCCAAATACTGGCCGACCACATCCGACTCCCTGATCTCGACCTTCTCTACCGTGCCATCCTTTCCAAACCGTGCCGTCAGCCTCGAATTCACGCCCGCAAAATAAGTCGGCAGATTCAGCTTCTGATAGCGTGCCATCACCTCATCGCGCAGCGCCGGATCGAAGTGGACTCCGTACTTCTCCACCAGCGCCTTGATCGCGTTGTAATCGCCTTCGGCCTTGATGCGCATTAACTCGGCGAGCAGCATGCCTACGCCCTTGCGCATCTTTTCGTAATCCGCGACTCGCACGTACGTCTTTCCATCGCGCCGAAACTGCTCAATCGATCCCGGAACTTGGGCGGCAATGTAATTTGCAATCAACTGCCGGTCGCGTTCGTGATCCTCCTCGATCGTGTCGCCTTTCGGAATGCGCCGCAGTTGCGTCAATCCAACCGCAGCGGCGTTGTCGTACATGGCCTTCGCCACTTCCTCCTGATGCGTAATCAGGCCAAGCTCCTTCAGCTTTGGATCCCAAATATTCCAGAGCGCCATCAAATCGGCGCGGGCTTCTTCGAGCGTGGAAAAATATTCTTTCAGGAACGGCTGCGCGCCTCCGCTTACGCGTTCGGTCAGCTTTCCCGACCCGTGGCCGATCACCTCATGCAAGTCGACGAGCAGATCGGTCGCCTGGTCGCCATATTTTTCGTCGCGCGCGGCGGTGGCCGCGTCCGGAGCGAATTCGGCGATCAGCGATTTGCCGGTCGCGGCATTCAGCGCCCGCATGCTCGCGGTGAAAATAAAATTCTTCGACCCATATTTTTCATGAATTTCATTTTCATTGGGCAGATTGTCGCCGATCGTGCTCACACCGAAGTCGCCGGTTTCAATCAGCGTTTCCACCGCCTTCACCGAAACCGCTTTGAATGACGTGCGCCGATACTGGTCGAGCCACGGAGCCTTCGCCTCGAAGTAAGCGGCATTTTCCGCGAGCTTTGTAATCGCGGCGGTCGTGGGCTTATCGGTGATGGTCACGAAGGCCTGCGAGCTGCCCTTGGCGCCGCGCGCGTCGCGATATACCTCGATGAACCCGTTGTCGAAATCCACCGTCGGATTGTTCTGCACCCAGGCGATTCCAAACGCGACCCACTCCGAATATTCGCCCGTCTGGTAATAGCGGATCAGATGGCCGATCGCCTCCGCTTGCTGCGGATCGGCATAGGCTTGTGCCTTTTCCAGGCACTCGTTCGCTTTCTTCAAAAATGTGGCATACAGTCCCGGAGCAACTTTGCCGTCCGGCGTTCCCGCGCGATATACGAGTTCTGTCAGCTTGCCGTCCGCGCCCCGCAGCACGCGCGAGTTCAACGGATACTTTTCATTGAACCCTTTCAAATCTTCCAGGCTCAGCCCCGGGTAGAACGTATTCGAACTGGCCTGAATCACATCTTTTCCGCCTGCCGGACTCTTCGCAACTTCCCTCGGCTCAAATGTCGGATCGAAAAATGCCTGGCGCAGGTCGTCCACCTCGCGCTTCACTTCACTGACGGTCTTTAGCGGGGGCAGATCGGCGTACGAGGTCTGGAAGCCGCCGTTGTGCTGCGCCGATGCTGCGGCGAAACGCAGGTTGGCGAAGGTAAAGCCCGGCAAAAATTTCTGAGAGGTGATGTCGTTGTGATTGCCGCGGTTCGCCCAGAAAAGTTTCGCGTACTCCGCAATCCTCACGCGCACCAGGGGATTGATTCCCTGGGAATGAGCCATGATCTCTTCGAGCAACCGCTTCTGCCGCAAGCCGTAAGCCGAAAACTGATCGTAGATAATCGGATCGATGGCAATCGAAGCCTGCGTCAGCCAGTAAGCTAGCGCCTGCTGCCGTGGCGTGAGCGCCTGAAAACAGGGCGCGCCGGGACGAATGAACGCGGTATCTCCGACGCGCTCGACAACCGGCGAGTTTGCGGCTTTGCCTGCACTTGTCTGCTGGCAAATCGCCGGCGCGGCCAAAACAAAAAGAAGAAGCGATGCCGCAAACGCGCCAAATTTTGAGAATTCAATTTTTTTCAAGCCAACCTCCACGAGCCCATCATCAAGTTTCAACCCAAACTCCGCGGCCTACCACAGTAAGACTGTGCCACAGCCCGATTGTCACCCCGATGCACGCATTTGGCGCACTCCTAGATAAACCCGCCTAGGCAGCGGTTTCCGCCATGTTAAAATCAAACGTGCCCCTAACCGATGCTTCCTGACATCGAAAAACTGCTCGAACTCCAGATTGCGGATCAGCAGATTCGCAAACTACAGGAGGAGATCGCCGAACTCCCCAAGCGCATCGCCGCGATTGAACTAAAACTGGCTGGCACCCGCGCCCACCTCGAAAAGGCGCGATCCGCGGCTAAAGCCGACGAGGCCAATAAAAAGAAGTTCGAATCTTCCATTCAGGATCTGCAAGGCAAAATTTCCAAGTATCGCGACCAGTCGCTCGACGTAAAAACCAACGAGCAATACAAGGCTCTGCTGCATGAAATCCAATTCTCGGAGCAGGAGATTCGCCTCAACGAGGATCGCATCCTCGAAGTGATGGTCAACGTCGAAGCGCGCGAAAAAGACGTCAAGGCCGCCGAAGCGAAACTCAAGGCCGAGACCGCCGAGATCGAAAAAGAAAAAGAAGACGCGCACCGCGTTACCGCTGAAGATCAGAAGAAGCTAGCCGAGTGGAGCGCCAAACGCGACGGGCTGCGCCGCGATGTTAACGAAGATCTGCTTCGCCATTACGAACGCGTCATGAAGTTCCGCCGCACTGGGCTGGCCGAAGTGATCGAGCAAAAATGCATGGGCTGCCAGGTCCGGCTGCGGCCGCAGCACTACAACGAAGTTTTCAACGGCCAGAAGATCGTGTACTGCGATTCCTGCCAGCGCGTGCTGTACTACAATCCGGCCAACGAACCGAAGCCCGAGCTGGCGGTGGAAGCGGCGCACGCCCGGCGCCGGGCTCGTCCCAAAGCTGACGCGCCGCAGGCCTGGTTTTATCGCCCCGATTACGGGGAGGCCGGAGAAGTTCTCCTCGTATTTACGAATCGGAACGGCACCGCCACGCGATCCATTTACGAGATGCTTTCCGGGCGGCAACTCGGAGAAGTGCTGACGCGCGAAGGCATTTATCGCCAGGCTTTTCCGGAAGATCTAACCGATAGCGCGATTCGCCTCAACGGCCACTGGGACGACGAAGAAATGGAGACGTGGGGAACTGAGATTCCGAGCAGCGCGCTTGATCTTCTGCACGTCGATCTACGCTCTGCGCAGCGCGATCACGCCAAAACTCACAAAGAACACAAACCACATTCCCCAGCCTCAGCCGAACACTTGGCTGCCAGCTAAGAGTCCGGGAAGTGATGGGCTCGTCCGCGAAACCCAATCAGCTGCGCGAGTCCCAAACTCCAAACAGACAAAAACTGATTCTCTGCATCCTGCTGGCCGCGACCACGATTGTGGTCTACAGTCCTATTATTCGCGCCCCGTTTCTTAATTATGACGACGCGCTGCACGTTACCGAGAATGCGCACGTGCGTGCTGGGCTGACGTGGGGCACGGTTCAATGGGCCTTTCGCACCTCGGAAACTTCCGATTGGCATCCCATCACCTGGCTCTCGCACGCGCTTGACTGCCAGGTCTTCGGCTTTGGCCCGGCAGGCCCACATGCGGTCAACCTGCTCTTGCATGCGATCAACGCGGTCTTGCTTTTTTTAATTCTGGAAGCTGCGACTGGTTTTTTGTGGCAAAGCTTTGGAGTGGCCGCGCTTTTTGCGTTGCATCCGATTAATGTCGAATCCGTGGCCTGGATTTCCGAAAGAAAAGATGTCCTCAGCATGTTTTTCTTTCTCCTGGCGCTGGCGGCCTACGGCTGGTATGCGCGACGTCCGGGAATCGGACGATATCTGGCCGTGACGGTGGCATATGCGCTTGCGCTGATGAGCAAAGCGCAGGTCATCACGTTTCCGTTCGCTCTGCTGCTGCTGGACTACTGGCCGCTGCGCAGGTTGGTGCCGCTTGAACTTGACGAAGCGCAGCCCAAAGAGGGCGTGAACCCAGCACGGGCGAAATCATTTATCGGCCTGGTAGTGGAGAAAATTCCGTGGTTCGCGCTTTCCGCCGCAAGCGCGGTCATCACTATGGAAGTTGAAGGCCCCGCCATGGAGGCGAAATATCCAGTTTGGGTTCGCCTGGCGAATGCCGCTCTCGCATACGCGAAATACATCGGGAAGGCTATTTGGCCTGTACATCTTACTCCGCTCTATCCGCACCCCGGCTTGTCTGTCAATGTGGTCGCGTCGATCGCTTCGGGGATTGCGATCTTGAGCGTGTCCGTTCTCGCGCTCGTGTTTCGCCGTCAGCGCCCATTTTTTGTCGGGTGGTTCTGGTTCCTGGGAACTCTCGTACCGATGATTGGCCTCGTCCAAATCAGCATTCACTCGATGGCGGATCGCTACGCCTACATCCCGATGATTGGGATCTTCGTAATCATCGCCTGGGCCATCGGCGATCTGGTGGAGAAATGGCATCTCCCGCAGAGCGTTCCGCTCGCCGTCTCAGCCGCAGTGCTGGTCGCGCTGGGAGTTATGCTCTCCCTGCAAGTAGGTTATTGGCGGGACAACGTCACGCTTTGGACGCACACGCTCGCGATTACAAAACAGAACTACACCGCCGAAGACATGCTCGCGTCCGCGTTGCTGGCGGAAGGGAAAATTGAAGAAGGCATTCCGCACCTGCGGCAGGCGCTCGTTTATTACCCGACTGACGCGATGGCCACCCTGAATCTGGCAACTTACGATCAGATGCGCGGAGACTACTACTCCGCTCTCGAAGGCTACGCGAAGGTTCCGCACTATACGAAAAATGCCGGATTCATTACGCAGGCGCTCATTAACAGCGGCTATGCTCACATGTCGCTGAAGGAATACGAAAGCGCAACGCAGGATTTCATATCGGTTCTGCAGGCGCAGCCGGCGAACGCAGGCGCCTGGCGCGGCCTTGGACTGGCCGAACAAAGAGGCGGCCATCTTGCACAGGCGATCCCGCACTATCAGCATGCGATGGAACTTGAGCCAACTGGCACGAACTATCTGTTATTGGCGCAAGCCTACGAACAAGCCGGAGAAGCCGAACCGGCTCGCGTGGCGCAATCCCGAGCCGCCGCCATCAGCACGAATCTGAATGACGACAAGGCAACAGTTCAGCAGTTGCTCACGCAGTAATTTTTCGCAGTGCTTCCGCAACGTGCGCGCTACCGGTGGTTGACACTGGCGCCCGTCTCGAAACAACTTCGCTTCCGCGGATTCACACTGATTTGCGCGGACAAAGACTTAATTCCTTTTTGATCCGTGTTCGTCCGCGCAGTCCGTGGATGACAAGCGGACGTATCAGTCGTCACTGCTCCACCGGCTGCGCATTCAATTCCTGCGCTGGCTCGCCACCTGCCATGCCCTGCGCGATGATGAGACGTCGCGCCTCCACGCGCATGTCCGGCAACGCGCGTCCGAACCAGATCGCGCCCATCACGCACGCCACGCCTCCGGCGGCGACTGTAATTGGCGCACCCACGCTGCTAGCGAGCGCACCGCCGAATAGGGCTCCAAACGGCGCGAGCCCCATGAAGGCCATCGAATATAACGCCATCACCCGCCCGCGGAGTTCGTTCGGCACCATCGTCTGAATCAGCGTGTTCGAGCATGCCATCTGCAACATCATCGAATAGCCGGCAGGGAAGAGCAGCACGACTGATAACCAGAACCACTTTGAAAATGCGAACAGCACCAGGCTGACCCCAAACATGGCGCAGGTAACCATCACCCAGCGCCCCAGCCCTTTGACTCCAGTTTTCGCAGCCAGGGTCAGCGCGCCAAACAGCGCGCCTACACCCGTGGCGCCCATCAAAATCCCCAGTCCCCGCGCTCCGCCGTGCAAAATTTTGTCGGCAAAAATCGGCATCAGCACGGTATAAGGCATGCCTACAAGGCTGACGAGCGCCAACAAGATCAGCAGCGTGCGAATGATTCTCGTCTGGCCTACCCAGCGAAATCCTTCGACAATATCCTCGATCGGCGAACCCGTGCCAGCCAGCCGCGGGCAAACCACCTTCATCAAAAAAAGGCCCACGATGACCGCAATGTAGCTGATCGCGTTCACACCAAAGCACCAGCCCTCGCCAATGCGCGCCACCAGAATCCCCGCCACCGCCGGCCCAATCACGCGCGCGCCGTTGAACATCGAAGAATTCAGCGCGATCGCGTTCATCAGGTCTTCCTTGCCAACCATGTCCACGAGAAAGGCCTGCCGGCCGGGAATGTCGAACGCGTTCACCACGCCGAGCAGCGCTGCCAGAATTAATATGTGCCACACCTGCACGCGCCCGCTCAGCGTCAGCCATGCCAGAATCGCCGCCAGGATCATGGACGCCGTCTGGGTGGCGATCACCAGGCGCTGCCGATTGACACGGTCCGCGGCGATGCCCCCAATGGGCGCTACGAGAAAGACCGGGAACTGGCTGGCAAATCCTACCGCGCCCAGCAGCAGCGCCGACCCGGTCAGCCGATAGACAAGCCACGCCTGAGCCACGCTTTGCATCCAAGTGCCGGTGAGCGAAATCAGCTGCCCGCTGAAGAAGAGTTGGAAGTTTCTGTGGCGCAGGGCGCGCAAAGTCGTGGCAAATCGTGAGGGTGCAGGTTGGGCTGCTGCGTCAACCGCTTCGTTAACAGGGAGGTTCGACGAGGTCGTCACTTACTAAAACCTTGGCACATCTTTCGGATGACGGCAACTATCCGAAAGTTGCGAGCGACGAATGCGAACCATCCTTCGCCGAACGACCCTACTTCAGCGACGTTTACTTCTATGACAGATTTCCACAGGCCGAAGATGTCACTCACTTGCAACTTCCCGAACGCCCGGATTCGCGCTAGAGTGGATTGCTGATCGTCAGCAATCTGAGGAACGCACGCCACGCGATGACCGACACCGCCGCAAACCGTCTGGAACGCCGCAGCGCGCAGCGTTTCGAAGTGCTTCTGCCCCTGGCGGTTCATTTTGATGGGCGGATGGTACCGGCGTTCACCCAAAACTTGAGCGGTCGCGGCATCTTCTTTTACGCCGAGGCTGTAATCCCTGAAGGAGCCATGGTCGAGCTAGTCTTCGCCATGCCGTCTGAAGTCACGCTCGGCGAGAGTATGCCGGTTCGTTGCCGCGGACGCGTCCTCCGCTCGGCTCCCCCGCAGCCCGGCCAGCGCAACGGCATCGCCGTGCACCTCGAGTCGTACGAATACCTGCCCGCAGATGAATTTCTGCCTATTTCCCATGTGGTGCGCGTCTCCGTTCCGCCACCCTCAGAAATCCCGCGTCCCGTTTCCCGCTGAAATCTCTGTATTTCCGCCGACTTCACATTCCCGGCCTTCTGCCTTACAATTGTCCGCAACCAGCAGTCCGGCCTTCTAGCGTTTATCGGAGCCAGCGCCTACTCCGACGCTCCTTTCGATTGCCGATTACGAAGGTCACTTGGTTCCGACGCGGGAAGTTCGTAACATGACCTTGAACCCTGAGAATCGACTCATGCACGGAATCGCAGTCGCCGTCCTCACCGAGGACCGCGAACAATCCGTCATCCTGAACACCCGTGTCGAAAGCACGCATCTGGCTCGCACCGTGATGAGCCAGACCGGCTTCCCGCTCGGGCCGGGCGACGCCATTCTGCGGCAACTGCAGGACCAGCGCGCCGAAGTCATCCTGGTCGATATCGATCCGCGCAACCCGCAACGCGCCATTCGCACCATCGAACTCATCCACGCCAGCATTCCCGACGTCACTATTTTTGCCGTCGGCGAGATGAATCAGCCGACCACCATCGTCTCCGCCATGCGTGCCGGCGCCCGCGAGTTTGTCGACCGCGCCGCCAGCCACGAAGCCCTGATCGAAGCCTTCGCGCGCGTTCACCGCCTCGCTCAGCCGCGCTCAGCGGAGTTCCAGCAAGGCGCGCGTTTTCACATTTCTCAATGCCAAAGGCGGAGCTGGAGCCACTACCACCGCCGTCAATACCGCCGTCGCCTTGCAGGAAGCTCACGGCCGCGTGGTTCTGGTCGACTTCGCCCCCATCGGGCACGCCGCCCTGCAACTCAATTTGCGGCCGCAATTCACCATCGTTGACGCGCTGCAAAACCTGCACCGCATGGATCTTTCGCTGCTCGACGGGCTGATGACGCCCTATCGCGACGGACTTCATCTGCTGGCCGGCGCGCAGCAACCGAACACCGCGGTTCCGACCGCCGCCGAACTGGCTCGCCTCTTCGATCTGCTTGTCAGCCAATATCATTTTGTGGTGCTTGATTGCTCCGGCCGCATGGACGCCACCATCCAAAATATCTGCGATCTGTCGAACGCCGTGCTGCTGGTCGCGCAGACCGATGTAGTCTCGCTCTGGAGCGCTGGACGCATTAATACTTTTCTTCAAGAGGGCGCCGGCCGCGATCGTCTCCGCATCGTCCTCAACCGCTACAAAAAGATTCCCGGCTTCACCGACGAGGACGTCGAAAAAGCCACCAGTTGCAAGGTGCTCTGGAAAGTCCCAAACAACTATCAGGTCATCGGCCCCGCCATCGACAAGGGCGCACCGGTGGCCCTGCAGGGAAATCATGAAGTCGGCCGTTCCTATCAAGGCCTGGCCGCAGAGCTAGCCGGCGCAACAGTCCCGGCCGAAGGCTCTCTCTCGCTGACCTACCAGCACGATAAGGGCGACGCGAAGAAACGAAGCCCCAGTGCTCTGATCGTTTCGCCCGCTCGCGCCGGACAATAAATAAAACAATTGCAGAAGTCAGATTGCAGATTGCAGAAGTAAGAGCGCTTTCGCGCAAATCGAGCCTTACTTCTGCAATCTGACCTCTGCAATCTGCAATCGCTTTTCCAGCTCGTTTGCTAGAATCAACACTGCCGATGTCTCCGAAATACGTCGAGATCCTCTACCAGATGATCGCGTTTCTGTTCGCCATCAGCGTGCACGAATCCGCGCACGCCTGGACCGCGTCCCGCTGCGGAGATCCGACGGCTCGGATGTTGGGACGCGTCTCGCTGAATCCGATTCGCCACATTGATCTGTTCGGCACCATCATTCTGCCGCTGGTCGCGGCGCTCAGTCGAACTTCCGTTGATTGGGCTGGGCCAAGCCCACGCCCGTCGATCCTCGTAATTTTCGCAATCCGGTGCTCGACGACATTCTCACTTCGGTCGCCGGCCCGGTCAGCAACTTCATCGTCGCCACTGGCGCGCTTCTGCGTTCTAGGCGGTCATCGCGCTCTCGTCCGCCTCCGGGCCAGGCGATCATCGATGGCGTGCAGGGCGGACTATTCCGGCGAGCTTTCCAATTCCGCGTTTACTCCGGTCGCGCATGCTGTTCTACGAGCTGATGATCATCAACATCGTTCTCGCAGTCTTCAACCTGATCCCGGTTCCACCGCTCGACGGCAGCCACGTGCTTCGCCATTTCCTGCCCGATTCGGCGCGCATGGTCTATGATCGCATCGGCTATCTTCGGGCTGCTGGCTCTGGTGTACCTGGCGCCGAGGCCTCTTCAGCAGCCTGATTCGTCCGTTCGTTAGACTTCTACCTCTTCATCCTGGGCAAATTCTGAATGACAACTTCCTCCTCCAAGAAACGCGTGCTAAGCGGAATGCGCTCGACCGGCAAGCTGCACCTCGGCAACTACGTCGGCGCGCTCGAAAACTGGGTGCGCATGCAGGACGAGTACGACTGCTTCTTCTTCATCGCCGACTGGCACGCCCTGACCACCGACTACGCCGACACGTCGCGCGTAAAAGAAAACTCGGTCGACGTTCTGCTCGACTGGCTGGCCGCCGGCCTTGATCCCGGAACGGTGCGTGATGTTCATCCAGTCGCATGTGCCGGCGCACGCCGAGTTGCATCTGCTGCTCTCGATGATCACGCCGCTGGGCTGGCTGGAGCGCGTGCCGACCTACAAAGAGCAGAAAGAAAACATCAAAGAAAAAGACCTGGGCACCTACGGATTCCTCGGTTATCCGGTGCTGCAATCGGCTGACATTCTGATCTACAAGGCCGACTGTCGTCCCGGTCGGCGAAGATCAGGTGGCGCACGTCGAATTGACGCGCGAAGATCGCGCGACGCTTCAACGGCTTTCTATGGCGCAAAACGCGGAGAAGTTTTCCCCGAGCCCAAAGCCGCTGCTCACGCCCGACTCCCGCCTGCCCGGCACCGACGGCCGCAAGATGTCGAAGTCCTACGGCAATGCCATCATGCTCACCGATCCCGAGCCGGTCGTCCGCCAGAAATTGAAGACCATGGTCACCGATCCGGCCCGCGTGCGCCGCACCGATCCTGGCAATCCCGACCTCTGCCCGGTCGGCGATCTGCACAAAATATTCAGCAGCCAAGGAAACGATGGCCAAGGTCAACGAAGGCTGCCGCTCCGCCGGAATCGGCTGTATTGAGTGCAAGGGCTGGGCCGCCGACGCGCTCGTCGAGGTTCTCAACCCCATGCAGGAGCGCCGAAAAAAATACGCAGACAATCCGCGCCTCGCCTGGGATATTCTGGAAGCAGGCTCGGCCCGCGCCCGCGAAGCAGCCGGCGCGACCATGAACGAAGTTCGCGAGGCCATGAGCATGTCGCTCGATTACGAGCCGCCGAAGGTTGAAGTGACCAAAACGAAGTGACCGATCTGTCCCAACCCGTCGAAGCGACGCACGCTGCCCAAGCCGCAGCCGGTGACAATCGCCGTCGACCAAAGGCACACAACAAAGAAAGACAGCGACTTCCCTTTCGCCGTCGATCTCGGTCAAATCTACGAAGGCCCGCTCGACCTGCTGCTCGACCTGATCCGCAAGCAGGACATCGATATCTACGACATCCCCATCGCGAAGATCACGGCGCAATACCTGACCTATGTCGAGCGCATCCGCGAACTCGACGTCAACGTAGCCAGCGAGTTCATCTACATGGCGGCGGTGCTGATTCACATCAAGTCGAAGATGCTGCTGCCGCGCGATCCGCTGGCCGCCGCCGACGCCCAGGAAGACCCGCGCAACGAACTGGTCAATCGGCTGCTCGAGCACGAAAAGTTCAAGTCCGCCGCGCAGATGCTCCAGCAGAAGCAGCAGATCGAAGACGCGGTTCTAAGCAATCCCGCGATAAAGCACTTCATGGACGCCGAGGGCACCGAGCCCGAAATGGCCGTCGACGTCATCGACCTGGTGAAAACATTCCAGCAGATCCTCGACCGCGCCCGCACGCGCCCTATTCTCGAAGTCGACGAAGAGACGGTCACGGTCGGCCAGATGATCCAATATCTGCATCGCCGCCTCTCGCTGGAAGACCGCCCGATTCGCCTGAAGCAAATGCTGCGCACTATGCCGTCGCGGCCAGACGTTAGTCTGCATGTTCCTGGCGCTGCTCGAACTGGTGCGTCTCCAGGCAATCCAGGTAAGGCAAGATCACGTGTTCGGCGAAGTTCTGGTGCGCAAGCACACGCACTTCGAAGAAGTAATGACGGAGCAAGCGGCAGTGCGAGATGATTGGAAGTGAAATACGTCGTTGGTCGTCAGTCGCCGGTCGTTAGCAAACCGGCAGTGCCGCCGTGGGCGATGATGAATACTGGACGACTAACGACCGACGACTAACGACGATTATGCCTCTCAAACCCCAACTCGAAGCCATCATCTACGCGGCCGAAATCCCGATTACGCTCGACCAGATCATCCCGCTCGTCAAGGACGCGGTCCTCGCCGAGTCCCCGGAAATCGACGCCGCCGAAATCCGCTCGCGCGTTCGCGCCGCCATCGAAGAACTGATCGCCGACTACTCCGTCTCCGCTCACGGCATCGAAATCCGCCAGATCGCCGGCGGCTATCGCATGTCCACCAAGCCCGAGCAGCATGATGTCGTGCGCGCCTTTGCCAAGAGCCTCAAGTCACCGATCGCGCCTGTCAATGCCCGCGCTCGAAACGCTAGCCGTCATCGCCTACAAGCAACCGGTCACCGTTCCGGAGATCAGCGAAATCCGCGGCGTAGATTCCGGCGGCGTGATCGCGACTCTGCTCGACCGCAAACTCATCACGACCGCCGGGCGCAAGGCCGTAATTGGCCGGCCGATTCTTTACAAAACCAGCAAGGATTTTCTTCTTCGCTTCGGCCTCAAAGACATCCACGAACTGCCCAGCATGGAGGAATTCGAAAAGCTTCTGGCCGAGTCCTTCCAGAGCGACCTGCTGCAGGCTGAAAGCGCGCCGGGGGAGAGCGCAGGCGCAGAAGCAGAAGACTCGTCAACCTCCGATCATGAAGACGCGTCAGGCAGCAATGTGATCAGCATCGACGAGCACTCCAATCGCGTTGCGGAAGATGAGAGCCACCAAAACAACGAAGCCCACGACGCTCGCGCCGAAGCTCCAGCCGGCGCCGAGCAAAAGTAATCATGCCCACCGAGCGTCTCCAAAAAATAATCGCCGCTGCCGGAGTAGCCTCCCGCCGCAAGGCCGAAGAACTAATCACGGCCGGCCGCGTGCTCGTCAACGGCCAGCCGGTCACCGAACTCGGCAGCAAAGCCGATCCCGAGCAAGACCACATCCGTGTCGACGGCAAACTCCTACACGCGCCCGAACGTTTCTCCTACATCGTTCTCAACAAGCCCAAAGGCTACGTGACCACAGTCAGCGATCCTGAACATCGGCCGACCGTGATGGATCTGGTGAAGACCGTCAAAGGCCGCGTCTATCCGGTCGGCCGACTGGACTGGGCCAGCGAAGGCCTGTTGCTTCTGATGAATGACGGAGCGCTCGCCAACGCGCTGATGAAAGCCGCTTCGCACGTTCCCAAAAAGTACGTCGTGAAAGTCGCCGGCATCCCCGACGAAACGAAGCTCGACAAATTGCGCCGCGGTGTATCTATCGCAGAAAAGGGCGGACGCCGAGTTCGCACCGCCCCCGCGCAAATCAAACTAATTCGAGAGGGCGACAATCCCTGGCTTGAAGTAACGATTATCGAAGGCCGCAATCGCCAGGTGCGCAAAATGTTCGAAGAGGTCGGACACCACGTGGAAAAAATCCGCCGCGTGCAATATGGCCCGTTGTCGCTCGATGTTCCGCCTGGAGAGTTCCGCAGCCTGACGCTCGAAGAAGTAGCCAAGCTGAAGGCCGCGGCGTCCGGTTCAAGGGCCTTAGCATCGCGCCCGGAAGTCGTCGCACACAGATCAAAATCCGCCGGATCGAAATTCTTCCCACCCCGATCGAAGTCTGCGAAGCCGCGGCCGGACAATCCGCAGCGCCGAAAATCCAGACCGTAGCGCCGGTTTGGTTACTACTTCTGCAATCTGACTTCTAACTTCTGCAATCGGTTTATCTCTTCCCCGCGGGAATCATCGGCAGCCGTGAGGCTCCGTACAATCCCGCATCGCTTCCAAGCAGCGCGCGCGTGATGATCGTCTTATTCCCCGGAATCGCCTCGACATGCGCGGAAGCGCCATGGTGGCTGGCCAGTGGATCAGCCAGAGCTGTCGCGGCATACACCATCGAGCGCTCGCGCAACTCTTCAAAGATCGACGGCGAAAACGCCTCCCACGCGCTCGAAACTCCGCCGCCGATTACATACATCGGCAGGTTCAGTGAATTCACCATCGACGAGAGAACAATGCCGAGACACCGACCCACACGCCGGTAGATTTGCCGCGCATCTTCGTCGCCCTGAATCGCGAGGTTGTAAATCGACTTGGCGCTGAACTCCGCGTCCGAGTGTGCTGCCCGCGCCAGCTCAGAGCTGCTGTCGGCTGCAATCGTCTCCTTCGCCATGCGCACAATCGCGGTGGCCGACGCATACTGCTCGAGGCATCCGCGATTGCCGCACCCGCAGGGATGGCCTTCCGGCTCAACCGTCGTGTGTCCAAACTCGCCGGCCATTCCGTTCATGCCATGCCAGATCGAGCCATGCAGAACGAGGCCTCCGCCGACTCCGGTGCCGAGCGTCAGCATCGCCATGTCGTCGTAATCCTTGGCGGCGCCGAGCCATTTTTCCCCGAGCGCGGCGACGTTGGCGTCATTCTCTAAAATCACCACTGTCTTCAGGCGCTGCTCGATCTCAGCGCGCACCGGATAATCCGTCCAATCCGGCAAATTGGGCGACTCGCGCACCATTCCGGTTTTCATGTCGATGATGCCGGGGACGCCGATGCCGATCCCCATCAGCGTGGCGGAATCGCGATATTTGTTGAGCACGTTCTCAATCGCGCCGCACATGTCGTCGAGAACGTGCTCGCGCCCCAGAGAGACCTTGGTGCCGAGCGTAACTTTTTCAACGAGAGTTCCTTGATCGTCCACGGCGGCGATGCGCAAATTCGTCCCGCCTAGGTCAACGCCGATTGCGAAATTTTTCATTCGATGAACCGCCTCAATTGTTCGATCAGGTGCCGGCCAAAACCTTTAACCACAGGGTACACGGAGGTGCACAGAGGAGCGCCAAAGCTTAACAGAAACCTCGATTCTATTTCTGACACTTCGGGCAGTAATGACTGCTGCGGCCCACCAGCACGATTCGCCGGATCGGCGTTTTGCACAGGAGGCACGCTTCGCCCTCGCGTCCATACACGCGGTGCTGCAATTGGAAAAAGCCCTCTTCACCGTCCGCATCCACGTAATCGGAAATCGACGAACCTCCAAGCGCGATCGCCTCGCGCAAAACCTCGCGCACCGATTCGTAGAGCTTCCCGAGTTGCGCGCGCGTCAGCGTCGACGCTCGCCTTCGCGGACGAATCCCGGCGCGGAACAAAGATTCATCGGCATAAATATTTCCGACGCCGCGCAACAGCTTCTGATTCAAGAGCGCGCTCTTGATCGGAGTCTTACGTCCGCGAAAGAGCGCGATGAACGATTCTTCGCCCACTTCCAGCGGCTCGACTCCACCCGGATCGAATCCCGCGGCATGAACGCTTAGTTTGCCGAACATCCGCGGATCGATAAAACGCAGTTCGCGTCCCGAAGCGAGGGTGGCAATCAGATGCGTGTGCTTGGCGACTTCGATGCCCGGCTCGCAAACTACCAGGCGTCCGGTCATGCCGAGGTGGACGACCCAATGCGCCGTCGGCTTCGCGGCTTTGGTCGTAGCGCTGGCGTCCCGCCGGCGGTTACGGGGGCGTCCCGCCCGCGTTTCGTGCTCCAATTCGAAGAGGATGTGCTTGCCGGCGCGGCGCACGCTGACGATTCGCGCCGCCTCCAGAGTCCGAGCGATCTCCGCTGCAGGAGACTTCAGCGGCTGCGGGCGCGAACCGATCCAGACCGACGTGATCGTGTCTCCGACGACACGTCGCGCCAGGCCGCGCACAATGGTTTCAACTTCAGGAAGTTCCGGCACCGAGATCAGAATACCAAGGGCGAGTGGCGGAAGGTCGAAGTAAGGCGGCTTTAGAAATGTTTTCTATTGGCGTCTAGAAGACTGCTTTCGCTACTAAGTTCTAGTGGAATCAATACCGTACTGGGCCAAAAGCCTCCGTGTCGCCTTTAGTGCCTGACAGTTGTCTTTACTGGGTGCTTGACATCTGTACCGCGGTGGTGTAACTAGTGGGGTCTGTTTTAGACCCTACGGATGCCGCACAGTCTTCCCCCCAGGCATTTCCGAAGGCATTTCCGAGAGCCCGGAGACTGCCAAGCTGGGCCCTGGTTTACGTTCACATATTTCGCTCAACTTAGAGCGCTAAACGTCTCTCTCCGTTTGGGGTGGCCGATGATTAAGAAAAGAGCGCACCTGCCTGCGGTTTCTATTCAAATTCTTGCACTGTGCCTGGTGGCGATGTTGCTATCAAGCAGCGAATTGATTGCCAGTTCGGCTTCGGCGAGCCACCAAGTCAAACGGGTCGCTCGGCAAGGCAGCCCGGTCAGCGCCATGGTTGCGGCCCGCTTTCTGGAGCAGTCGAGCTGGGGGCCGACGGCAGCGACCATTGCGCAAGTACAGCAAGGCGACTTACCAACTTACTTGCAGCAACAGTTCACTGCGCCTATCTCGACTTATGCCACTCCTGGTCCGGGCGACGACTTATCCTTCGTGCAGAACCAGTTCTTCGTCAATGCCATGAACGGGCAGGACCAGCTTCGTCAGCGAGTATCTTTCGCGCTCTCGGAAATCATCGTAGTTTCGGGCGTCGGCCCCAATGTCAAGAGCCCCGCCGGCTTTTCATTGTGGATGAACATGCTGCAGAACGATGCATTCGGCAACTTCTTCAACCTGATCGACGATGTCACCCTGAGCCCCACCATGGGTTCGTACCTCAACATGGCGAATAACAATGGGTGCAGCACCCGTTGCCGGCCCAACGAGAACTATGCGCGAGAACTACTGCAATTGTTCACGATTGGCCTGTACCAACTGAATCAGGACGGCACCCCAATACTCGACCAAAAAGGCGACTTGATCCCAACCTACGACCAGGACACCATCGACGGCTTTGGTCAACTGTTTACCGGCTGGACGTATCCGCCACAGCCCGGTAAGACCGCGCACTTCTTCGACGGTGCGTATTACAGCGGCCCCATGCTGTCTTTCCAGAAGCACTACAGCAAGAGTTCCAAGGAATTGTTGAACGGCATGACGATTCCTCCCAGCGGCAACATCCTCGCCGATCTCAACTCCGGTTTACAGAATGTTTTCACTCATCCGAACGTTGCTCCCTTTATTTGCCAGCAGTTGATCGAGAAACTTGTTACCAGCAATCCCAATCCCGCTTACGTTTCGCGTTGCTCCCAGGTCTTCAACGACGATGGCACAGGCGTGCGGGGCAACCTCCAGGCGGTCATCTCGGAAATTCTTCTCGACTCCGAGGCCCGCCGCGGCGACGATCCCTCGCAGGTGCAGCCCTCCGATGGACACCTGCGTGAGCCGCTCCTTCACATGATGACCGCCCTGCGCGCGGTCAATGCAACCACCAACGGCGTCAACCTCAGCAACTACGGCAGCGGCATGTTGCAGGCGCCATTTCTGTCGCCGAGCGTCTTCAACTTCTACCCACCTGATTTTCAAGTCCAGGGCACAGGGCTGCTCGGCCCCGAGTTCGACATTCTGAATGCCAACACCACATTCGCGCGCGTCAACTTCATCAACGACCTGATTTACGGAAGCGTCGGCTCCGGCACGACGATTGACATTTCCCCTTACGTCAACGTGGCGGGAAGCGTGACTGACCTGCTCAACCTGGTGAACACCAACCTCATGCATGGTCAGATGCCCAGCGATATGTACAGCACGCTTTCCAGCACGCTCTCATCCGGGGCGTTTACCACCCCTACGACCGCGGCGCAGGCGGCGCTGTATCTGGTCTTAACCTCGTCCCAGTTTCAGATGGAACACTAATCACCGATAACGGAGGCTTCCGGAGGGTGTATGGCTAGAATTACGCGGCGCGGGTTTCTGAGAACTACTTGCTGCACGGCGGCAGCGGCCGGCATAGCGGCCTCCAGCCTAAACCGGCTCGGTCTAATGAGCGCTTATGCCCAGGGTTCGGACTACAAAGCGCTGGTCTGCATTTTCATGTTTGGCGGTAACGATGCCAACAACATGATCATCCCGTACGACACGGCCGGCTATGCGAATTACGCACAAATCCGCGCCAACCTGGCGCTGAGCCAGGGCAGTCTGCTGCCGATTCAGCCTAAGAGTCTAAGTTTGCCCTTCGCCCTTCATCCCAAGTGCAGCAACATTCAAACGCTTTTCAATGGAGGCCAAATCGCGGCCGTGGTAAATACCGGCGTGCTTCCGCAGCCCACCACCCGTGACCAGTATCTGAACGGTCAGGTCCCCGTCCCTGTGAGTCTCTTCTCCCATGCCGACCAGCAACTTCAAATGCAGACCGATACGCTTCAATACACGACCGCCCCCACTGTCGGCTGGGGAGGTCTAGTGGCCGATCAAATTCAGGCAATCTATGGCGGCGGCTTCCCGATCTTGATTTCTCTCGCCGGCGTCAACGTATTTGCCCAGGGATTGGTTGCCAAGCCGCTCCAAACCAGCGGCGACCCGACGCTTTCCTTAACGGGATATTCCGGCTCCCCGGCGGACAACGCCCGCTTGTCAGCCTTCCAGTCGCTGCTGAGCTTTAACGACGGACTGAAGCTGATTCAAGCGGCCAACACCACTACCTCGACCGCCCTTCAAAATGCTCAGAACCTGGCGATGGCCCTGGCGGCGGGCGCTCCGCTAAAAACGAAATTCCCCAAAAATCCGCTGGCTGCACAACTGAAGGAAGTTGCCCAGATTATTCAGGTGCGCTCTGCCCTCGGATTGTCTCGCCAGATCTTCTTCGTATCACTCGGCGGCTTCGACACGCACAGCTCTCAGATCGCCACGCAGAATAAGCTCCTGCTCTATCTCGACCAATCCCTGAACGCCTTCTATCAGGCAACGGTTGAGATCGGCATTCCCCAGCAGGTGTTGACCTACACGATGTCAGACTTTGCCCGGACATTGCAGCCGGACAGCACCTCGGGCAGCGACCATGCCTGGGGAAGCCACCACCTTGTGATGGGCGGCGCTGTGGCCGGTGGAGACTTCTACGGCACGTTTCCGACTCTGGCGTTGGGCGGGCCCGATGATGCCACCGATCAAGGCCGCTGGATTCCAACCACGCCGCTCGATCAGTACGGAGCGACCCTGGCGCAGTGGTTCGGAGTACCGTCCGCCAATCTACAGTCGGTCTTTCCAAACCTCAAGAACTTTACGACTCAGACGCTCGGTTTTATGCAGGGTTCGAAAAACCCGCGCCGCATGCAAACCTGAGCGGGCTCTAAGTCTCAGGCGCGACGATAATAACGCCGCTCTTCGGTCGGCTGTCGCGTGGGAGAGATGCATGCGGCTAAGGGCGAGGACGGCCTTGCGACTGGCGCGCTCCGGTTTGCTCCTTCACAGGTGAATTCGGTATTCTAATTCGTATACACCGTGCTCCGCTGATCTCAGTCAGTCTTCCGGTACACCAATCGTCCGCGGCGCAATTGGTGTGTGAGTAGTTTCCCAGGGGCGGCACGACAGCCGCAATTTCAAACGGAATCAGGATTGGCTGGAGACAAATTGAACCGAGGCAGAACCGCGGTCATCGTTGGAGCGCAGTGGGGCGACGAAGGCAAAGGCAAAATTGTCGACGTACTCACGCAGACTTTTGAAATCGTAGCGCGCTACGCCGGCGGACATAATGCCGGACACACCGTCATCATCAACGGGAAGAAATTTATCCTGCAGCTCGTGCCCGGAGGCATTCTTCGGCCCGAGTGCACGAGCGTCATCGGCAACGGCGTGGTGCTCGACCCGATGGCGTTTCTCAAGGAAGTGGCTTCGCTGCGCGATGCCGGCGTTAAAGTCGACGGCAATCTTTTCGTCTCGAATCGCGCGCAGGTGATTCTGCCTTACCACCGCATGATGGAACTTGGCTCGGAGAACGCTCCCGGCCGCGTAAAGATTGGCACGACCTCGCGCGGCATTGGGCCCGCTTATGAAGACAAGATGGGACGCCGCGGGCTGCGCGTCGCCGACCTGCTCGACCGGCCGCTGCTGCGCACACACATTGAAAATGCCTGCCGCGAAAAGAACATGATCGCGCACGCGCTGTTTAATTCCGATCCACTTGATGCCGACAAGATGTTTGCCGAATATGCTTCGGCCGCGGAAAAGATGGCACCTTTCGTGCGCGACACCGCGCTGTTTTTGAATCGCTCGCTGGCGGGAGGGAAATCGATTGTATTCGAAGGCGCGCAGGGCACGATGCTCGATATCGACCACGGAACTTATCCGTTCGTGACCTCGTCGAGCGCTACCTCCGGCGGCGCCGCCATCGGAACTGGCGTGCCGCCCACTTCGATTGACACCGTCATCGGCATCACCAAAGCCTATTGCACGCGCGTCGGCGGCGGCCCGTTCCCGACCGAACTGCACGGTCCCGAAGGCGAAGATCTGCGCAAACGCGGCAACGAATTCGGCGCCGTCACCGGACGCCCGCGGCGCACCGGTTGGCTCGATTTGCCTCAACTTCGATACGCTGGCATGATTAACGGAATTTCCTGGTGGGTGGTCACCAAGCTCGATGTGCTCGACCACCTGACGGAGATTCCGGTGTGCGTGGGATATAAGATCGACGGAAAAGAAACCGACGAGATGCCGGCGCAGGCGTGCGGCTACGAAAAGATTGAATGCATCTATCGCAAGATGCCGGGCTGGGCCACTCCGACGAACACGGTGAAGACGTTCGACGAATTGCCGAAGGCGGCGCGCGAGTATTTGGCATTCATCGAAAAGGAAACGGGAGCGCGAGTAGGCTTGATTTCCACGGGGCCGGATCGGGCGGAGACGATTTTGGTGGATGAGTTTGTGAGCAAGTTGGGGCTCGAGCGAATTGAATCATTGAGCGTTTAATCATTGAGTCATTGAAAGCCGGGCGAACGCGTCGGGATTAATTCAAATGACTCAATGATTCAGTGAAAACAGATAACGGAGCGACGGATGGTAGTGCTGGCGGTAACCTGGATGGCCAAGACGGGACGCGAGTCCGAAACAGCCGCAATCTTCGAAAAACTCCAAGCCGAGTCGCGCAAGGAACCGGGCTGCGCCATGTATCAGGTGCACAAGCACAAGACCGATCCGCGCCGGTTCTTCATCTACGAGCAGTACAAGGACGATGCCGCGCTGGAAGCGCATCGCACCGCGCCGCACTTTCTGCAGATGGCAAAGAAAGATCTGCCCAAGGTCGCCGACCGGACCGAAGGGCATTTGTTCGAGCCGCTGGGGTAGGTCGATCTGCAGTTCCCAGTTCTCAGAAAACGCCGGCAGTCACGATGCATGACTGAAAATCTGGCGACCGGGAACTGTCCTTACGTCTTATCCGCCATTAGCACGCCGCCGGAAGCATAGCTTTCTTTCGACAGCTCAACAAACGTCACGACGATGGCTTCGCGCTTCGCGCCGCTTCTTCAACCATCGTATCGGTAATGCGCTTTGCGATCTTCCGTTTCTGATCGGCCGTGCGGCCCTGCAGCATGGTGACTTGAACGAGAGGCATTGTTGAGTTCTCAGTTCTCAGTTCCAGTCTCAGTTCTCAGAAAACCCTCAGCTCGATCTTACTGAGAACTGGGAACCGAGAACTGCTTTACTGCGCCAATTCGTATCCCGCAAAAAAGAAGCTCAACTCGAAGCGCGCCGTTTCATCCGCGTCCGAGCCGTGAATCGCGTTGTGCTCGATGTTGCTTGCCCACTTTTTGCGGATCGTGCCTTCTTCGGCGTTGGCCGGGTTGGTCGCGCCCATCAGCTTGCGCAGATCGGCGATGGCATTTTCTTTTTCGAGCGCCAGCGCCACGATCGGCCCGCTCGACATGAATTGCGTCAGCGAATGATAGAACGGCCGGCTCGCATGGACGGCATAGAACTGCTCCGCCTGGTGCTGAGAGATTTCCAGCATCTTCATGGCCAGGATGTGGAAGCCGTTCTTCTCGAACTGCTCGATGATGTCTCCGACAGCGTTTTTCTTTACCGCGTCGGGCTTGATGATGGTGAGCGTGCGTTGCAGTGTTTTCATGGATTGAGTCGTCAGTCCTTGGTCGTTAGTTGTCAGTCGTCATCGTTGGCGTAGTCGTTCGAGATCGCTTCAGAAACGATCTCAGGTTTCCGTGTGTTCCCGTGCCGTAGACGCTCTTTGCTGGCAGTGGCGCGACTCTAAGCGCCGACTTTCGCTCCCATCGCGGCCGCCAGCGTCTCCCCAATATCGGCGGGCGATTTCGCAACCTTCAGGCCGGCCTTCTCCATCGCCGCAATCTTTTCGGCGGCCGTGCCTTTGCCGCCGGAGATAATCGCACCGGCGTGGCCCATGCGCCGTCCCGGAGGCGCCGTCTGTCCGGCAATGAATCCGACGACCGGCTTCTTCATATGCGATCTTGACGTACTCCGCCGCAGTCTCTTCGGCGTTGCCGCCGATTTCGCCGATCATGACCACCGCTTCGGTCTGCGGATCGCGATTGAACAGTTCCAGCGCATCGACAAAATTCGTGCCAATGATCGGATCACCGCCAATGCCGATCGCGGTCGACTGCCCGATCCCGCGCTGCGTGAGCTGATGCACCGCCTCGTAGGTCAGCGTGCCCGAGCGCGACACGATGCCGACATTGCCTTCTTTGTGAATGTGTCCCGGCATGATTCCGATCTTGCATTTGCCCGGAGAAATAATTCCCGGACAGTTCGGCCCGATCAGGCGCGAGCGCCGGTTCTGCAAAAATTCCCACGCGCGCACCATGTCGAGCGTCGGAATGCCTTCCGTGATGCAGACGATCAATTCGATCTCCGCGTCGGCGGCTTCCATGATCGCGTCGGCCGCGTACGGCGGCGGAACAAAAATCACGGTCGCGTTGGCGCCGGTCTTATCCACCGCTTCCTGCACGGTGTTGAAAATCGGCCAGCCTTCGTGCGTCGTTCCGCCCTTGCCGGGGGTTACACCGCCGACAATCTGCGTGCCATAAGCCGCGCAAGCCTTTGCGTGAAAGGTGCCTTCACGCCCGGTCAAACCTTGCACAATCAATCGAGTTCGTTTATCAGCCAGGATTGCCATAATTGCTCACTTTCCAAAATCGTCGTCAGTCGTCGGTCGCTGGTCGTCAGCGATCCGCGCAGGATCGCCGCACTTTCGACCGTAGCGCCGACGATCCGCCGGCGTTCGAGAGCGTCTCGCCTGCACTACTCTACTATGCGCTCTTTGCCGCCGCCACTACTTTATCGGCCGCGTCTTTCATGGTCTGGGCGATCACAAAATTCAAGCCCGACTCCTGCAGAATCCTGCGTGCCTTCCTCGAACATTCGTGCCTTCGAGTCGCAGCACGACCGGCAGCTGAATATTCGTCTTCTTCGCCGCTTCGACCACTCCGGTCGCCAGCATATCCACGCGCAGAATGCCGCCAAAAATATTGATCAGCACGGCGCGCACATTTTTGTCGCTCAGCAAAATCTCAAACGCGTGCGCCACCTGCTCGGAGTTCGCGCCGCCGCCCACATCCAGAAAGTTCGCCGGCATGCCGCCCGCATACTTGATGATGTCCATGGTCGCCATCGCGAGGCCGGCGCCATTGACCATGCAGCCCACGTTGCCGTCGAGCTTGATGTAATTGAGGCTGTACTTCGACGCCTCAACCTCGAGCGGATCTTCTTCGGTAATGTCGCGCAGCTCGCGCAAGTCGGCATGCCGGAACAGCGCATTGTCGTCAAAGTTCACCTTCGCATCGAGCGCGAACAGCCGCCCATCGCTGCAGCTGACAAAAGGATTGATCTCCACCAGCGACGCGTCGGTTTCCAGAAATGCGCGATAAAGCCCGGTCAAAAACTGCACCGCCGCGTTGATCTGCGGTCCCTTGAGCCCGAGCGCAAACGCAATCTTCCGCGCCTGAAACGGCTCGAGCCCCATGCCCGGATCGACATACTGCTTCAAGATCGCCTCGGGCCGCTCGGCGGCAACCTGCTCAATGTCCATGCCGCCCGCCGCCGACGCCATAAACACCGGCTTGCCTTCGCCGCGGTCGACGAGAATTCCGAGATAGAGTTCCTTCTCGATCGGCAGCGTCTCTTCGATCAGCAGGCGGCGCACAATGCGGCCTTCCGGCCCGGTCTGGTGCGTGACCAGCTTCATGCCCAGAATCTTGCCGGCCCAGTCACCCGCTTCGGCCAGCGATTTCGCAATCTTCACGCCGCCGCCCTTGCCGCGTCCGCCGGCATGAATCTGCGCCTTCACCACCACGCCGCTCGCGCCCGCGTCAAACAACTCTTTCGCCGCCGCTCCGCCTCTTCGCGCGAAGTCGCCATTGAGCCCCGCGGCACGGCGACACCATACTTCTTCAGAATTGCTTTTGCCTGATACTCATGAATTTTCATAATTGTTCAAACCAATGATTTAAACTGTCACTCGTCGTTGGCCGTTCGTCGTCCGCACTTGCGAGAACTGAACCGACCGTTGTGTTATGAATACTTGAGAGGGCCCTGCTTGCGGCGTCAGTCAACGTGCAGCAAACTAATGATTTTATAAGACGGCAGCGTAATCGGCAAAGCCAGAAGGACACACTCGGGCGTGAGCGCAGTCACTGCGCGGGCAATAAGTAATCTGCATCGCCGGGCAGCGCGAAGTCGTCTCATACGTCAGATGAAAATCGTCTCCCTCAACGTGGGTCGCCCGCGACTGCTCTCCTGGAAGGGCCCAAGCTTCAGCACTGGCATATTCAAAGAGCCAGTTTCGGGCCGCGTCGATGCTTCGCCGTACCAACCTCGACGGCGACCGCCAGGCCGACCTCTCCGTACATGGCGGTCCGGACAAGGCCGTGTACGGCTATCCTTCCGAGCACTACGAGTATTGGAAAGAACAGTTGGATGGGAAGGCTCTTTCGTGGGGAGCATTTGGTGAAAACTTTACGACCGAAGGCCTGCTTGAAAGGGAAGTGCGCGTGGGTGACCGCTATCAGGTGGGAGCGGCGACGGTGATGGTGAAAACTCCGCGGCTTCCATGCTTCAAACTCGCCGCCAAGTTTCAGCGGGACGACATGATCGAGCGATTTCTGCACAGCGGGCGCAGCGGTTATTATTTTTCGGTCATCGAAGAAGGCGAGGTCGGCGCGGGAGATGAGTTTCAATTTCTGGAAAGCGAAACACCAACGTTAAGCATTTTTGACACCTTCGCCGCCTACACCTCGCTCGACCTCGAACTGCTGCAACGAGCAGCCAAGGTCACGGCTCTGCCCGAGAGTTGGCGCGAGCGCTTCCGGTCGCGGGCCGACGCGATCCAAAAAGCGGCGATTGAAAGGAACTCCCAGGTGCGGTAGCTTGGAGTTCCGGCTGGGTGCCGGCCCGGTTGCCAAGTATGGTCCTCGACGCGCTGCATCGCATCGCGAATCATCGCCAGTCGCTGACTCCGCGACGAGGCGCGCGCCGTGATGACCGAGGTCCTCACCGGCCAGTGCACCGACGCGCAGATCGCCGCGCTGCTAGTCGCCCTCCACATGAAGGGTGAAACAGTCGAGGAGATTGTCGGATTCGCCGAGGCCATCCGCGTCGCCGCCACGCCGCTTGATCTTCACCCGAAACAAGTCCTCGACGCGAGCGGCACCGGACGCGACGCGCTCGTCGATACCTGTGGCACCGGCGGCGACACCAGCGGCACCTTCAACATCTCGACGGCAACCGCCTTCGTAGTCGCCGGAGCCGGCGTTCGCGTAGCCAAGCACGGCAACCGCAGCGTGACTTCTAAATGCGGTTCGGCCGATGTGATGGAAGCGCTCGGCGTGAAGATCGACCTGCCGCCCGCTCGCATCGCCGCCTGCCTCGAAGAAGTCGGCATCGCGTTTCTCTTCGCGCCCGCCATGCACTCGGCAATGAAATATGTGCAGGCAGCCCGGCGCGACCTGCGTCTGCGCACGGTTTTCAATCTGCTAGGTCCGCTGACCAATCCGGCGCGCGCGACCTGCCAGGTGGTCGGAGTCTACTCCTCCGATCTGGTCGAAAAACTAGCCGAAGCGCTCAGCATGTTAGGACTGCATCGCGCGCTGGTAGTTCACGGCAGCGATGGACTCGACGAAATCACCATCAGCGGCCCGACGAGAATCGCGCGAAGTCCGCGAAGGACAGGTTCACACTTATGAAGTCGAGCCGGAAGAGTTTGGGCTGGAGCGAGCGACGCTGGACGACATCTCCGGCGGCGACGCCGCGCTCAATGCCCAGCTGATTCGGGAAGTACTGGAAGGGAAAAAATCGGCGCGCCGCGATGTCGTCCTTCTCAACGCAGCTGCCGCACTGGTTGCCGCCGGCAAAGCCGATCACCTGCGCGACGCAGTGCCGTTGGCGGCGGAGGCAATCGACTCGCGCCGCGCGTGAAGGCTGGAGGCGCTGATCAGATTTGCGGGCCTTTAAGGCTGAACCGGGTCTCCACCGAGTTATAGCAATATCTAGTGAAACCTGCTCGATATTGCACGAATTGCCAGAAATCCAACTTCGAGGATGCGTAGCAAATGCTACTTCACTTCCACCCGCTCCATATACTCCGCCACCTGCACATTCCATCCCAAATCTTTCTTCATCAAGTCGCGCAGTTGCGACGAAGCCGCCGGCTCGCCATGCACTAAGTAAGTCACGCCCGGCTGGTTCTTGAAGGTGTGCAGCCACTCCAGCAGTTCCGGAGGATCGGCATGATCGCTGAACTGCTCGAGCGCCGCGATCTGCGCGCGAATCGGAATGAACTCGCCGAAGATCTTGACCTCTTTCGCGCGCATCTTTGATGATCGCACCCCGCGTTCCCGGCGCCTGAAAGCCGATAAAGATCACGAGATTCTTTGGGTCCGGCAGTCGCTGCGCCAGATGATGAAGAATTCGCCCGCCCGTCACCATCCCGCTCGACGAAATAATGATGGACGGAAATTTGCTGTCGTTAATTTTCTTCGACTCCTCCGAAGTCTGCGCAAACGTGTAGCCGGGCCACGTCATCGGCGAGCCGTATTTCTTGATCAAGTCGGCCGACTTGCTACTGTGTAGTCCTCCGAGTGCTTTAGGAAAATCTCGACCGCCTTGATCGCCATCGGGCTGTCGCAATACACCGGCACGCGCGGAATCTGGCCCGACTCCATCATCTCTTTCAGCATGAAAATAAATTTCTGCGTCCGCTCCACGGCAAACGCCGGGACAATGATGCTGCCGCCGCGCGTGACCGTATCGCGAATTAGGCTGGCAAGTTGCGGCCGCGGGTCGGTATCCGGATGCTGGCGGTTACCGTAAGTCGACTCCATCACCAGCACATCGGCCGTTTCGCCCTCCTGCGGCCCGGAGTGAACGACTTTTCCGGGCGCGATCGTGCCGTTGCGTACCCGCCCAATGTCGCCGGTAAAGAGCAGGCGGCGCGCCCGCGCGTTCGTCGTCGCAGTCGTCGTCGCGCCCGACATCGCACTGGACGACAGCGCAATCTCCGCCATGCACGAACCGAGAATGTGCGCCGCAGGCACGAAGCGAAATGAAAGCTGCGGATTCAGTTGGATCGTCTGTCCAACCTCGGACGGGCTTGAAATACCGCAAACAGTCCTGCGCCTCCTGGAGCGTGTAGAGAGGCAGCGCGGGCTGATGCTTCGACGCGCCGCGCTTGTTATAAAACGCCGCGTCCTCTTCCTGCAGGTGCCCTGAATCGGATAGCACCACCGAACACAAATCAATGGTTGCCTGCGTGGCATAGATCGGGCCGCGAAATCCTTCCTTCACCAGGCGAGGAATCCATCCGCAATGATCGAGGTGGGCGTGCGTCAGGATGACGGCATTAATCAGGCGGGCCGGAATCGGAGTGTCCCGCCAGTTGCGCTCGCGCCATTCTTTCTGTCCCTGAAAGAGTCCGCAGTCGACGAGAACGCGAAATCCGGCCGCGTCATTCACGTCGTCCGTCGTACTGATAAGGTGCTTGGAGCCGGTCACGACGCCGGCCGCGCCCAGAAATTGGATGTAGGACAAAGTTTCTCTCCTGCGAAAAGAAATCTAACGGCAAAAATTGCAGAGGTCAGATTGCAGAGGTGAAAACTAAACGCGGTTCTCATGCGCTTCTGTCCCCGATGCCGGCTCTTTAAGGACTTTGATATACCTCTGCAATCTGACCTCTGACCTCTGCAATAGTCGCCTACTCCGGCTTCGCCGGCGCCGCGGAAATCTTGAACACATTATTCCCAAGATCCTGCTCCGGCACGCTTCCATCATTCACCACCACTTCAATCGGCGCCTCTGCCAGTTCAACGCGCATCGTCGCCGTGCTCTTCGCGCGAACCTCCAGCCGCTTTGAAACCTCGCTCCCCGCGCACTTCACAGTGAATGGAACCTCTGCCCCAACGTTGCCAGAGTTCTCGATCGTCACCGTGACCATCTGAGTGCGCTTTCCACCGCCCGGCTTGTCGTCCTCCCACGGATGCACCGCCAGCACGCGCAAAGCCGGCAACCCGCGATCATGGTAGACCCAATCCTCAAAAAACCAAGACAAGTCGCGTTTCGACGCCGCCTCGACCAAGCCTTCCACATACTTCGGATCCTTATCGTCGGCCGCCCGATACTTCGCAATCGCGGCTTTCAGCGCATCGTCGCCGATCATGTCACGCAGCATCCACCAGACGTACGCAGCCTTGCTGCGATAGTAAATTTCGTCAAACGTGGTTGCGAGCGGCGGACCGATATCCTTCGTCCGACCCACCTGGCACGTCTTTCTCCGCATCGAGAAAGGCCGCGCGATGAGCCCTCAAGAGATCAAGCGCCGCCGAGCGTCCACCCTGCTGCTCGCGATACGCTGCCTCCGCAAAGTGCGCCAGCCCTTCATACACCCACGGACGCGGCGACGGAAGCGCCGAATGCACTAGTTCATGCACCAGATTGATTCCCGCCAGCTTCGTGTCCCCATCCTCCATCGACACCATCAGCAGACGTTCCGCTCTCAAACGGGAGCCGCATGCGGATCGGCAAAATCCGCAATCGCAATTGGCGCGCTCGGCTTCCCAAACCATCCCAGCCACAAATTTCGTCGCCGGATCGAGTGCGTCCACAGTATGTCGCCGCGCCGGATTCGTGTCCGCGCAAACTAAGCAGCTTCAGCGGAGGACTTGGACTGCTCCACATAGTCCGCCATCGCGAACATCGGAGCCACCGTGCCAATAGGGTTCCAATCGCACTGCGTGCGAATCTCGCGCCCCGATTGCGCTCCGGCCTTCCCACCTCCAGCAGCCTTGCTCGCCTCCGCGCCGCACAAGAGCACCGCCGTCGTCTCCGCCGCTCCCTGCGAAGTCAGCGTGAGCCTGAACTCGCTCCCCGCTTCGCGCGCCTTCAGGCGGTCGGTGACCTCAAACAAACTATTGCCTTCGGAAAAATCCGCCGACTCCGTGGTGATCGGATACCACGCCACATATCCCGCGCCGCGCACCGCCGTAAACGATGCGCCAATATGATCCCAACTCGTGTGTTTGGCGATCGCCTCCGGCACGCCGACGCGCAGCAGGCGCGTGGCATCCAGCGGAATCACGCCCTCGTAGCCCACTTCGAGTTCCACCGAATCTTTCGGCTTGACCTCCAGCCGGCAGCGTAACGATGGCTTCCGAGAGCGACCCGGTGTGATCGATATCGGACGTGAACGGTTGAGAGACAAACTGAAGCGCCTTGTCCCCCGCTCGAATCGCCCGCCAGTTGAGCGAAGAGGAAATCTGGAGCGCGACAACTTTTTGCGGCTGCGACGAGTCGTTGCGCAGAGTGATCTTGCCGCGCGCGCCTAGCCGCTGCTGCTCCGGCTCCAAGCCGAATCTCGAGATCGTATTTTGTGATGGTGAATGCTTCGCGGTCGAGGGCGGCGGCAAGAAAGCTTGAACCACAGAGGACACAGAGGACACAGAGGAATTTCTGCGGCGTAATCTCATGATTGTTTCGATGCGCCCAGCCGTCTTTGGCGCACGACTTCGTACAGCACAATCCCGGCCGCGACCGAAACATTCAGCGACGGCACCTGCCCCAGCATCGGAATCGACACCAGAAAATCGCAGTGCCTACGCACCAGATCGTGCAGGCCCTTGCCTTCGGCCCCGAGCACCACGGCGCAGTGCATCTTGTAATCGACCTGATCGTAAGTCTGCTCGCCGCGCTCATCGAGTCCCACGATCCACAATTCTTTCTCTTTCAATTCTTCGAGCGTGCGCGAAATATTCGTGACCTTGGTGATCGGAAGATGCTCGCTGGCGCCCGCCGAAACTTTTGCTACGGTTCCAGTCACCGAAGCCGATCGCCGTTCCGGAATGATGACGCCGTCCGCCCCGGCTGCGTCCGCGGTGCGCAAGATCGCTCCCAAATTGTGCGGATCCTCTACGCCGTCGAGCACCACGATCAGCGAATGCTCGCCGCGTCGCGCTCCCACCAGATCGTCCAGATCGCTGTACTGCTTCGCCGAAGTTGCGGCGACCAAGCCCTGATGCGCCGCGTTTCCAGCAAGCTCGTCAAGCTCCGTGCGCGAGACGAAGCGTACCGGCACGCCAATCTTGCGGCATTCGTCGATCACCCGCTGAAGGCGGATATCTTTCCGCTCCTTGGCCACGGCGATCCAGGTAAAGGACCGCCCGCGCGCCTTGAGCGCCTCGGTGACGGTATTGATCCCGTAGAGAATATTCATAAGTAGAGACGCGGCCTGCCGCGTCTTGTCGCCAAGCGGAATTCAAACGCGGACCAATCAGTGTATCGCGCCATGAGCATCAAGAAGCGTTCCTCCGTGCTCCTCTGTGTCCTCTGTGGTTCCCGCCTTTTTGACTCCGGAACAAAATTCGACGAGATGCTAGACTTGAATCATCCAAGAACCGTGAATTCCGTCTACATTCTTTCCGCCGCGCGCACGCCGATCGGCAAATTCGGAGGGTCACTCGCCGCGAAAACCGCCGCCGACATGGGCACGGTCGCCGCCAAAGCCGCCATCGAGCGCGCCAACATCGAGGCGCAACAAATCGAAGAGACGATTTTCGGCAACGCCCGTCAGGCTGGTGGAGGCCCGAATCCCGCGCGCCAGATTTCCATTCGCAGCGGCGTGCCGCAGGAAGTTCCAGCCTACACGGTCAACAAGGCCTGCGCCTCAGGCATCAAGTCGATCGCGCTCGGCTATAACGAAATCGCCACCGGCAATCTCGAATGCGTCCTCGCCGGGGGTACCGAGTCCATGTCGCGCGTGCCCTACTATCTGGACGGCGCGCGCTGGGGTTACCGACTGGGCAATCAGGATCTCGTCGACGGCATGTACCGCGACGGCTTCTTCTGTCCGATGGCGAAGATGGTGATGGGAGAGACCGCCGAAATTCTAGCCGAACAATACAAGATTTCCCGTGAAGAGCAGGATCAATTCGCTCTGACCTCGCAGCAACGCGCCGCGGCGGCTCAGTCCGCCGGACGCTTCGACGCGGAGATCGTACCGGTCACGATTGAAGGCAAAAAAGGCTCAACGATTTTTGCGCGCGACGAACATCTCTTTCCCGACGCGACCCCGGAAAAGATGGCCAAGCTCGCGCCCGTCTTTTCAAAAACCGGCACCATTACGGCCGCCAATTCCTCCGGTATCACCGACGGCGCGGCCGCCGTAGTGCTGGCCAGCGAGAAGTTCGTCACGCAAAATAGTCTCACGCCGCTGGCGCGCATCGTCGCAGTCACATCCGCCGGAGTCGACCCGCGCATCATGGGCATCGGCCCTGTTCCTGCGATCCGCAAGCTCGAGCAGAAGCATGGCCTCAAACTCTCAGACTTCGATCTCGTCGAGCTTAACGAGGCCTTCGCCGCCCAAGTCATCGCCTGCGACCGCGAACTTCACTTCGACCGCGACCGCCTCAACGTCAACGGCGGATCGATCGCTCTAGGTCACCCGATCGGCTGCACCGGCACGCGCATCACCGTCACACTCCTCCACGAAATGCTGCGCCGCAAAGTCCGCCGCGGACTGGCCACGCTCTGCGTTAGCGGAGGCATGGGCATGGCGCTGGCCATTGAAAGCGTCTAACAACCACTCGACCGTAACGCTCAACTGCAGTGCCGGCGTCCCAGCCGCCCTCATCCTCCCACGTATAAGTTTGTCATCCGCCTACGGCCTGCGAGCTTCGAAGCGATTTCAGGGGCCCAATCAGGCCTAGCCCGTGCCCACGGCGCGTTGCGGTTCTGGGACGAGAATTGGCTGTCGCGGAACTGACATTCTCTCGGCGATCCTTTTGCCGATCGCAAGAGCAGGATGTTCAAAGGCGTGGTAAAGCGCGAAGGGGACGATGAGCCACAGCAGCCAAAAGAGAATCCAGCTGGAGTGTTCTGTAAGAGCCCACCAGATGAAAAAAGAGTGACCAAGATAGATTCCGTAAGAATAGGTAGCGAGACGATTGGCCACAAATTTCAAAGGCCTGAATGTGATCTCCTTGAAAAATGGGATGCCGGAGCCGAGGAGAAGGCATGCAATGCCACCCAGCCGTCGAGACGGAAAAAAGAAAAACAAAGCTGTCAGCGCGAGGATGAACACCGGCCAGAGATAGGAGGGCAAGATGCGCTTTTCCGGCAGAGTGAAGGCAATGATACCAGGCAGGAAGTTTGGGACATAAAGCAGGAGGGTGAACCAGGCGAGCGCGGGAATGGTCTGCTGAAAGTGGCCGAGCGCTCCGCACACGAGCCACGCCAGAAGCAGGAGTCCCACAGAGCGCTTTTTCCAAAGAAATATGAAGGGAAGAAATAAATACATTTGGATTTCGAGGGGAAGCGACCAAAGCGGTCCCACGATCGAACTCGAATTGGTTAGGTTCTGTATCAGGAGAAGGTTGGAGATGAGTTCGAGGGGGCCTGGGCGCATGCCTGTCGCCAGACCGCGGCCATCCGCATGCAGATGAAGCGCAACGGCGGTGAGGACGGCAAGAATGCTCAACGGATAAATACGGAAGAAACGACGAATGTAGAAGTCCCTTACGAGGGCTAGACCGGTAAGGCGGCTCCTTTGCATCGAATACATGAGAACCAACGAGGTGTGAACAAAGAATAGAAGTACGCCAAATATTCCGACGCCATCGAAGTGGTCATAGTGATAGTGGCGAGTCAGGTGATTGAGGAGAACCAATAGAACCGCAATGGCCCGGAGCAGATCCAAGTTGGCTGAAGCGCCACGGACCAAAGTGTTGGGCGTGGTGGCAACCGGCGGCGTGAACATTTTTTTCGCGGTGAACTCCAAGCGACCTCAATCTTATAAAACCTAACGAGCGCGCATAAGTCACTCCGACGGCTCCGCGCCCGGCTTGCGCACGCTTTCGCGCCGCCGTTATAGTCGGTACAGACCGATGCGGCAACAAGGCATGAGGTCAGTTCTGCGCGGCGGAAAATTGTTGTGCGCTTCTCTCTATGTCCCTGTCAGCAGTCATCGTCGACGACGAGCAGTTAGCGCGCGACGAACTCGCCTACCTCCTCAGTCCCTTGGCTATCGAAAGCGTCGCAGATTGATCACTCGATAACCACCGATAAAACGGCACTCATGAGGTGAGTGCCAGCGCCTCAGCCCCATTTGCGCTGCTCATTCAGAAGCGGTAAGCGTGCCCTTTACGCAGCAGGGGTTTTTCGAAATATTTCCAGGAAAATGTTGCGAGCACGATAGTAGCCGTAATCCCGATGATTCCTCCAGCGAACTGAACTGCTGTCGAGGAATAGGGAAAGCGCGCGCCGAGTGCGCGCCTGCAGGCTTCCATCAATGGAAGATGGAACAGGTAGGTGAAATACGCAAGAGTGCCGAGTTGCATGAGCCATTCACTGCACAGCAATCGGTGAAAACGCCCGCTTGAACTCGTCACACCGATCAACAGGAGACACGTGTAGAAGAGGGCAAGGCATGAATAGCCAACGATGATGATCGGGCGGTCGCCGGTGCCATAACCTCGGTATGTGAACCAACCCAGCCCAGCTAGGAGAGCACCTGAGATCGCGTAGAGCGTAGACCGGTTCGCGGCCAGCCATTTCCACCCGGAGGGAGACCGCACCATGATTGCTGCCAGAATTCCCAGACATAAAGCATCTGCGCGACTCGGCATGAGAACGTAGTTGGCAAAATCCCCGTAGCGAAGGAACCGTAGAATAAACGTACGGAGTAAAGGGGCGCCGGCAACAATGGCCAGCAGAACATACGCCAGGCGTGAGCGATTAATCCTGCGAATCACAAAGGGAATTGTCAGATAAAACTGTTCTTCCACTGCCAAAGACCACGTGGCCGCCATCGTCCCGGCGCCGAAAGTTCCGCAGATAGCCATCCAGAAATTTTGAGTAAGAGTTGCATAGGAGACCCACGGAATCCGCGCCTCGGAGAAAATGCCCAACCACCGCGGCATCCAATGAAATGGTAAAAAACGAATTGAAAATAGAGCTAACGTCAGCGCATAGAGGGGCAGGATGCGGTAGGCTCGTCTGACATAAAACGTTTTGAAATAGTTTGGAGACTCCCTGGAATCGAGCAGAATTCCGCCAATCAGGAAGCCGGAAAGAACGAAAAACAAGTCCACGCCGCTCCATGTCAGGTTCCCCTCGGAGTATTTGCTTGAGGGCTGGAGACGAGGGATTAGTTTGAAATACGCCGTGGCAGAGGAGGACCAGCAGGATTGCCACGCCGCGTATTCCATCCAAGGCTGGAATTCTGGTTTTTGACGTGATTGGAGTCTGATGGGATTCCGCGATCGTGAGCACAGGCAATGGGGGCCTGGAAGTTGTTGCTACGGCTTGTTGGGCCGCTGCCATGTGTCAGCGTTCGGAACATCGTAGCAGAGGATTGTCTTGATTTCGGAGATGAACCCCAAAAGCCATCGTAACTTTCTTGAGTCAACATTTACCCGACTTGACTACATGGCGTCGCAGGTATGCGAGATTGCTGCATCCTCCTGATGGCCGCTATACTCTATTTAAGCCGCAAATCAAGCGGCCAGCATCCCATCTCTATATGTCCCTGTCAGCAGTCATCGTCGACGACGAGCAGTTAGCGCGCGACGAACTCGCCTACCTCCTCAGCCACGCCGACGTAAATGTAGTCGCGCAGGGCAAAAACGGCTTGGAAGGCGTGAACCTGATCCGCGAGCACAGTCCCGATCTTGTCTTTCTCGACGTGCAAATGCCCGGGCTCGACGGTTTCGGAGTCATCAAAAAGCTCCTCGACCGCAAGATCCCGCTCCCAAAGATCGTCTTTGCCACCGCCTTTGATCAATACGCGGTCAAGGCGTTCGAAGTGAACGCGGTCGATTACATCCTGAAGCCCTTCGACAAGAAGCGCATCGCGCAATCGATCGAGAAGGCGCGCGCGAAAATCGCGTCTGGAAGCGGCCCGGTAGAAAAACTTGAGACGCTTGTCCGGATGCTCGAGTCGCAAAAGCCCTCGACCGCAAAAATTCTCATCAAGGCCGCGGGCCGCCTTTTCCTCGCCGATCCGAAAGACGTTTGCTTTGCCACCATCGAAGACGGCGTCATCAGCGTCACCACCAGCGGGCACATGGGAATGGAAGGCCAGTCCAACTGCCGCACGCTCGAAGAGCTTTTCGAGAGTCTCGATCCCAACCTGTTCTGGCGGGCCCACCGCTCATTCCTCGTCAACAAGAATCACATCCGCGAAGTGGTGCCCTGGTTCAAAAGCTCGTACCAGCTCCGCATGGACGACAAAAAGCAGACGGAAATTCCTGTGAGCCGGGCCCAAACCCGCCGCCTGCGGGAATTGTTTAACCTCTAGAACTGCTGAAGACGAGTTCTCAAGAAGTCCGTCGTGCTCGCGTGCCTTGTGGTTGCGCTCTCTGACGGAAATAAAAAAAGGGCAGCCGCAAGACATCTCCGGCCGCCCAGGGGAGGGACAATCAATCTTCCTCATGAATTCGCTCTCATGCGATCGCTTGCAGCGCGATGCGGTTCGGTATCACCAGCATCGAGCCTTCGATCCGAATCAACTCCTTGCGCTTCATGTCGCTCAACAATCGGGTCACCGTCTCCCGCGATGACCCGATCATCTGCGCGATCTCCTCGTGCGTGAACTCCGATTCCACCCGCAGGTCGCGGTTGTGAGGCTCTCGCGCGACCCACGAAAGCAGCAGACGGGCCAGTTTCTCCGTCGAACTCCGGGCCAGCAGCAAATCGTGTACGTCTCCAAATGTGCTGGTAACCTCGCGCGCCAGCATGGCGGCGCACGCCATCGCCGTTTGGTTGTCGGTTGCAATCAGCCGCAGGAAGTCATCCTGCTCAATGAACTTGATCTGGCAGAATCCAAGCGTCGTAACCGTCATCGGAGACGGCCGGCCGGATACGATCGCGCTCAACCCCAGCACATCCCGGTCTCCCGCGATCTTCAGGATGACGTTTTTCCGTCGCGCGCCTGAACCGAGAGCTTGGTCCGTCCGGAACAAACAATGGAGATGCCGCGGGGAATCTGTCCTTCTGCGAGCAGGGTGGCGTTGCCCGGTAGAAGGTAATGCGCCCCATCTTACTGAACTCGCTCATAAGATGATCGGGCATCTGGCAAAAGTCGCCGTTCTGGCGCAGCGTGCAGTGCAGACAATCGTTTGGCGCGTGGAAGCGTCGAGGCACGCCCATGAGGGCAACTCCTGTAGTTTCGAAAACAATTTGCCTGCCAACTTGTTTGCGCGACATGCTGGAAGCGGCCACGAGCAAAATTCTCTTCTGCACTTAAGTTGCCATGGTTATCAATCTGCCCAAGCTATTGTTTACTTCGTTACTTACCGCGCACTTATGAATTACTGCACCTCTGACGGTGCCGTGTAACGGGCGCGCCTGACGAAAGGCGGGCACGACGCGCTTCAATCCAGATAGTCCCCGCGCGAAATTCCCAGCTTCAGCATCTTGTGTTGCAGAGTGGTCCGCTTCAATCCCAGCCGCGCCGCCGCGCCCTTCACTCCCGACAAAACGCCCCGCGTCTCCCGCAGAACATCCACAATGTGATCCCGCTCCCGCTCCCGCAAGGTGCGTTCCGAATCGGGCGGACGCTTGCCCATTTCCTCGCGCAACTCCGCCAGAGGTGGCTGCAGCCGTTCGCCCTCCGACAAAATCACCGACCGCTCAATAAAATTCTCCAGCTCCCGAATATTTCCCGGCCACCGCCAGTGCATCATCACTTCCACCGCTTCATCCGGGATTATCGTGATCCGCTTGCGCATCCGTGCCGCGCTCTTCTCCACGAAATAACGAATCAGCAGTGGAATGTCCTCGCGCCGCTCCCGCAGCGATGGCAAGTGCAGTGGAAACACATTGAGCCGGTAATACAAATCCGTGCGGAACTCCTTCTCCTCCACCGCCTGCGCCAGATCGCGATTGCTGGCCGCGAGCACGCGCGCGTCCACCCGGATCGTCTTCGTCCCGCCCAGCCGCTCAAACTCCTGGTCCTGCAACACCCGCAGCAGCTTCGGCTGCAGCTCCAGCGGAATCTCCCCGATCTCATCCAGCAGCAGCGTCCCCCGATCCGCCAGTTCGAGCCGTCCAACTTTCTGCGTCACCGCGCCCGTGAACGCCCCTTTCTCGTGCCCAAATAACTCGCTCTCCAAAAGCCCGGTCGGAATGGCCGCGCAATTCAGCTTGATAAAGCTTCGGTCCCGGCGCGAACTCATCAGGTGAATGGCCCGCGCAATCCGCTCTTTTCCGGTTCCAGTCTCGCCCGTGATCAGCACGGTAGCGTCGGTATTGGCCACGATCGCCGCATAGTCCAGCACCCGCTTCAGCGCTGGACTATTGCCCACAATGCTCTCCGGTTTCTGCTCCGCGAGAAGCTCATTTTCCAGATAACGTTTTTCCTGCGCCAGCCGGTCCTTGGCCTGCGCCACTTCCCGGTAAGCACTCGCGTTGTGAATCGCCGGAGCAATCTGCCGGGCCACCTGCTGGAGATACTCCGCATCCTCCCTGCTGAATGCGTTTTCCCGGGTCGCCCCCAGCAACACACTCCCGAGGGCGCGGCTGCCCATCAAAAGCGGCACGCAACACACCGACTGGATCCCCGGCTCCTCCACCTCCGTAACCGCCGTAGTGCTGAACCGATCCATCTCTGCTGCGTTCACCAACGTGACGCTCCGGGTCTCAATCGCGCGCGCTGAAATCGTGCTTGCCAGCGGCAGGCGATTCCACTCGCGCGCGGCCGTTTTCTCCGTCGGTTCGACCGACCGTATCTTCAGCGTCCGCGCATCTTCCAGCAGCGCCAGTCGGGCGTATTCGTAGTTCGTAATCTGCCGCATCTTGGCGAACACCAGGGGCAGAAGCTGGTCAAATTCCAATGTGGAGGTAATTTCCCGCCCGATCTCGACCAGGCTTTGCAGGCGGTTCTGCTGCTTCTGCCACTCACCATGGATCTCGTGATTTTCCACCGCCAGCGCAACCAATCGCGCCGCCCGCTCCAGCAACAGCAGCGTGTCCGGACTCTCGCCCTCCACGTCGGCGCGCCCGATTCCCAGCGCCCCGTAGCGCCGCCGGGAGCTGCTCATGGGCACGGCCATGTACGAGCGCACACCATGCTCCCGCAGCGCCTGCATCGTTCCCACAAAGCGCGTCTCCCGCTCCACATCCGGAATCTGCACCGGTTGCTGATGCTCCCACACCCATCCATTGGGCGATTCCGCCGATAGCGACGAAGACGCATCCCAGGACCGCATTTCTGTCCCCAACTCCCAGAAATGAGTGACGACGCAGTTTCGGTGCCGCATCGCATACCGCGAACTCCACCAGCGTGCAGTGAGTAAGTTGCCGCAGCAGCGGAGTCAATTCCTCAAAAAGTCGAGGCAACGTCCCACCACCAACAACCAGATCCGTCATGGCCAGCAGGATCTCGGCGCTGGAGCGTCCGACAATCGCCATTTTGTTTTGGCCCAGTGTCCCTTCATCTTCGGGACGCAAATTCCCCTCTGGTTCGCGCGCAACTCCCTGCATGCGGAGCGAGCCTCTCCCCTTCGCGGGGCCTTTCGTTCAAATGTTGAGCAGTTCAGGGACGTGAATGCGGCGTGCCAAGCCGCCTGGAGCGGTTCACCTATAACGATCGCGGTTGCCGGTTCCGTCTCATGGGAACCGATCTGATACTCCTGGAACAGGAGCCCCCTCAGCCCGCGTCGCCATTTCCAGGCGCACAACTTTGCCCTGGAAAGTAACATCTTATGCTTCTTCTGAAAGCAATCAAGTGATTTGTTTGGTAATTTACCATAAGCGGAATTATGGGCAATCCGAGTTGGAAATCGGAGTAACTTCATCATGGCCCGCGGTTGGGAGAGTAAGTCGATCGAACAGCAGCAAGCCGACGCTCTAGAGGAGCGCGGGGCCCTTCGTCCTCGCCTCTCCGCGGCCGAGCAAAAACGAAACCGCCAGCGCGACAGCCTCCTCCTGGCCCGCAAACGCCTGGCCGACCAAGTTGGACAGCGCAACTCACCCGGGGCGTCGTCAAATGCTGGAGCAATCCCTAGCCGAACTCGATAAACAACTCTCTTCTTTTGATAGTCTTACGAAACGTCCCCTGCACCGAAGTGAATGGTTCGTTCGTATACCTTCCATAAGCAAAACCGAAGCCGCGCAAGCCTCCGCCTGACGTATAATTCAACTTGCGCATGAAAGCTCAAGTCTACGTTTCCCTCAAAAAGAGCGTTCTCGATCCGCAAGGCAAAACCATCCACGGAGCCCTCAGCAAAATCGGGTACACGGGCCTCGAGGAGGTTCGCCAAGGCAAATATTTCGAAATTACGCTGAACTCCGGCATTTCGAAAACCGATGCCGAAGCCGAAGTCGAAAAAATCGCGCGTGAAGTTCTGACCAACCCGGTGATAGAGGAGTTTCATTTTTCCCTCGAAGAATAAGGGAAGACCAGGGCCACGTATCAGGACATCGCTTTAGCGCTACCGGACGCACGAAATCATACGCCCCTTTAGGGGCCACTTCCTCTCCCGAAATCATCAAGGAGAATTCCGCATGTGCGGCATAGTCGGATACGTAGGTAAAAAGCCAGTCGTCGGCGTCATCATCGAGGGCCTTCGCAAGCTCGAATACCGCGGCTACGATTCGGCCGGAATCGCCGTAGCCGGCAACGGCGAGGGCCTACAAATCCGCCGCGCCGAAGGCAAGCTCCGCAATCTCGAAGACGTAATCCGCCTCAAGCCCCTCGACGGAACCTATGGCATCGGCCACACGAGATGGGCCACGCACGGACGCCCCACCGAAGAAAACGCCCACCCACACCGCGATTGCACCGGCAAAATCGTCGTAGTCCACAACGGCATCGTAGAAAACTATCTTTCGCTGAAAAAGAAGTTAATCGCCGAAGGCCACAAGTTCACCACCGAAACCGACACGGAGATCATCGCGCACCTGATCGAAAAGTATTACGTTAACTCCGGCAATGGCCATCGCCCGTTGCTCGAAGAGGCGGTCCGCAAAGCCGTCAAAGAATTAACCGGAGTGTTCGCGCTGGTCGTGATCGCCACCGATGATCCAAGAAAAATCGTGGCTGCCCGTAACGGCCCACCCGTAGTCATCGGCATTGGCAAAGATGAATACTTCGTAGCCAGCGACGTCCCGGCGCTCCTCGATCACACGCGGGATCTCTTCTTTCTGGCGGACGGCGACCTGGCTGTCATCACCGAGCTAGGAGTTCGCGTCACCGACTTCGACGGTCATCCCATGGAACGCAAAGTCCAGCGCATCACCTGGGATCCGATCATGGCGGAAAAGGGCGGATTCAAGCACTTCATGCTCAAAGAAATTTACGAGCAGCCGCGCACCGTCCAGGAAACAACGCTGGGCCGCATCTCCCAGGACACCGGGAGAATTTTTTTGGAAGAAATGCACGTTAGCGACGCTGAATTCCGCGCGCTAAAAAAGATCAACATAGCCGCTTGCGGCACTAGTTGGCACGCGGGCCTTGCCGGCAAGTTCATGATCGAAACGCTGGCCCGCGTTCCGGTCGAAGTCGACTACGCCAGCGAGTGGCGCTATCGCGATCCGATTCTCGATTCCGAAACCACCACGCTCTTGATCTCGCAATCCGGAGAAACCGCCGACACTATCGCAGCCCAGCGAGAAGCCAAAAGCAAAGGCTCCAAGACGCTAGCCATCTGCAACGTCGTCGGCTCGATGATCACCCGCGAAGCCGCGGGAACAATCTACACGCACGCCGGCCCCGAGATCGGCGTAGCCTCGACCAAGGCCTTCACGGGTCAGTTGACCGCTCTTTATTTATTCGCTCTCTATTTAGCACAAGTCCGCGGCACGATCACCGAAGAGCAATCCAAGAAAGCAGTTCAGGAACTAACTCAAATTCCGGGAAAGCTGGAGCAGATACTTACTCACGACGAGGCCTGCGACGAGCTGGCAAAAAAATATGTCCGCGCGCAGGACTTTTTGTTTTTGGGACGAGGCATCCATTACCCGATCGCTTTGGAAGGCGCGCTGAAACTAAAGGAGATCTCCTACATCCACGCAGAAGGCTATCCGGCTGGAGAGATGAAGCACGGTCCGAATGCCCTGATCGACGAGAATCTTCCCGTTGTAATTATTGCGACGCGGGATGAGAACAGTTCGCAGTCCATGCTGCGCTACGAAAAAACGATGTCGAACCTGAAAGAAGTAAAAGCCCGCTCCGGTATAGTGATCGCGCTGGCGACCACGGGAGACAAAGAAATCGCCGAAGAGGCCGACCACGTCCTGTACGTTCCACCGGCGCCGGAGGAACTGTCGGCAATTCTGGAGATCGTCCCGCTGCAACTTCTTGCCTATCACATAGCAGTGAGACGAGGTTGCGATGTGGACCAACCGAGGAATCTGGCAAAGTCGGTGACGGTGGAGTAGTGACGTCCCCGTGGAACCCCGTGTACCCTGTGGTTCAATCTCTTGGTCGCGTGCTGAGGGAAAATCGGCCCCTCTCACCAAACCGTCCGAACGGCTCGCGCCCGTCGAATCCCCGCATCGGCCGTGACCAGTGCCATCCCCTCCACCAGCGCCGTCGCCCCGATCACTCGATCCGCCGGATCCCTCGGATAACTGGCGGGCAAGGTGAGAGTGCGTGCGCACGCGCGGGCGCTGATCGGCAACACTACAAACTGTGCCTCCACCTCCAACAAGAATGACTCCAGACTCATTCCCAGACGAATCCGCCCTTTGCCGTAAAGCGTGGCCAGTTCTATCAGCGCAAAGCCCGAAACTGCCAGACCCTCCCCACCCTGCCGTGCCTCATCGATCGCGGTCCTGGCGTTCTTCGAAAGTCGCTCCGGCTCTGACACCAGCCAAAGGACGACGTGCGTGTCCAGAAGAATCAATACAGGTCTCCCCACTCCTCTGGGGTAAGTATGGGTGATACAACATCTCCTACGATCTTCACCTTGCCCTTGAGAAAGCCATAGATCTCGTCTTTATCCTGGTCCGCCGGGACGATCTTCACTACCGGCTTACCATGCTTCGTTATTATGATCGTCTCGCGCTTCTTCCGAACTTCATCCATGACCTTTAGGCAATGCACCTTGAACGCACCTGCCGCCATCTTCTTCACGAGCTTCCTCCCATTATGATTATAGTCATCCTACCATAGTCATATCCAGAGAAAACAGGACCCCCTCGCGAACCTCCTGCGACCAGGATCTCTCAACCAAGGCAAGAATGGACGACAGCGGGGCCCCGCGCAGGCAACTCCAATCCAGTCCGTTGCTCCCGTCGGGATTCAGACTCTGAACGGGATACGGAATTCCAGTAGGAAAATACCAAGGGCCGCCTTTCCGTGATTTTCGCGACAAAACTCTTGCCCTGCGCGAAACTTCGATTGCGAAAAACGATAGGGCCGGACAGTTGGAGATCTCAAATTGCTGAACGCTTCGACCGTAGCGCAAGCGACTATCCGCCAGTTGACGTCATCTAGATAGCAGATGGCCCAATTCAAAACGCAAGCCGCGACGCTCGTACGCTCGGTCGCGCTCTCCAATTTCACCAGGGACCTCGAATTCGAAGTCGACGGCGCAACTCACTTTGGCTTCGTCCCCGGGCAGTGGCTGTCCATCAAAGCAACAACGCCGGAGGGCGAAGAAATCACGCGCGCCTACTCCATCGCCTCGCCGCCCGAGAACGGACACATTGCGCTTTGTCTCAACCGTGTGCAGGACGGCTTCATGTCGAACTATCTCTGTAGTCTTGCCGAAGGTTCGGAGGTCAGCTTCCAGGGCCCGTTTGGAAGTTTCATCTTGCATCCTCCCATGCGCGACACCATCTTTATCGCGACCGGTACAGGCATTGCCCCGTTCCGCTCCATGCTCCATTGGCTGCTCGTCGATCCGGCGCGCCATCAGGGAAGAGAACTATGGCTCCTGTTTGGTGCCCGCACCGAAGAAGATCTTTACTATCGTGATGAGTTCAGAGGTCTCGCGGCGGAACACGCAAACTTTCATTTCCTCCCCACCCTAAGCCGCGCAACCCCCGACTGGCGCGGCCTGCGCGGCTATGTGCAGGAGCACGTCAAAGACATCGTGAGCGGCCGCAAGGGCGAAGAGATGCATGCCTACATCTGCGGCCTCGACAAGATGGTCAAGGCGAATCGTGAACTCCTCAAAAGCCTGGGGTTCGACCGCACCTCCATCCGGTACGAGAAGTACGATTGAAAGTGCCTGTCGGATTAGAATAGTTGCGACCTTCAGGAGAGACCAACGTGTACGTTGCTGACAGTCATCGTTATGACTCCATGGAGTATCGGCGCTCGGGGCGCAGCGGCATCAAGCTGCCGGCTATTTCGCTGGGGCTCTGGCACAACTTTGGCGGCGTGGATGTCTTTGAAAACTCTCGGGCTATGCTGCGGCGGGCCTTCGATCTCGGGATCACTCATTTTGATTTGGCCAATAACTACGGGCCGCCTTACGGGTCGGCGGAGGAGAACTTTGGACAGATTTTCAAGAAAGACTTTCGGCCGTACCGGGATGAGCTGATCATCTCAACCAAGGCCGGCTGGGATATGTGGCCTGGGCCCTACGGCAACCTTGGATCACGAAAAAATCTCCTGGCTAGCCTCGATCAAAGCCTTGAGCGCATGGGACTTGAGTACGTTGACATCTTTTATCATCATCGGCCCGACCCGGAGACGCCTATGGAGGAGTCTATGGGGGCACTGAATACAGCCGTGCGGTCTGGACGGGCGCTCTACGCGGGCATTTCGGCTTATAACGCGGAGCAGACTGCGCGGGCGGTTAAAATTCTTCGGGAGTTGGGGACGCCTTGTCTGATTCATCAGCCTAAGTATTCGATGTTGGTTCGGGACCCGGAGCGGGGGTTGCTTGATGTCCTTGAGAAAGAAGGGGTTGGGTGCATTGTTTTTAGTCCGCTGGCGCAGGGATTGCTATCGGATCGGTATCTTAAGGGGATTCCTGGGGACTCGCGGGCGGCTCGGGATTTCTTTCTTAAGAAGAGCAGCGTCGACGACAAGATGCTCGCTAAGATAGGGGGTTTGAATGAGATAGCCCGGCGGCGGGGACAGACTCTGGCGGAGATGGCGGTGGCCTGGGTGCTGCGCGATCCGCGGGTTACTAGCGCTCTGGTGGGGACTAGTAAGGTGTCGCAGGTGGATGACAACGTGGCGGCCCTTAAGAATCTTAGGTTTGAGGCGGAGGAGTTGCGGGCTATCGATGGGGCGCTGGCGGGGTGATTCGATCGTTCCTTGTGGAACAGGCGGAGTGTTCCACGTGGAACAGTTGACATTTATGTTAGTATGAATGTGTACTTACAGTGAGGTCCAGATGAAACATAAGAAACGGGTTAGCGGGAAGCGGAAAAAAGGCGGGAAAATTGTAAAACTGGCGGCTGCGGCTGGATTGCGATCCGGACAGCGGCGGCGGGCGCGGTATCTGCCGGAGGATCTGGCGGGCATGTACCGGCCGATGAAGAAGCCGGTTACTTTGCGGCTGGATGCGGATGTTCTGGAATGGTTTCAACGAGATGGGCGAGGGTATCAGACACGGATCAATGTGGCTCTGCGGAAGGCGATGGTGGTGGAGCGGGGCAAGGGGTAGGCTTCGGCCAGGTTTTTTCACGGTGTACATTTGTTATTGTACGTACAGTGCCGAGCCAAGCGAGCGAACAAAACGCAAACCTGAAGGGCGAAAATAAATCTGCTTTTCGGGGCTCCGTGAAAGTCACGATATCGTGGGTTTTTCGTTGGATTGATGTTTACTGGCTGGTTATTGCCACCCTCCTGTTATCTGCCTTTTGACCTATGAGAATGCTGGGGCTAGCGCGGATTTGGGTAGTGGGATAAAAGTGTGTTGCTGGCCACCGATGGGATTAACGGGGAGATATCCAAGTACGTTTTAATGCTCCAAGCCACTCAGGGCAAGAGCGAGCAACGCGAACGGAAGCCAGAAGAGAAGCACCCATGTACCCCAAAGCTTTCCCATGGGGAAGAATTTTACCACTGAAAAGAGAACGCATGGAATCGCTTAATTTGGTTCGCCACCTAGAGGCAGGTTGCGAAGAAGAATATCAAGCTCCGCTTCCAGTCCTTCAGCAGTCTGGATTTTGGTATAGACAGGCTGAAATATCTGATGGACTCGCGCGCGACATGGAATCCCGTAAAACGTCTCTCACATGTTTGCGCCAGTCAGATCTCCCGTGGGATTGCAAGACGGCTTGATAGGCACAACTCTGAAAATAAAATTCCTCGCATACGTTGGCCACTTGCAGCAGTAACTTCTTGGTTGTTTCGTTCATGGCAGCGGATTTGGGTAGTGGGATAAAAGTTAGCCCACTGCCCGGATTTGCGGCGCGCGGCTTTAGAATGCGGCGCTTACAGCGAAGTATCCGGGAGTAAAGGACTTACTCATTTTAGTTGCTTCGCTTTCCGCGTTTCATGGGGTTTCTGCGGCTGGATTTTGTCAAGTTGACAAGCCATGCATAGGCACCAATTTGGGAGCAGCAAAATTGGTATGTACTAAGGGCGAAATCCCAAGATCGAGGCGGCGTGGAATCCCAGGTCTCGAAAAGCGAGACCCGGGGCACCCTGTTGGTCCATCCCTTCCCGCTTCTCGCCGCATTCCTGGGGTGACCCGTCCTGCCGGTTCCTACTGCCATACAAGGTCTTACTGTTTAATTATTGACGGACTTTCTATTGTGAGCCATACTTGTTTCTATTAGTATGACTGAAAAGATCGAAACCGTATGGTTCACGACGAAGGGGCAAGTGGTCATCCCGCTTCGCCTGCGCAAGCAATTCGACATCGAGGACGGGACAAAGGCCGTGGTCCAAGCCACACCGGAGGGAATCCTTCTCAAACCCATGACAGCGGCGCTCATCAAGCGCGGGCGCGGCATCCTCAAGCGCAGGCCGGGAGGCAAACCGCTGACGGAGGAGTGGGCCGAGCACAAGAAGCAAGAACGGGCACTTGAGGAGCGTAATGCCGGCTAAGGTGCTCGACAGCTTCGCACTGATCGCCTACTTCCGCGACGAGCCGGGCGCGGAGACGATGGAAGATATGCTCGTTTCCGCCGGTAAGAAGGACAACCCGCTCCTCATGACCGATGTGAACTACGCCGAGGTGAAGTACTCCATTGTGAAGAAAGATGGCGCGGAGGCGTGGGCAGAAGCCGCGAAGGTACTTCAGGGACTGCCCATTGATTTTCATTCCACGACCCGGGCGCTGGCCGACATCGCGGCCGATTTCAAGGCGCGTTTCAAAATGAGTTTGGCCGACGCCTTTGCCGCCGCTCTGGCGAAGGAAAAGAAGGCTGAACTCGTCACCGGCGACCTGGAATTCAAGCCGCTCGAAAGGGAAATGAAGGTTCACTGGCTGAAATGATCGCAGCCGAGGACAGCTATGGCAGACGAAGAATTGTTTGGCTTGAAAAATTTAATTGGCTCCCCAAATGGGGATCGGAGAAATCCGAGACATCGGTGATGGAGAAATCGGAGGCACTACTTCGCCCGGCATTCTACGTCGAAGAGAAGCTTTCCTCAATGAGGAACCGGCGGGTGTTCCGCGGCACTTCCTTCGACTGGGTTGGTTTTCTGAGTTCGCTCGGGTAAACTCAAGCTGAAATCCTGCTATGGCGTCGGCCAACGGCATCATCGTGAGAGACCCCAATATTCTTGGAGGGACCCCTGTGTTCAGCGGGACTCGGGTTCCCTTCCAGACCTTGCTGGATTACCTCGAAGGGGGACAAACTCTGGACGAGTTCCTTGAGGATTTTCCCACCGTGAAGCGCGAAGCCGCCGTCAGCGCCCTCGAGCATGCGAAGGAACTCGTCGTCAGCGAACTGTGAAGAAACTCCTGCTGGACGAGTGCATTCCGAGAAAATTCAAGAACCATCTCTCCGGTCATGATTGCCTCACTGTGCCTGAGGCCGGATGGGCCGGCAAGAAAAACGGAGAGTTGTTGTCCCTGGCGGAGAGTGCTGGCTTTCAGGTGTTTGTCTCCCTTGACCAGGGAATTGAGTTTCAACAGAATTTGACGGGACGCAATATCGCCGTGATCTTGCTCCGCGCCAAGTCAAGCCGGCTGGCGGACCTGATCCCTTTGGTGGGGAAGATTTTGATGTCGTTATCGTCGATTGAACCTGGACTGCTCGTGCGGATTCAATAGTTCGAATCACACCCCAAAGAGAACCGCAGGGCAGCACACACTTCATTCATCCGAGCGGCACTAAGCTGGCCTCACTTCGTTCGGGATGACAACTCTGGAATTGGGTTGACGCGGCGTTTTGTCGAGTTGGAGGTTGCCATGTTTTACGATGGGGCGCGGAAATTGGAATGCGGCGGGAGGGAGCTGGCACCGGGGCTGAAGCTGTTAGCGATTTTGTGAGAGTTACGCGGGCCTCAAAGGGCCGGGCTTCCACATTTTCTTTCGCCCCGCTGGGGCCTCGTCACGTTCGACTTCCTACCCAAGGCTCGCGCCGTGGGCTGCATTCTTACGCCGCTCCGCGGCTGGCTGGTTGGGCTGTACGCCAGTTTTCAAATGCCAAGTCAGCTATTCTCTGGCGAGAACTTCTGCGGCGTGGGCGTAGTTGGCCCCGGCGCATGAAAATCTTTCTCCATGGCATGAGGCCGAATCAGGCGTGAGGAAAGGCCCCCGCTCAAGCCAAAATCAGGCTTGAATGGGGCGCCGTCGCACACACTGGAATTCCGAGAACTAGGCGCCGGCGGTCGCGTTCTGGCCTAGTTTGCGATCGGTCTTACCTTCCAGGCTGGCTAAATGTTCGAGGGCGCGGTGCAGGGTGACACGGACTTCATGGCTCGACTCGATGAACTTGATGGCGGCGCCTATGCCCATGTCCATGCGGACTACTTCGCTGTGAATCACAACTGCGATTTGCTCCACTGAAAAGGTCAGCTTCAGTTTCGAGCCGGCAAGAAGCATCGCGCCGGTTTCAACATAGCAACCGCCGGCGCTCAGATTGGTGAGAATGCCAAGTACGGGGCGTTCCGCGTCTTCGATCTCGATCTCGGTGGTGAGGCGGGCACGGACGCGCGGGTAGAGGCGGCGATTGCTGCGCGAGGGCTGGGCTTGCTTTTGCAGATACATGCGTTTGTCGGCTTCGGAAAGAAGCTTCTCGGCGTCGAGACCATCCTCGGGATAGACCGCCTTGCCGACGCTAAGCGACAGAATTTCTTCGTTGCACACTTCGCGGCCGGTTTGTTGCGCGAGTTCGCGCATCTGTTCGGCTTTGCGGGAGGCCGCTTCGGGTGTGAGGCCGGGAGCGATCACTACGAATTCGTCTCCGCCCATGCGGGCGACGTAATCGTATTCGCGGCTGGTTTCGCGGAGCGCGCTGGCGAATTGACGGAGCACGCGATTGCCTTCGAGGTGGCCGAAACGGTCGTTGATCTGTTTGAAGCCGTCCATGTCGCTGACCATGACGGTCAGAGAGGTGCCATCGCGCTTGCAGCGCGCCATCTCGCGATCGAGTTGCAGGAAGAGCGAGCGCGCGTTGGGGAGGCCGGTCAGATAATCGGTGACCGCCGAAGTTTCCGCCTGCTCATATTTGAGCGCGTTCTCGATGGCCATGGCCATCTTTGAACTTACTGCCAGCAGGATGCGGAGATGGTCGGAGGTGAAGAAATCCTTTTCGGCGTGATAGAGGGCGACTACTCCGACTACGCCGTGCAAGCCTTCGAGCGGCACTGCCAGGGCCGAGGTCAGCGTGCTGTACTTCGAAGGATCGTTCAAATAACCTGGCTCGACGGAGGGATTGCCGTTGAGGATCGGCTTCAGGTTTTGCGCGACCCAGCCGGACAGGCCCTGGCCCATGGGAATGCGCAGTGAAGCGAAGAGGCGGAAGTTGTCGCCGTTTACATATTCGGGGACTAACTCGTCTCCGTGGCGAACGTAGATCGCGATCGCGTCGTAGGACATGGCGTGGCGCAGCTTCACCGAAAATACGGAGAGCGTTTCGCCGAGGCTTAGCGATGCGCCCAAGTCCTGACTTAACTCGAATAGAGTCTGGGCTTCCTGGCGGGCGGCGGCGATCGAACTGAGGAAACTGCGCTCGGTGGGTTGGCGCTTGCCTTGTCCTTCGTATCCGGCTGCGGGTTCAATTGCCGATTTGGCGGACGACTGGTCGTCTTTGTCTTTATCTGTGTCTTTGTTTTTTGCTTCGGTCGACAATCGATTCTTGATTGCGCTATCGGTCTTCTCGTGAACCAGTTTTTCCAGTTCCAGGTAGCGACGCTGCAAGACGCTGACTACTTGCGGATCGAATGACTTGCCGGACTCCTTGGCAAGCTTGGCCATGGCTTCATCCATGGGCAGGGCGCGCCGGTATTGGCGGTCGGAGGCCAGGGCATCGAGAAAATCGACGGCCGCGAGAATGCGCGCGCCGATGGGAATCTGCTTGCCGCGGAGGCCATTCGGATAGCCGGACCCGTCGAACTTTTCGTGGTGAGCGCGGACGATGGGCACGACTGGGTAAGGGAATTGCACGCGTTCGAGAATCTCGGCGCCTACGGTCGGGTGAATCTTCATCTTCTCGAACTCTTCGGGCGTCAGACGTCCGGGCTTGGAGACGATGTGCTCGGGAATGGCCAGCTTGCCGATGTCGTGGAGCAGGGCCGCGGCCTGAAGGGCTTCCATTTCCTCGGCCGGTACTTTGAGATCTTTCCCGACTTCGACTGCGTAGACGCGCACCCGCTGGAGGTGGTCGTGGGTGGTTTGATCCTTGGCCTCGATCGCGAGCGCCAGGGCTTCGATCGTGCGCATGTGCAGGTCGGCCATTTCTTCGACGTGGCGCTTTTCGTCGGACAGCTTTCCGAGGTAGAGGCGATAGGAGCGGAAGATGAGATAGACGACCGGGAGAGTGAGCAGCGATGTTTGCCAGTCGGAGAAGCTGTGAATCCAGCTCATCATGCCGACTACGCCGGCGCCGACGAGGTAATAGGGAAAGCTCCAGAAATAGCACTCCGACCAGATCTTGCGCAGCGAGCGGTGCTCGGTGAGCGAAATTATGATGGCGATGGGCAGGGTGTTGGTGATGAAGTAAATGCACGCCGACAGGAACAGCATGGTGGAGGGGTTCGCCGAGGTGTGGATGAGCGAATAGCGGTAGACGAAGAAAGTGGATGCAATGGCCAGCGAGGTCGAGCAGACGTTGAACGCAACCTGAACTGGGACCGGCCGTTCAGCGGTGATGCATTGCACGAGGACCGCCGCGCAGCCGAGGGCCATGGTTTCGGCCAGGCTCAGTTCAAGAACGCCCGCCAAAACGAAGAGGAAGTTGACTGACATTGTGCCCGTGATGCCGGGCAGGTTTACCTTGAGGCGCGAGGCCGCGATGGCAATGACGAGATAGCAGAAGAACTTGACTGGATTTTGACTCTTGCCATGCAGGACGGCGGCGTAGGTTAACACCGCCAGGCCGCACACCACGACAATGGCAATGAAGACGCGCGGGACGGTGCTCATCTCCCTCCACGATGGGGCGCGCGTTGACATTTACAGCAGACCTCTGCCCTCGAACCCTGGGCGCGATTCGTAGGGAAGCTAACGTACCTCCTCATTGAAACAGGCGGAGGAGAGCCGGGAAAGCAGAAGGAAGGTTAAGAAGAAACTAATGTAATCGAGAGAGATGACCCTAGTGATCTGGGTTTTTGGGGACGGCGTGGGGGGCCGTAAACCGCTGAATTTACAGCTTGTTTTTGTGGTCCGAAAAACGTGACAGACGGTAATCGGCAATCGCATCGCCGTCCTTCAGGACGAGTTTCGCTGTCATCTCGCCGAGCGCGGGGCCGTGCTTGAAGCCATGGCCTGAACCGCCGCCTACGAACCAGACATTTTGCTTCGCGGGGTGGCGATCGATAATGAAGTTGCGATCGGCGGTGTCTTCGTATTGGCAGACGCGGGCTTCCACCAGGGGCGCATCCTTCATGCCGGGAAAACGATAGGCGAGATAGCGGCGCGCTTCGGCCAGGCGATCGGCGGTGATGAGGCGTTCGCCGGAGGTGGGGTCGAATTGCGGGCCGCGCGTGTCGTCGGCTAGCTTGAAGCCGCGACCCTCGTTGCCGGGGATGCCGTACATGAAGCGATCGCTATGATCGGCCCAGACGGGGATGTTCTCTTCGTTGTAGCGGGCGTTGTTTCCGGGAGTGCCTGCGGGAGTGCCGAAGAAGAATACGTCTTGCTTGGTGGATTTGAAGTACGGGCCGATGGTTTGCGGGAAAAGCTTGCCTAGCCATGGGCCGCAGGCGAAGACGTAGCGGTCGGCGGTGAGCCTGGAACCGTCGGAGAGAGCTAGTTGTGTCCACGGGGCGGAGTCGAAGCCGTCTGCATCGAGATCGGGTGATGGCGTGATCGTCGACTGGCGATACTCGCCGCCCTCGGCTACAAATTGTTCAACTACTGCGCGGGCTGAAGCTCGCGCCAGCAGATAGCCGCTGGCCGGTTCGTAGATACCCCAGCTAATTTTTTCGAAATTGATTTGCGGCCAGCGGCGGGACATTTCGCTGGTGGAGAGTTCGTCGAATCCAATTCCTGCGTCCTTCAAGAGTGGGAGGGAGCCGCGCTCGAAATCGCCTGCGCCTTCGACCATCCACAGGACTCCGATGGGGAAGAAGAATTTCTGACTCCATTGTGCTTCGTGTTCTTTCCATAACTGCATGGCGCGGGCAGCGAGTGCGGTGTAGGGCTGGCCGGGGCCGTACGCGCCGCGGATTACGCGGGTCTCGCCGCCGGAGGAGGAGCGCGAGTTGCCGGGGCCCCAGGAGTCGACGAGAGTTACGCGGGCTCCGCCGCGCTGGAGGTAGAGAGCGGTCCACCCGCCGAAGGAACCGGCGCCGATTACGGTGATGTGGGGTTTGCGGGTCATCTGGCCCAGCCCCTGAGGGGCGATTGACAGCACGCTTTACGGCATCGCTAAAGCGATGCCCTGATACGACACGATTCTTCCGGACCCTCCAAAGGCGATGCCGTATACGAAACCTACAGGGGCCTACACCTGGTCGCGGGATTCGCCTAACTCTACGCTGACTTCTAGTTTCTTCTTGCCGCGGTAGACGGTGACTTTTACGGTGTCGCCTGCGCGGTGGTGGTTCATGACTTCGGCCAGATCCTGCTGGCTTTGTACTTGCTTGCCGTCGATGGCGACGATCAGGTCGCCTCCAATCATGATGGGCATGTTGCCGAGGTAGGCGCGCTCGTTGCCGCCTTGCAGACCGGCGCGATCGGCTGCGCCTCCCGGGACGGCTTGGACGATCAGGAGTCCGTAGTCGGCGGAGAGGTTGAGTTCGCTGGCGAGTTCGGCGTCGATTGGAATGGTGCGGACGCCGAGCGCCGGGCGGCGCACGCGGCCGATGGTGACGAGATCGTTCAGGACAGCTTTGGCCGTGTTGATCGGGATCGCGAAGCCAATGCCTGCGCTTTGGCCGGAGTTCGAGGCGATCATGGTGTTGATGCCGATGACTTCGCCGTGCGAGTTGAGGAGTGGGCCTCCGGAGTTGCCGGGATTGATGGCGGCGTCAGTCTGAATGGCATCTTCGATCTGCATGCCGTCGGGTTCGCGCACGCCGCGGATTGAACTGACGATGCCGCGGGTGAGCGTGCCGTTGAGTCCAAAAGGATTGCCGATGGCATAGACCATCTGGCCGACTTGCAGGTTGGACGAGTCGCCGAGCGTCATGGGGTGGAGATCGGGCGTTTTGATCTGGATGACAGCCAGGTCATGAACTTTGTCGGTGCCGACGATGGTGGCGCGGATCCTTTTTTCGCGGCCGTGAAGAGTGACCCAGATTTCATGCGCGCCTTCGATGACGTGGTAGTTGGTTAGGATGTGTCCATCTTTGTCAATTACGAAGCCGGAGCCTTGACCCTCTTGAGCGGTCACGCCGTAAAAGAAATCGAAGACCTGGACCCGGGAGGTGATGTTGACGACGGAGTCGATGTTCTTGCGATAGACGTTGATGTTGTTCTGCTCTTCGGCGTCGAGCGACTCGCCGCTGGCGGCTTCGGTGATCTCGACGTGCTGGGGGCGGCTGAGCCAGCCGGCGGGGTGGAAGGTTCCGGGGCGGAGGGTGGTGAAGTAGAAAAAGCCTGCGGCCAGGATTATGGCGAAAAGTACGGGACGGGCAAGTTTCATTTTTATGGGCTCCGTGGGGCCTCTTACGATTTTAGTCGAAGGGCATTACCGCCGGAGCGCAGAAGACGGACAAACAAAATCTTGACCACAGAGTACACAGAGGAGCACGGAGGAAATCCAAAATCTTTTGCGCACTTTGCCCACTCTGTGTTCTTTGCGGTTTCAAGGGGTTGCTTTGCCCCAGCCGCCACCGCCGGGAGACTCGATTCTTACTCTTTCTCCGGCGCGCAGGCGGACGCTGGTTTTGCGGGGGAGTTCTTCTTCGTGGCCGTCGTGGCGAATAATGATGGTGCGGCCGGGGCCGCCGTCGCTTCCGCCTGCGAGTCCGTAGGGGCCGCGGACGCGGCGGTCGGCCAGCAGGGTGACCTGCGCGTCGGTTAGGACTTCTATTTCGCGGACGATGCCGTCGCCGCCGGTGCGGAGGCCGAGGCCGCCGCTATTGGGTCGCAGCGAGTATTGGCGAAGGCGAACTGGGTAGGCATTTTCAAGCGCTTCAGCGGGCGTGTTGAGCGAATTCGTCATGTGAGTATGGACGCCGGAGACGCCGTCTTTGGTGGGGCGCGCGCCCATGCCTCCGGCGATGGTTTCGTAGTAGGCGAAGGGTTGGCCGGCAAAATCAAGGCCGCCGATGGTCAGGTTGTTCATGGTTCCGGCGGCCGCGGCCGGGATGCGGTCGGGGATGGCAATCGCGAGTGCGCGGAGAAGGACATCGACGATGCGCTGCGAGGTTTCAACATTGCCGCCGGCCACAGCGGCAGGAGGACGGGCGTTGACGACTGTGCCGGGCGGCGCGATGACGCGGATCGGACGCATGAGCCCGGCAGTTGCGGGGACGTCTTCGCGCAACAGGCAGCGGAAAACGTAGAAGCAGGCGGAGTAGGTGATGGCTGCGACGGCGTTGATTGCGCCCTGGACCTGGGGATCGGAGCCGGTGAAGTCGACGGTGACGGGAGGCGGAGGTTGCGCCGGCGAAAAGCTTGAACCACAGGGTACACGGGGGAGCACGGGGAGTTTGCCAGACGCGGGCCGCGTCTCTACACGGGATTTTTTTGCGACGTTGATGGTCACGGCTATGCGGACCGGTTTTGGGTCGACGCCATCATCATCCAGGAAATCTTCGGCGCGATATTTGCCTGGAGGAATGGTCGCGAGGAAGGCGCGCATCAATTCTTCCGAGTAGTCGAGGAGATCGGCGGCGGCTTTTTTTGTGCGGGCCAGGCCGTAGCGGGCGCAGAGTTCGCCGAGGCGCTGGGCTCCGGTTTGGCAGGCTGCGATCTGGGCTCCGAGATCGCCTTCGCGCTCCTCCGGAGTACGGACATTATTAAGGAGGAGGGCTAGCACGTCGGGAACGATTTTTCCGGCGCGCATGATTTTGACTGGCGGGATGCGCAGGCCTTCCTGATAGATTTCGCGGCAGGGGCCCATGGAGCCGGGATAGGTGCCTCCGACATCGGCGTGGTGAGCGCGGGAGGCTACGTAGAAGTCGGGCGCGGTGGCGGAACGATTTGCAGAAGGGCGAGCGGCGGCCGAGGGCGCCCGCCCTACAGGGACACGCGCTCCACGAACATAGACGGGCATGACCATCGTGATGTCGGGGAGGTGCGTGCCTCCACGAAAAGGGTCGTTCAGCATGACTACGTCGCCGGGCTCAAGCGGTGAATTGTTGAGAGCGCATTGCTCAATGGCGGCGGCTACTGACATCGGCATCGAGCCTAGATGGACCGGCATGTGATCGCCCATGGCGATGACCTGGCCGCGCGCGTCGAAGACGGCGCAGGAGTAGTCGCGGCGCTCTTTGATGTTGGGCGAGAAGGAGGTGCGGCGCAGCGCGGCGCCCATCTCCTCGGCGATGGAGTGGTAGAGGTTTTTGAAGACTTCGAGTTCGATAGGATCGCGCATGTGAGTTGAGTTTACGGGAGATTGCGGCGGCCGTGGAATATTGTAGATTTTAGATTTTGGAGTGCAGAGGTGAAACCAAGTAGCGCCGGGGACGATCTAGCGCCGTTTACGTCGCGTAAGGGTTTTGAATCTGCAATCTGAAATCTACACTCTGCAAACACGCCTCTGCCGTGGGCGCCCGGTGCTACACTCTACGCATTATGGCGGAAGGGCGTTCGCGAATCTGGATTTGGGTTTTGGTGGGCGGCGGGCTGTTTGTGTTTTTCGTTGGGGCAGTGATCACGCTGGCTTACTTCAGCTTCGGCGGGCGCGATGACGAGGCGTTCTCTGGATTTGGACCGAAGATTGGGGTGGTCGACCTTGATGGCGTGATCCTCTCTCCCAAGCAGGTGGTCAAGCAACTTAAGGATTTTGCGGACAACGACTCGGTCAAGGCAATCATTATTCATGTGAATTCGCCGGGCGGCGGGGTGGCTGCTTCGGAAGAGATTTATCGCGAGGTCAAGCGCATTCGCGATGAGAAGAAGAAGCGCATTGTGGCTTCGATTGAGACCGTAGGCGCGAGCGGCGCGTATTACGTGGCGTCGGCGACCAACAAAATTTATGCGGATAAGGGGAGCATCGTTGGGTCGATCGGCGTGATTGCGGAGTGGGTCAACTATGGCGAGCTACTGAAGTGGGCTAAGCTGCACGCGATCACGATGAAGGCTGGGGAGTTCAAGGATACGGGCAGCCCGACGCGCGAGATGACTCCGGCGGAGCAGAAGTATTTTCAGGGGCTGATCGACGACATGCATACGCAGTTCATTCAGGCGGTGGCGGATGGGCGGCATGAGAAAGTTGACGACATTCGCGCGCTGGCCGATGGCAAGGTGTGGACCGGGGAACAGGCGCTGCCTTTGAAGCTGGTGGATCAACTGGCCGATTTTGAGGGCGCGGTGAAAGATACGGCGCGGTCGGTGAATATTTCCGGCGAACCGGCGCTGGTTTGGCCTCCGCGGGAAAGGCGGCGCGGGCTGATCGATATTTTGTTTGGGGATGCTGCGGACTATTTGCCTTCGCGGGAGAAGCTTTTGGAGCAGCAGGTTGGGTTTTACTATCTTTGGAAGTAGCCGTCAGTCGTCAGTCGTCAGTCGTCAGTCATCAGCCATTAGCCATCAGTCATCAGTCAAACCAAAGCCTGGATTGCGGCTGATGCTGAGAACGCAGAACTAGAGTTGCGAACTTCTCTGCCAAAGCACCTCCGATTCGCAGTATCCGCCTCCCTACTTGCGCGAAACCCCTGAAATTTGAGAAGGTTATAGGGAATTCCGGTTTCCGGTTTCCAGTTCTCAGTGAGATTTTTTCCATTGAGAACCGACAACTGAGAACAGAGAACTGAATTGGAGCTGAGGAGCATATGACAAAAGCGGATCTGATCGAAGAAGTTTCCCGGCTGGCGGAACTCACCCGCAAGGACAGCGAAGTGATTGTGGAGACGATCTTTGACAGCGTGGTGCGATCGCTGCGGGTGGGCGACAAGATCGAGATCCGCGGCTTTGGGAGCTTCCGGACGCGGCAGCGCAAGCCGCGGGTGGGGCGCAATCCGAAGACGGGTGAACGCGTCGAAGTGCCGGCGAAGAAAATTCCGTTCTTCAAGCCGAGCAAGGAATTGAAGGATCTGATCAATAGCGGGGCGTCGGTGACTCCGACGATTCCGATTCCGCCACCGGCCAGCTAGGTCAACGGTCACGGGTCACAGGTCACGGGAGCGCGCTAATCTGTAAAATGTTTTGGAGCGGGCCCGTAGCTCAACGGTTAGAGCAGCAGACTCATAATCTGTTGGTTCCTGGTTCGAATCCAGGCGGGCCCACCAGAGAGCTTCGAGCCGCGAGTTGGGAGCCGCGAGTTTTACCCTGCCATTTGGTCGCGGCTCGAAAATCATCACTCGAGGGGCGAGCGCCCACAAATTCGGCGAGCGCATCTCGGCCAACAACCGGCCAACAACGGACGCACATTGCGTAGCTCCGAGACCGGGGATATACTAGCCTTGTCGTCCGGTGCGGCTGCGCCGTATTCCGGGTGCGGGAGGGCGTCTTCAGCAGTACCGGGTTTCGAATACGGGCTGCCCAGCCCGCAGCTTCGACCGCTCCGGTCGCTAGCTGGGCAGAGCGCGTTGCTGCCAGTCTCTTCTTTACTTTTTTTCCCGCCGATTGCCGCATTTGTGGCACCCCACTGATTGAAATTTCCCAGCTTCCAGTTTGTGAAGACTGCGTGCACGAGGCCCGGCCGCTGGCCGGAACTTTCTGCGGCGTCTGCGGAGAAGCTTCTGACTTTCCGGCTGGTCTCGATCCCGGGTCGGCGCGCTGCCGTCTGTGTCGAAAGGCTCATCCGCCGTTCGATCGGGCGGTGGCTTATGGCAGTTATGACGGCGCTCTCCGCGATCTGATACATCTTTTGAGATTCGACCAGGTTCGACCCATCGCGCCGGTTTTGGGGCGCATGCTGGCGGATATAATCGCCGCGCTCGAGCCGGAGCTGCCGTCCGGGACGATCGCGGTCGTTCCGGTGCCCTTGCATCGGAAGAAGAAGGCGGAGCGTGGATTCAATCAGGCCGAAGTAATTGCGCGCGCGGCGCTCGATCATCTGGCGCGCCGGGGCAAGTTTGAAGCCCGGTTTGAATTATGTGCAGATGTTCTGGTGAGATCGCGCGATACCGGAAGCCAGATCGGGCTGAGCCGCCGTCAACGGCGGGAGAATTTGCGGGATGCTTTTGCGGTCCGCGAGCCAGCGCCCATCTTGAAGCGAAGCATCCTATTAGTAGATGACGTCTTGACGACCGGAGCCACTGCTTCCGAGTGCGCGCGCGTTCTTCGGCGGGCGGGCGCTGGGCGGGTATGGGTGGCAACGGTGGCGCGCACGCTCAAAGTTCCAGACGCGCCGGTGATCGCGGAAGATTTGTCAGGGCGCCTGAGTCAGGACGACAATGGTGAGGAGAGTGAACGGGTCGCGATTGCGGCGAAGGTCAGATGGCGGGTTTGAGGTGGCGAGCTTGAGACGGCGAGCTTGAGTTAAAGATTATGTCGTTGCGCATGCACAATTTCGGAGGAAGTTACCGGCCGCATCTGCCGCTTTCGATGCTGCCGGGCGGCGCTCATCTGGAGAATGACGGCCACGCGCTGCATCAGCCGGTGCTGGTGTTGAACGCTTCCTACGAGCCCATCAATGTTTGCGCCGCTCGCCGCGCCATTGTGCTGGTGCTCAAGGGCATCGCCATGACGGAAGAAGAGAATGGACATTTTCTCCACGCGGCGCGGGTCGCCATGCGCGTGCCTTCGGTGATCCGGCTGCTGGAATACCGCCGAATCCCGCATCAGTCGCGGGCTCTGTCGCGCAAGAACATCCTGCTGCGCGACCGCAATACCTGCCAGTATTGCAGCACCACGCTGCCTTCGGGCGAGCTGACGCTCGATCACGTCATCCCGCGCTCGCGCGGCGGCCTATCGACCTGGGAGAATCTGGTGGCCTGCTGCCATCCCTGCAATCGGCGGAAGGGCAATCAGCTTCCACACGAATCGAATATGCGGCCCATGCGCGAACCCCGATCCTTCAACCTTCACACGTCGCGTCATATCATGCGTTTGATGGGACACAGTGACGATAAGTGGAGAAAGTATCTGTTCTACTGAAGTGTGTCTAATGAAGCGTGCCGGAGTGAGTCGGTAGTTAGGTAAGTTGCCTGATTATTAACGGCGCGCGCTTCGTATCTTGATTGTTCTTCTTCATTGTTCTTCTTCGGGCGTTGTTCCACACGCAAGACCGTGTGTCTGGTTGACTACCAAGGCGAATCCCTTTCGCGAGTCGGCGCAATGAATTTGCCGAGGTACAGTGAAGACCCGAGTGGTTAGAGAGACGATTGGTGGGATGATGTACGGCGAGGGCGCAATGATGCGGCCAGTCTTGATCTCTCCCGCTTACTTAGTCATTTATCGGTTCCAAGTCCAACCCCTTGCGCGCTGGCGGTATCTGAAACAGACGACGGTTGAATAGTCCGCGCTGTGATGCGTTTACCTGGCCTGATTGTGACGTGCTCCTTTGCTTGGGTTCCCAATGCCGCCCCGCATCCTGATCGTCGACGACAGTTCTCTGGTCCGGGACCTGCTACGAACTTGTTTTGAGTCGCAAACGGGATGGGAAGTTTCCGGCGAAGCTGGGAATGGCAAAGAGGGAATCGAGAAGGCCCAGCAGATTCATCCGAATCTTATCGTGCTCGATCTTTCAATGCCGGTGATGAACGGACTTGATGCGGCGCGGGCTTTGAGTAAGCTGATGCCATTGGTTCCGCTGGTCATGTTTACATCCTTCATGACCAGCAATCTTGAGCAGGAGGCGCGGGCCGCCGGAATCAGCAAAGTGGTGATAAAGTCGGGACCGCTGACGGAGCTTATCGGGTGCGTGCGATCGCTGGTGAAGGATGCTGCGTAAGAGATGCGACGCGAAGGTCGCGGAGCGAGACTAGCTGATTTCTCTGATCAGGATTCGGATGCCCGCCTGCGCGTCGGCAATAGCCTGTTTTTCCTCAAACAAGCCGTCGGCTCCGCCATCCATTTCGCCATTGGCTTTGCCCTCGGAAAGGGAGTGGAGTGCTGCCAGGCGAGCGTCGATCGCGGCCTGCGCCTCGGCGATCAATTTTGGCAGACGAGAGCGGTCAGTTTCAAGAATAGCCGCCTCGTAAGGCTGCTGCCAGTCGTATGTTCTATTCATTAACAAAGCTTTACAGGCCCAGCCCACGACCCAGTCCGCCGAACTGCCGTGGCGAACATTTCGCAGTTAGGAGAGGGCAATATGGACGGAGCTGGGCCACTCCTCATTCCACTATGGCAAACCGTAGCACACCTAAATCGAGTCGGGATGCGCCAAGTAACGCCAAGCAAACTACCCGCAGGCATAGAAAACGGTAGCCTTGCCTGCGGGCTGTCGGTCACACTACGGACCGTCCAGGGTGTCCTCGTTAGAATACAATTGACCGGGCTTACTCAACACCTCGAAAACTGTCTGCCAATACCGTTCGCGATTTTCGGAGCGCGTTCATGCCGGGTGCACCAAAAAAAAGGGAACGAAGCGCGAGGCGGCGGCAGGTTCCGGCCACCCAGAGTGGCGGTAAACCTTCCGCCGGAAAGGCCACTCCTGCCAGTTTTCCGATCGTCGCCATCGGCGCCTCGGCCGGCGGCCTGGAAGCTTTCAGTAATTTGCTGCGCGCGCTGCCGCCTGAACCCGGCCTGGCTCTGGTGTTTATTCCACACCTCGATCCGACGCACGAAAGCGCGATGGTGGAGTTGCTCTCGCGAACGACTCGTCTTCCGGTTTTCCAGGCCGAGGAAGGCATGCGCGTGGCGTGTAACTCGGTTTATGTTCTGCCGCCCAATTGGGAGATGACGATTACGGGCGGCATTTTGCACCTGGTGAAGCGGGAAGCCGGGCCCGGACATCACATGCCCATCGACAATTTTTTCTGTTCGCTTGCCAAAGACCAGACTTCGAATGCAATTGGGGTAATCCTATCGGGGACGGCGAATGACGGGACGGTTGGTCTTTCCGCTATCAAGCATGAGGGCGGACTCACGTTCGCGCAAAATCTCGAATCGGCAAAGTATGACGGCATGCCGAACAGCGCCGTGCAAGCCGGAGTCGTCGATCATGTTCTTCCGCCCGACGGCATTGCGCAGGAATTAATCCACCTTCACCAGCGGTCAAAGCAGGAACTGCCGGGCGAGTCATTCGATGGCAAGGAACGCCAGTTGAAAGAGATCTTCCGGCTGCTGAAGAGTTTCAGCAAAGTCGACTTCGTCGACTACAAAGTGGGCACGATTCAACGGCGAATTCTTCGCCGCATGAACATTAACCAGTTGAGCGATCTCAGCGACTACGTAAAGCTGCTGCGCAGCGACGCCCAGGAGGTGGAAGCGCTATACCGGGATGTGCTGATCAATGTCACCAGCTTTTTCCGCAATCCCGAGGTGTTCGAGAGCCTGCGCGACGTTGTTTATCCGAAGGTGATCGCGGAGCGCTCCTCCTCCGAACCCATTCGGGTCTGGGTTCCCGGATGCGCGACCGGCGAGGAAACGTATTCGCATGCAATTTCGCTGGTCGAGGTGCTTTCCGAATTGCGGGTCGACCTGCCGATCCAGATTTTCGGGACCGATTTGAGCGAAAACGCCATTCAGCGCGCGCGGGCCGGCTTTTACAAACAGAACATAGCGGCCGAGGTTTCGGAAGTGCGGCTGCGCCGCTTTTTCCATCGAGCGCCGGGAGGTTATCAGATTTCGAAATCGATCCGCGACCTGTGCGTGTTCGCGCGGCAAAATGTGTTCAGCGATCCACCTTTCTCGCACGTGGATCTGATCAGTTGCCGGAATGTTTTGATCTATCTCAGTTCCGTTCTCCAGAAGAAAGTCATTCCTATTTTTCACTATGCGCTGAGAGAAGGCGGCTTCCTGCTGGTAGGAAACAGCGAAGGGTTGATCGGGTCGGGCGCCGAAATTTTTGATCTGGTGGACCGCAAGAGCAAGATTTACCAGAAGAAACCGGTGCCGTCTCCGGTCACGTTCGGCCTGACCATCGGGGAGCACGTCGAGAAAACGCAGGAGAAACAGACTCACGAAGCCAAGGAAGAGGAACCGGCTAAGCCGCCGGTCGACGTGCAGCGGGAGGCCGACCGTCTTTTGTTGAGCAAATACGTTCCCTCGGCCGTGGTGGTGACGGAGGACCTCGAGATCGTGCAGAGCCGGGGGAAGACCAGCCGTTTCCTGGAGCTGCCGACCGGCAGAGCCAGCCTCAACCTGCTCAAGATGGCGCGCCCCGGCTTGCTGTACGAATTGCGCACGCTGCTCGAAAGAGCCCGCAAGAATTCGATTCCCGTGATGAAAGAGGGAATTGTGCTGGAGAATGGAAACGGGAACGCAACGGTGCGGTTGGAGGTGATTCCATTTCGTACGCCGGTGCGCGATCAGCGCCATTTTCTGGTGCTGTTCGAAGAGACCGCGCTGGCGAACCCCGTCCCGGGGCCGAAACCGGCCTCACGTCAATCGACGAAGGAGGCGGCAGACGCAAGAGAAGTGATGATCGCGCGCCTGAAGCAGGAACTCGCCAGCACTAAGGAATATCTGCAATCGATCATCGAATCGCAAGAGGCGACGAACGAAGAACTTCAGTCGGCGAACGAAGAGATTCAATCGGGCAACGAGGAACTGCAAAGCACGAACGAGGAGTTGCAGACTTCGAAAGAGGAGCTGGAATCGGCCAATGAAGAGCTGAACACGGTGAACGAGGAGATTCAGCACCGTAACCAGCAACTGGCGCAGTTCAGCAACGATTTAATCAATCTGCTCAACAGCGCGACCATTCCGATGATCATGCTGGGAGAGGATTTGCACATTCGCCGTTTCACTCCGGAAGCGGAGCGCGTGTTTGGTTTTTCCAGTCACGACATGGGGAAGTCGCTTTCGCATTTGCATCTGAACCTGCAAATTCCGCAACTGGAGCGCTGGATGCTGGATGTAATGCGCGACATGAGCATGCGCAATGAACAGGTGCGGGCGCGGGACGGCAAGTACTACAAACTTCGCATCACCCCATATCGCACGCTGGAGAATAAGATTGACGGCGTGGTGGTCGCGCTGCTTGACATCACGGATGTGGTCGGGCAGGCCGCTGAGAAGGCCGATAAAAGGGATCGCCGGGCGGACGCTAAGCGGTAGACGCACGCCCAACTGATGACTGGAGCTGACAACTCTCAAAGCTTCGGTAGCACAATCCCCTTCTGCGACTGATACTTCCCCTTGCGATCCTTATAGCTGGTCTCGCAGACCTCATCCGACTGGAAGAAGAGAATCTGGCATAGCCCTTCATTGGCGTAGATTTTCGCCGGCAACGGCGTAGTGTTTGAGATCTCCAGCGTGACGAAGCCTTCCCACTCGGGCTCAAAGGGCGTGACGTTGACGATGATGCCACAGCGCGCATAGGTGGATTTGCCGACGCACACCGTCAGCACATCGCGCGGAATTTTGAAGTATTCAACCGAGCGCGCCAGCGCGAATGAATTGGGCGGAATGATGGCGACGTCGGCGGTGATGGTCACGAACGAGCGTTCGTCGAAGTGTTTGGGATCGACGATGGTGCTGTTGACGTTGGTGAAAATTTTGAATTCGTCGGAGACGCGGAGGTCGTATCCGTAGCTCGACACGCCGTAGGAAATCACACCCTGGCTCACCTGCTTTTCCGAGTAGGGATTAATCATGTCGTGCTCTTGCGCCATGCGGCGGATCCAGCGGTCGCTCTTGATGCTCATGGAACTCCTTGGAATTTTGAAATTGGTAATTTGTGATTGGTAATTTTACGGCGGGATCGAAACCTGAATCGGGAGCGGGGTCTCAATCACAAATTACCAATGGCAAATGTTGTCGGCTGGTGCTGTCATATTACGAGAATGGTCCCCCCGTTGACAATCAAACCTATCTCCCATAGCATCAATAACTTGAGGATTGCTAGGCAGATCACCAAATCCTCGGGAGACGGGGGCAACCCTTGATTAAGCTCGACATCATCAACGAAGTGGTCAACCGCACGGGCATCACTAAGACGAAGGCGGAGTTGGCCGTCGAAACCGTGTTTGAGAGTATGAAGAAGGCGCTCTCGACCGGCGACCGCATCGAACTGCGCGGCTTTGGCGTGTTCAACGTGCGTCCGCGCAAGACCGGCATCGGGCGTAATCCGCGAACCGGCGCAGAGGTTTCGATTCCGCCCGGCAAGGCTGTGCGCTTTAAACCCGGCAAGGAGTTGCAGTCGATCGACTGAGCCTTCGTGCGATCTTCTAGTCGGGCTGCTGCAATTGCAGATTGCAGAGGTCAGATTGCAGATTTTGAAACCCTTGGGCTTTTACCTCTGCAATCTGACATCTAACCTCTGGCCTAGTTTTTCCCATGTCCGATCCCACACCGACTTTTCCTGTTCTCGCCCATGATGGGCCTCTGCACGCGCCTCCGCAGGAGGTGTGGGTGATCGAGCGGCCGCGGCCGCGCTGGTGGCTGTATGTTTTGTTTTTTCTTTTGACCCTGTTCAGCACTACCATCGTCGGTGCGGGCCTTGAGTACAACTATCTGCACCGCCAGCCGATGTTCTCGCTTGCGGACGATGCCGAAGTCTCTGTCTTTCCCATCGAGTGGGCGCTCGCTGCGCCCGCGAACCTGCTGCTTGGCGTGCCCTTCTCGCTGACGCTGATGTTCATCCTTTTCTCGCATGAGATGGGGCATTATCTCTATGCGCGCCATTATCGCGTTTATGCCACGCCGCCGTTTTTTGTGCCGTTTCCGAGCTTGATTGGGACCATGGGCGCCTTCATCCGCATCAAGAGCCCCATTCCATCGCGCGCGGCACTCTTCGACATCGGAATTGCGGGTCCGATTGCGGGATTCATTCCCGCGTGCGTCGCGCTATTAGTGGGCCTGCAATGGTCACGGCCGATTCCCGCTCCCCACGGCGGTTACATCGAACTCGGCCTGCCCTGGATTTTCCGACTCGCAGCGCACGCAATGAGGATCGCAACTCCGCTTTCTTCATTGGCCCTCCATCCAATCGCCGTCGCGGCATGGGTGGGAATGTTTGCTACGTCTCTGAATCTGCTGCCTGGCGGTCAACTTGACGGCGGGCACATTGTTTTCTCAATTTCTCCGCGGCTGCATTGGTGGACATCGGTTCTGACAGTACTGGCGCTCATCCCCCTGGGAAAATACCTATGGTACGGCTGGTTGTTGTGGGCAGTGATTTTGGCGCTGACCTGGAGACATCCGAATGTTCCGCGGTATCCGTCAGTGTCGGGAGGCCGCCGATGGATTGCTATTTGCGGGCTGTTGATACTGCTCCTGACATTCACACGCGTTCCACTTGTGCAGCATAACGTAGAGCCGTATTCTTGGCAGAAGTTTCGCGACGAAGTACGCGAAGATTATCAACAGTTGCGGGAGGATATTCGGCACAAGTTCCGCCTACACTGACTGCTGGGTCGGAATAAGGCTGCGAAGTCTCAAGACTGCTCGCGGTTCACTTACATCAACCACACCGCATCCACGTCCACAATAATCTGCGTGCGCGGAATCTTGCGCGCGGCGGCTTCCGCGAGCATGGCGCGCAGCAGCGCGTTCATCTTCTCGCGGCTCGGCGATTTCAGAATGAAATGATAGCGATAGTCGCGCTTCAATCGTGTGATCGGCGCGGTTGCCGGCCCGAGTACGCGAATGCCTTCGTGACGCGTCTTTTCAAACCAGCGGCCGAGCTCGCCCGACCATGCGAGCGCTTCGTCGAGTTTCTCGCTGCGGACGATTACGTTCGCGATTGCGCTGTAGGGCGGGTAGTGCATCCAGCTGCGGAACTGGAGTTCCTTGTCGTAGAAGCCGGCGAAATCGTGGTGCGCCGCGAATTGCACCGCGTAGTGATCGGGAAAATAAGTTTGCAGCACGACCTTGCCCGGGGAGTTGCCGCGACCGGCGCGGCCTGCTACTTGAGTCAAAAGCTGGAACGTTCTTTCGGCGGCGCGAAAATCGGGCAGGCCGAGGGCTGTATCGGCTCCAACTACGCCGACCAATGTTACGCCGTGCACGTCGTGACCCTTGGCGATCATCTGCGTGCCGACCAAAATGTCCAGTTCGCCTTCGTTGAGTGCGTTTAGAGCGCGCTCGAAATCTTCACGGCCACGCACGGTGTCACGGTCGAGGCGCCCGATGCGTGCTTGCGGGAACATGCCGTGCAGCAATTCCTCTAATTTCTCCGAGCCGGTGCCGACGAAATAGACGTACTCGCTGCCGCACTCTGCGCATTTTTTCGGAACCGGAGCGATGAATCCGCAATAGTGGCACTCCATTTTGTGTTCGCGTTTGTGGTGGGTCATGGAAACGGCGCAGTTTTTGCATTGCATCGCTTGACCGCAGGCGCGGCAGAGGGCCACCGGTGAGTAGCCGCGGCGGTTGAGCAGCACCATGACCTGCTCTTTTCTTTCGAGACGCTCACGGATTTCTTCGGCTAGCTTGCGGGAGATTACCTGCTCCTTGCCGGTTTCTTGAAACTCCTGCCGCATGTCGAGAATTTCTACTTCGGGCAGCGGGCGCTGTTCCACGCGGTCGGGAAGTTCGAGGAGCGCATACTTATGCTTCTTGGCGTTGTAATAGGACTCGAGCGATGGGGTTGCGGAGCCTAGCACTACGACGGCTCCGGCCATCTTCGCGCGCATCACTGCGACATCCCGCGCGTGGTAGCGCGGCGTTTCTTCCTGCTTATAGGACGAGTCCTGCTCTTCGTCGACGATTAGAAGCGCTAGATCGCTGACGGGCGCGAAGACCGCGGAGCGCGTGCCGACTACCACGCGAGCTTCTCCGCGCTTGATGCGATGCCACTGCTCGGCGCGCTCGTCGTGCGAGAGGCCGGAGTGCAGGATGGCGACTTCATCGCCGAAGACCTGGATCAGGTCGGCGGCCATGGCGGGGGTTAGGCCGATTTCGGGGACCAGAAGAATTGACGAGCGTCCTTGTTCGAGCACTTCGCGCATGGCGGCTAGATAGACCGCGGTTTTGCCGGAGCCGGTGACGCCGAAGAGCAACATGCCAGCGAACTTGCGCGCAGTTACGGCTGCGAGAATTTTTGCGAGGCTTTCTTCTTGGGGTGGGCTGAATTCAAATTCGAATGGGGAGCGGCGGGGCTTGAGCTTTGATCCCGTAAAACTCTGCGGCTCATCGACTAGTTCAATCAGGCCGCGGCGCACTAGCGTGCTCAGCGTGGTGCGGGGGATATCGAGTCCGCGCAGGTCTCCGACGGGGACGCGTCCGCCGGCGGCGGCGAGGGCGTCGATGAGCGCGCGCTGATTGTCGTTGAGCTTGGAAGAATGTTGACGCTCGCGCGGGCGGGGCGCCCCCGCGACAGCCGGCGGGACGCCGGCGCTACTCTCTTCGGCCGCCAGCAACACCGCGACTTTCATTGTCCGTGCCGCGTCGCGCGCTGCCGAAACATCCTCGCGCACGATCCACTTCTTGCGCACCATGCCGGCGAGCAGAGCCTTTGAAACTCGCGTGGCGCCGCGCAGGCTGGCTTCGCGCACGCTTTCCTCCCGCTCGCCTTCCTGGCGCTCCGCAAGATAGTCGAGCACGCGAAATTCGAGCATCTGTTCGTCCGGCGGGCGCTGCGATCGAGCCGACGATCCGGCCATGGCCGCGAGATGGAGTGCCAGTTGGCCCTTTTCGGCGATGCGATAGGTGATGGTGCGTTTGAACTCCGCCGAGAGCGGCAGCATGGTGCGGGAGACTTCGCCGAGGGGCGCCAGATAGTAGTCGGCAATCCACTGGCCTAGTTTTAAGAGTTGCTGGTCGAGAACCGGCGAGAGGTCGAGCGCCTCGATTACCTTTTTTGTTTTGACCTGGGGAGCGCGGTCATGCAGCTCGACTACGATGCCCGACATGCGCTGCTGGCGAAAGGGCACGAGCACACGCCCGCCTACGACCGGCTCCATGCCGGGAGGGACGGCATAGGTGAACGCCATGTCGAGAGGGACCGCGAGAGCGACGTCGCAGAAGAGGGGCATCTAGAAGGACTAATGAAATCCTATTGTATTTCCGAATACACTCGGAAGCGGAGCAGTCATGCCTAAATCGAGGAAGGTTTTTGCAGTTCACCCGGGAGACATTCTTAAGACCGAATTCATGGAGCCTATGGGCGTTAGCGCTTATGAACTGGCGAAGTCCCTCAGTTTTCCGGGGATCTATGAAGTTGTCCGTGGAGACCGCGCCATCAGTGCCGACACTGCCATTCGCCTGGGAAAGTACTTCGGGCTGCCCGCGCAGTTTTGGCTCAATCTTCAAAATGATTACGACCTGAGAATCGCGGAGGGGAGTGGGATCGGCAAAGGAATTCGGCCTCGTAAGATTGCCTATGTTGGCGAACTCGCCGACGCGCGCTAGGGTAGTGCGTCGAAAATAGTGATCGTTATATTTCGCCTCGATCCAGCATGAATTTTGCCGTCCCCGTCGAAAAATCAAAGGCTTAACCACGGGGGGCACAGAGGATCAAAGGGAGAATCGCCGACCTCAGAAACGTCGATCGGTTTGACGCTCTACACCAGGACATGGATCTATACGTTTTCGCGATCCCCATGCGACGGTGGCTGCGATATGACAAGGAAGTGAACGTCATTGCCGGAGTCATTCTTCATCTGGTGAGCCACGCCAGTAGGAATCCAAATTCCCTTTCCAGCCGTCAGCACGAGTGAACGGCCATCCACTTCTATCACGGCCTCGCCCGCAAGTACAAAGAAGAACTGCTGGGCGCGATGATGGAAGTGCCGAACTTCCGCGGTGCCCGGCGGCATGCGTTCCTGAATCACGCTGAGTTCGGGACTCTTCAGCAAGTGCCAGCCGTCACACTGGCTGCCCCAGAGGTAGTGCTCGGCGGTTTCTTTGCTGATCGGAATCATCTCTTCGGATTTGAGTTTGGCCAGGCTACGCGTTTGCTGTGGGCGGTTTCAGTCCCAGTTCTTTCATTACCATCTGCAAATCTTTCCAGGCTTCGCCTTTTTGCCTTGGGTCGCGGAGCAAAAATGCTGGGTGGTACGTAACCGCCAACTTGCAGCCGGTCCAGTTGGGATCGCTGCTCCGGGTGTCATTGCGAAATCCGGCGGGCTTGAAGTCGTAGAATCGGCCGCGCAGTTGAGCCATCGACGAGTTCATGGCCAGCAGAGTTTTCGCGGCGGTGGCGCCGAGGGCTACAAGGACTTTGGGTTTGATGACTGCGATCTGCCGCATCAGAAAAGGCGAGCAGGTTTCGCACTCTTCGCGCTCGGGCGTGCGATTTCCGGGCGGACGGCACTTCACGATGTTCGCGATGTAGACCTGCTCGCGCGTGATGCCCATGGCCTTGATCATGTTGTTGAGCAACTGACCGGCGCGGCCTACGAAGGGCTCGCCTTGCTCGTCTTCATCGGCGCCAGGGCCTTCGCCTACGAACATCAGCTCCGCGGTTGGATCGCCGACACCGAAGACAATCTGCTTGCGTCCCTGCTTGTGGAGCGGGCAGCGCGTGCAGTCTCCGAGATCTTCGCGGATGATTTTTAGCGCCTTGATGGGATCGCTGACGGATTGCTCGGGCTTGGCGGCGATCACCTCGAATATGCCTTCTTCTACGGCGGCGGGTACGCGGACAGCAGCGGCCTTGCGTGGGGTCATTTCTGCTCCTGATCCTGAGTCGGTTTCGACTTCTCTTTGAAATTCGGCAATTGCGACTGCGGCGGTGGGCTCGCTAACCGGCTGCCGGTAGAAGTCGTAAATTCCCATTTCGTTGTAGTAGCGAATGCGGGCGGCGAGAGCGCGGCGAAGCTCAGGGTCTAACGTGAGGGGCATTGCGGATAAGGATAGCAAAGAACGTTTTAGATCGTGGCGCGATTTCGCGTTACGGCTGACCAAACCCATGAACCGCGAAGGGCACGAAGTATCACGAAGGCTTCGGCTAGCGGTTTTCTTCGTGGATCTTGCTTCGCTGGATGCGAGAGATTATTTCAATTCGACTTCAATAATCTGGGCTTCTGTTGTTCCTTCGTTCGTGAGCGTATGAGTCACCTTGGAGTCGACCCAACGCATGTCTCCTGCTTTCACTTCGTGCGTGAACGACTTTCCTTCGGGGTCGGTCATCTTCAGGGTGAGTGGCGTTACCGAAATGGTTAGATAGGGGCGCTCATGTGTGTGCATGGGGGATGGGGCGCCGGGGGCGAGTGTCCATTTGTAAACTCGCGCGCTTCGGTTTTCCGCTGCCACCGGCGCGATGGTTTTGCTTACCGACTCGCTGGGCGGCTGGAGGAACTCGACATCCAGCACGTCGAATACGCCGGGACCGACGTTGCGAACGCGATGCGTGTAGAGGCCGTTGAGCTCTGGCGCCGAGACTTCGCCCGGCTTGGTTCGTTCGGGCGCGCCTTCCGCCTGGCCGAGGGTTTGCTGCGTGATGGTGCTGTCGCTCAGGTCGATGATCACCCGGTCGTGGGAATGAGTGTGGTACTGCGTGGTCTCGCCGGGCTTGAGAGTCAGCCGCACCACCAGGACGGATTTGTTTTCAAATAGCAGGTGATGAAGCGGTTCGTCCGTAACCGTAACCGGCGTTTGTTGAGCTATGAGTGTGCAGGAAAACACGACTGCGAAAACGAGACAAAAATAAATACGGCTCGGCACGGGAGCTCCTATCGGGATTGGACGGTGTTGCGTTTGCGCAATTTTACTACCTGGTCGAGGACGCGCTGCGCCACTTCCCACTTCGAGGTTTCGGGGACCTCGATGACCTCGTCGTTTGTAATGATGGTGACCGCGTTGCGGTCGGACTCGAAACCGACGCCTTCGCGGGAGACGTCGTTGGCTACGATGGCGTCGAGCGATTTGGCGGCTAGTTTTTTGCGGGCATTTTCCAGGACGTTTTCGGTTTCGGCGGCGAAGCCGATTATGATCTGGGCTTTGCCGGCACGCGACTGCTTGTGCTGCGCCAATTCCGAAAGAATATCGGGGGTCGGTTCCAGTTCGAGCGTGATTGGGGCTTTGCGCTTGAGCTTTTGATCGGACGGGGACATGGGGCGAAAATCGGCGACGGCGGCGGTTTTGATAACGATGGTGGACTGAGGCAGCAGACTCAACACGGCCGCGTGCATGTCCGCGGCAGTCTCCACTCGCATGAGTTCGGCTGAGCTGGGCGGATTGATGGAGGTCGGGCCGCTGACCAGAAGGACGCGCGCGCCCCGCCGGGCCGCGGCTTCCGCGATGGCATAGCCCATGCGGCCGCTCGAACGATTGCTGAGATAGCGAACCGGATCGATCTTTTCGCGCGTGGGGCCGGCGGTGACTAGAACCGTTTCTCCACCCAGATCTTGCGACACGCCGAGCGCTTCGAGCACCGCAGCTACAATCGCTTCGTTTTCTGCCAGACGCCCGGCGCCGGTCATGCCGCAGGCGAGATAGCCACTGCCGGGATCTACGATGCGAACGCCGCGCTTGCGCAGGATTTCCAGATTCGCCTGCGTCGCGGCGTGGTTCCACATGTTTACGTTCATGGCGGGCGCGACTACTACCGGCGCGGTCGTGGCCAGGTAGAGAGTTGTTAGAAAATCGTTGGCGATGCCTTGCGCAAACTTTGCCAGAAGGTCGGCGGTTGCGGGGGCTACTACGAGGGCGTCAATCGCTTGCGCGACGGCAATGTGCTCGATGGCGGAGTCGACGTTGGCCTGCGCCTCGTCTGACCCAAACATCTCGGTGATAACTTTTTCGCCGGAGAGCGCGGCGAAGGTTAGGGGGCGGACGAACTCCTGGGCGGCGCGCGTCATCACGACCTGCACACGGATGCTGCGGTCTTGCAGCAGGCGGACGATCTCCGCCGACTTGTAGGCTGCGATTCCTCCGGAGACGCCGAGGGCGATTTTCATTTTTATTTAGAACGCGAAGCTCTACGCGTCTTCGGTGAAGGCTTTGCCGAGAGTTTCGCTGGCAGCTTCGGATGCTAGTTTGGGCAGTTCGGGAATGATCCATTTCACTTTGCCGGCCTTGATCTCATCCTGCGCGATGCGGCAGGGTTTGCGTGAAATGGTTTCGATGACGGGTGGAGCGCCACTTTGCAGTTGCCGGGCCCGCCGCGCCGCCACCAGGATGTAGCGGTAGTTGCTGTCAAATCCTTCGATCAGCTTCATAGGTTCTCCCCTAGACATCATGCATGTTGGCCGCTTTGGAGGCTAGTTACGAACGGGGGCCGCTCCAAAGGAAGCCAAGATCGGTTGCACTCGATCGCGTGCCCGTTCTAGACGACAGGCTTCTGCGATCCCCAACAGCCGCTTCTCTTCCACTTCCAGAGTCTTCCCGCTGCGCTCTATCCGCTCGGCGAGCACGATGGCTTTCAACTCGTCGGCGGATTGCTCGAGCAGGTTGTTCACTAGAATGTAGTCGTATTTCGAGTAATTCTCAATCTCTCGCCGAGCCGTGTCCAGGCGGCGGCGAATTACTTCTTCCGGATCAAGGCCGCGATTGCGCAGGCGCCACTCCAGTTTGTCGCGGTCGGGGGGAAGAATAAAGATGCTGACCGCCGCGGGCAATCTCTTCTTGACCTGCGCTGCGCCTTGCACGTCGATGTCGAGCAGGAGGTCGTGGTGGCGCTGTTCAGTTTCACGGAGGAAGCGCTTTGCTGTGCCGTAGTAGTTGCCGAACACGCAGGCATGTTCGAGGAATTCGTCGGCTGTGATCATGGCCTCGAATTCCGGCTTCGAGACGAAGAAATATTCTTTGCCGTTTTTTTCCTTGCCGCGGGGAGGGCGGGTCGTGTAGGAAATTGAAAAGTCGAGATCGCTCACCATCTTGAAAAGTTCGTTGACGAGGGTGGATTTTCCCGATCCCGACGGCGCGGAGACTATGTAGACAATGCTCATTCGAGGTTCTGCACCTGCTCGCGGGATTTTTCGATTTCCGATTTCATCAGCAAGCCTGCTTCGGTAATTTTCAGGGCTTCGCCGGCCAGGCCTGAGGTTTTCGAGAGCAGGGTGTTGGCTTCGCGATTCATCTCCTGGAGCAGGAAATCCATTTTCTTGCCGACTTCGCCGCTGTGGCCTAGCAGCGCCTCAAAATGGTCGACGTGGGTGTTGAGGCGGACGAGTTCTTCCTGAATGTCGCTGCGATCGACGAGGACCGCGGCTTCTTGCAGGATGCGATCTTTGTCAATCTGCGCGCCGAACATCTCGCGCATGCGTGCTTGCAGGCGGTCGGCGTAGGTGCGCAGGAGGGCGACGCGATGGACTTCGATGCTGCCTGCGGCCTCGCGCAGATGCTTCATGCGTTCGCGGAGTTCGCGCTCGATGCCGCGGCCTTCGTCTTCGCGCATCTGGTTCAGGCGCGTAAGGGCTTCTTCGACCGATGCGATTACTGCGTCATCGAGTTCGTCGCCGGAGCGGTCGTTGCCCGAGTCCATGGCACCGGGCATGCGGAGGACCACGTTAAGATCAGGATCGCCGGCGATGCCGAATTCCTTCGCCGCCGCGCGGAAGGCCTGCACGTAGCTGGAAATGAGCTGGCGGTTGAGCCCGACTCCGTTAGCGCTTGTGTAATCGAGGTTGAGGGTTACTTCTACGTGGCCGCGAACCAGTTTTTCTTTCAGCAGGCGGCGGAGTTTCATTTCCAGCGCGTCAGTGTCGGAGGGAAGGCGGAAGTGGAGGTCGAGGAAGCGGTGGTTGACTGCCTTTAGAGATAGAGCGAAGGCGAGATGCGGGCCGGCCTGGCCTCGGACTTGCGCGTATCCCGTCATGGAGCGAAGGGGCATGAAGGTCAGTTCTCAGCTTTCAGCTCTCAGCTTTTCAGTTCTCATACCGAAAAACAAGAATCGTTCCGCCTCGGGCGGCTGCCTGTTAGGTGTTGACTACCTTCGGTACATCGGGTTCGGCGAATTGCAGTTCATAAAGCCGGCGGTATGTGCCTGGCTTTTGAATCAGCTCTTCGTGCGCGCCGCTTTCGCTGATAGTGCCGTTTTCGATTACCACGATGCGATCGGCACGGCGCACCGTGGAAAGGCGGTGCGCGATCACAAACACAGTACGCCCACTCATCAGATTTTGCAGTGCTGCCTGAACGAGAGCTTCTGATTCGCTGTCGAGGGCGGAGGTCGCCTCGTCGAGGATCAGAATTGGAGCGTTCTTCAGAATGGCGCGGGCAATGGCGATGCGCTGGCGCTCTCCGCCGGAAAGACGGACGCCGCGCTCGCCGATCATCGTCTCGTAGCCGTCGGGCAGGGCGGAGATGAATTCATAGGCGTGGGCCGCGCGGGCGGCGTCTTCCACCTGTTTGGCAGAGACGTGCGGCTGGCCGTAGGCGATGTTGTTGCGGAGCGTGTCGTTGAAGAGGACGGTTTCCTGGGTGACGATGCCGATTTGCGAACGTAGCGAGGCAAGCGTGACGTCGCGGACGTCGTTGTCGTCGATCAGAATTCGGCCGCCGGTTACGTCGAAGAAGCGCGGGATCAGATGGACCAGAGTGCTCTTGCCTGCTCCGCTTGACCCGACGACCGCCAGAACTTCGCCGGCTTTTACTTCGAGGTTGATGCCGTGGAGCACGTCGCGGGAATCATCGGCCCCGCTATAGGCGAAAGCCACATTATCGAAGTGGATGGTACGCGTAAATTTGCCCAGGCGTTTTGCGCCGGGCTTTTCGCGGACTTCGTCTTCCATATCCATGAAGCGGAATATTTCTGACGATGCGCCGACGGCCTGCTGGAAATTGTTGTTGAAGAGGGCGAATTTTCGCACCGGCTCATAGAGCTTGAAGACGGCGATGATGAAGGCGAGGAAAGTGCCTTCCCGGAAGACATGGTGATTGATTTGATTGCGGCCGAGGAGCAACAGCAGAGCGATGGCTACCGAGCCGAGAATATCCATCAAAGGAGAGCTGATGGCAAAGGCCGCTACCAGCCGGAGGTTGGCGCGGAACAGGCGGCGGGCGGCGGCTCGGAAGCGCTGCATCTCCCAGTGCTCCATGCTGAAGGCTTTTACGATGCGATTGCCGGTGATGGTTTCGTGCAGGATGTTTTGAATTTCGGCTAGCTTGTCCTGGCCGCCGCGCGTGGTGGTGCGGACCTGACGTCCGATCCTGCGGGATGAGTACAAAATTATTGGCAGGAAGAGCAGGAGGACCCAGGCCAGCTTTCCTCCGAGAAGGATGACGACAGCGGCGGTAAAAATAAAGGTGAAGAATTGCTGGAGGAATTCGGAGAGCACCGTGGACATTGCAAACTGGACGCGCTCGATATCGTTGATGATCGTTGAAAGCAGCGTGCCTGTCGTGTGCCTGGAGAAGAATGCCGCCGACCGGCGCAGAAAGGCGTTGTAGAGATCGTCGCGCAGGTCGGTGATCATGCCGTAACCGGCGTAATTCACCAGGTAGGTTCCAGCATAATCGAAGATTCCCTTGAGTACTGTGGCTCCGACGAGGGCGAAGGCTACCGCGGTCCAGGGATTCTGAAAGTGCGATGGGATGATCTGTTGCAGGTCAAAGGCGCGGTCGGAGTACGGAAACTTGAACAATTGAAGATTCTTGCCTTGCGATAGCGGGTTGAGCACGCTGTCGAAGATGGGACCGATGAGGAGAAGACGAAAGGCTTCGAGCAGGCCGACGAGGGCCATAAGAATTACTGACGCCAGAAACGGCAAGGAGTACGGCAGGAGATAGCGCAGCACCCGGGCTAATTGACGGGGCCTGGCCGGTGCTTCCGGAGTGTGCGCGGCCTCCAGTGTAGTAGTTGCCATGCTTATGAGGCTTAATTCTACCGTAGCCGCGCGGTTCGGATGTCTCTCGTCGCCGGCCGAGGCGAAGGGGATTTGACCGGTCGCCAACCGAGACTACTGCACATCGCCGGGCTTGCCGGCGGGCGCGCTATCCAGCAGGTTCACCGTGCCCGGCTGGGCGTCGAACCCGACGTAGAGAGTACGGAACACCCATGCGCCGTGTACTTTGCGGGCATCGAGAACGATGGTTGCTTTGCCGCGAGGACCGGTGATAGGAATGTTCATTTCGGCGGTGCCGGTCGAGCCGGAGACGTTAATTCGCCCTTGGAGAACGCGGCCGGGTCGCAACGGTTCTCCGATGCGGCTGATAACTTCAGGACTTCGTCCCGCGCGATCGAGAGCTTCCTGATAGACGATGCTCTTGCGAAAGGAGACATCGAGAACCGTGAAGAGGACTGCGACGAAAGCGCAGATTAGTAATATGACTATCAAACAGCCCAGAGGAATTTTCCAGCGCGCGTGACGGTCGAGCCAACTCTTCTTGAATGGCCCCGGCACGAGCGGGTAGGGCGGAGTGGGCATGCTTTTGATCCTCGAACGGCGGCGTGGTCGCGGAACTTACTTTGGGCTATCCCGGTGCACGATCTTCACTTTGTAGCCTGCTTTGCGCAGGCGTTTTCCAACATCTTCGGCAATCATTACGGAGCGGTGCTGCCCTCCGGTACAACCAAAGCTGATGGTCAGGTAACTCTTGCCTTCGTGAATATAGTGGGGCAGCAAATATATGAGCAGTTCGGAGATGCGGCTGATGAATTCTTTTGTCTGCGGAAATGAGCGGATGTATTTCGCGACTCGCGGATGGCGGCCGGTTAGCGGACGGAACTCGGGTACGAAGTGAGGATTCGGCAGGAAGCGCACGTCGAACACCAGGTCGGCGTCGTCGGGTACGCCGTGTTTGAATCCGAAGCTGACGCAGGAGACCAGCATCTTCTGCTGTGTTCCCGAGGTGTGCTGGAAGCTGTCGGTGAGGTGCGCCCGCAGTTCGTGTACGTTGAACTTTGAGGTATCGATGACCAGATCGGCGATGGCGCGAATGGCGCGGAGATGGCGGCGTTCGGTCGTCAGGGAAGCGCGCACGGTAGTGCTTGTACCGAGCGGATGTGGACGGCGGGTCTCGCTGAAGCGGCGGAGCAGGACTGGGTCGCTGGCTTCAAGATAGATTACGCGAGTGGGGATCATCCGCTTGACGGACTTCAGGATCGCGGGCAGCTTTTCCAGTTGCGTTCCTTCGCGCACATCGACGACGAGCGCGGTGCGGGGAATCTCGGCCGACTGCAACGCCAGCTCGGCAAAGCGCGGGATTAGTTCGACTGGCAGGTTGTCAACGCAGTAGTAGCCGAGATCTTCGAAGGCTTTGAGGGCCGAGGCTTTTCCCGAGCCGCTCATGCCCGTGATGATGACCAACTCGGAGCCAATGCGGTGCTTAGTCATGCGACGCTCGGGTTCGCGATCGGTGGCTCGACGGTTGTGCGGGCGCTTACTGGCCGCGGGCGCTGTCTTAGGTTGGACACGGGACGCCATGAGCCGAATCTTAGCATCTTGTCAGGACGAGAAAGGCTACGAAGCCGTATACCCCCTTGCCCGCTAGAGCTCGCCTTCGGCCGCGGCTGTAGCGATCAGTGCCGGCTTCTCGGCCGGCATTGTGGTGATTACTATCACGCTCAGCAGGACGCACAGAGTCCCGAGAATGGTGCGTGGGCCGAGGCTTTCTCCGCCCAGGAAATATCCGACCAGCACGGCTACCACCGGATTCACGTATGCGTAAGTCCCGACTTTGGTGGGCGATTCATGATGAATGAGCCATACATAGGCGGTGAACGCCACAATGGAGCCGGCGACAATCAGATAAAGCAATGCCAGCCACGCTCCGCGGGAGACAGTTGCCGGATGAAAATTACGAAACTCCCCGAGGGCAGCCGCCGCCAGCGTTAGCAGCAATCCTCCGGCAAACATCTGGGTTCCCGAACTCATGACTTTGGAGGAGGGAAGCGGCAGCTTGCGCGAAAGCCCGGCTGCTATTGACCAGCTGATCGCGGAGATCAAGAGTGCCACAGCGCCGCCTCTGTCGATTGCTTGTCCGCCGACGTTCAGCGAGTTGCTGACCAGCACTGCGACGCCGGCGATCCCGATCAGCAGCGAGAAGGCGAGGCGAATGCTGAGGCGCCGCGTCCGAAGAATGATGATTTCGGACAACGTCATGAAAACTGGAATGGTGGCCATCATGACGGCGGCGATGCCGGAAGGGACGCGCTTTTCGGCCCAGAACAGGAGGCCATAATCGATGACAAAGATCAGCACGGCCAGCAAGAACGCCGATCTCCACTCGCGCCCGCTCGGCGAGGGCTCGCCGCGCGCCAGCATCCAGAGATAAAGAACGAGTCCGGCGACCAGAAAGCGCATGGCAGCCAGAAGAAAGGGCGGCACTTCGCGCACGCCGACGCGAATTGCCAGGAACGTGGATCCCCAGACAAAATAGATGATAGCGAAAGCGAACAGCGTCTTCCATTTCGCGGGATGGGATTTGGATTCCATGCCAATTTCGTCTGAGACTCTACCAATTCTTGTCGATCTTTATTCTTATCGATCTTTTTCTTGTCGAGCTTTCTTCTTCTCCCATCCGTGCTCTCCCGTCAGGGTATTCTGCGGTAATGAATGCGCGCAGAAAATACTTGCCACATTGCGACACTTAACGGAATACTCGATAGGGTGGCATCGCATCTAAGGGACGAAGACCTGAGGAGATGAATACCTTAAGGGATGCGGCATTGGTTGATTGGAATGCAAAAGTTTTGGAATGGTATCGAAGGTGGAACCCCCGCGGTAGCAGTCTTGACGGTGCTCCTGCTGGTCGCGTTTGCGAACGCCGCGGAAGACGCGCAGGCGGCGCAATCCACGCCCTCCGTCGACGCCATCGTGCAGAATCTTATGGCAGCGAATGCGCGCCGGGCCCGCTCTTTGCGCGCTTATCGCAGCCGGCGAACCTATAATTTGGATTATTCCGGGATTTTCGGCGGACATGCCGAGATGCAGGTGGAGGCCACGTATCGGGCTCCCAATGAGAAGACCTTCAAGGTCCTCTCCGAGACCGGATCGAAGCTGCTGATCAAGCACGTTCTTTTGAAGTTGCTGGAAAGCGAAGAGGAAGCGCAGGAAGAGCGCAACCGAAAAGCACTCGAGCTCAGCCCCGCGAACTATGAGTTCAAGCTGGAGACGACCGAACGCACGCCGGCCGGTGATTTTTATGTGCTTGAAGTAAAGCCCAGGAAAAAGACCAAGTACGTCTATAGCGGGAAAATCTGGGTGGACGCGCGTGATTTCGGCGTGGCGCGCATGGAGGGAACTCCCGCGACCAATCCTTCATTCTGGGTCAGCCACGTGGAAATCCAATACCAGTGGTCGAAGGTCGACGGCTTTTGGTTGCCGGTTCACAACTACTCGGTGACCAACGTCCGGCTCGGCGGCCGGGCTGTGCTCAATATCAACTACTCGGACTACCAGGTCACGGGCGGGGACCAGGCGGCTGGTTCTAAAGTGGTCGAAAGAAATCCGACCTTGCCAGACCCATCCTCGGTGACCGTAGAGACGCATTAATCAGCGCGAGCCGCCGCCTTTCTTCCGTATCGCTGGTACACGATTCCCTATTACGTGCGTAATATGGCGGCCGCGAATGTCCGCCTTGGGGTGCGGTTTACCGGGGTACCCTGAAGGCTGGAGAAGCCCTTACTTACCGGGCCTCTGGAACCCATGGGAAACCCACGCGGCAAGCTTTTGGGGAGATACGAGATCGTGGCCGAAGTGGGCCGCGGCGCGATGGGCTCTGTCTACAAGGCGCGCGATCCTAAAATCGACCGGTTTGTTGCGATCAAGACTGTTCTGCTGCACCAAAGCGTGGTCCACGAGCAACAGGAATTTCGCCGCCGTTTTTTCATTGAGGCGCAAGCCGCGGGCCGTTTGCTTCATCCGGGCATCGTTGCGGTGTTTGATGTTGGCGAGGAGCCGGAGACTTCCGATCCCTACATCGTGATGGAGTACATCGAAGGCCAAACCCTGCGCGAAGTGCTTGCCAGCAACAACAAGAAACTGCCGCTGAACGATGCGCTGCGCATCACTCAGGAACTCGCCGAGGCGCTCGACTACGCGCACGCGCAGGGCGTGGTCCACCGTGACATCAAGCCGGCGAATATTCTGATCACCAAAGAGGGGCAGGCCAAGATCGGTGACTTCGGAATTGCACAACTCGACCTGACCCACATGACGTTGCCGGGCCGCGTGCTCGGAACTCCGGCGTATATGTCTCCCGAGCAACTGGAAGGCGAGCAGGTGGACGGGCGCTCGGACCTGTTTTCGCTGGGCGCGATCCTTTACACGGCGCTGACTGGCTACAGACCATTTCAGGGCAGCAGCGCCACGACGGTGTGCTTCAAGGTGGCGAATCAGGAGCCGCTGCAGGCGACTTCGCTGGCGCCCGAGCTGCCGCATGAGCTGGATGCCGTGATCGCTCGCGCACTGGCGAAAGATCCTACTGAGCGCTATCAGCGGGGAAAGGAATTCGCCGAGGATCTGCGGAAGTTGCGGGAGCGGACGCCCATGCGCAGGGGAACGACATTATGGTTCTCGCCGCCGGCGGGAGCGCGAACCTGGATTGACGGGAAGGTGATTGACGGGAAGACAAAGCGCGAAGGTGTGGCATTGCTGGCACCCGCCAGGCTGGCACCCGCCAAGGTCGCGCCCACCAAGGCCGCGCCCGGTAAGATTGCGCCCGCAAAGAATGTGCCACCGCCGCTGCGGGCCGCGTCGCGAAGGAGTACCAGTTTCGGTTCGATGCTTTCTTCGTGGCAGGTGCAGACTGCGATTGGCATTCCTCTCTTTGCGGCGGCGATCGTTGTGAGTTTGTTTGCCTGGCGGGAAATGCAAGTTCAGAATCCTGCGCACAGGAATATTTCCGAAGCCGCAGATGGGGCCGGTGACGCCGGGAGGCTTCAGAAGAACGCTGAAAAACAAGCAAGCGGCACGGGCGCGCCTGATATAGCTGAGTCTCATCTCGAGGTTCGGGACCAGGCTCATGCTCAGGATGGCAGCGCGGCGGAGATTGCGAGTGGTGCAATTTCGCCATCGCTGGCAGGTCAAGCCGCTCCTGACAGCCACGCTTCCGATACCGCTAAAGTCTCGCCTCGGAAGAGGACTCGCAGGCCTTCCGGACCCGGCATTGTGAAAGGTGCTGCTTTAAATTCTGGCGCTTCAAAAAACAGCGCGCATGCGGGAACACCATCCTCCGTGAGCAAGGCTGCCGCGAAGTCCAGCGTCGACGCGACGCAACCTGTGGTCACCCCTGCGGCGGTTGCAGTTGCCGATTCGAATGTGGAGATTCAGATCGAGAGCCCCTTTTCGGACGCCATGGTGAAAATTTGGCTCGATGACCGGTTAGCGTATTCGCATCCCCTGCACGATCGCAAGAAACGGCTGCTTCTGCTGGGGGGTGGAAGCAAAGAAACGCTGACGCTGCCGGTCTCCTCCGGCAGCCATGCGGTGCGCATCGAAGTGCGATCGGCCGCTGAACAATACGACGAAACAAAGACGGTCGATGGCGACTTTCTCACGGGCGGTGACAGAAACCTGTCCGTCAGTTTCGACAAGCATTCAAAAGAGATGCGAGTGACGCTCGCTAACCAGTAGGCCAGAGCTGAGAAGTCGGCGCGGCTTCCATTCACTCGGCAACTTCTATTCACTCGCAGTCCCGGGCCTTCTCGCGACCCGTTCAGCGCAACGCGGCCTTTAATCTGACCATTAATCTGACCATTAATCTGATCGTTGATCTGATGATTCACTTTCAGAATTCTGGCCGCCCGGAGTCTGGGTTGACATTCAAGGTTGGCATGCTAGGCTAAACAGCCAAAACGTCTTCTCTTAGTGGAGTTGTCGATGGGGCAAGAGCCCACGGTGACGGTATCGCGGGACTGGAGCACGGCCCGAGTCTGGCTGCACCGGGCGATGAAGCGCGCGTCGTGAGGCTTGGCCGTGCGTGAGCGTGAGGTTACAACGCGATCGTCATAAAATGATCGGGCACGATGGATGACGAACGCTGGAAACGTGTGGATGAGTTGCTGCAATCGGCGCTGCGCCTGCCAGCCGATCAGCAAAGAGAGTTCGTGCGCAAGGCGTGCGCCGGCGACGCCGGTTTAGAGCAGGAAGTCCAGTCGCTGCTGAGTTCCCACGGAAAGCTGTGCGACTTCCTGGAGGAGCCGGACGCCACCGTCGCTACCCTTACGCCGTACAGCCACATCGCCGGCATCCTCGGCTGCTCTGAGCGGTCAGACGATCGCACATTACCGCGTGCTGCATCTCCTCGGCAGCGGCGGCATGGGTGTGGTCTACGAGGCCGAGGATATCCGACTGGGACGCCATGTAGCGCTCAAGTTTCTGCTCGAATCGCGGGACAGCGACGGCAAGAATCTGGCGCGCTTTCAACAGGAAGCCCGCGCCATCTCAACTCTGAATCATCCTCATATCTGCACCGTCTACGAAGTTGAAGAACACGATGGCAAACCCGTTATCGTGATGGAGTTGCTGGAAGGCGAGACGCTGGCGGACCGTCTGCGGGGCGGCTTGCCGCCACTGGCGCAAGTGCGGCAGTGGGGCATGGAAGTGGCGGACGCGCTCGAAGCGGCCCACGCGTCTGGACTCGTTCACCGCGATATCAAACCGGCGAATGTATTTATCACCCGCCGCGGGACGATCAAGGTCCTCGACTTCGGCCTGGCCAAACTGGCGGCGGGAGGCTCCGATACGGCGACCGTGGCTAAAGAGTCGCTGACCAGCATGGGGGTGATTCAAGGGACGACTGCCTACATGTCGCCCGAGCAGATTCGGGGCGACGATCTGGATGGGCGGACCGATGTGTTCTCGCTGGGAGTGATGTTGTACGAGATGGTTTCGGGGCAGCGTCCCTTTGCGGGGAAGAATAGCGCCCTGACGATCGATGCGGTGCTGCACAACCAGCCCGTCTCGCCGGGCAAAATCAACCCGGAGCTGCCAGCCGAACTTGAGGCCATCATCAACCGGGCGATGGAGAAGGATCGCGAACTGCGCCAGCAGTCCGCAGCCGAGCTACGCTCGGAGTTGGAAGGGCTCACGGCAGACACGGGCAGCGGAGTAGTGAGCGCATTCCGTCCGGCGGTTCGCCCGTCCGGAGCGCGTTCGGCTGCGGGATCGCGTCCTTTACCGTCAGGGATGAAGAAGCGGCCTGCCGTGGTTATTGGTGGGCGCTTTCGTTCTCGCTTTGGCGATCGCTGCGGGAATATTCATGACGATTAAATTGTGGCATGGCGCCCCGTCTCCGTCCGCGCATGGCATTGTCAAGCCTCGCCGTTCCATCGCCGTCCTCGGTTTCCGAAACCTTTCAGGCAATCCGGATCGGGAGTGGATCTCGACGGCGCTGGCTGAAATGCTGGACACCGAACTTGCTTCCGGGAACGAGCTGCGGGTGATATCCGGAGAAAATGTGGGCCGCGCGAGGCTCGACCTGTCATTGCCTTCGACCGATAGTTATGCGCCCGAAACGCTGGCGAAGATTCGGCGCGAACTGGGCGCGGATGACGTTGTGGTCGGTTCCTATCTGGCGATGGGAAAGGATGCGCAGGGACCTCTGCGCATCGATGTGCGCGTGCAGGATGCCAACGGCGGCGAAACCGTGGCGGCGGTTTCGGAGAGCGGATCGGAGGCCGAACTTGCGGATCTGATCTCGCGCGCGAGTTCCAGCTTGCGCGAGAAACTCGGCATCGGCCTGTTGCCGGACGACGAGCTTCATCGCGTGGGCACGTCGCTGCCCAGCAATCCGGACGCGGTCAGATTTTATTCGGAAGGACTGGCCGAACTGCGGGCACTGGACTCGAAAGCGGCGCGCGATCTTTTTGAGAAGGCGGTGGCCGCCGATCCCAAGCATGCGCTCTCCCATTCGTTTCTGGCGCTCAGCCTCCAGAATCTTGGCTATGAAGCGCAGGCTAAAGTTGAAGCCAGTAAAGCATTCGACCTTTCGCAGAATCTGCCGAAGCGCGATCGGTTGCTGATCGAAGCCAGTTATCGCGAACTTCAGAACGACTATCCGGCGGCTATCGAAGCCTACCGTACTCTATGGGAATTTTTTCCGGACGATATCGATGCCGGCTTGCGTCTGGCCTCCGCGCAGACGACGGCGGGCAAAGGCAAGGACGCGCTGGTGACCGTAGAGCAGATGCGCAAGCTGCCGGATCCTGTAAATCACGATCCACGCATCGACCTGGCGGATTCGATGGCGAGCGAGTCGCTGGGCGATTTCCGGCGGGCGCAGCAGACAGCGGCGGCGGCCGTCGACGCTGCCTCCCGCCAGGGCAGCCGCATCCTGGTGGCTCAGGCGAAGACGCACGAGGCATGGGATTGGGATCATCTTGGCCAGCTTGACCGGGCCGGGGCCGAGTTCGCTGAGGTCCGCGACCTTTCACTGGAATCGGGCAGCCCCGCGATGGCTGCGGCCGCGTGGAACGGAATTGGCGTCGTCCTTTACGACAAAGGGGAATTTGAAGGCGCACGCAAAGCCTACGAGCAAGGCCTGGCTATTGCGCGCCGGATCGGAGCGCAGCAACGAGCGGCCAGTATCACGAGCAACATCGGAAATGTTTACTACGAGCGTGGAAAGCTGGAGGAGGCGCGGCGTCACTACCAGGAGGCCCTTGATATCGATCGGACACTGGGCAGCCGCCCGCACATTGCCAGCGACCTCGGCAGTCTGGCGAACGTGATGGACAGCATGGGCGACCTGGAAGGCGCGGTCAAGATGCAGGAGGAATCGCTCGAAGGCTTCCGAAGCGTCGGCAACCGGCGGGGAGAAGGTGCGACGCTCACCAATCTCGGTGACGTGCTCCGGGAGCTGGGCCGGCTTCCGGAGGCGATGAAGCGTTATGAGGAATCGATTGCGGTAGTGCAAACAACGGGCTATACCAGAGATTTCGCCTATGCCTGGTACGGTATCTCCGACATTTTGCGCTTCGAGGATCGTCTGGCGGAGGCGCGTGCCAAGACCGTGCAGTCAATTAAAGTGCGCAAAGAAATTGGCGCTACGACCGATCTTGCTTATAGCCAGGTACAGCTTGCTCAGATTTCGCTGGAGCAGGGGAAGGCCGCCGAAGCGGAGAAGCTGACTGAGGATGCGGCGGCCGTATTCGCCAAGCAGAATATGTATGACGCTGGATGTCACACGCAGGCGATTCTAAGCGTGGTGCTGCTTGCGCAAAGCAAAATTCGGGAGGCGCAGGCGGCGGTGACGCGTGCGACAGACTTGTGTCACCAGGGCTCGGACCGCAGCGCCCGCTTCGAGGCGCAATTGGCTGCCGCCGCGGTGGACGGCCAGGCGGGAAACTTTGGAGAGGCATTCAAAATTCTTGAGGCGGTTCATTCCGAGGCCAGCCATTTCGGCTATGCGGCGTTTGATCTGGAATCGCGGCTGCGGCTTGGAGAACTGGAACTCAAGTCGGGCAAGCAGGCTGCGGGGCGGGAGCACCTCGCCCAATTGCAAACGGATGCCAAGGCGCGCGGTTTCGCGCTGTTTGGCGCGCAAAGCGGCGCAGGATCTGCAATCGCACTAGCGAACGTCGTCCGATTGTGCGGCCTGCCTTCACAGAGTAAGGCTGCCTCCGCCGGATTCTCAACGCGCACCTACTGAATCTCCATTAAACTCAGAAGAGAACAGCCATGTCTTCCTCTTCCTTGAAACACGGGGGCACGCGCGTGGCAAGTGACCAGCCCGCGATTCCCGAGCCTTCATTCGCTGAGCGAGCGCGAACTTTGGCTTACCTGGCCCGCATTGGGAGCCTTTCGACGCTTTCACGCAAGCAGCCGGGGTTTCCTTTCGGATCCGTCATGCCCTACGCGCTCGATGAACTGGGTCGTCCCATCTTCCTCATCAGCACGATGGCCATGCATACCCAGAACTTGCATGCGGATCCTCGCGCCGCTCTGCTCGTTACTCAGGACGACGCCGATGCCGGCGGTGATCCGCTTGGAGCATCCCGGGTCACGCTGGTGGGAAATGTTCTGCCGATTCCGCAGTCCGAGATCGCCGAGGCTCGCGAACTCTACCTGGGTCGTTATGCCAACAGCAAGTATTGGGTGGATTTTGAAGACTTTTCCTTTTACCGCATGGACGTGGTGGACGTTTACTACGTGGGAGGCTTCGGAGTGATGGGATGGGTGTCTGCCTCCGAATATGCCGGCGGCCGCCCTGACCCGTTGGCTGACTCCACGGCCCAAATCATTGGGCACATGAACGCTGACCACAAAGATGCGCCGGTTTTGCTGGCTCGGAAATTTGCGCACTTGAGGCCGAGGAAGGAACGATGACGGCCGTGGACCGCCTCGGTTTTCAGGTTCGCCTGAAGACGCAAGAGGGTATGCGGGGCGCTCGCATCGCGTTCTTGCGGGAAGTCAGCAATGCGGAGGAGACTAGAAAAGTGCTGGTGGAGATGGTGCAGCAAGCACGCTCTGAGGGGTGATGTCGCGGAGGTTAATGGTGGGCGCTGTAGGATTTGAACCTACGACTTCCACCGTGTGAGGATGGCACTCTACCGCTGAGTTAAGCGCCCACTGACTGCGGTAAGCTCCTCATTATACATAAGTTCCCGATCCACTTCGCATTCACTGAATCGTCTCTGGCTCCCGCATCGGCACCCGCATTTGCTTAGGAATCAGGTGTTGAAGCACTCTTTCCTGAGCGGCCCGCTTTGCTTTGCGCCGAGAATGCGAGTAGTAGAGGGTCATGTCCATCTTGGCGTGGCGCATGATCGCCTGAACCACGGCGGGATTTTCCTGTTCGTCCATTAAGAACGTTGCCAGAGAATGACGCCCGAGGTTGTGGAAGCCGAACCGCTTCACAACTTCGCCGTCGCGGTCACAGGTGATTCCGTCTTTAACACTGATGACGCCCGCAGCTATCGCGGCCGGACGGATATAGTCTTCCACCAACTGTGATGCGCTACGGGGCTGATCGCCGTGCAGCTTCTCGGATGGAAAAACAAAGTCATGATCATCCGCGTAAATCGTTTCTCGCTTCCAATCGGCAAGGGCGTCGAGCAGCAGTTGAGGAGCTTCCACCCGCGACCGCGACAGCTTGCTTTTGGCACCGTCCTGCATTTTGAGATGGACGAACGTTTCCCGAATGGCAATCAAGCCGCGATCCCACAAGATATTCCGCCATCTCAGCCCAAGCGCTTCGCTGATTCGCAGCCCGCAAGTTGTGATCAGCAAAGCAAGCTCGTACTCGGGTTGCTGCAACTCTGAAAGGACTTTGAAAGTGTCCTCGATTTCAAGCGCCAGAGCTTCGTAGCCAGTCATCTGTGAGAACTCCCGTCCCTTTACGTAACGGCACGGGTTGAACTGCTCGCCGCGAGGAATCAGTCCCTCGCATTGCGCCCACGAGTACACGCCGGACATGATGCTCTTATATTTCCCGCGTGTGGACGATTCGACATCGAACTCCAAAAACCACACCTTCAGTTTCGGAGGATCAATATTGATCGCTTCAGTGTCAGCCCATTTGGGCACGAGCACGTGCTTGACGACCTGCTCGTGCAGTTCTTTGGTTGATTGTTTGTTGAACGGGTAGTTGGCGAGGTATTTCTCGGCAATTTCCCCGAAGGTGACGAGGACGGGATCGGACTTGGCGACGAGCTTGTCGAGGCCAAGTTCGCCGACTCTGAGCCACCCTTCATCGTCGGTCATGGAAAGAAGCCCGATCACTCTGGAGCGTTCCTTGCCACTCGCGTTGTACCAGCAGTAAAGCAACTTTCCCTTCTTCCTGCGAAACCACCCCTTAGCCATTGGACTTCCTCCGTTGGCTACAGGGACTGCCGCCACGCATTGTACTTTCGGAAATCTTCTCGGCCAAGGCCCCACTTTCGGAAGGAGCGAGAGGGTTGCGAGTGCCCGAGGCCACGGCAGCGTCCACTTCAGACAATTTGAACCGCCATACTTTGCGTCGGCTACCGAGAAGCGGGTGGGCGGGAATCTTTCCTGCACGCGCCAGTTCCAGCACTTGACGGCGCTTAACGCACAGGAAAGCGGCCACGGCCTCGGCATCTACATAAGGCTCGAACTGGATTGATCTTTCCATCTTGCCTGCTCTGTGAGTGGTTATCCCCGGAACAGGGCATAGCCCCGCATGGTCACACCTTAGTGCCTCATGGGGTACGGAAGAAATAAACGCAAAGTCTGATTTTAGAGAAATCGAATTACATTTAGTGGCATACAAAGACTCATGCGGTGGCAAATGAAGAACGAACCCAAGCAAAGAACGGACAAGGGAAATAATGGTTGGCCGGTACGGCTTGCATTCTGCGAATCGGCGATCCGCAAAGTGGATGAGGACATCTTCAAAACGCCTTTGTTGGTTGACACGGTTGTAGATGCTACGACTGTGCGGGTGAAAGCAAATCGTCAGTCAGATGCATTGGAAGTCCTGTGCAAAGAAAGCTGCCCGAGACGCGAACTTCTATACCTGCTGGGCATGTGCGAAAACCGAGGTGTCGGGAACGCATCGAAAATGACTAGCTATGACTCGCAGGAACTCCGGACCAAACTAAGAGACATCCGCGAATGTGCCGACTCGGTTTCGCGGCTGAACGGCCATTCTGTCCGCGCAGGCTGGGGCGGAACTGAATTTGGCAAGTTCCTAGAAATCGCAGCCGTAGAAGTAGCACCCAGTCCGCTCGCTAAATTCTTGGAGTTGCCGATTCACCTTCGAGAATACGCTTCGCTTGTTGATCATGCGTCCAGATATCTTGGCGGCAAGTCGGATTTCTATCTACATCTGGCGAAGGCGCTGCTCGCGCATTTCGTCCACCAGCACACGGAAAAGTACCACGACGCCGAAGTTGCGACTTTGTTGTCGGTCGTGCTCGGCTCGGGTTATGGAGAAGTCAACCACCGTATCTGGCGCAGCAAGTACCAGAATACGTTCAATAATTATCAGCCCGATCCAAAGGACTCACAAGTCTTGCGAGCCAATAAGACTCTGCTGGAATGCGAAGCGGCGGTTTTCTACAGGATGGACGCTCTCCATCCGGGTGAGCGATACATTCGAAAAAAACAATCTACCTTCTCGCGTAATTCCTGATTTCGTTGTAACTGCAATTGTTTCCAATCCAAGCAGTCCGTTTATATCCCTGCGTCTCCGATCCGGCTAAGCTCTGCTCAATGGAAAACTCAAACATCGCTTGGACTCACAACACACAGAATTTCTGGCTTGGCTGCGACAAAATCGCGCCGGAGTGCGCGAAGTGCTATATCGGGCGCGTTCTGAAGCGGCAGGGGCGAGAACCATGGGGGCAACTCTACAGGAGTAAAACATGGGACAACCCCGTGAAATGGCAGCGGCAAGCCGGGGCTCAAGGCGTCTGCCTGCGTGTCTTCACCAACTCACTCTCCGATTTTTTCCACGCTGACGCAGATGGATGGCGAGAAGAGGCATGGGATGTCATCCGCCAGACTCCCAATCTTGTTTACCTGACCCTGACAAAGCGCCCGGAACTTATCAGCAAACGGCTTCCGAAGGATTGGGGCGAAGGCTGGCCGAATGTTTGGCTCGGAGTCTCTTGCGGCTGCAAGCAGACGCTCAACAAAATGGACGCGCTGCGCCGAATTCCCATTCATCCGCGAGCGGTGCGCTTCTTGAGCGCGGAGCCCCTAATTGAAGATATCTCGGGCGCGATTGATCTAACCGGATTTGGCTGGCTGATTGTGGGCGGCGAGAGCGGAGGAGGTCCGGAATATTTGTGGGATTCCACCAAAGACTGGAGGAAGGAGTTCGACACGCCGGGACGCCGGACAATGCGGCTTGAATGGGCGCAAAGCCTGCTCATCAACGCGCGGGCTGCTGAGATTCCATTCTTCTTCAAGCAGATCACCGCTTTTCGGTCTGGCACGGGAGAGGACGCGCTCGGGCGGTTGTATCAAGAGTTTCCGCCGCCCCCACATTCTGTCTGGACGGAAGCCCAAGAGTTAGATACCACGCAGGCGGCGGACAGGAGCACCTAGATGAGAGAAGAAATAACGGCGGGGCGCTGGGTCGAGTACATCGAGGATTTCTATGCGAAAGAGGAGGCGGATCGACATCTCCGCGCCTTCTTGGAATTGAAGTCCTCCATCACACCCGAGGTGGTCACCATGTTTGGCAGGAGCAGCATTCAAAAGCGTCTCTCGGTCCAATATGGCGCGGACTATATCTACAACGAGACTGCGAAAAAATCCCGCCCGTGGACGTCTTTGATGCTGGAAGTCAAAGCACGCATGGAGGCCGTCGCCGGCCCGTTGGATGGCGGCCTGTTGTGGATTTACCCGGACGGCGAAGCCGGGCTCGGCTGGCACGAGGATAAAGGGAACCCCGAAATTATTGGTTCTCTGAGCTTGGGCGCTGAACGCATCATCGCGTTCGGCATAGGCCCAGTTGTTGGGTGTCAGGAAGTGTTCCGCATGCGGCTGGCGCACGGATCGTTGTTGCTCATTCCGGCTGAGACGAACGAGGCTACGAAGCATCGGGTACCACCCGAGCGTCGGATAAAAGACCCGCGAGTGAACATCACATTGCGCAGGTTTCCACGGTGAGGTGTGAAGGCGCGTGCGAATTCCGAAGCATATGAAGATCGACAAAAACAACCCGGCGGAAATGGCGGCGGCACTGAAGCGCATTCCTCTGCGCAAGGTCTACGACGCTTGCAACCAAAAATACTTCTTCGGCAAACTGCCGCCAGCCAACGTGCGGTGGGTCACGGGGAACGAACCATTTATCCGCAAACATGGGATGCCCGAGGGTGCGCACTGGTCTAAGCGCGACCGAGAAATCCGGCTGCGCACGAGCGCACTCGCCCGCCATCCCGGCGACTACCAGTTCTTCCGTGTGCTCGTGCACGAGATGACACACGCATTCATCGATCTCGTACTGGGGGAGCGTGAGCATCGTCTGCTAAAGAACGGCACGAAGAAGAGATGCCACCATGGGGAACTGTTTGGTCGTGAATCTCGGCGCATCGCGGAAATCGATGGCAGTCCGGTCAATTATCGCGACCGCCAGTTCGGCAATGCAGGCAAGAAGTGGGCACTGGAGGAAAGCGAGGTCGAACTGGAAGACGGTACCGTGATCCCACGTGCGGAATACCTCAAGCGGCGGCGATCCGAGGCCAAGACGAGGCGTCAACGGCAGGCTATTCAAGAAGGGTTCTGGCTCACATGGACGCCGTGGGCCATAGAACTTCAGGACGAACTGCACGCCAACACCGACCAGCACGAAGTTTGGCAAATCGAACCTCACCGGGGTCAAGGCTGCATGTTCGGATCGGGAGCGGGTAGAGATTACTTCTTCAATTCAATTGGGCAGGACGACTATGAACGCTGCTGGCAACTGTACTGGACGCGCCTCGGTGAGGAAGCCAAGCGCAAACTGAAGGCACAGACGTTCAAAGCACGGCTCGCAGCCATTCCAATCGAGCAGCAGATCGAGTGCCTGCGGAAGCGAGTCGCAAACCCCAAAACGCCACCACAATTCAGGCCGGGTATCGAGGCTAAGCTCGGCCAACTTTTGAGACAAGGGCAATGATCGTTTCGGCAACCAAAACGGAAAGCCCTGTGGATGAAAAAGACCAAAACGCTTTGGACGAAACGGTGAATAGTCTCCCGTCCCACCCCGCTAACGAGAGCGACATCGCGGAACGAGAGATCGCCACGTCACCGAAGGGAACCGATGACCCGGCGACCGATAACGGGCAGATCGGAACTTTGTCGGAACCTGACAAAGTGACCGACGCGGTAGCGCCAGAGTGGACGAATTTCGCCGACCTCACCCTCGACCAAAAGTTCGCGCAGGCGAAGCTGATGGGCTTCGATGTGCGCGATGCATATCTCCACGAACGCTGCCGCGCCGCCAAGTTGGAAGTCGCTTACGCTGCGTCCGCCCTCGACCGGATTTCCAGCCGTGCTGACCAGATGGACGAAGCGGTCAGCATGATCCAAAACGCGAAGTCGGTTTGTGAGGACTTAAAGGACCAGATCGAAAGTTGGAAGGACAACTTGCCCGAGAACTTTCAGGATAAGGCTTCCCAACTTGAGGAGTGCGTGGACGCGCTGGAACAGGTCGTTAACAGCCTCGACGAAGCCGAGAGCAACGCCGAGAACGTTGAGTTTCCGGGGACGTACTAACCATCGCGAATCGGGCAGAAACTCTGCGTGCAACATTCTCGTCCGAGTTACGACGAAGCGGCGAACCAGAAGAATTCCTAACCTCGTCGCGGGTCATTGAGAAAAAGCAGTGGATGACAAAGACCAAAACGATTTGGACGAAGGGAGGAGCAGTTTCCCGCCGCAGGCCTTCCAGAACAATCGAGGCATACGAATCGATCACTTCTTATTATCCCCAACGCTTGCAAATCGACTCGAAGGCTGCGAGATCGATAAAGGACCGAGAGCGCAGGAAAAGCCGTCTGATCACACCCCAATAATCGTGACGCTATCCGATCTGCCATAATCTCCCCATGTGCGGGCGCTACCGACTGTCGCGAAGGAAACAGCTTGTCGAGGAATACTTCGATGCCGTCTCCGACGGACGACGACTGGAATCCCCGCTTCAACATCGCCCCCACGCAGCCCGTTCCTGTCATCCGCCAGCATCCGAAGGAACCCGTCCGCGAACTGTCGTCTGATGCGGTGGGGACTCATTCCCTCGTGGTCGAAGGACTCGTCTGGTGCGGCCGGATGATCAACGCGAGATCGGAGACGGCAGCACACGAAGCCTGCATTTCGTGAATCACTGAAGTCCCGCAGATGCCTGATTCCTGCGGATGGCTTTTACGAGTGGAAGCGAGATGGGAAAACCAAGCAGCCATTTTGCTTTGAGGTCGGTGAGGGGCAGTTGTTTGCGTTCGCAGGACTGTGGGATCGCTGGAAAGACCCGAGCGGCAACTGGGTCAAGACCTGCTCGATTCTGACCACGACCCCGAACGCCGTGACCTCAGCCAGTCCACGACCGCATGCCCGTGATTCTCGACCCAGATGGCTACGACCTGTGGCTCGATCCGGGAATGACGAACGTCGGCGCGGTCTCGGAACTGCTGAAGCCCTACGATGCTCGGCTGATGCGCTGCTATCCCGTGAGCACTCGGATCAACAGCGTGGCGAACGACGACGAAGCGTGCTCCGCGCCCGTAGAGCTTGTGGAGACTCAAAGTCGGCTGTTCTAGTCGAGGACCGGGTCTGCTGAAATCACTGAAGCGGTCTTTTTCGGCCTACGGAGATCGTTATTGTTTCTCCTGATTGCCACCTGCGGCACCATATCGACTCCGAATTCCATCGTGGAATAAGGCTCCTCTCTATCTTTCTAGAAGCAAGCGGAACTTTCGCGTTCAGAGTTCTAGTGGTGATGGAACGCCAAGAAAGTAGAGCGCGAAGCGTGATCAGCGCCGCGCACAGAAGATCGCTTCCAGCAGCTACACCTAATTGCTAGTAGCTACGGCTAGCTGGTAGAATCATGGGCGCAGGGGGGAGACATGAAGCCGACCGCAGTTAAACACAGCAAGTTCAAACTGATTGACGTTCTTTACGACGACGGGGAGTACACCGTCGCTTGGGGAACATGGGAAGGCACGCAGAAAAGGCTGGCTGAAAGGTGGAACGGCGAAGACTCCGACCCCGGCTGGCCGCGTCAGGGCAAGTATCCGACTTGGATGATTGTGACCGATGACTTGACAACGAGTCGTCTTAAATCGCTACTTGGTCTCTCCCATGCGAAGGATGCAGTGATTCTCAAGGTGCTCACTGAACTTTGTGGCAGGGGCCGCTTGTAGCGGTTTTCTATTCCCGCTTGTTGGAGTGTACCGTCAGCAGCCGCATCATCACGGACCAGCATGACCACCGCAACACAGATTCGATTTGCTCCGGCAGTAACTTCCATGCGGGACCACTTGGGGCCCCATCTGCCGTGGTTGGAAAAGGTAGTCGGCTGCTCCTATCCCGAGACGGTGACATTCGAAATAGACCTGCCTATTGGGCGGATCGTGATCGAAGAATTGCTCGCTGGAGTCCCGCTCGATGACCAACCCGAGCCCTTCGGATTCCGGGCGGAGATCGATCATTGGGAATTGGCGGGAGAGACAAGCCCCCGCATATCGATTGCGCTATCCCGCAAAAGAGGAACCAACATTATCGAGCGCCAAGCCGCTTGGCACGCTGACTGGCAGGACTGCCCCATTGCGGTTTGGTTGAGGGGTGAACCCAAAGGCATCGTCGTTGCCACCGTCCCATATGTCTCGTTCCAACAAGGCTTGTTTTCAAAGCGGAAGGGCTGGCTGATCGTCAACCGCGCTTCCGCGACATCTGTCCTTAATCGGTTGCTGCGTTTAGTCCAGAAGCCGAGCAAGCGGGTGAGTGTATGGGGTGGAGACCATCTCGACTTCACGCCGAACTACGATTGGGATTCAGTAGTGCTCGATCCGTCAGTCGTCCAATTGGTCCGCCACGATTTCGAGTCGTTCTTCCAGCGCGAACACTGGTTCCGAGAGCACGGGCTTCCGTTCAGACGCGGCTACCTGTTCTATGGCCCACCGGGCAATGGCAAAACCACGGTAATCAAGGTCATGGCTTCTCATCCGACGATCACGCCTCTCACTTTCGATTTTGGCAGCGAGTGCATGAACAACGAATCTCTGTCAGGCTTCTTTGCGGAGGCGGCCCGGAATTCCCCATCACTGCTCATATTCGAGGACCTAGACAGAGCCTTCGTGAGCAAGGATGACCAGCGCCCAAAAATCACTCTTCAACACTTTCTGAATTCCCTCGATGGTGTTGGCACCCAAGACGGACTGATCGTGGTTGCAACTGCGAATGATCCATCTATGTTGGATGCAGCGATATTAAGACGACCGGGCAGATTTGATCGAGTTGTTGCCTTTCGTCTTCCGGAACGAAATTTGTGTGCTGATTACCTGCATCAACTTAGCCGTGGCACGTTTGATAGCGAATCCTTGAAGAGTATTGCCGCCGATGCGGACGGATTGTCGTTCGCTCAACTTCGTGAAAGCTACATACTCGCGGCGCAACTCGCTTATGAGTCGTGCTCTCATGTCCGGATTGAGCATTTGCGGTCTGGGTTGCACCTTGTTGGCCGTGGAATAGCAGCTATAAACGGGCCAGTCGGATTCCAGCAGCCTTCTGACGCTTCACCACAAAGGCAGTAGGATGCTGAATGACTACAAACTTCCATATGACAGAATCGAGGGCGTGCACTTTCAACCGTGGGTAGGAAATCAGTACGCGGCATGCAACCTCCGTTTACTGATCGTAGGGATGTCTCATTATTCGTGGGACGCCGACGAAATTCCGTCATACTTCGTCACCAACTACGTGATTCACGACCGGATGAGCAGACGCACAAGCGGGCAATTCTTCACGAACATCGCAGCCACTTGTACGGGGTGGCTGCCGAACGAAAGTCAGCGTCAGGAATTTTGGGGTTCGGTGGCTTTTTACAACTACATCCAACAATTCGTCGGGAATTCACCAAGGCAGCGCCATGCCGAAGAGTTGTGGGAGTGCTCGCATGCGGCATTCAGAGCCGTTCTTCGGGTATTGAAGCCGCAACTGATTCTAGTGATCGGCGTTACGAACTGGAACAACATCTCCAACGATGGCTGTGCAGGGCAGCCTCTCGCAGGTGCTCCGGAGCCTCAATATGCGCAGACGCACTGGTATCCAACTAGAGCCAACGCCAGAGCACTCGCTTTCCATCTGAAACATACTTCGGCCGGATATAACTTTCGCAAGTTCGCGCCCCTCTATGCTTCAGCGGTCAGACTTCTGAAAGTCGAGGAATCCGCACACTAGGCCGTCGCGGGGATGTTCAAAAGGTATACCGGGCGGACTAAGCAAGGTCGAGGAGAAACAGAGGGCGAAAGTCCCCATAAAATGAAGTCGCCGCAGGTACCCTTTCGAACCACGGGGTAGGCAAGGGCTTGGGAAATCCCGAAATCGCGGGATTTTCCTTTCCATCGTCCATCAGTCTAACCCTCGTTGACGGAGTAGTGTCGGGCGACGGCAAAAGTGTCCCCCTGCCCTTCCGAGTCGTTCCCAACGGGCGCGGAAGCGGAAGTCGGTCGGGCGGTGATGGTGCGCGATGCGTAGGATACCCGCCGTGTTATATTCGCCGGAACCCGTTCCAATGTGGCACGTCGTCCATCTCGTCGTCCGCCCGTTCGAAGTTGTCATCGGTGTATTCTGCCTAGTAACTGCGATACTGCTGTATCCGAATCAGGAAGGAAAGATTCAGAGTAAGCTGGAGGATTTTTGGATTCGGCTTGATGATTATCGACGACTGGCCGTGTCGCAGAACTCGATGTTTCTGCAAGATGTCGCAAAGCTTGAGACTCGCCTACTAAACCGCATCTTCGGCGATAGGCTACTCTCGGCTCAGTCGATTATCGTCTCAATTTGCTGTTCGATTCTGCCTGTGGCGGTTGCCTCGTATTTAGGTGACTCTGTCGGACGGGACGACTTATGGATACCGCTGATACTCAGTTGTGTCGTGGTTGCCTTAAACTACGTCCTCAAGTTCTCAAAAATAATTCGATTTAGCGACAATTTTCATCTCACTAGCATACATCGCAGTGTACTTTGTGATGAATTTTAAAGTCCCAGCGGATAATCTTGATGAGATTTATCCCTTCTTTTTGGTCACCGCTCTGGGAGGTCTTCCCTGCGATATGCGTTTTCATTGCAGCGACTCGAAAGCTGATTCGCTGGGCGGGCGCGATGACAAATTCCTTCAGAGTCGCCGGGGTCATATCTCTATCACTATTGTTGGCACTGGCGATGGTCAGCTTCCTTTTTGTTCCTAACGGTTGGGCTGATTCTGACGCAAACTGGAACACGACGCAATTTCTCTTTTCGGCGCTTGCGACTGTTTCATTTTCGAATATCTTAGATGCTTCGATGGCACTACTATTCGTGTTCCTGTGCATGATCCTGTTGGTCCATCGCGCTTTGTGGCCTCTCCTTGTCCGAACTGTCTTCCGAGTTCAAGAAGTCGGCGCCAAAGGCCGTCGTGCCATCTTGACTACGATTGGTCTCGCGCTCTTGAGCACATCGGTATTCGGCGGGAAAATCCCGGACTTGTTCAAGGAAGTCATCAAGAGTCTTGGCGGGTGACGCCCCCGCCGCGCCGCCTACAAACATTTTCTGACGCTCTGGAAAGACGCCGACCCCGACATCCCGAACTGGCAAACTGCGGATGTCGGACGCCACATCATGATTCGCGCTATCGTTGCCTTGACGTGCTTGCTGTCGAGCGTATGCCTTTGGGCATCAGATGAGAAGCCACTTTCCTCGTTTGACTACGATGTTGCCCGCGCTCACGAGATAAAACCGCATCGTCGCACCATTCCGCTTCAAGGCGTACGCCCCGGTTTCAATCAACTTCACCTCACGCTTACCGTGTCCCCCACAGGCGAAGTGGTCGATGCCGATGCCAACGGCGATCAGGAGGCTCTGCGGTTCTGGCCCCAACTGGAACGTGAGGTTCGCCAATGGAAATTCACACCGTTTGACGAGAATGGGAAAGTGGTTGCGGCAGAGGTTGAAGAATATATTGACCTTGTTCCGCTCGAAAGACTGCCAAAGAATCATGTTGCCGCACCCATCCTTCGACGAGACTCTAAAGTTGGGATCGCGCTTGAGAGGAGTGGATGCTTCGGCAGTTGCCCTTCTTACACGGTTACGGTTAGCACGGAGGGCATCGTCTTCAAAGGCGGTGGCTTTGTAGCTGCTTCCGGAAAGCATACAGATACCGTGGGCGCGGACGAGGTTCGAAAGCTTGCGAAGAAATTTATCGCCGCCGATTTCTATTCTATGGACTCAAGTTACACCGCGAGTGTGACGGACAATCCTTTTTACACACTTTCTATTGCGATAGACGGACATTCAAAGAAAGTCGAGGATTACGTCGGTTCGTGGGTGGGCATGCCCGCTGTTATCACCAAACTGGAAGATGAAGTCGATACGTTTGCTCGAACGGAGAGATGGATTGACGGCAGCGAAGGTCTTGTTGGGGCATTGCAGACGGAGAACTTCAACTTCAAGAGTTTCGGGGCGCAAGTTATGCTGAAGGAAGCTGCTAGTCGCGGACAAGCTGCGACGGTCCGGGGGTTATTAGAAGCTGGCGTGCCGCTCGTTCCGCTACAGGTTCCGAAGCCAAAGGAACCGTACATGGACTCCGTGGGGTGGCTCAATTCAGCCAGCAGGCATCCGGACGTGCTGAAGCTACTTATCGACGTAGGGGCGAGCCAAAATGATCAGAACGACAAGGATTTGGCACTGGTCAATGCGGCTCGTTCAGGAAATATAGAGGCCGCACGAGAGTTGATCGCATATGGTGCCAACCCGAATGCCGATCTCAGCAAGCAAACCGTCACAGAAAGCAGTGGTGGTATGACGATGGGCATGCAAGGTGCGGGAAGCGTGCTGATTTACGCCGCAGAATCGGGGAGTCCCGAGATGGTTCGCGAGATTCTTCGCTATCACCCGAATATGGAGATGCGGGACCGCGAAGGAAAAACTGCCGTATTCGCTGCCGGAGAGTCTCGCTACAAGGATCAGGATGGTGCGCGTGTGGAAACCTTACGACTGCTTGCACACTCCGGGGCCAACGTGAATGCACGTGATAACGAGGGCAACACACCATTACATGAAACTTTTCTTACCGATGTGGAAGAGGAGTTGTTGAAGCTGGGCGCAGATGTGAATGCGCGGAATAATGACGGTGAAACGCCAATCTTCACGACCGTCGATGATAAGGCCCTTCTCCTATTCATTGAACACGGTGCCGACCTCTCTATCCGCAATAACAAGGGCGAGACGGTGATCGAAGCCGCGCAGAAAAAAGGACCGTCTCGGCAAAAGGCTCTCCGCGAGGCGATTTCACACCTTACACAACAATAGGTCCGTTTCGACGAAGGTTATCACTCCTGCTCAAACTCCGGGCAACCCTGATGCTCAAAGGTGAGAAGTCCGGCGCGATGACTCGCCGCATTGCCGCATACGCCCCAGTCCAGTGAGGCGGGTCCGATCAGGGTGTGGTACCACTTGCAACCACCGGAGCAGTCGCTCAAACCAGCCGTACCTTTCAGTCGCTTGCGCTTCCCATAGGGCTCATAGTCGCCAACCCGCTGCTCGCAGACATGCCAAAGCTGTTCGTGCGTTAGCTCAGCCATGAGTTCTCCTCTCCGCAGCGCCCACGTGCTCGTCGCACAAGGTCTTGATGCACCGACCCTCCCGCAGTGTTCCCGGTTGCCCGCAAATCTCGCAGGTGTGGAAGGATTCCTCTTGGGCTGCACGGATGCGCTCGTCAATGGCGGCGTTCTCCCGCCTGTTCACGTAGAAGCGCAAGCCGCCGAACTTTTCCTTAACTTGAAGCACTTCAAACTTGTGTCCGGATGTCCGCTCGAATTCGGCGACCAGAGGTTCTAAGTCTTCGCATAGCCGCCACAATATGTCGAACCAGCCGTCGTCATGCATGAAGCCCCGAGGCATCGCAGTGTGTCGAATGTCGCCCTTGGTGTTGAACCACGTGGGCCAACGTTCGATCAGTCTTTGCTCCAGTTCCTTGCGCATGTGTTAAAGCGACCTCTTACCGATAGCGACCTGTACCCGACAAGGGTTGCTGTGGCGTTGGCTGGCACCGAGCTTCAGAGTGTTCCCGAGATTCGTCTCGCGTGAAAAACTCGCCGCACACAACGCATTCGCGCAGCCTCATCGGATTGGTCGGCAAGTCCCCGTTGGTTGAGAGCATGATAAATATTTTGCCAACTCGGTCTTGCGTCATATGGTGTGAACCTGCGCCACCGGGTCTGCGGTAAACGCCACTGTTGCGGTTGCGGAATTCCCGTTGGACTCCTTCATCAGCCTGCATACGCTCGCCCGACTGATCGAATGCTTGCGTGCCACGAGCGTCAACGACATCCCGCTGCGTCGATCAACGACGACTTGCTGCCTGTCGATGTCCAGCCGTGCTCGACCGATTTGACGACCCTCAAGTTTTGCCCGGCGCATTCCACTTTTCACGCGCTCCACCACGAGCGACCGTTCCAATTCCGCAATCGCCGAAATTATGGTCACGAAGAGACGCCCCATCGCATCCCCAGTGGCCACGCCCTCCCTCCGGCTGATGAACTCGATTCCCATACTGTCCAACTCGTCGATTATTTGGAGAAAATTACGAGTGCTCCTCGCGATCCTGTCGAATGCCGCGACCAGAACGATGGAGAACTTTTTTCGCCTTGCGTCAGCCATCATTGCGTCGAGCCCCGGTCGTCTCGCTTTCGTTCCAGAGATGCCTCTGTCCGCATACTCCGTCACGATTTCCAGTCCGCGCTGCGCTGCAAGCTCTCGAAGGTCGTAAAGTTGTGATTCGATTTTTTGATCGGCGGTGCTCACCCTGCAATAGATCGCGGCTTTCTTCATCGGTTTAGGTTCTCCTTTACACTTTTCAGCGTTAGTCTTCGTCGGGCGTGATGGCAGATGGCGAACTCCGGCTCAAAAATGTGAAATCGGCCTTTGACAACCACCATGAGTTGCCCGATCTCACGGTCGGTGCATTGACTTAGGTGCTTGTCCAGCATGGCTGCGATCCAAAGCGTGGAAAACCGCTCCGCAAGGTTGGTAGAAGCAGCCAGCCCCCGTTGCTTGGCGATAAGAGCACGAATCACCCGCTGTAACTCCGTTTCGTGCTCCATGATTGCCCTACTTCCAATATACAAACCACGTTCCCGTTTTCGCTAGGAATTGGCGGGGCGTTACCAAAGATGTTTGGCAATACCTAGTGGATTCGTTCGGGTGCTTTGTATATTTCACTCATGGGCAAGAAAATCCAACCGATTGCGCTGCGGAAAGCGGGCACATGCTCAGGAGTCTAGCGAAGGGACTTCTGGTTTCGCTCACGACCATGCTTTTCGTGCTAATTCTCCCATTCCTGCTGGCGTTCTTACTCATTTCCAGCTTGCCCCCAGATGATCGCTGGTTTCTGAAGATGGCATTCACTTTCTTGGGTCCGTTCAGCGCCGTCTTGTGGTTCATCACATTCAGCAATCTTGTGTTGCACAGGAGAGCGGGCTACCTCAAGCAGGCAATCGTCTTCTTCGGAACTGCTGGCGTGATCTACCTACTCTTGACCAGCGGCGTGTATCACCTGTGATGATCACAAGTTGCTTTGGGAGGGAAGAATGAAAATACTGATCGTGGATGACGACGACGCTTTGCGGTCGTGGCTCGCCGGAGAACTGGAAGCACGGGGGTCGGAAGTTCTACAGACACACTTCGGGGACGGGGGGCTGCACCTCTTCAAGAAGAATGGGCCTTTTGATTTGGTGCTGAGCGATTACAAGTTCATTCCGGGGCAGATGATCAAGGATCGCCACAGGATAAAGGAGTTCACGGATTTCGTATCCCGTGAGGACTCCGGTGTCGTGCCAGCGATAGGGGCGATCCTCGCGACGGACACGCAGGCTGACGCCGCTCGATTCCTTGGCACAAAGGACGCCAGATTCGCTCGGATGCGCAATCGCCTACGTCGGTTGGGCAAGTGTTTCGAAAATGGGGAGCCTGTGCCGAGGCAGCGGAAGCCGTACAAAAAACGATTCAAGAGCACCCGGAACTTCAGCAGCAACAACGAATTTCTGTCAACGACAGAGCGGGTCTTCAGACGTACAATGACGTCAAGCAAAGGAGGTGGTGACCTTGACCAAACTTTTGCTTAAACCGCGCTCTCCGAATTTACCCTCAATTAGGGTCACTGACTGGGGACGGCGAATTCCCCCGGAATGCCTCATAAGAGGCTGAGAGCTTACACGTCATCGCGAAGCCCGCTTTCATCGGCGGGCTTTGTCGTTCAGCGCCCGCATTATCCCGGCCTCTAGAGTGCGACTTCCACCCTTTTCGCAGCACCCGCATCAGCACCCGCAAGGTTATTTAGCTACCACGTATTATCAGGTACTTGGCAGTCCCCGTTAGCCTGTTAAGTTGTTGAAGGTATTGAATAGGGAAGAAGTGTGAGGATGGCACTCTACCGCTGAGTTAAGCGCCCAACGCTTTCTATTCAAACAGTTGCCGGAATTCCCGTCAACCGTTCGAATCCGGGGCGATTCGCCACCGCTCAAAGTCGAGCGGCGGAATGCGCCATGGCGTTCGGCCTTTCCCAGGAACCTTTGTCCGGCTGCTCAGCACTCTGTTCGCCCACTTTGAAGCGGCTGACCTGATCCCGTAACTGGCTCGCCATCTTAGCGAGATGCTCGGTGGCGATCTGCGCCTCGGCCACATGCGTGGACGTGTTCTGGGCGGCCTGAGCAACGCCTTCGATGTTGCTCGAAATCGTTGCCGCTCCCCGCGCCGCTTCGGTCACGTTGCGTGCCATCTCGCCGGTCGTCGCGCTTTGCTCCTCCACCGCCGTCGCAATCACCGTCGAGATGTCGCTGATCTTGTCGATCACTCCCTTAATCCCGCCGATCGCCGTGACCGCCCCGCCTGTGTTCTCGCGAATCACGCCGATCTTCTGCTTGATCTCTTCTGTCGCCTTCGCCGTTTGCTTGGCCAGTTCCTTTACTTCGTTGGCGACGACCGCAAAGCCCTTGCCGGCTTCGCCAGCGCGCGCCGCTTCGATGGTCGCGTTCAGGGCCAGCAGGTTGGTCTGCTGCGCGATCGAGGTGATCACCTCGATTACCTTTTCGATTTCCGCGCTCGATTCGCCCAGCCGCGAGACTGTTTGATTGGCGGATTCAGAGGCTTGCACGGCGTCGCCCGACACGCGAGCGGCCTCGCTGGCGTTCTTGGCAATCTCGCCGATGGTGGAGTTCATTTCCTCCGCGCCCGAGGCTAGGGTCTGGAGATTGGCATTGACCTGGCCGCCGGCATCGGATACGACCTTTGCCTGGGCGGTGGTCTCTTCGGAATTGGCCGTGATCTGCTGGCTGGTCCCGGAAAGCTCTTCGCTGGCGCTGGCCACCTGTTCGGCCGTGCCTGCGATGGACTGCAATAAGTCTCTGAGATTGTTTTTCATGGCATTCAACGCGGCGGTTGCGCTGCCGATTTCGTCACCGCTTTCGACGGGCAAATCCGCCATCGCCAGATTGTTGCCGGCAATCTCATCGGCCAACTCGACGGCCGATGCGAGCGGCCTGGTAATGAGCTTGCGTACCAGGACGAACACGACGGCGGTGGCCGCCAGCAGCGTAAGGAAGACGGTCAGAAACAGCGCAATCGAATTGGAACGAGCGGTTTCTGTCAGTGCCTGGGTTGACGCGCTGATTACGAATGCGCCGACCAGATCACCCACCTTCATGCCTTCTTTCGGAAAACCATACGGGTCTTTCTCCCCCGCCGGGCTGCCATGGCATCCGAGGCAGTCCTCGGAAAGGCGCACGGGCTGCGCATAGTGCATGGTGCCTTTGCCGTCCCCGGCCAGCCGCTCGTAGTATTCCGGGAGCCCCGGGTTTTTCTCGAATGCCTCCAAAGCCCTGCGCTCAAATTCGGTCGGCTGATGTTTGGGGTCGCGGGGACGAAGCGACGGTGTCCGGAAGCTCATGTGACGTTCTGCCGCATACCTTTTCGCGATGTCCGTAAATTCGACGGTCGCTGAAGACCAGTTGCTGGTGGCCGAGGTGATGCCCGCGACCACCCGCACCTCATCGCGAAAGGCCTCGTCCGCCTGCTGGTTCACGCGGCGCTGCGTGATCCAGAAACTGATCGCCGAGGTGAGAAGTAACGTTAAGACGATCGACCCCAGAATCTTTGCTGTCAGCTTCATTCTTTTAAACATTTCAAGTCCCCGACTTCCATCAGCTCTCGTCATCGTGTGAGATCGGAGGCGAGGACTGGTCGAGCCCATCCCACCAGAACTTCATCGGCAGCATTGTCTTTTACGTGACTGATACTGGAGGGTCGGAGATTTATCGCAGACTCGATGATCGTGCTTGTGGACCGTATTGGATTCCTACTCTGACGGAAACGGCCCACTGCGGAATGCGGTGCTGCCTTTGGGGTCGCGCAAAGGTCTCATTCCACCAATATCGCGGTTCCAGCATCCCCGGTTGTCCTGCGCAATTCGGGGAAGATCCATGTCCAAAGGCCAATCACGACCAGCGTTCCGATGCCTCCCAGAACCACCGCGGGAACCGTGCCGAACCAATGCGCGGTTAGGCCGGATTCAAATTCGCCTAGCTGATTGGACGCGCCTATAAAAATCATGTCGACGGCGTTCACGCGGCCCCGCATGGCGTCGGGAGTGCCGAGCTGCACCAGGATGGCGCGAATTACCACGCTTACCATGTCGCAGGCGCCCACGAGCAGCAGCGAGATCAGCGAGAGTATGAGGCTGCGCGACAGGCCAAAAATGATGGTGAAGACGCCGAAGCCGGCCACGCAGCCCAGCATGATCGGCCCGGCTCGCCGCTGCAGCGGACGATGCGCCAGCAGCACCGCCATGGTCGCGGCGCCCACGCCCGGAGCGCTGCGCAGAAGACCGAGGCCCCACGGGCCAGTATGGAGAATCGTCCGCGCATAAACCGGCAGCAGGGCCACCGCGCCGCCCAGCAGCACGGCGAACAGGTCGAGCGAGATCGAACCGAGAATCAGTTTTTCGTGCCAGATGTAGTGGAATCCCGCTAGCACAGTTCGCAGACTGATCGGCTCGCGCGGGCGCGGCTTCTCGCGGGCTTTTACCCGGATCATCGCCAGGGCGGCGGTAATCGATGTAAGCGAGGCCGCGGCATACACCAGTTGCGGGCCGCGAAAAAATGCGTACAGCAGCCCGCCGAAGGTTGGGCCGAGAATGGTGGCGGTTTGAAAAATGCTGGAGCTCCAGGCTACGGCATTGGAAAAATGAATTTCCGGCACAAGCTGCGGCAGCAAAGCGCGCGCGGCTGGAAAATTGAAGGAGCGAATCGTCCCGAGAAGAACGACCACTCCATAAATCGGGTAAACGGACGGGATTTTTCGCAGCGCGAATAAGAAGAGCAGCGCCGAACACAGGGCAAAGCTCGAGTAGCAAAACATGACCAGCCGGCGGCGGTTTAGTCGATCGACCACATGTCCCGCGGGCAGGAAGAAGGCGATGCCGGGCAGGAATTGTGCTAATCCGATTAAGCCCAGATCGAGCGGGCGCTGGGTAATTTCATAGACCTGCCAGCCGACGGCCACCGATTGCATCTCGAGCGCCGCGACGATGCAGAAGCGGGCAATCGAAAATGCGGTGAAGTCCGGGTAGCTAAATGCGGCGCGCGCGGAGAGACGTGGATCTCCGGCGGAGCGATCTGCGGAAGCTTGCATCCTCACTTACTCTACAACGTTTTCGCAGCAGGACCTCCCAACGGGAGCGGTCGCGATCTGCTTTTCCTCCGTAACCTTTCCTTGGCCCGCCAGTTTATAAAGTTAGAGGAACGATGGGCGTCAGACTACCGGCATCGACGGCGCGGGGCGCGCGGGCGGATGAACGTCTGCTGGTGGAAGCTGCCCAAAAAGATCCGGCGCGCTTCGGCGATCTCTATGAACTTCACTTCGAACTGGTGTATGCGTTCGTCTGGCGCCGGGTTGGAAGCCGCGAGGTGGCCGAAGATCTGACGTCGGAGGTGTTTCACAAGGCGTTGGCCAATTTGCATCGCTTCGAATGGCGGGGAGTTCCGTTTGGGGCATGGCTGCTCAAGATTGCCGCAAATGCGATCACGGATCAGGCGCAACGCAGCCGGCGAGAGTTGAGCTTCGACGATCCGCCGGAAATCAGCGCGAAACCGCGAATGGAGCAAGCGCAAGACCTGGCGCGACTCTTCCGCCTGGTGAATGAGCTTCCTGAAGATCAAAGAAATGTGGTGGTGATGCGTTTTGCGGAGGAGAAGAGCATACGCGAAGCTGCGCACCAATTAAGAAGGAGTGAAGGAGCGGTGAAGCAATTGCAGTTCCGGGCACTGGAGAACCTGAGGGTGCGGCTCGACTCTAGAGAGGGTAAACCACGAGCGACAGAGAGGAAAGCGGAGGCGAAGCACAGAAAGGGAAGCAAGACTACTGGCGGAAAAAATGGCTAAGCGCGGCCTGGTCGAACAACTCGATGCGGTGGTGCAGGGGATCCTGGAGAATCCTCGTGCGCGGTTGCCGCAGGCACCGGCGGAGGTCTCCGCCCTGGCACGTATCGCCGCCGAGTTGCGTAGTCTGCCACGACCGGACTTCAAAGCGCGTCTCAAGGCAGATCTGAAAACAGAATTGAGAAGGAGAAAATCGATGACAACCGTAGCCGTAGCTGAACCCGCCGCTGTGCACACTGCAGCGGCGCCCATCCTAACCTTCAACGATGTGGCCAAAGCCATTGACTTCTACACGAAGGCTTTGGGAGCCAGAGAAACCATGCGTTTCCAGATTCAGGAGGGTATCCCGCACGCCGAGATCATGATCGGGAACTCAACGATTGTGCTGGCGGATGAGTGGCCCGAGGGCGGCCGTCTCAGTGCGGAGACGCTCGGACAGTCTCCGATCAGCATCGCTCTTGAGGTCGAAGATGTGGATGCGTTCGCCGAGCGCGCGGTGGCCGCAGGGTTCAAGATGACCAAGCCGCCGCGAGACGAGTTTTATGGACGTCGCGACAGCGGATTCGTCGATCCCTTCGGCTACAACTGGAGGGTTTACACGGTCAAGGAGGAGATGTCGGTTGCAGAGATGCATCGCCGACACGAGGCCATGGAGCAGGAAGAAGCGGCCAGGAAGCCTGCCGTCGAGCCGGTTCCCAGGGGCTATCGCACCGTAACTCCGTACCTGGTGGCGCAAGACGGACCGGCACTGCTGGAGTTTACCAAGCAGGCCTTCGGCGCCGAAGAGATATTCCGCACGGTGGGAGGGGCGGGCGGACTGCACGCCGAGGCGCGCATCGGCGATTCCATGTTGATGTTGGGCGGCGGTATCCCCGGTCGCGAGTTCCGCTCGACGCCGAATACGCACGCGCTCCATATTTACGTGGAAGATGCCGATTTGGTTTACCGGAAAGCGCTGGCGGCGGGAGCGTCGTCGATCGACGGACCACGGGACCAGGAGTACGGTGAGCGTTCCGCCAGCGTAAGGGACCCGGCAGGTAATTACTGGTACATTGCAACCCATAAAGGCGAGAGCTATGTTCCCGAAGGCCTCAATAACGTCAATGCATACATGCATCCGCTGCGAGCCGAGCCGGTCATCAGCTTCCTGAAGCGCGCATTCGGCGCGCGGGAGATTGCAAAGTACGCGTCGCCCGACGGCGTCGTGCACCATGCTGAGATCCGTGTGGGAAGTTCGGTGGTGGAGATGGGTGAGGCGCACGATAAGTATCCGCCGATGCCCACGATGTTCTATCTTTACGTGCCAGATTGCGATGCGGTTTACCGGCGTGCCCTGGCGGCTGGAGCGACCTCAATCTCCGAACCCACCGATCAGCCTTATGGTGACCGTAGCGGCGGCGTGAAGGATGCGTTCGGCAACCAGTGGTACATAGCGACTCACATCAAGAACGTGAGTTCTTAACTTAGACGTTTCGCGCTGGTTCAGCGACTGCGGCAACTGGCGACGGCAGGTCGAACCTGCTGTCTTCCAGGTCTAATCCAAGACTAGTCGTGATATCGCTGCTCGCCCGCCGGAATCGCTAGGCTCAGCCGGTTCTGCTGCGGAGGCAGGGGACAGGTCGCGTAAGGCGTGAAAGCGCAGGGCGGATTGATCAACCGGTTGAAGTCAAGCACCAGCTCGCCCGGCTGCGACACCCCGTGGTCCGGCAGACTGGTATATAGAAAGCGGCCCGCGCCGTAGGTTTTCGTTTTGCTGGTGGCGTCGCGCATGATGAAAAAAAGTTCCGTCGACTTGGGGTCTTCGAGTACCGGCTCCAGGCGCACGGTTTTCCCATCGATGGTGAACTCGGCGGCGCCCGGCGCCGGCAGGTGTGTGGTGGTTCCGAGCACGGTGGGAATGTCGAGCATCTTAGGCGTGCTATAGGGAATCCAGCGGGCCGTCACTCGATAGGCGGGGTTCGGGGCGTACCAGCGCAAACCGTGAAAGCCGGTGCGGGTGGCCGCCTGCGGGTCTTTGATGCGGAGAGCGAAGCGGCCGTCGCGGTTGATCACGATGATGGTGATGGTGCCGATGGTCAGCTTCGAGGGGTGCTCGGCATCGTCGGCAAAAAGATCCTGTTCCTGCGCCGGATGACCGTCCACTTTGAAATCTTTCGGAAAGCCGCCGGCCGGGGGTAACAGTCGCAACTTACCGTTCGCGAGATGCACAACTCCGACATGAGCCGGAATTTTCGCCTCAATCTGAACCCTATTGTCCGGGTCCGAACCGAAAGTGTTGTCGCCATCCTTCAGCCAGGCTAGGCCAATCAGCGAGAGCCAGCCTTCGGGCGCCTGAAGATTCGTCGCGCGCTGCGCTCGCCATGACTCGAGTTCGGTCTGCCAGGCGCTGTCATCGGATGAACCGCCGGGGGAGGACGCGCCCGGCTTGCCGAGAAAAGTGGCAGGAGAGGACAGCATGAGTGTCACGACCATGGCGATGGCGGACAGGGAGATACCGGACAAAATCCACTTGTGTCTCATGACCTTGACCCTGTTTGAAATTTGGCGAGGTCCCACGAAATCAATTCACTAATTGTACTTCGTCACGGGCGTTGGCAGGGCGCGACCAGCCCACATGGCCCAGCCCACATGGCTTAGTTCGGGGCGCGGCGGTGCTGCTCATGGAGGAAGAGGGTGCGCAAGGCTTCGAAAAGTCTCTCGCGTTCTTTCTCCCCTGCAACGATCTCGCCCGCCAGTTCGGTGAGCCGATCATTAATGGCGGCGCGCGCGTTCTCACAAAGCTCAGAGACTTTTTCGGCGTCGAGTTCCTGGAATGCCTTGCGATATGGTCGTTCCCACTCCCCAGGCATCGAAGTTCTCTCAGCTTGCGGTTGGGAGCGGGGCATCGCGGGTTCGGTGACGTGATGCCGAAGGAAGGGATAGAAATGCAGCTTGTATGCTGCGATGTCCCGGTCCGCGGTCCAGCTAGTGAAGTGCCGGTACGAACTTTCTGAGCGAAGCATAGCACCTTCCGCCGCAACGGATCTGTGCGAAATAGCACTATTTCGTGCCGACAATCGACACATGAAACAACGGACTTGGGACGAATCGTCTTGGGGCCGGTACGGATTCGAGCCGGGCGTTTGCGCCCCCCTTGACCGTCTATGTTTCGCCCGATAGCCTCATTCTTAGCACCATTCATGAATGCCCCAGACAGCCCCGGGCCCAACCCCGTAACTGGTTCATCGGGAAGCAGTTCCTCGCCCCGGCCGGATACCCCCGGCGCGCAACTTTCGGAGAAGGACGGGGTTTCCAATAGTGTGAGCAGCGTCGCCATCGATCGCGGTCTGCTGGGCTTCGCCGGAAGGGCCGCTACGTCTACGCCGCGAGCTGGCGCCAGTTCGGCGGCTACTTCCGACCCCGATGCCGAGGTGATGCTGCGGGCCAAGGCGGGCGACGAATCGGCTTTCGGGTATCTGGTGCAAAAGTATCGCCGGCCGCTGGTCGGATTCATGTATCGCCTGTGCCATAATCCGGCAACCGCGGAAGAGCTGGCCCAGGAAGTTTTTTTGCGCGTGTACCGGTCGCGGACCAGTTACGAGGCGAGCGCCAAGTTCAGCACCTGGCTCTATCGCATCGCGACCAACCTCGCCGTGAATCACGCGCGCGACACGCGTCACGAGCGCCCGGAAAATACCGTGCGCCTGGACGAGCCCGATCAGGAGACTGGCAATACTCCCGATCTGGCCGACGAGTCGCTCAGCGCGGAAGAGAACCTGCTGAAGCGCGAGCGGCTGGCGGCGATTCGCAGCAAAGTCAGCGCGCTGCCCGAACGGCAGCGCCTGGCAGTGATGATGCACAAGTATCAGCAAATGGACTACCGACAGATTGCCGCCGTGATGAAACTGAGCGAGTCGGCAACAAAGTCACTGCTGTTCCGCGCCTACGAAACGCTGCGCGAACAGTTGAAGGAATTCGTTTCGGGGAAGCCCGCGCCGGGGAAGCTCGCGTCGGGCAAGTAGGGGAGACGTTGTATGGATTGCAAAGAATTTCAGGAACATCTGCCGGACCTGGCCGCTGGCATGGAGGCTTTGACGCCGGAGGTTGAAAAGCACATCGCATCCTGCGCTGCCTGTTCCACCCAGCTCCACGAGTTTCAGAAAACCATGGCGCTGCTCGATGAGTGGCAAGCGCCTGAGCCATCGCCTTATTTCGATATCCGCTTGCAGGCGCGTCTGCGTGAAGAAATGGCGCGCCCGGTGGGCGGCTGGTATCGGAGATTTTTGCCGGGCTTGTGGGCACGGCCAGCATGGGTTGCGTCGGCGGCCGCCGTTATTTTTATGGCGGCGCTCGCGGTCGGAAACAAATCTTATTTCGAGCAGACTGAAACCATGGCCACCAAGCCGCCGGCGCTCCTGCTGCCGGTGCAGCCGGGAACGGCGGTCGGCGATCTGGAGGCGCTCCAGAAAGATGATGATTTGTACGCCAATTTTGACATGCTTGACGACTTGCAGGTGCAGGACGATGTGACGGCGAATCCGTAGGCGCGCGTGAACCGGTCATGACGGCCAGATAAGCAGGGACCAAGGACCGGATACGAAGCTCTGGGAGAGACATAGGATGTTGGGGAGGAGACACATCACCGGGTATGTGGCGGCAGTGTTGATGCTGCTCGCGTCCGCATGGCCGCAATCGCGCTACCAGACGTCACCGAGGCAGAGTCAGTCGACCCCAAGATCGCCGCAGAGAAATTCGCCAGGCAGAGATTTCCGATCGAGAAATGCGCAGTCAAGAAATCCGCAAGGCAGAAACTCACAACCCCCAGGCCGCACGCCTGAATCTCATCCGCGCAACCAGCCGGGCCATGCTGGCGCATGGCTTCGCCGCTACAAAGGCATGTCACCCGCCGAGCAGCGCCGCGCCCTGGAAAGCGATCCACAATTTCGGCGGCTTCCGCCACCTCGGCAAATGCAGCTGCGGAATCGGCTCCAGCATTTCTCCAGCCTGCCTCCGCAGCAGCAGGAGCGCATGCTCGGCCGCATGGAAACCTGGGAGCACTTGACGCCCGGGCAGAAGCAGCAGGCGCGCACGCTCTTCCGGCAATTCAAGGAGTTGCCGCCGGATCGGCGCCGTGCCCTCGACAATGCGATTCGCGGCATGGGCGGTCTCAGCCCCGAGCAGCGCGATCGCCTGATCAACTCGGATCAGTTTAGTCGACAGTTCACGCCCTATGAGCGCAATCTGCTCAGCGGCGCGGCCCGTTTGCCGTTAGCCCCGGGGGGATTGCAATAGCCGAAAAAACCGCCATGACAGAGACTCCGGCCGTCCGAGTTGCGACCGAGACCGAGACCCGTGACCTGTGACCTTCTTCACTTCCTCAGCAAATTCTTCGCGATAAAGAAAACATTCGCCGGGCGCTCCGCCAGCCGCCGCATGAAATACGGATACCATTCCGTCCCGAACGGAATGTAAACCCGCACCCGCCAGCCTTCTTTTACCAGCGACTGCTGTAAATCCCGCCGGATGCCGTGCAGCATCTGAAACTCGAATGCATCCGGCGCCACGCCATCGCGCTTCGCGAAGGCTTTCGCCTCATTAATGATGGCCTCGTCGTGCGTCGCCAGGCCGTGATAGATGCCGCTCTTCATCAGCACCTTCATGAGTTTCACATAAGTGGCGTCCACCTCGGACTTCTTCTGGAACGCGATATTTTCCGGTTCTTTATAAGCGCCTTTGCAGAGCCGTATGCGGATGCGGTCGGCCAGCAGTTTTTCCACGTCGGCCTCGGCGCTGCGCATGTAAGATTGAATCACCGTCCCGACGTTGCCCGCATTTCCCGGCACGCGATGCAGTTCGTGCACGAAGTCGAGTGTGCGCTGCGTGTACGCCGACCCTTCCATATCGACGCGCACAAAATTCTTCGGCGTCATGCTGGCCGCTTTCGCCACCAGATTGCGCACGATGTCGAAAGCCATCTTCTCGTCCACATCGAGGCCCATGTGGGTCAGCTTCAGGCTGATGTTCGCATTCAGATTGTTAGCCGCAATCGCGTCCAGCAGATCGTGGTAAAGACGGGCGCTAGTACGCGCCTCTTCAACGTTGGTGACGTTCTCGCCGAGATTGTCGATTGATACGCCCGCACCGAACTGGTTGACGGTCGCGGCCGCGCGAATGACGTCGGCGACCTGCGTGCCCGCCACGAATCGCGCCGAGGTGCGTTGCCCAAAGCGCGAGCGCTCGGCAATCGCGCGCAGCGACTTGCTCTCCGAGAGCGCAATGAATGTAGCTCTCAGCACGAGGCACCCGATTGTGGCGGATTGAGACTGCCAGAGGCGTTCGTTGGCATTACAGTATTTTTTACCACAAACAGCCGCTTTTCAGGGTGATCCGAATCACGATGTCGAGGCCGGCGTCCGCGGTCTTCTCTGATTGAACTTGACTAGTCATCTGACTAGTTACTACAATAAGTATGTATTTCTGAGAAGGATCCCTATGGCCTCATGGCAAGTTCAGGATGCAAAGGCGCGCTTCAGCGAACTCGTGGAAACAACCGTCAAGAAAGGCCCGCAGATCGTCACCCGTCGCGGAGTCGAAACCGTTGTCGTGGTTCCGATTGAAGAATGGAATCGCCTGCAAGCCGCCGCCCGCCCCAGCCTCAAGGAGTGGCTGCTGGGTCCTGGGCCGCGGTTTGAGAACCTGATTCCCCCAAGAGGCAAGCTGCGCCGCCGCCCGGTCGTGGAGTTTGAGTGAATCGTTATCTTCTCGACACGAATGTCGTCTCCGAAGTCCGCCGGACCCGTCCTCACGGCGCGGTCACCGCGTGGCTCAACGCTCAATTGACAGGGCAATTGTTTATTTCGGCAGTTACGATTGGGGAAATCCAGGCCGGCGCCGAGCGCACGAGGCGTCAAGATTCCGCCAAAGCACATGAGATTGAGGGTTGGTTGGCACAGCTTCCCAGTCTCTACCAGGTCCTGCCGATGGATATATTGTGCTTTCGAGAGTGGGGCCGCGTCATGGATCGCAAGTCTCCGGCCCTCATTGAGGACGCCATGATTGCCGCAACCGCCCGCGTCCACGATCTGGTTGTGGCCACCCGAAATGAGCGCGATTTCGCGCAACTCGAAGTTCGCGTTTTCAATCCCTTCAAGGCAAACTGACGTGGCGAGGCGCGAAGACTCGCCTGGCTCGTAGGAGCTCGTTGCTATAGCTCGCAGCGCCTCATGTAAAATAATCCCTTGCCTATGGACCTCTCCGCCATCCAACTCGCTCTGCGCGAGCGCAACATCGACGCCTGGCTTTTTTACGACCATCATCATCGCGATCCGATCGCCTACCGCGTGCTCGGCCTTTCGCCGGACCTCATGGTCACGCGCCGCTGGTATTACCTTATCCCCGCCCAAGGCGAGCCCCTTAAGCTCGTTCACAAGATCGAGTCTGGCCACCTCGACTCTCTTCCCGGCAGCAAATCTCAATATGCCGGATGGCAGGAACTCTTCGACAGCCTCAAGCGCATGCTGACCGGGTATCGCGACATCGCCATGCAGTATTCGCCGAACAATATCGTGTTCACGATCTCGATGGTCGACGCTGGAACCGCCGACCTGATTCGCGGGCTCGGCAAAAACATCGTCAGTTCAGCCGACCTGGTCGCGCAGTTCGAAGCTACGTGGACCGATGAGCAGATCAAAACGCACTTCGAAGCCCGCGACGCGATCGACGCCATCACCGCCGAGGCTTTCAAGGAAATCGGACGCCGCGTGCGCAGCCGCGGAACGACCGAGCACGAGATTCAGCAGTTCTTCATGGAAGGCTTCTCGCGAGAGAATTTGGTCACCGACGATCCTCCCATCGTCGCCGTGAATGCCAACAGCGGCAATCCGCATTACGAACCGCGCGCCGACCATCCTGTGCCGATTCGCGAGGGCGACTTCGTTCTGCTTGACGTGTGGGGGAAAAAGAAAACGCCGGGCGCGGTTTATTACGACATCACCTGGGTCGGGCGGGTTGGTAAGCCGCCTTCGGATCGTCAGCAGGAAATTTTTAAAGTTGTGCGCGACGCGCGCGACATCGGCGTAAAAACTGTTATAGATGCTGTCGCCGCCCGCAAGCGCATCGCTGGATGGGAGGTCGATCACGCGGTGCGCGGCCTAATCAAAAACGCAAAGTTCGGAGACTATTTCATTCACCGCACCGGCCATTCCATCGGCACCGAGGTTCATTCGAACGGCGCTAACATGGACGATCTGGAAATTCACGACGAGCGCCGCATCCTGCCGAACTCCTGTTTCTCGATCGAGCCCGGCATCTATCTGCCCGAGTTCGGCGTGCGCCTCGAAGTCGATGTGCTCGTCCGCGACGCAAGCGCCGAGGTCACTGGTAAAATTCAGAAAGAGATTGTGACCATCTGAAAGCAACCTTGAATGGCTAAAGCAACGCCCGAAAAAATAGCGTCTGGAAAAACGATGCCCGGAAAATCAGCGGCCGGAAAAACGGCGCAAACGCCCGAGTATCCGCTTACGAACGAAGCGATCATCGCGCCGATTCTCGGCTGGATCATCCCCGGGGCCGGACACATTTATCTGAAGCGCTATGTGCGCGGACTGCTGCTGCTCATTTCGATCTTCGCCATGTTCTTTATCGGCCTGGCCATGAACGGCCGCATCTACAAGCCCAACGGCGGAGACGTTCTCGACATTCTCGGCTTCGTTGGAGACGTGGGCGCGGGCGGACTTTATTTTCTGGCGCGCATCATGGACTGGGGCAATCTCCTGGCCGCCAACGCCGCCGCCGATTACGGCAAAACATTTATTATCGTCGCCGGCCTGCTGAACTTCATCGCCGCCGCCGACGCGCACCACATTGCGCTGGGGAAAAAGCCGTGACCCTCACTCTCACCCACTTCTCGGCCGCGGTCGTGTTCGCCTTCTTCACCTCGATCGTCTTCGGGATCACGCAGAAGAACTCCACCAAAGAGCAGGTGCGCTACGGACTCTACTGCTTCGCGATGTTTGTCGGCGGAGTGTTTGTAGCGGGCTGGCTGATGTGGCTGATTCGACGGTAGCCGCAAGCTGTGAGCTACCAGCTTCTAGCTGGCTCGTCGCAGAAATGTTTTCCATTAACTGTCTCACCCCTCCCACACGAACGCATCGAACACGCGCTTGGACTCGAATCCAATTCGATGGTAGAGCGCGATGGCCCGGTCATTCGCCTCGGTTACGGTAAGCGAGATCGCGTTGAATTTGCGGTCGCGCAGGCTTTTTGTGGTTGCGGCGAGCAGAACTACGCCAAGCCCGGCAGATCGGTACTCGGGCAGCACGCAAACCTGCGTGATGTGGCCGACGTCGGCGCGCACCTGCGAACAGAGAATCAGTCCGATCAGCGTGCGCGTGCGGCGCTGGAAAATCACGAACGATGCCTGCGGATCGAACGTGCCACATCCCGGGAAACGCACAATGTTATTCAGAAAACGCAGCGAGCCGGAGAGCGTGCGGTACTGATCGTTGATGTCGGAATCGACGTGCCCGCGATAGGCAGCAGTAATAAGCGCGGCCGCGGATTGGTAGTGGTCCTCGGACCATGGACGGAGTTCGAATTCGGGCGCTAGCGTCGGAGAAGTCTGCGCGTGCGCGGCCAGTTCGAAATTCATGAATACGCGTGGATGACGGCTGAAACCCTGCGCCAGGAAAGGCCGCGCGACCTCGCCCGTTTCATGCGGTAGCAGTTGCGCCTCCACGCGATGGATGCCCGGTGATTGTTGCAGAGTCTCGATGACGTGCGTGAGAAGCCGCTCCTCGACTTCGAGGCGATTCAGCGCGCGGCCTCCATCGCGAACGAACAGATCGCCAATGACTCCCTTGCTCTGCTCGTAAACAAAAAACGAGTAGCCGAAAATACTGCCGCGCTCGATCGCGGCGTAACCGGGAAGGATCTTCGCCTCCATGTAGCGGAGAATCATCTCGGCCGATTGACCGTAGTCCCACGCCAGCAGACTTCCCCACGCCGCGATCTCTTCTTCGAGAAGAGGCCGGAGGTCGGCGGAAGAGAAGTGGCGGAGGTCGAGGATTTCCATAAATCAGTTGTCAGTTCTCAGTTGTCAGTTCTCAGTAAAAGCGCCAATCGCTCGACGCTCTCGCATATCTCAAAGTCTCTCAACACCTGAAACCTAGGAGCCCTGACACCTGATTTTCTATTCCTTTCCTACCCAATACAGTTCCAGCTTCTGCGCGGGAACGCTGGTTAAGTATGACACTTTGCGGCCCGGTATCAGCGCGCTGAACGCGGGCTGAGAGCTTGGGGCGGCGACGAGTAGGTGCGCCTCCGGGACACTTTGCCGTCTTCATATGTTTGCGTCGGACGATTGAGATAGAAATCGAGTCCATATTGCTGGACGCGGCTGACATGGTAGAGCGCCACGGGTACTTGCTCGTGCGAGAAGTCTTGAATGATTTCGGCGACCGGACGTGACGATTGCGTTGCATCGATCACGGGCGCAGCCAGACGAACCACCGCAGCCAACGCTAACGAATGACGGCAATCATCGTGGTGGAGCGAAGTAGTTGCGATCCGGCGCGCGTAACCAGCGCGGACAGTAATGCCGATGGCAAACACCGCGCTAATGGCCGCGGCGATGTGAGTTGCTCGAGCCGAGCGTCAGACGATGATTGAGAGCGACCGATGCGGCCGAGAGCGCAGCAAAAATCAGCAAGCCGCAGAGAAGAGCATGCGCGATGGCGAGCGGCCATGAGATTTTAGTTTTCTGTTCGCGGCGGGCGGCGAGATATTCGGCGACCAGGAGCGCCGCGGCGGGCACGCTGGGCAGAATGTAGCCGGGAAGCTTCGATTCCGACGCGCTGAAGAAAAGAACTGGCACGATCATCCAGAGAAGAAGAAATAACCCCCAGGAATCGTCGGGACTGGCAAATGCCTCTCGTCCTTCGCTCAATATGACGCGTAAACGTTCCACTAGCGCGACAATCAGCCATAACGTCCAAGGCATCGCAGCCAGCAGAAAGACGGGGAGATAGAACCAGAAGGGCTGCGGATGGTGATAAACATTGGTAGAGAAGCGGGCGAGATTGTGTTCAAGAATAAATACGCGAAAGAAATCCGGATTGCGCAATTGAACCGCGACGTACCAGGGCAGCGCAACGACTAGAAATAAGGCAATGCCGGGAAGCCAGAGGGTGCTTCGGAGAACGGCCCAGTCGCGCTTGACGACGGCGAAGACCACAAGAATCACGGCCGCGAGCGCAGGCGCGACCGGACCTTTGGCAAGAGTGCCGAGCGCGAGAGATATATAGAAGATGGCGAGATTGATGGGCCGCCGGTTTTCGTACCACGCGTACCAGGCAAGTAACGCGACCGTGAACGCCGCAGTGAGCGGCATGTCAGTCGAGGCTGCGTGCGCGAATCCAATGACGCCGGCGCAGCTGACGGTGATGAGCGCGCCATCGAGTTCGCTGCCGGGGCGAAGACGGCGAAGAAAAAAATAAATGGCTGCGATCATGAAGGCGGCGTCCAGAGCGCCCGGCAAGCGCGCGGTTCGCTCGTTGACGCCGTCATTGCCGGAGCCGAACGCCCGCGCCGCACGATATGTCAGCATCGCCTGCCAATAATAAAGAGGAGGCTTTTCCAGCCATGGCTTGCCATTTAGTGTGGGAGTGACCCAATCTCCGCGATCCAGCATTTCACGCGCCACCTGGGCATAGCGCGGTTCGTCGGCACCCAGCAGGCCGAACGCTCCCAGACCATAGAAGAGAAGAAATCCGCAGCAGGCCACGAGCAGCAAGAGTTCGGTTCGCGCGCGCATGAGAGGTTATGCCGGCCGCGTCCGGAAGAGCGCCCACACGCTGACGATTGTCCAGACGCCCTCGAGCACGAGGAAGCCGATCTGAAAGGGATGGAGCGCAATCCACCACAGGATGGCCGAGCCCGCGCCGTTCAGAATGTTGTAAGCAGGCCGGCGGGCGTTGATCCACTCCATCTGATGGCCGACGTAGGCGATCAGAATGAGGAGCGCTCCGACGAAGGAAATGAGTTGCCGAATTAAGTCCATAATTGTTTTTGCGAGTTGGATCCTTAGTCTGATGCCGAATTTGCAGCCACCGGTTCGGCGCGCAGCCGTTCCACCACGCGCGAGACGGCGACGGCGAGCGGGCCCTCGAGCGAAAATCCGCTGGCGCACTTGTGTCCGCCTCCGCCGAAGAATTCGGCCACCGTCGAGACGTTCACTTCGCCTTTGCTGCGCAGGCTGATGCGATATCGTCCATCGGGCAGTTCGCGGAAAAAGATCGCGACCTGTACGTCGCCCATCGAGAGCGCGTAGTTCACCAGGCCTTCGCAATCTTCTTCGCGGGCACCGAAGCGCGCCATCTGTTCCTGCGTCACCCAGATCCAGGAGAGCGGGCCTTCGCGATGCAGGTGACTTAGCGCAGCTCCGAGCAGGCGCATCTTCGCCGTCGAATGTCCAAAATAGATGTGGCGCGCGCATTGCGCGGGGTCGGCTCCGGCTAGCGACCAATTCACGCGCCACCGTGAAGGTGTGCTCGTTGGTGCCTTCAAACATGAACGAGCCCGTGTCCGTCATGAGCGCCGTGTAAAGGCACGTGGCAATGTCGCGATCGATGGGGACGCAGGCTAAGCGCGCCAGGCGGTACACGAGTTCAGCGGTGGCCATGACACTCGAATCAATCCAATTGATGTGACCGAAATTGCGGCCGCTGACGTGGTGATCGATGTTGATAAGGAAGCATTGGTCGAGGCCCTGGAGCAAGGCGCGGCGCGTGCTGTCGCATTCAAGCAGGATCACCGCATCGTTCGCGGGCACGGTGTGCGATTGAATGGCGCGATCCGCAAAGGGCAGGTTCTGGTAGATGCGTGGGATGCCATCGTAGATGACCACGTCGGCGTCTTTGCCCATCACGCGCAGAATCTGACCGCAGGCGAGGGCTGAACCGATGCCGTCGCCGTCGGGGCGCGCGTGCGAGGTGACCACAAATCGCTGGCGCGCGCGAATCGCCTTTAAGACCTGGTCGAGCATGGGTTACAGTCGTCGGTCGTTAGCCGTCGATCGTCGGCGATCGCCCTTGCTGACGACTGGCGACTGGCGACCGACGACTGCTAGTTATTTCTTACTCCGCTTTTTCGCTCGCGCCAGCAGTTCGTCCACGCGGTTCTCCAGCTGGAGTGAGCGATTGACTTGAAAAAAGAGTTCCGGCGCGCGCCGCAGGCGCAGGCGCTCCACTAATTCGTGGCGCACAAAATTCTTGGCTGCGTTCAATCCTTCGAGCGTCCTCTGTGCTTCGTCGTCGTCGCCCTCGACCGAAACCAGAACGTGCGCGGAGCGTCCGTCTTCTGCCATGTGCAGGCCGGAAACGGTGGCCAAACCGATACGCGGATCGCGCAGCTCACCTTCGAGGAGGGTTTCAATCTCCTCGCGCAAAGCTTCGCTTAGGCGTTCGCGATGATATTTGACTCCCCGGCGTTCCAAGGGACACCTCGAATGAAAGGAAAACCGATTAGGATAGCAGAAATCTTCGGTGCAAGTGACAGGCCATGGGTCACAGAGGCGATCGGTCACCGGTCACAGAGGTCACCGGTCGCACGGGCACAGAAAAGATTTGGCGAGTAAGCTTCGGAGGTTTCCGGTGATCCGTGACCGGTACCCGGTGACCCATGACCGTCTCTACAGAAATTCCACGAATGAGTCCGTGATCTCAGCGCCGTGGTTGTTGGCGATGCGGGTGGCTGCGCGCTCCACATTTTTCATGAGGCCGTCGAGATAGTCGCGGGAGTGCGAGACGGCGACGGCGCCGATGGTAGCCTGATTCCAGAGGTTCGAAGGATCGAGCTCGGCAACCGAGACATTGAACGAAGCGCGCAGCCGGTCTTTCAAGCTGCGCACAACCTGCCGCTTGTCTTTCAGCGATTGTGCCGCTTCAATGCGGAGTTCAAGCGTGAGGGACGCGATCATAAGCCGAGTGATAGCGTACCGCATAACTCCGATAGCTAAGGATGCGATCCCCACAACCTTTCGCCGTCGCTTCGCCCGAACACAAATCTTGTGGAAACGGTTGAATGGCTGTGCTACACTACAGGTGCTAAGTTTGACTTCAAGTGAGTTGAAGGTCGGTATCGCCAACCAGCGTCACCCCACTTCCACAAGCAACGAATCTGCTCAGCATATTTCAATCAGAAACAAAGAATAGGAACATTTACACATGGCAGAACAAGGAACAGTGAAGTGGTTTAACGACGCCAAGGGTTATGGCTTCATCAGCCGTCAAAATGGCGAAGACGTTTTCGTGCATTTCTCCGCGATTCAGTCGGGCGGCTTCAAGAGCCTGCAAGAAGGCCAGACCGTGCAGTTCGACGTGACCAAAGGCCCCAAAGGCTGGCAAGCGGAGAACGTAACGGCTGTCTAGGTAGCCGCGAAAATCTCTGAGAAACAAGGTGCCCGGGATTCGCGAGAATCCCGGGCATTTTTGCGTCAGTCGCGTTTGCGTGCCTGATTATGAAGCAGAGCCAGGAAGGCCTTCGCGGAGTTGGAAAGGTGCTTGTCTTTGCGGCAAATGTAGAAGCGCCCCAGCTTGGCATCCAGCCCGGCCAGGGGAACGCCGACGAGGGATCCGTCCGAGATCTCCCGCTGCACCACACTCTTCGCTTGAATCGAAACTCCCAGACCTGCTTCGACCGCCCTCTTTGCGCCCTCCATGTTTCCGAAGTCGACCACATTCGTCAGCACGATGCCCTTCTCTTGCAACCGTTCTTCCACCACCGCTCTCGTCCCCGCGCCTCGCGCCGCTACGATCACCGTCTCCCCCAGAAGTTCCTGAGGCCGAATCCGTTTCTTGTTCGCCCAGCGATGATCACGCGGGACAATGACAATCAATTCGTCCGTCATGAACTGTCGGACGAGCAACTTTGGATCGTGCGCCTCCTGGCTGATCAGGCCCAGTTCGAGTCTATTGGCCAGAACCTTGGCGATTACTTTCCCGCTGAGTGAGATGTCCACCGTCGACTTCCACCGCAGGGTATTGCTTCCGAAACGCAGCCACGACGCCGGGCAGTAGATAAATGCCAAGCGGAAAACTCGCTCCAAGAACGAGTTTGCCGCCGCGCAAGCCCTTTAGTTCTTCTATTTTTTGCTCCGCGGCGGTCACCGACGCCATGACCTCCAGGGTAGCTGCAGAAAGTATTTCGCCGGCCTGGGTCAGCGCGACCTTTTTCCCCAGCCTGTCAAAGAGCGGGACACCGTAATACTCCTCCATCTGCTTAACGTGTTTGCTGATGCCGGGTTGCGTGAGATGCACTGCGTCTGGCGGCGCGAGTGAAGCTGCGCGTTTCGGCCACCGCCTGGAAGATGCGCAATTGATCCAGATTAATCATTCTCTGCAGTTATGATTGTAATCAAAACAAGTCATTTGATTCATGTCAAATTCTTTCATAGCCTTGATGCAGGTCGAGACAAGAGAAGGAGGAACATCATGAGCTGCATCGAATACGTGGGTGTAGAGATCGAGGGATCCGCGATTGAGAAGAAAAGCGAGGCGCAAATTACGAAGCCCCGCGTGGTGTCGGGTGCTAGAGCGTTTCTCGGCGACAAAGTCGCCCGCCGCGCGGAGGAAGTTCTGGACGTTCAACTGGCGCAAGGGTCGATGCCCGCGTAGGCCACGAATGAATACGTCTGATTCCAGATTTACCCGATATAGAGAGCGCTAGATCCGCAGCGATCCCTTGAACAGCCAGAACAATTCGATGATCAGGATTATGACTACCAGGAACTCAAGCACGAAGGCGCGGCTCTGGTGGAATTGGTCGACCATGAAGCGATAGAGTTCTTCGGCGGTGTGGACCTTCTGGTTGACCAGGTCTTTGTAGTCGGTGACGCCGATCTTGGACGCCGCTACTTTGTAGAGGCGCGCGGAAAACATGTCGCTCAGGAATTTGATGGCGTTGTCGGCGCGCTCGGTTAGTTCATCTACGTCGAGGAGCATGGTGTGCAGGAGCGTGGCGCGCCGGGCTGTGCGCCAGCGGGCCCAGATTCCGGTCGAACCGTGGTCCATGAAGTCGTAGACGCTTTGCAGTTCGCGGGTCAGTAGTTCGTCATAGTGGCGGAATTCCAGGAGCTGCGAGTTGGCATATTCCAGCAACTGAATGGCGGGCTCAGCGCCGGCAGTGCTGTCGTAGAGGAAGGCGCCGTTCCAGCCGATTACGGCGAGATCATTCGGGTAATACGAAATTCGCGATTGGAGAATCTCCTGGCGCTCGCCGTCGGAGAGCGGCTGGGTTTCGCCGCGCACGATTTGGGCTATGCGTCCGCCTTGCGCGGCCAGGAGGTCTGAGCCTGATGGATTGCCCGCGCATTCCCGCACATGGAAGATAAAGTAGTCTTCCGTCAGCCAGTCGGCGTAAATCTGAGAGGCCCCGGGGCTCGCCTCACCATTAATTCCATCTTTTACTCTGCCGGATTTGGCTGACTTGGCTTCGTACGGCTTAACCAGTGCAGGATAGGCGCGATCGAGCTTTTGCTCGACAATCTTTTTAGCGAAGGTGGTGAAGTCGGTGTCCCAGACCCAGCGGCCTGCCAGGCGGACCAGCGTATCCCAATCGCCGGCGAATGGCAGTTCGAACACCACGCTTAGGACGCCGTAATCGTAGTACTTGATTTGCGCGTCGAGGCGCTCGCCACTTTCCAGCACCAGCGGTTCAACCCGCTCGACTACCGGTGGTCTCTGATAGCGAACGTATCCGGGCGCAGGGTGCTTGAAGCTGGCTTCCTGACGGCGGGCGCCGAATATCGTACGGAGCAGATCGAGGCGGATCTCTTCCGAGACATCGAACTGGATCAGGACCAGGACTGAGCCTTGGAGTGTCTTGTCTGAAGACTGGGTCAGCAGCGGCGCGGGGACCGTCTCCAGGGGAGCCACCTGTGAGGGTGAGAGCGATCGTACCAGAAGTGTACTTTTGTCGGTCTCCATGAAAAACCAGCCGTGGGGCGGTCAAGGGTTATCCACCGTTATGTTAACTCATGACATGGCAATTCCTGACTCGCGCTTCTCAAGGGACCCACTTGTACGTGGTCGCCTTGCGTCCGCGCAGTGCAAATCGCAGTTTCTACGGCTAAGAGTTGCGGACTACCAAGGTCCTGTAAACCTTTATTTTTTAATCTGATAGCACCAGCCTGCCGAAGACGCAAAAAAAAAGGTTAAAAAATGCTTGCAAATGTATAGAGATATAGTTAACTATAACACTATAGCTCATGGCTCCGGCACTCCGGAGGGAGCCTTGGCTCAGGAATTTCGAAATTGAAAATGCTAAAGGAGAATGAAAAATGAAATCCCTTCGTTTTATGGTGTCGGTTGTTTTGATGTCGCTCTCCACTTTGGCTTTCGCGCAGTCGGATGCGCACAAGTCCTCCGTGGCTCCTGTGCCGTCCGAGCCACAGAAATCCTTCACCACCATGAAGAGTTTGGCGGGAGAGTGGGAAGGCCCCGTTACCACCGACATGACGGAAGCCATGAAAGCCAAGATGGGCGCCGGCATGAAGCCGCTCCACGTCTCGATGCGAGTGACCTCCAGGGGGAACGCTCTCGTACACGAAATGCAGGAAGCGGGAACGCCTTTGGATCCGGCAAAGTACGATCATCCGGTCACGATGTTTTACGTGGACGGAGACCAGCTCACTCTGGTTCACTATTGCGACGCGGGGAACCGGCCGCGCATGATCGGGAAGATGTCGCCCGATGGCAAGACGGTCGAGTTCACGTTCAAGGACATCAGCGGGAATCCGGAGTACCACATGGACCATTCGGTGTTCACGTTTATCGACGCCAACCACCACACGGAGGATTGGACGTTCATGACGAAGGACCAGCCGATTTACGCGCATTTCGACCTGCACCGGGTGAACTGAGGGGCGCGGTATTCTGGAAGGCCTGCTAAGGGCGACTTGGAAAAGCGATGGACCATGAGTGGAACGACAGTCAGCCGATCTACCGCCAGCTTCGCAACCGCGTGGTGGCGATGATACTCGACGGTGTGCTCAAGGAAGGCGATCCGCTGCCTTCGGTGCGCAATGTCGCGGCCGAATATCGGGTCAATCCGCTCACGGTCCTCAAGGGGTATCAGCAACTGGTGGACGAGGGTCTGGTCGAGTCCAGGCGAGGCCTAGGCATGTTCATCAATGCCGGCGCGCGGAGTTTGTTGATGAAGGCCGAACGGCAGAAGTTCCTGGGAGAAGAATGGCCGCGGATCCAGGCCACCATTCAGCGGCTCGGCCTGAAGGCGGAAGAACTGCTGGATGGCGCCGGCGACCGGGCGGCCTCGGATGCCGAGTCGGATCCCGAATCGGATAGCGCGCCGCCGAAGACCGCCGAGCCGGACGCCTCTCGGACCAACCGCAAGAAAGAGGAGCGGTGAGACCATGTCATGCATAGACGCTCGCGGCCTTCGCAAGGCCTACGGCACGACCATCGCGCTGGACGGCATCGATATGCGAGTGGAAGAGGGGCGCATCCTCGGGCTCATCGGTCCGAATGGCGCGGGCAAGACCACTGCACTCCATGCGATCCTCGGCCTCACGCCCTACCAGGGAGAACTGCGAGTGCTCGGACGCGACCCGTGGAGCGAACGCGATCAGCTCATGCGCGATGTCTGCTTCATTGCCGATGTCGCCGTGCTGCCGCGCTGGATCAGGGTTTCGCAAGCGCTCGATTATGTTGCCGGGGTGCATCCGCGATTCGATCGCGCCAAGGCTGAGAGTTTTCTGGCAAAGACCACGATCGGCCGCGGCAGCAGGGTGAGGGAATTGTCGAAGGGGATGGTGACGCAACTGCACCTCGCTTTGGTGATGGCGATCGATGCCAGATTGCTGGTGCTGGACGAGCCGACACTTGGCCTCGACATCATCTTTCGCAAGCAGTTTTACGATTCGCTGTTGAACGACTACTTCGATCGCAGCCGTACGATCGTAGTGGCGACACATCAGGTGGAAGAGATCGAGCACGTGCTCACCGATGTGATGTTTATCGACCGCGGACGCGTTGTATTCAACCGCAGCATGGAAGAGCTGGAGTCGCGCTATCTGGAAGTGATGGTGCGTCCCGAGCAGGTGGAGGCGGCGCGGGCGCTGAAGCCGATGCACGAGCGCGCGGCTTTCGGTGGCAGCATCCTTTTGTTCGATCTCAAGCTCGATGGGCTGGATCGTCAGCAGTTGGATCGTCAGCGACTGGCAGCGATGGGTGACGTGCGCACACCCAGCATCGCCGACCTGTTTGTTGCGGTGATCGGCATTCAGCGCGGCGCGGTACAAGGAGTCATGCAATGAGTACTCAATCGAACGCCGGTCCCGGGTCTATGCCGATGGCTCGGCCCCTGTACTGGTCGATCCGTCGCGAACTTTGGGAGAACCGGTCCATCTTTATTGCGCCGCTGGCGGTCGCCGGCGTCGCTCTGTTCGGCTTCTTTCTCAGTTCGTTTGTGGGCATCTGGGAGGAGCCGCTGAGGCTTATCCCGGCAAAGCATCGAGCGCCATTCGACATGGCCGCGGGTCTGATGATGCTTACCGGCATCGTCGTGAGTGTGTTTTATTGTCTCGACGCGTTGCACGGCGAGCGCCGCGATCGCAGCATTCTGTTCTGGAAGTCGCTGCCGGTTTCCGATCTCACCACGGTGCTTGCCAAGGCTAGCATTCCTCTTTTCGTGCTGCCGCTGATAGTGGTTACTGTCACGATCGCGATGCAGTGGATCATGCTGCTGTTCAGCAGCGCAGTCGTGCTGGCGAGCGGTAGGAGTGTGGGGGAGCTCTGGCGGAACCTCTCGATCATCAAGATGTGGTTGCTGCTTCTCTATCACTTTGCGACTGCCCACGTGCTTTGGCCTTATCCAGTCTATTGCTGGCTGCTGTTGGTGTCCGGCTGGGCGCGGCGCGCGGTATTTCTTTGGGCGGCCCTGCCGCTGCTGGTGATTGGCGGCTTCGAGAGGATGACGTTCCACACTTTTCACTTCGCCGAGATCGTGGGCGGGCACCTGATCGGCAATGCACCCGTCATGGATATGGCACAGGGCAGCATGGGACTCGATCCACTCACAACCCTTGTCACTGTGGGCAGATTCATTGCCAGCCCGAGTCTTTGGATCGGTCTGGCCTTGTCAGCCGTGTTTCTCGCGGCGGCGGTGCGGCTGCGACGCAGTCAAGGGCCGATCTGATTTATCTGTACTTGATTTAGCGATGATCGTGCGGCTCGGCGATTGCGAGTACGTGAATTCCCTCCAGTTTAGGTTATCGAGATGCGGGGTAAATTCGGTTACGAGCGGCCAGAAGCCTGGTAGCTGGATGAGGAGACGATTGAGTACAGGCAGCAATGACGTGGGGAAAGGGGAACACGACTTAGCACCCGCCGTCGACAGAATGCGAGTTAGTCTCAATCACACGGTCTTGGCGCTAACCTGCGGTCCGCTTATGCTCATCCTGGCGTCTGGGGGGGCGGCCGCTGGCGCGGAAGCAGGAGATTTTAAAAGTTCCACGGCATCGGCCATGCTTTGGCACCCCTGTTGCTTCAAGGTGAGCCAGTTGGAAAAAGTCTCTTTTTCACGCGCCACTCCCGCAATGTTTTGGCTGATGCGCGCCATATAGTGAGCCTTGATGCTCTCCAGTTCCGCTTGAATTTGGACGACTTCTGCCGCCTTACGCTCCCACTCCGCCTCCACGTGCTTTCTCTGGAGGGCTTCGTGGGAATCAAGGGCGTCCTGACGCGCTTTGGCATCGCGCTGGATCTGGTCGATTGGAATGCCGGCCGTTTCGAGAGCCATCAATACCGCCGAGCGCTTTATTTCCTTCGATAGATCGCGGATGTGGGCGCTGTGCAGCATCTCAACTACTTTGATAATGCTGTAGCCCTTGCACGGGTCCATGATTCCGGCGGCACGGTAAATATCCTCCACGGGCGACAGATCGACCTGAAAGGTCGGGACCTCGCGCGCCGAACGCGCGGGGGCTTTTTGGGTGGGTTGAGTCAGGTCGTGCATGGGATTCTCCTTCGCGCTGTTGCCATTGCTGCCGGGTTCGCCATCTTCCGGGCCGCTAGCGCCGTTGTTTTTGTGCCAAGGTAGTTCGAGCCACTTGTCTCGCATATGTTTTCTTCCTTCGTCGACTTGCTTTGAGAGTTGTTTGGTTTGGAGTTCAGTCGGCGGTTCGACTGGCGGTTCGACCGGCGGCTTGGGCGGCGGGTCAGCCGGTGGAATAGAAGCCAAATCTGCGGGCCGGGAGCGCGGATATTCCTCTTTCCCGATTTCGTGCTCTTTCCTAACCTCGTGGTCAAGCTCGGCCGGCGGCGTCGAGACCGGGCTTGCGGTCGGCAGGACGGGGTCATTCTCCGCCTTCTGGCCTACGGTGGGATCTTGATTCAGCTTGCTCTCTGGCGGCTCGGGCGGACTTTGGATTTCTACGGTCGGGACTTCTGTCGCCGCAACCTCGACTGCGGTGACAGTAAGCGGCGGGACATTGCCGGGCGGGACGCTGGTCGGCGGGATGTTGACTTCCTGAATTTTGATTGTCGAGGCGCTTACTGCCGAAGTCCGGGAATCGCCGCTCACTCTTTTCCGCGGGGGAACAACCATGGGCTCGGGACGGTCTCGGAGCGGACTGTTGGCAGGATCTCGCTGAATACCAACCAGATATTCACCGCCGTCGGAACGGCAGTAGCGCGCGGTGCCGGAGAAGTTCTCGTGACGCGATTTAATTTTTAGCCTGGCTCCCGCCACCAGGGGCACCTTGCTCCGAATACATGCTCCGCCGGCGGACTTGTCTTCCATGCGCGCGGGGGCGGCCTGCCAAGTGCGATCGGGGCTCTGCCACGACATCTCCACCAAGGTCAGAACCGGCTTCCGGAACTCAGCTTTTGCCTGCGTCCGGAACTCGTTTATGAGGGCGCTCATGCCATAGATTATCGGCGAGAAGTTGAAATAGCCTAGGATCGGATGGGCGTCGCCCTTTGGCGGGTGGCGGGACATCGGCTGACGAATCTTAGCGCTTCCTCGCAATCGCCAATAGCAGCGCTGCGCCCACCGCAATTCCGGCGAGCCCAAGCCCAGTGCGCTTCATTGATTTCTGGACTGCGGCTTCCTGCGGGTGGACCCAGGCGTCTTCGGGATAGTGACGAGGGGCCGCGTCGAAGAGCGGAAGTCCGTCGGGCGTCTCGGTGGATTCGCGCAAGGCCATCTGCAGGACTTCGGCCAAATGCAGGGCGTGGCGGTCGGTCTCCTGCGCGATCTGTTCACGGCAACTGAAGCCGTCGGCGACGATCAGCCAGTCGGTGGGCGCCTGGCGGACGGCAGGGAGGAGTTCGAGTTCGCCGATGGCGCGCGAGATTTCGTACTTCTCTTTTTCGAAACCGAAGGCGCCGGCCATGCCGCAGCATCCGGGGGCGGGCGCGGTAAAGTCGATGCCCATGCGGCGCAGGACGGATTCTTCGGCGGTCATCTTCATCAGGGCTTTGTGGTGGCAGTGGCCGTGGATCAGAGCTTTGCGCGCCAGCTTCGGGATCGGGAAGTCTTTCGCGTTTTGCTCCAGGAATTCGCTTAGCAGGAAGACTTGCTTGGAGAGCGCGCGGGCGCGTGCGTCATTTGGGAACAGGTTGATCAGTTCGTCGCGGAAGACGGCGGCGCAGCTGGGCTCTAGGACGACTATCGGCGTGCACTGCTTCGATCTCTGGCAGCAGCTCGTCCATGACTCGGAGGAGGAGGGCTCTTGGCGCGGTCCAGTTCGCCTACGTCGTAGAGGGGGCGGCCGCAGCAGAGGTGGGCGGTCGGGACTTGGACATCGAAGCCTGCCGCTTCGAGAACCTCGGCGGCGGCTATGGCCGTGGATGGGACGAAGTGGTTGTTGAAGGTGTCGGCCCAGAGGAGGACTTGAGCGCGTCGCTGTCCGCTGGCGTGCGGGACGCCCGCCTACCCGCCGGCGGGATGTCGGCACGTTGCGTCGCGCCGCTTTGCTTCGCGCTACGCCGCTTCTCCCACCATTGCTGGAATGTTTCCGGGGCGAAGGGCGGAATTCTGCGGCGCGGGGCAATGCCGGCGGCTAGTTTTGCCAGGTCGCGCAGGCCGGGCAACTGCGTGGTCAGATTTACCAGACCTGGGACGTGCGATGCTGCTCGTACTCCGCAGATCGAAATTTGCGATTGCCAGCGCGTTCAGCGGTCGGCGATTGGTTTCGTAATAGTGCGACAGGAATTCGGCTTTGTAGGTTGCTACGTCTACGCCTACCGGGCAATCGCTTTTGCAGCCTTTGCAGGCCAGGCATAGATCGAGCGACTCTTTGACCGCTTCGTTGTTCCAGCCATCTTTGATTACTTCGCCTTGCGTCATCTCCCAGAGCAGGTGGGCGCGGCCGCGGGTGGAGTGCTCTTCTTCGCGCGTGACGCGGAAGCTGGGGCACATTACGCCGCCTTCGTATTGACGGCATTTGCCTACTCCTACGCAGCGCAGGGTTGCGCTGGCCAGGCTGCCGTGGTCTTCGGGAAATTTGAAATGCGTTGCTGGCTGCCACGGATCGTAGCTGGGGCCGAGGCGCAGATTCTCGTCGAGGCGATTCGCATTGATCAGCTTGCCGGGGTTCATCTTCCAGTCGGGATCCCAGAGCGATTTGAAATCGCGGAAGGCTTGCATCAGTTCCGGGCCGAACATTTTGGGGAGGAGTTCGCCGCGGGACTGGCCGTCTCCGTGCTCGCCGGAGAGCGAGCCGCCGTAGCGGACGACCAGGTCGGCGGCCTCTTCCATGAACTGGCGGAATTTGCGCACGCCTTCGGCCGATTCGAGGTCGTAGTCCATGCGCGTGTGCACGCAGGCATGGCCGAAGTGGCCGTAGAACGCGCCTTCGTAGTGGTAAGTCCTGCATCAGCTTGCGTAGGTCGCGCAGGTACGCGCCTAGCTTTTCGGGCGCGACTGCGGAATCTTCGAAGCCTTCCCAGCGCAAGGGTTCGCCGGGCACATGCGAGGTGACGCCCAGGCTCGACTCGCGGACATCCCAGATGCGACGCGCCTGGCGCGGGTCGGTGATCAGGCGCATGTCGGGCGGAGTCGGGTCGCGATCGAGCGTCTCCATCAGATGGCGGGCTTTGGCTTCGGCTTCGGCGACGGTGTCGGCGCCGAACTCGACCATCAGCCAGCCGCAGCCTTCGGGAAGCAGCGCCAGGCCGTCGAGGTTGAGGCCTTTGCGGCGGCTGGCGTTGACGATGATGTCGTCGAAACCTTCGAGGCCGATGGGGCCGTGCTCCATGATTTGCGGGACGTGGTCGGCGCAGATGTAAACGTCGGGCCATCCGATCACGACGCAGCACGCGGGCGGGCGGGCTTTGCACGAGGCGGCAGGTGGCTTCGAGAATCGTGGCGCAGGTGCCTTCGGAGCCGACCAGCGCACGCGCGATGTGGAATCCGTTTTCGGGCAGCAGATGATTGAGGTTGTAGCCGGAGACGCGGCGCGGGATGTTCGGAAACTGGCGGCGGACTTGATCTCCGTAGCGGTCGGCGAGTCTGCTTCAGGCCGGAGTAGATTTGGCGCGCGGCGGCCGCCTTCATTCACGATGCGGGCGAATTCTTCTTCGCTGGTTGCGCCTACGTGCAGGCGCTGGCCGTCATAGGTGAGGACTTCGAGCGCCTCGATGTTGTCGTCCGTCTTGCCCGCCATGATCGAGTGCACGCCACAGGAGTTGTTGCCGATCATGCCTCCGAGGGTGCAGCGGCTGTGGGTGGCGGGATCGGGCGCGAAGGTCAGGTGATGCTTCTCGGCGGCGGCGCGAAGGTGGTCGAGGATTACTCCCGGCTGAACGCGGGCGATGCGGCGCTCGGGATCGATCTCGAGAATCTTCGCCATGTACTTCGAGAAATCGAGGACGACGGCCACGTTGCAGCATTGGCCGGCCAGGGAAGTTCCGCCTCCGCGGGCGAGGAGCGGAGCGTGATGGTCGCGGCAGAGGGCGACGGTGGCGAGGACGTCTTCTTTGTCGCGCGGAATGACTACGCCGATCGGAACCTGGCGGTAGTTGGAGCCGTCGGTCGCGTAAAGGGCGCGGGTGCCGGAGTCGAAGCGGACTTCTCCGCGGAGATGGCGGTGAAGGGCGGCTTCGAGGGCCGGGGCGTCGAGGTGGGCGGGCGGGGTTTGCGTATCGAGCATGGGGTACAGAGCATTATTCGAGGTGGCGCGGATTAGCGCAAGGACATTGCGATGCGAAGAGGTTACAGCAGAGGGCTGGGGGGAAAAAGATGGCCTTACACTGCCCCACTGCCGGGTGGTTGGTGTAGTAGCGATGTCACGTCAAACGACCGAGTACAATGGCGGGCATGAACCAGTTGCGAGAGCACCCGTGGCTGATCGGCGTGGCGCTAGTCGTGGTGTTTCTCGGCGCGCTGAGCATGCACATGGAGCGAATGGCGGGGTGGGGTTTTTTGATCTTGTGCTTCGTCGTAGGTTCTCTTGCTGGATTGGGGCTAATCTGGATTCGGAATCAGGCGGCTCTGCATTGGAGTGAGTTATCCAAGCTGCAAAAGCGAATCGGCATCGCAACCGGGGTAGTTCTCATCATTGCCGTGACGTTCGCCTTTAATCGTCATAAGCCGGACGAGTTCGCCAATGATGCAGCAATGTGCTTTGCACTCGTTGCTGCATTCTTGCTTTGGGGACTAGGTCGCCTCATGTCGCGCCTCGTAGATTCACTCCATAGGAGATTTTCTAAACGGTGAAGTTTCCTCGCCCCCACGTTGGGATAGAACTGTACCCGCAAAAACTGATTGGATCACCGCCACAGATGGGAGTACCATGCTTCTCTGCGGGGGATGGCAGGTGCAGTCGTCTTTTCCGGGATTTGAGTTCAACTCTTGAACGCAGTCACTGGGGATTATGAAAATCACTGACACAATCGAAGCGCTGTTGCGAACCAAGGGACACAGCCGGATCTTTTCCGTCAGCCCCGAGCAATCGGTTTACGAGGCCATTGAGAAGATGGCGCTGGAAGGCATCGGCGCGCTGCTGGTGATCTCGGACAATAAATTGGTTGGCATCATGTCCGAGCGGGATTATGCGCGCAAGGTCATCCTCAAGGGCCACTCCTCGAAGGACACGCCGGTGAGCGCCATCATGACTACGCCGGTCGTCTTTGTGACTCCCAAGAACACGGTAGATGAGTGCATGGCAATCATGACGAACCGGCGGTTCCGGCATCTGCCGGTGGTCGAGAACGATGTGCCGGTGGGAATCGTTTCGATTGGCGATTTGGTGCGCTGGACGATCACCGGGCAGGCTCAGGCGATTCAGGAGCTTGAGGGGTACATTTCGGGGCGATACCCGGGCTAGGGCGTCGGGGCCTTCTTTTTACATATTTTTGTCGGTTTTAGGCCGGTTTCCGGAGTACAATTCCCGGCGGCGTGCCTGTTTGGGGTTACGGGCCAGAGGTGGATTTTCGCGGACACGTCAGACTCGATTCTGGAGTGGATTCTGGAGGCTTGAATGGAAGATATAACAGCCACTGGGAAGTCTGCGGATCAAAGTACGGTTCGGCACGAAGATCGCAATACCTGGATTTTTACGGTCTACGCGATTTGTGGAATCGTGTTCTTCGGGATACTCGCTTACTACACTTCGTTGTACCTCGCGAAGTAATCGGGATTAATTTCGCGGCGGGGACGCAATGTCTCCGCCGGATTGTTTGAACGCCGGTGATGAGCGATTGCCGGCGCGGCAGGTTGGGGTGTATTTCCCTCTGACCCCAAGCAACATTTCTTACGTCGCTCCGCGGCTCTCCTTATTTCCATATCCTCACCCACGGCTCGCGCCGTGGGATGCATTCTTGCGCCGCTCCGCGGCTACGGCTGGAATGGGTGCACAGGCTCCTTGCGACGCTTCGACGAGGAAAATTGGGGATTTATTCTTAGAGAGAGGAGACGCCGCTACGCTCTTGATCCTGGTCGCGCTTCTTGCCGTAGCGGAAGGCCAGGCCGACGCCTAGCGTCATTACGCTTAATGGCGGGATTGCGAGGATGATCACGCCGCGGGTGATGGCGCGCTGGCCTTCTTTTGACGTTGCTTTCGCGGTGCTGTAGCACATCGCACAGCCTTGCGCGAAGGCGGGTGCGGCTGAGAGCATCAGCAACGCGGCGAGCACGACGGTGGTGAGTTTAGCCCTCAAAGCGCCCTCGAATTTCCTTTTCGAATTTCCTTCGAATTTACCCTCGGACGTCAATGCACACCCAAGTACAGAATACGGAACGCATCGGGAAAGAAGACCATCATCATTGCCAGGCAAAACACCAGCGAGCACATGGTGAGATATTTCATGCGCGACGCCTCGTACTTCATGTGCATGAAATAACCGATGATGAGCGCGGCTTTGACGATCGAAAGGCACATCAGGATCGAGAGCATGCGCTTGGGCTCCATATTCTGATAGCCCAGATAGACCTCGATCGCCGTCAGCACCAGCAGCGCTCCCCAGACTACGAAGAATGGCGTGTGCGAGTGGTGACGGTGCTGCTCGGCTACGCGTGCTTCAATTGCTAATTGAGAGGCGTCTTCCATTTTGCGTGCTCCTATTCGACATGCCGCTAAATTATTTTGGTGGACATCAGGTACACCAACGGGAAGATGAACATCCAGACTAAGTCGACGAAGTGCCAGTACAGGCCGGCGACTTCGGTGTCGGCTGCGTCATAGACTTTTGGTTTCAGCCACAAAATCAACGAGCACACGATGGCGGCAATCAGCAGCACGTGAGCGGCATAATGGAACGGGCTATAGGCCGGCGTCGCAAGCCATGCGACCAGCCAGCATCCCAAAAGAATCGGGATAAACTTCTTTCGCAGCGCGATGACGCCGAGATAGACCACTCCGAGCGTGACGTGCAGCATGTGCATTCCGGTGAGCGTGAAGAAAGTCGAACCGAACTGCGGAACCGTCTTTGAAACGCCGGCGAACTCGGAGGCGGCATCCTGTCCGGGGACAGCTGGGAAAATTGGCAGCGTCAAGCCTTCAGAGATGAGGTGAGTCCACTCGCGGCCGTGAAGAACAATGAACCCTATGCCGCAGGCCATGGTGGCGAGCAGCCACCCGACCCTCGCGCTCTCTTTTCCGCGCGCTGCCGCGCTGACGGCGAGGACCATGGTCAACGAACTCGTCAACAGGAATGCCGTCATGATGGTGGCGTTAATGATGCTGCCGGAGTGGAACGGGGTCGGCCAGTTTGTGATCGAAATGCGCCCGTAACTGTAGGCGTAGAGCAGCGCGCCGAAGGTCAGCGAGTCGGAGAGCAGGAAGAGCCACATCCCGATTTTTTTTGAATACGTGCCAAAGAGCGACGGCTCGTAGACCGCTACGTCGTGCGTCACGGCAGCATCCGCCATGCGTTCAGTCTCCTTAGTTCATCAACCTCAGCGGCTAAAGCCGCCGTATCTTTTTTGAAAACTAATCGCAGCGCTGAAGCGCTGCGCCACCCAAAATCACAGTGCCATCCAAAATCACCGCGCTGGCTAATGCGCCAACTCCATCAAAGCCAGAATGTAAATCCAAAGCAGGGCCATGAAATGCCAATACCATGCGGTGACGTCGACCACGATGTGACGCGATTCCAGGCGGCGGCGCAAAATTACCGTCGATCCCGCCACCAGCAGAGCAAGCACACCGCCGAGAAGATGGATGGCGTGTACGCCGGTCAGCAGATATACGAACGAGCTGCTGGGGCCGGTCGAGACGAAGAATCCGCGCGCGGCCAGGTCTCTCCATGCCAGGAATTGGCCGCTCAGGAAGCCCAAGCCAAGAACGATGGTGACGCCGAGCCACGGAAATTGTTTTTCGCTGCCGAGCGATACTCCGGGAATGGATTCAACGGGAGCTAAGGCGACCTGCCGCGCAATCCGGCGGCGCGCTATCTCGATGGTTATGCTGCTGGCGAGCAGCACAATGGTGTTGATCAGGAAAAGGGCGTTTGGAAGAGGCACCGGTAGCCAATCATGCACGACTGTGTTGCTGCTGGGATCGAATGTGGGCAGACCCTGGCGCACGATGTAGGCGCTGGTGAACGAGACGAACAGCATCAAAATCGGCGTTAGCGCGATCAGCAGTCCGAGGCGCGCGCGGCGCAGGCGGACGGCATGATCGGGCCGGCCAAAATCGGGGCGGCCATCGTCGCCGCCACCGGAAATTGGCGGCGGATTATTTCGACCTCCCCGCGAAGGAGCGGGGCGTTGCGCCGGAACGGTTGGAGTGAAGGTTGCCATAACTTCTAGGTGCTAATGATTAAATACTTAGTGCGCCGCGACCGTTGCCGGATCGGTTTGCATTACGTAATCACGCGGCGCACCCGGCACAGCGTATTCGTATGGGCCGTTGTGTACCACGGGTGTGTGTCCGCCGAAGTTGTCGTGCGGAGGCGGCGTCGCGGTTGTCCATTCCAGCGTGGTCGACTCCCACGGATTGTCCGAGGCTTTTTTGCCGCTGCGCATGCTGGAGATGAGATTCCAGAGGAAGATCAGCTGCCCAGCAATAGTAATGATGGCTGCATAGGTGATGAATTTTTGCAGTGGAATGAGCGGCCGCAGGTACGCGACTTCGGTCAATTGCGAATAGCGGCGCGGGTGTCCCGCCATGCCGAGGTAGTGCATCGGCATGAAGATCGCGTAGGTTCCGATGAAGGAGAACCAGAAGTGCCAGCGCGCCAAGCTCTCGCTCATCATGCGGCCGAACATTTTCGGGAACCAGTAATAGGTTGCCGCGAAGATGCCGAAGATGGCTGCGACTCCCATAATCAGGTGGAAGTGCGCGGGCACGAAGTAGGTGTCATGCAGTTGAATGTCGAGCACAGGCTGCGCGAGGAACGGGCCACTCAGGCCGCCGGAGACGAACAACGAAACAAATCCGATAGCGAAGAGCATGGGAGCCTGGAAGCGAATGCGAGCGCCCCAGAGCGTGCCGAGCCAGTTGAAGGTTTTGATCGCGGAGGGAACGCCGATCGCCATGGTCATCACGGAGAACGCGAAGGCCGTGTAGGGGCTCATGCCGCTCATGAACATGTGGTGGCCCCAGACCATGAAGCCAAGGAGGCCGATGGCTAGCATGGCATAGACCATCGCTTTGTAACCGAAGATCGGCTTGCGCGCGAAAGTCGAGAGGACTTGCGATGCGACGCCCATGCCGGGGAGGATTGCGATGTAAACCTCGGGATGTCCGAAGAACCAGAACAGGTGCTGCCACAAGAGAGGTGAGCCGCCTTTGTGTCCGGTGAGCACGCCGTTGATTGTGCCAAGGGGCAGGAAGAAACTCGTGCCCATGTTGCGATCCATCAGCAACAGGATGCCGGCTGACAGCAGCACGCCGAACGCCAGCAAACCGAGAATGGCGGTGATGAACCAAGACCAACAGGTCAGAGGCATGCGCATCATGGTCATGCCCTTGGCGCGCATGTCGAGCGTCGTCGTAATAAAGTTCAGCGCGCCCATCAGCGAGGCGATGCAGAAGATCCCGATGCTGATGATCCATAAGTCCGCGCCGAGGCCTTCACCTGGGCCTGACGATTGCAGCGCGCTCATCGGCGCATAGCCAGTCCAGCCGTGCAACGGCGCTCCACCAACCACGAAGAACGCGGATAGCATCACGATGTAGGCGAGGAGGGTTGTCCAGAATGAGAGCATGTTCAGGACAGGAAACGCCATGTCGGGCGCGCCGATTTGAATGGGTAGAAAATAATTTCCGAAGCCGCCCTGCGGCGCGGTGGTCAGCACGAAGAACACCATGATGGTGCCGTGCATGGTGAGCAGGCTGAGATAGGTTTCCGGTTTGATCTCGCCCATGAGCCAAAGGTTCGCGCCGGGCCACACCAGGTGGATGCGCATCAGCAGAGAGAGAAACATCCCGACGAAGACGGCAGTCAGCGCCAGGAAGTAATACTGGAGCCCGATGACTTTGTGATCGAGACTGAAAACGTATTTGCGGATAAAGCCGTGAGGAGCCGCGTGTCCGTGAGATTCCTGAGCAACCATTCCCTGTCTCTCCCCTTTATTGTTTGTCAGCCTCGTGCGCTGCGATCCACTGGTCGAACTCGTTTTGGGTGACGACTTTCAAAATGCCATGCATCTTGTAGTGGCCGAGTCCGCACAACTCCGCGCAGGCAATCTCGTAACTGCCGGTTTCGGTAGGAGTGAAGTGCATGTGGATGGCGAGGCCGGGGACGGCGTCCTGCTTGAAGCGCATCTGTGGAACGAAGAAGCTGTGGATGACGTCGTGCGCCCGCAGGATCACTTCCACCTCGCGATTGACGGGCACTTCCATGATGCCGGTGACGACGTCGTCTTTCGAGGCGGGATCTTTGGGATCGAGGCCGAGGGCGGCTTCTCCGCCCGAGGACGGATCTTCGAGTTCGGGACGGCTGGTGCCGAACTTTCCGTCGGGGCCGGGATAGCGGAAGTACCAGGCAAACTGCATGCCGGTGACTTCGACCCTGGTTGCGTCACCGACCGCTGGCCGCCAGCGTTCCGATGCCCATATCGGCTCGCCAATCAGATTCAGGCCGACAAAAAGAATAAGGGTGAGTGTGGTCCAGATGATCTCGAGTTTCGTGTTTCCGTGCGAGTAACCGGCGCGTCCCGCATTGGCCTGAGCGCGATACTTAAAGACGAGATATCCGAGCGCCATTTGCGCGGCTACGAAGATGACGCCCATGATCACAAAGGTCACGGCAAACTGGTGATCGATGGTCGCCGCCGCCGCCGAGGCGCCCGGCAGCATCCACCAGGTTTTAGCGATGAAGAAGTATGTGCTGGCCAAGGTAATCAGCCAGATGACACAGAGAAGACCCAGCCCCATGTATGGTTCTCCCGCTCCTGCCCTGATTGACGAAATCGACTTCCCCACTTGCCGCGACGCGTCGCGCGTGTCTGATCGAACTACGCGACCGCGATAATCGGGCGAAGTGTATCACAGCTCGACGCGGTTTGCGCAAGAGTTAGGGCGACCTCGTGCGAAATTGTTTGCCGACAGGAAAAGGGCTGGGTTTTCCCAGGCGCGGCTGGAAATTTGCCGAAGAGATTCATTGACGCGGGCGTTGGTTTTTTGTAACATCGCGCCCATCGGCTGGGGATCTGGGGTAATGGTGAGGATTTCGAAGCGTGTTGGTGTAGTCCTTTTCCAACTCGGCGGACCGGATTCGCTAGCCGCGGTCGAGCCCTTCCTTTATAACCTCTTTTGCGATCCCGACATTATTGACTTTCCTTTTTCGCGCATCGGCCGGCGGCCGCTCGCCAAACTCATCTCCAGCACGCGCGCAAAGAAAGCTTCTCAGCACTACGCGTCGATTGGCGGCGGATCGCCGATCCGCAAATTTACCGAGCGGCAAGCGGCGGCTCTGGAAGCGCAGTTAGTGAGCGAGGGCCTGGATGCGCGCTGCGTGGTGGCGATGCGGTATTGGCATCCGTTCACCGAGGCAGCGATTGCCCAGCTTCAGGAAGCAGGAGTCGATCATGTCGTGCTGCTACCTCTTTATCCGCAATATTCGAGAACAACTACGGGCAGTAGTTTGAACGAATGGCGCCGGCGTTGGACCTCGTCCGTGCCGACGTCGTGTGTGGAAGCGTTCTATCGCAATCCAATTTATATCGAATCTTTTGTCGACAGAATTAATCAGGCGCTGGGACAGTTTCCCGACCCTGGGGCTGCGCAACTAGTGTTCAGCGCACATAGCGTTCCCGTATCTGTGATCGAAAAGGGCGATCCCTATCAGCGGCATATAGAAGAGACCGTCGCGTTAGTGATGAATCAGGGTGGGTGGCCGAATTCGCACCGGCTCTGCTATCAGAGCAAAGTTGGCGCGAGCCGATGGCTCCAGCCTTCCCTGCATACTACGTTGCGCAATCTGGCGGTCGAGAAAGTTCGCGATGTCTGCGTGATTCCGATTTCGTTTGTCTCCGACCATGTCGAAACGCTGGCCGAGATCGATCATTGCGCGCGGGAAGAGGCACGACAGCTTGGCATTGAGCGCTTTGCGATGACGCAGGGGCTGAATGACTCGCCGAAATTTATTTCCGCGTTGGCGGGATGCGTAATCCATGCGCTCGGTGGCGGGCGGGAAAAGTTCGCGGATTCAGAAACTAAGAATAAGGATGGATTGAGGGAGGCGGCGCTCTCGATGGCCGCTGATTGAAGAAACATTTTGAAGTCCCTCCCAAGCGAGCTTGGACGGGGGCGGTTTCAGGAGGAGGATCATGGCAGAGAATCCGGATGTGGCCAAGGCGCCACCGGAGAAAGCGACGCCCACCGCAACCGCGCCGCCACCCGACAAAGCGGCCCAGGCGGCGAAGGCCAGCACGGCCACTCCTTATGTTGGCGCGGGGGCGCTTGGGACTTCGAAAGCTGCGGCGTCAGCCGGTGTGGCTGCTGTCGGGCCGGAAGACAACGCAGTCAATCAGCATCGCCGGCGGCTCGCCTGGATCGCAATCACCGCCTTTCTGGCTGCCTGGTTTCTGGCTTTTTTTCGCTTCTTCCTGCCGCGCACTCTTTTTGAACCTTCCACGGTTTTCAAGATTGGCTATCCCTCCGATTACGGGTTGGGTGTAGACACGAAGTGGCAACAGAAATATCGCATCTGGGTGGACCGCAGGCCGGATCGCATTTTCGTAATCTATGCGCGCTGCACGCACCTCGGCTGCACTCCCGATTGGAAGGCGAGCGAAAACAAATTCAAGTGTCCGTGCCACGGCAGCGGCTATGACGATGAGGGGATCAACTTTGAAGGTCCCGCGCCCAGGCCGATGGATCGGGCGTTTGTGCAACTGGCTCCCGACGGGCAGATGCTGGTGGACACCTCGCGCCTCTATCAATGGCCCAAGGGGCAGCCCAGCCATTTCAATGATCCGGGATCGTTCTTGCCGGTGTGACGCGCAGTTTAGATTTGGCCGCATCTTGACGCCGTTAGGTTTGTCGGGAAAGCGGCCACAGAGAAGAGATAAAAAATGCCTGAAGAGACGAACGGAAAAAACGGGAAGTCAACCGGCCTGATTGAGCGAGTAACGAGCGGCGTTAAAGAAGATGTGAACTCGCTCAAGACCGACCTGCCTGCCAAGGCGAAAGAGCAGATTGACTCGCTCAAGGACCCGACCAAGACTCAGGTCTACACCTCCATCTTCCGCCACAAGCATGACGACACGCCGCGTAATCGCGCGCTGGGCGTGCTTTCCAACGTCTTTCTTCATCTGCATCCGGCGAAGATCAATCGCGATGCCGTGCGCTACAACTACACGTGGGGCATGGGCGGCATTACTTTTTATCTCTTCATCGTTTTGACCTTCACGGGTGTGCTGCTGATGTTTTATTACCACCCGACTAAAGTTCAGGCATTTCGCGACGTGCTCTATCTCGAACACGATGTGCCGTTCGGCAAACTGCTGCGCAACATGCATCGCTGGGCCGCGCATTTGATGGTGATTGCCGTGTGGCTGCACATGTTCCGCGTGTTTCTTACAGGCTCGTACAAGAAGCCGCGCGAGTTCAACTGGAACATCGGCGTGCTCCTGCTGGTGTTCACGCTCTTGCTTTCTTTCACCGGATATCTGCTGCCCGACGATCAACTTGGATTCTGGGCCGTCACCGTGGGCACCAACATGGCGCGCGCGACGCCGGGGTTGGGGCACGAGGGTCCGTTTGGTCCACAGCTGGGCATGACTCCTTATAATGACGTTCGCTTTGGCTTGCTCGGCGGATCGATCGTGGACGCGAACGCGCTGTTGCGGTCTTATATCTGGCATTGCATTGGAATTCCAATTGTCGCGTCCGTGCTGATGATCGTTCACTTCTGGCGTGTGCGAAAGGACGGTGGTATTTCCGGACCAGCGCCGGTTGTGCTCGAGGCTGAAGTGAAGGAGGCGCGGAAATAGTATGGACTGGAGACAGTTGTGGGACATCGCCTCCGCGCCTGACAACGTGCCGATCGTCGCGCTGATTCCGCTGCTCGCCTTTTATATTTATCTCGCCTGGAAGCAGGCGCACGCCAACGATCAACTAATCGCGCAACTGGAAGGCGATCCCGCGCTTGCCAAGACGCATCATCGCAAGACCTGGCCGTGGCAGGCGGGATGGCAAAAGGAAATTCACGTGTGGCCGTTTTTGCTGCGCGTCGAGTTTTTGGCGGCGATTATCGTCACGCTGATTTTGATGGTCTGGTCGATCACGCTCAATGCGCCGCTCGAAGAGCCCGCCAATCCGAACTTGACCATGAATCCGGCGAAGGCGCCGTGGTACTTTCTCGGCCTTCAGGAAATGCTGGTGTATTTCGATCCGTGGATCGCGGGCGTGGTGATGCCGACGCTGATCATCATCGGGCTGATGGTGATTCCTTATATAGACACGAATCCGCTGGGCAGCGGCTATTACACGTGGAAGCAGCGCAAGTTTGCGATCGGAACATTTCTCTTCGGCTTCATCGTTCTGTGGGTTTCGATGATCCTCATCGGGACTTTTATTCGCGGGCCGGGGTGGCAATGGTTCTGGCCGGGGCAAACGTGGGATCACAACCGGCTGATTTACGAGGTAAACCGCGATTTGCCGGACACTTTTGGAATCACGTCGAACTGGGTCAAGGGAATCTTCGGCGCGATTGTGGTGGGGGGGTTCTATGCGATCGGCGGGTTTATTATGCACGCGTTTTTCCGCCGCCATAATCCGAAAGATTACAAACGCATGAGCTTGTTGCAGTACTCGATCATGATGTTTTTTGTGCTCACAATGTTTGCGCTGCCGATCAAGATGGCGCTGCGGCTTTTGTTTCATATCAAGTATGTGTGGATCACGCCGTGGTTCAACGTTTAGTGGCTGTGTGAGGGATTAGCGGTCGCGCGGACAAGAGTGTCCGCGCCACACTAGCAAACGCGCGAGTTCCAGGAGGAAGTGGTGCCCGAAAAGCCCGTCCCCGAAAATGATCCGCTAGTTCAGAAGTCGCTTGCGACCTGGTACGTCGTGACGATGGTTCTCCTCATGGCCTCGCTGTTCTGGGCTTTGTGGGATGAGGCTTTCGGGCAGCGTCCCTGGAAGGCTTACCAGCATGAGTGGGTGCAGCGCTATTCGGCATTCCTAAAGACCGCTCGTTCTTCGTCCGCGGCATCCGAAAAAGAAGTCGAGAGCAACGGCGATTACCTGAAACTCAAGAAAGACTACGAGCAGGCATTCGAAGCGGCTGCGCCTCGCACAAAAGAAATCAACGAACAGTTGCGTGTGCTAAGCGCGAAGATTTTGGCGGTTCAGAATGTATTCACCGACAGGCGTGCTTACGTCAACGCCCTGACCTACAACATCGAAACCACGGAGAGCGCATCGTCAAAACAAAGCAAACTGAAAGATCTGGCGACCTATAAGAAGGAAACAGCGGTCGTCGAATATCCCGACGGCAGCAAGGTGAGCTATACCTTCCCGCAACTCGAAGAGACATACAACGACCTGAAAGCGCAACGCACCGCCCTCAGTGCCGAACTCGGAGAGGTGATCAAGCCGGTCAGCGAACGGAAGACGAAGCTCGATGGCTATATCACCGAGCACATGGTCGACCTCACGCCCACGCAGATTCGCGGCTTGCAGGACAAGACCGAAGCGTGGGATCCCATCATCATGCAGATTAACGTGGCCGACGCGAACATCGTTGACCGGTGCGAGTCGTGCCATATGGGCATTCGTGAACCGGTCAAGCTGACTGCCGCATCGATGGCGGCTCCGGGACAACGTCCGGACGAATATGCGCGCGCCTTCACGAGTCACCCTGAACCGCAGCTCTTGAAGACGCATGATCCGGATAAGTTCGGCTGCTCGCCGTGTCACCAAGGCAATGGCCGCGCGACCACAAGCGTTGAGAAGGCGCATGGAACTTACGAGCACTGGCTCTGGCCGATGTTTCCGAAGCCGAATGTCGAGGCCGGTTGCCAGACCTGTCACGCTGCCGACATGGTGCTGGTGAGCGGAGACGTGGGCTGGACGATCAGCGAAGGAAAAGACCTGTTCCGGCAAAAGGGCTGTGTCGGCTGTCACCGGTACGAGGGCTATGACAAGGAGCCGGAAGACATTAACTCCGTCGCGCAGCAGATCAAGCAGATGGAGGCGGAGAAAAAAGACAACCTGAAGCAATCCGCATATCTGATGAAGCAAGCCGACGCCGCGCAGACGAACGCGGAGGCAAACCGGCTGAACGATAAGGCGGTAGCGCTCCGAGTTGAAAACAGCAAGCTGGATTTGCGCATCGTTCAGCTCGACGAGACCACCAAGAGCCTGCTCCAGGATGTGAAGAAGGTCGGGCCGAATCTGAAGGACGTGCGGCTGAAGCTTAACAAGAACTGGATTCCGGTGTGGCTGAAAAAGCCGACGGATTTCCGTCCCACGACGCGCATGCCGAATTTCCGCCTGAGCGACGATCAGATCAAAGCGATCTCGGCGTACCTATGGCAGTCCGCTTTAACCGATGAGCCGGTGAAGCAGAAGCCCGGAGATGCGGGACACGGCAAGGAACTGTTTGAAACGCGCGGCTGCCTCGGGTGCCATTCGATTGAAGAAGGCGACCAGATGGTCGGCGGCACGTTCGCCGCGAATCTTACCCGCGTCGGCGAGAAAGCCAATTACGATTACCTGGTGCGCTGGGTGCACAATGCGCGCCAGCGCACGCGCCCCTATTGTTTGTACGAGAAGAAGGACATCGGTCCGGAGGATTACGCGAAGAAGGGATTGCCGTTTATTTTCGATCTGCAACACAGCAAGTGTCCGAACGATGGACACGAGTTGCAGGTTCAGAATATGACGGTTATGCCCAGCCTGCGCTTGTCGGACGACGACGCGCGCGATGTCGCTTCTTATCTCATCACGCTGAAGAAAAAAGATCCCAGTTCCTATCCGGACGCGTCGTCTTTCATGGATGATCCCAAGCTGAAGGATGAGGGGAAGAAGTGGATCCGCCACTTCGGGTGCGCGGGATGCCACGAGATTGCGGGCCTTGAAGATGAAGGACGAATCGGAACCGAGTTGACGTTCGAAGGCAGCAAGCCGATCGAGCGGCTTGACTTCGCGCTTCTGACCGAAATGGCGCAGCGCGGAACCGGCGAACCGATCAAAGATGCCGAAGATCGCGCTCGGCTGCCGGAGGGCCCCGCGAAAGGTCCGTGGTACTCGCATCTCGGCTTCTTCGAGCACAAACTCGCCGAGCCGAATGTCTGGGACCAGGGCAAGATCAAGTCGGAGACAGAAAAGCTCCGCATGCCGAACGTGCATTTGCAGCCGGAGCAAATCCGCGCGCTGACTACTTTCCTCATGGGCAGCCAGGAAAGCGCTCTACCGGCGTCGTATCAATATCGTCCGCAGGATTATCGACGCGATATCCAGGAAGGCTGGTGGGTGGTCAAGAAGTACAACTGCATGGGGTGCCACCAGTTTATTTCTGGGCAGCAGACAGCCCTGATGGGGATGAAGCATTATCAGGAATATCCCGAGCAGCTTCCGCCGAAATTGTTGACCGAAGGCGCGCGCGTCGATCCGGAATGGTTGCTGCATTTCCTGACGAATCCGGCGCTCAGCGAGACCGACACGAATCGCGATGGCGTGCGTTCGTATCTCCAGGTGCGAATGCCGACCTTCAGCTTCTCGGAGAATGAACTGGGCAAGCTGGTGCGCTTCTTTGAGGCGTTGTCGCGTCAGCCGTTCCCGTATATTCCGGAGTCGAACACGGTTCTGACGGCGAAGGAAACGGATATGGCGCGCAGCTTGTTCTCGAGTACCGCCGCGCCTTGCTTGAAATGCCATGCTACTGGCGATGCGGCGCATGACAAGCACGCAACGGCTCCCAACTTCCTGCTGGCTCGCGGACGGTTGAAGCCGGATTGGATGGAGCGCTGGATCATCGATCCGCAGGCGATCAGTCCGGGGACTTCGATGCCTTCGGGGCTCTTCAAGCGCGAGAACGATCACTGGGTATTTGCGGGTCCGACACCGCCCTCGTTTGCGGGCTACGATAAGGACCAGACTCGGTTGCTGGTGAATTACATTCTGCAACTGACTCCCGAGGAGCAACGGCGCGTGCAGGGAGCTATGGGCCGCAACCAGGCCAGCAGCAAGGCTTCGTCGCGCGGGAAACAGTCGGGAAATGTCCGGAACAATGGCCCGCTGACTTGCGGTCAGGCGATACGCGGTGGTCAGTGAGCGGTAGAATGTGAGCGAGATATCGTCGGAATGACTTAGGTTGCGAATTTCAAGATCAAATTTCACGAAAGGTGCATTGAAATTATGAATCGGAAACTGTGGGTAGTTTTTCTTGGCCTGTGCGCGCTCGTTAGCCTGGGCCTCGTATTGCTGACTGGTTGCAGCAAAAAATCGAACGAAGAATCAACTGCCGCGCCCGCGGGCGGCACTATGTCCGCGCCGGCGCCGGCGGCAACGCCGATTGACCCGGCGACCGCCGCGACTATCAGCGGAACGGTCACTTTCGCAGGCGCTGCGCCCAAGATGGCGAAGATCGACATGAGTCAGGATCCCGCCTGCAAGGGCATGAATATGGCGGAAACCGTGGTCGATGACGGTGGCAAATTGTCCAACGTCTTCGTCTACGTGAAGGACGGGCTGGGAACACGGACGTTTGAGGTCCCGAGCGCTCCGGTGGAAATCGATCAGAGCGGCTGCAAGTATCACCCGCACGTTCTCGGCGTGATGGCGGGTCAGACGATCAAGATCGTCAACAGCGATCCGACTACGCATAACATTCACCCGACTCCCGCCGACAATCGGGAGTGGAATGAGTCGCAGCCTCCGCAGGCTCCGGCGCTCGAAAAATCATTCGCGCGCGAAGAGATCATGCTGCCGGTGAAGTGTAATCAGCATCCGTGGATGAAGATGTATGTGAACGTGGTGAAGAACCCGTTTTATGCGGTGACTGGGCCTGATGGCAAGTTCGAGATCAAGGGCCTTCCGCCGGGCGATTACACGATTGCGTTCGTGCAGGAAAAGCTGGGGACACAAGAGCAGAAAGTTACGGTCGGTCCGAAGGACAGCAAGACGGTCGATGCGAGCTTTAAGGCGGAATAGCCTTCGGGAGCTTCGCGGCGTCGCGAGCAAAACCCTAACCACGGGGTACACGGAGGAGCACAGAGGAAACCCTTTCCCTTGTGCGCCCGGCAGTGATGCGGTCTTGAGTTGTATTGAGGAGGGCGGTTGGTCACAATGATGCTGTTGATTTCCATTGTCCTCGGAATCGTACCGTGGTTCGGCATTGCGTGGACGGTTGCGACGGGCACGGTTAAGACTCAGGATGGGCTGTTTATGAGCCTGATCCTGCTCACGCTTTCGGGCATATTTTTTCTGAACGCCTTTTGGGAATTGCGTGACAAGGGAGCGCTGACGTTTCTGCATAAGAGGAAAGATGCGGCTCCCGCGCCCGCTAAAACCGCGGCGCCGGCGGCTACAAAACCAGCGACTTCCGCACCGGCTCCGAAAGCCGTGCCTACAGCCGCTTCTGAGAGCAAAGAGGCATAGGCTTACAGAAGCGGATTCGTTCTCATGGCTACGCAACCAATCTCGACGACAACTGCCGACCCAGCCGAAGCCTCCAGCGCCGGAGAGAATTCGTCTCAAAAAAGCGCTCGTCCACGGATGTCGACTCGCAACCGGCTGCTGTTTTTCCTGACGGCATGGCTGCTTGTTCTCATGCCATTTTTATTCTGGTGGAGCACGTGGTTTGGGCGCCCGCTCAAACCGAAAGAGATGAACGAGTATCTCAACGACAACGCTCATCCGCGGCATATTCAACACGCGATCGTGCAACTCGGACAGCGCATGAGCCAGCACGATGCGAGCGCGGCGCAGTGGTATGGCGACCTGGTGCGGCTGGCGACGAATCCGCGGGAGGAAGTTCGCAGCACCGATGCGTGGGTGATGGGACAGGATACCTCCGGGGCCGGTTTTCACGAAGCGCTTCTGAAGATGCTGGGCGATGCTTCAACGGTCGTTCGCGGGAACGCCGCGTTATCTTTGGTGCGCTTCGGCGATAGCTCGGGTCGCACGCAGATTGTTTCTCTTTTGCAGCCGGTGGTGATTACGACGGCTCCTTCTGGACGCGTAATCGACGCGGCAACTGCCGGCACAATGATCCATCAGGGCGGTCTGATCGCGAAGGTGCAGGGCGATGACAGCCAGATTCATGAGCTGCGGTCGCCGATTACGGGACGGGTGCGGCTTGCTACTGGAACTGGTGCAAATCTGGCGGGAGGCGCTTCGGTCGCGACCGTTGACCCTGCGGAAGAGCAGGTTTGGGAGGCGCTGCGCGCTTTGTATCTGATCGGGCAGGTGGACGATCTGCCGGCGATTCGTCCTTATGAGCGGGAGTTGCCGGAGATTTCGGATCGGGTGCGGGTTCAGGCTGCGGATACCGAGCGCGCGATTCAGGAGAGAGCAAAAAAGTAATCTTGGGGGCGCCGCCTAATTGGGTGGAAGACCCGCTCATCCCGGCCTTTTACGAATCGCTGACGGCGCCTAGTAGCTCATCGGGCCGACGGCTTTTTCTACCTCGGTGATATCCACCATGACGATGGCATCCCACGGGCAGCCGTCGAGGAAAGAGCCTTCAGGACCCTTGCTGACACACTTCTTGCAGCCAATGCAGAGGATTGGATCGACTTCGATGCGACCGAAAGGCGGGTGGTCGTCGTCGGGAATCCAGAACATGCAGTCTTCGACCGGGCAGTATTCCACGCAGGCGGGCGAGCCGGCGCAGCCTGTGCAGCACTCGGTGATTACCGCTAGTTCTTTGGGTTTCTTTTTGCGGGCCGTGGTCAGGCCCTTGGAGCGCGGTTCGAACTTCAGTTCGTCCGGCACCATCCCCACTTGCTTCGTTTCCGACCCGGTTGGCATCGAGGGGAATTATAGCTTGGATTTGGGCGTTTGCAGCGGGATTTATCGGGCGCAGGCGCGGTTTGTGTGGCGCCGGCCACGAGCTTGAACCATTTACCGCCAGAGGCGGGTAGCGTAGTCGGCCATGCTCAGGGAGAGGAGGAGGACGAAGAAGAATATTGCGCTCGCGATTACCAGGCCGGTCAGTTTTTCATGTGCGTACTTCACATGCATGAAGAAAAGGATGACCAAGGTCGCTTTGAATGTTGCAATAGCCAGCGCCACGATCGTATTGAACGGGCCCATGTCGATAAAGGCTACGCCGGCGGTCAGGCCGGTACAGATGAGCAGCGCGATCCAGATGGCAACCGACGAGCCGATGCTGGAGATGTGCTCGTGAGGCGAATCGTTTTGTGCGGCAGCAACTTGTGGCATGGCGGGTTCAGTCATTTGGCCCCTCGATACCTCAGCGGCTAAGGCCGCAAAATCTATACCGCGGTTATCGCAGCGCTAAAGCTTCTGCGCCGCCCAAAATCAACCACCCAAAATCAACCACCCAAAATCAACCACCCAAAATCAACCACCCAAAATCAACCACCCAAAATCAACCACCCAAAATCAACCACCCAAAATCAACCACCCAAAATCAACCACCCAAACCCGGTTCGGTGGCGGTCTCACCTATACCGGTCTTACCGGTGGCGGTCGATCAAGTACAGCAACGGAAACAGATAAATCCAGACAATGTCGACGAAATGCCAGTACAGGCCGGCGTTTTCAATCGGCGTGTAGTAGTTGGCGGAGTACTTTCCGCGCCAGGCCCAGAATGCCAGCGTGCCGAACAGGCCCACGCCGATGATCATGTGCAGGGCGTGCATTCCTGTCATCGCGAAGTAGAGCGAGAAATAAATTTCGGCGTGATGCGGATCGACCTGCTGGTCGGGATGACTGGGGACCGTGCCATGGTAGGCGAACGTCGGGCCGGGCACGTGGTGGTTTTCGAATTTTTCTTTGTACTCGATGCCTTTAATGCCTAAGAAGGCCAAGCCGAGCACGATGGTGAGCAGCAGCCACATGGTTAGTGCCTTGCGTTTGCCGAGTTGCGCGGCGCGGACCGCGAGCACCACTGTGAGACTGGAGCAGATCAGGACAGCCGTGTTGATGGTGCCATACCAGATGTTGAGGGTCTGGCTGGCGGAGCCGAAGTCGCCGAAATATTTGAAGCGGTAGACGAGGTAGGCGCAGAACATTCCGCCGAAGAACATCACTTCCTGGGCGAGAAATAGCCACATGCCGAGGCTGGCGGAATTTTTCTGCTGCTCTTTGGTGGCGAAGTGATGGAGCAGAGCCGGGTCGTGTGCCCCGTGCGAGCTGTCGTTCGGGCCAACGATCGCCGCTTGATTAGTGGCCAACGGAAACCTCCTGCTTCTCGGGAATCTCGCCTAGTTCGTCGTAGTTGTAGGCTTCCCAGGTCACTACCGGCTCTTCTTCAAAGTTGGCGGTCGGCGGCGGCGATGGAATCTGCCACTCGAGGCCGGCGGCGTTCCAGGGATTGGCGGGAGCGATCGGGCCGTAGCGCATCGACCATACGAAGTAGATCATGGGCAGCAGATATCCGACGGCCAGCACGGTTGCCCCGGCGGTCGAGAGAACGTTGAGTATCTGGAATTCGGGGGGATAGGCGTGATAGCGGCGCGGCATGCCCATGTAGCCGAGGATGAACTGCGGGAAGAAGGTCAGGTTGAATCCGATGAACACGATGAGCGCGGCCAGTTTGCCCCAGAATTCGGGATACATGCGGCCGGAAATTTTGGGCCACCAGAAATGCAGGCCGCCGAGATAAGCGACCACCATGCCTCCCACCATGACGTAGTGGAAATGGGCGACCACGAAGTAGGTATCGGTGACGTGCACGTCGATGCCGAGGCACGCGAGGAACAGGCCGGTGAGTCCGCCGATGGTGAACAAGCCGATAAAGCCGAAAGCATAGAGCATCGGCGTCTGATAGGTGATGGAGCCTTTGTACATGGTGGCGGTCCAGTTAAAGACTTTGACCGCCGAGGGCACGGCGACGAAATAGCTCAGCAGCGAAAATACCAACGCGGAGTAGACGGAAATTCCGGCGACGAACATGTGATGCGCCCAGACCAGGAAGCCGAGAACGGCGATGGCGAGGACGGCCATGGCCATGGCCTGATATCCGAAGATGCGCTTGCGGCTGAAGCAACAGACGATTTCGCTCACGATGCCCATGCCGGGCAGGATCATGATGTAGACGGCCGGGTGCGAATAGAACCAGAAAAGGTGCTGGAAGAGAAGCGGATCGCCTCCAAGTTGCGGATTGAAAATGCCGAGATGGAAGAGACGCTCGAGCGCGACTAGCACTAGCGTGATGGCGACGACCGGCGTGCCCAGCACCTGGATGATGCTGGTGGCGTAGTGCGACCAGACGAACAGCGGGAGGCGATTCCACGTCATGCCCGGGGCGCGCATGCGATGGATGGTGACGATGAAATTCAGCCCGGTGAGAATGGAAGAAAAGCCCGCCAGGAAGATGCCGAGAATGGCGGTGATTACGTGAGTGTTCGCGAACTCTGTGCTGAGGGGTGTGTAGAAGGTCCAGCCGGTGTCGACGCCGCCGACGAGGATGGTGTAGATCATCAGCAGGCCGCCGCCAATGTAGAGATACCAACTGAGCAAGTTGATGCGCGGGAAGGCGAGGTCTTTCGCGCCGATCATGATCGGGATCAGGAAGTTGCCGAGCACGGCGGGCACGGCGGGGATGAGGAAGAAGAAAATCATCACCTGGCCGTGCATGGTGAAAAGTTTGTTGTAGGTGTCGGATTGAACGAGGTCGCCCGCCGGGGTGAGGAGTTCAAGGCGGATGAGCAGCGCGAAGATGCCGCCGATGAAAAAGAAGAACGTAACGCTCAGCAAATACAGCATTGCGATGCGCTTGTGGTCCCGCGTGAGCAGCCACGATTTGAAGCCGTAACCGGCGTTCAAGTAGCTTTCACGTTCTCCCAATTCGACTGGTGCTGCGGTTGCCATGTTCGTCACCTTTACCAAAACTAAGTTACTGGCCTGTCGGCGCGGCGCTCGCCGGCTGCGCCGGCGACTGGGTTGTTTGCGGCTGGTTCGTTTCCGGTTGACCCAGGGATTTCACGTAGGCCACCAATTCGTTCAGTTGGTCGTCGCTGATTTGACCTTGCAGCGTGGGCATGATGGGACGGAAGCCCCTCACGACTTTTGCGTTCGGCTCCATGATCGACTCGCGAATGTAATTGTCGTCGACGATTACGGTGCGGCCGTCCTCGAGTTCGACTGGCCGATTGTAAATGCCCGCGAGGCTGGGGCCGCGGCCCGGCGTGTCGGCGTGATGGCACATGACGCAGCCGAGGTCGCTGAATAATTTGGCGCCCGTGTCGGTCATCGGCTGATTGCCTCCGCCCGTGGTCAGCCAGGCCTGATAGTCGCGCGGGTCCATGACCACGACCCAGCCGATCATCCCGGAGTGTTCCGTGCCACAATACTCCGCGCAGAATAAGTGGTATGTGCCGGGCTTGGTGGCGTGGAACCACGCCGTGGTATAGCGGCCCGGGAGCACGTCCTGCTTGATGCGAAAGGCCGGGACGTAGAAGCTGTGGATCACATCCTGCGAGGTCATGATCATTTTTACGTCGCGGCCGACAGGCACGTGGAGTTCGTTAATTTCGCGCTGGCCGCCGGCATGCTCGAACTTCCACATCCACTGTTTCGCGACGGTGTAAACCTCGGTCGCATCCTGGGGGGGCGTGCGTTCCTGGAAATAGATCACCGCGCCCCAGACGAAAAATGCCAGGAAGATTCCGAAGGGAATCGTCGACCAGGTGATTTCAAGAATCTTCGAACCTTCAATCTGCTCCGGTTTCACACCCTTGCGCTTGCGATACCGGACGGCGAAGAAGATCAGCGTCGCGAAGATCAGCACCGTCATGATGGCGGAGACCATGACGAGGAAGATGTAGAGCGCATCCACGTGTGAGGCCGTGGTGGACGCGGCGTCCGGCCAGAATGGTAGGCGTGAAAACATAGTTAGCTTACTCTTAACGCTCCCCGGCGATGGTTTGGCCCGCGGCGAAACAGGACGATGAACAGCGTTCCCAGACACAGCAGAGTCGCAATGCCCGCCAGGCGCAGAATGCGGACGATCGTCGCGCTGTACTTACCTTTTGAAGGATCGTAGTGGTAGCAGTAAAGCAGGACCTCGTCGACTACGTTCCCGATTTTTTCCTGCGAGGCGTCGACCAGAGCGAGACGCAGATCTTTCGGCGGATAGTCGATTCCGTAGTAGTACTGCGCGATCTTGCCCTGCGGCGTGAGCACCATGATGGCGGTGGAGTGCGCGAACTGCTGGGTCCTGGTGTCGTATTGGTATTCGAAGCCGGAGGCTTTCGCAATTTTGTCGATGGAGTCCTGGTTGCCGACGAGGAAATGCCAGCCTTGGTCGGCGCCGGCGCGTTTGTAGCGCTTCAGGATTTCAGCTTTCTTTTTCGCGGCGGCAGCGGGGGTGTCTTTGGGGTCGAAGCTGACGGTGATTACGTCGAACTCTTTGCCGACGTCGAACTTCAGGACGCGGAGCGCGCTCTCGAGGCCGTTAAGTTCTTCTCCGCAGAGCATGGGGCAGGTGAAGTAGACGAGGTTCAGGATCATCGGATTTTTGCCGAAGTAGTCGCCGAGGCGGACCGGGCGGCCTGAGTCGTCGGTGAACATGAGGTCGGCGGGAATTTGTTCGTTCAGATTTTGCTCGATGCCGACGTGCTGGAGGCCCGGCGGGCGAACGTTGGTTGGCGGCGAAATAATACCGCGGGACATGGGTTGCGCGAAGGCCATGCCGGCGAGGAGCAGGGGGCCGATGGCAAGCGTCATGAGACTCCTGCAAGAAGCGATAACCACGGGATACACAGAGTTGCCCAGAGGAAACCCGGCCCTCCCCTTCCTCATGTTCGAATTTGGCGATTGACTACTGCGCACTGCTACCTTCTTTCTGTGGTTGTTCCTGCTCTTTTGCTTGCGGGCGGACTGGCAGGCCCCGCTGCACGATTAAATCCATGGCCCGGTCGATCGGAATTTGCACGATTCCTTTGTTTTTGTCCACCCAGTTGTAGGTTGCGAGCTTGCGGTCCTGGTTTTCGATAAAATCGCGCAGCTCCGTGCGCTCGCTTTTTTCGAGACGCGGCTCGGGAAATGCCTTCGTGTCCGCATCGGTAACGGTGCGGGTATCGGCCTCGGGCGCGACCATGGGACTCATCGTGGCCTGGTTGGCATGGTTGTACGAGTCGAGGAGGCGATACATTCCGAAGACGATGACGTAAAGAACGCCAAGGGACACGAGCAGAGCAACGAAGAAATAAATGAACACCCGGGGGCTAAGGTCCTGGTGCTCGAAGGAGCCATGAGCGCCCACATCGTGATTGCGGATGGGTTCATTACTCATGGGCGGCCTCCAGCACATCCTGGGCAGTCGCGTCGTATACGGGGATCAGAGGGGCCGCACTCAGGTTGCGGCAGAAATACCACATCCAGATGCCGCCCATCGCGAAGGGGATGACGAGGTCGGCGAGCGTAACCGTGAAAGTCTGCGAGAAGCTTGGCTCAATATGCCAGAACAAGTCGATGTAGTGGGCGACCAGCATCCAGCTTGCGATCCAGACGAGACGCGTTACGTCGCGTTTGATGTAACGGAAGAGCAGAAAGAAAAACGGCACGAAGAAATGGAAGATGACGAGGAACAGGCCGACAAATCCCCAGCCTCCATGCAGACGGCGGAAGAACCAGGTGATTTCGTCGGGCAGGTTTCCGGCCCATATGATCAGCCACTGCGAGAACGAGAAGTACGCCCAGACCATGATGAAGGCGAGCATGAAATTGCCGTGATCGTGCACGTAGCTGGGCTTGAGCAGGGTCTTCATCGGCTGGTAGTTGAACAGGATGCGCTCGATTACGATGGCTAATGCAAGGGCCGAGATCAATTGCCCTGCCAGGAAGATGAGGCCATAGATGGTCGAGATCCAGCTTGGGTCGAGCGACATGACCCAGTCGATCGTCGCGAAGGAGATGGTGAGCGCATAAAGAATGATGCCGGGAGCGCTGACCATCTTGAAGCGATTGCTGGTATCGGCCAAGGGCGGTTTGTTGTGCTCGAAGGAAAACTTGCTGAGCAGGTATTGCAGCAGGAACCAGACTGCGAAGTAGATGATGGCGCGGATTACGAAACCGCGGTAGTTCAGGTAGTCGCGCAGGACGAACGAATGCTTTTCCAGATGCTCGCGGATGGCGGGATTTGCGATCGAGTCCATCGGCATCGCCCAGGGATAGATCTCTCGAAACCCCAAATATCGCATGGGGAATGAAGAGCAGAATCATCAGCGGCATGGTGCGCATGGAGGCGCCGAGAATACGCCGGATGACGGTGCCCCATCCGCCGCCGGTCATGTGGCGGACCATCACGATCGCCATGGAGCCGAGCGCAACGCCGAGCCAGTCCATGTAGGAGACGAGGTAGCCGCGGAAGAATTCTGTCGGGTTGGTGAACGCAATGTAGAGCGCGACGAGCGTTGCTACGCCGCCGATAAGGAGGGAGCGCTGGCCGACGGTTTTGATGATGGGCGGGGTCGAGAGATCGAGATTGGGCGGATTCGGGACTCGGGGTGCGGCGCTCATTCAGATTCCCCCTTCCCGGATTTTGTGGGCATTATTTCTGGCAGGGTCGCGCCGGTTCCGGGCTCGAGAAATTCCGGAGTCTTCGACGGAATGGCTTGCCCCTGCGGAACGTTGGCCAGGGAGGCGTTCTGGCTCAGCTGCAGCGCGCGAATGTAGGCGGCGATGCACCAGCGGTCGCGCGGCGAAACCTGCGCGGAATAATCCTGCATGATGCCGTAGCCGTTGCGTCATCACGTCGAAGAAGTAGCCGATGGGGGCTTTCATGAGGCGGTCGATGTGATATGAGGGCGGTTTTTTCCGAAAGCCGCGCGACGGGACGATGCCGTTGCCGTCTCCTATGCGCGAGTGGCAGGGCGAGCAGTAAATGTTGTAGCGCTGGCGGCCGCGATCCATGACTTCTTTTGTGACCGGGAACGGCATGTACTCGCCCGGAGTACTGCCGATTTTGCCGGTGTAGAAATAAGTGTCGGCGCGCTCGTCGCCACGGGCTACGGTGCCTTCGACAAGCGGTCGGGCGGCGCGCTGGTCTTCGAAGAAGTCGCTCTTGGCGAGCGGGTTGTAGCGCGGCTGGATGTGCATGTCGAGGCGGCATCCGACGGTGCTCATTACCGCCAGCAATATGAGCGGAACGCATTTTCGGGGCGACAGCTTCATGTCAGCTGGGCACCTCCGAAATGGACTGCGGTTCCAGACTCTCAAGAAACTTACGCGTGCCCTGTGGGTCGTATTTGGGATCGGTGGAAAACACGATCAGGAAGAAACGGTCTTTGGTCGCGAAGGCAAAGCGTGGAACGTTGAAGACGGGATGGTAGGGCATGGGCAGTCCGTTAAGGGCCAACATGCCAAAGACTGCGGAGATCGCGCCGAACAGGATCGTCATCTCGAAGGTGACGATGATGAACGACGGCCACGAATGATAGGGGCGGCCGCCTACGTTGACCGGATAGCTGATCACGGCGATGTAGTACTGCATGAGGTAACCGGTGAGGCCGCCGGTGATGGCGCCGATGAGCGTGACAAGTGGAACGTAATTTTTGTGGAAGCCGATGGCTTCGGCGAGCTCTTCGACCGGGAACGGGCTGTAGGCGTCGATCTTGCGGTAGCCGGCTTCGTGCGTGCGGCGAGCCGCGTCGACCAGCGCCTGCGGCGAGGCGAACTCGGCCATCGTGCCGTAACTGGGAAGCATCTTCATTCGGGCTTTACCTCCGCTTCCGGCAGCAGCGTGCGCATTTCAAAGATGGAAATCATCGGCAGGATGCGCACGAACAGGAACATGGCGGCGAGGAACATTCCGATGGTTCCGGCATAGGTCATCCAGTCCCAGCGCGTCGGGTAGTACATGCCCCACGAGGATGGCAGGAAGTCGCGCGTCAGGCTGATGACGATGATGACGAAACGCTCCAGCCACATGCCGACCAGGATGATGAGCGAAATGAAGAAGAGTAAACCGGATTGGTGCGCATCTTCGAATCCAGAGCAACTGCGGCGCGGCGAGATTGCAGATGAGGAGCGAGTAGTACCAGAAAGAATAGGGCCCGTGGAGGCGGTTCCAGAGCAGCGTCTGATCGTAGCGATTGCCGCCGTACCAGCCCATGAAGGCTTCGATCGCGTAGCCGTAGGCGACGATCCAGCCGGTCGCCAGCATGACTTTGGCGGAATTCTGCAAGTGGCGGTCGGTGATGAAATCTTCCAGGCCGTAGATTTTGCGGATCGGAATCGCCAGCATCAGCACCATGGCGAAGCCGGAGTAGATTGCGCCTGCGACGAAATAGGGCGGGAAGATGGTGGTGTGCCAGCCGGGAACGATGCCCACCGCGAAATCGAAGCTGACGACCGTGTGAACCGAGAGCACGAGCGGCGTGGCCAGGCCGGCGAGCAGGAGATACGCCATCTCGTAGCGCGCCCAGTGGCGGGCGGAGCCGCGCCATCCCATGGCGAACAGGCCGTAGATCATCCGCAGGTATTTATTGTCTGCGCGGTCGCGCAACGTGGCGAGGTCGGGGATCAGTCCGACGAACCAGAACATGAGCGACACGGTGAAGTAGGTCGAGACCGCGAACACGTCCCAGATGAGCGGGCTGCGGAATTGCGGCCAGTAGTCTCATCGTGTTCGGGTAGGGGAACATCCAGTAATCGAGCCAGGGACGGCCGGTGTGGACGCCGGGGAAGACGCCGGCGCCGGCGACGGCGAAGAGCGTCATGGCTTCGGCGAAGCGGTTGATCGAGTTACGCCAGGACTGCCGCAGTAACAAAAGGATGGCGGAGATGAGAGTGCCCGCGTGGCCGATACCGATCCACCAGACGAAGTTGATGATGGCGAATCCCCAGCCGATGGGAATGTTGATGCCCCAGATGCCGACGCCGCGCAGAAACAGGTAGCCCAGCGCATAGAGCAGCATCATGGTGAGCATGAACATTGCGGCGAAGCCGACAATCCAGCCATTCGTAGTCGGCCGGGTCAGCACGATGGAGCTGATCTTGTCAGTCACCGTGGCGAAGGTATGCCCGGGCTCGATTACGGGAGACGGCTGGTTCGCCAATGTCGATGGGTCGAATTGATCTGCCATGTCTTAAGTGCGCTGCGCCTGCGCCTATCCTTCAAATCTCTTATCTTTCAAGTCTCTTAATCTTTTGTCCTTCGAATCTCTCTAGCCCTCAAGCTCCGGGTTCGGGTTGCGAATTTCCGCCAGATACGTGGTTCGGGGCCGGGTGTTGAGGTCGGCCAGCAATCCGTAATTGCGATCAAGCGCTTTGAGCTTGGCCACGCGGCTATTCGGATCGTTGATGTTGCCGAATACGATTGCATTCGCCGGACACGACTGCTGGCACGCGGTCTGCAGCGAGCCATCTTCGATATGGAACGGACGATTCTCGCGGACGGCGGCGGTCTCCGCGTCGATGCGGTGCTCGCTGATGCGCTGGATGCAGTAGCTGCACTTTTCCATCACGCCGCGGCTGCGCACGGTGACGTCGGGATTGCGCATGATCTTGTATTGCGGCGTCTCCCAGTCCTGAAAGAGCAGGAAGTTGAAGCGGCGCACCTTGTATGGACAGTTGTTCGAACAATAGCGCGTGCCGATGCAGCGGTTGTAGATCATGTCGTTTAGACCTTCGCTGCTGTGCACGGTTGCGCCAACCGGGCAAACCAGTTCGCAGGGAGCGTTCTCGCACTGCTGGCACGGAACGGGCTGGAAGTATGCGGTGGGATCGTCGCGATCGCCCTGGTAGTAGGCGTCGACGCGAATCCAGTGCATGTGGCGGCCGTTCGTCGTCTGCTCCTTGCCCACCACGGCGATGTTGTTTTCCGACTGGCAGGCGATGATGCAGTTATTGCAGCCCACGCAGGCGTTGAGGTCGATCGTCATGCCCCAGGCGTCGGGCGATTTCTTGTAGTCGAAAGGCGTATAGAGCGTGAGTTCGGCGGGCGGTTCGTCTTCCTTGGCGAACTTCGGATCTTTGAGGTAATCGGCGAGGGTAGCTTCGCGGACCACGGGACGAGTAGCGCCATCGCCCGTGTCCATGGTCTGGTAGCCCTGAGTTGAGGCGAGTTGATAGAAGTCCCCCGGTCTTGGTCAGCTTCGCGCCGGTTGCGACCCAGAGGGCATTCGTCGTGCGCAGCGGGTAGGCGTCGAATCCGGCGCCGGTGCCGGCGCGGCCCGCGGCGCGGCGGCCGTAGCCGAGGTGAACCGTGACCGAGTGATCGGGATGGCCGGCTTGAATCCAGACGGGGCCGGTGACCTTGGTGCCATTGAGTTCGAGCGTAACCACGTCCATCGACTTGAGGCCTTCGCGCTCGGCCATCTTCGGGCCGATCTGGATGGCGTTGTCCCACGTCAGCTTCGAGAGCGGCTTGGGCAGTTCTTGCAGCCAGCCGTTGTTGGCGAATTGGCCGTCGTAGATGGAGGGATCGCGGCGGATGTTTATTTCGAGGCTGTTGGGATCGGGACTGTTTGGGTTGGCCGACGCGGGGATGGATGGCGCTTTCGCCGTGAGCGATTTCGGCACGAAGGCTGAGCCTTCGACAAATCCGTCATTCAGTGATTTGCGCCACCATGCTTCGAAGTCTCGCGCCGGTGTGCCGCTTCTGCCAGTAAGCCCGGACGATGTCATAACCCGTGGCGTCTGGCGCGCCTAGCAGCGCCGACATCAGTTCGTGCGCGCTCTTGCCGCTATATAAAGGAGCGATCAGCGGCTGAACGAGGCTGACCGTGCCATCGTATGCGCGGGCGTCGCTCCAGGATTCAAGGTAGTGGGTCTCGTTGATGTTCCAGTGGCAGAGTTGCGCGGTCTCGTTCTGATAAAGGCCGAGGTGGACGCGCATCGCTACTTTCGTACTCTTCATTGCCTCGGCGAAGTTGAGATCGGCGGGCGCGTCGTAGACCGGATTGCCGCCCATGATGACGAGCAGATCAACTTTTCCTGCGCGCATATCGGAGACGAGGTCGCGGAGGGATTCGGTCTGGTTGATTGGATTCGCGCTGACCGGGTCGGTGTAGAAAACAGTTTTGCCCGACATTGCCGAGCTGCGCGTTCATCGCATGGGCCAGGGCATGGACGGCGGGCGGTTGGTGATCGCCGGCGATAACTAGGCTGGACCCGTGGGTTCGATTAAGATCCGCGGCTAGTGCGTTAATGAACCCAACCCTCTTTGCGTCTTTTGGATCGACTGCCAGCGTGTAAAAAGATGTCGACTGCATCCCCATCATGCTTCTGAATGTCCGGTATCAGCCCCGCAAGGTCAGAAGCCCTGCACCGGCAGCCGATGGTCCGCCTTCACTCCCGTCGAACTCGGCGTGCTCTCAATGACGTACAGCCGACTCATTTCGGCATCGGGATTGCGCCGGCTGGCAAAATCGCGGGTGTAGCGCGTGTTGCCGGGGAAGCCGGCATACAAGAAGTCGGCGTCGAGCGAGACGATGACGTCAGCTTTGGAAAAGTCGTAGCGCGTCTCGACCGGCTCGCCGAAGGCCATCTTCGCGCCTTCGAGCACGTTGTCGCGATTGATCGGCTCGTAGACATGCCACTTCGCCTGCGGATACATCGCGAGAAAGGCCTGCATCTGGTCTTTGAGCGTGGGCGAAGAAACGGTCGGCGTAAGAATGCGAATACCCGCGCCGCCCAAGGATTTCTGAATGGCGAGCGGCCCTTGGATCGCGTTGCTGAATGATCGCCCATGAATCGACGTCGCCCAGATGAGTGACTGATTGCGCGCGGTCGGGATCGTACATGCCGAGGATCGAGGCCTGCGCGAAGACGTCGGTGCCGCCGAGGCTCGCCGGATGCAACGCGTTGCCTTCAATTTTGGTGGGACGGCCGAGGTGGCTTTCGACCAGCAGCGGGATTCGCGTATCCGCTCAGCGTGAAGGCGGTCGCGTAGAACTGTGGGCGTCCGGGTATGACGTGTTCCGGCTGGCGGACGTACGGAACGATCTCCTCGACCGGCATCTTGGTGCAGCCCGTCATGCCCGCCATGGCGAGCGACGCGCCCATCAATTGCAGAAAGCCGCGGCGCGAGAACCGATCGAGCCACTCCGATGCGCCTTTGGGGAATTCGCGGTGCATCATCTCGCGGAATTCGGCGCGAGCCGGCCAGCTCTTCGAGGCTGCGCCAGTATTCCGGCCCCTTGGTCTCGGCGAGTTGCTGCTCGACGGTCGCCCGGTCAAGCTTTCTTGCTGGGGCAAACATCTTCGCGCTTCGATTTGTTCGGCTTGTTCCATCTTCTTTCGTCGTCGGTCGTCAGTCGTTAGTCGTCAGTCGTCAGTCATCGCGATCTCGCAGGCTAGCGATGACACGTGTTGCAACTGGTAATGTCCTGCACCGTACGCAGCTGATACTTCTTTGCCAGCACGTCGCCCAGCGAATCCTGATCGATGAAACTCATGCCATCGACCTGCACCGGCAACGATGACGTCGGCTGCTGGTAGCGCATATTGAAAACCTGGTCGCGCGGGCGGAGATGTTTTTCCGGCGCGCGATGGCACTCCAGGCACCACTCCATTTGCAGCGACGCCTCCTGATACATGAGCGGCATCTTGTCGACCGGCCCGTGGCAATCGTTGCAGCCGATGCCTTTGGTGATGTGAATGCTGTGATTGAAATACACGAAGTCGGGAAGCTGATTGACGCGCGACCACTGGATCGATTCGCCGCTGCGATAGCTGGCGCGGACCGGCTCGAGCATGGCGGCGTTGGTCCAGATCTGCGAGTGGCAGTTCATGCAGGTCTTGGTCGGCGGAATACCGGCGAAGCTGGACGTCTCAACCGAGGTGTGGCAGTAGCGGCAGTCAATGCCGAGGCCGGTGACGTGGTGCTGATGACTGAAGGGCACAGGCTGCGCTTTGCGCACGCCCGCATAGGTGATGTAAGGCGAGCGCTGGAGCTCATTGAGGAGCAGGAACAGCGCAGCCACCGACGAAGACCGCACCAAACAGTGAGGCCCTCGACATTGCATTCGTGCTGCGTGCGAAAATCTGCATTGAAATGACGATCGAATGTGCGGGAGCGGTTGCACGGCTTCCCGGTTAACGACTAACGAAAACCAACTAGGGCAAAGCGATTCGCGCGAACCTGTTTGACGTGATCTGCGTCACCTGGTTGTGTGACCTCCGCTGCTAAAACATGTGAGTATAACAGTTCGTCGGCATTTGAAAATAGGGTAGGATGCTGTTTTCTTTGCGCGAAATTTCTGCATCCACTTCTGGTCGTGCAAAGTTCGCTGAAGATCTCACCCGAGGTCGACGACTCAGTCCGCGGATTAGCCAGGCAGGAAAACTTCAGCGCAAATTCATGACCAGCAGTTTCGGTTCGGTCATGTCCTGAATCGCATCGCGCAGCCCCTCGCGTCCGAGGCCGGAATCCTTGATGCCGCCGTAGGGCATGTGGTCGATGCGGAAGGTGGGGACGTCGCCGGCAATCAGTCCTCCTACTTCCAGTTCGTCGTAGGCATCGAAAATCAGCTTGGCGTCGCGCGTGAACAAGCCAGCCTGAAGGCCGTAGGGAGAATTGTTGACCTGCTTGAGCGCGCTGGCGAAATCGGTGTAGGGCTCAACCGTGACGACGGGCGCAAAGATTTCCTGGCAGTTGACCTTCATGTTGGGCTTGGTGCTGGTGAGCACGGTTGGCTCGAACAATGAGCCTTTGCGATGCCCTCCGCAGAGCAGGCGCGCGCCGCCGCGCACCGCCTCCTGCACCCAGTCCTGCGGCGCGGACCGCATCGCTCTCGCGGATGAGCGGGACCCACATCGGTCGACTCGTCGAGTGGATCGCCGACTTTCAGTTTGCTGACGCCGTCGAGCAGGAGTTCGATGAATTTTCCGCAGACGGATTGCTCGACCAGAATGCGCTGCACGGAAATGCAGGTCTGGCCGGCATAGGAGAAGCCGCCGGTGACGCAGCGATCGGCGGCGTAGGCAAGATCGGCATCGCTGTGCACGATGACGCCGGCGTTGCCTCCGAGTTCGAGCACGACTTTCTTCTTGCCCGCATTATTTTTGATCGCCCAGCCCACGGCTGCGCTGCCGGTGAAGCTGATGAGCTTGATGCGCTCGTCGGTGACGAGCAGTCCGGCATCTTCGTTCGAGAGCAGCAAAACGTTGAAGCCGCCGTCCGGCCATCCGGCCTGCTGAATCACTTCCGCCAGAAGCAGCGACGAGAGCGGAGTCTGTGGCGCGGGCTTCAGCACCATCGAACATCCCGCGGCAATGGCGGGCGCTACTTTGTGCGCGACCAGATTTAGCGGAAAATTAAATGGCGTAATGCCGGCGACGGGACCAAGCGGAAAACGCTTGACGATGCCCCAGCGCCCGGCGGTCGATTGCTGCCAGTCCAGGGGCAGATATTCGCCGTAGCCGCGCACCGTTTCTTCGGCGGCGACGTTGAAGGTGAAGACGGCGCGATCGACTTCCATGCGCGCGCTCTTGATCGGCTTGCCCGCTTCCTGCGCGAGCGTGCGCGAAAATTCGTCTTTGCGATCGTGAATGCCGTCGGCGATGCGGCGCAGAACGCGCTGGCGCTCGAAGGCGGGCAGGCGGCGGGTGGTTCCAAAAGCCTTGACGGATGCGGCGATGGCGGCTTCGGCATGCTCGCGGCGTCCCTGGTGCACGCTGGCGATGACCGCGCCATCGTAGGGAGCGTGGATTTCGACGATGTCACCTTCATCCAGCCACTTGCCGTCCACGTAAAAGCCGTGGGTTGCAACTGGAATCATCGTCATCTGCGCCATGCCTCACCCCCGCCGACCAGTTCGCTGCAACGATTATAAGACTTCAGAGTAGAGACGCGGCCTGCCGCGGCTCCCGCCAAAGTACGCCATGCGCCGGCGCGTTTCATTTCTACTTGCAGCGGCGGTTTGAAGCGATCATCAATTTCGACCTGGTATCCGGCGACCAGCCGATTCGTTTCGTTCGCCATGCCGACGACGGCCATCAGTTCCTTGAACTGCGCGTCGCGTCATCCCTTTATTCTTCGCGGAGGCGGTGTGCGAGGCGATGCAGTAGTCGCACTGATTTGGCACCGAGACCGCGACATAAATCATTTCCTTGGTCAGCGGATCGAGCGCACCCGGCGCCATGATCTGCTTGATGCTCTCCCAGGTGCGCTTGAGCGTCGACGGGATCGTGCGCGAGGGCCTTCCAGAAATTATTGATCCAGTCGGTTTTGCGCGTTGCCATGATGTCGTCGTAGACGGCGCGTACTTCGGGGCTGGCGTCGGCGTATTCGATGAGGCCGAAGAGGGACATGTTTTTTGCTCCTTGAATGAGTTCTCAGTTCCCGGTTCTCAGTTCTCAGTAAAGGCGGATCGCGATCGCCACAGCTCGTTCCAGACTGAGAACTGAGACCCGGGAACTGCTCTAAAGCACCGCCGTCTCGTGAATCGTTCTTCCTTCGGCAAAGCGCGAAAAGTTCAGCAGGGAAGCGTCGATCAGCTCCGTCTTTCTGGACAGAATTAAATCGCTCAGAACTTTCCCGGTGGCGGGGGCGTGCATCACGCCGTGTCCGCTGAAGCCGTTGGCGAAGAAAAATCCCGGCACATCAGGCGACTCGCCCAAAATTGGGTGATGGTCAGGCGTCATCTCATAGAGTCCCGCCCAGGCTCGCTTCGGATTGACGGCGACATTTTCAAACACCGGCACGCGATCGGCGGCACGGGTCAGAATTTTTTCGATGAAGCTCGGCTCGAAATCGGTCTTGTAGCCGGGCGTTTCCTCGGGATCGTTCCAGGCTAGAAGAAAGCCGCGGCTCTCGGGGCGGAAGTGGAAGCCGTTCGACATATCGACGATCATGGGCGCGGTGTGCGGGAACTGATCGAAGGGTTCGGTTGGCACGAGCATGCGGCGTAGAGGCTCAACGGGCAGAGTGATGCCGACCATGCTGGCGATCTCGGCCGACCAGGCTCCCGCGCAATTCACGACCGCGGCCGTTGATACTGCGCCTCGGGTCGTTACTACGTCGAAAGCTGTCTCCCGATCATGAGTCCGATCCGACTCCCGCCAAGAGCTTGAACCACGGGGTACACGGGGTTGCACGGGGGAACTCCCGTCCTGCGTGATCGACAAAACCGTCGCATTTTTCCAGAGCGTCGCGCCGTGATCGCTGGCCCACGTCATGAAGCCGATCATGGCGCTGTAGGGATCGACGAAGCCGTCGGTCGAGCAGAAGCTGCCGCCGATGATGTCATCGCCGCGCATCTGGGGGAACATGCTTCGAATCTCGTCTCCCGCGACCAGTCGCACGTTCTGCAGTCCCATGGCAACTTGCTTTTCGTAGTTCGCGCGCAGGTAGGCAAGGTGCTTGTCGCTGGTCGCGCAAAAAAGATAACCCTGCGGGCGATAGTCGCACGGATAACCTAGCCGCTCCTCGAAGCTTGCGTAGAAGGGAATCGAATACAGCGACATCTGAATGTTGACGGGCGTGGAGAACTGAGCGCGCACTCCGCCCATGCTCTTGCCGGTCGAACCCCTGCCCAGCGCGCTTTCGCGCTCGAGGACGAGCACATCCTTGCAGCCGGCGGAGACCAGATGATAGGCGATGCTGGAACCGACGATGCCTCCGCCAATTAGAACTACGTCTGCCGTGTGCATGGCGGAGCAATTGTAAATCGTCGCCTGGCGACCGACCTCGTGCTAGCCATAGGCCTACTCTTAGAGGTTAGCGGAAATGCTGGACTGCCAGTAAGGGCTTAAGCCGACAGCGACGCCAAACCGACCTTGAGAAGGAGGGTGAAGATGAACCATCCAGCCACGATGCCAAATGCCGTGCTTCGTTTGACCTTCGCGATGCAGGGAATTCCGATCGCAACGAGCACTAATGTCCAAATCGTAATGATGTCGAACGAGCCGACCAACGCGCGCAGGATAGGCGAGGCCGACGGGTCCATAAAATATGCGCCATTCACGGCGAGCGGATTGTTTATATCGAAGGAGTCGGTACTGGCGCCCGCGAACAACGACGCGCTGGACAAGAGGGCGCGCAGCAATTCCGGCAGGCGCGTATATACGATGAGCGCAAAGACCGCGCCGAATCGCACCTCGGCATTGGCGCCGAACTTAACCGAGGCGAAGACCACTCCGGCGAAGATCAAGTAGATGATCAGCGCAATAACTGGGACTGAGTAGCTGATGAATTTGGTACGGGTTACGGCTTTCTGAATGGCGTCCTGACGCTTCTCCGGGGACAGGGTGTCGAGCTGCGCTTGCGCCTTGGGTTGCATCTTTATCGCATTATCGACGACCGTTTGAAAGGTGACCTTTTGATCGACGGCGTAAATAAAGAGGTAACCAATGATCACGATGAGCGCGAACGGCGCCCACCAACTGGCATTGCGGCGCAGATCGGTGAAGGTTTTGCTGGGCGCAATGAAGGTGTCAATGATGCGCTGCGGCTCGGAAAGCGGCGCTGGTTGTTGTGGCTCTTGTGGCGGGACGATTGCGGCGGCGGCCATGATTGCTCCTTAGGACACTGGCATTGTAATTTCGTTCAAGGAACGACACAACGAGAAGTTGGCGGCCCGCGCTTTTCAGTTCAAGGGCGTCCTGGCATAGCTCCAGCATCGGGCTTAACCCCGAAAAGGTCCTCCAGCAGCACGGCGCTGACTTGATGATCGATTTCTCCGGCGTCGGCAGCGTCCGTATTCATCATGACCGCGACCACTAGTTTGCGCTCAGGAAAGATTATGAGACAGGTACTGGTGCCTTGCTGACCGCCGGTGTGGGCCACGATTTCCTCATGCTCGAACTTTCTGATGCCCCAGCCCATCCCATATCCCGTTTCCTTGCCGTCCCGCAGTTTCTGCGAGGTCCACATCAGTTTGAGGGAGCCGGGTTTCATCATCGTCCCCGCAAGCAGGTCGTCGGCCAGCGTGACCAGGTCGCCGGGTGTGGAAACATATCCCCCACCGGGAATTTTGTAGCTGCTATCCATCAGCCCGGCATTGATAACCCTGCCATCTCGCTTGGAATATCCGCGGGCGCGGTGAGGGATGATTTCGAAAACATCATCTACAAAGGTGTGCGTCATGTGCGCGGGCGCGAAAACTTCTTGCCGCATCATCTCGGGATACGATTTGCCGGCCGCGCCTTCCATTTCGCACCCGATCACGGAAAAACCATAGGTGGAATACTCGAACTTCGTTCCCGGCTTGAAGAGCAGCGGTTCGCTCGCGAAGATGGAGAACCCGTCAGACAGCCTCGCGTAATGACGGGTGTTGTCCATCTCCCCTTCCTTGTAGTGGCGGATGCCCAGAAAGATGACCGAGCACTTCGCGCGTCGTGATCGTCCACTGCTTCTGTGGAAACGCGGGACAGTATTTCTGGACTGGTGAATCGAGGTCGAATTTGCCATCGTCCACGAGCCGCATGACCGCGACGGCCGTCATCGACTTAGCAATCGAGGCTGTGCGGAACAAGGTTTCTGGCGTGGCCGGGACATCGTTCTCGAGATCGGCTTTGCCAAAAGCTTTCTGGTACTGAATCTGACCATCGACTGCGACAGCGACGGAAATAGCCGGAATTTGTTGGTCGGAGATCGCCTTCGCGACGATCTCATCGATGTGCTTTGCGGTCTCAGAAGGAAGTGTTTGCGCGGCGGTGAGTTGGGCACCGGTAATGACAACAGCAATAATGGCCACCGCGAGCCGCCGTGACTTGACGCGGAGGAACATGGGTACCTCGCTATTGGAACGATGATATCTTCTGAGCTTGTATAGGTTACTGCAACAGGCGATGTTGGGAAGGCGCGACGCGCGGACGGGCTCTTGTATTACGAGGCCGCGATCTCCGGCGTAGCGTCGAGCAGGCTTTTTGTGTAATCGCTCTGCGGACGCTCGGTGATCTTCTCAGTGGTTCCGACCTCGACAATCTTTCCGCGGTACATGACCGCGATGCGCGTCGAAAGATAACGCACGACCGGCATCGAGTGCGAGATGAACAGGTATGTCAGCCCGAATTCGCGCTGTAGCGATTGCAGCAGATTGACGATCTGGGCGCCTACGCTGACGTCCAGCGCCGAAACCGGCTCGTCGGCGACGATGAATTTTGGGCGCAGCGCCAGCGCGCGCGCGATCCCGATACGCTGGCGCTGGCCCCCGGAAAATTCGTGCGGGTAGCGCGGCATCGCGGATTCATCCATGCCGACCGCGCGCAGAAGTTCGGCCACGCGCTGCCGGCGCGCGTCTCGACTCAGCTTTTCGTGAATGATGAGCGGTTCGGCGAGCACGTCTTCGACTCGAAAGCGTGGATCGAGCGATCCGAAGGGATCCTGAAAGATGATCTGCATATCGCGGCGCAGGCGGCGCAGGTCCGTGCCACCCGCTCTCAGAACGTCAGCGCCGTCGAAAATGATGCTGCCTGAACTTGGCTCGATCAGGCGAAGGATGAGGCGTCCGAGGGTGCTCTTGCCGGATCCGGATTCGCCAACCAGTCCGAGCGTTTCGCCTCGCTCGATATCGAGAGAGACATCGTCGACGGCGCGAATTTCTCCATATTTATTTGCATCCGGCTTATTCGCATCCGGTTTCCTCCTGCCGCGCCGGCTGCCGAACGCTGATTCGGAGAGCTCGAAGATTTTGGTCAGGTCGCGAATTTCGACTAGGCTCACGAAGGAGAGAGTAACAGCCGGGGCGTTTGGCGTCAGGCGTTTTCTCGAGGACTCCCAATTTCCAATGTTAGCTCTTGTCGTGCGGGTTGCCCGGTACCAAGCGCGGCCAGGCAATTTGCACCGCGATTGCGGCCACAAGGGTGAAGAAGAAGCTCGCCATTTGCGGATGCTCTGGCCACATCTTCTGCATCACCCCAAGTTGGGAAAGCCAGAAGCTGGCAACCGTCGCAATTGCCGATGCAATCAGGGAAATCTTGAGCGTTCGCATGGATCCTGCTCCTCAGATCATGATACGTCCATGGCGGGGGTTTTGTTCCCGTATTTGCGTTTCCGATCTTCGGAATCGCAGGGAACCCTCTATTCATCAACGCATTTCATATTCTGGAATTTGGAATAGAAAGACTACCCCGCAATCATAGGCACGGCAGCCAGCGCCGCCAGCATGCCAATGGTGCGGGCGCGACTGAAATGTTCGCGGAGAAAAATGCGCGCCAGGATGACGGTGACCGCCGGATAGAGCGAGCTTAGGACTACAGCAACGTCCAGTCGTCCGATCTGCGAGGCGCGGACGAAGACTACGCTTCCCGTGATTTCAAGAATTCCGGCAGCGAGAGCAATCGCGAGGACGGGCCGCGCCACCGCGCGAAATTGGCGGCCAGCAATAACGATGGCGAGAGTGACAATGAAAGAAGCGAAGCGGGAACAGACCGCAATCCACAGGGCCGAACCTTGTCCCGCTCGATGAATACAGAAGAAGAAACCGGCGAAGCCGCATCCCGATAAGATGGCGAGGCCCAGGCCCCGCGGACGGCCACCATTCGTTTTTTCTTCTTCGGAACCTCCTTCGACACTTTCTTCGGTGCGCGAGATCAGCCAAACGCCAATTCCGGCAAGCACAAACCCGAGCAGGTGCCGATTGCTCGGAACCCCTTCGGTGAAGGCGGCAACCGCCGTCGCGATGGCGGCACCTAAGACGGCAGAGACGGGCGCGACGATTCCCATTTTTCCGACTGCCAGCCCGCGGTAAAACAAGGCGAGGCCGATGCCTCCAATGGCGCCCGCCGCCAGCGACCAGAGGACGCTATGCGCATCAGGAAATGGCAGACCGATCGCAAGCGCGAGGGCGCCGGCCAGGAGCATTCCGCTCAGGTGTACAAAAGTCGTGAACAAAAATACGTTGCCGCGGCGCGCGCCGATGCCACCCAGGAAGTCGCTCGTTCCCCACGCCCCGACCGCGGTCAGGCTGAGCATCGCTGGGAGATAGGAAGAGGGAATGGGCACGGGAAAGAAATTGCAGAGGTTAGAAGTCAGATTGCAGAAGTGAAAACCTCCACCAGTGACCTACTGCTCGCCACACAATGATAATCCACTTCACAGATGCGGGCCGTGCGTTCGCTGTTTTTCCAAGTGGTCTACTGCTTGTGGGTAGCCCGGTTTTCCCCAAATGGCTATCCTAGAGATATGAAGGCCGCGGTGCTTCATTCCCCGGCAAAGATTGCGGCTCGTCCCTTGCGGATTGAGGACGTTGCGCGACCCGAGCCTCCTCCGGGACAGGTTCTCTTGCGGGTACTGGCCTGCGGAGTTTGCCGGACTGATTTGCACATTGTCGAAGGCGAGTTGCCCGTGCTGCGCACGCCGCTGGTTCCGGGGCACCAGATCGTGGGAGAAGTTACTGGCGGAGCTACCGGCGCGCTCGCGCTTGGGACGCACGTTGGTGTGTCTTGGATTGGCGGCACGGACGGCACGTGCTGGTATTGCCGGAACAATTCCGAGAATCTCTGCGATGCTCCAACGTTCACTGGATACAGCGTGAATGGCGGGTACGCGGAGTTTGCCGCGGCTCGCTCCGATTTTGTTTTTCCCTTGCCCGCGGCGCTGGATCCTCTTTATGCTGCGCCGCTCCTGTGCGCGGGCATCATCGGATTTCGCAGTCTGCGCGTAGCGGGTGTGCAACAGGGAGAAAAAGTTGGGCTCTTTGGGTTCGGCGCGTCGGCGCATCTTGCCATTGCCGTGCTGCATGCGTGGCGCTGCGAGGTTTATGTTTCGACGCGCGGCGCTTCCCATCGTCGCCTGGCTGAGTCGCTTGGAGCGAAGTGGATTGGATCCGAGGCCGAAAAGCCTCCAGTAGAACTTGATCGCGCGATCACGTTTGCCCCCGCCGGCGACGTTGTTATCTCGGCGCTGTCGAGTCTGCGCAAGGGCGGAGTGGTGGCCATCAATGCGATTCATCTCGATCGCATGCCGGAGTTTGATTACGACCAACTGCTTTGGGGAGAGCGGCAGATTCGCAGCGTGGCCAATATGACGCGCGACGATGCGCGAGATTTTCTCAAGCTGGCGGCGGAGATTCGGCTTCGGCCGCAAGTTACGACGTTTACGCTGGATCAGGCGAATGAGGCACTGGCCGCGGTGAAGAACGACGCGATCGATGGCGCGGCTGTGATTGTTCCGTGATGATTCGGCGAAGGTTCGATCGATGAATCTCCACTCGATACGGCCATAATTGGCGCCCCTATGCCCCTTGCATACCAGATTGGCATGCGGACGATGGCGGTTCCATCCTCGATTACTCCGGATGGCCGGTGGATAGTCTTCACTTACAAGATGCGGGTGGGGCAGCTGTATCGGACCGACTCGCTGAATTACTCCCGTTCCAGGTGGTAGTGAGGAGGTGCACCACCACCTGGGCAAGAGCGATGCGGCTTTTGTTAAGGCGTAACGGTGAGAACGACCAGGATCGTCATCGACTGCGCCGGATTTGCGTACTGGATGGTGTTGATATCACCATAGTAGGTTCCCGCCGTCAGCGAGGTTGCATTGACGCTCACTGTGATGTTCGACGGGGTGTTGCAGCAATCGAGGTTGTTGGGAGACACCGACAGCCAGCTCCCACCCTTGGACGACTTGGCGTAAGGCGTGAATCCCATGGCGTTGCCAGTGCTGTCAATCTTGACCGTCTGTGGCGCGGGACTCGTGCCCTGCTTGGCAGTGAAAGTCACCGCAGGAACCTGGACAAAGACCGGATTGCCCACGGTCACCGCCACCGGAATCGTGACCAGGCCGGTCTTCGTCTTGAGCACTTCCTGTCCGAGGAACGTCCCGGATTGCTTGCCAGCTCCCGGTAAGCTCTTGGCTGTAACCGAGACCGAGTAAGTTCCCTGGTTTGTTCCCTTGGTCGGAGTAACCTTGAGCCACTTGCCGGCGTCCCCGGTGTTAGCGGAAACACTCCAGGCCAGCGTCCCAGATCCCCCGTTTCCGAGTTGGATGGTTTGAGACGGCGGATTCCCGCCGCTCGGGATTAGCGAGAAACTCGTCTGCCCAGGGGTGTTGTCGAAGAACGCTTTGCTGTCCGCGACTATAGTTAGAGTGACCGGGACGATCTCCGTCATTGCGGGATTGGCGTACTGGTAGATCTCGATTTCTCCTGCGTAGGTTCCTGCCCCGAGCCCACTCGCGTTGACGCTAACCGTAAGCGGATAGGGTGTGTTGCAGCAGTCAAGGTTGCTGGGAGAAACCGAAAGCCAGCTGCCGCCCGTGCCGGTCGAGGCGACGGGTGTAAAGCCCACGACGTTGCTGACGTCATTGGTTCCGACTGTCAGAATCTGGGGCAATGGGTTAGCGCCGCCGAATGGCATGACGAAATTCAGGGGATTGAGCTGAGTAAAGACGCCGTCTCCCACCGTGACAGTTACGGGTATGGTGACGGTGTCGGTGCCGGCTGCCAGCAGGAGTTGGCCTAGATAGGTTCCGGCGATCTGGCCTGCTCCGGGCAAAGCAGCGGGCATGATCGACACTTTGATCGTCTTGGGAGCCGAGCCGGCCACGACTGAAGGATCGAGCCATGCGCCGCCATCGGCGGTAGTCGGCGTGATTGAATACTTCAACTTTCCGCTTCCATCATTGTCGATCTGGAGGTTCTGGTACGTTATTTTCTTGCGGCCCTTTTGCATGGAGAAGGTCATGCCCCCAGGAACATTCGCCGAAGAATGCGCCTGAGGATTCGATGGTGAGTGTAACTGGCACGGTCATTGACATCGCCGGGTTGGCGTATTGGAGTATCGTGACCTCTCCCAAGTAAGTTCCGGCCGCCAGCGTGCTGGCGTTGACGCTGACTGTAACTGCATGGGGTGTGTTGCAGCAGTCCAGGTTGCTGGGAGAAACCGACAGCCAGTTTCCGCCGGAGCTGGCAATGGGAGTGAATCCTACGGCCGAGTTATTGTTGGTCTCGATGGTCAAGATTTGCGTTGGCGGGTTCGCACCTCCGAACGGCATGGTGAAACTGATCGGGTTTACCTGCTCAAAGACTACGGTTCCGACGGTGACGCTCACGGGAATGCTCGTGATGTCGCCGGCCGTTTCGAAGAGCAACTCGCCGAGGTAGGTGCCGGCAATCGCGCCGCCGTTTGGAAGCGCGCTGGCGTTGACTTCACTGTGACCAAAGAAGGTGCGGTTCCACTCGACGCAGACAAGTTAAGCCACGCGCCTCCGTCGGCGGTGTAGGGTGCGGCAGTCCAATTTAATGTGCCGCTGCCTCCGTTGCCAACTGCGATGACCTGCGAGGTGGCCGCGCCGCCCGTCGCCAGCGAGAAGGCGAGTGCCCCCGGAAGAGTGTTGAAGAACGCGCCCGATGCCGCGATGGTAAGCGTCACCGGCACGTTGATCGACAGCTGCGGATTGGCATACTGGTAAATCGTGACCTGGCCTGTGTAAGTTCCTGCCGGAAGCGTGCTGGCATTGACGCTTACCGTGATTGCGTGAGGCGTGTTGCAGCAATCCAGGTTACTTGGAGAGACCGACAACCAGTTCCCTCCAGTGGCTGTGTAGGCAACTGGCGTGAATCCGATGGCAGAGTTGTCGCTGGTCTCGATCGTGAGGTTTTGCGGTAGCGGATTGGCGCCGCCGAAGGGCATGGTGAACTTGATCGCTTGCACCTGTTCAATGACGGGACTGCCAACTGTGACCCAAACGGGAATGGTCGTGGTGTCTACGGATGATTGGAAGAGCAACTGGCCGAGATAGGTTCCGGGGACGGCGCCACTATTGGGCAGCAGGCTGGTATTCACTCCGACGGTCACGACGGATGGCGCAGTGCCGCTGGCCGCAGAAACGGTCAGCCAGGGCGAAGTGTCGGCCGTGGTGGGTGTAACGGTCCAGTTCAACGCGCCGGATCCGACGCCCGCCACCTGTATTACTTGCGCACTGGTGCCTCCATTGGTTTTCAGGGAGAAACTCAGGGCGCCGGGAAGGTCCGCGAAAAACGCCACGTTCGACGGCTCGACATTCAACGTCACCGGGATCGTCATCGACATCGCCGGATTGGCATACTGGACAATCGTGACTTCTCCGGTATAGGCTCCCGCCGCCAGAGTGCCAACATTTACGCTGACGGCAACGGTATGGGGTGTGTTGCAGCAATCGAGGTTGCTGGGAGAGACCGACAGCCAGTTGCCGCCATTCGAGGTAGCTGCTACCGGCGTGAAGCCGATGGCCGAGTTATCAGTGGTGTCAATATTTAGAATCTGAGTCAGCGGATTTGCGCCACCGAAGGGAGTGGTAAAGCTCAGTGGATTCACCTGTACAAAGACAGAGCTTCCCACCGTGACCGCGACCGGGACGGTGATACTGTCTCCCGAGGTCTGAAAAAGCAACTGGCCGATGTAGGTGCCAGCCGTTGATCCGCCTCCAGGGAGATGGGATGCGGTAACGCTAATGCTGATGGTGGAGGGAGCCGCGCCGCTGGAAGAGGATGCGGTCAGCCAGTTTCCGCCATCGGACGTGCTTGGGGTGACCGTCCAGTTGAGGGTGCCCGATCCGCCGTTGCGGATCTGAACTGGCTGCGAGGCGGCTGCCCCGCCCGTCTTGAAAGAAAAGCTCAGCTTGCCGGGAAGCGTGTCAAAAAACGCCGCGCTCGACGAGGCGACGGTGAGTGTGACCGGCACGGTCATCGTGATTTTGTTGTTCTGGTAATCGGTGAAGACGATCTGTCCCTGATACGTTCCGGCGGCCAGCCCGGAGCCGTTGACGCTGACGGTCACGGGATAGGGCGTGTTGCAGCAATCAAGGTTGCTGGGAGAAACAGAAAGCCAATTCCCGCCGGATGACGTACTTGCAACCGGCGTAAACCCGAAGGCCGCCCCGGTGCTGGCAATAGTCAGGACCTGTGGCAGTGGGTTGGAGCCGGCAAAGGGCATGGTGAAAGAGAGCGCCGGAACGGTTTGGAATGTTTGACCCTGGAGTGCGCTCGCAGAGGCCAAGGAGGGCCACCAGCACGAAAACGAAATGAATTTTTGTGAAGTTTGCGCGAACGAAAGGTTTCGAATTGGCGAGCTTCATTTTTTGTCTCCTTGGATTGCGAATGGATCGAACGTTATCGATCGGTCGTTGTCGAATTAGCGTTATGTATGGAGCGTCGTGTATTGAGCGCTGCGTTATCGGGCGTTGTGCATCAAAGTGTCTGTCATCGAACATTGCCCCGGGGTGCCGGGCAGGAGGAATTCCCCAAACGCCCGATTTCTCTTATCCCGGCGCCCGCGATTCGTGGGACAATGTCAGCTCAAAGAGTTGAGCCGTCGGACAACATTCTGCACACTCCCCCGTGTTGTGTCCTGACGCAGTTCTAAAGAACTCTAAAGAAGCGCTAACTGTATGAGTAGCAACGATTCGGGCCGTTCAGCCCGCGAAATTCCTACGCGCATTCCCGCGCGTCTGTGGAAGTTCGCCGACTGCGAACTGGACGAGTTTCGCCGCGAATTGCGGGTGCGCGGGACTGCCGTTGAGCTGGAGTCGAAGCCGCTCGAGGTTCTGATCCAGCTTTTGCACCACGCCGGCGAGGTTGTCACCAAAGATGAGTTGCTGGAGTCGGTCTGGCCTGGGACGCTGGTCGTCGATGGGTCGCTCGCGACCGCTGTGTCAAAACTGAGACGGGCGATGGGCGATGAAGAGCAGTTGACTATTCTCACCGTTCCCCGGGTTGGCTATCGCCTGGCTGTTTCGGTGCAGAGCAAGGCACTCGCCGGGGGAGTTTGGGACGACCAGGGACTTAAGCCCGGTGACAACGTTCCGGGCGCGAGCATTGGCGTCTCAGTAAGAAGATGGGACCCTCCGGGTCGAGTGAAGTTTGGCTGGCGGAGAATCCGAAGACGCACGAGTCGCGCGTGTTTAAGTTTGCGACCGATGGCATTGAGCTCAAGGGGTTGAAACGCGAAGTGACGCTGGCGCGCTTCCTCCGCGAGTCGCTCGGCGAGCGCCAGGACTTTGTCCGGGTGCTGGAGTGGAATTTCGACACCCAGCCATTTTTCGTCGAGAGCGAGTACGGTGGTCCGAATCTTTCAGAATGGGCGGAGAACCAGGGTGGGGTGGCGAAAGTTCCGCGCGAGCTGCGGTTGCGCATGCTAGTCGAGATTGCGAAGGCCATCGCCGCGGCGCATGACATCGGCGTTCTGCACAAAGACCTGAAGCCCGCCAATGTTCTGGTAAGCGCGGGAAGGGAAGACGAGAGCGGGCGAGTCAATGGGGACGCCCTGCGCTGGCAGATTAAGGTTGCCGACTTTGGCAGCGGCGCCCTGGCCGACCCCGCGCGCTTAGGCGCTCTCGGCATCACCAACCTTGGGTTCACTGAGACCGTTACGCCCGATTCAATCCTGACCGGCACGCTTGCGTATCTTGCGCCTGAAGTCCTGGCAGGACATTCTCCAACGATCTCATCCGATGTTTATGCGCTGGGCGTGATTCTGTACCAGCTTATCGCTGGCGATTTCCGCACGCCGCTTTCGCCGGGATGGGAAGCCGACATCGACGATCCGCTGCTGCGCGAAGATATTGCGGAGGCCGCGTGCGGTGACCCAGCGCGGAGACTGAAGAGCGCCGCGGAACTGGTTGAGCGCCTGGAAACGCTGGAGGCTCGACGAGCAGAGCGCAGCAAAATCGAACTCACCGAGCAGCGCGCGCAGGTTGCCGAGAGAAAACTGGCCGACTCGAAAGCGCGGCGGCCGTGGATTTTGGTTGCGGTTGTTGCGCTCGTCGTTGGCTTGGGAGCGAGCCTGGCGCTTTACCGGCGGGCGGCGCGCGAGCGCGACATCGCAAACCGGCAGACGGAGATTGCGAAAGCCGTCAACCGGTTTATGGCGAACGACCTGCTCGGCCGCAGCAATCCATTCCAGAGCGGCAAAGCGGAAGAAAGCTTGCTCGATGCCGTAAAGCGAGCCTCATCTGGTATCGACCGCCAGTTCACTAACGAACCCCAAGTCGGAGCCGAGCTGCACCGCGCCATCGCCCACGCCCTCGATATGCGCACTGATTATGCCGACGCCCGCGCGGAATATGAACAAGCGGCGGCTTTGTTTATGAAGGCGGAGGGAGCACTCTCCGAAGATGCCATGATTGTCGAACTCCAGCGAGCCGCCATGGAAGCCCGCAGTTACGAGGCGGGGTCGATGGAATCCGCCAGAAAAGTCCTCGCGGAACAGGAATCAAAAATTACGCAGCTTGCCGAGCCTCGCCCCGATCTGCTGGTCTGGCTCTACTCGGCGCGTGGCATGATCGCGCTGATCGCCAATGACGCGCGGTCTGCGAAAGATAATTTCCAAGCCGCCTACGACAAGGCCGCCACACTGCCGGAGATCGACGAAAATACGCGGCTGGCGCTGAAGCAGCGGCTTGGGTTCGCCGACATCCGGCTGGGCAACGGCCCGGAGGCCGAGCGTATATTTCGTGAGTTGCGGGATGAGTACTCGCGCGTGGACGGGCCCGAAAGCGCGGAGGTGTTGAGAGTTCGCCTGAATCTGGCGCAGGCCTTCATGGACGAGAGGAAGAACGCCGAAGCGGTCGACGAGACGACCAAGATTTATCCCGCATTCGTCCAAAAACTCGGCGCCGATCACGAGTTGACCCTGCAGGTGCTGGCAACGCGCGCGCAGTGCGAAGGGGCAATCGAGCTTTATGACGACGCGACCCGCGATGACCTCGAACTACACCGCATCGCCGCCCTGAAGCAAGGCCCTGCATCGTTTTTTGCCATCGCCTCGCTCTCCGATGCCGCGCTGGCGCAATGCCGGAGTGGGCATCTCCCGGACGGCACGGTTAATGCGCGAAAGGCCTATGAAGGCGCGCACAAAGCCTTCGGCGCACGCGCGGGACTAACCGGCGGAACTGCCGACACGCTGGCGGAGTGCCTGATCAACCAAAACAAGCTCGAGGAGGCCAGCCAGTTGCTGGACGGAATTGATCCCAAGAGCGTAGCTCAGCTCGAAGGCATCGCGGATTTTGCGCCGACCATTGCCCTTGCCCGCGCCGAGATCGCCGATCGCCGCGGCGACTACGCGGAAGCTCGCAAAGTCATTCAAACCGCGATCCCAGCTTTCTCGCGTCCCGACGCAGAAGTATATCCGAAGCACAAGCTCGAAACTTTGCTGAAGGACATCGACAAACACCTGGCTCACTCGAAATGAGATGCGGCCTCGCGCCCGTCAGACTAAGACGAATCGCCTCGACATTCACGCCTTGTTGACTTGGGTTGGTTACTTCCAGCCAGTTCCCAACTCGGGCGGCCAGCGACTGCAACGGATGTAATTCAAAACAAGGTAACTTCTTTTCTTGACGTGCGCTTAGTTCCGGTTATACTTCATGCGATTACTCAGTTTCCGGTACATCTGCGTTGAGGGGCGCGGAGTGCGGAAAGGCGGAATTGCGCGCCGCGGAGAATCGTCTTCGTCCCCCCGGAGTTGTTGATTCCTGCCTGCTACGACCTTGACCTGAAAAGCACTGAATCAAAAGTCCTTGGGAGAACAGCTATGTTCCGGTTCAGCATGTGGGCGGCAGTGTTGCTGGGGGTACTGGTACTCGCGGCGCAGGAAGCAAGAGCCGGCATCGGATTCCAGCCCGTCTCGCAGGAAGAACTCAAAATGACCAGCGAACCGCTGGCGCCGGGCGCGCCTGCGATCATTCTGTACCGTCAAGTGGATCGATACGACGATATCCACGTCCCGCATGAAGACAACTACCTGCGCATCAAGATCCTCACCGAAGAGGGCCGGAAGTATGCGGATGTCGAAATTCCGTTCTACAAGCAGCAGGAGGACATAGTTAACATTCACGCGCGCACTATCCGGCCGGATGGTTCGACAGCGGACTTCGGCGGCAAAGTCTTCGAGAAGTACATCGTGAAGGGGAAATTCTCGGGGACGCATATAAAGGTTCTGGTCAAGGCTTTTACCCTAACCGACGTGCAGGTGGGGAGCATCATTGAGTATTCCTACACCAGGGATTTTCATGAGTACACGCTCTACGATTCGCGCTGGATCCTGAGCGATGAGCTCTTCACAAAGAAGGCTCGTTTCATGCTGAAACCCTTTCTCGGAGATAGCTACAACGAAGTTTCGGTCCGGTGGACTTGGAATTTTTTGCTGCCTGACTCCTCGCCGCCGAAAGAGACCCCAGACCATCTGATCCGCATGGAGGTGAGCAATGTACCGGCCTTTGAGATGGAAGACTATATGCCCCCGGCGGACGAGTTGAAGTGGCGCGTGGATTTTTACTATATCGAGGGTTTGCCGGACAAGGACGCGGAAGCTTATTGGAAGCGCAATGGGAAAAAGTGGAACGGAGAATCGGACGGTATCGTAAACAAGCGTGGCGCGATGGAGCATGCGGTGGCGGAAATCGTCTCGCCAAGTGATCCACCCGAGTTGAAGTTGCGCAAGATTTACGACCGGGTACAGACATTGCGGAATACATCGTACGAAGAGCAGAAGACGGAGCAAGAGCAAAAGCGCGCCAAGGAAAAGGCCGTCGACAACGCGAATGTGGAGCAGATATGGAAACGAGGGTATGGAAACGGCATTCAGCTGACAAGGTTGTTCCTCGGTTTGGCGAGGGCCGCTGGTTTTGAGGCTTATGAATGTTGGGTAGCCAGCCGGAACGAGTATTTTTTCACTCCCAAAACCATGCAGAGCAACAAATTGAACACTAATGTGGTTCTTGTCAAGCTGAACGGCAAAGACCTGTTTCTGGATCCCGGAGGAGCATTCACACCGTTCGGCCTGCTGATGTGGCCTGAGACGGGGACGCCCGGGCTGAAGCTCGATAAGGATGGTGGCACGTGGATCACGACCACGCTGCCGCAGGCTTCGGAGTCGCAGATCGCGCGTGAGGGAAAATTGAAACTCACCGACTCCGGTGACTTGGAAGGCAAGCTCACCGTCACCTACACCGGTCTCGAAGCGATGTCTCACCGGCTCGACGAACGTCACGCGGACGACGTGGAGCGCAAGAAATATCTGGAGGAGCGGGTCACATCGCAAATTGGCGCGGCTGGCGAGGCCAACCTGACCAACAAACCGGACTGGGCGAGTTCGGAGACGCCGCTGGTGGCGGAATATGACATCAAGATTCCAGGCTGGGCGGCTGGCGCGGGACGCCGAGCGATGATTCCAGCGGCGGTCTTCACGGCTGCTGAAAAGGGAATCTTCGACCATGCCAACCGGACCCATCCGATTTATTTCGATTATCCCTACGAAAAAGCGGACGACATTACCATCGAACTCCCGCCCGGCTGGCAAGTGAGCAGCCTGCCGACTCCGCAGGACCAGGATGGGCGCGTCATTCGATACATCATGAAGGTGGATAAGAACGGGGAGACTCTGCACCTGACCCGGAAACTTACCATCGACATCATGATGGTGGATAAGAAGTACTATGCGGCTCTTCGCAATTTCTTTCAGGCGATACGGACCGGCGACGGAGAACAGATCGTGCTGCAGCCAGGGGAAATCCATGCAAGTAACTAAGCGATCGCCTGCAATCAAAAGAGCGATAGTGCGGTGCGGGATGTTAGTTTGCGCCGGGGCTCTGGCGACAGCGCTTGCGCCGCGGGCCGAGGCGAGCAGCGATGCGCCGCAGTGGATGCACTCGCTGGTCGGTGTGCCTCTGCCATCCTATGACGAGAAGACCGAGGCGGTGTTGCTTTTTGCAGACCAGAACGTGACGGTGCTTTCTGAGGATAAAATCCGAACTCACGTTCGCGAGGCTTACAAGATTCTGCGGCCCGAAGGCCGCGGCCGTGGGACGGTCCAAATTCCTTTTGGCCGGACCACGAAAATCTCAGGCCTGCATGGCTGGTGTATTCCTTCCCAAGGCAAGGACTACGAGGTGAAGGACAAAGATGCCATCGAAACATCGGCGACCGAGGGATACGAGGTCTTCACCGACGTTAAGCGAAAGGTCTTAAGTATTCCTGCCCCCGATCCCGGCAACATAGTTGGCTACGAATACGAAGTTGAGGAACAACCTTTCTGGCTGCAGGATGAGTGGGATATACAAGGATTGGATCCGGTGCGCGAGAGCCATTATTCACTTCAGCTTCCAGCCGGCTGGGTTTTCAGGACCTCCTGGATCTCTCATCCGGAAGTCAAGCCGGATGAGAATGGCGGCCAGTTGCAGTGGACGGTGAGGGACGTTGCGGGGATAAAGCCGGAGTGGGACATGCCGCCCTGGCGCGGGCTGGCAGCCCAGATGATCGTGTCATTTTTCCCGGGCGGAGGATCCGCCACCAAGCACGAGTTCGCGAATTGGGAAGATATGGGGCACTGGTACGCGGGCTTGATAAGTTCGCAGATGGATACATCCGAACCGATCAAGCAGGAGGTCGTCGCGCTCACTGCCGGCAAAGCCAGCCGGTTACAAAAAATGCAGGCAATTGCCTCATTCATGCAGCACGACATTCGCTATGTCGCAATTTCATTGGGGATCGGCGGCTGGCAGCCACACGCTGCTCCGGACGTATTCTTGCACCGCTACGGAGACTGTAAAGACAAAGCGACTCTGATGCATACCATGCTGCACGAGATCGGTGTGGACTCCTATTTTGTGGCAATCAACGTGGAGCGCGGCTCCGTTGGACCCGATACACCCGCTCACCAGGCGTTTAATCATGCAATCCTCGCGATCAAGCTGCCCGATGACGTGAACAGTCTGTCGCTGATTGCCGTAACCAAGGATCCGAAACTCGGAAGGATTCTTTTCTTTGATCCAACGAATGAAGTAACTCCGCTCGGAGAGATCGGTGGATACCTGCAGGCGAACTACGGCTTGCTGGTGACCCCCGAAGGCGGCGAACTGATCGAACTGCCGCAGCAGCCGTCTTCCATGAACAGCATTCAAAGAGTGGGCAAGCTGTCGCTCGATTCCAGGGGAATACTGAGCGGCGATGTCACGGAAATCCGACTTGGAGACCGCGCATGGGAAGAGCGTGCGCGACTGCGGACGGTGACGAACGATAAAGACCGGATCAAGCCGATTGAAGACCTTCTCGGTGGATCGCTGGCCAATTTCCAAATCGTGAAAGCTAGCCTGGTAAACCTCGACCGGACCGATCAGCCCTTCGGTTTCGCGTACAGTTTTCAGTCCATTGCCTACGCGAAGCAGGCGGGCAATCTGCTTCTGGTGCGGCCGCGCGTGCTGGGAGTTAAGGCGTGGGGAATTTTGGAGACGAAGGAGCCGAGAAAATTTCCTGTCGAATTTGACGGCCCATCGCGCGACACAGACACTTTCGACATTGCGCTGCCCGCGGGCTATGTGGTGGACGAGTTACCGCCGCCGATGGACGTGGACTACAGCTTCGCCAGCTATCACAGCAAGATTGAATCGAAAGGCAACGTCCTGCACTACGAACGCAATCTTGAAATCAAAGAGCTGAGCGTGCCGGTTGACAAACTGGACCAGTTGAAAAAGTTCTATCGGATGGTGGCCGGCGATGAGCGGAACACAGCCGTGCTGAAGCCGGCTGGGACGGGGGAATAAGAGAGATTGGCGCAAGCTTCCGGGCCTGAGGCCTAATCTCCCGCGGCCATCTCCTCCGCGCTCTGCCAGCTTTCATGGGCGATCGGCGGCATTTCAATTGCGCTGCTTTCGCTCCTCAGTTGGGTTTCAAGCGCGGCCAACTGCGCTTCAATATCCTCGGCGGCTTGGCGCTTGCGAATCACTTCCTCGCGATAGCGCTGCAGGAAGTAATCGATGGTCTCGACGCGAATCCTGATCGAGCCCGACGGCTTGTTTTCGTCGAGGTCCTTGAAGCAGAAATAGGGCGTGCCGGACTGCTCGATGATGCCTTCGACGACGCCATAGATCGGCGCATCGTGTCCGCACTTGAAGCTGGAAATTTCGAGCGCCACCAGATTCGGATGGCGCGCCGTAAACTTTGCCGCCCAAACTTTGTGGTTGGTGCTGCAGGAGTAGGAATTCTTCCACGCATCGGTGATGTCGAGCGGACTCATGACCACGCCGGCGCGAACTTCTTCGCCGAACAGCCGTTCGAGCAGATCGTCATCGAGCGGCAGCGTGTTCTGCGAGAAGATCGGATAGCCGAGTTTCTGGAATTCGTCCAGAATTTCGTGGTTTAGGCCCGGATCGTGATGATACGGGCGTCCCAGCATCACGATGCCAATGCGGTCCTCGCGCTCGAGCTGATCGAGCACCTCGCGCGCCCGCTGGCGGATGCTGTCTTCGTAATTCTTCAGAGCGGCGAATCCGGACTCGACGGCGCGATCGTTCTCTTCCAGCGACAGACCCAGGAGAGGCTGCAACGACTGCAGCATCTGGTGAGCGAAAAGTTTGCGGTCCGCGAAATTTAGAACCGGGTCGATGTACTTGACGTTGTTCTCGGCGAAGACGTCGTTCTCTTTGGTGAAGGCGGCTTTCACCGTCTCCGGCGTCGCGGTGACGGTGGGGCACGCATTTGCGCCGACGATCTTTACCAGCGGCGAGTGCAGCACGTCATACATGGGGAAGAAGATCGCGTCGAGCGGCTTCTTGCGATGCTTCTCCTGAATCAGGTTGTAGACGTGCGAAATGCCGATCTTCGCGGGGAAGCACGGGTCGATCGCGCCGCGGCTCGCGCCCGCGCGATAAAGTTCCGAACTGGTGTAGTCGGAATAAATAATGTTCTCCGGCTGCACGCCGAGGCTTTCGAAATACGCGTTAAACAGCGGCGCGTAGGTGTAGATGTTGAGCACGCGCGGAATGCCGATGCGCAGGCTCTTGCGATTTTCCATCAGCGCACGGCGTTCTTTCGCGCCCTTGGCCCAACCGGCCCAGCCCTTTGTGGGCAGCTGGATCGGCGACGGACTTGGCGTTCGTCGGACGGAAAACTTCCTTCGACGCCATATCGACGAAGTTCGGATGCGCGTCGCGGATTGTGTCGAGTCCGGCCTTGATGTCCTTCATGTCGTTGACGTCTTCGACCGTGCCCTTTTCGCAGGTCGCGATGATGAGTCGCTGCTCGCCGTGCATCAGCGGAACTTTGGTGACTTTCTGAATGGGCACGAAGCTCAAATCGTCTTTCGGCTTCGTGCGAATGTCGATGAACGTGCGCAGGCAGTCGTTCTTGCAGAAATGGCAGCGCGTATCTTCGTTGCGGGTAGTGCGGTATTCGATTTTGCGCACGGCCTCGAGCCCGACAAACGACGTCTGGCGGCCCTTACGCCATAGCCGCAGACGACTCCTGGGCCGCGCCGATCGCGCCCGATTCGCCGCAGTGCTCGTGCACGATGATTTCGGGCTGCTTGCCGGTGGCGCGGAAGCTGTTGCGGATGAAATCGACTTCGGCTTTGACGACGGCGAGATTGTTCTGCGTTCCACCTTGCAGCACGAAGCGCGAGCCGAGCGCCGCGAGATTCGGAATGCTGGCGACGTACAGGAAAACATTCTTCGGCAGCACGGCTGCGAGGCCGGCAAGAATTTCTTCGGCGCGCCATCCCTGGCGCTGAAAGTTGACGATGTCGGACTGCATGAACACCGCGCAGCCGTAGCCGAAAACCGGCATGGCTTGCGCGGAAAATGCCAGATCGGCGTACTGCGTCACGTCGAGCCCGAACCCTTCGACGGTCGATTGCAGGAAATATCCGTTACCGGCCGAGCACTGCGTGTTGAGCTTGAAGTCTTTCACGCGGCCGTTGTGCAGGATGATGATCTTGATGTCCTGCCCGCCAACGTCGACGATCACGTGCGGATCTTCGTAAAACTTCAGCGCCGACTCGGTGTGCGCGACGGTTTCGACGAGCGCGACATCGGCGTTCAAAACATCTTTCAAAATGTCCTTGGCATAGCCGGTGGTCGCGACGCCCAGCACTTCGAGTTTTGCGTTCTGCGCTTCGACCTGGCCGCGCAGGTTCTCGAACATCTCAATCGTGTCCTGAATCGGATTGCCGTTCGAGAGCTGATACGACTTGCAGAGAATGTCGCCGTCCTCGTCGAGCAGCACGGCTTTGGTCGAAGTCGAGCCGCCGTCGATGCCGATGAAGCCGCCAACGGTTGAGTTCTTCTGGAAAACGGCGGGCGTGAATTTCTTGCGGCGATAGGCTTCTTTGAAAACGTCGAATCGCAGTGCGATCTTCGATCAGGCCCTTGCCGCCCGACTTGGCTTTTTCTTCCTGGCGTCCGAAGTCGATGTAGTGAATCAGATTGTCGCAGCCGCGATAGCAGCCGACGCAATCGTCTTCGGTGCGACCGAACTCGACCGCGCCGAGCGCCGCGAAATACTGCGCGTTCTGCGGAACTTTGATCAGGTCTTCCGGCTTCGAACCTTCCGGAACAGCGACTTTGCGCTCTTTCCACATGCGCGGAATGTTCGCCTGCCACGCTTCGCGCATGCCCTTGATGAAGCTGTTCGGCCCGCCCAGCAGCAGCACGTGCGGCCGCAACGTGTGGCCGCGCGTGAGCACGCTGAGGTTCTGCAGCACGATGGCTTCAAAGAGCGACGCCATCAGTTCATCCGGCGGCGTGCCAACTTTTTGCAGGCCGTTGATGTCGGTCTCGGCGAACACGCCGCACTTGCCCGCGACTTTGTGCAGCTTGATGCCGTGGTATTTCTGTTCCGCCAGCAGTTCGGTCGGAATTTTGAGCTTGGCGTTGATCTTGTCGATCACCGCGCCCGTGCCGCCGGCGCATTTGTCATTCATCGACGGAATTTTCTTTTTGCGGCCCGTCTCTTCGTCGTCTTTGAAGACGATGATCTTGGCGTCCTGTCCGCCCAGTTCGATGACGGAATAGACCTCCGGGTGCAGCTTTTCCACGGCCAGCGACACCGCCGTCACTTCCTGCACGAACTTCGCGCCGATCTGGTCGGCAATCGCGCCGCCGCCCGAGCCGGTCATGAACATGCGCGTGTTATGCGAATTCATGCCAGTATCGGTTTCCATGCGCTTCAGAAATTCGAGCGTCTTTTCCGGCTGCTTGGTTTCGTGGCGCTGATAGTCCTGCCAGAGAACGGCATCGCTCGCAGCATCGACGACAACGGCTTTGACCGTAGTTGAACCAACGTCCAAGCCGACCAAGAACTTGATGGCGCGATCGTGGCCGTGCAGAGGTTGGCTGACCGGCCTGGCAATTCGAACGGGATGTACCTCTGGTTCGAGCGGCGCGATCTGAATTAGCTGCGGACCCTTATGGTCGTGCATGGGTTCCTTTCTGGCTCGTGAAGAAAAATCAAAATCGATAACCGCCGAGACGCAAAGGTCGCAAAGAAAAACAATTTCTTGAATTTCTCGGCGCACTCTGCGTCTCGGCTGTGAAAGGCACTCAGTCGCCCGACATCGCCGGCGCCGCTTCGACACGCACCCGCGACTTCTTCCAGAAGTGCGTGTCTTTGTTGATCCGGTCGTTCACGTGCAAGAATGAACTGCGCCGCCGTCCCCGCGACTCCTTCGCGATGCGGCACGTGATAGAACGGCCGCTTCAACTCGGGATGTTCGTCGATGTAGGCACGGATTTCGTTCATGCTCTTGCCCGTCTGCTTCAGGCATTGCTCGAACTCGGTCTTTGCCTTGACCTTGGCTTCGCCGAGCGCCATCTGCACGCGGCTATGCGCGTTGACCTCGCCCTCGCCGGACGTTTCGATCGGCAGGAAGATCATGTCCTTGAATTTGTTGACCACCGCCGATTGCACGCCGTCGGATTGCGACGACGGCATGCAGCCGAACGGCTTCAAGCGCCAGCACCATGTGGCACATCTTGTGCACGGTGTAGTAAACGTTCTTGCCGACTTCGAGGTGGCCCTCACCGCCGCGCGCAAACTGGTTGTAGAAAGGATCCGCCAGTTGAGCGAGCTCTTTCTGCGACGCCAGGTGATGCGTGATGCCGCCGAGGTTCTTAATCGTCCGGTGGTAGAAGAAATTCCACATGCGCTCGCCCGCGCCGATGCCCCACAGCTTTTTGCGTAGACCGATGTAGTTGGCAAAATTCTTTTTAACTTCGTACCACTCGGGATTGCGATGCGGACGATTCACCGGCCACTTCGCGATGGCATGCGCCTTGGCCTGGTACATCAGGTACGCGACCCAGGTCGCAATCGGCTCGACCAGAACCTGCGCGCCCTCGCGCTCCAGGAAGTCGAACATGTGGAAGTTGCCGTCGCCTTCGGTGATCTGCGCCCAGAACTCGCCCGTGATCTTGACGAGCGGCTTGACACGCGTGTGATCGACCTCGATGGAATTCATCTTGTTGCGAGCCGACTTCAAGGCATTCAAATAATCCTTGCCCCACATGTGCTCGTGCCACTTGCCGAAGACGTTGGCGGTGTTGCGGAGAATCTTGTTGCTCTTGAACTTCGGCTTCGCCCAGTTCGGCGCACGCTCCTCGATCTCGAACGAGTCGCGATTCTTCAGGTCTTCGCACAAACCGTCGACCGCTTCGCGAAACACGCGGTCGGTCTGCCCCTGGTTCACCTCATACGGACGAATCTGATAAATCAGGTCGTTGAACACGTCGCCGAGGTGCATGGCGTTCAACATGCCAAAGCCGAAGTCGATGGTGAACTTCAGGCCGGGCTCGCCCGAGGCAGCCTTGATTCCGTCGCTGTCCTTGAAGAGCAGCACGCGGAAGCCATCAAAGCCCGCATTCTTCAGTGCGAAGCGATACTCAGCCTCATACATGCCGAAGCGGCACGGGCCGCAGGATCCGGCGGTAAAGAAGACGTAGTTGTCCAGAATTTTCTTCCGTGGAATGCCCTCTTTTTCGAGGAACTGCAAATACTGCACCAGATTGCCGACCGTAAAGTAAGTCGGATTGCACTGGCCGTTGTTGCCGAATTCTTTTCCGGTCTGGAACGCGGCGACGTTCGGCACCGGCAGCTTCTCGCAGCGGTAGCCGCAGCCCTGGAAGACGGCGCGGATCAGATCCTCGTGCTTCCACGTAAACCCGCCAAACAGAATGGTGACCTGCCCGCGCTCCTCCGCGGTAAACGCCCGCTCCACCGGGCGATGGAAATGGGTTGGCTGGTCAAGCCCGGCAATCTTGCGCAGGCGCGCGCGCTCGGCGGCGAGGCGCTGTTTGATTTCCGAGTCGTTTTCAATCTGGACGAGATTCGTCGCCATATATTCCTCCGGCTGTTGGTTGAACTTTTGCGGTGATATGCGTGAAAACGTGAGACGAATGGATCTTGAGCGCGCTACTGACACGCGCGCGATTCAGGCCAAGCGGAATTTGACGCAGGGCAATCTTGAGACTGGGATGTGAGTTCATCCCCGAGGAAGCGGAAAGAAAGTGCCTCAACATTCGAACTCCAGAACTTGGCTAGGAGGTTCGAGTCTTACGCCGGCTGAACAGGGGCCCAAAGACGTTCCGCAGGCGCCGGATTTGCGAAAAGATCGTTTGTGAGATGTGGGTGCGCGAGCCCAGGTTGCAACAAATCCCCCCACTTGCAGAAAAGGAAATTACGGCAAGTTAAAGACTTTCTAGCAGAAATCACTTTCCCGCGCAAGCGGCGGACAATTCGAAATTCTAATGATCGCGATTCGCAATTGTGATGATCGGGAATGGTGTTTGGAGGACCAAATGCGAGGCGATTTTCGATAACCAATCTATGACGAAACACCCAAGGTCCGTGAATTCAGGCTGCGGTAAATTGAGCCCGAGGCCTCGCGTCGTTGAAAGCGCGTCAAAGAACAAGACTGGCACCAGGGCGAGGGCTACCGGATCTGTAAGCGCAATGCTCAGACAAGCCCGTCCGTCCCAGGCTGGGACCCCTTTTGCCGGGCATTTTGTTGCTCGTGTCTCCGGAACGGACAAGGGTGGGAGTGGTGGCGGCGGTAGGACTCGAACCTACGACCTACGGATTATGAGACCGTCGCTCTAACCACCTGAGCTACACCGCCACGGTGTGTTTACAACAAGTTACAGGAATATGACCGCTCTGCAAATTGCACTCTTATTGCATTGTACAATAGGGGGGATCTGTCGCAGATCGCATGAGTCGCTATCAGCGGGTTCACACTTAAGGGCACTCCAAGTTTTGATCGCGCTCCCGACCCACGGCCACGGGTTTTCTGCCGGGAGATCTTCGGCAGACCCATAACTCACCTCCAAACTAGCCGATGATCCACACTACGGCCGCGTCAGGAAGATCGGCAGGCCGAGCTTGTGGTCGTACTTCGGGCGGTACCGCTCAGTGTTGTACATCGATGCGATTTCCACCCTTCGCGGGCCCAGCTTCGGATCGGGAATTGGTACCATCGCGTATCGGCCTTCGTTTATCGCGGTCATCAAGCCGGATTTGCCTTCTTCCAGCGCATCCATGGCCATGCCCGCAAAGGTAAAGGCCACCAGGCGATCAACGAAATCGGGGCTGCCGGAGCGCAGGTCGTACGTTAGGTCGCTGACCACCGTTTCTTCACCCGTGGCGCTCTTGATCTCATCACTCAGGTCTTCGCCGACGCTCATTTTCTTGCGATGTCCAAATGCATCGGTTTCCCCATATTCCCTCACTGTGTAGCCTTGCCACTCGGCCCCTTCCGAGAGGATCACCAGCGAGTAGTTGCTGGGATTGTTCCGCTTGTCCCGCATGAGCAACTCGATCAGGTGGTTGAGATCGACCTTATACTCGGGAATGCAGCAGCGGACGGCAGTCACGTATGCCGTATAGAGCGCGGTATAACCAGCATCCCGGCCAAACACGCGGAAGATGCCAATGCGCTCATGCGACCCCACAGTCGTACGCTGTCGGTCGATGGCGTCCATCGCACGCGTAATCGCCGTCGAGAATCCGATGCAATATTCCGTGTTGCGGACGTCGTTGTCCATCGTCTTCGGGACGGCGATTACCTTGATGCCTTTGCGATCGAGTTCCGCGGCATAGCTGAGAGTATCGTCACCGCCAATCGCGATCAGGTACTCGAGACCGAGCGTTTCGATGTTCTTCAGCACGGCGGGCGTCACATCGAAGACGGTGCTGGTTATGCCCTTCTTGGTCGACTCTTTGGCCTCGAATTTGCGCCCCTCGAGAGCGGGAGGCAGCTTCTTCATTTTCGAGGGATTGGTACGCGAACTGTGCAGGAAGGTTCCGCCTGTGCGATCGATGGTGCGCGTGTTTTCGCGGTTCAGAGGCTGGATGTATCTCGTTTTGCTCGCTGGATCATTCAGATCGACGTGGGTCAGTCCTTCCCAGCCGCGGCGGATGCCGACAACTTCGCATCCAATTTCCGCGCCCCGGTAGACCACTGACTTGATCACTGAGTTCAGTCCCGGGACATCGCCTCCGCCCGTGAGAATGCCGATGCGTTTCTTTGCCATGATGACTCCTTATTTAGCACGAACTAGAACGACAATGGATCGCGGAGCTACTTGATGAATCGACTGCTGCACAGGCACATCCCATTTCGAGAAATCGTTGGGAGTCGCTAAATCGGTGCCCACAATTCTTGCCCGATCGTGGGGCGTACCCTCCTGAATTTGGAACTACAGCTTTTCCCAATCCGCACTAATCATTACATAGATATCGTCATCGCCCTGTGACGCGCCATGCGGACAAAACGCCAGGCGGCGTGACTCCGGCGATAGATCGACCGTGGGGCCACTGACGTACCAGGCAATGTCCTCACGCCAGGATCTGCTGCGACATAGATAAGGATGAGACTTCCGGAACGCAATCGTGCGTCTCAAGAACTGGAATAGTGCTTTGCTCGCCTGGCTGGACGCAAATGGCCGTTCCGAAGACGGCCAACCGGCTGAAGATTGAGAGAGTATCCCCAATCTCATATTCCGTAATGTGAGCTATCTTGCTCAGACGCGAGAACTCCCAGCAATTATCCTTTTCCTACTGAGTGTGTAGACGAGGTTGTGAATGCTGATTCGCAACCTTGATTTCCAGGTCGCCAAGGGTGGAGCTAGAACACCCCCCAGCGTTCACATCCAGCCAATCGGTGCTCCTCGTCCCTCTATGCGCCGCCAAACCTTGCGGCGAGATACGATTCGACCCTAAGAGCCTCGGACAGCTTCCACGAACTGGAAATCAGGGTAGACCTCATGGCGCGCGGATGAGAGGTATTAGCCCCGCGAGAGAAGAAAGGTAAAAAAATATGCCTCTAATTCAACTCCTGGAAGTTCTGATTGTGGTGGGTGTCCTTCTGTGGCTGGTGAACCGATTCATCCCTATGCAGGGAACCATCAAGTCAATCCTAAACGGCGTCGTGGTCATTGCCGTCGTCCTGTGGCTGCTGAACGTTTTCGGGCTCTTTCATTCTTTTTCTCACATTCACATAGGTACGTAAAAAAATAGAACAGAGGTCTCAACGCACCAACACCATATCGGTCATGACGAACGATATCTGTAACCAAGGAGCTACTTTGAAAACGAAGACTTTGTTAGCGGTCGTCGCAGGAATCACGCTCAGTACGAGCGCACTTGCTCAAACCAATTCTCAGACATCGATCGCCGTCGAGCCCATGGCTCAGACTCCGACATTCCGGGTGATTGTCGTCAGCCGCAGCGTGCAGGCTGTGAACTACAAGCATCGCAGTGGTGCCACCAAGATCGATTTCGCCGGAACGGCTTTGATGCCCGAAGCTAACGGCCAGGCCAAAGTTGAAAGCAAAAAGGGCTACATGGAAATCGAAGTGGAATTCGGCAACCTGCAAAACCCCACCACCTTCGGTAGCGAGTATCTGACTTACGTCCTCTGGGCGATTTCACCCGAGGGCCGCGCCGTGAACCTCGGCGAAATACTAGTGGGCGACAACCACCGCAGTAAGGTGGATGTCACCACCGATCTTCAGGCCTTCGCTTTGGTGGTCACCGCAGAACCTTATTATGCGGTTCGACAGCCCAGCAATGTGGTTGTGATCGAGAATGTGGTCCGGGCAGACACCAAGGGAACGACTGAGGCGGTCGACGCGAAGTACGAACTGATGGAACGCGGCGGCTACATTCCCACCGGCTATAAATTCGATCCGGTGATTCTGAATACCCGTTTGCCACTGGAATTCTTCGAGGCACGCAATGCCCTGCGCATCGCGCAATCCGAGGGAGCCGAGCAGTATGCCAGCGACACTTATCAGCACGCCGTGCAATTGATGAACAATGCCGACGAATATGCCACCCGCAAACACATCGACAAAAAGCCGCTGATCGCGGTTGCCCGCGAAGCAGTTCAGACTGCTGAAGATGCGCGTGCAATTGGCGTCAAGAAGCTGGACGAAATACGGTTGGCGAAGGAACGTCAGGATTCCGCAGACGCTCAAGCGAAGGCGCAAGGGCAGACGGATGATGCGAATCGTCAGAAAGACCAAGCCCAGTCCGACGCAGCGAAAGCGCAAGCCGGAGAAGCTCAGGCTGAAGTCGATGCCCGCAATGACCAGGCCGCCAAGGTTCAGGCTGAGTCTGACGCCGCGAGCGCTCGCGCCCAGGCCGCCGACGCACAAACCGCGAACGCGCAGGCGCAATCCGATCTGGCTGAAAGCCAGGCTTCGTCAGCCAGCGCAATCTCGGCAGCTCAGGCGGATGCCGAACAGTCCCGCTTAGCCACACAGGCCAGCGTGCAGCAGGCAGAAACCGAAAAAGCCTCCTTGCGTACGAAATTGTCCGAGCAGCTGAACTCAATTCTTCAGACTCGCGACAGCGCGCGTGGCCTCATCGTCAGCATGTCCGACGTGCTGTTTGACACCGGAAAATATTCGTTGAAACCGGGCGCGCGCGAGAAGCTGGCTAAGGTTGCCGGCATTCTGCTCGCTTACCCTTCGCTCAACATCGAAGTCGGCGGATACACGGACAATGTGGGCACAGATGCCATGAATCAAACACTGTCTGAGAACCGCGCCGACTCCGTGCGCGACTACCTCGTGCAGGAAGGCGTGTTGACGAATTCAGTTTCGGCCAAAGGCTTCGGCAACACGTTGCCAGTGGCATCGAACGATAACTCGGCGGGACGGCAGCAAAATCGTAGAGTGGAACTTCTCGTATCCGGCGAAGCTATTGGCAGTCCGGTCAATGCGACCACAGGAAGCTTGCGCTAGCGCAGGCATACATCACAAACAGAATAGAGGCATTTATGAAAATAATTGGGATTACCGGCACAACCATTCTGTCACTGCTTCTCGCGAGCACTTCTGTGCTCGCGCAGCAGGAACAGAAAAGCGACAAGCAGGACCACCCCGAACAACAACAGAGCAAACATGAGCAAGCTAAGCCCGCACAGCAGCCTGCTCAAAAACAGCACGCTCAACAGCAGCACCAGCAGCCGCAAAAGAACGAAAACAAGCAGACCGAGCAGCGCGCTCAGCAGCAGCAAAAGAACGAAAACAAGCAGACCGAGCAGCGCGCTCACCAGCCGCAAAAGAACGAAAACAAGCAGACCGAGCAGCGCGCTCAGCAGCAGCAAAAGAACGAAAACAAGCAGACCGAGCAGCGCGCTCAGCAACAGCAAAAGAACGAAAACAAGCAGACCGAGCAACGCGCTCAGCAACAGCGGAGCAACGAACATCCGCAGCGGACCCCGGAACAGCAACGGGTAGCAGCAGGCTTCATGGCAGCAGCATCGATCCCAGAACTGGAATTCCGACCACCGCAACTGGCAACAACGTGGCGGCTACCATGGCTACCGCATCCCTGACGACCGGTTCCGCGGATACTTTGGTGCCGACCATGGCTTCCGCATCTACGGTCTGCCCTTCCTGGTTGTGGGCGGATATCCGCGCTTCCAATATGACGGCTATTGGATCAGTCTCGTTGACCCCTGGCCGGAATACTGGGGCAATGACTGGTATGACAACGACGACGTTTATATCGCCTACGTCGACAACGGCTACTACCTGTTTAACCGCCGGTATCCCGACGTCGCAATAGCGATTAACATCTCAATGTAAAGGTGTATTGCGGTGCAGCGTCGAGAGAGGCTGCACCGTTATGAATGCATGACAGGGAGCAAAATATGATTGGAACAATATTGATCGTGATTTTGATCTTGGCGCTGCTCGGTGTCCTGCCGAGCTGGCCGCACAGCCGGAGCTGGGGCTATTACCCCAGCGGGGGATTGGGGCTTATCCTCGTCGTCGTCGTCATTCTCCTGGTTCTCGGCCGGATTTGAAGCTATGCCGCCCCGGGCCATTTCGTCGGGCGCCATCGCAAAGAGGTGGCGCCGGGTCTCCATACGCGCATTAGCACTTGTTCTCTTCGTCTGCGTGTGCAGATCTAGTTCGTCGGCCTACTCCGTTCTGACGCACGAGGAAATCGTGGATCTGGTATGGACCGACGAGATTCGGCCCCTGCTTCTCAAGCGCTATCCGGGACTGTCGGAAGAGCAGATCAAGGAGGCCCATGCTTACGCCTATGGAGGCGCGGTTATCCAGGATCTCGGCTACTACCCGTTCGGCAGTAGAGAATTCAGCGACCTGGTGCATTATGTCCGCAGCGGAGATTTTGTTCGCGAACTGCTGCTCGAAAGCCAGGATGTCAACGAGTACGCTTTCGCGCTCGGCGCATTGTCGCACTATGCGGCGGACATTGCCGGTCACCCCGCAGTCAATCAGTCCGTCGCGATCGAATATCCGAAGCTGCGGGCAAAGTATGGCAAGTCAGTCCGGTATGCGCAGGACACGACGGCGCATCTGAAAACGGAGTTCGGCTTCGACACCGTGCAGGTCGCGAAGAATCGTTATGCGTCGCAGCAGTACCACGATTTCATCGGATTCCAGGTCTCCAAACCATTGCTGGAACGGGTCTTTCCCGTGGTGTACGGAGTGGAGTTGAAAGACGTGCTCAGCCACGAGGATCTGGCGGTGGGTTCGTATCGTTTTTCCGTTAACGAGCTGATTCCGCAAATGACCCGAGTCGCGCTGCAAACCCATAAGAAGGACTTGATGCGCGAGACGCCTAATTTTTCAAAAAAGAAGTTCCTCTACCGTCTTTCGCGCTCTGACTACGAAAGGCAGTGGGGAAAGGACTACGTGAAGCCCGGCCTGGGTAGTCGGATTCTGGCAATGCTTCTGCGCTACATACCGAAAATAGGTCCCTTCAAAGGGTTGGCCTTCAATAACCCGACGCCACAAACAGAAGACCTGTATATCAAGAGTATCAATACGACCGTCGATCAATACCGGGCCTTTCTCAAGGAAGTACGCACCGATTCGCTGGTGCTTTCCAATCGTGATTTGGATAGCGGCAACATAACCAAAGCCGCGGAATATTCGCTGACTGATGATACCTACGCCAAGTTGCTGGCCAGGCTGTCAGACCGGAAGTTCGATCAGACCTCGCCGGAACTGCGCGCCAACATTCTCGATTTTTATTCCGATCTCTCAGTGCCGTTCGAGACGAAAAAGGACGGAGTCCGCTGGCAAGCCGTGCTGACCGAGTTGGAACAGTTAAGGTCCGTGGCACCGGCCACTGGTCCGGCTGTCGCGAGCGGCCACGCGCAGTGATCTCGACCCCCTGCGGACGAAGTTGCCGCATCGACGAACGGGTGGATACTGCGATTCCGACGACCGAAAATCAGAGAGGCATCAATAATGCTTTCCTGGGAGGCACCTCCCGCATGATCAACCTGACCGCCTTTTGTAGATTTGGTTCGATGCGCACTTCGATCTTTGCTCTCGGCGCCGCTCTTGCTCTTGCCCAGACCAGCGTTGCCCAATCTGTTTCCAACTCCGTCCATACCGTGCCGACCGCAATCGTCATCGGTTTCGTCGGCGGGTTCATCAAGCACGATAATCCCGTCCACAGCGAGGTCCAACTCGCGGCGCGCTTGCGCAAAGCTTATCCCATAGGCGTCGACGTTGAAACCTTCGAGAGTTATCGCGGGGAAAAAGCCAGAAGGAAAGTTCTGAGCCTGCTCGACGCGAACCATGACGGAACTCTAACAGCCAGCGAGAAAGAGGGTAGTCGAATCATTATTTACGGGCATAGCTGGGGCGGCTCGGAAGCTATCGAGCTGGCACGTAAGCTGGGGAAAGATGGCATCCCTGTGCTGCTCACCATTCAAGTGGATAGTATCCGCAAGATTCACCAAAACGATACGGTTATACCTGCCAGCGTGGCCCAAGCCGCCAATTTCTACCAGCCCAATGGAATGCTCCACGGCCAGCCCGAGATTCGCGCTGCCGATTCAGCGCGCACGAAAATCATCGGGAACTTCCGATTCGACTATAAGGCGCGCCAATACAAGTGCGACAAGTATCCCTGGTACGACCGCGTCTTCGTGAAGGCTCACACTCAAATTGAATGTGATCCAGATGTGTGGAAACGAGCAGAGTCTCTGATACGGGCGAATCTGCCCCAACAGTAGGGAAAGACAATGACAGAACACCTACCCTATTCACTCGTCTGATGAATTCCCTCACGGTGCAATCGAACAACTGATTCTGGCTCAGTTGTCCAATATTCCTGCCAAATGTATGAAAACAAATGTGCAGGCATCAAGAACTGGAGCGAGCAGGCGATCTTAGAGCAGGCGGAGATTTCGACGTAGGTGATTAATTTTTAAAGTGGTGAGCGCGGTAGGAATCGAACCTACAACCTACTGATTAAGAGTTATGGTTCTCGATTCGGCTGCAGCGTTCCCAACTGCAGTCGCCACAATAACTTAACGATCAAAAGACCCGCATGGACGGCTTCCGAAAACGTTGAAAAAGTTGGCGAAATCGAGCCGCGTCTAACTCTGTAAAGGACACAAGAAAGACACAGCCCACCGGAGCAAGTCTGTGGCATCGCCGTGAAAGGGGCTCTGAAAGACTGGATCACGTAGCAATTACAAGGCAGCGGTCGCACTGCAATGCCTCGTAAGGGACGGCTTAGAAGACGAAGGAACAACCTCACCTTGTACCGTTCTTGTACCGCGAGTGAACCATAAATTTAGGAACAACTTAACAAGTGATGATTCAATCCCGCCGATTCTGCGACTGGGCAACGGGCAAATGCCATCCTCGGTATATCGCCATGACTCGCAGCCAGAAGCAAAGTAGTGCGCCCACGGTCAACACCACAAAAGCCTGGTAATGTTTCGTCGCCGCAGGCTATGGCGAATCGGTCACATGCCCGAATGCGGGCACTGTTCCCAACCGCACACCCTCTATGTCGCCGTTTTTTCCGCTAGTTTTGTTCTGACGATTTGGCGAGGCAAATGCACTGATGACCCCTGACAGCGTAGGCCTAAACCGAGGAGACGATCCAGGGAGCCAGAGAACAACGATGGGCAAGAATTCCAAAAACAACCAGAAACCAAAATCAACGCCGGAAAGTGACACTCAACCGTCCGGCATCAACGGCCAACCAAAGGTCGGACAAAAGATCGGAAAGAACGAGTACGAGGTCGGGATTTTCAAGCTGCAAGTTGAACTGGTCAAGCTCCAGGACTGGGTCAAGGAGACCAACGCCCGAATTGTGATCATTTTCGAAGGACGAGACGCTGCCGGCAAAGGCGGGATGATCAAGCGCATCATGGAGCGTGTTAGCCCGCGCATCTTTCGCGTTGTGGCCCTCCCCGCGCCAACCGAGAGACAGAAGACGCAGCTCCCTGCTCAACGCTACATTGAACAATTGCCCGCCGGAGGTGAAGTCGTCATCTTCGACCGGAGTTGGTATAACCGCGCCGGTGTTGAGTATGTGATGGGCTTTTGCTCGGAGGAAGAGCACCGGGAATTTCTCAGGGACTGTCCCATCTTCGAGGGCTTCCTCATCAGCCAGGGCATCATCCTTTTGAAGTACTGGCTCGAAGTATCGGAAAAGGAACAGCACAAGCGCTTCCTGGCGCGAATTGAAGATCCTTCTAAGCGCTGGAAGCTTAGCCCCATGGACCTGGAATCCCACCGACGCTGGTACGACTACTCACGCGCCCGGGATGCAATGCTTTCAGCCACGGATACAGCAGCGTCGCCCTGGCACATTGTTCCGTCGGACGATAAGAAGCGTTCCCGCCTGAACTGCATTGGGCACATACTGAGCAGTATCCCGTATGAGGAGATTCCTTATACGCCTCCCAAGCTTCCGGCGAGGCAAAAGCCGAAAGGGTACGTAGAACCGAAGCACAAGCATCGAACCGTTCCGCAGGTTTGGTAGGCCATAGCATGCCAGAGCATCAGTGGTTCCGGCGCTTACCAGATTGGCTGGTCTCATGCCGTGCGGATTGTCTGCGGCCCGACATCGTCGCGGGGCTGACTACCGGCGCGGTGATCATCCCCATGACGATGGCGTATGCGATGATTGCTGGGCTGCCGGTGCAGGTCGGTCTCTATACAGCTCTTGTGCCGATGGCCATATACGCGGTGCTCGGAACCTCACGGGTGCTCAGCGTCAGCACGACCACAACTGTGGCAATCCTGACGGCCGCTCAGTTGGGGCAGGTCGTGCCTGACGGCAACCCCGCAGCCCTGCTGAAAGCCTCGGCAACGTTGACGCTTCTCGTGGGAGCCGCACTTTTGCTGGCGTGCCTGCTGCACCTGGGAACCGTAGCGAACTTTATCTCCGAGCCAGTACTCGTCGGATTCAAGGCCGGGATCGGGCTGGTCATTGTGATGGACCAGATCCCGAAAATCTTCGGCATCCACTTCACAAGAGGTACATTCGCTCACAACGTCCTCTCCATAATTCACACTCTTCCAAGAACGTCGTTAGCAACGCTGGCCATCGGGCTTACCGTTGTAGTATTTCTGCTGAGCATGAAGCGTTTCCTGCCAAGACTACCGGCGCCGTTGTTCGCTGTAACCGCTTCGATAACGGCCGCGCATTTCTTGGGTCTGCAACATCGGGGTGTGGAACTGGTGGGCCATATACCCCCCGGACTGCCTTTGCTGGTGAAGCCAGACCTTTCGTTCGTCGCAGTGCTGTGGCCCGGCGCATTAGGAATTGCCTTGATGAGTTTCACAGAGACGGTCGCAGTCGGCCGGGCCTTCGCGCGAAATGAAGAACCCGCACCGCGAGCAGACAGAGAGCTGCTTGCAATTGGACTCGCCAATGTCGGAGGTGCGCTCTTGGGTGCAATGCCGGGCGGCGGCGGCACGACGCAAACGGCGGTCAACGTCCTCGCGGGAGCTCGCACGCGATTAGCAGGTTTGATCACTGCGGCAATGACGCTGCTAACAATTCTCTTCCTCGCTCCCTTAATCGCGATCATGCCGCAGGCGGCGTTGGCGGCACTCGTCATTGTCTATTCCTTCGGGCTGATCAAGCCGTTCGAGTTCCGCGAGATCCTTAGCATTCGCGGGACCGAATTTTCTTGGGCGATCGTGGCGTTTGCAGGGGTCGTGCTCCTCGGCACCCTCAAGGGAATCCTGGTAGCCATTGTTGTTTCGCTGATCACACTGGCCTACAAGGTAGCCGATCCTCCCGTGTATGTTCTGCGGCGCAAGCCTGGAACCAACGTATTCCGGCCGCAATCGCCGGAACATCCCGAGGATGAGACTTTCCCAGGCCTACTCCTGTTAAGGCCGGAAGGTCCCATTTTCTTTGCCAATGCGGCACAGATCGCACACAAGATCGAGCCGCTTGTCAGGGAAACGCAACCGAAGGTGGTTGCTGTCGACGCTAGCGGAGTTCTCGACATGGAGTACACCGCGCTCAAAATGTTCGCACAAGTTGCGAAAAAGCAACGTCAGGCTGGCATTGAACTTTGGCTGATTGGTATGAATCCCGAGGTTTTGGCCGTCGTACAACGATCACCGCTGGGACACATCCTGCGACACGAAGGAATGCATTTCAATCTTGAGATTGCGGTTGGACATTACCTGAGGGCAGAACCTGTGCCCGACCACCTCTGAGTCATGGCGCATTTCCGCACTGAGTTTGCTAACTTCTAGTTAGGGCGCCGAGAAAGTCACTACGGTATAGTGCTCAATCCGGTTCAGCGTAAATTCGCAGACACTCCCGTGCAGAGAAAGGCCGGCCAACTGAGGCTGGGCCGCGTCCGGCGATAGAACTTTCATTTCCCAGCCGCTCAGGTCCGGAACCAGCCCTTTGAGGTCCAGCCGTACTTTCACCTTCTCTGCCGGCACCTTTTGATCGTAGTTGAGCAAGTGGAGAGTCAAACTCCGGCCGTCTGGTTTCCGAGTCAATTGGCCCAACACGTAACCGCGTGGCTTCAGGCTGAGGCGAGGCCCGCCGGCCGCGGCTTCGACACGCGCCACAAGTCCCGGGTCCGCCTTTACGGCCCTGATGATGACGCCTCCGCCAGCGGTGAATGCATCGAACCGGGCCTTTTGCTGGGCGCTGAGCTTGGGCAGGCCAGTCGGCATGACCAGCACCTTAAACCGCTCCAGCGGCACTCCTTTGTCCAGGTGCGCGAGCACTTTGGTCTCGAAGAAGACGCTTTGCTTTAGGAATTCGTTGGCGAGCGGGTTGTGCTCTTCTGCGGAGAGCAATGCAATCCGCGCGGCCGGCTCTGCCTGGTGATACAAATCCTGATGCTCCACAATGAAATGGTTATATTGAGCGATGGCCGTCCAGGCATCTCGAGCCAGCGGCTCGCCCTTAATCAGTGCATAGAGGAACCGGCCCTCTATGTTGCGCGAGGTGGCCGCGCCGAACGTATAAGCCTCAGCGATGGAAAGCTTCTGTTCGGTCGGACTGGGGATGCAGCGCTCGCGCGGGCCGCAGTGGTAAATGTCATTCTCATACATCAGGGGCTGCCAAAGCTGCTTCTCGCCGCTCAGGAATTTGATCTTGCGTGCGTTGTCCACCTGCCATTTACCGTTCCACACCCCCGGAGTGTCTTTGCCGTCCTCCTCCCAGATCACCTCGTTGATGTCGTTCATCCCGAAGCGCTCCGGCGAGATGTGGACGTTGGCATAAACCATTACCTTGGAGCGGCCGGTCTCCAGCGCCTTCCGCTCCGCCATCCGCTGGGTGTCATCGAGCAGCTGGGCCAGGCCGCGGTTGTAACCGATCATGTTGTCCCATGCGATCGCGTCCACACCCGCGTCCACCGCCATCTCCGCCTTCTTCAAGAGATAGGCCCGCCAGCCCGGCTCGCGCGCGTCGGCGAGGCGGCGCTTCCATGAGATCTGCAGATCGGCCTTGGTCGGGCCGGCGTAGAACATCGGAATGCCGTGCATCCACAGTCCGTATTTCTTCGTTTCTGGGTCGTCGCGGTAGGCGCTAATGCGGAACATGTTGGTAGCCGACAGATAAGCCGACACATGGATTCCATTCTTGTGGCATAGGGCGATCACCTTTTTCAGGTTCTCCCGGTTCTTGCTCTCATCCTTAAGCGACCAACCATTGCTCCAGGTAACCCAGATCCAATTGAACTCCGCCTGCTTGAGCAAGCCGAGCATTTGCTCGAAATCGCGGTCATAGATGTGGGTCAGCACATCCTTCTCTTCGGTGCTGAACTTCTTGCCCCACCAGGTCCGGTCTGCTTTCCAACTCTCGATTTGTCCGCCGTCCAGCCGAATGAAACGAAAATTCCCCTGCTCCGCCCAATGCGGAACGTCCTCGGGCTTGGCGCGATATAGTTTCGGCGCCGGCTCAAAAGACTGGGCGGAGCAGAGCAGCAGGAAGGCGGAGACTAAACCAATAAGTGCAGTGCTTTTTCCCATTCGGACACACTGCATGGTTCTCGTCCTCTTTTACGCTTTCTCTGGGATTGGGCACGGCTTTACGCCCCAAATCTCGGAAGCGTATTGGGAAATCGTGCGATCGCTAGAAAACCTCCCCGAGGCCGCGACGTTCAAAATCGCTTTGCGCGCCCATTCATCGGGATCGGCATACAACGCGCATAGCCGCTCGTCTGCGTCGAGGTACGATTTCAGGTCCGCCAAGTGCATGTAATGGTCGCCATTCGTGAGCAACATGTCGCGCAACGGCCCGAACACGCCTGGCTCATAACGGCTGAAATGATCCGAGAAAATCAAGTCCAGTGCTTGACGGGTCTCGGAGTCGTGTTCGTAGTGCCAGTTCGGGTTGTACCATCCTCGACTGCCGATCACTTGTTCCGCAGTCAGCCCGAACAGGAAAAAGTTTTCTTCACCGGCCTCGGCGGCCATCTCGATCGTCGCGCCGTCGCGCGTGCCGATTGTCAATGCGCCGTTCATCATGAATTTCATGTTGCTTGTGCCGCTGGCTTCGTAGCCTGCGGTCGAGATCTGGTTCGAGACGTCACTGGCGGGGATCAGATGCTCCGCAAGCGAAACGCAGTACTCAGGCAGGAAGATCACTTTCAACCGTCCACGTACTGCGGGGTCGCTGTCGATGGTTGCAGCGAGGTTGTTAATGAATTTGATAATTACCTTGGCGAGCCAATATGCAGGCGCAGCCTTGCCTGAGAAAAGGAACGTCCGTGGATGCATGTCGAGCCCGGGGTCTCGCCGCAGCCGGTTGTAGAGCACTACGATCCGGAGCGCATTCAGAAACTGACGCTTGTACTCGTGAATGCGTTTGACCTGGCAGTCGAAGATAGACTCCGGATCAACGATCTGCCCTGTGGACCAGCGAAGCCAATCGGAGAATTGCCGCTTGGCATCTCGCTTCGTCTTGCGAAAGTCATCGCGGAAGCCACTGTCTTCGGTCAATGCTCTAAGCTTGCTTAGTTCGCTTAAGTCACCGATCCAGCCCTCTCCAATGGCATCCGCGATGAGTGTAGAAAGTCCAGGATTGCATAGTTGCAGCCAGCGCCGGGGTGTCACACCGTTGGTCTTGTTGTTGAAACGTTCAGGAAAGATCTCTGCGAGATCTTTCAGTGTCGTCCGGCGCAACAGGTGCGAGTGAATCTCCGCCACTCCGTTGGTGCTGTGGGAACCTACGACGGACAGATTGGCCATGCGAACCTTCTTGTCTGGGCCATCCTCGACAATGCTCACGCGCTCAATCCGATTTGTATCGCCTGGGAACCGCCCGCGAACATCGCCCAGAAAGCGGCGGTTGATCTCGTAGATGATCTCAAGATGCCGGGGCAACATCTCCTCAAACCACCGGACGGGCCACTTCTCGAGGGCTTCGGGCAACAACGTGTGATTGGTGTACGCCAGCGTCTTCTTCGTAATACGCCAAGCCTCATCCCATCCGAGTTGCACCTGGTCCACCAGAATTCGCATGAGTTCTGGAACCGACAAAGCCGGGTGCGTGTCGTTCATCTGAATTGCCACTTTGTCGGCAAACTGGCTCCAATCCGAGTTGGAGCGTTGAAAGCGGCGCACCGCATCTGCCAGTGAGCAGGCAACCAGGAAGTACCCCTGCATCAGGCGCAGCGCCTGTCCCATCACCCTGGAATCGTCGGGATAAAGGACGCGAGTCAGGGTTTCGGCCGAGAGGGTCTGAGTGAACGCTTCTACGAAATCGCCGTGCGAGAACTCTTCAAAGTTGAAGTAGTCGGGTGCCGCCGCGGCCCAGAGGCGCAGCGTGTTGATCGTCGAACCACCATATCCGATTACGGGTCGGTCATATGGGATGCCGATCAGAGTCGAGGGACGGCCGGGCACGGGGCGTAGGCTGCCGCCGCTGAGCTCGAACGAGCAGCCTATGTTGACTTCCACTTTCTCGTTCGGACGTGCGATCTCCCACGGATCGGGAGAACGGAGCCAGTTGTCCGGCATTTCCCGCTGCCATCCATTCTGGATGGATTGTTTGAATATGCCGTATTCATATCGCAGTCCATACCCCATGGCCGGCAGCTGCAGGGTCGCGGCGGATTCAACGAAGCATGCTGCCAAACGTCCAAGACCGCCGTTGCCCAGGCCAGCATCCGGCTCCTGCTCCAGGATCTCGAGCAGGTTGAGTTTCTTGTCTCTTGTGAACTGGTCTGTGAGCGGAGCGAGCAGGAGATTCGTAACGTTATTCGCGAGTGAGCGGCCGATGAGAAACTCCATCGAGAGGTAGTAGAGTCGCTTCGGATTTCGTTCCTGGTAAGTCTTCTCCGTTAAGAGCCACCTCTGAGAGAGAACGTCGCGCACTGACCGGGCAAGGGCCTCGAAGCGGTCGCGCGCCGTCGCCTCCCCAAGATCGACGCCGTTATCGAAGAGCAAGTGCCGTTCATAGAGGGCTTCATCCGTTCCGGAGAACTGCACGGGACCACACCCATATTTGCTACTAAGATGTTTCATTTCCTCTGGCAACGTGGGTCGGTTGGCCCTTGCACTGGTGCTCATGTCCAATCTCCTCTGGCGATTTTCTGCACGCTTCTGTCGGTTAACAGCTTGAAAGCTCCCATTGCTCCACGCCTCTACGCTGCAACTCGCGTTGAATTTGTTCGATTTCCGAAACATCGCTTGCAGTGATGGCGAAGTCACCGTCGAGGATGACGTACAGCATGTCAATGAGTGTCTCAGTTGGTATGTTCTTCAGTTCTCCGAGCATGGCCTTCCCCTGGTGCAATCTGAACTTCGACGATTTGAAGTTCGCGATTTTGAAGTTCTCAACTAAAGCTCGCAATCCTATTCGCAATCCAACTGCCAGAGGTGGCCAGTTGTAAGTGGATGAAAATGCCTGTTTAACGATTGGGTCGGAAGCTCCGACACAGCGATACAATGACCTGCCAAGGGCACTGTCCGAATTTGGGCGGCGAGCTGTGATTAGTTGCAGTCGCCGCCCCGTACTTAAGGTGGCCGTGAATCAATTTGCGATAGCTTTATGCGGATTCTCGGCAGGCGCTTGCTGAAGGTGAATGGTGGGGAGCCGGTCCGACTTTGTCGTCTCAACCGTGACGATTCCGAAATTTCCGTTCAAGTCGCGCCTCCGGATGGTTACGGTCGACTGTACTCCCGAAGGTCCGGGAACCATCCTGCCGTCGATCAAAACGTACACGCGCAGACCCGAGCCGGGATCTCCGGGATTAACCTGATCCACTTGCTTTTCGGTGGTTTGCTCACCGGTTGCACCGGTGCGCTCGGTACTGGTTGAGCGCTCGACCAAGTGCAGGCTGCCGTCCGGAGTCGCACCCGGCGTGTGGAGGGCATAGATTTCCACTGTGTTGCGCGTCTCTCCGGAGGCGTTCTCCGATTCCTCGCTCACGACATGAGAGAACTCGCTGAGGTTGCCTTCAGCGTCGCGACGGAAAGCGTGTTCCTCGGTCTTGCGGTTGCCGACCCCAGGCGTGACCGTACTTTGCCGTATTTCGCGGGCTTGCCAATTTCCTGAGCCATCAAGAAGTAGCATGGTTTTTCGAGATTCAATCGTGCCGTTCGCGCCTGGCTTTTGAAGTTTGTGCACCTTCATAGCGGGAGCAAGACCGCCGTAAAAACTTGGGAGCATCACAGTGGTGTTCGTTTCTTCCATATCCGTAGCTATGCTTTTGGCATCCACGATTTCGCGCCGCACGAGCTGAAGCGTCCCATTGAGATCCGCAAGGGAGGTCGTGCGCACTGTGTTCGAGTTGCCCTCGAGCAGAGTGTGCTTCTCTTCCTCTATTGCCTGCACAAGTGTTTTCCTCCCATTCACATCGCGAACGAACGTGCGGCTTATGGTTCGCACCGTGGTGGCGTCCACTTGCAGCGTTTCCCTTTCGATATCCTGGCAGGGTTCGAGATATCCGTTGACGCTGCGTATCTCGACCGATCGCTTGTCAAATGTGTGATTGCCGCTCTGGCTGTGGCTTTCAATGATTCGTGCGGGATTTAGATTGTCCCCCTTGACGTCGGTTGTAGTCGTCCACGACTTGGTCGGTTCGTCTGCCATCCCGGAATCTCGTATCTGCGCAAATGCCACCGAACAACAACAATGTGCGCCGATCACGACGATTACACAGCCGAAAGCACTAATACCTGAAGAGCGACGGCCGATGACGGATGTGGAAATGTGACTCATAGATTGAACTTCGAACTTGCGATCACGAGCAGCGCCCGCCGGGATTCTTTCATCACGTGCGAGCGCTCGAACCTAGTGCTTACCTTTGCTTGTGAACTTCGCCAAGATAAACTCTTGCACCAGACCGCCAGCAATGTGCAATCCCATGCCGACTCCGAAATTCTTGAATACATGCTGAGCATTGCGGTCTGAGCTCGGGTAGTACGCGAGGGAAATAGAAGAAGAAATCAGGCTGCCGCCCCACGTAGAGTAATTGGGCTGCGTTTCTCCGTTGTCTCCTTTACAGATAAATGGAGCTAAGATGGCGTGAAGCGCTCGGGACTTCTTTGCGCCGCTGCCTTGATAAAAATAGCGAGGGTCCTGATGCAGAAGTGAGGGCAGAATGGCGTTGCCGATGAGGCCTTCGGTCGTGGCATCAGCGAATCCTGCCCCCAACCGCTTGCGATATCCCGTTGTACCCTGCCGCCACTGCTCAGGTGTGTCAACTGCCTGCTGTACGCCGGCCAAGGCCGCCGTGCGACCGAAGAAGACGGGATCAGTAAGACTTTTGTATGCCATGTGAAACTTCATCCCGGTGGTGAGAGGCTCGGGATGGGGCTCATAAGTCACATACATGTTGGGGATAAAGTGGAGAATGCGTTGCTGTTCTTCAGCTTTGAACTCTTGCGCGGCAACCTCCTTCTCGGAATAACTCACAGTGACTGCTCGCTGCACCGTCAGAATGCGGAGCTTGATGCCGCTTAGAGTTTTCTCCTGCCCGGGCTGGACCGTAACGGACGACTTCCACTCGGCAAATCCTTCGGCAGTAACAGTAACCTGATAGGCAATCCCTGCCGTGACGTCATGAAAAGCAAAAGAGCCATCGTCTTTTGTCACAGCTGCCAAACGATCGCCAGCCGCCCCTTCAAGGACTACAGTGGCATCTGAAACCGGATCGTCGGTCGTATCGACCACCGTACCCACGATACGTCCTGTCACTGTACTTGCCGCTTCAGTAGACTGCGCGCATGCAGGTGCACCGGGAAGCAATGCGCCAGCCAGCAAGATCAGTAGCAATGAGTGTGTTACTTGCAGGAATGCTCCCAGTGGCCGGTCAGGCATATGTGTGCTGTTGTGTGTCGACGACATAGCTAGCCTCTCGATAGCGTGAAATTGATTGTGATCCGGGAGTCAACTTCGACCGGTTTTCCATTCAATAGGTACGGTCTGTAACGCCATTGTTTGACCGCATCAACAGCTGCTTGGGCGAGCATCGGCAGACCGCTTTCCACTCGCACATCCTGCACGTTGCCGTCCTTGCCGATCACGGCCATCAGAACGACTGTGCCTTCAATCCGCGCCCGACCTGCGTCGGGCGGATATTGCGGCGCAACGTCGTGGATGAGGTTCGCCTCGGCTACACGGGCGGCGACGCGGATTCTCTTGACGGGCGCCGGTTCGGGCGCTTTGGCGGCGAGGACGGGCGCGCTGAGCGTGCTACGTGGCGCTTCACTGAGCACTCCAGCAGAAACTCCACCGGGTGTTCCGCCAATTGTGTCTACCGGCGATGGCGGAGCTTCTTGCGCTTTATACACCGGCGCGGTGCTTGCGGGCGTGTATGTGGCCGCGGACTTAGGTGCCGGAAGCTTCCTGGGACTCGCAACTGCGGCCGCTGGTGGCTGCAGATATAACATCGTCAGCATCTCTCTCTTGGGCAGCGGGTCCGTGTGAAACAGTGGGATCACGACTATCGCGAGCAGAAGGAGTAATTGAAACGTCACCGCTCCAGCTGTTGCCCAGGGATTTCGCCGCCGCGACCTTCCCGATGCAATTAGACTTTCGCGAAATAGGTCTCCAGCTTCTGCACCTTGCCAGTTGTCAGAGGCGAAAGGCCGGCTTTTTTCCTCTCGCGACAAGGCAGGAAAGCGCGGCGAACCAGTTCGCAAGCCGGGTCTTCCGAGGGAGCGGTATGCAGGGTGATGAACCAAATCGGATGGGCAGTCACAGGTTGCCATAACGCCATTGGTAAAGGCATGTCGAATGCCAAGTGGAACTGCTTGCAGGCGAAGCACATGCACAATTCAAATCCCAGTGCATGTGCCGGTATGAGGGCAGCTGCCTTGAACAGGTCATAGCCGGATTCAGGTTTGGGCAGACATAGCCGCGCCCAATTCGTCCTATCAAGCGTCGAAGTCGAAACAACAAAGTCGGCAGGAGGGATCAGAAAGTCCGCACCTCGATCGGTGCGGCGCGATTTCTGCTTTTGATTACGGTACGGGAATGAGAAACGAAGAATCGCGGGAGGATTCCATCTCGCCGATGTTTTAAAACTCCTGGGCGATGGTAGCCGCCAACGGTTCGCTTTGGGGCGAGCCTGCCGTTGCGCCTCCAGCCTGCGTGATCTGATAGTCGCGATATTCGATACTCAGAACCGCTGTGCCCAACACGCGCACCTTCGTCTCACTCTCGTTGGACTCCGGCAACCAGAAGTCACCGATTTTCTGGTAGCGGCGTTTGAAATCTGTTTTCACAGTCCACCACGAAGGGTTGACAGCCGGCTCCCCTTCGACTCGAATTATCGCGAAATCTTTTGCATTCACCCAAATACGGCCTCGAAACAGGAACTTGTTCTTGCTTCGCGGCTGGGCGTCGAGCACATAGAGTTCGTCTGCAGGTGTCTTCTCGTACTCAGACAGTTGAAATGTATAGTTCTCGGGTGTGATCGCCGAACGTTGCTGATTCTCATCCCGCATCGACTCTTGTTCTGCCTCCAGGAGCTTCTTGAACACACGTTCCCGCACCGTGCCAGAGCCGCTCTCCGACACAATCGTGAACTCTTTTTTATTCGGCGCCCGGTAGTCAATGCGAACGATCATATCTGCCTTCTTATGGGACAGACAATGGCATTCCAGGTGATACGTGCGGACACTGGAGTAGCTTTGGAGTGCCTTGGCCCGCACTTCGTTCATCTCTACAACACGTCCCATCACCTCATCAGCACTCAGAGGTACAGGCATATCTATTTGTTGCGCAACTGCCGGGAAGCCGACCATCAACAAAGCGATTACGCGTACGAACCAATGCCCGTCAGATTTCCTCGCGTGGTAAAGCGGCGTCATTGTATGAGCCTCCTGGTGAGATCCAAGAATCCAAACCTGCTCGCGTTTGTCGATCTGGCCTCTTGAGCATTATTTCCGAACCGAGGTGGCGCGCCCCGCAACTGAGTCAGCGCAAACTCTTCCTTTGTGTTCTTTCGTTCCGGCACAGACGGATCGAAGAGATAAATGGTGCTAGCGAGAACGGGTCCGACGCGGACTTCGCTGTGCGACATCCCAGAGTTTCCCAAAGCATCGAAAAATCTCTGCGTCTCAAAGAAACGTCGCGAAGGCTCAAGCACGATCAGATCTCCTTCCCGCGGTGCATAATGTGTGTCGTAAAGCGGCACAATGTGAAGGTCCGCGCGTCCGCAGGCCGCCAGGTAATAGGACATGCTCATTGGTCTGGCGGTCGCTACCGTGGTCGCAGGGGGCGCGAACGGACATACCTTTTGCGCTACCTCGCGCGTGTCAAACTCGGACACCTCATCCATTGCAAAGTAGCGTGCGACATTCGGTTTCTCTCCGCCAATTGAGTTCAGGTAAAACGAGTAGTAGGGCGCCCAAGACTGCAATTCTAGGAGCGGCCATCCCAGCAAAATGACAGCGGCAGAACCCACAAGGGCCTGGCGCAGGACTTTTCCTTTCACGGCCTTCAGTGTTTGTTGCACCGCATATCCGCCGGCCAGATAAAGAAAAGGCAGGAGCGGAAGTGAATATCGGATCCACTTCGCTCCGCTGACAGACAGCCCGGCTAACTGAACCACCCCAAACGCCAGAAAGAAGCACGACGCGAGTGTCCGGCGATCTCGCAAAAGCAGTGCGGAGCCAACCATGACGGCCACGAGGATCGGAATTGGTGTCTTCACTAGTATCAACCAGAGATAGTAGAACCATGGCACTCCAGCAAGCAGGCGCGAGGGGAAGTTCATATATAGCCTGCCGTCGAAATCGTAGCCAGTGTGCTTGACCCCGTCATGATGGAGCCAATGCAGGATGGCATTGAAGTTGGCCGGAAAAAGAATGACCGGGTTCACAACAACAAAGGCAAGGAACATCACGAGGAAAAACCGTATGTATCTGAATTGAGACGGCTTCCCATTCAGACCCATTTTCCCGGCAATAAACCAGGCAAGCGCATTGAGTCCGAGAAGGTGAAGAATGTACTGCGAGGCAAGACTCAGGCCGAAGCTGATTGCGCTGAGGTCATACCATCGCTTCGCAGTTCGGCCGGCATCTGCCTGCTGAGCGCGGCAGTAGAAATAACAAGCCAGTAGGGTGAAGAACGTGAGCGGCGTTTCCTCTTTCGTGAGCCGATTCAACGCCACTGGCAAAGGCGCGACCGCCCAGAAGAAACTCGCCGCAAACGACCCGGCAGCCCCCATCATTCGACGGCAAAGCAAATAAAGGATCGCGGCGCTGAGGGCACCCAATAGCACGTTGGGCAGCCTAAGCCAGCCCTCAGGGTTTAGCGACGGCCAGCCATGCGCCACCGCAATTCGGCCCCATCGTTGCCCCGTTGTCAGACTTGCCCAAGCCAGCATCTTCGGCAACATCGGGTGTTCGCTATTGACGCCGACAAAGTGTCCGTGCCGATATTCTTGAACCGCCGTCCACTTCGCTACCTCATCCTCGGACAGGCTGTTGAAGTCAATCCGGTACAAGCGGACTGAGAATGCTAGCGCGGTCAGTAGGAGTACGATCGCCGCTTCCCGATACCGACCGACGAAACGAGATTGAATCTCACTCGACACGGATACTCCGGTTTGTAAGAGCGACCCTCATGTTGGCTTGCAGATCACGTACCTCAGACACGGCGTAAGATCTCCGCGCGGATGGATTGAAGTACTGCCAGACTTCCAACTCCCCGAGAAGTCCAAGCGCCACCAGTTGCAGCCCCACCAGGATCAGCACGGCCGCAAAGACCAGCAGCAACCCGTGTTGTTGCACGACATCGGTCCCAGTAGCGAGCTTCTGTACCAATAGCCAGAGTGCAATCGCCGACCCGAGACCCATGTTCATGACGCCCAGCCGGCCGAAGAAGTGGAGTGGACGCGACATATAGCGCAGGAGAAAACGGATCGTCATCAGATCGAAAAATACCCGAAACGTGCGAGAAATGTTGTAGTGCGATTCGCCGTGCTTCCGATGGTTGTTCTGAATGGGTATTTCACAGATGGAGGCTCCGTAGGCCGAAGCCAAAGCCGGAATGAAACGGTGCATTTCGCCATAGAGCGGTAGTTGCCGCAGCAGGTCGCCACGGTACGCCTTGAAGGTTGTCCCAAAGTCGTGGATGTTGACGCCGCTGAGCTTGGCCATCAGCCAATTGGCACAGCGGGAAGGGATCTTGCGTAACAACAGATTGTCGACGCGGTGGCTCCGCCACCCGCTCACGACGTCGTAGCCCTCTTCGATCTTTGCCAGAAAGACCGGAATCTCTGCTGGATCATGTTGAAGATCACCATCCATGGCGATCACGTACTCACCGGTGCTGTGGGCAAACCCGGCAGCCAGCGCTCCGGTCTGACCGAAGTTTCGACGCAGCCGCACAGCGACTACGTGAGGGTCGATTTCGGCGAGTTCCTTCAGCAACTTGTAAGTAAGATCCCTGCTGCCATCATCGACAAAGACGAACTGGTAAGTGCGGCCAAGCTCCTCCATGACAGCTTGCAGCCGGCCGTATAGTTCGATGACATTCGGTTCCTCGTTATGAAAAGGAACAACGATAGAAATCGTGGGAGCTGTCTTGATATCAGGCATGCTGTACCGCCCTTCTGAAAGCGCGACCGTTCGCATTGAGCCGTTTCCGGTGCTGCTCGTTCAGCAATAATTCGGACTTGTGGCCGAGTTCGTTGAGTAGCGCGCATAGCCAGTTTGCAAAGTCCACATTCTGGCCGCAGACACTCAACACACTTTGTCCATCGCGCTGGATCGCGGGGACACCATTGATTGCTTTTGTGGCATACATATCGACTCCTTCGCTCCTCCTCGACTCTCTCGTGCTGCGGTTGCTCTACCGGAGTTGCCGCTCGAAACAGTTCAACTCCGATGCATCGCAACCTTCGTAACGCATTTGGCTCGCCAAAGAAGTGCCACGGCAAATCAATGAATTGCGGAGCATTGACTAACAACTGGCTGGAGAAAGCTGCCCGCATTGCGGCAGTGCCCTCGAACGGTCACGACAACGGGCGGGCGGGATGCAAAGATTGCAACGCAAATCAACTACTTGGCGGATGGCGAAGTGGTGGGGGTCTGCAGTACCCACACGTCTGAATTCAGTTCCATCTAAAAGAGAGTCGGACTTCGTGAGCTACCCCGAGGTCTTTCGCCCGCATGCGGACAATGACCGCATTGCGTCAAGTCGGACGAGCTAATCTCCAGCACGAAACAATTGGATCAATCACATAGGAGCAGCAGCGCTGGCATCAAACGTGCCCAAGGGATAGAGGTCCCCAATTCGACATTGCCATCTGGTTGATGCCATTTGAGGGCAGCATCGAAAGAGGTGAATCATGTCCTGGTTTCATTCGAACACAACGGCAGGCGATGGCCGTAGTTATGCATTGCCGGCCGAAATCGCGGCCTGCTTTGAGGATCAAAAACATATTCTGGGTAGGCTTGCGTTTCTGATCACTGGTGACCACGCGACCGCGGACCAGGCAGTTGTTCAAGCTTGTGAGATGACACTTCAGCGAAACATTCCTTTCCGCGACTGGCTTTTCGAGTGGGCCAAGGCTGCGACTATTGCAGGTGCAATATCGAACGCGACGGAGGCAATTCGCCTCCGTGAAGCCATGTACAAGGATCGACGATGCCCGCATGCCGAGCACTTATTGCAGGGCGATGCTGAAGAACGCGCGGCCAGTCTCGAACTCATTCTTGGAGCAGATGTCCAAACAGTCATCGCGGAACTGGATCCGCTTTGCCGAGCCGTCCTGGTGCTCAGAACTGCGATTCGGTCTTCGATTCAAGATTGTGCTTTACGCCTGAACGTGTCTCGCGCAGCAGTGGTTGGTGCCAATTGTCGAGCTCTGACGTGGCTTCAAGAGCGACAGATGAAGGCAATGGAGGAGAATCGCTGCGCTTACGCACCCCATCAGACGCAAGGTTGAATTATGTGTGCTGGCGTTTCTTGTCTTCTCATTTCTCGTACCGATGGGCTAGGGGAAACACTGAATGTCGCTAGCCCCAGGCGGTGCTGATTGCCGCTTCGGCCGAGTCCGAGATGCGAATCCGTTGTGCCCGGGGTGAAGGACTGGAACAAGCTGCCTGCGATGAAATATTCAGCCGCCTGCATCATGTGCTTCCACATTTCAAACGCTCGCCCCTCCTGATTGAGGAATGCTAGAGCCTGCTGCCGGCTCACAGGACAGCCCTGCTCGTGACCCAGTCGTATCAGGTGCGAAAGCGTGATTTCAGCAATCACTCGTTCTCTGTCTTTTTTCCCGGTCATTGCTTTGACACCCACGGTTTGTTGCTTTTTCAGGAAGTTCGTCGCCACCCTCGCAAGTTGGCCTCTGCTAATTGCCTGGGGGCGAGTGCACTCCAGACACCTCGAATAAACCTGCTAGCAATAATTCGCTTTCGAAATCCCCAGCCGGCGGATCTTGTTTTGTAACGTCGTGCGCTTTAAGCCGAGACGCTCGGCTGCTCCCCCCTTGCCTGCGATCCGGCCCGACGCGGCTCTCAAAGCGTCGATGATTACCGAGGACTCTGCTTGCCGAAATGTAGAGGGCATTCCGACAACAACATTGCTCTCGAATGAAGTGGTCAGTTCGCTGAGCGGCACCTCTAACTTTTCACCACGTGTGAGTATCACAGCTCGTTCGATGAAGTTTGCCAATTCCCTGATATTCCCCTTCCACCGGTTGTTCGTCATCATTTCCATTGCGCGTTTCGGGATTGACTTAATCCGTCTCCGCATCCGCCCCGCTGCCTTAGACACAAAGTGATTCACTAGCAGCGGAATATCCTCGCGCCTTTCGCGCAGCGGAGGGATCTCGATAGGGAACACGTTGAATCGATAGAACAGATCCTCGCGGAACGTCTCGTCGCGAATCATGGCTCTCAGATCGCGGTGGGTCGCGGCGATCAGCCGCACATTGACCTGCATCGTCTTCGAGCTTCCGAGGCGCTCGAATTCCTGCTCCTGAATTGCCCGCAACAGTTTCGGCTGCAGTTCCAGGCTGATATCACCGATCTCATCCAGAAAGAGCGAGCCTCCGTCGGCCATCTCGAATCTGCCCTTCCTCTGCATCAAAGCTCCTGTGAAGGCGCCCTTCTCATGCCCGAACAGTTCGCTTTCCAGCAGTCCCGAGGGAATGGCGGCGCAGTTCATGCGCACATAGGGGCGTTCGCGTCGACAGCTGAGTTTGTGTATCGCCCGCGCAATCAACTCCTTCCCTGTCCCTGTCTCTCCATGAAGCAGGACCGTAGAATCGGTGGGTGCGACGATGGCAACTTGTTCCAGCACCCTCTGAATGGCTGGGCTCTTGCCAACGATGTCTTCGAAGCAGTGCTCAGAGCTGGTTTCTATTTCCACCTCAAGTTGCTGGTCTTCGATCTCGTGCACGTTCAGAAAACCTGTTCCTGCGAGATTTTCGAGTTCTGCGAAAGCAACGGCCGCGCCCATAATTTCCTCCCGACTCTTTAACACGTTGGCGTGCTTAGCGAGCACTAATGCAAACAAAAGTCATTCGCAGAGAAAAACGCTCATTTCGTTCAAATACTCTTTGCTGATCTGTTGAACGGAGCAAAACTCGATGATTTTTCCGAGTTGCGGCTGAACCACCGTCACTACCGGCTTCCGAAAGCTCTTCGGTATGTAAAACTCAATTACTTTTGCCATGATCAACTCCTGTAATTAGTGGATCTCGATGCTCGCGGCGCTGCGAGATCCGTTCGGTCGCCTCTGTCGGTCGCAAGCAATGCGGGCGCAACATTCATCGCAGCCATGACTAGCACTTCCTGCAGCGTGAAACCGCGAGTTCTGATCTTCCACATATTTGCCTCCCGACCTTTGCACCCGGTGTCGTAATGACGTGGCCATTGTGTATCCATTCCCGTTTGCAGGCAGCCCCACATGGGGGCGAATCGCAGCCTCTTACGGAGCGAATAGCAGGCTTCTTTTGAGGCAAGAACTTTTGGGTCTATTGGGCAGTTTAGGAAGGAGAGTTAGTTTTGCGGGGCGGGGCTTCGATGCGCTTCCACCCGAAGAGACGAGCATCGATGGAGAATAAACCTGGTCCTAACATTGCGAGAGCGGCAGCGGCAGTTCCTAACAGCAGCCAAACCCATTTGTCCCCGGATACCGTTAGAATCTTCCAGATTTCAATCACTGCTACGGAAGTACCGATGATAGGGGTCCATAACCCTGCGATTAGCAGTATTCCCGCTGCCATCAAGAGCACGGCTGGAATTGCCACATTCATCGGTGGCAGATCGCTCCACAGCCTCAATTCCGCCCGCGCAATCAGCACCGAGCCAACGACCAGGCGCATGAGAACCAACCCTGCACCGGGCCAACCGCCAGCGAACGTCGAATACAGCCGTCGCAATCAGACACCTTTCCGTACATAACTAGACTCCACCGTTTCGCGGGCCGATGGATACCCCAAAAAGAGCTTCGATTGTCACTCTTTAGAGTTCTGCATTTTTCTGAGGGGGCAGGCAGGTAGTGGAAACTACAGGTCGATGATTCCTCTCTTCAGGCCAATCATTGCGGCGTGCGTTCGATCGTTGGCTCCTAGTTTAGAAAGAATGTTCTTGACTCGACTCTTAACGGTTTCCTCCGTGATCGAGAGGTGATCCGCAATTTGCTTGTTCGCATTCCCAGCGGCGATGAGTCTCAAGACAAGAATTTCTGCTGGCGTCAGGGCGTCATCCGTCGCATGCTCGGCGATCTGGTACGAGGCCTCCGGGGAAAGGGTCTTCTTTCCAGTGTGAACGGCACGGATTGTCTCCAGCAATTCTTTGTGCAACGTATTCTTGAGCAGGTAGGCCTGAGCACCGGCCTTGAGCGCACGTAGAATTTGTGTATCGCCTGCGTATGTCGTCAGCACAATGATCTTTGCGTCGGGAAATTCATTGCGAATCGCAATGAGCGCATCGATGCCGTTCATTTCCGGCATCTGCAAGTCCATCAACGTGACATCCGGGTGGTGCGTTCGGAATTGCTGAATGGCATCGCGTCCGTTGGATGCCTCGCCCACCAAAACCATATCGGTCTGAGTGCCTATCAGGCCGGCGACTCCCTGCCGCACGACTGGATGATCGTCAACCGCAAGAATTCGAATTTGCGATATGGCGGCGCTCATGAGCTCCTACTTCATGCCTTCGCCTTGCGTGAAAACCACGAACTTCTCTGCACGGTGGCGTAGGCGGCGCTGGCAGGAATGCGCAGTTCCACTTCCGTGCCGGCATCGACTTCGCTCCAGACCACCAGCTTACCTCCGATAAGACTTGCACGTTCCCGCATCCCGGGCAAGCCGAAGTGCCCTTGACTGCCTTGGCTGGAAAGAATCGCCGGGTCAATGCCTTTTCCATCGTCCCGCACTCGCAGTCGGAATTGCTCGTCGTCGTAACGGATTTCAATTTCGATCTGCCGTGCCTGAGAGTGACGAAACGAGTTTCGCAGCGCTTCGGCCGCAATCTTGTAGATCTCGTCTCGGAGAATGGGATGCAGATTACGCGCCTCTCCCTCAAGTGCGACATGGAATGCAGGCCGGGGCGCGGTTGAGTGTGCTCCGAGTTCCTGGCCCAGGGTGCTTATGGCGAGCGCGAGATCGTTGCTTTGCACCGTGGAGTCTCGCAATCCCTGCACCTCATCCCGGGCTTCGGTGATGAACTCCGCCGTCTGGTCGATCGCGCTGTCGAGCCGCTCTTTAGCTTCAGTCGGCCGCTCCGGAAGCAACTCGGAAACGGTTTGGAACCGGAGCAGCACACCGTGCGCGCTTTGCAGCAGAGTGTCGTGAAGGTCCCTTGCAATGCGTGTGCGCTCGCCCACGCGCGCATCAAGCGTCATGTCGAACTCATGTTGCAATTGCCGGACACGCCACTGGTACGCTGCCCATAGGAGCGCCAAAAAGATGCACGCGCTGAGGGCGCGGAACCAGTTCGTCTGGTAGTACGCTCGCGCGATGGAGAAATCCAGCTGGGCGGCGCTTTCGTTCCAGACGCCATCGCTATTGCATGCGATCACGCGAAAGTAATACTTCCCCGGAGGCAAATCCGTGTAGAACGCCTGCCGACGCGTACCAGCATCTTTCCAATCACGGTCATACCCGTCGAGTCGGTAACGAAATTTCACCTTCTGCGGAATCGAAAAGGTGGGCGAGGTGTAATCAATTTGCAAGTCGCGCGGATGCGGCGAAAGCTTGAGATTTTCGGTTGCTGCGAAGTCCCTCCGATCAACCAGGAGTGACTCGATGTAGGCCGGTGCCGGCGGCAGTGTTTCCGCTAGCCGGGACGGGTCGATTACTTGCACGACAAGTCCGTTGGCAAACCATAGACGTCCATCGGGAGACTTTGCGGCCAAGTTGAAAGACCCATTGTTTGGCTGCGCTCCATCGTATGTGTCATAGAGGTGGTTCGGAACAATTGTGTCCGGATTGGCCCACCATCGCTGCAAATCGGAATCCGACAATTCGACCACGCCACAACGAGTGTAAAGCCACCAGCGTTTCTGTTTGTCCTCAATGAAAGTGATGATCGAGTCACAGGGCAGACCGTTCTTCTTCGTCATGCGCTGCACCTTACTTGCGCGCCATCCGACCAGCCCATGCTCCGAGCCCGCCAGAATAGAACCGTCCGGCGCAGGGACAATTTGGAAGGTGATCGGATAGCCTCCGGGGTCCAGCGGAAACTTCGTTACCACAACGCCGTTGCGGAACAGCGCCATGTCTCCCTTTATGGTCGACATCCAAATTCCACCGTGCGGATCGGCAACGATAGTAGTGGGCGGAAAATCCGGCTCCGGAAATACTTCCCGGACCTGGAAATCACGAATGCGAATGAGCCTTCGTGGATGGCCTTTGCACGCTGCCCAAATGTTGCCGTCGGCGTCCTCCGCCAATCCAACTACCATTCCAAACGGCTTGTGATTTGGTCCGGGGAGCCCGCGGAAGTGGCCATCTTTGAACAAATACAACTCATCGTCCACGCCCACCCACATGTTCCCGGCGTGATCTTCCAGCGTGGAAGTTACTTGCTCACCCGGAAGACCCTTACCTGCGAGAATCGATGAGACACTACCGTTAACAATGTGATCGAGCGACCCGGCATTTGCTACCCAAATCGTCCCATCTCTGCTCGCCAGGATGCCCGCTGCTAAATCTTTCGGCAATCCTTCCGTTGGGGAGTACGTCGCGACACGGGGATCGCGAAAGCTATCGATTCCGCTTGTAGTTCCGGCCCACACCATTCCTTCCCGGTCTTCAAAAAGAGCCCAGACGGAATCGCCAGACAAACCGTTCGTATGGTCGTAATGGTCTACCGCATTTCCATGGACGCGAAAAAGCCCTTTCCCTGTGGTGCCGACCCAAAGATTGCCGTCACGGTCGAACATCAGTGTTCCGATATCGACGCTACTGCCGTCAAGTGGGGTAGTCACGAACGGTTTCGCGGCACCGGCCTTAAATTGTTCAAGTCCGTGACCTTCTGATATGCCCAGCCATAGCGATCCATCGGGACCACGCGCCAAGCTCTGGATCCCCTCGCTCCGGTACATCTCCGAGTTATTCCCGCGGTGCCAATGGACAAGCGCTGTCTGCCCTCCCAGCCAAAAGCCGCCCTCTCCGTCGGCAAGGATCGACTCGATGTCGGAAATCGGTATTCCATCAGCCTTCCCGAAACATTGGAATGCTCGGTCGGTAACCCGGCAAAGGGGCGCGTCCGGTGCACGGCTTCGCAGCAGCCACAAAGAGCCGTCCGGATCTTCGCTGACCGTTTGAAACATTCTTCCTTCCAATTGGAAGCGAGAAGTAACAACTCCATCTTTCAGGTGAACTAGTTCGGGGTTCCCGACTACCCAGAGCCCGCCTGCGTGGTCGGCAGAGACATTGTTCGCACTGTTGAACGGAATGCCAGCCGGTAAATGCCAGGGCAAAAATCGAACCCCATCGAATCGGTAGATATCGCCGGGAAGAGACACGAACCACAGGAAACCGTCCGAGGTTTGCTTAATTTCGTGCATGCCCATCGGCAGAGACCCATCTTGTATTCGCCAGGCAGTGTGGATGTACTGGGTGAGACGTTTGTTCGGATCGAGGGCGTGAACCGTGCCTGCCAGCAACACCCAGGTAAGACAAGCGCCCAAGGTCGCCACAATCGCGCGGCAAGGCCCTTTAGAGCGAAGCAGAAGTGGTCGGCGAGAAGCCATTTCTCTCATGGTCGCGAACGGCGCCAGACAACCTGGCTCGCAAACAGCAGCGAAAACCCTGAAGACGAACTCTACAGGAGATGCTGCATTCTACCGGCGCCTCGCAGTCACCTAATGTAGCACTCCTAACGGCGTATTTGGCAGTGATACGTCAACCAGCTATCAACGGAACGGCCTTTGGTTTGGATCGCACCAATACAACGATGGATCGCGGGGCCGCTTGATACATCGAGTGCTGCAGCGGCGAACCGCAGTCAGAGAAATCGAGGGGACTCGGCAGGTCGGTATCGACAATTCTGACCCAATCTTGGGGCGTTCCCTCTTGAATCTGGAACTGCAGCGGCTCCCAGTAGGTATTGATCATCACGTAGATATCGTCGTCGGCTTGTGACGCGCCACGCAGGCAAAACGCTAGGCTGTGTGACTCTGGCGATAGATCGACTGTTGGGCCAACGCCGTACCAGGAAATGTCGTCACGCCAGAATCTGCTGCGACACAGGGAAGGATGAGACTTCCGGAACGCAATCATGCCTTTAAAGAAGCGGAATATGTCCTGATTCGCGTTGAGGTGACTCCAATCCAGCCAGCTGATTTCGTTGTCCTGGTTATACGGGTTGTTGTTTCCGAACTGTGTATTCAGGAACTCGTCGCCCGCGCGGAACATCGGGATGCCGTTCGAGAGCATGAGGAGGCAAAAGAAGTTTTTGGCCTGTTTCCGGCGCAGTGCCAGAACCTCCGCTGGCACGCGCTCATCTCCTTCGTGTCCGCAGTTCCAACTGTAATTCGCGTCCATGCCATCTTGATTGGCATGGGCATTCTTCCAGTTGTGTTTGTGGTTATAAGAAACGAGATCATAGAGCGTGAAGCCGTCGTGGCAATCGATATAGTTAACCGTCTGGAAGGCGTGATAGGCATGCTCGCGGCTGTCCGGAAACAAGTCATCGCTGCCGTAGATACGACGCATAAGGTCCGGGACCATCCCCGCGTCGCCCCTCAGAAAACGGCGGACATCATCGCGATAACGCGCGTTCCACTGTAGCCAGGTCGTGCCCGGAAAACCGCGTCCGAGCTGATAGGCTCCTACATCCCAAGGCTCCGCGATCAAAGCCAACCGGCTCAACTCGGGGTCCGCGGCAATTTCACTGAAAATCGGGGCATCTCCCCAATTCAGTGATCCGTCTGCATTGCGGCTAAACACGGATGCGAGATCGAAGCGGAAACCGTCGATGTGCATCTCGTTCTTCCAATAACGCAGGCTGTCCATGACCATTTTGCGCACGTGAGGCTGGTTGAAATTCAACGTGTTGCCGGTACCCGAGTAATTAGCGTATGGGCTCGTAGGGTCGGAGGACAGCATGTAATAACTTGCGGCGTCGAAACCTTTGAAGCTGTAGGTAGGGCCGAGGTGATCGCCCTCACAGGTATGGTTGTACACAACATCTAGCACAACGAAGATCCCGGCTTTGTGCAAAGCCTTAACCATATTCTTGAACTCAAGATGTTGCCCATCATCATCAACAGTCGATGCATCCTGCGCATGAGGTGCGAAGAAGTTCAGAGGCATGTATCCCCAATAGTCACCCTCGTGAGGATCACGCTGAAATATGGGCATGAGCTCGACGACGGTGATTCCAAGCTCTTTCAGATACGGGATCTTTTCGATCAATCCGGCATAAGTGCCGGCTCGCGAGGGAGACACACCGGAATTGGGATTTTTGGTGAACCCCTTGACGTGAAGTTCGTAGATGATCGCGTCTGATTCAGGTCGGGGCGGGAGATCTTCAGCCCAAGCGAAAGCGGCCTGTTGTCTAGGCAAGACTCCAAGCGGCGCCTTTTCATCATTGGGCCCCGGCTTCATAGCCAGCTTGCGGTCAAACCCGGGTGGGAAAACAACTCGTTTCGCATACGGATCGAGAAGAACCTTTTCGTGATCGAAGCCGCGGAGACCAGCAACGACCTGCCCTGAAACCGAGTAACCGTAATAGCGGGCATCGCACATTTGATCGAGCGGGATCCTGCAGTGCCAGATCCGCCCTGACTTATTGCGGATAGGATCGAACTGAAATGTCAAAACTGGCTTTGCCAAATCGGTAGGGGAATAGAAAAACAGTTTCACACTCTCGGCATGTTCAGCACAGACCGCAAAATTGAAGGCCTGGTCTTCCTCGATCCAGGTAACCCCCAGCGGCAGCGGAAGCCCCTCTGTGTGTGCCCACGTGCGACGTATTTCCGGTGACGCTGCTGAGACCGACGCTGCGCCAGATACGCAGTCGCTGGCCGGAATGGGTTGAGGAAGTGTGTTTCTCACGTGTTAAGAGCCTAATGGCAGGCCGCATCGTCCTGGAAGGTACCACTGGCGAACATCTGCGCCAGAAACTGCCCGCAATGGATAATTTTCTGCGCCTCAGAATCGTTGTTGAGCTGGCTCTCAGACATGCTTAGCTCTGCCGCGCTCAGCGAAGCGCGAGCTTTGACATATCCGTCAGCCCAGGCCTGTACATTGTTAAGTTCGTTCTTGAGCAAGTCGAGCCCGCGGTAGTCGGAGTCTGTCGATGCTGCGGCGGAAGCTAATGCGACGCTGTCGGCAGCTCGACCCTGGAACGCCATGATCGTATTTCCTGCCGTGGTGTTTCCTACGGGATACCCGTTCAGCACGACCGCCTGCAGGGTTCCGCCCCACTCTCTGATTGACGCCATGGCCTCGATTGCCGCTTTTGTGAAAGGGCGCGAGAACCCTGATGTGCGAACATCACGGCTCGCGGATGAATCATCTGCAACAGGCAGCGTCAGGACAATTCTGTTCTTTTCGAAACTTAGTGACCCGTTTGTGATTTGCGCAAGCGCTTGCACATCCACGAATACGCGCCCCTGGTATCGAATGACACTTGCCTGTCCCTCATAGCCTTGTACGGACAGCGCCTCTTTCTCGCGCTGCGATTGCGCCATTGCCATGGCCACCATTAACAGGACTGCGGCGAACATCGCCGGCTTATGCTTCATCACATGCAACATCGATTAGTCCTCGGATTGAAGTCGTCACTCGAATGAAAGTGCGCCTCATTGCTGAGGCGCTTCCGTCACGCTACTTCTCGGCACGGCGTATTGTGCCTGGGTCAGCGGAGGAAGCGAGGCCTCGACCTGTATATCCATCATCAGATCGATGCGACGCTCCATCTGAAAGAACTTCGTGACCGTAAGGGCCGGAAGCGCCTTGTTGAACTTCTTGTAATACTTCTTCTTCAGCTGAGCCAGGCGAGATTCGCAGTCCAACATTTGGTCTGCCATCGCTTTCGCTTCAGCGTTCGTCAGGTTCGGGTACTTCTGGGCGTACTGCTTTAACACCGCAGCACGGCGATCATCCACCTTGGATCGTTCATAGTCGTATTGCTGATAAATGGGCCAGAATGCCGCGCCCTCTTTGTCGTTGAAATTCATTCCCGTGGTAATGAAGGCAGTCCTGTCTGCCTGCATGTTCGCCCTCACTAGGGCGATGGTGGAATCGATAGCGGGCCCCTGATCCTGAGCACGGCCGAGGGGGCTAAAGGCGAGTATCGCGAACGTAATTAAGAGTAATGCAAAATTCTTGATCATTGATGGATCTCCTTTGCCGTTTGCTTTCTCCATAGTCCGCGGGTGCAACAGCGCCGCAGCACGCTCCACATCTGTGTTTTGTTGAGGACGAATTCGCTCTGTCCCGATTGAACCCGCCGGTGTAATCTGCACAACTTGACCTCGACCTAAAGTGCGATGCCGCTTGATTACCTTGCATAGCCCATAGATGAAGATTGCGGCCAACATCAGACCTGCCAAAACCTTCCCCGCTCTGCCGACGTATTGAGCCGCATGGTCAAGGTCGTGACTGAACATATGCCCGAGTCCGACATATACGCAGGCATAAAGACTGACGCCAAGGGTTTCAAACGCGAGGAAACGCACTCGGCTCGTACCCGATGTCCCGGCCAGCGGAGGCGCTACCGCGTCTAGTCCTGGGATGAATTTGGCAACGATGAGAATTGGGGGTCCATACATGGCAAAGGTTCTTTTCGCCCTGCGATCATGCGCGTCCGGATCTCGTGTGAGCCGGTGAATGAAGTGCAAGACCTTATCACCTCTACGCCGGCCGGCCTCGTACCATATCCAATCGGCCAGCACGCAGGCACTGATGGCCACACCGAGCGCGGGTGCGACACCCAGTCTTCCCGATGCTGCGAGCGCGCCGGCCGCGAGCAGAAATAATGGTCCCGGTACCGGAAACCCTATCTGGTGCGCGAACATGGCACCGAACAGAAAGGAGTAGCCATGCTTCAGAAGGAACTGAACGATTGTATTCATATTGAAATGAGTCCTCAGCGCACCGTGAGCTAGTGAGAAGTCGCGGCGAAGCTTTCCTCTCTTGAAACCTCGGCAGATTCGCTCGCCGGGGATTTTTCATGACCCTCCCACTTGATCAGTTTCAGATCCAGCACAAAGATTGAATAAAGCACGGGAACAAGAAGCAGCGTGACGAAAGTTGCGATGGTGAGTCCGCCGATCTGCGCGTAACAGAGCGGTTCCCACAAGGGCCCTCCGTGTATCGCCAGCGGAATAAGTCCAAGCACCGTCGCCCCAACCGTGATCATCACGGGTCTGAGTCGCACGATGCCGGCATCGAGCAGAGCTTCTCGCAACGGCTCTCCTTTTTCGTGTGCTTCTTCGATGAAATCGAAAAGAACAATGACGTGACTGACGATTACACCGACAAGGCTCGCCACTCCGAGGAACCCCATAAATCCGAAGGGTTGGCCCATGATCACCAGGCCGGCAAGGGCTCCTGTCATTCCGTAGGGGATTGCAGCGAACACGAGAAAAGGCTTGACTGCATTTCGGAATTGCAGAACCAGCGCAATGTAGATCAGCACTACGGAAATCGCCATGACCACGCTCAGTTCCTTGAAACCTTTTTGCTGCTCGTCGTACTCGCCTCCGATTTCGAGGAAATATCCGGGGGGCAGGTTCTTCTGGAACTCCTTGATTTTCGGCAGCAGCGGCGTGAGCACTTGAGACGGTAAAACACCGGGGATCGGGAACGCCGATACGGTGACCGTCCGGAATTGATTGCGGCGCTTGATTTTCGATACCGCCATTTCCGTTGTGACGTTCGACACTTGCCGCAGAGGGACGCGCTGATTGCTCGACAAGGAGTAGACGTACGCATTCTGAACGTCCGATAGTCCGGCGCGATCCTCCATCCGCAGACGAACGGCGATGGGAATTTGCTTGTCAGCTTCCCGATAAGTCGACACGGGCAGTCCGCTCATGGCCGCGGCGGAGGAGAGAGCGATATCCAGATTCGTAATCCCGGAAAGATTGGCGCGATCCGGATCAACCTTCAGCTGGACGTTCATGGCAGGCTCTCCCCAGTCGTCTCGAACCCGAGTCGCATTTGGCTGGGCGCGAAAGATCGCCTGGAGATCGCCAGAGAGACGGTGTAGAACTTCCATCTCGGGACCTGAAATCCGAACCGATACAGGAATGCCAACGGGCTTGCCGGTCTCGAGCTGCCGCACATCGACCCGGGCTCCGGCGACTTCGCGGCTCAGCGCCGTCTGAAGCGGGCCAACGAACTCGTTGGTGAAGTGCTTGTCGGAGACTTCCACGAGAATCTGCGCATAATTGAGCTGTTGCCGCTCGGGGTCGACCGAGAACCAGAATCTGGGGCCGCCTCCGCCGACAAACGTGGTCACCGACTTCAGAATATCTTTATGATGATGTTCGTTTCCAAATCGTTCCGCCTCTTGCCGAATGACCGTTTCGGCTCGTTGTGTGACAGCATCCGTCGCGCCCAGCGGGGCATCGGGGGGAAGCCAGACATCAACGTATGACAAGTAGGAGAGGTCCTTGGGAAAGAACTGTGGCTTCAGCATTGAGAAAAAGACTCCCCCCAACACTAGAACGATGAGCGAACTGGCAAACGTACCCCAACGATGCCGGAGCGCGAAGTCACCCACCCGATAATAGAGCGCTGGGAAACCGTGCTTTCTTCGCTCGGACATCGGTGGTTCCGGATGCTTCGGCGCTCTGATCATGTAATACGCAATCAGCGGAATGAAGGTGAAAGAAACAATGACCGAAGCGATCAGAGTTGAAGTCATCACGACGGGCAGGCTGTAAAGGAAAAAGCCCGTGTCGCCGCTCAGCATCAGGAATGGCAGGTAGGCGACGATGTTCGTGATCGTGGCAAACACAATGGCTTTTGCGAGTTTCGTCGGTCCAATCCACGATGCGAGATCTCGTGGGGAACCGGAGCCCATCTCGCGCTTGATCGCGTCCCCTGCTACGACCGGCATATCGACTAACAAACCGAGAGCGATGATCAGTGTCGCGATGGAAACTTGTTGGATGTCGATCCCAAGCACGTGAACGATGCCAAAGGTCATCGCGAGCGTCAGGGGGATGGATGCCGCCATCAGCATGGCCGCCCGCCAGTCCCAGAAACCCACCAGGGCGACGATCACGACCAGAACAATGGCCTCGTAGAGGCTACCCATTAAGAGACTGACAAGTTCCTTCACTTGCCGCGGCTGGTCCGACGTGCGAGCCACAATAAGGTCCGCAGGCAGTTGCGGACGGACGTTAGCAAGAGCTTTGTCTACTGCCGCACCGAATTTGAATATCTGTTCCCCCGATCGCATTTGGACCGCCAGGGTGATGGCCCGGTTCCGATGCCAAGTCCCGTTCGGATCGCGTGAAGTCAGGTAGTTCAAGTAGCGGGTTGGAGTCTGGTAGGCGCGTGATATGTCCACAAGATCGCGCAAGTAAAGAGGCGCTCCACCCGGAGGCGACGCCAGGAGCACGTTGCCAATGTCTTTCGTGTTTTTAAACTCGGCAGTTGCGTCAACCAGCACGTTTCGCGATTGCGTCTGGACGATTCCTCCTGGAGCCGTCACATTCCTCGCGTTCAGAATGTCTTTGATCTTCGTAGGCTGCAATTTCAATGCTGCCAGGCGCGCGTCCGAATACTCCAGATAGATCTCTTCCGGCAGAACGCCCACGCGCTGCACTTTCGCTACCTCTGGTACCCGTTGCAGTGTGCGCTGGATCAGATCGGTAAAGTCGTCCAGTTGTCGATAGGAATACCTGTTATTCGCTACTTCCGCGATTCGTTCCTTCGTGGATTGAGGATCGCGAATGATAATCGGACCCCACGCGTCGGGATGGAAATCGTATTCTTGCAGCCGCTTCTCGATGAACTGCTGTCCATACGCGCGGATTTCCTCATCCGACTTCGCCGTCGCGAAGTCGATTCCGGAACAACTTCCCACGGACAACGAACGAACATCATGCGCCAACCCATCCCGTTCTGCCTGGGCAGCGAGGATCACAAAAGGACGCTCAATTACCGCAGGCGACACGGACGCCGGATAACAATAAAGAACGGTGACACGTTTGCCCGCATCTCCTCGGCGTTCTTTCTCAATCGCATCGCGCACACCCCGGGCGCGCAATGCGATTTCAAGATCTGGCACCGTCGGACTGGCCACAGTCAGCATCAGCGCTGCGGTGTCGCCGAAGTCGCTAATCCAGGTGACCGGTCCCGCGCCGTCGGGAAGATCAGTGATTTGATTCAGTCGTTGTCCAATGTCCTGGAATTCCTGCTGGGTGTTCTTGATGTTGTCCAACAGCCTGACTTGCACAACCGAAATGTTGTCCTGGGTGGTGGATTCCACACGGTCCACCTTGCTGTTTCCCGTGACAGCTTGCTCGACCTTTCGCGTGACCAGTTGCTCGACCTTGTCGGCGGAAATCCCGGGCCACGGCGTGATGGCCAATGCGATGCGCACCGGGATGTCAGGATCTTTCCGCTTGGGCATATTCATGTACCCGAACACGCCCCAGGCCAGAGTTGCGAACAAGGCGACCCAGGCAATCTGCCGGTTGTTGACAAAGAATCGTGCGACATTTCGACTGTTATTGGAATTTTCGACTTTCATTGAAGGACCTCGACACGCTGGCCATCTTTCAGCAGATTGGCGCCTGTGGTGATGATGCGTTCTCCGGTTTCCAGCCCGCTGACTACCGTGATTTCACTTCCATTGACCTCGCCGATGTCCACGCTGTGCAGGCGAGCCACTTCTCCCCCGCTCGTCTTCGCGACCACGAACACGCCATATTTGCCGTCTGTCGATTGCACGACCGCGGAAAGCGGCACCAGCAGCGCCGACGTTCGACTTGCGCCGTCGGCATTCGCGAATTGCAACGAGCCGATCATCCCCACCTTCAGCAAGTGATCGTGATTCGGTATCGCGACTTCGATCTCGAAATTTCGAGTAACCGTATCCGCCGCCGATGACATGCGGCTGATGCGCGCATGAAATGTGCGTGAGGGGAACGCGTCGATGGCAACATCAACGGGCTGGCCCACCTTTACCGAACCGTACAATCGTGTCGGGCACGCCAACTATGATTTTTACGGTATCGGTTTTGGCGAGCGCGAACAGCGGAACTCCGGGGCCGACGAAGGCACCCATCTCCACAGCTTTCTTGATGATTTCGCCGTCAAAGGGAGCGACCAGAGACGTGTCGCGCAGGGCGATTTCTGCTTCGCTCGTCAAAGCGCGTGCGGATTTGAGCTGTTCCTGGGTTGCGTCATATTGTGCGCGAGCAGAATCGAAATCCGGTTTCGTAAGACTTTGAGAGTCGTAGAGATGCGTAGCGCGATCAAAGTCGAGCTTGGCTTTCTGAAAAACAGCGTCCGGCGGCCGAAGCCTGCGAGGACGCCTGGTGTACCTTGTCCTCGTATTCAGAAGATCGGATGCGGACGAGGACTGCTCCCCGGCTGACTCGATCTCCTTCCGCAACATCGCGCATCCTGCCGTTCTGGCCGCGCACTTGTTTGAGCGAGACGACATACCCAGGAATTCTGAATCCCAGTGGAACTTCCGAATCGGAGGTCACCACCGCCGAGAAACGCAAGCCGTCGGAACTGAAGCCCGTCTGCTTTTTAATGGCTTGAGCCTGGACCCCTTGTGGCGGTTGATTGAGTGGCTTAGTCGAGCCACAGCCGACCGTGACCAGCGCTAGTGCAAGTGTTGCGATTGTGCTTCTCACGTTTATTCCTCTCCCATCGCGCGGCGCAAATCTGCAAGGCAACTCCAATAAGAAGAAAGCGCCTGCTGATACTGAAATGATGTTTCCGAACTTCGAGCCTGAGCTTGCAGAAGATCTTTTACGAGCGCTGCTTGTTCCTTGTATTTATTGCTGGTGACGCGGAATTCTTCGGCTGCGGCCTCATGACCGGTGCGCGTGGCCTTCAAGAGCAACGCAGCTTCTTTCCACTTGCGGTACTTCGACCGCGACTTCAACCCCGATCTGCGATTCTGCTTCCTGTGCCCCGTTGTGCGCTTGCGCCAGTGTGTTCGATTTTTCCCGCACGCGATTGTGGCGGCGTCCCCAATCGAATGGCTCCCAAGTCATCGCAAAGCCGGCCACCGCGACGTTCGTCGGAAGCACTTGCACATTCTGAATCCCGATATAGCTGACTGCGACCCCGAAGTCCGGAATGTACTCGGCTTTCGCGATGCGGCGGTCGTAGTCGGCTTGTTTTACCTTGAGGTGAGCCTCGCGGATCTCAGGCCGATTCTCTGACGCCTGCTGCCGCGCCTCGTCCAGACTCAGAGTTGTCGTGTCTTCCTCAGGAATGGAATCAACCCGGAAAGGAGTTTCAAGATCCCTCGCTAGAAGTTGGTTCAGGTGCTCGTGTTGTGTTGCCAGTCCGTTCTCTGCGACCGACAGGTCATATTGGGCCTTGGTGAGGCGCGCATCGACCTCCAATGCATCTCCCTTGAGCACGGTCTTTTCCGTGAGGTAGCGCCGCGTAACTCGCTGTGACTCCTCCAGCGTTCGTACTTCTTCCCGTGCTGCATCCACAGCCGCCTGGGTGGCAACAAGGTCGAAAAACGTGGTACGAACCTCGGCCGCGATCTTCTGCCGCTCGGCTCTGACGTCTTCTTTCGCGATATCGCGTCCAAGTTCTGTGGCGCGAATTCCCAATCCGATTTTGTATTGCTGCGACAGCGGTATATCCATGCCGCCTGTGATGTTGGCCGTTAGCCGTGCTGGCGTGTGGACCTTGGCATCGGTTGAAGGGAGAGGCCCAATCCCTGGATACGTCCCGAACACTCCCTTGGCAAAAGTGAAATCAAATGGCTGCAGCAATTCGCCACCGAGTACCGAAAACTGAAAATGTGGCAGACGCCGGCTGCGCATCGTGCTCACCTGGAAGTCATACTTTTGCGCTTCCAGCGCTGAGTTCTTCACGAGCCGATTGTTCGAGAGCGCAATGGAGACTGCATCGTCGAGCGTAAGGAGCGGGGCGTCTTTCTCAGCTTGTTGCGCGAGCGACCCGATCGGTGACGCAAATACAAGAACTGTAAGAAGCAGTGCGAGATGGTTCGATTTCATCATTCTTCTACCTGGAACTTCGATTGAGGCCCGACGGCACTTTGAACTCTTGAGCGAATCGTTTTCTCGCTCGTGTGCACCAGAGATTGCAGGTGCCGTACCAACCTGGAACTTCTTGCAAGTTCTTGAATCAAAAGTGCGGGTGTTCAATAGTGCTGAAGAATGCCCATATCCGGTCGATGGGTGCTGCCCTCATACGGGCACCGGGGTGCGGTCGCGGACGCGGATGGAATGGCCCGGCGTCCAACACACGCTTAGAGAATGGTCAGGATGCTTTTACGCGAGTAGAGACTCGAGAATACGTTCAGACTTGCAGTCGAGGCATTCGCCGACTGCCAGTGAACTTGGAGAGGCACAGGTTATTTTGAATGGAAGATGATGAGACAAATCGGAGCCAATGTCTCTCCGACGTCGTGCTCGATGGCTGGTTAGGTGTGCTTAATTATCGACGGCGAGGACGATGCCCGTTTCCCACCGAACTACTCGGCACGTGCACCTTCGACTCACTCTTGCCGATAACCGCAAGTTGAAGCCGTTCGCAAACGTCACGGGAATATGATGTCTCGGCAATGAACTGAGCTCCGAGCCTGTTGGCGAGCAAAAGCACCTCTTCCCCGAGTTGCATCGACGAACAACACGTCCGTAAGATCGACAACTAATTCCAGGTTGCTGTCGCAGCGCGTGACGAGCGTCCGGACTTCCTCAGCTCCCTTTCCGGTGAATCGGCCTTCGAGTCGGCAAATCAAAGCACCGTCTGATTCTTGTGTTTGAACACGTAGCATGATGGCCCCTCTACATTTATTAGCAGCATAAAATTACTGGCTATCGTCAGCTTGCAGCTGTTTTGCCATGTTTCCTCTACGCAACCTGCTGAGAATAAAAGGTATTATGAACACATGCCGACCTTCATAGCGGGCACTGCCAGCATGAGGGCATCCTCTGATGGCGGAAATCAAGGCGACCGAAACAGTCGCCCTGAAGAAGAAAGAAGGAAGGAAGGCCGCTGAGTCTAAAACTTAAATACGAGGCCAGCGGAAGGCACCGCGGAATGGGTGTACTTATCGATCTTGAAGCTGGTCATTTCGAAATCAGGAGCCTTATAAACGAATCCGCGATACTGCGCGCGCAAGTCGATATGTTTAGCCACCGGCACATCGAGCCCACCGCCATAAAGAAAGGCACCTCGGGTTTGCTCACTTACAGATCCCTCCCTAGGATCGAAGAACATTCCTCCGCCTCCCGCGAGCACGAATGGAGATGCGATTTTGACGGCTGGCACCTTGAAGGAAGGAAGCTTCACAATCGCAGCACCGGTCGCGGCGTGAACATTCATCGGGATGGATGTGCTGCCGCCGGTGGACCAGAACTTCTGACTATTCCTGAAATAGTCGTAATCTCCTTCAACCGAGAGCCAGTTCTTGAGGTTAAAGCGGTATCCGGCCATCACCCCACCGGAGTTGGTTGGCTGGTTCGTAATCCCACCGTCGGTGGTCTGCTTGTTGAAGAAACCGGAACCTTGAAGTGTCACCTCATTTCTTGTTTCCTGAGCCCAGGACGAAATTCCAAGAACTGCGAGAATAATTGCCAGTTGCGTCAACTTCTTCATTGAATATTTTCCTCTGTTGTAATGGGTTAGTCCCCTTGCTGGAGTTCTTACAGCGGGGGCACAGGCAAAAGAGCACACCGACTGCCGAAGCGCAATTCTGACTTAAGTTCTTAGGAGACAAGAAGGTAGGGATTGATTGAGCGGCCACGGCCGCGCCTTGACTTGCCCGCATGCTGGCGCGCGACCATATCGTGTCAGGCTGAATAATCTGCGCGGGTGATGTTCAGCCTGCGCATCTTATTCTGGAGGGTGGTTCTCTTAAGCCCTAAGCGCTCAGCTGCTCCGCCATTGCCGGCGATTCTTCCCGCCGCATTTTTCAACGCATCCAGAATCGCCTGCCGCTCTGCCTGCTCGAAAGTCGACGATGTCGCAACAACCGTGCGGCCACTGGATCGGTTCAGCTCTGCTCGTGGCACATTCAATTCGTCGCCTTGTGTAAGTATCACGCAGCGCTCAATGAAGTTCTCCAGTTCGCGGATATTTCCCCGCCAATCCGCATTCACCAAAGCCTCCATCGCGGGTCTCGGGACAGACCGGATGCGCCTTTGCATACGGCGCGAGAGACGCGACACAAAAAAGTGGACCAGAAGTGGTATGTCTTCACGCCGCTCGCGCAGCGGCGGAATTTCGATTGGGAACACTCTCAACCTGTAGAAAAGATCCTCGCGAAACTGGTTATTGCGGATCATGCTCTCCAAATCACGATGCGTAGCCGCAATCAAACGAACATCAACCTTAATGGTCTTCGTACTTCCCAGCCGCTCAAACTCCTGTTCCTGCAGGGCACGCAGGAGTTTCGGCTGCAAATCCATGGTGATGTCGCCGATCTCGTCCAGAAATAGACTCCCGTGATCCGCCAGCTCAAAGCGGCCTCGTTTCTGCATGAGCGCGCCAGTGAAAGCCCCTTTTTCGTGACCGAAGAGTTCGCTTTCCACCAAACCGGAAGGAATCGCCGCACAGTTCAGACGGACAAATGTGCGTCCCCGCCTCGGACTTAGATTATGAATTGCCCGGGCAACCAGTTCCTTCCCGGTGCCAGTCTCACCATGGAGCAGTACCGTGGAACTGGTTGGCGCCACGATCGCGACCTGGTCCAGCACCTTGCGAATCGCAGCGCTCTTGCCGACAATGTCTTCGAAGTTGTACTCAGATTCGATTTCCGATTCCAGGTAGAGTCGTTCTTCTTCCAAACGAGCGGCTGACGCGTGCAGGCGCCCATACGCTAACGCATTATCCAGTGCGAGCGATATCTGGATTCCAATCTCCGACAGAAGATCCAGATCCTCCTGTCCGAAGGCATCTGCTTTTCGGCTGCCCATCGAAAGCACGCCCAGTGGCTTATTTTCAGTAGCCAGGCAAACTAAAGCTACGGACTGTATCGATTCGGCCTTCAACGGTTCTCGCAGAGCGGCAGGCAGTTTTTCAAGGTCCTTGACTGACCAGATTTCCGCCTTGCGCTGACGCAGCTTCTCGAAGTCCAACTCCGCCGCGCTCATGTCTGCGGAGGCGACCGCCGCCATCGATCCTTTCTCACCAGGAAAATCGTGCAGCACTTTTTGCAACTGGCAACTATCTTCGGTAAGCACCCAGACGGAAATGGATTCACACCCGAAATACCTGCGAATCGACATCGATGCCGACCGGAGGACGTCATCGATATCCAACTTCGAGACGTGATTGTTGATTTCAAGCACCAGGCGAAGGCGGTCGCGCTCGCTCGCGAGTTCACGTTGATACTGCTCCGCCCGATCCCGTGCCAAGGCGCACTCCAGCGCGATCGCAACCTGCGAAGCCATGGCACTGAGCATTTCCACGTCTTCGGGCGCAAATTGCTGGCCCTTCAACTTCGGTGTTGACAGAATTCCGTAGCGTTTATGCGCGGTTGATACTGGGAACAAATAGGTGCTGCGTCCGGCAACTTCCGCTGCAAAAGGAGCCATGTCAGGGTGTTCCAACAATACCGGCGACAGGTCCGGGACAAACACCGGCTTCTGTTCGTCTAGCGCTTTCGCCACCACACCAACCCGCCGCAACTTGGATCCACGCTTAATGGCGGGTGCGTCCGCGTCGCGATCAAATTCGAAGGTGAATAAGCTCTCGCCGTCATCGCTCAGGAGACAGAGTTCAGCCCCATGCAACCTGGACGTGCTCGACAGAACACCTCGCAGGCTTTGCAGGACGGCCTTTACCGTCGGCTGATCGGCTAGGGCGCTGGAGGCGCCTAGCAGCATTCGATATCGATCCTCGGTGATAGTCATGACACCTGAGCTCTCCTCGATGCTCGCTCAAACGTGCGGCACTAGTTATGCACAATGCGACGTGGTCGGGAACGCTGAAACTGGCCGTCGCTGGGGCGCCCATTTTGCGTTTCCAAGTATCTGCCAACCAGGTTCCGCCTGCACGCAATTTTCGCGTTCTTCAGGACGAAAATCGCCGTCCAGACCAACTCGCACTGTTAAATGGCACGAGCATGGCCATTAGCGGCCAAGCGTTAATCGCAAGAGACTCAAAGAGTTGCGCAGGAGCGGGATACTGAAATGAACCAGGGAGACACTATCGGGGCGCGGCACGCCCAAATACGGGCAGGTGTGGTCAGCTGCGCTTAGATCTTGACCTTATCGGGTCAGGAACCGGCTCGTGAGGTATTCCTCGTATCGATTTCAACACTTTCGCGCGCGCCCGAGCTGTTTGCGCTTTCACCGTTCCGATCGGAACTCTCAGCGCGCGCGCTGCTTCGTCAACGGAAAGATGATCCACATAGCGCAAATGAAACGCTTTCCGGAGAGTCGGCGACAGTCTTGCCGCTGACTCTATTAAGCGCGCGTTCGCCCAAGCCCTGTGGCACTCATCCTCGGGACTTGGCCGGTGATCCACCAAAGTGTCGGACAGCGAATATTTCCGCTCTTCTCCGATACGCGAATCCAGGGATACGTGGATATAGCGTGACCGCTTGCGCAAATGCATTCTTGCGCAGTTGATAACAATCGTTGTCAGCCAGGTTGAAATTTGCGCATCGCCCCTGAATTGACTCATGTTTTTGTAAGCTGCCAATAGCGCGTCTTGCACCACATCCTCGGCATCTGCTTTGTTTCCCAAGAGTCTATAAGCGCGCCGGTAAAGAGGCGGCAGTCCATTGGAAAGCACATGCTGCATTTGTCGAGATGAAGTCTTGCCTGGAGCCAGATTCATGCCCTCATCACTTTCGATTGACGTCTTTACGTTTTGCATGCAATGTCTGTCGTCCCATGAACGGAAGCACGTCGCCTTCCAATCAATCTGCATCGTGTCGATTGCAACTGTTTCCGCATTTGAAGCCGCAGGCACCGTACTCGCAGGCGCTGGGATAGGACTCCAACCTTGACCGGATGAGGTCCGCCTGCCATTCGGCGGTCACCCACTTTTTCAAACGAGTCCGTTTCCCTTGCAGATCTACAACAGGGCGTACGTACTTACTGGTAGGGGCACGTTCGGCAACCGGCGTGCCTTACTGCTTGGATGGAATCAGGCATGGAGAGTTCTGCTTTGGCGGGGAAGGTCTGATATGAGCGCTGACGAGATCTTGAACGCATTCCGGCACGATGCTCCCTACCTGTTTTTAGGCGCGGCCTTTGCCGCTGTCGGCATCGTCTCCGCTGCTTTCGCCATTCATCGCCGCAAGCGCGACTCGCTCCTGGTTTTCTTCGCACTGTTTGCAGCCTTATACGGGCTCCGCCTCTGGATCTGCTCATCGCTGCTAGCAATCGCGGAGCAGGGCTCCATCTTCTATCTCCGGATGCGCGGAGCGGTGAATTATGTCCTCCTGATTCCTGCGTTTCTCTTTTTCGTCTCCTTGGGACTGCCAAGACGTTTCGAACGAGCTGTCGCGTATGCCATGGTCGCTCTCGGTTTCGTGCTGGCTGTCGCCACATTCCTCTTTGGCGATGCCGCCCTTTATGAGCGAATTAACAGCGTCGCCGTCGTTGTCGCCTCGGGGTTCTTTCTCATCCGCTTCATGGCGAAAGGTTCTGCCGAGAAGAGAGGTCTTGAAGCTGGCGATTTAATCGTACTACGCTGCGGCTTGTTCATCTTTGTCGCCTTCGTTGTGTGGCAGAATCTTGCGAAATTCTTCTCCCCTTCCTTGCCCTTACTGGAGCCTTTCGGATTTGCCGTCTTTCTCGGCACCCTGGGCTACGTTGCAACGCACAGCACTCTGCGGCGGGATGAACAGCTAAGAGAAATTCAAAACGAATTGGAAGTAGCTCATCGTATTCAGTTGTCCATCCTGCCGGGCGAATTTCCTGAGTCAGCGAATTTCCAGGTAGCCGCCAGGTATGTGCCTATGACTTCGGTGGCGGGCGACTTCTACGACTACATCATCGCTGACGACCACCACGTCGGGATGTTGATAGCTGACGTTTCGGGCCACGGCGTCCCCGCTGCTCTGATTGCCTCGATGGTCAAACTCGCCGCAGCTTCGCAACGCGCGGTTGCAGCCGATCCCTCCAGCTTCCTCTCGGCAATGAATGGGGCTTTGTTGGGCAACACCCAGAACCAGTTCGTCACGGCAGCTTACGTCCACCTGAACTCGGAATTGAAAGAACTGCGATATTCGGCGGCAGGCCACCCGCCACTTTTGCTTGTGAGGAATGGATACGTCCGAGAGATTGAAGAGAATGGGTTAATGCTCGCTGTGTTTGGTGCCGCGTCCTACTCGACCGCTGTCCACAAGCTCGAAGAGGGAGATCGAATCGTGATGTATACCGACGGCATTTTGGAGGCCTCCAACCCTGCGGGAGAATTCTTCGGAGAAGATGCACTCTACGATCTGCTCACAAAGACCAGAAGGCTGTCCCCTGCAATGACGGCCGATTCAATTATCTCTTCTGTCCGGCAATGGTCGCCGAAGCAGAACGATGACTTGACTGTTCTCATCTGCGATTACACGCCCGCCACGACGGTGTCGACAGTTCACTCTCGTTGCTAGCGTAATTTGTCCCGCGCTGCGCGAGACAAATGGAGTCGAAGGACTGCATCATCGGCAGAAAGTTCCGAGTCGCAAGGGATTCTCTCCGCAGCTTCCTGTGCCATGAATGCAGCTTGAGCATCAAAACCAGTTCGTTACCGCGGCTTTGGCGACCTGGACTTAGGTCGTCTCGTCGCATGACTTGCCCATTCCCATTCGGCAAGCCAGTTTCTGCAGCATCTGCCTTCGCATTGGAATTCCGACATCCTTCCCCCACATAGCGGGCAGATCAAGTTGATGATTGACGAAATGATCTGCGCGTTCGATTCACCAGGCACTGCGCCAAAGGTGCTCATAGTCACTCTCCTGTCCATAGATCCTGGAAAATTGCGAGGGGCAGAACAGCGTCCACAATAACGGAGATGTGCCGCGGGTTTTCGGCTCTCAGTCGCCCTTAAGTAGTTGGCTGCGGAGTCCGTTTCGAACGTGAACTGGCTGCCACCTCGCTCAGTCACCAGAGTGCAAGCTCAATGCCAATGCGTGAATCGCGAATAAGAGCCGATAACGAAGAGGTTCCCGAGCGTGAATCCTGATATCGAGTGTGATGTCCTGCCCCAGATCAGGCATTTGCCCAGATGTGGGCTGAACTTGGCGCTTGAGTTGTAGTCAAACTTTCAGACCGACGCAATCCAAAGACATGAAAACTCAACCAAGTTCAAGACTCTACCTCACGTTTATCCAATTGGCATGGTGATTGCCATCCATTCGATGTGTTCAGTGTCTGCTCTTGGCAGTCGTTCCTGAGGTGGGATTGCCAGCCGGCAAAAAACGAATGAGAGGAGTCCGTCGTGCGAATGCTAATAGGTGTAGTCGCTCTGTGCCTGCTGAGTTTTCCGGCTCTGTGCCAGTCCACTTCGAAGTATCAGGTCGCCACCATTCTTGAGGTCGAAGAGCATCGGGCTGCAGAACATGGTGAGTCCGATGTTGCCAGCTACGACGTTTCCGTCAAAATCGCTGACACAATTTATGTGGTACTTTACACGCCGCCCTTGGGAGACCTTCCCCCGAAATACATAGAGGGGCGCGAGATGCTCGTACTCGTCGGAAAAAACACAATCACTTACAACGACATGTTGGGCCGCTCGTTGCAGGTACCCATAGAAACCCAAAAACCCGCTGCAGAGCCTAAAGCTTCGAAATAGCTGCGGGACATCAATGTTCAAAGACTTTCGCAAAGCTACCGCTCGACTCAGAGATTGAGCTGGGCTTGGAGGAATAATGAATCGTCTGTTTGCCCTTAGAAAAAACCAGAGCGGCTCGCTCGCCGCGCACACAATCCTCAGTCTCTGCGCGCTATTGTTGTGCTGCAACCTTGGCGCATTTGCACAGGGCACTGCACCCCCGGTAAACGCGAACGCATTCAGCGTTCAAGTTACTCATCTCCTCGGTTGGACGAACACGAAGCACAACTGCAACGGAACCCTGTCAATTCAAGGCAATGTGCTGCAATTTGAGCAGAAGGGCAAGCCGGCCGCACAGGTAAGCACGGCTTCAATCCGGGATTTGTTTCTCGGGGAGGAAAGCAAGCAAGTCGGCGGGTTGCCGATGAAGGTTGGCAAGGCAGCAGCTCCCTACGGAAGCGGCCGCGTCGTCAGCCTCTTCGCCCACAAAAAGTACGACACCGTAACCCTGGAATATGCAGATAGTGAGGGAGCAGTTCACGGCGCGATTTTCCAGCTAGAGAAAGGACAAGGCAAATTGTTAAAAGATGAACTGCTCGCTCGGGGGGTATCTCTCGATTCTGGCGACGAACAACCAACAAAACAAAGCACTGAGGAGGTTCAAAGTGAAAACAAGTAAACGGAAACTGTCGTTCATTTGCGTTGCAGCGATCGTGGCGATTGCGCTTCCCGGCCATCTACTGAGCCAAACTGCAACCTTGAAATCCTCTGGCGCAAGCATTGGCTCCGGCCCGCAATGGACAGTGCAGGTGAAAAAGGTTGACTCCGCCGGTCTGGACCTCGCACCTTCGTTCCAACTCGCGATCTACGAAAACCTTTTGGAAGAGCTGAACAAGACAAAGAAGTTCAAAGCGGTTCTGCGCGAGGGCGACCGTAACGCGTACGATGTTCCGAACTTGCTCATCCTGAAAACGACCGTCGTGAAATATACGCCTGGAAGCGAAACGCGGCGTGCGGTAACCACCGTGAGCGGCGCCACGAAGTTAATGGTTCGGAGTCAGCTCCTCACTCGCAACGGCGAGACCGTTCTTGACTGCAAAGTGAATGGCAACGTTCGGTTTTTCGGCAGCAATTTGCGCGCTACTCACAACCTGGCCCGCAATATCGCCAAAGGCATCAAGAAATCAAACGTGGCTACTTTCCGCGCATTGTAGCGCGATACTCAGCCGCCAACGTTGAACGCTGACGGTTGGCAATGATTAGGCGGGTATGGCATCCTGCCGCAGCCAAACCGGCGGACGAGGCGGTTCGGAATGAGCGGCCAGTCAGCCACTGATTATCCGTTGGATTCGTTTGATGAAGTCCTCCACGATCGAATCGAACAACCGATTGGAAGGACACAAAAAAGACACAAGCGTCTTACTCATTTGGATCGCGGTGGCCAGGAGAAAATCATCTTTAGTAAAACATTTAAGGACCTCCAGAATTGCGGGGGGTGGATTTGTTTCCCAGTCGGTCACTGATTCCTCGGAACTTATTGATTCTACGATGGTCTGAAATGTCGAAAATGGCCACAACGGCAACTTCTTCATTCAGGTTTCTCGTTGTCAGGAACCTGAATAGGCAGATCCTTCGGAGTGCAAGCCTGGTGCGCTCAAACCTCAGCGATCACCCAAAACCGGCCACTGATTATCACCTGAAAACCGGCCAACGAGAGTAGCGTCCGGGACATTGAATCCCGCGGAGGCTTGTAGGCTCCGTGGGCATGGCCAATGTCTTGAACGAAGAGAAGAAACAACAAGTCTTAGCTCTGGGACGGCTGGGCTGGTCGCTGCGGCGCATCCAGCAAGCGACCCATGTCCGTCGGGAAACCGCCAGCGCCTACCTGAAAGCGGCGGGGATTGCGGTGCGTCCGCCCAGTGGCTGGGGGCGGTGCGAACCAAAACCGGCCAACGAAGTGATCACCGACTCCGGTGCGGCAAAATCGGCCATTCCGGTGATTCCCGATCCCCTCGACCCTAACTGCAACCCCAACCCCAAAAACCTTTCTACTAAGGGAAAAGCAAGAGCAACTTCAAAACCGGCCAACGAGAACGAGGTGATCACCGACTCTGCCGTGGTCCCCGGCCCCAGTGCCTGCGAGCCGTACCGGGAAGCCATCGACTTGGGGATCAGCCGCGGCCGCAATGCCATGGCGATCTGGCAGGATTTGGTTTCCGAGTACGGCTTCGCCAGCAGCTACCAAAGCGTGCAACGCTTCGTGCGCAAGCGGCGCGGAACGCAAACCCCCGAAGCCCGCGTCGTGATCGTCACCGCGGCCGGCCAGGAGGCGCAAGTCGATTACGGCACCGGCCCCATGGTGCGCGATCCCGAGAGCCGCAAGTACCGGCGCACTCGGCTGTTCGTGATGACGCTCGGCTGCAGCCGCAAGTCGGTTCGTCTGCTTACCTTCCGCTCCAGTTCGCGCATCTGGGCCGAACTGCACGAACGCGCCTTTCGCCGGCTGGCCGGCGCCACCCGCATCGTCGTGCTCGACAATCTGCGCGAGGGCGTGCTTGTCCCCGACATTTACGATCCCGCTCTCAATCCTCTCTATCGCGACGTGCTCGCGCACTACGGCGCAGTCGCCATGCCGTGCCGGATCCAAGATCCGGATCGCAAAGGCAAAGTCGAATCCGGCGTCGGTCATGCGCAGAAGACACCGCTGAAAGGCTTGCGCTTCGAGACTCTGGAAGAAGCCCAAGCCTACCTCGATCACTGGGAACAACGCTGGGCCGACACGCGCATCCACGGCACCACCAAACGGCAGGTCGCCGCCATGTTTGCGGAAGAGAAACCCACGTTGCTGCCACTGCCGCTGGAGCCGTTCCGCTATTACCAGTACGGTGAGCGCATCGTGCATCTGGATGGTTGCGTCGAGGTCGAAGCCGCCTACTACGGCGCACCGCCAGGCTGGATCGGGCGCGTGCTGCGCGTGCAATGGGATGAGCTGTATGTTCGTCTGCTCGATCCTAAAACCGGCCAACTGCTGCGCGAACACGTGCGCCAGAAGCGCGGTTGGTATCGCATTAAAGAAGATGACCACCCCAAGCGAACACCACTGCGCACCTCCCAACTGCTGTGGCGAGCCGGTCGTGCTGGGTCGCACATCGGTGCGCTCTGCGATGCCATCCACCACCAGCAAGGCGAGGTCGGTGTGCGCCGCATTCTCGGCGTTCTCTCCCTAGCCAAGAAGTACGGCACCGCGGCGGTCGATGAAGCCTGCGCCGCTGCGCTCGACATGGGAGTGCAGGAATATCGCTTCGTCCGCCGCTATCTGGAGCGCTGCCCGCAAGCCCCACTCAGTTTGCAGCAAGTCGATCCATTGATCCGCGAGCTGGTGCAGTACCGCGACTTCATCAACTACAAAACTAAGGAGGTAGAAGAATGAATCTGATCGAACTCGATCGTGCGCTCAAACAACTTCGCCTGGGCGGAATGGCCGCCGTGCTAGAGACCCGTCTGCGCCAGGCCCAGGCCGAACCGCTCGCCCCCATCGACCTGCTGTCGTGCCTGGTCTCCGACGAACTTGCCTTGCGTGGCGAGCGCCTGCTGGAGCGGCGGAAAAAACAAGCTCAGTTCCGCGACTCCCAGAAGACTCTCGACAACTTCGACTTCGCTTTCAACAAGAAGATGAATCGCGGCCTGGTCTTCGATCTCTCCACCGGCACCTTCATCTCGCGCCACGAAGACGCCCTGTTTCTCGGCCCACCCGGCACCGGCAAGAGTCACCTCGCACAAGCCATCGGCCAAGCCGCCATCCAACAGGGATACCGCGTGCTCTATCGCGAGACCCACGCCTTGCTCGATGATCTCGCCGAAGCCACGCTCGACGGCACCCGCAAAGAGCACATGGAGTTCTTGGTGACCGTACCCTTGCTGATCATCGACGATCTCGGCATGCGCAAGCTGCCGCTCACCGCCGCTGAAGAACTGCTGGAAATCATCATGCGCCGCTACGAGCGCGCCAGCACCATGCTGACCTCGAATCGCCCGGTGGAAGACTGGGGCAAACTGTTGGGCGATGCGGCCGCAGTGAGCGCCATGCTCGACCGCTTATTGCACCACGGCCACGTGCTCAAATGCGGCCCTCGGAGCTGGCGCACCAAAACCGACTTGCCACCACGGGAGGCGGCAGGATAGAACATTCTCAGTCCTGGACGGCCACTTCCGTTGGCCGGTTTTGAAGTGATAACTGTTGGCCGTTTTTGAAGTGATCACTGAGGCTCAAACACGGGGCCGTGTTAGTTCGTCGGAATCGGCTGGATCGCTGCGAGTTGCGGATTAGGGAAATAGTGGCGTTGAAAGTAGAAAGCCACGTTCACGAGGCCGACCATCACGGGCACCTCGACCAGCGGACCGATCACCGCCGCGAATGCGGCTCCTGAATTGATGCCAAATACCGACACTGCAACCGCGATCGCCAGTTCAAAATTGTTGGACGCTGCCGTAAAGGCCAGGGTCGTAGTCTTGGAATAATCCGCGCCCACTTTCTTGCCCATGTAAAAAGACACCAAGAACATCAACACGAAGTAAATCAGTAGGGGCACAGCGATGCGCAGGACGTCCAAGGGCAGGCGGACAATGTACCCACCTTTAAGGGAAAACATCACCACAATTGTGAACAGCAGCGCGATCAACGTCAGCGGGCTCACGCGTGGGACGAAGTTGCGGTTGTACCAATCGCTCCCTTTGGCTCGAACCAAAGCAGTGCGAGTCAAAAATCCGGCGAGAAACGGAATTCCCAAGTAGATGAAGACACTCTTTGCAATCTCCGCGATGGACACATTGACGATTGCACTGCGGAGCCCGAGCTTGGCGGGGAGAACGGTAATAAAAACCCACGCGTAGAGGGAGTAGAAAAACACCTGAAAAAGCGAATTGAAAGCGACTAGGCCGGCCGCGTATTCTGTATCGCCTTTGGCTAGCTCATTCCAGACGATCACCATAGCGATGCAGCGTGCGAGGCCGATCATGATAAGGCCGGCCATGTACTCGGGATATCCGCGTAGGAATACAATCGCCAGAATAAACATCAGAATTGGCCCTACGACCCAGTTCTGCACCAGTGAAAGCCCCAGCACACGCTTGTTGCGAAAGACCTCATGGAGTTCCTCATACCGCACCTTCGTGAACGGTGGGTACATCATCAGAATCAGTCCTGCCGCAATCGGAATGGAAGTCGTGCCAACGTTGAAGCGGTTAAGGAAAGGCACGACTCCGGGCACAAGCCAACCCAATACCACGCCCCCAAACATGGCGGCGAATATCCAGGCGGTCAGATAGCGGTCGAGAAAACTGAGGCGACTAGTTGCCTTCATGATTGAGTCCTATTGCGCGGTATGCTGCTCGGAGCACACGTTGGTGGAAACGCTGTTACTCGTGGGTGACAGGCGTCATCGTGTGCCCAATATTGTCGAGCTCTTTTTTGAGTGCGAGCCCGTCGAGAGCCTTCAGTGGAAGACAGAGAAACAGGCTGATCCTGCGATCCAGGGTAAGGAACGCCTCGCGAAACGCCCGTTCCACCTCCGCTTCGCTTCCCTGAACTGCCGCCGGATCCGGAACCCCCCAATGGGCTGTCATCGGTTGCCCGGGCCAAACAGGGCAGACCTCTTTCGCGGCGTTGTCGCAAACGGTAAAGACGAAGTCGAGCTTAGGAGAGCCGGGAAAAGAAAATTCGTCCCACGCTTTGCTGCGCAAACCACTAGTCGGGATATGCGCCGTTTCGAGCTGCTTCAAGGCCTCGGGGCGCACCTTTCCAGACGGATGACTTCCCGCGCTGTGGCCGGTGAAATTGGGCCGGCCTTTAAAGTTCAGAATGGCCTCCGCCATGATCGAGCGTGCGGAATTGCCCGTGCACAGGAATAGAACATTGTACTGTCCTTGCATAGGTGCTCTCTCCTAGTTACAGCAGGTTGGTCCGCAACATGTCCTCGCTCCGACGCTTGCCGGTTTGACGGCCCGAACAAAAGCGCTCAAGAACTTGCCATCTATCTGCGGTGCAATGGCGTCGGCATCGACGCCAGCAGCGGCTAGAAAGTCGCGCGCATCTTCTGCGCGATAGACCCGCGTCGGCTCGATCTCAATTTGCTCAAAACCTGCGGCAGAGAGCTTGCTACGATATTCGTCATCTCCAAGAGCACCCGCCACGCAGCCGACCCACAGAAGCACGCTTTGGCGGATTTCGGGTGTGATTTCGCCTCGGGTCACAACATCGGAAACCGCAAACCGGCCTCCCGGCTTCAGCACGCGAAAGGCTTCCCGCAAGACACGGTCTTTGTCCGCGGACAGGTTGATCACACAATTCGAGATAATCACGTCCACCGAATTGTCCGGCAGAGGAATATGCTCGATCTCGCCTTTCAGGAACTCCACATTCTCGGCGCCCGCTTTGCGTTTATTCTCATTAGCAAGCGCGAGCATCTCGTCCGTCATATCGAGACCGTAAGCCTTGCCAGTGGGCCCAACCCGCTTTGCCGAAAGCAGAACATCTATGCCACCGCCCGAGCCGAGATCGAGAACGACCTCTCCCAGACTCAACTTTGCCAGCGCGGTCGGGTTTCCACACCCTAACGAGGCCAGCATGGCCTCTTCAGGGACTTGTCCCGATTGGGAAGAGTCATACAGATTGGACGTGATTGGGTCGCAGCCCAAACCGCTTGCCGCGGTCGCTCCGCAGCAGTTACTACCACCAGTCTTCACGCGCAAGGCTGCCTGGCCATACTTTTCTTTGACGACTTCTTTAATGTCGGTGGCGCTCATGATTGCTTCTCCTATTTACAAAGCTGGACGATATCTTGGGGTTTGACTGCCTTATTTCGAGTGCAGCATTCGGCGTAGAGGAATTGCAGAAGTTCCTGGAGTGCTTCCGTGTTGGCCGTGTACCGCAAAAAAGTGCTTTCGCGGCGTACGTTCACAAGCTCTTCGTTCCTTAATTTGTCTAGATGGTGCGAAAGGGTGGAATTCGGAATGTCAAGCTCCGACTGGATGTCGCCTACGACCAAACCGTCGGGATGCGCGGACAGCAGCAATTGCATGATTCGAAGGCGTGGTTCGGTGCCCATGGCGGAAAGCATGTCGGCGTACTTTGCCACCTGCTCCGTGCTTTTCTTGCTGGTTGCTGTTGGCATATTTCGATAGTTGCAGAAATATAACTCTTTGTCAACTAGAATTTCGATGACCTTGCCAGATTCGGCTGAAGAAGTTGTTACTCGATTCCAGCAAGTGCCTGTCTGACTGTTCGCACCCACAGAGGCGGATTATCTGCAGGGCAGTTGTAATCCGCTCCGCTGACATCTTTATCTCGCTGGCGAAGGGAGGCCACAATGGGAACTCCGGGGAGCATCTCTCGGAAATGAGCGGCGAGGTTGCATCGTTCTTCCCATGGCGCGCCGTGCCGGATCAGGACGACGCCCACTGATTCATGCGAGAGATCGAGATTTCGCGCTGCGCGCAAGCCGAGAGCAGAGGTTACGGGATGTCCGAGCGATTGGAGGATCTCGTCACGGATGGACAACAAGCTCTCGCGAAATTCAACCTGCACTATTGTTGTCATGGTTCTTCGGAATCTGTGTTTCTCGGAACGATCTTACGCCGAGACTCGGCGCAACCTTGGCTCCTTCAGGTGGGAACACCAAGTCTTGGCAATAGCCATTGCACCAAGACCACATAGCCGACAAGGAATGCCACTCCCCAGACCCAATTGGGCATGTTCACTTTCTCCTATCTGCCGACTCCAAGTTTACGTAGGAAGGTCATCATCGGGCACCAGTCGGTAAATCCAGACTGAAACAGATTCAGGCCAACAAAAGCGGTGAACAGGTACCAGTACGGGCTTACGTAGTGCCCAAGTGCCAGGGACAACAGAATAAAGCTGCCAGCGATCAAACGAAGTGTGCGTTCTACAGTCATAGCAGTTCTCCTTCAAAACAAATTGGTCCTACGCAATTTCGCATTGCGGTGTTTCGCATTCAGCGACATTTTCCGGCGTATGGGGATGCCTCGGTGGAAACGAGTGTCCCCTCTGAGAGAGGTAGTAAAGAACCGGCACCGCCATTCGCGATAGAACGGTAGACGCGACTTCTCCCGCCATCAATGACAGAGCCAAGCCCTGAAAAATCGGATCGAACAGGATCACGCTCGCTCCCACTACGACGGCGGCTGCGGTGAGCAGCATTGGGCGGAAGCGCACTGCGCCCGCATCGACGACGGCGTCCTCCAGCGACATTCCCTGGGAGCGGCGTAATTCGATGAAATCCACGAGAATGATGGAATTGCGAACGATAATGCCGGCTCCAGCGATGAAGCCAATCATCGAGGTCGCGGTGAAGAATGCCCCCATCAAGGCGTGCGCCGGGAGAATGCCAACCAGCGTCAGCGGAATCGGTGCCATGATGACCAGCGGAGTCACGAACGACCGGAACCAACCCACGACGAGCACGTAGATCAAGACCAAAACCGCCGCAAAGGCTAGTCCCAGATCGCGGAAGACTTCCACCGTGATGTGCCACTCACCATCCCATTTCATGGAGAAGCGGTCGGTGCGCTCAGGCATGGTCGTGCCCTTGTATTG
>CAWFLZ010000010.1:0-357861 GCA_963816705.1 uncultured Acidobacteriaceae bacterium
CCGAGGGTTATGCTGATCCTTACGATTTGTGTATTCGCGGGAAGCGAGGGGCTAATTGCGCAGCAGGCCACGCCGACGGAAGGTGACTACGTCGCGAAAAATTTCGTCTTCCGCTCGGGAGAGACGTTGCCCGAACTCCGCCTGCATTACACCACGCTCGGAAAGCCGGTCCGCGACGAGCAGGGGCGTGTGACCGAACGCCGTGCTGATTTTGCACGGGACCGGCGGCTCGGGTCGCGGATTCTTGCAGCCGATTTATGCGGGCGAACTATTCGGACCGGGACAGCTTCTAGACACGAACAAGTATTTCATCATTCTTCCCGACGGAATCGGGCACGGAAAATCCTCCAAGCCGAGTGACGGCCTCCACGCGCATTTTCCGCATTATGATTACGACGATATGGTGGCCGCGCAGTACCTGCTCCTGACAAAGGGGCTGGGTCTAAACCATTTGCGCCTTGTGACTGGGACTTCGATGGGTTGCATGCATTCCTTTGTCTGGGGCGAGACGTACCCGGACTTCATGGACGCGCTGATGCCGCTGGCCTGCCTGCCCGTGCAGATCGCCGGCAGGAATCGCTTGTGGCGCAAGATGGCCATGGATGCGATCGAAGAGGATCCCGAATGGAACGGCGGCGACTACACCGCTGAGCCGCAACAAGCGCTGCGAAGCTGGATCGATATTCTGACAGTTGCTGGAAGCGCGCCGCTGCAGATGCAGAAAACGCTGCCCACGCGAGATGCCGCCGATGAATACCTGGAGAAAGCCTACGAGACGCGGAGTGAAAGACCTCGATGCGAACGACGTTTTGTACCAATTAGATGCGTCGCGGACCTACGATCCTTCGGGCGACCTCGAGAAAATCGTGGCTCCCGTGATGTGGGTTAATTCAGCGGACGACTTCATCAATCCGCCGGAGTTGGGCATTGCCGAGAGAGGAAGTGAAGCGAATCAAGAACGGAACGTTTGTGCTGCTGCCGATCAGCGACCAGACCTACGGCCACGGGACGCACACGCATGCGGCAGCATGGAAACAATATCTGGAGGAATTGCTGAAAGAGTCGGAACCTCGACTAAGTTCACTGTACCGCCGCCGTTTTTAACAGCGCAGGTTCCCCTACCATACGCTATCTGGATGGCGCGTAATATCCTTTGCGAGCCAGGATCTTTAGGTCGGCGCGATCCACGTCCACCCGTATCTTTCGAAATGTCCCGTCATGCTTCGTGTTCGCCGGATAATAGCCGATCACGTACTGCGATCGGAGTTCTTCGGCGATCGTGTCGAAGGCTTTCCGAAGTCCCTCGTCATTGCGCACGCTGATCACACGCCCACCGGTCTCGTGCGCCATCCTTGAGGCCACGCCCGGCCCGTAGCCTTCCGTGGCATCGGGATCCGTGATCAGAATGAAATGGAGCACCGCGTCGGCGCGCTGCGCGGACTCGATTGCGTCGTTCTCGCTCAACTTGCTTCCGGTATCCTCCGCGTCCGTCAGCAGGATGATGGCTTTGCGTCCCGCTTCGGAAGTCAGTTCGTCGTGCGCCGCCAGATAAACCGCGTCATAGAGATTCGTGCCGCCTCCACGTGACGGCACGGTACCTCCGGTGCCGCCGATGCCGCTGGCATCCACATTGATTTCCGCCCGCCGGATGGCGTGCTGAAGTACCCGCGGATCCTCGCTGAAATCCGCCAGCAGGTTCACGTCGGTATCGAAGCTCATCACAATCGCTTCGTCCTTCTTATGCATCACCTCCTCGACGAAGTTCGACGCAGCTTCCTTTTCGGCGTTCAAGATTTCCTGCATGCTCCCGCTGGTATCCATCAAAAGTGCGAGCGAAAGCGGCAGATCTACTTCCTTCGTGAAATAGGAGATTTTCTGCTCCACTCCATCTTCAAAAACTTTGAAGTCGTTCTTCGTCAGGTCGGAAACAATTCCGTTGTGCCTGTCGCGAACCGTTGTGAACACGTCCACTACCGTCGTTTGCACTTGAAGAGGCGCGGACGATTGCGGAGGTTCCTGCTGCTGTGGACTCTGCGAGTCTTGGCTGGGTCGGGAAGGGTCGATCAGCGGCCCTCGCGGGCCTGACTCTTGAAACGCGCTGCGGCCCAGCGCGGATGCGCGCGACGCGCTCGGTCTCGCCAGCGGATACGCGCTGGCTGCCAAAACAAGAATACCCGCCGCGATGCTGGTCAGCCGCATTGTATAATTCCTCCGAGGACGGGAACAGACTGATACGATGCGCGGTACGCGCTTACGGATGTTCCGGCCCAAGCCCCCGCCCCCAGGTCCCCGGCGAACTCTCGCAGTCTAGACTGCGGAGAAACGAGACTTACAGATGACGCGAAGACTTTCACTTCTAGGTATGCTCCTGTTGCTCGGCCCTACGGGCCAAGCGTGGCCGCAGGCGCAGCGTCCGGCTGCCCCCGGCGCTCCAGCTCCAACCGCCCCGGCGCGGCAGCAGAATCCGCCGCGCATCATTGTTCCAACATACACCGTGATCGTTCCTGTTACTGTAAAAGATAGTCGCGGCCAATTGGTCGGAGATCTTCAAAAGAATGACTTCCGAGTTTTCTCTGATAATGTGGAACAGAAGATTCGCCAGTTCTCCTCCGAACCGGTGCCCCTTTCGGCCGTCGTTCTTATCGACAACGATCTCGATCAGCGGCAAGCCTTGCAGGTTCAAAAGAGCCTTACGGCCATCTCTGCCGGCTTCGGACCACCTGATGAAGTCGCCGTGGTAACTTACGACGAGTTTCCCCAGACCGTCGCTGATTTTTCTTTCAACAATGATCACTTGTTCACGCAACTCCAGCGCCTCGATCTCGAATCCCACAATAGCCAGGTGATTGCCGATCCGACCACAGCCGGCCCCATGATGAACGGCCATCAGCCGGTGGACACGGCGACGCGGCGTCCCCGAACACGGCTCGAAGCGATACAAGAACGACAATGCTCTGGATGATGCCGTCTTCGCGGCGGTCGAATATGCTCAAGGATCGCGGCCGTGACCGCCGCAAAATCATCTTTCTGATCTCCGACGGCACTAACGCGAAGAACGAGCACACTTTCGACGAGACGCTCCACTCCCTCCTTGCCAACGATGTTGCAGTGTATTCCATTTCCGTGACGCATTCGCTGCCCATCGGTAAGGCTCTTATTCAGCGGGGAGCTTCGGAACTCGAAAAATACGCGTTGAATAGCGGCGGCGACACCTTCTACGCATCCAAGCAGCCCGAGCTCGAGCGCCTTTATTCCGATGTCACCGAACAAGCGCGTAATCAATACACGCTCACGTTTTCGCCGGAGAATATTCCCAAGGGTCAGGACTTCCATGAGATCGAAGTGCGCGTTGAGCGGCCCGGTTTGAACGTCGAGACTCGCCGCGGATTTTATTTGAGCGCCATCAGCGCCGGTCACTAGCCGCGAATATTCTCAAAACGGCAATCGCGCCGAAGTTTTTCTCCTTGACTTCATCCGCTCCTGCTTCTATAGATGAACGAAGCGGGACTGGCTCCCGAATTTAAATTCGGTTCCGTCCTGCGGAGAAAGTTCCGGTAAGTAAATGCGCGGAATCCACTCCAGGCTTTGAATCAAAAAGTCTGGCGAAAATGAAGGCGGGGCAATCGGCAAACGATTGCCCCGCTTTTTTATTTTGTGGCGCGTGAGTCGAAGGAACCTCTCATGAATGTAACCTAGATTAGCAACCTCACGGCAACTACCGCGATGCGCTCACTGCGGGCTGAATCGTAATCAGCTGTTCATGCTCGGGGCAAAGCGGTTTGAAGTCACAATATCCACATCCAAAACCGGGCTTCGCGCGAAAATTTCCAGCGCGAATCTGGTCAGCTATCTCTGCAATTTTTCCCTTCGCCGCCGCGAGAGTTTTTGCGTCGCGCGTGGTCGCGACCACCTGATTCTCCGTCAGGTTGTAAAGCACCAGGCGCGCCGGCTCCAGGCCCAACACCTCGCGCGCCGCCAGCGCATAGATGCTCAGTTGCAGATTTTCAGCGGCCTGTCTTGTGTCCCGAGGCCTTCCGGTTTTGTAATCCACAATCTCTACTTCGTCGGCGCTCAAGCGGTTCACCTGGTCCATCCGTCCCGTCACAACGATGTCGTGGTCGAGCGGCAGCTCAAACCTCTTCTCCTGATAAATAACGTCGGGTGGCACGTCGTGGCAGGAGCGATGAAAAGCTTCCAGCTGGTCGCGGCCCGCCTTGCGATATTCATCTTGCTGGTATTCGTCCGGAAAACCGGCTGACGACCATTGCCGCTCGTAAATCGCCAGCACTTCCTCGAAGGGAACAGCTACGCCCTTGCGCATCTCGCCCACAAATTCCCCAATCGTCGCATGCATCACGTTTCCAAATGTTTTCTGCGCGTTCGGCCCGCCGCGAACATTCCACACATACTGAAACATGTACTTCATCGGACATCGATCGTAAGCATCAATCCGCGACGCGCTCAATTGCAACGGTTCGGGCTGCGGTGGATGGTATGCCTTGGCCCACAGCGCGACGCGCGAATACGCCTTGGCGGATTCTCGCGCCACCCGAAAGAGCGGCGGCGCGTCCTCGGAATCCCACAAAGGCCCCGCGGTTTCTTCCACGGGCGGCACTTCCACCTTCGGCTGGCACTGGTCGGTGTCAAACTTCTGAATCTTCGGATTCGCCAGACAATCAACCAGAAATGGCGACTCTCTTTTCCACCGATTGACGACCGTGGAAAGCGTCAGCCGCTTTTGGGCGCGCGTCAGCGCCACATAGAAGAGCCGCCGCTCCTCTTGCTTGTGAAAATCAAATTTCGGCTGTTCTTCCTTCATGAGTTCCGGAGGAAATTCAAAAGTAGCCGGCCGCGGCTTCGTCGGGAAATCGTTGTTGCTCAGGCGCAGGACAAAAACGTGCGGGAATTCGAGGCCCTTGGCGGAGTGAACCGTCATGAGCTGCACCGCGTCGTCGGAAAGCTCCTCTTCCAGTTGGATATCTCCGTCGAGTTCATAGAAGAAACCGAGATACTCGGCGAAGTCGCGAAGCTGCCTCTTTTCGCTTTTGCCCTCCCACTCCTTCACGAACGCAACCAGCTTTTCCACGTGCTGGCGATCGATTGCCGACATCAGCACCCCGATGCCTAGGTTCGCGATCAGTTCGTCGAGGACCTCAACGGCTCTCTTCTTTGCGGCCGTTTGCCTCAACTGATGGAAGAACTGCACCAACTCCGGCAGGCGGACACCCTGGCGGTCTAGAGGAGCTTCACTTTGCGACGCTTCCACTTGATCCCAAAGCGGACGCCGGCTTTTTTCCGCGCGTTCAGCCAGACGCACAACGTCGCGCGGTTCCAGTCCCCAATACGGAGCGCTCAGTACGCGCGCGCAGGCCACGTTATCCGCCGGCACTGCAATCAGCCGCATCCACGCAAGCAGGTCGCGGACAAGCGTACTCGATAAGATTGAGGACTTGCGTATCACAAAGGGAATTCCCCTTCGCCGCAGCGCTTGTACAAGTCGTCCCCGGTGCCGGTGCTTACGGTAGAGCACTGCAAAACTTCGCCACGGGGCCCCTGCCTCATGCAGCCGCTCGATTTCTCCGGCTATCCACTCCCCTTCTTCGTCGAACCCGCCGAATTCAGCCACGCGAATCTTTTCGCCGTGGGCGTTTTCGGTAACAAGCTTTTTGGGCGGCAACAATGGCGACCGCTCGTTCACGTCGATCACCTCGCCCGCCACCCGTAGGATTCGCTGCGTCGACCGGTAATTCTGCGAGAGCGACACGAGGAAGTCTTTTGCGGCGGCGCCCTGCTTCCCGTTCACGCCGCAAAACCGCTCCAGAAAAATCGTAAAGCTGCCAAACGATGCGCCCCGGAAGCGGTAAATCGCCTGATCGTCGTCTCCCACGGCCAGAATATTGCGGCGCTCCCCGGCCAACAGCCAAAGCAACTCGAGCTGCGCGATGTTCGTGTCTTGAAATTCGTCCACCAAAATGTAGCGGTATTGACTGCGCAGGCTTTCCAGGAGTTCGGAATTGGTCCGCAAACATTCCACCGACTTCAACAGTTGCGCCCCGAAGGTATAGAGGTCGCGCTCCAGCAGCAGCCGCTCGCTCACGCGATAGACTCGCGCCACTTCCTCCTGCTTCGCTAGTTCCTCTTCCGCTACTTGCAGCGCGTCCGGCTCCATCGCGTTCTTCCGCGCTTCGTGCGCCCGCCGAAGCCCGCTGACGTATCGCTGGTAATCGTCCGGAGTGACCAGCTCGTCTTGGCAGCGCGAAAAAAAAGCCACGAAGTCTTTCAGGAACTGCGCGGGTTCCGCAAGCCGCCGGAAGATAACCAATCCGAGTTCCGCGAGATTCCGCCGCAGCAAAATCTGATGATCGATTTCCTCGATGGCTTGAATTTCCGGTTTCGCCGCACGCAGAATTTTTTCCAGGCAGAACGAGTGGAAGGTGCCGAGCCAGATGCCTTCGGCCCTTTCCCCCGCGGACTTCACCACCCGGCTCTTCATTTCGCCTGCAGCTTTGTCCGTGAAAGTGAGGCCCAAAATATTTTCGCCGCTCAGCGAAGCATCGCTTTCGAGCAACCGGCGAATCCGCTCGGTGATTACGCGAGTCTTTCCGGTTCCCGCGCCCGCGATTACCAGCATCGGACCTTCGCCATGTTCGACGGCAGCGCGTTGCTCCGCGTTGAGGGGAAAACCCAGCGCCGCTACTTCTTTCGAGTTTGTGATTGGATTCATGAGCAATACTTCCGCTGATTATAGCAGGTTCCACCTAAGGGCGAATATAAAGCGAATGTCTTACGCTTCGCTACGCAACCGCGCAACCTCCGCGCGTAGTTCACGCAATTCCTTCTGCAATTCGGGCAAATGATTGAAGACGGCCACCGATTTGCGCCAGTCCAGATTGTTCATCGCGGGATAGCCGGAAAAAACCGCGCCCGGCGGAACATCGGTGGGGACGCCGCTTTGCGCCGTCAGAGTCGCGCCATCGCCAATCGTCAGGTGGCCCGCCGCGCCAACTTGCCCTGCGAGAATTGCGCGGTTGCCGACGTGCGTCGTGCCCGCCAAGCCAACCTGGCCGCACAGCAGCGTGTCCTCTCCTACTTTGCAGGCGTGGCCAACCTGTACGAGATTGTCGATCTTGGTGCCGCGGCTTATCTGAGTTTCGCCGACTGTGGCGCGGTCGATGGCACTGTGAGCCTGGATTTCCACGTCGTCGCCGATCGCCGTAATTCCGGCTTGGCGCATTTTGTACCACCGTCCGCTGGCTTCGCGGGCGAAACCAAATCCGTCGCTGCCCACCACCACGCCGTTTTGCAGAATCACGCGATTGCCGATGCGGCAGCCTTCGCGAACGCAGGCGTGGGCGTGGGCGAAAAAATCGTCGCCAATCCGCGCGCCGCGATAAATGCAGACGAAACTATGCAGCACGGCGTTTGCCCCGATCTCGACGTCCTCGGCCACATAGCAGTAAGGCCCTATGTGGGCGCCCGCTCCAATTTTTGCGGACTCGCCGATCACTGCCGTGCGATGAATGCTGGGACCATAACGCGGCGCGGGATGAAACACCTCGATGGCTCGCGCAAAATCGAGATACGGATTCGACGAGCGGAGCGCAGCCATGCGAGGACGCGTCTCATCGCGTCCTACAAGAATCGCGGAAGCGCGCGTCGTCTCCAGGGCGGAGCGATACTTGCGGTTGACTAGAAACGTCAGCTCCCCCGGCTGCGCTTCTTCGATTCCCGCGACGCCGGTGATTTCGATGTTCGCGTCACCCTCGACTTCGCAGCCCAGCTTCTCGGCCAGCGCCAACAGTTTCATGGTGATCTCCTGAGCATTTGCAGCTTCCCGGTCCGTGTGACTCACCGCTCTTTTTTTTGCCACCTCTTCTTAGAAAAGTGCCGAGTAGACAGTACGTCTATCCTTTGTTTTGAATGAGTTACGTCGTTTTCTACTCGCCTCTACTGTCGACTAGAACCGCACTGTGCGCGCCGAGGTTGCGGGGCCGTGAGTCCGATGCTCGTCGGCCCTCTTAGCCCGCCGACTCCCGCAAAATAGTTCATCGTGTCCATGTTAGGCGCTGGGCTGGCGAATTCAAGCGGTTGTTGGTGTAAAAAATTCGTTCAAAGCGAGGGAGATGAAGGTGCGGTTGGCCGCGAGGGGGTCAGCGCCGACTCTCTTGAGGAGAGCCGGCGCCAACGTGAGGGTTTTAGTGCTGGTGGTCTGACTCAGGCTTCTTCTGCTGGGGCTCGGCTTTGCGCTCCGGTTGAGGCCGGGCCTGGGGCGCGGCGCGTTGTTCGTGCTGTGGCTGAGGTCTGGGCGCCTCGGGACGGACGTTGCGGTTTTGCTCGACATTGTTGTGCGGCTGATTACGCGGCTGGTTTTCTGTGTTCGGCCGGTTCACTTCGTTCGGGCGCGTCTCGTTTGGATTGCTCGGACGAGTCACGTTCCTATCGTCCGGCTGGTTACGGTTCATGTTATTTGGAGGATTAACATTCCGGTTCTCCGGCTGGTTACGGTTCATGTTATTTGGAGGATTAACATTCCGGTTCTCCGGCCGGTTACGGTTCGTGTTCGTTGGAGGATTCACGTTCCTGTTTTCCGGAGGGGTCACATTTCTGTTTTCCGGACGGTTCGGGTTCACGTTGTTGGGGCGGCTCTCGTTCCGGTTGTTGGGCGGGGCCGGGCGTGTAGCGTTGGTTCCACCGGTGGCGGACGGACGGATTGATTCCCTGGCCGGCGCTACGTTAGTTCTGAAATCACCAGGCTTTGCTGTAGCGGCGACCGGCGGCCGACCGTGGTTTTCGGAGGCGCGCAGTGCCCTGTCGCGGCTCGCGGCCTGCTCCTGCTGCATTTGTACGCTGGTTCGTTGAACGTGGCGCTCGCGTTCGGCGGCCAGCTGTTCGGAACTGGGGCGCCTATCGATGCCGCCTCTACCGCCATTGTAACTAACTCGGTTCTCGGTTCTGTTATTGACAACCACCGTTCTATCGACATAGGTGTTGTGGATTATGGTCGTGTTAACCCGAGTTACGGCGGTGTTGTACACGAACCGGTCGCGATCCCAGCGTCCGCCGACGTAGCCATTACCATAGTAGCCGTAACCGTAGTCGATGCCTCCATAGAAACCCACTACAGGCGCCCAGTAGCCGGCGTGCCATACGTAGTCGTCACCATCAGCATCCCAGCCCCAATATCCGGGGGTCCATAGGAGGCCAGGCTCGGGCGGAAGTACCCATGTGCCAGGCACCCAGTAGTAGCCGTCGTCACTGTACGCCCAATAGCCAGGGATCCAGATGTAGCCAGGTTCCGGGCAATAAGGCTGTTCGTAAACCGGCAAAGCCGGAGGACCAACCCTCACCGATATGCCCACCGAGACCTGGGCCAGAGATCGAGCTGGGAAAACGAACAACAGAAGGGCCAGCAACCCGACAGACACCAGGGCCGTTTTGCGCATGTTAATCTCCTCTCCATACTTAGATTCGGCAGAGCGTCGTCGGGTCACGCAGGGGCAGGGCGAGAGGGGGCCGCTCGGCGGATAGAGGGGAGCAAAGGAAAGGCCTCTGCGGGGCCACTCTATGGGGATGTTGCAACAACAAAGCAGATCCCTCACACCGGCATGAATGCGGCCGGGTTCGGGATGACAGTTAGCCGCAAAAAAACCTTCTGTGAGCCTGAAACTTCGACGCCCCAAAATTGCCCTTACTTGCCCAGGAGTTGGCGGGCGATGACCATGCGCTGGATTTCGCTGGTCCCTTCGCCGATGGTGCAGAGCTTTACGTCGCGGTAGTACTTTTCAGCGGGATAGTCCTTGATGAAGCCGTAGCCACCGTGAATCTGGACGGCTTCGTTGGCGACGCGGACGGCCACTTCTCCGGCGTAGAGTTTGGCCATGCTGGACTCGCGAGTGATGCGAGATTGGTCCGCTGAACCTTCGGCAATGGGACGATCGGCGAGCCACGCGGCGCGATAGGTCAACAGGCGCGCAGCTTCGATCTGGGTGGCCATGTCGGCGAGCTTGAACTGGATGGCCTGAAAATCGGCGATGGGCTTGCCGAACTGTTTGCGCTCCTTGGCATAGCGCACCGAGCACTCGTAGGCGCCCTGCGCCATGCCCAGTCCGAGTGACGCGATCGAGATGCGGCCGCCATCGAGGATTTGCAAGCTGTTGACGAAGCCCTCGCCATCGGGGCCGAGGAGATTTTCCGCGGGCACGCGGCAATCGGTGAAGACCACTTCGCTGGTGTCGCTCGCGCGCAGGCCGAGCTTGTTTTCTTTCTTGCCGGGACGAAAGCCCGGAGTTCCCTTCTCGATGATGAATGCGGAAATACCGTGGTGCTTCTTGGAAGCGTCCGTGACGGCCATCGCTACGCACACGTCGGCATAGTGTCCGTTGGTGGTGAATGTTTTTGCGCCATTGATGATCCATGCGCCGTCTTTTTTCCCTGCTATGGTGCGCGTGCCGCCCGCGTCCGATCCGGCCTCTGGCTCGGTGAGTGACCAGCAGCCCAGCTTTTTCCCTTGCGCGAGCGGAACTACGTATTTCTGTTTCTGCTCTTCGGTGCCGAACTTGTAGATGTGATTGGTGCACAGAGAATTGTGCGCGGCGACGATGATGCCGACCGATCCGTCCACACGTGAGAGTTCCTCGATGATGATGGCGTATTCGAGATAGCCCATGCCCGCGCCGCCGTATTTTTCGGGGAAAATCACGCCGAGAAAACCCATCTCGGCGAGCTTGGGAATAATTTCGGAGGGGAATTGGGAGGCTTCGTCCCACTCCATCACATGCGGAGCGATTTCGGCCTCGGCGAATTCGCGGACGGTGCGGCGGAGGTGCTGCTGTTCGTCGGTGAGCGAGAACTCCACGATATGTTTATATCACGGGGTATCGGCGCTGGCAGGACGAACGCCAAAGATGGACTTGCGACGACGGAACCGGTCCGTTATAGAGCCAGCGAGGCGACGCCGGCGCGGCGGCCTACGGCGCGGAGGACGAGGTCGGCCAGGGCGCGGATCAGGAGCGGCGAATCGTTGAGCGCGGGCATCATGTGAAAGTCGTCGACGCCGAGCGATTCGGCTTGTTCGCGAGCTTCAATGTTGATTTCGTAGCAGCGTTTCGATGTGCTCGGTGAGGAAGGAAATGGGAATCACCAGCATCCGCTTGATGCCTTCGCGCGCCATTTTCGCGATGGTGCCGGTGAGCGAAGGCTGCAGCCATTTCTGCGGGCCGACCTTGCTCTGAAAGCAAAGCACGTACGGATTGGCCCAGGCGCCCAGTTCGCGAACCAGACGCACCGTGGCCTCAATCTGCCGCGGGTACGGGTCGCCTTTTTCGACCAGGGCCATCGGAAGCCCGTGCGCGCTGAATACCAAGGGCACTTCCTCGGGATAAGGCAACTGCTGCAGTATCCCGTTAATGCGCTCGACGACTCCCGCGATGTAATCCGGATGATCGAAGAAATGATCGACAACATGCACGGGAACTCGCGGCGTGTAGAGCGCGGTTCCATTCCTTGAGGCTGCTGCCCGTGGTGGCGAAAGAGTAGTGCGGATAGAGCGGCAGCAGCACGAGTTCGTCGAAAGCGGCGCGCTTCAAAGCCGCGATCGCTTCCTCGGTATTCGGATGCCAGTAGCGCATGGCCACAAAGGTGCGCGCGGAAATATGCGGGCGCAGGGCCACATCGAGCGCACGCGCCTGCTGCTCGGTGAGGCGACGGATCGGCGAGCCGCCGCCGATTTCGGCGTAGTGCTGCCGGACGGTCTTCGATCGCGTGGTCGAGATCAACTTCGCCAGCGGCTTGCGCGCGAGAAACGATCCAGGAAAATTGATGATGTCGGGATCGCAAAACAAATTGTAGAGGAAGGGCTCGACGGCGCCTTGCCGGTCGGGTCCTCCCAATTGGAAGCAAACAACCGCGATCTTTTTCGTCTGCCGGCATCGCTTCCCCACCAACCAGTAAGATGCCACAAGAAGCCGCCCGACGCAAAACAGCTTCGTACCGGAGCGACGTCCGGTTCCGCACGCGCTCGCGCATCGCGAGTTGACGCATACCGGGAATCTGTCTACATTCATACCGTGCCCACCGGAAAGGTACAAGTTGGTCAGGTCTGGAAGAAGGACGGGAGTGACGATTCCTTTTTGGTCACCAAGATTTACAGCGAAGCACTGGCCACCTATGCCGTCTTGCGCAAGACAGGAGCGGAGGGTGAGCCGCCGGTCCGCATCAGGGTGGCGAAAAGCGGAGCCGTGGCAAGCTTGCCAGGATATACCTTCACTCAACAGTCCGACGATTTCTAAGATGGCGCGCTGGAAATCCTAGAAACGCTCAAAAACGAAAAATTAAGCCCAGATTCGCTTGAAACTGTTGGGCGTAATTATTGACGTTGGCGTTGTAGAAACCGAAAATGGGATCGAAGAACGTCTCGACCTGGGAAGTGGTGCGAGAAGGCACCCAGCGCACGTCGAAGCGCACTCCGGCATGCGGAACGACAAAGTACTTCACACCACCGCCAAGATTGAATGAGAGTTTGTTCTCGAACGGCAATGTTCCCCCAGAACTGAAGTGGGTGAAACCCATGCCAGCGGCGATGAAGGGCTTGAGCCGCGATCTCCGACCCAAGTTATAGTCGATGCCCCACTGATAGTTATTCAGCGTCAGCTTGCCTACAGATGAGGTGACGCCGGTAATCGCGTCGTGGGCGCCGAGCTCGGTAGGCTCTTGGCTCCACATAAATTCGGCCTGGAGACCGGGCAAGGAGTCAGGCAGGAGATCCACATCGGCGATGGCGCCGTAGTCCCAGGTGCTTTTGATGGTGAACTCGTCGATGGGGCTGATTCCCCCTGAATTCGTATTGATCACACCACCGAAACGGGAACCCCCAAAGGGCGTAATTTCAATGTTGCGATTGGGTTGGGTGGAGCTCCACTGCGCATTGGCGCTCGATGCGCCGCAGGCGGCTAGCATAAGACCTATTAGGACTATTTTTACTGGGTGCATGGGCCTCTCCTTCGACAATTCGATGATCCATACGCGCGGGGCGCGCCAAAAAAAACATGGGCCCCGTTTTCTTTAGAACACTTAAGGCGGCCGAGAGTTGCAAAGCTTTCCGCGATACATGCCAGCGAATCGAGGCACGCCACAAAGGGATTCCGCCGGGACGCCCAGAAAGTTCCGATGGCAGGCGCGAAAAGCGGAGAGAAAGGCAACAGCACGGCCCTAAAAAAAATGGAAGGTAGTTTTCCACCGAGGGGGCGCGGCGCACCCGAGAAAATCAATCGCGGAGCTTGCCAGCTGGATTAGAATAGGCGTGCATGGCTTCCTCAGCTTCTCCGAACTTCGTACATCTGCATCTGCACACGGACTACTCTCTTCTGGACGGCGCCTGCGAAATCGGCGAACTGACGGCCGAAGCGGCGCGACGCGGCATGCCTGCGGTCGCAGTGACGGACCACGGCAATCTTTTCGCCGCTGCAAACTTCTATCATCAGGCCACCACGCACGGAGTGAAACCCATCATCGGATGCGAAGTGTACGTGGCGCCAGACAACCACAAGAATCGAGGCGCGGAAGCGGAGCGGTCCAATCATCTTGTCCTGCTGTGCGAAAACGACGAAGGCTATCGGAATCTTATCAAGCTGGTTTCAACCGGGTTTCTCGACGGCTTTTATTACAAGCCTCGCGTGGACCATGAGTTGCTCGCGCGGCACAGCAAGGGACTGATCGCGCTTTCCGCGTGCCTTCGCGGCGAAGTGGCCGATGCGCTGCTCACGGAAAAATACGAGCGGGCGCGGACCAATGCGTACCGCCTGCGCGATATTTTCGGCAAGGGTAATTTTTTCCTCGAGGTGCAGGACCAGGGCTTAGAGGTGGAGACGCGCATCAACCGCGATCTGGTCGCTCTTTCCCGCGAAACAGGCATCCCGCTGGTGGCAACGAACGATTGCCACTACCTGACGCAATCCGATTCCCATGCGCAGGAAGTGCTGATGTGCATCCAGACGGGCAAGACCATGAGCGACGCCCAGCGGATGAAGTTCGCGACGGATCAATTTTATTTCAAGACGGCGGAGGAAATGGCGCAGGTCTTTCGGGAGCTTCCGGACGCGGTATCGCGCACCGTTGCGATTGCGGACCGCTGCAACGTGAAAATCCAGCGCGTCAGCAACCCGTTTCCGGAGTTCAAGGTCCCCGAGGGCCATACGACCGATTCGTATTTCGAGCGAGTGGCGCGCGAGGGATTTGCCACGCGCGGCCCAGCAATTCGAGCGCCTGGCGCAGGAGAATCGCCTTCGCCATCCGCTTTCGGAGTACGAGAGCCGCTTGACTGCTGAAATTCAGATGATCCAGAAGATGCGCTTTGCGGGCTACTTTTTGATCGTCTGGGATTTTATCCGTTACGCTCGCTCGCAGGGAGTTCCCGTGGGGCCGGGGCGCGGTTCGGCGGCGGGCAGCCTGGTGAGTTACGCGCTGCAGATCACGGATGTCGATCCGTTGCAATACGATCTACTGTTCGAACGCTTTCTGAATCCCGAGCGCATTTCAATGCCCGATATCGACATCGATTTCTGCATGCGGCGGCGCGGCGAAGTGATCGAGTATGTCCGGCAAACGTATGGCGCGAGGAGCGTCGCGCAGATCATCACCTTTGGGACCATGGCAGCGAAGGCCGCGCTGAAGGACGTGGGCCGCGCCATCGACATGCCCTATGGAGAAGTCGACAAGATCGCGAAAATGATTCCGACCACGCTGAACATCGAGCTGGAGGATGCACTCAAGCAAACGCCTCAACTGGATTCACTGCGCAAAACGGACGAGCGGGTGAAGGAGATGGTGGAGGTGGCGCTGCGACTCGAGGGACTGGCGCGGCATGCATCCACACACGCCGCCGGAGTGGTGATTTCTCCGCAGCCGCTCACCGAGATCGTGCCTCTGTACAAGTCGAACAAGGATGAAATAACCACGCAGTACGACATGAATGCGCTCGAACGGCTCGGTCTGCTGAAGATGGATTTTCTCGGGCTTGACGACGCTGACGGTGCTGGACGATGCGGTCCGGTTGATTCAGCAGAACCGTGGTGTCTCGGTGGATCTGGCGACGTTGCCGCTTGACGATCCCGCCGTGTACGCGCTGTTTTCGCGAGGCGAAACGACCGGCATCTTCCAGTTCGAGTCGCACGGCATGCGCGACATTTTGAAGCGCTACCAGCCTACGCGGATCGAGGACCTAACGGCTCTCAACGCGCTGTATCGTCCTGGTCCCATCCAGGGCGGAATGATCGACGAGTTCATCGCACGCAAGCATGGCAAGAAGAAAGTTTTTTACGACCTACCGGAGCTCGAGGAAATTCTTTCCGAGACGTACGGAGTAATTGTCTACCAGGAACAGGTAATGCAGATCGCGAATCGTCTGGCCGGATTTTCACTCGGCGACGCGGATCTGCTGCGCCGCGCCATGGGGAAAAAAAAACCCGAGGTTATGGCGGCCCAACGAGAAAAATTCCTGACGGGCTGCCTGGCGCGTAAAGTGCCCGCGAAAAAGGCTGAAAGAATCTTCGACCTGATGGAGGAATTCGCTCTTTACGGATTTCCAAAGGCCCACTCGTGCGCGTATGCGCTGCTGGCTTACCAGACGGCATGGCTCAAGACACATTACTCGGTGGAATTTGTGGCCGCGATGCTCACTTCAGAAACCGGGAACACGGAAAAAGTGGTGAAATACATCAACGAAGCGCGCAGCATGGGAATAACTGTGCTTCCGCCCAATGTGAATTCGAGCGACATGAATTTCACTCCGGTGGGCGGAGACATCCGCTTTGGCTTGGCTGCGATAAAAAACGTGGGCGAGAACACGGTAAAAGGAATTTTGGCGGCGCGGGAATCTCTCGGGCAATTCACTAATTTCTTCCAGTTCTGTGAATCGGTAGATGCCCGGCTGATCAATAAGCGCGTTCTAGAGAGCCTTGCGACGCGCCGGCGCACTTGACGGCCTAGGTGCGCATCGAGCGCAGATGATCGCGGCCATCGACCGCGCGGTGGAGCGCGCGCAGAAAATCCAGCGGACGCGCGAATCTGGCCAGCACGGCCTTTTTGGCGGCGAAAGGGCGTCAGCGCACACGCCGACCCCGGAAGTTTTGCCTGACGTCGCAGAATGGGCGGAGCACGAGCTTCTAGCAGCCGAATATTCGACGCTCGGTTTTTATATCTCCGGACATCCGCTCGACAAATACGCCGGGCGACTGCAGGATCTGAAGGCGGTGGAGCTAGCGACTCTGGAAGGGCGGCGGAATGGCGAGGAAGTAACGGTAGCGGGGATTATCGTGCAGTGCCGTCCGATGCGTTCGCGGCGAGGCGCCCGCTGGGCCATCTTGACTTTGCAGGACCGAACCGGCGTGAGCGAGGCGCTGGCGTTTCCCGAGGCATTTCAGAAACTGGAAGGAATCTTAAAGGGCGCAACTCCGCTGCTGGTGAGGGGCCGAATTGCCGTGGAGGACGTTGGCACGCGAGTGATCATTTCCGATGCGCGGCTTCTCGATCAGGTACGCGAGCAGCCTAGCGCGCCAAACCTCTTGCGCGTCCGGGTGAACCACAGCGCCATGGACGCGGGGATCATCGATCGGCTGCAGGAACTATTCGCCAGCAGGCCGGGGCGGTGCCGTATTGCGTTCGAACTCGTTCACGAGGATGGCACTGAGGCAACGATTGATGCGGGCAGCGCCGTGCGTGCTGATCCCGATTTTCTCGATCGCGTCCGTGAGATTTGCGGGGCGAATTCCGTCGCGGTGATGCAATGACGGATTCTCTGGAAAAGCGCAAACTGGCGCGCAAGCGTTTGCGCCGGATGCGAGCACTGGCGAAGCAGCGCAAGCTTCAAGCGGGAACAGGCGCTGTGCAGAGCACGGGCATCCGTGCTCCCGGCCAGCCGCCTAACACTGAGAAAGCCGCGCGCGCGACGAGAGCTCTCGCGAATAACATCGGAGTGAAGGAAGCCAACGCGCGCCGGCTGGAAATTGACGCACTCGAACGCGATATCAGCGAGCTCAGCCGCCTGGCCGAACCCACCGATAGTACGACGGAAGAGATCGGCCGAATCCGGCGCGAGGTCGAGGAACTAAAGCGGGACTTTTACTCACATCTGGATTCCTGGCAGCGCCTCCAGCTAGCCCGACATCCCCAGCGACCTTACACCGACGATTTCATAAGCCTCTTGTTTGAGGACTTCAGCGAGGTTCACGGCGATCGGTACTTCGCTGACGATCCTGCCTTAATCACGGGCATGGCGCGTTTCCAGGGCCACCCTGTCCTGGTGGTGGGAAACCAAAAAGGACGCGACACCAAGCAGCGCCTGGCCCGCAACTTCGGCCAAGCCAAGCCCGAAGGGTACCGCAAAGCTCTGCGCGTGATGCATCTGGCCGCGAAATTCGGGCGTCCCATTCTTGTTTTTGTGGACACGCAAGGCGCCTATCCTGGCATAGACGCCGAGGAACGCGGCCAGGCCGAAGCCATTGCCTACAACATTCGTGAAATTGCCCGGCTGCCGGTGCCAATTCTGGTCACGATTACCGGCGAGGGCGGATCAGGCGGGGCCTTAGCAATTGCGATCGGCGACCGTATTTTCATGCTGGAGAATTCCGTGTACTCGGTGATTTCTCCGGAGGGCTGTGCGTCCATCATGTGGCGGGATTCAACGAAATCGGAGATGGCCGCAGATGCGTTGAAGATCACGGCGCGCGACCTGCTCGATCTGAAGCTGATCGATGAAATCATTCCCGAACCAGAGGGGGGCGCCCACACGGACCATCCGGCCTGCGCCAAACTCGTCGGGGACGTTCTCGCGCGAGCGCTCAACGAGCTTTTGCCGGTGCCCCCGGAACAACTGCTCCAGCAACGATATGAAAAGTTCCGTAACATGGGCCAATACTTCGCCTGATAGCCCGAAAATATACAGTTTTCATCGTATTGCCGACAGCGCCGCGGGAGCGCATCTTTCCGACATGATATTCGCAATCTCGGGTCCGGCAGCAGGCTGGCCCGTGAGGCCAATGGATAAACCGCAAGGGAGATTAGGAACCCTGTGGACCATCTATGGCTTAATCTGCCTGGCTGAGGCCGTGTGGATTGTGCTGAATGACGCGGCTCTGACGACCATGTGGGGCACGGTTGTTTCGCGTGTGGCCAATCCTTTTGCCTGGATGAGCGCTTTTCGCTTTCTTCTGGTGGGAGCAATTGCGCTGGTTATTGTCACCGGTATTTTGTCGCTTCTCGTAGGATTTGCGCTCATCCAGCGCACCTCCTCAAGCTATACGCTGGCGCTGGTCTCTAGTTTTTTGGGAATCCTCAACGGTCCCCTCGGTATTGCCCTAGGTGTGTACACACTGGTCTTGCTGGTCCCTCGCGCTTCTTGGCGAACACACGAGCGCCTTCCTAACGCCGCTTAGCAACCGCAAAAGTCGGTCTGTTCCGGCGCCGTTTTTTCTTCCATTGCGGTATTGAACACCGAAAAACTTAGTTCTCATTGCCCCTTACGACGCCGTGAACTAGCGTGAACTCACGGGGGGAACCACTAAATGGCGGAACAAGAAGCACCTCTCATGGCAGACGTGTTCAGGCCGTACGAACGGCTGGTGGAAATCACGATTCTGGGAAAAACGTTTCTGGTGCCCGAGAGGAATTCCCTGCTCCGCGCTTTTCAATTCATCAGCCCGGAAACCGTTCCGTACGGACGCTTCTGCTGGAATCAGGAATGCCAATACTGCCGCGCGGACTGCAAACTCCCCGATGACAATGCGGCGCGCCCCATTCTGAGCTGCAAATTCATTGTCTCCGAGGGTATGGAAATATCGAATCTCGCGCCGGAACTGATCGGCTGCTTGCGCACCAAGCTCGGCCAAACGCAAGCCATCACCCCGGAACTCGCGGACGGCCCCAACGATCACTAGGAAGATTTTAAATGCACCAGGGGCTCAGATGAGCGGTTTCAAAGTCTTGATCGTCGACGATTCACCCGTCTATCGGAAACTAGTTGAGCACGCGCTGTCCCAAGACTTCTCGGCTGTCCTGTTCGCAACGAGCGGTCATCAAGCTCTTGAAATCTTCGCGCGGGAGCGCCCGGAGATCGTCATCACCGATTGGCTGATGCCCGATCTTACGGGCATCGACCTTTGCCAGCGCATCCGTGGAGGCATCCAATCTTCGTACACGTACGTCATCATCCTCACCAGTAACGCGGAAAAAGAAAATGTGGTGAAGGGCCTATCTGCCGGGGCGGATGATTACCTCACCAAACCGTTTCACGCCGCCGAGCTGCTCGCACGCGTCCGCGTGGGTCAGAGGCTAATCGACCTGCACAGGCAGATCGAGACGAAGAACCGGCTTCTGGAGGAACTGGCGCTCACCGATGCGCTCACCGGCTTGCCCAATCGACGCGCGATTGAGACCTGGGCGCTCCGCCAGCTCAGCGGGGCCGCGCGGCACGGCTTTCCCTTCTGGGTTGTGATGATCGATCTCGATCACTTCAAGCAAGTGAATGATGCGCACGGCCACGATGCCGGGGATATGGTCCTGCGGAGGTTCGCCGAAATCCTTAGATCAAACACACGCTTCTCCGACATCTCGGGCCGCATAGGTGGCGAGGAATTCCTTCAAGTACTCACTCACGCGGATGAATCAGGCATCCCGTTGGTGCTCGAGCGCATTCGCAGCAACTTCGAAGCCGAAAAATTCCTTGTGAGTGATTCGGAATTCATCGTAACCGCAAGCTTCGGCGTCGCCGGATTCTCGGGGAAAAGGGCGCCCGAGTTCTCCGAGTTGGTCACGCGAGCGGATGCCGCGCTGTACCGAGCAAAGCATCGGGGGCGAAATTGCATCGAAATCGAATCCGTCGCCGCGCCCGTAGAGTTAGCCAAGTAGCCGCCGGTTTTGGTTCGGCTTGTCGTCGCTCGCACTCGAAGCAGGGAGAAGAACGGCGCAGCCCGAAGTGTGCTGTGCTAGAATTCGCCTTTCGGGATCATAGAGTGGGAGCGCAAGAATGAAGGCCCGTGGGAAGTTTCTTATTGGTTCGGGAATCATCATCGCCACGCTCTTAGTGCTGGCTTACGTCGGTTTTACGCAAAGCAAAACCTATTACCACACGATCTCCGAACTCCCCACGCTGTCTACTCCCGCGCTCCATCAGCGCATGCGGGTTTCGGGCAATGTCCGCGCCGGGTCGATTTCGCACGCCGACGGCCGCATCAATTTTGTCCTCGAGGAGCAGGGTAAGGACCTGCCGGTCAGCTACGTTGGCCGCGATCCCCTTCCCGATACTTTCAAGGACGGCGCACAGGCGCTCGTCGAAGGCAGGCTGATGCCTCAGGGGGGCTTTGTCGCCGAACAGGTGCAGGCGAAATGTGCATCCAAGTATGAGGCGACGCCACCAGGCACGGCAGGCGGCGCGAAGCACTCCGCTCCAGCGGTTGACCAATCGACAACCGAACCGAGCGTGCCCCCGTCGGGGCGCAAGAGCTAGCATTCGGCAGGGGGAAACTCGTTGGACATTTTTGGTTCCTTTGCACTTCTCCTCGCACTACTTGCCGCCGGTTACGCCTTTGTAGCCGGTATAACCGCTATCCTCACACGACGCACGCTGCTCTCGAAAAGCGCGCGCAATGCTGGAATGGCGATCTGCGGCCTCGTTACGCTTGCAGTCGCCGCGCTCGAATACTTCTTTTTCGCCGACAATTTCTCTCTGGCCTATGTGGCGGAGCACAGTAATCGCGCTCTGCCCCTGTTTTATAAATTCGCGGCGCTTTGGTCCGGACAGGAAGGCTCCTTGCTTTTCTGGAGCTGGCTGCTCTCGATCTATGCGTTCTGCGCGCTTTTCCTGAATCGCAAAAAACACCCCGAACTAATGCCCTACGTGGGAGTGACGCTGGCCGGCGTCCAGATTTTCTTTCTGGTTCTGAACGTTTTTGTGGCGAGCCCATTTCACATCCTTGCAGGCGCCGATGCTTCGGGCGCGATGCATATGGCAAGGGTGTCCGAGGGCAGCGGACTGAATCCGCTTCTGCAATATCCCGAGATGGTGATCCATCCGCCGATGCTGTATCTCGGCTATACCGGTTTCACTGTCCCGTTTGCTTTCGCCATGGCTGCGCTGCTTGGCCGGTATCCCGGCGAAAAGTGGATTCACATCACCCGGCGCTGGACGATGGTCGCGTGGGGCCTTCTAACGGTGGGCATTCTGCTCGGCGCGCATTGGGCATACGCCGTGCTCGGCTGGGGTGGCTATTGGGCATGGGATCCGGTCGAGAATGCTTCGCTGCTGCCATGGATCACCGGCACCGCGTTTTTGCACTCCGTAATGATGCAGGAAAAACGCGGCATGATGAAAGTTTGGAATGTGTGGCTGGTGTTCGTTACATTCATGCTGTGCATTCTCGGCACGATGCTGACGCGCTCCGGCGTAGTCAGTTCAGTGCATGCATTCGCGGAGTCGTCTATCGGCGGATGGTTCGTGGCCTTCCTCGGAATTGTTTTTGTGGCCTGCCTCACCGCGTGGTACAAAAATCGCGACTATTTGCGAAGCGACAATCAGCTGGACTCGCTCGTTTCGCGCGAATCCAGTTTTCTTTTCAACAATCTGATTCTTCTCGCCGCGTGTTTCGCCGTGCTGTGGGGAACCCTTTTCCCGGTCCTTTCCGAATGGGTCACCGGCAACAAGATCAGCGTAGGGCCGCCCTTTTTCAACAAAGTGAACGTACCCATCGCCCTGTTTCTGCTCTTTCTCACAGGAGTGGGCCCGCTGCTCGCCTGGAGGAAAACCTCTTATGACGCGCTGCGCCGCAATTTCGCATGGCCACTTGCGGCAGGACTGGCTGCGGGCGTGGTGGCATTTGCTTTCGGATTTCGGGAATTTTATCCCCTCATCTGCTTGATACTTTCCGTGTTCGTCACGCTGACGATCGGATCCGAGTTTTATCGTGGTGCGCGCGTGATCTCCTCGCGCGATGGAACCAATATCCTCACCGCCGTGGGCGAACTCACGATGCGCAATACGCGCCGCTATGGTGGCTACATTGTCCACTTCGGGATGGTATTGGTCTTCATCGGCATCACTGGCTCTGCGTTTAACCAGGACATTCAGAAGGAAATGGGCCCCGGCCAGTCAATTTCGATCGGTCCGTACACGATCCTTTGCCAAAATTTCGATCAGCTAGCCAATAACAATTACCAATCCGAGCGCGCTACGCTGGAAGTGTTTCGCAAGGGTAAATCGGAAATGATGCTTTATCCCGAGCGCCGCTTCTTCTTGGCAAGCCAAGTCACCGAGACAATTGTCGCCAATGAGAGCAGCCCGCTGCGCGACCTGTACGTCGTCTATGCCGGCCGCAGCCCGGACACGAATAAGCCGGTGATCCACGCCTACCTGAATCCGCTTGTGAAATGGATATGGTTCGGCGGCATCGTGGTAGTTCTCGGGACAGGCCTGGCCATGATTCCCGATCGCCGGGCAGCCTTGGTATTGCGCGCAGCTTCGGAAAAATCCTGGCGCAGCTCGGTTGCCCAAAATGTCGGTGGCTCGCCGGCTTCCAGTGCCATGGCAACGTCGCGCCATCCGCCGATCGTCTCCGGAATAGCCTCGCAGCAGTGCAAATGCGCGTCCTGACCACTTGTTGGGCACACCGCGGCAAATCAGGGTTTCAGACAGCCGATCACTTGATGGCAGAATCAAGTTGGGGATGGTGGGCGACCAAGGACTTGAACCTTGGACCTCTCCCGTGTGAGGGGAGCGCTCTAACCACTGAGCTAGTCGCCCGCAAAGCGTGACGAGAATCAGCCTCGTCTAGGCGCTTCATTTTTGCAGAAGGCTAGGTCAATTGCAAACCGCCACCAATACGAAAACGAGCGCCTTTCGCGAACGACTCGCCGACCTGCAGCGGTCGATTGCTCAGATCGTCAAGGGCAAAGAGGCCGTGATTCAGCTTGCTCTGACGGCGTTGCTGGCACGGGGGCACTTGCTGATCGAAGACGTTCCGGGCGTTGGCAAAACGACGCTGGCGCAGGCACTGGCGCGCTCGTTCCAATGCTCGTTTCAGCGCATTCAATTCACATCGGACATGCTGCCCAGCGACGTGATCGGCGTCAGCATTTTCAATCCAGCGTCGCAGAATTTCGAATTCAAACCCGGCCCGATCTTCGCCAACATCGTGGTGGCCGACGAAATCAACCGCACCACTCCCAAGACGCAGTCGGCATTGCTCGAAGCGATGAACGAATCGCAGATCACGGTGGACAACCACACGCACCCGCTGCCGGAGCCGTTCATGGTGCTCGCCACGCAAAATCCCATCGAGCACCACGGCACGTATCCGCTCCCCGAGTCGCAGCTTGATCGGTTCGTCATGCGGATCCGCATGGGCTATCCTTCGAGAGCCAGCGAGAAGGAAATTATCCGCAATCACTCCGCCGCAGGGCACGCGGAACAAGCTGCGCCGCTGATGGACGCGAGCGACGTGGCCAAAATGCAGAAAGCCGTTTCCGACGTAAAGGTCGACGACAGTTTGCTCGATTACGCGATGGAGATCGTGGAGCGCACGCGTCAAACGGAGCAGCTCAGCCTGGGTGTTAGTCCGCGCGGCACTGTGATGCTGCACCGCGCGGCACAGGCGCGGGCTTTTATCGAAGGCCGGGATTATTGCTTGCCGGACGATTTCAAACAGCTGATCGTGCCGGTCTTCGCGCACCGAGTTGTGGTGAGTTCCCGCTACGTCTCGACCCAGAAAAAGTCCGAGCAGAGCGAGGCAATTCTGGGCGAAATTCTAGAAACCACGCGCGTACCGCTATGACAGGAGGTCGGTTCCCGGTCGTAGCGCCACGCGACCTCGGTTTTACGTACGAGCCAAGAAGGATGTCGCAAAGATGCACCTCGGTTTCGTCGCCTTCCTCGCGACGTCACTTGGGGTGAGCCGGAGCCGCTGGTAGAAACATAAATCATGCACGACTCGATTACACGTTCGTGGCGTCGGCGGGACCGTCCCGGTTGGCGGAATTTCGGCATCGCCATGTTGGCGCTTTCGATTGCCTTAGTTCTTGCGCTTTTTTCCGCCGCAGTCGCTCAGGAAGGACGCATCTGGCTCGCGGCCATTACCACGCTGATCGCCCTCGGAATAGCCGCGTGGGTGGCCATCACGATCGTGCCAGCCCTTGCGAAGCGAACCAACCTGCGCTGGATCGCCTACCAGGTGGATTACCGTTTGACGCGCGATGGCGTCATTTATCTCGTTGCTGTTTTCATCCTCGTTTTGGCGGCGGTCAACACCGGAAATAATTTGCTTTTCCTGATCCTTGCTTGCTTGCTGGCGGGAATTTTGGTTTCGGGAGTGCTTTCCCGCGTGGTCTTGACAGGCGTTGCGGTCAAATTCGATTTGCCCGAGCACATTTTCGCCGGCCAGCCGGTGCTCGCAGAGATCGAGTTGCGAAACGAGAAGCAAATGTGGCCCTCCTTTTCTCTTCGCGTGGTCGGCGGCAGCAAGAAATCCCCCGACGAAATTCTGAGCCGCCCTGTCTTCTTTCCGTATATCTCTCGAATTAGCGCTGCGCGACAAAAGGTGGAACTTCGTTTCCAGCGGCGTGGGGTGTACCGGCAGGATACGTTTGGTATTCGCACTCGCTTCCCCTTCGGCTTCTTCGAAAAGACGCGGAGGGTGGAGTCGAATATGGAAATCACCATCTATCCGCCCGTGGAGCCGACGGACCAGTTCTACGAGGTTTTGCCACTCCTGAGCGGAGAGATGGCAAGTCATTTTCGAGGCCGCGGTCACGAGCTACATTCCTTGCGCGATTATCAGCCGACCGATAGCGGGCGGCTTGTCGATTGGAAGGTCACGGCAAAATCCGGCCGGCTGATGGTGCGCGAATTCGCTCGCGAGGATGAACGGCGCGTGATGTTGGTGCTCGATCCCTATATCGGAAAAGTTGCGACAGTCAAACAGATGCCGCAGTTCGAGCGGGCTGTCTCCTTGACGGCTTGCATCGCGTGGCACTTCAACGAAATTCACTCAGTAATGCAGTTTCGCACTGGGAATTATTCAACTCCCATGGCCCCGGCAGCAGAGATTATCTACCATGCGCTCCACCAGTTAGCACTGGTTCAGGCGGAAACGTCGGACGCCGGCGGCGCGTTTCTCGATGGCCTCGGAAGCGATCGGGAGATTTTCAAGATCATTCTCACCGAACGGGCCCAGAAATCCATTCCAGCGGCACTTTGGTCCTCCTCGTATTTCATTTTCATCGACCGGTTGTAATTATTTCAGAGCTCTCCAATCGGCCTGAGAGCTGAATCGTGTGGTAAGAAGGGCTGCTCGTGGCAGAATAGGCGCGATGCTGTCCCAGCTAACCGTTGGTCACCGGTCCAATATCCGGCGGAGCATCCTCGGGTGGTTTCGCGCGCATCGGCGCGACCTGCCTTGGCGGGCGAACCGCGATCCTTATCGAATATGGGTTGCGGAGATTATGTTGCAACAGACGCGTATCGCAGTAGTGGGACCCTATTACGATCGCTTCCTGAGAAGCTTTCCCTCGATCGATGCGCTTGCGCGTGCGCGTCCTCGAGACGTTTTGCGTCTCTGGGCCGGGCTCGGTTATTACAGCCGAGCGCGAAATCTGCATCGGGCGGCGCGGGAAATTCTTATGCGACGCGGCGGGTCTTTTCCTCGAACCCATGATGAGGTGCTCGCACTCCCTGGAATCGGCCGATATACGGCAGCGGCGATCTTGAGCATTGCATACGACATGCCTCTCGCGGCTCTGGACGGTAATACTGCACGCGTACTGGCAAGATTGGGCGCCGTTCGGGGCGATCTTCGCGAGCCGCGACGCTGGCGGAACCTTGCGTCGTTTGCCCAAGAACTGCTTGAGACCCATAACCCGGGCGATTGGAATCAGTCCCTGATGGAACTCGGCGAGACCATCTGCACGCCGCAGATTCCGCGTTGCGGATTATGTCCGGTATCGCGATGGTGTATCGCCCATCGTCGCGGTCTCACCGACAAAATTCCGGCCGTGCACCGGAAGCGCTCCACCGTGAAAGTTCGCATTGCCGCAGCGGTTTTACGGGATTCCCGCGGCCGCACTATGTTGGTCCGCGACCCGGGCATCCATGACGATGTGCTTTTTTCGCGAATGTGGCAATTTCCCGCCGTCGAAGTGACGCATGACGCCGTGGCAGAGCTTAAGGCTCATCTCAATGAGGCGCTGCAAATCGATACAGGATCTTTGGAACTCAAGCCGCTTCGAGCCGTGCGCCACGCAGTCACATTTCGCAGCATCACCCTTATGCCGTTTTTGGTGACGGTACTGCGACTTTCAAAGCTTCCCCGCACGCGAATCGTGCCACTTACCGGCCTTGGGCACATCACCACTTCTAGCGCCACACGTAAAATTGCAGCTACGGCTTTGCCGTAGCAACGTCGCGCCCTCCGTGCTCCGTTGTGAGCCCTTGTTACCCCATTGACATCGTTCAGCGCGGCTTGAATCCGGACCGGAGCGCCGGGTGATAACATCGCAAGGACGCGATGGTTTCCACTTCTTCACCAACGACGCCGCAAGATCGTACGCTCGTCGGCAGACTTCCGGCGGTAGAGCGATATTTTGAAGTATCGCTCTACCTGCTGGTAGCCACCGGCGTGCTAGCTATCATCTCGACCGGCAAGCTCGACGTCTTCTCGACCGTGGCCCCGGCAGCCGCCCTAGTCTACAAGGGCATCCGCATCCACCGGGGGCTCGGCCCTGAACTCTCGTCGCGCGCGGCCACATGGTGTGTGCTCGGATACTTTCTTTTTTTTCCGCTGGACCTTTGGGTGCTCTCGCGCGGCCTGGCCGTCGGAGCTCCGAATCCTCCGCTGTACGGCGCGCTGCTGGCTGCAATTCATTTGGTCATTTTCGCGACGGTAATTCGCCTCTATTCGGCGCGTACGAATCGTGACTTTGCTTTTCTCGCCGTACTGGCTGTTGCATCCATGCTGGTTTCCGCCATTCTCACGGTCGAAACCGGGTTTCTGATCGCTCTTGCAGCGTTTCTAGTCTTGTCCGTATCGACGTTTGTGGCCCTAGAAATTCGGCGTAGTGCAGCGGGTACCGTATCAGCGACTCTCGAAGTCGATTCCGCAGCCGCTCATAAACTAAACCGAGCATTAGGGATCACGTCGGCCCTCGTGGCCTGCAGCGTGCTGATTTTGGGCCTCCTGATTTTCTTGCTGATTCCTCGTTTTACCACCGGATATCTCGGCGCCCTCAACCTGCAACCCAGCTTGATGACCGGCTTTAGCGATAATGTCGCTCTTGGCGAAATCGGCGAACTGAAGAAGAACACCGCGGTGGTAATGCGGGTCCGCGTGGAGGGCGATCCCGCCCGCGCGTCTGATATTCACTGGCGCGGCATCGTACTTACCAACTTCGACGGCAGTCGGTGGTTTACACCGGCGCAAGATCAGACAGTCGTCATGCCAAACCCCGACGGGGACTACTGGTTTGCGTCGCCGCGCCCTGATCGCGAAAAAATTTATTCGCTGCACTATACGGTGCTGATGGAGCCGGTCGCTACCGACGCGATTTTCGTCGCGCCCCGCGTGGCGACTCTCCGCGGCCGATTTGGCAATGAAATGAGCCGGCCGGACGCGTGGTTGCGCAGAGGTTTATTGTTCGTTGACCGAACCGGCTCGATTTTTAATTCGGCCCACAACAATGCCAAGATTCGTTATGAGGGGCTATCCTATCTTCCGATAATCCAGCCCTCAGACCTGCGCAGGGCTCCATCCGCTTTTCCTGAGGCAATTCCCGCCGCTTACTTGCAATTGCCGGTGCTTGATCCGCGCATCCCAAAGCTTGCCGCGGACGTGACCGCCTTCTCGAAGAATGAATATGACAAAGCCTCCGCGATCCGAAGCTATCTAATTTCGCACTACTCCTACACGCTCGATCTTTCCGGCTCCCATGGCACCGACCCACTCGCCAATTTCCTGTTTGTTCGCCGCGCCGGCCACTGCGAATACTTTGCATCGGCGATGACGGTGATGCTCCGTTCCATCGGAATCCCGGCCCGCTACGTCACCGGCTTTTTGCCTGGTGAGTACAATGATCTCGGCGGCGATTACATCATCCGGGAAAGCGACGCTCATAGCTGGGTAGAAGTCTACTTTCCAACTTACGGATGGGTGACGTTTGATCCCACGCCTTCTGGCAATGACAATCACACCGGGCTTCTCTCTCGTATGGGCCTCTATTGGGACTGGCTTCAGCTCACCTGGGGCGAGTGGATAATCAACTATGACTTTTCGCATCAGCTGACGCTGGGACAAAATATCCACAAGTCCTCACGGGGCTGGAGCGATCGCGTTCGAGAGACTTATCACCAAAAAGAAGAAGCAACGATGCGGAGCCTTCTTGCTCTGGATCGCCGGGCAGAGGCATCGCCCTACCTCCTGCCGGCCATATTGATTTTTCTCATAGGCGTTTTCCTCGCCATGCGTGGCCGCTCGATCATTCGCTACGCGGTTGCGCGTTGGGCTTTGCGCGCAAAGCGGGGAGGAAACCTCACGGCGTCTCTCGCTGCCCTTGAATACGCCGAAATGCTACGTATGCTGGAAGCACGCGGATGGAAGAAATCTCTTTCGCAGACTCCGCTCGAATTCGCGGCGGTGATTCCTGCGAATCTTTCGGCGCCTATCTTGCAGCTCACCGAAATTTATCAGTCCGCCAGGTTCGGCAGTCACCCTGCGCCAATCGAGCGAATGTCGTCGCTGTTGCGGCTTATCAAGGGCACGCTACGATCTGGCGCCCGTTCGCACTAACGACCGGAAATGGTGGAGGCGGGGGGAGTCGAACCCCCGTCCGAGAAGCCTTGCTGCCCGAAGACTACATGCTTGTCCCGTTCCGCGGGTTTCGCCGGTCGCGAACTCAGAGCGGGCAAGAAACGCGACCGGCTAGTCCGATGATCTCGCCGGCGCATTACGGACCGAAATGCGACGGCCAGCCCGCTGTGTGACGCCTCATCTCCAGCGCGCAGGCGACACTGGAGGAGACGCGCTACCTAGTTTTTAATTAGGCAGCGAGAGCCAACTGTGAGTTGCCAGTTGTGTTGTTCCACCCGATTGCGGGCAGGTGGCGCCCGGCATGCCTTCGGGCCGCGACAGCTTCCGTCGAAACCGTGTCGCCCCCGTTGGAGCCGTCAGAATACCACTCTCTTTGGAGCCGTGCAAAAAGGCCGACTGACTGGAAGTGATCGGAATTGAAAAGAAAGGAGTTGCGGCGGACAATGCCCAAACACCACACCCAACCGTAGACGATTTTTCCTTACACCAACAACTACTTGCGCCCAATCACGTGCCCGTATCAAAATGTTGCTCGTATCCTCGTATTGTTCCCATGCGGGCTTAGGTCGGGTCTCGGAACTTCTTTGCCCCGTACGGCTCGTTTGAATTAGCAGTCAAGCGTAAACCCAAGACTTTTTATTGTGTTTTGAAAGTTATGAGCTTCTACAGGCATTACTGTATTCCCCCGTCTGTCTTAGGGGAACTACCATGTTTCGTTAAGTTTAGTGTTTGAAATGGCACATCGGGTGTCCGCCAAGGATCGTTTTGATCCTGCTCGGCGTCTGTTTCTGTGAGGGCTGAGTTTTCGGCGGAATGGTGAAGAGTGCGCGTTCTAATTGTTGACGACCACGAGATAGTCCGACGCGGAGTCCGTTCCCTTCTCCTTTCCCAGGCTAACTGCGACGTCTGTGGCGAAGCAGTTGATGGCCAGGACGCTGTCGAGAAGGCCAGAGAACTAAAACCAGACGTCATCGTGATGGACGTGAGCATGCCAAACCTGAATGGTTTGGACGCCACTCGTCAGGTTCGACGCATTCTCCCTCAAACTGAGGTGTTGATTCTCAGCCAGCACGATTCCGCCGAGATGGTGCGCCAGGCTTTTCATGCGGGGGCCCGCGGATACGTCGTAAAGTCGTCGATTTCCCGCCAGCTCGTCGCGGCTTTGGAAAAAGTCAGTCGCCACGAGCCTTTTTTTGACAATGGCGTTGCAGAGACACCGGCGTCATCGAGCCCCCTCGGCATGCGAGATATCTTGCAGCGCAGCGTTGCCTTGGAACACGCGCTGCGTGAGAGCGAGGAACTCTACCGTTCCACGTTTGAGAACGCGCCTATCGGGCTTGCACACGTTAGTCCTGAAGGCAAGTGGCTGCGCGTGAATCGGCAGCTTTGCGACATTTTGGGCTATTCGCAGGAGGAGTTACTCAACCTGACTTTTCACGATATCACTCACCCCGAAGATTTAGCCCGGTCAATAGCCGCAGGTGAGGATTTGCGGGCTGGCCGCTCCGATCGATTCTCGGGTCGCAAGCGCTGCCTTCGCAAAGATGGCCTGATCGTCTGGGTGAATTTAACCGTTTCGTGCGCGCGCGACTCGAATCACAAAGTAAAACATTTCATTTCGATATTCGACAACATGACTGGACGCATGGATGGCGAAGCTCGTTTGGGACCAGCGGGTATCGTCGAGTCTCCGGATAGCGCAGTCGTATCCAAAGATCTCACTCGCGCCGAGGAAAAAGGGTTCAAGATCGCCTCCACATTGGAGGAAAGCGAAAAGCGCCTGCGTGCCGCGTTTAGCCAGACGTACTCGGTTTTGCTATTGCTGCATCCAGACGGCACCGTTGTGGAAGCAAACCGAGCAGCCTTAGAGGGCATGGGCTTTACCCGAGATCAAGTAATCGGACGCAAGTGCTGGGAACCGTGGTGGTCCGCTCTGCCCAAGGAAGTGGAGACTCTTAAGGCCAGCGTCGCACGCGCCGCACAAGGGGAGGTGGTCCGCGAAGAATGTTCCTACTGCACATCGAATGGAATGGTGCGTTTTGCGGACCGCACTCTGGCACCGGTCCGGGACGACAACGGCGTTGTAGTGTTGATTGTTGCCTCCGGCCTCGACATCACCGAACAGAAAGAACTCCTGGACAAGCTGGAGCAACGCGTTCAGGCGCGCACGCAGGAACTAGAGCAGAAGAACGCCGAACTCCGCAAACTATCGGCGCGTCTGCTTCAGATTCAGGATGAAGAACGGCGCCGCATCGCCCGCGAATTGCATGATAGCGTGGGGCAGTTGCTCGCCGCTATTAGTATGAATATATCAAACATTTCCAGGGAGAAAGGAAAACTCAGTACGTCGGCGGCATCCGCCATATCGGAAAATATGAAGCTAGTCGAGCAAGTCTCCAATGAAATCCGCACCCTGTCTCACCTGTTGCATCCTCCCCTGTTGGATGAAATCGGACTGCTCTCCGCTCTCAAATGGTATATAGACGGTTTTTCCGAACGCAGCAAAATCAGGGTAACTTCCGATATACCTTCCGACCTTGGGCGCTTGCCGCGAGATGTCGAGCTATCCCTGTTTCGCATCGTCCAGGAATGCCTCACGAATATTCACCGCCACTCAGGAAGTCTTACTGCATTTGTGCGCTTGGCTCGCTCCCGGCAAGGAGTGACGCTTGAGGTGAAGGACGAAGGCAGGGGCTTTTCGCCGAACGGCGAATCGATCGTCTCCGGCAGCGAGACGCCCGGCGTGGGATTGCGCGGAATGAGGGAGAGAGTCAGTCAGCTCGGTGGGCAATTTGAAATCACATCGAACGGTACAGGTACCCTCGTGTTCGCTAGGCTTCCGCTTGTCGAAGGTTTTGCATCGGCCAGCCATGGGCCAACCGAGCTCACGTCTGGCCGAAGCCAGTGGAAAAACTAGCGCGACTGCCCGAGCGCCAGGTTAATCGGTGACCTCTCGAACGGATTCCATCAATCCAAAGAGTCCTTCAGCCAGCGTCGGGTGGATGTAGACTGCGCCTTTGAGGATTGTGTATGGCGCGCCGGCAAGCATCAATGCTCCGAGAAGCTGCACCACTTCGCCCCCTTCAGCACCCAGGATTGCGGCGCCCAGGATCTTGTCGCTCGCCGCATCCGCAATAACCTTCATGAATCCCGCCGTTTCGCCGCGCTCGATCGCGCGAGCTACGTGCGACATCGGATAGCTCCCCATTTTCAATCGGCGCCCTGTCGCGCGGGCCTCTTTCTCGGTCATGCCAACGCGCCCGAGTTGTGGATCAGTAAAAAGCGAATAGGGCACGTAGCGATTTTCTATGGTCATATTCTTGGATTCGACGAGATTCGCGTACACAATCTGGTAGTCGTTGTACGAAATATGGGTGAAGGCGGGCCCTCCTTTCACATCGCCCAACGCCCAGATTCCCGGGACGGTGGTTTCCAGTCGCGCATTCACTTTTACGTAACCGCGCGAGTCTGTCTGTACTCCTGCCTTGTCGAGAGACAGCTCATCGGTGTTTGCCCGTCTTCCTGTAGCGGCAAGAATATGAGTGCCATTTACCGTGGCTGTTTGGTTTCCGCTGGTGAACGTCAGGCGAACCTGACCCTGCTTTCGTTCAACCTCCACCGGATTCGATCTTAGCCGAAATTCGATTCCTTCCGCTTCGAGCGCCTCTTGCAGTGCGGTCGTGACGTCGGCATCCTCGTGCGGCAGTACGTGTTCCGCGCGGTGAATCACCGTTACTCGACTGCCGAAGCGGCGAAACATCTGCCCAAACTCAAGGCCGATGTAACCTCCGCCCAGAACCAGCAGATGTTCCGGTACCTCTTGTAATTCCATCATGGACTCGTTGGTAAGATAACCTGCCTCAGCAAGACCCATTAACTGAGGTGGGGCCGGACGAGTTCCTGAATTTATGAATATTCGTTCGCTTTCGATCACATCATTGTCAATTTGGACCGTTCGCGAAGAGAGAAACCGCGCCGCGCCGCGATAGAGGTGCACGTTAGTGTGTTTGGCGACCCGTTGCTCGATGCCGACCCTGAAGCTCTCCACGATGCTATTTTTCCGGGAGACAATCGCGGGCAAATCCACGCTCACATCGCCCGCCCTTATGCCCCATCGAGACGCATTCCGCGCGTAGTATGCGATCTGCGCCGACGCTATCATTGTCTTCGTGGGCGTGCAGCCCGTGTTGATGCAAGTGCCGCCCAAATGGGACTTTTCAATTTGAATCTGAATGTGCACTTTTCCGTTCCCATCCTGAATAAGCCGGGACGAGGCACGGTATTTAGCTATAACTTGTCCTATGACAGCTCGTTGTGGACACCGGTCGTAGTTTCCGGTAGCACCATGTGGCAGCCTGCGCCCAGCTGGGGCTGGCAAGGACAGACCGAAATCCTGACGGGATTCGTGACATATTCAACCAGTGCCAACCGATGCTACGATCCCGACCTTGGTTGGAAGACCGGAACCACTTACACATGGAGCGCCTATCGCGACTCGTATGGGACAAATCACCGTTTCATCTTGAAGACAAGTGATAATCCTCTCGTAGGCCAGGATAATTGCTTTCCAAACGTCACAACTGGCAGCGCGACCGCTTTTGACGGATCAGGGTATACCCTCACCGCGTCCGATGGTTCTCCTGGTACTACTACCATCACCACTCCAAGCGGAGTAGTCGTTACTCCTCCACTCAACACGCAGAAAGGCGCCGCTTCTTTTACTGATCAGAACGGAAACCAGATCAGCGTGAACGGCAGTAACCAGTTTTTTGATACCCTTTCCAGCACGACGCCGGTTCTGACGGTGAGCGGAGCTGGAACGCCCGCAAGTCCTATGCTATACAATTTCACCGCCCCTTCCGGTGGCACCGCCACGTACAGTGTCAATTACACGCAATACACTGTGCAGACGCATTTCGGCTTCAGCGCGATCGCTGAGTACGGTCCGTTGAGCAATGCTCTCGTGAGTAGCATTACACTTCCAGACGGGACCCACTATGCTTTTACCTACGAAGCAACACCCGGTTCATGTACACCACTCTCAGGCACCGCGAACTGCGTGACTGGGAGAATTGCTTCGATTACCCTCCCGACAGGTGGAACCATTGCGTATACGTATACAAGCGGAACGAACAGCACCGGAATTTATAGCGACGGCTCCGCCGCCGGTTTCAATCGAACGCTTACTCCGGGAGGTGAATGGCAGTACTCGCGCTCTCTCGTGACGGGTACTCCTGCTCCGGGGTCAGCGTGGACAACAGCTGTCATCGACCCAAATGGTGATCAAACCCTTATCAACTTTGTGGAAGACGCCAATATCACAGCCCCGACATACAATTTCTACGAAACCCAGCGGCAGACAAATCAACTGATTAACGGCACGCAGACCCTGCTGCTAACAGGGACGCGCTGCTACAACGGCAATTATACGAACTGTTCTACGACCGCGAATGTATCGTCACCCATCACGCAGACGGACATATACAGCCAACTCCCCAACGGCAACATTCGCGCGTCAGAAGTCTTGTACAACAGTTCGGGCTTGGTTACGGGCGGCAGTGAGTATAATTATGGCGTAACGTTGGGGGCGGCACCTCCACCGACGTATCGTGTCCGCAGCACTGCGATTGCATACCAGCCCTTGGGTGCTTATATCATCAAACCTCCATCGGTGGCAGTCTATGACTGGACCAGTGGATCGCCGGTTACATTGGCATCCTCAAGCTATGGCTATGACGAAACTGGGGTCGCGGGCACGACAGGTACTCCGCAGCATATTTCGATTACCGGTTCGCGGGGAAACGTGACGACAGTATCGAGCAAGGTACATGGAACTGCCACGCTTTCTACCACATTGAGCTACTACGATACGGGGAACCCGTATATTGTTACCGACACGAACAGCGCGCAGACGACGTACGTTTACGGCTCTGGGTCCTGCGGCAACTCCTTCCCCACCAGCCATCCAAGAACCTCTGAATCTTTCCCGCTCGGTGACGTGGAACTGCACAGGCGGCGTTGGAACACAAGTGACCGACGAGAACGGCAATAACGTCAAGTCGAGTTACACGGACGCCGATTTCTGGCGGCCTGGGAACGTGACCGATCAGCTCAACAACCAGACGAACATCAGCTACCTTGTCCAGGGTGGCGTCGAGAGCGCCGAGGATTCGGTGCTGAGCTTCAACAGCGGCAACTCGATATCCGATTCCCGAACAACCGTGGATGGATTTGGGCGTCCGATCCTGAGCCAGAGGGTACAGGTTCCGAACGGCACGAACTACGACACCACGGAAACCGATTATGACAACATGGGCAGGCCCTCGCGATCAACGACGCTTTTTGCTGCAACGGCGGGCACGACCAATTCGTCTGCCCCAGGTACATCAACTACATACGACGCTCTCGGAAGAGTTCTTACAATAACGGCTGCGGATGGCGGACGAACTTCCTATCAATACATAAACAACGACGTACTGCAAACCACCAGTGGCAGTCAGACGTTTCAGAAACAATTTGAATTCGACGGCTTGGGCAGGCTGGTCTCGGTTTGCGAGGTCACTTCGGCTTCCGGCAGCGGCTCGTGCGGCCAGTCGAACCCCAAAACTGGATACCTGACCAACTACACGTACGACCCTCTCGGCCATTTGCTCACTGTTACCCAGAACGCTCAGCCTGGGGCGATCGGGAGCACGCAGACTCGCACCTACACCTACGACATGCTGGGCCGCCTGACTTCTGAAACCAACCCCGAGACTAACAATCTCGCGTATACGTACACGTATGATACGGACTCTACCTGCGGCACGTCGAATGGCGACCTGGTGAAGCGCGTGGATGCGACGGGCAACGTCACCTGCTATGCCTATGACAACTTGCACCGAGTAAAGGCAACGACGTATCCAAGCGGCACCACTCCAACCAAATGCTATGTATACGATGCGGCCACGGTTAATTCAGTCCCGATGGCGAATGCAAAAGGGCGACTCGCAGAAGCGTACACCGGCTCCGGAACCAGCTGTCCGATAGCGACTAAAATAACGGATGTCGGCATAAGTTACTCGGCAAGAGGCGAAGTCATCGACGTCTATGAGTCTACATCTCACTCTTCCGGTTACTATCATGTCTCGGCCTCGTATTGGCCGCATGGATTGCTCAACCAGCTGACCAGCAATCTTTCCCGGCCTGCCTACGATTTCTTACGGTGGCAGCGGCGGCACCTCGGGGCTGGACGGGGAGGGTCGAATTCTGCAGGTGACGGCCTCAGCCGGGCGGCCCGGTTACTGGGGTGACGTACACCAATAGCGGTACGACGGAGCCTATTGGGTCCTTGACAAATGTCACGCTTGGCTCAGTTGACTCGGATTCGTTCCAGTACGATGTCAACACAGGCCGTCCCACACAGTACAAGTTCAAGGTCGGTACTTCGCAATCAAACACAGGCACCCTCGGATGGAATCCAAACGGCACCCTGGCATCGTTGGGCATCACGGACCAGATAAACACGTCGAACTCACAAAATTGCACCTACACGTACGACGATCTGGCGCGGCTGGCGAGCGCCAACTGCACCAACAACGCCTGGAGCCAAAGTTTCAACTACGATGCTTTTGGGAACGTTACTAAGACCGGCAGCATCTCCTGGGCGTGCGCCACGTGCTACGACACGAGCACCAATCGCTATAACCACACCTTGTCCGGGCAGATTAGCTATGACTCGGATGGCAACCTGACAAACGATACTTTTACAGTCTCGGCTGGGATGCCGACGGGAACATGATCGCGGTGGATTCGACCGCCGTCGCGATTACCTATGATGCGCTGGACCGTGCGGTGGAGCAGAATCGCAGCGGGAATTACACCCAGATTGTGTACGCCCCGAGCGGTGGTAAACTGGCGCTGATGAACGGGCAGACGCTGCAGAAAGCATTTGTGCCGTTACCCGGCGGTCCGACGGCGGTCTATGCGCCGGGGACAACGGGGCCGCTTCTATCGCCATGCGGACTGGCTGGGCAGTTCCCGGCTGGCTAGCACCCAGAGCCGGACAAGGTATTTTGATGCCTCATACGCACCGTTCGGAGAAAGCTATAATCCCTCCGGGACCACCGACTACAACTTCACGGGGCAGAATCAGGACACGGTGAGTGGGTATGATGACTTTCTGTTTTCGCGAGTACAGCCCCGTGCAAGGCCGGTGGCTGTCACCTGACCCGGCGGGAACGGCGACGCGGCCGATCCCATGAACCCGCAGAGCTGGAATCGGTACGCATATGTGCAGAACAACCCCCTTGCGCTAGTGGACCCGTTTGGGTTGGACTGTTGGGTATACGGCGTACACTACTACTCAACCGACTGGCAGTGCACCAATCCAACCGGAGGCGGTATCCCCCTCTCCAGTGTCGTCTATTCTAACGGATCTGGCGGCGGGTTTCTTGTACAGCCGTTTACGGTTGGATCCTTCAACTATACGGACCTCCTGACGATACATCCTCTGAGTGGGTATGGGACGTTGTCGGATATGCTTGGGTGCCCGCCGCAAACAACGGATTCCAGCCCATTCCATCCCATTCGCCTGCTCTAGCTGTCGTTCCGAAACCGAAGCCCCTCAAAGACATCTCCCAGTGCCTCCAGAAGGCCCAGCAGGCTTGGAGCAGCGCGAAGTCAACATACGGCGGTGAGATTGGAACAGGGGCGGCGGGCACGATGTTGACGGTAGGTGTCGTGTTTGTCTCTGGCGGGGCGGGTGAAGGCGCGGAGTTGTTCGATTTCTTTGTGCACGGAAGTCCTGCAATGACCCCGGGTCCCATACTGATGTTCAACGGAGCGAGTAACCTGGACGACGCGTACCACAACTATCTCGATCAAACAGCTGCTTGCATGCCGTAAAGGAGGCTGACGTGCTTTGGCTAGCTAATCTGTTAGGTCTGCTCCTATGTGCACAGATTTTCTTGTTCGGGGGGCGAGAGGCGGTCACCGCTGGCCTAGTGCCGTATTGTGTGGCGGGGGTCCTCGCGAGTTGGGCTGGAATGGCGGTGATCACGCGACGCAAGTCGCCAGCGGACTCGGAAAGCTGGGTCGCGCGACTGATGAGGATTCCACACGTCGCGGAGGTCGTGCTGATGACCGCCTACATCTGCGCGGCCATGTCCTGGCTGAACGTGCTCGCCCAGCACACAGATGCGCGTTTGTGCACAACCGCTTCGGTAATGACCGGGGCACTCTGCACGGTTTTGTTTTTCGGGCTGGCTCGGTATCAGGATCTAACGACTGAGGTACTGAAAGACACGAAGGGCAGAAAACGAGTGCGGGCAACAGTAGCGTGGGTATCCTTGGTGATCTTTTTTGCTTTGCCGCTTGTGGGTGGTGTCGTTACGTCCGAGCTGCGGCATCCTGGCCCAGCCGTGACGCCGGAATTGGCAGCTCCGGAGATTACCCTGGTCTGGCTTTGCTTCTGTTCCGTTTTCCTCGCCGCCGTGCTGTTCCGGCCCTGGACGATGAGGATGTCACTGAAGACTGCTCTCCTCGTGCTGGTTGCGCTGGTGATTGTTTTGGGTGCGTCTGCAGCGTTGGAGGAGACGTGGCGACAAAACTGGTACCTGTACATCCTCACATGCACGGCGTCCCTGGGTACTGCACTCGGACTCTGGAGGCTGATGGACTCGCTTTGCCCGGCGAATCAAGGATCGTCGCCGGTCCATTCGAGTAAGAACGGGATCAGTGATCAATCCGTACACGGGGTAGAAATGCCACGGCTGACATGACTGTTGCCGCAAACAACGGACCGCAAAATACGATTGGTCCACCGCAACGATGGCATCCTGCTAAATCGAGCTAGTTGAGTAAATACGTAACGCAATTAAGCTGCGAATCTTCCGTGATTATCGCAAAGGCCTCGGATCAGTTTGAAGTGCTGTTTGGGGGGACTTTGGGGGTGACCCTTGGTGTTGCAAGGTCGTCGCCATTCGTTACAGGTGGCGGAGCGTTACTGTTGTCGGCGGCGGTACTGGGAGACGCCGTTACCGCACGAAGTACATGTGTGTCAATAGCTTGGGGCAACTGATTCCTTATGGAGGTGATCTCATGCTGGGACACGTAATGGCGCCTCATGACAAACTTTGCCTTTTGCGAAACACGCGCCTTGCCTTGGCCGCAACGGTGTTGTTTGCCGGAGGAGGAGTTTTATACCTTTTGAAGCTCGCCAATGAGGTGCCTGTCGCTAGGCATGATCCACTCTTGCCTTTTATGCTTGTCGGCGCGGCTATTTTACAACGTGCTCTCGCAGTCGGCTCAGCTCAATGGACAGCCGGTTACAACGACCTATACCTACAATAGTTTCGGCGAAGTGCTGACAATGACAGATGCGCTGAACAATACGACGACCAACACATATGATGCCCACGGCAATTTGCTCTCTGTCACCTCGCCGGCTCCAAATGCGCAGACTCCCGCGAGCGTCACACAATTTGGTTACAACACCTTGGGCGAATTAACCGAGATCACCGACCCACTTGGGCACCCAACCTATATTCAGTACTACTCAACGGGTCTGATTCAATCGATCACCGATGCCCAAGGCAACATCACCAGCTACTCCTACGATCCCCGTGGCAACCGGATCAGCGTGGTTGATCCGGTTAACGGCGCCGCCCATCCGACAACATTTGGCTACGACGTCTTGAACCACTTGCTTGGGATTACCTATCCAGACAACACGGCGGTCAGCTTCACCTACGACTATCGGGGCCGCCGGATTACGGCTACTGATCAAAACAACCACACGACCAGGTATGCCTATGACGACGCCGACCGACTACTCTCCATCACCGATCCGGGCCAAAATGTTACGCAATTCGGTTACGACACCGAAGGAAACATGGCCAGCATCACTGATGCAAACAATCACACCACCGCATTCGCGTACGACCCCTTTGGCCGCGTGCTACAGACTACGTTTCCCTCTTCACTCATCGAAACCTACGGCTATGATTCAGTTGGCAATTTGACCTCAAAGACGGATCGGAAGAGCCAGACGATTCAGTATGTCTACGATGCACTGTACCGGCTGACCTACAAAGTCTATCCGGATTCAACCAGCGCAAACTACGTGTACGACTTGGTAGGCAAGATTCGGCAGGTGACCGATCCAACCGGCACCTATGGCTTCGCATATGACAACGTGGGTCGACTCGTTGGAACCACGACACAGTACTCCTTCTTGCCGGGGTACAACTTCCAAAACAGTTATAGCTACGACGCGGCGTCGAATCGCACATCGATCACTGCACCTGATGGAAGCACTAACGTTTACAACTACGATAGCCTGAATCGTTTGAATACGCTAACGAGTTCGCTCACTGGCCAGTTTGGATTCGGCTACGATGCGCTTAGCCGGAGAACACAATTGACTCGACCGAATGGCATTAATACAAATTACAACTACGATGCTGTATCAAATCTCTTGAGCGTCCTTCATCAAACGGGCATTACAACATTGGATGGCTCTAGCTACGGCTATGACCCTGCTGGCAACCGGGTGAGTGGCAACAATCATCTCACGGGGACAACTTCGAACTACGGGTACGATGCTCTCTACGAATTGCTGAGTGTGTCTGGAGGTACCACCGAAAGTTATGGCTATGACTCCGTTGGCAACAGGCTGAGTTCGGCGGGCGTAACGAACTACAACTATAACGCGTCGAATGAGCTTGTCTCAACTTCGAATGGGAGCTATACATACGACGCAAACGGCAATACGCTGACCGATCCTTCCGGCAAACAGTACACGTGGGACTATGAGAATCGGCTCACACAGGTGGTCGTGCCAGGAACGGGGACGGTGGCCTTCAAGTACGACCCGTTTGGACGCAGGGTGTACAAGAGCTCCCCAAACTTTACAGGTGCCTTTGCTTACGACGGCTTCAATCTCATCGAAACGATGAATTCGACCGGCGCAATACTCGCGCGCTACACGATGACAAGGAACATCGATGAGCCACTCGCGATGGTGCGATCGAGTGGCGGCGGTTACTATGAAGCAGATGGGCTGGGTTCCATAACATCTCTGTCGAGTTCAACAGGATCGATTGCAAACACGTATACATACGATTCTTTTGGCAATATAACGAACACAACCGGTTCGCTCCGCAATCCTTTCGCCTTCGCTGGTCGGGAGTATGACAACGAAAGTAGCCTTTACTTTAATCGCTTCAGGTACTACAACGCGCAGAGCGGACGATTTATTAGCGAGGATCCGATCCGCTTTATAGGTGGAATCAATTTTTATGACTACGTTTCTAACAGCCCTACAATCCTCAGCGATTCCTTCGGATTATGTAACACCACAAATAAAGTTAACTGCAACACCGTTCTTCCAAATGGTCAAACAGTTGGCCAAGTAGTTCAGCAATACCGGTCTTGGCTGCAAGATTCTTTATCTGAGCCTGTTGCTTGGCCGTTCGAAACTGAATCACTTTTCTATGACATTGTAGAAACTAATGGCCCTATTGACTTTAAGAATATTTTCAGAGGGCAGGGCGATAAAACCACGCTAGGTCAGGCTGGCAACTTTGCGTACTACGCGATTGGAGTTGGGATTCTCCCGAACTGGGAGTTGAATGCAGGCGCTTCAGCGTACGCACTGACATCCGCTGCCCGTGGCAGAAAATCATTCTCTTCCCTAACCTCAGCCGGTCCATGGATCATCGACGACAGTGCAGCCGCTGCCCGGGACGCGGCGTTGGCTTCTAATGGGTGCCAGCAATGAAAACAAGTTTCTTGCTGACAATGACATGTTTGATCGGCATCCTGCTGACAGGATGTTCCAAGCCAGACCAAGTTACGATAATTAGGTCTCCTGTCGAAAGTGTCTTTTGTACCGTGGAAACTTTTTATGGGCATGGCGCTGCTGATTCTGATTTTACGCGGGTCTATGCTCATCTCGAACGCAACGGAAAAAGCAAGAAGGTGCTTGTGTTGAGCGGCACAAACATCACGGTTTCAAAGATCGTTTGGACTGCTCCCCATGAGGACACAATCTGCTTGGGCGGCGGCATCACAGACACTTTTCGCAATGAGGTAACCCTCATCGCCGGTGATGTGTCCGAAACGATTCGCAGTCATCTCAATGAGCACTGCAGCGACGTGCCAACACCAGGACCAAATGGGAAGTAAACGTGCCCGGCAAGTCCTATCGGCAATCCGATCCCGGCTCCGTTTTCGAGCCCGGGAGTGATTATAACGGAGGCAAATGTGTCGGAGGACAACGAACTTCGCGAAGCTTTTGGTTTTGATTGTATCGATGCGAAAGGGATATTGGTCAGATGTTCAACGCCTGAATCAAAGGCGCGGTTGCCACGAACCGGAGGTGGTGAAATGATTAGAAGCGCGCTCTTGTTCCTATTCTTAGTCGGAAGCCTGACTCCCCTCATCAGGGCGCAAGGTCCTGCCTGCACCCAATACAACGTCTGGGGGATCGGGGGGTTCGCAGGGTTTGGCCCAGATCCCGACTATTCATCTGCTTATCCAACGATTGCGGCTTTCGAAGCTCAGTACGGCGGGGCGGGCCCTATTTGCACCACGTCCTGGTATACGGAAGCTCCTCCAGGGAACTGGATTTTTACTTGCCGTTCCACCGCATGGTCATGTAAACCTCAGTCGCCGCCGGTGGGAGGTCCCTCATGCCCCGATTGCGGCGAGCCAATCAGTGTGGCGAATGGGAATATCTCCATTCAGGAGACAGACGTACGCGTCCCCGGATTGGGAGGCGGCCTCACTCTGACCCGCACATATAATAGTACGTGGCCGTGCTTTTATATTTGCATCCCACAGTCAGGAGCCTTCGGGACTGGCTGGCGATCAACCTACGAGGAATCACTCGGCGCCAGTCTCGGTGCAGTGGATGGATATGTGGAATATAATCGAGCCGATGGCAGCATTTGGGCGTTCGCATCATATGGAAATCCGCCCGTGTTTCACCTGATCGCTCCCACAAACGTTCCGTCTGTCACATTGACAGTACAGGCGAGCCCCCCTTCTTGGACCATAACGTTCGAGAATGGAGAACAGAGAGCCTTTAATGGCCTGTTTGGAGGGCCCCTCTCGGCAATTGTGGATCGCAACGGAAATACGACTACATTGACCTACACGAATGTGGGCTCGGACTCATTTCCTAGGTACGTACTGACGACAGTCACCGATCCTGCAGGACGACACCTCAATTTCAGCTACGCCGGAGGTTTTTGCTGTCAGGTTTCCAATGTTACTTCCGATCCGGGCACCGGCATCAACATAACATACGCGTATGAGATGCACTATCTTGGCGATTTGTACACTGGGCCGGTGTTGACCAAAGTCACGCAATCCGACAATACGTCTTTGAGCTTCGCGTACGATGGATTCTTTAACGTCACGAGCGTGACCGATACGTACGGCAAAGCACTAGAATCGCATCTCGATGGTCTACTCGGTTGCAACGTAGGATTGAGCTCGTCGCGCGCAAACGGTGCCGATGCTCTCACGCTTTCGTTTCCTAATATGTATTCTTATTGTTCGCCAGGTGGAGTAGGATATCCGGCGGGAGGGCAATGATTCTCAATTCTGGCACGCTCAGAATAGCGACTACACTGCAAACCGCGAGATTCACTCAGCCGAATTCTCATCCGTCAAAGACTTTACGTGTCGTCGTGGTGGTGTAGGCAAATTTGAGACCTGCAAAGCACAAGAATTCATCAGAGTTCAATAACGTTCAAGGAGCGGGCCGCAACATGTTCAACAGCAACCACTTGGAAGCCACAGGAATCTACAGATTTCAATAAAGGTCTGGAATCTGGTTCGGGACCAGGAGGTCGTGACCTGCTCCCCTGTTTCCGCACAAAGCTGAGTATGATTTGTGCGAAAGGAAAGGGGAAGAGAGTATGTCGAAGAGCAGGCACACGGAGGCGCAGATGATCGGGGCGCTGAAGCAGCTGGAGGCGGGGCGCAAGGCGGAGGATGTGGCGCGGGAAGTGGGGGTGTCGAAGCACACGATCTACGCCTGGAAGGCGAAGTACGGCGGCATGGACGTGAGCCAGGCGCAGGAAGCGAAGCAGTTGCGTGACGAGAACACGAAGCTGCGGAAGCTGGTGGCGGATCTGAGTCTGGACAAGGAAGCGCTGCAGTCGGTGATCCGAAAAAACGGCTGGAGCTCGTAGCCCTGAAGGCGGCTGTCGAGCAGGTGCGCGAGGAGTATGCCTTCAGCCAGCGGCGGGCGTGCGGGCTGCTGACGATGGCGGTGTCGAGTTATCGCTATCAGAGCAGGCGCTAGCGATGAACCGTTGCGGACGCAGCTGGTGGAGTTGGCGCGGGAGAAGCCGCGCTTCGGGTATCGGCGGCTGCATGTTTTGCTGGGCCGCGCGGGAGAGCAGGTGAATCACAAGCGCGTGCATCGGGTGTATCGGGAGGCGGGACTGAGGATCCGGCGGAAGAAGCGGAAACACTGCGTGCGCGTGGGACAGCCGCTGCAGGTGCGGACGGCGGCGAACCAGGAGTGGGCGCTGGACTTTCGTGCACGATGCGGTGGAGTGCGGGCGGGCGATCCGGGTGCTGAGCGTGGTGGATGCGTACACGCGGGAGTGTCTGGCGCTGGAAGTGGACACGAGCTTTGCCAGCCGGAGAGTGACGCGCGTGTTGGATGCGATCATGGCCGAGCGCGGGCAGCCGCTGGCGATTCGCTGCGACAACGGGCCGGAGCTGACCAGCCGGCATTTTCTGGCGTGGTGCGTGGAACGGAAGATCGAGTTGGTGCACATCCAGCCGGGCAAGCCGACGCAGAACGCGCGGGTGGAGAGTTTCCACGGACGGTTGCGGGAAGAGTGTTTGACGGTGAGCTGGTTTCAGAACCTGTTCGATGCACGGCGAAAGATCGCGGCCTGGCAGACAGGAGTACAACGAGGAACGTCCGCACAGCAGCCTGGGATATCAAACCCCTAGGGAATTTGCGGCACGGGTAGGGGCGGCTGAGGCCGACTCCGCTTTACGGGCTGCGTCGTCCTCAGCCGCCCAACTGGAAAATGTCGTATGATCGCGTGCGCGAAAAATGGGGGCAGGTCAGTCGCTCGTGGCAAATCCCCTATGCCTGACTGTTTGTTTTCATATACTTAGGTGCAACAGGCAATCCCGTTGACCGACCCATTTGATTTCTGGGCCCAGGTGCTCGGATGGTCAGGATCCGCATGAACATTGAAGTTCTCCTCTTCCGCCACATGCTTTCGCAGTTACAAAATCGTCTACAGTACTCAGCTATTTAGAATCGCAAGTTCGCAATTGATTGATCCGAAAGAAACAACATCCCCGCCTGTTGAGTCGAGGACCGGGGTTGCAGCCGGTGGTCGGCCTAATTGATTTCGGTTCGTGTTGCGAGGGTGAACCTCGAATCAGATGGCCAAGTTAATCCTCTTCACCGCACAAGTATCGCAAATCGCTGCGTACGAGGCTCAAATTACGAGCACGAACGGAATTGATTCCCATAGCCCTTCCAGATGAGCGCCGGTCACAACTCAAGCGCTTCTGTCGCCCGGTGGAAACCCTAGATTGCCCGTGCGATCGACTCGGTTTCTCAAAAGCGATTATCTTCATCTCCGCCGGCCGGCAATTTATTCACCAGTGTAATCATGATTAGCATTTCGCGAAGATAACGCTGTATTGCGATCAATCGACTGTTGCACGCGCGGCACAATCCGTGGTTTGCTCGCGACGCGATTCGAGTTTTGGATATGCGAAGCTTCGGCTGGCCGCCAGCACATGAGGCGGATTCAGTTACCAAACTTGAAACGTCTTGCGTTTTGTAACATTCCATTCACATGGCTTAAAGAGATGGCGATGCCACAAAGCAAGATCGAGTTCGCGCGCGCGCCATAATCGCCCCTAGCAGAGATGCTGATATTTTCACCTTGACAATCACGCATCGCTGGTTCTATAAGCTAGCGTTACAAGTTGAGGGGGACAATTCAACCTTCTGGAGGAGCTGATGGCTCTCTCAACGTCGGAGTGTGCCCGCCCTACTACTCTCAGAAAGATGGCCCGGGTTGAAAAACCTGTCTGTCTGCCGCACTCTTTGAACTTCCATTTGACCATAGTCAACCGAACATGCTTGCGAGTATCCAAGATTTTTTGGGTTCATGCTCTCATCTTGGCAGTTGTGTCCATTTCTCTGGCCAATGCAGCCAGAGCTCAAGACTTTGACCCCGACGTGGCTAATGGCGTCCAGGCTCTAGAAACTCACGACGGGGAAATCTCTCTCGATACGTTGAACATTCACTTGGATATACCCTTAGTAGACAAGCCGGGCGTCGGGCTGCCGTTCTCGTTTGGTCTACACTTCAACAATAACTTCTGGGTACCAACGTACGTGTGGTGCATGACCGGCAGTTATTGTTGGCAGCCAAACGCCTCCGTCTGGGGGTGGCTCCCCGATGCAGCACAAGGGACTGGTAGTTTCATTGTCCGTCCTTTCATTGACAATTGCTCAGGCGGCGACAAACAGTACAATATTCTCCAGTATATTGCCTATCAAGATCCTGTCGGGAATACACATCTCCTCCCCAACGATCCTCTGCACCCGACAGGGCCGAGCGTATATATAGCCCAGAACGTATCCGGATGGCAGGGATGTAATTTTGCCTCTCTGACCTCGTCCGTATCGGCGTTTGATAACAGTGGATTGACCTTCAATTTGACCTTCCCATATGCTGCCGAGGCATACGTGGGGCCCTTCCCCGCTCCGGGCACGGGCTCCTCGACCGTAACTCTAGCGGATGGAACAGTTATCACCCCAGGTATAACGTACGTAGAGGATCTTGAGCCCGGAATTCAAGGCGCTCACCCAGTCTTTCAATTGCCTCATTACATCAGCGGCACATCGATAATTGACACTAATCACAACTCTATTCTAGTTCCGGCACAGGATTCTTGGCCGGCGTATGGGATAGGTCCCGTGGGACCGTATACCTTTACCGATACACTAGGTGTACCGGAACTTACCATAGCCCCAGAAATATTCGCTGGCCTGGGCGCCGGCAATCTATTTCAAGGCCCATCTGGACCTGCTGGGCCTTGCGCAAGTTCTGCGAGCGAGACTTACACGTATCCAACAGGTCCAACATCGACTGCGTCAGTTACTCTTACTTGCAAGGAGTACTCGATCAAAACGAACTTTGGCTGCTCAGGGTATCCTGATTGGCCCACTGGATCAGGGCAGACTAGTTGGACTGCTAATTTAATAGATACAGTTACACTAGCTGACGGTTCGCAATATAAATTTACCTATGAAAGCCAACAAGTCGACACAATTACGGGACGCCTAGCGTCGGTTCAATACCCTACCGGGAATATAGTTTCTTACACCTATTTCACTGCTCCACTTGGAAACAACAACCCTCCTGGCATTACGTACTTCGCCCAAGGCACCAACTGCAACGATGGGTCGGTTATAGGATTAACTCGCACCGACGATTCTGGGACGTGGACATACACCAGGAATACCAGCGCGTACACGACTATTGTACAGGGTCCCTCTCCTGCCAATAACACGTCGAGCTATACATTTGATAGTAGGGAAGGCGGTGCATTTGGCAGCGCCTTGTTGACGGAAGAACAAGATTACCAAGGGCCACAGACTACTCTTCTTAGAACCAGAGTTTTTTGCTACAACGGGAATCAAACTAACTGCACGGGTGCAACGGGCCTAAACTACCCTTTCACGCAGCGGGATGTGTATACGACGTTGCCAGGGTTGAGCAAAGGCCCCAGTCGCACAACTGAAAAGTGGGACGCTTTCGGAAACACCACCGAGACCGACGAATATGATTTTGGCGCAACGATACCCACACACAAACAGGTGGCATCTAGTTATGGTTACACGTGGAATGGTTCGACGACATCTCCGAATTGCGGTACTACAATCGGCAACGGTGTGAATAATATGCCATGCCAGGTACAGTTGCTGAGTGGATCAGGAGCCCAGCTTAGAAATACATACTTGAAGTATGGGACAAATACCAATCCAGGGAATCTGCTGTCCAAGGCATCCTTAGTCAGCGGGAATTCATATTTGGTTGTAGCCTTTGCGCACAATTCGAACGGTACAATCTCATCGATCACCGACGAAAATGGGAATCTAACTTCACTGTCTTACGACGACTGCAATGGCGGCATGCCAACAAAAGTTACGTTCTGGCCGGTACCACAGACAACATCGTTGTCGGAGAAGATGTCTTGGGATACAGGGTGTAATGGCGCCGTCGTACTATCCGTCACTGACCCTAATAGCATCTCAACCTCAGCTCAATACCAGAGCCCTCTTTGGGTTCCGACGTCTGTAACGGATGAGTTTGGCGGCACTGTTAACTTTACCTATTCTCCGACTTCGTTCGAAGCGCAGGAGACTTTTAATGGCGGCTCGTCCGATTTGGACGTAGTTAGCAGTACCGACACTTTGGGAAGGCCTCTTCTTGCGCAGGTGATCGAAGGGCCAGGCGGCAACTGGGACACTCAGCAGTCCGGATATTCATGGGATAACACAGGGCAAGTCACAACCACAATGCCGCCTTGTGTTTCGGCGACAAAGGGAGCCGGGTGTGCGACCGTGCATGATACTGTGACACATGACGCACTTAACCGACCTCTGGTCGAAACCTCATCCGCCGGAAGTACAATTAGTTTCACTTATACCGGACGGGATGTTTTGAGCGTGGCAGGGCCGGCACCTACTGGAGAGGTTGTCAAGCAAGTTCGACAGGAGTTCAACGGGTTGGGCCAACTTCTCTCCAGCTGCAGCCTCTCATCGGCACCCGGCAGCACTTCCTGCGGCCAAGACTCGGGTGGAACTGGTTTCGTTACTTCTTACGTGTACAATGCCGATGGAACCACAGCGTCCGTTTCCCGGAAGTCTAATAGCACGACGCAAACTCGTTATTTTACCTACGACGGTCTGGGAAGGACACTAACCACTTCCTACCCAGAGAGCGGCACGGTGCAATATTTTTATGACGTCCCTCCCGCGACTCCTGGTGTCGCCTGCAGCAGCATTACACCCCCGGGCACTCCGTCGCATTTGTATGGCCAACTTGTCAAAACGGTTGATGCGAACGGAAACACTACATGTTATGTCTATGACGGCATGAATCGCGTGACGAATATCTCTTATGCGGGCCCGAACTTCGATGGAAATGACAAGTACTTTGTCTATGATTCTGGGACCGTCAACGGGGTAACTATGGTGAATGCCGCCGGTCGTCTTGTTGAGGGGTATACTGCTGCTTCGATTGCCGGCACCAAGGTCACAGATGAGGGATTTAGTTATGATGCGGGTGGGAACATCACTGATGTATACGAATCCACACCGCACTCAGCCGGCTATTATCATACAAGCGCTACTTATTTCGAAAATGGTGTGCTGAATACGTTGAGCGGAATCACGGGAGGTCCGTGGACTTTTGGCATTGATGGTAAAGGGAGGCCATATAGCGCGGTTCAGGGAACGTCAACGAATCTGGTAAGCAGCGCGACATATAATGCTGCCGATGATCCGTGTGTCGTCACTCTTGGCTTGGGCGACACGGATACCTATCTATACGATGGGAACACAAGTTGTACTGGGGCGCTTTCCGCGAACCAAATGACCAGTTATACCTTTTCTGTGGGAACTGCGCCAACAACCTTAAGCGGAAGTCTTACATGGAACACGAATGGCACTCTGAGGGGTTTAGCCACGGTCGATGGCTTCAACACCGGAGCGGGAACGCAGACTTGCGCCTATGGTAACGCCAGCTCCGCTGGATACGACGAGCTGGCCAGACTTGTATCAGCAGTCTGCACGGACTCATCGGGGGCGAATGTGTGGGGTCAGAGCTTCAGCTATGATGCCTTTAATAATTTGGCAAAATCAGTGCCGAGTGGAGATACCGGTATTACTTGGCAGCCCGGGTACAATCAAAATAATAACCAATATTCGGGAGGAGGGACTAACTGCACGGGTGCTACAATTTGCTACGATGCCAACGGAAATCTACTTAAAGATACTTTCCACACATATAGCTGGAATCAAGATGGCCTTATCGCGTCGCTTACAGATATAGGGGCGATGACGACTTATGATGCTTTTGGCAGGATGATCGAGAAGGCGTCCGCATCAGGATACCAAGAGACTTTGATTAGTCCCATAGGGAGCATCGGCGTAATGTCGGGACAGAATGTTGTTCAGTATCGCATCCCATTGCCAGGTGGAGATACGGCCGTGCCAGGTGTGAATTTCTATCATAGAGATTACATCGGCTCGGTACCACTCGTTACAAGTAGACAGGATAGGGGTATCCTACCAGCGTCAATCGCTTCGAGAGTGTTTGCTCCGTACGGAGAATCGTATGCTAACGAAGGCATACCAGGCGACCTCAATTTCACTGGTGACAACCAAGATTTGGTTGCCGGAACATATGACACATTGAATCGGGAGTTAAATCCCTCACAAGGTCGCTGGCTTTCACCGGATCCCTCGCACGCTGGTTGGAATGCATATGCATACTCCACCAATCCACTGGGAGCGGTTGATTTAGACGGCTTAGATGACGGCGGTGGTCAAGATTCATTTACCACGGGGATCTGTGTCGGGACCGGATGCCCCCCCTTATCGGAGGCAGACAGCGAAACTTGGATACAAAACCAACTCCAAATGAACGACCAACTCTTAGGCTTATATCAATCAAGCCAGCCCGGGGGCGCTCTGTATCCAGAAGCTATCGCCTCTCAAATGGCGCGAGGCGATGCTAGTTTGGCGAGTAACACCGCTGCTGGTGTCCCAGCAGGAACATTACAGAGTATATTTGGATCTACTAGTACGCCGGTTGGGGCGCCGGGATTCTGGGAGGGGGCGATTCCAATATGGGGTTCGGGACGTTCTGCCATCAATGATTTCCAAACGGGACATTGGGGGTGGGGAGTGGTTCAGACTGGTATTGCCATTTCCGATGTCTTCTTGGTTAAGTCTGCTGCTACTGGTGTAGTTAAGGTTGGCATTGAAGGGCTCGCCAAGTTTGGCGGGAGTAGCACCTGGGGTGCTACACGTAAATGGATAGCAAAAGAGGGCTGGGAGGAGTTTGCAGGACAGAGTTTTCATCACTGGCTTGTTCCCCAAGGTAGCTGGGGGAGGGCAGTGCCTCGTATAATCAAGAATCAACCATGGAATCTCATGGGAATGTCACCAGGTGTGGAAGGCCAGGCACTTCACATCATGCTGCACGGGGGAGAAACGGCAGCAGGGCAAAGCATGTGGATGGCGCAACGTCTTTGGTTCGGAAGTCCAAGCTGGGCAAAGGTATTGCTTGCGGATTCTATGCTCAGAGGCGCGGCGCACTTTGAGCCTGGGCACTAGCGACCATATCCGAACTGGCGATAATGTAATGGACGAAGAGAATCCACAACCTGTCAGGTTTCCTGCGTTGGGTTTCAAAAAGGGATGGCTCTACGCGATTGGTTCAATGGATGACATCAGCCGTTCATCAAGGAGGGGTTTTAGGAAAGGGACCTACAAGAACTTACTGCTGGTGGATTTTATAGGTAACACTTTCCATGTCACCGGAGCAAGGAAGATAGGCACACTAGTCCGCTTCGACTTCGGTAGTCTGCTCGGATTAGTTACGGGAAATCCAACTTGGCAGGTTGAACTCACTTTCGCTTTCGATGGACATGCGACGTTGGATCGTGTAAAGGCGCTCATCGTTGAATGCTTCAAAGAAAAGAAAGACTACTGGGAAGAGATGGTCCGCTTTGAGGAATTCAGGGATAAGATTCTAAAAGCGGAATCATTGGAGCGGGTTTTCGCGGCGTTCGAGGAATTTCACCAACTATAATAAGTTGCCGCGCAACTCCAATTGGGCCGGAACTTCAAAAGCAATTTACGTGAGCGAGAGAGAGATCTACGAACCTTAGATTTAGTTAATGGCGAGGAAAGTTCGCCAAGATTAGAACTGTGGGGCATCCGAGAATGAACATTTGGGTCGCAATGACTAGGATCGTCTCTGCCATTGTGATGTTAGCTTCGCTACTAGTTGGACAGTCTACTAAGCGCCAGTCTCCACCGCATCCCCTCATCGATAAACCGGATCTTGTTCCATTGTTGCATCATCCGATGAACGCTCAAATCCGAGTCAAGAATATGGGGACTGTTTCCGCTGCCGCAAGCAAATTGACTTTGGATTGCGAGAAACTCGATGCACCATCGAAAATGCACAGCTGCCCAAATCTTCCACTGACTGCTATGGCAGCATACTTTGACCCGGAATTTCCCAATCATGCGACTATCAGAGTTCCAGCACTCGCCTCAGGAGCGACCTTCATACATACCCTAACCTTTTGGGAAGTATCAAGATGGCCTAGTGGAGAGTACAAGTTTACCGCCGTCGTTGATGCAGCCCATGAGCTCGATCAGGAGAACGCAAAAAACAACATTGCTACTAGCATACTAATAGTGCGTTGAGGATGTCTGTGAAGAGTCGAGATGGATATTTGTCTCAATGAGGGATTGACTCTAGTTTGCTGTAGACGATTTTGTAGCTGCAAGAGCCTCGCACATCAACAGAAATCAACAAAGTTCAACAAGCAGGCCGCAACAGGTTCAACAACAATCACTTGGAATCAACAGAAATTCTACAAATTTCAATAAGGTCTGGAATCTGGTTCGGGACCAGGGGGTCGGAGGTTCAAATCCTCTCTCCCCGACCAATCTTTCTTGTCCGTTCCGGAGACATAGGTAACAGAACGTTCCGGAGACATAGTTTACACTTTTGGCCCGAAGGGGTTGTGCAGGGGCTGCAAGGTTTTTTCCTCCAGATCAATATAGCCGAGATCGTAATTCATAAAACTGACAAGCCAAATGCCGTCGTCAACTTCCTTGACGCCCACAGCCTGGCCGGCGAGCGATACGCTGAGGTTGATCTTCTTGTTGTACAGGCAAAGACGTCCGCAGCTGGTGACCACGACGGTGCGGTCGTGAAACGGGTAGTGAGGTTCGGGGACGCCTCGATAAGGACGAGGGGAAGCAGAGTAGATCTCGGCCGGGCATTTCATGGCGAGAGCTTCATGGGGTCTTTCGTGATTGAATTCCTCCAGGAAGGTGTCGAACTTGGCCTGCTGCTGCAGGAGGTTGGCGCCCGCCGGGCGGGTGGCTTCTTTCTTCAGGGTGAGATGCATGCGCTCATGGCGGCCGTTCTGCTGGGGATGGCCGGGCCGGATCCGCTCAATCGAGATTCCTAAGCGCAGCCACCATACCGAAAGCTTCGAGAGCTGAAACAGGCCATGCGGAGAGGCGAAGGGAACGCCGTTGTCGGAGCGGATGGCCCGGGGCAAGCCGCGTTCGTGGAACAGGCGCTCAAAGGCGGGAAAGGCGAGTTCTTGCCGATTGGATTCCAGCGCTTCACACAGAAGAAGGAAGCGGGAAGCATAGTCGGTGACCGTCAGCGGATAACAATAACGTTTATCGCTCAGCTGAAACTCGCCCTTGTAATCGGTGCACCAAAGATCGTTGGGATGCAGGCCCTCGGACAAGGGCGTGCCTTCGGCTTGACCGCGGCGCCGACCCATGGGCTGGACCAGCCCATGCCGATCCAGCACGGCGTGAACGGTCGAGGCAGCGGGAGTCTTGATGGCATGCGGCAGGCGCCGCAAGAGACGCTCGCGAATTTTGCGCGCACCCCAGTGAGGCTTCTCCCGTTTGGCGCTCACGATGGCCGCCTCGACTTGCTCGGGTAGCTGGTTGGCATAGCGGAAGGGCCGGCGAGCTCGATCACTTAACCCTTCCAATCCGCATTGCTCGTAACGCTCAAAGATCTTGTAGCCGGTCTTGCGTGAGATGCCGACCTCCCGGCACAGCGCAGCCATCGTCTCGCCGTCCTTGAGCCGAATCACAAACCGCATTCGTTCGTCCATCACAGAACTCTCCTTCCATGGCATCACCTCTCCGCCCCGAAGGGGTTTTAGCTGCGGAGACCGCATAAAGATTGGTTTTTTCTGCTTCGCAGCGATGCAGCGACATCCTCAAAATCCACTACAGTTGCGGCTGTGATTGCATTTTTTTTGTGATAAGAAACGTGGCAAGCTCCGGACGGGTATAGTTCTGCCGAGGACATTCATCCGGGACTCCGTTAGTGTTTACACTGCTTCGTCGGAGGAGGCATTTTCGGTGAGATTATGCCCACGTTCCAGCCCCAGGGGATGTCTCCGCTCGCTCGGCGCCTGCAAACGACCTCCTCATTAAGCTCGTACATCCCGGGCATAAGATGTTTCCCGGGGTGCGGAGCGTCCGTAAATGCCATGTAGTCGCCGGTAGAGTCGAATGCCGGCCAGTCAGGCTCATGCGCGGCCTGTGGCCGGCCGCTACGAGCAAATGAACTCCAATAGCCAATCATCGCGTCGGAAAGCTTTCTCTGCTCGGGTGTTGCTGGAATTTTCGGCCAAAGTGGCGGAGTGCTTTCGAGCGTGCCAAACACGTACGGCAATTCGCTGGCGTGGAAGCCATGAAGGCCAGCGGCATCTTCGGCCGGGTATCCATGATCGAAGAAATAGAGAAATGATGCCTGCCCCAGTGCAGCCTGTTTTCTTACGAGTCGCTCGGCAGTCCAGCCGTAAAGCGCGTCTCGGGTCGTGGCCCATACACTCTCCTGCAGGTTGGAACTGGGATAGAGCCGCAGGAATTCATCGGCCAGATCGAGATACCGTTCACGAATTTTGCTTTCGTACTCGGAGGCCGTCGCCGGAGGAGGCGGGGCCAGGATTCTCAACGAGCGGATCTCGCCGCTGTTGAAGCCGACGAGGAGCGGCACGGGCGCTTGTTCGCCCCGGTCGAAAACATCGACCAGTTGGCGCGGCAAGACGTGGCCGTCAATCGTCGGCCATGGAAAGTACATAGCTGCCGGCGCGGCTTCAGCCAGCTTGGCCGCATCCATCGCCCTTAAGGCCGCGATGTTCGGCGCGTGAAGGGCGGCTGCGAGCTTCGTTCCACTTTCCTCTGCGGACGGTGTGCCGAACTTGCGTTCCTTCAGCTCGGGTGTGGAGATCATGTAGGCGCTTTCCGCAATCGCCTTCGCGAACAAGCCTCGTGCGGAGGGTGCCGCCATCAGGTACATCACGCTGAGCGCCCCGGCGGATTCACCCGCGATGGTCACGTTAGAAGCATCGCCACCGAACGAGCCGATGTTACGCCGAACCCAGCGCAGCGCCTCGATTTGATCCAGCAGGCCGTAGTTGCCAGATACGCCGTCCGGCGACTCGGCGCTGAGTTCAGGATGCGCAAGCCAGCCAAGGACGCCCAGCCGATAGTTGATGGAAACGACGACGATGCCCTGATTCGCGAGCTGTGTGCCGTCATAGAATGGCTCCCGGCTCGCCCCTCCAACCAGCGCGCCGCCGTAAATCCAGAAGAAGACTGGGGCGTTGTGCGCGTCGATGGGAGTCCAAATATTCAGGGTCAGGCAATCCTCACTCATCGGCATCGGATCGCGAGTGTAGACGGTCGAGAGTTGTGGTTTGGGTTGCAGGCATGCGGGCCCGAACTCAATGGCTTTTCGGACGCCTCCCCAGCGAGGCATAGGAGTGGGCGGTCTCCATCGCGCCGGGCCGACGGGAGGCAACACGTACGGGATGCCCTTGAAAACATGCAGGCGGCCTTCGGTCAGGCCCTCTACTCTGCCGGCAGGAGAGTCGACAATCGAGCTGTGTTTGGCATTGGATGAGGATGACATAGTTGTGTTCGCCTGAGCGCAATATAAAGGTGTCGCAGCTAGAGAGGCGACTACGATGCTCCACTTGATCAAATAACGATGCAGGGTCATACGGTAACTCCTAGCGCCGTAACTTCTGGCGTATTGTTCTCGCGTGAAAGTACGCGTGCGAGTCTCAAGAACAGCAAAATAGCCACCAGATAAAACGGCACGAGTGTGTAAAGGGCAATCTGTAACGAGCTATGGGGGTGGGCTGCGCGAAAAAAGTCGCTGGCTGCGCCAACGTAAGTAGGGCCGAGGCCGAGACCGATGAAATTCATCACCAGTAAGAGCAACGCGCCCGACATGACGCGCTGGTCCGGCCGCACCTCTTCCTGCACTAGCGTGACCACCGATGAGAGATAGAAATAGTTCAGAAACAGCGTGCCAACAAGGAAGAACAGGGCAAGGTGCCACGAGGGCGCCCAAACAAATAACAGGTAGAGGGGAACGGCGAGCGCGAGCGAAGTGGCGGGAACCAGCGCGTAGGCCCGTTTTGAGGTTCGGGTGAACCGGTCAATCAACCGGCCCGAGACGTACATAGCTCCGCCTCCTCCGATCAGAAAGACCAACGCGTAGTAGACGGCAATCTGTTTGAGCACCATCCCTTTCTCCCGCATAAGGAAGAGGACGACAAAGTTACCCAGGCCATAAGTGATGAACTGCGTGGCGCCAGCCGCCAAACCCGCAAGCCTTAGAGAAGGCCGCGCAAAGAACATGGCGAGAGTCTGCCAGAAACTCGTCTTGCTCGTCGCCACTTGATCTGAGATGCGATCCAATCCGCCGCGCCGGGGCTCGCGCACAAACAGCAGGACTGCGATGGCCGCGAACAGGCCGACGCTGCCAAGGAAAAGAAATGCATAACGCCAACTGAAAGCGGCGGCGATGGAAGCGCCGAAAGCGATTCCCAGCGTGGCGCCGAACGCCGGGCCGAGATTATAGAGACCAAGCGCGGTTCCCCGGCGCCCGGGTGGAAAATAGTCGGAAATAATCGAGTAGGAGGGCGGAACGCCGCCGGCTTCGCCGAAGCCCACCGCCATGAATGCGACGACAAGCTGGGGATAAGTTGCGGCGAGGCCACAGCACATCGTTGACGCGCTCCAGATTGCACACGCTGCCGCCAGCACTTTAGACCTGTTCGTCTTGTCGGCCACCCAACCAACCGGAATTGAGATGAAGCAATAAAAAAGCGCGAAGTAAAGGCCGCTGACCAAGCCTAACTTACCGTCAGAGATGTGCAGACTATCCTGGATGGGCTTGGCAAGGATCGCCGGAAGCTGCCGGGACAGGAAATTGAGAACGTAGACAAGCCACAACATGCCAAGGGCAATCCAGGCACGCCGTCCGGGAGTTGCAACCTCAGGTTTCGCCGATATCTCGATTTGCGCGATCGGCGCTTCTTGTCGCCGGTAGTCGCTCATGCTAGCGTTTCACCGAAGGATCGCTCGCTTTGCCGTCTGCGTTATAGGCGATCACCCGGTACTTGGTCGCGAACAAATTCGCGAGCGAACTTTTTGCGGCATCTGCGTCCACCCAGGGAGTGTCGGCGTCGGTGGCGCATCGGTCGCCGACGGTGTCCCATTGTCCCGACTCGTCGATCCGGCGCTGCACGCTATAGACGACTGCCCCACCGCCCAGCGTCAACTTGGTTCCATTGCGCTGCACGAATTCGTCGTTGTGGGCGGTTTGTGCCGCGCCCTGACCGGTAACCACAATGACGGCCATCGCCCCAAGCATCACGGCGGCGAGCGTGCTTCTCCGCGTCGAGACACATTTCGTCATCAGAATGCAAACCCCGAATGCCATCCTCAGAACGCAAACCTCAATGCCAGTTGAATCACTCTCGGATTCGTGCTCATCGAGGTGATGGTCCCAAAGGCTGAGGGCGTCGTCGTGTAGGCATTGTCCGGACCGGCAAAATTCGGGTGGTTGAGAGCGTTGAAGAAATCAGCCCGTAACTGTACGCTGGCGCCTTCCTGCGGCCAACGAATCTTCTGGCTCTTGCTGAGCGACAGATCGACGACCGCCTGATCAGGTTCCCGCAGGATGCCGTTCGGAGTGTCCCCGAAACCCGTGGCCACACCATCGTCACCGATTACTGGCGGGGCCGTGAAGCAGGCGGTGTTGATGTAGGAGGTGGCCGCTCTGTGACTGAGCGATCCTCCAGTCGCTACATTCTTCGCGGTGCAACCCGGCCCGTAACTCGCACGGTCCGAGGTAATGCCGTAGGCATTGTAGATGTTGTTGAAGCTAATACTGCTCTGTTGGCCATCTTGGACCACAGTCGCGGTGGCAAGACTCCACCCGCCGAGCGCGTTTCTCAGGAAGCGATTCGATTTCGCCGGAGTCGGGATCGCGTAGTACGCGGACAGTACAAAGCGTTGCGGCCGGACATTGTAGTCCGGTCCGTATCCGGATTGGTGAGTGCGCAACTGGGTCTGATCGCCAGTTGGCCCGAATTCGTTCGACCCCGTGGTAAAGCCCGGTACCGGGCTCAGCAATCGCATCCAGGTGTAGGCAGCCTGGTACTGAAAACCCTGCCTGAATTTCTGCGTGAGCGATGCTTGCAGGGAGTTGTACCAGGCTTGGCCATCGGTGCCAAAGTAATACATCGTGTTCGCTGTCCACCCGAGATAGGGGGCGCGCAGCGGGATGTTCGCAACTGTATTTGTGGTCTGGCCGCGAATCGGGTTTTCGGGAGACGCCAGGGCCGCCTGGTTGATCGTCCTGCCCAGAATTGCGTGCAGGTCGCGCGCCCCAGCATAGGTGACATCTAAGATCGCGCCGCCCGGGAGTTTCGATTGGAGGCCAAGACTGTAGTGATAGATGGTCGGAGGACGCCAGTTCATAGCCAGCGCAGCCAGGGTGAAATCGGTCGAAGGAGAGTAAGGCGTAAATGTGGGGAAGTCTGGAAGAGCGGGGAACGGATTGGCATCGGTTGAAGCTGCGTTATACGTTCCTGCCAGGACACTCCATAAGCCGGTGGGAGCTTCCGCGCACAGCAGCAGATTCATCTGGCCCTCGGTCGTAGTGTGATACACCCCAATACCTCCGCGGAGAACGAATCGTTCCGTACCGGGGAGAGCCCAGGCAAAACCGAAACGCGGATTCCATGTATTCTGCCCGTCGCCATTGAATCCGAATTTGTTCTTCCCCTGAATGACTCCGGTCGGGAGAGCGGGGCCGCTGTAATTGGAATTGACGATGTAGCCGTTGAAACTGCCCCCAGCCGGTGGATTGGGATCAATCTTGGACACATCCACATTTCCTCCGCCATTGGCAGAGCCAAGATCGCCGATGCGCTCGTAACGCAGACCCAGGTTAAGAGTGAGGCGTTTCCCTATTTTGTAGTTATCTTGAACGAAGGCATTGGCATCCTTATATCGCCAGTCGCGCTGGAAGTCCCCAAAACCCGCGTAGGTCTCGTAGACATTGCTGTATGGCACCCCATAGGGCAAGTAACTCTGCCCGAGTAGAAAATCCGCCCACGTTAGCCAAAGGGCATAGGCCTCGAAATTAAATTTCGACATATTGTCTCGGCCGGCGGTAAAGCCACCACCGAAGGTGAACTGATGCTTTCCCGTGACCCAGGATAATGTGTCGGCAAATTGGTATTCATTCTGCAAAAACCTCAACGCCGAGGTCGTGCCGCTCTGGAAGCCGTTGTCTACGATCCAGAGATTGGGGTACGCGTCCACCTGTGCCGGGACGTTCATGCCCAGGCTCGAGAAGGTGAACGCATTGCCGTAATGCTGGTCCGAACTCGACCTATGAAAACCGACCACGAATTGATTCACCAAAGTAGGACTCAGGGTATACGTGTCCGTGACGGACGCCACATCGAAGCGCTCCGGCTGAAAGAGGGGAAATCCTTCTGTCTGGTATAAGCTGGTCCACTCCACGTTGCTGGACGCACCAAAATAGCGCATCGCGACCTTGTTGCGGTCCGAGACGAGGTAATCGGCATTCGCCATCCATTGGTTTTCGTTGAAAAAGCCCGGCGACTGGATATATGTCGTGCCCTGCGTTTCGAGCGGGCGGGTAGGGTCGATACTTGTCGGCGTCGGTATTACGTATTGACCGTTGGGGAGCGTCGCTTGGAACAGCGCTAAGGCCTGGGGAGCGATATTTGAGCCATCAGGTAGAATCGTGCCGAATAGTGGGCCAAGGTAGCCGTAATCGCCGGCGAAAGCCGCCCCCAATCCCGCCGCCGAGCGGTCGTCGGTAAGGGGAGGAAGATAGACGAATTTATGGTTCGATGGGTCGGCGGAGTTGTACTGCTTTGTGCCCTGCCAGGAACCAAAGAGCAGAAGCTTGTTCTTGATCACCGGACCGCCGGCGGTAAAACCATATTGATTTTGGCGCAGAATGCCGCGCGGCTGGCCGGAACGATTCGCAAACCAGTCATTGGCGTTCAAGTCTTCGTTCCGGAGATACTCAAACAGAGTGCCGTGGTAATTATTTGTGCCGGCTTTCGTAATGACGTCGACGTTGGCCCCGGCATTGCGCCCCGTTGTGGCGTCAAACATGGCCGTCTGCACTTTGAATTCCTGGATAGTGTCGGGATTCGGAGCCGGAATTCCCGACGAGTAAATCCATGATCCCTGAATGTCGTTGATGGTGAGACCGTTCATTTGGAAGTTGTTGTCGGTCGAAGTGGCTCCCTGGCTCATGATGCTTCCGCCCGCCGGATTCGCTTCCTGGCTGCCACCGCCTCTTCCGATCTCGCTCGCGTTGTTGACCTCCTGGGAGACGCCTGGGTTCAAGCCGATGACTTGGGTGAAGTTACGCGCGACCAAGGGCAGGTTCTCAAGCATCTCTGAATCCGTCACGCGGCCCAATTCACTCGATTCGGTCTGCAAATCCACGGTTGAAGCAGCCACGGTGATCGTTTCAGTCACCGCCCCCGGTTGCATGCGTACGTTGAGTACCGTGGTCTCCGCCACAATCACCTGCACGTCCGGCGACGTGGCGATCTTAAACCCTTGTTTCGTGACTTCGAGCGAGTAGTGCCCGGGTGGCAGCAGGGAGACAAGATACAGTCCGTGGTCGTTGGTCTGCGAGGTTCGTGTGAAACCAGTCGCCACATCCGTCACCTTGACCTGAGCACCCACCAACAAGGCGGCGGTGGGATCCGTGATCACGCCGCTGATGGCGCCGGTTCCACTTGTCTGCGCGCATAACAGGCTGCAAGCTATAAGTAGCGCGCATAAGACGAACGCCATGAATGCGCAGCGGTAGGGCGAGACGATTTGTTTGCGAGCCGGTCGCATTTGTCGGGAGTTACGCATAGGTTTCCTCGTCTTAGAATTTAGCCTGCGCCCCAGGCAAACAAATGCAAAAGGCGACAGGTTCTTGAACTGAAGCAATCCCCACTCTGTTACGGCATTTACGATCTACGAAGACTCCACATTTCCATCTACGCTGATGGCCTGTCCTGTTACATTCCGGCCAGCCGGCGAGCACAGGAAAAGACACATCAGCGCCACGTCGTCGCCAGTCACCATCCGCCGCAACGAAATTTTCTTGAGGTATTCGGCGCGCATCGTCGACTCTTCAATGCCTTCCTGTTTGGCGCGCGCGCGTATCACGCCATCCATCCTCGATCCTTCGACAATTCCGGGCAGCACCGCGTTTACCCGGATGTCGTTGGGCCCGAGTTCAATGGCGAGCGATTTGACGATCCCCACGATCGCCCATTTGGTTGCGACGTACGGAGTGCGCCACTGCACGCCCATGCGGCCGGCAATCGACGAAATGCAAATAATGTTGCCGAGTTTGGACTCGCGCAGCATCGGCACGGCATGATGCAGGCAGCGATACTGGCCGTTCAGATTTACGTCGATGGCGCGCTTCCAGTCTTCTTCGGCAATGTCCTCTACTCCAGCCGTCGGTCCGGCGATCCCGGCACAATTGATGAGCACATCGAGGCCACCAAATTTCTTGCGCTGAATGTCGAAAAGCGATGCGACCTGCTTCTCATCGGCCACATCGGCTTTGCTCGCGTGATAGCAGGGAAATGCTTTCTGTGACGCGGCCAGGGCAGCGTCGTCGATATCGCAGATGTGGATCTTGGCATCAGTTTCGGCGAATGCGGATGCAATGGCCGCTCCTATGCCGGAAGCTCCGGCCGTCACCAACACACGAAGTCCCGGGGGAGGGTAAAGTCGGTCTTTGAAAGTGACAGTGATGCTCATCCGAGCTTCCGTTGGACCTCGCCCCCGCTCACTGACGGCGCAGATAGTGGCGGTGCAGAAGGAGAGAAGCGGACATTTTCCTTACCCTTCAACTGCAACATCTCTCTGACTTCAGTCGGGGTAGCGATCTCGAAAGAAAGTTCTTCCAGGATGCGCCGTATCTTCCGAACCTGTTCGGCGTTACTCTTCGCCTTTTGCCCGGGACCAAGGAAAAGGCTGTCCTCGAGGCCCACGCGCACGTTTGCGCCCATGATCGCTCCCACGGTGAGGAGCGACATCTGGTGGCGTCCCGCGCCCAAGACCGAGAATTGATAGTTCTCCCGGCCGAACAGGCGATCCGCGGTCGATCGCATCACGAAAAGATTTTCCGGATCGGGTCCAAGCCCGCCGAGGATTCCAAAAATGGCCTGAATGAAGATAGGCGGCGCGATCAGCTTCCTATCCACAAAGTAGGCGAGGTTATAGAGGTGCCCGACGTCATAGCACTCCAGTTCAAAGCGAGTGCCTCCTTCTCCCAGATTGCGCAGTAGGTATTCAATATCGGCGAATGTGTTCCTGAAGACGACATCTTTGCTGCCTTCGACGTACTCTTTCTCCCAGTCATAGCGCCACTCGGTGATTCGCTCGGCAACGGGATGAAACGAAAAGTTCATCGATCCCAGATTCAGCGAACACATCTCGGGCTTTACCATCAGGGGATAGCCAAGCCGCTCTTCGATTTTCATCCGGCTACTGCCCCCCGTCGTGATGTTGAGGATGGCGTCGGTGCGTTCCGCCAGAACAGGGCAAATCTGGCGGAAGTGCGCCGGATCCGCTGAAGGCTTGCCGCTTTCGGGATCTCTGGCGTGGAGATGGAGAATTGCCGCTCCCGCCTGAGTCGCCTCAAGAGCGCTGTCAACTATCCGCTGGGGAGTGATAGGGAGATACTCCGACATCGTCGGAGTGTGAACCGAACCAGTAACCGCGCAGCTCAGAATGATTTTGCGGTTCTTATTTGCCATCGTTCCCCACGCAGCCAGTGCCCGACAGATAATGGAGAGCAAAAGCCGGAGGCGACAGGTTCCGAGCGGACAACTTGATGTCAGTTTTCGACACCGTAGTTGTAACGGGCTGATTTTGGCGCTGCAGGCTAAGGCAGTCCGGCCCGGGGAACATCGACAGTAATCATCCAAATCTCGGCGCGATGGTTCGCGGATGCCTCGGCTTCGTGGAAGGTCGGTGCGACACACGCGAAGAGTGTTCGCCCATCATTTCCGCCGAGCATGCAGGCGAATACTCCAAGTCCATCGATCTTCAGTTCTTCAAGGACGGCACCGTCTTCGGCGACGCGTAGCAACCGTCCATTTTTTGCATCGGCCACCCAAATGGCTCCTTCGGCATCGAGACAAATTCCATCGGGCGCAACGTCCACCTGCCTAAAAAGCTCGTCAAAGTCGGTCGATGTTGGCGGATCACCGAAGGCAGCCCATGTCCGCCGCCTGCCAATTACACCGGAGGCGAGGTCAAAGGCAGTAAGTCGATTCATCGTGGTTTCCGCAACAATCAACGTCTTGCCATTCGGAGTCAGAACCATGCCGTTGGGAAAACCAAGTCCACTCGCCGCGACCTTTGGGCAGCCATCCGGATCGACACAAATCAGGTTCGTCGTGGTGACCTTGGCGCCCCCCATCAGATCGAATCCAAAATTACCCACCCATGCCCGCCCCTGGTCATCGACAAGCATGTCGTTCAAATACCATGGGGCGAGGTCCGACAGATCGGCGTACTCAACCAGAGAAGCATCGAGTTCGCGAAGCATGATCTTGCAATCGCGCATCGACACAATCAGCATTCGCCCGTCGGGCAGAAATCCAAGTCCCGAGGGCTGGCCCGGCACTTCAGCAATAATTTCTTGCGTGCCATCCAGCGCGACAGCAAAGACGCGTCGCGTATAAAAGTCCGAGAAGTGCAACCTGCCGTCATGCCAGCGTGGACACTCGGTAAACGAGAGGCCACTGATTAGGGTTTTGAACTTTCGCATATCAGTCGGCGGGAATGGAAGGTCGCGAATGAACTCATCCGTGAATCAACCTATCACAGAACTCTCATATATCCTGCGCCTGAAGGAAGAGTCGCGCGCGGCTTACTGCCGATAGTGCGCAGGTGTGCTGCCGGTCCATCTGCGGAAGGCGTGGCGGAAGTTTGCTGCCTCGCTGAATCCGACAAGCTCTGAGATGTCCTCGATGCTGAGTTTCGTGGAACCCAGATACTCCTTTGCCAGGTTGCAGCGGACATCATCGAGAATTTGCTTAAAAGAAGTGCTCTCAGCGTTGAGCTTTCGATTGAGCGTGCGCTCGGTGGTGGCGAGTTGCCGGGCCACACTTTCCATGCTCGGCGAATGTCCCGGCGTCGATGCGATGATCTGATAGACCTCACCAGCCACGCCGGTCGATGTTTTGACCTCGCCAAGAATACGATCGCATGTATCTTGCATGATCTTGGAAGTAAGTCCATGCGCCATGCGCGGCTTCGCCGAAAGAATCGATCTGGGATAGGTAAGCTCCGCAATCGGTTGATTGAACCGGACTGCGCAACCCAGGTACCGCCGGTAAAGATGGGTGTGGGCGGGGGCCGAATACGGAAGCGACGCGAAAACCGGCACGCAAGAGCCCTGGTCGACGACAGCTCGCAGATGAGTGCTCAGTTGAGTCAACTGTTGCTCGATTAGAAAACGCATCAACGAGTCAGGATGCGTGACCGCCGAATTCATCGGGAGAACCCATGACACGTAGTCGCCCTCCTCGCGCCACGACATGGAGAGAAGCGGCGTTGCGAGACGATGGTACTTAACGGCCACTTGAAAGTACTCGCGAATCGTGGGACTACATACCAGGGCGAATCCATACATTCCATAGGCAGACAATGGAATTCGGCTGCCTGTACGAAAGGGGTCTCGTGGGTTTTCGAGAGCTGAAGAGCGTTGTGGCACACCGTGATGTACTGGCGAACGGAAGTGCGAGTCTCGGGATCTGGCCAGACTCTCCGACGACAGACCGGTACCCGATAGGCTCGCCTCCGGCGGGATTCCCTGCTCATGGAGAACTTCAACGAGGGCTATTAGCTTGTAGGGCGCGTACCGTTTTTCGTTCCAAAGCGGCAGTTCCATGATGCCGACCGTTGTCCGAATCGAACACTGTTATGTCCGAATGGAACCTGTGCAGGCGCATTGTGCATCATTAGCATTTCGTTTGGGAAGAGGGATTTACAAATAAAAGTGCCATCCTGGGGCCGGAGACTGAAAGAGCCGATCGAGTCGCGTCATATTTGGGACATGCTTCAGCGATGATAGATGACAGGGAAAGATGCCATATCACTAGAGTCCCCGTTCACGCTTAGCGGGAAAACCGCCATAGTGACGGGAGGTGGACGAGGAATCGGAAGAGCCGTTGTGCAACGGCTCGCGTCCGTGGGAGCACATGTACTCGCTTGCGATCTTGGATCTAGAAGCGTTGCAAGAAACGTAGGCATCAGTCTGTGTCCCCGAACGAGTCGCAATCGATCCACGGCGATTTGATGGAACCGGAGCTGTCCGACAACAAATCGTGAATGCCGCACTAGATTCTTTTCATTCGGTTGACATTATCGTCAACTGCGCCGGCTTTAGTTGGGACGGCGTGATTCAGAAGACCACTGACGAGCAATTCCTGGCGATGTTAAACATCCACGTGATGGCGCCCTTCCGTTTACTCCGCGCCGCTTCCGATTATCTTCGTGAAACTGCCAAACGGGAGATAGCGAGCGGCCAGCGCGTTATGCGCAAAGTCGTGAATATCACCTCCGTGTCCGGAACGGATGGCAATCCCGGCCAGGCAGGGTATTCCGCAGGCAAGGCTGGAATCATTGGACTAACAAAGACGCTCGCGAAAGAGTGGGGTCGGTACAACATCAATGTGAATGCCGTTGGCTTTGGTCTGATCCAGACTCGCATGACACAGCCACTTAAGCCCGAGGGAACAATTAATGTTAGAGGCAGGGAGATTCCGATCGGCGTCCAGCCTACGATGCTCGATTCCATCGCAGCCGCATGTCCGCTGGGACGCATGGGAACCCCCGAGGAGGCAGCCGGCGCAGTGCTGTTTTTCTGCTCTCCGCTATCCGACTACGTCACCGGTGAAGTGCTGATCTGCAGCGGTGGATTTCATTTTTGACGTGACCTCCATTTCGATCATGGTTTTGTCTCGGACTCAGTCTGGTAGGGTACGGTCTTCTGGGATCAGAATTTTCTATTTACCTATCGGTCGCTTTTCAATGGACTGAACCCCTAAACTGAGACATTTTCGCATGCGACACTGAGCAGCAACACCATACGTTTCATTGAATTAGATGACTTCTCATTTTCGGGATTTGCACAACTTGGGTCCATTTGGGTCCAATCAGCAGACTGGTGATTGATTCAAAGTGGCTACTGCGGCAGATATCCTGGTAAAGCACCGGGGCTTGCACCATGCGCTCGGAACGCGGGGCACCTTCACGCGATGCCGTTTGCGGCCATTCTTAATGACGGCTTCGGCCGCAATCCGCGGCATGTTGCCGCTCGTATTCGCACTGGGCTCGGGATCGAGAAAAGCCCGCGATTGTGAATCGCAGTCCTCTTTTATTTCCTCTTTTCCTGTGCTGATCGCTGTGCCGCTAGCGTTCTACCACGATGATCTGGAAGGTATCCGGTAGCACGGTGCGCCGTGGATGCGGCGTGGTTTGGCTGGCCGCCGGCGGAGGTCCGAACTCGGCGGTCACAAGGTAAACGCGGCCAGTTGATTCATCAAGCGCCATCGTCCGTGCGCCCTTTTCGGTCTTCACTGTTTGAAGCACCGGAAATCCGGGTTTTCCCGCATCTACTACGGTAAGCGTGCCGTCGCCTCCATTCGAGGAGAAGGCCAGTCCGTGCTTCGGATCAAAGGCGGCGGCATCGGGCGACTCGCCGATTGACGCCAGGCCTAGCACCTTGCCTGACTCATAATCGACGACCGCCATCTTGCCTCCATCGCAAACGGAAAAGAGCCGATGCTTATCGCGGTCTATCGCCATGCCGGAAGGCGATTCGCAACCGGTCAGTGGCCAGGTGGCGACGGCCTTGCGGTTCGCCGCGTCCAGCTTCATGATTTCATTCTTGTCTTCGATGTTGACGAACACCGAGCCGTGTTTGTCAACCTGCGGAAATTCCGGCTTCCCGGGAAGCTCGGCACCGTCGCAACGACCGTGTTGGACGAAGTGTCGAACACAGAGACATTCCTGCTGCGGCCGTTGAATGCCCAGACGGTTTTCGTCGACGGCTCGTATGCAATGCCGTCGGGATTCGTGCCTGCCGCGACCGTCGCCTTGATGGAGAAATCGACACGGTTGAAAACGACGATTGCATTGCCCGCCCCGTCGCTGATGTAGCCGGTCTTTCCGTCGGGTTGAGAGCAATCCCATGCGTGCTCTTGAGACCCGTGATCGCGCCCAAGTAGCTTGCCCGTAGAGCTATCCACGACTTCGACTCGTGAGTTGTGCGCGATGTAGAGCCGATGCGCACCGTCGTCGCTCAGCAGGTAGTCCCATCCACCCTGCCCGCCGAGCTTCCAGTGTTCAGCAACGTGATAATTCTGGGCGGCGGATACCGCCGCAAAAGAGAGCACAGCCGCGAAGATTGTCCCTTGATAGAAGCGCATAGTGAACTCCTGAACGTACTCGGCATTTTTGCCGGCCTGCTGAGTATCGTTAGTCTGCCTTAAGCGAAGCTGAAGACATGGGAGGGGGCAGGGAAGCGAGCGCAGCTATCTGCCGGGAGCCTCACGGTAACCAGAGCTCCACCGCCGGCGACGTTCGTGATTTCAATCGAGCCTCCCGCGCGATCGCAAATTGCCTTGCAAATAGAAAGCCCCAGACCTGTGCCTCCACTTTTTCGGCTGCGCGATGGGTCACCCCGATAAAACGGCTCGAAGAGATGATTGCGGTCGTCGTCTGAGATGCCATCTCCGTGGTCCCGCACCGTCAGGCGAATGGCCCCTCCGTCGACGATCGCGGCTACCTGCGACCGTACGCTCCTTCAGGACTATGTTGCAAAGCATTCAACAGGATATTCGAACACAAAAGCCGGGCATCGCGGCTATCGATCGCGACGTTTGGCGTCAGCCGTGAACTCGAGGCTCACCGCAATCGACTTCAACTCAGCCAAAGGCTTGCTTTGATGAACTGCCTCCTCCATCGCATCGCGAAGAGAACAGGACGGCAGGCAGCCGTCTGAGCCTTGATTCTCTGCCGGCTGTTCCAGTCGCGCGAGGGTGAGCATCTTCTGCACCGTCGTTTCCAGACGAGTGAAGTCTTCCAGGCTGAGCGCCAAGCCTTGGCTGTACTCCTCGGCCGTACGCTTCCGCATTGATAGCAGTTGTAGGGACGACTTGACGATCGCCACATCCGTCTTCAGTTCGTGCGCGGCATCATTGGTAAAGCGCTTCTGTTGCTCAAACGAGCGCTGGAGACGCGCGAGGGCGGCTTCAAGAGCGGCGGCCAGAGGCTTCAACTCCGCAGTCTGTTTGGCGCTGTCGGGAGCGTCGAAGTGCCAGTCGCTCGAACTGATGTCGTTCCGCTTCTCGTGCCAGTTCATAAACGGGCGAAAGTGCTTTGCGCACCAGCCACGCCATGAGCGCCGCAGTCACGCCCAGCAACAACGCGGTCGCGATCGCGAAAAATCGAACTGCCTCCAGAACCTCATGCCAGACGTGGCCCACCGGGGTTCCGTAGACAATCGTAATACTGTGTCGAACTCCACCGTCCGGTTGCCCCGGATCGACGATCCGCAGTCGGCGAAGAAACAGAAACCGGTAACGACGACCATCCACGTCCGCATCGCGGAACGCGGGCGCTTCCGATGCCGGCATCCCTAGACGTGGTGGCTCGCCCACCGCGCCGAGCACGCGGCCTCGCTCGTCCTCGACGCGGAAGACGGCATCTTTCGCAATCTGCACTCCGCGCATGTCGAGCATCACATTGTCGGCCTCATCCTCCGTGTCCTGCACCGCGCCCATCAGGGATTCGGCACTCGCAACCAGGGATGAATCGAGTGCCTTAAACTGCACGTGCCGTTCGTGGACCGTGATGGCTCCAATCAACGCGATCGCCGCCAACAGTTCAAGAACTAGAACAGTGATGACCAGGCGGCGAGTGATGGAGATTGAACGCCTTCATTGCGCGACCCTGTCCTCGCGCAGCCTGTATCCGCGATGCCGCAGGGTCTCGATCAGCGGTTCAGTTCCCGCGAATGTTCAGCTTCCGTCGCAGGTTCGAGATATGCGCTTCAATCACATTGGATTGATGCTCCCAATCGAAATCGTAGAGATGCTCCAGCAGTTCCTGCTGTGAAACTACCGCCCGCGGACGGTGAATGAGGTATTCAAGAATCCGGTATTCCGTGGGCGAGAGATCGACATCCTGACCGCGACGGCGGACCGTTTGCTGGACCGTATTCAATTCGAGATCCGATACCACCAGCACCGGGGTCGATGCACCCTTTGCTCGCCGGATGAGAGCTTTTATCCGGGCGAGGAGTTCGCCCAGGTCGAACGGCTTGCTGAGATAGTCATCCGCGCCCGCATTGAGCAGACTCACGATCGACTGTTTGCTCTCCTGCGCAGTGAGAATGAGGACTGGGGTATGAATTTTTTTTCGGCGCAGATCCTGTAGAACACGTTGCCCACTCTTGGCGGGGAGCATCAGGTCGAGCACGATCGCGTCGTACACTCCTTGCTCTGCCAGGTGCGAACCTGCCTCTCCGTCGGCGGCGTGATCCACAGCCAAACCCGTTTCGCGCAAAGCGGCAACGATGTTTTCTGCCAGCCGCCGCTCATCTTCAACCAGGAGTACCCGCATGATTGAACGCCTGTGAACATTGTCTCAAAGGAGGCTTAAGCCTGGCTGAAGTGCTTCTCCACATTTTCGTTTAATAAGGCCGTGGTAGTACGATTTCTGGATATTCTCGCTCTGCCTACTGCAAGATCGCTGTGGCGGGCCATCCGTAAGCACCTATGACTTCGACAGCAAAGCCAGATTGTTCCGGCATCGTCGGCGTGGCGGCGCGATCAACTGCTGCGTCAGGAATAGATTCCGTCTACAGTCAATGCACTGTAGCTTGGGGATTCGAATTCCAGTTCATGCTGTCAGGAGAATCGATGGAAGAAGAGAGTAGCCTCCGCAAGGTGAGAAGCGTTGAGGTGTCGAGAAGGCATTCAAGGTCGCGGCGCACGTTTTCCTCTCGGCTCGGAGCAGGGCTGCTGGCCTGCTTTATGATCTCGACGATATTGCCAGGGCAGACGCCCGAGGCGCCAAAACTGCCTGCGCAACACGAAGGGATATCGCCAAGCGGAATGGCCACCGGCGGCGTCCATCCTGCGCAATTCGACAGCGAGCATCGTCCGATTACGGCTGGCGGGATCGTCAAAACCGGTCCGGTGATTTTTATCGACGACGCCGAACGCGCTGGCCTGACTACGTGGCATCACACGGCAGGCACTCCTGAAAAGCATTTCATTCTGGAGGCCAACGCGGCTGGCCTTGCGCTGCTTGATTACGACAACGATGGCTGGCTCGATATTTACATGGTCAACGGTTCGACCTACGACGCCCTCAATGGCAAGGCCATTCCACCCCATGCCGCGCTCTTCCACAACAATCATGATGGGACGTTTACCGACGTGGCGGCCAAGGCTGGCGTGACTAATGATCGTTGGGGTTACGGCGTGGTGGTCGCAGACTACGACAACGACGGTTGGCCCGATCTCTACGTCACTAATTACGGAAAGAACCGTCTCTATCACAACAACCACGACGGCACGTTTGCCGACGTAGCTGAGAAGGCCGGCGTTGCTCTGGGTACTTGGTCGAGCGGCGCAACCTTTGGCGACTATGATGGCGACGGGCGTCTGGACCTCTTCGTGGCGAGCTACTTGCATTACGACGTCAATCAGCCGCCCCTCTCGGGCTCGAAAGGCGTGAACTACACTTCCTGCGTATTCCGGGGCACGCCTGTGATGTGCGGCCCGCAAGGTCTACAAGGGGAGCGCGATCATCTCTTCCATAACAATGGAGATGGAACGTTCACGGACGTCAGCGAGAAACTTGCTATCACCAATCCCGACCGCTATTACGGCCTGGGAGCGCTGTTTGTAGATGTCAACAATGATGGCAAGCCCGACCTCGTCGTCGCCAATGACTCAACCCCAAACTTCTTGTACATCAACAAGGGCAACGGAACGTTTGAGGATCAGAGTCTGGTTAGCGGCTTTGCCTTGAATGGAGACGGTCGTGAAATGGCGAACATGGGTATCGCCGCCGGCGACTACGAAAATAACGGCCATCTCGACTTGGTGACGACCACGTTCTCCGACGACTACGATGTCGTTTTTGTGAACGATGGAACTGGGAACTTTACGGATGTCAGCTACAAGACAGGCGTTGCAATACCCACGATTCCCTTCGTGAGCTTTGGCGACGGATTCCTCGACTACGACAACGATGGTTGGAAGGATCTGTTGTTCGTCAACGGCCACGTTTACCCGGAGGTGGACAAGGAAGCGTGGGGAACGTCTTACGCGCAACGTCCGCTCCTGTTCCACAATCTGAAGAACGGCAAGTTTGAGTTGATGCCCGCCGTCGAGGGAACGGGGCTGGCGGTGGCGACCGTGTCCCGCGGAGCGGCGTTCGGCGATTTGTTCAACGACGGCAAGATCGATGTTGTAATCAACGCTGTCGATCACGTGCCTGTGCTCCTCCGCAATGTGAGCGCGGACCATCACCATTGGGTCGAGTTGAAAATGATTGGAGGTCCGAAGAGTCCGCGGGACGCGGTGGGCGCCACTGTATACCTGACCAGTGGTGGAATCCGCCAGCGCGGGGACGTCCTTAGTGGTGGCAGCTTTCTTTCGTCGAATGATTTTCGCGTGCACTTCGGCCTGGGTGATTCGAGTGGCGTTGATGTTGTGGAGATCCACTGGCCGAGTGGTGCGGTCGAACAGGTTAAGCTGTCGTCGGTGGACCGCATTTTTACCCTGAAAGAAGGCAAGGGCGTGACGGCGGAGTTCTGTCGCGAGTGTGGCACGCCCAGGAATCCGTAGTCGGGCCGCGCTCCTTCGGTGTCGAGCTGGCCCGCGAATTGGCGTCACCAGCCGTGCGATGCCGCCGTCGAACTCCGCCGATTATCAGTCCAATCCCAATTTTTCCCGTCGCGGATCCGATCCATAGCAAAAGGAGTTGACACGTAAGAGGCCATGCCGGTACGATCAACCAACAGTTGAACCGACCGACCGGTCGGTTTCACGTTAAGCCTTAAATTTGAATGCCAAGGAGTTTTCCAGTGGCCAAAGCCTTTTATCAGAATGACGCTAACCCTTCCGCATTGAAAAATAGGACCATTGCCGTCTTTGGCTACGGGTCCCAAGGGCATGCCCAGGCACAAAACCTCCAGGACAGCGGATACAACGTAATTATCGGGCTTGATCCCGGACGGAGTTCGGCAAAGCAGGCGCGTACCGACGGAATGGCTGTTTTTGCCCCCGAGGAAGCCGCACAACGCGCCGACTGGCTCCAAATCTTGACCCCCGACGAGGCGCAGGCCGATTTCTACGAATCCTCGATCGAACCGCACCTGCATCCCGGGAAGATACTCGGCTTCTCGCACGGGTTTGCGATTCACTTCCGGACCATCCAGCCGCCAAAAGATGTGGATGTCGTCATGATTGCGCCGAAGAGCCCCGGCCACTTGTTGCGGCGCGTCTATTCGCAGGGCGGTGGCGTCCCCTCTCTATTGGCCGTCCATCAGGATGCCAGTGGACGGGCGCAGGAATTCGCCCTGTGCTATGCGCACGGAATCGGTTCGACGCGCGCCGGCGTGCTCGAAACCACGTTTAAGGAAGAAACCGAAAGCGATCTGTTTGGTGAACAGGCGGTTCTGTGTGGCGGATTGACCTCTTTGATGCAGAAGGGTTTCGAGACGCTGGTGGCAGCCGGCTACGCTCCGGAGATTGCCTATTTCGAGTGCGTCCACGAGGTGAAGTTGATCGTCGACTTGATCTACGAGGGTGGGCTCAGTCGAATGCGCTATTCGATTTCGAATACCGCGGAGTATGGCGACCTGACTCGCGGCGAGAAGGTTGTGGGAGATGCGACGCGCACCGCGATGAAGGGAGTGTTGGCGCGAATCCAGGATGGCAGCTTTGCTCGCGAGTGGATCGAGGAAAACAAGAGCGGTGGCAAGAACTTCGCAAAGCTCCGCCAGCAGGCAGCGCAGCATCCGATTGAAAAAGTCGGCGAACAGTTGCGCGCGATGATGTCGTGGTTGCCGCAGAACTCGGAAAAGAAAAGCCCGGAAAATAGAAGAACGTCCGAGCCGGCCAATCCGCAGGAACGGAAACTCGTGAATGCATAATGGCGCCCAAATCGTTCTCGACTGCCTGAAGGCCGAGGGCGTAAGTCTGGCGTTCGGCTATCCGGGCGGCGCGATCATGCCCTTGTACGACGCGCTCGAGGGAAGCGGAATTTGCCACGTCCTCACGCGGCACGAGCAGGGCGCAGTTTTTGCGGCCGAAGGCTATGCGCGCGCGACCGGGAAAGTGGGTGTGGCGATCGCAACCAGCGGCCCCGGCGCCACGAACCTTGTCACCGGCATCGCCGACGCCAAAATGGACTCCGTTCCTCTCGTCTGCCTCACAGGCCAGGTCCGGTCGCATCTCATCGGCACTGATGCTTTTCAGGAGACCGATGTTTTCGGGGTGACCCTTTCGCTCACCAAATGGAGCCGTCTGGTGCGGGCGATCGAAGAACTGCCGGGCGTCATCGCGGAAGGCTTTCACTGGGCTCGGAGCGGAAGGCCGGGACCGGTGGTCATTGACATTCCGGGCGACATCCTGCGCGCGAGTACAGAGTTTCGCGGTCCGGTTTCTTATACTCCTCCGCGAGTGAATGACCACGTCGGCTCGGAATCGACTTTTGCCGCCACTCTGTCCGCCTTGCTCCAGCAGGCGAAGAAGCCCGTGGCCCTTGTCGGGGCTGGCGCCCGTCTGTCAGGAGCGGTGGCCGACCTGCAACAACTATTGGACCTTCTCAACATTCCGACCTTTGCGACCGTTCACGGTCTGGGCGCTGTGAAGCAGGATTCGCCCTATTATCTCGGCATGGTAGGGATGCACGGCACCCGCGCATCCAATATGGCCCTCGACGAAACCGATCTGCTGCTGGTTTTTGGCGCGCGCCTCGATGATCGCGTCACTGGAGATCCCAGCCGCTTCGCGCCTCACGCCAAGATCGTGCATTTCGAAATTGATCCCGCGCAGCTCGACCGCGTCCGCACTTGCGAATTGCCGGTCATCGGAAATCTGGCGGACACAATTCCTGCTTTCTATCGGGAGGCCGAGCGTACCCATCTACCTGACTTCACCGAGTGGCGCGCCCTTGCGTGCGGTCCCGAGCGGGCCGAGCCCCGCAATCCCGGCTTGGCCCATCCGACGAAGAGCTTCCTGCAACAGTTGTTTTCCCGCATGCCGACAGACGGCACTATTCTTGCCGATGTCGGCCAACACCAGATGTGGTCGGCGCAAGTCTACCGCGCGTCGTCACCGCGCGGCTTCATCACCTCCGGCGGCCTCGGCGCTATGGGTTTCGCCTTGCCGGCCGCGATTGGTGTGCAGTTGGCGAAGCCCGGCACAACAGTTCTGTCGGTTTCAGGCGATGGCGGATTCCAGATGAACATCCAGGAGCTGGCGACCGTGCACCGCCTCGATTTGCCCATCAAAATGGTCATTATCGATAACAAGTATCTCGGCATGGTTCGGCAGTGGCAGGAGTTGTTCTACAAGCGTAACTATGCCGAAACCGATCTCAGAGACAATCCGGATTTTGTCGAGATTGCCAAAGCCTACAAGATCTCCGCCTCGCTGATAACGGAGGAAGACTTCCTGGATCCGGCAAGCTCAGGCGAAGTAGCCGACCGCATGGACCGCTTCTTCGCCTCGAGCCAGCCGGAATTGCTGGTCTTTGAATGCCACCCCGAGGCCAATGTTTATCCGATGGTGCCATCGGGCGCAGCGCTTTCGGAAATGATTTTCGAAGTTAATGATGAAAAGTGAGCGAAGAAAAGTGAGCGAAGAAAAGTGAGTGAAGAAAAGTAAATGAAAAGGAGTAACGTCATGCATGTTTTCCACGTTCGCTATCGCAACACGCAGGGAACATTGATGCGCATTCTAAGCGCAGTCGTCCGCCGCACTATCGATCTGGCCTATGTCCAGGCGGAACCATCCGAGCACGCGCACAAAGTAACCCTGCTCGTCGACGTCAACGCCAAGCAAGTCGGGCAACTCTGCCGCGACTGGCACGCGATCGTGGATGTGCTCGATGTCCGGCCCGGCGTCCCCATCAAGGAATTCTGGGATCACGCCCATGTAGGGATGCCGCGTCCGCCGGAGTCGGTGAGCGCGATCGAAACCGCACGAAGCGCGACCGCCTAGCTTAGGTAAGGGGAATGCACCGCCAAAGCGGACGCAGTGCGCTTTTCGATTGGCAGTTTCTAGGGAGCAGTCGGACCCGCCAAGTCTTTGATTCCAAAAGATCGCTCCAAGGGGTTGGATGTAACTAACTGATGAACTTTTGGAGAGCGCAAGCCCCAACACATCCGGCATTGCCGCATGATCGGGGAAGGCTAACCAGCGATGCGTTAACGATGTTCCCAGTCATTATTCCGCCACATTTGGGTTCTCAGAGAACTGAGAACTGAGAACGAGCGCTAAAAACTTTGCCCTGTTCCGCTAGACTATTCGACGTTACTTCCATGGACCTCAAACACCGCAGTCGCAACATCACCGACGGGCGCGACCGCGCTCCAGCGCGAGCCATGTTCAAATCCATCGGCTTCACGGACGCCGACCTCGCAAAACCATTGATTGCCGTTGCCAACACCTGGATCGAAACCATGCCCTGCAACTTCCACCTGCGCCGGCTTTCGGCCAGGGTGAAAGAGGGAATCCGCGCGGCCGGGGGCACTCCCATGGAATTCAACACCATCGCCATCTCGGATGGCGAAACCATGGGCACGGAAGGCATGCGAGCCTCTCTCGTCAGCCGCGAGGTAATCGCCGACTCGATCGAACTAGTCTGCCGTGGACAGCTTTTTGACGCGGCAGTTTGCATCGTTGGCTGCGACAAAACTATCCCCGCAGCCGCGATGGCTCTGGCCCGCATGAACCTGCCCGGTCTGGTTCTCTACGGTGGAACGATCGCTGCCGGAAAATATCGCGGCAAAGACGTGACCATTCAGGATGTATTCGAAGCTGTCGGCGCGAATGCCGATGGCAAAATAGACGATTCGGATTTGCTGGCCATCGAGAACTCAGCTTGTCCCGGCGCCGGCGCATGTGGCGGTCAATACACCGCCAACACCATGAGCACGGTGATGGAACTGATCGGCCTGTCGCCCATGGGATTCAACGGCATTCCCGCGATGGACCCGCGCAAGGACGAAGTCGCTTTTCGCTGCGGCGAAGTGGTCATGAATCTTTTGAAACGCGGAATCTGTCCCAGCGATATTTTGACCCGCGAGGCCTTCGAGAATGCCATTGCAGCCGTAGCAACCACGGGCGGTTCAACCAACGCCGTGCTTCATCTCCTCGCGATCTCGCGCGAAATGGGCCTCCCTCTGGACATCGACGATTTTCAGCGCATTAGCGAGCGCACACCCTTGCTCGCAGATCTAAAGCCTTCCGGAAGATTCGTAGCGGCGGATGTAGACGCGGCCGGAGGGATTCCCGTGATCGCCAAGCGCCTGCTCGACGGAGGTCTCGCGCATGGTTCAGCGATGACCGTCACCGGAAAGACGTTTGCGGAAGAAGCCAGTCAAGCGAAGGAAAGTCCTGGACAAAGTGTGATCGCTCCCTTACATAAGCCGCTCAAAGCGACGGGAGGACTGGTGATTGTGAAGGGCAACCTCGCTCCAGGTGGCGGAGTAGTGAAGATGAGTGGCCATGAGCGGCAGTCGCAAACCGGCCCGGCGCGCGTCTTCGATTCCGAAGAAGCGGCCATGCAGGCCGTGACCAATAAGCAAATCAAGGTTGGCGACGTTGTCGTGATCCGCTACGAAGGTCCAAAGGGCGGGCCCGGCATGCGCGAAATGCTGAGCGTGACCGCGGCGATTGTCGGCGAAGGTTTAGGTGAAAGCGTTGCCCTGATTACTGACGGACGCTTCAGTGGTGCCACTCGCGGTTTAATGGTTGGCCATGTCGCGCCAGAAGCCGCGTTGGGCGGACCGATTGCCGCGATTCGAGAGGGCGACCGCATTACCATTGACACGAAAGTCCGGAAGCTGGAACTGGAGATTTCAGCTGCCGAGATCGCCCGCCGCATGTCGGACTGGCAACCACCCGAGCCGCGTTACAAAACCGGCGTATTCGCAAAGTATGCGGCGCTTGTGAGTTCGGCGTCAGAGGGCGCAATTACAGGCCCCATGCTTCCAAGCTACTCCCGACCCTAGTGTTCTTGAATCCGGTCGGCGGGGCCAAAAAATCGGTGCGCTCAGTTCGAAGCGTTAGTCAACGATGGCCGTCCGGGATTGGTGTCAATTTTTGTTGAGTAGCTCCCGCGCGATGCGGATGGGAAAGCGCATCAGCCACTGTGACTAGATCGCGACCGCGGGCTTTCGATTGATAGAGGCATTGATCCGCGATTTTGAGCAATTCGTCGGACGACGAAGCATGCACCGGAAATGCGGCAACCCCTGCGGAGAGCGAAAGCGACCCCAGCGTTTGTTTCTTATACTTCAGGCGAAGGCGCTTGACCTCGGCACGCAATGCCTCCGCGCGAGCGGCCGCGTCTTCTGACGAAGACTCCGGCAGGACAATAGCGAACTCCTCTCCACCATAACGGCAACAAATATCCGTGGAGCGGAAGAAGGTCCGAAATAAATCAGCAAGGGACTGGAGTACCATGTCTCCCGCCGCATGGCCGAAAGCGTCATTGAATTTCTTGAAGTGATCGAGATCGAGGAAAAGAACGGCCACACTTTGCTTTTTACGGCTGGCCAGCTCGAGTTCCCTCGCGAGTGACTCCTCCAGAAAGCGCCGGTTAAACAGATGGGTGAGCGAATCCCGAATCGACTGTTCCCGAAGAGTTTCGCGCAGTTGGAGGCTGGCCAGCGAAAGCGCGATCTGCGACGCCGCGCTGATGGCCAGTTGCTGACGAGACTCCCGGAAGCTTTCCGAGCCAGAATCGGGACGGATTGCCGCTGCACTCTCAAATTCCAGATAGAACACTCCCACCGTGGTTCCCTGCGCGACCATCGGCACGCATAGCCACTCGGTATTTTCCCCTCCTGGCAAATGTTGGCAGTTGATCCCGTTCCCCGGCTGGTGACTCCAGTGAGGCTGGCCGCGACGGAGCGCCCAGCATGCATCTGGAAGAAAGGTCGATTCCCAAGGATCGGCGGTGCCCCACCGCGCCGCCATCTCGACGAGATTCCGCGAGGATCGAAATAAGTAGAGTGCACCGGAACGAGCCTCAGGAAAGAGCTTCTGCACCGAATCGGCTGCGACGGAGCAGGCATCCTGAACACTGCCACTGCACTCCAGCAGTGCTCCCATTTCATTCAGTGAAGACATCTGTTTTGTTCGGAGTTCCAACTCCTTCACCAACTTATCTAACGACTCCGCGTGTCGTTGCTGCGCTGCGCTCGCTCTGATTTGCTCCGAGATGTCCTGATAGATCAAGTACGCTCCCCGTACTTCACCGTTCAGGAGGAGCGGAACGCCATCCAGCGCCAAATCCAGAATCTTCCCGTCTTTCCTTCGCTGTCGGACAGTCGCGCGCAATGTTTTTCCCGCGAAGATCTGCGAAATCAGTTGGTTAGATCCCGTAGACTCATCGTCCATACGCCCAAGGTTGATTAAGGCGAGTTCGTGCCGGTCGTACTGGAAGATTTTCTCAAGAGCTGAGTTCGCCAGTTCGACCGACCCCTGCCGGTCAAGGACCGCGATCCCGAGCGGGCTATTTTGTATCAGAAGGTCTAAGTATGTATTTCGCTCGTTCAGATTGATAGCCAAACGGTGCCGCTCGCTGACCTCGGATCCTACGATAAGACCCACGCCGGACAGCACCAGCATAAGCAGCGCCACTTTGGCGAACTGGCCTGCGGTTGGAGGGAACAGATGCATCGCGACTACAATTCCAAAATTCAGCGCCAGCAGGCCCGTAACAACCCGCCGCACTCCATGACGCATCGCGATCCAGATGATGGGAATGAAGGATAGATAGAAATGATCGTAGCGTCCGTTCGTGGTCCCGAACATCACCAAGAGCACCGCTAACATCGCCACTATCTGTCCAAACGCTTCCGTGAAGGCTCCGAGCGTGAGTGTTGTTGCGGGGGCTCGGGCATTGACAGGGCGGGATTGAGGCGACTCCTCTGACAACCAGTTTCGGACATGGGGGAACACGTGAACAAGAAGAAACGGTGCAATGCCCACCAGGCCGACAGCGTCTCCCAAGAACCAACTAAGAGCGGACGCCTTGTACTCACTCCAGCCGATGCTTCGATCGGCTAGCAGGCAGGCGACGCCAATGATTGTTGCTACGGCAGCTGCCGTTACACTCACTAAGACGTAACGAACCACGTCTTGCCGCCGCCGCAGCCCGAGGTCGATTTGTAAAGGTCCCCGCAGTAGATAGGCTGCCGCGCCATAACAAGCACCAATCCCCACCGCATCGAGTGTGTTGCTGAAGGACCAAACGGGCTCGGCGTAAACAAACGTGCCGGCAAGAGCGTCAGACAAGCAAACCAGAACCGCATACCGGGGGTTGACACCCAGCATCAATGCCATGCTTAGTCCGATTGCGGGGTACCAGGCAACGAAACCGACACGGGAAAAGAAAATTATTTCGGGCCGATTAAGCAGAAGGTATAAAAGAACGAACAAGACGGAAACAAAAGTGTGGCGAACAATCAGGCCTCGGGAATGCATAAGCGTAATCTCAGTGCCCGATCGGCTCCTTATCGGCGAGGCGGGATCGTCGCGACCTGTCGGTATCTACATGTGAGCACAGGTCGGCGACGAGTGGTCACACTTTGGACCTATCACAAGTACTTTGGTACTTACTGCAGGTGGCTGTTTCCGACGCGAAAAAGAGGTAAGTAAACACGAATGTAACTTGCGGTCAGCTCTAAAGAGTGGCTGAATAGAAATTAAGGCCCTGCCTTGTTCGCGGGTAATGCCACGCATGGAAGTACCAGCCCACAAATATCGAATCTCCGGGCCTCAACTAGGCGGTTGCCTCTTAACCGCCCTGGGAATTTCAGTGCTTGCCGGCTGGATGTTGAGCTTTGCCCCGGTCTTGAGCATCATTCCTGGCGAGATCACGATGAAGGCCAATACGGCTGTGGGCTTCCTGTGCGCTGGCTTGGCGCTCCTGGTCGTGACTCGCGCACATCGGACAAGACGATCGCAAACGATTGCGGCGGGTTTGGCAATCGTGGTCATAGCCGTTGCACTACTTAGCCTGGTCGAGTATTTGCTTCACTGCAATCTAGGCATCGATCAATTGTTCTTCGCCGATCCCGCGCAATCCCCTTATCCAGGCCGCATGGCTCACATCACGGCTGTGAATTTCTGTCTGGCCGGATCGAGCCTTTTGTTGTTATCTCTGTCTGAAAAGCAAGCAGCGTGGCCTCAACTCTTATCTTTACTCAGTGGGCTGAGCGCATTGCTGGCGATCATTGGCTACCTATATGGCGTGCCTCTTCTTTACGGGTCGGTCCACTATACGTCGATGGCGCTGCACACCGGAATCGGATTTCTGATCCTGTCGATTGCGACTGTGCATTGCCGCCCCTCGCAGGGAGTAATGGCTGTTTTTAGCAGCCCCTACGCAGGAGGCTGGCTCTCGCGCAGACTCCTGCCCATCGCAATCTTCGCTTCTCCTGCATTGGGAGCCCTCTACATCCGCAGCATGTTTCTGTTGTCGGATGTGAGGCTGGCCCTGGCCTGTCTCATAGTCAGCCAGGTTGTGCTTTTTGCGGCTCTGATCTGGGTCCTGGCTTTCCGGCTTAACCGCTCCGAGCTCGATAAGGCATCGGTGAATGAAGCGTTGGAACGGTCGGAGAAGAAATACCGCAACATTTTTGAAGAAGCTCTCATCGGTATCTTTCAAACCGGCCCGGAAGGCCACTTCTTGAACGCAAATCGAGCCTTGGCAACGATGCTTGGATACGACTCGCCCGAAGAGTTGGCCATCGGCGTCACTGACATTGCTCAGCAAGTTTATGTCGACCCACTACGTCGTAATGAACTCAAGGCGTTGATGGAACAGCAAGGCTTGGTGGAGAACTTTGAGTGCCAACTCTACCGCAAAGACCGCCGCAAGATATGGGTGACCACCAACATGCGGGCGATCCGCAAAGATGGCGTCGTGCTGTATCGAGGGACTTGTCAGGACATAACGGAACGCAAGCAGTTGGAGGCACAGCTTCTCCAGGCACAAAAAATGGAAGCCGTAGGCCGGCTGGCCGGGGGCATCGCGCACGACTTCAACAATGCCATCGGGGTCATCGTGGGCTACAGCGCGCTCCTCAAGGAAGGTCTTCCCGCGAACGACAAGGCCCAGCACTACGCGGACGAAATTGGCAAAGCCGGACAGCGAGCGGCGTTGCTGACGCGACAATTACTCGCGTTTAGCCGAAAGCAAGTCATACAGCCGACGATTGTGGACCTGAACTCCGTCGTGACCGAAACCGAGAAAATGCTCGGTCGCCTGATCGGCGAAGACATCGAAATGGTTATGGTCCGCGGTACCGACTTGGGACGGGTGAAGATGGACCTCGGACAGATTGATCAAATCCTGATGAATCTCGCGATCAACGCCCGGGATGCGATGCCTCAGGGTGGGAAACTGCTTATCGAGACGTCCAATGCCGAGCTGGACGCCAGCCACCTGATCCAGTATCCATATGCGAAACCGGGCAGGTACGTGATGCTAAGCGTCAGTGACACGGGTTGCGGTATGGACAAGGAAACACAGGCGCATATTTTCGAGCCCTTCTACACGACGAAAGCGCCCGGTCAAGGAACCGGGCTCGGCTTGTCCACCGTTTATGGCATTGTGAAGCAAAGTGAAGGTTACGTCTGGGCTTACAGTGAGCCCGGGAAGGGCGCGCGGTTTAAGATCTATCTCCCGCGCGTGGATGCCCTCGCTGAGCCCCTGCCAACCGCGGGCCCAGCCGCAATCCTCAGGGGATCGGAGACTCTTCTCCTGGTGGAGGATGACGATGCCATGCGGGAGCTGACGCGTAGTTGCCTGGAAGGCAGCGGCTATGCTGTTTTGCATGCGGCCAATGGCGAGTCAGCAGTCCGCATGGCCACCGGGCACGATGCCCAGATCCACTTGCTCATAACGGATGTCGTCATGACCGGAATCAGCGGACCGAGCCTGGCAAAGAGTCTGGTGGCCTCTCGACCACAGATGAAGGTGCTTTACATATCCGGATATACGTCTGAACTCATCACCGAGCGAAGCGTCCTTGATCGTAATATCTCGCTGCTCGAAAAGCCTTTCACCAGAGAAGCCCTACTTCGCAAGGTGCGGGCGACACTCGATGGGGACTTAGCCCGATGCAAGAAGGTGGGCCAATAGACGCACGATAATTGGCGGCATATGCCGTCACTCTCTTGTATCTCAGCGTCACCAAACTGACAGCCATCGATTTGTTCAGGGTTGTCATTACGTGAGTAACCAATGTGATGACGGTCACAGATTATGGCAAAGTCATATGTGAAACTGGGGTCCTTACTTTTCCGCCCCCTCCCCCCAAAACCACATGGGTTGTGCCGTTCCTTGAACGCACAAGCCAGCCCACTTCTCTGCTCGACCAGCGCGGTTACTTGAATGACCTCTTTGTGTCGAATAGTCTCTGAGATTTTACAGGGTTAGGTTATAAGAGAGGGAACTGTCAAGCTCCAATCGCAACGATGAGTGACTCGTCGAAAAATACTTATACCCGAAATCAAGAGGACAGCTCGCTCGTCGTGCGTCAGGTCGAGCGCCGGGAATGGTGGCTTTGGGGATTTGCCATTGTTGTTACGGTTTTCCTGACAGCTGCCATCGTTTTCCTGGTTTTGCCCGGAGAGCACTCTGAAAGCAGCCCTTTGTATTGGGCGAATCTTCGGGAATGGGTTCGCGGACTGGCGGCTCTTGTCCTGCTGTTCGACATCTATACGATGTACCAGCACTTACAGCTGCAAAGAGTGCGTAGGCAGCTTGCGGAGCGCGACGAGTTGTTTCAGTTGATCACCGAAAATGCGGCCGACATGATTGCTGTGGTTGATCACGATGGGCGGCGGATCTACAACAGTCCCGCCTACCAGAAGGTACTCGGCTATTCCCCCGAGGAATTGGATAGTGGTACATCTTTCGATCAGATTCATCCGTCCGATCGCGACCGTGTGAAACAGGCGGCCGAGAATGCTTACCGGACCCGACGCGGCCAAAAAGTGGAATATCGGATGCGCCATAAGGATGGGTCCTGGCGCGTCCTGGAATCGACCGCAAATACTATCGGAAGCAAAGCGGGCGAGACGGAAAAACTGGTCATCGTAAATCGCGACATTACGGAGCGCAAGCGAGCCGAGGAGGCGCTGGCGCACCGCGCACTCCATGACGGTCTGACCGAGTTGCCAAACCGCGAATTGTTCCTGGATCGTCTGTATCACGCGATGCTTCGGGCTCGCCGGCATTTCGACTACAAATTCGCCGTTCTCTTCGTCGACATCGACGAATTCAAGGTGGTCAATGACAGTTTGGGACATTCCGCCGGAGATGAGCTCTTGGTGGAAATCGCCAAGCGTATGAGCGGATCTTTCCGTGACACGGACACCATCGCCCGCTTGCGAGTCGCCGATGAGAGCGAGTGGCGCTGGGGGTCCCTGAGCATCGCCCGCCTCGGCGGGGACGAATTTACAGTCCTTCTGGAAGATGTCCACCGTCCGAGCGATGCCGTCCGCGTCGGGCAGAGAATTCAGGAAAAATTGGCGATCCCATTCGAGATCAAGGGACGCCAGATCGTGATTAAGGCCAGCATCGGAGCGGCCCTGAGTGCAAGTTCCTACTGCAAGCCGGAAGAGTTGGTCCGGGATGCGGAGATTGCCATGTATCGCGCTAAGCAATCGGGGAAGGCGCGTTGTGAAGTGTTCGATTCGGCAATGCATTCCAACGCGGTTCGCCGATTGAAGCTCGAGACCGATCTCCGCCTTGGATTGGAACGGGGCGAATTGCTGGTCTATTACCAGCCGATTGTTTCCCTTCGAAGCGGCAAAATTTCCGGCTTTGAAGCCCTGAGCCGCTGGAAACATCCTGACGGAATGATCTCTCCAGCAGATTTCATTCCGGTCGCTGACGAGACCGGTCTCATACTTCCCTTAAATCGAGCACTGTTGCGAGAAGCCTGCGCGCAGCTGCGCTCATGGCAGTCGCAGCTAGGCTGCGAGCCGCCGCTCACGATCAGCATGAATATCACTTCCAAGCAGTTTGCGCAGCCCCAATCTGGCGGCCGAGATCGATGCCACGCTTCGCGAAACCGGAATCTCGCCCGGTAATGTCAGTCTTGAGATTGTGGAAACAATCGCCATGGGAGAGCCGGATCGTGCGCTTTCGGTATTGTATGAACTGAAGGCGCTGGGCGTTCTTCTGAGCATCGACGATTTTGGAACCGGCTATTCGTCTCTGAGCCGGCTGCCGCGCTTCCCCATCGACTCGCTCAAGATTGACCGCACATTCGTCTCGAACATGACCACTGACCATGACAATCACGAGATCGTACGACTGATCATCATGCTCGCCCACAGCCTCGGGCTCAGCATTGTTGGGGAGGGCGCCGAGACGAAGGAACAGGTTGCAGCCCTGACGAAGCTCGGTTGCGAAATGGTTCAGGGTTACTTCTACTCGCCGCCCGTCGATGCGAGGGCGGCGTTCGATCTTCTCTTACACAATCACGAAGCGACTGCAGGTTCACAGATATGAAGACCGGGGGCGCGATTCGTCCTGCTGCTAGCAGCATGATTATTGAAAGTCTCGGCGATCGCGTCCGGAATCTGCTCCTCCAGTTTTCGCGCGAGCCATTCCTGTAGCTCCGTCTTTCTTTCCGGCGAAATGGATGCAAATCGAACACCGATTCTCTCCACCTTCTCCCAGCAAACCGTCGCTTCCATTGTCCATGGATCCTGTCGGCCAGGCAGGGCAAATCGAAGTTGAACCAGTTCTCCAGGCTTCAGGGAAACCGACGTATTCAAAGCCAGTCCTCCTTCGCTGATATTTATGCTGTGACAGCGCACCTCACAGGTCGGGCGTTTGAGGATAAGGACAGAGATGCAGATTGGGCAACGGAAATAGCGCCGTCGCTCTCGCAGGACCAGTCCATAAGCCGCCCTGAGCGTCCGGCGAACTGAGTCGGAAGAAATCGGCCCGTCAAAAACAAAACTCGACAGCTTTCGCATGCTCGAATCCATGCCAACGCTCCCGATCGCAAATGTGACGGCCGTCCGATTCGATGGCGTGGATCGCACCTCTTCTAATACTGACGCCGATTGCGATCCTAGATGAGAATCAACGATGACCGCGTCAAATTTCCGCGTATGCAGCAAGCGAAGCGCCTCCGGCACTTCACGACAGAGGTCCGGGCGAATCGAGACCTCACCCAAGGCTCGACTCAGTTGGTGAATGTTCATGGAATCATCGGAGACCAGCAGTGCGTTTCCCATCGACATAAGCCCATCCCCCGTTTTTGCGCTTCGCAACTCTTGATCTTTTCGTGCGGATTCTGCTTACCCAGCATCCTTATCTCGAAAGTGTATCGGGCTCACCGAATGCAAGCTTGAAGCGTCTCTCCGGACGAGACCGAACTCGCGGCGTGCAGGTAGTTATCGAGCCGGCGCATTGCTTCGCGCGGCAGATCCGTGAACTTGATTCCCATGCCGACGCCGGGATGACACGTCTGAACCGAGCCGTGGCCCTCGAGGTTGCAGTCGTCGATCCACATCTTTAAGTCGACCGTGGCGCCCGTCGGCAAAGGAAACATCGTGGCCACATAACATCCGCTGAGGCTCACGTCCGTGGTGCTGCCCCGTGAAGGGGTATGGCTGTCCATCGCTGTGACTTCGATCTCAACACACACCGGATAACGTTGACAGTTTCGTCGCTCCATAAGTCCCCCTTGCTCTTCATTACGACTGGCGCTCTTCGTTCCGTCCACGGCTATGCTGGCGGACGGAGAGTGCCAACTACCTTGGTTGTCCCTGAATCCGGGTCGTTCATCAACACCCACATCGTGTTGTAGTTAACATCGACCCACACGGCACACTGCTTCCCGGTGCAGACTCCCGTGTTGTTCCAAAATACGACGCTGCCATTGCCGCCTGTCGGGACATCGCTAGCAAGAAAGGCAAAGTTTCCTACGGGAGGCTTCAGGCTGTAATTACCGCTGCCGGATAGACTCGTCTCAGTGATGACGGTTCCGGAGACGGACTCGCGGATCGTGCCGGTAGAATCGATATAGTTCCCACCCAAGGTCTGAGCGGTCGATGCACTGAATGTCGCGTTATCGCCACTCCCGTCGTCGAACGTGCCAGTCATGGTCATGCCCGTAGGATCGAGAGTCCCGGTGAATCGGATCGACTGGCCGCCACTCTGAGTCAGCACCCCACTGACTCCCAATTGCGCGTTAGTGGTTAACGTGAAAGCTGAGACTGCGGCTCCAAGTTGATATCCTCCACCCGAAGACGGGTCGTTGTAGTAGATGCTGGAGTCCAGCCTGAATACCGTCGACGTGCCGCCTTGATCGGTGTACGTGCCAGGAGTGTTGGTGCTCACGATGTTGGATTCGACATAAATATTCTCAGTATCGCTTTTTTGTAAAACAAACTCCCAGTTTCCTGTGGCCATCACCGCTGGAGCAGGAGGTGGTTGTTGGCCGGCTTGCTTAAGTCCCTGGCAGCCGCACAGGCCCAATGTGAGAATGGCGAGCACAAGAATCTTGATCTTCATGACTTGATCCCCCTGTATAAGGCCAGAAACTGTGTCATTGCCTCGTCGTTCCATGTTCTTCCGAAATGACATATCGTTCTGCCTCTTTAGCATTGAAGGCGATGTCTGACTGTGTAGTCTCTTTAACCGTCCTACACAGGACCGCTGTTCCTGGCGACGCCGCCCTTGCAGTCAATACCATTGCAGTTGGTACGCCGAAATAGCGGAGGGAGTGATCTCTAATAAACGGAAGGGGTTAGTGCTCGCAACTGGGGTTCCGCCCGCCTTCAGGATTGATTGAAAGCTGGACATGTGTATGAAATTTAGACAGCGGCATGGGGTTGCAATACGACGGAACTACGGAAGGCAGATCGTTCGGCGGTGCTGCCAATTGGCCCTTCGAGGCCTACCAAGTGACCTCAGTAACCTTTTGGCCGTGTCCCTGTGTAACTAAGATCGTAACATTAGGTCCGAGCACCACCCACTATGCCGGTTATCTGTATAACCGCTTTCCCCCAGAAAATTACAGTGACACCCTTGCAATGCCCTTTGGCTAACAAGGCCAGCAAAGCTAAAAGACAAGAGCTTAAGTGTCCGTTGGCAATTAGGGGACGAAGGCCAATCTCTGATTTTGCAGGCAACTAAATGAAGACAACTGTGATTTCGGTGCGGAAAGTTCTGGTGATCGATGACGATCCGCAGCAGTTGGAGTTGGTTCGGGCAGCTTTGACCCAGGATGGCATCGAGATCTTTACTGCTTCCGGACCGGAAGCCGGCCTGGAAATATTCGCGCGCGAACGCCCCCATATTGTTCTGTTGGATTTGAAGATGCCCAAGATGAGCGGCATGGAGGTGTTGGAACGGATGGTCGCAGCCGATCCAGGAGCCAATGTGATCCTGATGACCGCGCATTACTCCACCGATTCCGCCGTGGAAGCCATCCAGAAAGGCGCCTACGATTACCTGACCAAGCCTCTCGACGTACTCAGTCTTCAGGCACGGATCGCGACGCTCTTAGCGGAAGCCAAACAGCGACAGCACACCTTGGAGCTCGAACTCGAGTTGCTCAAGGCTTACGAATTTCAGGGCATCATCGGTCGCAGTCCCCTGATGTTGGAAGTGTTCGCGGGAGTTCGGCGCGTCGCGCCTCACTTCCGCAACGTGCTGGTGCTCGGCCCTACTGGTACGGGAAAGGAACTGGTTGCACGAGCGCTCCATCGGCTAAGTCCCGTCGCAGCCAAGGAACTCGCGGTCTGCAACTGCTCCGCTTTGGTGGAAACCCTGTTGGAGAGTGAACTGTTCGGCTACGTGCGCGGCGCTTTTACCGGCGCATCTCAGGACAAGATTGGTTTGTTCGAGTACGCCAACGGCGGCACTGTCTTTCTGGATGAAATTGGCGACTTACCGCTTCCCGCCCAGGCCAAACTTCTTCGCGTCCTGCAAAACCAGGAGGTACAGCGGGTGGGCTCGCCCGCCACGCGTAAAGTAGATGTCAGGGTAATCGCTGCGACTCATCGAGATCTCCGCGCAATGGTTAGGGAGGGAAAATTTCGGGAAGATCTGTATTACCGGCTTTCGATGGTGGAGATTCACTTGCCGCGCCTTCGCGACCGGAAAGAGGACTTTCCTCTTTTGCTCAGGCACTTCACAAGAAAGTTCGCCTCGTCCTACGACAAACCCATCAGCGGGATAACCCGCCGAGCTCAAACGTTGCTGGCTCGTTACTCATGGCCTGGCAATGTGCGCGAACTGGAAAATGTGATGGGCAATACCTGCATGATGGTAACCGGCGGAGTCATCGACGTGAGCGACCTTCCTGAGTATCTAAGCGCAAGTACCGCTTCTCCCCAGGATGAGGGTCTCCTGACGTTGGAGGAAGTTCAGAAGCGTCATGTGCTGCACGTACTGGAACAGGTAGGCAACAACAAGGCCCGCGCCGCTGATGTCCTGAACATCAGCAGAGCCACGCTCTACAATTTCCTGGCCAAGTCGGAGAGCGAAGCTAAGGCCGCCAAAGCTCCCGTCTAATCTGTCAAAACAGCTGGATCCGGCGCTGGGCGAGGTTTTTGATCTCAGCGATGGCCGACCGCTCGCCCTGCCTTGTACCAACTTTTGCCAAGCGGAAGCCGCATCGGCTATAGCGCGATAGTTTGCCGGTCGGCTTATGGGATTTCTGGCACCGGATAAGACTCGATCTCTCAATGATTTACAGTGTGTGCGCGTCTTGCATGCCAGCCCGGCTGCTGGCCACGCTAATCGGATGCGCGAGATGACCTCGTGGTCAAAACGTCAAAAAATCTTAGTTAAACCACCTAATTAAGAGAAGAAATCTGAAGTCATTGAGATAGAATGCTGCTCTGTCGCTAGGATGTATCGCCCTCGAACCGAGCGTCAGCGGCAATCCGCTACCACATACACAAGCTGCTGATCCGTTAAGGGACGGATTTTTCTGGGGCATACCGTTTGAACAACCATCGGGGAGCTAGCATGAAGCGCACAAAAAACATTTGGTTAGTATGTCCTTACCGACGCGCGGCCAGCACGGGCTGCCAAACCGTTCTACTTCTTTTGCTTTTGGGATTCTCCGCCCAAGTTGCATTTGCCCAGGCCGGATTTACCGGAATTTTTGGTGGCGGACCGTTTTATAAGAACGCAACCAGCAACATCACGGAAATGGAAAACTCCGGCTTCACGGAGGCCATCGTTTGGAGCGTCGAGGTCAAGAGCAACGGCGACCTGAATCTTAACGGCGAGTTTTCCTTAACCGCAAACGGCTCTTATATCGGCGACCAGACCCATCCAGACTTTGCCGGGAACATGGCGATCCTGAAGCAGGGGACTGTAAAGAGAGTCACCTTGAGCATCGGTTCATCGAACGTGGGAGACTGGCAGGATATTACGGCCTTGGTCAAGTCGCAGGGCACCGGTCCCAGCAGCATTCTTTATCAGGACTTTCAATCTTTGAAGAATGCCATCCCAGCACTGGATGCTGTTGATTTTGACGACGAAAACAGTTTCGACCTGAACACGACTGTCCAATTTGGCGTCATGCTGGGCACGCTGGGCTATCACGTATTACCGGATGCTTATGACAACAACACTTACTGGATGAACGTTGTTTCTGAAATCAACGCTCAACTTCCAGGCACAGTGGACGGCGTACACCTGCAGGTTTATGCGGGCGGCGCCGGCAACAACCCGTGCTCCTCGACTTGGGACTTCGGCAGCGTTCCCGTCTTTCCGGGTCTATGGGATCGGGTTGATACCCCTAAGCAGGTCAAGAGCCGCATAAGCGGCTGGAACAAACAGTGCGGCATCAGCGGCGGATTTATGTGGCTTTACGACGATTTCGTCGGAAACGGTCTTGCGGCAAAATACGCCAGCGCGATGGATGACGCCGTGGGCATTGGTGGCTTTACCCTTTCAGGCCCAGGGAACGTTTTTCTGAACGAAGGCTCAACGGCTAAGGCCGCGATCAAAATCGTGGACTTTGGCGTTTTTAAGGGCGCAGTGAATTTGAGTCTGTCTCCACTGCCGAATGGAGTCACCGCCGTTCAAACAGGAAAAGGAAACAAGCAGACGTTTGTGTTGACAGCTACTTCTGATGCGGGTACCGGGTTCACCTCGATAACGGTTACAGGCACTTCCGGCGATATCACCCAGAGCACAACTTTCATCCTGGCCGTGAGCGCTGCCTCAAAAGGAAAAGGGTCGGGCACTCCCGTCGATCTATCTTCGGCCTTCAACGTTTTTGGAATCTACACCGATGGAACCACGTATTCCACCGGAGGCCTTGATGGCGCCGGGTCCTCCTATTCGTCGAAGCAGCTGGGCAAGTCGCGAGTTCTCGACCTGGTAGAGATCAAGTTTGGACCCGCCAATCAGCCTGACGCGGTCGGTTGCAATGGGCAAGCGATTAGTTTGCCGCGTGGAAACTTCTCCGGGTTGCTGTTGTCAGGGACCGGTGTACAGGGCAGCCAAACATCGCAGACGATAACGGTCAGCTATACCGACGGAACGAGCGCGCAATTTGTGCAGAGCTTCAGTGACTGGTCTTCGCCGCAAAACTTCCCCGGCGAGGTTGAGGTGGTCGCTACGTCGTACCGCGATTCCTCGGATGGAAGTAAGGATCAGGGCACGTTCAATCTCTACGCGTACCAGTTGGCGCTTGACCAGACCAAGACTGTGCAGAGTGTTATTTTGCCCAATGATCCAAACGTTGTTATGCTCGCAGCCACGCTGTTAGGCGGTCCGCCGTTCCCGCAGGGGCGGTGAAATAGGGAGACTTCATCACGCCAAATCCGCGCACCGAGCAGGCGATATCAAGCCAGGGACGCTCTTATGCGGGAATGCCGGCCGATGGCATGGCAACTGGTCAGGGCCTTTTGTCTGTGAGGGACCGGTGGATTTGGGCCGATTGCACGGAGCAAATCTAACCCTTCGTGTTTGACCGCCTCAGTTTGCGGTGATGTGCGCGCTTCTTTCTCTCTTTGTTGGCCAGTCTGCTGGCCGCGAGCTTATTCATCGGAGCCGCGGAATGCGCCGGGGCGTCGGGCTTTGTTTCGACTACGACTTTTCCTTCGGTTGGGTTATCCATTCAACAATTCTCCTTGGGTTCTGCTCGCGGGTGTGCTGAGCGCTAAACAAAAGGCTGGCAAGTGCTATGTATGCTCCACCACATTCGCGCCTGCGCGTTTGCCGGCGCGAAGTTGCTCGGCGGTGAAGACCTGTCCGCAGGTACTGCATCTCCACTTTGAGGTTGATTTCCCCGCGCCGCCGCCAGGCGAGGCGCCCCGCGCATTTTCACTGGGATTGAATGCCATCGCCAGTTCATCACCGCACCCGAGGCACATTCTCTTTTCCATAATCATGAGATCCTACGTAACAGTCGATAATACACTCCGAGGCTCCGCCAATCTGGTCAAAATTGGACATTGAGGCCAGTTGATTTGGCAGTGTGGCCTTTCCTCCATTGGATTCTAAGAAAGGGAAGCTGACTGTTTAGGGGAAAGCAGTCGATTGTCGGCAGGATGGATGCGTTTAGAAATGCCGGAATGGATAGGCTGGGAAAGGAGGGCTGAAAAGGAAGGAATAGAAACGGAGGTCAGGGAACGGCTGGCACTCTAACTAATCATAAGTTGTTCGCAAAGTCATGTTGGACGAAATGTCAGGCAGTGCTCCCTCCAACAGCGGCCGAACGCGGTTCTTTTTCGTCGGTTGCTTCAGTTCGCTGCTCGACAAGTACGAGTATTCGGGGAGAATATCCTTGATTTTGGCGCGAACGCCGTCGGGACCACTCGCGAATAATGCGCCTTCAAGTTCTTCCAGCTTTGCCGACAGAACGTCCCAATCCTGCGAGGCTCCGCGCGCCCTCTTGATCTTGGGAAATGACGTCTGATCTACCTCTTCGTCCTGGTAGAAAAGCTCCTCGAACAGCTTTTCCCCCTGGCGCAAACCGGTGAACTGGATAGCCACCTGGTTCTCGTTCCGGCCAGAGAGCCGGATCAGAGTGCGCACCAAGTCCAGGATCAGAAGCGGTTCGCCCATATCCAGGACCAGCGTGTCGCCCTTTTCGCCGATTACGGACGCCTGGAGGACGAGTGACACTGCCTCCCGGATCGTCATGAAGAAACGGGTGACATCAGGATGCGTGACCGTCAAAGGCTCATTCTTTCGCAGTTGCTGCTGGAGCAGCGGAATGACGCTTCCGTTTGATCCTAGGACATTGCCAAAGCGCACGGATAGACTGCGCATCCCGTTCGTAGGCTGGTGCGCGATCACCAGTTCACCGATACGCTTCGTGGCTCCCATCACGTTGCTCGGGTTGACGGCCTTGTCGGACGAGATAAGAACAAAACGCCGGCATTCATTTTCGCTTGCGACCTCCAGAAGGTTCATCAGCCCGAAAATGTTGTTCTGCACCGCCGCCGATACGTTCTCCTCCATCAGCGGGACGTGTTTGTACGCCGCTGCGTGGAATATCGCTTCTGGGCGGCTCTCGTGGAATATGTGCTCCATGCGCCCACGATTTCCCGCGTCCGCTACATAGCATCGCAGGGCAGTGTTACCGCGCCGGGGCTCGAGTTCGTGTTCCAGATAGAACATTCCCGTTTCGTTCTGATCGACGCACACGAGGACAGCCGGTTCATGTTCGAGCAGTTGACGGCAGATCTCCGAGCCGATCGAACCTGCCGCTCCCGTCACCAGCACCGAACGCCCGCAAATGGCGCTTCGGACTGAGTGCAGATCGATCTCAACTGGATCCCGTCCCAGCAGATCGTCGACATTCACGTCGCGGAAATCGCTGAGGCTCACTCTTTGTGCGATTACGTCACGCAGCGCCGGCACAGTGCGGAACTTAACTGCGGCGCGCTCGCATATCTCCACGAAGCGCTGCATGTGTTTGGAAGAAGCGGAGGGCACAGCAATCAACACCTCATCGACCGGATAGGTGGTCACCAGCTCTGGAAGCTGATCGACGGTCCCCAGAACTGGTATGCCTTCGATCTTGAGTCCGAGCTTGGAGCGGTCATCGTCCACGTATCCAATGGGAGCGTACTCGCTCCCCGGACGGCCGATCACCCGGACAACCGTTTGCGCTCCGACCCCGGCCCCGATGAGGAGCACCTTCCTTGCGTTGGCCAGGTCCTGGCGGACCGATTCCGCCAAAACGCGCGAGAAGAAGCGCAACCCAATCAAAATCCCTGCGCTCAGAAGGGGCTCGAGGACATAAATTGACCGCGGAAAGCCGATCATGTCCGTCGCATATCGAATAACCACAATAAAGATGACAGAACCGGAAGCCACACACTTAGCTACATCCAGCGCATCGCTCAGGCCGCTGTATCGCCACCAGCCGTGCAGCAGGCCAAAGGCGGCGATCATAGTCATTCGAATCAAAATCAGAAGACATGCTGCCCGGAACAGCATCTGCCGATCCGGCAAAGTGAAGTCAAATTTCAAGAACCAGGCCGCAATAAGCGAATTGAAAATCAGAATGGCTTGAAACGCCCCCACAAACCACGAGTTCTTGCGTAGAAGAGTCTGTGCGAGGCTGATGATTTTCATCGGGTTGAAGGCGACTCGAATTGATGTTGAGCGTGGAAGTGCAATAGATGCTCCTTGGCAACACTGGAATTCGGATTCGGCACCGGTAGCAAATATCCGTACCTTTGCAGCAGGCGAGTCGCGATCGAACGAAATGTGATATCCCGTTCCAGCCGTTCGAATATGGCCTCCTCGGACAGGTTCGACTCCCGCACCACCTGCCCACTATCGCTAGCCTCCTTCGCGATCCATCGTTTCAATTCGACCAGCAGCCCCTCGTCCTGAACGAGTATTTCTCGAATCTGGATGGAAGAAGCCGCGACCCGATCAAGGTTCTCTTTGGCGAGATCGGACAGTGAGGCGCCCCTCGCTGGAAATGACTCTTGCCGCGAGCGAGGGCTCGGATTGGCTTGGCCGTACACCAACTGGCAGAGAATCAAAAGAGCGACGCAATGCGCCGCTTGTCGAAGCGGTGCCTTTAAGATCCAAATCAGATTCACTAACATTGGTTTTCTCTCATCGGTTTTCTCTCAGCTCGCGATCCCGAGTTTTCAATGAATGAACTCCACATCGCCTTCGTCCACCTCCACCGCCACCGAGCGCATGATCAGATGAATCGTCAAGACGATGCGACAGCGCTCCTTGGTGCGCACGATGATGCCTTCGAGCCCCCGCAGGGGACCGCTACGCACCCGCACGCGACGCCCGGCGCTCAAATAAGGGTGCGGTTCAATGTTTGTTGAGCCGGACAGACGGGTTCTCAGGTCTTCGATTTCCTCTGGAGGCAAAGCCGCCGGTTGACCATTAAAGCCCACGAGCCGAACGGCGCCCGGGAGCTGCAGCACGCGCACGCGATTCTGCAACGCCATCCGAACGAACACATAACCAGGGAACAAAACCATCGCCAGTTCTTTGCGCCGGTCCTTCCAGCGCCGTACCGATCGGTAGAGCGGCAGGAAGCAAGCGATGCCTTGCCGGTCGATCTGGTCCGCGACAAACTTCTCGTGCCGTGGCGCAGTGTAGAGCGCATACCAGCTTGCACCCGGGTCGATGGGCGGCGCGATCGAGGTTGTTGCGAGTGTGCTCATGTCGATGCTTGGGTTCCCTCGGCCGGATAAAGCTTCGCCCCCTCACTTACAGGGACTCGTGAGCTAATCCCCTTTTATCCCAGGCACATGCGGCCTAAGCGGCGACGCTTTCGTTCTGAGGCCTACTTATTTGAGGGCTGCGCCAACGAAGGCTGGAGCCGTCGAAGCGAGTTCAGCAATAGCGGCCTCTTCATATTCATCGACGCGCGTGAGAGGCCGATCACGGTCCGCCGATAGAGAATAGAGAAATGTTCCGACCTTCGCTCGAAGGCCGGTTTCGTGCAGAAAATTCGACTCCGCGTGCATGCCGGAATCGTCTTGGAAATCCAAATGAACTTTCACAACTGATAACCCAAAATAGCGAACAAGCCTACCTGCCTCGTTCGCGATCGCGACGTTGGGTGGTGGTGCCGATTTGAGCGATCTTTCCGGCCGAGAACTTTTGTCTTCGCGGCGAGAAGGCGCTACCGTGCCAACGGAAAAGTCTTCGCTCTGGCTTGGAAGGCCCACTAACAGGTTCTCGCGTTTCAAGATTTGTCCAGTTGTGCCGACGATTGCTGGCGGACACGGCGCGATAAGTACGGTACCCGCCGCCTGAATGAGTTTGCGGTATAGCCTCCTGGCTCACCGGCAACTTCCTATCGATGCTACCCCGAAAACCCTCTGATGAAGCGCTTTTTGAGCAAGGAATCGCGGTGCTTGCTTTCAAAATGGGAATGTCGCGACAGAGCCAGTTAGTGAGTGGTTAGTCCTCAACCGCTGCTATAACCGAATTGTCCTTTGGCTTCATCGGATTAGTGAATATGGAGAGGACTGCTTGTCTCTTTACCTGGCTAACCGCAAAGTTGGCAATATAAAGGATAAATATGTCCTTTCGTTTGCGGGACGAACCTATAGTTATTCGCAATTCCCGTCTTTTTCCACAGCTTGCAAAGTGGAAATTGAAGTTAGGCCTGTACCAAACGCCACTCGTTGTATAGGCGGAAATGTCCTCTGTAGCTTTTGCCGGGCAGAAAACTTGCGGGGAGCCAGGCGGCTCCCCGCTCTAGTTATAGCGACCGCAGAAAATTCAGCAGGTCCTGAATCTGCGTCGGTGTAAGCACCCTTAAGCTCTGAATAACAACGTCGGCCTCTGACCGGCAATCTTTCCGCTCACGGCAATCAGCCGAGCTGCCGTGATCGCGGATGGCTTGCAACAAGTCGGATGTATGCCCGTCATGCAGGAAGAACAGGCGTTGTCCCACGCCCCACAGCGGCGCAGTCCTGAATTGATCGCCGCCTGCCGCCCCCTGCACAATTCCATCGGCCAACCCATCGCCCATGTGGTGCAGCGCAAAGTCCGAGTATGGATGGTAGACGACCCCACCCATGCCCGTGAAGGCCGATGGTCCCGAAGTCAACGACTCGGAATGGCAGAGCGCGCAGCCAACCTTCTCAAACACCTTCTGTCCGTTCTCCGTTGACTGGGTAGGTGGCGCGGGCGTTGGAGGCGCTGACAGCCGTTGAAAAGCCGCAAAATTTATGAGGTCCGACGACATCTCCGATGCCGTGCCGATGGCTGTGTGGTAGTTCGGGCTGTCGGGGTTCTGGTTCAAAAGGTTTGTCGCATCTTCCGGCCCCCCATTGAACACACACCCGGCAACCGCGTTCCGCTCGTTCGAGAATATTTCGTTCGACGTCCCAATCTCGACGTTGTAAGCTTCGCCCGCAAACAAAAGCAGCGACTTGTTCTGCGCCTTCCATCCAAAGCGCGTGATCGTCCCGTCATTTCCGTTGACGTTAAACGCTCCCCCGATACCGAGGCGTGATCTGGCCTGTTGCGTCGAAGCCAGATTCGTTTGTAGAGTCGCATCCGGCGTCGCCTCCACCAGTCCCAATCCAAAAGTCGGCGTCGGAATGCGGAAGATCACGTTGTTCGCAGCGAGTTCCTGCGCAAAAGGCGGCTGTGCCAGGTTGCATCCGGGCGCATCGCTGCGTCCCGCAATCGTGTAGAGGTCGTGGACTCCGCCGTCGAGCGACGCATTGCTGCTGCGAACGAACCGCGCCTCGCGTACCGGTCCGCTCGCGGTAATAAATGGCGGCACAGAGTTAGTGGCTCCATCGAGCGTCGCCGCTGCTACTTGCGGATTTGCCATTGGATTCTGCGGACTGGTAAGTCCCGGACTGCTTCCACCAATAGCGGGCTGAGAATGGCACATCGCACAACTGTTCCCGTTATATCCCGGTCCCAATCCCGATCCGGGCTCGATCGTTCCTTGCACCGAATCCATGATTTGAAAGCGAGCCATCGCCTGAGTAAAGAACAATAGCTCATTCGAGTTCAGCGTCGGGTAAGCTCCACCCGCCCCGGCCGATCCCGGTCGTGGACCAGGATCCTGCTGTGCCCAAGCTCCGCAAGTTACCGAGACGGCGGTAAGCAAAGCTACGCTAACGGCATTTCGTTTGTTCATTTGACACTCCTTGGTCGGCCAGACACACTACAGCTCACGCTGCTAAGTCGAAAAGACGACGGCGGCAGGAAAGATGTTGGCAGGATGCCGCCATCTTACTCGCGCTTGTAGACTCGCCCCTGCTCTTGAGGACTCCGAGGTGCGGAGTCCTCTCCCACAAAGACGGATGGTTTGAAAATTGAATAGCACATTATTTCCGAATCGAGACCATGTCAATGTCCCACTAGTTCATTCCTGCGCTATGTATTAAAGCCCTAAACAAGCTGGGCCAAATGTTCCCAGAGGCTTTGACATATTCCAATTATTCCATTGGTCTAAAATCCGACTAGCCTTTCTAGGTCAGAGTTGGGACGGTTGTGGTGCTGTTACGAAATCCGGACGCGTTTCATAACGGGGACAACCTAGTCTTGACATCCGTCCGTTTTGGTACTACGCTACCGACCCAGCGGTGAACTCTAGATTTGAGATTTAAACTTAGTTTCAAATCAAGCGACTTCTCCTTACCGCCTTCCCGGGAATTAAATCTGACTATGTGCCTTCATAGAGGGGGCCCGCGCCGGCGTGTACGGGCGCGCCTGAAAGTCGTAACTTCAGTGGGAAGGACCGCATAACTTGGGCGAAAAAATCGCCTGGTCTGGGAGGACTTTTATGACCGTTGATCGAGCATGGGTCGCGCGTAACCTCGGTTTTGATCCTATTGCCACGCCGCCCCCAGTCAACACGTTCCAAGTCGCAGCTGCCGCAGTCAAATCTCCCGCCAATGAGGATATTGAACGGGAGATCATCGACTTCGACTCCGAATCCCCCGCTGGGATGGTGTTCTTTGCCTTCTCAACCGCCACCGGACTTTCTCGTTTCACAGACATTCCGTGGCCCAAAGCGCTGGCCCCGAAGACCGGCCCAACTCCAGGCCCAGGCAACAAGCCTCTCCCTCACGCCGATGTGCTGGTCGTAACCTGGACCACCGACGAGGGGCATGCCCTGAGCCGCGTCTTGACCCCGGGCAAGGATTCGCACAACGACTATCGTTCCTACACTCACAACTTCGCCACGATTGCGGCCAAGATGCGCAAGGGCTGCCCCGCACTTGAGGCTAAGCGTCTCGGCGCTTACTGGACCACGACCATCGGACAGAAAAAAGTTGTGGTCTTCAAGTCGGACTCGCACCTCTCGCAAGACATCAAAAAGGCTCCCGCATCAAATCAAACACTCCCCAATCAGGATGTGTGGAAACAGATCATCACGGAAGTTCAACCCAAGCTCGTTATCACCACCGGCACAGCCGGAGGAATTGGCAAGGACTGCGAAGTAGGCGACGTGGTTGTGAGTCCGATTATTCGCTTCGACTGTTTGAAGTGGCTGAAGAGCGAGCCCTACCACGATGAGGTCTTCAAGGATGCCGCGCCCAGCTCCAAACTGTTTGCCACCGCCAAGAAGTTGTTCAAAGCGAACTCCGGCCAGTTGCCGAAGGACAACACCCGGGCGCCGCGCATCGTGCAAAGCGCGAGTTTGCCGAAGGCGGTTCTCACCACCGACTTTTTTGGCTTCGATACTTCCGACAACCATTACGGCCTGCAAGGTCTGGGTGCGGTTTCGGAGATGGGCGATGCGGTGCTGGGATTAGTCGCCCAGGAAATGGGCAGCAGCGCTCCTCCCTGGGTTGCGGTGCGCAACGTTTCCGACCCCCAGATAAAAGCCGAAGGCACGCTCCGACAACAGGCGCAGACCGCCGCGCAGATCTACAAGGGCTTTGGTCGCTGGAGTTCGGTGTGCAGCGCCATCGTCTGCTGGGCCATCATCGCTGCCTGAGCGCCAACGATGAATCAGATATAAAAACGACGAATCAGAAATAAAACGGAGGACCTCGTCATGGCATCCAAGAAAACCCAATACGTCTTAGTTCCTGCTGCCGGACTCGTCGCGTCTGAAACCAATCCAGAACAGGTTCAGTTGTTTCAAGCCCTGGAACAAACCGTCTCCTCTCCGAGTAAAGTCCGCAGCATGTCGACCCACACAGGCGTGCTGCCCGTAAAGGTCCTCGATTCGATTGGGGAGAAGAAAGCCAAACTCATCGAGTGCTTACCGGAGGACCTGCCGGCCCTCCGAGCCAGTCATCCCTCCGTAAGAATCCTGCCGGTCGTTTACTTTCAGACCGCAGTGATGAGGCATGAGATCCGTCACCGCCTTGGGTTACTAGCCGCCGCGCGCGCCAAAACAAAAACCTCCAAAGCAGGCGGTATCACCATCACCATCGTTTCCGCAAAGGACGGCAAGCCCGTCGCCCAGGCCATGGTTGTAGCCTTCACAGATTTTGCAACCAAGACCGGAGCGCAGGGCACGACCAATTCCCGGGGTCAGGTTAGCCTCGCCTTAGCGGCGAGCAGCAAAAAGATCGAGCGCCTGTACGTATATCCCGCGTTGAGCTTTTGGCCGGCGCTCGAGAAAAATATCACATTGAAGTCCGGCGCCAAGGTTCCCTTGCTCGCGGTTGACCTCACCTACACAGACTGTGTCCGCTACTTTTACCCCGGCAAGGATTTGACCTTCGGAAGAGGAGTCACAGTCGGCGTGATTGACTGCGGCGTGGCCACTAATCACCCTGACCTGGTTGTGAGTGGGGGGCAAAATACGGTGACCGGAGAAAAACCCGCGGACTTCGGTGACAACGGCACCGACGGGCACGGCACGCACGTTTCCGGAATCATCGCGGCGCGCGGTACGCCCCCAACCGGCATTCGCGGCGTCGCTCCTGGCGTGACTTTGCGCAGTTACCGCGTATTCGGCCAGGGCGCGGATAGTGCTTCCAACTTTGCAATCGCAAAAGCGATTGACGCAGGCGTCGCCGACAAATGCGATTTGCTGAACATGAGCCTGGGGGGAGGCGATCCGGATCCCCTCACCGCGGACGCGCTCGCCGCCGCCCACAATGCCGGCGTCGTTGTTCTCGCCGCGACTGGCAACGACGGCCGTCAGCCCGTCAGCTTTCCCGCCGCCAACAGCATGTGCCAGGCAGTTTCGGCCATGGGGCGCATCGGCACATTTCCGAAAGATACCGAACCCGATGGCAGCGTTGCCGCCCCCTACGGAAACGATAAAAAGAACTTCATCGCCGATTTCTCCAACATCGGCTCCGCGACCGATCTCACTGGCCCAGGCGTCGGAGTGATGTCGACTCTGCCGGGTGGATTTGGCGTCATGAGCGGAACCTCAATGGCCACACCCGCCGAGACGGGCGCAGCCGCCCGCCTGCTCGCCACAAAAACTTCAATCCTGGCGATGCCGCGCGATCAAAACCGTGCCTCGGCAATGATCTCTGCCATCGCTTCCGCATGCAAGCTTCTCGGCTTTGGAGCCATCTATGAGGGTAAAGGGCTGATCTCGCTTTAGGGCGAAAATGGCGCGAGATAGCTGGAATGCCGAAATAAGGTTTGTTGCTATACTGCTTACATGAGCCGTTTTGTACTTCGCTATGGTGGCTCCGAGGCGATGCCGGCCGACCACTTAAACGCCATTCGCTCCACTCCCGGCCTTCAGGTTATCGACGAGTCCCCGAAAATGCTGCTCGTCGATGGGGAAGAATCCGCTTTGCAGCAAAAGCTCAAAGCAATGCCCGGATGGTCCCTCCATCCCGAGCAGACGTATCAAATGCCCGATACCCGTAAACGAATTTCCTAGCGCTCTAAGCCGGGCGGGCTGCACGACTTTTTCCGCAGCTCTGCGGCAATGGCCTCGTCGAGCACTTGTTTCGCGCGTTGCCACAGGTCTTGATCCCGGCTCATGGCTGCGCCTCACCCGTCATCGCGCGAAACAGCCACGCCCGCGCGGTAACCCATTCTCTCTTCACCGTCGCAGGAGAAATTCCCAGTACTTCCGAAGTGTCCTCAATCGTCAGCCCGCCAAAAAAGCGCAACTCCACAATGCGTCCCTGCTGCGCATCCAGTTCGGTCAAGTCCTGGAGCGCCTTGTCCAGCACGATGACATCAACATCTTTTTGCTGCGCTATGGCCAACGACTCATCCAGCGTCATCCGTGTCGCGCCGCCACCGCGTTTGGCCGCGCCTCGGCCGCGAGCATGCTCTACCAGAATCTGCCGCATCAAGTGCGCCGCAATTCCAAAAAAGTGCGCCCGGTTTTGCCACTGCGGCGCGCTTTGTCCTGCCAGGCGCAGGTAGGCCTCATGCACCAGCGCGGTGCTCTGAAGTGTGTGGTCCGAGCGTTCTCTACGCAAGTAATGCTGGGCTAGTTGCCGCAGCTCGGAATAAACCAGCGGCATCAACGCGTCGAGAGCGTTCTGATCCCCCGAACGCCAGCGCACGAGCAGTTCCGTGACAGGACTGTTTGATTTCTGTGGCAAGAGAATCCGCCCAAGAGCGCCAGGGGCGGGGCGCCAGATACCGGGAAGCTTAGCCGTTCCTTTAAATCATGTCAATATGCTGAAAATACATGGGTTATGTCCTGCCGATTCCGCTCTCCAAAGCTCTCCCCGCGTCCCGCTGGAATCCACTGTTAATTACCTGGTTATTTCGGTGCGACGATTCACGCACGCTTAACTATGCGTTCAACAAGCCGCAACCAGAACTAGCCAAAATTAGATGTGTTCGAATTCTTGACTAACGCGGATGACCCCACTCCTCTTTTAGCCAGTCCCCCGCGTCTGCCCGGCCTCCCACCGTTGGCCGAGAAATTTATCCCCAGGCAACAAGTGCATGACCTCTACCGGCGCGTCCGTTCGGCCCCGCAAGGTTTGCTGCTCGAGACTCTTCTGTCGGAGATGAAGATCAACCTCCCCCTCGCATCTGCCAACCTTGAGCGCATCCCCACAAAAGGTCCTCTGGTAGCGGTAGCGAATCACCCCTTCGGAGTACTCGACGGAGCCATCCTCTCCGTGCTCTTATCGCGCGTGCGGCCCGACGTCAGAGTTCTCACCAATTCGCTGCTAGCCGGCATCCCGGAACTGCATCTGTACTGCATCTTCGTCGACCCTTTCGGTGCTCCTTCCTCGGTGGATAGAAACCTGAAGGGCATGAAGCAAGCGATCGACTGGTTGCGCCAAGGTGGCGCGCTAGCCGTATTTCCCGCAGGAGAGGTCTCGCATCTCGATGTCCGCCAGGGCCACGTCACCGATCCTCTCTGGAATACCATTGCCGCGCGCCTGATCCGCAAAACCAGTGCCGCCGCCCTTCCAGTCTATTTTGCTGGCGGCAACAGCATGACCTTCCATCTTCTAGGACTAATTCATCCCCGCCTCCGCACCCTGTTCCTGCTCCAGGAATTTCTCCAGCAACGCGAAAAAGATATTTGCGTTCGCATCGACAAGCCCGTGCCAGCGGAACTGATCACCAGCCTTGACAGCGACGAAGAGGCGACCGAATACCTTCGTTTGCGCACCTATCTCTTGTCGCATCGCGGCAAGGAACCAATCTCGCTTCCCGCAAGGGTTCGTCATGCGCTTCCCCGCAAGCCGCAGGAGCCGATCGCACCCGCCGTTCCACCCAGTTTTGTGATTGACGACATCACCGCTCTACCTGCGAATCGCCTGCTCGCCGAGAACGCAGAGTTCGCCGTGTACGCCGCCCGCGCCCCCGAGATTCCGCATCTTCTCGAAGAACTCGGCCGCCAACGCGAAATTGCCTTTCGCGCCTCCGGCGAAGGCACCGGACGCAGCACGGACCTGGATCATTTCGACCAGTACTACTGGCATTTGCTTCTCTCGGATAAATCGGGGCGCGAGTTAGCCGGCGCCTACCGCGCCGGCAACACCGACGAAATCATCCGCGCTCACGGCATCAAGGGCCTATATACGCACGCGGTTTTTCGCTATGACGAGCGCCTGTTCTTGAAGATTGGCTCCGCGCTCGAACTTGGCCGCTCCTTCGTTCGCCGCGAATACCAGCGCCATTACGCACCGCTGTTGCTCTTGTGGAAGGGAATTGCCTGCTTCGTAGCCGCCCATCCTGAAACCCCAGTCCTCTTCGGAGCAGTCAGTATCAGCAACGACTACAGCAGGCTCTCGCGTGAAATGATCGTTCGCTATTTTGAGCAGCGCGACGACGGGCGAGAATTCGCCGACCTGATCCGCCCGCGCACTCCCTTCCGCCCGCCCATCCTTCGCCGCTGGGATTGTGCCGCCGTCTGCAACGCCATCCGCGACCTCGACGAACTCTCCGAACCAATCTCCGACCTGGAAGAAGACGGCAAAGGAATCCCGGTCCTGATCCGCCAGTACGCCAAGCTAGGCGGCAAACTAGTAGCCTTCAATCTGGACCGTAAATTCTCTAACGTAGTGGATCGCCTGGTAATCGTAGATCTCCGCCAAACCACCCCCGGAATCCTGGAGCGCTACATGGGGAAGGAAGGCCTGGCCGCCTTCCACCATTTTCACAACACAAGAATGTAGCGCTGGCGTCCCGCCGGCAGTCGTGGCGGCGTCCTCACCGCCCACCCCGGGGCTCAGACTCTCTCTGCGAAATTCCACCTTTCCCGCTGAGTCCGCCAGACGAAAAAAGCCCAGCGCCTTTCAGCGCTGGGCAGTCATACATCGGAGAGATCACTTCCCGAAAGGAGGAACAACATTCGCTTCAAGCTAAACTCTGTATCAGCCCTACGCAGGAATCCGCGCACTCATCAAACTCGCGCCCTGAACCTGCTCACCCTCACTAACCCACTCCCAAACCCGCCGCCCGCGATCGTTCGACAAGCTGCGAGCCTCGCCATAATCCACCAGCCGATTCAAAACCGTAGTCACCGAAGCCAGAGGATCCTTATGCCGCGCCAGAATTGCCGGAGCCTGCCGCTCCAGTTCCGCGCACACCTCCCGCGCCCCCATCGGCCGCCGCACTTCCATCAGCACCCGGCGACACGCCTTCGTGAACCCAGGCTGCCGCCCATTCGGCTTGCGGTCAATCAAATCCAGCAACTCCTCGCCCAGCGCTTCCTCGCCAAAAAGGTCCGCCAGCCCCGTAATCGTCTGCTTCACCGTGCCGATGCGTTTCATAATCTCGGCCCGCTGCTGCAACAGTTGCCGAAGCTCCTCGTGCGCCGCCTTCACCACCTGATGCACCGAAACCTCATTAGCCAGCACATTCACATTGTGCAGCCCGTCATGATTATTCTTCGCAACGTCCATATCCCCCTCCAATGCGAAAAAGTCGAAACTCGCCCCATCCCTTTCCACTACATACGGGAACAAACTCATCAAAGTTCCCGCGAGATAGGAATAAGCTCCCCATTCACCCTACACTTGCCTGTCGTTTGGACGCTTCCGGAAGGAGAAAGAAAGCAGAAAAAGAAAAGCAAAGAGAACCGCCGATCCCTGGTCGCTTTTGGTCATGTAGATCCGTGTCCGATTGCGGACACACGGCGCGCCCGGCGAGCAAATTAAATCCATTACTCGTGAGCCAGCGGCGTTTCGCGAGCAGCGCGATTCGCTACCCCATCACCGTCGTATGCTCCGCCCGAATCTTATACATCACCCGCACCTCGCCCGGCTTCGCATACGGATACTTATCCACTCCCAAATATTTCTTGGCCATCTTGTCGATGTGCTTATCCGCGCCCTCTTCAGTAATCTCAACCACCGTCCCCCGAATTTCCATATAACGATACGGATTCTCGGGATCGATAATGGCCAGCGCCACCCGCGGATCGCGCCGCACATTCTTATCCTTCTGCCGCCCCTTGGCCGAGTTAAAGATCACGTGCTCGCCATCAAAGTCGCACCACACCGGAGTCACCTGCGGCCGTCCGTCCGGCATCAGGGTCCCCAGGCTGGCAAAAGCTTTCTTCGAAAACAGGTCCCGATACTTCTCAGGAATCACATTCGACATCGCACCATCTCCTGGAATGAATTCGCCTGTCGATTATAGATGCCCGCAAAGCCGCGCGCGTCTCAATGAAACCGGCGACAAGGAGGTTTCCACCCTGGACCTCTGTGTACTCTGTGGTTCCCGCCCTTTGCTTGCAGCTAGTGTCCATCCGCCCCGTCCCCCACCAGCAGCTGAACTCGCGGCAACACCGCCCGCAGCAGTCCCACAAACTGTCCCATCACCCGCCGCCCGACTTCGAGCACCTCTTCATGATCCAGCGCCTTATCCAGAATCCCCGCCGCCATATTCGTCACGCAAGAAATCGCAAGTACCTCGATCCCCATGTGCCGCGCCGCAATCGTCTCCGCCACGGTCGACATCCCCACCAGATCCGCCCCAACCGTCCGCAGATACCGAATCTCCGCTGGAGTCTCATAACTAGGCCCAGCCAAAGCCGCATAAACTCCCTCATGCCGAGCGATCCCCAGCCGCCCGGCCTCCTCCAGCGCAATCTCCCGAAAGCGCTTCGAGTACGCGTAGCTCATGTCCGGGAAGCGCTGCCCAAACCGCTCATCGTTAGCGCCAGTCAAAGGATTCTGTCCCTGCAAATTAATATGGTCGCGCAGAATGACAAGAGCCCCCTGCCCGTATTCAACATTGATCCCGCCTGCCGCGTTGGTAAGGATCAACGCGCGAATTCCCATCCGCCCCAGCGCGCGAGTGGGAAACGCAACCTCCGCCGCTGAATAACCCTCATACAAATGCACCCGCCCCTGCATCACCGCGACCGGCACATCGCCCGACTTTCCAATCACCAACTGTCCTGCATGACCCACAGCCGTCGACCGCGGGAACGAAGGAATCTGCGCATAAGGAATGCGAACCGCTTCGGAGAGATCGTCCGCAAACGCCCCCAACCCCGAGCCGAGCACCAGTCCAATCTCAGGTCGCAACGCAGTCTGCGAAAGAACCAACGCAGCCGTGGATTCAGCGGAAGTAAAAGCGTCAGAAGTCATGGATTTGAGTAGCGCCGGCTGTCGCGAGGGCGTCCCGCCCTCGCCACCACGGAACTGAATTGTAATGCACGGCAGTAAGTCATCTTCAATCGGTCGGCCAAACCGTCCGCCACAAGTGGATTCTCACGAGTTTTGCACAACGGAGATTCACAGAAGAACCCGCAAGCCCGCGCCCAGCAATAATCAAACACCCACAAGAACCCCCATAAACACTGCCTTCGCGAGCCTTGCCGCCTACCCACTGCACCATCCCCGCGTCACCCGCCTGTGGACGCCCCGCACTCCCTTGACAAATCAGTACTTACAATCCAGCGAATTCCATTGACGATTAAATCAGGCGTGTTAAAACCATAATCGTTCTTTGACACGTTCTGAAGTTTTCCCGGTTGGTGCAAGGTCCGGGGCTCAAGCGAAGTCACTCAGACAGCCGCGAGGCAGGTTTGAGAGGGCCAGCAAGGGTCTATAGCTGAGCGCTGGTTGAGGCGAACAGGAACATCATGTCGAAGGCAAGATAGAGTCCCGAGGCGTTGGACTGATTTATCCGGTTGGCGGTGAGCCCGGAGCCCGAGCAAGATCGGCCTGCAATGCACCCGCAAGGGAGTTGTGGGAATAAGGTCAGCAAGGGTCTAAACGCGAGCTACTGGCCGAGACGAATAAGCCCAACATCCCCTCGGGACTCTCTATTAAGGTGCGCTATCCGGAAGCTTTTCCGCGCATCCGACCCGCCAGTGGGACGGTGTGGGCCTGCTGACCGGAGAAGTGGTGAGTGCGCAAACCGTGTCGCAGCTCACGCGCGACCTGGACCAGGCGGTACGCAGTTCCATCAGGCGCCGCTGGCAGACGAGTGGGCGTATTTGTTTCTGGACGGAGTGAGCCTGCGGGTGCGGCGGCCGAGCGGCCGGCAGCGGGTGCAGATGCTGGTGGCTTACGGCGTGCGCGGATGCACGCGAGTTGCTGGCATTTCTGCGCAGTACGAAAGTAAAGCGTAAATTGCTGGATTTATGATTTATTTTTTTTGTGCCACCTCAGTCTCCTCTGACGACTTTTCCCTTAATCCTTGGTCTTCCACCTTTCATCCTCGCAATACACGAGGCTTCTCGACACTCGTTGATGCCCCGCCACACCCTTAGGGCTATAATTGCGCGCGAAGATGGCCCTCACTCCCGGTTCAAAAATCGGGCCCTTTGAAATCCTCACACCGCTCGGCGCGGGCGGTATGGGTGAGGTGTATCGCGCTCGCGACACTAAGCTCGGCCGCGACGTCGCCCTGAAGTTCCTCCCCGCTCTTTTTAACGCGGACCCCGATCGCGTCGCCCGCTTTGAACGCGAAGCCCGCGTGCTTGCTTCTCTTAATCATCGGCACATCGGAGCGATCTACGGGCTCGAAGATGCCGACAATACTCCTGTGCTCGTCCTCGAATTAGTCGAAGGCGAAACCCTGGACGCTCGCATTCGCCGCGGACGGCTGCCCATCCCTGACTCCCTGGCGGTTGCCAAACAAATCGCCGACGCACTCGACGCCGCCCATCGCATCGGAATCATCCATCGCGACCTCAAGCCTTCCAACATAAAGATCACGCCAGAGGGAGAAGCCAAACTCCTCGATTTCGGTATCGCAAAAGCCCTCACCGTCGAAGTAGCCCTTTCCGATCCATCAAAGTCCACCACCATGACCGCGAGAAGCACAGATGCAGGCCTGATTCTCGGCACGACCGCCTATATGAGCCCCGAACAGGCGCGAGGCCAGCCCCTCGATAAGCGCACCGATGTCTGGGCCTTCGGCTGCGTGCTCTTCGAAATGCTGACGGGCTTCTCGGTTTTCGACCGCGACACTGCCACAGACACCATCGCCGCCGTCGTCACGGCCGAACCAGACTGGACGTCGTTACCAAACGACACGCCATCCAGCATTCGACGATTGCTCACACGCTGCCTGCAGAAAGACGCCCGTCGTCGCCTGCACGATATCGCGGACGCGCGAATCGAACTCGAAGACGCCATCGCAGCACCCGCCGAACTAGCCACGCCGTCGCAACCGCGCAACCCGTCCCGCCTCTCATTGCCCGTGATATCGGTCGCAGTAGCTCTCATCCTCATCATCTTGATCTTCGCGATGCGCGACAAGGTCGCCACGTCCGCGCCGGCGCCATCTGCACCGGACACTCGTGTTACTCGCCTCACCGATCTCCCCGGACTAGCCGAGTCCCCTGCCATCTCACCCGACGGAAAGTCGGTGACCTTCACCACCGGAGTCGCTGGCAAACGCCAAATCTTCGTCCAACTCATTGCCAGCGGCGCGCCGCTGCAAATCACCCGCGATCCAATCGACCACCAGTTCCCTCGCTGGTCGCCCGACTCCAGTTCAATCCTCTACTTTTCGCCCGCGGAATCGGGCGCAGTCCAGGGAAGCATCTGGCAAATTTCGGCGCTCGGCGGCGTTCCCCGGAGGATCGTCAACAGCGTGGGCAGTGCTGACGTCAGCCCTATCGATGCCCGCCTCGCATTCTTCCGCCTTGCAAAGGACGGCATTGAACTTGTCACCGCGCCCCCAGACGGTTCCCGGTTCGATGTTGTCGCCGGATTTCCCTCCGCCACTTACTACCTCTATCCGCGTTGGTCGCCCGACGGTAAATGGATCGCTTTTCAGCGCGGAGATAGCATCCGCTTCGACATCTTCGCCGCTCCCGCAACTGGAGGCGATCCGCACCAGCTGACGCACGATAACAATATGATTGGGGGTTTTGCCTGGCTGCCCGACAGCACCGGCATCGTCTATAGCTCCAGCCGCGGCGGCAGCATGCCGTACTTGCCGACCTTGGCCCTTTGGCAGGTGCCCTTGCGGGGAGGAGTCGTGCGGCGCGTCACCTCCGGAGAAACCTCCTACGCAAGTCCCGATATCTCGAAGACCGGCGCAGTCGTAGTCAGCCGTACAAAACTCCAGACCGACATCTGGAAATTCCCATTCGAGGGCGCGCCCGCCGACAACGTCCGCCGCGGAGTTCGTGTCACCCATCAGACCGGCCAGGTCCTAACTCCCACTGCCGGCCCCGACGACAAGGAGGTCGCGTTTCTATCCGACAGCGGCGGTCATGCCAACCTCTGGGTCGTGAACACCGCCAGCGGTGCTCTCCGCCAACTCACCTACGAGCGCGATCCTAGCGTGGACGTCGGCCTGCCCGTTTGGTCGCCCGACGGACACACCATCGCCTTCGTCTCCTCGCGCGGCAACAAAGGTTTAACGTTTGGAATTTGGCTGGTCGATGCGGACGGCAGCAATCTCCGCAATCTCGTGAACCCCGGTCTCGGCCCAGCCTGGTCTCCCGACGGCCGCTGGCTCTATTACTCCACGCGAGGCGGCGCGGCATCCAGCGCCGTCGTGCTGAAAAAACTTCCTGTTGATGGAGGCACGCCCGTCACCGTGCGCACCGAGCCTCTGCGTAACGTCATCGGAATCCATGGCTCCGCTTTGTACTACCTTTTCGAGCGACCGCTCGTCGACGGCGCCCCCGAATTCGAAATCCGCGTCGCCACTCCAGAAGACGCTCCCTTCCGCGTTCTCGCCCGCATTCCATCCTCGCGCGTGCCCATCTGGCAAATCGTCAATCCCGCCATGTCGCCCGACGGAAAGTGGCTGGCCCAGGCGCTAACTGACGGCTTCACCACCAACGTCTGGGCCCTCTCGACAACCACCGGTGAGTGGCGTCAGATCACCGATTTCGGCGATCGCGCAACCTTCATAGCTCGACGTTTGTCTTGGTCCTCGGATGGACATTCCATCTTTGCCGCAGTAGCCGAGGGCGATTCCGACATAGTTTTGCTGGAAGGCTTACCCAACCTGGCAAGCAAGTAAGAATAAGTAAGAACAGACAACGATTAAGCGAGAATGCGTTGGCGCCACGCCTGATAGCGACATCAGAAAGCCTAACGCTAAGGACTAAGAGCAAGTGCCAAGAGCTAACCCGAAAGCCAGAGCCGAAAGCCCCAGGTCGCCCTACAGCGGTATATTCCCATGCTTCTTCGGCGGATTCTTATCCCGCTTAGTCTCCAGCATCTCCAGCGCCTGGATCAATTTCTTCCGCGTCTCGCGCGGCTGGATCACCGCATCCAGAAATCCGCGATCCGCCGCAATATAAGGATTGGCAAACCGGTCCCGGAACTCTTCAATCTTTGCCTGCCGCAGCGCCTCGCGCTCCGAGCCGCTGCCGCCATTCTTCGCCGCATCCAGTTCGCGCTTGTAAACAATGTCGACCGCGCCCTCCGGACCCATCACCGCAATCTCGGCGCTTGGCCACGCGTAATTCACGTCCGTGCGAATATGCTTTGACGCCATCACGCAATATGCGCCGCCATACGCCTTGCGCGTAATTACCGTCACTTTCGGTACCGTCGCCTCGGCAAACGCATACAGCAGCTTCGCCCCGTGCTTGATAATCCCTCCATACTCCTGCTGCGTCCCCGGCAAGAATCCCGGCACGTCCTCAAACGTCACCAGCGGAATATTGAAGCAGTCGCAAAAGCGCACAAACCGCGCCCCCTTCACCGACGCATTGATATCCAGCGTCCCCGCCAGCATGGCCGGCTGGTTCGCGACAATCCCCACCGGCTTCCCATTCAGCCGCGCAAATCCAACGACGATGTTCTTCGCGTAGTGCTCGTGAATCTCAAAAAAATACCCGTCGTCGACGACGGTCGTAATCACGTCCTTCATGTCGTACGGCATGTTCGACTGCTCTGGAATCAGCGTGTCGAGCGTCGCATCCAACCGATCAATCGGGTCCGTACAAGCCCTGCGCGGCGGATCTTCCAGATTATTCGACGGAATAAAACTCAGCAGCTCGCGCACCATCGACAAACACTCCGCATCATCCCTGCACAAAAAATGCGCCACGCCTGAAGTTTCGTTGTGCGTATGCGCCCCGCCCAGTTGATCCTTCGTGACCTCCTCATGCGTCACCGTCTTGATCACATCCGGTCCGGTGATAAACATGTACGAGGTCTGATCTACCATCAAAATGAAATCGGTAATCGCGGGCGAATAAACCGCGCCCCCGGCGCACGGCCCCATGATGGCGGAAATCTGCGGCACCACCCCGCTATAAATCGTGTTACGCAAAAAAATGTCGGCATATCCCGCCAGCGACATCACGCCTTCCTGAATCCGCGCCCCGCCCGAATCGTTCAGCCCAATCACCGGCGCGCCCATCTTCGCCGCCAGGTCCATAATCTTGACGATCTTCAGCGCATTCGTCTCCGAGAGCGACCCGCCAAACACCGTAAAATCCTGCGCGAAAACAAAAACCAGCCGCCCCTCGACGCGCCCATAGCCCGTAATAAATCCGTCGCCGTAGACCTTCTGCTCTTCCATTCCAAAGTCATGGCAGCGATGCGTGCGCAGCTTGTCGGTCTCTTCGAACGTGCCTTCGTCGAGCAAGAACTCAACGCGCTCGCGCGCCGACATCTTGCCCTCTTTATGCTGCCGCTCCTGCCGCTTCGCCCCGCCGCCTTCTTCGGCAAGCTGGTCGCGCCGTTTCAGTTCCGCAATCTTCTCTTCAAGCTTCATAGCGACACATTATAGGCGAGTGGAAAAGCAGCAGCGTGTGACGAATAAACAGACCCATGTGATATGAACGAACTCTTGGAGGAGCAGGAAAGATTCGTAGAGACGGGCCTGCCCCGTCTCTCTGGATCGGAAAACGGAATAGCGAGCCAATAGCGAAAAGCGAGCGACGAAGAACGACGGACGACCGACCAAGACGCCCTACGGCACCGCCGCCGCGTCAAACAAATTCAAAAACTCCACCTTCTTCTCCGCTTCCAAAAACGAAGCCTCAAACGAATTTCGCGCCAACTCGCGCAACTGCTCATCGGAAAATCCAAACTGCCGCTGCACCAGTTCATACTCATCAACCAGCGACGATCCGAACATCGCCGGATCGTCCGAGTTAATCGTCAGCATCAGCCCTTCATCGAAATACCGCCGCACCGGATGCTCACCCAAATCCGCGCAGCAACCAGTTCGCAAATTGCTGGTCACGCAAATCTCCACCGGAACCTGCTGTCGCGCCAATACCTCCATCAACTCCGCATCCTTGCCCGCCGTCAACCCATGCCCAATCCGCTCCGCCTTCAAATTCAGCGCGCCCCAAATCGACTCCGGCCCCGCGGTCTCTCCCGCGTGCGCTGTCAAATGCAGCCCATGCTCGGCCGCCCGCGCAAACACCGCGCCAAACATCTCGGGAGGCCCTTTCACCTCATCCCCGCCAATCCCAAACGCCACCACATTCCGATCCCGAAACCGAATCGCCAGGTCCAGCACCAGTTGCGCCTTCTCATCACCAAACTGTCGCACCGCATCAAAGATCCAAAGCACCGAAACGCCAAAATCGCGTTCCCCACGCGCCCGCCCGCGTTCCAGCCCCTCAAAGATCGCGGCAAAATCTTGCTTCCGCCACAAACACACCCCCACCGAAACCGTGACCTCGGCGTGCAAAACATTCTGGGCCTTAAGCCGTTCCATCAGCCGGTAAGTAATCAACTCGTAATCATCCGGCGAGCGCAAATGTCCAGTCACATCCTTGAACGCATTCAGAAATCCCGCAAAATCCGTGAACCTGTAAAGCAGTTCAACCTCAGCCAGCGTCGCCCCGTCCATCCCATGCCGCAGCCGCAACTCCAACAAAGTAGCCGGCTCAATCGACCCTTCCAGATGCAAGTGAAGCTCCGCCTTAGGAAGATGACGAATAAAGCTCGAGTTCACCGAGCCCGATAAAGCGTTCATTAAACCGATTGTATTCCAGACCGAGGGTGCTACTCATCGCATTTGTGCGCGACGAGTAAGCAGCGACGGGAAAGCAGTAAAGAGAAGAGAACGAGACTGCCGGAAGCAAGAGATTTACCTGACGGCTCATGGCTGATGGCTGAGAGCTATCTGGCGAACTCACTATGCCGCCGGCTATAGAGGATGTAAATCACCAGCCCCAGCGCCAACCAGATCACGAATCGCAGCCACGTGATGACGGTCAGCCCGGTCATCAACCCGCCGCAGAGCACAATGGAAATCAGCGGAAACCACGGCACAAACGGCACGCGAAAAGCCCGCTTCCGCTCCGGTTGCCGGCGCCGAAGAAGAATCACTCCGAGCGAAACCAGCACAAACGCAAACAGCGTCCCAATATTCGCCAGGTCCGCCGCGTCGCCAATATCCACCAGCCCCGCCGGAATTCCCACCGCGAAGCACGCGATCCACGTCGACCAGTACGGCGTCTTGTACTTCGGATGCACCGCCGAGAACAGCTTCGGCAACAACCCGTCGCGCGACATCGCATACCAGATCCGCGCCTGCCCGTACTGAAACACCAGCAGCGACGAGATCATTCCCATCAGCGCGCCCACCACAATCACCGACCGGAACACGGGATGCGCCCCCAGCTGTTTGAGCGCGTAGGCGACCGGCGCTTCCGCCGCTTCGCCCGAGATAAATGTTGTGTACTTCATCATCCCCAGCAGCACGACGGCGACGCCAACGTAAAGCAGCGTGCAGATAATCAGCGACATGATGATGCCGAAGGGCAGATCTTTTTGCGGATTGCGCGACTCCTCCGCCGCCGTCGAAACCGAATCGAACCCGATGTAGGTAAAAAAAACAATGGCCCCGCCCGTCACGATCCCAGAAAATCCTGAAGGCGCAAACGGCGACCAGTTCGCCGGCTTCACCAGCATTCCACCCACCACCAGAAAAGTCAGAATCGCGCCGATCTTGATCGCGACCATGATGTTGTTGGTCTCGGCCGATTCCTTAACGCCCCGCACCAGCAGCAGCGTTAAAAAAAAAACAATCAAAAATCCTGGGAGATTGAAATAGGATCCGGTCCACTGCCCCGAAGCCCACACCGGACTCGACCACCGGGCTGGCAAGTGAATTCCGAACGTCGCTAGTTGTGCGTTCGTGTAACCGGCGAATCCCACCGCCACTGCCACGTTGGAGACCACGTACTCCAGAATCAGGTCCCAGCCGATGATCCACGCAAAAATTTCGCCCAGTGTCGCGTACGAGTACGTGTACGCGCTGCCCGCAATCGGGATCATCGATGCCAGTTCCGCGTAGCACAGCCCGGCGAAACTGCACGCCACCGCCACCAGAAGAAACGAAATCGCAATGGAAGGCCCAGCCGGCGGACGCCCATGCATCAACGCTCCGGCCGTGCTTCCCGTGCGCACGAAATTCACGACCAGGTCGAGCAGCTGCGCGTGCAGAATCGAAGGCGCCTGAAAATATTCGCCCGCCGCCGCCGTTCCGGTAAGTACAAAAATTCCGGAGCCGATGATCGCGCCAATTCCCAGCGCGGTCAGTGACCACGGTCCCAGGCTCTTGCTGAGCCGGTGGTCGGGATCCTCAGACTCCGCAATCAGCTTGTCGATGGATTTGCAGCAAAGAAGCTGGCTGCCCGTCTGCGGCGGCATTTCGTTGTCGGTCACAGGTTGTCCCAAGAGACGCTGTCTCCTCAGATGAACTGGAAGGCACGAGCGAGTACGCCCGTGCCTCCATAATCGCAAAACTAATCGCCCAGAGCGAACAAACTGAAACCTCACGGCTCGTTGCTCGAGGCTCGCAGCTCTGCCCCTACCGCTTGGCCTGTCCGCGCACCATCTTCTTGACCTTGCTCTTCCTCGACCCACGCGCGTAATTGCGCGGCTTCTTCGGCTTTTCAGCCTTAATCTTCTTGCGTGCCGTGCGTTTAGCTTTCTTGCGTTCTTCTTTGCCCAGCTTCTTTGTATCTGCCATGAAATGTTTTCTCTTCTCTATTTTGTAATTTGGCAATCGGGTAATTTTGGAATTTCCACACGTGCGGGGCTGAAAATTACAAAATTACCCGATTACGAAATTACCAAATCCGTTCACGCCCTCTCCAGCTGCGCATACTTCTCCACCAGCTTCTTCAAACCGAAGCGAGGGAATTGTACCGTAATCTTCGCATCTTCCCCATCTCCTTCGCGCCGAAAAACCGTCCCCTCGCCATATTTCGGATGTTTCACCTTCTGCCCCGGCCGAAATCCGCGCTTCCCGGTAGGCTCTTCCACCTCGATTTTCGGTCGCGCAAACTTCTTCCCCCGCGAAGCAAAAAACTCCGCAATATTGTCAATCGAGTTGTAGCTCTGCAAAGGCCGTGCAGCCTGAGAAGCCCTAGCAGAATCGGAAGCCCGAGCCTTCACACGTCCTGGATCCCATGCCGCACTCTGATCCTCATCCTCGTAAGAGTAGTGCGGCTCGCGATCATAAGAAGCCGCCCGCCGCCCCGCGGCATCCCGCGCATATCGATCCCCGTATGAAGGCGGCTTTTCGCCATACGCCGCCCGCTCGCCATCTCCCGAACTCCGCCGTCGCGCCCCGCCCAGTTCCTCCACCAGCTCCGCAGGCACCTCCTCCAAAAACCGCGAAGCCACCGAAGCCTCCGGCATATCCGTCCCATACCGCCGCCGGTAAACCGCCCGCGACAAAATCAGCGTGTCCATCGCCCGCGTCATCCCGACATAACAAAGCCGCCGCTCTTCCTCGATCTGATCCGGCTCCATCAAAGTCCGCGAATGCGGAAATAACCCTTCCTCCATCCCCGCCAGCACGACCAGCGGAAACTCCAACCCCTTGGCGGCATGCAAAGTCATCAACGTGATCTGCGCATGTTCGTCATACTGATCCGCATCGCTGACCAGCGCCGCATGATCCAGAAACTGATCAAGCGACTCCCCGCGATCCCGCGAATCCATAGCCGCATTCACCAACTCCCGCAAGTTCTCAATCCGCGAGAATGCCTCCGGCGTATCTTCCTCTTCCAGTAGCTTGATATACCCCGTCCGGTCAATCAAAAACTTGAGCAACTCGGCCGTGTTAGCGGCAGCCCCAGGCGCCCGAAATCCCTCAACCACGTTGTCGGACACTGTGCCCTCGGCCTCGCTCTCGTCCTCCTCCACATCTTCGGCATGGGCGCCAAAATCAAAACTAAAGTTAGCGGGATTGAAGTCAGTCTCCTCCTCCGGTCGCGCAGGAACAGCCTCCGGCTTTCCAGTCGAGCGTGGCTCGGCAGCGCTCTCTGCCCCGGACGCCACGCGCTCCACAAACGTCCCCGCCAGCATAGCCCTCCCGTCCTCAATCAACTCGCGAAACGATTTCAGCGCCGCCAACGCCCGCCCTGGCAGCAGCCCGCGCGAAATCGCCTCCCCCACCGCTCCCCACATCGACAGCCCAGTCTCCAGCGCCAGACTCTCGATCGTCTCCAAAGTCGTCTTCCCAATCCCCCGCACCGGAGTATTAATCACCCGCAGCAACGAAACCGAATCATCCGGATTCAACACCACCTTCAAATACGAGATCATGTCCTTGATCTCGGCCCGCTCATAAAACGAGAAACCGCCCACCACGTGATACTTCATCTGATACCGCCGCATCGCCTCTTCAAGCAGCCGCGACTGCGAGTTGGTCCGATAAAGCACTGCCGCCCGACCCGTGCCGCCGTTCTCCAAAGCCGTCTTCATATACCGGCTGATCGAGTCCGCCGCAAACAAAGCCTCATTCTCCCCATCCGGAGCCTCATAGTACCCAACCTTCGCCCCGCCCTGTCGCGAAGTCCAAAGATTCTTTCCCTTGCGCCGCACATTATTCGCAACCACCGCCGAAGCAGCCCCCAGGATATTCTGCGTAGACCGGTAGTTCTGCTCCAGCCGCACGATCTTAGCCTCCGGAAAATCCCTCTCAAACTCGAGAATGTTCCGGATATCCGCCCCGCGCCACGAATAAATCGACTGATCCTCGTCCCCGACCGCGCAAACATTGTGCCGCTCGCCCGCGAGCAAGGTCATCAGTTCATACTGCGGCCGATTCGTATCCTGATACTCATCCACCAGCAGATACTGAAACCGCCGGTTGTAATATTCCCGCACCGGCGCCACCGACTTCAGCAACCGCGCCGCCTCCAGTAGCAGATCGTCGAAGTCCATCGCGTTCGCCTTGCGCAGTTCCTTCCGATACTCCTCATAAATATGCGCAATCTTCTCCGTCTTAGGATCCGCCGACTGCAAATAAACTTCCTGCGGATCGAGCATGTGATTCTTAGCCCATGAAATTCGCGAAAGCACAGTGCGCGGCGTCAGCTCTTTATCGTCGAGCCCCAGGCGCCGAATCACGCTCTTCACCACCGACTGTTGATCGTTCTCGTCATAAATCACAAAATTCTTGGTAAGCCCAATCGGAGGCTGCCCGGGCACAGTCGAAGGAATCCGCAAAGCCTCAATATCCCGCCGCAGCACGCGTACGCAAAAAGAGTGGAAAGTGGAGATAACGGGTTTAGCAATACTCAACCCGCCAACAAGCTTCTCGACGCGTTCCGCCATCTCCGCGGCAGCCTTGTTGGTAAAAGTGACCGCCAGAATCGCCTCCGGCATCACCCCCATCTTCTCGATCAGGTAAGCAATCCGGTAAGTGATCACGCGAGTCTTCCCGCTACCGGCCCCGGCCAGAATCAGCACGGGCCCTTCGGTAGTTTCGACCGCCTCGCGTTGTTGAGGATTTAACTCGTCCAGAAACGACAAAAAGAATGGCTCCAGTGCACTAGGTGGATTTTACAAGAGGAACCGAAGACCCTGAACTTGGCGGTCGTTAGGCTTGCAGCCGCGAAGATAGACGTTTGCTAGTCATCAACCGACAACCCGCGTGCTGCTTCCTTGACCTCGATTTCCAGGTCACGCTTCAGAGAATCGCAGAACCCGTCAAAACCAGGAAAGAGCGAGGCTCTGTGAATGTTCTTTTCCCGCAGCTTCCTGAGGAACTTGATTCGCTGATCCCTCCCCACTTCGAGCTTTCTGATCACGGGTCGATCCGGAATTTCGGGATGGATAATCATGGTCATCAAAATCTGGTCAAAAAACGGGGTTTCCTCAAACCTCTTCCAAAGGAAGAATCCCTGCTGAGCGGACATGCGCTCGTTGGTCTCCGGTGGATCGATTTTGACAATCACTGGTTCTTTGTCTTGGTCATTTAGCCTATTGAGACAATCTTCCCGGGCTCGAAGACCGCCGGAGACCGCCAATGCCCCTTCCGATTCGAAGAGTTCGCACTCCTTTGCCTTGAGCCAATCCAGGTCGATTGCCCAGAGCGCGGAACACTTCGCCGCGAGCTGAGGTTCCTCCTCCAAGGCGAAATACATTGCTACATCGGGTGAATGAGTCCAATCAAGCAAGAGTGTCGGTACTCCGTGGTGCTGCATCAGTGCTAACCAACTGCTCAGATCATCGCTGGGCGGAAGATGCGCCAGATATCTCGGAGCCCCTTGTTGAAAGCGCGATAGCAATCCCCGCCCCTTAGTTTTCCTATTCAGTGAGTACACGCCCCCTGGATGCCAGACCCTGATGATTCGCTCGAGTAGTGTTTGCAACGGCCATTCCGTCTCGCGTTGCCCCCGAAAACCCCAAGCCCCATAAAGCTTAGCCAACCACCCTAGAAAATCATCCCACGACCTTGCAGGTTCAGTCACAACGAACTCGGAGAATCCTCCGTCTTCCAGATATCTGGACTCGTACATCCAATTACGATTGGACCTCATATATTCCACATGGGCCTTTAGCTGAGCGTGCCATCCAGCCTCAATCGCCAAATCCAACGCGCGTTCGATGGTCTCTGTCTCGGTTTTCGTTCGCAAAGCCTCTTGGGCACGATTGATCTTCAAGGAATCCAGCTGATAGTGCTTATGAGACCGGATCTTTGCTTTCGTCACGCTTGCTTACTCCCTTGTTTTCAATTATATCACATGATGTTCATACTAATTACTGCCATGTACATAGATTGGGGCAACCTTTTACTCATGCTGATCGGTCATAGCGAGCCGGTGATAAAATTAAACTAGGTTCGTCTATGACTAGCGAAACTACACATCCCCATCCATTCGCGGAGCGCATAGTTCGAGATGCCAAAATCTGCGGAGGAGAGCCAGTGTTTAGGGGAACACGCGTCCTACTCCGGACCGTGCTTGCCAGTCTTGCGGCTGGCGATGCGGCGGAAGACATTCTCGCCGACTTCCCAACTCTCAAAGCCGACGATGTCTGGGCCGCAATCGCATTTGCAGCCGCCTCCGCCGAGGAGGATCTTCCAGTCCCCGCCACTCCCAATGTCCAATGAAAGCTAAGCTCGACGAGAACCTTCCGCAGCGGGTCGCAACTCGTCTGGGAGAACTTGGACACGATGTTCATACGACTGAACAAGAAAATCTATCCGGTTGCGACGATTCTAAACTCTGGGCGCAAGCCCAGCGAGAAGGCCGCACTCTCATCACGCAAGACTTGGATTTTTTCCGACAGCCGTCGATTTAAGCCGGGTACACACCATGGCATCGTTCTGGTTCGACTGCATGCGCCTAGCCGGTCGCGCTTAGCGGAACGATTGGACGAAGTTTTTCAACGAGAAGCGGTCAACGAGTGGCCGCGCTGCTTCGTGGTCGTGACCGATCAAAAAATCCGCGGTCGCCGCCCGCCCAACCCGCAATCTTGAAAATCGAACCCAGGGGTCATTACGTTCTCGATGAAAATAGCTCATCAGTACGCTGCTATAATAAAAAATTGCGCTCATGACAAAAAGCAAATCAGTATCAGGCGCCGCAGAGGCCCCCCGCCTCATCCGTTCCACCACCGTCCTCTGCGTTCGCCGCGACAACAAAGTCGTCATGGCCGGAGACGGCCAGGTCACCCTCGGCGAATCCGTAATCAAGCACGGAGCCAAAAAAATCCGCCGCCTCTATCAGGACAAGATTCTCGCCGGATTCGCCGGTCAGCACTGCCGACGCCTTCACCCTCTTCAGCCGCTTCGAAGCAAAGCTGGAGCAGTATCACGGCAACCTCGGACGCTCCGCCGTAGAACTGGCCAAAGACTGGCGCACCGACAAATTTCTCCGCCACCTCGAAGCCCTGCTGCTGGTGAGCGACAAAGACCAAACGTTTCTTCTAAGCGGCCAGGGCGACGTAATCGAGCCCGACACCGGCATAGCCGCCATCGGCAGCGGAGGCCCATTCGCCCAAGCCGCCGCGCAAGCACTAGCCGACCACACGAAACTGTCGCCCCGCGAGATCGCCGAAGAATCAATGAAGATTGCCGGCAAAATGTGCATCTATACCAATGACAAAGATAACGATTGAGGAGTTGTAAGAAGTCGTCAGTCGCTGGTCGTCAGTCGTTCGTGATGCTTCGGCACGATCGCAGCTTTGCCTAACGACCAACGACGAACGACCAACGACGAATTTATGGCCATCTACCTACCCGGAACCGCCGAAGAAGAACAAGTAACTCTCGACGAGCTCACGCCCGCGCGAAATCGTAGCCGAGCTCGACAAATACGTAATCGGACAAAACGCCGCCAAGCGCGCCGTAGCCATCGCGCTGCGCAATCGCATGCGCCGCCAGAAGCTCGTCTCCCGAGCTGGCCGGAAGAAGTCATTCCCAAAAACATAATCATGATCGGCCCCACCGGCGTAGGCAAAACCGAAATCGCCCGCCGCCTTGGCCAAGCTGGCGAACTCGCCATTTCTAAAAGTTGAAGCCTCCAAGTTCACCGAAGTCGGCTACGTAGGCCGCGACGTAGAGTCCATGATCCGCGACTTGGTCGAGATCGCCATCGAAATGATCCGCGAGGAGCGCCTCGAAGACGTCTCCGACAAGGCCGAACTCAACGCCGAAGAGCGCCTGCTCGATATCCTGCTCCCGCCCAGCCCGCCGCCATCTTCATCGACCTCGTCGGGTGGAGTAGTCATCGACGCCAGCACCAGCCTCTCCGAATCCTCGAGCCGTACCCGCGAAAAACTTCGCCAGCAACTGCGCGAAGGCAAGCTCGACGACCGCACCGTAGAAATCGAAACTCGCGAGCGCAATTTTCCGTCCTTCGAAATCATCTCCAACCAGGGCGTCGAAGAGATGGACGTCAATCTCAAGGACATGCTTCCCAACATCTTCGGCCAGCGCACCAAGAAGCGGAAGATGAAGGTCAACGAAGCCTTCGAATATCTGATTCAGGAAGAAGAGCAGCGTCTGATCGACATGGAGCAGGTAACACGCACCGCCATCGATCGCGTGGAAAACTCCGGCATCATCTTCCTCGACGAAATCGACAAGATCGCCGGCCGCGAAAGCGGCCATGGGCCTGACGTTTCACGCGAAGGTGTGCAGCGCGACATCCTCCCCATAGTCGAAGGCACCACTGTCAATACGCGTTACGGTATGGTCCGCACCGACCACATCCTGTTCATAGCCGCCGGCGCCTTCCACGTTTCCAAGCCCAGCGACCTGATCCCGGAACTGCAAGGCCGCTTCCCCATCCGAGTCGAACTTCAGTCGCTGACCATGGAAGACTTCATCCGCATCCTCACCGAGCCGAAGTCCTCATTAACCAAACAGTACACAGCGCTGCTCGAAACCGAAGGCGTAAAGCTGGAATTCACCAAAGACTCTCTCGAAGAGATCGCGCGCTTTGCCTTCCGCGTAAACGAAGGCACAGAAAATATAGGAGCCCGCCGCCTCCACACCATCATGGAGCGAGTGCTCGACGAAATCAGCTTCGACGCCCCCGAAAAAAAGGGCCAGCAATTCAACATCGACGCACCCTACGTCCAAAAAATGCTGAGCGAGATAGTGAAGGATCAGGATCTGTCTCGCTACATCCTTTAAGGGATGCGTGGGCGCTCCGCCGTGCGGGCACACTTTAGCGGAGCGTGGGTTTTCTGCCGGAACATGAATCGCGCCTCGCCGAGCCTTGCGGCCGATCTGCTACCCTTCTTATTTCCCAATGACTGCGACTCACCGAGAACTAACCGCGCTGCTCGGCCTCTGCCTAAGCCTCGCCGGCTGCGCCCAAACCGGCCCGCCGCTGCCGCCCTCGCTCGAACTCCCTAAACCCCCAGCCGATCTCCGAGCCACGCGCAAAGGAAATGCAGTCACGTTAACCTGGACCGTATCCACCCAGACCACCGACCACCAATCAGTCCGCTATGCAGGTGCAACCCTAATCTGCCGAAGCTCTGATTTCGAAATGACCACCTGCGGCAAAGCACTAGCAACGGTTCCTCCTCCGGCGACCGCCGCGCCGAAGCCCGCAAAAAAATCGCAACAGAAACCCACGCCCGAGTTAGAAACCTTCACCGACACGCTCTCCCCGAAGCTCGAAAGCGACAACCCGGACGCCGAACTCACCTACGCGGTCGAAGTCCTGAACCGCAACGCCCGTGGCGCCGGCCTCTCGAATCGAGTTCACCTCCCCGCAATCACAACCCTCCCCGCTCCCAATGATTTCGCCGCCAAACTCAACGACGACGGTGTCGATCTCACGTGGACGAGTGCGGCCGAAGCGCCAGCCAGGCCAGGAGTCCAATACCGCTATCGTATTTATCGAAAGAGAGAAGTCTCCAGCAACGGCGCGGCTGCCGGCAATCAGTCGGAAAATAAGAAAGAAAAAAACAAAGACGTAATCGCCGCCGAAGTTCCCGTAGGGCCGGCAGGCCCGGCGCGCTTCCTCGACCCCATAGAATGGGAAAACACCTACGAGTACCGAATCACAGCCCTGACCATCATCACCAGGCCAGACCGCCAGGTTCAGGTCGAAGGTGATGACAGCCCTCAAGTCCGCGTGGTTGCGCATGACATTTTCCCGCCCTCGGTTCCATCAGGCCTCCAGGCGGTCTATTCGGGAGAAGGTCAAAAACCTTTCATCGATCTCATCTGGGCTCCTGTCCCCAACGCCGATCTGGCCGGCTACAACGTCTATCGAAGTGAAGGCAACGCCGCCCCAGTCAAACTGAATTCCGAGCTGGTACGATCTCCGTCCTATCGCGACGCCGCAGTGACTTCGGGCAAGGCCTACACCTACTCAGTCTCGGCGGTGGATGTCCGCAACAACGAAAGCCAGCAGTCCGAGGCGGCCACCGAGTCCGTACCGTAGGCGGAGGTTCGAGCAGACCCGCTCGAACGTTCCACGTGGAACACAACTCAACTTTGGCGCGCCCCTGTTCCCCTCCCGGCAAAGTGTTCCACGTGGAACAGTTGACATCAATATACGTATAGAAGTGTAAGTACAATATCATGGAAGTCATAGACGGCGAAGCGGTTGGCGCCGATCTTGTTCGGTGGAGTTTTCTCGCAGCTTGGTCCGCGGAATGCCATGCGCATTGCCGTCGTCCCGACCTGCTACCCATTTTTCCCTTTACCTTGCCCTCGGGCTCGGCGTACCCTCGGATTTCTGACGCCTATGAGATATTGTCGCTTTGCCCTCAACGGTTTGAACCATTATGGCCTCGTCGAGTCGGTTGCCGGACGGGACGAGATAACTCGCTTGCTGCTTCAACCCCCTGCTTCGAGCGATGGAGATGTGGAAGGACTGCCCAGCCGGCGCATGGATCGGATCCCGCTCGCCGAGGCTTCGCTGCTGGCGCCGGTCGAGCCCTCGAAGATCGTCTGCGTTGGACGCAACTACCGCGAGCACGCCGCTGAACTGGGGCATGACGTTCCTACCGAGCCACTGATTTTCCTGAAGGCTCCTACCACGCTGCTCGCTCCGGGAGCAACGATTCTGCGCCCGAAGATCTCTCAACGCACGGATTATGAGGGGGAACTCGGGGTCGTCATCTCCCGGCGTTGCCGGCATCTGCGCGAGGACGAAGACGTGCGCTCCTACATTCTCGGGTACACGTGCGTGGACGACTTTACGGCGCGCGATTTGCAGACCAAAGATGGCCAGTGGACTCGCGCCAAGAGCTTCGACACTTTCTGTCCGGTTGGGCCGCTGGTGAGCGACGGCATCGATGGTGGCGGTGAGGGTCGCGAAAGCGCTCAATCCAATCTCGATCCGTGGGCCGGGGTTCAGGTCGAAACTCGCGTTAACGGCGACGTTCGGCAGTCAGGGAATACCCGCGATTTCATCTTTGCGCTGGATGTTGTGCTGCGCTTTATCACGCAGGTGATGACGCTTTATCCTGGCGATTTGATCGCCACTGGAACTCCGTCCGGGGTTGGGCCGGTGGTTGCCGGAGACGTGGTTGAGATTTCTATTCCCGGGATTGGAACTCTACGGAATCCCGTTGCCGACGAAAGCTAGTGTACTGCGCCGAAAATAATAATCTTTGGCCTCAAACCGTTGTGAATTCTGGTGTCGAGGGCAACAAGTCAAAGGCTCTAACCACGGGGGGCACAGAGGATCACGGGGGAAACCAGCTACTCATAAACGTTGATCTGTTTGACGCACTACACTAGATTCGAGCCGAGCGAACTGTTTGCTCGATCAGGTCGGATGCCTGGCGCAGGGTCTCCAGATCGGCCCTTCCCAAAGTCTTCAGGCTTTCGGCCAGAACTTGAATTCTTCTTCTCCGGGCTTCTTGCAGGAGGCGTTCTCCTTTTGCAGTTGCGGTAATCCTGATTTTTCTCGCGTCGTTTCCATCATTCTGAATTCTGGCCAGGCCGGATTGTTTCAGCCCGGCTACGATTCGGCTCATGGTGGGCGGTTTGACGCGCTCCGCGGCGGCCAGTTGGCCGAGCGTTTTTGCGCCCCCGAAGACGAGGACCGAGAGCGCCGACAGGCGGGCCGGACCCTGGCCTGATTGGGTGTCCGTTTTGGCAGCGTTGCGCAGGAGATGAATAGCCGCCGAGTGCAGCCGGTCGGCCACTTCGAGGCGGTGTTTTTCACCGGACATTGAAATAGACATTGAGATAAAGTTTAGCACTGCTAACAATTATCTTGACTAGCGGAAGCTGAGACGTATACTGGGGCGGCAATTAGTTAGCTATGCTAATTAAGTAAGCGGTTGCTCTGTGCGCCGAAAAGGGGAGTCGGGTTATGGATAATGCTCAGCGCTGTTTCGAACTCTTGCGGGGCGGCGATTTTGGCGGACTCCGGCGGCTGATTGAAGAAGAGCCGGGGTGCGCGGAGGCCCGCGACGCGAATGGCGTCAGCCTGGTTATGCAATGCCTTTACCGCGGGCAACGGGATTTGGCCGAGGCGGTTGCTTCAAAGAAAAAGGCGCCCGATATTTTTGAGGCTGCCGCGCTCGGGCGGATGGAGCGGCTCAAGGAATTGGCCTCTGACGCGTCCGCGGTCAATGATTGCTCCGCGGTTAACGCCCGCTCCGCGGACGGTTTCACCGCGCTGCATTTCGCGGGCTTCTTTGGGCACGGGGAGGCAGCTCGGGTATTGATCGAGGCGGGGGCGGCGGTGGATGCCGTGGCCTCGAATCCGATGCAGGTGATGCCCCTGCATTCGGCGGCTTCGGCGCGGAATCTGGAGGCGGCCCGGCATCTGCTGGAGCATGGAGCTCCGGTGAATGCACGGCAGCAGGGCGGATGGGTCCCGATTCATGCCGCGGCGCAGAATGGGGATCGCCCGATGGTTGAGTTGCTCCTGCGGCACGGGGCGGATGCGACGCTGGCGAACGATGCGGGGAAGACTGCGGCGATGATTGCGCGGGAAAAGGGGCATGCGGAAGTGGCTGAGATGCTGGGTGAGCGGCATGATGCCACTGGCGCGGCCAGGAAATCGTGAGCTTGCTTTCTACGGGATAACGATCTAATATTTAGATGGTTAATCAATGCACAGCGTCCGACTCAAGCTCAAACAGGCGAGCGCGGTACTTGGCGTTCCGCCCAAGGATTTGCAAAACCTGGTGCAACTGGGAGTGATTCGTCCCGTGCGACGAAACGGTGTGTGCTGGTTTGACACCCTCCTGCTCCTAAATGCGAAAGTGGCGTTTTATCTCAAGGAATCGCTCGGCAGTTCAAGTGATCTCCTGACCTGCTTCACGGAGGTCCTCTCGCGGAATCTGGAAGAAGCCTCAATCGGCGACCTCCGTGACATTCGCTTGCGGTCACGCCCGCTGGATGGCGCCGGTGCCGTGGAAATCAAGATTCCAATGCGTTTCCTGGCGCGCGAGCTGGAGGGTCAGATCCCTCTAGCGTCGACTTACAGAGATCTTCCCAAGGGTCGAAAGAGGCCCGGATGGAAGAAGGACTTCTTGCGGAGTGTTCAGCAGGCCGCAGCCGGTCTGGGAGAACTGTCGGAAGAAGACATTCTAAAAGTAGTCCGCCAGAGCCGTTCAGGCAAGAAACTGCCGGAGATCACGGTCGTTGCCCGCACTAAAAAGAAAACGGCCTAGGGGCGTCGTCGATACTTCCGTTGTGGTGGCGGGAATCGCGGGACTGAAATCTGTGGAGACCGCTCCCCGAAACCCCAGCGCCCTGCTGCTTCGGAACTGGATCGAAGAGGATACGTTCGCCTGGCTCCTAACGGACGAAATCACAGCCGAGTACAAGAGAGTGTTGGCCAGGTTAGGCATCCGGCGCGCGCTGATCGGGAGAATCATCAATCTGCTGGGCGAAGAAGCGGAAATCGTGCAAACTGTTGCTCTCCCAGGCATTTCTCCCGATCCAGGAGACGATCCGTTCTGCGCCTGTGCTGAAACGGGGCGAGCGGATTTTATAGTGACCCTGAACCCGAAAGACTTCCCGCAGGCATTATTGTCCGCTCATGTGATCACACCTGATGACAGAATCCCAACAACCGCCCGCCGCAAACAACCTCGCCGGACGTGAATTGCGCCCGCACGGGCGCGGCGCTAGGCCCCATTTTCTGGTTACTTTTGCCTGGAGACAGTGCTCCCGATTTTCGCATCAAAACATCTATAATGGTTAAAACAGCCCCGTGACAGAGCCTTGCCTGTCTGGCGGCGATTCCGAAAGCTGAAAATTACCTTATGTCGACTAAGTTAAAGGTTACGATCCTGGCCAGTTCGCTGGCTATTCTTGTATTCACATTTGTGGGCGGGTTTGTCCATGTGCGGGCGTCTTCCAACGACGGCGCCTACCGGCAGCTTTCGGTTTATAGCGAAGTGCTGTCGCGCATTCGCGGGGATTATGTCGAGGAACCGAATATCCCCAACGTCACCGAGGGCGCGTTGCATGGACTGCTCGAGTCGCTGGATGCGAATTCGAGTTATCTTTCGCCGTCGGAATACAAGAGCTACAAAGCCATGAAGCCCGAAGGCAAGGCGAACATTGGGGCATTCGTCTCGAAACGTTTTGGATATGCGGATGTGGTGGCCGTCATTCCGGGTGGGTCGGCGGACAAAGCCGGGATCGAGAATTCGGACATTCTGGAATCGATTGAGGGGAAGAGCACGCACGACATGTCGCTGGCCGAGATTCGCACGATGCTGCTCGGCGAAGTGGGCACAACCGTTACGGTTTCGGTGGTCCGGCCGCGCAAGGCTGAACCGACGAAAATCGTGATCACACGCGACATGGTCACGATTCCTCCCGTGTCGGACAAGATGGTGTCCGACAACGTCGGCTATTTGAAAGTCGATTCGTTCCCTGCGGGCAAGTCTGAAGAGATCGCCGCGAAGATTCGCGAGTTGCAGAAAGAGGGCGCGAAGAAGCTGGTGCTGGATCTGCGTAACTCAGCCGGCGGCGAGGAGTCGGAAGGAATCGCGACGGCGAATTTGTTCCTCGATCACGGGACGATCACCTACTTGCAGGGGCAGAAGTTTCCCCGGCAGGCGTTTAACGCCGACCCGTCCAAGGACATCACCAAGCTGCCGGTGGCGGTGCTGGTGAATCGCGGAACGGCGGGGCCGGCGGAGATCGTAGCGGCTGCGATTCTGGAGAACGCGCGCGGCGACGTGGTCGGAGATAAAACCTTTGGCGATGGGTCGGTGCAGAAGTTGATCGAGATGCACGACGATGGCGCGCTGATCCTTTCCGTGGCGAAGTATTATTCGCCGGGCGGCAAGGCGATTCAGGATGTGGCGGTGACTCCCAATGTGCTGGTTGCCGACAACAGCGACGATGATGGTGGCTTGCCGGATGATGACGTCGCGCCGGCCGCCAACCCGGATGACAAGAATGCCAAGCCTAAGAATCAGACAGATGATCAATTGAATAAGGCGCTTGAGGTCCTGAAGAATCGGGAGTCGAAGGGGTAGCTTGGTCTCGGTTGGATTGAAATCGCCCGCTAATTGCGGGCGATTTTTTTTTGGTCATTGCTTTGGGCGGGTAACGAGTGTAATTACGACGATATTTCAACAACTATCCCCCTCACTCACTCCATGAGGGGGCAATCGTGAGCAATTTTGAACAGACAGAGCCATCTGCTCTGCGCTACGTTCCTCCTATCCTTGGGGTTTTCCAATCTGAACGTTTGTTTTGGCCGGGCCTAGGGGCTATGAAAGGGCAGTCCGCCTCACATATTTCTTACTTCCTCCATTGAGGCGGGCCGCCCGTTCGTTGGAGGTTCCATGGCGCGAGAGTTTCGGGGACGAGAGAGGATGCTTCTCTGCATCGATGACAGCCATGCAATTTTGCAATACGAGAGAGCTCTTTTTGAGAAATCGGGATACATCGTTGTCACGGCATCATCCGCCCAGGAGGGTCTGCACCTGGCGAGCACCTTCAAGTTTGATGCCGTGCTCCTCGACTACCAGATGCCGGATATGAATGGGCACCAGGTCACTCTGGAATTGCGGCGCCTGAGGCCGGAAACGCCCGTCATCATGTTCTCCGGGAGCGAAATCCCGGCGGAGACTTACAAACTAGTCGACGCTGTCGTACTCAAGACTGGACCCATCCGGGAGTTGTTGCCGACCGTCGTCCGCCTCTGTGATCTCTCCTCTCCCGAATGAACGACATTTGCAGGAGGGTTAATGCCCAGTTCATCGTTTCCTGTCGCCACCAGATTGGACCGCCTTCCTCTCGCACCGCTCAATCAGCAGTCCAGAGCCAGAATCTCGGTTGTCACCCCGCTGATCACTGGCCGCGACGTCAGTTCCACGCTCCGCTCCCATGGCCTGTCCGCCCTCGGTGATTCTTCCTTAGCTGAACTGGACCGGATCGCGCCCACCTCTTCGTTCCCGAAAGGTGCGGTGCTGTTTCTGGAAGGCCAGGATTCGTGCGGGGTCTACATCCTTTGCCAGGGCAGCGTCAAGCTCATGGTGGCAGGCCGCGATGGCAAAACCCTCATTCTGAGAATCGCGCAGCCGGGGGAGATCCTGGGACTCCAGTCCATGGCTTACGGCAACCCCTATGAACTTACGGTTGAGACAATACAGCCTTCCCAGTTGGCGTTTATCAATCGCGCAGAATTTCTCCGCTTCCTCAGGGGGCACCCGGATGCTTCGTTGTACATGGCGCATCAACTCAGTAACGAGTGTCAGGCCGCGTATGAGATGCTTCGTTCGATTGCGCTCTCTCAATCGGCCTCGGAGAAGGTCGCCCGGCTTCTGCTGCAATGGGCTGGCCACGGATCGGTTCGGGATGGCTGCACTCATCTGAAGGTCACGCTGACGCATGAAGAAATAGCGCAACTGATCGGTTCCACCAGGGAAACGGTTACTCGTACCCTGAGTGAGATGAGGAAGCGGCGCGTTCTCGACCGGACCGGCGCCACGCTGCTTATCCGGGACCGCGCCGCATTAGAGAGGTTGGCGCGGGCGTAGCGTCAGGTTCCACCCCTTCCGGCTACCCGGATGTTCCTTTCGCCAATTGTGACAACAGCAATTCTGAAGGCGCTTGGGCAAGCCAAGGGAGTTTGACCTCCTCGGTCCGCCGTAGCGAATGCTCACTTACCATCTCGTCGGCTTTTGTGAACATTTCCAGCAGCCTGGCGGCGCTAGGGTCGGTAGCGGCGCGAGCCGCGAGCAGGGGGCGAACATCTTCGGATGAAGACATGGTTTATCTCCTCGCCCTAGGTTACGACTCATGGAGTCAGAAGACTGTTTCATATTGCTCTTTCTGGAAAATTCAAAGGCAGAGGCGAACAGCGGTGTCACTATTGAGGCATGTACGCTTTCCGCAGATGACCTCTGATCGTGGCCAATGCATACGCTTCTTGGGCTATTCTGAAAGCATCTTCTCCCATGAAAGTTGTGATCCAGCATCCGGCGCCGGTCGAGATAGGCGGGCGGAAGATCGTCTGGTACGCCTTCTTTGGATTGCTGGTGCTGCTGGCCGCGTTTGTCGGCGCGGCTTCGGGGCTCATTCTCGTTTACTCCACCGACCTTCCTCAGGTTGAAGAGCTGGAACACTACCGGCCCAGCTCGGTTACGGAGCTTTATGACGACTCGGGACGCGTGATCGGGACTTTTGCGTTGCAGCGACGCGTGGTCGCTTCCTATGACGACTATCCGCAGGTTTTGCGCGATGCTCTCGTCTCGATCGAGGACAAGGACTTTTATACCCATTCCGGGATCAATTTCTGGCGCATCGCGGGCGCGGCTTATCGCGATATCGAGTCAGGCGGGAAGGTGCAGGGCGCTTCAACTCTAACGATGCAGTTGGCGCGCAATCTTTTTCTGTCGCCCGATCGATCGTTTTACCGCAAGATGCAAGAGTCGCTGCTGGCGATTCAGATCGAGCGGCGCTTTACCAAGCCGCAGATTTTCACGCTCTATGCCAATCAGATTTTTCTGGGGCACGGGGCCTATGGATTTGAGGCGGCCTCGGAGTATTACTTCAGCAAACCGGCGAAGCAATTGAAGCTGGAAGAGGCGGCGCTGCTGGCGGGATTGCCGAAGGCGCCGCAATATTATTCTCCGATCAATCATCCGGAGCGGGCGGCCAAACGTCGGAACCTGGTTTTGAACGCGATGCTGGAGGACGGGAAAATCACGGCGGTGCAGGCGGCCGAGGCGAAAGAAAAGCCGATCGCGCTGAATTTGCAGAAGGATCCGAATTCGCTGGCTCCTCATTATGTGGAAGAGATTCGGCGGTATCTGGAAGGGAAGTATGGAACCGATCAGGTACATGAGGGCGGCCTGCGCGTCTACACGTCGCTCGATATGAACTTGCAGAAGGCGGCGCGGGAAGCACTGCTGGATGGATTGGCGGCCTACGAGCGGCGTCACGGATGGCGTGGAAAATTGGCGAATGTCGTGGCGGACGGCATTCCGCTGGATAAATATGTGGATGCCGACTGGGACGAAGATGTAGACGTCGGCGGATACGTTCATGCGCTGGTGACATCGGTCTCGGCCTCGGGAGCGCAGATCAAGTTCGGGACTCATACAGCTTCGCTGGGCGCGGCGGATGTGGTGGGATGGCCGGGGTTCAAAGGCAAGGCGAAATTCGAATCGTTGTTGCGGGTGGGCGACATTGTTTATGTGAAAGTGCTGGCGATGGAGGCGGGGGGGAAGGCGCACGTCAGTTTGGAGCAGGATTCGGGCGTGGAAGGCGCGCTGGTGGCGATCGACAACGCGACCGGGGAGATTAAGGCCATGGTAGGCGGGCGCGATTTCAATCTTTCAAAATTCAATCGCGCCACCCAGGCTTTGCGGCAGGTTGGCTCGTCGTTCAAACCTTATGTCTATACGGCGGCGATCGATTTGGGGGCAACGCCGGACGACACGATCGTGGATGCGCCCATTACTTTTGAGACAGCGTCCGGGCCGTACACCCCGCATAACTATGATGGGAAATTTGAAGGCACAATTACATTGCGGCGGGCGCTGGCACAGTCGCGAAATATTCCGGCGTTGAAGCTGGCGGATAAGATTGGCATTAAGACGGTGATCGAGTACGCGCACCGGATGGGAATCACGGAAAATATCCCGCCGTACTTGCCGGTGGCGCTCGGTTCGGCCGAGGTGACGCCGCTGGAGCAGACGGCGGCGTTTAGCGTGTTTCCCAATGATGGGCTCCGGGTGGCGCCGCGCTACATCACAAAAGTTACGGATTATGAGGGGCGCATTCTGGAGGAGGATTATTCGGACGCGCGGGATGCGATCTCGTCACGCACGGCGCGGATCATGACGGCGATGCTCCACGAAGTCGTGCTGCATGGGACGGCCGTGGCGGCGGCCAAGATGCCTTATCCGCTGGCGGGGAAGACTGGTACGACTAACGATTTTACCGACGCCTGGTTCGTAGGATTTTCGCCGAACATGACTTGCGGCGTGTGGGTTGGGTATGACGAGAAGAAATCTTTGGGAGACAAGGAAACTGGGGCGCGGGCCGCGCTACCCATCTGGATGCAGTTTATGAGTGTGGCGCTGGCGGGCAAGGATCCGGGAGAATTTCAGGCTCCGCCGGCGATGCCGGCGTCAGCGGTAGCCCACCGAGTGGACATGCCCGATGTGGCTCCGGGAGATGGAGAGAGTCACTAGCGATTGCGGATTTTAGATGGCAGATCGCGGATTTGATGTCCTCGACTCTTGCTTACGATGCATATCAGCTATGCTTTGCGCCTGTGCCTCCCTTTCTGCCGGTTTCTTTGGTTTTTGCCCTAGTGCGTTAGGTTTTGCCGGTGTTTGGCTTGACGTTTCCGCTGCCTTTCGAACACAATAGTCGGCAATCCTGCGGGTGGTATCTGGCCGTAGAATCTCCCCGGTTGGGCTGTTGCGCTGCCGTGATCGGTTGAGCGAATGTGGCGCTCCATGGCTTGGGCCCTTGGACTAAAAAATCCCTGCCGATGAGGAATAGACCTGTGAATTCGAAAGAAGTGGTAGCCGTGCCCCTGACCATGCCTGCGCGTAAATGCCTCTCCAGGGGGAAGATATGTGGTGTTTTTGGCGTGACCCTGGGCGTGGCTGCCGTTTTGTTTGCGATGAGTCCGCAAGTGCTGGCGCAGAGCGAAACCGTGCTTTATCGATTTTGTTCATTGGAATACTGTGCCGATGGAACGACCCCGGCGGCAACCTTGTCGCTCGATGGGCAGGGGAATCTGTATGGAGCGGCGGCCGGTGGAAACAGCCAGTTTTATGCGGGTGTGGTGTTCCAGGTGAACTCGAGCGGAGCGGAGTCCCTGGTGTATGACTTCACCGCAATCAATCAGGGAGTGGCGCCGAACGGAGCGTTGGCTCGGGACGCGAGCGGGAATTTTTATGGCACGACGGCCGGCGGGGGGTACGACCAGGGCAAGTGCAAGAAGTACTACGGATGCGGCGTGGTCTATAAGTTGAGCGGCGGCTTGGAGCAGGTGCTCTATACGTTCAAGGGAGCTGCGGACGGACTGGAACCGAATGGAGGGCCGGTCCTCGACGCCAGTGGGAACATCTACGGCACGACTTACCGGTCCGTCGGGGGCAAAGGGTTGGGGTCCGGAATAGTGTTCAAGGTGAGTCCTGATGGGAGCGAGACGGTGGTGCATCAGTTCGGGACGAGCAAGGGCGATGGAAAAAAGCCGACCTCGGGACTGGTGGTCGATAAGAAGGGGAACCTGTACGGGACCACCAGCGAGGGGGGAGCGAAGGGCCAATATGGCCCTGGACTCAACTGCAGTGATGGGTGCGGCCTCGTGTACGAGATCACCGCTGCGGGGCAGGAGAAGATCCTGTATGCGTTCAAGGGATCGCAGTCCGGGGATGGGGCGGCGCCGTTCGCCAGCCTGGTTCTGGATAAACAGGGCAATCTTTACGGGACGACTTACGCCGGCGGGGCGTATGGGTTTGGCACGATTTTCAAATTGACGCCAGGGGGCCAGGAGACGGTGCTTTACAGCTTTAGCGGAATACCGGATGCGGGCAATCCGGTGGGAAGTTTGCTGATGGATTCAAAGGGAAGCCTGTTTGGTACCACATCGTATGGCGGGAGATTCGATTCCGGGACTGTGTTTGAGTTGAGCGCGTCAGGCAAGGAGAGTGTGCTCTACAGCTTCACGGGCGGCGCCGATGGGGCCTATCCGTTCGACGGCTTGGTCATGGATGGGGCGGGGAATTTGTTCGGAACGACGGAGCTGGGCGGTAATTTCGGGAATTCGTGTCCGCTGGGATGTGGGGTGGTGTTTAAGGTGGGGAAGTAAGGAAACGGCCGCAGGTGAGGGTCGCGGATCACCGGGAAATAGAAAAGACCGCGATATTGGTTACGCTCTAGCCGCCGACTCCTGCGAGGGAGTCAACAACGTGGATGCGTGCACCATCGCGGTCTTTGATGCGATTACTGCTTTCGCAGTGCCCTACCCCGGCGGCCCCTCGCAGGGTTCGTCGGTTTTTTCGGGTCTGGCCGTCCAGCGGGTTGCCCCGCCTTTCGAATCACCCAGCTTACTTCGGACTGGCTACGCTTTTTGTTGCCAACCCTTTCAGCCGTCGACGCCACTAAGATTAATTCATTTCGGGAAGTTGTCAACGCCCGTTATTGGTGCAAATCGCATGCGATAAACGAGTTGGAAAATACGCTAAATTGCCTGTCGGGCAGGGCATTTGGCTGATCACGATCGAACGGATGAGGTGGCCGACTTTTTCCCGTTGTGGAAATCTTTTTACCGGATGAACACAAAAAGCTCTTGACGGTTACGTTTCGTTCACGCAAGGTGCAGGAAGAGCAAGTGCAGGAAGAGGCCAGCCTCGTGTCAAAGGCATCACCGAATGAGCAGTAACACCCCGCAGTTGGTAGCCTACGTCGACGGCAGCTCGCATGGCAGTCCGGGGCCGGCCGGAATTGGCGTGATTGTTGAAGATGCGGCAGGCCATCAAACTAAAATTTCCAAGTGGATCGGTTGGCAGGATAACAATGTAGCCGAGTATGTGGCGTTGCTCGAGGCGCTCCAGTGCGCGCTCGCTCAGAAGGCGCGTTCGCTGTGCGTATATTCGGATTCTGATGTGGTCGTGCGCCAGATGAGCGGGGAGTATGCCTGCCGGAGTCCCAGGCTCTATTCGCTCCATTGGGTGTGCACGAAGCTGTCGAGAACGCTGGAGTTTGCGATTTTGAGGATTCCGCGGGAACGGAATCGCGAGGCCAATGATTTAGCAAATAGCGCGGCGCGATGTGGCGGCGCAGTTGACAACGCGGTGCCCCTTGCCCTTGAAGGCGTGAGTGATCTGGGCGGTTAAATGGGTGTTTGGGGTTCCTCCGTGCACCTCTGTGTGCCCTGTGGTTCAAGCTCTTTTTTCAGCGCCAAGCTGAAGCGTTGCGCCACCTCTCAGCCGATACCAGCCGAGGACTTCCACTTGTAAAGGCACCGTTCTGCGTGGTAAGGTGCGCCGTCTCTGCTACTCTAGTCGGCAATGAAAATTCTTTCGGCAATCAAATTTCTCCAAGGCAGGTTCTCATGAGCGCTCCGGTCGTAGAAGCCCCGCGCAAGCATCGTCCGTACGTTCCCGAAACGATGGAGATGAAGGAGTTCACCTTTCGGGCCGTGCTGATTGGCCTGGTTCTGACGGGCATACTGGGCTCGGCGAACGCGTATCTCGGCCTCAAGGCTGGGATGACGATTGCGGCGACGTATCCGGCGGCGGTAATCGGCATGGCGCTCCTGCGGCTGATGAAGGGTTCGCTGCTCGAGGAAAATATTGCGCGAACCGTCGGGTCAATCGGCGAGTCGGTGGCGGCGGGTGCGATTTTCACAATTCCCGCTTTCGTAATGGCCGATCTGTGGCCCGCTTTGACGCCCGATTGGCGCACTCCTGAATACTGGAAGTCGGTGGCGCTGATGATGATCGGCGGCACACTCGGCATCATGTTCGTGACACTACTTCGTCGCGTCATGGTCGAAGATCCCGACCTCCCCTACCCGGAGTCCGTAGCCGCATCGGAGATTCACAAGGCCGGCCAGCAGGGCTCAACCGCCGCCAAAATTTTGTTCGCGAACATGGGGTTCGGCAGCTTCATGTACCTGCTGGGTGCGGTCAATGTGTTCAGCCCGAGTAACACATTCAATGTCACAATCGGCAATCTCGGGAAGAAATTGCTGCTGCGCACAAGTACCAATCCGAATGTAGCCACGACCATTACCGGCGGCGCCACCATCTTCACTGCACCCGACGTCAGCCCAGCCTATCTGGGCGTGGGATACATTATCGGGCCAAGACTAGCCGCCTTAAACTTTGCCGGAGGCGTGCTCGCCTGGGGACTGCTGGTCCCACTCCTCACCTTCACGATCGGCCCTTACTTACAGGCCTCGATGCCGGCGGGTCAATCGGTCGCCTGGCCGCTGCTGGCCCAATCCATCTATTTTTCGATTGTGAGGCCGATTGCGGTCGGAGGCATGCTCGTGGGAGCAACCTACACACTTTTCAAAATGCGCAAGCAACTCGCGCTCGGCATGGGGCGCGCCGTTTCCGACTTGAAGAAGTCTGCCGTTGCTCACGCCGCGACCAATCGCACGGAACGGGATCTGCCCGCGAAGGCAGTATTCGCCGGGATCGTCGTCATCTTTGTCGCCATGGTATTGCTCTACCACTATTTCATCGCGGGCGCCGGAACGTTGTCCTCCTCGCGTGTGCTTGCTGGTTCGCTAGTGGCAGCGGGCGTGATGATCATTGTTGGATTTTTCTTTGCCGCTGTTTCTGGGAATTTGGTGGGAATGATCGGGTCGTCCAACAATCCTGTCTCCGGTCTCACGCTTTGCACGCTGGTGATTGCCGCCCTGCTCATGGTCGCTCTCGGAGTCTCCGGTACGGGCGGAGTGGCGGCGGTCCTGGGAGTCGCGGCGGTGGTCTGCGTTTCGTCCGCCGTGGCGGGCGAGATGTTACAGGATTTGAAGGTCGGGCACATTCTGGGCGGCACGCCCTCGAAGATGCAGATTGGCGATCTTCTCGGCATCGTGGTTGCGTCGCTGGTTCTCTTCTTCCCGATCGCCATTCTCGCCAAGGCCTATCACTTCGGCAGCGCGGCGCTCCCCGCTCCGCAGGCCGGTTTGATGGCCATGCTTTCCAAGGGCATTGTCGGCGGCGACATGGCTTGGCCGCTGGTGATCGTTGGCATACTGCTCGGGTTGGGGATGATCATGATTGAGGTCAAGAGCGTCATGCTGTTTGCGGTCGGAATGTATCTGCCGCTCGGCACGACCTTTGCGATTTTCGTTGGCGGAATTATCCGCTGGATCACCGACAAGCTGCGCGACCGCCGCGGCTACAACGATGCACAAAAGGCGCGCGTGGAGAATGCCGGCGTGCTGACGGCTTCAGGATTGATTGCGGGCGAGGCTTTGTGTGGGCTGGTGATCGCGAGCATGGTTGGGTCGGGGCACGATGTGACGCTGATGAAGTGGAACCCCGACAGCATCGGTCCCATGATGCTGGCGCTGGTCGCTCTTATCATTCTGGCGATTGCTATGGTGGGCGTACCGCTGGCCAACGCGGGCCGGCCGGAAGATCCGGCGCCGCCGACAGCAATCATGTAAAGTCAAAAGTCAGAAGTTAGATTGCGGAAGTAAAATCCGAGTGATGCGGGTTTTACTTCAGCCTTCTGATTTTGCATTCTCTCTTATCGTGTCGATCTCCGAAAATGTTGTTGACGTTCGCTCGCGCATTGAGGCTGCGGCGCGGCGCGCGGGGCGGGATTCGTCCGCAATCACGCTAATGGCAGTCAGCAAGACATTTCCCGCGGAATCTGTGCGCCTCGCATATGCGGCTGGGGTTCGCGTGTTTGGAGAGAATCGCGTGCAGGAGTTTGCCGGGAAGGTTGACGCATTGCGCAGCCTGCCTGGCGCCGAATGGCATTTGATTGGGCATCTGCAATCGAACAAAGCGGCTCGCGCGGTGGAATTGTTTGGAGCAGTCGATTCGCTGGATTCGGTGAAGCTGGCCGAGAAACTGAATTTGGCGCTTGAGAAAATGGGGAAGACTCTGCCGGTGCTGATTGAGATCAATGTGGGCGGCGAAGAAGCCAAGAGCGGCATTGCTGACGAGTCAGCGGAGTTGGAAGAGATATTGATTGGGGCTCCGCGGTGGACGAATCTGGGGGTGCGTGGGCTAATGGCGGTGCCTCCTTATACGGATGATCCGGAGGGCGTGCGCCCTCACTTTCGGCGGCTGCGCGCGCTTGGCGACGAGATTGCCACCAGGCGCTTGCCGGGCGTTGCCATGGAGGTGCTTTCCATGGGCATGTCGCACGACTTTGAAGTCGCGATCGAAGAGGGCGCGACGTGCGTGCGCCTGGGGACCGCGATTTTTGGGGACAGGCAAAAACACTAACCACAGAGTACGCAGAGGGCACGGGGGAAACCGGAACTTGTGATTAGGATTGCAGATTCAGCGGCGGGAGCTACCTTTGCGATCAGAGTTCAGCCACGGGCCAGAAAAAATGCCATCACAGGCGAAGTCGGAGATGCCCTCAAAGTTGCTTTGACCGCTCCGCCCGTTGACGGGAAAGCGAATGCCGCTTGCATTGAATTCTTTGCGAAACTTTTGAAGGTGCCGCGCTCTTCCGTTAGTATTGCGTCCGGCGCGACGAGCCGGAATAAAGTGATACGGATAGCGGGAGCATCGGCGGAAGAAGTCCGCCAGCGGCTGGCACGCTGACCCTGAAACACATTTGCGAAAGCGGGGCGTGAAAAGCGGTTCTTGCCATGACACAGGTGCACGATTCCAGCGCGATGCTGGCGCACAAACTCCAGCAGATTAAACTGCTGCACACCGCTGTTTGGGCCGTCATGGTGGCATCGATCCTCGCCCTGCCCTGGCTCGGCTGGCTCGGCAGGTTTCGTTGGGCCTTCGGGCTGACGCTGTTGATCCTCGCGGAGTGCATGGTCCTGGCCTTCAACGGCGGGCGCTGTCCGCTCACCGATGTGGCCGCGCGCTACACCGATGACCGCGCCTGTAATTTCGATATCTACCTGCCGATGTGGCTGGCGTGCCAAAACAAGATTATTTTTGGTTCGTTGTTCGTGGCTGGCGAATTTGTGGTTCTGTGGCGTTGGGCAAGGAGGCCCAAACCTTGACCTTCTCTGAGCGCTTGCAGGAAATTCGCACCGGCTTTGAGCGCCCGTTCTGGATCGCCAATCTTACGGAGATCTTCGAGCGGCTTTCCTACTATGGCGCGTTCGCCTCGCTCGCTCTGTACCTGCAAGAGCGGCTGAATTTCTCCACCGAGCAGACCGGAACGCTGACCGGCATCTTCGGCGGGATGGTGTGGTTCCTCGCGATCTTCGGCGGAGCGTTTGCCGACCGCATCGGATTTCGCCGCGCTCTTTCGACCGCTTACCTGATCCTGGCAGTCGCCTATTTTCTGATTGGCTCGATCGCCGCACCCTGGCTGGCTCCAGTGCGCAATACGGTGCCGCTGGTTCTGTTTGTGGGCGTGATACTAGCGCTGCCCGCGCTCGGTATTGCCATGGTGAAGCCTTGTGTGGTGGGCACTACGGCGCGCGCGTCGAAAGAGAACGTCCGCTCGATTGGCTATTCGATCTACTACACCATGGTCAATATCGGCGGCGCAGGGGGCCCGTTTCTCGCCTCGTGGGCGCATCGGCATTTGGGTGTTGAGAATGTGTATCGCCTGGCCGCGCTGAGCGTGTTCGCGGCGTTTTTTGTAGTCCTGATTTTTTTTCGTGAGCCGCGCAAACCCGGGGATGCGCCTCCTCCTTCGATTGCAACTGTGGTGGGGAATTTTTGCGTCGTCGTGGGCAAGGCCTGGCTGGTTTTGCCGGTGCTCGGCGTGGCTTTGCTGCTGCGCATCGCTGAGATCTTTTATTCGAAGCTGAGCGTGCCCTGGTGGGTCTGGGTTGCTTTTCTGGTGTTGGCGCTGGCGGGGATCAGCCGGTTCATGTGGTTCCTGGTGCTGTTTACCGGTTACTGGGTTGTTTTCTGGCAGCAGTACATTTCCCTGCCGGGTTACATCCATGGCTACATCAATTCGAAGGCGGATGTCGAACTGATCCTCGTGACTGACGGGCTCGCTGTCATCTGCCTGACCCTGGCGATCAATTATCTGACGCGCAAGATTCCAGCGTTTCAAGCGGTGATTCTAGGGACGGTTATTACTTCGGCTTCGTGGCTGGTGCTGGCGTTCTGGCCCACCGTGGCGGGTGCGATCGTGTCGCTATTCGTGCTGGCGCTGGGCGAGATCATTCAGTCGCCGCGGTATTACGAATATATTTCGCGGCTGGCTCCTCCGGGGCAGCAGGGGACTTACATGGGATTTGCGTTTCTTCCGATCGGCATCGGCTCGCTGATTGGCGGCTGGTTTGGCGGGACGCTGGTTCATCACTTCGGGGAAGTTCAGCATCAGCCGGCCCGGATTTGGTGGAGCGTGACCGCGGTGGGCGTGGCCACGGCAGTGATGCTGTGGATTTATGACCGGGTGGTGGGAACGGGGACGATTGCAGTCTAGGTCGCTTCACTGAAATACATGCCTAAACGAAAAATCACTCCCAGCTATATTGCCGACCACATTCGCCGCGTGCTGAAGGATGGCGGTTCGGCTCCGCATTCGGCGGACGTGCAGCACTTTTTCAAGGAGGAGGTCAAATCGCGAGGCTGGCGAACGGCGGAACTTCGCAAAGTTGCGGTGCGGTTCCGGCGCACGATTGCGAACGAGCAAGGGATGGAGTTCGTAGTGCAGGTAGCCGACGAACTTTTCTCCGGAGATTTTCTAGAAGAAAAAGCGTTTGCGGTTTTCCTGCTGCAAGGCAGGACCGGAGAACTAGGTGACCGAGAGTTCCGGCTGTTTTCTTCGTGGCTGGATCGCGTGACGAATTGGGCCGATCACGATGCGCTGGCGCATTATTTGCTGTCGCCGATGGTGGCCGAGGAGCCGCGCTATTGTCCGGAAGTCTTGCAGTGGGCTAAGTCTCCAAATCGGTGGCGCCGGCGCGCGGCTTGTGTGGCGCTGATTTGGGGCGCGCGGAAGAAGCAGCTCTTTGCGGAGATCGTGCGGACGTCGGACATGCTGCTCAACGATGAGGATGACATGGTGCAGAAGGGGCTTGGCTGGCTGCTCCGCGAGGCGGCCAAATATGATGCCATGCGCACGGTGCCATATCTGATGAAGATTCGCGGGCGAGCGCCTCGACTGGTGCTGCGAACGGCGTGCGAGAAATTGTCGGCGTCGGCGCGCAAACGCGTACTCGAGCAGCAACCTACGCCCTGACGACGAACGGCCGACGACCAACGACCAACGACTGACGCCTAACGTCCTCGCGCCGTGGCTCCGCGCAGCGTCATGCATGTACTCGTCGCATGGGCCACGAGGCTGCCCTTCTCGTCGGTGATGCGGCACTCCACCAGGCCCGTCGTGCGGCCTTGCTTGATGACCTTGCCTTCGGCCGTCAGAGTCGCTTTCCAAATCGGCTTCAGAAAATTGATTTTGAGTTCAAGCGTGGTGAACGATTCGCCCTCGCCGAGGTTGGTGGCATACGCGATGCCCATGGCTGCATCGGCGATGTCGCACAGAACTCCGCCGTGGAGCGTACCCATGGGGTTCGAGTGTTGCGGGCCCGCTTCGAGCGTGACGGTCGCTGCTCCGGGTGAAATCGCAGTCGCCTTAAAACCGACCAATCCCGCAATCGGCGGAGGAGGAAGTTTGCCCGCGATCTGATCCTGAACTCGCGAGAACAGGCTCGCGTTCTTAATGGGCGTGGCGTCAGACATTCCCGCTTCCGGTCAATCGATATACATGTCGTCGATGTAGCACCAGCGCCAGTCTTCTCCAGGCTCGAACGACTGGATGATCGGATGTTTAACTTTGTGGAAGTGGGCGCGGGCGTGCTTGTTTTTTGACGAGTCACAGCAGCCCACGTGGCCGCATTCGAGGCAAAGGCGCAGGTGGACCCAGGTGTCGCCCATCTCAAGACATTCCTTGCAGCCTTTGCCGCTGGGCGTTACTTTGCGAATTGTTCCGGTGTGAGTGCAGGTTGTCGCCATCTCCGAACCTTTCCTGGTGGAACCTTATTGATTGAGATTTTCGTCCCGCGGGGAATGTTACTTATGCCGCCAGAATCTTGTCGCGCAATCCGCCATACCTGAACGCGTTTACCATTTCCTTGGCGTAGAACTCGTGCGGGAAGCCCATTCCAATCGCGCTCGCTTCATTCAGGGTCGTGAGTTGCTCGGGCGTCAAAGTCAACTCCAGGCTGGCGAGATTGTCCTGCAACTGCGCGACGCGGCGCGCGCCAATAATGGGGATAACTGGTATGTCGCGGTAGCGCAGCCACGCGAGCGCCACTTGCGCGGCGGACCGTCCCACCTGCTCGCTTACTTTCTGAAGGGCAGTTACGATGCGGTCGGGACCCTCTCCGGTGCGCTTGAAAGACTTGCTCATGTCGGTCGTGTAGCGGGCGTTCTTGTCTTTGCCGTCTTTGCCGGTGCCGGCGTGGTACTTGCCGCTCAGCAAGCCGCCCGCCAGCGGCGACCACGCCACCAGTCCCAGATTGAAGGCCTTCGCCATCGGGATGAGTTCGCGTTCGACGGTGCGCTCGACCAGCGAGTATTCGATCTGCAAGCCGATGAACTGCGTCCAGGCGCGCAGTTCGGCAAGCGTATTCGCTCGCGCCACCCACCAGGCTGGCGCATCCGAAATGCCGATGTACAGAACCTTGCCTTGACTGACCAGGTCGTCGAAGGCACGCATGATTTCCTCGACCGGAGTCATCTCATCCCAGTTGTGCAGCCAATAGAGATCGATGTAATCGGTTTTCAGGCGCCGCAGCGACGCTTCGACCGCCTGCATCATGCTCTTGCGGTGATTGCCGGCGGCATTGGCGTCGTTGCCGGGAGCGGCGTTGGTGTATTTGGTGGCGAGAACGACCGAGTCGCGGTGATCGCGCATGAACTCGCCGAGGAAGGTCTCACTGGTGCCGTTGGTATAGAGATTGGCGGTGTCGATGAAATTTCCACCAGCCGCGCGGTAGGCGTCATAGATCTTGCGCGCTTCATCTTTGGATGAGCCCCAGCCCCAGTCTTCTCCGAAGGTCATGGTGCCGAGCGAAATCTCGGAGACACGCAAGCCGCTTTTTCCAAACAGACGATAGTTCATAGCACACCTCTTAGAAATTATTTCGAGATTCACACTCAGCAAGTATGGATTCTGGCGCTCGGACCTTCGATCCAGAAAGTTTCCCGGTGGAAGCAAGTCTTCGTTTGTGATGAGATTAGGCGAATCAGTGCCCTTCCTCTTCCAGATATTTTTCTACTTCGAGCGCGGCCATACAGCCGGAACCGGCGGCGGTGATTGCCTGGCGGTAGCGGCGATCCTGCACGTCGCCGCAGGCGAAGACGCCCGGCACTTTGGTGAAGACGTTCTTGTGCGTGATCAGGTACCCGTCGGCGTCGGCATCGAGCTGGCCTTCGAAAATCTTTGTATTCGGGATGTGGCCGATGCCGAGGAACATCGCGCTCGTCGGGAAGTCCCAACTGGCTCCGGATTTGAGGTTGCGCAGGCGAAGGGCCGTGACTTCTTTTTTGCCGACGTCGAGAACCTCGTCGACCACCGTGTCGGTGAGGAAGGCGATTTTCGGATTCGCCTGCGCGCGGTCGAGCATGATTTTTGAGGCGCGGAACTGCTCGCGGCGATGGATGAGCGTGACTTTGCTGGCGAAGCGCGTAAGGAACGTGGCTTCTTCCATGGCAGAGTCGCCGCCGCCAATGACTGCGATTTCCTTGCCGGAGAAAAAGAAGCCGTCACAGGTGGCGCATGAGGAGACGCCGTGTCCGATGAGCGCGTGCTCGCTTGGCAGGCCCAGCCAACGCGCCGAAGCGCCGCTCGCGATGATGAGCGTGCGGGTCTGGATCACGTCTTTGCCGACGGTCAGTTCGATGGGGCGTTTGCTCAGGTCAGCCTTGCTCACGTGGCCGATGCGGTACTCGGCGCCGAAGCGCGCGGCTTGCTTGCGCATGTTTTCGATCAGCTCGGGTCCTTGGATTCCATCGGGAAAGCCCGGAAAGTTTTCCACGGACGTCGTCATGGATAACTGGCCGCCCGGTTCGTGGCCTTCGATGACGAGCGGCTTGAGGTTGGCGCGGGCGGAGTAGAGCGCGGCGGTGTGGCCGGCGCATCCTGATCCGATAATGACTACGTTGCGGATGTCCATAGAGTTAGTTGTACAGATTCCCAAAAGCCGATTTGGTTGCAGACCGCATTCCGCGGGCTGTCCTCCACCGTCGACTTAACGCCGGCAAAAATCTTAAACCACGGAGAACGCGGGGAAACACAGAGGAATTCATTTTGGCTTCGCTTTTGGCGGCGTGCTTTTGCCCATTCGTATCAGTTCCTGGGGAACGATTTTTCGTACGCCCAGGGCGGCGCGGTAGCGCGTGAGAATTGCAGTGGCAGCGTGGAAGATCGGTTCGTAGACGGTCTGGTTGGGCGCTGGCCGGCCTTCTTCCGCTGGGCAGCGCGAGAGCGCCACGGACGGCTTGCCGAAGCGCTCCAACCGGATGCGGGATACGGGCGTATCGGACGAGAGCATTGCGTTCGCCGTTGTCACCGCGGAAGCGCTGTCTTCGATCGATACCTCCATCAGATCTTTCGGGTCGCGCACGCGCAGTACCAGCGTTTCGATCATGGTGCTGGCGTCGACGCTGAAGGAATACTGAACCGTGCTGAAGGTCGCGGCGTTCGGGAATTCGCGCCGAACGCGCACCCAGTCGGCGGACGCGGCGTCGTTCGATGGGAGTTGTTGCATGCCGGGCATGGGTATGTTGGGGTCGAGGGTGGAGTGTCCGCGGGCGACTTCGTAGTCTTTGGCGAAGACCGGCTTGGCCGGGACTCTGGCGAGCGCGGCAGAGAGTTCCTTTTGCTCTTCGGCGGAGGGTGTGCACACGTTGAGCACGTTCACTTTAACCGGGGGCTGCTGAGCTGGCGTTTGCGCGCGATGACGGTTGCGCCCAAAGCACGATGGAGACCGGAACTGCGATCACGAGGGTGACGATCAAAATTTTCTGAGGGGACACGGCGAAATTGTATCAGGGAGAAGAAGTAGAGAGCTGCGCGCTGTCGAGACAGGACATGCGCGAATTCGCTGCCAACGAGAGCAGGTCCTTCGCTTCGCTCAGGATGACAAATTGTTTTAGCTCGCCTAGTCGGCGGCGCTGCTGTCTGGTTCCGGCGCTCCGTGGCGGCGCAATAGTTGCGGCAAGTTCTGCGAGAAGGCCGAGCGCGGCAGCACCATGTCGCATCCCGCTTCGTGCGCTTTTTGCTTCAGGTCACCTTGCACGTGGGAGAGGAAGCCGATGATCGAGGTTCCCTTCTTCAGCTTGCTCTTCAATTTGGGAATCAGCGTCAGCGGCTTGGCGTTGGCATTGTTCAAGTCGAAGATGATGAGCGACGGTTTCTCTTCGCCGTTGTTCTTCATGTGCTCGGCAAGATCTTTCTCGGTCTTGACGAATTCGACTTTGACATTCATCTTGCGGCCGGTGTCTTGAATCTTGCTGAGGAAGAAAAGGTCTTCGACGAACGCGAAAACGCGCGAGGCTGCGTCTTCGGCGGGAGCGGGAAGAGGCTCGGGATCCGCTACCGGATACGCCGCCGCAAAGCCCGGGCGTCGCGGGCCCTTGCTGCCGTTGTTGCCGTTAAGGGCAGCGCGGTAGCTGTGATCCATGGGGGCGGTAAAGATTCCCTGTTGCTCCTGGCGCTGCCGAGGCATTCCTCCGCCGCCGGTGCCACCGCTTCGTCTTTGTGAACGGCGTCCACGGCGCCGTTTATGTTTCCCGCCTCCCTGGGAGGCGTGTCCGGGTCCTGCATTCATACGTTATCTCTTGTTAGGTTTTGAATTTAATTCCCAGCCTGGATCGAAAATCCGAGGCCTGATTGTTTCGTCTTTCTTTTTTGTTCCGATTTGCTACGCGCTTTCCCGCTTCGCGCCGCAGCGGTGTAGCTGCTGAGAAGTGATATACACCGGCACGGCTGGCCGAACCCACTTCGGCTGGATACTACTCAGGAACGATGCTCAAGAATCTGTTCAAACTGTAATTGGGCGCCTGAAGGTATTTGGGCGCGACGGCTAGCGAGACGCATAGCCGTTAGAGAACACCTTGATGTTACTCACGATAGGGCAGGTTGCGCAAGGGGGAAAGGCATTAGTTTTCCACATTTTGGGCATTACGAAAGATCGGTGGCGAGGACTTCATGCGAGCGTCCTGAAGTTTGAGGCCGCCTCGCCGATACAAGAAGAGTGAGATTTGATCGCTACGCAGAACCACTCACCGCTCCCGAACCCACTTGCCGCGGCTGGGCAGCGGTTTGTCGCGCGCCAGCCGATTCTTGACCGCGCACAAAAAGTCTTCGGCTATGAACTGCTCTTTCGCAACGGGATTGAAGATTATTTCTCTGCCGACGATGCCGAAGTGGCCGCGCGCTCGACGCTGGACAGTTCCTTGCTGTTTGGATTGAACACGCTCTGCCACAACAGCCGCGCCTTCGTGAATTGCACGCACGAGATGCTGCTGAAGGATCTGGTGACGCTGCTGCCTCCCAGCCAAACGGTGGTCGAGATTCTGGAAACGGTTGAGCCGGACGATCGCGTAATTGCCGCCTGCAAACGGCTGAAGGCGGCCGGATATCTGATCGCGCTGGACGACTTCGCACCCAACGATCCGCGCGCGATCCTGTCCGAGTTTGCCGACATCATCAAAGTCGACATTCGGGCCACGAAGATGGAAGAGCGGGTGCGAATGATGCGCCGGTTTGGCTCGCCGAAGTGCAAGATGCTGGCTGAGAAACTGGAAACGCCGCATGAGTTTTATCAGGCGCGGGACATGGGTTTCGCGTATTTTCAGGGATATTTTTTCTGCCGGCCGGAGGTGGTGATCGGCCGGGAGGTTCCCGCGAGCCGAGTGCGCTATGTGCAGTTGCTGGAGATGGTGTCGCGCTCGGAAATTGAAATGCGCGAACTGGAGAAACTTCTCAAGCAGGAAGCGGCGATCTGCTATCGGCTGCTTCGGTATTTGAATTCTCCGATCTTTGGGCTCTCGCTCGAGGTGAAATCGGTGCGACATGCGATGGCCATTCTTGGCGAGCGCGAGTTGCGGCGCTGGATCCGTCTGATTGTCACCGTGGGGGCGGCCGAACAAAGGTGCAGCGAACTGGTGCTGATGGGATTGACACGGGCGCGGTTTTGCGAATTGCTCTCCGACCAGGTGCGATCGAACAACGATTTGTTCCTGATGGGATTGCTTTCGGTGATGGACGCGATTCTTGAGATCGACATGACCACGCTGCTCGAACGGGTACCGGTGGATGGCGATACGAAGGCGGCGCTGCTTGGACAGGCAGGTGTCCTGAGGCCGCTTTACCAGTTGATGCTGGCGCAGGAGTCGGGGGAGTGGGAGAAGGCGAGTGCCCTGACAAAAGAGCTACGTCTGAGCGACGACAGAGTGGGGACTGCCTGGTGGCAGGCTATGACGTGGGCGCAGGAAGTTGTGCGGAACCGTGTGAGGCGATTGAGATTGCGGAGGTCAGATTCGAGGTTAAAGCTCTCTGCGCCTCCGGCGATGTTCAAATCTCCAATCTGAGCTCTGACCTCTGACCTCTGCAATTGTCTTTACGGGGCTTCTATCAGTTCCATCTTCCCGTCGCGCGTGCGGTGGAGGATCATCAGCTTGCCTTTGGGATCGCGGAACACGAAAACGTCGCGGTCGCGGAAGTGGGCTTCTTTGATGGCTTCTTCGAGAGTCATGGGACGAAGAGCGATCGAGTCGGCTGAGCGCACCAGATGGACTTCCGTCGTCTTGGCGACGGATGGGAATTTATGAACCGTCACCGAGACGGTCGTGCTTTCGGCCAGGCCTAGCAGCGGCTCGATTCTTTCCTGGAGGGCGCCATCGCCGTTAAATTTCTTGACCGCTTTGCGCTTCTTGCTGAGCCACTTGGTTTTGTATTTCAGCGCCTGTTTGTGAAGATGATCGAGCGCGTCGTTGACGGCCGAGACCATGTCGTGCGCCTGCGCGAGGCCAACAATGGGGCCGTTCGGCGGGTTGATCGAGATTTCAGCTTTGTGGCGGTGCTTTTCGACCGCCAGAATCACCTTGGTTTCGAATCGGTCGCCGAGGATTTTGCGGATTTTGTTGAGTCCAGTTTCTACTTCTTTGCGGATGGCGGAAGGAATTTCGTATTGCCGGCCAGTGTACTCCACGTTCATGGAACGACCTCCACAAAAATTGAGGTCAGAGGTAAGAAGTCAGATTGTAGAAGTAAGCCGCGAGTTTCGGGCCGCGAGCTTCGCGCAAACCAACTCTTTCTGTTTGCTCGTTCCCCGAGACTCGTAACTCGCGGCTCCTGACCTCTGCAATCTGACCTCTTACCTCTGCAATTATTTTTTCACTCTTCTCTGGTGCGTACTCGGAATCCTCATGTCTTCCCGGTATTTTGCGACGGTGCGGCGCGTTACATCGATGCCTTGTGACTGGAGAATACGGGTGATTTGCTCGTCGGTCAACGGGCGCGATGGATCTTCATCTTCTATTAATTTTTTGACGCGACGCTTCAGAATCAGGAGCGAGGTGCCTCCGCCTTCCGGGCCCTGCACGCTCTCGGAGAAGAAGTAGCGCAACTCAAATACGCCCTGCGGCGTATGCACATATTTGTTGGCCACGGCGCGGCTGACCGTGGAGGGATGCACGCCGATCTCTTCGGCGACTTCCTTGATCATCATCGGCTTCAGTTGATCGATGCCGCGTTCGTAGGAAATCCTGCTGGCGTGCCACGATGGAGTAGCACACCTTGGTGATGGTCTGCTTGCGCTGCTCGATGTTCTTGATCAGCTGAATGGCCGACTTGTAGCGGTCTTTGACGTAGTTGCGGGTGTCCTTATCGTTGTTGTCGCGCGTTAGGAGCCGCTTGTAGGCCGGGTTCAGGCGCAACTGCGGCATGTCCTCGTCGTTCATGATGATGAGCCATTCGTCTCCGTGCTTGACGAAGGCTACGTCGGGCTCGATCAGGCGCGCGGGCGTTTTGTTGTATTGCAGGCCAGGGCGCGGGTCGAGGGTGCGAACGTAGTCGAGCGCGGTCTGCACGGCTTCAACAGGACGGCCGATGGCACGGGCGATTTCCTTGAACTGCTTGAGCGTGACCGCGTGGAGGTGCTGGTCGACCACGGCGATGGCGTCGTTCAGGACCTGCTCGGTTGAATCGTTGTTCGCGCCGTTCCCATCGCCATTGCTGTTCGAAGTGCCGTTGCGTGCGTGGCCGTTCGTATTTCGGCCGTGCTGCAACTGCTGCATGTGATAGCGCAACTGGCGGAGCAGGCATTCGCGGAGATCGCGGCAGGCTACGCCAGGAGGATCAAGCTGGCGGACAACTTCGAGCGCTTCGTGCAGGTCGGCTAGGGTGAAGCTTACCGACATTTGTGCCGGCGCAGCAGCGGCGGCCGAATGTCCGCCGGAGCTTCCGTTGTTGCTCGCAGGCAGGCTCGGCGAGAACGAACTTGGCGGCGGAGCTGGGCTGCTTTGAAAAATCGTGTGGCCTGAGAAAGCAGCTTCCGTATTCAGGCCCAAATCAATCGAGGACTGCATTGTTGCTGGTTCCGTTGCTGGTTGCGAGAACGGGGCGCTGTCGGTGCCCGGCGAAGAATAGCTGGTGCTTGAATCGGGCAGCACGAGATCATCTGCAAGAGAATCGGACTTCCGCGCCGTCATCCACTGCGACATCGCTCGGCGCGTGCGAGCTGATTGCTTCGGAATCATCGGCGGTTGCAATTCCGATCGCTTCGGCTTCGCCCACGATCTTGGCTTGCACGACCGCGTCCACTTCGGGAGCGGCTGCCGGCACGACTCCCATCAGCTCGTCATCGCTGGCGATTAGGTATCCATCTTCGCTCAGGTTGCCGATGATCACCTCGGCTGCCTGGTGCACCTCGGGGCGGAGCGAAATCGCTCCCAGCTGCCAGAGCAGATGGTCAGTCAGATTGCCGGGCTTGGATAGAAAATTTTCGAAGGAAGGCTTTTCAATTTCTTCCATCTCGCCCGAGCTGCGATAGCCGGGATCGAGGTATTCCTGGAAGAACGAGCCGAAGTCGATCTCCTCGAAGGGATCCTTCTTTTCAGCGGCCGTGATGGGATTTTCTTCGGTGGTGGCCTTGGCGGCGATGCGGTCGCGCTCTTCTTCTTGGCGTCCGACATCGTCGAGCATGGGGACTGCGTCTTCGAGCTCCTCGAGGACGGGGTTCTCCACCATCTCGGCGTTGATCATGTCCTTGAGCTCAAGCTTGTTAAGCGCGAGCACCGAGACCATCTGGACGAGGCCCGGCGTCAGGATCTGCCGCTGGGAGAGCTTGACGTTCAGTCTGTGTTGGAGAAGTACCATGTTCTAAGATCGTTCCGCTGCTTACTTCGTCTATCGAAGTTAGATTGCAGAAGTCAGATTGCAGAGGTAAAAGCCCAAGCCCTCAGCTAACTGGTCGGAGCAGAGGTTTTCACCTCTGCAATCTGACCTCTAACCTCTTCCCTCTCCCTAACTTCTCATGCGCGACGGCCTTTCGGCTTGGCACTAAGGTCCAATCCGCTTACGCGTTGGTAACTGAAACAAGGTGCCCGCCGCAACAAATTCAGTTGCCAGAGAAACAGCCGCCAGCTCTCAAATTGTCCGTTCCCGGTAAACCCCGCGCTGCCCGCCACTTGACTCTCGCCTTCCTCACACCAGCGAGAAGCTTTCCCCCAGGTAAACCCTTCGTGACCTCAGGATCGCCACCCAACTGCTCCGGCGTCCCCGAGCGGAAAATCCGGCCTTCGTTGATGATGTAGGCGCGATCGGTGACGGAAAGCGTCTCGCGGACGTTGTGGTCCGTGATCAGAATTCCTATGCCGCTGGCGCGCAGGTCCGAGATGATCTTCTGCAGGTCCAGGACGGCAATCGGGTCGATTCCTGAAAACGGCTCGTCCAGCAAAATAAAGGTCGGGTTGATGCACAGCGACCGGGCGATTTCAACCCGACGGCGTTCGCCGCCCGACAGTGCGTAGCCCCGATTTTGTCGAATGTGCTCCAGACCCAACTGGTCGATCAGCGTCTCGGCCTTTTCCCGGCGCTCATGCCAGGAAATAGGCTGAACTTCCAGGACGGCCAGGATGTTCTCCTCCACCGTAAGCTTGCGGAAGACAGAAGCCTCTTGCGGCAGGTAGCTTATGCCGTACTGCCGTGCCCGCAAGTACATGGGAACGCTGGTGATATCTTCGTCGTCGTAGAGAATGCGGCCGGTGTCGGGAGGAATCAGGCCTACGATTGCGTAGAAGGAAGTGGTCTTGCCGGCGCCGTTTGGCCCGAGGAGACCCACTACCTCGCCTTGCAGGACCCGGAGGCTGACTCCGTTTACTACGCGTCGGCCCCGGTAGGTCTTGCCAATTTCGTCGGTGGCCAGCGTGTGCATTTATCGTGCCACTTGCGTCCTTGTGACTGCCGGGGACGTTGCCTTCCCTTCAACGAGCACCCTATCATCGTGTCTGTAGAAAGTCAACGAATCGCCCGTGATTTTGCCATGTTCGGCATCAAAAATGCTAGGCGGTCCGCCCGTCAGAACGTACTTATCGTCGGCTGCGGTATACACGAGATGGTCGCCGGTCGCTCGCCGGCTGGGTTCGACGATGACCACGTCGCTTTCGGCGATGATTTTGTCGACTTGGCCGAGGGATGCGGGGGCGACTTGTTTGGGTGAAGATTGTTTGGCTGCGGATTGTGACTGGTCGTGGGCGACCAGGAAAACCGTCATTTGGCGCGCGGTCATGGTAGCGTCGGAACCTTTTGCCGTGACGCCGCCGGTCAGAAAAACCTTGCGGTCGGTATCGACGTAAGTGAGATGCGCGCAGGTGACGGTGACGGGTGTGACTTTTCCGGCGCGGTCGACTTGCACCAGCACCGTTTTGACGGGTTGACTTGCAGTACCCTCGGCCACCAGCGACCGATGGTCGCGGTCGAACTGGAGCGTGGGCGCCTCGACTACATTGCTGTTTTGCCAGAGACGGGCGTTACCCGCGTAGATCGCGATCGCCGAGGATCGATGGGCCGTCATCGTGCGGCTCACTACATGGATCGGGTCGGACGAGGCAAGCATTGCGCCAGTGGGCTGAGGCTTGAGGTCGGAATAGGTACTCTTCACGCTGCCGTCGGCGACAGCGTCTCCGGTGGCGCGGTTGAAGCGGATGGTTTGTGCGGTCGTCGTCATCCCAGCGTCGACCACGCGCGGCGAGCCGGTAAGGATCAGCGTTTGATCGCCGTCCGTATAGCTGCCGCGCTCGGTCCACGCTTTTTGTGTTCCGCTGACGTATGCGAGCCCGCCGGACTGCGTGATGGTGGAGATGCCGCCTTGCGGTTGGAATTGAACGTCCAGCCTGGGGCTGGTGGAGACGCGGTCGGGCTGGCCGGGTTGGGTGGCGACGATCTGCGCATTGGGCTCTCCGTGGAGCAGGTTGAGGTGGTTGTCGGCGGTGAATGTCGCCGTGAAGCGGCCCGCCGTGATTAGTGTTCTTTGTTTGGTCTCGGGTTGCGTAATCGTTATTTGTGGCGGGCCGGTGGTATTGGCGGATTCAAGTTGACGGCCGTTTGTGATCACGAAGTCCATGACCGGCGCCGTCATTTCTATCTCTTGCAGGACTGACGGCGAGAGCGATGCGGATGCCGGCGACTGGCCCGGCGACGATATCAAATGCGAAGGTGCGTTGCGCGCGCCCTGCCTCCGCTGTTCGAGGCGGACGCCATCTTCGGCGTGCACGTTTTGGAGAATCTGATTTGCCCCGAAGTGTAGAGTGGCACGACCCGCCTGAGCCTTCGCAGGTTGTGCTCCTTCTGTAGTGAGTTGGACGTTGCCGGTCAAGACGGCGGTCGTCAACTGGTTTCGATTACCGGTCAGAAACATCTCCGCATGACCAGAGGTGGAATGGGCATTCGATGTCCCGCGAAACGTTCCGTCGACGTTACCATCTGCCAAAATGCGCTCGACCGTGTTGTCATTGCGCAGGAAAAACGTGGCTTCGTCCGAATGAAGATCCTGCTGCTCGCGTCGCATGTGAACGTGGCTCAGAACGACGGTGTGCGGGCGTTTGTCGATAACGCCCCGATCCGCAGTTAGATGAAATTGATGGGGCTGGTGAACATTTAGGTCGACCGCCGAGCGCAGTGTCATGGTGCCGGCGCTGGATAAATATTGAATACCGATTGCGGAGCCTGTGGCGTCGGGCGTCTCAAAGACGACCTTGCCGCTGGCCGAGGCGTCGCCCGTATTCTTGTTGAACACCAGGTCGTCAGTTTCGAGGTGAATCGGCTTCTTCATCACCGAAGGAGGTGACTGGTCCAAACTCTTGATGCCTTCAGGATTCGCTTCGAGGTCGATGAGAACCCGGCCTTTGGCGGTCACATCGCCGGAGGCAGGATCGAATTCGAAGTTCTCTCCCGCGATGCGGTCAAAGCGGCTGGAATCTTTGCCGTAGACGACGATCTTGACGTTATGCAGTTCGGCGCGGCCGCCCTGCTTGAACTGCACCGCTTTGGAGGCGCTAACCGTGAACTCGGTGCGGCCCTGCTCGGACTTCGAAATCGAAAACCCCTCGGCAGTTTGCTGAATGTCGAGCCCGAGCTTGGCAGGAATCTGATGGACAACTTGGCTGACGCGCCAGCGTGCGTAGAAATACATGCCCCCCACGATCAAAATCATCAGAACCGCCCCCGCGGCAAACCAGCGGCGCAGGCGAGTTACGGGCGGGGGCATGAGGCTAGTCTAAAGGAAATTGGGGAAGGTCAGAGGTATGAGGTTAGAGGTCGGAGGTTAAAAACCTGAACTCATGAAGCTTAGGTTGTTACCTCCGACCTCTAACCTCATACCTCCGACCTAGATCCTTCTCACCAGCGTTCCCGCAATCATGTCATGCAATCCCTGCTTGCGTTCAGTGAAGCCGACCATGATGAAGCCGATGCAGAGGGCCAACCCCGAAAGTATCTTGGCGAAATGCCGCCCCGTGGCTCGGGCGAAGTCGATGCGGTTGCCGTAGAGATCGGTGACTTTCATCCCAAAGATCATCTTGCCGAGCGTGGCCTGATAGGACGAGCTCTCCATGAGCGCCTCATAGAGCCAGGACGCGCCGACGATAAGAACGGCGTAGACGCCGCCGCCGAAGATGAGGAGTGGCAATCCCATGCCGTGCCGAAAGCCGCGCTCACCAAATCCGCTGAGGGCGAGTCCACCAAGCCCGAATATGGCAGCAATCGGATGCAGGACAACGCGCACGATGATTGCATCGATGATAGTGGCGAGGACGCGAATCCAAAAGCCGCCGTATCGCACGTACTGAGCGGGGAGATAGGGCGCGGTCGGCGGATAGCCAGGCACCGGTGTAGGCGGTGGAACCTGGCCCGGCAAGGCCGCGGAAGGATTTAGCGCGGCGCCGCAGCGGCTGCAAAACTGAGCGCTCGCATCGTTCGGTGCTCCGCACTTGTTACAGAAGAGAGTTGCGTTCATGGCGGGAAATATAAGGGTTTCATGCGGAAGTGTAAAGGGCGGCGGCAGTCTTTTGGGGGCAGCGGAGCTTTGAAGCTCTGCCGACGACGTGACGGCGGGGACGCGCCACGATAACTGGCGAGATGCCGGTGCTACGGGTGGGGGCGCTAATGCTTAGTGGCGCGTAACGTCGCGCAGGGTAAGTTCCAGGCCACCGAACTCGGGGTGGTCATTCATACCCAGCGTGTAGGCGATGTCGAGACGGTCTCCGGCCAGGAGTTGCAGGTGTTCGCACGATTCGCGCAGTCCCCAGGCCATCGCTTTGAAGGTGATATTGCTGCGCCAGGTTGATTGGGTGGTGGCGGGGTTTCCCCCCGCTTGCACGGATGCAGCAGGTGCGCCGTTGTTTGAAGCGGGCGATATCTTCAGCCTCGCGTGCTTGTCTTTTACCGCCAGAGGAGGCGTCATCAGGCGCACCGCTTTCGCAGTGAAGACCGGCTCTGGATTTTCCATGCCGAACGGTTCCAGCAAGCACAGCGCCCTTTGCAGTTCGGGCGTGACTTCGTCGAGCGGCAGTTCGCGGTCGAACTCCAGTTGCGGCTCGAAATCCGCGGGCGTCAAGCGGGCGCGCGCATATGCATCGAGATGCTCCCGCAGCTTCTCAACATTAGCGCAGGGCAGCGCGAAGCCGACGGCGTGGGCGTGGCCGCCGTAGCGCGAGAAGAGTTCGGGGGAGGATTCGATCGCGTTGAGGAGATGAAACGCAGGGATGGAGCGGCCCGAGCCGTGGGCTTCGTCGGCCTCGCGAGAAATGACCAGCGTAGGGCGGCCGTAGCGTTCGACCACCCGCGTCGCCGTGATGCCGATCACGCCGCGATGCCAGCCTTCTCCGTCGATCACCATGCAATAGGCTTCGCGCAGAGCCGGGTCTCCTTCCAGCCGGCGCTCGATGTTCTCCATGATCCGCCGTTCTTCATCCTGGCGCTCGGAGTTCAGCTTGTCCAGTCGGCCGGCGATTTCTCGGGCGCGTCCAATATCCTTCACGCTGAATAGCTCGACGACGTCGCGCGCAACGTCCATTCGGCCGGCGGCGTTCACGCGCGGTGCGATGCGGAAGGCGACTTCAGTCGAGGTGAGTTCGCGGCCATCGCCGAGCTTGGCGACCTCGAGCAGCGCCTTAAGTCCTGGATTAACAGGCCGGCGCAAGCCTTCGAGACCAAGCTTGGCAAAGACCCGATTTTCGCCGAGGAGAGGCACAGCGTCGGCAATCGTCGCGATGGCAACGACCTTCATGAACGACATCAGCAGCCGCGATTGAACCTTCGCGTCGAGACGGCGCTGCATCAATCCTTGCGCAAGTTTGAAAGCGACGCCCGCTCCGCATAAATGCTTGCAGGGATAGTCGCATCCCGCCTGATTGGGATTGACCACAGCCAGCGCCTGCGGAACGCCGTCGAGTCCCGGCAGATGATGGTCGGTAACGATCAGATCGACGCCGGTGCGCCGGGCGGCATCGGCGGCGGCGAAGGCTCTGATGCCAGTGTCGACGCTGATGATGAGTCGCACGCCTTCGGAGGCCGCGCGCTCGATGACCTCGTCGCGCATGCCATAGCCCTCGCGAATGCGGTGCGGGACGTGGAAGTCCGCCGCCCCTCCGCAGAGTTCGATAGCCGTTTTAAGAATGACGATCGCAGTGGTGCCATCGACGTCGTAGTCGCCATAGATCAGGATCTTTTCTTTGTGCTCGACAGCGGCGTCGAGACGGTCAAGCGCGACCTTCATGCCCGACATCTGCAACGGGTCGTGCAGGTGGTCGAGGGTGGGAGTGAGAAAGCGGGCGGCGGCTGTCGGCTCCGTGATGCCGCGCCGGACGAGCAGATCGGCGAGGACGGGCAGGACGCCGGGCGGGACGTTCAGTTTCAAATCGGGCAAAGCGGCGGCCAGCGCTTGCGTTTGGGAATTATCGACCGTCTGATGGAGCCAGCGCATGATTGTTCGGGAGAAATCAGATTAGCAGAGAGCTGGGAACCCGCCAGCCAATATCGGCCCTGGGTTTGTCCGGAAGGACGCACCCGTACTAAACCAAACTGCCATCGCCGCCGATTGGAAGATTTTGGGCACATCTATGGCTAGTCCCTCGAAAACCCTGCGCTTAGTGGAACCGGCTTGGAAGCCTGGAACATCTACCCGCCTTTCCGACGATCGCTCTCAAGGCGCTGCAGATGATTGCCGGCAGGGATACCTCTTTGCTGGAGCTGTGCAGCTTGATTCGCTCCGACGCAGAGTTTTCGTCGGCGATCCTGAAGATTGCCAATTCTCCGCTGGTCGCGTTTTCAAAGAACATCACCAGCGTGTTGCAGGCCTCGATGCTGCTGGGTTTTCGCCGGCTGAAGGGGGTAGTGGTTACGGTGGGACTAAGGGAATACCTGAATGCGCCGTTTACGCCGCTGATGCAGTCGTGCTGGCGGCACAGCGTGGCGTGCGCTTTGATTGCGGAACGGGCGGCGACATGGAGCAAACTCGACCGGGACTTTGCATATACTGCCGGGATATTGCATGACATCGGCCGGGTGGCGATGGTGTCGACGATGCCGGATGCCTATGCGCGCGTCGTGGAGAATGATGCAGATCAGCCGCGGGATCTGCTGGCGAGGGAACGGGAGTTATTCGGGGTCGACCACTCCGAAGCCGGGGCCGCGATCGTGCGGGCTTGGAATCTTCCTGGAGCTTTTCTGGAGATCACGTCGGGCCACCACGGCGAGGGAAGGCGATGCGCAGGCACGGCCTCGGTGATCGCGCCCAGTTGCCTGCTGGCGGATGTCCTCGGTTTTCGCGTGGCAGAGTATCGCGGGCTGCGCAGCTATGCTGACATCATAAAGACTTTTCCGGCGGCCACTTGGGAGCAGTTTCCGGCGGAGCCGGAAAAGTTGGTAACCGAGATCACCGACGAGATTCGCGTGATTGAAGCGGTCTGACCTGCCCATCCTTGAATCCTCCTCCCCGTGCTGATTTGATCTTCGAAGCGGAGCGTCCTTCACTGACCCGGGGCTGTGAATCCGTCCTCGATGCTGTCTCATCCGTTATTCTATAAAGACAATTATGGCGACTTCGACTCGCAATGCAGCGGGGACTCGGGGACTTGCGACTTCCGAACCCAGTGAGGATTTTGAACGCGAACGGGTGTTTGGACTGTTTCGGCAGTTTGGCTATCTGGAAGCCGAACTGAATCCGCTGGGGCTTTTGCCTCCGCAGCCTCATCCAGACCTGCGGTTTGATAACGGCAAAGACAGCGAACCGGCCCGCGAGGCGCGGCGGATTTATTGCGGCAGCGTGGGCGTCGAGTTCATGCACATCGCCGACTCCGAACGCCGGCGCTGGATCCAGGAGCGCATGGAGGCCGAACCGGCTGAGGTCGACCGCCAGCGCGCTCTCGATTTGCTGATGCGCGCCGATCTCTTCGAGCAGACTCTGCAGCAGCGCTATCTCGGGCAACAAGCGATTTTCGCTGGAGGGCAACACCTCTCTGTTGCCGGCGGTGGATGAGATTCTGGACGTAGCCGGCGAGCGGGGCGCGCTCGAACTGGTGATGGGCATGAGCCATCGCGGCCGCCTGAACGTGATTATTCACGTGGCCACGCGGCCGGCGGAAGAGGTGTTTGCCGAGTTTGAGGATGTCGATCCGCGCAGCGTGCTCGGGTCGGGCGACGTGAAGTATCACATCGGCGCGACCGGCGAGTATGTTACGAAGAGCGGAAAGAAAATTCACATTCATCTGGCGTCGAATCCCAGCCACCTCGAAGCGGTCGATCCGGTGACGGTGGGCCGCACGCGCGCCAAGCAGGATCGTTCCGGCGAAGGTGGCCGCGCGAAGTTTTTGCCGCTGCTGGTGCACGGCGACGCGGCGTTTGCGGGACAGGGAATCACGGCCGAGACGCTGAATTACGCGGACCTGGCGGGTTACACGGTGGGTGGAACGATTCACTTGATCGTGAATAACCTGATTGGCTTCACAACCAACGCGCGCGACGAGCATTCATCGCGTTTTTCGGCGCAGTTGGCGCGGCGGCAGGCGATTCCGATTTTTCATGTGAACGGCGAAGATGTGGACGCGGTTATCCGCATTGCGCGCCTGGCGGCGGAGTATCGCTACACCTTCGGCAGCGATGTGGTCGTGGATTTGATCGGATACCGTCGCCACGGCCACAGCGAAGTCGACGATCCCACGGTGACGCAGCCGCTGATGTACAAGGCGATCAAAGAGCATCGTCCGCTCTTTGAGATTTACGCCAAGCAAATCGGCGCGGACAAGTTCGCCGAACAGGCCGCGGCCATCAAGGCGGGTTCGAGGCCGCGCAGAAAGCGGCTGCGCAAGCGACCAAGAAGCCGCTGCTGCGCGACTTGCCCGGTTACTGGAGCCAATACTTCGGCGGGAGATACAAGGCTGAGTATGAACAGCCCACTGGCCTATCGCGCGAGGAGTTGGCGGCGTTAACCGCGCGCCTGACCACTTACCCGGAGGGATTTCATATCCATCCCAAGGTAAAGAAGTTGCTGGAGCAGCGCGCGGAGATGGGGAATGGAAAGAAGCCTCTGGATTACGGCATGGCCGAGGCTCTGGCGTTTGCGAGCTTGGTGAAGCAGGGAATTCCGGTGCGCATGAGCGGCCAGGATTCACGGCGCGCAACTTTTAACCAGCGGCACTCGGTGCTCATCGATACCGAGAATGAGAATGAGTATGTTCCGTTGTGCCACATTGCCGACGGCCAGGCTCCTTGCCAGATCTACAACTCCCCGCTCTCGGAGGCAGGCGTGATGGGATTCGAATACGGCTACAGCCGCGATTATCCCGAGGCGCTCGTGTTGTGGGAGGCGCAGTTCGGAGATTTTGCGAACGTCGCGCAGGCGATCATCGATCAGTTTGTAAGCGCGGGCGAGGATAAGTGGGGCCTGCTCTCGGGCCTCGTGCTGCTCCTGCCACACGGCTACGAAGGCCAGGGGCCGGAGCATTCGTCGGCCCGCATCGAGCGATTTTTGCAGCTCGCTGCGCGCGACAATTTCCAGATCTGCCAGCCCTCGAACGCCGCGCAATATTTCCATCTGCTGCGGCGGCAGGCGCTGCGTCACTGGAGAAAGCCGCTGGTCGTGTTTACGCCCAAGAGCATGTTGCGCAATCCCGATGCTCTGTCTCCGCTGGAAGATCTGACCCATCAGCGGTTCTTGCCGGTGATTCCAGATAACGAGGCGCAGGACGCGAAGCGAATCTTGATCTGCACCGGCAAAATTGGCCATGAACTGCGCGCCGAGCGATTGCGGCGCAAGGATATGAGCACGGCGATTGTTTTCCTGGAGCAAATGTATCCCTTCCCGGAGGCCGAGATCGCAGCCGAATTCGAGCGCCACCGCACGGCCCGCGATATTGTCTGGGTGCAGGAAGAGCCGTCAAATATGGGCGCGCTCTTTTACATGCTGCCGCGACTGAAGAGAATTGCGGGTGATCGGCCGGTGCTTTCGGTGAAACGATCGGGCAGCGCGAGTCCGGCAACGGGATCGGCGAAGGCGCATGAGGTGGAGCAGAAAACGATTCTCGCGCTGGCGTTTACGACGCAGGGGTAGAAAATTTCAACCTAGCTTCGCGTGAACATTTCGACCAGCGTTGCACAGGCCGATTGAGCCGTTGTGTTCGTTACCGTTCCTAACTTTCGCACTAATCTTTGGCGATCCACTGAACGAAGCTGATCCAGCGCAATTTGCCCACTCTTACCCTGGAAGCGAACCAGGACTCGTGTGGGATAAGACCGTATCGTGCTCGTCAAGGGAGCGATAATGACAGTTTGCACCTCGTCATTTATCTCGTCGGGCGAAACGACCAGACAAGGGCGGACCTTTTGAATTTCCGAGCCCCGCGTAGGGTCTAAATCGACCAGCCAGACCTCATCCCTGTGCGGCGCACGGGCTACCACGTCCACTCCTCATCGTCGAACGCATTCGGAAAGTCAGGAAGCACAACATCGTCGGGAATTGCCGAACCGGCTGCGCGGAAAGCCTCGCGCCACCCCGCGCGTGGCTTACGGTCAGGGGAAACGATCAAACGGTCGTTCTCGACGCGTAACTCGACGATTTCCCGGAAACCGCACTGCTCGATGAGGGGTTTGGGAATTCGGATGCCGCGGGAGTTACCGATTCGGACGAGCTCAGCTTTCATGAACGCCTCCACGCCTTGGTAATTACATTGTATCTACTGACGGGGCGCGACGGCAAGCGTGGTTGGCGGTCGACTAGTCCCTCGGAAACAAAGAAGGCCCGGCGCTCAGCCGAGCCTGCCTTATCCAAGCTATCTATTGTTCCATGAACGCTCTAAGGCCAGCGTTTGGCGGCGTCTTCCCATCCCGCCGCTCGTGCCGGAGGATTTACGGCCTGCGCGGCAACTGGCGCGGGAATGCGAATCGGTTGCTGCGGAGTCGTAAGCGTCGGCTTCGGCGCCTCAGATATCGATTCCTTCTCTTCCGAGAGCAGCGGGGCGGCGACGCGCAAGGCTTCTACTTCCTTTTCCAGCCTGGTTAGTTCGAGTTCTTTCTGACGGAGAACTTCGTACACATTTTTCATTCTTCGGCACCTTTTGATCGTGCAAACAGTTAAGCGCAGACTATGAGTTTTGGCCGCTATTTGTCAAGGAAAACGGTACTGACTAGGGTGGCACTTGCGAGCCACGACCCCCTTCGCTCGCCCGCCCCACCGCCTCATGGTCGACGAAACTCGTGGTCAATGAAAATGGTGGTCAACGAAAGAAGACCAGCGCTGCGACCAACACCATTGCCACCAAAACCAGGAAGGCTAATAAGTTGACATGCCTCGCCAGCCATGATTCTTCAACTAACTGCGGGTTGGTCAAGAAGGGCGGCAGGATTTCTTCTTGAGTTGCGGCGACGGACGATTCTGCCGAGTGATCCTCTTCAGTCTCCTTTGGACTTGTCTCATCTTGTTTTGCTTTCTCTTCCGTCTCCGCCGCTTTTAGCCCGGAACTCGCATCGGCGGTGGTCGCTTCGATTGGGCGAACTTCCAGCGCCGCTTTTTCGCGAACCTTCCTGTCGGATTCGATCTTCATACGCTCCAGGCTCTCGCAATCAAGACAGAGCGTCCTGCCTTCGGAGACGGGGAATCCGCAGGAGGCGCATTTCTGAACGCGACGCATGGCTTCCGGAACGGGAACCGGTTCCGGGAGCGTGGCTTCAATGACGCGAGCCGGAATGACTGGCACCGGCAGGTTCAACGCACTTTCGGCTGTGGGCACGGCTTCCGGCGTCGACGTTTCGACGTGCGCCATGGGCATAACCTCCGGCGCTTGCTCAGATTTGGAGAGCGCAGGAACAGCAACGGGTTCAGCGCGAAAAGGGGACACGCGCTCCTTGCCCTCAGTCCCAGGGCGAGGTGATTGCGAGGGAGTCTCCCTCGGCGGATAGCTTCCGGTAGAACCCGTCGACGCTCCTGCTGGCCGCGTTGGCTTTGCAGTCGTCGCCGGCGGAGTCACGGAATCGTGCTGTTGTTCGGCCAGATCCAGCGCCGTCAGCGTGAGCGCAGCCATGCGCTCCAGCGCGACCAGGTCACGCTCTTCGAAAGCGTAGGGATGATCGGAGAACAATTCGAACAGGCCGCGTACCTCGCCCGTCCGCCGCAGCAGCGGCAGAACAACGATCGAGGCGATGCCCAGCGCCTGGCAGGTTTCCAGATTCACCCGTGGGTCGGTCTCTGCGTTGTCGCAGCGCAGCAACTGCCGGCGGTTGATGCTTTCGCCGGTTAGCCCCGAGCGGACCTGCAACCGCGCGCCCACCGAGGGCGCGCAGGCTCCGGCACTGGCCCGGCAGACCATTTCGTCTCCCTGAGGCAGGGCGAGCGCGGTTCCGGTGGCCCCGGTGATGTATTGGGCGCGCTCGACCAGCAGCTGGAGCGCAGCTTCCAGTTCCCGCTCCTCGAGGTTTGTGCGACCTTGCAGACCGCTCGGGAGATCGGAGTACGGCGATCTGCTGTCAGGAACCGCGTGGCCAAGACGCTCGGATAGAACCTGGTCGTCGGACTGGGGGGATCCGGTCATGATTCGGTTCGGCGCGACCTTCTGCTGGCATAGCCTGACGTGGACGGGCGTGGTCGCCGTCTTTCTATTCACGCTTACAGAAGGGCCTGAACCGAGTCTCGCCTTGGGAGCTTAAGGTGTCAAGCGCCGTTGGAGACAGACTTTCGGGAGCAAATGGTCTCCGGTGAGGTGGGCTGAGCACATCGAGGGGACTACCGTGGGAAGAACCCGCAGCAGGCTGCGGCAATGCAAGTTCGCAGCACAACCGGTAACGGCGGGAACGTGAGGCGGGAAACGCGCGATCTGGATGTGGGCCGAGATCGCGCGTCCCTTTTGCCGCCCGGCAAGAGGCGGCGCGAATTCACCTTATGCAACTCGCACGGCAAAGCCTCTGGAAAGCCTTCCCAATATCATGGGCGATAGAGAGGTCAATCAAGAGAATGCCGCCCAACTTTCTCAGGCAGCGCTACGCAACCTCATGCCGCATGATCTCCCCGGACGCGGGAACAACCGCAGCCACCGAGGAATCGAGCTGCAATTTCATGCTCCTGCGCATCTTCAGCAGTTTGCCGGACTCTTTAAGGCCATATCCGCAAATCTTGATAGCGTCGTCACCCAACCACCGATCATTAACATAATCACGGTTGACATAACCCCTCGCTGTTTGACGCTAGCGGCCTCGGCGATGAGGCTTCTACCGACCCGCCTTTAGGCGCCCTACAAGATGAGATGTTGCATCAGGCCGCTGGAAACGTCCATGGAGGGCGTCTGAATTCGGTATGAATTGATCTGAATATGCCCAGCTGGCCACTCTTAAGCGGCGATGTGCGAGCGAATCGCTACCGCGACTGTTCGTCTTTGTGCCGCAGCCACTCGATGAACATCTGCTCCTTCGGTTTGTCGTAGGCCATGAGCAGGTGGCGGATGCTGCGTCCGCTGACGAAGTGGCAGACTTCTTCGGCCAGGTTCTTGGCGTGGTCGCCGGCGCGCTCGAGCGATTGCGTCATGAAGATGATTTGCAGGCTGGCGCGGCGTTCGAGGTTTTCGGGATTTTCGATGTGGCGCAGAAAGATCAGGTTGCGCAAGCGATCCATCTCGGCGTCGGCGCGCAGCACTTCGATGGCTTTCTTGACGTCTCGCTGGGAAAAAGAATGGCCCACGTCGGCCAGCATTTTTTCCAGAATGGTCGCCATGTGAGTCAGGTCGCGCGCATCCTGCGGATCGATCTGCGCCCCGGCGGCCTGAGCGCTGGTGGCAAAACTCAGCAGCAAGTCACCGATGCGCTCGAGGCCGATCATGAGCTTCATGCAGGCCAGCAAGTGGCCGGTTTCCTCCGGCGGAGCTCGGGTGATGATCCGGGTCACATCGGAGTCGACTTCGAGGTCGATGGCGTCGAGATCTTTTTCGCACTGCCGGATGGCATTCAGGCGTGACATGGAGCCGGTGGCAATTCCCTCGGCGGCGATGGCGGCGGCTTGGCGCGCCAGTTCACACGCTTCCACGGTGCGCTTGACAAGGTCAGCGCAGTCCGGTTCGGAAGGCGTTTTCATGCTGGCTGTGCTCATAGGCAAAACCGCCCACCCATTAGATGCCAGACTTTCCCGGAGGACGCCCGGTTTCCATTTCTCGGGTTCTTAATTCAAAGTGTGACACACACACCCACGAAAGCATAATCCCCGTTGCCGCGAGGCAAGTTAAGAGACGGTGAATTTCAGGTCGTCGAATCGGCAATTACACCCGCAGGTGACCGGCAGGCGATCGTCAGCGACTGAACTCGGCGCGTTTTTCCCTGTTGCAAAACCCTCGAAATGATCGGGTCTCAACTATATCGCTCATCGGGCTCCGCGGTTCAGTGCCGGGCACTACGCCGCATCCCCCTGCGAAGCAGGCAGGACGAACAGGAACGTCGAGCCGTGATTCAGTTCGCTTTCCGCGCGGATGGTCCCGCCGTGCGCGAACATGATGTGCTTGGCAATGGCGAGGCCAAGTCCCGTGCCTCCCGATTCGCGGGAGCGCGCCTTGTCGACGCGGTAGAACCGTTCGAAGAGCCGCGGCACGTGCTCGGACGAGATGCCGGGACCGAAATCGCGGACGTAGAACTCGACGGCGCCAGCGCTCGAACTGGAATCCGAAGACTCCTTTACAGCCGCTGGGCTCGGTGCGGTTTCAACCGCGGTGACACTGGATGTGCCCCCGCCCGCCGCTGCGCTCGCTGCCCCCGCGGTTGCCGCAACTGAACCAGAAGCCAACGGCACGCCGGGTGACGGCCGCGCTCCGAGAATGATTTTCTTTCCCGACGCCGCATACTTCAGAGCGTTCTCAATCAGGTTGGAAAATACCTGGTGGATCGCTTCCCGATCGGCGTTTACGTTCGCGTCCGCTGCCGCGTTTTCGACGACGAGCTCCACTCCGTAGGAGCGGGCGACTTCGCGAAAACTTTCGAGCGCATCCTGAAGCAGTTCCTCCGTGCTGACTCTCTGAATATCAAATCTCTGTTCGCCCGATTCGACGCGCGCGAGCGTTAGCAGATCCTCAGTCAGCCGCGCCATGCGGGCGGCATTCTTGCGGATGATCTCCAGAAAATCGCGCACGTGATTGTCGCTGACCCCACTGTCGAGCAGCGTCTCGGTATATCCCTGAATGGAAGTCAGAGGAGTGCGCAGTTCGTGGGAAACGTTGGCGATGAAATCGCGGCGCGTTTTTTCCATGCGCTCGGTTTCGGTAAGGTCGCGCAGCACGGCGACCACGCCGCCTCCGGGCATGGGCGCGGCTGTCACGTCGAAGGTGCGTCCGGCAGTGATGGTAATCGCGCGCGCCGAGGTCACGACCTGATCGCGCGCCGCTTCCTGAACGGCAGCCAGGAAATCCGGGTCGCGGACGCTATCGATCAGCGGCGCATCGAGACGAGGATAGCGGCGCAGCAGACGCGCCATGCCCCGGTTAGCCCATTGCACGCGTCCATCCGCGCCCACCGCGAGCACCGCGTCCTGCATGCTGTTGAGGAGCGTTTCCAGTTCGTGCTGGCTGGTTTGCAGGCGGGCGAAGCTCTCTTCCACGCGGCGCGCCGTTTTGTCGAGTGCGGCCGCAACTTGCCCGATCTCATCGCTGGAAGTCGCTGCGATTCGGGCGGTCAGGTCGCCGGCCGCGATGCGCTCGGCAAAATTTACGATGCGCTTCAGCCGCCGTCCGCAGACGTTGAGAAGTGACTGCCGCAATTACGACCGCGAACGGCGAACGCTATCAGCGATCCCCATAACAACGCCTTTGCCAGCGGGCGATCGGTGGTTTCAATTTCGGGCAGCGGATAGGCCAGCCGCACCGCGCCTCCGGAAACCGGCGCGGCCACATACAAGAAAGCGACACCCAGTTGTGGCTCTTGCGTTCATCCACTCCCACCGAGCCGCCGAGCGCGGCCGCGAACTCTTTGCGATGTGCTTGATTTTCCATCGTGCTGGCATCGGCTTCAGAGTCGGCCAGCACCTTGCCCGGTCGGATCGATGACGGTGGCCCGGGCTCCCGCTGCCTGACCCTCCTGCGAAGTGATGTCGGCCAGCGAATGCTGGCGGTCGGCCTCGACGCGATAGGCAAACATCAGCGTCTTCTGCTTTGAGGTTGCGCTCGATCTGCTCGTGCAGAGTGTGCTGCCAGACGTTGCGCACAGTCCATTGAAGAGTGATGGCGGTGACGCGCAATCACGACCAGGAACACAACCATCAACTTGAAGAAGATGCGAGGTCTCAACGCGGAACCTCGAAGCGGTAGCCGGCTCCGCGGACCGTCTTCAGGTAGCGCGGATTCTCGGGATCGGGCTCGATTTTTTCGCGAATACGCCGCACATAGACGTCGACCGACCGTGGAGTGACATAGGCCGTATCGCGCCAGACGGAATCAAGCAATTGGTCGCGCGTAAAAACGCGACCGGCGTGGCGCATGAAGTAATCAAGCAGCCGGAATTCGGTGGCAGTAGTCGGCACCTGCTTGCCCCGAACGGTCAAGGTCATGGCCGAAGGATCGATGTGAACGTCTTCGATCTTTGTAGGCAAAAGTGGCAACGGCCGCTCGAATCGACGCATGACCGCTTTCACGCGGGCCACAAGTTCGCGCGGACTAAACGGCTTGGGGATGTAGTCATCCGCGCCCAGTTCGAGCCCCAGGATGCGATCGGCCTCGCCGCCCTTTGGCCGTCAGGAAAATTACGGGAACAGACGCGAGCGCGATCGACTGGCGGATCTGGCGGCAGAGCTCAAGCCCATCTTTTCCAGGCACCATGATGTCGAGCAGAAAGAGCGCAGGGCGCTGCCGCTCGGCATCGGACACGACCAGGTTCCCGGTCGAATAGAGCCGCACATTAAAGCCGGCGCCTTCCAGGTGATGGCGCACCAGGCGCGAAATATCCGGATCGTCTTCCACGACGAAGAGTGTTGGTTTCACGGGCACCATTGTAGCCGGGAAATGTAACAGTTTCGTAACAAGCCAGCCGGGGCAGCTCCCGGAACTTGTTCTTGGTACACCACAGAGTCACAGAGACACAGAGAAAAACCAAATAACTGCGAGACCAGTCCTCATTGGGGTTCTAAGGATTCAGGTTTTTCTCTGTGACTCTGTGGTAAAAGAACGAGATTAGGACGACTTTGAAGACTCTCTCCTGCGCGAAGCGTCCAGCGTCGGAACCGGCCGTCGCAGCGGGACAATGGCGCCCTTCGAGGGATCAGCCGCAGCCGTGGCCCGCGCCAGCACCTCCCGCTGAATGTACTGCACAAAATCCTGGATCTGGAACTGCATTTCCTCCATGCGCTCGCGCATCTGGAGAATAATAGCGATGCCACTGATGTTCACTCCCAGATCGCGCGCCAGCGAAAGAATAAATTCCAGCCGCTGCAAATCTTCGTCCGTGTAGAGCCGCGTATTGCCTTCAGTGCGGCTCGGTTTGAGCAGCCCCTCGCGCTCATATAGCCGCAGCGTCTGCGGATGAATCTCATACATCTCGGCCACCGCCGAGATCATGTACGCGCCTTTGGATTTACGTTTGGTCATCTCCGAGAAACATCATCGCATCGCGCGAATAAAAAAGGCTAGTTTTCTTTTAAACGGAACTCATTCCTGGGAACCTGTATAGTTCCAGCCCCGCGAGGCGCGCGATTCTGGAAAAATCCCGGTCGAGGGTGAAAACGCTCGCGCCATGTTCGAGCGCGATCGCTGCAATCAGCGTGTCGATGGTAGCCAGCGTTACGCCCTTGCCCCGCGCAAGTCTGTAGAGGTCCGCCGCTCTGCGGTACGTATCAAATCCCCCGGGCTCCAGCATGTCCCACTGTTCCAGAAACCGTTCGATTGGTGCCGAGTCTCGCGTCAAGCCTTGTAAGATTTCGGCGACCACGATCCCCGTGAGGGCGAAGGGCTCGCTGTCTTCGATCATTCTGCGGAGTTCGTCTCCGGCGCGGCTGGGAGAAGAACTGAAGAAGTCGACCCACACCGAGCTATCCACCAGGATCACACCCGATTTCTCCGCGACCGCTTCAGATCCCCCTGCCAGATCCCGCTCCCGTAGTAACGGAGAATGCCCTTACGGCTCTCGGAACGAACCAGCAGATCGAGCGCCCTGTCTACAATTTGGCGTTTTGTCTTGAGGCGCGTGAGCTTGCGCGCTTTCCGGATCAAGCCATCGTCAATTTCGATATTCGTCCTGCTCACGAAGATACTATACACCATTTCCTAAGAATATGGTGTATGCCGCGGGTCGGGGCTTTCCGCCGGGACCGGAGCAGGTCCGTCGCTGTGATGAGCAGCGCAGAGATGAAAATATAAAGAGGCGCGTGCAATCCGCGCCTCTAGATTTTTCTCCAAAAAAATCCGCGTGTATCCGCGAGATCCGCGGAAAAGAAGTTAAGCGGCCAGCTCCGGTTTAGGCTCAGGCCGCGTCCAGCCCGCGGGCTTCACGAGGTGGTTGATTGCATATGCGACCACGCCCGCGCCGATCACGATGAGTCCGAACCAGAATGCGCTCATCCCAAGGATCGCTTCGTGCTCGCCCTTCACAATCGCGAATCCAAGCAACAGTGTCGGCGGAATTCCGACGGCGATCGCCCCAAACCACCCTCCCGGGACACGAAATGGCCTCTTTAGCTCCGGTTCACGAACCCGCAGCACGATCAGCGCCGCGAACTCCAGCGTCAGGCTGGCGCCATAAATCATGATGTCAAGTGTGACCAACCGCTCGAAGCCGATATTGAGCGCCAGTCCCCAGCCAATCGCCAGCGCGATAATCGCCACCCATGGCGCCCGCGACTTGGGATGCAGCTTGGCAAACACCTTCGGCAGCATTCCGTCCTGCGCCATAGCCAGCGGCAGACGCGAATAGCTCATGACCAGCGCATTGAACATGCCAAAACCGCTCATCATCCCGCCCGCCACCAGCGCAATCCGCAGCACTGGCCCGCCCATCAGTTGCGCCACATCGGCCCACGCTCCCGTCTCCCATGCTGAAGCCGGAAGGCCGGTCATCCACATCGCCGCAAACGGCAGCACGTAGGTGAGGGCAACGATGACCACCGCCCACAACATTGCCCGCGGATAAGTCCGCTGCGGACGCTCCACCTCGGTGGCAATAGTCGAAGCATTGTCCCATCCCATGTAGTTCCACATGCAGATGAGCAGCCCGCCCAGAATGTTGACATTCGAGGTCGTAGGTTTCGTAATCGCGTTCGCCAGCGCGTGAAATTTAAACGGCGAGAGCAGAACGATCGCCGCAAACGGCGCCGACAGAGCGAAAAAAAGCCACAAAGAAGTAGTCGAAACCACCTTCACGCCCGCAATATTAAGCAGCGCGCAGACAATCACCACGCCCAGCGCCACGAATACGCCGCGATGATTTTCCTGAAACCAGGGAAACATGCGCGTGAGATACGCGACGAACAGCGTGGGATAAATCGCCATATCGAAAATGGACGCAACCAGCGACAGCCATGCCTCCTGAAATCCCCAGAAATTTCCCATCGCGCGGCGCACCCAGGCGTAGTAGCCGCCTTCAAAAGGCAGCGCGCTCGAAAGCTCGCCGATCATGAACGCAGTCGGCAGGCTCCACAGGAGCGGCGTGAGCAGCAGGATGAGGATGCCTTTCCCATACCCGGCGCCATGCACGATGTCCTCGGTGCCATAGGTGCCGCCCGATACCATAAAGAAGGTAGCGGCGACCAGCGGCCACAGCGTGAGGCGAATCGATTTTTTGCGGGAACCAACAGCAGGTGCGGCAGGACTAAAGCCGGGCTGTTGAATGTTGGCTGGAGCGGTTGCAGTTGCCAATTCCTATGGCTTCCTCCTCAGGCGACTCACTCTCACCACCGCGTCTCCCTTGACTTTCTCTCGCGGCTCCCGGGTGACCGCGTTTCCCCAGGCATTTCGGCAAAGTTAGTTCGCAGTTGTGAGATTACGGGAATTTTCCACAGATGCAAGAATTTTTTTCGAAAAATGAAAAAAATGTCGGTAAGAACGTGTACGCAGGTAACGGTAGAAATCGGTTTCAATGGCGAGGCGCCGAGAGCGGAGTAGTCCTCCGTAATCGAGAGCTCGGATCATTCGGGCGACTCGCTACCTAGGCGAGATCGCCAGATCCTCCAGCAGACGATTCCGCCGAGGACGATCCCAACTAAGAAGCCCTGTTCCAACCCGACAAGAGGTAACCACGGTTGGGAATAGATCCAATGTGTATATTCAGCGAATCCCGCTACCGCCAGCCCGAGTAGGCAAGACCCCAAGGCCGTGGCGACTGCCGTACCCGCGCCGGCTGCCAATCCATAGAAGACGGCCCCGATTTTCTGCGGGAAGCTGAGCGGAGTTATGTACATAGAGGAATAGTCACACCGCTACAACGCAGGATCAAGCTTACTTTGGTCTGGAATCCCCGCGTGCCTCTTTGACCGCGGCGGTTGTCCGCTTTTGGCCTTGCCCCCAATCCGCGTGCATCCGCGAAATCCGCGGAGATGAAGTTAAGCCCGCTCGTAGCCAGCCCCGCCCGCGCGTAGAATGTGGCCGATTGGGCAGCTCTAGCCAGTCGCAGCGAAGGAGAAATCCATGAACTTCAATTTCACCGCCATGATGCAAACCGTAACCACCGTCCTTACAGCCGTAGGTTTGAAAATTCTGGGCGCGATTGTCCTCTTTATGATTGGCCGCTGGCTGATCAGTCTCGCGCTTCGCCTGATCGATGGCGCCCTCAGAAAGCAGAAGATCGATCCCACTTTGATCCGCTATATCAACTCGGCCACGGGAGCGCTGCTGAATATCGTGCTGGTCGTCGCGATCCTCGGATTCTTCGGTATCGAGACCACCAGCTTCGCTGCACTCCTTGCTGCCGCAGGCGTTGCCATCGGAATGGCGTGGTCGGGCTTGTTGTCGAACTTTGCCGGCGGCGTTTTTCTGGTGATCCTCCAGCCCTTCAAAGTGGGGGACTTCGTGACCGCCGCCGGCGTGACCGGCACGATCGAGGAGATCGGCCTGTTCGCCACCACGCTCCATACCCCCGACAACGTCAAAACAATCGTCGGCAACGGAAAGATCTTCAGCGACACGATCCAGAACTTCTCAGCCAACCTCTACCGCCGCGTCGAACTGACCGCGCAACTCGCCCACGGAGTCGATCCAAAGGAAGCGATCGCGCTGCTGAAGTCGGCAATCGCCAAGGTGCCGAACGTGCTCGCCGATCCCGCGCCCGATGTCGAGATCATCACGTTCAACCTTGCGGGGCCAGTGCTCGCCGTGCGCCCGTACTGCAATAACGCGCACTACTGGCAAGTCTATTTCGATACCAACCGGCTGATCCGCGACACCTTCGCCCAAGCCGGCTTCCCAGTTCCCGACCAACATTATTCAGTGCGTGGAGGAGACGAGCTCCGACTGGCAAAGACAGCGTAACTTTCTGCGGAGCGTTAGCTTGTTATTCGCGTCAATCCGGCCGATAATCCGACCAAGAAGTTAGTAAACGAAGGCGAACCGCGCTAGCGCAGCCTGAGCGCTTCGATCGCAGATTGCAGTGCACGCGGAGCCGCTGGAGCTGCTCCAACTAGCAGAAAAACGTAACCGTGAGCCTCCGATACGTAGCCAAGAACTCTCGGCGTTTTCTCTCCGTGTCCAGCCGTTAGTAGGCGGAAAGCTGGCTTTCCGTCGAATTGAACGGCGGTTTGCTTCTCAAATACTTCCAGATCACTGCCCATGCTGCCCTCGAGCATGATGCCCGCAAACCACTTTAACGGATAACGATTGCGATTGAGGTATCGCTCCGACAGCTTCCAACCGGATAGATAGAGCCTGTAACTCGGATTCGACCCCGGCTTCGATTCGAGCACAGCATTTATATCGGGGGCGCCGCATAGAGGTCCCGTACAGCCCGGGTCATTAGGGGTCTCGGTAGTCATTTCCAGCAGCAGCCAGTCTCCCGGCAAGTTAATCGTCATCCCCAAGGCAGGGTTCGTGTAGTTATTGTCCTCGGAAACGGTTCCTCGCGAATCCGGACCAGGCTGTTTCTTCTGTGACCAGGAGAGGGACAGAAAAGAAAGGCAGAACACCACCACGAATATGCGTCCGCAACGATCCATAGCGGGGAATTTTACGCTTATTGCGCGACGTCGCACAAAATTGAAGAGCGCAGAGCCCTCTCTACACCTTAGCCCACAACTCCGCCCGCGGATCTTCAGGATTCAGCTTAGCCAGTTCCCGCAGCAACTCTTTAGTCTTTTCGTCGCGCGGCATGGGCACGGTAATCTGCACTTCCACGATCTCGTCCCCGCGCACCCCTTCTTTCGTAGCCGAAGGCACGCCTTTTTCGCGCAGCCGCAGCTTCTGTCCGGACTGCGTGCCAGGAGGAATCTTCAACGTGCTCCGCCCATCAATCGTCGGCACGTCGATCTTCGATCCGAGCGCTGCTTCGACCGCCGTCACCGGCACGGTGATGTAGATATCGTCGCCCTCGCGCCGGAACAGCGGATGCTCGCCAATCCGAATAATCACGTAGAGGTCGCCCGCCCCTCCGCCCCGCACCCCGGCATTGCCTTTGCCCGCAATGCGAATCCGCTGGCCGTCGCGCGTTCCCGGCTTGATGCGCACCTCCAGTGGATCGGTGCGTTCCACGCTGCCTTCGCCGTGGCACACCGGACAAGGCGAAACATTCTTGCCGCTTCCATGGCAGCGCGGACAGGTAACGTTGAACTTCATGCGCCCGCCCGTCTGCTCGATCGTGCCCTTGCCATGGCACTGCGGACACACGCCCGGAGCCTCAATCGTTCCATTCCCGTGACAGTTGCCGCACACCTCACGGCGAGCAATGTTGAGCTTCATCACGCCGCCGCGAATCGCGGTCCAAAAAGGAACGTTGACCTGATATTCCAGATCGGAGCCGGCCTCGGGTCCGACTTCGTCGGCAGCGCCGCGGCCTCCGCCCGTAAAGATACTGGAGAAAATATCGCGAAATCCGCCGCTGCCACCCGAAGACGCTGACGTTGTCTTGCGTCCACCCCCGCGCGCGCCCTCGAAAAGATCCGAAAAATCGAAGCCACCGAAATCCACGTTGCCAGTTCCGCCAGGGTAACCCGCGCCCCCGCCTGCCCCACCCGAAAATCCCCCGCCGAATCCGCCCGACCCAGGCTGGCCCCCGCCACGCGCATAAGCCTCGGCGGTAGCAGGATCGATGTTGTCGGAATAGAAGCCGACCTGGTCGTAAATCTTGCGCTTCTTCGGATCGCTGAGAACGTCGTTCGCCTCGGACATGACCTTAAATTTCTCTTCGGCCGTTTTGTCCCCAGGATTTACATCGGGATGATATTTGCGGGCAAGCTTGCGAAACGCCTTGCGGATCTCGTCGGCGGAAGCGGACTTCTTGACGCCGAGCGCAGCATAGTAATCTTTGGTTTCAGTGGCCATTGTTTGCTGTCAGCTATCAGCTATCAGCCATCAGTTGAACCTGCTATCGTTACGTCCCGAAACTGACATCTGATCGCTGACGGCTGAGAACTTGATTCTAGTTCACCACTTCCTTTGCCTCTTCGTCCATCGACGTCATAAAGGACGCGTCGAACGGCGCCGAATCCATGGAGACGGGAATCTTCTGCATGCCCGTCGCGGTTGGCGCGTAACAGTACCAGCGACCTTCCTCCGGAACGAAATTCACGCTCGCGGAGAAAATAAATGCTGCATCGGGAATCGCGCATTTCGCATCGCGGGAGAAACTTGGTACGTCATTCACACCCCTACTCTGCCTCCGACGATGGGGGCAGGTCCGGAGGCCCGTCATCACCCAGGCCGTTCTCCCTCTTGCGCTGCTTCTTGATTTCGACGACGTGCTGTGCTGTGGGCCGGACGAACGTATGAAGCTGAAACAGGGCGTTACCGACGCCAACCGAAAAATTCCCGAGCCTGCCTTTTGCCTTCGCCCACACCAGGAAGACCAACAGCAGGAGAACGACGATGAGCGCCGGAATCATAGCTTGTGGTGCGAGCAACATCGATGTGCTCCTAACAGGGCTGCCATTCTGTCCGTAACAACGAGCGGGGCAGGGCTTACAACGTCGCCCCGCCCCGCGGATTATTTTTTGTCCTCGACATCGACATACTCAGCATCGATCACGCCTTCATCTTTCTTCTGCTGAGCCTGCCCATTATCGGATCCGGAAGCCGCGCCCGCTCCAGGTCCCGCACCCGGCCCACCCGCCTCCGGCCCTCCCGCCGCCTGCGTAGCCTTATACATCTGCTCCGCAAGTTTGTGCGACGCCGCCGTCAGCTTCTCGCGCGCCGAATCCATCTGTGTCTTGTCATTCGACTCGATGGCCTTCTTCGCGTCGGCCAGCGCGTTCTCCACATCTCCGCGCTCCGAGCCCGAGATCTTGTCGCCATGCTCCTTCAGCATCTTCTCGATGTTGTAAGTCATCGAGTCGAGCTGATTCTTGGAGTCGATCGCGTCGCGCTGCGCTTTGTCCTCGGCCGCATGCGCATCCGCTTCCTTCGCCATGCGCTCGACCTCTTCCTTGCTTAGACCCGAAGACGACGTAATCGTAATCTTCTGATCCTTGCCGGTGGCGTTATCTTTCGCAGTCACATTCAAAATGCCGTTCGCGTCAATGTCGAACGTCACTTCAATCTGCGGAATCCCGCGCGGAGCCGGTGGCAGTCCAGTCAAATGGAACTTGCCCAAAGTCCGGTTCTGCGCCGCCATCGGACGCTCGCCCTGAAGCACGTGCACTTCAACCGAAGTCTGCGAATCCGCTGCCGTAGAAAACGTCTCCGTCTTCTTCGTCGGAATGGTAGTGTTCCGCGGAATCATCGGCGTAGCCACGCCGCCCAGTGTCTCGATCGACAACGTCAACGGAGTCACGTCGAGCAAGAGCAGGTCTTTCACCTCGCCCTTGAGCACGCCACCCTGAATCGCCGCGCCCACTGCCACGACTTCATCCGGGTTCACGCCCTTGTGCCCCTCGCGTCCAAACAGATCCTTCACGATCTGCTGAATGCGCGGCATGCGCGTCTGTCCGCCGACCAGCACCACTTCGTTGATCTTCGAGGCGTCAACACCCGCATCTTTCAAGCACTGCTTCGACGGCCCAACCGAGCGTTGCAAGATGTCCTCGACCATCGATTCCAGCTTGGCGCGAGTCAGCTTGACGACCAGGTGCTTCGGACCAGAAGCGTCCGCCGTAATAAACGGCAGATTGATCTCCGTCTCCATGGTGGTCGAAAGCTCGATCTTCGCCCGCTCGGCTGCGTCGCGCAGACGCTGCAAAGCCATCTCATTGCCCTTGCCGCGCAGGTCGAGCCCTTCATTCTTCTTGAACTCGTCAATCAGCCAATCGACCAGCCGCTGATCGATGTTGTCGCCGCCCAGGTGCGTGTCGCCATTGGTCGCCTTGACCTCGATCACGCCCTCGCCCACTTCGAGCACCGAGATGTCAAAAGTTCCGCCGCCAAAGTCGTAAACGGCAATCGTCTCGTCTTTGCCCTTGTCGAGCCCGTAAGCGAGCGCAGCCGCCGTCGGCTCATTGATAATGCGCTTCACTTCGAGCCCGGCAATCTTGCCGGCATCTTTGGTCGCCTGGCGCTGCGCGTCATTAAAGTACGCAGGCACAGTGATGACGGCTTCCGTCACCTTCTCGCCGAGGTAGTCTTCAGCAGCCTTCTTCAGCTTCTGCAGAATCAACGCCGAAATCTCCGGCGGGGTATACTTCTTCCCCTGCGCCACGATGACAACGTTGTCGCCATCGCGCTCGACCTTATAAGGGACCATCTTCAACTCTTCCGAAACCTCGTCATAGCGCCGTCCCATAAAGCGCTTGATCGAGTAAACCGTGTTCTCCGGATTGGTAATGGCCTGCCGTTTGGCGACCTGCCCCACCAACCGCTCGCCGGTCTTGGTAAATCCAACCACCGAAGGGGTAGTCCGGCCGCCCTCCTCGTTCGGTATAACTTTCGGCTCGCCGCCCTCCATAACCGCTACGCAGGAGTTGGTGGTGCCGAGGTCAATTCCGATAATCTTTCCCATAGCTTCCTCCTAAAACTGCCTCATTCTTTTGGAATAAGTGCATTAAAATCAATGTGATGATGATTGCGTCCTATAGCATGATAGGACTTGAGTGAATCACTGTCAAGGATTAGATGCGGGTGCGAGGGAAACGGATGCGATGGCAAGACACCGTCCGCGACCGCCGCCCTAGGTTTTGAAACCTGCCTCCTTGCCTGCCATCCAAAATGGCCAGGAGGTATTTATGACCCTCGAACTCCTTACCTTGGTGGTGCTGGGTTTGATGTGCGGAAGCGAGCTCAATGTGGCGGCATTTGGGCACCCGACTCTCAACCGGGTGCCGCTCGACGCGCACATTCTAGTGCGGTCGTCATTCGCATCTCTCTTCGGCCGCGTCATGCCGTTTTGGATGGCTGCTTCTACGCTGCTGAATCTCCTCTTGCTTCTGCCCTTCGCGCATTTGAATGGCGATGCCTGGCGGCTGGCCGCAATTGCATTTGCGATCCAGGTGTTGGCCGTTGTGTTCTCGCTCGTCGCACCGGTACCGATCAACAACCGGATTGCGAAGTGGACTCCAAACTCTCTGCCCGGCGATTGGAAGGCGCAGGAGCACCGGTGGGACCTGTATCACTGGGTGCGGACTTTCGGGCTGGTCGGGGCGTTTGCGATTCTGGCCGTCAGTCTCGTTGTGCGCTGAAAGATGTATCGCTTGCTCGTGAGTTCGGCCGATAGTTCTTTCACGATGCGGCATCTCGGCGTGCCTGGTTAGCACGATGGCATCTCGCGACGTGACTCTTACTGCATCAACGTCCACGCCCGGAAAGCCCACACCACCGGCACCGCAAAGAGCATGGCGTCGATGCGGTCGAGCATGCCTCCATGGCCGGGGAGAATAGAGCCCGAGTCCTTAACTCCGGCGCCGCGCTTGATCAGGGACTCGACCAGATCGCCGAGCTGGGCGGCTAGGTTGAGGATGGCGGAAAGCACGACCATGGGCCAGAGAGTCGGCTGCTCCTGGCCGAACATTCCACTACGTGCGTCGATTAAACCGACGCGAAGTAGGACTTCACTCAAGTGGGTGGCGTAGTGGAACCAGACTATGCCGACGAGAACGCTGGCGACGACGGAGGCGATCGCACCTTCCCAGGTTTTTTTGGGGCTGATGCGCGGCGACATGAGATGGCGGCCCATGGCTTTGCCGACGAAGTAGGCGAAGATGTCTCCCGCCCAAACCGCGAGAAGCGTGTAGATGACCCAGATGGCGCCGGCAGGCTGGCGGCGGATTTCTACCAGCAGAGCCATTGGGATTGCAATGTAGGTGAAGGCGAAAGTGGATGCGGCGGCAGCGGGGTAGCTGGTGCGTAGATCGGCGCGGCGCATGGCGACGGTCAGGAAAACGAAAGGCGCAAACGCGGCGGCTACTGTTATGCCGTAAAGCGCGGAGGCCGCTTCCATGAGCGCGGTGGGGCCAGCGGAGGCAACGATGACGAAGAGGAAAAAGGCGGCGGTGAAAATGTGAGTTGATTGTGAGAGCGGCTGGATTGCGTAGTGACTAGCCAGCTTAAGAAATTCGGCGATGGCGAGTATTGCCACTACAGCCGAGACGATGACAAGAAGATAGGTCGGCGCTTTCAGTACGAGAATAAGAACTAGCGGAATCAGGACTACGGCGGTCGCTATGCGCGGGATCATTAAATGAGAGTGGGACGGGCGTCGGGAAATCTTAAACCACGGAAGGTAAAGAGGGCCACTCAGGACTTCTTGCGAGGCGCGAAATTCAGGATTTGACTTCAGCGTGGGCGCGTTGCTTCGGGTGTCCTCCCGGCTTCGATTCGTCGCGGGAGTGCGCAACATCGTGAACCAGTCCGCCATAGCGCCGTTCGCGCTTTTGATATTCCTCGATGCCTTCGAGGAGTTGAAGCCCGCGGAAGTCGGGCCACAAGGTTTGCGTCACGTAGATTTCGGCGTAGGCGAGCTGCCAAAGTAGAAAATTGCTCAGCCGCATTTCTCCGCTGGTGCGAACGACCAGATCGGGATCGGGCAGGTCACGGGTGTAGAGATTTTCGCTGATCGATTGTTCCGTCGACTTCGAGGTGGTTGACGCCTCCGTTGCGGGAGGCAGCTTCGGCAAGGGCGCGGAAGGCGTCAACGATTTCACTGCGCGCGCTGTAGTTGAGCGCGAGCGTCAGGATCATTCCAGTGTTCGCGGCAGTTGCTTCACTCGCTTCCGCCATTTCGCGTTGCACGACCTCAGGCAACTCATGCTGGCGCCCGATGTAGCGCAGGCGAATATTGTTTCCGTTGAGCGTCTTGATTTCAGCCTTAAGGTAGTGGCACAGCAAGCGCATCAGGAAATCGACTTCGGACTTAGGTCGCTTCTTCCAGTTCTCTTCGGAAAAGGCGTAGAGCGTGAGCGCAGGGATCCCGATGCGAGCCGCGGTTTCTACCGTCGAGCGCACCGCGGCGACACCAGCGCGATGTCCGGCGATTCGCGGCAGATGACGGCGGCGAGCCCAGCGCCCGTTTCCGTCCATGATGATCGCGATGTGCCGGGGAAGCCGCGCCGGATCGAGCCGCAGGTAAGCATCGCTTTCCTTGCGGTCCATGCCAGCCGGGACCGTGTGTCGCAAGTGGAACTCTCCGAAATCGAAGCTAACACAGGGATTCCGCGGAGTGCAATGCGAGCTTCGTGCTATGAGCCGGGGAAAACAATATGCGACAAACGATCTGAGAAACGAGTAAAGAGTGCCAAAAAACCAAGTCCCAATAAGTCTCAGTAGCGACTGGCCAGCTTAGGATCGCACTACTGCGCTTCTTCCGGAAAGATGCCCAGGCTCAGTTTCTCCGTATGCCGGATGATTGTCAGCATGCAGCGCGTGCCGACTTGTGCATCCGTCAGGAGCCGGTGCAGATCGTCGACTCCGGCAACCGGCTTTTCGTCCAGCGCCACGATCACGTCGCCCTCGCGGAGTCCGGCGGTACGCGCCGGACTGTTCGGTTCGAGGCCGACAACCACGACGCCCGTCTCCTTGAGCAAGTTATAAAAGCGCACGACGCGCCGATGGATGGGGACAGTTTGAGCCGAGACTCCGATGTAGCTGCGGCGAATGCGGCCATCGCGCAGCAAGTCGGCTGGCCACGAACTTGGCGGTATTGATGCCGATCGCAAAGCAGATACCCTGCGCGGGCAAAATAGTAGCAGTGTTCACGCCGATGACTTCGCCTCGCGAGTCGACCAGCGGGCCGCCGGAGTTGCCGGGGTTGAGCGCGGCATCGGTTTGGATGACGTCCTCGATCAGCCGTCCAGAGTAGGAACGTAGCGAGCGGCCCAGCGCACTGATCACGCCGGCGGTGACGGTCGATTGAAAGCCGTAAGGATTGCCGATCGCGATGGCCATCTGCCCAGGGCGCAATTGCTGTGAGTCGCCGAGTAGAACGGGCGTCAGGCTGGAGGCATCGACTCGAATGACAGCAATATCGGTGGCCGGATCGTCGCCGATCGTATGGGCGGGAACACGGCGGCCGTCAGAAAGCGTGACTTCGATCTGCGATGCGTTGTGGACGACGTGGCTGTTGGTGAGAATCAGGCCGTCGGGAGTGAAGACGAATCCGGAGCCTCCGCCGTGGCGCTCGCGGGGCTCGCCCGAGCGAGGGCGTGGCATAGCTAGACGAACTTCGAGGTTGACGACAGAAGGGCTGACCTTTTCAACCGCATCGGTGACGGCGCGGGAATAGGCATCGAGGAGCGAACCGTCCGAATGAACGGCGCCAGAATCGTGAGGCAGGCCGCCAGCGAGATTCTGCGGCGATGAAGACAGAGGATCGGGGGTCAATACACTCGCGGACATGACGGATAGATGCTGCCGCCCTGATTTGGGATTCGCCGACGCCTCTGCTGAATAGGGCCGGTCGAGTCCGCGATGAGATGGCAAGATCAAGCCAGCAGCGAATAGTTTCCGCTGGCGTCTTCCGTCACGGAGATCGGTTTCAGCTCGGGGTAATGCTTTACCAGCGTTCCCGGGGCGCGAACTTTTTTCCCCTCCAGTAGATGGCGCAACTCGAGGGCATTGACCGGCGCTTTTGCCTGGTAGTGGTTATTCGCGATCACGAAAGTGGACAGCGCTTTCTTTGCGATGCTTTCGATTTTTTCTTTCCAGTTTCCAAGCTCTGCCGGTTTGTAGAGATAGTTGTAGCGGTCGTCGCGGTTGGCAGTGTCGGACCCGCTCTCGAACCAATGTTCCTAATTGCGGCCATGCAGCCGGACATAGCCAAGGTTAGACGTGACGTGCTCAGTAGGTGCGAGAGATCTGCCGAGCAGCGGCTGATCGATGTTGCAGAAGCCCACGTTGTGACGGAGAAATTGGGCCAGAGTTTCAGGTTGGTTCCAGCTTTCGTTCCGGACTTCAACCACGCGTGGATATTCAATGAACTGCCGGAGAAGCTGATCGAGATATTCGCGGTTGAGGCTGGTGTTTTTGAACGAGACCGGGAACTGGATGAGCAACGCCCCGAGCATGTTTTCGGCCGCCAGCGATTCGAGGCCTTCGCGAGCGAGTCGCTCGTCTTTGTCGTTGGGCCGGATGCTGGCGGCGGAAGTCGGCTCCATAACGGCTAGCGGCGAATGCGTGAACGAACGATGCAGCTTGGCCGTGAAAACGAAACTTGGATTGACGGCTGCCGCCTTGCGGCACCAGAGGCGCCCGAGTTCAGGGCGGATGTGTCCGTAGAACGAAGTGTTGATTTCAATGACGTCGAAGAAGCAGGCCATGTATTCGACGGCATGGATTTTTTTGCGTGTGACGTCGGGTGGGTAGAGGATCCCCTCCCAATCTTTGTAAGACCAGCCAGCAGTGCCAACGCGGATTTGCGAGGCTAGTTCCATACGCGCGGGCCAGATCTGGGCAGGTTAGCACAAGGGTTGTGCGGAGCGGGCGCCCACGTGCGCGGGGACTGTCCGAGCAGCCTTGCTTACGGCAAGGAGGTCTTGGTGATCGACGGCAGTTGGCGGGCGAAGTCCTGGACGACGTAGATCCGCCGGTGGCTCCAAAATGCTGCGAAGCCCGCGGAATTGTAGGATGGATCGAGCAGGTTCCGGCGGTGAGGCGGGGATTGCATGAGCGCGTCGAAAGCTTTTTCCACACTGGCGTTGTAGGCTACGTTTTCTCCGACGCGATCAAGCCGCAGGCCGGTATCAAGCAGCCGCGGCATCAAAGATGGCTCGCCGTCAAACTGGTGCGAGAGTTGTTGGCGCTCGACCATCAGCCGCGCATGCACGCGCGCCGCATCGCTCAGGTGCGCATCCATGCGCAAAGGTGGCGCTCCGGCTTCGCGGCGGCGCTGATTCGCGAGTTCGAGCAAGTGCTGTTCGGCGGCGGAATCTTCGAGGGAGGTGGGGGAGGATTGCGCCGAAACAAATTTGCGGGTGGGCTGCGAACGCTGATTTGTGGTGGAAACATCCTGCGCCAAGCATGAACCTGCACTGAACGCTAACATCGCGAGGGTCGCAAACAAGGCTCTGGGCATGGCTTTTGACCTGGATTCGAGGTCCGGGGAAAGTTCTGCTTTCCATCTCTGACGCTAGCCTCTAGAATTCAGCTCAGCCACTTACTATGGAGACCATTCTGCTGGTTACCGTTCTCGCTGGAACCCTTGCCCTGCTTGGGTTTTCGGCCGTTCTGCTGCGGCGCGTTTCGGCCGCCTCGCAACTGGATGTAAAGGCGGAGGTTGCGGGCGCGCTCGAAAGGCTCGATTCGACCCTTGGCCAGAAGATCAGTCTCAGCACTGCCGACATGGCCAGTAGGCTGGAGCAGACTAAAGGGGACCTTCGGCAGCAGGTGACAGACCGTATCCAGCAAGGCTTTTCAGAGATTCGGGGCGCAGTGGAGCGGCAACTCGCCGCGGGCAGGGAAGAGCAAAATCGGAGTTTAGCCGACGGGCGCGGCGAGTTAACGCAGTCGTTGGTGCTGACGACGCAGCAACTGAAGGCGGAAATTCACGGGCTGAATCAGCAGACCGCGCAGAGCCTGGAGGGGATTCGCGATCGCGTGGATGCGAAGCTGGCCGCGATAACTGAGCAGGTGCAAGTCAAGCTCGATCAGAACATCAAGGAAGGATTCGCGCAGTTTGAAAAGGTGCAACAACATTTGCGGGCCGCTGAAGAGCAGTTGAAGGAAGTCAGCACGCTGGGCCATTCCATCAACGATTTAAATAATCTGCTGAAGCTGCCACACCTGCGCGGGCAATTTGGCGAAGTCCAGCCTGGAACGCCTGCTGGCGGATTTTCTCCCCTCGCATATGTTTGCGTTGCAGGCGTCGCCGGGCGAAGGTGGTGGGCGGCGCCGATGCGGTGATCTATTTCCCGGATCGCAAGCTGCCGATTGATGCGAAATTTCCGCGCGAGCAGGTAATCGCGCTCTTTGAAAGCAACGACGAGGCCGAGATTGCCGAAGCGCGCGTGGCGCTGGTGCGCGTAATGAAGGCGGAGGCCAAGCGGATTCAGCAGTACATTCAGCCGGAAAACGGCACGACCGAAATCGCCCTGATGTATTTGCCGAGCGAGACGCTGTACATGGAAGTGATTCGCAATCGCGAACTCGGCGACTGGATGAACCTGCAGCATGTGTTTCCGGTTTCTCCGAACACGCTGCTGATGACTCTGCATACGATTGCGTTGGTGCACAAATGGTATGAAGTCGCGAGCCGCTTCGAGAAGAGCCGCGCCGAACTGGCCAAAGCGCAGAAGTCGTTCGACTTCTTCCAGAACCAGTTCGAGAACGTGGGCAAGAATCTGAACAAGGCGCAGGAGGCGTTCGAGACTGCGCAGCGGCACTTGAAGACCTATCGCGGTAAAGTGACCGCGCTCAGCGGACAGGAACAGCTGGAACTGGATGCGGCGGCGGAAGCGGCCGCTCCAGACGCGGCGAACAGGCAATTGCCGCTGATCGACAAGGCAAGCGCGTAAGGACAATTGCAGAAGTCAGAAGTCAGATTGCAGAAGTGAAACCAAACTTTTGTTAGCTTTGGGCTCCACTTCTGCAATCTGACCTCTTACTTCTGCAATTCTTTGACTACTTCCCAGACTCCATCGAACTTCACAAAATATGGCTCGACTGACACGCCGGGGAAGTTTGTGGTGACGAGTTCGGCGGCGCGGAGAAGTTCGGCTCGGTGGTGCGCGGCTTCGGCGGCGCGGTCCCCTTTGAAATGAGCCAGGCCGCCATAAGTGGCGCAATCGGAATGGCTCATGACGAGAACGCGCTTGCTTTGGTGCAAGCGGATCGACATGCGAATTTGCTCGAGGATGAAGTCCTGCTCAAAGTCGTTACGCGGCGAGGCCAGTGTTTTAGCGCCGCCGGCGACGACGATCATGTCGGGGCTTCCAATACCTTGCTTTTTGAGAAATTTGCGGACCACCGTGCTGATGCGATGGTCGAAACAGCAGAGCACGGCGGCGTCGGCCACATAGGGGTCGGCGGGCGAGTCGAAGTGGAAGACTTTGCGCATGGCGGTCTCTGAGTATAAATCTCGGGCTTACGGGACGGGCGCGACCCGCCCCACTATGCGCCTCGCTTGGTTTTTAACTCCGTCAGCAACTGTTCGATGCGGTCTTCTTTTTCGAGCGCGGCGATGCGGTCATCAACGTCGTCGGCAAGCAGTTCGGCCTTCGCCTGGCCGACGGCTTCTTCGCGCGCTACTTTTCGCTTCATGCGGTCGAAAGTCGCCGACTTGGAATTCTCGCTCATGCCGGAGTGCGCGTCGTTCGCCTCGCTTGCGGCGCGGGCGCGGCGGTGCTGCGCGATTAGCAGATCGGCTTTGGTGTTTGCCTCGGCCAGTTTCTGCTCCAGCTTGCGCAGGGCAGACTTCAGGTTTTCGACCTGCGCTTTCTGGTCTTCGACCTGTTGCGTGAAGCCGGCGCTCATTTCGCGATAGCTTTCCACGCGAAGCAGCGAAGCGCGGGCGAGGTCGTCCTGCTTTTTGTCGACGGAGAGTTCGGCCTTGCGCATCCATTCCTGCACTTTGTCGTCGTTCTCCTGCTTCTTTTTCTCCAGCAGATGCTGATCGGCGATGGCGATCGCGACCTGCGTCTTGACCTGCAGAAGCTGGTTCTGCATGTCGAGAATGACCTGCTTGATCATCTTCTCCGGATCCTCGGCCTGATCGATCAGGTCGTTGAGATTCGCTCGTACTAGGGTTGAAACGCGCTCCAGTAATGCCATAAGTCACCTCGTCAGTTGGTCGTTAGTCAGTTCGTTTCGCGAGTTCTGCGCAGCACGTTGCGCTCAGAGTTCCGCCTTAGTTGCGATTCGTTTTCCAGGCGCCACCTACAATCGAGATCGCGATATAGACAGCGATTCCGGCGGCAACCCAGACGCCCATGTGTCCGGTGGCTGCGCCGATGGCCGCGCCCATTGCGCCTCCCAGCGCGACCGAGAGTCCCAGTGATCTTGCGTGATGTAGTTCGTCCTGCACAGAATGCCTCCTAGGCGGTCAGAAAGTCATCGCGCCTCCGGCGACTCGCCTGACCAGTGACCTGTGCTTACTTCGCCACTCGTTACCTGGCTCTGCCGGCTTCAGCTGACTTGTCGCCGATCTGCCGGACCTTGCCGAGCAGTTCGCCGAGCGGCATGCCGCTCAGAGCGTCTCGAACAACGCCGGCACCTGCGCGGCCATCTTCGTGATGTCGCCCGTGATCTTGTTCATGCCGGCGGCATCGCCGTTGCCCGTGGAGACGATGGTGATCTTGTCGACGTTTGCCAGCGGCGCCGCCAGTGCCTTCACGATTTCCGGCATGCTCGCGAACAGCTTGTCGATCACGGCCGCCTGGTTGTATTCCTGGATAAGCCTCGGCTTTCACGTTCATCGCCTTGGCCTCGGCTTCGCCTTTCTTGAAGATGATCTCGGCCTCGGCTTCGCCCTGCTGGCGAATCGACGACGCGTGGCCTTCGGCTTCCGACATCAGGCGCTGCTTTTCGGCCATGGCGAGCGTTTCGATTCGCTGACGCTCGATCTCGGCCTGCTTCAGGACGGTCGCGATCAGTTCTTTTTCGCGGCGATTGATTTCGGCGTCCTGCACCTTGACCTGGCCTTCTTTTTCTACTTGCTGCACCCTCACCTGCTCGGCGATCACCTGCTGCTGCATGATGTTGGTCTGGATGTCGTAAGCCTTGTCGGCCTGCGCCTGCTGCTTCTTCGTGACTTCGAGGTACTGCGCTTTCTTGATTTCGAGATCGCGCTGCGCCTCGGCCTGCTTGGCCTGCGAGAGCGTCTCGGCGAGCACGCGCTCCTGATCGGCCTGCGCCTTGGCCACCGCCGATTCCCGCGTTGCGATCGCGCGCTTGATGGCCGTATCGCGATCCGCTTCGGCGGTGGCCACGTCGGCATCGCGCTTGATGCGTGCGACGTCGGGCTTGCCCATGTTGGTGATGTACTCGTTCTTGTCGCGGACTTCTTTAATGGTGAACGAGATGACTTCGAGGCCCATCTTGTTCATGTCGTCGGCGCAGGTGCCGCGCATACGATCGCCGACCATCTCGGGCTGCTTGACGATTTCTTCGACCGTGAGCTGTCCGATGATGCCGCGCAGGTGGCCTTCCATCACCAGGCGAATCAGGCTTTCACGCTCCTGATCGGTTTTGGTGAGGAACTGTTCGGCGGCGGTCAGGATCGATTCCTTGTCGGACTTCACCTTGATTTGTGCGACAGCTTCGACGGTGACGGCTACGCCCTGCTTGGTGTAGAGATCCTGCTGCGGAGCGACGTCGAATGACATCAGTTCGAGCGAAAGATCGCGGCAGTTTTCGACCATCGGGAAGATGACCGTGCCGTGTCCCTGCACCACGCGCGTGCCGCGAAAGCCGTAAACGATCAGCGCTTCATGCGGGCCCGCCTTGCGGTACAGACGGGCTAGCGAGCTGATCAGGAAAAGGACCACGAGGACGGCGAGTCCCGCGAAGATCCAGATTTCTACTGCGATGCCGCCGAATGACATAACGCCTCCTAGAGAGCCGCGAGCTGTGAAAGCCGCGAGCTGCGAGCCACAAACCAAACGCCAAAACAAAACTCAAACAAGGCCACCTCGACCTGCATGCAATACGTCAACTTGTTGTTGCCGCGCCCATCATTCGATCCAGGTCGCGAACAATGCGCGCGGGATCGTTGTGGCCTAAATAGACATCCCCGTTAGTGGTCGTGATGTGCACCACCTTGTTGCACCAGACGTAGGCGCGGGTTGTTCCAATGCCGCGAATTCCATAACCGCGAATGAATGACCAGGGTTCAATCGCATAGCTCACGACGGCGGACCGGGGAATCGAGCGTAGCCGCAGGCCGAGCATGCGAATGTCAAGGCCGTGCTGCATGAACCGGTATTGAAATCCCGCCCAAGCCATTGCGAAGGCGAAGATGCCGACCGCCAACACCAGTAGCATTGGAATGCGAACCGCTCCCGGAGCAAATACCATCGCGATGATTGGGCTGAGTATCGCGATAAGAATCACTAAGCTCCACGGGCGGCCGGCGTGCGTCTCAATGGTCAAGGTCTCTCCGTCCGGCAACGGCGCCTGCCGGTGAAGCAGAAGATACGCGGCGATAAGCCCTGCGACTGCAACCGCCAGAACGAGCACGACGCGCCCGGGATGAATCGGTGCTCCGTTTGCGTTGTAGTTGATTACCGCCTGATTGACGGAGAGGAGAAATCCGATGAGCACGGCAAAGAAGCCGAGCAGAACCCAGGCAAGACTCGCGACCGAACGCCAACTGGCGGCGACGAGCACGATCGTGCTGACCACCAGAGCGATGGCGATCATCGACAAATTGAAGTCGAGAGACTGCTCCCGCGTCATCCAGCCGTTTGCCTGATTAGCGGCGTTGAAGTGAACCGCCATGCGAGCAGGCAATTGGTCCCAAGCCTGGCGATGCTGGAGGGCGAGGATGGGCAGCGCCAGCCACAGCAACACGGTTGCGAGATGGAAGAATTTTCGATTCATAATCAGCCCCGAGCTTTCACTGACGAGCTTCGAGTACGCCACCAGGCGCACAAATGAGGGACGGGCGGCGCAACGGGCGCTCCGTTACTCACCTCTCATTTCCTCCCAGCGTCTGACGTATGCGATACCCTTCTCGTAGCGCGTAACTACAACCTCCGCTCCTTTTTCGATGACGGTTCCGGCTTCGCTGCGGGCGCCGCAAGTGCGCCGGGTTCCCGCCTGCGAGTAGATAATCTCGCCCGTGCCGCTTTCGCGGATCGGCATCGAGGTTCGTCCGAGCACGCCCACCATTTCGTAGTCGGCGGAGTCCATGTTCTCGTCGGGCGACATCAGCACCCGGCTCAGAAATAGAAACACGATTCCTCCTCCAGCCAGGCCCGCGCCCGTTGAAAGCAGCAATCCCAGCGCGAACCAGACATGCGCATAGCGAGTGATCAGAAATCCCGTTCCGCCGAACCATGCCAGGAACGCGGTCAGCGTAATGAAGTTGAAGGCAGAGATATCTGCGCCGCCTTTTGCGCCGCCCGGCCCGGCATGACCGTGGGCGACCGGCGCGTGAGCCGCGTGCCCGGAACCGATTGCGCCTGCCGCACCGCCTCCCCCCGCAACGTGCCCCAGCGCGCCGCCGTGCGGAAGATGAGGCAGATGCACGTGCAAACGCAGCCCGCCGGCGACGAACGAGATCGCGCTCAACAGAAATCCAACGGCGAAACAGATCAGATAGAAATCAGCCCAGGTCATAGGTTTCGCCTCCTTCGCGCCCTCAAGTTCCATGCGGCGAGCTTGGAATCAGTCCCCATGTTCTTTGTCCGAGCGGGCGCGTGGCCCGCTTGCCTCCATGCCCTTCACACCCGTCTTTGGCGGGGCGCGCCGTCTGCCGGACTCAGCGCCTCGAACAGACGGTCGGCCAAGCCTGGCGTATTCAAAATTTCGCCGAGCAGTAGAAGCGCCCGACGCGTGTCCTTCTCCCTCGCCGCCTTGATGAGCGCCTCGCTCACCGGCGGATCACTGGCAAAACGCTCCGAACCTTGCAGCAGCCAGACATCGAGTTGGCCTTCGGTCGTCCGCAGGTCTGAGGTCAACTCGGCGTGATAGCCCTCCGGATCGTCGACCAGGAACCCGGGATGCACCTTGAAAAATCGCGCCAGCAACGTGCGCGTCGATTGCGTCATGTGCGGCCGCCGGCCGCCCTCGATTTGCGACAAGTACGACTGGCTGATGGCTTTGCCGGTCTCTTTGCGAATGGACTTCATCAGCTCCTGCTGAGTCATCGGGCGGCCCAGGCCGCGCAGCGAGCCTTCAACCTCGCGCAGGTATCGAATTTTTTCGCCTAATGTCATCGGTTGGCAGGGCTTGTTTTTTGCATGGCGCGAAATCTTTAGATTCCCCGTCCATGCCATATTCCATATCGCGATAAATATATCGCAATATGAAATATTGTCAAGAACTGGATGTGGCGCTTTTTGAGGGACTTGCGGCGCGCCTTGGAAATCGAGAGCTCACCGCGCTGAGTTTAACGAATCAAGGATGGAAGTTATTGGAGCGAGGGAGGCTGACGGCGGGTCGCGAAAACGCTTGTCTCGTGGGTACTTCAGGCATCAGCCCGCGCCTCAGCGCCGGGCTATGACAATCAAATCTAGTTCACGGTCAACTCGACGATGGTTTGATGCGTGGCCCCTGTTCCCGCCGACGCCGTGATCGTGATGAAGTAATTTCCGGCCTGCGTTCCTCCTCCGGACTGTGCGGCGCTGCTGCCGGAACTACAGGCAGGTTGCAACAGGATTAAACCAGCCAGCAATCCGAGCAGTGTCCCGATGATCCAGCGACGTCGTTTGCGGCCAGCGCCCATGCCCAGGCCGACCAGGCTCAAGCCTCCAATGGGCAGCCACGCAGCATAGAAAGCTCTGTGGCGGAAGAGGCTGCCGCTGTTGACCGGGCGGGGCACGGTTTGGATATTCAGTACCGTGCCCTGTGCGGACGTTCCTGCGAGTATGACGGGATTAATCGTGAAGGTCGGGGAAGGGTTGGTCACCATCGAAGGCGAAGAGCTTAGAGTCATGGTGACGTTCGCGTTGTATCCGAGATTCATATCCGGCATCAGGGTTACGTCAATAACCGCAAGTTGGCCAGCGATGACCTGTGCGCCTTGGTTGGTCACAACCGCGTTCAGGGAAAAGTCGGTGACACTCACGGATTGGCTCAATTTGGCGCTCGCCTGTCCCTCGTTCGCGAATGCCTGGGCATTGGTGACGCCGATCGTCTCGTTTGGATCTACTCTCGGAATCGACGGCGTGACAAATACTGCCACCTGGGCTTTAGCCCCTACAGCCAAAGATCCAACCTGGCAGACGATCGTCCCGGTCAAACCACTCGTACAGCTTCCCGCGCCGTTACTAACGACTTCGGCGCTGGGAATGGTTTGCACCCCCGACTGGGGCACGGTGACCTGAAACGTCACGTTGCTCGCTGGGTCGGGTCCGTTGTTTGTTATATCGAAGTTGAAAGTGCCCTGAGTTCCCGCCGGGAGAGGGTTGGGAGAGGGACTGCCGGATGAAATCGATAACGCGAGCGAACTGCTGCTCCCGAGTTCAGTCACGAAAGCGTCTTGCGTGCCGATTAATCCCGATTGATAAGGGTTGGCGACCGGGAAATTAAAGGACTGCGTTACACCAGCGACGTAGGCCGTGCCGGTGTTATCAATCGCAATGCCCGTGCCTTGGTCGAGAAAGTTGCCGCCGAGATAGGTGACGTAGTTGCCGGTGTCGCCGCTGAGTACCTCAGACGACATGAGCGCCACGAAGGCGTCACTGGGGGGACCGCCGTAGGTCAACTGGTAGGGGTCCTGGAGAACGAGGTCAGTCGAGGTGGTAGTGCCCGCAATGTGAGCCGTCTGGACCGAGTCGACGGCGATGGAGTTCCCGCTATCCGAGCCGGTGCCGCCGAGGTACGCGAAGAAAACCAGCGGGAATATACCGCCCTGATAGTTGGCGACTTTGGCGATGAACGCGTCGTCGCCTCCCACATATGCGCCATAATTGGGGGCAAAAGCGCAGGCGTTGGTGCTGGTGCAATTCCAATCATTCGAAGTGGTCGCGCCGGTGACGTAGGCATTGCCGGAGCTGTCCGCGGCGACGGCATTGCCGTTGTCGTTTCCGGCTCCGCCGAGGTAAGTGGAGTAGCTAGGCACCGCTCCGTTCTGGTTCGGATTGAGTTTGACGAGAATTGCATCGGTGTTGGTGCCCGCCGACCCGCAACCAGTAGCTTGTGTTACGCCGGATTGGTTGAGACAGCTTTGCCATGCGTTAACGAGCGGGAACGCAGCTTCGCCGTTTGGCCCAGGTACTCCAGGCATGCTCGTTGTGCCGGTGAAATACATATTGACGCTGCTGCGGGGATTGTTGGACGGGACATCGACGGCAATCCCACCGCCCGTCGCATCAGGTCCCACCTGGTATCCGCCGCCGAAGTAAGTGGAGTAGAGCATGCTCTGTGAACCGCTGCCGGCCGTATTGATCTCGCTCGCAAAGAACTGTTTTGGCCCGGAAGTTACCGGGCACGGAATGCCGCCCGACTGTGCCACCTGCCAAGGGCAGATTTGATAGCCGTTGGGCGTGGATGGGAAGCCCGTGAGAATGTCCGATGAAGTGGTGGTGCCGGTGACGTACGCGTCGAAGAAGCTGTCCACGGCGAGGCCGGTGACGACGTCGTTCTCGGTCGTGCTTCCGCTGCTCGTGTTGCCGGCGAGGATGGTCGAGTACTTGAGGGTGAAAACGTTGCTGCCGGACGCACTCGAAGCGTTGATCGCGCTGACGAAGCCGTGGGTCTGGCTTCCGGTCCAAGTCACGCCGGATGCCTGTTGGAAGGCGTTGGATGTCGTAGGAAAGTCTGGCGAGCTGGTGTATCCGGCAACATAAATATTGATGTTCGGGAAGCTCGGATTGACAGGATCTACCGCGACGCCACCGAGATAGTCCTTCCCAGAGCCGCCCAGGTAGGTGGCGAAGAGTAGCTGAGCGGAGCCGGATCCCGCCGATGGGCTCAGCACGGCGATGAAAATGTTTTGAGCGCCATTAAGAGTAGTCTGAATTGCTCCTGCCGTCGTCGGGAAGCTCGCCGAAGTCGTCGAGCCAGCAGCGTAGACATTATCGGCTGAATCGACGGCCACACTGACAAGCGATTCGCCTCCCATGCCGAGATAGGTGGAATAGCTGAGGAGGGGATCGATGACCAGTTCACGAGAATGATCGTAATGGCCGACGGTGAATGCGACCTTGTTATCGGCGATTAGGCGGAATCCCCCCGCAACGGCGGAACTGGTCGGCTTCGATGAATCTGCGGCGGCCTTGCTCCCGGACGTTGGCTGATAGATGTGAGGTGCCTGAAAGCGGATGTCGCCGTCGGCGGTCGTCAGCACGAGGTCTCCGGAGTCCAGGCGCGCTGACGCTCCCTTGAAGCTGAGCGCGATCTGATTGGGATCGGCGCCGGGAGCGACGCGGAAGTCATATTCAAGCTGCTTCTGATTTCCGTAATAGACGAGGTCGACGCCGGGATAGACCCGCTGATATTCGACGCGGGCAAACTGCGAAACGCCGCGACGCCATTTGGACGGATCGTTTCCGATGAAGTAGTTGCTTTTGCCGGGAAGCGGCTCGGTGCCCTGAATGCGTGCCGAGGAACTGGCCCCATCGAGATGCATGCGGACGACGGTCGACTTCGCGGGCTGTCTCTTAGCCACATGGTGTTGAAGTGAGAGCACGGCTTCGTCGGCGGTGAGGAACAAGCTGTAACCTGATCCGCGCGCGAGGAATTTGACGCGGCCGTCAGTCTGGCCGACGTTGGGTTCGAAGAAGAGCGGGAATGACAATGAGCGGGCAGAACCCGGATGCGCTGCGGGGTGGCGAGCGGAAGTAGAGACGAGTTCCAGTCCCGGAACTGATGAGGCGAATCCGGGAGCGGCCAATCCGGCCGGACCTGACCCCGCCGCTGCGGTGGCCGATCCCGACGAGGCAAAATGGAATGCCATGCCCGCCACGGTTAATATGACCACAGCCAGCATGGCCGCTTTCATCGCCCAAAAACCTGTTGCCGCGCCGCGATACCCTGGTCTCGACTGTCCCACTGACCCTCCTACCAACGCATGGTAATTCCGATTCACCGAGCTCCTCCGATTTCCCAATCGTGGGATAAGAATAAAGAGAGGCACACAACACCGCCATGGCTCGACGCCCCTGGGAAGCGGATGCGCACCCGTCACCAAAAACTGGGATTAAAGCAATTAAATACTTTTACATCCAAGAGATACGCTGTCAAGCGGACGGACAACGCTGGATCGCATTAATGAGAAGCGTGGGAGAGGAAGAATGGTTGTAAAGGGACCCGCGGGTTTAAATTTCCACAGGCTGTTGGAAAGGCTTGACGCGAATTTGCTTCTCTCGCTTGCGCGTTTCAGCGATGTCGTAGGCGGCCTGCATTCGCATCAAGGTATCCATCTTTACCCCAAAAGCCTTTTCAATACGGAGCGCCATATCACCCGAGAGATCGGCCTTGCCGTTGAGCAGGCTCGACAGCGCGGGCCGGGAAACCCGGAGAACAGCTGCGGCTGCGGTCACCGACAGGCCGGCCGGCTCGATGATCTCGGTTCGAATGAAATCTCCCGGATGGGCCGGGTTCTTCATCGCCATGGTGGTACTCCTCTCCCGTCTTAGTGACAATCTTCCAAGTTCACGTCGCAAACTTCTTTTTCCACGGCGTCAATCTGGAACGTCAGTCGCCGGTTGCGGGTCACGCTGAGACTCCAAGTCCCCTTCCGGTCACCGCTGAGCGTGTGGACCTTCCACGACGGTAGAGCGCGCAGTTCCTCGGCGTCGTCCATGTTGTCGAGAAACGCCAGCATCTTCCGAAGCTTCTCAGCCGAATCCGCCGGAACGCCTTTTGCGCTGTCCTCGGTGTAGAGCTCTTTCAACCCTTTGTGGGAGAAGTTCCGAATTCGCACACGAATACTGTAGCCTGTCGCTTAACACTTGTCAAACCTGCGGAGAGTCGTTTTGCCGTGCGGCTGCGGCGAATCCCGTCCCTACTTCTTCAATTCGTCCACTTCCCGCTTCAGCCGCGAGTAGCGGCGCATGATCGTCGCCAGGTAGGTGATGTGGATGATCCAGGTGGCAGCGTAAGCGGCAAAAAGGTAAGGGTTGGATCTCATCGGGCGCTCCTAGATTGCGCGGGTTCGTCCATCAGCGAGCGCATAGCGTGGGCTTCGTCAACTTCACGTTGCAGGACCTCGAGGCGAAAGCGCGACCAGCAGACGAGAAATGCAAAGCAGGAAAATGCCAGCCAGTTGAGAAGAAGCACGTGCATCATGCGGGGATCGATCGATCCACCGTTGCCCATCACGGGCTGCGGATGCTGTGTGCGAAAGAACCAGATCGAGAAATAAACGAAGGGAACGCAGAGCGCGCCGAGAATTGCAAGAGCGGCTGCGAGCACCGGAGTCTGGCCGCTCGACGAAAATTTACGCAGAAAAAGATAGCTCACGTAGATAAGCCAGAGCACAAGCGTCGAGGTGAGGCGCATGTCCCACGTCCACCAGATCCCCCAGACCGGCCGCGCCCAGATGGGTCCCGTAATGAGAACGACAGTGCAGAAGACGACTCCGACTTCGGCGGTTACCAGCGCCAGGATGTCAGCTGTGGGGCAGCGCTTGATCAGGTAGTAGACCGACGCGCCCAGATTAATAAAGAAGAGCAGAAAAGCCGTCCAGGCCGAGGGTACGTGATAATAAAAAATTCGCTGCACCATGCCCATGGTTTGCTCGGTTGGAGCCCCGTTCGGACTGAGCGCCATGTACATGGCGTAGCTCAGCAGGATGCCGGTGAGAACTACGAGAATGGGAAAGACGTATTTCATGGTTTAGCCTCGAGTCTCGAGTGACGAGTTTCGAGTAAAACGCAAGCCTCGCGGCTCGCTACCCGCGGCTTTACTCCGCGTTGAGCACCAATTCAAACAACAGCAAACACCCCGTAGTAAACACCAGATCGTAGGTCGCAAGCAACCCAATCCAGAAGCGCGCGTTGAATTCGCCAGTAAGAATGGCGGAGGTTGCCTGTACCATGGCCAGCAGCGCGGGGATAGAAATCGGAAAAAGCAGCAAAGGCAGCATGATTTCACGGCTGCGCGTGCGGATCGACATCGCGGCAAAGAACGTGCCGTTCACGACCAGCGCCCACGTCCCAAAGGCCGCCACCAGCAGCAACTGCCACGCCGGGCCGAGCGCGCGCAGCCGATAAAAGATGATGAAGAGCGGCGTCATAAGCGCTTCCAGCACGACGACGAAAATAAAATTGCCGAGCGTCTTCGCCATGAACAGGGAATTGGCGGGCGCGGGCGAGACACGGTATGCATCCAGCACCTGGTTGCGCAGTTCGCGCGCCCAGGTCTGGTTGAGTGCGACCACGGCGGCAAAAAGAAATGCCACCCACACGAGGCCGCCCGCGATCTGGCGAGATTCTTCGGCGGTCGGGTCGAACGAGAAACTGAAGACGACGACCACCAGCAGCGAAAAAAACAGCATGGAGTTAATGGCGTCTTTTGAGCGCCATTCCAGGCGAAGGTCTTTGAGGAGCGTGGCGCGCGTGATGCCGGAAGGCTCGCGATTCGGAGACGGCTCGTCGGAACGTACTGCGTTGGAGGCGGCGTTCATCTCGTAGTCCCCGGCAACTCCGAAGACCGGGCGTCCGGCGAGCTTGGCCCCGATTCTTGGGGACCAAATTCGCGGGTGCGCGCGACGATCTTCCCCGCCGCCATCCAGATGAATTCATCGGCGGAGCCATCGAGCAATGCAGCCTGGTGGGTGACCACGAAGATGGTCTTGCCCTGATCGCGCAGGCCTGCAAGCAGACGAACCATATCGCGAGCGGAGCGGAGGTCGACATTCGAGAAAGGCTCGTCGAGCAGCAGTATCTTCGGATCGTTGAGCAGCGCGCGTGCGAGCGACATGCGCTGCCGCATGCCCTGCGAATATTGGCCCACGGGACGCGCGAGATCAGGATCGAGGCCGACCGCGCGGATGACTTCGGCGCTGCGATTTCCGCTGGTCTTTTTGTCCGGGACCCCATCCTGAATTCCGTAAAGCCGCTCAAAGTAAGCAAGATTTTCCATACCGCTCATTTCGTCATAGAGCAGAGACGGATGCGCCATGTAGCCAACCTCGCGGCAAACGTGCCGAAATTTGGCGGCGCCAAGAATCTTGACCTGCCCGCTCGAAGGCTGGTTCAGGCCGGCGAGCGTGCGCAGCAGCGTGGTCTTGCCCGCGCCGTTGTCGCCGAGGATGGCGTACAGGTTGCCCGCAGCGAATTCGGCGGTCACTCCGCGCAAAGCTGCGAAGCGGCCGAACTGCTTGATCAGGTTGGTAACGGTGATGACAGGAGCGTTGTCAGTCAATGGCTAGGATTCTAATTTGCACTCGTTCTGAACTCTAGTTCGATATGGCGCCGGAGTTCGAACTCTGATTTTGCGACATGCTCTTGGCAGGCTCGGCGGCTGGAGTTCCAGGCTGACCCTGCTTCGGCGCGTACTTCGAGGCGCACTTGGCCTGGAGTTGCTTGGCATGGAAGACGCCATCGCGTCCGAAGCTACCGTCGGCGAGGGCTTGCGCGTCATCTTTAAAAGTGTCGGGGGGAGCCTCGGTTCCCGTGTACGAAACAGGAAGCGTCAGCTCATTTTCCTTCAACATGAAGTCGACGCGGGTTCCCGAGCGCTTGATCGAGCCCGGCACCACGTTTCCAGCTACCCGCAGACGCTTGGAGTAGGCCTCTTTGCCCATGCCGTTCAGTTCTTTGATAGTGACGTAGTAACTCTTGCTGTCCTGCACGCCGGTGTAGGCGAGGTAGCCGAGCGAGCACAGTATAAGAACCGTGACGCCTCCGAACTTCAGATATTTCCCAGCTTCACTCGACATGGCCGCACCTCACATATCCAAAGCTATACCAAGTCCGCGAGGCGGGCAACTATGCCATGAGCGCATAGTACGCGACGAACGACACCGCAAATCCCACGAACCAGGAGTAGTCATACAGAACTCGCACGGACGGAATCACTAGCCCCACCAGCGCCATGCCGGCTCCAACCAACAGAGCGGTGACCGCTCGCCAGTTGAAGCCTCCCGAATATTCATACACGCCTCCCCGTAGATACAAGTCGTCCAAAACGAGCACGCGCCTGCGGATGACGAAGTAATCGCAGATCATGATGCCGGCCACCGGCCCGAGGAACGCTGCATAACCGCCGAGCCACCCGAAGATGAAAGTGCTGTAACTGGATAGCAGTTTCCACGGCATCAGCGCGATTCCCATGAAGCACGTGATAATCCCGCCCGTTCGGAAGCTGATTTTGCGCGGCCACAGATTCGAGAAATCATTGGCCGGCGAAACTACGTTGGCGCCGATATTTACGTTGAGCGTCGCCAGCAGGATCGCCAGCAACGAAATCACCACCGCCACGGGCGAATGAAAGCGGCTGAGCAGTTGTACGGGATCCCAGATCGCGGTGCCGTAGATCACAACAGTTGCCGAGGTGACCAGAATCCCAATCAGCGAATAGAGCGTCATGGTGGTCGGCAGGCCGAGCGCCTGCCCAATGATCTGTTGCCGCTGGCTGCGCGCGAAACGCGTGAAGTCCGGAATGTTCAGCGACACCGTGGCCCAGAACCCGACCGTGCCATCCAGCGCGGGAATGAGGAATTTCAGAAAATCCGGAAAGCTGGCGAAGCGCGACGGCGCCGACAGCATCGGGCCAAATCCGCCCGCCGACTTGTACGCCCATGCCAGCAGCAAGAGCCCGACCGCCAGCAGAACCGGTGCGCTGATTCCTTGCAGAATGCGAATGTATTCGATGCCTCGAAGGATGACAGCCAGGTTGATCAGCCAGAACGCGAGGAAACAAATCGCCGTACCGTGCGCGACTTGCGCCCATGCAGGTGCGAGCGTAGTGATCAGCGTATTGATAGCTTCGCCGCCAATCCAGGTTTGAATGCCGAACCATCCGCAGGCGACGAGCGCCCGCAAGACCGCGGCGAAATTCGCTCCGAGCACTCCGAAAGAAGCGCGCGCCAACACCGGGAACGGAACGCCGTAACGCGCGCCCGGATGCGAGTTCAAGAGCATCGGGATCAGCACGATCGTATTGCCGAGGAAGACGGTGGCTACAGCTTGCTTCCAGTTCATTCCGCCCTGAATCAAACTGGCAGCCAGCATGTAGGTGAGAATGTTGACCGACATCGAGACCCAGAGCGCGGCGTAGCTGTACGTTCCCCAGGTGCGGCGATCGGTAGTGGTGGGAGCCAGGTCTTTGTTGTAGAGCGGACTGGACTCGATGCGGGTTGAGATTTGGGGCATGTCGAGTTGTCAGGAATCAGTCCGCCGCCGCGGTCACGGATTGTTCGGTTAACGCGTGGTACGTTTCCGGACGGCGGTCGCGGTAGAACTGCCACACTCTTCTTACTTCCTCAATCATGCCGAAGTCGACATCAGCGACCAGCACTTCATCTTTGTTGCGGCTGGCCTGTGCGAAAATCTTGCCGCGCGGATCGCAGAAATAACTCTTGCCGTAGAATTCGCCGATGTTCCATGGTTTTTCGCGGCCCACACGATTGATGGCGCCGACGAAGTATCCATTGGCGGCGGCATGGGCAGGCTGTTCCAGTTCCCATAGATATTCCGATAACCCCGCGACCGTAGCGGAAGGATTGAAAACAATCTCCGCGCCGTTGAGGCCCAGAATGCGCGCGCCTTCCGGAAAGTGCCGGTCATAGCAGATGTACACACCAACGCGTGCGTACTTAGTTGTAAATACCGGATAACCGAGGTCTCCAGGAGTGAAGTAGAACTTCTCCCAGAAACCGGGGTGAACGTGCGGGATGTGGTGCTTGCGATATTTGCCCAGATACTTGCCGTCGGCGTCGATGACCGCTGCGGTATTGAAGTAGACGCCCGGCATGTGCTCTTCGTAGACGGGCACGACGATGACCATGCCATATTTGGCGGCGATCTTTTGCATGAGTTCGGTGGTCGGGCCTCCGGGGACGCGCTCGGTCAGGTCGTACCAGCGCGTGTCCTGCTCGGCGCAGAAGTACGGGCCGTAGAAAAGTTCCTGGAGACAGAGAATCTTGACTTTCTTTTTGGCAGCCTGGTCGATGAGTTTCAGATGCTTGTCGATCATGGCCTTCTTGATTTCCTTGAGCGCGCGTGAGGCGGGGGCGGCGTTGCTGGCTTGGATGAGGCCACAACGGACGATGCGGGACATTGGAATCACCTCCGGTGGAGGCCAATATAGCAGAGTGCACTTGGTCCCCATCTTGGTTTCAAAAGGTCCGGCGAGCAGATCAACTCAGGTTTTCTCCGTGACCCTCTGTGTCCTCCGTGGGTGTGGGTTTCCCTGGTCAGCGTAGAGCGGCGTCGAGCGCTTGTTTCCAGCGTTGATTCTCGATGGTCCAGTAGACGCGAGTTTTGCCACCGGCAGCGAGCACCGGCGCCCAGACCGACTTGTTTCTTTCGTCGTCGGCCACGTTCAGGCGGTCGACCACTGTCATGCCACGCGTCAGTTCACTCTCGGTTTCCACGTCGACGTAGTGGTCGCTCCAGTCGATACCAATTGTGGGGTCGAGCGCCAGCGCCATGGCCACCGGGTCGGGCAGGCAGATTCCGTCTTCCCCGGTTTGGACTTTGAGCGCGTGGCGCGCGTGGCTGTTGCACTCGATGGCGAACTTCGCCCGCTCCGTGTTGAAAGCCAGGATGCGCTCAATATCTCTGTCGTCGAGAATCGCGCCGCCCCGGCAAAGATGCCAGCCCACGAGTTCGACAGGCAACCCACTGCGCATGACCATGCGGGCGGCTTCCGGATCAACGTAGATGTTGTATTCGGCGGCCGGCGTGATGTTGCCTTCGCAGCAGGGCGCTCCGCCCATGATGACGCAGCGGCTGACCTGGCCAGCAATTTGCGGCTTCATTGCCAGTGCCAGCGCAATGTTCGTAAGCGGGCCGAGCGTCACGAGAACGATGCCGGGATTCGCTTCGATGGTTGCGACAATGGCATCGACCGCATGCGTGCTTTCAGGAGCTTGGCGCGCAGCGGGATAGTTGTGATCGCCGAGTCCGTCGCGCCCGTGGAACCAGGTCGCGTTCTGATAGGTGCGGAGAAGCGGCTTGGAGGCTCCCATATAGACGGGGACTTTCTCGCGCAAATTCTCAGCGCAAAGTTCGACCGTATAGAGAGCATTGCGCGTCGCTTGCTCCACCGGAACATTCCCCGCGACGGTCGTGATGGCGGCAACGCGAACATCCGGCACGCGCAGCGCCATGATCAGTGCAACCGCGTCGTCGGAAGCGGTGTCGGTGTCGATAAGGAAAGTGCGTGGCACGCGGGATAGGATAGCAGCAGTTTGCAGCAGTCAGACTAGACCGCAGCGCCTGTAACCCTCCCGCCCCCCCGGGCGGACCGCCCTGGGAGGCGCCAAGCAAGAGAAACGGGTCCCATCGCCCGATTCGCCGCCAGCACGCTTTCGTCAGTGCTTGAACGCAATATTCAAGCCCGTCGAAATCTGCAGATCGTTTCTCTCAATGCGCGGTACAGCGATCGGAGGATTACTGACGAATACGTCAGTCACGGAGTTCTGCCATCCCAGCCACTTGTTAAGTTTGGTGACCGTTCCCAAGTTGAATGTGAAACGATATTGCGACGTGTCGCTCAGGTCGGGATAGAACATGAAAGCCTGTGTGACCACCGTGCTCTTGCCGAGCTTATGCGTGAATGCGTCACCGAGAGTCAATGCGGCCAGGCTTTGGGAATAGGAATAGGTAGCCGGAGGCGGATTGGGGCTCGCAACTTCGCTGTAGCTTTCATGCGTGTAGTTGCCGCCGACCAGGATGTCGAGCATGGTATAGGCATTCTTGATCGCGTGAAAGCCGATGCCGCCGCCCAGAATGTATCGCAGATCCAGGTCTTGCAGCGAATTGGAGAAGAAGTCAGCGCTTCCAAAACCGAAGGCTCGCGGGATGAAATCGCGGTCGTAGCGAGCGCCGCCGCTGTTGGAGTCGGCGGTGGTTTGCGGCCCGGTCGCGGGCGCCACAACTTTGTCGTTCACAGCATAGACCGAGTTCTCATAAAGAGTGAGTTTGTCGTGCGCTCCCGTGCGCACGGCATTCAATGCAACGTTCAAATTTTTGGTTTCGCTGTTTCCCGTCGTCACTCCGAAGCCCAGATTGACGCCACCCGCCCAGCCTTCTCCCCAGCTGGGATGCAAAGTCTTCTGATAGGCGGCTTCTTCGGCCGGACTGCGCATCACCGTTACAGACGAGAGCGGGGCCTCAACCGACGCCGGCGGCCTTGGTGGTTACGATTACATTGGCACCGCTCGTTGCGACCGGGCCAACCGCCGTTTTGCCGCCCGCTGTCACGTTCAGGTCGCCAGTCGAACTGAGAGATTGGATCTCGTCGAATTTGATGGTCAAATCGCCTGCATAATCTGTTTTGAGCACGAGCGTTTTGCCATCGGATTTGGTGATTGATCCGGTTAGCTTGTCGCCGTTCTTCATGACGACCTGGTCGGCAAGCGCCGGAAGTGCAAATAGAAAAAGAAGGCCTACTGCGAATTGGCTACGCACAGAAATTCTCCTCGATGAATTGAACCGCAAAGTAAGACATCAACTCTTTATGGATTGGACAACAGAACCGCAGTGACAGCGTTGGAAGTGGACACGAACTCTAGCCGTCACATTACCGCTAATCAATTTTGGATGCTGAAATTATACCCCGCGCGGCCTAACTTTTTTCATCTACCGGCGCGAGCAAAGCATGCGGCAATTGCAGGAGGGACTCAGGATTTCTCTTCCGGCTTTGCTTCGGCCTTTGCTTCAACTGGGGCGGGTTTGGCGGTTGCACCCTCTTTCATCCCATCGCGCAATGCCCGGAACCCCTCGCCGATGCCTTTGCCAAGCTCAGGCAGCTTCTTGGGGCCGAAGACCAGCAGGGCAATAAAGAAGATCACGAGCAGGTGCATGGGTTGGAACAGACCTTCCATAAGACCTCCTGGGGCTGTCCAGCGATGGGCAGCAACGCTCTTTGTTTAGTGTAGCGCAATCGAGCGGAAGGAGTCTTGCGGTCCGTGCCTGGCTTGGCCATCTGGCCATGTTCTAACAATTACTTCCGTGACCTATCGAGTGTTGCGCGGGCGGGCTATTTTTGAGCTGAGGGCAGCTTGCGCTCAGAAGCCGCTCTGGACGCCGGAGGTCTCGTGAAACGTTGTTGGGTAAGCGGGCTGCTGCTTCTTTTCAGTGCTCTACCGATGGCAGGATCATCGTTGGCGGAGCAGGGAACCTCCGGAACAGTTTCTTCTCACGGGCGTTTGGTCGCGTCATCATTCTCTGAGTCAGCTTCTTCTGGCCCATCTTCCAATGCATCGTCCGATTTATCCGCTGCAGGCACGTCTAGCGAATCCGCTCCTTCAGAATCGGCACCGGTCGCGGCACTGTCTTCACAAAAGTCGTCCCCGGCTTGTGCAGGAATTGACGAAATCTCTCTTTGGCTCGCAGCGGGAATTTCGAACGCCCGCATTCTGCGGCTGGCAGGCGACAACTTCAAGCTGGCTTGCCATATCGCGCCATCGTGCGTGCGAACTCTTGAAAAGGGCGGCGCTGATGCGAGCCTGATTCATTTTCTTGTGGGCACTGGCACTGCACATCAGAAGCTGACCGGCTCGGCCGCTCGGCAACAATCCGGTGCCGCATCTGCGACTGTACCTTCCTGCAAATGCGCCGATGCCGCTGCTGAAATTGCGGCTCTTGTTCACGCGAAAAATTTCGCCGCGGCGGAAGAAAAACTGCACGCCCTGCTCGAGAACGATCCACATAACGCCGTGCTGCTTTTTGTGCTGGGCACAGTCCTGCGGCGCGAGGATCGGCTGGATGAGTCGTTCGACGCCTTTTCGGATTCCGTGAACCTGATGCCCGGTTTTGCCGAAACTCATGGCGAACTCTCATATTATTTCTACCGCAGCGACGACTCCGACAATGCGCTGGCCGAGGCACGCACGGCGCTCAGTATCGATCCCGAAAATGCCGAGGCTTACCGCTTCCTTGGCCTTGCGCATTACGCCGACGGCCACTATGAGGCCGCGCTGAACGCCTACGAGAAATCGTTGGAGCGTGAACCTGACAACGCCGACGTGTACTTTGACATGGGCATCACGCAACGCGACAAAGGAGACTTGCGGCGCGCGGCGATTGCCTATCATCACGCGCTTACGCTGCGTCCCGACTTCTGGGAGGCGCACAGCAATCTCGGCGTAGTGTTGCGCGATGAAGGAAAACTGGATGAGGCCGCAGTTGAATTCCAGACGGCGCTTCGGTTGAAGCCGGACGAGGCGAGCGTTCGCAGCAACTTGGGCAACACGCTTTGCGACAAAGAAGATTTCGACAAAGCGATCGTGGAATTCAAAGCACTCTATCGGCAGTTACCGGACTGGGAAGGCGGACACAATTGTCTGGCGCGCGCCTATATGTCAAAGCGCGACTATCCGTCGGCGATCCGCGAGTTGCACGCGGCCATCGCTCAAAATCCCGCGGGCGCAGCCGAATATCGCGTGCTCGGCCAGGCTCTGCTGCTGACTGGACAGGATGAAGAGGCGGTGGAAGTGCTGCGCAAAGCAGTATCGCTCAATCCGGAATCGGCCCTCGGCCATCATTATTTGGGGACGGCGCTGGTGAATACGCAGCAATTGACAGAGGCGGAAAAAGAATTTCGAGAAGCTTTGCGGCTGCAGCCGAACGGGCAGAATCACTATTCGCTGGCCGCGTGCCTCATGGCACTGAATCGTTACGAAGAAGCGCTGGGCGAGTTGGAAATCGCATCGCGACTTGATCCTCAAGAGAACCTTTATCGGGCGCGCATGCAGGAAGCGGCTCGCATGATTACGACCACGAAGTAGTTCTTTTTCGGGCTCTGGCCGGATGCGCGCGAATCGCGGTTACCGGGGCAGGTGCACTGTCGTGCATCGCTTCGGCGACAAAACGATCCTAGAATAGCCTCAAAGCGGTCGCCACCCGCTCTCGGATGGAATCCATGGAAAGCACCGGAGTCAAACAAGCTCGGCAGAAAGTGGTCAATCCCGACGTTGTCGCGACGTCCTTTTCCGCTCCCGGATTGATGTCGAGTTCCGTCGCGCCGGCCTTCGAGCCCGGAGCCAGCCGCGGCATTGGCTATGGCATGCCTTGCGCGAAATGTCGCGCTTACTATCCCTCCGACATGGACGCGTGCCCGATTTGCAAGTCGAAAGAACGTTTGTCGGCGAATGGCAACGGACGTCCGGCTTCTGCTTCAGTTTCATCCTCAGCAGCGTCCCACTCGGAGGCAGCGAAGCTCCTGGCCGAAGAGCGAGAGCGGTTGCGGGAACTCAAATCCCAGATTTACGCGTCTCAGCCGCAGGTGCCCGCTGCGACATTCCGTTGCGCGCTCGATCAGAACCATGATGGCACCTCGGTCGAGCCGGCCGCGATCTGCCACTCCTGCTATGGAGAGATGCGACAGATGGTTGGTCGCATGGAAGCCGCTCTGCATATGGAGCCGAAAGACGCAGCGAAGATTGTGTACGAAGCGGTTTGGGCCGACACGTCAGATCCCGACAAGACCTACTACAATGCGGCCGTTGCGCTCCTGGGCGAGTTGCGGAAGCGCGCGGGAATAACAAAGTAAGATTTCATTCGGGTCCCACGTGTCAGGTCCCAGTTCCTCGAAATTCAGCTCTCAGTTCTTCGAAATTCTTCTGCCGTTGTCTCAGCCAAGGCTGTTCCGGACGCATTTCTGCGGCGCTGCGAAGCGGCTTTCTAGCGCAAGGGCAGGCTCGCTTCGGCGGAGAAATCGATCGGAGCAAATTCCTGGCGCAGAAATTTTGGAAAGGCAGCGGCGGCGATCATCGCCGCATTGTCGGTGGAAAGAGGCCGCGAAGGGAAGAAAACGGGAAGGCCTTGCATCTCCGCTTCGCGCTGAAAGGTGGCGCGCAGTTCGCGGTTCGCGGCTACGCCGCCGCTGACGAAGAGCGTGCGAACCTCATATTCGCGCGCGGCAGCCAGCGTCTTGGTTACGAGGTCGTTCACCATGGCGCGCTGGAATGACGCCACCAGATTGAGCGTCTGGCGATCGCACAGGCGCAGATAGTCGTCCAAGGTGGGATTAACGATCTCCTGTAGAGATTTTCGCCGCCGCCTCGATCGCCGGCTGTAGTCGCTCGGTTTCAACGTAGCGCAAAACTGCCGTCTTGATTCCGCTGTAGGAAAAATCAAAACGTGGACGAGCGTCCGACGATGAAGTGTGCATACTGCGGTCGTTGCGATCGCGATGCTTGATTTGCGCAATCTGGAATTTGACGGCGTGTGGATCGCCGCGCGGAGCGAGCCGATCAATGATGGGACCTCCGGGATATCCGAGCGCGAGGAGTTTGGCGACTTTGTCGAAGGCTTCGCCGGCGGCGTCGTCGCGGGTGTGGCCGATCTCGGCGTAGGTCCAAAGATTCTTGTCGACCTCGGCGAGATAGAGATGCGTGTGGCCTCCCGAAACGACGAGGGCGAGAACCGGGAATTCCAGCTCAGGATTTTCGGCCTGTCGCTGCTCTAGCAGTACAGCGTGCACGTGGCCTTCAAGATGGTTGACCGCTATCAGCGGTTTGCCGAGTGCAAACGAAAGCGCCTTGGCGAAGCTGATGCCGACCAGCAACGCGCCTGCTAAACCCGGACCTTGCGTGACGGCGATGGCATCGATGGAGTCGTAAGTGTGTCCAGCCTCAGCGAGCGATTGGCGCACGACTGGAATGATGGCGTGCAAATGCTCGCGGGAGGCGAGTTCGGGCACAACTCCGCCATAAGGCTGATGGGTGGCGATTTGCGAGGCCACGACGTTCGAGAGAATCTGCTCTCCCGCGCGCACCACGGCTGCGCCTGTTTCGTCGCAGGAGCTTTCGATGCCGAGGATGATGGCGTCGGGCATAATTGGTGTGCAGCTGCTAGCTTCCAGCCGCTAGCTTTTAGCTTGTTTCTCCCAGTCTAGCCGATTGGTGCGAGTGCTTCTTGAGTACTGCCAAACAACACGCTACCAATATCGTGCGCGCACTGCGCGAGCGCGGGTATCAGGCCTATTTCGCAGGCGGATGCGTCCGCGACTTGCTGCTGGGCCGCGAGCCTGCTGATTACGACGTCGCTACCGACGCAACTCCGCAGCAGGTCATGCAGATCTTTCCTCGAACCTTTGCTGTCGGGGTGCAGTTTGGGGTGGTGCTGGTTCCGGAGAAACCGGCAACCACGGAGGACACAGAGGAACAGGGAGGAAAGGCAACGGCTGTTGAAGTCGCGACCTTTCGTTGCGACATCGGCTACTCCGATGGGCGACATCCCGATGAGGTGCGATTCACCAAGGATCCTCGCGAGGATGTGCAGCGGCGCGATTTCACTATCAACGGCATGTTGCTTGATCCGCTGGTGTCCGACGCGACGAAGGATAACGTGCTCGATTTCGTCGGGGGACGCGAGGACCTGAAGGCTGGCATCGTTCGCGCTATCGGAGAGCCTTCGCGACGGTTTGCGGAAGACAAGCTGCGCATGTTGCGGGCTGTGCGTTTCGCGGCGCGGTTTGATTACAGGATCGATCCGGCGACTTTCTCGGCGATCCAGCAACTGGCGCCGCAGATTCATCAGGTCTCGCAGGAGCGGGTGCGCGAAGAGCTGACCAAGATGCTCACTGAAGGCAGCGCGCGACGCGCATTTTTGCTGCTTGATGAGAGCGGGTTGCTGCGCGAAGTTTTGCCCGAGATTTCGGCGATGAAGGGCGTGGAGCAGCCTCCGCAGTTTCATCCCGAGGGGGACGTTTTTGTACATACATTGCTCCTGCTTGAAAAATTGCCGGCGGGCTCGTCGAAGACGCTGACATGGGGAGCGCTGCTGCATGATGTGGGCAAGCCGGCCACGTTTCGGGTTGCGCCGGATCGCATTCGATTCGACGGGCATGTCGACGTCGGCGTGAAGATGGCTGCCGAAATTTGCCGCCGCTTGCGATTTTCGAACGACGAGACGGAACAGATTCTGGCGCTGGTCGACCATCACATGCGCTTTGCTCAGGTGCGGCAGATGAACGAATCGACGCTCAAGAAATTTCTTCGGCTGCCGCAATTTGATGAGCACCTGGAACTGCATCGCATGGATGTGCTCTCGAGCAACGGGATTCTCTCCGGATACGAATATGCGCGAGAGCGATTGCAGTCGATGGCGCCGGAGGCGATGCGTCCGCAGCCGCTGGTTACGGGCAACGATTTGATTGCGGCCGGGTATGAGCCGGGGCCGCGGTTCACGGAAATTCTGGACGCGGTCGAGGACGCGCAGCTCGAAGGACGCATTGCTTCGCGAGAGGCTGCGATGGAGTACGTGCTCCACGAATTCCCTGCGTAGATTTCGACGCTTTTGCGACATTCTCTTTTTTGCGGGAAGTGTTTGATTCTGTTGAATTTGTTGGCGAAATTCAGCAAAATGTGTACCCCCTCCCCCCTATCATTTTTAGTTAAAGTGTTGATAAATATGTACTTACACTCAAAGTATTCAAGAATAAAGAGTTAGCCCCTAAACCCGGGCTGAAAATAGTTTTGGGGCAGCTTCGAGAACCGTCCTGGTTGGCGGACGCACCTCGGAGCTGCCCCATTCAGAGCTCGATTGTTGCATGCGGCAGATTAGAAGTCTGTGACGGCGCGCACTGGCTGATTGTGATGAAAAAGGTTTTGGTCTGATACGCTCGCGGCATCCGGCAAAAACCGGTGAACGTCCTGTCTGTCCCCGTATTTTCCGTCCCCGTATTTTCCCACGAGGTACGCGGACGGCAGACGGTCGAGGAGTTCGTGCGCCTGGAAGCGGCCCACGACTTGAACCATCTTCGGCAGATCGACCGCACCTTGGGTGGGTGCATGTAGTGGTAGGGCGGGGATGTTCTTTTTCACCTCGCGATTCTCTTCCCGCCTGCGGCAAAACCAGTCTTCCGTTTGCCGCCGCCAAATGTCTGACGCTTTTTATCGTCCCTGAGGCGGACAGCCGTGGGCGTAGAAGAGCCGACAGCAGCGGCGAACGCGGCGGGATTCAGCGCAGTGAGCACGGCAGCGGGATTCTTGTCGATGACAGTGAGCAAAGTGCGAGCCGGAGCTTCTGGGCTCCTTCGCCCGCCCTCCCAGTGCTTGATAGCGTCAAGGCTGAATCCGAACGTGTTGGAGAATCTGGCTTGTGTCATGCCAAGGCGATTTCGGATCGCTTTCACGTCAACCTCCTCGGGCACATGCGCCTTGAATCCTTCTTGCTCCCCAGCAAGGAAAGCCTCAACGTCGTTCAGGCCATTCATCATCTGCGCGAATTGCGTTTTCATGCTATCTCCCTGGGTTCAGAAAATGCCCTCAAAAATGCTATCGGCCCGTTTCCTGAGTGTGTTGCGCTCTGCCATGGACAGATTTTCTTTCTCATTCTTCGGAAAAACCGCAATGAGAAAAACCGGAAATCTCTGGTTGCGCCAGATATACACAACCCGGGCCCCGCCGCTTTTCCCCATCCCTTTGCGTGCGACTTGGACCTTTTGCGTGCGACTCGGACCTTTCGAAACCCGCCCGTTCCACGGATCACGTCTCCACGCTCCGGGTCAGCCGCAACCAGTGCCACGATGTCAGCACGCTCCTCCTCGCTAAAGAGCCTGTTGGCAATCGCGAGGTAAGTAGGCGTTTCGACAACCGTCTGCACAATTCTCTTGTACTCCATTGGACACCATGAGTCAAGTGAATTGTGTGCCATTGGACACTAATGGTTTAGGAGCGCTTGGGTTAGGCGCAGCAAGATGCGAGCCTTTCGGCAGCGGTCTTTCGGACGCTGCGCGAGAGCAACCTGCGACTATTGGAGTCGGTCCCGCGCGCACGGTGGGTGGAGTGCTATGGGGTCCACGAGGTGCGCGGTCGGCAAACGGTCGAGGAGTTCGTCCGCATGGAAGCGGCACACGACTTGAACCATCTTCGGCAAATCGACTGCATCTTGGGTGGGCGTAGGTAGTGGTAGCCGTTTGGCTGCCAACGCCTCGGTTCCCACGGCCGCCAATTGTGTAGGGGCAAAACCTCCGCTGCCGACGGTATTGCCGGGCCACTTCTCAAAAAGCGTGAGAAGTGGCGCACCCCCAGTTATTACGGGTTCGAGGCCTGAGAAGTGGCCCACCCGCCTCTTGCAAAAAACGCAAGGACGGGTCGCCCTCAATGGCAACGGTGCAAGCAAAAATCGCTAAGGTGGACCACCCCCAGGTTTCTCCGTCACTCTTTCAAGTAATGAAGCGCAACACCTCCTGATTTAGAAATCTTCGATTCGACAAGTTTCAGTTGTAGGTTCTCCGGCAGATTGACACCATCAAACAACCGTCTTCCTTTCCCAACGATGACTGGCGAAATGGCCACACGATATTCGTCAATCAGGCCAAGCTCCATCAGTTGTGAAGGAAGATCTACACCGCCGACCCAAATATTTTTGCCCGGTTCTTGCTTCAATCTAAGTATTTCGTCGCGAAGGTTCGAGCGAACGATTCTCGTATTTTTATCTTCAACGCGGTCCAATGATCGTGAAAAAACAATCTTTTCGAGGGAATCAAATGCCAGGGCAAATTCGTTCCCCTCCTTTGTCTCGGACTGGTTTTTTGCGATATCAGGCCAATAAGGAACCATCAATTGGTAGGTTTTACGCCCATAGACGAGCAGGCCAGCATCCTCTCGCAAGAGGCGCGTGTAGTGTTCCATTGCCGCTTCATCAGGAACGTGTTTGGTGTGGTCGCAGCAGCCGTCAAGGGTAAGGTTGATGGCGAAGACTACATTTCTCATTTGATCCCCTTTTTAGAGTTTTGCTTTTCGAGTAGATCAATGACATTGGCTCATCTCCGGCGCGGCTTCCATCGTCATGATCAACGGGAGGCTGAAGGCCGGGAAATGCGGGGACGACGCGACGCTCACGTCATTTTCGGCGAAGCCCTGGGCCCTCCGGCCTAAGTCAATACAAATCGCAGAAGTTCTGGAAACTTCTTTTCCGCGGATAGGACACGGATCTGCGCGGGTGATTCGAAACCTATTCCTCGTTCTGATCCCGGTCTTGCGAGTTGACTGCGGCGGGATCGGCTGGGATTGGTTTTTGCAGATCGATCGGCGGGCTGGCCGGCTTTCTTCAGCTCCTCATTCAGTTGCGGAACATCTTTTGATTTGAGTTGAGACCACGCTGCCAACTGTTCATCGAGCGCCTTTTCCACTTCTCCGAACATTGAGACCTCCTGCGTGGTGGGGGCGGCGTCGGCGGTATCGAGTTGGGCTAGCATCGTGCCCAGGCCTCCATTGAGGCGGGCCAGGCTGCGGCCTTCGGGCGTGCTCAGGAAGCGAGAGCCATAGCCGCCTTCGCTGCCTTCGATGGCCGCGGCTTTGGCGTCGAGACTCTTGATGGATTCAGCCAGCGGGGATGGCGGATTCTTCGCGCTCGCGGCTTTCAGTTGCGAGCGCAGGCTGCGCACCTGTTGCAGGGCTTCATGGTCGCGGTGGAGGGCGTCGGCGATTTTGCGGTCGAGGTCGAACTGGCGGCGGAGGTCTCTCGGGCAAGGTTTTCACGCGCGGGTCCATGTGGATTTCGAGGGGCTGCGTGTAGGTTTTGCCATCGGCCGTTAGCTCCAAGCTGTACTTGCCCGGCAAAACCTTGGCGCCCTCCGGGTAGAGCGGAGTGTCGTGAGGGATCGCGGAGATCGGGAAGTCGCGACTGAGCAGGTCGGGAACTGGATAGGTCAGGTCCCAGACGAAGCGGTGCATGCCGGGTGCGGCAGACAGTATTCGCGGCGGGCGCACCCAGTACATCGGGACGTTGAAGTCTTTGGGATTAATCGGCTCGGGCTTGTCCGTGCTGGAGAAGCGGCGTACTAGCTTGCCGCTTGCATCTAGATTTCAATGACGACTGCGGGAGTCGCGTCCTTGAGCCAGTAGTCGATCATTGCGCCATCGGGCGGATTCTGGCCGGCGGGCTCTTCGGGTGGAAGCGGCGTGTCGGGATTGTTGTCGCGGCGCAGGCGATAGGTCAACGGCGGCTTGAACAAGTGGGCGGGGCTCTGCGGCAATCTTCGCGTCGAGCTGGCGCAGCGGCGTGATGTTGTCCAAAATCCAGAACGACCGGCCGTGCGTGCCTACTACCACGTCGTCGTTGTGGACGACCAGGTCACGAATCGAAGTGGGCGGCAGATTCAGCTTGAGCGATTGCCAGTGGTCGCCGTCGTCGAATGAAACATAGACGCTGCGCTCGGTTCCGGCGAAGAGCAGTCCTTTGCGTTCGGGGTCTTCGCGGACGGTGTTGACCGGTTCGTTATCGGGCAGGCCGGTCACGATCTTCTGCCAGGTCTTGCCGCCGTCGTGGGTGCGGTAGATATATGGATGCAGGTCGTCGAGGCGGAAACGATTGACTGCGGCGTAGGCGGTTGCGGTATCGAAGTGCGACGCGTCCATCTGCGCTACCTTGCTCCAGGGCGTCAGATCAGGCGGAGTTACGTTTTGCCAGTTCTTGCCGGCGTCATGAGTTACTTGAATCAGGCCGTCGTCGGTGCCGACCCAGATCAGGTTGGCGTCTTTGGGCGAGGGTGCGATGGAATAAATCACGCCGCGATGCTTGCCTTTGGCGGGGTCGTCGTCAACGAACGCGCCTAGCGATGGAGGGACGCCGGCGTCGTCTTTTGTTAGATCGCGCGTCAGGTCTGGGCTGATGATTTGCCAGCTGTTGCCGCCATCGCGCGTCACGAACAAGACGTTCGAACCCAGATAGAGCGCGTGCTGATCGACGGGCGAGAAAATCAGCGGCGCGGTGCGGTTGAAGCGGTACTGGCCGGTGCGGAGGACTACTGGGCCAACCTCGCGCGTCTGGCCGGTGTTGCGGTCGAACACGGTAACTTTGCCGCCGTAGATCAGATTCGGATGCAGCGGATCGGGCGCGACGTAGCCGTATTCTTCTACGCCGAGAGTGGTCCAGTCGCGAAAAGTGATTTCGCCGAAGTCGCTGCGGCTGGCGGTGCCGACCGAGCCGCTTTCCTGCTGCCCACCGTAGACCCAATAGGGAAACTGGTTGTCGGTGATCACGTGATAGAACTGCGCTGTCGGCTGGTTATACCAACTGCTCCAGTGTCTGCCGCCGTTCACGCTGATGGTTGCGCCCTGGTCGACGGCGATGGCGATGATGTCGGGATTTTCGGGATTGATCCAGATGGTGTGATAGTCGTCGCCGCCGGGCGCGCCCTTGATGGCGGTGAAATTTTTGCCGGCGTCGGTGGAACGGTAGGTGGACGTGTTGGCCACGTAAATGACGTCTTTGTTTCTGGGATCGACGCGGACGCAACCAAAGTCGTCGCCGCGGCCGTAGATGCGCTCTTCGCTGTTGACCTGCTGCCAGGATTCGCCGGCGTCGTCGGAGCGGTAGATGCCGCTGCCTAGCTTTGCATTCGGCTTCGTTACGTTGGACGTCGTTACGTTAACCCATGCATACATGCGTTCGGGATCGCTGGGGGAGATGGTTTGGCCGATGCGGCCGATGCCTTCGGCTTCGCCGGGCAATCCTTTGGTGAGTTGACGCCAGTTGTTGCCGCCGTCGGTCGATTTGTAGAGACCGCTGCCGGGGCCGTTGTAGGCGCCGCCGGTCGTCCAGGGCGGACGGCGCGAGGACCACATGCTGGCGAAGATTACCTGCGAGTTGCGAGGATCGAACGTCAGATCCATGCCGCCGACGTTCTCGTCTTTGTAGAGAACCTTTGTGAAGGTCTGGCCGCCGTCGAGCGAGCGGAAGATGCCGCGCTCGGCGTTGGGGCCGTAGGGATGGCCTTGGGCGGCGACGAAGAGGCGGTTGGGATCTTTGGGATCGACGATGATGGAGGCGATTTGCTGGGCGTCGCGCAGGCCGAGGTGTTGCCAGGTGCGGCCGGCATCGGTTGATTTGTAGATGCCGTCGCCGACGGAGAGATCGGGACGGCGCAGGCCTTCGCCGCTGCCTACATAAATGATGTCGGGATTGGAGGGCGCGACGGCGACGGCGCCGATGGAGCCGGTGGGCTGGTCGTCAAAGATTGGGTTCCAGGTACGGCCGAAGTCGGTGGACTTCCAGACTCCGCCGTTGTTTGGGGCCATGTAGAAAACGTTTTGATGGCCGGGGATGCCGGAGATGGAGACGGTGCGGCCCGCACGGAAGGGGCCGATCATGCGCCAGTGGAGATCCTGATACAGCGAGGGATCGAACTGTTGAGCGCGAACGGGAGCGATGCAGATTCCGCCGATGAATGTGAGGACGATGAGAAGAAGCCGAATCTTGATCCAGAGTTGCGATTGTCGTTTCAAGGATGTACCCCCCACACGCGAAGAGCTGAAGAGCGAAGAGTAAGGATAAACCAGACGGGCTTCTGGCGAGGCAGAGTCACTCCGAAATTCGGGCTGGAGGCCAAAGGGTAACCAGGTGACTCAGGTGGCTACCCCTTCGCTGGTTTCGTGGATCGAGGTTGCGATGTAGAGTCGCTCCAGGGTCTGTAACGTTGGCGCGGACTGTGCCGATGAATTCTTTGTAGGGCACGAGAGTCTCGCGCCGGACGAATTACATTTGAAGGAGAAATTCATGTCGATCGCGGCTGTTTCCACCGGCTCCATTTATCAGGAACTACAATCCTTCTTTCAACAGCGCAACAGTGACGTGGCGCAACTCGGCCAGGACCTCACGGCCGGCAACGTCGCCAATGCGCAGCAGGACTTCGCCACGCTCCGGAGCCTGGGCCAGAGCGGGCCGTTTGCGAACGGCGATGCATTCGCCGCCGGCAACGTGCGTGAGCAGGATTTCACAGCGATTGGGCAGGCTTTGCAGTCGGGCGATCTGGCGGGCGCGCAGCAGGCCTTTGCCCAGCTTGAGAGTACGCTCAAGAACGGTGGCGGAGGGGGATCGGATTCGATCGCATCGGCGGTGTCAGCGGCGGCTTCCACGCTCACTCAGACTTCGGCCCCACCGCTACCCGCGAATTCGATCTACCAGCAGTTGCAGCAGTATTATCAGCAACGCAAGGCCGATGTTGGCCAGCTTAGTCAGGATCTTGCTTCGGGCAATACCGCGAACGCACAGCAGGATGTTGCCGCGCTTCAGGCTCTGGGCGAGAGCGGGCCATTCAAGAGCGGCGATCCATTCGGGAACAAGCAGCGCGAGTCGGATTTTGCCGCCATTGGCCAGGCGCTACAGTCGGGCGATTTGGGGGGCGCGCGGCTGGCATTTGCGCAACTGGAAGGTACCTTCAGCGGGCATCATCAGACGGAGCCCCCGGTCTACCAGTCTCCTCAGACCAGCAGCGCGGTACCGATTAGCGGCCTGGATACTACGGCCTGAGCAGCGTCGGCCGAACGTGCGGGCACGGGAAGCCGTGCCCTTCGTCTTCTTTGGCGGCCGTCAGCTCCACGTGCTAGTTCACATGCGTTGTGTAGATATGGCCGTTAAATGATGCGTCGTAGCCTGCGCACCAGATCTGGTGGCCGGGTTTGACCGTCCTCTCAGCGCAGGCGTCCATCTCGGATCCGGTGTTCACGTCGAGCGACCAGGTGTTCCCGCCGTCATTTGAGAAGTAGATCCCGCCCACGCCGGTGTAGATGTTGCCGCCGGCGGCCCAGCCCGTTTTCCGGTTCAGGAATAGAACTTCGCGGATTGGCCACGGGCCGTCGAGAGTGCGTCCGCTCCAGGTTGCTCCGCCGTCGGTCGTTGTGTGGACCCAGCCTTCTACGTTGGGCGAAATCTCGCCGCCGGCGACCCAGCCGTCTTTATCATTGTTGAGGAAGAAGACCTCGCCGTCGAAGACCGAGTCGACGCTCGGGACTGCAACTCCACGCTGCGCCAGCGGTCGTGCTGCTGCAGAAGTCCACGCCGCTCGCGCGGGCATGCGAATTTTTCAGCAAGCTGAACTCCAGGCCAAACCAGCCGCCGTCGGTATCGTCGACCACCGTGCTCCAATCGGTCGCTGCGGCGTCCGCCATCGGCGGTGTACTGCGCTGTGTTTTCCGCGCCGTTGATCAGATCCAGGATTAAGCCGTTCTTTTTCAAAAAGCGGACGCGCTGTACCCAACCGGTGTTGGTTAAGACGATGTCACTGCCCCACGTCTGGCCGCCATCGTGGCTCCAGCGAATGAAGCCATAGAAGGTTGACGAGTCGTAGAAGCCGGAGGCCACTATGTTTTTCGCGTTGATCGCGTCCACGCCATAAAAATAGTAGGGATAGCCCAGGTTCAGCGCCTCCGTCCACTTCGCACCGCCGTTGGTCGTCTTCCAGATCTGGCCGCCTTCCGCGACGGCGTAACCGACAAGCGCGCTTGAGAATGAAATGTCGTGGATCACCGCGCCCGGAATCGTGGCCTGCAACGTCCAGGTGTTGCCGTTGGGCTGCGTATGCACTTGCGGCATTGGAGTAGGCGCGACATAGGGCCGGTCGGCGGAGAGCTCGGTGCTCGCACCCTGGACCGGGACCGTTCCCGAGACGTGGTGGACCTTGCCGGGAACGGTGGCCGAATTCTGCGCGATTGCCTGGAGGGAGACGCACACGGCTAAGAGAAGAATGAAAACAGACACGCGAAGAACGTTCACGGAAGACCTCCTGGGTGAGGGTGCCGGCGAAGGAAATTCGTTGCTAGCCAGCCTGAAGCGGAGTCTAGCATGGCATAGTAGGCGCGGCAATCGCGGCACCCGGCGAGCGGTTTGGGCAGTTCGAGATTAGGCGCTCATGGATCGCAGCGCTGTCAGGTACCGTTGCAGGGCATCCTGCCAGGGGGGCATCTGAATTCCGAGGTCATGCAAGCTTGCGGGCGAAAGGACCGAGTAGGCTGGGCCGTTTTGCCGGTCGCGGGAAGTCGGCGGTAGTTACCGGTTTAACCGTAGCGGGCAGCCCGGACATGCGCACGATTTCCTCTTGCGAACTCATACCAGGTGCAGTCGCCGGAATTCGTTGCATGGACGATGCCACGCGCCCCTTGTTTGCAGAGTTGCGCGATCGTAGAGGCCAGGTCGCGCGCGAAGGTCGGCGAGCCGTATTGATCGTTTACTACCGAAAGCTGCGGCATGGCATTCTCTGCTTTTGGCGCGGCTAGTTTCAATATTGTGGCCGGGAAACATTTTCCACCGGGGCCGAATAGCCAGGAGGTTCGCACGATGCAAACGTCCGGCAGAATTCTGAGGAGTTGCTCTTCGGCGCGCGCTTTAGTTTCGCCATAAACATTGATGGGATGGCGGGTATCCCCGATTTCGTACGGCGATCCCTTTGCGCCGTCGAAGACGTAGTCCGAACTTAGGAATAGCAACCGGGCGCTTGCGGCCCGCGCCGCAGACGCGACATTGACCGCGCCCTGGTGGTTGACGGCGAATGCCAGCTCACGATTCGTTTCGCAACCATCTACATCGGTGTAAGCCGCGGCGAGAATGACCCAGTCTGGGCGGGAATCGCGGATTACCTGCTCACGCGCGCCTGATCGCGTATGTCGGTGTCGCGGGAAGAGAGCGCGGTGAGTTGCTCCTCGCTCAAGGCCTGCACGAGTTCCTGACCGAGCAGTCCTGAAGCCCCGAATAGCGTGATGCGCATAGCGGCATTGTAGCCGGGATCGGCTGATTACTAATGGCGACGCGGACTCTCTTGGCGCGCGCAAAAATCGTTACCACAGAGGACACAGAGGAGAACACGGAGGAGATTCACTCGGAGGGATTCTGGGCATTCCGAGGAGCTTGCCGCCGGAGCGCGTGCAGAATGAGCGTGCCGCTGATTCCGAAACATCCCACGGCGCCGAATGCCATGGCATCCAGCAGGGGGCGCGTCAGGTGCAGGTAGTCTCCCATCAATGATGTCGCGGCGAATAGCACGCCGAGAATGTTCAACCATAGAGGAGATCGAACTTCCGGCAGGTCCCGGCGAAATCGAAGCTGAAGCAAGAGTGCGGCGAGGCCGATCGCCGAGACACACCACGAGCGCGATTGGGCTGAGAAAAGCGCTTGGGCGCGTGTAGATCACCACCAGCGCGAGCGCGAGGACCAGCAGGCCGGAAGCGATCACGGTCCATCGGCGCGTCGCGCTCGAACTCGGTTACCGGGTGATCACCCTGCGTCGACATGCTGCCATTGTATCCTCGGCAGGCTCAGCCTCGGCAGAATGGAAACGTCTCACGCGCTGGTCGGCATCCATTCCGCGGGCCGGTTCTCGCCGTGCGACATGGCATAGAGGACCAACTCCACGCGGCTTGAAATTCCCACCTTGTCGAAAATTCGCAGCAGATATTTCTTGATGGTGTGTTCGCTCAGTCCGAGTTCGACCGCGACTTCACGATTGCTCAGCCCGTCGGAGACGAGCGCAACCACCTGTTCTTCACGCGGCGTCAAGAGTGCTCTTCCGGTTGAATTCACCACGCGCAGAGTCGGCACCACCGAGAGCGCGTCCATCACGTAGTGCATTTGCTGGTTGTTGATCCAGATCTCTCCCTGAAAAACGGAGTGGATGCATTTGCAGAGCATATGAAAAGGATCATGCATGAAGAGAAAAATTCCCTTGGCGCCCACGCGCAGGGCATTGACGACCAGTTCGCGGTCGTCATTTTCGGCGAGCAGCACGGGGGCGACCTTGGGATGCGCGATCCGCAACCAGCGCAGCAGTCCCCAATCCGGCAGCTGGCTACCGGCGATCAGGACCACGTCGGCGGGATTGGAGTGCAGAAAATCGTCCAGCGCGGATAGATTCAGCGCGACCGGCGATACATGAAATTCCCGCCGAGCACGCAACGCACGGGTGAGCAACTGCGATTGCAGCGGACCGGAATCGGCGACCAGTACATGCACCATCGAGCCTTTCGCAGGTTGGAATATGGGCTGTTCTTGGACGGAGTGGTTAGGTGGGATGACGCGTGCTCTCACAAGGCTGGATTTCATAGTGCCCATGATGCACGAAAGCGTAGGGACCGGATGTAGGCGCGATCACACCAAATTGGTGATGAATCGGATGTGCTCTTGCTACCTTCGTAGACCTCCTCTTGTGCACCGGGATCGGGGCAGCACGGTCGGAAAGCATCTTCGCAAACGCCCGGGAAGACCCGCCTGACGGCCCATCTCGCGATTTCGTCACATAATCGTTGCGTCGTTTTTCACCCTCCACATCGGTAGGCAATACTTTGCAAGTCTTGTTCTCCTTCGGAGCTGACGATACTTTCGTGCAAACAGCTCAATCGCCCGAGCTGAATCGATTGCCGTGGAGCAACGGTGAGAGCACGGAGAATGAAAGAAAAAGCAAAATACGTCGTTTTGATGGCTGCCGGCCTGCTCTGCCTGCAGCTAACCGTGATCACGCGCGCCCAGGAGACTGCTTCGTCCCCTGCTCCCGGGTCCTCTGCTCCGTCGTCCGGCAACGCGGCGGCGGAGAGCTCGCAGAGCCCGGAACGGACAGGGGAGAGCAGTTCCAGAAGCGGCGCGATTACACAGCCCGGGAAAGCGGGTGGCATGGGAGATCCTGCATTCGGAGGGGAGCGCCATCCGCTTTACCGGCTTACGAAATCTGATGTGGTCGACGCAAGTTTCACCTTTTCTCCAGACTTCAATCAAAGCCTGACGGTGCAGCCCGACGGTTTCGTGGCGCTGAAGGGCGCCGGCACGATCTTCGCCGAGGGGCTAACGCTGCCGCAGCTACAGCAGTCGATGGCGGATGCCTATCGCAGCTTTCTGCGTGATCCCGAGATCACGTTGACACTGAAAGATTTTGACAAGCCCTATTTCCTCGCATCGGGGGAAGTGGCACGGCCTGGCAAATACGAGCTGCGCGGCGATTTGACCGTGAACGAAGCGATTGCGATTGCGGGAGGCTTGACCCAGCAGGCACGTCATTCGCAGGTGGTTCTGTTCAGGCGGGTCTCTTCTGACTTCGCGGAGACCCATGTATTGGACTTGAAACAAATGCTGGATTCACGCGATCTGCGGGAAGACCTGCACCTTCGGCCTGGGGACTTTATTTACGTGCCGCAAAGCCGAATTTCGAAAATCAGGAAGTTTGTTCCGACCAACTCTTTGAGCTGGTACATGAACCCACTGCAGTTTTGAGCAACGAGTCTCGAGAAAAGGAGCGCAGCCACCGATTGCTTACCAGCCAACTGGCGTCTCACCCGCCGCCATCGTAATCGTCTGCAACCCGCGCCATGAACTCCGGAACCACGGGCAACAGTTCGCTCACACAGATTCTGACCCCGCGCGACCTGGCTGCTACTTTGTTCCGGAGACCTCAGCTCATGATTGGGTCATTTGCGCTTGTGCTGGTGGCGACGATGGCGTTGGCGCTTTTCTCGGCACGCTACGAATCGCATTTCAAAGTTTTGCTTCGGCGCGGACGGTTTGATTCGGTTGCATCGGCGGAGGCGACGAGCGCGATGGACGTCAGCCGCCCCGAAATCAGCGAAGAGGAGCTGAATTCGGAAGTCGAGCTGCTGCGGGACGAAGACCTGCTCAAGCAGGTTGTAACGATGGCGGGCCTGATTCCTCCGGAAACTCCTGCCTCCGATCGCGAGTCCCAGATTGAGCATGCCGCGCGCAATCTCAGTCGGCGTCTGGATGTGGAAGCGCTCAAGAAGTCGAACCTGATTCAGGTGTCTTACAAGGATACGGACCCGCAACGGGGCGCGCGCATCATGACGGCGCTCTCGACCGCGTACATGAATAAGCACACGAGCCTCCAGCGGCCCTCAGGGGAAATCCAGTTTTTCGACCGGCAGACGGAGGAGAGCGCGAAGCGTTTGCATGACTCGGAAGCAGAAATCGTGAACTTCACTCGAGCCAGCGGCGTGGTTTCGGCCGCGATGGAGCGCGACATCGCCCTGCAAAGGCTGGGCGAGGCGGACGCGGTCAACCGGCAGATCGATCAGGATCGAGTGGAGACCGAGCATTCGATTGCATCGCTCAAGGAGCAGATCAAATCGTTTCCTTCGCGTTCGGTCACTCTGAAGCGCTGGGCCGATAATCCCGAGTTGCTGGAGAAATTGAAGACGCACTTACTCGAGTTGCAGTTGCAACGCACTGATCTGCTCACTCGCTTTCAGCCGTCCTACCGGCCGGTGCTGGAAATCGACCAGCAAATCGAGCAGGCGAAGGCCTCGATCGCGGCCGAAGCGCTCACGCCTGTCCGCGACGAGACCACCGACAAAGACCCGAATTACGAATGGGCGCGCATGGAACTGGAGAAGGCCGAGGTGCACCTGCAAGGTCTGCGGGCGAAGGAGAATGATGCGTCGGCGCAAGTTTTGTCGCTGCGCAGCACCGCACAGCAATTGCAGGCAAGCTCGATTGACCAGCAGGATCTGATTCGCAGCGCAAAGGCGGATGAAGATGCCTACCTTCTCTACCGGCACAAGCGCGAGGAGGCGCGGATTGGGGACGCGCTGGACGCGCAACGAATTCTGAATGTGGCGATCGTGGAGCCACCGGGTGCCCCGGCGTTGCCGAACCACTCGGTCGTTTTTTATTTCGTACTTGCGTTCGGCCTCTCCATCATGTTCGCCGTCGGTGTTGCGTTCGCGGCCGAATATTTCGATTCGACCGTGCGTACCCCAGGCGAAGCGCAGCGACTGCTGGAAGTGCCGGTGCTCGCCTGGCTGCCGGCGGCGGATCTGGACAGCCCGCGTGTTCTGATTATGCCTGCGAAAACGCCGAGGGTGATCCCATGAGTACATTCGGCGAGCTACTTCGAGCGGCTCCACTTGCGGCGAGAGCGGCCCCATTTGCCGCGGATGAGCCTGTGATTCCGCGCGTAGCGATGCCACAAGCTGTCTCTGTGCGCGACGAGCAGATTCAGGCTTTGATGCAGCAGCTTTTCTTTCAGCAGGAATCTGGGCTGGTGCGAAACGTCGGATTCACTCCGGTCGAACCATTGGCGCAAACTGCGCCGATGTGCATCGACCTGGCGAAAGCGCTTGCCAGCGAGGGCAAGTACGACGTCGGACTGATTGACGCCAGCAGCGATGCGGTTCCGCTCCAAAGGCGCTTGCAGGTTGAGGCTCCTGACCATTGCAAAGACATATGGCCGGTGGCATCCCGGTTGTGGCTCGTTCCCTGGCAAAGCTGGTCGAGGGGCGCCGGGCTGCATTCGATTACCGACCAGGACCTGGAGCGGCTGCGCGACTTCATGAAGGGATTTGACTTTTGCATCTTGTGCTGCGCTCCGGTCTCCTGGCTGACGGCGAGAATTGCGCAGAACTGCGATGGCATCGTCCTGATCCTGACCGCAAACAAGACGCGCCGTCTGGTCGCAGCCCAAATCAAGGAGCAACTGACAAAGGCACACATTCCTCTTCTGGGTACGGTGTTAGCAGAGCGGCGCCTGCCTGTGCCGCAAGGACTCTATCGAAAGCTGTGAATCTATGGGAGAACTAAGCACAAACCTGCACTGGAGATCTGAGCGCTCGGACGGGCCCTCGCAGTATTCACGCATGATTCCTGGCGTTTCTGTGTTCGTGCCGAAAGGGAAGACCGCAGCGAGCGAGCAGCAGGCGACGAGCGCGGCGCGGGAAAGGTCTTCGCCATTGGCCCAGTCGCGGACACTGGCGCAAATGCTGCTACCTCAACTTATCGCCGAATCGCTTCCACTTTACAAGACGGTGGGCGCCGATCTGATCGTGCTGATCGTGGTGTGCGGCACGCAAACGCTTTTGTTTCCGGCCTGGGGCTTGCGAGCGATCGCGCTCCCCATTTTTGCCGTTCTCGTCACGCTCTTGGCTTTCAGCGGGGGTATTTACAGCAAGCCCGCAGATCCGTTTGCCGAGCGAATCGTTCCCGGCCTGGCGAGAGCGGTCCTGTTCGCAGTGGCGCTCGTCTTTTTCGCCGAACGCGGCCAGATCAGTGCGGCGGCGGTCGTAATAACCTTCATAAGCAGCCTGGCCGCGCTCCAGTTGTTTCGGGGGGTGAGGCGGTTTGTCTGGGCGCGGAGCAATCACGAGAACGATTCCCGCAATGTCCTTATCGTCGGCGGCGGCCCAGTCGCACGATCAATTGCGCGAACGCTCTGCACCGATCCTCTGCACCGGACTTCCGTCCGCGTCCGCGGCAGCGTCGACGACGATCTGCCGCTTTCCGCCACTGTCCTTGGCCGCATCGCCGACCTGGACTGGCTTGCTCGCTCCGAGTTCATCGACGAAGTCATCATTGCTCTCCCCGGGCGCCCCGACCTGGCGCGTGAAGCGGTCGAGGCCGCCTTCCGCAATCACCTCGACATTCGCGCCGTCCCCAACCTGCCACCGGGAAACTGGCCCGAGGCAGGCGTCGACTTCATCGGGGATGTTCCCGTCGTTACGCTGCATCACGAGCATGTGCCGAGCGTCGAGCTATTTGTGAAGCGCGTGCTCGACATCATGGGGGCTGTCGTCGCCCTTGCGTGGGCGAGTCCGATCATGGCAATTGTGGCGCTGCTGATCCGGCTCGATTCGCGCGGCCCGATTATTTATGGAGCGGAGCGCACCGGCGCCAAAGGCCGGCGATTCCGCTGCTACAAGTTTCGCTCCATGGTTTCGAATGCCGACCATCTCAAAGCCAATCTGCAAGGGCAAAACCAGCGCCAGGGGCCGATTTTCAAGATCGTCGGCGACCCGAGGATTACCCGCGTCGGGCGCTTCATTCGCCGATACAGCCTTGATGAATTGCCCCAACTCTGGAACGTGTTGATCGGCGATATGAGTATGGTCGGTCCGCGTCCCCATCCCGTCGACGAGGTGAGCCACTACGAACTTCACCACTTCCGGCGCCTCGATATGAAGCCGGGCATCACCGGCCTCTGGCAGATAACCGCGCGCCATTCGCCGTCGTTCGAACTCAACATGCATCTCGATCTTACTTACATCGAGAACTGGACGCTGCGCCTGGATTTTCGCATTCTCCTCGGCACGGTCCGCGTGCTGTTCATGCCGGAAGGAGCCTGAATTCATGGGCAGCCTCGCCATCGTTTGGGATCGGGACGAGAGTCCGCTTTGGCATGCGGCCGGACTTGCGATTCGTCCGCTGTACCTGGCGATCGCATATCCGTCCATTCTTTACGTCGCGGCCATGACGGTGTTTCTGTTCCGGCCACCGGATTTGTTTTCGTTTTACGCCGACCGCATCGCCTTCGGCGTTCTAGTGTTTTTCGTGGCGCTGCGGACGATGGCTCTGCGGGAGAAAATCCCGTTCTTCGCCGGGATCACCGTTCCAATGCTGGGTTTGGCTGTGCTCGCCATGTTGCGCGCGCTGCGAGAGCCCTTTGACGCCCAGCTTTGGAGCGTGATCGCAAGCAAGTTCATCGTCCCGTTCGTCCTGTTTCATATTGCCGTGCTGGTTTTTCGCGGACCCTCCGAGCGGCGGCACTTCGAAATCTTCATCGCCGTTGCCCTCGCCTATCTCATCTTTATTTCGATTGCCTTCCTCTTCGATGCCCGTTCACTCATCTTTCCGCGCTTCATCCTCGACGGGAGCATCGGCTTTCATCCCGATCGCGCGCGCGGGCCTTTTTTGCAAGCCGTTGCCAATGGACTCTCCCTGAACCTGCTGGGCATTCTTGTGCTCGTGTTCTCACAAAAAGGTAAAAGACTGGTTTGGTTTTTGTGGTTTGCACTACCGCTGGCAATTCTGGCGACGATGACGCGCGCGGTCTGGATTTCTTTCGCGCTCTCCGCTTTGATTCTTGGGTTCCAGATGATCCGGCGACGTTTGCTGGCCGCTGTTGCGCTGGTCGTGGTTGCGGGCCTGCTGGGCGGGATTGCCCTTGGATTCAGCAACCATTCGCTCCAGGACGCGCTGTCGGATCGCACCAGCGAGAGTGGGCCAGTCGACGCGCGCATGGCGGTGTACAACGCTGGCTGGTCCATGTTCCTGGAGCATCCACTGACCGGTTGGCCCGCCGGACGAATGTACGCGGAGTTGGGGCGCCGCATGGAAGGCTACCACCTCCGCATCTTCTATGTACACAATACTTACCTCGCGCTGCTGGTGGAGTTCGGCGTTCCTGGCCTGGCTCTGTACGCACTGCTCTTCTTTAATCTCTTCCGCCTTACGCGACGGTGCGCGCCCGATGAGTCCGCTGCGGTCACGGCACTGCGCAAAGCCTGGCCGATTCTGCTGGGCGTCTACCTGATCAATGCCCTCTTCGTCGACATGGCATATCAATTCGTGATTGGCCTGCTATTCACTGTTGCCGGAATGCTGTGCGCCTCCGAGGAGCCCGCCACATGACCACTGTCGCCTACATCGCGAACGAATTTCCTTCACCCATCGAACCCTACGTGAGGGACGAGATCAACGAGTTGCGCCGCCGCGGCGTCACCGTGATCTGTTGCAGTGGCAAGCGCGTTGCGCCGAATACGCTGAGCCTCGCCGAACGCGCTTTCTGGAAAGAGACGCTCTACTTCCAGCCGCTTTCTGACGAACAACTCATGGTGCCGCGCGCCGGCTGGCGTCGGATCGCCGCAACCTTTGGCATCTCTTGCGGCCGCTGATATTCGATCGAGGACGCTTCCCCTGGTCTACGCGTCCGCGCGCTCGGCCATACGCTAATGGGCTCCGCGCTCGCCGAACAGTTAGCGCCGCTCGAGGTCGATCATATCCACTGTCATCACGGATACTTCGCTTCCTGGATGGCGTTGGTCGCGGCTCGCTTGCTCGGGATCGATTTCAGTTTCACGCTGCACGGCTCCGACCTGCTGTATCGCGCCGATCTCCTCGAGGCCAAGCTCCGGGCCTGCAAATTCTGCGTGACGGTTTCCGAATTCAATCGGCAATATCTTTTCCGGAGTTATCCCTCGATGCCGGCCGCAAAGGTTCTGGTGCAGCGCCTGGGGGTCGATCCAGTTCTTCCCCGGTCCACCGAGCCACTGACCAGGGCTTGGGACCGTCGTCCGTTTTGTCTGCTGGCGGTTGGGCGACTGCATCCGGTAAAAGACTATTCCTTCCTCATCGAGGCTTGCGGCGATCTCCGCTCACAAGGGTTCGATTTCATGTGCTGGATCGTTGGGCGAGGGACGCGAACGCGCGGCGCTGGAACGCCAAATCGACAAACTTGGCCTCCAGGGCTATGTTCATCTCGCCGGTCACATTCCCCGCCACGATGTCGCCGGTTACTACCACCACGCCGATCTCGTCGTGATGACGAGCAAAAGCGAAGGCATCCCGGTCGTTCTGATGGAAGCCATGGCGCAGGGAAAGCTCGTCCTCGCTCCTGACATCACGGGGATTCCCGAACTGGTCGAGCACGAGCGCACGGGATTCTTGTATGAACCCGGCTCACTCGACAGCTTTGTCACTTCAGTCCGCGGGATTCACGACAGCCAGGTCCGGCTGTCAGGAATCCAGCGCGCGGCGGCGGCGAAGGTCGCTGCCTCCTTTAACCGCCGGCGAAACGTGCGCGCCTTCGCGGACGGGTTCATGGCGCGAATTTCAGCAGTCAGGCGGAGAGTATGAGAATCCTTTATTGCAACAAGTACGACTATCCGTTTAGCGGAACGGAGTCCTATCTCTTCGACCTGATTCACCGGCTCGATGAGCGCGGGCTACGAGACTGCGCTCTTCAGCATGGATCATGGTTCGCCGTCAGCGTTCACGGGCCGCAGCTATCGGATCCCGAACATAAATTTCAAGGATCCCAGTGCTGGCTTTCTGAAGAAGGTTCGGCTGGCCGCGCATGCGCTTTATTCCCCGTCGGCGCGCCGCGCGATGCGCGATTGCATCACGGACTTCTCGCCCGATCTAGCCCACATCCGCGGAATCTATCATCACCTTTCGCCGTCGATTCTATGGGAACTCAAGAGCCGCGGTGTCCCGGTGCTTTATCACCTCAACGATTTCAAGATTCTCTGCCCGACGTACAACATGGTCGCCGACGGCAAGGCCTGCGACGCATGCCGGGGCGGCGCGTTCTACCACGTGGTCACTAAGGGCTGTTATGCGGGGGCGCGTGCTAGCGCGGCTGTACTGGCCGTCGAAGGTTACCTGCACAAGTGGTTGGATACCTATCAAAAATGTGTCGATCTGTTTCTCGCCCCTAGCGAATTCGTCCGGAGTGAACTGATCGACCACGGCCTGCCTGCGGACCGCATAGCTGTGCTCCCGCACTTCCAGGACCTACCGGCCGAAAATCAACTCTCGAATGACGAGGGCTACCTGCTCTACTTTGGCCGCCTCTCGCCGGAGAAAGGCGTTGACGACCTTCTGCATGCAATGGTTCGCCAGCCGCATATCCCCGTGATCATCGCGGGCGACGGCCCCGAGCGGGCGCGGCTTGAGGCACTGAGCCAAAAATTGAATCTGAGCCGCGTTCTTTTCCCAGGCCACGTCGTCGGCGAAAAATTGAAGACGCTGATTGCCGGTTGCAGCTTTTCGCTGTTTCCGTCGCATGCTTACGAAACGCTGGGAAAATCGATCCTCGAATCCTATGCATACGCGCGGCCCGTCATCGCCTCGGACCTCGGCTCGCGACGGGAGTTGGTGGAGCATGGAGTGACCGGACTGCTTTACTCTCCCGGCGATCGCGATCAGCTCGCTCATTCCATCGGATTCCTGTTTGACCGTCCCGACCTGACGGAAAAAATGGGTGCCAACGGCCGCGCCCGCGTCCGGGCGAAACATGACCCGGAAGAGCATCTGCAAAAGATGCTTGAGGTGTATTCGCGGGTGATGTTCTCGAAGAAGTTCTTGTCGTCGCCGGCGCAGGCGTCTTCGCACCGAGCGGCCGAGCCAGTTCGCGAGTCAGGCTTTCGTCGAGTCAAGACATCGCGAAGCAAGGCTGAGGAACCGCGCCCGGCACGCGCGGTCCGGGTGGCTTTCATCGGCGGGCGCGGCGTGGTCTCCAAGTACAGCGGCATCGAATCGTTCTACGAGCAGGCCGGCTCTGAGTTAGCTCGGCTTGGACATGAAGTAACTGTCTATTGCCGCACTTATTTCACCCCGCCGACAAACGACCACCATGGCATGCATATTCGGCGGCTGCCAACTGTCCGCTCTAAGCACCTGGAAACAGTAGTCCACACGTTGCTCAGCAGCCTTCACGCCATGACGTCGAATTATGACGTCGTCCACTATCATTGCCTCGGCCCCGCGCTGTTTTCTTTCTTGCCACGCCTAGCCGGAAAGAGGACTGTCGTCACCGTGCAAGGGCTCGACTGGCAACGCGCCAAATGGGGCCGTGTTGCTTCCGCCATTCTTCGCTGGGGAGAGGCCGCCGCCGTAAAGCTCCCGGACGCAACGATGGTCGTTTCGCGCACGCTGCAGCAGCATTACCGCGATCAATACCGGCGCGACACCGTTTACATTCCCAACGGAGCAACCATCGCGGCGCGGCGGCCTCCCAAGCAAATCATCGAATGGGGACTCGAACCTGACAATTACGTTCTGTTTCTGGGCAGGTTCTCGCCGGAGAAGAACTGCCACCTCCTCATTGAAGCCTTCGAAAGAATTCACACAGACATGAAGCTCGTCTTCGCTGGAGGTTCGAGCCACTCCGACTCTTATGTCGAAGAGTTGCGCCTCCACGAGTCGCCGCGCATTCGTTTCCTGTCCTGGGTCTCGGGATCAGATCTCGAAGAATTGCTTTCGCACGCCGCTGTGTTTGTCCTGCCTTCCGAACTTGAGGGCCTGTCTCTGGCTCTGCTGGACGCGATGGCTGCCGGAGTTTGCGTTCTGACCAGCGATATCCCCGAGAACCGAGAGGTCGTCGACGGCGCCGGTTTCACTTTCCGGCGCGGCGACGCGGCTGATCTCGAGCGCGTGCTGGACGTACTGGTGCACGATCCCGAACTTCGCCGCCAGGCCGCGATACGCGAGTGCGAACGGGTTCAAAGCCATTATTGCTGGCCGGAGATTGCCCGCTCCATCGCAGCTACTTATTGCGACGTGCTGGGCTGGGGTGAAGGTGAGTCGACAAGTCATGAAACGGCTGTGCCGCAACCTGCCGCGGTTCTAAACCAAGCGTCGGATTATGTTGGTCCCCGCCGTTCGCATGGCGAGAGGACAGCCTAAAATGGCGCTGACCGAACCGGATACCTAAACGTCGGCGTGCCACTTTATCCTCAGCTTTGATTAGAATCGAAGCGTCGCTGCTCGAATCCAGAGGCGAGCCTCCGTCCAGACTTGGTTGGGCCGGTCTTTTCGCCGAAAGAGAGCGCGGCGGGTTCTGCATGGAAGATCTCATCCTCGTCACCGGCGGCGCCGGCTTCATCGGCTCTAACTTCATTCTCCAGTGGATTGCCGCCGAATCCTCGCAGGTCGTTAATCTTGACAAGCTGACCTATGCAGGCAATCTGAAGAATTTGTGTTCGGTCGAAAATCACCCGCACTACCGCTTCGAACTCGGCGATATTGTTGACCGCAAACTGCTCAGCGCTTTACTCACCCGCGAACGCCCGCGCGCTATCGTTCATTTCGCGGCCGAAAGTCACGTCGACCGCTCCATCCACGGCCCGGACGATTTCATCCGCACCAACGTCAACGGGACCTTCAGCTTGCTGGAAGAAGTGCGCACCTACTGGTCGGCGCTGCCTGAGATCGACCGCGCCGTTTTTCGCTTTCTGCACGTCTCAACCGATGAAGTCTACGGCTCGCTCGGCCCAAGCGATCCCGCGTTCACAGAAAAAACTCCCTATGCGCCCAACAGTCCATACTCGGCGTCCAAGGCGGCTTCTGACCACTTAGCCCGCGCCTATCACCATACTTACGGGCTCCCGATCCTGACCACGAACTGCTCCAACAATTACGGCCCGCTCCAGTTTCCGGAGAAACTGATCCCGCTCATGATCCTGAATGCCTGCCAGGGCAAGCCGCTGCCGGTGTACGGCGACGGCCAGAATGTTCGCGACTGGCTCTACGTCGAAGATCATTGCCGGGCAATCCGCGCTGTGCTCGCGCGCGGCCGCGTTGGAGAGACCTATAACATCGGCGGCCGCAGCGAGAAAAACAACCTGGAGATCGTCGGCGCGATTTGCAAGCTGCTCGATCAGCTTCGTGCAAACGACCCGGTGGTCCCGCACAACAAACTCATCACGTTCGTTAAAGATCGTCCCGGGCACGACCGCCGTTATGCGATGAACACAGAGAAAATCGAGCGCGAGTTAGCCTGGCATCCGGAGGAGACTTTTGCGACCGGCCTCGAAAAAACCGTTCGCTGGTATCTTGAACATGACGACTGGGTGCGCGACGTCACCAGCGGCAGCTATCGGCAATGGATGGCAAAGCAGTATGCGACGGAACGCTGATTTGGTTTTCGCTTTCTTCTGCGAACCTCGGTGTACTCTGTGGTTCAAGGTTTTGATTGACTGAAGGCTCATTAATTCGGATATGACCAAGAACGCGCCATCCTACAAAGGCATCATCCTGGCCGGAGGGTCGGGAACACGTCTGTATCCCGTCACGCACGCCGTCGCCAAGAGCCTGCTGCCCGTCTATGACAAGCCGATGGTTTATTACCCGCTATCAGCGCTCATGCTGGCGGGCATCCGCGATATTCTGGTGATCTCGACGCCGGACGACCTCCCGCGTTTCGAACAACTGCTCGGCGACGGCTCGCGCTATGGCGTGAACTTTCAATACGCGGTGCAGCCGAAGCCGGAAGGCATTGCGCAGGCATTCTTAATCGGCCGCGAGTTTATCGGTTCCAGCGGCTGTGCGCTCGTCCTCGGCGACAATATTTTTTACGGCCACGATCTCGTCAAGGAACTGCGCGCTGCCGCCCAGCAAAAAAAAGGGGCGCGTGTTTTCGCATATCCCGTCAACGATCCCGAGCGCTATGGCGTGGTCGAGTTCGATACCCACGGCAAAGCGCTCAGCATTGAAGAAAAGCCGAAGCAGCCGAAGTCGCGCTACGCGGTTACGGGACTTTATTTTTACGATCGGCAGGTCGTCGAGATTGCAGCCAACCTGCGCCCATCGCGCCGCGGCGAACTGGAAATCACCGACGTCAACCGGGTGTATCTCGAGCGCGGCGAACTCAACGTCTGCGTGATGGGGCGGGGCATGGCATGGCTCGACACAGGCACGCACGACGCTTTGATGGAAGCGTCTTTATTTATTCAGACGCTCGAAAAGCGCCAGGGCCTGATGGTCGCGTGCCCGGAAGAGATCGCATACCGCTCCGGCTACATCACCGCCGCGCAACTCGAAGCGCTGGCGCACCCGATGCGCAACAACGGGTACGGAACGTATCTGCTGCAACTGCTCAAGGATCGCGTGTTTTGATGGCATGTGACAGAAGTGTAGTTTTGTTCGTTGAAAAATGAAAAAACACGCTACCAGCCTCCCGGGGGTTGTGCTACTCGAACCGCGTGTCTTCGGCGACGACCGCGGATTCTTTCTTGAGAGCTACAACCAGCGGGCCTTCGCCGACCTTGGAATCACAGACGCATTCGTACAGGACAATCATTCCTGCTCGGAAAAAAACGTGGTGCGCGGACTGCACTACCAGATTCAGCAGGCGCAGGGAAAGTTAGTGCGGGTAATCACCGGGGAAATTCTCGATGTCGCGCTCGATCTACGGCGCTCTTCCGCGACCCTCGGAAAGTGGGAAGTGTTCACGCTCTCAGGCGAGAACAAACTGATGTTATGGATTCCGCGGGGATTTGCGCATGGATTTCGAGTCGCGTCCGCGAGCGCGCACGTTGTCTATAAGACGACAGATTTCTATGCTCCCGAACACGAGCGCACAATTGCCTGGAATGAGCCGACGTTAAACATCGATTGGCGGCTCGATGGCGAGCCGATCATCTCGCCGAGAGATAAGCGCGGCGTCAGGTTCGAGAACGCGGAACTGTTCGATTAGGCTTCGGCGCTATACGGCGAATGCCGCACAGACTAGTGTCAGTTCAAACGAAAGTCGACCGCAATGGTCGTTTCCACGGCCACTGCCCGGCCCGACGATTGATACGGTTCGAACTTCCATGAGCGTACGGCGTCGGCTGCCGATTTCACAAGTTGCTCGTCGCCGGTAACCGGACGCAACTTCGCGACCGTTCCGTCCGCGGCAATCACCGCGTCCAGCACGGCAAGTCCTTGAACGCCTCTTTGGCGCGCCTCTTCCGGATAAACCGGATCGACTTTCGATACGATGCGCATCTCCATCGTCTCGGGAGAAACTCGCACAGGCGATTCCTCTCTATTCGCCGCTTGCACTCCGATCTCGAGTTCTTTCCACGATCGTTGCCATTGCCACCATCCCAAGCCGGCAATTACCAACAAGGCAGCGAGCAACAGATGAAAGCGCCGGAAATCGAATCTTGATCGTCGGTCTAGATTTTTCCGGGGGAGCGACGACAGCAACGGGTTCGCTGATGGCAGGCTCCGCCAGCTTGCGGTTCTGTTCGTCCTCATCCGCATTGAACTGAGGATTTCTGAGCCGATAAGCCCAATACCGAATCATCTCGCGCTGCTCGACCGGCAGTCCGACAAACTCAAACCCGTAACGCAATTGACCTTGATAACGCACCAGCGCCCGAGCGCGCACGGGAACGCCGACTCTTGGAATCCGCAGTTCGACCGCGACGTGTTGCCCGACCGAAAGTTCGCCGGCGATCATCCCGCCGACTCCGCCTTCGCTCAAATCGGTGCAGCGCCCCGGCAAGTTTTCGGGAACTCCGGAGCGCAGCAGGATCACGTCAAGCGGCACGTTGAGGGGATGTCGCGGAGAATTGCGGCGTTGGGTTTTTTCTAGCGCCGGCGATGCTGCTGCACACATAGAACTGCCTCCGCAAGGTCGCAAATTCTTCTCATGCGGCTGGGATCAATAACAAAGCGGCGCGTTGTTGGATCGTTCACGAGAGTATAGCGGAAATCGCCGGTTGTTTTTCCTCAGTTATCGACGATTCTTGCAGCTCAGCCGAGACGGCTTCCCGATTCGGTTTACTCCAGATCGCGCCAGTTCAGGCCGACTCCCAGCTCGACGCGCAACGGAACCACCAGTTCATGGACCTCTTCCATGTGCTGCCGCACTAGCGTCTTCAGTGTGTCGATTTCATTTTCCGGCACTTCGAAGACGAGTTCGTCGTGCACCTGCAACGTCATGCGCGACTTGAGCCGGCGTTTACGAATCTCGTCCTCGATGCGGATCATCGCGATCTTGATCAGGTCCGCGGCCGTTCCCTGGAGTGGACTGTTCACGGCGGTGCGTTCCGCAAAGCCGCGGAGGTTCGAATTCTTGCTGTTGATGTCCGGCATAGGGCGGATGCGGCCGAACAGAGTTCTGACTTTCTGGTCGCGCCGAGCCGCGCTGAGCGTCGCATCGATGAAGGCCCGCACACCGGAATATTTCTCGAAGTAGGCCTCGATAAACTTCTTCGCGTCACTCGGCTCGATTCCCAGTTGTTGCGAAAGGCCGAAGGCAGAGAGTCCATACACGATGCCAAAGTTAACCGCCTTGGCTTGGCGGCGATGATCGGACGTGACCATGAGCGGAGGCACGCCAAAAACCTGCGATGCAGTGAGCGTGTGGATGTCGTCGCCGCGCCGAAACGCCTCGACCAGCAATTGGTCTTTCGAGAAGTGCGCCAGCAGCCGCAGTTCGATCTGCGAATAGTCCGCGGCGAGCAGGACATGACCAGGCTCAGCGATAAAGGCAGCGCGAATTTCGCGACCCAGTTCGGTGCGAATTGGAATATTTTGCAGATTCGGATTGGTCGAGGACAGTCGGCCGGTTGCAGTGCCGGTCTGGCCAAATGTCGTGTGCACGCGCCCGCTGCCGCTGCGAATCAGCGCCGGCAGCGCGTCGACATAGGTAGACTTCAGCTTGGTGAGCTGGCGGTATTCCAGAACAAGGCGCGGGACTTCGTGCTCCTCGGCGAGGCCTTCGAGCACATCGACCGCCGTCGATATTTTCTTGCCCTTGCCATACTTTACCGGGATCGGAAGCCCGAGCTTGTTGAAGAGGACATCGCCGAGTTGCTTCGGGGAGTTGATGTTGAACTCGACGTTGCAGCGTTCGTAGATGTCGCGCGCTTTGGCGTCGGCCTCGCGCTGCAGCTTTACCGACATTTCGCCGAGCGCCGCCGGATCGATCTTCACGCCGGCTTCTTCCATGCGCGCGAGCACCGGAACGAGCGGCGCGTCGATCTGTTCGTACACAGAAGTCAGGCCCTGCTCTTCGACCTCTTGACGCAGCACGCTCGTCAGCCGACCGGTGATGTCCGCGGCTTCGGCAAGGTTGCCGCTTAACTTCAAATTCAGTCTGCGCAACGCAACTTCTGGCAGCGAGTGCGACGAGTAGGTTGGATCGAGCAGATAGGAATAGAGCATGGGATCGTGCGTTACTCCGTTTGGCGCGATCCCGAGCTCAGGAAAATGATGAAGGGCGGCCTTGTAATCGTGGATGCTTTTTGGCTGTTGCGGATCTTCGAGGACCGTCTTGATGTGTGCCGTTACCGCGTCGTCGGCAAACGAGACCAGCGCACCCTCCCCGGCCGATTTTGAAAGCGCAATCTGCTGTTGCCATGGAGGAGCGGGGGCCTCCACGTCGGCGGGGCGCAAGTCCAGCAGTCCGCTCTGTGGGGCTTCCGGCTCATCCTCGATTTCTTTCGGCTCGCCGGTTTCGGCTTCACTTTCAGCGGCGGGGATAGCCAGCGCGAGCGGCGCGCCCGGTGCCAGGTTTCGCAAATAGTCGTCTAATTCGACGTTTGACTTTATCTCGCGATAGTGGCCATCTTTCACCTCGATTACAGGGAGCAATTCTTTCAGCAGCGAGCTGAATTCAAGCTCGGCAAACAGGGCGCGCAACGCTTCGACGTCCGGCTCGCCGGCCTTCATCGCGGTGACATCGAGGTCCACCGCCACATCCGTGTCGATGGTTACGAGTTGTTTGCTCAGCAGGATGTTGTCGCGGTTGTTTTGCAACGACTCGCGATAGGTTTTCTTCTCGACTTCGGCGGCGCGGTCGAGCGCCTCTTCCACGCTGCCAAAGCGCCGGATGATCTCGACCGAACCTTTATCGCCGATGCCGGGCGCGCCGGGAATGTTGTCGACCGAATCGCCGCGCAGCGCCATCACGTCGATGACCTTGGATGGCGGCACGCCCAGCAACTCTTCGACCTTGGCGGCGTCGCAAATCAAATTGTCCTTCGGCGGATTCAGCACGGAGACCTTGTCGTTTACGAGTTGCAGCATGTCCTTGTCGCTCGAGACGACGTAAACAGCGTGCGACTCCGCAGCCGCTTTGCGCGCCAGCGTTCCGATTACGTCATCGGCCTCGTAGCCTGCGAGTTGCAGGATCGGAATGCGATAGGCTTCGAGCGCGCGGCGGATGTAGGGAACCTGCTGCACGAGATCGGGCGGCATCTCGGTGCGGTTGGCCTTGTAGCCACCGTACTGCGATTCCTTGAACGTCTGGGTCTTAATGTCGAACTTGCGGATGGTGGTGATCGCCTCGGCCTGCTGGTTGCGAATGATAGGCGCTCCCACGTCGAACACGGCCGCCAGGTATTCGGGCGAGAAGTCGTCGCGTAGTTTGCGCAGCATGTTGACGAAGACGTAGGTTGCCGCCGTTGGAAGGCCTGTCTTTGTCGACATCGGCCGCTGCCGCGCCATCGCGTGATAGGCGCGAAAGATGAACGACATCGTGTCGATCAGAAAAATGCGCCCCTTGCCGGACTCGGCCGCAAGCCGCTGCTTGGGAGGCGCTGCTGGCGCCGGCTGTTCCGGTTCAGCCGAACTTTTGACCGTGGATTTCTTTTTCGGAGGCAATGGAGAAAGTTTAGCAGTTCGATGCGGGGCGCGGACCCGCGGTGACGGCCGTTCCTGCCAAATCGGCTGAACCCGCGTATGATGTGAAGTTTTCGGCTTGCGAGCGCCGCATGCTTCCTTTCAAGCTCATTTACAGCGACGACTATTTCCTCCCGATTGGCTCGCACGTATTTCCGGCCGAGAAATACAAAAGTGTGCACGATCGCCTGCTGGCTACCAATGTCGCCGAGCCCTCAGACTTTGTGGCTCCCCGCCTCGCCACGGATGAAGACATTTTGCTGGTGCACACTCCGCGCTACGTGGAGAAACTCAAGACTGGCACGCTCAGCGCGCGCGAGGAACTGGAGATGGAGATTCCTTTTTCGCCGGAGCTGGTGCAAGCTTTTTGGCTGGCCGCGGGCGGCTCGATGCTGGCAGCCGACTACGCGCTTAACGATGGCGTCGCCATCAGCATTGGCGGTGGGTTTCACCATGCTTTTCCCGATCACGGGGAAGGCTTCTGCATGATCAACGACATCGCGGTGGCGATCCGGCGAATGCAGCGCGACGAAAAAATTCGCACTGCCATGACGATTGATTGCGACGTGCACCAGGGCAACGGAACTGCTGTAATTTTCGCTCCCGCGTCTGTTCCAGACATGTCTCGGACTAGGAGAGCGCCGCCGGATGTTTTCACGATCTCTCTACATCAGGAGAACAATTATCCGGCTTTCAAGCCGCCTTCCTCGCTTGATATGAATCTGCCGGACGGAATGGGAGATGCAGAGTACCTGGCATGTCTAGGCAGCGCAATCAGTCTGGGATTGAGCAAGTTCAAGCCCGAGCTGATTTCCTACGTGGCGGGCGCCGATCCTTATTTCGACGATCAGCTCGGTGGCTTGTCGCTGACGATTGAAGGACTGAAGCGAAGAGATGCGCTGGTGTTTCAGCTCGCCAGGGCCGAAGGCATTCCTGTAATGGCGACGTTCGCCGGGGGATACGCGCACAAACTGGAAGATACGATCACCATCCACTCGAACACGATTGTGGCGGCCAAGGAAGTGTTCTCCGGCAAATAGGTGCGTCACTTTTTGCGTTCAGGGCACCCCGATCAGTGAGTGCCGTGTCCATGCGCCGAACGCCAGTTCTCGACCTCGTGCTCGGCCTGGGCGATTTCCGCCGGGCTCATCGATTTCTTCACGGCACTCAACGCTTCCGAACTCTCTTTTACCGAGTCGCCCGCCAGCGTCAGCCATTTATAGGCTGCGATGCGGTCGCTGCCTGACGGGCCTTTCGCGAGCAACAACCCAAAGCGATATTGTGCCTTTGCCATCCCCTGGTCGGAAGCCATCTGATAAAAGTGCGCCGCAAGATCGCGGTCCGGAGGAGCCCCGTTCCCCTGCTCACAGATGATTGCCAGGTCATACTGCGCTTCGATTTGGCCCTGGTTCGCGGCAACTCCGAGCCAGCGGCGCGCCTGGGTGTAGTCGACGGCAACGCCATGGCCCAGCGCATAACTCACTCCCAGCGCGAACTCGCCGTCGGGATCGCCACGGTCGGCGGCTTTCGTGTACCACTGCATCGCCTGCGCGTAGTCGACCTTGCCGGGAAGGCCGCGACTAAAGATGGTTCCGAGCGTCACCTCCGCGGTGGCGCTCCCTAACCCGGCCGCTTTTTGGTAGTACTGCATCGCTTTAGTGACGTCGGCGGTCATGGTCGAATTCGGCGGCTGAAGAGAAAGTTCGGCCAGGGCCAGGAGTGGAGGGACTAAGTTCTGATCGGCCGCTGCGGTGAGCCATCGAACTGCTTCTTTGAAATCCTGCGGCACGCCTTCGCCGCGTTCGTACATCAGGGCCAGATTGTACTGCGCCGACCCATCTCCACTTTCCGCAGCTCGGCGAAACCAGGCGACCGCCTGCGCAGGATCTCTCGTGACGCCCTTGCCGTTCGCATACATCAGAGCAATGTCGGTGGCGGCATCCAGCGAGCCTTGTTGCGCCGCCTTGTGATACCACTCGAGGGCGTCAGCGGGAGATGGCCGTTCCATGCCAACGCCGGTTTCCGCAAACATGCCGAGCGATTCTTCGGCTGCCATATATCCGCGGTCTGCGGCCTGATGCAGAAGGCGGGTCGCTTCCGCGTCATCCTTTTTGAGTAGAACGCCCGCGTAATACGCGAGCGCCAGCAGAGTTTGCGATTCAGGATCGCCACCCTGGGCTTTTGCTTCGAGCGGCTGAAGATCCGCTACGCTCAGCGCCTTGGCCTTGTTCATGAGGGCGAAGGCACCGAGCGGGCCGCTATTCGATCGCTTGCCGGGTTCCGGTTCAGCCTCAAACGCCTTCTGGGGTTCTGGCTCTTTGGGCGGCGGAGCCAACGCGGGATGCGCTTTCTCGATGACCGGCGGATTGCTAATGGCTGCGGCAGCTGTGGGGCTTGGCTTGGCGAACGGAATTTCAACCACTACTGTTCCGTTTCCTGACCGCTTCAGCTCGAAGTCAAGACGCTCGCTGGAATCCACCACGATTCGCGCGACCGCTGGGTGCACGCTAAACAATGACGCGCGCAATTCCTTAACCGGACCGCGATTGACCGGTATATGCCGGTTCGCTCCCCTCAGCTCGGCCCCCGGGAAATCGAAGATCAGGCGATCAGGATTGGACGCGCGGGCGGATGTCGGATTCACCAGGGCGCTGACGGCGATGGTAATGGTGAGACCATCGGGCCTCGAATTTACGTCAATATTCCCGACGCTTGGGGCGGCAGAAGAAACAGCAGTGGCAGGCTGTGGCTTGCGCGCGCGAGTTTGCTGGGCAAGCGTTCGCGCAGAGCAAAAGCAAAGCAACAAACAGGAAAGAGCCGCGCAGTTTCGTGCGATCACGGAGTCCCTCGAACTCGGGTGAGCAAGCAGCATTGTACCGCCGAAACCAACGACCACTGGCGGCGCTCTGTGCCCGGACCTCCGCGCCGCGACTGTTAGAATAGTCGTCAGTCGTCATCAGTCAATCTATATCAGTCAATACTATGTTTGAGAATCTCCAGGACTATGTTTGAGAATCTCCAGGAAAAATTACAACGCGCGTTTAAGAGCCTGCGCGGGCAAGCCGTCCTCACCGAAGAGAACATTGCCGAGGCGCTGAAACAGATTCGCCTGGCGCTGCTTGAGGCCGACGTCAACTTCAAAGTTGTCAAGGATCTGATTGACCGGATTCAGGCGAAGGCGGTGGGTCAAGAGGTGTTGACTGCGCTGTCGCCCGGCGAGCAGGTCATCAAGATCGTCCGCGATGAGTTGGTCGAGACGCTCGGCAAAGACACCGCCAAGCTGAAGTTTGCCTCGCAACCCCCGACCGTCGTGCTGATGGCGGGGCTTCAGGGCTCCGGCAAAACAACAACATCGGGCAAGCTCGCGAACTGGCTGAAGAATGGCGGACATCGCCCGCTGCTTGTTTCGGTCGACGTCTATCGTCCGGCGGCGCGCGAGCAGTTGAAAGTTGTTGCGGCGGCGATCAAGGCCAATCTGTACGAGGGCGAAGTCGGCGAGGCCAATACCGCGACGGTTGAGCGGCTGGCCAAAGAAGCGCGCAAGGAGGCGATCAACACGGGATGCGATGTGCTGATCGTCGATACCGCCGGACGCTTGCACATCGACGACCAGCTGATGGACGAGATGCAGTCGCTGAAACGGCTGCTCAATCCGCAGGAGATTCTGTTCGTTGCCGATTCGATGACCGGGCAGGATGCGGTCAAGTCGGCCGACGAATTTCACAAGAAGCTCACGCTGACCGGCGTCGTGCTGACGAAGATGGACGGCGATGCGCGCGGCGGCGCGGCGCTTTCGATCCGCCAGGTCACCGGGCAGCCCATCAAGTTTATCGGTATCGGCGAAAAATACGATGCGCTGGAACCGTTTCATCCGGACCGAATCGTCTCGCGCATTCTCGGCATGGGCGACATCCTTTCGCTGATCGAGAAGGCCGAGGCGCAGATCGACAAGAAAAAGGCGCAGGAGCTGGCCACCAAGGCTTTCTCCGGCGATGGCTTTTCGCTCGAAGATTTCCGCGAGCAGTTGCGATCCGTTAAGAAAATGGGATCGATGCAGAGCCTGATCGGGATGTTGCCGTCGATCGGCGCGTTTCAGGGATTGCAGAAAGCTGCCGACAAGGTCGACGAAAAACAGATCAATCGAGTGGAGGCGATCATCAACTCGATGACCAACTTCGAACGAAATCATCACGAATCGATCAACGGCAGCCGCCGCAAACGCATCGCGCGTGGCTCGGGGACGACGGTGCAGGAAGTGAACAATCTGCTTCGGCAATATGCGCAGATGAAAAAGATGTTCAAGCAGATGGGCAAGCCGAGCTTCGCGCGCAGGATGGCGGGGATGAAGTTTCCGGGGATGTAGAAACCCCGTCGTCAGTCGTCGGTCGTTCGCTATCTCCGACCAGCTCGCTTCCGGCTTCGCCTCGGCGCGTGGCTACGTGACGCATACGGACGACGGACGACCAACGACCAACGGCTGACTATGAAATGGCGCTCCCTCCAGGAATCCGGCTCTTACAGCGACGTTCGTCCGCTGCGGGAGATTTTAGCGGAGCGCAAGGAAGCCGCCGCCAAGTATGTTCGGCCTGACGTGCAGGCTGTCCACGACCGCACGATCGCAGCGCTGAAGGCTCAGAATCTGGCGGCGCAGGCTCTCGGCGTCGGCGCGCAAGCTCCAGCCTTTGAACTATCCGATCACAACGGCAAGCGCGTTTCCTCTGCCGATCTGCTGACCAAGGGCGACCTCGTCGTCTGCTTTATTCGCGGGCGCTGGTGCCCATTCTGCGTCGGCCAGATGGAAGCGATGAACTATATTGCCCCGCAGATCGCGGCAGCCGGCGCTTCGCTCGTTGTGATATCTCCGCAAGCCGAGAAGCAGGCTTTCTTTATGCGTGACCAGCACCAACTCACCTTTCCGATGCTGGTGGATGCGCACAACCATGTCGCGCGTCTGTTTGGCTTGATCTATCGCGTTCCGGACGAGCAGCAGGCGCTCTACCGCAGCACCTTTGTGAATCTTCCATTCATGAATGGCGACGACAGTTGGGAACTGCCCATCCCCGCGAGCTATGTAATCGATCGCGATGGCGCAATTCTCTTCGCGTCAGCGAACGAGGATTACACGGAGCGGCCGGAACCGCTCGAGATCCTGCGCGTTCTAGAACGCGCCGCGTAGGCAAAAGAAAGCGCCGGGAAAAACATCCCGGCGCTTGGTGGAAGTTCCTGCGCGCTACCGAATCTACTTCAGCGACGCCATATCGATCACGAAGCGATATTTCACGTCGCTCTTCAGCAGGCGTTCGTAGGCCTCGTTGATTTTTTGGATGGGAATCATTTCGATGTCGCAGGTAATGCCGTGTTCGGCGCAGAAATCGAGCATCTCCTGCGTTTCGCGGATTCCTCCGATGATCGACCCGGCCAGGCTGCGACGACGGAACAGCAAGCTGCCAACGCCAATCGGAAGCGGGGTTGGTGAAGCGCCTACCATCGTTAGCGTTCCGTCAAGCTTCAGCAGATCGAGGTAGGCGTTCACGTTATGCTCCGCGGAAACCGTATCCAGAATGAAGTCGAAAGTGCCGGCATGTTTCTGCATCTCCGCGTCATTCTTCGAGACTACGACTTCGTGCGCACCGAGTTTGAGCGCGTCGGCGGTCTTGTTTGGAGAAGTGGTGAAGAGAACAACGTGCGCGCCGAAAGCATTGGCGAACTTCACACCCATGTGTCCCAAGCCACCGAGGCCAACGACGCCGACCTTCTGGCCCTTGCCAACCTTCCAGTGGCGCAGTGGAGAGTAGGTCGTAATGCCCGCGCACAGCAGCGGAGCGGTCGCGGCCAGGTTGACCCTGTCGGAAATCCGGAGGGCAAACGCTTCGTCGACCACGATGCCGTCGGAATAGCCGCCGTAGGTGACGCCGCCGAGGTGCTTGTCTTCCGAGTTGTAGGTGAAGGTTGCCGGGCCGTTGCAGAACTGCTCGTTTCCGGCGCGGCAGTTCGGGCAAGTGCGATCGGAATCGACCATGCAGCCGACGCCGGCGATGTCGCCTTCCTTGAATTTCCTAACGGCGCTACCCACCGCGACGACCCGGCCAACAATTTCATGCCCAGGAACGCAGGGGTAGATCGTCGGTGGCATGCTCTCCCATTCGCCACGCGCCTGGTGCAGGTCGGAATGGCAGACGCCACAGTAGAGGATGTCAATCTGGATATCCTGCGGTCCGGGCGCGCGGCGCTGGATGGAGGTTGCGGAAAGGCCAGAAGTCGGGCTCTTGGCACCGAAGGCCTTGGCGGTGAATGATTTTGTTGTTGAGGACGTTTTATGCCCTGGAGGAGTAAGAGTTGCTTGACTCATAGAAAAGGTGGACTTCCTTTCTTGAATGACGGACAAATACTTAAGATTGCCGGGCGGGGGTGCCGGATTCAGAAATGGAGCACCGTGGGGGCAAGTCCTCCCAACTTTTGGGCTAGGGGGAACCGGGTAGTGGATATGGTTTATGTACTCTGGTATGCGCGTGAATGGGCGGAAGGTGAGGACACGGAACTCCTTATTGGTGTCTACCGGACTGAAGAGGATGCCAAGGATGCTATTCAACGTCTCAAGGGCAAGCCGGGATTCGTGAAATATCCTGAGGGCTTTTTGGCAGTGCCATACGAACTCGGCAGAGACCACTGGACAGAAGGATTCGCCCGGATGCTTGGCGACAAGGATATTACCGATCTCTAAGCTAGACGCCCGTCCCATCCTTGCTTAAACCGCTAAGCTCCGGCATAATAATGGTTTGTCTCAACCCTGCCGGACTCTTCCGGAATAAAGGAAACGAAGTCAGTGTTAATGATCCGACTGGCGCGCTTCGGTGCGCGCAAACAACCGTATTATCGCGTAGTGGTGATCGAGAAGGAACGGGCGCGCAACGGGCGTCCGGTGGAAGTGGTGGGCACGTATAATCCGCGGACGAATCCGGCAACGGTCGATTTTAAGCGGGAGCGCGTCACTTACTGGGTTTCGAAGGGCGCGAAGTGCTCCGAGCGGGTGACCAAGCTGCTGGCCATGCCTGTGCAGGCGGCAGCGACAGCGCCCTTGACGCCTGCCACGGTTGCCTAATCCTCTTCCTCAGATACTGCGGATTTCTTCCTCCGGCTCCGCTCAGGGTCGGGGATTAATCGGGATTGACAATTCTTTGGAGATTAAATGACCGAGCCGACTAGCAATGCGCGCGCCTTGATCGAGCACATCGCGAAAGCTCTTGTCGAGGACAAGGCTGCCGTCTTTCTCGATGAATACGAAGACGGCGATGAGACGGTGATTGAGCTCGAAGTGGCTGAGGCCGAGGTGGGGAAGGTTATCGGACGGTCGGGCCGCATTGCGCGCGCGCTCCGCACCGTGCTGGCAGCGGCGGGTACGAAAAACGATACGCGTTACGCGCTGGAGATTCTCGAATAGCGGCACAGAATAAGAATGACGACGCGAGCGGCGAGTGGATCACGCTGGCGTTGGTAGTGAAGACGCAAGGACGCCACGGAGAAGTTGCGGTCGAGCCACACACAGGTGTTCCCGATCGTTTTTACCCAGGAATGCAGCTTTGGGCGCTGCTGAAAAATGGCGAGCGGCGTGAGTTAAAGATTGAAGAGCTGTGGCCGCATAAGAGCTGGCTGGTTCTGAAGTTTGCAGGCGTGAACACGATCGATGACGCGGAGGCGCTGAAAGGCGCTGAACTACAGGTTCCGCAGAGTGAACGCGCCAAGCTTGAGCCGGGCTGGACGTACCTCAGCGATCTGGTCGGGTGCACGGTGTTCGACGCTGGGCGCGAAATCGGCAAGGTTGTTGACGTCGCATTCGGAGCCGGGGAAGCGCCGCTTCTGGTGGTGCGTGGCAGTGCACCGGCGGCGAAGTTGCCATACGAGATTCCGTTTGCCGAGGCGTTCCTGGAGAAGGTCGACATCGACCGTAAGCAAGTCAAGATGAAGTTGCCTGAAGGGTTGCTGGAAGTTAACGCACCGCTTAAGAAAGAAGAAGGTCGGTAGTCGTCGGTCGTTGGTCGTCAGGCAGGTATGAATCAAGTACGGAACAATGTTTGATCGTGGCGTCTTTGGACGAGTCGGGTCGATTGGTCTCCTGACGACTGACGCCCAACGACCGACGACGGGTTTCCGCAAATGAAGATCGATATTCTTACGATCTTTCCCGATTTTTTTCGCGGACCTTTGGATTTTGGAATTATCCGCCGGGCTCGTGAGATGGGCCTGGTGGAAGTCAGCATTCACGATCTGCGGAATTTTACGAAAGACAAGCACCGCACCGTGGATGACCGCCCGTTTGGCGGCGGCGAGGGCATGGTCCTGAAGCCGGAACCGATCTTTGAATGCCTGGAATCGCTCGGCGGATTGGCGCCGCGCAATGAGCGGCTGGCCGGTGGCCGAACTTCAGGAAGCCCGAAGCAGTCGGTAATTCTGCTTTCGGCGCAAGGACGGACGCTGGATCAGGCGCTGGCTGGTGAGCTTTCGACACTCGATCGGATTGTTTTGATCTGCGGCCGGTACGAAGGCGTGGACGAGCGCATCAGCGAGCATCTGGCGGATCGCGAAATTTCAGTCGGCGACTATGTGCTGAGCGGCGGCGAGCTGGGCGCGGCGGTGATCGTCGATACGGTTACGCGGCTCATCCCGGGTGCGGTCGGGAACGAGGCGTCGACGCGGCAGGAATCATTTACGACGGATGCGGAATCCGAGGGCGAGGCTTTCGGTTTGCGTTCGTGGCAAGCGCGCGGTACGGCGGAATCGGCTCCGAGTTCGACTTGCGGTTCGGGTGGATTGCTGGATTATCCGCATTACACGCGGCCCGCAGAATTTCGCGGGATGGCGGTTCCCGAAGTGCTGGTAAACGGGAACCACGAAGAAATTCGCCGCTGGCGACGGAAAACGGCATTAGCGAAAACGCTGCGCAATCGCCCCGATCTGTTGGGGCGCGTGGCGCTGAGCGAGGAAGACAGCGCGTTGCTGGAGCGGATAAAGGCAGAGAGTTCGGAATAGAGTCAGAATCGGTTCGTGTCAGGGCATCGCTTTAGCGATGCCGCAAAAGCTACTACCAATCGCCTCTTTAGGGGCTGAGGTCAGAAGGGAACTATCATGCGGAATGCAATCATCGAGAAGTTGCTGGCGAAGACACGGCGCACCGATCTGCCAAAGTTCGGGCCGGGCGACACCATTCGGGTACAGGTAAAGATTCGCGAAGGCGAAAAAGAGCGCCTGCAGGCATTTGAGGGCGTGGTAATCGCGCGCAGCCGGGGTGCGCAGCCGAGCTTCACCGTGCGCAAGATGAGCTTTGGGCAAGGTGTGGAGCGCATTTTCCCCGTGGACTCGAAGGTCATCGACAAAATCGAAGTGGTACGTTCGGCGAAAGTGCGGCGCGCAAAACTGTACTATCTGCGCGGGCTGCGCGGCAAGGCTGCCCGGTTGAAGGAAGTAGAGCAGAGCAATTAGGAATCGGGTGCCCCGTCCAAGCTTCGCTTGGGCGGGGACTTCTCGGCGGCACAACTTCGACAATCTCCGCTTGTTTCCTTTCTCGTTGTCGGCGAAGATGCTGATTAGCATCGATGCCGAAATCCAAAACAAAGTCGGGCTCGCGTTCAAAGAACGCGAAGGCTGAGGGCATCTCGCCGTCGGCGGCGAAGCTGCGTCTGCTCAAAAAGCTGCGCTGCACACTCAAGTTCGAAAAGCTGGCATGGGCGGCGGGCGCGACGATGGTCGCGGGGGTTGATGAAGTCGGCCGGGGATCGCTGTTCGGGCCGGTGGTCGCGGCGGCGGTGATTCTCGATCCGGCGCAGCGCATTTGCGGCCTGCGGGATTCGAAGCTGCTGCCGGCGGAGCGCCGCGAAGAACTGGCCGTGCGCATACGCGAGCGCGCGATTGGGTGGGCGATTGCGGCCGTCGATTCGGCCCGCATCGACCAAATCAATATTTATCACGCGTCGCGCCTGGCGATGCTGCGCGCGGTTGAGCAACTCGCGCCGGCGGCGGGCTATCTTCTGGTGGATGCCATGAAGATCGACTGCGAACTGCCACAGCGCGCAATCATTCACGGCGACGCGCTCTCAGCGTCGATCGCCGCCGCGTCGATCATTGCGAAAGTGGAGCGCGACCGCATGGTTGCCCTATGGGATCCGGTTTTTCCCATTTATGGGCTCGCCTCGAACAAGGGATACAGCACGCCGCGTCACCTGGCGGCGCTGCGCGAACACGGCCCGTCGCCTTTGCACCGGCAGTCGTTCGCCCCGGTGTGGAACGCGCCCATTCCGCAGGAGGTTCTCAGCTTTATGCAGGAAGATGCAGGCGCCGACGTTCTCGCAGCAGACGTTCTTGCAGAAGAAGACGTTCTGTCCGGCGAAGAAATTGTCGCTTCGTAGCCGCTTCTACACTTTGGGAGAGACGCGGCCCGCCGCGTCTCGCCGCGACCGCGGATTCCGCAGCTTCCGTCCACAACTCCTCCTGCTATCATCCCGACGTGGCGGCGCGCGGAAAATTTATTACCTTCGAAGGACTCGACGGAAGCGGCAAGAGCACGCAGATCGAAAAACTGGCCCGGTCCTTGCGCGCGCATGGCATTCCGGTGACGGTGACCCGCGAGCCCGGTGGAACGTCCGCCGGCGAGAAGATTCGCGAAGTGCTGCTGCATTCGACGACTTCGGGCCTTTTTCCAATGACGGAGATGGCCCTGATGTTTGCCTCGCGCGCCCAGCATGTTCAGCAGATTATTTTGCCGGCGCTCGCCGAAGGACGCGTGGTGCTGTGTGACCGCTTCACCGATTCGACCGAGGCGTACCAGGGCGGAGGCCGTAAGCTTGGCACAATGCCGGTTCTGGCGCTTCACGAAATTTTGTGTGGTGGTCTCGATCCGGACCTGACAATTCTGCTCGACAACGAAGTGGCATTCAGCGTGGAGCGTGCGCGGCGCCGCAATCGCCAGCATAAGGCCGCGCGTCCCGAGAAGGACGAAAATCGGTTCGAGCAGGAGAGCCGCGCATTTTTCGGCCGCGTGCGCAGCGCGTACCTCGCGATTGCGGCCCGCGAGCCACACCGCGTGCACGTAGTGAACGCGCGCGGCACGCCGCAGCAGACGCATGCGGTTATCATGGAATTAGTGCGCAAGAAGTTGAAGATCTGAAAGGCGCGAGCCGCGGGTTCCGAGCAGCCTCGAGCCTCGATGACCTCGAGCCTCGAGCCTCGAGCTCAAATCTCAGGCTCCTTGTTGGCTCGCAACTCGTGGCGTAACTCGCACTGTTTTTATGCCCTTCTCCGATTTCGTCGGCAACCCGGAAGTTGTTACGCGCCTGCGCGAGATGCTCGCGCGCGATCACTTCCCGCACGCGGTCATCCTTGCGGGCTCTCATGGATCCGGCAAGTACACGCTCGCACTGATGCTGGCGCGGACGATGAATTGTCTGGAGCGGCCGACTACCGACGGCCTGCCCGACTTCTGCGGGCACTGCTCCAACTGCACACGCTTCGGATTGGCTCAGGATCTGGACGCGCGTTTTGCCGAGGCGGTCGAGGCCCGGGAGAGTCTACGCGAGACCGACAAAAAAGAGACGCGAATTTTTGTGCAGACGCACCCCGACCTGCTCGTCATCCCTCCCGACCCGCCGCAGATGATGATCAAGGTTGACCAGGTTCGACACGTCATTCAGCGTATTTACTACCGTCCCGCCGAGGCGAGGGAGAGTGTGTATATCTTTACTGGCTCGGCCTTCATGAAAGAGGCGGCCAACTCGCTGCTTAAAGTTCTGGAGGAGCCGCCAGAGTTCGCCACGATTTTCCTGCTGACCGAGAACGCCGGTGAATTGCTGCCGACGATCCGCTCGCGCTCGGCGGTGTTCACGCTCGGGGCTCTCGCGGCCGCTGAGCTCGAAGCGCAACTCGCCAAGCTGCGTCCCGATTGGAGTGCCCGGCAGCGCGCGCTCGTCGCCCGGTTGAGCGAGGGTGCCATGGGACGCGCCCTTTCATTCGACTTGGAAGGCTATGTCGCGGCCCGCGCCCACGCGTTGGTGATGCTGAAGGCGGCGATCGGTACGGGCGACCACAGCGAACTTTTCAAGACCACCGAGACTTACCGCCCAGGCGCGGACGGCCGCCAGAAGATGGACGTTCTGCTTCGGACGCTTTATCTGCTGCTGGAAGACCTGATGTTCCTGCAATCGGGAGCGCCGCAACTGGTGCGGAACACCGACATCCTGGGAGAACTAAAAAAAATGTCGGAGGCGTCCGATTTTGCCTGGGTGCAACGGGCGGCCGCGGGCCTGGGCGAGGTGGAGCGCGGGATGCGCCGCAATCTTCTGCGGTCGCTGTCGCTCGACGCATTTGCAGCTGCGCTCGAGCCGAGTGCCTGACGTCTTGCCCGATCCTGATCCGGATCCTGGAAAAGAGCGCAACTCAGGGAATCCCCACTTTGGTGGTGTCACTCTTTGGTGGTATTAGCGGTGATGCAAGTCATTGTCATACTTAGTTCGCTGTGGTACCGTACCTCATAAGTTTCCGCTTAAGACCCACAATTGCAAGCTCATGTGTTGTGGCAATTTTGCCGCCCCCGTGCGCAGGTGGTGACATATGAAAGAAACTCTCGACCCCATACCAGCCGAACATTCTGCCTCTGATCAAGCCGCCGATCAGGAAGGCTTTGCCAATCGCAAACTTATTCGGCCCTCGCTGAGCCGCAACAACGACGGGCACAATAATCACGGCAACCACGGTTCCAATCACGGGCCGAACCATACGTCGAACCATGCTCCGGGCCATGTCGCGAACCATGGACCGAATCACGCTCCTTCCGAGCGCAGAGAACCCCGCGAACGCTCCGCCTCTCCCGCCAAGAAAGTTGCCCCTTCCGAACAGACCAACGCCGAAAATTTTTACTATCAGAAGCAGATGCAGACCAAGACTCCGATGGTGGTCGTGCTCCGCGATGGCGAAGAGGTTCACGGCTACATCGAGTGGTACGACAAGAGCTGCATCAAGCTGAACCGCAGCGGCGCGCCCAATCTGATGATCTACAAGCCGGCCATCAAGTACATGTTCAAGGAAGGCGAAGTTCGGCGGTAGTGCAGGGAACTGTTCCACTCAGGCCTTCGTATCCATTCAAGAGGGCTCGGCCTTATCGCTTCATCCCCCAAACGCGCGGTGCAGTCAAAGTCCACTCTCCAGCGAATCGTTCGAGCCCTCCTCTACGTTCTGGCGTCTCTTTATGTCGCGGGAACCGTGATCGGCGGCGCGGGATTGGGCTGGATCGCGCTCCATCCCTTCAGTCATCCAATCACTGCTCTTGAGGCGCACAACGCGGAACGATGGGCGCAGAGTAATTCAGTCGAATTCCGAGATATCACTCTCACGGTACCCGACGGAACCGCCTTGCATGCCTGGTACATGCGCCCGCCGCAGGCCAATGACGGCACGGTAGTCCTTTTGCACGGCGTCTCAGACAACCTGCTCGGTACATACGGATTCGGAAAATGGCTGGTCGAGAAGCATTACAGCGTTCTGATGGCCGACGCCCGTGGACATGGCAATAGTGGAGGCATCACAAGCTATGGCATTCGAGAGTCCGACGATATTCACCGCTGGGTCGATTGGATCGAGGCGAACGAGCCGGCGGGATGTGTGTACGGATTGGGCGAATCGATGGGAGCAGCGGAGTTGCTGCAGTCCTTGCCGCGCGAGCCCCGGTTTTGCGCGGTGGTGGCCGAATCCCCGTTCGCCAGTTTCCGCGAAGTTGCGTACGCGCGAATGGGGCAACCATTTAACGTCGGGCCGTGGATCGGGAGAACGTTCTTCCGTCCGACGGTGGAAGTTGGATTCCTCTATGTCCGATTGAAATACGGCTTAAACATGGAAACCGCGTCGCCGGAAGATGCGGTCGTCGGACTGAAGACTCCGGTGTTACTCATCCACGGTCTCGACGACAAGAATATCCCGCCATACCATTCAGACTTAATTCAGGCGAAGAATCCGGCGGCGATCGCGGTGTGGAAAGTGCCGGGGGCGATTCATACAGGAGCTTATAAGGCCGCGCCGGAGGAATTCAAACAGCGAATCTTGCAATGGTTCGGAAACCACGCGCGGCCAGAATCCCAAAGCGCGGAGTCTGCGCAATAGTTCCAACCCGCCTAAAGAACCTCGCCCAGCCCGCGCAGCTCGGATTTCAAGCGCGCCAGGCTCCTACCGAGAACCCGTGCATCGTGACCGGTAAGATCCACTCTTTCGATCAGCCTGACAACTGTGTCGTAGGCCTTGCGGGCAGAGCGGCGGTTTCGTTCTCTCTCTTTGGGATTGTCGGCGGCGCGTGCGATGCCCGCGAAAGTGAGCGCCATTTCGATATCGGCTTTGAGAAAATCTGCGCTGGTCTTGTTGTGCCGCGCGACGGACGCGAGAATCTCATCTACGGTCGGCTTGGGGGCGGCGTAGCGAGTCCCGGCGCGTTGGTCTTCGAAATTGGAATTGGCTGACACGGGCTTCCATGTATCCCGGCAAGGAGCGGTTGTTCATTCAGGCCCGGTAAACACTGGCAGAGCTCCAAACAATTGCTCTGCGCGAAATCACATTGGTTAGCTCACTCTTCGTTGCCCGTCATTCCTGGCCAACGAGTCGAGCGTGCGCCCGGGCTGAGAATCGCGTTTCAGCAACGACAAAGGCAGGGCCGCTTCACGCCATTGATCCCGCCTGAGTTCTCCCTGAAGGCTCATAATGCTTTCTCTCAGCATGAGGAGGGAGCTATGCAATTCGGCGCGCAACGGCAACATCTCGTCGCGCAGCCGACACATTTCCTGGATGCCACTCTTGATCGCTTTGGTGGAAGCCTCGGAATCCGGCGCCAGCCTTGTCAGATGAAAGGCCTCCCGGATCGGACTTGCGCCTATCCATGCGTCGAGTTCCGGTTTGGTCGCCACCACCGAACCGCGAGGCTTGCCCGCCGGCCTCCGCACTGGCAGACCCATCTGCCACTCGTAGCGTTGCACGGTGCGAACCCCCTTGCCCAGGTAATTCGCAATTTCTTTCCAGCCGCTTAGGAATTGAGGTGCTTCAAGTTTTTCCCGGTTGCGCTTCATGCTGCCCCCGCTAAACAAGAGCCGCGTGTCCCGGACCAAAGACAGGCGGCTGGAGCGATTCTAGCACTAAGCCATTCCATGGATGCAATCTGTGCGTTGAAAAGGGTAATGACTGACAGGAGGTGCCTATAATCCAGGAGTTATGCGAGAGTTAGACGTGAATCTGTTCCGCTTCGTCGGCTAATGAGAGGTCGGCTTCCCGCATGTGTTTAACCTGTTCCGCCATCGCAAACTTCAGCTTCTCGATGCCCTCGCCGGTTACCGCCGAAATTGGATAAAGCTTCAGCTTCTTCCGAGTACACCATTGCTTCAATTTCTTGAGCTTGTCGGGATTGGCGGCGTCGATCTTGGAGGCGACCATAAGAGTCGGTTTCTTTTCCAGACCGGCGCCAAAGTTCTTGAGTTCGTCGAGGATGACCTGCACATCTTTGACCACATCCGGCCGCCCGCTCGCGTCTGACACATCGACCAGGTGAACCAGCAGCCGCGTGCGCTCGATGTGGCGCAGAAACTGCGTGCCGAGACCTGCGCCGGTATGTGCGCCTTCAATCAGGCCGGGAATGTCGGCCACGACGAAGCTGATCTCATCTTTTCCCTTATCTCCGAGCGAGCACCACGCCCAGGTTTGGTTCGAGCGTCGTGAAGGGATAGTCGGCAATCTTCGGGCGCGCCGCCGAGATGCGCGAGATCAGCGTCGATTTGCCGACATTCGGATAGCCGACGAGTCCCACATCGGCGAGCAGTTTCAGCTCAAGGCGGAACTTACGTTCTTCTCCCTCACGCCCTTCTTCGTGCTCGCGCGGCGCCTGGTGGGTCGGTGTCGCGAACTGAGCATTGCCGCGCCCGCCGCGCCCGCCGCGCGCAATGATCACGCGTTCATCGGACCGGGAAAAGTCGTGGACTAGCTCGCCCGTCTCTTCGTCGTAGACAATTGTGCCGACCGGCACTTTCAGGAGAATGTCTTCGCCATCGCGGCCGGTCTTGTTCGAGCCTTCGCCGTGGCGTCCACGTCCGGCTTTGTATTCGGGATTGAAGCGGAAATGCACGAGCGTATTGTGGCGCTCGCTCGATTCCATCCAGATGTCGCCGCCCTTGCCGCCATCGCCGCCGGAGGGGCCGCCGCGTGGAACGAATTTCTCCCGCCGGAACGCCATACAGCCGTTGCCGCCGTCGCCCGCCTTGACTCGAATTATGGTTTCATCGACAAACATAGGGAGAGCTACGAGCGCCGCCGGGATCCGGCCCGAATCAATGTCAAGTATAAAGGTCCATGCCCCTTCGCCCGCAGCAATCGAACTCAGGGAATCGTCATTTCCGCCGATCTTTCCTAGTTACGGTGCCAGCTTCGTCGCGGCGCCCAATTCGGCGAAACGCCTTTCATGAATACGCCCAAAGTTACTGAAAAAGTTCCCGAAAAAGCCGCCGGCAACGCGACCGACCAACTCGCTTCCATCGCGCCACGGGACGCGTGGCTGGAGGTTTTGCGCGAGGCCACGTTCGAGGTCTTCTCCTCGATGGTCGGCTCTAGCCTGTCCGCGACAGGTGAGAAGCCTGTCCTTTCTGAATCACCGGACGTGCCCGTCGCCGCCTATGTAACCGGCATGATCGGTATCGCCGGCGCCATGCGCGCAGTCTTCAGTCTGCGTTGCAGCGATCATGCCGCTACCAGGATCGCCTCGCAGATGCTTTGTATTTCCGAGGGAAAAGCCGCCGCCCAAAGGTCCGACGCCATCGGGGAAATCTGCAACATGATTGCCGGGCACTTCAAACACAAAGTCGGACACGGGGACAGTTGCACTTTGACAATCCCCACCGTCGTCGTCGGCGGAAGCTACAGCATCCACTGTTTAGAGAAGGGGGAACGGCTCGCGTTTCCGGTCACCTGCGAAGGCGAGACTGTGCTGGTCACGCTGGACATCCGCGGCTGATTCTGGCGAATTGCGCGCACCTCGGCCGCCTCTATGACTACTTGACTTCGACTAGTTAACTTCGACTAGTTAACTTCGATTAGTTGACTTCGACCGGCTCGACCATGACGAACTTGCCCATCGAGCCCTTGTCGAGGAACTTGATCTTGCCGGTGATTTTGGCAAAGAGTGTGTCGTCTTTGCCGCGGCCGACGTTCAGCCCCGGCTTAACCCGCGTGCCACGCTGCCGCACGATGATCGTGCCCCCGGGGACGACCTGTCCGCCGAATGCCTTAAAGCCCAGCCGCTGCGCGTTCGAGTCGCGCCCGTTTCGTGAAGTACCTTGTCCTTTTTTATGCGCCATAAATTCAGTTCTCGGTTTCTCAGTTCTCAGTCAAAGCGTAAGGGAAAACGTTATTTCTTTTTCCCCGTCGACTTCTTCGCAGAAGCCTTCTTGGCCGCCTTCTTCTTCGCTGGTTTCGCCGCCGCAGCGTGGGCCGCATGAGGGGCTTCTTCGTGCGCCTCAACCGCCTTCTTCACTTTCTTTTCTTTCTTCGGCAGTTCCGGCGCCTTGAAAGACTGCCCGCCAAAAGCGATCTCGGTGATGCGCACGGCGCTGTAATCCTGACGATGCCCGCGCAGCTTCTTGTATTGTTTTTTGCGCTTGTAGTGGAAGACGAGGATCTTGGCGCCGCGTCCCTGCTCGACGACTTCGCCGGTGACGAGAGCCTCGCCTTCGGGCCGGCCCACCTTGCCCACTTCGCCAGAAACCGCTACCACGTCACTGAACTTGACGTGGCCATCGGCGCCATTCACTTTTTCCACCCGGATCACGTCTCCCGGGGCGACCTTATATTGCTTACCACCAGCGCGGATCACCGCGTACATAAGTCCTCCAGAACTCTCATTGGGCGGGAAATCCCTTCGCCCGGCGTTTTTAGCTGGAACAGCCGGACAGAAGCTAGCTCCGCTCAAACTCGCATGTGCTTGCTGTTTTTCCCGCTGCGGCTTCTGACCGGAAACGCGGCGCGGCCCAGAACGGGTCCGCCAGTACAGGCAAACTCCACTATTCTAGCGTGCGCCGTGGAAATCGGTCAAACGAAATGGATTGCCGGCAGTGGCCATTTTCGCCGTGATAACCGAAAACCGATCAACAGCTAAAGGCGCGAAGTTGCGGCGAAGGCTCTAACCTAAGGATTTCCGTCGTGGATATTCGTGCCTTTGATGGTTATCGGTATTGCGACCTAGCCCTCAACGTCAAAATAAATCTTGGTCGTCGCCCGATACTGCGTGACTTTCGCGCCCTCGATCAGCATGTCGAGCGACTCCACATGCGCCCATTTGATGCCTCGCACGGTCTTTGCCGCTTCCTTGACGGCAGATTGCGCGGCCTTTGCGAAGCTCTCTTTAGAAGTCCCAACTACGTCGATGATTTTCTGAGTCACTGCTTCCTCCGTCTGGATGTCTGCGGTCCCGGATAATCGGTCAAGCGCAACTCGGGATTGTACTCCCTGCGCTCGATTCGAGGCCACCGAAGAAAGCGCCGAACTTGTCGTCGTCAGTCGTCAGTCGTCAGTCGTTTACGAACCTGCTATGGGCCCCATCTCTCACCGTGACGGCCGACGGCGAATGACCAACGGCAGGAGCAGAAAAACCCACACATCGTAAAGAACGCGATGTGTGGGGCAGCCTCATCGGAGAGTTTGCAGAGGCCTACTTGTCTGAATCCGAAGCAGCGGCGGGTTCCTCCGCCATCTGTTTCTGCGCGTCTTCCTTCGGCAAGTCCTGCTTCTGCGCGACCTGCTCCCCGGCCACCGGACGAATCTTCACCGAAGTTAAGATCTTCTCCAGTCGCGCAAAGACTTGGTCACGGTCAACCGACTGAACGCCCTCCTGGCCGAAACCGGCGGTCGAGAGGCCGAGCACATACTCGTAACAGGCGCCGTTTTCGTAGGCGTGGTAATAGCGAGTCTCAAGCTGTTTGCCGGCGTCGCCCGCGAACTCCGAAGTCGTCTCCATCTCGGTCGATCCAACCTTAACCTTCTCGGCATCGATCGGTTCGCCGTCCGGGTCGCTCGTGTCGACGAAGGCAAAGTGCGGACACTCTTCGGCGGAGAGGCTGCGATTCACATTTACGCGAAACACCCCAGCCGTAAAATCAGTCCCCGCGTACTGGGCCCGAGGAAGGACGACCGTTGCCACTGGCGAGCCTCCCGATTGGACAAAGTTCATCGGAAGATCGTCAGCGCCGGCGGATGCAGCCTGCGCCTTCTCAGCGGAAGCCAGCGCGGCCTTTCTTGGATACACGAACGACACGCCAGAGTTCGCATCGCGATAGGTCACGTTTGCCGCAAGTTTTCTGCGCGCTTTCTTGGGCTTGCTTGCCGCACTAGGCGGTTGCTCAGATGCCGCCATCGCTGTCGAAGAAGGCGCCGTGGTTTGAGCCGCCGAAACGTCTGAATTCGACGCCGAACCAACTCCAGCCAGGGCCGGTTTTTGTTCTTCTTTTGAGCAGGCGTTGACAATCAATAACACCGCAAGCAGCGCAAAGCATGCGACCGCACTCAACTTCTGCGCGCGCGACCACCGCAACCGGGCGTCACGGCCGATGCGCGCTACTTCTTTTTCATGTGCTGGTTTCCCTGACTGTGACAGCTTCCCTGCATCTGCTCGATTCTCGTTTCCTTGATTTCCTGAATCCCAGATCGTTCCCATCTCCTCACCTCCCTGCGCGTGGCGCAGATGCAAGTAGATAGGCAAGACGACCACCATTCGGGGTCCATTGATTCTTCTGGACTTACGATCGGCGCTCCGGCTTCGGCCGTAGCCGCGGAAACACGCTGTGTTGTGCCGTCGACAGGAAGGCCGTGACAGGAACCGGTCTACCGGAATCGGAGGTTGGACCTCGACCTGAAGGCCGTCTTCCAACTCCGGGTTCACTTCCGTAACCCGAACGTACACTCCCTTTCGGAAACCTCGGTAATCCTCGGTAACCTTAGGACTCGGCCCACCCAGCCTTACAATAATCATGACCGCAGAAGTAGACCAATTGCAGAAGTTAGAAGTCAGAAGTCAGATTGCAGAAGTAAAGGCCTAAGGGATAGACGATCTGTCTCCCGTCGTGGCTGTTGCGCTGGCAATTCGAATTCTTACTTCTGCAATCTGACTTCTGACTTCTGCAATTTCCGGAGTCGGTTTAATCCTATGGCGTTCGGTTTCGGCTTCAACAAACAGAAGGTCCTCAGCGCAGCGGAGAAATTCGTGCAGCAGGGCAAGCTGCAGAATGCCATTGCTGAGTACGAGAAGATCCGCAAGCACGACGACAAGGACCTCACAGTCGCGAACACGATTGGCGACCTCTACTCCCGCCTGGGCGACACCGCCAATGCCATCGAGTGCTTCAAGATGGTGGGCGATGCCTATGCCGCGCAAGGTTTCACGGTCAAGGGCATCGCGATGTACAAGAAGATCGCCAAGCTCCAGCCGAGCGTGGATGGAACGTTGAAGCTGGCCGAACTCTACACGCAACAGGGACTATTTAACGACGCGCGCGCGCAGTATTTGCAGGTCGCCGAAGACTTCATGAAGAATGGCGATCTCGACCAGGCGATCCGGCTTTTCCAGAAGGTCCTCGAAATGGACCCGGAAAATGTGCCGATGCGCATCAAACTCGCCGAGGTCTACATTCGGCGCGGCAAGAAAAAAGAAGCATGGGAAATTTTCAGCGCCGCCGCGGAAGCGCTGCGGGCGCGCGGTTCGGTGGCCGCAGCCGAAGACATTCTGCAGCGCATGCTGACGCTTGAGCCCGGCAATAGTTACGTTCTGCTGCTGCGCGGACGTTCCGCCCTCGAGAGTGGGGATGCACAGAAGGCAATTGAGTACCTGGAAAAAGCGTCCGACATCGATTCGCATCCCGAGGGCCTGCGCGACCTGCTGAAGGCCTACCTTGAGGTTGACGAGCTGGCCAAGGCTACTCCGCTGGCAGAAAAGTTGTTGACCGTGCACAACGATGCCGAGGGCCTGTTCTTGCTGGCCGAAGCTTGCGCCCGGTTCGGTCATCCGGCCCAGGCACTGGAAATTTATTCTCAGCATGCCGATCGCATGCTGGCCACCGACTCGGCCAAGCTCCTCGGCAACCTCCACTCGATAATCACGCAGGTGCGGGACGACACGGGCGCGCTCGAAAAAGTAATGGAGTTGCTCCAGAAAGCCGGCGAGAGCACGCACATCAACGAGGTGATCGAACTGCTGGCGCACGCCTCGGTCAAGAGTGGAAACCTTGAGCGCGGACGCGAGTTATATGCGGAGCTGGCGAAGAGCGAGCCGCAGAACTCGCTCCACATGCAGAATTATCAGCAGGTGGCCGATCGCATGGCGGGATTGTCGCCGGCTTCGGCGGCCCCTGCCACGATCACGGCCGAGGAAGGCGGGTTGATCGTCGAGGAACTGGAGGCAACCGCGCCGGTCGTCGATCAGTCGTATCCGGATCAAGTCGCTATTGCGGTCCGCTCGGCAGTGACGGAAGCGGATTTGTTCCTCTCTTACAACCTGCCGGAAAAAGCGCTCGCGCCGCTTCTGGCGGTTTTGCCGCAGGCGCCGGGCGACGTCCGCTTGAATCAGCGCCTGGCTGCATTGCATACGCGCTCCAAGCGCTTCGGCGAAGCCGCCGTCTGTTGCCGCACGCTCGAAACCGCCTACCACGATGCCGGCCATCCCGATGAAGCCTTGCGCTACGGCGAACTGGCCGCGCGCTACGAGCAGAGTGCCGGACAAAGTGCCGGACAAAGCTCCGGACAAAGCGCTGCACAGGCCACCGGACATATTGCCGGACCAGGCGTGGAGCATGGAATGGCCGCCGCCGCTGGCGCAGCCGATGTTTCTACCCCGGCGACCGCGCCCTGGCCGACGGCGAGCACGCATGAAGCCCCCGCGTTCGAGGTTTCGACCGCTCCCGAGTTCTCCGTCCACGAAATGGACGTGCATGCCGACTCGGGCGCTCAAGACCTTTCTTCCGAGTGGGAGCAGACGCTCTCAGTCGACGCCGGCGACGAGGATTCGACCGACGAGTCCACCGCCAGAAATAAGGACAGAGACGCGGCCGATATATCGGCCAGCGTCGGAGGCGGCACGATCGGATCGGAAATTGAAGAGGATCCAGGCTCCAATCCCGAGATTGCCGAGACGGTCGACGAGATCCACTTCTATCTCGAACACTTCATGGTCGATCAGGCGCGCGCCGCGTTTGAAAAGCTCCAAACGATGACACACAGCGCCGCGTTTCTCGACCCACTGCGCGCAGCCCTGGAAAAAGGCGCGCAGTCGCAAGACGAGCCTGAAGTTGAAATCGCTGAGATTGAAGCCGCGGACGTTGAGAATTTCGAGGCCGACGTGGAAGCGCCCGATGGGGCGGAGCTGGCCGCCTCGGCCGATCAGACTTCGCACCTCGAGCCGTTGCACCATGCCGGCGATCACGCTGACGCGGATCATGCTGACGTGAATCAAGAAGCCGTGGCACAGGTGGAGGAGGAGCATTCTGCGGTTGCTCATGCCGAGGAAGCAGACGCTGCCCCCGTCCACGCCCATGCGTTCAGTATCGAGCCCGAGCACTCGCCAGCCCCGATTCACGCCGATGTGTCTGCGCCGGAGCCGGCTCATGACGCCGAGCCTGTTCACGCCGAAGCGCACTCTGCGCCGGACGAGTTGACCTCGCTTGTCGCAGACCTGGAATCGTCCATTGGAGATGCTTTCCCGGCCGCGCCGCCCGTCGCCGAACCACACTCTGCGCCCGCCGCTTCTCTCGGAACGCAACCGTCTTCGGCACCGGGCGAGAAATTCTCTGGCTGGCCGGGCGCGCACGTTCCGCACTCTGCGCCAGCGGTTCCGTACCTTGAGCAGGCAGTGGCAGGATTTGGTGCTCCAACTCCGGCCGCGACCGACAGTCCTGCCGCTTCAACATCAAGCGCTGCCGCCGCGCCCCGCAACAGTCCACAGCCGCGGAACAGTTCGTCCGTTGGCAGCGGCAGCCGGTGCCACGCAGTCCCCCGATGGCGTCGATCTCTCGGAGATGTTCAGCGAGCTACGGCACGAGCTCGAAGAAGAAGCGGTGGCCGGCGACGACGATCCCGAGACGCACTACAACATGGGCGTGGCCTTCCGTGAGATGGGGTTGCTCGACGAAGCGATCGCCGAACTGCAACGGGTATCGGCGGCGATCGATCGCGGACATGCATTCTCGCAAAGCATTCAGACCTACACCTGGCTGGCGCAGTGCTTTCTCGACAAGGGAGTGCCAGACGCCGCCATTTTCTGGTACGAAAAGGCTCTGAATATTCCGGGGCTCGACAACGAGTCGCGGCTCGCGATCCACTACGAGTTGGGCTCGGCGTGCGAGCAAGCGCACAACAAGCCCCAGGCCTTGCAGCATTTCACGTACGTCTTTGGCGCCAACATCGATTATCGCGATGTGGCCGAGCGCATACAGGCTCTATCGTCGTAGAATCGAACCGGTGGGCCTGGCGTGCGCAGAGGATGGAGCTGATCCGTCCCTGAGTGAGCTACGCGAACGATCATTTGCAGGACGTTCTTTGCAGGACGATCATTGCCGGACAGCCATCCCCACCACGACGCGCGCAATGATTTCCGATCCTAAACTCCCTTTTGAAAGCGCCCCCACCGGTCTTGAAACCCGCGCCGGGTCATCCACCGCCGCGCCCACCGACGACGTTGCTTTGGAAGCATCGGACGCCCGTCCCGCCCGCGGCAATGAACAGCAACCATCCTCGCCCCGCCCTCCCATTTCAACCGTGCAAGTGTGGTTGCGCCGCCTGGGAGTTCTACTCTTTGTCTTCATCTGCGCGACGATCGGCGTCATGCTGATGATTGTCCCCTGGCGGCCGGAGTGGTCCGAGAACCCTTTGCTGCTCTCGTATCCCGCGCTGCACGATCTGGTGGCCAGCGGATTCACGCGCGGTCTTGTAACTGGGCTCGGCCTGCTGAATGTTTGGATCGGCTTCTGGGAAGCGCTGCAATACCGCGAAGATTGAAGATTCGGATCTACCTATGACTGAACCGGATATGACTGAACCGAAGTTGAAGTCCGCTCCTCTGGCGTATCAGAACGAACCGTTTCTCAACAGCCCGGATGGCAGAATTCTGCGCTTGCTCTCGGAATACATCGAGCCGCTGTCGCGCTTCCGGCGCGAGCAGATTCAGGACACGGTTGTGTTTTTCGGTTCGGCGCGTATCCAAAACCGCGATTCCGCTCATACCCATCTCAGCGGGGTACACGACAAGAGCGCGGGCGCCGTGGCGGCCGACCACGCGTTCCACGTGAAGCGCGCCGAAGCCGCCGTTGATATGGCGCGCTACTACGAAGACGCGCGCCGCCTCGCCCACATGCTTACCGAATGGTCGGCGCAAATTCCGGCGCGCCGTCAGCGCTTCGTCGTCACCACCGGCGGCGGCCCCGGCATCATGGAAGCCGCGAACCTGGGCGCTCATGAAGCGGGAGGAAAGACGATCGGCCTCAATATCAATCTGCCCTTCGAGCAGAATCCGAACCCTTACATCACGCCCTCGCTCAACTTCGAGTTCCACTATTTTTTCATGCGCAAATTCTGGTTCGCGTATCTCGCGAAGGCGCTGGTAATCTTCCCGGGAGGCTTCGGAACGCTCGACGAACTGTTCGAAATCCTGACGCTCGCCCAGACGGAAAAACTGGCCAAGAAAATTGTGGTCGTAATTTACGGCAGCGAATACTGGAAGAAAATCCTGAACCTCGAAGCCATGGCCGATGCGGGAACAATCTCACCCCAGGACCTCGAACTGTTCAAATTTTGTGACTCGCCGGAAGAGAGTTTCGAATTCTTGAAGGAAAATCTCACCCGCTATCACCTGGGCCCGCAGCAACCCAAGCGCACCGGGGAAGAAGCCGCCACGCCCGAGATCGCAAAAACGCGGCCGTAGCAACCCGTTCGCCGTCGAAGTGAACTTCTCAGCGGCTATTCGCGTATAGTCTCGTGTGCGTATAGCGCGGGGCATAGCGCTTTGCGCATCCATCCGCGCGAAACGTCGGAGGCCAGACCACAATTATGACCGTGCATAAAACCCTGTCCATAGTTTTTATCAGTATCTGGATTTTCGTCTGCTCCGCGCCCGCCTTCGCGCAACCGCCCGGCGCTAACGAGATGCCCTCGGTCATTCAAGTCCCGGCCGCAGCGCAACCGAGCGCGCACTTCGACGCGACGGCCGCCACCAATGCCTATCTGGCCCAGATTCCGGCCGACAAGATTGCCCGCTCCAACGCTTACTTCGAGGGCGGATATTGGCTGATCCTCTGGGATTTTCTTTATGGCGTTGTAGTCGCGCTTCTGCTCTTGAACACGCGCTGGTCGGCGGGCATGCGCAATCTGTCCGAGCGCATCACGCGCTTAAAGCCGATTCAAACTTTCCTTTACTGGGTGCAATACTCCATCGTGGTCGGCGTGCTGATATTTCCCGGGTCGGTTTACGAGGACTATTTCCGCGAGCACAAATACGGATTGGCGACCCAAACCTTCGGCCCGTGGATGGTCGATCAACTCAAAGGTCTGGGCGTAAATCTCGTGCTCGGCGGAATCCTTGTGACTTTGCTGTTCGGCGTCGTGCGCCGCACACCGCGCACCTGGTGGATCTGGGGAGCGGCCGTGACCTACGTATTCCTGATCGTGGTTGTGCTCATTACTCCGGTATACCTCATGCCCATCTTCAACACGGTCAAGCCGCTCAACGATCCCAAAATCGTCGATCCGATTCTCAGAATGGCGCGCGCCAACGGAATTCCCGCGAAAGACGTCTACGAAATCGATGCCTCGCGCCAGACTACGCGCATGAGCGCCAACGTGAGTGGCTTCGGCAATACCATGCGCATCACTTTAAATGACAACCTGCTGCGCCGCGGCTCGCCGGAAGAAATTCAGGCCGTCATGGGTCACGAGATGGGCCATTACGTCCTGAACCATGTTTATAAGGGACTGATGTTCGGCTTGATTATGATCGTCATCTTTTTCGCCTATCTGTGGAAGACGATCGACTGGGCGCTCCAGCGCTGGGGCGAAAAGTGGCAGATTCGCGGCAGAGGAGATACGGCGATTCTGCCGTTGGTACTCTTGCTCGCCTCGATTTTTGGCTTCGCCGTCACGCCCATCATGAATTCGTACACCCGCACGCAGGAGTACGAAGCCGACATGTACGGACTCAACACCAGCCGCCAGCCCGACGGCTTTGCGCAGGCCGCGATTCACCTCGGCGAGTATCGAAAAATGAGCCCCGGACCGATCGAGGAATGGATCTTCTTCGATCACCCCAGCGGCCGCAATCGAATCTTCGCCGCGATGCGCTGGAAAGCGGAGAACCTGCAACTATTCATGCCGCAAACCGAGGCCACACCCGCCACAGCGCAGCCGGCAGCGCAAGCGGTCGACGCAGGCAAAAAATGATAGTCATCATGTAGGCTGACAGCTGATGGCTCAAAGCTGTCTGCTCTACTACATCACCGACCGCACGCAATTCCCCGGCGACGACCACGATCGCCGCCGGGCATTGCTCGCCAAAATCGTCGAAGCCGCGTGCGTGAACGTTGACTACATACAGCTCCGCGAGAAAGATTTAGTCGCCCGGGAACTGGAAAATCTGGCGCGGGAGTGCGTCGAGATTATCCAGCGACTGAGAACCGAGAACCGGGAGCTGAGAACTCGCCTCTTAATCAACTCGCGCACCGACGTAGCGCTGGCCGTAGGGGCCGACGGCGTTCACCTGCGCTCTGGCGACGTTTCCCCCTCAACCGCCAGATCGATCTGGAGAGAAGCGATTGCTGGCGACTCGCGACTCGAAACTCGCAGCTCGATATCGCCGTCTCTTGCCATACAAACTCTGACGTTTTCCGCGCCCAGGCTGAAGGCGCCGACTTCGCCGTCTTCGCGCCCGTCTTCGAGAAAAAAGACGTGCCCGGCACGCAACCCCCAAGGCCTGTCTGCCCTGCGTGCAGCTTGCGAAGCGAAGATCCCCGTCCTCGCCTTGGGCGGCGTGACGTTCGAAAAATGCGGCGTCCTGCCTCGCCGCCGGAGCCGCTGGCATCGCCGGAATTCGCCTCTTCCAGGAGAATAAAATTGAAGATGTCGTCCGCGCTCTGCGGGCGCTCTGACGCATGACCAAAATGCGGGACGCAAAAGACATGATGGAAGAACGCGAGCACACCACGCAAACGGTGGACGGGTTAGTTCCCGCACTCGTCGCCATCCCGGCAGGCTGGTTTCTCATGGGGTGCGCCGCCGGCCGCGATCCGTTAAGTCAAGACAGTGAGCGGCCGGTGCATCGCGTCTGGATCGACGAATTCATGCTCGCCGCTTACCAGGTCACGAACGCCGACTACGCGCGTTTCGTTCAGGCGACACGACGGCCCGGCGTCGCTCATTCTCGCGCGACCCGAATCTCAATCATCCTGATCAGCCAGTGGTGGCAGTCTCGTGGCACGAAGCAGACTCGTTACTGCGAGTGGCTGAGCGCGAGCACAGGCAGAACTTTTCGTCTCCCGACCGAGGCCGAATGGGAACGCGCCGCTCGCGGAGGCCGCGAGGGCGGGCTCTATCCCTGGGGCGATACGCCGCCCGCAGTCGCTGCCAGACTATGCGGAGCGTTGCGCAGCGTATTGGAAGACAGGCCCCGAGCCGGTAGGCGGTGGCGAGCCCAACGGATACGGTCTCTACAACATGTGCGACAACGTTCACGAGTGGTGCAGCGACTGGTTCTCGCCCGACTACTATGCGATCTCGCCCGAGCGCAATCCGCGCGGCCCGGAGACCGGCCAGCGCCGTTCCTCTCGCGGAGGGTCATGGCGTCATCACGTCAAGATGTCGCGCTGCGCCGCCCGTTCGAGCATTCCTCCGGAATTTCAATACTCGGATTACGGTTTCAGGATCGCGTGCGACTGCGGCGAGGTGTAAATTTGTGAGCGTGCGTTCCCAAGGAGGAACATGTCCACGCTACGATCCGTTGGTGTCCTTTCTTGCGCCAAGATTATGGGCGCCATCTATGGCTGTCTCGGGTTGATCTTCGTGCCGGTGTTTCTGCTTGTCGGCTTCGGGAGCTTGATGTTCGGGAAGAGCCCAGACTCTTTGTCAGGAGTTGGAATGTTGGCTCTTTCTCTCCTTTTGCCAATTCTCTATGGCGTGATGGGATTCGTCATGGGAGCATTCACTGCCTGGCTCTACAATGTGTTTGCCCGCTGGCTCGGTGGCATTCAGATGGACCTGAACTCTGGATTGGAAACCCCACCCGCGCCATTAACAGTTCCCGGGAATAACTAGATAGTCCTCGAATAAGATTCCATGACCGACTTACCTTCCCAATATCTCGACGAAGTCCGCCGCCAGCTTCGCGGCCACAAGCGCATGGCTGAAGCTGCCATGGCGCAGCTCGAAGACAAAGATTTCTTCGCGACCATCGACGCGGAATCGAACTCCGTCGCTGTTCTCGCGAAACACATCGCCGGTAACGCGCGTTCACGCTTCACCGACTTCCTCACCACCGACGGCGAAAAGCCAGACCGCTTCCGCGACCGCGAATTTGAAATCCCGACCACCGCCTCCCGCAGCGAAGTGATGCGCGAGTGGGAAGAGGGATGGGAGGTCATCTTCGCCACGCTCGATTCGCTCAAGCCCGAAGACGTCACGCGCACCATCACCATCCGCCAGGAGCCCCACTCCGTGCTGCAAGCGTGCAATCGCGCCCTCGCCCACTACGCGCAGCACATCGGACAGATCGTTTTTCTCGCCAAGCACCTGCGCTCGCACGAGTGGAAGACGCTCAGCATCCCGCGCGGCAAATCCGAAGACTTCAAAATCGCCGGCCCAGGCCGTGCCAGCCGGGGTACCTACGATCAGGACAGTAAGAAAGCCTAGCAATACCGCGCGAAAGTGGATTTCGGGCTCATGCCGGCGAGCGCACGCCATCCTGATGCACGTACTTGATGACTTCCACATCGGACACAGCGATCAAGCCGTCGCTTACCATCTGGTCGAGCGCTGGCAAAAGTTTGTTGACGTTCTCCTCCGTGTCCACCACCGACACCATAATCGGGCGATCGGACGAGCGCAGCAGATGCGCCTTGTGAATCAGCGTGCTCGCTCCGTAGCCCTCAATCCCGCGATAGACGGTCGCTCCGGCCAGGTCGAGTTCGCGGCATTTTTCGACGATCGCCTCGTATAAAGGTTTGCCATGCCACTTGTCGTCTTCACCAAAATGGATGCGCAGCATCTTTGCCTTGCCTTCGAGTTTCATGCCCGTGACTCCTGACGGCGGTCTCTTTTTTCGTAGTTGTGCGTGTAATTGATGACGTCCACATCCGAGAGCACGACCAGTCCCTGTTGCACCATCTGGTCCAGAACCGGCATGAACCCGCGCAGCTTTTCTTCGGTATCCACAATGGAGAGCAGGATGGGCCGGTCGTGCGAAAGGCTGAGCGCGGCATCTTTGTGAATGCGGCGATTCGCCCCGTAGCCGAGAATCCCCCGGTAAACCGTGACGCCCGCAATATCATGCGCGCGCAGGCCGCTCACGATGCCCTCATATAAAGGCTTGCCATTCCACTTATCGTTTTCGCCGACGTAGATGCGCATCAACTTGGCTTTGCCCTCGCGCTTAAGCGCGGGTCTCTCCGCCGGTGCGGCCTGTTCTTTTTTCGTCGACGCCGGCTTCACGATCGTCGTATCTTGCATTTCGATCAATCCGCTTCCGGCCATCGCCTGGAGCTTGGGCAGCAATTCCTCCACCTTCTCGGGAGTCTCGATGAACTCGATTTTGATCGGAAGCCGCGTCGCAATGTCCACCAGTCGGGTGGTGTGCATGTGATGGTCGGCGCCGAACCCGGCAATGCCTCGCGTCACGGTCGCGCCCGACACTCCGCGGAAAAAGAGAAAATCCAGAATCGCCGCGTAGGCCGCGCTTCCGTGGTATTGCTGGTCCTCGGCTACATAGATAGCGACTTTTTTAGCTGGCCCCGAAGTGAGCACTTTGCCTCCTGGCAGTTAGATTCCATGGATCCAATTGTCGTTCACGGGAGCGCCCTGCCGGCGATCGCCCCCGCCCAGACGCCTACAAACCCAACAATCACGCTCAGGGCAACATTGAGTCCCGCAGTAAGTATCTGCCCATCCTGAAAAAGGCGAAACGTCTCATACTCGAAGGTTGAGAACGTCGTATAGCCCCCGATGAATCCTATAGGAATCAGATAGAGCCAATTCGCATTCCACTCCACCTTCTCCGCCAAAAGCGTGAGAATCATGCCGATCAGGAACGCGCCGCTGATATTGACCACAAAAGTTCCGTAAGGAAACCGGCTCCCAAACCTGCTTCCAATGTAGCTTCCCACCCAGAACCGTAGCACGGAGCCGAGAGCCCCTCCGATTCCCACCATTAGATATTTCATCGGCCGATTGCGTTCCTTTCACGCGTACGAGACTAAGCCCGATGCCGCGGTTGGCAACTCTCTACCGCCCCGCGAGCGGACGCGCCACAAATACCTGCGCACAACTTGCGCTGCGAGTGTCAAAGAATTGAGGAATCTCTTGAGTCAGAGGATAGAGGAGAGTTGCGACCGAGCCCCTACCAAGAAAAATTCCTCTTTCTTCGTAGGAGTCATCTGCCCGAGGCGGGCGGTTAAAGGTGAACTCCAACACCCATTGAAATTATGGCAATTAGTTGAGCAGCGGTCAACCAAAGAACGAGCCCATCGTTACTGACGTTTTGGACGACGCCGAGAATGCCAAACTCACTGCGGCTTTTGATCCGGAGGTTTCTGCTCCGGCGCCTTCTGTCCGTCCTTGGGTGAATCGGGCTTGGGTGAATCGGGCTTGGGTGAATCGGGCTTTTGTGCATCCGGTGGGGCCTGCTCGGCGCCCTTCTTCACTTCCTTGCCGTCGTAGGTAATGCGCGACTTCGATCCGAACCGCCGGTAGTTGGTGTACTTGATGATCTCGCGAATCTTCACATCGCCCAGGCTGAACGACAAAGTATCTTCCGCCCGCGTGTAGGTCGGAAACCAGTACTGGCCATCGATCTGCTCGCGCCAGGTCGTAAACTTCGGGAAGAGATTCTCCTGGCCCTTCTTCTTGCGAATGTCGGGGACCGCCTTGCCGTATGTCTCTACGATTTGAAAGTCGTGGTCGTCGACCCAGATCCGACCCTGGAAATAGCGCTTCTTCCCGACAATCTGCTTGGGCGCAACGTCGAACACATAAGTGTTCAGCTCGTCCTGCTTCTGCTGGCCGACGTAAAGAATGTCATACTCGCCAATCTCATCGGAAGTGAGCACAAACGGCAGCCGATTTTCGATGTCGTCCAGATCCTCTTCGGTCATCATGATCCGCTGCAACGTCGGTTGCGGCGCGAACACCACGTTCTTTACCTTGTGTCCTTTGTCATCGAAGCTCACGTCAAACACTTGCTGATATGTGCCGTCCACCGTATCGCCGTCCAGCGTCATCACCTTAACATCCTGCCGGTAGGTGTACTGGTCGCGCGCCTCCTTGAATTCCTTCTCCTTGGCCGAGAAGCGTTTGATGATCTCATCAACCGTAATTCCCTTGGGCAGAGACTTGTCCAGCGGCCCCTCCTGGGCGGACGCCGCCAGGGGCAGTGTTAGAAATGCAGCGATCAGGGCTAACGGCAGGAAAGGCAGTCTCATAAGGGTATTTTAGCGAAAAACGACGTGGGAAAAAATTAACGGCAGCTCCCACCCCCAGAGCCGCCGTGCGTCAGCTCATTTCAACGGGGGTGGAAGACTGCAGTTCTGCCTAAATCATTCGATGCGTCGGTTGTCCAAAGGGTAGCCGCATTTACGTTTCTTTACGAAAGCCGATTGGAAGATTTCATCCATCGAGTGCGCGACTGCGGAGTCGATCCTATGACCGCAATAGTCCCCGCCAATTCGTCAGCAGCGGAAGCGATGGGCATGGCCGATCAGATCGGCTCGATCGCTCCGGGCCTGCAAGCGGACATCATCGCGCTCGACGGCGATCCCCTGAAAGATATCACCGCCGTGCGGCGTGTCGTATTTGCGATGAAGGGTTTGTGTATAAGAATGACGCGCGCAGCGCGGCCCGCTGATTTCTAATTCTTTGTCGCCTGCCCAGCCTTGGCATCTGCCTTTTTCAACATCGCCTCGGTTTGCTCCTGAATCCGGTTCTGCATTTTCTCCATATACTTTTGCAGGATAGGCATCATCGTCTGCATCGACTCGGCCGTCATTGCAGGCATCTCCCGCAGGAGTTTCTGTCCGGTCGGCGAGGAGTAAAAGGCTACGATCGCCTCGAGGTCGCCTTTCGTCAGATGTTTTTGGTACGCCGGAACCATTGCCTGGATCATCTCATCCCACGGCATATCCTTGAACATGCTGTCCATCTGCTTGTTCATTTGTTCCTCGAAGTCGTCAGGAAGTTTGTCTTTGTCCTTGACGTACTGATCATGCACCATCTGATGCATCGGTTTGGCCATGGCATCGAACATCTGCGTTATCATCTCGTGCAAGTGCATCGCATCGAAGTATCTCTGAACATCTTCCTTGGTGGCAGGTGTATCGTCGGCCTGCTGGGCGAACGCGCAGCAACAGAAGGCAAGACAAAGAAGGGCAGACAGGACAAAACGTTTCACGAGAGGCCTCCTTGGAACACAGCGAGAATAGCCCATTTCCCTCGGTTAATCCACAACAATTGCGCGCTGTAACACACCCGCAATGTAACGACTGGCCGACTTACTTCTTCATCATCCTGCCCATCGCCCACTCCACCAGCCCCGGCACCAACTGATACAGCTTCACCATCGGAATCATCGTCCAGGGCACAATCACTTCGCGTTTCTGCCGGCGATATCCCTTGTAAGTCGCGCGCGCCACCCGCTCCGCTGAAATCCCCCTTACCGATTGCGGCCGCACGTTGCCGACTTTGCTCGTGACCAGATGCGTGCCAAAATTCGTCTGCACATAGCCTGGGCAAACCGTCAACACGTTGATGTTGTCGCGTTTCAACTCGAGCCGCGCCGCCTTGCTGATCGCGTTGAGCGCAAACTTGGTCGCCGAATAAGCGCCCATGTACGGCACTGGAACATGTCCGGCTACGCTCGAAATATTGATAATCGTTCCGCCGCCCGTTTTGCGCATTGCCGGAACGACAGCTTGCAGGCAGGCCACTGCGCCAAAGAAGTTCGTTTCAAACAGCTCGCGGCACGCTGCCATATCCATCCCGGCCACAAAGTCGCGAATGCCAATCCCCGCGTTGCTGACCCACACATCGACGCGCCCAAATGTTCCCAGCGTCTGGGCCACCGCGGAATCGATTTCGTCACGTGAGCGTACGTCGCATGCCAGCGCCAAGGTTCGCTCGGTATGACCAACTCGATGGCGGGCCTCGTCGGCCCGACCCACATCGCGCGATAGCAACACAACACTCGCTCCCGCATCGGCAAACACTTTAGCAACGGCTTCGCCAATTCCCATCGAGGCGCCCGTCACCACTACGACTTTTCCATTCATTTCCATAACCGCCATTATTCCATTGTTTTTGCGAAATCGATTCCTCGGGTGAAGCACCGCGCGGGCCACTGTCCACGGCCTGCGATCAACGAAATGGCTGATAGAATCGGGATCGCAGAGAAAAGATAAAGTTGTGGCAGTCTTGAACCTTCTTCCTCTATTCCCGCTCGATCTGGTCCTGCTCCCCGGAGCCCCGCTCCCGCTCCACATCTTCGAGCCGCGCTATAAAGAAATGATCTCCGAATGCCTGGAGCAGAAAAAACCCTTTGGCATCGTTCGCGCCTCCGACGAAGGCGTCGCCGGCATCGGCTGCACCGCCGAAATTCTTTCCGTCACAAAAAAGTATGACGACGGCCGCATGGATATTCTTGCTCGTGGCGTCGATCGCTTCGAAGTCCTCGAGGTGAATGAAGAGCGCGCATTTCTCCGCGCCGAAATTTCTTTGGTGCAGGACGAAGATCAGGACGAAGATGAAGTCGAAGACGACAACGACCCGGCGAGCCGCCCCGAGCAGCCGCTGGTCGAGCAAGCCGTTCGTCTGCACGCCGAGATCGTAAAACTCGCTGGCGCCGAACCTCTCCGAGCCCGACGAGACAGCCACCAATCTTTCTTTCCTGTTAGCCGGTTCTCTCCCGCTCGATCTCGACTTCAAGCAAAATCTGCTAGCGACTCTGTCGGAAACCAAACGCCTGGAAGCGGTCGTCGGATATCTGCAAGCCGTTCTCCCCGGTCTGCGGCGCGCCGCCAAGGCGCGATGGAATTAATTTGGGCGGTCAGCTGTCACATCCGCCTTTCAGTCGACGACTGATCGACTGATAGCGAGAGCTGACAGCAAGTTCACGGCGCGTATAATCCGCCTAAGGCAACACAACGACCGGCCACGCCGGGGAAAAACTTTCTATACGTTGACCCGAGGAGTTCCCGCCATGAGCAGTGCCCGCACATTGGGCGAGTTGCGCGCCAGTCCATTTTCAGAGAGCCGTCTCGCGTTCGCGCCGCGTGAAAGACGAAATGCGCGAGAATCTCATGGCGCGTCTGCGCGAGCAGGGCAACGATCCGAACGCCGCCTCGATTTTCCCCGGCATCGTCGGCTACGACGACACCGTGGTTCCGCAGATCGTGAACGCGATCCTCTCGCGCCATAACTTCATCCTGCTCGGACTGCGCGGACAAGCCAAAAGCCGCATCCTGCGCGCTCTCACAACCCTGCTCGATCCCGGGATGCCCTACATCGCCGGCTGCGAAATCCACGACAATCCCTACGCGCCCATCTGCCGCCGCTGCCGCGATCTGGTCGCCAAAGAAAAAGATGCCACGCCCATCGCCTGGCTAACACCCGATCATCGCTACGTCGAAAAACTCGCCACACCCGACGTGACCATCGCCGACCTCATCGGCGACATCGACCCCATCAAAGCCGCCCGCGGAGGCCACGAACTCTCCAGCGAATTCACCGTGCACTACGGACTGCTTACCCCGCGCCAATCGCGGGATCTTCGCCATCAACGAACTCCCCGACCTGGCCGGCAAAATTCAAGTCGGCCTCTTCAACATCATGCAGGAAGGCGACGTGCAGATTAAGGGCTACCCCATTCGCCTGCCGCTCGATGTCGCCATCGTCTTCAGCGCGAATCCCGAAGACTATACGGCGCGCGGGAAAATCATCACACCGCTGAAAGACCGCATCGGCAGCGAGATTCGCACGCACTATCCCGCGACAGTCGAAGAAGGAATTGCCATCACCGCGCAGGAAGCCTGGGTGAATCGTTATCGAGGTGGCGACGGCGGCGATGCCCGCAACGGTTCGGGTCTGCGACTCCCCAACTATGTGCAGGAAGTCATCGAGCGCATCGCCTTCGTGGCGCGCGAAGACAAAAAAGTCGACAAACGTTCCGGCGTAAGTCAGCGTCTGCCCATCTCCGCGATGGAAAACGTAGTCTCCAACGCCGAGCGCCGCGCGCTCACGCATCAAGAGAAAATAGTCGTCCCGCGCATCAGCGACATCTACGCCGCGCTGCCCGCCATCACCGGCAAGCTCGAACTCGAATACGAAGGCGAGATGAAGGGCGCCGATTACGTAAGCCGCGAGCTGATTCGCACCGCCATTGCGAAGGCCTACGACACGCACCTGCACGGCGTGAACATGAATCAGATCGTGCAGTGGTTTGATCTCGGTGGAGAAATTCAGCTCAGCGACAATGCCGGGGCGAGCGAAGTGTTGGAGGGTCTCCGGCAAATCCAAGGCCTAATGGAGAAACTGACGAAGCTTAACGTCGGACCAAAAGACAGCGCTGAGGTGCAGGTGTCGGCCGCTGAATTTATTCTCGAAGGCCTCCACGCCCACAAAAAAATCGGGCGGAACGAAGAGCGAGTGTTCACGGCGGGAGAGAAACAGCCGAAGGTGCAAGAAAAGCCGGTGTTCGAGCGCGAAGAGCCGGGGTTTGGAAGAAAGAGAAGTTTCAATTAGCCATGAGCTGTCAGCCATCAGCCATCAGGTAAAACCGTATTTGCGGAGGAGAGCAATCACGGCCTTTCCGGAGGATGGGAGTTACATGGTTTAGGCCTTACCTGACGGCTGAGGGCTGAAGGCTGCTTTATGAAACGCATCCGTTACTCCAAATACGTCCCCGACCCTGCCGGCGACATGAGCATGGAGGACCTTCTCAGCGCTCTCTCCGACTACCTACTGCAAAGCGGATTCAACGACAACTTCTGGTATGAAATGCAGGATGGCGAGCAGACGCTCGATGAACTCCGCCGTGCGCTTGAGCAAGCGCTGCTCGAAAGCGATCAGTTCGACGAAGAAATGCGCGACCGCCTGCAGCAAATGGCGATGAACGGCGAGATAGAAGAGCTGATCGAGAAGTTAATCGAGCGCATGCAGCAGGAAGATTACATTTCCATCGACCAGCCGCACGACCCCGCTCGCAGGTCCAGCGTTGGCGGACAGGTCGGCGAAAATCAGCCGCAGGCCCGAAATTCGAAATCACCGACAAGAGCCTCGACTTCCTCGGCTTCAAAGCCCTGCGCGACCTGCTCGGCTCACTCGGCAAATCCAGCTTCGGACGCCACGACACGCGCGACATGGCCACCGGCATCGAAGCCAGCGGCGCATCGCGCCAATACGAATTCGGCGACACGCTCAACCTCGACATCACGGCCACGCTTTCGAGCGCCATTCAACGCGAGGGCCTCGAACTTCCGCTCAACATCGAATACCGCGACCTTCAAGTTCATCAGTGCGAATACCAGTCAAGCTGCGCCACAGTCCTCATGCTCGACTGTTCGCACTCCATGATCCTCTACGGCGAAGACCGCTTCACGCCCGCCAAAAAAGTTGCCATGGCGCTCTCGCACCTGATCCGCACGCAATATCCCGGCGACTCGCTCTCGCTCGTCCTCTTCCACGACTCCGCCGAAGAAGTCCCGCTCTCGCAGTTAGCCCGCGTCAAAGTCGGTCCCTACTACACCAACACGCGCGAAGGCCTGCGCATGGCGCAGCGCCTCCTGCAACGCCAGCGCAAGGACATGAAGCAGATCGTCATGATCACCGACGGCAAGCCCACCGCGCTCACGCTCGAAGACGGCCGCATCTACAAGAACGCCTTCGGCCTCGACCCGCTGGTCGTCAGCCAGACGTTGGAAGAAGTGTCGAAGTGCAAGCGCGCCGGCGTCCTCATCAACACCTTCATGCTCGCCTCCGACTACGGCCTCGTGCAGTTCGTTCAAAAAGTCACGCAGATGTGCCGCGGCAAAGCCTACTTCACCACGCCCTACACGCTCGGCCAATACCTGCTCATGGATTACATGTCGCGCAAGACGAAAACAATTCACTAACGCCGCTCCCGCCCGCGTTTCCTCAATTCAGTTAGACTTTTCTAACAACCAAGGGAGAGACAATGTCCAAGATCATCGTTCGCTTTCTCGCCATCCTGGGTGCTCTGTGGCTAATCGGAATGGCCATCGTGCTCTTCGCCGTGATCCGCACCAAGGGAACAGTTCCCTCCAAGACCATTCTCGAAGCCAACTTCGACAGATCATTTCCGGAGGAAATTCCCGACACCCCAGCAGCCCGTCTCCTTGCGACCGATCGCCAATCGCTGCGCGATGTCGTTGATGCCCTCGACCGCGGCGCCACCGATGATCGCGTAGTCGGCATGATCGCCCGCATTGGCGCGGCGTCCATGGGCATGGCGCAGACGCAGGAAATTCGCGAGGCTGTTCTAAGATTCCGCGCGCACAAAAAATTCGCCGTCGCCTACAGCGAAACCTTCGGCGAGTTCGGCCCTGGCAACGGCGCGTATTATCTCGCCACCGCCTTCGACAAGATTTATCTCCAGCCCTCCGGTGACGTCGGCCTGACCGGCATCATCATGGAATCGCCCTTTATCAAAGGCACGCTCGGCAAACTCGGCATCACCTTCCACGGCGATCACCGCTACGAATACAAAGCTGCGCTCAACTTTTATACGGAATCGAAATACACCGCCGCCCACAAAGAAGAAATGACGTCCATCATGGACTCCTGGTTCAACCAGATGAAAGATGGGATTTGCCAGGCCCGCCAGATCGCGCCCGATAAATTCCAGTCCATCGTTGACGCCGGTCCCTACCTTGGCAACGAGGCCGTCGACGCAAAGTTGGTGGACGGCGTAGCCTATCGCGACGAAGTCTACGGCAAAGTCAAAGCGCAGGCGGGTAGCGGTGCCGAGCTTCTTTATCTCGACAAGTATCTCGATCGCGCCGGCCGTCCACACAACCGTGGCAAGAAAATCGCGCTCGTCTATGGAGTGGGCGCAGTCACGCGCGGCAAAAGCGATTTCGATCCCGTGCAAAGCGAGCAGACCATGGGCTCCGACACAGTGGCCTCGGCAATCCGCGCCGCCGCCAACGACGAAAGTGTCAAAGCAATTCTCTTCCGCGTCGACAGCCCCGGCGGATCATACGTCGCTTCCGATACGATCTGGCGCGAAGTAGTCAACGCGCGCAAGGCGGGCAAACCTGTCATCGTCTCGATGGGAAATCTCGCCGGCTCCGGCGGCTATTTCGTAGCCATGGCCGCCGATAAAATCGTGGCGCAGCCCGGAACTATCACCGCCTCCATCGGAGTGCTGGGCGGAAAGATGCTCACCTCCGGCCTGTGGGACAAAGTCGGCTTGTCATGGGATGAAGTTCACGAGGGCGATAAAGCGACAATGTTCACCGGCACGCAGGAGTACACACCCGCCGAGTGGGGACGCTTCGAAGCGTGGCTCGACCGCGTCTACGTGGACTTCACCGGCAAAGTGGCGGAAGGCCGCAAGCTGCCGAAAGAAAAAGTGCTGGAGATCGCGAAAGGCAGAATCTGGTCTGGACAGGACGCAAAAAATCTCGGCCTCGTCGATGAACTGGGAGGCTACGACACCGCGCTGAAGCTCGCGAAGAAAGCCGCCGGTATTCCCGAAAGCGACGAAGTAAAAATCGTAGTCTTTCCACAAGAAAAATCTTTGTGGGAAACCCTGCTCCAGCGCAACCAAGCCGAGAACAGCGACCAGGAAGCCGCCGCCCAAGCGATGGCCCGCATTCTGCAAGACGTGCGACCAATCGCCAAAAAGCTGAACACTCTAGGCATCACAAACAACGAAGATCAGGAAGACGTTCTGAGAATGCCGGAAGTTGAAATAGGGAAAATAGAGTCAACGAAGGAGTAATCAAAAACTGATGGCTGATGGCTGAGAGCTGACGGCTGTTTTACACTCCCAGCTTCTTCACTTCGTCGTTGTAATACTTGCGATAAAGGATCGTCCACTCCTCGGACCCTTCAATAATCGTGCGCCGCTGGCTCTCGATTTTCCTGCGCGCTTCCTGATCGATGCGCGCCTCCTGCATCAGCAGCTCTTCCAAAATCTTGCGAACCTCAAGCCGAATCGTATTCCGATCCTCAATAAAATCGACCGAGTCAAGCTCCGCCACCGCGTCGGTAACGACGTGCGCCAGCTTGTTAACTTTGTCCCGGCTCAATCGCACAGCAGAAATATCCTCTCAAACACGAACGCCGATCTTCACAGCACCGCCTTATACTTCTTCACCAACTCAGTCTTCACCTTGCGAAACATCTCCTGATAATTCGCCCCGCTCTTCTGCATCTCCTCGGAATACGCCTCGAGAATCACGCGCACTTCATCGTTAATGCGATCTTCGAGCGCGAGTTCATCGAGCAGCGCGGCGTGCACCTTCTCCGTCAGGGCAGGCGCCGACTTGGTCTCGATGAGACCGCTGGCAACAAGTTTTTTGGAAACCTCGCGGGCCAGATAGCCCACATACTCTCTGGAAAAAAGCATGTCAGGAAGTCTATTTTGTGAACAGAAAGTGTAACACAGCGAAGACGAGCCGCGAGCCTCGAGCGCCGAGCCCGTATCGTCCCCCGGGAACCGCGCTGGCCGCGCGCGGCGTGCAACGCGTAGCTGATTTCACGCGCAGGCCGTACAATAACTGAATAACATGTCTCCACATCCAGACGATCTGACCGGCATGAAAGACGACATGACCGCCTTCATCGAAGGCCTGGGCATGCGCCGCTTCTTCGGCTACGTCGAGTGCGAAGAGGTCCCCAGCGTTCTCTGGGATACGGGACAAAATTCCGATGGCTGGAAGGATTTCGTAGAGCTGGCCAAGTCGACCAATGCCGCATTTTTGACCATGCACTCCTGGATGCTCGATCGCGAAGAGTACGACCGCCTGACCGAGCGGCTCGCCGACGGCGACTACTCCAGCGACGAAGATCTCGAAGAAGGCCGGTGGCTGAAAACTCACGTCGGCAAAACCGGCTTTGTGCAACTAGCATGGGCCTATCAGGGATGCATGTTCGTCTACGAAGCCGGGACCGAGTGGTACGAACATTACCAGCATCTGCGCGAACTAGCTGACGACTCCGGCGGCTTCCTGATCGACGAAACCGGCCCGGACGAAGAACCCTAACGCGGAGCCTTTCATAGCGCCTGCGTCCCGCTGGCTGTCTCGAGTGCGCCTTCGCCTCGGTGGCAAATCAAGTTGCGACCCCGGTAACTCACGTCAGGCTGGGGTTTGCCGATAGTCCCCCAAAGGGGGATTCAATGAGCGAACAGGAGTTGGTTTTTGGCGTCAAGGAGCTTCATGTATTGAGCCTGGCGTGCGCCAACTGCGGGCATGGGACAATATTCGATTTTGGAACCAAGGACTATCAGGAGAAATTAGTTTCGCCCAAGTGTGCAGTGTGCAACACGGAACTGGAAGTCGATCTGCGAGAGCAGCTCAACGCCTACCGCGGTTTCTACGACAGCATGTCGAAGTGTGAACGCGTCGAATTTCGGGTGCGCTTGACTCAACCCGAAGCTGCGGCGTCTGCCAGCCAAATGCAGGAAGCAGTCACTTCCGCCGTCGCTGAAGTGCAGCAGGCCGTTACGGATGCCATTTCGAAGGAACTTGTTTAATAGCACGGTACTTGTTTGATAGCAAAGATTGTCGGACGCGCGCCGTTCTCTTCGCTCCCGTTGTTTGCGTGAATTTCAACGAGCGAAGCCGCAAGGAAATTGTCGCCAGAGCAGCTCTCGAAATTTCCGATAGACGCAGAGCCAACCTAGGTTTATCTTCGCTCTTTGCTCTTTTATCTCTGTCAGGTGTTTAATCAATATCTGCGCTTGACTTCGTTTTGACAGATCTCCGCTCCAGCGTCCCTCCCGGAGGCTTCCGGGGAAGCGAGAGCAAAAGCCGGGAGCCAACGCCTGAGAGTTGACAACTGAGAACTGCGTGTCCACCCACTTCAAATCCGCCAAGCCTGGAATGCCCGTCCTCCTCGGCATTCCATTCGACGCCAATTCCTCCTGGCTCCGCGGAGCCGCGGGCGCGCCTCCCATTATTCGCGTGGCGCTCGGCTCGGACTCTTCAAACTCCTCGACCGAAACCGGCGTCGATCTCAGCGAGCCCGGCGCCTACTGTGATGCAGGGGACCTGAAATTCACTTTTCAGGAACCGTTTCCAGCCATTGAATCAAAAGTAGGCGAACTCCTCGACCAGAGCCTGCGCCCAGTCTGCCTCGGCGGCGATCATTCCATCACTCTGCCCATCGTCCGTGCCTTCGGCGAACGCATTCCCAATCTCACCATCATCCACTTCGACGCGCATCCCGACCTCTACGACGAACTCGAAGGCAATCGGCTGTCGCACGCCTGCCCGTTCGCCCGCATTATGGAAGCGGGCGCAGCCAAGCGACTCATCCAGGTCGGTATCCGCACCATGAATCTCCATCAGCGTGAGCAGGCAAAAAAATTCGGTGTCGAAGTCATCGAAATGCGCTATCTGCCCGCGCTCGATGGCATGAAAGTCGATGGTCCCGTGTACATATCTTTCGATATGGACGCGCTCGATCCAGCCTTCGCTCCCGGCATCTCGCATCGCGAACCGGGAGGCATGTCAACCCGCGAAGCCATCGCGCACCTGCACGCCATCAGCGGCAGGATCGCTGGCGCCGACCTGGTGGAATTCAACCCCGCCCAGGACAATACACAGATCACCGCCATGGTAGCCGCCAAGCTGCTAAAAGAGATTCTGGGCAAGATGATCGCCGGCTGATCGTGAAATAATACGGCCTTGCCCGCGAACCCCAACCGCGCCCGCGATCACCTGGCTAACGAACGCACCTTCCTCGCCTGGGTGCGCACCGGCATCGCGACCATCATCTTCGGATTCGCCATCGGCCGTTTTTCCATCGCCCTTCACGAGTTCATGCATCTCGAAGGACGAGCCGCGGCAACTTCCGGCATTACCGCCTGGTTTGGCGTAATTTCCATCGTTGGCGGAGTCCTGCTCGTCGTCGCCGGCCTCGCTCGTTATCGTAAAACGCGCATGCAACTCGACACGGAGACCTTCGAGCCCGCCGGTTTTGTGATCGACATCGTTTCGTACTTACTCGGATTGTTCGGCCTGGCCTTGGCCGGCTACCTTATTTACATCGAGCTGTTCCGGAAGTGACTGATGCCCACTGAACAAGAAAAAGAACTCGCAGGACGCGCCGCCGCCAGGCTTGTCAAGGACGGCGACATCGTAGGTTTGGGAACGGGCTCAACCGCGCACTTCGCCATTCTCGCTTTAGGCGAACGGGTCAGAGCCGGACTGAAAATGACCGGCATCGCTACCTCCAACGCCTCGGCGGAACTTGCCCGGACCGCCGGCATTCCACTCTCAACGCTCGACCAGCATTCCGCGCTCGACATCGATATTGACGGCGCCGACGAAATCGACCCGCACCTGAACCTGATCAAAGGCGGAGGCGGCGCGCTTCTGCGAGAAAAAGTAATCGCGGCGGCATCGAAGAAGATGGTCGTAATCGCCGACTCCGGAAAATTAGTTTCCGCGCTGGGCAAATTTCCGCTGCCGGTAGAAGTAATTTCCTTTGCGCGCGCAGTAGTCGAAAAGAAAATCGCCAGCCTGGGCGCATCCGTAAAATGGCGCTCTCGCCCTGACGGAAGTCCTTACATCACCGACAACGGCAACCCAATCCTCGATTGCAGCTTCGGAAAAATCGAAGAGCCTGCCACGCTGGCACGAACTCTGAGCGACATTCCAGGAGTTGTCGAACACGGCCTGTTCATAGGCCTGGCAAGCGTTGCGCTGGTAGGAAAGGAAAATTCAGTACAAGAAATAATCGCCAGACCGTAGCGCCGGCGTCCCGCCGGCTGTCGCGGGGGCGTCCACGCCCCCGCGCTCTTGAACTACAAGTTCACAATCTCGCGCAGCGCGGCCCGCAATCGCTCCACTTCCTCCGCCGTGTTGTAGTGCACCAACCCAATACGCAGGAATCCGCCCGTCCTCTCCACATCAAGTTGCTCAGTTACGTTGATCGCATAATAGTTTCCGTCCCAGGTGAAGAACCCGCGCTCACCAAGTTTCGTAGCCAGCTCCAGAGGCGTGTGCCCGTCGACCCGAACACGCAAATGTAGCGCAACGATCATCAAACCGCGCCGGATCTCCGATGCCATAAAGCTTCAGCCCAGGAATCGCCAGCAGCCCGGCAATCATTTTCTCCGCCAAAGCCCGTTCATGAAGATGAATCGCCGTGTGGGCCGCAACAATGGCTGCGCGCCGACTCGTCGTCGTTGGATTCGCTCGCCTTCCCAGTTCCTCCCAATAATCCACGCACGCTTTGATCCCGGCAATGCACTCGTGATTGAGCGTTCCCCACTCCCAGCAATTCGGAATGCTGTTCGTATTCGGACGAAGCTTATACGGCCGCAACCGCTGGAGATGTTCGCGCTTTCCATAAAGCACGCCCATGTGCGGGCCAAAGAACTTGTAAGTCGAACAAGCCAGAAAATCGCAATCGAGCGCCCGCACATCAATCAGTCCATGGGGCGCGTAATGCACCGCGTCAATGTAGCTGAGCGCTCCTGCCTCGCGTGCCAGGCGCACAACCTCGGCAACGTTGTTGATCGTGCCCACCGCGTTCGACGCATACCCAACCGCCACTACCCGCGTGCGGCGCGTGATCTGCCGCTCCAGGTCGTCCATGTCGAGTGTGCAGTCCTCGGCATTAAACTTGGCGGTGCGGATAGTCACATCACTTTCCTCGAGCGCCTTCCAGGAAGAAAAGTTGGCATCGTGATCGAGCAAAGTAAGGACGATCTCATCGCCCGGTCCGAGTTCGCGGCCAATGGCGCGGCTCATGGCATAGGTAAGCGCCGTCATGCTCGCGCCCAAGACGATCTCATCGGCATCGCAATTGAGAAAGTCAGCCATAGCCGCGCGTGCCTCGGCGATCATGCGGTCAGTGTTGCGACTGGTCTGGTAGGCGCCACCCGTGTTCGCATTGTCATGCGTCAGGTAATCCGAGATGGCGTCGATCACCCGCTGCGGGACCTGCGTCCCGCCCGGCCCATCAAGGAAAACAGCTGGCTGGCCATTGACGGTCTGGGCCAGGGAAGGAAACTGGGAGCGGATCCAGGTCAGGTCGAGCGGGGAGAGGTCGAGGGCGGTCGGGGTCATCGCGTGGGCTAGAGGCATGGCAGACAGTATTTTACGGTAGTTTCCCGGGTCGGGCAGAAACAGAGAGCATTCTGCGGATCTGCCTGTGAACCAAGAAAAGCACTTTGACAGGGACGGTCAGTCTTTCACAATTGGAGACAATCACCGCGCTCGGTCACTTCGTGTTCCGCACTTCGTCGGATTGCTCTTTCTCACCACAGGAGAATCTATGTCGGGCCAAGTCGTTCTTTATTTTGAGGATCAAGCGGATGCGCTGCGCTTTGCGCTGGCTGCCGGAAACGTGATGGCCGGCGAGGGTGCAAAGTCTTCGAGCGAGCTGGTGCAGAAGACGGCGCGGGTGAGCCGCATCCGATTGAATGCCAGTAACACGGGGAAGACTAAGCCGGGTTCGCCTGAACGGGTGGCTTGAGTCTCTCTCTAATTTCGCTCAGCACGAGCGGGGCGCCGGTGCCTTCCGTTTAATAGGCAAACCCGTCAGGCTGGCTTACCGCTCCTACTCTTACATAGTGGTCGATGAATTCGCGGCCCGCCGCGAGCGCCTTGCGATTCACTTCCTTCAGTTCCACCTTCTTCACCTTCGTTTCCAGTACGCCTTCGGCCGTCGCCGCTAAAAGGCATTCGGTTTCTTCCAGCAAGGCGCCCAGCATCACGATGTTTGTAGCTTTGGTTGAGCCCAGCTTGTCGGCCATCTCGGAGGCGGGAATGCAGATCACTCTCGCTTGGGGAAGTTGGAAGTCCTGCGGAAGGCGCTCCTGGTTGTAGAGGATGAGGCCCCCGGCGGCTACTTGCGGCGCGAACTTTGCGCAGCGAGACTTCGTTCATCGCGACCAGCACATCGGGATGAGAGACCAGCGGCGAACCGATTCTTTGCTTCGAAAGACAGACGTGGCAATGGGCGCTGCCCGGAACGCATTTCGGGGCCGTAGGACGGGAGCCAGCTGACATCGAGGCCTTCGCGCATTCCCATCTCGGTGAGGAGCTGGCCGAGCAGGAGTACGCCCTGTCCGCCGAAGCCAGCCACTTTGATTTGGAATTCTTTAAAGTGGTGCTCGTGCTTCGGCGGCTCAACTACGGTCCCGGCATCTTTGGTCGTGATCTCGAGGACTTCCTGCACCGAGTGGTGCGGAACGATTGCGTTCTCCACGGGCTCGTGTTTCTTGTCGCGCAGGAGGTTGAGTGGGAAGGTGGGAATCATTGCTTCTGCGATCCACTTCCTGGCTTCGACCGGATCTTTGGCCCAGATCGTTGGGCACGGGGAAAGAATTTCTACGAAGGAGAAGCCTGCGCCGTTGCGCTGAAGTTCGAGAGCGTGGCGTACCGCCTTACGGGCCTTCATGATGTTCTTCGGATCCGAGAGGGCTACGCGCTCGATGTAGACGGGAGCTTCGAGCGTGTTGATCAACTCGGCCATGTGCATGGGAAAGCCTTCGTTGGCCGGGCGCCGGCCGAAGGGCGAGGTCGAGCTCTTTTGGCCGACCAGTGTGGTGGGAGCCATCTGGCCGCCTGTCATGCCGTAAATTGCGTTGTTGACGAAGAAGACCGTGATGTTCTCGCCGCGGTTGGCGGCATGGATGATTTCGGCGGTGCCGATAGCGGCGAGGTCTCCGTCGCCTTGATAGGAGATGACAATTTTGTCGGGGCAGCTGCGCTTGATTCCGGTGGCTCCGGCGGGAGCACGGCCGTGCGCGACCTGCACGTTGCCAACGTCGAAATAGTAATAGGCGAAGACCGAGCAGCCGACGGGGCTGACGAAGATGGTTTTGTCCTGGAGGCCGAGATCTTCGAGAGCTTCGGCGATGAGCTTGTGGACGACTCCGTGGCCGCAGCCGGGGCAGTAGTGGGTTTGCTGCTGGAGATCGGTCTTGCGCTGGTAGGCGCTGAAGAAGACCGGGGACTTGGAGTGAGTGACCTCGTAGCCTGCGGCCAGGATTTCGGAGGCCTTCGCTTCGAGCTCGGTTTCGGTTGGCATGTTGTGCTCCGTCTTGAGCGGCTAAAGCCGCTTCTATTTCCCCTCTGTTTTGGCACGCCTGAAGGCATGCCCTGATACGAATCTTCTCAGCGCCTTAAGCTGGCGACAGCATTCTTTGCATTACTTGCGAGTGCACTTCTTCTACACTCGGGACATTGCCGCCGGTTCGGCCGTAGAACTCCACGGGGACTGTGCCTTCCAGTGTCAGACGAATGTCCTCTAACATCTGGCCATTACTTAATTCGACGACTAAGACTTTGCTCACTTTCCTGGCGGCGTCGCGCAGAGCGTCCTTGGGGAAAGGCCACAGCGTGATGGGCCGGAACAGGCCCGCCTTAAGGCCTTCGCGCCGGGCCATCTCCACTGCGGACCGCAGCACGCGCGACGTGATGCCGTAGCCGACTAACAGAACTTCGGCGTCGGCGGTTTCGAAAGTTTCGTGACGGGCTTCCAGGCGTTCGGCGCGAATGTATTTTGCTTCGAGCTTGCGGATGTGGTTTTCCAGATCGTCGGGCTCGAGGAAGATCGAACTCACCAGGTTCTTACGCGTCTCGGGCGTGCCTTGCACGGCCCAGGGCTTTGGGGGCAGTTTGGCTTCGCGATAGGTCAGGTCGAGTGGTTCCATCATCTGTCCGATGAAGCCGTCGGCCATGACGACTACCGGATTTCGATAAGTGTCGGCGAGGTCGAAGGCGAGAATTGTGAGGTCCGCCATTTCCTGAACTGAGGCCGGAGCTAGAACGAAGTTGCGATAGCAGCCGTGGCCTCCACCTTTGACCATGGCGAAATAGTCGCTCTGCTCGGGCGCGATGTTGCCGAGGCCGGGACCGCCGCGCACGATGTCGACAATCACGCAAGGCAATTCCGCTCCTGCGCAATAGGAAATCCCTTCCTGCATGAGGCTGATACCGGGCCCGGAGGATGCGGTCATGACGCGCGCGCCGGTAGCGGCTGCGCCGTAGACCATGTTGATGGCGGCGACTTCGCTTTCCGCCTGCAAAAAAGTTCCGCCGACTTGCGGGATGTAGAGCGCGGCGGCTTCGGCGATTTCGCTGGCGGGCGTGATGGGATATCCGAAATAGGAGCGGCATCCGGCGAGGATCGCGCCCTTGACGATGGCTACATTTCCTTTACAAAGCTGCCGCATGGGATTCTCCTGGGACGGCGCCCTCTGTGGTAACAAGTTTTGCGTTTCCTTGAATGTCTGCTGGAGTGAGCGGCACGGAAGGCGGCGAGAGGCGATAGACAGTGATGGCTCCCGGCTCAGGGCAGCAATAGAAACAGATACCGCAGCCGGTGCAGTCTTCGCCGGTATAGTGGGCCGGATGGACGCCATAGGCGTTCAGTTCGGGCAGCAACTCAAGGCACTCGGGCGGACAGGAGTCCACGCAGAGTCCGCAGCCTTTGCATTCTTCGTTATCGATCAGGACGTTGCCCCGAGCTTGCTTTTTTGTTGCCGGTTTCACTATGTCACTCATTCCAGGTTTTATAACTGCGGGCATAATTTACCTCGCTACCGCCACAGGTTCGGGCCGTTGCAACCACTTTGTTTTCTCGCAATAGGTATAGAGCTCTTCGCGAAACTTGGGGTGCGCGATTTCAATCAGGGCCTTGGCGCGCTCACGAATCGACTTGCCATGCAGGTAAGCGACGCCGAATTCGGTGACCACGTAGCGAATCAGGCCGCGCGACGTGACGACGCCCGCGCCCGGATGGAGCATGGGCGTGATGCGGGAGATGGTTCCGTTCTTGGCGGTGGATGAGATGGCGATGATCGGCTTACCGCCTTTGGAACGCGAGGCTCCGCGCAGGAAGTCGACTTGTCCGCCGATGCCGCTGTAGAACTGGTGGCCGATCGAGTCCGAACAAACCTGGCCGGTGAGGTCGACTTGCAGAGCGGAGTTGATGGCGACCATGCGATCGTTGCGTGCGATCAGGCCTGGATCGTTCACGTAGGCGGTGGGATGGAATTCGAAAATCGGATTATTGTCGACGAAATCGAAGATGCGTTTGGTGCCGAGAACGAAGCCGGTAATAATTTTGCGCGGCTTGAAGTTCTTGCGCTCACCGGTGATGACGCCCGCTTCGAGCAGAGGAATTACGCCGTCGGAAACGAGTTCGCTGTGAACGCCGAGATCTTTGCGGTCCGTGAGCAGGGGAAGAACGGCGTCGGGTATGCCGCCGATTCCGGTCTGCAGGACGGCGCCATCTTCGATGAGGGTGGCCACGTTGCGGGCGATAGCGGTGTTCAAGTCGCTAACGGCGGGCTTTTTCATGGCGCAAAGGGGGCGCGACTCCTCGATGATTACGTCGAGGTCGTTGACATGAATGAAGCTGTCGCCGAAAGTGCGCGGCATCTGATCGTTGATTTGCGCAACTACGAAGCGGGCCTGATGCGCGGCCGTGAGCGTGGTGTCGACGCCGATGCCGAAGCTGCAATAGCCGTGCGAGTCGGGCGGAGAAACCTGAACCAGCGCGACGTCGATGGGCATGATGCCGCTCGTGAAGAGCTCTTCAATTTCGCTGAGGTAGATGGGCGTATAGTCAGCCCGGCCGTCGTTGATGGCGTCGCGCACGTTGGCGCCGATGAAGACGGCATTGTGGCGGAAGTGTCCCGCCATTTCGGGGGCGACATAGGGCGCGGTGCCCATGGTCATCATGTGGACAATTTCTACGTCCTGGACGAAGGGACCGCGCTTCATGAGCGCTTCCACCAGCACTTCGGGCTCGGCGCAACCGGGCTGGATGTAGACGCGCATTCCGGACTGCACGTATCCCAGGGCCTCATGCGGCGTGCGGAGTTTTTTCAGGTAGTCGATCTGCCAGGACATTGGCCTTGCCTTTCGTGTTCAGTTCTCAGTTCTCAGTTATTTACCTCTTCAGTCGCGGCTTTGAGAGACTGCTCCTGGGCCGCTGACAGGGCTTTTTCATAGCCTGCTGACGCGTAAAAAATTGCGCGGTCGAAAAATTGATCCAGGAGTTGCAACATCTCTAATTCGCCAAAGGCTTCGACTGGGCGCTCAGGCAGCGATTCTTTCCGCAGGAACTCCCACAGGTTTTCTTTCGTCAAAATGATGACCCAGATTAGTTCGCTGACCGGTACGCCCTGATGGACGCGGCAGGCGCCGATTTCTTCGTAGCGCAGCTCGATGTCGAAGGAGCTTCTGCCCAGGAGCCACTCGCCGAGGTGGCTGTAGATTCCGCCGACGCGGGCTCTGAGGTCGTCGGTTGGAACGTGGCGATACGAGCGGGTGAGATCCGAGGTCCGAACCTTTTCCAAAAGAGTGGTGGTAAGCACTTCGGAGTGCGTCTCGATGAGCCGAACGAGTTTGTAAGCTATCATCATGGCTGACTCCCACAAGTCCTTAAGTGCCAGTTTCGGCCTTTGTATGGGGAGGTGGCGTGACAGTCGGTACACGCCTATGTGATTAGCGTCACACAGATAAACTATTGAGGGACAATGAGTTGCCTGGATGGCCATGGGAAAAGGACCGACCGTGCGGTCGGATGCAAGGCTGGCGATGCCGATTTGGTGACAGCGTCGCGAAAAAGGGTGCACTTCCTTGCGTCACGTATCCAACGGTGACCATCTAAGTTTAAAATCGTCTAACCGGAAACTGGGCGCGTTGCAATCACGAATGTTGTGGCTGGAATATAGCGGCGGGTCGTCGCGTCAACAGCTGGCGATGCATCGGCCCTACGGTCTGGATTTGCGCTGGCTCGTAGTTTGAGCTACGGTCTTATATCTGCATGATGAAGGTCTCTCAACGCGGCGTTATGGTTCGAGCGGTGTGCGTGCTCGCCATGGTGCTGGTGTGCGCGATGGGCATTGTGCAGGCCGTGCACGCCCATCCTGAGAACTCGACCTCGACCCATCACGTTTGCACGATCTGCTCGACCGCCCACGCGGGCCTCAACACGGCCATGTCGTTTGCGCCTCCGGTGCCGAACGCGTCCATACTGGCGCCCCTCGCTCCGGCGTCTTCCGGAGCCTTCCGCAGCACTGAAGTTCACTTCATTCGTCCTCCGCCTGCTGTCTGATCGGAATAACCCAGAAAATCAGCGTCGGACTCATCGACCCGGAAACAGTTCCGGCGATTTGTCCCTACGATCAACGATCAGGCATTCCGAATGCGCAAAGTGTCTTCTACTAGCGCACTTGGCTCAGCACCTATTTATCGGAGGATTCATGCACTCGTCTCATAAGAAGTGTCTGGCGGCGGCTATCGTGGCCGTTGCTCTCGTGTGGAGCGTTGGGGCTGCGAATGCGCAGTCGGGTGGAGGTTCGGGAGCGATCAGCGGCACTGTCCTGGATCCATCGGGCGCAGTCGTTCCGAATGCCACGGTCGAACTGAATCAGCCCGTCAGCGGTTTTGACCGCACGACCACGACCGACGGCAAGGGAAATTTCAGTTTCTCGAACGTACCGTTTAATCCCTATCACATGACTGTGACCGCCGCCGGATTCGCCGAGGCAGCGAAGGATGTGGAGGTGCGGTCTATTGTGCCCGCCAGCGTCAAGGTCAGTCTCCAGGTGACGGGTGTGTCGAGCATGGTTACGGTTGAGGCTGGAGAAGACCTGGTGGAGAACGATCCTACTTTCCACACCGACGTCGACAAGAAGTTGTTCGACAAGCTTCCGCTGGAAAGCTCCTCTTCGTCCGTGAGTTCGCTGGTGACTCTTTCAACGCCGGGCATCGCAGCCGACTCCAACGGCCTGTTCCATGGCCTGGGCGATCACGCGGAGAATTCGTTTTCGGTTGACGGCCAGCCCATCACAGACCAGCAGAGCAAGGTCTTCTCCAATCAGATTCCGCTCGATTCGATTTCATCGATGGAAGTTATATCGGGCGCGCCGCCGGCGGAATACGGAGGCAAGACGAGCGTGGTGATTGTGGCGAACACGCGCTCCGGCCAGGGTGTGACCACACCGCATGGCAGCGTGACTGGTTCATACGGGACGTTTGGCACATCGAACGCGGCTGCTGATCTCTCCTATGGGGGAGCAAATTGGGGAAACTTTATCTCCATCAGCGGCCTGAACAGCGGCCGGTTCCTCGATCCTCCGGAGTTTGTCGTCATGCACGACCGGGGCAACGAGGAGAATCTGTTTGATCGCGTGGATTATCAGCTCTCGAAGGTCGATTCGCTTCACTTCAACTTTGGGTTCACACGGTCCTGGTTCCAGACGCCAAATTCGTATGACTCGCAATTGGCGACGCCCTGGAACGGCGTGGTTGTCGACAACGGCGGACTCGATCCTTATGGCAATGTCGTCGGTCCGGCGGACCAGCGCTCGCAGATTAAAACTTTCAATATCGCGCCTTCCTGGACTCGCTTGCTCAGCAATACGAGCGTGTTTACTTTGGGCGCTTTTGTGCGCCGCGACTCTTACAACTATTACCCCAGCACGAATCCTTTTGCAGACCTTGGAGCGCCCGGGTTGCAGAGCGAAACCATCGGTCAGCACCGCACGCTCACGAATGCCGGGCTGCGTTCGGATCTTTCTTACGTCAAGGGAATTCACAATCTGAAAGTAGGAGCCACTTACGAGCAGACATTTCTAAACGAAACGGACCCCTTCGGGATCGTCGATCCGACGCTGAACGCTCCCTGTCTGGATTCGGACGGCAATCCATTCTGGTCGGGCAGCGATCCCTCCAATCCGAATGATCCGTCGCAATGCGCCGGTCTTGGGCTGCAACCGAATGACGGGATCGTCAATCCGAACATCGCGGCCTTTGATTCCCTCCTGGGCTGCTATGACCTGACTCGCCCAACCCCATCTCTCAATGACGGATGCCCTGGCGCGGCGAGCGGTCTCTACACCTTTAACGGCCACACCGACGTCAAGGAACTCGGCCTTTACATCCAGGATTCGATCACCAAAGGAAACTGGGCCTTAAACCTCGGATTGCGGGGTGATCTCTATAACGGACTTACGACCCACCGGGAAGCCGAGCCTCGGCTTGGTGTCGCTTACAACATCAAGCGGACCAATACCGTCCTTCGCGTTTCGTATGCGCGAACGATGGAGACTCCGTTCAACGAGAATCTCGTGCTTTCGAACGAAGGCTGCGGCAACCCGGTGCTGAATCCGCTGCTTCTCTGTAGCGGGTCCAACATCACTCCGTTCAGTCCGGGCTGGCGCAACGAATTCCATGCTGGTCTCCAGCAGGCGTTCGGCAGATATCTCGTTTTTTCGGGCGAGTATATTTGGAAGTACACGCACAATGCCTACGACTTTAGCGTGCTGGGCGCGACGCCCATCACCTTTCCAATTGAATGGGATCGTTCTAAGATCCCAGGCGTTGCCGGCCGCGTCAGCGTACCGAACCTGCACGGATTTTCCGCGCTTATGGTGTTCTCGAGCGTAGCCGCGCGCTTTTTCACTCCGCAGATCGGTGGGGCGGGCGCGGTTCCCGGCGCATCCGGACCGTTCCGTATCGACCACGACGAGAAGTTCAACATGACGTTTCACACCCAGTACCAGCCCTGGAAGATTGGTCCGTGGGTAGGCTTCAATTGGCGTTACGACAGCGGACTGGTGGCTGGTCCGGCGCCTTGCGCTGGAGGCAACTGCGCAAACGGGCCTAACGGTGACGATATGACGGTGGATACATCGGGGCTAAGTGCGGATCAACAATTTGAGGCTGGACTGTTTTGTGGCTCCGCTCGCCCAGCACCCCCGACGCCAGGAAATCCAACGGGTACTTCGCTTCCCACCCTCTGCCCGGCGGGTCAATACGGATCGACACTCCTCCAAATTCCGGCACCTGGAACCGAGGATGACGACCACAATCCGCCGCGCGTTGCGCCACGTCACTTGTTCGACGTCGCGGTGGGTGACGACAACCTCTTCAAGGGCGACCATTATAAGTGGAGTGCCACGGTCACGGCCGTCAACATCACGAACAAGTACGCGTTGTACAACTTTCTGTCAACCTTCAGCGGCACGCACTATGTGACGCCGCGAGCGGTGACGGCGGAAATTGGTTTCCACTTCTAGGGCAAGATCTCTTTCCGCGGATCACGCGGATTCACGCGGATTTTCTTTTAGGATTTTGAAAAGAATTTCCAATCCGCGTCATCCGCCTCGATCCGTGGAAAAGATCCGTGGAAGAGAATTTTGCCGTTATTGCAGCTTTGCGTACTCGGATTTCGCGACGTGGAGCAGCGGCAAGCCGGGGTCCGCGTCTTTCCAATCGGCCAGAAAGTTCTGATACGCGATTCGAGCCTGCGGAATGTTGCCCTGCTTCTGATAGACGCGTCCGAGTTCTACTTGAACGGCGGCATAGACGATGTCGGGACCGCTGCGATGGCTGAAGTCGACAACCTTCTGAAAATCCTGCAGGGCTTCAGAATCGCGTCCGGCCATCTCGTAGGCGAGTCCGCGCAGGTAAAACACGCCGGGGTTCGCGCGCGCGTACAGCGCAGCCGTGTTGAGAAGGTCGATTGCCCGCGCAGGATCGGGTTTGGCACCGTTTGGCGGCATCAAGGCGATGATCGCGCGAATCTGAGGAACGGTTGAGTTTACCGTCAGGGTGTCGTTTGGATGGGCGCGGAGAATCTCATCGGCGATGGCGCTCGCCTTCGGGTCTCTGAGCGCGGCGAGCGCGACGCCCGCCGTAGACATGACGCCGAGCGTCTTGGATTCGCGAAGGGCATCGTTGGCATCTGCCAAACCGCGTTCGCGATCGCCCGCCAATGCCTCGATGGTCGCGAGGTTGGCTTCAACATCCGCCTTATTTTTCAGGTGCAGGCGGTCGAGCAGTTCTTCGTCCTGGCGCGCGTAATCGCGTGCCTTTCCGATCTGTCCCCGGCTGCCGGCGAGGAAGACGCGGAAGCCGAACACGTTCAGATCTGCGTCCGGCACGCCAGATGCAAGCTCGAGTTCATGCTCCATGTCCGCTTCCTTGCCCTCATCCCAGTCGATGGTGGCGAGGAGGACATGGAAACTCTGGGTCGATCCCTTGTGTTGAAATACAGCGTTGGTGCTGGCACGCGCTTCGTCGAGCCGGTCGAGCCCCATGTAGGCCGCCACCAGCTGCCCATAGCCGGCGAGCAGGTCGGGGTCAAGCTCTACAGCCTTTTTGGCGTCCTCGAGCGCTTTATCAAACTGCCCGAGTTGGCTGTAAATGAGAGCCAGATTGTTATAGGGTGTCGCGTCGCGAGGATAGGTTTGGCAATACAGTTCGTAGGCGGTGATGCCTTTGTCGAGTTGGCCGCTGTCGGCGTAATAGTGAGCGATGATGTAGAGCTTTTCACGCTCGCTGGCGCGGTCGCGCAGCTCGAAAGCTTTCTGCCGGTTCTGTTCCGAAAGCTCGGCTTGCCCGAGATTGTTGTAGACGGTGCCGAGCCGGGCATAGGCCATGGCGAAATTGGGATCGAGATCGATAGCGTGCTGATAGTCGGGAACGGCCGCCAAATCGTCGCCCGTGTTGTGCTTGGCGTCTCCCAGCGTGAGCGACTTGAGCGCGTCGAGCGATGAAGTGGTCGCCTGGGAGAGAGACATGTCGTATTTCTGCACCATGGCGAGCGACTCGCCGAGCTGACCGCGCAGCTTGGTAGCCGCGCTATGGAGCGCGTTCAGCACATCTTCTTTACGATCCGCCTGAGCCTGCTGGCGGCCGAGCGAGTCTCCCGAGGAGGCGTTGGTCGCTTCAAGCGTGATGACATACTGACCGCCGACGTTATCGATGCTGCCGGTGAGCATGGCTTTGATGCCGTCGCGTACACAGATTTCGCGGCCGACGTCGGTAGTGACGCGGTCATCGGGCTTGCGGCCCATGAACTGGAGCGTCTGGCGGATTTTCTGATCCGGAAAAACGTTGAGATATGGAGACTGTCCGAGATCGACCGCCAGCGCTTTTTTGAGCGTGCCGTCGAAGACCGGGTCGGCGGTCGTGTTGACGAAGTCGGTGATGAGGATGCTGTCTTTTTCGGTGAGCGCGTGACCGCGACGCGACAGAACGAACGCCACGCCGGCGGCGACTAGAGCCACGATCAGCACGGGTATCAGCCAGCCCGGCAATTTCTTCTTCGGCGCTGCGGGCGGGCGGCGATGCAGGCCACTGGACGCTGCAACCGCCATCATGGTTCCGGATTCGGAGTCGCGGCGCAGGCGCTTCAAGTCCGATCGCACTTCGGCGGCGCTTTGGTAGCGCAGGTCGCGATCCTTCTCGAGCAGCTTGTTGAGCACGTCTTCAAGGTGAGGCGGAAGATCGGGATTCAGGCGTGCCGGCGACGCGGGCGGACGATTCAGGATCGCGTCAAAGATAACGGCGGAAGTGTCGCCGCGAAATGGGATCGCCCCGGTGGCCATTTCGTAAAGCACAGCGCCGAAGGAGAACAGGTCGGTACGGGCGTCGAGATCCTTCCCGCGCGCCTGCTCGGGAGACATATAGGCGACCGTGCCGACGGTCGAGCCGGGACTGGTGAGGAAAGGATTGTCGACCGTGGCGGCCGAACCCACGGTCACGGCCGAGAGCGCGGAATGATCGAGGGCGCGTTTGGCCAAACCGAAGTCGAGAATCTTGGCCTGATTGCGATTCGTAACAAAAATATTCGCGGGCTTGATGTCGCGATGGATGATGCCCTTGGCATGGGCGCAGTCGAGCGCATCGGCGATCTGGATGCCGAGGTCGAGGAGTTTATCGAGTTCCATGGGCTGGCCATGGATCGCATTTTTCAGGGTCTGGCCCTCCAGCAACTCCATCGCAATGAAGTGCCGCCCTCCTTGTTCTCCGACCTCGTAAATGGTGCAGATGCCGGGATGGTTGAGGGCGGAGGCGGCGCGCGCCTCGCGTTGAAAGCGCTCAAGGGCGGCGGCATCTTTTTCGGTTTCGGGGGGCAGGAATTTGAGCGCAACGTGCCGGCCCAGGCTGAGGTCCTCGGCCTCGTAGACGACGCCCATACCGCCGCCGCCGAGTTGAGACAGCACGCGGTAGTGCGAGACAGTTTGGCCGATGATCTCCACGAGCACTCCTGGGGGCGACTCGATGTTAGATGTCAGCGTTCGGACAAGTCAAACCTGCGATATTTGTCTTTCATATACGATGTCGCTCTGCGGGAAGTTCACTGTTTATAAAGTGAATCGTTCCTCGGAGGGACCGCCATTTCCAGATGACCTGAAATCGGCAAGGTTCGTTCGTCCGCGTTTCGGACTATGCGGTCCAGTTGTGTTGCGATCCTCAACAAACGGTGTTGTGAAATGTCGCAGCGCCGCGATCGCCTCCAAGTCGTTGTTTCTTCGGTCATGTAGCCAGGTGATTGCTTGTTGCACGCGGAAACCGGGCCAGGTCGGCGATGTGATTCTCATCAAAATGCTGTTGACATTTTCAGCGCAAGTCTTCGTCTCCGCAAATCGTTGCTCGCGGAACTACCTCATTTTCATTCAGTTGTAAGAGCACGCTGAATTCATTCGCGGTGCCGCCGACTTTGGCATGGCGAATGCCTTTAGTAAAAGTGGCGAGCGGCCTGAAAAAGAAAGAGCCCTCGAAACGAGGTGGGTTATGACAGTCATTCTGGTTCTCTTCACATTCGTGAGTTTCTTACTGATCGATCACTTCCACAGCAAGCAGGCCATTGTGGTCCAGCCCGCGCTGGCCAAGGCGCCGGCAATGTCGGAAAGAGTCAAGACCGACAAAATTCGTCCGACCCCTGAGCTGGTCAACGGATTCCGGGTTCCCGAGAATCTTCGCTATCATCCCGGACACACTTGGGCGCTCAGCGAGAGCCCAAGCCTGGTGCGGGTGGGCATGGACGATTTCGCGTCCAAGCTGATTGGGAAAATTGATCGCCTGACGCTACCGCAGCGCGGACAGTGGATCCGGCAGGGACAGAAGCTTGCGACGTTCTTCCGGGACGGCGCGAGCGTGGATATGGTTTCCCCGATCGAAGGCAGCATTGCCGATGTAAACGACAGCGTAGCGAAAGATCCGGCTCTGGCGCAGAAGGACTCTTACGGCGAAGGCTGGCTGGTCACCGTGCAGTCTCCCGACGCGAAGACGAATTTCCGCAACCTGCTGGGCGGCGCGCTGGCTCGCTGGTGGACGGAAGAGTCGGCGGGCCGCTTGCAGAAGAGGATGCCGATGTTCGCAGGCGCACTGGCGCAGGACGGCGGCGTAGCGGTCGGCAACCTGGCCGAACAGATTCCCGACAAGGAATGGGCCACGGTCGCGAAAGAATTCTTCCTGTCCTAGTCAGGACAGAAAGAGGGCTCGGATTCAAGGGATCGAAGCAAGGCTCTCGCCAACTAAACAGAGCAATCACCGCTCGGGATCATGACCCGAGCGGTTGTTTTTTTGATCCCGCTCGTATTTACAGGTGCCACGTTATGGAGTCAGTTTAAACACGACCCAGCTCTAGGCGCCGAGCAAAGCCGACGTGCGGCGCTCGATGGGAACGAAGGCTACCCTATTGGATCTGAATCACACCTTCTGAACTCGTGGATTTTATCTCTTCCACTCGCGCAACTACCTTCCGGGCAAACTCGAACAGCGATTTCGCGTGTGATGATTCTTCGCCCTTGAGCACGGCAGGCGATCCGCTGTCACCCCCGCGGCCAATCTCGGGATCGAGTTCGATGCTGCCCAGAAACGCAGCGTCAAACTGCTTCGCCATCTTTTCGGCGCCGCCGCGCGAGAACACATCGACCTCGTGCTGGCAATGCGGGCAGACGAAGTAACTCATGTTCTCGACGATGCCGACAATATCGACCTTCATCTGGCGGAACATTTCAATCGCCTTGCGCGCATCCTGCAGCGCGACATCCGAGGGCGTCGAAACCACGATCGCGCCCGTGAGCGGGACCGTCTGGATCAGCGAGAGCGCAACATCGCCGGTACCAGGCGGAAGGTCGATGATCAGATAGTCGAGTTGCCCCCAATCCACCGATCCGATGAACTGCCGAATGATCGAATGCAACATCGGCCCGCGCCAGATGAGCGGCTTGTCTCCCGGATTGAGAAAGCCGACAGAAATTACCTTGAGCCCATGAGAGTTGATGGGCGAGATTCGCCCTTCGTCCTGCACCTTGGGCTGCTCGTTGGTGCCGAGCATGAGCGGAACGTTGGGGCCGTAAACATCGGCGTCGAGCAGGCCGACACGGAGCCCCATTTTGTTGAGTGCAAGGGCAAGATTAACGGCCAGAGTGGTCTTACCGACTCCACCTTTGCCGGAGCCGACGGCAACGATGGCGTTAACGCCGGGAAGGGCCTGTGGCGCGGGCTGCTGTTGGCCCGGAGAATGGGAGTGAGCGCTCATGTTTGGATTATACGGGAGGGAGGCAATTGCAGATTGCATAGGTCAGATTGCAGATTTGAAGAACCTTCGACCGAGAAAGGTTTTACTTCTGCAATCTGCAATCTAACTTCTGCGATCGCTAGTAGTGTCCCTCTCCCACCTGCACCTTGCCGCGGAACATGCGGTAGACAAACACAAAGTACCCGAGCGCGAGCACAGCGCCCATGGTCCACCAGACCAAGCCAACCGTCAGGCCGTGTGCGCCCGCCATAGAATTTTCGATGGTGAGGTCGTATTGATGATCGCGCGCAGGCAGCACCACGGGATAGAGCGCAAATACAGCGCCCACCAACATGCCGGTGATGTAGAGACTCGACGCGATGAAAGCGGTTTTCTCTTTGCCTTTGGGAGTCGCCCAGAGCATGACTCCCAGGCTGGAGAAAACCAGAATCGGCACCAGCAGGCCGATCTTATATTTTCCGTAGTTCGCCATAATGTCCGGGCGAATGAAGTAGGTGGCGAGCAGCGAAATACAAGTCAGAAAAAACTGTAACGGCCAGCACAGGACGGCAATACCGCGAGCGCGACGGCCGAGGTCTTCGTCGGTCTTGACGCCAATGTAGTGCGAACCGTGTGCAGCCAAAGTAACCAGCGCGAGCACCCCGATAAGTACGGTGTACCAGTCGAGAATGCCAGTCTGAGCGCCGAGTTTGAAGTTGGTCCAGAGCGGCTCGAAGAAATACCCGGTCGCGTCCAGCGGAACTCCGCGCACCACATTGCCGAGCGCGGCTCCGAAAAATACACACAGCAAAATGCTGGATACGGCAAAGACGACGTCGAAGAAGTGCTGCCAGATCGGGACATCGATGTGTGCGCGGAATTCGATGCCGATGGCGCGCAGCATGAGCAGCCACAGAACCATCATGAGCGGAAGGTAAAATCCGCTGAAGCTCGAAGCATAGAGTTGCGGAAACGCGAAGTAAAGCGTGCCGCCCGCGGCGAGCAGCCAGACTTCGTTGCCATCCCAGACGGGACCGATGGCGCGGAGCACACGTTGGCGCTCCTCGGTGGTCTTGGCGGCGAAAAGATAAATCACGCCCGCGCCCAAATCGAAGCCATCGAGCACGACATAGACCGTGATCATCACGGCGACAATCCAATACCAGAGGGTCCCTAACGTCATTTCGCCTCCGGCGTGGGCTCCAAGCCCAACGCGGGTACCAGCCCCACCGGCCCATGCTCAATTTCCCGCCGGATCAGGAACAGACCCAGAATCCCCAGCACCATGTACATACCCATGAAGCCGAGCAGCGTAAACATTCCATTGCCCGCCGACACCGCTTTGGAATAGCCGCTTTCCGTGCGCATCAGTCCGTAAACCAGCCAGGGCTGGCGGCCAAGCTCGGCGGTCAGCCATCCGGCAGTGTTCGCGATGTAAGGGAAGGGCGCGGAGAGCATGAGAATCCAGAGCATCCAGCGCGCGGAATAAAGTTTGCCGCGCCAAACCAGCAGCAGCGCAACCACCATTTCCGCGATGAACAATGTTCCGAGTCCCACCATGATGTGGTAGCAGTAATAGAGCAGAGGGATATTGTCCGGCCAGTCTTCCCTGGGGAACGCGTCGAGGCCGCGAACTTGCGCGCTCCAGCGCCGGTAGGTCAGCATGCTCAACATGCCCGGCACCTCGAGCGGATTGTCGATTTTGCCCTGGACTTCATTGGGCTGGCCCATCAGAAGCAGCGGCGCAGCCGTTTGGCCGTGGAACAGGCCTTCCATGGCCGCCAGAGTCACCGGTTGATAGTCGGTAATCAGTTTGCCCTGCTTGTCGCCCGTGGGAAAGAGCTGAAGGATGCTGAAAATGCAGCCCGTGATCACCCCGACCTTGACGAAGATACGGCCATGCTCGACGCACTTTTTGGAGAGCAGATAGAAAGCGCCCACGGCGGTCATGATGAAACAACCCGTGATGGCAGCTCCGCTCATGTTGTGCGCGTATTGCCAGAGCGCCCAGCGATTCAGGACGAAATCCCAGAAGCTGGCAAGTTGCAAACTGCCGTCCGCTGCCTTGTAGTATCCGACCGGGTATTGCATGAACGCGTCAGTCGCGATGATGAAATAGCCTGACAGCCACGACCCCACAAAAACCGCCACCGCCGAGAGCCAGTGCGCGCGTGGGCTCAAACGCTTTTCACCGAACAGGAATAATCCCAGAAACGACGATTCGAGGAAGAATGCGAACATGCCTTCCATTGCTAGCGTCTGGCCAATCACGCCGCCCGCAAAGCGCGAGAAGACGGCCCAGTTTGTGCCGAACTGAAATTCCATAGGAATGCCGGTCACCACGCCCAGCACGAAATTGATGCCGAAGATCTTTGCCCAGAAGCGGGCGGCCTGGTCATAGACGGGATCCTTGCGGCGCAGAGCGATCGTCTTGAGAATCACGATCAGCAGCGCCAGTCCCATCGTGAGTTGCGGAAAAAGATAGTGGAAGGTTGCGGTGAACGCGAAGTGGAGGCGGTGAATTAAGAGAGCGCTTTCCATGTAAGCCTCAAATGTACGCCGTCACGAGATAGTAAGTCCAAGATGAAGGAGTATCAGGTTGATGGATCGGAGCGGTGTGACCGCGATCACAATCTTGCGCGACACATTTTCTTGTCGAGGCCGCGTTCAGGATCGCGCCGCTCTTCCGAAAGCCGGACCGTTAAAGCCGGACGGTCTTTCGGCGTTCCTTCTCCGCCCGGCGGATCGCGCGTCGGTGCACTGCGTCTTCATAGCGCCGCTTCTCGTCAGCCGTTTCCGGAATCACCGGTGCTACCGCCAGTCGGTTTCCATTCGCATCGATGGCGACAAATGTTAAATATGCCGAACTGACATGCCGTTTCTCGTCCGAACGATAGTTTTCAACCCATACTTTGACGCCGACCTCCATCGAGCTATGAAAGACGCGGTTGACCGACGCGCGCAGAATCACAAGGTCGCCGACGCGCACCGGCACCAGGAAGTCCATGTGATCGATGGACGCCGTGACGACGCGCTGCCGCGAGTGCCGGTGCGCAGCCATCGCGCCGGCCAGATCGATCCAGTGCATGAGTCGTCCGCCGACCAGGGCATTAAGCGGATTCGCGTCGTTGGGCATGACGATCTCCGCCATCTCCGAAATCGAATCGTGCACCGGTCGCGGAGTCAGCTTGTTGCCGTCATTAGTCTGCTGTTCGTTCATGAGTTCTTAGGCCATGAGCATCAGGCGGGAGCGCCACTCTGCCGCATGCGGTAGGCCTGAAGGTAGCTGGTTGCGAGCCTGCGCACACGCGCGTCTCGCGCCGCCTCGGATGTCGCCTCAGGCGAGTCACGCCAGACCTCGGCTGCAAGATCGTAAGTTAATGTTCCATGCGCCTTGGGCGCATGAGCGAGTTCGCACACATAGCACAGTGTGATTTGGTTCGCCGTTGTACTCGCAACCGAGAAGCGCACCGCGTCCCAGTCGCGAAAGCCGGGAAGATGCGGGCACCCAGTCGCATAACCCAGATTGCAGAAGTCGCGGATTAAGACGAGGCCCAGGGGCATCGACATTTCGCCCCTGGCTGAGCCGTTTGGCTTTTGCTCGTCCGGTGCGCAACAGCTTCCCGTCCATCCGGCGCCCAGCGGCAGGCGCGCGGGATGCGGCCATGCGAGGTCATACACAATTTCCCGCGGCACAAAATATGGGCAGGCCAAATTGCTCTCCGGAGAACAGCCATTGTATCGCGGGGCGTGATATGAATGGGAGAGGAGTCGTTAGTCGGCGGTCGTCCGTCGTCAGTTTTCAATTTCGGGGTTCCATTGACCTCGGAGCAACTGACGTGGGAGCGACGGTCGGCGAAGATTCGCGAGTGACCTACGGAGAACTGAAACCCGACGACTGACGACTGACGACCGACGACGAGAACTTTCTATGGACCGAATCGCCGCACTAACCGACATTCTCTCCGCAAATCCCGCAGATTCCTTCGCCCGCTATGGCCTCGCGATGGAGTATTCAAACGCCGGCGACGTAGAGCGCGCCCTGGCCGAATTCAAAACGCTGCTGGAAAAGAATCCCGACTACACTCCCGGCTACTTCATGGCCGCCCAAACTTTGGCGAAAGCCGCGCGTACCGACGAAGCCAAGCGCATGTTAGTCGACGGCATCAGTTCGGCGCGGAGAACCGGCAACCAGCACGCCCAGTCGGAAATGACGGCAATGCTCGAAGAACTTAAGTAAAGCGATTGCAGAGGTCAGAGGTCAGATTGCAGAAGTAAAATCTCAACGTCCACACCGCCGTTTGCAGCCCGGGCATTTCAAATCTGCAATCTGACCTCTAACCTCTGCAATCAATGCCATCATTGACAGCAATGCTATCATTGCTATCATGGCTAGCCTGACCATTCGCCAACTCGAAGAAAGCACCAAGCGCAAGCTCCGCATCCGTGCTGCGCATCACGGCCGCTCCATGGAGCAGGAGGCGCGCGAGATCTTGAAATCTGCTTTGAGCCAGCCCGAGCCACCGAAGGATCTCGGGAAAGCGATCCGGGACATTTTTGCGCCTCTGGGTGGTGTGGAGCTTCAGATTCCGCCGCGTGGGCCGATTCGCGACCCTGGGATTAAATAAGATGATTAAATGAGATTCACGGGCGCCTTGTGATCGTTCTTCTCGACACCAACGTCGTCTCCGAGATGATGCGACCGGAAGCTTCGCCGGTCGTCCTTAAATGGTTTTCTCGACAACACTCGCAAGAGCTCCACAGCAGCAGTGTCAGCCTGGCAGAAATTTTCTACGGCATCCAATTGCTTCCGGCAGGCAAGCGCCGGAATGAGATCCTCGCTGGCGCGGAAAGAATGTTTACCAAGGCGCTGGCCGGGCGCCTGTTTGTATTTGACGAAGAGGCGGCGCGTGCATTCGCCAGAATCGCCTCCGCGCGGCGAAAAGCGGGGAGGCCAATCACGGAGTTCGACGCCCAGATCGCTGCTATCGCTGACGTGCATGGCGCCACGCTCGCCACGCGCAACGCCGCCGATTTCGAGGGTTGCGGCATTCGCCTCGTGAATCCCTGGCGCGATTAGCCAACGATCCCCTTGGCTCCGCCTTTAGTTCGAACTCTTCTTCCGCCAATAAACCCTCCACCTGTAAACTATTGGGTCTTCTTTGCATGTTTCCGTCGGAGGCCGTCATGCGCGTTCGCTCGCTCGCCGTTAACATGCTTAACATTCTTCTTGCGTCATTCCTCGCCGCTCTTCTTGTCTCACCCGCCGCCGCTCAGGCCAAACATCCCTTCACCTTCGAAGACATGATGAAGCTGAAGCGCGTCGGCGAGCCAGTGCCTTCGCCCGATGGCAAGTGGGTTTTGTTCAGCGCCGTCGATGTGGATCTGGCCGCGAACAAGAAGACTCCGCACATCTGGATCGTGCCGCTGGCGTGGAGGCCCGTCGAATGAGAAAGAGCGCGTGCTCATCGCCGATCAGGATGGCGATCGTCCGCGCTGGGCGCCGGATGGGAAGCGGTTTGCGTTCATCTCGAATAAGGAAGGCGGCTCGCAGGTTTGGATTGCCGATTTCGATGGCGCTGCCGGCGCGGTCACCGACATACGCCAATTCACTCGAATTGCCACCGAAGCCGGCGGCGAACTCTGGTCGCCCGACGGCAAGAACATGCTCTTCACTTCGGACGTCTATCCCGAGTGCGACGGCGCGCCTGACGCCGAGGTCGCATGCAACGCAAGGAAGGTGAAAGAGGTTGCAGATTCGAAGGTCAAAGCGCTCATCTTCGACCATCTTCTCTATCGCCACTGGAATGCCTACAAGCGCGGTTTGCGCTCGCATATTTTTGTAATGCAGCTGGCGCCGTCGGCTCCTTCCGGAACCTACAACGGGCCGGCTCGCATGCCGGTTCCCCGCGACCTCACCCCCGGCGACTACGACGCTCCCGTGTTCTCGCTCGGCGGACAGGACAACTACGCCTTCTCGCCCGACGGGCAGGAGGTTTGCTACACCTCGAATCACGACAAGGTTGAAGCTACGTCCACCAACAACGATCTTTGGATCGTCTCGGTGAACGGAGGAGCGGCCGGATCTATCGAAGCAAAGAACATCACCGCCGACAATCCCGCCAGCGACTCCACTCCGCTCTATTCGCCCGATGGCAAGTACATCGCCTACCGCGCCCAGCAGCGTCCGGGATACGAGAGCGACCGCTTTCGTCTGATGCTGTACGACCGCAAGACGGGGAAAGGGCATGAGCTTATGAAGGACTTCGATAGCTGGGTCGAGTCGTTTAGCTGGCTTCCAAACTCAAGAGGGCTGCTCTTTACAGCTGAGGAAGAAGGACAATCGCAGCTCTTCTGGGTTTTGCCGTTCGATTACAAAAAAGGCCCGACTGGCCCCGGAACACTAAAAGAGAGCGGGAAGGAACTGCTCCTAATTGTAGCCAAAGGGTTCTTTGACGCTCCTGTCGCAATCGATACCGATACGGTTGTTCTGAACGGGATGTCGATTAAGACTCCCACGGAAATCTACACAACAAGCTTGGCCAGAATCAGTGACATCCACTCATCGCCCGAAGGAGCTGCCTCACGGCTGACGCACCTCAACGACGCCGTTCTCTCCCAAGTCGCCATGTCCCCGCTCGAACCCTTCTGGTTCACCGGCGCTCACGGCGACAAAGTTGAAGGCTTCCTAGTCAAACCGCCGAACTTCGACGCCGCCAAAAAGTATCCCGTAAAGTTCCTAATCCACGGCGGCCCGCAGGGCGCCTGGGGAGACGACTGGTCCTACCGCTGGAATCCCGAACTCTTCGCCGCACCGACCTCGTCGACGAGCAGCGGATACGTAGTCATCATGATCAACTTCCACGGCTCGACCGGCTACGGACAGAAGTTCATCGACGCGATCAATGGCGATTGGGGTGGCGCTCCGTTTGAAGATTTGATGAAGGGCCTCGACTACGCGGAGAAGACTTATCCGTTCATCGACAAAGACCGCGAGTGCGCGCTCGGCGCGAGCTATGGCGGATACATGGCCAACTGGGTCCTCGGCCACACCGACCGCTTCAAGTGCATCGTCACGCATGACGGCATGTTCAACTCAGTTTCGGCGTGGGGCACGACCGAAGAACTCTGGTTCAACAACTGGGAGTTCAAAGGCGCGCCGTATACCAATCCGGAAATGTACGAAAAGTGGAATCCACGGCTGGCGGCTAAGAATTTCAAGACGCCCACGCTTGTAATTCATGGACAGCTTGACTATCGCCTCGACGTCAGCGAAGGCTTGCAGCTTTTTGATACGTTGCAGGTGATGGGCGTGCCTTCGAAGATGCTCTACTTCCCCGACGAAGGCCACTGGGTGCTGAAGCCGCAGAATTCGCAGCTCTGGTACAAGACCGTGAATGACTGGGTGGACCAGTGGACGAAAAAATGAGTGGTCACTCGGCCAACCATCGCTGAGTATGGTCTGGCGATGATGGTCCGATGATTACTCACGGAGGCGTTCCTCGCTCCGCTTGCGCAAAACGACAGGTCCTCCTGTCTTCAAGCAGAATGTCGGCCACAGATTTGCCCGCCTGCGCGCACTCCGTTGAACGACGGTCAGGGTCGGAGGACAGATCGCGGCACTGAGCACTTTGCGCCGGCTGTTCTGCGGGTAATTCGACCGGTAGGGCCGCGGGCCGCACATCGGGCAAAGGCAAGGGCAAGGCCAAAGCCAAAGAAGCGCCGCCAGGCGCAACGACGGGGTCGTTGCTTTCACTTTTGTTTTTTTCTTTGTCTTTTTGTTTATCGTGGCCGTTGCTTTTGTTCGTATCCGTATCGCTCGGCGTTGCACTGTGGGGCGGACTGGCCGCCTCGGAATCCGAGCCCGCTTCGCAGGTAACGTCGTGGCTCGCATCTGGACAAGCGCCGGCGGGCGGATCCGCCGAAGGTATTTCCTGCGGGACTGCCCATAATTCGGGAGCTTCATCCAGCGCCCCAGAAGCGGCCGCATTGAAGATCGGAAGCAACAACACCGAACGACGAGCTGTTCCTTGCTTCGGCGATAGCGGATCCGAATTCGACGGCAGCGCGTTTACATTCTCCAGCTCGTACTGCGCGCTCGCGACGCCGGCCGTCACGGTGATGAACGCATCGCAAGGGCCGAGCGCTCCGACCGTGGGCGTGATCGTTGCCAGTCCATTCTGATCGCTGACGACTTGCGTCTGCAATGTTCCTAGGATGATCGGCTGTCCGTCTTGCGGGCTGCCTTTCTGTTGCATAGCGTTCCCCTGCGGCCCTCCGCCCGAGCCTTGCGGGATACGTTCCAGCGTGGTCAGGAACGTGACGTTCACTCCCTGCACCTGATTGTCGGAGGCGGAGCCGTCGGTCACCCGCATCGTTAGCGGCTGAAACGGCAGTCCGTTGGGCACAATCTGAGAGGCTCCGCTGACGGCTGCAAGCGTCCACGAAGTCGACGGCACGGCAAAGAGCGCGAAAGTCTGGCAAGGGCTGCCTGCGGGGGTAACACAGGCGCTGACCTGCACCGTCGCGTTGAAGTTTGTAACCTGCGCGGTGACAGTAGCGAACCCGCAACTGTTGGTCGTGCCGTTGCTCGACGAGAGCGACGCTGTCCCGTTCGTCACGGTGAACTTGATATTGACGTTTGCCTGCGGTACGCCCATATCGAGCGCCTCGACAGTAATCGGTACGCCGAAAGTTCCGCCCTGCGCCAGCCAGCGCAGCGGCGCGAGGGCGGCCAGGTCCAGAGTGCTGGCCGTTCCGATAAGCGTGGCGAACTGGGTTTGCGCGGGCTGGTAAGCCGCGGGCGCCAAAGCGATGCTGATGGTCGCCTGGCCCAGCGCGGCGGGAGTAGCCCAGCTGGCGGATTCGCCGGCTCCATCGGTGAGTGCGGAGCAGGAAGTGGCGCCGTTGCAGACCGAGAGTTCGGCGCCGTTAGTGGCGCTCCAGGCAATGGTTGCACCGTTGACGGGCGTGACGCCGTCCGAGGCAGTGGCGCGAACGCGGATCAGATTCGGTGACTGCGCTCCGATGGGCGAGGTTTGGCTGCCACCATTGAGCAGAATAAGAAGGTCGCTGGCGGCCGCGCCGTAAGTTAACGCGCCCTGCATCTGGGAGAACGATCCAGTTGCGGGATCGGTAACTTGGATAGTGGCAATGCCATCGACCGCCGCGGACGGGAGCGAGATCTGTAACTGGGTTGCCGACTGAGCGAGAACCGCGCCGTTGCCTGTGCCGTTGGTAGTGGCGGCGCTGACTTGCAGACCTGGGATGAAGCCGATTCCACTAAGTGTGCTGACACCTCCAGCCAAACTCAGACGCGCTGGGCCGACGGTATCCGAATAAAGGATGCTGGCACGGTAGGCGTAGTCGGGGCGGCCGTCGCCGCGATAATCGGCGATGCCGACCTTATACGCTTCACTCGCGCCGAATTGGGCGTCGAGACGGCTCACGGCGAACGTCTGCGAGTTGAATGCCGAGGGAGTTGACGCGGGCGCCGGATTGCCGGTTTCGTCGGTCGCCTCCCAGATGCCGATAATGGGCAGAAGCTTCAACTCGGTGGGCGCTCCGGTTTCGTCAAGCGCTGTAATCGCGACCGATGCCGTCCGGTTTACCCGCGCGTTAAATTGGAAAAAGTCGCTGGAACCGTAGCCAGAGGTCCAGGATGCCCAGCCGCCGCCTTGCGGGAGCGGCGCTGGATTCGTGTAGGTCGAGCCGCTGCCCGGATGAGTCTGCGCAACTTCGCTGCCCTGCATGAGAACATCGCGCTCGATGTTCGAGCCGCTTTGAATCGTGATGACAACCGGCGCGAACGATCCTGAGGGCGCGACCTGAGTCGGCCCATAAGGCTCCACTCCCCACGACCAGTTTGGGTCGAGGCCTTCGACGCTCAGCTGATATTGCGCAGTATTTTGGCCGGTGGGAATCGTCAGTTGTCCAAGATCGTAAAAGCCCTCGACCGAAGTATCGCTCGAGCCGAAACGGTTGAACGGCAGGCCATTTGCATCGTCGTATCCGGTAATAACGTTGCCCGCGTTGCCCACAAAGCCGAATCCCGAGACCGAAGTGACGACATACTGCCGCGAAGGATTGTTGTTATTGTCCAGCAGCCGGGCGATGACGTTGACGCCCTGCATCTGCTGCGCGGCGATGCCGGAGGAATTTGTAAAGTAGACGTTCCCGTAGATTCTGCCGGTCGCTTGCGGATTGCTGCCACCGGGATAGAGGCGGGCGAGCGCGGTGATGTCGTCCAATTTTGGGATCGAGGGATTGGGATAGCAGAGGCTGATCGGCACACAATTCACCGGGTCGAGGAAGTGCATGACCGGAAAGCCGGCGTAGTCGGCGGAGCCTGGCTCGGGATTGTGGGTGAGGACGTTGTCGTTGGCCTGCGACCAGCCCAGGCCAAAGATGCGGCCGAGCACGCGCACCAGCCGATACTGCACATCAGGCAACTGAGAGTTGGATGAGGCACAGACGCCATTGATGACCGCCACCGCATGCACAATGTTGCCGCTCGCCGAGAAGTTGTCGGGACCGCCGTAGACGGCGTTGGTGAAGCAATCGCCGGCAGCTCCGGCGCCTGCGCCGAGCAGCGCATCGGTAACGGTGCCGTCGAAGTCATAGACGATGCCGAGCGGCGTGCCGGTGGCGACGAAGTGATATCGGCGGGCGCGGTGATGACGCCGAATTGTCCTTGTATGTCGCCCCCATTCACATCTTCGGCGAGGTGGCCGCCTTGCGTTACGGTCAGGCTAACGCCGGCGGCGGTCGTCCAGGCAGAGATGGCGGCGGCGACGAAGCTGTCGGCTTGCGCATTCGTGAGTATCGGGCTCAGGTCGCCCTGATCGGTGAAGTATTGGACGGTGGCGCTCGTCCAGAGCATCGATTGCCCTTCGACTCCACGGTTGTAGCCGGCTCCGGCGACCCACGCCGGTCCTCCGGCGTGGAGGTTGGCTGCAACGAGAAACACGAGCGCAGGGACGATGACGAGAAGGAGCGGTGGTCGCAGGAATGGCTTCGTCTTCATCGTCGCGTTCATCGCGGCATTCATCGTGGCATTCATCGTCACTCTCCTCGCGCGGCGCGGATGGCACGCTCGAGTTGCGAGACGGAGGTGCGCTTATGGACGGCTGACGCGTTCGCGACCGCCGGCGAATCCTGATCATGCCCTCCTTGTGACTTTGATCGCGCCGGCGACGCCGGGTCGGCGATGCTTTGGTCGGCGACGCTCTGGCCGGTGGAATCCAGACGAAGCTGACCTTGCGCTCCGCCGACAGGGCTGGTTAGCCCGAGGCGGCTGGGCGGATATAAGAAGAGCAGAACGCGCTCGCCGGATCGCAGCGCAGGCTGGCGAGACAATGCGCCGGTCCACTCGCGGATGGTCAGAATCTGTCCGCGTTGGACGCCGGCGACTGGGCGGTCAATTCGAAAGCGCACCTCGATGAAGTCCCCGCCCCAGCGAAGATTGGACGGGGTATCCGATGAAGTTGTGTTCTGGGCGAGACGTGGGCCGGTGCTAAGCACGGTGCCGGCGAAGATCATTCCGGCGCGCCGGGCAAGGCGCCTCCATTGCGGCCCGAGAAGGCGCTCGGCGGCGGCCTGGTCGGAGGGCGCGGAAGCCAAGGCTGACAGCGGGCAAAGAATTAGACAGGCGAGGGCGATCGGGGACAGGCGTCTCCACACACGCATAGCGGCGCTCTTTCATGGAGAGGACGGACCGTGAGCGGCCCTGGGAGTGAAACCAATCTAGCGCGCGGCGGAGCGGGAAGATATGCGCTGCGTCACTGTGGAATTGTGATGAATCGGGAGGTTAGAGGTCGGAGGTCAGAGGTCAAATTGCAGAAGTAGAGTCACACCCCACGCTACTCGGCCTCTACCTGAAAACACTCTGGTTAGCGCGGCGTTTGGCGAGATCCTTGTTGGCTTTCTTGTTCGCTTTTCTCTGCGCCTTCTCGAATTTCTTCTGCGCCTTGCTTTGTTTCTTGTTGGCCTTCTTCAGCATTTTCTGCTGCTTCTCAGCGTCCTTTTTGGATTTCTTCGCGTATTGTTCAGGCGTCATGCGCTGGGCAAATGCAGGCGCGGAGCATCCGACGCTCAAGGCGGCCAGCAGCAGAAAGGCGGCGATTCGTTTCATAACGTCTCCGACTGGGTGTCTTGACATGATCTTACAGCACGGAGCTGCCAGGAGTAACTTACTTTGGTGTTTCCGGGTTTTCGGGAGAAGGGCAGGGAATGCCTACCGCATCCCGCCGACGAAGATGCCACAAATGGTATTCAGCAGGAAAGCGAGCGAGATCCCAATCATGAAGCCCCGCGCCAGCATTGAACCGGCAATGTTTTGATAGGTCACGTAGCCGATGCCGCCCAGGATTCCGAGGTTGAGAATCTCGGCCACCCAAAACCGAGCCGCGCCTCTTCCTCCCTCGAGCCCCATTACGAACACGAACACCGCGACCGGAATGAGGATGCCTACCACCACTCCCAGAAACAATCCTCCGAGCAATTTGAGGATGCTGGTGCCTGCGCCGGTTGACTCGGGCAGCTGTTCAAACATGCGTGCGCTCCTCAATGGTATTCCGTAAAGGAACGAGCCGCTCCGCCTCCAGTTGATCGCGGTAAAAGAGGTTGTAGGTGTCGAACGGAATCAGACGCCCATCCGGAGGCACAATGTGGATGCAGCTCTTTTTCACCGAGCGAACGTCGAAGGAATAGGCATCCATGAATTGCACAATCAAAATACGAAATATGTTCTGATATCCGATGGATTCCGGTGCGGCCAGCTGCGGCAGGCAGCACAGTAGGTCGCGCAGGCTGGTAGCGCCGCTTGCCGGAGAATGGTTGGTGGCGAAGAGCCGGAAGACGCCCTCGCGCACGGCGTCATCTTCCTCATAGACGATAGTGTTGCGGCCGCCTTCGATTAGAACTTTCGGATCGATCAGCCCGGTGAGCGGCGTGACCTTGCCGCCCATCTTAAGTGCATAAGCCATCGCCAGACAGTCGGGATGGCACGGTACCGGGATCAAATCCTCTGGTCGAAACACGGCAGACTGTTCGAGAATCTTACGCCGCACTTCCGTGAGCGTGAGGCGGTCGCGCGCGGGATCAAAATGGTCGACGCGTCCGGCGACCTGGACAGGTTGAAAGGTAACACCGCGCACGCAAGGCTGTTGCAGCGCGAAGTCGATAATGCGGCCGAGTTCCGTGTCATTGCAGCCCCGTTTCACGGTGACGACCAGCGTCGTCGAAAGGTTGAGCGCATTCAGCCGTTCGATGGCTTCTGCGCGCGTGCGCCGGAGATCGGCGCCACGCAACTCCATCAGCGGTTCACGCTCGAAGGAATCGAATTGTAGATAGACCTCGATATCCGGCGCCGATTCGGCCAGTCGCCCGGCAAACGTCTCGTCCTGCGCGATCCGAATGCCATTGGTGTTCAACATCAGATGACGGATCGGCTGTGCCGTCGCGTAGGCCAGAATCTCGAAGAAATCTGGATGAAGCGTAGGTTCGCCGCCCGAAATCTGCAACACATCCGGTTGGCCCTCGTTCCGCCCAACCGCGTCAATCATTTTTTTGACAAGCGGCAAAGGCCGATGTCCGCGCACAGGCGAACTTTCCGCATAACAAATGGGGCAGGTCAAATTGCAGTGGTCGTTGATTTCGACCAGCGATAGGCAGGAATGCTGTTCGTGATCGGTGCAGAGGCCGCAATCATAGGGACATCCCCACTTGACCGGCGTGTTGTAATGCACCGGCATCTCCGGAGGCTTGAGGAAAATTTCGCGGCAGCGGCGGTAGTATTCTATATCGTCGGCGATCAGGATCTCTTCCGCGCCATGAAGCGGGCATTTCTTAAGCGGGTAGACATTCCCCTCCCGAAAGACAATTTTGCCTTCGACCTTGGCAAAGCAGCGGGAGCAGATCGACAAGACAATGTCATAGTAAAGATAAGGTCGAACCCGTGCAGCCATGATCGCCTCCTTCCTGCGCATCCCGCGGCGGAAGTATGACACACACGCTTAGTCCGCTTTCATCAATAGCGCGGGCGTGTCTGACGCTTTTCGCAAAACGATTCTCATCAGGTCACGCCAGCAGTATGCCACGACTCCGAGCGATGCCCATTGAAGCGCTGACATTCCCAGGACTTTGGGTTCCGGCTTCAGAAAATCCACGCCAATGCGCCACAGCGAATAGGCAATCATGAATACTCTAAATACGTCGCCTGTCTGCCATGTGGATCTGGCGACTGCTTTCAGCCCGTGGAAGAGCAAAGGACAAAGCAACAGGAGAAACGCGATTTCATAGAGCTGCGTTGGATGACGGCGAATGCCATCGCCGAAATCGACCCCCCACGGAAGCGTGGTCGCATTGCCAATAGGTTTGATCGGACAGGCCTGTAAGAAAACATCCGATCCGGCCAATGGCAATGCCGAGCGCGAGGGGGATGGCAAGTAGATCCCCCGTGCGAACGCGGATGCCAATCTTGGCTTTGACTGCTTCGACCACGATCCATCCACCGATCAACGCTCCGACTATCGTTTTTCCTCCAGTGAGCCCGGAATGCCAGGCCAAAAGAGGATCTTCGAGCCAGGCCAAAATGCGGCTGCCGAAGACGGCTCCGAAAGCGGCGGCGGCGATTACCTGCCAACGCTCGACTGGATCAATTACATCTTTGAATTTTCGTTTGAGCGCCACATAAATCTGAAACGCGATGGCATAAGCGAGTATCTCCATCACATAGTGAGGATGGAGAGAAAGCTTCCAGATCCGGAGATACACAGGAAAGTGCAAGTCTGAAGTTTAGTGAATCGTCTGGGTTTAGACTATGTGGTTTACTAATGATCTTACATCTCAACGCGAGCCGCGTGCAGCAGTTGGCCATCACCGCTGAGATCCCGGCCGCATATTACGGCGGCGAACACCGTAATATCCGCTCCCCGATGATGGCCGAGAACAGGAAAGTCGGAGACCGTTTTAGTCGTCGTCGCCATCGGGCGCGGGATTGTTGAATTCGCTTGGTGGGCGAACCGTCTCCTCCCCTGGATAGGGCCGTGTGAACCCGGTCGATTGGTACCAGTTGAAGTGGTTGACGGTGTCCGGATCTTCGGAATCAGGCTTGCTCAGTTTGCCGGCGAAGATCTCCGCCTTCTTCTGGAGCCAAGCCGCCCTCAGAGCCTTGACCGCGGGGCTGTCGTTCGCGTGGTCATCGTTTCCTCCAACGCCCTGATCCAGCGGGACCTGGTTCGGCACGTGCGTCCAGGGCTGGAAATTGTCCGGAGGCGGCGTTCCCTTAACGAAGGCGGTCCTCATCGGCGACGCAACCAGGTCGAACTGGTTCATGGGTGGCAGACCGAGGATTTGCTCGATCGTCCGAGTCATGTTGACCTGCGTGTAGTAAGTGTGGTCGGTCGGCCCACCTTGCACAGCATACGGGCTGACGATGTAGCCGGGGCTGCGATGACCGTCGATGTGGTCGACGCCGTCCTGCGCGTCGTCTTCCTCGATGAAGATCGCCGACGAGGACCATACGTTGCTGTGGGTGATGTAGTCGATCATGCGCCCAACGGCCAGGTCGTTATCCGCCTGTTCGGCGTCCACGCTCGGCGGACCGCCGGTGTGGTCATCCATGATCCACAGGATGCTCAAGGCGGGCACCGTGCCGGCTGCGACGTCATTGTTGAAGTCCTGCACCCACAGATCAACCCGGAACTGGTCGGGGATGCGCAGATCGAAGATCGGGAAGTTTGTCACGAGATGTTGAGACACGGCTGGGACCGAGGAGTGGGCCGTGATCGTGTTCTGATAGTAGAGCGTCTTCTCCTGGCCAGCTTCGAAGTTCTGCGAGTCCGTGTAGAAGTCGGTCCAACTCGGCTCGCCGGTCGATCCGCCCGGTTGTAGAAACGTATCGTACTCGACGTATTCGCCGTAGATCTTCGTCGACAGACCGGCGGCCTCGGCTTCCGAGAACAGGAAGCCCTTGGTTTGATAGACAAGGGCGTCCCCGGCGTTTCCGCCCGGATAGCTGCGGACCCAGTCTGGCGACTGGATGTCGTCGGCGTAGGGTGCCATGCCCTCCGTGATCCACTGATGACCATCGGCCGATTGGCGGCTCGCGTTGTAGAAGTTATCGAGCAGCGGGAAGCGCTGGATGAGCGCGTGTGCATTCGGCGTGTCCTTGCCACCAAATACTGCCAACGAGGCGTCTCCATTGCCGGCGGCCACATCGCCCAGGATCTGATCATAGGTGCGGTTTTCACGGATGATCAGGAACACGTGCTTGATCAACGACGGATCGCCAATCTTTTTCGGAATTGCGACTGGTTTAATCTTCGGCGTCCCGCCGCTTGCAGACTGGATATTTTTGACCAGATCCCAGTGGTTGTTCCGGAAAACCCGCGCCGTCATCTGCTGCAAGGTCGCATTGCTGGGCACAGGGATGATGCTGACGGTGCCATTGTCCTGGTGTGTGTTGTAGTCGCAGACGCCGTAAAAGCACCCGTACGAATTCAGCGTTCCAGTGCCCTTGTCGTTCGCAACGAAGAGCGTGTCACTGGCGGCGTCCAGCACGATTGAGCTGGGCGCGTAGGCTACCGGGATCATACCGATGACAGGATTCGGCACGCCGGGGACGAGGCTCACCACCGCGATCGCGTTCGCGTTGTAAAGCGCGACATAGGCAACATTATTCGCGGTATCGACGGCGATGGAATTCGGCGCGGCTCCGTAAGCCGATTCACCGGAGCCGGGTACTCCGATGGGCAGCCCAAGGTTGATCGTCTGCGTGACCTGGTTGGTGGTCGTGTCAATCACCGAGATGGTATCGCTGTACGTATTTGCGACCAGAAGATACTTTCCGTAGAACGCCATCCCGGTCGGGTGCAGACCGGTCGCGATAGTTGCCGTAACCGTCATCGATGGCAGATCAACCACGGAAACGGTACCGGTGATGGCGGCTCCGACCACTGAATCGGCGACGATTTCAGTCCCGGCCGAGTAGATCTGGAAGTCCGACTCCGTAGCCGCCCGGCCACCCTCGTTGCTGATGTAGGCGGTTGTGCCATTGCTCGCGATCACGATACTGTGCGGCGCGTTGCCGACGCGGATCTCCGGACCCTGGACGGGTGGCTGCGCTGTCAGATCGATTTGAGCGACGGTGTCGTTCTGATTCAGCAAGGCGTAGGCGCTCTTGCCATCCGGTGTGATCGCAACGCCGCCGGGATAAGAAGTGCTCGGAGTATAGAACGTGCCGCAGGGTATGTCGTAAGAACCCCCGGGGCTATTTGGAAAGCAGGCGATGAAAGAATTGTCCGGCGGCACGCTGACCTGGACGTCGTCGCTCAGCAAGCCCTTCGAATTGACATTCGCGATGGTGACATTGCTGCTGTCCTGGCTGAACACCAGGTACTTGCCATCGGGCGAATAGGTGATTCCGCTGTAACTGCCGGTCGGATCGTTCCCGAACGGCCGGTAGTTCTGCAAGAGTTTGCCGGTATTAACGTCGAAAATCTCGACGGCCCTCCACGCGCCCATAGTGAGAACGGCGGCCGTGTGACTCTTGAGGCTGGGGTTCAGCGCGATGGCCTTCGCGCGGACCCGCTTGCCGAGGTTCACTTGTGTGCCGGCTGGGGTGATGATCTGGCCATCGCCGACCACCCATTCGCCCTTCCCCTGCGGCCCGGTTTGGTAGGTCGGGTAGTACTTCGACTGAGCAGCGGCGAACCCTGCACAGGTCATCCCGGTGGCCAACCCTGTCGCCACCAGGCCGGCGAGCGGATACAGACGCTTCATCCGAGCCTTGTTTCGATTGATTCGGGACGATTTTCGAGACATATGGGGCGCTCCTCCTCAGATTGTTAATCCTGTAATCGGGCTCGGCCGCTGGGCGTGGAAAGCCAGTGGGGCGCAGATATGAGGAGCGATGCTAGTTGCCAATCGTTATGGGCCTGTTACGGACTGATGAATATCAGGTGAAACTCGCGGTACACGGGATGAACTCTAGCGGGGGAATTATGTCGTCTAACAGACCTGGAATTAGAGCGATATCATGTCTTGCGCACCAGAGCGGCGCGGGGGTTGTCGACGAAAGATGTTTCTTCTATAAATAGAGGCGTTCAGCTTTGCGATGTTGATGTCCATAGGCTTCACAGCAAGCCTATGCGGAAGTTCGCACCAACACTAACTCCGGGGTACAGCGCGAAGTTTGGATGGACTTGGCAGCGTCTTCGGCCGTGAATCGCCCCATAATAAGCGCCAGCTTGCGGTTGGTCGTTGTCTGTATCGGAGTTCGATCGATCCGCTGGACATACTGAACGGCCAGAGTACCGCGATTCACTTTCACAACAAACTTTGTGGTTTTCATGGTTTCTTCTATCTTACGCCCTGGATCCTCATCGTGGTCGAAATACCTTGGTCCCTCCTTCCCGTAGAATCAGACGTGACCGCACCCTAGCCCTGGGAGGCCCTGAGATGAATATAATGCCCGCGCTCTTTAGCTCGCCGCTGTTGGTTACCTTTGCTTTCGCCCAGCGCCCTCGCCAAGGGCGACCATGCCCTGGTCGGCACGTGGCGACTGGTGGAGTTCGCCGATCTCGATAAGGATGGCAAGTGGCAGCACCGCTTCGGTGAACATCCGCTGGGATACTTCGTTTACGACGCCACCGGGCACGTGCACGTTCAGCTCATGAAGGTTCCGCCGCTGAAACCTTTTCCAGAAGCGAACGGCGCTCAGGGCAAACCGCCCTCATCCGAACACGCCCTCGCCGCCTACGCCGCCTATTTCGCCTACTTCGGCACCTACACCGTGGACGCAAAGAAGCACGTGGTGACTCATCATGTCGAAGGCAGCCTCGCTCCGGATTTCACCGACACAGATCAGCCGCGTCCCTTCAAACTGGAAGGCGACCGGTTGGAGATCGGTGACGGCAAAACCTGGCGGCGTGTTCTGGAGCGGGTGCGCTGATCTCGTCACTCCTGCGGAATAGCCGTCGATACGCGGCCTCTTGCCAACGCAGTCCAAGGGCCGCACTCTGGCCGGCGCAAGAACGAAAGGACGTACGCAAGCCGGGGCCAATCCGTGAACTCGTAACCCGACTTAGGTGACCGGAACAAGGCCTTTGGAGAGCTGTTCCTGTCCGGGAAGGCGCGTCAGAATGGGATTTCCGCCGAACATTGCGGAAACATCGAAGCCCATGCCTATGACGTTTGGTACCGGCCTTGCCTGCTTTCTCGCTCATACCGTTGGCGCGCGGACCGAAATCCTCCGCTCCTCATCCTTCCCGGAGTCCAAGACGCTGATTCTGATGGGCGGAGGGCTGATCCTGCTGGCCAGCCTGGTGCGGTGGCTTTACCCCTTGGGAGGCATCGTGGCTCCCAAGAGCATGCAGGTGATTCTGTGGATCTCACCCAAAGAAGTTGTGGAGCATCTGTCCGGGCGGGAAAGCAGCTAACGGTCCTTCTTTCGCTGTTTCGCGGCTGACCAAACCCTAAAATTCCAGGTATGACCCGGGGCGTGGCGGAAGCGCACCGTCCGTGCCGGTTGCCAGCAGGTTTTCGCCACCGCTTTTCCCGCCATCGTGCAGAGTTTCCCAAGCGGATTCAGTCAGCGCCGGGTCGGCGCCGACAATCTCTCGAATCATTTGCCAGGCCGCCAGATTGAGCGCGCCTTCGGGAGCCGGTCCCATTGCCAGCGAGACCGAACAGGGCGGGCAGAAGGAGATTCGCTGGGCAGAAGATTTTTGCCGCGGCCGAACGCCGACAGTCTGCGCAAAAAGATACACCGCGACCGACTTGTCGCCAGACTCGATCTCTCGATTACAGCGCAAACAATAGGAATGTTCCACGCGTTGATGCGCCTCGCTCGGCGAGCGCCATCCTACTTTCGCCAATGCGCAGGCTGCCTAGCAAGTATGCAGGAAGATTCCCACGAAGAACCGAGAGTTGCCACTAAACGGCCCCGCTGGCTTCCGCGCGCTTCCTGATTACCCTGAGCATGCCGGAAAAAATCATCGCGTGAACCGGGTACAAGCCGCACCAATAGATCTCTCCGGCCAGACCGCGCGGCTGGAACCATGCGCAGCACTGCAGCAGCGTCCGGTCATGGGGCCGGGGTGTAAGGTTGAATTGCAGCCATGCTGCGCCCGGCACCTTCATTTCTGCCCGCAGCAGAACATCGCTCGGCGCGTCGGCGCGTTCGACCTGCCAGAAGTCGATCACATCGCCGGCTTCGATACCGGACGCTCGTGACCGCCCACGTTTCATGCCTACGCCTCCCATGAGTCGATCGATCCAACCCCGCGCAGACCACAGAAAGTTCGCGTAGAACCAGCCGTTCTTCCCTCCGACGTTGCCGATGAACTTAAACACGCGCCCGGGGGGAGCGTCGACGATCGTTTCCCTCACGTCGCAGATGATCCCCTCGGCGCGAAATGTCCGGTGCGACGCTCCGCCCATGCTCGGCAGAGGCATCAAAGGCGCCGGCCTCTCCAGTGCTCGTTGGACGGCGGCGGCATACGACATCGGGCGGATCGAAGGAAATAGTCGGGCGGCCAGCGCATTGGTGCAAATGGATTCGCTTCGGAGCCCCTCGATGAGCGGGCGAGATACGGCGGGCGGCACCGGCGTGACGAAGTCCAGCCAATAGGACGACAACCGCGGAGTCAGCACCGGAACGCGCATCAGCCATCGCCCTAGCCCACGATGCCGGGCATACGCAAGCATCATGCTGCGATAGGTCTCGATTGTCGAACCGCCGACCTCGATGGGCTCTTCCACCGCCTCGCGCAGGTCAAGCGCGGCTTCGAGGTATTCGAGTACATCGCTAACTGCTATCGGCTGAGTTCTTGTCACGACCCAACGAGGACAGATCATGACCGGCAGCCGTTCCGTCAGGCAGCGAATGATTTCGAAAGACGTACTGCCGTTGCCGACGATGATGCCGGCCCGCAGCTCGATCAGAGGCGGCCCAAATTCTCGCAACACCGCGCCCGTTTCGTGCCGGCTCTTGAGATGCGCTGAAACCGAAGCTCCAGTCGCCGCCAGACCACCTAGGTAGATCACCCGTCGCACCCCGCACTGCTTCGCTGCGATGGCGAAGTTGTGGGCGGCCTGCCGGTCCCGCGATTCAAACCCTTCGACTCTCCCGGACATCGAGTGTATGAGGTAGTAGGCGACATCGATTCCGTCGAGCGCCGGTGGAAGTGTCTCGGCTCGCAACGCATCCGCCTCGACGAACTTGATTTGCGCGGAGTGAAGTTGGGGGGCGCGCCCGGCATTACGGACAATGCAGGTGACGTCGTGACCCACCGCCGAGAGTTTTTCCGCCAGTTGCCGTCCAATGTAGCCGGAGGCGCCAGTCACCAGGACCCTCATGCTGCGCCTTCATTCAGGCGCCAAATTCCGAAGTTCAAGTAGGAAGCGTAGAGGACCCATGCGCCGTAGGGTGTCATAAGCCAAAAGGCGAGGCGTGAGGATTCCGCGAATCGCATGGCGGTCGTGGCAATGGCCGCCAACAAAACGATGATTTCGACCAGCGCCGCTCCCGGCCTTCTCAGACCGAAGAAGACGACCGACCAGAGTCCGTTGAGGATCAATCGCACCATGAACAGAGCCAGTGCCAACCCCACGTCTTTGTGAATTCGCTGCCGCCACACTAGCCAAGCCGCCGCCGCCATCAGCGCGTAAAGGATTGACCAGACCGGACCGAAGACCCATGGCGGCGGAGTGCCCGCGGGCTTCCGCAGACCGGGATACCATGTTTTCACCGAGCGTGCCGTGAATAACGATCCGCTCGCGGCCACCGTGAAACAAATTCCAAAGATGATCGCGAGCCCGATCCAGTCCCTAGGCATGGCTCCGCTCCCTCGTGCCGATCTGTGCAATGTAACGCTTTGAGTCGAACTTCCGTCCGGTGCTGGCCAGCGACATATATCGTACCTGTCCAAACACGGGTCGCTCGAACCAGGGCCGATCGTGCTTGCCTACAATGGCCCATGCAATGCCCGCGTAGCCGTTAGGATCGCGGCCGTCAAGTTCATAACGGTCATTGAGCCAAACCGCACGTTGGTAAGCGGTCGCAACCGACGGACTCCACTCCAGGATTTTCTTGGCCCAATACATCCGCATGTAGTTGTGCATCCAGCCCGTCAGGACCATTTGTTTCTGAGCGGCGTTCCACAGAGGATCGTGAGTCTCCGCCTGCTCGAGCTGTTGTTCATCGTAAACAATCGGGCGGCGGTCGCCCGAGTGTTGCGCAAAAGAGCGATCCGCCCATGGCTCGAGGCATTCGAAGGAATCATAGTGTGAGTTGTAACGGACGAAATTCACCGAGAGTTCACGTCGGATAATCAATTGTTCCAGAAATGCCTGCTTGGCAACCGCCGGCGCGGATGCCGCCTGCACGGCCTGCGCGATGGTGAGGGGACCGATATGGCCAAAGTGGAGATAGGGCGACAGCTCGCTGGTTCCGGAAAGTTCCGGGTGATTCCGGTCTCTGGGATAATTCCGCAACCCGTGTTTGACGAAATCAGCCAGAATGCTTAGCGCACGCGTGGTTCCACCCTGCCAGGTTTCCACCGGCGAAACGGAGCGATCGAGGGACCAGCCGGCGGTGAAATCCTCATGCACCGAAAGTGACTGCAGGGTTCGCGGCTTGTTCCAGGGTATTCGCGCTTTGACCACTCTCGTTGGAACGAGAAACTGAGGCAAGAGTTCCTGGAGTCGCGGGCGGATCGTGCGAGCGCCAAAATGCTCTTTACCAAGCAGCCGCCAGGGCACGACGACATCGGCATCGACCGTCCAGAGAGGTACTTTCAAATCCTGAGCGGCGCGAACTCGCCAGCGCTCCGTTTCGCGCAAGGGATTTTCGTCGCCAATTACGATCGCCGGGCGGACCTCTTCACAAGACCTTCTTAAGCTGTGTTCAGGGAACGTCCGCAGCACAAAGCCGACATTGCGCTTGCAGAGCCCCTCTTCAATGTCCGGAATTCCGGAGGCGAGAAAGCGGTAGTGACGCAGATTGGCGTGCGGATAATAAGGAACGGGGGCAAGGAAAGCAACCACCGGCTTCCCGAGTTCGTTGCCAAGCTCGACCGCCATATCCAAAGCCGGGTTGTCCAATGCCCGCTGGGCCCGCTGCATCCAGTAGACCACGCACTCCCCTTCTGGATTCGGCGCTCCGGGTTTCCGCACGGTGATGCGGGGGTCGAGACTGAGTGTTTTGATTCCCATCCCAGGTAAAAAAGTGGGAGAGAACGCATAGTCGTTCTCCCCCGTCTTCCTCTATCTTCCTCTAACTCTAACGAGCGCGAGCCGGAGCCGATTCGTGTCCCCAGCGATGCTGAATAGCCTTGAAAGAGACGGCCTGGTACAGCGCCGCCAGGCCGACCAGCGTGTACACCCCGGAACTGAGGGTTGAAGTTTCGCCGAATTTCATGCCGAAAATAGCGGCCACCAGGTCGAAGTGCGCAACCCCCACCAGACCCCAGTTCAGCCCGCCCACTACAAGAAGTACAGCTGCGACCACATCTAACGTTTTCATCTTTTCCTCCATTATTTAGTCTTTGGGTAGAAGCACCGTGTCGATCACGTGGATCACACCGTTAGAGGCCAAAATATCGGCCTTCACGACCTTGGCGTCATTGACCATGACCGTGCCGTCATTGACCGTCAGTTTCAGCGTCCTGGCCATTGAGGGTTTTCACCGAAGACATGTTTCACCACCTGCGCCGCCGTCAGTCCGCCCGCCACCACGTGGTAAAGCAGGATGGCCTTCAACTTTTCCTTGTTCTCGGGCTTGAGAAGCGACTCGACTGTGCCCGCCGGCAGCTTGCTGAAGGCTTCGTCGGTCGGAGCAAACACGGTGAAAGGGCCCTTGCCTTTCAGGGTGTCAACCAGACCGGCGGCTTGAAGCGCCGTAGCCAGCGTTTTTAAAGTTCCCGCTGCCACCGCGGTGTCAACGATGTCCCTTTTTGCGGAGCCGGCGGCTGCGGGCATCGCGCTAGCCAGGACGCTGAGCATCAATGCAAAACTCGCCACTTTCACGTTATCTCTCCTTAGGTTTTTATTTCTTGTTCTCTCTGTTTTCTGTTGCTCTTTGGCCTGTCTGCTGTATTAACTATAGAGAACAATCATTTGAACAACACGATAAACAACCGAATCCTGCAACTCGTGTGAGCGCCAGTCAAAAGTTCAGTCCGCTCTTGTACTGGTGAGAAAAGAGAGGAAGCGAGTGGTCAACAAAACAATTGTCGAAGGGCTTCGGCCCTATGCCCTCGGGGAAAAACTGCGGGGCCTGCGGCTGCGCAGAAGCATGGGCCTGGTGGAATTGGGCAAGCACACTGGCCTCTCCGCGGCGATGCTCTCAAAACTGGAACGTGGCAAACTGTTCCCCACGCTCCCCACGCTCCTGCGTATCGCTTTGGTGTTCGGGGTGGGGCTGGAATATTTCTTCACCGACGAGCGCAAGCGTCATGTGGTGGCGATCGCACGCAAGAAGGAGCGCTTGCGCTTTCCAGACACTCCGGACGGAAGGACCATCGCGTACAACTTCGAGAGCCTGGACTTCAAGGCCACCGAACGCAAGCTCAATGGTTTCTACGCGGAATTCGAACCCGTTGACTCCGGCAAGTCGCGGCCTCACCAGCATCCGGGCGTGGAGTTGCTTTTTCTGATCTCCGGGAAACTGGACCTCACCATCGGCTCCGAGACGTTCAACCTTGAATCGGGGGACGCCGCGTACTTTGATTCAGGAGTGCGCCACAGCTATCACCGTGCCAGCAAAAGCCCGTGCACCGGCGTCATCGTCACCGCCTGACAAAGTCACCGCCTGACAAACCGCAGCCCCCATACGCCGACCCCCAACGGCCCTCATCGCACTCTCCTCCACGTAAGCAGATCGCTTATCGCGAAAGCTCGCAAATCCAATTTACTTCCCACGTCTTTCCCCCATCCGGCGAGAACGACTGTTCCATGCGTGAGGAGTTGGACACTACGTGTAATTCATTCCATAACAATGTCGGGATTTAACGTCAACCGACTGCTGCGGGGATATAATCATCTGTCTTAGTCACCAAGAGCGAACGCTCGATTGGAAACTGCATGTTGCAAGCTAGGATTCGCTTAGCCACGGTTTTTGCTGTTAGTTTGCTGTTTGCTGCTCCACTTTCAGGTCAGGCTGATGAAGATGTCCACCGATGTATAACAGAGGCGAACGCTGACCTCGCGATCAACTACTGCAGCCGGGCAATCGAGTCTGAAACTCTTCCTACTACCTCCATGCTCGCAATTAGCTTACACAGCCGTGGTGTCGCGTACTACAAGAAGCACGACTACGACAACGCCATTCAAAACCACGATCGCGCCATCCAGTTGAAGCCGCAGTTCGCCCAAGCTTTCTACGATCGCGGGCTTGCCTACTACTCCAAGTCAGAATATGACCAAGCCATTCAGGACTTTGACGAGGCCGTTCAGCTCAACCCAGAGTCCAGCGTGGCCTTTAACAGCCGCGGAACTATATACGGCCTCAAGGGAGACACTGATAGCGCAGTGCAAGACTTCGATGAGGCCATCCGGCTGAAGCCGGATTATGCTGCTGTCTACTACAATCGCGGCATTTCCTACTACTACAAGTCCGACGACGACCGGGCAATTCAGGATTATGACGAAGCCATCCGATTGAAGCCCGACTTCGAACCTGCCATCCACAATCGCGGCCTTGCCTTCAAACGCAAGGGAGATTTGGACCGTGCTCTCCAGGATTTGGACGAATCCGTTCGCCTCGATCCCAAGGATGCTCTCGCGTTTTGTAATCGCGGGAGTGTCTATGCGGAAAAAGGAGAGTTTGACCGTGCTATCCAAGAGTACAGCCAATCCATTCGGCTCAATCCCCGTGATACAGACACTCTCTATCGTCGCGGTAATGCCTACGCGACAAAGGGAGACTTTCCTCGCGCACTCCAGGACCTAGATGAGGCGATCCGGGTGCAACCTACATATGAATCCTTGGTGTCTCGTGGCAACATCCGCTTCGAACAAGGTGACTTCGCGGCCTCGGTGCCTGATTTCGCCAAAAGCAGCCAACTCGAGCCGACGGATATGTACAGCATGATGTGGCTTTATATCGCACGAAGCCGTGCCGGACTCAACCCAGACGGTGCTCTGAGCGGTTCCCAAAAGCTAGACCTGACGTCATGGCCCGGTCTCCTGATCTCTCTATACCGTGGCGAAATCTCTCCAAGCTCTGTGATGGAGGCCGCTGCGGATACCGATCCGAAGAAGCAAAGCAACCAGATGTGCGATGCCCATTTTTATATTGCCGAGTACGACGTGCTACGGGGGCTTCGCGACGAAGCGACCCGAGAATTACAGGCGAGCATCGATACTTGTCCCGCAACTACCCTCGAATACAGGGCTGCAAAGGCCGATCTGAAGCGCGTTGCACGCTGAGGTGTTGATAACAGGCGGCTGTCGAAAAACTTTTTTCCTGAAAACTGCGAAACCTAGATTGCGTCAGGATGATTTACAAGCGACTTTCTCGATGCGGGTAGACATTTTCTATCCCTGAATTTGAGACCGTTTTTCGGGGAAAGAGACTTTTTCAACACCCACAGGCGTTTGCATTCATCGACACCCGAGGCATCAGTCCACCTCCAAAATGCGGATCGGCAAGACTGAGTCGCAATGGCCGAAGCTCACCCAAGGATCACGAACCGCGGCTTCCCAGTGACGCGAGGCGCGCCATGCAGACAAGTGTCGTGCAACTCACCGGAATCAACGACGCGGCTAAACGCCATCATCGGAACCAAGTTGTGATCTAGTCAAGAACGGCAGTGAACGGGCAGTCTACTTGCGTGGGAACGAGCGTGAGATCGAACGTGGGAACGACCGCCGCATCACGACAAATAGGTAAGTCAGCCGCCGACCTTGCGCGGCCAACCGTCCGCCAGCAAGTCGCCGCCGTTTGCTATCGCACCGGCACACGGGGAATTGAATTCCTGCTGGTGCGCACGCGCGGCGGACGCTGGATTTTTCCCAAGGGCGGCGTCGAAGCGGGCCTTACCCAGGCGCAGTCGGCGGCGCTCGAAGCATTCGAAGAAGCCGGCGTTCACGGCCGAATCGAAGAGATGCCGTTCGCCCGCTACCGTCTCGCGAACGCTGTCAGTCAGAAAGAGAAATCAATTCGCAAGAAGCTAATTCGCAACCGGAAGGAATCTCGCGCCCGGGATCGATCCGCCCGCCCCTACGCGGACGACGAAACGGTCACCGCTCATCTCTGCGAAGTCTCTCATCTCGAAGCGCCGCAGGAAGCCTATCGCACCCCCACCTGGTTTTCGCCCGAAAAGGCGAAGCGCCGGCTGATGGAAAATCGTGACCACGATTTGGGCGAGGAGTTGTCCGGCGTCGTCGATCGCGCGGTGTCGCGCATTCGGCGGCTGGAGGCAAGCGCCGGCAAGGAATTTCAAAACGATGCGCTGCGCAAGGTGCGCTTTGAGGCGTTCGAAGATATGCACTTGGCGCGCTCAGGAAATCCCGCCCGATTGCGCCGGCTCTTGATAGACGCCCGCAACCCGCGGCCTGCGGCCGCTATTGAGGTCGAAGCGCCAGTGCCTGTTTTGCGGCACAAGAAGAATTACGTTCAGTGAGATTGCCTGCAGGGAGCGGACAATGAAAGTGACTGTAGAGATCGATCAAAAATGGGTAAGAATCGTCCGCTCACCGATCTACTTTCTCGTGACTGCCTTGACCGGAGTTTCCGTTACGTTTGCTCCCTTATTTTTGTACTGGAGCGGCAAGGGCAAGTTCTATCCTGACCATGAAGGAATTGTTGTGCCGCTGTGTTTTGTCGTGATCTTTTGCATTCCGTGTTTCTATTTCCCGTTGGGCAATGCCGTGGCTAAAGAAATCAGGCAAAATTCAAAGTAACCCGCTACCCGATCCCGCGAAGCATTTGTTCAATTCCATTTCTGCGATACCATCTCTTGTGATGCTTCGCGAAGCCACGATTGAAGGTCGCCATGAACACCGTGCCGAACCACGGCAGGAAATCCTGCGCGCGGCCGCCCGCCTCTTTCAGCAACAAGGCTACGACGCCACCTCGATGAACGATGTCGCGGCCGCCCTCAAGCTTTCCAAGGGCGGTCTCTATCATCACTTCCAGTCCAAAGACGAGATCCTCTTCCACATCATGTCCCATGCCATGGACATCACCGAAGAGCGGGTGATCAAGGCGGCGCGCCGCGTCGAGGATCCCGAAGAGCGCCTGCGCACGCTGATTCGTCTCCACATTGGAGTCGTGCTAAGCGAAGAAGACCGCGAGATCACGGTCATGTTGCACGAGAACCATCCTTTGCCGCCCGCGCTGCGCCGCAAGATTAACGGACGAAAAAAAGACTATATCCATTTTGTAGAGATTCTGATTGCCGACGCCCAGCGCCAACTAAAATCGAGCGGAACGGTAACGCCTCGCGCCGGAGCGTTCGCCCTCCTGGGAATGATTAACTGGATTTACCAGTGGTACAAGCCAGGCAGCGCGCTAACCGGCGACGCGATTGTGAGTCAATTTACCGAGATATTTTTCCGCGGAGCACTAGGGTAGCAAGCCGACAGTTAAAGTTCTCAGCAAGCACATCCTAAGCGGATAAACGCGGATGAACAAAGAATGAACCAGGATTAGAATTCTAGTTCAAGAAACCGAAAAGAAAATCCGCGTGCATCCGTGTAAATCCGCGGAGAAGAAGTTCCCCCGCCGACCTGTGGCCTGTGACCTGTCACCGCCCAAGAGTGCAAACTTTTTCCCGGAATAAATTCCACTGCGCTTTTTTACCTTCTGTTGACAACTCCCAGCGGGTTACACTGCTACGCTGGCTCGCCGACCGAGCGGGTGACTTCCCGCGTCCACTGCGGCCATACGGGGGATGGGAATGAAAGTAGAAAGCAGAACCGCACAGTTCCAAACAGTTTTTGTCTTGATTCTTGTGGGCGCATTCGCCCTTTTTTCAGCGGCCAATGCGGCGGCTCAGACCGGCGCCTGGCTTTCGCATTCGCACGATGAGCAACATACGGCCCTTTCGACCGTTCAATCACAACCGCTCAGCTCCATTCACTGGCACACGCCCGTAGACCTGTTTCCGCCGCAGGGCGAAATTTACATTCACTATGGCTCGCCGCTGGTCACAGCCGCCAATACCGTAATCGTCCCGGTAAAGACCGGCACGAACAGTTTCCGCGTCGAGGCCATCAACGGCACGACCGGCAAAAAAGTTTGGCAGCTCAACACCGGCTGGCAGGCGCCAGGTGCAACTTTTGTCCCAGGACTCGGCCCGACCATTTCCGGCAGTACCCTTTATGTTCCCGACATCGCAGGCCGGGTCATTGCGCGCCCGAATCCCGACGAAAAGAAACAGAAGGCCAGCAAGCTCTATTTTTATGGGGTAAAGAACTTCAAAAAGAATCGGGCGGCGTACGAAGCCAACGTCCAGATCAACACGCCCCTGACCACCGACGCGGCCGGCAATCTCTTCTTCGGCTTCGACATCCTCGGCTCGACGCCCCTGAATCTCAAGGGCGGCCTGGCGCGCATCGGAACCGATGGCACAGGAACCTGGGTCTCGGCCGCCAGTCTGAGCGGCGATAACTCGGTCTACGAAGTTTCCATGAGCGCCGCGCCCGCCCTCTCGCTCGACGGCAGCATCGTGTATGTCTCGGTCGATAACGGCGATTACGGCTATCTGGTCGCGGTCAACAGCGCAACCCTCGCCCCGATCCACAAAGTCCTGATGAAGGATCCTTCCTCGGGACTGAATGCCATCGTCTTCGACGCCAGCTCCGCCTCGCCCACCGTTGGCCCGGATGGCGACGTCTACTTCGGCGTCATCGAAAATCCCTTCCCCAATCACAACGACCGCGGATGGCTCCTGCACTACAACGCCGACCTCACCCAGACCAAAATCCCGGGCAGCTTCGGCTGGGACGACACGGCTTCGGTTGTCCCGTCGTCGATGGTGCCAAGCTATACCGGCACGTCGACCTATCTGCTGATGACCAAATACAACAACTATTGCGGTGTGGGCAACGGCAACGGAAAAAACGAGATTGCGATTCTCGATCCGAATGCCACCGAGCACGATCCGATCATTCCCAATACATTGGTCATGAACGAAGTGCTGACCCACGTCGGCGTGACGCCGGATCAGGATTGTCCGGGAGGTGTAAGAGAGTGGTGCATCAACACGGCCGCCATCGATCCCTTCACGAAGTCGGTAATGGCCAACAGCGAAGACGGCAACCTCTATCGCTGGGACCTGACCACCAATACCTTCACCCAGGTGGTACCCCTTTCCACCGGCGTCGGAGAAGCCTATACGCCAACCGTCATCGGCGCAGATGGAACGGTCTACGCGATCAACGACGCGATTCTGGATGCGATCGGAAAATAGAAGTGACGCGGGCCTTGCTTTTGAACGCTGACACAAAAGAACTGGGGGTGCCCCACCTTTCGCGTCGTGAAGCTGTGAAAAAACCACCGGCGAAGTTAATTGACAGAGTTGAGAAGCAGGGTAAGCTCGGGGCATGAGCGAGCCCCTAATCCGCAGGATCAATCGCGAGCAGATGTGTTGGCGAGCCGTGGATGTGGAGCAGTTGATCGAAGAGGGTCATCCGGCGCGGGCCATCTGGGAACTGGTGGGGCGGCTGGATCTGGAGGGTTTCTACGCGGGCATCGAATGCAGCGCCGAAGAAGGAGGGCGTCCCGCCTATGATCCCCGCTTGCTGATCAGTCTGTGGATTTATGCCTACAGCCAGGGGATCGGGTCGGCGCGGGAGGTGGCGCGGCGCTGCGAGTGGGAACCGGCGTTCGAGTGGCTGACGGGCTGCGAAACCGTGAACTACCACACGCTGTCCAGTTTCCGAGTGGAGTATCGGGCGGAGTTAGATGAGTTATTCACGCAGGTGCTGGCGCTGATGAGCGCGGAAGGGCTGATCACACTGGAGCAGGTGGTGCAGGACGGGACCAAGATCAAGGCGCAAGCGGCGAGCGACAGCTTTCAAGGCGAGGCGAAGATTGCGGAGCATCTGGAGCGGGCGCGACGGCGCGTGCGCGAGATGGGGGAACCGGATCAGGAAGAAGGGGGGAGCCGGGCGGAACAGGCACAACGGCGAGCGCGACGCGAGCGGCAACAGCGGTTGGAGCAGGGACTCGAAGAGCTGCAGAAACTGCGTCCCAGCAAGCCACGGGCGCGGGTGAGCGTGAGTGAACCGGAGGCGCGCCGGATGCGGCAGGCCGACGGGGGCATCGCGCCCAACTACAACGTGCAAATCTCGGCCGATGCAGCGCAGTCGCTGATCGTGGACGTGAAGGTGACACAAGCCGCCAATGACAGCGAGCAACTGGCGCCGGCCGTCGGACGTATCGCCGCTCGACTGGGCCGCAAGCCGCGACAGATGCTGGCCGATGGAGACTTCACCAATCGCCGCAGCATCGAGGCGATGGCGGAGTTGGAAGTGGATTACGTGGGCAGCTTACGCAAAGGCGGCGCGGAGAAAGACAACACCGGCACCGGACGTTTCACGGCTGCCGTCTTCGTCTACGATCCCGAGCACGATCGCTACTCGTGTCCGGGAGGCAAGCATCTCCGTTACGAAGGACGGCACAAACACAAGACGGGAAACTTTTTCTACCGCTATGAAGCCCGCGCCGAGGACTGTCAGAGCTGTCCGCTGCAACCGCAATGTTGTCCAAGCAATCAGCATCGCGGCCGTGGACTGTTGCGCACCGAAGAAACCGCGGCCATGATCGCCTTTCGCCAGAAGATGGCTACACCCGAGGCGCAGCAGCAGTATCGCCGACGCAGCCGGGTGATCGAGTTCTGCCACGCCTGGATCAAAAGCAAACTGGGATTGCGCCAGTTCCACCTGCGCGGCCTGGCCAAAGTGCAAATGGAAATGCTCTGGGCCTGCCTCACCTACAACCTGCAACAATGGATTCGCCTGCGCAAACTACAACCCGCAACCGCCTAACCCCGCAGCGAGAAATCGAGAAACACCTTGCGCCAATCAAACTACCCCTCCAGTCCCCGCAACCCCTTCACCAACCCGCGCTCTTTCTTATTTAGGGGTTGCCGAAGACGGTTTTTTCACAGCTTCGCCTTTCGAGAAGTGGCCGATTCGCGCCGCCCGCAGCATTTCGCTGTTACGCTGCTTGCGCTCGAATCTTCGTCTGGCGCGAAATTACGCGCAGCAAGATGCGAGCCTGTCGGCAGCGGTCTTTCGGACGCTGCGCGAGAGCAACCTGCGACCGTTGGAGTCGGTCCCGCGCGCACAGTGGGTGGAGTGCTATGGGGTGCACGAGGTACGCGGACGGCAAACGGTCGAGGAGTTCGTCCGCCTGGAAACGGCCCACGACTTGAACCATCTTCGGCAGATCGACCGCATCCTGGGTGGGTGAATTTTTCCCACTCAGCGGACCGAGATTTCCCCGAAATTAAAAGCAGTGATGACGTGATGATTAAGTGTGATCGTGGAGCGGTATTTTCGGCCGCCGATGCTCTCATACTCGAACGTTGCTACATGATTGGCGTTGTAGCCGCCAAGCGTTTCCACTAATGTCACGCGGGATGTTGCGGGGACGGCTGGCATATAGCGCCACGGTTGCTCGCCCAGCCCTTCATTCCTCGTAATCCGATACCGGAGATTTATTGCGACGCCGTTGCCAACATTGTGTATGACATAACTGCCCTGATCCGCCCGAGCGACCAAACTACCGACCGCCCCGCCCATCTCCAATATCACGTCTGCCCCGTCGCGCAGCTCACATAGGAACGTCACAAAAGGTTTCTGGGCGGTTTCCACTTGTTGCTGTGACGATCTACGAATTCGGTAAGTCTCAATGCAATAGACGGCAAGCCCGAGAACACCCAACGTCTGCACCACCAGCATCAGGAATTGGATACAGTGATCGGACATGGGACGGATGTTAGCACGATAGGGCTTCGTTCTCGCTATACTCCCGGCATGACATTTTGGGCAGAAGTTCTCGCCATATTCATCGGTGACGTTTTCGCAAGCGCCCTCTTCGTTTTGTTCTATGTGATGGTCCAATGGTTTCTACGGGCCACGGACGTGACGGTTTCGTACAACTGGGGATGGAAGGGGACGGACTATTCCCCAAATTTCGACATACGTAATCGTTCGAGTTCGAGATGCTATCTGTTGGCGAACATTGCTTACACGCGAAACAAGGGAAAAGAGAAAGTCTGGTTTGACAACGATTCTATTTTTTGACAAAGAGCTGCCAGCCGGGAGCATGAGAGGCCGTGATTATAAGGTCGCTCCAGTTAGTGGCATCGCTTCGGCCGAACAGGCCATAGGCTTGGAGGTCACCGTGCGCCTACAAAACGGAAGACAGTTTTGGTTGAAGGGTCAAGGGCCAGGGCAACTCAAGATGGGACGAATTCAGAAGATAGCGTTTTGGTTGCGCGACAAATTCGAGAAAGCCGCAATCTCTTTGGAATAAAACATTCTGCGAAACCTGGGGATAGCCCGGGACGTTCACTAGTTTTCTATCCTGATAAAATACCGGCGATTCCGGGCCGGGAGCGAGCAACGAGTGAACGTCGGTCTGTGCCCAGTTTACTAGTTCAGATTGAGTAAAGGGAAAACAGAGAGGAGAGCCAATATTCGCGACCTATGATGCGTGTTTGATCGCGCCGTGGAAATCGCTACAATTAGTCACGGAGAAAGCCAACCCGCCGATTTGGGAACAGGAGGACTGCGATGACGATTGAAATTCATAGGCCGGAACTCGAAGCCCTCATCCGGGACTGGATGAAGACGGGCGCGTTCCCGACAGTCGAGGATGCCTTGATACAGGCTTTAAAATCCTCCCCGCTCCCATCGGAACCAAGCGCCGGATCGGCGAGAGGCGCTTCTTCTACCGGCGCTGTAGTGCTCGCGGCGTTGCAGGCTTCACCATATCCGGAAATTGATCTCACGCCGCCTCGTGTGCGCCTCGACAATGTGCGGGATGTCGTGCTCTGATGGCGTGGCTGCTGGACACCAATATTCTGTCGGAAGGACGGAAGCCAAAGCCCGATGCTCGCGTGACAGCCTTCTACGCCGCGCAACCGCTCAACACGCTCTATGTCAGCGTCGTAAACATTGCCGAAATTCGCTTCGGCATCGAACTGCAGCAAGACCTGGCACGGCGTGTTCAGTTAAACGACTGGCTGACAATGAGCCTGAGGCCCGCCTTCGCGGGACGGATACTGCCGGTTACTGAGGATATTCTGCTCAAGTGGCGGCTATTGATGGAAGACGGACGGAAAATAGGGCATACCTATTCACATCCAGACCTTTTGCTTGCAGCGACGGCCTTGCAGCACGGGCTTACGGTTGTCACCCGCGACCGCAGCGACTTCGACATGGCACGGGTGCCGGTTTTCAATCCCTGGGACGCCTGATTGCCTTGCGTTGCCGATTCTCTCATCTGTGGAGAAGATTTATACCGGGGAGAGAACGCAGAGATAATCTCCCCAAGTAACATGCCATTGTCTCCACCACCGCGAACACTGAAGTTGACAGAGAGCTGCACCACGTTCTTAATGACCCCGGACATCCGGCGTCATTTGCATTATTTGTCTCTCCAGTGATCCTGATAAATCGCGGACAGGGTAAGACGGAATGCCCACCACTCCTCGGCAGCAAAATCAGGTAAGCGTCTCGCCGGTCCCAACCAGGTCGATTGCAAGCAACTGGAGGGCGATTCTCCAATCGTCCATGCCAAAAATCAACCTCGGACGCACAAACTTGCGCAAAAATAAATTTGGGCAAATGAAAGTGGGCAAGTAAACTCCGGACAGACAATAAGTTCCAAGGTTTTCCACAGACCGGCGGTCCAACTTCCTGTTCCGTTTCCCTGCGCGCATCCAAATTTCGTGTCCAATGCATGCCTTGTCAACTTGACAAGAATCACCCCGCGCCACCCCCGTAAGACGGACAGTGCACGAGTAACTCCTTATTACGCAATAACTCGATCTAAGTCCTTCCCCTTCAGAGGCTGAAAGCGACCGAAACCAGAACTCCCCGCCAACCCCATGATTCCGGTCGGTCAAGAAAGCCCAGAAAAAAGCCGACCGGTACCAGAGAGCAAACATCCATCCCCTGAAAAATCCCCGATTCGGCACTTTTCAGGAGACCCGAAAATCAAATTTATTTTATTCGCATTCCCTTCGCTGCAAAAGGCGTCATAACCAGGCAACAATGTAAGTACAGTAATGTCATCTTTTCAACGTGGAACACACCGCACCTCCAGGACGAAAAACGAGACGGAAACAAAACTGCAGAGACGCGAAGAAAAAACGAAAAACCAGACCGGCGCAAACCGCCAAATTAACCGCGGAGCTGACCGAGGAAGGCCGCAGAGCGCGCAGCGAAGATCGTCTAAATAGAACAGCCCGCAAGACTTACGCCTTGCGGGCTGCCCCGGTGGACTGTTTGGGATTGACTGAGGTGGTCACTCTCGTGGCCCCTCGCTCGTTCCGGTTCCCGCCGACCTGCGGCAGGAGGATCAGCCCAAACTCACGGATCATTTGCGAGAGAATGTCCCCCGATTCCCCCGACCAAAGGTTCCTCGGAGAACTCCGCTTAGAGCAACCGCCCTAAGACTCAGCCACCTCACCTGGTCTGGTACTTCTACAACAAGAATCTGAACTTGTCATCCGACCACCTCCTTTCCGGTGTAAGCGCAGAGTAGTACGAAAATGAGAGGGAAGTCAATCGGGCAAAGGGAGGAAGACGGGAGGAACCGGATTGGTCACGGTCAGCCGCCTTAAGTCAATTGGGCGCGTCGAATGCCGTCCCAAGCTTTGGGCATTCAGAAGTTTAGACGGGCGTTTACGGTAGGGATCTACGGCAAGGATTGCACTCGCTGCAACTCGCTACGAGCCACGGCATTTTCCGGGTGATAGGTGACTTCGGCCTGGTATTCGGCGATGGCCAGTTTCTCGAGGCCCCGGGCTTCAAGGATTTTGGCCCGAACGAAGTGGAAGCCGGGAGAGCGCGGCGCTCTCTGGAGGGCCAGTTCGGCGCTCTCCGACGCTTGGGCCAATTCTCCCTGTTCCATTTGGGCGCGGGCGAGAAAGATGAACTCGTCCGGATCGCGATCGTCGATTCGAATTGCGCGAGTCAGATAGTTCTCGGCCTCGGCGAATCTGCCTACGCGGTAGTAGGTATAGCCCAGATTGTAATTCGAGGACCAGAAGCGCGGGTTCCGCTGGAGAACGCTCAAGTAGAGAGGGATCGCGCTGTCGTAATGGCCCAAGTCGAACAGTTCATTCGCGAGATTGTCCTTCACGATGAGGTTTTGGGGAGCGGACTTGATTCCGTTCGAGTAGAGCAGAATGTTGTTCGCCCACTGCAACTGATAGCTGATGGCGGCAACTAAGGCGGCTGCGGACAGAGTCGCTACCATGGCCCACTTTACGACCGAAATCGACCCCGGCCTTTGCGCAGTTGAGATTTGTTCGATCGCCAGGGAGATGAGAAGCACGATCCCGAATGAAGGAAGGTAAAGAAAACGATCGTGCACAAAATTGTCGGAAGCCACCGCGCGCAGATACAGAGTGGGCAGGATTGGCAGCGCTGTCCACAAGAGCGCGAAAAAACCAAGACCGCGGCTGGAGAGTCTCAAAATCCCGTACGAGGCCGCCAGCATGGCAACCAGCAAAAAAATGGCAGGCAGCAGGAAATTTTCGAAGGTGGGCTTGGTGACGTAGGCCAAAGAGTAGAACTCACTCGAAGACAATGGAAGCAGCAGATGTTTCAAGTCGAACCAGATCACCGAAGGCCAGGTAAAGAACATCGTTGTCCAGGGCAGAGGCGTGATGGGGCTGGCCAGGCCGTGCAGCATCAGGACTCGGAAGGCCAGATACGCCCCGAGGACGATGAAATACGGGATTGAGACCCACGTTTCCCTCCACGCCGATTTCATGCTCGCCTTCCCAAACGTGAGCGGTGAAGGCACGGTCAGCGCAAAACCGAGAATCAGAAGTGGGAAGACGGCGGCGGTTTCCTTAGACAACAGCGCCAGCGCGAACAACAGCAGGGAGAGTCCTATCCACATGGTTGTTCTGTCGTGCTCGCGAAACTTCAGATAGGCGAGAAAGCTGCCGAGCAGCAAAGCCGACATCAGCAGATCGTTGACGGAGGAGAGCCAGGCCACGTTTTCGGCGTGCGCTGGATGCAGTCCAAAGAGAAGGCCCGCAATTGCCGCCGTGGCGCGATGGTTGGTGAGTTTTCTGACGACCGCAAAAACAAGGCACGTTGTCAAAACATGGCAGGCCAGCATGGCAAAGTGCCATCCTGCCGGGTTCAAACCGAAGCAAACGTAATTCAGACGCAACCACAGCAACGTGATCGGCCGGTAAAAGGTGCCGCCGGTTGCAATCCCATGGGCGGTTACGAACTGGGGGATGAAGTAGTGCGAGAGGGACCCCCAGGATCGAATGGTGGTGTTATCGACGATGACCGGCTTGTCGTCATAAACAAAGCCGAAGGCGAGCGTCCCCAGGTAAGCCAGAGCCGTAACCGTGCAGACCAGCGATTCCATCACCCCGTTCTTGTCGAGGAACTGCCTGACGGACCAAGGGTCGTCCAATTCTCCATTGGGTGGCTGCACAAGATCGAGTATAGGGGGAGGATTTCTGGCTCTTGATTTCGAAAACGGCCAGCGGGTTACATCGGTACCCTATTCACTGACGTTTAGTGCATGGATTTCCCGAATTTTGCTAGCCCCTCCGAGTACATGCCCGCATGATACCTACCTTCGTTACTGCCCTGTCCCTAGACTGGAAAAGCAGTTCTCAGTTCTCAGAAAACCGGCAACCCTTTGGAGTTTGATTTTTCGTCTGAGAACTGGGAACCGGGAACTCGTTATCACCCTTTCCATGTGTAGGCATCCGGCTGCGGGAGGCCGATGTGGGCTAGGACGCGATTGGCGAATTCCTGGGCCATGGCATCGGCGCTGGGCGGGTGGTTATAGAAGGTGGGAATCAGCGGAAAGATCGTCGCTCCAGCGTCGGCGGCGAGCGACATGTTGCGGATGTGGACCTTGTTGAGCGGCGCCTCGCGCACGCAGAGAACTAAAGGCCGGCGCTCTTTGAGTGACACATCGGCGGCGCGCTCGATGAGTTGCGAAGCGATGCCGTTGGCGATGCGCGCCAGTGTGCCGACGCTGCATGGGATGACGATCATGGCGTCGGATGGATATGACCCGCTGGCGACGTTGGCACCGATGTCGGCGTTCGACTGCTGCTGAATTTTTGTGGAAGGCGTGCCGATGATTTGACGTATGAGGTCGGAGCGGCCTTCGATGGCAAGTTCTTCGGCGAGGACGCGCAGGGCGCTGTCGGAGGCGATGAAGTTGGCAGTTTTTACGCGCGGGTCGCGTTCGACGGTGAGCAGAAAGTGCTTAAGAAACAGCGACCCACTGGCGCCGGTGGTGGCGATGGTGAGATTTTCCGGCGGCAATACAGTCACGGTTGGCGCTCCCTAGGGTAAGAACAAGCAGACGGACTCGAAACGTTTTGAGCATAGGGATGCATCCAACGCAAGTCAAGGACGAGAGGCAGAGCAGTTAGCACAGCGGCTGAACTTTTGATGGCGACTTTTTGACGCGAGCGATTTAATGGCAACGACCGGCATCCTACGATCGCGACGCAGCGTGGCTCAACTCCACGCGGTGGCTGGCGTGGAGCGTGAGATACGCGCCAATGACAATTCTTTTGCGCACAAGTACGTGCGCGACTTCCGTCACGCTTTCCGTTCGTATCAGAAGGTTCTATCCGCCGAGGATGTCGGCGAGAAAATGGGCGAGGCCGGAATTGCGCTGATCGGCGACTACCACGCGCTCCCTACGTCCCAACGGTACCTCGCCTCGCTGCTTCGTGCGCCCGCGTTGCATGACCGTGCGCTCGTGCTCGGAGTAGAAACGATTTTTGCCCGCGACCAGCACATCGTCGACGAATGGCTGCGCGGAGAGATCGACGAGCGTGAGCTTCGGCAGCGCATTCGTTTCGATCTCGATTGGGGATACGACTGGGCGCCTTTCTTTGATGTTCTCTCGGCGGCGCGCGAGCAGGGCGCGCCGATTTACGGGCTCGATTGCATGCCGCGCGAGGACTTGCGCAAGATTGGCGCGCGCGACCGGCATGCGGCCGACAAGATTGCCGAGATGCGGCACGCGCATCCGGATGCGCTGATCTTCGTGCTGTTTGGCGAGTCGCATCTTGCGCCGCAGCATTTGCCGGCGTGTTTGGCTGAGCGCCTGAAGGACAGCGGGCTTGCGGCAGATCAAGCTGCGCGGCGCGTGCTGACGGTTTTGCAGAATGTAGATTCGCTTTACTGGCGGGCCGCGGGCGAGGCCTGCGATCGGGTCGAGGCGGTGGAAGTCAGCCGCGACATCGTCTGCGTGTTTAATGCGACGCCGCTGGAAAAATACGAGAATTACCGGCTGTGTCTCGACCGCTGGGGACGCGGCGATGACAGCGGGCCGGACCTTGGGCCGACGCTCTATAACCTGATCGACGGGCTGGTGCGTTTTCTCGGCATCAATCAGTATTCGTCGCACAATTCTACGCAGCCGCGGCTGCTGGTCGATCTGATGCCGGAAGTCTACTCGCGCAGCTCCGACGCGCTGCTGCGCCGGCTGCTTTCGCGCAAGGGATTTTCGGCGGCGCAGAAACGGGCGATGCTGCACCGGGTCAGCGAACGCGGCGGGGCATATCTGGCTACGCTGAACGCGTTTTACGTTCGCAAGTTTGACATGACTTCAGCGACCGAGGATGCCGCGCGCTTCCTGCATCATGCTTGCCGGGGATTGCCGGATCGCGTGAATGGAAGGCATCATTCGCCGCGCGGTGCGCAGGATGCTTTTTTTGCGGCGGCGCTGGAACATGCGCTGGCTTGCTTCGGGTCGCGCGTGCTGCACCCGGCGGGCGCGCCGTTTCGTGACGCAGACCTGGAAGAACTGCACGAGCTGACGTGCGAAGATCTGGAGCGGCAGACCTCGCTCAAATTTCCGGATGTGGTCGAAGTACTCGAGTTCCTCTCGTGGTATCGGCGATCGGCGCGGGGGAATTTATTGCAGCATGCGAGCGCCGACTGGACGCGCGCACTCGCCTTCACCGGACGGAAGTGGGAGTACGCGACGGAACGCCTGGGATGTCTGCTAGGAAACGACTTGTACGACGCCTATCTCGAAGGGCGGCTCGGTCCTCCTGCGGTGCGGCGCTTGTTCCTGGCGCATCTGGAAGAGCCGGGCGCGGCGAGCGAAGTTTACGCAAACCTGAGCGCACGTCTGCGGTAACTCGCCCGCGGTCACGCCTCTGCGCTAACTTTTCTGCGCTAACTTCGGCTTCTGCTATCCTGCCTTGTTCATTGTTCTTTGTTCTTGCCCATGTCCGAAGATTCTCCACTTGAGAGGCAGACGCCCGATGCGCTGATGCTGTTTGGCTTCTGGTATCGCGCGCTGCCGAGCGATGCGGTCAAGGGCGGCGAACTGTTTTCGACCATGCTGCTCGAACAACCGCTGGTGGTTGGCCGCGACCAGCAGGGACGGACGTTTTCGCTGCGGGATGCTTGTCCGCATCGCGGCATGCCGCTTTCGTGCGGCCGCTTTGACGCGGGCGAGATCGAGTGCTCGTATCATGGCTGGCGATTCGAGCCGCACTCGGGACAGTGCACCGCGGTGCCTTCGCTGGTCGCGGATCAGAAGCTCAAGGTCGATCGCATTTATGCCGGCAGTTATCCCTGCGAAGAGCGCGATGATTTTATCTGGGTGTTCGTTCCTGACCCGGGGCCCGCGGGCGCGGGGTTCACGAAGGCCGCGCCTGCTCCGGCGCCCGCGCCGGAGATTCCTAAATTCAGCGAGAGTTACAAGCTGGCATATCTCACTGCCGATCTGCCGTGCTCGGTCGATCATGGAATTATCGGGCTGATGGATCCGGCGCATGGGCCGTTCGTTCATCAGGCTTGGTGGTGGCGTTCGCGGCATTCGATTCATGAGAAGCAAAAGAATTTTGAGCCGATACCTTATGGCTTCCGCATGAGCGCGCATACGCCGAGTTCAAACAGCGCGCCCTACAAGCTTTTACGGCTCTATGCGAAGGCAGATTCAATCACGACGACGATTGATTTCGTGCTGCCGAATATGCGGTCGGAGGTCATTCGCGCGGGCAAGTACTGGTTTTCAAGCCTGACGACGGTGACGCCGATTACGCGCAATCGATGCCGCATTGACGTGGTGGCGGCGTGGAATCTTTTTCGGTGGATGCCGTTTGGGGCCGACCTGCTGAAATTTGTGTTCGCAAAGTTCGTGGAGCAGGATCGGCGGACTATGGAGTTGCAGTCGGAAGGATTGAAGCATAATCCGCATCTCATGCTGATTGACGACGCGGATCGTCCGGCGAAGTGGTACTTTGGGCTGAAGAGTGCTTATCTGGAGATGAAAAAGACCGGGGGGGAGTTTCGGCATCCGATGACGGGGCCGGTGACGTTGCGATGGAGGAGTTAACTTCGAAGGCGCTGGGTGGTTGGTGTTTTGCCAGAGAAACTTACTGTGATATGAGGATTAGGACGATGAGGCTGGCGCATAGATCTATCTACACAACTTTGCTCGTGGGGCTGTTCACCGCTTCGTGCCTGGGGCAGACGAACCCGCCAGAAAAAACGCGCCCTGCCCTGGTGGTCCCCTCAAACGTGCACACCACCGACGATATCGACATTTTGCGAGAGACCCAGATCCGAGTTAACACCAAGGATCATGCCGGCTTGGTCTGGTGGATTCCATTTGAGTTTTGGGTGCAGTCGCTAGCTAAACAAGGCAACTCGCGAGAAAAAACTGGCGAGCAACTCAAAGCCTTGCGCGATTACACGATCATTGGGATCTTTGTGGGCAAAGTAAGCGCCCTCGCCAGCTTCGACTTTGTCACGCCTTCCGACCTGCAAAAGCACGTCGTTCTCCGCGATTCAGAGGGCGAAGACTACGCGGCGTTGGCAGACTTAACAGGAGACCCAAAGAATTTGGCGGATATGCTGAGGCCCATCCTCGCCAATGCCATGGGTCGGGCAGGCGAGAATTTTGCCGTTTTGTTTTTCCCAGCAACAAAGAAGGGAGGGAAGCGTATGGCGGATGAGATGTCGAAGGGAAGTTTTTCCGTCGTGCTGAAGGATATTGCGGGAGAGCCGGAGACAGTCTATCTTTGGCGCACGCCGTTAACCTCTGTAACCCCGCCGCGCTACTGCCCCGTGGGTGGAGAGCGCGTACATGCGGACTGGGATTATTGCCCGCGGCACGGAGTCAAATTGGATCAGCCATAGCGTCAACGCTAGAACAAATAGCTTGAGAGTCGGAATCTACTCTGCCACCAGCCACTCCAGCGCTTCCTCGCGCGTCTTAAAGGTTACGATTTCGCGCTGGGAGAAGCTGTTGAAGTTGTCCATGAAGGCGTGCGGGATGTGTTCGGACCCTACCCACGCGGATTTCTTGACGAATGGGCGGTCGAGCGTGAGCACTTCTTTTATTTTCATCGCGACGGCATGGTCGACTTCCGCGCCTTCGTAGTCTGCCAACACGATCACCGACTCGCGGTCTTGCGTGGCGATGGTGGTGCGCGTGAACTCGAGCAAAGGCATCATCTGCGCAGCCGTCGAGTGAGTGAAATCGAGCAGCAGAATCTGCTTGCCCTGGTGCTCGATGAAGTGGATGCGCTCGTCCATAAATCAAAGTCTGGAACCACGGAGGACACAGAGTACCACAGGGAAAATCACCCCAGCAGCGAATCTACGACGTTGTAGACGTCGGCTAGCGCGGCGTCCAGGGCGGCGGCGTCTTTTCCGCCGGCTTCGGCCAGGTCGGGACGGCCTCCTCCTTTGCCGCCTACTTTTTCTGCTACTTTACCTACGATTTTTCCGGCTTGCACGCGACTGGTCAGATCTTTCGTCACGCCGGCGATGAGCGAGACGTTGCCGTTGGTGGCCGAGCCGACCACGACTACGCCGGAGCCGAGTTTGTCGCGCAGTTGGTCGACCAGCGTTCGCATTTGCGAGCGCTCGAGGTTGTCGGCGCGGTGGGCCAGGACTTTGATGCCGCGTATTTCTTTTACTTTGTCGCCTAGATTGGCCGCGCTTGACGATGCCGACTTCATGCGGACCTGGTCGAGTTCGCGGGTCAGGCGCTTGATCTCGGCGTCGCGGCGATCGATCTCGGTGCGGAGGGCTTCGGCGGGCGAGTCGGCTTCTTTGCTGGTCAAACTTGCTACTACGCCCTCGAGTTGGTGATCTTTGCGGAAGTGGCGCAGCGAGCCTTCGCCGGTGACGGCTTCGATTCGGCGCACGCCGGAGGAGACGCTGCCTTCTTTCAGAATTTTGATGAGGCCGATCTCGCCGGTCTGGCTCGTGTGCGTGCCGCCGCAGAGTTCGGTGGAGAAGTCCCCAATTCTTATTACACGGACGCGGTCGCCGTACTTTTCGCCGAAGAGCGCCATGGCGTGATATTCGTTGACGGCCACGTCGATGGGGACGTTTTCGATGACCTCGATTTTCTCGTTGACGAGGACTTCTTTGTTGATGATGTCTTCGATGTCCTGGAGTTCTTCGTCTTCCACTCCGGTGAAGTGCGAGAAGTCGAAGCGCAGGTGATTCGGGGCGACGAGCGATCCAGCCTGCTTGACGTGCTTCCCGAGAACCTCGCGGAGTCCGGCGTGGAGGAGATGCGTGGCCGTGTGATTGCGCATGGTAGCGGCGCGGAGATCGGCGTTGACTACGGCGTCGAGTCTGTCGGCGACGCGGATAGGTTGCTTGGCTACGACCTGATGGGCGCGGACGCCTTGGATCGGCGCGTAGGTGCCGGTGACCTCGGCGACTACCGTGTTGTGATCGTCGGCGTAGAGCAGGCCGCGGTCGCCGACCTGGCCTCCGGACTCGGCGTAGAAGGGCGTGTGGTCGAGGATGATCTCGCCTTTTTCGCCGGGCTTCAATTCTTGTGCGCCTTGGCCGTCTTTAATGATGGCGAGGACCGCACAATTATCGGAGCGCGTGCGGCGGTAGCCTTCGAATTCCGATTTTGGGAGCTGTTGATAGGCGGGGTTGGCGGTTTGCTTGGCGGCACCTTTCCAGGAGGCGCGGGCGCGAGTCTTCTGCTCCTCCATCGCGCGATCAAAGCCCCGGCGATCAAACTCTACGCCGGAGTCTCGGCAAACGTCCTCGATAAAGTCCAGAGGAAGACCAAATGTGTCGTACAGCTTGAACGCATTTTCCCCCGGATAAACGGCCTCCGCTTTGACGTTCCCCTCCCTCCGGGCGAGCAAAGGATCTTTGTTGGTTCCCGCAATGTCCTTGTGGATATTGTCTAGCATCAACGCCAGATCGGGTCGCTGACGAGGAGGCCCCTGTCTATCTGACTCGACCATCTTCTTCAGTTCCGCCCTCTGCCCGAAGAGTGCCAAGTCGTCATCCAGCCGTTTGAGCCCAATGTCCAACGTGTTAGCGAACCGCCTCTCTTCTGCGAGAAGCGCCTTCGAGACGCGATCCGCCGATTCACTCAATTCCGGGTACGCATCTTGCATCAGGTCGAAGACAGCAAAGACCATCTGATGCAAGAACGGCTTCGTCTGGCCAAGCAAGCGTCCGTGAGTGATCGCACGACGAATGATTTTGCGAAGGACGTAGCCTCGGCCTTCATTCGACGGGATTACGCCGTCCGAGATCAAGAATGTCGCGGCACGCGAGTGGTCCGCAATGACACGGAGGGAGGCCGCAGCCGATTTGCGGGACGATTCCAAGGCGATCTCAACTAGCGGCTCCGATCCCTGCATATCCAGCAGTTCGATTGCACGGTCGATCAGCGGAGTGAACAAATCTGTTTCGTAATTCGAGATCACGCCCTGAAGCACCGACGCCATCCGCTCCAGCCCAGCTCCCGTATCAATCGACGGCTTTGGCAGCAGCGACAGCGTGCCGGTAGCGTCGCGGTCGAATTGCATGAAGACGAGGTTCCAGAGTTCGACATAGCGGCCGCAGTCGCAGCCGAATTCGCAGGCTGGCGCGGTTGTTCCATGGCCTTGATCGCTGGCCGCAACTCCCATGTCGTAGTGAATCTCGCTGCACGGGCCGCAGGGGCCGGTGTCGCCCATTTGCCAGAAATTGTCTTTGGAGCCGAATTCGTAAATGCGCTCTTTCGGCACTCCTTGGCCCAGCCACAGGTCGTAGGCTTCTGCGTCGCGCGGCACGCCGTTCTCGCCTTTGAAGATCGTGGCGTAGAGTTTTTCTTTTGGAAGGTTGAACCAGTCGGGCGAGGTGAATAGCTCCCAGGCGTAGGCGATGGCGTCTTTTTTGAAGTAGTCGCCGAAGCTGAAATTGCCCAGCATTTCGAAGAACGTGTGATGGCGGTTGGTGAAGCCTACGTTTTCGAGGTCGTTATGTTTTCCGCCAGCGCGCACGCATTTTTGCGAGGTGGTGGCGCGGTTGTAGTCGCGCTTTTCGAGGCCGAGGAAGACGTCCTTGAACTGGTTCATACCGGCGTTGGTGAAGAGGAGCGTCGGGTCGTTGGCAGGGACGAGGGAAGAGGAGTGGACCTCGCGATGGCCCTTCTGGATGAAGAAGTCGAGGAATTTGCGGCGGATTTCGGAGCCTGTGAGCATGCGAAGTTAAATTCTAAATCAGTTGTCAGTTCTCAGTTAAGCCTTCCGGGCCGCGCTTTCTGCCTTGCAACGACCAAAGTCTTAAACCGCCGAGTCCGCAGAGCTGTCGCAGAGGACGCCGAGAAGGATCTGGAAACTTTCAGGTTTTACTGAGGACTGAGAACCGACGACTGAGAACCGCGGTTGTGGTAATTATTTAACGGCGTATTCATCGCCACGATCCCGGAGGTTCCCATGCCGTGCAAACCCGAAGTGCTTCGCCAGGTTCCGCTCTTTTCGTTGCTGGACGACGATGAAACGGCGGTGCTGGCCAGCCAGGTCGAAGTCAAAACCTTTGCCCCGCGCCAGCGAATCTGGAAGCTTGGCGACCCTTCCGGCCCCGCGTACGTTGTGGTTTCGGGCAGCGTGCGGCTGACCACGGTCGATGAGGATCAGCAGGAGGTCATTGTGGATGAACCGGCGCAGGGCGAGTTCTTCGGATTCGCGTCGCTGCTCGACCAAACTACTCATCAGACGAATGCGCAAGCCACCGAGGAGACGGTGTGCGTGGAGGTCGATCGCAAAGACATCCAGGTGCTACTGGAACGCAAGCCTCATGCCGGCATGGATATGCTCTCCGTATTGGGACGCCAGTTTCATGCCTCGCAGAAGCTGGTGCGCTTGCGCGCGGCGCGCAATCCTAATGTGGTGATCGAGGAGAAAGAGACCTTTGGCGAGCGCATTGCCGACACGGTCGCTTCGTTTGGCGGATCGTGGACATTCATCATTGCGTTTATGACGGCGCTCGTCACCTACAGCGCAATCAGCGTGGCCGAGGGACAGCGGTCGTGGGACCCCTATCCTTTTATTCTGCTCAATCTATTCTTGTCGATGCTGGCGGCGATCCAGGCGCCGGTCATCATGATGAGCCAGAACCGGCAGGACAAGAAAGACCGCCTGCGCAGCGAGTTGGACTTTGACGTCAACCGCCGCGCAGAGAGTGAGATTCAAGGGCTCTCGCAGAAACTTAATCTGCTGGGAGACAAGATGGGCGATTTGGAGGACCTGTTGCGAAAACAAGTCGCTCCTCATCAACCGGCGCAGTAACTCCGCCGGCTTACTTTGCTACCTCTTCCGTTTTCTTCCCGGCCTTCTTGACGCCGTGGCCGACGGCTTTGGTGCCTTTCTTGACGCCATGGCCGGTATCTTTGGCCGCTACCTTGGTGGCGTGGCCGGTATCTTTCGCGCCTGTTTCCGTCGCTTTGCCGGTGTCTTTGGCGGCGACCTTGGTGGCGTGACCGGTTTTCTTGGCGGCGGTGTCGGTGGCTTTGCCGGTGTCCTCGGCAGCCGTCTTCACGTCGGTTCCGGCCTGGCCGTAGGCAAAAGTGGCTACGCCCAGCAGGGCTGAAGCAATCAGGATAGAGAACTTCTTCATGGTTCCTCCGGTGAGTTACAAAGTTGTATGGGTGGCGACGGTTATATTAAAGCATAGAGGGTGTCGCAACCAAGCGCGTTGCCTCTAGCTAAAAATTTCGGCGACCGACCGGCGAACCGGCCTACCACGGATCGGAACAGCTGAGGTAGAAGCCGCACTTCTTGCAGACGGCTTTACAGCGGTGGGCGTGCAGTTCGGTTGAACAGTTGGGGCAGAACAAGGAGGTGTCGTGGCGGGGCTTGGCAGCGTTCCCGGCAACTTGCTCGCCAACTTGTCCGGAAACATGGGAGGTCGCGAGGCTGGCCGACAATGAGGTGGCGGGCGGTTTGTGCGAGTCCATTTTCTGTAAGTTCAGGGGACGCACGGAACTCATTGTCTGGTGTTTGTAGCACAGATCGGATTGCGTAGAAAGATAGATGTTGCATACCGGGCGACTCAAGAGTCAATTGCGAATTGCATCCACGGTATGCTGGGTGCCGGCTGTGGCGGCGGACACGGCGCCACGACTGCGTCGACGCTGCGGTTGTGCCAGCGCTTGGAGCGAGGAATCGCGCATAATGGTGTTTCGGGAATTCACTTCGTTAGAAAAGGGTGGGGTCTTGCATGAGATGGATTCTGGTGGTGCTGGCGGTGTGTGGGATTGTCGCCTCGAGTCTTGCGCTGCGCGAGCATTACCGCACTGACGCTTCACCGTGCAGCATCAACGAGCGCTGGGATTGCGGGATCGTCAACAAGAGCCCGTTTGCCATGGTGCATGGCGTGCCAGTGGCCGTGATCGGCATCGCGGGATATCTTTTTCTCGGCTTGCTGGCGTGGCGTAAGGCTTACGTCTGGATGCTGCCGTTTGTGACGGGCGCTTTTGCCTTCGCAATCCACCTGGCGGATATCGAGTCGATGCTGCTGGAGGTATGGTGTATTTACTGCGTCACATCGCTTGGAATCATCACTCTGATGACGCTGCTCGTGATCGCCACCGTGATCGTCGAGTCGATGAATCGGCCGCGGGCTTATTCGTAGCGCAGGCTCTCGATTGGATCGAGTTGCGAGGCGCGGATGGCTGGGATCATTCCACTTAGAATCCCTACGACGCTCAGAATGATCGTTGCGACTGCCAGGCTGCCGATGTTGATTTGCAGGTGAATGTCGCCCGCTTGCAGGTTGTCGCCGAAGGCGCTCATGAGCGGCAATGCACCTACTCCCCAGGAAATCAGGTAGGCGATCACGATTCCCGCTGTGCCTCCAGCGAACGTGATCGCCAGCGCTTCGGCCAGGAATTGAAGCAGGATGTGGCGTTTCTGCGCGCCCAGAGCCTTTTCCACGCCGATCTCTCGCGTGCGCTGCTGCACGGAAACCAGCATGATGTTCATCAGGCCGATGCCCCCGATGCCGAGCGTCAGCGCACCGATGAAAGCCAGCAAGACTTTTAGGGCCGTCGAGACAATGGTGAAATCATCAAAGTCCTGCTTGAAGTCCGCGATAAAGACCGCGCGGCGATCGTCGGGGCGGAAGTTGTGGTGGGCGGCGAGCACGCTGCGCACTACGCGCGCGATTTGCTGGTGATTCTCTCCTTCGTAATCCATGAACATGCCGGAGATGTATTGCGTGTCGAAGAGATCACCCATGGTGGTGAATGGGATGACGACCATGGTGTTGTCGTTGTTGTCGCCGCCCTGCACTTTGTGCTGGTAGATGCCGATAACCTGAAATGTCACGCCATTGATGCGAATGTTCTGGCCGAGGGCTGGCTCGCCGGAGAAGAGCCTGCGCCGGGCTTCGTCGCCGATGACGGCGACGCGGCCGTGGTCCGCGAGATCGAGTTCGCTCATGGCGCGGCCGCTCGCGATCTGGAAGCCGCGGATGCGGTCGTAGACGGGATAGACGCCGGTGAAAAAGAGATTCGTATAGGTGCGGGTGTCGTGCTGAATGGTGACGCCGTTGCCCTTGTCGAAAATCGGCGTGACGCCCTTGATCATGGGGACTTCGTTGCGGATGTAGTCCACGTCGGCGAGTTTGAGCTTTACCTCGCTGCCGGCTTTCGAGCCGCCCGCTTGCAGCGAGGTGCGGCCAGGGAACGCGCCGATCACGTCCGTTCCCCAGGAACTAAAGATCAGGCTGATGGCGCGTTGGAAGCCCGAGCCGAAGGCGAGCAGGATGACGACGGTGGCGATTCCCCAAGCCATGCCGAGCATGGTCAGCATGGTTCGGCGGCGGTTGTGCTGCATGGCGCCGTAGGCTTCTTGTAGCAGATCGCGAATCATGATGTTGTCCTCAAGGCCGGTGACCGTCTTAGCTCGCTATTCCTGCCGCAATGCTTCCACTGGCTCCAATCTAGCTGCTTTGCGGGCTGGATACAGGCCTGCCATGATTCCTGCCAGTGAGAGCGACAGCACTGCGCCGATCGCCGATGCCGGCACGATTTTTGGCGTGTCGAAACCTTGTGGTAGATGCACGCCGTTGAGCAAATGGATTATCAACATCGCTCCGCCCACACCGATGCCGCCGCTCATCAGAGTGAGGAATGCGCCTTCCAGGAAAAACTGAAACAGAATGCTGCGCTGGGTTGCGCCGAGAGCCTTGCGCAATCCGATTTCGCGCGTGCGCTCGGTCACGGCGACCAGCATGATGTTGACGATGCCAATGGCGCCCAGTGCCAGCGTCACCAGCCCGACGCCGCCCAAGAACCAGTCCATGGCGGTGAAAATCTTGCCCATGGTTTTCTGATTCTTTACTGTGTCCCATTCTTCCCACGAGTCTTTCACTGTCGGATCGAAGCCGCCGTGGTTGCGGGCCACGATGCGATGCAGTTCAGCCTTGGCATCTTCGTTCTCCTCAAAAGTCCGCGGCTGATAGTTGATGAACGTAACCGCGTTGCCTTCTTTGGAGTTGTCGCCGGTCAGCGGAAACAGTTCGCGCATGGTATTGAACGGAACGAAAATGCGGACGTTGGTGGCATTCTGCTCTTCCTGACCGATCTTGTTGAGGACGCCGATTACCTGGAAGCGCACGCCATTCAGCAGAATGGTATTGCCCACGGCGGGCCGCCCGGGAAACATGTTTTTCGTCATTTCGACGCCGAGGACGCAGACGCGGCGGCGCTCGGCATCGTCGTCGTCGTTGATCCAGCGTCCGACGGATAGAGGAATGGTGCGCACGTGGCTGTAGATGGCCGGCACGCCAGAAACTTGGCCATTGGTGCTGGTGTAGTCGCTGACCGCACGGATGTCGTCGCGGGCGATGACCGGCGAGATGTTGAGGGCGAGCGTCGATTGGGCTTTGATCGAGAGGTAATCGTCGTAGGTGAGATTGAACCAGCGCATCGAGTTGAAACTGCCCTCGACGGCGGGCGCGCGGCCTCCGAAGAAGAAGATGATGTTCTTGCCGAAGCTTTCAAGTTGCTTGCGGTTGCCGTTGCGGAAGCCCTCGCCAACGCCGGCTAGCAGCAGGAGCGAGCCGACGCCCCAGGCGATTCCGAACATGGTGAGAAAGGAGCGCAGCTTGTGGGCCCAGAGCGTTCGCATGGTCTGGGAGAAGGTGTCCAGCAGCATGCGCATGATGGCGTCTCCTGTGTTTGGGCCGACGGTCGGGCTTACTTATTTGACTGTTGTGAGCGGCGGGGGTTAGCGGAGTTGGCGCATATGGGAATAGCATCCGGGCGCATCTACTATTGACACTTATACAACGTAGTGTCTAGGGCGATCGGTTCTGGAGTCAGCCTTGGGAAGGGCTGTGTTCTTCCTTGTTATCCAGCTTCCACTGGATTTGGCGAAGCATTCCCAGCCACTGCTCGGCGTCGCCTGTACTCAGGCTGAGGCGGTGAAGCATGCGGCGGAGCTTTTCTTCGGTAGCACGGGCGATGCGTGGCTTCACGTATCCGCTGGCGTGGAGAACGTCGAGCAGCAATTGCGTGAGGCGCTCGAGGTCGCCTGCGTTGGCCTTGGTGGCTTCTCGTCGCGCCCGAGCGCTTGCACTTCGGGAGGCGGGCTTGTCATCCGCCGCTCTTTTCGTTTCACGCGCCAGTTCGTACAGGCAAACGGCGACGGCCTGGCCCAGATTCACGGAGCCGTGATCTTCGCGAGTCGGAATCCGCATGAGCCAGTGGCAGTGACTCATGTCCTCATTCGAGAGGCCGACTTTTTCCGAGCCGAACAGTATTGCGACCGGCCCTGTCTTGAGTTGCCGGAGGATAGTCCGCGCGCCAGCTTCGAGCCGGCGCAATTCGAGTTGCAACTCGCGGCGGCCTGCGGCTGTCGTCCCTACCACCAGGCGGCAGTCGGCCACCGCTTCTGCCACGCTTCCATACTCTTTTGCATTTGCCAGCAACTGCGCCGCCCCGACGGCCGAGCGCGCTTCGCGAAACGCGACTTCGTAGGGATTGACGACCCGAAGATGGGCGGCTCCAAAGTTGCTCAGGGCGCGCGCGGCGGCTCCGATGTTGAGCGGATTTCGTGTTGCCACGAGCACTGCGCGCAGATTGTCGAGGTTGGCCGTGCCCGGAGAGTTGCTGGAATTCATCTCCGGTGTTCTATCGCGGGCGCGCGGTTTTGCGCAACTGGGTGCCGCGCGATAAGTGGGTGGTGGACGACGGGCGGGGCACCCGTCGGTCCAGCCGAAGTCTCTAAACGACTTGTCGCGGGTTGCAACGTCTACTGGTTCACCCAGACGATGGTCGACTTCTTCACGAACGTGTGCTCCTTTTTCAGTTCTCGGGCGACGTCGCCGAGCGAGGGGCTGGCGGCCTGCGGGAAGTCCGAAGCCGGCCGATCGCCTTCCGCGAAGGCGTAGCTGTTACTCGGGTAAACATTCTGTGCTGTCGCCATCTGCGCAAAGCCCGCATGGGACGGATGCTCGGGTGCGTGATAAATCTGTGGCTGGGCGCTGATGTATCCGCCGCCGACGTATTGGGCAAATGCCGCGGTCGTCATAAACAGGCTGAGAACGAGCAGGGTCTTTTTCATGGCAAACTCTCCAATCCTGGAGAAGGCGAGGGAATCGGCGGCTGTGCCGCGGACTTCAACTCCTCCACCGGGAATAAAAGCAAACTCTGTACCAAACCTCCTCGCGGTGAAATCGTAGGTTTGGCGTGGGTTACGCGCGGTTACTGAGCAAGACTTTGCACAATTAGGTCAGAGGTTAGAGGTCAGAGGTTAAAATCGGGCGGCGTAGATTTAGCGATTGAGCTATGGGCCCTTTTCACCTGTCACTCTGACATCCCGCCTCTTCCCTTGAACCTTCTGTATTTTCGGCACAAACCGGGAGTGGCCGGGTGTTTTGGGTACAAATTACGGAACCGCGTCTTCTGAACAGTCTCTTTTTCTATATGATCGTTTGTCGTGTGGAGGAAGCTTGTGGGATTCAGAAAGCATTGGGCAGCACCGATTATCTGTCTATTCGTTGGCCTCTTTAGCGTTGTTATCAATATCCATGCCGAGTCTGCCGTGCAGCCCGACGAAGCCACACGCCGGCTTGCGCACGACATTTTCAAACAGCTGATCGAGATCAACACGACCGATTCGATCGGCAGCGTGACGGCGGCTGCCGAAGCCATGGCACAGCGCTTTCGCGATGCTGGATTTCCCGAGAGCGACATTCACGTTCTGGGGCCGAATGACCGGAAGAAGAATGTCGTCGTGCGCCTGCACGGTTCAGGCAAGCACAAGCCAGTGCTGCTGATCGGCCATCTTGACGTGGTCGAAGCGCGGCGCGCGGATTGGACTACCGATCCGTTCACGTTGGTCGAGCAGGGAGGATATTTCTACGGGCGCGGAACGAGCGACATGAAAGATGGCGACGCGATCATGTCGGCGACGCTCATCCGCATGAAGAAAGAAGGATACGTTCCGAGCCGCGACATCATACTGGCGATGACGGCCGACGAGGAAGGCGGAACGTCGAACGGCGTTGACTGGCTCATCAAGAATCATCGCGAGCTGATCGATGCGGAATTCGTGCTCAATCATGATGGCGGCGGCGTGCTTGCCGACCATGGCAAGCCGCTGATGATGGAAGTGAACGCCACCGAAAAGCTGTACGGCGATTTCGTGCTGACCGCGACGAATCCGGGCGGGCACAGCTCATTGCCACGGCCGGATAACGCCATTTACGAACTGGCTGCGGCGCTGACGCGGATCGCTGATTACCAGTTTCCGTTCGAGCTGAACAACATTACGCGCGCTTATTACGAAGGGCAACTGAAGATTGCCACCGGGCAGCGCGCGGCCGATCTGGCGGCAATTCTGAAGACTCCGCCCGATCTTGAAGCCGTGGCGCGCCTGTCAAAGGATCCGATCGACAACTCGACCATGCATACCACCTGCGTGGCAACTCGCCTGAGCGGAGGCCATGCCAACAACGCGCTGCCGCAGACGGCGCAGGCCAATGTGAACTGCCGCATCCTGCCGGGGCACTCGCTCGAGGAGACTCGCCTGGCGCTGGAGAAAGTCGTCGGCCGATTCCGAAAATCAAGGTGCAGTTCCTTGAGAACACGGGCAAGCTCATGGATCACGGTTCGGACCGGCACAGCCTGGCGCCGCCGCCTCCGCGCAAAGAGGTGTTCGATGCGCTGCAACAGGTCGTTTCGCAAATGTGGCCGGGAATTCCCGTGCTTCCCAGCATGAGCACAGGTGCGTCGGATGGCGTCTACACCAATGCGGCGGGTATGCCGACCTATGCCGTCTCCGGTGAGCAATACGATCGCGACGACATTCGCGCGCATGGCAAAGATGAGCGGACGGGCGTGCAGGCGTTCTACCGGGGCGTGGATTTTTATTATGCGTTCTTAAAAGACGTCACTCAGCAGTAGGGGGGCCAAGTCGGGCTGCCTCAGCGGGGCAGGCCCGTCTCTACCATCGGGGCCAGAGCCAGCCGAAGGTGCCGGCGACCAGTAATCCGTAGATCAGTCCATCGAACGCTTCTTTAAGCGTCATGCTCCAGGGCTGTCCCTTCCAGATGCTGTTGGCGAGCGGGCCGAGACCGTACGCCATAAAGGCGACAGTGCCGGCGCAGCGAAACACGAACAGATAGGGCGCTCCTTGCGCAACCGTGTGGTAGGTGAGATAGGCGGTGAAGAAGCCGATCAGGAGGCAATAGCCAAACCATGAGGCGAGGTATTTTCCCTATCGCGGGCGGGCCGCTGGGCAGGACGGTCAGGAGGCCGACTGGGCCCTGTTTGAACTTTTCCTGCGTCGCGGGCGACTTCATATCCTGTGCGTGGTGTAGGGAAAATGGTAGTAGCCGGGCTTGATGCCCGCGGTGCGCAAGGCGCCGAGCGTCTGGTCTTCGTTGGGTAGCTGGTAACAGTCGCTCTGATGGTATTTCAGCGCCATGTGCAGGATGGAACTGGCGACGAAGACGATGACCGCTGAGAGAACGATCGGGAGCCAGAGAGCGGCTAGAAATTCCATGGGCAGCCTCCTTGGGATGCGGCATTGCGAGAGCGAAGTGAACTTCGCAGGGAATCTACGCTGGCGGCGAGGCGTGGTCAAGCGAAACTCTAAGGCGGTTGGCCGGAAAACCGGTCTCGAAAGCTGGGGGTCTCAGGACCCGGCTGTGGACTGCTCACAGGTACAAGTGCCTGGGCCAGCGCGCTTGCGGGAGCTTGCGGCGGATCGAGGTGCGGGTCCATTCGATCCAGAACAAGGGCCAGACGGAGCACGCGAGCAGCCAGGACCAGTCGAGCACGTGTTTTCCAAAAACCAGCGCGAAAGTGGCTGTCAACATCACGTATTTCACGCGGCGGAAAATACGGGCGCGGGTGGGAGTGTAGATGGGGAGGAAGGGAGCGCCGAAGGCGAGGAGCAACGTTATGCCGCCTACGAGCAGGGTGCGGGCGAGTTCGGTTTTGCCGGTTAGGAACAGTGCGGCCGATGCCCATAGCGCGGCCGCGGGCATGGCGAGAAGCAGGCATTTTAGCCACGGGCGGGAGCAAACTGTCCGCGATTCACATTGGCTTTGGCGGAGCAGTTTCGCCTCTTGGGACGTCAATAGGACGTTGCGATATTGACAGTTGGCGGTCTTCGCATCGCCCAGGGCGGCGACGGCGGAAACGTCTGATTCTTCGGCGGTTGCGCCGCTTGCCTGGGCGGCTTCGCGGGCGGATTCATAGTGCTCATGGATTTCGGCGCGGACCTGGGCGGCGGAATTTTTCGACAGATGCCGCGTGGCCTGACGTCAGCCAAGCGTCCAGGCTTGACTTATCCAAGCTTTGATTTGACCGAGGTTCATGAGCTCTAGTTATGTGTTTTGATCCAATGAGATATGGTTCACCGAACTCTGCAATCGGGACATGGTTTATGCCTCCCCCAAAATGACGGTGACCGCTTGTGAAAGCTGGCGCCACTCGGCGCGATCTTTGGACAACAGCTTGCGACCCGATCTTGTAATGCGGTAGTAGCGGCGCGGACGGCCGTTTTCGACGCCTTCATAGGACTCGACTAGGCCTTCGTTTTCGAGCTTGTGGAGCGCGGGATAGAGAGTGCCTTCCTTGAAATCGAGCACGCCTTGGGATCGTCCCTTGATCTGCTGGGCAATGCGGTAGCCGTGGCAGGGCTCGTGCGCCAGTGCTTCGAGAATCAGAGTCGGGAGCGTGCCTTTGAAGTTCACTTTATACCTCGGAATACGATGCGTAGAATACCTCGGATTACTAGGCGTGTCAAGCGGGGAATGGACGGCGAAGATTTGACCGTGCGTGTTCGCCTGTCTTTCGCCTGAAAATATATTTGGGAGGGGCGGAAATAAGGCGGAATTTCGTCAAACAATGGAAATGTAAGACATTCTTTTATAAGGACTTATTTCGGTGCGGGTGCATGGGCATGCCCTGTCAAGATCACGGGAGGTATTAGTCGATTGGTAATTTTGAGTGTGGAAAATACGGATAAGTCTTTTGCTGCAAATGCTTTGGCGCTCCGGCGATTTGTTGTAACGCCATCTTTTCTGGTGAGAGGCTGTTAACCACTTAAATAACTTTCTGGGGCGGCGGGCCCGAGTTTTGCGGTAAAAACATTGTTTTGGCAACCGTCGAGAAGGCTCGAAAGCCTAGATGGGTGGCACCTGGCTAGAGCGCGAAGTTGGCGGTGCCAGCGGATGCTCCCCGGGTTCGTGCCTGGGTTCTGATACTGGTTCTTAATCCCGACCGCTCGGCATAGGACACGAGCATTTCCAAACTGAACTTGGACATCTTGCCCCGCAACAGATCACTGATCCTCGGCTGCGATGTTTGCAGGATGTTCTGTAGCTCGCGCTGCGAGTGACGAGACGCAACTTTCACGATCCTGGTGTGCAAATCAGCCTTCAGCTTCAACGCAGCGGATTTCTCGGGCGAGAAGCCAATCTCCTCGAATAGGTTGCGTGCCATTGCCTTACTCCTCATGTATCGGTCGACGACCGTGAAATTTTGCCGCAACTTATTTGGACGACCTGTTCTTGCTCTTTCCTGCTGAATTTTGCCGTCCTGATCGAAAATCAAAGGCTTAACCGCAGGGGACACAGAGCGTCACGGGGAAAATCGCAATCTCATAACGTCGGTCTCTTTGACGCACTGCACGAGTTCTTACGCGCGCACTCCGGGGCTTGCGTGGTTTTCCTTGCGAGCAGTTGAAGGCGGCGGATACGGGATCGATGGTCTTCTCGTCGGCGGCTTAAGGCCGCAGATGGAATATAGGTCACTCGCTGCCGGCGGCGGCTTTCTTTACATCCTCGAACTGCGTGATCTCAACGGTCCCCTCGGGGAATTTGGCGGTGATTTTTAGTTCTCCCCCCATGGCTTTGACGAAATTGTTGAGCGTGCTTACGTACATATCCGCGCGGCGTTCGAGCTTGGACACCGCGGCCTGGTTGACACCGAGAATTTTAGAGAGATGCACCTGTGTCAACTCGCGGGCTTGCCGGAGTTCGTCCAGGGCCATGCCGGAGCGATATTTGGCTGCCAGTTGACGGGAGCGTTGCTGGGCAGCAGGAGACATCCCGGCTCGGAGTGAATTGAAATTCCTGGGCATCGTGGATTTTGAGTAGTATTCCTCATATGGAATAGTCTGTCAAAGGAATAGTTCAGTCGAAGTCTGAAGGTGGCCCGACAACGGATAATTGGTGTCGGATGACGATCACCTTCTTTCGCCCCTTCCGGGGCTTCCGTGGTTTTCGCGGGCTGACCCACGGCTTGCGCCGTGGGCTGCATTCTTACGCCGGTTCGCGGCTTTCGGTTCCCAGGCGCGAGCGCTGCTTCGCGGCTAAATTCGACCAATTTTGATGTGAGTACGGTCACCGCTCGTTACTCGTCGTTCGTGAACAATCGTTTTATCCCGGTTCACGAAACCCGCTTAGCCGCGAAGCGGCGGAAGAGTGCAGCCCATGGCGTGAGCCATGGGTGTGGGTACGAAAACAGTGCTAGCTCCGTAGCGAAAGAAACTTGTCTCACACTGCCGGAAATCTCGTACTTCATTTGATCTTCAGCACGAAGGGCCGGCGAGCTCTGATGACCCCTGAAATCCGCGCCGACCTTTTCGCCTATCTGGGCGGCATCGTTCGGGAGATGCACGGCACCGCGCTCATCATCAATGGCACGGCCGATCATGTGCACATGTTGATTCGGATTCGCCCGGCGCACGCGGTCGCGGAGATTGCCCGGATCGCCAAGACGAATTCTTCACGCTGGGCGGGTACGAAGTGGAAGATGGAATTTGCCTGGCAGACCGGATATGGCGCTTTCAGCGTCAGCGAATCGAACGTGGCCGCCGTATCCCGATATATCGCGGAACAGGAGCAGCACCATAAGAAGCGGGATTTTCAAGAGGAGCATGTGGCGTTTTTGAGGAAGAATAAGATCGCGTATGACGAGCGATATATATGGGATTAGTTTGGCGGTGGTGGCGTGATCGCAGAGAGATAAGGCGAAGGCCAAAGCCGCGAGGCGGCGTGAGACCCATGCAAAAGCCACGGGTAAGTATGGCAACAGATTGTGAAGTTCCCGAAGGAGGGGAAAGAAGATAGGTTCATAGGCGTGAGCGTCGCAAGGCCGTCCAAGACCAAATTTTCAGGCAGTGAGCGGCGGAGTACAGGTTTGTTTCTTTCGCCCCTACGGGGCTTTTGTCGTCAGATAGTCCGCATTCGGTTAATTCGCGCACCAGGACTTTGCGTTTGGCCTGGCTGCCGATCACGCCGAGGTAGGCGGAGGTGGAGAGTGCGCTGCTCGAAAATCGCTTGCAAGATCGGCCGATCGGTTTTGTGGCCCATCGTCATGCAGATGACGAAATCGTCGCTCGCAATTGCGGAAACAAAATCGCGCGGCTCCTTCAGATTGGAACGCGCAGCTTTGGCGAGGCGGGCAGCTTAGCCAGCCACTCGTCGCGCGGATCGACGCACATCACGCGGCATTCCAAGCAGTAACAGGAATCGCACCAGCGACTTGAGCCACGTGGCCTGCGCCGAACACCACGATGCGCCACTCGTGGAAGTTGTAGGCCTCGAATAACAGCTTCACACGCCGCCGCACGTCATGCCGACATCGCGCTGCAAGTTCCATTCGACCAACTGGCACGTGTGTCGCGCCGTTGCGCATTGAGGCGCAGCATCTTTTGAGCGAACTGAATGATTTGTTTTCGACCTCGCCGCCGCCGACGGTGCCGAACACCAGGCCCGACTCATCGACCAGCATTTTGGTGCCGGTGTCTTGCGGCGTGCTGCCGATGGTTTCGACCAGCGTGACCGAAGCGAACGGGCGTCCCGCGGCGGAAAGCTCGGCCAGTTTTTCGACATATCCGTGCGGGGCGGCCATGGGTGTCAGGCGGCTGGCGCTAGGCAGCAGGCAGTAAACGGCAAAACTATTCTATGGAAAGTCTACCACAGAGAAACTGCGGATTTTGGTCCCGCGAGTGCTTAGCTGCGCCTTGCAGCGGCGGGCTCGGTTAGTCGCGCCGTTCCGTTGCCGACGGCCCCGGTTGGCTTCCGCTGCGGTTGGGCTAATGACAGGCAGCGAAGGATTTCTTCGCCCGTAGCGGGCACCGTGGCGCCTGCGATGCGGCCGGTGAAACGCACGCAGAGTGCGTGCTTCACGGCGGTCCACACGCAAGGGCGTGCATCAGTGGCGGTTCGCCGACGGCTTTGCTACGAGCCGACGTCGTCCACGTTGTCGTCGTTGGGGAACATCTGGCAGTTGAAAGATCGGCGGCACGTCGGTGATCGCGGGAATCTTGTATGTCGTCGGCGAATGCGACAGCAGTTCGCCTCGCTCGCTGTAGACCAGGCACTCGCCGGTCACCCAGCCCATCCCCTGAATGAATCCGCCGGTGATCTGGCCCATGTCGACGCCGGGATTGATCGAGCGGCCGATATCCATCAGCAGATCGACGCGCGGCACGGTGAGTTCGCCGGTGAAGCGATCGATTTTCACTTCCGCGGCGGCGGCGCCTTGCGTGAAGTAAAAGAATGGATTGCCGCGGCCGGTGTCGCGGTTGTAGTCGACACCCGGCGTGGGTAGAAACCGCCGGCGCGCCAAGTGATCACGGGCCATGCGGGCTTCAGCGCATAATTTTTGAATTCGAGGCTTCTTCCGGATGGCGCCTGTCGTAAATCGTGCCGTTTTCGAACACGATCGTGCGAGGGCGATTCGCCGTAGCCGATGTCAGGGCGTGCCAGCCGGCGCGCGGCGTAGGCAGTCAGCCGTTCCTTGATTTGGCGGCAAGCTTTACGCGGCGGCACCGTTCAGATCGGTCCCGGCGGAAGCGGCAGTGGCGGAAGTGTTGTGATTCTTCTCGGTCAACGTGGCCATCACCAGCACATTGACCGACCGGCATGCCGAATTCGTCGGCCACCAACTGGCGGATTTTCACGTTCAGGCCTTGGCCCATTTCGGTGCCGCCGGTGGAAACTTGCACGCGTGCCGTCGACCTGCAGGCTGACCAGAGCATTCCCCTGGTTGAGCCAACTGGTGGTGAACGAAATGCCGAACTTCACCGGCAATGGCCAGTCCGCGAAGCCAGAGACGATCGGTGTTGTTGGCCTGTTCGATCCGCGCCAGGCGGCGGAAAAGTCGCACGCTTCGCCAACGAGTCACGATTTCCGGCAGGTGATTTTTCTTGAAGATCTGGCCGTAGGGGGTGATGTTGCGGTCTCCGTGCCATACACGTTTCGACTTGGATGGATAGCGATCGCCCCCCCCACGGTTGGGCACGCCAGCGTGGCGCCTTTGCAATTGACGGTGCAAGCTTGCCGTTTCCGAGATGGCCGTTTGAATCGTGGACAGGCCGATTCAAAGATCCGGCGATTTCGTGGATGACGTTTTCCATCACCGCCATGCCCTGCGGGCCACCGAAGCCGCGGAAGGCGGTGTTCGAGGGATAGTTGGTGAAGCACACGCGGCCGCGGATATCGACGTTGGGAATATAATAGGCGTTCTCGGCGTGGAGCATCGTGCGTCCATGATGCCGGTCGATAGATCGGCCGAGCAACCGCCGTCGGAGTAGAACTGCACTTTGTAGGCCAGAATGCGGCCGTCGTCGTCGAAGCCCACCTCCCACTCGCTGCGGTATGCGTGGCGGCTTGCCGGTGGAGCACATGTCGTCGTCTTTGTTGTAGATGACGTGCGCGGCGCGGCCGGTTTTTGGGCCACGAGGGCGGCCATGACGGCGGGTATGCTGCCTTGCGTTTCCTTGCCGCCGAAGCCGCCCCCCATGCGCTTGCAGATGCAAACGACCTGATGGAAGTGTAGGCCGAGTGCTTCGGCCACGACGTGCTGCGTTTCGGTGGGATTTTGCGTGGAGCTATGGACGACGATCTGGCCTTCTTCGCCAGGGTAGGCAATGGCCGCCTGCGATTCGAGGAGTAGAACTGTTCCTGGCCGAATTGTGGAACACGCCCGAGAGGCGATGCGGCGCAGCCTTGCAGGGCGGCTTCCGGATCGCCGCGGTGGATTGCGGCCCGCCGGCCCGATGAATCGCTCCAGTTCGACGGCTCTCTCGATGGAGAGAATTGGTTCTGTCGGCGGTGATGTTGATCTTCACCAAGCGGCGGGCCTTTTCCATCGCCTCGGCGGTTCGGCGGCGACGATGACCACCGGTTGACCGACATACTGCACGTTCGGTCGGGTAACACCTGTTCGTCGCGGATGATAGGGCCAAACAGGTTGTGGCCGGGAATATCCTTGGCCGTGAGCAGCACTACGACGCCAGGGATCCTTTGCGGCGGCGTCAAGCTCATCGATTCGTCCGCCGCCACAGGGCTGCCGGCGAAGCCGACGAACAATTCATCGGCGCGGCGGCATGTCGTCGATGTACCAGGCTGAGCCGGTGACATGGCCGACGGCCGAATCGTGCGGAATGGGTTTACCAACGGAAGGCATACAAACTTTCAAATTCAGCAGCCAAGTCTTGCTAAGCCATTGCTAATTGTTGTTCGTGATAAAATTTCAACAGCACGTTGCGGGCAAGCTGCAACCGATAGTCTTTGCTGCCGCGCACGTCGCTAATCGGGGTGATTTCGCTCACGGCAATATCGCCGGCTGTTCGCATGGTTTCTTCCGGAAAACTCGCGGCCGACCAAAAACTGCTCGGTTTTCGGCAGCCGCAGCACCGTGGGGCCAACAGCTCCGTAAGCGATCGCTGCACTCGCGATTGCTTCACCATCCAATCGCAATCGAACGGCCGCGGTAAATGTCGAAATATCGAGATCTCGCCTCCGCGAAATCTTAAACAGCCGCAAGAGTTCGTCGTCAGCCGGCAGCGGGATGCGTATCGACGCAAGCAACTCGTGGGGCCGCAAGTCGAATTTTTTATAAGCGTGATAGAAGTTGTTGATATTCACGCGGCGGCTGCCGGCCGAGCTAGTGAGGTCCAGTTCTGCTTCCATCACAAACAAAAACGGCAACGAGTCGGCAATAGGGGAAGCATTGATGATATTGCCACCGATCGTGCCGGCATGGCGGATTTGCGGCGAGCCGAATACCGATAGAATTTCCGCGAATTCAAGGACTTCTGCGCGGCACTGTTCCAACAGTTCGCTCCAGGTGGCCCGCGCCCGGCGACAATTTGTCGCCTGGTTCTCTCCCTCGCCCCTCCGCGGGAGAGGGTCGGGGTGAGGGGGAGACACGCCGCTTGACCGTGATTTATCATGCCGTTGATCTAATTCAACCGAATCGAGAAGGTCGATCGCTCTCAACTCGTCGACCCGATTCAAATCGCAGAACGCCGCCGGCTCAATCGCGCGTTCTTCAACTGCACCCCCACATCCGTCGCGCCGGCGACGATTTTCGCTTGCGGATTTGCCGACCGAAACGAAACTGCCTCGTCAATAGTTTTAGGACAAAAGCGCGGCGATTTCCCAAATCGTCGTTGCAATGCAAATCGAGAACATCGTTTTGCAATGCTGCTAAACCGCGAAGCATTGGCCCCGGCGGAATAACAGCGAGTTGAGCTTCGGCATTGCGGCCGCATCAACCTGCATTGCCGCAGAAGATGATCGATGTGTACCCGGTGCAGCGGCACAAGATTGCCCGTCAACGAGGTCCGCCAATCGGCTTCGGCTGCCGCATGACCATTGGCATGTTCGCAAACGCCGGTCATCGCCATCACGAAACCAGGCGTGCAAAACCCGCACTGCGAACCGTGGCAATCGACCGCGCATTCTGAATCGGCGTCAAATCGCATTCCGAAATCGTCGTTCGGCGAATGGTCTCCGCCGCCACGGAATCGCCAGCGAACGTACACGTTTCCGCATCGGCAGCCGCCTTCAGCCCCTCGACCGTAATCACATGCACGCCATCGAGCTGAAACATGAACCGAATGCACGAATCGATCGGCAGATACTCAAACCGATCCCCCGCCGGTCGTCCCACCAGCACGGTGCAGGAGCCGCAATCTCCCTCGGAGCAGACGATTTTCGTCCCCACCAGCCGAGCTCGATAGCGCAGATAATCGCTCAGGCTCAGAAAGCAATCGCCGCCGCGAACTTCGCGCCGCTGGCCGTTGAGGTACAGAACGGTGTTGATCGCGGGTGGCCATGACGACATCCCACCTGGGGTCGCGTTGCCGGGCTGGTAAACGCCAGCCGCACATCGGCTACGCAAGGCCGCCTGACAATACTATACCCCAAATCAAGAGACCGCGTAACAGTCGAGAATTTTCGGACCACGAAGGGCCGGAAATGGCCAAAAGAGAATAGCTGGTCACGACCGTAGTACCGTCGTGACATTTGTGCAGGTATTCCCCACGCGACGGTTTAGAAGGTGTTTGTGAATTGCCAGCAGCGGATCAATTACCGTTTGACCGTTCCCTCTCCCCTTGCGGGTCGCCTGCGACTCGTCAAGGGAGAGGGGAGTTGGTAGCAATTCACAATACACCTCTTAGAATCGATCAGTGCCTCATTGCTAAGGCATTTGCGCTGCGTTCCAACTGCATTGCCTTTTCGACGGATGCATCGCGAAGCGAAGTCGGGATACGGATGTCGCTGTCGCGGAGCCGCTGATTCTCGACCAGTGTCATTCCCCACGCCACGGCCAACGCCACGACGACCGTTAGCCAGAGCAAGTCGCGGATGGTGAAGCGGAAGCACATCGGGTTATCGTTTCTCGTATCGCTCAAGGGCTTGGCGGTACGCCTCATCGAAGATGCGATTCCAATCTGGGTTCATTGCTGTCCCGCGTTTAGCTTTGATAATCTCGACATTGCTTGGGTCCGTGATCCGTCCCCACACGTCCTTAAATTGAGGCACATCCCATTCCCAGACTTCCTTACCGTCCTCCGCGTATCCGTCATGGTAAGCCCACTGGATTAGCTTAGTTAGCTCTCCCCGAAGATGATCGATGCTGCGCTCGGTCATGGCGGTTCCCCACGCGGCGGGTAGGGGTTTATTGTTTGATTCCCGGATGGTCTAGCGATGGCGCACCAGGCTGGCTTTGCGGGAAGTCTGAAGGTTTTGGATTGATGGCGATTGCCTCTGGGAATAATTCGCGGGCTAGCCCAATATCATCGTTTGGCACATTTACGACAAAATCCGCTCCTCTCACCAAATAATCTCAGCGACCACGGCGCTTTACCAAGCCCATATCGAGCCGCCCGCGGTGACGCACCGACACGAATTCATGTCGCTGCCGAATCCAATTTAACTGATACGCGACCCAGCTCGCGCAGATGCCAATGACCATCATCAGCACAAACAGCGTCCGGAGACTGAACCTGAACCAGCGGCGTTTCGGTTTCGTTTCGGTCATGGCGGTTCAGTTTACCGCCGCGGCCGAGTGCCGGGCAACGCGAATACTTTTGCCATCGCTGTGGTTCGACTTTCATGCCGGAATGGCGGTCAGGCACCCTCGGTCGGCTACGCAAGTCCGCCCCGGCAATACTATACTCCAGGTTTGGTGTGCGGAGTACGAGGATTCGCGTGAAATGACGAATGTCGAAGCTCGAATGACGAAGGAAGTTCGAAATCCGAAGCTCGAAATGGGGAATACCAACTCGTTGAAAGTTGCGGCCCGACGAGTGTTGGAGCGGTGTGCGGATTTGGCCGGTTGCACGCAGCGGACCGGGGAAATCACACGCCTGTTTTGCTCCGACGCCATGCGCAAAGCCCACGGCAAACTTCGCCGCTGGATGGAGGCGGCCGGCCTGCGATGCCGACTCGATCCGGCGGGAAATTTAATCGGGCGGTTGGAATCTCCAATATCTAACGGCGATCCGCGGCGACGGGTGTTGCTGCTTCGGTGGCGTTCTGGAGTTCGTCGTCAATGCCGGCAAATACGATGGCGTTTTGGGGGTGATGCTGGGGCTGGCGGTTGCGGAATTGATTGCCGAATCGAAAGCCGAGTTACCGTTTGCATTGGACGTGATCGGTTTTAGCGAGGAAGAAGGCGTTCGCTATCAAACCCCCTACATCGGTTCGCGCGCGATGATCGGCGATTTGCCGGCGGAATTGCTGGCGAAAACCGACGGCGATGGCGTATCGATGGCCAAGGCGCTGGAATTCTTGGCGCCGATCCCGCACGGATGGCGGAAGCGAAATACGATCCCGCCGAAGTGATTGCCTACATCGAGCCGCACATCGAACAAGGACCAGGTATTGGAGCTGGAGAAATTGCCCGTCGGAATCGTCACCGGCATCGCGGGGCAGACTCGGGCGCAATTCCAATTCATCGGCGCCGCGGGTCATGCCGGCACGGTGCCGATGAATGCCCGGCACGATGCGCTGGTGGCCGCCGCGAGGCTGGTTACCGCCGTCCGCGAAATCGCGGGCCAGCTCGCAAAGGCGCGGTGGCCACGGTCGGGCGGACCCGTTCGCCAATGTGGCCAACGTGATTCCCGGCGAAGTGAATTTACGATTGGACGTGCGCCACTTGGACGACGATGCCCGCGACG
>CAWFLZ010000011.1:0-414501 GCA_963816705.1 uncultured Acidobacteriaceae bacterium
GACTCAGTCCAATGTTTCGATCAGATTGTCTGGTAGAGCCGGAGTGTCGTTTGTGATCGGAATCATGTTGGCAGTCTTTCCTGCCATCGGTCAAAACAGCACAGCTCTCCCTTCCGGAGGTCTCTACACTAATGGGAACCTAGCGTTCCGCTACAGTACGCCTAACACCATGCAGGACAAGACCCAGCGCTTTCAAAACAAAATTCAGGAACGAGCGAAAGCTCAAGGGAACACAAAACAACTGAGCCAATTGCTGGCCATGTCCACCGGGCCAGATGACAAAGAATCGAGTTGGGGTTCGCTCGTCATCGAGACTCATCTGCGAAGTACGGTTTCCGAGCCGGACGATGTTAAGGCTGCTGTGCAAATGAATGCATGGATAGCACACAGCAAGGACGAGATTGCATTACCTAAATCGGTAGTGATCTCCGGCCAGCGTTTTACCGTGTCGGTGTTTGGGTTGCAGGAGGGCGCAATCAGGAAAGGCACCGTTGTGTTTACGACTGTGCGCAAGGATAATCTGCTCTCATTTGCCTTTGCCGCCAACTCACCCGAACTTCTGAAGGACCTGGCTGAGAGCATGAAGACCCTGCAGTTCTATTAGAGCCGTAGCCCCACTTTCGGACCAAGCTTAAGCTTAATTTCTATTGAACGATCAAAACAAGGTCCGTGGTGTGCGAAACCGAACCGACAGTTCCAGTAACTGTTATGGAGTAGGTCACTGGTTGGGTGCCCGAGCCTCCGCCACCACCGCTGCCACAAGAGACAAGCAGTAATCCGGCGCACAGCCCAGCGGCTCTGGCCATATTTGTTCCAAGGGTCATGTGTCTTCGACGAACAAACAACAAGAGCAACAACACTCCGCACACTCCAATCGGCAGCGTATGTCGCTCTTGGCGGTCGTTTGCCGAAGGCCGGGTGAAGAGGCTGCTTGCGCTTCCGGTAGCTGTTACAGTCACTGTATAGGGCGATGTCCCGTCCGCCGATAAAGAAACCGACGAGGGATTGACCGAGCAGGTAATTCCTGAAGGCGGCCCGCATGTCAGGCTTACATTGCCGGCGAAACCGCCAGTGCCGCTTGCGTCCAGATTGTAGGTCGCGCTGCCGCCAGGGCTGACCGTAATCGGACTAGCCGTCCCCAAGGAAAAGTTCTCGGCATTTCCGCTCACAGGGACGACAAACGGCAGCATGTTCGGAACATCGGTATTCAACATGAGGTTCCCGATCATCATCTCTTGTGTTGTCGGACTAAAGGTCACACTGACCTGGCAATTGCCGCTCACCGCGATCGTGCTGCAGTTATTCGTCTCCGCGATGCCACTTCCGCTTGGCACCACACTGCTCACTTGGATCGGCACCGCCCCCAGATTACTCAACGTGATGGTTTGAGCAGGACTCGTTCCTCCTACGAGTTCAGAAAAACCCAGACAGCACGGCGAAATCTGTAGCGGACTGGCGCTATCGCCCTCTAACTCAACGGCCCCAGATACCTGCGTCGTCACATCTGCTAGTGCTACGCTGCCTTTGGCGTCCCCGGGAAATGGGGGAACAAATGTCACCTGGAGCACGCAGTTTGCCCCCGGAGCTAGGCTGTCTCCACAATTGTCGGTCTCCGAAAAATACATCGTGGCCTGGCGAATGCTTATAGTGAAGGTCGCGGCTCCGATGTTCTTGACCGTCACCGGCAGAGTAATACCGGGTCCGCCCACAATTCCTCCACCAAAGACCAACTTGGGAGGGCTCATTTCAATGATGGGTGTAGGCGGAGTTGTGACATAGTCGTACGCCGTCGCCGCAGCACCGCCGGCATGTGCCTCGATCGAAAAAACCTGAAGCGGATTGAATCCGTCTCCGATAGTAAACGTGAAATCCTGGCTCACCGCGCCTGCCGGAATCGTCACGCTGGGCGCCGTCAAGCCGGGATCGCTGCTCACAAACGATACCGGTGTCGCGCTGGAAGCAGGTACATTCAACGTTACTCGTCCTGTGCCTGTCGTGCCCGTAAGAGGAGCAGTGAGAAGGTCGAGTTGAACGGATGGACCGTGAGCCGTCGAGTGAATCACGTTGAACGAGGTGTTGAAGTTGTCCAGTTCGACCAGATCGGTCCGGCCGTCGCCGTCAACATCGGCAGCAAATTGCGGAACCTCCGGCTTTACCAAGGGGTAGTTCACGTATGCGGGAGTGAAAGTTCCATCGCCATTGCCGTAAACGATCTGGAGTGCGGGGCTGACATAGAAACTACCAAGGAAGGGATAGAGCGCGACATCGAGATTCCCGTCGCCATTGAAGTCGCCAACGATACCGGGAAATGGGTTTTGCGACACGGTGAGATTCCATGTGAAGGGACCATCGAGGAGATAAGGGTACGGCGCATAACTTCCGGCATACTGGAAAGAGCCTCCTGCCTGGCCCAGGAAAACCGAAAAACTGCCGTCAGTCTCAAAGCCGCTCGGATCGCTCGCAGTCATGATGTCTGGGAATCCATCATGGTTGAAGTCAGCCATCACCAGGCCACCCCTCAGCGTTGCAAACAATGGAATCCCCGCCTGAAACGTTCCGTCGCCGTTGCCGAAGAGTTCGTAGAGCCCCCCGTCCCAAACTAGTACGTCCAGGTTGCCATCGCCGTTGAAATCGCCGGCGAACGCGAGCATCGGAACGGCGTACGAGTTTCCAGCCGCGAATGTAACTACCTGCCCAGCTTGGAACGTACCGTCTCCTTTACCGAGAAACACGCTCAGTTGTTGGGCAAAGTTCTCCGTCGGGTTGGTCGAGACCGTGACAAAATCCAGCTTACCGTCACCGTTGAAATCCCCGATCGCTATGGGCCCAGCCGCGCCCGCGGGAGTTGTCATCGTATAAGGACCAAACTGTCCAGCTCCGATATTGGGCACGAAGTACACCACGGGCAGGGAAAATGCGCTGCCAACGACTAACAGATCGGGACGGCCCGTGTTTCGAAAATCGGCCAACGTCATGCTTCCTGGAAGCAGCGTTGTGCTGGTCGGCCAGGCAGGTGTGATCACCGGCGCGGAGAAAGTTCCCTTGCCGTTGTTCAGGAATGTCGTGATTTGCATCGGGCCGCCGGAATAGGGAGGATTGTCAATGATCACCATGTCGTTGGTTCCATTGCCATCGATGTCGGCAAACGCAAATGTGGTGACTGGTGAATTCAAGTCGCCGGTGCTATTTCCAAAGCCTTCCCCTTGCGGGTTGCCAAATCCTCCCTTGCCATCGTTCAAGAACACTGACGCCGTATCGTTGCCTTGATTGGCCGTGAGAATGTCGGGAAATCCATCGCCATTCACGTCGCCGATGACGAGACTGTACATCGACAAGTCTCCCCGGTAAGTGCGGGCCGCGCCGAAATTGCCCGCGCCATCCCCTAGCAGAATCGAGACTTGATCTCCTGCCACATTGCCGAATATCCCGCCGGAACCCGGCAAATATGCGCTCGATGTGACCAGATCCAGAACGCCATCGCCATTTACATCGACAAGGTGAACTGTCAGTCCCATGTCCCCAAGCGCGTATTGCGTTCCTGCGGGTAGCACGAACGTTCCATCGCAGTTCCCGGTGAAGATGTATGCCAGGCCAAAGGAATCGACAAGAACAAGATCGGCGCAACCGCTTCCAGTAAGGGCTGCCACCGCCGCGCTTTCCATCACGTCGGATGGCTCACCGATAATCGCTTCGTTGCCGCGGACAAATTGCCCCGGAGCGAACGTCCCGTCGCCGTTGTTCAAATAAACTTGTGCGCCGCCGTGAGGCCCCAAATCATCCGGATCGACGACGACAAGGTCCAACTTCCCATTTCCTCTTAAACTCGCAGGTTCCAGCCATGCCCCGGTTGAGGCGTTCGGGTCTCCCACATAGAGAGCGGTTCCCAGATGACCATGGCCGTCGCCGGGCAGCACCGCTACTGGCCCGCTCGCCGTGGTTCCGATCATTCCAACCGCAATGTCCTGGTTGCCGTCTCCCGTGAAATCTCCGGCAACCAGAAACAGAGGAGCAGCGGGCACGCGATATTCAACTTCATTCTGAAACGTGCCATCTCCTTTTCCTAGAAACACTCCGACCTTTAGACTGTCAGCTTCTGCAACGACTAAATCCGGTTTACCGTCGCCATTCAGGTCGGTTTGAATCAACCAGGTCGGGCTTAGTCCTGAAACAGGCAGAATCGTCGGAAGAGCTGACGTACCGTCACCATTGCCAAAGTAGAGCCAGATTGTGTTGTCCTGTCCGTTCGAGACAGCCCAGTCAAGTTTCCCATCCCCGTTGAAGTCCCCCGCCGCAACCGCTGTAGGTATCTGTCCGGCTGGCAAGGCAGGGCGAAAATCGAATCCGTTGAAGGAAAGGGCGGGTTGGTTCTGATGATGAGAAGTCTCGCCGGTTCGTGGTAACGGGTTCAATTGAAGCGAGTGAGTTCTAGTGGTCGAGGCATGGCGTGATCGGAGTTGAGAGTGTCCCCACCCCCGGAAACGTCCTTGGATTGATGTCTCTGATTTCTCGGATGGATTCCGATTGCTGATTGAAAAACTTCCGGAATGTTTTTTGGGGCCCGTCCCGGCAGAGGAATCGTGTGCCGACGCCAGATTTGCGGCATAAAAAATCAGGACTAAGGTACAAACACAATTTCTTTTCAGCCAATCAATCAACAGAAGCAGTCGTTCTAGCGCCATCAACGCCTCTTAATTTTGATCGCTCGATGTGAGGAAGATGCTGAGAAGTCTCAGAAAACAATCTAAGTCTATAGAAAAAGAACCATCTCGCAACAAGAAATGAGCCAAACAAATTGCTTGGCTCTGAGATTTTACAAAATCCGAACAAGCCTCTCCTGCGATTGCTTCTTATTTCCCATGCGATAAGGAGATAGTTGCAATTACGAGTAGTGCTTTGATATTCAAGATCGGCGGCAGCGCGTCCTCTACGAGGACGATGCAGGTGTAGTTCTCAATAAGTCGGCCAAGCTGCTGGCGGTGCCCACGAATCGCTTCAAGACTGAAACCATCTCAAGGAGCTAGCTGCGCATGCTCCTCTGTCGATCTCTTTTAAGGCTTTGGGTTCCCTCTCGCGGGAGGTGTTGACCCGCTTAGATTGCCATGCATCTCCGGGTGTCATAGCGGAGGCGAACGGGTTCAAGACGACGGTTGTCAGGGGCGTCGAAGTCAATGCCGGCAAAGAGGCGCGACTGAACATTCGCGTCGAAATTGGGAACTGGTGGCTGCTGCGAATATCCTGCGGCACCAATGAAAACGCTGGAAAACTACACATTCAAAATTAAGCCTTTCACCTATGGCGTCGGTGAAGGCAACGACGGCGGCACGCTGAGAGCTTGTATACGCCGATAAAAGATGTGGATACAGTTCTACGCGGCCAATCGGGATGCGGTGAGCAATCCGACGCGTTTTCGTAGGAATGTCGCTCACAATTCCGGCGCCACACCCGCCGGAGCCAAAGCCGGAGACGAAGGTTCTTCCGCCTTATCCTTCGGAGGCAGCCAGCCAGCATGTGCACGGCGAGGTAGCATGCATGTGACACTCAATGACGACGGCACAGTTGAAGAGGTGAAAGTCATTGAGGGCAATCCGTCGCCCAATAGCGCAGCGACCAATGCCGTGAAGCAATGGATGTACCAGCCGCTTACGGTACACGGCAAGCTAGTGAATAGCATCGTCGTAGTGCTCACGTTCGACAAGAACGGAAAGGTGCGTTAAGTTCGGGTCAAAGCCGGTTACACTCCTAGTCCTGAGCGGCGTCTTTGCCCGCAGCGGGTCTTATGCAGGCAGCAAATGGCGTGCCTGCTTAGCCTTCCCTCGTTCTTTTCTGGACGATGGGAAGACCTCAATCAGACGTGCCGGAGAAGCTCAATCTCCCCATCCCGATGTTGCCATTACACGCCCTTCGGGCTTGGCATCGGCAGCCCGGAAACTACCCAGAAACGGGCTTTCGAGGAAAGCACTCCCAACGGTCGTTTTCGGTAATCACAACAGTGCTGGAACTGCTTGTGCTCTTATCTAGCCCGCACTCCAGTGCGAATCTGACGCTTCGCACGTCGACACAATTTCAGCAGGTGCGCTAGCGTGCACACACCGTGCACTCATGAGCGAGGTTCAGGCCATTTGGGTTAACTTTGAACGAGAAGCAGATTCCCCAAATTGTTGAAAATAATAGAAACCAAAGTAGGAAATGGCCCCGTTGGAATGAATCACTATGCGCCCAAGGCAGGTGCGCTACCAGGCTGCGCTACGCCCCGACATGACTTGCAGAATTGATTCTAAAGCACTTTCCAACTTTGCGGCCACCCCAAACCATGATTTCTGGCCTTGATCGCGCACAATCCGCGCACTTATGCGCTCAATCTGCGACGGCAGTGCATTTCTGATCGCCTGCTTGCTTGAGGAGACGTCGTCAGGCGATGGATTCCCGAATCTTCCGCTGCTCTCCTTTTGCAATTCGAAATTAGCGGACGAACCTTATTACCTCACTGACGGCCGGCTCATTCCCATTCTGTTTGGGCGGACTCGCGTCATCGCGCAACTGGCGTGGCATCACCCTCGCCTGGCGCCAGGAACAGATTGCTCTCCAGACCATGCTGTTTGGTGTAGAGCTCGAAATAGCGTCCGCGCAGAGCATAGAGTTCTTCGTGAGTGCCGCGTTCGACAATCTGTCCCTGCTCGACCACCAGAATCTGATCGGCGCGCCGAATGGTCGACAAGCGGTGCGCGATCACGAAGGTCGTGCGGCCCTGCATCAGGTAGGAGAGGCCTTGCTGGATCATCTGCTCGGATTCGGAATCGAGGCTGGAGGTGGCCTCGTCCAGAATCAGGATGCGGGGTTCGGCCAGAATGGCGCGCGCAATCGAGATCCGCTGCCGCTGCCCGCCCGATAACTTCACGCCGCGCTCGCCGACAATGGTGTCGTACTTGTCCGCAAAGCTCTCCGCAAATTCATCGACCCGGGCAATCCGGCAGGCACGCATCAAGGCTTCTTCGCTGGCGTCAGGCCGGGAGAAGATGACATTCTCGCGGATGGTCCCATCAAATAGAAACGATTCCTGCAATACGACTCCAAGTTGGGTGCGGTACGAATCGAGCCGGACCGTGCTTAAGTCGATGCCATCCACCAAGACCTTGCCCCGGGTCGGAACATAGAACGCGGAAATCAGCCCGATGGTCGTCGACTTGCCCGAGCCCGACGATCCAACCAAGCGCAGTCACCGTGCCCGGGGCGGCGTGGAACGATACGTCGTTCAGCACGGTGCGCGCGCCATCGTAGCTGAAGCTGACTGCTTCGAAATCAATGTTGCCCACGATCGCCGGCAGAGTGACGGTGCGGCGAGGGTCGCTGTCTTCCGCAGGTTTCTTTCAGGATTTCGTGCGTACGTTCCAGGCCAGCCAGCGCCTCTGTAATCTGCGTGCCGATCTGAACGATCTGCATGATGGGCGCGATGAGGAAGCCCATAAACAAGGTGTAGGTAAAAAAGCCGCCGATCGTCAGCGACCCGGCCAGAATCTGCTTCGCCCCGACATACATGATGACGGCGCCCACCACGCCCAGCAGCACGCTGGCCGAAAGCCCCATGATGGAGCTCGCGGTCAGCGTGCGCATCACGTTATCGAGCAGCCGCATTACTCCGAGCGAAAAGACCTTTTCCTCGCGGTCTTCGGCGTGATAGCCCTTGATGACCCGCACGCCACCAAGAGATTCCGTCAAACGCCCAGTAACCTCGGCGGTGATTTTGCCGCGATCGCGGAAGATCGGGCGGATCGTCTGAAACGCTTTTTTCAGAGCGAGCCCGAAACACAGCAGGAAGCCGAATGCCAGCACCGTCATCAGCGCGCTGATTCGGAAGAGCACCACCAGAGCGATCGCGGCCGTAAGCAATCCCCCGGTAAGATCGACCAGCCCGGTACCGATCAGGTTGCGCACGCCTTCCACGTCGGTCATGATGCGCGACACCAAGACTCCGCTCTTGGTCGAATCATGAAATGCGACCGACAACCGTCCGATATGAGCTTGCACCTTCTGCCGAAGCTCGGCGATCAGGCGTTGGGCGGCCTTGGAGAGTAATTGCGTGAGCGAGAAGGAAGTAATCCCCTGAATGAGAGTCGCCAGCAATACTCCAAGCACGAGCGGCTTGAGCAGGTGAATGTTGCGCTTGATGATGACGCTATCGATCAGGTAACTGGTGGAATACGGCAGCACGAGGGAGGCCACCCGGTTGATCACCATCAACACGAAACCAACCGCCAGCAACCCGCGACGCGGGCGGACGAGTTCCCACACCAGCGGCAGAACCGCCTGCAGTTTGGGGCGCGAGGCGCCGCGCGGCTTTGGAAGGAGCAGTCACCATTGTTGATTAGACACGGGCTGTCCAGCAGAGGTTCATTTTATAGGCCGGCATCGCTTCGCAGAAGTCCCCGACAGAACTACTTCGCTGCGGCAAAAACGCGCGAATGAAACTGCAACACTTCACCGAGGTGCGCCAGAAAATACTCGGCGCCGTGGTTGCCGGGATAGAGATGATATTCGTGTTGGATGCCTTCCGCCTGAAGTTGCCGGTGAAGTTCCGCGGCTCCTGTCTCGAATCCGAATTCATCATCGCGTCCGCAGTTGAAATAGATGGATAAACCTGAGGCCCGTATCTGCGCCCGGTTCCGCTTGGCAAGGACAAAGGGACTGTTTTGGTTCCAGTGGCGAAGGTCAATGGGATTGCCGAAGACCGCTCCCAGCAGCCCACCCAGCGGTGCGGGCATTGGCGTCGTGGTCTGCCGGCGGTTCCGCGATGAGCGCGGCACTCTGTGCGCTGACCGACGAAAACAATTCCGGATAGGCAAAAGCAAAGCGAAGCGCACCGTATCCGCCCATCGACACACCGCTAATCGCTCGCGCGGAGCGCTCGCGGCGAATGGAGTAATGCGACTCAATGTAAGGAATGAACTCGCGAATGAAGAAATCGCTGTAACGCACGCGGCCATCGGCGGAGTTGATGTAGAAGCTGCGCTTGCCTTCGGGTGTGACTACCAGAAAATCGGAAATTTGTTTTTTTTGACGGAGGTCCTCGATCAGATCCCACCCGCCGCCCTTGAATAGAGTCTGTTCGTTATCGCCGAGCCCGTGCAGAAAATAAAGGACCGGATAACGCCGCGGAGAATGGCCGGCGGTTGCGGCGTCATAGCCGGGCGGCAACATAACGCAGTAGTGGACGCTCTCCCCGAGGATGTGACTTTGCAGCGCGTTGCAATCGATGCGGCCTTGCGCGTGAGCTTGGCCGACCAGGAGTGGAATTAAGAACAGCGTGAGCCATCGCAGACGGCGGCGCATAAAGACGAGTCTACTCGTAGCGCAGCGCCTGCACGGGATCGAGCCGCGCCGCCCGGGACGCCGGGTAGAGTCCCGCCAGCAAACTTACGACGATGGAGAAAGCGATCGCGCTGAGAACAAGCCACAGTGGCACGGACCAGATTTGCGCCGCAGGAAAATGCTGGCGTTCGAGATAAACGTTCATCCCGAAATTGATGAGGCGCCCGATCGCCCACCCGAGCGTGACTCCGGCTGCTCCACCAACCAGGCCCATGGCGCCAGCTTCGGCGAAGAAGAGCCCGCGCACGTCGGCGTCACTGGCGCCGATGGCCTTCATGATTCCGATTTCGCGGCGTCGTTCGAGAATGGCCATCACCAGCGTATTCACGATGCCGATCGAAGCAACGGCCAAGGCCAGGCTGCCGAAGATCGCGAGGAACCCGTCGAGCACGGCAAAGAACTGGCGCATGCTGCGGGTCGCATCGACGATGGAAAAGGCGCCGAATCCCATCTTCTTGATGGCATCTTCAATCGCCGGAACCTGGTTCGGGTTCTTTACCCGCACGCTGAGTGAGGTGTAGCTGGGCGAGTCGCTGGCCGAAGTGTCGCGCAGGTTGGACTGCATGACGTGCAGGTCCTGCGCCAGTTTGAGCGGCAGGAAGACGCGCGCCCGTGCCATGCCGCGCATGCTATCCGGATCGAGATCCGTCAGCCCCACAATTTTCAGTACTTGCTCGTGTGAGACAACCGAATACGCCGCACTATCGCTCTGTCATCGAAGCGGTTGCCGCAGAGGAAGAAGGAGACGCAGTGCGCTCCGCGTAGCGCATCGTCACTTCTTTCCCAAGAAGGGGCTTGGCCAACTCGGCAATGATTTGTGGTGTCCGTGCCCGGCTTGGGAGTGATGCCCAGCAACTCTTCGGCAAACGACTTCTGGAGGATGACTTCCGCAGCCGCATCCGATGAGAAAGAAACTGCCCTGTATGCCATCGAAAGCGTCATTATTATTTTTGGCGGAGAACGGGACGCCCGCCACCGTGGTTAAGTGCGGCTTGCCGTCGAAGCGCACGTCCGTAACGAACCGAATATCGGGATAGGCCTCAACTACGCCAGATATTTGCGCGATTTGTTTTCGCGCCGCCTCATCCAGCGACGGGCTCTCGGCCGGCGCCGGTCCCTCCTCTCGCTGTTCGCGGAAGTTGCGAAGGTCACGCCTGGAGGTGACTACAACCGTGTCAAACAGGCCGGACTTTTGCAGCCGGCGTGAAGCCAGCTGCTGCAGTCCAATGCCAAGCGAGAGCATCGCGACCAGCGAGGCCACCCCCACTGAGATGCCGATCGTCGTCAGCGAATTGCGAAAGATGGACTCGCGCAGGTTGCGGACAGCAAGCTCAGCGACATCGTAGAGCTTCATTGCGTTTCTCCCCGCGGCTCTGGCGCAGCGGCCTGGCGCTGGCGGGATCGTGGATGCGGCATCGTTGCATGATATCGTCGACAAGCTTTCCGTCCGCGAGATGCACCATCCGTCCCGGCATACTTCTCCGCGAGCGCCTGCTCGTGCGTCACCATCAGCACGGTCATGCCCAGCGACTGATTGAAGCTGCGAATGAGTTCCATAATCTCCGTGCCGGTGCGGCTGTCGAGATTGCCCGTCGGTTCGTCCGCCAGAAGAAGCTTGGGCCGGTTGATGAGTGCGCGCGCCAGTGAAGCGCGCTGCTGTTCGCCGCCCGAGAGTTCCATCGGCCGATGCGAAAGCCGTCCGCCAAGACCCACCCGGTCCAGCGACTGGCGTGCAAGTGCCGAACGCTCGTGGCGATCGACTTCGGCAAAGCGCATCGGGAGCTCTACATTCTCGAGCAATGACATGCTCGGAATCAGATTGAACGACTGGAAGACCATACCTACAGTATGAAGACGATACTTGGCCAGTTGCTCTCGCGAGAGCGCAGCCAGGTTACTTCCATGAACAGTCACCGCCCCGGAGGTCGGACGGTCAAGACCTGCGACGAGGTTCAGCAGTGACGACTTGCCGGACCCCGAGGCGCCCAGCAGAGCCACAAATTCTCCGGCCCGAATTTCGATGGAAATTCCGTCCACCGCGCGCACCAGCGCCTCACCCATCTGATAGTGGCGGGAGACGTTCTCGGTGCGAACTGCCAAGGAGGAATGCACGTGAAAGTTCATTCTAATGGAATCAGTAAAGGGCGACACGAGGGGGTCTTTATAACGGACATGAAAGTGTGACTTCCATAGAATTCAACAAGTTTCAACACGCAGCCCGCCCCCGATGCCCCGATGCTCGATCACAAGTGAATCCCCGGATGTGACCTTGGTGACACTCCCCTGTCGTGTACTGGGTCCGGGCGCCGCGCTCGGGATATAATTTTGGTCGACGTCATGTCCGGTTCACTCTACGCGCTGGTGAGTTATGTCCGTAATCCGGTGGGAGAATTCGTAGAAAGGCTCCGCCAGGAACTGCATCCCGCGATGTCCCACCTGCCTGCGCACTTGACGATCCTTCCTCCACGCGAGCTGCAGGGCAGCGAGGCGGCGGCGCTCGAATTTCTGGAAGATGCTTGCAGCCACGTCATTCCTTTCGATGTTGAACTGGGCGATGTGGAGACTTTTCTGCCTACGACTCCCACTGTGTTCATTCAGGTGAAGCGAGCCGCTTACCGCATGCGGGAGTTGCACGATCAGCTCGGGGAGAAGATGCTGCACCAGGAGGAATGCTGGCCCTATATTCCGCATCTGACGATCGTCAAGACGGAACTGGATGAAGAGGCACGGCGGGCGTTGCTGGTGGCGCGTGAACGCTGGACGCAATTTGACGGCAAGCGCCAGGTGCATCTCGATGAGCTGATGTTTGTCCGCGAGGACGAGGGCCATTGGCAGGATTTGGCTCCGCTCCCCTTGGGACGCGGCCAATTGTCGTCGAAGTCCTAAAACCATTCTTTTCGAGCACTGCTAAACCCCCTCAAAACCCGGAACTGGCGGGCGATTTGCGCCCTCCAAAGTTCATGTACTTCTCCGTGGTTGCCAAGGCCAATAGCCGGATTACCATAGATTTACGGGCTTGAAAGCAGCGCCGGACCCCAGGCTGCGGTGGATCTAAGAACGATCAAAGAAACGAATCGAAGAAGATCTGAAAGCGGTCGATAGAAAAAGGTTGGCCGTGCAGGATCGGAAGAGTGCTTATGCAAATTGGGGTTTACGGATCCGGCTATCTTGCCACTGTCATCTCTGCGTGCCTCGCCGATTTCGGCACGCCCGTCTGCTGCTGCCACGCTGACAACACGCAGATCATGGAAGTCGCCAAGGGCAACATTCCTTTTTTCGAGAAAAATCTGCAGGAAGTGATCCGGCGCAACGTGCGCTCCGGGCGGCTCGTGTATTCGGCCGATCCTGAGGATCTGGCGCGTAAGGCGCAGGTTATTTTTCTGGCTGAAGATTCCGCAGAAGGGCTGGAGGAGGTTGTCGTGCGGCTGGGTCGCGCCGCCGGGCGTTTTCAGGTTTTGTCGGTCGTCACGCCGGGGCGCGTGGGCTCGACCACGCAGCTCGAAAAAACGCTCAAGTCGCACGGGCTAAAAAGCCTGCTCGTCTGCCAGCCGATGTTCTTTACCAACGGATGCGCGGTGGAAGACTTCAACTGGCCGGATCGCATCATTCTGGGCACTCCTTCGAGCGAAGCGGTCAGTTCTCTCAAGCAAATTTTTCATCCGCTCGTGATGCGCGGCGTTCCCGTGCTGGTGACGAACTACGAAACGGCCGAGCTGGCGCGCGAAGCGACCACGGCTTTTGTGGCCACCAAAATTTCTTTCATCAACGAGATTGCGAGCCTTTGCGAACATGTGCACGCCGATGCGGTCAGCCTGTCGCTGGCGCTCGGGCTCGACAAGAAGATTGCGCCGCGCTGCCTGCAACCTGGGGCCGGCATGGGCGGAATTTTCGCGCAGAGCGATATGGATTCGCTGACCGAACTCGCCCAGACAAATCGAGTCGATCTGAAGATTCTGAACGCCGCCCGCGACGTCAATCGAAACCTGGTGCAGCGGCTGATGCAGAAAGTGGCGGGCGCGATCGACACCGTGCAGAACAAAGACGTGGGCATTCTGGGGCTCGCGTTCAAACCGAATACCAATTCCGTCGCGGGATCGGCATCGGTGGAGCTGGCGCAGAACCTGCTCGCCAAGGGCGCGCGCGTGCGGGCCTATGATCCGGTGGCGATGTCCGAGGCGAAGCTGCAGCTCAACGGCACCGTCAAGTATTGCGAATCCGCCTATGGCGCAGCCGAGGGAGTCGACGCGCTGGTGGTGGCTACCGGCTGGTCGGAGTTCCGGACGCTCGACTTCACCAAGATTCGCCACCTCGTGAAGCGGCCCATCATCATCGACACCAAGAACCTGCTCGACTCCTCGCGCCTGCGGGCCATGGGATTCCAGTACATGGGCGTGGGGCGTTAAGCTGGGTGTGGTTGAATTCTTGCGCCAACAAACAAGGTCGGACAGCTCTTCATGAAACACCGGGCGATCGTGTGGATCATTGCCATGCCCGCAGTGGCGATGGTCGCAAGCGCATTCTTGCTGACTGCGGTCCTTGGTCCTACTGACAACGGCCTGCGCTGCACGCGATCTTCAGGACTAGCGGCGTGCGAAGTGCGGCAAACGCGCTTGTTAGGCTTCTCGGGCAACAGCAGCTTCGCAATTCCGGAATCCAGCATTCGCGGCGCGAAAGCGGCCTGCCCAACCGCCAGGGTCGGTGGCCGCGGAACGCCTTCCTGCAACGTCTATGTGAGCCTCGACACGGGGCAGGATTATCCGGTGCTCAGTTACTCGCTACTCTCTCAGGCCATTACGGCGGCCACGAAGCTCAACGACTACCTTGGAGATAAGTCCGCACGATCCCTTGTGATAAAGGAAGACTTGCTGACGCCGGTATTACTGTCGGCCGCTGCTCCGGTGCTGTTTGTCGTGGCTGTGTTCTTTCTGCGGAGGTGGTTGAGAACCGGATCCGGTGACCTCCCCTTCGCCCAGGAACAAATCTCAGGTGATGCGCCGAAACGTGTGGCGGCGGAGCGCTCGGCTGGCTCGTAATTGCTATAATCGAACTCTGCGGTGGGAGTAGCTCAACTTGGTAGAGCATCGGACTGTGGCTCCGACGGTTGCGGGTTCGATTCCCGTCTCCCACCCCAGTAACGCCATTCTGAACGGCTTGCATCACATCCCCGGCTCTGAAGTTGACTGAGAGCCCCGTTTCCGACGTCTTCCGCCCATGTCTTAACGAATGCCAGCCATATGCTTCGGACACGGCCTTCGTTTCCCGTCGAAGCCGTGGACGGAGGTTCGATTCCGGTGCTGCTTGTAGATGTGGGCTGACGGACAGTACAGATATCCCCGCAGAAGCAAAGCAGCGGAACTGTTTTGTTCCGCCGCTTCATGGTTTCCAAGAAACTGCCAGGTTTGGCAGTTGTCGTCTAGTGATGTTCTCCACCACCATGAGACTCGTTACCATGACCTTTCGCGCCATGTGAGGGAGAGGGGCGGCTATGCGATGCCGACGCATGGGAGCGATTTGTGGAGGTTCTGCCGTGGGATTCGCTACGGTGGCTCCCCCTGGCTGATCGGCCATGTTCACGATTCGCCCCACGAAAGCCTTCGTCTCGGCGGCCGGCGACGTAACGTCCGCCTCCAGCACTGTGGAAGCGATGCTCGCCCCAGCCGTGTCCATAGCCCCAGCTTGCCCAGGGGCCTACGCCGAGGAAGACGCCATTATAGAAATAGCCCGGCCCATAATAACCACTGGGCGCGCAGCCGTATGGTGAATAGTCGTAGTAGCCGTAGGAACAGACGGGCGGATTGGGATTGATGCTGATGCTGATTTGCGCGTTCGCCGTTGGCACCAAGGCTAAGGTGCCCAGTAAAGCGGTTGCACCGGCCAGAAGCATACTGCGAATTGCGAACTCATGAAATACGGTCCTGATTTGACGCATTTTTTGTGTCCCCCTGGAACTGCCACTTCGATTTGAGAGGTGTATTTCCAGTATCAGGCAGTTGACTGGAGATAACTGAGCAATACAGACCATGAAGGCAAGATTCGGCTTTCAGGGACGTACGAGCGTGCCATCGGTACTATGTTCTAATCGGCAATTTTGGCTACTAATGGACGAAACTTAGTTCCGGGAACGGCTGGTAGGCACCGCAAGCGCGAGGTTTCCCCACCGGGTAGTCGCACGAGTATGCAACTCGTGCTCTCCCTCGAATTTGCCTTTTAGTTTTTCCGGCTAGACCGCGACTTCTTTATCTTTTGCGGCGTAGTGCGACTCGACGTAGTCGTCAAGAATCTTGGTGAACTCTTCGACGATCTTGTCGCCCTTGAGCGTAGTGAACAACCGTCCATCGACATAGACGGGCGCCTTCGGCTCTTCGAATGTCCCGGGCAGTGAGATGCCAAGGTTCGCGTGCTTCGATTCGCCGGGGCCGTTCACGACGCAGCCCATGACGGCGACCTTCATCTCTTCGACTCCGCTATGGCTTTCTTTCCAGAGCGGCATCTGCTCGCGCAGATAAGTCTGGATCTGCTGCGCCATTTCCTGGAAGAAAGTGCTGGTGGTGCGTCCGCAGCCGGGGCAGGCTGTAACCTGCGGCGTAAAGCTGCGAATGCCGAGCGATTGCAGAATCTGCTGCGCGACGCGAACTTCTTCGGTGCGATCGCCTCCGGGCGCGGGCGTGAGCGAAACGCGGATGGTGTCGCCGATGCCTTCCTGGAGCAGCACAGCCATGGCGGCGCTGGATGCGACGACGCCCTTTGCGCCCATGCCGGCTTCGGTCAGGCCGAGGTGCAGAGGATAACTACAGCGCGCGGCGAGGCGGCGATAGACGTCGATCAGGTCCTGCACGCCGCTGACTTTCGCGCTGAGAATGATCTGATCGGGGCGCAGTCCAGACTGCTCGGCCAGTTTGGCCGAGTTCAGCGCGCTCACGACCATCGCTTCCATGGTGACTTCGCGCGCGTCTTTCGGCTCGTCAAGAAGCGAATTCTCGTCCATCATCTTCGTGAGCAGCGACTGGTCGAGCGAGCCCCAGTTCACTCCGATGCGCACCGGGCGCTGATACTTGACCGCGACTTCGATCATGGTGCGGAAGTTGTCGTCGTTCTTGCGGCCGACGCTGACGTTGCCGGGATTGATGCGGTACTTCGCGAGCCCTTCGGCGCATTCGGGATACTTGATGAGGAGTTGATGGCCGTTGTAGTGGAAGTCGCCGACGATCGGGACACTGATGCCTTGCTTGGCGAGTCCTTCGACGATGTAGGGAATGGCCTTGGCGGCGTCGTCGTTGTTCACGGTGACGCGCACGACTTCGCTGCCGGCGCGCGCCAGGGCGGCGGTTTGCTGGATGGTTCCGGGGATGTCCGCGGTGTCGGTGTTGGTCATGGACTGCACCATAACCGGTGCATCGCTGCCAACGCGGACTTCGCCGATGGAGCAGGTATGGGTTTTTCTACGAATGATTTCAGCCATAGGGAATCTCTATTTTAGCAGTTCTAGCCGAAGCAGCGTAACTAGGCCCGTCTAGACCGCGGACGCGACAGATCTCATGGCTGGCGAGTTTGCACTTATATTTCCGGACATGGCTAATCAAAAAGCTCGCTATGCGAACCGAGGCGGACCAATTGCAGAACATCCGCGTCTTCTTTGCGATAAATAAGCAATAGGTCGGGCTTGAGGTGACATTCGCGGTGGTCAGACCATTCGCCGGCCAGGGCGTGATCGCGATTCTTTCCGGCAGCGGCTTGTCGTCGGCTAATAGAGAGACCGCGAATGCCAACAGGTCGTCCAAATCGCGCCTATGCTGCCCACGCTTCTCCCGTTTGAAGTCGCGGCGAAAGGCGTTGGTTCGCTCAATCCTCCGCATTCAGGTCAGCCATCAAATCGGAAACCTTATCGAAGGAGGGTAGTCCGCCCTTACGCGCCTCCCGCATAGCGGCCGCAGTGGCTGCATTCGGAGTCTTTATCTCGAAGGGCAGAGCCTTTTCGACGGCCACGCGAGTCAGCAACACGCGAACTGCATCGGAAACGGACAAGCCCATTGTCGCCAGGGCTTTCGCTGCACGTGCCTTGATTCGCTTGTCTACCCGGACGTGTACCATTTCTGTAGTCGCCAATGCATTTCTCCTATGAGATACATTGTATCTCATACGCACACAGTTCGGGAAATTGGGCGAGCGAGGGAGGGAGAGGGATTTGCTGGCAAGCGAACTCGCGGGCGTGGGCGCCCGCGCCACACAATCTCATCAGGGCAGATGCGTAATGCCCGGCAGCGTCTTCATGATGTCGTTGTAGATCACGGTTACCGCGAAGAGCACGAGGAAGACGAAAGCGGCCTGGTAGATGCGCTCCTTGATGGGCAGGCTGATGTCTTTCTGCATCAGGCTTTCGATGATGAGCAGCAGGATCACTCCGCCATCGAGAATGGGAATGGGCAGCAGGTTCATCACGCCCAGGTTGAGGCTGATGATGGCGCTCACAAACAGGAGCGGAGTCCATCCTTCTTCGCGGGCGGCGCTGCCGACGGCGCTGCCAATGCCGATCGGCCCATCGACCTGGCGGATGGAGATTTTACCGGCCACCATTTTCCGCAACAGCTCAATGATAAGAGACGAATTTGTTACGCATTCGCCGGCCGCTTTACTTACAGCTTGCGGGAAGGGCAGTTTGACGACCTTCGTCGGATTGCTGGCCAGCCCAATCCGGTAACGCATATCTCCGGGAGGATTGCCGGCAGAGAGCATGGGATGAAGCGTGAAGGAGAGCTTTTGACCTTTGCGGAGAACCACCACATCCAGAGGCTGATCCTTGGTGCGCGCCAGCATGTCGACCAGCGCTTCGGTGGCGGGAACTTGCTGGCCGTTGACCGTGAGGATCTGATCTCCCACCTTGAGGCCTGCCTTCTCCGCCGGCATGTCAGGTTCGATCATGGTGGCGATGAAGGCTGGTTCCTTGGGGACGAATCCCACGTCGCCCGCCTGATTGCGGCCCATGGGCTGAGGGACGAGCGTGATATCGGAGATGACGCCGTTGCGCAAAATCTCGAACTTCAAAGGTTGATTCGGACTCAGCGCTTCCTTATAGAACACCTGTTCCCAGTTGGGGTTTTCGATGTCATCCACGCGGACAATCTGGTCGCCGGGTTGAATTCCTGCGCTGGCCGCAGGCGTGCCGGGCGAGACCCATCCAACGAACGCGGGGCCATCGATCACGGCGGAGTATTCGTAGTGCACCATGAAAACGCCCGTCCACAAAGCAAAGGCGAGCGCTACGTTCATCACCGGGCCGGCGATGGCGATCAGGAAGCGCTGCCAGCGAGGATGATTCGAGAAATTCGCCCGGATCGTCGGTGCGCTCGTCCATGGGATTTTCGCCCGACATTTTGACGTATCCGCCGAGCGGCAGAATGTTAATGCGGTAGTCCGTTCCGCCCCGATGAAAGCCGAAGAGGCGCTTGCCGAATCCGATGGCGAACTGCTCGACCCGCACGCCAAAATATTTGGCGGCAGCGTAGTGGCCGAATTCGTGCAGCAGGATCATGATTCCGAGCACGATCCCCATGACGCAAACGGTATGAAGGATGGACAAAAGCTGGGGCATATTGACCAGATTACTCCGGAAAAAATTCGTTAGGAAATGGCTCGGATGGGCGATGCCGTTCGGCTGCGCTGCCTGACCATGTCGCTGGCCAGACGGCGAGCTTCAGAATCGCAAATCAGAACCTCTTTAATAGACGCTAAAACCGCTGTCGGCGTTGCAGTTATTACGTCTTCGATGATACGAGGGATAGTCGTCGAAGGCAATCTCTTCGTCCAAAAATGCCGCCACTGCGACCTCGTCGGCGGCATTCAGAGCGATAGTCTTCGTGCCTCCCGCCGCGGCCGCCTCGTAAGCTAAGGCCAGACAAGGGAATTTGACCATATCCGGGGGAAGGAAATCGAGGTGCCGCAGGTCCATGACCGGGAAGCGGAGGTCGGAGGCAATTCGATCCGGGTACGTCAGGGCGTAGAGGATCGGCAGGCGCATGTCGGTGACCGAGATTTGCGCAAGAATGCTGCCGTCGACGAACTCGACCATGGAGTGAATGGTGGATTGCGGGTGCACCATGACTTGCACGCGGTCGGGTGGCACGTTGAATAGCCGACAAGCCTCGATAACCTCAAAGCCTTTGTTCATCAGCGTGGCGGAGTCGATGGTGATGCGCTTGCCCATCTTCCAGGTGGGATGATTGAGGGCCTGAGCGACCGTAATGTTGGCGAAGTCTTCGCGCGGAGTGTGCAGAAATGGGCCGCCGGAAGCGGTCAACCAGATACGCTCAACCTCGTTCATCCGGCCTCCGCGGAGGCATTGGTGAACGGCATTGTGCTCGGAGTCGATGGGCAGCAACGGCTTGCCCTGGCGGCGAGCTTCGGCGGTGATGAGTTCGCCGGCCACAACTAGACATTCTTTGTTGGCCAGACCGACGGACTTGCCGGCTTTGACGGCTTCGTACGTTGCTTCAAGGCCGGAGACGCCGACGATGGCGCTGACCACGAAATCAACCTCAGGATGCGTGGCAACGCGGACCGTGCCGGCGGCGCCGTGGAGGACTTCGGTTTGGAAGCCTCCATTTGCACTGAGCTTCGCGCGCAGAACGCCGGCGTCGGCTTCACTTGCCACCGAGACGACTTTCGGCTTCCAGCGCAGAGTCTGCTCGTAGACGGAGTCGAGATTCGACCCCGCGGCCAACGTCGCGACCTGGAAGCGGTCGGGATAGCTTTCGACGATGCTCAGCGTGCTGCGGCCGATCGAGCCGGTGGAACCGAGAATGGCGATGCGCTTCATGCGAAGTGGTGACATCTCATTTTACGGGATTCGGCAGGCCGCGACTGGATGAAAGGTTCCTGGGAGCGCGGCCCCGCTGTGAATCATGTTTGCAGCACTCCCACTTTGAACTCCGGCACTTCCGGATTCAGCGCGGCGGCTTCTAATGCTTGCGTGATAGCCTGCCTGGTTTCCATCGGGTCGATGATCTTGTCGATCCACAATCTTGCCGCGCCGTAGCGTGGGTCGGTTTGTTCTTCGTAAGTTTTCTTCGTCGAGTCGAAAAGCTCTTTTCTTTCCTCTTCGCTCAACTTTTTCCCGCTGCGCTCCAGTTGCTTCACTTTGATTTCGACCAGCGTACCGGCGGCGGCGTCTCCGCTCATGACCGCGTACTTCGCGGTCGGCCACGCGAAGACGAAGCGCGGGTCGTAGGCTTTGCCGCACATGGCGTAATGTCCCGCTCCAAACGAGCCGCCGACGATGACGGTAATCTTTGGCACGATGGAATTCGAAACGGCGTTCACCATTTTTGCGCCCGCCTTGATGATGCCGCTCCACTCCGCATCGCGTCCGACCATGAAGCCGTTGACGTCGTGAAAAAAGATGAGCGGAACCAGACTCTGATTGCAGTCCATGATGAAGCGCGCAGCCTTCTCCGCGGACTCGGTGTAAATTACGCCGCCGAATTCGACCCGCTTGTGGCCTTCGTGATCGGTTTGCTGCGCGCTGAGCTTTTGATTGGCGACGATGCCGACTGCGAAGCCTCCGATGCGCGAGTAGCCGCAGATCAGCGTTTTGCCGTACTCGGCTTTGTATTCGTCGAAGCGGCTCTCGTCGACGATGCGCGCGAGAATTTCCTTCATGTCGTATGGACGCGCAGGCGAAGAGTCATAGATGCCGTAAATTTCTTCGGCCGGGAGCGCAGGATCGGCGGGTTTTTTGCGGTCCCATAGGGACTGGCGGCGATATCCCCATTTTTCAATCAGCGAACGGATGCGCGCGATGCAGGCTTCGTCATTGGGCTCGCGGAAGTCGACCGTGCCGCTGATGGCGGAGTGCATCGCAGCTCCGCCTAAATCGTCGGCGGAAACTTTTTGTCCGATGGCCGCTTGCACGAGCGCGGGTCCAGCCAGGAAAAGCCCGCTGCCATCGGTCATCAGGACGTGATCGCACATGACGGGCAAATACCCTCCGCCGGCGACGCACATGCCCATGATGGCGGCGATCTGCGCAATGCCCTTCGCGGACATAACGGCATTGTTTCGAAAGACGCGGCCGAAGTCGTCGGTGTCGGGAAAAACGTCCTCCTGCAACGGAAGAAAAACGCCCGCGGAATCGACGAGATAAATCGTGGGAATGCGATTTTCGAGCGCGATGTTCTGCGCGCGGATAACTTTCTTCGCGGTCATCGGAAAAAACGCGCCGGCTTTCACGGTGGCGTCGTTGACGATCAGCATCACCAGACGGCTACGCACGCGGGCTAATCCAGTGACGACGCCGGCGGCGGGCGCGCCTCCCCATTCTTCATACATGTTGTGCGCGGCGTACAGGCCCAGCTCAAAGAAAGTGCCGGCATCGGCGAGGAGATTGATGCGCTCGCGGGCGGTGAGCCGCGCCTTCGCGTGCTGATTTTCAATGGCTTTCAGGCCGCCGCCCTCGCGGATCTTCTCCTCCTCATTGCGGATCTGCGCGACCAGATCGGCCAGAGCGCGCATGTTGGATTCAAAGCGCAGCGCTGCGGGATCCACCTTAGTTGCGAGGACGTTGTTGATGGCGATCGCCGTGGATTCGGTGCGGTCGGGCATGGGAGAGCCTGGAACTTTCTAATATATCAGCGTGCGCGGTAGACTCGGCTGCGGAGTTTGTGGAGCGCGAGGCATGGAGCAAAGTTCGGCTTGGCGGCGCGATTGGCGGATCGCTTTGGCGATTACGCTTGCGCTGCGTGTTTTCTACTCGGCGGTGGCGGCGCTCGGCGCCTCGTTTCTCCATCCCCGCGCGGGCCTGATTCGCAGCAATGCTCTGACCGAAATGTTGCCGTCAACCGCGGGCTGGCATTATGCGCTGATCGGGGTCTGGGAGCGCTTTGACACGCTCTGGTATTTACGGATCGCCGAGCGCGGCTACGACTTGCCGGGAGCGGTTGTTTTTTATCCTCTTTATCCTGCGATGATTCGGTCGCTCAGTTGGATCGTGGAGCCAGCGGCTGCCGCTCTGTTGATCTCCACGGTCGCAGCATTTTTTTATTTTCTTGGGCTGCTGCGGTTGGCGCGCGGCGAGCTTGCGGGAGCCACGGCGGAGCGCGCGGTTTTGCTGGCCGCGGCTTGGCCGGCAAGTTTTTTTCTTTTTGCCGGTTACACGGAAGCTCTTGCTATGGCACTGATCGTATGGTGCATCGCATGGGCGCGCGATGAGCGTTGGCTCGCGGCTACGACGTGTGCCATTGCGGCGGGCCTGACGCGATCTGCCGGGACGCTGTTGATCGTGCCACTACTCGTTATGGCCTGGCGGGGACGGGAGAGCCGGCGGTGGCTGGTCTTGTTCGCGCCGCTCGGGACGATCGGATATTGGATCTGGCTGCGCCGGAGCGGACGGCTCAGCATGGCGGCGGCCTACGGCGCGTATTGGAAAACGTCTGTCGGTCCTCCGTGGACTACCTTATGGCTGGCGATTCGTTCGCTGGCGCAGCGCTTCGAGCCTCTGGTTGTTATCAGTCTGGTGGCTCTGATCTACTTCTTTGTTGCGGGCGTGCTGGCGCGGCGGCGGGCGGAAGACCGCTGGTTTTCGGCGGCCTTGATTACGCATATATTGCTTCGCGTTTGTACGCCGGCGTTGTTTGGCGCCCCTCGATATTTATTGCCGGCTTATGCCGCTTATCTAACGACTGGTGAATGGACGAGTAAGTTGAGCCGCGGCCGCTTTGCGCTCCTGTGTGTGGCGTTGTTTGCGTGCAATCTGGGATGGATGTGGGCGTTCCTGAGTTGGTCGTTGGTTTTGTAAGTCGTGGCTATTGTCGACGCCGGAGTCGGGAGACGAGGCAGGCCACGGCTCTACGTTGATGTCAGATCAGCCCCGCTCAGCCGGACCATTGCTTCGGCGACTGGGTCATCGGCGATAGCGTCCACCAGGCCGATTTCCAGAGCCCGTCGGGCCGTGATTTGTTCGGCGGCGGCAAACAGCTCCAGGGCTCTCCCTTTCCCTATGAGGCGCGGCAGGCGCTGCGTGCCTCCCCAGCCTGTGATCAGACCGAGAGCTGCGCCGCGATGGCCAAAGACTGCGCTGGGCGAGGCAATGCGGCGATCGCAGGCGAGGGCCAAATCGAGGCCGCCGCCCATGCAGTGGCCTTCGATGGCGGCGATTACCGGAGCTGGATAGCTGGTAACTGCGTGCATCAACTCCTGCCCCATGGCGGAAAACGCGTAAGCTTCCGGGCCAGTGAGAGCGTTGATTTCGTTGAGGTCGGCTCCGGCGGAGAAGTTGCGCTCGCCCGAAATTACGAGTGGCAGGATGGGCGCCCCTGGAGAGATCATTTTCAGGATTTTATCGGTAATGGCAGTTACGCTTCGACGAGTAAGACGGTTCATGCCGTCAGCGGACGCTAGAGTTAGAAGTATGACTCCTCCATCATGACGCAATGTGAATTCAAATTGATCGAGAGGAGACAAAAGCTCAACGGCCCTCATCGACCGGCGGTTGGGACGCCTTGCGGCTTCACATTCTGGCGGATGAATTTTACGATGTCGTCCATGGGGGTGCCGGGTTGGAAGATGCCGGCCACCCCGATCTTTTTCAGGGCGTCGATATCCTGATCGGGGATAATACCGCCGACCAGCACCAGCACGTCATCCATTTTGTTTTGCTTGAGCAGGTCCATCACGCGCGGGACGATGGCATTATGAGCGCCCGACAGGATCGAGAGGCCGATGACCTGAACGTCTTCCTGGAGAGCCGCGTTGACGACCATCTCAGGGGTCTGGCGGAGGCCGGTGTAGATGACTTCCATGCCGGCATCGCGCAGGGCGCGGGCGATTACCTTCGCGCCACGGTCGTGGCCATCAAGTCCAGGCTTGGCAACCAGGACACGGATCTTTGAATCAGGCGTCGGATTAGCCATCGAGAACATTTAACCACAGAGTGCGCGGGGGAGCACAGGGGAATGCGTCAGCGAGGTCGGATTGCGAAGATCAGATGACTTTGCGCGCTTAATCTGGCCGCATCTTTGGCTCAGAATAAATAGATCAGATTGACAGCCGTCGTGAACTGGTGGGTGGTGAAACCTGTTCCCTTGAGGAATGTGGCGTGATCTGAAAGATCTCTGCGGAATTCTCCTCGGATTACGAACTTGCCGTCGAAGTGCCGGAATTCGGAGTTCAGACGCGAGAGTTTAGCGGACAAAACGTACTCGGGCGTAAGGGTGAACCCGCGAAGCGTTTGCGTGCTGCCCGTACGGCTGCCGCCGCTGTCGGCGAAGACTTCGCCACGAAATGCCAGTGAAAACTGTTTCGTGAAAGTGTATTTCGAATAGCCAGCGAGGCCTCTCCAAATGGCGTCGCTGCCGTCTGTGGCGGCGTGATCTTCGTCGGCGTAGAGGCCGTCGAAGGCGAGGCTGAGACGGGGAATGACTTTCCAGGAGCCGGTAAGCTCATAGAGGCTGCGCTGATCATGCGCGTTGTGTGGGCGCTCCGGGCCATGGAGGAAGTTGAATGTCAGGGTAGTGGTTTTGGAAGTAACGGTGGCGAGTTGGCCGCCGAAGGTTACGCCTCCGTTGAGGCGGGTTACGGCGTCGCTGCCGTTGGTCAACATCAGAGTCGAAGAAATCCTGCTGTTGAAGGTGTAGCCGGCTTTGACGCCAGTGTGGGTAAACGGGACACCGTAGCCGAAGATGAATCCTCGGCTGGAGTTGTCGTTGTAACCGTCGTAGCCGCCAATGACTTCGTAGCCGAGATGGGTGACGAATTTGCCAACGTCAAAACGGAGGCCCTTGCCGACGGGCGCGACATAGCTCACGTAGAACTCGGGGATATCGAAGTGGTGAGCCACACCAGTAGTGGTGTCGCGAAACATGCCGTAGGCGGCTGTAATCTCGGGCACGCCCGAACCGGCGATCATGTTGTAGCGAAAACCAAACTGGCTGGACTCGCTGACCGGATGCTGAACGACGAGTTGGGCGATGTCGAGTTGCGGCTCATCGTCGTTAAAATCGAAAACTCGGAACTGATTGAGGCGCGTGCTTGGATCGTTCGTGTTGTAGGTGTAGGAGAGTGAGACGAATCCGTCAGCAGTGATTCCCTTCCACCATGGCTTGTTGAGAACATCGCTGGGGGATAGGTTGGCGACCGGGTTGGGAGGAGTGGTGGTCTGTGCAAGGAAAATAAGGGATGATGCGAACATCATCCCTGCCAAGATGATCCTGCCAAGCGTAAAGAAAGGTGCGTCTTTCAGAGCGATCATTTGCTTCTAAACATCATTTGGTTCCAAACATCATTTGTTCCACACCTCGTTTTTACGACCTTTGACCTTAGTTACGGCCAGCCTCGATCAGGTCATGGATCACATCGCGATCCGTGATCTGTTCATAGGCGTGCTCGCCGTGGAGCGACTCATCGAGGCCGACCTCCTCCGACGACTCACTGACCTTGACGGGGGTGAAAGCATCAATGATGCGAAGCATGGCGTAGGTGAACGCGAACGCCCAGACCGAGGAGAAGACAACGGCGGTGACCTCCTTCAACAGGAAGACCGGGTCGCCATAGAGCAAGCCATTAGCGCCGTCGGGATTGAATTGCTTGCTGGCGAAGATGCCCAGCATGACGATGCCGAGGAAGCCGCCGACACCGTGAACTCCCCAGACATCGAGAGCGTCGTCCCATTGCAGTTTGTTCTTCATCTCGACGGCGTAGTAGCACACCACGCCAGAAACGATGCCGATGATGACTGCGGTGGAGGGAGAGACGTATCCGGCCGCTGGAGTAATGGTAGCGAGTCCGGCGACTGCGCCGGTGAGCAGGCCAAGAAGCTTCGGCTTTTTCTCGTTGAGCCAGGCCACCATGAGCCAGGCGACGGCCGCGAACGAGGCCGCCACGTCGGTATTCAGGAATGCGGTGGCAGTCACGGAATCGACACGCATTTCACTGCCCGCGTTGAAGCCGTACCATCCAAACCACAATAGACCAGTGCCCAGGGCGACCAATGGAATGCTATGCGGGCCGCTATCGGCGACACGGCGTTTGCCGACGTAGACCACTGAGGCAAGGGCCGCCAGACCGGCAATGTTGTGGACGACGATGCCGCCGGCAAAGTCCTTTACGCCCCACTGCTGCAAGAACCCGCCTCCCCACACCATGTGGACAAAGGGGAAGTAGACAAAGGTCAGCCAGCCGGTGAGAAACAGCATGTAAGCCTTGAAGGTGACGCGGTTGGTAAAGGCTCCGGAGATCAGCGCCGGGGTGATGATGGCAAACATCATTTGATAAGCGATGAAAACGAAGGCTGGGATGGTGGGGTTGGGGGATGGCGTGTTGAGATCGATCCCGCGCAAGAAGGCGTTGTGAAAATTTCCGATGACTCCGTGCCAGTCGCCGCTGAAGCACAGAGAGTAGCCATAGAGGTACCAGATAACAGTGGTCCAACCCATGGAAACGAAGCTTTGAATCATGATGGCCAGAACGTTCTTGCGTCCCACCAGGCCACCGTAGAAAAACGCGAGACCTGGGGTCATCAACATGACCAGGCTGGTGCATAGAATCATGAAACCGGTATTGCCGGTATCGAGATGGAGCATGCGATCCTCCGAACGAGATGTTGTGAAGTGTGCTCGCGGATAGCGAGTGGGGGTCCGAACACGAGACTCGCGCGGTTGGAGGGCCCTCAGACCCAGACGCGCGAAAAAGCGCAGTTACAATCAGATGCTGGACCTAGTCAGTGGTGCGACTCAGTGCGGCATGTCACATGGCTTGGTGACGGAGGCCTACTCAGAACCGTGGCCAAGCCGTTCGTCCTGGCGCAAACACCTGGGAGGTTGCGGAAACGTCGTTCCGGATTGAGAGTAGTCCCTCAGCGGCTAAAGCCGCGACTGATTTTGAACGACTTACGGTGCGGCTTGAAGCCGCACCCTTTCAAGGCAAGATCGAAATCGGACTTTTTCCGCGAACTGCTAGGGCTTCATTCCCAACTGCCAGAATAAAAACGAGTACATATCCGTGCTGTCCTCAACCTGTTTGGCGACTGGCTTGCCCTGCCCGTGCCCGGCTTTGCTGTCGATGCGCAACAAAATTGGACGATCCTTGCTGTCGCCGTTCTTGGCTTCAGCCTGCATCAGAGCGGTCATCTTCTTGGCATGCATCGGGTCGACGCGCGTGTCGGTGTCCGCCGTCATAAAGAGGATGGCGGGATACTCCTCGCCGGCCTTGACGTGGTGGTAAGGCGAATAGGCGTAGATAAAGTCGAATTGCTTCGGGTTGTCGGCGGAACCGTACTCCGGGATCCAAAGCTTTGCGATCTGGAAGTTCTGGTAGCGCAGCATGTCGAGGAGCGGCACCATGCAGACCACGGCGCGGAACAGGTCGGGACGCTGCGTAATCATGGCGCCCATCAGCAGGCCGCCATTCGATCCGCCGTAGATGGCGAGATGATTTTTGTCGGTGTATTTTTCCGAGATCAGGTATTCGGCGGCGGCAATGAAGTCGTCGAATACGTTCTGCTTTTTCTCCAACATGCCGGCGCGGTGCCAGTCTTCGCCAAATTCGCTGCCGCCGCGCAGGTTGGCGACCGCGTAGACGCCGCCGTGCTCCATCCAGAGATACATGCTGCGGTTGAAGCCGGGGCTCATGGAGATGTTGAAGCCACCGTAGCCCGTAAGCAGCGTCGGATTATGGCCGTTCTTCACCAGGCCTTTTTTGCTGACGATGAACATCGGAATCCTGGTGCCGTCCTTGGAGTGATACCACTCCTGGCGGACGTCATACTGGTCGGGATCGATGGAAGGCGCATCAACCTTGGCCCACAGCTCGCTCTTGCCGCTCGTCAGATCGTAGCGGTAGACGCACGGCGGCACAGTAAAGGACGTAAAGGAATAGAAAATTTCGTTGAGATCATAGCGTCCGCTGGCGCTCGGAACATTGCCGATGGCGGGCTGCGGGATGTCGGCGAGCTTCTTGCCTTCGAGCGAGTAGATCATCAGCTCGGAGGCCACGTTGTGCTCGTATTGCAGGAAGAGTTTGCCGCCGGTGACCCTGGCGTTTTGCAGCACGGCGACGGACTCCGGAATTAGTTCCTTCCAGTTCGCGCGTTTGGGATTTTCGGCGTCGGCCAACAAAACGCGGTAGTGGGGAGCATCTTCATTGGTGGTGATGTACAGCTTCCCTCGGAAAAAATCTCCACCGTAGAGAAAGTCTTTGCCGGTCGTCAGTTCTACAGGCGCGGCGTTTGGATGATGATCCGGGGTGAGATCGGAATGCAGGTCGAGCAGAAACATCTCGGTCTTCGCCCAGCCCTCTTCGACGTTGATCAGCAGCCAGCGGTCGTCGTCGGAGATCGTGAGGTCGGGGATGTACTGTGGATTTCGTTTGTCTTCGAAGATGAGCGGATCTTTGGCGGGATCGGTGCCCAACTGATGATAGAAGGCTTTGACGTGGTAAACCTCTTCGCCGGCGGGGACGTCTCCCTTGCGCGGATGGCGCGTGTAGTAGAAGCCGGAATTGTCCTTCAGCCAGACCAGGCTCGCAAAGCGCGTGCGATCGATGGTGTCGGGCAGCACCTGACCAGTCGCGGTTTCAATAATGCGCAGCGTGCTCTCTTCCGAGCCGCTTTGCGAAGTGCCGTAGGCGACGTACTTGCCATCGTGCGAGGCAAACCACCAGTCGAGCGCAACCGTCGCATCGGCCGATAATTTGTTGGGGTCAACCAGCACGCGATCCTCGCCGTTCAGGCTGTCGCGCACATAGAGGGCGGGCTGGTTCTGGCCGGCATCGCGCCGCGTGTGGAAATAATATTTCCCGCCCACTTGCGGAGCGCCGACGGTGCCGATTGCCAAGAGCTGCGTGAGGCGCTCATTGATTTTGTCGCGGCCGGGAAGCGGGTCGAGGATGGAGCGAGTGTAGGCCAGTTCCTCGTCGACGAATGTTTTAGTGGCGGGGTCGCTGGGGTTTTCGAGATAGCGGTATGGGTCTACGATCTTGTGTCCCTGGACCATATCCACGACGGGGGCGACTTTCGCTTTGGGCGGGCCGGAGCGAGACGGTAAGTCTCCGGCAACGGCCAGCGCGGTCGCTCCGATCAAAAGAATTCCGATTAAGAGATGGAAGAAGACAGTCAACAAACGCGGACCTCCGAGCAGACCTACGGGCATGGACACCTCACCACATGTTGTGGCTGGAAAAGCCGTTAATAGGGTAGCAGAGTGGACGGAGAGACGCGTCCCATGGGGCGGATGGACCTCCCTCCGTAATCTACAAGAGATGCGAGGGGCGGAATATCTTGAAGTGTCATGAGGTCGCACCTGTTCTGCGATTGAGTCGAGCCGATTGCGCATCTGCGGCCTCACGACTCTTACGCGGCGAGGCTGGACCGCCGGAGTCTTCAGGAAATCCAAATTCTTGAGAAGAGACGTCACGTAACGGAGGAGGAAAGATGCCGTTGTTGCAATGGAATGAAACCTACAGTGTGCAGGTCGCGTCGCTGGATCAACAGCACCAGACGCTATTCCGCACGATCAATGAACTGCACGACGCATTACACGCAGGCCATGGCAAAGATATCGTGGGCAAGGTTCTGCAGCGGCTGATCGACTACACAAAATCGCACTTTGCCGCGGAAGAAGTGATCCTGGAGCGGAACGGCTATCCGGACCTCGCGGTGCACCGTGCCGCGCACAAAGCGCTGGTGAGCCAGGTGCTTAAGTTCAAGAAAGACTTTGAGCTGGGGAGCGTCGGCATCGCAGTGGAGATCAACCAGTTTCTACAGAAGTGGTTGAGCGAGCACATTCAAAACACCGACAAGAAGTACGGGAAGTATTTGAACGACAAAGGCATTCACTGAGGCTTGGGCGTGCGAGAGCTTGGCTTGGTATCCGGGCGGGGCTTCAACAATACGGCATACGTCCAGATCGATTGCCAGTTTGGGGGCTGCCTTTGACGGGTAGGCTGTGGGTACGGGAAAAATGGGCACCGGCCTACTTCGCGCACCACCGTAACTTTTCCCGCACTCGCGCAGTCGTGTAAAACGAAAGGCGGAGGCAGAACGATGGCCGCGAAGAGGGAATGTTATGGCGAGGTACTTGGGAGCACCGAAATAGCGACCACCACGGAGCGAGACGGCGTTCTGCACATCACAATCAACCTGCTCAATGTAATGCCGACGCGCGAAGTTCACGTCGGGTCTAAGGGAACCAAGACCGTCTCGAGCCACTACTGGATGAACTCGCTGCCCTTCGTAAAACAATCCAGCTAATTTCTTGCGACTTTCGCATCTCCGCGATCTCTTCCAAACGTTTCGTATTCACTCAAACTCCGCACTCGCCCCCGGGCCGGGCCGGGTTTGATGCCCGCGCGCCGAGGTTGTAAACTCGAGAGGTTCGCGCGCGCGCCCGTAGCTCAGCTGGATAGAGCGGCAGCCTCCGGAGCTGTAGGTCGGGAGTTCGAATCTCTCCGGGCGCGCCAGTTTTTCTTACCTCGTTTGCGTCGGCGCCCTATCGGGGCATCGCTTAGCGGATGCCTGGAGACCCCTGGGGCTGGGGTTGATTTGTTGACATTTTCTGGAGCCGCCGAGGATTTCAAAATTGCCCGATTACGCGCGTCACCATCGCAATCCCACGGTGATGGGCCAGGCGCCCATGTCAGAGTCGCTGAAGTAGGTCTTGTGAATGCGGAACTCTGCATACACTTTGGCGCGGTGCCAGCGGTTCAGGTCGAAGGTGAGGCCCCCGCCAAAATTGTAGCCGCCCGCAATCTTCGTATAGGAGCCGAGCGATTGAGGTGGAGAAGCGGGCACGTAGCAACCGGTTGACTGCCTCTGACAATAAATATCCCACCACCGCCAGGAAGGCTGCCACAAGGCGCCGGGCTGCAACGATCCGGCGTTCGAGTAGCTGTTGCGATCGTAAAATCCAACGCCCAGAATTCCGTAGGCGCCATAGCGGCCCAGTTTATAGGGAATCCTGATGATCCCGTTCAGCGATATCGCATTCAGCGAAGCATTCGCGCTGCCCAGCTTCTGAGCGAGCGCTACACTCGGCCGGATCGGCAAGTCGTAGTACATGTATTCGGCGCTGACGCCAAAGATCTTGTTGAAATTCCACCCCGCGCCTCCGACGGCGAAGAACGAGTTGCCGGAGAAAGCGCCGGCATCGCCGCGGCCGATGCCCTCTCCGCCGCCGACGTTAAAGTTGAAGCGCGGGTAGTTCCGTTTCTCCTCCGTTTGCGCCGCCTGCCAAAGCGACCACCAATGCGAAAAAAATCAAAAAAAACAGCGTACGATTCCAACGATTCCGCAATCTACGTTCTCCTGGTTTTGCGCTGCGAATTTTCGAGGTAAATCTCTCTGTTAAGATGCGCGCAGCGGCGAATTCAGTGGCACTCTTTTCTCGCGGTCATTGCCCCGTACTGGTTTCACTGAGCCGGACAGCCTGCGCGGAGCCGGAGTGTGAGAACTTTCTGTAAACCACCGGCCAGTACTCGCGCAGCATATTCCCGCCGGCTTTCGTGGCAATGTCGATTCCATAGCGCATGAACGTATCACCAACGGTCCGGTTCCGGTCCGGCCAGTAGGCGTTGGCGAGTCCCTCTCCCATCAGCGGCCCCATCAATCCGGGGAAGTCGAAAGACCTGCTTGCCGGCATCGCTGCGCGTGACAAAGATCCGTTTCAGCGAATGTCCAACCGCCTGACCAAAGCTGGGATCTTTATCGGGGAAAAAGCGCGGATCGTAGTGCATGGCAGATGACAGGATGAACGTGCCGAAGAATTCTCCCGAAGCGTTGCGCGCCATGGAAGACCCGAAGCGCTTGCCATAGGCGTCCCAACCCTGCCCCCACCCGGTGGGCGAGTTGTCGGCCTGCGACACCCCGGCGGCCACCGCGGAATAGAGGACCGTGTGCACGGAGATGCTGTTATCGACAAACAATTCAAATTTTTGCCCGGCAGATAAGGGCTTGTCGCTGGCCGCAATGTCGGGAAAAATAATCGACTTTTCATCCAGGAGGGTAACCGCCTCGGCCGGCTTTTGCACAACGACCGCAGGCGAGGGCTTCTTACTATTCTGGCCCGCCTGATCGGCCGGCTTGGAGGTGTCCTGAGCGTGCGCCGGCACGACGGCGACAAGGCTCAAGATAAGCGCGGTCACGATTAAGCGCAGATGAGAAAACGACAGCTCGGAGCGGACGGCAGAAACTCTTCCCAAACTATTTCGACGATTCGGCATCGCTAGAGATTACCGGATCACGGCCCATACGGCAATCGCTTTGCGTACGCCGGGGCGCTCGCGGGGACGCTACTTCTCCTGAATCGACTCCAAATACTCGACCAGACGGTTGATTCGGACCTGGGCGCTATCCTTGCGTCCATGCGCCATCGAGCGGAAGACTGGACCCCAAATCGGCATCTCGGCGGAGCCGTGCGACGGCCTGGCAAACTCACCATCGATCGTTTCCGCGACCCGCATCTCGGGGAAAATTCCATGATTTCCCTTCAATAACTGAGTGAGATCGGGCGGCCAAATCTTCAGTTGGGGAGAAAATGGACCGCCTCCCTTTCCGTCGGCGCCGTGGCACAGCGCGCAGTAAGAGGTATAAAGTTGTTTCCCGGAAGTTGGATCGATAGCCGCGGATCCGGAATTTGCAGTCGCTGTCGTGCTGCCGTTCTGCGCCACCGCCGCGCCGGCGATAGCGGCAACAACAACGAGAACCTTGAAAAGATCAATTGTTTTCCCAGACATTGCAGCCTCCTGTCTTGTCCTGAGCCCACAGCTTGCCCTGAAGCCCTGATTTTGCGGAACTCTTCTCATCCGCTTCAGGCAGATTGCGCGCCAGGCTCAGCACATACTCCAGCAATTCCTCCACGGTCATTCCGGCGTCCAGCAGTTCAATCATCTGATCCACGCTAACGCCGACCTTTGCTCCGACCAGGATGATCTTGGCAACCGCACGCTCCAGCACCTCACTCGGTTGGAGCCAGCCCGAAGCGGGCGAATCACAGCTTACGCGAGCGACGAAGAGAAGTTTCGCCATGAGGACACTCCCGAAGCTTTGACGCAATTATCCGCCCGCGCAATTGGGAGCGCTGTGATGGGCCTTACCGGATGTGTGAGAAAGGTTCTGACGGGGCAGCGTCAAGGTTTCGCCGAGGCGCCGTTCCTTCAGGTCCTTCGCGGCCTGCTTCAGATCGTCAGGCCGTCCCAGATCGCGCCAGTAGTACTCATCGGCGCGAAAGCCCACGATGGTTTCTCCCGCATGCGCCAGCCGCAGATAAGACATGATGATGGAAAACGCTCCGTCTTCGGTGAGCTTCGTCAACAGCCGCGGCGAGACAAGGTGAATTCCCGCGAACGCGAGCGGCTGCACCTCTCGCGAGGGGCGCACGACTTCAGCGGTAGCCTCGTCCCCTATCCGCCGCCCGCAAAGGCGCATGCGCTCGTCGAACAGCAGGTAGCGCGATGTCTTCCGATCCTGCACGGCCAGCGTAGCCAGCGCCTTGTTCGCCGTGTGCGCCTTCGCCATGCGCGCGAGATCGATGGTGCTGAGGACATCGACGTTGTGCACGACGATCGGCTCATCGGCCTCGACGGCGCGCGCATCCGCCAGGAAAAAATGCGCGGCCTTCTTCAGGCCGCCTCCGGTGTCGAGCAGCACATCTTCGCGCGACACGTCGATGCGCATCCCAAAGTTATCGTGCGCCTCCAGATACGCAACCAACTTGTCCGCGAAGTGATGGACATTGATCACCACCTCGCGAATATCACAAGTCCCGCAATCGCGCCAGCGCGATTTCCAGCAGCGTGCGCCCGTCCAGTTCGACCAGCGCTTTGGGACGATCGTCGGTCAGCGGACGCAGCCGCGTGCCGAGGCCGGCGGCAAAAATCATCGCCTTCATGTCGGGCGCTCCAGTTCGCGATGGTGCAGAACCACCTCGACTCCGTTCGTCGCGCGCAGATGTTTCGCTAACTGCTCGGCCAGATACACGGAACGATGCTGCCCGCCCGTGCAGCCGAACGAAACCATCAGGTCTTTGAAGCCGCGGCTCTGGTAACTGCTCACGCTCGAATCGACCAGCGCAATCACATTCGCCAGGAACTGGCGTACGCTCTCCTGCTGTTCCAGGTATTCAATCACGGGGGCGTCTTTGCCGTTCAATGGCTTGAATCGCGTCTTCGCGCCCGGGGTTCGGCAAACTGCGGCCATCAAAGATAAAGCCTCCGCCATTCCCGGTCTCGTCCGCCGGCAGGCCGCGATGAAATGAAAAACTCGAAACTCGCACGGTGAGCGGGCTCGCGGCCGCAGTCACTCCTTGCAATTTCTCCGACCCGACCATCGTCTTGAACGCCTCGGTCAGAGTCGGCAGCGCTACCGGCAGCTCGACGTTGTGCAGCAGCCAGCGAATATTCCTGAGCGCATAGGGAACGCTTTGCAGAAAGTGAGTCTTGCGCTCGTAGAATCCGCGGAAGCCATACGCCCCCAGCGCCTGCATGATCCGTACATAAACGTACGCATAGTAATGGCGCATGAAGACTCGCGCGCGTTTCGGCTTTATCTTTATCGGTGGAGCGCGCGCCCGCAGCCGGCAGATCGCCCAGCCGGTCGAGATACAAATCCAGCAGTTCCCGCCGCAGCCCGGGCGGAAGGTCGGCCTTCGCGTCGTAGAGCAGCGACGCAATGTCGTACTGCAGCGCGCCCTTGCGCCCGCCCTGGTAGTCGAGAAAAAACGGCGCGCCGTCGCACAACATGATGTTGCGCGACTGAAAATCGCGATACAGAAAATAGTCGCGATCTGCGTCCAGGAGAAATTCTGTCAGGCGGCTGAAGTCGTCCTCCAGCGCCTGTTCGTTGAAGGGAATTCCAGCCAGCCGGAGAAAGTAATACTTGAAATAGTTCAGGTCCCAGGCAATCGACTGCCGGTCGAAACTCGCGCGCGGATAGCACACTTTGTAATTCAGATCGCGTCCCGCCTCGACCTGAAAACGCGGCAGCAAACTCACGACCTTGCGGTACGCCTCTACCGCAGGCGCGGCAATCGCCACGCCGGAGCGATGGTTCGACAGAAACTCGAACAGCGTAGTGTCTCCGAGATCTTGCTCTAAATAAGCTCCGGCATCCAAATCCTCGCCGTAGATTTCGGGAACGGGCAGCCCATGCCGCCGAAAATGGCGCGAGAATTCGAGGAAGGCAATGTTCTCCTCGCGCACATCGTACAGAATGCCAATCGCGCGCAGGCTCTGTCCGCCGCTCTCTGCGGACAAGCGTCACGATCTTTCGCCCTGACCCGCTCAGCTGCCCCTGCAACGGCTGCACGCGCTCCGCAGGCACACGGAAATGCCGTTCGAACAGTTGTCGGAGAACTTCCATTCAGGTGATTGAAGGAGACTACGGTACCAGCAGTTCAGTCAAGCGATGCGTCAGCACCAGCGTAGCATCATAGTGGCTCGCAATCGCGACCGTCATGGTGAGCAGAACAAGAAGAGTTCCCGGCCACATCCACGAGCGGCGCAGACGGTGTCCGGCGCTGCGCCACTCCAGCAGGCGCTCCACCCGCACCGCGATCGAAGATGCGCCACACACCAGCCCGCTCGCCAGCGCCGGTTCGGGCGTTGTCTTGGGCGATCGGGAAAGCTTAATCAGCGCGGCGGCCAGATCGAGCGCTTCCTGGCGATTTTCCACGGCCGCATCGTCCGCCGCCAGTTCAGCTGCTTCCCGCCACGACTTCTCCAACCCATTCATCCACGGAAATGGCGTCGCGCTGATCAGAACTTTTTTCAGGTTGTCCCACGAGCGCCTGTGCCCAAGCTCGTGCCGGACGGCAACCTGCAACTCATCGTCGCTGAGCACGCTCGCTGCCGCGTCGGAAATCATTACGCGCGGTCTGCGAATTCCAACCAGAATCAGCGCGGGCGCTCCGTTCGCCGCGCCCAGCACCGGCTTCGTTTGGTTGCTGTCGACGCTCCACGTCCCCAGCAGCCATTCCCGCACCGCGCGCGTCGTGCTGGACTGATCTCTGAGAACGCGAAACGCACCCGCGCCCACAATCACCAAACCGCAAGCTGCAAGAAGAAATGTTCCAGCTTCCTCGTCGAACGCCGCCCGCTCCATTAACCAAAAGGACGGAAACGTAAAACAAACCGTGATCACGCCGGAAACTGCAAACGAGAATATCCGCAACCCGAAAAGCAGACCGGCGGAGCCCGCTGGATCGCCTTCCCGCGTCCGCGACACAACGCCCCACGCCAATGCCACCAGCGCGGACAGAGAGCAGTAAACAACGGCAAAGAACGCGAGAGAAACCAAAAGTCCGCGCGCCGCAAAAATCACTTCCGCTCTCCCTTCTTCAATCGCAGATCAGCGCGTTGACGTTCCACCAGAGTCTGTAGCTCGTCCAGCATCTTCTCGTCGTGCTCGCCGACCGCCTCCACAAAATAAGAGAGGTGCAGTGCAGCGTGCTCCGACTTCATCAACTGCCGGATCCCTCTCACGGCCGCCAACCGCTCCAGTTCTTCCGGGCTGTAACGCGCCGAGTAGCGAAACGCCTTGCCTTCCTGCACGCGGCTGAGAAGTCCCTTGCGAAACAGACGTTCCATTGTCGTCAGGATGGTGCTATATCTCTGCCAGATCGTTCGATCCTGGATCACCTCGCGCACCGTGGCGCTGCCGCGCGACCACACTGCATGGTGCACCTGCCGCTCCAGCGGTCCGAGCGGAGGCGCGAGGTTTTCGAGGATGGAATCGAGCGAACGCATTTTGAAATAAAACGCCAGAGGGTAGACCACCGGAAAAGAGAACTTTAAGGTCTTCCGGGCGGCGAGTCAATCAGCGGCGAAAGATTTCATCTCCGCCTAACATTGGCGCTAACACGGCGCCCAATCGTGGCCGGATTGCGCGGGCCGGCCGCAAGGCGTGATATCGTGCTTATCGTCGGTAGGAGGCTTTTCACCCGACCGTTCACGGTCGTGTGACGTACCATTAGCAATCGCGCGCCAGTATTGTCCGATCTTTTTTGCTGCGTAGCGCGAACACTGTGGCTCCGCAAGCACAGGATGACATTATGAATCTTCGTGAATGCCCCCACATTCTGCCGTCTGAGAATTTCTCTCAAACCGAAATCATCTCAGCGACCAAAACCAGGATCGACAAAACCAGCCTGGACAAAACTAGGTTCGACAAAACCGGGCTGGACAGAAGCCGACACAACTTGCAGAAGGAATGTTTTGCACTTATGAATCCGGGCCGGCTTTTAGTCGGATTTGGCATTTTCCTTTGCCTTATCTCGCCGAGTTGGGCACAACTGGACGGCACCGGATTGACCGGTACAGTCATCGATTCCAGCGGGCGCGTAATTCCGGAAGTCCAAGTCTCGGCAGCACAAGACGCTACAGGACTTCGGCGCGAGACCGTTTCATCCAGCCAGGGAACCTACGATATTCCCCAGCTGCCGGTCGGCGTCTATACCATAAGCTTTAGCCGGCAGGGCTTTGAAACATTAAGTTTTAAGAGCGTGGTGCAAAGCCTGGGGAAAACCCGAACACTGAATGCAACGCTGAAAGTAACGGGAGCGAAAGAGCAGTTGGACGTTGTGGCTAGCCCGCAATCGCTGGATCAGACGACCGACGCGCTCGGCACCGATATTGAACGCGTACAAGTTGAGCAACTTCCCTTGGATGGGCGCGATTGGGCCGCTTTGTCCAGCTTGATTCCGGGAGCGGTCGACGGTGCCGGCGGACCCGGCGCCGGCAACCAGCGTTCGATTCGCTATGTCGGCAGAGGCCGCGACGATAACAACTATACCTACGACGGCATTGATGCTACCTACGTCATTAATCAATCCCAGCTGTATTACGTGCGCGTCGCGATTCCGCTCGACACCATCAACGAGGCCAGCGTCGAACCCATGCTGGCCACGGCGCAGACCGGGGAGACAGCAGGGGCGCAGTTAATCCTAGCCTCGCCGACCGGTACCAACCGGTTCCATGGTGATGCCTACGAATTCCTGCGCAATGACGTTTTCGATGCCACAGATCCGATTGACGTCTTGAATCGGACGCACGAGCCGCCCCTTCGCTTGAATCAGTTCGGAGCCTCTTTGGGCGGCCCCATCCGGCGTGATAAGACATTTTTCTTTCTCGCCTACGAAGGCTACCGCCAACGGCTCGGCCAGACTCTTAGCGGTTTCGTACCCGGCCCCGACTTTAGCGCTTATGTGCTGGCGCAGTCGCCGGCGCTCGCTCCGGTCCTCAAGGCCTATCCGCGGGGCCAAACGCCGTATCCACAAAATACATGCGTGGTGCCCGGCACAACCATCGCGTGCGTATATCAATTCGTGGGACAAGGCAAACAATTCGGCCAGGAAGACTCGGGGATGTTCCGCGTGGATCATCGTTTCACCGCAGCGACCAATCTTTTTGTGCGGGGCAATATCGATGAAGCCGATTACCTTATTCCCTATTCGCCGACTTCCGGGCAATATCTCGATGAACAAGAGGAGCTTATCTCCCATCCGGTCAACGGCGTCATCGCGCTGACGCACGTCTTCTCTCCAACCCTGATTAACGAAACCAAATTTGGCTTCAACCGCGGCACGACCAACACCACCTTCCTCAATCAGACCGGAACGGTCTATGCGATCTCTGTAACCGGCCTCACTACTCTAAACAACAGCCGCATCAGCACCGGCGCGGGCAATACGTTTGCCGGAATCGACGATCTGACCTGGGTAAAGGGGAAACATGTAATCAAGGCCGGAGTCGAGGTCCGCCGGGTGCAGATGAACCAGGGGAGCAGTGCTTATGGCACGGTCAGCTATAACTCGCTGCTCGCCGGCTTCGCCGACAATGCACCCTATAAGGCCAGCATCACGGGCGAATACCCCGACAACGGCCTGCGCAAGACGGACGTTTTCGGTTATATCCAGGACGAGTTCAAGTGGCGGCCGAATTTCACCGTGAATTTGGGCCTGCGCTACATCCGTTTCGGCATCTTTAGTGAAGTGCTGGGCCGCGGTAATCCTTTTGATTTTGCCACTTGCGGTCCCGCCGGCTACTGTGGCGTGGGAGCGAGCTTCGGCCCATCCAATAATCATGACATCGATCCGCGGATTGCCTTCGCCTGGGCTCCAAACGCGCTCAATGGCAAGACCGTCATCCGCGCCGGCTTCGGCATTTATCACGAGGACGGCCAGTTGGACGATCAGAACATCCCCGATAAGAACGAAGTTCTAAGCTTTGCCCTGAACCCGGGGAATTGCCCGGGCCTTAGCTATCCCCTAGCCTTGGGGCCGGACGGCTATCCCACCTGCGGCGTAACCGGCACGAATTCTCCCAGCGCCGAGCAGCGCGACCGCAAAGATACCTATTCAGTCCAGTGGGGCCTTTCGATTCAGCATGAACTGCCCAGCAATTTCCTCGCAACCCTCGCCTATGTGGGGAGCAAAGGCACCCATCTTCTCGGCGAATCGTATGTTAACGTCATTGATCCGCTCACGGGGCAGCGTCCTTACCCTGATTTCTCGCAGATCGCCTGGCGAGGCACGGTCTTCGACAGCCAATATCACGCTCTGTCCGCCTCGCTGAAGCATTCCTTCTCTCGCGGTCTGCTGGTATCGGCCAACTACACCTGGTCCCACGAGATCGATGACGATTCCAACGGAAGCGGCGACGGCGACTCCATTACCCCGCAGAATGTTTCCTGCCTGCCGTACGGAGCGCCGCAATGCGGTGAGCGCGCCAGCGGCGCCTTCGACGCCCGCCATGTGTTCAATGCGAATGTGGTTTACGAGCTTCCCTTTGGTCCCGGCAAAGCCTTCCTGAATCAGCCTGGAGTGTCGCGCACCATATTGGGATCGTGGTCGCTCAGCTCCATCTTCGTCGCCCGTACCGGCTTCCCCGTGAACATCACCGCGAGCACTACTGGTCCGGACGGAAATACCAATGATCAGCGTCCCAACCTCGTTTCCGGACAGCCGCTGTATTTGCCCGGCGGAGATTTCAATCCCGCGGCTTTTACCCCTGCGCCCGGAGAGTTCGGCGATGTCTCCCGCAATTTCTTGCGAGGTCCAGGCGTCTGGCAAATGGATTTGGGGCTTTCCAAGCGCATCCCTGTCACTGAACAGTTCCAGGTTCAGTTCCGGGCCGAAGCGTTCAACATTTTCAACCGGGCGATGTTTGGTAATCCAGATGGCCTCGTCGGGGCTTCCGATTTTGGCCAGGTATATCTGCCTTTGAATACAACGCCGGTTGGAATGGGTACGCCGCGTCAGCTCCAATTCATGTTGAAGATGAGTTTTTGAGAAGTGCAGTAACGCGATCCGTAATGCCCGGCTTGCGAGCGCGCAAAGTCGACGTCTCCACTTTGCATTTTCGGGCGGATCACCACGACGGTAAACGTGACCACGCCGGTCAGTTCAGTCGGCACCGGGACGCCGCGCAAAATCGATTTGCGCTGAGAGTGTCATCCTGAAAATTATTGACCGGAGAGGAGACAGAGGAGCACGGAGGAAAACCCGAGGGCTCGCCTCGTGTTCCCCGCATAAGCGTGGTTAGAAGGTCAAGGGTTGGAACAATCGCTTTTGACTTACGCTATCTTGCGTCGTTTGACAGTCTGTACGACCGTCGAAGGAAGGCGTAGAACCCTCACATTCGGGTTCTTCCGGCTTTTGGCATGAACCGAGATTCCGTTGGCCTCAGCAAACGGTTCGGAAACAACTTCAAATTCCTCGCCATAAAGGCGAACCCACCCAGAGGTGGTATATCCAAGGTTCTTAACGCGTGCACAAATTTCTAAAACACTCTGCGATTCAAGATTGCCAGCTTCAATAATGTCCATGATAGTTCAATTATACGCCCCGGACGCCGGATCGGCTAATATCTATCTGTATGATTATAAACAGGATAGTGCCAGTATCCGATGACTCGCTCGCTAAATCTGATTCTTCCCGCCCGCTATCTGCAAACAGGAATGTTTCCAGCAGATTGGAAGTCTGCACGACCGCCCAAAGCCGCAGCATGCACCCCAGGGTTTTGAGTTGTACGTACAATGGGATTTGAATGAAGCAAACGAAGAGGGTTATTCCTGGCAAAACCAAACGCGTTCCTTCCCCGGTTGCGGACGGGAGCACTTCTGACGTCGTCCGGTGCCGGTGGGCTTCGAATCCGCTTTCGATTAAGTACCACGACTCCGAGTGGGGCATACCTCTGCATGACGACCACGGCTTATTTGAGTTCCTCATTCTCGAGGGGGCGCAGGCCGGGCTGAGTTGGGACACGATTCTTCAGAAGCGGGAGAATTATCGGGCGGCGTTCGATGGCTTCGATCCTGCCCAAGTCGCTGGCTATGACCGCCGGAAGGTGCAGGCGCTGCTTCGTAACGAGGGGATCGTTCGCAACCGTTTGAAGATCGCGTCGGCGATTTCGAATGCGCGCGCATTTCTCGCGGTGCAGGCGGAGTTCGGGTCGTTCGACCGCTATATCTGGCAGTTTGTCGGCGGCAAGCCGCGGGTGAATGCGCGGCGGTTGGGCGGGACGATTCCGGCGAGCACGGCGGAATCGGATGCGATGAGCAAGGACCTGAAGAAACGCGGCTTCAACTTCGTGGGCTCGACCATCTGCTATGCGTTCATGCAGGCCACGGGCATGGTCAATGACCATGCGGTGGAGTGCTTTCGGTACGGGGCGGCGGCTGGCTAATGGCTTCCCGTTCCGACCCACTCGCCAACTTCAGCTTTCTCTCCAGCCAGGTAAACCCCAAGCTTAACCCTCACATCGTCAGAACGACCCGAAACTGGGCGTTACCGCTCATCATGCGCGTCATAGGCCTCAGCCGCTCTTTCGAGCGGATAGGTTTCGGTCATGGGACGCACGCCGGTTAGTTCGGCGAAGTGCAGTGTGTCCTCGGAATCGGCCGCCGTGCCCGCGGCCCAGCCCTGAATCGTTCGACTTCCGTTGATGAGCTGTAGCGGAGTGACCTCGATGGGATCGGAGGTCGCTCCGATCACGACGAGCTTGCCGTTCGGTCCCAAACCGTCGATCAGCGCGGACATCGCCTTCGAACTCGGAGCGGTTGCTATGATGACGCGCGCGCCGCCCATTTTTTGCAATGCCTCGGCCGCGTTGGTGGCTGCGCTGTCGATGTAGACGTTCGCTCCGAGCTTCTTTGCCAGCATCTCATTTTCAGTCCCGCGCCCAATCGCCGCCACTTCATATCCAAACTTGCTCGCGAATTGAATTCCGAGATGACCGAGACCGCCGATCCCCTGCACCGCGACCAGGTCGCCGGGAAGCGCGCCACTGTGGCGCAGCGCGTTGTAGGTAGTAATTCCGGCGCAGAGCAGCGGTGCCGCTTCGGCGTCCTTCAGACCGTCCGGAATTGGTACCAGTGCCTCGACGGGAGCCACCATGTATTGCTGGTATCCGCCGTCGTAGCTGATGCCGCACACTTTCAGATTCCGGCAATTGCGGAAATCTCCGCGCCGGCACTCGCGGCAGGTATTGTCCTGGCCGCCGTGCCAGCCGACACCGACGCGCTGCCCCTTCCTCCAGGCGGAGACACCGGGGCCCACCTCATCGATGATGCCGGCGACTTCGTGCCCGGGAACGCGGGGATACTGAATTCCGGGCCAGAGGCCTTCTTTCGTGAGCACGTCACTGTGGCAGACGCCACAGGCCTGCACCTTGATGCGAACGTGTCCCGCTTCCGGCTCGGGAATCTCGCGCTCGACGATCTCAAAATCTCCACCCGGTTTGGAAATCTGTGCCGCCTTCATGGGCGCCAACTCTGGTTTCGCCGCTACTCTCAGCGTGGCCATAAATCCTCCTATGAATTTTCCGTGCTGCAGATAATTTTACTTCGCGGGCCTTGCCGCTATGTAAATGCATCGCGAAAAGACAGCTGTGGTTGATCTTGGTGGTGGTTGTGGTTTCAGGAATCCGGGACCAGCGAAGGCCCACGGAGATCGACAACCTCAAACTACTCCTTCAGGGGAAGAAGTAAATACAGTCGACATTGTAGGCTACCGTACGTTGACCAGCCATTCGAGGAGCTCGGGAGGTGACAGTAGGGCACTCTCACCTCAAAAACCAAGCGAGGTGAGCGCGTATTTTACGAGTTAGCGAGAGTTTTTACGGGACTAGCTTGAACACGGTTCCCGCTCCGTTCGCCCCTCCGCCCGCAGTCGTGCCATAAAGATTTCCCTGCGTGTCGAAAGCCAACGCGGATTGCGGATGGGATCCGTCCGTCCCGCCGGTAAAGCTGTAGAGCACAGTTTCCTGTCCCGAGGCGGTCAGTTCGTAAACCGTTCCCTGGTTATAGACGCCGCCAGCATAGGTCGTGCCATAGAGGTTGCCCGCCGCGTCGAAAATCAGCAAGGATTGCGGATCAGCGCCGTCCGCTCCGCCGAAGCTGTATACGGTCGCGGTCCCGGAAGAAGTTACTTTGAAGACCGTGCCTCCGCCGAAACTCCCGCCTCCAGCGGTCGTGCCATAGAAATTTCCCTGCGCATCGCTAACCAATCCGGCGCTCGGCTGGGCTCCGTCGCCTCCGCCTGAGCCAAAGTTATGCAAGATGGTTTCGCCGCCCTTCGGCCCCACTTCGAACAGGACTCCACTGCCGTGGGCACCGCCCCCCATGGTGGTGCCATAGATATCGGCTTGCGCATCGAATGCCAAACCGGCAGTGGGGAATTCGCCAGCCGCCGGATCGCTCCCTTGAAATTTGAGGATGGCGTGGTCGTTCTGGGTGAGCGCGTTCATGACGCTGCCGTTATAGCGCTTGTTCGCTTTGAACAAGCTGGCCCCTGCCGTGGTGACTCCGAACTGGCCGCCGGGGCCCTGGGACACGCCTAGCGGATAAGCGTGCACCCCGCCGTGGAAACTGTGCAAAATAGATTCCTCGCCAGTGAGCGTCGCCACGAAGAACGTGCCTAACCCGAAGCGCCTGAGTTTCTCTCCGTTTGCGCCACCGATTAGCGTTGTCCCCACCAGTTGGCCACTCCACATCAGAAAGTTCGGGTTCGCTCCATCATTACTCTTACCGGCAAAATTGTAGATGACAGTCTCGGTCCCGTCCGGAGTGACCTTGAAAATCGTGCCGCAGCCGCCCCTGCATGCGCTGGAACTGCCACCTGAAAATGTCGTGCCGTAAGCGTTTCCGTCGGGAGCGAGCACCACTGCGGAAGAAGGGGTGGATCCGTCGGGCGCTCCGGCGAAACTATGGAGAGTAGTCAGCGTCTGGGCCTGTAGCGTGGAAGCCACCATCGCCAGGAGCGCGAACAAAAGCGCGGACTGGAAGGTCGGAAGCGCCGTTCGTCTCATCGATCGGGAGGCATGGGAGCTATCGTTGGTCCGTTTATTTCCTGCTGAAGTCATTTGGCGTGATTTCATAAGTCGCTCCTGAGTCTCGCCTATTCTTTGGAGATGTTTGGTACGCGGTAACTCACCGAAGGCAAACTACTAGATATCGATCGAGCGCAACTGGGGGGGAGTGCGACTAAGTTAAACCGCCGATGGGGGAGTATGGTTGACGAACACTCCGGAGTCAACAAAAAAAGGCGGGCGAGGTCGGAAAGGCCGGGCGCCGGATGGGGCGTTTTCGGAGACCTTTGAGGCAGGGGCACTGGCGGCACGCGGGCGGGGGCGCCCCCGCCACACCGACACTCAGTTTCATGGAGCGGGTTTGATTTCCAGCGCGAACGGTTGCAGTTCCCGCTCGACTACCTTTTCTTCTCCTACCGCGATCACGGTTGAGCGAGCGGCGGCGAAATATTTCCGGGCTGCGGCGCTCACCTCGGCGGTGCTCGACTTTTCCAGCTTTTCGCTGTGACGGGCAATCTCTTCGGGTGGAAGGTTGTTTATCCAGAGGTCGCCGAGGTCGCCGGCCAGGCCGCCACCTGATTGCAGATTGATGGCCTGTAATCCGACCAGAAAACGCTGGGCTTGTGCCACCTCGGTTTCGGAGGGAGGGACGGTCGCCATGCGATTGAGTTCGTAATCGATTTCGTTGAATGAAGCGCCGGTGACGGCGTTGCGCACGTCGGCCTGGGTGAATAGGAAACCAGCTTCACGATAAGTGCGGAGGGTAGCGAACGGGCTATAGGTGTAGCCCTTGTCTTCGCGGATGTTGAGCGTAAGGCGAGAGCCGAACATGCCGCCGTAAACTGCGTTGGCAACCTGGGCGGCTTCGTAATCGGAATCTTGGCGGAGCGGTCCCGGATAGGCCAGCCGGAGCGTGGTCTGCACCGATCCCGCACGGGGAACGAGGAAAATGGCGCGGGGAAACTTTATCTCCGGTTTGGGAGTCGCCGGCACAGCGGCGCCCTGCGAAGGCTTCCAGGAGGCAAACGCTTTGCGCAGCGCGCTCTCGGCGTCGGTTCCTTCGAACGGACCCACCACTACCAGCAAGGCCTGCTGAGGTTGAAAGCGGCGCGCGAATTCCTGCCGCAAATCAGCGGGCGTGGTTTGGTCGATCGCGGACTGCGTCGGCGCGACGACACTATAGGGATGATCTCCGAACATGACTTTGGCGAGAGCGCGGCCCGCCAGAAAGCTGGGATCGGCCTCGCGCTGGCGTAGCGAATCGGCGACATTGCGCTTGGCGATGGCCACCTCGGCATCGGGGAAAGACGCGTTGGCAGCGACATCGGCGAGGATGGGAAGAGCCAGATCGAACTTGTCGGCGAGGACGCTGGTGCTGACGATGATGCTGTCTTGTGTGGCGCGCGTGTCGAGGTCGCCGCCGGCTGCCTGGAGTTGTTCGGCGATCTGACGGGCGCTGCGGGTTTTCGTTCCCTGCGTGAGCGCGAGGGCGAGAACCTCGGCCAGTCCGGGGCGATTTTGAGGATCGGCAGCCAGACCTCCGTGAACTGCGAGAACGATCGCGACCTTAGGAAAAGTGCCGCGCGAAACCATCCAGACGGTGAGGCCGTTGTCGAGCTGAATCGTCTCTACGGCGGGAGCGGAAAAAGGAGTTACCGGGCCGTAGGGAGGCAGGTCCTTGGGCAGAGCATGTTCCTTCTGCGCGTGCGCGAAGGCGGTCATCAGAAATAAGAGCGAGATCAGGATATGGGCGTTCTTCATTGCTTGCCTCCCTTGGCGTCGGATGCGGACTTGGCGACCGGGACTCGATCGATGATGGTGCGATTGGTTTTGACCAGGTATTTGGCCGCGAAGGCGCGCACCTCATCGGCGGTGACCTTGTTGAATTCGTCGGGAACCGAGTAGACGCGCATGGGATCGCCATCCAGCATGGCGGCGTGCGCCAGCGTACTGGCGCGGCCGAGCGGGATCTCGAGCTGGTCGTACCAGTCGGAGCGCATCTTGGAGCGGACGCGCTCCAGTTCGTCAGCCTTGGGTCCGGTGCGCGCGAGAGACTCAATAGCCGTGTCGTAGGCGGCGATGACGTCGTCGCCCTTGAGATTCGCGGGATAGATGATGAATGACGTGAGCAGCGTGGGTCCGGAATATTCGAGGAACGTGCCGAGTGGCCAGTTCACTCCGCCCTGGACTTCGGTGGCCACCTGCTTTTCTTTAACTAGATATTGGTAGAGCCGCGAGGCCTGGCCGTTGTGCAGTAGCTCTCCGGTGACGGCCGCGACCACGGCTTCGTGCGGTGTTTTCGGCGGCATGCGGTATCCGATGGCGAGCGCGGGCAGCGTGGCCAGCTTGTCTTCCTCGGTAAAGCGCCGTTCGCTGGTCTGCGGCTTCTCGGTGACATCGGGCTTGGGTGGCACTTTGCGTTCCGGAATCGCGCCGAAATACTTTTCAACTTTCTCGAAGATCTCGTCGGTCTTAACATCTCCCACCACGGCGAGCACCGCATTGTTGGGCGCGTAGTAATGCTCATAGAAAGACTGCACGTCCTCAATCCTGGCGGCGTCAAGATCCTTGAACTCGCCGTAGAAGTTGTGCGAATTGGGATAGGTGTCGTAGGCCTTGCCGGGCAAGTCAATTGCGAAGAAGAGGCCGTAGGGCTGGTTCAGCACGTTGACGCGAACTTCTTCTTCGACCACGTTGCGCTGGTTGTCGAGATTTTTTTGCGAAAAGTCGAGCGTCTTCATCCGATCGGCTTCGAGCCAGAGCAACGGGTCGAGCGCGGCAGTGGAGGCGCTCTCGATGTATTCCGTGTAATCCCAGCGCGTGTCGCCGTTGATGAAGCCTCCGCCGGATTCGGCAACCTGATCGAAGACGCTTTTGGGAGTGACGGGAGTTCCTTCAAACATCATGTGCTCGAACAGATGCGCGAAACCAGTGCGGCCCTGGGGTTCGAGGCGAAAGCCGATGCCGTAGGTAACGCAGATGCCGATGGTGGGCGCGGAATGATCTTCAGAGACGATGACGGTGAGTCCGTTGGAGAGCTTTTTGATTTGCGTGGGTGATTGCCATTGCTGGGCTGCGACCGGAGGCGCGAGAAATGCGAGGAGGAAACACGGGATTAAGAGGAGACGAACGATCATTCGGAAGGCTCCTTTGGCAAACTTTATATCGTACGCCAAGTATGGGTGGTGTATTCCCATGCATGTTTGACGGATGTGCGACCATGAAGTCACCGCTCGCGTTTATAGTTGAAACCAAATGGACCGACGCCGGAAAGAAAATTGCTCACAAGGCGTTTGACCTGGCATTCCATGACCGAAGAGTGGGCTCGGTGAAGCGGGGCTGAAGTTCGTGATGAGGGGAGCAATCAACCGGTCCGAAAACGAGGCGGCGATTGCCGGCACAAAGCCGCGGCGCCGGGGATGCGGATGCCTCGGCTGTCTGGGACAATCGGTGGTGGCGTTGCTACTCGGAGGGGTTTTCCTTCTGGCCTTAACCGCCGTGTTCATGCCGTGGGCTTTCTATCTCGGCGGAAGCTTTCACATTATCCCTTACTGGCAAGGGTGGGGCACCCTCCACGCCCAAAGTGGAAACTACCCGCTGTGGGTGCAGTTTGAGCCCTCATTCCGGCGCGGGAGCAGAATCTATGTCACATCAAATCTGAAAGGCATCGGCTACCTGTGCACGCCGAAGGGCGAAAAATTTCGTATGAATCTGGGCGGCAGCATGCGTAGAAACCTGCCGGTTTCCACGAATGGCGAAGGCATCTCCCTCTACATGGACAACTGGCCCGCTCTGACCGGAGGGTTCATCGCGGATCACCGGCCGAGCATCGAAGTGCGCGGGCATTGGAAGAATCCGAATTTAGAGATGGACGACCACGGCAGCATCTATCGCGCATTTCAGCCGGACGGAAGCGTGTATCAAGGACATGATCCAAACCGTCCCTACAAGGGCGAGGTGGTGCCGCTCACGATTGGGCCAGGGAAGTACTCGGACTTTGAGGCGGCATGCAAGGCGGCGCGACGGTGAGGGAAGATATTTGAGAGAGGTCGTATAGTCGTCTGTGGCCGAACACGAGAGGGGCGAGTCCAGCCAAATGCCAATCGCTGATGTCGTGAAGCTGATCGAGTGTCCCCGTGATGCCTGGCAAGGACTCAAAGGCCAGATCCCGACTGACCTCAAGGTGAGCTATCTCCAGGCCCTCATCAGCGCGGGCTTTAAGCACATTGATGCCGTCTCTTTCGTCTCGGCGAACGCCGTCCCGCAAATGGCCGACTCCGAGGACGTTCTCAAAGAACTTGCTCCGCCCGACGACGTTGAAATCATCGGCATCGTGGTCAACGAAAAAGGCGCGCAGCGTGCGATCAAGGCTGAGGCCGTCAGGACGCTGGGCTTCCCGTATTCCATCTCGCCAACATTTTTGCAAAATAATCAGCGCCAGACGCTCGAAGACGCGATCGAGGAATTGGAAAAAATAGAAAAGATCGGCGACGAAGGCGGACTCGATACCATCGTCTACATCTCTATGGCGTTCGGCAATCCCTATGGCGACCCGTGGAACGTGCAGGAAGTCGTTGACGCCGTCGACTTGCTCGAAATTCAGAACATTCGCACGATTTCGCTGGCCGATACCGTCGGGCTTGCTTCGCCTGGGCAGATTCGCGAAGTTGTTTCCGCCGTGATGACGAAATTCGATTACCTCGAAATCGGCGTTCATCTGCACAGCCGTCCCGATGAAGCGGCCGCTAAAATCATAGCCGCGTACGATGCCGGCTGCCGCCGCTTCGATTCGGCAATCGGCGGGCTTGGCGGGTGCCCGTTTGCGCAGGATGCTCTGGTTGGTAATATTGCGACTGAGAAAGTGATTGAGGCTCTCGCGGGCCGTGGCGCGCAATTGCCAACAGTCAAATCACTCGATGCGTTGATGAAGGCGAGTGCGGAAATAGCTACGAGGTACAAAGGTTCAGTAGTTCAGTAGAACAATTTGGGACCGCCTAAAATGAGTTACAGCACTCTCCAAATCGCGATGGACGCTGGCGTTGCCGTTCTCACCCTCAACCGTCCCGACAAGCGCAACGCCATCAGCTACGAGCTGATCGCCGACCTGCTGCGCGCGCTCGAAGAAGTGAAAGATACCACAGCCCGCGTGCTGATCCTGACCGGAGCAGGGAAGGCCTTCTGTTCGGGTATGGATCTCGAGAATCTGAAGTCGCTGATCGGCCGCACTCCCGAGCAGAACATCGAAGATTCGCGCACCATGGTCAGCCTGTTTCGATCGATCTATGAATTTCCCAAGCCGACCATCGCCGCCGTCAACGGAGCCGCCATCGCCGGCGGCACGGGCCTCGCGCTCCTCTGCGATTTCACCCTCGCTGTGCCGGAAGCCAAGTTCGGATACACCGAAGTCCGGATCGGATTCGTGCCCGCCATCGTTTCGACTTTTCTGCTCCGGCAGGTCGGCGAGAAAATTGCCCGCGATCTTCTGTTGACCGGCCGCATATTCGATGCCGAAGAAGCTCTGCGAATCGGCCTGCTGACCGCGATCGTCCCGCGAGAACAGTTGATGGAACGCGCTCGCTCGCTGGCAGCGCAGTTGATGGAGAGCAGTCCGCTCTCGCTCAGCTATACCAAGCGCCTGCTCACCGATCACGGGCGGGCCGAACTCGACGCGCAGATCGAAGCCGCCATCCGCGAGAACGCCGGCATCCGGTCTACGCACGATTTTCGTGAGGGAATTTCGTCGTTCCTCGAAAAGCGCACACCGAAGTGGACCGGCCAATGACGGACCGAACGACGACGGACCGGACGATTACTGACAGAGCGATGAACCGGCGAATAGGCAAGCCGCGAACCGTCAATGAGACGCGCATTCGCGTCCGCTACGCCGAGACCGATCAGATGGGCGTCGTCTATCACGCCAATCATTTCATCTGGTTTGAAGTTGGACGTGTGGAACTGTTGCGTCAGCTCGGCTTCAGCTACAAAGACATGGAGACTGAAGATGACTGCTTCATTGCCGTCGTCGACGCGCGCTGCCGCTACAAGGCGCCCGTGCATTATGATGACGAGGTTGTAATCCGGACCTGCTTAAAGCATGTGCGCGAAAAAGTGATTCACTTTGGGTATGAGTTGCTGAGCGAAGAAGGCCGCCGCGTTCTGGCAGAAGGCGAAACCACGCACATCGTGGCCAATTCGCAGATGAAGCCGCGCAAGCTGCCGGAGAAGTATATGAAAGTATTTCGCAACGCTGCCGAAGCCCATGTCACCGAGAACTGAGAACTGAGAACTGCTCGTGCAAGCTCTCCACATCAACGGTAACGATCTGACTCTCGAAGCGGTGCGCGAAGTTGCCGCGGAAAAGCGTCCTGTGCTGCTTGCCCCCGACGCGCGCCAAGAGGTTGACCGCGCCCGCGCCGTCGTCGACACGCTCGTCGCCAACGATAGAGTCTCGTATGCCATCACCACCGGCGTTGGCAAGCTGAGCGATGTGCGTATCGCGGGCGACCAAATCCGAGAGCTCCAGGTGAACCTGATTCGCTCTCATGCCGTCGGCGTCGGCGGACCGCTGGCGATGGCTGACACGCGCGCCATGATGTTGCTGCGGGCCAATTCGCTCGCCAAGGGCAATTCGGGGGTGCGCGCCGCAACCATCGATACGATCTGCGAGATGCTGAACCGCGGAGTCACTCCGTTTGTGCCGTCGCAGGGAAGCGTCGGCGCGAGCGGCGATCTGGCTCCGCTGGCGCATCTTGCCCTGGCGCTCATTGGCGAAGGTGAATGCTTCGACGATAAGGGCGGCCGCATTGCGAGCGCGGACGCGCTCAAGAAAGCGCAGATTAAGCCGATTGCGCTCGAAGCGAAAGAAGCTGTTTCGCTGATCAACGGAACGCAAGCGATGCTCGCCATTGGCACGCTGATGCAGTTGGCCGCTGAAACCCTGGTCGATTCAGCGGATGTGATTGGCGCGATGTCTTGCGACGCGCTTAAGGGAACGGATGTCGCCTACGACGAGCGCATTCAAAAAGTCCGCCCGCATCCCGGACAGATCAAGACTGCCGCAAACCTGCGCCGTCTGCTTGAGGCGAGCGAGATTCGCGAATCGCATCGCAATTGCGGCCGCGTGCAGGATGCTTACTCGCTGCGCTGCATACCGCAGGTGCACGGCGCCGTACGCGATACGCTCACTCATTGCCGCGCGGTCTTTGAGCGCGAGGCCAACTCTGCCGTCGACAATCCGCTGGTCTTCGTCAAAAACCTCAAAGCAGCCGATGGCGAGGGCGATGTGCTCTCGGGCGGAAATTTTCACGGCGAGCCGGTCGCTTTCGCGCTCGACTTTCTTGCGATTGCGCTGAGCGCGCTGGCCGGCATCAGCGAGCGGCGTCTGGAACGTCTTGTGAATCCCGCGCTCAGCGAGGGTTTACCGCCGTTTCTTGCTCCCGGCGCCGGCCTTAATTCGGGATTCATGATGCCGCAGGTCACCGCGGCCGCGCTGGTCAGCGAAAACAAGGTTCTGGCGCATCCGGCGTCAGTCGATTCCATCACTACCTCGGGAAACAAAGAAGATTACGTCTCCATGGGCATGACGGCGGCCAACAAGCTGAAGCGGGTTGTCGATAATACGCGCAACACTCTGGCGATCGAAGCTATGGCGGCGGCGCAGGCGATCGATTTTCTGGCGCCGCTCAAGCCTTCCAAGCCGCTCCAGCGCGCCTATGCTGCCATCCGGTCAGTGTGTGCGGTCATGCAGAAAGATCGCGTCATGTACCAGGATTTTGCGCGCATCTCCGAGCTTATCGCCAGCGGAAAACTGGCCGCAGTTCTGCAATAGACAGTCCTCGCAAACTTCACCTCCTCTCCGCGGATTTACTCGGATGCACACGGATCAGGATCTTTATCTTTTTGTCTTCACTGGGTCAGTTCATAGTGGATTCATAAAAGACCAGAAGAAGAATCTCAGAAATCCCCGTGCATCCGTGTGAATCCCGTGGGGCCCTCAGCCGCTGACTGCATTTTTCTGCAGCTTCACGCAACAGAATTCGCTATTTACAGACGCTCTCGCAATGCTTTAAACTCCAAGCGCTTTTGTGTCCTTTCCCCCGAGGCACATTGGGCTAGAGATTTACCTGCCGTTCCCCATCGATTTCGAAACAACGAGCGGAATATGGGTTCCGTGCGGCAAGGCCCTGGGCGGAGTTGTCGGAAAACGAGTTGCCGGAAAACGAGGACGAAAAATGTTACGACGTACAGTGTCACGACGTACAAAGAGCAGTTTCACAGGATCGACCGCAACTGCCATTCTGATTTTCATCGCTGCGAGCGCGCTGCTCGCTGCCGGCCAGACTGCGGTCACCACTTATCACAACGACAACTACCGTACCGGATGGAACTCTAACGAAACGACTCTGACTCCCGCCAATGTTAAGAAAGGCGTGTTCGGCCTCCAGCATACGGTCACGCTGGACGATCAGGTCGACGCTCAGCCTCTGGTTGTGCCGGGCGTGATGATTACCGCCGGTCAATTCCAGGGCACGGTGCATGACGTCGCCTATATTGCCACCGAAAGCAACACCGTGTACGCGATCGACGTACACACCGGGACTGTTCTGCTGAACCCAAACTTTGGTACAGCTGTGACGTATCCGCTGGGATGCGGGAACAACGGACCAAAAGTGGGGGTCAACTCGACGCCCGTGATCGACTCGGGCAGCAACACGCTGTACGTCATGATTTACAACCAGGATAAGAGCGCCCAGAACTTTCGCCTGCATGCTCTCGACCTGGGGAGCTTGACCGACAAAGTCGCGCCCCAAGTTGTTACCGCGTCGCACACCCTGACCGACGGTACTACGTTCAATTTCAACGCCAAGTACCAGCGCCAGCGCGCGGCATTGTTGGCCGCGAATGGCAGCATTTATGCTGGTTTCGCCAGCTTCTGCGATTTCGCCGGCAGTCTTTCGCGCGGCTGGCTTCTCGGCTGGACGGCCGACACGCTCGCGCCATTTCCCTCCAATCAGTTGCTTGACGCGCAAGCCACCAATCCCGACAGCTTCTTTCTTTCGTCGATCTGGATGTCCGGTTACGGACTCGCCGCCGATGACTCCGGCAACGTCCTGTTCGTAACCGGTAACTCCGACCCCAATACCTACGATGGCATCACCAATATTCAAGAGAGCGTAGTCAAGGTGTCGCCCACGCTCACCACGGTGGTCGATGTGTTCACTCCCTCCAACCAGGTGGGTCTGGATCAAGGCGACGTCGACTTCGGTTCCGGAGGCGCGCTCGTCCTTCCCGATCAACCCGGCTCCGTTCCGCATATGGCAGTCGCGGCCGGCAAAGATGGCAACATGTATTTCATGAACGAAGACAATCTCGGCGGCTACTCGCCGGCCAAGAACAACGTGCTCGGCACCTATGGGATTGGCGGATGCTGGTGCGGTCAGTCCTACTATCTGGACGCCAGTGGATCGGGACGCGTGGTCACGAGCGGCGGCCACCTCGTGGAACTTTGGCAGGTACAAACTTCCCCCAAGCCCGCGCTCAATTTCCTCAAGAACTCCGCTTACATCTCCAGCCTGCAGGATCCGGGCTTTTTTACGAGCATCTCGTCGAATCAGACGAGCAATCCAGTTATCTGGGCAGTCTCTCGCCCGCAAAGCGCAAATAAGTACCCAGTCTTTCTGTATGCGTTCGACCCTGGAGCAGGCAAGAAAACCATGAAAAAGCTCATCCGCATCAGGGCCGGCTACTGGCCAAATACGGGTGGGGGTTCGAACCTGGTCCCGACGGTTGCCAACGGTCAGGTCTTCGTCGCCAGCAACAAAGTGCTTGATATCTTCGGATTGCTGGGAGGGAATTCGAAGCCAGTGGCGCAAACGAAGAAGAAGTAGCCGTCTGACAATATAGATATGAACCTCCGCCTGTCCGGGCGGAGGTTTTCGTTTGTGCTCTCGAATCCAACCAGATCAGGCAGATTTCGCGGCCGAGCCATCCAGTCCCAGTTCGCTGGCAATGCTTTTCATCGCTGCAATGCAAAACGCAATGTGCTCCTCCAGCTCCACCCCAAGGTCGGCAGCACCCTTGGTGAAGTCGTCGCGATTTACGCTCCGGGCAAAAGCTTTGTCCTTCATCTTCTTTCGAACCGATTTGGCCTCGACTTCTGCCAGTGACTTTCCCGGCTTAACGAGCGCGCAAGCGGTGATGAATCCTGCCAGCTCATCGCAGGCAAAGAGAGTCTTCTCCATCGGAGTGATGCGCGCGACTCCCGAGTATTCGGCATGCGACATGATGGCGCGCCGCACTTCTTCGGAATATCCGCGGTCTTTCAAAATCTCATTTCCCCGATAGGGATGATCCTCGGCGCTCGGATATTTTTCATAGTCGAAATCGTGAATCAGTCCGACCATGCCCCATAACTCTTCGTCCGCTCCCATTTTGCGGGCGTAGGCGCGCATGCAGGCCTCGACTGCAAGTGCATGTTTACGAAGACTTTCGGACTGGGTGAACTCAGTTAGTAAACACCACGCCGCCGCGCGCTCATTCATGGTTTTATGCCGGTTTTCTCCTGGTTTTCTCCGGTTATTTAGGATTCTACCGGACTAACGCCGGGTTTCTTCGTCGTTTTTCCTTGACTTCCACAGCTGCTATCCCGCAGATTAGCGATCAGTTCGGCTTGAGAGTAGCCCCTGCTCTGGCACTCCCAAACCCTAAATGGCCACCACACTCGCTCCCGTCGACTCACGGGAGGTTGTTCGTTGCGATCACTGTCTGCTGGTGCAATTCCGCACAACTAATAGTCTCTGTCGCCGTTGTCATCTGTCGTTGGATGAGGACGAAGCGGAGCTTGCCGCCCTTTCGCCGGAGCCTCAGACGCTTCCGGTCAATATCAACTCGCATGGACGCGGACACCTGCACCTGGCGCAATCCATTCGCAACCTGCGTCTGCGCAGCGGCCTGAGCCAGCGTCAATTGGCCTTGCGCATGTCGGTGCCGCGCACCTACGTTTCCAAGATCGAGAATGAGAAGGCGACGCCTACGCTCTCTTCGCTCGAGCGTTTGGCTCGCGCGCTCGAGGTGAGCGTTCCCGAGTCTGCTTTCGGGCGGAGAACGCAGCCGTCAGGAAGAAGTCCGCGAGCTGATGGAGGATCAGTTTGTCGCCGACGTATTGCCTTTCCTTTCGCAGCTGAATGGCCTGCAGATGTCCAGCATTCTGGCACAGGTGCGGGATTTGACGGTACGGCCGCGCCGCAGCGCATAAGCATTTTGGGATGATACTGGAGCGAACGCGCAACTCGCCTTACCGCCTCCAGGCTCGACAGAAGATCTTGTTTTTATCCGGGCGCACACCAACTGGACAGCCGGAGCCGAAAAATGGCTCCGGCTTTTTTGTTTGCCCACTTATTCGTGCAGTCGCGCCCGCGTCATAAACCCACGCCCAAACACGAGTGCAGAAACCTGCACAATATGCCGGTTCACTACGCAATACTTTGCACGCGCATTGGAAATCTTTTGAAAATGTGCTATTTCCGCTTGACCGCTGCGAGGCGAAAGAGCTAACCTCTGCCCCACTGTCCGAAATCTGGGAAAAGGCCCACCCAGCAAGGCATTCGGTAGGAGATGAAGAAGATGAAGCTTAAGGTCTCGCAGGTCTGTGCGTTTGCGCTAATGATGATCGTTGCCTCCACCTTGGCTTTCGCCGACGGAATCCAGGACCCAAAGGTCATCGTCAAAGGCGCGGGTGGTAATGTCGCTCAGGGAAAGTGCCCGCAATGTATACCCGTCGGATTCAATTTCAGTTTCACCATTCCCGAGAGCGGATCGGGCAGTTTGTTTTTCACCAATGACAGCGGCAAGGCCTGGAACTCGCTCAGGCTGATCGAATCTGGCGTTCCGGCGGCCGACGTCAGCTGCCATTCCTCGCTCTTTGCGAGTTGCACGGTTACGACGCTGAAAGACGGTTCGGTTGAAATTCTGCTGACCAACGGCGGGAACCGCCGATACAACAAAGGCGGCGGCATTGCTGAAGGCGGGAATTTCCAGATTCAATTCGCCTGCGTCAAGGGGAACTGCTGGCCGGGCGGCATTCAAGTCACTGGAAAGGGATCGGTGGGAACGGTCCCAGAACCGGCAACCCTTGCCTTGATGATGACCGGGATTGGAGCGATCTTCTCGCGGCGTAAAGTTTGGAAGAATCGTTTTAACGCCTAGAGGTTTTCTCGCTATCGTTTTAAGGAAGGGCACGGCTTTTCGCCGTGCCTTTCCTTTTTGCGGACAAATCGAGTTCCGCAACAGCCTCTTCCGGTCACGAAAAATTTCTAATGGGTTTTCTTCGAGTACTCTTTGACCAGTTGTGAGTACTGCGGCAGTGACTGGAGCTTCTGAAGCTCGGGATCGTTCCAGGCCTCCTGCGCCGAGTATCCGTTCTCCAACGCCAGCTCCAGCGCCTTCAGAGCTTCTTCCGGTTTCCCGATCAGCGTCTCTACCTGGGCTTCCGAATACATGATCTGCACGTCGTCGGGCTTGATGGCGCGCGCCTGATTGTGTATTGCATTGCATTCGCCGCCTCGCCCTTCTTGGCATACAGCAGGCCGAGGTCACTCATGCTGGAGGCCGAGCGCGGATTCACCTGGAGCTCCTGGAAGGCCAGCGAGATCGCTTTGCCATAGGCCGCTCCGGCCTTATCGGAATGCCCCGACCAGCGATAAGCGTCGCCCAGATTGCCGAGCAGCACTTCGTCTGTTCGGCCTCATTTCGACCGCTTTCTCGTACATCTTCGTGGCCTGGTCGTAGTTTTTCAGCCAAGAAGTATGCGCGTTCCAAGATTGGAGTAGGTATCGGCGTCCGGCGCGAGCGCGAGCGCCTTCTGAAATTGCGGAATCGACTCGGTCCATTTGCCGTCCCGCAGGTAGAGCGAGCCGATGTCCATGAAGCCGATCGGATTATCGGGAGCGATCTCGGTGACTTTCTGAAACTCGGGAAGAGCCTTGGCTGAGTCGCCCAGTTCGAAGTAGGCCTTGCCGATCGCAATGTGGTTCGAGCCAGTTGTAAGGGTTCGCCGAAATCGCCTTCTGATAGGCCGCGATCGCATCGTCGGTCTGGCCGCTGCGGCTGTAGGCTTCGCCTAGATTGCGATACGCCTCATCCGAGTTCGGCGCCAGTTCCAAAGCTTTTTTCAGTTCGGAGATGGCCTGTGCGTTCTTTCCGGTGTTCGAATAGACGGCGCCCAGCGACAGGTGAACTTCCGGCAGATTGCTGGAGAGCCGTTCCGCCTGCTGCGCGGCGAGAGTCGCTTTTTGCGCCCAGATGCTCTCCTTGGTCTCGCCGTACATGCGCACGCTTGCGTCTGCGAGTCCCGTATAAGCGAGAGCGAAATTCGGATCCTTGTCGATCGCCTGGTCAAACAATCCAATGGCTTGCTTATAAGCATCCTGGCCATGGCCGTTGCGCAGCGTGTTGCGCCCTTGCAGGTAGAGATCATAAGCCTTCGCGTTCTCGGTCGGGTGCGAGCCGATACGCGCCTGCTCTTCATCCGTCGGCTTGAGCGAGAGCGCGGTGCTCACGCTACCGTAAATCTGATCTTCCAGGGTGAGCACGTCGGCCGGGGCTCCTTCGAAGTCCTGGCTCCACTTGCGCTGCCCGGTGGCCGGATCGTCGAGGCTCAAGGTGACGCGGAAGCGGTCGCTATTGCCCTGCACCATGCCCTGCAAAACCAGATTGACTCCCAGCGCCCGCGCCAGCTTCGGTAGAGGCTGATCCTTTGCGGCTTCTCTCTCCACCGCATCCGACGAGGCGACGTGCACTTCCTTCAACTGAAACAGCTTGGCGGCGAGCGCCTCCTGAATACCGTCAGCTACGTAGCCCAAAGCCTTCTGGTCGCCGACCAGCTTGAGCGGCAGGATCGCGATATACTCTCCCTGTTTCAGCGACGGGATGCCTTGTACGGCGGTCGATGATGTGCCGCCGTGATTGACCAGTTCGCGCCCGGCAAATATCGCCAGCGCGATTACGACCACCACGCCCGCAATCCACATCCAGCTTTTTCCGGGCAGCTCGAGCAGAAAGCGCGCCGGCCGAATGATCGGGTGCGCGATCATCTTCGAAAGCGCTTCCGGCGTGATGGTGGGATTTGCCTCCCACGTCGTCAATTGCTGGAGCAGCTCGACAACGGAGTGATAACGGTTGGCCGGCTCGCGCTCCAGGCAGCGGCTTACGATCGCGCTCAGCGGGCGCGGCACAGACGCATCCACATCGCTGGCCGAGCGCGCATCTTCGCGCGTGCGTTTCATCAGGCTGGCGATTGCGGTGTCGGCTTCATATGGCGCCTTGCCGGTGAGCAATTCGTAAAAGATCAGGCCCACGCTGAAAATGTCAGAACGCTGGTCGAGCTGCGAGCCGAGCGCCTGCTCCGGAGACATGTATTCGATCGTGCCGACGATCGCGCCCGTCTGCGTCATGCCCGATTCGCCGAGCGAGCGCGCCAGGCCGAAGTCCATGACCACGATCCGCCCGTTTTTATCGCGCATGATGTTCTGCGGCTTCAAATCGCGATGGATCACGCCCTCGGCATGGGCCGAGTCCAGGGCGCGGCACACCTGCTCAACGACCGAGATCGTTTCCTTGGGTGAAAATTTTCCTTCGCGCCGCAGCAGAGTTCGTAGATCGTCGCCGTCCACGTACTCCATGCTGATGAAGCGAATGCCCTCGGCCTCGCCCAGATCGAAAATGCGGACGACATTCTTGTGCGTGATGTTGCGGGCCAGGATCAGCTCTTGTTTGAAGCGCTGGAGAATTGACGGGTCGGTCGCGAGTTCGGGGCGGATGACCTTGAGTGCAATCAGTCGGTCCAACTCGCGGTCGCGAGCCTTATAGACCGCTCCCATTCCGCCCTGGCCGAGAACTCCCTGAATTTCATAACGCCCCCCAAATAAGACACCGGGCTGGAGGGTCTGAAACGCGGAGATGCTTGAAAGACTCGGACTGGGAGTTACAGGCGGCCGCTGCCGGATGTATGGCATCGCCTGCGTGGCGCCCGGAATCGGCGTCCCATGGGGCAAAGTCGGGCTGTCGGAATCGTGTTCTCCCGGTAGAGGAGGGTCGAATTTCGGCCATTTCGAAGGCGGAGGAGGCGTTTGCGCGGCCGCGGCCGTCCAATCCCGGCTGGGCAAACGCGTGTTGTGCAGGGTAGGGCTATCGGAATCGTCGCCCTTGTGATCGCGCTCATCCATTGGGATTGCCCGGGACCGGAAGAGCCGACACGGGAGTGCGCATCGTTCCCATGCCGAAAGCGCAATTTAGCCTCAGGTTTTCGATGGGGAGTTCGAGAACCAGCACTCCAGGTAGCTGTGAGTATACCCCGGAATTTACTCGCAGCGACATAGATTCCCCGATGCTCCTAGCCCCTTGGAACGTCGCCAAAATGGAAGCAGCTTTTAGAGTAGTGACGACAAATCGCGTTTCGTATCACAACCATTCATGGTAGAGAGGGGGCCTGCCCCCGACTCGGGCCCTGCCTGAACTACGTTCCGTCCCTGAGCTATGTTCCAATCCCGTACAGATATTCGTCCTGCCGTCTGTCCTTTCGCCAAATAAAAACTCCTCGCGCCGGGGTCAGAGTGCAGACCCCGGAAGCGAGGAGTGTCCAGCCCGGCGCTTGCGCCGGTGGTGCTTACGGCAGGTAGTACCGGAATGAAGTCAGGAACAGGTTGTCGATACCGTGCGGCGCACTGGTGAGTGTCGCCGGTGAGGTGGCAAACGTCCCTGCCCACGCATTACGAGACACGTAGGAATACTGCGGGCCAAACTGTAAGCGGCCCTTGGGACCCGAATGCAGCTTGATCCAGAAGCCGAACGAGCCTTCGATCAGGCTCTGGGTGTCGGCGTTGCAGTTCGTCAGCCCGCCAAATCCGAAGCCGGAGCCGGAGCCAGGAACGGTTTCCGAGTAGCAGCCAGCCGTAGTCTGGCTCGGAGCGCCATAGCCCACAACGTTTCCGGATATTGGATCCACCGCCCAACGGCGTTTCACGTATTCCTCGCCACCGTTCATGTAGATATCGAACCGTGGGTAGTGAAACTCGAGGGTGGCTAAACCTTGATAGCTGCGCAGGGGTGCGAGCGTGCCATCGGGGTTTACGGTTGCATCCGGAAGGCCGCTGGTGCCATAACGGCCAATGCCCTTGCCTTCGAGCGCATGCAGCCCGAAGTCGAAGTGCTTGGCGACGGTGACGCGAGCATTGGCTCCTATGCCGCCGCCGTTGACGGAGGCGTTGTAGGCGCCGTTCGCGTTTGCGGCGTAGCCAGTCCCGCCGCAGATCGGATCCGAGCCGCCTGTTTCTGCGCAGGGATAGACGCGATCGCGGAAGCGGCTGCCGATGGCGAAGATTTCGTAGTGGCCGAAACCGGGCTCAAAGGCAGCCTTGATGACGAAATCGGGCGTCGCATTAAACGAGTAGTTGGTGGTTGAGTTGTACAGACCGCCGCCGTTGCCGGCGCCCCCAAAGGCGAAGTTGCTCTTGTTGCCGCGAGCCGCAAAGGTGGTCTGCGGATTTTCAATGGAAGCACCCAGCCAGATGCGATTGTTGAAGTTCCGGACAACGCGGACGCCCGCCTGGCGCGCCCAACTGAAGCCGACGGTGTACTGTGGGTCGATCGTCATGGGCAGGGCTTCACTGCGGTTGTCCAAGCCCTTCTTGGTTTCGGCTACCAGGCTCCACATCTGGCCGCCGGTAAAGGTCCAGTCGTGCGAAGCGACTTGTCCCCAGATTTGCCGCTGCCGCATCGTGTAGCTGTTGCTCTGGTTGTTGTTGGAAGTGACGCCCGCCGACAGGAAGTCGGCCTCGACATATCCGGTCATCTTCAGACCATCCAATTTGCCTTCGGCCAGCATAGAAACTCGCGACTGACGGCCGGAGTAGAAGAACTCGGAGACGTCATTCTGGCCGCTCCCAGGAAAATTCAGGCTGTTAAAGGGAGTGTTGATGTCCGCTCCCAGGGCGCGGTTGCGATACACCGATTCTGCCGCCAGGAATCCGCCCGGCGTGATGGTGATGCCTTTGAAGTGCAGGGCCAGCGGGCTCTCGAACTGATCCTTCAGGGTCTTCTGGGTCTCCTGGAGAGTCATGGCGACGCCGGTCGCGTTCGACTTCAGGTCCGTGACATCGCTCTTGAGAGATGAAACGGTTTGCGCCTCCTCGGCGGTTTGAGAAGCTGCCGCTTCCGCGCGGGCTTGCGCCTGGGCGGCCGCTGCCTGGCTCTGATCGAGCCGTTGCTCGAGTTGCTGGATGTGCTGGTCGCGGCTTTGGATCTCCTGGCTCAATTGCTGGAGTTGTTTCTGTTGCGATTCGATTGCCTCTTTTAGTTCGTTGAGTTGAGTTGAAACCGCCGGAACAGCGGCCTTCTTTTTTCTGGGGCTCTTGGCGCGCGCCCGCGCCTTCCTGAGCGTTCACGGCGCATATGCTGCCCGCCAGCGCCATCGCCAGCGCTAACGCTAAAACACGCTTCATTTTCAATCTCCTGGGAACAAAAAGATTAGACAACTTGCCTGCTCATAATTTGGATACACCGCGATTTCGCGGTGTTTTTTTCACACCACGACCTCGAGGCTCCACGGGAAGATGCTGTTTTGGTACGAGACTGATCGTAAAACCCGGATTGTTAATAACGGATGAACGTTCGTTGAATATCACGTTAATACGATGGGCGGGTTAGCAGTATGATGGTGCGACTGTTAGATAGGAAATGTTCTCACGCGCAGTGACCGGAGGTTGGCACTACATGCAGGTTCTGCTGGTCGAGGATTCCGCTGTCTACCGGCAATTGATTGGGGGGCACCTGAAGAGCTGGGACTTCGAGGCAATCCTGGCTCAAACGGGCGCGGAGGCCTCGCAAATTCTGGAACAGCCGGGAGCGCCCAAGCTGGTTCTGCTGGACGGCATGTTGCCGGACACTGAAGGCGTTGATCTATGTGGACGCATCCGAGCGGCGGGTTCGTCCGATCATTACGTTTACATCATTCTGCTGACCGGCAAAGAAGGGCGGCAGGACATGCTGGATGCGCTCCAGGCCGGAGCCGACGACTATTTGCGCAAGCCCTTTGACGAAGCGGAACTCAAGGCGCGCCTGCTGGTCGGGAAACGCATTCTCGATCTGCAGCAGGAACTGGTCGCGGCGCGCGAGTCGATGCGGGAAGCCGCGACGCGCGATTCGCTCACTGGACTGCTGAATCGGGCGGAGATTTTCAACCTCCTGGAGCGGGAACTGGAGCGCTCGCGCAGAGAGCGCAAGCCGCTCAGCGTGATTATGGCGGATATCGACCACTTTAAGAAGGTGAACGATACCGGCGGCCATCTTTTTGGCGATGAGGCGCTGCGCGAGATTGCCCGTCGGCTCCAGTCGAAGCTCCGCCCCTACGATGGCGTTGGGCGATATGGAGGTGAAGAGTTTCTGCTGGTGCTGCCTACGTGCGACTTGAAGGCAGCGATGGAGCGGGCGAATGAACTGCGCCAATTGATCGCCGGAACGCCCGTGGTTTCAGACGGCGCGAAGAAGGCGATAACGATGAGTTTTGGGAGTCGCGGCCTCAGAGTGCGCTGGGCCTCAAGGAAGTGGAATCGCTGGTCAGACGGGCCGATACGGCTTTGTATTCAGCCAAGAAGAAAGGCCGGAATCGCGTCGAGTACGCGGCCGTCTCAGCTTGAATTCGGAAGCGTCAATTCGGAAACGCGAATTCGGAACTACCACTCGCCCGTAGTCAGGTATGCATGGATGCCGGCAGCGGCTCTTCGCCCCGCGCCCATCGCCAGAATTACCGTGGCCCCGCCGGTCACAATGTCGCCGCCCGCGAATACTCCTTTGCGCGATGTCTTCTGGCTGGTCTCGTCCGCCTGAATGTAACCCTTCTTCGTGGTAGCGAGACCGGGCGTCGTGCTTTGCACGATCGGGTTCGCAGTCGTTCCAATCGCGATCACTGCGACCGATAGTGGAACGACGTATTCGGACCCTTCGACCGGAACGGGGCGCCGGCGGCCCGAGGCGTCGGGCTCTCCGAGTTCCATTTTCTGGCAGCGCGCGCCGGCCAGCCATCCTTTGCCGTCGTCGACAAATTCGAGCGGCGCAGTGAGCACGTGGAACTCGACCCCTTCTTCTCTCGCGTGCTTTACTTCTTCCTTGCGGGCCGGCATCTCGTCTTCACTGCGACGATAAAGGATGAAAGCTTTTCCCGCGCCGAGACGCAGCGCTGAGCGAATTGAGTCAAGCGCGGTATTGCCGCCACCGATCACGGCGACATTTTTTCCGCGCAGGTCGACCATCGGCTCGTCGAACTTGGGGAACTCGTAGGCGTGCATCAAGTTGATGCGCGTCAGAAATTCATTGGCCGAGTACACGCCGTTCAGATGCTCTCCTGGAATGCCCATGAACTGCGGCAAGCCTGCGCCCGTTCCGATGAATACCGCGTCGTAACCTTCTTCTTCGAGCAGTTCGTCAATGGTGACGGTGCGGCCGACGACCACGTCGGTTTCGAACTCGACGCCCATGGCGCGCATGATGTCGACTTGTTCGCGAATGATCTTTTTCGGCAGGCGGAATTCCGGGATGCCGTAGACGAGCACGCCGCCGACTTCGTGCAGCGCTTCGAAAACATGGACCTCGTGGCCTTTCTGTACGAGGTCTCCCGCGGCGGTCAGGCCGGATGGCCCGCTGCCCACGATGGCAACTTTCTTGCCGGTTGGCGGTGCCTTGACGATGGTTGTCGGATCGAAGTGTTGCTGCTCATAGTCAGCGACGAAGCGCTCCAGGTAGCCAATGCCGAGCGATTCGCCCTTTTTGCAAAGCAGGCATGCGCCTTCGCAGTGATCTTCCTGCGGGCAAACGCGCCCGGTGATGGCCGGCAGGACGTTATCTTCGCGAATCTTCGCGGCCGCTCCCATGAAGTCGCCGTCGACAATCAGTTGCACAAAATCTTTGACTTTCACGCCGACCGGGCAATCGCGCGTACAGCTTGGCTTGGCGCATTCCAGGCAGCGCAGCGCTTCCTGGCGCGCCAGTTCGGCCGAGTATCCGAGATTAACTTCCGTGAATTGCTTGTTGCGAATTTGCGCAAGCTGCTCGGGCATGTGCTGCCGCGGCATCTTGATGCGCTCTTTATTCGGGACGGGATTGTTCGACTTGGTCGGCGGCGTCGGCATTTACTTTCCCTCCAGCGCGCTGGCAACTTCCACCTTGCTCGAAACGTCATCGAGCGCTTCGCTCGGAGCCGCAGCTTTCCGCTTTTCGTATTCGCATTCGCGCTTGGACTCTTCTTCTTTCAGCAGCGCCAGCGACTGCTTCTCGGCGTCGCGATACATCGTGTTCCGCTGCACCAGGACGGCGAAGTCGACACGATGCGCGTCGAACTCGGGTCCGTCGACGCACGCGAATTCGCTTTTGCCTTCGACCAGCACCCGGCAGCCGCCGCACATCCCGGTGCCGTCGATCATGATCGGATTGAGGCTGACCATGGTATGAATGCGCTCTTTGCGGGTCATGTCGGCGACGGCCCGCATCATCGGGATCGGGCCGACCGCCAGCACTTCGTCGATGCGGGTGCCGTTCTCGATCAGTTGGCGCAGTTTGTCGGTGACCAGCCCTTTGTCGCCGTGACTGCCGTCGTCGGTGGTGACGAAGAGGGCGTCGCTGACTTCGCGCATTTCGTTTTCGAGAATGACGAGGTCTTTATTACGTCCGCCCAGAATCGTAATGACACGATTGCCGGCACGCTTCATGGCGGCGGCGGTCGGATATGCCATCGCGGTGCCGACGCCTCCGCCCATCACGACCACCGTGCCCAAGTTCCTGACCTCGGATGGCTTGCCGAGCGGTCCCACGATGTCGAGAATGCTATCGCCGGTTTCGAGCGAGTTGAGAAGATTGGTCGTCTTGCCGATCGATTGCACGACAATGTTGACCGTGCCTTTTTCGGGGTCGGAGCGCTCGATGGTGAGCGGAATGCGCTCGCCCGTGTCGTTGATCCGGACGATGACGAACTGCCCCGGCCGCTGCTTGCGCGCGATGCGCGGCGCTTCGATGGTAAACCGCTTGATTCCCGGAGCGATGAACTCAGCATGGACGATTTTGAACAAGGATAGCTCCCGTAAAGACCCGAATCCATTGTCACGTGGGCGTGTGACAGCGAGATGTGATGAGAGTCACAGGCTGATGTTTGGTTGAACCTCGCAGCCGCGAAAACACGGAAGTGGTAGCCTTTGCTGGGGGATGGAGGGTGCATGGGAGGAGCCGAACTGTCCGCTCGGGTCAAAGAATTCGCGCGCGACGCTGGCTTCGAACTTTGCGGCATTGCTCCGGTCCGCAACTTTAGCGAGCTTAATGTCTTTCCTTCGTGGATCGCCGACGGCCGTCACGGCGAAATGAAGTACATGGAAGCGCGCAACGAGGCCGGCGATCTCAAGCGCGCGAATCTTCGAAACGTGGCTCCCTGGGCGCGCAGCGTGATCGTTTGCGCCATCAACTACAACACCGCCCAACCTTATTCAACTCAAGTTGATGCGGCCGAGAACAGCGGCACAGGCTGGATTTCGCGCTACGCGTGGTGCCGCGAAGATTATCACGACGCAGTCATACGCCGGCTGCGCATGGTGGAAGCATGCCTGCATGAGGCATTGGCTCGCCGAGACGTTGAACGAGCTGACGACAGTCGACCAACGCCCGCCGACCAGCTCCAAACCCGCGCTTATGTCGATACCGGCCCGCTCGTCGAACGCGTCTACGCCAAGTACGCAGGCGTTGGATGGATCGGAAAAAATACCTGCATCATTAATCAGAAACTAGGTTCGTGGCTGTTTCTGGGCGTGATACTGACGTCGGTCGAAATCACTGACGGAGCTGGCCGCCGATCTTCCCGCCCCCGATCGCTGCGGCACTTGCACGCGCTGCATCACTGCTTGTCCGACCCAGGCCATTGTTGCGCCCGGCGAACTGGATGGGCGTTTGTGCATTTCATATCTCACAATCGAAAAGCGCGGCGAGATTCCCGAGGAACTACGCGCTGGCATGGGGCGTCATGTCTTTGGCTGCGACATCTGCCAGGACGTTTGCCCCTGGAATCGCAAGGCGCCAGTTACGGCGGCGGATGAATTCCAGCCGCGTGCAGAGTTGGTGAATCCCCGGCTTGAATGGCTGGCGGAAATGCAGCCCGAGGAATTTCGAGCGACGTTTCGTGGGTCGCCCGTGCGCCGCGCCAAGCTTTCTGGACTGCGGAGGAATGCCGTGATTGCCATGGGCAATAGCGGCGATGAGAAATTTGTGCCGACGCTGAGAGCGTTGGCGCAAGATGCGGATCCGGTTGTCGCCCAACATGCGAAATGGGCGTTGGACCGACAGTGCGCTAATGGCGCACACAGAGACGCGGCAGGCCGCGTCTCTACCGGAGTGTCGGAATAAACGCGCGCGAATAGCGAATCGCGAACGACGAATCCCGTCCCGCAGCATTTACAATCCTGCCATGTTCAACCGCGATCTCCTTCTCAACAAGCGCATCCTCATTACCGGCGGAGGCACCGGCCTCGGCAAAGCTGCGGCCCAACGCTTTCTCGAGCTTGGCGCCGCGCTCTACATCTGCGGACGCCGCGAAGATGTCCTTGCTGCGACCGAGCGTGAACTGCACGAGCGTACCGGCGGATGCATTCATGCGCGGCGCTGCGATGTGCGAGACGCTGCCGCGGTCGAAGAGATGATCGGCGCGATCTGGACTGATGGCCCGCTCGATGTGCTGATGAACAATGCCGCGGGAAATTTTCTAGCCCGTACCGAAGACCTGTCTCTCGGCGCATTCCAATCGGTGATCGGCATCGTGCTCATGGGATCGCTGCACATGACTCTGGCGTGCGGCCGGCGTTGGCTCGCCGAAAAGCACAAGGCCGTCGTGCTGAATATCACGACCACTTACACGACCACAGGTTCCGCATACGTTGCTCCATCGGCTGTCGCCAAAGCTGGGGTACAGGCGCTGACGCGGAGTCTGGCAGTCGAATGGGGAGATCGCGGCATTCGCATGAACGCCATTGCTCCCGGGCCCATTCCGACCGAAGGCGCGTTTTCGCGCCTCCTGCCCCGCCCCGAACTGGAAGTCGAGGCGAAGAAGCGCAATCCGCTGGGACGCTTTGGAACGGTGGAAGAGTTCGCCAACCTGGCCGCGTTCCTGGTGAGCGACGGTTCGGGATACATCAACGGCGAGGTCGTAACCATGGATGGCGGCGAATGGTTGCAAGGCGCTGGCGAATTCACCGCTCTCGGCCGCTCCCTCACCGACCGGGAATGGCAGATGATGAGGCCGAAGACGAAGGGGTAAAGACATTGCAGAAGTAAGAGGTCAGATTGCAGAGGTAAAAACCCTCGACTCCCAGCACCGTGTCTGCACCCAAGGCTCTTACCTCTGCAATCTGACCTCTGACCTCTGACCTCTGACCTCTGCAATTCTGGTAGGCCCGGAGGGAATCGAACCCCCAACCCTCGGATTAGAAATCCGATGCTCTATCCACTTGAGCTACGGGCCCCTAAACAGCCAATCTACTGAGCAATTCTCGCACAACTGTAAGCCGCGCTACTTGCGCACCTGCAATTACTCTAGGTACCGCGCTCATTCCCGCGCCCTTCCGTATAATTGCATTTGCGTTCATGCCAGCCACCCTCGAATCGATTCTCGCGGCCACGCGCCAGCGCCTGTTGCAGCGGCGGCACAGCGTGGATCTGCGCGCGCTTGAGCGCGCGGCGGAGCAACACGTACCGCGCGGATTTCGCGGGCGCTTGCAGCGGCGCGCCGGAGACGGCATAGCGATTATCGCTGAACTGAAAAAGGCATCTCCGTCGAAAGGCTTGATCCGCGCCGAGTTTCACCCCGCCGCGCTGGCCCGCGAACTTGAGCTCTCCGGCGCCGCTGCGCTTTCCGTTCTGACCGACGAACAGTTCTTCCAGGGCTCGCTCGATTATCTGCGGGCGGCTTCGGCGGCGACCTCGCTGCCATGCCTGCGCAAAGATTTCATCGTCGACGAATTTCAAATTGTGGAAGCGCGCGCTTACTCGGCCGATGCCGTGCTGCTGATTGTCGCCGCCCTGAGCCAGGAAGAACTGGTCGGCCTGGCGCGCCGCGCAGGGTCGCACGGACTCGACGTGTTGTGCGAAGCACATGACGAGGTCGAACTCCGGCGCGCCCTGGACGCTGGCTGCAATCTGATTGGCATCAACAGCCGCGATCTGCGCACATTTAAAGTCACGCTCGATACTGCGCTCAGTCTGGGCGAAAGAATTCCCAGCGGATGCCTTCGCGTGGCCGAAAGCGGAATCCATTCCGGCGCAGACATAGCGCGCCTGAAAGCCGCCGGATACGATGCTTTTCTGATCGGCGAGTCGCTGATGAAGCACGAGCGCCCGGGCGAGGCGCTGGCGAAATTGATTGAAGAAGCGGAACCGGAAGCAACCGGCGTTTCAAAGCCAGAGAGTTTGAGCTCGAAGCTCGAGGCTCGTAGCTCGTAGCTGCCTTTTATGACCTGGATCAAGATCTGCGGGATCACGAACCTCGACGACGCGCTCGCCGCCATCGATGCGGGCGCGAACGCGATCGGCTTCGTGTTCTATCCGAAGAGTCCCAGGAACGTGACGCCTGAAGCGGTGCAGGCCATCACCAGGAAAGTACCGCCGCGCATCCAGAAAGTTGGCGTCTTCGTGAATCAGACGGTCGAGCAGGTGCGCGATACGGTTAAGCTCGCGGGCCTTAACGCCGTGCAGTTGCACGGCCACGAAGACAAGCAGTTTTCCCAGTCGCTTTTCAGCGCGCTCGCTAATGGAGCCTGCCGCCCGACAATTTTTCGCTCCTTCGCTGCGCAGATTTTCGACAAGCCCGCGGAAGAGCCCGTCAATTGGGACCCGGTCGCCGAAGGCCTGGTCGAGCCCGACGAGGCTTACAAGGGCAAACGCGTCCACAAAATTCACGTCGCCAAAAACGGAGACCTTTTCTGCGAGACTCACGGCTTCCGCCCCGGTGTCGTTTCGGGCGTGCTGCTTGATTCCTCGACTGCCGGGAAGATAGGTGGTACCGGCAAAACTTTCGACTGGGAACGCGTGCAACCCTGGGCGGGCGTAATCAACAGCATCAGCAAGCTGATCGTCGCGGGCGGATTGCATCCCGGAAATGTCGAGGATGCGATTCACAAGCTGCATCCCTGGGGCGTCGACGTTTCGACTGGAGTCGAACGAGCGCCCGGTCTGAAAGATCCGAAAAAAGTCCGCGCCTTCATCCAGGCCGTGCGTGCTGTTGAAGCCGCTGACGAGGCGAATTGATGGCGACGGCAATTTCAATTCCTAAAAGTCGGGGCGAGGTTTCGAAGTCCGCGGCGCGGAGCGCAAACGGAGCGAAGCCCGCGAGCGTCCCCGGCCGCTTCGGTGTCTACGGCGGCCGCTACGTCCCGGAAACGCTGATGGCCGCGCTCCAGGAACTGGAGCGCGAATATGAAAAAGCGAAACGCGATAAGAAATTTCAGCAGCGTCTCGATCTTCTCCTGAAAACCTACGCGGGCCGCCCGACGCCGCTCTTCTTCGCCCGCCGCCTCACGGAAAAACTAGGCGGCGCAAAAATCTATCTCAAGCGCGAAGATCTCCTCCACACTGGCGCCCACAAAATCAACAACTGCCTCGGACAGGGGTTGCTGGTGGAGCGCATGGGCAAGCGCCGCGTAATCGCCGAAACCGGAGCCGGCCAGCACGGAGTCGCCACCGCTACAGTGTGTGCGCTGCTAGGTTTCGAGTGCGTAGTCTACATGGGCACCGAAGACATGCGCCGCCAGGAACTCAACGTCTTCCGCATGAGGCTCCTAGGCGCCGAAGTTCGCGGCGTAAGCTCTGGCTCGCGCACCCTCAAAGACGCCATCAACGAAGCCATGCGCGACTGGGTCACCAACGTCCGCACCACGCATTATTTGCTGGGCAGCGTACTGGGCGCGCATCCCTATCCCACCATGGTCCGCGATTTCCACCGCGTGATCGGACGCGAAGCGCGGGCGCAGATACTCAAAGCCGAAGGCAAGTTGCCGAAGGCGATCATCGCCTGCGTAGGCGGAGGCTCAAACTCCATCGGAATTTTCTACGACTTTATTAAAGATAAGAAAGTTGAGCTGATCGGAGTAGAGGCGGGAGGCCGAGGCGAATCTCTAGGCGACCACGCAGCACGTTTCCGAGGAGGATCGCCCGGCGTATTGCAGGGAACGTTTTCCTACGTCCTCCAAGATAAAGCCGGCCAGATCGCGCTGACGCATTCGGTGTCGGCGGGCCTGGACTATCCGTCAATCGGCCCCGAGCACGCCGAACTTCACGACACCGGCCGCGCCGAGTACGTCCCCGCTTCCGACGCCGAAGCGCTTGCCGCGACCACACTTCTAGCGCGCACTGAAGGGATTATTCCTGCGCTAGAATCCGCTCATGCCGTAGCTGAGGTCATCAAGCGGGCGCCGAAGATGAAGAAGTCGGAGGTGGTGATTGTGAACATCTCAGGCCGCGGCGACAAAGATATAGGGATTATGCGCGAGAACCTCAAGCTGGGTTAGTCTTCGACTGAAGACGACGTATAACCAGATGAAGAGAGTCGTCAAATGCGCATCCAGCCTCGGCTGCTTAATGTCGGTTATCGGACCGTTCTTGGCACTTGTGCTGTATCCAAGGGCGAAGTGGCTATTTGCTTTCGTTTTAATCGGATTTGCGGTTTTGTGGCTGAATCGCCGATTCGCCAAAGATCCAACACCACAACCTCTTGCCGATCAGATGGAAGATTTACTGAATGGCCACTCTCACGGATGGGATGTTGACGATTTTGAAATGCAACCCATTCGGGATCCTTAGTTGCAGGATTTTCATCGCAGGTCCATGAAAGTTGGCCTCCCAGAAGAATGGGCCAAACTGGACGAAGAGCGCAAAAATCAGTTGCGCGAGATCATTCTGGAACTTAGGAAGTTAGGCGATAACTCCGAGTGGCCCGGCGTAGCGTTCGATCAATCTTGAGGGTGCCCCGTCCAACCTCCGCTTGGGCAGCGTTTTTCCTCATGCGCGCACCAGATCCCGCCTTGCGAGCCGAGGCAGCCCCTCGATAGATTTCCCGGCCTTCTTTTGTGCCAGCCGCAGCTCGTAGAGACTCTGCAAATTCAGCCAAAATTCCGCGCTTGTCCCGAAAAAATGAGCGAGGCGCAGCGCAGTGTCGCCCGTGATGGCACGCGTTCCGTTCATGATTTGCGTGACACGATTGGTTGGGACGCTGATCTTCCTCGCTAACTCAGCCGCGCTCATATGAAGCGTTTCCAGTTCTTCGGCCAGGTGTTCGCCGGGATGGATAGGGGTCAATGCCATTCGTCGCTCCTTAGTGATAGTCAACAATTTCCACGTTCGACGGCCCAGGTGCCCGGTCCGCCCACTCAAAACAGATTCGCCACTGATCGTTAATGCGAATGCTGAACTGGCCCTTGCGATCCCCAACTAAGGCTTCGAAGCGGTTGCCGGGGAGTGCAGCGAGGTCCCGAATCGACGTAGCTGCTTCCAACCGGTCGAGCTTCAGGAGCGCAGATCGTTCGAACCCCGAGAACTCCTTGACCCGTTTCCCGGACGCGAAATCCCTGGTTCGCTTGTCCCGATAGCCGAGAATCACCGTCCAATTCTAGCAACTTGTTATGCATTACGTCAAGCGTAACGATTAACGACGGGAACCGCTCCGCTGCTGGGCCGGTGCGCTGGGTGCCCCCGGTTCGCGCGCGTTTTCTGCGCGCTAACTTGGGCATCCCCGTTTTACCGCGGCCCTGAAAGCGGGTAACCAGCCAATAAACCGCCCTCCGGTGCGCACGCGCCCAGCACCGCCACATATCACATGTTGTCAAGCGCGTTTTCGGCCCCGGAAAATCCGCTAACCGGTTGCCGAGGAACGACTTAACGAAATCGTACATACATATTCGTATGCCAAATTTATTTTGTTCGCTATTTCTTTGCCGGAGACACGCATCCTGGGAGAACATGTTATTCGCCAGACATTCGCCCAAAGCCTGCTCGCCCCAGCGAAAGTCATTCGCCGCGCGGTTGCAATACTTCTCTTAAATCTTCTCCCGGCCATACAATGCTCCCGTGCCCTTCCACTTCGAAAATAAGCCCTCCCTCATCGCTTACGTCACCTGCGGCGACCCGGATCTCACTACAACAAAAGAAGTTATCCTCGCAGGCATCGAGGCCGGCGCAGGCGTCATCGAACTCGGCGTTCCATTCAGCGATCCGCTCGCCGATGGTCCTGTAATCCAGCGTGCCAGCGAGCGCGCCCTCAAGCACGGAACGTCGCTTGAGCACGTCCTCAAACTCGCCGCCGAGATTCGCGAGCATTCGCAATCTGTCGGACTGGTCGTCTTCTCCTACCTCAATCCAATCCTGCGTATGGGCCTCGCCAAGTTCTGCCACGTTGCTCGCATGGCTGGAGTCGACGGCACACTCATCACGGATCTCCCCATTGAAGAAGCAGGCGAATATCTGCGCGAGGCGCGCAAGAACGACTTGGCGACCATTTTCCTGGCCGCGCCTACTTCGACCGACCAGCGGCTCAAGCAGATCGCTGCTGTCTCTACCGGCTTTATCTATGCGATCTCGCGGACCGGAGTCACTGGCGAGCGCCAGCAGGTGTCCTCCGACGCGCGCGGTCTGGTCAAGCGTATTCGCCGATTCTCCAGGCTTCCGGTCGCGGTCGGCTTTGGAATTTCCACGTCCGAACAGTTCGCCGCTGTAGGCAAATTTGCTGATGCTGCCGTCGTCGGGAGCGCCATTGTTCACGTCATCGAACAAAATCCCGCACGGGAAGCGGCGTCTGTGGCAGAATTCATAGGGCAGCTCACAGCCGTCAGCTCTCAGCTTCCAGCAAGAAAATAATTATCCGGATTCGAGTTTCTATGAACCGGGATTGGTGTTTCCAAGCCTGAGTGAGAACTGACAACCGGGAACTGGGAACTGTTTTCCATGGACATTTCCGATTGGCGCAGGAAAATCGATGCTCTGGATCGCCAACTGGCGGCCCTGCTCAACGAGCGCGCAAATGCCGCCGTCGAGATTGGCAGGCTGAAGCGCAATACGAATTTGCCGATCTATGAGCCCGAGCGCGAAAGGGAAGTGATCGCCAATGTGCAGCGGGAAAGCCGGGGTCCGCTCGCGGCGCGCGATCTGGCGCAGATTTATGAGCGCATCATGGATGTGATGCGTAGCATTCAGAAGCACGAGATTGTTCCCGATGCCTCGCCAGGCGGGCACGAGACAGAAATTGGATCGTAATTTCAAGGCTGATAGCCACTCATGGAGCGGAGAAGAATGAGATCCTTCGCTTCGCGCAGGATGACAGGTTTTTGGTTGATGATGACAATCGCATGGAATAGTAAGAAGAGCTAACTCATGATTGTAGCGATGCTAGATTCCGCCAGTGAAGATCAGATCCAGCATGTGATCGATCAACTGGTCCAGATGGGGTTTGAAGTTCACCGCTCCACCGGAGCGCTTAAGACGGTGCTCGGCGGTGTGGGCACGCGCACCGATTTCGACACGCGTGAAGTCGAAATGCTGCCCGGGGTGCAGGAAGTGCACCGCATCACGTCGCCCTACCGGCTCGCCGGGCGCAACTTCCGTCCTGAGGGGACGGTCGTCAAGTTTGCTAACGGCTTAGAGATCGGCGGCAAAAATATTATTGTTATGGCCGGTCCGTGCTCGGTGGAATCGCGCGATCAACTCTTCAAGGTTTCTGAGCAGATTTCGCAAGCGGGAGCGCGCGTGCTGCGCGGCGGCGCGTTCAAGCCGCGCTCATCTCCTTATTCTTTCCAGGGGCTCGGTCTGGAAGGACTCAAACTTCTGCGCGAGGCCGGGGACCGCTTCCATCTTCTCGTGATCAGTGAGGTCATGGAGATTTCCCAGATCGAACTGATGCTGCCCTACATCGACATCTTTCAGGTGGGCGCGCGCAACATGCAAAACTTCAACCTGCTGCGCGAACTGGGCAAGGTTCGTAAGCCCGTGCTCCTCAAGCGCGGCATTGCCGCCACCTTTGAAGAGCTTTTATGTTCCGCCGAATACTTGTTGGCGGGCGGCAACTACGAAATCATTCTTTGCGAGCGCGGCATCCGCACTTTTGAAACTTACACGCGCAACACCATGGATATTTCCGCCATTCCGATTATTCACAAGCTGTCGCACTTGCCGATGACAGCGGACCCTTCGCATGGCACGGGGCGCCGCGATAAAGTTGCGCCCATGGCGCGGGCTTCGGTGGCCGCTGGGGCCGATGCGCTACTGATTGAAGTCCATCCGCAGCCCGACAAGGCGCTTTCGGATGGCGCGCAGTCGCTATACCCGGAGCAATTCGCCAAACTCATGGAAGAGATTCGCATGATCGCCCCGGCGGTCGGACGCACAATCGCGTAAACTGTGTCGCGGTAATTGTCGTCGGTCGTTGGTCGGCAGTCGTCAGCGACCAAGGCGGACGCCTGACGACCGCCGACTAACGACTGACGACGTCTACCATGCCCTTCAAGCAAGTCACCATCATCGGCACAGGCTTAATTGGAGGCTCGCTCGGCCTTGCTCTTCGCAAGCGCCGTCTTGCTGGCCGCGTCATTGGCTGCGATCGGGCTCCTGTAGTGAAGCGCGCCAAGGATTGCGGTGCGATCGAAAAGGGCACCACGAGCGTCGGTGAAGCGGTGCGCGGCAGCGATCTCGTCGTGCTCGCCACGCCTGTGATTACCATCATCGATCTCATCGAGCGGCTTGGTCCTACTCTTCCCGCACGCACGCTCGTTACTGACGTAGGCAGCACTAAAGCGGAGATTGTCCAGCGCGCCGCGAAGTCTTTTGGCCGAACTGCCGGACAGCGTTTTCTCGCCGGGCATCCGATGGCCGGGAAGGAGCACGCGGGAGTCGAGTTCGCCGACGCCACTTTGTTTGAAGGCGCCGCTTGGCTCTTTACTCCCCTGCCGCGGCAGAATCCGCAGGCTGGGCTCTGTGGAGAATTCGTCCACTGCGTCGAGAAAATTGGCGCGCGGGTTGCTTTCCTCGATCCCGCCGAACACGACCGCTTCTGCGCCTGGATCAGCCATCTACCGCAGATGATTTCAACCGCGCTGGCCGCAACACTCGTAGACGAGTTCGGCCCGGACGCTCCGCTCCTCGACATCGGTGGCCGCGCGCTGCGCGATCTGACGCGAATTTCGGGCTCGCCTTATTCCATGTGGCGTGACATCGCTATCACGAATAAGAAAAATCTCGCCGATGCTCTGCACAAGCTCGAACAGCGACTCGCTCACATCCGTGAGAATCTCGGTGGCCGCGAGCTGGCGGCTGAATTCGAATTAGCGCACGAGCTGAGAAAAGTCAAAAGTCAGAAGTCAAATTGAAGGAATAAAGCCGCGCGTGACGAGCCGCGAGCCCGCAATCTGACCTTTTTTTGGGCTCGAGGCCCGCGACGACTCGCGACTCGATGCTCGCGCCTACCTTGACTCGCGGCAGGCAGCTGCTTTCATTTACAATTTCCTCGCCATGCACAAGGTTGTCGCCAGCGCCGAAGAGGCCATTCAGGACGTTTTCGACGGAGCCAGCATCATGATCGGCGGGTTCGGTCTCTGCGGCAATCCTGAGAATCTTCTCCGCGCGCTTGCCGCTAAGGGCGTTAAGAACCTTACCACCATCAGCAATAACGCCGGCGTTGATGGAGCGGGCGTGGGCGTGTTGCTCGCGAACGGCCAGATCAAGCGCCACATTGGCACTTATGTCGGCGAAAACAAGCTGCTGGAAGCGATGGTGCTCGATGGCCGAGTGCAACTTGACCTCGTCCCGCAAGGAACTTTTTCCGAACGAATTCGCGCGGGCGGCGCGGGCATTCCGGCGTTCTTCACTCCCACGGGCGTCGGCACGGTGGTGGCCGATGGCAAAGAAGCTCGCGAATTCGACGGGCGCACCTACATCATGGAGCGTGCGCTCAAAGCCGACTTCGCTTTCGTCAAGGCATGGAAGGGCGATACCTGGGGCAACCTCGTCTATCGCAAAACGGCGCGCAATTTTAATCCCATGATGGCGACGGCGGCTAGGGTGACGATCGCGGAAGTTGAGCACTTGGTGCAGCCCGGAGAACTCGACCCCGACATGGTGCACACGCCCAGCGTTTACGTGAATAGAATTTTTCAGGGCAAAGTGTTTGAGAAGAGAATTGAGAAACGCACGGTGAGAAAAGCAGCTGCGAGTAGCTAGGCGCAGGTCGTTAGTCGTCGGTCTTCGGGGATTCCGATTAACTGCGATCGCCAGTACTTCCCGGACGACCGATGACAGCCGACCGGCGACATCTGTCCAAGAGAAATCTATGCCGACTGATACCAGGCCCAGCAAAGACCTCGAAAAACGCGACCGTATTGTGAAGCGCATCGCGCGCGAACTGCGGGACGGATTTTACGTCAACCTCGGTATCGGCATGCCGACGCTGATCGCCAACTACGTTCCGTCCGGAATGGACGTGATTCTCCAGAGCGAGAACGGAATGCTCGGCATCGGCCCCTATCCGATGGAGGGGACCGAAGATGCTGATTTGATCAATGCCGGCAAGGAAACGGTCAGCGAACTGCCGGGCACAGCCTACTTCTCGAGTTCGGATTCCTTCGCGATGATTCGCGGAGGGCATGTCGACCTCAGTGTGCTGGGCGCGATGGAAGTTGACGAGGGTGGCAATCTGGCCAACTGGATGATCCCGGGGAAAATGGTCAAAGGCATGGGTGGCGCGATGGACCTGGTTGCCGGCGCGCGCCGCGTTATCATCGCGATGGAACACGCCACCAAAGACGGGCAGCCGAAAATTCTGAAGAAGTGCACGCTTCCTCTAACCGGCGTGAAGGTTGTGGACACGATTGTGACCGAAATGGCTTACATCCGAGTCACGCCTGAGGGTCTGCTGCTGGAAGAGATTGCGCCCGGATTGACGGTTGATGACGTTCAGCGCACCACCGAGGCGAAGCTGATCGTCAGCCCTATCCTGAAATCGATGGAGAGCTAAAGCAGTCCGGTTCCGGGTTTGCGGAAACCGTCAAACGCGAAACGGCGCTCGCATCAAGCGCACCGGGAGCAGGAAAAGCTCTCTCACCAACGCCAGCACTCCATGAACGGCAATTCCGAGCAGGCGAAACGGCAATAGGAAAAGCCACACGAACGGGTAGATGATCAGTGCGAATAATGCCAGCGGCCAGCAGAGAACGAACAACACGCACCAGAGCAGAAATGCGAACATGGGGAAACCTCTCTATGGGATGATACGGAATCGCACCGCGAAAGTTCAGTGATCTCCTTCTCCGCGGCATTCATGCCCGCACGGCAAGGCGCCCGCGTCCCCAATCTATTCGGCCAGATGCTTTTGCAGGAATTTCAGAGTGCGCAGGCCGGCGTCTCGCCAGATTTCGTTTTCGAAACCGTGACCTTCGCCAGGATAGATTTTGATTTCGTAGGGAATACCTTTTTTCTCGAACAGTTGTTGAAGGTCGTACGCCTCTGCAACTGGGACCGTTAGATCGGCCTCGCCATGCAGGATCAGAGTGGGACACAGGCGGCGCATAAAAAGCTTCATCTCGCGCGGGAGGCCGCCGAAGAACTCGACCACCGCTTTGACGCGGCCGTCGATTGTGGAATTGGCGAGCGAAAGATAGGCGCCGAGCGAGAAGCCGAGAAGCGCGATGCGCTCGCGATCTACGCTTGGTTGCTTTTCGACGAAACTGATTGCATCCCAGAGCGTCTTCATCCAGACCGGAAAATTGCGAAGGATGGTGGGCTTGTCGGCGGATTGCGTACCGGTGCGGTCAAAGTAGTGGAGAACGTAAACGGCGAAGCCTTGTTCGGCCAGCTGCGCAGCGAATCTTTCCGATCCCGTGGCGTCGCCGCCCGCGCCGTGGAGCGCGATGACGGTGGGCAGGGAAGTTCCGTTGGAGTCGGGAATGAAGCGGTCGATGCGGATCGGCTTGCTGCCACTCTCGAAGCTGAGTTGTGATTGCGTGATCGTTGGCATTTAGGGATTGGATGCACTGCTTTGGTTATTGCACCGCTTCCTGACCCGAGGCGCGAGCGAGAGAGAGACGCGCCAGGCCGCGTCTCTACGACACTTTTTCGGACAATTCACGCAGGGCCTGCTCGTATGGTGCGCGGGCAATTCCGCGATCGGTGATGATCGCCGTTACAAACTTTGCCGGTGTTACATCGAAGGCCGGGTTTTCGATTTGCACTCCGTCTGGGGTCATCTGCTTTCCGGCAATATGCGTGACTTCGCGGGCATTGCGCTGCTCGATGGGAATCTTGCTGCCATCCGGCGTTTCGAGATCGACCGTCGAAATTGGTGCGGCCACGTAGAACGGAATGCCATGCTCTTTGGCAAGCACCGCAACCGTGTAGGTTCCGATCTTGTTGGCGACATCGCCGTTGGCGGCGATTCGGTCGGCGCCTACCACGATGGCTTTGATCTTGCCCTGGCTCATCATGGCGCCCGCCATGTTGTCGGAAATAACGGTCGTTGGAATTCCGTCTTTCATCAGTTCCCATGCGGTGAGACGCGAGCCTTGCAGGAATGGACGCGTTTCGTCGGCATAGACGTGGATTTTTTTGCCCTGCTCGACCGCCGCACGGATGACACCGAGCGCCGTACCGTAACCGGCGGTGGCTAGTGCTCCGGCGTTGCAGTGGGTTAGGACCCCACCGCTCGCGGGCATGAGCGTTGCGCCGTGGCGGCCCATAGCTTGGTTGGCCGCGATATCTTCGGCGTGCATGCGCCGCGCTTCTTCGACGATCGCCTGCTTGATTTGCGGGATTGGGCGGACGCGGAGGTTTTCGAATTTCTCCTGCATGCGGCGAATCGCCCAGAAGAGATTGACGGCGGTGGGGCGGGTCTGGCGGATGGTTTCACAGATCTCATCGAATTCTTTTTTGAGCGCTCCGCTGTTTTCGGCTTTCGAATTTTTTACTCCAAGCGCGATTCCCATGCCGGCGGCCACGCCAATGGCAGGCGCTCCGCGGACGACCATGTTGCGGATCACGTCGGCGACCTGCTCGTGAGTGGTGCAGGTTACATACACTTCTTCGGTGGGCAGCTTCGTCTGGTCGATGAAGACGACGCCGCGGTCGGTCCATTGGAGAGTTTCAATCATGCCATTTGTGGTCGGTCGGCAGTCGTCCGTCGTCCGCCCTTCGCTTTTAGTTGGTACCCAGCTTTTAGATTAACGGATAATCGGAACGTGCGGCGCGGTGCCCTCCGGCAAAATTCCGCGGATACGCGGGTCGTCCGCCACTTCTATCGCCTGCTTGTAGGGGCGAAATCCGCATTTCAAATAGAAGGACAGGGCGGCTGGAGCGTCCAGATTACAAGTATGCAGCCAGACGCGCGCTGCCGAATTATTCCACGCTCGCTCGAGCACTGCGGTCATGAACGGGCGTCCTAGACGCTTGCCGATCGCCTCCGGAAACAGGCCGAAGAATGTAATCTCCACATCCGGTGGCTGCGAACGGTCCAGTTCAGCCATGCCGATCTCGCTTCCTTCATGTTCCGCAATGAACAACTCGTTGGTGGCGCGGTTCAACACCCCGGCCAGTTGCTCGTCGTTCATCTCCAGACGGCTGAACCATAGCCACAGCGCGCCGGCGCGCCGGTAGAGAGCGCGATACCAATTGAGGTCGGGAGTTCGCACTGGGCGCAAGCGGATGTTGTTTTGCGGAACAAGATTAGGTGAACTCTCGTCCAGCGAAGGGCGTTCGCGCATTTCCAGGAAAGTCACTACCGACGCAACTTTTCCTGGAGCGAGGTCGGTGAATCCGTCGGGGATCATTGAGTTCGTCGTTCGCAAGTTGCACTACGCGCTGTTCGCGGACAGATGTTCTTTGCGCACATCGTTCGCGGTGAAGATCGAAATGAACGGCGCGGGTGCCGCGGCTTTCTCTACGTTGGGACGCCCATGCGCATCCTGTCGTTCGACGAGGCACATCGCGCCCACTACTTCAAAACCGAAGGCGCGGGCGGCTTCGATGGCGTCGATGGTTGAAGCTCCCGTGGTGCAAACGTCGTCGACGATCACGACCGGCGCGCCCGCATCGCGGAAGCCTTCGATGCGCTGGCCGGTGCCGTGCTGCTTCTCGGATTTGCGGACCAGAAAACCGTGGAGCGTGCCGCTGGTCACGGCCACCGCGACAACAATTGGGTCGGCGCCCATGGTTAGTCCGCCGATGGCGCGCGGTTCCCAGCCTTGCTCGCGAATTTCTTCCAGAAATACCTGGCCGACCAGTTGGCTGCCGCGCGCGTCGAGAGTGGTCGTGCGACAGTCAATGTAGTAGTCGCTGGTTGCGCCCGATGAAAGCTTGAACTCGCCCAGGCGGAAAGATTTTATGGCGAGCATCTTAAGGAGTTCCTGGCGCGCGCTGGACATGAATTTCTACGATAACAGCAGTTGCCAGTAGCCAGCCACCGGCGACACTGCGGCCCAACTTGCGCCAAACTCAACCATGAAGTTGACCATGAGCAGGGCTGCTCACGACCGAGCACGAAAATCCTGAGTCATTAGTTGTCCGCGCCGAAACGCGCTATTTTGAGAGAGCCATTATGACTGCTCCATTGGCCCTAAGGCTATGATTTTAAAATAGATGATTGTTGGAGGCGGAGTGAGAATTGGAAAAAAGGGGGGGTACCCCCCCTCCCCTAAAAACAGTTAAATTATTGATAATAAAACTGTTAGAGGCAAAGTATTCAAACGATTGGAGTTACGACTGGTTTTCCGCGGGCTTGGGAGGTTTTGGCAATTTTCGGCGTTTGCTTTTGGCGCTGTTTCTTTCCGTTTTCAAAGAGCGGGGACCCTGACTTAAGACGGACGATTGCGCCGGTCTCTGGAGACGGGCGCAGTTCTGGGTGGTGCAGTGTCGAATGATTGTCGCACCGGTTTTGGCGCGGGTCTGTGATGGTGGTTACGGGAAAAATGTGATGAAAAAAGAAGGAGAATCGCTGGTAGCGGCTCAATCTGCAAAAGCGCCGGCCAGGAAGCGTCCGCCAGGAAGTTGACCAGGAGGGGCGAGGCTTACCACCGAGCAGGAATATCCCGAGTCGTCGATTTTCCGTTTTCGACACACTCTATTTTCGAGAGAGGACACGAAGATCCACGCAGGAAACCTTACTGGAGGTTGAGTTTTTCCAGATGCCGGAATCCGTCCGTCGCATAGAACATCAGTGCGGAGATCGTTCCGTTGTAGGCAACATGGACGATGAGCCCAGCTGCCACAGAATTCTTGCGGGCTCGCACTATGGTCAGGACGATGCCAACCAGAAAGATCACGAGCACCGGACCCCAGGAATACATGAGTTGCGAGCCATGAAGGAGTGCGAAGGTAAATCCTGTAATGACGATGGCTGCGGTCACCCCGATTCCGCGCGCCAGCACTGGGTAGAGGAAGCCGCGGAAGAACATTTCTTCCATGAGCGGAGCGAGCGTGATACCGAAAATGGTGAGCACCCATGCCTCCGATGGCGTGCTGAAGAAGGTATCGATGGGCAGATTTTTCGGGATCGGCAAACGGCTGGCGAGAATCTGCAGGGCGAATGAAAGCACGACTCCGATGAGCACATAAACGCCCGGCGACGAGGGCCAGTTCCAGTGAATGGCATTGAGAAAATCGGGACGACGGCGCTCGCGGGTGACCAGGATATACATGTAGGCGAATACGAGCAGATACGCCAGGCCCTGCCCCGCGACCGCCACCAGTGGAATGCGCGCGATCTCGCCGATGTTGGAATGAGGATAGATCCAGAAGCGCGCGATCAATACTACGGCGAAGACCCCGGCAATGAGCGCCACGATGGTTAGAACAACGAGGCGAACAAGGTCGAGGGCGGTCCAGGCGGGGTCGCGAGGCGCTTCAATTTGTGGAGCTGCGGGGAGAATCCCCTGTCCGAAGGGGATAATTTCCGGGTTTGGTGGCGGCGCAGTGCTTAGCACCACCAGCGGGTGCTGTCCGTCCTCGCGCTCGCCGCCGGACGCGCCACCTGACTCATCCGGCCGCGGCTCCGATGGCTGGACGGGAGATGGATCTTCAGGAAATGCGCTCACGCGGATTCCTGCTGAGCTGTTTCGGAAGAGGCGCGCTTGGTTGAGCCGTTAATTTGGGAGCCGTTCACGGTGGAACCATTCATTGCGGACACGTTCGTTGAGCCGTTGAAGTAGGAAGCCAACTCCTGGCCAGTGTACGACTTTTTGATGCGCGCGACTTGCTCGGGGGTTCCTTGCGCAACGATGCGGCCGCCTTCTTCTCCGCCTTCGGGGCCGAGGTCGAGAATCCAGTCGGCGTTGCGAATTACGTCCATGTTGTGCTCGATGATGATCACCGTGTTGCCGAGATCGGTCAGGCGATGCAGCACGTCGAGCAGTTTGCGCACGTCGTCGAAATGCAGGCCAGTTGTGGGTTCGTCGAGCAGGTACAGAGTCTTGCCGGTCTGGCGCTTGCTTAGTTCGCGGGCCAGCTTGATGCGCTGGGCTTCGCCTCCCGAAAGCGTGACGGCAGATTGACCGAGATGAATGTATCCCAGGCCGACATCGACCAGCGTTTGCAGTTTTTGCCGGACCTGTGGAATGTTTTGCAGAATTTGCAGCACGTCTGATACCGGCATTTCGAGCAGGTTCGCGATCGAATATCCGTTGTAGCAGACCGACAGCGTTTCGCGATTGTAGCGATGACCGCCGCAGAGTTCGCATTGCACGTAAACGTCGGGCAGAAAATTCATTTCGATGCGGCGCTGGCCTTCACCCTGGCAGGCTTCGCAGCGTCCGCCGGAGACGTTGAAGGAGAAGCGGCCGGGCTTGTAGCCGCGCTCGCGGGATTCGGGCAGCATTGCGAAGATGTCGCGCACCAGCGAAAAGATTCCAGTGTAGGTCGCGGGATTTGAACGTGGAGTGCGGCCGATGGGCGACTGGTCGATGCGGATCACTTTATCGATGAACTCGCTGCCGGTGATTGATTTGTGCGTGCCGGGTTCTTCGCGCGAGCGATAGAGCTGGCGGGCCAGAGCGCGGTAAAGAATGTCGTTTACGAGGGTTGACTTGCCGGAGCCGGAGACGCCCGTGACGACTGTCATTACCCCGAGAGGGAAGGCGACATCGAGATTTTTAAGATTATTCTGGCGCGCGCCCAGAATCGTGATTGCCTTGCCGTTGGGGCTACGGCGCTGGGGCAACATGGCGATACGCTGGCGTCCCGAAATGTAGGCCCCGGTTAGAGACGCGGGCTCATCCATGATTTGGGCCGGCGTTCCGCTCGCGACCAGAGCGCCTCCGTGTCGTCCGGCGCCCGGGCCAAGATCGATCACGTAGTCGGCGCGGCGGATGGTCTCTTCGTCATGCTCCACGACAAGGACGGTATTGCCGAGATCGCGCAGATCCTCGAGCGCGGCGAGCAGGCGTCCGTTGTCACGCGAGTGCAGGCCGATGGAGGGCTCGTCGAGCACGTAGAGCACGCCGCGAAGTTTGGAGCCGATCTGCGTCGCGAGCCGGATGCGTTGGCCCTCGCCGCCGGAAAGTGTGGCCGCCGACCGGCCGAGCGACAGATAGCCAAGGCCGACCGCGCTCAGAAATTCGAGGCGTTCGATGATTTCGTGGAGGATGCGTCCCGCGATCGTTTCGTCTCGACCCGTCAACTTGATTTTGCGGGCGGTCTCGAGCGCGCGCGCGATCGGCAGCGCCGTGAACTCGGCGATCGACATGCCGTTGACTTTCACGGCGAGGCTTTCGGGGCGCAGGCGCTGGCCGCGGCAGGTGGGGCATTCGGTGGCCGACATGTAATCAAGCAGATATTCGCGGTAATTTTCCGATGTCGAGGATTCCAGATTCTGGCGCAAATGGCCGATCACTCCGAGGAATCCGGTTTTCCCGCCGCGCACGTTTTCGCCGTAGAGCAGCAGGTTCTGAATCTTCTCCGGGAACTTTTCGAAGGGAGTGGAGAGATCGAGGCTATAGGCCTCGGCCACTAGCCGCAAGCTGTGAATCAGATTTTGTGAGGCGGAGCCTGGGCCCAGGCCGCCATCGAGCAGTGGCTTCGACCAATCGACGATCACTTTTCCGGGGTCGAAATCGTACCGGCTACCAAGCCCATGGCACTCCGGGCAGGCTCCATAGGCGCTGTTGAAAGAGAACGAGCGCGGCTCAAGCTGCGGAACGCTGATGCCGCAATCGGGGCACGCGAGCATCGAGGAATAAAGCGTTTCCTCGCCATTCACGACCGCGACCAGAACTAGCCCACCACCCAACTTCATGGCGAGCGAGACAGAAAGATCGAGGCGATGCTCAATGCCGGGCTTGACCAGCAGGCGATCGACTACGACTTCGATGGTGTGATTCTTGCGCTTGTCTAACTGAATTTCGTCTTCCAGGCTGACCAGTTCGCCATCCACACGGGCGCGCGTAAAGCCGTGCTGGACCAGCTTTTCCATCTCCTTTTTGAACTCGCCTTTGCGGCCTCGAACGATGGGGGCCATGATCATCACGCGATCGTCGGGCGTCAGCGCCATCACGCGCTGCACGATCTGGTCGGCCGACTGGCGGCTGATGGGCTTGCCGCATTTGGGACAGTGAGGCAACCCGATCGACGAATAAAGCAACCGAAGGTAGTCGTAAATTTCAGTGATCGTGCCAACCGTGGATCGCGGGCTGCGGCTGGTGGTTTTCTGCTCGATGGAAATGGCTGGGCTCAGGCCGTCGATGGAGTCTACATCGGGGCGCTCCATCTGATCGAGGAACTGACGGGCGTAGGCCGAGAGCGTTTCGACATAGCGGCGCTGGCCTTCGGCGTAGATGGTGTCGAAGGCGAGCGAGGACTTGCCGGAACCGCTCAGGCCGGTGATGACCGTCAAGGTATTGCGGGGAATCTCGACGTCAATGTTCTTCAGATTGTGCTGGCGCGCCCCGCGCACCGTGATTTTGGTGATGGCCATTTGGCAACAACAGTTTTGGACTTCCGTAACGTGGACGGGTCCCCAGAAATGTTGGAGAGTGAGATTACGCAACTCTACTCCGTATCTTAGTTGCTAACAGCGGGTGGGTCAAACGCGGCTAAAGTTAATAATTTGCGGTCGGTGGTGGAAATCGGCCGCTTTAAGGGCCAATTTATTGTGAACGCACTTTTGGTAGCTTTTCTGGTGAGTGGCACGGCAATTGTGTCGGTTGGTTTGGGGGTTTTGGGGGCGTACTACGCGATCACCGGCTTGCTGGCTGCGGTTAATCCTTCGCGGCCTGCGCAACTCTTGCGGGCGCTGGTGCCTCATCAGGGTCAGGCGAGCGGCGACTGAGTCCGAACGGCAGACCTTCCCGCTGAAACCGACCTCCTAGGAGGCCCGGAGAGGTATTCCTTCGCCAAGCTCAACCCTTTCGGTTAGGTCATAAGACTTCGATTCCTTCTTCAAGATGGAACTCTTATCGAGCAGCAACTCCCCGCTCCACTTCAGTGTTCCGCCCTGAATGGCTTTGATCTTTCCATTCTGAATCCTCAATATCACTCCTTGCAGCGTCAAATCCCCGCTCAGCGTAAACTCCAGTCTCGCCTTGGGAATCTCAATGCCTCTGAAGGTCACCTGCAAATAAGGATGGTGCTCCACTCTCACGGTGTGCTCTAGCAGCGACACCAGATTCACCTCGTTCGGGGGATGCTTCTCCGCATCCGCAAATTCCAGAATCTCCCGGTACTTCCTCCACGCGGGCAACAGGAACGTCAGCACGGGAATGTCGAGAGCCTCTTCCGTCTTTTCGAACAAAACATCCTGTACCGCGCTCCATTGGATCAATTTGGATTTCTTCGCGACCTCCTCCTTCAACACGGCCGCGGCCGCTGAAGCCTCCAATTCTGATTGCTTCGCGGTGCGCAGGGCTTGCGGCGCAGCCGGTTGGTTCTGGAGCTCAAACATATCCTTCATGGTTAAGTTCGCTGGCCTCATGCAATCCTCTCTATTTTCCGAATTACCGCACCGCGAAACTCTGCGTTCGTTGTGGCCACCGGCTGTTCCAGCCGAAAGCCAAACGCCGATTCCAAGCCACCGTGGCCATCCTGATGCAAACTCACATCTCCGGATCCTCCCTTTGCGCGTACGCCAACCAGCCTAGTCAGGTATTTGCTGGTGAGGAGCAAGCCCCCAAGACCACACATCACCACGATCACTCCGACCGGGACAACATGCTTGCCCCACCTCACCCACCAGTTGGGTGGTGGTGGTTGCGTCACAAAAAGTTCCTGCGGAATGCTTTGAAGCGTGTGCCCGTGTCCGATCGTGGCCGTCACGCGCACGGGGTAGGTCCCGGCTTTCGCGAATGTCCGCGAATAATTGTTGCTCGATGGTTTCGGCTTCGTCTTATCGCCGAAATAAAAGTAATAAGAGTTCCTGGCATTCGACGGATCATCAGGGCTTATCTGCGCGGTGAATCTAACGAGCTGCCCTGCTAAGGGATGCAGCGGCTCCCAACTCACCGCCAGATTGTATTCCGTCGAATGTACGGTGATGCGAAGCATGTCGTGCCCTTGCCGGTTGCCCAGTGTCACGGTCACACCGACTTCGTAGTCCCCGTCCTGATCAAAGCGATGGGAAATGTCTGGGCCGCTTGGTCCTACCGGTGATCCATCGCCGAAATCAAAAACGTATTGGGCATCCGGCGTCTCGGGTTGAAGACGAGCGACGAACGTTACAGTGTCTCCCGGAGTTACGCTCGTCCTGTCCGCCGTTAAAGCCACAGGCAGCGGCCCCATGGGTGCCGGGCTCGTCGCCTTGTAAGCAATCACGTCGCTGCCCCAGGGTTTCAGCGTCCCGGGTTCAGGGTCCTGGTCAAATATTGTGCCAGGTGCTTCGGTTGTTTCCTTGGGAGTCGATCCCCCGTACTTCAGATGATTTTTATCCAATAGGGAAGCGATCCGTTCCTCCGGCACGCCGATAATCCGTGGAACTTCCGTCAGTTGCTGCGGCGGCATTTGCATCCAGAGCTCAAGCGGGGAGCAAATGCGCACTGAGCTGCCTTTGGGCGGAAACTGTCGTGCGACGGTCCATCCCGGATTGTTGTTATTTATTGTTTGGATCGTCAGCTGGTTCGCGACCTCTGACGTGACCTGATCGAGCGTCTTATTGCTCAAGTCTGGAACCGAGGTCATTTGCGGCTTGTACATCATTACTTGCGCTGGCGCTTGGCCTGCGAGCACTGCGGCTTTCGCCCCCAATTTTGGCCCGAGATTAGCGGATGGGACCGCGGCCTTCGGATTTGTCGGCTGGTTGCACTGCCCCTTCGCAAAGCTCGACTGGAAAGCAATAAGTGCAAGGATCAGGAGACCGAGGACGGCATGCTGGCTCTTGGTCGCCCGACGTAGGAGTTCGGTCATAGAAATTCCGCAACGAGCGAGATCAACCGCGCCGGACAGCGTTGACACGACTCACAATCGTCCACGGCGTCGTCCCTCTCGCCCCTTTCGGGATGAGCGGCGCTTGAGAACTAGTGCAGTGCAGGGAAGGATCGTTACAAGCCGGTCGAAGAATCGGCTCAACGAAGAGACTTTTCAGTTCCGCTCGGGGCAGGTTCCGTTCCCCTGGTTCCCGCAAAGTTGCGGACTATTCTTCAGGAGGCTGCTGTTGCTGCTGGTTTGGTGGCACTCCGGGCGGTAGGGGCCGTTGCCCATCCCGGATCATCTGCAGAATCTGCTCCGGAGTTTTGGGCCCGGCATTGGGCTGATTGCCTTGGTCCTCATTGTCTGACGGCTGCTGCCCAAGGTTGGACTGGATCGGCTGCACCGGCTGCTGGGGTTGTGCCTGATCGGAATCGTCGTCTTTATCGTCGTCTGAATCATCGGCGGAATCATCACCGGCAGCGGCCGGCTGTGCTGCGGGTGTGGCGAATCCGGGCCCGCGGAAGCCTGGAAACGGACGGCTAACCATCGGGGTTTGGGGTTGCTGCTGGAAGGGAGTGGGGCTTCCAATCTCGGTGTTTGCGGCGGTTTGAACTGGTCCGCCTGGCCTGGACGTAAGCAATACGCTGGCAACCGATCTGGGATCGGAGGCCGACCCCAGCATCACGTAGTTGTACGAAGTTCCGTTCAGCAATGCAGCGAGAACGTCGCGAGGAGCGCCGGGTCCAAGCTGCACCACGACGCGCTCGTTCGCGCCAGAGGGGGGTATATCAATCGTCGCGCCGGTCAGTTGGTGTACACTGCGCAGAATCTCACCCAGGGTCGCATTCTGCGCTGCGATGGTCAGCATGCTATTTTCATACGTAACTCTCGGGGCCGCGGCCGGTAGCTGATCCATGGGAATTTGCTTTAACGGCCCGGGGGGAAGCGGCGGAAGAACCAGAGGCTCCGGTTTCTTGTGAGCTTTGCGGTGGGATAGGTGGCGCTGGGGGGTGCCCTGATCGACGGCGTGGGCGGTCTGCGCGGTCAGGCCAAAGATCAGGAAAGAGATCAGGATAAAGACCGGTGCGACCAGCAAGAGTTGGGGCAGGGACTGTGCACTCGATCTGTTCGCGCGCGACGTCTTACGCAACATCCTACCCGACATCAGGAATCCCCCATTTGATCGAGCGGGGAGCCGGTGTGCGGCGCCCGCCAACGCCCTACCGATTTTACCATTGCTCAGGGAACGCCGATGACGGGATTTCTTGCAGCTTTGTTACCTGCGGGCTTGGGGTAGCTGCAAATGGTTCATCTTATTTAGCTCTTCGGTAATCCGCTGGCGGCGGTAGAATGCCCGAGGAGGCTTTCGCCGTGGGCCACTCTTCTGGAATGAAGCTGTGCCAACGACGGTTCGTAGCGCCCTTTTTGTGCCTGCTATTGGCGGCCGGAACCGCGGCCGCGCAAACCTGTTTGGCGGCGCCGGATATGGGGGCACCCGAGCGGTTGGTGCTGGAATCCACAGCCCAGCGCTATTTTGAAATGTCCGCTCGTGGGGACACCCCGGGGCTTCGGCAAAATTCGATTCCCGCGCTGGCCTCTAACTTCGGAGGCGTTGAGGCAGCGGTCAAGGACAATCAGGCCTCCTTTAGTGGAGCGCACGCAGCCGCCCGGCCGCCGTTTTTGCTGACCGCGGACGGCCCGGAACCGCTGGCGCGAGCGGAATTTCTTTGCGGCGTATTCGGTAAGACCGGGCAGACTCCGGACAGCGCGGTCTTTGTTCTGACCAATCTGCCACCGGGAAAATATGGCGTCGTCATTCTCGATGTGAGCGGCGGAAAAGAATCACGCACGCTGACAATGATTCTTCAGCAAATCGGCACGGACTGGAAACTGGCAGGTTACTATGCCCGGGAGACGGAAGCCGCCGGACATAGCGGCGCGTGGTACGAGCAAAAGGCGGGTGACTTCAAGAAAAAGTCGGAGAACCACAATGCCTGGCTCTACTACCGCGAGGCGATTGCGCTGAGTTCTCCAGTCGACTTCATGAGTACGCTCGCCAGCGACCGACTTTATGACGAGGCGCAGTCGGTGCAGCCCGCGGATATGCCGGTGAGCGGCAATACGGTAGATTTGAGCGCGGTCGGGAAGACCTATCGCATGACTGAGCTCTTTCCTTTGGCGGTAGGAAGCGACTTGGACGTTGTGGTGAAGTACGCGTCCGCCGATATTTCCAATACCCAGAAAACTTTTCAGGACAACATGGCAGTGATTAAGGCGTTGGTGGCGAAGTATCCGGAGCTGCGCGAGGCCTTTGCGGGAGTGGTGGCGCGCGCGGTTGCGCCGTCCGGGCAGGACTACGGTTCCATGTTGCCGATGAAAGAGATCAAGTAGCGCGCGTCACTTCGCAATGGGATTCCGGGCTTGGATCGCATCCGCAAACGTACACTCCTCCGGCGACTTATCTGCTCGCAGTCCCATGAACACTGGGGCGCGCAGCTTCATGCCGCCTTCGTCCGTCTCGTGCGTCCATTCGGAGAATTTGATTTCGGCGACCAGTTTCGGTTGAACGAAATGAACTTTTCGCAGACCGCCGATCTCGCCGTAAAAAGGATTCTTAGTCGTTTCTAGAGGCTTAAGCATCACGAACATTTCTTTGAGCGTTTTGTGATCAAAGCCAGTTCCGGCCTGACCCACATGGATCAGACGTTTTTGCTTATCGTAGAGCCCGAGCACGAGCGAGCCAAAATATTCGCGGCTGCCTTCGGGATCGGTGTAGCCTCCGATGACGCATTCCTGGCGCTGCGTGATTTTAATCTTTAGCCAGTTGCGGGAGCGCGTTTCTTCGTAGAGGCTGTCGCGCTTCTTGGCGACTATGCCTTCGAGTCCCTTTTGCGCCGCCGCCTGAAAGAGCGCGAGACCCTTCTCCGGATAATGATCGGAAAATTTGACGACCTCGCTATTCGTGAGCCGCTCCTGAAGCAATTGCTTGCGCTGCTCGAGGGGTAGACGGCGCAGGTCAAGGTCATCGAGATAGAGCAGGTCGAATGCGTAGTAGATGACGGGCACACCCTGCCGGCCCGGGAGTCGCGATTTGCCTGGGCGAAACCCGGTGCGCTGCTGCATCAGGCTGAAGGATGGCCGTCCCTCGTCGTCGAGCGCAACGATCTCGCCGTCGAGAATGGCGCGGCGGGCTTTGATGAATTGCGGCAGCGTGGCCAGTTCGGGATATTGTCCAGTGAGGTCGTTCTGATTGCGCGACACGAAACGAACGCGGCCTTCGCCGATGAAAGCTACCGCGCGGTAGCCGTCCCATTTGATTTCGAAGAGCCATTCCGGATTGTCGAAGGGCTTTTCTATGGCCGTCGCTAGCATGGGATAGATAGCGGTCGGCATGGGTTTGCGCTCGGCGCCCGCCAAACCTTTAGCCGCAGAGATCGCAGAGGGTCGCGCAGAGTTCGCTGAGGACTTTTTCTCCGCGCGCTCTGCGTGGTCCTCAGCGTTCTCGGCGGTTAAGGCTTTTTTTTTACTCGCAGCTTTCTTGCGATCCGCTTTGGCCACGGCATCCGCCAGCCATGCGGCCTTGAGCCTCCCGCGGCTGGCAGGCCGGCTGCTTGTCCACTCGGCGGAATCGGCGTCGCCCGCAATCTGGGCCATGGTGCGCTTTGTCAGCACCGACGTGTCATATTGATCGATGTCGAAACCGGAAACGACGGCATCGTCTTTTTTCTTAATCAAGAGCCACTCGGTTCCTTTGCTGCCGGGGCGGCGCGCTTTTATGTGAATCAATCCGAAGTCGCCTTTTAGCCGTTTGCCGTTGAGGCGGAATTTGAGATCGCCGTTCGCGAGCATCGTCTCGGCCTCTTTGTCTGTGCCCGGAACATACTGTCCATCGACCGGGACCGGCGAAAGAGGCTCCCATGTTCCGACGTCCCAGACCATCACCGTGCCAGCGCCATAGTTGCCGGCGGGGATGGTGCCTTCAAAATCGAAATACGAAACAGGATGATCCTCGACCTGCATTGCAAGCCGCTTGTCGTTCGGATCGAGCGACGGGCCTTTGGGAACTGCCCAGGATTTCAGGACGCCGTCCAACTCCAGGCGAAAGTCGTAGTGCAGGCGCGTGGCGCGATGGCATTGCACGACGAAGCGGTGCCTGGATTTTTTCTCGACCTTCGGAGGAGGCTCGGGCGTTGCCTCAAAGCGCCGTTTTCGTTTGTACTCGTCGAGCGACATGACTGGGTATTGTAATGCGAGGCGCAACTCGCGGGTTGCCGCGCGCGACGGGCGGAATGGGCTGCGCGGGGAGCGGACCCAGGACGGATCAGGACGTTATACTGATTCGTTTCCAAGGAGCCTCAGATGAATTGGCGTGCGCCAAGGTTGCAGCCGCTCTTAATCTCTTTTCTTCTACTGTCTTCTTCAATTCTCGCCGCGCAGGAAATGCCGAGTGCGCTGCGGGACAAAGTCGATGCGGTCGCGCGCAAAACGCTTGCCGAAACGGGTGTTCCGAGTGCGTCGATCGCCATTGTGCAGGGCGGGGCGATTACCTACTCGCAGGCGTACGGCGATGCCCGCGTCGATCCGCGCGAACCGGCTGCGCCCGCGATGCGCTATAGCATCGGCTCGATCAGCAAGCAATTCACCGCGGCTGCGATTTTGTTGTTGGCTGAAGACGGCAAGCTATCGCTCGACGATCCTGTATCGCGCTTTGTGCCTAACCTGACACGCGGCAACGAGGTTACGATTCGTGAATTGCTGTCGCACACGTCGGGCTATCAGGATTACTGGCCTCAGGATTACGTGATGCCTTCGATGCTGCAGCCCGTCACTGCCGACAAGATCCTCGATCTCTGGGCACGGAAGCCGCTTGATTTCGATCCGGGGACCCAATGGCAGTACAGCAATACGAATTTTGTGATCGCCGGACTGATCGTCGAAAAAGCCAGCGGCAAGCCCTTTCTGCAATTCCTGAGCGAGCGCATTTTTACGCCCCTGGGCATGAAGAGCGTGATGAACATCGATCAGGAGCACCTGACCGAGACCGATGCCGTCGGTTACATGCGGTACGGGATCGGCCCGCTACGCCGGTCTCCGAAAGAAGGCAAAGGCTGGCTGTTCGCGGCGGGCGAACTGGCGATGCCGGCTGAGGACCTGGCAAAGTGGGACCGCAGCATGATCAATCAAACTGTGCTCAAGCCCGCATCCTATGCGGCGATGGAGCGCGAGACGGTCTTGAAGAATGGACTCGGAACCCACTACGGGCTGGGCGTCACGGTGCGTAATGAGCTTGGAAAACGAGCGATTGAGCATGGCGGCGAGGTCTCTGGTTTCACCGCGAATAACACGGTTTTTCCCGACTCGCGGACGGCAGTGGTCGTGCTGACGAACGAGGATGCGGTTCCGGCGTCGGGCGACCTGGCAAAAAAGATCGCGGCTTTGCTTTTTCGCGATGCTGACGCCGCCAGGCAAGAAGAACAATCGCAGGCAATTTTTGCGGGCTTGCAGCACGGGAAGATCGATCGAACACTGCTGACCGATAATTGCAACAGCTATTTCACGGAGCAGGCGCTCAAAGATTTCGGCGACGGCCTCGGGCCGCTGGGCACGCCGACCGAATTCACGCAAGAATCGACATCGGAGCGCGGAGGAATGACATTCCGTTTGTTCGAGGTGCACTTTCCGAAGAAGGCTCTACAGGTCTGGGAGCGCATCATGCCCGACGGCAAGATCGAGCAGTATCAGGTGGCGCCGAAGTAACACGCATGAACCGCGAATATCCTGACCATCCATTTGTCGGCGTGGGCGCCGTAATCGTGAGGGACAATCGCGTGCTGCTGATCCGGCGCGGGCAGGCTCCTCTGCTTGGCGAATGGTCGTTGCCGGGCGGCGTGCTGGAATGCGGGGAGACTTTGCGCGAGGCGACGATCCGCGAGGCTCGTGAGGAAACAGGCCTGGCGGTGGAAGTCGGTGAAATGCTGGGAGTGTATGAGCGGGTGATCCGCGGCGAGGATGCGCGGGTGCGGTACCACTATGTGCTGATCGATTTTCTATGCCGGCCGGCCGCGGGCGAATTGAAGGCGGCGAGCGACGCGGCCGAGGCCGGGTGGTTCACACGCGACGAGTTGCCCCCTCTCAATCTTGCCTATGATGCAAATGACGTAGTGCGCAAGGGCTTGGCGAGGTCGGAGGTTAGAGGTTAGAGGCCGGAAGTTCAACCCGCAACGAATCTTCGATGCCAGTTATGGTTTCACCTCTGCAATCTGACCTCTAACCTCTGCACTGATTTTCTAGTCTGCCATCTTTGCGATGTGCACTGGGAAGCCGGTTTTCGGCAGCAGTGACATCAGTTCGAATACTTTGAAGCCATCGCCGGTGATCTCGGTCTGGCGATACACGCCGGGTTCGATGTCCGAGGTTTCGTGGCGGGCATCGAGAGTGTCCAGAAACTTCTGCGCTTCTTTAGTCGAAACCTGTGCAGCTTTGGCTCGAGTGATCACCGCTTCGGTGGCATACGAGCGAACCAGCTTCGGCCAATATTTTTGCAGTAATTGCGTGCTGGCGAAGATATCAGCCCAAACGATTTCTCCATTGACGGCGACGACGACGCCCACCGCGTTCTTATCGCGTAGTTGATGAATTACGCTTTCGTAATCGCGCTGAACGGGAACGGCCACGGAATCAACTTGCTTTTGGACGTCTTTGTTTTCCATCACGCGCGCATAGGAAGTGGTGGAATTCACCTCCGCGGCCGGGCGCCGTTTCAGTCACCATGGACGCGGACGCCATTGCCTGCTTGGATTTGTTGACGTTGTCCCAGACCTGCTGCTGATTCTTCGCGGCCATCGCGCTGCCGCGAATGCTGGGTGAGGCGACTAAGCCGCCTGTCGCGCTACTTCTGCCCGCGCTGAAGTCGGCCTTTCCGTTTGCCGCCACCCATCGCCCCGGCTCGACGCAGAAGACGCTCAGGTCAACCGGGTCGCTCTCGGGAGGCACAATGCGATCTTTGCCTATGATGCGGTCCTGCTTGCCACCAGTTACGACTTCTCCGGCGAGTAGTAACAACGGACGCTTCGAGTTATTGACTAACACGAGACGATTGACTTCTGCCTCGCGCACCGGGGGCATCAAACCATCAGTGTTTTTCGTGCGCCGGCGAATCAATCCGCGCGCTTGCCCAGCCTCGGTGATGACCACATCACCCGAGCGGATACCCTCATCGAGCGTAATAAACTCGCCTGTATCGAAGGACTTGTTTGAAACCACGGGAAAGACAGTGAGGTTCCCGCTGCGAATGGGTTCCAGAAGCGAGTAGTGGGAGGTTTGCGGCAACTCGCTTGCCGGCAGAATGCATGGGACAACAACGGCGGCTACCAACAACAACGACACGATTCCCGCGAAAGCGACGACCAGGCGCATGACGAGCCTCCAAGTATTCCGGATTACGTATGAAGACACCACTCCCTTAGAATCGGCTTCATACCTCGCCCGGCACGCCAAAGGTGGAACGTGCCGGGGTCAGATTCGCGAACCTTCCAGGAGTGTCTAGCTCGCTCAATCGAGAACGTACGATTTACGGTCTCTTGCGTCTAAAAAATTGTTAGCATCATGCAGGGACTGTTCCATGACGATCTTCTGGGGATGACGCTGCGCGCCCAATCCGGAGATACGGCCTACGCCGCCGAGCTATACACGCGCAGCGGCGCCGCGGCCTATGGCGTGAGCGCAGAACAGTTCGCGGTGATCCTGGTAGATATCCAGCGCAAGTATCTTCCGAATGCTTCGGCGGATGAGAGAGCCGATTTCTGCGCCGCGCTGCGGCTCGAAGAACTGGCGCTGGCGCGCGCCTGTGCTGCCGGCAACGAGCGTGCCTGGGAAGATTTCATCAGCCGCTATCGTCAAAAATTGCACGGCATGGCGCTGCACATAACTCGCGACGGCGTGCACGCGGCGGAGCTTGCCGATTCTCTGTTCGCGGACTTATATGGAATGGGCGCGCGCAACGGCGTGCGCACTTCGAAGCTTGTGTTCTACACCGGGCGCGGATCGCTCGAAGGCTGGCTGCGCACCGTGATGTCGCAGGAGTTCATCAATCGCTATCGCAAACAGAAACGCGCGGTGAGCCTGGAAGAGCAGACGGAAGAGGGCGTGCAGTTCGTGGCCAAAGACCCGGAGCCGGCCTGCACCTTCGACCAGCGGCTGGAGGCCGCCACCGACCAGGCTTTGGCTGAGCTTTCGTCAGAAGACCGGTTCACGCTGGCGTCCTATTATTTGGATGGGCGCACGCTGGCCGAAATCGCGCGTTCGCTGGGATTGCACGAATCGAGCGTGAGCCGGCGGCTGGACCGGCTGTCAACCGGGCTGCGGAAGCGCATTCTGGCGGGTTTGCGCGAGCAGGGAATGAGCCACGCTCAGGCGACCGAGGCGCTGGAAGCTGACGTGCGCGATATTACGCTCGATTTGCGGTCGCGTTTGATGCAAGATTCCGGGACTACGACGTTCTCTAGGAGAAAGATTCCTGCGCCGGATGGGCGGGGAAGTAACGACTGACCGGAATGCGGCCGGCGGGGAAAAAGCCGCCCGAAGCAACGTGTTTAAGAAACTGAGCAATGAATGACTGAAGTTCCAAAAATCGTGCATCACCGCTTGCGGGCCGCGGCGCCGGAGACGCTTGAGCAAACCCACCCGGACGCGGACGTGCTGACCGCGTTTGCCGAGCAAGCGCTGCCAGCCTCGGAGCGCGAAGGCGTGCTGCAACATCTGGCGCGGTGCGCGGATTGCCGGGAAGTGGTCGCGCTGGCGCTACCGGAGGTCCACGCTGCGATTCCTCCTATGGAGGAGGAGACGGCAGTGGCCGTGCCTCGTGCGGTCATCGGGCGCACAGAGAGGCGGTTTTCCTGGGCAAGTCTCAGTTGGGCGCATCTCCGATGGGCGACGCTGGCCGCGGGGATTGCGGTTGCGGTCTTTGTGGTTCGGCCGGGATTAGAGCGCTTGGGACAGCCGCATACGACGGCGAACCAGGTGTCGCTGCCGGCAGCGCAGCCACAGTCTGCGGCAGCGGCGCAAACGGCAAATTCAGGGGCGGCCGGTGTCGCAGATCAGGACGCGGCGATGCGTTCCGTGGAAAAACGACTGGAGAGCGCAGCACTTAGCGCTGAAGCCAAGCCCGGAGGAGTGGATGCGAAATCTGCGTTTTTGGCTCATCGGGGAACGGCCGCGCCGCCGTCCCGGCCGGAAATGCAGCTGGCGGGAAATATGGCCGCTACGGGCCGCAGCATGAAGCAGAGCGGCAGCCTGAAGAAGGACTCGGCTTCTGCGGGCATGGGCGCCGCGCCGGGGCTTGAGTACGGCTCGTCACCCGCCGCGAACAAGTTGGAAGCGGACAAGTCCGCCTTGAGCGAGTCAGTTGGCAAGTCATCCACCACCGGCGAGGTGGCCTCGGGGGCGGAGATAGCATCCACAGAGCGAGCGCCATCTTCCGAGCCCAGCATGATGGCGCGGGCCGACGGGCTGACGCTGCAAGATGCTCCAAAGATCGAAAAGGCCAAGCCAGCGCTCGACGAGACGGCGGGCCGCGACGCCGCCCTGAACGGCAAGGTCAACGAGTCGCAAAAGAGATCCGAGCAGAAGGCGCTGGCGCCGTCAGCTGCGGCGAGTTTGCAGGCTGAGGTTAGACAGCCGGAGGTTAGATCGAGGGCGACCTACGATATGAAAGCCGCTTCGCCTGCCGCAACGCCGCAGAAGCAGAGCCCGACCTGGATGATTGCAGATGGAGTGCTCCAGCGCTCGCTCGACGGGGGCCACACCTGGCAGACAGCGACTCGGGCGGATCGTGCGCTGCTTTGTTACGGGCAGCGCGGCCAAGAGGTATGGGCAGGCGGTCAGGCCGGCAGGCTTCTGCACTCCGCCGACAACGGCACGACGTGGAGTGCGGTCGCGGTCTCGTTCAATGGCCAGTCGCTCAGTTCGGATGTGACTAACCTTGATATGCGCGGCACTGCAGGGGTTGTCCTCTCCACCGATACTCATGAAATCTGGAGCAGCTCGGATGGCGGGAAGACCTGGGAAAAGAAGTAGGCGGGATTTATCGTGGCTGTCTTGGTCTAAAGAGCGGGCTTAGCTACTTAACCTAAGGCAGCGTTGTCCTGTTCCAGTCCGCGGGCGAGGCGGCCGCGCCACACCAGCACCTACATTTTGGCCACAAAAAAACGTCCTGAGCGTTAGCTCAGGACGCCTTCGGCAGCCCTCCCCCAGAACTGCCAAACTACTCGTTGATCGTATGTCCTCCTGCCCAGACTGTAAATGTCACTTCCGTAATGAGCGGAGACGTTTAAGTACTCGCCGATTAAGGTGCGTATAGTAACCAATTTGCTGGTCTCTATTTGCTGATTACTATCGATAGCGACTCGGGTCTGTCCTCGGTTGCGATCTCAGGCGGAGGGCGCGCCGACCGCCTTGCCGGTTGTAAAGACAGAATTGACGAGCGTCGCGATCTGATCCATGGAGCCGTCGACATCGAGCGTGAAGCGGAAGAAGTCTATCTGCGCGAGCGCCGGATAGCTCGTCACCAGACGATTCCATGCCGCCTCCTGCCGGAACGACACCGTTATCGTTTCGTCGTATCCATAGCCGAGGTTGCGCACCCGGCAGAGCAGGTCACCGAGGTGCACCAGGCAGACGAGCGGGCCGGCCGTTTCCATCAGGTCCAAACGGTGGTGGCTGCGGGCCGCTTCCACGAGGTCCTTCGGAAAACCCCAATGTTCGCAAAGCATGCTGCCGGCATCGGCGTGGGTGTATCCGAGGATCGCTCGTTCCGCGAGGTGAAGCGGGGAGCGCTCGGCGACTGAGCGCTGCAGGCATTCACGAAATTTTGCATTATCCAGAACCGAGATGGCCAGGAAGCCGAGATCGTGCAGCAGCCCAGCCAGATATGCTTTCTCGGGCTCCGGGTAACCGATTTTGCGCGCCATGGTTTGCGCAACCAGCGCGCAGCCGAGCGAGTGGCGCCAGAAGGCATTCGGGTCAAGCACCCACTTGTCGTCGGGGATGGTCTGGTTCATGCAGGAGCCAAAAAGAATCGAGCGAACCCGGTCGAGGCCCAGTGCCATGACGGCGGCGCGCGACGGTTTCAACCGTGTTCCGGCCGAAAAGAGGAGAATTAGCTACCCGCAGGCACTGCGCCGCGATCGCGCCGTCGCGTGAGACGAGCTCGACTACGTGCTCCATGCGGATTTCATCGGCCGGCAAACGCATCATGGCGAGCAGAGGTTGAAGGATGGCGGGGGCGGTCGAGATCGAGTCGAGCGCTGCAATCCGGGATTTAAGTTCCATAAGCTGCGCGTCGTTCATGAAGTGCCTCCGGAGGTGCTTCCAGGCCCCGGTTTCAGATATGCCGTAGTTCCTGAAAAGTGAACCAACCGGAAGGCGTCGTCGACCTGAAACAGCGACTCGGCATGTCCCAGGAAGAAGTAGCCGCCGGGAGTCAGGTTGCTGAAAAAATGCTGGACGACGCGCTTTTTGGACGCGAGGTCGAAGTAGATGAGCACATTACAGCAGAAGATGACGTCCATGCCTTTCAGGAAAAGCATCTTGCTGTCGTCGCTCAGATTCACGCGATCGAAGCGGACATGCGACCGGAGCAGATCGTTGACCTCGAGCTTGCCGTTGAGGGCCTCTTTGAAATATTTCCTGCGCTGCGCATCGGTGACATTGCGCAGCGCATAGTCTCCATAGATACCCGCCTTGGATGTTTCTAGCGATTTGGTATTCAGGTCGGTTGCCAGGATGTCGAAAGTCCAACCCGCAAGCTGTTTTTCTTCGAGCAGAAACATGGCCAGCGTGTAAGGCTCTTCTCCGGTAGAGCAGCCGGCCGACCAGATGCGCAGCCGCCTGAGTCCGATCGCACTCTTCGACTGCATGACTTGAGGGAGGACCACCCTGCTCATGGCGGTGAGCTGAGCGGGGTGGCGAAACATGTAGGTTTCGCCAATCGTGATTTCGTTGAGCAGTAGACGCAGTTCGGCATCGCGGTTTCCGCGAACGGTGAGGTGATCGAGATATTCGGATGGGTTCGCCGCCCCGCACACAGTCATTCGGCGCGTGCAACTGGAGACCAGCAGATAGAGCTTCTGCTCAGAATGGTAGATGCCGGATATGCGATAGACGAGATCGCGGATCTTCAGATACGCCGGTTCGCGAGGGGCAGCGTCGCGAGGCCCGGTGCCGGGGATAGGCGCTGGTTTTGCCGCTTCGATGGCCATTCAGATTATTTGCGCCTCTTCATTTCTCGGTTCCTATTTCTCGGTTCCTCTCTCTTGGCATCGCTGGCTTTTGGCTTTATTCACAATGACTCTTTAACCGTGCGCGGCGGTCACGCCTCGACGAAAAGAGACGCGACGCAGGATTTCGGGCACGACCGCGTTCAGCGGACAAATCCGGTCAGCGAGCTTGGCAGCGACCACGCTTCCTGGCATACCCCAGACGACGGAGCTGGCTTCATCCTGTACGACGATTGCGCCCCCGGCTTTACGAATCGCGGCCGAGCCGAGCGTGCCGTCAGAACCCATGCCGGTCAGCACTACCGCAAGGACATTTTCCTTGAAGGTTTGGGCCACCGAGCGGAACAGCACATCGGCCGCAGGCCGGCACGAGTTTTCATGAGGCTCCTGATTAAGGCCGAGCACGTTTTTCGTTCCCTGTCGCAACACCGTCATGTGAAAGTCGCCGGGCGCAATCCACACCTGTCCTTTTTCGAGTGCCTGCCCCGCCTGCCCTTCCTGCACCTGAAGCTGAGAGAGGCCATTGAGGCGGGCGGCGAGTAGTTTGGTGAAGGTCGCGGGCATGTGCTGCACGATTACGATCGGCACGGGAAAATCTTTCGGGAATTGCGGCATCAACTCTCCCAGCACATTGGGACCGCCCGTGGAAGTCGCGATGGCCAGCAGATCGACGCGCGTCGCCAGATGTTGCACCGGAGCGACGAACGGGGGCGCGGGCGTAATGACGCGCCGCTTCTCGCGCGCGCCGCAGAGCGCTTTAATCTTCGGAATCAGTTCGTCGCGCACGCGCTCGCGTGACTTTTCCTGGCTGCCTGAGTTCGAGGGCTTGGTCGCATAATCACTGGCGCCGCGCGCCAGCGCCTCCACGGTGGCGGCCGCGCCCGGCCCGGTCAAGGTGCTGAACATGATGACCGGCAGGCGGGAATCGATTTTGCGAATCTCGACCAGGGTCTGGATGCCGTCCATTCCCGGCATCTCGACGTCGAGCGTCACCAGATCCGGTTTGAGCTGTGGAATGGCGGCGAGGGCGAGCTGCCCAGTGCCCACCGCGCCCGCGACGACGATCTCCGGATCCGTCGCCAGCACCTCGGCGAGCACGCGGCGGATGAGCGCGGAATCGTCAACGATCAATACCCGGATTGGCGGCACGGTCAACTCCCTTGTGTGATTCGGTGGCTAAAGTGGGAGGAGTCGCGATGCAATCGGCGGATGTAGTGGCGGCTCCAGGCCCATGCTCAGCGAGCCGCGGCAGCGGCACTGCGATGGGCCGGCGGAGCTGCCGCGTCCCCATGGCTCCTGTTCCGGCCGTCGAGCTTGAAGCGGCCAACCAATTAGCGTAATTCGGTGGCCATGCTCGCCAGGTGCTCGGTGGCGGTCTGGGCCTGGCCGACGTTCGTCGAAGTATCTTGCGCCGCCTGGGCTACCCCGCTGATGTTGCTGGCGATCGTGCTCGCACTGTTCGCAGCTTCGGTAACATTGCGCGCCATCTCGCCGGTGGTGGCACTTTGCTCTTCGACCGCGGTGGCGATGGTGGTCGAAATCTGGCTGATCCGGTCGATCACCTCCCGAATCCCGCCGATGGCGTTGACCGCGCCGTTCGTATTTTCCTGAATGACCGCGATCTTCCCGCTAATCTCCTCTGTCGCTTTGGCGGTTTGTTTGGCGAGTTCCTTAACCTCATTGGCGACCACGGCAAAGCCCTTGCCGGCTTCGCCAGCGCGCGCGGCCTCAATGGTGGCGTTCAAGGCCAGGAGGTTGGTCTGCTGCGCGATCGACGTGATCACCTCGACCACTTTCCCGATTTCTGTGCTGGAGGAACCGAGCAGCCCCACCGTCTGGTTGGCGGCTTCGGCGGCTGTGACCGCTTCACCTGCGACCCGCGCCGCTTCGGTGGCGTTTTTGGCAATTTCGCCGATGGTGGCGTTCATCTCCTCGGCACCCGAGGCGAGGGTCTGAAGGTTGGTATTGACCTGGCCGCCGGCATCAGAAACCAGTTTGGCTTGGGCGGTCGTCTCCTCGGAATTGGCGGTAATCTGTTGGCTGGTCGAGGAGAGTTCTTCGCTCGACGCCGCCACCTGCTCCGAAGTGCTCCGGATGGCGTGGATCAACTCTTGCAGACTGCTCTTCATTTTGTTGATCGCCCCAGTCAGATCGCCGAGTTCATCATGACTTCGAATCTTTAAATCGTCTCCCGTCAAATCGCCGGCCGCAATGGCTTCCGTCTGCTCAAGCACCGCGCCCGTTGCCACGGTGATTTGCCGGCTCATGAAGATCGCCAGGAAGGTCCCGCCCGCTAGCGCCGTGACGGTGGCAATGGACATGGTCCAAAGGAGGGTGGTATTCGCCGCCCCGAGCGCTTGATTACTCTGCAAAAGCAATTCCTCTACTGAAGCCGCCATGTCTCCGAGATCCTTAACGATGGCGTCGTTGAAGCCGGTAGCGATGTCGGCATACTCGTTCCCGCCTTTGACGACGCCCTCTGCACCGCCGGTAGCCGCGGTATCGATCGAGTGGCGCTGCATCTCGCGGAGGCGGGGAATGCGCTCCTTCATGCTGGCCAGCCGATCGCGATTTTCCTGTTTCGACCATTTCGGGGAGAGTTCGGATAGGGCGGCGACATCTTCGTCCACCTTAGCCCAGATGGCATCGAACCGTTTGATCCCGTCCGCTCTTCTCTCGCTCTGCCCCCCTGCCAGGATGGCCTGTCGGCTCTTGCTCCCCGTCTGGAACATATCTCTCTGTAATTCCCGGACACCATCGAGCGTCGGAACGCGCACGCTTAGCAATGTGGTCTGTAGCTCCTGAACCTTGCGGACTCGCCAATAAGACAGAAGAGTGCTCAGTACCATGAGCGCCAGAATTGCCCCAAACCCCATTCCCAGTTTCTTCCCTAGTGTGAGTTTCACTATTGCCTCCGATAATTTTGCAAAATCGAACTCGTCAGTAACGCCGCGACAACCCTACTCGTTTGTCCCTAACTCGCCGACTGGATCTCGCACGCCCGCTCGGTATCAAGCACGTGCATCAACCGGCCCTCGAGCTTGTGCACGCCAAGAATCAGCGAACGCAGCCGGGGGGAGAGCGTCTCGGGCGTGGGCTCAAAAGTCTCTTCTGCGACTTCGAGCACATTGCCGACCTCGTCGGCCAGCAGGCAGACCGTGCCTTGATCGGCGCGCACCATCAGACACACGGGCTTCATGGTCGCGGGCCGCTCGGCGAGTTCAAGCTGGCGGCGCAGTTCGAGCGCGACCACCACCTGCCCGCGCAGGTTCATCAAGCCGCTCACCACCGCGGGCGCGAGCGGGACCGGCCGCAACTCGCGGTAGGCGACCACCTCCTGAATCTTCTGCGACTCGATGCCGAAGAGCAGATGATCGAGATAAAACGAACAGAACTGGCGTGTCTCCGACATGAGTTCAGCTCCCGGCGGCGGTGGCCGCATCCGCCCCGACGGGCTCGTACGATTCTCCGGCGCTCAGAATGGCCGGTACGTCCAAGAGTTCGGTTACGCGGTCCGAAATCACCGAAGAGTAGAGCACGCCGACGCGCGTGGAAGGAGATTGCGGTCCCGAGCCGCCTTCGACGATGTCGAGAATCTCGTTGACCACCAGGCCAAAGGAATGGCCCTCATTTTCCAGCACCAGGACCTGCAGGTTGGCGCTGGTCGGTAGCGTAAGAATGTCGTCGGGGCCGTCATGGGCGCGATTCATGTTGCGCCGTTCCTCGAGCGCATGGCTGATGCGGATGAGCGGAAGAATCTGTCCCCGGTACTGGGTGACCCAATGATTGCCGGAGCGCTCGACGTCGGACCCGGGAATATTTTCGAGACGAGCCAACATGCTCAGAGGCACGGCCATGCGCGAGCCCGATCGGCCCGCGAAGAGCACCAGTTTCTGGAGGTCGCGGTCTTCCGCCTTCGCCCGTTCCTCTTCGGCTCGCGCCCGCTCGTGCGTATCTGCCACGATGCTGGAAGACTGGGCGAGGCCGAGCACGTCCAGGATGAGCGCTACTTTGCCGTCGCCCATGATGGTGGCTCCGGCATAAACGCTGATATGTTTCAAATGCCGCATCGAGCGGCTTGACGACGATCTCTTCGGTGTCCGAAATTTCGTCGACCACCAGCCCGAACCTCCGGCCATCGGCTTGTAGAACGACAATGTTGACGCGCTCGAACGCGTTGCCGCTGTTTGCCCCGAAAGTACTGGGGGCGAGATCGGCCTCGCTAACGTCGCTGCCTTCCGTGCCATTGCCCGGCGAGCTTTCGCCGCCGGCAAGGCCGGTCTTGAGCACCTGTTTGAGGTACACCAGAGGTAACAGTCGCCCGCGCAGCCGGTACACGGGCGCGCCGTGGATCATCTCGATGCCCTTGTTGACCTGGTTGCCGTCGAGGCCAACCAGTTCCAGCAGGCTGACCTGCGGGATCGCAAAGCGCTGCCCGGCGCTCGTAACAATCAGCGCGGGAACAATGGCGAGGGTAAGCGGAATCTTGATCTTGACGCTGGTGCCCTTGCCGAGCGCCGTTTGTACGTCGACCGTGCCCCCGATGCGCTCGATGTTGGTCTTGACCACATCCATGCCGACACCGCGGCCGGAAACGTTCGTGACCTTCTCTGCGGTGGAGAGGCCAGCCGCGAAGATCAGGTTGGCCATCTCTCGTTCCGTCATGCGGGCGGCGTGGTCGGCGGTGATCAAGCCCTTCTGCAGCGCTTTCTGGACAACTTTCTCAAGGTTCAGCCCGGCCCCGTCGTCCGAGATTTCGATATTGACCTGTCCGCCTTCGTGAAACGCACGCAGCAGCAAAATGCCTTCCGGATCCTTGCCGGCAGCGCGGCGCGCTTCCGGATGCTCGACGCCATGGTCGACGGCATTGCGTACGAGGTGCGTAAGCGGATCTTTGATTGCCTCGATCAACGTTTTGTCGAGTTCAGTCTCCTGTCCTTCCATCTGGATGCGCACCTGCTTGCCGCACCCCAGCGCCACGTCGCGAACCGTTCTCGGAAAGCGGCTCCAGATGCTTCCGATCGGTTGCATGCGCGTCTTCATGACGCTCTCCTGCAGTTCGCTGGCAATCAGGTTGAGCCGTTGCCCGGCGGTGACGAGCCCCGCGTCTTCGGTCTTTTTGGTGAATTGCAGGATCTGGTTGCGGGCCAGCACGAGTTCCCCGACCAGGTTCATTAGCTTGTCGAGCAGTCCGACATCGACGCGGATCGTGCTCTCGCTCGCGCCGTGGCCCTGCGTCGGTTGCGCCTTCAACGCTTCCAGCACCTCCTGCGGTTTGAGCACGCCCTGCTCGACGAGAATCTCGCCGACAGGGCGCGGATCGCCTTCCTGTTGCTGCGCGATGGCGTCGGAAATCTGGCTGGGGGTCGCCTCTCCCCGGCTTACCAGGATGTCGCCGAGGGGCGGCTCAGCAGATGCATCGGAGCTGGCATCGGCGGGCGCCCTCATGGGCTTGGCGGCCGTCGGCTTCTTCGGCGCCCGTGCTCTTGCTTCCTTGGCGGGCGCGGCCACGGCCGATGCGGCCTCGACGCTCGCGGGCAGCAGGCGCGTCAGAGTGTGCGATCAGTCCCCGATCGTCGCGCTCCCCTTCATTTCCCGCTGCCTCAATGCTGGCCAGCATCTGCCGAACGGCATCAACCATGGCGAGCAGCGCCGTCGTCAGAGCTGGATGCAGCTTGAGTTGTCCGTCGCGCAGCTTCGCCAGCAGGTTTTCGCCGATGTGGGCGACCGCTTCGAGCTTGCCGAACCCGAGAAACCCCGTCGTTCCCTTGATGGTATGGATCGTGCGGAAAATGCTGGCGAGGATTTCCCGGTCCGAAGGATGCTTTTCCAGGGCCACCAGATCGCGGTCCAGACGGTCCAGGTTCTCGTAGCTTTCAACTAAGAACTCTTTAACGATGTCGTCGTTTTCATTCATGGCGGATTCCCTTCTTATCGGAAGGATCACGCCCCGAGTTGAGCACCGAAGTGCTAGAGCGCGAGCATCGCCCTTCTTTCTTTTATCGCGCCTGCCGAGTCGAAACTGATCGCTTGTCTGCGGAGGATCGTCTTGGAGTCTTGGGTAACAGGTGACCCAAGGAGGTAGGAGTTCAATGATCGGGCAGGAAGGATGACACCCAATAGTGGAGGGGAAGGGCACGAGTGGGACTCGTGCCCCAAGCAGTGCAGCCGTCGCGGGCTCCGAGCGACCCCGAAGGGGTCTTCGCTCGAGACTCGCGGCTTCATCTACATTCCCGGCCCCGCTGGATAAGGCGGCAAATCCGGCGGCCGCGGCGGCAGCTTTTTCGGATTCGCTTTGATCTCCCGCATCACCATGTCGATGGCTTTTTCCAGCTGCGGGTCTTGTCCCTTCACAACCAGATCGGGAGGATTGTCGACAATCACGTCCGGCTGCACGCCTCGATTCTCGATGATCCACTGGCTGTCGAGCCCGTAGAGCGAGAACTCCGGCCGGGTGATGTAGCCGCCGTCCATCAGCGGCATCTGTCCGCGGATGCCGCGCACGCCGCCCCAGGTGCGGGTGCCGATGAGCGGCCCCAGCTTGTATTGCTTGAAGAAGTAGCTGAAGAAGTCGCCGTCGGACGCAGCATAATGATTGGTGACGCAGGCCATGTATCCGTAGAACACGGCGCCTGGAACCGGCCCCGGTTCAAAGTTGCGGGCGGTGCCCATCGCCGCAAGCGTGCGTCGTAGCCGCTCAAATATAAGTTGATCGACAAACCCGCCGCCGTTATAGCGCACGTCGAAGATAATACCTTCCTTGCGAATTTGCGGGAAGTACTCCTTGACGAAGGCATTCAAGCCGTCGGCGCCCATGTCGGGCAGATAGACGTAGCCTATCTTCCCGCCGCTGGCCGCGTCCACTTTTTTGCGGTTGGTCTCGACCATGTTGAGTTCGCGCAAGTTGAATTCGTCGGCGATGGGCTTGACGACAACTTTGCGCGCGCCGTCGGCGCTCGGCTTCGAGTTCACGGTTAGGGTCACGACCTGGTTTGCAGTGTTCACCATCAACTCGTCGGGCGTCTGCGGCGAGCGCAGAGTCCGGCCGTTGATCGCGATCAGGTATTCGCCTTCTTTCACGTTCACGCCGGGCTCAGTCAATGGAGATCGCGTTTGCGCGTCCCAATTTTCGCCGGCATAGATTTTCTTGAACCGGTACATGCCGCTCGCGGAATCGACTTCATAGTCCGCGCCCAGCAGGCCAACGTTGACCCCATGCAGTTCGGGAAACTCTCCGCCGCCGACGTAGGTGTGGGAGTTCGACAACTCGCCGATCATTCCGGCCATGATGTAGGTCAGCGAATAACGGTCGGCAACGTAGGGCAGCAACTGGGCATACTGATCGTGAACTTTCTGCCAGTCGACGCCGTTCATCGAGGGCTCGAAGAAGTAATCGCGCTCCTGCCGCCAGACCTCATTGAAAATTTGCTTCCATTCCTGTGGAGGATCGACCTCAGCCTTCATGCCGCTGATGTCGAGATTTCCCTCACCCGGCTTATGCGGCGAATCGGGCGGCTTGGCGTCGATGATGCCAAACTTCGGCGCGCCATCGCCGCCGCGATAGAGGAGCTTCGATCCGTCCGAAGAAAGCGCGAAGCGGAACGTCCCATCGATCACTACTTTGTCTTTGCGGTCTTTCAGTTCGTAGGCATGAATCGCTGGTTCTTCTCCGGGGATCGGTCCGGAAAGCCCGTTAATGGGCGAGGTGCCGTAGTAGATTGCGTCCTTCGAAGCATCGAAGTTACGGATCAGCGCCGGCGGCACGGCGAGCGCAACGATGCGATTCTGAATTCCGTCGAGATCGATCTTGAATACCTTCGGCGGTTCCTTCTTCTCGGGCTCAGCCGACTTTTCCTCGGTCTTCGTCTCTTTGCTGTTTGCGGGCTGCTTCTTTTTCTTGCCCTCGTTCTTGCCCTCTGGCTTCGTCTCGGGCCCAGGCGTCGCGCCCGTTGCCGACGGTTCCTCAGGCTTTACCTTTGTTTCATCGCTCAACGCCGGAAATGGCGAGGGCTCATCGGCCGTCAACGTAACCATATAAACGCGCGTGGTCTTGGGGTTGGCAAATTCAAAGTCGATGTTGCCCAGAACCTCGTTGAAGTCGCGATCGGACAGAAAATACAAGTAACGTTTGCCCGGATCGAAAATTGGGGCAAAGCTGTTATTCAGAACCGACGTGACCTGCGTGATCTTTTTGTCAGCCAGGCTGTAAAGATAAACGACGCTGATGCCAGATTCCTCCGGCTTGTCATACGCCAACCACTGGCTGTCCGGGGACCAGTTGTAATTCTGAATTTCAAAGAACTTCGCGCGATCTACTTCCACCGGCTGCTTGGCCTTGAGGTCGACATACCAAAGTCTTAAGGTCTGGTCGGCCCAGGCGATCTTCGAACTATCCGGCGACCACGCTGGCTGGAACATGAATCCCTTGTGGCCGCTGGTAATCTGTTCTTCCGGCCCCTGCCCATCCTGCGGCGCGATGTAAATTTCCTCCTCGCCGGTGCGATCCGAGATGTATGCGATCCACTGTCCGTTCGGCGACCATGCCACCTTCTGTTCGCGCGCGCCCGGGGAATGCGTCAGGTTGCGAACGCTGCCTTCTTTGGCCGGCACGGTGAAAACTTCTCCGCGCGCCGCGAAGACGGCGCGCTTGCCATCGGGAGCGATGTCAAAGTCCGTAATGTGATGGCTGGCGTCGACCCAGTGCTTCATCGCCTGGTCGCGTTCGCCGTTCAGGTAGATTGTCAGCTTCTTCGCCTGCTGGCCCTGGAAATCGAAGGTGTAAAGATAGCCGCCATTCTCAAAAATAATTGCGTCCGGCCCCATGCTCGGCCACATGCAATCGAAATCGGTGAACTTCGTCAGCTGTTGTACCTCTTTACTTCCCGTGTCGTAGCTGTAAATATTCAGCCGATGCTCGGGCCCGCGGTCCGACGTGAAGAAAATCGTATTGCCGTGCCACATCGGAAAGCTGTCGGTGTAGTCGGTATGCGGAATGACTCCGTCCACGGAATTATTTTTGAGATCGTAGATCGTGATGTCCTGCGCCAGGCCGCCGGTGTAGCGCTTCCACTGCCGGAAGTTGCGGAAAATCCGGTTGTACGCGATCTTCTGCCCATCGGGCGAAAACGACAGCAACCCGCCTTCTTCCACGACCATGGGCTTTTCCATCCCGCCCTTGACGCTCACCGTAAACGGCCGTTTCGTCCATCCGTTCGAAGCGTCGCGCCGGGAAAGAAAAATTACGTTCTGGCTATCGGGCGTCCACCCAATCACTTCGTTGAGTATGCCCATGCGGTCGCTGAGCGGCTGCGCCTGCCCCTGATAAAAGGTCAGCTGCGTCGGTTGCCCACCGTCGGCGGGCATTACATACACGTTGAAATTGCCGTCATACTGGGCGGTGAACGCCAGCCACTTTCCGTCGGGCGAAAATTTCGGGAACTGTTCGCGCCCCGGATTCGAAGTAACGCGTCTCGCCTCGCCTCCGGAGCTGGCGCCCAGCCAAATGTCGCCGCCATATACGAAGGCAATTTTGTCGTTATGAATATCCGGGAAGAGCATCAAGCGCCCTTCCGTTTCCTGCGCTAGTAGAGAGAAAGAAAAAGCGCACGCGAGAATCGCGAGCGCGACAATTTTCCTGATGGTAATCATGAGGGCTCCTGTTGGAGAGTGCTGTGAGGAGGATTTTTGCAAAATGAATTTATCAACCCAAACAAGCGGGCAAGCAACGCGAGATTGTAACAGCCTTGGACGTTCCGAATCGCAATTAGTAAGCCGAAATCTGTCAAAGCTTTAAGATTTTATCAGTGCCCGGATGAATTGGCGGCTGCACGTACCGCTTCCTGGCAGTTGCCGGCCTGAGTCAACACTTTGTCAAACGCTGTATCTGTGCGAAGCTTGGCGAGCAGCGGATCGGAAAGCAGATTCGAGTACGCGCAATAATTCTGTTCGACCGCGCTCTCCAGCATGTGCAACGCCGCGTCCTTCTTACCGCAGTACGCTAAAATCGCGCCCTCGTAATACCACGTTTCCGGGTCGGGGTCGCTCGGCAAACTCGTTTCGGCCTCATGCGCGATGCGATCGAGTTCCGAAGCGGGCCGCAATCCCAGGCACGATTCAAGCAGGTCGCGATGGTAGCGCGGAGTCGTCGGCATGTGCTTTACGGCCTCACGCGCTTCCTGAACTTTCCCTTCGCGCAAAAGGATTGAAGGCTGCACATAGGCGGCCCATTCCGAGCCCGCATCCAGGCGAACATATTCCTCGGCTCGCGCTGTCTTGCCCAGTTCCATGAACGCCCACGCGCACGACCGGAACGCATAGTTGCCGGGATCGAGCGCCAGCGCAGTGTCGCACTCACTGGTAGACTGCTCCAGCATTCCCGCATAGCGATAGACATATCCCATCGTGAAATGAGCCTGCGGGCTGTCGGGCCGGCGCTTCACCAGCGCGAGCGCCTCCTGATAAGCGGGACCGAGTTCTCCGCGCTCCACGTGATTATTAATGAGCTGTCCGGCAGCCACGATCCGATTGGGATCGAGTTCGATGGCCTTCTCATATGCTTTGGTAGAGCGCTGGAACATTGCCTCGCCGCCATCGGAATAATCGGCGTCATAGTAACAACGCAGCCCAAGCTGCTCCCACGCCGGCGCGTAAGTCGGATCGACCTCGACCACATGCTCCAGCACGGCGATCGCATCCTTATTAGGTCCGGGATCGTGCGCCAAAGCGAGGCTGTGCAGGTAGAGATCGTAGGCCTCGGCGTTCTTCGGCCGAGTGCTTGTGTCCAGGAACCCGCCCGCCACGCCGAGCGCAGGCAGCAATCCCTGCCGTATCTGGGCGGAGATTTGCGACTGGAGCGTGATCAGATCATCCGCGCTGGCAGTTAAGTTGGTTTGCCACAACAGCCGGTTGCCATTGACCTGAATCGCCTCGAGCGTAATCAGCAGCCGGTTCCCCTGCCTCAAAAAATGTCCGGTAATCACGGAGGCAACGTGCAGTTCGCGGCCCGCGCTTGCTGGATCGATGTCGTTGCCCACAAACTTCCGTGTCATGGCGGACGGCCGGACATCCAGGCTGCGCATGTACGTCAATGTATTGGCAATTTCATCAGCCAGCGCGAAACGCAAAAACTCCACGCTGATGTCGCCGTTCATGTTCTGAAGCGGCAGCACGGCGATCGTGTTCTTCGGCGCCGCTGCGACCATCGCGCCCCGGTGCTTGTACCACCAGGCGCCCATCGCCAGCAGCGCAGTCAGGAGCAGCGCTGTAACTGCAAGCAGAATGTATGTCGACCAGCGCGTGGTCGCCTGAAACGTGGTGGTCGCCAGCCGATAGGGGAGCATCGGGCGCCGGAGGCCCGACTTGGTCATGCCGGTCTCCGTGTCCCGCCGTAATGACTGCATGTCGCCCTTCATCGCCAGCGCATTTGGATAGCGATGCCCGCGCTCCTTCTCCATCGCGCGCCCGATGATGCCCTCGAGGTCGGGAGGGAGTTTGGGGTTAAGCTGCAAGGGCGAGACCGGCTTCTGGTTCAACACGGCGTCGAGGGTGGTTATCACATTGCCGGTGGCAAAAGGCTTCTTGCCGGTAGACATTTCATAGAGCACGACCCCGAGCGAGAAAAGGTCGCTGCGCGCATCCAGTTCCTCACCGCGCGCCTGCTCGGGCGACATATAAACGGCCGTTCCTGGAATCACACCCATCGCCGTCAGCGAATCTTCCATCGCGGCTTCGCTCGAATTAGGATCGTGCACCATCTTGGCCAGGCCAAAATCGAGGATTTTGGTCTGCCCGTTCTGCGCCACAAAAATATTGGCCGGCTTGATATCGCGATGAATGATTCCCTTGGCATGCGAAGCCGACAAGGCGTCGGCGACCTGAATTCCGATGTCCAGAATCTCATCGACTTCCATCTTCCGGCTGCGCATCAGGTCTTTCAGGCTCGTGCCCTCAAGCTTCTCCATGACGATGAAGGGGTGGCCCTCGTTGTCGTCGATGTCGTGGATGGTGCAGATGCCGGGATGATTGAGTTGCGAGGCGGCGCGGGCTTCGCGCACGAAACGGTCAAGAGACTTCTTGTCCTTGGCCATCTCTTCAGGAATGAACTTCAGGGCAACATGCCGGGTAAGCCGTGTGTCTTCAGCCTCATAAACCACGCCCATGCCACCACCGCCAAGTTTTCCGACGATTCGGTAGTGGGAGACTGTCTGGCCGATCATGCACAAGGCCTCAAACTTGTTGTTGGCAGCTAATGGTAGGCCCGGCCACGCAAGGAGGTCAAGACAGGCGGCTCATGCGGGAACCTCTTCCCCACGGATTCACAGATTAAAAGGGAGGATTGGAAAGCCAAAGCCTCGATCCGCGCGAAATCTGAGTGAATCCGTGGAGTAAAGGGTTGCCCTATGGACTCAATTCACATTGCATGGCTCTCCAAGGTTCTCATGCAATCCCTCACGTCAGCGCTTTCGCATGTCATGTTTTCCCTCTGCGAACAGCCAGCGCGATACAATAGCCCGTCGATTCAATAGTCAAACGGAAGCGCCAGTGAGCGCGGAGAGCCATGCCTGAATCCATTGATTGGCCGCCACAAAAGCGGGCGCCCCAGTTGCCCCGGGGCCGGTTTTTTCTAGTCATCGTCCTGCTGGCCCTGCTCCTTTTGAGCAGCCGCACCGCCCTTTCCTATTATGTCGAGCTTCTGTGGTTCGGCTCGCTCGGCTACGAAGACGTCTTCCGCAAAACCCTGAGTCTGCAATGGGAAGTCTTCGCGGCATTTTCCGCCGCGACTTTCGTCATTCTCTATGGATGGTTCCTGATATTGCGGCGCGCCTATCAGGCGGATCTGCTGAGCGGCAGCGTCATCTTCATCGGCGGTCATCCGCTCAAGCTGCCTGTGGAACGCATCTTGCGCCTGATCGTGCTGGTGGTGTCGCTCCTGATTGCCGCCACCACGGGCGCCGGCATGATGGCGGAGTGGCCAACCTTCGCGATGTATTGGTATGCACCCCAGATGCCAGCAGGGCGAACGGCTGCCGCAGTGATGGACCCGATATTCGGCCGGCCCCTGCACTTTTATCTCTTCACCCTTCCCGCATGGCAGCTTGTGACCGGCTGGCTGCTGACGGTGGCGGTGATCGCCTGTGGCATCGCCTTCTTCTTCATCCTGATTACCGGAAGCACGCGCGTGTTCGCGGGGCGGCGCGGCAGTTCGATTCCCCTGCCGTGGCGCGGATTCTCGGTCTCCTTTGCTTTCCTGTTGTTGCTGCTGGCGATGCGTGTTTACATCAGCCGTTTCGAGGCATTGTTCGAAGAGCACACGGTCTTTTCGGGCGTGAATTACACCGACGCCCACATCACCCTGGTCGGCCTGCTGGTGGTTTGCGTGGCGCTCGTCGCGGGCGCTGTAATTGCGCTCATCAACGTCGTGTCGCCGCCGCGGGTGCGCTGGCTGGCGGCCGCGGTCGTTCCGGCGGTGGTTTGCTACCTCGGCATTCAAATCGTGGGCTGGTATGTTGGCAACTTTATCGTGAAGCCGAACGAACTCGTTCGCGAGACCCCTTATATCGCCCACAACATCGAAATGACGCGGCAGGCTTATGGGCTCGACCGCGTTTCCCAGCGAAAGTTTCCTGCGGAGACGTCGGTGGAAGCAGCCGATCCGGCCGACAACCAGGCGACGCTACAAAATATCCGGCTGTGGGATTGGCACGCCTTGCAGGACACGCTGCGGCAGATTCAGGAAATTCGAACCTATTACGATTTTCCCGACATCGACATCGATCGATATGAGATCGACGGCAACATGCGCCAGGTAATGCTTGCCACCCGCGAACTCAATGTCGATAAGCTGCCGGAAAGCAGCCGCAACTGGATCAACGAGAAGCTCATCTACACCCACGGCTATGGCATCACCATGAACCCGGTGAATGGATTTACCTCCGAAGGCCTGCCGACTTTGATCCTGAGTAATATGCCCGTGCAGAGCACGGTGAAGAGCATCAGCGTGACCCAGCCCGAGATCTATTTCGGCGAACTCACGAACACGAATGTCTACGTGAAAACGCGACAGCAGGAATTCAATTATCCGCAGGGCGAGAGCAACAATCTGACGTCCTATCAGGGGACCGGTGGCATTCCAATCGGGGGCTTTTTCCGCCGCCTGCTAATCGCCTTCGACCAGGACGATCTAGCCAAGGTGCCCTTCAGCGACGATATCAATTCGCAAAGCCGGCTGTTGATGCGCCGCAACGTGCGCGATCGCGTTGCCGAGCTTGCGCCGCTGCTGACGTTTGATGCCGACCCCTACATCGTGGTCGGCGACGATGGCCGTCTGTCCTGGATCATGGATGGATTTACCACCTCGGACAGTTATCCGTATTCGAGTCACTACGATTTGAACGGCAATCCGATTAACTACATGCGCAACAGCGTCAAGGCGGTGATCGATGCCTACAATGGAACGACCACCTTCTACGTCTTTGATCCGCAGGACCCGATCATCTCCGCGTATCGCAAAATCTTTCCATCCTTGTTTAAAGATGCGGCGATGATGCCCGCCGACCTGCGCAAGCACGTACGCTATCCTGAGTTATTACTCAAGTTACAAGCTGCGGTGTATGGCCTTTATCACATGACCGAGCCCGAAGTTTTCTATAACCGCGAAGACCTGTGGGCGATTGCTTCCGAAGTCGGGATGGGACAAGGCGGCGAACAGAGGACGCAGGGCATGGACCCGAACTTTGTGCTTATGAAGCTGCCGGGAGAATCCGCCGAAGAGTTCGTGGAGATTCTGCCCTTCACGCCCGCCAACCGCAACAACCTGATTGGCTGGATCGCCGGCCGTAGCGACGGCGCGAACTACGGTACCTCGGTCGTGTACGACTTTCCGAAGACGAAGCTGGTGGATGGCCCACTGCAAGTCGAAGCGCGGATCGATCAGAACGCGCAGCTTTCTGGCCAGTTGACGTTGTGGAATCAGCAAGGCTCGCACGTGCGGCGCGGAACGCTGCTGGTGATTCCGTGCGGCCGCGCGCTCTTGTACGCCGAGCCGATCTACCTCCAAGCCGAGCGCAGCCCGATGCCCGAGTTGCGGCTGGTGGTGCTAGCGCTGCAGGACCGGCTCGCCTATGGTCCGACGTTTGAATCGGCGCTGCGATCTTTGTTTGAAGGTGAGACCTCGTCATTGACCGTCGGGGCAGCGTCTTCCGACGCGGGACATGGTACGGGCGGCGCGCAAGCGGTTGCCGCGCAATCAACAACCGGTGCGAAGCCTGCTGACCTGAACGATCTGATCAGCGGAGCGGCCAAAGATTTATCCGACTACCAGCGGCTGACGGCGGAAGGCAAACTCGGCGAGGCGGGCGCGAAGCTCGAACAGCTAAAGCGCAAGCTTGACGAATTAAATGCGCGAAAGAAGTAGCGCCTTGTGAAAGCGCGACATGTGCGGCTTGTCTTCTCTATCGTAGAGAAGGGGCCTGCCCCGTCTCACAACCGCCGCGATTCAATTCTCCGCGCTAGCTTTTTCCAGGGGCGGGTTGATGTCGAACTCGTGATGCGGAACCCCCATCAACCATTTGTCAAACCATCCCACGATGTAGTCGAGCCGCTCGACACGATGCCAGGGCTCTCCTGACCGTGAAAGTTCGTGCGTCTCGCGCGGAAACATGACCATTGCTGTCGGGCGCTTCAGATATTTAAGCGCGCGAAATAATTGTTCTCCGCCCGAGTCAGGTGGCGTTCGCGAATCGGCCTCGCCCAGCACGAACAGAATAGGCGTGTGAATCTTTGTGACGAACGTGATGGCCGAGCGGTTGGCGTAATCCTGCGGATCTTCAAACGGCGGCGCCTTGAACCACTGCGGCTGGAAGAGCGTGAAATCGGCGGTATACCACCACGAGGCCCAGTTGGAAATATCGCGCTGCGAAACCGCCGCCGCGAAGCGATCCGTCTGCGTCACCGTCCAGTCGGTGAGCACGCCGCCTCCGCTGCCCCCGGTGACGCCTAGTTTTTTCTCGTCGACATAGCCGCGCTTTAAAACTTCATCGACGCCAACCATCAGGTCGCGGTAGTCATCGCCCGGATAGTGATACTGAATGATGTTGGCGAAATCCTGGCCATAGCTGGTCGAACCGCGCGGGTTGATATAGAGAACGACGTAGCCCTTGGCAGCCATCCACTGAAATTCATGATCGAAGACCCAGCCATAGGCGGCATGCGGCCCGCCGTGAATGTCTAGAATCATCGGATACTTCTTGTGTGCATCAAAGTCGGGCGGCTTCTGAATCCATCCCTGAATGTTTTTCCCGTCGAAAGTCTTGTAGTTGATTTCGTCGGGCTCGGTGAGATTGAGCTGGGACCAAAGTTTGCGATTGAAGTCGGTGAGCTGCGTTTGTGTGCCATCCGGCGCAATGGCGAAAAGGTCGCCGATCTCGACCGGCGTGGAGATGAGCGCAACAATGGTGCGGGCGTCCGGCGTAAGAGAAAAATCCATCACGGCCTGATCGCCGCGAGTAATCTCGGTCACCGCGCCCGACTGCGCATCGACGCGAATGATCGGCGTGCGGCCCTGCTTGGCCACCCTGTCGTAGATCGACCGTCCATCGGCCGACCAGTGCAAAGTTGAGCCATTGCCTCCGCGTGGCGCGGCATTGTCGCCGAATACGGCGTCGCCCACAGCGTAGTCGTAATCGGCGGTCAAGTTTTTCGGCTCCGCACCCGGACTCATGTCCATCACCCAAAGATCAGGTTGCGAGTAAGAGCGCACCGGCTGCTCAATCAAACCGTGGAACGCAGCGCGGCGTCCATCGGGACTCAGCGTGAAATCGCCGATGCCCATCGGAATCGTGGCGAATTTTGTGGCTGCGCCGCCCGCGGCCGGCACCGAGTAGATTTCTGTGCTGGGCAGCACGTAGTAAGGCTCGTCAATGTGCGAGGTCAAAAAATAAATCCGGGAACTGTCGCTAGTCCAGCGGATTTCGTCTTCGTCATAGTCGCCGCTCGTGAATTGCAAAGGCTTAGGCTGGTCTTCGAAGCTCGCAGGCACATCGACCACCCAGATATGGTCGTGGTGTTTGAAGTCAAGAAAGCCTTCGTCATTGTCGCGATAAACCGCGCGGCTTATGACATGGACATCGGACTCGTGCCCCTTATCGGCTTCGGTCTGCGTTTTTTTGTGCGCGGCTTTTTCGATGTCTTCGGGTGTGGTGGAACTTGAAAAAGCGATGCGCTTTCCATCCGGCGACCAGACCGGCCCGCTGGCGCCTTTCGGCAGATCGGTGATGATGCGCGCCTCACCCCCCGAGAGCGAGAGCAGCGCGGTTTGCGACGGCTTCGGCTTGCCGCCTTCGTCCTTGTCTCCGCCGCGAATGAAGGCGATGCTCCTTCCATCGGGCGACCACAGCGGCTGCGCATCGTGCTTGCCGTTCGTGAGCCGGACGGGATCTGCGCCGCCCGCGGTCGATACCATCCAGATGGAAGTTTCGTAGCCGGTGCGTTTCTCGTCAACGGTGACGCGGGTAAAGGCGACGCGCGATCCATCCGGTGCAACCTGCGGATTGGCAACCCAGACGAAGTCGAAGATGTCTTTGTCGGTGATGGAGCGCCGCGCTGCTGGAGCCGGCGTTTGAGCGGCCGCACAAATGCAAAGCGAAGCGAACCAGAACAAGACAATAACGCGGCGAACTGCGTAAACGCGGACTTTCATTCGCATCCTCTTTGAGAGCTTTGAGGCCGCCGCCTCAGCGGCGGAGCCGCCATTGTGCTATGCGGGAACGGCAGCGGTCAAATCTGGAGCGGGCCATCCTCAGTTCGGGGGCAGCACGTTTGATGATTATTCGTTCTCAAATAGAATATATATCGTGATACGATATATATGAGATTGTAAACGCGAGACACCTTTTTGGGCGTCGGCATTATGAAGAAGTCGCAAACCTCGGCAGATTACGAATCGCTGGCGGAAGTCCGCTATCAGCTTCGCCGCTTTCTGCATTTCAGCGAACAGGCGGCCCGCGAGGCCGGCCTGGAGCCGCAGCAACACCAGTTGATGCTTGCCTTGAAGGGGTTGCCCGTGGGGATGCGGCCGCGAGTCGGCGAACTCGCCGAACGGCTTCAGATCAAGCACCACAGCGCAGTCGAACTGATCAACCGGCTCGCATCCGCGAGCTGGGTTCGTCGCCATCGAGCGGGCGGGGACCGGAGAGAAGTGCTCCTTGAACTGACTCCGAAGGGAGACCGGATTCTGCGGAAGTTGTCCCAACACCATCGGGCGGAACTTCGCAAGCGGGGACCGGCGCTCATCGCTGCCCTGAAACGCGCGATAACAAAAACAAGCAGCGACCGTACGGCCACCGCAAGACTCGCCCGATCCGGCAAAAGGAAAGTCAGGAAGACGCCAACGCGTGCCTGAGACACGCCAACCTGGAAGAAACTCGTGTCCCCCCGGCCTCTCCGCGACCGGGGTGCGAGTCGCGCCCAGCGCGGTCGCCGAACCCGCTCAATTCCGCATGATCCTGATGTCGTTTCTAGCCGGTGCCATCGGCCTCCTCGCCGGCGCGATTGCCTATCTGCTCTACAAGCTCATCGGCTTCTTTACCAACTTTTTCTTCTACCATCGCTTCTCTGCCGATTTTGTGAGCGCGCGCCATACGCAGCTCGGCGCCTGGGTCATCGTGATTCCGGTGATCGGCGGAATCATCGTCGGCTTCATGGCGAAATATGGATCGTCGAAGATCAAGGGCCATGGTATTCCCGAGGCCATGGAGGCGGTGCTCATAAATCGCAGCCGCATCGAGCCGCGAGTCGCCATTTTGAAACCAATCTCGGCCGCCATCGCGATCGGCACGGGCGGGCCGTTTGGCGCGGAAGGTCCTATCATTCAAACCGGCGGCGCCTTGGGCTCTCTCGTCGGGCAGGTCTTTCATACGACTGCCTCCGAACGTAAGGTGCTGCTCGCGTGCGGCGCAGCCGCCGGCATGTCGGCGACTTTTAACACCCCGATTGCGGGTGTCATCCTCGCGATTGAACTGCTCTTGTTCGAGTTCAAAACGCGGTCCTTCATCCCGCTCGTGATTGCCAGCACACTGGCCACAGCAGTCCATATGCAACTTCTCGGTGCCGGCCCCATGTTCAAAGTCTCGGCCATGGATTTTGGCATCCCGCGCGCACTGCCGTTTTATTTGCTACTCGGAATCGTCTGCGGCCTCGCGGCTGTCGGGTTCAGCAAACTTCTGTACTGGACCGACGATCAGTTCGAGAAGCTGCCAGTGGACGAGCTGTGGTGGCCGGCGATAGGAGCTTTGGGTCTTGGCATCATCGGATATTTTGTGCCCCGCGTCTTCGGCGTGGGCTACGACACGATTGGCGACATCCTGAATGCGAGCCTGGCCTGGAAGTTGCTTCTGCTGGTGATGGTCGCCAAAGCCGCGGCCCTGGTGATTTCGCTCGGTTCGGGAACCTCGGGCGGCCTGCTGGCGCCGATGTTCATGTCGAGTGCGGCGCTCGGCGGAGTCTTCGCTCTCGGCATCGATCGAATCTATCCCGCAGCCAACCTGTCGGCCGGCGCGTTTGCGCTGGTGGCGATGGGCGCCGTCTTCGGAGCGGCCTCGCGCGCCACTTTCGCCTTCATCATTTTTGCCTTCGAAATCACCCGCGATTACAACTCGGTGTTGCCGTTGATGCTGGTCAGCGTGATCGCCGATGGCGTCGCTATGCGGCTGATGCCAAAGGCTTCGATCATGACCGAAAAGCTGGCGCGACGAGGGCTCCGCATTCACCAGGAATACGAAGCCGATGTTCTCCAGCAGGTCCAGGTTTCGGAGACGATGGATCCAGAAGCCCCGAAGCTCCCACAAGAGATGAAGGTGCGTGAACTCGCCGACCGCATCGCCCGCGGTGAACCGGAAGCGCGCAAGCACCAGGGCTTGTTTCTAGTGGACTCCGCTGGCAAGCTTGTGGGAGTCATTACCCGCGGCGACATCCTGCGCGCTCTCGACCAGGATCCTCCCGGGGCCATGACCGTGCTTGATGCTGGCACGCGAAGCGTGGTCGTCACTTATCCGGATGAATTGCTCCACGACGCATGTGCCAAGATGTTACGCAATGATATCGGCCGCCTGCCGGTCGTCGAACGAAATGATCCCAGGCAGGTAGTCGGCTATTTGGGTCGCTCTGGAATCATGGCGGCCCGTCTGCGCCAGCTCAACGAGGAGCATGTGCGCGAGCCGGGCTGGATCAGGATTTAAGGTTAAGGTTACGTCCCGATGACCACGCCGCCATCGACCGAGATCACTGCCCCGTGAATAAAACTCGCCTGATCGGAAGCGAGCCAGACATAGGCGTTGGCCACATCTTCGGGCGTTCCCGTCCGTCCGAGCGGCGTGTGGGCAATCATGTGCTGGAGAACTTTCTCGGGCATGGACTGAACCATTTCCGTAGCAATAAAACCTGGGGCGATCGCGTTTACGCGAATCTTGTATTTGCCCAGTTCGCGCGCCCACGTTTTCGTCATTCCAATTACGCCGGCTTTGGAGGCAACGTAATTGGTCTGGCCAAAATTTCCCCACAGTCCGGCAACCGACGCGGCGGAAATGATCACTCCGCCACCGGCCTCGATCATGTGCGGGACCACCGCGCGCGTAGTCAGGAAAACGCCCTTCAGGTTGACGTCGATGACCGCATCCCAGGCTTCTTCGGACATCGTGGTTTGCGGACCGCTGTCGTTCCACTTCACGAGTCGCGCGTCGCGCAAGATGCCGGCGTTGTTGATCAGCACATCGATCCGTTTCCAGCGCTCGAGGACCGATTGCGTCGCTACTTCGATGTCAGCGGAATCGGTAACATTCACCGACTGTAGATAGGCCTCGCCGCCCGCCTGCGTAATGGCTCCTTCGAACTCCTCGGCGGACTTGGTGGCGACGTCCCAGGAAGCAATCTTCGCGCCTTCCTCGGCGAAACGCATGGCGGTGGCACGGCCAATGCCGGCGCCGGCCCCGGTGATCACGACGACTTTTCCGCGCAGCCCGCTTTCACGCAGAGGTTTTCGCGCGGTCGAATTCTTGCTCCCGTGTTCCTCAGAAAGAAGCATAGACGCTCCTGGTCGCAGGGACATTTGCGGGGAGGCACGCTCGGAAGTGCGAGCTCGGAAGTGCTGCTCCGAAAGCGCGGCTCGTGGGGTCGAGCCCTCCGTCTGTTACCCTTTCCCTTGAATGCCCGTTCAACAGAGTATCAGCCCGGGCCAACACTTGAGGCGAACGAACTGCGCCCGGGGATGCAGTCCGGCCCAATCAGATCTTGATTTTCAAGTAACGGGACTTCAATTGGGATGCGGGGCTGCCGCCAGTCCTACCTGTCTCAATGAAACGCTGAAAACTTTTCCACCAATGAATGGTAGGCCCGAATGGACTCGAACCATCGACCTCTTCCGTGTCAAGGAAGCGCTCTAACCAGACTGAGCTACGGGCCTGCACGTGCGGAACTTAGACTACCATTGCGCGATAATTACTGGCGACGATTACTGGAAACGATTACGCGCGTCTGACGTGGATTTTACCATGCAGCCCGGTGCGCGCTGTCGCTCCGCGGCCCAAAACGTGGTAAAACTGCGCGATAGAATAGGGAAGAGGTAGCCATGACACCCCAGGCAAGCACCATTAGTCCGAGCGAATCCGCAACTGCTGAGAAATCTGTTTCCGCGCGACTGCTCCCCAACTACATCGATGGCCGCTGGGTTCCTGCCCAGACATCGAGTCAGCTCGATGTCACGAATCCCGCCAATGGTGAAGTGCTGGCCCGTGTGCCGTTGTCGAGCATCGCCGACGTCGAGGCTGCGGTTGCAGCGGCTACTGCCGCTTTGCCCGATTGGCGGGCACGCGCGGTGGGCGAGCGGACAGAATTTATATTCGCGCTGCGGGAACAATTCCGTCGTCGCATCGACGACCTCGCTGCCTCGATCACGCGCGAAGGCGGCAAGGTGCTCTCCGATGCGCGCGCCGAAATCACGCGCTCCATCGAGGTTCTCGAAGTAGCTTGCGCATCGCCCATGACCATGCAGGGCCGCGTTCTCGAAGGCGTCTCGCGTGGCATTAGCACCGAGACGATTCGGCAGCCCGTGGGCATCTGCGCGGCCATCACGCCCTTCAATTTTCCGGCCATGGTGCCGATGTGGTTTCTGCCCTTCGCTATCGTGTGCGGCAACACGTTCGTTCTTAAACCGTCCGAGCAAGTTCCGCTCACCTCGGAACTGATCTGCCACATCCTGGATGAGATTGGCCTGCCGAAAGGCGTCGTCAATCTGGTGCATGGCGCGCACGACGTTGTCAACGCGATTCTCGATAGTCCAGGAATCAATGCCGTTTCTTTCGTCGGATCGGTCAACACCGCGAAATACATTTACCGGCGCGCCGCGGAAAAAGGGAAGCGCGTGCAGGCCTTGGGTGGCGCGAAAAACTACATGGTCGTGATGCCCGACGCCGTCGTCGACAAGACGGTGTCGAACGTTCTCGGGAGCGCCTTCGGCAATGCCGGCCAGCGCTGCATGGCCGGATCGGTGATGGTTACGGTCGGTTCCGCTCGCGAAGCGATCATGGACAAGTTAAAGGAAGAGGCCGAGAAGTTGATCACCGGCGACGGCCGCGATCCGAAGTCGAGTCTTGGTCCTGTGATTTCGCCCGCCGCATGCGATCGCATTCATGACGCCATCGAGAATGGAATCAAGGAAGGCGCGGAACTACTGGTCGATGGCCGCCGCCCGAAGAACACGCCGGCGGGCGGCAACTTCGTCGGCCCGACAATTCTAAATAAGGTGAAGCCCGAGATGAGCGCCGCGCGCGACGAGATTTTTGGTCCCGTGCTCTCGGTCATGCACGTCAACTCGCTCGATGAAGCCATCGCTCTCGTCAACAGCGATCCACGCGGAAACGGCACATCCATCTTCACCGAAAACGGCGCAGCCGTGCGCGAGTACAGCCGCCGCATTGAAGTCGGCATGGTAGGCGTCAACATTGGAGTCGCCGCTTCACCGGCCTATTTCCCATTCTCCGGCTGGAAGGATTCTTTCTTCGGCGACCTGCACGTTCATGGCTGGGACGCAGTCGAATTCTTCACGCGCAAAAAGACAGTAACGTCGCGCTATTTCTCGTCGGGAACGACAGGGAAGTTCTTCACCGAACAAGGCGACAAGCACTAACTTCGAGCAGGTGACGTGATTTGTTTTTATGGGCTTTCTGCGCAATCTCAGGCTGTGGCTGCGTCCACTCCAAATGACCGATCCCGACTTCGGGAACTTGGTGTTCATGCACATGAATAGGCATCCTGAACGATCGTATTGGGAAGCGGAGTGGAATTTCCCCGCGACCAATAAGGTCGTGGTGATTACGATGCGAGGAGGAGAAGACGGCCCGCGACCAGAAGTTCGTCAATTCTACCTAGGTCTGCCTGCACGATTTGACTCCATCCTGAGTGCCTGTCGTTCTCAGCTCGACGAAGTGTTCCGCAACTGGCGCGGGGAATCATTGCCGGAAAACATTCTTAGTGCGTTGGATCTCGGCGGTTTCGGCGTTGAAGACCCGCCGGAAGATCCGGTCAAGTGGGACATCAGCTTTGAGACCAGAGACGGCAAGTGGCTGGGGATACTTATCCCCTTTGTCGGCGACAAAGCAATGGAAGCAGTCGTTGACACTTAAGCGAGTCTGCGCCCAGCTATTGAACCCGTCAGAGCTAGGGCTGCGAATACAGCGCGCGCTTCAGAAACTCTCCCGCTCCGGCGCGACCCGTAAATTTATCCCCCTCAACCACCACCCGCCCGCGCGAGAGCACCACATCCGGCATGCCCGTCACCTGAATCCCCTCAAACATTGAGTAATCCACCCGCATGTGATGGGTCTTTGCGCTGATGGTGTGTTTGCGCGCCGGATCGAAAACGACCAGATCAGCGTCGCTCCCGACCGCAATCGTCCCCTTGCGCGGATAGAGTCCGAATAGTTTCGCGGGTGTGGTCGAAACGAGTTCCACAAACCGGTTCACGCTGAATCGCCCCGCCGCCACGCCGCCCGAATAGATCAGGCTCATGCGATGTTCAATGCCCGGGCCGCCGTTTGGGATCTTAGTGAAATCATCTCGTCCCAACTCTTTCTGCTCTTTGAAGCAGAACGGGCAATGATCGGTTGAGACCACTTGCAGATGATCGCGCTTCAATCCATTCCAAAGTTTTTCCTGGTGCCATTTTTCGCGCAGCGGAGGAGTGAACACATACTTCGCGCCTTCGAATCCCGGCGCGTCCATGTTCTCCAGCGAGAGATACAAATACTGCGGACAAGTCTCCGCATAAACTGGCAAGCCGCGATCGCGCGCCTCGCGCACTTTTTCCAGCGCGTCATTGCAGCTCAAATGCACGATGTAGACGGGAGCCCCGGCCATTTCGGCCAGCGCAATGGCGCGCGAAGTCGCCTCGGCCTCGGCCGTCGTGGGCCGGGTCAGCGCGTGATACTTCGGAGCCTTCTTTCCTTCTGCCAGCGCCTGCTGCACGATCACGTCAATCGCACTCCCGTTTTCGGCGTGCATGCAGACGAGCCCGCCATTTGTTGCCGTGGCGCGGAAGGCCTTGAAGATGCTGGCGTCGTCAAGCATGAACACGCCCGGGTAGGCCATAAAGAGCTTGAAGCTCGTGACGCCTTCGCGCACCAGCGCGTTCATCTCATCGAGTTGCGCGTCGGCCAGTTCCGTGATGATGCAGTGGAACGCATAGTCGCAAACCGCGCGGCCCGAAGCCTTTTTCATCCAGGCGTCGAATGCGGTTCGCAAGGTCTGCCCTTTGTACTGGATCGCGAAGTCAATCAATGTCGTCGTTCCACCAAATGCAGCCGCGCGTGTCCCCGTCTCAAAATCATCGGCGCTGGTCGTCCCGCCAAAAGGCATATCGAGATGCGTGTGCACATCGATTCCTCCGGGCAGCACGTATTTTCCGGCCGCGTCGATGATCATCGTCGCGTTTTCCCTGGGCAACGGTTGGCCGACCGCCGCAATCTTTCCGTCCGTGATCGCAACATCGCCGATGTATGTGTCGGTCGCGGTCACCACGCGCCCGTTCGCGATGATGGTGTCGAAGCCCATGAATGCATCTCTCCTTCAATGGTTACGGCAATGTCTCGACCGAATTCTATGCTAAACTGCCGACCTTCGCTGATCACTCGTTAACAGTTTGCTGATCGCACGCGAAAGGCTTTAACCACAGGGTACACAGAGGGTCACAAGAGGAAGTCGCCGCGGAGATTTATGAAGTTCGGCATCACCATTAAGCCCGATATGAAGGTCGAGCGCATCCTCGCTCTTACGCGGCAGGCGGAAGCCGCGGGCTTTGAATACGGATGGATCTTCGACTCGCACGTGCTCTGGCTCGATCCCTATCCGATGCTTACGATGATGGCGGCGAATACCAAACGCATGCGCCTGGGAACCTGCGTCACCAATCCCGCTACCCGCGACATCACCGTAACCGCCAGCCTCTTCGCCACGCTCAACCTCATCTCCGGAGGCCGCATGCAACTGGGCATCGGGCGTGGGGACAGCTCGCGCCGCGTGCTGGGCAAACAGCCCGTTACCCCGCGCCAGCTTGAGCAGTCGGTGCGTGATTTCCGCGCGCTAACCAGTGGGGAAGAGATTGACTACGAGGGCAAACCTGCCCAACTGACATGGGCAAGCGGTGGAACTCCGCCGATTTGGGTTGCTGGTTATGGTCCAAAGGTTCTTGAAATGGCGGGGCGTGTCGCCGATGGCGTGATCCTGCAGTTCGCCGATCCTGATTTGATCGCCTGGTGCGCAAGCTTTGTGAAGAAGGGCGCCGAGGACGCGGGGCGCGACTTCAACAAGATTGAAATTATGTCGGCGGCGCCGGTTTGGGTCTCGGATGACTTGAACGCAGGGCGCGAGCACGTCCGCTGGTTTCCGGCGCTGGTTTCAAATCACGTAGTCGATCTCATCTCGCGCTACAAACCGGAAGAGCTCCCGCCGGCACTCACGTCTTATGTCCGCAGCCGGGAGAAGTACGATTACCTTCATCATTGCGAGGTCGGCAGCGACAATGCGGAGTTTGTCTCCGATGAGGTTACGGATCGCTTCTGTCTGCTGGGGCCGGCGGAGGCGCACATTAAAAAGCTGCACGCGCTGGCGAACGTGGGAGTTACTCAGTTCAATATTTATCTGATGTGCGGCGACGAGGAAGATACGCTGGAGACGTATAAGAAGGATGTGTTGCCTGCATTTGCGAAGTAAAGTCTCGAAAAGTACTTCGAAATTTCGTGGAGTGTTACCAAAGGCACCCCCTGAAATGCGATCGAACAGTCTTTCTGTACCGTTCTGCTATAATGATGTCTGACGCTTTTGCCACGGTTTGCTTGTTCTCGCGGTGGTCACGCTTTTGACCAGACTCATCTCCGCTTTTCCTGCCCGCCGTTTAGTTAGCGCCAAATCTAAAAACTGAATGTGAGCGGCATGGCCCACTCTCGACGTGTGTCGGAGTCTGTGACAACAAGCCCCTCTAGAAAGAATCAAAAATCGAATGACCACATTTTCCGAATTGCCCCTGACTCCCGCATTACAGCGGAAGCTGGCGGCAGCTGAATTCACTGAACTTACACCCATCCAGGAACGCGCAATTCCCCCAGCTCTTGAAGGCCGAGACGTAATCGGCACCGCCCAGACGGGCACCGGCAAGACTCTTGCGTTTCTAATTCCGCTGATTGAAACCATGAACGGTGAGCCAGCCGGCCATACCGTCGCGCTGGTGTTGCTGCCCACGCGCGAACTCGCGATGCAGGTTCACGAGCAATACGAGCAGCTCCGCACCAAGACTATGTCCAAAGCCGCGCTGGTAATCGGCGGCGTTTCCGAGAAGGCGCAGATCCAAGGCCTGCGCGCCGGTTCCCAGTTAGTCATTGCTACTCCCGGGCGATTGCAGGATCTGATGAACCGCAAGTTCGCCGACCTCCGCCACATCAAGGTGCTGGTGCTCGATGAGGCCGATCGCATGTTGGATATGGGCTTTCTGCCCGCGATCCGGCGTATTCTCTCGGTCCTTCCGCAACAACGCCAGACGTTATGCTACTCGGCTACGCTTGAGCAATCCGTTGCCGGGTTGGTGAATGACTACATGCGCAATCCAGTGCGGGTCGCGTTGGGATCGGTACTCAAGCCCGCCGAGAGCGTGCAACTCAAGGCCTATGAAGTCCGGCCCGGGGAAAAACTCGACCTGGTCCGTAAGTTGCTTTACTCGGAGAAGGGACAAACCCTGATCTTCACCCGCACCAAGCGAGGCGCAGAACGGCTCGCCAAAGAACTGGTGCGTGACGGCTTCAACGCGGCCATGATTCACGGCGATCGTTCGCAATCGCAGCGCAACGCCGCTTTAGGTGGGTTTCAGGAAGGTCGCTTCCAGGTGCTGGTCGCAACCGATATCGCAGCCCGCGGCCTGCACGTCGATGACGTCGCGCACGTGATCAACTATGACGTGCCCAAAATGGCGGAAGACTTCATCCACCGCGTGGGCCGCACCGGCCGAGCCGGCCTTCAAGGCTGCGCGACAACGCTTGTAGCCGGAGCCGAGGTCCTGGAGTTGCGCCAGATCGAGCGTACGTTGAAGTTGAGGATCGAACGCCCGCAGATTGACAATACGGAATACGACCGGCCGAGGCGAATCGTCCAAAACACTCTGGCCTCAAGGACCTTGATCAAATTGCCCGGAGAGGTATTTGTCTAAAGCAGTGCCCAGTTGGCCGGAGCCTCAGGCTCCGGCGACTCGGACGCTAGTGTTAGTGAGCGCTCCCGCCCCGCGGTGTAGGTTCGTCCGCAGTATCTGAATCCTCAACTCCTAAGTTGAAAAGCGCGGCCTGAGCGGCGGCATGTGCGCGCAACTCCTCCATCTCGTCCACGCCGGCCTCGGCGGGTTTTTCCTGTTTGCGCTGGTTCCTGCGCTCTAATTTATCTCGCTGTTTCTGCTGGCGAGTCTGTTCTTTCTGCCGTTTTCCAAATGTCGATCGGCCTCTTGGCATGCAGTTCTTCTCCCAATGTATTAGATGATGATTGCCGGCCCCGCGCTTCCGATCCAGCGGGACGCGCTGCGCCCGCGGAACAAGCTACCAGCGCGGTTCGCGCGGCTGGCGGGCATTCCCGCGATAGTCGTCACGTCCGCGACCGCCGCCTCCACCGCCTCCGCCAAAGCCCCGACCACCGCCCCCGCCGCTGCGTGGCCGATCCGTCTTTGGTTTAGCCTCGTTGATGGTCAATGGTCGTCCGCCAAGGTCGGTTCCGTTCAGCGCTGCGATCGCCTTATCGGCTTCAGCAGCGTTGGTCATTTCTACAAAGGCGAAGCCGCGCGAGCGTCCCGTATCGCGGTCCGTCACCAGGCTCACCTTTTCCACCGCGCCGTGCGCCTCGAAAACGCCGCGTAGTTCGGCTTCAGTAGTGCTGTGGGGCAAGTTACCAACGTATAGGTTCTTCATTGCATATCCTTTCTTAGCAAATCGTCCAGAGTCCGGGTTTCAGCAGAATGGTGTTTAGCGGAATCAAGTTCAGCCAAAACCGGTTCCGCCGGACCATACTCAGCAAACCGTGCCTCAAGATCGCGCGGCGGGGTGGGCCGATTCCGCATCGCCTGGGTGCGCGCATTCGATGCCGAGCGCACCGCAGAGATGCGCCGCGAAGCCTCCAGGATTCCCCAGCGCTGCGGCAGATCACCCATCTTGACGGAAAGCGCCGCTCTTATATCCGCCGCCACCGAGCCATCTGTACTATCGTCATCCGTCTGCATAGGCGAATCCGGCCCCGGCAAATGCGAGAGGTACTCCGGGCTGCCTACCAGAAACGCAAATCGCTGACTCGGCGTGGCGGCGCGAATATCGTCGCAAAACTTGTCCCGCGTGCTGCGTTTGTTTTCGACGTTGATCAGAACCAGATCGTACAGGGCGGCTTTCCACCAGCAACGCGCCTCGCCAATATCGGCGGCCGAGTCGACTTCGATGCCGAGCTTCCTCATAGTTTCGGCGCGCAGTTCGCGCTTATGCGAAGAGTTGTCGATCAGGAGGACTCGTCTCTTCTTGTCCCGGTCCGCAAGCGGGATCGGCGCCGCAAACTTCGATGGCAGGAACGGCGATGTTGTCATGCCGGCACCGACCGGGGCGCTGTCGCCGTCGCACGCTTCACCGATTTGGCCGCCGTCGCCGAGCCCTCCAGCAATTCAAGAGTTCGTTTCCTTCGCGCGATGTTCTGCTTGCGCACCCGGTGAAACCGGGACCTGTTGCCATTCCGCGAAGACATAATGAACTCCTTATTCGGGCTGCGTTATTCAGGTTGCGTTTGCTGCGTTATTCAGGCTGCGTTACCGGGCTGCGTTAAACGACCGCATCGCTGCGTTGGCGAGACACAAGGCAGGTTTCTCAGGGAGAACCGACGATGCACGCAACGCCCTTCGATCTCTCAATCGCGAAGGCGGAGTGCTCGTGGTGACGTGTCTTCGAGGTCAAGTAATTTCAGTATACGCTGTCCGCTCGCATCCCACGGAAAGATCGCACTTCAATTCTTTCACGACAGAGACACGGAGACACAGAGACACAGAAGAGATCTCCCGGAAGGTGACTTAGCCTTCCCTCTGGATGTCGGGCGTGTCGGATTGCGTGAATTTCCCCCCAGCACGCTTCGCCGTGATCGCCGAGGAACGCGCGGCCGGAGAGCCCGCAGATTCCGCGGTTCGGGTACGAAAAAACCGATTTAGTAACGCTGCGACGCTGGCGAATCCGCTTGCCACTGTGTACTGTCCCGCGTAGGATGAAGGTGTACGTTAGACCGAATCGGTCCTGAGCAGCTGTCGCCTCAAAGCCAGTAATCTGCGCAAGTTTTGTCCGACTCCCTCCGGCGTTCACTAATAGGCAAACATTGAATGGACTCTCTCTGACACGCGACGAACAGAACGCTTCCTACGCCATCATCCGGCATAACGTTCGCACCTACCGGTCGGACGGTGTCATCGAAGTGGTCAAAGGCAAGCAGGGCGCAGAGTCAGTGTTGAAGAAGCTGGAAGCAGGACAACATTCATCGGATCGCCATGAGGGCTGGCGCTACTTCATCGAGAAAACCGACCAGAAGGCGGGAACAAATCCGACCGAAGCCACGGACCGCCGCCAGGCGGAGCTCGAAGGACGAGAGTCGAAGGCCTTGCAGGAAACGAAACCTCCTGTCGTTCACAGCACAGACCACCACAGATAACAGATAAAAGATAAAGCGGTCGAGCGACCGCAAGGGGGCCTGCTCGTCAGCCCGCCTCGTGGTGGAGCTACACGACGGAGAAATTATTTTGGGGTGCCGATAAAGCATGCGAAACAGGACTGAAAACGAGGTCGCACCCTTCGACTTGGGTCGCCTGTCCGCGGGCCAGGTTTACACTTGTCAAGCTGAGCATGAGACGCAAACATGAAATGCCCTTCGGTGCGGAATTCCGGGATGATGGCACCGTTCGCTTTCGGCTCTGGGCTCCGAATGTCTCCTCCGTTTCGCTCCGGCTGATGGGCTCGCCCGGCCCAAAGATGCCGATGTCTCGGCTCGACGGAGGCTGGCATGAGGTCATCAGTCAGGCGGCGAATCGCGGCACGCAATATCAATTTGTAATTGACGGCAAACAAGCCGTCCCCGATCCCGCCTCCCGATTCCAACCTCGCGGCGTCCACGGCCCAAGCGAGGTTATTGATCCGCGAGCCTACGAATGGCATGACCAAAGCTGGCGCGGCCGTCGCTGGGAAGAAGCGGTCCTCTACGAGCTCCACCTCGGGACTTTTACTCCGGAGGGAACATACGCGGCGGCGGAACGAAAGCTGGATTATCTCGCCCAGCTCGGGGTGACAGCCGTCGAACTGATGCCGGTCTCCAGCTTTCCGGGCGAGCGCAACTGGGGATATGACGGCGTCCTTCCTTACGCGCCAACCGTGAACTATGGCCGCCCCGATGACCTGAAGCGCTTCATCGACGCGGCGCATGCCAGAAATCTAATGGTTTTTCTCGACGTCGTTTACAACCACTTTGGGCCAGAAGGGAATTATCTGTGGTCGTACGCGCCGCAATTTTTCACCAATCGCCACCATACTCCGTGGGGCCAGGCGATCAACTTTGATGGACCCGATAGCCGTATCGTACGCGATTACTTCATTCACAACGCGCTCTATTGGCTCGAGGAGTATCGTTTCGACGGTCTTCGCCTCGACGCGGTGCACGCTATTAAGGATGATTCTCGTCCCGATATTCTGACCGAGCTTGCCGAAACCGTCCGCCATCGTTTCAGGGATGATCGGATCATCCACCTCGTTCTCGAAAACGACCACAACGCCGCCCGTTATCTTCGTCGCGAAGGCCTCGGCCGCGGCGTTCCCGGAAAGCCAATCTTGTACGACGCGCAGTGGAATGATGACATCCACCATGCCATTCATGTCCTGCTTACGGATGAAAAGACTGCTCACTTTTCGGACTATGCCGACAATCCCGCCGCCCACCTCGGTCGTTGTCTGGCAGAAGGCTTCGGTTATCAGGGGCAACCTTCACCATTTCGAATGGGCGAGTTGCGTGGCGAGCCCAGCCGCGCTTTGCCCGGCACCAGTTTTGTCTCGTTCCTCCAGAATCATGACCAGGTAGGGAATCGCGCCTTCGGAGAGCGGATCAGCACTCTCATCGATCCGGGGGCACTCAAGGCCGCGATGGCCATCCTGTTGCTCGCGCCCTCGCCGCCTCTTCTCTTTATGGGAGAGGAATTCGCCGCCACGACTCCGTTCCTCTTCTTCTGCGATTTCGGTCCCGATCTGGCCGCGAAGGTCAGCGCCGGGCGCCGCTCCGAGTTCCCGCAATTCGCGTCCGGGTATTCGAGAGAGTCTGAGATTCCCGACCCCAATTGCAAAGAAACCTTCTTACGTTCCAAGCTCGATTGGTCTTCGGTTGAGGAGAGCATCCACGCAAACTGGCTACAGTTTTACCGAGACTTGCTCAGATGCCGGCGAGACGAGATTATTCCGAGGATTAAAGACATCGCAGCAGGGAAAGCGCAATACAAAGTCCTGGGTCCGTCCGCAGTGAGTGTGCGCTGGCCGTTTGCTCAGGGTGGCGCTCTGGAGCTTCGAGCGAATCTGGGCGCTCTGCCATTGCACCATGAAGAGCCTTCGCAGGCCCGCGTTGTCTTTAGCACAATTGAAGACGACGACCAAATCCCTACAGGGAAAATGCCGCCTTACTCCGCGAAATGGCTTCTAACCTAGGCCACCGTGTTTAACTACCTCATACCCGCACCTGACGGGGCCCTGCGGCCGGTCCTAGCGCATGCTCCACATGGAAGGCGGACCGGGCGTTCTCCTAGCCCTCCTACGATCTAATCAATCCGGTTATACTTTTCGCGGAGTCACGGCATCTCTCCAGCAGCAGAAGCGCGGGACAGGAGCGAATCGATGAGCACCAGAGCAGCCAACGAAGTTTCGCGGCGTCAGTTTCTCATTTCGAGTGGTGTTGCGGTTGCGGCCGCGTGTCTCGCCCCGCCCCGGCTTTTTGCGCAGAAAGGCCTGGTTGAAATCGCTCTAAAGGAATCCGCCACCGCCAAAATCACGGTGCAAACCCTTCGGCGCAATATCAGCGTCCTGCTTGGCCCCGGTGGAAACATCGCCGTGCTTACTGGAAAAGACGGAAAGCTTCTCGTCGATGCCGAAGTCGTCACCGCGCGGCCGAACGTTGCGGCGGCTCTCGCGGGCATCAACGCGGATCCCATCCACCAGCTCATCAACACGCACTGGCACTTCGATCACACCGGCGGCAACGAGTGGGTGCACCAGGCGGGCGCAAGCATTTTGGCGCACGAGAACACGCGTAAGCGGCTCTCCGTAGACACGCGCGTGGAGGGCTGGGTGTACACTTTTCCGGCCGCGCCCGCCGGAGCGATCCCCACCACTGTTTTTCAGGACGAGCACACGGTTCACTTCAACGGCTCCGCCCTCGCCCTCAAGTACTACGGCCCCGCTCATACCGATTCGGACATCTCGGTACACTTTACCGAGGCTGATGTTCTACACACCGGAGACACATTCTGGAATCGCAACTATCCTTTTATTGACTACTCGACCGGAGGCAGCATCGATGGCCAGATTCGCGCAGCGGAATCGAACCTGACGAAGGTTAGCGCAACCACGATTGTGATTCCGGGCCATGGCGCAGTTGGGGGGAAAGCTGACCTCACGCTGTTTCGCGACGTGCTCGCCGAAGCGCGCGAGAAAGTCGCGAAACTGAAGAAGCAGGGCAGGACTCTGGAAGAGGTGATCGCAGCCAAACCCACCGCCCGCTACGACGCGGAGTGGGGCCAGGGCTTTCAGACTTCCAGGTCGTTTTTGGGATGGGTGTATCAGGGTGTCTGAATGCAGGGCGCTTGAATGCAGAGTGTCGGCCAGCCTCGACGTTTACTTGTCATGGATGTCCCCGGACTTCCTGCTCTAACTAAAGATGCCTGGGGCTCAAGACGACGCTAACTCTCTATCTTTTTGATGTACAGCCATAGCCCAGCCAGCACGATCACGATCGCGATGAGCGATATTCCCAGCCCAGCCCGGCGATAGTTGCGTTCCACCATGGCTGCTTTGCCAGCGTGCAGGTCTTGGGCCGCGATTTTCAGGCCGGCTTGAATGTTCTGATCCACCAAATCTCTTTTGAAACTATGGATCGTGACTCGAGCCTTGGTCAGCGAATCCCGGGCCTGATCCTGCGCCAGCCGAGCCTCGCTCACCTCCATGCCAGAAGACTCTGCAACCCCGAGGACGAGATCTGCGTTTTTGATAGCCTCGTCCAATTGACTCAAGTCACTTAGTAGTCCTGCCCTGGCCTGGTCACATCGATCACCTGGGGTATGACACCGCATGCAAACCCCTTCGGGACCCGTTCCAAGTTTCGCGTCCGTAGGATGGGTGATGCCATGATTGCTGTGGCAGACAACGCACCCGGGAAGAGAGGCTTTCTGAAAGGCTTCCTTGTGCGAGCTTTTTTCGTACATCTGGGCTTGGAAAACGTGGCAGTTCGAGCACACATTCTCAACTCTGTCGACTCCCGGGGGCGCTGCGCCGTGGTTTCCATGGCACGTTGTGCAGGTCGGCGCGCTCAAATCGCCGCGCACGGCCTGCGCCTCGTGGTGCACGCTGGTGCTGTATTTCGCGAACTGATCCGTGGGAATGGAATATCCCTTCATGTAGTCCGCATCGGCATGGCAGCGTGCGCAGGTGGTGGCCACGTTGACCGGGTTAACGGTCGAGCGGGGATCGCTGGGCGGCCGAATATCGTGGACACTATGACAATCCGTGCACACGGCTACCTTCATGTCTCCAACTGCGAGGCGCTTGCCGTGCACACTGGTGTGATATTGGTCCAACTGGTCGGTGCGCAGACTGGGGTTGAACTGTCGAATATAAGCGGGATCTGAGTGACAACTTCCGCACAACTGCGGAACCTGCTTGTGATCGATCTTGCCTTTCCAGCCGGCCTTCCGGCTCATCGCCTTATCGGGATCGTCGCTGGTGGGGTCGCCGCCGTGGCAACTGGCGCAAGTCAAACCCTTTTGCGCGTGGATGTCCTGACTGAACTTCTCCTGGCTCACGCCGACGGGATCCGGCAAGGCAGAATGACAATCCAGGCAAGTGTTTTTGATTTGCCCATAACTTAGGCACGCTGTGAGCAGGACGAATCCCGCCACGCCGGAATAGCAGGCTGAGCTGAACGATCGGAGCTTACTTCGCAAGATAGCCATAGACACTCATACCTGCCATGTACGCAAGAGCAAACACAGCAAAGCCCGTAATCCACCCTTTCGTGCGCGAGGGTTGGTCACTCTCAAAGAAGGGCAACAGAAGCCACAACAAGCCGACCAGGCCAAACACAAGCACACCCAGCACGTCTCCATCGATGAACCAAACTTTGGAAGGGATGAGCTTGAGCGTCTGGAACATGAAGAGGAAGTACCATTCGGGCCTGATTCCCGCTGGGGCAGACACAAAAGGATCTGCCTTGACGCCGAGGTTCCACGGAAAGATCGCTGCCAACGCGCCCAGGGCTCCCAGGGCCACATACCAAGCCATCATTTCCCGCAGCATGAAATTGGGGAAGAACTTCATTTCCCGTTTGGCAGAAGGATTTGCAGTCCATTGCGCTTCCAGTTTTGGGGGAACGCTGATGCCAAGACGCTGAACCAGCAGCACGTGGACCAGAATCAGCAAGGTTGCCAATCCGGGCAGTACGGCGACATGGAATCCAAAGAACCGCGTCAGCGTGGCACCCGTCACCTCTTCACCACCGCGAAGAAAGATCATCATGGGCCTGCCGATGATTGGAACTTGCCCGGTAATCTCGGTGCCGACTTTGGTGGCAAAGAAAGCCAGGGTATTCCACGGCAGTAAGTAGCCGCTGAAACCAAACCCCATGACCAGAAAGAGCAGGATCACGCCGCTGACCCAGGTGAGCTCCCGCGGTTTGCGGTACGACTTCAGGAACAGCACGCTGAACATGTGCGCGAACGCGGTAAAAATCATTAAGTTGGCGGACCAGGAGTGGATCGATCGAATCAGCCAGCCAAACTGCACTCGCGTCATGATGTACTGCACGCTCTCGAAGGCTTCGCTCGCTCCCGGCCGGTAGTACAGAAGCAGCAGGATCCCCGTCACCACCTGGATGACGAACAGGAAGAGGGTGATACCCCCGAGAAAGTACCAATAGGAGAGCCGGTGGAGGGGAACAGCCTTCTTCCGCAACGGGGCGATCAGGTCGTCCAAACCGAGCCGCTCGTCGAGCCAACTGCGGAGAGTGCGTAAGAGATTCATCTCAAGCCTCCCCGCGCCGCCTCACGAATATTTCGTCCCCTCGCACCTGCACCTCAAAGGCTTCCAGGGGGCGCGGTGGAGGACCCGAAATATTTCGGCCATTGAGGTCGTACTTGCCGTTGTGGCAGGCGCACCAGACTTGGCGGAGATCGTCGCGGTACTGCACCGTGCAGGAGAGGTGCGTACAGGTTGCTGACATGGCGCGGTATTCTCCGCTGGCTGTGAGGATCAGCAAACCGGGACGATTGCCAAAGCGAAAGACCTTTCCACTGTTCGGTTTCAACTCGCTGACCCGCCCGGCTACGACGGCGTCGCCGCCGAGGTCGATGGCTTTCGGTGGCACGAGATAGCGCAGGACCGGATACAGGAACGCAACCGCGGTCGCCAGAAACCCGCTGCCCAGCAGCACTTCAACAAATCGTCTCCGAGGTACAGGCAATGAAAGCGGATCGCCTGTGTTTGCGATGCCGCGGTTGTCTTTCGGCATTTGTCTCTCCCGCGAAACCGGAATCGTGCCTCTGCCGCAGACCTACTTCTTTTTTCCAAGTTCCCGGAGGTAACCGACGAGCTGATCGATCTGTTCTCCCGTCAGCTTGCCCTCAAAGGCCGGCATCCTGCCCTTGCCTTTTGTGATTACCGTCTTCAGATCCGCGTCCGATTGCTTTTGGACGTCGGCGGAATGAAAGTCGCGAATTTTGAGGTTCTTCGCCATGGTTGTTTGCGCGGAGCCATCGGGTCCATGGCAAATGGCGCACTTTTTCGCAAAGAGGTCTTTCGCGGGGCCGGTCTGGGCTGTTGCCAGGGCAGCCGACGCCATCATCAGAAGTACGCACAATGTAAATGTAATCGTCTTTTTCATCTGGTCTCCGTTTGATCCTTCAAGATTTTGTCGAGAGTCTGGTGTAGATCGATGGCTGGGATGCCCACCCAATCTCTATGCGGGACCCTTTTTGAGGACTGGATGTCGCGTTTCCCGAGCTGGCTTCTTGCGATTTTCGTTTCGAGGATCGTCTTGTGCCTCTCGGCGCTTCATCAGTTATCAAAATGTTGGGGAAGCTTATCATCGAGTTGCGCACCACACTGTGACATACGACCCAAATCAATGTGAGCAGGATCACAATTTGTAAACGGAAGGCGCAACCGGATGGTGTAATTCAGGATTTTGGGCGAGCAATAAGCGAGCTCTGTCGAAGACGATCTTGCCGCTAAACGCTATACCGTTCGGGACGGTCTAACTCGCTGTTTTGCGGTCGCAGGTTGCTCCGATTCGGCCAGACCGCGCGTCCCGAAGCGGCCGTTCGAAATTGGATATCGCCTTGAAGGCCCGCTGACGGACGCCCATTTTGATCGTGTGCAGAATGCCTATGGCAAAATTCTCCTGCTTGGCTGATCATGGTTGGCAGATCATGGTTGGCAGATCGTGGTCGGGTGACAAGCGCCGGCGAGTCCCATGGCCACGCCACAACCTCCACGCCGGGTTTCCCAGGTTAGGTTTTCCAGGTTAGGTTCGCGCCATGTCCCAGTCTCCCAATCCAGCCGCCGCGCCGCAGGTCGCGCCTCTGCTTGCGCTAGCCACTCAGTTGCTGCGGGCCGGGCGGCCGGCTGATGCGATCGCGCCGTTGCGCGATGCCGCGCTGCTCGAGCCGTCCAATGCCATCATTCATCACGATCTCGGACTCGCGTGCCTTGAGGTGGGGCGCGTGCCGGATGCGGTCACGGCATTGCAGCGGGCCGTCGCCAGCGACCCGCGCTACGCCGATGCGTATTTCCGCCTGGGAATCGCCCTGGAGAAGATGGGCAACATCAGCCGGGCCATCGTTGCCTATGACTGCGCTACTCGGCTGCTGCCGTCGCTGACCGAGGCGTGGTTCCGCGCCGGCGCGCTGGTCTCGGAACTTGGCCATCGCAACGAGGCGATCGGTTGTTTTCGCCGTGCGGCGGCGACCGGAGGTAAGACCAGATTCGGCCGTCTGGGCAAGGCGCGGGCGCTGCTGATCGAGAATCGTAATCAGGAAGGCGAAAAGGTATTGCGAGAGACGCTAGTGGCGGATCCAAGGAACGCCATGGCATACGATCTGCTGGGCAATCTGCTCTCGGACTTCGGGCGTTTTGGCGAGGCCCGGGCTTGCTTCGAACGCGCGATCGCGATCGCGCCGCTGCTCGCGGGATGCTACTACGATCTGGTGCGGTGTGGGCCGGTTACCAGCAAGGACAATGACGACGGTCTGCTGCAACGGATGGAATCCGCACTGGGCACGCCGGGGCTGGACGCGGCGCAACGCCTGCGGGTTCACCTTGCGATCGGCAAGGCAGCGGACGATCTGGGCGACTATGCTTTGGCCATGCGGAATTTCGACGCCGCGGACGCGGTGCGCAGGGGGGCTGCGCCGTTTGACTCGGCTGCATTCTCCGTCGAGGTCGACCGGCTGATTGCGCGCTGCACGCCCGAATTGATGGCGCGGGCGACTGAACTTGGCAGCTCGGATGAGACGCCGGTGTTAATCATCGGCATGCCGCGGTCGGGCACAACTCTGGTCGAGCAGATCGTCTCCATGCATCCCGAGGTCGGGGCCGGCGACGAGTTGCATTTCTGGAACGAGCGTGGGGCGGCGTGGCACCGCTTGGGCGCTGCCGGGAATGCTGCGGCCGGGAACGAGCCGCCGGGCGCCGCTAAAGAGTTGTTGGATAGGGAGTTCGTGGCTAAGGCGGCGGCCGACTATCTCGCCGTGTTGCGCGCCATCTCGCCGAAGGCGGCGCGCGTGACTGACAAGATGCCGTTCAACTTTCTTTGGGCTGGGCTGATCCACCTGACGTTTCCGCGCGCAACCATCATTCATTGCCGGCGGGCTGCGGTTGATACGGCGCTTTCGATTCATCAAACTCATTTCCATCCGGGATTGGCGTTTCCTACTGGAGGCGAGGAGCTGGTCGCGTATTTCCATAGTTATCAGCGGCTTACTGACCATTGGCGGAGGGTGCTGCCGGCGGATCGGTTTATCGAGGTTGATTATGAAGAGCTTACGCGCGAGCCTGAGCCGGTCATCCGTCGGATCATTGCGGCCTGCGGCCTGGCTTGGGATGAGGCTTGCCTGCGGCCGGAATCGAATCCGCGGGCGGTGAGGACTCCCAGTAAGTGGCAGACTCGGCAGAAGATATACCGCACCTCGGTCGCGCGCTGGCGGCGGTACGAACCCTGGCTGGGGCCGCTGCGGGCGCTCGTCGACTCCGAAGGGAACTGAGTGTTCCACGTGGAACATTCATTGACTTTATTGTACATACAGTATTGTGACTACATTGGCGAAGAAAGTGCGAACAAAATAAAGTTGGTTTTCGGGGCATCGTGAAAAGGCGCGAATCAGGGATTTTCGTTGGGCGGGATGTTTACTGTCTGGTTATGGGTCTGCCTGCTTTGAGCTTCGCTGGACCTATGAGAATGCTGGGGTTAGGGTGGATTGGCGGCTTAAGGTTTTGAAATGAAGCGCTTAGAGGGAAGTATCTGGGGGTACGGGACTTACTCGTTTTGGTTTGTTTCGCTTTTCAGTTCTTATGGGGTTTCTGCGGCCGGATTTTGTGAAGTTGACAGGGCATGCATTGCGGCACAGATTTGTGCCGAGAGGAGTCAATTTGGATGTACTGGTCGAGCAAGGTGAGCGATAGGAGCCTCGGCTATCGCTCATAAATTAGCGTATAATGAGCGATAGACAAGATCCTCAATCGCTCATGATTTGGAACTGGCAACAACCCGACTGGCCGAATTTCACTTGGAATCCAGCGCGCCTTGCTGCGGCTGAAAGGGAATTCCTGGTCGGCGGTGGTGTGTTCATCGGGACGATCAAACATCTGGATGAAGAGGACCGCGATCAGCTCACCGTGGAAGCGATGAGCAGGGAGGCGCTGACCACTTCGGAGATCGAAGGCGAAATTCTCGACCGGGCCAGCGTTCAATCTTCGATTCAGCGGCTGTTGGGTCTCGGGACAGACAAACGACGGGTGGGTCCGGCGGAACGGGGCATCGCGGAGATGATGATCGATCTTTATCGGTCATTCTCAGGGCCGCTGACGGACGAAACCTTGTTTGAGTGGCACCGCATGTTGATGGGGAGCAAGCGGGGGCTGAGGGATATCGGGCGCTACCGCACCAGCGACGAGCCAATGCAGGTGATTTCAGGAGCGGCGGGCGCTCCCCGCATTCATTTTGAAGCGCCGCCCTCGGGACGCGTACCCGCCGAGATGACGCGGTTCATCGAGTGGTACAACCAGACCGCTCCTTCCGGCCCTGTGCCTTTGCCGGGGCTGACACGCGCGGGAGTGTCTCATCTTTATTTTGAAAGCATCCATCCATTTGAGGACGGGAATGGCCGCCTTGGGCGGGCGCTGGCGGAGAAGGCGCTGGCGCAGAGTCTTGGACAGCCATCGCTGATCGCGCTGGCGGCGACCATTCTGGCGCGGCGCGCGCACTACTATGACGCGCTCGAAGGTGCGAACAAGGGCAATGAAATTACGCCGTGGTTGGCCTGGTTTGCGGGCATGACGATCGAGGCGCAAAGACGCACGCTGGCGCTCGTAGAATTCCTGATCGACAAGACCAGACTGCTCGACCGTTTGGGTGGACAGATTAACGAGCGGCAAAAGAAGGCGCTGCTGCGGATGTTTCAGGAAGGGCCGGAAGGATTTGAGGGTGGCATGAGCGCGGGCAAGTACAGCTCGATCACCGGCGCATCTCCGGCCACAACCACGCGCGACCTGGCGGACCTGACGGAAAAGGGAGGGTTGGTGCGGGAAGGCGAACGTCGGCATGCACGGTACAAGCTGGCGGTTCCGATGCGGCCGGTGGCGCAGGTCTCGATCGGCGAGGGGGGAGAGGTGGTGGAGGGGTAGGAGACGGCACCACCCGGCCTGCTCCAGATGGGTATGCAGCAATCCGAGCTCTTGTCTGCCGCGGTCTCGAAGGGTAAGACTTCGAGTGCGCCGAGCACCGCGTCTAACTGGGATGAGAGGCGCGGCGAACCTTTCTTATGGGCTCCGTAACGCAGTTCGGCGGCGACGATGATGCTGGTACAGACTTGCTTTTCGCCAACCTTGCGAACGTGACTGGCCACGTTTCCCTGCGGGTTGCGGACTAGATCGGAAACGATGTTGGTGTCCAGAAGGGTAGCGCATTAAAGCTCGACCGCGTCAGGGGGAACATCGGGGATGGGGGGAAATTGCTCCGGCAATCGCGCAAGCTTCGCTAACACGGCGAGCAGGGATTTCGTGGGAACGGGCTCGATGACGAGGCGGTCCCCTTCCTTTCGCATGATGGCCTCGTCGCCCGGAAACTCGAACTCACGGGGGATGCGCACGGCCTTGTTGCGTCCGGCCGTCATGCAAAAGCTCGTGGACTTCGTCGCCGCATTTTCGCATCACCTCAAACCACTCGCGCGCGATGGCTCCCAATTCACCGGCATGGTCTTTCGTCTTCATCTTTATTTTTGTCTTCGTCTTTGTCTTTGTCTTTGTCTTTATCTTTATCTTTGTCTTTGTCTTCAGCCAGGCATCGATGGCGGGATCGCGCTCGATAGCGCCGCTGAAGCGCAGCAAATCCGTTTTCATGGTCGCGCCAAAAGCCCGCTTGACAGAAGTTTCACCTGATCTTCATCGAGCCTTCACATTCTGGGGTTAACGTTCGGATCTATTATCGCCGATCAAAGGTCCACTCCGATGTGGCACGCCGGACACTGGTTGCGCGATGAAAAAGATCCACAGAGGAGAACGGTACATGGCCCGAAAAACGTCACGAAATAAGCCTCAAATCAGGTCTCGAAGTAAGTCTCGGATCAACCGTCTGCGTCCGCTTGCCGGACTGCTGGCGGCGGGCATGTGCCTTCCGGGGCTCGCCGCCGCGCAGTCCAAGGAGTATCCGAAATATGTTGCCGGCCCGCAGAAGAACGGGTCGTGGGTCGTGGGCAGTGGCCAGGTAATCAACCCGGCCGGCACCCAGGTCAACCTCGGCATTCGGGTCCGCGCGAAGGCTATCGCGCTGAACCCAAATCTCAAAACTCATACGGCCGCCGTGCTTACCATGGGGGCGTCGGAGGCGGTCGAGGTGTTCGATACTTATACGGGCGATGTCCTGCAAGACTACGTCACGCTCGGACACGATCATAGTGGCAGCTTTAACGGCATCGCTTATTCGGCGGACGGCCAGTACCTGGTATTCAGCCAAGACAGCAGCAATGTCACCGTCGCCAAGGTCAATGCCAATGGCTTGCTGCAAGACGACGGGCAGATCAGCGTGCCACCGAACAATTCCTTCATCGCCTGCTTTCCGAACAGCCCTCCGGGGTCTTATGCCATACCCTGCGGGACGTTCTACAGTCCGGGCACTTCTTATCCCGGCGGCGTAGCGGTCTCAAAGGATGGCAAGAGTGCTTACGCACTGCTGAACCAGAACGACACGCTCACCCAGCTTGACCTGGTCGGGAAGGCGCAGGGTCAGCAGATCCGGGTGGGGAACGCGCCGCACAGCATTGTGATCAACAGCGCGGGCACGACTGCTTACGTCAGCAACGAAGGTGGCCGGGCGGCTACGCAGTCGGACTTCCAGATCTTCTCCGCCGGCACTGAAATCGTCGCCGACCCGGTGGTGGGCGCCGCGATCACGGGTACCGTATCGGTGGTCGATCTGCCGTCGATGACGGTGACCGCTACCATCGCGACCGGTCTGCACCCGACCGGGCTGTCGTTCTACGGAAAGTATCTGCTCGTCGCCAATACTTATAGCGACAGCATCTCGGTAATCGACACGGCCACGAACACGGTGGCGTGGACGATCGGCCTTGGGCTGCCGATCTCAGTGCCGGGCCAAAGCCAAGCGGCCTATGGCGCGGCGCCGAACTCGATCGCGGTCGATGCCAAGAACGGCATTGCTTACGTCGCGCTTTACAACGCCAACGCGATTGGCGTGGTCAACCTCAACAAGGGCGCGGTCAATCCTGTGATGGGTATGATCCCGGTAGCCTACGCGCCGAGCTCGGTCGTGCTGGACTCGGCTACCAACTCGCTCATCGTTGCCAACGACAAGGGCATCGGCGCGCGTAATTCGTTCGAGTGCGACTACGGCGTCTGCGACTACAACACGCACCAGGACAATGGGACAGTCAGCATCGTCTCGGTGCCGGACAGCGCGACCTTGCAGGGGATGACGAAGCAGGTCTTCGTGAACAACCACTGGGATCTGACGAAAAATATCCTGTCGGCCTCCGGGGGCAACCCTCATGCGAAGCCGGTCGCACTGCCGAAGAAGATCGGTGATCCGTCGCTGATCAAGCACGTATTCCTGATCGTCCGTGAGAACCGCACCTATGATCAGATGCTGGGCGACGTGGCTGCCGGCAATGGCGACGCCTCACTGGCAGTGTTCGGCGACGGTGCCGCAGCCGGAGGCACGCCGGTCACACCGAATATGCACACGCTGGTGACGCGATTCCCTCTCCTGGACAACTTCTACAACCCCAGCCGCCAGTCGGCGGACGGTCACCAGTGGATTACCGAGGGTATGGCGCCCTATGCCGACGACATTCAGTCGCCGGACTGGGTCCGCAGCTATCCCGGCGGAAACGCGGGCGATGCGCTGGCTTATCAGAACAGGGGCTTCGTGTTCTCGGAAGCGGCGGCCGCCGGTCAGACAGTGAAGATCTACGGCGAGTCCGTCGAATACGATACGTTCCTACAGCCGAACGGGTCGACTCAAGAGCCGAGTTGGAGCGATTTCTATACTGACTCGCAGAACTTCGAGGCTGGGAATGAAAGTACGCTATACTATCAGAACACGATCCAAGCACACTCCTCTGTGCCGGCCGTGTATCTGCATCTCATCCCCAACTTCCCGATCTTCGATCTCGGAATCCCGGACCAGTTCCGCGTCGATCTGTGGGTGCAGGATTTCAACGCCGACGTGGCGGCCGGTACGGTGCCAAACTTGAGCATCCTGTGGATCATGGATGACCACACCGGTGGTCCGCCAACGCCGCAGGCCGAACAGGCCGATAACGACCTGGCCGTCGGCCGCATCATCGACTACATCAGCCACAGCAACATCTGGTCCAGCTCGGCGATCTTCATCGAGGAAGATGACGCGCAGAACGGCGTCGACCACGTCGATGGTCACCGCAGCCCTGGGTATATCGTCAGCCCCTACGTTGTGCAGGGCGGGCCGACCGACCACACCTACTACACGCAGGTCAACATGACGCGGACGATCGAGCAAATTCTCGGTCTGCCGCCCATGAACCAGTTTGACCTGGTGGCGTCGCCGATGGGGACGGCTTTTGTCAAAGGCATGCCGCCGCAGCAGAACTTTCAACCGTGGACGCACGTTCCGAACCAGATCCCGCTGGATCAGGGCGTTGGACAGAACGAAGACCACTCCAAGGAGAGCCGTAAGGTTCAGGAACTGAGGGCGGCTTGGATGAAGAAGAAGGCGGAAATTTTCGCCGGAAAACTGACCAAGCCCGATTCGGAAGATTCGGACGCCGTGAACCATTTCAACTGGTACATGTCGACCGGGTTCACGCGGCCCTATCCTGGCGAGAAAACGGTTCGCCCGCCGAGCGAGTTCAACAACCCGGCACCCGCCGGGGAGGACGCGGACGACTAAAAGACGTTGTGTCTGCAATGGCCCTCTCTCCGATTTATCGGGGAGAGGGTTTTGTTTACGCGGCAAATGCCGAGTCCCGACCATGGTGAATTGAGGGAGGCTGAGCGTTTAGCCCAACTGAGATTCCTGTGGAATCGACGCTCCAAATGCTAAGCTTCTCGAATCAGGAATAGAGGGCGTGCATACGCAAGCCACGATTCACTCCGCATCTGGGAGAGACGAACGGGAGTTGCGCGAGGCGCTTTTCGCTATGCGTCTCTCCTTGATTGTTGGTTTGGCCATGCTGGCCGGCAAGACCACCGTCTATTTCATTACTCATTCCACCGCCATTTTTGCGGACGCGGCTGAGTCAGTTGTCCACGTGATGGCGGTCGGGTTTGCGTGGTTCAGTCTTCGGCTCAGCGCAAAGTCAGCGTCCCCGCAATTTCTCTACGGTTACGAGCGAATTACTTTTTTCTCCGCCGGGTTTGAAGGCGCAATGATCGTGGTGGCCGCCATTGCGATTCTCTGTGAATCGATACGAAGGTGGATGGCTGGGCTACAGTTGGAGCACCTGGGAGCGGGCACAGGGCTGATCTTAATAGCGGGACTGCTCAATGCGGGTCTCGGCTACTACCTCCTGCGGGTCGGGCGGCGGACCCATTCACTGATCCTCGAGGCCGATGGCAAACACGTTTTGACAGACAGCTGGACCAGTTTTGGCGTGGTGGGAGGATTAGGGCTGGTGCTGTTGACTCACTGGAAACCCCTCGATCCGCTGGTGGCCATCGCTGTCGCGGTAAATATCCTCTGGTCTGGTGGACACCTGGTATGGCATTCGGCGGTTGGGTTGCTTGATTATTCCGATCCGAAAGCAGGCCGGAAAATTCGCGAGAAGCTCGATGTGCTTTGCTCGGAACTGGCCATTCAATACCACGGCGTACGCTTCCGTACCACCGGGTATCGCCAGATTATCGAAGTACATTTGTTGTTCCCGCGCCTGACATCGGTCAGCGAGGCGCATCGCCAGGCAACGATTCTGGAAGAGCGCCTCAGGGCTGAGTTGGGGATGCCGGCTGAAATCACAACTCACCTGGAGTCCCTGGAAGACCATGCCGATGTCCACCACGAAGAACACTACACAGGCAAGCCGGACTAGATTCTGAGTAATTGGAAGTTTCGTCTCTGGCGAATCTTTCGAGTGACGGGCCCCCCGAAAGTAACGGTTGCAACCACGAAGGCAGCAATTACACTCCGTCTGCCAGACCACGGTCGGATTTGTTTCTATGACGATTTTTCGCCTATCGTTACCTGTCCAGCTAGAATGTCCCCCGTGACCAGAGAACGCTGGGCTCAGATAGGAATCACGACACAATTCCTGATCGTGGTAAGGACACTCGGTGAGTTCTTCCGGCTCAGGCACGTCCTTGGCGCGAGCTTCTCGGCCGCAGTCGCTGCGCCGTATGTTGGTGGCGCCTTAATAGCTGCTGGTTTCTGCTGGGCAGGCGTAACCTTGTACTTCTTCCGCCGCTACACGCTGTCCGCCTGGGTCGCGCTGGCGGCGGTCGTCATTCTGCTCGTGTACAAAATTGCTGTAATTGGCTGGTAATGGCGGCTCGCTCTGACCTTTGAGTCGAATCTCGATCAAACTGTGCCTCGTCTCCGAGTGCGGCTCCTTCCGGATGAGGGGCAATGTCGAGCCGCCGCGTCTGGCGCTGAGGTGAGCCCAATCACGCGGGACGGGAAGCAATCCAATTACTAACAGAGCGGTCGCGAATCTGCTAAACCCTGAGCGAACCACGGAACGCCCTGCCGGCGTAGTAAGATTCCGCACCGTTGTGATAGACGAAAACCGTGTTGAAGCGGCGATCACAAAAGAGAGCGCCGCCGAGTTTTCTGACCTCAGACGGTGTTTTGATCCAGCTCGAGGTCTTCGAATCGAAATCGCCAAGCTTCTGCAACCCTCGATATTCTTCTTCGGTTAGGAGTTCAACGCCCATGGCAGCGGCCATACTAACCGCGTCATCTTTTGGTTTATGTTCTTTCCTTGAGTCGAGCGCTTCACGGTCATAGCAAAGACTCCTGCGGTCTTTTGGACTTTCCGCTGAACAATCATAAAACATGTATTCGCCCGTCTTTTTGTCGTGGCCAACGACGTCTGGTTCACCGCCAGTTCTTTCCATTTCGTTGAGTGACCAGAGTTTTTCGGGATTCGCTTCGAGTTTTGTTTGTACTTGAGCCCATGCAAGACCTTTATGGCGGCTCATGTTTTCCTCAAAGCGGGCTTTTAATACTTTGAGCAGTTGTTCACGTTGTTCTGGTGAGAACTCCTTTTTCGAGCTTCTAGTCGCGTTTTTCATGATTTGTCTGTGCTCCATTTGGGGATTTCGACGCCTAACTGCTTGCCATACTCGGCGACCAGCCGCTGCCAGTCCTCGAGCCTCCTGGCGTCGCCACTAACCCTGCGGCCGATGGGAGTTCCTCGCAGCAGCCGATCGAGAACATCGAAAGCAATGTGCCAGCCCGCCGCGCCCCACGAGATGAAGCGGCGATCGATGTTATGCCATAGCGTCAGACGGGTGCCGAGGGCCGAGGCTTCGAGTTCCCACCGCATATCGCCGACCTCGAGCAGGTAAGGAGCGTCGGCTCGCGTCACTCTTGTATCAAGCGGCGCCGGCGTGCCCACCCAGGTGAGTTGCACGCTAGTTCCAGCCGTACCCAGGCTCGCATTGGCGTCAAAGGGAGCCCACTCGCGCAGATGCGCCGGGTCGGTAAGCGCCTGCCAGACTTTTTCCGGCGAGTGACGCAGCTCTCGGACGAGAATGAGCGTCCACTTGTCTTCATTATTGTTACCGTTTTGTCCACGGTCCTTTTGTATTCGCGCGCCGCTGGCTGGACCCGGTGTGTACTGAGCAAGATCGGCCATCTTTTTTTCCTGTATTCCCGTTTACCGTATTGCCGTCGTCCTGAGCGGCCAACCTTAATAGCGCGCCAGCTGCGTGAGCTGAATCAGGTTGCCGCAAGTGTCCTTGAGCATAGCAATGGTTGAGCCGGTCACGTCGGTCGGATGCATCGTGAACTCGGCGCCGTGTGCCTTGATCCGCTCGAAGTCGCCCTTGACGTCGTCGGTGAAAAACATGGCCGCGGGCTGGTTCTGTTGAAACATCGCCTGCTGATACGCCTTGGCCGCGGGATTGCTGTTCAGCGCCAGCTGCAGCTCGGTGCCGTCCGGATCCTCGGGCGAGGCCACGTGTTACTGAAATCGACTTTTCTGGCAAAGCCCAGCACCTCTGTATAGAAGCGCAGAGCCTTGTCCTGGTCATCCACGTATAAGGTGGTCACTTTAATTTTCATTGCGTTTCTCCTTTTAGTGCGTTCGCTATTACGATCGCGGTTTGGGCCGCGCGGTCTTCTCCTTACTCTCCTTTCTAGTTAGTGTGCTTTTCCTGGGCATTGATGCGTGCGATTGACGGTCCATGCGGTCATTATTCATGCGGTCGAGGTGGCGTTCGAGAGCATCCAGGTGAGCGGACCAGAACCGGCGGAACTGAGCCAGCCAGTCATCCACCTCCTGAAATGGTTCCGGTTTCAGCCGGTAGAGACGGCGCTGCGCGTCCACGGAGGATTCCACAAAACCGGCCTCGCGCAGCACGCGCAGGTGCTTTGATACGGTCGGCTGACTCATACGAAGGCGACGCTCAATCTCCCCCACCGACTGCTCTGACGAGACCAAGAGGCTCAAGATCGCGCGGCGGCTCGGTTCAGCGATGATTTCGAAGGCGGATTCCACGCTCTGTATATACTCCCAATAGTATATACGTGTCAAGGTATATAATGCAAAATATCCAGAGAGCCATCTTGGCCCCGCTTCCGTCATTCGAGTTGCTGTCGACTAGGGCTCCGAATTGTGGTTGCGGCGCTTTCGTCCGCGGCCCTGACAACTCGCGTTGGCTGGTGGTAAAATCCGCCGATCAAAGGAGGCTCTCGTGAAGCTGCGAGTTGTCTCGGCGTCGCTCCTGCTCTTTTTCCCGGCACGCCAGTTGACCTTCCGAGCCGCGTCGAGGGCCGAGAAATTCATAGCGCCAACCCGCCGTTTCACTTCATCTACAACTTCACCCTGGGGAATGTTCCATGCTGAACGGGGGACAACCTAGAGGCTGCACTTTGGGGGAACAGAAAAACGAGACCAGAACGTTGTTGGCACGTTAGTGGGGACTCAAAATCTGCGTGGAGGAGAAAAAGATGCTTAAGTACATGGTTCTATTCGCAGTGGCAGGCATGCTCGCGATGGGCGCTCCGAGCAATTCTACGTTCACCAGCGGATCGTGGCAGGTGGACGCTCACCATTCCGATGCGCAACTTATCACCGACGCGACCACGGATTACGGGAAGACAAAAATGGACGTAACCCTCGGCTTTGCGCGCGTGAACGGGCGGGTCGAAGTGAATAACGAGGACCTGGCCAAGTCCTCCTTCGATTTCCGGATGTATCCAGCTGACTCTATGCTACCTGCGATCGATGAGGAGGGAAAATTTCTCAGTATGTGGGCGGCCGATCTGTCCAATCACACGTTGGTATGTTTCCACTCCAAGGGGGCGGTTCGGACGGCGGACGGCCGGCTACAAACCACCGGTAATCTGATTACCACGCGCGTGGATCGCAACGTCGAAGCAAGCGCCCCGAGCGAAGCCTACGCGGGACCGGTCTATGGCCCGCCGATGATCCATCGCGTTTCGCACGAGGCCACTTTCGTTTTCGATTTTCCGGCGGCCGATGGGAAGCAGAAGGATGGCGCTGTCGTGGTCTCAGGATCGACGCGTATGTTCCGCGAGGATTATCCACAATTGCTGAGGACGGTAGTCAGTACCTACTGGCCGCCGGTTGTTCAGGATAAAAACTGTCAAGCATCAAGCGGCACGGGTGAGGCCTATCAAGGCTCCCATTGCACGGGGACGCTTCTGATGGCTCCGCCGCTTCCCGAAGCGCCGTATGCGAGCAACGCGGAGGACTCCCCTGGCCCGGCAAATTTCAATGCGCTGGTCGGGAATCATCTGAACATTCAGATTCACCTGCATTTGTTGGCGAAGGGTTCTGGACGAGCAGCGCCAGGTGGGGAGTAGGCCGTTTTAGAATGCGGTGTCCAATTCGGAGCGCAATAAGCGCCACGTCCTGCGCAGAGGGCAGTTTGTGGGTAGGAATCGGCCCGTCCTGGACTGAGCGAGGGGACCCCTTGGGCTGGAACCTTTAAGTATGCTGCCGCCGCTTGCGCGGTCAGACCGGCCATTCGTTGACGGGGATAGCTATTGGCACGGGCAAAATCCAGCCAACCACCACCGAATGTCTACGATCAAGACAATGACTCCTAGGGCTTTGTACGTTATTGCGCCGGAAGCTCGTTGGATCGAATCTGACGCGCTCTTGACCTAGGCAATAACACCTGCTGTTAACAAGCTATTGCACGCGTTTGAGGTCTTGGATCCAATCCGTTTCCCACGTTTTACCGCCATCGGTTGATTCTGCCTGCTCCCAGTGACATGATGTTGGCGTGATTTCAGACCATATGAATCTTGTGCGGACTGGTTTCCCGTCTTCGGTATCGTCGTTCGCATAGAACGTTCCTACGCCATTGTGGAAACTGCCGATCACGGGCGGGCCTATGGGCGCGAGCGGCTTCCTGCTGTCCATCCACCAGATCGACCACTGCCCCGACTTGGCATCGAACGATCGGGGAGCTACGCCGCGGTAAGTGCCGCCCGGAACTTCGAACACGGTGTCGTCGACATTGGCGTAGCCACCCATCAGTGGCTGGCTGAATAATGTTCCCTCGAATTCGATCCACTCGTGACTGTTGACGAGGCGATGCTTCAGCTTTCGATGATGGACTTGCCAGTGTCCGAATAAAAAATCGAAGTCATGCAGTCCCGGCACCGCACTTTCTGCATGACCTGTCTCCGCTCCCGAAGCCGGGGAGGACTGAGCGACAGATAGCCCGGACGCCATCAGGCCCAGAATCAGCCATACCGCTACTGCCAGGCGCTTATGTATTTGCACGTTTGACTCCTTTTTCGTAACGAGAATAATACGCACATCCTGCGGATGCACTTGGTCCAGTTCCTGTGTCACAAATTCATCGCTGAATTCAGGAGTTTCACTAGACGACATGTGAACATTAGACGTTATACAACTCAAAATGTTTTGAGTGGGTATTGTAAACAGAGATTTTACTAACTGAGAAATTCCTGCTACGCGCCCGGCTCCCCTGTCCACTCGCCTGTCTGGCGAACGCGCGCTTTCTCACCTAGTACGCGCGTCCCCGGCTCCTATTCTCCAGTGTATCGGTAGACATGCGGGGAGGTGGCTGGATTTTGCCGGTGCCAATAGGATGGTGGGCATTGAACCCCAACACCGTTACCTAGCAGACCGAGCGCGACCCATGGCGGCACCTCCGCCCCATTGACGAAATACTGATTATCACAACCGCCGTAAGCGATAACGTCGATGCTAGGGTCTCCGTCTCCGCAACCCGGGGCGTTGCCAAACCCATGCCGTCTAGGCGCAAAATAAGCAGGGTTGTACTTCAATCCGTTAGGGTCCACGGCAGCCAAGGGATTGTTCGCAACATAAGCATACCGGTTCCAGGACTGCGGATTGGCAAAGTTCACTGCTGCCAATCCCGCCGGATCTGGCGAAAGCCAGCGGCCCTGCGACGAGCGCAATTGGCGTTCCGGGAAATAGTACGTCGTGTTGACCATGTTTCCGTCGTTCTGCTGGCCGGTGAAGTCCATCGGATAGCCACCGTTGTAAGAGTACGACTCTCCAAAAGGAGCATGAGCGCCGCTCTGCGAAAAAGAACCCCCTGTATAGGAATAACTGACACGCATTGTTCCCAGCCAGTCAGCCATCTTCACACCCGTACCCCCTCCTAGTTGCCCCAGCACCGAGCCGCCGGGAAAAGGAAACTCCGAATAGCTTGGAGCTTGGCCGTTCGCGGAGAGTTTGAAGTTGCCGATTGTGACATATGAGTACTCATACGCGCCACTCACCAACCATTCCACTTTGCGACCAAAGGCATCGTATACGAACGACGATGTCCCAGCCGAGAGAGGCTTGCCTTCTGCATCCCACGTATAGGTATTAAACGTATCATTCAGCAGGTTCCCATCAGGGTCGTAGCTGGTTCCGCCCAGCTGGTAATGATTGTTGCTCGAATTATAGCCGGGCATCCACGAGGTGGAACCGCTCTTGGTGATGTTGCCGAAGGCATCGTAGCCAAATGTCTGCGCCCACATGGAGCCACAACTTACGCCAGCAATTCGACTGAGATCGTCCGCGCTATAGTTGCAACTTTGTGCGTCAGCTGAGTTGAAGGGGTCGACAATCACCAACTGTTTCAAGCTTCCATTTGGATTCCAAGTGAGGGTCCCGGAGATCGTTCCCCCATTCAGGGTAACTCCGTATTGCGTCATGCGCAGCGTATTTGGGTCGTACTGGTATGTGATTGGGTAGCAGGTCGCGCCATTGCAACTGGTCGTGATCTGCGTCGGTTGGCTGGCAGCGTTGTAGGTGACGCTCGGCACAGTGTTATTGCTATTGTGATAGTCGTGGACCGCAGCTGCACGACCCTCTCCGTCGGGTATATAGCCAGCCTGGTCCTCGGTCAAAAATGGTCCAAATGTCTGTATCAGACCGTTTGCCCAGTATGTTATTGGCACGGAATAATATCCCGCCGAATGCGGAGTCGATTCATAGAAATTAGTCACCTCTCCGCGCGCCGTGTAGCTGAATCCCTCGTCGGTGACTTTGCTGCAGGAGGCGCAAGTCGCGGTATAAGCCTCTGCCAACCTGCCCTTGGCATTTGTCATGCTTTGGCCATTCACTGTAGCAGCATCATAAACAAAGTAGCGGTTGGTTGTTGCATTTGGGCCGGAGTAGGTCGTGCTGAGTTTCCGATGCAGGCCATCGTATGTGTAGCAACTTACATTCCCCGCATTATCGACACGCTTTACCAAATCTCCATTGTACGTGCCTGCACACGTTCCGCCTGAGTCTGAGTCGAACGTATACCTGGTTGTCCCTGATTCTGGATTAGTTTCAGAAACAAGCCGGCCCAAGCCGTCGTATTGATACGTTCGCGTCTGAACGGTGCCCTGCGCGTTTTGTGTGACAGTCATGGAATTTGCTGGGACGTCGTACGTATATTTAGTGAAGTAGCCGGTCGGCGAAGACGATGCTTGGATACAGGCCCCAGTTCCGGGCAACACAGAACTAATTTCGCACACAGACGTGATCCGCCCTAGTGCATCGTATTCCACCTGCTTCTTTTTGAGGTTCTCGCCGTTGGGTGCCGGACCAAGAGAGCTTAGAACGTCATTTTTTGTGTAAGCGGAAGTGAGAGTTCCATTGGCCCCGTCCACTACGCTTTGCGTACGTCCCAACGCATCCAATTGCGTTGTCGTGATGGCAGACCCACCAGGCACCGTCTTTGTCAAAAACTGGCCGGTTGAACTCCAGCCGTACCCGTACTGAATGGTGTTGTCAAAGGTAGTAGCACTGGGCGCTGTTCGCTGTTGCGATTTTGAAACCCGACCGAGGCTATCCAAGGTAACGAGCGTATCCACCGTTGAAGAAGGATTCGAGACGGGGAAATTAAGGTAGGTCTCAACGCTCGCGCCTGTGGTATTAGTCGCTGGCGTGTAGATTTTCCATGTCACATTCCCCAGAGGATCAGTCTCAGAAAGCACTCGCCAGAAGGGATCGGCAGTGCCAGTTTGTGATTGAAAACCAACTGTTTTCTGTTCGCCATTTTCGCCCGTGATGGACGTCAAGATGCCGCCCTTGCAATCCCATGTCATCGAGCGTGATAGATTCAAGGGTAAATTAACACCGCTAGGGACGAGCCCGTTGCAATTGCTATTTGCGTAGCTGGTTTGCGCGCCATTTACGTCGGTGGCAACATTGACCAGTCCAGTTGTGTAGTACGTGTAGCTTCGAGAAAGCCAGGCAGTGCCCCCTACCCACCTCGAAATAGTACCCACGCTTCCATGAGCGTCATAGCCGCTATACGCAACAAGCGATCTCGTATTTCCAACGGCTGTGCCGCACGTTATCGGGGAGGATCCCGCAGATACCTGAACGCAGGCCGGTCGATCATTGATTCCGGACCCAATATTCGCATAGCTCGATAGCTTGGAGATCAGAGGAGTACCCGAAGGCGCCGCTCCAGTGTTGATGCCAAAGTCGAATTCATTGTCCTGTTTAACACGTCCGTAGCTGTCGTAGAACATCTCCGACAATGACGGTCCGCCACCTGATGGTGTTCGATACTGGTCGATTCTGGTTCCTGGAGGAAAGTTGACCAACCGCCCGTTGAACAGGCCTGCGCGAGATCCTGTTGCCGTGGCATCCGGGTACAAATGCCACGCTGGTCCAGCGCACGGCGGCCTTAGATCAAATCATTGCGAGGGAACCGGAAATCGGATGGCAGTTGTTAATGAAGCTTCTTCCGGGTTTACATGAAGTTGCATTTCCGACCGCGAAACCGCGCTATCTTGAAGCGGGGGCATCGGAGCGCGAAACGCTCACGTATGGCCTTGTGGCAGACGGGAGGCGTGGAATAGTCGAACGTGCGATCTCTTTAGCGGGCGAGAATCCCGAACGATGGGTCCAACTAATCATGGAAATGTCGCAGTTTGAGGAGGCGCAGAGAGTTCGCGCAGCCGAACTTCTGGAGCGCTTAGGAGGGCGATTGGATGGCGAAAAGCGAATGGTCATTTGGACGGCCCTGAGAAGCTTCGTCGCCCACCACAAGGCATTCCCAACCGCTGAATGGGCGCTGAAGGCGGAAGACCTAGAAGCGTTTTATCGATTAGTAAACGCTTTTGAACCTGCTGATCCCATTGCTCGGATTGTTTGGCTCTTCAATGAATGGAATCCTGCGATGCCCCAAGAGGCCAAATGGCCTTACGACCTGCCGGAAAAAACTCGCGAGAGCACGATTCGCGATCTCCTCAAAACTGGCGGCTTAAGTTTGCTTCTTGATCTCGCCAATGCAGCGAAGCACCCGGAACTTGTGGGAACAGCTTGCGGGGCAGTTCTCACGACCATTCAAGACTTTCGAACACTCGTAGACGCAGCGATGGACAAAACCGACCGCTTGGCATTGTTCGCGAGTGTGTTGAGTGCCGAGGCTGAGCGCAAGATAGGCAAAGGTTGGCATGACGAAATTGGTTTATTAAAGCGGGAGCGCACTTGGACAGACTTGCAATTCGCAAATCTAGTAATTAATTGGCAAGACAAGCGTACTACTTGGGACTTTGTGGTCTCGTTGGGAGATGATGTCAACCGAATCTATTGGGAGCGTAAGAGACCGTGGGCTCCTCGCGGCTTAAGTGCAGAGGACGCAGAGATGGTCGCAAAAAGCTATATCAGCGTAGGTCGCGCAACAGCTGCGATTCATGCATTTGCTCTGAATGTTGGCGATCTGTCGAGTGAGACTTTATTCAAGATTCTGGACTCCGCTATAAGCGAGTTGAATGCTTCTCACGAACAGATCAACAGTAATTTCGTTTTTGAAATTGAGCAAATCTTGGGAGCGCTTCAGCAACGCACTGAGGTATCCATTACCGAGATCGCTAAGCGTGAGTATGCCTATCTTCCTCTGTTCGGATACCGCGAGCAACAGTTGACGCTGCACCGAGTAATGGCGGAAGACCCGACATTCTATGCATCCTTAATACGCGATGCTTTCAAGCCTCACAACCAAGAAGTCCCAGAACCAACAGACGCGCAGAAAGCCAAGGCGAGAGCAGCCTACCGTCTCGTGAGCGAGTTTACCGTTATACCGGGAGCGCATGAAGGCCAGATTGACGCGGGAATCTTGTTGGCGTGGGTGGAAGTAGTGCGGGCGATTTCCAAAGAAGACGACCGCTCAGAAATCGCAGATGAGTTTATTGGGCATCTATTGGCCTATGCCCCACCCGATCCAGATGGGAGTTGGCCGCACAGAGTTGTGCGAGATTTAATCGAAGCGGCGTCGTCAACCCACATGGAGACTGGAATAGATACCGAACGTTTCAACATGGAGGGACGACCTCACGCGCGTGATCTCTATGGTGGCGGCAGTCGGGAACGCGGCATTGCAGAAGAGTTTCGCGATTGGTCGAAGAAAACGCGAGCATGGCCGCGTACCAGCGCGATGCTCGAAAGGATCGCTGAATCATGGGATCGCTTTGCGGCGATGCAAGACCAACGTGCAAAACAGGACCGAATGCGTGATGAGGCTTAGGGAGGTAGTCAGAGCGGACGTGAGGTTGATGTCAGCGTCCAGCGTCACCCTCAGCTCAACGTTCACGGCCCGCGCCAGCGCCAGCGCTCGAACAAATTTTACGCGCTCAGTTGAATGAGGGCCGGGGGCCGGGGGCTTTGACGTGAAGTTCACGCTCAGCTAGCTCAACGTCAACTCAGCTCAACTCAGCGCCCCGCGCGCCAACGTTCATGCACGCAACGAGAACTCAACTCAACTCCACGCCCAGCGCCCAACAAATTTAACGCTCACTTGTACGTTCACACTAAAGTTTACTATTCAATAACGGGGCGCGATTTGAGGGTCACTTTCCCTCTTCCCCGCCATTCGTTGACGGGTCGCCGGCGCGTCCGTAAGATGAAGCGACCGGAAAGCTGGGCGCTTTTCTAGTGATCGGCCAGACCATCTCGCACTACCGCATCGTCGAGAAGCTTGGCGGTGGCGGCATGGGCGTTGTCTACAAAGCCGAGGATACGCGCCTTCACCGCTTTGTCGCCCTCAAGTTCCTGCCCGATGACGTGGCCCACGATCAACAGGCATTAGCCCGCTTTCAACGCGAAGCTCAAGCCGCATCGGCATTGAATCATCCCAATATCTGCACGATTTATGACATTGGCGAGCAGGATGGTCAGGCGTTCATCGCCATGGAGTTTCTCGACGGGACGACGCTGAAGCATCAGATCGCGGGAAAGCCCTTCGAGAGCGATGTTTTGCTCGGTCTGGCGATTGAGATTGCCGATGCCCTGGACGCAGCCCATTGCGAAGGTATTGTTCATCGCGACATCAAGCCGGCCAATATTTTTGTTACCAAGCGCGGCCACGCCAAAATTCTCGACTTCGGCCTGGCCAAGGTCACCGGGACGAGTAGTCGAAGCACCAGCCAGGGAGAAACCGCGAGCCTGCGGGAAGAACATCTCACCAGTCCGGGGGCGGCGCTCGGAACGGTTGTCTACATGTCGCCGGAACAAATTCTCGGCAAGCCAGTGGACGCACGCTCGGACCTGTTTTCTTTCGGAATCGTGCTCTATGAAATGGCGACCGGCCAACTGCCGTTCAAAGGCGATACCTCCGGAGCGATCTTTGACAGCATCCTTCATAAGGTTGCGCCCCTGCCGGTTCGCTTGAACTCCGAGATCCCGGCGGAACTGGAACACATCATCTGCAAGGCGCTGGAAAAGGAACCGGCGGTGCGTTATCAGCACGCCTCCGAGATGCGGGCCGATCTGACGCGTGCAAGGCGCGATTCGACCTCCGTACGCGTGGACCGGGAAGATCTCAGTCGAACCATGAACTCGGCCTCCGGACGGAGGTTGATCTATAAGAAGGTCCCGTGGATGGTCGGCATTGCAGCGGTCATCTTGGCCGTGAGCGCGGTGGCACTGTTTCTCTGGAGCCGCCGGCCCCATGGCACCGCTTCAACTTCAGTCACCCCAACCGCCATCGCCGTCCTGCCTTTTCAGAATGTCGGGTCCGATAAAGACGCCGACTACCTCCGGCTCGCATTGCCCGACGAAATTGCCGGAACACTCAGTTACGTGGGTTCCTTGTCGATCCGTCCGTTCGCCGTGACGAGTAAGTATGTCGGACCCGACCTGGATCTACAGAAGGCGGGTCGAGACATGCATGTGTCCACCATCGTGACTGGACACTACATGAAGGAAGGGAATCAGCTTCAAGTGACGCTCGAAGCCGTGGATGTTGAGAACAACCGTACATTCTGGCAAGGCACGGTGAATGTCACCGCTTTGGACATGATTTCCATGCGCGACGAGGTCACTGCGAAAGTTCGGCAGGGGTTAGTTCCGATGCTGGGTGTGTCAGCGGCCACATCGGAGGCGGGCACACATCCGAAAAATGAAGAGGCGTACAACCTGTACCTGCGGAGTGTCGCAATGCCGCATAACGCCGAGCTGAATCGGGAAGCCATTGGCATGCTGGAGCGCGCGGTGGGACTCGACCCCACTTATGCGCCGGCATGGGAAGCCCTAGGGCTTCGGTATTACTACGACTACACTTTTTCGACCGGCGGGGAAGAAATGTTCAAGCGGTCCAACGCCGCCTACGAGCGCGCGCTGGCCCTTGACCCCAATTTACAGCTAGCGGCGGGGCAGTTGATTACCAACCGCGTGGAGCGCGGCGAATCGGGTAAGGCCTATGCCGAGGCGGAAGCCCTGGTGAAGAGGCGTCCTGAAAGTGGACAAGCCCATTTCGCCTTGGGGTATGTGCTTCGTTATGCCGGGATGCTTGAGGAAGCGATGCGGGAATGCAATGCCGCCCTCGCTCTAGATCCTGGGAATTACGGCTTCCGCTCTTGTGCGTGGGCCGCGATGGAACTTGGGAATACGCAGCGGGCCAAGGATTTCATCCGGCTGGATGCTGGCTCGGAGTGGGCTTCGTACGTCACGCCATCCTTGCTTCTGAGAGAAGGGAAACTGGAGGAAGCACGGGAGGCCGCAAAACACATGCCGGAGGCTCCTCATTATCACACCGATCTGGTGCAAGCCTGCCTTCAGCTGCGGCCGGCAGCTGAACTGGACAGCTTGACGCGCGCGGCGGAGACCGGGCCCGCTAACGATTCCGATCCCGAGCTTTTGTACTACCAGGGATCTATCCTGTCATTCGCCGGCAAGAAGAACGCGAGTCTGCAGCTGATCAAGCACGCGATTGAGCACGACTACTGCTCTCTTTCCCAGTTGCGATCCGATCCTTTGCTCGCCAACATCCGCAGCACGCCAGAGTTCTCCCAGTTACTGTCCGCCGCCGCGAATTGCCAGAAGAAATATCAGGCCGGGGTAAGTGAGGCGCAGTGAGTTCCTCTGCGATGCTCAGCCAACGCGTGAGAAATCCGAGCGCGCTGCATTGGGAAGGAAGCGCTCGCGATTACCAACCCATCTGGCTCATCCGCTCAAGGATGAGCGTGCTGTACTTATTCATGCGCTCCGGCCGCCGCTTCAGGGGAGCGGGCAGAATCGCGGCGAGCCGTGCCGCCTGTTCCCGGTCGACATTGCGGGCGGCGGCTCCGTCGTAGTAGCGGCACGCCGACTCCGCACCATAAATACCAGGACCCCATTCGACCACGTTGAGATAGATCTCCAGAATGCGCCGTTTGCCGAGGACGAATTCGGCTACCGGCACCAGCGTGAACTCCGCCCCCTTGCGGAGGACAGAGCGGCCCGTTCCGAAAAACAGGTTCTTTACAAGTTGCTGTGTAAGGGTAGAAGCTCCGCGAGTGCGACCGCCTTCGAGATCGTCCTCGGCGGCGATTTGGATCTCGTGCCAATCAAACCCATGGTGCTGGTAGAAGCGCGCGTCCTCGGCGGCGATTACAGCGTGCTGGAGATTGGGCGAGATTTGGCCGAGCGGAACGAATTTGTAGCGTTCGTGATACGGAGTGCGGTGAATCCAGGACTGCAAGCGGCGCTGGATGTGCACCGCGGTTGTGGGCGGGTCGATCCATCGGGCCGCCAGAAGGATCACCGCGGCCAGTGACCAGACAAGCACCACGCCGATAGCGAGCCACCGAACAAAGGGTCGGAGAGAACCCTTGCAAAGCGGGATCCTGGGAGGTGTGTCAGGCTTTTCGGTCACATGTCAGAATAATCGCTGGGGCCGGGTTTCCGCTTATGGCTGCGCGCGAACGCGAAGTTCCGCGTTCTGCTCAGGCCACTCGTGTCAAAGGCCAAAGGGGACCAGCAACCTTTTATACGAATCATCGTTGGTAATGGGAAGCCGCAAGAACCGGATAGACCGCTGTTTCACCCGAAGGCAAGCGACGGTCTGGAATTGGCCAACTTCACGATGGCCAGCAATGCGGATGTTAACCAGTCCAGTTCGAAAGCCGTTTGCTTGAGGGCCGTAAAGCCACCACAGGTGTGCTTTCGGGCTGAGTTGCCAAGTCACTGATAGATATGGTGGCCAGGGACGGAGTTGAACCGCCGACGCCAGCCTTTTCAGGGCTTGTTTATGTTGTAGTTTGAACGACTTACGTGACTCTGGGTGGCCGCCTAAGTTCTCGAGAAGTCGTTAGAGACGTTGCGATCGTGGGTTGAAATCATGGGTTCAACGGCAGTCTCCGGATGGCGAAGCCCACGCCATCAGTGCGTCACACCTTTGGGGAACGATTTCAAAAGGGAAACTGCTACAGAACAACTTACAAGCGCCGTTCGACGGAAATACCTGAGCAGCGAATCGTCGCCGATCCGGATGCTCAGGGCTTTTCTGGGGTTGGATCAGGCCGGGACGAGGCTTGGCTTCGCCATTGCCTTCACACGCTTTTTGTAGGGCCTCCTCTGCTTCGGGATGTGGTCGTCCCCCGTCATGAAGGACTTGCCCAACTGTCGTATACGAGTCCGCAGCCGAGAGAACCTGGCATCCGTGATCCCAAGGAACTCAGCCGCATCGTCCGGCGTGCCAGTGGCTAGGATCGACTGTATTGCAGGCAGAACGCTCGGGTCTTTCCGCCTCACGAAATCAACGAACTCTCCGACGAAAGTTCGGTCCCGTGCCCGCTTCTCGGAAATGTCAGCAGTCCGGCGAAGGTATTCCGAGTGCTCGTGGCAATACTCGTCATCTGCCTCGCCACAGTTCTTTGCGTCCACTTGCCCGGTCAGCGACAAGTTACCCGTGTGGCACATCGCGTCCTTTCTGCGTTTGGAATGAATGGTTCTGAACTTGTTCGCGAGGCACAAGTTGATGTAGTTCAAGAATCGGGCCTGGTTCGCACCGTGGTGCTTCGCAGGATCGAATGTTTGAACGATATCCTCTTTGCCGACTTCCCGGTGCTTGGACTTGAGCGGCAGATATTTCAGGTGGATTATTAGGTCTTGCGTCCAGTCCTCCAAATCCTCCTTCAGGACAAGCCTGTCGGCGTGCCGCTTCACCCAGTTCGGGATGTGGTGTGGAAACCGTTGGTGGAACTCGTCGAAATCCTTCGGGACGACGAATCCGTCGTGCCCGACGTAGCGGCCACCAATCAACATGAACGGGTCAGTTTTATACGGCTTTCTTTGAGCGGAAAAATTCATCGGGAAAGTGGGTTGATTGGTGACAATCGCAGTATTCAGCATGTGAAACACCTCTTTCGAAAGGAGTTGAACTTCATGCGAGAGAGCTTACGAATGGGTCGGGACGAGTTGGCCGGGAGGGTTCAGCAGGCTTTGAACTTGCCCACCAAGAAAGAAGCAGAGCACATTGTCAACACGGTGATCTCGTGCATCGAGCACACGCTGCTCAACAATTTGGGGACGAACGGGTTCACGATGAAGCTGAACAGCTTTGGCAAGTTCTCCGTGCGGCACCGGCCGGGGATGCTCAGGAAGATTCCGTTTACGGGCGAGACGAGGCTAACGAAAACGAAGAGGAAGATCAGGTTTATCAGCTTGGGGATGCTTCGCCAGTTGGAGCCATTGGACTAGATAGAAATTGGGAGTCCACATAGGATTCAGCCCGTTGTGGTTTGTTGAACACGAATGAATTCCTCATCTTTACCGTTGTCAGTTATTACCACACATGTGGTATGATCCTACCACATGCTTGATTTTCGCTCTAAGGCGCGCCAGCAACTGCTGGCTTATTACTTCACAAACCCGACCGCCCGTCACCACTTGCGCGACTTGGCGGAGCGGCTGAGCCTCGATCCGTCTAACCTGTCGAAAGAGCTGGCACGCCTGGAGCGCGACGGTCTATTCCGGTCGGAAATGAGTGGCCGCCAAAAATATTTTCAGCTGAACCGGGAGTATCCGCTTTTCGATGAAGTGCGCAAGATCGTTGCGAAAACCATTGGTGCGGCACCCCTGATCGCGCAATCCCTCAAGAGAATTGAGGGAATAGACGAGGCATACTTGTACGGTTCATTTGCAAGCAACCAGCAGGACGCTGCCAGCGATATAGACGTGCTCGTAATTGGCTCCCCGCGCGAGAAAGATTTGGCACAGGCCGTGGGAAAGCTTGAGCGGCAACTCGGGCGCGAAATCAACTACACCGTCCTCACGCCGAAGGAATTCGGGTCGCGCCGCGCTCGGAAAGATGCCTTTCTGGAAAACGTCTGGCACAATAAGCGTATTCCGCTCGTAGGCTCAAATGAAGAAACTAAAACCACACACCGTTGACTGGGCGCAGATCGAACGCTTTCTCGCGAGCGCGGATAAGAAGCTGGCCTCGGCTCGCAAAATTCTCGCTTTTGATGAAGAAGCTTGTCTTCAACAAGCCTACGAAGCAATGCTCAAAGCTTCCCTGGGGTTCATGTTCAGCCATGGATTCCGTGCGAGAAGTCAGCCTGGCCACCACATCGCCATCATCGATTTCGTGCGGTCACGCATCGACAAGAAACATGCTGGTCTGCTGGTCGTCTTTGATCGTCTCCGCCGGAAGCGCAATACCGCGCTCTATGATGACACCGGATTTGTTTCTCACCATGATGCCGAGCAAGCTCTCGAATCCGCCGGCGACTACTTGAATGTGATCCGAGTTGATATCACTGCCCGAAAACCTTGAATAAGGCGCTTTTTAGTACAGTTTGCTGCGCGCTGACCCAGACAATCTTCCTGTGCCTTTGGTGGCATTGAAATAACAACCTTTTTTTGTTCTTTCGACAGGCCCCGTGTTTGCGCGCAGAGAGGCGCTGTCAATCCCCGGAGCCCCGGAGGGGTGCCCGAAGCGAAGCGCGGAGCCGTGTTTTGTGCGGCGAGCACTAGAGCTGCAGGGCAGGGATTGACAGGAGGAGCCGAACGGAGCGCGATTGTGGCTGGTCGAAAGGACAAAGGGACCGATTCGAATCGCGGAGCAACAAAGCGGAGCGATGTACCGCCGCATGGTGCGCCGCCGTGTTTCCGATGGGGGAATTGAAACCTCGATAGACTGCCACAGTTGCCGCGCCACCGGAATTACGGACTACCTGACCAACGGCGGGCGCATCGAAGTCGCACAAAACATGGCCGGACACTCGAACCCAAGACCACTGGACTTTACGACCGGCGTAACGATGATGTGAACGTGGGCGAAGTGGAAAGGATCGGGATCCGAAAGTGCATTGCGGTATGATTCGGTCAGGAATAGGAGGTTGACCGATCAATGGCTAACATCGATCTTCATCCCTTAGGCGCATCCCAAAAGACGGTAACCATCAACATCGATCAGGTCCAGAAGATCGAATATTTCGGATGGTGCACCCGACTGCATCTTGTCGGCGGAGGATACCAGGATGTTAAAGAAAAGAAACATGAAATAGAAGCGATTCTGGGACGCTGAGTCTCTGTTCCACGGGTTTGGGCTAAGGAATTCCCTACCATCCAACCTCTTGAGCACAGCGCTTGATGTAGTCGCTTATTTCGCCGATAACCTGTACAAAGTGAGCGGCGCAACCGAGGGACAGCGTCCTTGAACCAACAACGAAGGCGTACCGCGTCTGACGGTCGGGAGATATCCTCAGTTGGTTCAAGATGGTGCCCAGGACGTCGTCCCTTCCAATCGACTCCATGTTCAGCATTTTCTGGCAGACGAAATTGGGACGAAGCTCCTGAATGGCTTCGAAAACATTGCGCGGTTCAGGATGAAACCCAAACCGGCCAGCGGACATTGTCGCAATCGAAAAATCAAGTGCGTATGAAAACTCTTCCGCATTTTCGGGTCGCATGCTCTTGTGCGCGGCGTTAGCCGAGTACAGGCAAAGAAACGCCACAACGACTTGGTAGGCCGAATTGAAAAGGCTTTCATTCGCCATTTCGCTGACGCTCGGCGCCGCAAGAGAAACAACATCGTCCCTGACCGACTCGAACCCAGCTAATTCCATCTCAAAATGGGTCTCAAAAACGAGCTTGCTGTCCGCTGCAGTTTCGCTGGCTGGCTGCTTGCCGCTGAATGCGACAAGGGATGAGGCCAAGAATCCTGCGCGTTGCTCTAAGCCCGAAGCGTACGCACGGGCATACACAGAAAGACTGTCGGGATCCTGCTTCTGTAGGTCGATCAGTTTCAGGTGTTCCTTCAGGTCGTCCAGTACCCACTCCTTCTGATCCTCCGAGAGTTTTGGATACCTCGGCTCGGACTCGCTGGTAGGCTTCGGATTTGATGGTTCCGACATTTTTACCATCCGCAATGTGGCTAGGGCAGCTTTTGTCGGCTCGTCGCCTTGCTCAGCAGCCTTGTGATACGAGTGGACGGCTTCCTCAATGTCTTTGGGCACGCCGAGGCTGTTCTCGTAACAGACAGCAAGATGATTTTTAGCGTCTACCTGCCACCGTCGCCGTAGTACGTTATCTCTCGATAGTACTCATTCCAAGGAATGAATCCATCTTCTGGGTACTTTGGATTCCAGCCTGTCTCGTGCCGCCTTATCCAGTCGCCTCGCTCATTGTTCTCGTACGTAGAATGCGTGGTGAGCCCCAACTCACCCTGCTTATAAAGCAAACTCTCAATCTCCCTTCCGAGTGAATCATATTTCACCACATACTTTTCGCCTCGCTCGGGGACGCTCATTTCGGTGTGATGGCCACTGCTGTCGTACGTATCTTCGTGGTGGTGGTCGCCCTTCGTGCCGACCTCGCGAGTCCTGTCGAAATTGGCACGATTGCCTATAGCGAACACAGCGTCCTCAATGGAAATTTCGTGGACTTCCCGCCGCCCTTGACTATCGATGTCAATGGTTCGCCGTTCCAGTCCATCATCTGAATACTCCAGAAGTAATTTGTGGTCTTCCACGCCATTCTTGAAGTTGAAGACTGTATATTCCTCCAATTGCCCGTCTCGGTTGTACGTCGAAGCTGTCTGTGGTGCCGCCGCGCCTTCAACGTAAGTATTTGTCGCCTTGTTGCGAGTGTAGTCTGCTCGGCTTTCCATGACGCTTCTCACAGGTCCGTGAAATCCGTCTGCTTCCAAATCAGTCACCGCCAATCCCCCGACCGTCCTGACACCCAAATCCCAGGTAAGCTTCTGTTGGCGTAAATATCGGACTGGCACTGCAAAATTTAGATTCTGACCCTCAACCAAGCTGGAAACGGCGAGACCGACAACTTCACCGCGCTGGTTGACCACAGGGCCACCGCTGGAGCCGGGAGAAATCGCTGCATCCATCTGAATCAGGCCGGAGCCAGATCGAATACCGCTGACGATGCCCTTGGAAAAGGATGCCTCAGGGCCCTCGGGATTACCCGCCACGAGAATATCGTCCCCCACTGCAACTTCATCCGTGCTCAGGGGGAGCGGCAGGCCGCCTACATCGGCCAATTTCAGAACGCAGATATCGTGCTTTAGATCAAATCCGACGACAGCGGAAATTTTGTAGGACACCCCATCGGACAACGACTTTACATAACCTTGAGAAGCCCGTTTGAGCACGTGAAGATTCGTTGCGATAAGTCCCGGCTTGAAAAAGAAGCCGCTACCCTGCGCAACCGCGTTGCCATCGTGATCTTGCGTCATAACGACCACGAGCGATTTACGGACTTGCGCGACTAGCTCGCGAGTGGCGAGTGATGGTTTTCGTTGTCCTTGCGCTCCAGACTGGGCAGCGATCAGGAACTGCGTACCGCTCAGGAATAGCAGGAGTATCGCTGCGCACGGCGTCCGCGCTCTGAGGCTCATGGCAGTAATTGTGCCACCTTAGTGGAATTCCAAACAACAGGAAATGACTTTCCCGGACGGTAGAATAGAGACAACTACTCATGGAGTTGCCGGATTCTTCTGTAGAGGCTGGCTGTTATGACCGTTTACGTCCTCGGCGCTGGTGCATCGAAGCACGCTGGTTATCCCCTCGCAGGCAACATGGGAGCACCGCTGTTTGCGTGGATGAGGAAGCAGGTCAACTCGCCCAACAGCTACCCTGCGGTGGCTCAGTTTCTGGAGGAAACTCTCGGCCAGTGCGACAACATAGAGAGCCTTCTCAGTCGCGCTCAAATCCTTATCGACCGAGGTGAGACGGTAGGTGAGTCGCTGCCGAAACGGCTCGGCGCAGGTGAGAGTTTCGAGGGCCGTGTTGCTCAAGTGGTGCGATTAGCTGTCGAAGCCCACGAAAATGCGGTGCCACCGCGATCATTGGTTCAACACCATCATGGCAAGCTCCGGGAAGCTTTGCGCGATTGGTTCGTCGAGCTCAGGGAGCCGGGCGTGGGCCGATCCTATGCCTGTTTCGCGAATCATGTGGTCAAGCCGGCCGATTGGGTTCTGACCTTCAACTACGATTCCTCGGTTGAGCGCGAGCTTAGGCTGACTGGCAAATGGGACATCGGTGACGGCTATGGCTTCGACGTGGACGGATTCCCAAGGGGATCTGTCGTCAACGTTCTGAAGCTGCACGGCAGTGCTGGTTGGCTCGCACTGGCGTCGGGACTACCCGCTCCCGGCTCATCCAAGGGTGAACCGCGGGTGTTTGCCGACCCGCGACCTGCATTCCCGAGCAGCGAGTTGGAATTCCTTGGGTATCGGAGTGTTTCCGATCCGATGTTTCCGGTCGCATCGCCGGTCGAGCCACTGTTAATCATGCCCGACAAGAAGAAGCGCTTCTGGATTGATACTGGCGGTGATCCCGAATGGGGCTGGTTCTGGCAGGGCCTCTGGGATAAAGCCGCCGACGCGCTGCGTCGAACAGACCGGATTGTAATCTGCGGCTATAGTATGCCGGCGGTCGATGAGATGGCGCGCGACTTGCTTTTGGACGCCCCGAATAAAAGCGCTGAGATTGTGGTTTTGAGCGGAAAAACACGGACAAAGCAGATCGTTGACGAATACCAGCGAAAAGGATACGCAAGAGCGGTAGCGTCCAGGGAATCATACTTTGAGGATTGGGTAGTGAGGACTACATGCTAATTCCCAAGCCCAGCCCTTGCTCCTGCCGAGGCCCGATCTCCCGCTGCGGCGCAATGGCCTGCTCCTGCTTCACCTCTGGCGCATGCGCGCTGCGGTGGGAAACATCGTGCCCGAGCGCCGCGCCCAGCTTCTCGCGGTCGTTGGTGAAGAGCTGCGCGTCGTATGTGCCACGCGAGACGGCAACATAGGCCATGCGGCTGTTGAGCAGGTCCTTAGCGCCCAACTCGGTGTCCACGTGAATCAGGACACGGTCGGCAGTCTGTCCCTGGCTGGAGTGGCTGGTCATGGCATAGCCATGGTCGAGATGCGGATGCTTGCGCGGGTCGAGTTCGACGGTGCGGCCACCGTCCATTTTCAGGTGCAGCCGCCGGTCTTCCTCGATGCTCTCGATGGTCCCCAACTCGCGGTTCGCAACTTTCAGTTCGTTGGCCGGCGCGGTGAACTGGATGCGGTCGCCCACTGAAAAACTCCGCATCTCCTCCCGGAAGACCGAGACGCCCTGCTGTCGTCGCGGATCGTACGTTCGTTCCGTGCCGTCCTGCAGCTCGACTGTCAGCCGGTTTTTCGGAGCGTCGATGCTCTTCACCTGTGCGTACGCGCCTTTCCCGATGCCGGTCTCCTTCGATGCGCGCGAATAGCGCAGCACATCGCCCACCTCATAGCGCTCGGCCCATGTGCGGTCCGCGCCGGTGAGGTCTTGGCGCGGCACTAGCGTCCTGATGCGGTGCTCCTCGTTGCTGACGAGGCCGCTCCGCTGCAATTCCGCATGGACGCGCTCGTTGATCTCCATGCGAGAGCGATTATCGGGAGAAATCACCAGCGTGTTCTCCGGCGATTTTGCGTACTCCTTCGCGATAGCGGCGATGCGCTCGTCGTGGCCTTGAATCTCATGGACTCGGCCCTGCTGGTCAAGATTCTGTATTGCTTCGCGCACTTCACCGCGGGCAAGCTGCTCGACTACCTGCTTCAGTTCTGGGTCTTTCTGGCGCACGATCTCTTCGAGCTTCACCGTTTTCATACCGGCGTCCTGGAGCTGCGCGAAGGGCCTCCCGGCCTCAACCGCCTCATGTTGCCGCCGGTCGCCGACGAGCAACACACGGTCATTCGGATGGAGCCGGTTCACAAACTCATGCACCTGCCTGGTCGATGCCAGAGAGGATTCGTCGAGCACATAGAGCCGTTTCTCGCCGGTATCCGGCTGCTGTCCACGTACCAGATGCTTCTGCAGCGTGGATGTCTCCATAGCGGCTTCGCTGAGTTTCTGCGCCGCGCGGGATGTCGGCGCAAAACCTTCCACTCTGTAGCCCTCGGCCTCCGCGCCTTCCCGGATGACGGACAGAGTTGTTGTCTTGCCCGCGCCTGCGATTCCATCTAAGCCGACAACCTTCTCCCGCGAAAGGAAGATTTCGTCTACTGCCTGGCGCTGCGAAGCATTCAACTCCGGGTGGCGGTCTTCGGTGGCGATGCGCACTTGCGGCGAGACTAGCATGGGATCGCTGTAGTTGCGCCGATTGCCTTCCTGCATCCGGCCAACGATCTCACGCTCCATGCGTACCATCACGGCGGTTGTGTACTGTCTGCCAGCGCCACCGTGCGAGACTTCCCGGAACTCCCCGGCCTCAATCCGGCGCTCGAACTCCTGCCGGACCTGGGCATAGGTGGTTTCTCCCATGCCGCGCACCAGCGCTGTTTCAAGGATCGCGCGGCGGTCCTGCACAGCCGATCTCTCGAAGACATGATCGCGCGCCCAGGTCACGGCCTGCTTCGCCTGAACCTCTGGCTTCGGCATCTGGTATTGCCCATGTTGGCGCGCCTGTGAGATGACGCGGTCCGCCTGATGCCCGTACTGTGCGGCCAACTCGCGGTGCCGCTGTAGGACTTCCCCAGGCGACAGCAGTTCCTTGCGGTCGCGCGTATGGTGGGCCGCGATTTGTGCCGCCGCAGCTCCGTCGATTCCTTGTTCCCGGAGATGGTCTTTGATCTGTTCACGTCGCGGACTGGAAGCCTCCAGATATTCCTTCGTGTAGCCCTTCACTTCCGGCTGCCCATACTTGCCGCGCTCCAACTCGTAGCCCAGCTTTTCCAGACGCAAAGCCAAGTCGGATCGGTAGACCGCCGTGGCGTAGCGCTGTGACACGAACATCTCGTGTGGCTGCAAAGCTCGCATCTGTTTCCCATTTTCGAGACCGTTCTCGCGCTGGGTCATGTTGAAGATCACGGCATGAGTATGAAGCTGGGGCGCAGCATAGCCATCGACGGGCCGCGCGGTATCGTGCTCGAAAGTGGCGGCGATGAATTTGCCGGTCGTCTCCGGGGCATGGACATTGCCGATCCGCGCCTGCGTGTATCGTTCAAGTTCCTGAAGCGCCGCGCGTACACTCTCCCGATGGGCTTCCCGGACCCGATCATCGCCGCCTACAAGAGCGGTAAGCGATACCGACTTCGGCGCAGAGAATGTAGCGTCCCACCCGGCGCGATGCTCGGCGCTGGTCACCTCTCTGCCAAATTTGCCTTCATAGGTTCTCGAAACTTGATGCCGGACAAGTTGCTCTTCCGTGTGCGGATGTTGGCCTTCACTCAGGCGTGCAAAGTGTTCGGAACCAACTCCACCTTGCAACCCCCACCACTCGGCGAGTTTGCCCTGCCACTCACTGTGACCCTGCTGATCGCGGCTCCAGTAATTCTGTTCCTGCGCGGCAAACTCCCGCACATGGTAGGTCTGCGCCTGGCTGGCTGACAGCGGTTTCGAGATCGTGAGCATTCGGAGCGTCCCCAAGCGTGAAGTGGTGTTCTTGGCAATTTGTCTCTCATTCGATTCCCTTTGTTCTGTCCCAGGCGAACGCCTCTTTGGGTTTGGTCTCCGGCGCACCGATGGTCGAACCATTGACGGTCGATCCCAAGAGCCCGAGCATCGGCTGGGTAGGCTTCTTCAGCGGATCGGCGGGAGAATTCGCGGGCACTGATGGCGCTGGTTTCGGCGCGCTCTCTGGGGTCTGCCGCTGCGAAAATCTCGGCAGTCTGAATCGCATTCTGTCCATCTTTATCCTCCATCTCTGGATCAAAATTGGCCTAGGTCGGCCCCATTTGATCGTCTCCCGATCCCTCCATTTACGTGAGGACCGGTTCTGCAACACACTGCGCACAGCCAGTAGCAAAAGGAACATCGCGGCTAGCCAAAGCAACGGCGTTAAGAGCGAAAAGCTTCTGGGGAAAGGCATGGCACTCATGGCATACGAGCTCTTTCCTTTCGCCCGCGGGCGAAGAAGTCATCAAGCAGTTTGCGTGCCTGCTGAAGCTTTCGTGCGTCTGCCTGGTCGCGAATCTTGAGGACGGAATCAGGCGACAATTGTCTGCCTTCCGATGCAGCTTGAGAGGCTGCATGGAAGAGATTCAAGAGCGCGTAACGCACCGCCCAAACTTCGGCCAATACCAGTTCGGCGGGGTCAGCGGGCCGCTGCCGCGCAGCGCACAGAGCGGTCCCGCGCAGCCACTCGGAGAGAGCCTGTCCCGCGCTTTCGGCGGCAGCTTCTATCTCTCCTAGTTCTTCGGGAGTCAGTCTCGTGGCCGCGGTCTTGGTGCGGAAGCCGGGCTTCGCCTCTTCGCCGAACGGCAAACTGGACTGGGGATTAGCTTGAACTCGGGGACTACTCATTGGACGAACCGCCTTGTTGCACTACTGCGCTTAATTCCGCTGCGATTAAACTGCGTAATTGCTAGTTCACAGTAAGCTCCTGCGCTTCAACGCGTTTACGCGATTCGACGCTCTGGGGCCACTTGTCTCAAACAAACCTCATCGTTCGATATCGCAGTCACCCAGCGGAGACGAATTTTGTTGACGCAGCGAAAGTTAACCTACGTAAACATCGAAGCGCCGGCTGGCGCTCCGCAGTTCCCAACTTTTGGATACGGTCGATGACACTTTCAACTTCTGGGCCTCAACCAATGGCTGCACCACGTTCAAAACCACAAAGCCCTTGTGTCTGAACAGCGCACCGAACAACCTGAATGATGCGTCCATGCAGGGGATTGCGGGACTGACCGGCAACGACGCCATGGGATGTACGGACAATGTCGAAGTCCAATTCATCTGGGAGCCCAATGTCGCGCACTCGTGGCAGCAGCAATACGATGATGTCCGCTGGAATTTCTTCGCTGCTCATCCCATGCCAGAGTTGCGGCAACGATAAGAAGAAGTAAGGTCAGCCATCTGGACGGCTCCTGCGGCGGCCCCGGGAACAACAGGAGCCTAAGAGTCGTCCAACGGCACGTCGAACGCCTTGATCCGGTCACTCTCCAGAACCCCCTCGGTTCGGTTTTCGTGGAGCGTCGGTGAACATCATCCCGCGTTCTGTTTCCTTCCGCCACATGCACCTCGAGGATCGCGAGCACAGGTGAGGTTTAGATGGTGCCGGCGGGGGCCGCAGCTGCCCCATTCAGCGAGCTCCGTTCTTTGCGATACCGCGCTTTGTTGCTGGTAGGTGTAGGCAATGTAGAGACAGCCGTCGCCCGCGATGAATCGATGAATTAAGTCTCTCCACGAACTGGGGATAGTTGCGGAGGTCGAAATCATGATATCGCTTTTGCCAGATGTGGTGAGGACAGTCCGCGGGAAAATCACCACTTAAGCGAAAAGAGGGCTTGCTTGAATGGAGCACCGTCGCTTAGGTGGGCCACCAGCACAGAGTAGATCATCTGACCTCTCGAACAAATCTAAAATAGAAACGTTTGCGATTGACAAGTTGTGTAGTTGGATCGAAATTAATTGTATAACCACGCCAAACATCCTCAAATCGACAGACTGACTCAGCGTTTTCGCCACGACGCACTCCGCAGCCGACGGTTGAGCTGTTGAAAGAGTCGACGCGTGAAACGACCTCCTCGCGCGATTCTCCCAGCGAAATAGCTTGGTAGAGATTCCACCGAGACGGCCTCAACGATTCGATGCCCCAAATTGTCCCCAAAAGTGCTCCAACAAGTACGGCGTAACAAAAAGTCGAACGATAAACCACAGTAGCCTCCTCTGGCCGATCACCTAAGCTAATACTTTTCCCGCATTACATCACGGCGTCGGGTGGCCGGCTGAGTTCGCCATGTGAACACTTACGACTGTGTGGGTATCGGGGTCTAGTTTAATCTGGCATAGGTCCCAATTGCCAAAAGACAGCTCAGTGCGATTCAAGGATTCCTCCAACTGGGAACCTCCACTTCGTAACAATAGTTCGACATCTCCAACATTCATGCCTGGATGAATCGCTGCGCATCGAGCCGGGATTGATCGGCTGCGCAGCTTGTAGAATAGGAATGGCCCAGCCGACACTACTGTACGAGCAACAAACGTCATGGCAACCATGGTCGCTAGTACCAAAGCAACACGAAAGAAATGCTTTCCCTTACTTTCCTGAGTAACGGACGTCATTGGAACCTCCCCGCTCCCCTAGTAACGGACGTCATTGGAACCTCCCCGCTCCCCTTTCGGCGTCTTGAATCTGGTCGGCACCGAGGCGTCCGCCAGCATGGGATGGGCAAGAGTTTATTATCCCGCCAATCCAAGGCAGAATCCCGGTGCACATTAAGTTCGATGGAAGTGACCACCCGACGTGGCGCAACTGGAAGACATGGCCAAGCTCGTGCGACACGTCATGGTTCGAGGAATCTTCCGTACTGGCGTCTTCGAGAGCCGAGGTCGCTAGTACCGTAATGTTCATGAAATTTGGCGTCTTAGTCGATCCCTTATACGGCGTGTATCCCTGAGCAGCTCCGAAATAGACAATGTCATTAGTGAACACCATCTGTACTCCGGAAGAGGAACACTTTGGTGAGGCAGCCGGGTTGCAGAATCGCCGTACCAATTCCGCAGCTCCCACGGCACTTGTAATCTCATCTAGATCTTTCTGTGGAAATTCCCCGCACCCATTAGGGTAAGCAACGGGGTCGCAGCTCTTGGCTGCTATAACGACTCCGTCCCAATCAAGCAGCAACCTGCCTTTGGTTTTCGTGGACCAAAAATTGCGTGTGTTATTCGCCTTCGTTGCAACGCTCGAATCCGACTGGATATCCCCTGGAGCATCCTTATATAGGTTAAACACAGAAAGCACTACGTGTGTCACGGGATCGGCACTAGACTCTGCTGAAGGGTTTCCTCCCGCTAGATCCCAGAAGTCATTTGCTGTGACGGTTGGTGTAGAGGCGATCTGTTGAGCTTGGCCAGGATCGGTCTGGTAGGAATTGCCTAGCCATGATTGAGTGGCAGTGTTAGCTATCTGTCCCGTCGCGCTGCCTTGGCCGTCGTAGGTGGTGCCGGAAGAGCCGATGACGCCACCGTCCACCGTTGCAATCTCCGGAAAATCGTTGGGCACGCTCCAGATCGTACGGCCGGAACCATTGAACGCGACCATGTTGTATTGCGTAACAACGCCGGGAGAGGGGCCAATACCGACATAGCCGGCATAGGAGCCGTCCTGCATCTGAAGCGCTGGATAGAGAGGAGTGGCTTGTCCGGGGATGTTCACGGGTAACGCCCCCGACACGGAGGCTCCTTCAGTTGTCGCGACGGCGAACGTCGAAGCCGCCGCTACTTGGGTGTTGCAGGTCGGAGGAACTCCGCTAGTATTGCTCGTCGCCGACGCGCAATACGCCGGGGTGTCCGCTTCCCAACTGAGCAACGTCCCTTGATCGGCGTTGGTGATTATCTGCTGCAGCGGCAGCGGGCTTGCGGGAACGGCGCCGACGGTGGAGACTGATTCCTGGAATGTGCCGCTGTCTTTGCAGGGATACGAAGTGCAATCTTCGGTCGCGCTTCCATTACTCTGGTCCATGAATTTCGACTCCCAGTCCTTCATGGCAATTTTGGATGAGCTTCCATCCGACCCTACACGCATCAGCACAAGGTGGACTGCGGTATCCGTTGTCTTGATCGAACTATAGGTGTTGGTCTCGCTTGAGCCGTCTGGGGGGCCGCAGGAGCCGAATGCAAGATCAGAGATGCTTTGCGATACCGCGCTTTGTTGCTGGTAGGTGTAGGCGATGTAGAAATAGCCGTCGCCCGCAATGATGGGAGCACTGACAATGTTGGGCGTCGTGCTCGACGTCGAGGTTAAAGCCTCCATGGGACCCATATCAAAACCGGGAGATTGGCTAACCAGACATCGCACCCCTCCGCAACCTGGACCGGAGCAAGTGGAACTGGAACTGGAAGTCGATGTAGATTGATCCAGTGCCACGCTGAAAAGCTGCGCACCGGTGGTGGGATTGGTGCCGATCACCGAAAGAGTGTTTGTCGAAGATGACACCGTAAAGGTCGTACCGTCAGTATGCACAACGGAGGTTGACAGGTTATTGCCGCTGTACGACGGATATGCCTGTCCCGTAATCCCGTCTAGCTTCACAATGGATGTTGATGTTGGAATAACCAAGCCACCTTGAAAATCAGGAATTGTTTGATACCAGTTTGCCCCATTTAAACTCGCCGTCCAAGCGGTAGTTCCATCACTGGTAACCGCGGAGACGGTACCGTCGTTATTAAATGCGAAGACGTCTGCAACGCCGGTGGAACTCGGGACAGCCGGAACGATGCCCACCACTCCGGAGCCGTCCCCGGGGTTCGACCAGATCACGGTTCCGGGTGGGAGCGACCCGGCGGAAACGTTGACGTCGGCCGACGCGCTACCAGCTGTGATCGTGACATGGCCCGCGGCAAGGGCTGTGAGAATGGGAGGGTCATCCTGGGATAGGCTGACGATCTGGGAATTGCTGGATGCCCAGGTGAGGCCAGTGACTTGTTGTCCACTTGGATTCACAGCGTCGATTGCGTGAGTTTCACCCACAACCAAATTCAGCATGTTCGGATTAAGGGTAAGCGTGCTTGCGCCGCTCGGCACCGTAAACGTCACGGCATTACTCCACTGATCTTTTTGTTCGATGCGCACGACGCCGGATAGCGCGGTCGGATCCACTGTCGCAATAACTTGGGCGTCGCTCCAACTCACGACATCACCATTCGTGCTTCCGATCCAGACGATTCCAGATCCTTGCGACGCCCCAAACCCGGTACCGCTGATAGTCACAGTCGTTCCCGCTCCGCCGGAATTCGGAGACACTTGCGTAATGTGCAGCGAATTGACCGTGAACGGAACGGCATTGCTCCAGACCCCACCTTGCAGAACCTGAGCATTGCCGGAAGTCGATCCAGTCGCAACTTGGGCGATAATTTGCCCGTCACTCCAATTCTGGACAATTCCATAGGCTGTGCCCAGCCAAACCAGACCATTGCCCTGTGATGCGGCGAAGCCGGAGCCGTTGATGGTCACGGTCGTTCCGGGCACGCCGCTATTTGGTGACACGGTCAATATATTTGCGGTGTTCACGTTGAACGGGATTGCATTGGACCATGCCCCGTTTTGCTGAACCTGGGCCGTTCCCGATGTCGAATTAGGAGCCACGACAGCCACAATTTGCTGATCGCCCCAATTCACGACTGAAGCATACGTGCTTCCAAGCCAAACTTGACCGCCGCCTTGTGACGTTCCAAATGATGAGCCAGAGATCGTGATCTGTGCACCTGCTTGACCGGTCGGAGGATTGGCAGACGTGACGCTGGGAGGATTCACAACAACAGGCGGTTGTACGCTCACGGAGGTCATTGCCGAAATAGTTCCCAAAGTCGCCGTAACAGTAGCAGTGCCGCTTGTTACTCCCATGGCGTAACCCTGAAATCCAGGCGTCGTTCCGACGATCGCAACAGAATTGTTCGACGACGTCCACGTCGCTAATGTAGTAATGTCATGCGCACTGCCATCAGAAAAGGTTCCCATGGCAGTCATCTGTTGGCCTTGGCCTATCGTGAGACTTGGATTTGCCGGTGTAAGCGCTATGGACGCAAGCCCGGCCACACTCACTTGGGCGGAACCGCCCACGTTTCCTGTTGTTGCAGTAATCATGGCTGAACCCGCCCCTTGGGGCGTTACTATCCCAGCGTTCCCGGGCGAATTGCTGACCAAAGCTGCTGAAGAATTGGACGTGTTCCAGATTACGGAGCGCAGTGTTTGCGTGCTGCCGTCGCTGAATGTTCCGTTTGCGACGAGTTGCTGTGTCTGACCCGGGATTAAAAAGGCGCTTGCGGGCGTTAAGGTTATCGATACCAGATTTGGCGGTGTAAGGCTTGTGGGTTGATACCATTCATCGCTTGCCAACGTGATGCCCGCATTTATGCCGCCGACGAAGAGCGCATTTCCATTGGCAACGAGTGTTGAGGTCTGTCCCGCGAGGGGCGTCGCAATCGCCTGACTCAGATTGAAGACACCCGCAACCGGATCGAAGGTCTCTGTACTTGCTTCGCTGGTACAGGAGGAGCTACAGGCGCTATAACCGCCTGCGACCAGCACCTTACCGTTCGTGAGGAGACTGGCCGTGTGGTTGAACCGCGGAACATTCATGCCGTTCGTTACCGTGCTGAAAGCATTTGCGACGGGGTCGTATATTTCGGCCGCGTTGGTCGGGCAACCGGGCGCGCCGCAAGTTGACCCACCGGAGACCAGCACCTTACCGCTATTGACTAGCGTGGCCGTTGCATTGTAGCGGGGCGTGTTGAGGTTCGGCCCATTCAACGTGAATCCGGGCTGGGTTGGATCATAGAGTTCTGCCGCAGCGGGAAGATTGGCGCCGTCAAAACCCCCGACGATGAGAACTAAGCCCGAACCAAGTGCAATCGCACTTGCTCCATACCGTGCGGCGCTCATGCCGTTTTGAGTGGGGCTGAACGTCTCCGCAACTGGGTCGTAGATTTCCGCGCTTGACAGTGCGGTACACGAGGTTGCGGAGGTGCAAGTTTCTCCTCCGGCGATTAAGACTGTGCCGTCTCCGAGAAGCGTCATCGTTTGGCCGTCTCTTGGCACAGTCATGTTGCCGGCACCACTGAAAGTGCCAGCACTGGGGTTGTATATTTCAGCGCTGATCTGAGACGAACAATTGCCGGAACTGTCGCAAAAATATCCGCCCGAAATAAGCACATTGCCATTGTTCAGGAGAACGGATGGAGCGGAACGCGCTTGCGCCAGTTGTCCGGTGGTGTTTGTAAACGTGCTGCTCGACGGATCGTAAATCTCGGCGCTATTGAGGTACGTACAGGACCCAGCCGACGGACAATTGACGCCGCCAGCAATCAAGATTTGACCAGTCTCCAAGATTGTTGCGCTATGCAGATGGCGGCTCGTGTTGAGACTGGCCTGAGCGGTAGCGGAGTTCGCGATCAAAACGGAGGTTCCAGTAAATGACCCAAAGGTCGCCGTGATCGTCGCCTCGCCCGCAGCGGTAGTTGTAGCAAGGCCAGCTCCGCTTATGTTAAGAATGCCGCTGTTCGATGAAGCCCAGGAAGACGAGGAAGTAACATTCTGAGTGGTCCCATCTGAATACTGAGCGGTAGCCGTCAATTGTTGCGTTCCGCCTACGGTCAATGCGGCAGCATTCGGGGTGACCGCAATCGAGACCAGATTAGCTGTACCCACCGAAATGGGCACGGAGGCGGAAACTGATTCGAAGCTCGCGGTAATCGCAGTGCTGCCCTGACCGGTACCAACGGCGAGTCCTGTCGCTGAGACAGTTGCCACCGTTGTTGCGCTTGAGGACCATGCGGCGAGCGTGGTCACGTCCTGAGTACTACCGTCCGTATACGTGCCCATTGCGTCAAATTGCTGGGACGCGCCAACAGCTAGAGTAGCTGATGTCGGAGTGACGGCGATTGAAGCCAATGCTGGCGAGCTTACGCTCAGATTTGTGTTCGCGGAGATCGATCCGGAACTGGCTTGAATGACCGAAACTCCTTGCAACAGCCCTGCCGCCATGCCGCTGCTATTGATCACAGCGACAAGCAGCTGCGACGAACTCCAAGTCGCCGTACTCGTAAGGTCCTGCGTGCTGCCATCGGAATAGACACCGGTGGCCGTAAATTGTTGCGTCGCTCCGACTGGCAGCGTCGAATCTTGAGGGTCGAGCTGGATCGACGCCAGTGTTGGAGCCCCAATGGTGAGAGAGGCCGAACCTGTAATGCCGGAAGCAGCCGCACTAATCGTCGTCGTTCCCTGGGTTAAGCTTGCCGCGGCTCCGAAATCCGTCGAGTCATTGCTTACGGCAGCGACACCGGTGTTCGAAGAACTCCAAATCGCTGAAGCTAGGGTCTGAGAACTGCCGTCGCCAAACGTTCCCACTGCCGTGAAGGCCTGCTGCAAACCCATCCCCAAGGTGGGACTCGCGGGCGCAATCGTTATGCTCGCAAGCCCGTTCAGTTGGCTCGTCATATAGAGTTCGGCGGTGTTGAAGATATTTACTTCGTCTGTGCCCCCGGCAACTAGAACAGTGCCATCGTTGAGCAAGGATGTGGTCTGGTGATCGCGCACGCTCGTCATGCTGCTCGTGGCTGTAAAGGTCTGGCTTGCTGGATCGTAGACTTCCGCCGAACTAAGAGGGGTACTGCTGCCGCTCGCATCCGTAGCGCCGCCAGTGATCAAAACCTTGCCCCCGTTCAGCAGGTTCATCGCATGTGAAATCCGGGGCACCGTCATCGTCGAAGTGAGGGCGGCGAAGGTATTGGAGGTCGGATCGTACACTTCGGCAGAACTCAGAGAACCCGTTCCGGGCAGATCGCCGCCCGTAATGAGCACCTGTCCATTGTTGAGCAACGCTGCGGCCTGTCCTTCGCGCATAGCTGTCATGGGGACAGGCACAGACGTGAAAACCTGTGCGACCGGGTCGAAAAGTTCAGCTGAATTGAACGCTGCGTTCGGTGTCGGGTCCGCATCGCCACCGGTAATCAGAACCTTGCCATTTTGGAGCATCGTTGCCGAATGTTGATAACGAGGCGAATTCGTATCGCCGAGATCGATGAAGGTCTGCGTGGATGGATCGTAAAGCTCGGCATCAGCAATGAGTCCAAAATCCGGATCATAGCCGCCGACGATTAGGACCTGCCCGTTGTTGAGGAGAGTGGCCGTATGCCCGACCCGAGCGGTATTGAGAGTACTGGTGAGGAGCGTGAAAGTTCCCGCCGTGGGATCATAAATTTCGGCAGTATCGAGGGTCTCTTTGTTCGCTAGGTCCGAGCCGCCAGCGATGAGGACCGTTCCGTCGTTCAAAAGGGTCGCTGTATGCAACCAGCGTGCAACGTTCATCGTGCCATTTGCCGCGAAGGTCTGGCTCATCGGAGAGTAGATTTCCGCGTTGTTTAGAATTCCGGATTGAGCCATTCCGCCGGTGATGAGCACGCTTCCAGTAATCAGGCGCGTGGCACTTGCACCTTGACGCGGGGAGGTCATTAACCCGGCGGTTGGAATGAAGCTGCCCGTTTGGACCGTAAATAGGATCCCGTTGCTCGCAACTCCGCTTGCGTTCACCACCACGTTGCCCGTGATCGCCCCGGTTGGTACCGTGGCCACAATCTGCGCGGCCGTCCAACTGCCAATCGACGTTGCCGTCGTTCCATTGAACGTCACCGTGCCGCTGCCTTGTGTCGACCCGAAGTTCGCCCCCGTAATCGTCACCGGCGTGCCCACGGCGCCCGTCGTTAGCGACAAACTCGTAATGCTCGGCGCCGGCACGACCGTGAAGTTGACTCCGTTGCTCGTAGCTCCGCTCGCGTTCACCACCACGTTGCCCGTGGTCGCCCCAGTCGGTACCGTGGCCACAATCTGTGTTGCCGTCCAACTCCCAATCAACGTTGCTGTCGTTCCATTGAACGTCACCGTGCCGCTGCCCTGCGTCGAGCCGAAGTTCGTCCCCGTGATCGTCACCGAGGCGCCTACTGCGCCTGTCGTTAGCGACAAACTCGTAATGCTCGGGAGCACGGTGAACGCCACTCCGTTGCTATTGACCCCGCTGGCGTTTACCACGACGCTGCCTGTGGTTGCTGCCACTGGTACCGTCGCCACGATCATGTCCGAACCCCAACTCGTGATCGTCGTCGCCGTCGTCCCGTTGAACGTCACCGTGCCACTGCCCTGCGTCGAACCGAAGTGCGCCCCTCTGATTGTCACCGACACGCCCACAGCGCCCGACGTCGGAGACAGGTTAGTTATACTCGGCGCAGCGACTATGGTGAACGCTTTGCTAGTATTGCTCGCCACCCCGCTCACGGTTACCACAACGCTCCCGGTGGTTGCTCCGGTCGGAATCGTTGTCCCAATCGAGGTTGGAGTCCAACCTGTAATCGTCGTGGCTGGCGTTCCGTTAAACGTCACCGTGCTCGTGCCTTGGGTTGCTCCGAAATTCGTCCCCGTAATCGTCACCGACGCGCCCACCGCACCCGTCGTCGGCGATAGACTTGCGACGTTCGGGGTTGGCAGCACCGTAAAGTTGATTCCATTACTCGCAACTCCGCTTGTGTTCACCACCACGTCGCCCGTGGTCGCACTGGTCGGCACCGTGGCTACAATCTGCGTCGCCGTCCAACTCCCAATTGATGTTGCCTTGGCTCCGTTAAATGTCACCGTGCCGCTGCCCTGCATCGAACCGAAGTTCGTCCCCGTAACCGTCACCGACGCACCCACCGGGCCCGACGTCGTTGACAGGTTCGTCATGCTTGGCGCGGGGACCACGGTGAAAGCCGAGCCGTTGCTGGCCACGCCGCTAACCGTTACCGTAACGTTGCCAGTGGTCGCGCCTGTGGGAACGGTCGCCACAATTTTGGTCGACGACCAACTCCCAATCGACGTTGCCGTCGTCCCGTTAAACTTGACTGTGTTGGTACCCTGCGAGGGGCCGAAGTTCGCTCCCGTGATCTTCACCGAGGCGCCCACCGCGCCCGTCGTCGGTGACAGGCTAGTAATGCTGGGCTGCGCGAGCAAGCTTCCCGCGCAAGCAAGAACATAAAGAACGACACTGGCAAGACGACACACTTTTTGCATCACCATCTGCTCCTAATTGGCCAGGCCCGGCTAAAAGTTCATTTCGTCCCGGGAAACAAATCCGAGAAAAAACAGAACTCTAGCAATCACTGAGCGAAGCCCTGATCCCTGTAGTGTTCGAACTGCACCCTGCTCGTGCTGTGCGTCGCGCTCATCTTGAGAGCTAGCGCGCTCATCCAGCCGAATGGAAGATCTCAGCGTGAGGAGTCTGAAAAACAATTTCAACGTCTTAGTTAAAGTCTGATTACAAAACGGCAAGTACAATAACGAGCTTGAGAACGAAAAAGGCTAATCGCAGTTACTAGTATTGTCAACCAATAGATATCCACATGTGATGTAAGTCACAATGTTCCGGCATTTGTAACAACAAGTCCGAACTGTTAGATAGAAATGGAGGCCGGTACTGGTGAAGGATGTGGTGCCGCAAGTTATTCCGTCGAAGACGTTTAGGCCAGTAAATTGGATCTCCGACAATCTCGTATTGTTCGGATTTCGTAAAAAAAGACGCACGTAGAGGGCGACCCGTCAACGAGCGGAAGGCTGCAAGCGCAACGGCGGATTAACGAGCCGGATTGCACTCGACCGAATATGTTTCTATCTCTGCCCCTGCGGCCGCGAAGCATATTTCCCAGAATTTCAAGTTCGACGATCAGGAGTTAGCAATCGATGACCCATTACCTCAGAATGGGTGCTACTGTGCCGACGAGTTTTCCCAATGTAACCACTGAAACAGCCGGGTGCCGCGACGTGGGGACGTTTTGCGGTAAGGTGCTTGGATGTTTTTACTGCCTGCCCGGAATGGCGGGAGGATTCTTGCGCGGGTCGAGCAAACCCTGTCAAGGCGCGTGCCCGCATAGCGGCGACCTTCAGGTCGGCCTTGACAGGGTTTGCGCCCGCGCTAGGCTGCCTACTATCCGGGGCAGGCAGGTTCTATAAACGGATTCCAAGACCTACGCCTTGTTTCTGGTCTTGACCCTGAGAGATTTCCTGTTGAGGAGCGATCATATGGCTGGGTTTGATCGCGGGCGCACGCGCGCTCTGCTGCAACACATTATGACCGAGCGCCGCTGATAGGCCATGCGGTCGTTACGCAGATCCTTCGCGCTTAACTCGGTGTCCACGTGAATCAGGACGCGGTCGGCAGTCTACCCCTGGCTGGAGTGGCTGGTCATTGCATAGCCGTGATCGAGATGCAGATGCTTGCGCGGGTCGAGTTCGACCGTGCGGCCACCGTCCGTCTTCAAGCGCAGCCGTCCGTCTTCCTCGATGCTCTTGATTGTCCCCAACTCGCGGTTCGCAACGTTCAGTTCGTTGGCCGGTGCGGTGACAGAGTCGCTCGCCGATGTAACTTATTGGAACTTAACGGCACTGACAGCCAGTTCTTGGTCCTTTAAGCGAACTCAAGGGAACTCTTCGGCTGGGTTATTGGACCCTGATCGGACCCGGATTGGCCGATCCGGAACAAAGCTGTCGGCCTTTGGGTTATGAGCCCAGCAGAATAAACGACAGCAATGTATTTCAACGACTTGACGCCGCCGGGAACGACACAGAGTCATTGAAAAGGCACGAAAGCACAGTTATTGGACCACTGTCGGACCATAATTCTGGGATCAATCTTTGGTAGTTAGAGGGCCGCTTTTTTCAGAGTGGTGTTGACGATGCTTAGAACGACTTAACAGGTTTTAGATGGCTGCATAAGTACCACAACAATCATCAGTATAGTGCACCCCGCTAGAACTGGACACAGAAGTTAGTTAGGCTTGAGGCCTCCGCCAGGAGGCGAGAATGCCGAGAAAGCCCATCCGACAAAATTAGGCACTGACGCGTACCCGGAAGGTACGCACACTGGCATCCATCGGCCTTCGCGTTCAAGCATCGTGTAGGTATGTTTACGATCTAGCGCAGGCACCGGATCTGAAATCGCGCTCGCGCTTAATCTCCAGTCTTCTTGACCACCTGCTTCACTGCCTTCGATGTGCTGCCTGCAAACGTCGAGTCTCCGCCATAGACTGCTTTCACGGTACTCGTGCCGACCTTAAGCGTAGATGTCGTAAACGAAGTCGAACCGCCGTTCAGAGTTCCACTCCCCAGCAAGGTCTTTCCCTTCATGAACATGATGGCTTCTCCATCTGGTGGTACACCCGCACTCGATCCGACAACCGCGGTGAAGGTCACCGCCTCCCCATATGTTGATGGGTTCGGCGACGATGAGAGCTGAGTCGCCGTCACGGCTAGAACCGGAATCTTAGTGACGAATGCATTGCCACACGAGTTCAAGTTGCCGCAGGCATTTTGGAAAGCGCCGGGCGTTACTGGGAACCCGGTTGACGATGTGAAGCCCGTTATATATGCGTTACCTGTGCCATCCTGGGCGATTGCGAAAGCGTCATTCTTTCCACTCTTGCCCCCTAGATATGTCGAGTAGAGCAGAGTCGATCCCGACGAGTTGAACCTCGTTACGAATGCATCAGGATTCACGTTGCACGAATTGTGACAGTGCGTCTGGAAAGCGCCGGGCGTCGTGGGGAAGCTCGTAGAGTATGTAGCCCCCGTAACATATGCGGTGTCGGCGTTGTCCACTGCAATGGTCGCAAAACCCGAATTCGGAAGTCCCTTTGTTCTACCACCGAGATAAGTGGAGTAAACCAATCCCGATCCCGCCAAATTCATCTTCGTGACGAAAACGTTCTCACATTTGGGATAGGGACTCCCACAGCTTGTTTGGAACGCGCCGGACGTCGTGGGAAAATCGATAGCGTTCGTCACGCCTGTAACGTATGCGTTGCCAGCACCGTTCACCGCGATACCAGTCGCCTGGCTTGTCGTATAGCCAAGATACGTAGAGTATGCCAAGCCCAAACCGGAAGCATTCAGCTTGGATACGAATGCGACTTGGCATTCGTTTATGCCGCCGTTGCAAAGTGTCTGAAAAGCATTAGGCGTGACAGGAAAGTCTGTTGAACTCGTGGTGCCAGCTACATAAGCGTTGCCATCGCCGTCTAGAGCAACTCCGGCGCCGACATCATTCGCGGTGCCACCAAGATAAGTTGAGTAAACCAATGCCGTGCCCCCAGGGTTGATTTCTGTCAAGAAGGCATCGCTGGCGCCACCACCGTACGCCCTTTGGAATGCTCCCTGAGTGACGGGGAAATCAGTCGAAGACGCGATACCCGTAACGTATAGGTCCCCGGCGCTATCCACGGCGACGGCGGAGCCGCCATCATTACCGCTCCCGCCAAGGTACGTAGAGTAAATTAATGAGGATCCAGTAGGATCGACCTTCGTGACAAACGCATTTCCACACGAACTGAGGTTGCCACACGATCTTTGAAGTGCATTCGGCGTTGTAGGAAAATCAGTCGACGCCGTTCCTCCAGTTAGATACGCGTTGCCCATGCCGTCTATGGCGATACCAATGTTTCCAGAATAACCATTGATAAGCATGCTGCTGCCGCCAATATAGGTCGAGTAGAGCAGGGCGGATCCGGATGCGTTTAGCTTGGCGACAAAGACGTTGTAGTAACCGGCGATGTAGGTGGACTGAAAGGCCCCGGGAGTCAATGGAAAGTCGGTTGAGGTCGTGACTCCAGCGACATAAGCATTGCCCGAACCATCGACGGCGACACTCTGTCCTTCATCAGAGCCGCTACCGCCGAGATATGTGGAGTAGACCAATGGATCGATATAGAGCGGCTTGTCAATATCATACTTTCCCACTTCGAATCCCACGCGGTTCGCGTGCGCAACGATATATTGAGAGGCAATCGACTTTTGAATCCCATTCTTCTCCTGATACACGAGTGGCTTGGGCCAACGAATTTCACCGTCTCCAACTTTCATCACCAGATCGCCGTGCCCATCCCGGCGAACCGACTTCGCTCCGACAATATCGAATCCGATGCGACGAGGATTCGCGCCAGGGGAGACAACAAAATCATATTCAAGTTGCCGCTGATTTCCGTAATAGACCAGATCGACCCCGGGATAGACCTCTTCATATTTCACCTTAGTGTAGGTGGGGATGTTCACGCGCCATCTCGCGGGGTCGTTGCCTAGGAAGTAGCTACTTTTACCTGCGAGTTCATTCAAGCCTTCCACCTTGGTGGAAAGGCTCGGGTTTCGGAGCTTCATGCGCAATGTAAAGCCCCTCAACGGGTAGCTGTCGGATTTTGACTCTTCCACAGAGGGGCGGTTTAACGAACGCCCGACAAGCGTCAAGACCGCTTCGTCGCTGGTAAGAAAAAGCGTACACCTGCCCATGCGCGACATAAACTTCACACGCGAATCGATTTGCCCATGATTTGCTTCGAAGCTGAGTGGCAAACTGCCGTACCAAGGCAGAGCGGTCATTCCCGTTTTTGAATCTGCCCGCGCCGGCCCATTCGCGGATAGAGAGACCGCAGTCCGAACCGGCGGCACCGAACTTGGTTGCGAAAATAGGCAGGTAACAGCCCAGAGCTGAAATAGACAGAGGGTGTAACAGTGTCTCATGGCGGTCCTCCGTGAGATGGAGTATACACCGGTTTCTGCCGAACTCGCGACGTGAAAACCTTTGCACATGACCGTTCCCAAGCTTTGACCGGCTAGGCTCTCGGTGTTACACGGTTTTAGCATTCTGGGCCCAACTCAGGCTGCTTGGCGATCTTCGACCCATTTGGGTGCATAGGGGCGCTATTACAGAAATAGGCCTCGTCAGAAATCCGAGGCGTGCCAGAGGCGGGATGCCAGTTAGAAAACCGATCCATATTAATGGCAATTTCCTGTTGCCTCTTCGAAGAAGTTACGCTATGCTCTGCCGCACCAGGAGAAAATCCATGAAGGAATTGGCTTGGTTCATACTCAAGCATGTACTCGCTTGTGTAGTCCTTTCTGAGGTTTTGTTCGCAACTGCCCCTTTGATAACCAGCGTTTTGCCAGTTTCTGGAACGGCAGGGACCACGTCGTACGCTGGCGCGGCTGTGACAATCGTGGGCACAAATTTCGGAGTACCGCAAGGGTCCGTTAAATTCAATGGCACGTTAGCAACAATTACTTCATGGACAACTCTAATTACGGGGGTAACGACCGTCCACGCAACAGTGCCCGTGGGCGCGAGTACGGGGCCAATGCAGGTATTCACTCAAGGTGGCACCGCGAGTAGTAATGAAATAGAATTCACCGTCTTATTCACGACATTTCCACAGAACTGGGTGGATAACACAGTGTGTAACCCTCCGGGAGGAACATATGATGCTTACGTTACGTTGGGACTAACCGCAAATATTGGGCCCAACGATGCGGGCGGAGAAGGGCTGGGGAATCCCTACCCCGTAAGCTATCTCGGGTTGTTAGACGCCATGAACAACTGGCGCGATAACGCCGATAATATGTCACAGACTCCCCACGGCGCGGATGTTTGGTGGCATATCGCTGTACCTGCCGGAGCGAATCTTCACGGGTTCACGTTGGATGCCAATAATGCTCTAGTCAGCCTGCCGGCCAAAATCATCACGTTGACAGGGCAAGAGCCATCGAAGTGTCTCGTGATTGAGTCCACTACACCGCTGACGTCCGGCGTAATGGCGTGCGGTCGGGGCTTGCCAGGCTTCGGCGGCGCCCGCAACCCTGGGTGCGATGGCCACACTAACACAGGCGTGTTGCCAAACGATGTGGCATCAATGTGGCGGGTCCAATTGGATGGTCCCCGACCGGCCACTTCTGGAACAGTTGTATTCTCCGGTACCAATCCGGGAGGCGATCCATCGGGGCTTGGATGTCCTTCCGGAGGTTGTTGGGTCAATCATGTCGTGCTTCGCGACGTTGAGGTCACGGAAGCGCCGGGAGCGGCCCCAAGCGGCCATAGTGGTGTGAATGCTCCTTATTTGTTCAGAGCGGACAAGAACGTTACAAATACGGCTCCGCCTTGTTCATCGGGCAATGTTTGTCGCGTATCGGACAATATTGGACTAGATCGCTACTATATTCACGGATGGGACCCCGGCGATCCAAGTCAACCCGCCGCCGCGACGATTAACGCCGCCAGTGGTTCCGGCGGCGTTGTTACATATACGACTACGACCTCGAGCAACAATTTGTTCGCGAATGAAGTTATTAACATCATTGGACTTTCACCATCTGGTTTCAATTGCTCATCCTGTACAGTGCTCGCAACGGGGCTGTCGTCCACTCAGTTTGAGGTCACAAACTCCACCACCGGTTCCAGCAGCGGAACGGGTACAGCGTATGACAAGAGCGAGTCTCCATCCGGTGCGTGCGGTGTCTGGAGCAATAGCTCGGGTACCGGTACCGGAGTGACAGTCGCGAACGATCCTGGAAATTCAGGTACAAGCCTCGTAACAATTCCTTCTACCGGCTACACCGGTAGCTATTTTGGTCCTACGTTCACCGTAGGCTCCGTCATAACGATAAATGGTACGGCATATACAATCGCCAGCACTTCGTATACGCAGGGAGTTCTGAACGGCTCGCAAAACACGATGATTTCAATTTCAACGCCCAATGTGAATCTGACGAATGCCTCTTTTACACAATCTAATCCGCCGTCCAGTTATGCGATTGGTTGTGGAGATGATGCCGTGGCGGGAGCTATTTTTAACTGCGATTCGTGCTGGCGGGAAAATGGATACATCGAAAAGATTCACTGGTCAGGCAGCGAATCACACTCGTCAAGTCAAGGGTTTAGTCACAGCGCCTACAAGGATGTAAACAATTGGGAAGAAGGTGGCTCAGCTGCCTGGTTCAACGGTGGCGGACCAGTTGATCAGGCTGGTGGCCCAACGTCAGATGTGGAAGTTCGTCGCAACTATTTCGGACGTGATCTCAACTACCGTCAACTTACCGGGGCCGCAGGTGGCTCTCCGGCCCCTCCATGGGGCTGCGGTCCGGCGGTTGGTGCCCCGGCAAAACAGAACACCTGTCCCTTTCCGTGGGCGGTAAAGAACTCGGTAGAGCTAAAGCTAGGCGTGCGCGTACTCTTTGACGGAAATATCATCGAGAACTCATGGCCCGACGGACAAACTGGGTGGTGTGTTGTAGTCGGCCCACGAACGTGCTCCGGTGGCGCGGCTTGTGGCATTTACGACCCCGCTACCGGACTCCCCGAGACGGTGATCAACAATGTTCGTTTCTCAAACAACTGGGTTCGTAACTGCGCAGAGCCATTCACAACGGGTAGCCGCAGCGGGAGTATAGGCAACGGAGGAGGTGTAAGCCTTCCTTCGACGAACAACGATTACATCAACAACCTGATGACCAACATCCACGACGTTAACCAGACGGGCAATACTGGTGACCAGTGGCTGTGGGGGCTAGGCCAAGATCAGTACACATGTGCCATGTCGTACACGGGCACTGCATCTCCCTATACCGTTACGGCCCTCTGCAATCCCTATCAACAGGATGTTGTAAGTAAGATCAACCAGATCAGCAGCGTAGCGAATACCGTTCAGATTTTTTACGGGACCGGCCCGTTTGGGGGCGGGGAGCGCATGGACCCCATGCTATGTCCGGTCGGGACGTGGAGTTCTTCGGTACTCTATGGACTTGGAAATGTTGTGACATACATGTCTACCGAGTACATCTCGCTCCAACCCGGCAATACTAACAAGCAGCCCAACACGAACCCATCCTGGTGGAGCGCGACAACTTGTGTGAACAGCGGGGAGATGGTTGTCATTTCTAACCACAATGACTGGAACGGGTCCTTCGGAATGACGAGCACAAGCGGCGAGTTTTCGGGATATATTGACGGAACCGGTGGCAACGGCATTGGTTACACCGATACGATCAATAGTCCGGGAACGACGACTCTTTGTAATAACACGCCTGGAACCAATCAGTTGCCAAAATGCGCGGACATTCTAGAGCCAAATCTCGGTTTGACTGGGGTGACCTGCATTGGCACGACATGCACCTACAACACGGCCGTTTCGAATCCCAGTGGTGCGCCCTGCACGCTGAGCGGAGCGCAGTGTCTGAATGGCGGCTTTGCTGGGTCCACTCTCACTTTTAGCGGCTTTTCCAATTCAAATAACAATCAGACGTTGACAGTCACTTCGTCGACCGCGAATACGCTTGTCGTTACAAATTCTTTGTGTGGCACTTCTTGTAATGAGACGCATACCGGGAATGCGACCTCGGCGAATGACGTTACGTTTGCATCGCTGGGCTTCAAGATGACTGATATTTCAGTCAACGATGCAGTATATGCTTCAGATGTTGGAGGTGGTGACACGAGTTGCAGTGGAGGCGGGTATGCTGTTGGATCGACGTCAGCCACTTATGCGATCACCGGCACAGTTACAACCGGTCTTAAGGTAATGTATCAGGTCGGCTCTCAGCCGGCGCCGAGTGCGAATTGTATTATCAATAACGGGGCTGGATTCCCGAAATTTACGACCTTGGCTTCAAATACAATCTTGTGCCCTGACCTGTGCTCCGTGCAGATCGAGAAGAGCTACCAACAGTCGATCAGTAATCAGTTTCTGAACAACGTATGGTCAGACAACGACACCGGGACAAATTCCGACGTTAACTGTCTAAGTGAGTCCACAGAAGGGACGCCATCTTTCGCCTGTTGGGATAGCAACACCTTTGAGTTCTACACGAACGTCGTGACGACCAGGAGCTCCACTAACTGGACAGGGCCCAAGAACTGTCCTCTTCCAGGGGGAACAGGTTGTGCCCTGTCATTTCCCACCGGAGTAAACTGTACAGGCTCTGCGGCGACTGCAGGTTGCTTGGGCTATGTCGGTTTTATGGGTTCCGCTCCAACTGTTACATATCCAGGACAAGGTACCGTCACGGTGTCTGGCACAGCAGTTACTTGGGCTAGTGGAGCAACATTTCCCACAGACGGATCCTTGGCGAGCCAGAAAATCACAATCAATGGGACGATCTGTACCGTGTCAACTGTTACTGACAGTCACGATCTAACGTTGACAACTACGGGTTGTTCTCCGCATACCAGTCCGGTTTGGTATTCAACGATCGGCTCTTGCGCAGACGCCAACGCCCCGTTCAACTGTCCCCTTATGGCACTCCCGTGGGCCAATAACCTAACGCTGTCAAATTTAGTCTACTGCTCCGGTTCGAACTGTAGCAGCAGTTCGAGCTCGTATTCCGGAGACGGCGTAGATACGACTCAAATGAACAACGCGATGACGCAGACTGAGTATACTTGCCCAACGGGTGCGAATTGCGGAACGCATGGTCCATATCCGGATTAGAGATACACTGCGTCATCAAGGGAGTGCCTTTTTTAGTTGCGGCTTCCGTTTCTCCGTTCCGCGGTCGACGCTCACTCAGAGGGGTATTCGACCACTTATGTCCCGTCAGCCCGTCAGCCACGAAATACATCTCGCAAAAGTTCTTGACGCATGCCCTAAATACTGATTGTGTAGTCCCCGCAGTGTAACCAGAAGGCCATTGGCCTTCGCTTCCTTGACCATCCGCTTTGGTCCCATCACCGGGCAGACAGGCATCGGAAAGCTCGTCGTCCTCGTTGATCATGTCAGAGGGAGTTCAAACCTACAAAAACGACCATGAAAGTTAGCGTCGTAGGCGCGTGCCCGCATAGCGGCGACCTTCGGGTCGGCCTTGACAGGGTTCGCGCCCGCGCTACGCTGCCACCATCCGGGGCAGGCAGGTTCTATAAACCGATTCCAAGACCTATGCCTTGCTTCTGGTCTTGACCCTGAGAGATTTCCTGTTGCGAAGCGTTCGTATGGCTGGGTTTGATCTCGGGCACATGCGCACTCTGCTGCGACACATTATGACCGAGCGCCGCTGGCAGCTTTTCGCGGTTATTCGTGAATATCTGCGCGTCGTAAGCTCCGCGCGAGATGGAGACATAGGCCATGCGGTCGTTAAGGAGATCCTTCGCGCTTAACTCGGTGTCCACGTGAATCAGGACGCGGTCGGCAGTCTGTCCCTGGCTGGAGTGGCTGGTCATGGCATAGCCGTGGTCGAGATGCGGATGCTTGCGCGGATCGAGTTCGACTGTGCGGCCACTGTCCATCTTCAAGCGCAACCGCCCATCTTCCTCAATGCTGTCGATGGTCCCCAACTCGCGGTTCGCAACTTTCAGTTCGTTGGCCGGGGCGGTGAATTGGATGCGGTCGCCTACTGAAAAACTCCGCATCCCCCCCCGAAAGACGGAGACGCCCTGCTGTCGGCGTGGATCGTAAGTGCGCTGCGTGCCATCCTGCAGCTCGACTGTCAGCCGGTTCTTGGGCGCGTCGATGCTCTTCACCTGTGCGTACGCGCCTTTCCCGATGCCGGTCTCCTTCGATGCGCGCGAATAGCGCAGCACATTGCCAACCTCATAGCGCTCGGCCCAGGTGCGGTCCGCGCCGGTGAGGTCTTGGCGCGGCACTAGCGTCCTGATGCGGTGGTTCTCGATGCTGACGAGGCCGCTCCGCTGCAATTCCGCATGGACGCGCTCGTTGATCTCCATGCGAGAGCGATTATCGGGAGAAATCACCAGCGTGTTCTCCGGCGATTTTGCGTACTCCTTCGCAATAGCGGCGATGCGCTCGTCGTGGCCTTGAATCTCATGGACTCGGCCCTCCCGGTCGAGATTTTGCATTGCTTCGCGCACCTCGCCGCGTGCAAGCTGCTCAACCACCTGTTTCAGCTCCGGCTCTTTCTGGCGCACGATCTCTTCGAGCTTCACCGTTTTCATACCGGCGTCCTGGAGCTGCGCGAAGGGCCGCCCGGCCTCAACCGCCTCATGTTGCCGCTGGTCGCCGACGAGCAACACACGGTCATTCGGATGAAGCCGGTTCACAAACTCATGCACCTGCCTGGTTGATGCCAGAGAGGATTCGTCGAGCACATAGAGCCGTTTCTCGCCGGTATCTGGCTGCTGCCCACGTACCAGATGCTTCTGTAGTGTGGATGTCTCCATGCCTGCTTCCCCGAGCTTCTGCGCCGCGCGGGACGTTGGCGCGAAACCTTCCACCCTGTAACCCTCGGCCTCCGCGCCTTCGCGGACGACGGACAGAGTTGTTGTCTTGCCCGCGCCTGCGATGCCATCTAAACCGACAACCTTCTCCCGCGACAGAAAGATTTCGTCTACTGCTTGGCGCTGGGACGCATTCAACTCCGGGTGGCGGTCTTCCGTGGCGATGCGCACTTGCGGCGAGACCAGCATCGGATCGCTGTAGTCGCGCCGATTGCCTTCCTGCATCCGGCCAACGATCTCACGCTCCATGCGAACCATCAGGGCGGTTGTGTACTGTCTGCCAGCGCCAACGTGCGAGACTTCGCGGAACTCCCCAGCCTCGATCCGTCGCTCGAAATCCTGTAGGATTCTGGCATAGGTGGTTTGTCCCATACCGCGAGCTAATGCTGTTTCTAGAATTGCGCGGCGGTCCTGTACAGCCGATCTTTCGAAGATATGATCGCGGGCCCAAGTCACAGCCCGCTGCGCCTGTATCCCCGGCTCCTGCATCCGATGCTGTCCATGTGTGCGCGCTTGGCCGACTACGCGGTCCGCTTGGTGTCCATACCGCGCTGCCAACTCGCGATGCCCCTGTAAGACTTCTTCCGGTGACAGCAACTCCTTGCGGTCGCGCGTGTGGTGGGCGGCGATCTGGGCCGCCGCTGCGCCATCGATTCCTTGCTCCCGTAGATGGTCTTTGATTTGCTCCCGGCGTGGGCTGGAAGCCTCCAGATATTCCTTCGTATAGCCCCGGATTTCTGGTTGCCCATGTTTGCCACGCTCCAGTTCATAGCCCAGTTTTTCCAGACGCAACGCCAACTCCGATCGGTAAACCGCTGTGATGTATCGCTGGGACACAAACATCTCGTGCGGTTGCAGGCTGCGCGTCTCACCGTTCTCCCGCTCGGTCACGTTGAAGATGACGGCATGGGTATGAAGCTGCGGCGCTGCATAGCCATCGACGGGACGGGCGGTATCGTGCTCGAAAGTGGCGGCGATGAACTTGCCCGTGGTCTCCGGCGCGTGGATATTGCCAATCCGTGCCTGCGTGTACTTCTCAAGTTCCTGAAGCGCGGCGCGAACGCTTTCGCGATGCGCCTCCCGAACGCGGTTATCGCCGCCCACAAGCGCAGTGAGCGATACCGACTTCGGCGCGGAAAAGGTAGCGTCCCATCCGGCACGATGCTCGACGCTCGTCACTTCATTGCCGAATTTGCCTTTGTAGGTTCTCGAAACCTGATGCCGGACGAGCTGCCCTTCAGCGTGCGGATGCTGGCCTTCGCTTAGCCGCCCGAAGTGCTCAGCCCGAACTGCACCGGCGAGCTTCCACTGTTCGGCCAGCCAGCCCTGCCATTCGCTGTGGCCATGTTGCTCACGGCTCCAATAGTTCTGTTGCTGCGAGGCGAACTCGCGCTCGTGATAGGTTCGCGCCTGACTGGCGGACAGCGGTTTCGAGATCGTGATCATGGGATTTTCTCAGTCGATCTCCTTCGTCTCATTCCAGACAAACACCTCTTTGGGCTTGCCGCTGGGTGCTTCGAAGAGCGGGAGAACCGGCTGGATGGGCTTTTTCAACGGCTCGGTGGACGCGGTGGATGTCGCTGACGGCGTTTGCTTCGAAGCAATCGTCTGTGCCCTGCGCTTGAAGAATTGCGGGACTCTAAATCGGATTCTGTCCATCTTCTTCCTCCATCTCTGGGGCAAATTTGGCCGAGGTGGACCCCATTCGTTCCGCTCCGTTTCCCACCGTTTGCGCGCTGACCAGTTCTGCCACATGCTTCGGCCCGCAAGCAGGAAAAAGAGCAGCGCGGTTCCCCAGAGCAGAGGCGAAAGGGTCAGCAATAACAGCGCTGGCAACGGCAAAAGACTGCTGAGAAAAGGCGTGTAATTCATGGCTTCCTCTCTCGTTGCGTGCTCTCAGGGCCAAGGAAATCCTCCAGCAGTTTGTGCGCCTGCTGGAGCTTTCGGGCGTCGGCCTGGTCGCGGATTTTGAGGATAGAATCGGGCAACAACTGTCGGCCTTCAGATGCCGTCTGCGCCCCTGCGTGGAACAGATTCAATAGTGTGTAACGGACCGCCCAGATTTCGGCCAACAGCAACTCAAGGGGATCGGCGGGCCGCTGTCGGGCGGCGCGCAGTGCGCTCTCGCGCAGCCACTCAGCCAGAGACTGGCCCGCACTTTCGGCGGCGGCTTCGACCTCGACCAGTTCGCCGGGAGTCAGCCGTGTTGCTACGGTTTTGGTGCGAAAACCGAGTTTCGCTTCCTCGGCCATAGGCGCATCGCTCTGAACTCGAAAAGGCAGACGGGGAGTGTTCATGCGAAACCTACCATTTCTCATGTGGCGCATCCGGCATCGGCACCGGATATTGCGGAGTTGCGTGAAACTCTTTCGCGTCAACGTGTTTACAGTTCGGGCGCTAAGGCGATGCTTGTTCAGTTGCAAGCGCAACCATCCGGCTACTTGTGAAGGTCATCGCCGAGCAAAGCTGCTGACTCACAAGATGATTACCTGCGTAAACTTCTCTGTGCTGACTGGCGCTCCGCAGCTCCCAAATTGGGGGTGACGTGTCGTAGCGTCAACCCGATGCCGTAGGCAGCGTGCTTGCACCACCACAACTGGTGGGGACAGGCAGGGCAGTCGGCATCGAATCTGGCAAGATGCAGCGAATGAAAGAGTCGTACGGCGAAGGCCTAGCCAGCCACGCCGGCTCCGAGTCTTGCGGGCACGGTCGTAAGGCCGGATACGAAGCGTAGACAGGAGGAACTACGGGCCAGGTTATTGAGCCGCGAAATACCCCTAACTTCAGGACGCCGACGCCCTGACACAACGCGGAAGGCAACATTCTGCTGAGCGCCATCGCGAGCTTGGCGGGAGTCCTGCGCGGTCTGTGACCCTGGCACGTAGGGACGCATCTTGCACGGAAGTTGAGAGATCCCGGGTTCCCCCGAGAGCGACCAGCGCCCTCGGGACGCATCGGGAAGTTCAAGGACAGGAGCCGATGATGAACGAACACGGGAAGTCGGACAGACCCATAGTACCGGGGAAGTCTCCGAACCAAACCAGAACAACGGCGGCGGAGGAGATGGAGGGAAGGGGTCTGGCCAAGGGGAATCTGGGCCAGCAAAACGCGTTCCGGACTCAGAGCCGGGTAGACGCGCCCAGCGAGCTGGCGCAGATACGACAAACGGCAACATTGAACAAGGATGTAAAGTTCACCGCTCTTCTGCATCACATCTACCGGATCGACACTCTGCGGTTTGCTTACTTCCAGTTGAAGAGGCACGCCGCAGCCGGTGTGGACGGAGAGACGTGGCGGCACTACGGCGAGGCACTTGAGGAAAATCTCCAGAGCCTCTCCCATAGACTGAAGCGCGGAGCGTACCGAGCCAAGCCGGTGCGTAGGGTATACATTCCGAAGGCGGATGGGCGGCAGCGACCGCTCGGCGTCCCGGCGCTCGAAGACAAGCTTGTTCAACGAGCGACGGTGGAAGTGCTCAACGCGATTTACGAAACTGACTTCCTCGGCTTCTCTTATGGGTTCCGGCCAAAGCGCAACCAGCATAAAGCGCTGGACGCCTTGTTCTGTGGACTCCATGAGCGACGTGTGAACTGGGTGCTGGACCTGGACGTGCGCAGCTTCTTTGATCGGCTGTCGCACGAGTGGCTGGTCCGGTTTCTCCAGCATCGGATAGCGGACCGGCGCGTCGTGCGGCTCATCCAGAAATGGCTGAACGCGGGCGTGCTGGAAAAGGGAACGCGAACGTTTGTGGAGGCAGGTTCGCCGCAGGGCGGAAGTGCATCGCCATTGCTGGCGAACATCTACCTTCACTACGTCTTTGATCTCTGGGTTCAAGCATGGCGTAAGAAGCGTGCGCATGGCGATGTAATCGTGGTGCGCTACGCTGACGATATCGTGGTTGGATTCGAGTTCAAGTCGGAAGCCGAACAGTTCTGGAAAGAACTCGCTGAACGCATGGCGAAATTCCAACTGGAACTGCACCCGGAAAAGACGCGACTGTTCGAGTTCGGACGCCATGCGGCGGCGAACCGAAAGCGCCTTGGACTGGGCAAGCCGGAGACCTTCGATTTTCTCGGCTTCAAGCACATCTGCGGGAAGACGAAAAAGGGACGGTTTCTGGTGCTTCGGCAGACGGTTCGCAAACGCATGCAGGCCAAGCTGCAGCAGGTGAAGATCGAGTTGCGGCGACGCATGCATGACCCTGTTCCTGAAGTCGGTAAATGGTTGAAGTCGGTTGTGGGCGGGCATTTTCGTTATTTCGGAGTACCGGGTAACGGTCATGCCATGGCCCATTTTCGTTTCACCGTGAGCAACCTCTGGCATCGAACGCTGTGCAGACGAAGCCAGCATGGTCGCGTTCTGTGGGAGCGAATGAACCGGCTCATCCGCCGCTGGCTGCCTCCGGCCCATATCTGCCATCCTTATCCTTCGCGCCGTCTGCGCGTCACCACCTGAGGCAAGAGCCGTATGCGGGAAATCCGCCCGTACGGATCCGCGCGGGGGGTACGGAGCAATCCGTATCCCTACCGCGACCACCATTCTTCCGGTGCGAAGCACCGCCTCGCTCACATCTCGCCATATTCCAACGCCAACGTGTCCCACGCCTGCATCACGTCTGGCGACTGCCATGCACGGCGAAACAGATTCTGAATGGACTTCCAGTGCTCCATGGGGAAGACGAAACTAATTCCGTTGTCACAGGCACAGAAATTCACATCGAACTCTTGGTTCTCCATGATTCCAACGTGGGCGTAGAAATAGTGTCCTTTCCATTGAGCCAGTGGGCGAGTCAAATCGAGCCCTTCCAGCATCCTTCGGAATTCCGCAGTTCTCGCGTATCCATTTACCGGATAGCGTGGCGCAAGCGGGCCAGGAAAATGCAGGTAGGGAGAGAAATCGTTCCCCTCCTCTCGCACCAGATCGAGGCGGTATCCGCCCTCCTCCTGGGATGGCAAGCCGCGCTGCATTGGGGCTTCAAAGTCATCGTCGTCGCCAGCGGGTTTCGGTCGTAAGGGCTTGCGGTGAACTGCGTAATGGCCTCGGGCACAGACGCGCCAGAGGGTATTCCAGTGCGGCCAAAGTACTTCGTTCAGCTTTTCGATATTCGAGAACGTTTCCTGATCCAAGAGCGTGTAGAGATTGCGAACGGCGAGCAGTGGTCGTCGGCGCTTCTGAGCCGGGTCTCTGAGCATCTGAATCGTTCGCGTAACGACTCGACGGAGGTCGTCACTATCGACATCGTCCGGCTCCTTTGCAGCGACTTGTTTGTCCTCGGGAAGCGTCATCAAATAGAGGAAGTCTAGGGAAAGCTTCTTCCTTCTGCGGGCGATTGCGTAAACGGCGAGAAATGCCTCAAGAATCTCGGCCAGAGAGTCATAAGAAAGCTGGCCTTGTTCGGTACTCATAAATGACTGTGCACCCTTGGCGCAATAGTAGGCAACGAGAGTCCATTCAGCCTGCGTGAGCGGCATGTGTGCCTCCGCTTTCCCGCGAATGTTGAGCAGAGAATCGGTCGGCTCAGTGAGCAGGTTTGCCAACTCAAGACGGTCGTCTCTAGCCGACTCCAGCAGTTGCTTTGCGGCTTCGGATGTCGAGACGGTTTGGCCGGTCTTCTGGGCAATGACTTCCTTCAGTGTTTCCAGCCTGGAACGGAGTTCTCCGGAGATACGGATGGAAATCACCGGCTGATGAGCGGTTGCCGCTTTTTTTGCCATGCGCCATCCTCGTTGAAATTGTGTAACGATACATATTGACTGTATTGGTATGTCTGGGCTAGTGTCAAGGGCAACGTTGTTTCTTGAGGTTCCTCTATGACAGCCAGCCAGCTCCTCGGTGCCGCCGCACCAGCCCCAACTTTCGAACACTTCGTCGACGGAGACACAGCGGCCACGTTCCTAGGTATCACGCGACGTACGCTGCTGCAAAAAGTCCGCGATGGCAAAATTCCCGGTCACGCGCTCGATCCATCGGCAGAAAAGAAGGACTGGAGGTTTCTCTTATCGGAACTCCACGCCTACATGGTAAGCTGCGAAACACGGCCACCTGGAGCACGCAAACCACCAAGGAGGGTTTGATGCCCAGGTATCAAATAGGCAGTCTACGCAAGATAATGCGCGCGGAGGGTCTGACGTGGGTGCTTCGCTATTACGCTACTCGCTCGGATGGGAAACGAGTCGAACGCACGACCGCTATAGGTCTTGTCAAAGATATCGGTCCCAGCCCGGCGGATGCATCGAGAGAAGTCGATCGTCAGAAGCTGCGCGAAACCATCAACCAATTGCAGCCCTTCCAAGGAACGCCGAGAACGTTTGGTCAGCTTTGTCAGGACTATATCGAAAACGAGCTGAGAATCGACCAATCGGAATCGGCGCGTCCCAAAGCATTTCCCACAGTCGAAACCTACGAGCGACACCTGATCAAACGCATCATTCCACGATGGGGGAGATTAGCACCCTTAGCCGTGGAATCGAGGGATGTCGAGGCGTGGTTTCGGGAACTTCGCAAGGGGAACGCTCAGAAGAAGGTGAAGTCGTTAGCCGATCCTACGATCGACAAAATCCGCCGCATCATGAGCCTGGTCTTCAAGCACGGGCAGCGATGCAATTTCCTCCCTCGCCAGCAGGAAGGCAATCCCATGAACTGGGTGAGCCAACGAACCACGAGCGACTATCGGGCTGTAGTCATGACGCCGAAGCAGGCGTTCGAGGTTCTTCTCAATACTCCAGAGCCAAGGCGCACGTTGACTCTAAGCGACGCGGCCACTGCTCTGCGCGTATCAGAACTGTTGGGCTTGATGTGGATGGATCTCGATTTCGAGGGGTTGGTGATTTACGTGAGACGAGCTTATGTGTGGGGAAGATTCAAGGAGCCGAAGTCGAAAGCGTCAAAGGCTCCCGTTCCCATGCATCCGCTTTTGGCTGGTTTCCTCCTCGCATGGCGCGAGAGAACGAAGTATGCCAAGGAAAGCGACTATGTGTTTCCCAGCGTAAAGCTGAGAGGCAAGAAGCCGCTGTCCGCGTCCATCATGGTGCAGAAATACTTGCGACCCGCAGCCATCAGCGCTGGCGTGATTCCTGCGAACTGGAAGGGGCGCTTCGGCTTTCACAACTTTCGTCATTCGCTTGCGACGGCACTAGTGAAGCTGAAGGTGGACCCGAAAACCGTACAAGGAGTGCTGCGCCACGAGGACTTCGGCACGACCATGGGACTCTATGCGCAGTCCGACATGGACTCTATGCGGGATGCGCAAGGCAAGTTCCTGGAACAGCTGATGGGGGACAGAATTCACCTGCTCACGGAGCGAGTTCAGTGAGAATCATGGGTTGGATCGTGGGTTGGAAAGTTCGGCTTTTGGCCGCTAAGTTCTTTGGAATGATGGTGGCCAGGGAGGGAGTTGAACCGCCGACGCCAGCCTTTTCAGGGCTGCGCTCTACCACCTGAGCTACCTGGCCACTTCTTTTCCGCGATCTTGTTCGCAGGGGACGGGCCACTTCGGGCTGTCCGGCTGCGCGCTCATCACGGCGGGAGGCCGCGATGGATCGGCCGAATCGCTGAGAGCGTGCGGAACTTGTGAATTATAACAACCCTTTCACGTTCGCTCAAAATCGCGGGGACGAATCCTCCCGCGACTCAAGTTTCATTCCGCTCGATAATCGTTGATGACTCCATTCAGAATTGTGAGCGCACAGTGGTTGGTTCCAAACCAGTAGGGAATCTCGCGATAGTCTTTGACATCGAACACGGCCAGGTCCGCGTCTTTCCCCGCTCGATGCTGCCTTTGCGATCGGCGAGGCGAAGAGCCCACGCACCGTTGATCGTGCTTGCGGCAATTGCCTCGGCGGGCGACATTTTCATGTGGGTGCACGCGAGCGACATTGCCATCGGCATGCTGAGAGTGGGCGACGAGCCGGGGTTGTAGTCGGTGGCCAGCGCGACGGCGACCCCGGCATCGATGAACTGTCGCGCATTCGGGTAGCGCGAGAGGCCGAGGAAGTAATTCGCTCCCGGGACAAGCGTCGCGATTGTATTGCTCCGCGCCAGCGCGGGCAGGTCCGCCTGGTTGACGTAATCCATGTGATCGAGAGAGGCCGGTTCGAATTGTAGAAACGGTTCGAGTCGGGTTTCGGTGAGTTGCCCCATGTGGGCGCGGAGGGCGAGACCGCTCTGTTGGGCGGCTCGGAAAATCTGCTCGGCTTCGTCTGCCGTGAAGGCGCCGCGATCGCAGAAGACGTCGGCGAACCGGGCTAGTTTACGCTTGGCGACGGCGGGCATCATCTGGTTGCAGATGATATCGACGTAGGCTCGGGATCGGCCGCGATATTCCGCAGGCACAGTGTGCGCGCCAAGAAAGTGGGGACCACCAGGCCCGGCCAACCGCTCGCGGCCTGGCGGATGGCTTCCAGCGACTTTAGTTCGGAAGTCGAGGCTCGAGGCCGTATCCGGATTTGGCTTCGACGGTGGTTGTGCCGTAAGCGGCCATTTCCTAAGCGTTTTGAGCAGCTTTTCGGCCAGTCGCAGGTTTGGTCGCCGCGCGTACTCCGTCAATACTGGAGCGAATGCCGCCGCCGGCTTCGGCGATTTCCTGGTAGCTGGCGCCCGAGATGCGCTTTTCGAAATCGACCAGGCGCGGGTCGGTGAAAACCGGATGGGTATGCGAATCTACGAAACCAGGCAGCACGACGCGGCCGGCGCAGTCGATTTCGGTGACGCTCTTGCGATTCTTCTTGAACCACGGGTCGCGGAGGGCCTCTTTAGTTTTGCCGACAGAGACGATTTTGCCGCCGAGGCAAAGCACGGCGCCATCGTTCGATGATTTCAAGCCGGGAAAGGGAAGGGCCGCGGCGGGGTGTGCTCTCCGCAGACCGCAGTGTCACCAGTTGGCGGATGTTAGTCAGCAGCAGCGGTTCGCCCTTCACCCGATCACGATATCAGGATTGTGGCTCTGCGCGGAGGCTGGCTCTCATTGCGGTTCCAATGAAACGCCGTGATCACGGCGATTGCAGTTGTGACAAGGTATTCTACGCCTGAGGCATTTGCCTGCTCACCTATGTGTGGCCACGTCCGTCTAATTGAAAACCTGCCGGAGTTCCGGGGATTGCCGACCAAAGTTGCCCGGCTGTTTTTGTTGCTCGCCGTGTTCGCGGGTACTCGTGTGTTTGCGGAGCGCGAGTTCCAGACGATCCAAATTCCACGGGTGAGCACACCGCCAAAGCTCGAAGAATTCCTCAACATGGAGCCGTCACCGAACTGGCGCGGCAAACTGGCCAAAGTCGACCGATTCACGCAACGCATTCCGAGCGACGGCGCGCCCGCCTCTCAGCGCACCGAAGCCTATCTCGGATACGACGACAAGAACCTGTATGCGATCTTTATCTGTTTCGATTCCGAACCGCAGAAGTTGCGCGCCCGCCTGTCTCGCCGCGAGGATATCTTCGACGATGACACGGTCGAAATCATACTCGATACATTTCACGACCACCGCCACGCCTATGCCTTCAACGTCAATGCCCTTGGCGTGCAATCCGACGCTCTTTGGACTGAGGGCCCGGGTACCGGAAATGACAACTTCGATCCGTCGTTTGATACAGTCTGGGACTCCGCGGGAAAGCTCACCGACCGCGGATATGTAGTCTGGATCGCGATCCCGTTTCGCAGCCTGCGCTTTGCTTCCAGCGATCCAAAGACCTGGGGGATATTTCTGAACCGGGGCATTCCCCGCAATAATGAAGATACTTTTTGGCCGCCGTACTCCAGCCGCATTGAAGGACGTCTCAACCAGGAAGGTACAGCGACTGGCCTCGACGGAATCTCCCCGGGCAGGAATCTGCAATTAATCCCTTATGGCATTTTCAGGTCATTCAAGCAACTCGACCTGACCGACCCCAATAGCCCGACCTATTCTCAGCGGACTGCCTTTGGCCAAGCCGGACTTGACGCGAAGGTGGTGCTGAAAGATAAGTTTGTCCTCGACCTGACCGCCAACCCGGATTTCAGCCAGATTGAATCCGATCAGCCTCAGGTCACCGTGAACCAGCGTTTCGAAGTTTTCTTTCCGGAGAAGCGACCGTTCTTCCAGGAGAATGCCAACTACTTTCAGACGCCCATCAATCTGGCGTTCACCCGGCGCATTGTCGATCCCAAGTGGGGCGTCAGGCTGACAGGCAAAGATGGCCCATGGGGCGTCGGCATGCTCGTCGCCGACACCGCCTCACCGAGCGAACAAGTCTCACCCAGCAATCCTCTGTTCGACCATCACGCGCTTTTTGCCATAGGCCGCGTCAGCTACGACATTGGAGAGCAGTCGCAGATCGGCGCCCTCTATGCCGACCGCGAAGTGAACGGCTTCTTCAACCGAGTGGGCAGTCTTGACGGACGCTTCAAGTTAAATCAGCACTGGGTGGCGGATGTGCAAGGAGTATATAGCGCAACCATGAACCCGTCCGATCCGCTTTTCAATATGTTCAACACTACCGGCGGAAATCAGACGGGATCGGCCGCCGAGGTGATTTTGCAGCGCGATGGCCGGAAGCTGAACTACTTTCTCGATTACTCTGACCGCAGCCCGAACTTCCGTACCCTTACCGGATTCGATCCGCAGCCCGACATTCGCAGCCCTTATCAGCGCATCCAGTACAGTTTTCGGCCGGAGGGGAAGCACCTGATCTCCTGGGGCCCGGAATTCGAGACTTACGAGAATTACGATCACGAAGGGAATCATATCGGTTCAGGATATTTTCCCGAATTCAAGATGGAATTGGTCGGTCAGACTTTTCTCACCGTTCTCTATGCGGCGGAAATGGAACGCCTGCGCAATCAGGATTTCTCCGTGATTCCCGTGGACGATATCCAGAAATATACGCGCCACACCACGGAGTTTCAGTTCAACACGAACTACTTCCGCAAGGTTTATCTACAGGCCGACTATCGCTTCGGCACGCGGGTGAATTATGACCCGCCTTCCACTTGCACGGCGCAGCAGGATTGTTACTTTCCTTTCATGGCGCGCCGCACCAGCGCGACTGTTACCTTAACCGTCCGGCCGACTCGCTCCCTGAGAGTGGACAATACCTACATCCTCTTTCGTCTGCGCCAGTGTCCGGAGTGCGCCAATCCTCAGCCCGAGTTGCCCCGTCCGTTCGGCAGCGAAAATAACCACATCATCCGCAGCAAGTGGAATTATCAGTTCACCAAGGAGTTTTCGTTCCGGTTTATCGGACAGTACGACTCCGTCCTCGCCAATCCAAACTTCACTTCTCTCGAAACCGCCAAGAATTTTAACGCCGATTTTCTCTTCACTTACTTGGTGCACCCGAGCACGGCGGTCTATGTCGGCTACAACACGAATCTCGAAAACATTGGCGAACCCTTATCATCCGACGGGAGTGGAGGCATAAATCACGATCCGGCGGGACGACTGAGAAACGACGGGCGAAATTTTTTTGTGAAGGCTTCGTACTTGCTCCGGTTCTGAAGGGAGCCTGCAGAATGGTTTTGGGTGGCGCGGCGCTTTGGCGCTGCGATAAGGGCCGCTTTAGGTCGAGACTCTAGCCCCGCATGAGAATTATGAAATGCTAATATCTTTCGATGCGCAGCTTCGCAATCTCGGTGATGTTGATCCTGTCAGTAGTCTGTGCTTGGCAGCGGACTGGGTACGCAACTTCCGAGTCGGCGCCCGTCTTCCGCGCCCCCTTTACGCTGAAGCTTCGGGTTGACAAGGATCATTACTACGAGCAGCGTTTTGACAAAGTACCATACGTTGTCGAGAACGACGTGTACCTTTTCGCCGGGGAGAATTTCGGAATCGCATTCGAGATCAAAGAGAATCAAGTATCTGGGATCGCCTATCAGCCTGACATCACGAAAGCGGATGTGTGGTTTTCCTTTTCTCAGTCCAAAGACCTGCAGGACGGTAAGGGGATGATGCTTATTATTCAAAATAAGTCGAAACACACGCTGCTTTTAGACGCTTTGATGACGGTCCCCGGGCGAAAAGACGTCCAAAAGACCAGTATCGTACCGATTGAAGCAGGCCTTAGTGATTACGAAGCTTGGCCCCACCCGATTGTGCAACTCGTGCTAAGGAATCCTCGGTTCCCTGACAAGGAAACCACTCATTGACATGGCCGAACGGCAACTGTCACTGTGCCATCGGCACCTTCACGCCATTACCTTTCGCAAACTCTTTGGCGACGTCATACCCGGCGTCCACGTGTCGAATCACGCCCATGCCGGGATCCGTTGTCAGCACTCGCTCAATGCGTTTGGCCATCATGTCGGTGCCGTCGGCAACGGTGACTTGACCGGCGTGCAGCGAGTAGCCGATGCCGACGCCTCCGCCGTTATGAATCGAGACCCACGATGCGCCGGCGGCCGTGTTTACGAGCGCATTCAGCAGCGGCCAATCGGCAACGGCGTCGCTGCCATCTTTCATGCTTTCGGTTTCGCGGAATGGCGATGCGACTGAACCGCAGTCGAGATGATCGCGGCCGATCACGATGGGCGCTTTGATTTTCCCTTTCTTCACCAGATCGTTAATGGCTAGGCCGAATTGCGCTCGCTCGCCGTAGCCGAGCCAGCAGATGCGCGCGGGCAGGCCCTGGAACTTGATGCGCTTGCGCGCGAGTTCGATCCAGCGACGGAGGCTGCGATTTTCGGGGAAGAGTTCGAGGACTAGATCGTCCGTCACGGCGATGTCGGACGGTTCGCCCGAGAGGGCCGCCCAACGGAAGGGCCCGCGCCCTTCGCAGAAGAGCGGACGAATATATGCGGGCACGAAGCCGGGAAAATCGTAGGCATTTTTCACGCCGCGCTGAAACGCAAACGTGCGGATGTTGTTGCCGTAGTCGAATGTCACCGAGCCCATCTTCTGGAGGCGCAGCATGCCTTCGACATGGCGCGCCATGGCATCGAGGGATCGCTCCTGATACGCCTGCGGATCGCTCTTACGCAGTTCCAGGGCGGCTTCAAATGTCATGCCATTCGGTACATATCCGTTCAGCGGATCGTGCGCTGAAGTCTGATCGGTCAAAATGTCAGGCACGACGCCGCGTTCGGCGAGTTCTGGAATGATGTCGGCACAATTGCCGACCAGGCCAACCGAAACATTTTCTTTTTTGCGAACCGCGTTTTTCAGGATGCGCAGCGCCTCGTCGAGCGTGGTGACGAGGAAATCGCAATAGCCGGTTTTTAGGCGCTTCTTGATGCGCTCGGGATCGACATCGATTCCGAGAAACGCGGCGCCTGTCATGGTCGCTGCCAGAGGCTGTGCGCCGCCCATGCCGCCCATGCCGCCGGAGATGATCAGCTTGCCGCTCAAATCGTTTCCGCTAAGAGCAGTGCCAAAGTGCTTGGCGCCGGCCGCGTTGAAGGTTTCATACGTGCCCTGCACAATTCCTTGCGACCCGATGTAAATCCACGAACCGGCGGTCATCTGGCCGTACATCATCAGGCCAGCGCGCTCCAGTTCGTTGAACTTCTCCCAGTTGGAAAAATGGCCGACTAGATTTGAATTGGCAATCAGCACGCGCGGCGCGTAATCGTGCGTCTTGAACACGCCCACCGGCTTGCCCGACTGCACCAGCAACGTCTCATCGTTGTCGAGGCTCTTTAGAGTGTTGACGATGGCGTGATAACAATCCCAGTTGCGCGCCGCCTTGCCAGTCCCGCCGTAGACCACGAGGTCCTGCGGGCGCTCGGCAACCTCCTCGTCGAGATTGTTCATGAGCATGCGCATGGCGGCTTCCTGCTGCCATCCTTTGCAGGAGAGAGAGGTGCCGCGCGGCGCGCGGATGCGAGTGTATGAAGACTGCTGAATTTCGGTATCGACCGGCATATGAGTATGGTAGTGCCTTACGGCTTGGGTATTCAATTGGAGACGGCTTCTTCGATGCCTGTGAGCCCAGCGCGCCGCTATGATTTTGTACAATCGACCTCTATGAACTACCTACTCAAGACCGAGCCCACCGTTTATTCCTTCGCCAATCTCGAACGCGAGAAGTCCACCATATGGGACGGCGTGACTAATCCGGCAGCCGTAAAGCATCTGCGGGAGATGAAATCGGGTGAGCGGCTGGTGATCTATCACACGGGCGACGAGAAGAGCGCGGTCGGCACGGCGTCTGTGGTGTCGGTTGATGGAAGTGATCCAAAAACTCCGCTGGTGAAGATCAAAGTTGGCAAGGCGATCGGCGAGCCGAAGACGCTGGCGGAAATCAAAGCGCAAAAACTATTTGCAGATTCGCCGCTCGTGCGGCAGGGACGGCTCAGCGTTGTGCCGCTGAGCGATGCGCAGTATAAGTGGCTCACCGGAGAATGAGCTGAGAGCGCCGCCACTCGGGTGCTGCGGATTTCAGCCTACGCTACAGAAATCCGCCTGTTTGCACGCCGAGACTCGCGAGCGCCATTTCGAGTCTGGTGACTGCTTCTCCAATTTCTGGATGTTCGCCGATTTTTGTCTGTAAGGTTTTCAGCAACTGGCTGGCTGCGGCCACGTGTTCGGCCGCCGTCTGCACTCCCGCGTCCGGTTTCGATTCTCCCTGGGTTGGCATGGCACCTCACCTGCTGAAATTCTAATCCCGCCGCCGTCGGGCGCGCACGTAGCGGCGTCTCAGACATTTTGGGCCATAGCCGAAGGGCGGCAACCCCAAGCTCGGCGAGCACCTCTAATGGCGGGCAGACGCAGGACTTATGGCGGTTCGGCTGGCTGTTCGTGAATGCAGGCTATCGAAAGTTGCCGCCGAGAGTGACGAAGCGGACTGGGTCGGGAGGAATCCGGAATGATACTGAAGTAACGCGATTCGCTGTGTCTTTTCTTTGACTTCAGTTTCATCGTTGGGGAGAATTGCTCTTGCGTGATCGGGAAATAATCCCCCTTTGCGAAAGGAAACTCCATGAAGAGGCTGGTAATTACAATTCTTGCCGTGTGTCTATCGTTCGCCGCGGGAGTAGCCGTGGCTCAAAGAGTGCATGATTGGGCCGATCTCGAACGAGCCCACAAGCACGTGGAAGAAGCGATGGGAGAGATGGATCGCGCCCGCGCCGCCAACCACTACGATATGGCCGGACATGGCGCAAAAGCCGAAGAGCATCTGCGCGCCGCCGAACATGAACTGACCGAGGCGATTGAAGCCGCCAAGGCACATTAGTCAGGGGGAACAAAGTCCGGGAACAAACTGACACGAGAGGCGCGGGGAGCAGACCCGCGCCTTTTGATTTGCCGGGAACACCCGCCCGCAATTGTTCGGGCGTTGCCAGACTCGACCCGTGCTACGCCATGAACGAGAGCGCCAAATCGGAAGCGGGCGCGATCGAAGAAGCTCGCAGTCCAGAGCCGAGCCCTCCTGTCCCGCCGGGGTAGAGAGATTGAATCGGAGAGCCATACGCCTGCTGCGCCGCGCTCAGATTGCTGGACAGGAAAGTGGACGACGACAGGTCCTGCCCGAGCTGGTTCAAATCCTGTAGGAGGGTGCTCTGGTCTCCCGCTCCTCCGCCGCCGGAGTGGTGCTGAAAGTGAGCGCGCCTCAGAGCGGTTTGGCTGCTGAGGTCCTGTTGAATGGTCGAATAATCCTGTTTCGCTGCTGACAAGTTGCCGGATTTGAGATCGGTGGCGAGCTGTTGAAAAGCCTGCGCTACCGGATTCGACGTGGTCGATGAGGAAGCGGCGGTCGGCGTCTGCGCGAAGGCTTGCTGCAAAGTGTTGAAGTCGGACTGCGCGGCCGCCAGATTGCCGGTAGTTAGATCCTTGCCCAGTTGCTGGAACTGCGAATTCTGGAGTTGATAGGACAAGGCGCTGGTTTGAGTGCTGCTGAACAAGTTGCTGATCGCCGAGATGGACATGGTGTCCCTCGCTTCTGAAGATGGATTCTGAGTTCCGCCGGATCGCCCATGGTGGATTCAACCGCCGCAGACTTCGGTTTCGAACCGCTTCACGGATTTTCACCAAAGAGCTTCCGACTGACCACTCGGATGAAGCACGCTCATGCCCATCCCGTAGGGTGAACCGGCTGCGTGTTTTCTGGAATTTGCGAGACGTGGATGCCGCGCAAGCCGGGAACCCGGCAAATCGTGCCGTACCCAGCAAGGCAAGAGTTGCCTAATTTAGCAAGTTGCAGTCAATGAAGTGGTAGTTTATTCGACGAAGCCGACCTACAAAATCCTCGCAATTTTAATCTTGCAGATCTCCTCGCCGTGAGAAGGCTCGGGCAATTAAGAACTGCCGGTTCAGAAAACCAGGCAAGGAGCATGATGCACGTTCAGTTCACCGTGAACTTCTTCGCGCTGCTGGCTGCGCCTTCGGTATATTGCGCCCAAATGGGAGTCGACGCGAACGGAATGAGGGTCAGGGCGGTCCGAAAAAGCCGAGTGGGCGCTTCGTCATCAAAGCTCCTGGAAATCGAGAGCCGTTAGTCTGGATCCAATCTCTCACTCGATCCGGGTGGCACTTCCCCAAGGCCACCCGGTTTCGAGGGGTCTCTGAATGCATTCCTAAAAGCCGGAGCAATCCGGTTTCCTCGTTGCAATCCGTCCGGAAATTCCAGCCTTCGGGGTGCGCTCCTACTCTCTAATGTGAGAAAACTGGGCAAACTGGCTCAAGAAAACTAAGATTCATTCGGCAGAAGCACTTTTAAGCCGTAACCCTATTGTTATCAGGGTGCTGCATACCTGTAGCCCGTCCGAGCCATTCCCATCGTTCGGCCTCTCGCTTACTCTGATTGTGGAGCAGACTTCGGGGGAGGGCTGCTTTGGCCGAACGTCCCAGACTCTTTTGAGCTTGGGGCGTTTTGTTTTGCCTGCTTTAATGTTCTTTAGGTTATGGACCACATTATTAACAACCTGTGGCTCGGCGGTCAGCAGGACGCGGACGAACTGGTCCATAACAATCCCGAAGAAATCACCGCAATCCTGAATGTTCGCGGCCCCGACGCTTACCAGCCCCCTGGAAGAGATCAATCTGGCGAACATCCCGGTAAGGCGTACAAGTGGATCCCCGCCCCCGACACGGGACTCATCTCTCCGGATCACGTTCGAGAAGCCCTGGCATGGCTCAAGCAACAGACCGACAAACGCGAGCGGATACTGATCCACTGTAAATACGGCATTTCCCGCTCCGCCGGCTTTCTCGCCGCGTTCATGGTCAAGAGCGGAATCTCCTCGAGTCTTGAAGAGGCGAAAGCCACGATCTCTCTTCATCGCGGCGTCCAGCCGGCGATAGAGATTAAAGAACCGGTCCGCCACGTGGTGCTGATTTCCGCGCTCACTGGACTGCCGAACCGTCAGGCCTTTGACGAAGGAGAGGCGAGCCTGTTTGTCGCGATTGCGGACGTCGAGCTGATGAAGGTCTTCAACGACTCGTACGGACGCATTGCCGGTGACATGCTTTTGCGGAGGCTTGCCAAGATACTCGTCAGCGTTGAGCTGGAGGTCTACCACAGCCAAGGAGACGAATTTCTGTTCAAGCACGAGTCTCGCGAGGAATTAAATGCGAGACTTTTCCAAGCGAGGCAGGCTTTCCGACAATCGTTTCAGCTTTATGCGGAAGGCCGGATCCAGACGATTGAGGGAACGGATTTCTCGTTCGGGGTCGGGGCCACGCTCGAGGAAGCACAGGCTGCGTTTCAGGAAGTAAAAAAAGCAAATGCCCGGAACGAGTCCCCTGAATGGCTACGGAAGATCGTGGCGAACGCCGGGCGTGGACAAGCTTGGTGATCCAGGGGTCACCAGTGCCGAACCCGGCGGGCCAAACAACATTATTATTATTATTATGGCCCGTGGCGGCCCGCGCGGCCGTTCCGACCTCGAATTTGCTGCTGTCAACTCCCACCGAGCGCACTGCCTGACGATCTCAGCCATCACATTTCGGGGCTACACGTCTGCTCCCTCGCCCGCAAGCCCAAGTCTGCGCCACGATTCCTGCTTGCGCCATAGTGCTGTCGCCACCCGCTCGCAATAATCTGCCAGCAAAAACGGGATCGATTGACGAGGTTAGCCATCTAAGGAGGTCAAGGTGCATGCGATCGACCGCCGGGCGTATCATCTCATGCACCCAGCTTGTGGGAGTGGCGGTCTCAGTTTCACAAAAACGGAAGGAGACTCCATTGAGGCTCAGTCATGAACGGCTCTGCATTTTTCTGTTGGCCGGAGTCTTGATTTGTGGAGCAGCAACAGTCCTCGCACAAACCGCGACATTACCCGGACCGAGCAGTCCGGGCCAAGCCATCCCCGGAACGGGTGGAGTGAGCAAGTTCGCGGGCAGCGTGCCCGCAAAGCTTGTTCCCGGAGTTCTGCCGCTCTCGTTACACGAGGCCATCGACCGGGGACTAAAACAAAATCTCGGATTGCTTCTGTCGAATCAAGACATTCGCTCGGCCCGCGGAGAGCGATGGGAGCAGTTGAGCTCTCTGCTGCCCCACGTGACGGCGGCACCTTACGCGGCTGAGTCGAAGACCAATCTCTCAGAACTGGGCTTTACGAGTCTTGATGGAGTTAGCATCCCTCCGTCGGTCGGCCCTTTTTCTTATTTCGACGCGCGTGCCAATTTGACCCAAACCCTCTTCGACTGGAAGTCAATTAGCGCGACTCGCGCGGCTAGCCAGAGCTTAAAATCAGCCGCCTATACCTTTAAGGATGCTCGCGATCTGGTCGTGCTGGCCGTCGGCTACACGTATTTACAGGGCATTGCCGATGAAGCCCGCATTGAGACGGCGGACGCGCAGGTCAAGACGGCGCAAGCGGTTTACGATCAAGCCGCGGACCAGGTGAACGCCGGCACTTCGCCGGACATCGATGCTCTGCGCGCCAAAGTCGAGCTCCAGACGCGGCAACAACAGTTGATCCAGGCGAAGAATAACTTTGCCATTCAGAAGCTGACGGTCGCGCGTGTGATCGGCCTCGCTCCCGGCCAGGAATTTGAATTCACGGACAAATCGCCATATGAGCCATTCGAAGCGATCACTGTTGATGAGGCCCTGAAACGCGCATATGCTTCGCGCTCCGATTTTCAGGCCGCCATGACCGACGTCCGCGCGGCCGAATACTCCAAGAGAGCCGCGGTGGCGGGGTATTTTCCGTCGCTTTCTCTCGGCGCGGATTACGGGCTGGGCGGATCGCATCCCTCCACGGCCACGCCCGTTGCCGACGTGCGCGGAACGCTCACGATCCCGATCTTTCAGGGTGGCAAAGTTCACGGCGACGTTTTGCAGGCCGAGGCGAAGCTCGAACAGAGCCGCGAACGCCTGGAGAATCTGCGAGGGCAGATCGACGCCGACGTGCGCGCTGCGTTGCTGAACCTTCAGTCGGCGGCGGACGAAGTGAAGGTGGCACGCAGCAACATCGACCTGGCGGAGCAGACGCTGACTCAGTCGCGCGATCGGTTCAGCGCGGGCGTCGCCGATACGGTGGAAGTCGTGCAATCGCAAGAGGCAGTTGCGAGCGCGCACGAACAGTACATATCGAGCCTCTACGGTTACAATTACGCAAAAATTTCCCTCGCTCGCGCCGTCGGAGAAGCTGAGCAAGGCGTCAAAGAATACTTCAAAGGAAGATAAACATGGCGGATGAAAACCCAGCCCATTCAGCGCAGGGTACAAGCCCAGACGCAGGTATAGATAAAAATCGAGATAAAGACTTCCCCGTCACTCCCTCGTCGTCGACGGCAAGGGAGTACACGCCTCCGGCACGCCGGAACCCGAAGCGCCGCAGAAACATTGTGATCGTGGTCGTTATCGCCGTGGTGGTCGTCGGCGGACTCTTGTTGTGGCGCTACTTGAACAGCTACGAATCGACCGACGACGCGCAGGCCGATGTTCATCTCTACCCGGTTAGCGCTCGTGTTTCCGGCTACGTGATCAAGGTCAACGTCGACGACAACCAGTGGGTGGAGAAGGGTACGGTGCTGGTCGAGGTCGATCCGAAGGACTATGAGGTTGCGGTTGCGCAGGCGCAGGCGAATCTGGCCAATGCCGAAGCAACCGCGCAGATCGCTGAATATCACTGTTCCGATTACTTCGGTGAATACTTCGAGCCAGCTGAGGTTCGCCGCTTCCGGCATCGAAGACGCCAACGCCGGAGTCATCGCCGCCGAGAGGCAACTCACCGCGGCTCACGCTCAAGTGGAGTCAGCCGAAGCGAACGATGTCAAGGCACAAGACGATCTTCATCGCTACAAGTTGCTGGTCGACAAGCGCGAGGTATCGCAGCAAATTTACGATCAGGCACTGGCCGCCGCGAAGTCCAGCGCTGCGACGGTAGCCGCAGCCCAGGCCAGTGAATCGGCAGCCCAGGAGTTCGTCAAGCAGGCCCGCAGCCGCCTGGAACAAGCTGTAGCGAACCACCGATCCGCAGAGACCGGGCCGCAGCAAGTGTCGTCGACCCAGGCTCGCGTGCGGGCGGCCATCGCGGATGTCGATGAAAAGCGCGCGCTCCTCGAACAGGCGCAATTGAATCTTGAATACACCAAGATCGTCGCTCCGGTCAGCGGTGAAGTGGACAAAAAAGTGGTCGTGGGGATGAACGTTCAGGAGGGCCAGCAACTTCTCACGGTGGTGCCTCTCGATGACGTGTGGATCACCGCGAATTTTAAAGAGACTCAACTGAAGCACATGAAGGTCGGACAGAAGGCGGATATCCACGTGGATTCAACCGGCCAGACGCTTAAGGGCCATGTGGACAGCATTGCCGGAGCGCAACCGGTCCGCTGTTCAGTTTGCTTCCGCCGGAGAACGCCACCGGTAACTACGTAAAAATTGTTCAGCGAATTCCGGTCAAGATCGTTCTCGAACCGGGGGAGAACAAGGATCGTCGTCTTCGACCCGGCATGAACGTAGTGCCTGACGTGTATCTCAAATGAGTGCCGCTGCCATCACGCTCGATCAGGATGTTTGGCGCCCTAAGTACAATCCGTGGCTGATTGCCGTGGTTGTGGCACTGGCCGCCTTCATGGAGGTGCTCGACACCAGCATCGCCAACGTCGCCCTGCCGTATATGGCCGGGAATCTGGGCGCGAGCAACGACCAGAGCACCTGGGTGCTGACTTCTTATCTGGTCTCGAATGCCATCATCCTGCCGATCAGCGGCTGGCTCGCGGGCGCGCTGGGACGGAAGCGCTTTTTCATGTCCTGTCTGAGCGTCTTCACGGTGAGCTCGTTGCTCTGCGGCATTGCGCCCAGTCTCGGATTTCTTCTTCTCTTCCGGGTGTTGCAAGGCGCGGGCGGCGGCGGGTTGCAGCCCATGGCCCAGGCGATTCTGGCGGACACTTTTCCACCGCAGCAGCGCGGGCTGGCATTTGCGCTCTACGGCATCACGGCTATCATGGCGCCCACCATCGGGCCAACACTCGGCGGGTGGATCACCTTTAATTATTCGTGGCGTTGGATTTTTTTCATCAATCTGCCGGTCGGCATATTGACATGGTTGCTGGTGCGACGCTTTGTCGAAGATCCTCCATACTTAGCCAAGATCAAATCTGCCGGCGTCAAGTTGGACTACATCGGCATCGCCCTGCTGACACTTGGTATCGGTTCATTGCAGATTCTGCTCGACAAGGGCCAGGAAGACGATTGGTTCGGGTCGCACTTCATCACGACTCTGGTTGTCATGGCCACGGTGTGCCTTATCTCGCTGGTGATTTGGGAGTGGTATCAAAAGGCTCCGATCATCGACGTCCGCATGTTCAAGAGCTTCAACTTTGCGAGTTCGAGCCTGATGATGTTCATGCTCGGGAATCCTTTTGTTCAGCAGCCTGGTGCTGATGCCGCAGTTCCTCCAGACGCTGCTTGGATACACGTCTGAACTGGCTGGGCTGGCTCTGTCGGCGGGAGGCCTGGTCTTACTTTTTGAGATGCCCATCATGGGCCAGCTCACGACCAAGATCCAGGCGCGCCGCCTGATCGGCTTTGGATGGCTGGCGTTGTCTATCGCCATGCTCTATTCCACCCGGCGGATTGATTTGCAAATCAGCTTCAGTGCAGCAACCTGGCTGCGCATCGCGCAGGTGATTGGTCTCGGGTTTCTGTTTGTGCCGATTACGCTGGTCGCCTACGTTGGAATTGCACCGGAGAAAAATAACTCGGTGGCCGGAATCATCAATTTTATGCGCAACATCGGGAAGCAGCGTGGGAACGTCGCTGGTCACCACGTTGATTGCGCGGCGCTCGCAGTTCCATCAGGCCCGGCTGGTGGAGAACGCTCGGGTCGACAATCCGAATTTTATGAATTCGGCAAACGGGCTAGCTCAGCATCTGGCGACTCGCCGGTGTGGGCAAGCATGAGGCGCAAATCACGGCGTACGCCAGGATTTATCGGGGTCTGCAAGCGCAGGCGGCCAGCCTGGCTTACATCGATACATTTAAGGTTCTTGCTGTCGCGGCGGCCATCATGTTCTTTCTGGCTTTCCTTTTGAAGAAGAATGAACCCGGTGGCGGCGGAGTGGTTGGCGGAGTAAAGATCATATGTCAGGGAATCGCCCCATTCAGGGAAGCAGTCATGCTGGAAATTAAACTCATCCTTTGTCCCGTTGATTTCTCGGAGTTCTCGATCAGGGCGTATCACCATGCGCTCTCCTGGCCGAGCACTATCGAGCGAAGGTGGTGGCACTGCATGTCATAGAACTATCGCACTATCCTTACGCCGACTATGCCGCCTCTGCGGGAGATTATGAGAACTTCTGCCACGCGATGCGCGAGGGCGGCAAAGAGCAACTGCGGGAATTCGTGAAGAAAGCACGTCCGGGCCGGAATTCAGCCGGAGCTCGTAGTGCACCAGGGAACCGCGCCGGATTGTATTCTGAAGTGTGCGCAAGCGCAGAAAGCGGACCTGATCGTCATGGGAACGCACGGCCGGCGCGGGTTTGACCGCTTGATGCTGGGTACAACAACCGACCGCGTAATGCGCAGGGCTTGCTGCCCGGTGCTGGCAGTATGTAAGGCGCCGCAGGAAGCATCGCGCACAGATATGCCCGCAGATACTGCCCGCGGACAGGGCCGGGGTTGAAGAGCGGCATCACGTCCACCACCTTAACCGAATTCTTTTCTGTACGGATTTCTCGGAGAATTCAGAGCGGGCTTTAACTTATGCGATCTCGGCGGCAAAAGAGTACGACGCAGAACTCACCTTGCTGCACGTGTTGGAGGAGGGCGCAAGTCCGGCCAAAAGAAAGAGGTCATAGCGACAGCGAGCAGGCAACTCGATAAACTGATTCCGCGGAGGAACGCGAAGACGCCTCAACGTCAAGACGGACGGTGCGCATCGGAGAGCCATACCAGCAGATCATCAACTCGCCGAGGAGGCGCGGACTGACCTGGTGGTCATGGCGGTGCGTGGCCGTGGGGCCGTGGATCTTGCGGTGTTTGGTTCGACAACCTATCGGGTGATGCAGTTGGGACCTTGTCCCGTTCTCGCCGTCCATAGTTTGAACCGTGTAAGTTTAGGTCGACGACAGACGATAAAAATCGTCACCATTGAACGTGAGTACGGAAGCGGCGGCGGCGAAATCGCGCAACTGCTTGCCAAGCAACTAGGCTGGAAGCTTTGGGATCAGCAACTGACCGAGGAGATCGCGCGGCTCGCTGAATGTCCCAAGGCGGTAGTCGAGCGTCGGGAGGAACGAACCGATCCTCTGTATTACCGGCTCTTCAAATCGTTCCTGCGCGGGAGCTATGAGGGAAGCCTCAATGCGCACAAGCTCAAGCTGGTCGACAGCGAATGCATTCTGAGGCTGACAGAAGCGGTCGTTCTGCACGCGGCGAAAAACGGAAACTCGGTCATCGTGGGAAGAGGGTCGCAGCAGTTTCCTCAAGAATCGCCCGGACACGTTGCGTGTGTTTCTTTACGCGCCAAGAGAAGATAAAGTGCGTCGCCTCCTGGGCTCGCGGGAAAAGTGTGGATGAAGCGGAAGAGCTTGTGGATACGGTTGATCGTGAACGGGTCGATTTCATCCAGAAGTATTTCGGCGTCGAATGGCCCGATCGCGCGATTTACCACACGATGATCAATACTGCCGTGGTCGGCGATCAGACCGTGGTTCACATGATTCTGGATTTATGAAGACCTTCGACACGAAAGTCACTGCCTGATGCCAACGGAACGGACTGCTCGAGGGATGACCTGTTCGAGTGATAACCCTTTTTGAGCCAATTAGCACTAGTTTGCTAAGTTGCCGCGCGTCCAGTGGCAGGTCGTTAGAGTTCCACAATGGAAGTCTATCTAGTCGACGGCACCTACGAACTATTCCGTCATTACTACGCGCTGCCTTCGGCGCGAGACGCGGATGGCCGGGAGGTCGCAGCGGTCCGCGGCGTGCTGTCGTCTGTGTTGGGGATGGTCCGCGGTGGCGCTACGCATATCGCGGTTGCGACCGATCACGTGATCGAGTCGTTTCGCAACGAGTTGTGGCCGGGCTACAAGACCAGCGAAGGCGTTGAGCCCGATCTGCTGGCGCAATTTCCAATCCTTGGAGAGCGTGTTGTCGGCGGCCGGCATTGTTGTCTGGCCGATGGTGGAGTTCGAGGCCGACGATGCGCTCGCCGCCGCAGCGGTACTCGCCGCTCGCGATGCGCGAGTCGAAACAAGTGATTATCTGCACTCCGGATAAAGACCTGGCGCAGTGCGTGCAGGGAACGCGGATCGTTCAGCTGAATCGCCGGACACGAGTCACGATGGACGAAGCCGGAGTGGTTAAGAAATTTGGCGTTTCGCCGGAATCGATCCCGGATTACCTGGCGCTGGTGGGCGATTCCGCGGATGGCTATCCGGGACTGCGCGGCTGGGGTGCGAAGTCGTCGGCCGCTGTTCTTGCGAAGTATCGCCATCTCGAAGCAATCCCTGCGGATTGGCGCGAATGGCACGTGAATGCCGCTGGTGCCAGCGCTCTGGCAGATACTCTCACCCGCGAGCGTGATCGCGCGCTGCTGTTCCGCAGGTTCGCAACACTACGAACCGATGTGCCGCTGTTTAAGGATGTGGACGAATTGCATTGGAAGGGACCGACACCCGGGTTCGACGAGATCGCGGCGCGATTGGACGCGGCAAAGACGGAAGAAGACCGACGATCGGCTCGCCGTAATCCGAGCGCACCGATACTCAAATCCGTCTGAAAGCACTTTCTCTCCCGCCGACTAACTGCTGTCTGCCGTCACCGGTGGCTGATTGGTGACCAGCCAGTACAGCCCGACGTTCTTGATCGTTTCCCGGAACTGGTCGAAGTCGACCGGCTTCTGGATGTAGCTGTTTGCTCCCAGGTTGTAACCGCTCACCAGGTCGCGGTCTTCTTTCGACGAGGTCATGATGACCACCGGGGTCTTCCTGGTCCGGGCGTCGTCTTTGATCTGCCGGAGCACTTCCATCCCATCGATCTTCGGGAGCTTCAGGTCCAGGAGCACCAACTTCGGGGGATGATCAAACGATCGATCCGCGAAAGCGCCGCGACAGAAGAGAAAGTCGAGGGCTTCCTCGCCATCGCGCACCACGAAAATGTGGTTTGCCACCTTGGTCCGTTGCAGGGCATGCAGGGCAAGGTCCACATCGTCCTGATTGTCTTCCACCAGCAGTATGTCGAGACTCTCCGGGTTCATCATTGGCCTCCAGCCGTAGCTTCATTACTCTTCAACTCCGCTTGTCTTTGCAGGCCCAGGGTGAAATAGAAGATTGCGCCCTCGTCCACTTCTCCTTCCGCCCATACCCGGCCGCCTTGCTTGTGAACGATGCGTTGCACGGTCGCCAGACCGATGCCCGTGCCTTCGAAATCCTCCGGACGATGCAGTCGCTGGAAAACTCCGAACAATTTGTCGACATACTTCATGTTGAAGCCGATACCGTTATCCCGGACCACAAAAACCAGCTGCCCGTCTTCCGTATTTCCCTGGTGACTGATTTCAATGACGGCAGGATTTCGACCGCGGGTAAACTTGAGCGCGTTGGCGAGCAGGTTCTGAAAAATCTGTTTGACCAGAACGGGATCGCACTTCACGAGGGGCAACTCTGCGATTACCCACTTCACTTCCCGCCCCTGGAAATCGGGCCCCAGCATCGCGATCACTTCCACGACCATGGCGTTCAAGTTGCTCTCGCGGCGAGTAATTGCCTTGCGTCCAACTCTTGCCAGATTCAACAACTCATCCACCAGCAGGCCCATTTTCTGTGTGCCTGCCTGAATGCGCTCAAGATAGCGTTGGGCCCCCGGGTCAAGAGTGCTGCCAAATTCTTCTATCAGCATGCTGGAAAAGCCGATGATGTGCCACAAGGGCGCCCGCAGATCGTGCGATACGGAGTAGCTGAAGGACTCCAGTTCTTTGTTGGCTGTCTCCAACTGGGATGTCCGCTCCGCGACTCTGATTTCGAGTTCGTCGTTGAGCTTTCGGATCTCCTTCTCGTCGGCTTTTCTCTGCGTGACATCGCGGACAGCCACCACTCCGCCTAGCGTTACACTGTCCTTGCCTCGCAGCGGCCGGCCACTGACTTCGATCCATGTCTCCTTCGCAACGTTGTAATTGCGCACTAACATTTCGGCCATGCACGACTCTCCGCGAACGGCGCGCGCCAGCGGAAGTTGCTCGCTGGGGAAGGGCGTCACTGTGTCGCCCAGAAAAAGGCCGTAGTGCTCAGACCATTCGGAGAGCGGCAAGTTGGCCGGGCCTAGGCCAAGAATCTCTTCCGCCGCGCCGTTCCATATAATGAATTTGCCTTGGTCGTCGGCGGCGACTAATCCCTCCGCCATGCTGTTCAGCACGGACTGCAACATCAGCGCCTGGCTTTCCAGGGCTTGCCGCGACCGCGCCAATTCCTCGGCTTGTCGCGACATTTCTTCTGCCTGCGCGGCCTGCCGCTGCTCGGCTTCCTTGAGTTCGCTGATGTCGGTATTGGTGCCGAACCAGCGCACCACACGGCCTTCGTTGTCTTTCAGGGGCACGATACGGGTTAGGAACATGCCAAAATGGCCGTCCGCCGCGCGCAGCGGGAATTCCATCTCGAAGTCGGTCCCGGCCGCAATCGAACCATGCCATCTCGCCAGCACTTGGGGCAGCACCGCGGGATCATGCACACTCTGCCATCCCCATCCCTCCATCTGTTGGGGAGCGGTGCCGGTGTAGTCGTACCAGCGGTGGTTGTACCAGAAGATGTGACCGTCGGGATTGGCCATCCAGGCGAGTTGGGGGATGCCGTTGAGCATGGCACGGAAGCTCTCTTCGCTGGCGCGCAGCGCCGCTTCCGCCTGTATGCGTCCGGTGATGTCGCGGGCGATGGTCGACGCGCCCACAATCACTCCGTTGCCGTCGCGGATCGGCGAGATGGTCGCGGAAATGTCAATGCGCTTGCCCCGCTTGCGTACCCGGACGGTTTCGAAATGATCGACGCTTTCGCCGCGGCCAATGCGCGCAAGAATGTCGGATTCTTCAGCACCGCGTTCCGGGGGAAACAGCCGCAGCATGGACTGCCCTAACATCTCCACGGAAGAGTAACCGAAGATTTTCTCCGCGCCGCGATTCCACGCGATGATGATGCCGCGCAGGTCTTTGCTGATGATGGCATCGTCGGAGGAATCGACCACCGCCGCCAGATGTTCGCGAATCTCGCTTCGCCCGCTTGCGTTCGGTGATGTCGGTGCGGATGGCAACGTACTGCCGCGGTTTTCCGTCATCGTCGACGAACGGCACAATGGTGGACTCCACCCAGTAAAGCGAACCGTCCTTGGCGCGGTTTTGAATCTCGCCGTGCCAAACCCTTCCGTTGACGATGGTGGCGTACATCTGCTGGAAGAATTCCTTCGGATGGTGGCCGGACTTGATGATGCGGTGATTCTGGCCGATCAATTCCTCTCTGGAATACTTGCTGATGCTGCAAAATTTATCGTTGACGTAGGTGATTGTGCCGTCCACATCGGTCACTGCCACGATCGCGTGCTGATCGAGTGCAAATTTCTGATCGGCCAGGTCCTTCAGGACGCCTTCGTTGGCGGCAAGGCTCTCATTGAGCATCGCCTCAGTTCGCGCGCGATCGACAATCTCCTCCTCCTGCCGCCGGATCCGGCCGGGCAGCGCAATTGCCTTCGGCACCAGCGCAATCAGCATCGCCGCCGTCAGCACCGAAACCACTGCTGTGATGGCCTTCACTACCCCCGCAATGAAGTAGGCGCCATGCCAGACGTCCCAGATTTCCATGACATGCGTGGTGCCGCACGCCAGGATAAAGGTCGCGAACATCCAGAAAACGTCATTTAAGGGTAGGCCGCGATTCTTGCGGATGAAGTAAATCAGGATGATCGGAATGCAGTAATACGAGAGCGCGATCAGCCCGTCGGAGATGACGTGCAGCCAGACGATGCGTGGATCCCACAGGTAGCAGAAACCGTGGGGCATGAAATCAGAAGAAAACAGGTGTTGGAAAGAAGTCCGAGTCCGGACGGCCTCACAGATGGGCTATCGGCCAGAAAATCGGCGACAGTGGAGAAAGATTAGCGGTTACTAATGGTGCCGGGGCTTTGGAGCGCAAATCGCGGTGGACGGCGGAGGACGAATGGGCAGGCACTTTAAAGGGCCACAGCCTGCCGCAACTCGCGCCGACGGAGGTCTTCCCCCAGGTTCATTCCGGATAGTCTTGCGCGAGGCTAATCGCGGACCGCTTCAGAGGTCGCAGCCATAGACCGGTATCACCGCGCCATTCAAATCTTTTCCATCGTCTCCCGCCAGCCAGACCATCAAAGCTGCAACCGCTGCAGGCCGCACCCACTTGGAGAAATCCGCTCCCGGCATGACCTTCCGGTTCGCCGGCGTATCCATGGTGCCCGGCAGGATCACGTTAGCAGTCAGCCCTGCATCCTTATTCTCAAGCGCCACCGTTCTGATCAAAGACATCATGGCGGCCTTCGAGGCGTTGTATGCGCCCACGCCTGCGCCCGGTTCGAGCGCTGCGCGGCTGCCGATCGCGATGATCCGCCCCGCGCCGCTTTGTCTAAGCGGAGGAATCGCGGCTCGCAGAATGTGAAACAAGGAATTCAGATTCAAATCGAACATACGCTGGAAAGTTGCGTCGTCGGTATCCGCAACAGACATTCCCCCGGCGAAGCCACCGACGGTGTGCGCCAGAACATCCAGCTTTCCGAAACGCGCCACTACCTGATCCAGAAGCGACTTCGCGCCCTCGCGAGTCGAAATTTCGCCGGCCAGCGCGAAGAAGTTAACATCGGCAAAAGCAGATTGCTGAATCTTCCGCGAGGTGCCGATAACGGTCGCTCCGGCCTCCAGAAATGCCTGCGTGACATGCGAACCGAGGCCGCCATCCGCGCCGGTCACGAGAACAATCTTTCCCTTCATCAGACGCTCCATTCTCCGTAGCCATCAGAATCTGAATTTGTAAAGAGGATACTGCAATATTTTCCCACCGCTGGAATGCTCAGGGGGCGAATGCAGGCGAGACGCGCTGTTTCGGAAGTCTCCAGGGAGATTCGAAATGAGAGAAGTTGCCGTCGATGCTCGCAGGACCGGAGGTGATCCAGTTGGTTCTTTGCGGCTGCAAACTACTGAAAGAATGGCTCCTCAGGTAGGACTCGAACCTACAACCCTCCGGTTAACAGCCGGATGCTCTGCCATTGAGCTACTGAGGAGTGGGCGCACGCCGTCTGCGTGCTCGTCTGTTCAACAAAATGATATCAGAGCGCACACCCGATTGGAAACGACGGGCAGAAGCCTCAGAGATCCTCTCTTTCGTTCGGATATTGCTCGTACTTCGGGTCGGTGTTCCCGCCTCAACCCCTTCTACGGGAAATTGCACGATTTGCAGCTCTAATCTCACTGAGCTTCTTTGTGTCTCATGCCGCACTCTGTCTCTTCGGCGTATGAACTCCAGCACTCCGATTGTCGCGGCGCAAACGAGGGAAACGCCGCGAAGTATGAGCCATAAGAGAGCGGGGATTGCGCCGAAGGATTTGCGCACCATGCCCCAGGTCCAGGCGGCTAAGGCGGAAAACATGGCGATGAGGAGTACTTCGAAGCAAACGGTCTCGACTGTCGTCAGCCTGACTGCCGCCAGCCTGACGGCGCAGGCGAGCGCCGCAAGTTTCAAGATTCCTCGACGGCGGCCAGCGAACTCTTCTTGCGCCGGTTGGATTGCAGAACCTTTTTCCGCAGGCGCAGCGATTTGGGCGTAATTTCGGCGAATTCATCGTCGGCGATAAATTCAATCGCCTGTTCGAGGTTCATCTGGTGGAACGGGACGAGGCGGATGGCTTCATCGGCAGTCGATGCGCGCATGTTGGTCAGCTTCTTTTCGCGGACTGCATTGACATCGAGGTCGGTATCCTTTGCGTTCTCGCCGATGATCATCCCCTCGTAAAGTTCGACGCCGGGGCCGACGAAAAGTGTGCCTCGCTCCTGCAAGCCCCAGAGCGCATAGGCGGTCGAAACGCCGCCACGATCGGCAACCAAAGCGCCTGTCAAGCGGTGCGGAATTTCTCCCTGCCATTCCGTGTAACCGTCGAAAAGAGAATTCATGACGATGGTGCCGCGCGTGTCGGTGAGCATCTGGCTGCGCAGGCCGATCAGTCCGCGGCTGGGCACGCGAAACTCGATGCGCACGCGGCCATAGCCGTGGTTGTGCATGTTGACGACTTCGCCTTTGCGCGAGCCAAGTTGCTCCATCACGACGCCAACGAATTCTTCGGGCACATCGATGGTGAGGTGCTCAACCGGCTCCATCAGCTTGCCGTCAATGCGCTTGGTCACGATCTCGGGCTTGCCGACCATAAGCTCGTAACCTTCGCGGCGCATCATCTCAATCAGGATCGAAAGCTGAAGCTCGCCGCGGCCGAGCACTTTGAACGAATCGGTGGCGCCGGTGTTTTCGACGCGCAGAGAAACGTTCGTGAGCAACTCTTTTTCAAGCCGCTCACGCAGGTTGCGCGAAGTTACGTAGGTGCCATCTTTACCCGCGAACGGCGACGTATTCACGGTGAACAGCATCGCGATGGTGGGTTCATCGATGGCGATATGAGCCAGCGGTGCGGGATTTTCGACATCGGTGATGGTCTCGCCGATGGTGATTCCTTCAACGCCCGCGACCGCGATGATGTCGCCCAATTCTGTTTCGGTGATATCGGTTCGCTTCAGGCCGGAAAAAGAAAACAGTTTTGTGATTTTAGTTTTGTGAAAAGTGCCATCGAGTTTGGCGATGGCAACGTCTTCGCCGGTGTGCATTGTGCCGTTGAAGACCCGCGCAATGGCCAGGCGTCCGAGATAGTCGCTGTAATCGAGGTTTGCGACCAGGATTTGCAACGGGCCAGACATGTCGCCCTTCGGAACTGGAATAGTTTTTATAATCGCATCGAAGAGCGGCCGCAGGTCTTCGCCGCCACCCTTTATCTCGGTGGTCGCCGTTCCAATCTTTGGCGTTGGTGTAGAGCACCGGGAAATCGAGCTGCTCTTCCTTGGCATCGAGATCGATAAACAGGTCGTAGATTTCGTTGAGGACTTCCTGCGGCCGAGCATCCGCACGATCGATCTTGTTAATAACGACGATGGGCGGCAGGTGCGCTTCGAGCGCTTTGCTGAGCACGTACCGCGTCTGCGGAAGCGGACCTTCACTGGCGTCGACGAGCAGCATCACGCCATCGACCATTTTAAGCGCGCGCTCGACCTCGCCTCCAAAATCGCTGTGGCCGGGTGTGTCGACGATATTGATTTTTACGTCGTGGTAAAAAATGGCGGTATTTTTTGCGAGAATGGTGATGCCGCGCTCGCGTTCGAGTTCGTTCGAGTCCATGACGCGCTCGACGTGGTGCTCGTTGGAGCGAAACGTGCCACTCTGTTGCAGCATGGCATCGACCAGCGTGGTCTTGCCGTGGTCGACGTGGGCGATGATTGCGATATTGCGAATGCCTGAACTCAAAAAGAATCCTTCCAGATCGATTGCGTCCTACTACTACTTTACTATGCGGATGAAATAGAGGGCGCCTGATACGACCTTCGGGGCTTGACTTTGCCAAATCGCGCCGCGGGCGTGGTCAACCTCGCGAGCCGTCCTTTACAATATCAACGGGGAAAAACGAGCACACATGAACATGATCAGCACGCAAAAGCTGGTAATAGGGAGTCTTCTGTTAATGGGAACTGTAATTACCACCAACATTGAGGCAGCCGCTGCGACGGCTGAGTTCGGCCCAAGCAATCCTTTTTATACGGCCAGCACGCTGCCATTTCAGGCGCCGCCCTTCGACAAAATCAAAGACAGCGATTACCAGCCCGCGATCGAAGCGGGCATGGCTAAGCAACTCGAGGAAGTGCAGGCGATCGCCGAGAATCCCGCGCCGCCGACCTTTGAGAACACAATCGTCGTGCTCGAGAAAACGGGCCAGTTGTTTATGCGCGTGATGATGGTCTTCAACGGCGTCACAGGGGCGAACCTTAGTCCGGAGCTTCAGAAGGTGCAGGACATCGAGGCCCCCAGGCTGGCCGCCCATCAGGATGCAATTTATCTCAACTCAAAGCTGTTCCAGCGCATCTCGACGATCTACAAAGAACGCGCTTCGCTGAATCTCGATCCCGAAGCGCTGCGCCTGGTTGAATACGATTACCAGCAGTTTGTGCACGCCGGCGCGAACCTATCCGACGCCGACAAAACGCAGCTGAAAAAGCTGAACGAGGAAGAGTCGACGCTCGCCAACGCATTTGTGACCAAGCTGCTCGCGGCCACCAAGAACGCGGCGTTTGCGACCACCGACAAAAACGCGCTGGCGGGCCTGAGCCCTGCGCAGCTCGAAGCCGCCGAGCAATCTGCAAAGGAACGCAAGGCAGCCGGCTATGTCATTCCTCTACAGAACACTACGCAGCAGCCCGACCTCGGAATGTTGAGCAGCCGCGCGACACGGCAGACAATTTTTGAGAACTCGTGGAATCGTGCCGAGCACGGCTCGGCGGATGATACGCGAGCCACGATCGCCCGCCTCGCGCAACTGCGCGCGCAAAAAGCGAAGCTGCTAGGTTTTGAGAACTACGCCGCCTGGAAGCTGGAAGACCAGATGGCGAAGACTCCCGCAGCCGCGCTGAAATTCATGGATGCGCTGGTTCCGGGCACGACAGCCAAGGCAGCAGTCGAGGCGAAGGATATTCAGGCCGTCATTGATGCGCAAAAGGGCGGATTCACCTTGCAGCCGTGGGATTGGGAGTTCTACGCGGAGCAGGTACGCAAGGCAAAGTACGATCTCGACGAAGCGCAGATCAAGCCCTATTTCGAACTGAACAACGTGCTTCAGAATGGCGTGTTCTACGCCGCCAACCAGCTTTACGGCATCACCTTCAAGGAGCGCACTGATATTCCGGTGTACCAGCCGGACGTGCGGGCGTTCGAGGTCTTCGACGCCGACGGCAAGCCGCTGGCGCTGTGGTATTGCGACTACTTCAAGCGCGACAACAAGAACGGCGGCGCGTGGATGGATGTCTTTGTAAATCAGTCAAGACTGCTCGGCACGCTGCCGGTGGTCTACAACGTGGCGAACTTCACCAAACCCGCGCCCGGCCAGCCGGCGTTGATCAGCTTCAGCGATGTGACCACGATGTTCCACGAGTTCGGACACGCTCTACACGGCATGTTTGCGAACACGACGTATCCCTCACTTGTCCGGAACGCAGGTGGCGCGCGATTTCGTGGAATTTCCATCGCAATTCAACGAGCATTGGGCAACCTATCCCGCCGTTTTCAATCACTATGCGAAGAATTACAAGACCGGCGCGCCCGATGCCGGCTGAGCTAGCCGCGAAGATCAAGAAGGCGGAGAAATTCAATCAGGGCTACGCGCTCACCGAAGTTGTCGCCGCGGCGGAACTCGATATGCAGTGGCATACCTTGCCGGCGAACTCGCCGCTGGAGAATCCCGATACGTTCGAGAAGCAGGCGCTCGAGAAGACGCATCTGTGGATCAGTTACGTGCCGCCGCGTTATCGATCGAGTTACTTTTCGCACATCTGGAGCACCGGCTACGCAGCCGGCTACTACGCCTACTTATGGAGCGAGATGCTGGATGACGCAGCCTATCAATGGTTCGAGGACCACGGCGGCCTGACGCGAGCCAATGGAGACCGCTTCCGCCAGATGGTCTTGTCGCGGGGCAACACCGAAGATCTCGGCAGAATGTATAAGGCGTGGCTCGGGAAAGAGCCAGGCATCGAGCCGATGTTGAAAGAACGCGGACTGCTGGAAGATAGCGGGGCGAAATAATGGGCTGGCTTTATTTCGGCGAGGAGACCATTGTTCGCTTGTGACGCCATCTTCAAACAGTGATAAAAGGTAAGAGGAAAGGAGATCGCAACATGCCACTTCTCGACTGGTCCCAATGCCCCGCCGTTGAAAGTGTACCGGGAAGATTGAGCGGCGCGTGGGTGTTTCGCGATACACGCATGCCCGTGTCGGCTGTTTTCGAAAACCTCGAAGCCGGAGCTACCGTGGACGAAATTGTCGACTGGTTTAGTATCCCCAGGGAACAGATCGTTGAGGTTCTGGAATTTGCCGCCCGCAGCCTAGCGCCCCCGATTCCGACTGAGCGAGTACCCGCGTCCACCTCTGATGCTCGTTCTTTTTGACCACAGCGTCCCTGCCCCGTTAGCTGCTTATCTGACCGGTCACGCGGTTACGGAGGCGAGAACTCGCGGATGGGATACGCTGAGCAATGGCGACCTGCTGGCCGAAGCGGACCGGGCTGGGTTCGACGTGTTTGTCACTGCCGACAAGAACATCCGATACCAACAGAATCTCAGTGGACGTAAGATCGCTGTTGTGGTGCTGGGTACTCCACAATGGCCGCGGGTTCGCTTGCACACGGAGAAAATTGCGGCGGTTGTAAAGGCGGCTAAGCCCGGCACCTATGCCGAGGTTCAGATTCCGCACGAGTAACGCGTTTCACGTCGTTCGCAGGACGTTCGCAGACTTATGAATGCCAACTTCCTGTAATGTGATACGTTATTGACGGCTCGCTCGGAAGGACGTCTAGTATGTCGCTTTGGGTAGTTCGCGCAGGTAAACACGGCGACCAAGAGGAGACGGCTGTCAAGGAGCACCTAGTCTGTCATGCGTGGAACGAACGTCCTGACTACTCGGCCCACCGCACAAAGGACGAATTACGGCCGATCTATGTGGCAGCATATCCGCGAGAAAGTGAAAAACAAGTCATTTCCAGGGGGCCAAGTCTGGAGATTTGCACATGAAATCCAAAACGGCGACTTGGTTGCGTTGCCGCCAAAGACAGCGTCTGCTTTCTCGTTCGGCCGGGTCACCGGCGAATACCAGTACAAGAAGGTTGCACCCAACCTAATGCACGTCCGCGGTGTCGAATGGCTCAAGACAATAGCGCGTTCTGTATTCCCCCAAGACATACTTTTCTCGATGAACTCTGCGCTGACCGTGTTCAAGGTCTATCGCAACAATGCGGAGGCCCGCGTCAACAAGATTGTCGCGTTGGAGCCCTCGGCATCTGAAGTTGAGACGGAGAATGCCGGGGCGGAGATTGGAGACATCACAGATGATGACGCCATTGACTTAGCGCTTACGGCGCGCGACGAGATCCTGAAGTTCATCCAGACCGAATTCAAAGGCCATGGCCTCGCAAGACTAGTCGCTGCGGTCCTGAGGGCACAAGGCTATAAGACCAAAGTGATGCCGCCCGGCCCTGACGGAGGAGTGGACATCTTGACAGGTTCAGGCCCGCACGGGTTCGACCAACCTCGCCTTTGTGTCCAGGTCAAGTCAGGCGGCGGAACCGAAGGACAAAAGACCTTCAATGAACTCCGCGGAGTTATGTCAAAGTACGTTTGTGAGCAAGGCCTGCTCGTTTCATGGGGAGGATTCACGAAACCATTGAGCCAAGACGCGCGCAATGACTTTTTCAAAGTTCGCCTGTGGGATCAAGGCGATGTTGTGGAAGCCATTTTGCAGAACTATGAGCGACTCGATGACGAGATCAAGGCGGAACTGCCTATGAAAAGGATATGGGTGATGGTAGACGATGAGGCCGAGTAAGGAGAGCGCTCGTAGGTCCTAGACCGACTCCATAATGATTTCAGGCGTAACTTCTGCCCGCGTCCTCAGCCGGTACCAGAGCACAATCGCCATCAGCGAAAACACAAAAATAATCGTTGAGATGGCGTTGATCTCTGGAGTAATCCCGCGCCGCAGCCGCCCCCAGATTTCGAGAGGCAGCGTATTGTCTCGGCCGATCAGGAAGAAGCTGACAGCAATTTCGTCCATCGAGAGTGTGAAGATCAAGAGCGCCGCTCCGATGATCGAGAGTTTGAGATTGGGCACGGTGATGCGCCAGAAGGTTTGCCAGTAATTGGCGCCGAGATCAAGCGAGGCTTCCTCCTGCGCGCGATTGAGTTTCTGCAATCCGGCAAACACCTCGGTGGTAGCGACGGAGATAAGCGCGGTGCCATGCCCAAGCATGATGGTTACAAGGCTTAGTTTGACGTTGGTTTCGCGAAACAGCATCAGCAGTGACAGGCCGGTGATGATGCCGGGAAGAATGAGAGGCAGAAGGACGAGGCGGCGGAAGATCGCTTTACCGGGGAAATGGGCGCGATCAAGCGCGAGCGCAGCTGGGATTCCGAAGGCGAGCGCGATGAACATCGCGGCGGCAGCCACGATCAAACTATTGAAGACCGCGTCCCAGATGGGACCGTCCTGGAAAAGAATCCGATACCAGTTGAGCGTGAGGTCTCGCGGTGGAAAGCCGCCGACGCCCTGCCCGTTGAAGGAATAAATAATGAGGACGGCGATGGGCAGGTAGAGAAAGGCGAAGACGGCGAGCGCGTGAAGCGTGAGCCAGCGCGAGCCGTTAGTCGCAAAAGCGGAGCCGCTCATGAAAAGCTCCATTTCTTCTCCAGTCGTTCCGAAAAGAAGAGCAAACCGACGACTATCAGCAGCATGCAGAACGAAATCGCCGCGCCCAGCGGCCAGTTGTATGCGGCGCCAAAGAGGCTGACCACGATATTCGAAGTCATGATGCCGCTTGGCCCTCCGAGCAGCAGTGGCGCGAGAAAATCCCCCAGGCTGAGCACGAATGCGAAGGTCGCGCCCGCGAGCACTCCAGGAATCGACAGCGGGAAGATCACACGCCAGAATGTTTGCGCGGGCGAAGCGCCGAGGTCGTGCGAAGCCTCGACCAGATTACGCGGAATGTGCTCAAGCGAAGCGTAGATCGGCAGGAGCGTGAACGGTGTGTAGATGTGCGTCAGGGTAAGCACCACCGCGAACGGGCTGTAGAGAAGGAAATCCAGAGGATGCTGAGTGAGATGCGCGTATTGCAAGAGCGTGTTCAGCACGCCGTCGGTGCCGAGAATCGTCTTCCACGCATAAGCGCGCACCAGATAGCTTACCCAGAGCGGAATGATCACAAGTTGGTAGAAGAGATCCTTTCTCGCGCCCGCGCGGAACGACAGGAAGTAGGCGAGCGGATATCCGAGCAGGAGCGAAAACAGCGTGACGCGGGCAGCAATCCACATCGAGCGCAGCAGCGTCTCCCAGTAAACGGGTTTGACGAGAAGTTCGCGATAGTTATCGAACGTCCACGAGTGGACGATCGCCTGCGAGTCGGAGACCGACCAGAAGCTATAGCAGAACATCAGCAGATAGGGAACGAGAAGAAACACTGCGACCCACGCCAGTGGCGGCAACGTAATCGCGATGCGGTAGGCACGCGAGAACATCAGACGCGCTCCTCGGAGGCGCGAACAGAAACAGCATCGGCGGAAAAAAATTCAAACTCGAACCCACCGCCATCGCCGAGCGGGCCAGATGATGTGCTCACAGTAAGCATCTGTCCGTCGGTGCACTCGATGCGCCAAAGCTCGTTCGCGCCGTGGAAGATCTGATCGCACAGCTTTGCATGAAAGCGAATGGCCGTACCGTTTGACGAAACATCCGCCGATCCACCTGATCGCGCGAGGCGAATGCATTCCGGGCGCAACGAGAAAAGCGCAGGTCCGTCGGGCAAAGAGGAAGGCCAGGCAAGAGTCCCGCTTGTGGCGACGCCCGCGCGCACCTCCGCTTTCAGCAGATTCGTATGTCCGATGAACTGCGCCGTGTAGGCGGTCGCGGGCCGCGAGTAGATTTCGCGCGGGCTGGCAACTTGCTCTAGTTCGCCCGCGCGCAAGAGTGCGATGCGGTCCGACATGACCATCGCTTCTTCCTGGTCGTGCGTGACAAAGATGAAGGTAATCCCGACCTCGCGCTGTAGAGCTTTAAGTTCGACCTGCATTTGGCGTCGCAGATTAGCATCGAGCGCGGAGAGCGGTTCGTCGAGCAGCAACACCCGCGGACGATTCACCAGCGCGCGCGCCAGCGCGATGCGTTGCTGCTGTCCGCCGCTGATTTTCGATGGCTTCGCTTTGGCGTAGGAGGACATTTTTACTTTTGCGAGCGCTTCGCTCACGCGTGAGCGCACTTCCGCCGCAGGGCGTTTGGCGATGCGCAGCCCGTAGCCGACGTTCTCTTCGACCGTCATGTGCGGAAACAGTGCGTAGCTCTGGAAAACAGTGTTCACTGGACGCCGGTAAGGCGGCTGCCGATCGAGTCGCGCTCCAGCCATCCAGACTGCGCCGGATGTGGCCTGCTCAAAGCCAGCGAGAATGCGCAGCAGAGTAGTCTTTCCCGAGCCGCTTTCGCCGAGGATGGTCAGGAATTCGCCTTCGGTAATTTCCAGGCTGATGTCGCGCAGAACGATGTTCTTGCCGAAATGCTTGGCGACCCTGCGGAGGGAAAGCAGAGACTGCGTCGTGCTTGGAAGGGTAGTCTTGGTCGCGGATTCGGCTATGGTGACCATGTTGTTGCAGTGCTACTCACTGTGCTCTATCAGCTTTAGCCCCGTTCGTGTTTTCATTTTTTTGACGGACACTGTCCTTCATGACTGTGTACTTGATCCAGATACTATCTTCATCGCCGTTAACGATCCTCTTTGAGCACCATGCCAAAGGGAAGCTTTCTATCTTGTTCCAATGAAGGGGGTATAACTTTTTCCCCAGTTCGCTGTCTTCGGTCCAATAGGCTCCCGGTTCATTCCTGCGCACCACCTCTCCGACATAGGCGCCGTACTCCAATGAAATGCCATTCACGTGGATAGAAGAGGGATCCCTTAAGTAGAGGTCGTGTACTCGGCCCAGTATCGTGTCAACCTTTTTAAGGGAATCGACACTGTAGTCGAGAGTGATCCCATCGTATTTTTGCGCTTCCGCAATCGCCTGGTCGCAGGCGTAACTGATGAACTGCTCGGTATTAGCGAAGTGAGGGTGCTTCGACTCCTGTCGCTCCTCGACAGCCCTCCAAACCCCGAGGATCGACCCGATCAGCAACGCAGCCAACAAGAGCTTCTTCTGCATCTTACCCGTTTCCGCCGGTTGCGCGGACAGGAGTGTCCGCGCAACACTTACTGCGTCGCTTTCACCTCGTTCCAGATCTCGTTGTACTTGGCCCGCCGCGAGACATTCTGCCAGAAATAGAGCTTCTTCTGATAATTGTCGACATCGTCGAGGTGAAGGCTCGTTACTTCGTCCGCAGTCATAAACTGCGCCGCATGCGGATTCGCCGGCGTGTAATGAGTTATGTCCGTGACCGCCTTCTGCGTTCTGGCCTCGATCATATATTCCAGGAACTTATACGCCAGCTCCTTGTTGTCGCTGCCAGCGGTGATCATCAGGTGATCGATCCAGCCGGTGGTGTTTTCCGTGGGAATGGTCTCGCCCACCGGGAAGTTTTTCTTTTTCAGTTCCACGGTATTGAGCGGCCAGCCCATGGCGAGAACGATCTCATGATTCTGAAACAGATTCGTCAGTTCGCCGCCGGTCGACCACATCTTCCGAATGTTGGGTTTCAACTCGATCAGCTTCTTTTTGACAGCGTTCAACTCGTCGTCGCTCAAGTTATAAAGATGTCCGGGATCGGGTTTGTCATAACCGAGAACCTGCGCCGCCATATAAACCGTCGAGAGATCGTCCCACACCGAAATTTTCTGCTTGAGATTCGGATCCCACATCACATTCCAGCTATCGGGCGCCTGCGGAAAGGCGGTGGTGTCGTAAATCATTGGGTTCGGCCCCCACATGAAGGGCACGCCATAGACATCTCCTTTCACGCGAACCAGCGACAGGGAAGTGAGCTGTGGCGAAAGCTGACCATAAGAGGGCAGCTTGCCGAGGTCGAGCGGAGCGGCCAGACCCGAAGTTGCGATCATGGTCGCGACATCGCTCGACGGAGAAATGACATCGTAAGTGCCCGGGCTGCCACCTCGAAGCTTGGCCACCAGTTCGTCGCTCGATCCCATGTAGGACGCCGATACTTTGCAATGGTTCTGCGCCTCGAAGGCCTTGACGTAAGACGGATCGGCATAGCCCTCCCAAACCAGAAGGTTCAGCGTGGGAGTTTTCTTCGCGCACGATCCACCGAAAAACGTGAGCAAGGCTAGCAGCGGAAAGAATCCGATTTGTCGCCAGGTCATTGGATCTCTCCAGGGATCTCTCCAGCTAGCGTTTTTTGAATCGCGTAAATTCATAAGTCAGCAGTGTTCCTCAGAAGGTAGGCGGCGTGTTCACCCACAGCAGCCATGTCTCCCCGGGCCCGGGATTGGTCCAGCGATGCGGAGTCGCGCTCTCGAAATAAAAGCTGTCGCCGCGCTTGAGATCGTACTCTTCATCGGCGAGCGCGATCTTCAATTCTCCGCGCAACACAAAAAGGAACTCCTCGCCCTCGTGGGTGTATTCTTCGCCGCTGCCGGCATGAGGCTTGATGCGAAACAGGTGCGGCTCCATCGCGGTATTGCCCCAGGCCAGCAATTCCATCCGCACACCCGGTCCGGCTTCGAGGACCTTGCGCCGGGCTGGACGCACCAATCGCGGATTTGCCTCGGCCGGGTCGAAAAACTCAAGAATATTGGTTCGATAGAAGCGCGCGAGCCTGCGCAGCGTGCCCACCGAAGCGGTCATCTGCGAGCGCTCGATCGCGCTGAGAAAACCCACCGAAACTCCGGCTGCGGTGGCAACGTCGGCCAGGTTCAAGCCGCGTTGGGCGCGCAAGTGGCGCAGGCGCGGCCCGATTCCGGCCGTGGGACCGTTCGCGGGCTTGATCGCGCCTTCACGTTTCAGCATCTCGACGATGGCGGCAGCGTTCAGTCCGCGCACTTTGCGGAGGTAGCGTGCTTTCTTGAGCAGGCGGACATCATCCTTTGTATAAAGGCGGTAGCGCCCCTGGCTGCGCTGTGGCCGGGTCAGCCCAAGGCTCTCCCAGCCGCGAATGGCCGAGGCCGAAATGCCGACCAGCCGCGCGACGTCGCCGATCTTGAGATAGTCTTGCGCTGCGCTCGACATAATTTTGAAAATGTCCCGGCTGATCGCCGCCCAAGAGATGAACTTTTCCGCTTGACAGATGGCGGGAGAGTCTCTAACCTTGCGCGATTATAGCAAGGTTTGAATTTCGCACAAGCTTCAAAATCAGTGTGAAAAATTCGGATCTGACCCCGAGATCTGGAGGAGCCATGTCGCTATCGAAGTCTTCCCGGTTGAGCCGTTGGTTGATCGTAGTGTGCCTTTGCCTTACGTGTTCCACGGTGGTTTTCGCGCAAGGTACGGGAGGCCGCATCATCGGCCGGGTCGCGGATGCGAGCGGCGCGGTTTTGGCGAACGTCAAGGTGACGCTCGTAAACGAAGCGACCGGCATCAGCCGCGAGACGCAAACCAACGGAAGCGGCGACTACTCTTTTCCGGAGGTCCCGATTGGAACCTATACTCTCTCGTTCGATCTGACAGGGTTTAAGAACAATGTCCGCAAGGGGATTACCGTCGAACTGAGCCAGGTCGTCACCTTCAATTCGACGTTGCAGATCGGGGAAACGAAGGAAGTTGTGGAGGTCACTTCGGAAGCGCCGCTGGTCGACACCACGAGTACGCAGCTGGGCGCGATCGTGAACAACAAGTCGGTGAATGAGCTTCCCCTTAATCAACGCGACGCCTACCAGTTTTTGCAACTGCAGCCTGGAGTGCAGTCGCAATTGGGGTCGAGCGGGGGCACTTTTTACGGCAGCGATGCTGCCGGTTCGGTTTCGGTGAACGGAGGCCGGGGACGCGCGAACAACTTCAACGTCAACGGCGGAGATGCCAACGATCAGTTTGTGAACTCGGCAGCCATTCAACCTTCACCGGACGCGATCGCGGAATTCCGCGTTATTACCAACACCTTCGATGCCGAGTACGGACGTAACTCCGGCGCCGTCGTCAACGTGGTAACGCAATCGGGCAGCAACGCCATCCACGGAGACGTTTATGAGTACTTTCGGAACAAGGTTCTCAACGCTCAGGGATACTTCAACACGGTGAAACCGCAGTTCAACCAGAACCAGTTCGGCGGCACGCTGGGTGGCCCTATCGTGAAAGACCGGACATTCTTCTTCGTGTCGTATGAAGGACGGAGGGTGCGTCAAGGGATTTCCAGCGATCTTGTGCAGCTGCCGACACCAGACGAAAGCACGGGAGATTTCAGTGCCAACGGCGCCTTTGGCGGCACTATCAATGATCAGTTTGTGGCGGATGCGCTAAACGCCAGGACCGACGGAACCACGACGTGTGCGCAGGCAATTGCCGGCATCGCGGGCAGTACGCCGGCGGCGGGAGTTGACTGGGCTTCAGTCTTTCCTACGAGTGTTATCCCTTCGCAATGCTTGGATCCTGTAGCGGTAAACCTGCTTCAGTATTTGCCAGCCGCCAACCTGCCTGGCAGCCAATATCAGGGAGTGCCGACAGAGGCTGACAATCAGGACCAGTTCACGGTGCGCGTTGATCACAGGATCAACGATCGGCAGAACCTGAGCATCTACTATTATTTCACCGATGGTAGGACCCAGTCCCCGTTCTATAACTTCCAAGCGTCAGGAGCCAATGTCCCAGGATATGGTACGAGCGTCAAGCAGCGGTTTCAGCAGTGGAACCCAAGCCATACCTGGACCATCAACAATTCTCTGGTTAACGAGTTTCGTGTCACTTATTTGCGCGAAGGTCAGTTGACCTTCCAGCATCCACAGAACACAGGGGATGTAACGAGCTTTTGCAATGGCTTGGCCAATGTCTCTGGCTATCAGACGAACGCATGCTTTACGGGCGTGTCCGACTCCTCGGCGATCAATACCCAGATTGCGAACAACGGTACTCCTCAGACCGGTCAGGGGAGTGCCGGGATCTACACCGGGTTGCCGGCAGATCGCACGGGCTTACCGTTCGTGGACATCGGCGGGGGCTTTAACATCGGAAACGGCTGGGAAGGAGAGCTTCCACAGGTGGGCAATTCCTTTCAGTTTTCGGACAGTCTCAGTTGGGTAAAAGGAGCCCACACAGTGAAGTTCGGCGCCGATGTGCGCCGGTCTCGCTTTGACCAAAGCCTGTATTACAACGTAAGCGGCTATTTCACATTTGATAGCAGCGGCAACAACGCCATCAGTTCCAACGACAATTATCCGGGCTATTTGCTTGGACTGGCGGACGTCTACTCTCAAGGCTCCGCGCAGCGCGAGAATGTTCGCAGCACGGGCGTCTACCTGTTTGCGCAAGATAGCTGGAAGATCAAGCCAAATCTGACTCTCAACTACGGCTTGCGTTGGGAACTCGATACGCCGCTGACCGACGCTCTCGGGCACACGCAGACTTTCCGTCCTGGGCAGAACAGCCAAGCCTACCCTTGCACGATTTCCAATGCGGATGCGCTTGGCAACTTGTCCCCGCTGACATACTGTCCTACTGGACTCGTGGTTCCGGGAGATCCCGGAGTTCCCTCGGGCCTGACTTCGACCTACTACAAGGCCATTGCGCCGCGCATCGGTATTGCTTATAGCCCCAACTTCAGCGATGGATTCCTGGGAAAGCTTTTCGGAAGTAACGGCAAAACGAGCATCCGTACAGGGTGGGGGCTTTTCTACAACCCGATGGAGCAGTTGGTGCTCGAGCAGTTTGGTGCCGAGCCGCCTTTCGGTTCCAGCCCGAGTTTCTACAGCACTTTCTTCAATACGCCTTTCGTTGGGCAGGATGGAAGCATCGCGGCGAATGGATTTAACGGCGTTCTCACGCCTCCGAAGGGACAGGATCCCGGTTGGGCGAATTATTCTCCAATTCTGCTGTATGGAGATTTCCAGCCGCATCTGCGGACGCAGTACACCGCTCAATACAACTTCAGCATCCAGCGGGAACTTACAAAAGACTTGTTATGGCAAATTAACTATGTCGGTTCGCAGGGCCATCGACTGCTTGCTTCTCACGACATCAACCCAGGAAATCCACAGACCTGTCTTGATCTGGCGAATTTAGGTCAAGGCTGCGGGCCGACCGGCGAAGACAACACTTACCAGTTCACTTTGGGTTCAGGGCAAACCCTCACCTTACCCAGCGGCCAAGTCATTACCGGGGATCCCAGTGGCACGCCGATCTTTCTCGCCGGGACCCGGCCCTATTCCGCTCCCAATTGCGTTACCAACGGTCCGAACGCGGGAACGAACTGCCCGGCCAATGGGAACCCGATCTTCACTAATATTTTCGCCGAAGATACGATTGCGACTTCGGCCTACAACTCTCTCCAGACAATGCTCGAAAAACGCTTTTCCCACGGACTGCAGTTCCAGGCTGCTTACACTTGGAGCAAGTCGCTCGATTGGGCATCCAGCTTCGAGGAGACCCTTAACCCCTTCGACTTTAAGAAGAGCCGCGCGCTTTCTTTGTTTAACTCGGCGCAACGCTTTGTCATCAATTACGTTTGGGATATTCCCGCGCCGAAGTACCAGGGAATCAAAGGCAAGATTCTCGATGACTGGCAAATTTCCGGCATCACACAGTTCCAGAGCGGATTTCCCATTCGCTTGCAGACGCAGGATGATAGCGAGCTGATCGGGAGCTTGTTCTTCTTTGGAACGGCAGCGCCACAGTTGATCGGCCCGCTACAGAAAGTCAATCCGAAAAGCGTCCAGACGTTCGACACCTACAACTATGGCGACGTTGCAGGACACTTTTTCTTTAACGCAGACCAGTCTAAGGTCGTGGATCCTCCCAACGGAACTTTCTCCACCACGCCGCGCTCCGTCTGTTGCGGACCCGGCGAGAACCAGTGGGATCTAACCTTCTCGAAGAAGCTCGCTCTCTCCGAGGCGCGCTACTTCCAGTTCCGCGCAGACATTTTCAACCTGTTCAACAAAACTCAGTTCGTGAACCCGGACGGCAACTTCTCGAATTCGACATTCGGCCAGGTGTTGTCGGCGCGCGACCCGCGGCTGGTACAATTTGCATTGAAGTTTTACTTCTGATTTTGTCCGAAACCGGGCGACTCCGGCCGCCCCGGCCCAATCTAATGGCCTATCCTCTACCGGACTCGGCCTGAGCATTTTGGAGATCACGATGTATCCCGCACTAGAGAAGGAGCTCGAAACTTTCGAGCGCCGCACCCCTAAGTCCGCCGAAGCTCACAAGAAAAACCTGAAGCGCATTCCGCTCGGCGTCGCGAGCAACTATCGCGCCTATGATCCGTATCCCATCTTTGTGCAGGATGGCAAGGGCGGCAGATTCCGCGATCTGGATGGCAACGAATACATCGATCACAATCTATGTTTCGGCGCGCTGATGGCCGGGCACTGCCATCCCGCCGTGATGAAGGCGGTCGAGAAGCGCCTTTCGCACCGGCACGATGTTCGGCATGCCCCACAACATGGAGTGGGAACTGGCCGAAGAAATCTGCACGCGCTTCCCCGTCGAGATGTGCCGTTTCGGCAATAGCGGCACCGAAGTGACCATGCACACCATTCGTCTGGCGCGCGCGGCGACTGGACGCGACAAGATCATCAAATTCGAGGGCGGTTACCACGGACTGCACGACGCGGCGCTTGGTCAGCGTGAAGCCGCATCCGCCCGGCCGACGATTTCGGCGATATCAAAAATCCGAAGCCCGTCTCCGGCGGAAAAGGCGTGCCCGCGGCCAGCATCGACAACGTGAAGATCGCAACCTTCAACGATCTCGAAACCGTCGAGCGCCGCTTCCGCGAAAATCCCAACCAGATCGCGGCCATCATTCTCGAGCCGATCATGATGAACGTAGGCCTCTGCATGCCGCAGAAGGGCTTTCTCGAAGGCTTGCGCGAACTTTGCGACAAGCATGGCGCGCTGTTGATTTTCGACGAAGTAAAGACCGGCGCGAAACTAGGGTGGGCCGGCGCGTCGGAATACTTCGGCGTCATGCCCGACATGATCTGCCTGGCGAAGTCGATCGGCGGCGGGTTTCCGCTGGCCGCTTTCGGCGCGCACAAGCGCGTGATGCAACTTATCTCCGACCATAAGGTGTTTCACGGCGGCACCTACAACACGAATCCCGTTTCGATGGCCGCAGGCCTGGCGGTATTCCGCGAAGTGCTGACGCGCGAGAACTACGCGCACACCGACAAGCTGAGCGACAAACTAACCGAGGGCTATCGGCGCATTATTGCCAAGTCCGGCCTGCAAGCCTACATCGCGAGCGCAGGTGTGAACGGCGCGCTGATGCTGTATCCCGCGGAAATCAAGAACTATCGCGACTGGCTGGCAATTGACGTCGACCTGTGGCGGCACTACTGGTTCGGCATGGTCAATCGCGGCGTGATGGCGCAACCCTACTGGTGGGACGAGCAATGGACGATCTCGGTGCAGCACACCGAGGCCGACATCGACCAGCACCTGGCCGCCTTCGCGGACATCGCCGATTCACTGGCCGCAGCGCAGCACGAGCGGATAGGAGCGTTAGCAACGCACTAACCGGATTGGGTGATCTGGCCACGCGGGCATTGGGCGATTGCAAACGTCCATGATTGTGTACAAGTCAGACCACCCGATCACCCGATCACCCGATGACCCGATCCGACGACAACCAGCCGCACCTGAAGCGCGTCCTCGGACGCTTCGATCTGGTGTTGCTGTTTGTGGTCGCCGTCTTCAATCTGAACGTAGTTCCTTCAATCGCGGCCAACGGCGGCGTGACCGTCTGGCTGTGGCTGATCTCACTGTTACTTTTTTTCTGGCCGCAGGGGATTGCGGTGATCGAACTGGCGCACCGCTATCCCGGCGAAGGCGGAGTTTACCTCTGGGCGAAAGAAGTCTTCGGCGATTTTCACGGCTTCCTTTCCGGCTGGTGCTACTGGACGAACAACATGCTCTACGTGCCGACCGTGATGCTGTACTTCGTCGGCGTGTCAGTATTTGCGATGGGCCCGGGCCACGCAGGTCTCGCCGACAACAAGACCTTCGCCATGCTGGCTTCGCTCGCGCTCCTCATTCTCCTGACGGTGCTCAACATTGTTGGACTTGGGAGTGGGGAAGTGGCTGAACAATATCGGTGCGATTGGGACTTTTGTAGCGGCTGCGGTCCTGATCGGCCTCGGAGTGACAGTTTGGTCGCGTTTTGGCACGACTGTCACGGCGGCGGATTTTCGCATCCCGCCCGATCCGCACTTCGTCCTGAATTCGTTCGGCGTGATCTGCTTTGGACTAGTCGGCCTCGAACTCGCCTCGGTGATGGGCGACGAAATCAAAGATCCGCAGAAAACGCTGCCCCGGCGCAGTCGCCTGGGGCGGCGTAATTTCTGGCGCGCTCTATATCGGAGCCACGCTCACGCTGCTGCTGGCGATCGGCAAGAACGATATCAGCGTGCTGCAGGGAATCGTGCAGGCGGTCAGCCACATGGCCGGCAAAGTTGGCGTGGCATGGATCATCGCGCCGTTCGCGGTGATGCTGAGCTTGTCGATTGCAGGCATCGGTTCGGCATGGATGGGCGGATCGGCCCGCATTCCGTTTGTAGCCGGGCTCGATTCCTACATGCCGTCGTGGTTGGGCAGGGTTCATCCAAACTACGCAACGCCTTACGCTGCGCTGATCGTGCAGGCAGTTGTGTCGCTCATATTGATCGTCATCAATTTCTATGCGTCCGGCGGAGTGCAGGAAGCGTTTCAGACCATGCTGTCGCTGGCGGTAGTGTTGCAACTCGTGCCCTTTCTTTACGTCTTCGCCGCGTTGCTGAAGTTCGCTGTGAAGAGTGATCTGGCCGGCGGCCGCTATGGCCGCGGGATGCTGACGTTTGCCGGAGCGTGCGGCTTCCTGACCACCGCGCTCGGAATCGGCTTGGCTTTCTTTCCCGCCAAGCAGATCACATCGGTGTGGAAGTACGAAGCCAAGATGTTTGGATTCACGTTATTTTTTCTGGTGCTGGCCGCGTTCTTCTTTTTTGTATATGGAAGGCTGAAGCCAGATCAGATTCAGGTGCAGGCCGCCGAACCCGCGGGTCCGGGTCCAGCAGGGCTCTGAGTCGAGGTCGGTGCAGGAGATTGTTTATGCCCGGTGGAGTACAGACCGAAGTCAAAACCTACCGATGTTGATCAATGGCGAATGGGTCGCCAGCAAGTCGAACAAGACATTTCCGGTTTACGATCCGTCGACCGAAGAAGTTATTGCGCAGGTTCCGGACGCCAACGCGCGAGGACGTAAACCGCGCCGTAGCCGCAGCCCGCACTGCATTTGACGAGGGTCCGTGGTCTAGCGTCGACCGCCCAGGAGCGCGGACGCGTTCTCTTCCGTCTCGCGGACAAAGTCCGACAGAACTCGGCGGCGCTCGCCGAACTCGAATGCCGCAACACCGGCAAACCGATCGTCGAAGCCGAATTCGACATCAACGACGTAGCGACCTGCTTCGAATATTACGGCGGCCTCGCGACAAAGGTCGTCGGCTATGTGAATCCAGTTCCCGACAACGCGATGAGCCTCTCGCTCAAAGAGCCCGTCGGAGTGGCAGGACAAATCATTCCCTGGAACTATCCACTGCTGATGGCGGCGTGGAAACTTGCTCCAGCGCTAGCCGCAGGTTGCACGTGCATCCTAAAACCAGCCGAGCAAACCCCACTCACCGCGCTTGAGACTGGCGAAATGGTTCGACGAAGTCGGGCTGCCGAAGAGGCGTAGTAAACGTGATCACCGGGTTCGGCGAGACGTGCGGTTCGCCGCTGGTGAAGCATCCCGACGTGAACAAGATCGCATTTACCGGATCGGCCGCAGTCGGCAAGATGATCGTGAAAGCCGCGGCAGACACGGTGAAGCGCGTGACGCTCGAACTAGGTGGCAAGTCGCCAAACATTTTCTTCGCCGACGCCGATTTCGAAGCGGCCATCGACGGCGCGCTCTTTGGCGTGTTCATCAACCAGGGCGAAGTTTGCTCGGCTGGCAGCCGCATCCTCGTGCAGAAATCGATCTACAAGAAGTTCGTCGACGCCATGGCCGAGAAGGCAAAGAAGATCAAGCTCGGCGCGCCGCTCGACCGCGACACAAAGATGGGCGCGCTGGTAAGCAAGGATCAGTACGACCGTGTCCTCTCCTATCTCGACATTGGCAAGAAGGAAGCGAAAGTCGCCTCGGGCGGTGGCCGCGCCGAAAAATTCGCCAAGGGCTACTACGTGCAGCCGACTATCTTCTATGACGTCGACAACAGCGCGCGTATCGCGCGCGAAGAAATCTTCGGGCCGGTCGCGGCCGTGATTCCGTTTGAAGACGAAAAAGACGCACTGAAGATTGCCAACGATTCTCCGTACGGACTCGCCGCAGCGGTGTGGACGCGCGACATTTTCAAAGCGATGCGGACGGTGAAGGCGCTGCGCGCAGGCATCGTGTGGGTCAACCATATGCAGCCGACCTACGTCGAAGCCCCATGGGGAGGCTACAAGCAATCGGGATTCGGTCGCGAGCTCGGCCCTTGGGGCATCGAAGAGTATCTCGAAACCAAGCAGGTTTATATCAACCTGAATGAAGCTCCGATCGGCTGGTACTGAATGCAACACCGCCGTTCGGCTTGATAACTGAGTCTGAGAACTGAGACGAACTCGTATGTCCACCATTCAACTTCGCACTCCCATTCCCGGGCCGCGCTCGCAAGCGCTGATGAAGCGTCGCGACGCTGCGGTCGTGCAGGCTGCTTATCATGCAACACCCGTTTTCGTCGCCAAGGCTGAAGGCGCGGTCATCGAAGACGTCGATGGCAATCGGATGATCGACTTCGCCGGCGGCATTGGCTGCCTCAACACCGGACATCGCGCACCGGCAGTCGTCGATGCCGTTCGGCGTCAACTTGATCGCTTCCTGCATACCAGCTTTAACGTGCTGCCTTATGAGAGCTACATCGCCGTCTGCGAAAAGCTGAATGCCATTGCGCCGGGAAGAGGTCCGAAGAAGACTCTGCTCGTGAACACGGGCGCAGAGGCGACTGAAAATGCGGTCAAGATCGCGCGCGCCTACACGCGCCGGCAGGCCATCATCGCTTTGAAGACGCCTTCCACGGGCGCACTTACATGGCGATGGCCATGACCAGTAAAACGCATCCATACAAGGCCGGCTTCGAGCCATTTCCGGCTGAGGTCTATCGCATTCCGTATGCGTATTGCTATCGTTGCTCGTATTCGCTGAAGTATCCGTCGTGCGAAGTGTCTTGCGCGAAGCATATCGAGGACACTTTCAAGCGCGTGGTCGCTGCTGAGAGCGTCGCTGCGGTAATCGTCGAGCCGATCCTGGGCGAGGGTGGCTTCGTCACGCCTCCACCAGAGTTTTTCCCAACACTTACCGAAATCTGCCGCAGGCACGGAATCCTGGTGATCGCCGATGAAGTGCAGATCCGGATTCGCGCGTACCGGTGCGATGTTCGCCTGCGAGCGCCTGGGACTGGATCCGGATCTGGTTACGATGGCGAAGTCGCTGACCGGAGGTTTGCCGATGGCAGCAGTCACGGGACGCGCCGACATCATGGACGTTCCAGGTCGAGGACAACTCGGCGGAACCTTCGGCGGCAATCCGCTGGCCTGCGAAGCGGCGCTCGCTGTGCTCGAGACGATCGAGAAAGAGAATCTGTGCGCGCGCGCGAACGTGCTGGGCGATCGATTCCGCAAACGCGCCGCAAAATGGCAGGCGCAATGGGAACTGGTTGGCGATGTTCGTGGTCTCGGCGCGATGCAGGCGCTCGAACTGGTGCGTTCGAAAGCGACTCGCGAGCCTGCCGACGAAGAGACGAAGCAGGTGGCACAATATTGTTACGAGCATGGCTTGGTGCTGATCACCGCAGGCTCGTATGGCAACGTGATACGGTTGCTCATGCCGCTGGTAGTGACGGATGCGCAGATGGATGAGGCGATGGACGTGCTCGAAGCTGCGCTCGCGCATGTGACAGAGAAACTGCCTGCGCTGACCGCGCAGCGCGGATAAAACATTCAGCAAGAAAAGAATCAGCGCGAAAAAGCCTAGCGCGAAAAAGATCAGGAAGAAAGGGATTTGAATGACGACCGCGACTGAAACTCCCACGATGGCCGGCAAAGAAATGGTCGATCTGACTAAAAAGTACACGCTCTACGAGTGGTCGGCGCAGTCGAAGGTCGATCCGATTCCTGTTGCGCGCGCGAAAGGTATTTATTTTTGGACGCCGGAAGGGAAACGCTTCATCGACTTCAACAGCCAGCTGATGTCCGTCAACATTGGACACGGCGATGAGCGCGTCATTCAGGCGATCAAGGATCAGGCCGATGCGCTCTGCTATGCGAATCCGTTCATGGCTCACGAGCCGCGCGCGCGTCTCGGCCAGAAACTGGCGGAGATCACACCCGGCGACATCGATACGTTTTTCTTTACCAACGGCGGCGCTGAAGCCAATGAAAATGCCATCAAGCTTGCCCGCTTCTTTACCGGTCGCCACAAAATCATCGCACGGTATCGCTCTTATCACGGCGCGACGGCCGGCGCAATTTCTCTAACCGGCGATCCCCGTCGATGGGCTGTTGAGCCTGGCATCCCGGGCGTCGTGCGTGTGCTCGATCCTTATCATGGCATCGAGCGCGGATGGGAATCGGCGGAAACGTCGCTCGCGATGATCGAAGAAACCATTCAGCTCGAAGGCCCGCAGACGATTGCCGCCTTCATTCTGGAGCCCATCACCGGGACGAACGGCATTCTGATTCCTCCCGATGGTTACCTCCAGGGCGTGCGCAAACTGTGCGACAAGTACGGAATCCTGATGATCGCCGACGAAGTCATGTCGGGCTTCGGACGCACCGGCGAATGGTTTGCCGTCGATCACTGGAAAGTTGTTCCGGATCTCATCAGCATGGCGAAGGGCTTGACATCCAGTTACATTGCGCTGGGCGCCGTCGGAATGCGTCATCACATTGCGCAGCATTTTCAGGACAAAGTTTTCTACGGCGGACTGACTTATAACTCGCATCCGATGGGCTGCGCGACCGCGCTCGCGACCATTCGCGTGTATGAAGAAGACAACCTAATCGAGAATTCGCGCAAGATGGGCGCGATCATGAAAACGTTGGGAGCCGAGTTACAGAAAAAACATCGCTCGGTCGGCGCGGTCCGCTCGATCGGATTGTTCGGGATTTTTGAGCTGGTCCGCAGCCAGAAAACGCGGCAGCCGATGGCGCCTTTTAACGGAACGTCGGATGAGATGGTCGCGCTCGGGAAATTCTTCCGTGAGAACGGGCTCTATACGCTGGTGCGCTGGAACACGTTTTATACGAATCCTCCGTTGTGCATTAAAGAGCAGCAGTTGCGAGAGGCTTTCGCGATTATCGACAAGGGGCTGGAGATTACCGACAAGGCGGTGGGGGACTAGCCGGAGCCATCAGTCGTCAGCCATCAGCCGTCAGCCGTCAGTCAATCGGTGGGATGTGCTCTTAATACCTACCTTTCTGGCTGCTTTTTAGATGGTGTCACCCCAATTCCGCTCATGCCCCCGTCTAATGAAATCAATGAGTTGCAGCAGTTGATACCCAAATGCTACTTGAATTTTTGTTCTTATAAGTCTTGTGCTGACAGCGGCTTAACTCGAGTTTCGTCTACTTTTCGGACCCCTCCCCCCCTTGTTTTGGGTCAAAGTATTCAACTATAAGGACTTAGAGTCAAAGTCTTGAAAACAGATGACTTAACCGGATACCGCATTTTGAGCCTCCGACGCTGCCTGATTGTCAAAGATCGAATGGCGACCGCCAAAAGCCGCTGCGCCCATGCGACGCTGTCATCAGTTGAGTTCAACGTGTGAGCTTAAGTCAAGACATTTTCCGGAATTTGGAATCGTGGCGCGTTCCATTTTGGGCGGACGTCGCGGGCTCAGCGCCCTTCGACGATGCGAAAATCCCTTTGCGCTCCGTTGTTGAGCGCTTTTAGCGCTGGCTTGTACAGGTCGCTTTCATAGGCGGCGATCGCCTTCTCGAGGCTCTCGAACTCGACGACGACAGCCAACTCGTTGACTCCCGCCTCGTGGGTCTTCGCGGGTTTGCCTCCGACGACTATGTGGCCGCCCAGAGCGTCGAGCGCGGCGGTTGCAAGCTTCACATATTCGGAAAGCGCGGACGGGTTCGATACCGACTTGTAGCACACCACCCAATATCCCTTGGCCATTGAGTCCTCCGGATTCATTCTTGAGGGTAAGGTTCATTCTACTTCTCTGGAATTGCGAGTGCCTTCAGCGGCATATCTATTTCGATGGACGACGCTGGGAGGACCGCGTTCTGATCGCTACACTCATAACTCCCAGGCCGCGAGTCGATAAGCGTAATGGCGATTTATCAACAACTATTCCAGAGAAGTTATAGCTAATGATCTCCGAACGACCAAAAAATGACCTTCATTAGATTGCTCCGCCCGCAATTCCGCGGTAGCATATCCCTCGCGGCGTTTAGGGCTTATCGCGGTTCGCGAGGATGCGGCGTCGCAGAGGAGAGACATGTGCGTCTCATGCCCGGCAAGTCGCTAGTCTGTGCCACAGCCCTCGCCATCGGTTTGCTGCTAAATGCAGCGCCATCCCGGGCTCAATCTTTGGGTGTCCTCTACAGCTTCGGAAGCCATTCCGCAGACGGCACCAATCCGGTCGGCGGCCTCGTGCTTGACCCTAGGGGCAACCTTTACGGAACGACTTATTATGGTGGCGCCAACAGCTGTACCGGCCTCGGGTGCGGCACCGTCTTCAAAATCACGACGAAGCACAAGGAGAAAGTCCTCTACAGCTTCTGTTCTCAGGCCAATTGTGCTGACGGACAGTATCCCTCCGCCGGCCTGGTGCTCGGGAGGGGAGGCAAGCTCTATGGCACCACGTCGATCGGAGGAGCAGCTGTTTCAGGAGCGGTATTTAAGATTACGCGAAGTGGAAATGAACAGGTCCTTTATAGCTTTTGCACCGGCGGATTTCCTTGCGCTAGCGGGTATGGGCCAGTTGCCGCCCTCGCGGTGGACGCCCACGGCAACCTCTACGGCACCACCGTCGACGGCGGCGCCTACAATTTCGGCTCGGTGTTTCGAGTGACCCCGAATGGCGTGGAAACTGTGCTTTACAGTTTTTGCGGTCAGGGCGGCCTTTGCGCGGACGGAGACCGACCACAGCAAAGTTTGGTGGTCGACAAATCAGGCAACATCTATGGCACCACGCCGCTTGGCGGGGCCCACAACGCGGGAACCGTTTTCGAGCTTACCGCGGGTGGCACCGAGAAAGTGCTTCATAGCTTCGGAAGCCAACTCGGCGACGGAGTCTATCCCGAAGCTGGCATGGTGCTGGATGGTAACGGCAATCTCTTTGGCACCACGAACAATGGTGGTGGCACGAATGACGGCGGAGTAGTTTTCGAGATTACCTCAAGCGGCGAAGAAAAGGTTCTCTACATGTTCTGCTCACAGTCGAATTGCACGGATGGAGCGAACCCCTTTTCGTCGAGCCTGGCGCTCGACAACGCGGGCAACCTTTACGGCACGACTTTTCGCGGAGGCGCGAACGGCAACGGCGCTGTGTTTGAGGTCACTTCGAGTGGCACGGAGATGGTACTGTACAGCTTTTGCGCTCAGGCCGGTTGTGTAGACGGAGCGAATCCTGCAGCCGGAGTAGTGTTCGCCACCAATGGCAGTCTCTACGGCACCACTGAGTACGGTGGGGCAAAAAACAACGGTACGGTGTTCAAGTTGACGCCATAGGCCATTCAGCGCAAACCCTGCCACCTGCAAGCAAGCTCTCCAAAAGATGTGTCGCCGCATCGCGTCTCAAGGAAATGTTGCAGTTGTAACCAGGCGATAGCGCAAGCTTGCGCCGTCTCTTCGCCCATAATACGGCCGGGCGCACCACTGTGCGTTGGTAAAGTCGCTGTGGGCTTATCGCTTTTCGTGGATGTGTTCTTGCTGCCAGGAGTGAAGATACGAATGGGGAGCACCTCGCCTCACACCGCCTTGGGCACCCTATCAACACAGGCCGCTTTTTCGCCCTCGGCACGGCGGGCGTGACGCCCGCCGGACAGCCGGCGGGACGCCGGCGCTACAAATTCACACCGCTTGCGGTACCCTCTCAACGCAGGTCGCTTTTTCGCCCTCGGCGCCGGCTTCTCCGGCTTCGTGATACTCGGCGTCCTGGTTCACTGCCCACACGTCATATTGGCGATTGCCCGCGAGAATATTTTTTGCGGTTAGCATGGCGGTCATCATGGCGTGGTCCTGATTGTTGTACTTGTGCATGCCATTGCGGCCGACGAGGTGCAGCGTGGGGAACTGCTTCTCCAGCGCCGCGCGAATGGTATCGACGTGCTGCTGGTAGGCGTCGTCGTAGACGGGATAGGCTTTCTTCTGGCGAATCACCACGCCGTCGACGATGTTCGCGCCGTTTGCCAGGCCGATCTGCTGAATCTCTTTCTTAGCCAGCGCTAGAAGTTGCTCATCGGGCGAGGTCCACAGGCCATCGCCTTCGAAACAGAAATATTCGAGGCCATAGGAGCAGAAGGCGGGGTCAGGCACCATGTCCGGAGACCACGATTTGTAATTCTGCACGCGCCCGACTTGCACGGATGGATCGTGAATGTAGATCCAGTTATCGCTGAAAAGGCCCTCGGCGTGGACGATTAGTCCTACTGTGAGGAAGTCGCGGTAGCGCAATGACTGCGCCGCGAGTTGCGCCTCGCTCGCCAGCCCCGGTTCGACCTGCGCCACTAGTTCGCGGATGGGCATCGAGGAGATCATGTGTTCACCGCAAAACTCTTCGGTGTGGCCGTCCGCGTGGCGAGCGGTGACGATCCAAAGGTTACGCACGGAGTCGAAGCGGCAGCCCACGACTTTACGTCCCATCAGGACCTGGCCGCCCAGTCCCCGAATTTTCTCGGTGCACGCTTTCCCACATCATCCCGGGCCCGAGGCGCGGATAGCGAAAGGTATCGATCAGCGTCTTAACGACCTGCGTGCGGTCTTTTGGCTTCCGTTGCGGCAGGAGCGCGTGCTTGATGGCGGAGCCGAGCGACAAGCCCTTGATGCGCTGCGCAGCCCAGTCGGCGGAAATCTCGGTACACTTCATGCCCCAGACTTTTTCGGTGTAAGTTTTGAAGAATATCTGGAACAGACGTTCGCCGAATTGATTGACGACCCAATCCTGAAAGCTTTTTGGATTCGGCGTGGGACTCAGCTGCGCCTTTGCGAAGGAGGCCATGCAGCGGGCGGATTCGAAAATGCCTAGCTTTGACAGAGCCTCGAACGGCTTCAGCGGGTAGGTGTAGAACTGTCCGCGATAATAAATGCGCGAGGAGCGCGGGCGATTGAGCATGTCGGGTCCGGCGATCTCGGTCCAGAGATCTTCGACCTCGCGCGATTTCGAGAAGAAGCGGTGGCCTCCAATATCGAAACGGAAGCCTTTGTAGTTGACGGTGCGCGAGATTCCGCCTACGTACTCGGGGTCGCCCTCGAGGACTAAGACTGGAGCTTTTGTTTGGACAGTTCATAGGCGGCGGTCAGCCCAGCCGGGCCGGCGCCCGCGATTACCGCTTTGAAAATAGGTGGCATTCGTCTGAAGAATTAGTACTGACATTGTCGCATATTGACGTCGGCTAAAGGCTTCAACCACGGAGTACACAGAGGTGCACAGAGGAACCTTCAGATGATCCTGGATCATCAACGGCGCTTCCTACTTCGTCAGCCGGTTGTATTTCTTCAGCACCTCGCGCAGCTTGTCGTGCGGCAGGGCGATCGCGGTGTGTCCATTGATGCCGGTCATCGTGTCGGCCGCAACCATCGCATTGACGACGGCCTCTTCCGTGGCCTGCACGGTCGCCAGGAAAATCGGATCGAGGCTGTCATTCGGGAAGCATCTTTATGTCGTGGATGCCCTTGGGACTGGCCGCGCCGGAATTGGCGGTTGAGAACGCGACGAAGATGTCTCCCGAGCCATCGCCGGAGTAGCTGCCGTCGCGGCCAAGTCCGAGCGAGGCGCGGCGGGCTACGCGCTTGAGTTGCGTTGGAATGAGCGGCGCGTCGGTCGCGATCACGATGATGATTGAACCCGTATCCCGATCGGAAGATACCTGCATCGAACTAACATCCTCATACGCCGGATGCTCGGGAATTTCCTTGCCGACGGGAACGCCGGCGATGCGAAGCTGGTCGCGGCGTCCGTAGTTGCATTGCACCAGCACGCCCACTGTGTAGCCGCCGTCTTTTGCGTCGAGCACGCGCGAGGATGTGCCGATGCCACCCTTGAATTCGTTGCAGATCATGCCGGTGCCGCCGCCCACGCTGCCTTCTTCGACCGGCCCGCCGTGCGCGGTGTCGAGCGCGTGGAAGACGTGTTCCGGCTTGACGTGGAATCCATTGATGTCGTTGAGAAAGCCGTCCCAGGTTTCGGCGACTACCGGCAGCGACCACCAGTAGCCTTCCATGTCGGGCTCGCCGCGTTTTACTTTCCAGGCAATCACCGCATCGCGCACCACGCCGACGCTATGTGTGTTGGTGATCATGACGGGTCCATCGAGCAGGCCGGAGTCTTCGAGCCAGGTCGTGCCAGTCATTTCTCCGTTGCCGTTGAGCGTGAACCAGGCTCCGAAAACGGCGTCGGTCGAGGCTTTGCCGCGCGGCAGGATCGCGGTGACACCGGTGCGGACGGGACCTTCGCCGACTTTGAGTTTGCCTTCGCCGGAGATGAGCGTGGTGTGGCCGACTTCTACGCCGCGCACGTCGGTGATGGCGTTATTTGTGCCGGGCGTGCCGTCAAAGGGCACGCCGAGATCGCGGGCGCGGGGCTTGGTTGGGCATTCGCGCGGTAAGCGGTGGCGGCCATCGTGACGATCAGGACGATCAGAAAGAAAGAACAGGGAGCGGGTGAATCGCGTCATTGATTGCCTCTCTACAGGAAACAGCGGACAGCGCACGCGGCAGTATAAGGCATCAAAGGTCGAGTGATTTACAATCCGATCAGGAGTTTCGGGGTCGAGAGTGGGCCTGCCCCGTCTCGGCGTTAGCGGCAGCGGACGGCGGAACGCGAAAGCTTGATCAACGGCGAGGAGACGACATGACGAATTGGAAGCAGGCGGCGATTGCGGTGTCGGCGGGAACGGCGGTTATTTTGCTGCTGAAGGGAAGGCGTCCGGCGGCGGTGCTGGTGGGAGGAATTGGGATGGCGGTGCTGGCCTCGGAATATCCCGCCAAGTTTGAACGCTTCCGCGAAGAGTTGCCGTCTTATGTGCGCCAGGGAACTGGAATGCTCGATATGGCGATGCGAATCGGCAGCAAGATTGGCGAGCTGTCGGAAAGGCGCGCCAGCAGCGCGTTTGAGGAGTTGGGAGAATATTAAGAGGCACGCGGTTCGCTATTCGGCGTTCGCTATTCGTCGCATTTGTCCGTGCTATCGCGTTCTGAAACCGTGACTGGCGATCAGCTTTGGCGATCAGCGAGCGCCAACAGCGAACTTCGATAATCCGTCTTATTCGATGCCGAGTTGCTTTCGCGCATCCGGACTTAGGCGTTCCGGCGTCCATGGCGGATTCCAGACGACATTCACATTGGCGGTGCGCACGCCGGGAAGTTGCTCGACTCGCGCTTTTACCTGCGCGCTGATGTTGACATGTTCCGGGCAGCCCTGAGCGGTGAGCGTCATCTCGACCGTGACATCCTGCTGGTTGTCGGGCGCGGTGGCGAAACCGACGTTGTAGATCAGACCGAGATCGACAATGTTGACTGGAATTTCCGGATCGTAACATTGGCGCAACGCGCTTCGAACGTCATCTTCTGTCAGGGGCATAGTATTTCCAGTGTAGCGGATTCGGCGCGGATTGCGGCGCCGCGAAGGGGCAATCATCCGATATGGCTATGGATGCGGAAACCGGAAAAAGCTCCAGATTGTTCTGCTGCTTGGCATCGTGATCGCGGGGCGCGCGCGGCTTACATCGTCTATCGAGCGTCATGAGGCGAAGCAGGACGAGGCCACAATAAGGTTCGATGCGCCTCTGAAGGCCGACTATTACGTAACGCCGAAAAAGCTGCATGCCTTACGATTTGAAGTCCGCGCGGCAACTGACGCAGCAGCCAGCGTGGGTGAAAGCTTGGTTATTACCATACTTACTATCCTTACAACGCGGCCACTCATAAGGCGGATTTTGCGCATGAAGCGGGCACGCTTGGTCCGCTTCAGAAGTTGGACATCACTGAGGTGGTGACCGGCGTGACGCCGAAGGCTCCTGGGACAAAGCAGATTCTGGCCGTCTTTCGGTTGGACGGGCAGCCGGATGGAAATGAGAGCGCGAAAACCTATGCCGTCCCAATCGGCGTCGGAAAAGGGCAGCGATTTCGAATGTTATTCCGACAACATCTTTTTCATCGAAGATCCCCGCGAACTCTACAAACACTGGCCGGCGGATGTTTGGAAGGCGGTTGACGAACATCGCGTGCTGCCCGGTATGAACGAATTGCAGGCAAGCTTCGCGCTTGGCGTGGGGACTTCCGGAGGGCTCGGGCGATTACGGCTCACGCACTTTGCACTATGCCAATGGCGGCAAGCCGGTGACGGTTACGTTTGAGAACGATAAAGCGGTCGAGATCAAGGCGGGCACATCTTGACCGACTGCGCGTTTTGATGAGAACACAGTTCGTGCGCCCGCTGCCTCCACTTCGCTGGCGTACAATTCCCGGCATGAGACGACCGCTACTTCTGCTGTTTTGTGTCCTAATCTTTTCTCCTCTTCTCTTCGCCGCGCCGCGCACCCTGCGCATCGACTATTACCACGGCGGCAATTCCAAAGACGAATGGTTCACGCTCGATCGCACCGTGCTTGAGCCGCTCGAGTGGCCCGGCAATCCGGACAAGGCTATCGATGGGAGCGGGCTGGGCAATTTCCTCTTCGAGGTGCGCGAACAGTCGAGCGGCAAGCTCCTGTATTCGCGCGGCTTCAACTCTGTCTTCGGCGAGTGGAAGGACACGGAAGAAGCGCAACACGCCAACCGCACGTTTTCCGAATCGCTGCGCTTTCCCTGCGCCGGTAGCGCCGGTGGAAGTGCTGCTGAAGGAGCGCGATCTGAAAGACCCGACCGTCGGCGGTTTTCACGAAGTGTGGAAGACAGTGGTCGATCCGAAGGATAAATTTGTCGACAGGTCGCGGCCGACCTCGCCGGGCGCGCTGATTCCATTTCAGAAGATGGGCGACCCCGCCGGCAAGGTCGATCTGCTGGTTCTCGGCGACGGTTACACGGCAGCCGAGCGTGCGAAGTTCGAAGCCGACGCACGCCGCTTCATGGAAAAGCTCTTCGGCACGTCTCCCTTCAAAGAGCACAGAAAAGACTTCAACGTGTGGGGATTGTGCCCGGCCGCGGAGGAGTCGGGCGTGTCGCGTCCGTCGAGCGGAATCTATCATCGCTCGCCACTCGGAGCGAGTTACGATTCTTTCGACAGCGAGCGCTACGTGCTGACCATGGAGAACCGCACGCTGCGTGACGTGGCGTCGTTTGCGCCGTATGAGTTTGTCGAGATTCTGGTGAACGGCAAGACGTACGGAGGCGGCGGAATTTTCAATCAGTATGCTACGGTCGCGATCGACAATGCCTGGGCGGGATATGTGGGCGTGCATGAATTCGGGCATCACTTCGCCGGCCTGGCCGACGAATATTACACATCGGACGTTTCTTATCTTTCGCAGGAGAAGCGAACCGAGCCCTGGGAGCCGAATGTGACGGCTCTGCTCGATCCGGCTCAGTTGAAGTGGAAAGATTTAGTTGAAGCCGGAACGCCTCTGCCGACGCCGTGGAACAAGGCCGAATTTGAAAGCTTCGAAGGCGAAATCCAGAAACAGCGCAGACAATTACGCGCCGAAGGCCGGCCCGAAGCGGAGATGGAGGAACTCTTCCGCAAAGAGCGCGAGCAGGAAGATGCGTCTGTTTCGCGCGGAGAAATACTTAGGGAAAGTCGGCGCGTTTGAGGGCGCGAACTACGAGGCCAAAGGGTATTACCGTCCGGAGGTGGACTGCATCATGTTTACTCGGCACGACAAATTCTGCGCGGTCTGCCGGCGGGCGATTGAGCGCGTGATTGGGATGTACACATAGACACCCACCAGAACATCGTGGAGTGCAAGCCACGCGGTAAGAAGAACTGAGGCGGCACCTCCACGAAGATGCACAGCTCCAACCGGCGGAGGAATACACTACTTCCGGAGCGGGCGAGACCTCACAGACCACATGGCGACAGCCGCAACGCAAAGTCGTGTACACCGATCCTCGTTGCTGGCTCTTGGGATCGTCTTCGCAGCCCTGACCATTTTCTACAGCGCGGCGTGGATGTACTACATTCGCCGCCCGTCGCCGACGCCGCAGGTCGAAGTGGGTTTTGAAGAATCGTACTCCTCCTCCGGAATTGAAATTCGGAACGTATACCCGAACAGCCCAGCGGAAAAGTCGGGACTGAAAGCCAACGACCGCATCGTGGCCATTAATGGAAGCACCGCTGATTCGCCATCGGCATGGGACGAATTGATGGGACGAATCTGGCAGAGCTCACGTCCCGGAGACACAGTGGTTCTCACCCTGCAGCGGCCGGGACAATCACAACCGCTGGTTATCACTCCCCGGTTTCGTGCCCGGCAAGGCGAGGGCGACACGGGAGGCATCGCCCGAACCATAGCGGTTCAGATACTTGAGTTGTACCCATTACTATTTCTGATCGTAGGATTGGCGGTTTTATTTCTGCGGGTGGAAGACCGCAACGCATGGCTGCTGGCGCTGCTATTCGCGACCTTTATTACGGCCGGGGACATGCCGGCCGAAGTTTGCCGCCGCGCCACCCGATCTCCGCTCCTTCCTGCTCGCCTATCGGACTCTATTGGGCAGTGTTCTGACGGGACTGTTCTACTTCTTTTTCGCGGTTTTCCCGACGCGCTCCCCGATTGACCGCAAGGTTCCCTGGCTGAAGGGGGCGCTGCTGCTAGCCTGCCTGTGTTTGGGCCTTGGAGGTTACCGGCACGGCAACTCTAGCGCATTACCCTTTATCCTCGCGGTGGTGCCCGACCGCATCGCCCAGGATGCTCGAAGAGTCGTCGTTTATGGGTCGATTTTTCTCGGGCTTGTTTCCCTGTTGTGCAACAGGATCAGCGTCTCAAGCAAGGATGACCTGCGCAAGATCAAAGTGATTTTCTGGGGCACGGTCGTCGGCGTCACGCCCGCTGTCGTCATTGCGCTCGCGCAGGAAGTCTTCTATGCGCAGATTTCTTTTTGGCTGAATTTCGTCAAGGTCATTCTGCTGTTCCTGTTTCCTGTCTCCTTCGCCTACGCTGTGGTGAAGCATCGGGTCATGGACATCCCCGTCCTGCTGAAGCGGAGTGCTCGCTACTTCGTGGTGGAACGCGGCTTTCTGATCCTCATCCTTGTTCTTTCCGTAGGCCTGACGTTGTGGTTCGGGCAGGCGTTCTCGCGTTATTTCTCCGCCGGCTCGAAGGCCGCCATTCCCATTGGCGCGACGTTTGGCGTGCTGGTGATCTCGGGCGCAACCCAAGCCCATCGCCGCGTTCGGACGCGGCTGGACCGCGCGTTTTTCCGCAGTTCCTATGACGCGCAGCAAATCCTGGAGGACCTTGCTGCAAAGACGCTCAACACCAGCAGCCGCGAAGGGCTGGCGTTGCTTCTCCAGCAGAACATCTGTGATGCGCTACATCCGCGTTCCATGTTCGTCTACCTCCGCGCCAACAATGGAGAGTTGTTGGCGTATGCGGGCAGTCCGCCACCCGAAGCAGCAACGCTTTCCAGCACGGGGGCCGGAATCGCAGAACTGGCGGATCGCGATGGGCCGTTGGAGTTGATCCCGGATAAGATGCGAGGCACGCAATTGGCTGCGCTCGATCCGGAGTGCCTGGTGCCGATTCACGGCTCGGGCGAAGGAATGCTCGAAGGAGTAGCGGTACTCGGTCCCAGGCTCTCGGAAGAACCGTACTCCGCCAGCGACAAACGTCTGTTGGCATCGGTTGCCAGCCAGGCGGGGATCGCCATGCGCAGCATCACGCTAGCGGAAAGAATGGCGGAGCAGATGGAAGCCGAGCGCCGCACCGAGCAGGAAATGCAAATCGCACGCCAGGTGCAAAGCCGGCTGTTGCCCCAGCAGGCGCCTTCGCTGAAGACACTGGACTGTTGCGGCAAGTGCATTCAGACGCGCGCCGTCGGAGGTGACTACTACGACTTTCTCGATTTCGGTTCAGGGCGTCTCGGTCTGGTGCTGGCCGACATCTCGGGAAAGGGAATGTCGGCCGCGCTGCTCATGGCGAATCTGCAGGCCAATCTGCGCGGCCAGTATGCTCTGGCGCTGGAGGATGTGCCCCGCTTGTTGCGGTCCGTCAATCACCTCTTCTACAGGAACACGGAAACCAGCCATTATGCGACGATGTTCTTCGCACTCTATGACGACGCGACCCGGCGCCTGCGTTACGTGAATTGCGGACATAATCCTCCAATCCTCGTGCGGGCCAACGGGGATGTTGAGCGGCTGGCGGCCACGGCGACCGTGTTGGGATTGTTCGAGGATTGGGATTGCACCGTCGCTGAATGTCAGCTCGCATCGGGCGACGTCCTGGTCATTTATACCGACGGCATTTCGGAAGCGGGGCCGAACGAAGAGGAGGAGTTCGGAGAAGAACGTCTGGTTGCGACGACTCGGAAGTATCGGCAGCAATCAGCCGGCGAAATCCTGAACAACGTTCTCAGCGATGTGCAGCAGGTCAGCCGCGGGAAACAGGCCGACGATATGACTCTGATCGTAGCTGCGTGCTTATAGGCGAATAAGAAGGGCCGAGAATCCGAGATTCTCAAAAGGTCAGTTAAGAGGGGGTTTTCGCGGGAGTGGTGCTCAGGTGTAGCCGTACAAACTCGATCATTTCTGACGTGACATATTGCGGAGGCTGGATAGTAAACGTCGGACGCTTTGCCACCGATTTAAGCGACACCTGCTTCCAGGACGAGGCAGCCGAATCGCTATTCGCATGCAGCAGCACCGCATCGGCGCGATCCAGAAACTCCTGCGCCGACGATTTAAAGTCGGCAGTCGCAGGATCGAGAACGGTCAGGTAGAGATCGGGTTTCAGGAAGCGCAGAACGCTGTTTGATTCGATGATCGCATTCTGGGTCGAAGCCAGAATCTGCCGCACGCGCGGCATGGCTTCGGCCAGCCGTCCTTGCTCAGTGCGAACCCACCACGAGTGATCGGCTCCGGCAAGCAGAAAACGCGAGGTGTCGGATTCGCCGCTGCGGTCGCGTTCTTCCGTTACTGCCCACGAATGGTCGCCCGTCGCGCAGTCGCAAGCCTCGCCGTTGGCGGAGCAGACGCCGTGTCCATATTGCGTGATTTTGAGCGCGGTCCAATGAAGATCGCGGAGAGCGGCGATTAGGCCGGCAACAACGCTCGTTTTGCCGACGCTGCGGGTGTGGCCGCCGATGACCAGGATGGGCATAGAGACTGCTCTTCGCGCTTACGTTTCGGCGCTGCCGAGACGCGGCGGGCCGCGTCTCTACTTCGATTTCCTGGCCGACCGCGACAAGAATGCTAGTTCCTTAAGATACTCCTTCACGGGTCGCGCGGGCGTTCCCCAGAAAACTACACCTTCTCCGCGCAGCACTTTTTTCGGCAGAATGCCGCATTGGCCGCCGAGCATGGCTCCGGACTCAACTCGCGCGTGATCGCCGATGCCGACCTGTCCGCCCATGACTACATTGTCTTCGATGGTGACGCTGCCGGAGAGACCGGTTTGCGCGGCGATTACCGACGTTCTGTCCGATCCGGCAGTTGTGGCCGATGTGCACGAGGTTGTCGATCTTCGCGCCGCGATGGATGCGAGTTTCGTCGAGCGCGCCACGGTCGATGGTGGAGTTGGCTCCGATTTCGACGTCGTCCTCGATGACCAGTCGCCCGATTTGCGGAGATTGCTCGTAGCGCCCAGTCTGCTCGTCGCGTACATAACCGAAACCATCGCTGCCGAGAACAGCTCCCGCCTGAACGACGACGCGATCGCCGAGCGTCGTGCCCGGGTAGATCGTCACATTGGCATCGATGCGGCAATGCGCGCCGATTTCGACGCCATCGCCGATTACGCAGCCCGCGCCAAGCGTGCTGCCATCGCCGATCTTCACCAGTTCGCCAACAACCGCGCGCGGACCGATGTCGACATTGCTGCCAATCACCGATGCGGCGACGACAGCGGAAGGATGAATGCCCCGGCCCTGCGCGACGGCCTCGTGGAGAAGCCTGGCAGCGCGCGCAAAGGCGAGGCGCGGCTGAGGGGAGATCAGGAGTGGCTTGTGGGCGGATGCTCCGGCGGCGAAGCTTCCGGCAATGACGGCTGCCGAATCGGAAGCGAGGGCTGAGTCGAAATACCTGGCGTCATCAACGAATACCAGGCTTTCAGAGTCCGCGGACTTCAGGCTGGAGACGCGGCTCGCAGTGATCGAGCCGTCTCCGATCAGCCGCAAGCCAAGCTTTTCCGCAAGAGCGGATAGAGACTGTTTCATGATTCGTCATTGTCGCCTTCTGGGAGTAGCGCTGTAAACCATGACGGTGTGCTTCAGCAGCTCCAGGAATCAGTAGAGCGGCGGCTCGCTTTCGGGGCGCGTCTTCCAGCGGCGATGGAGCCAGAGCCACTGGTCAGGATAGCGGCGGATGTAGCTTTCGATCACGCCGGTGAACAGGGCGGTATTGGCGACGATGTCAGCCTCATGGTCGCCGGTGCGCACGAGTTCGAGCGCGGGATCGAAGCGCAGAACGTATTTTTTCAGCGCACGATCCCACGTCGTGAAGGTCGGCACGACGGCCGCGTCGGTGCGCAGAGCGATGCGCGCGAGGCCACTTGCTGTATAGGCGGGAACACCGAAGAAGTTTACGAAGACGCCTTGCGGAGGCGTCATGTTGGTGTCCATCAGGATGCCAACAACTTCGCCGGCGCGCATGGCCGCGAGCAGGCCACGGATGAAGTCGTCTTTGCTGACGGTCTTGTTGCCGTGCATGGTGCGGTAGCGTTCGCACCAGCGCGTCGATATACGGATTGTCGAGCGGGCGCATGACGATCGACATCGGATGGCCCTGCAGCGAATGGGCGAAGGCGGAAAGTTCCCAGCCTCCGAGGTGACCGGTTAGAAACAGCACTCCCTTGCGCCGGGCGTAGGCTTTCTCGTAGTTTTCGAGTCCGCTATAGACGACGACCCGGGAAACATTTTCGCGCGTGTAGCGTGGGAAGAGGCAGACCTCGGCGAGCTGGCGGCCAAGAGAGATGTACTCTGCTCGGACGATGCCGTGACGATCGTCCTCGGACATTTTCGGGAAGGCGAGGGCGAGGTTGCGCATTCCGACTTCGCGCAGGCGGCGATGAAGGCGAAAGACGGTGAGTCCGACCGCGATGCCAATGGCGCGCGCGATGGGACGGGGAAGCAGGCCCATGAATTTGATCGCGGGCCAGACGATCGCGTACTCGAGTCGTTCACGCACTTGCCGGAGTGTAGGGGTTTAAGGGGCTTGTGCGCAAGGTAGAGCGCTTGCCTTCGACACCACAGAGTCACAGAGAAAATCTTTGACGAGTAAAAGCCGAAAATCAGAACTTACCTATTTTGACGCGATCTGCGCCCATTTGGCTAGTGTGCTCAAGAACGGGTACGCGGCTTTCGGCGCGTCGATGTTTCCCTTGAGCGAAGTCTTGAAGGGCACCATGCGGCCGTAGAATTCGCGCGTGCTGTCTTTGTCCTGCTTGATGACGGCGCCATTCAGTTCGAGCCCGGCGAAGAGGCCACGGGAGCGCGAATAGGTGAGGACCTGCGCTCGCATCTTCCAATCCGTGTCGGCGGCGGCGTGGCGGCCGACCGGCCCGGCAGCGGCGCTGGCATCGCCTCCAAGTTTGAATTTGCTCGACAAGAGGTTGTCCATTCCGTTTTTGTTCATGATGAGCATGACGAGGTCGGTTGCCTGGCCGCCGATCTGAAGGCCAAAACTGCCGCCGCCAATCATGAAGAATGCAGGCGCGCTCCAGCCTTTTTCGGTGCGGCAACTGGCGACGCCGCGGCCATAGCGGCCGCCGAAGACGAAGCCTCCATTGAGCAGCGAAGGGACTACAGCCACGCATTCGGCCGAGCCGAGAATTTCTTCCGGAATGCGGTTGTCGGGAGCGCTCTGGATTTCGTCGAGCACGGTGCCTGCATCTTGAACGCGAGACGCCGCCTTGCCATTGGCTTCAGCTTCATCGGAAGCGGGCAGCAATTGAGTGAACGTACAAGCTAATACCAGAACCAACAGGAGATTGCGCATGAATGCCTCACTTGGGAGATCAAACCCGCGATCCCCGGTTTAGTTCCGGGAATTCGGGGCAAGAATTCTATTGCTTTGGATTCTAATTCATATAGATGCGGGGTGAACCGTGGATGGTATTGATTGGGGTGAGTCAGACGGGCAAAAAAATGCGGGGTTGAAAGCGGCGACCCTAATCTCCGTTTCCAACCCCGTCTCCCAGGTTCTGTGGTAGGTGAAGCGAGTATGGGGCAGGTCGGAAAAGGCCACAAGATTACCGAGGTCACTGGCCGGTGGTAACTTGAGGCGCTTTGCGGGCGTGAGGCCGAAGCTGAGCGGAGCAAAGCAAGGCCGGGAGCACTCAGCCGAAATCCTGAGCAAAGCGAAGGATCGTTAGAGCGGCAGGTGATGTTTTGCGATGAAGAAATGGGAAGCCGCCGCCTTAGTGAGGCGGACTAGATTCGGTAGCGCCACGTATTTTTCGGGCGAGCGTTTCAGCCGTTAAACAGAGGAGAAACCACCATAGTGTTCCAGCGACGAGCGCCCAGATTCCGGCCAGTACAGCGTGATTGCTAAAAACTAGCACTATTGTGACGAATGACACCGGTATATCCGCAAGGGTAACCAGGCTGAAGAGGATGCCGAGGAAGTCCAGGCCAGGAACCACATAACCAAGCATTGCAATTAAACAAATAGCCAGATGGATGATCGGAGGCCAGTGGATCCAGCGAAGTCTGGACGGAAGAATTCGCAAGTTCACCCCATTGCGCCACCGAAAGGCGGCTTATTTCGCGGTCACCAGCGAATGCGTAATCGCGTGGACCGACAGCGCGATGCGGTTCTGCACCCCTACTTTGCGCATCAGTTTGGCTACGTGAGCCTTCACGGTGCGTTCTTCGATGCCGAGAGCCGAGCCGATTTCTTTATTCGAGCGGCCGGCAACCAGCATCTCCAGCACTTCTTTCTCGCGATCGGTGAATGTCACGCGGCCTGCCGGGAAGATTCTGCCGGGGGATGAGCTGACGCGTTCGATGAACGTCGAGAGCACGCGGCGCGGCGCCCAGACCGAGCCTTGATGCACGATGCGCAGAGCTTGAATGAATTCGGTCGGCGAAGCGGCTTCGTCCACGTAGCCCTTCGCGCCGGCGGCGATGGCCTTCAGGACGCTCTCGTCATCCATGCCGGAACCGGTGACAATGATGCGCAGGTCGGGACGGACGGCTTTGAGGCTGGCCATAATGTCATAGAGATTCTGGCCGTTGCGGTTGCCGAGCAGGACGAGATCGATGCCCTGGAGTTGGCCGACGTCGGCGAGCGAGGCGGAGACCAGTTCCAGATCAGGCTCGGAATCGAAGAGGGCCCGGAATCCCACAAAGCGCAGTGGATCACTCTCTACCACGGCGACACGAATGATCGGTTTTTTGGCGACGGCGACAGCAGCTTTCATTAAGGTTTCCCTGTTAGGATTGCTTCCTGTTTAAGATTGCCTGAACCAGAGTGGAATTGAAACGATTGCAGGCCCAGTCCAATTACGTGGGTAACCCCGAAACGGCGGGCCGGTGGAGGGTTTTCGCGCGATGAAAAAGTGCAAATATCGGCTATTTTCGGGACTTATTGCGATGTTGCTAGTAACGGGATTACCAAGGGCGCTAGCCCAGAGTGAGGCTGCAACGCAGCCACCCGCGCAGGCCGCGGGCGCATATCAGCCGAAATTTCCCGGCGATCCGGCGCACTCGGAATCGGAGGCGCTGGCGCTTGGGTATATGCGCACCGTGTTGCGCGCTGAACGCGCATACAAGAAGCGCCATGCGAAGTACGCGCTTACGCTCGCGGAATTAGCGGGCACCGCATCATTCACAAAACGGATGGCGCAGTCGACTACTCAGGGAGACTACACGGTCGGGTTCCGGCGTCACAGAGAGCGCAACAGTGATGAAGAAGGCTTTGTGCTGATAATGACACCGAGGCACATGGACGCGGATCACCGGTCATTCTATGCCGAAGAGGACGGGGTGATTCACGGCGACGATCAGAAAGCGGCGGACATGGATTCACCGAAGGTCAAGTGAAGTCACTAAGAATTCCATGGCCAACAATTCCAGCTCTGTCATTCGTGCTCCGGGAACGAGCCGTCGCCGCCCTCTTTGCGCACCACGGGCATGGGCTTTGAATCTGGGATGGCACCCGGAAGCCGGGTGGCGCTGCCGGTTCGCTTCAACTCCTTCAGAATCTCATCGCGTTCACGGGCTCCATATTCGCGGGCAAAGCGGGTGAGCGCTTCCGTCAGAATCTCGTGGTGATGCACATTCTCGAGGCCTGGCTCGCGGGTGATGCTCAACCACAAGCGATGCAGCAGCAGAACATCTTCGTCCTTCATCGTCGGAGTGTGCGGACCAATACGGAATGTTTCCAGATGTCCGTCGGGATGCACGACCTGGAGCACGAATTGCCGCTTGGGTTCGGGCAAAGCCTCCCACGCCTGGCCGAGAGCGTAAGCCTGTTCTTCGGGGGACATTTTGCTGGATTCGCCGATCACGACCGCCGAGGACTCGAGGTTATTGGCCGTCTGGACGATGGCACTCCACACGTCGCCGGCCGGCACTACGAGCAAGGACACCTTCTTGCCAAAGCTCTCGGCGACGGAGACCGCCCGCGTGAACAGGGTCTGCTCGTAGTCGCTGAAAATCTGCTCCGGCGACAGTTCGTAAGCGGCCGAGCCAAACCGGCTGACGCGCGCGGACATGACCACGACATCCTGATCCTGGATGTTGAACTTCTCCAAAGCCCAGCGCAGATGCGTGAGCGTGTTGTAGTCCCGCACCGGAACCAGAATGTTGCCGCGGCGGATGTTGAGGCTCTCGCGCTCGACCGTGTCGCGCTGGAGCAACTGGAACTGATCGTTCATGTGTTGCTGCGAAAGGGCGTGCTTTTTCCGATTGATGAATTCGGAGGCCGTAAAAATCGCGAAGAATACCACCGAGAACGCGATGCCGCTAATGGTGGCAACGGACTTCGTAGATAAATTGATCACGGCGGTGGCCAGCAGCACCATGGTGATCGACGCCATGCCGAACGGAATTTCGTACTTGCCGATTCTGAAATTGACCGGTACCTTCCAGCCGCGCTCGCCCTTGTACTTAAAACGAAGCACCAGCATGGCCAGGCCTTTGAAGGCGAAACTCCAGATCACGCCAAAAGCGTAGGCCTCGCCGAGGGCATAGACATCGCCGCGACTGGCGATGATCGTGAAGATCTGCAAGCCAACGATCAGATTGATGATGCGATAGCTGGTGCCGTATTTGCGGTGTGGAAAGCGGAACCAGTCGGAAAGGACGCCATCTTCGGAAACGCGGTTGAGCACGCCATTCGAGCCGATGATAGCCGTATTGACTGCGCCCGAGAGAATCAGAAAACCGACCACCACCACGAAGCCGCGGAAAATCAGCCGCAGCAGTTCGGGTCCATACAAATACATGACGAGGCCGGCGATCAGGTTGTCTTTGTAGACCGAGACGCGAACCGCGTCCGGAATGAGCATGATGAACAGAAGCGCGGTTACTCCGGTGAAGATGAAACTGTAGAGCGCAATCACGACCGCGGCTTTTTTCAGATTCTGAAGCTTAGGGTGGGCGAGCTCGCGATTGACCTGGGCGAGCGACTCCTCGCCGCTCATCGCGAGAACAGAATGCCCGAAGGCGATCATGACGCCGAGAATTCCGAATTTCTGCGCCAGGCTCTGATCGGGGAAGCTGTGGTGCAGGAAGCCGAGCGACTCCTTGCTGAAGTGAAGGTTCCCGGGGGTAGGCAGAGGGACGTGTTGATACCCGGTTTTAAATATGGTGAAGGCTGACCATCCCAGCAGCGCCACCACCATGACGGTGGTGATTTGCATGACCCAGAGCGCTTTTTCGCTCGACTCGTGGATGCCCTTGATGTTTTCCCACCAGTAGTACATGGTGACGGCGAGCGCAAAAAGGACGGAGGTCCAGTTCACGTCGAACTGCGGCGTGCCGTGAAAAATGTTGTGAATGGCGCGCGGGATCCATCCGTGCGTGTCGGCTGTGACCATGACCTCGTTGATCAGGCCGACGATGTATTGGCCGGCCGACACACCGGAGATGGGGCCGGTGAGGACGTAGTCGAACATCAAGGCGGAGACGCTGAGTTTGGCGAGCGTGCCGCCGAGCGCTTCCTTGACCACGCGGTAGACGCCGCCGCGCACAAACATCGAGCAGCTTTCGACGTAGACGGCGCGTACCGTAAACGAAAACAGCATCACGCCGACGATGAACCAGGGTGCCGACTTTCCCACCGCTTGCTCGGCGATGCCGCAGGCATAAAACGCCGAGGATCCCAAATCGTTCAAGACGATGGCGGCCGCGCGCCAGTAGGAGATGAAGGTCAGCATCACCGACGTGGCGACGACGATGCGAACACGATTAGCGGGATTCGGAACGGGCTGGAGGGGAGTTGACATGCGCGCAGAACGGGCGACTCAAGCCGAGCTTACGAGTGGTGCGAATCCTCCCGTCCCAGCAGGGTTCCTGCATCTTCGACGAAGGTGATCAGCAGGACCAGAGTCGAACCGAAAAGGCCCACCACAAACATTCCTTCGAGGATGCGAACCAAAATCACGCCTAGCAGAGAGATCATGACGAACTATGGTATCCGATAGGAGCGCAGGGAACAATGTTTGTGGAGAAGTTCCCAGTTCTCAGTTCTCAGTTGGCAGTTCTCAGTTAACCCATGGAACCTGTAGGACTACGAGGGAAGCGAAGAAGCGGAATTGCGGTGCGGTCCGATCCAGTTTGTTATGCTTGCGCGGTGAGACGAATTCATCCCAGCGCGTGGTTGCTCGCGGTTTTGTCGGCGGGGCTTCAAGTCGTCATCTTTCCGCTGCCCGGGTTGTATTGGCTGGCGTGGATCGCGGTTGCTCCGTTGTTGATCGCGCTGCGGCGGACACGTCCGGCAGGAGCGCTGCAGGTGGACGCCGCTGTGAAACTCGCTCCGGCATCGCCGTGGCAGGGATTTTTGCTCGGGTATCTGTGCGGCATTTTGTGGTGCGGAGGGACGTGCTATTGGGTCTTCGACACCATGCATCGTTATGGCGGGCTGCCGGTTCCGATGGCGGCTTTAGTGGTCATTCTGTTCTGCCTGTACATCGGGCTCTATCACGGCTGTTTCGGATTTCTGGTGGCGTTGGTCGCCGGCCGCGGATCAATGCCGAGACGCGCGCTGGTGTCGGCTCCGTTCCTGTGGGTGGCGGTCGAACTCGCGCGGACGCGGGTTACAGCCTTTCCCTGGGAACTGCTCGGCTACGCGCAAACCGCCAACGTTGCGCTGACGCGGATGGCGACCTTGACCGGCGTATATGGCCTGTCTTTTGAAATTGTGCTCGTCAACAGCGCTTTTGCCGCCGCGTTTCTGGTGGGGAAAACCCGGCGGAAGCGGTTGCTGCTGGCGGCGTTTGGCGCGGCTCTGGCGTTGCAGGCCGGGCAGTGGGCAGTAAGTCCGCCTCGGGCTACGACCGATCGTACAGCGCTTCTGGTGCAACCTAACATTCCGATCGCGACGTCATGGACAGAGGACTATTTTCAAAGCACGCTGAATGATCTGTCGAAGCTGAGTTTGAATCCTCCGGGAGCGAAGCCAGGGGAGCACGAAGGGCTGATCGTCTGGCCCGAGTCGCCTTCGCCGTTCTATACGAACGACCCGCGCTTTCGGGATCCGGTCAGCGAACTCGCGAAGCGGTCGGGCAGTTGGGTGATCGCCGGGTCAATTGGGATTCAGCCCGCCATGCACGCGGGCGGCAGTAGCGGAGGCTCGCAGATCTTTAATTCGGCCGCGCTCGTCAGCCCGCAGGGAGAGTGGACCGCGCGCTATGACAAAGTTCACCTTGTGCCCTTTGGCGAGTATTTGCCCTTCCCGCAGCTCTTTGCTTTTGCCGGCGGATTGACGAAAGAGGTTGGTGAGTTTCAGCGCGGTGCTTCGCGCGATCCCCTGCTGGCGGGCGACGAGCGCCTGGGGACGTTCATCTGCTACGAATCGATTTTCCCGGATGAAGTGCGGCAATTTGCTCGGCGCGGAGCCGATGTGCTGGTGAATATTTCCAATGACGGGTGGTACGGCGACAGTGGCGCGTGGTCGCAGCATCTGCAACAAACACGCATGCGCGCGATCGAGAACGATCGCTGGCTGCTGAGCGCTACTAATACCGGCCTTACGGCGGTGATCGATCCCTGGGGAAGGACCGTGGCCGAGGTTCCGCGCAAGGAGCGGACCGCGCTGGTGGCGCCCTATGCGCTCATATCCAGTACCACGTTCTACACGCGCCACGGGGATTGGTTCGCATGCCTGTGTGCGATAATTTCTGTGGGCTTACTTGCGGCGCGCTTCCTGCTGCGAGCTGGCCCGAAAAAAGCTGCCGCGAAAGAATGAGCCCCAAGAAGACGTGAGCGACCAAGCAATGTTGGATGAACTCGAACAGCAGTATTCCTCTCTAAAGACCAAGGTGCACGACCTGCGGGAGTATCTTTGACGCGGGCAAGCTGCGCCAGCAATTAGTCGAGATCGAAAAGCAGGCTTCCGATCCGAATCTGTGGTCGAACCCGGAAAAATCTCAGCTGGTAATGCGCGAGCGCAAACGGCTTGAGAACGTGCTCTCGCTGGAGGGCGACCTCGTCCGGCGGACGGACGACATCGGCGCGTATTTCGACCTGGGAAAAGAAGGCGAAGACGTCTCCGCTGACTTGCAGCGCGAACTCGATTCGCTGAGGGAGTTGGTGGACCGCGTCGAAACCGAGACGCTGCTTTCGGGCGAGAACGATGCGCGCAATGCCATCGTCACCATTCATCCGGGTGCGGGCGGGACCGAGTCGCAGGACTGGGCTGACATGCTGCTGCGCATGTATCTGCGCTGGGCTGAGCGCCAGGGATTCAAGACGGAGATGTATGACTATCAGCCGGGTGAAGAGGCAGGTATTAAGTCGGCGACTTTTTCTGTGATCGGCGAATATGCGTTTGGCTATTTGACCAGCGAAATTGGCGTTCACCGTTTGGTGCGCATCTCCCCCTTCGACCAGGCGAAGCGCCGTCACACTTCATTTGCCAGCGTGTTTGTTTCGCCGGAAATTGACGACAGCATCGAAGTCAACATCAAGCCGGACGATATTCGTATTGATACCTATCGGTCGAGCGGCAAGGGCGGGCAGCACGTCAATACGACCGATTCGGCGGTGCGCATCACGCATATTCCGACCGGCCTGGTGGCCAGCTGCCAGAATGAACGTTCGCAGCACAAGAACAAAGACAAGGCGATGTCGATGCTGCGGTCGAAGATTTACGAGTTTGAGGTGGAGAAGAAGCGCGAGGTCACGAAGAAGATCGAAGACTCGAAGCTCGACATCGATTTCGGATCGCAGATTCGCTCGTATGTGCTCCAGCCTTATCGCATGATTAAGGATCACCGGACGAAGTTCGAAGTGGGCGATGTGGACCGCGTGATTGATGGCGATCTGACGCCGTTTATGCGCGCCTATTTACGCATGCGGCGGGGGGAAAAGAAGTAATGAAACGCGCGCCATCGAAGCCAGCAAAGGTGCGTCCGACAAAGCTCGGTCCAAAGCTGCAGCGCGCCTTCGCGTATGCGGCCAAAATGCACGCCGGGCAGGCGCGTAAGGGAACTGCTGTTCCGTACTTGTCGCATCTGATGGCGGTCGCTTCGCTCGTGCTCGAAGCGGGTGGCGACGAAGAGATGGCGCTTGCGGCGCTGCTGCACGACGTGGTCGAAGATTGCGGCGGAATGCCTCGGCTGCGGGAAATCCGCAAACAGTTTGGCGCGCGCGTGGCGAGGATTGTTGAAGGCTGCACGGATTCGTTCACCGAGCCGAAGCCGGACTGGATTGAACGTAAGAGAGGCTATCTCGAGGAAGTGAAGCATGCCGACGATGAGACGCGGCTGGTTTCGGCATCGGACAAACTGCATAACGTACGGACAATTCTGGCCGATTATCGTAAAGACGGTGATGCGATCTGGGCTCGCTTCAATGGCAAGAAGGAAGGAACGCTCTGGTACTATCGCGCCTTGAGTGATGAGTATGCGCGGAAACCAAATCGCATTACGCGTGAGTTGGCGCTTGCAGTGCTGGATTTGGAAAGCTTGTGTGGGGTCGAGTCAGCGTTGACAACCTCGGTTTCGGAGAATGCGGTTTCGGAAAGAACGCCGGTTGGGAGATAAATCATGCCTCGGATGCTTGATCTAATCCGGACTTCCCAGGTTCCATCCAACCTGATGCAGTCGGCGGCGCGCGGGTCGCTCTCGGTGCCGCCCGGCGAGATGATCGAAATTCTCGTCTATCTTGCGCTTCACCACAAAATATTTGGCCAGCAGGCGCGGCTCACGCTGGCGGGATGGGACGAAAAAGCGTGCCTGGTGGCGGCACAGGATCCGGAGACCAGCGCTGAAGTGCTCGGCTATTGGGCTTCGCTCGACAACCTTAGAATTCCACTGCTGCCGTCACTGGTGGGGAATCCGTCGGTGACCGATCGGTTGCTGGAACAAATTGCGGCGAAGGGCACGCGGGCGGTGCTGGATGTGCTGCTTGCCAGTCGCCGCGTCATGAATGCTCCTGCGTTGTTGAAAGCGTTGCAGTCGAATTCCGGCTTGCGGCCCAATGAGCTTTCGGACATTAAAAGCAAGCTTGCCGCTTTTGCGGAGGCTGGCGCGACTCGGCCGGATGAGAAAGCGGGCGCGCCCGACGAAGATGTTAGCGTGGCGGAGGCTGAGATTGAGAACGCAATTCGCGAATACCTCAAGGAAAACTCAGCTGCCATCGAAGCCGAGAAAGACAAGCCATTTCGGCCGGTCGGGGAGGGCGAACTCGCAGTAGCGGAGTCGGCAACTCAACCAGCGGCGGGCGGCCCAACGACGAACAGTCCAGCGCCTGTGGCCGCAGCGGAAACGAAGAGCGCTCCCGCAGCCACTGCGCAGGCTGCGGCGGCCGCGCAGGCCAAGCAGGCTGTGCCTGTAAATCCCGTCGAAAGGCGAGACAGCACCATGCAAAAAATCGCGAAGCTCGATGTCAAAGGCCGCATTGCGCTGGCCATGCGGGGGAATAAGGAGGAGCGGTCGATTCTGATTCGCGATAGCACCAAGATTATTTCGCTGGCTGTGCTCGACTCCCCCAAGGTCTCGGAGGCGGAGGTGGAAGGTTTCGCGAACCAGAGGAACGTACTCGATGCGGTGCTGCGCACGATTCCGATGAAGCGGCGTTTTCAGAAGAAATACAACATCCTGCGGAATCTGGTTTTTAATCCGCGAACGCCGATCGACGCCTCGCTTGGATTGATGAAGAGCTTGATGGCTAAGGATCTGAAGGCTCTTACTGAGAATAAAGACGTTCCGGAGGCGGTTCGCAAGCTGGCGCATCGGATGTTCGCGCAAAAAATGGAACGGCACCGATAGCAAGCGCAATTGCTGCAACCATGCGAGACAGCTGCGCCGGTGAAATGAATGGACCCTATCTTCGAATTGCTATCGCGCGTCAAAATGATCGCGGTGGTTGGCCTGTCCGATAACCCCATGCGGCCCAGCCATGGCGTATCGGCCTACATGCAGGCGCAGGGGTACAGGATCGTTCCGGTAAATCCGCATATTGCCGGGGCGCTGGGAGAGACAGCGTATCCGTCGTTACTGGAAGTGCCTGAAAAGATTGATCTTGTGGATGTTTTTCGGCGGGCGGAGTTTGTAGATGAGATCGTGGAGCAGGCGATTCAGTTGAAGATTCCTGCCATCTGGATGCAGGAGGATGTGATCAACGAGAGGGCTGCGGCGCGGGCGCGGGCGGCTGGGATGTTGGTGGTCATGGACCTTTGCATTCTGAAGGAACATCGGGCGCGATTCGGGTGACGCTTCAGCTTCCGCTTTGCGAATGCTCCATGTGCAACAGTCTGAATCCCCAGGTTAGCGCCCCCAAAAAAACGGGCGCGAACCCGGGGCACCAGGCATCTCGATCAAACGGATTCTCAGTTGATGGCGAGAAGGAGCGTGGCAGAGTCCTCTTTGGGCGGACATCCTCGATCTGAACCTTGAGTCCGCACTGAAATCTGGACGCTGCTCCCGGTTGAGCCGCCAAAGGAATCAAAGGTCTGCTGCGTAATCATGGCCTCAATATGTCGAGAGTCCATGAACGTCGTCCGCAATGGGTTTCCGTTCCACATGATCTGCGATTGGGAGGTAAAACTGCTTCCCTCCACGGTCAGCACAACCGAGTCTGCGTTGAATGCAACGGTGCCGGGCGAGAAGGAAACAATTTGGGGGCGCGCCACTGCATCCTGACAGCTGACGAAGAAGGCACGGCAGGTCCAGCCCGATGACAGCAGGGCGAGGATGGCGACGAGGGCAACGCGAATCCAAGGGGACGGCTTGCGGGGACCAACAAGGCAGGAACGCATACGGGCCTCCCTGTTCTGAACGCCTAAAATTATACACTTGACGACCCGTTACGAATCGCCGTTTGAGAGAGCGGCGTGATGGTGGATTCCAAGATGTTTCAGACGAATCAGGCTGAGCGCATCTGTAGAGATTTGTCAAAGTAAGAACTTTTTCGCCGCAGTTTTGTTTTTACTGGTGGGGTGATTTATGGCGAAGATCATTGAATTCTTTATACCTGATGGTTTCAAGAGAAAGGCCCGGAAGTGGATGCCTCCGGAAGAATGTGGGAAGGTGATTCCGTTCAGCTTGCCGCAGAAGAAATCGGCTTGATTGTGGATGCGCGGGGGATGCGGACAACGTTTGTAGATTGAGAGGTCGTCCCTCGGCGGCTAAAGCCGCGACTCATCTTGAACCACTTACGGTGCGGCTTGAAGCCGCACCCTTTCAAAGCAAGCGCTAGTTCGCTTCGGCGCGCCTGCCTACCAGAATTACTGTGGCGTCGTCACGGAAGCCTGCTCCATTTACATACTTTCGCACGTCGGAGAGCAGGCTCTCAGGGGAGAAGTCTGGGGATTGGGCGTGGGCCAGTAGGCGCTCTGCGCCGTAGTCTTCACTCATCAATTCGCTGGATTCCCGTTCGGCTTCGGTGATGCCGTCGGAGTAGAACGCTACTCTTGAACCTTCGTTCAGCGGAATTTCGGTCTCTGAATATTTCGAATCCGCTACGCCTAGCGGCAAGCCTTGCTCGCTTTGAATCCAGCGATGACCGGTGGGTTCGACCAGGAGCGGGGCCAGATGTCCGGCGTTGGCCAGCTTTAACGTGCGCTTGGCGGGATCGAGTTCGGCGTAGACCATGGTTACGAAGCGGCCGTCGGGGAAATCTTCGAGGAGCATGTTGTTCAGGCGCGTGAGGACCTCGCCTGGACCGTTGCCGATGCGGGCTAGCGAGCGCAACATGCCGCGGGTGGCGGACATTAGTAATGCGGCGGCCATGCCTTTGCCGGAGACGTCGGCGAGGACCAGGCCCCAGCGGCCGTCTTCGAGAGGGATGAAGTCATACCAGTCGCCGCCTACTGCGCCGGCGGGGAGCGACAGGCCGGAGACGATGAAGCCGGGGATGAAGGGCGAGGTGCGCGGCAGGAGAGCTTGCTGGATGGTGCGGGCTTCTTCGGCTTCGCGCGTCATTTTTTCGCGCTGCTTGTATTCCTGGTGAAAACGGCGGGAATTTTGGAGCGCGACTGCCACGTGCGAGCACAGGCCTTGGAACAGGCGAAGCTGAGTGGAGCAGAAGGCGTCCAGTTCGTGGTGCGAGGCGGTGAAGACGCCGACTAGTTCGTTGTCGACTTCGAGAGGGATGGCGACTTCGGAGCGCGTCTTTGGCTCGCAGGGGATGTAGTAAGGATCGAGTAACACGTCGGGCGCGTAGTGCATCTTGCGGGTGGCGGCCACGTGACCGGACATACCTTCTTGTCCAACCTTGAGGCGATGGCCTTTTTGGTGGAGGGTGCACCCGCGGACGGCGGCTAGCTTGAGTTCGTCTTTGTCACGGTCGTGAAGGTAGAGGTTGATCTCGACGCAATGCAGGGATTCGGAAACTTCGTCCACGATGCGATCGATGATTTCGTCGATGTTGAGGGTCGAGGTGATGCGCTGGGCGGACTTTTGCAGGCGGATCAGTTCATCAATCCGGTTGGCCGCGGGGTCAAGCATGGGCTGGCTGGGAAGGTCGAATTGGGGGCGGGGCAGGGTGGCCATATCGATCTCTCCTTCGTTGGCTTAACAGCGTGGCTAGCGGTGATTTGGCGCCCGGCGAAACCGCTTTCCCGCGGATCTACACGGAGTCACGCGGATACACCAAAACCTAACTAGAACTCAGTTATGAGATTGCTGGGATCAGGGCAGGGATTCTCTTTTTGTTCGATCTATTTTCGACTGGAAGGTGCTGATTTCAGGCGTTTAATTTCTTCGAAACGCTCGCGGATTCGCTTTTCCACACCTTCGTTTGTCGGGTGGTAATAGACGCGGTCGCGAAGGCTGTCGGGGAGGCATTGCATCTCGGCGACTTTGTCGTCGGCGTCGTGGGCGTATTGGTAGCCCTTGCCGTAGCCTAGATTTTTCATCAGGCCGGTGGGGGCGTTGCGCAGGTGCAGCGGGACTGGTTCAGCGGCGGTTTGCTCTACATCCTGCTGGACGGCTCCGTAGGCGGTGTAGAGGGCGTTGGATTTGGGAGCGGCGCAGAGATAGACGATGGCTTGGGCAAGGGCGAGATTGCCTTCCGGCATGCCGATGAAGTCGACGGCGTCGCGGGCGGCCATGCAGAGGGCTAGAGCGTTGGGCTCGGCGAGGCCAATGTCTTCGACTGCCATGCGCACTACGCGGCGGGCGATGTAGAGCGGATCTTCTCCGGCTTCTAACATGCGGGCCAGCCAGTAGAGAGCGGCGTCGGGATCGCTGTTGCGTACGGATTTGTGGAGTGCGGAGATGAGGTTGTAGTGCTCTTCGCCGGATTTGTCGTAGAGGAGGACGCGTTTTTGGAGGGCTTCGTGGACGATGGCGTCGGTGATTGAGTTAGCTCCAGCCTGTTGAGCTAGCGATGCGGCGACATCTAGCGCGTTATAGGCGCTGCGGGCGTCGCCGCTGGAGTAGGCGGCGATCTTGGCCAGGACTTCGTCGGAGGCGGTGAGATGCAACTGGCCGAGTCCGCGTTCGGTGTCGGCCAGCGCGCGCTTTAGCAGCGTTACGATTTGCTCTTCGGTTAGTTGCTTGAGGACGTAGACGCGGCAGCGGGAGAGGAGAGCGCCGTTGATTTCGAAGGAGGGATTTTCGGTGGTCGCGCCGATCAGACGGATGTTGCCTTTTTCTACGTGAGGCAGGAAGGCGTCTTGCTGGGCTTTGTTGAAGCGGTGGATTTCGTCGACGAAGACTATGGTGCGCGTGCCATATTGGCGGGCGCGCTCGGCGTCGGCCATGACCTGCTTGATTTCTTTGATGCCGGCCAGGACAGCGGAGAATTCGATGAACTCGGCTTTGGTGATGCCGGCGATGATTTTTGCGAGCGTAGTTTTGCCGGTGCCGGGAGGGCCCCAGAAGATCATCGAGGTGGGATCGTCGCGCTCGATTTGCACGCGCAGGGGCTTGCCGGGGCCGACCAGATGTTCCTGGCCGACGAATTCTTCGAGCGTGCGCGGGCGCATGCGATCGGCCAGCGGGCGAGCGCCGGGAGTTGAAGGATCGGCGTTCGGGATGGGGGCGAAGAGGCTCATCGGACGGCAAGTCAAAAGTCAGAAGTCAGATTGCAGAAGTAAAAGCTCACAATTCTCACGTGCTCAATAGATCACCAGGCAGTCAAACCCTAAGGCTTTTACTTCCGCAATCTGACTTCTTACTTCTGACTTGTTTTTCCACTTCTTCAATCTGACTTCTGACTTTCGACTTTTCTTCTTGCGGCTTCATACAGCACGATGCTGGCGGCTACTCCTGCATTCAGAGATTCCACTGGCTCGGATTGCGGGATTACCAGCGTCTCATCCATCTGATGCAGGATTTCGCGGGGTAGACCTGCTCCTTCGTTGCCGATGAAGATGGCTAGCGGCGGGGTCCAGTTGGCTTCCGCTAGCGGAGTGCCTTTGTGCGATGACGTCGCCAGCAGACGAATCTTGCGGGTCTTGAGAAGCGGAATCAATTTGGCTGTCGCTAGCTGTACGAATGGCAGACGGAAAATCGAGCCTGCCGAACCGCGCAAAACTTTTGTGTTGTAGGGGCTGACTGTTCCTTCGGTCAGGAAAATTCCGGCCGCGCCGAAGGCTTCGGCGGAGCGCATGATGGTGCCCAGGTTGCCGGGATCTTGTAGTCCTGCGACTACAAGCAACGGGCCGTTGGCCGGACTCTTGTCCGACCGCTCGAGCAATTGCTCGCTGGAAACTGATTGCAGCTTGACCAGAGCGGCTATGCCTTGCGGGGTCTCGCTTGAGACGATGGACTTGAAGAGGGCGTCGGGCAAGATTAGCGTTTCGGTTCGCTCGCCGATTTGCGGCAGCAGTTTTTCGGCTAGCGGGCGCGCCGATTCGCTGAAGAAGACTGCTACTACTTTTTGAGCGTGGCGCAGGGCTTCTTCCACCAGCTTGACGCCCTCAATCGCGCATTCGCCCTCGGAAGTTAGTTCGGCGCGGCGGAAGGCTTGGCGCAGGTCCTTCAGGCGGACGTTATGGCGGCCTGCGATTGGGCGCAAGCGTCCTGCCGAAGGTCCTGGCAAGGAACGATGCGACGCGGTCTGCGCGGACTGTTTCGCTGCCGGCTTCATACCAACTCACCCTGGTTGGGGAGCCACATCAGGATACGCGAAGGGTGGGATAATTATGAGGCCCCGCGTTCGCGACGGACTTTACCCTGGCGCGCTTAACGCGCTTCGGCGCAAGCCCGATATATGGTACATTTCAGTGTTTACACCGACAACGCCTTAGCTGGTAGAGTCTGGCCGATAGAGCCTGCCGACTACGTCGCGGCGACGGAGTCAGGCTGACGACAGCTGAATTGACGGCTTCTAAGATCACATCTTCTTGACAGCAGGAAGGGACCCGAGTGCTCGCTGAAATCCTCAAGATTCACGCAGAAACGCCCGAGGCCTCGCTCATAAAATATGCCGCCGAACAGATTCAGGCGGGCCAGGTGCTGGGCATGCCTACCGATACTTTTTATGGTCTGGCGGCCGATCCGTTTAACTTGCGGGCGGTGGAGCGCGTTTATGAGATCAAGTCGCGTTTGCGGCACAAACCGCTTTCACTTTTGATCGAGAATGTCGACCAGGCGGAAGACTTTGCGCGCCCCCTGCCCGACGACTTTCATTTGCTGGCGCGGCGATTTTGGCCGGGTCCGCTGACCATGATTGTGCCGGCCGCTTCCCATCTGCCGCTGAAGGTTACGGCGAATACGGGGAATGTGGCGCTGCGTGTGCCAGCCTCGGAGATTGCGCTGGCGGTGGTGCGGGCGGCGAAGATACCGATTACGGCGACTTCCGCTAACTTGAGTGGCGAGGTGGAATGCACTTCGGCTGAGCAGGTGCGCGGGCAGTTGCAGGAGCGAATTAGCTTGATTGTGGACGGAGGGCCGTCTCCTCGGAACATGGCGTCGACCATTGTGTTTTTTAAGGAAGATGGGACTTGGGCGATCTTGCGCGAGGGCGCGGTCGCGACCAAGGATATTGTCGAGGCTCTGTCGTAAGCTGGCGAGGGAATTCTGTCAGTTTTGGGTAACTCCGATTAATCGGCGAAAAGCGCAAACCACGGGGTACACAGGGATGCACGGGGGAACCCCGAGGGACTTAATCGAGCTTCCCTAGAGCGGTCTGACTAGAGCGATCTGAGATGATGATTTGAGATGGCATCCGCCGCTCATCCGTTAACTTCGAAAAAATCTTTATGGGTGCGTCCGCTTCCGTTGTTTTTGCTGGCGATGGCGGGGGCGCTGGTTTTGTTTTTGGGAATCACCGGCTCGCGCATAGTGCGAGCGTCGACGGAGACGCCTTCCCGCAAAGCTGATGTGATCGTGATCTTCGGCGCTGCGCAGTATGCGGGCCGTCCTTCGCCGGTGTACCGGGCGCGCCTCGACCATGGCTTTGAGCTCTACGCGAAGGGATGGGCTCCCATCATTATTACGACCGGGGGCGCGGGGCAGGATCCGGAATTCAGCGAAGGCGGGGTGGGGCGGGATTACCTTTCGCACCGTGGCGTGCCGGAGCAGGCGCTGATCGCCGAGACGCAGGGCTCAGACACGGCGCAGTCCGCCGAGCGGGTGGCGAATATCATGCGGGCGAATGGCATGCATACCTGCATCGCGGTCAGCGACGCCTATCATGTATTTCGCATTCGCGCGCTGCTGGAGCGCGAGGGCGTGCAGGTCGAACTGGCGCCGCGGCCGGAATCGCGGCCGCTTTCACGCTGGGAGCGGTTTCGGACTGTGATGCGGGAGGCGATGAGTTATCTGGCTTGGAAGGCGGGGATGGGGTAGGGCGGCTTTCAGCTATCAGCTATCAGCTTTCAGTAGAGTCAAAGGCAAGAGCAAGACCTTTAACCGCAGGGTTCGCAGAGGAAGACAGAGAACGCAGAGGAACCCTTAATTGCTCTCCTCCATATTCCGTTGGGGATATCAGGCTCTGACTTTATTGATGGCTGACGGCTGAGAGCTGTTTTCTACCACCCCATCTTTTCCCGCAAAGCTGTGATGTGCGCTACGTGATGGCGGCCGTGCCAGGAGTAGAGCGCCAGGTTCTTCTCCAGCGTCATCGGGCCTAATACCGGATGGGTGAAGGTGCGTTTCCAGTCGGCGTCTCCCAGGTTTCGCAGAATCACCATCCAGCGGCGATGCAACGACTCCAGCATTAGGAGCGAAACGTCGATGGGCTGGCGGGAATCGGGCAGTTCCGCCCAGCGATCTTCGAGGTAGGGCTTGATGGTCGGTTCGTCTTCGGTCAGGGCGAGTTTGAATCGGATGTACGAATTCATGTGACTGTCGGGGACGTGATGCACGACTTGCCGAACCGTCCAGCCGCCATCGCGGTAAGGCGTGTCGAGTTGTGCGTCGGTGAGGCCGCGAACGGCTTCGCGCAGGCGCGCCGGAGTTTGCTCGATCGTGTCGAGGTATTGCCTTTTTTCTTCCGAGTTCACCGAGCCGCTATACGAAAATTTGCTGATGGGATAACGAGGATCGCTCATGGAAGGCTAGATGACGGGCGGGAGCGGGGGTCGCAAAAAATCGAGTTGCGAGCCGCGAGCCTCGAGCAACCCAATCTGCCGGAACGCTGATGCGGCCGGCTAGTAGATTCCATCTGAGAACTGGCAACTGTTCTATCTCACCATCGCCAGCACGCGAACCTGATCTGGGGAGGCGGACTTGGCTTTGGACGGGGCTACTACGATGATCGAGCCGTTCGCGGGCAGGGTGGTCAAATGCGCGGCGCTCTCGATGACGTAGTTGCCATGGAGAGCGATCTGGCGGGCGAGGGTGCGGTCGGCAGTAAAGTCGGGACTGTTTTCGATTGCGAAGCCGGTGGTGTAGCGGGCGTCCATGAGGAATTGCGCGGCCTCATTGCTGATGGGCAGTGCGGTCGATGCCGTCGCGCCGGATGCCGTTGAATGGCGAATCGCAACTACCGCGCCCTGGGGCACGGCGCCGTGCTTCGATTCCCAGGCGGCGATATCGTCGAGTGAGATCTGGGCCGGCGGGGCCACATTCAGATCCATTACGACGAGTGGAGCGATCAGCCGCTCCGCTGGAATCTCGCCTGCGGCCCAGGTCCCGGGAATGAGCGCGCCGGGAGCGATGATTTCGGTTCGCGATGCGGCTGAGGCTAGCAGGTTCGCGTTTTTCCCGGTGGTGCTTTTCCCGGTCGTCAAGTCGACTATGTGTGAATACCCACTCTGCGGCGCAGGATGAGGCCGGCGATCTGCGAAGAGCAGAATGGCGAGCACGAGCGCGTAGGCGATGATGAAACTGCGGATTCGCATAAATGAGCTTCGAGTCTCGAGCTACGAACTACGAACTACCCCAGATTTGATGCGCATCGCGGATTCGCGGCTGACCAAAATTACGACGTTCGGAGGCAGACTCTATTGTTACCCGAAAAAGCAATCAGTTCAATCCTCGGTTGGACATGGCCGGACGGCAGTTCCCAGTTGGTACCAGCGCACTGAGAACTGGGAACTGAGAACTGAGAACTGAGAACTGGGAACTGGAAACTGGAAACTGAGAACCGGGAACTTTTCTTACAAACTTTCGTGACTGCCAGCGGCCTCTCAGACGCTGGAAGCAGAGTAGAATCGAGATGATCTCCTGACATTTTAATGTTTGGCCGCGAAGAAAAAGTCTCTCCTTTTCGACTTACCGCTGTGCAGTACGCCATACTGTTCATCTTTCTGTTATTGGCTTACGGTTTGTGGCGGCTGCAGGTGATGCAGAGCGACAAGTATTCGCTGCTGGCCGAGCAGAATCGGGTGCGGAATATTCCGATCCTGGCGCCGCGCGGCAAGATTCTGGATCGCGAAGGCCGCATTATTGTCGACAACTATCCTTCGTTTTCTGCGCTGCTTTTGCGCGATTCCGCGCGCGACTTGAACGCCGACGCCGACGCCATCGCCAAAGGTCTGCATCTGAATCCGGAAGAGGTCCGGCAGCGCATTCGCCACGCCGCCTCACTGCCGCAATATCAGCCGCTTTTCCTGAAGGAAGACATCACGCCTGACGAACTTGCCTTTATCGAGGCGCATAAGAACGAGCTGCCTGAACTCGACACGATCATGGCGCACCGGCGGCTGTACCCGCGCAACGGCTTCATGGCGCACCTGATCGGGTATGTCGGCGAAGTCACCGAGGACATGCTCAACCAGCCGCAATTCGAGCTTTATAGTCCGGGCGACGTGGTGGGCGTGAGCGGAGTTGAAAAAGAATACAACGGCGTGCTGATGGGGAAGAACGGCTCGCGGCGCGCCATCGTGAACAGCCGGGGGAGGGAAGTCGGACGGCTGGATGAAACTCCCGCCGAGCCCGGCAAGCAGCTCAAGTTGACGGTCGACCTCGATTTGCAGATCGCCGCCGAGGAGGCGCTCGAAGGCAAGAACGGCGCGATTGTCGCCATGGATCCGCGGACGGGCGAGATTCTCGCGATGGTGAGCCGGCCGACGTTTGACCCGAACAATTTTGCGGTGAAGATCTCCCGTAGCGAATGGAACAAGCTAGTCACCGATGAAGACCACCCGCTGCTGAATAAGGCGATTCAGGCGCAACTGGCGCCCGGGTCGACCTTCAAGATCATCATGGCGACGGCGGGGTTGCAGGAAGGCATCGCGCAGACCATGCATGTGAACTGCAACGGGGGCGGCGTGTTCTATGGGCGGTACTTTAAATGCTGGATTGCAGCCAGGCATCAGACCCATGGGTTGGTGGATATCCGCAAGGGGATTTATCAGAGCTGTGACGTGTTCTTCTACACGCTGGCCGAAAAATTAGGGATTGATCGCATTGCGAAGTACGCTACCGCATTAGGCCTTGGACAGAAGACGGGCATTGATTTGCCTCAAGAAGTGAGCGGTGTAATGCCGTCGGAAGAGTGGAAGATCAGGAACTTCAAGCAAAAGTGGTACGCCGGAGAAACCATCTCCGTCGGCATTGGACAAGGAGCCGTAGCCACGACGCCGATTCAGATGGCCCGAGCCATTGGCGGTATTGCGACAGGCGGAGTATTGTACCGTCCACACGTGATCAACCCAACCGATCTGCCGCCCGGCGTCATACCTGCCGCAACGAGCGCGGATGATGTCCGCATTCCTCTCGATCCGAAGAATTGGGAGATCGATTACGGATGCAATGGCCGATGTAGTGAGCCCGGTTGGGACGGCGGCAGCCTCGCAGCTGAAGGGCATCGATATTGCGGGCAAAACGGGGAGTGCGCAGACGATCAGCAATATGCTGAAGGCGAAGCTGGGAGCACTGGGCAAGACATCGAAATTTAAAGATAACGGATGGTTTGTCGGAGTGGAGCCTCGGCGCAATCCGGAGATCGTGGTTTGTGCCCTGCTTGAAGAAGGGGAACACGGATCGCTGGCGGCGCGCGTTGCCACGCAAGTTATCAAGGCTTACGTCGACAAAGAACGGCGGCAGCCCACCAAGGTTGCGCACTACAGTGACGGCAAGGTCGACGTTGGGGCGGTGTGGAGTGATCCCTCAGCGGGCGAGGGCGATGGTGACGGCGATCATTTGCAGGCCGGACACATGCTGATTGATATCGCGCGTAAGAAAGATCCGCTGGCAGTGGCCGCGCCGGGCTTGCGCTAAGTCGGCGGCGAATTGGTCAGCCGGAATTCTCGTCTTTTACCCGTCATTTCCGGTCCTCATTCCGAATTCGCCGGAAGTTCTCCGTATTAATTGCCTGTACGTCCCTAAGTCCCTGTACCACCGAGACTTCTCCCCAGTTGTTTCATGACCTACGTAACCTTTGCACAGTGGATACCGGGGTGTAATCTCGGGCCTGAAATGGTGCATTTTGCCGTGTGCAGGGTGCAGTTGTGAGTCGGAAGGAAGGTTGTGCAAACGGTGTCGGACTCGGGCAAACAATCCGTGGTTGAAGTCAGCAAGAACGCCAAGGGCTATACCGCCGTGCAGGGCGCGGCGCGCTTTCCAATCAAACTACCGGTGGCGTTGAAGGCGACGGCCGGTGGGAACGCGAAAGAGATCGAGACGGAAAACATTTCCGCCAACGGCGTGCTGTTTCGCATGGATGCCGATGTGCCGGTGGGGTCGGCGGTGGATTTTACGATTTCTCTTCCGGCGGACGTGGTGGGCGGAGAGGCCGACGTGCGGGTGGATTGCCGGGGACGGGTCGTGCGCAGCTTTGAAGAAGATGGCGGGCGGCGCGGGGTTGGCGTCGTGATCGACGAGTACAGATTCGAGCGCGCTTAGAGTCGCGGGCGCTTAGAGTCACGCACGAGAGTTCTGCGGGAACGAGCGCTTAAAGCGGGAAAGCGCGCATAGAAAAATAGAAACGAAGCTGGAAGCGGACAGAGGATTCGAGGGCGGATGGCGACCACTGCGATGAGCGTTGCGGGTTCGGAAGGCGTGGTTCAGCCGGAGGACAGCAAAGGCACGATCCGTCTGATTCTGGCGGACACGCAAGCCATTTTCCGCGCTGGCCTGCGCAAGATATTTGCGCTGGAAGATGACATCCGGGTCGTAGGCCAGGCGGAAAGCCTGGGGCAGACGCTGGCGGCCATTCAGAAGTTTACCGCCGACATTCTGATTTTCGAGGCGGCCCTGACGGCGAATCCGGCCGACACAGTTTCTGAAATTCTGCGGCAAAGCGCGAACTGCCGCCTGGTGGTGGTGCTGCAGGAGCCTGACCAGGAGATGACGCTCGAGTTGTTCCGGCGCGGCGCGCATGCCGTAGTTTCGCGCGAAGTTGAGCCCGACATGCTGGTGGAATGCCTGCGCAAAGTTTTCGAGGGCCAGCCCTGGCTCGAACCCCGCGCAGTCGGATGGGTGCTTGAGGCTTATCGCACGCAAGCCATCCGTCCCAACGGATCGCGTTCGAAGGTTCAGCTGACTCCCAAAGAATCGCTGATTGTTTCCTGCGTCACGCAGGGGATGAAGAACAAAGAAATCGCGCTACGCGTCGGCACCACCGAGCAGGTCGTCAAGAATTATCTGCGCAAGGTTTACGACAAGCTGGGCGTGGCCGATCGTCTGGAACTGGCACTCTATTGTTTGAATCATCGGGTTGCTCATAAGGAATCCGATGCGGCGCAGAAACCGGGCGGTGCGGTCCAGACCGCCGCGCCAACCAATGGTTCCGCTTCGCAGGCTTCCGAAACGACTTCCGCTCCAAGTCAAGCAGCTCCAACTCAAGCCGCTCCAACTCAAGCCGCAGCCGCAGCCGCCTCGGGATCACGGCCGTAATTCTTTTCTTCTAGTACAATCTGGGGTCGCAGCTAATCGTTCGCCCGATTGCGGCTATGCGCGATCGCGTGCGGATTGAACGGTTCCGGCCATTGCCCTAAATTTAAAGGATCAGGTTTCCGCGGAATCGAGCGCGGGACCTCGTGAGGTTAAGAATGAAAGGCGACTCCAAGATTATTGCGATTTTGAATGAAGTGCTGAAGGCCGAGCTGACGGCCATCAATCAGTATTTTCTCCATGCCGAGATGTGCGAGAACTGGGGCTACCGGAGAATGGCCAAGCACACGCGCAAGGAATCGATTGAAGAAATGCAGCACGCCGAAATTCTGATGGAGCGTATTCTCTACCTCGACGGCACGCCCAACATGTCCGACTATTTCAAGATCAACATCGGGCAGAACCTGAAGCAACAGCTGCAAAACGATCTCGACCTCGAATACAACGCCGTGAAGCGGCTTAATGACGGGATCAAGCAATGCGTGGCCACCGGAGACAACGGGTCGCGCGAACTGCTGGAAAAGATTCTCGTCGACGAAGAGCACCACATCGACTGGCTGGAAGGCCAACTGTACATGATCAAAGAGATGACCTACGAGAACTACCTGGCGCAACAACTGGGCGAAGGGGAAGAGAAGTAGGGGCTGGGTCTCGATCGTCAGTTATCAGCTGTCGGTTCTCAGTAAAAACCCGGCGTGCCTGCTGGGGGAAATGGTGTAAAGCCTGCGGTCATCGCGTGCTGCTAAAATCAAGAAGAGGCGCTTCGCAAGGCGCGGGAGAGATGGCCGAGTGGCTGAAGGCGCACGCTTGGAAAGCGTGTTTAGGGGAAACTCTAACGTGGGTTCGAATCCCACTCTCTCCGCCATACACCTCAAAATCCCATCAACACGGCTAATATCGCTGTCCTCTAAAGACCGCCCGCAAACTGGCCCAGAGATTACCGGTAAGACTGGCATTCCTGAGAGGGCGCTATCGGGAAATGATGAAACGCATGGGGGAGCAGCGGCAGGCATCGCGCTCCGCTCCCGCCCATTGTGGCCGGCGCGAGCTACTTTTCCTGGAGCGATTCGATGTATTTGTTGAGATTCGCAATGCGCATCTGCACGATCTCTTCATGGCCCTGGCTCATGCGCCAGAACACCCGGCCCCATACCGGCATTTCCTGGTCTCCATGCGCCATCAAATTGGCCTGGCCACGGAGGACGCTGGTCACTTTGTCGGCGGGATATTTGCCTCCGTTCAGTTTGGCCAGCTGGGTCAGGTTGGCGGGAAGCTGCTTGAGCGCGGCAGCGGCCGGCCCGTCGCCCTTAGCGTCTTTGCCATGACAGGACGCGCAGTAACTCAGGAACATCTCCTTGCCTGAGTTGGGCGAAGTCATTGCCGCTGTCTCATGCTTGATGGTGGGTTTTGATTGCTGACCCAAACAAATCAATCCGGATACCAGCACTGTCGCGAGCAGACAAATCGAATGGCGAACTGTCATGGAGCCCTCCTAGCCTTTGAGATCGAGCGTGCCAAGCAAAACCAGCAAGATTATGACCGACTCCAGATAATTAACAACTGCCCAGCCGACCCTGATCAAAGAGTCGGCCGGGAGGGAAGGGCCGTCAGAACGTGAACTTGAATGAGAACTGCAGTTGCCGCGCGTTGAACATGGTTCTCGGCAGGCCGAAGTTCGAATTTGGGTTGAGCGGTATGAACAGGCCGGTACCTATCGGAGTGGGCGCCACGCTCCCACCGGGAACCGGTATGCCGCCGTTCGGGCAAGCGGTCGAAGCATCTTGCCGCTGAGTTGCACGGGTCGTAGCATCGTTGTAGTGCTGGGGAATGGTGGGGGTGGTTCCACAGAAGACCGGAGAGCCGTACACCGAGGTTACCTCGTCCACGTTCGGGCGGTTGAGAAGGTTGAAGGCGTCAAAGGCCAGATTCACCTGCATCCGGTCTGAAAGATGGACGTTCCGCGAGAGTCGCAGGTCCCCGGAATACAGCGGGTCGCCGATGTAGGTATTCCGTGCAATCATAGTCTGGCAATGGGCCACATCGGGGCAAGAGCTGCCAACCGGTGCGCCTCCGACGCGGTCCGTTGCGCCTCCCGCAACGTCGTTCAGCGTGTTGTTCCCGTAGAAAAGGGTGAAGGGCCGACCGGATTGCAGTGTGATGATGCTGCTAAGCTCAAAATTACGCCACAATCCGTGGGTAGGTGCCGTCGCAGTGAAGTTGGCGATGAAACGATGGCGAGCGTCCTGGTTGGAGTTCGCGCGTTCGGCAGCGAAGTCGAACTGATTGACCGGCAGGTTGATGAAAGTGGTGAAGTTGCCGTTGTCGATGGTGTGCGAATAGGTGTAGTTCGCAGTCATGTGGAAGTTCTTGACGCGCTCAATTACGGTCAGGGTTCCGCCGTGGTAAACGGCATTGGCAACGTTGTTGTTGTAATCTTCAAGGCCTCCGCTCAGCGTCTGCAAGCCCGAACCTAAAGCGCCACCAAAGAAGGGCCCTAAGCCAGCGATCGCTCCGGTGCCCAGGGTCGGCGTACCCGAACAAGGCGAGAGCGTACCGTCCGCATTGACCAGACCCGGAGCCCATTCGGGTAATGGGTCGGTGGGGGGCGCCGATTTAGTTGTTCCTACCGGGCAGGGTATGTTGATGTTGTTTCCACGAACCTGTTTATGCGCTCCCACGAAGAGATAGCTGAGATTGATTGCGAGGCCTCTGCCGAATTGACGGTCAATTTCAAAACTGGCTTGCTCGGCGTAGGGTGTTCTGGCGTTATGCTCCATGCCGCCCTCGCCGATGCCGCATGCTCCGGTTGTGAAACAGGTGCCGGCCATGGTAACCGTGGGAAACGCAGTGTCGTAGGCAGCCGTTTGTATGATGCTGGCGGCCGCGCCCGCCGCATTCTGATTGCCTGGAAATGCCAATAGCTGATACCCCTGCCTGGACTGCCCCAGATTGGACATAATATTGGGAAATTCCTGAGCCTGGATTCCGGCTCCGGAGCAAATGGCCGCAACGTTGGCGGGCGCATGATTGCCGCACTGATAACCCGCGACAATCTTCTGGGAATTGGGCACGAAGAAAAATGTCAGGTTCTGGCGGTCAAAAAACAAGCCGAAACCGGCGCGGACCACCATCTTGGAATCGGGCGAATAGGCGAAGCCGACACGCGGCTGAAAGGCATTGAAGTCCTTGTTGACGAACGCCGCTAATCCCGATTCAAAATCCCAGCGCAGACCGAGATTGAGTGTCAGCTTGGGAGTGACCCGCCATTGGTCCTGGGCAAAGCCGCCCCAGTATCCGTGGTCAATGAGTCGGCTGTAGCGGTTAAAAAACTCGGGTGGATAGGCATCTGCCCAGTTCGAGTTGGGGAAGCCACCGCCATTGAGCGGGTTGGCGAGCGTGACCGTCGGTGTACACCCCGGAACCCCGCAAGCGCTGGGATCGGTCGGAAGTGGCGTTCCGGCGTACATAAAAACTACTCCGTGATCCTCGGGAACTGGGCACCCCGCGGCGGAAGCATCGAGGTCAGTACCCGCAGTGGGATAGTCGCCGGACCCGGGAATGCCGTTGAAGTACTCTGCGAAATTCGCGAAGCAGCTCACTCCCGGGATAAGCAGGCGGGTGGGAGTAAAGCCGGGGTAGTTCTCAAGGCTGCTCAACCAGTTTCCGTCAGCCCCAAACCGAATAATGTGATTCCCTTTAACCCACGACACGCTTTCGGATAGTTGGGCGCGAGTCTCATAGAGCCGATCGTTGGTGCCGAAGTTGTGGCCTAACTCGAGATCGTTCAGGATGCTGAAGTCAGGCTGCCCGGTGGCACCCGGAAAGTTGTAGTGCCGGCGGGCGTATTGCACGAGAACGGTGTTGACTACGTTGGGCGACAGGACGGTGTTGACGGTGCCGACTACGGCCTGGTCCCGGGTGTAGAGATTGCGGCCGCCGCTCGGAACGCCAATGCCGCCGCCATCGAGCGTGCTTCCGACCAGTTCGCCCTGGGCGCGCACATCTTCCACGTTGTAGCGAAATGCCAGGCGATTATTCGTGGTGAGTTGATGATCGATCCGCAAAAAGCCGGAGTCGTCGTCGCCCGTCTTAAGGAAGCCATTCAGGAAACCAAACGCCTGGTCCTGTGTAATGTTGGCTGGATTACCGTTGAAGCCGGGAAGGCATTGCGGCACACTCCCAATGCAGCCTTCCGGCGCCAGTCCCATGAGCGCCTTGGCCTGGTCGATCAACAGAATGTTGTTGACGAGATCGGGCGGATAAGTCGGCGACTGGGCGCTGCGCTTGCCCTCATAGTTCAGGAAGAAGAAAGTCTTGTTCTTAACGATGGGCCCGCCGAGGGTGGCGCCGAACTGGTTCTGGCGGAATTGGTGGGGGAGGGGCGCGGGCTGCAGGAGCGAGCGCGCATCCATGGCGCTGTTCTGGAAGTAATTGTAGAGCGAGCCGTGGAGCTTGTTGGTGCCGGATTTGGTGACGATGTTGACGATCCCGCCCATCGCCCGGCCGTATTCTGCGCCAAAGCTGTTGTTCACCACGCGGAATTCCTGCACCGATTCCTGAGGCGGGGTCGAGCGCTGGATGCCACTGGCGGAATTGACAAAGTCGGCGCCGTCCACCGTGATTTCGTTGCTGAAGGAACGCATGCCACCGAAGGAAATTTGCGTGACCTCGAACTCGGTGAAGGTAGTGCCGAGACTGGTGCGACTCGTGGCCACACCGGGAGTGAGAAGCGCGAAGTCGGTGAATACGCGATTGCTGATAGGCAGGGATTCAACCTGCTCGGTGCTAACCACCTGGCTAATTTCGCTTCGCGTGGGCTCGATGATCGGCGCCTCGGTAGTCACGACCACCGTCTCTCCCTGGGAAGCGATTTTCACCCCAACGTTGATGGTGGCGGTCTGGCCGACGGTCAGAACAACTCCGGTCTGCTTGTAGTTGGCGAAACCTTTGGAGGCGGCGGTCAGTTCATAGGTGCCGGGCGGCACGTTGGCGACCGCGTAGAAGCCACGGTCGTTGGACGTCGCATTGTAGGTGACGCCGGTAGCTGTATTTTTCAGGGTAATCGAGGCACCGACGATGGCACTTCCGCTTGGATCGGTGATGGTGCCGTCCAGTTGCGCATTACCGATACCACCTTGCGCGAACAGCAGGGTTGCGCCGCAGAAGACTATGGCGATGACAAACAGAATTTGCAGTGTCGAATGCCCTTTCATATGCGCCTCCTGAGGCAATACGAACTACGACGCGGGAAAAGCGTCCCGATCTCCGAACTTGTGTTGCGAGTACCCCACCAGACCCGGCAAGGTGTTTACCACCTTCAAATGTTCGATGTCAACGTAAAAAATGTATACGTTCCTTGCGTTACAGGGCACATTTTTGTAACCGATGGCGCTGGAATGTATGCACTGTCGCACAGAACCGGTTCGAGAGGGTCTGCCGAGGGGCCTCGGATAGGTGCTGAAAATAAATTAATGGGTAGGGGAGACGGATGGGAGACTGGCGGCGGGGGCACGACCGCCAGCAACCTCACGACGCCGTGACAAACGCAAGTAGTTCCTTCAGGTTGCGAAGTACGCGCTGAGGACGGCGACTCAGGGGCTGTCGCGCCCAGTCTTTTTCTTTGCTGATCCCGGTGGACACACCGAAGCCGATCGCTCTGCCTCGACGGGCCATGATCATCTCCACCAGCGGGTCATCGCCCACCACACCAATCCGGCGCATGGGAACATTGAGTTTCCTGGCGACGAACCTCAGAGCGTGAAGAGAAGGCTTGCCGGTGAGTATCATGGGCGCGCGGGTTAACTTACGCACTGCGGCAGCGATGGCGTGAGAATGTCCCATGGTTTTGCCGTTCGCGGTAGCGAAGAATGGCACATCAGACGCGACGTAGAGTTCCGCTCCGTTCCAAATCGCTTTTACGGCGGTTTCGATGTCTTTCATGCGGCAGTCGGGATGCCAGCCGATATAGACGGCCTGTGCGTGTTCCGCTCCGTCCTGACCCGTGAACAGAGTTTGAATTCCAGCCTCGCGCAGCGGATGTCCGACGCCGTCGGTGCCGAGTACCAGCGCCTGCTTCACGCCGCGGCGGGGCATCAGATCCGCTGCCACACTTGAGGGTGTGAATAAAGCATCGTCAGAAATGGGCAGGCCGAGCGCACGCAGCTTCGGCGCGTGTTCCGCCGCGGGATACGCCGTGCCATTCGTGAGCACAACAAAGGGAATGCCTCGGGCCTTCAACTCGTTCAATACCTCGACGGCTCCCGGCAGCAACGCGTAACCGCTGAGTGAACTGTTGCTCAAGAGGAGGGTGCCATCGAGATCGAGCATCAAACCCTCGATGGGCCCGAGGTCCTCAAGCTTAGTGGCGCGGGAAGAGGTCTTGCCGGAGGACTTCATGCGCCGGCTTCTCCCGCCTCGCTGGTGCTCAGTTCCAGCTTGAAGTTCGACTTCTGGATGGCGATGTGGGCGATGTCGCGCCGCGCCGCGAGCTGGCGGATCAGGTTCTTTACCGGAACCATATCGGGGTCGTATGTGCGTGCCGCGGTACCCACCGGTTGCATGGCATCAACCTGACCGGCTGGCATGGTAGCGCGAAGCAGGAATTCTTCGTCGCATAGTTCCGGTCCGATTCGTTTGCGCAGTTCCGGCAGCGGCGGCATACCAGGTTCCTGACGAAGCTCGCGAGTGCGCGGCAGCGAATCGATCCGGTCCATCACATCGGGGGCAATCGGCACGTTGGGCCGTCCGAACTTTCCAACCGCGTAGCGGATGACTTCATCGGGGATGACGGCATAGCGTTCCTTGCCGGTGACGTTCATGACAGCTTGCGTCAATACGATCTGGGAAAAGGGAGTCATGACGATGGGCCAGCCGAGTTCCTCGCGCACGCGGCCGATCTCGTCGATCACTGCTCGTTCCACGTGGGACAGCTTTTGTTCAGCGAGGTGGCGGCGCATGGTACCAATCATCCCGCCGGGCAATTGATGGCGGAGGTAGCTGGCGTCGAATGGCTGTGGGTGTCCTGCGGGAAGGCTTTCGACATCGGCGAGGCGTGTGAAGTAGCGCGAGACTTCGGCAAGAGCCTGGTCGTCGATGTCAACCTGATGGCCGAGGGAGCGAAGATTGGAGACGACGCGCTCGGAGGGCGGATTAGAAATACCATCCGCAGCAGCACCCGACGCGCACTGAACCGCGCTGACGCCCCATGCAGGCGCATCCATGTAAACCAACTCGCCGAGGCCAATGGTGCAGTGCGAGTGGAGTTCCAGAGGCTTGTCACCGATCGCCGCCATCACTGCCGGGATCAGCGTACGCGCGCGCAGCGGGGTCAGAAGACCGCCTGGGTCCTTGATGTAGAGGGCGTCGATGTCCGGGCTCGCCGCTAGCTGGTGAGCACGTTCGACGTAGCGAGCGTCGTCGTCGATCGGGCTGATGGTGAAGACCAGCGCGGCTACCACGTACTCGGCGCCCGCTGCCTTCACCATGCGCGCGCAGGCGACATTCGACTCCGCATGGTTCATCGGATCGGCGAGCGCGAAACGGCGCATTCCGTTGTTCACAAGCGTCCGGAATGCCAAGCTCATGAACTCAGGGCTGGCGGTCTCCCAGGAAATGAAACGAAAACCTGTGGAGAGGAACTGCAGAGGCGTTCTCGGCATCGCCTGGGCCATGAGGCGAATGCGTTCCCAGGGATCTTCCTGCTTGTAGCGCACAGCAACGCCCATATGAGTGGAGGTGGTGAAATCGACGGCCTTGAAACCCACGCGGTCCATGGCCGGCGCGACGCCCAGAGTTTTGGCTGTGTCGATGCCGAGCGCGGCCCAGAGGCTCTGGTTGCCATCGCGCAGTGACGTTTCGACGAGTTGGACATTTGCCATGGCTTAGAGCTCCGGCCGAACTCGAAGCAGAATCTCGCCATATTCGACAGCGGCGCCGTTGTCAGCCAATACTTGGATCACCTCGCCCTTCACCCCGGCGGAGACGGAGTTCATCAGCTTCATCACTTCGATGATGCCGATGACCGTGTCCTCGGCAACTTTGGATCCGACTTCGACGAATGGCGGCTCGCCGGGCTTGGGCGCGCGATAGAAAACTCCGAGCAGGGGAGCGGGAACCTCGAATAAACCGGGCTCCGAGGGCGGGGAGTTCTTGTGCGCAGGCCGCAGCGGGCCGGAAACGGGCGCGGTGGCGGCCCGAGAAACTCGCGACGCCGGGTTGGCCGACTTGCGCTGCAGGTTCAGCTTCATGCCGCCAATCTCGAGCGACAGGCTGTCAAAAGTCGATTCTTCGAGCAGGCGCATGATCTCGGCCACGTCTTTGGCGGTCAGACTCACTGGCGTCCTCCAAAGATGTTCATGACATGGTGGATCGGATTTTCGGCGGGTGTGGCAACGGGCGCTGCGTCCCTGGCGGACCACACCGTCTCGGGGCGACTCTGGAGCAGAAGGATTTTGCCGGAGCGGTCAATCGCCCATTCGATATCCTGCGGGCGTCCGTAATGGCGCTCGACCTTGCGTGCGACTTCCCTCAGAGCAGTCAGCTCTTCGTCGCTGAGGCAGGGTGCGCGGCGAAGATGATCCGGCGTTTCTACCTCTTTGGTGCCGCCTTCATCCACTGGCACGTGCTGAACATGTTTATCGGAGATGTCGCGCACTGTGATTTCACCGGTGATTTTGGCGATCACAAAGCGGTCCGGTGTGACCTCGCCGCTGACCACTGCCGAGCCCAGGCCCCAGGTGCCTTCGATGGTGATCACCGAGCGGTCGCCAGTCAAAGGACTGCGAGTGAACATTACACCCGCCGCGCGCGCATCGACCATGCGCTGCACGACGACGGCCATGGCAACTCCTTCTTCCGGCATTTGGTGTTTGCGGCGGTATGCAATCGACGGTACCGAATAGAGGCTGGCCCAGCAGGAGCGCAGATAGTGCAACGTCGCTCGCGCGCCCATGACCCACAAGTAAGTGTCTTGCAGGCCGGCGAAGCTGGCGTCCTCCGCATCTTCGGTCGTGGCCGATGAACGCACTGCGAGCGGCGCGCTGGATTGATCGTTACAAGAATGATCGCGGCAAAGGTCAGCGTGCGCGCCGAGAATTTCCGTTTGCAAGTCATCCGGCAATGCGGCGTTTTCCAAGCGCGCGCGGGTGGACTCGGAAAGAGCCGTGATTTTTTCAAGTTCATGAACACCTAGGAGTTCAACTCGGGGACGGATTGGTTCTTCCTTCTCCAATACGCCAAGAAAACGCTCGAAGGCGGAAGTGCGCACCACGAATCCGTGCGGCACTGGGATGCCCGCTCGAGTCAATTCACCCAGAGAGCCACCTTTGCCCCCGACCACGGCGCGATCGTTGAGGCCGATGTCGGCGAACCAGCTGATGTTTTCAGACGAGCGCATGGCGGGCCCTGTTTCAAAGATAGAGTTGCTTATTGATCGGAATACCGTGCTCCTGGCAGTAGCTCTCATAGTGATGGATGTACCACCAGACGTCAGCCGTCTCCACGAGGTTACCCTGTTCGTCGTAAAACTCGATCGGCCCTTGCATCCAGCCGAACAGCTTGACGCCGCTGGCATCATCGGTGACAAGGGTGTGAATCAGCCCGGGCGTTTCATAGATGAAGCCGCCAGGCCCCGCCACCCAGTCGTACTCGAGATAGCGCGCGCTGCCTTCGAGGCAGACCATCACGACGGTGCCCCGGTGCTTATGCGTGCCGATCACGCCGGGAGACTTGATCCAGAGAATGTTGGAGAAAATGTTGTGGCAAGTGTCGAAGTGCAGATGACGGATGGCGGCATTCGGGCCGAAAGGCACCCAGGGGCTTTCCAGTTCGGATGGACCGACAAAGGCTCCCGCTGCGCCATGGCGCTTGATAACGTCCGCATAGGCTTCGGGCACGTCAACGATCCTGTAGGCAGTTGAAGGCGGCGCCGACATTTTGGCGCGTTGAGCCGTTGAGTCCGTTTCTTTCATTTCAGGCATAAGTCCGGATCATAAGTCTGTCCACGCGAATTGCCAGGTGCAACCGCGCGCGCTATTGCAAGATTGTCACTATACCCCGACCGCCATCGACTCGGATGCGCTGACCGTCCCTGATCTTCTGCGTCGCCGTGCCCGTGCCGACGACCGCAGGCAGGCCAAATTCCCGCGCCACGATGGCGGCATGGCTCATCGAGCCCCCGATATCCGAGACAGCCGCAGAAATTTTCTGGAAGATCGAGGCCCAAGAGGGGTTGGTGACTTGACAGACCAGAATATCGCCCTGGCGCAGACGACCGATTTCATCGACCGACTTCACCACTCGCGCCACCCCTTCAACCACGCCATTGGAGGCAGCGAAGCCCCGGATCTCGTTGGAATCCGGCTGATCGCCGGCTGACAGCCAGGCATCGAGATTCTCGCGGGTAATACCCCACAGCATGACGATGGCGGGATCGTCGATGACTTCCGGAACGGGCCCGAGCGCGGGTGCAGTGTCGTGCTTCGCCCATTCGGCGATGGCCGCCTTCCGCTCTTTCACGATGGCGGGCCAGCGCGCCGGACCACGCGGCGGCGAACCGTTGGACCATGAAGTCATCATGTCGACGATCGCTGTTTCCACTTCGTAGTGCGTGAGATGAAAAATGTCTTCGGCATCCTGAAAGAACCCGTGCCCGGCCAGCAGTGCCCCATACTCTCTGATCTTGTTGAAGAACAGGTTGGTGTACCAGTGTTCGCAATAAAATTTATGGCCTTCGACGTACGGGAAGACGCGGTGCGCGAGACCGATCATCTGATCGTAGGCAGCGCGCTCCTCGTCGGTATTCAGGAGCTCGCGGTAATCCTCGATCAGTTGCTTACGCTCCGCCAGAAGTTTCGCAATCGGGCGCTCGATGCGCTGGCCTGCTTTCACGTTCGCGATATATCCCGGAAGGGCCGCGAAGGGCATGGAAAGGTCATCGTTCCATGAACGGTGGTAGTGATAGAAGCCGTCGCCGACGTTGATGTTGAACCAGGGGTCGCGCGAGACCGCGAGTTCCTCCAGCCACGTCCTGCCAGAGTCAGACCCTTCGAGATTCTCGATGATATCGTCGGGAGCGGCATCCTTGCGGAATTCGTCGTCGACGCCTAGTTCGATGGCGCGCACAGCCAGTCTTCTGAGTTCGTCGTCCGGACGGAAAATCTCCGCCTCCATGCCCGCCACCATGCGGGCCACGGTTTGATCGCTGATTTCCGGGAACGCTTTCTTGCAGAAATCGAAGAAGGTCAGATAGGCGCCATACCCGAGGAGCAGAAACTCGAAGTGGTATTGCCACATCCGAAAATACCCTTCGAGGGTCCTCTGATAGGTATCGAGCAGGAAGTGGTTGGATGCAATGCCACGGCCAGCGTGAACGTGCTGCAAGGGTTCGAATTCAGGGATTTCAACCTGGGGCAGCTTCTCCGCATCCCGGATCAGCGACATCATCTTGTCTTTCCAATGGTCAAAGAGCCGCTCCCAGTTTTCGTAGTAATAGAAGGCGCGCTGCTTGAACTCCCCGGTGCGGCGGGCAATCTCGGCAGGATCAGTGACGGCGTTACCGCCGATGTAGATGCGGCCGTTGATAATCCGATAATCGATGCCGAGCGTCGTCGGCAGGCAATGTACGCGGGTGTTGTTCGCGCCTAATGCGCAGTAGGCGGCCTCGGCGGTGATGGTGTCGAAGAGGCACATCGGCTCAGGGAAATGCATGGAGTTGTAGAACCAGAAGCGCCCGTCGTCTTCTTTGCTGAACTGCATGTAGTAGGGATAAGCCGACTGCGCGCGCTCGGTTCCCGACACCACCTCCAGCGAACTCGGAAGCGGAAAGCGCTTGGTTTTAACTGCTGTGCTCATTCGTGGCCTCCCCACAAGGCCGTTACAATCTACACCCTTCGGAGTTCCGCCGCGGACCGCAAATCTCTAGGGCCGCCGGATCCCCTTCAACTAGCGGCGAGCTTCACTTCATCTGCGGCTGAGGACGCCGCGAACCGGTGAAGGATCTGAGCCAGTTCCTTGGTCATCGACAACTGCGGTGTGTGATCGGCGGCAAGCTCGACCACCTCCGCACACGGATTCTCGGCGATCATCCTTCGCTGCAACGCTGGCGCCAGAGCGCGGTCCCGCGTGCAGAGGACGTAGTACCGTTTGATGCCGTCGATGGCTCCCCGCGGGATGGATACCGGTGTGGCGAAGGGCGCGACCGGTTGCGGGCGCTGTTGGCGGATTGCCCAGGCAGCCACATCTTCTGGGCAACAGTCATACAACGCAGGCCCCGAGGCCTCGGGCGGCATGGTTGCAACCGGAGGCTCTCCCTCGACGGCGATATTAGCCTGGACCTGATCGCCCGCTCCCTCCGGAAGCCTCGTCAAGTCGAGCAAACTCTGGCCGTCTTTGGGCAGGAACGCAGTTACATAGACGAGTGCCGCAATGCGATGTGGACAGCGTGCCGCTCCCTGGGTAGCGACAATACCGCCCATGCTGTGGCCGACCACGGTCGCCGGCTCGGAATGACTTGCCAGGACCGCGCAAAGTCGGGCTGCACAGGCATCCAGGGTGACCTCGCTTACAGGCGTCTTGTCGTTGCCCAAGCCGGGGAGATCGAATGCCTCCACGGAATGGCCTACCGCCTCAAGGCATTCCATCAGTGGTCCCCATATCCATGCTCCACAGAAGGCGCCGTGCACGAGCACAAATCTTGCCATTTGATCTCCTGTCCGCTTCGGTTCCTCTTTGGGATGAGCCAAAGACGTCGTAAGTCTAGCGGAACTTGCGTCCCGCATGAATGCAAGCTTGCAAACAACGCTGACTATCGCACCTGCGCGCCTTCATCGCGTTGGCCCCTCGTTACCGATGCGCAGAACGCGATCGTCTGCATCTCCGAAAAGAATGTCGAGAAGTTCGGGGCGGTTCCGCTGTAGACCGCGACTGTTCACGGTGCCCTTTTCCGTCAATTCCCCCGCCGCGGCCGAGGGCGGAACTTCAACCAGCAAGGCCGCAACGATGCGGTTGGAACTGCCGGTTCCAGCAGCGGCAAGTTTTTCCAGCCGTTCCAGCAAAACGGCTCTTAGCCGCGGGTTCGAGGCGACCTGCGCCGGTGTGGCATCTCCGTTTAGACGGGCGGTGGCGGCGCAAGCCTCCCAGTCGGGAAAGACCAGAATGCGCACATCCTCGCGATCAGCGCCAACGACTACAACCTCATTGGCGAGCGGGCGGAGAGTATCCAGCGCATCGAGACGCAGTTTCCCGGCGCTCACCTTGGTGCCGGAGGTCAGCTTGAAATCTTCGCTAATTCGGCCATCGAAACGAAGTCCAGACTTCGGTTGTGCCGGATCGATGAAGCTCAGAAGGTCGCCTGAAGCGAAGAAGCCCTCGTCATCGAATCCAGCCTTGGTAGCTGCAGGATCGCGCCAATAACCGGGCGTGACGTTGGGGCCGCGATAGCGGACTTCATAACTAGTGTCGTGTGGCACGAGCTTGAGTTCCAATCCCGCTACCGGTATGCCGACCACGCCGGGGCCGGTCGCGTACAAGTTGCCGAAGAGGGCGATGGGACTGGTTTCGGTCATGCCCAGACCGGTGACCGTGAGAATTTTCTCTCCGACGGCGTCGACCGCCAGCCGCTCGAGCGCAAACCACGTCGAGGGCTGCATCGATGCGGCGGCATACCACAGAAATTTGATATGCCGGAAGAAGTGAGCGCTGAATTCCCGGTCGGCCTCGAGGTGAGGGATCAGCATTTCATAGCCGCGGGGCACATTGAAGTAAATCGTCGGCGCGATCCGGCGTAACAATCTGAGGCTCGGGTCGAAGCGTCCAGGAAGTGGTCTCCCCGGATCGATATAAAGTGTGCCGCCATTGTGGAGGATGAGGTTGAAATTGCTGTTGCCGCCGGCTGTGTGGTTCCAGGGAGCCCAGTCCACCATCACCGGAGGCTCATCGGCGAGCACGGGCGCAACCTGCCGCTTCATCTGCGCATTTGCACAAAGCATGCCGTGCGTATTGATCACCGCTTTGGGCATGCCGGTCGAGCCGGAAGTAAACATGTACTTCGCAACGGTTTCCCGGCCGACGCGGGCCGCTGCTGCGCTTACTGCATCCTGGCGGCTGCCATTGCCACGTAGCGAAGCAAGGCCGGCCATGCCCGCGGATGGATTGCACAGGGCGAGAACGGGAATATCGTCCTTGAGCGCGTGTTCGAGAGCAGTTCGATACAGTACGCCATCCTGGACGATTACCATCCCTGGTGTCAGCACACGAAAAGCGTGCGCCAGCTTTAGGTAGTCGACGCTCTGGAGCGCGTAACCGGGAGCGATCGGGGCCAGGGGAATACCGACATAGAGTGCCGCCAGCTTGATCAACGCGTAGTCGATGCTGTTCCCGCCAAGAATAGCGAGCGGCCGCTCTGGTCCGAGATCGAAACCGAGCAGGCCCTCGGCGATGGTCAGCGCCGACTGGCGTGCTTCGCCGTACGAGATGGTTCGCTCTCCACCTTCGATTTGCTCGATGAGGAAGGCGCGATCGGGAGCCTCGAGGGCCCAGCGATCCAGCCAGTCGCCGATGCAATTGTCGTAGTCCGATAGCGGATCGGCTGATCGCATGAGGAAGCTGCCGTCTGTATTTCGGGCCAGTTCGACATCGGGCGCAAAGAACCGGACTGGCCGGAACGGGGCGCTTAGTACGGATTGGGAAACGTTAAGCACACTGAATGCCCGCAGCTTAACGGATGCAGTTTGCGAGTGCAAGGGCTGTGCTAAACTTCGAAATCGAGCCTGACAAGGGCTTTCCCGCGCCCAACCTCACCGATCTCAGCATGAAGCGAAGTGTTCCATCGTCAGCTAACGGCGCACCAAAACGCGGCGACGAATTCTCCAATGATTTGTACGACCAGCCTGGGCACCTGATCCGGCGAGCCCAACAGATCGCCGTGTCGATTTTCCATTCGACATTCGACTACAAGGTAACTCCCGTTCAATATGCGGCATTGCGAGTCCTCCAGGACAATCCTGGAATCGATCAGGTAACGATGGCCCGGTTATGCGCGATCGATACTTCAACCGCCGCGAATCTGGCGGTGCGCCTCGAACGACGCGGACTTGTCAAACGGATCGTGCCGAGCAAGAGCAAGCGCTTTCGCCTGCTTCAGCTCACGCCGCGAGGCACGGCGTTGGTGAAAAAACTCAACCCCTCGGGCCGTAGCGTGAGTCGTCGATTGCTGCAGGCGTTAGACAAGAAAGAACGGAAGGTCTTTCTCCGTCTCCTGAAGAAATTCGTGCATTTAAACAACGAAGAAAGCCGCGCGCCGCTGGATCGCGAGTTCGCCGGAACGAGAAATACCCCTTCCCGCCTGCGCTGACCGTCTCAATTGAGTTTCTGAGGCTTCTCGATTCTCCAGAAACGCGCGAAAGTGCAGGAGCGTCACTTAGGGGATTCCGCCGGTGGCATAGCGCCGAACGCGTCCTTTACCTCCCGCGGAATCGAACGACCCTCAAACTTGATGGGATCTTCGCCCACTTGCGCAACCCAGACCCTCGTCTCGAAATACTCAATCGCCAGCGCTTCTCCTTTCATCAGCCGGTGGCGCACGACAAAGCTGCTGTCTCCCCATTTGCTGACGGACGACTCAACGACCACGTCCTCGCCATAGCGCGAAGGAATCATGAACTGCGCTTTGATGTCGACCACGGGAATACCGGCAATCGAATATTTCTTCAGCATGTCGCGCTTGAAAAAGCCGGCGCGCTCAAACAGGGCCCGTGTGCACCGGTCAAAATACTCCACATAACGCGGGAAATAGACAATGCCGGCCGGGTCGCAATCGCCCCATTCGATGCGTATTGTTTCTCGATTCGTGAGCATGGATTCTTAACACCTCGTCATCAGGTGCGTGGCTTCACGGTGCGGCCCTGGGGCCGACGGTTTCCCGTTGCCGGTCCCGTTGTTCGAAACTCGAATTCTCTGCCGCCAATCGCAGGATCAGTTCCGCAGGCCGCCAATAGTTCCCAAGCCTCTCGTGATAGTAACGGATGCGATCGGCAACGTGACGCAGGCCCAGCGTGTCAGCATAAAACATCGGCCCGCCGAGATGCCGCGGGAAACCGTAGCCGCTAGTCCACACCACGTCTATGTCGGCGGCACGGGCCGCAATGCCTTCATCGAGAACCATTGCCCCCACGTTGATCAGCGCGAGAAGGCAGCGTTCCACGATTTCGTCGCCGCTGATCTGGCGGCGGGCAATGCCTCGTTTCGCCGCAAGACCTTCGATCAATGGGATCACCTCGGAATCCGGCAGCGCCTCGCGACCACCGCCCTCGTACCGGTAGAAACCGCGTCCCGTCTTCTGGCCGAGCCTGCCGAGTTCCGTGAGCCGGTCGGCGATGACGAAGTAGGGATCCGGGCGGCTTTCACGCTGATAGAGCTGGAGGCGCACTTTTGTCCCGACATCGTTTCCACCGAGATCAGTTACGCGCTGCGGTCCCATGGCGAACCCGAATTGCTCCAATGCTGTGTCAACCTGGAGCGGCGAAGCGCCTTCGAGAAGGAGTTGTTCGGCCTCGCGAAAATAGCCGTCGAGCATCATGCGATTGCCGATGAAGCCGAATGCATCCCCCGATACCACAGGAACTTTCCTCAACAGCTTGGCAACGTGGAGCGCGGTCGCCAACGTTTCAAGGGCGGTGTCCTGGCCACGCACAATCTCGAGCAGCTTCGACGCGTGCGCGGGAACGAAGAAATGCATTCCCAGCACTCGGGAGGGATGGGCCGTAGCGCGCCCCAGTTCGGTGACAGAAAGAGTGGAGGTATTCGTCGCAATCACGCGCTCCGCCGGGACGAGGCGATCGAGGCTGGACAGCACTTCCTTCTTCAAGTCCATGACTTCGAATACCGCCTCGACGACGAGATCGGCCTGGGCGACATCGGCAAGCTTTGCACTATTGCTGATTGCCGCCATGCGCTCCTCGGCGATTTCCCGTGCGATGCGCCCGCGCTTTACGCTCGAGTCGTAGGTAGCGCGAATGATTTCCCGGCTCCGGACAAGGGCAGCCTCGGTATTGTCGACAAGGATTACCTTTCGTCCGGCATCGGCGAAGGCAACGGCAATTCCGCTGCCCATCGTTCCCGCCCCGACCACTGCGACCCGCTTGATTTCCGGTTGGTCGGCAGGCTTCGAGATACCGTCCACTTTGCTCGAGTCGCGTTCTGCGAAAAAGATGTGACGAAGTGCTTGGCTCTCGCGGCTGGCGAGCGATTCTTGCGCGAGCGCTGCCTCAATCTCGATGCCCTGGGAAAACGCCAGGGTCGACGCTTTGATTGCCTCAATCACCAAACCCTGGGTCGTTCGTCCTTTCAGGGTACGGGCGTGAACGCGCAAGACTTCGGCGATGCCAGATTCGTCGAGGCCATCGGCTGGTGTAGTGCGTTTGCACGTTGGACGTGGGCCATCTCCCTCACCCGCCAGTCGTTCGCAAAAGGCCAGAGCGTGCTCGCGCAGGTCGCCATCGACGACTTCATCAACGAGTCCCTTGGTCTTTGCTTCAAGTGCTCCGATCGGCGCTCCAGAGAGAATCATGTCCAGCGCTGGGCGCGCACCGATGAGCCGTGGCAGACGCTGGGTCCCGCCGGCCCCCGGAACGATGCCCAGAGTGATTTCAGGCAAACCGAGTTTCGCACCCTTGTGCGCGAACCGATAATGACACGCCATCGCGAGCTCGAGGCCGCCACCGAGCGCCAATCCCTGGATGGCAGCGACGACCGGGATGGGAGCCGCTTCGATGGCCGCCTGCACTTGTTGGAGGGTGGGGTCTTTGATTAGACCGTCAAATTCCTTGAGATCCGCGCCCGCGCTGAACAAATTGCCGGCTGCCATAACCAGTAGAACTTTGATGCGAGGGTTTTTCTCGGCTTGTGAGAGGAACTCGACGAGACCCGCCCTCACCTCGTGGCTGAGAGCGTTGACTGGAGGATTATCGATCTGGATGATACCGACGGATCCGGTCTCGCGGAAACCGACGACTTTTGATTGAGAATCCACGGCTTCTCCCGTTCCGAATGAAATAGGGAGGGTATGCATTCGGCTGAACCTTGTCAATAATTGCATACTTTAGCTGGGCGTGGGCTTGTGTGGGTTTCCCTTCCGGTATTGCAAAGTTTGCGAGGTTCCGTATACTGAACGACGCGTCGTCGAGGATTTTCAGGAGAGCGGGGATGAAAGAGAAGAGCTTAGAGGATCTGTTGCAAGCCGCCGGGAATGCGGTGAACATGTTGCGCAATTCGCAGATCGGAGCTTACGTCTATCCGGTTGTCCCTTCCGAATACACAAACTGGCGAGACGAACAACGGGCGTGGCGGGAGACGGCTGTGCTCTTTGACCAGTCTCACCACATGGCGAATGTATACGTGGAGGGTCCGGATGCGCTCAAAATGCTCTCCTATCTCGGCACCAACAGCTTTGCCAAGTTTCCCGTCAATCGCGCTAAACAATTTTCTCCCTGCAGCTACGACGGATATGTGATTGGCGATGGCATTCTTTTTCATCTGGAGGAGAACCGGCTGGTATTCGTCGGTCGCGCGCCGGTGGCGAACTGGATTCAATTTCACGCCGAGACCGGCGGCTACAACGTCAAGATCGAAAAGGACGAGAGATCGCCCTCGAATCCGAAGGGGAAAGCGGTCGTTCGCAGCTGCTATCGATATCAGATCCAGGGGCCCAATGCTCCGCAAGTTCTGGAGAAGCTGAACGGCGGCCCGCTTCCGGAGATCAAATTTTTCAACATGGATGTCATCAATGTCGCCGGACGCAAGGTGCGTGCGCTTCGCCATGGCATGGCGGGCGCGCCCGGACTGGAAATCTGGGGACCATACGAAGAGCGCGAAGAAGTCCGGACAGCCATCGTCGCCGCAGGCCGGGACTTTGGTCTTTGCGAAGTCGGCGCACGGGCCTATGCCACCAACACGCTGGAGTCGGGATGGATCCCATCGCCTCTACCGGCAGTGTATACAGGCGAAAAGATGAAGGCATACAGACAATGGCTGCCGGCTGCTAGCTACGAAGCCACAGGATCGATTGGCGGAAGTTTCGAGTCCGACAACATCGAAGACTATTACATGTCACCGTATGACCTCGGATACGGGCCGTTCGTCAAATTCGACCACGACTTCATCGGAAGAGAAGCGCTCGAAAAGATGCAAGCAAAGCCGCAACGAAAGAAGGTAACCTTCGCGTGGGACTCCGAAGACGTGCTGAAGGTGTTCGCTTCGATGTTCGAAATGGGAGATATGTATAAGTACATCGACTTGCCATTGTCGAACTATGCCTCTTCTTCGTACGACAAAGTAGTGAGGGGCGGGAAAACGGTCGGCTTCTCGATGTTCAGCGGCTATAGCTACAACGAACGCTCGATGCTGTCACTGGGTGTCGTGAACCCGGACATCGAAGTGGGCGCGGAAGTCGCAATTGTGTGGGGCGAGCCGGGTGGCGGCACGAAAAAGGCCACGGTCGAACGTCATAAACAGCTCGAGATTCGGGCCACCGTCAGCCCGGTGCCGTACTCGAAAGTTGCGCGTGAGACTTATGCAAAAGGCTGGCGCACGGCTCAGTCGTGAACGGAGCGCTAACTAGTGAGCCCGTTCCGCATTGATCCAGTCAACCGTTTTGTTGAATCCGCCGAAGACATAGAAGTGCAGGCCGGCGATGCTGAGAGGGTTGACTTTTTCGTCGCGTAGCGAGGTGGCCAGCTCCCGTATGATGGGCTCAGGTCCTTTTTCGGTCAGAAGCTTCGCGAATGACGGATGCTCGGTCAGCACATGCACTGAGTTGCCGATTCCGCACTGGACCGCATAGCGCGCCAGCGTAATAATCCCAGCAGGCCCAGCAAGCCCCACGCGAACGGGAATCTCGATGCCTCGATAGCGGATCCGCCGCAACCATTGAACAATGGGATCGGCTTTGAAGCAGAATTGAGTGACGATAGAAAGCTGAAGTCCGGCCTCGCGCGCAAACTTCATCTTCGCCGCGAGCGCTTCCTCCAGGGTCGTTTCAGAGATGTTCGGATTGCCTTCGGGAAAGCCCGCCACCGCCATGCGGGTAATGCCCGCCTTTTGAAACACGCCGGTCTGCATGACCGCCAGGCTCGAGTCATAAGGACCGGCCGGTTTGGCGCGATCCCCGCCAATAACCAGAATCCGATCCACGCCCGCCTCGCCCGCAAGGCGCGCCGCGAATTGCTGAAGTTGCGCCGCACTCTCCAAATGGCGCGCGCCAACATGGGGTACCGGGATAAGGCCGGCGCGCCTGAGCCTTGCCGCGGGTGCGACTGCATCCAACGGGTTCGCCCCCGGAATCCACGGGAGAAAAACCTCTGCGCCACGATCGAGGCGTTCGACCGCCGCGTCCAGAACCTTCGGCTGGCTCGGATTCACTTCAATCGAATAGCCGCGCAGCATATCGGCGATACTGAGCGGAGCGGTGGCGATCCCTGTCATGCAGACCTGATGTTCAGTATACTGAACGTTGTGCAGCATTTTCATCACTTCGACGGACGATTGTCAAGAGCGATGTTTTGGGACAGCGGTGTATTCAACGTAGAGGGGAAAGTCGAACGCCTTTGCTTGACAGCGAACCACAAAAGTGAGAGGTATTGTTGCGTGTGCTTAACGTGCCGAACTAGCGCGGCACAACGGGCTTGGGATGGCCCGCCCGGTATAGGGCGGTCGGTCGCGTACCCGTAAAAACAAAACCAGGGTCGGGTGCACGCGGTAGAGGTGATGCATGCAAAATGAGCCGCTGATGGATGTGGCTCATCTGGGCCATTTGGAGTTGCTGACTCCAAAACCGGAAGAGAGCCTGCGGTTTTTCGTCGACGTGATGGGGATGACCGAAAGCGGTCGAGAAGGCGACTCGGTCTATCTGCATGCCTATGACGATTACGAACGCCATTCCTTAAAGCTCACGGCATCGAAGTTGCCAGGCTTGGGTCACGTCGCATATCGCACTCGCAGCCCACAGGCGCTGGAGCGCCGGGTGGCGGCACTCAAGGGATCCGGTTTCGACATCGGTTGGAGCAACGGCGATCTGGCTCATGGTCCAGCGTTTCTGTGCAAAGATCCCGACGGCCACAACATCGAACTTTATTACGAGACGCAGTGGTATCAAGCGACGCCGGAATTGCGACCTGCTCTGAAAAACCAGGCGCAGCGATTTCCGGCACGCGGCATCAATGTTCGGCGACTCGACCACTGGAACGGCCTGGCTGTCAACATTGCGGCCAATCGAAAATTCTTTGAAGAGTATCTCGGCTTTCGCCTGACGGAGCAAATCGTGCTCGATGACGGTTCGGAAGCCGCGATGTGGATGACGTGCACGAACAAGAGCTACGACTTCGCCTACACGCGCGACCACACCGGCACGCCGGGACGTTTTCATCACATTACTTACGCCGTCAACAGCCGGGAAGAAGTTTTGCTAGCGGCCGATATCTGTTTGGAGAACGGAGTCTACATCGAGACCGGTCCGCACAAGCACGCCATCCAGCAAACTTTCTTTTTGTACGTGTATGAGCCGGGCGGCAATCGAGTGGAAATCGCCAACGCTGGAGCGCGCCTGATTCTGGCTCCCGATTGGAAACCGATTCGCTGGAGCGAGGCCGAACGCAAGAAGGGTCAGGCGTGGGGTCTGAAAACGATTGAATCCTTTCATACCTATGGAACGCCGCCGGTGGAAGTTGCGGCTGGCACGAAGAAATAAACGAATGGCCGCTCTGAAAGCCCTGATTCAAAGGTGGAATCGTGTCTGACAGGAAAACCGCATTGGTGGTCAGTGCGCATTCTGCCGACTTTGTGTGGCGAGCCGGCGGCGCGATCGCGCTCTATACCGAGCGCGGCTGGGAAGTCACCGTCGTGTGTCTGTCCTTTGGTGAGCGCGGGGAATCCGCAAAACTCTGGCGCGAACCGGGAATGACGATCGAAAAAGTGAAGGCGAAAAGAAAAGAAGAGGCGATTCGGGCAGCGGAGATTCTAGGCGCGCAGACGATTTTCTTTGACGTAGGCGATTACCCGATGCGCATCGATGACGAGACTATTTACGAGCTGGCGGCGCTGTGCCGGAAAATTCGCCCGGAATTCGTTCTCACCCACTCGCTCAAGGACCCATATAACTTCGATCATCCGCTGGCCTCGCACATCGCACAGGAAGCTCGTGTTGTGGCGCAAGCGCACGGACACGAGCCGGGCACACCGGTAATTGGAGCGCCACCGGTATTTCTGTTCGAGCCGCATCAGCCCGAGCAGTGCGAATGGAAGCCGCAGGTGCTGCTCGATATCACTCCCGTATGGCCGAAGAAATATGCGGCCTTCAAAGAAATGAGCGCGCAGGAACATCTCTGGCAATATTATGAGCGGGTCGCGTTACAGCGCGGCGTGCAGGCCTCGCGCAATTCGAACAAGAATATCAAGTATGGAGAAGCGTACCAGCGCGTCTTTCCGCAGGTGACGGAGGAGCTTGCATGAACAAAGCGGTGGTGATCCGGCAGGTCGAGCAGCCACCGGCCGATGCGGTAGCGGCGCTGGAAAAATTTGGCGTCTCGACCGTCCACGAAGCACAAGGACGTTGCGGCCTCCTTGCCTCTTACATGCGCCCAATTTATCCGGGAGCTTCCACGGCCGGCGCCGCAGTCACGGTTTCTCTTCCGCCGGGTGACAACCTGATGATTCACGTTGCGGTCGAGGTGTGCCTGCCGGGAAGCATCCTGGTTGTGGCCCCAACGTCACCGTGTACCGATGGCTACTTTGGTGAATTGCTGGCGACGTCCTTACGCGCCCATGGAGTAAAGGGACTCGTGATCGACGCAGGATGCCGCGACGTACGCTCATTAACAGAAATGAAGTTCCCGGTGTGGAGTCGCGCCGTCAGTTCGCAAGGAACCGTGAAGTCCGCGCTTGGATCGGTGAACGTGAGTGTGGTGTGCGCCGGCGCGATGGTTGAAGCCGGCGACATCGTGGTCGCCGATGATGATGGAGTTGTCGTCGTGCGGCGGGCCGACGCACGCGAGGTCGTCGCCGCTTGTGAACAGCGGGTTCGCAAAGAAGAAGCAACCCGCGAACGGCTGGCGCGTGGGGATCTGGGCCTCGACATCTACGGCTTACGCGCGAAAGTCGCCGAACTCGGTCTCAAGTATTTGTAACCTCAAGTATTCGTAAGAGGACATCGCATTGGCCGGACCATCGCAAACCCGCATTCCATGCACGCTGATGCGAGGCGGCACGTCCAAGGGACCTTTCTTCCTGGCGAGTGATCTGCCGTACCAGGTCGAGTTGCGCGATCGCGTGCTGCTCGCCGCTATGGGATCTCCCGATGGGCGCCAGATCGACGGGATTGGCGGCGCCGACCCCCTGACCAGCAAGGTGGCAATCGTTTCTCGTTCCTCGCGGCCGGACATCGATGTTGATTATCTCTTCGCTCAGGTTGCGATCGATCGGCCGCTCGTCGACGTCACGCCGAACTGCGGGAATATGCTGGCCGGCGTGGGACCGTTTGCAATTGAGCGGGGCCTCGTGCGGGGGCGCGATCCAATTACGCCGGTCAGGATCTACATGGTGAACACTGGAAACACGGCTGTCGCCCATGTGCCGACACCGGGCGGCGAGGTCACTTATGACGGAGAGGCTGCAATCGCCGGCGTGCCTGGGACGGCGGCGGCGATTCGCATTGATTTTCTCAATACCTCCGGGTCGGTGTGCGGCGCCTTATTGCCGACAGGCAATGCACTCGACGAACTCGACGGTATCAACGCAACCCTGATCGATAACGGCATGCCGGTGGTCGTGCTGCGTGCAGCAGATTTCGGAAAATCCGGCTACGAAACTCCCGCCCAGCTCGATAGTGATCAGGAATTCAAGCGGCGGCTGGAACAAGTTCGCGTACTGGCTGGCGAGCGCATGGGTTTGGGCGATGTGCGGTCGAAGGTAGTTCCAAAAATGACGCTTGATTGCACCGCCTCGAGATGGTGGCGACCTGGCGACGCGCACTTTCATTCCACACAAATGTCATGCCGCCATCGGAGTTCTCGGCGCGGTCACGGTGGGAACTGCTTGTGTGTTGCCCGGTTCGGTCGCCTCTGGCATTGTTTCCGCGCGCGAAGGCACGGTGAAGCAGTTGTCGGTGGAGCATCCCAGTGGCGAGTTTTCGCTCGAGATCGAAGTCGATTCCACGAGCGGCAATGGATTGAAGGTGGTTCGCTCCAGTCTGATTCGGACGGCACGTGCACTATTCCGCGGAGATGTTCTCGTGTCCACAAGAATTTGGGATGGCGCGACATCGAAGCTTCCCGCAGCGGATATGGCAACGCTGGAGCATGCGTAGCATGACAGCGCGCTCGATTGACCAAGTCGCGATCGTTGGTTTTGGCGAAGTTGGCGGTATCTTCGGAAACGATCTCGCGAAGCAGGGGATCGAGGTCTCGGTTTTCGACATTCTGTTCACTTCCTCTGGTCATCGGCAGCAGATGTTGGCGAAGGTGGAGAATTGCGGAGTCATAGCCGCCGAGAACCTGCGCGACTGCCTGCGCCACCGGGACCTTGTGATTTCGGCCGTGACCGCTTCTTCAGCGCTCGAGGTTGCAATCGATTCGGGACCGATGCTTCGCCCCGGGCAGACGTTTCTGGACCTCAACTCGATCTCGCCCGACACGAAGCGCAAGGTCGCGAGCCGCATCGAGCCAAGCAAGGCGCAGTTTGTAGAAGCGGCCGTTATGGCAGCAGTTCCAGTTCCGCGGTTGAGAGTACCGATGCTGCTGGGCGGGCCGCATTCGGTGGAAGCGGCCGAGCGCCTTCAATCCATAGGGATGAATGCGACTGCCTTGAGCGATCAAATCGGAGTGGCCTCGGCAGTGAAGATGTGCCGCAGCGTGATCATGAAAGGGTTGGAGGCGCTGACTGTCGAATGCCTGTTTGCCGCGCGGCAATATGGCGCGGAAGATGCCGTGCTCCAATCCCTGGCCGCCACCTATCCCGGCCTTGGCTGGACAGACCAGTTGCCGGATTACCTGATCAGCCGGGTCGCCCAACATGGCAGCCGGCGGGCTGTCGAGATGCGTGAAGTCGCACAGGCTTTGGAGGTGGTTGGCATCGAGCCGACTATGGCATTGGCGACGGCGAAGCGGCAGGAACGATTGGTCATGGAAATGGAGGAGAAGAACCTTCGTTTCGACGAGCATTCGTTCTCGTGGCGCTCGCTTGCGGAGGCAATCGGTGGCGAACCAGAACTCGATCTGCGTCGGCAATCGCGGAATAAATCCTGATCAAGCTGAAGAAACGCTCCCCTGCAGGAATTCCACTAGCGAATCGATTTGCCCCGCGGCTCGAAAGCGGCAGATTCTTGCGTGTCCGTGCCGAACCTTAACGCCGCGCGCGACAGGTTGATGCTCTCCCTTGTGGCGTAAGCGTGCTCGTACATCAGCCCGAACACCCTGGTGCCTTCCCCATTCTCGATTGCCTGCACGATGGCATGATGTTGGCGGTGGGTGTAGCGCAGTAACTCGTACATGTGAGCAAGGTCCACTTTATCGAAGGCAATAGCGTGCGCGGAAGCAAATGGTATCCGAGTGTTGTATGCAATCGCTTCGGCCAGCACTTTACTTCCGGCTCCTTCGACAATGAGACCGTGAAACTGTTTGTTCATTTCGCCGTAGCGGGCTTCGTCGGATTCCAGCAGGTGACCTTTGGAAAAAATCTCGTCCCCGTCGTGCAGGCAATCATGCAGCGAGTTGATGAGCCGGCGCGGCGGTCCTTGTTCGGCGAGCATGCGTGCCGCCAGTCCCTCGAGCACGCCGCGGACATCAATCGCGTCCATGATGTCACGTGCGGTGAACGCACGCACCACGAAGCCTCGAGTGTCCAGTTGGGTCAGCACTCCTTCGCGCGCCAGGATGGGCAAGGATTCACGCACCGGGGTTCTGGAGACCCCAAGCTTGTTGGCTAGCTCAACCTCTCTTACTCGCTGACCTGGGCTCAGTTCGCCCTGCAGGATCATCTCGCGAATCTTTACGATTACTCGTGAGTTCTTGCCAGCCATAATTTGTATGCAAACTTGAAGGTCCCGTCCGATTGGCGCGCTACTCTCGAACGAAATGCTATCGAACGAGAACTTGCCGGAATCAGCAAAAATCTGACTTACCCATTCAATCTCGTCAGTTGCGCCGGCGAGCGGGGGATGGTCCGCGAATGTTAACAACTTCGCTGACCACAAGCAATCCTCCGCGATTAACTGTATACAAAATACGGGCTTCATGGTGCTATTTATTGACGACGTTTCAGTCATTGTATACAATCCCTCTGCGATTCGGCGCTGGCGTTCCCCCGGGTAACGGAATACCAAAACGCCTCGTTCGTCAGAGGAGCGTTTGTGGTGAATAAAAGCCTGGAAGAGCTGTTACAAACCGTAGGCGGTCCCGTGAGACTGCTGCGAAACTCGCAGACCGGCCCCTATGTTTATCCGGTGGTTCCGCCCGAGTTCTCGAACTGGAGAGACGAGCAGTGCGCCTGGCAGCAGAGTTGCGTACTTTACAACCAGTCCTACCACATGACTGATATGTATTTGCAGGGTCCGGATGCGCTCCGGCTTCTGTCAGATCTCGGCGTGAACAGCTTCAAGGGTTTTGAACCGAATAAGGCCAAGCAGTTTGTGCCATGCAATTACGACGGGTATGTCATCGGTGATGTGATTCTTTTTTATCTCGACAAAGACTCTTTCAATATTGTGGGGCGTCCCTCCGTCCATAATTGGGTTCAATACCACTGCGAGACCGGCCGCTACAATGCGAAGCTCGAACGCGACGAGCGATCCGCTGCCCGGCCGGGCCCTATCGTCCGCAAAGCGTATCGCTATCAGGTTCAGGGTCCCAATGCGATGAAGGTCATCGAAAAGGTGACCGGTAAGCCGGCGCCGGAACTCAAGTTCTTCAACATGACCACCATCAACATTGCGGGGCGCGACGTGCGCGCATTGCGTCATGGCATGGCGGGACAACCGGGATTGGAATTGTTTGGCCCGTGGGAGGACGGCGACGCGGTGAGAGCCGCGGTCGTCGAGGCCGGCTTGGAGTACGGTCTCCGGCAAGTCGGGGCGAGAGCCTATTCCTCGAACACACTCGAATCGGGGTGGATTCCATCGCCGATGCCGGCGATCTATTCCGGGGAGAAAATGAAACCTTACCGGCAGTGGCTGCCCGCGAATAGCTACGAGGCGATCGCATCGCTCGGCGGCAGCTTCGATTCCGAAAACATCGAAGATTACTATCTGACCCCGTATGATCTTGGCTATGGGCCTATCGTGAAGTTCGATCACGATTTCATTGGCCGAGAAGCTCTCGAGAGAATTGCCAACCGGCCGTACCGAAAAAAAGTCACGCTTGCGTTGCATAGCGACGACGTGACGCATGCGATCAGTACCATGTTCCAAAAGAGCGAACGGGCGAAATATTTTGATTTTCCGTCCGCGGTGTATTCGACATTGCCGTACGACAAAGTTCTTCGGGAAGGTAAACTGGCTGGAATCTCAACTTGGTGCGGCTATAGCGCCAATGAGGGCAAGATGCTCACGCTGGCGATGCTCGATCAAGCCCATAGTGAACCGGGAACCGAGGTGACGTTGGTGTGGGGAGAGGAATCAGGCGGTTCCATGAAGCCGACGGTGGAGCGCCATGTGCAGACCGAAATTCGCGCCACCGTCAGTCCAGTTCCGTATTCTGAAGTCGCTCGCACCTCGTATGCCGAGGGTTGGCGCACAACTCAAAATGTGTCGTCAACCGAAAATACGGCGCTGTCGCGGGAGAGAGCTTGATAAATTCCGCCATTCTCTTAATTCAGTGTCCGGACCGCAAAGGACTCGACGCCACCATTGCTGATTTCATTTTCCGTCACGGTGGAAACATTCTGCATTTCGAGCAGCACCAGGCGGGCGCGGAGCGGTTCTACCTGGCCCGCATCGAATGGGAACTCGATGGATTCCAACTGGACTTGAAAGACTTCCCGGAGAAGTTCAAACCGATCGCGAAAGAATTCGCCATGAACTGGCGAGTCGTACTCTCGAGCCGCCGGCCGCGAGTCGCGATCTTCGTTTCCAGGCATGATCACTGTCTGGTTGACCTGCTGTACCGGCAGCGCAACGGAGAGCTGGCTTGTGACATTGCGATGATTGTGAGCAACCATCCCAACGCCAAGCGGGATGCCGACTTTTATGGCATACCCTTTTGGGTCCTTCCGGTGACCAAAGAGAATAAAGTGGAGGCGGAACGCCAGGAGCTGCAACTGTTGCGCCAGTATGAGATCGATCTGATCGTGCTGGCGCGCTACATGCAGGTTCTCTCGTCCGATTTCATCGGGCGCTACCCGCAACAGATCATCAACATTCATCATTCATTCCTACCGGCTTTTGTTGGGGCCAAGCCGCACTTGCAAGCATACGAGCGCGGCGTGAAGTTGATCGGCGCAACGGCGCACTATGTCACCGACGTGCTCGACGACGGCCCGATTATTGCGCAGGGAGTGGCGCAAATCTCGCATCGGGATACGCTCGAGGATCTGGTCGAAAAGGGCCGCGACCTCGAAAGAGTGGTGCTCTCACGAGCGGTGCGCTGGCACATCGAAAATCGGATACTTTTGTACGACCGGAAAACGGTGATATTCGAGTAGGAGCGCCGTCGTTAGCGCGATTAGGAACATGCGTGAATTCAGTTGAAGAAAGCATCTAGAGGGCGCAATTCGAACCAGGTGCGCGTGCGCATCGAAGAATTGTTGGTGAATGCGTACCTGGGCGCGCACGCCCGCGAGCAGAAGAAGCGCAGGAGGATTCCGGTCTACTTGGAATTCGAATACGAGCAGCCCAGCGCCGACTCGCTGGCGCTGGCCCTGGATTACCGCGACGTGCGCGACAAAGTTCTTGCGGCCATCGAAAAGCGACGATTTTGCCTCATTGAGACGATGGCAAGAGCGATCCTGGACTCGGTAAGGAGCGAACCGCGCGTCAGCCGAGTCCGCGTCAGAGTCGAGAAGACGGGGGCGCTAAAGCAGGCAAGAGCAGTGACGGCGGTGGTGGAGTGGAACCGTACGCACTGAAATCGGTTACCGTAAAGTACCCGTGTGGCGCAGGGGAAGCTTTCGGCTAGAATGGGCCACAATAACGCGTTCTAGCCAGCTCTAGTATGCGATTTAGGGGGTCAAACTCATGGCAACCATTGCTCCTTCAATTGAAATTCACAGCAATGTCACCGAATTCCTGAAACAGCCCCGGAAGATGCTCATTGGTGGAGAGTGGGTGTACGCTGCTTCCGGCAAGACCTTTGACACGTACAATCCCGCAACCGGGGAGGTGCTGGCGAAGGTTGCCGAAGGAGACCGGGAAGACATTGAGCGCGCGGTGAGAGCGGCGCGCAAAGCTTTCGATGAAGGTCCCTGGCCCGAGATGCTCCCGGCCGAGCGCGCTCGTCTGCTCTGGAAGATTGCCGATCTCATCGATGAGCACCACGAAGAACTGGCTGAATTGGAGACGCTCGATAACGGCAAGCCGCTGCTGTTCTCGCGCATCGTCGATGTCCCGACCTGCGCTGGACATTTCCGTTACATGGCGGGATGCGCCACCAAGATCGAAGGCACCACTATCCCGATCTCGATGCCCGGCGCGAAGTACTTCGCCTATACCGTACGCGAACCGATCGGCGTGGTGGGCCAAATCATTCCCTGGAATTTCCCGCTGATTATGGCCGCCCTGAAACTGGCGCCGGCGTTGGCTGCGGGATGCACGGTGGTGTTGAAACCCGCCGAACAGACTCCGCTTACCGCGTTGCGTCTTGGGGAGTTGATCCAGCAAGCCGGCATTCCCGAGGGAGTTGTCAACATCGTGCCCGGCTATGGCGAGACGGTCGGCGCCGCGCTAGCCGCGCACTCCGATGTCGATAAGATCGCTTTTACCGGTTCGACCGAAGTTGGCCGTCTGATTCTCACTGCCGCGGCCGGTAATTTGAAAAAAGTGTCGCTCGAGCTCGGCGGGAAAAGCCCCAACATCGTATTTGGCGATGCCGATCTCGCCTGCGCGATTCCCGGAAGCGCCAACGCGATCTTCTTTAACCAGGGTGAAATCTGCGCCGCCGGCTCGCGCTTGTTTGTACACAAGAGCATCTTCGACAAAGTGGTCGGGGGCGTCGCGGACATCGCAAAAAAGATGACCATTGGCCCGGGCCTCGACCCCGCAACAAGGCTCGGTCCGCTGGTCTCGCAGGAGCAACTCGAACGAGTATGCGGGTATCTGGATTCAGGAATGAAAGACGGTGCCAGAGCGGCGGTGGGCGGAAGCAAAATAGCCGGCCCCGGATATTTCGTCGAGCCTACGATCCTGGTGGATGTGCGTCCCGAAATGAAAGTCGTGCGCGAAGAAATCTTCGGTCCGGTGGTCACCGCCATTCCGTTCAGCGATCCGGCTGAGATTGTGAAGTCGGCCAATGACACGCGGTATGGCCTTGCCTCGGCGGTATGGACTCGCGACGTGAGCACCGCGCACAAAGTGGCCGCCAAGCTGCGCGCCGGCACGGTCTGGCTCAATTGCTATAACGTGTTCGATGCGGCACTTCCATTTGGGGGCTACCGCCAGTCGGGCTGGGGCCGGGAATCGGGACATCAGGCGCTTGAACTGTACACAGAAACCAAGGCGGTCTGCGCGCAACTGTAGTGTGGGGGAACTTAAGCATGAAGCGAATCGCTGGCTACCGTCCGCTGTATCCCGGGACGCAGCCGGAGCATCTTCATCCGCCGTACGTATCTTCTTGCAAGCGTGCGCCCACCAAACCCCTGGTCCGGATTCCGTTCACGCTGTCGGAGGTGACAGGGCCGTTGTTCAGGCCCGAGATTGTGAATCCGAAGGCTTGCGACTTGACGCGTCAGCATTCCGGCGAGCCCCTCGGAGAACGGATCATTGTCAGCGGCCGTGTTCTTGATGAAAACGCGCGCCCTTTGCCGAATACGCTGGTGGAAATCTGGCAGGCGAATTCGGCCGGGCGCTACCGCCACGATGTCGATCAGCATGACGCGCCCCTCGATCCGAATTTCTCCGGCTGCGGGCAGGCGATGACAAATGAGCGAGGCGAGTACCGGTTTGTTACGATTCGTCCCGGTGAATATCCATGGCGGAACCACTACAACGCATGGCGCGCGGCGCACATTCACTTCTCGGTCCACGGACCCTCGTTCGCAACCTGGCTGGTCACGCAGATGTATTTTCCCGGCGATCCGCTGATTCCGTTCGATCCGATTTTCAATTGCACGGCCGATGAAAAAGCTCGCAGCCGCTTGATTTCGGTCTTTGATTGGGAAACGACGATGCCGGAGCATGCCCTGGGCTACCGCTTCGACCTGATTTTGCGAGGGCGCGATGCAACCCCAATGGAGGAATAGATGAGTTTGCGGGCGACCACCTGGCAGACTGTCGGACCGTTTTTCAAGATCGGCTTACGATGGCTCGATCAGACTAATCTTGCCCCAGACGGAGTCTCCGGAGAGCGCGTTACGATCCAGGGGCGTGTTCTTGATGGCGACGGAGTACCCGTGCCGGATGCAATTCTCGAAATCTGGCAAGCCAATGCGCAGGGCAAGTACGCGCATCCGGAAGACACGCAACCAAAGCTTCTGGAACCGGGGTTCACGGGCTACGGTCGAGTGCCCATGGATAACGATGGAGCTTTCCGGTTTACCACAATCAAGCCCGGCCCGGTGCCCGGACCTGACGACAAGGATCAGGCGCCACATTTACTGGTGTCGATCTTGATGCGTGGTCTGCTGATCCGATTAGTTACGCGGATCTATTTCGCGAACGAGCCGCGCAATGCCGAAGACTACATTCTCAACCTGGTAGAACCCGAACGGCGTTCCACTTTGATAGCTCGGCCGGTCAGCGGACGCCCCGGTGTGTTGGAATGGAATGTTGCTCTACAAGGAGCGAACGAAACCGTATTCTTCGAGCTGGGATAAGGAGCTCCCATGACAGAAGTGCAGCTTCTGATTGCCGATCGCGATACAGCCGCCTCGAATAAGGCTACGTTCGAGCGCGCCAATCCGATCTCTGGCAGCGTGGCGACGCGGGCGGCGGCAGCTACCGTCGAAGATGCGCGCGCGGCGGCGGCGGCCGCTAGCGCGGCGTTTCCGACGTGGTCAGCGCTGGGACCAAACGAACGGCGCAAAAAATTGTTGCGGGCGGCTGACTTGCTGGAAGCGCGCACTCCCGACTTCATCACGGTCATGATGGATGAGATCGGCGCCACCGCGGGCTGGGCCGGTTTTAATTGCTACCTGGCGGCGCAGATGTTGCGCGAAGCTGCCTCGATGACGACGCAGGTTTCGGGCGAAACGATTCCCTCCGATGTGCCGGGCAGCCTCGCGTTTTCGATCCGCCAGCCTGTGGGCGTAGTGTTGGGCATTGCTCCGTGGAATGCTCCGGTCATCCTGGGCGTGCGTGCCGTGGCCGTGCCGCTTGCCTGCGGAAATACGGTTGTGCTCAAGGCCTCCGAGATTTGTCCTGCGACCCACCGGTTGATTGGCACAGTGTTGCGCGAAGCCGGCCTGGAGCACGGCGTGGTCAATGTGCTCACGCACGATCCGGCGAACGCGTCCGCAATCGTCGAAGCGCTCATTGCCGATCCTGCCGTGCGCCGCGTGAACTTCACCGGCTCAACGCGCGTTGGAAAGATGCTGGCGGTAACCGCCGCAAAGTATCTGAAGCCGATCCTGCTGGAACTGGGCGGAAAAGCCCCGATGATTATCCTAGACGATGCCGACCTGGATGCCGCCGTCAACGCCGCTGCCTTCGGGGCATTCATGAATCAGGGCCAGATTTGCATGTCCACCGAGCGCATTATCGTGGACGAAAAAATCGCCGACGCATTTGCCGATAAGTTTGTGTCCAAGGTTCGCAATCTGCCATGTGGCGATCCCCGAAAGGGCGAGGTCGTGCTCGGAGCCGTCGTGGGAATGCCGACTGTAGATCGCGTGCATGCGCTGGTGCGGGAAGCGGTGACGCGCGGCGCCAAGGTTCTGCTTGAAGGCGAAGCGCAAGGGACGATCATGCCCGCCGTGATCGTGGACCACGTCACTCCGGAGATGCAGATTTTCCGTGATGAATCTTTCGGGCCGTCCGTATCCATTACGCGCTTTAAGACAGTGGACGAGGCGATTCGCCTGGCAAACGATACGGAATATGGATTGGCCGCCGCCGTGTTTGGCCGCGATCTCGCGCGCGCATTCGAGGTGGCAAAGCGGATCGATTCCGGCATGTGCCACATCAACGGGCCGACGGTTCACGACGAAGCTCAGATGCCCTTTGGCGGGGTCAAAGCCAGCGGCTATGGAAGGTTTGGCGGGAAAGCGGCAGTGGAACAATTTACCGAGTTGCGCTGGATCACGATCCAGACGACGCCTCGGCACTATCCGTTCTAGCGCCTTTCTAGCGGTCGCTCACACGCGTACGGCGCGCTCGGCCACCAGCGACCGCACGGCCTGCGCAATTTTCTCCTCATTCGGCAGGAGATAATTTTCCATCGGCTCGCTATACGGAACGGAGGCGTCCAGCGCTGTCACCATCACCACCGGCGCCCGCAGGTGTTCGAATCCCTTCTCCGCAACTTCTCCGGCGATCACGACTGCCGCGGAAGAGTGACGCGGCGCCTGATCCACCAGCACCAGCCTTCCGGTTTTCTTGACGGATGCAAGGATCGTGTCAATATCCAGCGGGGCGAGCGTGCGCGGATCGATGACTTCGGCGCTGATCTGCCCGCGCGCGAGTTGCTCGGCGGCGGCGAGCGACTTCTTGACCATCCAACCGGTCGCTACGATCGTTACGTCACTGCCCACCCGCTTGACGTCCGCAACGCCAAAGGGAATGACATATTCGCCTTCGGGCACCTCGCCGGTGTCCAGCGTCAGCATGTAGTGGTGCAGATACATGACGGGATTGCCGTCGCGAATCGCGGCCGCCATTAACCCTTTGGCATCCGCCGGCGTAGAAGGTACGGCAACTTTCAATCCGGGAATGCCCATCATCGTGTGGTAGAGGCAATTGGAGTGCTGTCCCGCCCAGCCGGCGGCAAATCCAAAGCCGGCCTTGAGAACCAGCGGAACTTTTACCTGTCCGCCCGACATGTAACGAAGGCGAGGAGCCTCGTTCAGAACCTGATCCATGGCCACGAGCATGAACTCGCTCATCCAGAGTTCGACGATGGGACGAAGGCCGGTGATCGCGGCCCCCACGGCAATGCCGATCTCCGCCGTCTCAGAGATGGGCGCGATGCGCACGCGGCTTTTCCCGAACATTTTCAGCATCGGATCGCGATCCGTCATGGCCATGTTCTGACCGTAGAAAATCACGCTGGCGTCGCGCTGCATCTCTTCGGCGATGGCCGCCGCCATGGCTTCTCCATACATCATTTCCCGTGGCATATGCTTCTCCTAGGCATAGACATAGTTGAGGGCTTCTTCGGGTGCAGGCAGCGGGCTGGCAAGCGCGAATGCGACCGCATCATCCATCTCAGCGCGTGCGTTGTTTTCAATTCGCTTGAGTTCGTTTTCGGTGAGCACGGATTTTTGCAGCAACTGCGCGCGGAAAAGCAGCAGCGGATCTTTTTCCTTGGCCGCCTTGAACTCCGCCTTGTTGCCGTAGACGCCGATGGCCTCGTGCTCAGGAAACTGCGTCGGCACAGGCGGGACGGTGATCGCGTTGCCGTGAGCGCTCAGGCGATAGAACTTCGACTCAATCAATGTGGGGCCGTGGCCGGCGCGCGCTCGCTCGGCAGCCTTCGCAACTTCGGCATAAACCTTCAAGGGGTCGGTGCCATCGACGGTGACGCCGGGAATGCTAAAGGCCTCTGCTTTCTTCGACAGCGGATCTCCCGCCGCGGCGTTGGCATCTTCGAGGCTGACATGGGTGTAGGCCTGGTATTCGTTATTTTCGAGAATGAAGACGATGGGAAGTTTCCACACCGCCGCCATGTTGAGCGTTTCGTAAAACGCTCCCTGCTTGCTGGAACCGTCACCAAAGAATGAATAGACAATTTGGCCGGTGTTCTTGACCTGAGCCGTTAACGCCGCACCCGCAGCGTGGGCAATACTCTGCCCAACAATCGCTGATGTGCCCGGGAAGTAGTGCTCCGGATCGGCGAGATGCATGGATCCGCCGAATCCCTTGCACAGTCCATCTTTCCGGCCATACAGCTCGGCCATCGTTTTTCTCGGCGAACTGCCAACCACGATGGCCTGGCCGTGGCAGCGATAGGTCGGCATGACGAAATCTTCGGGATTGCGGGTGGCGAGGGCGCCGACGATGGAGGCTTCCGCGCCGTCGGCGAGGTGCGTGTGCCCGCGCATGGCGCCGGGATGTTCGAGGAAGGTGCGTTTCACATGCTCCTCGAACTCGCGGATGCGAGCCATCTGGATGTAGATCCAGATGAGACGGTCGTTGCTGAGACTAGTTGTCATAGCATCACTCCTTGGATGGCGCGGTATCACCTGACCCGCCGATATGGCAGAGTTGTCCTCCAACCGGAACCTGGGAACTCTCTTCAGCGAGAATCTTCAGCAGAGTTCCTGCTGTCGGCGATTCCAGTTCGTAGCTGACCTTGTCCGTTTCTAATTCAACGACGGCTTCGCCCGCTTGCACGGGATCGCCTTCCCGCTTTAGCCAGCGCAACACGCTGACCTTGGTGGTGGGAATTCCGCCGGTTTTCGGAACTTTTAAAGTGGTGATAATGGAGATGCCTCTCACAGCCTGGTGCATTTGTATTAGTGGACTTCTCGATCCGCGGTTGCCCAATACTGCTTGCGCATTGCCTTTCGATCAAGTTTACCCGCCGGGGTCTTTGGAATCTCGGGCCAAAATTCCACCGACTTCGGCGATTTCACGCTGCCGAGCTTCGCCTTGCAATGGGCCATGACCTCAGCCTCGCTTAGCGTGTCGTCAGGCCTGCATACGACGATCGCCTTGACCGCCTCGCCCCACTTTTCGTCGGGAACGCCAATCACGGCGCACTCCTGCACCTGCGGGAGCGCCATGATGCCGGCTTCGACCTCGGTGCAATACACATTAAATCCACCGCTGATAATCATGTCTTTCTTGCGATCCACAATGTATACATAACCGTCTTCATCCATATAGCCGACATCGCCGGTGTGATGCCAGCCGTAGCGGCGAATTTCGGCGGTGGCTTCGGGGAGATTGAAGTAGCCTCCCGAAACCAGCGTGCCACGCGCCACAATCTCTCCTGGCTGGTGCGGGGGAAGAATGTGCCCATTCTCGTCCAGGATAGCGACACGGACGGCAGCGGTGGGCCGGCCGCAACTGCGCAGGCGTTCAGGATGATCTCCGCGCGTGGCTGCCAGCACCGTACGCGCGTCCAGAAAAGTGAGAATCATCGGCGCTTCCGTTTGGCCATACGACTGGCACATGCACGGTCCAAAGACTTCCACGCCCTTTTTAAATTTGTCGGGCGAAACTGGGGAACCGGCCAGTAGAAACACGCGCATGCTCGAGTAGTCGAATTTCCCCACGTCGGGATGAGCGAGCATCGAGTAAAAGGCTGTCGGAGGGAGAAACATGTGTGTGGCGCCATACTGTTCAATGGCCTGGAGCACTTGCCCCGCATCGAAGCCGGGCAGCACCACGTTGGTTCCGCCCATGGCGAATATGGTGAAGGCAACCGTTCCGGCGGCATGCGACAGCGGTGCGGTGCAAAGGCACACGGGATTGCGGTCTTCCGAGTTCCAGTAACGCATGGCTAGTTCCGTCATCGTTCCCCAGGCCAGGTTGGTGACGCGCACTCCCCGCGCCGGCCCGGTCGTTCCGCCCGTGGGAACCAGGCCCATCAACTGCTCGAGATTGCCGTGCGCGTCGCCCCATTCCGGAGCAGTGACTTCGCTGTCACGCTCCATAAATGCCGCCAGCGAATCGTGCTCCTCGGCCGGGCCATCGATGCAAATGAAGTGGCGCATGGCGGGAACCCGTCTGCGGATGTCATCAACCTGCTCCTGAAAGCGGCTGTGATAGAAGAGCCATGACGTTTCGGAGTAGTTCAGAAACTCCACGTTGGCATCGGCGGCATTGCGAAAGTTGACCGGAACCCAGGCGGCGCCGGCGCGCAACATACCGAGCATGCAAAACAAAACCGCAGGATGATTGTGGGAGAAGATCGCGACGCGCTGTTCCCGCTGCAAGCCGCTGGCCCACAGGCCGCGCGCAATCCGTTCGCTGAAGGAGCGCGTTTCGCGGTACGAATAGCGCCGGTCCCCATCTATGATCGCTATGCGGTCGGGATGGAGATCCGCGCTCTTGTCGAAATAGTCTATGGCCCGCATTGGTGTTGCCTATTTCACTGTCGTAATGATTTTTTCATGACTGTCATCCTCAAAGATCCGAGCGAAGGCGACGCCAAGTCGGGGACCCCGCATTCTCTGAGCATGAAGAAACGGTGGACGCACTCATGACATCCTCGCTTTCGATAGCCCGTGATTCTCCAGAACACCGAGAACTTCGCGCGCTCCAAACGCCTCGGCCGCCGACGCAAACCCCACTTTGCGCGGCGCCGCATGAACCAGGTTATGCGCGGCGAAGGCCTGCATCAATCCGGTCTGCCGATAGCAGCAGGTGCCAAACACTACGCACTCGACAGCACCAGTGTTGCCGCGACCGGCGATTACGTCAATAGTCCGGTGCTCACGCAGGTTTTCGCGCGGCGGAGTCGCTCCAGTTACCGCACTCGCCATTTCGGCCAGCTTCTTCTCCTGTTCGGCAGGAGGCAAAGGCCGAATCTGTTCCTCGAACATTTTTTCGGTCGCCGCCACACCTTCCATAATCTGGCGGTCCAGCAATCCGCCGAAGGATCGAACGTTGGCAACCTGCGGATGGTCTTTATACCACACGGGATGCGGAAAACCGCCCCAAGCCAGAGCGAGTTGCGTCTGAATGGCGCCGGGCACGACCACGTCATAGCGCGTGGCGCGTGGCCATGGCTTGTACTGGTTCTGCTCCAGGTAACAAGCCTCGGTCTGAATGACGGCGAATATGGTTTGCGTCGAACCGAAGGTCGGATTGCCTTTGAACATGGTGAGGACTTCCAGTGTGTCGATGCCGGGGTTCTGTTCAAGGCAGAGACGCACGGCGGCATCGCTCACGGAAGACATGAAGGCAGTGGCCGGGAGCGGCCAGCAGACCGCGCTCGGCGAACTTCGCTCCCCACTGTTCCGACACCCGGCGCACCCAGGTCTGCTCGCCCGAGATATCGAGGTAGTGGCAGCCGGCTTTCAGCGCGGCTTCGATCACACGCGGGCCGTTATAAATAAATGGCCCAGCCGTGTTGCAAACGACTTTTGCGTCCGCAAAAAGGCGGCTCAGATCTTCGTCCGTCTGGGTCTCGACACACTCGTAGTCGGCTGTTTCAATGCCAGGCACGCGGCTCATCACGTCCTGAAGACGCTTGAGGCTGCGACCGGCCGCGATGAAGGGCACGTTGTACTCGCGAAGAAATTCCGCAATCAGCCGCCCCGAAAATCCGTTGGCGCCGTAAATGACCACCGGCCGTTTGTTGTTCATGGTCGTCTCGCCTCGCTTGAAAGTGGACTCGACGCACGCCGTCGTGCATCGAAGTCTGTAGAAAAGTCAGGCTTCCCAAGGCGCTAAGAAATCGGGTATCCTTTGGGAACCGAGGGCCTATTTTAGGCAAAAGTATCTATTTGGCTAGTAGGCACGTTTCGGTAACCTGCCCGCCTGGGGACGCCATGAATCACCAAAATTGCCCGGTCAAGTTGACTACTTCCATTATTGGCGGCAAGTGGAAGCCGATTTTGCTATTCCACCTCGAACGAAAGACGCGCCGATTTTGCGAGTTGCAACGGCTGGTTCCGGGCTTGACAAAGAAGATGCTGACTCAGCATCTACGCGAATTGGAACGGGACGACATCGTGCATCGCAAGGTCTACGCCGAGGTTCCGCCGCACGTGGAGTACTCGCTCACTCGCCATGGCGAGAGCCTGAAGCCGATTCTCAAGTTGATGTCGGCGTGGGGCACGCGGCATCGTGCCCGCTACGGCGCAACGGCGTCTCGAGGCGAGAAGCAGACCCTCGCCCCTCAGGGCGAAAATCTAAAGGCACCGACCCCGATGCCCGGACAACTTCTGGCGTTTGGCTGTTTCTTCTCAACCGACCAGCGAGGAAAAGACGGCGGTATGAGTTCTGGACACAAGGCGCTTATTTCTTTCTACGACGACATCTGGCTGGTGGACGGCGTCCGCACGCCATTCGTTGAATACAACACCGCTCTCGGCCTGGTCTCTCCGACCGATCTGGGCATCAAGGCGGCGCGGGAGGTGTTTCGTCGCAGCGGTCTTTCGCCTAGCGATGTCGATACCGTGGTTGCCGGCAACGTGGCGCAAGCCTCGTTTGACGCATATGTGCTGCCGCGGCATATCGCACTTTACTCCGGTGTTCCCATCGAAGTGCCCGCCCACCTCGTGCAACGTGTGTGCGGAACCGGCATCGAGGCGATTCTTCAGGCGGCAGACGCCATCAAGCTCGCGAAAGCTGAACTCGCGCTCGTTGTCGGCGCCGAATCGATGTCGCGCAATCCCATCGCCGCCTACACTCACCGCAGCGGATTCCGTATGGGAGAAGTGGAATTCAAGGACTTTCTGTGGGAGGCGCTGCTGGACCCGTCCTGCAATCTGACCATGGGCGGTACTGCCGAGAAGCTGGCGGAACAGTTTGGGATTACGCGGGAGGATGTAGATCAGTTTGCGGCGGAAAGTTTCGCTCGCGCCATTGCCGCGCAAAAAAGATGCTTCCTGAGCGGTGAGATCGCGCCTGTGATCAGCGAACAGTTTGAACTGCCGGGCTACGCACCCCGTGGCGTCAGGTTGCCGCGCGGTGTCGAGAAATTGAGTGAGGATACGCATGTGCGGCCGTCGCCGCTGGAAGTTCTAGCCAAGCTCCGGCCAGCGTTCGGTGGAGTGCAAACAGGCGGCAACAGTTCGGGAATCGTGGACGGAGCCGCTGCCGCGCTAGTGGCGTCGGGCAGCTACTTGAAGAAACAGAACAAGGAACCGCTGGGGCGAGTGGTGGCCGGTGCAGTGGTTGGTGTTCCGCCCGAGATCATGGGTATTGCACCGGTTCCTGCCATCAAAAGGCTATTGGAATCGCTCGGAATGAAGGTGTCGCAAATTGATCGAGTCGAGATCAATGAGGCCTTCGGAGCGCAGGTGCTTGCCTGCCAGCGCGAGCTTGAATTGGACCGGACGAAGCTCAATGTCAACGGCGGCGCGATTGCGATCGGGCATCCATTGGCGGCTACCGGAATCAGGCTGGCCGTCACGGTGGCGCGAGAGCTGAAGCAGTCTGGCTTGCGCTATGGCGTGGCCTCGGCGTGCATCGGAGGCGGACAGGGCATCGCGCTACTGGTCGAGAATGCGTCCGTCGACAATTAATTAGCGCGAGGCGGTCTTCTCTACTGGAGCCGGCTTTCCCCACACTTCCCGCGCCGTTTCTGCTACCAGTCGCAGCTTGGCTTCCTGGTCGGCGGCTGTCACTAGATTTCCTTCGATGGTCGACGCGAAACCACACTGCGAACTGAGCGCCAGGCGCTCAAGCGGAATGTAAGCCGATGCATCCTCGATCCGCTGCTTCAACTCGTCCTTACTTTCCAGTTGCGGCTTCTTGGAACTTACCAGCCCGAGCACGACGGTACGATCTTCCGGCACCTGCCGAAGCGGTTCAAAACCGCCGGAACGCTCGTCATCATACTCGAGCAGAAAGCGATGAAATTTTGTTTTGCGGAAGACGCGCGTGATCGGCCCGTAGTCGCCGGCCGCATAAAACCTGCTCTGGTTGTTTCCACGGCAGAGGTGCAGTCCAAAAATGATCCCGGGATGGTCGCCTATCACCGCGTTGTCCATCTCAATCGAGAGATCGAGCAGGCGGTCGGGATCATTGCCGCGTTGGCGATAGCCTTCGCGCAGGTCGGGATCGAGCAACGCAGTATATTGCGGCGAATCGATCTGGATGTAAGTGCAGCCCAGCCGAATCAGTTCCACAACTTCGTCGCGCAGGATGTCGACCAGATCGGCGAGGTAAGCATCAACACTCGCATACGCTCCGGCAGATTTCTTGTTGTCGTAATAGGCCGCCGCCTGCTGCGCGCTGATGATCGCAGTCTTGGAAGGATGCCTGGTCCGGGCGCGCATGTAGGTAAACTCTTCGGCGCAGAGCGGGTGCCTGCGACGGAGTTTTCCGACCACGACCGGGCGAGGCAGGACCATCTTCTCGCCTTTGTCGTTCTTGAAGGGGATCGCCCAGCCACCGTACTTGTCGAAGCCTTCTACGGCGTCGATGAGGTGGCCGAAGAATGCGTAGCGCCTCATTTCGCCGTCGGTGATCATTTCAATGCCGGCGCGAATTTGCAGCTCGACGCCTTCGTCGACAGCCCGATCTTCAATTTCCTTGAACGCGGCGTCAGCCAGCTTTCCCGACGCGAACCGGTCGCGCGCTTCCTTCAGATAGGACGGACGTAAGAGACTCCCGACGACATCACTTCGATACAAGATTCCCTCCTGGCGACAGAATTTTATCTTTTTTGCTGCTCGCTTGCTTTTGGCGCATCCTCCGCCTGTTTCAGAGTCTCGTTCGCGCGGAAAATGACGTAGCTGCGAATGGCTGCCGCATCCTGCTGCGACACTTCCTTCCCGAATCCCACCATTCCCCCCGACTGGAGCAGCCCACCGCGCACGATAGCGAACCAGCGATCATTCTTCAGAAACTCGGAGTAGCGAAGATCGGGAACCAGACCGCCGCTGACCGCGACATCGCCGTGGCATTCCGAACAAAAGCGTTGGTAAACAGCCTCGCCCTGGTGAATCTCAGTTGCGCTGGCGGCGGATGGGGGCGGATTCAGGCGCGGCGTTTCGAGTTCGGGCAGAGGCGGCAAGGTCGCCTTGCCTCCCAGTTTGAATGCCAACACGCGGCTGATATTGCGTATCCGTCCTGATTTGAAACCAACCTCGCCCGCCGCCATCGGAAGAACTCCTCCCCATCCCGCCAGCACCGCCACATACTGCTCACCCTTGACGGTATAACTCACCGGCCCTGCAATCACGCCCGTCTGCGCATTGAACGACCAGACCTTTTCGCCTGTGTCGGCACGATAAGCTTCAAAGCGTCCGCCGGCAGCGCCTTCAAAAACCACATTCCCCGCGGTGGCCAGCGTCCCTCCATTCCATGGTCCCGGACGATCAACCTTCCACGCCTGTTTTTGCCGAATCGGATCCCATGCCACCAGCTTTCCTTTTACAGTGCCGAGAATCTCCTTTTTGATCTTCGGGTCTTGCGGCATGCCCGCGGCCAGCATGTCGATTCCGTAGTTCGGCGCCAGCTTGCTGAATTTGAAATCGTCGGAAGACTTGAAATCGAATCCTACGTCATTAACCGGAATGTACGTGAGCCCAGTCACCGGGCTGTACGACATTGGATGCCAGCTATGGGCGCCCGCAGGTCCGGGAACAATCGGCGGCACATCGCCGTCTGGATAACGTGCCTTTGGATTCTCAATCGGACGGCCGGTTTTCAGGTCAATCCCTGTTGCCCAGTTAACGAACGTGAAAGGAGACGCAGAAATAAGCTTTCCGGTTTCACGGTCGATGACATAGAAGAAGCCGTCCTTGGGAGCATGCAGGATGACTTTTCGCGTCTTGCCCTCGATCGGAAGATCGGCAAGGATTATCTGCTCGTCTGAATCGTAGTCCCAATCGTCCGCCGGAACCTCCTGATAGTGCCAGACATACTCACCGGTATCCGGCTTGAGCGCGACGATTGAGCAGGTAAACAGATTGTCGCCGCCGCCGGGGCTGCGAAATTTCTCATTCCAAGGGCCGCCATTGCCGACGCCAAGGTAGACAAGATCCAGTTCGGGGTCGTAGACGATGGCGTCCCAAACCGCGCCGCCGCCGCCGTTCTTCCACCACGCGCCGCTCCAGGTTTTCGCCGCTTCCTTCAGAATGGGCTGCTCGAATGGTTTGGTGGGATCTCCGGGGACTGTATAGAAGCGCCAAACCAGTTTGCCGGTGAGCGCATCGTAGGCCGAGACATAGCCACGCACGCCAAACTCGCCGCCGCCGTTGCCAATCAAGACTTTTCCTTTTACGATGCGCGGCGCGCCGGTAATCGTATAGCGCCATTCCGGATCTGTGGTTTGCTGCATCCATACCGGCTTACCATTCGCGGCATTCAGCGCGATGAGCCGGCCATCGAGCGCTCCGAGATAAACCTTGCCTTGCCAGATCGCGACACCACGATTCACCACGTCACAGCAGGCGTTCACTCCCCACTGCTTGGCCACCTTCGGGTCGTAGGACCACAACAGCGCGCCGGTAGCGGCATTCACCGCAAACACCTTGCTCCAGGCGCTCGTAAAATACATCACGCCATCGACCACAAGGGGAGTCGCTTCCTGTCCCCGCTTGGTGTCGAGATCGAAGTACCACGCCAAACCGAGCCGGGCGGTATTGTGATCGTTGATCTGTTTCAGCGGGCTGAATCGCTGTTCGCTGTAAGTGCGGCCGTGCATCAACCAGTTTCCCGGCTGATCGTCGGCGTGAACAAGCCGCGCGTCGCTGACTTTCACACCAGTGGAAAGCTGAGCTCGCGCTGTTGCCACCAGAGCGACCCCGCACACACAGCCGATCAGTACCGCTGCGCAAGAAAACCTGGGCCCGGGTATTTCTCTCCTTCGAGTGGAATCGGGAAATTGCCGGATGCGCGCCATGGACGCCCGGAGTCTATCACTCGAAATCGCTGAATACACGTGGGCACCGCGAGGATACCGGCAATAACCGGGAACGCTCATCGAGAATCCTTGAGCTCGACGATCAGTATGCTGATCTCCAGCGGCCCGAGATTCTCGACCGTGTGCGGAGGCAAGGGTTGCATGCGCTGCGCACAGGGAACCGCTGGCGGCGCTCCCGCCTGACGGCTATCGAAAAGAATCTCACCGCGCTCTCCTCGCCGGATGAAATGGCTCCAGCTCTCGATGTAAGCGACTCCACCCCAGCGATGGGTGTGCAGCGGAACGATATCGCCCGGAGGAATCGTAGTGCGAAGCACCCGGACACAGTTGTCTTCCAGCAAGACCGAATGATGTTTTGGCGCGGCGATCATGGCGTCAAGCGAATCGGGCCAGATCCAACTTTTCGAAGATTGTGGAGCTTCGGGCATGTTCATGAGCGTAGCTGGCAGCTCGCACCTTCTCACTGGAACTGCGCCATGGTCGTGCTGAATGCGCGCGGAACAACCTCGGCGAGCGGCTGCTTGCGCAACTCCTCCGACAAGACTTCGACTCCCCACGGCCCCTGATATCCCGTTTTCTGCATTGCCCGGATAAAGCCCCTCACGTCAAACTCCCCTTCACCGCACAACCGTCGATGGTTGATTGTGTCTTCGTGAAGACTCCAGGGACACTCGCAAGTCCCGTCGTTCAGCTCCACGCTGATTACGTGCTGCAGGGGCACGCGGGCTACTTCTTCATAAGGGATTCCGAGCTTGGCGATGTGCCACACATCGAAGGCGATTCCGCCATTGGGCTGCCCCGCCCCCTGCACCATCGCCAGCGACTCTCCCAGCGTGCGAATCATCGCAAACGGCATCAACTCGAAACCGATTTTGGTGCCGTGATCTGCCGCCTCGCGGCACAGAACGGCAAATGATTCAACGAGACGCTCGGGAGTACTCTTCTCCTGATAGAAGTCCCCGACCTTCACATGGTAGGCGCGAAGAACTTCCGCCGCCTCGAACAATTTCTGTTTGCGGATATCGGACTGCTTCTTTCTTTCTCCGTCAAGAAACCAGTCACCCAGAAATTCCAGTTCCACGTGGCGAATCCCGTTGTCATCAAGAATCTGCTTCATCTCCCGCAGACTGTATTTTTCTCGCACATGATCGAGGTCGGAGTGCCAGATGCCAAATCCGCGGAACCCGGCTCGCGACACCGCTTCCACGCGATCCTTGAAATCGTACGGGCTGTATTCCCGGTCGGCGTGCGGCAACCCTCCTGAAATGGTCCAGTAGGACGCGAGCAATTCGACCTGGGTTGTCATGATGCTTCTTCTCCGCAACCGCCCAAAGAAGCTACTCGAACCCGGTGGTCACGTCAAGCAAACTTGCCGGGAGGTCCACAAATCAGAAAAGGTTTCAAAAAGGTTACCGAAAATCTCGACTCTGCTAGCATTGACGCTTCTTTGCGCTTTGTGTAACCCTACGCGCCATCCGTGGACGGAAGGAATTTTCGAGGAGTTCGGCAGACGAGTGAGACCGCGGGTTTCTTTGAATCGATATGCAAGTTCAGGTAGGCATCATTGGAGCTGGACCGGCCGGGCTGATCCTGTGCCATCTTCTGAACCGTGCAGGGATCAGCTCGATCGTGCTGGAGAAGCATAGCCGGAGTTACGTCGAAGAACGCGTCCGAGCCGGCGTCCTGGAACAGGGCACGGTTGACCTGCTCGTCGAAATGGGGCTCGGTGAGCGGATGCTGCGTGAGGGCCTCGTCCACAACGGAATTGAGGTGCAGTTCAGCGGTCGGCGCCATCGAATCGACTTCAAAGCGCTCACCGGCAAAGGAATCACAGTCTACGGACAGAATGAAGTTGTCAAAGGCCTCACCGATGCGCGGCTGGCGCAAGGGGAACCGATCGTCTTCGAGGCCGAAGGCGTCTCGATTCATGATGTCGATACTGAGCATCCGAAAATTCGCTATCAGAAGGATGGCAACGCAGTTGATGTAAGTTGTGATTTCATTGCCGGATGCGACGGCTTCCACGGCATCTGCCGGCCAAGCATTCCTCCTGGTGTGCTCACTATTTTCGAGCGCACGTATCCGTTTGCCTGGCTGGGCATTCTGGCAGAGGCTTCGCCTTCTTCCGAGGAACTCGTTTACTCCAATCATGATCGCGGGTTCGCTCTCTTGAGCATGCGTACTTCGCGAATCAGTCGTCTCTATCTGCAATGCACGCCGGATGAGGATCTGAACGAGTGGCCAGACGATAGGATCTGGGGAGAACTTGAAACGCGTCTGCAGATTCCGGGCTGGACATTAATTCGAGGGCCGGTTCTTCAAAAGGGTGTGGCGGGCATGCGAAGTTTCGTGGCGGAGCCAATGCAATTTGGCAGACTTTTCATCGCAGGCGATGCCGCCCATATCGTGCCCCCGACTGGGGCAAAGGGACTCAACCTGGCCGCGGCAGACGTTCGAGTTCTGGCGCATGCTCTTTCCGTGTTCTACACTTCCGGGGATAGATTAGTCCTCGACCGTTATTCAGAGATATGCCTGCGCCGCGTGTGGAAGGCGCAGCGGTTTTCGTGGTGGATGACGTCCATGCTGCATCGCGTTCCAGGCGAAAGCAGTTTTGATCGCCGTCGGCAATTGGCCGAGCTCGACTACGTTACGAGTTCCCGTGCGGCGTCGCAGAGCCTGGCGGAGAACTACGTGGGATTGCCTTTCGATCCAATTTGATCCTCAAACTCATGGCCCCACGGACACGCACTCAAGACGAAAATTGGTAAGAGTGCCACGCTACTTGAAGCGAGGAAGGAGAACCAGGCCGGTGCGGTTGATAGAGAGCTCGACCACGACTCCGAGGATCGCCGAGTTGTTCTCTGACCGCTCGATTCTGGAAGCCATGCTCGCGTTTGAAGTCGGATTGGCCCGTGCGGAGGCAAGTCTGGGAGTGATCCCTTTGCCCGCTGCCCGCACCATTGAGAACGCGGCGAGTCCACAATTGTACGAGGCAGAGGCGTTAGCCGCGGAGAGCTTGCGCTCGGCCACGGTTAGCATTCCCTTGGTTAAAGCGCTCACCGAACAGGTGAAGCAAATTGATCCGACCGCCGCCGGATTCGTGCACTGGGGCGCGACCAGCCAGGACGTGGCAGACACTGCCATCATCCTCGTGCTTCAGAAATCCAGAGCCATTCTGCAAGCAGACTTAACGCGCTTGGAGCATGCACTCTCTCAGCTTTCGGATCGGCACGCAGGCACGGTCATGCTAGGCCGGACGCTTTTGCAAGCGGCATTGCCAACCACGGTCGGACTTAAGGTTGCCGGATGGCTGGGCGCGATCCGCCGCAATCACACGCGCCTGGATGCGGCATTCGAGGAATCATTAATCCTCCAGTTCGGTGGAGCGGCGGGAACCCTGGCTTCACTGGGTGATCAAGGGGTTGCCGTGGGAAAGGTTCTGTCTGCCGAGTTGGGAGTTGGTTATGCCGACGCTCCCTGGCACACCCATCGCGATCGCCTGGCTGCGCTAATGTGCGCGCTCGGCGTGTTGGTTGGCTCGCTTGGCAAAATGGCGCGCGATATCAGCCTGCTCTCGCAGAATGAAATTGGCGAGGCCGCCGAGCCGGCAGCGGAAGGACGCGGCGGCTCATCGGCGCTGCCGCACAAACAGAATCCCGTAGGCTGCACCCTGGCGCTATCCGCTGCCTATCGTGTTCCGGGGCTGGTAAGCACTTTCCTATCTTCGATGGTGCAAGAGCATGAAAGAGCAGTCGGCGGCTGGCAATCGGAGTGGGCGACGATCAGCGCCATTGTGCAAGCCGCGAGCCTGGCTGCAACATCGATGGCCGAAGTTGCCGAAGGGCTCACCGTAAACGCGGCTCGCATGCGCGAGAACATTGAAGCGACTCACGGCGCCATCTTTGCGGAACGAGCCACCCTGTTGCTGGCAAAAAAGCTAGGCCGCGACGCAGCCCGTAAAGTCGTTGAACGAGCCGTGCAGCAGAGCGTCGCGAACAATCGCGAATTCGCCCAAGTGCTCGCGGAAATGCCCGAGGCCAAAAAAGTCTTGGATGCGGCAACCGTCAAAGATCTTCAGTCTCCCAAGGCCTACCTGGGTGTGGCCGAGCAGTTTCGGCGTAGTCTAGTGAACCCGAAAGCACACAAGCATCCGGTGCGCGACCATTCTGCGAAACGGAAACGGTGACATGCCATTTCTAACGATTGAAAACACGAGAATCTATTACCGGCTGGAAGGCAAGCCGGGGCCGCTCGTTCTTGTCATGTCGCATTCGATCGGCACGGACCATGGCATGTGGGAGCCGCAAATTGCCGATCTGGTCCAGCATTTTCAGGTCCTGCGCTACGACACGCGCGGACATGGCGCTTCCGACGCGCCGGCTGGCGGCTATTCCATCGAACAGTTGGGGAAGGATGTTCTGGCTCTCGCAGATGGCCTGGGCATCGGCAAGTTCGCGTTTTGCGGACTCTCGATGGGCGGCGCCATTGGCCAGTGGTTGGCCGCGAACGCGCCGGACAGGATCGAGCATCTGATTCTGGCCAACACTGGACCAAGGCTCGGGTCTCCCGAAAATTGGGACATGAGGATTCGAGCGGTCACGGAGAAAGGAATGAGCGCGATTGTCGATCTTGCGATGCAGCGCTTCTTTTCGAGCGAAGCATTGCAGCGCGACGATCCTTCGGTAGAGTCGACCAAGTCCGTGTTTCTGGGGACGAGTCCTGCGGGCTACGCCGGTTGCTGTGCGGCCTTGCGCGACTTCGAGGGGAACGCGATGCTCGGCCAGATCTCCGCTCCTACTCTGGTGATCACGGGACAACGGGATGTTTCCACCCCCTGGGTTGGTAACGGCGAGATACTTTGCCAGAAAATTGCCGGCGCAAAAAGCGTCCTGCTCGATGCCGCTCATTTGTCCAACCTCGAACGTCCGCATTCGTTTACGTCGGCAGTCGCTGAATTCCTTCTCGCCAATGGCACTGCTGATCCGCTGCAAAACGGCTTCAAGATCCGCCGGGCAGTGCTGGGTGACGAACATGTGGATCGTTCCATTGCCAAAACAAATGACCTGAACCGGGAGTTTCAGGATCTCATCACGCGTTACGCCTGGGGAACAGTTTGGACTCGCCCCGGCCTCGACGTCCGAACTCGCCGCCTCCTGGTGCTGGCCATCACAGCCGCATTAGGACGTCACGAAGAATTTCGCTTGCACTTGCGAGCCGGCCTGAAAGGCGGACTCGAAGTTTCAGATGTGAAGGAAGTACTGTTGCAGACCGCCATCTATGCTGGGGTTCCCGCCGCAAACACAGCCTTCCAAATTGCCCGGGAAGAACTGGGCGAGGACTGAACGGCATCAAGACCTCTGCAAAGCCTTAGCTGAGCGGCATCACGGCACGCGACGGTTCACCGGCGGGGACTCTGCTCGGTTTCGCGGTTTCCCGGAGAAAGATTGCAATCACGAACACGAGCGCGCTTCCTCCGGCGGCCAGCCACATCGTCCACGACAAGCCGTGTGTTTTCGCCAACACTCCAGCGAGCAGCGGAGCCGTGGTGGCTCCAGCGATCTCTCCGACCGACGTCACCAGTCCAATCGAGGTCGCGCGAAACTCGGCAGGCACGCTCTCCGTCGGAACCAGAACCATCAGCAGGCTCGCCATTCCTTGCCCGGTATTCGCGATAAAAACAATTGCAGCCAGCAGGAACTGGTACTCAAACAGCACGGGTAGCAGGAAGGCGAGTGGAACGACAGCCGACATGGCCGCCATTGACAGCAGCACCGGCTTTCTTCCCACCCGGTCAGACAGCGAAGGGAGAAGAAATCCGAGGAAGAAGCTGCCCAAACCGCTCGCGCCCAATAAAAACCCCGCCACTGTCGCTGGTTGATGCGCAACCTCAGTGATGTACAGTGGCGCGAACACGTTCAACGCAAATAGCCACGACATGAAGCCCGTGGCGCCGATGCAGCACAGCCACACGTTTCGATATCGCAGAATCAGGATGTATTCAATCCACGAAGGCTTCTGACGTGCGCCGCCGGTTTCGGGCTCGCGTACAAATTTCCAAATCAAGAATCCCGCAAGTATCCCCGGAAAGCCGGCAACCAGAAACGCCCACCGCCATCCCCAGTGAGCAGCGATCTGCGTACTTAATACCGGCGCGGCGGCCAGCCCCACCAGGGCGGCGGCACTGACCACCAGGCCGATGTTACGTCCTCGACGGCTGGAGGACGACGACTCTTCGATCAGCGCCGTGATAGTCGACCAGGTCGGGCCTTCGGCGAACCCCATGAGCGCGCGCAGAAACAGCAACTGGTGGAAACTGTGCGCCGTTGCCGCCAAACAGGACAGCAGCGAGAAAGCGAACACCGCGGGAACGAGGACTGATTTGCGACCGACTCGATCAGAGATCGCCCCAAACAATAACGTCGACGCAGCCCACGTGATGGCCAGCACTGAGGCCAGCGTCCCAATCTGTTCGGGATTGAGGTGGAACTCCGGGGCGAAGTAGGGCGCAAGGTACATTTGCGACATGCGGTCGAGGAAGACCGTGCCCCAGGTGAAGAACAAAATTGCGATCAGCGTATTCTCGTATCGCCGCCTGCCATCCATGCCGTGGCATCATAGCAAATGCATCGTCAGCGTCATTGTTTTTGCTACTCTTCTAGCGACTCTGCTGAATCAGGAGGTCTTCATGAGAGCGACTCTGGTTGTGTCCGTCATCTTCGCCGTGATGTCTTGCGTGTCGTTTGGACAAGAACTCGCGAAAGAGCACGTCATCGGACAACTGGATGTCGTCGCGACTTTCAATGGCCCGATGCCAACCGGGGTCACGGTCGCCAACAACGGCCGCATCTTCGTGAATTTTCCGAAATGGGGCGATCCGGTTGAATACACCGTCGCGGAAGTCAAGGGCGGGAAGACGCAGCCTTATCCTGATGCGGAAATCAACCACTACGCCGACGGCGACAACCCCGCTGAGAAGCTAATTTCAGTGCAGAGCGTGGCGGTCGATCCCAGTGGAACCCGCCTGTGGATTCTGGATACCGGCAGTATCAGATTCGGGCCGGTGAAGCCGAACGGCGGCAAGTTGATCGCCGTTGACCTGAATACGAATCGCATCGCCAAGAAAATTGTCTTTCCTCCCGATGTAGCTCTGACCAACACATACCTCAACGATGTCAGGTTCGACTTACATCGCGGCCGAGAGGGAATGGCGTTCATTACCGACTCAGGCGCAAATGCCATCATCGTCGTGGACCTGGCTTCCCAGAAAAGCTGGCGCCGTCTCCAAAATCATTCGTCTACCAAGCCGGATCCGCAGGTTGTGCCAGTGATCGAAGGAGAAATCCTGCGAGTGCGGCTTCCGGGAAAGCCACCAGCGCGCTTCGAAGTAGGAGCTGATGGAATTACGATCAGCCCGGACGGCAAGACGCTCTTCTACTGCCCGCTAACCAGCCGGCACTTGTACAGCGTGAGCGTGGACGCGCTTGCGGACCATGGCAAGACCGATGCCGAAGTCGCGGCGACCGTGACAGACCTGGGCGAGAAAGGCGGCGCCAGTGATGGACTCGAGTCCGATGAGCAAGGCCGCGTCTACCTCAGCGATATAGAGCACGACGCGATTCACCGACGCGACCCTGCCGGCGAGATTGAGACGATTGTTCACGATCCCCGGGTGCTCTGGCCGGATACGCTATCGTTGGCCGCGGACGGTTATCTCTACTTCACCGCCAATCAGATCGAACGCGGAGCAATCCATCACGGTGGTCAGGACTTTCGTCAGAAACCATACGTGTTGTTCCGGGTGAAAGTGGACGGAACGCGGATCAGTCGTTAGTCGCTGGTCGTTTGTCATTCGCAACAGATTCCGGAACGACCAACGACTAACGACCACTGACCGCCGACTACTCCGGATCGCTCCACGAATGTTCCAGCCCTTTTATCAGCTGCCACATCACGCGGTTGAGTGGCACCGGAACGCCGAGTTTGTCTCCGCATTCAACGATGGCGCCGTTGATGAAATCCACTTCCGTCGCGCGCTGAGCAAGAACATCAACGAGCATGCTGGCGTTTCGTTTTCCAGGGGCGCTTGCGCCTTCTGCCATCATGGCGCGAGGATCGCCATGCAAAGTAATGCCGAGCGCGCGCGCGACCGCTTCTCCTTCCCGCAACAGCGCTTCGTAGAGCGCAGCCGTGGGCGGGAAAAGGTATGCGGCCCGGTGGTGCAGTCTGGCCACGGCTCCGACCGGGTTGGCGGCGGAGTTGAAAATCAATTTTGTCCACTGCGCGCCGCGTGCGTCCGTCATCGGAAGCACGCGCAGACCGGACCGATTCATCAAGGCTGCAAACTGCTCCACCAGGGAGTAAGGCGTGCCCGACGGTTCGAAGGGACCAATCCAGAGGTCGCTGTAGAATTCAAAGCCCGCATGCCCCGGTCCGCGCATGTGAGCAGCCATTGTGGTCGCGCCGCGGATCACATATCTCGCCCGTTCGGCGATGACCTCTTCGTTGCCCAAGCCGTTCTGAACCGAGCAGACGGCAGCCGAATCTCGAAAAATGTGTGCGGTATGCTCGACTGCAGCTCGCGTGTGGATACCTCTTCGTGGCAAAAATTCCGAAATCGCAGGGCGGAATGTCGGCTGCCTCGGAAGTGGCCCGCAACCTCACCGAAAAATCGGCCGCGCCGCTGATGAGCAATCCGCGATCGCGAATCGCCCGCACATGGCTGGTGGAAACGTCGTAGGCATAAATCTCTGCGTCCTCGAGTCGCGCCAGGTGCGCGGCAATCACGCTGCCGAGCGCGCCACAACCTACGATGCAGATCTTCGCGGCCATAGGAAGAATTGCGAATGCGAACCGATTGTAACTACCGGCGAGCCTCCGCGATTTGCAAAGAAGAGACAGTAGCATCTCTGAGTGCGTGCTTCAATGAGCGCACGTGGCTGACGCCACCTTGGATGGAAATGGTGTACACATCGCACAACATTATTGGACCTGGGGGCTGGGTGACCACGGTACGGGAAGCGACTTACGAACTTCTGCGGGAATTGGGGATGACCGTGATTTTCGGCAACCCCGGTTCCACGGAGTTGCCGTTTCTCCGCGACATGCCGTCGGATTTCAGATATGTGCTGGGCTTGCACGAACGAGTTGCCGCGGGCATGGCGCTGGGATATCACCTCGGCAGCCGCAAGCCAGTCTTCGTCAACCTGCATTCGATTGCCAGCACTGGGAACGGACTTTCGGCCATCCAGGACGCCTGGTACTTGCACGCGCCACTGGTAATTACGAGCGGACAGCAAGACCGCCGGCACCTGCTCGGCGAACCTTTTCTCGCGAGTCGGGCGGTCGAGACGGTGAAGCCCTATGTGAAGTGGTCGTGCGAGCCGTCGCGAGCCGAAGATGTGCCCGCGGCGATTGCGCGCGGATATCGGATCGCGATGCAGCCCCCGCGCGGGCCGGTGTTCATCTCGATCCCGATGGATGATTGGACGCACGAGTGTCTACCGCTGGCCGCGCGAACTGTAGGTCAGACGGTTCTCGCGGATCGCCATGCCCTCGACGAGGTGGTGCGAGCCCTCGATTCCAGCCGGAGTCCGGCGTTGGTTGCCGGGCCACAGATTGAAGAGGACGGCGGATGGGATGACATGCTCGCCCTGGCCGAGCATCTGAATGCCGCTGTCTATCAGGATCCAATTCCGGCGCACTGGACGTTTCCGCGCGGGCATCGCCTGTTTCGCGGAGGATTGTTGCCCGCGCAACAGCCGCTTGCCGATCAACTCGCCCAGCATGATACGGTCCTGGTGCTGGGGGCGCGGGTCTTCTTGTACTACGCCTACGTGCCGGGCGATCCGATCGAGGCCAGGGACCAAGCTTTTCCAAATCACGAATTCACCTTCGGACGCAGCGGCCGTCCTTAGCGGGCAACAGCATCGTGGGCAATGTTGGCGAAGCCGCCCGGTACATTCGCTCACATGCGAAGGCGAGACCGAATGTAAGCGCGGCGGTCACGATTCCGCCGGTTCCCAGCGCCGATTGTCCCATCACGCCTGCGTACTTGTTTCACGTGCTGAACAAAGTCATGCCGCGCGATGCGGTGATCGCGGAAGAGTGCCCGTCGTCCAAGGGCGATCTCGACCGGCATGTAATTCTTGACGAACCGGGATCCTTCTATTCCGTGCCCAACGGCGTGCTGGGTTTTGGCGTTGCCGGCGGCGGTCGGATTGCAAATGGCGCTTCCTAAGCGGCGCGTCGTTTGTCCGATCGGTGACGGCTCGATTCAATACTCGATACAGGCGCTGTGGAGCGCGGTGCAAAATAAAGCTCCAGTGGTTGTCGTTGTGCTGCGCAACGGCGACTATTCGGCATTGAAAGGGTTCTGCGATTTCACGCAAGTGGGCCGGAATGTTCCCGGAATGGATCTCCCCGGCATTGACGTGGTGAAGATTGCCGAAGGCTACGGCATGGAAGCGCACGCGGTAGACCAGCCCGGAGAGTTGGAACCCGCGTTGCGCGCGGCATTTGCCGCCAGTGAGGCGCAACTGATTTGTGTCAACGTAGCGAAAGGCGGGAAGAAGACCATGGGGATGGATCAGTCGGTGAACCCGCCCAACTATCGCTGATTCGATATGCGATTCCTCGAATCGGAGTAGGAGTGCGTTCGCACTTTTGTCGGAGGGAAGCAATGGATCACGATCGCCGCGAGTTTCTCAAGACGACCACGGGCCTGCTCACCGGAGTCGTTCTCGCCGGCAGTCCACTGGCATTGATCGCTCCAGGACGCGCGTGGGCTGTCGAAATGACCGCTTTCACAAGTTCGGAAGGCTCTGCGCTCATGGCTTTGGCACGCACCATCGCTCCCCATGACAAGTTAGACGATGCTGCCTACGCGATGGTGGTCCAGGCTGTGGATGTCGACGCCGCAAAAGATGAGAATCTCCGAAAGATGACGAAAGACGGAATTGCGCGGCTGGGAGCCGACTTCGCGAAGAGTCCTGAAAGCGAGCGCGTCCTCGCGCTGAAGAAGATCGAGTCGTCGGAATTCTTTCAGACAATGCGGCTGAAGACCTTGCAAGTGCTCTACGCCACGCCACATGGCCTACGCATATTTCGGCTACGAGGGCGAGGCTTTCTCCAAGGGAGGCTACCTGCTGCGCGGCTTCAACGATCTGCGTTGGTTGCCGGAAGTGCCCCCGAAGGACAGCGGCCCGATGCCGCATGTGAGTGCGGCGACTGAATTGCAGTCTCGGTCGATGCCGTTTGACGCTGAGCGGAACTGAAGAGATGCCCAACTTCGATTTCAAAGACGATAGCGTGGTCGTCATCATCGGCTCAGGCGCGGGCGGCGGCACCCTCGCGCACGAACTCACACGTCGAGGCATCAAGGTCGTCCTGCTGGAGGCTGGAAAGCGCCAGTCCCTGGATACGTTTTCTCAAGTTCCGGGCGAAGCCTTCCGGCAGCTCACCTGGCTCGATACCCGCACCCAAAGCGGCGATTGGGGTGTTGCGCGTGATTTCCCCACTCTGCCGGTGTGGCATTGCAAGACAGTCGGAGGAACGACCGTTCACTGGACAGCATCGTGTCCACGCCTGCAACCGTGGGAAATGCGCGCCAAGAGTACTTATGGAAACATTGCCGGCACCTCACTGATCGATTGGCCGATTCCCTACGAAGAACTCGAAAAATATTATGTGATCGCCGAGCGCCGGATGGGCGTCACGCGGCGCAACGACATGCCCGGCCTTCCCGCGTCGAATAACTTCAAGGTCATGTACGCAGGGGCGAAGAAACTTGGCTATAAGCAGGTGCACACCGGACACCTGGCGATCAATTCGAAGTCCTCCGACGGTCGTGGATTCTGCATCCAGCAAGGCTTTTGCGTCCAGGGCTGCAAGATCGGGGCGAAATGGAGCACGCTCTACACCGAGATTACCGATGCGGAAGCGACCGGCAACCTCGACCTGCGAATCGAGTCAACCGCAACCCGTATCGAGCATGGAAGTGGAAGTGACGGGCGCGTCAATGCGGTAGTCTATCGCGACAGCCGCGGCCAGGAACAACGGCAGAAAGCTCGTCTGGTTTGTGTCGCCGGCAACGCCATCGAAACCGCCCGCCTGCTGCTGCTCTCCGACTCCTCGAAATATCCGCGCGGTCTGGCCAATTCCTCTGACCAGGTCGGAAGGAATTACTGCCACCAGATCACCGGATTCGTCTGGGGGATCTTCGACAAGCCCGTTTACTCATGGCGCGGCGCTACCCTGGCAGGCGTGATCGAAGACGAAGCCATCAATGACCCGCGGCGTGGGTTTGTTGGTGGCTATCGAATCGAGCTGGTCACACTCGATCTGCCTACCTTGCCGCTGGTCGGTCTCCCTTACGGCTGGGGACGCGATTTCGCCTCGATCATAGAAAATTACCGGAATATGGCGGGCATGTTCATCAACGGCGAGGATCTGCCGCGATCCGAAAATCGCATCACGCTGAATTCGAAGGTCAAAGATGCGTTCGGTCTGCCGGTGCCGAACGTCCACGTCGACGAACATGCCAATGACCGCGACTTACGCAAGCATGCCCAGAAACAGATGTCTGCGATGTACCAAGCGATTGGCGCGAACCGCATTATCCTTGGACCAACTCCCCCGGCAACTCACAATATCTGCACGGCGCGCATGAGCGCCGACCCGCGGGATGGTGTCACCAACGTCTGGGGCCAAACTCACGACATTAAGAATTTGTTCATCTCCGACGGAAGTGTGTTGAGCACGCCCGGCTCGGCGAATCCGACATTGACGATCGTTGCCTTGGTGTTGCGGCAAGCGGAGTACATTGCCCGAGAGATGAAGGCTGGAACCGTCTGACCTCCTCCCATCGCTAGTGGGAACCCGCCCCTTCTGCTTCCAGTCCCGTATGGGCCCGCACCATCAGCTCGTTAAATCTGGCCTCCGCCTCAGGCTCCCTGCCGAGCATCGTCGCAACGATTGCGGCCAGAAATCCGAGGGGAATGCTTACGATGCCCACGTTCTCCAGGGGAAACCACGGCTGTGCTTGAATCAGATGTCGAGTCGCATTCGACCGCGCCCGGGGAATCTACGCCCATCACCAAAGGACTGATCGCGATCAAACAGACGGTGGCCATGCAGGCCTGCCGCCAACCCCGCAACGGCGCCGGCGGTGGTGAAGCGTCGCCAGAAAATGGAGAGCGTGAGCACGGGAAAATTTGCCGATGCCGCCACTGTCATCCCGAACGTGGCAAGAATCAGCACATTTGATGCCGATCCCAGCAGGATTGCGATCAGTATCGCCACCGCTCCCACCGCTAGCGCAGCAATCCTCGCCACGAGCACGCTTTCGCCGGGATGCCGCTCCCTGCCGTGGTGGATCACATTGGTCCAGAAATCATGAGCAAATGACGTGGAGGCGCTGATCATCAATCCGGCCACCACCGCCAGAATGGTCGCAAACGCCACCGCGGAAACGACCGCCAGAAAAATATCCCCGCCCAGAGCCTGCGCCAGTCGCGGCCCCGCCATGTTGGTCCCGCCATGCGCCCGAATCGAATCGGGCCCGATCACGACTGCTGCCCCGAGTCCCATGATGGTTGCCATCACATAAAAACTGCCAATCAGAATCATCGCCCAGACGACGCTCCGGCGGGCAGTTTTGGCGTCCGGGACCGTGTAGAACTTCACCAGAATGTGCGGCAGACCTGCCGTTCCAAACGCGAAGATCAAGCTGAGAGAGATCAGATCGAGCGGACCATGCGGCGGATGATAATGCAGGCCGGGCTGCAGGAAATCCCGAACCCGAGGTTGGCCGCCCTGGTGATATGCGATCTGGCTGGCGGCGGTAAAGAAATCAAGAATATGAAAGTGGAAGCGTGCCAACACCATCACGGTAAGAACGATCCCACATGCTGAAAGTAACATCGCCTTGATGATCTGAACCCATGTGGTCGCCAACATGCCGCCAAAAATGACATAAATCATCATCAGCGCGCCGACTCCGGCCACCGCCATGTTGTAGGTGATTCCGGAATCCGCCAGCAGCAGATTGACGAGCGCTCCGGCGCCCACCATTTGCGCAATCATGTAAAACGTTGCCGATGTAAGAGTGCTGAGCGCCGCCAAAGCGCGCACCGGACGCGGGCGTAGTCGGTACGCCAAAACATCGCCCATCGTGTATTTGCCAAGGTTACGCAGCGGCTCGGCGACGATCAGCAGGATGGCCACGAAGGCGGCGAATCCTCCCACCGAGTAGAGGATGCCATCCATGCCTTCCAAAGCGATCAGGCCGATCAGGCCGAGGAACGAGGCCGCACTCATAAAATCTCCGGCGACCGCAAAACCGTTTTGCCACGCCGTGATTCTACGTCCAGCAGCAAAATAGGCATTGGCCCCGCGGGAGCTTTTTGCTGCCCAATAGGTAATCGCAAGTGTGCTGGCGACGAACAACAGGAACACTGTCAGTGAAATCGGCACTTACCGGTCTCCCGGCCGTTTGTAGTATTTGCTCCAGAAGGTCTTTCGTGAGCGCGTCGAACTTTTTTGCGGCCAACAGGTAAAGCCCCGCGACAATCCAACCCACAACAAACTGTGAGAGCGCGAAAAGATAAGCAACGTTCACGGTTCCAATCACCCGGGTCGACGCAAGCCTCGGGGCATACCCGACCAAAACCGCCAGCGCGAAAAAGTGCACCAGAAAGAAGATGAATGCCGGAATGATAAAAGTCTTCTTGATTGCGATTAAGTCTTTGAATTCTCTGCTTTCTGCGATGCGGTCCCACTCTCCCTGGTCCCGTTTGCCTCCAACGCCCTTCTCGGTTATGTCGCTCATGTTGTGGACCGCAACGCTGTTTTGTATTGCGTGGACTCCTTTGTACAACCCTTGTCAAGTGGCCTGGAGTTCTCCGCGTTTGCGCAAGGGAGAACGTGGGGAATGGATTGTACCGAATCTCTTGCCGCTTTTGTTGCGCGTGGGGATCAGAAGTGATCTTACTGGAGGCGAGAAGGAACACCTGCCACAGGCGCGGCCCCGGGACCGATTCACCCTTGGCCGGAGAGGTGAGCAGTTGCGCAACTAGCTCAAGCGCACCAGCGGAGGTTTATCGGCGGCGATCTCGCGCCTCATGATCCGGGGAGCTGGGGCAGGCAGGATGACGGCTCGCTCCCCTTGAGAACAATGCGTTCGATGCTGTGGGCGCGATCCTGGAGCACGCAGTGGACGGGCTGCAAATGCCCGGCTACAGTTTGCACGAGACCGGCACCTGCCGTATGGGCAACGATCCAAAGAAGTTTGTTGCAAATTGCTTTGGCCAAACCGACGACGTCGCCGGAATGGTCGAGTCATCACGCGGGGTGATGAAGCATCTTTCAGGAAAATCAGGACTCGCAGCATTCGGAGCAATTTTTCATTGGCGCGGCCGCTATGTCCTTGCCGAAGGTGGGAGGCTTGGAAATGAAAACGGCTTTACACTGGAATTGATTGTATTGCGCATCACCGCGTTATCTCAGAGATTTGTGCCCCCTAAAAATTAGCTCTTCCCAACCGCCATACTTGCCCCCTTCGCTTCGTTGTCCGCTTCGGCTGTCATGTCGCGCATTCCGAAGCCAACTCCGATCTTCTTCAGGAAATCGTAGGGGGGCGTGCCACCCGCGAAAATCCACACGTAATCGTTGGCGAACTCGCGGTTTTCGCCGTTGACTTCGAGAATGACCGTGTCATGCTTGAATTCAAGCGGGTTCGACTTGAACAGCACGGTTAATTTTCCCGAACGCGCGAACTCTTCGATGCGCTTGGCGTTGCGCTCCTTGATCCGGCTGAATTGTTCCTGCCGGTACGACATAGTGACGGTGTTGCCACTTTGGCAGGCGAGTCCCATGGCTGCCTCGACCGCACTATCACCACCCCCAACCACCAGAATCTTCTTGTTCACGTAATGGTCGGCTTCGATCAGACGGTACATCACTTTCGGCAGTTCCTCCCCCTTGACTCCCAGCTTGCGAGGAGTACCCGTGCGCCCCAGCGCGAGAATAACGGCCCGGGCAGAATATTGATTGTTGGCGGTCGCCACCGTGAAAATTCCGTCTTCCCCGCGCGCGATGTTCTCCACTTTCTCTCCCGTGCGAACGTTGAAATCGGCGCGGTTCAAAACCATATCCCAGAAGGCGAGCAGATTCTCCTTCGAAAGCTCTGTCTTCTTGAATTTGCCATACATGGGAAATTCGACGGGACTGGTCATCACCAGTTTCTGCCGCGGATACTTCGCAACCGTGCCGCCGACTTCTTCCTGCTCAAGCGTGATGTAGTGAAGCTTCCGCTCAATCGCGCGCAGTGAGGCGCTGATACCGGCAGGCCCCGCGCCGACAATGAGCACGTCGTACACCTCTTCTTCTCCTCCGGCGGCTTTGGTTATCCGTGGCCGGGAGGCGATGGTATCAATGCAGGAACGCCCCTGATTCACTGCGTTTTTGATCAATGCGAGTCCGCCCAACTCCCCGACGACGAAAAGATCCTTGATCGACGTCTCATATTCCGGGCTCAGATAGGGCATGTCGGCCCCCATGCTCGGGCTGGCCATAACCATCGTGATCGCGCCCACCGGACACGCCTCGGCGCATAAACCGTGCCCGATGCACTTATAACCGTTGACGATGGCCGCCTTCGCTCCCACCATGGCGAGAACGTCGCCCTCTGGACAGACGGTGGTGCAAGTCGCGCAGCCGATACATTGCGTAGTGTCGATGTGCGGATGCTGAGATTTCGGGCCCTCGGAAAACATCCTGCCTTTCTCAGCCGCGGCGCGCGCCCGTGCGTCGCGGTCTTTCAGGCTCTTGAGATAGCCGCGCAGGAAAAAGGCAGTAATGACGACGGCAACAGCGATGGCGATCAGGGAATCCATGGCTATCTCAGAAGTACCCCATGGCGATCACGACGCCAATATGAATCAGCGCCAACATGGCAAAAGAGTAACTGAACGGCTTGTGTACGACGTGCCATAAATGGAAGACTTGTTCGGCGCGGTCAAGGAACAGAATGCGTTTGGCGCTCGCAGCTTCTTCGCGGGCAAGATCGATGGCTCGTTCAAGTTCGCGATGCGGCGTTCGCAACAAACCACCCAGGGTTGAAAGGCGCTCGCCCCACCCCAGCGCTTGTCTTCGAAGCTTCGCGATTCGAAAGGGTCGGAGGGCATCGATTACCATCATCGATACCAGGGCAGCGATCATCGGTAACTTTGCCACCTTGTCAACCGGAGGCAACTTCAGCAGCAATTTCAATCCCGCTTCCGGCAACGTTTTCTGCTGTTTCAGCCGCTCCAGGAGTGCTTCCTGGCGGTCTTGTAATTCCTTACGGGAAATTTCCGCCGCATGAAGGCTGCGCGGAATTTGAGCGTATAAGTAGCGCCCGATCACGCCGCTGAGCGACACGGCCAACATGATCCAGAACGCGATGCCGGCGAATCCCCGGAACTTGAACGACGCATGAAGCGCAATCACAAACGGAGCCCACAGCCCGAGCAGCACGTGAAAGTCGAGCCAATGTCTGGCGTTTCCCTGGCGGCCCAGCCACGCCCATCGTTTGCGCAGCGGATAGAGGAAAATGACCAGGAACATCGCGAGCCCGAGGAAGCCAAGTTTCAATCCCACCGCGCCACTTGGCCGCAGCATCGCGTGCTTCGGCGAGAAAGGACGGTCGGATGGCGATAGTGTGTAGTAATTGAACCCGTACACGGCGATCGCGACCGTCAGACTAATCGCAACGGCGTATCCAATCACCAGCCTGATGTGGTGGCCGCGCTGCTCGTTTTTGACGGCAGAACCGACGGCGGTTGCTACTGCGGCATTGGCGCTCATTTGTCTTTCACCTTTTCTTCTGTGCTGACGGCAAACTTCTTGTAATCGCTGAATGTGTGGGTATTGCGCCAGTGTTGTCGCTGGGTTTCCACCTCCACCGTAGCCTGCAAGGGGAACCAGTAGGTCGCCTGCGAGTCGCGGAAAGGGACCGGCGCATAAGTGACCTCGGACCGCAGCACCTTCAAGCCGACATCCTCCATCGAGTTGCCGACGGTCATCTCAATTTTGGCGATGGTCGCCGTCTGCGGATCGATCCATGCCGTTCCGGAGAGATCGAGGGGATATTCCCTGCCGCGCAACGAAAGGGCGGCCGGCGAGCGCCTTCCACGAATGTGCTGAAACGCAACTTTTTGATAGGTATGACCACCAAGCGTGTCGGTGCCGCCGAGAGTGAACTCAAAGCTTTGTGCATAGTAGTTATGGAAGATGAGAAACAAAGTCGCAAAGCCGTTCGTTACGAGCAACGGCCGATTCTTTTTGTCGGCCTTTGCTGCGTCGCCTACCGCCAGGCGAGACTCGTCGAGACTCAATTCGCCCCCGGCGTTGGTCAGAATCACGAGATAGTCATAAGTCGAATCACGTTCTAACTCGACTTTTCCATTCGTCGTCAGCTTTTGCTGGGTTACCTTTTCGGTGCACTTTACGTCGGAGAATTGATCGAGGTAGTCGGAGACCTGGCCTTGGACTCGCGGAAGCAGGTCCCTTTCCACGGCATGGTTCGCACTGAACGCCGTACATGACGCCAGGCAGCAGGCGCCCAACAGAAGTCGCAAAGCTAGTCTGTAATTGGTTCGGGTCATTTCCGTCCCGTTCTTGAATCGAAGCGGTATCCCATGGTGAACATCCACTGGTTGTAGTCGAAACCCCCGCGTTCCGCAGTGAAACCGCCTTGCAGGAAGTAATGAGCGCCGAACGATGTCTCCGCTGTGGCATTGAGGAATTTCGAACTGGTAATGGACGTGAGGCTCGAGTTAAAAGATTGGTCCCCGAGCAGAATGCTGAGCCTTAGCGCCTCGCTCACATTTCGCGATACCGAAAATGCCCGGTAGGAACCACTGCCAAAAGAGCTACTGAACTTGGAGTAGTGCGCATCCAGATGCAGATCGAGCTTGGGAATGCGATTGAATGTGACTCCGAATGACTGGTTCAGGGAGTTCGACGCGTCGCCGGAGCGGTTGCTCTGCCCGATATCGGTGTAGACCCATACCTGTTTCACAATTTCCGCCCGGACGCCCGCGCTGAACCCCTGGAAGAGATACTTATCGAGCAAGCCGGTCCCGAGCAACGTCGGATCAAAGGTCGGGATGTCGCGGAAATAAGTGTGGTTAACGTTAAACTCGAACCTGGGATGCGGCTGGATGCGGATTGTAAGAAAATTGCGTCCAAGGCCCGGGCCGGGGGCAGGGGCATCCGGCGTGCCGCGCGGGCTGTCCAACTGCAGCGAGTCGTAGATTGAAAATGAAGTCTTGTAGGAGATTGAATTCTCAAAGAAAACAAACGGCCGGTTGATTTGCCACCCCAGGGCGTTCACGCCAACGCCCGAGGTGCTGGTGTAATGGGTTCCCTCGAAGCTGCCGCCTTCAAAATTGATGAAGGCGCCGGCAATCTTGCCATTCGGGTTGTAGCTGTAGGAGGTCGGATCCGGCGTCGAACCGGCAAACATTCCGATGGTGCTGCCCTTGGAAAGACGCGCGCCAAAGTAGCCACCGTCGATCGTGTCAAGACTCGGCGCGTACGGCAGATAGAGCCGGCCAAATCCAGCAACCCAGCGCGAGCCGGGATTGTCATAAGTCATGTTGAGGTGATACGTACGATTAATCAAATCCTGGAGGGTAGGCACGCTCTGCGCCGATTCCCGGGTGAGGTTCCCGCGCCAGTAGCCCCGCACATTCCAGTAGGTTCCTCCGAGCCGGGTAACATCCAGGCGCATCACACCGCCAATGTTGTTGCTCGTCGTCGAGGTGCTGCCGCTGGAGATGGTGCTCATGTAATTGAAGCCGAACATTCCCCGCGCGCGGTTCACGGAGGGCAGCGGTGGTCTTGGCACTTCGTCATGCGCTTCTTCGTCCATCGCGTCATTGTCTGTGAACGTGACAACCGCCGGATATTTGCGCGTGGCGCTGAGCGTCCGCTGTTGGATCAACGCCTGCAAGTCGCCCGCGGAGAGATACGCCAGATCCCCAACCTTGACGGGACGCTTTGGAGAGTGGATGTCAGCTACCGCCGACGTTTCGGCGACCGCATTGATTTCAAGTTCGGCGACGACACGCGGATCGTTGGCATCGACCACGGACCCTTGTTGCACGGGCAAGTTTGTATCCCGGACCTCCAGCTTCATCTGCTCGCCCAATCCCGAGCTACTACCGCCGTCGAGATAAGCAACCCCGTCCGCGACGTACTTAACGCGAAAAACGGTGCGCAGGTTCGGGTCGGCAGCCTGGAGTGCCAATAACGTCTGGTCGGTACTGGGAATGCTGGCCGGGGCCGCCGTCACGTTCGCGCCTTCCACCACCGGAGAACCAGTCGCCAGTTCGGAGTCGGCGGCCGGAGTAGTCGACTTTTTCGTTTCCAAGTTGGAGCCGGTTGTGGCCGCGCCGGGGAACACCTGGGACCCAGCGACTTGCTCATTCGGCGCGATGTTAGAAGCGGATGATGAAACCGATGGGAAGCTGGAGCCCGCTTCGGCCGTCTGAGGTTCCGCACTCTTGGTAGCAGAGGCGGCGGGTTCCATCGATGAGTTTGTATTCTGTGCGGGAGGCGCGGCGCGCGCCGGGTTGTTGGACGCGGACCCAGATGTGGTCGAAGAATCGGCGCTGGGGATGTCGACAGATTGGGGAGTGTTTGAGCTATAGTCGCCAGTTTTTGACCTGGGCCTGAAGACACTGAGCAGGCCACGGGAGGCGGCACTCGCGGGAGGTTTGTGCTGCGAGCGCGCGAGTTTTTCCGGTGAAAGAACCAGTGTGATCTTGTTCCCCTCGCTTAACAGCCGGTACGGAGTACTCTGCTCAAGATCGACGACTACACGGGTGATGGGTGGGTCGGCTTGGTGGAGCCCAATGCGAACTCTGCGTACTCCAGGGGCGCCCGCCGCCTCTTGCTTTTGTTTCCCTGCACTGAGCGTGTTGGGAAGTTCGACTACCAGGCGGTCTGGATTGGTGGCAACGATCACCGAGGGCTTTACGGCTTGGCTAAGATTGATTTCAACGCGGACGTCGCTGCCTACCGCTACCACCTGAACGCTCTGAACCGTGGCAGGGGGCTGCGTCTGGGCCGCCATGCAGGACACCCCTAGCAACAAACTCCCAAGATGTAGTTGTACCGCTCTCATTTTCAGTCAATCTCAGGTGCCTCGCCAGCTGTCCAACGTTGTTAGTCGCTTGCCCGGCCTGCCTGTTCCGTCTGCGTTCTAGTTGCTGCGCCTGGCTCCGCCGCCTCCGCCGTTCTTGTGGCACTGGTAGCAATTCACGCTGTTGTAGACGTATCCACCGACACCCTGATGCTCATGATCGGTCTGGGTCTTGGTATGACAGTTCGTACAGGTGAAGACCGAGTAATCGTTGGGGTTGGTGTGACAAGTCGCGCACACCCCCTTCGCTCCACCGTGGTTCATATCCCACCAGGTATGGTCGAACTTGGCATCGGTCCAAACGCTCGTGTCGTGACAGGTCTGACAGGTAGTCGGGAAGCCCGCCGCGACGTGGTTGGGATTGGTGGTCGCGTAGTAGTCAGCCGAATGGCACGAGAAGCAATCGGTGTTCGTGATGTTGTAGTTATTGTTGACGTGGCAATCCGTGCAGGCGCGCGGTGGAACCGTGTGCGATCCGGTAAGCGCCCATCCGGTCTGTGAGTGGTCGAACTTTCCATCACTCCACTGCACCGTGTCATGGCACATTTCGCAGGTGGTCGGGAACTTCGCGGCCACGTGGTCCGGGTTTTTCGCGTTGTTGTAGTCCGTCTGGTGGCAACTGACGCAGCTGGTATTCGTGATGTTGTAGTTGTTGTTGACGTGGCAATCCGCGCAGGCTCGCGGCGGAACCGTGTGCGATCCGGTAAGCGCCCATCCGGTCTGCGAATGATCGAACTTCCCGTCACTCCACTGCGAGGTGTCGTGACACAACTCGCAGGTTGTGGGAAATTTAGCTGCCACATGGTCCGGATTTTTCGCCTGGTTGTAGTCGTTCTGGTGACAACTCACGCACGCCGTGTTGGTGATGTTGTAGTTGTTGTTGACATGGCAGTCCGTGCAAGCGCGCGGCGGTACGGTGTGCGACCCGGTGAGCGCCCACCCCGTCTGGGAGTGGTCGAATTTGCCGTCGCTCCACTGGTTCGTGTCGTGACACTGTTCGCAGGTCGTGGGGAACTTCGCAGCCACGTGGTCCGGGTTTTTCGCGTTGTTATAGTCGGTCTGGTGGCAACTCACGCACGCCGTGTTGGTGATGTTGTAATTATTATTGACGTGGCAATCCGTGCATTGCCGCGGCGGCACCGTGTGCGATCCCGTCAATGGCCATCCCGTTGCCGAATGGTTGAACGATCCGTCGCTCCATTGGTTCGTGTCGTGACACTGTTCGCAGGTCGTTGGAAAGTGCGCATCCGGGTGATCCACCGGTGATTTCGCATTGTTGTAATCGTTCTGATGGCAACTCACGCATGTCGTGTTGGTGAGGTTGTAGTTATTGTTGACGTGGCAATCCGTGCACTGCCGTGGCGGTACGGTATGCGAACCGGTCAAGGGGAATCCGGTCTTGGAGTGATCAAAATTCGCCGGCGACCATCCGCTGGTCGTGTGGCAAACCTCGCAAGTCGTCGGAATACCCTGCTGCGCGTGGTTGGGATTCTTGGTGTTCTGGTAGTCGGTCATGTGACACGACACGCAGCTGGTATTCGTAATGTTGTAGTTGTTGTTCACGTGGCAATCCGTACATTGCCGTGGGGGTACGGTGTGCTGGCCAGTCAGCGGGAATCCCGATTGCGAATGATCGAAGTTGGCCGGCTGCCAGGCCGAGGTCGTGTGGCACGATTCACAGGTCTGCGAAAACCCAAGTTGCACGTGATTGGGATTAGTCGCGCCCTGGTAGTCCTTCAGATGGCATGACACGCAGGTCGTATTGGTGATGTTGTAATTGTTGTTCACGTGGCAATCCGCGCACTGCCGCGGCGGTACCGTGTGGGCGCCGGTCAAGGGAAAGCCAGTCGCGGAGTGATCGAACCTGGCGTTAAGCCAGTTGTCAAAGCCGTGGCATTGCTCGCAGGTCGTGGAGAATCCGCCGGCAACGTGGTTCGGGTTCGTCGTACTCTTGAAATCGGCCGCATGACAGCTATAGCACTGCGTCGCCAGTCCCTCGAACTGCCCGACCGCCGCCGATTTATGGCATGCGTCGCATTCCAGGGTCGCGTGCGCGCCCAGCAGAGGGAACCGGTTCATGTGATCTTTGATTTGCGTAATCTGTACGTTCCATCCCTTAACGGTGTGGCATTGTTCGCACCTGGCGCCGAACTGGCGTTTATGGATGTCGGCGTGGCAATCGGCGCAGCGGGTTCCAGTATTTGAGAACACCGGTTTGGTATGGCACTCGTTGCAGGTCACTGATTCGTGCATTCCGCGGAGCGGGAATTTCGTTCGGTTGTGATCGAACTCGGGCTTAGAGCGGATCGGTTTCCACCCGATCGACGTATGGCAGTTTTGGCAGGGAATGTCCAGCGTTCCGTGCGGACTTCGGCTGTCGGCCGCAGGCGGCGACTGTGCTGCGGCAAACGCGCCCAAAACGATCAGGGACACGAAAGCCAGTTGAAATCGCATCTGCAAAGACACTTCTGTCCGAGAGTCGGATTTGACTCCACACCGCTTAGTACTGCACTTTATGACTTTCGCTCATCTTGCGAGCAAACGAAGAGATTGCGACGGGCTGTGCAATTCTTCGTCCGAACAGAGTAGCCAGTTGGGCAAGGCGGGGAAAATTACGGAAGCCTCAGTGTTGGTAACCATTCGGGGCAAGTGGGGGCATTGTCCTAATTCCAGGTACATGTACTTCCGTGTGGTGTAAGTTCTGCAGGGTAGCCGACACTTTTACCGTTGAATTGTTCAACGCCTAGAGTCGCGTTTTGGGAGTTGGCCCGTGGCAGGCCGCGCACTCCTTCGGGGTCGGCTTGTAGAACAAGACTTGCTTGCCGTCGACGACCCGTGTCAGCGCGTGGCACTGCGCGCAGCGCGTTTTCTGGTGCGCCCCCTGGAGCGCGAACGCGGTGCGCTTATCGTGATTGAACAGCGCCGGCTTCCACTTCGCGCTGTTGTGGCAAGAGACGCAACTGGTAATTCCGTTTTGCGCGAACTGCTTCCCATGGATATCTTCGTGGCAGTCTTCGCACTTCGTCGGCGCTGCCTTGAAGTCGACATTTGTCAACTTCGTCTCCAGGTTCGACGGCTTGTGGCAATCCGCACAAGCTGTAGCGCGATGCGTCCCGACCAGCGGGAAATCCGTCTTCGTGTGATCGAAGCGCGACAACTCTTTCCATGATTTGGTCGAGTGGCAGGCTTCACAGCCGACGGGCTTGCCGTCCAACCCTGCACGGAGCATGCGTTCTCGAAACTGCCCTTTATGGAGGTCGGCGTGGCAAGACGTGCAATCCAGACTTTGCCAGTGGTAAATCGCGGTCTTGGTATCACCGGCCGGGATCAAGTCTTTGTGGCAGTCACCACAGGCAACGGCAAGGTGGCCGCCCGTCAGCAGAAACCGCGTTTTTTTGTGTCGGGATAACGAGAACGTCGACGGACGATAACCCTCCAGGTTGTGGCACTGATCGCACCGGTTGAGCCACGGAGTTCCCGCGAACTGCGCCGCATGCCGGTCGCTGTGGCAGTCCGTACATTGCTGGAACTTGACCTTGAAGAGCGTGTCCTTACCCTTCGGAATGTGGCACTGCTCGCACTTCACATCCGCGTGCTTGCCCTGCAGGGGATAGGCGCTCGTCGAGTGTTCCTTGATGCCAAACGTGGATGGCTTGAAACCCTCGACGGTATGGCAAGAGGCGCACTCGCTCCCTCCCGCGCGCTTGGCAAACTGGCCATTGTGGGGATCAGGCTTGTGGCAGTCCATGCACTTGGCAAAGGCAACCGGCTTCTTGAAATCTCCATGCGCGTGGCATTGCACACACTCCACCTGCGCGTGCTTCCCCAGCAGGGGATACTTCGTCTTCGAGTGATCGAAATTCTGGCTGAGTCCGGCGGTCGAAATCCTTTTCCATCCGGCCGTCGTATGACATGACTGGCAGGTTTGCTTGAAGCTGCCGTGATGAATATCCGCATGGCAGTCCACGCACTGGCCGAACGGGATTCCCGCATATCGAGGTTTACCATCCGCCCCCGGCGTGTGGCATTTCTGGCAAGTGACCGGCGCGTGCATCCCGGTGAGCGGATAACGCGTTTTTGAATGATCGAACTGCTGGATCGTGGCGACGGATTTCCAGTCGGTAGAGTTGTGGCATTGCTGGCAATTCGCGCCCAGGCGCCCCTGGTGCGGATCTTTGTGACAAGCGGCGCAGGCCTCGGAGACACCGAGAAAAGTCTTATTCAGATCTTTGACCTTGATGAGTGCTCGACCGGCCAGCGCAACGTGTTCCGCGCTATGACATTTACTGCAGCCTAACCCGGCGTGTTTCCCTTCAAGAGCGTATCCGGTTTGCTTGTGGTCAAACGTCGACGGGTTCCACTTGACGATCTGAAAATCCTCTCCGTTATGGTCGGAGTGGCAGCGCACGCAACCCTGGCTCGACCCGGGTTCGAGCTTGTAGCTCCCGTGCAGCCCCCCATGCACCGCCAACCGTGCTGCGATCTCGGAGTGACATTCCAGGCACTTGAATGTCGGCTGTCCAGCGGAGAGCTTGTGGCATGTCGTACAGTTAGCGGTGCCATTTAGAGATTCGTGAGCCCGAGAAAGAGGACCGGGAGAGATTTGCACAGCCGCCAATGCGGCACAAAACACGAACCCGAGCAATACCAGTTTGCTTGCGACCGGCGAGAACCCGTTCAAGCTACGCGGTATCGCTTCCTCCGGGATGAAGGATCTGTGGCGTACCAAGCTGTCCAATCCAACCTCGTGAGTGGAATGTGCCTGCAATCGCTGTTCCATCTCGGGACTATGCGTCAGCAATGTAGCAGCGGACAAATGATCATGCTACTTCCGTAAGTCCATCGCGCGCAGAGAATATCCACGCACGGCTGCAAGGCGAGAAATGTACCCGGCAGTGTCCTCCTGGCGCAGGTCCTTCGTCACGCGCGAAGCCAAAAGAAGGCGCTATGCACAACAAGAGAAATGCACTCTCGGTTAATGATTAGCACAACCGGCTGCCTTCCCGCAGTAGCAACAAAGGCCCGCAATCCCAGGCTCCGCCGGATTCATTTAACGCGAGCAATGGCTGTCTTGTGAACAGCGCGCCGCCTGCGGTTGGAAAGTGCCTCTGTTGGATTGCTCCAGAACTCCGTCCTGCTTACCGGGGGCGTGCGATCACCAAAGTCAGATCGTCTGCTTGCTCGCCTGACCTGAATTGCTCCACCGCTGTCTCGACGTTGCGCAATATGCTGGAAGCTTCAAGGTGCCGGTTCTTGCGCAGCGTGTCCAAGAGACGAGCTTCGCCGAACTCTTCTCCACTATGACCAGTTGTCTCTGTAATCCCGTCGGTATAGATGCCCAAGACATCTCCCGTTTCCAACCGGACTTCGGCGACCGAGCACTGCCAATCCGGGAACAGACCCAATACTGTGGCCGTCGCAATGAGTTTCTCAACCGCGCCTCCCGCGCGCAAAAGTACGGGGGGATTGTGCCCGCAATTGACGTAATGCAGCGTTCCGGTCGCATCGCTATAGTGCCCGAAGAAAAATGTGGCGTATCGGTCTTTCGCGGAGTGCCTGTAGAAGTGGCGATTCACCGAAGTAAGCAGTTGGGGAATATCTTGGGAGCCGGTACAGGGATGGCTGTGGAGGCTTCCCTGCAAAGTGGCCATAAGCAGAGCCGCCGCGATGCCCTTTCCAGCAACATCTGCCAACACGAACCCGACCTCTCCTGGGCCTATATCGAGAAAGTCGAAGTAATCTCCGCCGATCATTTTTGCCTGCACGCAGTTCCCGTCGTAATCGAGCGTCTGGAGCGGCGGTTTCTCCTGAGGCAGGAGCCCTCTTTGTACCGCGCGAGCACGCATCAGCGGCTTACCATCCTCCAGCTGGCACAGGTCCAATTTCCAGAGGTCCGCATCCGCCGCCAGACACTCGAGGCCAAGCTGGCCCTCCGTTGCAGTGCCCGGCGCGCCCGCCCAGACGACTCGGAATGGAGCCTCGCGCTCGCCGCATTCGACCTTGAGAACTTCTCCAAGTTCGAGCGGTTCTTCAACGCCAGCAAGCCGCGCCCCGGACCTGGAGATGTCGACGGTGTGGGCAAGCTGAAACCTCATGCCCCCAGCGGCGCGGGATAAACGTACCGGGAGCTCAATCCGCACTCGCTCTTCTCCCCGCTCGTGGTAATTCGCCAGTGAGGTGGTGATCGCCTCGGCGAGGACAGACTTTTCGCAAGGCTTGGCAAGTAAGCGGAAGATACAGCCTTCATTGACCGCACTTACGGCGCCGTTGAGATCGAGGTGGTCGGTGAGTAACAATCTTATGGTGTTTGGGGCGACATGGCGCACCCGCTTTAGAAATTGGACCCCGTCCATGCCCGCCATCCGCATGTCCGAAATAACGACCGCAAAGGGACCGTGATTGCGGAGCGACGCTAACCCGTCTTCCGCGGTGGCAGCGGTTGCAATATCAAATTCGGCTGGTAGCATCTGCCCATAGCAGTTCAAGGCCGCCCGGTCATTGGCCACGAACAGTATCTTCTGATTCACAAGACAGCCTTTTCGCAGATCAAAGTATTCGGAATGGGATTAGGGCTCTTCCTTAAGTGGCGGCAACGCTTCCATCCATTCTTGTCCCTTATGTTTGCATCCGCAGTGATTTCGCGTTGTTTGTTGTTACCAAAGTGTGGCTTGCGCTGGAAATGGATATGGCCACGGAAAGGGTCACCGGGCTAGAAGCGCTCCTTCGCGGGCAGCATCCGGACTTGGGCCTCGTGCCACCGGATAAGTTCATACGAATTGCGGGGAACAGCGGCTTGATCATGCCGATCGGTGAATGGGTGCTCAGCACGGCCTGTTCTCAAGCCCGGAAATGGCAAGACGAGGGCCTGCCCGCCGTGCAGGTGCGGTCAATGTATCGGCGGTCCAGTTTCGTCAAACGGGACTTCTGCCCAGGAGTGACGACTGAAGGATCGAGTGACGCGGCTTTTGCCGGGTCGGTCGTTGCCAGGCCGTGCTGGATCGGTTGGCGTTCGAAGGTAAGCCTACGCGCCGCCCTTCCGGCAAAATCCGGCGTCGCGCAGAAGCGTGACGCCAGAGTTTTTGCAGGCGACGATTCACGCCAGGAGGATCAGAAAGTAAATCTCGCTCCAAACTGAAATTGACGCGGCGTGTTGGAGGTCTGCGAGATCTGACCAAAGCCGTTACTGACCCACCCGCTATCGTAGGCGGGCACATTCGGAATCCCTAACTGGGCCTTGTTAGCCACGTTATAGCAAGATATATCAAAGCGGAGATCCCGCGTTTCGCCCAGTTTGAGACGTTTGGACAATGTGAGATCCAGATTGTTGGCTCCCATGGTGCGGAGGTGATCAAGATATGCCGGCGCATTTCCCGGAATAAACGGGTTAGCGTCATTCGGGTCGCCGGTTGCTTCGGTTCCGGGGACTGCGAAACAGGCGGGGGTGAACCACTGGTCTGCCGTGCGCGGCGCGCCCTTGCTGGGATCGCAAATCATGTCGGCGCGTTGATTTAGGTAAATGCCCTGTGCCAATGGGTTGGGCGATTGACCTACCATCGGCGAAGCCACGGGAATTCCGCTGCTGAGGTAGAAAATTCCGTCGACCGTCCAGTTGCCCAGGATGGTATTTGATACTCCGTTAACATTGAGCGCCCTGCCCTCGCCTACCGGCAGGTCGTAAGATGCCTGCCACGTGAATTGGTACTTCACGTCCTGCGGACTGACGGAGTGCTCATATCTCATATCCCTCCAGTCCTGTATCGAACCGGCGTGCGAACCGACAAAGCCAAGGGGAGGGTTGCCGTCGTCGGTCATCAGCTTGGCCCAGGTAAACGAGGCCAGAGTGGTGAAGTGGTGGGTCAATCGCTTCTGCACCTTCATCTGTAATGAGCTGTACTCGGAGTCTCCGGCCGGAAGCCCGTGCACCATGACTCCGTTGGTTTGGTTGGTCGCGCTGATGCTGCCAGTGCTAAATTGCGGGAAAGGCTGCGCCGCCAGAAATGCGGTGGGATCATAAGTGGTGGTTCCGATCGCGTTGATCTGGGCCAGAGTGAGCTGGTTCAGATCTAGTTCCTGGATCGGGAGGAAGAGGCCCCGGCTGCCCACATAACCGACGCTGGCAATGATCTGGTGCGGAAGTTCGTACTCAATGGTGAAGTTGAAGTTATAGGTTACTGCCGTGCGCTGTGAGTGCAACATCGTGCTCAGGTTCGCTCCAAGGTTGGTCGCTAACCCGTTCGGCTGCAATTGTGATGGTGGAAGCAGACCGCCTGGGAAGGGATTGTTCAATGCATAAGGGCCGGTCACGCTAGCCTGCCCCCCGGGGGCACATCCGGAATCACTGTTGATCACGGTATTGCCGTCACCAAGAGTACAAGTAGCGTTCCAATCATTGCTCGTCGAGTACCCGTCGCTGTTCTCCAGGGAACCGCTCACCATCTGGACGCTCGGGCCAAAATAGTAGCCGGCGCCGGCGCGAACGACCAGGTGCTGCAACGGCTGCCATGACACGCCTAGGCGTGGAGCAAAGTTCGTCAGATTTGTGGTAAAGGGAGAGCGGTGCCCGCTGCTGGCAAATACCTCGCCGCCCGTGAAAGGATCACCGGTCACGGGATCGGTACCCACGGCGGTCGGATCGAAGTATTCCAACCGGTTGTGTCGCTCCGTCTTGCCGCCGAAGATGTCCCAGCGCAGGCCAGCAGTGATCGTGAGATTCGGTCTGACGTGGAAGGTATCCTGTGCGAAGGCCGCGTAATACGGACTGGCTACGGCGGAGAAGAGATCTTGTGTGAAATTCACAGATTCTAAAGAGGGGCTCCCTTGGCCAAGAAGAAACGAGGCGAAGTCGCTGCCGCCGCCGGCCGAGCCGGAGTTTGTCGTCTGGTTGGTTGCGGTGAAATCGAAGTAGTACCAGCCGGAAGAAGCGGGCGGCTGCCCCACATTCAAAAACCTCTTCATATATTCCGCGCCGAAGCTAAGTTCGTGTTTCCCCATTACCTTGGTCAACGTGGCATTGACGTCGTGGTTCATGCTGGCAAAGACGAAGGTGTTGTAATTCGCTGTACCGCCGACGCCACTGGGGTTGCCGTTGCTGTCCGTAAAGTCGTTGAAAAAAATGATGGGGAGGGTTTTGAACGCCTGGGCCGCTGCTAGGTCCTGCGGGAATCCCAGGGAAGTGATATCGAAGCCATCCTGCCGGGGATCGCCGCCCTGATTTTCATAGTGCCGTGTAAAGGAGTAGCGCAGTTGGAGGACCGTAGTCGGGTTGATGGTGTAGTCGTACCCGATGATGAAGTTACGCCCATTGGTGATGTTCTGCGCGTAGTACGGATCCCACTCGTTGCCGAAAGCGTTGACCCCTGCCGTGGTCAGCTTGTCATAGGAGAAGCGGCCGAAGAGGCGCTGCTTTTCGCTCTTGTAGTAGTCCAGGCGAACGTCAAATCTATGCGCGGTTATGGGGTCCAGGCCGGGAAGTCTAAAGTTGCCGACGTGGTAGGGATTGTTTGGGTCTACGGTTGTATCGCAGGTGTCGGGATTGGGAAAGTTGCACTTGGGGAAATGCGCCAGAAACTGCGCCGCGGTCGCATTGACGGGCGTGTAGCTGGTAATTACGTTGTGGACCGGAAATTCCTGGCGCGTTCCGTCGCCGTTATCAAGAACCAGCGGATTGTAGATAGTGAAAGGATCGGCTGAGAAATCGCCCGTCGCCTCCGCAGTGGTGGGGACCGTAAAGAAGCTTGAATTGTCGTACAGTTTCTCATCCGTGTGCTCGTAATCCCCAAAGAAGAAAAGCTTCTTGTGCAGGATGGGCCCACTGATCGCGCCGCCTTCCTGGTAGCGATGAAAGTCAGGCGCAGTGTTGTAGGGCACAGTGGCCATAAGCTGCTGCTGCTTGTTGAAGAATTCGTTAGCGGCAAGGACATTTGGGCGGAGAACCACGAAGGCATCGCCATGAAACTGGTCGGTGCCGGATTTGCTGGCCAGGCTGATGACGCCCGCGCCGCCGCTCTGATAGGAGGCCGGAGTGTTCTGAGTTTCGACGCGGAACTCTTCCACGCCATCCTCGGGAATCTCCATGGCCGGGAGGATGGCGCCGATGTTGTTTTCAGCAACTCCCAGCGGGCTGCCGTCCAGCATGTAGTAAACCGATCCCTGGATAGCGCCGTTGATGGTATACGACGAGACATCAACTCCCGGGCGTCCGCTCGAGATATTGATGATGGCCTGCGAACTGGAGGAGTTGGGCGCTCCATTGGCCGGAGTCACGCCGGCGCTGAGTTGTACCAGATCAAAGACATTGCGCGTGAGCAACGGCACGCGATCGATGGCGGCCGAGTCGATTAACTGGCCTACAGTGGAGTTGCTGGTATCCACCAGTGCGCCTGTCCCCGAGACCGTAACCGTCTCAGTCACGCTGCCGACTCGCAGAGCGATATTTACGGTAGTGGCTTGGTCGACCGTCACCAACACCTTGTCCTGAGCGACGCTTTCAAAACCCTCTCGACTGGCCGTGACGATATAGGTGCCGGGAGGCAGCGATACAAAACTGTACAGGCCCGCGTCGCTCGTAACCGTGTGCAGCGTGACTCCGGTTGCCTGGTTGAGTGCGTTGACTTTGGCGCCATTGACGATCGCTCCAGAAGGATCGGAGACCACGCCGCTGATGCTGCCTCTGCCGGCCTGGGCAAGCGCTAATGAACTCGCGCACAGGAAAAGAACACAAACGAAGAGAAAATTCCGCGCTGTTTTGACCGTTGCATTTCCGCTATTCATGAACAGCCTCCTGACCCAAGGTCGCGACACGATATCCAACAGCGCCTGTGTTTTCCTGCGCCAGGCCAGGCGCGGAATGTAGCAAGTCCTAAGGAATCGTTTTATTAAAACGTATGAATATTGTCCCTTTTGCGATTTTCAGTCAAGTGAAAAATAGACGAAGGTGCCCGACTCCGGCGGGCTAGGCCGGGCCGCGCGTCGAATCCCTTACCGCCAGTTCCGGGGCGAGCTTCCGATGCACTGCCGGCAAGTCGCGTTTCTCGATCATGGCATTGATTCCTTCCAGCACAATGCTGGCCGCCATCGCTCCCATCGCCTCCATAGGCTGGCGAATGGTGGTGAGCGGAGGCGTACACAGGCTCGACGCCGCGACGTCGTCGAATCCCACCACCGAACACTGCTCTGGCACCTTCAGCCCGGCGCGCGTCAGCGCACGCACTGCTCCGAACGCCGTCATATCGTCGAATGCCATAAGCGCGGTAAACGAGCGCTTCGCCTTCAGCATTTCTTCGGTGAGCTTGTAGCCGGTTTCAAAGCTCGACATCGGGTCGCGCGACTCAGGAAGATCGACCACCAACCGCGGATCAATCTCCAGCCCGCGCGCCTTGGCAAACGACCGGATGCCCTTCCACCGCGGAGCGCTATCTGTCAAAGTCTTAGGCCCGCGAATAAACGCAATCTTGCGGTGGCCGAGAGCGTAAAGATGCTCGACCGCCGTGTAAGCTCCCAGTTCGTTGTCGACGATCACCGAGCTGATGGAATCATTCTTCAATTCCCGCCCGATCATCACGGTGGGAATATTGCTCTTCTCGAGATCGCCGAGCACGTCAATGTTTACGAACAGCCAGTTGGCCAGCACGATCAGGGCCTCAACGCGCCGGTCGAGCAGCATCTCCAGATAGCGCTCAAAGCGCGCCCGCTCATTCTGCACGTCGGTCAGAATCGGCAGATACGACGCCTGGTAGAGCGAGTTCTCAATGCCGCGCAAAACCAGCGTGCAGAAAGGATCCGTCATGTCAAACACCATGACGCCCACCGTGTGGCTGCGCCGGCTGCGCAACGACCGCGCAAACAGGTTTGGACGATAGCCCAGCTTCTTGGCGGCACTCTCGATTCGTTTCTTGGTTGAAGTGGGAATGTAGCGCGCCAGCGGCGCGTTGTTCAGCACAATGGAGACCGTGGTGGCAGAAAAACCGCTCTCCTTCGCCACATCGCGAATCGTCACCATAGGGAAGTCTTAATGCAGAGTGTCCAGCGGATGCTTCGCCTTTTCAAAAAACTCGTTTTGCAACCGCAGGCTTTCTTTGTCAGCCTTCACGACGCGAATCGCTTTCTCGACGGCCGCCGTCCAGGCGTCCATATCATACTCGCCCAACTCCCGCGTTGCGGCAGCGCCGTCTCCCGAATAATGAAAAGGAAAGCTCGCGTACCACCAGATGGCCGTGTAAAGGTTGTCCGGCAATTTGAGCCGCGCCTGGTCTGCGCCCGACTCCTGACCCGCGCGATCGAGATGCACAAGGTCGGGCCGCACAATCAGCATCTCCGATGTCTCCTGTTCACCCGCGTGCATGTCGTTGGTCGTCTTCTTGGGTGGACCGCCCGGCGGCGGATCAAACAAGGCCATGATATACACCACATAATCACGTTGCTTCTCGAGTTGCGTCTGCGCGAAATACGGCAGCAGGTGCTCGTTTCCGCCGTGGCCATTTACGACGATGATCTTTTTGCATCCGTTGCGCGCCATCTCGTCGGTCGTCTCCTGCAAGAGTTGGAGTTGCAGGGATGTGCTGTACGCGAGCGTGCCCGGCTCATGTCTGGCTTCGAAAATCTGGCCAAAATAATAATCGGGAAAAACCACGGCAAATTCTTTTTGCGCCGCCGCCAGCGAAACGTAACGCGCGTTCATGAGATCGGTTCCCAGCGGCAAGTGAGGGCCGTGCTTTTCCATGATGCCGAAGGGCAGGAGGCATGTGCCCTCGGATTGCTGGATCGCGGTTCTAAAGTCGTCCGAAGTCAATTCTTCCCAGCGTGGAGAGAGTTTCGTCTGCGCGGCCGCAAGCTCCGGGCCCGAGACGATGGCAATCGCGATGACAATAGAAAAGAATGCGACGAACTTACCAATGAGTGTCCGCATTAGTGTTTCTCCCTTACGGCGAGCGGTGTGCTGGCTGCCGCCACGTTCCAACCGTCGACGGTCAGCGCGAGATTAGCGTCGCCGGCGTTAATGGTGTCGAGGTGCGCGCTCAGTTCGCGCTTTTCTCCCGGCAGCAACGAGATGTAGTTGTCGTCCCAGAAAATCGGCACAACGTCTTCATCGTTCTTCGCGTTGGCCACTCGAACGTGCACCATAAAAGCAAGAGCGGAACTCGGGTTCTCGACGAAGGTATGAATGATGGTTTGTTTCCCTTCCTGCGCCATCGAACTGCGAACCGCCAGTTTCACCGGGGGCAGGGAATTGAGGCCAGTTAGATCCGCGTATGCGCTTTCCGGCGTGTAAACCGTATCCAGTTTCTTCGCCCAATCAATCACGTCGGGTTTGGTTGAGAGCCAGTAGAAATTGTCACTGACCAGTTTCCCGGTGGCGTCGTGCAGTTCAAGCTTCAAAAAATGGGTTGTAGAAATTCCGTCGACGGCCCGCAACTGTAGCGCGCGCACGCTACTATCTGCGGGAATGTCGAGCGTCGCATCCTGCGAACTTTTCTCGCTCGCATTGATGTCATAGATCGTCGCCCGAACGCGCAGGCCTGAAAAAGCCCGCTCATATCCGTTCACCACCGCAACCGAATTGTCGTCATACGAGTACTGCACATGCAGCGGCTCGCAAGCCTTCTTCGATCCAAAATACGCGCCCGACGGAACCAGATAGTAGTCGTACAAATTCCAGATGATCGAAGGCCACGCATTATTCAGCATCCACTGGATCACTCCGGTGGAGTCATATTTATTGCGCCCATACGCTTCAAACATCGCGCGCTCATCCTCATACTGCATGGCTTGCGACTTGCGCAGAAAGTCGTCCAGCCCGCTAGCCTTGCCATAACGCTCATTCATGCCGTTCACGAATTTGTCGATGTTCGTGAAGCGCTCGAGCCCGGCGTGATAATTCCAGTACTCGTCAATCGGCCAAAGGTGATCGGCGGGAATAAATCGTTTCAGGCTCGCGAGCGTCGGGATCTCCGGCCCTGGGCTCGTTTCCGTGTTGAATCCATACGCGCCGCCCGCGTCTCGATCGACCAGCCAGTAGTTGGGCGGAACATATTCATACGGCCCGGTCATCTTCACGCCTGAAACTCCGGTCACCCCAGTTGTAACGTCGGCGGCGGACGAGACGGTTGGGTTCGGCCAGCGCACATCCTTCAAAACCTGCAAGTACAAACTTTCATACTCCGCCGGCGGAGGACCGTCGCTGCCATAGAGCCAGACAAAGACGCTGGCATGATTTCGCAACCGCTGGGTTTGATCGGTGAGTGAAGCCGCTGCAATCTTTGCGGTATCGGGCGTCCAGTTTTTCCATTGCTCCCAGAAGTCGCAGCAAGTCCATCCCGGCATGATGAGAACGCCCGCGCGGTCGGCCATGTCGAAGAACTCGTCGCGCTCCATCCGTCCTTCGAGGCGAATGGTGTTCAGGTTCATGCCGCGCACGTAATCTATCGCGGCCGCGGCCCGATCCGGCGACCACCGCAACAGCATGTCGGGAGCCCAGGCCGCTCCGCGAATGAGCAGCTTGCGGCCGTTGATTTTGAACAGCCGGTAACCTTTCTCGGTCGGCTGCGAAGTCACTTCGCGGATGCCAAACTGCACCGTTGCCGAATCGGAAATTTGCCCATCCGCTTCGACCTTGAACTGCGCCGAATAAAGTTCGGGCGAGCCCATCTGATAGGGCCACCACAGGCGCGGATGCGCGAGCCGGAGCTGGGGATAGTGCTCGGGTGAGAAAACGATTGTCTTCGACTCGTCGGCGGCCAGCTCAACTTTTTGGCTGACGCGAATCCCCTCGATCTCAGCCTGGACCAGGCCCGTCGTCCCATGAGAAGTCGCGTTGTGCAGATCGGCGCTAATTGTAAGAGCGGCCGTCTTGTAGCCACCATCGAGCTTCGAAGTCACAAACGGATGGCGTAATGTAACGTCGCCGCTGGCCGTCAGGTAGACGTCTTTCCACAACCCCATGTCTTTATCGGGAGGCGTCGGGTTCCAGTCGACCCACGTCATGGCCAGGTCGTCTTTCTCCGGGGCGAAAACCTCGACCGCCAAGGCGTTTGGTTTCCCAGTCGAAAGCGACTTGCCAACCTCGAAGTCGAAGCGCCGCATCATCCCGGCAACGTTTTTAGCATCGGCAATCTGCTCGCCGTTCAGCCAGATATTCGCGCGGTAATTGATGCCGTCGAAATGCAGCCAGACCGCTTTCTTCGCCGCCTCCGCGGGCGTCGCGAACTCGGTACGGAACCACCACGAACAACGAAACGGACTATCCTTCGGCATTTCCTGATTGGAAAAAAAAGAAGTGGGGGAGTAGTCCATGCCGGGAAGCGATTTCAGATTCATCCCAAAATAGGGATCGGGGTAGGTCCCATCGGCCACCAATGCCGCCACCACCGTCGTCGGGATGCTGGCCTTGTGCCAGCCGTCTGTTCGAAAACCAGCGGTTGCGATTGCAGGGCCGGTAGCCTTCACTTCGCACGAAGACTGAAGGTGCCAATTTCGAGCGAGCGGAATCTTCGAAGGTTGGGATTCAAATGGCGAACCGGTGGCGTTGCAACGCGCAACCATCAGCAAGGCCCAGAAAGCAAAAAGCAGAAATCGGCATGAGTTAAGGAAAAATCGCGGAACGCCGGAAACGCACTCTTGAATGTTCAGCACAAGTTGTCCCTTCCGCCTGGAGCTGCGTCTTGGTGGCGTGAGATTTCTGGATTAAACGTTTATTAAAACGTATGAATATTGATGTATAAAGGCGTGTGGTGTCAAGGACGAAGACTGCAAACCGCTCGGCATTACAGGCGCAGTGTTCCACGCGCAGCGTCGAACCGCATCGGGGGATTGACAGTCTTGGGTCCCACAGACTCCAATAGGCGACTCATGGACTCGATCTCCGGAACGACTGTCTCTTCCGCCCCGCGGCTGCGCCGGGCCCTCACACTCTGGGACCTCATCCTTTACGGCATCATCGTCATCCAGCCCACGGCGCCGATGCCGGCCTATGGAGTATTCAGCAACGCCGGTCAGGGTCACGTGGTCACCTCCATCCTGATCGCGATGGTGGCCATGGTTTTCACCGCCATGAGTTATGGCCGCATGGCGCGAGTGTATCCCAGCGCAGGTTCAGCCTACACCTATGTGGGACGTGAACTGCATCCTGCGCTCGGCTACGTCACTGGTTGGAGCATGACGATGGATTACATCCTCAATCCGTTGATCTGCACCATCTGGTGCGCGAAAGCCATGGCCGATCTGCTGAGCGGAACGCGCTATCAGCTTCCTTATCCGGGACTTTTGTGGCCGCTGATCTTTGCCGGCCTGTTCACCGCGCTCAACCTGCGCGGGGTGCAGACTTCGGCCCGCATCAACAAGACTTTGTGCGCGATTATGGGCGCGGTGATTCTGGCGTTTTTCTGGTACACCGTCCGCTACATCTTTCACATTCCGCAATTTCCGGAAGCATATTTTCTGCGTCCGTTCTACAACCCTCAGACGTTTACGATCAACCGGGTATTCCACGGCACTTCGGTGGCGGTGCTTACCTATATTGGATTTGACGGCATATCCACATTGTCCGAAGAAGTGGACAATCCCAAGCGCAACATCTTCCTGGCCACCGTGCTGGTGTGCGTGGTCACGGGAATATTGGCTTCCCTCGAGGTCTACGGCGCCCAATTGCTGAGCTTGCAACATTTCGGTAGGGATTTCGGTGTATTTTCGCAATTTGGAGACGAGAACGTATTCAGCCATGTCGCCGGGATCGCGGGCGGGGTTCTTATGACCAAGGCTATTAGCATCACGTTACTGATCGCGACCGTGGGTTCCGGCATGGGTTCGCAACTGGGCGCCGCGCGCCTGCTCTACGGGATGGGGCGGAGCGACGCAATTCCAAAGAAGTTTTTTGGAGCCATTCATCCGCGCACGCGAATTCCTGCAAACAACGTGGTTTTCGTGGGAGTGATCGCACTGATTGGAGCGTTCCTGATCAGTTACGACAACGGCGCGGAACTGCTGAACTTCGGAGCGCTGATTGCCTTCATGGGCGTGAATCTGGCCTCGCTTACGCACTACTACATCCGGGGCGCGGACAGTAAGTTGTGGCAATTGATTCCGCCCGTGCTGGGTTTTCTGATTTGCCTCTTTATCTGGATCCACCTCTCCAAACTGGCGCTGGTAGCGGGCTCGATCTGGATGGTCGCAGGCATTGCTTATGGGGCCTGGAAGACCCGGGGATTTCAGGGCAGCCTGGTGAATTTCGATTTGCCGCCGGAAGAGTAGGAGGAGTCGCGGCGGTTAAGCTTTTCTGCAAATATCTGATCGGCAGCTGAAGGGATGAATGTTAGCGCCGACTCACTCCGTCGTCGTGATCTTGGAAACGCGCGCAAAGCGTCCCGCCTCGATACCCTTTTCCGCGGCCAACGCCAGCGTCATCATCTGCACGGGCAGAATTTCAACCATTGCCCGCACATCCGGCGGTGCTTTTGGCAAAGCCCAAGCTCCCGAAGTTTTATCCTCCCCGGTCCATCCGACTCTGCCGCCCGCCTGGCGAATGTCGTCCGCCAATCGAGCCTGAAGCGCTCTCGTCGATTCGGCGCCCGCAAAAACGACCGCGAAGGTTTCGTCGTCGACCATCTCCAGCGGCCCATGCCGGAAAGCCGCGCCGCTCATGCCTTCCGCGTGCAGCCGGACCGATTCCTTGATGATCAGCGCGCCCGCTCCACTGGCGGCGAGAGACTCACCGCGTCCGAGCAAAAATAAATTCCGGACTCGCCCGAGTTTGCCCGCGATTTCAAGAACATGCTCCTTCCACGCGGCGAGGTACGCAGCAACCGCAGGCACAAGTTGCCTTAGTTCCGCCCGGGTTCGGTTTTCCTCCGAGCCGCACAGAAATTCTCCGATGACGTGGAGTGCCATCAGGGCCGTCACATAAGTTTTGCAGGAGACCGAAAATTCCGGCCCGGCCATCGTAACCATCGCGGCATCTGCGCCTTGCGCCAAAGCGCTATCGGCGTTATTGGTGACTCCTACCAGAGCCGCGCGGCGGGCGTTCGTTTCGACGAGGCGCACAGTTTCCGCGCTCTCTCCCGATTGCGAAACCACAATCACCAATGTCTCCGGCGCGAGCCACCGCTCGAGCGAGTGGACCAGTTCCGAAGTTTCCACCGCGACCGCCATGTATCCATGCGCGTTCAGCCGCAAAAAAAGCGGATGCAGCGCGTGAAACGACGCGCCCATCCCGGTCAGCACAATCCGCTTGAACCGCCCGTCCCGCAAGCCGTCGCCGAGAGTGCGCAGTTCCGGCGAAATCTCCAAACACTCCAATGTCGCCGCCATTGCGCGCGGCTGATCCAGAATGTCCCGCAGATATTGGCCCTCAACGATTCGATGCGTAGTCGTTTCCAAACTCTCTCCCGCGCGGTTTGCGGCACCCAATGTGTTTCACCGCACACTTTGCGGCGATGTTTCGAAGCGGTGGTTCCAAACCTCGGCCGCCCCAATCAATCCGGCATCTGATCCGAGAGATGCCAGCGAAATCTCGACGTCCGCCGCCGGCACCAGCCTGCAGTTCTGCCGGATCACTTCTCGCGCCCGATCCAGAAACAAATGCGCGCTCTTCATCACGCTGCCGCCGAGCACAATCGCCTCCGGCGCAAACAAAGTGATGAGATTCGCCAGACCAAGCCCGAGGTAATAGCCTTCGCGCTCCACGGCTCGTCGCGCCCATTCATCGGAATCCTGCGCCCGCGCGCAAATCTCGCTGGCGGTGAAAGGCGCGCTGCCGCGGTCCAGCGGATTCCGAACCGGTGAATTTTCTTTCATCCATGCCGCCATCGCCGGGCCGGCCGCAAAACTTTCCCAGCACCCGCGCGCTCCGCACGAACACTGCGGCCCCGCTGGATCGATGATGTGATGCCCCATCTCCGGATGGCAGCCGTCCAGGCCGCGATAAACTCTGCCGTCCAGGATCGCGCTTACGCCGATCCCGGTTCCTACGACTACGTAGAGAAATCGCGATTTCGACTTTCCCGATCCCCAACGCAGTTCGCCCAGCGCGGCCGCATCGGCATCGTTTTCCAAGGCTGCCGGCACTCCAAACGCGCGCGACAGAACTTCGACCGGATTGCCGCCCTCCCAGCCCGGCAGATTATTCACATTGCCGAGCCGCCCCGTGGTCGTGTCGACCGGCCCGGCGCTCCCAATCCCAATCCCGCGCAATTTGACAGCGGCGCGTTCCGTGCATTCGCGCATGAGTCTCGTGACGCGGCCCATCGCCTCATCGAAGCCACGCGGCACGACGGTGGGGCACTCGTTCTTCGCCACCAGCCGGCCGGCTTCATCGACCACTCCGACCGCGATCTTGGTGCCGCCAATGTCAACCGCTCCGATCATCTGTCGGTCCGTGTCTCGGTTCATTTCCAGTCGATTCCGGCCTATTAAATTGTTTTATTAAAACGAATGAATATTGATACATTCACGCTTCAGTGTCAAGTGGAATTGCCTCCGGTTCCCGCGCTTCCCGCGCCCTGCCGCCCCGTTGCGCAATCCAGGCGCACCCGGTCCTGATCTTCCGTTATCTCTGAAAGCCGCCCCCCAATTGCTAAGCTCCGAGTGGAGTTCCCGAGTGGACTTCCAAGGAGGGCCTTTGCCCGCGACCGCTTCCAAACCCGCAACTTCTCCCAAACCCACCATCAGGATTCTTTATGGCGAGTCCGATGAAAAAGTTCTTGCCGGCCGCGCCGCCGAGATGCAGAAGGCCGGCCACCAGGTGACCACCGCGCTCCATCGCAAGGGCGTGCTGGAAGAACTGCGTGGCGGCAAATATGACCTCGTCATCCTCGGCGCAACCCTGTCCAAAGAGGATCGCCATCACCTGCCCTACATGGTGAAGAAGGCCACGCAGGGGACGAAGGTTTTGGTAATGCATGCTGGCACGCATCACCACGAGGTCGATGGGACTGTCGATTCCGAAATCGGTATGAGTTTTCTGCTGGAAAAAATTGCGGCTATGCTTCAGCCGACCACGCGCTAGCGCGGTGGCTGTGCAGTAGCAGTTACGTCGACACGTTTTCCGCTCGTCTTCCGCGAAAAAAAGGTCTGGCGAAACGCAGTGTCATTCGCGCCAGACCGCTTCCAGGGTATGAGAGTTTGCTCCGGGTTCGCCTCTTTGCAAAAGTGATCCGGAACAATTCCATTCTCGCCGCGGCATCGGCTGCGGTTGTCACACTCGTGTCAACTGATAGTCACGTTTCGTGCAAGGCTCGGCTCCGAGTCTCTGAGCAAACAATGACCTGCGAACCAGCAAAAAGCAAAAAAGCAAAAAAGCAAGAAGCAAACAGCGAATGACGACCAGCAATTAGCAAAAAAAGGTCCGGCCGGGGAGAGAATTCCGGCCAGACCCTGTGGAGACCCCGAAGTTTGTCGAGCTATTCCGAATTCCCGCGCTGTTCCGAACTCACTGGAACGATACTGCCGAACAGTCCATCCGCTTCATCGTTGGGGCCGGCCGTGAAGTAAAGTGCGTTGGCGGCGCCCGATTTGGTGTTACCACCGGCAAAGCTGATAGCCCACAATCCGGGATAGCTGATCGCGCTGCCATCCGCATTGAGAAGCGTGCCTTCAAACTTCCCGCTCACGGCATTGAATGCGTTAATTTTCCCGTCAGCGAAATTCCCGATCAGCAGGCGGTGGCTGAAAACTCCAAAATCCGCCGGCGCCTCAGCCATTCCCCAGGGAGCATTCAGGTAACTTCCATGCTGCACCCGAAGCAAGAGGTTGCCGCTCGTGTCGAATACATCAACATAGCCGAGCCCCGGTCCATGATTCTCATCCAGCGATCCCGGACTGCGCTGCGCGAAGGTGACGACTATATTGCCGCCCACGTTTTGAATGCCAAACGGCGCGTAATGAATGGGCAGCTTCGAATCAGTGAAGTCCCCAGGGCCAGTCTTAAGCTGATGAAATTTTCCGTCATAGACCTCAACCTGACCCGAGGCGAAATTGGTTACATACAACCGGGGACCGCTCGGCAAGGAGGCAAGCGCGCATCCTTTGTAAACCGCGCCCTGCTGGTTGTGGTCCACCAGAAGCACAGCATTGGTTTGGTTTACATTCGGATTCCAGCCCGAGATGGTCCCATCTTCCGTGACAAAAAGAAAAATCGATTGGTCGCCCGGCGCAGCCTGAAACGAAGTTGTGTAATTGTAGACCGTGCCGGTCGGAGCGGCGGTGCCATTTTGCCCCTGCGGCGGCGGAATCGTGACGACCAGCGACTGCGGTACACCCGCCAGATCGTAGAGCGTAGAGAGCCCGGCGCCATTATCGGAATCCCACCAGGGCGAGCCCGAGGAGCGGGAGAGTCCCCAGGGATTGACCAGATTCGGATCGATATTGGCAGCCGATGAAATTCCGGTACGGTTAGCCGTCAGATCGGTTTCAGTGTAGTGCTGGGCCAAGGCGTTCCCGGCCAGAAGTGAGAGCAACAGCGCGAGCAGCGCGGCTGGATAGAACAGATTGTTCGTGCGAGACATGAACCTACCTCCTCAAAATTTTCCCCGTTCGACAACTCTTCGGGGTCTCAACTGCAACGACGTTAAACGTCTCGCGGTGTATGACTTGTCACGATGCTGTCAACTTGTGGTCATTGTTTATGCGAGTAGGCGGGCTCGCCGAATGGTGGGCAGCGCGGCAAAATTAAAATGGGCCGCCAGCCAAGAAGCGGTGACGTTTCCTTGGCTATCGGCCCATTCGATCCGGAAAGGGATCGGAGGTGATACCTACATCGTAAACCTTGCAGAACGATTGTCAAGCGCCAACTGCCGCTCCAATCTGCCTCGTCCCAAGGCGATCCCGCGAAGAATTTTCCAGTCCCACAAGTTTCCCGCGCAGGACCCGCTTTCGATTGACACTATCCTCGCCAGAGTGTTAGTTTTATTGGTTTTATAAGCCGCTATTCTTCGTGCGACATCTGAGCAGAATCAGCCGGAATTCAGCAGAGCAGAGACGACCATAAAACAATGGAGCAGACTCTCCGACAACTAGGCGAATTACTGCTCGCAAGCATACCGACCATCATTCTGCTTTGGCTTCTCTACATCATTTATGTTTTTGTGGTGTACCGCCCGCTGGTGGCAGTGCTGGCCGAGCGCCAGAAACGCACGCAGGGGGCCATGGAAAAAGCGCGGGCGGACATCGCAGCCGCCGAAGCGCGCACCGCGGATTATGAGCAGCGCCTCCGCGAAGCCCGCCAGAAAGTTTTCAAGAGCCTTGAGGCCCGGCGCCAACAGGCTACGGATGCCCGTAACGCCGCGGTGAATCAGGCTCGCACTGGGGCCCAGGAACAGGTAAAGCAAGCGCGCGCCGCGCTGGAGCAGGACAAGCAAGAGGCTATCGACAAACTGCAATCCGAAGCCGGAAGACTGGCCACCGAGATCGTTCGTACCGTGCTCCGTCCAGTCGCGGCGCCCACCCCGGTGGGAAGATGACGGCGGCCTCGGTAGCTCTATAAATTCGGTAGCTCTATAAATGAAGATGACCAAAATGACCCGAAGCACGAAGACGATGAAAGCTGCGAGCCGGGCGGTCGTCCTTTTTATATTGGCATTTTTGGTCTGGGGGATCTCATCCAAATCCATCGCCCCAGCCCAGGATAAGCCGTCCGCTCAGAATTCGGATCAGGCCTCGACCGGACAGGCGAACTCTGAGAAGAAAGACGAGCAGCAAACTCAATCCAGCCCGGCGGCTGCGGCTGAACATCATCCGACCAGCATCGCCGGAGAGCTAGCCAAAGAAACTCGCGAGTCCGAAGGGGAAGACGAACAGGAAGAGAACGTGAAGTTGAAGCACTCCACCATGGTGCAGAAGCTCGCCAAGCTGACTGGCATGAGCGTGCACGGAGCGCATATCTTCGCGCTGATTCTGAATTTCGTCTTGATCGTGGTTCTGCTGGTGTGGGCGCTTCGTAAAACCATTCCCGGCATTATGCGCTCGCGCGACCAATCCATTCAGAGTGCCCTGGAAGAAGCCCGCAAAGCCAGCCATGAAGCGGGACAACGCCTCGCAGACATTGAAAATCGTCTTCGTCAGATGGACGTTGAGATCGGCCGGATGCAAGCCTCCGCCGAAAAAGAAGCTGAGGCCGAAGAAGCGCGCATCAAGCAAGCCGCCGAAGACGACCTCAGCAAAGTTGTTCAGGCCGCCAAGCAGGAAATCGACGCCGCCGCTAAGCAGATTCGCCGCGAGCTGTCGATCCACACCGCCGACCTGGCCCTGGCGCTGGCTCGCAAGCAGATCAACGTGGACCCGAATACCGACCAGGTGCTGGTGCGTAACTTTTCCGCGAAGCTGGCCGAACCGGCGCCGAAGTCAACCAATAGCGATCACGGAAAGGACGGCCGCTAAGCCATGGCTTCCGTAGTCGGCACCTACGCCCGCGCCTTCGCCGATGTGGTCATGAAAACCAAGGCCGATCCCGCCCGCATGCTGGCCGAACTTCATTCCATGCAAGCGATCCTCGCCGAGAGCGAGAACCTGCGCCGGGTGCTCGATAATCCGTCGATTCCCGGGGAGCAAAAGAATGCGGTCATCGATGCGATCGTACGAAAGGTAGGCGTGTCGCGCCCGGTGCGGAATTTTTTGGCGGTTGTGACGGATCATCACCGTCTGCCGCTCTTCAGTGAAATTGTGAAGCACGTCGAGCGGGAATTGAACGAGCGTTTCGGATTTGCTGAAGCCCAAGTGACCAGCGCGCGGCTGTTGAACGATCCCGAAAAGCAATTGCTGGAGGCTGAAATTGCGACGCTGACCGGCAAAAAAGTGCGCGCCCGCTACCAGCAGGACAAGTCGCTTCTCGGCGGAGCCGTAGTCCAGGTCGGGAGCACGATTTACGACGGCTCGGTAAACGGGCAGTTGGAGAGGATTCGAGAGCAGTTGGTGAGTTAGCTGTCAGCCGTCAGCCCGTCAGCAAAAGCGAAGTCTGGTTCGACTTCGCGGGCGCGAGACGATGCTGACATTATGAGATTCGACTGATGGCTGATGGCTGAGAACTTCTTATGGCGCAAATCAAAGCAGACGAAATCACGCAACTAATCCGCGAGCAGATCGAGAACTACGAATCGAAGATCGCGGTCGACGAAGTGGGCACGGTCATCACGCTCGGCGATGGAATCGCGCGTTGCTACGGCCTCGATAAGGTCATGGCCGGCGAGCTCCTCAGCTTCCCGCACGGCGTAGCCGGCATCGCCATGAACCTCGAAGAGGATCAAGTCGGCGTCGTGCTCCTCGGCGAATATACCGAAATCAAAGAAGGCGACGAGGTCAAGCGTACCGGCCGCATCATGAGCGTCCCCGTAGGCGACGCAGTCATTGGCCGCGTTGTGAATTCCCTGGGTGTGCCCATCGACGACAAAGGCCCGATTGCCAGCGACAAGTTCATCGCGATCGAGCGTATCGCGCCCGGCGTTATCGATCGCCAGCCCGTGCGCGAGCCCATGGCTACCGGCCTCAAAGCCATCGACTCGATGATTCCCATTGGCCGTGGCCAGCGCGAGCTGATCATCGGCGATCGACAGACCGGCAAAACCGCCGTCGCGCTCGACACCATCATCAACAGCAAGGGCAACAACCTTATCTGTATCTATAACGCGATCGGCCAGAAGCGCTCCTCGATCGCGCAGGTAGTAAAAATTCTCGAAGATGCCGGCGCCATGGAGTACACGATCGTAGTCGCCGCCTCCGCCTCCGAGCCCGCTCCCATGCAGTACATCTCGCCGTATGCGGCTTGCGCCATGGGCGAATACTTCCGCGACTCCGGACGCCATGCGCTGTGCATCTACGACGATCTTTCCAAGCATGCCGCGTCGTATCGCGAAATCTCGCTCCTGTTGCGCCGTCCGCCCGGCCGCGAAGCTTATCCCGGAGACGTCTTCTATCTTCACTCGCGACTGCTGGAACGCGCCGCCAAACTAAGCGACAAAAATGGCGGCGGCTCGCTGACCGCATTACCAGTAATCGAAACGCAAGCGGGCGACGTCTCGGCCTATATCCCGACCAACGTCATTTCCATCACCGACGGCCAGATCTATCTGGAAACGGATCTCTTCAACCAGGGCGTGCGTCCCGCGGTGAACGTGGGTCTCTCGGTAAGCCGCGTGGGCGGCAGCGCGCAGATCAAAGCCATGCGCCAAGTGGCCGGAACGCTGAAGCTCGAACTGGCGCAGTACCGCGAACTGGCCGCGTTCGCGCAGTTCGGAAGCGATCTCGACAAAGCGACGCAGCAGCAGCTAAACCGCGGCCAGCGTCTGGTCGAACTGTTGAAGCAGGCGCAATTCAGCCCGCTGCCATTTTCGAAACAGATTCTGATCATCTTCGCCGGAACCAGCGGCGTGCTCGACGACATGCCGGTCGACCAGGTGCGCCCGTTTGAGAAAGCGCTCTACACATATGTGGACACGACCAACCCGGGTCTGCTCAACACCATCATGGAAAAGAAAGTTCTCGACGACAATCTGAAAGCCGAGATGTCGCGAGTCATAAAAGAGGCGAAACAGCAGTTCGTAGATTCAATGCAAGCAGTAGCGAAGTAAGAAGTAAGTTCTCAGTTCCCGGTTCTCAGTTCTCAGTTCTCAGTGAGTACCGGCGAGGAGATTTTACTGAGAATCGACAACTGAGAACTGAGAACTTTTTTTCATGCCCAACATTCTCGATATCCGCCGCCGTATCCGCAGCGTGGTCAACACGCGGCAGATCACCAAGGCGATGAAGACGGTTTCGGCGGCCAAACTCCGCCGCGCCCAGGAATCCGCGCTCGCCGCCCGCCCCTACTCGCAGATGCTGGTGAATGTCTTGAAGTCGCTCATCAAGCGCGCCGATATCAACGATCCCGTTACGGGCGAACCGCTTCATCCACTTTTGGCCGAGCGCCCGGAAAAAACGATCCTGCTCATCGTCGTCACTGGAGACAAGGGACTGGCCGGCGCGTTCAACACCAATATTCTGAAGGTAGTCAGCAAGTTCATCGCCTCGAAGCCGGAGCAGAACATCGACATCGAATGCATCGGCCGCAAAGGCCGCGACTTCATGCGCCGCCGTTTTCCAACCGCGCCCACAAGAAGAAATGTAGAAGACATTCAGGAAGGCGCACCTCCCATACAAAGCGAGGCTCCCCGCTCCGGCCGCATTCAAATCACCGGCGAATATGTCGGAGTTCTGGGCAAGGTCGACTACAACTTTGTGGCAAGTCTTGGCCAGGATGTAGTCCAGCGCTTCTCGGACGACCTGATCGACGGTGTCTACATTCTTTTCAACGAATTCAAGTCCGTGATCGCGCAGCGCCTGGTGGTCGAGCACTTGCTGCCGATCAAAGAAATCGGCGAGGTTGACATTCATCTAGCCGAAGAGCCGACGGAAGAAGAGCGCAAGCGCAGACTCGAAGCCGCGAAAGGGGCCGGCGTCGGTATCCGTCCCCCAGACACGCACGGAGTCGACGAAGCCGCCGCCAAGTTTGCCACCGCCGATGTCGACTATATTTACGAACAGCCGCCGGCGCGCTTATTCCGCGAACTCCTGCCGAAGTACATCAGCGTCCAGATTTTTCACGCGCTGATGGAATCCGTAGCCGCCGAGCACGCCGCTCGAATGACGGCCATGGATTCGGCGACCAATAACGCATCCGACATGATCGATTCCCTGACGCTGATTATGAACCGCGCGCGCCAGGCCAAGATCACGAAAGAGATTATCGAAATCGTAAGCGGCGCGGCCGCACAAGGGTAAAGAAGAAAGACGCTATTCGCTATTCGTCGTTCGCTGTTAGCAACCCGCATCCCGAAGGGTGTCGCGAACAGCGAACGACGAACAGCGAGTAGCCAAAAGCTGAGGTTCTATGCCAGAAAATATCGGACACGTAATCCAGGTCGCCGGCCCCGCCGTCGACGTGCAATTCGTCGAGGCGACCATGCCTCCCATCTACCAGGCCCTTCGCGTAGTCAGCGACGGCTTCACCGTTCCCACGCCCATCAACGTCATCCTCGAAGTCCAGCAGCACCTCGGCGAAGGCCGCGTACGTTGCGTCGCCATGCAGCCCACCGACGGCATGGTGCGGGGCATGAACGCCATCGATCAGGGTGGTCCCATCTCGGTTCCCGTCGGCCGCGGCACGCTGGGCCGCGTGATGAATGTCATTGGCGAGCCGGTCGACAACCTCGGCCCGATCGCGTGCGACAAGCGCATGCCGATTCACCGCCTGGCTCCCGCATTCGACGAGCAATCGACCACCGCCGAAATGTTCGAAACCGGAGTCAAGGTCGTCGACCTGATCCAGCCATTCTTAAAGGGCGGCAAGATCGGCCTCTTCGGCGGCGCCGGCGTCGGCAAAACCGTGGTCATCATGGAACTCATCAACAACGTCGCCAAGCAGCACGGCGGCTTCTCCGTGTTCGCCGGAGTCGGCGAGCGCACCCGCGAAGGCAACGACCTGTGGCTGGAAATGTCCGAGTCGGGCGTAATCAAACCCGGCAAGCCGGCCGAGTCGAAAGCCGCGCTGATCTATGGCCAGATGACCGAGCCTCCCGGCGCGCGTTTGCGCGTAGCGCTGACCGCGTTGACGGTCGCGGAATTTTTCCGCGACGAAGAAGGCAGCGACACGCTCCTCTTCATCGACAACATCTTCCGCTTCACGCAAGCCGGATCCGAAGTGTCAGCGCTCCTGGGCCGCATGCCGAGCGCGGTCGGTTATCAGCCGAACTTAGCGACTGAAATGGGTGAGTTACAGGAGCGAATCACGTCGACTAAAAAAGGTTCGGTAACTTCGGTACAAGCCATCTACGTTCCCGCCGACGATTTGACCGATCCCGCTCCCGCCACTACCTTCGCTCACCTGGACGCCACCACCGTGCTTTCGCGTGCGTTAACAGAAATCGGAATCTACCCCGCCGTCGATCCCCTGGCCTCGACCTCGCGCATTCTCGATCCGCGCATCGTTGGCCAGGATCACTACGATGTAGCCCAGATGGTGAAGAAAACGCTGCAGACCTACAAAGACCTGCAAGACATCATCGCCATTCTCGGCATCGACGAATTGAGCGAAGACCAGAAACTGACCGTCTCGCGCGCCCGCAAGATCCAGAAGTTCCTCTCGCAGCCCTTCTTCGTAGCCGAACAATTCACCGGCACGCCGGGACGCTACGTGAAAATCGCCGACACGGTGAAAGGCTTCCGCGGCATCGTCGAAGGCAAATACGACGACATCCCGGAACAGGCGTTCTATATGAAAGGAACGATCGAAGAAGTTCAGGAGACGGCCGAGAAAATGAAGGCGGTAGCGGCATAGTGCGCAAGGTCGACAATTACTTGGGTGCTGGAGAACGCGATTTGATTGCAAGAACAAACTGGACGCGAACGATGTTGGCGGCGACGGCATTGATTGTCCTGTCGTGTCTCGCGGTGGCGCAGGCCAGGCACGCCAAAGATGAACCGAGTCCCGATGAGCCGATCATCCATGACTACATCCTGACCATGGACAAGGTTCACCGGTACGCCGAGGTTTCGAAGAAGGGCGCGGAGGCCGCAAAGTCCGATCCCGCGCTCGCGGCCGAGATGAAAAAAGTCGGAGACATGGATGGTTACAACGTCCCAAAAGCGGACATGATGGAAAAGTCTCCTCATATCGCGGCGTTCCTGAAGAGCAATGGCATGACGGCGCGCGATTTCGTGTTCATTCCCATGACTGCCTTCACGGCGGTCATGGCCATCGCCGTCGAAGACGCCAAAAAACAGCCGCCGGCCTTCATCAACCCGGCCAACATCAAGTTCGTGCGCGAGCACAAAGACGAACTTGAAAAGCTCAACCTCTTCGCCAGCGACGAAGAGTAAAAACGCTCGCAAGAAACCCATGGCTGATACCTTCCAACTCGAAATCGTCACTCCTGCAAAGCAGGTGGTAAAAGACGTCGCCGCCGACGAAGCGCAGATTCCGGGACAGAACGGCTATCTCGGAATCCTTCCCGGCCACGCCCCGCTCATCGCCGAACTAAGAGCGGGCGCGCTCACCTATCGCGCGAGCGGCGCAACGCACACGCTCTCCGTAGCCTGGGGATTCGCGGAAGTCCTGCCCGACAAAGTCACCATTCTGGCCGAGTCCGCCGAGCTTCCGCAGGAGATCGACGTAGCCCGCGCGGAAAAAGCGAAGGCCCGCGCCGAGGAGCGGTTGAAGAGCAACAATCCCGAAGTCGACTACGACCGCGCCGAAGACGCCCTGGAGCGGGCCGAAACGCGCATCAAGGTCGCATCAGAGAAATAGATTCGCCAAGAGATTGCAGCCTAAAACCGCTTGACGGATGTTCGCGAATGTAGGTAATATAACTACTTGAGGTGCCATGGAAAAAGCAATTTCCGCCGCGGACGCCAATCGGAGTTTCTCGCAACTGTTGCGCGAGGTCCGGGAGGGACAGAGCTTTGTCGTGACCAGCCACGGTCGACCGGTGGCGCGCCTGGTGCCGATTCGAAGTGGCGTGACTAACGGACTCGATCCGCGCGCGAGGCTTTTGAAGCGCCTTCGATCGCAGCCCATAACGAACATCGGACGCTGGAAACGCGACGAGCTTTACGAGTAGTCAGACTTGCGAGTTGCCCTTGATACTAACGTTCTGGTCTATGCGGAGGGAGTGAATGGCGCTCCGCGAAGGAAAACCGCACTCGATATAATCGGGCGCCTTCCTGCTGAGACTACTTTCGTGCCCGTTCAAGTGTTGGGGGAGCTCTTTCACGTATTGGTTCGCAAAGCGCAATGGCAGCCGAAGGCAGCTCTTAAGGGCATTTTATCCTGGCAGGATACATTCATACTTATCGAGACTTCATCCTCCGTGCTGTTCATGGCCGCTGAACTTTCTGCTAACCACAACTTACATATTTGGGACGCAGTCGTGCTCTCCGCCTCCGCGGCGGCAGGCTGCCGCCTGCTCCTTTCCGAGGATCTCCAGGCTGGGTTTACGTGGAACGGTGTCACAGTCGTCAATCCGTTTGCGGAGCAAAAGAATGCTTTGCTGACCGAGTTGCTTGGCAGTTGAATCGAGCCCGGCTCAAGGACGTGGTTCCGAGGTTGGTGGACTGCGTAGTCCGCCAACGGTTTTCCCAGCGAGGCTATCATGGCAATCGAACGCGTAGGCGTAATCGGCGCAGGCACGATGGGCAACGGCATTGCCCACGTGTTTGCGCGCAGCGGGTTCAGCGTCGTTCTCTGCGATGTTGAGCAGCGTTTTGTCGATCGCGGCCTGGACACAATCGGCAAGAATCTCGATCGTGAAGTAGCAAAAAATAAGATTACCGTGGCCGACAAAGCCGCGACTCTGGGCCGCATCACCTCGGTGCTCGACCGCGCGAAGCTAGCCGACTGTGATCTGGTGGTCGAAGCGGCCACCGAAAAATTCGAAATCAAATCCGAAATCTTCCGCGACCTCGACCGCATCCTCAAGCCGGACGTCATTCTCGCCTCGAACACTTCGTCGATCTCCATCACGAAAATCGCCGCGCTCACCAAGCGCCCCGACAAAGTAATCGGCATGCACTTCTTCAATCCCGTGCCGGTGATGAAGCTGGTCGAAATCATTCGCGGCCTGGCGACCTCGCAGGCAACTTACGAAACCGTTCGCGACCTCGCCCTCAAGCTCGAAAAAACTCCGGTCGAAGTGAACGACGCGCCCGGCTTCGTCTCCAATCGCGTGCTCATGCCTCTGCTCAACGAAGCCATGTTCGCCGTGATGGAAGGCGTGGCTACGCCGCAGGCGGTCGATGAAGTTTTCAAACTCGGCATGGCGCATCCCATGGGCCCGCTCACGCTTGCCGACTTCATCGGCCTCGACGTCTGTCTCGACATCATGCGCGTCCTGCATGACGGCCTGGGTGATCCCAAATATCGCCCCTGCCCTCTGCTCATCAAAATGGTCGACGCCGGCTGGCTCGGCCGCAAAAGTGGCCGCGGCTTCTATTCCTACGCATAATGTCGGAACTTAAGACCGTTACAATCGAGATATGACGCCTTCATCGGACGGCCTCTTCCCGCATCGGGAGCCCGGCGGCGATGCTTTCTATTACCTGCTAGCGATAATCTTCGGGGCGGCCGCCGCCTGGCTTGACATCAAAGTCGGCGATCTCCTCCTGACGGCAATGATCGTCGTTGCCTCCTGCATGCTGCTGGGCTTCCTCAGCCCGCGTAAGCCCCTGCGCTGGGTGCTTCTGATCGGAGTCTGTATTCCGGCGGCCGAGTGGCTGGCCTACTTTTTCCTGTCCGAGAAACCGACCCGCGCCCAAATCTACGAATCCTTCCTCGCCTTCCTTCCCGGCATCGCCGGCGCGGTCGGCGGAGCGCTGGGCCGCGGCGTAATCGATAACCTGTTCGCGGAAAACAAGAAGTGACAGCGGCGCATAGTTTCGGTGTGTTCGAAATTATCAATGTCACTTTGCCCGGTTATCGCTCCACCAGATCCTTGAGCCGGCCGAGCGCCCGATCCCATTCTCCCAAGACCAGATCGATATACTCCTTTAATCCAATGATCGTTTGCGGATTAAATTCAAACAGACTCTCGCGCCCCGTGCGCGCGCTGTGCACCATGCCCGCCCCCTCCAGCACGCGTAAGTGTTTCGTGATCGCCTGCCGCGTCAGCCGCGTGCCGCGCGTCAGCTTGGAGATCGAATGCGCCCGCCCATCCGCCAGCTTCACAACCAGCGCCAGCCGAGTCTCGTCGCCGAGCGCGGCGAACGCGTGTGCCTGAGCGTGCAGTCTGACCGCCGGCCGCCTATTGGCTTTTCGCGACATAGTTCGTGACATGGCTTTCGATATTCTTCATCTGTTCCGTCCAGCCGCCGTCGTTTCTCCGGAACGCTTCCAGCCGCCAATCGGCCGGGATATTCTCGAATCCTGACTCGGTCAGCACCAGCAGCGTTCCGTTCGCCGTTTTTTCCAGACGAAACTCGACCAGAGTCTTTGGATCATTCGCGTAATTCGCGGAATAATGCGCCTTGTCCATCGCTTTGGGATGCGACCACGTGAACGAAAAGAGCCGTTCCGGCTCCAGTTTCTGGACCACCGCCTCCCACTTCAGGTACTCATATCCGGGATAGGTGATGTGGCCGGTCGACTTCTCACCCGCCACGAATGGGCCATCCAGCTTGACCCGGAACCATTCGCCGAATTCGCGATAATCCGTGATCGCCCGCCACACCCGCGAAACCGGAGCCTTCAACTCAATCTTCTTCTCGATTCGGTCGTCCATCATTATGCAACCTCCAAGTTGCATATTAGTCCGTCGCTTTTGGAAATGCAACTAGATGGTTGCATACAAGCGAACTCGCGACTGCCTTTGAGGCGGTTGCTTTTTGGGTGGCGCAGCGGCTCAGCGTTTATCACAGTCGATTTTGGGTGGCGCAGCGGTTCACCGCTGCGATAAACGCCTTGTTCAGATACGGCTTTAGCCGCCGAGGTCATGCCCCCGCCGTGCCCCCGAAGGTGCCGGGGTCCCAAAAAATCCTCCCGTTCCACAGCCCGTCACGATAAGCTCAACCGATATGGCAGTGACGGTCTCGGTGCTCGCGAGCGGCAGCCGTGGCAACTGCGCGCTTGTCTCGAGCAGTTCCACCCGCATCCTGGTCGATGCTGGCCTTTCCGGCCGCGAGACCTTCAAGCGCCTGAAGGGACTCGGCGAGCGCACCGAAGAAATCTCCGCCATTCTGATTACGCATGAGCACTCCGATCACGTAGCTGGGCTCGAGCGCCTGGCCACAAAACTGAATGTGCCTGTCTATATCACCGAAGGCACGCACCAGGCCTGGAACCGCGCCTGCCGCGATACAGTTCATAAAAATAAAGGCGACGGGAAAGCACCCGAACTCCCCAAATCCGAGCATTTCCAGGCTGGCCGCAGCTTTCGTATCGGCGACATTGAGGTCCAGCCCTTCACCATCCCGCACGACGCCGCCGACCCCGTCGGCTTCACCTTCCGCGCCGAAGGCATCAAGATCGGCTTTGCTACCGACCTTGGTTATATGCCGGTCAGCGTCCGCAACCATTTACGTGGATCGACCGTCTTACTAATTGAATCCAATCACGATGTAGAAAGGCTGCGTTTCGGTCCCTATCCCTGGTCGGTGAAGCAGCGCGTGATGAGCCGTGTTGGGCATCTTTCGAATGAGGCTCTCGCGGAATTCTTCTCCAACGACTATGATGGAGTTGCCGAGTACGTAGTGTTGGCGCATCTATCTGAACAAAACAATCATCCCGAAATCGCGCGCGCCTCGGCGGAGCAAGCCCTGCGCGGCCGTCAGGGGCTTTGGAACAATCGCGTCTTACTCGCTGCCCAGGCGGAAGCGATCGCGCCCATCCGGCTCTAATTTTCTGGCTGTTACTTTTCTGGCTGTAACATTTCTGGTTCTAACTTTTTATGAGTGAGTGCGTAGAACCCATCGTGGGGAAGATCCTTGCGGGATGGCGCTATGACATCTCCGGCATCGCCCCGGAAATGCGCGGCGACTACGAGCAGCATTATGCCCACTGCGAGCGTTGCCGCAGCCGCCAGAAGCTGCATCGCGTCATCGATATTTCTCTGATCGTGCTCGCATCGGCTTCCGCCGCCGTGTTTCTCCTGGCCTTTGCCGCCATCCGCTACTTTGAGCCGCGCCACGCCTTCTGGCTCGAAGTCGGAGCGCTTGCCGGCTTTGCGCTCTCCGCGCTTATCTGGCTGATCGTGGCCGTAGCCACGCCCGCGCCCACCGTAATGGTCGATGCTGCCCTGCTCGGAGCGCGCCACGTTCACGACCGCCTGCCCGCCGAAATTCGCGATCGCTTGCCGGAAGAGTTGCGGGTAAGAATTACGGGATCGTAATAATGAAGATGCGCATCAGATCCAAAATCGCTCCGCTGCTGCTGATCGCGGCGTTAACGACGGGTTGCTGGGCAGCGCAGCAGTTTGTCCCATTTGCTCAGCTGAGCGAGCATCCGATGGGCTGCCATGACCGCGATTCGTCTCCCCACCGGGCGCCCACTCACGATTGCTGTCTCACCGGTCATGACGTAGCCATTCCGCAGGTTTCCACCGTTGAACGGCCTCCCGCCGAGTGTCATCAGCATCTCGGCTTGCCCAGCGCGCCTTCGCCAGCCGTTCCGATCCTGTGCGTCCTGAACTGTTCCTCAATCTTCTCCCCGGAATCTCCCGGCATAACTCCCTTGCGCATTTAGCACCATCGCGTAGCTGCCATCCCACGTTACCAATAGTATTTTCTCGCTTACGCATGAGGGAGTGAAACGTGCGCGTCCTGATTTGTTGTTTCGTTGTCATGAACATTTTTGCGTGCGGTCAAGCGTCCACGCCCGCGGCCGCTGATCAAGCGACGCCGTCCGCGCATGAACAGATGAACATGCCCGGCATGAATATGGACATGTCTCAACCGGCGCCCGACTGGATGCCGTCCGCGCACGTCAGTTCGGGAACGGGATGGCAGCCCGCCGCCATCGTCCCGCATGCATGGATGAAGATGAACACCGCAGCCGGCTGGGACTTCATGGCGCACGGCGTGATTTTCGTCGACTACAACCAGCAGGGCGGCCCGCGCGGCGAGGGCAAAGCCGAGTCCGTAAACTGGGCGATGCTGATGGAGCAGCACCAGCTCGCAGGTGGCACAATTTTGTTTCGCGAGATGTTTTCCGCCGAGTCGCTCACCTCGCCCCACCCCGGCTTCCCGGAAATCTTCCAGACCGGCGAAACCTATCACGGCCAGCCGCTCATCGATCACCAGCATCCGCACAATGTCTTTTCCGAACTGGCGCTCGATTACACCCATCTTGTCGCGGATAAAATTTCGTGGCTCTTCTACGGCGCGCGCCGCGGGCGAACCGGCATTAGGTCCGGTCGCCTATGTACACCGAGCGTCGGCGGCCGAGTTGCCCATGGCGCCGCTCTCCCACCATCTGCAAGACTCCACCCACATCAGCTTTGGCGTGCTCACGGCCGGATTAGTAATTTCCCGATTCAAACTCGAAGGCTCAGTCTTCAACGGCACGCGAGCCCGGAGAAAAACGCTACGAAATCAATTTCGCGCCGCTCGATTCCTGGTCAACGCGCCTTAGCCTCGCCCCATCGCGCAACTGGACCGCGCAATACAGCTATGGACGCCTGGAGCATCCCGAAGCGCTCGAAGCCGGCAGCCAACGCCGCCAGACCGCTTCCATCGAATACGTTCGCCCGTTCACCGCCGGCCTGCTGGCAAATGGATCGTGGGCAACCTCGCTAATCTGGGGACGCGTGCATAAAGTAGCGGACAACCACAATCTGAACGGCTACCTGCTCGAGAGCACGCTCAATTTCAGGTCAAAGAATTATGCGTTCACGCGCCTGGAGTTGGTCGACAAAGACGAATTATTCCCCAGCGATCCGCTCTCTCCGGGCTACCGCATTGGCGCGTACACCTTCGGAGGCGCGCGCGATCTGGTCCACTCGAAGGTCTGGCAACTGGCCCTGGGCGCGGACCTCACGGTCTATTCAAAGCCTGCGAGCTTGAACGCCGCTTATGGAACCGGTCCTGTATCCTTCCAGGTGTTCGTGAGAGTCCGCCCCGCGCTGAGCGCCCATAGCCATCGTCAACGCTAGACATCTGAACCCTGGACCCTGCGCCATTACAGGGCCGGGGCGGTCGTTACTCTCTTCACATCGTCCACCAGGTCGCTCATGGCCGAATCAAAATTCTTGCGGCGACCCTTTTCCCGGGCTGACCCTTGCACGTGTTGGACGAATGGCCACAACACAACATGCGTTCTTGGATCGACAATCGACAGACGAAGCTGAGAATCCGTAATGCCGCTGATATATCGGATTTCGAAAATCAAATCGGCGTCCGCGGGAGCCGCAGCCAATTCGTATTTTCCCCAGCTCTTCATAAGCGCGTAGAACTCGTTATAAGTCAGATTGGGAGCGCCTGGATCTGCATCGCTTTCCTGGTACGACACGAATGCTTTCTTGCCTGTGACGAGTTGGATTGGGACCGGCCCCGGAGCTGGGTCCGGCGTTTTCTCAGCGTCTGCAATCGGGACGCCGGGCATCGCGATCGCAAGAGCGAAGGCGAACGTCCGCAGTAATATCGGTATTCTCAACACAGATCCTCCTCTTCAAACTAAACGAAACTTGACCTATACATGCTCGATCGGCGCTCTTCGGCTCGGTAGCTGCTAGTTTGCGGGGTCCGCAAACAGCAGCAGATTCCCATCCGGATCCTTGACGACGAAATTTCTGGCGCCCCAAGGCTGCTTTTTCAGCGTCTGGTGAAAGGCAACTCTAGCGGACTGAAACTCAAGAAACAGCAGCTTGATTTCGCCGGCTGTAGCGACGGTCATGGATACCGATAATAGTTCCTCCCGATCGCGGACCGCCGGCTCGATTACTGCCCGCTCGACACAGCGTAGATTAAGGCGTGCCGCGTCGCGACCCACCAGTGCATAGTAGGGAGGTTTGCCATAACTGAATACCAGCGAAAAGCCTAATTTCTCTCGGTAAAATTCGCATGATTTCTCGATATCGGTGACGAAGAGTTGCGGCTCCGCGCCGACAATCGTCGCTTTCGATGGCACTGCTTTGGATGGTAATGTTTTCACCTTGAGCGGCGTTTTCGAGAGTTCGGTTTTCAGGGCTTGCCAACTATCGAAGCCTTGCTGTCTTGCGACCATTTCTTGCGCATCGCTGAGCTTAAAGCTCGACGCAAGAATTTCCGAATCGGGCATATTCACGAAACGAGGCAAATGCTCGCGGATTTGTGCCGCGACCGGATAGCGGCGTTCGCGATGCCACCGCAATACGTGCTTCGCTTGCTTTTTGAGATTCTCCAGATTGGGCATGTAGACCTCCACGATGAGATCGTAGGTGGGCATTGCCCTTCGGCGAGCCGCCGTTGCATCCTACATGCGCAGGCTGCAGTATCTGCGACCGTATCCGCAGTTGTCAATTGAGAACTGCGCCGCGCCTGCTCGCACAGAGCGCCCCAAATTCAGATAAGCTACTGCCATCGCCAGCGCCCAAGTAAGCGCAGGCGAACGAACCAAGTATGAGCATTCAGGACGAGCAGGAACTCGCCTATCTCAAAGCCGTCGGCCGCATAGTCCGCCAGGTTCTGGACGCCATGAAAGCCGAAGTCCGTCCCGGCGTCTCCACGCAATTCCTCGACGACATCGGCGCGCGCGTGATGGAGGAAAACGGCGCCCAGTCCGCGCCGCGCAAGGTCTACAAGTTTCCGGGCGCGACCTGCATCAGCCTGAACGACGAAGCTGTCCACGGCATTCCCAGCGAGACCGGATGCTGAAAGAGGGAGACCTGGTGAAGCTCGACGTGACGGTAGAAAAAGACGGCTACATGGCGGACGCCGCCATTACCGTGCCGGTGGGCGAAATCAGCCAACAAGCGGAACAGTTGATGACCTGCGCCGAGCGCGCGTTCTATAAAGCCATGCTGGTAGCCCGCTCCGGCTTTCGAGTCTTCGAAATCGGCAAAATGGTAGAGCGCGAAGTCCGCAAATCCGGTTTCTCGGTCATCCGCGAACTCGGCGGCCACGGCATCGGACGCACCATTCACGAGCAGCCCCACGTCCCCAATTATCCCGACCCGCAGGCCCGCCAGGTCATGACTGAAGGCCTGGTTATCACTGTCGAGCCCATCATCTCGAACGGCTCCGGCCGGGTCTTTACCGCGAAAGACGGTTGGACCCTCCGCACCGGCGACCAGTCCCTCTCCGCCCACTTCGAGCACACGCTGGTCATTACCTCCGGTGCGCCCATTCTTCTAACCGCCGGAGAGTGCTGAGGTCCCCTGTGACCCTCTGTGTGCCCTGTGGTTGAAGGTTTTGATGTCTAGCAAGCCCGCCGCACATCCGTCCGCCCAAAATCGTTGCCCTTGAAGAGCAGCGGCTCGCCCTTCGCCTTCGCCAATGCATAGGCGAAGCAATCCCCAAAATTCAATCTCGCCGGATGGCCGCTGCCTTTTCCGAAATCGCGATACGCGGCGCGAGCGATTCGCGCCTGATTCTCGGAAACAGCCTCTACGACGACATCCGCCTCGCGCAGCAGTTCATCAAACCGCCGGCTCGCAACCGGATCGCGCTCCTTATCGATTACGGCGGCCGCTTCAACATAGCTCACCGCAGAAATGCGGCGCTCCTGCGCCTGCTCGATGGCTTCGACAAAAGTCACAGCCTCCGGTTCGTTGTTAAGAATTGCAATGACTGCCGACGTGTCGATGATCATCGCGGCAACCCGTCTTCGCCATAGAGCAGTGAATCGTGATCCACTGGGCCCTTCAGGTGCGCCGCGCAATCCTTTCCAATCTCCAACAGTCGCGCAGCCAGCCCTCCACGTCGCTCAACCTGAACCCGATGAAGCCGTTCGCGAACCGCTTTCGTGACGGCCGTCGCCATGCTCTCCCCGGTAGCTTCCGCCAGTTGACGCGCCAGCCTGTGTGTCTCCTCATTCTTGATATTCAGACTCATACAAGCATTCTACCATGCTGTTTAAAAATTCTACCATGCTACCATGGCTCAACGGTGCTGAGCTTCACCCGTGTCTCTCCGTGTACCCTGTGGTCAAGGTTTTTTCGCCGGCAATCGAAAGTTCCCCCACCCCACCCCGCCCGTTGACCACCGCCCTGCTTCAAGGTAAAGTTCAGAACAGGGTTTTTCTGTTCCTGCCCCCCAGCCCTGATCACGTTGGCTTAATAGCTGGCTAAATAAAAGTGCGTCCCGTTCCCTCCAAACCCGCCGCGGCATTCTTCGCGCTGATTACGCTTGCGTTCGCCGCCACCGCTTGGGCCGCCCCGCAACTCTCGGCGCAAAAGCGCATCGGTCTGACCACCGGCGACCAGTGGGAGCCAGCCGTCGCCGCCGACGCCTCGGGCCACGTTTTCGCGCTCTATCCGCACTATGGCCGTGTCCCCAACTGCGATGACTGTAGTGTCCCGACCATGCTGCTGGTCACGAGCAACGATAACGGCAAGACCTGGCAGGCTCCCCATGTAATGCTGGCCGCCGGCTCCGGGCAGTTCGACGCCCAGATCGCCCTCGATCCCGCCGATCATCACACCGTTTTCGCCGCCTGGCTCGAAAACAAGAAACGCGAAGTCATCCTCGCCAAATCCATCGACTCGGGCGCAACCTGGTCGTTTACCACCGCCGCCCGCAGCGAAGAAGAACTCGACAAACCCGCCCTCGCGGTCCGCGGCCAGAGCGTCTACGTGGCCTTCAATCACGAAGAAGAAGTATGGATCGCCGCCTCGCAAGACGGCGGTCGCAGCTTCACGCCCAGCCGCGTCAATGCCGACAGCCGCCCCGGCTGGTCGCTGCTCGGCTCCGCTACCGTCGATCCCATCGGCAACGCTTACCTCGCCTGGGCTTCATATTCCAAGGCGGGCGGCGCGCGCGGATCCGTCAACCTCTTCGTCGCCAAGTCCGCCGATGCCGGCAAAATCTGGTCCGCGAAATCCATCGACACCTCCGCCGCTTCGCCCGACTGCAAGGATGAAGACTGCGGCGAAGCCTACCTCGGCGCCCAAATCGCGCTCACCTCCGATGCCGACGGCACTCTCTACGCTCTCTGGAGCGCCGGCCGCACTCCCCTCGGTGCGCAGCGCATTTACTTCTCATCCTCCACCGATGGTGGAGAAGACTGGCTTCCCCGCGCCAGTGTCTCCTCCGCGCCCGCGGGCGTCGAGCACGCCTTCCCCGCCATCGCCGCCGGCAACAACGGCGACGTGCGCATTGCCTGGATGGACTCCCGCCACGCTCCGTACTGGAATACGTATTACCGCAGTTCGAGCAACGGCGGCGCAACCTGGTCCGATGAAACCCGCGTCTCCCGCTACGTCCCCGGCTACTCCTACATCAAGAAAGCCGGCTTCCGTTTCCCCTTCGGCGACTATTTCAGCATGGCGATCGACAACCACGGCGACACCCACATCGTCTGGGGTGAGGGGCTCAACTACCAATCTCCAGGCTCCATCTGGCACTCCAGCGGCCGCTAGCCGGCAACGCCTAAACCGTCCTCGCGCCACCAGTTCATCTGGCGACTAGACATCAGGCCCAACATCTAACCCCCTACATCTAAACAAATACACGGGAGCGGGCTGCGAAAACGCAATATAATGCACAACCAAATACACTTTGCAGGGTTAGTAAGGATTGATGTCTGGGGATGCCCCGGGCCGGAAGACTGGGACTGCGCCATGCCGTGCGTAGTCGACAGTCAAGAAGAAAAACGCCCTTTGGCATTGAGAAAAGCCGACGGGGGCGAGTTCGAAGAGTTCGTATTTGTGAAAAATCGAAGACCAAGCACCAAAAGTTCGGAGGGCATAATGAATTTTCGTATGACTCGAGACCTGGTGGTGAAATCCACCCTGGTTCTAGCACTGGCACTAATGCCGATCTCAGCCTTGGCTGCCGACGAGCACAAGTCGGAACCGAAGCACGAAAGCCACGGCGGCCAGGCCCATGGCGGCGGTCAGGCCCATGGCAATACCGCGGGCCACGGCACCGGCGCCGCTCGTGAAAACCGCGGCGGCCAGGGGCGCGCCCCGGCCGCTCGTCCAGGAAGAGCCGAGGGTCGTGAAGGCGGCAACGCTCGTCCCGGCAACGCCGGCAATCGTGGAGTCAATCGCGGTGAAGGCAACCGTGGCAACACGGGCGGAAACCGTGGAGGAGTCAACCGTGGTCAAGGAAACCGACCCGAAGGCAATCGCGGCGCCGCCGGCGGCAACCGCGGCGGAGCCGGCAATCGCGCCGGCGCTGGCGCTCGCGGCGGAGCCATGGCAGGCCGCGGCACCGCCGGTCGTGCTCCCTCTCGCACCGTCTCTCTGCGCGGCGGCGGCACCGCCACCTTCCGTAACGGCCAGGTCCGTTCCATCAACCGGAATGGCATGCGCATCACGAACAACGTCCGCGGCGGACGCACCGTCATCACAGAACGTAACAACGTCCGCATCGTCAACCGCGGCGGCGGCGGCTACGTGCAGCGTGCCTACATGAACCGCGGCGGCCATGCCTATTACTCTCGCACTTTCTATTCTCACGGCGTCTACCGCACCGGAATCTATCGCGGCTACTACTATCACGGCGCCCGCTACTACGGTTATTACCCCGGCTACTGGTACCGTCCCGGCTTCTACGGATGGGCCTGGAATCCCTGGGGCGTGTCCGTGTATTGGGGATACGGCGTCGGAGGCTGGGGCTGGGCCGGATCGCCGTGGTGGGGCTACTACGGCGGGTGGTGGAACCCCTATCCGGTCTACGCTGGGCCTGCGTTCTGGCTTACCGATTATCTGATTGCGGCTGAATTGCAATCGGCCTACACGTCGCAATACAACACGGCTGCGGACGCCGATCAAAGTGCGCCCTACCCGCCGAATCAAGGTGGGTCAAACCAGAATGGCTCGAACTATTCGGATAACGGCGCGAACGCCCAGGTCACGCTGAGTCCGGAAGTAAAAGCAGCGATCGCCGAAGAGGTGAAGGCGCAACTGGCTGAGCAGCAGCAGCAGGCTCCAACTCAGGGTGGCGCAGCCGATCAAGGCCCAGCGCCGGCCAACAGCACCGACGACAACCAGGTCCCGCCGGCTCTCGATCCCGCGCGCCGCACCTTCATCGTCGATAACTCGCTCACCCTGGTCAGCGATGGCCAGGACTGCGAACTCACCGGCGGCGATGTAATCACCCGCCTCACCGACACGCCCGACGGCGACGGCAACGTAACCGCCAGCGTTTCGGCCAGCAAAAAGGGAGAATGCGCGGCCGGCAAGCAGGTGTCCGTCTCAGTTGACGACTTGATGGAGATGCACAATCACTTCGAGGAGCAACTGAACAACGGCCTGAAAGCGCTAGCCGACAAGCAGGGAACCAACGGAATGCCAAAGGCTCCGGACGCCAGCACGGTCTCCTCGGACATTCCAGCTCCCGAGCCCGACAAGGACGCTTCGAAAGAACTGTCCGATCAGCAAGCCCAAGCCGACCAGGCCGAGCAGCAAGCCAAGCAAGACGCTGCTTCGGGAGACGGCGGAACACAGTAAGAGTGGGTGTCAAACATCGACGGACTGCGGGCGGCCCTTCAAAAAGGCCGCCCGCATTCTTTGGGATCGAAACGTCCAGAACACAAACTCCCGAGACACGCCCCATTCATTACCCGCGTATCCACAGCCCAATGGCGGCGCTCAGCGTCAGCCCCTCAATGAGAAGCGCATAAAAGGTGAGCTTCTTCGCCCGATCAAATCGCGCCACCCACCGGCTAACGCCCATTCCCACCAGAACAAATGGCGAGCCTAAGAGCCTGCACAAACAGACCAACCTCAAATTGTCCGACACATGATGGTTGCCGAGCACGAACAAACCCAGACACACCGGCGCACTCAAGCCGAAACCCAACAGAAGTTCCGAATAGGTTGTATAACGAGCCTCAGACCTCGCCATGGCCCATATCAGAAAAACGGTTGGGATCATGAAGAGACAAATAATGAAGATCCCAAGCAATAAATCTCCAAAAGCCCACATGCCGCCCGCGGCATCGGCGGCGTGAGTGACCTCCAGCAAGTAGCGGCTAAAGAGCAAGCCCGCCGCTACCACGAACACAGCAGCATACCCCAAAGCAACTAATCCCATCGGCTCTCGCCAGGAAATAGCTTTCATAGTGTGATCGACTCCCGCCGCGATAGCAGAACCACGCCCGGTGCCAGACCCGTGAAAAAGACTCGTGAACCAGAACCGTGAACCAGACCGTGACCGCAACCGTCAATGAATGCTAGTGCGTTGTAACCGCTGCTGCAAAGCTACGCTGTAGCGTGTTTGCAGGACAGGTCTCGTCGGTAATCGCGGATTTCGCCTGCTGGAGCGTGGGCGTTTGGGAGGTGCCGCGCCGGGCCTTTTGTGACAATGTTCCAAGATAACCCACGTCACACTTTCCGTGCTGAAGGGCCCACCCCCTAACGGTATCTGTGAAATCTATTTGTTGATCGCGCTTTCGGCTTTCTGTGCATCGCAGAAGAGACGGTCTGCCCGACCGGCGGAGGGTTCTGCAAGGCTGCCGGCGGAAAGTACTGATTGATGCTGTCGAGGGGCTTCGACATGTCCGCTTGGGTGACAGAATAGGGCCCTGCGTAAAGTGCGCCCCCCACAAACAACTCAGTGCCATTGAATAGAAGCGCGCCTGTCCAGGTAATAATCGCATCTCCATAGGCAAACACGGAAACAATTCGCGGACTGGCCAGGTTCGAGCAGTCCAATCCGAACACAAGCGCGTTGTCGTCCAAGGTCCCCACATAGACGAGCCCATTGTTTACTGTCACAGTGAGAGCTTCATTCAAAGGGTCGCCATTATAAAACGGATCAATTCGCGCCAGACCCGTTGTTGAGAGTAGCACTGGCTGTGAAGGATTACTGATATCGAGAGTCACTAGACCGTCAACATCCGCAGCAACGTAAGCCGTCGTCCCTTGAACCGCAACGTCCGCAGCGAGCGTGAAGCCGCTTGTCGTTGAGAGATGCTTAGGGGACCGCGGGCTGCTTATGTCGTAGAGCAACAGCCCTGCTGCGTTGTCTGCAATCAGCAAAAGGTTTCCAGATACTCTGATTCGAATCGGCAGATCCGGGAGGTTGATCGTTTTTGCAATGGTCGGCTGAGAGGGGTTCGTTATGTCCAGCACGAGCAGGGTGTTGTCGTTGGTTCCCGCATACAATGTATTGTTCGCTGTGGCAAGACTGCCGACGGCGGCGGTGGCGATCGAATTTACACGTGTCGGCGAAGATGGTTCCGTCACGTCAATGACCCCAATGCTTCTGCTCATTCCGAAGTACACGTAGTGGCTAGCCCCTTGAACCGAATATCCGCCCTGTGTATCGTCGTCCAGGATGTACTCGCCAAGACGATTGGCTGGAGTGGTGCTCACGTCGTAAATCTCCAAAGCAGGGCCGTCGTAAGTGGAGGTTGCGGCGTACATGACATTGGATTCCAGCAGTAGGTCGTAATCGGCGCTCGCCAGGTGGGGCCCTCCATAGAGCACCGTCTGGGGAATGGGGCCGCCCGTCTCAGTAGCGTCGTAGATCACGATTCCGCCGTCGCCTTCAGACGCATACACGTAACTGCCGACAAATGTTCCAGCGTAGCAGCCGCCTGCAATGACTCCATCGAACAATATGGTGTTCACCTGCGGCTGTTGCGGATTTGAAACGTCCACGATCTGGCAACCCTGCTGCTCAGTTATCGCCAGCAGCTGCGTTCCGGCCAATTCTTGAGCATTGATCCCGTCAACGTAGCCTTCCTGAACAGGTAACTGCCCGGAAATGTCGTAAATCTCCATCCCGCCGAGCGCCCCAAATAGCAGATTGCCCGAAGTGTAAAAGGCTAGGCTTCTCGCATCCACAGTTCCCAGAAGAACTGGCGGCGATTGAGAGATGTCATAAGTGACGATGTAACCACCGGAATTGTCGTTCTTCTCGACCGACAGAAAGAGACGGTTGCCGACCGCGATGGTCGTATCCGGGGCAAACGTATTCGCATCGCCTGGCAATGTCAGAGTAAGAGTCGTGCTGGCAATGACGCCACTGGTCAAATCGTATTCGGTCACTTGGTTGAAAGGACCATTCAGCGGGATCAACGTCAGTACGCCGTGATTGTTCGCCATGTCCCACCACGGCGGCACCGTCGCGCGGGCGTTCAAAACAGGAACACCGCTCTGGATGGAATAAACGGTGATTGTGGGTGGACAGCCCGGCACCGCAAAATCGCAGTTCGAGTACGAATAGAGAAACTGTCCAACCGCAAAGAGCGGGCCGGATGAATTCGACTCTACAGCCGTGGACCAGACTGGATGAAGGGGATCGCTAATATCGTAAACGTCAATCCAAAAATAGCTGTTATTCGAGTCTCCTTCAGAATTGGTAGCGGGCACATAAAGCCAGTTACCGCTCACCGCGAGCCCGAGGGTGTAACTGCCCACCAGCGTTTGCGCGTGCTGGTCAACGTAGTCATAAATCCGGTTGAGAAGGCCGGGGAACGCCCCGGTAACCCCAATCGATGTCGATTCGGTCACACCGGAAGATCCGGCCGAAACCAAGGCAGGTCCGCCGCTTTGATATGTTGTGCCAGCAGTGTACAGGCCTGATTGTTGAAGCGACCCGCCACCTGCCAGCAAGCTCCAGTTCAGGCCGCTGCCTTCTCCGACATCGGAGAGTTGTAGCGTCCCACCCAGCGGCACGATTGGAACAGCGGGAGCAATGCGAAATGGATGCAGACCTAGAATCAGGCTGTCGCAAGACTGAGTTCCTGTAATACATGCGCTCACGTGCACAAACGTGTCCGTCGGGACATTCGCCGGCGCCAGGTAGGTAGATCCAGAGAAAGTGCCTTGGTCCGCGGTAAAGGCCACGGTTTGCGGCGTCGAATCCCCGAGCAGCGCATACCTGAAACTTACGGATTCTCCCGCTCCCACGTCGTTCTGAGGAGATCGGATTCGGAGTCGCGCAAGACGCTGGAACTGCACTCCATTGCTGTTTTGAGGTGAAAGGCCACCCTGCGCCACCGTCACATAAAATTGGCCTGTGACAGATCCTTGAGGAACAGTAACCGTGGCTGTGGTTCCATCGGCGGTATAACTTTGCACCGGAATTTTTCCGCCAATGGAATCCGGGAATTCTGCGGTCAGGATCGAGTTGAGATTCTGCCCGGTGATCGTCAGTTGATCCCCCGCAGTTGCGGGCTGAGGCGAGATCGACGTTATGGATGGCGCGAGACCGACGATCTGGACGCTCGTTGATCCATTGGAGTTCGATGTCCATGCATAGACCGTATCAGGCGACTGTGTGCCCGTAGCCGTATACAGCCCTGAAGGGTTGATAGAACCGTAACTGGCCCGCCAGTTGACTTGTGTGTCGCCGCTCCCGATCACCTGCGCCGTGAACTGTTGCGTGCCGCCGTATCGAACCTGAGGGTTCGAAGGCGAAATTTCGATCAGCCCCGAGATAGATACATTCGCACTCGCATAAACTGAGTTCGCCGCCGAGAGTACGGCCTCCACTGCGATACCCTGAGTCGGAACCTCAGCGGGTGCCGTATAAAGACCATTCGCCGTAATTGTCCCTAAGGTGGAGTTCCCGCCCGGGACGCCGCTCACCTGCCATGACACGTTGCTTGCCGTTCCGGCAACCGTCGCCGTAAATTGCTGCGTGCCGTCAACGTAAAGCTGCGCCTGATCCGGTGAGATCTGTATCGAAGCTACCGTGGTTGTCGCCGAACCTGATTTCGTCGTGTCGCCGTTGGCCACCGCTTTGATCGTGACAGGGTTGGTTGCCGGTATGTTGGCCGGAGCACAATAGTTCCCGCCGCTACTAATCACGCCGTCCGACGCGTCGCCTCCGGGAGTTCCGTTAACGTACCATTGCACACTGTGATCGTAGTCTCCTGTTCCGGTGACGGTTGCTGTGAAGTTCGCGCACTGATTGACTTGCGTATAACTGGGGCCGGAGACGCTCACCGACCTGATCGAAGGCGGTACCTGCCCGCCGCCACCAGATGATCCGGAACCGCAACCGAATTGAAGCAGAAACACAGCAACAAAAGAGACAAGGCAAGATGACCGGAATAGTTGTTTCGACAAGCTCATACGTGCATTAGTGGTGGGCATTTGCTCCATCCATGCAAGTAACTGTGAGGAGATTCTCGTAGGGAGGGGAAAAAGTTCTACGTTTAGGCAGAACCTTCTGTCAGGGACTTAGCGTCCTCGCCACGACAACAAAGCCTAATACAAGGCTTCACGGCGAACAAGGCATTATTAATCTTGTGTTATGAACAACGTTGGCTGGTGGGTGGGCCACATCAGCGCGGAAAGTACAGCGCGGGCCTCGCCTTTGAACGCCGACACAAAAGAACTGGGGGTGCGCCACTTCTCGCGCTTTGAAGCTGTGAAAAAACCACCGGCGAAGTTAATTGACAGAGTTGAGAAGCAGGGTAAGCTCGGGGCATGAGCGAGCCCTTAATCCGCAGGATCAATCGCGAGCAGATGTGTTGGCGAGCCGTGGATGTGGAGCAGTTGATCGAAGAGGGTCATCCGGCGCGGGCCATCTGGGAACTGGTGGGGCGGCTGGATCTGGAGGGTTTCTACGCGGGCATCGAATGCAGCGCCGAAGAAGGAGGGCGTCCCGCCTATGATCCCCGCTTGCTGATCAGTCTGTGGATTTATGCCTACAGCCAGGGGATCGGGTCGGCGCGGGAGGTGGCGCGGCGCTGCGAGTGGGAACCGGCGTTCGAGTGGCTGACGGGCTGCGAAACCGTGAACTACCACACGCTGTCCAGTTTCCGAGTGGAGTATCGGGCGGAGTTAGATGAGTTATTCACGCAGGTGCTGGCGCTGATGAGCGCGGAAGGGCTGATCACACTGGAGCAGGTGGTGCAGGACGGGACCAAGATCAAGGCGCAAGCGGCGAGCGACAGCTTTCAAGGCGAGGCGAAGATTGCGGAGCATCTGGAGCGGGCGCGACGGCGCGTGCGCGAGATGGGGGAACCGGATCAGGAAGAAGGGGGGAGCCGGGCGGAACAGGCACAACGGCGAGCGCGACGCGAGCGGCAACAGCGGTTGGAGCAGGGACTCGAAGAGCTGCAGAAACTGCGTCCCAGCAAGCCACGGGCGCGGGTGAGCGTGAGTGAACCGGAGGCGCGCCGGATGCGGCAGGCCGACGGGGGCATCGCGCCCAACTACAACGTGCAAATCTCGGCCGATGCAGCGCAGTCGCTGATCGTGGACGTGAAGGTGACACAAGCCGCCAATGACAGCGAGCAACTGGCGCCGGCCGTCGGACGTATCGCCGCTCGACTGGGCCGCAAGCCGCGACAGATGCTGGCCGATGGAGACTTCACCAATCGCCGCAGCATCGAGGCGATGGCGGAGTTGGAAGTGGATTACGTGGGCAGCTTACGCAAAGGCGGCGCGGAGAAAGACAACACCGGCACCGGACGTTTCACGGCTGCCGTCTTCGTCTACGATCCCGAGCACGATCGCTACTCGTGTCCGGGAGGCAAGCATCTCCGTTACGAAGGACGGCACAAACACAAGACGGGAAACTTTTTCTACCGCTATGAAGCCCGCGCCGAGGCTGTCAGAGCTGTCCGCTGCAACCGCAATGTTGTCCAAGCAATCAGCATCGCGGCCGTGGACTGTTGCGCACCGAAGAAACCGCGGCCATGATCGCCTTTCGCCAGAAGATGGCTACACCCGAGGCGCAGCAGCAGTATCGCCGACGCAGCCGGGTGATCGAGTTCTGCCACGCCTGGATCAAAAGCAAACTGGGATTGCGCCAGTTCCACCTGCGCGGCCTGGCCAAAGTGCAAATGGAAATGCTCTGGGCCTGCCTCACCTACAACCTGCAACAATGGATTCGCCTGCGCAAACTACAACCCGCAACCGCCTAACCCCGCAGCGAGAAATCGAGAAACACCTTGCGCCAATCAAACTACCCCTCCAGTCCCCGCAACCCCTTCACCAACCCGCGCTCTTTCTTATTTAGGGGTTGCCGAAGACGGTTTTTTCACAGCTTCGCTTTTCGAGAAGTGGCCCATCCGTGCCGCCCGCAGAACCAGACCCCGCTGTTACGCGGCTGGCGCTCGAATTTTCATCTTGAGGGCGTCCCCCTGTTCACCGGCGGGTGCCCCGAGCACCTGGGACCTCACGTTTTGCACGTCAAATCACGCGCGACCTGCATACCCTGTCAACTTGACAAAAATCACCCCGCGCCACCCCCATAAAACAGCCAGCACACGAGTAACTCCTTATTTCGCAATAACTCAATCTAAGTCCTTCCCCTTCAAACCCCGAACCAAAACTCCCCGCTAACCCCGTGATTCCTAATTCAGGGGAAAGCGCCACCAGTACCAGAGAGTAAACATCGAGCCACTGAAAAACACCTTAATTCAGCTCGTTCACGATTCGCCGAAAACCAACTTTATTTTATTCCCAGTCTATTCGCCCGTCAGGCGTGTTCTTGTGATCACAGGAGTGTACGTACACAGCAAAGGCAGGGAAAGATGGAGGTTTCAAAAAAAGTTCGCAAAACATTCGCCGGGAGCCGGCCCGATCAGCGTTTAGCTTCCATCTCCCGCCGCGCCTGTTCGCAAGCCTGCACCGGATCGCGGCCCGTAACTTGTTTATACCAGGCAGGATGGAAGGTCCAGGCCCAGGCTTCGCTGACCGCTCCGCGAACCATGGCCTGAAATGTGCCGGGCTCGCCGAAGGTGCTTTGGTAGATGTGGATGAAGATTCCCCCCAGCATGATGAGCGCCGATATGTCATGCAAAACATAGGAGATAGCGACCGCGGTTCCGCCAAAGGTGCGCGCGCCCGCCCACATGATAATGCCGGTGATCACGAACACGACGCAGCCCCCGACGATCTCCCAGAACTGAACCTTTTGTCCCGCGTTGAAGAACCCGGTCTCCGGCGGGTCCATTTTCGCCTCGCCGCCAACTATCTTTGTTACGTTACGCATCCAGCGCGTATCGGCGGGAGTCCAGAGCATGGGCGCGAGCCAGTTGAGCACCTGCAAGCTGAAGAAGAAAACAAACGCCACGCCGAAATACGGATGCAAAATCCGGCTAAGCGGCCCACCCCCGAAGATGGGTGTGAACCACCGAAACAGCCAAGGCAAGTAAATGCCGAACCCGGTAAAGAGCGCCAGAAAGAAGAAGAGCGCCACCGACCAGTGGATAACCCGCGTGTAAACAGGATGCCGAAGAAGCTCTCCGCGATAGACAGTGGTGCGCCCCATCGACTCGAACTTCTCGCGCGCCTCGTTGTCGAAGCGTTCAATCGCTCCGCTAGCCATGGGTCGGACCTCCGCTAGAACCGCCAACACCTTTGTTTTCAGGTGGTTCCGGCTGCACCAAGCGCGGGCCGGCGGTTACGTAGTGCGCCAGTACGCCTAAGAATCCGAACAGCGCGAACGTGCCTAAAACCGGTTTGAAGAGCCACTTCCACACCGTATAGCTCCACGGGATGGTGGGATTCTTCGGCAGGCCGCCGTAGCGCTCGGGATCGGTAGCATCGTGCAGCACGTAGATAACGTGCGTTCCGCCGACGGAAGCCGGATCGTAGACGCCGGCATTCTGGAAGCCGAAATTGTCTTTCAACTGAGTGGCGCGCTGGTTGGCGATGAACTTCATGTCCTCTTTGCTGCCGAATTTCAGGCAGCCCGTCGGACAGGCTTTGATGCAGGCGGGTTCCAGGCCCTGGCCCACGCGATCGGAGCAGAGCGTGCACTTGTAGACTTTCTTGGTCATCGGGTTGAAGCGCGGAATATCAAAGGGACAACCCGAGACGCAGTACTCGCAGCCGATGCAGTTTTCCTGGTTGAAGTCGACGATGCCGTTCGAATATTTGACGATGGCTCCGTCAGCGGGACAGGCGGCCAGGCAGCCGGGATCGGCGCAATGCATGCACTGATCTTTGCGCATCAGCCACTGGATGGTGCCGTCGGGATTCTGGTGCTCATTGAACTTGATGAGGTTCCAGAAATTCCAGTTGGTCTTCGGCATCGTCTGGTAAGTGTTGTCGAAGGTGGTGGGCTGGAACGGCATATCGTTCCACTCGACGCAGGCAACCTCACAGGCCTTGCAGCCGATGCAGGTGGTGGTGTCGATGAGCTTGCAGACTTCGAGATCACGCTGCACGTCATAGCCGGGAGCTGGGCCGGTGTGTCCGGAGATCTGATTCGCCTGGAGCGTCTTACGGTCTGCCATAAAGAAGTTCTCAGTTCTCAGTTGTCAGTAACTTCGCTTTCGGGGCCCGCTCAGCATTTCTCGATTCTTGTTGCTTTTCGGTTTTTACTGAGAACCGAGAACGGAGAACCGAGAACTGTTCTCACACCTTTTCGATCTTTACCATGAAGCCTTTGAACTCCGGCGTAAATGCGTTTGGATCAATCACCGTCGGCGTCAGCTGATTCGCCAGTGTCTTTGCGGTCTTGCCTTCATCTTCAGCGATTCCGCGGAAGCCCCAGTGAATCGGAATGCCGATCTGGAAGGTTTCCTTTCCATCGATCTGCATGGGCTTGATGCGCCGCGTGACCATCGCCTTGGCGATGTAAGTGGCGCGCGCGCTGGTGACTTTTATTTTCTCGCCCCCGCGGATGCCCATACGATCCGCCAGTTGGGCCGGAACCTCCACGAACGGCTCAGGCACGAGTTCCACGTTCATGGGATTGTTCTTGGTCCAATAGTGATAATGCTCGGTGAGACGATAGGTCGTACAGATGACGTTGTACTCGCTGCCGAATTGCGCGTACTTGTCCATGTCCGTCTTATAGGACTTGGCGATCGGATTGGTGGACTGCTTCGGGTGCAAGGGATTTACGAGCGGGCTTTCAAAAGGCTCGTAGTGTTCGGGGAAAGGGCCGTCCTGCATGCCGCCGAGTGGCACGAACAAACGTCCGATGCCTTCGGGATTCATGATGAACGGGCCCATGTGATCCTTGGGCGCGGAGTCGGCTTTGAAATCCGGGACGTCGACGCCCACCCAACTCTGCTTCGCTTCATCCCACCAAACCTGTCGGCGCGACGGATCCCAGGGCTTGCCATTGATGTCACAGGAAGCGCGGTTATAGAGCACGCGGCGATTGGCCGGCCACGACCAGGCCCAGTTGGGATAGATGCCGAGACCGGATGGATCTTCGGTTCCGCGACGCTGCATCATGGCGCCGGCCTCAGTCCATGATCCAGAGTAGAGCCAGTTTCCGCAGAGGGTTGTGCCGTCATCTTTCAGCCAAGCGAAGCCAGGTAGTTGCTGGCCGGCTTTGATGGTCACATTCGTCTTCGGGTCGGTAATGTCGGCGAGCGCTTTGCCGTTAATTTCTTTTGCGACTTCCGACAGAGACGGGTTGTAGGGAGTCGTATAGGCGAACGTGGCGTTGAGAACGGGATCGGGGAACTTGCCTCCCTCTTTTTTGTAGAGGTCGCGAACCTTCAGGAAGATAGTCGCCAGGATTTCCTGATCGAGGCGAGCCTGTCCGGGCGGCGGCACGGCTACGTTCTTCCATTGCAGCCAGCGCGCGGAGTTGACGAAGGTTCCGTCTTTTTCTGCGAAGCCTGCGCCCGGCAGACGATAGACGGTGGTATTAATTTTCTTCTGATCGTCGGCGGTGATGCCGGGGGCGCGCCAGAATTCGCTGGTCTCGTCGGGATAGATCTCGCAAACCACCAGCCAATCGGCCTTTTTCAGGGCATCGATGTTTTTGTTCGAGTCGGGGCCGATCATGACTCCGTTCATGCCGAAGGCGAACAGACCTTTGACTTTGCCTTCGTACATGTCGTTCCAGATATTGGCCCAGGAGTAATTGCGGTCGATCTTAGGCAGATAGTTGAAGGCGAAATCGTTCTCCTTGGTCGCCGCCGCGCCGTACATCGCCTTCAGGAACGAGACGGTGAACTTGGGCATGTTCGACCAGTAATTGAACGACTCCCACTGATCGGGCTTGGACTGCGTAGGCGTGACCCGCTTTAGATAGGTGCCCAGGTCCGCATCGGCGGGATTCGGCATCTTCAAGTAGCCGGGCAGAATGTCAAAAATTCCTGCCATGTCGGTGGCGCCCTGAATATTGGAGTGGCCGCGGAGAGCATTGACTCCGCCGCCGGCGCGTCCAACGTTGCCCAACAGTAACTGGATCACGCAGGCGGTGCGGATGATCTGCGTTCCGAAGCTATGCTGCGTCCATCCGACAGCGTAAATAATGGTAGCGACTTTTTTCGTGTCGCCGTCTTTGCGGATGGAGGTGAAGAGGTCGGCGGCCTTGAGGAACTGATCCTTCGGAATGCCGGTGATGCGCTCCACCATCTCAGGCGTGTAGCGCTCATATTGCTTTTTCAGCAACTGGAAGACACAGCGCGGATGCTGAAGTGAAAGATCGAACGCTGGTTTCGCGGGCAGGGAAGGCGCGGTAGCAGGGGCGCCTGCTTTCGACGGAGCCGGCGTTTTCTCGACGGCCGCGGCGGCGACCGCCTTACCGGTCAGGTCTCCGCCTTCTTCATAATTCCAGGTAGCTTTGTCGTAAACGTGCTTCTGGGGATCGAAGCCGGAGAACAGGCCTTCTTCAGGGAGCTCGAATCCGTCTTTAATAATAAAGGCCGCATTCGTGTAGTTGACGAGATATTCCTTGGCGATGCGGTTGTTTTCGATGGCGTAGCGAACCAGGCCACCGAGGAAGGCGATGTCGGCGCCCGCGCGAATCTGTACGTACATATCCGCATTCGCGGCGGTGCGAGTCAGGCGCGGATCGACTACGATAGTCTTTGCGTTGCGGTGAAGCTTGGCTTCAATCGCCCACTTGAAGCCACAGGGGTGATTCTCGGCGGGATTGCCGCCCATGATCAACATCATGTCGGCGTTCTTGATGTCGATCCAACCATTGGTCATTGCGCCGCGTCCGAAGGTGGGCCCCAAACTGGAGACCGTTGGGCCGTGTCAAACCCGGGCCTGGTTTTCCAGGTAGCAGACCCCCAGGCTGCGCATACTTTTGACCACGAGATAATTAAATTCGTTAGTGTCGGTGCAGCCGCCGGTGAAAGCGATGCCTTCGCAGCGGTTGACGGTTTTGCCGTTGGCGTCGGTCCCGACGAACGTGTCGTCGCGCGTCTTTTTAACCTTCTGCGCGATCTCGGCGTACGCCTGGTCCCAGGAAATGTCCTCCCAGTCGGTGCCTCCGGGCCGGCGCACTTGCGGCTTCAGCAGACGACGCTCGTTGAGAATGTCCTGCTCGAGCGACGATCCTTTGGGGCAGAGCGTGCCGCGGTTAATGGGATGATCGGGATCGCCTTCGACGTGCACGACCTGCGGGATGGCGTTCTTGGCCTTGTCGCCAATCGTGTAAATAAGGACTCCGCAGCTCACCGAACAATAAGGACAGGTGCTGCGAGTTTCGCTGGCGCGGGAAATTTTGAGGCTCTCCGTTTGTGCGTGCAAGGGTGTGAGATCGAATCCCAGCGCGGAGAGCCCGGCGCCGCCAAGGACGGTGCCCTTGAGGAAGGTTCGGCGGGAGAAGTCCATTTTTGTTGTCTCCGGTACTGCGTTTTCCAGAAGTACGGAGGTGAACTTTTGCAGGCGCCCACGCGCCCAACTTCTATGACGCCGGACACTATACCTCCGTCGGGGCGGGATCGTCAATCGGAGAGATGCGGTAGAAAGAAAACGTGGCTTTCGGCATCCTGTGGAGGTTTGAGATGCGGGATTGCGCTGGATGGGAGGACAACCGATAATCGGGGCGATGATTGCGACCGAATGGCAGCGGCGGATTAATCGCGCGGAGGAAATGGCAGCGCGGCACGCACCGGCAGCAGAGATTCTGCGCTTCTATGCGGCGGTGGCGCGCTTCCAAGCCGAGTTATACCGGGAGATTGAACACTCCGACTGGGCGGGAAAAGCCGCGTCTAGTGCGGATCCTTTCGCATTGTGGCTGGATAGGGAAGTAGCGAGCCGCTTGGGGAAGTTTTTGCCCGTGATCGAACGAAGCGGCCCTGCGAAGTTGCAGGAAGCAGCGCGCCAACTCGCTGCGCGTGACGAACAATCGTATCTTCAGTTGCTCTCGACGTTTTGGGATGGTGACGGAAGCGCGTCGGCTTCCGACACGGACAACTTCTTTGCCCGCGCATATCTTCAGCCCTATGCGGTTGGCATTCGAACGCGTGCGAAGCTGCGATGGACCGGGCCGACGGCGTTTGTTTGTCCATTTTGCAAACGGAAGCCGGGCCTCGGCGTGCTGCGGCCGCTTGGAGAAGGCAGCCAGCGGTCGTTGATCTGTTCGTTCTGCCTCGCGGAATGGGAGTTTCGCCGGATCATTTGTGCTGCCTGCGGCGAAGAAGATCCGCTAAAGTTGCCCGTTTACACGGCGGAGGAATTGCAGCACGTGCGCGTGGAGGCGTGCGACAGTTGCAAGAGTTACATCAAGACGGTGGATCTGACGAAGAGCGCCCTCGGCGAACCAGTGGTAGACGAGATGGCGTCGGTTGCGCTGGACCTGTGGGCGCAAACGCGAGGATATGCGAAATTGCAGGTGAACTTGCTGCAGTTGTGAACGCATTGTGCAGCGCTGGCATCCCTGTCAAGTGTCCCGAGCGCATCCTGCCCTCGCCGCTCCCTCCCGCCTGCGTCCCAGATCTTTGTAACTATCTGATTCGCAGAGGCTTCTTAGTTGCCGAGGAAGCCCGGTCTTCAGCGAGGACTCGAAATCTGAGCAAGGCCCTCCGGCGTAGCCCTTTTGGAGAGTACTTTCCCCTCCGGCCGGGTTAACATGGTAGACATGGCATGGTAAGAGCGCGTGCCGCCGATTAGGGCGGGCACGATTCAGCGAAGTTCGACATAGGGGAGTGAAATGCGATTTTTGTTGGCGGTCATGGTGGTATCGGTGGTGCTAAGCGTGGGTGGCGCCGCACAGAAGACAAGGCCTTACAATGCAAAATCTTCGGGGGCGAAGAACGAGCCAAAGAGCACGGCGCCGCCGCCCAAGACGGCTGGGGCAGGATCTTCGAACAAAGATCTGCAAAGGGTAGAGAACGAGCAGGTGAAAGGCGGCCGTGGCGGGCAAGCCCGCAAGGCACAGGTTGCTGGGGTAACGAGGTCCGACCGAAGCGAACACAATCAGTCGATTAATTTTAATGGCAAGGGCGGTCGGGGAAATACCGGCAATCGTAACCCAGGTTCTTTAAAGGGGCGATTGAAACAAAAGGGCCAGGGCAAGCAACACTGAGCGGCCTTCACGGACTATTTCACCGCTTTCACGCATACCAACTGATCTGACGCGAGCCAGTTGATCGCGCTATTGCGCGCGAAGCGATCGCTGGCTCGGCAGAATCCGCCCTGCGCCCAGAAGCGCTGAATTCCGTAGCATCCCCAGGCATGACAAACCCAATCGTCGAGCTGCAGGCCGTGCGAGCGCAGAAGGTTTTCCCAACTGCCTTTGCGATAGCGGCGATGCTGCACTTTGGGATAGGGCTGCGCCTCACGCAGCTCGCCTCCAAACATGCGACGCACCACGCCGATCGCGGGCCGCACGGCAAAGCGGACGCGAATCAGAGCCCGGTCCATATAGAAAAAAGGACAGATGCTGCTCGGGGTGGTAATGACGGCGAAGCCTCCCGGCTTGAGCACGCGATGCATTTCGGTCAGCGCCGGTCCATCGCTCGCCAGGTACTCAACTACCCCGAGGCAGACGATGCCGTCAAAGGTGTTGTCGGGGAATGGAAGTTTTTCGATGTCAGCGATCTGGAAAGAATCTGGATTGTAGTGCGTGCGAGCGTACTGGATCATGCCCTCGGACAAGTCGGTGCCGCAGGTCTGGTAGCCGCGGCGGGCGAGCTCGGCGGCCAGGTGGCCGGTGCCGCAGCCGACGTCTAAAATCTTCGCTCCTTTGGGCAGGCGCGCTTCGATCATCTGGATCGCAAAACGACGCCGCGAAACGAAATTCTGCGCGGTCAGCGTGCGCGGCTTCGGATCGTCGTAAAACCGCGCCCAGTCGTCGACAGTCTGTGTAAACAGGTCGGTTACTTGCTCTTTCGTGCTCACATCGCCCCCATATGGTGGATTATTCCGCGGATCGCGGTCCGCGCAAATGGCGTGTCCATGGCCGCGATTCCACGCTTAACCAACTTGAAACTAGCAATCTGATCGCTCCAGAAAGGCCCGGCTGGAACCTCTGAAACCGTATGCTATCATAGCGTCGCTGCGACTCATGCGTGCCGGTGACAGCGGGAGAACTAGCGGGAGAATTAAAGCGTGCTGGCTTCAAAATCCAAGCGCTGGCTGAAAAAAGCGCTTGTCCGCAGTTCCATTCTTCCGGCCGCCAGCCGCTTTTTTGCACCTGCCGCCGCCATTCTGGCCTACCACTCCGTCGTCGAGGATCCACAACTTACCGACTACATTCTCGGTTCCTCACGCTCCCGCGCTCACTTCGAGCGCCACATGGAAACCCTGGCCCGCAAATTCTCGCCGGTGACCATCGACGATGTTGCCGAATTCGCTAAGTCCGGCAAACGGCTTCCGCCGCGGGCGGTCGCTGTCACCTTTGACGATGGTTTTGCCGACAACTACGAGGTCGCGCTGCCGATTCTCAGCCGCTACGGCGTTCCCGCAACCTTTTACATTATGGTCGAGGCGGTGGAAAACGGAACGTTACCGTGGTACTGCCGGATTCGCTTCGCGTTTAACACGACGAAGAAGTCTTCATGGACATACGCGGGAACGAAACGAACCTACCCGCTTGGGACGCCTGACGAGCGCCGAGCGGCCATGCCGGTAGCGTGGGACCGCGGTGCTGCATTGGCGGGAAGGGTACAAGAGGAGTTCGTTGCGGGTATTGAAAGATCACTGGAGATCGACCCGCTCGCCGCAAAGGCCAAACATGGGCTCATGATGGACTGGGAGCAGGTTCGGGCGCTCAAGAAAGCCGGGCACACGATTGGCGGGCATACGCTCTCGCATCCGAATGTTGCGCAAGTAAGCGAGGGCGACGCGCGCGCGGAGATTGCTGGATGCAAGCAGAGACTCGAAGAAAAGATAGGCGCTCCGGTCGAACATTTTTCCTACCCACATCCGGCGCTCAATCCGCACTGGTCGAGCCAGACGCTGGGGATGACGCGCGAGGCGGGCTTCAAATCTGCCGTTCTTACTGCCTATGGCTCGGTTCGCGCGGGCGACGATCCGCTGGCGATCAAGCGCATGTACACGCCGGCTGATTTGGATCAATTTACTTTGAATCTTCAGCGGACGTTCTTGAAGAGCAGCGGGGCTGGCGCGGGGCCGGTACAGGCGGGATAAGGCAGATTACTGGGTTACAATCGGCGTCTCCCATCCGTCATATTCCCCGTCAAACTGTTGAGCCAACTGAAGAAGTTCCAGAACGATTGCATCTGCAACCGCTTGCTCGACAGATTGAATGCGGGAAACGACAATGCCGAACGGTCTATCCCCTTGTCCATCGGATTCGGACACGATCTTATAGCCCGAGTCGGGTACAGTCTTGCCGAATTGCTGACGTGACAGCTTCGAACGGAAATAGATCCAATGGCGAACTTCTCGTTTTACTGAGAGAACGTCTCCCCTTTTTTCGAGCTGTTCCAATAAATCTCTGTTCGCGATCTTCTGCAGATGCTCTTGCGACGGGTACAGCACATCCAGATATTGCTCCCAACGAGGATCGTTCTTGTCGCCAAAGTCAAATTTGTAGGCGGGAAACTTGGCAAGTGAATCTGCGACAGCCGCGCTGAAGCCTCTGGACGTTTCGCCATAGAAGTAGAATTCACGTCGTCCTTCAGTTGTAATCGCTCCGCATAATGTCGTGGCACAGGTGCGAAACAGTTCTGGTACTAGGACATCCTCGATCTGGAACAATGTCGGTGCTTCCTTGCCGTCGGATAGGCCGTCGGGACTGGGAGTCTGAAAATAGACCCAAACCCACAAGAGCCAAGGCTTAGAGCGGATCGGGACCTCCTGACGAAGTCCGAGGTCAAAGCGGATCGACGCGACGCAGTCATTGACACGAGATAAATAAGACTTCCAGTTGTCGGACATGGCTGTTGGACTCTTAGATCGCGGAGACTTCCACTAGCGTGCCGAAGCCATCTTCATCTCGGACGTGTCCACCTCGTCGTGCGACTCGCCTTCAAGGCACACGCGATGCCAGAGTTCGAGATTCAGCAGGCGCCAGATGCGATCGTAGTTATCGCGATGCTTCGCGCGGTGGTCGTCAAAGAGCTTCTCGATGGCTTCGCGGCGGAAGTATCCTCGCTCCAGGCTGCGCGGCTCGGTGACCAGGGCGCGAATCGTTTCGAGGCGCGGCCCGGCGAGCCAGCCGCTCCATGGAGTCGGGAAGCCCAGCTTCGGCCGATAGAGAATTTCGTGGGGCAGCAGGTCTTCCATCGCCTTCTTTAGAATTCGCTTGCCGGTCAGCCCTTGCAGTTGCACCTCGCGTGGAATACGCGTCGCAAACTCCACCAGTACGTGATCGAGAAAGGGTACGCGGCTTTCGATCGACGCCGCCATGCTCATGTTGTCCTGCTTCATCAGCAGTTCGACGAGGTAGGTTTTGATGTCTGTATAGAGCAGACGTTGCAGCATATCGCCGCCCTGCTGCGCTGAATGCTCCCAATATGCCAATACATTTTTGTAGGCGGTGTACGCAGGGTACTGCTTGGCGAAGTCGCTGGTGAGCAGTCCGCTCTGCTCCGCTCCGCTAAATGCGGAGAAAGAAGTTGTCGAAGTAAAACGAGTCCCATGCCTCGCCATCTTTACCAACAAACGTATGTTCGAGTTTTCGCCGCAGAGTTGCGCCGAGCAGCGAAGAAGTCGCTACCGAATTCCGCAGCGCCCGCCGCAGAAAGCTGGGAACGACGCTACGGTACGCCCGATCCATCGCCGCGTTCTTGAGCGTGAAGGCATAGCGAGTGTAGCCAGCCAGAGTTTCGTCCGCGCCTTCGCCAGTGAGCACGACGACCGCGCGCTCGCGCGCGAGTTTGGCGACAAAGTAAAGCGAAATACTCGAAGGCCAGACAATCGGTTCATCTTCATGCCAGATCAAATGCGGCAGCGCGCCGAAGAAATCGTCTTCGCTGACGACCACTTCGTGATGCTTCGACTTGATGTGGTCCGCGACAGTCCGCGCAAACGGCAACTCGCTGTAGCTCTTCTCGCCGTAGCCGACAGAAAAAGTCTCGACCGGCTCGCGGCGAATCTTCGTCATCAGCGCGGCAACCGCGCTTGAATCTACGCCGCCGCTCAGGAAGACGCCGAGAGGCACGTCGCTCATCAGGTGGCTTTCGACCGCGCCTTCGAGTAGTTCGCGATAGCTGCGCACGTAGTAATTTTCGTCGCGCGATTCGTGCACCTTCGAGGCGTCCAGGTCCCAGTACTGGCGGATTTGCGGCCTGCCATCGAGGCCAATCGTCATGGTGTGTCCGGGCATCAGCTTGGTGATGCCGGAATAAAATGTTTCTTCCGACGACAAATATCCGAACGCCAGATATTCCGGCAGCGCCGCCTGGCTGAACTCGGCACGAATGCCGCCATGCGCCAGAAGCACTTTGATTTCCGATCCGAAGAGCAGCCGCTCCGGCGTGAGCCTGTAGTACAGCGGCTTGATGCCGAGCCGGTCGCGCGCGATGAACAGCGTTTTCGTATTTCGATTCCAGATGGCGAAGGCGAACATGCCGCGCAGATGCTCGACGCAATCGGCGCCGTACTCCTCGAATAAATGAACGATCGTTTCCGTGTCGCTGTTGGTGCGATACGGAGTGGCCGCGCGCGATGAGTTTTTCGCGCAGTGCGCGGTGATTGTAGATCTCTCCGTTGAAGACGATCCAGAGCGTTCCGTCTTCGTTCGAAATGGGCTGGTGACCGGTTTTCAAGTCGACGATGCTCAGTCGCCGCATGCCGATGCCCGCGCAGCCGTCGGTGTAGAAGCCGTCGTCGTCGGGGCCGCGATGCGCCATCGTGCGGCACATTTCACGCAGTGCCGCCGGGTCTACCCGCTGGTCACGACCGAATTCGAGAATCCCGGCGATGCCGCACATTTAATGCTTCTCCGCGTAGGTAGATGTTGGATGCGAAACCGATGGCGAACAGTTCATATCTCGTGTTAATTCGTCGAAGGCCGGGGTCGTAGCAAACCGCTCCGGCTCCGAGTTGATGACGCCGTCACCTCTGCGCCATTCGAAATACTGAAAAGGGCCGTCGGCGTTAAGGATCGGCTCGCCTCGCCAGGCCGCCGAGCTGCCGCCGATCACGATCAGGTGAGCGAGTTTCTCATTCTCGATCCGGCAGTAGAGCACCTCGGCGTCCGATGACCAGGACTCGGAACTCCACGGCTGCTTGCCGCGTGCGAAGAAAAATGTCTGATTGCCCTTATCGCGCAGTTCATAGACCTGGACGGCCGCCTGTTGCGTACTGACCATTTGGGCGCTGACCATGCTCGCGCCATTACGACCCGCTTCCAGTGCGATGCCGCGGCTTTGGGCAACCAAGGCGGTGGCAATCTCCGCAGGCAGCTTGACTCGCGCCGCGCACCGCAAAACCGGAGCCGCTTCGAAACGGCCATAGGCCGGAGAAATCCGCCGCTCTTGGACGGTGGCGCTCCACGGCGTCTGGTCTGGAATCATCAAGCGCAATGCAGATTCCGCTTGGGATTTGAACGATAGGAATTCCGAGGCTCCCGCCGGGTGTAGCACCACATCGCCCGCGAAATGCCAGTTCAGCTCCAAATCGTGCTCGCCGCTGCCGAGCGCGACGTCACGAACCAGCCATGTGCTGCGATCGCCGCAGTGTACCCGCAGAACCGAGCGCCGGTGAGTAACCGGGCTCGGCAGGCGTTCATATCCATCGTGACTGCCCGAAAAGTAGGCGAAGGTTTTTCCAGTTATCCAGTTCTCAACCCGCGGAGAGGGAATTTCCGTCCATGAAAACGGGTCATCCGGAGCCGCCTGATCGAGGCCATCGACGCACAGCGTGTTATGCGCCGCTGTACCACGGAAAGCATTACGCTCCACCTGATCGGACGAGATGTACACTCCGCTCCCTGAATCGACCAGCCAACGCGAACCATTCATGGTCAGGCACAAACTGAGAGCATCGGCATGGCCGTGACCACATCGGCCCGTACCCTGCGGGCCGGCATCGATCACCATGGCGTTTGGATTTGGCTCGACAGCAACATCGACGTAAAGCCCGCCATCTGAAAAGGCGCGCGGTCCGAGCTTATTTTGCTTTCGCCTTTTCGCCAATCTTGAAACCGCCTGCTCGCCGAACAGCCAGATCGATTCTTCCGTCAGTTGCGCTGCCGACAACACGTCAGAATCGTAAACGAGCACGCCGAGAGCCAGCGGATCCGTCATGTGCTCGGTGCGATTGCGGCGCGGATTGAATAGCCGCCCGCCATCGTCGTCGCCGAAACCCTCGGCCGGCCCGGCCTGAGCGAGCGCCTCGACGACATTCAGCATTCGCCGCACAACTGCGTCATAGTCCGCTGGAACCGCGATATTGTTTTGCGCCGCCAGCAACCGCGCATGCAGGAAAAAATCGAGCGCGTAGACGTGGTAGTGAAGCGACTGCTCGAAATAAACGCCATCAGGACGAACTTGACGCCCAGACTCGTGCAGCAAGATTTTCCATCCCTCATCCTTCCAGCGCGTCGCCCGCGGCATTTGCGGATAGAGCGTGCCGATGAAAAACAGCGCCAGCGCTTCGCCGAGAAGATGAGTGTTAGGAGAGAAATAAGTAGATAAATGGCGTTCGATATAACGCCCCTGGAATGCCAGCGCGAGCATTAGCTCGGCGCGAAATTCTGCAGCCGTGGCGTTGTCTGCGAGCAACCGGTCCACCCAGATCCACGACAGACTGCGGAACGCAACTTCGAGCGTACTGCCCCAGTTGATCCCAAGCGGATAAGGATTGGCGCGAATCCAACCGCGCCACTGTGTCGATCAGCTCGCGAACGTATTTGTCGTCTTTCGTCAGCAGCCATGCCTTGGCCAGAGTGACGAGATGCTGATGGCGGTTCAGTTCCCACGTGACCTTGTGGTCGCCAACCACCGCGAAGTCAAGAAAAGGAATTTTGAACCACGGATCGAGCGGCGCCCGCTTGTCGTGTACGCGGTCGAGATGCCAGTCGATTTCCGCGCCGTAATCGAGGGCTTCGTATCCGAGCAGATCAAAACGGTGCTGGCAGATCGCCTCCGCCTCGCGCCCGATAGCCTCCGCCTGATCGGGCAGATGTCGCCGCAACAATTCGGCGCGCTCGCCTGCTGTGCCCGGAGCGAAAAAGAACTTCCCCTCCGGCGCGGATGTTCCCTGAACAGCAGTCCCCTCCGGACCCATTCCCATTCGGTACCGCAACAGGTCGCTTCGCTTATGGATCTCCTGCCCGCCACGCGTGCGAATTTCTTTCCAATCCGCGTGGAACAGGCGTGCCAGTTTGTGCCATGCTGAAGCCACAGATAACCTATCTTACATGCGCCAATGGCCCCTCAAAACGATGGCGCGGCCGGCCACGATTACCGTTGGATAACTGCCTCTCACTTTTTGCGCCGCAAGACCGCCGACTTCGGCTACGATTGAATGTTAATCGTCTAACGTGTTGAAAATACAAGCATTGCTCTTGACGGAACGGGCCGTTGACGGCAGTCTGAACGCTCCATTTGCCGAGGATTAGTTTTGAGTTGATATAGTTCGAATGGGGCTGCTGCCCCAAAAATCAGGAGAACTTGCGTGGCTTTGTCGGTCAGTATTTTTGGTTTGGGATACGTCGGTTCGGTGTCGGCCGCTTGCTTTGCGTCGATGGGCCACAATGTCATCGGGGTCGACGTGAGCCGTGCCAAGGTTGAGATGCTCGGCTCGGGGCGCACTCCGATCATTGAGGCTCGCATGAGCGAGATGGTCGCCGAGGCGAATAAATTGTCCCGGCTTCGGGCCACGACCGACGCGACCGAAGCCGTGCTGAATTCCGAAGTGTCGTTCGTGTGCGTCGGCACGCCCAGTTTGAAGAACGGGAAGCTTGACCTCAGCCACATCGAAAGTGTCGCGCGCGAAATTGGCGCCGCGATCAAGCAGAAGAAATCTCCGCATGTTTTTGTTCTGCGCAGCACAGTGCTGCCGGGGACAACCGAGACGGTTGCGCTGCCCATTCTTGAAAGCGCCAGCGGCAAAAAATGCGGGCGCGATTTCACCGTTTGCTACAATCCCGAATTCATGCGTGAGGGCAGCGCGGTCGCCGACTTCCTCAATCCGCCTTACACGATTCTAGGCGCGAGCGATCTCAATCACCTTGCGCCGCTGCGCGAACTCTACAAAGACGTGCCCGCTACGTTGTACGAAACCACCATTCCCGTCGCCGAGATGGTGAAGTACTTCTCCAACTGCTATCACGCGCTAAAGGTCGGCTTCGCCAACGAGATGGGAACCATGTGCAAGCATCTCGGCGTGGACGCGCAGCAGGTCACGAAGATTTTTACTTCCGATACGAAGCTCAATATTTCTCCCGCGTATCTTGTCTCCGGGATTCGCCTTCGGCGGCTCGTGCCTTCCGAAAGACTTGCGGGCGATCACTTATAAGGCGAAAGAACTCGACCTTAAACTTCCTGTACTCGAGTCGCTCATGCCGAGCAACGCGGAGCATATTGATCGCGCCATTGACATGGTGCTCAGCACCGGGAAGAAAAAAATCGCGCAGCTTGGGCTCAGCTTCAAAGCTGGCACCGACGATCTGCGCGAGAGCCCGCAGGTGCAAGTTATCAAGCGGCTCCTGGGCGAAGGGCTCGAAGTCCGCGTGTGGGACGAAGATGTTTCGCTCGGACGGTTGGCGGGAGCGAACCGCCAGTATATTGAAGAGGTGATTCCGCACATCGGATCGGTGCTGACCGCCGATCTTGAAAGCGTGATGCGCTCCGCCGAAGTTGTGATCCTTGGTAACAAGTCCGCGAGCAAAGAACGCCTGGCGCAGCATCTGCGGCCGGAACAGATCGTAATTGACCTCATTCACCTTGATCGCGCAAAGCGTCCCGAGGGCGCGAAAACTTACGAAGGCATTTGCTGGTGAGTAGTTGCTGGTAATGTGTGGCGCGGACACTCTTGTCCGCGCAGGCAGCGTATTCACCGTATGCGCGCGGACAAGAGTTGTCCGCGCCATAAGAAAGGACTCCATGATTCATCCCTGGCACGATGTAACTCCCGGCGATAAGCTTCCGCGCGAATTCAACACCGTCATTGAGATTCCCTTTGAGTCGAGCGTGAAATACGAGCTCGACAAAGCTAGCGGGCTCATCAAGCTCGACCGCATCCTGTACTCGGCGGTTTATTATCCGGCGAATTACGGATTCGTTCCGCAAACTCTGGCCGAGGATGACGACCCGCTCGATGTGCTGGTGCTGTGCCAGGAGCCGGTCGTTCCGCTGACCATCATTCATGCGCGGGCGATCGGCCTGATGACGATGATCGACTCAGGCAAAAAAGATCACAAGATTATCGCCATCGCGACCGAGGACCCTGAATTCAATGCGTATCGCGAAGCCGCGGAGATGCCGGCCCACCGGCTCCTCATGCTGCGGCGGTTTTTTCAGGACTACAAGCAACTGGAAGGGAAGTCGGTGGAGGTGGATGAGATTGCGCCGGCCGCCCAGTCATATCCCATTCTCGAAGATGCCTTGCACCGTTACAGCGAGCAGCGGCGGAAGGGATTTCAGGGGGTGAAAGCGTGAATCCAGAGGGATAATCGGTGGGATGTTGGAGCGCACTGATTATGCAATAAAGTCTATAACCATACTTGACATTAAAAGACAACGATCGTACTCTTGTAATTGTTTTCCTCCCGACCCGTATTGCGGATCGCCCCCGCGTGCGGGTCATTCTTTTTAGGGACGGCATGGCTCTAACGAGGCTACGGAAAAATCGCGCCAAAGCGATCGTCCCTACCTTGGTGGCTAAAGCCGGTGAGAAGTGTTAACACTGCCCGGTATCAGGCGGACGATTGGTCGTAGTTGGTGTAATGGGAAGTGGCTGTTGAAAAACTCTTTTTCCTGAAATCTGCTAAAACTAGATTGCGTCAGGATGACTTACAAGCGACTTTCTCGATGCGGATAGACATTTTCTATCCGAATTTGAGACCGTTTTTCGGTGGAAGAGACTTTTTCAACAGCCACGGAATTCAACGCCAACTCCCCGCAACTGAAGTTCCACCTCCGATGCAAAGTATTTCACGTTGACAGCCGTATTAGTCAGAACGAGAATATCAGCGACCAAATGCATTGCGTGGAGGATCTCTAATGAAGCTGTTAGCCATTGCTGTTCTCCTATTTTGCATCGCCACGGCAGTCATGTCTCATGCACAGACGTTTACCAGTCTTGCCAGTCTGAGTGACAAAACAGGCGCAGAACCGACAGCAATAGGTCAGCAGGCGAATGGAAAGCTCTGGGTCACAACGTTTGGCCAAGGCAAATTCGACTGCGGCACCGTCTTTCAGACAAGCCTTGTCGGGAAGCTATCTCACCGTTCGAACTTTAGCTGCACGGACGGGAATGAGCCGGAGGCACTCACATTGGGCACGGATGGCAACTACTATGGAGTTACTTTTTTTGGAGGATCGGGGAACGCCGGAACCGGGTTCAAGCGAACACCCGCCGGGGCTCTCACGGTGCTGTATGACTTCACGTTCGATGGAAGCAGCGGATCAGAGCCAGTTGGAACCTTGACTCAAGGCACTGACGGCAACTTTTATGGAGCAACATATTCTTCCACTTCGAGCAACGATTACGGCGGCACGTTGTACAAAATTACTCCCGAGGGCACGCTGACAACTATCTACACATTCTGCTTGAGCTTTGGCTGTCCCGACGGCTCCCAGCCATCTTCGGGCCCTGTCTTGGCGATGGACGGAAACTTCTATGGGATAACTTATGGCGGTGGTACACATGGCGTGGGCACAATGTATAGAATTACGCCACAGGGAGCGCTTGCCACGATTTACAGTTTCGACACCTCCACAGACGACATATTCTTTCCTAATTGGCCCCTAGTCCTAGCGGCAAATGGCAATTTTTACAGCGTAGTGAGCCAAGGTGGGGCCAACGGTGACGGAGCTGTGTTTGAGATCACACCATCCGGTCATTTTACTGTGCTGCATGACTTTGATGGGACAGATGGGTATTTTCCGGGCGGACTCATACAGGGAACGGACGGAAATCTTTATGGCACAACTGCCGGCGTGGACAACGAGATCAATGGCTCGATCTTTCAGTTGACTCCCACCGGAAACTTGACAATGCTGCATAAATTCAATGGCACCGACGGACTTAGTCCTGTCATGTTGATACAGGACACAAATGGAATGCTTTACGGAGTGACAAGCGGCGGCGGTGATGTTTACTGCGCCTACGATCCACTGTATGGCTGCGGCACGATCTTCAGTCTAGATGTGGGGCTCGGTCCATTCGTGAAAACGGTGCCCGCAGTTGGACCAGTTGGAGCGCCGGTAACCATTCTTGGCACAAATCTCAAAGGCGTGAAGTCAGTGAAGTTCAACGGCGTCGCGGCGCAAGTCGAGACCAAATACGGTTCTGAGATACTTACGACCGTACCGGCTGGGGCAACAACCGGAACGGTCAGCGTTACTGACCGAAATGGCACACTGGTGAGTAATGTACCCTTTACGGTTACGAACTGAGGTGGTACCACACTTTTTCCAAAAAATGAGCATAGGCCTGTAATTGCGTTCCGGTGCTTGTACGAGCAACCGAATCGTTGTTGATGTTAACAAGCCCTGTTTTCGACAACCACATGCGCGGTACTTCTAAGCGCCAATTACGAGTCCAGTTCTACAGGGATAAACGGTAATGTGGGTGAGGCGAATCCTCGAAGCGTTGTTCCCAGGTGACCAACTCAGCACGCTACTCCAGATGGTTGGAGTAGTCGCCTTGATTGTCTCCTGCGGTGGGTTGCGAGCGAAGTTCTGGGAACGTGACGGAGGCAGTGCCGTCTTTCTTACAAAACAGAAATTTCAAACTCTGTTCGGTAAAGAGAAAGATGTGAACGACGGACGAAAGTGACAGCAACACAGATTGTTGTCGAAAAATCCGATTTCAGTGCGCCGGGCTAAACCGGCTTGAAGTAGAGGATGAAAGTTCCTTACGAGAAAGGAGTAGCGATCCGCTCGGCCTCGAGTCTTGCGCTGCTACCGCGAGGGACACAGTGAAGCGTAGACAGAGGATAGGTGGGGTGGGTATTCAGCTGCGAAAAGATGCAATCCGGACGCCGACGTCTTTGAAATGCGCGGAAGGCAACATGAACGGGAGCGATAGCGCGAGTTTCCGCTCAGTCCGGCGTAGTCGAAGACCCCAGACACACCTAGAAGCTTCAAGCACGAGAACCGGGAGACCTCGGGGACACCTGCGGCTCAACCAGGCCGGAGGCCGGCGGGCGAAGGCTAAGGCCGCAAGGCCCGCATGCACGTCACCGAGGAGTCACACAGCGGAATAGTACCTATGAACCATTCGAACAAAGACGGGAACGCGTCAGCGGAGAGTGGGGAGGGAAGGCCGCTGATCAAGGAAAACGTTCGTCAACCTAACACGTCCCCGACACAGAGCGGGGAGCGCGTGTCACAGGGGCCGGCGGGCGTGCGGAAAGCAGCAGGGAACAATAAGGAGATGAAGTTCACCGCTTTGCTCCACCACCTGACCGTCGAACTGCTACGGGAAAGCTTTCACTCCTTAAAGAGGAAGGCCGCACCTGGAGTGGACGGGGTCACATGGCAGGAGTATGAAGACGGACTCGAGGATCGCTTGA
>CAWFLZ010000012.1:0-1152199 GCA_963816705.1 uncultured Acidobacteriaceae bacterium
ACGAGTACGCGTCTTTCATGATGAACTGGCGCACGCGCAGCAGGCCCGACTTCGGCCGCGGTTCATCGCGAAATTTCGTCTGAATCTGATACCAGATCTGCGGCAGTTGTTTGTAGCTGCGCAGTTCTTTGCGCGCGATGTCGGTCATGATCTCTTCATGCGTCATGCCGAGACACAAATCAGCGCCTTTACGATCCTTGAGGCGAAACATGTTTTCGCCCATTACCGTCCAGCGCCCGCTGGCCTCCCAGATTTCGCGCGGGTTGAGCGCGGGCAGATAAAATTCCTGGCCAATCTTGTCCATCTCCTCGCGGACAATGCCCATGATTTTCTGGGTGGAGCGGTTGCCGAGAAATAGGAACGAGTAAATTCCCGCGCCCAGTTGCCGGATGTATCCGGCCCGGACGAGCAGTTTATGGCTGGCGACTTCGGCGTCCGCCGGAGCCTCGCGCAAAGTAGGGATAAAGAGTTCGGACCACCGGTGCATAGTTAAGTTCCTGAGAGGGATGGAATGTTCGATTGTAAATGATGAGAAAGATGTGCCGGTGGAATAGGAGACATCAAAAGTGGCACGGAAGAAGAATCGATCCACTGGGGAACTCGCCCGGGCCAACTTAGTGATCGAGCTCGCTTGTTAACGCAGACTCAGCACAGGAGTTAAAATCTGGGTCACGAGGCTGACCGCTCAGCCACCTGCATTCCGTTACCGGAGGAATATTGATGACTGTTCAGACTCTTCTTCGTGATTTCAACGCTAAATTTGGACCTGTAGCTTCCGCGCTGCTCCTCTTCAGAGATGACACTCCAGAGTTGGGAATGCCCTTCTTCTCACGGTCAACCGATACAGAAGAGACATGGAAGTTCCGCTGCATGCAGCTCAAGGGAATGAACCCTGAAGCACAGTGGTTGGAAGTAAAACTGACCGTCGCGGATGAGGATAACATCACGTCCACGGTAAAAGCATTTAAGAAGGTGGAAACTCAGGAAGTCGCAGACCGTGGCATGCAATTCATCAACGTGAAGGTTTGGCATACGCTGAAGCCGGAGATGGCCCCCCGTGTCCTCGGCGAAGCCTAGGTTTGCGTGTTCAGGTGCATCGATCGCAGCGCCCGCTGTGGACACGTATCGCAAGGGTGTCACCCGGATGCCGCAGAGAGAAAAAACGAAGCAAAACAAGTATGAGATAATATACGTTGACTTCATCATTATCCTAGATATAGCCTTGTTGAAGGTGGGGAGGAATCGTGCCCGTAATGTCGAAAGCGGATATCAAAGTTGCCGATGAGGTGTGGCTCGCTACGGCATTGCTGCACAGTGAACACCCGAAACGCCCAGATTTCCAAATCGAAGAGATCAAGGAACGTGCTGCCAAAGAATCTGGACGAGAACTGCGGCCAGGGGTTTACGTCCACATTGTCCAGCACTGTGTTGCAAACCGCCCGCCGAGTCCGGGTCGCTACCGCATGTTGGTCGAGACGGCATCGGGACGTCGCCGGCTTTTCCGGACGGGTGATTCTTATCATGTGGCGCGAGAAGGCTCGAAGACGCATCCCGCCTTTGAGGATCTGCCGGAGAAGTATCGCGACCTATTGAATTGGTACAAGAAATGGGAGGTTTCGGCGGCGAATAGCCGGTTCGATAGCGATCCCATCCTCGGACTAGTCGGCGCTGGTAAACATCTATGGGTCAATGAAGATGCCGACGAATACGTCCGCAGTCTTCGAGAGGGTTGGGAATGAGCCGGATTTTTTGGGATACAAACCTATTCATTTACCTCTTCGAAGACAACCGCCGCAACGATCTATCGAAAAGGACAATCGCGCTCCGGCGACGGATGATCGAACGCGCCGATCAGCTGTTCACCTCAACCATGACGGTGGGTGAAGTCCTGGTACGACCGATACGCCTCGGAGATGCGGCAACCGGCCGATACTATGAAGAGACTATTGCCGCCGGCGCGGTCGTCGTTCCTTTCGACCTGAAAGCGGCCCGCATCTACGCGAGTTTGCGCGCCACCCGCAAGAGATCCGAACTGCCACCGCCGGATGCGATCCAGTTGTCGTGCGCCGCCAGCGTCGGAGTCGATCTTTTCATTACGAACGACGCAAGGCTCAATGACGAGCGCGTACCCGGAATTCAGTTTGTAACCTCGCTCGATCGCGCGCCCCTGTAATGCCGATGGCTTTCAATCCAGCTTTCGAAGGCTGAACGCCAACTTGATCCGCAATCGCATGAAGGGAGGAGCCAGGAGTTTCGAGGATTAAGCGCGGGCGGGCAGTCGCGGCGGGGAGATTTGGTGGACCTGGTCGGGATCGAACCGACGACCTCTTCCATGCCATGGAAGCGCGCTCCCAGCTGCGCCACAGGCCCACATTACTTCGGAACGTGACGAACGATGTATCCGAATACAGAAAACTGCAGGAACAAAAGGTTAACACTCAATTCTCGCCCAGCTTTCCCGTTGCGTCAAACTCATCTAGGATATGGGGGCAAATCGAAGGTATGTAATCGGAGCCCCATGTCGAACTTGCGGAAGAATTCCTCCTCCATCCATTGCCGGCATATTCGCCGCCGGCGCGGTTTCCTGCGTCTTGTCAAACTCGGGTCGATAGCCGCGCTGGCGGTTTCTGGATTCGTGCACGCGCAAGGAACGCCCAATTCGCCGTCATCATTGTCGTCATCGTCGCAGGCTCCCGTGGCCTACTCGTCGGTGAGCGAACTCAACGGCATTCTCAATCAGCTGAAAACGACGGCCAGCTCGATGAAAACCGATGTGGAGCAAATGCGCATCGAGAGATGGAAGACGGACGCTTCCACCAAACGACAAACGCAAACGAACGTGGACTCGATTCGTCGCAATTTGCAATCGGCGCTGCCGGAGATCATGGCGCAGGTCAGCGCCTCGCCGGAAGACATGGCGGCGAGTTTCAAGCTCTATCGCAATTTGGATGCGCTCTACGATGTGTTTGGCTCGGTCGTCGAATCGGCTGGCGCTTTCGGATCGAAAGATGACTTTCAGAGCCTCAGCAATGACATGGACGGCCTGGAAAGCGCACGGCGATCCATGGGCGAGCGCATGCAGAAGCTCGCGGGCGCCAAAGAAGAGGAGCTGGCGCGGCTACGCGCGCAGGTCAGGACGCTGAGCGCGGCGGCTCCGCCTCCTCCGCCAAAGAAAATTATTGTGGATGACACTGAGCCTCCGAAGAAAGCAGCCGCGAAGAAAAAGAAGAAGACCGGAACACCGGTGAAGGCGACCGCTCCATCAAACCCGCAGCCCAAGGAATAGGATCGGTAGGATCGGAAGGTGTAAGCCGGCGACTGTTGATTCAAGAAAACACTCGACTTAGGTTGGGAACCGTCGGACCCACTGCGGCGTCTAAGTAACTAAGCGGGAAATCCTCGGGAATGTAATCACCCACGAAGATTCCTGCCGGTTCGGCCGCAGTGCTCTTATAATGAGGCCAACGCCGTTAAGGCGGGAGCTGGCACATTGGGCGACTTTGCAGGCGCTATCGGGGCTCGACTCGAGGAATCGGCCGTCATCGCTGAACTGAAGGCCGGATCTGAGGATGCTTACGCCTGGCTGATCGGCGAATTTCATCAGCCTATCTACGGCCTCATCTACCGCATCGTCAATGACCCTTCCGACGCGGCCGATACCACCCAGGAAGTTTTTCTAAAAGTGTTCCGCGGAGTGAAGCATTTCCACGGCGAGTCAACCCTGAAGACCTGGATTTACAGGATTGCGCTGCATGAGGCTTCGAACCGTCGGCGCTGGTGGTTTAGGCATAAGGCGCAAGAAACGCCGATTGATCCGATCGAGGGGGGCGACTTCGAGTTCCCGGCGGAATCGCGCCTGGTCGATCGCGGAGAATCGCCGTTTGAGCAATTCGCGCATGGCGAGGTGAAGGCCGTGGTCGCCGAGGCGCTCACGTATGTCCCAGAGCCCTACCGGACAACCCTCATCCTGCGGGATCTGGAAGAGATGTCGTATGACGAGATCGCCGAGGTTTTGCAGATTTCGCTGGGCACGGTGAAGTCGCGCATCACGCGCGGGCGGGATGCTCTGCGCAAAAAGTTGACAGCCTACGTCCGGGAGGTCGGTCCGGAGCTGGGCTTGGTGCCTCCCCCAAGACAGAGTCACGCGAACTGCCGCTCGGTGGATGGGGATCAGAGTTCGAGCGGGGGAAGAGAGATTGAGGTAATGCCATGAAGTGTGCCGAGTACAAGAGGCTGCTTTCGCCGTATCTCGATGGCCAGGTGAGCGGGGCCGAAATGATTGCGCTCCAGAATCACATGAAGGGGTGTGCCGGCTGTGCGCGCGAGTATGCCGAAGTGCAGCGCACGTTGCAGTTGGTAATCGGATTGAGCAAAGCCAAGGTTAAGGCTCCGGCCGACCTGCCCTTACGTCTGCGTCTCGCGATTTCGCGCGAGTCGGCGCAGGGCGCGCCGCCGGCGTTTTGAAGGCGCGATGGTGCGGCTGAGCAATGCGACCCATGCTCTTATGGTTCCGGTGACGGCAGGAGCGCTTACCGCTGTGCTGATTTTTGGGATACTGCTCGGTTTCTTTGCGCTCCCTCAGCAGCTGCGCGCGAGCGCCGATGTTCCGCTCATGCTCTACATTGGCCCGCAGTTGAAGCAGTCGGTATTCGGTACGTCGCTCGGTAGCGTGGGAGAAGATTCGGTCGTGATCGAAGCCTATATCGATGCCAATGGCCGAGTGGAAGACTACAAGATTCTGTCGCAATCCGACGACTCAAAAGCGGAGCTGCCAGAAGTGAAGAACCTGCTGATTTTCACGACGTTCAGTCCGGCGCTTTCCATGGGCGTGCCGACCCCAAGCCGAGCAGTGATCTCTTTTTCGAAGATCAGCGTGAGAGGGTAGAAAGTCAGTTCTCAGTTCCCGGTTCTCAGGAAATTCCAGATCGCCTTTTCCGGGAACTGAGAACCGGGAACTGAGGACTGGGACTGCCCTTTGAGAACTGCTGTTTGACCTCTCGAATAGCATCTCCGTAAACTACTCTGAGTTCAATTGCGCTGGCAGTCCCGGAGGAGTTTCCTGGCAGAACGGTTTCGACTCACGCTGGTCTTAATTCTTGCCCTGTTGCTGGGCCCTCGCGGATGGGGGCAGGGTCACCCCGCGGTTTCGCTGGAGACGAACGAAACGCTCTTCACGGTTCTGACCTCCATCAATATGTGTGGATACGATGACGAGCTGGAATTGTCCAATCCGTTGCGCGCTCAGATTCGGGCGGAGACCGCGAAAGCAATCGAGACCACACCGGGGGCCGACAAAGTCGTCGCGCCCATGTGCGAATTCTACAAACACCATCGAGTGGGGGAACCGGCCCACGACCTGTCACAGTATGTTTCTCTGGCGCTCTACCTCGGCGAACCTCCGGCTTTCACGCCCAAGGTGAAGCCGGACGAGTTGCCTCCGGATGCGGCGGTCGTTAGCGACTTTGTGCCGCTGATGAAGGCTTTTTACGACAAAATCGGCTTGCATGGCATCTGGTTGCGGCATCGCGCGCGCTATCAACAGCTGATTGAGGTTTACCACGAGCCGCTGTCGAAGATGACTTTCGATACGGAGATTTATCTGAAGCTGCCATCGGCGGGCTACCTCGGACGCCAGTTCACGGTTTACATTGATGCCATGGGCGCGCCATCGCAGACCAACGCGCGCAATTACGCCGCAGACTACTACGTCGTCTTTTCGCCGACCTCCGGCACCGCGATCAAGATGCAAGAGATCCGGCACACTTACCTGCACTATCTGCTCGATCCCCTGGCGCTGAAGAGCAACATGTCAATCAATCGGCTCCAGCCTTTGCTGGATGCGGTGCAGGCGGCGCCCATGGATGAGGCGTTCAAAAGCAGCATCTCATTGTTGGTGACCGAATGCCTGATTCGGGCGATCGAGCTGCGCACCGACGCCAGCAAAAATGAAGACCAGCGCAAGCAGGCGCTTGACCAGGACGATAGCGATGGCTACGTTCTGACGCGGTCGTTCTACGACGAGTTGGGAGCTTTCGAGAAGGACCCCAGCGGTCTGCGCAACGCCTATCCGGGACTGCTCTCGCACATTGATGTCGGCAAAGAAGCCAAGCGCGCGAAACGAATTGAGTATGCAAGCGAAGCCGCTCCCGAACTATTGCGCGCGGCTCATCAGAAGAGCGCAGCACCTTCTGATGCACGCCGAGCGGGAACTTGCGGACGGCAATGCAAAACTGGCCGAGCAGTTGGCCAAGCAGGCGCTCGAGGAGCAGGATGACGATCCGGGGCGCGCTCTGTTCGTGCTGGCGCAGGTTGCCTCCATGAATAGGGATATGGAGGGCGCGCGCACCTACTTTCAGCGGGCGCTGGAGGCGACCCATGAGCCCAGGGTGATTGCCTGGTCGCATATTTACCTGGGCCGCATTTTTGATTTGAAGGAAGACCGCGACTCGGCCCTGACCGAATATCACGCGGCGTTGACCGCGGCGGGAACGGCGGTTCCGGAGGCGAAGGTGGCCGCCGAACGCGGGCTTCAGCAGCCTTATGAGCCGGCGATCCCGAAACAGCCCGAGTGAAGGCCGGGCGCGCAGGCCGCGAAGCTCGCGAAATGATAAAGTATTGCTTCGCCCGGCAAATTGTTTGAAACGCCTTGAACGACGGGGCCATTGAACCCCTATGGAGACAGCATGAAGAGAACAGCAATCATTCTGGGAATTCTGAGCATGGCAGTTTTTGCAGCGGCCCAAGGCACAGGAACGGCCCCGCAAACGCCGGCCGCCGGCCAGCCCGCGTCCGCTCAGGGAACCCCGGCTGCGGGAGCAGCCGCGACCCCTGCGGTGAAACGTCCGCCGCAAGCCAAGACGCAGCCGGAATTCGACGCCTACAAGGTAGCCGCGGCCTCCACCGACGCTGCTGCCATGGAAAAGGCGGCCGACGACTTTGCCACCAAGTTCCCGGACAGCGAACTTCGTCTCCTGCTGTACAAAACTGACATGCACCAGTATCAGAATGCCAATAACGCGGAGAAGACCGAAGCCATGGGCAGGAAGGTTCTGGCCCTTGATCCTGACGATCCGGACGCGCTGACGGTAGTCGCCGAGGTCATCGCCGAGCGTACGCGCGACACCGATCTGGATAAGGATCAGCGTTATGCCGATGGACTCAAGATGGCCGAGCACGCGCTGTCGACTATCGATACCGATATTGCCGTGCCGCCCAACACACCGCAGGAAAAGGTCGATGCGTTCAAGTCTGGAATGCGCGCGCAGGCCTACTCGACGATGGGCACGATCCAATACAACCAGAACCATTTTCCAGAGGCGCAGGCTGACTTCCAGAAGGCGATCGATGCCTTTCCCAGCCAGCCGTACGCTCCCGATATTCTGCGGTTGGCGCTTTCGCTCGACAAGCAGTCCAAGTACGAAGAGGCGTTGAAGGTTGCCAATCGTGCCGTGGAACTGAGCCAGGAAAACACCATGATCGGAGGCTCAGCGCGCCGGGAGCGCGATCGACTGCTCGCGCTGACCGGGCATCCGGTCCCGCCAGCGCAACCGAGCACGACGCCGCAGGGACAGCCGGCGACGACTCCGCCGCAAAGCCAGCCGCCCAAGCAGTGATAGTGGCGAACGAGGCCAGTCAACTCGGCGCTTTCCAATGAAGTCACACGAACTCACTGCGCTGGAAGAAAGCCTGGGACACCACTTCCACCGTCAGGAACTGCTTGAGCAGGCTCTTACCCACAGCTCGCAGGCGCGCGAGGCCGAGGCTGCGAGTGCATCCAACCCGGCATTGTCCTCGCCGTGCCGCGGCGATAACGAATTGCTCGAATTTCTAGGCGACGCGGTCCTCGGGCTGGTGACCAGCGAAACGCTCTTTCATCGTTTCCCCGGATTCCACGAAGGGCACCTATCCAAGCTGCGCGCACATCTCGTAGGGCAGCGGCATTTGCTGCGGGTCGCCGAACAGTTACGGATTGGCGACTACATGCGCCTTGGCCGCGGCGAAGAAAAAAGCGGCGGCCGCGGCAAGGCCAGCCTGTTGGTCGACGCACTCGAGGCCATCCTGGCCGCGCTTTATCTCGATGGCGGATGGCAGGTGGCGCGCGACTTTATCGTGCGCGCCATTGTGGAACCGGAACTGGCGCACATGAACCTCGAGTCGAGCGCGATGCCCGTGATGGACTTCAAGTCCGCGTTGCAGGAAGCGCTACAGGCGCAAGGAGGCGCGCAACCTGTCTACGTACTGGTAAAGGAAGAAGGGCCGGAGCACCGGAAGACATTTACCGTGGAGGTCAGGCTCTCCGGTCCCGAGATGGCAGAGTTTGTGGGACGCGCCGAGGGCGCGACCAAAAAACGCGCGGAGCAAGAGGCGGCGCGTCAGGTTCTGGAGCACCTCGCCAAATTGACGGAAGCGCGGCCGCCGGGCGCAGAATCAGACAAACAGAGCAGCGCGCTGTAATCATTGCAATCAAGTCATGTCCTGGAGCGAAAAAATCGTGACCGGCGACTGGGCCGCGACCGTTCAATCGATCGCGGGCACGATTGCCATCGCCATCTTCGTGGTGACCTTTCTCGCGCAGGCCTTCACCATCCCATCCGAATCCATGGAGCAGACGCTTTTAGTCGGCGACTACCTGTTGGTCGACAAACTCTGCTACGGCGATGCGGGCTTTTTGAGTCGATTGTTGCCCTACCGAAAAATCAAGCGTGGCGACGTCATCGTCTTTCACTATCCGGTAAATCCGGCGCAGGATTTCGTGAAGCGCGTGGTCGCGACACCGGGAGACCGCATCCGGATGATCAACAAGCAGGTCTTCATCAACGGAGTATTGCAGCAGGAACGCTTTGTGCAGTTCATTACCAATGCCCGCAACCCCTACCGCGACGATTTTCCACGCACCGATTCTCCCGACTACGGCGTCAACGCAAAATGGTGGAAGCAGATGCCGAAACTGGTCGAGGATCACCAACTGATCGTGCCGGAGGACAGTTATTTCGTGCTGGGAGATAATCGCGACGACAGTCAGGACAGCCGCTATTGGGGATTCGTTCCGCGCGAGAATATTATCGGCCGCCCCATGATGATCTACTGGTCGTCGGCCAATCCGAGCAATGACCTCACCGGCTCTCCCAGCGTGGGTGATAGACTTTATCACCTCGCTTATGCGGTAACCCACGTGTTCCAGACCACGCGCTGGGCGCGCACGTTCCGGATGGTTCGGTGAGATTGGTTCGCTGAGATGCGCGCGGCCAGACCGTTCCGATGAGATTGGCGCGGTTGGAGAGTTATTTGGAAAGCTATTATGACGGATAACGAGATGACCAGGACCGAGAAAGAAGTTCGGGAAGTTGAAAGACCGCGCGCGAATGCGGCTGAGGTCTCGCGAAAGCCGGAAAAAGAAGTCAGCCAAGAAGAAAGACCGGCCGAGACGGTGGTCGAGTTCCTCTCCTCAATTGCGGGCCTGCTCGCCACCGTCCTGTTCATCATGACGTTCGTCTTTCAGACCTTTGCCATCCCCTCCAGTTCCATGGAGAACACCCTGCTGATTGGCGACCACGTGCTGGTGGACCGCGAGAGCTTCGCTCCACAGACGCGGTGGATGGGGCCGCTCATCCCTTACCGCACCCCCCATCGCGGCGATATTGCGGTGTTCCTCTCTCCCGAACAACCGGGTCTTTTCCTGGTGAAGCGCATCATGGGCGTTCCGGGAGACCGAATTCATCTCCGCGAGGGCGTGGTTTATCGCAATGGAGAGAAGCTGAACGAGCCCTACGTGAAACACATAGACGCAGGTGACTACAACCCCTACCGCGACGATTTTCCCGCGGTGCCTCCTTCGCCAGCATACGGAGTAAGAAATGACAAATGGGCCGATGAAATGCCCGCCCACGTGCAAGGCGGCGACATTGTGGTGCCGCCGAATAGTTATTTCGCCATGGGCGACAACCGCGACGTTAGTTATGACAGCCGCTACTGGGGTTTTGTTCCCAGCGCGAACGTGATTGGGCGTCCTCTTTTCATTTATTGGTCTTTCATCACGCCCGCGGACGAATATGAGAACCAAAGCTTGAGCGACCGTGCCCAATCGATGGTGCATACCATCATTCACTTTTTCGACGAAACGCGCTGGTCGCGCACGCTAAAGATTGTGAAATAACGCCTGGTGTCCGTAAGAGCCGCACAAGCGAGTTATCAAAGGAAAAAGAGTGGCCAGGAAAGACAAAGGAAAAGACAAAGAAGTCGTGCCGGACGAAAAGCCGCGTGAGTCAGTCGTAGAATTCCTCGCCTCGATCGCGGGAGTGCTGATCGCAGGCTTGTTTATCATTACGTTCATTCTGCAAGCCTTCGAGATTCCCTCGAGTTCCATGGAGGACACGCTCCTGATCGGCGACCATGTGTTCGTGAACCGCGAGAGGTTCGCCACGCCGACGCGCTGGATGGGAGCGCTCCTGCCATACCACGATCCGCGCGATGGCGACACTGTGGTGTTCCTGTCGCCTGCTGAGCACGGGCTGTTCGTTGTGAAGCGGATCATTGGCGTCCCTGGCGATCACATTCACCTGCGCGACGATGTCGTCTACCGCAACGGAGAAAAACTCGACGAACCGTACGTGCGGCACAAAGGTGATCCCAACGACCCTTACAACGAGCGGCGGTCTTACCGCGCGAACTTTCCGGCGGTCGCGCCCTCCAGCATCGACCAACTCGCCCCCGATTGGGAGGCTGAACTGAACTCCCATATTCAGGGCCAGGACATCGTCGTTCCCCCCAACAGTTATTTCGCCATGGGCGACAATCGCGACGTCAGTTATGACAGCCGCTATTGGGGCTTTATTCCGCGCTCGAATGTGATCGGGCGCCCCATGTTCATCTACTGGTCGTTCATCACTCCCGCCGATCAATACCAGATGCGGGACGCGGGCGATCGCTTCGGATTCCTGGCACACACCATCATTCATTTCTTCGATGAGACGCGCTGGCGGCGCACTCTGCGGATCATAAAGTGATGTTTCTGCGTTCCAGGCGTGGGCTGGCGGTGATTGCGGCGTTGCTGCTCATCCTCTTTCTCTTTCGTCCGGGCATCCATCAATTACGCAACCGGATTGCCAACTCCATTGGATCCGCGCTCGGCCGCAGGGTTGCCATCGACAACGTACAATTTCAGCTTCTCCCGCGTCCCGGCTTCGATCTGGAGGGTCTCGTCATCTATGACGATCCGGTTTTCGGTGCCGAGCCGATGATCCGCGCCCAGGACGTGTTTGCCGCCATTCGTTTGCGCTCGCTGCTGCGCGGCCGGCTTGAGATCGCGAAGATGAGCGCGACCGAACCCAGCATCAACGTGGTGCGCAACAGCCAGGGCCGTTGGAATCTGGCCAGTCTGATTGAGCGCAATGCCCAGATTCCCGCGGCCCCTACGCAGAAGCCTGCATCCGAGACGCGGCCGGCATTTCCATATCTCGAAGCTACGAGCGCGCGAATCAACGTCAAAATCGGGCAGGAAAAAAAATCCTACGCGCTGACCGACGCCGACGTGGCCTTATGGCAGGATTCTGAAAACTCCTGGGGCGCTCGTATGAAGGCGCAGCCTGTGCGCACGGATTTCAATCTGACCGATACGGGACGTCTTCGGATCGACGCCAGCTGGCAGCGCTCCCGGAATCTGCGTCTGACCCCGGTGCGCCTCACGCTCGCATGGGAAAACGGACAACTTGGGCAAATCACGAAGCTGCTGAGCGGCCGCGATCGCGGCTTTCGCGGTGCTGTAACGCTGACCGCGAATGTCTCCGGCACTCCGCAGGCGTTGGCGATTGACGGCAGACTGGCAATTAACGGCTTGCGCCGCTATGACATTGTGGACAGCCGGAACGTGAATGTGGCTACAAACTGCAAGGGAAGCTACAGCGCGACCAGCAAATCCCTTACGGATATTGCATGCGAATCTCCGGTTGGAGGCGGGATGCTTCGATTGCAGGGAAGCGTTGGTACAGAGCGCGGCTTTGGTCATCCGACCTACGACTTAACACTGGTCGCTGAGAAGGTGCCAATGGCTTCAGCGTTCGCGCTGTTTCATCAGGCGAAGCAGCAACTGCCGGCGGATCTCACGGCCAGCGGGGCGATCGATGGTGAGTTTCACGCAGCGCGCGAGGGCGCGGAGACCAACTTCAGCGGACGCGGCACGGCCTCCGAGGTGAAGCTGGTTTCGAACGGCGGGAACGATATGATTGCGCTGGGCGATGTTCCCTTGACACTGGCAGGGAATTCGACGGCGGGCCACTCACTCGCCAGGCCTCGGCCCGGGGCAAGCGCGATCAGTGACGGGAAGGGAAAAGACCCAGAGCCGAGCGAAGCCCATCTTCGCATCGGCCCGGTGCCGCTCCAGGTAAATGCTTCTTTGCCCGTGAGCGCGGGCGGGTGGGTTTCGGCCAAGGGCTATCGTTTGTTTTTGCGGGGTGACCTGGAGTTCAAGAATCTGTTTCGTCTGGAGAGCGCTCTAGGTTTGCCGGCGGTGCGACCCGCCGCGGAGGGAGATGCCAAATTAGATGTCAGCATCTCTGGCGCGTGGCAGGGACTCGCCCCTCCAAACGCACTTGGGACCGCCCAACTGAAAAACGTTCGAGCCGAGACGCATGGACTGAATACTCCGATTGTGATTCCGTCGGCGACGGTCGTGCTTGGTCCGGAAACGTTCTCGATGCAAAAGCTTTCGGCGCAAACAGGAAGCACGCATTGGAGCGGCTCAGTTTCCGCGCCCCGGCATTGCGCTCCCGCGTGCGTATTTCAGTTCGACCTCACGGCGGATCATCTTTCATCCGAGCAGCTTGCCGAGTGGCTTACGCCACATCCCGCCAAGCGCCCGTGGTACCGCATTCTGAACTCCGGCGACCCCGAGGGGCCTTCGCCGTTGCTCGCCCTGCGAGCCCAGGGCAATCTACACGTGGCGCGGCTGGAACTCAAGAAATTGCTGGCCACGCAGGTTGCCACCGGGTTGAGCGTGGATCGCGGCAAGTTCATGATGACGGATCTGCGGGCAGCCCTGCTGCAAGGCACGCACCAGGGAAGCTGGACGGTGGATGCGTCGATCCTGCCGCCGCGTTATCGAGGCAGCGGCACCTTCCAGAATATCTCGCTGGCGCAACTCGGAGTCGTGATGAACGATTCGTGGATTGTCGGCAACGCAGACGGCAACTTTGACCTGGATACGTCAGGTGGAAGTTTCCCGGAACTCCTCGGGAATTTTGACAGCAAGGTGCAGTTTGCAATGCGAAATGGAAGTCTGACGCATGTTCAAATTCCTGGCACGCATGTGCCGTTGTCGGTCTATCGCTTCGCCGGAGACCTTCGGGTAAAGAAGGGTATGTGGGAGCTTTCCGACGGGCGGCTTGAATCACGCGATGGTCTTTATCAGGTAAACGGAACCGCGGGATTGGACAAGGGTCTCAACTTCATTCTTACCCGGAGCGACGACCAATCCTGGAACCTCACCGGCACATTGACTAAACCACACGTGACGCCAGCGAATCAGGAGATCAGCCGTACGGAAGTGAAACCACCGAGCGACGTAAAACCGTAAGGGGAAATCCGCAAAGTTCAGCAACGCTTTTCAGCGGTTGCGGGGCGCGATCCGCGCGGACGCCCAATTGCTGTCCCGAGAAGAATCCAGAATCCGAGCGCCAACCACTCCCATCCCGAGAAATGTCCGGGCACAAAAGGGAGGAACTTCATCAGCGCCATCGCAAGTCCGACCAACGCTCCAAGCAGCGCGATCAAGTAATCGCGGGTTCCTGGCCGGGTGCACAAGAACGCCGCGCACACGGCAAACCATCCGGTGGCCGAGGCGACCGAACCCACCTCGGAAATCGGAACCAGAATCGCGCTCCCGAGGAACATGCACAACCCGGTGGCAACTCCGGTGGCCAACACGGCCGTGGCGGGCGTCTGATTTTGCGGATGTACTGCGGCCAGTTGATTCGTGAGCAGTCCGCGCCGCGCCATGGCGAAGAGCAGGCGGCTGGCCGCGATAAAGTTCCCGTTGAACACTTTGAACAAGGACAACAGCGCGGCGCTCATGATGATGCTTACGATCCAGCGCGCACCGACTGCATGTTCGAACGCGACGGCAGTCATGAAGGGCGCGCCCGTCAATTGCCTCCAGGGCGCAACATAGCCGACGGCGGCAATTACGGCGACATAAAACATGAAGCCAACTACGATGGCGCTGAAGATGACGCGGGAGAATCCACGCGTACGAAACTCGGGTCTAGCCTCTTCGGCCGCTTTAGTCACGGATTCGAAACCGGTCATGAAGTAGGGAACAATCTGGAGCACGAGCAGGATCGAAACCAGCGGCGTGTGGGTGAATAAAGGAGGGAAGTTGGCGGGCGATCCTCGCGCTACTCCCAGCCCGACAAAGATGACAAAGAGCGCTAGCGTGCCGAAGGTCGTCCAGTTCTGAAATGTGGCGCTCAGCCGTATGCCGCGATAGTTGACGATCGTCACCAGCGCCGTGAGGCCGATGCCGATGACGAGGTGCGGCAGGTACACGGGCTTGCCGGCCACGCTATACAACTCGATGCGATTGAGCGGCGGGAAAATGAAACCTGCCAGACGACCGACGGCAACGGCCTCCCATGGGCAGACAATGAAATACGCGAGCATCATCATCCAGCCGGTATAGAAGCTGACAGGCTGAGGGAAGACTCTCGCGGTGTAGGCCACTTCGCCTGCGGCGTCGGGCATCGCCATCACCCATTTGCCATAGACGAAGCCGATGGGAAGCAGAAGCACACCGCCGATCGCGAAGCCCAGAATGCCGCCAAGCGGCCCCCCACGCAGAAGCCAGTCGTCCATCACGACGAGCCATCCCACGCCCACCATCGTTCCCCAGCCGAGGGAAAAGTAATCGACGATGCTGAGCCTGCGCGCCAGGCCGGTCAGCATGGCAAGGCTCGAATTAATAAGGCTCGAATCGATAAAGTCGGAATCGATAGCGCTCGAAGCGACAACGCTCGAACCCGCAACCAGGTGAATCTTGAAAGAAGCCGAGAAGGGAAGTGGTAGGCGGGAGAATCTCTCATGGGCGCGAATTATAAGGCATCACGCCCACGAGGCTGATCGGGATCAGGCAACCGCGTAACGAGGAGTACAACCTGGCCGCAAAATGTAAAGGGCCTCTTTAAGCGAGGAGATCTCAAACACCGAACTCAGGTGTGTCGCCTCCAGCATGCTCCGGAAAAAAAGAGGTGGATTCACCAGCTTCAGGCGGGCGGAATTCTGCATCGCCCAGCGGCGAACCAGAACCAGCGTTCCCATTCCGCCGGCATCGAGTCGCTCGACCTCGGAGAGATCGAGTACCAGCACGCGCAGACGATCGAGTTGTTCAATCCCGCGGCGAAATCCATCGAGCGCGGCTCCGCGCACCATGCGTCCCGAGCAGCGCACCACGGCTACATCCTGCAAACGTTCGATTTCGTATTGGAGTTCCATACTCTTAATCTCCGTACTCTTGATCATACGAACCTGCCTTGGGAAAAGTTCCCGGTTTAGCGATGCGTTGTACTTCTCTGTGTCCTACGAATCATTAGTCTTTCATATAGACGGATGATCGGCGCAAAAGTCACCCCTTAAGACGTTGAATAACGGTTGGATTAGGGAGTGCTCAGATCGTGGGAATCCCTGTAAAATCAAGCACCTGACCCGCAATGTAAAAACTTTGTTAAGAGTTCTCGTACGCGCAGATTGCCCTGCGCATTGGTTTGATCGGCAGGAACAGATTTAAACTTTAGCCGCTTCAGGAAGGAAGTTCCCAGCCTTCATTCTTCATCTTCTCGTTGGTCCAGTGTTGCAGCTCCTGAAACAGCGCAGGCTCAATCACAACGAAGCGCAGGCCCGCTCGTCCTCCAACGTCGGCCCACACCAATCGTCCCTTTGCATGCATGACGGTTTCACTCTCGGGCAGCAGAAAGCTGACATCGAGCAAGCCCGAGAAACCGACTGGATCGTTGACCGAATCGAGACCCATGCCTCCGGTGCTCAGATTGATCGCCTGGGCCTGCGTCTCCTTGCCGTGCGCGTTCCTCAACGTGACCGTGATATTGACCTTGGCGCGGAAAAACTTCTGCTGTTCCTGACTGATGATTCCGAGAGGAGAGGAGCCGTCGCGCAGGTTCGCGTCGATGCCATACTCGCGGAGTTTGCGGCTCAAGGTCCGGCGTGAGATTCCGAGTTGCTCGGCCGCCTGCGTTCGATGGCCGCCGGTCTGCTCGAGCGCCTGGATAATCATCTGCTCTTCCATATTTTCCAGGTTGCCCTGCGTGAGGGGTCGCCGGGCCACTGGAGCAGTCGCAGTTTCGCCCTTTAGTTCGGCCATCACCTCGGCCGCGCTGATCTCACAATCTGGCGCGGACATCGCCAGCTTCGCCACCGCATTCCGCAGTTCGCGAATGTTGCCCGGCCAGGGGTGGGCCTGCAATGCGGAGATGGCTTCGACCGAAAAGGTTTTGTCCGATGCTTTCAGCGAAAGAAAGTACTGCGCCAGTGCCGCAACGTCTTCAGGCCGCTCGCGCAGCGGAGGCACCCGCAACTGGAACTGGCTCAAGCGGTGGAATAAATCCTTGCGGAAACGTCCTTCCTTAACGGCCAGTTCCAGATCCTGATTGGTGGCCGCTACCACGCGCACATCCACCGTGATCTTGCGATTCCCGCCCAGCCGGTAATAGGGTGCGCCGTCCAACACACGCAGCAACTTGACCTGAACCTGGGTCTGGAGCTCGCCAATTTCGTCGAGGAAGATCGTGCTCTGGTCGGCCAGTTCGAACAGTCCCGGCTTAGAAGAATCGGCGCCGCTGAACGCGCCTTTTTCGTAGCCAAACAATTCACTCTCCACCAGATGCTCAGGCAGCGCGGCGCAATTGATATCGACCAGCGGCTTTTTATGGCGCGAACTGGAATCGTGGATGGTGCGGGCGACGAGTTCCTTGCCGGTTCCCGTTTCTCCGACGACGAGCACCGTTTCCGTGTGCCCCGCCACGCGATCCACCAACCCCATGAACTTGTGCATAACCGGGCTGGTAATCAGGAATTCCGTGCCTCCGACTACGCGGCGAGCGGTTGTAATTGCGGTCGCTCCCGAGCGCGCCCCGCGACCCTGCGATTGCGGCTTGATTTCTGTAACCTCGGACGCCAGCACAACCAGGCCCTGGGGAGTGGCTGAAGCGTCGCGCAAGAGCGACAGGCAAAGGTGAATTGAAAATTCCCCCCCGCGTTTGTTTCGACCGCGGAGAGTTGCTTCGCAACGCCCTTTTTCGCGGACGGCTGGCAGGACGAGCTTGGTCAATACCGACTGATCGTCAGCAGAAAAAAGCTCAGCCAGATTCATACCGACCACGGTTGCCGGACCGTAGCCATACCGGCTGAACCCCATATTGCAGCTGGTAATTACCCCCTCGAGACTGGTGGTAAGAACTCCGTCTTTTACCTGGTCCGGGTTCTCAGGGGGAAAAGTGTTGGCAGCCGCGGCGGCAGCCGCAGAGCCACGGCCGCTACCCGCAACCTTCTGGATCTTGTCTGTGGGCGGAGACACGCGAAAGTTGAGGCTCCTCAGATCCCGATTGAATTAACAAGTTTGCGATAACAAATCTTGGGTCAACGGAATCTCGGTCAACGATTCCAGGCTGACAATCCATGCTGACACATGGCCGCGTCCCCATGAAACCGTTCGGCACCAGTCGGAGACACTAAAGTAATGCGCCGCGGCCCCTGCCAAGTTGTCTCGCCGCGCCAACCTGTCCCCCGGACCTCTTCTTCCCGGGCTTTTTCACCCATTCCTTTTAATCGGTTCGACTGGCAGGCATTTTGGTGGCACGCCTGCACTCTGATCCCTATGCAAAAGCTCGCAACTATGCGTTCATCGACGGCGCCAACTAATCCCCGATGAGCGCTCCGGCAAGCTCGAGTTGCACGAGGGAATTCACCCCGGATTCCATGGGGCGTTCTATTACCTCGGTAAGTACCGGGTGCTCTTTGCCTCTACTACCATCGCGTAGAGGGGACGACTTTGCTCCGGCTGCGCGTCGCGGCCTGGAGATGAGGATTAGTGCGGCAAGACCGAAATGCCGAATCCGTAAAGCCGGGTTATTGAAGGCGCAGGCTTGATGGAAAGCTCACGCTCTTCAGTAAAGATGCAGTCGCATGTGACTGCGGTCTACGGTCCGGTAATGAGTCACGCGGAACTAAAGGCGGAAGGCACGACACGATCAATGTCGAAACGGGCCACATTGTTTATCGCCTCGACAGCCGTCATCGGCATGTTGGTGGTGGCCCATTCCGTCTGGTTCTGGAACAGTTCCAACCTTGCCCGCTTCTTCTGTTATCTGCTGATTGCCACGCTCGCGTCGGGATTAAAAATTCAATTGCCCGGCATCGACGGCACGATGTCGGTGAACTTCCTTTTCATCCTGCTGGGCGTGCTCGAAATGAGCCTGCCTGAGACGCTGGTGATTGGCTGCACCGCCAGCCTGGCGCAGTGTGTATGGTCGGCGCGCCGCAAATCAGATCCCGCCAAGATACTCTTTAACGTCTTCAGCATGATGGCCAACGCCATCGCGATCTCCTATTTTGTATTCCATCGTCTGGAAAGAGTTTTGGGCGAAAGTACGCCGTTGTTGCTCGTCGTGACGGCCCTGGTTTTCTTCGTCGCCAACACTCTGCCGGTCACCATCATCATCTCGCTAACGGAAGGCAAATCACCGCGTAAAGTCTGGTCGGAATGCTATTTCTGGTCGTTCCCTTATTACCTGGTCGGCGCCGCCATTATTTTCTTCGTGGATTTCGTGAACCGGCACACCGGTTGGCAGACGACTCTCATGGTCCTGCCGATTATCTATTGGGTCTATCGTTCGTATCGCCTCTACCTCGGACGTCTTGAAGCGGAAAAGATGCACGTTGAAACCGAGAGGCGCCACGCCGAAGACGTCGCCCTGCTCCATCTGCGCACGATCGAAGCGCTCGCGCTCGCGATTGAAGCCAAGGACCACACCACGCACAAACATTTGCAGCGCGTGCGCGTCTACGCGATTGAGATTGCGAAAGAGCTGGGCTTCTCGCCGGAAGAAATCGAAGCGCTGCGAGCCGCGGCCCTTTTACATGACATTGGCAAGCTGGCCGTTCCCGAACACATCATCAACAAGCCCGGCCGGCTCACACCGGAAGAATTCGAAAAGATGAAGATTCACCCCATTGTCGGCGCCGAGATCCTGGAGCGCGTCGCCTTTCCATATCCGGTTGCGCCGGTCGTGCGCTCGCATCATGAGCGCTGGGATGGCTCGGGCTATCCCGACGGGCTGAAAGGCGATCAGATTCCAAGAGGAGCGCGAGTTTTGGCGGCGGTCGATTGCCTCGACGCACTGGCTTCGCACCGTCAATACCGGAACGCGTTGCCCCTCGATGCCGCGATGGAAGAGGTCGTACGCATGTCAGGTTCTTCCTTCGATCCGGCAGTCATCGATATTCTGAAGCGCCGTTATCGCGAACTCGAAACCATGGCGCATTCTTCGGAAGACAGGATTGAACCCGGTTTGTCGGTCCAGGTGCGCGCCGACAAAGGAGCGGGACCGTCGGCGGGCTTTGAGCAATCGAGCGCCCCCCCAGCCAACGACACCGATTTCCTCTCTTCGATCGCTTCCGCCCGTCAGGAAGCGCAAACCATGTTCGAACTCAGTCAGGATCTGGGCAACTCACTCAGTCTGGGAGAGACGCTTTCCGTGCTCTCCGTGCGGTTGCGCAAGCTGGTTCCCTACGACTCAATGGCAGTATTCCTGTTGAAGGACGAACGCCTTGTGCCGGAACTAGTCAGCGGAGACAACTTCCGCTTACTCTCTTCGCTCAATATCAAAATTGGAGAAGGCATCTGCGGGTGGGTAGCCGAAAACCGCAAGTCCATCGTGAACGGCGATCCCGCCCTCGAAGTCGGGTATGTGGCCGATCCCGCAAAATTCATCACGCAACGCTCGATGCTGGCGGTGCCGCTCGATGGACTCAACGGCGTAGTCGGCGTGCTGGCAATGTACCGGGCCGAACCAGATGCCTTCACCGCCGACCACCTGCGCATCCTGCTCGCCATCAGCTCAAAGATCGCCCTCTCCACCGAGAACGCTCTGAAATACCAGCAGGCGGAAAGTTCCGCGACCACGGATTACCTGACCGGCCTGCCCAACGCTCGCTCGCTCTTTGTACATCTGTCGCGTGAACTCGCCCGCTGCCGCCGCACGGGCACCGCGCTGGCCGTCATGGTTTGCGACCTCGACAATTTTAAGCAGATCAACGACCTCTATGGCCACCTCGAGGGTGACAATCTGCTGAAAGACTTTGCCGCCCACCTGAACGAGAGCTGCCGCGGCTACGACTATGTCGCCCGCGTGGGTGGCGACGAATTTGTGATTGTCGCTCCCGGCCTAAGCCAGGATGCAGGCATTGAAAAAGCCCGCCGTCTGAACGAACTCGCCATACAAGCGGGATATCAGATCGCCGGCCGCAATCTGGTCTCGCTAAGCGTCGGCACAGCTTTCTGCCCGCAAGATGGCTTCGACGTCGAACGCCTGCTCGCCGAAGCGGATCGCCGCATGTACTCCATGAAGCAGCTTCATCACTCGGAACTCGCCTGCGAGCCGGAGATTCCAAACTCCCGCTCGCGCGGCGCAACCGTCAACTAAGGACTCTCTCATGCTTTCGAGAATCGCGCGTCACCTGCTCTCGATCGCGGCGCTGGTCCTACTCGGAGGCCTGCTCTCCGCCACGCTCGTGCGCATGGCGCCCGGTTTTGATTCTGACGAGCGCGAACTCGATCCCAGCCTCAATGCGGAGAGTATTCGCGCCTTACACGCTGAGCGAGCGGGCGAGCACAACATCCTGCACTTTTACGCGAGTTACCTGCGCGGCGCGATCCACGGCGACCTTGGCAAATCGCACGCGCTCGGGCAGCCTGTCGGGTTGCTGCTGCGCGAGCGTTGGCCAGTCACCCTGCGGGTAGCTGGCATCGGGCTTTTGCTGGGCTGGCTGCTCGCCTCGATCCTGGCATTCAGCGCGAGCCTCTGGCAGCGCCCGGTATATGAGATCTTCGGCACCACTGTAAGTGGCGCCTTCCTGTGCATTCCAGCCGCGGTACTGGCGCTAGTGTCCGTAGTTCTGAACACTCCGGGATACCTTGCCATCGCCCTGATCGTCTTCCCAAAAATCTATCGCTACTCGCGCAACCTGCTCGAGAAAGCCTACGCTCTGCCGCACATCACAGCCGCGCGCGCCCGCGGTCTCGGCGAGATGCGTATCCTCGGGTGGCATGTGCTGCCGGTAGTGGGCCCTTCGCTCATCGCTCTCGCCGGCATCACCATCAGCCTCGCGCTCGGCGCCAGCATTCCCGTCGAAAGCCTCTGCGGATTGCCTGGAATCGGCCAACTGGCCTGGCAAGCCGCTCTCTCCCGAGACCTTCCTCTGCTCGTGAACCTGACCGTACTGGTTACGCTTGTAACCTTGCTCGCCAACTCCAGTGCCGATGTAATGATCCATGTACTAAAGCCGGCCGAGCAGTGAAGGCGGCAAAAGGTGATTGAGCGGCATGGAAGCGGCATGAAAGCAGCCCGGGTGCTGGCGTGTGCCATCGTGGTCGTTGTGTGCGCGCTCTCCCTCGGAGCAAACTGGCTCGCGCCCGCCGGCTACGCAAAGCAATTCCGCGAACTGCCCGATGCGCCGCCCTCCCGCGCCCATCTGCTTGGCACTGACGAAGTTGGCCGCGACCGTTTCGCCCGCGTGCTCTATGGAACGCGGATTTCGCTTTTGCTCGCTCCGGCTGCGGCCCTCGTTTCAACCGCGCTAGCCGCGCTCATAGGCGGACTCGCCGGATACCTCGGCGGAATCTGGCTCAAGCTGGCTCGCGCCTTTACCGACCTGTTTCTTTCCTTGCCATGGCTGTTTCTGCTAATCACGGTGCGAGCCCTCTTGCCGTTGAACGTTTCGCCGATCGTCTCGGTGCTGATTACATTTCTAATACTCGGCCTGCTCGGCTGGGCCGCGTCCGCGCGTGTGCTGGCGACCAGCGCAGATGGTCTGCGCAACTCCGACTTCGTCTTACAGGCCCGCGCCTCCGGACTACAGGGCCCGCGCCTGTTCTTGATTCACGTTTTGCCCAACCTGAAGCCCGTGCTTTACGCGCAGTTCTGGATTTCCATCCCAGTGTTCATCCTGAGCGAGGCCAATCTAGGAGTTCTGGGCTTAGGTGTCGCCGAGCCGCTTCCATCATGGGGAAGCCAGTTGCGCGAACTCGAAGGCATGCTTTCATTTCGCGAGGAACCCTGGAAACTGGTTCCCTTGCTGCTGCTGATTGTCGTGATGACTTCGTTTCAAGTTCTGCTATCCAACGAGGAGGTGACCGCATGATCGGCCGCCAGACCACATCGATCTCTAAAATCTTGTCATCCCGAACGCAGCAATGGATCTCATGTGTCCTTGCATTCGCTTTTGTCCTGACCCTGTCAGCCCTCGCGCAAAGCGGCGGGGAGCTGCGCTTCTGCCTGCGCGCCGAGCCCAAGACCTTCGACCCGCTCCTGGTTGACGACGACTCCTCGCTCTCCATCCGCTACCTCACAGGAGGCGTCCTGGTGCGCGTGAACCGTCACACGCAGGAACTCCAGCCCGAACTGGCCGAATCCTGGAAAGTCTCGGTTGACCAGAAGCAGATCACCTTCAAACTCCGCCACGGGGTCCACTTTTCCGATGGCACTCCACTTGACGCCAACGATGTCGCTTTCACTATGAAGCGCTTGATGGATCCGGCCCTGCATTCTTCAACCGGAGACGCTTTCCGCTCCGGTAACAGCACAGTCACTACCAAGGTGCTCGCGCCCGACCAGATTTCGATCACCTTCTCCGCTCCCATCGCCGAGCTTGATCGCCTGTTCGACCAGGTTGCGATCATGTCCGCGCACTCCCCGAAAAAAGAGGGAGCAGTTCTCGGCCCATTCATGGTGGCCGAATACAAACCGGGATCGAGCGTGAGGCTGGAGCGCAATCCTTACTATTGGAAGAAAGATGCCCAGGGCCGCCGTCTGCCCTATCTCGATGCGATCGATATCGACATTCAACCGAATCGCGACGTCGAAATGCTCCGCTTCAAACGTGGCGAACTCGACCTGATCAATGCCCTGGACACCGATTATTTCGACCGCCTCGGTTCAACCTCACCGCAGCTTGTGCACGATGCGGGTCCGTCGCTCGACTCCGATTTCATGTGGTTCAATCAGGTCGCAACCGCTCCGATCCCCGAATATAAACGCGCGTGGTTCCGATCCACCAACTTCCGGCGCGCCGTTTCAGAAGCCATCAATCGCGATGACATCGCCCGCATTGTTTACAACGGCCATGCGCAGCCCGCGGTCGGCCCGGTTTCTCCGGCCAACAAACTCTGGTTCAACGGCAACCTGAAGGCCGTGGCGCACAATCCCGAAGCCGCGCTCAATCGACTCAAGGCCGACGGCTTCCACATGCAGAACGGAACCCTGCTCGACAAAAGCGGCAATCCCGTGGAGTTCTCCATCGTCACCAACGCGGGTAGCAAGCCGCGCGAGCGCATGAGTGTTCTTATCCAGGAAGATCTCGGCAAAATCGGAATCAAGGTCAACCTCGTTCCACTCGATTTCCCGTCGCTCATCGAACGCATCAGCCAGAAGTTCAACTATGAATGCGCCATCCTGGGTTTCCGCAACGTGGGCCTCGATCCGAGCGAACAGATGAACATCTGGCTCAGCTCAGCCGAGAATCATGCCTGGAATCCTCAGCAAAAAGCGCCGGAAACCGTATGGGAAGCCGAGATCGACAAACTGATGCGCGCCCAGGCGTCCACGTCAAATCTTAGGAAACGCAAAGCGGCATTCGATCAAGTGCAGCAGATCGTCTACGACCAGGCGCCGTTCATTTATCTGATCAATCAGAACGCGCTGTCGGCGGTTTCCACTTCGGTTGCCGGAGCAAATCCCGGAATCCTCTATCCGCAGACATTCTGGAACGCCGAGCGTATGATGCTGAACCGAACGACGACCGCCAAACGCTGAAAGTGTTTTGACATAAGTGTGGCGCGGGCGCCCCCGCCCGCGTCCCTGAAATATGAACTCAACCGGATGACCACCGCCGCCACCACCGATCGCGCCAGCCTGCTCTCCGCCAACGTCACGGTGCGCTATCCAGGCAAAGCGCCCGTGCTGCGTGGCTGCACGCTCGAAGTCGCCTCCGGCGAAATCGTCGGCCTGGTCGGCCAAAGCGGCTCCGGCAAAAGCACGCTAGCCCTCGCGATTTTTGGACTTCTCGGCCGCCAGAGGGCCACCATCGAAGGCAGCATTCATTTCCAAGGAACCAACCTGCTCACGATGCGCGAGCGCGAATTACGCGGTTTGCGCGGCCGCGCTCTAAGCCTCGTTCTGCAAAGCCCGCTCGCGTCGCTCAACCCGGCGCTTCGAATTCGCACCCAATTGCAGGAAGCCTGGCGCGCACACCGCGCGAGCACAGCAACCAAAGCCGATTGCGCCCATGCCATCCGGCAGGCGCTAACCAGCGTCAGTCTGCCCGCCGACGCCGACTTCCTCCGCAAGCACGCCTCGCAACTCAGCGTTGGACAGGCGCAGCGCGTGCTCATCGCCATGGCCGTCATGCACCGTCCCGCGCTCCTGATCGCCGACGAAGCCACCAGCGCCCTCGACGTCATCACGCAGGCGGAAATACTTCAGCTCTTCGCCAGCCTGAATCGCGAAACCGGCATGTCAATCCTCTACATCTCACACGACCTTCCGTCGGTCGCGGGAATCTGCCAGCGCATTGCCATTCTGAACGAAGGCGAGATTGTCGAATGTGGTCCCACCGCGCAGATCTTCGCCGCGCCCGCTCATCCCTACACGCGCCGTCTGATGTCGGCCCTGCCGCAAATTCCGGCCCGGCCCGGGGATGCCCTGGCCAAATCGCAACGCGCCGCGCTCTGAAGAGCGAACCGTATTTCGGGGCGAACCGTACTTCGGCACCGTCCTACGAAGGCATCTTGGAGGTCAAGAAATTTCAGGATCGTGAACAGAATGGCTCGTTCTACCCGATATGCCGCAGGCCGTCCACGATGCCGAGATGCGACGCGCGATAGGAAGGGATTACTGCGCTGACCAGCCCCACAAAGGCTGCCACTAACATGACAACGAGGCCAGTCGAGGCGGTCATGTGCATGGAAACCGGCATTCCAATGCCGGGTCGGGACATGGCCCGTATCGAGCAGAGTTCCAAAAATAACTCCAACCATCCCGCCGAGCAGCGCCACCGCAATCGATTCGCCGAGCAGCAGCCGGAGAATTCTTCCTCGAGTAAAGCCGAGCGTGCGCAAGACCGCGACTTCCCGCGTCCGCTCGCGAATCGACATGGCCATGGTATTCGCGCACACCAGGAGAGTAGTAAAGACGACGGCTCCGCAAATTCCAAGAATGAACGCCTTCACATTGCCGAGTGTGGCGATGAAATCCAGCTTGAACGCCTGCTCGCTCTCGCTTTTCGTGGGAACGGGCGTGGAGTGAAACATTTCGTCGATCGCATGCGCGACCTTCGGCATGTCCTCCGGTGTGTCGACCCGCGTGAAGTAGAAGCCGGCGGTATCTTTAAACCAGTCGACGGACTCCTCAAGATACTTGGCATGGAAATAAAGCGCACTGGTGGGCGGATCGATCTTGTAAATCCCGCGGATGGTGAGGTCGAGATTGACGGGAAAGATTGAGCCTTGCAAGTGAACGTGATCGCCGATTTTCCAGTGATGTTTATTAGCCAGCACAATATCGACGACGCAGCCTGTGCGGTCGCGCTTCCAGGCCGCGAGCTCATCGGCCGGCATGATTTTATCGGCGGCAACGTCGAAGTATTCGTCAGGATCGGTGGCGAATTGCGCGAAAAAATTCTCGGGCTTGCTGTCGATGTACGTTCCGCCAAACCAGGTCATCGGGACGACATGCACGACACCCGGAATCGCGCGAATCTTGTCGCGGTAATAAATAGGAAGAAAGTTCGCCAGAGAAACCTTGTGGCGCGTCATGATGCGGAGCGCCGAATCGGGCGCGCCTTTGTCGATATAAAAACTCCGCCACACGCTCAGCATGATGCTGAGAAGAAGCAGAGAGAATGCGATGCTGGCGACCGTCAGAAGGCTGCGCCGCTTGTTGCGAAAAGCGGATTTGGTGACAAAGCGGGAGAGAGTCATAGCAGGAATGTAAGCATTTTACATCGCCGGCAAACATCTCATCTTATGGCCGCTTCGCGAATGGGTTCTCAATCCTCAGGCCGCGAAATTTCTGCCCCGCATTCATATCCTCGGAGAGTAGGCGGCTGGCGCCGCTGCTAAGGGCAGATGCGACAATGAGCGCATCCCAAAAGCCGAGCTTGGATTCATCCTCGATCCGGAAGGCCGCTGCAACGTCCTCAGGCGTCGTTTGAACACACCAGATGGCATAGCTGTTCACGACCAAGCGAGCCGAAGGCTTTGATATCGGATGCGAAATCTTGCGCGTGACATTGACGTAGAATTCCTGAAGGACCTGCATGCTGAGAACGCCGTTGCGTTCGCGCCAGAGTTCGTCAAGGATGTTCCTGGCCTTTTCGTGTTTCTCTTTGGCGTCATCATCGTGAGCATAGATGAGGACATTCGTATCGACGAATGTTTTACCGCTCATGCCATTCGTCCCGGCTCGACCGAATCACGCCACCCAGATGAAAACCCTTTCCGAGCAACTCCCGCGCCTGCCGCTCGGCACGTTCGTATGCTTCTTCCTGTCCAACTAAGGATTCGATTTCCTGAGCGATAAGGCCGCTGACGGATGTCTCCCGCCGGGCCGCAAGAATCCTGGCTTTTTTGAGCACTTGCCGGTCGAGACTGAGTGTTATGTTCTGTTTGCGGTTCCCAGAAGTAGCCATAGAATATTCATTCTACCACGTGGGTCACGTGTAGCACGTAAGTCACGTGGATCGATCAAGAAAGACTCTTCCGCAACTCGCGCCGCAACACCTTCCCCGACGGCGTGCGCGGCACCGCCTCGACGAAATGCACTTCGCGCGGCTGCTTATGATGCGCCAATCGGTCAGCCACAAACGCCCGCAACTCACCGTCAAGGGCAGTCGATGCCGTATAGGTGTCCCGAAGCACAACAAACGCGCACGGAATTTCCCCTGCGTCCTCATCCGGCTTGGCCACCACGCCGCAGTCGCGCACGGCCGGATGCTCCAGCAAAACCGCTTCCACCTCCGCGGGCGCAACCGGGAACCCTTTGTATTTGATCATCTCCTTGCGCCGGTCAAGGATGTAGTAAAAACCATCGGCGTCAGCGCGAGCGATGTCGCCCGAGTAATACCAGCCATCGCGCATCACGGCTGCTGTGGCCTGCGGCTCCTTCCAATATCCCAGCATGAATTGCGGACCGCGCATCACTAACTCGCCGGCTTCGCCGACCGCAACTTCACGATCTTCCAGATCGAGGATGCGGCATTCCGTGAGCGCGAGCGGTTGGCCAATCGATGCCGGGCGATTCATCTCCGGCGGCGAAAGATAGCCGACGTGCGTAACCGGAGAAGCCTCGGTCATTCCATATCCCTGGTTGACCGCAATTCCGGTAAGGTCGCTGAGCCGTCGCGCGAGTTCGGGAGGAAGCGGAGCGGCGCCCGATTTGATCCAGCGCACGCGATGATTTGTCGGGAATCCGCCGGCGGCGGCAAGCTGGCAAAGCGCATTGATGGCAGGTGGAACCATCGGCATAAAAGTGACGCCTTCCTGAACCATCAAAGCGCAAAGCTTCTGGACATCGAAGCGCGGCATCAGAACGAGCGTACCGCCGATAGTCAGCGAGAGCGTAAGTCCGACCGTCAAACCGTAGATGTGGTAGAGCGGCAGAAAGCAGAGCATCACATCCGCCTCGGTGAGCATTGCGGCGCCCGGGCCAATGAGCTGATAAACATTGGCCACGAGATTGTAGTGCGACAGCATGACGCCCTTCGGCAGTCCAGTTGTGCCGCTGGAGTAGGGAAGCGCGGCGATAATTTGCGCAGAGTCTGCGGGGAGCTGAGGAAGTTTTACGCTTGCCGACGGGCGCAACAAACTGGCAAACCGCTCGCAGCCGGCGCGCTCCTGTCGCGTAGTAAAGATCTTGCGCAACTTGGGAAGCCCGGCAAGATTGATGCCCTCAATCAGCGGAGCATCGGTGATCAGAAACGCGGCATCGGAGTTTTCGAGCTGATAGCGAATTTCGCGCTCGCGATACGCTGGATTCAGGAGCGTAGGAATCCCGCCCGCCAGCGTAGCGGCATGATAAGTAATAGCAAATTCCCACGAGTTCGGAAGGAAGATAGCAACAACTTCGCCGGGAGCGAGTCCAGCCGAGACTAGGCCGCGGGCAAGGAACTCAATCAGCTCCGCATATTCCTCGAAAGTGATGCGGCGGTCACATGAGGTATCCACCAGTGCAACCTTGCCCGGACTTCGCTGACAACTTTGGAGTACAAGGTCGTGAACGAAGAGTCCATCCGGATCGGCAAACAGTTGGGTGCGCGGCATCGGGGAAGATTGTAAACGAAGTCAGAAGACGGAACTCAGATTGTAGAACTGTGCGGCAAACTCAGCCAAGTCAGAGTGCATAAGTTAGACACGCTCGTATCATCAGCTCGCCAGCTTGCGCAAAAATTCCTGTTCGTCCATGCGGTATTTGAAGGCCTTGCGCCCATTGATAAACACGACAGGCACTTCATCGTTATAAAGCCGGCGAGCTTCAGAGTTAGAGTCGACATCGATCTCGCGCCACGTAAACCCGCCGCGTTTTTGCAGCTTGACGAGGCTCTCCTTCACAATCTCGCAGAGATGACATCCCTTGCGCGAGTAGAGTATGACCTCGCCCGTTCCCGCCATGCGGGGAGTTTAGCAGCTTCAATGCTCGTCGCGCACGTGTGCAGGGTAAAATCCCGACATGAGGAAAAACGCAGGGCCACTTTCAGGAAAGGTAGTGCTCGTAACCGGCGCGGCCAAGCGCTTGGGGCGCGCAATCGCCCGCGCAGCCGCAGCGCACGGCGCGGATGTGGCGATCACCTATCGCAACTCGGCAAGCGAAGCGAAGGCGGTCGTTGGCGAGCTGGCGCAGTATGGAGTGGAGGCCCTCGCCGTGCGCTGCGATATCACCGACGAGATGAATGTTCGCGAGATGGTGAAAGAAGTGGCGGCCGTCCTGGGCGGCATCGACGTACTGGTAAACAATGCCGCCAATTATGAAACGGCGAAGTTCGAGAAAATCACCATCCAGCAGTGGGATGCGATCTTTGCGTCGAATACGCGCGGCCCGTTCCTGGTATCGCGCGAGGCGCTGCCGTTCTTGCGCAAGCGTCGGGGTCGCATCGTGAATATGGGCTCACTCGGCGGGCTTCGTCCATGGCCGACGCATGCCCACTATTGTTCGTCCAAGGCCGCGGTGCACATGTTGACCAAAGTGATGGCGAAAGCGCTTGCCCCGGAGATCGCCGTCAATGCCGTCGCTCCGGGAATGATCGATCTGGGAGAGAAGGCCGCCGCAGCATTTATGAAGCGCATGTCCAGACAAACACCCATGCAGCGCAACGGGACCGCCGCTGACATCGCCGCGGCCGTAATGTTCTTCGCGACCTCTCCGTCATTTATCACTGGGCAAATTCTGGCGGTGGACGGTGGCCTGGCATTATAAGTAAGTCAAATTTGCCCCGCTCTCTGGGTCAACATCTCGGCGTTGGCAGATTTGTATCCTGCCGAATCTTCGCGTATTGTTCCTTTTCGACTACAAAGCGTTCGATCCGGCCCGAAACCTATGAAACGATCGTTATCGATGGTGTGTTTTGTTGCAGCCTGCTTTGTTGTTCTGGTTCTCCCGTTCGCCTCCGCTGAAGACCGTCCCGAAGAAGGCGGTCATGAACTCGAAGTCTGGACGGGCGGCGGATATTCTGTGCCCGGTGGCACGAAAGATACCGGTGTCTGGAATGTAGGCATGCGCTATGGCTGGGTCCTGACCGCTCCCCACGGCCCCGGGTTTTTAAGTGGACGATTCGAATATGCGGTTGACGCCATGCCCGTCTTCGTAGCGTTTCAGCGCGCGAACACCGCGTACGGAGCTGGAGTATTTCCGTTTGCCCTTAAGTGGATTTTTGCCACGCGCGGTAGCGCCCAGCCCTATCTGGAGCTGAACGGCGGCGCTCTGTTCACCAACCACGAAGTCCCAGCCGGGACTTCGAATATAAATTTCACCCCAAGCGCGGCGCTCGGCATCCACTTCCTCCGCAGCCATACCTGGACCGTCGAACTTCGCTACATGCACATTTCGAATGCGGGGCTAACCACGCCAAATCCCGGAGTCAATACCGTCCAGATAAGATTGGGGTTCGGAAGATTCTTCGCGAAGAAGTAGCCGCAGATAATCAGAATCGAAAGTCCTAATCGTTCAAAATCCGCCTCAATCAGCTTACGGATTGCTTCCGGCGGGTTTGTGAAGTTCCTCCTGGACTGAGGCTGGCAGATTCCGGGCGTCATCGAGAAAAGCCACGACTTGCCAGATCTCGCTATCGGCCATGATATTGCCCCAAGCCGGCATGGCTGACCAGCGCACGCCATACTTAATGACGTAGAAGATCTGGTTCTCAGGCAGGTGAGGTGGCACCTTCATAAACTGAGGCGCCCGTGGATTGAAGGAGCGACCGTAATCGCTCACCGGGTTATCGGGCCTGCCGTGGCAGTCGGCGCACTTGTCCCGATACAGACGCGCGCCCGCCAGGAAGTTTGTTTCGGTCGGTGGGATCGGGTTCTGCTGCCGAGGTGCGTTGCGTGCGGCCGAAGCATCCAGGGCGGTGCCAGCCAGATCTGATTCCAGTCGTGAGGGCTCGGGAGTCGCGCGCACGTCCAGATAGCCAAGTTTCAGGTAGAGCCAGCCGCCCAGCGTAAGGACGACCAGCGTCGCGAGAATTCCGCCTGCAAAATTTTTCATCTCGGTCTCCGTTCAGAATTGGATTCTGGAATTATGCACTTTTATGCCGGGATCCTCCCTGCCGCTGGCCGAGTTCTCCACTTAGCCACCGTCAGGGCCGGCGGAACGTGCCGCTCGGCCGACAATTGCGGGATGCGATACTATTCGGCGGCCCGCGCTTGCAGTTCTGAGGCAGGAGTACCTTGGATGGCAGCGTCAATCAACTCGATCATGTGTAGCACCGGCACCCGCCTGCCCGCGCGTTTCAGCCCAGATGAGATCTGCACGAGGCACCCGGGATTGGCCGAGACCACCAGGTCGGGGCTGGTCGAGAGGCAGTTCTTCACCTTCATGTCGCCGAGCTGAGTCGCCGTGTCCGGCTGAACCAGGTTGTAGATCCCGGCCGAGCCGCAGCAGATGGCGGAATCGGGGACCTCCAGAATTTCCAGCTTGGGGATCGTTTTGAGCACCTGCCGCGGCTGGCTGCGAATACGCTGCGCGTGCTGGAGATGGCAGGAATCGTGGTAAGCGATATGCAGTGGCAGCGGATGACGCACCGCGCGTGGCTCCAACTCCCCCAGCACTTCGGAGATGTCCTTGCACTTGGCCGCGAATGCTTTGGCGCGTTCGGCGTATTGCGGGTCGTTGCGCAGGAGGTAGCCGTACTCCTTCATGGTTGAGCCGCAACCGGCGGCGTTGATGACGATGGTGTCCACTCCGGCGCGTTCGAAAACTCCAATGAGATTGCGCGCGAAATCGAGCGCCTGCTCTTCCAGACCAACGTGGACCGCGAGCGCGCCACAGCAACCTTGCTCGTCAGGGACTATGACCTCGCATCCTTCGGCAGCCAGCACGCGCGCCGTGGCCGCGTTCACGCCGGAGAACAACACGCGCTGCACGCATCCGGTCAGCAGGCCGACACGCTTGCGCACCGGACCTTGCGCCGGAATGCGCTCTGGCATGTGGGCGCAAAGTTCGCGCAGCGTGATCGCGGGCAGCAAGGCTTCCGCCGATCGCAGCTTGCGCGGAAGTAGCTTCAGCAGCCCGGTGCTCTGCACCAATGCGCGCAGTCCCGATGCCTGGTACGCCCAGGCCGGCCACAGAACCGCACGCAGGCGTTCGGGATACGGAAGCAGATTGAAGATCAGTTTTCGGTAGATGGTTTCGCCGGCTGATCGCTGGTAGTGGCGCTCGATTTGAGATCGCGTGGCTTCGATCAACTTGTCATACTGGACGCCGGAGGGGCAGGCGGTCATGCAGGCCATACAGCCCAGGCACTGGTCAAAATGGCGGGCGTAGCTGTCAGTAAGCTGAGCTTTGCCTTCGTTGCCCAGCCTCATCAGGTAAATGCGGCCGCGCGGGGAGTCCATCTCTTCGCCCCACAGCGCATAGGTCGGACACGTGGGCAGGCAAAAGCCGCAGTGAACGCACTTGTTGTACAGTTCCGCAGCCGGCGGATTGTGGTCATCGAAAATGGCAGCAGGGTTAGTCGGATCAGCTAGGGCCATCAGATCCCCCCTACGAAGCGTCCAGGGTTCAAAGTCCCGCCCGGATCGAAGCGCTGCTTGACGCGTACCATCAGCGGCTGCGCGTCCGAGGGTGCTCCCCAGACGTCGAGGCCACGCTTAACCGCCACTGGACAGCCGAGCGCGACCAGCGTGCCATCCATTTTCGCGATCCCCTCGCGCAAGGTCACGAGCGCGCTGCGCAGGCCCTGCTCGTTGCCTTCGAACCGCGCATAGCCGGCGCCCACATTTTGTACGACGATCTTCCAGGCCGGCGACTGCGCACCGGCCGAGCGCTCGGCCAGTCCACATACCGCCCCAAGTTGCGTCGGCAGCACGCTGAATTTCGCGAGTAGCGCCCGGGTCGCGCCCTCCCAGATGGCTTGGTGCGAGGTCCATGCGTCGGCGGGTGCCTCCGAAGCAGGCACAGAGCCCGCGATCTGTTGGACTTGCTTGGCCTGGGCCTCGATGCCGGCCGCAGTGCCGTCGAATCGGACATCCAGATCCGCGCTTCCCGGCGCTGCCCGCAGTTGGAGACCGGTGAAAGTCAGTTTCGAAGCCTGGATGTCGAGCAGCAATTGGTTCAGCGATTCGGGCGTGCCGCTGAAGCTCAGACTGCGAGATTGCCTTGGCAAAGGATGAAGACGAAAGATCGCCTGAACGATTACACCCAAAGTCCCCAGGGCGCCAGTGAAGAGTTTTGCCAGATCGTAACCCGCAACGTTCTTAACCACTTTGCCCCCACTCTTGGCGAGGGTGCCGTCAGGCAGCGCCACCGTAATACCAATAATGAGGTCGCGGAGCGAGCCATAACGGGCGCGCAAAGTGCCGCTATCGTTGGTGGAGAGAATTCCCCCGATGGTGGCGCGCTCCGGCCACAGCGGGTCGAGGGCCAGTCGCTGTCCGTGCTCGGCGAGCGTCCTTTGCAGATCGGCAATGCGGCATCCCGCTTCGACGATGACCGTCATGTCTGCCCACGCGTATTCGAGGATGCGGTTCAGGCGCGCAGTCGAGAGCACGAGGTTGCAGGCGGCCGGCGGATTTCCCCAGCCCATCTTGGTGCCTCCGCCCCGCGGCGCCACCTTCAGGCCGCCGGCGTGGGCCCACCGCAGAGCGTATGCCAAGTCCTCTGGAGTTCCCGGTTCGGCGACCTTCTCCACCTCGACGCCATCGATGGCGTCGGCCGCAGTGGCGGCGCGGAGATATTGCTTCCCAACAATTTGGGCCAGTTCCGGCCACGAGACTTGTGTCATAAGACCGCTTGCGGATGGCATAAGCGTTTTTCCTGCTAGGGTCTCCTGCTTTCAGAAGCGCTGTGCCACACCCGCGATTTCCAACGGGTGCGGTTCGTAGACCCCGGGTTTTTCTCCACACAAGCGAGGCCGGGGAAATACCTTATCGGGGTTGGAGAGGTTCTCCGGATCGAAGGCGCAACGCACCAGTTGCATGGTCTCCAAGTCGGGCTCGGCATACATCTCGGACATGAACATTTTCTTTTCTTCCCCCACGCCGTGTTCCCCGGTAATGGAGCCGCCGGCCTTGATGCACAGCCGCAGGATGTCACCCGCCAACTTCTCGGCCAGCTTGTCCTGTCCGGGAATGCTGTTGTCATAGAGCACCAGCGGATGCAGGTTGCCGTCGCCGGCATGGAAGACGTTGGCCACGCGCAGGCCGACCTCGGAGCTAAGCCGCACAATCTCGCTCATAACCTGCGGCAATGCTGTCCGTGGGATCACGCCGTCCTGCACGATGTAAGCTGGCGCGAGGCGGCCGACGGCGGCGAAGGCGGCCTTGCGCCCCGTCCAGACGCGGGCGCGCTCGGCGTCGGACTGCGCGACATGGATCTCCCAGGCCCCGCATTTAGTGCAGACGTCGGCCACTTCCTCCATAAGGGTCTCGACCTCTGGGGCGGGCCCGTCCAACTCAACCAGCAACAGTCCGCCGCAATTGGGATAGTTGGCCTGTACCGCGGCCTCGGCAGCCTGGATGGCGAGATTGTCCATCATCTCTATAGCTGCTGGCAGCATGCCCGCCGCGATAATACCGCTCACCGCCGCGCCCGCCTCGTTCGTGGAGTTGAAGGCTGCCAGCAGCACCTGGATAACCTCCGGCTTTTTCACAATGCGCAGGATGACTTTGGTGGTGATGCCGAGCGTGCCTTCTGAACCCACAAAGACCCCCGGCAGATCGTAGCCTGGACGATCGACTGTCAACCCGCCGAGATGGACGAGCGAGCCGTCGGGCAGCACCACTTCCATGCCCAGGACGTGCGTGGTGGTGAAGCCGTACTTCAGGCAGTGGGCGCCGCCGGAGTTTTCCGCGACGTTGCCGCCGATCGAACAGACCAACTGCGAAGAAGGATCGGGGGCGTAGAAATACCCCTCGGGCGCGACCCGGGCGGTCACATTCAAGTTAATCACGCCGGGTTCAGCAACGACCCTCTGGTTGGGCAAATCCACTTCCAGGATGTGGTTCATGCGCGTCAGGCTGATGACGATGCCGGTGGCGACCGGCAGCGCTCCGCCGCTCAGCCCCGTGCCCGAACCACGCGCCACAAAAGGGATCTTTTCGCGATGGCACACGCGCACGATCGCTTGCACCTGCGCTGTGGAAGTGGGAAGCAGCACGGCCAACGGCAGCACCCGGAACATGGTCAGACCGTCGCAGTCGTAGGTGCTGAGCTGCTCGGCTTCGGTAATCAGTCCGGAGGTTCCGACAATGGCGTGAAACTCATCGAGAATATGGCCTTCCATGTGCCACCTCTGACCGCAAGCCGTCAGAACCGAATTTATTTTCCGACCTCAAGAACGCGCCATTCTACACCCGTTCCCCTTCTCTCGGCCTCACTTGAACCGGATTCGTGGTTAATGGCCTGCTCAAACACTCGATTGATTCCGGATGTGTGGAGCTTTCCGGGCGACCACGATTTTCAAGTTTATCTTAGGGGTTTGAGAATGACCCGCAACCGCATCAGGGCGCAGGCGAGAGCCGCGATCCCGGCAAACCAGATTGCAAATGCGGCCTTTACTACCCAATCGGGGGCGGCTCCGACGCGCCGCAGCAGAAACGGCAGAAAATTCCACGTCGTGATGTGCACGTAGTCCCATGGGTCCTGACTCATGGATTCATTGTTCAGTCCCCACGCGTCCATCTTGCCGAGCGCGAACGCCGCAATATTCTTAAGTCGCAACCCAATCACAAACGTGGGATGGCCGAGCGTTTCCATCTGATAGATTTCCAGCGGCACCCAAAAGGCAAGCGACGCAACCTGAATGATGAAACTGACGGCAATCAGAACCAGACCGGCACGCCAAAACCACCGGCTGAGGTCGGCGCGATGACCCATCAGCAAGGGAACCGCCAGCAAGGCGACCAGTTCAACCGTCGTCGAAACGTATCGGTCGCCCCACGCAAAATCCCCAGACCAGAATGCATAACGCGCGTAGAAACAGATGTAAGCTGCGAGCAGCAGCAGGGAAGTAATGACGTAGGCGCGCAGTTCCGGCGAAAGGCGCTTCCACAAAATCACAAACAACAAAATGGTGAGAACGATGAGCGGATCGTAGAGGAAGATGGACTTCTCCGGCGTGAACAGAGCGCCGATGACGCCTTCATGAAAAGGCGTACTCCACGGAAAGTTCGCCGGCAGGGTTGGATCGCGCTGGCGGAACTCGCGCGCAAAGTTTGCGACGTAGGTAGTCGTAATCGACCCGAAGCGATAAAAATTGTACCCGCGATCGACCAACAAAAAGAACGCATACACCGGCGCGGCAATCTTCGCGTAGTCGCGGAAACGCTGCCACAACAAGTCTGAGTGCTCGAGCCACAAAATAATCAGCAGAAAAATGCCCACGGCGATCAAATCAAGTCCGGTAGTCAATCGAGTCAGCAGATTCAACCCGAGCGCCGCCGAGCCAATCCAGAGCGCCTGCCTGCTCCCAGTTCGCAGCCACTCATATTGGAATGAGAAGCCCGCGAGCGTCAGGAGCATGATGAAGTTGTTCTCCTGCATGTTCTGCGTGTAATGGAGATGGGTAGTGCAGAACATGAGAGCAAGCACGCCGAACGCCGCTTCCTTCACGGAAAAAGAAAGCTGCCGCAAAAAGCGAAACGCAATCAGCGCCGTCAGGACGTTTAAGAAAATGTTGGTCGAGTAGCTGACCACAATGCTGCGCACGGCAGGGTCATCTTCGTAGCCGGCAAAAATCGGCAGGCGAGTAATGCCGGTCGCGGCGACATCGGCGGGCAGCATGAGCAGGCTTTGTCCGATGCCGTACCAGCTGTAAATGCGTCCACCACGGCCATGCAATCCGAACTCGGGATATTCGTTTGGGAAAACTTGCGGCTCCGATGTCCAAAGCCAGTGCGTGGTTTGGAGCCGGTGCATGGTGTCGGCGGTGCCGAGTTCGCCCGATTGCACGACAAAGGCAAGCAAGGCCGCCACCAGGCAGAGAAGAAAAACCGGATCGCGAAGCCATTGGTTGAGGCGCGAGGGCATCAGCTGAATGATATTGCAACGGGCAGACGGAGGCTCACTGCTGATGCAAAAGTGCGGCTGTGCGCTCGAGGTCCTGCTTGCGTTCGCAGCACGGCCCGGGCGGAATCGGCGATCCATGCGGGCACGTCTTTGGATGCCCTAAAAATGCGCAGATTTTATCCGTCGCCTCGGCCGACAGGATGTGCTCGAACTTGCACGCCTGCTGCTCGATTTCGGTCTCGCTGTCCATCGCGAGCGAGTCGGTGAAGAGCCGTTCCGCAAGCCGGTGCCGGCGAATAATGTCTGCTGCGCGCTGCCGCCCGCGCGTGGTCAGCTCAACAATCAGCGAGCCTTCACCAATCGAAACGCCTGACGGCTTGAGCGCGTCATGGCAGGGATTCACGAACGGCCTGTGATCATGCGGCTGTGGCGGATGCGGATGAGTTGCAACCAGGCCCATTGCCTCCATTTTCTCGACCGCGATCGAGACGGGCAGTGCGCCGTGTACTTCCATGCGCGCGATTTCGGCGATCTGGTCGTGCTCTTCGAGTGCGTACAATTCTTCCAACACCTCGTCGAACTGCTCCTCGTCGGCCATAGCGAAAACTTCCTGCGCGGCGATTTTTCCGTGATGCAGCTCGATGCGGCGATCCGCGAGCCGCGCGACCACCGGGTCGTGCGTAACCATCACAATCGTCCGTCCCTGCTGGTGCAGTTCGCGCAACAGGCGCAGCACGATTTCTTCGTTCACAGCGTCGAGGTTGCCCGTAGGCTCATCGGCGAGAACGATTTTTGGATCGTTGATCAGGGCGCGCGCGATGCAGACGCGCTGCTGCTCGCCTCCCGAAAGCTGCGAAGGCAGATGCCCCGCGCGATCGCGCAGTCCGACGCGTTCAAGAGCTTCGAGCGCCTCTTTTTCGTCGGTCATGCTGTGGAAGTACTGCGCGAGCATCACGTTCTCGACCGCGCTGAGATACGGGATCATGTGGAACTGCTGAAAAACAAAGCCAATCGTTTCGGCGCGAACGTGATTCAAATCAGATGCATTCAGGCTGGCGACGTTTTGTCCATCAAGCCAGATCTCGCCGTTGCTCGGACGGTCCAGGCACCCAATAAGGTTAACCATGGTGCTTTTGCCGCTGCCGGATGGGCCCATCATCGCCACCCACTCGCCGGGCGCAATCGACAAAGAGATGTCGTCGAGCGCCTTAATAAGCCCGCTGCCGCCATTCTGTTCTTCGCGGGCGGGGTAGCTTTTGGTGACGTTCTTCAACTTAATCATCGGTCAAGCCTCTCTACTCTCCACGCAAGATGATAGCGGGTTGCACGCGCCGCAGTAGCCCGATCGGCAACACAGCTGAAATTAGCGCGACCACGACACTTCCTGCCAGAACATAAGGAAAGACGGAAAAACGCGGCACCACGGGCGCATGGAAATTAACGCGTCCGATCCAGGCCGCAACTCCGATGCCGATAAAGAATCCGAGAATAGCACCCGCGACGCCCAAGATGGCGGCTTCGGCAGCGAAGAAAGCATTGATCAGCCGCCCCGAAGCGCCCAGCGCTTTCATGATGGCAAAATCGCGGCGGCGGTCAAAAACCCATCCGATCAGCGTAGCCAGCACGCACAGCGCCGAGGTGAGGATCACCAGCGTGGCTGACGCGTAAAGTGTTGCGCGCGTCTTGTTCAGCACGTTGGCCTCGCCCTCCATGATTTGTCGCACGGGGCGTACGTCAGCACCCGGCAATGCGGCCGCGAGCTGCTTCATTCCCTGGAGAATTTCAGCAGGCGTGCCGTTGACGGCCACTTCAATCGTAGTCGGCTCAATGCCGGTCCAGTTCTTGAATTCAGATTGATCCAGATAAATACGACTGTCTTCGCTGGCTCCGGTTTGCAGTAGCCCCACCGGCACGAGATGAATCGTCTTGCCATGAAACATCAGGTCAAACGCTTGGCGCGAAGGCGTGACGACGGCGGCCGCGCGCATCCCAACCAATGCCTGCCCGGAATTCGCCGCTACATCAGGCCAATGCGTCACATTCCACCAGTGGTTTAATTCGCGCGCTCGGGTGAAGTCGGTCCCGACGACGACCACCGATTGGCCGTCCGTGGTGCGCGCGACCGCATACGCGAAGGGAACGGCGAGAGTCTTTGGGCCAAGCGTCGAATCGATTCTGGTGAGGGCGTCCGCCGGTAGAGACTGGCGATTTGCGTTCTGGTTGTTATCGGGTGCGACGACATCCCGTGCGACCACCACCACATTCGCGCCATAGTTCCGGAATTCCGTACGCAGCTTCGCCTGAACATCGACATAAAGATTCAACAGCGTGGTTGCCACCGCTGCCGCGACGACCATCGCGAATAGAGCCGAGAGAGCGCGTCCGCGACGCAGCATGGTCGCGCGAATCAGCATGCGCGCGAACATGGAAGTGTGCGGCGCGAGCGCCCGGCGTGCTGCGACTTCCTTGGGGGTGTGCAGGGTGCCGGGAGCGCTGCTCATGCTTCACCTCGCAGCGCAAAGACGGGATCGAATTTCACCGCGCGCCGTATGGCGGCGGCGCTTCCGGCGAATGTCACGAGGACAGCGATCGCCAGGATGATGGGGAAAAGGACTGGCTGAATCGAAATCTGCGAACTGAAGATAGACTGCCCGATTTGCCGTGCCAGCAGCGATCCGCCGGCAAATCCAATGACGCCGCCAATCAGCGCAAGCAGCATCGCTTCCGCAAAAAAGATTGCCGCGACTGTCAGATTTCCAGCACCGAGAGCTTTCATCAGCCCGACTTCCACCCGCCGCTCAAAAATCGCCGTGGCCATCGCCGCCGAGACCGCGAGCGCGGAAGCGAACAGCGCCGCCAGCGTGACCAGCAGCATCAGACCCTTGATGCGCGAGAGCACTGTCCCTTCGTTCTGCGCAACCTGCCGGATCTGCTCGGCATGAGAATGGGGAATCACTTCCTGCAGCTGATAGGCAATCGACTCCACATACGGCGAGCAATACCAGCGGTCATAAACTTCGGGAGTCATCGTTTTAGGATCGCGGCTCGAAAGCGCATCCGGCGGCTTGGTGAGCGCGCTCACGTAAACGCGGCGAACTGCACCCGGTTTGCCAAGGATCTGCTGCGCAACGGCGAGCGGCGCGACGATCTGGTCGTCTTCCACCGAACCGGTGGACAGAATGCCGGAGACGCTCATTTCCCGTCCGTTGACTTCGATTGAGTCGCCGGGACGCTTGCCAAGTCTAGCCGCCAGACGTTCGCCGACTAACACACTCTGAGAAGTGTCATCGGGCCATCCGCAGTTCGCCGCTTCTGCTGTTTCGGGCGAACGCGCGCCGCAATTCCCTTCGACCTTCCACCAGGGGTGAGTGATGCGCACGCCCGTCGCGAAATTTTCCTTGCCGAAGCTGAGTTGCATGCTGAAGTAAGTGCCAAGCAGCGTAACCTCGTTCGAGTCCGAAGCACCAGCGCCCGCCACTTTCACCGTTACTGGCAGCATCGGGGAAAAGCCGACGATATTGTTGTGCCAGAAAGTGCCGCGAATCCTTGGAAGATCCGCTTCGTTCAGAAACGCGCCGTCGCTCGGCGGCTTCAGGTTGACGCCGCCGATTTCGACATCCAAGGTGTCTTCCTGCGGCGTAATGACGAGGTTCGCGCCGTAGCTGCGCAGTTCGCGATTGATCTTGTCGCCGATATCGGTCGCCACCGCAATCATCGCGGTCGCCACGGCGACGCCCAGCGTGATCGCAACGCCCGCTAACAGCTTTCGCCGCGTCTGCCGGCGAAACGATTCGTAGACAAGTCGCGGGAACATTTATTTCTGCTCGAAGTAATGGCTGTCGGCCGCGAGGTCGGCCTCGGAGATGATGACGGCGTCGTCGGTCACTTGCGCCTTCAGAGGAATCGGATTGCATCCTCCGGGCATGCCGACCGACTGCGGGTTAATAGGAGCGGCGCAATTCTTGCAGATCAGGCCGTTCGATCCCTTGTAAAAGCCGACCGGACCGCAGATTTCGCAGGCGTCAAGAACAGTCGCCACCTTGCCATCCGGCTTCTGATAGAGAAGGAAGCGTACCTCAAGCCCGTGCTCCGTTGCCGCGAAGCGATGCAGATCGCCGTCGTAGACCGTCTTCAGCGGAATAGAAACCTTGCCGTTGACGAAGGTGACTTCGGTAGCCGGTGACAAGGCGCTGGCGCTTTTTTCGTAGATGAAGCTGGCCGTGACCATCACGATGAAGACAAAGCAGCAGGTGTAGACAGAGACCATCCAGAGTCGCTCGCGCCGGGCCGACCACAGAGCCTTGCGCCGCGCGGCCCCCGCCTCCGGCAACGCGACCGGTTGGCGACTCTTCATTTCGAAGAGCACCATAAGCGCGGCCAGTACCAGAATCGTGATGAAGAAAAATAGCTCGTTGCGGACGATCGGTCCAACGATCGCCATCTCCTCGCGCGAAGAGGGAAGCACGCCGTTTTCCGAAAGCTCGTGTAGTCCGCCAATGATCAATTGGGCGGCCACCAGGCAGAGAATAACGCTGGTAATACGAAAGAACTTTCTGCAGGTTGATCTTGACGCTGCCCTTGACGAACATCACTCCGAACAAAATCGCAACGGCCACGCCCAGAATCGTCCCAATAAAGCTCATCAACTCTGTCGAGTTCAGGGTTACGGCGGAGAGGATCAGCACGGTCTCGACGCCTTCGCGCAGCACCATCAGAAAGACGAACAGGAAGAGGCCGATCCATGCATCCTCGCGGGCAAAAAGGCCGATCTTGCCTTCAATTTCTCCTTTAAGTTTTCGCCCGGTCTTCATCATGAAGACGATCATGGTGACGACGAAAACGGCAGCGGCCAGCATCACCCAGCCTTCAAAAATGTCCTGGTTCCAATTCAGGCGGGAGAGCAGGATGGCAAGCGCGATCGAGCCGGCGAACGCGCTGCCGAGGGCGGCATAAACGGACTTGCGCAGATCATTGCGGCCGATCTTCGCCAGATACGCCAGCGTGATGCCGACAATGAGCGCGGCTTCAACGCCTTCGCGAAGCGTGATGATGAATGCTTGCAGCATATTAAAGTGCGACCCCGTTCTTGTTTCTGGCGCAGACTCCTAATTGAAATTGAATTTCAATTTCAATATTAATAGGATACGAGGTCGGCCGGGTGGGGTCAACGCGGGGAGTCACGGTTGGTTGTGATTTGCATCACACGGGGAATTGGGCCATCGAATGGTATTTCACGGGAAGGCCGCGCGAGGCTCATCCGTTTCAGTGCGACGCGTGCGCAACGCCACTGGAGATGAGAAATACCCGCCCGGAATGGTACCCGCTTACGCCGCTCCACCCCGAGGTGATCAGAAAGGCGCTCATGCCATCGTGCCGCACGTCACCCATGGTGACCGCATCAAAGCCGAAGGTATCGCCGGGAGTCCGGCAAGTATAAGTGCGGATCAGGTGTCCATCCAGCCCGGAATAGAGGTAGGCCCGTCCTCCGCCCACCGCAGCGCCTGAGTATTGCCAGGCGCCCACAATCAGATCGGCGTGACCATCTCCATCCACGTCGCCCGCGACCGATGGGCTGGTACCGAATCCTTCGCCGGCAGTTTCACCTGTCAAAGCAAACAGGCGGTGACCGTCTTTTCCGGAGTGTACGTACACGCGTCCGGTAGAAGGTCCTTTGGCGCTGTTCGCCCAGTCCGATGCATAGACGTCGGGAACTCCGTCACCGTCAACATCGCCGAGCACCGACAGAAACATCTGCCCCAGCGCCGCGCCCGTGTCGTCAGCCTCGATCGTAAACTCCGGGACGCTGGACAACCCATCGTAAACGTAGGTTCGCCCGGTGTGCTTTGGACCAGCGCCCGGCGCTCCTACGAGAAGTAGCGTGTGCCGCGCATCCGAGTACCCAGCCACCGCGCTGCCAAAATTGTCACCAGCACTTTCGCCACTCAAGGTCAAAAGAAGTTGTCCGTTCTTGCCGGAATAAACATAGGCGCGCCCGGCATTGTCTCCCGCGGCGCTGTTGTTGGGAGCACCCACAATCACATCGGCATAGCCGTCCCGATTGACGTCGCCAACCCCTTCGACGTGCCGCCCAAAATCATCCTTGACGTTCTCCGCCTTCAGCGTCCGCAAAACGCGCCCGTCGCGTCCAGAATAGATGTTGACGTAGCCACCGCCCGGAGCACTGGCGACCACGTCCGGAATTCCATCGCCATTGGTGTCGCCCGCCGCTTCGAGGCCCGTTCCGAGTTGGTCACCCGCTCGGCCATCGGCCTTCCACAGAAGCTTGCCGGATTTCGTCGAGTAGACATAGATGCGGCCAGCATTTTCGCCCTTCGCCCGGCTTGTCGGAGCGGAAGTCACAAAATCGGCAACGCCGTCTCCATCCACATCGCCAATATTGCGTGCGATCCAACCGAATTGATCGTTGGCAGCTTCTCCATCCCATTCATGAATGATGGTCACCGGTTCAACGAATGGATCGTCGAAATCCTCGCGAGTGGGAAGAAGAGCCGCATATCTGGAATCGGTCTTCAGCGTAGCCAATTCCGGAATAGCCTCCATTTGCGTCATGTCGAGTTTGCGGCTTGCTTTGGCCTTTGTGAGCCAGTCGAAGGCTTCATCGCTGTGCTGTTTAGTAGCTGCGATGGCGGCGAGCTGCAGCATTGGAGTCGGCACAGCGGGCTCGACCTCCAGCGCCTGCTCATAGGCTTCCGCGGCGCGGTCCAGATCCTTCAGCTTCTGGTTCGCCAGGCCAAGATTTCGCCACGCGCGTCCGTTGCGAGGCTCCCTCCCGGTCACCTCTTGCAGAATCTTTACTGCGCCAGCGGGGTCGTTAGCCCGAAGCCGGGAGATTGCAGATTGCAGGGTCGCTTGGGGAGCAGAGGACTTCGGCTTCGTGGTGCATCCGAATCCAAGCAGCATTACCACCAATACAAAACAAAGAAGCCTTTTGGGCAGTTCAGAAATCATAAGTTGGCCGGCATAGCGAAGGTACTTCAATGGTCTTGGTCGAGAGAATTAGTGGGCGCCAGAGAGCTCGCGCCCTTGATTCGACGTACCAGCGCGCTTTCCGTGAGCGGAAGTTTTTCAGGGGCAAGCCAACGATTCAGATAATCCGCAAGAATTTCTTGGCCAGCGTGAGGTCGGGGAAGAGCTTTTCTTCTTCTAGAAATTCGCGCGAGTGCACGCATCTCCTGCTCCCCTGCAGCCGAACCGGATGCTTCAAATGCAGCATCTCGTGGTAAACGATGTACTCCACGACATAGGGCGGCACGCGCCGGTCATCGAACACTCGGCTGATGACAATGGCATTGTGAGCAGGATCATAATGCCCAAGCCGGTTGCGCGCATGTTCACGGCTCCAGGTGAGTTGTGGACGGCCCATCAATCCGTGAAAAAAGCGCCGGTTAAGCTCGTCGAAAATTTCTTCCAGATGATAGTGATGGCCGCGCGCTGAGTGAATATGCTTCCGCCCGCGCATCTGCCGCACGAGCCGCGCTTTCGCGGCAAGTTCGTGGCTGCCGACATAGCGTCGGTAACGCGCACTCAGGTTGCGGTCAATCGGGTTGCGGTAGAGCTTGGCGAGCAGGATGTGAGCGATCGCGCGCAGCACCGGTTCAGGTGCGCCCTCGAGCAGATCGGACAGTCGAACGTAAAGCTCCGACTGGCGCAGGCGAATGGTGTTGTTGATCGAGACAAAAGGATAAAAGCGGATGTGCATCGGCGGAGCAGGCGCGCGCGGCCTCAATTCGGCGTAGGCCTCAAGAAATAATTCGGAAAGACGCGGGGACACGGTGAGCTGAGATTAGCACGATGCCAGCAGTCGGAGGGAGCCGCGTATTGCCGCCAAGACTCCGGCAGCGCTTACTGGCTTTTATGTTTTTTCTGCTGCTTTACATATTCCTCGACCTCCACCAGCGTCTTCCGATGGTCGTCGGCGCTGCTGTCGACCGTGTCAAGCGCGTCGGTCAAGAGAAATTCAAACTGCTTTAACTCCGTGGGGTTCGCGCTCGCGGAATCCTTCAGCGCGCGCAGCTTGGACTGAAATTCAGTGTCGGCCTCAATAACGACCTTCATCGGCTTGCGAATATCGTTCTTTCGGCCCACGTACATGTCGATGTTGTCGTTCAGTTCATCGTACAGCGTCAGGAAATCCTGGAGCCTGTCGTGCGTCTGAAGGCCGCGCTCGGTGGTCTTGGGATTGCTTCGCATTTCTTCAAGCTTGGCCATTCGATCCCGGGTAAACTTCACGTAAAGCTTTAAGCGTTCTTCAGGATCCAGCATGGCATCTCGAAGTTGATCGATCTCCAATGGATTGAGAGGATCGTTCTTCTTCTGAGCGCCCACCGGCAGCGTCAGCAGGAAAAGTAAGCCGACCGCAATCTGCGTCCAGCGCATCATTTCTTCCCCTTCTTCTTCTCGGAGAACATTTCGCTCAGGAGCGCAGTACGGACATCTTCAATCCGCCGAATCGCCTTCTCAACCGGAGCCTGATCCTCGAAGGCGAGCGTGCGTTTCATGTCGCGAAGTTTTTCTGAGGTCTTCCGCCCATCGATCTCGACATTTTTAAGATGCTTCTTGCTCTCGATCGCGGCATCGCGCGCTTTTTCAAAATAGGTGGCAACGTCCTCGACATCAGCTCGGGCTTCGTCTACATGACCCTCGCCATAGAGTTTGTCGGCGGCTCGCAGCTGGAGTCGCGCAATCTGCACGCAGATCTCGGGACGATCCTCCGGCCGCGCCTTATCAAGGCGCGCTTTGAGTTCGGCGACCGTTTCGTCCCGCGCCACGCAGTTCGCCGCAAGCGCGAACACAAAGAAAATTAGGGCGAGTCGTCGCATGGCGTAAATGCTTCAGAAGTGGATCAATGCATGAATGCCTATAACCACAATGGTACCGTCTCAACGTTTCTTGTGCTCGATGGTGACCAGCCTATGCCGAGCCTGCCACTCTTGATCAGGATACTTCCCGTTCGCCGCATCGAGAAAGGAATGGTAGTCGGCCGAAGCCTGCTTCCAGTCGCCCAGGTGATCGTAGGCGGAAGCCCGCATAAAAAAGCATATCGGCGGCATATCGGCGTTGAGCGCGGTGCGGCCATTGAACGCCCGCACCGCCAGGTCGTAATTCTTATTTTCACTGGCGGCAAAAGCCAAATCAACGTAGGCGTCGGGCGAATCGCGCTTGAGCCGGACGGCCATCAACAATTCCTGCTGCGCCTCGGGAAATTTCTTCTGGAGCAACAATGCCCGCCCGAGCGCGCGATGCAGCTCCGGATCGTTCGGATGAGCCGCCACCAGTGGCCGGTACGCTGTTTCCGCAAGGTCGTTCTTCCCCGCGCTGGCGTAGAGGTCAGCCAGTTCGCGCTGCGCGTCGGCATCTTTCGGAGAAGCCTTCAGAGCCGCTTGAAATTCGGCGATGGCATCGTCGTTCTTTTTCTCGGCGGCCAGAACGCGCCCGAGTTGCAGATGAAGGCCACCGTCATCAGGCCGATCGGCAGCCAACCCGCGCAGCAAAGGCTCGGCGTCAGCGAGGCGCCCCGACTTCATATAGATATTGGTGAGCCCGATGGCGGCATCGGTGGAATGGACATCGATCGCGAGAACTTTTTTATATTCGGCTTCGGCGGCGGGAAAGTCTTTTTGACGCTCGTCCAGCAGGCCCGCGGAAAGATGCGGCTCAGGATCGGCGGGAGTTAGCGCGGAAGCCTTACTGTAAGCCTGTAAAGCCTGCGCGGGATCGCGGTTTTCAACCGCGTGCCCGAGAGAAAGCCATGCCCGGGCTTGGCCTTCTTCTATATGAGCAGTCGGTGTGAGCGCCGTGGCCGCGCGCAAAAATTTCTCGGCCTCAGAATTGTGCGTGCGCTCCAGCATCAAGCCCAGGTTCAGGTTCGATTCGAAAACGTCGGGCTTCGCGGCGACGGAGTTGCGATAGGCCGCAATCGATTCATCGGCGCGGCCAAGACGCGAGAGGACGAAACCGAGGTCAAACCACGCTTGGTATGCCCATTTTTCTTTATTTGCAGGATCGAGGTCGAGAGCTTTCCTCAGCAGCCCTTCCGCGGATGAGAAGTCGTTTTTCTGAATGGCATCTTCCGCCTGCGCAATTTCCGCCGGCTGCTCTTCTACCGCTTCGCGGTGATGCCGAACGGTGGTGTGGCTCTCGATGGTCTGCGCGAGCGCCGTCGTACCGAGAAAGTTCGAAAGAGGGATCGCGAAGAAGATGGCAAAGATGATGTTGCGAAGTTGGACCATGGCCGTAAGTCGCCAGTTTAATCCGTGCGGAAAGTCCATAAGACCAAGATCCGATGCCTACCCGCTGATATTGCGATGCCCATTGCCGTTCAAAACCGTCTTCAGATACTGCCCCGTATAGGAATTCTTAAGTTCCGCAATCGCCTCCGGGGTCCCCGCGCCCACGACTCGTCCACCGCCCGCTCCGCCCTCCGGCCCCAAGTCAATGACCCAATCCGCAGTTTTGATCACCTCAAGGTTGTGCTCAATCACAATGATCGAGCCCCCTGCATCGATTAGACGGCGGAAGGCAAACAGTAGTTTGCTCACGTCGTCGAAATGTAGGCCAGTGGTGGGCTCGTCAAAAATGTAAAGCACCCGCCGCTTCCGTCGAGGCCCGTCGCCCCCCTCGCCTTGACTACTAGATGTCCGTCCGCCGCCCTGCAAATGCGCCGCCAGCTTCATGCGCTGCGCCTCGCCGCCCGAGAGGGTTGTCGCCGACTGGCCGAATCGCAGATAACCCAACCCAACTTCATCCAGCACGCGCAGCTTTTCCGTGAGCCGCGGAACGTCGGCGAAAAACTTGAGCCCTTCGCGAATCGTCAGGTTCAGCACTTCATGGATATTCTTACCCTTGTACCGAACCTCAAGCACCTGCGGCTTGTAGCGCGTGCCCTTGCATTCATCGCAGACCAGTTCGACGTCGGCCAGGAACTGCATCTCAACCGTGACCACGCCGTCGCCCTGGCAATTCTCGCAGCGCCCGCCGGGCACGTTAAAAGAAAAATGTCCCGCCGAAAAACCGCGCTTCTTCGCCTCCGGCAGCGAAGCAAAAAGCTCACGGATAATATCGAACGCCTTTATGTACGTGACCGGATTCGACCGCGGCGTGCGGCCAATCGGCGACTGGTCGACCAGCACCACTTCGTCCAGCCACTCATCGCCCTCAATCTCGTCCCAAAGGGGAGCTGTCGGCGTGACGCCATTCGACTGCCGCTTGGCGGCAGAGAGTCCCTGATAAAGTACATCGTGCAGCAGCGAAGATTTTCCCGAGCCGGAAACCCCGGTAATCGCAACCAGCATATCAAGCGGAATCTCCAGGTCGATCCGCTTCAGGTTATGAGCGCGCGCTCCTTTCACACGAATCTTGTGGGCGCCCGGCGCACGCCGCTTGGGAGGAATCTGAATATGCAGTTCGTTCGCGAGATAGCGCCCGGTCAGCGATTGCGGCATTTGCCGAATCTCATCATAAGTTCCAGCGCCAATAACTTTGCCCCCGCTCTCGCCTGCCCCGGGGCCAAGATCGACGATGCGGTCGGCGGCGCGCATGATGTCGGGGTCATGCTCGACCACGAGAATCGTGTTCCCCAGATCGCGCAACCCATGCAGAATCTTGATCAGCCGAAACGTATCCCGGCTGTGCAGCCCGATTGATGGCTCATCGAGCACATACAAGGTTCCAACCAGCCGCGACCCGAGCGAAGTGGCCAATTGAATCCGCTGCGCTTCGCCTCCCGAGAGCGTAGAAGACAGCCGGTCGAGCGTCAGATACTCCAAGCCGACTTCGTTGAGAAAGCGCAGCCGCTCCCGTAGCTCAACCAGTAGACGATCCGCGATTGCCGCCTGCGCCGGAGTAAGTCTGATCTGCTCAAAGAAGCGCGCCGCCTCTTCGACCGTCATGCTGCAGACCTGGCAAATGTTCTTGCCTTCGATTTTGACCTGCCGCGCCTCGGTGCGTAGCCGTGTCCCGCCACACGTGGAGCACAACGAATACCCGCGATAGCGGCTGAGAAAAACACGCACATGCAACTTGTATTTCTTGCGCTCCAAATGCTGAAAGAACCCGCGCACGCCGCCAAACTTTCCTTCGCCCTCGGTGATCAGCCTCTGCGGTTCGGCATCGAGCTCATACCATGGCACGTCCAGCGGAATTCCAGCTTGCTTCGCAAAGCGCTTCAATTCGGCAAACAGCGGCCTGTATTTGGGCTTCGTCCACGGCTCGATCGCGCCTTCGTTTAGCGTCTTGCCCTTGTCAGGAATCACGAGATCGAGGTCGAAGTCGATGGTGTTGCCAAATCCCTGGCACCGCGGGCACGCACCGTACGGATTGTTGAAGGAGAAAAGTCGCGGCTCCGGCTCATCATAACGAGTGCCATCGTTCTTGCATTCAAAACGCTGTGAAAAACGCAGCTGCTGAGGCGCCTCTCCATCTCGCGGAGCAGTCTCAAAAATTACTTCGCCGCTCTCGCGATAAGCGATCTCGACCGCATCGACAATCCGCGAGCGCTCCCCCGCCGAAACCGCCAGCCGGTCGACCAGGGCAAACACCGGCTCCCCGAAATTGATGTCCAGCAAAGATTCGGGAGTGGAAAATTCAAAGACCTGCCCATTCTGAAAGAGCCGGTTGAATCCGTGCTTGCGCAGATCAAAGAGCCGAGTCTTCAGCGCGTCGGAAAGTGTAGCGCCGGCGTCTCGCCGGCCGGCTTGGGGGCGTCCCGCCCGCAGGCTCGCCGATGATGCGCTGCCGCGACTCGATGCCGGCTTACGCCCACGGGTCTTGCTCTTCTCCGAATCCGTCACCGAGGGCAGGCCCGCTCCAAGCGGAAAGATCACATTCAGCCGCGTGCCGTCCCCAAGCGCAAGAATGCGCTCGGCGACCTCGTCTACCGTATCCTTCTTAACTTCCTGTCCGCAGACCGCGCAGTACGTGCGCCCGATGCGCGCAAAGAGCAGGCGCAGGTAGTCGTAAATCTCGGTAGCCGTAGCCACCGTCGATCGCGGGTTCCGCGTAGAATTTTTCTGCTTGATAGCAACCGCGGGCGCAATGCCCTCGATCAGATCGACATCCGGCTTTTCAATCCGCTCAAGAAATTGCCGCGCGTAAGCGGACAGCGACTCGACATACCGCCGCTGGCCCTCGGCGTAAATCGTGTCAAAGGCAAGCGACGACTTGCCGGAGCCGGAGACGCCGGTGACAACCGTCAGTGCGTTGTACGGAATTTCAAAGTCGATGTTCTTGAGGTTATGAACCCGGGCCCCGCGAACAATAATGCTGTCTGTGGACATCTTCCCCTGAATAGCAACGACTGAATACCAATGACCGCTCGGCCCAGACCAATTCCCCGGCGCTCAGATGGGTCTAAAAGCGTTACCGAATCTTTCTATTATAAATGCTGTTTCCGTGAAAGGTGTTGACCGCCGCGCTCCGAGCATCGCCGTTCGGCAACAGCTAAAATCGCACTGCATGCCCTCTTCTTCCGCCGAGCGCGACCGTTGGAACCAAAAATATCGCGAGTCGCCTAGTTCGTGGCTCGAACCCGATCCGTTCCTGCCTCACGCCTTCTCCGAATATATTCGACCTCTATTTCCCGCCGCGGGCCAGGCGCTCGATCTGGCCGGCGGGGCCGGGCGGCACGCCATCTGGCTGGCCGGGGAGGGCTGGGAAGTTACCCTCATCGATATCGCGAGCGCGGGCATCGAACAAGCACGGCAAAACGCCGGTCCGCTGGCATCGCGCGTGCACTGCCTGGAAGGTGATCTGACCTGCTTCGCGGCTTCACAGATGCAGTTCGACGTAGTCATGGTCTTCTTCTATCTGGAGCGAAAAGTCTTTCCGGAAATCGTGAAGGCCATTCGGCCGGGCGGACTCCTTATCTATAAGACCCTAACCCGCGCCCAACTGGATCGATCCGGCGGTCCCAAGGATCCTGCGTATTTATTGGAAGAGGGCGAACTCCCGGCGCTCGTAGTGGGAATGCAGATTCTGCACTATCGCGAGCAGATCGCGGGAAAGGCAACCGCAGAACTGGTCGCGAGAAAGATTCCGGCGGATCAAACGTAAAGCAATCGGTGCAGCGAACCACTCTTTCGACCGAAACCGCCAGCACCGCCGGACATCTTTTGCCATCCCGCAGAATCCGCTAGACTGAAAACGGTCCCAAAGCACGTCCATGCGAAAGTGGCGGAATTGGCAGACGCACCAGACTTAGGATCTGGCGGGGCAACCCGTGGGGGTTCGAGTCCCCCCTTTCGCACCAGCTTCTTCGAGTACCACCGGCGGCCAAGTGTGTACAATCGCGAGAGCGATTTCACCTCGTTTGATACGTTTCCAGAAGGAACGTTCGAATGCCTGACCAAGCTGCTGCAAGCTCACTCGCAATTGCCGTTGACCGAACATGCGACCCAATTGTGGTGCGATGCACAGGCCGATTGGTGGCGGGCGTGAACGATCTTCCTCACTTCGAAGTCAGCCAACTGATTCCGAACTGCCAACAAATCGTGCTGGACATGACGGATCTAACCCACATGGACAGCACCGGTTTGGGAACGCTGGTCCGGCTCTACGTTTCCGGCAAATCGAAAGGCTGCGCATTGCAGCTCTACAATATCGGGAAACCAATTCGCCAGCTTCTTGGCGTCACTCATCTCTTGTTGGCATTCGAGGTGATCGGAAGCAATAACCTCCGGTGCGGATGAGCAGAATCTTTGCCGCGAGCCCCGGCCTTGCTTCATCAGCGAACTAAACATGCTTAACAAACTTCAGGGCGGCGGAGTTCATGCAGTAACGCAAGTAGGTAGGCTTGGGGCCATCGTCAAAAACGTGGCCTAGATGCGCCGCGCATTCGGTGCAGGAGATTTCGTCGCGGCTCATCCCAAAGCTGGTGTCGATTGACTTCCGCACATTTTCCTTTGCGATCGGAGCCCAGAAGCTCGGCCAGCCCGTTCCTGAGTCAAACTTCGTCTCCGAACTGAATAAGGCGTTATCGCAGCAGATGCATCGATAGAGCCCTTTGTCGTAAGTCTCGGCGTATTGTCCGGCAAAGGCTCTTTCCGTCCCTTGCTGGCGCGTGACCTCAAACTGCAAAGGTGTCAGCCGCTTCTTCCATTCTGCATCCGTCTTGTAAACCCTCGAAACCTGGGCGGGACCAAGGTTTTGTCCCGAGTCGCTGAACTTGATGATCGTCACCGTGCTTTTGTCGTCCGATCCGCCAGCGTTCGCGATACTCAAGCGCGGGCTTCGGAGCCACACCATCAGCCCCGCCCCCGCAGTGGCGCAACTTGTAAGGAAATTTCGACGGTTCATATCTCTCCCTGCCATTCGTCCGACCCTCTTACTTTTTGTAGAGATCCGGAAATTGCTCGCGTAGGTGATCGACCTTGGGTGCATCGTTGATCGCGATGTACGGATTGTCCGGATGCAGCGTAGCGTAATCCTGGTGGTAGGCCTCAGCTTTGTAAAAAGCCTTGAGCGGCACGACCTGGGTCACGATCGGGCGAGGGAATGACTTTGCCTTTTCGAGTTGGGCAATGTAAGACTCCGCGATGTGCTTCTGTTCCTCATTGGCATAGAAAATTACAGAGCGGTATTGGGTGCCGCTGTCTGGTCCCTGGCGGTTGAGTTCGGTGGGGTCATGAGCGACCGAAAAGAAAACTTTGAGCAGCTGCCCGTAGGAAACCTGCGCGGGGTCGAAAGTAATCTTCACAGATTCGGCGTGCCCGGTTTCTCCCGTACTCACCTGTTCATATTCAGGATTTGCGACCGATCCTCCGGAATACCCTGACGTGGCGGCTTTCACGCCTTTGACATGCTGGAAAACGTCCTGGATTCCCCAAAAGCACCCGCCGGCCACCACTGCCTCTTGCATGCCTGATTTCGCGGCCAATGGCATATCGACGGCTGGGTTGGGAAGAGCAACAACATGCGTAGACGCATTAGCCCGGTTCCAGGTCACAGTAGCCGCAACCATAAGGATCGCAATCAGAACGGCGATCTTGCCGATCAGAGAAGAATTCCCAGATTCACTACTCATGCTGCACCTCACCCGCGATTGGATTCTTAGCCGCGGCAAAAGTTACAGACTAGAGAGCCCTTTCGCGCCAACCTCTTGTCAGCGCGGGACTAATGAAAAGGACTAAGGAAGGTCTGATTAAGCCCGTGGTTTTTCCTGTGTACCTCTGTGGTTTGCGCCCTTTGCCGCCGCCTAATCGGAGTTTCCCTAATGAAAATCGTGCGACGGCGTGGGGGCGGCGCTGATCGATAGCGGCTGAATGCTGCGCGCCTTCAGGTGCACAATGTTGTCCTGATTCTGAACTACGCCCGAGACCAGCACGAAGCGTTCGTTCAGCACCACCATCCGGTTCTGATCATAAAAATCGGGACTGATAATCACTCTCGAAGTTCCCGTTTCATCTTCCAGACGTCATAAAGATGATGTCCCTTCGCCGTTCCGGGGCGCTGCCGCGTGATGACGCAGCCGGCAGTCGTGGCCTGCTTGCCGTGCGGCAAGTTCGCGCAGTTCGATGGCAGACTTCACGCCCCGCGCGCGCAGAACCTCGCGGCGATAAGCCATCGGATGATGGCCGGTGGTCAATCCCGTGCCGTGATAGTCAGCCACCAATCTTTCTTCAATATCCATGCGCCGCAAAGGCGACGCCTCGTCCAGCGCAACAATTCCTTCCAGCAGACGGCCCGCTTCGTCGAACCGCTTTTTCGACCTGCCACAAAGCATCGCGGCGATGCAGCTTCGCCGTCGGAGAAAGATTGTTGAGTGCGCCGATGGTCGCAAGAATCGCCAGATTATTCGCGGCTGAGCTGAGGCACACGCCGCGCCAGATCTTCCACCGAGGCAAACGGAGCCCGCGCCCGCTGTTGCACCAGAGCCTCGGCCGCTGCCTGTTGCAGTCCGCGCACATAGCGCAAGCCCATTCGAAGCGTGAGACTGTTCGGGTCATCTGCACAATCGTCAGTTTCCAGCGTGCAATTCCACTCGGAGCAAGTCACATCCACCGGCTTCACGCGCAAGCCATGCCGTTGCGCATCTTTCACGACGGTAGCCGGATGATAAAAACCCATTGGCCAGTTATTCAGCAGCGCCGCCGTAAATGCCGCCAGATAACGAACCTTCAAAAATGCGCTGGCATATGCAATCAGCGCAAAACTCGCCGCATGAGATTCCGGAAATCCATACAGCGCGAACGAGCTGATGAATTTCACAATCTGATCCTGCGTGACCGGCGGAATGCCGTTCGCCGCCATCCCAGCGCGCAGTTTCGCTTCGATCTCCACCATGCGCTGCCGCGACCGCTTGCTGCCCAGCGCGCGCCGCAACTCCTCCGCCTCGCCGCCGCTGAAGTTCGCGCAGATCATCGCCAGCTTGAGCAACTGCTCCTGAAACAGCGGCACGCCCAGCGTTCGCTTCAAAACCGGAATGAGCGACTCATGCGGATAGGTGACCGCTTCCTTACCCTGCCGCCGCTTTAAATAAGGACTGGTCATCTCGCCCGTAATCGGCCCGGGACGAATGAGCGCAACCTGCGTGACCAGATCGTAAAACTTCGTCGGATTGTTGCGCGGCAGCGACGCCATCTGCGCGCAGCTCTCGATCTGGAACATGCCGATCGTGTCCGCTTTGCGAATCGTGTCGTACACATCGGGACAATCCTGCGGAAGGTGCGCCAGGTCTACCTCTTCGCCATAATGATCCTGAATCAGCCCAATCGAATCCTTCAGCACCGCCATCATTCCCAGCCCAAGCAAATCGACTTTGATGAGTCCAAGGTCGGCGCAATCGTCTTTATCCCACTGCACCACCACGCGCCCCGGCATGGTGGCCGGCTCAAGCGGCACGACCGAATCAAGTTGCCCCTGGCAAATCACCATGCCGCCCGAATGCTGGCTGAGATGCCGCGGCAAATCCTGCACGCGCTGGCAAAGGTCAAGATAGACAGCAATCTGCGGATTGCGAAGATCAAGCCCGGTATGAGTGAACTGCTGTTCCATCGTGTCATTCGGATCGCGCCACTCCCACGTCCCGACAATTGCCGACAGCCGCGCCAGCGTGTCTTCGTCAAAGCCCAGCACCTTACCCATCTCGCGCGCCGCCGAACGCCCACGATAGGTACAAACATTCGCCGTCATGGCAGCGCCGCGTTGGCCGTATCGTTCGTACACATATTGAATAACTTTCTCGCGCTCGTCGCCGCTCGGCAGATCGAGATCGATGTCCGGCCACTCGCCGCGTTCTTCCGACAAAAAACGTTCAAACAGCAAATCCATGCCGATGGGATCGATGGCCGTAATGCCAAGCGAATAGCAAACCGCGCTATTGGCAGCCGATCCGCGTCCCTGCACCAGAATCCCGTTGCGCTCACAAAAACAAACCAGATCCCACACGATCAGGAAATATCCAGAGAGCTTGAGCTTCTCAATCAGCGCCAGTTCTTTTTCCAGTTGCGCCCGCACCCGCGCGCTGACGGGACGATACCGGCAGCGCGCTCCATCCCAGGTGCGCTTGCGAAGAAAAGAATCCATCGTCTCGCCCTCGGGCACCGGATAGCGCGGAAACTCATATCCCAACTTCTCCAAAGTAAATTCGAGGCGCGAAGACAATTCCAAAGTGTTAGCGATCGCTTCAGGCACGTCGGCAAAAAGCGCGCTCATCTCCTCAGCGCCGCGAATATAGCGCTGCGAATTCCGCGCCAGCAGCCGGCCCGCGGTATCGAGCCGCCGCTTGTTCTTGAGGCAGGTGAACACATCGGCAATCTCGCGCTCGGCAGGCGTGGCATAGCAAACCCCATTCGTAGCCAGCAACGGCAGATGAAGTTCGCGCGCCAAATTAATGGCAGCATGGTTCCGCGCTTCCTGAAAACGATCGCCATGCCTCTGCAATTCGACGTACACATTTTCGCGGCCAAAAATCGAAACCAGCCGCTGAAGTAATTCCCGCCCGCCCGCCATTCCATCCTTCGAGAGCGCCAGCGCCAGCGGCCCATTTTCATCGCCAGTAAGCGAAATTAATCCCCCGGCATGATCCTGCAACTCGGCAAGTCCAGCAGTCGCGACCGTTTTCTTAGACGAGCGAATTTTTGGAATGCGCAGCTTGGTAGTAGTAATCAGCCGGCACAAATTCTGATAACCCGCGCGAGTTGCGGCCAGCAGCGGATAATTTCCGCCCTCCGCAATGCAGACTTCCGCTCCAATGTGCGCTTTGATTTTCCGCTGCGCGCCCGCCATGTGAAAGCGCGCCGCTCCATAAACTCCATGCCGGTCCAGCAGAGCCATGGCAGGCATGCCGCGCTCCGCGCAAGCCGCAATCAGCGCCTCGGGCAGGGAAGCGCCTTCCAGAAAACTGAAAGCCGAGCGAGCATGGAGTTCGACGTAAGGCATAGGACAGGAAATGAAAACCGCGGAGGATACAAAGGACGCAGAGGATTTTTGGATTCAAAACCTCTCCGTGCCCTCTGTGTCCTATGTGGTTGTGGTTTTGAAGTTCCAGCTACGGCTGCGGTTCTAATCAAACACTCCTTCCACAAACCACCGCCCCCGAATCCGGTCCCGATAGATCCGGTAGAAGCCAGGCCCAGCGGGAGTTTTCAGCGCCACATCCCACTCCTCCCGAGTCCACGGCGATTCATTCCACCAATCGCCGGAACAGGACCACGGCCCGGAAGCAGCCAGCACGCGCCGGTGCCGGCCCCACACCCGCACAAAATGCGGTCGAGCTCCGTCAAGTTCCACCGAAGTCTCCAGCGCCGGCCGAAAAATTCGCAGAGCAATTACCGGCGCGGATGAAGGTAAATTCACAAAGTCGCGCTCACCATTGTCAACGCTGGAAAAATGCTGGACCGTGAAGCTGCCAGGCTTGTGCGTATCCACCAAATTCGGCGAACCCACGCATGGGATCCCCGCGACATCGGCATCGCCCACAACGCCACGAATCCGCTCCAACGTGATCTCCAGTTTTTCCGCCTCGGGCGAAGGCGGCGCAAAAAAATTCTCCTGCGCAACCCGCGGCTTAACCGGAATAACTTCCAAGCTCAGCCGCCGCACCGGAGCCGAAAATGTGGTCTTCTCAAGCTGCAGTCGAACCAACCCGAAAAGCAGATTGCGATCCTGCGTAGGTACCGGCAGCTTCCACTCATGCCGATACTGTTCTTCTTCTTTTTCCTCGCGCTGAATTTGCCGGACTCTTCGCCGGACTGCCAGTTCCACCGTCAGCCGCAGTTCCTGCGCCGCCAGCGCGGCCGAAAGCAGTTTCGAGCAAAGCTCCTGTAGCAGCCGGTTCAGAATAAAAAAGAGCGACTCCAGCGTCTCCACCGGATCGTCGAACTCGAAGCTCGCAACAAACTCTGCATTCTCCTCAACCGTCAGCAGCGGCCGCTCAATCTCGCCGCGCGCCAGTTTTTGCAGATACAGACCGTCCTGCCCCAATCGCTCGACCACTGCCACCGTGGGCAGCGCTGCCAGCGCTTGAAACGTGCGAATCCCCCAACCATTCAGGATCCCCAGCATTTCCGCCGAAATCGGCAGCACATCCACAGACAACGAAGCCAGCTGTTGGGCCTCTTCGCCAGCCGGAATGAAAATCCCCGCCCAAGCGAAGCTTCCGCCCCGGCTTGGACGGGGTCGCGAAACGCCGTTCGCGGAAAAACCGCGCGCCGCCAAAAACGCCGTATCCGGATTCGCGGCCATCGCAATGCGAATCTCGAAGCCAATTTCCACCGCCTGCGCAGTCATGTTGCGCGCGGCAATTTGCCATGACCCCAGCAGCTTCTCCGTCCCCGCCAGATCCAGAATCACCGCGCCCGGGCAAGTCGATTCCACCCGCGGAGAAAATCTGCCCGCAAAATTCACCAGCGCCGCCTGGGCCGATTCCTCCTCTGCCAAAGAGCGCTTGCGCAGCAACACGCCGCCATAAGTTTCAACTTGCAGCTTGGTCATGCCAGTTTGAATGCCCGCGCGCCGGGCCGCTGAATTAGTGGCGAAGACTCGCGGCAAACTCGCAGGCCCGTCCAGAATCGCCAGAGGAGATGTCAGCAGCGCCGCCCTCGTCCCTGCCTCTTCTGGCAACGAGGCCGCCTGCACCGCAAAATCCGGAATATAAAAGCATGCGAACATCGGTAATTTTCACCGAATAATTTTCACCAGCATTCTCACCGCAGAATTGTTCCCTGGCATCAGGCCCATTGTGTTCGCAGAGACAGCCCTGTCTCTCCCATAAAGTTTTCCGGGCGAGCCGGTTTCTTATCGAGGCCGCGCACCACTTCAACTTGGAGCTTCAAATGCGTAAGCAGATTTCCGCTGAATGGAACTCTAGAGCAATCATCTATCCCCACGCGCAATACCAGCCCGGCGCAACTGGTGGCATGTGGCTCCTCCCCAACAAAAACCAGCGCCGCGGGAAATTTGTCAATCACGCGGCTGAAGCGAAACCACGAACTCAGCGGAACCTTGCGCACCACCCGCTCCGGAATGCCGCTCAAGATTCACAGCAATCAGCCCAAAGCCGCCGCTCTGCAGCAAAATGTCGGCAACCTTAAAAGCCTGTTCCAGCGGCGGCAGCTTCACCCGGCTTTTTCCGCAGCGCACCCAAAGCAACCGTGGCAAATAAATTCCGGCGGCGTGCCCCGAGGTCGGATCAAACGAATCTCCCGCATCCACCAACGCGCAGAAATGATCGCGCGACGCCCGCGCCAGCAGGGAAGTAAGCACCGAAGTTTTGCCCGAGGAAGCCAGATTGCTGCCGCAAATTTCGGTCAAAGCATGCAGCGGAACACCCTGCACCACCTCGTCAATCTGCGCAATCCCCGTGGGAATGCTGCCCCGTTCCTGGCGCCGGTACACGGTAAAAGCCGAAGGCAAGTTCTCTTCGATTTGCGCTCTCAAGGTTTGCATCTTCGTCAACATACAATCTCAAGTTTCGCCTTTTATTCGCCAAGAGTTGCTACAGTAACCCTTCGGCAAAACCCTGTCAATCCTTAATTTCGAGGGTTTCTACGTAACTCATTGAAGAGGCGTAAAATATTTTTTTCGGCCCAAATAGCAAGAGAATGTTTTTTAACTCGCAGGGAGTAGGGCATCCAACCCTAATCACCTGTTTCGCGTCTTTGTATAGTTCTACCGTTCCATCCACGCCGCCCGCAGCACGAGAGCAGTACCGGGTCCGCGTAGGAAAAGCGGAAAGAGGACATATGCGCAAGATTCTCCCCTCCCGTATCGTTGTTGTTCGCACTCGCCGTGTTAGCCATCTCAGCGGCCCTGTCCACGCCATCACAAGCTGAAGTTCGCATTACAGTTGGCTTTCGGCCCGCCTCCGCTTCCCGTTTACGACCAGCCCATTTGCCCCGGCGACGGTTATTTCTGGACTCCCGGATATTGGGGATGGGACGCGGACTTCGACGATTATTACTGGATCCCCGGCACCTGGGTGTTGGCGCCGGAAGTTGGTTTCTTCTGGACTCCGCCGTACTGGGGCTGGGACAACGATGCTGTATGTCTTTTCTATGACGGCTATTGGGGCCCAGCAGTCGGCTTCTATGGCGGAATCGATTACGGCTTCGGCTATTTCGGCGTAGGCTTCGTCGGCGGCCGCTGGGATGGTGGACACTTTTTCTACAACCGGGCGGTATGGAACGTGAATGTCGAGATCATTCACAACGTCTATAACGAGAGAGTCGAGCACAACGTCGGTCAATCACGTAAGCTTCAACGGAGCCCGGCGGAATCACCGCCCGACCCCGACCCGCAAGACGAAGCCGCTGCCCGCGAACGCCACGTCGGCCCGGTGGCCGCGCAGACTGAACAATTCAATGCAGCGCGCGGAAACCCGGAGCTGCGCGCATCCGCCAACCACGGCAAACCGACCATTGCCGCAACTGCGCGGCCGGGAGATTTCAAGTCCGGGGCCATGGCTGCGCGTGAAGCGGGTGGCGAGTACAAGGAACCGCCAGTCACGGTGCAGTCGGGGCGCAGCAGCCGGCGCGGTTCATCCCAAAGCACCTTGGCCCAATTGAGCGCACCACTCCCAACACCGGCAATGCCAAAGAGAACGAGAAATTCCAGAAGGAGCAGGACAAGCTGATCGCCAAACAAAACAAAGACCGCGAAAAGCTGCAACAGCAGCAGGACAAAGAACACGCAAAAATGGCGAAACAGAATGCCGACGAAGCCAGGAAACAGCAAGTGGAGCAGCGACACCAGCAGCAGACTGAACAGATGGTGCAAAGACACACCGAGCAGCGTCAGCAATTGCAGCAGAAATTTTCGCCGCGCCCACCTCGAGGAGGCGGAAAAAAATAGCGCAACCAACGCTGGCATCAACCTCGGGTAATCAAAGTCCGCCTCTATCTCCGATCGTTATGGAGAGCCAAGGCGGACTTCTTACTTCTGAAATCTCTTTGTGCCCCTCTGTGTGATAAGTTTTCGATCATTGACACCATCCGTGAAGCCACCTACGATTTGCGGCATCATGCAAATTGAAAAATCAGATCCCCGCGTGGGCATATTTCCGTTTCGGACGAAGCGCATCGCAGCAAGTTTCTCCGCCGTACTGGCCCTCTCATTATTCGCTGCGGCCGTACCGCAAAACATTCCGCCGCCGATCCCCACCGCTACCTCGAAGACATCAAGGCTCTGAGCGCGCCTCAGATGGAAGGCCGCGGCGCCGGCACGAAAGGTTTAACGCGAGCCCAGCACCTGCTCGAAACGCGCTACAAGAGTCTGGCCCTCGAACCCGCCGGCACCAACGGCTATCTCCAGCCGTTCAATGTCATCACCGGAGCGCAACTAAAAGGCAAGAACGAATTCGTCGTCTTAACCGCTGGCCAAAAGCACGAACTGAAATCCAAAGAAGATTTCGTTCCCTTCAGTTTTTCTTCTTCCGGCTCAGTTCACGCGCCCATAGTCTTCGCCGGCTACGGCGTCACCGCCGACGAATTCCATTACGACGACTACGCCGGCATCGACGTCAAAGACAAAGTTGTGGTCGTCCTTCGTTACGAGCCGCCATCCTTCGCCGAAAAATCCGGCAGGCAGGGAATGACGCGCCACGCGCAGTTGATCACCAAGGCCATCAACGCCCGCAACCACGGCGCCAAGGCGCTGGTTTTCGTGAACGGAAAATTAGGTGACGGCGAAGAGGACCTGCTAACCCGCTTCGGCAGCGTAAGCGGCCCGGAAGATGTCGGCATCATCTTCGCCCAGGTCAAGAATGCATGTCGCCGACGACTGGCTGAGATCGGCAGGGAAGTCTCTGGTCGCGGAGCAAGAGCAAATCAACACATCGTCAAAGCCAGATTCCTTCGAACTGCCCGCCAATCAAAGCGCGTCGCTCACCGTCGGCATCAAAACCACCCGCGCCGAGGTGAACAATGTCCTCGCCTACCTTCCCGGCAAGACCGACGAGTACGTGATCATTGGCGCGCACTACGATCACTTGGGTCGCGGCAACTTCGATTCGCTGGCTCCCTCGCAGATCGGGCAAATTCACCCGGGCGCCGACGACAACGCTTCAGGCACAGCGGGCGTGCTCGAACTGGCGCGCCTGCTCGCGCCACAAAAAGGCCAGTTGCGCCGCGGCATTCTCTTCATGTCCTTCGCCGGCGAAGAGCTGGGCCTGCTCGGCTCAGCCGAGTGGGTCAAAAATCCCACCCGCCCGCTCGACAAAGCCGTAGCCATGCTCAACATGGATATGATCGGCCGCATCAAAGATCAAAAAGTCTACATCGGAGGCGTAGGCACAGGCTCGACGCTGAAAGCCGCAGTAGAACAAGCCGCGGCGAATTCGGGATTCAAAATCGAATACTCTCCCGGCGGATATTCCTCCAGCGACCACACCTCGTTCGTCAGCAAGAAAATTCCAGTTCTGTTTTTCTTCTCCGGCCTGCACTCCGACTATCACAAGCCCTCCGACACCTGGGAAAAAATCAATCCCGACTCCGCCGCCCACCTGCTCGACGTAGTTGCCGCGACCGGCGAGCAGTTAGCCAACGCCGAAGATCGTCCAACATTTATTACAGTCGCTGAAGACAAGCCCGCCGGCGGATCGGGAGGAAGCGGCTACGGCCCATATTTCGGCTCGATCCCTGACTTCGGCCAGGTAGAAAACGGCGTCCGATTTTCCGACATAAAACCCGCATCCCCAGCGGCCAAAGCCGGTTTCAAAGCCGGAGACATCCTGGTTCAATTCGGCGGCAAGCCCATAAAAAATCTCTACGACTTCACCGACGCCCTCCGCAACAGTAAGGTCGGCGAAGTAGTAGAAGTAAAAGTGATGCGCGACGGCCAGCCCGTAACCGCCTCCGTAAAACTAGAGCAGCGAAAATAAATAACCGAAACCCGGGTGCCCCATACATCACGTTCTTTGCAATGTGTGGGAGGGCCGTCTCCTGCTCTTTGCCCTCCCCGCGCCTCACGCGGTAAACTGCCCGATATGAACACCACGAACCAACCGAATGTGAAGTTCGTCCAGACCCCCGACTACCGCGACGCCTATTCCAACAGTGTGCAGATCCGCGTCAACGTGTGGGATTTCTTTCTCGTCTTCGGCACCATGCAGCAAACTTCTGAAAGCCAGGTCGAGCTCCACAATTTTCAGGGAATTTATCTGAGTCCGCAGCAGGCAAAAGCTCTCATGGCGCTTCTTCAGCAAAACGTATCGAATTACGAAGCGGCTTTCGGCGAGATCAAACTCGATCCGCGCGCTCCCGGCGGACCCGTTCATTGATGACTGCGCGGCCGGTAGCTGGCAGTTTGACAACGCCAGTCGTATCGTCTTCCGATTTCGCAACCAGATCCAAGCCCACGACCCTGGACGCGCCGCAGCAGTTTCTTCTGTTCGCTTTGTTCTTCGCGGGCCTGATGCTCCTTCATGCGCCGCTCCTGCGTCTCCCGTATTTCTGGGACGAAGCGGGTTACTACGTCCCCGCCGCCCGCGATCTATATTTGACCGGCGCGCTCGTTCCGGTGTCAGCGCCTTCGAGCGTGCATCCGCCGCTGGTGATGGCGTGGCTCGCGCTTGGCGTGGCGCGTAGCTGGATATTCAACGCTGGTCACGCGCACCGCGATGCTGGCCGTAGCGGCATTTTCATTGCTCGGCCTGTTTCGCTTGTCGCGAGCCGCCGCCAACACGAACGTAGCGTGGGCCACAACCGGTCTGGTTGCGATTTATCCCGTATTCTTCACGCAAAGCTCGCTCGCGCAAGTCGACCTGGCGGCCGCCGGCTTTACCTTCTGGGGATTGCTTGCCTATGTAGAAGACGATCCGTGGAAGCAATTGCTCTGGTTCTCGGCGGCAGCTCTAACAAAAGAAACGGCAATCATCGCGCCCGCTGCGCTCTTTGCGTGGCAAGTCGCGTTGGTAATCGTGCCTCAGATCGAGAGGCGATTCCCCGAGCTTGCCGTTCCGCAAAGTCGCCGCACGCACATCGTCCACCTGCTGCTGCCCATCATTCCCCTTGCCGCCTGGTTCGGTTATCACTACTCGAAGACGGGTCACGTATTCGGGAGTCCGGAATTTTTCCAATACAACGTTGCGGCCACGCTCAATCCCCTGCGAATTCCACTGGCCTTCGTATTGCGCCTCTGGCAAGTCTGCGGATACCTGGGTCTTTATTTGTTGACGTTGGCGGGTGCGCTCGCATTTTGGCGACGTCCTCAAGTCGAAAACGGAACTCCTCGCCCGCGCATCGCCATCTGGCAGCAGGCGGCCTTCGGAGCGGTTCTTCTGGCATACCTGCTTTTCATGTCGGCAGTAGGCGGAGCGGTCCTGGCCCGTTATCTTCTGCCAGTAGTGCCGCTGGTGATTCTCGCCTGGGTTGCGACTCTCTGGCGCCGCGCTCGTTACTGGAAGCTCATCTTCGGAGCAGTAGCAATCGCCTTCGTGGCGGCACTCTTCACCAATCCGCCCTACGGCTTCTCTCTCGAAGACAATCTCGCCTATCGCGACTACATCATCCTGCACGCCGAAGCCAGCCGATTCCTCTTCACGCGCGATCCGAACGTTCGCGTCCTGACCGCCTGGCCGGCCTCCGATGAAATCACGCGCCCCTGGCTAGGCTACGTCTCTCACCCCTTCCCAGTTCTACGCATTGAGGACTTCAGCGCAGCCCAAATTGCACTGGCTTCCTTAGTGCGGGGCCAATTCAATGTGGCGCTGGTCTTCTCCACCAAATATCAGCCACCCCACCCGCTCCTCGAAGATTGGGCCGCCTGGCAGAGTCTTAAGGAAAGATTCTTCGGATATCATCACGACCTGTTGCCGGATGAGATCGCCAAACGTCTCGGCGGCAGAATCCTCTACCACAAAGAGCTGAACGGCCAATGGATCGCCGTGATTTCGCTCGATGAAGACAAACCACAAGAGGCGCGGATGGATTCGTTGCCCTGAATCTGATTTAACCATTGTTGTGAGTTGGGTGTTGACGTTCTGAATGGGTATTGACTTTGATTTGGGGTGGCGCTGCGATTTCTGCAATCCATGACAGTGACGGCCAGTCGCCCGCCTAATACCGGGCAGTGCTGATACCTCCGACCGACTTCATCCCCTATGGTCACTCCCGCATCAAATGACACGAATGCGTCTTAATAACGACCCAAACATTCTTCCCCACCGCCAACTCAAGCGCTTCGCGCGCCGCCAGCGTGAGATGCGCCTCAAACCGCGTTCCGCCACAATCGACCAACACTGAAACAATTCCGGCGCGCGCTTCGAGCCGCTGAATCGTCCCCGGCACCACGTTGCGCGCGCTGAGTCCGCGCGGCGTCTCAGTAGCCAGCAAGATATCGCCCGCCCGAATCCCAACCCGCAAATGCGAACCAACTTCAGCCCGCACCAGCGGCGTCTCGAGTTCCAATTTCCCCGCGCCAATCCGGCACGTCATCGTCCCGCGATCCTCCCGCACCGCAACAACCGTGGCGTCAAAAACATTCTCAAATCCCTGCGAGCTGCGCCACCGTCTCCAGTTGCGGAGCCAGCATCACATCCTTCGGCTGTCCCTGCGCCACAATCTTTCCCGCATCGAGCACAATCACTTCCGCGCCCAGCGCAAACACCTCTTCAATACTGTGCGTGACAAAAAGAATTGGAATTCTGTAGCTCTGATTCCACCGCCGCAAGTCGGCAATAATCAGCGACCGCGTCGGACGATCGAGCGCCACCAGCGGCTCATCCAGCAGCAACACGCGCGGTTCCGTAACCAGCGCCCGAGCCAAAGCAACCCGCTGCCGCTCGCCTCCAGAAATCTGCGCCGGCCGCCGCTCGCGCAAATGCTCAATCCGAAACGTGTTCAGCATCTCGCGGCTGCGCGCGCGCCGCTCGGCCGCATCTAGCTTCTGCAGCCCGTATTCAACGTTCTCCTCCGCCGTCAGATGAGGAAAGAGCGCCAGATCCTGCAGCACATATCCGATCCGCCGTTTCCACGCAGGTAGATTTCGCTTGCGTCTCTGAATCGTAAAGCAGCCTCGCCGCCCAGCGTGATTCGTCCGTCTTCCGGCTCGGTCAGGCCAGCGATGCAATCCAGCAAAGTGGTCTTGCCCGCTCCGGAAGCGCCGAAAACAATGGTGAACCCCGCAAGCGCCCGCAAGTGAACGTTGAGAAGAAAACTTCCCGAAGGATTCGGAAAGCGTTTGCGAATGCGCACCTCAAGTTCGGACGAGATCGCATTCGAGCGCAACCGCTGGCGCAACAGCACTCTCTTCCGCTCTTCACTTCCACGGACCCACCACCCAGGCCCGCCGGTTCATTCCGTACACCACCGACAAGAGCACAAAAGAAATCACCAGCAGCACGAGCGCGGTAGCGTTCGCGCTGGCGTATTGCGCCTCCTGCACGCGATCGTAAATATCGATTGAAATCGTCCGCGTCACTCCCGGAATATTTCCTCCCACCATCAGCACCACGCCAAATTCCCCCAGCGTGTGCGCAAAGCTAAGCGTGAATCCGGTAACCAGCCCAGCCTTCGATAGAGGAAGGACCACGCGCCGAAAAGTCTGTGCAGGAGAATGCCCGAGCGACGCCGAAGCATGAAGCAGTTTCGAATCGACCGCGCCAAACGACGCCGCAAATGGCTGCACCGCAAAAGGCAAGCTATAGAACAAGGACCCAATCACCAGGCCTTCAAACGTGAAGGCCAGCGTGTGCCCAGTCAGCGATTCCCACCAGCGCCCAAGCGGGCTGCGCGATCCAAGCGCGACCAGCACATAGAAACCAAGCACAGTAGGCGGCAGAATAATCGGAAGCGCGACGGCGGCCTCAACCAGAAATTTCCAGCGCCATCGCGAGTAAGTCAGCCAGTAAGCGACCGGGATACCAATCGCCAGCAGCACAAACGAAACGATCGTAGCGAGGCGCACCGTCAGCCAGAACGCCTCCCAGTTCATTTCGGCGGCGCTCCGGGAGCCTTGGCTTCAGGAAGGGTAAAACCATAACTGGCCAGCAGGGACGTAGCCTCCGGCCCACGCACAAATTCGAGAAACGCCTGCGCCGCGTTCCGCTGTTTCGATTTTGAAAGCACCACCGCAGCCTGGTTCAGCGTGGGATAAGCATCGAGCGGCACAGTCCAATACCGTCCCTTGTTCTTCATCGCAGGCGCCAGCGCATGCGAAAGCGCAATCAGCCCCGCCTGCGCGTTCCCTGATCCCACAAACTGCGCCGCCTGCGAAATGTTTTCTCCGATCACCAGCTTGCTGGAAACCTGCTCGTAGATTCCAAAATGCCGCAACGCGCCTGCGGCCGCTCGCCCGTAAGGCGCGGTAACAGGATTCGCGATGGCAATCTTCTTCACCGAAGGATCAAGCAACGCCTCAATGCCAAGTTTAGACAAATCCAAGGGCGAATCGTCCGGCACCCACAGCACCAACCGTCCGACGGCGTACCGATAGAGCGTGCTTCCGGAAGCTAGGCCCTCGTCAATCAACTGCTGCGGATACCCTTCGTCCGCAGAAAAGAAGACGTCGAAAGGCGCGCCGTTCCGAATCTGATTGGTCAGATTGCCCGAAGCGCCGAACGACAGCTTCACCGTTTGCCCGGTCTTTTTCGAGTAAGCAGCGACGACCTCCGGCAGCGCATTGCTCATATCCGAAGCCGCCGCCACAGTAATCTCCTGCGCGCTGGACAAGCTCGCCGCGAACATTAAGAACACAGCAAAGAATTTGTTCATAAGAGACCTGTAGTAGAGACGCGGCCTGCCGCGTCTCGGGTCCGCCGATCTCATGCCGTTCTCACACCAGCTTCGTTTTTGAAAGCGGCAACTCCCGCACCCGCTTCGCAGTCGCAGCAAACACTGCGTTATACAACGCCGGCGCAAATGGCGGAACCCCCGGCTCGCCCACGCCCGCCGGCGGCGCATCGCTTTTCACAATCTCCACATCAACATGCCGCGGAGCCCGATTCATACGCGTAATCTGGTAGTTGTTAAAGTTGCTCTGATCGATCGCTCCGTTCGTAGCCGTGATCTCTCCAAACAGCGCGAGGCTGGTCCCAAACACCGCCGCTCCCTCAAACTGATTGCGAATATTATCCGGACTCACAACCGTCCCCGCATCCACCGCAGTCCAAACATTCGGAATATGCACCTGCCCTTTAGCATCGACCTCGACCTCAACCACCGTCGCAACATAAGTCAGAAAGCTGCGATGCGCGGCGATCCCCATCCCATGGCCTTTGCCCATCGACCGCTTTCCCCAGCCAGAATTGTGCGCGGCAATCTCGACCACCCGCCGCCAGCGCGCCGTATCGAGCGGATAGGTCTTGTCGTCCTCCGCCTCGTCGCCCTTCAAATCCAGCTTCACAATTCGGTCTGGTCCAACCAACTGAAGCAAATATTCAACCGAATCTTTGTTCGCCTGGTACGCCAGTTCATCCGCAAACGAGTGAATCGCAAACGAGTGATAAATATTCGCCACACTGCGCAGCCATCCAATGCGCACATGGTACTCGGCCGGCCCATTCTCCGCGCGCTGGTTCGGGATATCAAAAGGAAGATTGTTCCACCCCAGTCCCATTTCGTCGTCCGCATAAACAGCCGACGCATCGAAGGTCGAAGCAATCGGCGGATAGACTGTCCGCTGCAACCACGCAGTAGGCATCCCATTCGCGCCCACCGCAGCTTTCATGTACATGGCCGCGACCGAGTGGAAGAAATCAAAATGAACATCATCCTCGCGCGACCACACAACTTTCACGGGCTTGCCAAGCTGCTTCGAAAGAATCGCCGCCTCGGCCACCTGATCCGGTTTTGACTTGCGCCCAAATCCGCCGCCCAGCAAAGTCACGTGGCACGTCACATCTTCTTTCTTTATGCCCAACAGCGCGGCGATCGTCTCCTGCACCGCCTGCGGATTCTGCGTTGGCGCCGAAGCCAGCACCTTTCCATCGCGATACTCCGCGACCGCCACCGGCGGCTCCATCGAAACATGCGCCAGATGCGGCGTGTAATACTCCGCCTCCACAATTTTCGTCCCGGCCTGCGCGCTCCTGGCAAACTCGGCGTCCACATCGCCCAGGTTGCGCACAACCTTGCCCGGTTTGCGCGATGTCTCCTCCAGCGTCTTCCGATACGGCCCCGAGTTGTAACTCGAGTTCGGACTTGAGCCCCACTCGATTTCCAGCGCCTTGCGTCCCTTGAACGTTGCCCAGGTGTTGTCGCCAATCACCGCCACTCCACCCAGGGGCTTGAACAGGTGTGGAGGAGTAACCGTCTCCATCACAATCGTCTTCTGCACGCCCGCAACTTTGAGCGCAGCCGTGTCGTCGTACGATTTAATCTTCTGCCCCAGCACCGGGGGATGCTCCACCGACGCATACACCATTCCCGGCATCGCAGCGTCCATGCCAAAAATAGGTTTGCCCGTAACGATGTCCTGGAGATCAAACAGAGTATTCGATTCCTTGCCGATGTAGCGCCACTCCGCCGGCGACTTATAGTGCAAATCTTCTTTCTTAGGAACCGGCAACTTTGCCGCGGCAGCCGCCAATTCGCCGTACCCAACCTTGCGTCCGCTAGCCCGATGCACCACAAAATGCGGTTCAGTCGAACAATCTTTCGGCGACACGTTCCACTGTGTTGCGGCGGCTGTAATCAGCATTGCGCGCCCGGTCGCGCCCACCTGCCGCATTAACTCAAAGCTGCTCCGCACCGAATGCGACCCGTCGGTATCCTGATCGCCATACTTTGGATCGCCAATCGCCTGCTCAATCCTCACCCGGGGCCAGTCAGCATCCAGTTCATCGGCCACGACTAGCGGCAGTGCAGTACGGCTCCCGCTCCCCATCTCCGACCGATGCGCAACAATCGTCACCGTCCCATCCGACGCAATCGACATCCACACGCTAGGATCAAAAGCCGCCGCCTCGCCCTCCGCTGCCCATGAACGTTCGGGAACAAATCGGGCGCTAAGAATAAAAACGCCCGCCGCGAGTCCTCCCTGCAAAAACCTCCGCCGGCTCACATTCTCAACGATTCTCATGCTCGCTCCTTCGCAGTCGGCGCGGTAGCAGCCGGTCCTTGCGCGGCCAGTTCCTTCGCGGCAACGTGAATCGCCGCCCGAATCCTCTGATAGGTCCCGCAGCGGCACAAATTCCCCGACATCAACATGTCAATGTCATCGTCGCTGGGATTCTTGTTGTCCTTGAGCATCGCAATCGCCTGCATGATCTGCCCCACCTGGCAATAGCCGCATTGCGGCACGCGAATCTCCATCCAGGCTTTCTGCACGGGATGCATCGGCTCGATGCCTTCAATCGTGGTGATCTCGCTTCCGGCCAGCTCCTTCATGGCAGTCGTGCACGACCGGATCGCCTCGCCATTCTGGTGCACCGTGCAGGTCCCGCACAGCGACATGCCACAGCCAAACTTCGTGCCAGTCAGTCCCGCGACGTCGCGCAAATACCAAAGCAGCGGCATGTCCGGATCGCCGTCAAACGTTTTCTCTTTCCCGTTCACTTTCAGGCGAATCATGATTCCCCCAAGTTGTGATTTCAAAGCGTCAGTTGACGACCGCATCTTCCCGTCTAGCGATGACGAAAGATGACTAAAAGACGACAATCGATGAACCGCAAAAATTGATTTCCATATCCTAGTCGCAGCGCAAAGAATGTGGAAGAGCAAGGTTCCCTCTGTGTACCTATGTGTCCTCCGTGGTTAACGCTCTTCGCCGGCAGCATATAATCGTCTGTCGTTCCAGGAGGAATGGTTGGCATACGACGACCTACGGGACTGGATTAAAGCGCTCGACCGTGCCGGCGAAGTGAAGCGGATCCGCACCGAAGCGGACCCGATTCTCGAAATAGCCGAGATCACCGACCGCGTTTCAAAGAGTAAGCCCAGGAATAGAGACCAGCAGGGAAGTGCAGGCGGCCACGCGCTCTTGTTCGAGAATGTAAAGAACTATCCCGGCCAAAGACTCCTGATTAACCAATTCGGCTCCGCCAGCCGCATGCGCCGTGCCCTCGAAGTCGATTCCCTCGACGAAATCGCCGACCGCATCCGCGCTTTCATGGACGTCAAATCCCCGCAAGGCTTCCTCGACAAAGTAAAAATGCTCCCCATGCTGGCCGAGATGGGCAAGTTCTTCCCCAAGATCGTCCCTACCGGCCCGTGCAAAGAAGTCATCAAGCGCGATAATTGTTCGCTCCTCGATTTCCCCATCCTGCAATGCTGGCCGAAAGACGCCGGCCGCTTCATTACTCTGCCGTGTGTAATCACGCGCGACCCAAAAACGGGCAAGCGCAACGTAGGCATGTACCGCATGCAAATCTACGACGAGCGCACAACTGGCATGCACTGGCAAAGACAGAAGGTCGCCGCGGAACATTATCGCGACCACCTTCGCCAAGCAGCGACAAACAAATCCGCGGCCGTAGACATAATGGCAAGATCCTCAGGCGGCGCACACCTAGCCGAAGGCCCGCGCCCGCAAGGCCGCATGGAAGTCGCCGTAGCCGTCGGCACCGAGCCCGCGCTGACGTTCAGCGCAATCGTCCCCGCCCCGCCCGACGTAGAAGAATTCATCATCGCCGGCTTCCTCCGCCAAGAGCCCGTCGAACTGGTGAAGTGCGAAACGGTAGACCTTGAAGTCCCGGCCCACGCCGAAATCATCCTCGAAGGTTACGTCAATCTCGACGAACTCCGTACCGAAGGCCCCTTCGGCGACCATACCGGCTTCTACTCCCTCGAAGACGAATACCCCGTCTTCCACGTAACCTGCATCACGCACCGCAAAGACCCAATCTACGCCACCACCATAGTCGGCAAGCCTCCGCAAGAAGATGCCTGGATGGGCAAAGCCGTCGAGCGCATCTTCCTCCCACTCATGCGGCTGACGATCCCCGAACTCGTCGACATCAACCTGCCGATCGAAGGCGTCTTCCACAACCTGATGATCGTCTCCATCCGCAAGTCCTATCCCGGACAAGCCCGCAAAGTGATGAACGCCATCTGGTCGCTCGGCCAGGCGATGTTCACCAAGTGCATCATCGTTGTGGACGAAGACGTAGATGTGCAGGACATCGGCGATGTAACTCTCAAAGCGCTGAACAACATCGACCCCGAGCGCGACATCCAGTTCACGCTTGGTCCGGTGGATTCGCTAGACCATGCCTCGCGGCTGGCGAATTACGGCTCGAAGATGGGCATCGACGCTACGCGCAAATGGTCGACCGAGGGATTCGTACGTCCCTGGCCAGACGAAATCACCATGGACGCCAAGACGCGCGCACTGGTGGATAGTAAGTGGAAGGCGCTGGCGAAAGAGCTGGGAATCGAGTAGGAATCAGGCGCGAGATTCTGCCTCGAACTGTTTACTGGTTAGTATCGGATCCCCCCTACGAGCGATCTATTGGAATCAGAGACTTAGGAGTATTACCCCTCCAGAGGTAATTATCCCTTGACAGTAGGTATGTAATCTTTGGCGAGTCTTGAGTTTGTAGATGTACGATTGGCGGGTTATAAGCTTAGATGGTTAAGCCCGCCAAAAGACTGCGCCATGCGAATACCGGATCGCGTTCTGAATTGTGTCGGATTCATTTCTCATGACAGGCCCGTGCCTGATTACATTGGGACCGTCTTTGTTGTTGGTGTGGCCTCGCCGCTGGGCGGCATATATCTGAACTTGGTCACGGCCAAGCATGTGACCGAGGATATTGACCCAGGCCCGTTCGTCATCTGCCTCAAGGCCAAGGGGCGCAACCGCAAGATCATGCTCAAGAGTTCCGACGAGTGGACGTGGTGGCACCATCCAACCGAATCAAAGAATGTTGATGTTGCGGTCATGCCGTTCGCGACGTCGAACCTATCCGAATACGATGCTGAATGGATTCCAGAAGACAAACTCTTTGTAATGGGAAAAGAGATTGAAAACTCCGAGGTTGGCATTGGAGATGAGACGTTTTCCGTTGGGCTATTTGGTCCGTTGTCGGACGAGCCACATGTTGATCCCATAGTTCGTACTGGTGCCATCGCGATGCTTCCGAAGCACCGTATCCCCACCAAAGACTTTGGAATGATAGAAGCCTATGTTGTGGAGTCCAGGTCAACGGGATGCCTGAGCGGGTCACCAGTGTTTGTGCGCGAGACGGTTAGCTTGCCGCCTCTAAAGTCTGCGGATGGTAGTCCAGTTTCAATGTCTGGCGTGGGGCGTGTTCATTTTCTAGGACTAGTTCACGGCCATTGGGACGTTGAGGAATATAAAGAGTTGATGCATAGTGGAATGTCAATCGTGGTGCCAGCTCGAAAGATTTCCGAAGTGCTGCATCACCCGGAGCTTGTACAAATGAGAAAAGATGCGGATGAACAGAGAAAGAACAAGAACCTTCCAGTGACGGATAGCGGGACGCCCAAGTCATTCACTAGAGATGACTTCGAGACCGCGCTCAAGAAAGCTACCCGCAAGTTAGGTCCAGAGGGCAATAAGTAGCAGCAGCGATTAGTCATGGCGCAACCCACAAATACTTTGTCAGTGATTTGTCGAGCACTTTAAAGCGAGCCCCTTGCGCGCGAATCTCCATAGCGATGATAGGGCGGTGGGCATCATCGTCCAACTCTACGGCTGGCCCATCTGCGGTAAAGATCATGTCGGCGCGTGTGCGACCGTCAGTATCGAAAAGCGATACTGCAGGTCCGTACTTGCTACCAAGTCCGATCTGGACTGCCGCCTTTTTGTTGGGATATATGAACACTAACCCTCCCCCAAAGCCTGTAGGATCACCGGGATCTTGGTTCATTCTTCCCACTACCTGCCCGTTGGTGTTGAGAATGTCGAACTGTTGCGCGGCCACAACGCGAGCATTGATTCGGTCAGTTGCCGCTGCTAACGGGACGCATAGTGAAGTGCCATAGACCCAAACCGAGCGCCACCGCAAAAAACAATTGCCAACCTCTCAGTTGTCGCTCCAAGCGTTCAACGCGATCTGCTAAAGAATCGCTTACCCGATTGGCTTCCTGCATAGGATGCTCCTTTGTCTAAGAATCGCCAAGGAATGTCTCTATTAGCTTTCGAACTGCATCTTCTGGAGAGCAGCCTTCGTGCAGACATTGCTCATATAAGGCAAACTCTTTCTCCAACTGAAGCTGATGCCGCCGTAGAGCGTTTGTTACGGTTGGAGACGCTACTTCCGACAAGCCCAAATTTCCAGCTAGTTGACGGTAAGTACGTACCGTTGCGAGAGAATGTTTGTACATCCGAACAAGCTGCGAAATAGGATCGTCAGCGTTCATGGCTGCGAATTATACGCCTCGCGTTCCGGGTCCGATCATAAGGACAGATTGCCAGTCAGAACGGATCAACCGTGGCTGGATCGCGGCGCACAACCGCATCGCGCTTCTCGACTTGATGCAAGAAACTAAGAAACATCGGTTGCGTGTCGAAGCGGCGATTGTAGCGAAAACTGTATTCGTTCAGGTAAGTTTGCAGATAGTGCTTGCCGACGGAGTGATAGACGCCGCGAATGCCGTTTTTGACGAGGCTCCAAAATCGCTCAATGGTATTCGTGTGAACTTCGCCCATCACATAGATTTTCTCGCTGTGATTGATCCGCCGATGAACGTACTCGTTGTAATGCCGATCCATCACGTCGTAAGACGAGAAGTCATCGGTAAACACGGTGCTCTTGGGAAGGACATGCTCTTTGACCAACCCGAGCATCGTGGAACCTTTCACATCGTCAGCGACCACAGCTCTGACGCGACCCTTGCGCTCAACCATTCCAATGACCGTTGCTTTCTTGTCAGGGAAGTCGCCAGCCATCGGACGCCCAGCGCGGCCCTTGCGCCGACCGCCCACAAACATCTCGTCCATCTCCACGCCGGGGCCATGCTTCCCACCCAGCGGCGAAGCTTTTTCATCATCCAACATCGTGCGAATCTGTTTGAACATTCTCCACGCGGTTTTATAGGTCACGCCCGTTTCGCGCTCAATCTGTTTAGCGGAAATACCGTAGCGCGTCGAAGCCATCAGGTAAACCGCATAGAACCAAGTCGTGAGCGGGGTGGGGGACTTGTGAAAGATCGTGTCAGCAGTTGGGTGAACGTGATGCCCGCAGTGATCACACGAATACGATGGACGGCTTTTAACGCGGTGATGTTTCGTGACCGCTTGGCACGCATCGCAAAAGATGCCGTCCGGGTAGAGACGATTCTTGAGCCATTCCAGACAGGTCGCGTCGTCTGGGAACATTTTCTCGAAATCTTTCTTGGTGAAGCGAAGCATCTTTGGTTTGCGGTTACTCATGGAGAACGCACCTATGTCTAATTCCAGTCTTTGTTGGGTGGAAAAACTTTTAGCAATTGTTGAAGCGCCTGTTCCTCCGAGCCTTCTTCGTCGCATGATGCGCGTAGTGAAGAAAATCGATCACGAACGGGCTGAGAAAGCGTCTCGTCAGAGACCAATTCCGCTAACCTCTTTTCCCATCCGGAAACGCGTCGTTGCTGGAGGATCAAACGGAGGCAGGCGTTCTCGAAGTAGTAATACTCGAAGGCGTTTAAGAGGCGAACAGCTGAAGACTTCTCAGTGCTCATAGCCCTTACCTACTTTGAAGGTAGCAGAATTCGTACCTACCGTCAAGGGATAATTACCCCTCCAGATCTTTGAGGAATAAGGACTTACGTCGGAGGACTCGGATTTCTACGGCAAGATATTGAGCTATTGGGACTTAGCGATGTTTTTTGCCGATTCTTTGGCGGACTGGCTCGGAAGGGAAAAACTCACTTGGCTCCAACGCCATTCGGCGACTCAACAGTTGAAACAACAGGCTAGGATTCTGCAGCCACAGGACCGTCCAGGTTTTGTGCTTCCGAAACGTGCGCGCCCCAGGGAATAGGAATCGCCGGCTTTGGGCGCCAAGACCCGCGCATTGGTCGACAGCGAGCGGAGAGTGCAGGCGAAAGAGTGGGGATCGAGTAGACGACAACAGGCAAATTAGTTATGGTATATTATTTATACCTTTATTATACTGGGTTGGCGGCGCGACGTCCTATGAGGTTCGAGTACGATCCCGAGAAGACGCCCAGAACAAGCGGAAACACGGCATCGACTTTGAGGAAGCCCAAGCGCTAGGGGCAGATTCGGCGCTGGTTGAGATTCCCGCCCGCACTACCGATGAACCGCGCTGGTTGCTGATCGGCACGGTCGATAACAAGCACTGGTCTGCGGTCGTAACTCGGAGGGGCGAAAGCATTCGGCTGATCTCCGTGAGGCGCTCGCGGCAGGAAGAGGTGACGATTTATGAAAGCGAAGACATTTGATCGCAAATTCGAGAGCGGCGAGCGAATAGTGGATCAACTCGACTTGAACAAAGCGCGTCGCGTGGGCACCGATCCAAAGCGTGTCAACGTCGATTTCCCAGCATGGATGGTCGATTCCCTGGATCGGGAGGCCCGCCGTCTGGGAGTGACCCGACAGTCGCTCATCAAGCTCTGGCTAGCCGATAGATTAGGCCAACCTGCTTCCGCCGGGAAACTCTAAACGCCTGGATTTTGCGGGCGACGTTCGGCGCCGTTTGCACGAGCATGCGTCGCGCGGGTGGGTTTTGCCGAAGTTTCAAGCCGTGTGATCTGCGTCACTTCGCGGAGTGATTTCGCCGACGTGCGTTCCAATTGTCTCCAGTCATACTCTCAATAGTTGCGAGGTTGGCAGTCGTCCAAATCAGCACCGAGGAGTTTGATATGGCATCACCGGTAATCATCTGGCGCAATCCGAAAGCGGTACAGCGGCGGCGGCTCTGGAATCGGGCCCGCCACATCGACAACCAGCGCGTTTATGTCGTCGTTCGATCTGGCTTCGGCGATAATAGCGAGTGGGAAGGCATGCCGAACCTGGTGATGATCGATGGTGGCGCCAGCCCGCGCGCACGTAGTAGTGTGATTCGGTAGCCTCTCCCGGCGCGGTACCGTCTGCTTGGTTCGGCAAAATCTGCCGTCCCTTCCAACCCTGCGTTTCCCATTTCACTCCGGACTGCTGAACGTCGGACGAGTGGCAAACCGCGAAGCCCTGAATTCGCATCCAAAGTAAGCGGAATGAGCTGACCTCATGAACCTTTTCAAAACCGATCTCCTCAAATCTCCATACGTTCTCGCAATTTCGCTAATCGTCATTCTCGCCGGCTGCCAGCAAAAAGAGAGCCCGCAGCAATTGCGCGAGCAGACCGCGCAAGCCACAGCGGAAGTGAAAACCGACGCCAAAGCGGTCGCGGACGGAATCCGCGAAGGCTGGAACCGCAATCAGGCAGTCGACCTGAATTCAGCCTCAAAGGAACAATTGGAGAGCTTGCCGGGCATGACTTCGGCCGAAGCAAATCGCGTGATTGCCGGCCGGCCTTTTAATGAACCGGGCGAACTGGTGACGCGCCATATCGTATCCAAGGCTGAATACGACAAGATTGCCGGCCGCGTTACTGCGAAGAAATAATTCACCCCGTGCCAGGAATTGCCTGCCCGGACGGGCTAAACACCCGTCCCTGCGCATACCTCGCTAGGTGCTAGCTTTCCAGACGTAGAAATTCTTCTCGTCGGCCAACGTCTCAATCGTGATCCCCGCCGAACGTGCCCCGCGATGCACGGCGGACCGGAGATTCGCCAGTCCGATCCCGCCGATATCGGTGAGCGGAATTTCGAGTGCCGAGTCCGCCTCAGCGGTTTCCAGTTCCTTCAGTATCCCCTGCACAAGTTCGTGATGCTTGCCTCGCCGTCCGCGGTCGAGAGCGGAAACCTCGACCCGCCGATACTTTCTTGCCACGGGTTTTTGCGATCTGCTGTTCTCTTCTTTTGTCATGGACGGCCCCCTCGCTTTCGATGGCACCCACGATATCGAAACTGAATCAGTGCGTCAAGAATATGGTATGTATACGATATTTCATCATACTCCTACTGTATAGATATAGAATACGTTTACAATACGACGCTCGTCCGGCACCGCGGCGTCGATTCTGAGTTGCGTACCGTTGGTTTCTGTTCTCGCTACGCCACACGAACCCAATATCTTCACTTTTTTTTAGTGGCCCGGGTATGCTCCAACTCATGGACCACAGCGAGGTGGTTTGAATGCAAAAGGTCTATCCATGGCAGCAGTCCTATCAGGACGCGTTGCTCGAACTGAATCAGACGGAGCTGCGCACGAAGATCGCTCGCGCGGTTTCAGAACTGGAGAAACGCATTCGAGAATTGATGCCCGCCCAGGACGCGGATTCAGTCACGGAGAGGCAGGCGATCGCCGACGCCTTGCACGGCCTCGGCGCGTTAAAAAAAATCGAGCTGCCCGCGCCTTTCGAACCGCCGGTCAGCGGCAACCAGCCATCGCGTAAGAGGGAGACTCTATGAAGCAAACATGCCGCAATTTTTCTTCGAACTGGCGCGATCGGCGACTGGCTTCGCGCGTTCTCTTGCATGCTCGAATTGTGACCGACCCTAAAAAGCTGGCTCAACTGCGGGCGGAAGCGGGCCGGCGAAAACGTCGCGCGGAGGCGCTTTCGGGAGTTAAAATAGATGAAAGCTTGATTCGCGGGGACTTCTGGATAATCTAAATAATCATTCTCACGATTCCGACCTCCTTCGTGGAGCGGGTATGGCTACTCAAGTTTCCCCAACGCGTGAGCGACAGTGGAACGGTAGGCAGACCGATGCTCCGACGCCTAAAGAAGGCGTTGGCGCTGAAGTCGGCCGTTATGGCGTTGCAATATTGACCGCCATCCTCGCCCTGACGCTGCGCGGCCTTCTGACCCCGGTTCTCGGAACTGACGACCCCTATCACACGGTCTGGGCCGCGGTTGTTTTTGCGGCGTGGTATTGCGGCATGGGTCCGGCAATTCTCACGACGCTGATGAGCGCGGTCGGCGTCTGGTATTGGTTTCTTCCCCCCGAACATACCTTCGTGGTCGCAGATCCCAAGGCCCAGTTCACAGGATTGGCGGGTTTCCTCATCCTGTCGGCCTTCATAATTGCGCTGGGCGAGGCCAACCGCCGATCCAAAATAAGATCCGAGCTTGAGATTCGGGAGCGCATCCACACCGAGGAGCGCCTGCGAGCGCGCGAGCGTGAACTGGAGGCGCTGCAGTCGGCGCTGGCCGACCGCGTGGAAGAAAGAACAACCGAGCTGAACGCGGCGATCATGGGGCTTCGTCAACTTTCGGCCCGCTTATTGCAGGCGCAGGACGATGAACGCAGGCGGCTGGCGCGCGAACTGCACGACAGCGTCGGGCAACTGCTCGCCGCCATCTCCATGAATATTCAAACCGTGCAATCGACGCCCTTGGAGCCGAGGGCCGCCTCTGCGGCGGCTGAAAACGCCAAACTGATCGACCAGATCAGTACTGAAATCCGCACCATGTCGCATCTTCTGCATCCGCCTTTGCTCGACGAGGTGGGCCTGGCATCGGCGTTGCGCTGGTATATTGACGAGTTCTCGGCGCGCAGCAAGATTGCGGTGAATCTGGAAATCGCCGGGGATTTTGGCCGTTTGTCCAATGACATGGAAATTGCGATCTTCAGAATGGTGCAGGAGTGTCTGACCAACGTGCATCGCCATTCCGACAGCGAGACCGGCGAAGTCCGCCTGGTGCGCGACGCCGAGCGGGTCTGGGTGGAAGTGCGGGACGCTGGCAAAGGTATTCCCCCTGAAAAGCAATGGGCGTTGAGTTCTTCGCAGTTGGGTGGCGTCGGTTTCCGGGGAATGCGTGAGCGCATTCAACAGCTGGGCGGGCGCCTGGAAGTTCAATCGGACAAACACGGGACAATCGTGAAGGCGACAATGCCGGTTGAAAACACAGCGGCGCCGGTGTTGGACAGGGAAGTTGCCTGAGTCTCTTCTGCCCGATTTCCTTCTCCCTGCTTCTCTTCCAGGCTACCCGAGGGAGCTTCTCCTTCTTGGCCGTCGACGTTTGGATTTGCCAATCCCCGGCACACTCAACATCCCTCCGAAAGCGTTATTCTGAAGCGTCACTCTCAACTCTGAAACTGCATGGGGAAGATCCACGTCCTACCGGAGCGCGTAGCCAACCAGATCGCCGCTGGCGAGGTGGTGGAACGCCCGGCCTCGGTCGTCAAGGAGTTGCTGGAAAACTCTCTGGACGCAGGCTCGACTCGAATTCGTATCAACGTAGAGGCGGGCGGTAAAAAGCTGATCCAGATTACCGACAACGGCTGCGGCATGGTGCGGGATGACGCCATGCTGGCCTTCGAGCGGCACGCGACCTCGAAAATCAAAGATACCGACGACCTGCTCAGTATTGCCACGCTCGGATTTCGCGGCGAGGCGCTCCCGTCGATTGCCTCCGTAGCGCGCCTGCATCTGGAAACGCGTGCCGAAGAAGAAGCCGCCGGCACGGTAATCGAGATCAACGGCGGCAAAATGATTCGTGTAGACGAAGCCGGGCTCCCGCTCGGGACTTCGATCACAATCCGCGATCTCTTCTTTAATACCCCTGCGCGAAAAAAGTTCTTGCGGTCGGAGTCAACCGAACTGTCGCACATCGCCTCGCTGGTCACGCACTACGCGCTGGCGCATCCCGACAAACACTTCGAGTTGCACTCCGCAACGAATGCGCTGCTGGTCGCGCCTCCAGTCGCTGGCCATCGCGAGCGCGTGTATCAGGTGTTTGGGAAAGAGACGCTGGATCAGTTGATTCCGCTGGCGGCCGTGCAGCCGCTGGAAAGGGTTGGACTCCCGCAGCCTCCGCCCTGGCGCCGCGATCCCGAAGACGAGCTGCAAAAGCGCGAGCCCGGCGAGATGCGGCTGCACGGCTTCGTCTCCAAGCCTGAGATTCAGAAGCTCAATCGCAATTCGATTTACATTTTCATAAACGGCCGCCTGATTCGCGACCGGCTCATCCAGCACGCACTCACCGAGGCCTACCGGAACATTTTGCCGCCGACGGTCTTTCCGGTCGTGCTGCTGTTTATCGAAATGCCCGCGGCCGAAGTCGATGTCAATGTTCATCCGTCGAAGACCGAGGTGCGCTTCCGTCAGCAGACGGTCATGCACGATTTCGTGCGCGACGCGGTGCGTGAAGCGCTGATGAAGGCGCGTCCCGTCCCGCAGTTCTTGTCGGAGATAAAAGCGCAGCCCACCGCCAGCCCGGGACTCACGTTCGGTGCGCTGTCGAGCGACGGCGCAGAGCACGCACCCTGGCGAAGTGTGAATGACCCCCTTGCGGCGCTCGATGGCCCGAGCGGGGCCGGCGGCGATCACAGCGTCGCGCCTGGATTCGCCCTGCGAGCGCCGGCGATTCCTCCGGTGACGGCGCGCCTTGAATTCGATGGCGGCATTGCCATTGAGGCGAACGCAGCCATCTCGCTGGCACGCGCGCCAGAACTTAGTGTTTCCGATCATGCGATTCCCGACCATGGATGCGCTCCGCCGATTGAGGCAGCCGCCGAGTTCGCGCCGACGCTCGAATCGCTCCGCACCCTGAAAGCGCTCGGCCAGATTCGCAACTCCTTCATTCTCGCTGTGAACGAAGACGGCCTGTGGATCATCGATCAGCACGTAGCGCACGAGCGCGTTCTGTTCGAGCGCATCCTCCGTCAGCGAGCCGCGCAAAAAGTTGAAAGCCAGCGCATGCTCATGCCGCTCGTAATCGAGCTGACCCCGGCGCAGCAGGCGGTCTTCAGTGAGATCGCAACCGAGTTGGCGCACAACGGATTCGAAGCCGAGCCTTTTGGCTCACGCAGCATCGCAGTGAAAGTCGCGCCCGCAGGCGTAGATGCGGCGCAAGTCGAGCACATGCTGAATGAAGTTCTGGAGCAACTAACCCGCGAAGACCAGGCCATCAACCTCGAAGCGGTTCGAACGCGCATCGCGGCGTCAATCGCATGCCACGCGGCCATTAAGGTCAACATGCCGCTCGAGCAAAACAAGATGGAATGGCTGCTGGCGGAACTGGCGAAGACGCAGCATCCCATGTCGTGTCCGCATGGCAGGCCAATTGTTCTGCGCTACACGATGACCGAGATTCAGCGGGCGTTCAAGAGAATCTAGCCGCAAGTGTCGAGTTGCGAGCCGCGAGCTCTTTCCCCCGAATCACAGTCCCGGCCAAAAATGAGCCGTGCCTAATTCGGCTTCGCAGTAAAGATCAGAAAATAATCCACGCCATCCGCTTTCACGAAATCCTGCGAGTCGCGCAGTTCGTATCCAGCCTGGGCGGCTTCGCGCACGATCACGTCTTTACTCACGCCATGATTTTCTCCATTGCCATTGCGGTCAATGATGCCAATCCTGGCGCCAGGTTTGAGCGACGGCCGAAGGTTCCTGAGCAGAACAACCGGATGGGCTACCTCGTGGTAAGTCTTGAGCAGCAGTACCGCGTCGACGCTCGCGGCTGGGATCTCTGGATCGTCGGGCTTGCTGAGGATCGTCTTTATGTTTACGAGCTGCTCTTTTTTCGCGCGGTGCTCAATAGATCGAATCGCCTCGGGGTTAATGTCCACCGCATAAACCGTGCCCGATGCCGTGACGCGGCGAGCCGCGCGCACGGTGAACCAGCCTGATCCGGCCCCAATGTCGGCCACGTTCTTGCCGGGCTCAATGGCCAGCATATCCATGACGCGGTTAATCTGGAGTCGCTCATCGCGCCCCGGAGTCTCGAAAATCGACAGATCCCCGCTGTAAGGAGTGCTGGTCTTGCGCTGTGTCGACGGTGCTGCGGAACCAGCCTGGGCAAAAACTGGCAGTGGCCCACTCAACCCAGCTAGCAACACACAGATCGGCCCAATCGATCGAAGCGCCCCAGCAAAACATTTCCAGTTCATCGTCTCCCCCGAGTTCATGCGCGTCCGATCCTTGCGCACAACGATTAATGATAATCGCGATTCTATGCCAACGATCCGATTGCCGATTTCGAGTGGGTCCATCCAGCGGATGCGAAAAAACTGCTTCGGGTTTGCCTGCTTCTTCTAAATCGACGAAAAGAAAAGTACAAGACATTGCGAGACTCACTCCACAAAAAGCGCACAAAGGAAACGAGCGAGTGGTGTCTCTATGTCATGTCATAGCCGCTATTCCTGCTATTGAATTAATGCACCGCTGGTTTCGGACTTAAGTCAGCGGAAGTCACTGATAGAACAGACTCCCACCCTCTAACTCGAAATGGAATGCGGGTTGCACTTCTTGGTGCCAACTTAGTTGACTTGCAGGAACAACACAGTGAGAGATGTTTCCTTGTAGAAGCATCCTCCATTGACCGTTGATCCACGAGGGGGAGGAACTACATGAAAACGGTGTTGATGTCTTTGGGACTGCGCAGCGCTCTCGCACTCATGGCGCTGAGTCTGTTCTGCGCGCTGGCAACTTCTGCGGCGGCGCAAACCGCGTCCATCGCGGGAACTGTAATGGATAGCAGCGGAGCGGTGATTGAGGGCGCGGAAATTAGCGCGCGCAATACCGCGACCAATGAATCGCATGGCGCCACGAGCAGCGACACGGGAGCTTTTTCCATCCCTAATTTGCAAATTGGACCGTATGAAGTCACCGTGAAAAAAGAAGGCTTCAAGGCTTTCCATCAATCGAGTCTCGAGTTGACGGTCGCGCAGGTGTTGACCGTGAACGCGACTTTGTCGCCCGGAGCCATAAGCGAAGAAGTGACGGTTATGTCGGACCGTGCGCCGGACGTGGATCGGGAAACGTCGCAGCTAAGCAATCTGGTGGACTCCCGGGAAATGGCGAGCTTGCCCCTCATTACAAGAAATCCTTATCAACTCGTGTTGCTATCGCCAGGGACTTCGCAAACCGATAGCAGCACCGGCGGCATCTCCGTGAATGGCGCCCGCGATCGCAATAACAATTTCATGCTCGATGGCGTGGACAATAACGACACGTCGGTTCCGGGGGGTTTTGTCACCGTGTTGGGCGCCAATCCGGAATCGACCGAGGAGTTTCGCGTCATCACCGACAACTTCAACGCCGAATTCGGCCGTAACACGGGCGCGATCGTCGACGTCGTAACCAAGAGCGGCTCGAATACGCTCCACGGAAATGCCTACTACTTCGGACGCTGGAATGGCTTCGGAGGCGCGCGCGATTATTTCAATCCGGGTGTGGGACCGAACGCAGGTCCGATGAACCCGTACCAACGCCATCAGTTCGGATTTTCACTGGGCGGTCCGATCATCAAGGACAAAACTTTCTTTTTCTTCAACGATGAAATGGATCGCTTCCTGACGACTCTGACCGATAACGCCTCGGTGCCAACGGCAGGGTTTCTGGCGGGAAAATTCAACTACACCTACACCGATACCAACGGCGTTTCACAGACCGTGCCCATTGATCTGACGCCGGGCGGGACGAATAACCCGTACAACCTGCCTTTCGACCCCACGATGCAGCAGGTGTTTGCCAAATATCCCGTGGTTCCCGATGCTCAGTCGGCCAATGGCATTGCAGGCAGCATTTTCTTTCCCACCGCATCGCGGCAGCATGCGTATAGCCCAACCATCAAGATCGACCACCATGTCAACGATCGTGAATCGGTCAGCTTGCGCTATGGCTATACCCACTTCTTCGATCCTAATCCGGGATTCAACGATATTCTTCCCGGTTTTGGCGCCGCGGAGGAGAAGGCGATCGGCCAAGGTTTGGCTGCGCAGTTGACTTCCACGCTCAGCAATACTCTGGTTAACAATTTCCAGTTTGGATGGAACCACATTTACGCGGCGTTCTATCTATCGCCATCGACGATCAGCACCCTGGATGGCCCTGGAGGCGCGGACAGTTTCGGAAATGGGTGGGACTACCTCCTCAACCCGTTCACCAGCTTCGCCAGCACCATCGGAGGATCGGATAGCCAGGCGCGCAAAACAGGCACGACCAGCTATTCCGACACTCTCACGTGGGTCCGTGGCGCGCACACATTTAAGTTTGGCTTTGACTTCCGCGATGTGGGTGAGTCAGGTTTTGACAGCTTTACTTCGCGACGCCAGTTGACGCTGGATCCCGATCTGGCGTTCGGCGGGTTTGATCCGGGCGTTCTTGGCAATGAGCCGCCGCTCGATCCGAGTACCGCTCTGGTCGATGCCGCGAACGCGTACTGGGGGTTTGTCATTCAGGACGTCCAGTCCCAGTTCTTCAATCGAGCCGCGGCCCGTATGCCCACCGACAACAAGCACTTCAAGCAGCACGAGTTCGATTGGTTTGCGCAAGACAGCTGGAAGCTGCGCTCGAACCTCACGCTGAATCTGGGATTGCGTTATCAACTCAACGGAGTTCCCAATGAAACGGGCGGGAACGTTGCCAACTTGTTCCAGGACCCAGGCTCGTTTGCGACCGGCCAGCCCGTGGTATTCACACCGGTGGGATCGGGAACGGGGCATCGACTCTACGAGCCCGACTACACCAATATCGAGCCCCGCATCGGTTTCACCTGGGATCCGTGGAAAGATGGCAAAACGGCGGTGCGAGCCGGCTTCGGTATCTTCCACGACCGCACCTTCGGGAACGCGTTCGGCAACGTGCGTGCGAACCCACCGTTCCAGGCGCAATACGGTACCTTCCCATTTGAAACCATCAACAACTTCTTTGGGTCGGGAGCGTTTCCTCCCCAGGTTCCCACGCAGACCCCTTCGGCATCGGTTCCTGACGAGTCGCTGACGCCGGGCCTGGTGATCTTCGATCGCCATTTCCCGAACGCGACCAGCAATAACTGGACTCTCGATATCCAGCGCCAACTGCCCGGCAACAACGTAGTCGACGTCGCCTACGTCGGTGCGATGGGAGTGCATGTCTGGGGACAGCGCGATGGCAACCCGCCCGATCCCGCATTGGTGCAGCAGCTCGTGACGTATTGCAGCGATCCGGGAAACGCCTTCGGTTGTACCCCGGAGACGGTAAGCGGCTCCTTGCTCTACGAGGGCGCGGAGTTCGGGCTGTTGCCGTTCGACGCCGTCAATAACAACGCTCTGCTCCAGCCCAATTATCAGATCAATGAGTTCAATTCGATCTATCACGGGCTGCAAAGCAAATTCACCCATCGCATGAGCCACGGCTTGCAGATCCAGGCGGCCTATACGTGGTCGCATTCGCTGGACAATTCAGTGGATCCTTTGACTCCGGCGGTTGGGGCACGAACTTTCCCGAGGAACTCGCGCAATCTCAGGCAGAGTTACGGAAACTCCGACAACGACACCCGCCACGTAGGAGTGATTAACTACGTTTGGGAATTGCCGTTTGGCCGCGGCAAGGGCCAAATGAGTTCCGGCGCACTCGGTCGCGTGATGGAGGGCTTCGAACTCAGCGGAATTTTTACGGCGCAGACGGGACACCCGTTCAACGTTCGCGCCACCGAGGATACGCAGCGAACCGGCATCGGCGCGTGGGCGTACCAGGTGGGAGACCCGTTCGGCTCGGGAGCATCCTGCGGTGCTACACCGGCTCTGGGCAGCTACGTCTACTTCACCAATCCATGCGCTTTCACAAATCCGCCGTTTGGCTCTCAATCCAACAATGGCCGGAACCGCTGGTATGGTCCGGGCTTCTGGGATTGGGATGCAACCGTAGCCAAACGGATGAGCATAACCGAACGCGTGAAAGCGGAACTGCGCTTTGAAGGTTACAACATCCTCAATCACACGCATTTCCTGAATCCGGGCACAGACTCAGCATCGCTCGGAAACGTGATTGGGCAATCGCAGTTTGGAACGATCAGTCAGACGTATACGCAGCAGGACGGGACTACTTCCGCGCGCCAGCTTCAGGTCGCGATGAAGATCATTTTCTGAGGCCTGAAGTGTATGACCACTCGGTAGGCGGCCATTTCGCGGAAGTCTTAAGACACTTGATTATCCGCAGTTGACTGCCACTAACTTATCAGGAAGGCCCCGCTTCTCCCGAGTTTCGAGGGGCGGGGCTTTTCAACTCGTAACCGGTTATGAAGGTCAATGCGTGTAATCACGAATTTTAACAATAACTGGCAGATTCCTTCGGCTTTGCCGATTATCGATTGATTATTCCTCGGGCCATTCGTACGGAAACAATCCGCCGGCCTCTTCAGGACTCATCTTCACGTCCAACATCTGTGCGGCTTGTGCGAGCACGGGATCGCGGCCGCTCGCAAGGTCAGATGCTGTCGGCAGTATGAGCTTATCGGGAACGACGCCGGCGTGTTCAAGGCTCTGTCCATCAGCCATGCGAATGTCCGCCTCAGTGATTGACGCTCCATAGAAGACAACCCTGCTTGTGCCGAGTTTATAGTTGTAGTGCTTTGCCTCCATGACGGCGCCCGCAGTACGGTCGCCGACGACCAACCCCCGTTTTTCGATCTGCACCACGCGCGCGAACAACTCCGATGCGGAGGCTGATTTGCTATCGACGAGAACCACCAGTTTGCCGGTAAACGGGTGGTCGCGCGCCTCAGTCTCCAGCAGTTTCGTTGAGCTTCTGCCGATGCGATCGCCGATCTTTACCTTTTTTTCCACTAAACCTCCGAGAAGAGATCGGAGCGAATCTACGCTACCGCCCTGATTACCGCGAAGATCAAACACAACCGAGCTGTATTTCCGCATCTTCCCTAGGAGGGCGTCCTCTTCGGAAGGAAAAACCCCGAACTCGGGGAGCTTTACGATCAGCAGGTCGTGGCCTCGCTCGGCATAGCGAATGTGAAAAAGGTGTACTTCGTTCTGCTCGTCACGAATGAGGTCCCATATCCGCTCGCCAGTCACGTCCCTTACAGGAGGGAGGTCGTGCATCTTTGCAGTCACCAGAACCTGCCGCTGGTCGCCGGCCGGAGTTCGCAGATTCAGGTTGAGCCCCGGCTGCGGCCGCAGCGCATTGTAGACGTACTCCATCTTCCAAAAGTACCCACGGACCGGCGCAAAGTTGTTCACAGCGAGTACTTCGTCGCCAGGCTTCAAGCCCTTTGTCTCCGCGTCGCTACCCGGTCGTACGCGGACAACGTAACAATGATCTCCGATCATCTGCATACGAATGCCATAATCGTGCCGGTAAGGCCGCGGCGGAGGTAGAAAGAAAGTATGCGAGTCGTTGAGGCTGTCGAGGATGGCGGCAATTTGGGAGAAACCGCGGTTGAGCGAATCGGCCTTGTCGATCTTCTCCTTCGACTCGCGGACCTTGGCATCCCAGTCGATACCGTGCAGTTTCGGATCGTAATAGTGCTTCTTAACGTCGTCCGCAATATTGTGAAGCATGGCTTGCACTTCATCGCGCTCATACGGTGTAAATTGCTGCGACGGGCATAACGTCACCAGGCCACAGAACATTAGGCAGACAGCAGCGAAACGGTATCCGCGCCGCCGATGCGAGGCAGATGAGGACCGGAGGCTTGTCAAATGGAGTCTCCTCCTTGACGTCAAGAACGGCCCATCTTACACCCGGTTTCATTCGGTTCTAAGTGCAATCTGGATTTTCAACAGCTAAGATCCGGTCAATGCGCGTAACCGGTGAGTGCAATCGGGATTTTCGCCGACCTAGCTAGGATGCGGAACGTCACCGTTTGTCGTTGGCAGAGAAGAAATCGGCCATCGGCGTTCCTTTGGCAGCCCAGCCAAGTTTGGTCGTAGGCAGCCCAAGCCCTTGTGCCATCAGGCGCAGGATGTCTCCCTCGTCATAACTATGGTTGTAGTTGCGCGTGTCACCGCCACTCGACTGGTAGCCTTTTTTGCTGAACGGGCTGACCACGACGACTTCGACTTGCCCGCCACAGCCTTTTCCTTCGGTCACGGTCTCGCAATCCGGGTTTCCGTCATCCGCATTCTCGTCGAAAACGATGATGAGCAGTCCCGTCCCTCCAGGCTGGAAGTAAGAGCTTGCAACCAGGGGTCCGATCTGACTCTTCAACCAGGCGTCGAAGGTTGAGATGGGGCAGTCGTGCGCGTCGTCGCATCCGTTCGGCACGATCCAGGAAAGAGTAGGCAGAGCGTGATTGGCCAAATCCTGGTCAAATTGACTGAAGCAGACAAAGTTGCTGGTGTCTTTTTTGAGCTTCTTCATGTATTCCAGCGGATCGTGACGGACGTAGTAAGTTCCGGAATTGACTCCGCCGCAGTTCTTGGCGCTCGGAAGGTCTTCCACATAGTCTTTCCAGGTCTTGCCCGCCTTCTGAACCTCAAGGGCGATATTGTTCTTGGTGACAGGAAAGGTTTGGGGTGTCTCGCTGTCATTGTCGGTGAGGATGTAGCCGGTGGCCAGGTTCAAATAGTTGCCGATCGAGGGATGGGTGTCCGAGTAATAGTTGATTCCGAGGCCGTAGGCATTCGCCAGGGACGTCAAATAAGGCATGTTTGCAGCATTGTAGGAGGTGCTGTAATCGGTGTTCTCACCGAGCACGATCACTACGTTCCCGAACGACGGCAGCGTCTGGGCCGAAGCTGCGGGAACAACAAGGACAGATGCCCCCAGCAGCAACAGCAGGCATAACCCTAAGGCGACATTTGGCCTTTTCATGCGTACAACCTCAGATTGTGATTTTTGACAGCCCACGACTCGTTGAAATGGTCTTCTCATTTCAAGCAGCGGCAATTGTACTAGAGGCTGGTTACGCCATGACTGCGCTTGCCTAGGGGTGGCGCGGTTCAATTGCGCCTTCCGTTACCCCCTCCCGCGCGTTGACTTGCCATTCCCACCCACGTAAGATTTCGCGCAGTGATCGGAACCACCATCTCGCACTACCGTATCGTCGAAAAGCTCGGCGGCGGCGGCATGGGGGTGGTCTACAAAGCGGAAGACACGTCTCTCGGACGCTTCGTAGCCCTGAAATTCCTTCCCGAAGAAGTTGCGCAAGATCCGCAAGCGCTCGAACGATTCCGCCGCGAAGCCCGCGCCGCGTCCGCGCTCAACCATCCCAACATCTGCACCATCTACGAAATCGGCGAGCACGATGGACAACGTTTCATCGCCATGGAGTTCCTCGATGGCCTGACCCTCAAGCACCGTATCGCCGGCCGGCCGCTCGAGACCGAAATTGCTCTCGCGCTGGCCATCGAAATCGCCGACGCGCTCGACAGCGCGCACAGCGAAGGCATCATTCATCGCGACATCAAACCGGCGAATATCTTCGTAACCAAGCGCGGCCACGCCAAGATCCTCGACTTCGGCCTTGCCAAACTGACGGGCGCGCAACAGTCCGACGCCGCCGGCATCGAAGCGACGGCGGGTGTCAGCCTCGAACACCTCACCAGTCCCGGCTCAGCGGTCGGAACGGTGGCCTACATGTCGCCGGAGCAGGCCAAGGGCAAGGAACTCGACGTCCGCACCGACCTGTTCTCCTTCGGAGCCGTGCTCTACGAGATGGTGACGGGCGCAGTGCCATTCCGCGGCGACACGTCAGCGGTAATTTTTGAAGCGATCCTCAATCGCGCCCCAGTGCAGCCGCTTCGCCTCAATCCCGACATTCCCGCGCGCCTCGAAGAAATCATCAATAAAGCGTTGGAGAAGGACCGCGACCTGCGCTACCAGCACGCCTCGGAGATGCGCAGCGACCTGAAACGATTGCAGCGCGACAGCGGCTCCGGGCATCGTCCGGGGGTCCAAAGTCAGGACGCGGCTGAATCCTCGGGAGCGGCGAGCGCGGTATCGTCAGCTTCTCTGACTTCGTCGCCCGGCGCAAGGCCGTCCAGTGGCGCGAACGCAAGCGCCGCTCAGTCCTCAGCCGCGCAGCCATCACCCACGGCTACAGGGAGCAGTTCCAGCGTTAGCGCCGTGGCTCGCGAGCACAAGGTCGGACTGGCTACGATCGTCGCCGTGGCTTTGGTTCTGCTGGCGGCCGCCGGTTTTGGCATCTACACGTTTCTTTCGCACAGCGGCCCCACTCCATTCCAAAATTTCACCATGACGCAGATCACCAACACCGGCAAAGCGGAAGACGCCGCCATCTCGCCCGATGGCAAGTACGTTCTGAACGTGCAGAACGACAACGGTCTGCGCAGCCTGTGGCTGCGCAATGTTCCAACCGGCAGCGACGCGCAGATTGTGCCGCCGGCCGCAGCGGTTTATCACGCGCTGGCATTCTCTCCGGACGGCAATTACGTCTACTTTCGAAAAGCAGGCCTCGCTACGCAGAGTGAATGGGATTTCTATCGCACGCCCGTGCTGGGCGGCGCGCCCCAAATGGTGGTGCGCGACGTTGATAGCAACATCACGTTCTCGCCCGACGGCCATCGCATGGCCTACGTTCGCGGAAACGATCCTGACGTAGGCAAGACTCGGCTGCTGAGCGCCAACCTCGACGGTAGCGACGAAACCATCCTGCGCATCGCTCCGCTGCTTGAGGAATTTTCCCGCGATCTCAGCTGGTCGCCGGACGGGAAAAAGATCGCATTCAGTCTGAGCCCCAAGAGCCAGGCTCTGGGCGCTGTGATGACGTTCGACACGGGCAGCAAACAAGTTCAGCCTCTCGCATCCTTCAACGACGATCAGCCGCTTGAGATCGCGTGGCTGCCGGGTGGCCGATGGTTGCTGACCAGGTTTCTGCAAAAGGGCATTCGCGGCAGCGGACAGATCGGGCTTATCTCAAGCAAGGGTGGACCGATTCAGCCCGTCACGCGCGATACGAATTCCTATATGTCGCTCACCATCTCGGCGGACGGCAAGCAGGCTGCAACCGTTCAAGTTCGCAGCGCGCGCAATCTGGATCTGCTCACCGGTCCTGAAAAGCACGAAAGCAATCCCGTGCAACCGCTGCCGCAGGCGCAGGATGTTATCGCCGTAGGTTGGACCGGCGATGGCAAAGTGTTTGTCTCCGACGGCCAGAGTGTGCGGCGCATCAAGCCGGATGGCGCCCCCGAAAACACTCTGCTGAGCGATTCGAATGCCTGGATCCCGGGATTTTCCGGATGCGGCGACCGCTACATCGTCGTTTCCTGGGCGTTCCACGGCGGTGACAACAAGGTTGGAATCTGGCGCGCCAACGCCGACGGCTCAAATCTTAAGCGGCTCACCAATGGAGACTTCGATATTCACCCCGTCTGCTCGCCCGACGGTAAATGGGTTTACTACTACGCCGGCCCCCCGCATTTTTTGATGAGAGTGCCGGTCGACGGCGGAGATCCGCAGCCGGTTCCGGGCAGCGACGTTCCCCATATGTTCGGCGGAGGCGCAGGTCAGGCCCTTTCGCCCGATGGAAAACTGCTGGTTTTCAACGCGGATATCAACGCCCCGGACAATCCCCAGGGGGCGGAGAGCAAGCTGGCGATCGTCAGCCTCGATTCCAATTCGCAATCCACACCGCGCCTGATTGCGCCCGACCCCCGCATAGCGGGCGGACCCAGCAGCAACAACTTCAACAACAACCTGAGTTTCGCTCCCGACGGAAAGTCGCTGGCCTATATCATTCGCGATAAGGGTGTAGATAACATTTTCGAACAGCCGCTCGACGGGACGCCGGGACACCAGGTCACCAGCTTCACGTCCGAAAACATCTCCCAATTCCAATGGGCGCCCGACGGCAAGACTCTCGCCGTCGCCCGCGTTCAAAACACCTCCGACGTGGTCTTGCTGCGCGAGAAGTAGTCGGGTGCTGGCCCTGCCGGATGGAGAGTCTAGCCGCAGTTTAGAAATCTCTTGCCGGCGCTTCGCAGTTTCTCCCGCAATCCAGAAATCTTGATCCATTACCTGGTAACGTCACACCCGCCTGTGATCGAAATACAGCCATCGCGTGACTTGGCGCACATCGGCGGGCGACAAACTACGGTATCAAGTAGGCACGTTCTATGAATGCCTTCAAAGATGCTGGGCACCTGTTTCGATTGGCCGCCGTTTTCCTGGTGATTGGCCTGGCGTTCCTGGGATTGCGGGCGTTCCTTGTGCCGAAGAGCTTCGGAGAATACGGACACTACCGCGGCAACGCTCTGGCCGAGATCGCCGCTCGCCCCGTCAACTTCGCTGGCCATCAGGCCTGCGAAGATTGCCATGCCGACGTCCTGCAAAAAAAGAACGGCGGTAAGCATGTGCACGTCAACTGCGAGGCGTGCCACGGAGCACTGGCGAACCACGCCGATGATCCGGCCTCGGTCCAGCCTCCGAAGCTTGACACGGCTGTGCTGTGTGTCCGCTGCCACGAAGCCAACATTGCCAAACCAAAATCATTCCCGCAAGTGGTCTCCGCCGACCACGCCTCCGGGATGCCCTGCGATACCTGCCATCAGCCCCATAGCCCGGTCATCGACGCCGGAGGGACGACCGGAGCGGCAACCGTAGCGGCAACCGGAGCGACGACCGGAGGAACGAAATGAACATTACCCGGCGACACATGCTGGTTCTGTTGCCGGCCGCGGCGGTCGCATGGAAATATGTTCTGGCCGGGACTCCCGGAGCCTCCCCGAACTACAAACTATCCGAGCACTGGTGGGGCATGCTGATGGACCTGCCCAAATGCATCGGTTGCGGGAACTGCGTGCGCGCGTGCCAGACCGAGAACGACGTGCCGGACGGATACTTCCGCACTTGGGTGGAACGCTACCACGTCACCGATTACGACATTGAAAATCCCCAGGTAGACTCGCCCGACGGCGGCAAGAAAGGATTTCCTCCAGCCAAGGAGTCGGGAGGAAAGAACTTCTTCGTCCCCAAGCTCTGCAACCATTGCGCGGATTCGCCGTGCACGCAGGTTTGCCCGGTGGGCGCGACATTCATTGGCCCCGACGGCGTGGTTCTGGTGGACAAGACGTATTGCCTCGGCTGCCGTTACTGCGTGCAAGCCTGCCCTTACGGTTGCCGGTTCATCAATCCGAAGACGGATACTGCCGAGAAGTGCACGCTCTGCTATCACCGGATTACAAAAGGCTTGACCACCGCTTGTTGCGAAGCATGCCCGACCGGCGCGCGCCAGCTGGCCGACTTGAAAAATCCCAGCGACCCGATTCACGAATTCCTGAAGACCCACAACGTTCAGGTATTGAAACCTTATATGGCCACCCATGCCAAGGTGTTTTACAACGACCTGGATGGTTCAGTGCGATGAAGCTCAGTGCGATAACGATCAGGATGAAGTTCGGCGCCCTAAGGAGACTGTGACCGTTTATGACCGGTGTTGAAGGCTTCATGTATCCGAACGAAGTGGAACTCCAGTGGAGCGTGCTGATCGTGCTGTATCCGTTTCTCACGGGCCTGGTGGCCGGCGCTTTTATCCTGGCTTCGCTGGAGCGCGTCTTCCAGGTGCAGGAAGTGAAACCCACCTATCGCCTCGCATTGCTGACGGCTCTGGCTTTTCTGCTGGTCGCGCCCTTGCCCCTGCAACTCCACCTTGGGCACCCGGAGCGCTCCTACGAGATGTACCTGACGCCGCACCGGACCTCCGCCATGGCGATGTTCGGGTTTGTCTACCTCTGGTACCTGATGGCGGTGCTGGTATTCGAAATCTGGCTCGACTACCGGCGTGACATCGTGTTGCTATCTCAATCGACCACCGGATGGAAGCGCCAGATCTATCGCCTGATGACCCTCGGCTCGAGCAATATCAGCGCGCACGCACTCAAGATCGACGACCGGGTGGGCTGGATCGTCACCCTGATCGGCATTCCTTCCGCCTTCCTGCTCCACGGATACGTCGGCTTCATCTTCGGCTCGGTGAAGGCGAACCCGTGGTGGTCGTCGCCGCTCATGCCGGTCGTGTTTATCTTTTCCGCCATGGTGTCGGGCATCGCCACCGTGATGTTGCTCTACATGCTTTTGACCTGGCTTCGCAAACAGACCATCGATATGCGCTGCGTGGACACGATAGCGCGCTACCTCTTCTACACTTTCATTATCGATTTCAGCCTGGAAATGCTCGACCTGATTCACCGCATCTACGAGTCCGATGAAATCGTTCCGCAGCCTGGATTTCATGGTCCACACCAAGCTCTACCTGTCGCATATCGTGGTCCAGATTATGCTCGGCACGCTCACTCCCATCGTGCTTCTTGGCTTGACCCAGTTGTGGAAGCTCGGGGAAATGGCCCGTAAACGCATTTACGCTGCTGGCAGGATGCCTGACCCTGATTGGTATTTTTGCCATGCGCTGGAACGTCGTAATCGGAGGCCAGTTGTTTTCCAAGAGTTTTCTGGGATACACGACGTACAAGATGGGCTTGATCACACGCGAAGGCCTGCTCATGGCCATTGCCTTGACGATTCTGCCGTTACTTATTTTGTGGGTGCTGGTGAAGCTGCTGCCACCATGGCCGGAGAAAAATTCGGCCTCCGTTCCCGACCCTGCACCCGCGCACTGATTCACGAGCACAACATTTGGCGCACCCTGGAGTTGGCGCGCGACCTTCGACCAGCACCTGTTGCCAGTCTCAAAGCGAGTGGAGATTATGGACGATCTCGACGCTTTAGCACGGCTCACCGCCCGCCTTGAGAACCTGGAGACCCGAGTCTCCACCCTGGAACATTCCCCCGAAAAGGTCGTGGCTATTCCAGCCGGACCCGCCACTCCGGCCATACTCCAGCCCGTCGCCCCATTCTCTCTTGCGCAAGCCGGCGGATTTTTCCCGGTACTGGGCAAGGCCATGCTCGGAATCGCGGGCGCCTATCTCCTCCGCGCGGTGGCCGAATCGGGCTCATTTCCGAAGTTGGCCGTGGTCGTCCTGGCGCTGGCCTACACTCTGATGTGGCTGGTATGGGCAGCGCGAGTGCCGGTCGAAGCGCAATTTGCCAGCGCCGTCTACGCCGCCACCGCAGCCTTGATCCTCTCGCCCATGCTTTGGGAATTGACTCTGCGATTCGAGGTTCTGCCCGCTTCCGTGACCGCCGCTATCCTTGGCCTATTCGCCGTCACCTCCTACGCTCTCGACTGGAAGCGCAACTTCCCGGCGGTTGTTTGGGTGGCCAATGTCGCCGCGATTCTCGCCAGCGTCGCATTGTTGATCGCGACCCGGGACCTGGTCCCCTTCATCGCGGCGCTCCTGCTCATGGCGTTCGCCAGCGAAGTGGCGGCTGGTCGCAACCACCGCCTCCGACTCCGCCCTGTCGTAGCCGCTGCCACCGATCTTGCCCTTTTGATTCTGCTCTACATTTATTCTCGCCCGGAAGGTATCCCTCCCAACTACAAGAACGTTGCCCCGCCCGTATTGCTGGCGCTCGGGATCACCCCGTTCCTCATCTACGCAGCCAGCATCGCTTTCCGGACGATGCGCCTGCGCCAGAAAATCCGACTCTTCGAGATCGTTCAGACCGTCGTTGCGTTCCTGATGGCCGCTTTTTGTCTGCTGCGTTTTGGCGCGAGTGCCGGCACGCCTGCCGTGGAGATAACGTTAGGGGCGCTCTGCTTCCTTTTCTCGGCTTCGTGTTACGCGGCCGCCTATGCCCATTTCGGCCGCCCCGCGCTGTTCCTTGAACAACGTAACTACCATGTGTATGCCTCGTGGGGCGTGGCGCTTCTCCTGACCGGCGGCTTCCTCTGCCTCCCGCCATTGCCGCTGGCTCTCTTTTTGAGCGTCTCCGCCATCGTTGCTACGCTCGCGGGCGTCCGGGCATCTCGACTGACGTTGGAAGTCCATGGCCTCGCCTATCTGGCCGCCGCGGCCTATGTATCCGGCCTGCTGGATTATGCTGGCCGCGCCCTCGGGGGAAGGTTCCCAGCCGTCCCCGGATGGATCGTCTGGATCGTCGCCGCGTCGGCCGTTGGCTGCTACGCCGTCGGAGGCAGTTTCCGCAGCAAGATGCGGAACCAGCGCCTTCTGCAACTGTTGGCGGCGATCCTCGCCGTAGCTGCTGTGATCACCTTTCTGGTTTCCGTCCTGGTGTGGATGGCTTCGCTCGGCATGACGGCCGGCGCGTCCCAGGTAGCGGTCATTCGCACGTTGATCACTTGCCTGGTCGCACTCGCGCTTGCCTTCAGCGGCTCCCGCTGGCAGCGCAACGAACTAGTGTGGATTGCCTATGGCACACTGGCCCTGGTCACGGCAAAGCTACTATTCGAAGACTTGCAACATGGACACCCCGGTTCCACGGCGGTGTCAATCTTCCTATATGCGGTAGCCCTGATTCTCATTCCTCGCATGGCCCGCGTTGGGCGTCGGCCAATTGACGAGGTTCCGGCCGCAGCCTCGGCGATCAAGCCGGAACCGTGACTTTCCGTGCGTAAGACATCCTGAAATAGCGCGGCTGCCGAATCCGACGTGGCAAAGTGTCGCCATCTGTGGCAAGCTCTGCACATGGCAAAGAGCAAACTCACAGCGCGCGAAAAGTCCCGGCAGGAAGCGGAACGGGCCAAGTCGCTCGAAGACCGCTCCCGGCACCTAATGAAAAAAGCGGGTCAACTTCAGCAAAAAGCCCAGCGCGCAGATATCCGCAAAGTAGCCGCGAGGGTCGCGAAACAAGGGGCTGACGCAAAATAGCTCAGCGCTCACCGCGATAAGAGATCCGCCTGCCGGACTTCGCCCGGAGACTTCGCCCGGAGACCCCTCGCCCACAAAAGAAAAAGGCCGCTGCTCAAAGCAGCGGCCCAGATCCAGATCGTGAACGTTAGTCGTGCTCTTTGCGAATCTTCTTCCTCGCACGCTTCTGCGCGAGCGCCTGCTTCACCCGCTTCCGCTCTCCCGGCTTCAGATAGTAGGAGTGACGTTTCACTTCCTTAATAATGTCTTCTGTCTGAACCTTCCGCTTAAACCGCCGCAGGGCGTTTTCCAGCGACTCGCCCTCTTGCAGTCGAATTTCAGCCAATCTCATCACCCCCCAACCAGCACCATCTGCGAATTTAAAGTTTACCCTATTTTGTCCGCCGGGCACTCACTCCGAATACCCATCGCCCTCGTCATCATCCTCCGAGTCGTCATCGTCCCTATCGTGCTCTTCCTCTTCGTCCTCGTCATCATCTTCATCATCGGGCTCCTGCCGAACCCAAACCGGGGCGTCTGCTCGACAAGAGAAGAAAAGAGAAGAGTCCAACTCGCAGCCTTCTGGATGTATTCTGCCCATGTCGCGATGGTATGCCTGATGGTATGCCGAGGGAAGGTCTGACTGAGCTGCGGGTTCCCCTGTGTGCCTCTGTGTACCCGGTGGTCTGCGCCCTTCGCCGCCAATTACAACCTGCGCCGGATACCCGCCCATGATCAAACGATCAAACTCGTCTACTGCATCGCCAGAAAGCCAAGCATGACGGATCAAGACTTCTTCCACTATTGGAAAAACGTCCACGGCCCAATCGGCGCCCGCATCCCCGGACTCCGCAGGCTAGTCCAGAGCCACCGCGTGACCGTTCCCGGCGACACCCGCCCGTCTGATTACGATGGCATGGCCGAACTCTGGTTCGACAACGTCGAGGCATTGCAAGCAGCGCGCAAATCGCCCGAATGGAAAGCCTCAACCGAAGACGAAGCCAACTTCATCGACCACCGCAAAGTAGCCTGGTTCATCTCCGAGGAGCACACCATCATGCATGCGGCGAAACCATCATAAGCAGTCGTTCCCAAATTCGACCGCCCCGCGGGCAGAAATCTATAACTGGATCGCCCGACCTGGGAGAGTCGTCGATTCTGCCCCGCCAGACCCGCGAACACCGCCTCCATGTGGCTGAAACCATAAGCTTTAGCAGCGGACGCCATCAGTGGAAGTTCGGTGGCGATGGCCTGCGCACATGGGATTACAACTACTTCCCGTCGCTCTACGGCGGCGAATACATTTTCGATTACATCTCCGTAAACCCATGGTTCTTCGTGCCAATGCAGGAAGGATTGGACTTACCCCCCCTGCGATCATGGGCCCACACAGTAATGCCAAGCTGGAATGCCGACGCCGGCACCTGGACCGGCCCAACCGCGAACTTAGCCCGTTATTACGTACAAAACTTCGGCAATCCGGTCTCGCATCCCGACAGCAATGACTACGCCGCCTTCGTGCAGGACACAGTACGCCTAACCCCCCATCTATCAGCGAGTTTGGGTGTGCGCTGCGACCTCCAGACCTTCTCTCGAGCGGGCATGGTAAGCAACCCGCTGTGGCCGCTGGCGGGAAAGATGCCGGAGCCAAACAGGAACTTCGCGCCGCGCATTGGGCTTGCGTACGCGATTGGAGACAAGCATCCAGTGGTGGTGCGGGCGGGATTCGGGATCTTCTATACCCGCATTCCGCAGATCTATCAGTCGGCGGTCATTAACGACAACGGCATGAACGACGAATTTCTTTCGCTCGACAACACGAATTCCTACCAGAATCAGGTCTTTCCCCAGTATCCGAATGTGGCGGTGAACTGTCCGCATGGGCCCGTCACTTGTGTGCTGCCGGCGTCGTGGCAGCAGTATGCTACGAACGAAGTCGCGGCGTTTGGGCCGGGTTTCAAGACACCTCGGGTGCAACAGGCGAGCCTACGATTGGAGCGGGAACTGGCGGACGGATTCACGGGTGAAATTTCCTATCTGTTTGTTCACGGTGTGGATCTGATTCGGGCGCGAGACGTGAATCTGCCGACGCCAACTTTATACAGTTACCCGATTTACGATCCTACGGGCAGCACTTTCCAGAATTCGTTTTATAACGTGGAGTCGTTTTCGACCTGGCAGACCACTTACAGCCTCAGTTGTCCATATCCTCCGTGCATCAATCCGCTGGCGCGGCCGATTCCACAACTCGGAGCGATCGATCAGTTTGAGAGCGGGGCGTCGAGCGTGTATCACGGCATGACGGTTTCGCTCAATAAGAGAATGTCGAACGGGCTGTCATTCCGGCTGGGATATACCTGGGCCCACGCGATTGACGACGGGCAGGACGCGCTGGTGGCGGGACAGCCGGCGACGGTGCAGAACTCAGCCGCAGCGAACAGTGAACGTGGGCCGAGCGTCACGGATCAGCGGAGCCGGTTGACGATTGCTGCGATGGAGGAGCCGCATCTGTTCGATCCGGGGCGGAAGGTTCTGGCGGCCATGCTAAATCACTGGAAAATTTCAGGCATCATGACCTACGGGTCGGGGCGTCCAGCGAACGCCGAAGTGTCCGGCGATCCGAATCAGGACAGCAACACGGGCAACGATCGGCTGGCCGGATACGGCCGCAACGCGTTCACAGGGCCCGATTATGCAACTGTGAATTTGCGGGTAGGGAAAAGGATCAAGCTGGCCGGACATTGCCGGCTGGATCTTAATGCCGAGTCCTTCAATCTTTTTAACCGGGATAACAAAACCTACGTAATTTCCACCAGCGGTTTTTATAACTCGGCCGGACAGTTTATTAAGTACACACAGTACGCGGGTGGGACTTACTTTCCGGCGTATTACCAGCAGCCCACGAGTCTGCTAAAGCTGAATAGCGCATATGCCCCGCGGCAGATGCAGTTCTCGATGCGGCTGAACTTCTAGGACGGGGATCTGCGTCGTGAGTGTTGCTAACATGGAATTTGAGGATGCGCATCTTCTGATTGTGCTCGCTTGAGTGTGCTCGCTCCAGACGCCCCGGGATCTGTAGGGGTTCGACTTTAGTTGGCCGATATGATCCAGAGTCGCTTGAATTGCTTTAAGCTCGATGGCCTGGACGGGAGAGGCGGTCAGTGCGTCGCGACAAAGCAAAAGGGTGGGCTCGGCCTTTTCGATGAGTCTGAATAATGCGTTGAGGGCTTCACGGTCGGGAGATTCGGCTGCGCCCGATAAATTCGCCACGTCTTCCAATTCAACGCCAAAGTCAGTGCCGACTGGGCTGTCGTCATGGACTCCATGTTGTTAGAGACTGCGAGCGATTGTTAGTCTGTTTAAAGACTACTCGCGTCCTTCGACAGGTGTACGCCAGGGTACGCCGTAAAAGCCTCCAAAATTCATAGAAATTATGTAAAAGACGAAAATTTCTGCACATTCCACTTGACTTACTCGGCAAGGCTTGCCATAACTGTGTGGTCCCGTCAGGGCGAGTAGGGTGTAGAATCGTGGGCTGAATCTCGACGTCGAGAGGGAGAATCCCTCGAGAAGGCGGTTCGCCGTTTCAAGCGGAGGGTACAAACCGGGGACACCATTAAATCGTAAACGTCACTCGGAGCGACCCATTCCTCTTACTCGCGGCTTTAGAAGTTGTTTCTGGCAGGTCGTCTTCGCAGTATCCATGCGGTGCACACCGCATGGCGGGCCGAATCCTAGGGGTGTCAATTAAGAGGGGATCGTGAATCTCCTGCCCACGTTGTGAACCGGATCCTTTCCCATTCGGGTCTCCCGTGCTGCGCAGGTCGGGGAATGGGAGCGCCTCTTGCAATGGAATTCCAGGACAAGATTCTGAAGTGCGTGGATTGTGGTTCGGATTTCGTGTTCACAGCTGGGGAACAATTGTTCTTCCATGACAAGCAGTTCAAGAACGAGCCCAAGCGCTGTAAGAACTGCAAAGGCAAGCGGGTGGCCAGCCCGGGGATGGGTTCTCACGGGCACTCGTTCGCGAAAACCGAAACGCGTACCAACTGCTCACAATGCGGCAAGGAGACAACGGTGCCGTTTCGTCCAACCCAGGGGCGACCGGTACTGTGTCGCGAGTGTTTCCAGCAGGGGCGACGCGTAGCCAGCGCCTAGAATTACCTGAGCAGACCTGAGGCGCGCCCCGCGCCTTAACCGGCGGAACGCTTCGGCGTTTGTGCCTGCGAATGGCGCTGGCGGTCTTGCTGCTTGTCGGCGTTGCGAAGATCGGCGTTGCGAATGAGCAACGCTTCGATCTGGCGCACCAGGTCGCGCGTGCCGAGCGGCTTGACCAGCAGGGAATCGGGGTGGTCCGTGCCGCCGGGTCCATCTGTCCAATATTCTTCGGAAGGCGGAAAGGCTGTGAGTAGGGCGGTCGCCGGCGCATAGCTTTGCCGGTGCGCGGCCCGGATGACCTCTAGCCCTGCCTCTTCGGTTTCCATGCGCAGGTCGCTGATTACCATGTGATAGACACCCGTATCCATGCGGGTGAATGCCTCGGCTGTACTTTCCGCGATTTCCACCTCGAAATCGTGCAACTCGAGGACAGCTTTCAGCGTGAGCAGGACGGCGAGATCGTCGTCGACGAGAAGAATGCGTCGTTTCATTTGCACCTCTCACGGCCTTGAGATGCAGAGCCATGGAACTGGGGCGAGCCAAGGCCGGCGCTTTCTGCGCCTACCCACTCGGTTAGTATATGAACGTGGCTCGCTTCTACATAGAGAATTTTGGCTGTCGCGCAACCCAGGCCGATGGAGCGGCTCTGGAGCGCCAGTTTCTGGAGAGGGGACTGGAGCGTGCGCAAGTTGCGCGAGACGCTGAAATTGTTGTGCTCAACACTTGCACGGTGACGGCGGGCGCCGATAAAGACGCACGCGCGTCAATCCGCCGGTTGCAGCGGGTGAATCCAGATTGCAAAATTCTAGTAACAGGCTGCTACGCGCAGCGGGCGCCGGAGGAACTGGCGGCGCTGCCGGGAGTGACCTGGGTGGTGGGGAATTCGCATAAGCACCAGGCGGCGGAGATTGCGACGGCTTCTTTATCCCCATCATTACTATCTTTATCAGTGTCAGGATCGGGTGGGTTCGTTTCTCTCGCTCAACTTTCGGGGTCTGCGGAGAACCCAACCTTCGCGCAAAACGCGATGCGTGGCACACCAACGGATGGGGAGCACGTCCAGGTCGTGGTCGGGGATATTTTTGCCCATACCGAGTTGATGGCCGCTCCGGTGTTTGACGCGGCCAATGAACGCACGCGGCCGAATCTGAAGATTCAGGATGGATGCGATAACCGTTGCTCGTTTTGTGTGATTCCTTATGTGCGCGGACAGAGCCGTTCGTTGCCGATGAAGCGCGTGCTCGCGGAAGTGCGGACGCTGGTTGCGGCAGGTTATCGCGAGGTGGTGATTTCGGGGATCAATCTCGGGCGATGGGGAAGGGAATTCAGCCGTCAGCCGTCAGCCGTCAGCCATCACGGAAGCGAGCCATCGGGCGGTCCGCCGCTGGTGAGTCTAGTCCGGGCAATTCTCGTGGAAACATCTTTGGAGAAATTGCGGATCAGTTCGGTTGAACCGATGGACTGGAGTGACGAATTGATTGAGCTGATCGCGTCTTCTCCGCGGATCGCGAAACACGCCCATGTGCCGATGCAGTCGGGAAGTGATGCGGTGTTGCGACGCATGCATCGCAAGTACCGGCCTTGGCATTATCGGGAAAAGATATTGAAGATCCGGCAGGCGATGCCGCACGCTGCCATTGGAGCCGACGTAATGGTTGGATTTCCGGGTGAGACCGAGGCGGAGTTCGCAGAGACGCGGTGCATGATCGAAGAGCTGCCTTTCACGTATTTGCATGTCTTTACTTATTCGGCGCGGCCTGGAACTCGGGCGGCGGAACAACCGGAACAGGTTCCAGCGACACTCGCGCGCGAGAGAAACAGAGTGCTGCGCGATACGGCGTCCGCCAAGAAGTCTGCGTTTTTGCATTCGCTGATAGGGACGGAAGTGGATGCGATCACGTTGCAATCGGGAGGCCGGGCAGGTTTCACCGAGGCGCTCACGGATAATTACCTCAAGGTTAAGATTGCGGGAAGCATCGAAGCGAACCAGTGGATTCCATTACAAGTAGAAGCGGTGGATGGCGAAGCGTTGGTCGGACGCCCAACTTGCATGATCGGTCGGGGCTCCCGCTTCCCGTATCCGCTAGTTACTCTGAAGTTCCCTGAAGCGCACAATCACGTTGACCTGTAACCCTTTGCCCCCTTACGATGAACTCAACTTAAACATGCGGGAGTCTTTCTCAGCCATGTCAACGTCAGCGCTGCGATCAGCTTTGTGTTGTTTGCTGGCCTTTCTGTTTCCGGCGCAGATGCTGGGAGATGAAGCGGCATCGGCGATGTTGTATACGGCTGGCTCGGCGTGGTTGAACGGGAGCGCAGTGCCGAAATCGGCGGCATTGTACTCGGGCGATTTGCTCCAGACGCGCTCGGATTCGACAGCCAGCATTCAGGCGAATGGGTCGAGCGTTATGGTGATGGCCGATTCGCTGGTGAAGTTCGAGGGGCCTGCGGTCGAACTCGAGCATGGCGGAGTTCGCGTTACGACGTCGAAAGCGCTGGCGACACACGCCGGCGATGTGACCATCAAGCCGGCAGGAAATTCGTGGACTGAATTTCAGGTCGTGGACGTGGATGGGCGCGTGCAGATTGCGGCCAACAAGGGCGACGTAACCGTGCAGGATGACCAGGGAACGACGACTGTGTCCCAGGGCCAGCAGACGACACGCGACGACACGGCCGATCCCCAGAAAAAGAAGAAGAAAAGGCGCAAAGGCGTGGCTGCGGCGGGAACGGGTGGGATCATGAGTTCGCCGTGGGTAGTCTACGGGGCAACCGGCGTGATAGTCGGGGGCGCCATATGGGTGTTGCTGCAAAATAATCCGCCGGCCAGTCCATCGTGCCCGACGGACCCGTGTCAATGAATTCCTCCCAGAGTTCTTGTCAGAGTATGATCGAATGAGTCCTGTGGTGGGCGACTGAATTTATGTCGCGCTACGTTTCCTTCCGAGATTTCGACTGGGTCCTGCTGAGCTTTGTGCTGGCGATCTGCACGCTGGGCGTGTTCCAGATTCACAGCGCGACCGAACACACCAAGTTTGCCGGCGCTCACCTCAGGCAGATCTACTGGATTGTGGGCGGAGTCGGGGCGATGTTTCTGGTCAGCCTGGTCAACTATCAAGCTCTGCTTGAACAAGTTCACTGGATGTACGTGGTAGCGCTGGCTTCCCTGATTGCTGTTCTGCTCTTTGGGCAGAGATATCTGGGTGCAAAACGCTGGATCAAGATGCCAGCCGGCGTGCATTTCCAACCTTCGGAGTGGGTCAAGCTCATCCTGATTCTGGCGGTTGCGAAGTACTTTGCCGACTTGCAGCAGCGCGAATTGTCATGGCCTGACTTTCTGAAGGCGGGCGCGATTGTGAGCATCCCCATGCTTCTGGTTCTGAAGCAGCCGGATCTCGGGACCGCCCTGACGTACCTGCCGGTCGCCATCATGGGTCTGTTCTTGGGTGGAATGCGATGGAAGCAGGCGCTGGTCATTTTGACGATTCTCGCGCTGCTGCTTCCAGTGGCGTGGATCAAAGTCTTAAAGCCATATCAGAAGGAACGTTTAAGCAGCTTTCGAGACCCGGATGCGGATAGCAAAGGATCCGGCTATCAGGTGAATCAAAGTTTAATCGCGGTCGGTTCGGGCGGAATCTGGGGAAGCAGCCAGGGGTCGCAGACACATCTGGCGTTTCTGCCGGTGCCACAAACGGACTTTATTTTTGCCGCGTTTGCCGAGGAGCACGGGTTTGTAGGAGCTCTGGGGGTACTGCTGTTATACTTTATAGTGCTGATGCGTTTGACGCAGAATGCGCAAACGGCGCCTGATCGCGCTGGCGCGTTTCTGGTAATGGGTGTGGTGGCTGTGCTTAGCTTTCACATCCTGGTCAACGTCGGCATGGTGGTCGGCTTTATGCCCGTCACCGGAATACCTCTGCCGCTCATGAGTTACGGTGGGTCTTCCGTTCTTTTCATGTTTTTGGCGCTGGGGATTGTGATGAACGTCAGGATGCGCCGGTTTGTGAACTGAAACGGAGAATTGAGCCGGGGAAGGCAGAGCACGGGCGCTTCGCTCTTCTAATGAGGATGGCGCCGCGAAACAGGATTTAGCAGGCAACAAAGATTAGCTGGAAAAAGACAAGCTAGAAACAAGTACGAGCCGCCCTCGCGAAAAGTAGGGCAGATTACCGGCGAAGCAAAAGCCGGACAGGATTGAAGCCAGCCAGGCGGGGAACGGCCCCCTCGAAACGAGTGAGTGGCCACAGGCCTGGCAGAACGGCTTAACGCGATCAGTGCAGAGACTTAGAAACATTCACTGCGATGCAGCTTTCGGCAAGAATGCCGGAACCGCGCCCGTTCCCACCCGGAACGGCGCTGAGCGCCACCAATCCCTCCGTCCGCCTTGCGCTTCCAGTCCGGTGAGTAGTAACCGGAGTAGCAATGAACAAAGAATTGTTTGTGTCAGCAACACCCCATGAAACCAAAGTTGGGATCACGGAAGACGATCAATTAGCGGAAATATACCTCGAACGGGAAAACGAATACACCTTAGCGGGATCGATTTATAAGGGCCGTGTAACGCGCGTGCTGCCAGGCATGCAATCGGCCTTTGTGGATATCGGGTTGGAACGCGACGCGTTTCTCTACGTCTCCGATTTCATGGATCTCGAACAACAGGATGAAGATCTGGATGAGGCGATCCCGGCGAATCAGCCGGCGCAGGTGGCGCGGCGTGACGCGCAGCCTCGCCGCGCGAATGGCGATGAGGCCGCCGGTTTGGGCGGTGAAGCGCAACATCACGCGCAATTTGCAGACGGGGGGCGCGAGGCAGGCAACGGAATTGAAGCTGCCGCCACCGTGCCTGGGAATCAAGAGTCGAGCCGCGACAGCCGCGATTTTCCCGGACGCCGCCGCCGGCGCGGGCGTCGCCCTGAAGGTGGAGACCGGGGACGCTCTTCGTCTGGAGATCGGGGTTTGGACCGGAGTGAGAGCCACCCGGATTCGCGGGGCCTTGACCTCAGGAGTAGCGAGCCTCGAAGCGGTGAATCTCGGAGCAGTGAATCTAGAAACGAAGTCAGCGGCAGAAATGAAGCCGGCGGCGAGCGCCCGGGACGCTACGAATCGCGCAGCGGGTCAGGGTCACGTTTTCAGCGGCCGGCATCAGCCGGCCGGACTGGGCACGACTACGATTACGGACCGCCTCCCGGCTATCAGCCGATCATTCTTCCCGGCGAATCCATCTCAAAGTATCGGCGGCAGACGCAGAATGCGGCTCCCGCTGCTGCCGAGGCGGCAATCGAGTCTTCGGCTGACATCTCGATCACGTCGAGTTTTCCGGACGACGAACCGATTTTTGCAGCGGCAGTAACCGAGCCCCTGCACGAGGAACATGAATCGGCTCCGCAGGCCGAGGCTTATGAAGAACCATTGCCCACGGTTGAAAGAGCGCGTTCGGCAGTCGTAAGTGCCGAGCCGCAACTCGGGGAATTCCGCAGCGAAGCGCAAGCTGCGGCAGAAGCTGACACTGCATCGTACGAGAGCGCGCGGGAAGCGGACTTCGCATCGGCACCAGTTTCTGATAGCGCGACGCATCTGTCTCCAGAGTTGCATGTCGCGGAAGGGGCAATAACGGAAGAAGCTCATTACGCAGCGGCGCAGGGCAGCGTTGAGGAGCAGGAGATCGAGGAAGAAGAAGCCGATCTGGCTTACGGCGAAGAGGCGAGCGACGACTACAGCTTCGAGGAAGTGGAAGAGGAAACGCGCGGGGCCGGCGGAGAGTTGCTGTCGGCCGCTGTAGGAGAGGCGATTGCTGCGGCTGAGCCAGCCGAGGGCGAGAACGGCGAGGTTCCCGAGGCGGTTCTGGAAGCCGAGGAGCGCGAGGCAGAAGAACTTGAACTGGAAGAGGCGCAGGCGGAGGCCGAGGCATTGCTTGAGGCCGAGGCGATCGGCGATGGTACAGTCGATGCCAGCGCGGTGGTGCGGGCTCCGGCGCCCGAGGCGAGGTTGCTCCAGCGCACGCAGCGCCGCGGTTTTGAGCGCGGCGGCGATACCGACCGTCAGCGGCGCGGCGGACGACGCGGCGGGCAACGCCGGCGTTTCCGTAGCCGCGAGAATCAGGTTGTCCCGCAGATCAGCGAACTGTTGAAGGAAGGGCAGGAAATTCTGGTCCAGATTGCCAAGGAACCGATCGGCAAAAAAGGCGCGCGCATCACCAGCCACATCGCGCTCCCGGGACGCTTTCTGGTATTTATGCCGACCGTGAACCATACCGGCGTATCCCGCAAAATCTCGTCCGAGGAAGAGCGACAGCGGCTGAAGCACATCATCCAGAGCGAGCGCGAAAATGGCGCCGGCGGATTCATTGTGCGTACGGCGGCGGCGGGTGCGAGCGACGAGGAACTGCGCGCCGACATTCGCTTCCTGAAAAATCTGTGGAATGAAATCAAGTCGCGCTCGGAGTCGAGCAAGTCGCCGGCGCTGATCTATCACGACTTGAACGTGGTGGAGCGCGTTCTGCGCGATCAGGTCAGTTCGGACTTTTCCGTAATTTGGGTTGACACCGAAACCGAATACGAACGAATCTTGCGTTTTGCCAACCGGTTTCAACCTGCGCTGGTCAAGCGCGTAAAGCTCTACACGAAAGAGACGCCGCTCTACGAGCAATTCGGCTTGAATGAAGAGCTCAACAAGGCATTAAAGTCTAAAGTTTGGCTGAAGAGCGGCGGCTACATCGTCATTAACCAGACCGAAGCTCTGGTCGCGATCGACGTGAATACGGGGAAGTATGTCGGCAAGACATCTCGCCTTGAAGACACGATCGTCAAAACGAACGTCGATGCGATTCGCGAGATTGTGCGGCAGATTCGGCTGCGTGATCTCGGCGGCATCATCATCATTGACTTCATCGATATGGACGAGCGACGCAACCGGCAAAAAGTGATGCAAGCGCTGGAAGAGGCGCTGCGCGCGGATCGGGCGCCCTCGAAGGTGCTTCAGTTTAACGATTTCGGATTGGTTGCGATTACGCGCAAGCGCGTGAAGCAATCGCTCGAGCGTACTATTGGTTCGCCATGCCCGTATTGCCAGGCGACCGGATTTGTAAAGGCGGTGAATACGGTCTGCAACGAGATTTACGTGGAGATGCGGAAGATCTCGCAGCATCTGGAGCACAGCGACGTGATGCTGCGCGTGAATCCGGAAGTTGCGAAGGCGCTTAAGGCAGGCAATGCGCGGCTCCTGAACGAAATGGAAGAGCTGACGAAGAAGACGATCATTGTGAAGTCGGACCCGGCGCTGCACCAGGAGCAGTTCGACATTCACTAAAGACTATCCCCGAAACACAGCCAAAGGGACGAGCAAATCGCTTGTCCCTTTTGTTTTGATGCGGGCGCCCCACTCCCATCGGAAAGAACGATTTACGACGCCGTATAGGGGGCGGTGCGCCTTAAAAGCGCGCGCGAAGGCGATCTACACTTGGAATGCGGCTCACTTTCGGAGGCTCGGCGTTGATATCGCCGAAAAAGTGAGAACTCGTGATCCCCAAACCCAAGGGGAACGGGTCATATGATTGTTACAGCGCGACCAGCACCTTCTCAGCTTCTTTGGCGCGCGCGCGCAATTTGTCGAGCGTATGCCGGATCGAGCCGTCGCTGTCTTTGACCGCGGTCCAACGGTTCGGAGTTGGAGTAAGGCTCGCAACTCCCTCGGGCACCCGCTTCGTCATATCGAGCAGCACCGTCAGGGAATCGGCGTGCAGCTTCCAAAGCGTGCTGTAACGCGGCGCGCGCTTCAGTTCTTCCATCTCGGTCGTCATGCGAGCGGACATCGCGACCAGTCGCAGCAGTGCGCGCGCCACATCGGCGCGCGCGCTGTTTTGTCCAATAAAGTCAGCGGTGCAGGCGTCGATTTCCGCAGGACTGAGCATCAGGTTGAAATAGCGCATGGGTACAATCTGACGAAATTTGGGGTCGGCGACGCGCACGAAAACGCGAATCGATTCTTCCACTCGCTGCACCTTGGCTTCTTCCATCGATACCGCTTGCGGAGTGACGGCCGCAGGCACATATTTGAGGGCGCGCGCGGGAGCGGCGGCAGCTCCGCCCTCGCCATTTCCGGCGGTGCTTTTGGACCGTGTGGACGAAGGGCCGAATGCCGCCTGCGAGCGCCGGATGGGCGGCCGGCGTTCCAGTTCTTTTTTCAGTTGCGCGAAGCGGCGGAATTTTTCAAGAGCCGCGGCATAGTCAATTTGCAACAGCGCCTGTTCGTTCAAAGATGCGACGTGATCGACGGTAACTTCGAATCCGTCGACGGTTGTCAGAATGCTGCCGCCGAGTTCTTCGAGTTGGCGCGCGAAGTCCCGGATCTCGCGGGCCGCGGTCGAGAACAGCACATCGAATCGCCGCCCGAAAGCGGCATTGTAGGGAGCGAGCGTTGCCAGGACACCCGGGTGATAGATCGATTCGCCGAGCGAGGCTTTCAGGTCGCGAACGCGAGAGATGATGCCCGAGTCCATGAGCGTGTTGAAATCCTGGAAGCGATTTGCCTGTTCGAGCAGCGGGCCAAATTCACGCAGCAATTGCACATGCTCTTCCGGAAGCGCCGGCACGTCGGTCTCGGAAAGGATTTCGAGCAGTGCGATCTCAAGTGGAGAGAGAGGAATCGAGCCATCGAGCCCATAGCCGCGCCGCTCCCATTGACCGGGAACGCGCGGATGGCGATACAAAAACGTCGCGACGAGGTCCGTCTTGTCGCGATTGGCGGCCGAATCGTCGCGATGGCGGGCGAAGTAACGCAAGAGCGCCTCGGCAACTTCCGCATCGAGGTCCGGCTTCATTCCCACGCGCAGCATGGCGGGAGAAATTGCCATGTCCAGGAGCTGCACCCATAAATACATTTTCTGGAGGGTGGGACGCACGTCCTCCGCATGGCCGATCGCCTCGGAAGCGAGTTCTGCGGGAGCGGGAAGCTCTCCGCCAAGATATTCGCTCAGCAGACGCTGGTAAAAGGCCTGGACAGTGGCCAGAAGCGCAAGCTCCCAGTTGGGATCCTCAACCAACGGTCAACTCCTTTGATATTATGAAGCCAAAGCGACAGGGAACTTCCTCAAGTAAAACCGAAAGTGGAGGGCAGCGCAATTGGTTAGGTGGTTACGGAGGTCACAGCTCCGACTTCCAACTGCCTGCGCGCGAGAGCACGATTTTTTCGATGTCGCGGCTCTTTTGGATGAGGATCGTCAACCGTGTCGCGGTGCTAGATGCCGGGGACGACATCTCTTCGATGATGGGGCCATCGTCGAGCACCGAGAAAATCGACCGAGAGGCCTTCAAGATCGAATTTTGCGCGCGCGAGGAAAGATTCGATTCCTCGTCGGCATGCTCGTCGTTTAAGAGGATGTTGCCGTTGTGGCGGAAAATGAAATCGTCGATCGCGACAACAACGCCCTTGCGGTCGGGGTAGGAGACGGGCAGGACCGCGGAATTGTGCATAAAAGCGCGCTTGGCTGCGGCCGGATCGACGCTCGACGCTACCCGACCTCAACTGACGGATAGTCTTCCACGTACTCCTCGCCGTTGCAGCCATAGTAAGACACCTTGCGTGCCACGAGATCGACATCGTACCGCACGACACCGGCTCGCCAAGAGGCAGCCAGAAAATCGGGGAACGTGCTCTTTCCAGATTGATCGGTACGTAACGCCGCGATCAGAGCCTCTCGGTTGAATGTAGGCACATCGACGGTGCCAGAGGACAACGGCGTTCCGAGCGTTACGACTGGTCCATCTTCAGTCAGATATAGACTCTCACATGCGGGCAGGTACCAAAGATTGCGGGTCACACCGGCGCGTCGCAGAGTTTCAGCCAGATAAGGAAAGCCGCCCACCCTCGGCCTGCCCGCCATGGCCCGCTCCTGAGCCGCGCGAAGGTTTTCTATCGCTTTGCTCATTGACCTTCTCCTTCAGCAAAGTGAAACTATTTCTTCAGCGCCTTCGCGATCTCTCTCGCGGCGTTGGCGCCGGAGCCGCCGGTCAGGCCAGTGCCGGGATGCGTGCCGCTTCCGCACAAGAACAGCCGCTCGATGGGGGTTTTGTAGCGGGCCCAATCGAGCAGAGGACGCATGGTGAAGAATTGATCGAGCGCCAGCTCGCCATGGAAAATGTGGCCGCCGGTGAGGCCGTAGACTTCTTCGAGATCTTTAGGCGTGATGATCTGGTGACGCAGGATGGTCTGCGGCAAATTCGGCGCGTACTGCGCTATCGTCTTGACCACCGTTTCGCCGAGCGCTTTGCGCTGGGTCTCCCAATCGGTGTTTTTCAGATTGTAAGGAGCGTACTGCATGTAAATCGACATGACGTGCCGTCCCGCGGGCGCGAGCGATGGATCGGAGAGCGAGGGGAACGTGATTTCAAGGTAGGGCTTGCGCGAGAAGTCTCCATATTTCGATTCGTCGAAGGCGCGTTCCAGGTAGTCGATCTCGGGGCTGATCTGAATGCGGCCTCGCAGGAAATTGTCTCCTGCTTTGGTTTTGAGCGCGGTGAATTCCGGAAGCGCAGAGAGCGCTAGATTGATTTTCGCGACCGTTCCGAAGGAGCGGTAGTTTTTTATTCTCTGTACGAAATCGGGCGCGAGGTGAATGGGGTCGACTAAGCGCATGAGCGTGCGCTTCGGATCGGCGTTGGAGACGATAGCTTTGGCGGCAATCTCCTCGCCGGAGGTCAGCACGACGCCGGTGGCGACACCATCTTTCACGCGGATTTCGGAGACGGCCGCCTCGGTGCGAATTTCAGCGCCTGCCGCTTTCGCCGCGGACGCCATGGCTGCGGTGATCGCGCCCGCGCCGCCTATGGGAAACTGAACGCTGCCTGCCGGCGACGAGTTCGAAGATGGATCGGCTGCCGCGCGCAGAAGCAGAACCAGCGCGCTGCCCGCCGACCACGGGCCGAAGAACGTTCCGAAGATTCCGCGGGCAGCAATGGTTGCGCGTAGCGGCTCAGTGTCGAAGAACTCGGCGACCAAATCTGCCACTGCCATGGGACCCCAGCGCAGTACGCGATACAGATCTTTTTTGCCGAGATTTCGGATGGAGCGGCCCGTCTTCAACATTCCCCAGAGATCGCCGGTCGAGGGATCATCAATGTTCGGCGGCGTGAGTAGAAGCGCTTCGCCAATGACCTTACCGATTTTGCCGAGCGCCGCTGCGAAGTCGACATACACCGCCGCGTCTTTCGCGGACCACGGCGCGATTTCTTGCACAGTCTTCTTGACGTCGGAGTAGAGGACGAGCGCGCGTCCGTCTGGCAAGAGCGACACTGTGCTCACGTCAGGCTTGATCAGCTTCAGGCCGTGACGTTCAAGTTGCATGTCGTGCGCGACATCGGCGCGCAAAGGACCGGCGGAATGCGCGAGTGTGGAACAGCGAAAGCCGGGATGAAACTCCTCCGTGATGGCGGCGCCTCCGACCTGTGGGCGGCGCTCGAGTACGAGCGGCTTGAATCCGGCCTTGGCCAGATAAAATGCTGCGACCAGACCGTTGTGGCCGCCACCGACGATGATGATGTCACGGGTCTCGGCCATCGGCTAAGCAGCCTTTCCGTCTTTCAGAATCTCGAGTGCGGCCAGACGGCCGGGCGCGCCCATGATGCCGCCGCCAGGATGCGTGGCCGATCCGCACATGTAGAGATTTTTTATGGGCGAGCGGAATTGCGCCCATCCAGCGACCGGCCGCAGGAAGAATAATTGTTCGAGCGAAAGTTCTCCCTGAAAGATGTTGCCCTCAGTCAATCCCCACTCGCGCTCCAGATCGAGCGGCGTTACCACCTGGCGATGGAGAATGATGTCTTTTATATTCGGCGCGTATTCGGCAATGGTGTTGACGACGTTGTCGCCGAATTTCTCTTTCTCCGTGTCCCAGTCGAGACCGGGCGCGAGCTTGTAGGGCGCGTATTGCACGAAGCACGACAGAATGTGTTTTCCAGGCGGCGCGAGCGACGTATCGGTGAGTGTGGGTATCACCATGTCAATGTAAGGATGCGAGGACCAGTGGCCGTACTTTGCCTCGTCGTAGGCCTTCTCCATATACTCGACGCTCGGCGAGACGGACATCGCGCCTCGCAGGTGCGCGCCCACTCCGGGCAGACACTTGAAATTCGGGAGGCCGTCGAGTGCCATATTTACTTTGCCCGAGGAGCCGCGGAACTTGTAGCGCTTCACGCCGTCCATGAAGTCGTCGGGCAGATGTCCGGGTTCGATCATCTTGGTGAAAGTCAGGCGCGGATCGACGCTCGAGGAAATTATATCGGCCAGAATTTCATCTCCGTTTGCGAGCACGACTCCTTGCGCGCGGCTGTTCTTGACGAGTATCTGCGCTATCGCGGCTTCGGTGCGAATCTCAACTCCTGCTTCGCGCGCCGCGTCCGCAATCGCATTGGAGATCGCGCCTGTCCCGCCGCGCGCAAATCCCCAGGCGCGGAAGGCGCCATCAATTTCTCCCATGTAGTGATGGAGGAGAACATACGCCGTCCCGGGCGAGCGCACGCCGAGGAACGTGCCGATGATTCCCGAGGCGGACATCGTCGCCTTGAGCACGTCAGTCTCGAACCACTGATCGAGGAAGTCGATCGCGCTCATGGTCATAAGCTGGACCTGGTTGTATTTGTCCTCGCTCGACATGCCTTGAAAGCGGCGGCCGATAAAAAGCAGCTTCATCAGCTCGCGCGGATTGAGCGTCGAGGGGTCGGGCGGGATCATGCTGAGAATCGGCTTCACGAAGCGGCACATGGCCTGCATCGCTTTGCCGAATTCGTCGTAGGCCTCGGCGTCGACCCGCGAATGGCGGGCGATTTCGCGGTGCGTTTTGCCGTGATCATTCACCCGCCAGAGATAATCGCCGCTCGGCATCGGCGTGAAGGTCCCGTCGAGGGGGAGAATTTCGAGTCCGTGGCGCGGGAGATCGAGGTCGCGAATAATTTCCGGGCGCAGCAGGGAGACCACGTAGGAGCACACCGAAAACTTAAAGCCGGGAAAGACTTCTTCCGTGCAGGCCGCGCCGCCAAGAACCTGACGGCGTTCAAGCACGAGAACTTTCTTTCCCGCCTTTGCAAGATACGCGGCGTTGGTGAGGCCGTTGTGGCCTCCGCCGATCACGATCGCGTCATACTGAGAACCGGCCACTGGCTTCTAGCTCCTCGCTATGAGTTTCAATTGAGTGGGAAAACTAACTTCGGTGACAAGAAAGTGCAGACGTACGATACCACTGGGGCGGCTCAGAGGCCACTCGGGAGGACGGTCCACTGGATCAATCGGCTCATGGAAATTAGCCTCTTATTCTATTTGAGAAGTCCAAACTTGTCGCGCCGAATCGCACTTCCTTGCTCGAAGCGACGATGCTGCATATAATCCGGCTTCGGGATTTCCAATCTCTGAGCTTCTCTTCCAAGCCCACAAAACGCGTCTGCCACGGGGTACACAGGGGCTCACGGAGGAAACCGACAGCGAGGTTGCTTTGCCCATCGGAACCGCTTTTCATGAGAGAACGTTTGCGCTTTGCCACAGCTTGAATTATCGCGAGTGGTCGGGCTTCTACACAGTCAGCGTGTATGAGGTGCATCATGAGCACGAGTACAACGCGATCCGCAATGCTTGCGCGCTGATCGACATCTCACCGCTCTACAAATATCTGGTCACCGGCAAAGATGCGACCAAGCTCGTCAACCGCGTCGTCACGCGCGACGTCAACAAAGTTGCGGTGGGGCAGGTGATTTATGCCTGCTGGTGCGATGAAGAGGGCAAGGTCATCGACGATGGCACGATCACGCGCCTCGAAGAAAATAAATATCGTTGGACGGCGGCCGATCCGAGCCTGCGCTGGTTCCGGCAGAACGGCCTGAACATGGATGTTCAGATCGAAGACATCTCGGAGCAGACGGCGGCGCTGGCGTTGCAGGGGCCGGCGTCGGCCAAACTGCTGAAGAGCGTTGCCGAGGCCGACATTGCCAACCTGAAATATTTCCGTAAGACGAGCGGCAAGATTGCTGGCGTGCCGGTGGATATTTCACGCACTGGATATACAGGCGATCTTGGCTACGAAGTTTGGATTCCGTCGAACGAGGCCGTAAAAGTCTGGGACGCGTTGATGGATAACGGAAAGCAGTTCGACATCCACGCCGCTGGAATGCTGGCGCTTGACGTGGCGCGCGTGGAGGCAGGCCTGTTGTTGATTGAAGTGGATTACGTTAGCTCGAAGAAGGCGCTGATCCCCTCGCAGAAATATTCGCCGTATGAACTTGGCTTCGGGAAGATGGTGCATCTCGAAAAAGAAAACTTCATCGGCAAACGGGCACTGGAGCGAGACCACAAGCATGGCGTGGCGCGGCAGTTGGTGGGCTTAGAAGTCGATTGGGTGGAGGTGGAGGAGCAGTTCGACAAATTCGGATTGTCTCCGGCAGCGCCCAGCCAGGCTTCGCGCGTGGCTGTGCCTGTTTATTCAGGAGATCGGCAGATCGGCAAGGCAACTACGACCGCATTTTCTCCACTGCTGAAAAAGCTGATTGCGCTGGCGAGCGTAAGCACGGAATACGCGAAGAATGGTACGAAGCTTCAGATGGAACTCACGATCGAAGCCCAGCGCATGAAAACTACTGCGACGGTTGTGCCGCTACCATTCTTTAATCCCAAGCGGAAGACGGCTACGCCGGTTTAAGGACCCCTCTACTTTGTAAACGCGTCGTAAGGCCGCAGGAATTTCGCCGGCTTATAGGTCTCGAAGGCTGGCGACGCCGCAACCGTCTTACCGTTCACCAAGATCACGTTATATGTCGCCCCTAGCGCGCTCGCTTCATTATTCAGGTCGGTCGGCGTAAGGTCTTTCCACTTGCCGGTGCTCAGTCGCAGCTCCAGCGTTTCCAGGGCGGTAATCGTTTCCGCGGGAGAGAATTCGCAGTGGCCCGCTCGATGCACGAAGATTTGTTTCAGCTCGGGTTTGTCTTTCGCTTTGCTGACCACCGACGCGTAAGCTTGCTCGTCTTGCACGGACACGAGCCCATCGCCGGTTGTATGCATCGTCAACACCGGGAAGGGCAGTTCGCCATTGTAAATGACGTTCTCTGTAAGGTACGTCAAAGCGCCGGGATCGGCGGGTATTCTCGCGGCTTTTTTCAACGTCGCTAGATCAGCGGCCAGGTCCAATCCAGCCGCGGTATAAAGCGCCTGCACCTCGTCGTAATTGACGGACTTCTTCAGTTGCGACATGTAGTTGACGCCATTGTTGAACGACGGATTACCGCCAGCGCGTCCTTCCAGTTCGGCGCGAAAATCGAACACGAATGGGAAGTCGACGTTTTGCATCCACGAAAACTGGTTGGCCTCACGAGTGGTGTAGTCGGTTTCAGCGGGCTCGGGAGAAGTGGGATCGTACCAACCAGGGGTATCGGCGAGGGCCGCCGTCAAGGCGATTCGCGCTTTTCCTTGTGGGGAGGATTGAGCCGCGGCGAGATACACCTCAGCGGCAGTGAGATTCGCGGTTGGATTACTGATATCCACGACTTGCAGCGCCCCGCCCGCGACCAGCGTATTGAACGCAAACTCAGCATCCAGAGCCTGATTCCAGGTGCCTACTCCTCCGGCCACGACTCCGCACATGGGGAGCGCCGCATTAAATTGCGTCGGGTACTCCTGCACCAGTGCCGCGGTGATCATGCCTCCTAGGGAATGTCCCCAAGCGATGGTGGTGGTCGGAGTGCCGACATCCGACTGAAATACGGCGAGCGTCGAAATCTGATCGGGAACGGCTTGCTGAACCGCCCAGCCTGTCGATGCGTAAGACGAGCCTGCCAGCGCATATCCGGCCGCCAGCAAGTAAGCACCGGTGAGAGGGTCGCCCACGTCTTGGGCCGGGTTGGAGCTTCCGGGCGCTACGTACCCATGGCTGTAAAGAAGAAGCGTGCCGTTCCAACTAGCCGGCACATCAATCACGTAGGTTGCGCCATCCGACAGTGTGCCGGTGATATGTTGTTGCGCCGCCGCGCTTCCCGCAAACCAAACGACTAACGCAGTTACAACTGAGGCAAATAGCGCTCTTCTGGCTGCCGTGGACATAGGAATCTCCTTCTTGCGGAAATGAGAAAACGGGCCCCAACCGACGCTTTGTGAGTCTGCCGGCCGAGCGGCGTGCAGAAGTTTGTACTGTTCTTGCGCACTTGTCAACCCATGAACCCGCCTAAAACCCTCTCCGGGCGGATGGTTTGCGGTGCTTCCAGCATCGGTTACGCGGATGACATAGGTCCGCGGCTAAAACCAGCGGACTTTCTAAGCCGGCTACTGGCTGAACGCGTCAAATGGCCGCAGAAACTTCGGCGATTTGTACTTCTCAAAAGCTGGAGAGGTGTACACGTACTGGTCGTTGAGGTACAGGTAATTGTAGTAAGGCCCCAGTGCGATTGCGGCGTTCTGTAACGCGTTAATGCCCAGTCCTTTCCATTTCCCAGTATTCAGGCGAGTGAAGAGCGCTTCTACCGCCGCCACCGTCTCCGCGGGCGTGAATGTGCAATGTCCAGCGCGATGGACGAACACATCTCGGACTAATGCCTTGTTCCCAGCTTCGGTCGCCGTGGCCAGGTAAGCCTGCTCGTCTTCCACCGGAACCAATCCGTCGCCGTCGGTGTGCAAAGCGAGCATGGGGCCCGGAATCTGGCCGTTGAAGATGATGTTCTGGATCAGGTAGTTCTCGGCATTCGTGTCCTGCGTAATTCTCGGAGTCTTTGCCAGCGTGTTGAGATCACCGTACAGGCTGAGTCCGGCTGCTTTGTACAAGGCCTGCACCTGTGTATTGTCAAGCGATCGTTGCAACTGTTTGGAGTAGTTAACGCCCGTGTTCCACGAAGGGTTTCCTCCCGCCCGTCCTTCGAGTTCCGAGCGATAGTAAAACGCGAATGGAAAAACGTCATAGGCCAGCCAATAAAACTGATTGACCTCCTGAGTGGCATAGTCAGTTGAAGCCGGCGGCGGAGTCCCCGGGTCCCACCACCCCGGCACGTCGACCATGGCAGCCGTCAGCGCAATGCGAGCCTGTCCTTGTGCAGATCCCTGAGCATAACCAAGCCATCCTTCTGCGTTGTTGTAGTCGGTAAGCGGGTCGGTGAGGTTGACGAGCTGGAGGCTATTGCCCGCTACCAGTGTATTGAACGCGAATGCCGCGTCGAGCATTTCGTTGAAGAAGCCAACGCCGCCGGCGACCACTCCGCACATCGGCATTCCGCCCGCGAAACGATCGGGATATTGCTGCACGAGCCCGGCGGTGATAATGCCGCCCATGGAGTGTCCCCAGGCGATGGTTGTCTTGGGGGTGCCAAACATGGACTCAAAAACGTCGAGCGTTGCAACCTGATCCGGCAGAGCCTCGTGCACCGCCCATCCGGTGGTCGAGTAGGACGAACCAGCTAGCGCGTACCCGCTCTCGAGCAAGAAGGTGGCCGTGGACCCATCGCCGGCGTCGTACGCTACCAGCTGCGATCCGGGAGCAGTGTAGCCGTGACTGTAAAGCAGAAGAGTGCCATTCCAATTTACGGGAACGTCCATCACGTAATTGGCGCCGTCGGGCAAGGTTCCAGTGATGTGCTGCTGGGCGTGGCCCGCTTCCGAGAGCACGACAATGAATGCGGGCAGGAGCATCGAGAGCAGCGCTCGGCTTACAGAACGTGACATAGACACTTTCCTTTCGAAGACAAAACTATGCTTCTATCAATGGAGGCAGAAACCTGGGGCAGTTCAGTTGCAGCGATGACGGGGATGCGACGTGCGACCTGAACTTTTCGCATAAATTCCCGCTAGGGCGTTACTCGAAACACCAGGCCTTGGCCGTTTGCGCCTCCCACCGGTGTCGTGCCGTAAAGATTGCCCGCCGCATCAAAAGTCAAACCGTAAATGGGATAGGAACCGTCACGCCTTACCCCGAAATGATGCAGCAGTTTTTCTTTCCAGTGGCCGCGGAAAAGCTTCATGCTGAAGATCGTGCCGCAGTCGCACGACGGACGGCCTCCCGTAGATGTCGTGCCGTAGAGTCTGAAGCTCGAATCGAAAAGGAGAGTGGATGTCGGGAAACTTCCGTCGGTCCCTCCCTGAAAGTTGTACAGGATATTTTCCTGCCACGTTCCGTTGGGGCCCGCCGTCAGTTGGAAGACCGTACCAACTCCGCTTGCGCCGCCAAAATAAGTAGTGCCGTAGAGATTTCCGGCCGCGTCGGAAATCAAGCCGCCATAGGGGTATGCGGCATCCGGCATGCCTTGAAAGTCATAGAGCACTGTCGTCTTCCATGAGCCATGACCGCTAGGCGAGAGCCTGTACACCGAGCCAGCTCCGGCGGGGCCCCCCAGTTCAGTTGTCCCATAAAGATTGCCCGCCGCATCCAGAAGCAGCGCGCCGAGCGACCCGACCGCGCCATCCTTGCCGCCAGTGAAGGCATGAATCACCTTCTGTTGCCAACCGTCTTTTGTCGGGGAGAGTTCAAAAACTACGCCTTCGGAGTTGGCCCCGCCGTCGGGCGCTGTGCCGTAAAGATTCCCAGCGCCGTCGAAGACTAGCGGACTGCCGGGACCAAAGCCGTCGTCGAGGCCGGTGAAGTTGTAGAGCGTGTTCAAGGTCCAGGTGCCACCCGACGTTTTCAACTCGAAAATGACTCCGCAACCATCGCCCGCACAAATGCCGCCGGAACCGCCGGCAACGGCCGTGCCATAGAGATTGCCGTCAGAGTCAAGGATCACGCCGCCATGAGGATCGGAGCCGTCTCCGCCTCCCTGAAAGCTGTAGAGAACCTGCTCTTCGCCGGAAGGTGTGAGCATGAAGACTGTGCCGAGGTCGAAGTCGCCGCCTGCAGCTGTCGTGCCGTAGGCGTTTCCAGCAGAGTCGAAAGTCAACGGAGATGCGGGATCTCTGCCATCCGAACCGCCTGCGAAGCTGTAGACCTTTTTGTAAGCCGCCGCGTGTGAGACGGCGCTGAGAATTACCGCCGTCGCGAAAACGACGAAAGCTTTATGAAACGTAGCCTCAAATCGATGCGTAGTCATAGTAAGCCTTCCTTGCGGGGGACCGATTCCAGAGGGGAATGGTGGCAGAACTATAGCACCAAACCGCAGCGTTGGCGGCATGGTTTGAAACGTTAGGGTAAGGCGTGGGGCAAAGAACTACACTCTTTGAGCGGGAATTTTCGCGTGATTGCCCGAACCCGAGATTAACCCTTGGCGACTGTTATACGGTTCTTCTTCTTCCAATAGAGATAGCCCGGCACGCCCAGCAGAATGATGCCCAGGCCAATGAGGGACTGGATGGGGCGCGTGATAATGGTGTTCAGAGTCCACGCGCCTCCGACCAGGACATAAATCGCGGGCAGCCAGGGGTATCCGGTGCAGCGATAGGATCGCGGAATTTCGGGTTTCGTCCGCCGCAGAACGAAGAGCGCTACGACCGTGAGCGTGTAGGAAAGCACCATGCCGAAGATCGCAAAGGTGTAGAGATCGTCGTAATGGCCGGTCAGGGTCAGAACGGCTCCCCAGACGCCCTGTCCGATCAGGCTGAAAGCGGGCGTCCGCCATTTCGGATGAATGATCGCCATGCGGCGAAAGAAGACGCCGTCCTGTGCCATGGCAAGATAGACGCGAGCGCCGGAGAGCGTGCAGGTTGCGGCGGCGCTAAAGCATGAAACCGCGATCATCGCGGAGAGCCAAAACGCGGCGCGCGGCGAAAACAAGACGGCTGCGGCTGCGTGCGCGATGGTTTCATGCTTAGCCACCTCGCTGAGCGGCATCGCGTAAACGTACGTCATATTCATCGCGATGTAAATCACGCCTACGACGAGGACACCCAGGACCATGGCGAGCGGCACATTCCGCCTTGGATCTTTTACTTCGCCCGCGACCCAGGTGATGTAAACCCATCCGTCGTAAGCCCAGAAGACTGCGATCAATCCAACGCCCAGCGCCGAAATGAGCTGTCCGGGACTTAAGCCCACAGTCAATCCGCCGGGCGCCTGCGCGCTGAAGTTCGACCAGTGTCCTTTTCCAATCGCGAATCCGAGTCCAACGAACAGAGCCATCGCGATGAATTTCGTCCAAGTGGAAACATTTTGGAGAAGCGCGCCCCAGCGCAGGCCGACGACGTTCACGTAAGTGAGAATGACGATCAGAATGAGGCCGACCAGACGCGCCCGGGTGAAGACAATGCCGATCGCGGAAAAAATAACGCGATCCTGCGAGATGGCGGGAATAATGTTGCCCATGTATGCCGCCGATGCCACGGATAGCGCCGCGATCGTGCCGCCGTTGGCTACTGCGAACAGCATCCAGCCATAGAGAAACGCCGGCAGGTCGCCGTAGGCTTCGCGCAGGTAAATGTACTGGCCCCCGGAGTCGGGGAACATCGAACCGAGTTCCGCGAAGGCCACGCACGCGCAGAGCGAGATCGCTCCGCCGAGGGCCCAAACCAGAAAAAACAGTTTGGTGTTGGGAAGCGGGCCGGCAATATCTTTGGCCGTGAGGAAAATGGAAGAGCCGATGATGCCGCTCACCAGCAGCAACACGGAGTCGAGCAGACTCAACCCGCGGACAAGGCTCGGTTGCTCGGTCGATTTTTCTATTCCGGGGGCCGGGGTCACGGGATTCATGGAGTCATGTCAGAACGCAGAACGCGGGTCAGCCCATCGCCAGTTCATCGGAAGATTCGAGGGGTGTTCCGCACCGTCGGCAAATGACGGCCGAGCAGTCGCCGCACGTCAGCGGGTCGGTGACTTCGACCGCACACACGGGGCAGTAGAGCACGGCGGCGGATTTCGTTTCGGAGGTGGGCTTCGGAGCCGTTTCCATGAGCACGGACTGTAGCACATTCCTTCCATGGGAAATTTCAAAAATGTTCGCAAAGCGACAAACAAAAAGCCGCGCTAATTTTCCGGCTTGCGCAGGATCAAGTCGGCGGGCGGAGGCGGGAGCGAGAAAGGGAAACTGCCACACTCTGTCCTTCATATAAATGGCGAGCATGAAGTCCTCGCGTTCTTTCCACGGGCCAATCCATTTGTTCCGCGTGGGAAACAGGACCCAACCGTGTGTTTCCGGATTGCCGGAGTTGAGGATGGCGGACGAAAGGTATTGCGTCGTCAGGAATTCGATGAACTCCGCGCCTTCTTTTTCATCGATCCGCAGGCGCGCAGTTTTTTCTTCTTTCAACTCCGGATGCTTCTTAATCTGGCGCTCGGTTTCAAAGACCTTCGAATCCAGGTCGTTCTGCAAACGATTCTGAAGCATGGCGGGATCCATCAGGTGCTCGATGACGTCGTGATGACGCACATACTCCAGCCGCAAGTCCGCCGGAAACTCAAAATTAACGGTGCCCTTATAAGTCACCACCAGGTACACCGCGAATACACGATAGAAGCCGTGGTGGAGGCTCTTGGCAAGCTCCTGAGAGTCCACGAGCATTGTCATATCAAAATCTTTGTCGCTCATCGTCCAGCGCTCGCGGCCGTCAGTTCCGCGCTCAAACGTGCACCCGGTAGCGCCGGCTGTCCAGCGTACGGTGGGAATGGCGGACTTCTTTTTAGCGTGAGCCAGGGTTACGAAGGATAACGACATCGTGCCTAGCGTGAATGCAACTACCGCCGCCGACAATCGTGGATACTTCATGGATGCCGAGTGTACCGCGTTTGGCAGGTACCAAAATATTTGGGCCCTCTCGCGAGGGCCGCTGGAAGCTGATCTCTAAATTGGTGAGCGCGGCAGGAATCGAACCTGCGACCCACGCCTTAAAAGGGCGTTGCTCTACCAACTGAGCTACGCGCCCCACCGATTTCCAATCTAACACATTTTGCGCGGCGATCTCGCAACCCTCCGCGCCAAACGGGCGTGAAGAACGAGACTGAAGTGCAAAAGAATTAAAATTGAGATATTGATCCGCGTAAATTGGTGCAAATCAGCGGAGCAGAACTTAATCTCCCGACGGCATCAATTCGTCTGACTCCTCCTTTGAGGAGGCGGTCGACGCAGGCGACGTTTTGCGAATCATCTCCAGCAGAAGTACGCGGTCAGGATTGAGCAGTTCCGCGACGCGTTCTTTGCTGACCTGGGCCACGATGATTTGCCCAATCTCGGTGGACACATCGGAGAATATCCCCACGCTTTTCATTCTTTGCGTCTGAAACTCGTTGTCTTCGGTCGGCGTGACGTAGTGCACCGAGCTGGCGTTATAGCGGTGAATGAGAAAGAGTTGGGCAATCGTCATCAGCCGCTTCTTGCGGACCGGCGCCAGGGTGTTCGAGTCGCGCACGGAGAGAATGTGACGGCCGCGCCGATCCTGGATATAGGCGAAGACGATGTTAGCCAGTTTTTCGCCGCTGGGCTCGTTCATACACGCTCAGTTCCAGCAGCTCCGAGCCGGCGGTGTGCGGACGCAGCCGTACTCGAATTTTCTCAGCGTAGTGGTTATGCTTGCTCCACTCCGCCAGCCACTCTTCGAGCAGCTTGGTCGGGACTTCGGTTTGGACCAGGTGTTGGAATTGCGTGGAACCTTTGCCCATCGCCTTGGTTGCCGCGGTTCGTCCTGACGATGCCATCAATGCGGCGTCGAGGCGCGGGCCACCGACCAGCGTTTGCGGCGTCCGGTACGGCGACTCCAGCAGCCTGAACTTGCGCTGGAGGCGGGCCAGCGCGAGCATCCCGTCCTGCTTCAGGGCGGTGGCAAACTCCTCGGCAGCCAAGCCGTCGATCTGGTGGCCACCGTAGGTAATGAAGTTGAAGACGAAGCCGAGTTTCCCGAGTTCCTCCGGGAAGCGCTTCATCTGCTCATCGTTCATGCCGGTCGTATCCCAGCTGAACGAGGGCGAGAGATTGTAGGCCAGCATCTTGTCGGGGAACTGCAGCGTGGATGGCGTGGGCGAACTTGGCGGCATCTTCGAGATCGGCCGTCTTGGTTTCCATCCACAGCAGGTCGGCGAAAGGCGCGACCGCGAGTGATTTGGCGATGGCGTAATCGATGCCAGCCTGGATGTGATAGAAGCCTTCGGGAGTCTTGGGCAGCTCGCAATCCCAGATTACGTGGATGCCCATCGACTTTGCGCGCTCGCGTGCTTCGTAGAGAGATGCCCGGCTCGCGAAGGCGAGCCATTCCTCGACGGTCATCTCGAAGCGCTCGCCCTCGGCGGTGCGGAATTCCAGCAGCTCGGCGACCGCGCGGCCGTAGCTCATCATGCCGGCTTCGGCTCGCCAGAGCTCCACAAAGCGCGTGTCGATCTTGTCGAGCGCGGCGTCAAGATCGGTGGCGGTCATACTTCTGAGCGCGGGAGCACGCTCGGTGATGATGGACATGAGCCCGACCCGCTCCAGCCAATCGAAGGCCGCCTTGTACTCGATCTCGGACAGCGCAAAAAGCATGTGGCCGCGAACCTCATCGACGCCCAGTTCATAGAGCTTGCGCAGAATGGCGAGATAGCCGGCCTTGTAACTCGGTAGATCGATGTTGGTAGCGCCGAGGATGAAGGGCTGGTCGCGCTCGTCGCTGCGACTCTCGATGAAGGTGGCAGACTCGGCGTCGGTGCGGGCCACAATGATGCCCGGAACGCCGCATGATATCGAGCTGAAGGCGGGCGGCGTTGAGGCGCTTGATCTGCTCGTCGGCGGCGACAAGCACCTTGCCGCCCTGGTGGCCGCACTTTTTGGCGCCCGGTTTCTGATCTTCGATGTGATAGCCCGGCACGCCGACTTCGACAAAGCGGCGGATCAGATTGCGGACATGCGCGTCTCCGCCGTGACCGGTGTCGGCGTCGGCAATGATGAACGGCCGGAAGTCGACGACGGGCGTGGCCTGGCGTTGTTCTTCGGTCATGCGCGCGCGCGTAAAGTGCTGGTTCTTGTCGGCGGTGAGAAGAGCGCGCACCAGTCCGGCAGCTTCGTCTGGCACCTGGCTGAGTGGATAGCTCGCTAAATCCGGTCCCGGATCTTCTGCGAGAGATCCTTTGGCGGAGGTGGCCCAGCCGCCGAGATAAATGCCTTCCATCCCAATGCGCTTCATCATTACGGCCTGGCCCGGCGAGTAGGGGCCGAAGGTAGTGATCTGCTTGCGCTCTTCGAAGAGCTGGCGCAACCGTGTGTAGAAGGCTTCGGCTGCCTCGCGCGCAACCGTGTAATCGCCCGTGATCGTGCCTTGCTGCTCGGCGACCTGACGCGGGGAGTAGAGACGGATGATTCCGTCGAAGCGGGGATTCTGCGAACCAATCCTGGCGGCCGAGACCTGTTGCTCTAAAATCGTCATGGTAGTTTCCTGGCTCTCAACGCTGAACAAGACTTTACTCCTCCGTTGGAGATTTTGGCTGGAACGACGCGGGGCCGGAAGTCCGGGCCGGGGGCAGGGCGTGACAAAGCTGGAAGTCCGTCGCGCAGGCCAACATTAGTCGGTCGAGGAGCGCCGCGGTCCTAGTCTCCCGACGGCAGCAGTTCGTCATCCCAGCAATTGCCAGCCAACGACGGATAGTAAAGAGCCGAGGCGGCGGTCATGCCGAAGCTGTATCCCGGATCCAGGATTGAGTCGTCGATGTAGCTGGATTGCCGGTTGGAAGAATTCGAAGTTGTCATCGCGTTGCCCCTCTCAACAATTTTGCGCTCCGGACGTTGCGTCCATAGGCAGTAGACCCCGAATCGCGATTTCTGCACAAATCGGGCTGTCCGCAGTGGCCTAGTGGGTCAAATTGACCCAGTGGGGACTCGCGTAGCTTGGCGAAGGGACTAGCGTGGTTGTGCGGCCGTCCTCAGGCGTAAACTTGTGGTGATCTAATTCGGAGGGCACTCCCTTGGAAATCACTGTACTCGAAAAACAGACCCAGACCGACATTCTTAGCGCCGAGGCGCAGGCTTTTTTGTCGAAACTGGCGGCCCGATTCGAAGGACGCCGGCAGGAACTGTTGGCGCGGCGCCGGACTGTCCAGCAGAAACTGGACGGCGACTGGCGTCCGGACTTTCTACCGGAGACAGCGGCGATTCGGAGCGGCGATTGGAAGGTTGCGCCGATTCCGAGGGACCTTTCCGATCGCCGCGTGGAGATCACCGGCCCGGTCGAGCGCAAGATGATCATCAACGCCCTGAACTCGGGCGCCAGTGTTTTCATGGCGGATTTCGAGGACTCGAATTCGCCGACCTGGAAAAACAATATTGAAGGGCCAGCAGAATCTGCGCGACGCGGTGCGCGGAACGATTCAATACGTCAGTCCGGAGGGCAAAACGGTACGAGGTGGGCCTGAACCCCGCGACGCTGGTGGTGCGACCCCGTGGATGGCACCTCGATGAAAAACATTTCCTGGTGGACGGGCGGCCGATTTCGGCGTCGCTGTTCGATTTCGGGTTGTACTTTTTTCACAATGTGCACGCGCTGATCGCAAAGGGAACCGGACCTTATTTCTATTTGCCGAAGATGGAGAGCCATCTGGAGGCGCGGCTTTGGAACGATGTGTTCTGCTTCGCCCAGGACGAGATGGGCATTCCGCGCGGAACGATCCGCGCGACGGTTCTGATCGAGACGATTCTGGCCGCGTTTGAGATGGATGAGATTCTCTACGAGTTGCGCGAGCATTCCTCGGGCCTGAACTGCGGGCGCTGGGATTACATTTTCAGTTTCATCAAGAAGTTTCGCGCGCATCCGGAGTTTGTACTGCCCGACCGTTCGCTGGTCACGATGGAGTGCCATTTTCTCGCCTCCTATGTTGAGTTGCTGATTCAGACCTGCCACCGGCGCGGCATTCACGCCATGGGCGGGATGGCGGCGCAGATTCCGATTCGCAATGATGCGGCCGCGAATGAAGAGGCGCTGGAAAAAGTACGAAAAGACAAACTGCGCGAGGTGCAGGCGGGACACGATGGAACTTGGGTGGCGCATCCCGGCCTCGTTCCGATTGCCAAGGATATTTTCGACAAGTACATGCCAGAGCCAAATCAGATTGCGAAGCCGCGCACCAACCGGCCCGTGACCGCGAAGGACTTGCTGGAGGTTCCAAAGGGCGAGATCACGGAAAAAGGCTTGCGCTGGAATATCGACGTGGGGCTGCAATATGTGTGGTCGTGGCTGCGGGGAAATGGCTGCGTGCCGATTTACAACCTGATGGAAGACGCGGCGACCGCCGAGATTTCGCGCGCGCAGGTTTGGCAATGGGTGCGGCATGGAGCGCGGCTCAGCGATGGCCGGAGCGTGACGCCGGAGATGGTGAAGCAAATCATTCGGGAGCGTGCTGCCGAATTGCAGGTCAAGGACACCAGCGGCGACGGGCGGCTAAAGCAGGCTGCGCAGGTGCTTGAAGGGATGATGACCGCCGGGGAATGTCCAGAGTTCCTGACGCTGGCCAGTTATGATTTATTGGACTAGAACAACATTTTGAACTAGAACGTTAGGCATGTCGGCACGCCGGGATTCTCCTGCTATAGCGCACATCGACGCGGGGCTGCTCTCGCAGTTGCAAGACCACGTTGCGGCGCGTGAAATCGAGCGCGGTCTCGCCTGCCTGCGCGCGCATCAGGATATGATTGCGGTGATCGATTCGCATCAGCCGAATGCCGCACGATTGCTGGCGCTGGTTGCCATCTGGAGCGACATTGGATTCGCTGCCTCCCCTCCGATCAAAGAATTGCTAAAGCGCTTTTCGTCGCGCTCTCACCTTTCAATTTCTGAATATCTTTGCCTCCGACATGACCGAGGGAATGGTCGCGATGGCCGATGAGGCGATGGAAACGGCGATTCCGCATTTCGATTTTGTGCTCGGAATGCCGGAGGAGCTTGATAACCGCTTTCTGCTGGCGATTGCCTACTATTGGAAGGGACGCTGCCTGCGGCGGCGGGGCGATTACGACGAGGCACTCGTCTTTACCGGGAAGGGCAGGGATCTTGCCTTGGAGCTCGAAAGCCCGCGCATGGCGGCCGTGATGCAGGTGCTCGAGGGCTGGATTTTATTTCAGCAGGGGAAATGGAAAGAGGCGGTGCGCGTTTCAGAGATCGCCGAAAATGAGCTGCGATCCACTGACGATTACGTAACGCTGGGCAACATTCAGTCATTTTACGGGCGCATGGCGCGCCGGGAAGGACGCTTCGATAAAGCGATTGAGCTCTTTGAGAACGCAATTGAGCATTATCGCAAGCGCGATCCGCAGCATCCGAATCTGGCGCGATCGCTGGCAAATATGGCGCTGGCCAAGCGCGGGATTGCGCTGCAAATCCAGAGACGAATCGACGCTGATGCGCAGCGGCGGCGAAAGACTTCGTCCAGCGCCGCGGGAAAAAGAGTGGCGCCGCCAATGGAGCCGCAGAAGCGAAGATGTCCGCGGGGTCGACCGGTGCAAGCTATCGGCGGCGGCTGTCCCAGTTGCGCCGCGAAGCGCTCGATCATCTGGCCGCGGCGCAGGCGATTTATCGGCAACGTCCCAATCATCATGGGAGCGGCACGGTGTATCTGAACGCCGCCTACATTCATCTGGATAACGGCGACTTTCAGAGAGCGGAGGAAGAATCGTCCTCAGCATATCGACTCGCGGAGGAGAAGCACGACTACATTCTGATGGGGCGCGCGCGCATCTTGCAGTGCATGATCGAGAATGCGAAGGTAGAGGAAGAAATTGGCGGTGGCTCTGATCCCGGCAATCATGCGCGCCGCGCGTTTGACTTCAGTCAGGAGGCGATCGACCTGGCCAAGCATACGCAACATCATCTGCTGCTTTCGACGGCATACTTGTGGCAGGGCTTTACGCAGTGCAATTCTTTTTTCGACAACCTGGATGCGGCGCGCGAATCCTATGATCTGGCGCGGGCCACGTGCGGAGACACTCAGCCAGAGAGCATCTGGAAGGACATGCAGATGCTGCGCGCCAAATTCCTTCACAAAGGGAGCGTCGATCCGGCGCTGAAGGCGTGGTCGCAAGGATCGGTTGGCAGCAAGTCGTTTCGTCAGATCAGCGACGAATTTGCTGAGATCGTGATTGCGCGCGTGTTTGAACGCGAGGGGAGAAAAGTATCGCGTGTAGCGACGCGGCTGTCGATCTCCCCAAAGAAGGTGCGGCGCATTTTGGCGCGCGTGGGACGGCGGAAACCTCGGGGTTCCGGCTAGGCATCGAATGAAAAGCCCTTAACCGCGGAGGGTGCCGAGCGGACGCGGAGATCACGGAGAGAAACCTATGAAGATTGCGAATAATGTGACCGAATTGATCGGGCACACGCCGCTGGTGCGCCTGAATCGCGTGACTCAAGGCTGCGTCGCTGAAGTAGTTGGGAAGCTGGAGAGCCAGAATCCGCTGGGCAGTGTGAAGGACCGTATCGGCGTGAGCATGATTGCGGCGGCCGAGAGCGCGGGAAAAATCACACCTGGCAAGACTGTGCTGATCGAACCGACGAGCGGGAATACCGGGATCGCGCTGGCGTTTGTGGCCGCGGTGAAAGGATACAAGCTCATTCTCACCATGCCGGACACGATGAGTTTGGAGCGGCGCGTGCTACTGCTGGCCTTGGGAGCGGAGATTGTTTTGACTCCTGGGCCGCGCGGGATGAAGGGCGCGATTTTCAAAGCGAACGAATTGCTGGCCTCGACTCCCAACGCCTACATGCTTCAGCAATTCGACAATCCGGCAAATCCCAAGATCCATCTCGAAACCACCGGTCCTGAGATATGGGAAGACACCGACGGCCGCATCGACTATCTGATTTCGGGCGTGGGCACGGGCGGCACGATCACAGGCGTGAGCGAATACATCAAGTCCAAAAAGCCGGCGTTCAAAGCCATTGCCGTGGAACCGGCAGACAGCCCGGTACTCTCGGGCGGCAAACCCGCGCCGCACAAAATTCAGGGAATTGGCGCTGGGTTCGTACCCAGCATCTTGAGGCGCGACTACATCGATGAAGTCATCACCGTCACGAACGACGAATCGATTGACATGGCGCGCCGGCTACCGCTGGAAGAAGGATTGCTGGTTGGCATTTCTTCCGGAGCGGCGGTGGTGGCGGCTCTGAGGGTCGCACGGCGTCCGGAAAATGCGGGCAAATTGATTGTCGTGATTCTGCCTTCGTTCGGCGAGCGCTACTTGAGTAGTATTCTCTTCGAGGGGCTGCGGAACCAGGCGCTGCAAATTCCCACAGCGCAGCTTCCGGACTGAAGCATGCCCAGTTTGCTGTCGCATATTCGCGAAGACGTCGCAACCGTGCTCGATCGCGATCCGGCGGCGCGCTCGCGGCTGGAAGTTTATCTCTGCTACTCTGGCCTGCATGCCGTCTGGTTTCATCGCATCAATCACTGGCTCTGGCTGCACGGATTTTATTTACTGGCCCGCTGGCTCTCGCAGGTTGTGCGCCTGCTGACTGGCATCGAAATTCATCCGGGAGCGGAGATCGGTCGGCGCGTTTTTATCGATCATGGCCTGGGCGTTGTGATCGGAGAAACTGCGGCCGTCGGCGACGATGTTACGCTCTATCAGGGTGTGACGCTGGGCGGTACCGGCAAGGAGCATGGCAAGCGGCATCCCACGTTGATGGACAGTGTGGTGGTCGGTGGCGGCGCCAAAATTCTGGGCAATATTACCGTCGGCCGAAACTGCCGGATTGGCGCTGGTTCCGTGGTGCTCCGCAATGTGCCGGACGATTCGACGGTGGTTGGGGTGCCGGGGCACATTATTTTTCGCGAGGGCAAACGCGTCGTCATTACCGATCCGAAGCAGATCAATGATCCGCTGTCGGAGGCGCTGGCGGCGGTGGCTGGCGAGGTCAATAAGCTGCGCGATCGCGTGCAAAAGTTAGAAGGGGTTGAGTCGCAACATGAGCCTCTCTCGGCGTCGATTCAGAGAATTATTGAGGATATCGATTATCAGATTTAGGGGTGAGTCTCGCTGGATGCTCGACTAAAAGCTATTGATCGCAGAGGCCGCAGAGAAAAAACCACGGAGAACGCTGAGAAAGCCTTGGGCCGGTACCACTGATGAAATACGGGTTCGTCATCGATAACCGCAAATGTATCGGCTGCCATGCGTGTACCGTCGCGTGCAAAACCGAAAATCACGTTGCGCTTGGCGTCAACCGTACGTGGGTGAAGTACGTCGAGAAGGGCGCGTATCCCAATACCCGTCGGGTGTTTCAGGTCACGCGCTGCAATCACTGCGAGAAGCCACCCTGCGTCACCATCTGCCCGACCACCGCCATGTACCGTCGCAAGGACGGTATCGTCGATTTCAACTCCGACCGCTGCATTGGCTGCAAGGCCTGCATGCAAGCTTGTCCGTACGATTCGATTTACATCGATCCTGACGAGGGCACGGCGGCCAAGTGCCACTTCTGCGCCCATCGCACGGAGGTCGGGTTGGAGCCGGCATGCGTGATTGTTTGCCCGGAACACGCGATTATTGCCGGGGACTTGAGCGATCAGTCCAGCGAAATTTCGCAGCTCGTCGCGCGCGAGACAGTGCGGGTGCGCCGGCCCGAGCAGGGAACTCAGCCGAAGCTTTATTACATCGATGCGGACGAGGCAGCAATTGTCCCCACGGCGGCGCGGCATGAACCTTTTTATATGTTCTCGCAGCGCAATGCGGCGCTGCACGGTGGTGGGGCGGTCTATCCGGCGGATAGCCCGCTGCTTCAGCCAAATGCACTCGCGGCTTATGACGTGGGCCACGCGCGCCCGTGGGGGTGGCAGGTTCCTGCGTATTGCTGGACCAAGTCGATTGGCTCGGGAGTGCTGGCCATTCCGGCAATTGCCATGGCGCTGGGACGGCTGACGGGCGACCGCGCGCGCGATATCGCACTGGCGACGATTGCTCTTTTGTTTACTGCGCTGACTACGGTGCTGCTCATCTGCGATCTGGAGCACAAAGCAAGATTCCTCCGCGTAGTGTTTACGCCGCAGAGCAAGTCGTGGCTGGCGCGTGGGGCGTTTATTCTGATCGGCTATAGCGGATTGTGCAGCGTGTTTTGGCTGGCCGCGGTCGCGGGATTTTCGACAGTTACGTCGGTTTTGCTTTGGCCTACGGTCTGGTCGGATTCGGCGCAGCCGCTTACACAGCATTTCTTTTCGGACAGTGCGAAGGCCGTGATCTTTGGCAGACGCCGCTGCTGCCGGCACATTTGATTGTGCAGGCGTTGATGTGCGGGTCGGCGGTGCTGGCGCTGCTTCCGAATGTTTTAGGCGGATCGAACGCGGCGAGGGTATTTGCCGTCCCGGCCTTGATCATCACTCTCGGACTGCACCTGTTGATGATGCTGGGCGAGATGGCCATGCCGCACACGACTGACAATTCGCGCTACGCGGCCCGACTGATTACGCACGGACCTTTTTCTAGTGCGTTCTGGGTGGGAGCGGTTGCGGTGGGCGGGCTAGCGCCATGCTTATTATGCTGGCCGCGCCGCACAATGCGATTGCCGATGGCCTGGCAGCGGTCCTTGCGCTGGCGGGACTTTTGATTTTCGAATGGTGCTTTGTGATGGCCGGGCAGAGCGTGCCGAACAGCTGATGAATTCGCTTATGGAGATTCTGTAATGACCGATTTTAAACGCGAGGGCAGCCATCTTGCTTTCTGTCCGCCGGTCGAGAAGTGGGACGACTGGGTTGAATACGATCCGGAACAGTGGCCGCGGCGCGTTGAAAAGCACTTTCAGATTGTTCCGACAGTTTGCTTCAACTGCGAATCGGCGTGCGGGCTATTGGCCTACGTCGACAAGAACACAGGAAAGATCGAAAAGTTCGAAGGCAATCCCATGCATCCCGCGAGCCGTGGCCGCCTTTGCGCCAAGGGCCCGGCGACTATCAATCAGATTCACGACCCAGATCGCATTCTTTATCCCATGAAGCGCTCCGGCCCGCGCGGTTCAGGCCAGTGGGCGCGAACGAGTTGGGATGAAGTGCTGGAAACTTTCGGCGCGCGCATTCGCAAAGCATTTCAGGAAAATCGCGGCGAAGAGGTGATGTATCACGTCGGCCGTCCCGGGCATGACTTCATCATGGAGCGCACGCTCCAGGCTTGGGGCATCGATGGCCACAACTCGCACACGAACGTTTGTTCGTCTTCGGCGCGCCTTGGATACTTGCTTTGGCATTACGCGGATCGTCCATCGCCCGACCACGCCAATGCGCGCTTCATCCTTTTGCTGTCGGCGCATCTGGAGTCGGGTCATTATTTCAATCCCCATGCGCAGCGCATCATTGAAGGAAAAATGGCGGGCGCGAAACTGGCGGTCGTCGACCCTCGGCTCTCGAACACCGCCAGCATGGCCGATTACTGGCTACCGAGTTATCCGGGCACTGAAGGCGCCCTGTTGCTCGCGATGGCGAAGGTCATTCTCGACGAGAATCGGTACGACGCCGAGTTCGTAAAGAATTGGACGAACTGGGAAGAATTGGAAGTTGACGGATTCAGCGCGCGGGGGCAAAGTTTCAACGCGGCGATCGATGCGCTCAAAAGGCACTACGCGAAGTTCACCCCCGAATTTGCCGAGAAAGAAAGCGGAGTCAAAGCCGAGATCATCGTCAAGATTGCGCGCGAGATTGCGACGGCCGGCAGCCGCTTTGCTTCCCATCTGTGGCGCGGAAGCGCGTCCGGCAATCTTGGCGGCTGGCAGCCGGCGCGTGCGCTCATGCTGTTGCACGTATTGACGGGCTCGGTCGGAACGCCGGGCGGACACAATCTGAATGCCTGGAACAAATTCGTTCCGAAAACCTTCAAGACTCCGCCGCCGCAAAAGCGCTGGAACGAATTGCTCTATCCGCCGGAGTGGCCGCTGTGCACGCACGAGATGTCGTTTCTGCTGCCACATTTCTTGAAAGAAGGCCGGGGGCGCATCGAGGCCTACTTCACTCGCGTGTTCAATCCGGTGTGGACTTATCCCGACGGATTTTCCTGGATCGAAATGTTGCGCGATGAGCAGAAGGTCGGTCTGCACGCCGCTCTCACGCCGACATGGAGCGAGACCGCGTGGTTTGCTGACTATGTTCTGCCGATGGGCTTCAGTTCGGAGCGGCACGACTTGATGAGCCAGGAATCGTACGCGGGAAAGTGGATCGGATTCCGCCAGCCGGTGGCGCGCGTGCTTCGCGAGAGAGCCGGAGAAAAATTCGATTACACCTATCAGGCGAATGTCGGCGAAGTGTGGGAGGAGGACGAGTTCTGGATCAATCTCTCATGGGCAATCGATCCGGACGGCTCGATGGGCATTCGCCAGTGGTTCGAATCGCCCTATCGTCCGGGAAAGAAGCTGACAGTCGATGAGTATTACGGCTGGATGTTCGAAAATTCCGTGCCCGGATTACCCGAGACAGCCGCGAAAGAAGGACTGAAGCCGCTCGAATACATGCGCAAGTACGGTGCCTATGAAGTGACGACCGATGTTCACCGGCTGAACGAGAAGGCGGTTGCGCCCGCCGATCTGGCCGGCTCGGACGTGGTCGCGAATGGCGTGATTAAAAAAGATGGCAAGGCGGTCGGCGTGATGGTCGCTGGCCAGTCGGTTGTCGGCTACAACACGCCTTCGCGGAAACTTGAACTATTTTCGAAAACCATGGCGGACTGGAAGTGGCCCGAATTCGCGCTGCCGGAGTATTACCGCAGCCATATTCATCGCTCGGCGCATGGGGCTTCGCTGGGGAATCCGGCGCCGGATTTTGATCCGAAATACACGCCGCGCGTGGAGTGGCCGGAAGATGCGCACGGCGACGTGTATACGCTGCTGCCGATTTTTCGATTGCCGAATCTGATTCACACGCGCTCAGGCAACGCGAAATTTCTGTATGAAATTTCGCACAAGAATCCGCTCTGGGTGAATCCGGTCGACGCGAAGCGGCTCGGCGGAATTTGCACGGGCGATCTGCTTAAAGTGCACACCGAGATCGGATACTTCGTGCTCCACGCGTGGGTCACGGAAGGCCTGACACCCGGTGTGGTTGCGTGCTCGCATCATCTGGGTCGCTGGAAGGTCAACCAGGATGAAAAGATCGAGCGCATGTCGAGCGCATGGGTCGACCTGAAGGAAGTCGGCAAAGGGCAATGGAAAATGCGTCAGCTTTCCAGCGTTCAGCCATACGACAGCCCCGACGCCGACACCAAGCGCGTGTGGTGGAGCGATGCCGGCGTGCACCAGGATATTACTTTCCCCGTGCATCCCGATCCGATCAGCGGCATGCACTGCTGGCATCAGTTGGTGCGGGTGGAGCGGGCCGCGCCTGACGACCGCTACGGCGATATTTTTGTCGACACCAATCTTTCGTTTGCGGTCTATCAGCGGTGGAAGGCGCTGGCTCGGCCTGCGCCGGGACCGGGCGGGCTGCGGCGACCGTTGTGGATTCCGCGCGTCCACCGGCCGGAAGAGGCCGCGTTCTACATGGAGAAGAAGTGAGTGCGGAAGCCACGACCCGGGACATCGCAGAAAGCGCGCTTTGGATTGCTCTTGATGTTGATGCGTCGCGATTCGTCGAGCACCCCCGCGTTGTAGAATGTGAAGATGCCGTTGAATTCCAGCAACTCCAATTTCAGGAAGCGAACTCCGCCTCCCGACGAAACTTTTGAAGAAGCAAATTATTTGAAGGCGCTGGGCGAGAAGCAGAAGGTCGTCAGCCTTAAGCTTGCCGACGGCGAAGTTGTGCGCGGATGGATCGAGTATTACGACAAAAATATGGTGCGTGTGACACGCGACGATGGTCCGAATCTTTTCATTTTCAAGCACGAGATCGTTTACATTGCTGAAGACGGGAAGAAGAGGTAGCCCAAGAACAGCTACCGGTTGCCAGTTCTCGCTTATAACGTTTTGTTGTCGTCGGTCCTGAACGCATCGCCCGAATGAAAAGCCTGAAGTTCCTATGACATCCGCCCAATCGCCGGAGCTTGTTCCTCCAGATGCAGGCCATGGCTCGCGAAGCAGGCGGCCTGCTGATGGGGCATTTTCGGCGGCACGTGAAGATCGAATACAAAGGCAGCGCCGACCTTGTCACGATTGCCGATCGCCAGTCGGAGGCGCTGATTCTTGAGCGATATTCGGAGGCATTTCCCGACGCACGACGTTATGGGCGAAGAGGGCACGCGCATCGAGACCGGCAGCGATTTCAAGTGGTACGTCGATCCACTGGACGGGACCACCAACTTTGCGCACGGGTATCCGGTGTTTTGCGTTTCGCTGGCAGTTGAGTTTCGGGGCCAGCGCGTTGCCGGGGTTATCTATGATCCCACTCGCGATGAAATGTTTGCCGCTGAGAAGGGAAACGGGGCGCGGCTGAACGGGGAAGTGATGCACGTTTCATCGACCGCAGAACTCGCGGAGTCTTTGGTAGGCACGGGTTTCCCGAGCCACAAGCGGCACAAGAATCCGAATATTTATTTTTATCATCATCTCACGCTGCACTCGCATGGAGTGCGACGGGCGGGCTCGGCGGCGCTGGATCTCTGCAATGTCGCCGCCGGGCGTTACGAGGGGTTTTGGGAATTTAATCTCAATCCCTGGGATACCGCCGCGGGCGTGCTGATTGTGGAAGAGGCGGGCGGCCGCGTCACAGATTTTTCGGGTGGCCCGTTTCGAAATTGACAGCCGCGAGACGCTGGCTTCGAATGGGCTGATCCACGACGAGTTGCTGCGGCGAGTTCCAGGATATTTTTGCCGGGCGCGGGTTGGAAGAATTGCCAAGTCCAGTTGGGTACGGCAAAGAACGCAAACCGTGACGCCTCCGGCGCGCTCAATTTTGCGCGGTACAATACTGCCGTGGGGCTCGCGGCGTGCCGAGAACCTTGAACCACAAGGGACGAAGAGTCACACGGAGGAAAGCTCACCAGCGTGTCCAGCTCTCTCTTGACTCGTGGAGTCGAAAAGCGCGCCGACCATCTGCAACTGCGCGGTCGCATCCTCTTTCTTACCGAAGATCCCGACCTGATCAGGAAACAGCTTTCGGGCTGGGATTTGCCTTGGGACACGAACAATCCTCTCGCGAATCCCAAGCTGCGCGACGACATTTCTACCGACGAAATTACTCCTGCGCACTTTTGTTTTTACTTCGACCAAACGCTCGGCGAGATTCCTTATGCAGGTCTGAAGTGTGGAGGAGTTACGCCGATTGGGCGCGGCGATGTGAAGCGCGGCGGCTTTGTTTGTTCGGTGAGCGGAAAACGTCGCGGCAAAGGGATCGAGCCGCGAGCAGTCTCCGTATGCGGAAATGTGCGCGGGAATCCAGGTAGTGATTGCCGAGAATATTGAGCGCATCTACAAGCAGAATTGCCAGAACCTTGGGCTGCTGACCTCGACCGATTTTTCGCTGATCGATCGGAGTTCGCGCGGGAGACGAGATTGCGCTGAGCGAGTTTACTTCCGGCGGGGACGAGATCACGCGGCAGGTGATTGAGTATGGCGGATTGTTTCCGTTCAATGTCGCGCGCATGCAGGGGAAAGTTTTTCTGCCGGCAATTCAAACAGCCAGCCGCCCAATGACGCTCGCCGAGAAAATCTTCGCTTCGCACATGGTTGCTTCCGATGGCAGCGTTGGTGTTCCCGCCGTCCGCCCCGGCGACACCGGCTTTACACGCGTCGATCTGCGCTTCAGCCACGAATATGTCACGCCGATGGCCTCGATCTTTTATGAGCAGTATGTCGGCAAGGATGTCCCGGTTAACGATGCATCGTCGATCCGCTTTTTCCGCGATCACCTTACCTTTCTGGATGAGGTCATCTCGGAAGAGAAAAAGAAAATGGGCCTGCTCGATCTGGCGACGCAGCTTAAGCTCAAGCAAGCCGACTTCGCCCGCCAGCAGGGAATCAAGCTGCATGGCGAACTTACCGACCGCAAGGGTTCCGAGGGCATCTGCCATTCTGTGATGCTCGAAACCTACGCGCTGCCGGGACAGGTGAATGTCGGATCCGATTCGCACACGCCGCACGTCGGCGCGATCGGCTGCATCGCCTTCGGCATCGGCACGACGGACGTTTTCAATTCGTGGATCACGAAAGACGTGCGCGTCAAAATTCCGGAATCGGTGAAAGATCAGTCATCCGCGGCAAACGTCATCCGAACGTCACGGCGAAAGATTTCATTCTCAAGATTCTTGCGCTCGATTACGTGCGCAGCGGCCAGGCGCTGGCCAAAGTGATGGAGTACGCCGGCGAAGCGGTTGAAGCTCTGAGCGTCGACGAGCGCGCCACCATGACGAATATGGCCGCCGAAATTGGAGGCTTTACCGGCATCGTTGCCCCCGACGAAAAAGTGGTCGAGTTTCTGATGGAGCGTCGCAATATGCCGCGCGCCGAAGCTGAGGGCATGATCGCGGGCTTGCAGAGCGACCCGGGCGCTGAATATTCACGGGTCATTGAACTGGACGCCGCCGAGATTACCCCGATGGTCGCTACTCCGGGCGATCCCGGCAACGGCAAATACATTCGCGATCTCTCGACGCCGGTGCCGATCGAGATTGCCTACGGAGGCACCTGCACTGCCGGCAAGAACGAAGACATGGATATGTACGCTGCCGTGCTCGCCGATGCGCTCAAACATGGCCGGCGAGTTTCGGATCACGTCCAGTTCTGGATTCAGTTCGGGTCGCAGGAAACCCGCGAATACTCCCGCCGCAAAGGCTACATCGACATTTTCGAGAAGGCGGGCGCGCGCATCATCGAACCAAGTTGCGGAGCCTGCATCAACGCCGGGCCGGGCGTTTCAACGCGAGCCGATCAGGTTGTCATCAGCGCGCAGAATCGAAATTTTCCCGGACGCAGCGGACCTGGGCAGATGTATCTGGCTTCGCCGCTGACCGTGGCGGCCAGCGCGGTGGCGGGATACATCGTGGAATATGAGCCGAGCGAGAGTCGCGAACTAATCCCCGCTTGATCTGTCAGGCATCCTCCCGGTCCGCACCGAGCGGTACCCCCCTACCCCCCTCCCCCCCGCTCCTACCTTTGTATATTAGAATCAGTCAGTTAGACTAAGTTTGACACCAAAGTATTCAAACGATTGGAGTTAAACTTACTTCTTATAAGTCTTTTCCTTCTTTGTGGTTAGACCTGATTTTGGTCACTTTTCTGGTTTTGGCTCCTTCCAAAGTATTCTGGAATAAGGAGTTAGTGGTAAAGTATTGAGCGCGTGAGGGTTAGGTTGGCTAAAAGCGTCGACTCCATGCACATCTGTGCAAGGTATTCAGGAATAAAGACTTATTCGTAAAGTATTCAGGAATAAGGAATTATGCTTGGCGTCTTCTCGTTTCCGCTGACCTAATGCGGACCCTGTGGTGTTCGCCCGGGCGCTGGCGGCCTGTACCTCCCGCCCTCTCCTTTTTTCAAAGAACTAGCCTTGCTGGGCGCTTTGTGCGCTCTCCTTTCATGGTTGGACTTTTCGGCGGCTAAGTCAAGGAGTTTTTGCTGAAGGATGTCTCCGCTATTCATGTATACGTACAATGGTGTACAGATACATGTTAGCTTTCCAGTCGAAGAAACGGCGAACATGGGTAGCGAAAATAAATTTGGTTTTCGGGTTGGCGTGAAAGTGGGCGATTGGGGGATTTTCGGCGGGCGGGATGTTTACTATCTGGATATGTGTCTACAGGCTTTGAGCTTCGGTCGCTCTTTGCTTGGCCTCTGAGAATGCTGGGGATAGCGCGGATCTGGGATTCGCGATTGTGACAAGCCATGCATTGGCACCAATTTGGGAGCAGCAAAATTGGTGGTGTACTCAGGCGAAATCCCAAGATCGAGGCGGCAGTGGAATCCCAGGTCTCGAACAGCGTGAGACCTTGGGGCACCAGGCAAACCGGAACCTCTCGGTTTTTCGGGTCACACGCGAAGAATCATCACTTCCGTTGCTTTGATGAGGGCAGCGGCGGTCTGTCCTGGCTTCAGTTGCATTTCGCGCGCTGATGTTGCCGTGATGATGGATGTGATTTGCTGGCCGCCGATGGAAATCTTTACTTCCGCCATCAGGCCGCTGATTCGAACGGAGTCGATTCGCCCCACCAGTTGATTGCGCCCGCTGACGCGCCTGATAACAAACTCCCGCTCCTGTTGCGTCTTGCCTCGCGTCCGGTAAAGAAGCCGGTCCACCTCCGTCTGAGGGATGCGATGATGGCCACCTGCCGTCTTGATGCTGCGGATTTTCTTCTTGTAAATCCACTGCTTGATGGTGGGAAAACTGATCCCCAACTCCAAAGCTGCCTCCCGGAGCTTCAACAGCAGCTCTGTTTTGCGTCCGGACTTGCCATTCCTCGTCATCGGGACGAAATCGTACAGCCCGGAGGAGGCGGGGTCAACCTATGAGATTCGTGCCATTCACGGAAGTCTGGAGTCTGCCAAGGACGGATACAACTGTGTAGTCGTAGACCAGCACGGCAATTACATCCTGACGGCCTTCTTCGGCCTGAGCTACCCGACCGGACAGTTTTCCAACGGTGCGCCGCACCCGGTCATTACGCCGACGATTTCCTACGGCAAGGACTTCCGGGATTTTGATGTGCAGGGAACAGCCGGGGTTCAGTTGCCAACTGCCGATACGAGCACGCTGGGGCGAGCGGTCGCGTGGAACCCTCTGACGGTGGCGGCCAGCGCCGTGGCGGGATACATTGTGAAGTATGAAGCGGGTGGAAGCCGGGAGCCAGTTCACGCCTCGACTACTTCAGCCCCTCCACCAGATACAAATCCGCCAGCATGCGGTGGTATCCAAACACGCACATCTTAGCGTCCGGAGTCATGATGATCGGCCCAATTGTTTCCACGCCGGCGGGGTCGCTGGGCATCAGTTGCTTCCAGAGTGTTCGCTTGCCGCTGTGCACGTCGAGTCGATACACGCTTGCGGGCAGCTCGCCCGGTTGGTAGACGTAGATGGAGCTGTTGTCGTCGCTCCAGGTGATGGGCTCTTCGGCGGGATTGAATCCGGGAATCGGAACTGGATTGCCGCCGCCGACCGGGTAGAGATATCCCTTCTGGTCCGGGCCGATGCCTGCGACCCACTGTCCGTCAGGAGAGATAACAAAGGTGCTTCCGTTCACGCCTTCCTGCGAAATCGGCTTGCTCATGCTGGTCGCGAGATCATAGACGAAGAGTTTGACTCCATGGCCGGGCTCGTTGCCGGCAAAAAGAATTCGCTTGCCATCCGGAAACCAGTGCGCCCAGCTATGCGAGATGTTGTCGTTGGTGAGCGCCCGGGCCTCACCCGGGCCCGTGGGTAACAGGCGCAGTTGCGAGGGAGAGTCTTGCGTCTGCGCGATGGCCCATTTGCCGTCGGGCGAGAGCGCAATCGCTCCGCCGGGACCTAGCAGCACGGCCGGCGAACCGTCCGTCTTTCTTAAATACACCGCATACGACAACCCGCCCGACTTCGAGTAGTCGAGCGACCCGCCGCCGCCCTCTTCGTCGAAGAGCAGAGTTTTTCCATCGCCGGAGAGTTCTGCCGGATAGGAATAATCAAGCCACGACAAGTCGCGCTGCTTGGTCTCATCGGAGGCGACGCCGATCAGCTCGCGGCGCCAGCTGGCTCGCATCAGCAGGACGCGGCCGTCTTTGCCCATGTCGAGCAGCATGAGCGCTCCCGGAAGGCGCAGCACCATGCGCTCTTTGCCGCCGAGCGTAACCGCCGACAGGGTGCGATCGATGCCCGACTTGCTGGCCGTAAACCAGACCTCATCGCCTTTGGGGCTCCATGCCAGGCCTTGCACGGTGTACCACTCGCCGGAAAGCACTTTCTTCTTTCCATTCATGTCGACGACCGCCACCGAGCCGCGGTCGTCCCCTTGAACCGGATGATCGAGAAACGCGATCTTGTCGCCCTGCGGCGAGAACCGCGGATGCCCGATCCAGCCTCCGGTTTCGTAGAGCACTTTGCCTACGGGATACTCGAGCCGGTTCTGTCCGTTGTAATCGCGCACCACGGCCAGGCCGCTTCCATCGGGAGCCCAATCGGCCCACTGCACGTGCTCGAGGACTTCGCGCGGCGCTCCGCCGACGAGCGGCGCGCGGGCCAGCGTGCCCATCGTCACCCACGTGCCTACGGCATGTGCATTCAACAGGACTGCCATTTCCGACGTCGAAGAAACCGACATGAGCTGCGTGCGGTTTAATCCCATAGAGCGGGCTTCGGGCGCTTCGGGCCGCGCGGTGAAGACATCCATGGGCGTGCCCTGCCAAGCTGCGCTGTAGAGAATCGTTTGCCCATCGGGTGCAAATCTTGCGGAGCGGATGCTGCCGCGCCGGAAGGTCAGCTGCCGGTAAAGCGGGGGCGGAGGGGGCGGCTCGGAAAAGAATAGGCGGCCGGCGAACACGCCTACCGCCAGCGCGACGACGGAGCACGCTGCAAGAATTGCCAGGCCGAACCGGCGCGGCTCGGCGACGGTCTTTGTCGCCGGTGAACTCCCAGCCGAGGCCGCAGACGAGATGGCCGTTGCGCCGCTGCCCGAAGGCGGGCCGGGCGCCTCCGCGACAACTGAGGTGCGCGACGAATCGAGCGAGCGCTGGAGCCGTTTCAAGTCGGCGCGAATTTCGGCGGCCGTCTGGCAACGCATCTCGCGATCTTTTTCGAGCGCCTTATTGATGATGTCTTCGAGCTTTTGCGGAAGGTCGGGATTCAGGCGCGTGGGCGCCGAGGGCGCGCGGTTGAGAATCGCTTCGGTCACGACGGCGGAAGTTTCACCACGGAATGGGGCCGAGCCGGTGGCCATCTCGTAAAGCACGACGCCGAAGGAAAAAAGGTCGGTGCGCTCGTCAAGCTCCTTACCGCGCAATTGTTCGGGCGACATATAGGCGACAGTGCCCACGGCGCTACCAGGACTAGTGAGATCAAGGGCGCTGGCTCCCGCGCTGGTGAGCGAGTCGCCGCTCGCCCGGCGAGCCTGCTGCGTCACCTTGGCGAGCCCGAAGTCGAGGATTTTGGCGTGGCCGCGATCCGTAATAAAGATGTTGGCAGGTTTGATGTCGCGATGCACGATGCCTTTGCTGTGCGCAGCCTCAAGCGCATCCGCCACCTCGACGCTTACGCTCAACAGGCGCTCGAGGTCGGGCCGCTGTCCGGGCAGATGCTTGATGGTCTGGCCGGTCAGGTATTCCATCACAATGAAGAGGTGGCCATCGTGCTGGCCAATTTCGTGAATGGTGCAGATGTTCGGGTGATTGAGAGCGGAGGCGGAACGCGCCTCGCGCCGGAAACGCTCGAGCGCCATGGGATCTTCGTTGGCTTCATCGGGAAGAAACTTGAGGGCGACGAAGCGGCCGAGCGTGGTGTCTTCAGCTTTATAGACGACACCCATGCCGCCGCCACCGATTTTTTCAAGAATCCGGTAGTGAGAAATTGTTTGACCGATCATGTTTGGACGATCACCGTTGGCGCAAGAGTGGCGCAGTCACAGCGTTGGCGGCAATCTTAGGGGGAAACATTTGTTCCGTCAATGAGGAGGTGGTGCCAACATGCTGTCGAATCAGGGCAATCTCGTCCTTCGTTGGGGCTGTCCCCAAAAGTGTACATGCGCCAAAGTGCTCCACGGTGTAGTATTCAGGTCAGCACTCCGACCATAAGATCTTCAGATTTGACCTGCACAGGGCAGGCGCCGTTCTGACGCCGGATATTTGTTCCCTGCGATGAAACACGCACCGAAGAGCGTTTTCCAGAATCGCGAGGGGACTCATGAAAATCCTGCTCTACAACCCCGACAACGGTGTTACGCGTAATTTCATGCCGCATCTGTGGATGTTTCTCCTCCAGGCGCTGACGCCGCCGGGACATGAAGTGCTGCTGGTGGACGGCAACGCCTCTCCCATGGATGAAGCGGGCATCGCGCAATACGTGCGCGACAACAAGATTGGATTAGTCGGCATCGGCGCCATGACACGAATGATCGCGAAAGCGTATCGCATGGCGGACGCGGTGCGGGCCACGGGAGTTCCCGTGGTGATGGGCGGACCTCACGTCACGGAGATGGCCGACGAAGCGCTGGGCCGCGATGGCGGTCCGCAGCATGCCGACGCGGTGGCGCTGGGCGAAGCCGACGCTACCTGGCCGCGGATTGTTGAAGATGCGGCTCGCGGCAAGCTGAAAGCTGTTTACGCGCCGGTGGATGCGTTTGGGCAGGAAAGCAAGCCGTCGCTCAAGGATTATCCCGTTATCCCGTGGCAGTCGATTGATCTCAAGCAGTTCAACCTGGTGCCGAAGTCGGCGATGCCGCTGCTCGGGAGGATTGGAGAAGGCTGGGGATCATTCCGCATCATCCCGGTCGAATCCGGACGAGGCTGCCCTTACGGATGCGAGTTCTGCACGGTGACTGGATTTTTCGGCGACTCGATCCGCTTCCGGACCAACGAAAGCGTGGTGAATGAACTGCTGTTGTTGAAGGCGCGCGCCCGCAAGGAAAAAGGCCAGATGGCAGTGTTCTTCATCGACGACAACTTTGCCATCAACATTAAGCGCACGAAGTCGCTGCTACGCGACATCATTGCGGCGGGAGCGCAGGTGCACTGGGTGGCGCAGATCAGCGCGAATCTGTTGCGCGACGAAGAGTTGGTAGACCTGATTTCGGCTTCGGGAGGGAAGTGGGTTTTCATCGGCATGGAGTCGATCGATCCGGCGAATCTAAAAGACGTGAATAAGGGATTCAACAAGCCGGGCGAGTATGCGGCGGTGCTGGAGCGGCTGGCGGCGCGCAATGTGTACGCCATCACATCATTTATTTTTGGCATGGATAACGACACGGTCGGAGTCGCGGATCGGACGCTTGGTCAGGTCAAGACATGGCCGCCGGGTCTGCCCATTTTTGGATTGCTGACGCCGCTGCCCGCGACTCCGCTATATAAGCGCCTGGAGAAAGCTGGGCGGTTGACGCGGCCCAAGCACTGGCAGGAGTTCATTCCGTTTGCCATGGCGCACACGCCGCTGAAGATGACCATCGACGAAGCGCACGAGGAAGTGAATCGGGGCTGGGCTGAGGCGTATAGTCCCGAGGCGCTAGCGGCGGCGGTCGAGTCGTTGAACGATCAACCGCTGGGCTATCGCGTCAACATCTTCCTGGCGCGTCTCTGTTTCCGCGGCATCTACTTCCCGATGATGGGGAAGATGGCCTGGGTAAAAGTGATCGCGCAGAATAGACGAACCATCTTCAAGTTGGTACGAGAAGGATTCAAGACTGGCGCCTGGCGTGGAGCGCCGGCGCGGATTCTGGCGGAGCCAGTGCCGCAGGCCGAAACTGCGCGCGCGATGGTGCAGGGTGCGGAGGGCTAGGGCTGCGAGGAGTCGCATACACACTCAATTTCGCCATTTTAATTGACGCTACCTGCCCTCGGCTCGTTTCTTCAGCGGGTTTGCAGGGTATCGTTCTGTTTGCACGCGCCGCAAAATTTCCTGCTACAATTTTCCCAGATTTCTGTTACCCTCCCGAGTTCCAGGAGCACTGAAGAAATGGCCTACATAATCGCCGAGCCCTGCATCGGTACCAAAGACACTGCTTGCGTTGACGCTTGCCCGGTGGATTGCATTCACCCCAAGAAGGATTCCGAGAAGTACGCGACCGAAGAGATGCTCTACATCGATCCGGTCGAGTGCATCGACTGCGGAGCCTGCGTTCCGGTCTGCCCGGTTTCGGCGATCTTCGCCCTCGACGATCTGCCGGAGAAGTGGAATGCGTTTACGGAGCGGAACGCGAAATACTTCGGAAGATAGCTGTCAGCTGTCAGCTCTCAGTAAAAGCAGGGTCGTAGTGTTCCCGGGCGCAGTTCCTGGCTGGCCACCTTTGTTATTTGTGCATGACGACCTCGCAATTTTCGTAAACTTGCGGGTGGTAGAATTCGCGTCATGTCGATCAGCCCCTCCGATCTGCCCGTCATGCCATGGTGGGGATGGCTGTTCTGTTCAGTCGGCACGTGGGCTATCTGCATCATTTGCCAATCCTTCGGTGATCGCGACCGCAGTTTACTGACCACTTTCGCCGCCTTTGTCTCGGGACTGATCGCGATCCTTAGCGGAGCCCTCGGCGTGATTTTTTGGTTTCGGAACGGCTAATCTCCAGCTGAAACGCAGAAGGAGATGGGCGCCTCACGAAAAGCCCAGGGCCAAACGGCCGCATTCTCCATTACAATCGATATTTAACCTTAGCCATGGCGCTGAAGGAGTCGGAAGCGATCGTTCTGCGCACGTATCCGTTGCGCGAGTCCGACTTGCTGGTCACGTTGTTTACGCGCCTCGAAGGCAAGGTGAAGGGCGTGGCGCGCGCCGCGAAGAAGTCGAAACGCCGCTTTGGTGGCGCGCTGGAGCCGATGACGTATGTGCGGGCGGTTTACGACGACCGCGAGAGGCAGGAGTTGGTGAGGCTCGACTCGTGCGAGGTGATCGAGTCGCCGATGTCGGGCGAGGTGACGTTTGCGCGGGCGACCGCGCTGGCGCATGTGGCCGAGTTGCTCGATCAGTTGATGCCGGATCGCGAGGCGAGCGATGCGGTCTTTCGGCTAACGCTGGCGATCATTGCGGAGTTGCGCGGCTCGGCGTTATGGATGCCGGTCATTTACTTCGAGCTGTGGATGACTCGGCTGATGGGCTTTTTGCCGGAGTTTGCGGAGTGCGCGGTCTGCGGGCGGTCGCTCAATGGCACGCGGGCTTACTGGCACGCTTTGGCTGATGGCCTCGTTTGCGCGGACGATAAGAGGATTGCGTCGTCAGAGATGTCGCCGGAGTCGCGTAAGATTGCGGCGCAGATGCTGCGCTCGCGGGCCTCGGAGTTTGCGGGCATCGAGTGGCCTAAGGTGCTGGCCGCGGATTTGCGGAAGTTCCTGGTGCAGATTCTGGAGCGGCATATTGAGAAGAAGCTGGTGACGGCGGGAATGCTGGAGAAGATTTAGCCCTGGTCTGCATTCGCCATAAAGATTGACGTGCGTTACGTGACCTAACGCATTACGCTTGAAATGATCCGCTCGATTCGGCACAAAGGTCTGAGACGCTTTTACGAACACGTTGACCGCCGGGGCATTGATAGCCAGGATGTCGAGAAGTTACGCGATATTCTGGCGCGCCTGGCCGCGGCAGTAACAGTAGCTGACATGGAGTTTCCGAGCTTTCAGTTGCATCCGCTGCGTGGCGATCTTAGGGGTTTCTTTGGCGTGACGGTGCGGGCGAATTGGCGAGTTATTTTCCGATTTGAAGACGGAGACGCGTTCGACATCGATTATCTGGATTATCACTAGTAGGAGGCGGGTTTATGCCGATGAAAAATCCACCGCACCCTGGCGGTTTCATTTTGCGGCAGTGCATTGAACCGATGGGCCTAACAATCACGCGAGCGGCCGCCGCGCTGGGCGTTACGCGGACGACGTTATCGGAGTTGCTGAATGAGAGACGGGGAGTGTCGCCGGAAATGGCGGTTCGACTCTCGAAAGTATTCGGCGGCAGCGCTGAATCCTGGCTGACACAGCAGGCATATTATGATCTCGCGCAGATAAGGGCGGATCGAATTAAGCTAAAGAGATTGCAATTCGTATAGGTGTGGAGAAGTCGGGATGCGTAGGATTACCGCGGACAGATTCTCGATAACTTTTGACTGCAGTTGAGATTATTGTCGCCGGCTCCTCGAACGAAAAAACTTGTCTCACCGTACTCGTTTAAATGAATTCATCCAAATCCAATTCGCTGACGTTTCAAGAGCTGATCCTCAAGCTGCAGACGTTTTATGCCGCGCGCGGAGCCGTGATTCAGCAGCCTTATGACGTCGAAGTCGGCGCGGGCACCATGGCTCCCGAGACGTTTCTACGTGTGCTTGGGCCGAGTCCTTATAAGGTTGCATATGTGCAGCCTTCGCGGCGGCCGGCGGATGGGCGGTACGGGGAGAATCCGAATCGGCTGTTCAAGCACATGCAGTTGCAGGTGATTCTGAAGCCTCCTCCGGAAACTGTGCAGGAACTTTATTTGGAGTCGCTCGCCGCGATTGGGATTGATCTGCGCCAGCATGACATCAAGTTCGAAGAAGACAACTGGGAGTCGCCGACGCTCGGGGCGTGGGGAATCGGCTGGCAGGTGATGCTGGACGGGCTGGAAGTCACGCAGTTTACTTACTTCCAGCAATGCGGCGGAGTGGACCTCGATCCGATTTCGGCCGAGCTTACGTACGGTCTGGAGCGGCTGTGCGCGTTTTTGCAGGATGTGGATTCGATCTATGACATTGTGTGGGCGCGCGATCCGGATACGGGAAGGGAAGTGAAGTATGGCGACGTGCGGCTGGCCGATGAGCAGCAGTTCTCCGTCTACAACTTCGAGCTCGCGGACATTAAGAAAGCATGGCAACACTTCGACCTTTATGAATCGGAGTGCAAGGCCCTGCTTGACGAGATTCGCGCCAACCTGAGCTCACTAAGGGCGCACGGAGGAGCCAGCTCACCGGTAGTTAAGGATGCGATGGAAACTGGTGGAGAGATGGCCGGAATTCGCGTCCTAGGAGGTCCGATCTTAGCGGGATACGACCTTTGCTTAAAGTGCTCACATTTGTTCAACATTCTGGACGCACGTGGGGCGATTTCTGTGACCGAGCGCGTCGGCGTGATTGCTCGCGTGCGTGCGCTGGCGGTCGGGATTGCCAAGGCTTGGATGGATCAGCAGTACGGGTTGGAAAAAAAAAGTGAGCCACAGGATCGGGCGGCCAAGCCGACTCGGGAGAAGAAGGGCACGCTTGCTCCGGTGGGATGACGTTTTTTAGCGGTCGGCAAGGATCTTGAACCACAGGGTACACGGGTTCCACAGGGGAAAAGTTTCCGATTCACTGTGACACGCCTCACATTCATTAGCTTCTAGATTCTGAAAATATGAACTGATTATCAAAATGCCAGATTTTTTACTTGAGATCGGTTGCGAAGAGATTCCCGCGCGGATGATCGATGGAGCGATGCTCGAGCTGCGCGAGCGCGTCGGGGCGTTGTTACAGCGCGAGCGGCTCGCGCCAAGCGGGGCGATCAGCTGGCTTGATACGCCTCGGCGGCTGGGGGTGATTGCTGAGGGCGTTCCTGGGACGCAACCGGATGTAACCGAGCAAGTGACGGGGCCTTCGACGCAAGTTGCGTTCAAGGATGGTCAGCCTACTCCGGCGGCGCACGCGTTTGCGAAAAAAGTTGGAGTGGATGTGGGAGCGCTCGAACGCGTGACTACTCCGAAGGGTGAATATCTGGGCGCGACGGTGAAGCGCAAGGGTCGAGCGGCGGCGGAGATTTTGGCGGAGGCGCTGCCGAAGGAGATTGCCTCGCTTTACTGGCCGAAGAATATGTACTGGCGGAGGCGCGGCGAGGTGTTTGTGCGTCCGGTGCGGTGGCTGGTGGCAATGCTCGACGAAGAGGTTGTGCCGCTGGAGGTGTTCGGAATCGCGGCCGGGAAGACTTCGCGCGGACACCGGATGCTGGCGCGCGGCAGCACAGCGATTGCGCGGCCCGACGCTTATGTGGAGGCGCTGCGTGCCGCGAAGGTGCTAGGCGCTTCCGAGCGCGAGCACGTGATTCGCAAGGCGCTGGATGCGGCGACCCGTACGATTCCCGGCGCGCGGTGGCGCGAGGATAAGCCGCTGGTGGCAACTGTCGTCAATCTCACGGAGTTTCCGTCGGCGATTTTGGGCACATTCGACGCAGAGTTTCTGGCGTTGCCCGAGGAAGTGCTCGTCACGGTGATGCGCGATCATCAGAAATATTTCGCGGTCGACGATGCTAATGGCCGGCTGCTGCCGCATTTTCTGGCCGTGCTCAACACGGATGGAGATTCGGGAGGGCTGATTCGTCATGGGAATGAACGGGTGCTCCGGGCTCGTTTTAATGACGCGCGGTTTTTCTGGCAGACCGATCAGAAGCAAAATCTACGGGAGCGGGTTGAGCTGCTCAAGCACGTTACATTTCAGAAAGAGCTTGGCAGTTACTACGAAAAGACGCTGCGGGTGCAGCGTCTGGCGAGTTGGCTGTCGGAGACGATCAAGCAGAGCGGTATGCCGATTCGTCCGGGAATCGTGCACAAGGCCGCTCTCCTCGCAAAGACGGATCTCACGACCGAGCTGGTGAAGGAGTTTACGGAGCTACAGGGAATTGTCGGCGGGCTGTACGCGCGGGCGCAGCAGCTGGATGCGGATTTGCCGGAGCCGGCGCGCTTCGCGATTGCCGATGCTATCTACGATCATTACAAGCCTCAGTCGATGGAGGACGAGGTGCCACGTACCGTCGAAAGCGCCGTGCTTTCGATCGCTGACAAGGCAGATTCGATTGCGGGGATGTTTGGGCTTGGCCTCGTGCCCAGCGGATCGAAGGATCCGTTTGCGCTGCGGCGGCAGGCGAATGGCATTGTGAAGACGATTGCGGAACATAAATTCCCGCTGCGACTGTTGGAGATCATGGTGGATGCGCGGCAACAGTATCGCGGGGCGGCGGCGGAGAAGAAGTTTGCGAATCCCGATTACGCTGGATCGATTCGTGCATTCTTCCGGGAGACGGCTGGAGTTTTATCTGAAGGAAGCGCGCGGACATGCTTATGACGTGGTGAATGCCGTGCTCGCGGCCGATGCTGACGATGTGGTCGATGCGGTTGCGCGCGCGGAGGCGGTTAGCAAGGTCCGCGGGTCGGAGGATTTCGAGTCGATTTCGATCGCGTTCAAGCGCATGAAGAATATTCTGCGGCAGGCGGCGGAGAATAATCGGCGGATCGCGGAGCGCCTGGACGCGGCGGCGCTGGTGGAGGAATCGGAGAAGGAACTGGCGGCGGCGATTCCAAAGACCGCGCGCGCGGTTGAGGACTTGCATGCGTCTCGAAATTATGAACAGGCACTGTGGGAGATTGCGCGGCTGCGACCCGCGATCGATAAGTTCTTTGAAAAAGTGATGGTGATGGTTGACGACGATAATCTGCGCGCGAACCGGCTGGCATTGCTCCAGACTCTGGTAAAGGAATTCTCTACCATTGCCGATTTTTCTGAAATGGTGACAGAAGGAGCGAAGTAGGTGCGTATGAGGTTGGTAAGCGCTGACCCCCAGCGGCTAAAGCCGCCATCAGATACGGATTCTCTCGGCACGGCTGGAAGCCGTGCCCTTCCCGAAACCTACGCAAGTCAACCTTAAAGGAATTCATTATGGCTACGATAACTCTCTCTGAAGCCGAAATTGCTGAACACAAAAACGCTACTGCTAAGAATTCAACCACCAAGTACGTGTACTCGTTTGGCGGCGGCAAGGCCGACGGCAACGGCAAGATGAAAGATGTGCTGGGCGGCAAGGGCGCGGGCTTGGCTGAGATGACGAACGCGGGATTGCCGGTGCCTCCCGGCTTCACGATTCAGACTGAGGCTTGCCGCGAGTATATGCGGCAGAATGCAGTTTCGAAGGAAGTGGAGAGCCAGATGGACGCTGCGCTGGCGCAACTGGAGTCGCTCCAGGGGCAGAAGCTTGGCAAAGGCGAGAATCCGTTGCTGGTGAGCGTGCGGTCGGGCGCGAAATTTTCCATGCCCGGCATGATGGACACGATTTTGAACCTCGGTTTGAACGATCAGAGTGTGGAAGCGCTGGCGAAACGGACAAATAATCCGCGCTTTGCTTATGACTCCTACCGGCGGCTGATTCAAATGTTCGGCAATGTTGTGCTGGAGATTGAGAAGGCGGAGTTCGAGGAAGTGTTTGACGGCAAGAAGAAACAGCGGAAGGTGAAGCTCGATACCGAACTCGATGCCAAGGCGCTCAAAGAAGTGATCGAGGAATATAAAAAGGTCGTCAAAAAACACGCCAAGCGCGACTTTCCGCAGGATGCGCATGAGCAGCTGGTGATGGCGCGCGACGCCGTATTCCGTTCCTGGCTGAACGACCGGGCGAAACATTATCGCCGAATCAACAACATTTCCGACGAGCTTGGGACCGCGGTCAACGTGCAGGCGATGGTGTTTGGAAACCTCGGCGATTCGTCGGGTACCGGTGTTGGCTTCACGCGCAATCCGGCGATTGGCACGAAAGAATTCTATGGCGAGTTTTTGCTGAACGCGCAGGGCGAAGACGTGGTTTCGGGAGTGCGCACTCCGGTCCCGATCCTCGAACTCGAAAAGATTATGCCCGAGGTCTACGAGCAGCTGCGCACCATTACTACACGGCTCGAAACGCATTACAAAGACATGCAGGATTTCGAGTTCACCATTCAAGATGGCAAGCTTTACATGCTGCAAACGCGCAACGGGAAACGTACGGGCTTAGCCGCCGTGCGCGTGGCATTGCAGATGGTGGACGAAGGGCTGATCACGAAAGAAGAGGCGATCTTTCGAGTGGAGCCGAATCAGCTTTACGATTTTCTAGTTCCGCGGCTGGACGAAAAAGGCCAGAAGATTGAAGTGCTCGCGAAGGGACTGCCGGCGTCTCCGGGCGCCGCTGTCGGACAAATTGCCTTCACCGCTGACGCGGCCGTGGCGGCGGTGCGCAAGGACGCGAAGACGCCCGTCATCCTGGTGCGCGGCGAGACTACGCCGGAAGATATTCACGGCATGGAAGTCGCGAAGGGGATTTTGACCTCGCGTGGGGGAATGACGAGCCACGCGGCGGTTGTGACACGCGGCATGGGCAAGTGCTGCGTGGCGGGCGCGGGCGACGTGGACGTCGACGAAAAAGCCGGCGAGATGCGCGTGAAAGGGCAGGTGTTCAAGGCGGGCGACTGGATATCGCTCGACGGGATTACCGGGCGCGTGATCAAAGGCAAATTGAATACGCTTGATCCTTCGCCCGACGACCCGGAGTTGCAGAAATTCATGGGCTGGGCCGATCCGTATCGCACGATGAAAGTGCGCGCGAATGCGGATATTCCGCGCGATGCGATTCAGGCTCGGGCTTTCGGGGCCGAGGGGATTGGGTTGTGCCGGACCGAGCATATGTTCTTCGGCGAGAAAAAAATCCCACATATGCGGGCGATGATTTTGGCCGACACGGAGAAAGACCGCCGCGCCGCGCTCAAGAAATTGCTTCCGATGCAGCGCAACGATTTTATCGGCGTCTTCCGTGCCATGGATGGATTCCCGGTGACGATTCGGACGCTCGATCCTCCGCTGCACGAATTTTTGCCGCGGCGCGAGGAGTTGATGGTCGACATTGCGACTCTGCCGCAGGCGGGCGCGAAGCAGAAGAAAGAGCTGGTGGCGAAATACAAAGACTACGGGGCGAAGGTGGCGGGTGATTTGAAGAAGCTGATGCCGGCGCTTCTCTCACGCGTGGAGCAGTTGCATGAATTCAATCCCATGTTGGGGCACCGCGGATGCCGGCTGGGGATTACTTATCCGGAGATCACTGAGATGCAGGCGCGCGCGATTTTTGAGGCGGCGGTGGCCGTTTCGAAAGACGGCGTGAAGGTGTTTCCGGAAGTGATGATTCCTTTGACGGCGACGGTCAACGAAATGGCAAACCAGGCTGCAATCGTGAACCGGGTGGCGAAAGAAGTGTTCGCGGAAAAAGAGCGGACCGTCGAGTATCTGGTCGGAACGATGATCGAGTTGCCGCGCGCGGCGCTGGTTGCCGATGAAATCGCAAAAGAAGCGCAGTTCTTCTCGTTTGGGACAAACGATCTCACGCAGACGACCTGGGGATTCTCCCGCGACGACGTTAACAAGATCCTGCCGACGTACATTGAGCTGGGAATCATCAAGCACGATCCGTTTGCGGTTCTCGATCGGGAGGGCGTGGGCCAACTTGTGAAGATGGCGACGGAGCGCGGACGCAAAACGCGGCCGAACTTGAAGGTCGGGATCTGCGGGGAACATGGCGGCGAGCCATCGTCGGTGGAGTTCTGCCATCAGACGAGACTGAATTATGTTTCCTGTTCACCATATCGCGTCTTGACGGCGCGGCTGGCGGCGGCGCAAACGGCGGCCAGCGAGGCTTTGAAGATTGAGGGCGGGAGAACCAAATGAAAACCACAGAGGACTCTGTGGAATTGTGGGATTTTGAGTTGCGGCCTTGGTGTTTTTGGCTGACTTAATTTGCGCTGTTAACGGACGATGCATCCTTTGGAAATCGACCAGATCATCGGCGCTTTTGTTGACGCGGCTATGAAGGTGCATTCTGCTCTGGGGCCGGGGCTGCTGGAGAGTGTTTATGAGCGATGTCTGATGCACGAACTCACCAAACGTGGGCTTGACTTGCAAAGCCAGATCTGAATTCCGGTTGTCTATGACGGCATTCAGATTGAGGTGGATACAAGGTTGACCTGCTGGTGGAAGATGCGGTGATTGTCGAACTGAAAGTTGTCGGACACATTCTCGACATTCACAAAGCCCAGTGCTGCTGTCTTATCCGAAGTTGAGCGGAAAGCGCGTCGGGCTACTGATCAACTTTAACGTCGTCCATCTCCGAGATGGCATCCGGCGAATGGTGAACGGTCAAAACCTCCTAAATCCTCTGAGTCCTTGGCGTCCTCTGTGGTTTTCAGTTGATTTTTCGGTGGTACCGCACGTTGCGGTTAATTGACTTTCTGGAGTCTCGTAATCAGCTTGTGCGCCAGGTTCTCTTCGGATTCAGACCAAAGCAGACGACCCGTTGCCCCGGAGTTTTTTTCTACATTGGCGGTGAATTCAACCAGTCGCTGCACATTACTGCGAATGCGGTTTTCGGCCTCGAGGTTCCAGTCCACTTCTTCGTGCAGGAAGGACGAGTCAAGGCCGAAATCGAGCTGGATGTGGCCGGAGGCTGACGCCGCGTTTTCTTCGAACTCGAGTCCGTGGGCAATAACTCGGACGAGCGACGGGTACTGCATCCATTTCTCCGCACCACTTGGTGGAGTCCACAGGTCCCAATAGGCCTCGAAAACGTAGGCGTAGTCGCTGTTGAGAAAGTCCGCGACCGCGCCGGCGGCTTCCTCCGGCGGAAGGCCGGGGACAAAGCGCCGCTCGAGGATCGTGGGTTCGGCCCATGAGATGGGATGAACGGCTGCGTAGGTGACACCTGGCCTGGCCGCCGAAAAGGGAAGTTGTCGAAGAACGCTGACGGTCCGGGGAAGAAGTTCGGAGAGCTCGAAGGTTGGAAACCACAGGCTCAAGTAGAGTGAATCAGCCATAAACCATTCTAAATTGTTTCGGCGTTGGGTGACGTCCGCGGAGAAGGGGCGGGAGGCTAATCACTATGGGAGTGCGCTGATGGCGGGCTTGGGCGGCGAGACCAAGGCGCTATGGCACTATCAGATTTTGACAGCGCAAAAAGCACGCTGTTAGTATGAACATTCCACAATAAACGTCCGGCCGCGAACCGTCACCTGAGCCGGAACGTCCCCGTCGTCTAGCCTGGCCTAGGACATCGCCCTTTCACGGCGGTAACACGGGTTCAAATCCCGTCGGGGACGCCAACCTTATCAACCACTTGCAAATCCCCTCCAGAATTTTGTACGTCCGTTAACGTCCGATAAGCCTCGGTGCTTGGTTGTTCTTCATTTTTGTCGAGCAACAAGCTCACAACCCGGCTCTGCGCGTCTCGCTTGGTTTGCGTGATCGCTTGCGCGTAGATGTTCAGAGTGACCGAGATGTTTGCGTGTCGCATTAGCTCTTGCACAACCTTCACGTCTTCGCCGTTCCCCTTGAGGAGCGTCGCATACGTGTGCCGGAACGTGTGCCAACCGAAATGGCCCACGATTCCAATTTCTTTCGCCGCCGGCTCCAGATGCGCCTTGTACAGCGAACCCGGCCAGTACGGCAGTTTCCCTCCGCTGTGCGGACTGGCGAATACCCAGTCCTCATCGGTTGGGTACGGACTATGCAGCCGCCAGTTCCACAAAACCTTGGACAGTCGCGAGTCGAGCGGAACCGGCTTGCGAGATGCCTCGGTCTTGCAATCGCCCACGTGTTGCATGACGATCGAGCGAATGACATGGACCTCCATCTTCTGAAAATCGATGTCCTTCCACTTGAGGCCTAGCAACTCCCCAACCCGAAGGCCGGTGAACACGGCGAGAAATACCATCGTGCGCGTAGGCTCTTTCAGGATGCGAAGGAGTGCCGCAATCTGCTCGATGGAAAGCACAATGGGCATCCTGGTCCGCTTGGCGCTTTGACGCACCATGCGTATGGGATTCACACCGAGCCATTCCCACCTGACAGCGTGATTGAACACGGCACTCATGATGTTTCGAGCTTTGGCTTTGCTTCCATTCGCATACTTGAAGGGCACCACTCCCTTGTTGCCTCAGTTTGATCTGAGCAGCGCCGAAGTGCTGAATAAACGACTCCCGGTGGATGTGCTCGCAGAGATTGCATCCTCAGAGTACTTGCCGGAGAACCTCCGCAGAAATCTCGCGGTCGCGACCTGGGTACGCGCGGGGTTGCTTGGAAACTTCGCTGCTGCCCAAAAGGTGGGAAACACTGCAGCACTGTTGAGACCGCAGCTTAAGACGTACGTAGACCAGTACAGTGCTGCGACCAGTGACGAAGAACGCCGATTTGCCGCCCTGTTTGCGATCGTCCATTTTCCCGGACTTCGACCTTTCGTCGATGCAGGACATCCACGAAGCACTGACTTCGACAAAATAGATGACTACCGCGACAACTGGTGGTGCACCGATGTAGGCGGAATTCCAGATGACCTCAACTTCGAGAAGCAGTACGGCGATAATGCAGCTCAGGTTGTTCAGTTTGAAAAGCGCGTGGAAGCAAGTTCGCCGGTGTTCCTAAGCGAGGAGCAAAAGGGAAGAGCCGCAGAAGAATGGAAGAATATATTCTCGATGGGGCTAGCAGCAGACTATGTTCCGAAGGAAGTGCTTACTTGGGCAAAAGCACATCCAGACGACCCAAGAGTTCCCGAGGCACTCCACTTCGCATGGCGTGTGGATCGTTACGGGTGTGCAGACAATCGCCAAAATGTCGCTGAGAATAGCTGGTCCCGCGACATCTTTAAGCTCCTGCACAAACGGTATCCGACTTCTGATTGGACCAAGAAGACCCGTGTATGGTGACAGTCGGCGCAGGCGCAAATCGGAATCGTTGATACCCCCTAGAATGACCTCAGTCAGAGTCATCAGGGATCGATGATCAGCGTGGGAACACGCAATCCGAAAATATCTGAACCACGGCGGCGGGTTGTTTGGTCGGCCAGACTGCAATTCATCAAGCCGACAGCAGTTCGACAAATTGCTCTAGATCCAGAGCTTCAACTCCTTTAGCAATCGCCGATGTAGGCACTTGTAGGCGCGACTTCCGATGGACCACGATCAACCTTCCGGCTCGTTTTTGCAGCGTGCGTTGAAGGGAGGTCAATGGCGATGCCATCGCGGGACGAACAGTCTTCGCCGCTTTCGCTTCTACCAGCCACAGCTTGGCGTTAGGACGTGGAACAAGAAAGTCTACTTCCAGACCCTGCTGATCACGAAAATAGTAGAGCTCCTTTCGCATTCCACGGTCGGCTTGGCTTTTGAGGATCTCTGCTGCGACGAAGCCTTCGAACAAAGGCCCCAGAAATGGCGACCGCTCAAGCTCAGCTGATGATGTCAGGCCCAGCAGGTAACAGGCGAGGCCGGAATCACCCAGGTACAGTTTCGGTGACTTGATTAGTCGCTTTCCGAAATTTTCGAAATACGGCGGTACCAGAATGACCTGGCCCGTTATTTCGAGGATGTGCAGCCAGTCGCCAATCGTGGGAACGGTGACCCCGAGCGGTGCAGCAAGGTCGGTCTTGTTCAGAATCTGGCCGTGACGACTCGCCAGAAGAGCGAGAAAACGGCGAAATGTTGCCAAGTCCCGCACGTTTGTAATCGCCCGAACGTCTCTTTCCAAGTACGTTTGCAAATAGGAGGCAAACCAAAGGTTGCGAGCCTTGGGCCGGGCGAGCACCTCTGGGAATCCCCCGTGTAACAGGTTCACTTTCTTGGTTTCTGCGAGGCTGAAAGGCAGGAGCTGGAGGATGGCAGCCCGGCCCGCCATCGATTCGCTGATGCCCTGCATCAGTGGAGCCTCCTGGGACCCCGTGAACAGCCATTGCCCCATCCGCCGTGGGCCCGTGTCGATAACCGTACGGACGTAGGCAAGTAATTCGGGGGTATTCTGGATCTCGTCGAAGACGACTGGAGGGCGCAGTGCGTCAAGGAATGCGCGGGGATCGCTGCGGATGCGTGCCTGAATGTCAGGGTCTTCGAGCAGCACGTAGCGGGCTTTCGGGAACAGCCTGCGCAGAAGAGTGGTTTTGCCGGCACGCCGAGGCCCTGTCACAACAACTGCGGGAAAGTGTCGAGCTGCGTCGAGCAGCACGCCCGCCAATCTCCTTTGGATATATTGCATATGATAAATATAAACTAGTACTTTAGATTACTCAACACTAGAAATTGGTGTTTGTGAGACAGATGCCAAAGATGTTGTTGGAGGCAGGCTGCTCCCTGACCATGTCCGTCAGAGAATCCATCCATATTTTGCGCAATTTGCGTAAGAGCCTACGCAATATGCGTAAACCTGCTGTGCCGAGCCCCGGCTTCGTCTCAATGATGCTTTGCGTTCCGTTGCGGAACGACTTGCCGCACAGGAGTGTCCGGCATGGACATCTGCTGTGATTGAGCGGCACTTGACGCTTCCGGCGTTCCTTGTCGCACGTTGGCAAACCACGTACCCAATGCGAATCCCAGTGCTAGTGCAGCACTGGCAACGACCGGCAGCCAAATCGCCCAGACCTGCTTTTCCAGCTTACCAAGCAAATCGTCCATCTGTTGCGCTCTTATAGTCATGCTTCGGAGAAGCGACTCATTAGTGCTCCTGACCTTCGCGATTACTCCGATGTCAGGGTGAGCTACTTCTCGCAGTACGTTCACAAGTTTCCTTTGAACGGAGTTCATTTCAGAGCAAGACTGATCAAGCGCTCTGGCCGCATCCGGCAAACCAGACTGCTGGAAACGTTGTCGCAGACTCTCTCCCAACAGTTTCGCGATTCGAGTCGGGTCCAACCCTGTTTCCAATTCCTTCGGCAATTGTGTTATGCGTGACTCAAGCCGTGACGTGTATGCTGCCATTCGCTTCTCAACTTCATCGGCCTTAGATAGGGTACTTTCTAGAATCTTCTGCAGAGACTTTCGTTCTGCTGCAATCGCCGTGGGCGTTTCTCGGGTGAGAAGCGCCAGGATGCCCATCGCTTCCAGTACGCGGAGCACCTCGTCGTTTGGGCTGAGGGTGCGAGTGTGCGCGATGACTCTGTAGTATTCCGCCTGCCGTTCAGGCGGCACTAGTCCCGCCAGTTCATCGAACAGAGTTTGGCTCTCGCACTCCGCTCCCGCCAGATTGATGACTTCCTGATCGCCGTTCATGGGAGAAATATCTCCTTTGCCCGGTCGAATTCAGAGAAGAGCCTCCGCCGGTAGCTTTCGGCACGCATCACGATCGAAGCACGCTTCAGTTCGTTGATTGCATTTTGCCTTTTGGCAACCTGGCCAAGGCAGATACCGTGTTGACGGGCCGGGTTCTCCAGTTCTGCCAGTCGAAATTCCATCTGAATCACGGTCGGCGACAGTGCTTCGAGGAAACCAATGGCTTGCTCCGCTGAGTCCCAGTACCGTTTAGTTTCAATCGGTTACGAACTCTAGGACGACTTTCACGGCGGTAACGCGGGTTCAAATCCCGCCGGGGACGCCAACAAAAGAAAGGGGTTATACGGGTTATCAATTTCGGCTCTTTAGCTCGGTAACGCTGCGGTAACGATAAAAAGGCGATTTCGCCGATGACAACTAGCGAATCAGGCCAAGAAAGGGCAACGAGGCTACTTAAAGAGCAGTTGAAAGAACTGGAGAGCGTGCGCGGCCTGGATTACAGCGAGCCGCAGTTCAAAATCTGGCGCGCTACAACCCGGGGCTATCTGGAGAAGTTTCTGCCGCCGAATCTCCCTCTCCTCAGCACTTTTCACGGTCTGCAGTTCTCTCGCAACGTCGGTACTTTGTCGGACTCCCCCGGTTACGCCAACTAGAACGAGAGCATTTTTTAGCATGCTGCAAGACAGCCGAGGCCGCGATAAAGGCTGTGTTGAAGCACGTCGAAGAGTTCGGGTTCCACATCGGACAACGTTCCACTGCTTCCAAAATGCTCAATACTGCTCATTCCCGATATGTGGCAGGAGTTGAGTTTTCATTTTGTTGGTCCATCGAAGTGTTTTTCCAAAACTGAGCAAAAGTGAACATCCCTGGTGCCCGCCATTTTGAGAGAATACGAACCGGGTGTAGTCCGGCTGCAAGGAGCTGCCTTATGACGCCGACTCCGCTGGCCACCACGAACCGCGACTTTGATCCGAGGAAATTCCTTGCCACTATCGGTGAGGGTAGGAAAATCGCGGCCTTTCCAAAAAAGCAAGCAATCTTCTCGCAAGGGGACGCGGCTGACGCGGTCTTCTACGTCCAAAAAGGCAAGGTTCGATTGTCAGTGGTATCCAAGATTGGCAAGGAAGCAACGTTGGGGATATTGAACGCGGGAGAGTTCTTCGGCGAAGGCAGCCTGGCCGGACAGGCTCTACGCATGGGGTCAGCAACCGCAATGGCGGACTGCGAGATTCTGCGGATCGACAAAAAAGCGATGATGCTTGCACTCCACCGTGAACACACTTTCTCCGATCTATTCGTAGCTTATCTGCTCGCACGAAACATCCGATACGAAGAAGATCTGGTTGATCAGATCTTCAATTCCAGCGAGAAGAGACTTGCTCGGCTTCTGCTCCTGCTCGCTCACTTCGGCAAGGAAGGCGTACCCGAAACTGTGATCCCGAAGATCAGTCAGGAGACCCTGGCGGAGATGATCGGCACAACCCGGTCGCGGGTCAGCTTCTTCATGAATAGGTTCAGGAAGTTAGGCTTCCTTGATTACGGCGAGAGCGGACTACAGGTTCACAGTTCACTTCTAAATGTCGTTCTGCATGACTAGCTTTCCTCCTGCAATCTCTCTTTGACGAAAAGTTCAGGGGCCGGGGCGCAGGCCGGCCCTTCGATTGTTTCGTGCCGCGTTTGCCAAGGCAGGATGAAGACACTTGTGAGACGAGCAATTCTGATCAGTTTTCCGAAGCCCAAAGTTTGATACTTGCTGTTCAAACAAAGACCACACCGACAGCGAACTCCACTAATTGAAGTCCAGAAGCAGGAATATGGAGGTTTGCAATTATGGCCGCAAAACTCGCAACGGTGGAAGCACACCTTTTAGCTTATGCGGAAGGATCGGGTCCCATTCCGGACGGCAGCGTTCGTTCCTCCAGAGCCAACGAACAACAGCCGTTTGGCGGAATGCAATTAGACTGCGGATACCTCTCACCGTTCTTCATCACTGACCCCGAACGGATGGAAGTAGCCTTCGAGAACGTCTACGTTCTCGTCTACCCCGGAAAAATCAGCTCCAAGAAAGACCTGCTCCCGTTACTTGAGCAGATCACCAAGAACAGCAAGCCCCTGCTCATAATCGCGGAGGATGTTGAAGGCGAAGCACTGGCTGCTCTGGTCGTGAACAAGCTAAGTGGCTTCCTGAAAGTTGCGGCCGTCAGCGTTCCGGGGTTAGGTGATCAACGCAACGGTTGGTTGCTGGACATCGCCCGCCTAACGGGCAGCAAAGCCATAGTGGAAGGCCTCAATACGCGGCTGAAAAGCATAAAGATTTCCGACCTCGGACAGGCGAAGAAGGTCGTTATCGACAAGAACCGAACGGCGATTGAGAGCGGGCCAAATATCACGGGCTCAGCAGGCCCGAGCCGCTGAAGTGTTCCAGCGTCGGTGATTCGAGTCAGAATGGTATGCGGGAGTACTCTTCTGCGCATCAAATCACTGTTTGAGGAGGAAACGAAATGCAACTCGGAATGATAGGTCTGGGACGAATGGGTTCGAATATGGTGCAACGGCTGATGAGAGCCGGTCATGAGTGCGTAGTGTCTGACACGCATCCGGAAGCCGTGAAAGATGTGGTGGCGAAAGGCGCCAAGTCGTCCGACAGCATTGCGGATTTTGCGAAAAAACTCAGCAAACCGCGAGCCGTGTGGATGATGGTTCCGGCGGCGGTCGTCGATTCGGTATTGACTTCACTCACACCCGTGCTGGAACCGGGCGACATCGTAATCGACGGTGGCAATTCGTACTACCACGACGATATTCGCCGCGCGGGTGAATTGAAGAGCAAAGGAATCCACTACGTGGATTGCGGGACCAGCGGGGGCGTGTGGGGATCGGAGCGGGGATACTGTCTGATGATCGGCGGGGAGGAAGCAATTGTGAGTCATCTCGATCCGATCCTCAGGTCGTTGGCTCCGGGTGTTGGCTCGATGGCGCGGACGCCAGGGCGGACCGGCGAGCCTTCGACATCGGAAAACGGCTACTTGCGCTGCGGCCCGAACGGCGCGGGCCACTTCGTCAAAATGGTCCACAACGGTATCGAGTACGGGATGATGGCTGCCTTTGCCGAGGGATTGAACATCATTAAGAACGCGAACGTCGGCAAGGTCAAGCGGGATGAGGACGCCGAGACAACCCCGCTGCGCCATCCTGAACTCTATCAATACGACATGGACATGCCCGAGGTTGCGGAGGTCTGGCGGCGCGGCAGTGTTATCGGTTCCTGGCTGCTTGATCTGACGGCCGCGGCTTTGCGACAAAATCCTGATCTCTCGAATTTTGCGGGCCGTGTATCGGATTCCGGAGAGGGACGGTGGACGGTCCAGGCAGCGGTGGATGAGGGCATTCCGACGCCGGTGATCAGCGCTGCGCTCAGTTCCCGTTTTGCGTCACGTGGCAACGAAGAATATGCTGCCAAACTGCTTTCGGCGATGCGCTACGAATTCGGCGGCCACAAGGAGAAAGCTGCCGAGAAGCAGGAGGCGGCCTGATGGCAGATTTCCAGTCTGACGCCTTTGTGTTTTTCGGCGCCACCGGCGATCTCGCGCACAAACAGATCTTTCCGTCGCTGCAGGGGTTGATTCGCGACGAAGGTTTCAATCTGCCAATCGTCGGGGTGGCCAAAGCAGGTTGGAATCTGGATCAACTTAAAGCGCGCGCCAAAGACAGCCTAGAAAAACACGGCGGTCTCGACCAGGATGCGTTCAACAAACTGACCGGCCTTTTGCGCTACGTAGACGGCGATTACAACGATCCAAAGACTTTCGTCCAACTGCGTAAGGAATTGGGCTCAGCGAAGCAGCCGTTACATTACTTTGCGATTCCACCCAGCCTGTTCGGCACGGTTGCCGAAGGGCTGGCCAAGTCTGGCTGCGCCGAGAATGCGCGTGTCGTGGTGGAAAAGCCCTTCGGGCATGACTTGGCATCGGCTCAAGAACTCAACCGAATTCTGCACCGCTATTTCCCCGAAGAACGAATCTTCCGTATCGATCATTTTCTGGGAAAGGAGCCGGTACAGAATATTCTCTATACCCGGTTCGCTAATCCAATGTTTGAACCGATCTGGAATCGCAACTACGTGCGAAGCATTCAGATCACTATGGCGGAGAAGTTCGGAGTCGAGGATCGCGGCAAGTTCTACGACGAAGCCGGCACGGTGCGCGATGTGGTTCAAAATCACCTGCTGCAAGTCTTGGCGATCCTGGCCATGGATCCGCCGACCGGAGAGGCTCACGACGCATGGCGCGATCAGAAAGCCGCGTTGCTCAAGGCGGTACGGCCGATCGCTCCGGGGGACATGGTGCGCGGCCAGTACAACGGTTATCGGTCGGTTCCGGGCGTAGATGCGGCTTCCACGGTCGAGACTTTCGTTGCGCTCAAGCTGTTCATTGAAACGTGGCGATGGGCCGGGGTGCCCATCTATATACGCGCAGGAAAGATGCTGCCGGTGACCGCGACGGAAGTCTTTGTCGAATTCAAACGCCCGCCGATGGAGACCTTCAGCGAAACCGTGCCCGGCACGTCGGCACATCTGCGCATGCGTATCAGTCCAGACATCGCCATCGGAATGGGCGTGCGGGTAAAGACGCCGGGCGAGCAAATGACCGGCACCGACGTGGAGCTCGCACTCACCGAGCAGGCCGCGGACGACAGGCCTCCCTATCAACGGCTGCTGGGCGACGCTATGCGCGGACTGACCGAGCTCTTTACCCGTCAAGACGTGGTGGAAGCGCAGTGGCGCGCGGTCGATTCTATCCTGGGCAACGTAACGCCGGTGCATCCCTATGAGCCGGGAACGTGGGGGCCAGACGAGGCTGAACATCTCATCGCCCGCGACGCGGTGTGGGTTAGTCCCACGGTGCAAGGAGAGAAGGGAAAGAAATGAGAAAGAGACTCCACTCAGCAGGCTGAGCAAAACTGCACAGATTCCGCGTCCCCCGCCACAAGATACTTGCTGTGTCCTGGATTTCCGCATGCAAGACCTCGTGGAAGACTTTTTAGCGACCAGGGTCCGACGATCTTCTCAGACCTCTCTTGACCGAGACTCGCGACGGAACCGAACAGGAGAGTATTCATCGTGGAAACAAGTGTGACGAAGCCGGTGTCCAAGCCCGATTCCAAGGACGATCTGAAATCCCTGCCCCTGCCGGAAGTCGAGAAAAAGTTGGGATCATCACCGAAAGGCCTCAGCCAAGCCGAGGCAGAGAAGCGGCTGGCGCAATATGGTCCGAATGAAATTAAGGAAAAGAAAGACAATCTATTCCTGAAGTTCTTGAGCTATTTCTGGGGCCCCATTCCATGGATGATCGAAGGGGCGGTGATTCTGTCGGGGGTGGTTCGGCACTGGCTGGATTTCTTCATCATTCTCTTTCTGCTCTTCTCCAACGCGGTGGTTGCGTTTTGGGAGGAACATCAGGCGGGCAACGAAATTGCCGCGTTGCGCGCGAAGCTGGCGACCAAAGCCCGCGCCCTGCGAGAAGGAAGATGGGCGACTCCAAAGGTAGCGGAACTGGTGCCGGGCGACGTCATCCGGTTGTGCTTGGGGGATATCGTGCCCGCCGACGCCCGTCTGTTGGCCGGCGACCCGGTGCAAGTCGACCAGTCCGCGCTGACCGGAGAATCTTTGCCCGCGACGCGCAAACCCGGCGAGGCGGTGTTTTCAGGCTCGATCATCAAGTGCGGCGAAACCGACGCGATGGTGTACGCCACCGGTACCAACACGTATTCCTGGAACAGCCGGTTTCCTTACGCTGCTCGCCGATAGACACCTGTCGATTTACCGTTTTTCGCGGCATCAATCTCTCGTGATCGCTCTCGTGATCGCGATGCGAAGTAGTAACCGCCGGCGGCGATGATGCCGCCTATTGCGGCTGCGATCCATCGCCGGTTTAGCGACACCTCAAGCTCATAACTGTTTGCGTGCGCTCTGCCGGTAAAAGTTCCCCGGGCCCCATGATCGCCAGGTACCGGCGACCAGAGATTGTTCGGCCGATGGGGATCTTCCGCTTCCTTGGTCTGCTGGGAACTGAACCCAGAACGACCCAGATAGTGGTCCAGAAGGCCCGGAGCAATCTTGTTCCCGACAATGGCGGCTACGGTCGGCGCACCAACGTAGACTTCCCTGCGATCATTGTGGGCGGCCCAGTAAAGGGCATGCGCGCCGACTTCTGGTTCAAAGATCGGGGGGACTGGTTGCGCTTTGTGCTCGAGGCGGCTCTTGACCCATCCGAATTGAGGCGTATTCAATGCAGGCATCTGCACCATGGTAAGGCGAATGTTGCTCTGGTCATGAATAAGTTCGCAGCGGAGCGAGTCGGTAAACCCGGCAATTGCGTGTTTTGCGGCACAATACGCGGATTGCAGCGGAATACTGCGATAGGCGAGCGCCGAACCAACCTGCACAATGGCCCCCTCGTCGCGCGGCAACATGCGCTTCAGCGCGCAGAGCGTTCCATAGACAACGCCGAGATAAGTCACTTCCGTGACGCGTTTGTATTCTTTCGGTTCCATTTCCTTGACAGGAGAGAAAACCGAAGCCATCGCGTTATTCACCCAAATATCGATGGGGCCGAACTCGCGCTCAACGGTCGCGGCTGCCTGTTCCATCCCGTCTGGGTCAGCTACGTCGGTGGGCAAGACTAAAGCCTTGCCACCGCTGGCTTCAATTTCCCGTTTAGCACCCTCAAGACCATCGACTCCCCTTGCCAGCAAACCGACACTTGCTCGATGACGTCCGAATTGACGAGCGATCGCGCGACCTAGCCCAGCAGAGGCGCCCGTAACCACCACAACTTCATTTTTCATGAATACTCTCCTTTGAGCGCGAAACCTCGAACTGGATTGCAAGATGTCTCTTAGAGCTCTTTGCATAGGTCGGGGTTGGTCTTCAATTCATCGACTATGTGTCAAATCAGGCCCGCTGTGAAGTTGCCGGCTCTTCAAGTAACTCGACCAATGCGTGGTTTCGTCCGGATGCAAGATGCCGCCAGGGCACTCGCGATAAGGAGCGCATCATCAGATAAGCTCGGGGCGACACGAGCGGTACGATGGCATGTTGGCACAGAGGGTTGTTCTGAGAGTATTTCTCTGCCAGATTTACGATGCATAGAGGGAAAGTTTGACCCAATTCAGCGGCGGGAAATAATTCTTCACTCCGCAAACCCATTCGGGGTCGGCAGAATCATAGAAGAGGAGTGACCACCGATACGCCTCAAAGGTGCGTGCATTCTCACAAGCAAACGAGTTTTGTCGTCTGGATCTGCGACGATCATCGATAGGGCGCTGTCACGACCATGCACAAGGGTGCTAAAGGTGCGACCATCCGCGCATCTTCTCCGGAGTTGAGGCCTTCCGAAGCAGGCGAGGATCAACTAGCGGCATTTGCTCTTTCCAGCGCTTTCTAACCAGCCAGGGATTTGGTCAGCATCAGCTTGATTGTTTCAGTTCGGTTGGCCGATCGTTTGCCCGCAAGATTTTGGATCTAAGGCCGCGCGGCGCCGTGGTGGATATCCTTTAGGCTGTCCTCGAGTTCGCCCAATTCCACCAACCGCGTCGTGTAGCCGGTGTACCCACGATCGCTGCATGCACAAATCCTCCTTTCAAGCTCCATGTGCTTGCGGGCCAATCCGAGCTGCTCCCGTGCCGCCGCCGAATACACGCCAATTTGCGACCGATCAAGATAGATTCTAGAGAGTGCGAAGACCATTCGATAAAGATGTTCAAGAGATCCCATTCGAGCCGTGACAAGAGCACTCTGTCTGTTTGTGCCATCCGCAGAAGGCGCCGATCTTTCCAACTGAAGTTGATATGCGGCATATGAAAGCATATCGGTCAAATCACTGAGCCCGATAGATTCGTCGTCTAAAGCGCATGTTGGGTCAGCCATGGCTCCTGTGGCCGCATGCTCGTCCGTCTGGCAGGAGCCCTCGGTAATTTCGTAAAGCATGCGAGAAGAAAATCGGATTGACGCACTCTCTAGAAGCACGTCCTCCGCTTCCGTGTCCTCATTCGGCGTGTCATGCATGAGCGCATTTCCGTATGCGTGGGCCAGAATATGAGCAAGCTGCCGCAAACTGTCATTGTCGCTGTCACTGTCACTGTTACTCTTCATTTGCGGCTCGCTCGGGAAGTCCGCGAAACCAGCGTTCTTGCGCAAGATACTTGGCACTTCTGCCTGGCCGATCGCGAATGACGTGGTGAGCACAGAAGTCGGAGCCAGGACTGCAAGTCCAATCAGCGCTTTTCGGACCCCGCTATGGCGCGGCATCACTTTCATCTTCAGCTGCGGGATATCGACCAACGAAGTAGCCGAATCGTTTGACTTCTCCCTTCAGCCGCCTCAAGTTGCACTATAGGCGGGCGGGCCCGGGACCGTCCATCGAGTTATCTCGGTATCCGATCTCATTTGTTCCCGTATAAAACTGGGAAGGGACAGGACCGGCTGGAGCGGTGTCAGAAAATACGAGGGATGTCCTCCTTGCAAATGCCTTTATCGAACAACAAGTAAGCGGACCAGAGCGTGGGGTCCAAGCTTTAGTGGGCCTGCCTGGCTACTGAAAGCGATATCCCGGTTTGGCTGTGCAGCGGTAGACCCGCCCTTGGTCGGGATTGACGCTGGCATCGCAGGTGGCCCAACTCAAGAAAAGTGCTGGTCCTAGCGGAAAGATGATGGTCTGTCCGTCGAGATCTGCCTCGATGCTGACGCTCTCTGCAGCAGAGGGTAGAGTGAACGAGAGCCCCTTCCCAAAGATGACCGGATATGACCAGCGTTCCATTTGACTCACCATGGGATGAAAAACCTCGGCCTCCACGAGAAAAGTAGTGCTATCGGACCAGTCGCGGGCCGAGACGGTGATGATCTGGCCACCTTGGGCAAAGTGGTCGGATTCAATTCTTGTGAAGGGACAGGGACCAGCGATGCAAGAGGCGCGGGCATTGCGAAATTCGTTGCCAGCGCCGGCGTCCAAAGAAGCCGAACCCAGAGCCGCTTTCCATTTACCGTCTGGGGAACAGGGGCGTCGATCGTTACAAGGCACGTTGCCCTTGTTCTCGATCTCGAAGGTTTTCACCGCACTCCCCACATTCAGCTCGGTCATGGCCTTGACCGTGTATCTTATTCGCACGTTGGCCACTTTAACTTCCGGTTGATTCTCCGCGGCGGGCTTCCTGGACAAGGGAATCAAACGAACAACGTAAAGCTCATTGCCGACAACACCGTTCAGGTCGAGGGGGCGGTACCGCGGATCGCGAAAAGAGAGCACGATGGGGTGCCCTTTCCGGATTGGTTTGCGGAGCTTAAGAACGAAGTATCCGGAAGAATCGGATTTGGCGTCGAAGGCTGAGAGATCGCCGGCGGAAACAATAACTCCGGCGATCGGCTGCTGTTTTCGAGGGTCCGAATCCTGCACAAGAACCGCTCCACGAAGAGAAATGGGTCTTTGTCGTTGCCAGAGGATCAGCGCCATTATGCCGGCGATGAAGAGAACGGCAACAAGCACGGAGATCCAAGTCCTGATTTTGGGGGCACTGGTCATCGGCACATCGTCATCGGCACATCATTGACAGCATCTACTAGGATGACGGATTGGCCTCGGATGTTTTGCCCAGGGGCGGCAACGGCGGACACTTTTGTTGCATCCTTTAATGCTGACGTAGAAAAGTTGTCACAAACCTGTAATTAATAGTTGTCGTTCGCCTTTGTTCTGTAATTTTCGAGTCGCCATGATCAATGCAAAATATGACTGACGCCAAGCCCTATTTGCTCTCGCGCCGGCAAATCCTGCGTCAGATTCTGGGAACGAGTTTTGGGCTACCCTTGGCATGGTTTCTGCCAGAGTTGCGCGCGCAGGCGCGACCCACCGCTCCGGGTGGCAGTGCCATCGGGCGAGCGGTTCTAGCAGCGGACGACGATCAGTTTCTGAACGAGGTGGAAAGCGCGCATTTTCTCTTTTTCTGGGAGCAGGGCAGCCCGAAAACGGGTATGGTCAAGGACCGCTGTAACATTCACGGCAACAATCAAGCAGTCGCGTCCAGCATTGCCGCGACCGGCTTCGGTCTTACCGCTCTCTGTATTGGAGACCGGCGGGGTTTCATCTCCCCGGGCGCCGCGCTGGAGCGCGTCTACACCACTCTGCGCTTTCTTTGGAGGAAGCTGCCTCAGCACCGCGGTTTTTTTTACCACTTTGCCGATCCCGAAACGGGCGAACGCAGGTTCGACTCCGAGGTTTCTTCGGTGGACACAGCGATTCTGCTTTGCGGGATTCTTACTTGTCGCGAACACTTCCGTCATCCCGGGGTCGCAGAACTCGCGGATCTGATCTTCAACCGGGTGGACTGGACCTGGCTCTCAGAAGATACCTCCCTGCTAACCCACGGCTGGACCCCGGAAGTTGGATTTCTGCCCTCGCGCTGGGATTACTACAGTGAGTTGATGATGATGTATCTACTGGGCATGGGGTCCTCGGCCCATCCCCTGAAGCAGGAAACCTGGAGCGCATGGAAGCGGCTGACGTTTGAATACGATGGCATGCGGTATATCGGGTCGTTTGCGCCGATCTTTGTGCATCAGTACTCGCAGGCGTGGTTTGATTTTCGCGGCCGGCGCGACAAATACGCAGACTATTTCCAGAATTCTGTGACTGCCACCGAAGTCCATCGGCGTTTTTGTATTGAGTTGGGCAAGCAGTTCCCAGATTACACGGAGGAGTTGTGGGGAATTACAGCTTCCGACTCCGAGCACGGCTATGTCGTTTGGGGCGGACCTCCTGCCATGGGACCCATTGATGGCACCGTCGTTCCGAGCGCGGCCGGCGGGTCCTTGCCGTTCCTGCCGGCAGCCACAATACGTGTTCTGAAGACGATCCGAAACCGCTATCCAGCGGCTTGGAGCAAGTATGGCTTCGTGAACGCATTCAATCCCCTCAAGAACTGGTATGACTCCGATGTGATTGGGATCGACACTGGAATCATTTTGCTGATGGCTGAGAATCTGCGCACCGGGTTTGTCTGGGAAACCTTCATGAAGACCAGGGAAGCGCAGCGCGGAATGGAGCGAGCCGGCTTCCATAAATACTAGCCACAAATACTAGCCACAAATACTAGCGATACATCGGGAGGGTTGTCCTGCCTGGATTCTTCCCACCCGACCCAACCGCATGCGCGGTTCTTTCATCCAACCATCGCTTGCAAGTGAGCTGACTTTGTTTGTCCGAAATTGGTTCGGATTCACTCGAGGTCTCCACCACTTCGACTGACGCCTAGGGCCGGGTTGTTTTGAATGTCGAGGGCAGCTCTCTGAGGCATGCGAGGCCCCTTTGGATTGAGTCATGACCGGAAAATCGGAGCTGTGGCGCGGATGGCGGGAGCGACTATCGGCTCTACGCAATGTTCCGTCGGTCCTGCGTTTTGTTTGGGAGTCCGGACGCATAGTAGTCATTCTTGGGCTGATCTCCCGCGTTCTTGCTTCTCTACTCCCGCTCGCGCTGTTTTGGGTTTCCAAGCTCATTATCGATACGATTTTCCGCATCCTCACGAGTCATCAACCTGCCGGAGCGACGCTGTGGTGGCTAGTCGCCGCCGAGTTTGCACTGGCCATGGCCGCGGGCGTACTCAACCGCGTGATCGACTATTTCGATGCCTTGCTGGCGGGCAAGTACACGAACTACGTAAGTGTTCGCGTCATGGAACACGCGGCGGGGCTTGACCTGACGGCCTACGAAGATCCTGTGTTCTACGACCGCTTGGAGCGAGCCCGCGTGCAGGCCACGGATCGGCTGTTCATGATTCAGGCGATTGGGCGGCTCATCCAGCAGGTGATTACGACGATTTCATTGTCGATTTCGATCATGGTATTTTCCCCCTGGCTCTTGCTCTTGTTGATTGTCGGTGTCATTCCGGCCTTCGTGGGAGAAACTCACTTTGCATTCCTTGGATACGCTAAGAATTTTCGTCAGACTCCCATCCGGCGCCAACTCGACTACCTTCGCATTCTCGGCGGCAGCAAAGAGGCAGCCAAGGAATTAAAACTCTTTGGTCTGAAAGATTTTCTGACCGCCAGATTCAAAGTCCTTTCTACGAAGGTCTACGAAGAAGACGTGGCCCTGGCGCGCCGAAAGGTGACGATGGGCTCCTTCCTTTCCGCGATTGGCACTGCCGGCTACTACACCGCATACGTGTACGCGGTTTGGAGGACGGTCACCGGAGTCTTCAGTTTCGGCACCCTGACTTTCCTGGCGAACGCCATTCGAGATGCCAGCTCGAACCTCCAGCAAACCTTCTCAACGCTGTCCGCCATCGCCGATCAGGCGTTGTTCCTGACCGACCTCGTTGCATTTTTTGAGATGCGTCCCACGATCCAATCGAAACCAAAGGCCTTGCCGGCGCCGCGCCCCATCATTCGCGGATTTGAATTTCGCAGTGTTTCTTTCCGCTATCCGGGAAGCGGGCGCCTGGTCCTGAACAAATTGAACTTCCATTTGCGTCCCGGCGAGCGAGTTGCGCTGATCGGAGAAAACGGGGAAGGGAAGACTACCATCGTCAAGCTGCTGACGCGTCTCTACGACCCAGCGGAAGGACGAGTCTTGCTGGACGGTGTGGATCTGTGTGAGTACAGTCTCGAAGACCTTTATCACGAAATTGGCGTGATCTTTCAGGACTACATGCGCTACGAGCTGACCGCGCGAGAAAACATCGCGGTGGGCCGGATTGAGCAAATCGATAACCTGCCGTTGCTGCGCCGGTCTGCTCAGAAGAGTATGGCAGACGAGGTTGTGGGGAAACTCGCCTCCGGCTACGAGCAGATGCTGGGCAGGCGCTTTGACGGCGGAGTCGATCTCTCCGGTGGCGAATGGCAAAAAGTTGCGCTGGCCCGCGCCTATCTGCGCGACGCCCAGATACTGATCCTGGATGAGCCTACCTCAGCGCTCGACGCGCGCAGCGAGTATGAGGTCTTTCAGCGCTTTGCCGAGTTGACCGCAGGCAAGATGGCTTTATTCATCTCGCACCGATTCTCGACCGTCCGGATGGCGGATCGAATCGTGGTGCTTGAGAACGGACGCATTGCGGAAGAAGGGGACCATGATGCATTGACGCAACTCGGCGGCCGCTACGCGGAAATGTTCGAACTGCAGGCCGCCAGTTACCGATAGGGCGGGCACATCAAGATCGACGCAGGGTCGACTGATCAATTAAGGATGGATTGTTCCAGATATGGTTCCCAATGCTCAAACCGCCAGCGTCGTCGGCGAAGAACAGCGGCGAGGTCCTTCGGCCGGTAACGGAGCAGACGTTCGGACCGAGTCTCGAAGCACGCGCAGAGCTGCGATGGAGCTTGCGGCGCGTCTGGGATGGCTTCCTCGGATACGCTCGTCGGACACATTCTCTAGACGTTGCCGAAAGGTTCGGATCGCGTTCGATGCCCTATTTGAAGCCGTGGGTCCTGCGTTTGCGCAGGCTCCCGCAACGGAAGACCTGCTCTCGCTCCGTGACAACGCGCAGCAACTTTCCTCGGCAGTGCAGGTGTTGGCAACTGAACTTGGGCCGCAGACGCGTCTTCCCCATGTCTGTACCACTAAGGGCGAAATCGTGCCCCGGGTGCTGGCGATAGCGCAGGGTTTTTTTGATGAAACGGCCAGTACCTTCTGCGAAAGCAAGTTCAGAGAATTTTGTCTGGCTTTTGAGGAGGCCATGCCTCTCGAATATCGTGAGATTGGCGCCCTCGTACCTGCGCTAAAGCTTGTTTTGCTTGAACAGATTGCGGCCCGAGGCAGCCATCTCGTGGACAATGCGGCGGGCAATTCCCCGGACGGCGTCACCACATGCATCCGGAGCTTACAGAATGCTACGCAAACGTCTTGGAAGGATGTGCTGGAATCGCTAATTCCTTTCGACTGGATTTTACGTCAGGACCCCGCTGGCGCCTACGCCGCGATGGACGTTGAGAGCCGGAATGTGTACCGCGAGAGGGTGTCGAGGATCGCGCAGCTCTCCGATCGAACCGAGTTAGAAGTGGCAGAGGAGGCTCTCGCCCTAGCGCGTGAGACTCACGAAAAGAGATTCGGAGACGCGCGGACTAGATTGCGCGAGGGTCACATCGGCTACTATCTCATTAGTGAAGGAACAGAGCTTCTCTGTGCGAAAGTCGGTTTTCACCCCACCTTTGGCGAATACCTCCGGACATGGTTACGCAGGCATCCCGATGAATTCCTTCTCTTCGGGATAACCGTCCTAACCTTCGCGATTGTTACCGGGGCCATCTGCCTATTGACTCCCGCCACGACTTCGCCGCTTTTCATTCTGCTTTCCATGCTGATTTTGTTGTTGCCAAGTTCCCAGGCTGCGGTTCAGCTGACGAACTATCTGACTACTAACCTTCTGCCGGTGAACACTCTTCCCAAGCTGGATTTCTCCGGGGGAATTCCCGACGATTGTGCGACTCTGGTGGCGATTCCTACGCTTCTGCTCAGTGAAAAACAGGTGCACGCCCTGGTCGAAGGTCTGGAGGTGCGCTTCCTCGGCAACCGCGACCGCAATATACACTTTGCTCTGGTATCCGATCTTCCGGATTCAGATCAACCTGCTCCGGAGGAAAGTTCGCTGGTGGCATTGTGCTCGAGACTAGTCCGCGAACTAAATGAACGATACTCCGGGAACAATATGGGCTCCTTTTTCCTTCTCCATCGGCACCGAGTGTACAACCCACGCGAAAGAGGATGGATGGGATGGGAACGTAAGCGCGGGAAGCTGCTCGATCTGAATCAACTGTTGCGCGGCCAATACGACAGTTTCCCGGTGAAGATCGGAGATCTATCGATTCTGCCGAAGATCCGCTTCGTGATTACACTGGACTCAGATACCGAACTGCCGCGAGGATCGGCGCACCGGATGGTGGGAGCGATCGAGCATCCGTTGAATCAGGCGATCATCGACCCGGTCGACAACATCGTGGTTGCGGGATACGGCATTTTACAGCCCCGAGTCGGCCTTAGTATTCGGTGCGCGGGGCGCTCGCGACTGGCAGCCATCTTCGCCGGCGAGTCCGGTCTTGATCCTTACACACGCGCGGTTTCGGATGTCTATCAGGACCTGTACGGAGAGGGTATATTTGCCGGAAAGGGCATCTACGAAGTCGATACTATGCTCCGCGTTCTAAACCGCCGGTTTCCGCGGAATTCCTTGCTAAGCCACGACCTGATCGAAGGTGCATATGCACGTGCCGGACTTGCCACCGATATTGTGGTGATTGAGGACTATCCCTCGCACTATAGCGCCTATAACCGACGAAAGCACCGCTGGCTTCGCGGCGACTGGCAGATTGTGGAATGGCTGGCGGACCGGGTACCCGATGAGTCTGACGCGCGGGTTCCCAATCCAATCTCGCTGGTCTCGCGCTGGAAAATTCTCGACAACCTGCGCCGCAGCCTGGTCGAGCCGGCAACCTTCGCGTTGCTCTTGTTTGGGTGGCTCGTGATGGGTCACCCCGTTCTGTGGACCATCGCCACGATTGTTATTTTGTTTGTTCCAGCGTGCGTCGAACTTGCCTTCGGCTTAACGCGCGCGATCATCGTGCGCCAGGCGCAAATTGCTCGTGAAACGCTGAGTAACTTCGTCGCGACCAACTTTACTGTTTTGCTTACCTTGGCTCTTCTTGCCCATCAGACGTTATTGTCCGTTGACGCTGTGCTGCGGGCGCTGGTCAGGCGTCTGGTGACGCGCGAGCGTCTGCTCGAATGGGAGACGGCTGCCGAAGCGGAGCTAGGGAAGCATCGCACTTTAGTTGACCGTTATATCGATTGGATGCCCCTTATTGCAATCAGCCTAGGCTTGATGATCTGGCTGATGCGCCCCCAATCCTTGCTGGCCGCCGTTCCGGTTCTTGGACTGTGGGCCTGCACCGAGTGGTTCGCATTCTGGCTTAATGCGAGTCCGATTGAGCCGGCACCAGAGATTACGAGCAAAGATGTGCAGTTTCTACGCAAGTCCGCGCTGCATATCTGGCGATACTTCGCAGAGCTCTCCAACGAAGAGCACAACTGGCTCGTGCCGGACAACCTTGAGGACAATCCGCGAAAGGTAGCAGCGCGGGTATCGCCGACTAATGTAGGCCTTCTTTTGAATGCGAGACAGGTAGCGAATGAGTTGGGCTATCTGACAGTGCCAGAGTTGGTGGAACTAACACGGAAGACATTGAATACCATAACCCGGCTTCGCAAATATCGTGGCCACCTGTTGAACTGGTATGATAGCCGCACCCTCGAGGCGAAACCACCGTTTTTCGTTTCTTCGGTGGACAGTGGTAACCTCGTGGCCTCTCTCTGGACATTACACCGAGGATGCCTCGATGGCTTGTGTCGGCCGCTTGTTTCAAGAAACCTGGCCGAGGGGGTGTTGGATCATCTCCGCGCCCTCGTTAACCTGCGAGCGCTTCCGAACCGGGTATTGTCGCGCTGTTCGATCGAGTTCCACGCGGAAGATTGGCTGACTTCCGTCCTGAATTTTCCGGCAGAACTTCTGGAAGACAAAAGATCTCACGCGGAGTCTGATCGCTCGCCCGACATTGCGTGGTTCCGAGCGCAAGCACGCTTAAGAATGCGGAACATTCGCGCATTTGTGCAAGACTATCTACCCTGGAGGCTTCCCGAGTTCGCGGCACTGCGAAAAGAGCTGTTGGATGGCCCGAAGCGCCTTCAAGATGTGCCCTTGCAGCAATTGCCTGACTTGATTTCGGAACTGGAGGCGCGTCTCGACATCTCGCTTCGATCTGCTCGAAACGGGAATGGATCGGCCAGCGAGCGCCTCGCGCCCTTGTTGCAGAAGGCGAGGCGGAATGTGCTCCGACTGATCGAGCATCTGCGGCAATCGGGGGAACAGGCATGCGACTTGGCGAACGCCATGGACTTTTCGTTCCTGTTGAATAAGGAGCGTCTGCTGCTGTCGGTTGGCTTCGACGTGCAGTCTGAGGAACTACAACCTTACTGCTACAGCTTGCTGGCCACCGAACCGCGCACCGCGGTCTTTGTTGCGATCGCGAAGGAAGACATCCCGCAGGATTGCTGGTTTCGGCTAGACCGGCCCTACGCGCGCGATGGCGGGCGTCCGGTTTTGCTGTCCTGGACTGGGACGATGTTCGAATACCTGATGCCTTCGGTGTGGATGCGCTGTTATCCCAACACATTGCTCGACCGTGCCAGCGTGGCAGCGGTGCGATCGCAACAGGCCTATGCCGCCAGAAAGAGTATTCTCTGGGGCATTTCCGAATCCGGCTGCTCGAAACGGAATGAAGCGGGAGACTATCAGTACGAAGCGTTCGGTGTTCCGAACCTTGCACTGAGGAGAAATGGATCGGAGCCGTTAGTAGTCGCACCATATTCCACATTTCTAGCCCTGAATGTGGATTGCAAAGAAGCGCTTTCCAATCTGCGGCGGATGGATTCGCTCGGATGGTTCGGCCCGTACGGATTCTATGAGGCGGGCGACTACGGTAACTCTTGCGGCCGGCCCTACAGGTCTCGTTGTGAGCTCGTCCGATCTTGGATGGTTCACCACCAGGGAATGAGCCTCCTCTCGTTGGCCAACTTTCTCTGTCACGACGTTGTGCAGCGCTGGTTCCACTCCGATCGGCGAGTGCAGGCTACAGAACTCCTCTTGCAGGAGAAGCCGGTTTCCGGTTTGCGCACCATCGCGTCGTAACATCCGAGCGCGCTGGAAGGTCTATTCAACAAATGCGCGACGATTATCTTAACCTGAACATTGAACACGACTTCGTCCGGGTTTCGCCAGAGCTCCGCGCTAATCTCCTGGACTACTAAGTCGGTCCCGAGTCGCAATTATCATCGCGGCAGGACAGAAAAGAGTGGGCGAAGATTGAAAAGGAGTTGGAGCGACTCAGGGCCACCCCCGTGCGCGCAGCCCCGCCCTGACGGTCAATTCAAAGACTGGCGCCCATTGTCTTCCAGGGAGTCAGGTCACGATTGATCATGTTCTCGAGCTCTTCCATTTCCGGCCGGAATCGTTGATACAACTCGCGCAGAATTTCCAGAGGCAGTTCCTCAAAAGGCGGGCCGCCACCCAGAAACAGCTTCCGGAGCGGTGAATTTCTGACAGCGGCTACCACGCTGTCGAGTCTGCGGGCTTTGAACCAGTCTGCCATCGTGCTGGCACTGCGTGTGCGATGGTAGCTGCGCGGATGCGTCATGGTCTCCGAAGCGTGAATACAACGGCGCTGGGATTCTGTCAGTTTGAAACGCGGAACGCCGATGAAATCGACCACGGCGTCGAGGAAGCTTTGGGGCTCTTCGCGCAAGTCGTCGTAGACCGTAGCCAGCACTTGATTGCGGCCGAGGGCACACTGCCACGCTTTGAGGTTCGTCGCGTACCGGCTTGATTCGAGCATTTCAGGATCGCGGACCAAGGCCAGTTCAAAAGTCCATGGAATCAGGCCATAAGCGGACTTGAGTCTGTAAAGGGACATAAGCCGCTCAACGGGATTTCTGAAGATGCAAACCACTTTTGCATGGGGTAAGAGATTCGCAATACGCGTGCTCGCGTCGGTGGAGGCGAAGTATGTCGGCGCAATCTCGCCGACGCGGAGGCCGGCCGATGAGGCCGGAAAATGCGCGCGATACCACTCCAGCCCCCGGTGAAAATGGACGTCGAAAAACTGCGTCTCCTTGGTTGGCGTTGGCAACAGTGTGTGGGCTCGAAGGATGTCGTACAGCCACGTCGTACCCGTTCGCGGAGGACCGATTACGAAAAAAGACGGCAGAGTTCCAACCGTAACTTTCCTGGAGTCATTGAGGGATGCCGCGTAGACTCGGTCGATCCACGACCGTTTCAGCGCCATTTGCTCCGCTCGACTTGACAAACTCATCCCCTCAATCTCTCGAGAGCGCAGTTAGCCGCGCACTCCAGCGAGAAAACAAACGTCACACCGGCTTTGGGATTATTCCGGATGGGTTCGCCTCCACGGTGACCTCCACTTTCGCACCCGCTTTGAGTTTTACTTCTTTCCCATCTTCGTCGGTCAAAGTGTTCTCAATACGAATTTCTTTGTAGAGCGGGTCCGCCCCCTCCTCAATATTGATCTGTGCCTTCTCAGGCTCACAGGGGTCAGGCGGCTTGATGATTTTCTCTACGGTTCCAGGTAGTGTCACGCTCGGTTTTGCAGCCATGTTGTCCTCATTTCAAGGGCATCAATGATTTAGATTTAGAAACGACTGGCATCTGATTAGGAGTCGCGTGATCCAAGAACCAGGGTGAGAACGCCGCCAGCAAGAAGAACAATTTCCATCGCGGGCGGCGGCTTTATGCTATTTCAGTCTGGATCCCGAGCCTGACTTCGCCAATCTTCACACGGTGCTTCTCGCGGTGAGGAATCGGCACGACGAAAGACGGCAATTCGAGCCAGGGACAAGACTCCGACAAAGGCAAGGTTCTTCACCAGGTTCCCTCAGGACCATTGGATTAGGATTGGGCTAAGATTACGAGACACGACGCTGCCCGCCCTGCTCTTGATCACCCCGTTCCTCATCCTGGTCCTGCGGAGAAGGATTCCTCTTCGGAAAATCCTGGTGCTTCTTGCGACTCAGTTCCGAATGTTGCCCCGGTTGCTTCCAAGTCTGTTCGGACTGCTGATCGGCATTCCTTTTCAATTCGTCTGCCATGAAATGCTCCTTAAACGTGCCCTAGGGCGTGACTGCAATTTTGTCAGCGGACATTTGGTTGCAGGATTAACGACCCAAGTTGTATGAGACGCGATTCAGTCGGAGGGGAAGAAGGGTTAGTCGGCTTGCGGGGGTCGTCGAGCGGCGTTTTTCGGCCGGAACTACGACTGGTGCCTTCTTCCGTAAGGTTAAGCTCAAAGTTGCCTTTCAGTTGCAACATACGTTCACTCACGCCTCGCGGCTATCCAGACGCGAACACCGACCGCAATCACTGCGAATGCGCCCAATGCGTAACGGCTTTATTCCTCGATATCTTCCCGCCCAGTTCTGTGCGAACCATATATTCAGTCCCGAAAATCTCAGGTCGCGTGGACGGGAATGTTTTGGATGACCGTAGAAATTCGTGCTGGACTCGGCGTCACTTGGTAAGCAGGCGGCGACCTGTATCCAGTCATCGCTCACGCGCTCCCGTTGCAGGTACCTTTCGCTGATCCAGGGCTTTCATGAGCTCCGAGATAAGCCTCATCAACTGGTCTGAATCGGATTCTTTGCTGGCCGCTTCGCATAATTCCTGCCAGGTTCGGTTTTCGGCAGACATTTGTCTCCTCCAAATCAATCGAACTCCAGGGCCACATCATCGGTTAGTTTGTCTTGGATTCGACCATGCAAACGACATTCCAATCAGGTAAAAACCGAGGAACAGGAGTCCCGACAGTGACTTAGCGTGACATTCGCGGACAGGTCGGCCTTTTTTATCCGGGCGCAGGCAGTAATTTTGTCACGCTGCGGAAGCAATATCCGGCTCAGTTGCGTTTGCCCAAAACCTACAGACTTTCTGGTATGTACTTTAGGATGGAGTGGACGGTAGAACTCATAATCGGAGGCGCGAACTCCACTGGCTGGGCGGGGTAAGCAGGATTCCTGACCGGTCGGCCGCGCAGCCCGAGTGGAGGCCAAATGTGCCAAATCTCCGGATCCTGATTGCCGATGACCATGAGATTGTGCGTCAAGGACTCCGTTCCCTGATCGAAACGCATGCGGACTGGGAAGTGTGCGGTGAAGCCGTAGATGGCTTCGACTCAGTTCGGAAAACGCGCGAACTGGAACCCGACATAGTCGCGCTCGATATCGGTATGCCCAACCTTAACGGCCTGGACGCTGCGCGCGAGATCCTGGGCGAAAATCCCAAGGCCAAAGTTCTCTTCCTCACCATCTACGATACTGAGCAGGCGGTGAAAACCGCCGTGCAGATCGGCGCGAAGGGCCTGATACTCAAATCGGACGCGGCCCGCGAACTGGTGATCGCGGTCGAGGCTATTCAAAGGAACTCGACTTACTTCAGTTCGCAGACCAGTCAGGTTATCTTGCAACCGGACCGTAGGGGCAACCGTCGGGCGCTCGGCAAGGAAACACTCACCAAGCGGGAGAGACAAGTGATCCAGTTACTGGCGGAAGGCAAGAGCACCAAAGAGGTAGCTGCTTTGCTGGGTCTGAGCGTCAAGACCGCAGAAACGCACCGTAGCAACATCATGGGCAAACTCGGGCTACACTCCGTCAGCGAACTCGTTCTGTACGCCGTACGCAATGGTTTCGTGCAAGCGTCCCCACGGGAGGACGACTCCTCTCCGTCCGCAGAAGCTCTGCCCAACCATCCGGATCCTGATTCCGAGTGAGACCCGACCTTTCTTCGCGTTCCTACGGAATCGCCGCCAGCCGATCTAGACTCTAGGGGTGAAGAGGGGAAGGGAAGACCGTTGCCGGGGGTGTCGTCGGGAATAAGCGCCATCCTTTGCCCCTGCGATACGGATTGACTGACGATACTCTCCGTGGCAAAGAGAACTCAAGGGCGCTCCTCAAAGGGAGCGCCCTTTTTTGCTCGAGTGTGCCTGAGCCAACGCACGGAAGCTTCCCTTGTAAAGAATCCGGTCGTGACTCCTAAAGTCGCCCGGCGAACAGCAATATCACGAGGATCAGTACGACCAACCCCAGCCCGCCGCTGGGATAGTAACCCCAACCACTACTGTAGGGCCAGGTGGGCAGAGCGCCAATCAGCAACAAAACTAAAATGATGATCAGAATGGTTGACATGAATCCTCCCTAAACTTGTTATGAGATGCAGAGCAGATGGCGACCTTGGTCGAGTAATCCAGGTAGCTGGCCGGAAGAAATCCTATACCTCGGAGACCCTGCAGGCCGTTGCCCGGCTGTTGCGCGTGCGAAAGTGTAGTTGCCAGTCTCCTTCTTGGCGGAGGTCGCGGCGGATAAGTTCCGCCTCTGCCTTGCGCAATGCCGTCGCATCGAGGTCGTTTTTCACGAAGGACTCCTTTCAGTCTGTCATGACGGCTCGGTTTCATACGTCCACGCATGCAAAATAAAGCCTCGCGGGCGTACCATCCATCGGGTCATGCCCGTAACCGATTTGAATACTTGCTGCAAAAGGTGTCAGGGCGCTTTCACCGCAGGAAGATTGCAAGACACTGCAGGACCGAGGGAAGGCGAGCGCAGACTAAACTGGCCTCAACGAAAAGGGCAGGCCCTACGGAAAGTCTGTAGGGGAACTACAGGACCGGCGGGATTGTTGAACTCGTGCCATATCCCTATGCTCACCCCAGTAAGCATGTTTCCTCAGAAACCCACCTCCCAGGCAAGTGCCGGCGGTTCGAAAAGACTGGATCGGCGCTTGCCTCTCGCCTCCTTAGGAAGCGGATGGGATGGCAAGATTGGCGAAACTTGTTGGTTCCTGAACCCACGACCACATTTCCTGGAGGCCGAACGTGGCAGCAAATTCATTACATGAACTCTATGTCGAACAACTGCAAGATCTCTATAGCGCCGAACAGCAGATCATCAAAGCTCTTCCTAAAATGATCGAGGCCGCGCAATTCGCGGAACTGCGGGACGCATTGAACGAGCACCTCGAAGTCACCCGCTCTCAAGCGCGCCGGATCGAAAAGATTTGTCAGGAATTGGGTGAGGATCCTCAAAGTGAGAAATGCAAGGGTATGGAAGGCGTACTCAAGGAAGGCAGCGATCTCTTGAAAAGAGTCTCCGACGAGCTGCGGGATGCCGCCATCATCGCGGCCGCGCAGCGCGTCGAGCACCACGAGATTGCCGGCTATGGAACCGCCCGCACATACGCTACTGTACTCGGCTTGAACGAAGCCGCCACTTTGCTGGAGCAAACGCTCGAAGAGGAAAAGGATGCCGATCGAACGCTCTCAAGATTAGCCGATGATCTGAATGTCGAAGCCCTTCAATCCGGCAAAAAGGCTCATGCGCGCGAGAAAGAGTCTCGATCAGGTGGCAGTATGCGGACCGGCAAAAAGGGGACGCGTAAGCACGCGGCATAGGCACCAACCCGGGGATTCTCCCGATTCCCCAAATACAGCAACCATATGGATGGGAGTCAGCCGCGACCGTTAGTGTTATGGGCGCGCCCTAGCCTCGCCGGAAGCTGGTATATGTGTTTTCGTCCCCCATAACGCGGCGGAGCGATTCTCCTTCGAACGATCCAGCCCTGCCACGATCGGCGACAGCAGTTCTCACCATTCTGAATACGCCACATGCACAATATTGTTTCGTAGGGCATACAGCACCAAGTCGCTGACCGAGTGCAACCCCAGTTTGCGCATGATATTGGAACGGTGCGTTTCTGCGGTCTTGACGCTTAGGCCCAAAGCGACGGCCACCTCCTTGGAACTTTTCCCTTCCGCCAGGAGTTGCACAATCTCCCGTTCTCTAGGTGTCAGCCGGTTGCGTGACGGAGGATCAGGAGAGCCATTCTCCTTTTGCAGATAGCCGTCCAGTACAAGGGCAGCTACCTTGGGCGTGAAATAGACCTTTCCGCGCCGGAGAGCCTCCACAGCAGCGACCAAATCATGCGCTGCGTCAGTCTTCAACAGGAATCCGTGCGCGCCGGCATCGAGCACCTCTTGCACCACCTGATTGGAATCATGCAAAGTCAGAATAAGGACCTTGACGCGAGGATTCGCCTTTAATATCTGGCGCGTTGCCTCCAGGCCATTGAGGTTGGGCATTCCGATATCGAGAATGACCACCTCGGGCTTCAACGTCAGCACTTTCTCTACGGCTTCACGGCCGTCGCTGGCCTCGCCACATACTTCCCAATCGGGCTGATTCCGCAAGAGAGAGCATAAGCCGCGCCGCACAATCTCATGATCGTCTGCCACGACTATTCGAACGGGCATAATGTCGCCTCCGGCCCTTCAAGAACAAACTCCCTTTGGATGCGCAACCGAGACCGGCCGCTTGCCTTGACAGTCCAGATGATGCTGCGAGGATTCAGTACACCATCAACGCTGCCAGATTTCAAAATCTCAGCCTATCTGGGAATTCGCTGCCTTCTCCGGTTTAACTCCGTAATACACTGTAATTCTTACCAGTATTCGCTGTCGTTTCTCCCTCGTCCCGGTACAGTGATCAGAGGATCGGAATCATTTCTTCCCTGCGGTAGGATCCAACCAGTAGCATGCGACACAGTATTTATCAGGAGGAAGTCAGATGAACTCAGACCAACTGCAGGGCAAGTGGAAACAGATGAAGGGCTCAGTCAAGGAGCGCTGGGGCAAATTGACGGATGACGATATCGACATCATCAATGGGCAAAACGATCAACTCGTGGGAAAAATCCAGGAAAAATACGGAATAGCAAAAGAAGAGGCGCAGCGGCAGGTCGAGGACTGGATCCGCACGGATTCGCAGGAATCTGAACTTGAGAAACGCCGCGCAAGCTAAAAATCTTACTCGAAAGGGGAGCCCTTTTCAGTTCCCCTTTCCTTTTATCCTGTCTTTCCAATCCTAAACGACCGTCCCCAAAATTCTTGTCTCCCCTTAAGTTACAGCAAAGGCCCTATTGATCGACCCGATCGTCGCCCAGCACAATCGCAGTTTAGATGTTCGCGACCTGCGTAATCCGTTCTCGCCGACGCGACCGCCAAATATGAGCCACCGTCCGAGCATGGAGTCTATCGTGGCCACTCGTATTCTGATCGCAGATGACAGTCCGGTCATTCGGCGGTGCCTTGGGCGTGCGCTCAGCGGCCATTTCGGATGGGAAGTCTGCGGGGAAGCAACCGACGGAGAAGATGCGGTTTACAAGGCGCAGGAACTTGCTCCCGACCTGATCGTCATGGATTTCCTGATGCCCCGCAAGAATGGAATTGAGGCTGCCCGCGAGATAGGCAAGGTGTCTCCCGACATTCCGATCCTGCTTTGCACGATCTGTCTCACCCCCCAGCTCGTGGATCTGGCGCGCGGGGCTGGCATCGCCGGGACGCTCGCAAAAGAAGACCTGAACAAAGTATTTACCTGCATTGAGACTCTGCTGCGCGGCGAATCCTTTTTTCTCTGCCATCACCAATTCGGATTCCCTCGAAATATCTAGATCCACAGTACACGGATCCTCTTCTCTCTCTACACAAATCAACCGATAGCCGGGCGTTCGATCACGCCATACAGTCAATTTAAAATCACCGAGGAGGAGATCGTCATGAGGAACATCGGATCAAAGAACACGTTCAGGGATTGGGCCCGCCTAGCCGCCAAATTGGGCCTTCTACTCACCGAGCCAAAGGTTCGGGCCGCAGTCACCGACCAGTTAAAAAACCGGGCGGATTACGTGGCCGACACCCTCGCAACCAAATATGAAGAGGTTGCGGACCGTCTCGATTCCGTCGGTGCGGCCCTGCAAGGGAGAAGCTATTGGCCCACGAGAGCGATGGGTTTTCTGCTCGGGGTAGGAGTCGGCGCGGGATTGGGAATTCTTCTGGCCCCGGCGTCTGGCGGCGAAACCCGCGACGCCATTCGCGAAAAAGTTGTTGATGCGAAAAACAAGGCAGTCGAATCCGCCTCCACAGCGAGCCGTAAGATCCGCCAGTCGGTCTCCAGCATGCCGTCCACCGGCACCGAGGGCTAAGTCTTACAACCATCGCCAAACCACTTAGTGAGGACTTGTTCACTCACTCAGTCATGATCAATCCGGCGGAAGTCGCGAATTAAGGAGCAGGAGAAAGAGCAATGCCGACGAAGGGATCCAGATCGAAGAGCAAATCTGTTCGTAAGTACGGAAAAGCCGCGAGCGAAGCCGTCGCCAGTGCGATGAGAAGGGAAAAACATGGGACCCTCCGCTCCGGAAAGGGTGGTAAGGGGGGCCGTGTCACAAGTCGCAAGCAAGCCATCGCGATAGGCCTCTCGGAGGCTCGGAAGAAAGGCGCCAAGGTACCGCAGAGGAAAGCCAGCTAGCGGGCTGATGAACTCTGCAATGAGGGGGTGAGCCGCAAGTCAGCCCTATGCGTGACTGGGTTGCGACTCCGCCGCTCGGTCCCGTTGCCGCGAGAGGGCGCGATTGATCTCGCGGATCAATTCCAACAATTTTTCGGGGTCGCGTTCCTGCAAGGTCTCCTTACAGAGTTCGTGCCAGTCCGCGGATTCATATCCGGACATGTTGAACCTCCTCACGTACTCAACAGGTCCATGCTTGCAACTTCTGTTCCAGGCTGGTGTGAATTAAGCGCAAGTATCTAAAGGAGTTATATCGTCTACAGAATCCTACGGAGAATGCAGAAATGGGATCGAGGCCGGCAGAAACGCCATAGCTGGCATCCCTCTCCGTCTACGCACTCGACTGGAGTTCCCGGGCTGTTTCTCCCACCGGAATCACCACCGTCACCGTGGTCCCAGTTTCAGCGGACTGGACATCGAAGCGGCCTCCCAATTCGCGCGTCCTCTCCACCATCCCAGCCATCCCGACACCCAGGGGCGCGCCCATTTCCCGCCACTGCCGCAAGCGCTGTTCCGGAATCCCGCAGCCCGAGTCTGCAATTTGCATTCGAACCTGCCGATCTTGAATCTCGACACTCACAGCGGCACGCGAGGCGTGCGAGTGCCGATGGATATTGCTCAGACCCTCTTGCAACACCCGGAACAGCGTGATCTCGACTTCGCTGGGCAGGCGCGAAAGATCCGGTTGCAGACTCAGGTCGAGCCGAATTCCGCTGCGGCCCGAGAAGCCTTCCGCATACCATCGAATCGCGGACGCGAGTCCCGCCTCGTCGAGCAACGGCGGATGTAGCAAGTGGGAGACGGTGCGAGTTTCAACCAGACACCGATCGACGGCATCGACACTCTGGGCAAGCAGCTCCCTCTGTTGCGCGGGAGTGCCGGCCCGCATTGCCCCTTCGACAAATATCTTGATGCTCGCCAGATACTGGCCAACTCCGTCGTGCAACTCCCGTGCAAACTTGCGCCGCTCTTCGTCCTGCAGTTGCAGCAAGCGGCCACTGAGTCTTCTGGTGGCCTCTTCCGACTTCTTCCGCCAGGTGATGTCAGTATTGATTTCCAACCAGCCGGAGACTTCCCCATTCGCGTCCCTCAGCGTCGTCCATCGGCTCGCGACGATAATATGACTTCCGTCCCGCTTGCGCTGCCGAAGTTCCCCTTCCCACGAGTCATTGCCCGAATCGAGCACTTCCGAGATCGGCACCGGAAACTCCGTCTGGAGCACATCGTGCGGGGCTTTACCTAGCACTTCGTGCTCCTGCCAACCATACAGACGGGCGGCTCCTCGATTCCAATAAGTAATCTTGTCTTTGGTGCGAACGAAAATGGCGTCGTTCGCCGAATCCAGAAGTCTCGCCTGCTGCGCTACCTCGGCGGTCTTCCGTTCGAGATCCTGGGTACGCTTGCGGATGCGGTCTTCGAGCAGATTGCGGATGTCGTTTGCCTCTCGCTCGGCGACTTCGCATTTCGCCATCGACCGGCGATTCGCCTCTCCGACCACGACGATCAAGATGGAAAACACGAAGAACCCGATTAATCCCCACGTGTCCTGATTGTTACCAAGCCTGAACGAATGGAAGGGACGTACAAAATAATATGCGGATCCGACCGCAGCCAGTCCGACCGATAACAGGGCTGGTCCAAGGCCGCAATACCACGAAGTGAAGACGACGGCTGCCCAAGCGGTATGGTAGGTATTTTGCGGGCCGAGCAGGGGATCCAACAGTCGCCGCAAAAACAATGACGCTGCCACAGCGAGGATCGCGTATGCGTACCGCGCTACCACGTTCTGGGCCGCGAGTGAGAACGGGGTTGCGGGATTATCTTCCGCTGCACTTGGGCCACGGGCTTCGCGCAAAATCGGCGCGGTAGATGGACTGTTGCCGGTCATCTCGGCCATAGGATGATTTGTCCGCCGGAGTGAACTCCTACTTCTACTTGAAGTAGTCTCGGTCGCTTTCAGCCCGACGATTTCGATCTCAACTGCAAATCGCGCAGAATGCAATCCATTAAGGGCAACAACGCCACTCTCAAGTTATCAGGCCGCGGTGTTGCCCGCGGCCGAACACAGCGATCACGCCGTCGCAAGGGTTTCCTCAGCGCTGACGATCATTGCCGGGATAAGGACCTCCACGATCGTGCCGGGATGGGCATTGATCATCCGCAACTCTCCGCCCAACTCTCGGGCCCGCTCTCTCATCCCCCCGATGCCGACACCGATACTACCGGGGCGCAATTGCGCAGTCATTGCTCCGATCCCTTTGCCGTCATCCCGCACCGTAAGCAAAAGGCTGTTCTCCTTTTGAACCAGGGTTACGCGAGCGGTGCGCGCCTCCGAATGTCGGAACACATTGGTCAAAGCTTCCTGAACGATTCGGAATAACGACGTCTCCAGGTTGGGGGCGAGTCGCGGAAACTCGGTTGGCTGCAAGTCCAAGGAAGTCTGTATCCCGGTGCGTTCCGTCATCCCCTCCAGGAACCACCGAAGGGCCGAAAACAGACCGCCCTCGTCCAGCAACGGCGGATGTAACAGATGGGACATACTGCGTACCTGCTGGATCGCACGGTCGACAATTTCACTCGCCTCGCCGATCGCATTTTCTTTATCCAGTACGGGAGACGGTTGCAGCAGACCGTCGAGCATGATTTTGGCAGCCGCCAATTCCTGACCGATGCCATCGTGGAGGTTCCGGGCGAAACGGCGCCGCTCTTCATCCTGCGCCGTCATCAGCCGGGTGGAGAGACGGCGCAGTTCGCGATTCAGAGTTTCCAACTGCAACGTCTTGCGGTGCAACTCTGCAAATATACTGACTTTTGCCCGCAGCAGTTCGGGAACGACGGGTACGGAAATGTAATCCACTGCGCCGCGCTGGTATCCTTTGAGACGGTCCAGGTCAGTCAAATGTACAGCTGAGATGAAAATAATCGCTGTCCTTTGGAAACGGGGATGCTGCCGAACGAGCGCAGCCAGTTCAAATCCATCGATTTCCGGCATGCTGACATCCATGAGCACTACAGCAACGTCAGTCTTTAGAAGATGCTCCAGTGCTTCCCTGCCGGAATTGGCTTTGATGAGGTTCTCGCCCAGCTCCGCCAGCATGACTTCGTAAGTCAACAGCTTCGAGGGCTGGTCATCCACCATGAGGATGTTGACCTTGTCGATTTGGCTCATTGCTGTTCCTTCTCTCTTCGTATTCAAGAAAGGGCCGGCAAGCAGGCTGCGCGAACCGGCACTCACCTATGCAGCCACATCCTTAGCGCCGACAGCAACTGGTCGGTATTGACCGGCTTGGCCAGATACTCCGATGCCCCAGCTTCCAGACATTTTTCGCGATCGCCTTTCATCGCTTTCGCCGTTAGCGCGATGATCGGCAGACGCCGCAGTGTGGTCTTCTGCCGGATCACCTGCATCGTCTCGTAGCCGTCCATCTCCGGCATCATGATGTCCATCAGCACGATTGCCACATCCGGAGTCGATTCCAGCATCGCGATTGCCTGCCGACCTGTTCCAGCTGTAAGTACACTCATCCCACGGCGCTCGAGCACGCTGCTGAGCGCAAAGATGTTCCGGACATCGTCGTCGACGACCAGAACTTTCTTTCCCACCAGGGCGTCGTCGGAACGATGCAGGCGGTCGAGCATCTTTTGCTTTTCCGGGGGAAGATTAGCGACCACGCGATGCAGGAACAGCGCTGTCTCATCCAGCAACCGCTCCGGCGATTCGACGCCCTTCACCACTACACTGCGTGCCAGCGTGTGCAAGTGCGCGTCCTCTTCTGAAGAGAGCTCCCTTCCGGTAAACACAACTACTGGAAGATCGCTCGGAGAAGGTTTGTCTCGCAAACGCTCCAACACTTCAAAGCCGGACATATCCGGAAGTCGGAGGTCAAGCACCGCGCAATCGAAAGACTCTTTGCTAACTGCCGCAAGCGCCTCTCCGCCTGTGGAAGCAACGGTTACGTCAATATCGTCATCGCCCAGCAACTCCTTGATGCTGAATTGTTCGGCAGGATTGTCCTCTACCACCAGGAGACGTTTGCGTCGCGGAGTAGCGTACTCCTTGATCCTCGTCAGGGCAATTTCAAGCCCCTCCGGAGTTGTAGGCTTGGTCACGAAGGAGAACGCTCCGCGCGCCAACCCGTGGTGCCGGTCCTCATCGAGAGTCAACATTTGGACCGGTATATGCCGGGTGGTCGGATCCTGTTTCAGATGGTTCAGGACGGTCCACCCCAACGTGTCGGGAAGAAAGACGTCCAGCGAGATCGCGGTAGGATGAAATTCACGAGCCAGGTCCAGAGCCTCCGCTCCGCGCATGGCAACCAGGACTTTGAAGCCCTTATCACGCGACAAGTCGCACAATACCCGTGCGTAGTGCGGATCGTCTTCAACGATCAGCAACACGGAATCGTCAGGCTGCAAGTTTTCGCGGTCGTCTGGGAAAGGTTCAATGGGCGCGTCCGACACCGCCATGCTGGCGAGTTGAATCGGGGCCGCCGGAGACGCGAGTTTGTGGTCTGGAGCAAACACACTCGACGGTCCGACATAGGACTGAGGCAAGTAGAGAGTGAAGGTGCTGCCCTTGCCGGGCGCGCTGCTGAGCTGGATTTCTCCGCCCAGGAGGTTGGCGAGTTCGCGACTGATTGCGAGACCCAATCCAGTGCCGCCGTACTTACGGCTCGTGCCGGCATCTGCTTGTTGGAACGCCTCGAAGATAATGCGCTGTTTTTCGGAAGGGATTCCTATTCCAGTATCGGAAACCTGGAAGGCAACCACGGATGCCGCTGCTTCCAGTATCTGGTGGTCGCCAGACCAGCCGCTCGCCGCCGCCGACACCGACAACCGAACGCGACCTTCTTCCGTAAACTTGAATGCATTGGATAACAGATTCTTGAGCACCTGTTGCAGACGCTTTGAGTCGGTGACCAGGCTGCGGGGAAGATGTGGATCTGAATGTACCTCGAAGGCAAGTTTCTTGTTTTCCGCCTCATGGCGGAAGGGACGAGCCACCATTTCGAGGAGACTTCCGAAGAATACTTCTTCAGCCACCACGGAAACGGTGCCCGACTCGATCTTGGACAGATCAAGAATATCGCTGATCAGATTGAGTAAGTCCCTCCCCGCGCCATGGATGGTGCGCGCGAACTCAACTTGCTTGGCGGTCAGGTTGCCTTCCGGGTTATCTCCGAGTTGTTGTCCCAGAACCAGGATGCTGTTGAGCGGTGTCCGCAGTTCGTGAGACATGTTGGCGAGGAACTCTGACTTGTACTTCGAAGTCAGCGCGAGCTCCTTGGCCTTTTCTTCCAGGGCACCGCGAGCCTGTTCGATTTCCTGGTTTTTGCGCTCCACTTCCACGTTCTGTTCGACAAGCTGTTGGGCTTTTTGCGCCAGCTGCTCGTTGGTCTGCTGCAGTTCTCTTTTTTGTGTCTGCAGCTCGGTAGCCAGCTGCTGCGACTGCTTCAGAAGACCTTCTGTTTGCATCGTAGCTTCGATACTATTCAGCACGATGCCAATGCTGGCAGTCAATTGCTCAAGAAATGCCAGATGCGAAGCCGTAAATGCGTTCAACGAAGCGAGCTCGATGACCGCCTTCACGCGGTCTTCGAAGAGCACAGGCAGCACAATGACATCGCGCGGCACGGCTTCAAACAAACCCGATCGGATTGGAATCGTGTTCTCCGGCAGGCCGCTGATTAACATTCGCCGCTTCTCGGCTGCGCACTGTCCGACCAGACCCTCGCCCAACTTCAAGCGTCGCAGATGTCCGTCCGCGCCGTCGGAAGCGAATGCCGAGAGCAGTGCCATGCCGGCCGACTCTTCCGTCTCCATCTGGTAGATGACGCCTTGCTGAGCATTCACCAGTGGTGCCAGCTCGGAAAGAATCATGCGTCCTACTGTGGTTAGATCGCGCTGGCCCTGCAGCATGCCGGTGAAGCGCGCGAGGTTGGTTTTCAGCCAGTCCTGCTCGGTGTTGCGCTCCGTTGTAAGGCGGAGGTTGTTGATCATCGTATTGATGTTGTCTTTCAGTTCGGCGACTTCGCCGCTGGCCTCCACCTGAATGGACCGCGTTAGATCGCCCTTCGTCACAGCGGTAGCGACTTCAGCGATGGCGCGGACCTGATTCGTCAGGTTGTCCGCCAGCAAGTTGACATTGCCTGTCAAATCCTTCCAAGTGCCGGCGGCGCCGGGCACGTTCGCCTGACCACCCAGACGGCCTTCCACGCCGACTTCGCGCGCCACCGTCGTCACTTGGTCGGCAAATGTCGCCAGCGTGTCCGTCATGTTGTTGATCGTTTCAGCGAGTGCCGCGACTTCGCCCTTGGCATTTACCGTTAACTTTTTCGTCAGCTCGCCGTTGGCAACCGCAGTCACGACCTTCACGATACCGCGCACCTGTTCGGTGAGGTTCGCGGCCATCACGTTCACGTTGTCAGTCAAGTCTTTCCAGGTGCCTGCAACACCGGGCACTTTTGCCTGGCCACCCAGCTTGCCGTCCGTACCGACTTCGCGCGCCACTCGGGTTACTTCGGCGGCGAACGCGTTGAGTTGGTCCACCATGGTGTTGATGGTGTTCTTGAGTTCGAGGATTTCGCCTTTGACATCAACGGTGATCTTGCGCGACAAATCGCCGCGAGCGACTGCCGTAGTCACTTCGGCGATGTTGCGTACCTGGCCGGTAAGGTTTCCGGCCATCGAGTTGACTGAGTCAGTGAGATCCTTCCACGTACCGGCCACTCCCGGCACATTCGCCTGCCCGCCCAGTCGCCCTTCTGTTCCCACTTCGCGCGCCACGCGCGTCACTTCGCCAGCGAACGCGTTCAGCTGATCCACCATAGTGTTGATGGTCTCTTTCAGCAGGAGAATCTCTCCACTGACGTTCACCGTGATCTTCTTGGAAAGGTTGCCGCTGGCGATCGCCGTCGACACCTCTGCAATATTCCGAACCTGCCCAGTCAGGTTGCTAGCCATTGAATTTACCGAGTCCGTAAGGTCTTTCCAAGTGCCGGCCACACCCGGCACCTGTGCCTGGCCGCCAAGTTTACCGTCGGTGCCGACCTCACGTGCCACGCGCGTTACTTCTGAAGCGAATGACCGCAACTGGTCCACCATGGTGTTGATGGTGTCCTTGAGTTCGAGGATTTCGCCTTTCACGTCAACCGTGATCTTGCGAGACAGATCGCCACGCGCCACGGCGGTGGCGACTTCGGCGATGTTGCGCACCTGGCCCGTCAGGTTGCTCGCCATGAAATTCACATTGTCCGTCAGATCTTTCCAGGTGCCACCGACTCCCGGCACCTGGGCTTGACCGCCCAATTTCCCTTCCGTACCCACTTCGCGCGCCACGCGCGTCACTTCGCCAGCGAACGCGTTCAGCTGATCCACCATCGTGTTGATGGTGTTTTTGAGCTCGAGAATTTCACCTTTTACGTCCACTGTGATCTTGCGTGACAAATCGCCGCGAGCGACCGCGGTAGTCACTTCGGCGATGTTGCGCACCTGGCCGGTAAGGTTTCCGGCCATCGAGTTGACTGAGTCGGTAAGATCCTTCCACGTACCGGCCACTCCCGGCACGTTCGCCTGCCCGCCCAGTCGCCCTTCTGTTCCCACTTCGCGCGCCACGCGCGTCACTTCGCCAGCGAACGCGTTCAGCTGATCCACCATCGTGTTGATGGTCTCTTTCAGCAGGAGAATCTCTCCACTGACGTTCACCGTGATCTTGCGCGACAGGTCGCCGCTGGCAATGGCGGTTGCCACTTCCGCGATGTTTCTGACCTGGCCAGTGAGGTTGCTGGCCATGAAGTTCACGTTGTCGGTGAGATCCTTCCACGTGCCGCCGACTCCGGGCACCTGCGCTTGACCGCCCAGCTTGCCTTCCGTACCCACTTCGCGCGCCACGCGCGTCACTTCGCCGGCAAACGCGTTGAGCTGGTCCACCATGGTATTAATGGTGTCCTTGAGCTCGAGGATTTCTCCTTTTACGTCCACTGTGATCTTGCGGGACAGATCGCCGCGCGCCACCGCGGTCGTCACCTCGGCGATGTTGCGCACCTGCGCCGTCAGGTTTCCGGCCATGGCATTCACCGAGTCCGTCAGATCTTTCCAAGTGCCGGCGACGCCAGGTACCACAGCCTGTCCGCCCAGCTTGCCATCCGTACCCACTTCTCGCGCTACGCGCGTCACTTCCGAAGCGAAGGACCGAAGCTGATCCACCATCGTATTAATAGCTTCTTTCAACTGGAGAATCTCGCCGCGCACGTCCACCGTAATCTTGCGCGACAGATCACCACTCGCCACCGCAGTTGCCACTTCGGCAATGTTGCGCACCTGTCCGGTAAGGTTGCTGGCCATCGAGTTGACTGAGTCGGTGAGATCCTTCCACGTACCGGCAACACCCGGGACCTGTGCTTGTCCGCCCAGCTTGCCGTCCGTGCCCACTTCACGGGCCACACGCGTCACTTCAGCAGTGAACACACCCAATTGCTGAATCATCGTGTTCACGATCTCGGCGGAACGCAGGAACTCGCCTTCCAAAGGCCGCCCGTCCACATCGAGACGCACAGTTTGTGTCAGGTTGCCCTGCGCCACCGCAGCGATGGCGCGCGTGACTTCGGTCGTGGGCCTTAGCAAATCGTCCACCAGTGTATTCACCGAAGTCTCCATTTCGCCCCATGCGCCTCTCGATTCGTGAAAGCGCGTTCGCTCTCGCGTTTTACCCTGTTTGCCCACAACCTGACCGACACGTTTGAGCTCTTGGGCCATCTGCTGATTGGCCGCAACGATTTCGTTGAACGTATCCGCAACCTTTCCTGGCAAGCCGACCCACGATCCCGGCAAACGCACCGAGAAATCGCCGTCGCGCATGGTTTGCAAACTCGCCAATATGGCGACAAGCTCAGGAGGCGCAGTGTCCGGCCGGGAGTGTCCGTTCCTTCCAGGACTCGCCCCAACAGCGTCGCCGTTGGAAGTTGTCGCCACTGTGCTGCGATCACTCTTCTTCATACGCGTCTCCTGAATCGAGGGCCGGCTTGGCCTTTTCTCACCGCGGCTGCTTCCTCATGCGGGGTTCGGAGTAGCCGGATTTTAACCTCCGCTATTTCCGGCGCGCTTCGATTGGGCGATCTGCTCAACATGAAGGTATTCAAGCAGCAGATCAGGATCGGCCTCGGGTCGCTGGAGAGAGGTAAGCGTGCGCCGAGTGGCGAAGAGGGATTTGCCGCGCAATGAAAATTGTTACCATAACGGCCCCCGGCTTGACCCTACGGTATTTCCTGTAGGCCAAGAGCACGCTGCCAAACCATATGAGCCAAACCATATGAGAATGATCCGTTTTACGGGCGGGTAAATCAGGCCGGACTTTCGGGGCCGCACTCTCTACGTCCAACCTCGTGCAATCAAAGTTCGGCTGACAAATGTCTGGCCTTGCTGAACAGTCTGAATTGCGCTCAACAGGTCGCGGCCAGCGTCAGACTTGACCACATAACCGTGCGCCCCCACACTCAGCGCATCCTTCGCGATTTGGATTGAATCGTGCTGGCTCAAGAAAATGATTCTGGAGTTCGGTGAGATGGCGCGAATTTGCCGGGCGGCTTGAATACCGCTGATCCCAGGTAGAGAGATGTCCAGAAGTATGATATCGGGGAGGAGTTCCTCAGTTCTCTTAACCGCCTCTTCTCCATCAACGGCCTCGGACACAATGTCCAGACCAGCATCAGCGGTGAGAACTGAGCGGATGCCTTTGCGCGCTATTTCGTGATCGTCAACAAGCAATACCCGAGTCGGAGCCATCCCAGACACATTCCATTTTACCGCAGATTCTTTTACTTCTTGAGCGACGCGCCTAGGAGGTTCGCGATACTGGATCTGCGACGCCCTAGTGCGTCCTCATTGTTTCGCTTGTAAAACATCAAGCCCGCAGGAGCACAATATTCCTCTCCCCCCGTAATCGCTATACGGTAATTACCGGATACCCATCCTGCCACGATTCGTGCACTCCTCGCTCGAGCCAAGAAGGGTTCGGGGGTGCGAACTACAGACTTCACAGTATTGACGCCGTGGCCACTTCGGGAAGATAAAACTAGAGTTCAGTAGTGAAAACTGCCAAAGTGGGTCGATGGACCCCCTTCGACGGTAGGTCCAATCCAACCGGCATCACTCTGGTCGAATGAGGAGTTTGTCATGAACAAGCTGCGCATCTTGGTTGCCGACGATCACGAAATAGTCCGCAAAGGGTTGGTTTCTCTTATTAAATCCCAGCCCAATTGGGAAGTCTGCGCGGAGGCCGATAATGGCCGGCAGGCAGTCGAACTCGCTAAACAATTGAAGCCCGGGGTCATTATTTTAGATATCGGCATGCCCACGCTCAACGGCTTGGAAGCCACGCGTCAGATTTTGCGTGACAATCAGCAGGCAAGGATCTTGATTCTAACCATTACAGACACTGACCAGGCCGTTCGCGACGTTCTGGATGCCGGTGCCCGCGGATTCCTGCTGAAGTCGGATGCGGCACGCGATCTGGTGTCGGCGATCGATGCCTTGCAGTACAACAAGACTTTCTTCACCGCCCGTGTCGCCGAAATGGTCTTGTCCGGCTATCGAGGCAACTATGGCGCTCCTAAGAAGAATCTGCTACTCCCCAACCTCACTCCGCGGGAACGCGAGGTCGTGCAACTCTTAGCCGAAGGCAGATCCACAAAAGAAGTCGCTGTGCACCTGGATCTGAGCGTCAAAACGGCAGAAACCCACCGCAGCAACATCATGCGGAAGCTCGGCCTACACTCCGTCAGCGAACTGGTGCTATACGCCGTTCGAAACAATATCGTCCAGGTGGCAACCGGGGGTTTGCCGGCAACGGCTGACGCTGTCCCCATGGGAGGCAGTACTCCGGCGTAGTTCCCGCAGGGCGTATCTCATTTCCTGGAATTCAACTGCCCGCGGAATTCCGATGGAAAACAGGGAGTTAGACCTTCCTTGGGGACACGCACGCATTTCTCATCGAGTGCTCAATCCCAGGCATGGCGAGAGGCAAGTGCCGATTAGCCTCCGCCGTTCAGCACCTGCCTGGAGGGTGGGTATCTGAGGAAACCACATTCGATACTCAAGGAAGAATAAGTCGCATCTGAAAGTTCAACAATCCCGCCAACCCTGTAATTCACCCTAAGAGTGTCCGTAGTACGCGGATTTCGCAATCCTATGCGCGCGAAAGGAATACGTCCCGAACGAGATCCAAATTATTCCCTCAGTTGCCGGACAGTCGGCGAGTTTCTGCACTTGTCGACCGGACTGCCGGATGCATTTTGGTTGGTTACAGCACAGAACTACCTCCGATACGGGGATCACTCGATGGACGATCCGAGCCAAGAGACCTATTGTCCAATGCGTGGGCGCAAGGAATCGAACCATTGCGACGTATGGAAAGGAGATCTAGTGAGAACCGACGTCAACTCCACGGATCGTCATCAGGCGGATATGGAACTCGTGCGCAGGGCTAAGGAGGGGGATCCAGACGCTTTTGCGTCCTTGTTCAACGCGCACAAAACCAAGATTTATTCCCTGTGTTTACGAATGACCAGCAACACGGCTGAAGCCGAGGATCTGGCGCAGGATGCATTCCTCCAGGCGTTCCGCAAACTAGGTACGTTTCGCGGAGATTCCGCGCTATCGACGTGGCTTTATCGAGTGGCGGTCAATACCGTTCTGATGCACATGCGCAAGAAAGGCCTGCGCGTGTTGTCTCTCGATCAACCACTCGAGGAACCCGATGGCTCGGTGAAGCGCGAACAGGGAAAGCTCGACGACCGTCTCTCAGGGTGCGTCGACAGGATTGCATTGACCCGTGCGATGAAGGAATTGCCGGCAGGCTATCGAACCATCTTTGTGCTGCACGAGGTCAAGGGATACGAGCATCACGAGATCGCGCATCTGTTGCAATGCTCGGTGGGAAACTCCAAGTCGCAGCTTCACAAAGCTAAGACGAGAATGCGAGAGTTGCTCGGGCTCGAAGAGGCGTACACCACGAAAACAGCGAAAACAGCCAGAAACCGTGAAACCGAGATTGCACGAAGAGAGACCTTGCCACCAAGTGGTATAGGTTGGGAGCCCGCCGGTGAAACTGCATAGTGATGCTCCCGCCCGGGCGGGCATGACCTCAGCTGTCATCAGAGGAGGTGCCCTGCACCGGGACGAATTACTGAAAGCGGACCTCTTAAGCGAGATCGTACTCCTGAGCAGCGGGGTCGTGATATTGGTGGCGCTGTTGATGGTACTAGTAGTCGCAATGACGAGCGCGGCGGCAGCATAGTTCGCGGCAGTTCAAATTCGCGGCAATCAGAATGGAGAAATAACAATGGCAGACGACACCTTTAAGAAGTGTGCTCATCCTTCTTGCATTTGCACGGCACCGCAAGGGGAAAAGTATTGCAGCCAATTCTGCAAAGACGCTGGATCGGAAGAATTGGAGATTGCGGGTGATTGTGGGCACCCTGCCTGCTCGAAATAAGAATTGTGGTGTCTGAAAGACTGTGTGCTAAAGCGCACCCCGAGGCATTGCGCGCCGCTAAATCGTCGCCCGATGGTAACTGAGGGCAAGTAACACGACCCTTTCCGTGGTTCGACGATGGAAACACTCAACTGGTGTACGCGACGATCAGCCGCGGACGCCCACAACCAAAATCAAATCTGGAGGTTCACATGCGACGCGTACTCTTCTTTTGTGTTGTCCTGCTCGGGACAACCTGGGTAATGGCACAGAGCGATCAGAGTCAGACTTCTCCGAGCCATCATGCCCCAAGCGCCCAAGGCGACATATCCGCCACTAACTCGGGTGGCAACGTGACTATTCAGGGCTGCTTAAGCGGTTCGGATGGAAATTACATGTTGACTGATAAGAACGGCACAGCCTATCAGCTCACGGGTGATACCACGAAACTGGCGGATCACGTAGGCCATGAGATCAAGGTAACCGGAAGCACCTCCGCTTCCGCGGTGGCTCCATCGACCGGCGGCACGGACAGTGACACAACCGGCGCATCAAAACAGGCGTTGCAAGTCAGTTCCTTCAAGCATGTCTCGAAGACCTGTTCAAGTGGCGGCGGCATGTCACACTGATCTCGGTAAGCTTTGCCATGAGCCCAGGCTGGCGGTTCGGGTTCTGGACCTTTGGAAACGAAGCAGGCAGGATAAACGAGCGCGGCATGGGGGTATCCGTGCCGCGCACCCCTAGTCGGTGCGCGAGTCCATCTCGTGAGCTTTGGCGGCGATCGTAATGGCGCCTGCCGAACTCGTCGCCCAGAAATGCGTCATGCGCACAGAACTGAACAATATGCCCGGTGTGAATCGCGCACTCCAACTGCGACATACCGCATTACGCGCTGGGCGCGAGGACTTCATAGTCCGGCAAATTGGCAGTCTACGGCGAACCCGGTAGGCCCAGGGACAAAATCGTCTGCGACGACATCGTCGAATTGATGCAAAGCTCAGGGAAGTAGGTGTCTTGCCGAAGGAGGGCAGACACTGCGTCTACCACGCAACTGATGTGGGTCTTGGGGCACGTGCCTTTAATCCCAGCTTTTTGGGCCTCCGCGGACAACTGTTTGGAGAGGTACAGAGTCACCATCAGGATTGGGGTATTGGGGGACTCGCGAATTATCTGTTTCGCCGCTTCCAAACCATTCATCCCGGGCATCTGGAAGTCGAGCACAATTAAATCATGATGGCCACGTTGGAACCGCTGGACTGCCTCAATGCCGTTGCTGGCTTCGTCGCAGACGCGCCAGCCATCGTTTTGCTCGAGCAGGCCGCGCAGATAGCGACGCGCCGCCGGATTGTCATCCGCCAATAGAATTCGTATCACATCCAACCCTAGCCCGAATGAGGGCCAGAGCACAATACAGTGGTTCCTCGATTACTTTCGAAACGCCCGCTTTCGACTGCACTGAATTAATGCCCCGTGCGGTTCCTTTTTCCTTGTGCTGCTTGAGCCCGTGCCTGCAGCGACTTCTTTGGCGCGGCCTCCTTAGCGGCCGGGATTCTTCAGCGCTTTTCTTGATGTGCTCATATTGCCGTTGCTCTTTGGCGCTTACGCCGCGCACATGTTTCTTACCAGGCATAGGAGTCCTCTTTTGCGACCTGCCACATCCTCGCCGAACAAGAATGCACGACTCGAGACAAAATCATTTCAGTTAGTCACTCCCCACAGCTCCTTTCCCCACAGATTCTTTGTACTCGGCAATATCTCTAGGCTGCCTGTGCATGAGTGCCCGAATGTTGCAAAACTCTGTGAAGCTCCTTCTCCGCATCATGGGTGTAATGCCATACCCTGTGCCTGCCATAGCGCGTCAGGCTTGCAACGTTTGTGCGGAACCAGCAGCATTGAGCCATCTTCGGGGATAGACCACAGAAAAAACGGAATCTGTTCAATGCGGGAGCCGAAGTCTGCAGGGCTGCGACGAGGCGATGATTGCCGTCGAGAATTGTGAACGGCCCTCGCTCATCCTGACCGATCAGCAGCACTGCGCCCGCGGCATACTCTTCATTTAGGAGGCCGCGCAGGTTATCGATTTTTTCCAGGAACGCCGCGCTTGCGCCAGCGCGATAGCGCTCGTCGACGATCCGCAGCGCGACCTGCGTGAGGCCGAAATCACCCGCCGCGAATCTCCGCCACTGAGCTCGCGGGAAAACATGAATACGCTCCAGATCCTTCGCTTCCATTTCGACTTCGTACCATTCGGTATCGGCTGGCAACTGCTTCCAGAGCGAGCGATGACGAACATTGAAGAGCGCGCGCCGCACTTTGTTCTGGCCCTCGTGCTCCAGGTCGGGGGTGACCACGAGATCATGAAGAGCGTTCTGATATTGAGCGAACTCGGGAGCGTGAAAATCGGCCTTCAGGAATTCCGCGATGACCTCGTTCTCCGGGACCTGCCGGCGCAGTTTGACTACGCCAGGCACTATGGCAGTCTCGTCATCGCCGCCGCCTCGGAAGAGCGTTGTGAGATAGGGAATCGAAACGCAAAGAACCAGGAGCGCCATCATGAAGACCTGCACCCAGATCACCTGCGCCAGTGAAGAGTGGAATAGATAGATCCCGCCAACCACCGCAGCGCCAATCAGCAACTGAAACCATCCGGTATTTGCAATCTTGCGCGACATCTCATACGCGATGAGCACCACGCTCAGGCTGTATACGGAGGTCGACAACGCGTAGAGGATGAGGAGGTGGCGGAAGTCTCCGCCCCCGATGGTTCCGAATTGCGCGCCGAACAAGCGGAGCCAAATCCAGCTTGGAGCCACCCGAATGCTAACGATGAAAATCACACAACTACTAGAAACCATGAGCAAGGTGAGGCCCAGGACGCCATGACCGCCCTTTTTTTGGTTGCTCGTCTGCGCGGCAATCGGAAACATGCTGTTTACGATCGACCACGAAAATGCAAAGACAACCCGCCCAACCATCGACACGGCAGCGTAAAGGCCCGCCACCCCAGGCGAGAAAAAGTGTTTGACTACCACGATGTCGCAATTATTGATAACGACCTGGCCCGCGAAGAAAACTGCGGCTTGCAGACCCTCGCGGAAGTCGAAAGAGAGAGTACGTTCGGGGCTGCTCAGTTCGCTTAGCACCGGCCGCGCGAAGAAATATGCCACAACTACTGCTGCCGCGTTGGCGGCAATCACTCCCGGAACGCCCAGTCCAAGCTTCATGAGCAAGAGCGATCCGAATAGTCGGGTAAGTGCTTCCAGCACCAGGTTGCCGCCGAGATGACGGAAGCTGCAGGTCCCAAGTAGATAGCCGCGACGGGCGCCGAGGGGAACGTAGAAGGTCGTGCCGACCGCCAGCAGGATGATGAGGAGCGGAGTCGGGATATTCAGATAGGCGGTGATCACGTTTCGGAGGAGCAGAAAGAGTGAGCTGACGAGGATTCCAGCCGCCCAGCCCCAGCGATGAAACTCTCGATAGGCCAGAGTCTGCAACTCGGCCGTCGAGCGCTGCGCCACGATTTTTGCGCTCAGAATCTGGAAAGAAAGCGTGACCGCCGAAGTCAATACCAGCAGCGTATAAACCGCGGTCGTGTGCCCGTATGAAACGGGGCCAAGAATTCTGGCTACCGCGATGTTGTATCCGAAGTTGGCTAAAGTAAGAATGCAGAGCGCCGTGAGAAGGATGGCGCTCCCGTTCAGTAACCGCTCGCGAGGCGTTCTGGTTGTCGCACCAATCCGCTCGATAATTCTCGATGACACAATCAGGCTCCGGCTCCCAAGTGGCGTGACGTTGCATCGATCGGCGCAGGGGAGCGCAAACCGATCCAAAGGAGTTGAGTTTCAGATGCGCCGGACGACCCTCTAGCTGCCCGCAAATCGCGATGAAACCCGCGCGTCAGCTGCAACCCCAACTACCGCGTCGACCCTCTAATCAGTTAGTCGCCAATGGCTTTTCCTTCAGTAGCTACAGTCGTAGTTTTGACGCTGCTTGCCTTTGATGGCTGCGCTCATTCCGGCTTGCACGGCGCCTTTCGTGAGTTGGCACCCAAAGGTGGCAGCGCGCCCACCAAAGTCCTGGCAGTCTATGAGTCCTGGTTCGGCCATCCCAAACACATCAATGTCGGGTATTCATCGCAGGACCCGGTGACGGTCAAGAAGCAGATTGAAGAAGCGAAAAAGCTGGGAATCTCAGGATTCGTTGTGGACTGGTACGGAGATCGGGAGCCTTTCATCGATAAAGCTTATGCACTGATGCAATCGCAGGCGGCGGAGCAAAACTTCTCAGTCGCCATGATGTACGACGAGACTGATTATGAAACCGGCCCTGCCACCGACGACGCGATGGTCGCGTTCGACTCATTTCATGACAAGTACCTTGCTCCCGGAGCCACCGGTAGCCAGGCTTATCTGACTTATAAAGGGCGTCCGGTAATTTTCATCTTCCCTAAGGCCAATCACACCGACTGGAGCCGCGTGCGCGCCGAAGTTAACCGGTGGAGTACGCCTCCGCTACTGATTTTCGAGTACCGGAAGAGCCCGTATGCGGCAGACTTTGATGGATTCTACGCATGGATCAACCCGGGCAAGAAGGGTTGGGCGCCCGACGGAAGCCATTGGGGCGAGGACTATCTCCGCGCCTTCTATCAGACGATGCAGTCGAAATATCCGGATAAAATCCCGGTAGGCGCGGCTTGGGCCGGATTCGACGACCGGAAAGCATCCTGGGGCTTGAGCAGGTACATTTCGCAACGCTGCGGGAAGACGTTGTCCGACACGATGAAGATTTCGCGCGAGTATTATCCCGCCGACGATCCAATTCCTTTTCTGTTGATTGCCACGTGGAATGATTACGAAGAAGGCACGGCCATCGAGCGCGGTTCCTCGAAATGCGATGGCGGGGGCGGACCCACAGTTCAGCGACGGAATGAATGACGCTGCCGACAGGCGGGCAATCGAAACTTCACCAGAGTTCAAGCCGCTGGATACATGCGTTCTGGGTTTGCATCGGCCAGATTAGGCTCTTGTTCGCTGGAGTCGGCGAGACCGATTCCTCGCTCCGATCTCAACCTCGTGGACGCAAATACCTGCTCACCTTGATAGATGCGATTGATAATCGAGAGCGGCCGAGCCCTGACTTCATCGTAGACCCGTCCGAGATATTCGCCCATGATCCCGAGACACAACAGCGGCAGGCTGCCCATCAGGAAAATCGTCGCGAACAAGGCATAGAACATTGCATTCATCGTTGAAGCGAGCGCAGCAATGCCAAAGCCAGTTGCGGCCGCGAACGTTGCGGCCGCCAGAACGAACATCATCCGCAGGGGTTTGTAGCTGAAGCTGGTAATCGCATCCGTTGCGTACTTGATGCGGCTGATGAAGCTGAGCTTGCCGTCGCCGCCAACCCGATCTTGCCGATCGTAATAAACGACCGCGGTGCGATAGCCGACCCATGCTCGCAGGCCGGGGAGATAGCGATTGCCCTCCCGCAGACCATTGAGGGAGTCGAGCACTTGGCGGTCAAACAGACCAAAAATACCGGCGTTCAGTGGGATTGGATAGTCCGAGACCGCTCCCAGCACCTTATAAAAGAGAGGGAAAAGCACGGCCAGCAGTTTTCGGCTTTCCTTACGGCTGCGTCGAACGGCCGTCACCACTTGTGCGCCGTCGTGCCACGCGTCCACCAGCCTGGGCACGACCTCGGGTGGATCCTGTAGATCTCCATCCATCAGCACAATGGCGTCGCCGCGCGCAATTTGGAGACCGGCGTGGACTGCGCCGGCGTGTCCCCAGTTGCGCGATAGATCCACAACGACCACGTGCGGGTCACGCCCTTGCAATTGACGAAGCAAATCGAGCGATGAATCCTTCGAGCCGTCGTTCACATAAACGACTTCCCAAATCTCGTCGATTTCGTTCATCGCGCTGCTGACGGCGTCGTGAAGGATCGATAGGATTTCCTCTTCGTTGTAGATCGGGATGACGAGCGAGATCACGTCTGGGCTCCTGGTTGCTGACTTACAATGCATCTATCCAATGGTGCGAGATCGAACAAATAAAAGCGTTGAAGGCTACGGTGTTCCTGCCTGGAACACCCGCACCTTCCATAGGGTTTCAGCCGGGCTCAAGACGGCTACATAACGCGTACGAACGTGCTCCGATCCCAGCGACTGATCGCCCTTCCGCACATTCACGTCGTATTCAACTTCGTCCAAAAGCTGAATCGACAATCCCTCGGGCGAATAAAACACAACTTTGATGTCGTGCGAGGTTGGCAGGTAGCTTGTCTCGATTCCGAGGCTCCGCTGTTCATGAACGGTCCCGGCCAGCTTCTCTTTTGCCTCGCCAACGAAGACTGTATCCAGCAGATCCGGCCGGTTCTGGGTCAAAGCCGTATCCATGGTCTGCCAGGCCAGCAGGTAGTCGCGAATAACAGAGGATTGGGTTTGCGGTTCCATCGTGCGCGGACCCACCGAATCCATTGGGGCGACGCGTACCGTTGGTCCTGTAGAGGCCGAAAGCAGCACGGCAGCAAGAAGCGCGCCGCCGACCGGGAGCAATGCCGCCAATTTGCCCGCGGCCTTCATCGCCCGCTCCAGCGAATCTCATTACCCAGGACAACTCCCGCCGCCGCGGAGATCAGTGCGCCATTTTCAGCGGGTAGCTCGGTTTGCGCTACCCCGCGCTTCAGGGGCACATCGACGGTCGAAACGCCGCCCTTGTACGTTTCCGTGAAGCTCACAATCGTGCCGTCGGGAACGGGATTGCCACTGCAATCGCGAACCGGATCGGTCTGCAACAGCACTCTTTGACCCGAGGCGGGGTGCGCCGTCATTCGAATCGAGCAGGGATCGCCCGCAACCTGTTCGATCACGCGCGTGGCGTGAACACCATCCAGTTTTGCCTCAAAATGAGCCGCGCCCGCTTTGGGCGCAGAATTCATTTCCACGAATGCGACGCCATCGTGGCTGACTGCATTCCGCGATTGCGCCCCACCGGTTGCATCGGCGAGTTGGAATGCGACATCCTCGGGCTTCATTACGAGGTTGCCGAAGACGTCAAAAATGTAGGTGACTCCGCTGATGCCATCCTTGCGGTTCACCGCCAGCCGCGAAGGCTTTGCCAGAAAACTTAATGACGCCGGCTGGGTAGACGCAATGACATCGAACTGCGTTGACTGCGAGGACGAACCTGCGGCCAGGATCGCCACGTAATGTCCGGCGTTGTGCAGCTCATCGGCGCCAAAGGAAATCTGTTCTCCCAGCTGGACTTTTCGCTCGAGAGCGTCGCCCGGTCCTACGATGTATAAGGTCGCCGAGCCCGATCCCGAAGTCGGGACTGAGAATGCCGTGCCCGCTTCGACTTTTGCCGGAAAACGCAAATCCGACTGCGCAGTGCCAATGCGCGTGAATGAGAACGTAAGCGTTACCGCCAGCGCGCACAGCAATGGGATTCGTGCCGTCATTGAATACGACTCGATATGTAGGTCGTGGTCACCACGCGAAAGGTCTTGACCTGGCTGGAAATGTCGGCCGGCAGCGAAATCTTAAACGGCACCGGCGTCCCGGGCAGCAGCGCGCGGCTCGGATACTCGATCCGCGACCCAGACGATCTGTCCGTTGCCGTCATAGAACGTGCCGATCACATGAGCCACGTTCACGACTTGCCCGCTCTGATTAACGAGCTGTCCTGTCAGCGAAGCATCGGGAAGGGGATTCAGCTTCTGCGATTCAATGCCGATTACTGGATCGGCCGATGCGGGCACGAGGTTGGATGACGGCTGCATGCGAACGCTGTCTACCTGAGACATGCGGACGTTGTGAAAGTCGATGCGGAACGGCGTAACCTGCTTGGGCAAGAGGACGTGAGAAATCTTCTCGAAGGCATCTTCGGTCCCGAGCGCAGCGCCCTTATGGTCGAGCAGAGCTCGCCTTCACGGTGACAAATGCCGGCACCACGTCTTCGTTCAGAAGTTCGCCCATGAGGATCACCTCACCGGCTCGGCCCACAGGGTGCATTGCGACGATGCGGACATGTGGCGCTTCAACGTCCTGCGCGCCCCAATCGTCCTCCGGCCCGCGATAGATCACATCCCAGCGCAAATAGTTCACAGGTATTACCTGCGGCGGAACTCTCGGCTGCTTAACGATCGGCCAATTCACTTCCCATCGCCTGCCGTTCTTGACGACGCGCAGATCGCGCGAATCTTCAAAGGTTCCAACCACCGAGGACCAGAGCAGGTGAGCGCGAATCGCCGCCTGATCGGCCGAAGCGTGCAGCGGCTGGAGGTCAAACTGATTAAGCATCGCGTAGCTGCGAAGACTGCCATAGTCGCCCGTCAGGTCGCTCTTAAAGTCCGTCTCACTGAACTCGCCCTTGTTGCCAAGGAGTTCGTACGCGGAGTGCCACTCGCGACGCGCGATTTGCTGCAAGCACATCGTTCACCGCCTCCTGCGGCGTCGAGGCTGAGATGATGAACTTCGCATCCGGTTCCGCGACGCCAGATTCTTGCTGGTTCGGCCAGATGGTTCCGATCGGCAACCAGCGCGAGCGTTGCGACGAGGAGAATTAACGCGAAGATGATGCCATTGCGTTTTCGGCCCGTCTTCTTCTCAGCATCGCCGCGGTCAACACTTCCGGAATCGATATCGCGAAAGTCTGCGCTCATGAGATGAATCTCCCTACCACGAGGTCGTGTTCGGCGCCCGCAGTCGGCTTGGCCGGCGGCCTCACTTCTTCCACCATCCGGCGGCGATTCGGAATCAGCACAAGGAAAATCGCCACAATGCTGCTTCCAAACGGAAGAATGCCCCACATGATTCCTTGCCACTGCAGGAGGCCGTTGGGGCGAGTCGATGGGAGTAGCCGGGGCGACGTTATCGCGCGCCCAGATCGCGATCGTGCGGTCTTCCAAGGCCTCGATCCGCCGCCAGCCCGAAAAGACGAGTAGCGGTTCGTAATAAGGTTCCTTGACGAAAACCCATTTCAGCCCGTAGCGGTCGGCGTGTCGAAGGACGGCGATAAGCGCGTCCATGCCACCCTTGCCGAAATACTTCGAACTCGTCAGCGCGCCCGCTCCATGCTCCGTCAGTTCCGGCAGCAGTCGACCGGAGTTCCATTCGCCGTCCACGCTGCCGGCGTCGGTAAGCATCGCCAGCCGCGAGATCTGATTGCCGAAGCCGAGAGTGATGTAACGATACTTGTCATGGCCATCGCGATTCAGCCACGCGGCCAGCGAGTCGACTTTGAAATCGTCGACTGCCGCCGGGCGCACAGTTGCCCACGCGACCGCCCCGGCACAGGTCAAGCCAGCCGCAACTACCATCGCGCCGACCGCGCGCCAACGACGTCGATTAACCAGTTCCTCAGCCAATAGCCCAATGAAAGGCAATGCGAGAATTGTTGCCCAGTAGCTGAAGCGCTCCATCGTCAATACTTCGTAGGCGCGCGCGAGAAGCATCCGGGCCACCGGCGTCGTCGCTCCCAGCCCAATCAGGAAAGCGACCCAGAAGCCGACGAGAAGCGGCCGCAGCCGCGGGATTGAGGCGCCCCGCATGAAGATGAACGGCAGCGCCAGGATCATCGCTCCGTAGGGAATGATGAAGTAATTGAAGCCTAACGCCGGATTCAAAATGTAGTTCGCGCGGCTGGGATGAGGAATCGGAACCTGTGTAACTGGATACTTTATGAGAGCCAGCCAGAAGGGCAGAAGCACGATCGCGACCAGCACGCCAACGGCAGCGGTAACAAGCGCAGTGCGGAAAATGAAACCCTTCGCGTAAGCGCGATGATCTTCCCGGTGGTCCTCGCGAAGGTCGTAAATCGCGAGTGCGAGAACCGGAAGAGCGAAAAAGAAAGATCCAAAAAGCAGGGTCGCGTGGTGGGCCGCGGCCGCTGCGACCGCCAGCGACGTCCCTTTCAAAAACGAGCGCCAGTTGTTTTCCCGAATCCACTCATAAATGTAAGGCAACGCGTTCAGGTAAAGAGGAGCGGCACAAGTCGTGGCCAGCTGCCCGGCGGCATAAACCAGGAACGTTTCTGAACCGATAAATATGCTGGCCAGCGCCGCATAAGAGGCGGCGCGCCGATCGACAAACAAACTGGCGAAGCGGTACACGCCCAGCGCCAGGAGGAGGATGCCGGCAAACTGCACGATCATGTAGCCCATATTGAGCCCGACTACATGCGAAAGGACCGCAATCCATTGTTGCGGCAACGGGGGATACGTGGTCTGTGAGAAGCCGGCGTACCATTTCGTGTTCCACGGATCGAACCAGTGCTGCGCATAGTGCGACGCAAAGAAGATATGAAAGTTCGTGTCGTACGACCGCAGAGGGAGCTGCATCAGCAGCAAAGGTCCATGAACGAGGAACGCCATCAAAAAGATAAAGCTGAGCGGCAAAGGACGGTCGGCACGGTCGACGAAGTCTAGCCTCGGCACAATTTTTCCTCCGATTGCCCATCTTGGATTGTCCACGCCACAGACTGGTTGCTTGGCGAACGGTGCCAGGTTGCACGAGTTTCCGGAGCTAATCCCTCTTCAGCCAACATTGGGGTTCGATGCGCCATCGAAGTACTGCAATCACAGCCGGAAGTTTGGCTGGAGGCAGATTGAACTCCCAGATTTCATTCGGATTCTTGCTGGCGGCGCCGCTTGCTTTCGCGATGAGTGTGGCGAGCCACGCCCAGACCTATAAGGTGAACCCGGGCACAACTGATCAAACTGACCGCGCAAAAGGCCACACATCCGCAAAAGAATGCGCAAGCACAGGCTCAGTCGCAATCTGACAAGCTGGGCTGGGGCTCGAACATTCAGAACGCCCGCCTGGCACGCGCGGCCGAAACTGCACTAAAGAGTGGCGACTACGCCGCGGCGATGGACTTCGCGCAGCGCGCGGCTCAGTCCGCGCCGGGCGATGAGAAACTCTGGTTTCTGCTCGGCTACACGCAGCGACTCGCGGGCAAGACGCAAGCTTCGGTCGAATCCTATAACCACGGATTGCGCATCAACCCTTCGTCGCTCGAGGGCCAGTCGGGGTTGGCCCAGACATTTGCCCGGATGGGACGCAAAGATGATGCCCTCAAACTTCTGACGCACGTGGTCGAGTCCGATCCGCGGCGAATCACCGATGTCCAGTTGCTCGGCGAGATGCTATTGCAATCGGGAAACTTCGATGATGCGCTCAAGCAGCTTCAGCACGCCGAGCAAATGCATGCCGACGCGCGTTCCGAATTGTTGCTGGCCATCACTTATGAGCGCCTGAATCAGGACAAGCAGGCGGAACACTACCTCGACATGGCGAAGCACCGCTCGCCCAATAATCCGGAAGTTGTGCGCGCTCTGGCGGGCTTTTATCGCGAGATGGGAAATTACTCCGCCGCCATCGCAGCCCTGAAGTCGCTCCCGAACAAGAGTCCGGAGGTCAAAGCTGAACTCGCCTACACATACCAGCTCGCCGGCAACCAGGATGAAGCCGCGAAACTTTATGTCGAAGCGGCCAGCGCTGCGCCGCGCGATGTGAATTTGCAGCTCTCGGCTGCGCAATCGAAGTTGACGGCCGGCGACGTTGATACGGCCGTGAAGTATCTCGACCGCGCAGATAAACTAAACCCGAATCACTATCGCCTGCACGCGATTCGCGGCGAAGTTGCCAACCTCGAAGAACGTAATGAGGACGCTGCCAGGGAATACAACGCGGCCATCATCAATCTGCCACATGCAGCCCGCGGAAGGTCCGCTCTATTCCATCCAACTGCACCTTAATTTGGTGCAGATTTACGACCGCTTGCAGAATGATGGCGCCGCCAAAAGCCAGCTGGCGATTGCTCAGTCCGAAATCAATCGGCTGAATCTCGAAGGAAAAAATCGCGAAGATTTTCTCCGTTTGCGCTCGCAGATCAAACTCTACGCCGGCGATACCAGCGGCGCGTTGCAGGATGTTCACGATGCACTGGCTCTCAATCCCAAAGATCCAAACGCGCTGCAACTGAATGGCGATCTGCTCGTGAAGATCGGCCGCGGCGAAGAGGCGCTCGGCATCTACAAGAAGGTTCTCACTCTGGATCCCGACAATGAATTGGCGCTCACTTCGCTTGGCTCGGTTTCGCGGCAGCTTGGCCATGACAAAGAAGCCGAAAAATATTTGTTGCGGCTCGCCGCCACTCATCCGCGTTACTACGCCTCCTATCTTGCGCTGGGGGACCTCTACACAGCGCGCCGGGAGTATGGCAGAGCCGAAACGAATTATCGCAAGGCGCACGGCCTTGCTCCGCGAAACACGCTGGCGATTGCCGGTGGCATGAACGCCGCCATCGAGGCCCACCGGTTCCCACTCGCCGGTGAGTGGCTGAATCTTGCCTCCGCCCAGATGCAGCAGGATCCATTCATCATGCGCGAGAAAGAACGCTACCTCAGTTGGACCGGAGACTACAAAGATTCTGCCGCGGTTGGTGAGCAGGTTATTCAAAAGCTTCCGCAGGATCGCGACGTGGTTGTCTACCTGGGATACGACCTGCTGCATCTCGAGCGCTACGACGAACTGCTGGCGCTGGCCACCAAGTATCAGAATGTCCTTCCGAAGGAACCGGACCTTCCTCTTCTTGCTGGCTATGCCTACAAGCACAACGGCGATCTCGCCAACGCGCAAGCCGAATTTACCAAGTCAATCGAGCGCGGACCGAGCGTGGCGACGGCATATGTGAATCGCGGCTTCGTGCTCCATGACCAGCGTCAAAGCGCGGCCTCGGCGGCGGACTTTAATGCCGCGCTGAAGATCGAACCAAAGAACGGCGAAGCCCACCTCGGGCTCGCCTATGCCGATCTGGATTTGCATCGCGCGCGGCCTGCGCTTGAGCAGGCAAAACTTGCCGACAAAACTATGGGCGACTCCATGGCGCTCCACCTGATTCGCGGAACCGCCTACGGCGACGAGGGACTGCTGAAGCGCGCCATCGCGGAATTCCAGCTCGCGCTGAAAAGTAATCCCAATGACCCCGACCTTCACGTGGCCATCGCCGACGCGCTCTATGAACTCCATGAGTACCAGGAAGCGATTAACGACCTGCAGGAGTCCGACAAGCTTGCTCCGGGTAATGGGCTGGTCTATGCGCAGCTCGCGCGGTGCTACGCGCAGCTCCATCGGCGCAATCAGACGATGCACTATATCGAGCTGGCGGAAAAAACCGGACCGGGCGCTGTCTACGTTTCGACCGGTGAAGCGCTCAGCATCCTGGGCGAGCAGAAGGCTGCGATGGCGCGCTTCGAGCGCGCGCTTTCTCTTACCGGCAGCGACCGGGTCGAGGTTCGTCTCGCAATCGCTCATCTGATGATGAATCGAGGACAGATGGACGATACCCGCCGCCAGGTCACGCTCGCTCTGATGGAGGCGGCCGCCGGACGCACAGGGCCGCCCACGGGAACCGAGCTCATGCAAACCGCCGATGTCTTTCTCGGCATGCACGAATATCAACTCGCGCAAGTTTATTTTCAACGCGCTCTGGCCGCGGGAGCGCCCGAGTCCGATGTGCGAATCGGACTCGCGAATGCCTACCTGGCAACCGGCGACACGACGCGCGCCGAGGCTCAGCTGGATGAGGTCAGCAAGAACCTTGGCGAAGATGAACTCAGCTACAACTACCTGCTGGCGAAAGCGAACGTCCTGCGCGAGCTTCGGCAAAACGCGCAAGCGTTGACGGCTTTTGCCCAAGCTGCGCAAGCGGCGGGCGAAGATACGACTGCCGAGCAGGCGATGTTGCGTACCAGTGGGGATGAGGGGCTGAGAATCAACCACACCGTAAGTTTCATCTCCAATTACACGCTCTCGCCTATCTTCGAAGACACGACAGTCTACCCGCTGGATGCAGCGTTCGCCGGCGGAACGGGTGGTCCCTTGCCGCCACCACGTTCTTCGATTCAGAGCCTCTGGACGGAGGCTTTCCACCTGCACATTCAGGGCCTGCCGGAATCTGGCGGGTTCTTTCAGGTTCGCAACGCGCGTGGTGAAATCTCGCTGCCGAGCGCCAACACGATCGTCGACCGCGACACCTGGGACTACAACTTCAATTACGGCATCAGCCCTTCATTGCGCTGGGGCGATAACGTCTTCAATTTCAACACCGGCCTTCAGGAGACCATTCGCCGGGACTCGCGCGACCCTTACAACATGAACCAGAATTTGTTCCGGCAGTACGTATACATGTCGACTAGCTCATTCTTCAATTGGGTGTCGGTGAACGGTTTTGCGATGCGGGAGGCTGGACCTTTTACGGAAAACAGTCAGCGCAGCCGCGACCTGTCGGGTGCGCTGGAATTCCGCGTCGGCCGTCCCTGGGGCAAGAACGCGCTCATCACCGGCTGGGGAGCGCGCGATGAGCAGTTCTCTCCCGTTCCACGCGAGTTCTACTACACTTCTACCTACGCCGGATTCGAACGCCGCTTTTCAGATCGCCTCAAAATCCGGGTGATCGGCGAATATCTCAGGTCGTGGCGGGTAGAAATCAGCCAGTACGCGATCGCGCAGGCATTTCGTCCTGCGGGCACCGTGGATTTCTCGCCTACGCGCAGTTGGTCGATAGAGGCTACCACCGCTTATTCCCGCAATATGGGAATCCATGCGTATGACGCTGTTCAGTCCGGATTCGCAGTCTCCTATGCCATGCCGTTTCGACGGACTTTTCAGGAGAACGGCCAAAAACTCCCCGTGCGTTACCCGATCCGCTTTTCCGCCGGCATACAGCAGCAGGACTTTTTCAATTTTAGCGGCCCGTCTACTCAGCAGTTCAGGCCGTACTTGCAAATCAATATCTTTTAGAAGTTGAGAACAGAAGTTAAGAATCAGGAGCGGTTACGAACGGATTATGAAAATCTGCCTTATTACCGCATTTCCCCCCAGCGGCCGGCAACTGAATGAATATGGCCTCTATCTCGCGCGCGAACTCCAGCGCAATCCGCTCGTGAGCCTGACTATTCTGGCTGACAAGCTGACCGAATACGAATGGAACACCGATGCAAACGGCCAGCCGGTCCACCGGGACAAGCAGAGTGAAGTACCGGGATTCCATGTGATTCGCTGTTGGGAAAGCAATCGAGTAATGTCTCCCTTGCGGCTGATGAAAGCGGTCCATGACTGCAAGCCGGACGTCGTTTGGTTCAACCTCGTTTACTCGACCTTCGGAACTCCCGAATATCCAGTGGCAGCCTTTGCCGGCTTGTGCGCGCCAGCTTTGACTCGCGCCATGGGCTATTTCACACACGTCACTCTCCACCACATCGTCGAGCACGTCGATTTTCGGGATGCGGGTGTCAACCAGGAACGGATGTATCGGCTGGGAAGCGGCATTGCCACGCGCATGCTATTAAATGCGAATTCGGTTTCAGTCTTGCTCTCGGGGTATCGTCGCACCCTCGCGAAAAAATATTCGGTTGACAACGTCCTGCTCGGCACGCATGGTATCTTCGCCCGTTCTCCGACTCCGCCGAACTTTGGACTGCGTGGCAATCCCGATCAACGCCTCCTTGCGATCGGGCATTGGGGAACTTATAAGCGCCTTGAGACGCTCATGGAAGCTTTTCCGGTCGTGTTGCGCAGAGTGCCGACCGCGCGCCTGATCATAGCCGGATCGAATCATCACACGAGGCCTGGCTATTGGGAGTCGGTGCGTGAAAAGTATGGGCCGAGTCCGCACGTGGAATTTCGCGGCTATGTCCCGGAGTCGGCGCTGCCGGAGCTCTTTAGCACCGCCAGCATTCTTGTGCTGCCCTACGATTCCGCGACTGGTTCCAGCGGGCCAGCGCATCAGGCTTGTGAATATGGTTTGCCGATCGTGTCGGCTGACATAGCCGATTTTCGCGACATGGCTGCGGACGAAGATATGGCAATCAGCTTCTACAAAACCGGCGATCCCGTGGACTTGGCCGCGCAATTGATTGGTCTGCTGGAGTCACCGCAAGATCAACGCATGGCCGCCGAACAGAACTATTCGGCCGCGGTAAGAATGACCATGCCTAACGTCGTTCGGCACTATCTCAGGTGGTTCGAACTGGAGCGGCGCAGACGCTCCCTGGGATCTGCCGCCGAGCATCGTATGCCGTTCATGAGCCGCCGCCGAGCTTCATTGCGGGCGGCGTTGCATGGGCTTCCGCCGGCATCAAGGGTTACCGCGTCCACAGACCACGAGCCCACCAAAGCGGTGACCGCGATTGCACCCTCCCAAACCAGAGAAGAAGCTGCGTGAGCTGGCGCGCCAGCATTGAGAGATTTGATTACCAGGCCGTGAGCGACTCCCGGTTCGAGTATTGCTCAATCAGAACGCCCGCGACCGAGGTGTCCAGCTGATGTTGGACTCCCACAACCGCGCCCCACGCCGGCTTCGGAATCGTTGACCACGCCAGTCCGCCAAGATACGTCGTCTTGCCGTCGATCGTCAGTGTTCCGAATCGCAGGTAGCTGTTGATGTCTGTGGAAGGGCTAAAGCTCAGAGGAATCTGTTGGTATCCGGCCGAAGTCACGCGCTGGAGGAAATACACCGCGTGATGCCATGCGCCAGTCGAAAAGCGGCACGGCGACAGAGTGGACGTGACCCAGGTCAGACGCGACCCGCTCGGCATCCAAAAATCCCAGGCATTCTTCGCGTAGTCGCATTGCGATCCGAACATGAACTCGTGCATGCCGTCGCTCAATGGAACGGTCTGGAACAGGTCAAATTCCATCGCCTGCACGGTGTTCGACTCGGTCGTGCTCGGAATGTAGAACCAGAACTCCCAGAGATAGTTCGTAGCGCTCTCGAGCGATTGCGGATCGTTGTACTTCCAGTAGAAAAGGCTGTCATCGTACTGGCAGGTGCCGTTCACGACGAAGTGCAGGCCGGGCGCGGGGACATTGTTAGTGTTGGGATCCGAGCTATTGACGAACGGGCCGAGGCTGCCGGTGTTGCAATTCCCGCCAACGTCGGGATTGTTATCAACCGTCCATGACTGGCCGTCGATGCCGCTGATGCGCTGGGCATAGACCGGAGGATCGGGCGGCATGAAGCCGGTCACGTTGATCTGATATTTGGGCGAGGTGTAGTTAGTATGCGCATCCCAAGCCTTTAAATAGAGAGTGTGCGGACCTGGCGGGAGCATGACCCAGGCGTCAACCGTGGTGGCGAAGTTGCGATAGACGTTCTGGCCGTCAACGTAGACAACATATCCCGTGATCGGACTCAGGTCCTCGGCGGTCGCGGCTACATGGAGGGGCGACGTCAGATTCATTGGAGCGCTGGTTGAAAGTCCCGGAGATTGGATTGAGATGGAAGTAACTTGCGCTTTTACTAATGTAGCGCACCCTAGACAGAGAGGGATGAGTAAAAGAAAGTGCAGTACGGATTGGGTTAGCGCATGGTTTGGATTCGAATCGAGCATGAAGGATCGACCCGCAACTAAGACGGACACTTTCAATCTTGCCTCCAGGGCCCTGGCAGTCTTCCGCCCGTGAAAGGGGACTGACATGCGGGGCAGGTGCATCTTACTGAAACTTACTGTGAAAAATACAGTAGTTACGGTATTGACGCAATTGCTCCGATGGTTGCCTACCTCGGTGCTTTTGTATGTAGGATATCCGACTGACAAATGATGGAAACTGCTTTACCCGAGAGCGATTCGAGAGAGATCGCGCGACGCGAGGTGTGAATTCCGGAGAGAAGTTTCTGGCGAACCTAAGCCGGAGAGAGCTTTGAACCTATTGCTGTGGAGTTTTGGATTGAGGCGGCTTCGAGGCAGGCGCACTCGAGGGCGATGACGAAGCCGGAGCAGGGTCTACCGCGCTGCCATCGCGGCGCCTTAATTCGACAGGTCCGCCAATTCGATGTCTCGCTTCGCTGTGCACTTCGATGGCGCTTGAGACCTGACCTTCGCTGGCGTCGGCGACCGATGACAACTTTTGTCCTTCGGCTGCCGGGCGGGTCGCGATACCGACGCGATCGGCCGATTCTCCCGCTTCACGCGCCTGGCGATAGAAGTCCTCCGCACTTTCGAGATCGCCGTTTCTCTCTGCCATGAATCCCTGGTTATTTAGGGAGAATGCATTATCTGGTCCCAGGCGATAGGCTTGGGAGAAGTAGTCCTGGGCCGCGCGCCAATCGTTGCGGTTCGCCGCCGAGACGCCGCGCAGATTCAGCAGCGCCACTTGCGCTTGCTCGCTTTGCAGGCTTTTCATGTGCTTGCGCAGCCGGTCGCCGCTGGATCTTGCCATGTCACTTACAGGTTTTCCGCGCCAGGAACCATTCATCGTCACGATCACGGGATCTTCCACGTGCTCGTTCGCGGCGGCATTGTAGTACCTCAGCGCCTCCCCGTATTCGCCCTGCGATTCCTTGGCCACGCCCAGATTGTTAAGCGTGAATGCGTTCCTCGGATCGAGCGCGAGCGTTTTCTCGAGTAGCGCATCAGCCTCTCGCACGCGTCCTTGCGAAAGCAGTCCCACGGCCCGCACGTTCGCGCGATTGATCTGCATGGGAATGTCGTGGAAGGTGTCAATCGCGCTTTGCAGGGACTCGCCCTTCAATTCCTTGCTGCTCGCGCGGTCGATTCGGGCCTCGGTCGATTGCGCCGAAGCCAAAGCGTAGAAATTCTGGGCGCGCTCGACTTGACCTTCGAGTTCGGAGACATATCCGAGGTTGTTCAGTGTGAACGGATCTCCGGGATCGTAAAGATAGGCTTTGTAGAAAAGGGATTTGGCTTTGTTGAAGTGACGCTTGTTGATCTCATCCACCCCTTCACGGTTCAGCCGCTGGACGGGCGTCAATTCGCTGCGCCTTGCGATCGTGATCTTGATGTCTCCAGCACGGAGAAGTGGCGCGAACGCAGTGGCAAGCAGCGCTGTAATGAGGGCCATCCTTCTCCCCACAGTGTTCTGACGAACTCCCATTCGGCTAAACTCCTACTAAATTCCAGCCCGGCTTCGGAGCCTTTGTCCAGCCTACGTTGGATGCTTCGGGATGCCTGAATGCTGCCCGTTCCTACGGGTTTTCCCGGACTACCCTCCATTCGCCTGGCGCATCCAAAGACTTGCTCCAAGATCGCCTGTTAGTGGAGGAGTTCTTGACTGGTCGTGGATTTGGCGTTTTCGTCTTCATCCTGCTGGCGGTGAGTTGGGCGTTCGGACAAATTGCGTCTTCGTCATCGCTGCTCGCGAAAGACGGATTGGCGGCGGACGAGATGGCCACCGATGGATCGGGGAGCCCGAACACGATCAGCCCGAATCCGGTCGCGCTGAATAATCGGGAGCGCGCGCTGCCCGATCTGCCGCCGCAACCGAAGGGAAAGACGACGCTGATTGGAGGAAGAATTCGCGTGGTCGATCACGTTCGCGATCGCATGATCCTTGACATCTTCGGCGGCGGACACATGACCGTTCTTTTCGATGAACGCACTCACATGTTCAGCGGCCGGCAGCGGGGAGCGCTGGACGACCTGAAGGAAGGCGAGCGCGCCTACGTCGACACCACGTTGGATGGCACGGACATTTTCGCCCGCAATATTCGCGTGCTTCCTTCGGTTCCTACCGGGCAAGGCAATGGACAGATCGTCGACTACGACGCCAGCCGAAGAGAATTAACTCTGCGCGATAGGCTTTCTCCGCGACCGGTGAAGATGCGCCTGATGGCCGGCGCGACGATCGTGCGTGGCGATCAAGCCGGTACTCCGGCGGACTTGCAGCCCGGGACGCTGGTGACTTTGGCGTTCGTTCCGGGGAGCGATAGACGATCCGATAGACAGCCGATGGTGAGCGAAGTCTCGATTCTTGCTTCACCGGGAGCAACCTTCTTTTTCTCGGGGCAGGTGAGCTTTCTCGATCTGCGCCGAGGTCTGGTTGTGGTCGTCGATCCGCGTGACAACAAGAGCTATGAAGTTTATGTCGATGCGAACGACCCGGAACTCGCGCGTAAGATCCGGGAGGGAGCTGACGTGATGATTGAGGCTCGCTTCGACGGAACTCACTACGAAGCGCGAGATGTGACGGTGAATTCCGCGCCCGATAAATGACCGGAAATCGGGCCGCTCCCGCGATCGCCGGAGACCGTTGTCGTTTTCGCGCCGAGCGCCATGGGACACACCTTCTTAATCCGGATTTAATTCGTCCTGACGCGGGGGCAGGGCTGGGATCTCGGGGTGGTCTTTGTCGCGCCAGAAAGCTTTGAAGCACTCGCCATCGTGTTTGGGGCGCCAACTTGTGCCGTTGGCGTAGGTGATGGCGGTTGGAATGAAAACCCATCCCAGGACGGCTTGCGCGCTGGCTTCTTTGTAGGCCGGCTTTTCGATTGTTTGCTCTGCATTTGGCGGGATCGTTCCATTCAATGACCAATTGCTGTCGAACGGCCGGCGCAGATCCTGGGGTGCGAGAAAGTGCTCGGCCGTGAGCGTCAGACTCGTAATCGGCTTGTTGGTCGCATTCTGCACCGTGAGCATGAATTTGCCATTCGTATTCCAGAAATCTCCGGTTGGGAATTTGACGGGGCAGGATGGATTCGGAGGCGGATATATGGTGTAGACGGCCATCATGCCCGCTTCCATGTGGTCGCCCACGTGACAGTGGAACAACCAGGAACCCGGGTTGTCGGCCAACATGTCGACTGTCTTCATGCTGCCCGGTAGTAACTCGATCACATCGGTGTTACTCGTTCCCGTGCTGACCGTTTTACCGTGCCAGTGCGGGCTATGAATATCTTTCTCGTTGCCCATCCCGAGCAGGTACCATCTTACTTTGTCGCCTTCTTGCATCACCAGGCCTGGCAAGTTGCCGAAAATGTATCCATTGATGGCATAGAACAGGCCTTCGGGCTTTCCTCCCATCTGATCAAAGATCATGAAGGAGGCTACAAGTTCGCGGTCGACGCCTTTCGGCGTCCCGTCGGGGCGGGCCTTGCCTTTGGCGGTGATGATGATGGGACCGAGCAGTCCGGCATTGGTTTCGCTGTCTTCTTCCACGTGGCCGTGATACCACCACACGACCGAGCTGAGCTGGCCGGGGCCGGGTCCGCTGCCGGCGTCAGCGAACCAGTGATAGGTGAAGCGGTGGCCAGTTGAAACCAAGCTCCCCCGGCCGGTGGGCAGGTAGTAGCTGCCTTCATTGTTCTTGTCGTAACGCAGACCGTGGGGATGCATGTCGTGCAGACGCTTGCTGCGGTTGAGGAATTCAACGACGAATTCGTCCCCAACTTCTCCGCGGATGATGGGACCGAGAATGCCTAACCAGTCCGGCTGCGGCTTTTTAGTGGTGAAGGTCGAGTCGGTGTATTCGATGAAACGCGTCTTGGGCCATCGTGTATGGCCGAGCCAGGGTAGAGAGAGAGGTTCGGCGGTGAGCAGGTTCTGGCCGCTCGGAGCGAAGTCCCAAGTGACGTCTTCAGCAGCGATGTAGTAGTGGCGCGTGGTCGCGTGGCAGAACGAGACGCAGAAAACGGCTAGGGTGGCCAGGACGAGTGTCGAGGTTCGCACAAGATTCATTATCCCACTACGGAGGGATGTATCAAGCCACCACTGAGGGGGCGAACCGTTTGCAGCACTTGCCGTATCGCTAGCGCTTTTTCTCGCTTGAATATACGTTCAAGGTGGTTCGAGACGGGGCGGGCCCCGTCTCTACGCGAAATTCTTTCGCGTCTATCTATTCGCGCCTATCTATGGCGGAGGGGGGTTCAGGCTGCAGGTCCCGCCGCGATTTTGCTTGGGCACGTTTGCAGGCGGCGTCGCCCACGATGCCCCTGCGAAGTCGAAGAATTCGGTCATGTCGAATTGCGCCGCATCGCGCTTGGTCAGGGCCGCTAATCCGAATCGAGTCTCGATCAGCTTGAGAACCGCCGTGGAGTCTGCGACGGTGTGAGATACGTAATTCTTTTTGGTGAACGGGGAGACTACGAACATTGGCACACGGTACCCGGTAAAAACGAAATCGCATGTAGGGCCCGAGCCCCCATTCCCGTTGCAGATATCGCCCGGCCGCAAATCCTGCGGCGTAATCCCATCCGGACTCGGCATGGGCTGGGGAGATACGTGGTCGTAAAGGCCGCCGGGCTCGTCGTAGGTGAAGATTAGTGCCGAATCGCTCCAACTCTTGCTAGTCATCAAGGCGTTGATCTGATCCTCAACGAAAGCCGCGCCCGTCTGGATGTTGATGGGAGCATTGTCGTCAACTGATGGGTGTTCATCGAGTCCAGCATCGGTGGGAGATTCAATCCATGCGACCTGAGGGAGCTTGCCATTGGCCGCGTCCGTAGCAAATTGCGACATGGGCACGAGGTTCTGGCTCAGGGTTGGGTCATTCACTACCGTCGCGCCGTAGGTGAACATTTGGATGTAGCTGCCCGGAGCGAGGTAGAGGCAGTGGGGGGTGGACTCATTGGGCGCGCAGTCACCATGCGCCTCGGGATCGGGCTGAATGTAGATCTTCCAGGTGATCCCGGCGTTTTGCAGCGCTTCAAAGATTGGAGGCGCGGTCAATTGGCTTTGATCGTAGGGATCGGATCCGCCAAGTGGATAGGCATGGCCTTGCGATGTTCCGGCCATCAGAAACATGCGGTTTGGCTGGGTGCGTGACATCACCGGAGAGAACCAGCGATCGGAAGTCGCGAAGTTCGAAGCCATGAAATAGTAAAAATTCAAATCGCCCGGATCGCTTGGATCATTCGGATTTCCGCCATCGTAGTAGCCCATGGCGCGATAACCGTTCGTGTCCATGAAGGGCGGCTGGTTTTGCCGGGCGTCATTGGCCGCGGTTTGTACGAAGCCATCGAGCGCCGCAGGTTGGTTTCCTGCCGGATCGCTGTAGTCCCAGTCGACGTGGCTTTCGTTCCATGAGGGGCTGGGGTTCTCTATGCACACGCTCGGGAGATGGTCGGAGGTAACAGGCGTGCCGCTCGGATCGGCGGTGCAGTAACTTGTGGGATCGGGGTTGGAGCATGGGGGATTTGTGGGTGGAGGTGAGCTGCTGAAGGGCGGATTGAATTGTGGCAATCCGTCGAAGGCCTGGTCGGGATAACCATTGTCAGCCCAGTATTTGCGGAGTTCGCCGAAATAATGATCGAAGGAACGGTTTTCCTGCGCGAGTACGATGATGTGGTTGATGGCGGGATTGAAGGTCGCGGTGACGGCTTCTGTGCCATTGACTGTTATTGAGCAGGTGGTCGCGGAACCGGTACACGCTCCGCTCCATCCGCCGAAGGTGGCGAAGGTCGACGGAGCACCCGGGGTTTCTGTGAGCACGACCTGAGTCCCGTTATCGAAATTTGCGGAGCACGTTCCGGGACAGTTGATTCCGGCGGGCGTGCTGACTATGGTCCCGGTGGCGGGGGGCGGCGCCGTGACGGTGACGGTCATTGAGCCTGGCCCGGTCTGAGTTACTCCATTGCTCACTCCGCGACAACCAACCGCGAAGATGATGGCCAGAGCGCAGGAGAAGAGCAACAGTAGACGAGTTTCAGACAGATTCTTTCTAGACACGGCGTGCTCCAGTTAATTTCGTACGGCGATGCTTGGATGGTAGGGGAAAGGGGCCGGTTGTCTGGACTACATACGGCGTCAGAACCCGGCCTTTGCTGGCCTTGAGGCCGATGCGGCAGGCGAAAGAAAGGTTTGGTATCCGACCGATTTGTGAACTTTCGATTGTTGCTACTGGTAGAAGCCTGTATTACTGTCTCGTTACTGCCCACGAGACTTTAAGGGGAATGGCCGGAGGATGAGCAGATATTGCGCCTCTTCTTCGACCGTGAGCCGCTTTGGGATCCGCGGGTATTTTGCAGTTCGTAACCTGAAAAACTCATCTTTTTTAATTCTCTAAGGAGCTGACCTGTACCATGAAGTGGCGAAGCCCTAACCGCATTCTTCTGCTTGCCAGCCTGGCTATTCCGTCCTTTGCTGGTGTCACTGTCAGTTCGCCGAGTAATGGGGGAACCGTGAACTCCCCTGTCAATTATGTCGCTTCGTCGACTACTGGCTGTTCGAAGGGCGTGGCGTCCATGGGCGTGTACGTCGATAACCAACTGCAGACCGTGGTGAATGGCCACTCGATGAATACGAACGTGGCGATCGGGACAGGGAGCCATAAGACCGTGGTCCAGGAATGGGACTATTGCGGCGGTTCGACCTATGCCACGGTTAACATTACCGTGGGCAGCGGCGGCCAGTCGGGAGTCACGGTGCGTACGCCTTCGAACGGCGCCACCGTCAGCAGCCCTGTGGGCTATGCTGCCAGCGCAACGACAACTTGCTCGAAAGGCGTTGCATCCATGGGGATTTATGTCAACAATGTCCTGACTTATACGGCGCAAGGATCGAGCCTGAGCACGAATCTGAATTTGAGTTCGGGCCAATACCACACGGTTGTGGAAGAGTGGGATCACTGCGGTGGCGCTGCCTATACGCCAATCGACATCATCGTGTCGAGTGGTGGTGGGGGAGGCGGCAATGAGTTTACACAATTACAGGCCAGCCAGGGATGGATCGCTTATGGCGAATATCCGCCGAAATATGACATCTGCACGGACTGCGGACCGGGCGTAACCTGGTCGATCAAGCAGCACCAGGGCTCGCCTTCGATGAGCGGAGATTCGACCGAGTTCTCGATTGGCGGAACCCAGCCGTATTCGGATGTCCTCTTTACCAATCCGCTCATAGGAACGCACTCATCGCAGGGCATACCGGATTCGGATCACAAAATCGTTCCCAACCTGCACAACTTCACCTACGACCTGTATTTCTACGCTTCAAACCTATCCGTTTCGCAGGTGTTGGAGTTCGATATCAATCATTTCTTCAGCGGGATGGGGTTCACCTACGGCCATCAATGCAATCTGGGCAACGGCCACCAGTGGGATATCTGGGACAATGTCAATAAACACTGGGTACACACGGGGATCGCCTGCAACCCGGTCAGTAATGGATGGAATCATTTGACGCTCGAGGTCGAGCGTACCTCGAAGGATGAGCTTCTATACAAGACGATCACCCTGAACGGTGCTACTGCGACGCTGAACAAGGCCTACCCGCACTATAATTGCGGCAATTGGTATGGCGTGGGGGTTAATTACCAGATGGATGGCAACTCGAAGCAGTCTGCGTACAGCACCTACGTGGATAAGTTCACCTTTATGTACCAGTGAGAAATTCGGGGATGGGCCAATCGTCAGACCGGCCTAGCTTGCTCGCCAACGCGCGACGAACGTCATTACCGACCTCCTGCGGGGTGCCGGCATGAATCACATTCATGCCGGCTATTTCACTTAGGGCGAGATAACAGGCTCGATTGTTGCGCAGAAACTCGATGGGGTATTCGGGCTTGCGGGCTCGCGCCGCGGCCGGATCGGCGTCGAGAAGATACGCGACGTCAGGATGAGGTAAGAACTTGAGAAGAAGCCGGGTATAGATTTTGGCCGCGCGATAGTGGATCCCGAGATTGACCAACTGATCGTAGAGATAACGATCGAAAATGATGACGTCGGCGTCCACGGTCTTTCTCATTTTTGCGATGGCGAGTTTCGTACTGACCGCGTCAATCAGGCAGAGTCCCATTCGCATAGCGATGGTGAGCGGATTTTGAATGTTCTTGTCGCGGCGGTTGACGGGTTTGTCGGGAGCGCCTACGCCGATTTCTCCCCGGAAGAAGGCATGGCCGAGGCTTTCGCGCAATCGCCGCATGGTGGCGACGTCGTCCCAGAACGCGACCAGGCGAACACGCAGCCGCGCTTCCTTGAGGGCGGCGACTAGATTTTCAATTTGCGTGCTCTTGCCGGCTCCGTCGATTCCGGAAAAGCTTACGAGCAAAGGCCAGGGCATTGCGGGCGTTTGCCGATGCCGGTCGATGCGGGTAGTGGCCATTTCTCGATGTTAACGATGCCTCGGTTCAATGAGCGCCGGGCGGCTTGCTTGGACTTCCTTCAGTTAGAGCCATGGTGACGCCCAAGGCGGCGGCCGCTCCGACGACCGCGCCCATCCGAATGAGAATCGTCCGAACGCGGCGCTGCTTCGCGGGAGCTAGCGCTGCTCCGGCGGGGCGTGAGGCGGCGATGCCCACGGTAGGGACGGTTTCCGCGGCCGCGGTACCGAGCGGCTCTCGCGGCATCGCTGGGGGCGGCTGCTGGGCTGATGATTGCGAAGAACTTTCCTGGGACGATGGTTGCGTGGCTGGTGCTTGTTGGGCTTCGAGTTGTGCGGATTCGATGGTTCCGGGACTGTCCGGCAACAAATCGCTCGACGGGGACGGCGATGCCAACTCCGCAGGATTCAATGGCGGCATCGGCGGAACTGGCGCGTTGTCGTTATCGGGAACGCCGACGTGATTAGTCGGGGCTGATTGGGGATCCGTGACTTGCGTCTGTAGCGCGGCAGCGCCAGAGCTCTTAGAAGGCTTCTGGCTCGGGGACTGCTGGGCCACCGCATGCGAGAACGGGTTTAACAGCAAAGCCAGAACCAATCCCGGCGCGATCACGTGGACGTGCGCTACTTGGAACTGCGAACCATGCTTGGTTTTCATGCGTTCTCCATTTGCGGCTCTTACAGCGTCCTAAAAATCTCGGACGGCTCTCTAGGACGTTAGTCAGCTTTCCCTCCTTACCCAGGGCCAAGGTGCTGGGCTGCGGTTTCCATCAACTTTGCAACTTGCCGTCGCCGACTCTTGGCGTCGGCGTGACGGACCGCATGCCTTCCGAGGAAAAACGGTGATAGCTTTCCACCGCGTCGTTAGAATTGTCGAAAATCTCAAACAGGCGATCGACTCTCGTCATCTCGAGGATGACGGCCAGCTGAGGCGAAAGTGCCGCGAGCTTGAGATCGCCATTGCGCTTCATGGCCTCTTCCATGCAGCGCAGGAGCAACTCCACTCCCGCGCTGTCAAACTGACGAACTCCGGTGAAATCGAAAACAAGTCGCGGCCGGTCACCTTCCAGCACGGGCTCGAGTTCGCGATAAAAAGCCTGCGACTGAGGCGCGTTCACTGTTTCCGGCAACTGCTTGACTACTACAGCCTTGCCGGTCGTCATACTTCACCCTTGAAGACTTCAAGCAAGCGCCCCTTCGCGCGCGACAGGTATTCCGAATATTCGAGGTCGCGATCGGGAGTAGGCCGCTCTGGGTCTGCGTATTCGGGAAGGTAACTGGGGACGTGTTGTTGGACGGGAGGCACGTTCGAAATCAGATTCGGATCCTCGATGCGGAGCGAAATCTTGCGGCCCAGATCGATAAGATTATTGCCGTCGACCAAAGCGGAGGAGACATCCAAGCCGCGGCCGATCATAGTGTGCGGCAATAGCGAAGCATCGGAGACCAGGCTTCCCTCGCCCACGCTGCAATTGCGTTCGAGATTGCTGCAACGGGTAATAACTGCGCCCGGCTGGACGCGGCTGTTGCGCCCCATATAAGACGGAGCTACCAGGCGCGCCGTCTTGTGCACATGAGCGCCTTCATCGATCCACACTCCCGGCTTGACTTCACGGCCGGCGGGGACAATCGAGCACCGTCCGAGAAACGCATCGACCACCAGACGGCGGAAATCCTTCGGATCTTCCAAACGGTTCACATAGTCTTGGACCTTATAGGGGACGGGCGCGTTGATGATGCGGTCTTCATCGGGAGGAAACAAGAAGTTAGGGCTGGAAAGGACACGCGCTGCATCGACGACCCAGTAAGGCAAAGAGCCCAAGGCATCGTGGATGGGAGTTACGGGCTGCGCCTTAGCCCTGTGAAATTGCAAGGCTGCCGGGAGATCGAGTTCGACGTAGGCGCCTAGTTCAGCGATCAGCACGGTTCCGATTCCGCGCTGCACATCTTTGAGAAGCGCGCGCTTCACGACCGACCAGCGATCCTCGGCGGGCGCTGGAATTGCGATCCTGACTTCTTTGGTCTCGTGAAAGCTGATGCAGTTTGAGACCGCGATCACCGAAATATTGCAGAGGCCGGCCTTCTTCAATCGGGCTACAGTCCTTTCCAGGACGGATTGTCCGAAGAGCTCGACGCAGGCAAATAATACGGGCGAATGGGCGGAGGATGGCGGTGCCGCCGACCAACCCTTCTGTTCATCTGACAGGGATGGATTCTGGAACTGTTTGCCGCTTAAAAGAATTGCACTGAAATGCACTCGAAGGGCTCCTTGCTTCCTTCACCTTCGATGGCCGCCAGCAAAAGTTGGTTGGTCAACATGCGAAGGCGAAGTGTGACTGCCCGGAATTAATTCCGAGTCGTTGCACGCGAACCCAGGTCAAGGCGAAAAATCTCGCTGGTTGCGGCATTGAACAACTTTAGGACGAAAGACGAGATTGGTCATTACGGTATTTGCTGTATCGCGATAGGAATAACTGCGGAGTTGGAATTGTCCTCGCACAAACTAATGCCTGATGCGTGTCATCAAAGAGACAAGAGTGAACTCAGGAGAATAACGTACAAATGGAAGGCGAATCCCAACAGACTCGACACATGGAAGTACTCTCACGCCTGGTGATCCGCGGGCTGGGCGAGAATAATGAGCCGGCACAGCGAGGCGAGCTGGAAAAACTGCGGCGCGAGTTGCGCTACGTGGCGAGACTGAGCGACGAGGAATTCGCCAATTTTGCCGCACTTGCCGACACGCACCATGTGATTGTGCGCGCGCTCAACGTTGTGCAAAGCGTGGCGGCTTTGGAGCCGGAGGCCACGCTGCCAACACCCGAGAATGACAAACGGGCCGGGAAACGGCTCCTGATAGTTTTGGCCGACGAGCATGCCCGCATCGAACGCGCGGTTGCATATCTGCATTCAATTTGTGAGGCCCTGGAGCGGCGGGGATGCCGGGTCGCCGTGATCAAGTCGCTCGATCATTGGCCGGACCTGGGCTCCGACCTTGATCTCTACACGACGGCGGACGAGCATTCCGTCGAGCAAGCGATGCGTGAGGAGTTCGGTGCCGAGCGCGTGGAGCGCAGTTGGGGTGATCGCCTGGCGAACAAATGGAACTATAGCGTTCCGGGCCTGCCGGAGCTGGTTGAGATTCATGTTCAATACCTGGGGCAGACCGGCGAGCACGCCGAACTGGCGCGCCGAGTCATCGAGCGGCGAGTGCATAGAAATGTCGGCGGCTGCGACTTCAAGGTAGCGGCGCCGGAGGAGCGCATCGTTATTTCAGCGCTCCAGCGCGTGTACCGGCATTTCTATTTCCGCCTCTGCGACATGATCGATACGGCGGCTCTGCTGCAAAGCGGCGCCGTCCATTTCGGGGAACTGAAGAGCGCGGCGAATGCCGCCGGGATATGGGAAGGCGTCGCGACTTATCTTTGCCTTATCCGGAATTATGTGCAAGCGTATGGCGGAATCATGTCGCTCCCGGAAGATGTGATCGAAGTGGCCGTCTCGCCGGAGTCAACGGTTCAGTTCAAGGGCGACTACTTGCGCGTTTCGAAGGCGACGGGCGCCAGGCTGTATTCGTCGCAGTTGCTCGCGGCCGGGAGGCATGGAGACATTCGCGCTCTGCTCCGCCTGCCATTGCTGCCGCCGCTTGCCATTTCCGCGCTGGTTGCACACAGCCTGACGGGGAACGATAAAGGGATCTGGTAAGCCATCCCTAGTCCCCTGGTTGCTGCTTCAGTGCACGATCGGCCAGGCTAAGAGCAAAAAAGGCGCTCCCTTGCGGGAGCGCCGCTAGTTTGTAGCCTAAGGAGAGAGAGATTTAAACGCTTGAACCGCGACGGCCGACCCCCATGACTAACGCTACGACGAAGAAAATCAGGAACACGTAGAACAAAATCTTGGCGATGCCTGCGGCGGCTGTTGCCACGCCTGCAAATCCGAGCACTGCGGCGATGATCGCGACAATGAAGAATACTACGGCCCAATAGAGCATGACTGATCCCCTTTCCGATCTAGGGTGAGCATAATCTTGAGTTGAAGACCGGTACATCGGGTGAACGAGGTAGGTACTAAGAAGCGTGGCCGTAGACTCATTCTGGCGATTTGAGGCCGATAAAGCTGTTGAATTGCTGGATCACCGCGTAGCATTCGCAGGCCGACCCTTCCAGGAATTGCCGGTTGACGATTCTCACCGCGCCCCGGGTGTATTCAATGGCGCCTTTGCGCTGGAGAAGCGCCGCGGCCAAGCTCACGCTCGGCCGGTCGGTGCCGAGCATGGTGGCCAGGAAATCGTGCGTAATTGCCAAATAGCCATTCTCGACGCGGTCGTGCATCATAAGGAGCCAGCGCGCCAGGCGCTGCTCAATGCCGTGGAGCCGATTGCATGCCGCCGATTGCGCGGCCTGCATTCCCTGGATCGCCAAATGGCGGCTGTTAATGCTTTGCAAGTATGGGCACGAAGAGACGAGATTTCGCAAGGCGTCGGCTCGAATGCGAAATCCGTCGCCCGCAATCTGAACGACCGAGCGATGGGGGTACCGCGTGAGCCCGACGAGCGCGGCGGCGCCACTCAGGCCTTCGTTGCCGACAAGTCCGGCCTCTACCGTTTTACCCTCCCGGGTAACCACCACGAGAGAAACCAGGCCACGATTCGGAAAATGTACAAATTCCAGGTTGTCTCCGGGCTCGTGCAGGCTGGTGTGACTCGGAAGGTACTCGAAACTGAGTAAGGGACGCACCAACTGAAATTCAGTATCCGGAACGCCGAGGAGAATGCCGTTGCGGACCGGCCGTCCCTCAAAGTTTGTGCGTTCGCCAGCCAGCAAAGGAGTGGGCTGTGCGTTCGTCGCGAACTGAGGACCGAGCGTCTGCTTGTTGTGCACTGCCCTAAGATGCAGATAATGCGACAGAGAGTGTATTTGCTGCAACATCATTCTTGAGATCATCTCGGCGATTTGATGGCTGCTCGTTGCGCTACAGAAATTTTGTAAAAGCCCTAGGGCCTCGACCGTATGGTTGGTTTGCGGCCGCGCAAGTATGCTGGATTGGATGAAGAAAACGACCTGGATTCACGAAAGCGGCGGCAATGTTCGAGTCGGCGCGATGTCCTTATCAATTCAGTTCGTCTCTTCCAATCGTTTGTCCAATCAGAGCAAGTCGGGAGCTATCCATGGCAGGTAAGACGGCGGTTTTTGGAATTTATCCGGCATATGCGAGCGTTGAGAACGGCGTTGAAGGGCTGCGTGTGGGCGGGTTCAACAGCAACGACATTTCGGTTTTGTTTCCGGAAGGCACTGGGACTAGAGATTTTGCGGTCGACAAAGGAACCAAAGCGCCTGAAGGCGCGACGGCCGGAGCCGGTACCGGAGCTGTAGTCGGAGGAACACTTGGATGGCTGGTTGGCATTGGAACTCTTGCCATCCCCGGCTTGGGACCTTTTATTGCCGCCGGGCCACTCATGGCCGCATTGGCGGGAGTGGGCGTCGGCGGAGCAATGGGAGGCATCGCCGGAGCGCTGGTGGGTATGGGCATTCCGGAGTACGAGGCGAAGCGCTACGAAGGCAGAGTAAAAGATGGCGGAATTCTGCTTTCAGTCCATTGCGACAACGCGGAGATGAAGAAGCGCGCCAAAGAAATTCTGGAACGAACCGGCGCTAAGGATATCTCGGCGACGTCGGAAGCGGCTTCGGATGAGCCGAGATACCAGAACCTTCCGAAGGCGGGATAAGACGCGTGTTCCTAGCGGGACGATCCCTTACTTTGGAGGAATGACAATGAAAGCGTTGCTAGCCATCGGATTAGTCGTATTGATTGTGGGGATTATCTCATTCGTCGTCCCCTTTCCCCACGCGTCGCACCACGAGTTGCGCGCTGGAGATGCCCACGTGGGCGTTACTACCAGGCATGATGAGCGCTTGCCGCCTGCGGTAAGCGTCTTACTTGTCGTGGTCGGGGCTGGCATCATGATTGCCGGGCGCGGCAAGTCTCAGTTAGTCAAAAAAGTTAATTAGAGGCCGTTTGCGCTCGCGGCGCGGCGCGTCAGGATTCGATTTTGTTGATATTGGTGTTTGTTTTTTGCACCAAGACCTCAACGAGGCATAAATTTGCGGGAACCTATGCTTCGGGTCGATGTTGATTAAGGAGCAATTCTTATGGGAAACGAACCGAACAAACAGCACGGACAACAGGGCCAGCAGGGCGGACACTCTTCGTCCGACCAGCAGGGCCACCAGCCGAGTCAGCAGGGACAAAATCCCAGCGGATCCGTCGACACCACCGACAAGTTGAAATCGGGCCAGTCGCAATCCGGTGGAGAGCAAGGCGCGCGGGATGCGTCGAAGAAAGGCCCGTCACGCCCGCAGCAGGAGCAGGAAGACGAGAAGCGTCGCGCATCCTAGCCAACGTCGCTGCGACTTCATACAACAACTATGAGCGAGAGCCATGGCGGAGACGCCGTGGCTCTTTTGTGTCCTGGCGAGTTAGCTACACGGTGACCTTGTGCACGATGTTCTCGCAGGGCGGCAAGAATGGGCCAGTCACGGCCTGAGGAATGTACTTCCCCGCTCTCCAGGACTGCTGCGATGGGAGCTCAGGGGCAGAGGAGACTACATTTGTGAATGTTACCGAGGTTGGCTGCTCCGCCGGGATCGGCGAGTTCAGAAACCAGAAAGAGGTCAGGTGAAATCGAGAAACCAGGCAGGACACGTTGCAGCAGGTCGTAGTACCGTTTGCGGTTTGTTTTGGTCAAGCGATCTGGCGGTGCTTGCAAAACACTCGAAATCGTTCTCGCTGATCGACGCCGCTGCCGAGATCGTGGGCTCCGGTCGATGCGGGGCTTTTCGGGCAATTTATCGAAGTTCGTTTCAGAGGTTCTGATCACCGTCCTTAGCTTGGCGCTCGCGCCACGCCGGCCCAGCGAAAGACCTGCAAACGGGTTCTACTTAAGAAACGCATCCCATTTCTTCGCGAATGGATCGATTTCGACGATCCCACCGTTCATCTTTGACCCTGCACCGATTACCTTTTTCACTTGCAGCGGGCCGATGTTTGCCGGCAATGAAACGGAGGATGGAGAAAGTCCGCTGGCTCGATCGAACCGCAACCGCCAGCCCCGCGCACCGGCAGGTTCGAGTTCGAGATTGATCCTTCCAAAGCGGGTTGGGGAATTCTGCAGGCTGTAGTGAGCGGTGGGAATCAATTCTGCCGCAGTGATCCCATTGAGAAGTCGAAGCGACTTATCGTCTTCGAACGCCAACGTGTGCCGCAGGTATCGGACGCATTCGGCGCTCGCCCAGTTGTGAGGCATGTCGCCCCAGTCCTGGCCGGCCAAAGCGTGTTGCAGCGGTTGCTCCTCGCGCCAGCAGTATAGAGGTGAGGCATGGTTGAGGAAGCCAGTGAAGGTGCGATGCGCCCAATCGCGCAGCCCAGCCCACAAATAGACATGGGCCGTGAATGAAGCGTTATAAGTCCACAGACTGTCGTGCCAGAGCCAGCCGGTTTCGGCCGGAACATCTTCCTGAGTGCATGATTGCATCAGGGCAATGTATCCGCGCACGATCGGGTCATTCTTCGCGAACACCTCGCCTGGAAAAATGGAATGGGCGAGGGCCCACTGCGCGGTCTGCGGACGAGGACGGTTCCACGGGTCGGGGTCGGTAACCGAAGAATCGTCGTGCGCAATCATTGGGAGGTATTCGGGGAGATGCTCGAATCCCGCGGGATGCCGCACCATTTCTCGCTTGGCCATTTGTTGAAATGCTTCGTAGAGCTCGCGAAAGAACTCACGGGCCTTCGCCAGCGACGGCATCTTCAGTTGATCAGCGGCATTCGCAACCGCGCGAAGGGCCGCCAGCGTCCAGACCGTGTTGGTGAATTCGGAGCGGACGCCGCCTATGCCGCCGTCGGCGAAACCGGGAGCGAGCAGCCCATAGCGGCCGTTGATGCTGGGCCCCGAACGGGCCTTGTCGCGCAGACTGATCAGAAAATCAAGAGCGTGCACGACGTTTGGTTCGAGCTCGCGGAAAAATGTCCAGTCCTGCTTGAGCTCGCATTGGCGTACGAGCGTGAACATGGCGATCGCCGTGTCCTTCCAGTGCTCGCCGCCGCTTTCCGCGATGACTTGCCCGCTCGCCGCTTGCTTGGTCCACTCGGAGCGCAGACCCTCATCAGCGGCCTGGTCATAGCCGAGATACCGCGCCGCCTCAAGAAGAAAGTTGCCATCGACGATCCACAAACCGCGATACTGGGTTGGACCAACCTCAAAGACAAGTCGATCATTCTTGACCTCGCGCGCTTGTTGAATGTTGCGCGCGCACGCAGTAAGAAATTCTCCGTGCCGAGCCCGGGATGCTCCAGTCCGTTGTTCCAAAGGGCTTCCAATTCCTCCAGAACTCGCGAGCTTCGGCCAGAAGCATTTCGGGATCGTGCAAATTGTCGGTCAGGGTTTCGGCTGATTGGTTTTCCTGCGGGAGTCGGACGAAGTAGCGTGCCGGCACTTCTTCGGAAGCTTCGCCATGCGGCAGATAAAGAGTGAATCCCTCTTCTTCCCACAACATGCAGGTTCCGAGATTGCTGTTGAGCTGTGCGGCGACGAGCAGGGGCGATTTGCTGCCCTGCGCGCGGACCGTAGCTGTGGGGACGGTATAGCTCTCAAGTTCGAGCCGTTCACAGGTCCGAATGTGGATCTTCGGAACCACGGCGACGCGGCCAGTCTTTGAACTGGCGCGGCCGCTCTTTGACTTAATGGAGAGCAGGACGTTGTCGACCCGGCCTTCGCTGGCATGACGGGTTGCGAATGCGATCAGTTCGAACGTCGCCGCGGGACGTTCGATCAGCGTGTGCACGATAGGAACGGCGGGGGATTCGACCCACTGCCGGACAATCTTGTCGTCCTGAAATCCCGCGAGCGAGAATTCGACCACCGTGCCGAAGTTTTCCATGCCGGCGGAGAACGACTTGGTGTATCCGTATCGCAAGTCACCAGCTTGGCCAACGACGGTCTTCCTGGAATCGTCTGGAAAACAGATGGTAGATTGCTGGTTGCGCGGGGCATAGCGGAAATCGACTTTCGTATTGAGAGGATTCGCGAGGGATGTTGGCGGCGACAGGGAAGAGGGATCCTCATCAATACTTGGCGTTGGCACCGCGGCGGCAGCGCCGGATGCAATCAGGGCAGTCACGAATTGTCGGCGGTCCAGGGTCATTCGTTTTCCTCGCGAAACCGGAATTGCGGTACGCAGCTTGTGCGGGCGTTTCTGAGCCTTGACAGCGGGCCCGGAAATCAATCATTTTACTACTTTGTTTGTGCTTAAAAACGACCATAAGCATGATTGAAAAGTAGGAAATAGAAATCTTCCTAGACGATTAGAAAGTATTTGTTTGACGATACGATCTTTTGTAATCCCAGGAATTCGGAGTAGTATGCTTCCACAGCGCTTTCGTTTTGGATTGAATCGCAAGACGCCGGTCCGGAAGAGTTTCGTTTTGTTGACCTCGCTGGATGTAAAGGAACGACATTGATTATGAATCGTGAACGGCCGGCTACGGCCTGGAATGGGCCCGAATGGACAACCAGAGTCCGAAGGTGCGTCCCAGGATAAACAACGGGTGCGCTTTACGGCGATTCTCACCGGCCTGCAGCAAACCGGACGGGTTTCGGTGGAAACTCTCAGCGAACAACTGGGCGTTTCAGTCGTTACAGTACGGCGAGATCTGGATGCCCTGGATCAGAAGGGACTGTTGCGGCGTACCCATGGCGGGGCGGTGTCGATCGAACCACTGTTTTACGAACAATTCCGGCGCGATCAATCGTTCCTGGCGCAAGTGGAGCATGCAGCCGACGAAAAGCGCCGCATTGGGCGGGCTGCCGCCGCGCTCATCACCGCGGGAGAAACGATTGCATTGACTCCTGGAACTACAACCACCGAAGTGATTCGTGGACTGCCCATTAACTCCAACATCACGGTCGTCACAAATACGGTCAATGTGGCGATGGAGCTTTCGCAGCGCAAAGATGTGTACGTTTTCGTAACCGGCGGACACCTTCACGGTGAATGGTTCTCGCTGGTCGGCACGGCCGCGTTGCGATCGCTCGATAACATGCTGATCAACACGATGTTCATCGGCGCCGACGGCATGGATGCGACTTGGGGAGCAAGTTGTTTCAATGCGGACGAGGCGGAACTCAATTCAACGATGATGAAGCTGGCGCGGCGTCGCGTCGCGGTGGTCGATAGCGGCAAACTGGGCAAGGTGGCCAACTGGCGAATCTGCAAACCGGAAGAATTGCATATCCTGGTAACCGACACAGCGGCCACCGATGAAATGGTTGCGCCTTTTCTGAAGCTCGGCATCAAGGTGATGCGGGTCTGAGCAGATCGGCTTTTGAGCACGTCACGCTTTCTCACGCTGTGCTCCATCTTTCGTGATCGTGTACAAACCTCCCTGGTAGCGCAGTCCCTCTAGTCGCGCGCTGGAATCGAAGCTGCCGAGATGGGAGTTCACCTTGATTCCATCCGAGAGCGTAAGCTCCGCGCCGAAGATCGAATCGATCACCAGTTCCGTAAAAGCGCCAGCAGCGATGCAGCACCAGTCTTCGATGAAGGGCGCGTCTTCTGATGACTTGAAAGCTCCACCATTGACGGGCGGATATACATCCTCGACGAAATGCGCCTGGCCAATCGGACCCTGATTGCCAGCCTTTGCCACCTCCCGCAGCCAACGCGAGATTCGCTCTGGGGAGTCGATCTTGTATAGACCCTTGGCCGTCATCGGCGGCCACGCTGCGTAGGCTCCTAAGCAGCTATGGTCGGGACGGATGTTCCAGGTCGAGTCGGCGTCACCCTGTGCGAGCGCTCGCATCCATTTCTCGCTGTGCAGTTCATTCCAGAAAAACGAGCTCATTTCCTGTTTCTGCGCCGGCGTGAGATCCTCCGCCATATTGTCGACGACCGCAGAGAAAGTCATAGCAGTGCCGAACTTCGTTGAATGTTCCATCAGGCTGTCCGCAACGCCAATAACCGTTGCCATTGACGTAAAGCAGGCGATTGATTCTTTCCGCTAGATCGGTGGCCTCGCTACGCAGTTGTTTGGCGCGCGCCGCATTGCCGCGACGTTCGTGCAGATCGGCAACCACGCGCATGCTGCGCACGTTGCCGGCATTCATTCCGGCTACCTCGTGCAGGTAAGTGCTGACGACCTCGAGCAGGTTCTCGATCGTCCCGTAGTCGGCGAGACCATGTCCCAGGCGGTCGAGTTTTTTCCAATAGACGGCATGCTCGTCGAGGTGATCGAGAACTGTGCGATCGGAAATCTTTTTGTCCAGCCAGGCAAAATCTCCGGTGACGCGAGAGATAGCGCCAGGCGCAGCGAACGATCGCGGTGTCATTCGCCGCATACCATGGACCCACGGGTTCTCCCGACACATAATCGGTGGAATGATGTTCGTGCATTCCGCCTTTCAGCCAGACCTCAACGAGGTTGCGCAGCGGAACCGGATCGAGCAGCGCCAGCGCCAGAGAAGTCAACGAGGTATCCCACGGGAAACTTAGAGTTGGCAGCACATGCCCGCTCAGGGTCAGATAAGTCGGGCCGTAGGCTGAATCGGGGGAAAGCCGGCGAGCAAACAGCAGATTGGCAAAACCGTTGTGGTAGAGCTTCCATAGCGATTCATCATCTGTAATCAGCCGCGGGAGGTTGCCGCTGAAAGCCGAATTGCCTGGTGTGAAGGCTGATCGAACGAGGCTCGTAAAGGTTGCCTCGTTTTCCTTCTCGAGATCGGCAAAGCGCGCTTGCAGGCTATCGTAGAGTTCGATTGCGGCACGGCCGTTTTCAGCAATTGCTAGGACGAAGTTGAGTTCCTTCTGTTCCCTGGGCCGAGTTCCATGTCGAAGTGCAGCATCCGCGTTTGCTCCACGCGACTCGGCGCGGGATGAAAACCCTGCGTGGCGGCGATTTCGGAATGTTGCGCCTCGAAAAGAAGACAGCCTCGCTGCGCGTCCCACGTAATGCGGTTGTCGGCCTCGCCGGGAGAATTTACGAACCAAGGTTTAGTTTTCTTCGCAACGGCTCCTCGCATATCGAATGCCAGCGTGAAGCGGCGTTGCGGCCGCGCTAAGATTTCTTACGGTGATCGATTGCACGACGGCCCGGTGTTTGCTCGGTAGGAACATGCGCGTGGAAAATTGCAGGTTCTCGGCTGTTTGCGTGCGCACAACACAATGCGGAAACCACTGATACTCGATGTCGCCGTCGGGAGAAGCCGCGATCGCGAGGAAGCGGCCGTTCAGAAACATTTCACAAGTCAGCAGAAAGCCGGGACTCCATGCAGTCTCGGGAACGCCACAACAAGCGTAGGGCGGAAACGAAATGGCGGTAATCGCGGAGACTGATTTCGCGACTTGCGCGTAGCCCCACTCGTTCATCGCCACCGGACAGTTGAAAAGATCGCGCAGACGGTAGGTCAGCCGATCCGCCGCCATGTCGGCCAGAGTTGGCGGAGACGAGAGCGTGCGGTTGGCGGTTACGGAAGCGCCACCGATCGAAGGATTGATCGCGGCCGCAGCCGTTCCCGCCGCCCCTAGTTTCAGGAAAGTGCGACGATCCAGATCCCTGCTAGAACGCATCGATACTCCTCGAACGCTTAAAGCTCGACGTACCAAATGGACAACTATCGTAAGTTTATACCGTCTAAATGCGCTATTTCGTAGACCAATTTTGTTCTTTTCGCTAGTATTCGTTCATTCCACGTGAGGGAACGGCGCTCATGGGCATAAACGGATACCTGGTGAAGAGCACCTTCGTGAGTGCTCTGGGCGGGCTGTTGTTTGGGTTCGACACCGCCGTCATCGCCGGAACTACGCACCAATTGACCGAGGTTTACAGGCTCACTCCTTCTTTATTAGGGTTGACCGTCTCCAGCGCTTTGTGGGGCACTGTGGTCGGCGCGATGACGGCCGGATATCCCGGAGAGCGGTGGGGCCGGCGCGACAGCCTGCGAATTATGGCCGTCTTCTATTTGTTGTCGGCGCTCGGCTGCGCGTTGGCGTGGAATTGGGGATCGCTGATCACCTTCCGCATCATCGGAGGGTTAGGGATTGGTGGGTCGTCGGTGCTTGCGCCCATGTACATCGCCGAGTTGTCGCCTGCGAAGTGGCGCGGACGTCTGGTGGGCTGCTTCCAGGTCAGTATTGTTCTGGGCATTCTGCTGGCCTACTTGTCGAACTTCCTGATTGTGCGAATGAATCTGGGGCTGCTGGAATGGCGTTGGATGTTGGGAGTTGCCGCTGTGCCGGCGCTGTTCTTTTTATTGATGTTGTTTTTCATTCCGCGCAGCCCGCGGTGGTTGGCCCTGAAGAACAGGACGCCGGAAGCGCTCGAGGTTTTGCGGCTCACCGGCAACACAGAATCCTGAGCAGGAGCTGAACTCGATCGTCGCCTCGATTCATCTGGAGCGCAGTTCCGTGGGCGAGCCGATTCTCCAGCGGAAATACGCGCTGCCAATCATACTGGCTGTGACTGCGGGAGCCTTCAATCAGCTGACCGGCATCAACGCCTGCCTGTACTACCTGAATGACATTTTTGCGGCAGCCGGAGCGAGCAAGTATTCGGCCGGCATGCAGTCGGTGACCATCGGATGTACGAACCTGATTTTCACGCTGATTGCGATGACCATGATCGACAACTTTGGCCGTAAGAAGCTTTTGCTCACGCGGAACCGCGGGAGTCTGCATCTTCCTCGCCGCCATCGGAGAAATGTTCCGCACCGGCACGCACCAGTCATGGCTGGTCTGGATGGTCATGGCGTTCATGGGTTTCTTCGCCATCTCTCAAGGCGCGGTGATCTGGGTCTACATGAGTGAAGTTTTCCCGACGCGCGTTCGCGCCAAGGGGCAGGCGATTGGGACATCGACACTGTGGGTCATGAACGCGTTGATATCCGGCTCTATTCCCGGTGCTCGCGAAGAAATCGAGTGCAACGCCATTTTTCTTCTTTGCGACCATGATGCTCGTTGACTTTATTCTGGTCGCGGCCATCTATCCTGAAACCAAAGGAGTGTCGCTGGAGCAACTTGAACAAAAGCTCGGCGTTGCCAACTGATTCCGAGCAGACGCGTTCAAACGAGGCCTACATTTCGAAATTAGGCCATACCGATTCGGCGCGTGCCGGTTCCGAGACCCATTGGACGCTATCGGGACGGTTGGCGAATTGCTCATAGATGGGTGTAGATGGATCCAGTCCGAGTTCCGGGTAGGCGCGCGGGCTTCGAATCGAGAGATCACCCATGCGATAAGAAGGATTCGGCTCCCAGTGAATCTTCTCCTGATCATCGTTGTGCTGACCACCGAGGATCGGGAACCATGCCAGACCATGGTGCGCACGGATCGCGTCATAGACAAATCCGTACTGCCGATCGCACCAGGCCCCGAACATCATGCGAGTCTTAGGATCGGCATTGATGACGGCATGCGCCCAGCCCGGCGGTACGACGACCTTGTCACCCGGCCCAGCCGTCACGGCGAAGCAGCGTCCCGGGATCGTCGTCGGCACTTTCCTGCGCATAGATGATCGCGCGACCTTCCCATATCTCGAATAATTCCGGAGTGGACCATCCACAATGAGGTGCGACGGCATGAATATGACCCTGGCTGCGGACTGGTTCTTCTCCCAGTTGGCCCGCGGCATAAACGACAACGCCAAATAAAAGCATGCGTCGCGCGAGTTCGTCGTTGTGTTCACGACGGCCGACATCCATCACGATCGAGTACACCGGGTCGGGACCGTCACAGCTGGGATCTCTTAAACTGCGGCGAATTTGATCGAGGCGCCGGAATTCTGGCTGCGGCCCGAACACGCCTTCGTCGTAACTGAATGCGAGATCGCCGGCGTGGCTGCGCACACCCAGCTTTGGATCGAACTTTGCCCGAACTTCATCAAACTTGCGATCAACCTTGAACGACGACTTCTGACTATCGCGACTCATGCATTCAGTCCTGGGCATCGACGAGGATTGGGACGCCCCGTTCTTCAACGATCCGCGCCCCGAATCCTCGTCCCCCCGCAACTTCATAATCGTGACCCGCATCGCTGGGCCAACAGGCCGTCGCGCGAATTGGTTTGTCTCCGGTATTCACGATGCGATGAGCAACTTCGCCGGCAATGTAATGCAGACTGCCGGGCGTCATATCTTCAGACCAGGTATGCCCCGTGCGATCCATGAGGAGAAGTTTGCCGCTGCCCGCGACGGTGCCGTAGAATTCGGCACGATTGCGGATCACGTGCCAGTGCCCGCGCGTCATGAAATACTCGTCCCCAACTCGGCCAGGTTGGATTTCGGTAAGCCCCCAGAACAAGCCGCCCTCCGTGCCTGATGGGACCGGTTCCCACCACCAGACTCGGTACACTATTGTTTCGGGATCAAGTTGCTGCCAGGCTTGATGGTCGCGAAAGATTCCAGTCAGTTGACCGAGTTTCTTTTCCGATCGCTGGAGCCCGGGGACCTGCAACGCGCCGTCGGCCCAGTTCACGAAGGCAGGAACGGGGTTCATAATGGCAATAGGCTAATGGCATAGCCTCTCGAATGCAAACAAAAAGAACAAAATTTTGATCATTATCCGCTCAAAACGACTAATATTACGTTGCTTGATAGCCCGAAGTGGTTCATTTTCGATATGACTCTTTGATATGACTCGCTATATGAAACGACCGGCCATCGGAATTGATTTAGGCGGCAGCCATGCCACCATTGCGCTCGTAAAGGACGACCAACTCCTTGGCTCTCGCCGCGTCTCCCTCGATTCGACGCGGCCGCTCCGGCCCGCGCTCGATGTCTTCGCGGAGAGCGATTCGCGAGCTGCTCGCAGAACTTCAGGTGGACGTCACCGAGTGTGAAGGCCTGGCGCTTGGATTCTGCGGGCTCGCCGATGCGCGAATTGGCCGAGTCGTCTCGACCAATAAGAAATACGAAGACGCGCCTTCCATCGACTTCGATGCGTGGTGCAGGCAGGAGTTTGGTCTGCGCTTTGCCATCGAGAACGACGCCCGCATGGCATTGCTCGGCGAACGTCACGCGGGAGCAGCGCGAGGTTGCGACGATGTGGTAATGATCACACTGGGTACGGGGATCGGCGGGGCGGCGATGATCGAGGGCAAGCTGCTGCGCGGAAAGCACGCGCAAGCGGGCTGTCTGGGTGGTCACTTGCCGGCAAGAGTCGGTGGTCGTCCCTGCACCTGCGGCGCGATCGGATGCCTTGAGGCAGAGGCCTCAGGTTGGTCGCTGCCTTTCCTGGCTAGCGAGTGGCCGGGCTTCTCGGCGAGCAAGTTGGCCGGTCAGGACAACATAGATTTCAAGGTACTCTTTGAATTGGCTGACGCGGGGGACCGTGTTGCGGTTGAGGTCCTCGATTACTGTCTGAAGGTTTGGGCAACGGGAGCGGTGGGATTAATTCACGCCTATGATCCGGAGCGCATCGTGATTGGAGGCGGCGTGATGCGCAGCGCCGCCGTCATCCTTCCTTACATTCAAGCGTACGTGAACGAGCACGCTTGGACGCCGTGGGGAAAGGTCGAGATAGTCGCCGCACAACTCGGAAACGACGCTGGACTATTTGGCGCGATCCCGCTGCTTACCGGAAACGTGTAGACCCGCATGGCGAAACAATTTCCCAATGCCCAGCTTTCGCGTCCGATCCCGGGAAATGAGAGTCTGCGCTTTTTGAATTTTCGCGGCGAGGCCTTGGGGTCTCGCGGCGACGTCGTAGTGTTCAGCCCGCCGGCAATGGAATCGTTGGATCGCGTGCCGCTACTGCTGCTCTTGCACGGCGTCTACGGATGCCAGTGGAACTGGTGGCTGAACGCCGGCCTCGACAGCATTGCGATGGAGATGCTGCGGGACGGAACGACCGTCCCCATGATGATTGCCATGCCGTCCGATGGACTCTGGGGCGACGGAAGCGGGTATGTTCCCCACGCGCATGCTGACTACGAAAGATGGATTGTCGATGACATCCCCCGCTGTCTGCGCGAGTTATTTCCGCAATTGCATCCGCAAAAATTTCTTCTCGCGGGGCTCTCGATGGGCGGCTACGGCGCTTTGCGCTTGGGCATGAAATATGCTTCGCAGGTGCAGGGAATTTCTGCGCATTCTTCGATCACCAAGGTCGAGCAGTTGTCGCAGTTCATTCCGTTCCCCGCAAAGGCATTTCAGTATGCGGGCGATGTCGACACCGACTTGCTGCACTGGGCGAAGGTGAATCATGACACGCTTCCGCCGATCCGCTTCGATTGCGGGACCGAGGATCCGCTTATCGAGGCGAATCGCGCGCTGCACAGCGGCACTCACCGAATTGCACGTGCCTCATGTCTATGAAGAGTTTCCCGGCGGCCATGACTGGCCGTATTGGACACAACACGTCCGGCGCACTCTCGCCTTCTGCAAACGTGTTCTCGCGGACTAACTATTTCTTCGCCACGTTTTTCGCCACATCCGGCATCGGCATGCGCACGACCTGCGGGAAATAAATGTTCGGTCTCGGCCAACAGCTTTCTTGGCTTCATCGTGTTGCAGACATAGGTGAACAGCAATTCGCCCGGTTGCTCGAACTCGGGGTGCTCCTTGCCCGCATAGCAGAAAGTGTCAGGCATCGTATTTCGGGTCGCTCTTCTGCAGGATCGGAATGCGATAGATCACTTCGCCATCGGTCCACGGCCCGATCAAGCTCGGCGAGGTCCGAAGGATCACTTTGTCGGAAAAGATCTGAGGATCGACCATCACGGCGATCCACTTCTTGAGTTCCGGGTGATAGCGCACCGACATCTCCGAAGCCCCGGTCTTCATGATGATTTTTGCCTTGGCTGGCTCAATCCCGTCGTGCCACTTGTCGTCGCTGCCGAGGTACTGCAGGTTCTTCTTGGGGTCGCCCAGACCTTGCAGCGGAATTCGCGTGAGGATCTGCGGCCGGCTTCCCACTTCGTACAGCGTGTAGATGTAAAGATAGTCGTCCTCGATCAACGCAGAAGCCGAAGGATTCGCGTGCACGCCCTCCGCCACGAGCGGAAAGTACGCAACCTTCCAGTTCTGGGGATCGCTTTCCAGACCCGTCACGTGTGCGAGATCGGTTCCGCAGATCTCGAAGCCGAGCGCAAAAGCGTTTGAGTTCGGCACGTTGCGCACGCAGACCAGCGTGATCCAGAGTTCCTGCTTATGTTCAACGTTATGTTCGACTCCATCGAGCGCCCAATAGTAGGTACCGTTGTTCTGCTGCGGTTTGAAAAAGCTATCGGGGTTGCCCTTGGCGTCTTTCTTGATCGTGTAGTCGATCTTCCACTTCCCGTCCTTACACGTAGAAATGCCGATCGTGTTGTGCACCATGCGAGGCTCTTCGCCGGTGACCAGGCGTTCATCGCCATAGAGGGTGTCGCCGAAAATCCAAGCCACGCGGCCATCCTGCAGCGGAATCGAATATGCGGCGTCAGCCCCTTGCCACTGCTGTTGAAAAGGGAACGAGGGGACGCAATTAAAGTGCGTGTTTTCGGCGAGCATGACGCCCGCGGAAAAAAGGACAACGAGGAATGAAGTGCAATGCAACAGTCGTCTCATGAGCTGCTCCCGGAATTTTGGCTGGACTGCTGAAAATTCGTTTATTGATCACCGCTTTCGGCGACGAGAGTTCGTGCGGCTGCGTTTGGCGGTCGCCCCGCCCAATCCGCCTTTGCTCAACGAGGCGGCATGTTCGCGAAGCAAAGTCTCGGCGTAATGCAGATCTTCCAGCACCGCTTTGCGGGCGAGCGCTGGCTTGTGATCGCGAATATAAGCGAACACGCGTTCATGCCGCCGCCAATGCCGATCCCAGTCATCGATAAATGGCAACACTGCCTTTCGAGCCTCGGATGTTGCGTGATACAGCATGCGCATCGTGGTTTGTATCGCGGCGTTGCCCGACGCCTGGGCGAACGCATCGTGAAACTGAATGTCAAACGCGTGAAACAATTCGGGATTCCCGCGGCCTTCCGCCAAGCCATCCAGTGCGGCTTCCAGGCATTCAATGTCGGCTCGGGTGGCGCGCTTGGCGGCCAGAGCGGCTGCATCGGGTTCGATGATTTTCCGCAGTTCGTAGATTTCGAGGTGCTTCACTTCATCGAGCAGGATCATCCACTGGAAGTGCTGATTGAGCACTCGGCTCAAAGAAGACTGAATATAGGTACCGTCTCCCGCTCGGGATTTGATGAGGCCGAGATACATCAGACCCTTCAGCGCTTCACGCAGCGAGCCGCGGCTGACGCGCAGCATCTGGGCGAGATCGGGCTCCGGGGGCAATCGATCTCCCGCCTTCAGATCGCCGCTGCGCACGAGTTGCTCGATCCTGCGCGCGACCATGCTCATCACGGTCTCGCGATGAATCGGCTCAAGCTGCTCAGCAGTGATTGCGATATCGCGGTATGACGCCATTTGCTTGACCGGGAATCAAAATCACTATATATGTTCAAATGTCAGACAAACAAGTGGAACCGGGATTTTCTTCAATTCGGTTCGGTATGCAGCCCAAAATTTCATTGCAGAAATTCGAAGTCTTCGCGGAAGGGCTCGACCATCCCGAGGGACTGGCATTTGATGCTGACGGAAACCTTTGGGCAGGCGGCGAACTTGGCCAGATCTACAAAATCAATCAAAAAGGTAAGGTCCGAACCGTAGCCACGCTCGGAGGCTTCAATCTCGGACTTACTTTTTCCGCGCGCCAGGATCTGTTCGTTTGCAACTTCAAACTGGGCGCATTGATTCAGCTGGACCGGTCTGGCAAAACGATTCGTTCCTGGGAAAGAGCCGGACGATATCGCCTTCGTACTCCGAATTTTTCCGTGTTCGATCGCGAGGGCAACCTTTACTTCAGCGATTCCGGCGAGTTCAAGAAAGATGACGGCTTTCTCTTTGTCTTAAGACCGAACGGCAAGATCGAACAACTGCTTGACCGCCTGTCGTTTCCGAATGGGCTGTCGCTGAGCGCTGACGAGCGTACTCTGTACATCGTGCAGAGCACAAAAAACAATGTGCTCGCGGTGCCGCTTCTGGATACGGGAGCGATCGGAAAGCCGCGTGTTTATGCTGCCGGGTTAAATAATGTGCCGGACGGCGCGGCGCTCGACGCTCAGGGCAACCTGTACGTGACTTGTTACGCTTCGCACAATGTGTACCGTGTGACGCCGGATGGGAAAGTTTCGCTGTTCGCGGTGGACCCGGAAGGGACGATGCTTGCCAGCCCAACGAATGCGGCGTTCGGCGGCGCAAATTTTGACGAGATGTATTTTGCCAACCTGAGCCGCTGGCATATTTGCCGGGCGCGGGTCGGCATTCGCGGACAGCTGCTTGCAAACCAGCGCTAGCCGGCCGGAGACTCAATACCGGAGACGAGACAATGAAGATTACCGACATTCGCTGGACTCCCGCCTTCATCCCGATCGAAGCACCGCTGCGTTACTCGATTGGATCCCATCCCGGATTTTCGCGCATCGTCATCGAGGTCGAAACCGACGAAGGCATCACGGGCCTTGGCGAGTGCTACAGCGGCGCCAGCCGCGCCGGTCAGCTGGCGGAGTTGAAGCCGCAGCTGATCGGTGAAGATCCCATGAACCTCGAGCGAATTCGCTGGAAGGTGGCCGCGCCCAGTTCAGAAAAGCTCTTTGGTTTCGTCCTTGGATTTGCCGGACATTGAATTTGCCATCCTCGATATTCAAGGAAAAGCGTTAAATCGTTCGGTCTGCGACCTGCTGGGAGGTCGCATTCGGAACGAGGTTCCGTTCGCCGCCTATCTTTTTTATCGCTATGCGAATGACGACGGCGTTGGAGAAATATCGAACATCGAACAAATGGTCGACTTTGCGAAAGCAGTCGTCAGCAAGCATGGCTTTAAGACGTTAAAGTACAAGAACGGCGTTCTTCCTCCGGATGAAGAAATCGATACATTCATCGCGCTGCGTGAGGCATTCCCAAAGCATCGCATCCGGCTCGACCCGAATGCGGTCTGGACGGTGACCACGGCCATCGATGTTGCCCGGCGTTTGCACGACTTCAATATGGAGTACCTTGAAGATCCGGTGTGGGGGATGCGCGCCATGAAGCGGGTCAACGCAAAGGCGCCGTGGGTCACTCTGGCTTCGAATATGTCGGTGTTCGCGTTTGAGGATCTTGCGCCCGCGATCATGGCGGATGTGCTCGACGTGGTCCTGCTTGACCCACACTGGTATGGAGGCATTCATCGCGCTAAACTCGCGGGCCAGATTTGCGAAGCGATGGGCGTGGACGCAGGCATGCACAGTGGCGCGGAATTTGGCATCTCGCAAGCCGCCATGCTTCACCTCGCCGCCTGTCTTCCGAATCTGACGCTCGCCCCCGACTCGCATTATCACCACCTCACTGACGACATCATTGTTGGCGGCAAGATGCAATATAAGAACGGCGCGATGGCGGTGCCAACTGGTCCGGGGCTCGGAGTGGAACTCGACCGCGACAAGCTTGCCCGCTATCACGAACTCTCCAAGCGACATGAGATGGGAGCCTGGACAGACGATCCGCGCCGGCGGGGCACTGTGATCACGCAGCCGAAATGGTAACCACGAAAAAAATTCGCAAAGTAACAACGATTTGCAAAGCAATAACGATCGCTCTCTTCATGGCGGCGACACTGACTGCCGCCGCCCACGCAACCGAAAAAACGCTCTGGAAGATCGGGATCTTCGACGGATCCTCGGGCGAATTTAAGAGTCAAGACATCAACTATGCCGATCCCAAGAGCGACCCTGTGTTCGTGGTCGGGCAAAGCGCGATAAGGATTGGTATCGCTTTCAGCCTGGACCGGCCAACGGGATCGCCGGTGGGCGACTGCACCCGTTCACGGTGAAATTTGTGCTGAACGATGCTCCGCTCGGTGTTTATCGGCTGAAACTCGCCATCCTGTATGAGACCCCGCGTCTATCATTTTTAAAGTTGGAGGTTAACGGGCACTCCGGTTTTTTCTACTTCCATCCCAAGCTCGATTTCCGAGCCGGCGATTGGGAAGGGACATTTGTTCCCCAGACCTCCATCGACGAAAAAACAATTTCGATTCCCGCCGGCTTGGCTTCGGAAAGGAGAGAACGCGTTCGTTCTCACCGCCATGGACGATCCGGCCACGGCACAAAATTCCCTCGGCGCAATTGCGCCCGGGCACACCGGCTTGATCTACGACGCGCTCGAATTGGTTCAGGATGATGCCGGGCAATACAACGTACATGCCTTCACCGCTCAAATTCGAGCCAACAATCTTTTATCGCGAAACTAAAGCGGGGATGGTGGAGGTCGTGGATGTTTTCATTGGGGCATCCAGATTCCCTGGGGGCGACTCAGTGGAACTTCGGGTCGCCGGACATTCCTTCAGCAAACCATTCTCGACGACCAACGAGTTCGGCGAGGCGCGGCTCGTGTTTGAAGTGCCGGAGTGGACTGGCGCCGCCGAAGCTAGGGTGCGCACTGGAAAATTCTCGGCCTCGGCAACAGTCGAGCCGGCGAAAAAGTGGACCATTGCACTCATACCGCACGAGCATCTCGATGTTGGTTTCACCGATTACCCGGCGAAAGTCGCCGAGCTTCACTCCCAATCGATCGACCAGGCAATGGGCCTGATCAAGAAAACGCCGGATTTTCGTTGGACGCTCGATGGCAGCTGGGTCGCCGATCAATATCTGAACGGACGCAGCCCGGATGCGCGGAAACAGTTTTTCGAACATGTTCGCGACGGCAGTATCGTCATTCCACCGGAGTTCGCCAATCAACATACCGGGAACGCATCGTGGGAAGCTCTGGCTCGCTCTCTCTATGGCCAGCACAATCTCGCGCGCGAATACAAATTACCGATTGCCGATGCCGCGCAAATCGTGGATGTCCCGGCCTACACGTGGGGCTATGCTTCGATTCTGCATGACGCGGGCATCAAGTATTTCGTAGCGGCCAGCAACAGTTGGCGGGCTCCGGTGATGCTGCTTGGGCGATGGAACGAGAAGTCCCCCTTCTACTGGGAAGGCCCGGACGGCGGCCGCGTGCTCATGTGGTACTCGCGTGCCTACCTGCAAGCCCACACCCTGTTTGGCGGTCCATGGCGAATGGAGTCGATCCGCGATTCGTTGCCGGTTTTTCTTCAGGCATACACGCGTCCGGACTACACGGCCAATACGGCGATCATCTTTCGGCACACAGCTTGAGAACACGCCGCTCGCCAGCGAGCAGAGTGAAATCGTCGCAAGTTTCAGCCATGAATATGCGTGGCCCAGGTTTGAATTTTCTACCGTGCACTCCGCGATGCAACGGATCGAGCAGGAGTGGAAAGGCAACTTTCCGGTGTTTCGAGGCGACTTCGGTCCTTACTGGGAGGATGGATACGGCTCCGATGCCGCACACACCGCCATTCACCGGGAAAACCAGCATCGCATCGCAACGGCCGAGATCATGGGCGCCGCTGTTTCCTCGATCGACCCGCGAGTGCGTCCCGATAAGGCCATGCTCGACGATGCCTGGCGTAACGAGCTTCTCTATGACGAGCACACGTGGACGTATGTCAGCGCGACCACTCAGCCGGAGCACCACCAGAGCGAAGATCAAATCGCGCTCAAACGATCTCGCGTAACGCGGGCGCGCGATGATATCGACGAATCGATTCAGCGCGGGTGGGCCCAGCTTGAAGCGCTCGTAAAAGCCAAGGACAATTCCGTTGCGGTTTTCAACTCGTTGAACTGGGCACGCTCCGGCCTCGTGGAGACAGACTTGCCAGACGGCACCACGCTTGTCGACTCGTCCAGCGGCGCTGAGGTTCCCGTGGAAATACTCTACAAAGGTAAAGGAATCTCACTGCCGGGATTCGGCCCGGGCAGTGTTCGTGTGCGCTTCCTGGCGGCCTCCGTGCCCGCCGTGGGCTATAAACTGTTCACCATTACGCCGATTGCGAAACAGCGAACCGCCTCGGTGGACATTCGAGGAAACATCCTCGGCAATATTCTCGAGAACCAGTTCTATCGAGTTACGCTGGATCCGTCCTCCGGAGCGATCGCGAGCATATTTGACAAACAACTGAGGCGCGAACTCGTCGATTCGTCAAGCCCATACAAATTTGGCCAGTATCTCTACGTCACGGGTGGGGACAGCTATCCAGATAACTCGCTCTATCGCTTTGGAGCGGGACTGAAGCCTCCGGCGTTGACCGTTCATGCAGCGAGTTCGGGAACGCTCATATCTGCGAAGAAAACCCCGATTGGGATCGTCGCAGCTCTGAGTTCATCCGCGCCAAATACCCCGTCGATTCAGACGGAAATCTTGCTGCCGGACTCTACAAAAGATATCGTGATTACTTATCACTTACACAAGACTCGCGTGCTTACGAGAGAGTCCGCCTATATCGCATTTCCTTTCGCCGTGACCGCGCCGGCGTTCACCTACGGTTCTCAGGCGGCATGGGTAAATCCAGCGAAAGATGAGCTTGCTGGAGGAAGCCGTGAATGGTACCTGCCCACCACCTGGGCTTCTGTATACAATCCGCAAGTGGCTGCGACAGTCGTTCCGCTTGACGCTCCGTTGGTTGCCTTTGGAGACATTGTTCGCGGCGAATGGCCCGCGGAGTTCAAGCCCGCGCAGGCCAAGACAAAGAGCAGCGCGATTTTCTCCTGGCTCATGAACAACTATTGGGGTACTAACTTTCCTGCATGGCAAGGCGGCGATTTCACCTTTCGCTACGCCATCACGAGCAATGCGCAGTTCAACGCTCCGTCCCTGACACGCTTCGGATTGGAAGCACTAACCCCTCTCGAACGGGATGATGTGCCGGGTACGCAAGATTCTTCTTTGTTACCCAATCGAGGAGCCAGCTTACTGGAGATCGGGAATCCTGGGGTAACGTTGCTGACTTGGAAGCGCGCGGAAGATGGCGATGGAACGATTCTTCGGTTACAGGACACCGCGGGTGAGGCATCAAACATCAAGATCCACAGCCCGTTCCTCACGTTCGAGCGGGCCTGGCTGTGCAATTTGCTCGAAGACAAGCAGACCGAAATCACGATGCAAGGCGGAGATCTCAGCGTTCCGATCAAACCGTTTCAGGTGCTCACTCTCAGACTTCACACCACACCACAGCATCAGGCAAGGTAGCGCCCAATGAACCTTGATTTCACAGGCAAAGTCGCTATCGTGACTGGCGGCGCGATGGGGATTGGGGAGGCCACGGCGACGAAAGCTTGCCGGACTCGGAGCGTCGGTCGCTATCCTCGACATTGACCGCGATGCCGGGCAGAAAAGTGCCGCCGCGATCGCGACGGACGGGCATATCTGCGAGTTCTTTCCGTGCAATGTAAGCGTCGGCGCAGAGGTGTCGCAAGCCGTTGCCGCGGTAGTCAACAAATACAAAGCAATCGACATACTGGTCAGCAACGCCGGCATCCAGCTTTATGGGGACGCGGTAACAACCAGCGAAGAAGAGTGGGACAGGTTGATGGGAATCAACCTCAAGGGATGTTTCCTGGTTGCGAAGTATGCCGTTCCATACATGTTCGAGCGTGGCGGCGCCATCGTGATTGTCGGCTCGGTGCAGAGCATGACAGCAATTAGTAACTCTGTCGCCTATGTCGCCTCAAAGCACGGCTTGCTTGGACTAACTCGGGCTATGTCGCTCGATTATGCACATAGGGGCATTCGAGTGAATTGCGTGTGTCCGGGCGCGATCGACACACCGATGCTTCGATGGGCGGCTGGATTGTCGGACGATCCCGAAAAAGTGATACAGACCTGCAATCGCATGCATCCATTGGGTCGCATTGGAAAGCCGGAAGAGGTGGCTGATGCCATCGCTTATCTCGCGTCTCCAATGGCATCTTTCATCACGGGCGCGGCGTTACTCGTAGATGGCGGCATGCTTGTGCCTGCCGGTGGAATGGGCTTTCAGGAGGGCGGTACGGGGGCAGCGACCCACAAATGAATCTCCAGACTAAGACGGCGATCATCACCGGAGCGGCCGCAGGAATCGGCGCGGCATCTGCCGCGTTGTTCGCGAAGGAAGGAGCAAAAGTTGTGGCGGTCGACATCGACCGCGAACTCGTGAACCGGCTAGTCCGCCAGATCGGTCGAGCTGGCGGCGAATGTCTTGCAGTAGTTGCGGACGTGAGTCAGCGAGATGATGTGGACAATGTCCTACGCTCCACTATGCAGAAATTCGGACGCGTCGACATTCTGTTCAACAATGCGGGCATCGTTCCAACCGGCAAACCTTGAGGCGATCAGCGAAGAGCAATGGGACCGCGCGATGGCGATCAATGTGAAGAGTATGTATCTCTTCTGCCATGCTGTCATTCCGCTCATGAAGGCGGAGGGCGGGGGAGTTATCCTCAATACCGCTTCAGCGACGGCTCTGCGCGCGGTGACGGATCGTGCATGTTACACGGCCACGAAAGCCGCCGTGGTCGGACTTACTAAATCGATGGCCCTCGATTACGTTCGCGACAATATACGGGTGAATTGCCTCTGCCCTGGCACGGTCGAAACGCCGTCGCTTGCGCAGCGCCTCGCCGCGTTTCCTGATCCGGCCGAAGCCCGGAAACAATTCATCGCCCGCCAGCCGATGGGACGATTCGGAACTGCGGAGGAGATCGCTCAGGCCGCGCTTTATCTGGTGTCACCGTCCGCGGAATTTGTCACCGGCGTGGCATTCGCGATCGATGGGGGTCTCAGTATCTGAATGTCGCGCTGCGCCGTGGATGCCGTTCCGTGGAACGATCGCCGGGCGTACCGTTTGTCGAATGTCAAACGTCGAACTTACGGCGCTCGTCGGGGGCGGACATATCGCGGATTTTCGTCTCCGCGGTTCTCCGGTCAATGTTCTTTGGGAGTCACCCTGGCCTACGATCGAGCCTCAGACATTTTCTTCGCGCGAGCACGCAGGACTCTACGGAGATGGCCCCGTAGGCCGCTTTCTGTGCGGCTACACCGGACATGCCCTGGCGCTCGGTTATTTCGGCATGCCGTCATCGGAAGAAGCCGAGCGAGGAATGGGCCTGCACGGCGAAGCGGCCAACTCGGAATGGAAAGTTGTCTCCGCGGTTGCGGATGATGATTCAGCAACGCTGGTGATGGAAGTTACGCTTCCTGTTTACCGTCTGCACTTTCGGCGCGAAATTGTCCCTGGCGCGCGAGGCCTTCACCGCTTGCATCACAGAAATTGTCACCAACCTCAGCGGCGCCGCAGTCGAGTTTCAATGGGTGCAGCACGCAGCTTTCGGCGAGCCGTTCTTTGCAAACGGCGAAGCTACTCTGTTTGTATCTGGAAGGCGCGGAGTGACATGGCCCGGAGGCTATGAGGGCCACGAAGTTCTTAAGAACGACGTCGAATACCAGTGGCCGTATGCGCAATCCATCGATGGTGAGCCGATCAATCTTTCGCAACCATTCGTGCGTGACGGGACTGGCTTTGTCGCAGCCTTGCTCGTCGACTCGGATCACGGGAATGCTTTTGTCGCTGTCCACAACCGGCGACACCAACTGGTAGCAGGATATTGTTTTGATCCCACGCTTTTTCCCTGGATCGCGCTGTGGGAGGAAAACCGCGCTCGCGCGAATACTCCGTGGAACAAAAGAACAAGAGTTCGCGGCGTTGAGTTTGGCACCAGTCCCATGCCGCTCGGGCTTGCCCACGCTCGCGAAATGCGCCGCTTGTTCGACACGCCTGTGCTTTGCTCCATCCCGGCAAGTGCGTCCCTTCAAGCGCAGTATGATTTATTCGTCCATCCGGCACCTCCCCGATGGTCCCAGATCAAAGATGTCCGGCAAACGGAGCACACTCTCGTCATAGAAGGAAATAACGATCGAGGGGATAGCCATGAGGAAATCAGACTTCAACGCTGGAAGGGACGCCCCTAGGCCTACGGCAGCAGGCCATGAGAGTGCAGGAAAGCGCGAATCTTTCCATAGGCGTCTTCCAGTTCTGCGTCGTTAAACCCACCGTGCTCGCCACCTTTGATCGTCACCAGTTCGTTCGGCACGCCAGCCTCACTGAGTGCCTTATGCAGTCGCACTGATTGCTCGTAGGGCACGACTGGATCTTTGTCTCCATGAACACTTAGGATCGGCGGCAGTCCGGCTCGAACGTAGGTAAGTGGCGAGACTCGCTTTGCAATCGTGAGCGGATCGGGTTGACTTCCCATCCACATCACCGCGTAGTTTCTCCGATTGGGGCCCTGCACCAGATCGGCTACGTCGCTGATGCCAAACCAGTTGATGATTGCGGCAACTTTGAGTTTTTCGGTCCCGTCGCAATTGTTATCGAGCCCTGTGCCTTCGGGCAGCATCCCCGTGATCAAAGATAGATGCCCGCCCGCGGAGTGACCGGTCAAGACGATGCGATTGACGTCGATGTTGTACTGCTTGGCATTCCTCACCGCCCAACGCAGAGCGCAGCGGCAGTCCTCGACGGCTGCGGGCGCGAGCGAAACGTCTAGCCATGCGGTATTCAACATTGATGACGTTCCAGCCCATCTCCAGATACGGCAGAAAGAGAAGGGTGGCGCCCGTGCGATCGCCGAAGATCCATCCACCGCCGTGGTAATAGATCAAAGTCGGAGCGGCAGTCTTTTGATCCTTTCGCTGCCACACGTCGAGCTTCAGCGTGTAATTGTTCGCCACTCCATAAGTAATGTCAGGTTGAATCCAGTAGTGCTCAGAGACTGTGGAAGCCCAGCGTGCAGTGTCGGAAAGAACTACCGTTTTCTCTTGAGAAAAAGCCGGAAGGGAACACAACGCACACAGCAGAACGAGACAGAAAGAAAGCGCTGATTTCATGAGACGTTACCACCTGGTAAGAATAAGCAATCCTGTTACGCGTTCGTGCGCACATAGGCTTTGATCGTGGCGCATTGTTGCCCTTCGGAAGGACCATGCGGACGAATCACATAATCGCCCACGGCAGCAGGGACAATAAAAGTTTCCGCGTAGTGGACGACGAATGGGGGAAACTGCCCGGCCGGGCTCTCCACCACGGCTTCACGTCCTTCGCAGAGGTTTAACACATTCACTCCCCCGTTCGTGGAGTGATGGACCGGCGCGGTGAACCAGTGCCGCCGTGTCTCGATAAATTCACGTTCGTGAAGCCCGGTGCGCTCTTCCCGCCAGCCGGGGCCTTCGGTGACGGGATCAACAACGTTGATCAGATTTTTCTCGACCCACTGGTGTTGTCCGGTCCCACTGGATGTTTCGAAACCCATGCTGGAGATGGATGGGGCGTGGGGTACCGTCCAGTCCGAGCCGTCCCCAGTCCCACATCTTGAAGGTGAAGATATACGGGGTCGCGCTGATTTCAAGCACCATGCTGTTCTTGCCCGAGCAGTGCGGAGTTCCGGCAGGAATCAGAAAGTGGTCGTGCTTCCTGGCGGGAAACTGATTGACGTACTTGTCGGCGTCAAATTGAATTGTGCCCTCCTGCGCCTGCATCAAGTCAGCCGTCATCTGCTTGCTATCGATGTTCTCTTTCAGGCCCAGGTATACACACGCTCCCTCGCCCGCATCCAGAAGGTAGTAACTCTCATCCTGCGTATAGTGGATTCCAAACTGCTGTTGAATGAACTCGGTTAGCGGGTGTACCTGAAAGGAAAGATTGCCGCCATCCATCGTGTCGAGAAAATCGAAGCGGATCGGAAACTCGGTTCCAAAACGCGCATGCACAGCCTCGCCGAGTAACTCATGAGGATGTTGAAATACCAGGTTAATGGATGGGATCTCTACCTTCACGTCGCCGAAGCCGAGCAGAAGACTGTTCTCTTCCGGTACGCAATCAAAGCACCACGCGTAGTTCTCGGCCTCTCGCGGCAGATCGCACACTTCTTTCATCCACTGTCCGCCCCACGGTCCGGGATCGAAGAAGGGCACTACGCGAAACGGCCGGTGCGCTGCATTCTTCAACCCCTGCAGATGCTGCGCCCCGGTGATCATCTTGGGCTGGTCGCGCTGATTTGTGTCCAGCAGAAAATCAATTCGTGGAATCAAGTCGTTCTTCAAGCGGTCGGCGACGCGCCAGTCGACAAAGTAGGCCCGCTTATACTTTGCCTGCGGACGTTCCGTGCAATTCTGCAAACCAAGGTTCGTAACTTCGCCGGCTCGCTGGCGCTGCTGGATCTCCCACCTCGCCATGTCGCAATAGACGAGCAGGTCCCACTGCTCGGCAAGAAGGGTTGCGCCCGTGCCAATGACGACCACCAGGCCCGATGCCTGCCGCAAGCGGCTTCTTTGTTTCGCAAGCTCGCGCTCATCCAGGAATTCCGAGAGTTCGTACTTGCCCATGAAGGCAAACACCGGGTCATCGCCCAGATCGCGGGCGCAGAGAGATTGAATGGCGCTCTCGGGCAAGTAACATTCTTCCGCGCGCAGCACGATCTGGGGTTTCAGCGCGCTTACCAGTTGTTTTTCAATGTCCTTTTCAAAGCAGCCGGGATAACACTCCACACAAATCACGAAACGCCCGGGCCGCACGCTCGCTTTCAGCCGCCGGCCGATCGCGTCCCATCCCATCTCGCAGCCATCCCGCGAGTCAGACACGCGGACCACGGGATACTTATCGTAATTCGAGATGTATGGCTTCGACATTCATCCTCGGAGGCGACTAACTTGAAGATACGGCAGCGACGGTCGATTGTCGCTGCCGTGGTAAGCGGGGGCTGAGTGATCAGAAGGTGAACCTGAGTGAGAATTGGGCTTGGCGCGCAGTGCCGCCCCCGATCTGCGTTCCATCCGCATCGGCGATGGTTTGGCCGACGCGACCGAAATTGGACATTGGGAGTACAGGTCGGCGCGGGACCCGTAGCTCGCTGAGGGACGTACATATACCGCCGTCAGGGTTGGTGAAGTTCGGGTGGTTAAAGATATTGAAAATATCCGCCCGGAACTGCATCGTCACCCTTTCGGTAATGGCGAAGTTCTTCATTCCGGAAAGGTCGAGCTGGAAGTACGCCGGGCCTCGCAGAGAGTTGCGTCCGACAGTTCCGATTGTGGCACCCGGAGTTCCGTCGTACGTCGGTTCGACGGCAAAAGCGTTGATGTTGTAGCTCGAACCTGGCCAACTGTGGTTCGGAACCCATAAGGGCTACACCGGGCACTAAGTCCGGCCGCACGGGATTGCCAAAGAATCCGCTTACCAGCGTAATGTTCGTCGGAAGTCCCGATCGTGTCTGGATAATCCCGGAGGTTTGCCACCCGCCCAGCGCTGTCCGAACGAAGGAGTTCGAGCCCTTCAGATCCGGCAGGCTGTAGAGCGCGCTGCCCGTGAAATTGTGCCGCACGTCCCAATCTCCACTGCCGCGATCGTAGGCGGGAGTGTACGGGCTCTCAAAGCCGGGGCTGAAAACGTTGAGCATATCGTCGATTTCGTGGGACCACGTGTAGTTCGCCTGGAGGTTCAGTTTTCCCACGTTGCGGATCAGCTTCACTTGCAGGGAGTTGTAGTGGGAACCGAGTCCGTCGGCGAGGACGTTTTCGTTCGCAAACCCCGAATACTGTCGAGCCTGGGTGAAGACGTTCGCGGGGTTCGCGTTCAAGGCAGCGAAGTCAACTCCAGCCTGCATGTGGTGCACATTGTTGGCGACGTAGCTCACGGTAAGAATGGTGCCGCGCGCCACTTCCTGCTGAATGTCGAACAGCCAGTTCGTGGCAACCGGGTCTTTGGGGTTTGCGGGAAACGCGTTTACATTTTGTGTTCCCGCAATTAGCGGAGGATTGGGAGAAGGATAGTCGATCGAAAATGGAGGATCTGCGAAGATCGCCTGAAAGACGTTGACATTGTAGCTCGCGAGCGCGGGCACGTTGGTCGTGGTGGCAAAGTTGAAGTGCATCGGATTGTAGAAAAGCCCGACGTACCCGTGGACGACGGTCTTTCCCTTGCCATTCGGGTCCCATGCGAAACCCACCCGGGGCGCCCAGTCGCCCTTCGGCGCGCTGTATGTCGCTTGGTTGAGAGGAAGCAGGGCCTGCGTCGCCACATCGAAATTTTGTCCCTGATTCGCCCCGGTGGTCCACACCGTGTTGTAGTCGTACCGGAGTCCAAGGTTCAAAGTGAGCTTGCTATTCACCTTCCAGTCGTCCTGGACATAGAAATCCCAGTTGGAATTGTGGTTACCAACAAATCCTGGGAATCCGATTTTTTGCAGGACAAAAACGCCGTGCCCAACGGACTATGTCATTGTTTGTTACCAGATCGTCAACGCTCGCATAGTCGTAGGTTTGTTGCGGCCGCAGCCATTCGTTATTCCGGTTGATGCGAATTTGCGGACCAAACTTAAGCGTGTGCCGCCCGATGGTCTTGCTTACATTGTCAAAAATCTCGAGGTCAGCAAACGGGGTCACCTGATTGAACGTATTCGGTCCCGGCAGCGAACCCAGGTCGGTAAAGAAACCCGCAAAGCCGGCCAGCGGCGTGGGAGTATTCGAGTTCGTGTCGGAATAAAAACGATTGATGGCGACGCTGAACTCATTGAGCAAAGTCGAAGTAAAGGTGTGGGTCTCATCGATCTTGGCCAACTGCGTTCTCAACTTCTGAGGTGATACCTGACCCTCATTCAGGCCATAGGTATAGTTGGTCAGTGAATCGTTGATGTTATAGCGGAAGAAAACGCGGTCCTTTTCTGAGACGTTGTAATCGAGCCTAATAGAGCCTGTATCCTCGCGAAGAATGTTCGGCAGAGCGGCAGGATCGTAAATCATGTCCGGACTGCTTCGGATCAACTGGAATCTGGGAAGTTCAGGTTACCCACACACTGAGGCCGGCGCCGGAATGACGTCACAGCCGGCAGGAATCGGCGCAAACTGAGCCAATACGGGCGCCATCGAGGGAGTCGCCGCCATTCGTGATCGGGCGTACGCGCTCAGGGTATGGTTCAGAGGCCTCTCGATCGTGATATGTGTGCGATCGCCTTCATAGTTCACGAAGAAGAAGAGCTTGTTCCTGATGATCGGTCCGCTTAGATTGCCGCCAAACTGGTTGAGCCTTAAAGGCTGGTTCGACGTCGCAAAGTAGTCCTTTGCGTCGAGAGCGTCGTTGCGGAAATATTCAAATATGCTGCCATGGAAATCGTTCGTGCCGGATTTCGTGATGATGTTCATCTGCGGCCCAAGCGAGTGGCCGGTTTCCGCCGTGTAGCCGCTATTGGAGTAATCAATTTCCTGGATGCTATCCACGCTGGCTCGCGTGATGCGCGCGGCTTTCCTGGCCTTCCGTATCGAGGAACCCATTGATGTCGCCGCGCATCGCGCTCTGGCCGTCGAGCGTGATATTCAGGCCGGTAAAGATATTCTCCATCCCGTTGACGCTGCCCTGGAAGAATCCCGTGGAGCCCACCGAGCCGGGGGCGATTTCCAGGAATTGACTTACATCGCGTCCGTTGATTGGCAGGTTGCCGACCTGATTCGCGTCCAGCGTTGTGCCGGACATGCTCGATGAGGTATCAACCGTCGTAGCCGTACCGTTGACCTGGACGCTCACCTGCGACGCCGCCACCGCAAGCCTCTGGTTCACTTGCACCGTCGCGCCCACGCTGAGCACGACCGGTTGACTCTTGCTTTCCGCGAATCCGCTGGCGTGGGTCGCGACCACATAGGTTCCATACGGCAATGAGGAAGCCACGAAATTACCGTTCTGATCGGTGACGTAGCTCTTTTGAATGCCCGTGCCCACGTTCGTCACCGTGATCGCCGCATGTGCGATAACGGCCCCGGTTGTATCCGTCACCGTGCCGGTGATTGTGCCGGTATCGAATTGGGCAAGCATCGGCAGCGCGCCGAAAACAACGACCGCCAGTATTGCGATCACATAAAAAGCTCTTCTGGTCCACGTCATTCCTGACAACTGCGCGTTTTGCGTCATGGCAATTCCCCCTCGGCGTCGGCTAAGTTCACTCGGACTTAACGGGTGTGCAAACTTTAAGCACTCGGAATCGTAATGCGGTTCAGGCGCAAGAGTCAATGATTTTGTTTCTTTTACATCCAAAACGATCTAGAATTTGTTCGTTTGTGACTGTTAAGCCTTGTCGGCGCCAAGTGCAATCCGCTCTTTATTATTATTCCCGAGTCCCCAGTGGGTCTTTTGACGATGCCTCGGTGGATGTTGCCTCAGGCAGCTAAACTGTTGACTTGCGGCCATTGATCGCTCCTCATGAAAAGCGTTTCTAAGTTTTTCGCCCGCGCAATGCTCTCGGGAATTGCCTTGATTTTCGTGAGCTTGATTTTCGGGACTTGGCTTTCTTTCGCCGCCTCCCCAAACTCCCCCACAGCCGGGGCGTTTCGTCGATGCCACGGAAAAACTTGGAATTCACTTCCGCCAGCAAGCTTCTCCCACTAGCAGGAAATACCTTCTCGAGACGATGGGCTCGGGCGTAGCTTTGTTCGATTACGACAACGACGGCCGCCTCGACATCTTCTTCGCGAACGGTGCGCGGCTCGACGATCCGACACCAAAAGGCACGATTCCGAAGAAGGACAGCCCGAAGTACTGGAATCGGCTCTATCACCAGAAATCGGATGGAACCTTCGAAGATGTCACCGAGCGCGCCGGTCTCACTGGCTTCGGCTACTCCACCGGCGTTGCGGTCGGCGATTACGACAACGACGGATTCGAAGACCTCTATGTAGCCGGATACGGCCGCAGCACGCTTTACCACAACAATGGGGACGGCACATTCACGGACGTGACCGCCGCAGCGGGCGTTGCCGGCTCAGGATGGATGACGAGCGCCGCCTGGGTCGACTACGACAACGACGGCCGGCTGGACCTGGTGGTTGCCCGCTACATGCAGTGGGACTTTGACGATATCTTCTGCGGGACGCCCGGAAAAGATGGCTTCCGTTCTTATTGCCATCCCGATCTGTTCAAGCCGGAATCGGTACTTGTTGTTTCACAACGACGGCGGTGGGAAGTTCACCGAGGTGGCGCACCAGGCTGGAATCGACAAGCCGGGAAAAGGTTTGGGTCTCGCCATCGCAGACTACGATCGCGACGGCTTCATGGACATTCTGCTCGCCAATGATTCAATGCCGGAATACCTGTTTCACAACCGCGGCAACGGAACGTTCGAAGAGGTTGGATTGCCTTCCGGAGCCGGGCTCGATAGCAACGGCAACACTTTCGCCGGCATGGGCGTTGATTTTGAGGACTACAACAACGACGGATGGCCCGACATCGTCATCACCGATCTTGCGAATCAGCGATACGCGCTCTACACCAACCTGAAAGACGGCACTTTTGATTATTCGATCAGCGGTCACGGGCCTGAACGCGATTTCTCTTCTGCACTCCGGCTGGGGTGTACGCTTTCTCGATTATGACAACGATGGCTGGAAGGATCTGCTGATCGTCCAGTCGCACGTGATCGACACGATCGAGATGTACGATCCGAATGTGCGTTACCGCGAACCACCCCTTTTGTTGCGAAATGAACAGGGTAAGAAGTTCGTGGACGTTTCAGCAGCCTCCGGCGATGTGTTCCATCAGGATTGGGCGGCGCGAGGGTTGGCGGTCGGGGACATTAACAATGACGGGAAGCTGGATGCGGTCATCACATCCAACGACGGCCCCGCATGGGTGCTGCTGAATCAAACGCGACACGCCGAACCACTGGATTACCCTCAATCTGGTGGGCGTGAAGAGCAATCGCGATGCGATTGGAGCTCAGGTAAGAGTCAGCACTACTCTCGGCGATCAATTTGCCACAGTGACTACCAGCAGCAGCTACCAATCCTCGAGCGACAAGCGATTGCACTTCGGGTTGGGTACTGCCGATGCCATCCGAGAGATCGAAATCCGTTGGCCGAGCGGCATTCGCCAGATTTTGCGGGATCAGAAACCGGATCGCATCGTCACGATCACCGAGCCGTTAAAATAGATCAAAGGCTGCATTTCAGAGTGCGAATTACGTACGAAATAGAGTCGCGAAATAGCGTGCGAAACAAACTCCTCTGCGGCGGTGTGCTACTCGTTTCGAGCCTGATGCCGGTAGCTCAGGTTTCGACGCCGAGTTCGACGGCGTCCTTGCTGCAGGACGCGGCTCAGGCCATGACTGCGGGGAAACTCACTCGGGCTGAAACCGATCTGCAGACCGTTCTGCGGACCGCCCCTGACGATTATCGCGCCCTCGATCTGTTAGGGGTCGTCCGAGTCCTTCAACATCGCGACGCGGAGGCTGAACAGCTTTTCCGCCGTGCTGTTCAGAAAAAGGCGGACTTCGCTCCTGCCCATGCGCACCTTGGACTGCTCTATTTCCAGAAAGGTCGCGCGGACGACGCGGTCCCTAAATTGCGCGAAGCGTTGCGCATAGATTCCGCTCGCACGGATGCTTCGGACGCGCTGGTCCATATTTTACGGGACCAAAGCAAGACTGCGGCGGCAGCCGGTGATTCGGAAAGCCGCCATGGCGTTGCTGCGAGAGGCCCGCAACTATGCGCCCGACAATCCCGATGTTCAATTCGAATTCGGAGCGATGGCGATGCAACTGTCGCTATGGCAGGACGCGATCGCAGCTTTCGAACAGACATTGAAGCTGCGGCAGAACGATCCGGCGGCTGCTCTATAGCCTGGGACGCGCGTTTCTTGGGGAATGGAAAATCGAGGAAGCGCGCCAGCAGTTTGCCCGTTACGTCGAAGTGCGCCCCGACGGTGCACCCGGTCATTGTGCTCTGGGGATGACTCTCGCAGCTCTAGAGCGTACGCAGGAGGCACGAGAACAATTTGAGCGATCGATCGTGCTGGCTCCGGAGCAGACGGAATCCTACTTCCGTCTCGGGCTTATCGAACTCAATATGAAAGACCTCGACGAGGCGGCCACCAATTTCCGCCAGGTGCTAACCCGTGACTCGAAACATGTTGGAGCTCTGTCGGCTCTGGGGAGAGTAGCTTTCGAACAGAAGCGTTACTCTGACGCGATCGATCTGCTGCAACGCGCGCTCGCCAGTGACGATTCGTTGCGCGAAGCTCATTACTATCTCGGCCTGACGTTTGTTCGCGTAGGACGCAAGGAAGAAGCCGATAGTCAACTGCAGATCGCGACCCATCTGGAGCACGACGAAGCCCAGCATCGAAGGACAGTGTTGCGGATTCAGGATGGGGAGGGCGGCGATCATAACTCGGACCCAAAGAAGTGACACCCGCTCTCTGCCGGCGCTCTGGTGTGCTCCAGTTCAACCAGAGAATCACAACCGAGTTTGAGCAAGAATCCCCGCAAGAGCAATTTTGTGGCGAGGCTTACGAATAGATCCCAGGCGCCTCATGTCCAAGCTTCTGCACGTACTCAACGTACGACCCAGGATAAACAGTGGGATGGCGGTCCGTGCCGCTCTCGCCGCCCAGTTCCAGCACACGTGAGCCGAGACCGCGAAGGAACATGCGGTCATGCGATACGAAGATCATGGTGCCTTCAAAATCCTTCAGGGCGTCCACCAGCATTTCCTTGGTCGCAAGATCCAGGTGATTCGTCGGTTCGTCGAGCACCAGGAAGTTCGGCGGGTTGTAGAGCATGCGCGCTATGGCCAGCCGCGATTTTTCTCCGCCGGAGAGTGCGCGGATCTTCTTATCCACGTCTTCGCCGGAGAACTGGAATGCTCCCGCCAGGTTCCGCAACGAACCAATACTGTCCTGGGGAAAATCTTGTTGCAACTGTTCGATGACGGTGAGATCGGAATTGAGCACGTCCAGCGACTGTTGCGCGAAGTAGCCCATATACAGGCTGGCGCCGAGCCGCACGCTTCCCGCATCTGGAGCACTGGCTCCGGCAATCATCTTGAGCAGCGTGGTCTTGCCCGCGCCGTTTCTCCCCATGACGGCCCAGCGTTCTCCGCGGCGGATGGTGAGATTGAATCCTTCGTAAATCACACGCGGGCCGTAACTCTTGTGCAGATTCTCAAGGACGGCCACCTGTTCGCCGGATCGCGGTGGAACGCGAAAGTCGAATTTCACGACCTGCCGTTTTTTGGGCAGTTCGATCTTCTCGATCTTGTCCAAGGCCTTGATCCGGCTCTGCACCTGGGCCGCTTTGGCGGCGTGCGTCCTGAAACGATCGATGAAGCGCTGCTCTTTGGCCAGCATGGACTGCTGCCGGGCAAATGCCGCCTGCTGATTGCTCTCTCGCACCGCCCGCTCGCGCTCGTAGAAGTCGTAGTCACCCGAGTAGGTGATGATTTCGCCGCCATCAATCTCTGCAATCTTTGAGACCAGACGATTCATGAACTCGCGGTCGTGCGAAGTCATGAGCAACGCGCCGGGAAATGACTTGAGAAACTGCTCCAGCCAGATGATGGATTCGATGTCGAGGTGGTTCGTCGGTTCGTCCATCAGCAATACATCCGGCATTCCGAGCAGGACGCGCGCCAGCGCAACCCGCATTTTCCATCCGCCGGAGAGAGCGCCCACGTCGCCGTCAATCTGATCGTCTTTGAATCCCAGACCGTGGAGCACTTCACGGGCTTGCGATTCGAGCGCGTAACCGCCTATATGCTCGTACTCCTCCTGAACGTGACCGAAGCGATCAAGGATGCGGTCCATGTCATCCGCCTTGTCGGGGTCGGACATTTCCCGCTGCAAGGCTTCGAGTTCGTGGTGCAGATCGCCGACGCGTCCGCTGCCTGCGATCGCTTCATCCAGGACCGAACGGCCCTGCATTTCCTCGACGTCCTGGCGAAAGTAGCCGATCGTCAACTTCCTGGGGACTGAGACCGAGCCCTCGTCGGGAGTTTCCTCGCCGACCACCATCCGGAAGAGCGTTGTCTTGCCCGCCCCATTGGGACCGACCAGTCCGACTTTTTCGCCGGGATTCAACTGAAACGAAGCATCCACGAAGAGCAACTGCTTGCCATACTGCTTATTGATGTTTGAGAAAGAGATCATTTTGAGAGGAGCAACTCGCGGCACGGTGCCTCTTCCAGTGTAGCCGCAGTGCGGCCCGGCCAAAATCGCCGGCCAACGCTTGGCACATTGGGGATCAGTGAACAGAAATCAGGGATCGCAAAATTCGACCGCAAAATTCACACTTGACATTGCACAGATAATCCACTACCATATGGTTGTGGATAAATTAGGTACAACGTTTGCGGCTTTGTCTGATCCAACCCGGCGGGCAATGATCGAACGACTCTCCCATGGGCCTGCCTCTGTGCATGGATTGACGGAACCGTTTGCACTTTCGCAGCAGATGATTTCAAAACATATTGCCTACCTGGTGCGGGCGCGGATTGTGATCAAGACGAAGCGTGGACGAGAGAGTGTGTGCACGCTTAGGCCAGCGGCGATCAAGACAGTCAGCGACTGGGCGATTAGCTATCGCCGGTTCTGGGAAGAGAGTTTCGACAAGCTGGATGTGGTTGTGAATCAAATGAAGAAAGAGGAGGTCAGAGATGACAAAAAACACGGTGAACGAGATTGAGCGGATGGTCGTCACAAGAGTTTTTGATGCCCCACGCGAATTGGTTTGGAAGGCGTGGACAGACCCGAAATACGTGATGCAGTGGTGGGGACCGAAGGGTTTTACTGCGCCGGTTTGCCAGATGGATTTTCGCGTTGGAGGAAAATCTCTCTTCTGCATGAAGACGCCGGATGGGCAGGAGTTCTGGAATGCGGTTGAATACCACGAGATTGTTCCCCAGGAAAAGATCGTTTCCTCCATGTACTTTTCGGACTCGAAGGGAAACAAGGTTGAGCCTGCGCAATTAGGAATAGAACATGAGGCCATCGACGGTGCGTACGACGTGACCATCTTTGAGGATCTCGGAAACGGCCAGACGAAACTCACCTTCATTGGAAATGAACCCATGGAGAGCGCGAAAAATAGCGGTCAAATGGAGGGCTGGAACCAGATACTCGATAAAGTTGCCGCGGTTGTTGCGAAGCTAGCGCAGGCGAAATAAGAAGTTGGAGTTTTGATGATTGTCATGCGCGAGATCTGAACGTAAAGCAACGCGGGTCCGGGGACAAGACGGAACGTTCGCCAATTTCCATTCGTCGAAGAAATTGGGGAACGTCCCGTTGGGTCCCCATATTTCCCCACGTCCCAAAGTTCCGCATTCGCTATTTCTTCTCCGCAGGCTTTTGTGAGATACTGCGACGTTAGTGTTCTCCACAGACAGGCACTTGTTTTGCAAATGTTTCACAGTTGCGGCTGTGGATATTGACCGTGTAAAAGAGAGTGACAATGGCGACTGGCCTGCGAAGTTTTGAAGGTCCAATTCAGAGTGTCCTTCCGCTCGGCTTCAATTTGGCTCCCACCGTCGAAGATGAATATTCGCTCGTCTCGATGTTTTCAGGCTGTGGAGGCATGGACCTCGGATTCGTCGGTGGATTCAAGTTTCTCGGACGTTCGTATCGCCGCCTGCCTTTCCGCATTGTTTGGGCGAACGAGCACAATCCTGCCGCCTGTCGGACCTATCGCCGCAACGTCGGAGCAGAAATCATCTGCGACGATGTCTGGAAATCCATTGACTCCTTGCCTGACCAGACCGATGTCTTGATTGGCGGTTTCCCATGTCAGGACATCTCAGTCAACGGCAAGCGGGTTGGTGTAAACGGAAAGCGCACCGGTTTGTACAAAGCGATGTTGGAGGCAATCCGAAGGGCCCACCCGAAGGTCTTCGTTGCGGAGAATGTCAAAGGTCTCCTGATGAAGCATCATCAGAGAGCGATACATCAGGTCGTCGAAGATTCTTGCAGTGAGGCCCTATGGGAATCGAGCTAGTATCTCGCAGTCCAGAAGGAGGTAGTCTCCATTACAATTGGGACGGCTGGCGGTGGATCCGTGAGTTCGCTACCGCGAATGGTATCAGCCCGGCCGAGTTTGCAGAGTCGAACGATGGCGACGAGCTTAGTCCCGTAACGTGTCATGCACTTGCAACTGCGATCGACAGCAACCAGAGAGAGTACAACAAAGTCTTTACCGGGCCATATTACGGTCGTGCGCCAGCTAAGAAGCACGCTCAAATCTGGCGTGAGTCTGATGGTTTCGAGCAGTGGTAGGCAATCCAGCGGACCTGGCGGCATAGCACGGGCGGCACTAGCCTTATCGGGCGTGTCAAGGCTTGATCTCAAATTGATCGTCGAGCAGTATCTTGGACAACCTAATCCATCGACCAAGGCTATTGGATTTTTTCCTTCTTCGCTGGCCTCATTGATTGCTGCCTTTGAGAAGTGACTTGTCGTAAGCACAGCACCCCTCGCAAAAGGCTGCAAGCTTCCTCTGAGTTCCGCGACCTCCTTGCGCCCGACGGAATGCAACCAGCGTTTTGCTTGCACTTGAACGAGATTGTTCTCAAATGCCCAGTTGCGACTGCCCGCCCTGCCGGTTACGTCAACTCCGCCGTCAGCGGTGAACCTCGTGACACAAACTTCTCGAAACCCCGAGTGTATGAGCAACTCCTTGACAAAGACCTCGAATCTCCTCGGTTCCATTGCCAATAACTTGCTACGAACTTCTTCCACGCGTTTTACCTCTACGGCCTGTGGTTGGCTGGTTTCTCGAATGATCTCATCGTCATCAGATGTATCAGCTGCTTGGAGTCTCGACGCTGTGAGTATCTCTCCAGCGACCGCCTGCTCAGTCGCGAGTGGCAGCACCTGGCACTCATTATGAATCTTGAACTCGAAGAGCCAGACCGCGCGAACCTTGCCGTCTGCATCTAGCTGCGTGTCAGGATAATGTCGGAGATACTCAAGCATCCCTAGATACTTCCAACGCCTTGCCCCAACTGTTCTGTCTCGTCTACTGGCAACTAGCCCGAAGCCATGCATCGGGAAATTAAGGGTCTTTTGCTCGATCAACCGGCTATTTGCGCCCGCTAGCGTTTGTTGGCCAAATTTTCCAGCTGCGGTATAAGTCAGTACTGCGCCTTCAAGCCTGTCGTGGTATGGATTCTCCCATGAGCGGTGAAAGCTCTGGTCGGAGGTCATGATGACGGCTCTTATTACAGTCTTGTCGCCAATGGAGAGCCGGATGCCGCCAGCGTTTGCCACACTAAGCGACCTAAAAATCTCCTCATTCGAATACAGTTGTCCGACCGTTAGCTTTTCGATAGCCACGCTGGCCACTCTCCACCGGTAAGGGATTATAGAGCACGAATGAAAGCCTGAGATCTCAGTCCATGCGACGCAATCGTTTGAGAGCGCGAATGTCGCGTTGACGATTGCCTGCGATTTTTGGACTCCAATAATCGAGTCGAGACTTGGGCATTCGACCGAGTCTACATTTGTGACCGTGCCAGAAACACCCGTGGACAAAGACGATTTTTCGTCGGGAACGGAAGACGAAGTCAGGTCTTCCCGGCAGGTTTGGTTGGTGGAGACGATAACGGTACCCCATGCCATGCACGAGCCGCCTCACCAACATTTCGGACTTGCTGTTCTTCGAGCGCACCAAGGCCATCTGCTTACTGCGCTCGATCCGGCTTACATTGTCCACGCTGGAATTATAGGGGAGACAGGCGAAGGTCCCCGCGGTGTGGGGATAAATAGGGGACGGACGGAACTGCCTCCGTCCCTTTTGTCCGAGCAAATTTCCCAAATCTTTGTAGATGCCGCGGGCCGCATCTGGTAGGTGTCCAATTGGCTCAGTTCCTCTGCCCCTGAATTTCCTGATTTAAATCCCCCGTGAACCTACTGATGCAATGCGAATCCAGACGGCAAAGCTGCCTCAAGATTGATTGGTTCGCCGGTGATGGGGTGGTGGAATTTTAGAAATCGGGCGTGCAGGAAATATCCTCCATCGCCCGGGAGTCCGGGGAGATTTTCAAGAGGCTGGCCGGATACACCGTACAGAGGATCGCCTACCAGCGGATGGCCGATGGATGCCAGATGGATTCTGATTTGATGAGGGCGTCCCGAATGCAGGCTCACCTCGAATGTTGTGGTGCCTGCCGTGCTGCTTGGCGCCCGTGAGATCACCTTCGCCAATGACCGTGACGGCTTGCCACTCGGGTTGGCGGCCCACACCGATCCGGTGCGCGGGTGCGGCACAAGGCCGATGGGTGTGAGGATTTCGTAGGCGTCGTGCTCTGCAACGTTTTGAGCCAGCGCCCAATAGATTTTTTGAACTCTGGGTGTGTTCCAGTCTGCGCCTAGTTTGGAGGCGGCCTGCGCTGTTTTGGCGAAGAGAACGATGCCGGTTGTGCCCCGCCCTAACCGGTGGACAGGGTTTGCGTTGGGGGTTTGCTTTTGCACCAGCCGCCGGGTGCCCCATTCAATCGCGCTCTTTGCGATTGAGTGGGCGCTTTCGATCCCTCTCCGCACTTCGCACTCTACCACCAGACCTTCAACGACTCCCAGTTCCTTTTTGGGACGGGTCCATCAGGCGATCTGAATCTGGGCCAGAAACTCCTTGACTTAGCCCGACCAAAAGCCAATCGTAAAAGGAGAAGCGCACAAAGCGCCCCAGCACGCTCAGTTCTTTGGAAAAAAGATAGAAAGAGAATCGGACGCGGGTGCTACGAAAACGCCCGGCAAAAGGAAGAAATCCTGCTCCAAACGGCCTTTCAGAGCCAGAAAATGGTGCCAAGAGCCCGCCATAACTCCTTATTCCGGAATACTTTACAAGAAAGTCTTTATTCTTGAATACTTTGCGGCAAAACGCCGGAAATCGCCTATTTTCGCCATTTAACCCACACGCGCTCAATGGTTTACGGTAAGTCCCTATTCCGGAATACCTTGGAAGGAAAAAACGGAAAAATAGCCAAAATCTGACCTAAGCCTAAGTATAAAAAAGACTTACGAGAAATAAGTCTAACTGTAATAGTTTGAATACTTTGGCGTCAAACTTACTCTAACTGACTGATTTCTAATACACCGAGCCAAGGGGTGGGGGAGGGGGGGTACCCCCTCAAATTGTGTTTCGAGCCGGTCTGCTTACTTCTCCACCCGCGAAAATTCCCCGGTAGAAGCATTCACCGCCACCCGCAACGGCGCCGTCGCCCGATCGCTTCCATAGATAACATGCCAAAGGAGTTCGTTCGTCTGCCGGTCCCACTCCAGGATATAGAGCATAGGAGTATCCGGACTCTTCGCCAGCAGCTTATCACCTCCATGCTGCTGCGCGACCGCGAACGCCTTATCAGTATCGGTCTTAAGAAACTGCACATTAAAGACCTGAGTCGAAGAGTTCGTCGGACTGTAAGTGTCCTCCACACTATGAGTTACATCGCCATTCGACCAGGTGTAAAACTGCGTGCTCCGGCGCGAAGGCGAGGCAAACCCGGAACGCCACTCGCCCGCCTTCCCGTCGCTGCTCTTCGACGCAACTGACTCCACGCGAAAGGGTTGCGCGTCCGGAGCCCATCCCCGCGCCGCAATGTAGCACTTGTAAAAGGCGCCGCTGCCGGTAATCGCCTCCGGAGCCTTGGCCGGAGGCTTCTCCCCCGTCGTGGAAGGAGCGGGCGCAGATGAGCACCCACCCAACGCCGCCGCCAGAACTGCCACGATAATTTTTTTCATCGAGCCTCGTTTCGTCAAGTGGTTTCTTTCGTAGATCTTGGCGCCCTTGGTGGTTGTGGCTTTCGCAAACCGAGCCACCATGCCGAAGGTTGCAAAGATCGCGATCATTGTACTGAACCGGCGCAGCCGATTCCTATAAAATTGCCGGGACGAGAATTCTCGCGATCATCATCCCATGGCCTCCCATCTCGAAAGCCTGCGCCGCGCACTCGAAGATGCCCTCGACGGCGCGAGCGACAGCGCGCTCAGCGAGGCTGCGGCAGGGAAGTGGAACTCCGGACAGATTCTGGAGCACCTTTTTCTGACCTACAGGAACACAAATCGGGGTGTTGGAAAGATGCCTGACGAAAGGCGCGCCGCTAGCCACGTCCAGCACGCTTAAGCATAAGCTGGGAACGCTGCTGGTGGTGAATTTCGGCTATATGCCCGCAGGCCGGAAAGCTCCTGAACGTGCCCTGCCGCAAGGCATGCCGCCCGGTGAAGTGCGCTCCACCATATTTGCAGAGATCGAAAAGATGGAGTCAGGCCTGACCGATTGTGAGCGCCGGTTCGGCACAGGCGCGAAGATCATGGATCATCCCTTCCTCGGTCCGCTGACGGCAAACGAGTGGCGCAAATTCCACCTCGTCCACGGACGCCATCACGCCGCGCAAATACGCGAGCGGCTGAAGAGCGCCTGAAATGCGGCGTGCGATGGCAGTGCTCTAAGACAAGGATCGGGGATGTCAGGGTGCGAGTGCTGGCGCCCCTGCGCAAGGCGTACGGGATTTAGTCGTACTGCTCAAGCAACGCCCGTTCGCTAACACTCCGGCAGCCCTGATCTACTTGTCCGTATCCTTATTCTTTGTCGTCAGGATTCTCTTTGCTGCTGTCTTTGGGCGTTCCGCCGCTGTCTTTTTCTCTCACGCCGGCCTTGCGAGCCTGTTCCTGTAGTATCGCTGAGTTGCGCCTTCGCGTCATCCAGCGCCTTCTGCTTGGAATCCATGTCGTTTCTGTATTGCGTGCCTTCTTTGTCCCATTGCGCCGCATTGCGCAAGCGGTTGCCTGCATCGTTGTAAAACTCGGCGGCCCGCAAACGGTATTCGCGCTGGTCCTGTTCGAGTTGATGAGAGAGCTGATCGATCTTCGCCTTCTGGGCATCGAGTTTGTTTTGGATGTCGTCGGCAGCCTTCTGGCGCTGCTCCGCCGCCGATGATTCCTGGACCGCCGCTGGTTGGCGAGTCGGTTGGCTAGCAGAAGTCTGTGCCGACGGCGCCGGTCCAACCACGCTCAGTGTTTCGGTGGTGGGAAGATTGTCGTTGTCATAGACATGAGTCGCGGTCTCCGACTGCGGCTTGTTCTTGCGCGCCGCGCGCGCCGCATCTCCCAGGGATTGGGTGGACGACTGCGCCGACGAAGAAGATTGCGCCGATGCCACGCCTGCTCCGAGCAGCAAAAGAGCGGCGCAAGTGATCCCAACCATTCGCTTCAAAAGATCTTTCTTCATAAGACTTCCTCCCATTAACCTTTATCTGGAGCGCTTACAGCGCCCGCCAGTACCAGTGCAGCAAGACATTTCCGAACAAAAACGACAGCATTCCCATAGCGCCCAGAAACACGCCAAACGGCATCTGGTAATAGCGCAGCATGATGCGCGCAGATTGCCAGGCCCGCCGCCGCGCTTCAACGGCCGGCGTGCCGCGCGCCTCAATCCGCCGCAAACGCTTCAGCCAAACCGTCATCACCGCGCTCAATCCAAAAATCGAGCCTCCGAGCGACGCGGTAAAAATTGTCAATACCGTAAGCTTCGTTCCGAGAAACGCGCCGATCATCGCCATCAGCTTGACGTCGCCAAATCCCATGCCCTCGACGCCGCGCGCCCGCAGATAAATCGCCGCCGCGCCATAAAGAAACGACGCTCCCACAGCCGCGCCCAGTAGGGAATCCGAGAGCGACCACAGCCGCCACGAAATCTCGCCGCGCATCGTCGGCGACACCAGACCCGGCATGATTCGCGAGGCGAGGTCATTCACGGGCACAAGCAAGCTGAAGCCGATACCAATTGCAAGGCCCGGCAAAGTCATTGCGTCCGGGAGCAGCTTTGTCTCAGCGTCGGCGAAGATCAGACCGAGGAGGAGGAAGCCCAGTACAGCGCATTTCACTGTCGCCAGCGTTGGCCCGAAGTGCAGATAGCAGGCAAGAAAAAGTATGCCGGTGAGCAGTTCCACAACCAAGTAACGCGGCGAAATCGGTTCCTTGCAATTACGGCATTTACCCCGCAAAATCAGCCAGCTCAGCACAGGCACATTGTGGTAAAGCGGAATCATGTTCCCGCAATGTGGACAAGCCGAACGCGGCGTGACCACCGACTTGCCGAGCGGTAGCCGGTAAATGCACACGTTCAGGAAGCTGCCCCAGCACAGTCCTAGAGCGAAGATCGCGGCGTCAAAAATGAGTTCCACGGTCGGCGAGATACCCCATTCTGCGGAGTCGTATTCATTATAAGTTGGGGCGTCGGACACGCTCCAAGCACGAAGGTCACGGTCTCGATACTGTACTTATGCCGCGCGTAAGCGATAGAAGGGCAATGAAATAAGGGAGCAAAGACGGGCTTCAATTCGTCGCAAACAAAATCTCCTACGCCGCCTGGCTGAACTCACGCCGATAAGGAAGGAAAACGGAGAACACAGTGCCGCGAGCCCGCCCTTCCACCCGGCTCCGCACGCGAATCGAGCCTCCGTGTTTACGCACGATCCCGCTCGATACCCACAACCCGAGGCCGGTGCCCGTGTCTTTCTTGGTGGTATAGAAAGGCTCAAAAATGCGTGCTAGGTCAGCCAATGGAATGCCACTGCCATTGTCCGCCACAGTCACCCGGACGCCCTCCTGCTCACCGCGCCAATCGCGCCCGGGCGCAACCCGCACTTGCAGCGACCCTTGCTGGTCCATCGCCTCGATTGCATTGACGATCAGATTCGCGAGTAACTGCCGCATCTCACCCGCGTAGCCGGTGATTTTCCCGACCTCACGGAAACGGCGAACCACGCGAATCTGCCGGGCCTCAATTTTGCGCGAGTACAACTGTAGGATCTCCTCGATCACGATGGCCGTGTTAATCGGGCCCACCGAATTCGTATCGCGCACAAAGCCGAGCGTCTGCTGCGCCAGTTGCGCCACGCGGCCCACCTCCTGCTCCGCCATGGTGAGGTATTGCGCTGCATTCGCGGAATCCTCGCGCGCCAGGTAAAGCAGATTCACCACTGCCTCCAGCGGATTGTTAATCTCATGTGCGATCGAAGCCGCCAGCCGCCCCGCGGTCGCGAGCTTCTCGCTGCGCCGCACCGCCTCTTCCGACTGCTTCTCCGCCGAAATGTCGCGTGCAATCGCCGACGCCCCCACAATCCGCCCGCGCCCATCGCGCAGCGATGATAACGACAGCAGCACTGGCAGGCGCGTGCCGTCTTTTCGAACGCGCTCAGTCTGATAAGGATTTACATTACCCCCGGAAGTAAAAATCTGGAGATTGCGCGCCACTTCCGCCTGACGTTCGGGAGGCGCCAGTTGGTTGGACCGCATGCCGAGGGCTTGCTCGGACGTATAGCCGAACAGGTTCTCAGCGGTGCGATTCCAAGTGGTGATGAGCCCCTCGTGATCCATGCTGAAAATTGCGTCGCTTGAATATTCGACGATCGCCGCCATCTCTCGTGTCGACCGCTCCGCGCGCGTTTCGGCCAGCGTTCTTTGCCGCGCCATGCTGCCGGCAAAGGTTGAGATCGCAAGGAATACCGCCAATCGCTCGACACCCTCGCCCTGCATTATCCCCAAGGCGGAAAAGTGGAATATCAAGAGATCGAGGCAGGCGGCCGACAATAGCGAAGAAAAAATTGCCGGACCAAAACCCAGAAAGCGCGCTGTAAAGAGCACCGCCGCCAGGCAAAGCGAAAAGGAATGGCGGTTGAGGAGCGGGGCGAAAGTCGAGAGGCTCAGCGCGACCCAGACCGCGACCGCAGCGCCGCCATACCGCACGAGTGCGGACCGTCGATGCGCGATCCAATTTTTCTTAACCCAGCTCTTCTTGAGAAATGAATTCGGCATTTTTCAGCAGCGCCGCTGTCAGGCCATGGGTTCGACCCAGCGCGCGCAATAACTGCGCGAGTAAATCCGGCAGCGAACTTACTGGAAAGAATCTAGCAGCACTCGCATCGCGCGGCAACCGGCCGCAACCCAAATAGGGTGGGAATGCGCGTGCTCAAACAGCGCATCCTCTATGTCCCGGCAACCGCCGCGCAAACTACTTCTTCTGCAGCGACTCAATGTACTTATTCAAATTGGCGACGCGCTGCTGCACTTCGGCTTCATGCCCGCCACTCATGCCCCAGAACAGATTGCCCCAGATGGGCATCTCTTTGCTGCCATGTGCCGCCGGTACTTCTTCTCCACGAATAACCGCCGAGACCTTCAGCGAGGGATACTTGCCGCCATTCTTTGCGGCAAGCGTGGTCAGGTCCGCAGGCGGGACCTTCAACGCCGAGGCGGCCGGGCCGTCGCCCTTGCCGTCTGCGCCATGGCAAGCGGCGCAGTACGACTTGAACATCTCTACGCCGGACGCGGGCGACGTCTGCTTCGCCGGCACATGCTTGATTTTTACCGGCTGATCTGTTGTTTGACCTGACGCCTGCGGCTGCGCCAGCGCCATCATCGCCATCGCAGTCGCGACGGCCACGATGGTTAAGAGACTCTTTCGAACGTTCATACTTCCTCCTCGGGGAGACACAGCCCCCGACAGCTTACAGCAAACAACCGCTCAGTGTAGGGCCGACTTTGAACAGCTCGCGGTGAGGCATGTCACAGGGAGGCGTGACTGGAAGCCTCTTCGATAGATGGTCCGTTACCGAGGGGGTGGAGGCGGCGGCTGGACGGGTTTCGGGCTGACCCGCACAGACCCATTACGTCTACTTTGTTGGCTGAAGCCTGTGGCGATCCTGCTCGGTGCTCTGGTCAACTTGCGTCACGGTCACCGGTGATTGCAGAGTAAAGTGCAGCACCGTCTCGCTCGGCAGTCGGACGGGCGCACCTTTGCCGGCGGCCTGACTTGCTCCGCCGAGCCCGCCGCCCGCAACCGCTCCGATCCCAGCTCCCTTCCCGCCGCCCGCGATTCCCCCGATGATGGCTCCGAGCGCCGCGCCAACGCCAACTTTCTCGGCCGTATTCGTCGACTGGTTCTTACCCTTTCGCCGGTATTCGTCGGTCTGAATGTCGTAGGCCTTGTCGTGCACGAGAATTTTGTCGAGGGTCAAGACCAGCTCCGACTGCCCGGCGAATTTTCCGGAGTTCTTCACCTCGGCTACGTGGCCTTCCACGTTGTACCCGGCGGGAATCGCCACATCCCAATCCACGGATAACGGAGAGTCCAGCGTGGCACGGAACGTTTGTCCGACCTGCGCAGTCTCCGAATCAATGCCATCGACCAGACGAACAGCCATCGGCGTCCCGGCCTCAATCGTCATCAACTTTGCGTCGGTTCTTTGATCGGCATCCGGAGCGGTTGGCGCATCCGGTGGTTGTGGCGCGGACGGAGTATCCTGCGCCGCATCAGCTTTGGGTGATGAGGCCGAACTCGCATCCGCAATCTGTCGTTCTTCCGGCGAAGGATCCGTATTTACACTTGCCTCCGAGGAATCCGGAGCTCCCGATTCTGCATTCGCCGGCGAGGTAGAGGGAGCGAAGACTGATGATTAGCCGAATTGCCCGGCGAAGGTCTCGACTCTCGCCGAAGCGGGGCACTTGGTCGCGCCTTGGGCTCGGGCACTGACGGAGCTGGGGCCGGAGGCGCGGCCTCCTCGTCCCGGGCAAGCTCCTCGCTTGGCGCCACCGTCGCCGTCGGGATCTGAAGGTTGTTGACGACTTCCTTAATCCCGGGCGTCATCGACGCATAGCGCGCCGCCGCCGTCCGCTCTGCATCGTTATCAACCGCTCCGGAGAGTGTGACTACGCCTCCCGCAATCTGCAACGTGATCGATTTATCCTGCAGTCCGGAGTCCTGCTTGAATTTCGCGTGAATCTCGTCGCTCAATCGACTCTCACTCGGCGCCTTCGCAGCAGCCCAAGCTGAGAACCAGAATGCAGACGAGAAATGCCGCCGCGCAGTATCTGCCTCTGCCGAATGCTCATAAGTGCTCCTAACAGAGAAGAACGATGTAAGTTTAGATGCGGGCAGTCGTGATTTACAGGAAAAAACAGAAGGAGGCAGGGAGGGCGAGAGAATTCAGAATCGGACGACCGACTTTCTTCTCCAAGGTACCAACGTATGTTTCGCGCTCTAGTGCGAATGCAAAAACTTATAATCGAGCACCGAAGCCGCCAGCGTGAAGGTGTCGTCGGCGCCATCCGCTTCCACAGACTTCGTTGCGGCAGCACTCTTCAAAGTATCTTTCGCGCGCACCACCCGGCCCTGGCAGAGCACGTTGCTGTTCTTCTGTCCCGAGATTTCTTCCGGCATCTCGAAGATCATTTCAATCAAGGCGTTGGCAGGCAGTTGCTGCGGGCCCCAAAACATCAATCCGGACTGGCTAATGTTCTGGATCGAGCCCTCATACCACGTACTCAGATTTTTCCCGCGATAGCGCACGGGCAGATTGACCTTTAGGCGCCGCGCGCGCGGAACCCAAGTCGGTTGCTTTTTCCCCGAGCGGCGCCGAACGGTCGTGGTCTCGGTGACTGGTTCTTCCACGCGGTCGCCGCGGCGCATGGTCTTCCAGTCATACTGATACGCGGTCGCGCACAGCATGCAGACCTGGTAATACTCTCCACTTGGCCGCGCGGCGCGGCCATGAGAATTCGTGTGAACATCGTCCGAGCATGAGAACGTCCATGAGTTTCTGCGGCATAATTCGTAGCGTCCGAGTCTAATCGGACATCTCCATCTTCCGCCCTGCCGCGCTGGCTGGGTAGGTTACTTTCGTGTATGGGCGGACAGTTCGGCGAGGTCGAGCGCGGGCCGTAGATCGCCAACCTCCAGACGTCGTCGGCCGAGACTCGGATGATCCGCTGCGGAAGGCGGGCGCCTGTCAGATTGCGAGTTGGACCCTGCGAGCAAGAACCTACTGTTAAGCCGCGCCACAAAGACCGCGTGACCTCCGCACCTTGGAGTTACTTCGAAATCCCATACGTCACTCCCGTATAATCAAAGCACTGTGCTCAAATATTCAATCGTAGTTCCTCTCCACAACGAGCAGGAGAACGTGACCGACCTGTACGCGCGTCTCAAGTCAGTGATGGAGGCGAACGGCGAGACCTTCGAAATGGTTCTTGTCGATGACGGCTCCATCGACGGCACGTTCAATCTGCTGCGCGAAATCGCCGCCGTCGACAGCCGTGTGACGGTCGTCAAGCTGCGCCGCAATTTCGGCCAGACCGCCGGCCTGGCCGCCGGATTCGACCATGCCCGCGGCGAATACATCATCGCCATGGACGGCGATCTGCAGCACGATCCCGCCGACATTCCACTCTTTCTCGAAAAAATTGCCGAGGGCTATGACATCGTCAGCGGCTGGCGCAAGAATCGTGTCGACAATTTCTGGTTGCGCCGCATTCCGTCGCGCTGCGCCAACTGGCTCATGGCGAAGTTGAGCGGCGTCGATATCCACGACTTCGGAACGACCTTCAAAGCTTATCGCCGCGACATCCTTACCCAGGTTCCGCTCTACGGGGAACTGCATCGCTTCATCCCCGCGCTCGCCTCGTGGCACGGCGCCTCGATCATCGAAGTTCCCGATCAAGAATGTGAACCGCGAGCGCGGCGTCTCGCACTACGGAATCTCGCGCACCTTCCGCGTGTTCTTCGATCTGATGACGATCCGCTTTCTGCTGAAGTACCTCTCGCGCCCGCTGCACTTTTTCGGCACGATGGGCATGTTCAGCATCATGGGTGGAGTCACGGTCGCGGGCTACCTCGGCTTTGAAAAGCTCATGCACCAGGCCGACGTGATGACGAAGCACGGACCTCTGATGATTTTCGCCGCCGTGCTGCTGCTGGCCGGTCTGAACATGCTGGCGGTTGGTTTCTGGGAGAGATGCAGGTACGCCACTACCACGAGCCGGCGCAGCGCGCGCCCTATTCCGTCGATCGCATCCTGCGGGCGCAGAGCGAAGAGAGCACGATCTCGGAGTAATTGCAGAGGTCAGAGGTCAGATTGCAGAGGTGAAAGCCGTCGCCTCGCCGCTGGCGGTCCGCGCCCATTGGGAGCAATTAGAGTCCCACGGCTACTGCGGCGAGCGCGAGTAGTCCAGGTCGACATACTCCGCTTGTCCCGTTCTCTTCAGCAGTTCATCCACTTCCGCCGCTGACAAGCGCCGGCCCGGAGCCTGATCGGCATTAGCAATGAAGTAGGACGCCAATGCAAGCGCCGCCGTATCGAGCGCTAAAGATCGCGGGTCGATCTTGTCAAAAGTATCGATAATCGTGTGGTGCCGATTATCGTAGTCGGACGCAACTACCTCGAGGCTGAGCGCGGGCACCCCTGCGACGACGAAACTCTCGTCATCGGAATACAAATCGCCTCCACTCACAATCGAGCCTGCGCCAATTGCATTCAGGCCCGCTAACCGTTGTTTCAACGCCGTTTTCAGGTCATCGCGCCCATGCAGCGAAAAGCCGGTGGGAATCAGCGCCCCATTGTCCATGATCAATGCCGCCCAAAGGTGGTCCAATTCTTGTTTGTGGCTATCCACGTAGGCGCGGGAACCAAGACAAGCCTGCTCCTCGCCCGAGAAGAAAGCGAACCGGATAGTCGCTCGCGGTTTCACGCCCAGCGATTTCAGGATTCGGGCTGCTTCGAGAACGGCTGCAACCCCAGAGCCGTTGTCGTCCGCGCCCTGCGCCGGATCCCACGAGTCGAAATGCGCTCCCACGAGCACAACATCCTGCGGGCTGGAGCCCGGCAAATCGGCAATCACGTTCCGTTCTTCCGTCTGGCCATCCGTCTGCCCATCCGGGGGATGGCCATCCGCGAGCCGTTCAGCGAACGAGTTCTGAATATCGAGGCCGATTCTCACCTCGCCCTTGGCCAGCAATCGCCGCAGGAACAGCGTGTCTTCCTTGGCCACCGAGACGATCGGCAAAGGTGCGCGAGGGTAGAGGCCGGCTGCCGAGGTGTAGAGCATGCGATCGGGCTTTTCGGACGGAATCAGCATGGCAACTGCCCCCGCGTCGGCAAGCTGCCTTGCGGTCCTCGAACGCATCACCACATAGTTCGCCGCAAAGGTGTTCGAGGTGCTTTCCAGGGTGACTAACACAGCGGCCCCACGCAACCGCGCGGCACTTTCCGAAAGCTTCCCGTCGCCGTTGGCTACCACGGTTACGAGCGGGACTTCCACGCGGCCATTGGTGCCCGGCGCCCACCCATACGATCCGACGTAAAGAGGTTGCTTTACGGGACTTGCCACCCAACCTGTGGCCGGGCCGCGACGCCATCGCGAAGCGAGGGAATAGTCTTCTATGTGAGCGTTATTGAATCCCGCTTCGCGCAAGGCTTTCAGGATCAACTCCGCCGCTTGCTGCGACTCTGGACTGCCGGTCACGCGTCCGCCTATGGTGTCGGTAAGAGTTTCGAGAAAGGAGATTGCGCCACCTCGGCTCATCGCCGCGCCCACGATGCGTTCGGCTACATCGCCACTGCCCGTTGCCTGCGAGAAGCCCGTGAGCTCCAGCAACAGAATCAAAGCGGCACATGCGATTGCCCGGCACCTTAATTTCCCGATCTGCATGCTTTTCTCCCTCGCAAATCCCGCGTGGATTATACAGGCCGCTGATTCGAGCGTGGTTCTGCAAGTTTCAGGCCTGCAACAAGGCCGCATGTCCTTGACAGCGACGCTACTGGAGCCCCATGATTTTATTGAATCGCAAGCGAACCCTTCGAGGCCTATAATGCCAACCGCCGCCATGCCAACTACTCAATTCGAATTACGTCTCGCCGGTCGCATGTCGCGCCTCGGCACTGAAACCGCCTTTGAAGTCCTCAACCGCGCCCGCGCGCTCGAGAAGCAGGGCAAGGATATCGTCCACCTGGAAATCGGCGAGCCCGATTTCGACACACCGGCGAATGTCATCGAAGCCGGTGTCAACGCGCTTCGGCAGGGTTGGACGCATTACGGGCCGGCGGCCGGTCTGCCCGATCTGCGCCAGGCCATCGCCGACTACGTCAGCCGCACGCGCAACGTTCCCGTCTCAAGCGATGAAGTCGTGGTAGTTCCCGGCGGCAAGCCAATCATCTTCTTCACGATCCTGGCATTGATCGAGTCGGGAGATGAAGTCATCTATCCCAATCCCGGCTTTCCGATTTACGAGTCCATGGTCGATTATTCGGTAGGCAAAGCGGTTCCGACTTCCCATCCGCGAAGATCGCGATTTCTCTGTCGACGTGAAAGAACTGGCTTCGCTGATCACCGATCGCACCAAGCTGATCATTCTGAACTCGCCTCACAACCCGACCGGCGGCGTGCTGACCAAGAAAGACATTCTCGAAATCGCCGAAGTCATCGGCGACCGCAACATCTTGATTCTGTCGGACGAAATCTACAGCCGCCTGATCTACGACGGCGATCACTTCTCCATCATGAGCGTGCCCGGCTTCAAGGACCGCACCATTCTGCTCGACGGCTTCTCCAAGACCTACGCGATGACCGGTTGGCGCCTTGGCTACGGCGTGATGCGTCCCGATCTGGCACGCCCATCTCGCGCCTCGTGACGAACGCGACCTCCTGCACCGCGAGCTTTACGCAGAGTTGCCGGAATTGAAGCGCTGCGCGGCGACCAGTCGTCGGTCGACAAAATGAGCGCCGAGTTCAGGCACCGCCGCGATGTCTTCGTCGCCGGATCTGAACAAGATCAAAGGCTTCTCCTGCCGTATGCCAAAAGGCGCGTTCTACGCCTTCCCCAACATCACGAAGACGGGCTGGCCGTCGAAGAAACTGGCCGACGCGCTGCTCGAAGAAGCGGGAGTCGCCTGTCTGTCCGGCACCGCCTTCGGGGCGTATGGAGAAGGCTATCTCCGCTTCAGCGTCGCCAATTCGCTGGAGAATCTGAACAAGGCGCTGGCCCGGATTGAAGCTTGGACGGCGAAGAACCTGTAATAAGGCAGTCGCCAACCCTCGCGGTGAAGGAAGTCGATCTCCTCCGTGTCCCCGGTGTCCTCTGGGGTAGAGATTTTTGTGTGCGCCATCGGGGGTTTGACGTTCATCTCCCGTTGACACTTCTCCTGAGCGACTTGGTGTAAACTTTCCTGCGCCATGACTCACATCGACAAGCATCCCGCCGGATCGTTTTGCTGGGTGGAACTCGCCACCTCCGACCAAGCCGCTGCCAAGAAGTTCTACGGTGCACTGTTCGGATGGACGCCGAACGACATGCCGATGGGCCCGAACGAGTTCTACACCATCTTCAGGCTAGAAGGCCGCGATGCCGCTGCCGGCTACACGCTGCGCCCCGATCAAGTCGCCCAGCACGTTCCTCCGAACTGGATGCTCTATATGCAGGTCGACAACGTCGACGCCTCCTCCGCAAAAGTGCCGCAACTTGGCGGCAAGACCATCGTGCCGCCTTTCGATGTGATGGATGCCGGCCGCATGGCGGTGATCCAGGATCCAACGGGAGCCTATTTCTGCCTGTGGCAGCCAAGTAGAAACACAGGCATCGGCATTGCATCAGTAAATGGAACGCTCTGCTGGGGAGATCTCAACACGCCCGATCCCAAGAGCGCCGAGAAGTTCTATTCCGGTCTTTTCGGATGGCAATTCGTGAGAGACGAAAAGGATCCTTCGGGCTACCTCCACATCAAGAACGGCGAGCACTTTATCGGTGGCTTGCCGCCTTCCAAATATCTCCAACCCGGAGTTCCTCCGCACTGGCTCGCCTACTTTCAGGTCGATGACGTGGACGCGACCGCGAACAAGGCCAAGGAAATGGGCGCGAAGTTGTTCATGCCGCCGACGACCATGGAAGGCGTAGGACGCATGTCGGTCATCGCCGACCCGCAAGGGGCGGTGTTTGCGATCTTCAAATCGGCGCGCCAGTAGGAATTAAGCCGGAATCGGTCGGTCTGCGCGACTTAGGAACGCGTTTTCCGAGCGCGCTGCCGTTTGTAAGCGAATTGAGATCACCCACACCTGTGACCCGCTTCACTGCTCGTTGAGACATGGCAGCTTAGCCTCGGAACTGCAAGCCTATGCACCGTTTCCCGCCTTGCCCGATGCGCGGCGTAAACGAAGGAGCAACCCCATGTCTATTCAGAATTCGACCACCGGCGAAGTTCTGCGTTCTTACAGCATTGACGAACTGAAAGAGCAGGCGAACCTGATGCGCGGCTACGACCTGGCCATATTGTGTGCGGCTGGCTCCGGTCACGCGGGAGGCACGCTCTCGATCATGGATATTGCCGGGGCGCTCTACCTTCGGGTCGCTAACCATGATCCGAAAAATCCCAATTGGCCCGATCGTGATCGCATCGTCTGGTCCACAGGACACAAGGCTCCGAGCCTCTACCTCGGGCTCGCATTCGCGGGTTTTTGCCCGAAGCAGGATGTCGCACTGCTGCGCAAGCTGTATTCGGCGTATCAAGGTCATCCGCATTGGCTCAAGCTGCCGGGTGTTGAAGTCTCTACCGGTTCGCTCGGACAAGGACTGAGCATTGCCGTCGGCCTCGCGCTAGCAGCCCGGCTCGACAAGAAAAATCACAAAATTTTCTGCATCATGGGCGACGGCGAGCAGCAAGAAGGACAAATCTGGGAAGCCGCCATGGAAGCCGGCCATTTCAATTTGGACAACCTCATCGGCATCGTCGATCGCAATCGTTTGCAGATTGACGGCTGGGTGAAAGACGTCATGAACGTCGAGTCGCTTGAGGAGAAGTACCACAGCTTTGGTTGGGAGGTCATCACCATCAATGGGCATGATATGCGCCAGGTAGTCGGCGCGCTGGAAAACGCAAGGATCGGATGCGGCAGGCCAATTGTCATCATCGCGGACACAGTCAAGGGGAAGGGCGTCAGCTTCATGGAGGATATTGCCGGATGGCACGGAAAGACGCCGAACCTCGAAGAGCTACACCGGGGATTGAAGGAATTAGGACTCGAAGATCAGATTCCGGTCAAAGAGCTATTTGCCCACGCCAGGGAATATCAGGCCGAAGTGGAGCGTAAGCTCGACGCCAAGATGCCGAAGTTCCATCGCAACTACTGGTGGAACGCCGTTGAAAATATGAAAGTCCAGATGAAACCGACGCGGCTTGGCTTCGGGCAGTCGCTCGCAGTCAATGGCGACGACCCGCGCGTGGTCTGCCTTGGTCTCGACATCTCGGGCTCGATCACCATCAACGAGTTCTACGCCGGCAAGCCTGAGCGCAAGGCCCGCTGGATCAGCCTGGGGATTGCCGAGCAGTCCGCCACTTCGGCGGCGGCCGGGCTGGCGAAGGAAGGGAAGCTACCCGTGTTCGGGACCTATGCGACATTCGCGGCTGCGCGCAATCTGGATCAGATTCGTACGTCGATCTGCTACGGCAACTTCAACGTGCTGATTGCGGGCGCGCATGGCGGTGTGAGCGTTGGCCCGGATGGCGCGACGCACCAGGCGCTGGAGGACCTCTTTGCCATGTGCGGATTGCCCAACATGAACGTTGTCATACCGTGCGATATGGTCGAAACGCGCAAGGCCACGGACTATCTGCTGCTTAAACATGTCGGTCCGAAATACATCCGCTTCGCGCGCGAGGCCACGCCGATTGTCACCGACGAAGAGACCCCGTTCGTCTTCGGCAAGGCGAACGTGATTCGCCTGCGGCGCGAGGCAGCAAACTTCACTGATGCCTTTGAAACCGGACTAGAGTCGGAATACCGCGATGAAAGGGAAGACCTGACAATCATCGCTTGCGGACCTATGGTTCCGGAAGCGATGCGTGCTGCGTGGATCCTGAAACAGGATTTCGGATACGAAACACGAATCCTCAATATGCACACGCTGAAGCCGCTCGATAAGGATGCAATCGTGCGCGCCGCGCGTGAGACGGGAGTCATCGTGACAGCGGAGGAGCATCAGATCGGCGCGTTGGCCTGGCCCGTGGCCAGTGCTATTACGCAGTCGGTTGAGGTTTACGGCATGCCGGTCATCACCGGCGCAATCGGCGTCAAAGACCGGTTCGGCGACTCCGGAGCGCCGTGGGAATTGATCAAAGAGTTTGAGGTTTCCGCGGAACACATTGCGGCCAAAGCGGTTGAACTGATGGGAATCAAGAAGTCGCGGGGCGCGGAAACGATTGGCGATGCGCACCTGACCGCCGCAAAGTAGGACCGCTGCCGAAACTCGATGGGATGAAGTTGCTCGGGGACCGTGACGGATGGTACAAACCAACCGAGGTCTTTCGTGGCAAAAAAAAGGATTGTCTTTCTCTCGATCGCGCTTTCCGCCGCAGTTCTTGTGATCATCGTCGCTCGCGCGGCGAATCAACATTCACAAGTCATCCATCTGCCCACCAGCAAGAACCTGACACTTCCCGTTCCCGGCTTCATCGCGCGTACCAACAGCTTTCCGGCGACCATTGCGATGAGTCCCGATGGCCGCTATGCGGCCCTGCTCAACCAGGGATATGGCACGATAGAAAGCGGCGCGCGCCAGTCGATCGCCGTCCTCGACCTCAGCAATAATCAGTTGCGCGACTTTCCCGATGACCGCCTGGTCGCCGACACAACTTCAACTCGGCAGAGTTACTTCATCGGGCTTGCGTTTGCGAGCGACGGCAAGCACCTCTACGCGTCCATGGGATCGATTACCGATCCGACCGCCGAGAAGCCGACGAGCACGGGGAACGGCATCGCGGTTTATAAATTTGCCGACGGCCGGGTGACGCCCGAGCGCTTCATCAAGATTCCACCGCAGCGCGTGGCCGAGGGCAAGGAAGTTGCTTATGGGATACGGAAGACGCCGGCTGGAACGGCGCCGCCTTATCCTGCCGGATTTGCCGTGTTGCCGAGTGCGAACGGAGACCGACTGCTGATCGCTGACAATCTTTCGGACAACGTTGTTCTACTTGATGTCTCATCTGGGCAGATCCTTAAGTCGTTCGACTTGAGCCGAAGCCGCTATATACCTGCGGAATATCCGTACACGGTGATTGCCAACAAAGCGGGGACAAAGGCTTGGGTCAGCTTGTGGAATGGATCCGCGGTGGCGGAATTGGATGTCACGACGGGGAAGGTCGCCCGCTGGATTGAACTGTGGCACTTCTCCGATCCGGTCGTGCCGGGCGTCCATCCCACAGCTTTGTTGTTAAGTCCGAAAGAAGATGTGCTCTACGTCGCGATGGCGAACGTGGGGATGGCGGGATCGGAGGGGATCGCGGCGGTGGATTTGACAGCAGGCGTTCTGGGGCGACTGTATCGCACCGTTCTCCCTAAGGAGATGGCTGCTGGCGCGGTTCCAATAGCGATCGCTCTTTCCTCCGACGGCAAGCGTCTCTTCGCTGCCAGCGCATCGCTTGACGCTGTCGCGGCGTTTGAGACCAAGCGCGATGGACACCCGAGGAATTCGTCGGTCACCGAATCTCCTGTCGGCTACATCCCCACCGAGTGGTATCCGAGCGCGCTCGCCGTCGCCGGCGACAGCCTTCTAATCGCCACCGCGAAAGGCACGGGAAGCACTCCGAACAACATGCAGGCTACGCTGAAGACGGAGCTGCATCCGAACGCGCATCCCTATATTGCGACCCTGATTGGCGGTTCGATCCAGCGACTGACTCTCGCGGAAATCGATCATAATCTCGCCGCCTACACGCGCCAGGTGGAAGAAGACAACCTGCTTCATGCCGACCCCGGCAAGCTCAAGTTTGCCGGCGGCAAGAATCCGATTCGCCACGTCATCTACATTCTCAAGGAAAACCGCACCTACGATCAGATTCTTGGCGACCTGCCTGCCGGCGACGGCGATCCTTCACTCACGATGTATGGAGCCGACATAACTCCGAACGAGCACAAGCTCGCGTTGCGGTTCGGGGTGCTCGATAACTTCTACGACAGTGGAGAAGTTTCCGGCGATGGACACCTATGGTCTGATGCTTCCGATACTTCTGACTACAACGAGAAGACCTGGCCGATCGCCTATCGCAGCAAAGAGCGCACCTATGATTTCAGCGGCCAGGTTGCAGAAGAGTATCCGCTAGAGCAGGGCATTCCCGATGTCGATGACCCCGGAACCGGATATCTTTGGGACAACCTCGCGAAGAATCATTTCAGCTATCGCATCTACGGAGAGATGATGGCGCTGACTCTGTGCAAGGCCGACCGGGCGAGTTCACCGATGGAAGGTACGCCGTCCGGGGTCGCCGGGGAGTGCGTGTCTCCCGACATCAAACACGGCGAGCCGTTGCCGTCGAATGTCGGCAATCCACGCGGCGGCCCAAGTCCCTGGCCTTGGGCTGTGCCTCGACTGAAGAGCGTACGTCCGACCAAGGCGACGCAACGCGATCACTTCGATCCGCTCTATCCGGACTTCGAGATTGACTATCCCGATCAACTGCGCGCTGACGAATTTCTGCGCGAGTTTGATGAATTCGTCAAAGCTCGCGGAACGAGGAAAGAATTGCCGCAGTTCGTCCTTCTTTACCTGCCGGACGACCACACCGGCGGAACTCGCCCGGGGAAGCCCACGCCGCAGGCTTCGGTAGCCGATAACGATCTGGCGGTTGGACGCGTGGTGGATGCCGTTTCGCACAGCGCGTACTGGGACGACACCGCGATTTTCGTCGTCGAAGACGACGCGCAGAATGGCGCCGATCACGTCGATGCGCATCGTTCGATCGCGCTCGAAATCAGCAAGTATTCGCCGCGCCCGGACAAGCCTTACGTCGATCACAATTTCTATACGACTGTGAACATGATTCATACGATGGAAGCGTTACTCGGCCTTCCGCCAATGAACCTGTTCGATGCGCACGCTCCGTTGATGGCGCCGCTTCTTGAGAGTCCAGGAACTCAGCCGCCCTATCAGGCTGACGACAGCAATCTGCGCAGCGGTCTAATTTATCGCGTGAACGAGAAGAAAGCTCCGGGAGCGAAAGAATCTTCGCGGATGAATTTCTCCCGGCCCGACGCCAACGACGCGGAGAAGCTGAATGCGATTCTCTGGCAAGATGCGAAGGGAAGTGTGCCGAAGCCTGTCACAGACCGTTCACGTTCCGCTCCATAGAACGACGCTGGATATGGGCTAGAATTCCTTCGTGGGATCTGCGATCGAATGCACCAATCTGCGCAAGACCTACGACGGCAAAGTGGAAGCCGTTCGCGGCCTTAGTCTGCGCATTGAGACGGGCGAATGTTTCGGGCTGCTCGGCCCGAACGGTGCAGGGAAGACCACGACCATCGAAATCCTTGAAGGCCTGCTCGCGCCAACTTCGGGCGACGTTCGCATCTTTGGGCATGCATGGAGTGACAATCCGCGGCAACTGCGCGAGTGGCTGGGCATTTCGCTCCAGGAAACCCGCCTGACGGAAAAGCTTACAGTGCGCGAAACCATCGAACTTTTCGCCAGCTTTTACGATGAACCGCGAGCCGCAGCCGAAGTGCTAGAGGAACTTCAGCTCACCGAGAAAGCTGATAGCTGGGTTGGCAAACTTTCTGGCGGGCAGAAGCAGCGTTTGGCGGTTGCGACCGCGCTCGTCGGCAATCCGCGAATCCTGTTTCTGGATGAACCCACTACCGGACTCGATCCGCAGAGCCGGCGACAGCTCTGGGAGATCATTCGTGTCTTCCAAAAGAAGGGCGGAACGGTGCTGCTCACGACGCATTACATGGACGAAGCTGAGCGGCTCTGTGATCGGCTTGCCATCGTCGATCATGGCGTGATCATTGCTGAAGGAACGCCTTCGGAATTGATCGATCGGCTCGGTGGCCATCATGTCGTGGAGTTCCAGACTGGTAACTCGAACGGCGATGCAGCGACTCCTACATCAGACGGTCTTGAAGTGTGGCGTTCGCTGCCTGGTGTTGAAGTGGTCCGCCAGGAAGACAACACGATCTGCCTCAACGTGCGCGAACCACATCTGACGATTCCGGCTCTGCTGGATGCGGTGAATGGTCGAGGACACCGGCTCGAACATCTCAGCACTCGTCAGGCGAGCCTGGAGGACGTTTTTGTCCGACTCACCGGGCGGCATTTGAGGGAGGAATAAATGGCTACCGAAATCACCACGACAAATCCTCCCGCTCCCACCTCTTCGCCGACGGAGCGATCGGGACGGTCTTCGCCGCAAGGCGCTCGTCGATCGGGGCGCTGGACGGCCTATCGGTATCTGCTTTGGGTTCGTCTGCTCGAACTTAAGCGCGAGCCGGAAATTATTTTCTGGGTGTTCGGATTTCCGCTTTTGCTCTCGCTCGGGCTTGGGATCGCCTTCCGGAACAAGCCTGCTGAGCAACACGCGGTTGCGGTGATTGCCGGGCAAAATGCCGAGGACACTGCTTCTCGCCTGGGTGGTCCGAATCCTGACCATCGTTCGTCGCTGCGCGCAGTCGTCGCGGAACGCGAGGCTGCGATGAAGGGGCTTCGCCTCGGCAGGTTTGATGTGGTCGTCGAACAAAAAGCGGACGGAAGGTACTGGTTTTATTACGATCCATCGCGTCCAGAGAGCGAATACGCACGACTGATGGCCGCGGATACGCTCGAGGCCTCAGCTGGACGAATGAAGCAAGCTTCAGGTTGTGAATTCCGATTCGAGCGCACCAGGATCGCGCTACATCGATTTTCTGATTCCTGGTCTGATCGGCATGAGCCTGATGAACTCCGGCATGTGGGGAGTTGGATTTTCGCTGGTGGACATGCGGCAACGAAAGTTGCTCAAGCGATTTGTGGCGACTCCGATGCGGCGCAGCGATTTCTTACTGGCGGTGATGAGCAGCCGCCTGGTGCTGATGGTGATCGAAGTCGGACTGCTGCTTGCGTTTGGCATGTTGGTTTTTCATATGCCGGTTGCGGGCTCGTTCTTGACACTCGCGTTAGTTGGTTCAATCGCCGCCATTGCATTCGGAGGGCTCGGGCTTCTGGCGGCGTGCCGCGCGCAGAAGGTTGAAAGCGCGAGCGGCTTGATAAACCTGGTCATGATGCCGATGTGGATTTTCTCCGGCGTGTTTTTTTCGTACGAACATTTTCCTGCGGTGGCACAGCCGTTCATCAAAGCGCTTCCGCTGACTGCTCTCAACGACGCGCTGCGCGCCGTGATTCTTGAAGGCGCGCCGCTCTCCTCGCAGTCTCTGCGCCTCTTGATTCTCGCGCTCTGGGGTGGAATTTCATTTGCCCTGGCGCTGAAGTGGTTTCGGTGGGTGTAGGGCAACTGCTGGCGGTTGGCCCCCGGCGGATTGATGAACAGACCACGTGAAACAGCGCTCAAGATTTCATCTTCTTGAATTCGTCGAACCCCTCCAGGAAGCGGTCAATGTCCTGCTTCGACAAATAATACGGCGTCGACAGTCGGAGCTTGTTTGGCTCGCCTCCGCGGATGCGAATCTTCTTTTCTTTCCACAGCCAGTTTTCGAGTTCCATGCGCGGCACGGGCGGAACATTCACGGTCGCAATCGCACAGCGGAGGGCGGCGTCGGGCGAGGTCCAGGACTCGGCGCCTCGCTTGATCATGGCGGCCAGAATGTAGTCGCAGAGATGGCGATGGCGGCGCTCGATGCGGTCCATGCCGATGTCGTTCGCCAATTGAATCGATGCGCGCAGGCCCCAGAGCGCGGGGACGTTCGAGCTGCCGATGCGCTGGAAGCGTTCGGCGCGGAGTTTGGGGTTCGTCCCAGCCTTCGGTCGCAATGGTGTTCCACAGGCGGTCGATGACTTCATCGCGGACGTAAAGAAAGCCCGAACCCTTCGGAGCTTGCAGCCACTTGTGCGGACTCGATGAATACATGTCGCAGCCAAGTTCGTGCAGGTTCGAGGCGCATCATTCCCGGCACATGCGCTCCGTCGACGGCGGAGAGGATCTGTTTGCTGCGGGCGAGGGCACAGATTTCTTTGGCGGGCAGCACGACTCCGGTCACGGTGGTGATGTGGCTGAAGAAAATTACGCGCGTGCGCGGACTGATGGCGTCGCTTGAAAAGATTGAGGACCTGCGCCGGATTTTGGGCCGGCTTGGGGAGCGCGATTTTCTTGACCACGATTCCGTAGCCTCTTGGCGCGCAGATCCCATGGGTGCTCGCCGCCGGGATGTTCCTGGTCGGTGATCAGGACTTCGTCCCCGGCTTTTAGGTCGATGCCATTGGCGATGTAGCTATTAGCTTCCGTGGCATTACGCAGGATTGCGATCTCGTTGCGGTCGCAGCCTACGAAGGCGGCTAGGGGGTCGCGGAATTCGTTCCAAGGGGCATAGCCCCAGATCGGGTAGTCCTCGGGGTCGGCCTGGTTCATCTTTTCAGTGGTTTCGTAGCCTTCGAAAATGGCGCGCAGAATCGGCGCTGGGCTGGAACCCACGGTGCCGTTGTTGAGATAGACTTCGTCGGCGGGGATCAGGAATTGCTTGCGGAGTTCGCGCCAGTAGTTCTCTTCGTTCTGATCAAAGAGGGAGCGGTCGGGGAGTTGCTTAGGATGCGAATCGAGTTGCGCCCAAAGATTGCCTCGCCAGCCTAGGGCGGCGGTGGCGGCCAGAGATGAAGAGAGAAAATGACGACGATTCAGCATGGGGACCTTTCACCTAGCTTCCGAAACGGCGCAATGGTAACACGGCTGTGAGCGAACGGTCGCAGACCGCCAGGGCCGCGATATTCCTCGCGGTGGATCGAATCTCTGCTGCTCGCACGTGGCGGAGAGGGTGCGGAGCCTGTCTCTGGGAAAAAGTCGTGGGTAACCTTAACTGGTGCCTGGAGCGTCCAATTAGGTGGGAGATTCCACCCATTCCGGCTTGCTATCGGGGTTATAATCGTTCTAACGCTTCGTCGCAACGGATCTGGTTTCCCGCGGGGTGTAAAAATGTCGTATCGTAAAGCGCTGATTTCCCTGAGTTTACTGCTTCTGGTGGGATCGTTTGCCGCCGCGCAGGATCAAAGCTCACCAACCCAGAATTCGCAGTCGCCGAACTCTTCGGCCCCCGCTTCGACGACTAAGGTTCAAACAAACTCGACGGCGCAGACTCCGCCGGCCCAACCTTCGTCGACCCAAAGTCCCTCGACGCAGCCGGGCAGCGCGTCAGCGCCGCCTCCGCCCGATACGTCCCACCCCTCTTCCGACGATTCGTCGGACAGCAGCGCGAAGGATGCGAACGTCCCGGCGAATCCCCCCGTGGTGCAGGAACCGGATGACAGCAAGGTCAAGCACGACGGCGGTGAGGACGACGTGGATGCCATTGGGAACCGCAAGGTCGGCGGGCGCGGGCTCGGCGACTGGTATTCGCTGGAGACGGAAATCAAGATTGGCAAGCAGTACGCGATGCAGGTCGATAACAGCGTGAAGCTGGTCACGGATCCGGTCGTAACCGAGTACGTGAACCGGATCGGGCAGAATCTGGTGCGGAATTCGGACGCGCAAGGTGCCATTCACGATCAAGGTCATCGACTCGGATGAGATCAATGCGTTTGCTCTGCCGGGCGGATTTTTCTATGTGAATTCAGGGCTGATTCTGGCGGCGGATGAAGAGGCGGAACTGGCGGGCGTGATGGCGCATGAAATTTCGCATGTGTGCGCACGGCACGCGATGCGTCAGATGACGCGGGCGAATTGGGCGAACATCGGCACTATTCCGCTGATTTTTGTGGGCGGCGGGATTGGATACGCCATATACGAAGCGGCGGGTCTGGGACTTGCCGCTCACGTTCATGAAGTTCCAGCGCAATTTCGAAGCGGAAGCCGACTACCTCGGCCTGCAATACATGTACAAGACGGGATACGATCCGCAGGCCTTTATAAGTTTCTTCGAAAAGATTCAGGCGAAAGAAAAGAAGAAGCCGGGCACGATCGCCAAGGCCTTCGCGTCGCACCCGCAGACGCCTGACCGCATTGCCGCGTCGCAAAAGGAGATCGCGACCATTCTGCCGGCAAAGGCGCAGTACATCGTTTCGACTTCGGAGTTCGACGAGGTGAAGGCGCGGCTGGCGATGATCGAGAACCGGCACAAGGTGCTGGACGAGAAGGAAATGGAACAAGCCGACGCTGCGGCGGACGTCGAATACGGATAAATCCGGTTCGGACAAGAGCGGCGACGATGATCGGCCCACCTTGAAGCGCCGGCCGGACGGCGATAGCGGGACGCAAAACTAGGAGCGACATAGAGGGATCAAAGGCGGCAGGCTTGCCTGCCGGTTTGATCTGCGAGGCATTATCAGGCCTCTCGTCGCAAAAAGACGGTTTATGATCCGGCCGCGACGGACTTGACCGTGATCGTCGTTCCGTCGACTTCGCCTGTCACCTTCGCCTTGGCGCCTGCCAGTTTGTCGAGTTCATCGAGGGCTTTTTGATCGGACGTCTCCAGCGTATAAACCTTGTCCCCCACAACCAGCGCATAGTTTGAGCCGTGCTTGACGCACGCGCGCGTGCAATCGGCTGCTGCGCCCGGCATTTGATGCTTGGCGCCGCACATGGCATCGCTGACTTCGCCGGTGAGAGTTTGGCTCTTGTTGGCCGCGAGAGCGGGAGCAACCGCGATTCCCAACGCGAGGACAGCTACGGCAATTCGACTTCGTTTCATGCAGTGCCTTCTCCTTGAAAAGAAGATCATGATTCTGATTATTGCACTTTGAAGTGGATGGTTACGTCCACCAATTTGTCTTTCTTGTCGAGTTGCTCGTCGATGCTTGCCGAAAACTGCAGACCGCGTGGCAGAAGGCGGGCAGCATCGTCAAGAAACTTGCGCGTGTAGTCTGCATTGTAGGGCTGCCCTTCGCGCATTGTCCAAGCTTCGTTCAGACGATCTTTGGAGGGCGTATCGACTCCAATGATTTCGAGTTCGCCCATCTTGTAAAGGTCGCCTTCGGTGATGTTCACGTCGTAGTGGACGGTGGCTTTCTCGTCGTCGAGTTGCGCCGCCGGTTTGACCTCGGCGGTCATGTAGCCGCGGCTGTGATAGAGCTTAACCAGGCTCTTCGCGTCGCTCGTCACACGCAACGCATCGGCGGGGCGAAGCACTGCGAGATGAAAGACCTTCGAGGCTTCGTCAGTGGTGATTGCGGAATTGCCCTTCCAGGTGACGCCGGAAACGGAATACACTTTGCCGGGCGTTACCGGAAGGATTACATCCACTTCAATGTCGTTGGGATTGATGTCTTCGGTTTTTGTGGCGTCAGTTTTTGCGTCTTCTTTTGCGTCTTCGGTTTTCTCGCCGCTCCCCGTCACCACCCGGGCTTCGGACGGCCCGAATAGGGCCTTCAGATATCCGCGTTCCAGGTAGAGCGGCAATAGATCGAATTGCGCTACGGCCGCTATCTTTGAGCGAAAGTATTCGGCGTCGAGCAGAGTGTGCGCGGCTCTTTCCAGAAAAACTGTTTGCTCGGGCGAGGCTCCGGGAAATTCGACATTGCGTATGCTGGTAGTGATTTCGGCAACGCGGTATTCGATCCCGGTCAACTCGCCGCCGTCCTGCGTGCCTTGGCGCAGGAACTCGACGCGGCCGGGAAGGTGCCGCTCGGTGAGGAGCGCCTGGAGTGCCTCATTCACGTGGTCCGCCATCTTGCCCGAGGTCGGCACCGCGTCTTTGAAGAGCGGGACGCGCTGCTTGAGAGCGGCGATGAGATCGGCGTCCGTAAACCAGACGAAGTTTTCAAAGTGAGCTGGGACTAGCTTGTTCTTCTCATTCTCGGTGAGCTGGAATTCGACTTTGACGCCCGGCATCAGAATAGGAAAACGAATAGACGACGCTCGAGAAGACACCGGATTCGCCCAGGCGCTGCGCGGCTTCTTTCAAGTCGCCTTCCGCAACGTCCTGCCCGAGTTGCAAACCGCTTCCGCCGAGGATTTCCTGGTCGGTGTAATGCGTGGTGCCGGTTGCCTTCACCGATACGAGTTGATGAGGGTCGGAAGCTGTGGCCTTGGGGTGGTTGGAAGCGGAAGAAGCGCGCTTCTGGGCGGCGACGCCGGGCAGCGAGAGAGTGAAGAACAAGATCGCAGCGGCGAACAAGCAGCTTTTTCATTTGGCGCGCTTGGGTATGGCCGCGGGGCAAAATTGTTCTGGTTGAGCGCGATGTCCATGAAGGCGCGGGCGGCGCGGCTCAGCGACTTGTCTTTGCGCGAGACGAGCGCGAGGTCGCGGCGGATTTGAACGTCGGTCAAGGTGATGGCGACGAGCGCTTTGGCGCGAATATCCTCTTCGATATTGGAGCGCGCAATGAAGCCGACGCCGACCCCGGCGGCCACGAAGCGCTTGAGCAGTTCGCTGGAATCAAGTTCCATGGCGACGTTTGGCTTCAAGTGATGATCATAGAACAGCGCGTCGAGCGCGTCGCGGGTGTGACCGAGCTTCGGCAAGACAAGCGGATAGGCTGCGATCTCGGCCACCGTGGCGGACTTCTTGGAGGCGAGAGGATGCTTGGGCGCGGTGATCGCGACGAGGTGATCGCGATGAATCATCTGCGCTTCGAGGCGATTGTCGGTGACCGGCAGCGAGACGAAGCCGAAGTCGACGGCGTTTTCGAGGATGGATTCCAGGATCCGGGCGTAGTCGGAGCGCTTGATGCTCACCGACACGTTGGGATAGTCGCGTTTGAACTGCGCGAACACCTCGGGCAGGATGTGAAGGCAGGTGCCTTCGTTCGCGCCGACAACGATTTCGCCGCGGGCACGCGCTCGGTCTCGGCGATCTCGGTGAGGATGGTCTTGCGGCGCTCGATCGTCTCTTCGGCGTACTTGAAGAACAATTTGCCGGCGGCAGTGACGGAGACGCGGCCTCCGGAGCGGTCGAGCAGGCGCGCACCGACCTCTTCTTCGAGCGCGCGAATCTGCGAGGAGATGGCGGGCTGCGTGCGGAAACGCTTCTCCGCCGCGCGCGAGAAGCTGGACAGGCGCGCCACTTCCAGGAAGATTTCCAGCTGGTCGAAATCCATGGTGGTTGTTCGCTCACAACTATAGCGGGGTCAGGAGGAGGATTCAATCAGCGGTTTGCCAGGACTTTAAGGCCCGGTGTAGCGAGTAGCGTTTCGTCGGCGGTGACAAGCGTGAGCCCAAACACCTTCGCCGACGCGGCCAGAAAGTGATCGGCTGGGTCTCCGTGCGGCAGGTCAATGGTGGCGAGGGCCTGGGCAACTTCAAAAGTCAACGGTGCTTCTTTGAGCGGCGTCGCCGTCAGGGCTCGCGTTAGCCACGTAGTGAATCCTTCGGGGATGTTGAGGCGACCCTTGCGGTGCAAAAGAAAGAACTCCCAAACACTGACAGGAGAGAGCCAGAGTTCGTTGGCAGGGTCAGCCAGGGATTTGACCACCCGGGGAGCGAGCCGGTTCGATTTCCCCACGCTCCAAATCCAAATGTGCGTATCGAGAAGGAGCTTCAATCACGGCCCGCTTCCCAATCCTCGAGACTGCCGGTGGGGCCGACGATATCGCCCACGATTTCGATTGTGCCCTCCATGCATCCAAGCCAGCGTTTTGGGCGCGATGGCGGTGCGGGTGGAATCACTTCGGCGACGGGCTCACCGAAGCGGGTCACTCGAATCGGCCTACGCGTCTTGCGGACCTCTTCCAGGATGCCCAGGCACTTGGCCTTGAATTCGGAAATGGCAATTTCCTTCATGAATCAGATCGTACCATGGTCAATAACCATGGTCAAAGCAGATCACAACGGTCGATCGGATGGCCAGCCTCAATCGCAGCCCTAAAACCCCCGAGAATCAGCTTCTATACCCCGATCACGCCGCATAATTCCTTTACCGCGGCCGCGCTCTTGTCCAACCCCGCTTTCTCCTCCGCGCTCAGTTTGATCTCGATGATCTGCTCGATTCCCTTTGATCCGAGTTTTACTGGCACGCCGACATACAGGCCCTTGATGCCATACTCCCCTTCGAGATAGGCGGCGCAGGGAAGAATCTTCTTCTTGTCTTTCAGGATCGCTTCGACCATCTCGGTGGCCGCCGCAGAGGGCGCGTAATAGGCCGAGCCCGGTCTTCAGATATTTGACGATCTCGGCGCCGCCGTCGCGCGTGCGCTGCACGAGGCGATCGACTGTGGCCTTGTCCATCAGCTCGGTGATCGGAATACCGGCGACCGTCGAATAGCGGGGAAGCGGGACCATGGTGTCGCCGTGCCCGCCGAGGACGAAGGCGGTGACGTTTTCTACGCTGACTTTGAGTTCGTCGGCGATGAAGGCGCGGAAGCGGGCGGAGTCGAGCACGCCGGCCATGCCGATGACGCGCTCGCGCGGGAATTCGCTGAGCTTGTAGGCGGCCTGCGCCATGGCGTCGAGCGGGTTCGAGACGATGATGAGGATGCAGTTCGGCGAGTGCTGCACGACCTTGCCGACGACGTCGCTCATGATCTTGTAGTTGGTGTTGAGCAGGTCGTCGCGGCTCATGCCGGGCTTGCGCGGAATGCCGGCGGTGATGACGACGATGTCGGAGTTGGCGGTGTCGGCGTAGTCGTTGGTGCCGATGACATGAGGAGTCACGTTTTTCGATCGGCATGGCTTCGAGCAGATCGAGGCCTTTGCCTTGCGGAACGCCTTCCACGATGTCGATGAGAACGACGTCGGCCAGTTCTTTCGAGGCGATCCAGTGAGCGGCGGTGGCGCCGACGTTGCCGGAGCCTACGATGGTGACTTTATTGCGCATGAAGTTCCTTTCGGCGAGTCGTCAATATTTAACAAAGGAGTTCGGCGCGCGTCGAGCGTCTCACAGGACGAATCAAGCTCCTCAGGCGCTAAAGCGCAAGTTTTATCTACGCTTAGCGGCACGAATGGAACTCGTGCCCTTCCCTCATTCATAGTCCGCGGCGACCGCTACTTGCATGTTTTCGATCATGCAGGTGGCGAATTCGCTGGTCTTTACCTTGGTGGCGCCTTCCATCAGGCGCTCGAAATCGTAGGTGACTTTCTTCTGCTCGATGGTGCGCTCGAGACTCTGCTCGATCAGGTCGGCGGCTTCGGTCCATCCGAGAAGGCGGAACATCATCACGCCGGAGAGAATGACTGAGCCGGGATTGATGACGTCTTTGTCGGCATACTTGGGCGCGGTGCCGTGCGTGGCTTCGAAGATCGCGATAGCCGTCGCCGATGTTGGCTCCGGGAGCGATGCCGAGTCCGCCCACCTGCGCGGCGCAGGCGTCGGAGATGTAGTCGCCGTTGAGGTTGGGCGTGGCCAGCACGCTGTATTCGTCGGCGCGCGTGACGACCTGCTGGAAGATGGAGTCGGCAATGCGATCGTTGATCATCAGCTTCTTCTTCCACGCGCCCTTGCCGTGGGTGGCGTAGATGGAGTCGAGGCAATCTTTCACTTCTTTGTAGAGGGCCTGGCGGAAATCATCGGTCGCGAATTCCAGGCCAGGTTCGATCTGGTTGGCATTCTGCTCGACGGTGAGATTCGGATTCTTGTCTTTGTTGTCGATGATCCAGCTCTCACGCTCGGTGACGACCTGGTCGCGGAACTCCTCGGTGGCGACTTCGTATCCCCACTTGCGGAATGCGCCTTCGGTGAATTTCTGGATGTTGCCTTTGTGGACCAGCGTGACCGCTCTTGCTCTTATTTTCGAGCGCGTGCTGGATGGCCATGCGCACGAGGCGCTTGGTGCCGGTGATGGAAATCGGCTTGATGCCGACGCCCGAGTCGAGGCGGATTTGCTTCTTGCCGCCCTTGAGCATGTCTTTGTTGAGGAATTCAATGAGGCGGGCGCACTCGGCGCGTGCCTTGCTCCCATTCGATGCCGGCGTAAACGTCTTCGGTGTTTTCGCGGAAGATGACGAGATCCATGCGCTCGGGATGCTTCACCGGCGACGGAACGCCGCTGTAGTACTTGACCGGACGCACGCAGGAGTAGAGGTCGAGGATCTGGCGCAGGGCGACGTTGAGCGAGCGGATGCCGCCGCCGACCGGGCGTGGTGAGCGGTCCTTTGATGGCGACGCGGAATTCGCGGATGGCGCTGATGGTATCGTCGGGCAGCCAGTTCTGAAATTTGGCCTTTGGCTTTTTCTCCGGCGAAAACTTCATACCACGCGACCGCGCGCTTGCCTTCGTAGGCTTTTTCGACGGCGGCGTCGAAGACGCGAACGGAGGCTTTCCAGATGTCGCGGCCGGTGCCGTCGCCTTCAATGAAAGGAATGATGGGGTGATCAGGCACGCGATACTTACCGTTGCTGTATTCGATTGTTTGCCCGCTCGGCGGAACTGGAATTCCGTTGTACTGCGTCATGATTCGCGCCTCCAAAATCTAAAAGGGGTGAAGAGTAATTATAAAGAATACGAGAGATGGGGAGGAGGTTCGACGAACATTGTCACGTGGGCACGTGAGCGGCGTCACACGAGACGGTCAGTGGGTCGGGGGGGCGAGGGTGCAACTTCGGGGGCGAGAGACGGGGCAGGCCCCGTCTCTACGCCGCGTGTCCTAGCGTTCGATCTTCACCGATTTCACAACTACGTCTTTGTTGGGTCGGTCCTGGCGGTTGCGTGGGACTTTGGAAATCTTCTCTACCACATCGTAGCCCTTCGACGACCTCGCCGAAGATTGTGTGCTTGCCCGTCAGCCATTCCGTATTGCCAACCGTGATGAAGAACTGCGAGCCGTTGGTGTTCGGGCCGGCATTCGCCATGGCCAGCTTTCCGGACTTGTCGAATCGGTGCGGCGAGCCCTTGGTTTCGTCCTCGAATTGATAGCCCGGGCCGCCCATGCCGGTGCCCTGGGGATCTCCGCCCTGAATCATGAAGTCAGGAATTACTCGATGGAAAATTGTGCCGTGGTAAAGCGGATCTTTCGATTTCTTGCGGGTTGAGGGATGAGTCCACTCACGCTTGCCTTCGGCAAGCTCGGTGAAATTGGCGACGGTTTTGGGAGCATCCTTCTCAAACAAGGCGGCAGACGATTGTGCCTTCGCTGGTTTCGAAGACGGCGTAGGTTCCGGGTGTGCGGGTCATGAGTCTCCTTAACATTGCAAAATATGATGTGATATGGTCACGGTCTGACATGCCCAAGTCTCGAACACCGTGAGACCTGAGGCACCCACCTCGTTAAATGCGATTAATCGCTTCTAGGTTCCCGCAGTCTTCTTGGCGGCCGGCTTGGGTGCGGGCTTGGCCGCGGCTGCGCCTGCGTGCTTGATTTCGATGTGCGTGATCTTGACCGGCTTGAAGGGGCGGTCGTTGGCTGGGTCGCGGTCCATGCGCGCGATTTTCTTCACGAGTTCGACGGACGCTTCGTCGCACTGGCCGAAGATGGTGTAGTGGCCGCTCAGGTGCGCGCTATGCATCACGTCTTCGGTGATGAAGAACTGCGAGCCGTTGGTGTCGGGACCGGAGTTGGCGTAGGCCATGCGACCGGGACGGTCGAACTTCAGGTCCGACGGTGTTTCATTCTTGAATTGGTAGCCGGGATCGCCCGTGCCGTCGCCTTTTGGATCGCCGCCCTGAATCATGAATTCGGGAATGACGCGATGGAAGATTGTGCCGTCGTAAAGGGGAACGCCGTGCTTTTTGCCGTGCGACACGGGATTGGTCCAGTCTTTGGTGCCCTCCGAGAGGCCAATGAAGTTAGCAACGCCGATGGGAGCTTCCTTCGGGAAAAGTGTGCAGTGCATGTCTCCAGCCGTGGTGTGGATGATGGCCACCGGGTCGGCAGACGCGGGCTTGGCAGCTTGGGCGGTGGCGAATAGTGATAAACAGGCGAGCAGTGTCAGAACGGAAAATAGATTTCGCATCAGGACTCCTATGGGAAATTTGCGTCTTTGATTGTACGACATGGGGAGCGGTCGGAGCATATGGGCCGCAGCCTCGTCGCACATTTACCGAGGCGGGGCATGCCGCCACGACAGTCCGTCCCCAGCTGTATTGGGCGCTAGTTTACTTGGTTGTCGATTGCATTTCGCGGCTTATGCGCTCGGCTTGGGCGAATGCGCGAAGCACGTTGCCGCCGAGAATTTTGCGGATGTCGCCGGCACTGTAGCCGCGGTCGAGCAGCGCTTGCGTGATTTTCGGCAGATCGGCGGCGGAGTCGATGCCCTGCGGAGTCGCACCGCTCACGCCGTCGAAATCGGAGCCGAGACCGACGTGGTCAATCCCCGCAACTTTCGCGATGTGGTCAATATGATCGATTAACGAACTGAGCGGCGGGCGCGGAATTTTCGCCGCCCACTCGCGGTCGATGCGGTCCAGATCGAGATAGGTCGGTGTCTTGCCTCCGGCCTTCAGCTTCTCGATGTAAGCCTTCCCGGCGGCGTCGCGATTTTTGGCTTGCGCTTCGGAGGCCTTACGGTAATTCTCATCCACGAACGCGCTATAAAAATTGACGTCGACCACTCCGCCGTTTTTGGCGACGGCGCGCAGCATGTCATCGGTCATGTTGCGCGGGTGATTCGTAAGCGCGCGGGCGGATGAATGCGAGGCGATCAGCGGAGCCTTGGTCACGGCGATCGTGTCCCAGAAAGTCTTGTCGGAGACGTGCGAGATGTCGACGAGCATGCCGAGGCGATTCATCTCCAGCACGATCTGCTTGCCGCCTTCGGTGAGGCCGTTGTGGTGCTCGACATTCGGATTGTTGATGTCGCCCGAGGAGTCGGCGAATTCGTTGGTGTTCGACCAGCTGAGCGTCATGTAGCGCACGCCGAGGCGATAGTAATCGCGCAGAAGGTGAATGTCGTTTTCGATGGAGTGGCCGCCTTCGATGCCCATGAGGGCGGCGAGTTTGTGCTCGCGGTGGGCGCGCTCGATATCAGCGACGCCAAATGCCATCATCATGCGGTCAGGATGTCGCGCCGCCTGCTCGTAAACGGAGTCGATGAGATCGAGCGTGTGGTGCGCGAAATGGCCTTGGTTTGTTTCCGGGTCGACCCAGATCGAGAAGAACTCAGCGCCCAAATTTCCGGCCTTAGCTTTGTCGAGGCTGATGTGCCCGTGGTCGTTCGGGTCGGTCGAGCCGATGTCATAGTTCTCGTCGAGGAAGCGCTGCGGCGTGTCGGCGTGCGTGTCGATCACGATGGCGGAATCCTGAATCTGGCGGGCCTTGGCGCTGATCGTTTGGGCTGAAGCAGGCAGGGCAAGCGCGAGCGTGAGAACCAGGGCAAGGAATCGATTAATCATAGTTGGATAGGCATTCTATACGACGCAGGCAGGCCGATTGCGCCAGAAGGAGAAATAGAAGCCCGCAGGTGAACCACTGCGCCTCTTACGCCAGCGCCGCGAGTGCCTGCTGAACGCATTCGTCGATGGGCTGATCGGTAGAAACCACTGTTTTGGCGCGAGTGATGGGCTCGAAGCGAGCCTTGACCTCAAGATAGAGAGCGAAATTGCGGTTGGCCGCCGGATGACCTGCGTCACGCTGCTCGTCGAGACGCCGGCGCGCGGAATCGTCGGAGCAGATGCATTCGACGATACGGCAGGGTTGTGCGATTTCCTCGGCAAATTCGAAGACCCGATCGATCTGGTATCGGCGCGAAAATGGCCGGCCGTCCAGGAAAATGATACGAGAGGGATTTCTTTGCAGAAGGAAGCCTGCGCCCTGGAGCATGATCTCCATGACGAAGTCATCCTGAGCCGTGGAGAACTCAATATCTTCGGCGGCGAAAATTGCCGCGCGGATTTCGTCCTTGCCAAGCACGCAGCCGCCGGTGCGGCGCGCCAGTTCGCGCGCCAGCGTGCTTTTGCCGGTGCCCGGCAAGCCAGCCATTAGAACAATCATGAGGTGAACGAGCGTTTAGTTCGAGGCCGCAATCGTGTCGACGGCTTCCTGCGGTTGGTGCGAAGGCAGAAGAGTCTGCGTCTGGCGCCAGTCTTCATAGCGGTCGGAGACCATGATGTGGAAGCACCAGTGGCGGCGTTCTTCTTCGGGCTCAACCAGACCGAGCGCGTGCAGATAAAAGAGGTAGTACTCGACGAAGCGAATCTCGGGTTTGGTCATGCCCCGCCGCTGCAGGTCTACAGTGATGCCAGCCAGATGCGACGATGCCGTTTCGCCTTCGGCGGGCGCGGCGTTGCGATTGCGGCGGCGAAGCTTCTTTTGGACCTTCACCGTGCGCACGGCTGAGTTCAGCTGAATCTGATCGTGGAAGCGAGCGAAGTAGACCTCGGAGAGGTCCTGCACAAAGTCGAGCGTCCAGGGCCTGCAATAGCGGCGCGACGGATCGAGGCTGGGCTCGATTCGTAGCGCTTCGCTGGCTTCGATGGGAACGAGTTCGTGCGGAGGCCTTCAGCTCCTCGAGTTGCGCGTCGTCCATGATGCGCGGGAGCGCCAGACGGTCGATCTCTTCGTTCTGGCGAAGCAGGGAATCATGCGACGGGCGGAACAGAGGGTTCCACGAAGATCGGTGAAAGCGATGAAACGGGTGACGTGAATGCCCCACGCGGTGGTGTGTGTCAACACTATGCAAGGCAAAGGCCGCTGGCGCGCAAATCAAAAGCGCGAGCAGCGCGACCAGTTTAGTCGTCCGAATCACGAAGTGGCCTATCCCTCGGGTCCTGTCCTCAAACGGTTGGGGAAACTGCGATGGCGCTTAAGGTTCGGTAATTGTAACCCAGAGCTGAAAGGTTTTGGTAAGGCAATCGCCGCAAACGGCATTACGGAAGGCAGTTACAGGGTAACCATATTCCGCATTACGCGGCTCTGGACGTGGCTTTTGGGCCATTACCCGATGGTCAACGCCCGCCCAAACGCCCGATTCTAGCGCCTTATTTTCTAAATAGATCGCCAATCGCCTGCTTCATGACCTGCCCGCCGACTTCGGAAATCGACTTCGTCAGCGGAATGTCTTTCGGGCAAATCTCGACGCAGTTCTGGGCGTAGCCGCACTCCTGGATGCCGCCGTCTCCCATCAGGGCCGAGAGACGCTCGCGCTGGAGGGCTGCGCCGGTCGGGTGCGTGTTGAACAGGCGCACTTGCGAGATCGTGGCCGCGCCGACGAAGCCCGTGCCTTCGGTGAACTGCGGGCAGGCTTCCATGCAGCAGCAGCACGAGATGCAGCGCGAGAGCGGATAGGCATACTTCCTGCGCTTCGGCGCGTCATGCGCGGGCCGGGGCCGAGGTCGTAGGTGCCATCGACCGGGACCCAGGCCTTGACCTTTTTCAGATTCTCAAAGAGCACGCTGCGATCGACGGCAAGATCGCGCACGACGGGGAACTTCGAAAACGGCTCGAGCTTGATGGGCTGATCGAGATGATCGAGCAGCGACGAGCACGCCATGCGCGCTTTGCCATTGATGATCATGGCGCAAGATCCGCAGACCTCCTCGAGGCAGTTCGAGTCGTAGGTGACGGGCGTAGTCTTCTTGCCGTCGCGCGTGACCGGATTGGCCGCGATGTCCATAAGCGCCGACGTGATGTTCATGTTCGGCCGGTAGTTGATTTCGAACTCTTCCCACGTCGCGGGGACGTCGGGGGTGAGTTGGCGTTTGATCTTGATGATTACGGTTTTATTGTTAGCCATTAGCTTCTAGCCTTTAGCTCCTAACTGTGAATCTCCAGTCCCTTGCCCGTTCTGAGGGCCGAGGCGCGATTCGAAACGCTCATTCGTCGGCGGATTCCACGGGTCTTCGTGTCGTCCTTTCCAATAACCAATCGCACTTAGGACAAAAACGGCTGCCCAACCAACTGTTTCCCAATCCAAATGGCCTTTTCGGAGCGCCTCAAAGCTTCCCACGACGACGCTGATTCCAGCGATCAATGCGTCTTTCAAGGAGTTTCGACGTTGGGTGATGCGTCGATTTGGCATTTCATCGAACATCGTTTCTCAGTACTTCCGCGGCCGCGGCGGAATCAAACTCGCATCCACTGCCTCGAATTCAAACTTCGGCTCATCCGCGTCCGGCGCAAACGAAGTCTTCGTAGTCTTCATCCAGTTTTTGTCGTCGCGTTCGGGGAAGTCGGGCTTGTAGTGTGAGCCACGCGACTCGTCGCGCATCGCCGCGCCCTGCGCGATCACGCGCGATAGCTGCAGCATGTTATAAAGCTGCCGCGCAAAAGCCACCGTCGTATTCGCCCACTGCGAGCGGTCGCTCAGGTTAATGTTGCGGTGGCGCTCCAACAGTTCGACCACTTTGGCATCCGCTTCCAGACATTTCTTGTTGTAGCGAATGACGGTGCAGTTCGCCGTCATCACCTCGCCCAGTTCGCGCCAGATGAGGAACGGATTCTCTTTGCCGTCGGCCTTCATCAGCCGGTCATTGATTTCTTGTTGCCGTTTACGCTCGGCATCGAAATGGCCGTTGGCGGGTGCGGCTTGCAGGCTCTTCGCATACTGTACCGCCGCCGGGCCCGAGACGAATCCTCCGTAGATGCACGACACCAGCGAATTCGCGCCCAGACGGTTCGCGCCATGGTACTGGTACTCGGCTTCGCCTGCGGCAAAAATGCCGGGGACGTTCGTCGCCTGCTTGTAGTCAACCCAGAGGCCGCCCATGGTGTAGTGCATGCCGGGGAAAATCTTCATGGGCACGTCGCGCGGATCGTCGCCGACGAACTTCTCATAGATTTCGAGAATGCCTTCCAGTTTCTTGTCGAGCAGTTTGCGATCGATGTGTGTGAGGTCGAGATAGACCATCGGCTTGCCGTCGATGCCGAGGTTGTGTTCGAAGACCACCTTGAAAATGGCGCGGGTCGCGATGTCGCGCGGAACGAGATTGCCGTATTTCGGATACCACTCTTCGAGAAAGTACCAGCGTTCTTTCTCAGGAATCAACTTCGGGTCCCGCTTATCTCCAGGAGTGCGCGGCACCCAGACGCGCCCGCCTTCTCCGCGCGCCGATTCCGACATGAGGCGCAGCTTATCTTCGCCGGGGATGCAGGTGGGATGGACCTGGATGAACTCGCCATTGGCGTAGTAGCAGCCTTGCTGATAGAGCGCCGACTGCGCCGACCCCGTGCAGACGACCGAGTTGGTGGACTTGCCGAAGATCGCGCCGCAGCCTCCGGTGGCGATGATGATGGCGTCAGCGGGGAAGGTGCGAATCTCCATGGTACGGAGGTCCATAGCGCAGATGCCGCGGCAGGTGCGGGTTCCGTCGAGCACGGCGGAGAGGAACTCCCAGTGCTCATACTTTTTGACTTTGCCTTCGGACTCGTAGCGGCGGACTTGCTCGTCGAGCGCGTAGAGCAGTTGCTGGCCGGTGGTCGCGCCGGCAAAGGCGGTGCGGTTATAGAGCGTGCCGCCGAAGCGGCGGAAATCGAGCAGGCCTTCAGGAGTGCGATTGAAGGGAACGCCCATGCGGTCGAGCAGATCGATAATGCCTGGGGCCGCTTCGCACATCGCTTTGACCGGTGGCTGGTTCGCCAGAAAATCTCCGCCGTAAATGGTGTCGTCGAAGTGCTTGTAGGTGGAATCGCCTTCGCCCTTCAAGTTCTTGGCTGCGTTGATGCCGCCCTGCGCGCAGACGGAGTGCGAGCGCTTTACCGGGACGATCGAGAAGAGGTCAACCTCGCCGCCCATTTCGGCGATCTTGATTACGGCGGCCAGACCGGCCAGGCCTCCGCCGACTACGATGATTTTTGGAGCTGCCATCTTTACAAGTCCGATCTGAGCTGGTGAGAAAGCTCAAATTCTTTCGAGATCAAATTTCCCTCAGCGGCCGAAGCCGCCGATCAAAACGCAATCCTCATCGCGGCGCGAAAGCGCTGCGCCGCCCAAAAGCGCTTTTTTTCACTCTCACTTAATCATCACGATGTTTTGTGAAGAATTCGAATCCAGTGGCTGATACGGATGGCTCAAGAATCCGTACATACTGGCAGCACCCAGACCGATCAACCCGAGCGCCAGCAGCAGGCACAAATAACCAAGGCGTCGCCGCGCGATTTCGCCTGTGGTAATGCCCCATTTCGCGCAAAAGAGCCACACGCCATAGGCGAAATGCCAGGAGGCCGCGACGATCCCGATCGCATAAAACGCGATCATCCAGGGATGCTGGAATTCTCCCTGCACCTTGGCGAACGAGGCCATGGGGTTCGTGGGCAGGTGCACACCGGTGAAGCGCAAATAATAGGTGTGCTGAATTATGTAGATGAAGGCGATGATGCCCGTCCAGCGTTGCGAGGTGTAAAGCCAGTTGCCCTCCCACGGGTAGGCGCTGATGTTCGAGTCGCCGCGCCACCAGATGTAAACCCCATAGAGGCCGTGATAGAGGATCGGAATCCAGATGAAGCAAATCTCCATCGCAAGGACGAAGGGCAGGCTGTTCAGGAATGCGACTTGCTTGCCGTACGCCTCGGGTCCGTGGAAGGATTCGAAGTTGGAGATGAAGTGCTCGAGCAGAAACGCCCCGATGGGCACGATGCCGGATAGTGAATGCAAGCGCCGTAGAAGAAACGAATTGCCCTCACCAGCGCGCAAGGGAGCTACGCCGGGCTTAAGGATGGGAGCGACGGAATTGGCGGCTGAGGCCACGATGGCAGCTCCTTACGGGAAACGGGATGAAAACCTTCCATTATCGGCGCGCAAGCGAGTACGCGTCAAGAAACTGGGAAAGCAGTAAGTTAGAGGAATATGAAACAACCGGATGTGACGGCGCTCACAACGGAACGTTTATTGCTGCCTTTGCTTGGTGGTGACGCCTGTTGATCATAACGTTTAAAACGATGCCAGGAAGGAAGAAAAGATTTCGCGATTCTTGGTTCATTCGTGATTCTGGCAAGCGTTACTCATCTCATACCAGTCCAGGAATTTCCTAAATGCCGCGCCGCGATGGCTGTATTTCGCTTTCTCTTCGGCGGAGAGCTCGGCAAAGGCTTTGCCAATACTCGGAAAATAAAAAAGCGGATCGTAGCCGAAGCCGTTTTTTCCGCGAGGCGCGTCGAGGATGATGCCTTCCGCACTGCCACGGAATGTTGCCAGCGTTCGTCCGTTGCGGGCTGCGGCCAGCACGCAGACGAATCGGGCGGTGCGCTTTTCCGGGGGGAATCCGGTCAGTTCGCGCCGCACACGCGCGTTGTTGGCTTCGTCGTCGGTATTGCCGTCCGCTGCGTGCGGTTCTTTATTTTGGAGCTCGGGGGCGGCATAGCGGGCGGAATGCACCCCGGGCGCGCCGTTGAGCGCATCGACCTCAAGACCGGAGTCGTCTGCCAGCACCAGCTTGCCGGGAGCGGCTCGGCTGTATTCTTCGGCCTTCTTGCGCGCGTTCGCTTCGAAAGTCGCGCCGTCTTCGATCACCTGTGGCAGTGACGCGAAGTTCGGAAGACATTCAACGACGATGCCGTGGGCAACGGCCGCTCCGGCGAAATCGCGCAACTTCCCGGTGTTCGAGGTTGCGACAAGGACGGTGCGCAGCGTCATGCAGTTTCTTTCTTAGCGCGAGGCGATCGCGCCTTGATCCAGACCCCGACAAACACACCGAGGCTGATTACTGAAACGATTTCTCCCGCGAGGCAATCCGGCGTCCGCGCAAGGTTAATGCGCACCGTATTTTCGCCAGCCTTGACGGGGATGATCATCAAACCCGTTACCTCCAATGTCCGCGTTTGGGTGGGTTTGCCGTTGACGGTGACTTTCCACTCCGGGTAGTTGAAGAGGCGAACCGTGAGATTCTCCGCCAAATCGGCGTGCGCGTCGAAGCGCTTTTCGGTCGCGCCCCACTCCATCTTGCGAACATTGATGGGCGATCCATTCTCGTGGCTCACTCGCCCCAAGTCTTTGTTAAGTTCATATGGGTCGGCTGCTACTGGAACGTACTCGTCTGTGCCCTCATAGCCGGTCCCGTCAGCGACGGCGTCAACCATTTCCTGAATGTCTGCGGACTGATCCCACCAGGGCGGTTGAATGCGATGCCCGGCGATGAGCAGAATGGCGAGCAAGAAAGCACAGAGGATCGCGCGCAAAGTCCATGTACTGACGGCGGATCTCGACGAAGACTGTCTTGTTGCGACTGCCAGCAGCACCGCCAGGGCCGCGTTTAAACAGAGCAGCCACCGAAAGGGAAGCTGCACGAAACGGAATTTCGGCAGGTGCTCCCAGAGCAAGTTGCTGAAGGGCAGCATGACAAAAGCCGTTGCCGTGCCCCAGGAGGCGAGCAGAGTCCATGGCAGCCGGTCGACCTGGTCTCTGTTGAGGCGATCTTCACTAGCGCGAACGTCAGTGACGCGACCCGCATCTTTCTCTTTGTTCTTGTTCGGGCGCGCAAACCAGGCAGCGAAGACCAGCGCTGCTATTCCTGACAACGCCACCAGCGAGACCAGCAGATTGAAGCGGTTGTGGTCGGCGTTGGCGGTCATGGTGAACAGGAAATTATCCTGCGGCATCACCCCCGGAGACAGGAGCTCGGCGATGTTGACCCAGGACTGCTCGTAGACGGCTGGCACGAGGAAAAAGGAAGCAAGGCTCGCGCCCATGAGGACGGCTAGCGCAGTCCTGAATAAGAGACGCGCGGATCGTTCCTGTATGGCCATCACTGCGGCGAGTCCAGCCACCGAATAGTGGATCATCACAGCCGCGGGAATATTAGCCAGCCAGGCGCCAGCGAGAGTCATACTGAGCCAGAGAACCGGGCGAGCGCCGTCCTGTTTGAGCTTCAGCAGGCAAAGCAGACTGAGAGGCACGAGGATCGCCCCCAGCAGCTCCGCATACGCGCTGCGCCAGTAGACGATCATCAGGTGATAGGGATTGACCGCATAGAACGCGGCTGCAAAGAGCGCGTCGGAGCGCCGAAGCCACTGCCGCGCCAGGGCATACATGCTGGCACCGGCGCCGGTAAGCACGATCCAGCAGTAGGTCCCCGGCACGATCTTCCAGGGCAGGATGGAGCCGAGCGCGGCACCCAGCATCCACGAACCCGGCGGATAGAAAAGAAATCGCGCCTCGCCGTATCCCCAATGTGCGAGCGCGGCCCAGCGCGGGTAGATGATACCTTGCTGCCATTGCGTGAGGACCTCCATCCAGGAATACATATGAAACTCAAAGTCATGCCCGGACGGGTTGCCCCAGCGAAAGAATGGCGCAATGGCCAGCCCGCAGATACTCGCTAGAACAATCAAGGGAATCATCAGACGTTTGGGCAACGAACCGACCTTAGCGAGAGCTGGTTTTCGTGGCAGCGGGCGGAGCGCTTCCCGTCAGGCCGCGATCAGCAATTCTATTGCATTAGAAAACGCTTGGGAAAAATGCCGGGCAGGAAAGCTAAAAGGAAACCTCTTGAAAAGCGGAATAGACGCGGTCGATTGTTGGGTCGAAACAATTTGGATTAGATGCCAATGACCGGGTTCAACGCTGCCGAATCAGCAATTGGGACGACGATCGAGCACAGGTGAACCGGCGTGAGGTCCACCTGCGATGCTTCTACGGCCAACGAGGCGTAACGTTGCGGCCCGTCTTGGAGGTGGGGCCCGAGGCTCCGGCAGTGGCGGCCATCGATTTGCCATTTTCCTCGCTCACTTCGGTGAGGACCGCGGTATCTTCTTCGTCATTCTCGGCCAGCAAGGGAGCCACCTCGCGCAGCTTTTCGGCAGCTTGTTGCAACATCTCAATCTGCTTGCCCAAAAGAGCGTGCTGCGCCTGCTTGCGGCGCAATACTTCATGGATATCCTTCATAGATCCTCCCTCATTTGAATGTAGAGTTTGGGCAAACCCCAGGTCAATGTGAAAGCCCCGGGCGGCTGTTACGGCGGTAATCACCGCTTTTGCGAACCGGAGGGATTCGCCCTCGAAGGATTGCCGACGAACGATCGCCGAAGAACGAAGGCTGCATGGGCTAACAGAAGGATCGGATCGGATGGCTGGCGCTTGAGAATCCTCCCTTAAGACGCCGGCAGACAATTAAAAACCCCGCCTTGCGGCGGGGCAATAGGTGAGTGTCTTGAGCGAACCGGTAAAGCTAGCCTAGGACTTTTTGCGGCGGAACATGCCCGCGATTCCAAGGAGCCCTGTTCCGAGGAGGCCGAGAGTTCCCGGCTCCGGGGTCGTCAGCTGCGTATTGCCTAGAGTGATGTGCCCGATGCCCTGGTTCAACTGTCCCGGGTGGGTAGTAATAGTCTGGGTCGTGGTACCAGTCACCATTACGCCGTTGTACAGCTGACCGGCCAGGTCGCCGCTCAGCGTGAAGACGTATTTTGATCCGGTATGGCTGACCAAAGTCCAATCGATATTGCCGGTGAAGCCGCCAGTGAAGATCGGGCCTTTCGGCTCGCCGTAGTTACCCTTGCCAATGACGTCAAAGGTCGAGCCAGCGGACGAGAAGACGCCGCCGGCAGCGATTGATCCGCTGATCAGCGCGCCGGTCGAGTAGCTGACAGAACCGAGGGAATGTCCCGGAGGCGCTTGAATTCCGTTAAAACTCGTCAGCTGCGAGCCTTTCGAGGTGATACCAGAATCAGAAATAGAGATTGTCCCACGTTGGTTTACAAGTTGGATACCGTCCGCCCAAGCGGCTATCGGCAACGCCAGTGCCAGTAATGCTAGAACTACCACTCGCCTCATTTTAGTTCCTCCCAAATTTTCGCTGCTTGTTCGTATCCTTGGCTTCATGTCTACGAGCCAAGAGTATAGGTCGCCCACGTACGCTAGAGCACTTGCCATTCCACATGTCCCCAGTGGTCATCGATATTACTTATCAGCGACATACAAGGAATTTATGTCCAAACCCCAAGTTCCGAGCTGCAAACGTCTGCACACTAGCAACAATCGCATTCCCAAAGACGAAGGGAAACCGAAACTGCTATCCTCTAGCCGCAACGTGGAGTGAACATCACTAAGGTTCAGAATTGCGGGGGGAAAGTCTCACTGGCAAAGCCTGAAAGACGCCATCCAGAACCAGACGCGGCTGGCAAGTTACCGACAGCAGTTGGAGAATAGTACCAAAGTAATGGATTTTATCAAGTGGTTCTTTTGTGCCATACCACCCCCCAAAGGTGGTATTCCGTCAGGGATGCAGCTGCCCTATCTTGGGGGGGAGCAGTTCTGGGGGAGGGCTGTTCGGGCGTCCCGCGATTTCATAATCCGGGGCGCTTCTTATTTGCCGCCAAACTTTGAGGCTTTTTGGACCCGAACCTCCTCAAGTCCAGTTTCTCGCCGGAGAGTCACCTCATTCGATACGCGTGATTTTGGATTCAGTGAACCCAGCTGCCCCCCTCAACCTCACAGAAATCAGGAATAAGGGTAAAAAACGAAGAACAGCACCGAAAGTGCGGTCAATACCCAGAGCGCGGGCCGGAGCTGGTGCGACCGCCCAGCCACGATTTTGCAGAACGGATAGAGCACAAAGCCCGCCGTCATGCCGATTCCCACGTTGTACGTGAAGGCCATCAGCGCGATCACGCCGAACGCGGGAACGAGTTCACTAAGGTCGTCGAACGGAATACGCGTGATTGGCGTAAGCATCAGCAAGCCTACGAAAATGAGCGCCGGCCCGTAGGCCTGGGGCGGGATTACGGAGATAAACGGCGCAAAAAACAGCGTTCCCACGAAGCAAAGCGCAGTAATGACTGATGTCAATCCGGTGCGGCCGCCAGCTTCGACCCCAGTGGCAGACTCGATATAAGCGCCCGAAGTCGTGGTTCCGATCACCGCGGCAAACGTCGTTGCCAAGGCGTCGGCCATCATCGGCCGCTCGATCTGCGGCAGATTCCCGTTCTCGTCCAGGAATCCCGCCCGCGCCGAAACCCCGATCAGAGTTCCCATCGTGTCAACGAAGGCCATGATGAGGATGGTGAGAACGACCGGAAAAAATCCCCAACTCACGAGACTGTGCAGATCAAACTGCATAAAGACTGGCCCCAGGCTGGGTGGAAGGCTGACCCAGGTAGCGGGCGCGGGTGAAACGCCCAGAATGAAGCTCAGTAAAGCAGTGACCAGTATGCTCGCAAGAATCGCGCCCGGGACGCGGCGAATGGTCAGCACGATGATCAGCAAAAATCCGAAAATCGCAAGCAGTATTGCTGGCGAAGTGAGATGTCCAGGCCGTACTGGGGCGCCAGGAGATCCGATGGTGACGATGCCGGTTTGATTGAGCCCGATGAAAGTGAGAAACAATCCGATGCCCACGGCATAGCTGTAGCGCAGCGTCGGCGGAACGGCCTCAACCACCCACTGGCGAAGCCGGAAGAGCGTCATCAGAGTGAAAAGCACTCCGGCTACGAATACCGCGCCGAGCGCGCTCTGCCAGGTGTACCCGAGGACGCGAACTACGGTGAAGGCAATAAACGCGTTCTCGCCCATGTAAGGCCCGATGGCGAAGGGGCGGTTGGCATAGAAGGCCATCAGCAGAGTGCCGAAAATGCAGGTCAGAATCGTCGCGGTGAGCGAGGCTCCGACGGGCATTCCCGCGGACTTAAGAATCGCAGGATTGACGGCCACGATGTACGACATCGTGAAGAACGTGGTCAGTCCGGCAACCACTTCGCGGCGAACGTTCGTGTGATGTTGAGAGAGCTGAAAGAACTGTTCGAGCCAGCGGTTCAACGAGCCTCCGGAGTTAGGAAGGCAGCATTGTACATTTGGAGCTTTCCCCTGTGCTCCTCCGTGTACCCTGTGGTCAATGATTGTGCGTTTTGGATCAGGTCCGGCGAAGCTCGGCAAGGAATTGCGGATCAATGTTTCCGCCGCTGATCACCGCGACGTTGTTTCGTGTCCGTGGCAATTCGGCGGAATTGAACATGAAAGCGGCCACGCTCACCGCGCCGCTCGGCTCAGCCACGGTTTTTGGATTCGCGCTGAGCGCGCGCGCCGCCTCTCGAATCTCAGCTTCTTTGACATAGACGATGTCATCGACATAGGCGCGGATATGCGCGAAATTGATTTCCCCCACGCTCTGAGTGCGCAGTCCATCGGCAAGAGTTTGCGAAACTTGCTCGGGAGGGAAAGAGACGACCTGGCCGGCCTGAAGGCTGGCGCGTGCGTCGCCAGCAAGCTCGGGCTCGACGCCGATGACCTTGATCGCAGGATTGGTGAGTTTGATAGCCGCAGAGATTCCGCTAATGAGCCCGCCGCCTCCGACCGGAACAAGTACGGTTTCGACGTCGGGCATGTCTTCAAGAATTTCAAGGCCCACAGTGCCCTGGCCCGCGATGATCTTCTCGTCATTGTAAGGAGGAACGATAACGTACCCGTGCTCGGCGGCAAGCTCCTCGGCGCGCACACGGCGCTCTTCGCTGCCGGGGCCGACGGTGACAATTTCGGCGCCCAGAGCCGCAGTCGCTTCCGATTTATTTTTCGGCGCATTGCTGGGCATAACGATGATAGCTTTTAGTCCCAAGGCGCGCGCCGCGTAGGCCACTCCTTGCGCGTGATTGCCGCTCGAATACGAGATCACGCCGCGGCGTCGCTCGTCGTCGCTGAGGGAAGCGACCTTGTTGTAAGCTCCGCGGAGCTTGAATGCACCGATCGGCTGAAGGTTTTCAAGCTTCAGGAAGAGCTTGCGTTTGGCGGTGACGCCCATCCATTCGAACAGGGGAGTGCGGACGGCAATGCCCCGCAGAAGGGACTGGGCGGCGTGGATGTCTTGCAGAGAAACCATGAGTTGGCTCTCTCAGAGTGCCCTGCCCACGCTTTTTTTGCAACCAGCGGGAAAACGACATCATGATGCAATCAAGTTGACATCGAGATGTCATATTGGTATCATCATGATGTGCGAACGACCCTTACTGTCGACGACGATGTGGCCAGGCTGCTTGAAAAGGAAGCCCGCAAATCGGGTGAGTCTTTCAAGCAGGTCGTCAATCGATTCTTGCGCCTCGGACTGACTGCCTCGAAGCAGCCGGCCCGCAAGCCGTTTGTGGTGAAGCCGTGGAACCTCGGACTGCCTGATTTTGAAAAGACCGAAGAATTCCTGGAATACCTGGAAGGGCCGGAGCACCGGTGATCGTCGTTGATGCCAATCTGTTGATCTATTCCTACAATTCCTCCTCAGCCCACCACAAAAAAAGCGCCGCATGGTTGGCGAACACGCTCTCCAGCACAGAAGTGGTAGGGTTGCCGTGGCAGAGCATATTGGCGTTTCTGCGGGTGGTTACCAATCAGCGGCTATCGGGGATGCGCGCCACGGTGGAGCAGGCGTCGCAGGTGGTTGACGACTGGCTCCAGTCACCGAATGTACGAATACTGACGGCTGGCGAGCGGCACTGGTCGATACTGCGGCGACTGCTGGTGGAAGGCAGCGCCTCGGGTGCGCTGGCTACGGACGCGGAGATCGCGGCCCTCACAATTGAGTATGGCGGCGTGTTGCACACGTCGGATCGGGATTTTGCTCGCTTTCCAGGTCTGCGGTGGAAGAATCCCTTGATCTGAAGAATCCCTTGATCTAAGGAATGCTGAGCTTAGTTCCAAGCTCAAATCTCTAGTATCACCGGCATGATCAGCGGCCGCCTCTGCGTCTGGCGAGAGATGTAGCGCTTCAAGTCAGTACGGATTTTTTCTTTAATCACGCCGTAGTCCGCTTTCTCTTCAGCGCTCGAGGCATCGAGCGTTTCCATGACAATCTCGCGGGCGCGTTCCATTACTCCGTTGTCTCCTGGATTAAATCCGCGCGTCACTATTTCGGCCGCCGACTCGACGCGCCCGGTAAGTTTATTAATCGCGATAATCGGCATGACAAAACCGTCTTCGCTCAGATGGCGACGGTCCTTAATGACCAGGTCTTCCACCACGTCGGTTCGTGAACCAGAGTCGATGCAGACGCGGCCCACATTCACGCGTCCCGCCTTGCGCGCACCCAGCTCATCAATTTCCAGCACGTCGCCGCTTTCGATAAGCATCACGTTGCCGACCGCCCCGCGCATGGTGCCCGCAAGCTCTGCGTGCAGCTTGAGCTGCCGGTATTCCCCATGAATGGGGACGAAATATTTCGGCCGCACGAGATTAATAATCAGCTTCAATTCTTCCTGACTGGCATGTCCGCTGACGTGCACCGGCGGGTAAGAGCCGTCGTCGTACACGACAAACGCTTCGCGGCGGAAGAGATGGTCAATCATGCGGTAAATAGCTTTTTCGTTGCCGGGAATGATGCGCGACGAGAGAACGACGGTGTCGCCCTTTTCGATCTTGGCGTGCTTGTGACTATCAACCGCGGCGCGCGAGAGCGCCGACATCGGCTCGCCCTGCGTTCCGCTGATCATCACGCACACTTTTTCAGGCGGAAAGTTCTTCATCTCGCCGGGATGAATGAGCATGCCCTCGGGAATGTTGACATAGCCGAGATCTTCCGCAATCTCCGAGGAGTTATTCATCGACCGGCCAATGAAGCAGATCTTGCGCCCGTGCTCGCGAGCCATATCGACGGTGAGTTTGATTCGATGAATCGAAGACGAGAAACAGGAGACGAACAGGCGGCGTTTCGTACGGACGAAGATTTCCTCAAACTTGCGATGCACCGCGCGTTCGCTCGGCGTATAGCCCTTGCGCTCGACGTTAGTCGAATCCTGCAGCAGGAGGAGCACGCCCTCCTTGCCATACTCCGCGAATCCATGCAGATCGAAGAGCCGGTTGTCCGTGGGGGTGGGATCGACCTTGAAATCGCCCGTGTGCAGCACAACGCCGAGCGGCGTGTGAACGGCCAGCGCGACGCAATCGACCAGGCTGTGCGTTACCTGAAGAGGATGAATCGTAAAGGGGCCAACCTTGAACCGGTCACCGGCACGCATCTCGCGGAGATCGGCATCGTCGAGAAGTTGGTGCTCGTCGAGCTTGTCTTCGACATAGGCGAGCGTGAACTCTGTTCCCCAGACCGGAACGTTGAGTTCGCCGAGAATCCACGGCAGTCCGCCAATGTGATCCTCATGGCCGTGCGTGAGGATAATGCCGCGCACGTGCGCGCGATTTTCGAGCAGATAAGAAATGTCGGGGACGACGATATCGACCCCGAGCAACTCGGTTTCGGGGAACATGAGGCCGGCATCGACGACAATGATGTCGTCCCCATAGCGAATGGCCATGCAATTCATGCCGAATTCGCCCATGCCGCCGAGCGGAACTATGTGCAGCTTTCCAGTTGGCATCGAAGAATTGATGCTAGCACACGGCCACGTTGAGGCAGGTCCGCTGTGCCCCAGCGAGCCGCCGGCGGCGTGGTAAGCCGGGTCTCGGCCACAAATCTCAACCAGGTTACTCGGGCTGCTAAACTTGACTCAGCGATGGCGGAAGAGAAGAAATCCTGGCTGCGCCGGCGCACTGAAGATGCGATTCGCGGCGGCTTAACTCGTGCTTACGGGACCGTAAAGGTCGATCCGGAGCGCTTTCTTTTCCAACTGCGCGCGGCATACGGCTTGCCCATCGTTACCTTCCATGGCGTCTATTCGGTAGAGATGTCGCGCCTCGACGATGTCGCCGAATCGGTGATTCGCGGCGGCATGAAGATGGCGGCCGCCGAGGGCGCAGGTTTTGGGCTTGGCGGGATTCTCACTATCGTGCCGGACCTCGGCATTCTCTCCGCGATCACCATGCGCACCATCCAGAAGCTCAGCCTGATTTATGGATTCGAAATCAACAGCGACGATGAGATCGCCGAGTTATGGATTGCGGCGGCGAGCGCGGCGGGCGTGGACATCAGTCGCGAACTGGTCGAAAAAGAAGTGGTGAACCGCTTTGTGCCGAAGGTGATCCAGCGCATTGCGGCCCAGGCCAGCGCGGAAGTCGTGGAGAAATGGGCGGGAAGGTTGATTCCGGTTGCCAGCTCTGCGATTGGCTGCGCGCTGAATTATTACTTCGTTCGCGCTTGGGGTCACCGGGCGCAAGCGCATTTCCGCCAGAAGCATCAGGAAACTCGGCGACGATTAGCCGAGGAGCAGGCTCAACTGGCAGCTGCTTCGTCGGCCGCCCGGCTGTCCTAGTTGCTGACGGTTGCAGACTGACTGGCTATGTCCCAGAGCCTCAGAGTAGGCCCGGCACCTCACCCTTACTGCGGCGTCAGAAGGAAGGCATGCTGTGCGCCAGCGCCGTTTATGCCGCTGCAGATAATCTGTCCGGCATTGTTGATGCCGCGAGCTTCATACAGCAGCCATCCCGAATCCTTCGGAATCAGCTTATTCAGGTCTTTGATCTTCCCGTCGTAGACGAAGGCGTGGTAGAAGTCCTGGTATGTGGACTGTCCCACCACGACTCCTGCGTCGTTAATGGCAAATCCCCAGACTGTGCTGTACTTGCCATCAATCACGCCGAGATCCTTGAGCTTGCCATTGGCCTTGGTGATGAAGGCATGGGCGTTTCCGTTCTTCTTGTAAGCAATTCCAGTTACCTGGCCGGCATTGTTGATGGCGTACGCCTCGCTCCATGGTCCGCCGAGCGTGCCCAACTTAGTCATCTCCCCGTTTCTCCAGATAAATCCGAAGAAGTTGCCTTGAGCATCGTACGATGTGCCCGCGATGACGCCGGAGCTGTTGATGCCCTGCGCGCTGTTCCACCAATTATTTCCGTCAGGCGATCCCAAAGTGCCGAGGTCGGTCATCACCCCGTTGCTGTAGAGGAACGGGTGGTTGCTTCCATCTTTGGTGACCGCGGACCCGACCACGTCACCGGCGTCGTTGATGGCATAGGCCACGGCCGAACCGCCACCGAGGTCACCAATATCAACGAGACCTTGGTCCTGTGAGATGAAGGCACGATAAGCATTGTGGGAGTTGACGGAATATCCAGCGACCTGGCCCGACGCATTGATGCCGTTACCGATGCCGGTTGGACCTCCAAGCGTGCCGAGATCCTCGAATGCGCCCGCCGTGTTTATGAAGACGTGCGCAATGTTGCTACCGTTTTTGCCGGAAGCACCAGTGGTCTGCGCGCTGGCATTGATGGCGCGGCCGACGCTGTAGTCCATGCCGGAAAGCGTGCCAAGATCGGTCATCGTGTAGGTTTGCGCGAAGCAGAAAGCAGATATGGCGACCAGGAGAAGCAGGCAAAGACTCAGACGCGAAATGGCGGCCTTCATGATTCGCCTTCGGTTGTGGAAGATTTGGCCCGAGGTCCAACTCTCGCATTTTGACGCGGCGAAGGAAGAAAGTTGTCAGAGAAATGTAAAAAGATTGTTGCGGGAGCGCTAAGCAAGTACCCACGGCAATCCCACGTTTGCAACACAAAAACGAATCGCAACCTACCGCAGCCACTCCTCAAGTTCAATCCCGCGCTCGGTTTTCTCATCGCGATACTTGACGATGACAGGCGTGTAGAGTGACAGTCCCCATTCGCCCGCCTTGCCCTTCCCTTTGGTCACGGCTCTGGAGCCGGGGACCACGACGGCATTCTCCGGAACTTCAAGCGGATGCTCGGAAGTGGCGCGATAAACTTCGCCCCGCACCAGATCGTAGAGCGGGGTCGACCGGGTAAGAATTGTGCCGGCTCCGAGCACGGCGCGCGCGCGAACCAGCGTGCCCTCGTAGACGCCGCAGTTGCCGCCGACTAGAACATCGTCTTCGATAATGACGGGCGCGGCATTGATTGGCTCGAGCACGCCTCCTATTTGCGCCGCGGCGCTCAGATGAACGCGCTTGCCAATCTGCGCGCACGAGCCGACCAGGGCGTGAGAGTCGATCATCGTGCCTTCGTCAACGTAGGCTCCCACATTGATGAACATCGGCGGCATGCAGATAACGGAGGGCGCGACGTAGGCGCCTTCACGGATGGACGAGCCTCCGGGAACGAGGCGCACGCGGTCAGAGAGCGTCAGACGGCGGGCAGGAAATGTGTCCTTGTCGACGAAGGCGAGAACGTCGCCGTCGGACATTTCTTTGAGTTCGCCGAGGCGGAAGCCAAGAAGAATGCCTTGCTTGACCCACGGGTTCGTGGTCCAGCGAGACCCGCCTTTGTCGTCCACGACTTTTTCGGCCGCGCGAATTTCGCCCCGCGTGAGGCGAGCGCGGAAGCCAGCGAAGATGCGGCGGGCTTCAGCCATATCTGCGATAGTCGCGGATGCGTACAGGCGTTCGATGGGAGACTTCAACTCTTGTGAATCGGACATAGGTAGTCAAACTGCGACTTGTAGTGATGCAATGGACAATCGACAGGGGCCGGGATAATGACCCATCGATTCGCTTGCTTTAAGCTCGCGGCTCGTGGCACGAAGCTCGCAACTGCTCTTCACCCCACGCATTTGCATTCGCTGCGAATCAGCACTCCCGGCAACTGATGCGTCGCCTCCCGCGCTGCGCCGGGATTCGCGAATGGCCCATGCCACCGGGAGTGATTTGGATCATGGCCAGACGGACGTCCTTTGCCCGAACTGCACTGTCCGCATGATGCGCGGTGCAGGATGACTTTATGCGGTCCGGCCGCCCAGCTTTCGTACACGTAATATTCGGTCGCTGCGGCAGGCGTGGCTGTGCGAACCAGGAGTCCAACATCGGTGGCAATCTTCTGGAGCTTCGAGCGTGTGTCGCGGCGCATGGGAAGGAGCGGCAGGCGATAGATTTCCTGGATCTTACCCATCATCGCCAGCACCGCCTTCACCGGCAGTGGATTCGATTCGATGAAGTTCGCTTGCATGAGGGGTAGATATTTTCGTTGAAGAGTCCGGGCAGCTTGCCAATCGTTAGCGAGCGCCGCGCGCGTCATGTCCGCCATCTCGCGCGGAATTTCGTTGGACGCTACCGAGACAATGCCGACTCCGCCGAGCGCGATCACCGGTAGTGTAATGGCGTCGTCGCCGGAGAAGACCAGAAAAGTTTCGGGAACAAGATTCAGCACTTCAGCGATCTGCGCAATATTGCCGCTCGCTTCTTTTACGCCGGCGATGTTCGGCACCTCGCTCAGCCGCGCCAATGTTGCGGGTTCGATGTTGGCCGAAGTTCGGCCCGGAACGTTGTACAGAATCAGCGGCTTGTCGACCGCTTCGGCAATCGCGCGGAAGTGCCGATACTGGCCTTCCTGCGTCGGCTTGTTGTAGTAGGGCGACGCAGTCAGAATCGCATCTACGCCGGGGCGGGCCGCGACGTCTTTCGCTTTCGCGACCGCATCGCTCGTGGAGTTGGACGTCGCTCCCGCGACAATGGGCACACGCCCGGCGGCGACTTCAATCGTTACGTCGATGACGCGCAGCCACTCGTCGTGAGAGAGCGTGGGCGTCTCTCCCGTGGTGCCGCAGGGAACCAGAAAATCGATACCCGAGTCGACTTGCCAGGCGACCAGATTGCGGAGCGCAGATTCGTCGATCGCGCCGTCGACGGAGAACGGCGTCACTAGTGCTGTACCACAGCCTCTGAGTTGCATGATTCTAAGGATAACGCCGAATAAAGGCAGGTGTCAGGTGTCAGTTCATGGGCGAATTTGTACGGCGGGCTAGCCGGGCGGTTTCGGTGCTGAATTTATTTATGCGTGATGTTTTGAGGTTTCTCTGACGGCAGGATGATGGTTCATGTCGCGCTTCATTTGCTGGAGGGCAATGGCTTCAGCCTGGGTTCGTCCGTAGCCGAGGGCCATCAGCGTGGCGACCCGCTGCTCGAACTTATTAAGGACCGTGTTGCGAATTTGTCCGGGGGAGTGGTGGCCGGCACCTGCTACGGCGCGATTATCGATCTGATCGCGGATGGCGATGTACAGCATGAGCGAGGGCACGACCAACAGGAGCGCGGCCGCCAAGGCAAATAAGACATCGACCCAATTCTTCACCGCGAGCGCGACCAAGTCCTGAACAAGGCGAAGGAGATGAATCTCGATCGCCAGCCAGGTAAAGGCTACGATCAGCAGGGCCGCGCTTAAAGTGTAGTCGCGCTTGGGATGACTCGTGTAGAGCAGAATCGCGATCGCGACGAGTAGGATTGCGACGGCCATGTCAAATCTGCTCCGTCTGCGGAAGAGGCGGATCCCGCTAATATCGTAGCACCAGTGCCGGGTAATCTTGTCAGGGCTTCCGAATCGCCGCGTGCCGCGGTTACAGCTCGCGCCAGATTGTGCGGAAGTCGTAGACGCCGGATTTGCCAACGATCCATTCCGCGGCGCGGACCGCGCCTTCCGCGAATCCACGACGGGATTTGGCGTCATGGCAAAGATAGATTCGATCGGCCGCAGAATTAAAAACCAGTTCGTGCATGCCGACAGCGTCACCTTCGCGAAAGGAGACAATCTCCAATTCCTGAGCGGTCGAATCGCGAATAATCTTTTGCATCGTCATCGCGGTGCCGGAGGGCGCGTCTTTTTTTTGCGCATGGTGACGCTCGAAAATCTGCCCGGAGTAGTCGAAGTTCATGGCGGCGCTAGCGGATTGGACAATCTCGAAGAACAGATTGACCCCGATGGAAAAGTTCGATCCGTAAAGAAGGCCAGTTTTCGCGGCAAGTACGAGCTCGCGAAGGCGCGGAAGTTGGTCATACCACCCGGTGGTGCCGATAACGATACTCTTGCGAGCGCGGATGCAGGCCTCGATGTTACCGACGACAGCGGTGGGCGTGGTGAAATCGATGACCGCGTTGAATGGGGCGAGGAATTCAAGAGTCAGGGAGCAGGCAGCGGCGTTGTCGGCCCCGCCGAGGACTTGCAGGTGGTGACGGCGTTCTCGGGCCAGGTCCGCCACGAGTGAGCCGGTCTTGCCGCGGCCGAGGATCAGAAGATTCATAGAAGATCTGTTCGCCGTTGGGACACCGAGGTCGCCAAGAAAACCAGATGGGATGAGAATGCCGGTCTCCGACGGGATGCGATAAGCTCCCAAATTATCGACGCGCTCGAGGCGCAAGGAGATAAAGGAGACCGGCAATGAAAAAGATTAACACCGTGACGGCAAAGAAGGACGAAAAAGTTGTAATTCAGAAACTAACAATCGGGCTGGATCTGGGCGACCGCTGGAGTTGGTACTGCGTGCTGGATGAAGCGGGAGAAGTAGTTCTGGAACAGAAAGTGGCGAGTACGCCGAAGGCGATGAAGGAAGTATTCGGTGGGCTGCCGCGCAGCCGGCTGGCGCTAGAAACGGGGACACACTCGCCCTGGGTGAGTCGGGTATTGAGTGAACTGGGGCACGAAGTGATCGTGGCGCATGCGCGCAATGTGCGCTTGATCGGAGAGAGTCGAAAAAAGGATGATCGGCTGGACGCGCGAATGCTGGCGCGGCTGGTGCGGATCGATCCTAAGTTGCTGGCGCCGGTGAAACATCGCAGCGCGCAAGCCCAGGCAGATCTGATGGCGATCCGGGCGCGAGCGGGTTTGGTACGAGCGCGGACGTCGCTGATCAACACGGCGCGAGGAGTAACGAAGTCTTACGGAGAACGGTTGCGTGGCTGCAATCCACGGAACATGAACCCGGTGAAGGCGCAGGAGCTGAGTCCGGAGTTGCAAGCGGCGCTGGAACCGTTGCTGGGAGCGATCGAGTCGCTGAGCGAACGGATTGTGGAATACAACGAGCGCATTGAGCAGATCGCGAAGCAGAGTTACCCGGAGGTGGCGCGACTGAAACAGGTGAAGGGAGTGGGGACGTTGATTGCGTTGACCTATGTGCTGACGCTGGAAGATGCACATCGTTTTAGCAAGAGTCGGGATGCGGGGTGTTATGTCGGGTTACAACCAGGACGGAGGAACTCGGGGCAGAGTGAACCGCAACTACATATTAGTAAGGAGGGAGATCGGTACCTGCGAACGTTGCTGGTGCAGGGGGCGCACCATATTCTGGGACCGTTTGGAGCGGACTGCGATCTGCGACGGTGGGGACTGAAGCTGGCGGAGCGCGGGGGAAAGAATGGGAAGAAACGAGCGGTGATCGCGGTGGCGCGCAAGCTGGCAGTGCTGTTGCATCGGTTGTGGGTGAGTGGAGAAGCATACGAACCGCTGCGGAACCAGCGAGGAGTCGTGTTGCCGGCGGCGGCGTAGTTTCGATGCAAGAAATTTAAGAATGCGAGAGTCCCAAAGTTTAAGCGCCGGGTTTCGGTGACTGCGTCAATTGCCTGGCCCACTTCCATCGAGAGATGGACGAAAGGTCGAAAATCAGGTGGCAGCACCGACTGAAACGAGAACACCCAACTTGCACCGAGCGAAGAAACGCTCATCGAGAGTGCGGATGGAAGGGTGGCGACAGTAGTAGTAGCGCACAAGCGAAGCTTTGGGGAACCGCGCTTGATCGGACAAGACGATCCAGCGCATCATCGGCCCACCTTCCCTCCTAGGGGAAGGGTGGCAGATCGGTCCTCGCCGTCAAGGGTTCGCTGTCGCCGCACAGAACGCGCCCTTGACGGCTCCGGGCCGCTCTGCACAATGCCTCAACTAGGAGGGAAGGTGAATGTTATGAAGGGCAACAGCCACAGCAGAAACATCCAGTCGTCAACGTTTTACTTGACATAGACCGGCATTCTCATGGAAGGCAATTGATTCAAACATTTGGTTCCGGATTTTCCCCGCGGACTCGGCGCCTCGGCGGTACAACGATTTTACGCGAACACTTCCGGATCTACTTCCGCAAAGAACGCGTGATGAAGGCGGCGGATCACTTCGGTAGCATCGTCCTCTTCAATCACAAACGTCAAATTAATTTCCGAGGCGCCCTGCGAGATCATGCGGATCTTCACGTCTTCCAGCAGGCCGAAGACTTTGGCGGCGATGCCGGGAGTTTCGCGCAGGTTCACGCCGACCAGGCAGACAATGGCTTTGCGGCCTTCGTACTTCACGTCGGCCAGCTTCGCCAGGTCGGCGGCAAGCGCCGGGATCGATTCGTTCGTCTCGGCAGTGACAGACACGCTGACTTCGGAAGTGGAGACGACATCGACCGCGACGTTGTGTTGATCGAAAAGCTCGAAGATGGATTTGAGGTATCCATGGACGAGCAGGCGGCGGGGCGCGGCGACTTCCACGAGCGTGATTTTCTTCTTCAGCGCGATAGCCTTGAAAATATTTTTGCAACGCGGCGCCCGCGCGGTGACTTTGGTGCCTTCGCAAGTCGGGTTTTGCGAATTAAGAACATAGACGGGAATGTTTTGCTGAATTGCTGGCAGCACCGTCGCCGGGTGCAGAACCTTCGCCCCAAAGTACGCAAGCTCGGCGGCCTCGTCGAAGCTGATGACCTTGATGCGGCGAGCGTCGGGGCAGAGGCGCGGGTCGGTGGTCATCATGCCATCGACATCAGTCCAGATTTCGATTCGTTGCGCGCCCAGTCCGGCGCCGAAGATAGCGGCGGAAAAATCAGATCCGCCGCGGCCGATGGTAGTGGTGATCCCGGCGCGATTTGACCCAATAAATCCGCCCATGACCGGAACGCTCCCGGCTTCGATGAGGGGCGCGACTTTTTTCTTCAGTCGCTCGTTGGTCTCTTCGAATTGTGGGATTGCGCGAGTGAACGAACTGTCGGTAAGCAGGCACTGGCGCGAGTCTACGTGCGCTCCCGGCAGACCGTGCGCGATAAACGCCGCCGCTACGATCTTGCTGGAGAGCACTTCGCCAAAAGATGCAACGTAATCATACGTACGGGGAGTGATCTCGCCCACCGCGCCGATGCCCCGAAGAAGCTCGTCAAGATCCTCGAAGTCGGCGCCCAGGTCGCTGTGAAATTCGGTGAACAGCGCGGTGCCGAGAAGCTCTCCGGCAGTTTCGTAGTGGCGTTCGCGGAGGGCGCGCGCCATCTTGAGGGCGGACTTGCGATCTCCGCTGCCGGCAGCCTTGCCCATGGCGAGCAGGGAATCGGTGACCTTGGCCATAGCGCTGACGACCACGACCGGACGATCGGCCAGCCGGCCCTGCACGATCTGGGCGACGCGGTCGATGGCTTTGGCGTCCTGCACGGACGTCCCGCCGAATTTCATGACAATCATGGGCGGAGGTCCCCGCGAACAGAGTACGTGAATACACCACAGAGACACAGAGGCGGAGAGAAAAAACAAATTCTTTGGTTCTCTCTGTGTCTCTGTGTCTCTGGGGCGAAGAAGTTCGTCATCCCAGATAGCCCTTGGCCTTCAGAAGCTCGGCATTGAGCAGCGCCGCGCCCGCCGCGCCTCGGATCGTATTGTGCGAGAGGATAGTAAATTTCCATTCGAGCACATTGCACGGTCGCAGGCGGCCGACCGCAGTGGTCATACCTCCGCCGAGATCGATATCGAAGCGCGGCTGCGGACGATCGGGCGCCGTCAGATAAACAACAGGCTTCTCAGGCGCGCTCGGCAAGCGCAGACGCTGCGGCTCCGTGGAAAATTCATTCCAGGCGGCCATAATTTCTTCCGCCTTGGCTTTCTTTTTGAAGCGCACCGACACCGACTCCGTGTGTCCGTCTTCAACCGCTACGCGATTGCATTGCGCGCTCATCGCGAAGGTCGCGGGGATGATGCTCCCGCCGTTGAGCGTGCCGAGTAATTTCTGCGTCTCCTCCTCCATCTTTTCTTCTTCATTCTTGATGTAGGGAATAACGTTCCCGAGGATGTCGAGCGATGCGACGCCGGGATATCCCGCGCCGCTGACAGCTTGCATCGTTACGGCCATAACGCTTTCCAACTCGAAATGCCGATGCAGCGGAGCGAGCGCGAGAACAAGTCCAATCGCCGAGCAGTTGGGATTGGTGACCGCGAAGCCCTTGGACTTGCGTCGCCAGGCCTGCGTTTCGATGAGCGCGATGTGGTCGCCATTTACCTCGGGAATGACGAGCGGCACGTCAGACTGCATACGCAGCGCGCTGGAGTTCGAAACGACGGCGCAGCCCGCATCGGCAAATTGCGGTTCCAGTTCGCGCGCGATCGAGGCATCGAGTGCGGCAAAAATAATCTTCGGCGCGCCGTCAGGCTTGGCCGGCGCAATGGTCATGCTCGGCAACTCGGTCCGGAATTGCAGTCTTCAACCGCCAGCGCGCAGCCTCGGCATAGGGATGGCCTTCGGAACGGTCGGAAGCCGCCAGCCAGGCCACGTCGAACCAGGGATGGTGTTCCAGCATTTGAATAAAACGTTGCCCGACAATGCCGGTGGCACCGAGAATTCCTACAGGTAATTTGTTCGACATATTTTGAAGAGAAGGTAAGTTGTAATTTTATACCAAGGGAAAATTCGGGCTGGGTTGTTCAGTCAAACGGTTAACTCAGACCTAGAGAGTAGCGCCGACGTCCCGCCGGCTATCGTTGGCGGCGTCTCGCCGCATCGCCCTCCAGCGCCCTGCAACTTCAACCGTTGGGCTCAACTTCGCTCGTGGCTGATTTCGTGCGGAATGTACTCGTTGAGCGGCCCAAACTTACGCTTTTCGGCGTAGAGGCGCCAGCGCCGCCAGACAATTCGCAAACTGGCCATCACCGGAATGGAAAGATAAACGCCCAGCACGCCGGCGATTTCGCCGCCCGCCAGAATCCCAAAAAGCGCAGCCAGCGGATGCAGTTCCACGCTCGCTCCCATAATGCGCGGAGAGATCACATAGTCCTGCACCATCCGCCAGATGACCAGGAACATGACGAGCAGCAGCACATGCTGATAGCCGGTGAGAACGGCCACAATCACCATGGCAACGCCCGCGACCAGCGGACCAACGACGGGAACAAACTCCAGCACGCCGCCCACTGTCCCGAGCATGAGGGCGAAGGGGAAGCGCATGATTCCTAGGATCGATGCATAGGCGACAAACGATAAGGCGGCCAGCGTTAATTGGGCGCGAATGAATTGCGCCAGCATCTCGTTCAGATCGTTCAGCACGTTTTCCAGAAATTCGCGCTGCGTCCGGGACTGCACCATCGCGAGCGCGACTCCATGAAACATGTCGCCATCGCGCAGAAAAAAGATCGCCAGGATGGGTACCAGAAACAGCAACCAAACATTTTGCACGGCTTCGGCGACGCGCACGCCGACGCGTTGCGCGAAATTAGACAACCCCTCACGATGGTTGTAGAGAAAACCCTGAATGCGGGCTTGCGTCGCCTCGCTCCATCCGCGTTCAGCACTGATGCGGGCTGCCAGGTCCCCGATCGGGCCGGAAAGTTGGCCATTGCTGGCTTTTTCCATCAGGGAGGGAAGCGTTTCGACCAGGCGTGAGCTTTGCCGGCTGATTCTCGGGCCGGCCAGCACGAAGAACAGGCTTACTGCCAGCAGGAGCAGGAGGTAGATGACCGCGACGGCGCGCGTCCGCCCACGAACAACTTTATCCAGGCGCGCGACCAGGGGATTCACGAGGTAGGCAAAGAAAACAGCGAACAGGAACAGGATCAGCGTCCGGCGGGCAGCGTAAAGAAAGCCCAAACCCAGGGCGAAGAGCAAGAGCGTGAACAGCACCCGCGACGTCCGTGAGTCGAAAAGAGTCAATGGTTATTTTGACGGCACGAAGTTCGTCCCCGTGTCCTTCTCCTTAATCGCGAACCACCTCGGTGTTGTTGTCGCCCTCAATCAGGATGCGCATCACTTTGAACTGATCGTCAAGCCATAAGTACCATCGCCCGCTCTCCATGTTCAATTCGACTTTATTGAACTCCTCCTGGTTGCCTTTGTAGGTGATCTTTTCTCGGCCCAGATATTCCGCGCTGAGCGGTGAAGAGGCGTGCTGGCGCGGGTTCAAGCTTCCGAACTGTGTCCGCTGCTTGAGGGGGCATTGTACGAGGCCTTTTTCCTGCTTACACGTGGCTGCCAGAAACCTCCAGACGAGCACTTCGCGGTGAATGAAAAAATAATCATCAAGGATGTTCGTCGAGTGCGGCAGCAGGTAAGGCTGCTCGTGTTCTTTCTCGCCGGGACCGGCGCTCCACCTCTGGTTAAGGAATTCATTATTCGGAATAACAACCGACTGGCCTTTGCCGGGGCTCAGTTCCTTCCATTCGTAGCGGCGTATATCTCCGCCCGCGGTCAATTCCAGGACCGACTCCTGCACGGCCTGTTTGGGATCGTTGTCGGTTCTGAACTCGGACTTGATCACGCTGCCGCTATTGGTCTGATCGATGGAAAACTTTTCCGTACCTACCCGATGGCCGCTCATGAATACTCCGAAGGATCCGGAGTCGACGACCTGCGCCCCGTGTTCTTTCTCATTCTTGTCATGGTCCTTGCCGGCCGAAGCTTGCACTGGGGCAAAACAAGTAAGGGCGGCAACAACTACCACGAAAAGGTATTTGATCAGCCGAACCGGCAACTTCACTGGGGACTCTCCTGTTCTAAAGCTCGCCTCCGAACTCACTGAGGAAGGCCTGATTCGATCTTAAATAGAAACCCCTTGTCTTACGGTACAAAAGCGGCTTCCCGAATGTCTTCAGTAATGGGCCAAGGGGATTAGTCCAACTGCAACCCGCGCTCGATTTCCTGGCAGATGTCGGCCGGCTCTTTCCCGGAAGTCTCGACCACCATGAACGCTTGACGATAGAAAGGAAGTCGCTCCTGGTGCAGACGCGCGAATTGTTCGAGGTCGTTGCGCAGCGGACGCCTGGCGCCGTCGGCTTCCTGCTGGAGGCAGCGCTGCCAAAGCTCAGAGACGGGTGCATCCAGAAACACGGACGGCCACGCACGGAGCAACTCGCGGTTCGTCTGCTGGACAAATGCCCCGCCGCCAAGCGCTACGACGCTGTCGCGCCCCAGCGAGGTCGTAAGGTCGCGCAGCGCGGCCGTTTCAGCCCCACGGAAGGCGGTTTCCCCCCGGTTGCGAAAAATCTCTGGAACGCTCTGCCGCTCGCGGGCTTCGATACGCGCGTCGAGATCGATAAAATCCCACCCGAGCCGGCGCGCAAGCTCCTGCCCGACGGTGTTCTTGCCCGAGCCCATGAATCCAACAAGAAACACGGCGCGCACTCCCATGGCGGTCATTCCGATGGCCCGAGATGGTCCGAAAGACAAGGCGATGGCCCAAGGCCGGCGAGCCCTTTCCCCCAGGACTATGTGCTGTTCAGACGTTACGATTTAGCGTTGCTTGAGGCGGATTTTACCACTGAAAGACCGCAGCACGACCTTGGAAGCGGCTTGGCCGACGGTGCCCACGAAGGAACGTCCCTGCTCCAAGGGGTAGCGGTAGTGCTGTGGGATCAGATCCAACCCGTTGTGGACTCTGCCCAGCATCGAGTGGGCGCTGAAATCGGCCGAAGTATTGGGGGGAACGACGGCCTCGATGTCTCCGCTATGGGTCGTAAATTTGTAGTCGCCGCCCGAGCCGAAATCGCCATCATAAAAAATCGCTCCGCGTCCACAGCTTGCCCGAACAAAAGGCCCGGTAACGGACTTCATCCGAACCGTGCCGCTGATGGAAGAGATTTCGATATGGCCGTTGCTCACATCGCTCAGGGTGATGGGCCCGCGCATCGTGGTCACGTGGACGTGTCCGTTGCTGACATTATGAACGTTGACGAAGGCGTCGGTGCCCTCGAAACTCAGGTCGCCGCGGAGATCCTCAGCCGAAAGAGGTCCAGTGGACGAGCGCAGGCTGAGGGTGGCGTCGGGTGGAATTTGCAGCTCGTAGTCGACGCGCCCGGATTGCGGATCGGCGCCTGGGAGCAGGTGGGACGCGATTTCAATGCGATTGCCGCGCTGCTGACTATCGACTTCGGTTTTGTCGGATTGAGAAATAGCAGTGACCACGACTTGGCTGCTCGTCCCCGGCTTTACGGAAATGGCCCCATACTGCGTATCCACAGAAATGTTGGCATTCGGACCGACGTTGAAGCGATATTCCTTGCGCGATTCGGCAATCGCCACCGAGACGAGACAAGTTGCCAGCGCAAGAGTAACAATGGCGGTCTGCTGTAGCCTTTCCATACTGATGGCCCTTTCGGCCGGCAACGCCGGTCTACCCTTGTCCTATTGAATTCGGTCCAATGCTATCTGATAAAACATCGCCTTTTGTTCATAACATTCCATTAAATGTTGGCGCGCGTCAACATCACCGGGGTTCCGGGTGATGTACGCCTGCGTTTCCCGGATCTCCTTGTTCACCGCTTGCAGCTGATTTGCATAGGTAGCACGCATGCTCGGCGCGCGCTGCGAAACTTCTGTCAAAAATTCGTTGTCCTCCGTGCTCGTCGGCTGGGAGATCGCGGCTTCCTCGGCGGGACTATCGGCAGGTGCTTCATCGAACTGCGGAGTAGAGGGTTCCGGAGCCAGAACAGAGGACTTCTGCTGCGCTAGCTGCTGCAAGGCCGACGGTTGCGTCGCCTGGGCTGGCTGTTGCGCCTTCGCTTGCTGGGTGGCGGCCTCGTGCGAAGGTGTCTGCTGTGCGACGTGCGTCTGCGGCTGTTGCTCAACCGGCTGTTTTGCGACCGGCCGGGCAGCGGGTTGAGTCGAATTGTGGTTCAGAAGGAAAGCACCAGCAGCCAATATGGCGGCGGCTACGGGAGCGAGCCAAAAGGGATTCCATCGGCGCCGGCTAGCGTGGATGACCACCTGCCGCTCAGTCTGAGATTCCGGCTCCCGAATCAAGCCTTCCGCACGCAACTCGATGGCAATGCGCGCCCATACTCTAGGTGATGGTTCTTCCGAAGCCGCCAGATGCCGCGCCTCGTTCGCGATCAGTTTGAGATCGGAAACAAGCTCCGAGCAATCCGCACAGGTTTTAAGGTGGGACCGAACCTCGAGATCCTGGCTGCCGTCAATTGGAACGCCGTCGACAATGTCGGGCAGAATTCGATCTACATCGGAACACTTCATAAAGCACTCTCTCTCCCCAATACCGCAGTTACCATCATCCCGTCTTGGCCTTTTCGGCTCTCATGAACTTCAGAAAATCCCGCAGCTTCAATCGGGCTTTGTGCAGCTGCGACTTGCTGTTTCCAATTGAACAACCCACCATCTGGGCAATTTCATTATGCTCAAATCCCTCCACATCGTGGAGCACAAAAACCGTTTTGTAACCCGGCGGCAACTTGTCGATGGCTCGCTGCAACTGCAAGCGGTCGACTGAACCTTCCAGCTTCAGATCGTCGGTGCCAAATTCCTTGCGCGGCGCCTCTTCGTCCGCTTCCAGAGTCTCCTCGAGCGAAACTGAGGGCAATCCCTTTTTGCGCAATTGCATCAGGACCACGTTGACCGTCATGCGGTGCAGCCAGGTCGAAAACGCCGATTCGCCGCGGAAGGTGCCGATCTTGCGAAACAGCTGAAGAAACGCTTCCTGTGCGAAGTCTTCCGCCTGCGAGGGATTCGATACCATGCGCAAACATAAGGAGTACACGCGGCGCTTGTGCAGTTGGTAGAGGGTTTCGAAAGCTGCTTCGTCTCCCTGCTTCGCCCGCTCAATGGCCTCTAATTCGGTGATTCGCTGCTTCGGGTCGGTCAAGTCGCCTTTTCCGGCCGCTACTGTCTCAGATGCGGCTGCTTACTCTAATCGTTGTACTAATTTGCCAGTGACATCGCTGGGGCGCTCACCGACTTCCGGTTGCTCCCAGAATACCAAAAACGGTAGCGATCCTCGGTCTTCCTCCGCTTCTTTTCGGCGATAAAGGCAATAAGTTACCCGCAGAGGTCACTTTCGTCATACGTCCTACGAACTAACACGGCATTGTCCAACGATAACCCGGTTACGCCTTTCCCGCCTTGACGGTTTCTAACCCGTGACCATGGGGCCCGGTTTCGCGGATTCTCAACAAGATGGCAAAAGTCAGCCCAATGAAGCCAAGGATAGAAAAGATCCACATTCCCAAGGCGTACCCCCTGGGGTTGTCTGCGCCCGCATGGGAATAGTCGTTGGCCTTCCCGATCAACAGATTCATGATGAAGAACCCAACCTGCTGAATCAGCGTCATGAGCGCATAAGCGGTCCCAAGGCGCGACTGGTCCACGATGTAAGCCACCGAGGGCCACATCACCGCTGGTATCAGGGAGAACACAATCCCCATCATCCCCATGGTGACGAGCAACAGCAGGGGCAGGGTAGCGTGTTCCATGGTGAAGTGGCCGGAGCTGAACCACGGGAGCGCGATCGTCACGGTCTTGGCTGCGGAGAGGTACGCCATCATCAGGTAGACCGGCATAAGCAAGACCGAGCCGAGCATCATGAGGAGCGCCCGCTTGCCGATCTTGTCCACCATCAATCCGAAGAGTGGGGTCGCGATCATGGCCGTGATGGGTAGCAGGCTGTTGCAAAATCCGGCCTGCTTGATGGCCTCTGCCGCCGCCACCCCAGGATGAAAGGCCACAATCTTGTTGGTAAAAAAGTCGATGGCGAATGTGCGAAAAGGAAATATCGCCGAGTAAAACGTGAAACACAGACCGACCACCAACCAGTAGGAAGGATTGAAACGAAGAATCTGCCCGAACTCAAGCTTATCAATTGAGCCCGCCTGGCCGAGTTCATATCTGCCCTCCGCCCGGCTCTCGAGCAACCAATAGAGAAGTGAGCACACAACGGCCAGCACCCCCGCTCCGACGGCGATCATTAATGGCCCTTGCCAGCTCGGCTCTCCGTTGGGCCCGTTTGGATAGAACGCTCGATTCGCCCAGGTGGGCGAATTGTCGGCCGCCACCGAGGCCAGGCGCGCGATGGTGAGGTTAATCCCGAAGGCAAAACTCAGTTCCTTGCCCTTGAACCATTTGGCCAGTACGGTCGTGACCGCCACGATCATCGATTCGGCGCCCAACCCGAGCACCGTCCGTCCCGCGATCATGACGGCGGGCTGTCCGCGTAAAGCCGTCAGCCCCGCGCCCGCCAGGCAAAGCAGCGCAAAGAACGTGATCGCCTTTTTGGTTCCAATGCGGTCGATGATGACGCCGCCGATCAGCAGCGTTAAGACCGCGGCCACGCTATAGGACGAATTCAGCCAGCCGAAGGCCGTAGCCGAGAAGCCCAGCTTGTCGATGAAAATGCGCTCCAACGGGTTGATGCTGTCATAGATGTAGTAGTTCCCGCCCATGGCGAGGCTGACAAAAACAAGAACGGACCAGCGGTAAAGGGGGGATGGTTCGGGGCGAGTGGCAGCGGCCGGCGGAGTCGTCATTCATCCTCGGATCGATTGTGAGGCGTTCGGAATCAACCGAACGAAGATAGCAGATTGGGGAGGCAGCCGTGCTAGCAAAGCTCGGCGAAATGCGGCCGGAGTGTAACGCCGGCGTCTCGCCGGCTGTCCCGAGGGCTTCGGCGCCGGGGAGCACCCAGTCGTCAGCGGCTCCCAACCATCCCGCGCACAGATTCAATCAACTTGGCTGGGTCATATCCGACGCCGTCCTTAAATACAGTCTCCACCCGCTCGATGCCTTCGATCTGCTTGGAGGGGTCGCCCTTAACCACAACTAAATCCGCCTGCTTGCCGGGTGCAATCGTGCCAATGCGATCGAGGTCCCCCAGAAATCGCGCGCCGTTGTAAGTTGCGATGTGAATCGCTTCCAGCGGCGTGAAGCCCGCCTCGACCAGCAACTCAACTTCGCGCTGATCGCCGAAGCCCGCAATCACTCCTCCCATTCCCGTAGGGTCGAGGCCGGCAAGCAACGTTCCCCCGGCTTGCACGAAGGCATGCTCAAATTCCATCTCTTTCTTGAAAGCCGCCGCCCACGGCGACGAATCGGAGTGATAGCGCTGTCGGATAATATTGGCATCCGCAGCCCGCACCTTGTTATTCAGAACGGCGCTGCGAGCGTCGGCCGTCAACGCATCCAGAACGCGCTGCTGAATCGTCGGACGCCCCGGCACAGACATCTCGAATACCGGCAAGGTCGAGGTGACGGCGACATGGTGCTGAACGAGATCGAGGATCACGTCGTGCACCGGGCCGTTTTGCACGTCCAGCTTCGAAATCAGCTCATAGTCGGATTTTCCCGGACACTCGCCGGGCTTTTTCCAGGGATAGAACTCCGTATCTACTAGCAGCCCGTGTTCCAGATCGTCGATCCCGATGGCCGCGGCTTCGCGGAAGCCGATGGAGCAGAGATGTCCGGTAACTTTCGCGCCGCGCTTGTGAGCAGCGGCGACCGCAGCCGACAATTCTGCAGGCGTGATGAACATGTAAGCCTTGAAATTATCGACTCCCTGGTCGAGCCAGAAATTAACGGTCTTCGTCGCATCGTCCGGTCCCGTCAGTTCATGCATCTGCAGAGCAAAAGTACCCGGTCCTTCGAGATAAGCCCCGGTCACATGAATCTTCGGACCCGGCGTTTCGCCCTTGTCAATCTGCTTTTTGAGTTCAAGATCCGTGTAAGGCTCAAGCGCTCCTGTCGTACGGATGGTGGTTACGCCGCCCGCCAGGTACAAACGCGGAAAACTGTAAGCCATCTCGCCGAAGATCGCGTTGCCCATCGGATAAAACATATGGTCGTGCATGCCGACCAGCCCCGGGATCACGCTGTAACCGTGCAAATCTAGGACCTGGGCATCTTTCGGAACGTGGGCTGATGCCGCGTCTGCCACCGACTCAATTTTCCCGTGCGAAATCACAATCGTCTGATCTTCACGCGCGGCCGCGCCCGTGCCGTCAATCACGCGCACGTGCGTGAGCGCAATGGCGGGCGCATCGGTCTTTACAAAAGTGCGCACCTGCGGCGACAGGCCTTGCGCGAGTAGCGCGACGGAACAGGCAATTACTGCGAGGAGAGAAAGGCAAAGCTTGCGCATGATTGGCCTCCACGAGGAGGATTTTACAAAAGAAAATACCTGCGAAGGCAAAACGTTGGGAAATAGTCGCAGTGGCGTCATGCGGGCTCGGGTGCCAACACCACGCAGAAGCAAAAACGAAGGGCTCTCAGCCGCGCCGTGAAGGCGCGACTGAGAGCCACCGTTCCCCACGACTGAAGGAAAGCCGATTGGGGGGAAGAGCTATTGAATCTTTTCCGTCTTGCTGTCGTACTTGACGTCGCCGTTCTTATCGTTCTGGCGGGTCACGTCTTCGTTGGTATAGGAGTGCTTGCCGGGTCCGGGACCCTTCGCCGCGCCCGCGACACTCGTGGTGGACTCGGGGCCCGAGAAATATGTCCACTCGGCGCGCTTTTCATGGTGCGCTTCGCGCTCCATGCCATGTTCTTCCATCGGGCCGCGTCTCGCGTGCGCTTCGTGACCTAGCGGTTCGGGGAAAAGATTCACCTCCCGAGTCATCAGCGGTGCTCCGCCCTGGTACCAGACGGCTGCGGTATAGCTCGAACTCGTCGATCCTTCAATTTCCGACATAGTCGCATTGGTTGCGCCCGCGACCAGGCCGGTGGTGGCATTCGAAGCGCCCACCGGATTCGGCGAGATCGTTTCGAACGAGATCATCGGAGTGCTGACCAGCGGAGCAAACGGGCCATAACCGTAGCCGGGAATGTAGGGATAGGGTCCGGGTTGCTGAGCAAATGCCGACACGGCAACCAGGGTAAACGCACACAAAACCAAACAGGGTCGCATACTGCCTCCACAGACAGAAAACTGCACTCACCGTTGTAATGCAGTTTGTGGGCCAGTCACTGGAGTTCTCGCGCAAACGCGCCAGGTTCGGGTATTTCGGGTGATCTCGGCCAATGTGCGGTCAAAACCCGATGATCCCGCTGTGGCCCTGTGTAGGGGGAATGAAAACTGATGCGCACAACCTGCAGTCAAATGCAGCGCTCCGCAGGCGTTTTGGGCTCAGCTTCCGATATAGCGGGCGTAAAGACTGCGGGCAACTGCGGTGTCAGTCGTGCCTTTTACGATGGCGCGGCCGTCGGGAAAGAGCGTGATCTCGTAAGGATCGCGCCAGAACTTCAGCACAAAGTTGTTGTGGCGAACGCTGCCCAGCGGATGCAGGCGCGCGCTGATCTCTCCGAAATCCACGGGCCGCTCACGTTCGTGAATTTGCACCGAGTTCCGTCCGCAGAGCGTGATATGCGGTCGTCCCTTGCCCGCCAGATGAACAAAGTCGTGCTTGCCGCAGGTACGGCATCCAGCGCGCGGCGTCGCGGCGCCAATCTCGGCCTGCTCATTCGCCCACACGTCCCACGAAAGAAGCGTGCGCCGCATCTTTAGTCGAGCGCCGACCAGCAACTTCAGCGCCTCAGTCGCGGCAATCGACGCCACCAGGTTCACCGCCGAATTCAAAATGCCGGCTGTCTCGCACGTCTCGATCGAGCCGCGCGGCGACTCCGCGAAGATGCAGGAAAGACAAGCGGTCTCGCCGGGCAGTACGTTCATGGTCACAGCGTAACTGCCCACTGCGGCAGAATAAATCCAGGGCAGGGAATTCTTCACCGCATAGTCATTAATCAAGTAGCGCGTTTCAAAGTTGTCCGTGCCATCCAGAATGAGGTCAGCCGCAGCTAGCAGGGAACCCGCATTCTGAGGAATTAGATCGGCCACCTGCGGCTCGACCACGATCTCCGAATTGAAGCGCGCAATCTGTCGCGCCGCCGCAATCGCCTTCGGCACGGACTCGCGGGCATCGTTTTCGTCAAAAAGCGACTGCCGTTGCAGATTGGTGGGTTCGACATAATCACGGTCCACAATGCGAATCGTTCCCACGCCCGCCCGAGCCAGGAGTGATGCGAGAACCGATCCAGTCGCGCCGCATCCCACGATGACGATTCGTGCTTGCGAGAGCTTGCCTTGGCCCTCGGCGCCGATCTCCTTAAACAGGGTCTGGCGAGAATAGCGGTCTGGCGCGCGCTCCGGCATCGTCAGTGAGCCACTCCCCAAGCCCCGGCAAACGTCGTCAGTCCCAAAGCGATTACCTTTCGCAAGCCTTTAACCCTTTATTATAGGGTGCGGTCCTCAAACTTCTTCGAGCAACGCGTGACGATGATCCGTTCATCGAATCCGAAGGGTGCAGCATTCGACGAGCGGGCGGCGGGAAGGGAGATTTTGCGACGAAATAGCGCCGTGCGGCTCGCGATTTTCCCGTTCATATTGGCCCTGCTGCTATTGGCAACCACCCTCGAACTCGGCTGGGCTTCTCCTCAGCCTCCGGCGGCGCCCCAGCTCGAGGAATCCAGCTCTCAGTTCGGCGCCATCGCGCCCTATCTCGGGCTGACAATTGACGAGCTTGATCTTCCCGGCGTTCCACACGACGAGGCCGCTTCGCTTCTCGCCGCAACACCCCTTAAAATCGGCGAGTCGCTGACTCGCGACCATCTGCGCGACGCGATCAAAACCCTCTTCGCTACCGGCCGCTTCGCCGACATTCAAGCCGAAGTCAATCGCACGGAAACAGCCGGCATCCGAGTCCAGTTTATTACGGTTGCCAACTACTTCGTCGGCATTGTGAAGGTCGAGGGCGTGTCCACCAATCCGTCCGAAAATCAGCTGACGAGCGCTACCCGCCTGCAATTGGGCGAGCTCTACACCAAAGAAAAACTCGACACCGCCTTGGCGGGCATTCAGCGGGTCCTCGAAGAAAACGGATTTCATCAGTCCAAGATTACCGAGTCAGAGCAGCGCAACGACGAACAACACCAGGTCAATCTCACTTTCAACGTCGTCCTCGGCCCGCGCGCCGTTGTTGGCGATGTCAAGGTCGAAGGCGATTCCAGTTACTCGAAGACTGAGATCAAAGACATCGCGAAGCTGCACTCCGGCGACCCTGTCATTTCGAGCCGGATCACTCGTGCCCTGCAGCGTATTCGGGCACGCTATCAAAAGCAGGACCGCCTGCTTGCGCAAGTGTCGCTGGCCAAGTCCGGATACCGTCCCGAGCGCAATGCGGTGGATTTCACTTTTCAGATCGATCGTGGTTCGGTGGTGCAGATTGCAGCCGAGGGGTACAAGCTGAGCCAGCGAACACTGCGGCGCCTGGTGCCGATCTATCAGGAAGGCGCAGTCGATGAAGACCTGCTGAATGAAGGTTCCCGCGCGATTCAAAATCACATGCAGGCCCTCGGTTACTTCGAGGCCACCGTCTCCGTGAGTCAGAACACAGCAGCTGGCAGCAAAAGCTTGAACATCGTCTACACGATCCATCCCGGAGATCGCCACAAACTCGCCGCCATCCGCATCATGGGCAATCGTTATTTCCCGGAGGAGTTGATACGCATGCGGCTGAAGTGCGAAGCGGCTGGGCGCCTTTTCGGGCATGGACGCTACAGTCAGGCGCTACTGGATCGGGACGTCAGCAATATTCAGGCCCTGTATCGGGCCAGCGGTTTCCGGCAGGCCCAGGTCAATGCCAACTTGATCACCAACTACCAGCACGATCCATCTTTGCTCGCCATAGACATCACCATCAAAGAGGGACCGCAGACGCGCGTGGCCTGGGTGCGCATCGAGGGCAATTACACACTTCCCCAAGATCAACTTCCTGAAATTTCGACCGCCGAAGGGCAGGGCTTCGACGAATCGACGCTGGCGGCCGACCGCGATCTGATTCTCGGCAAGTACTTCGACTATGGTTTTTCAAATGCCACCGTAGACGTGGCTTACGTCGCCGCGCCTTCCAGAGCCGACGGCCTCCCCCGGGTCGGCGTGACCTTCACGATTCATGAAGGCGAGCAGTTCTTCACCAATCAGGTCTTTCTGGATGGGCTCCATTACACGCGTTCGGGAGTTGCCCGCCGCGAGCTTCAGGTGCATCCGGGCGAGCCGCTCAGCCAGAGCGATATGCTCGAGACCCAGCGACGCTTATACGATCTCGGGACTGTTCAGCGAAATCGATACCGCGATTCAGAACCCAGATGGCACGGAGGCCCGGAAGAATGTCATCGTCACAGCGCGCGAGGCCAAGCGTTATACGTTCGACTACGGGGGCGGCCTGGAATTTCAAACCGGACAGCCGGCAGTCGGCACCAACCAGCCTCTCGGCCAAACGGGAGTTAGCCCGCGCGCCCTATTCGCCATAAACCGCATCAACATGGGCGGCCGCGACCAGACCTTCACATTCAAGGGCAACGTTGGCCGCTTGCAGCAAAGAGCGCTACTCAACTACGACATTCCGAAGTTGCTCAACCGCGAGGACCTTCACCTCGCCTTTACCACCTTGTATGACAACACCATAGACGTTGCGACCTTTACCTCGAAGCGCCTGGAGGCCAGTCATCCGGAACTACCAGGTGCTTTTCAGAAGAAATGACCGCGATCTGACGACAATTTCTTACGGCTTTAACTACCGCCGCGTCGAAGCCACGAACCTCCAGGTGACGAGTGACCTCGTTCCTCTGCTCTCCAAGCCCACGCGCGTGGGAATGCCTAATTTTCTTTACGTCCGCAACCGGCGCGACAACGATCTCGAGACAACTCGCGGCAGCTATACGTCCGTCGAAGGAGGAGTTGCCACCGGCTACTTCGGTTCGGAGGCCGACTTTAGCCGGATACTCATGAAGAACTCGACGTATTATTCGTTTGGCCGCAATTCGTTCACCGGACGACGGTACGTTCTTGCGCGATCCACCACCATCGGCATCGAAAACCCGTTCGCCAGCACGGTTGCCATCGATCCTCCGCAGAAGGCGAGCGCCACCGAAACCCTCATCCCGCTGCCGGAACGTTTTTATAGCGGCGGCGGCAACTCCAATCGCGGTTTCGGGTTGAACCAGGCTGGGCCACGCGATCCGCTTACCGGATTTCCGCTCGGTGGGAGTGCGCTGTTCCTGAATAATCTCGAACTTCGGTTTCCAAATGTGAGTGTGCCCTACCTCCACGACAGCATCGGCTTTACGATTTTTCACGATATGGGAAACGTCTTTGCGCGGCCACAGGAAATGCTGTCCAGCCTCGGACGATTTCATCAGCCCGACCGCGAGGTGTGCCTTGTACCGCTTCCCCAAGGCGCAGTATCGCCATGCCAGTACAACTACGTCTCCCATGCCATCGGAGTGGGGGTTCGTTATCAGACACCTATCGGTCCATTGACCTTTGACTTCGGGTACAATTTAAACCCGCCGGTCTTTCCAGCTTACACTAACATCACGATCAACAAGTACGGGCAGGAGACCGGCATCTGGGGCGTTCAACGGGCTCCGCATTTCAATTTTTCCTTTAACATAGGACAGTCTTTCTGATGAAACGCTGGCAGATATTTCGTCAAGAGCTTCGGCGCATCGAATTCCAGAAGCGCACTCTCGCTCTGTGCTCTCTGCGGATTTTCTCTGGGACCTCCGTGGTTAAAAGCTTTGATCCGCAGATTGTGCGGAGCAAAACCGCGCGACGAAAAATGCGGCACTATCCGCTAGCGGCGCTGCTTGGCTTTGCGCTGCCGATTTGCGCAGCTCGCTGGTCCCATCGTCGATCGCGTGGTCGCCAACGTCAACGGCCACGTCGTGTTGCAAAGTGATTGGGAAGAAGAAGTCTCGTTCGAGGCGTTCGAAGACGGCAAGGACCCAGCTTCGTTCACCGAGGCCGAGCGCAAGGCCGCCCTCGATCGGCTGATCGACCAGGAACTGTTGCGTGAGCAGGTGCGTCCTTCGGAGCCCGCTCCCCCGGATCAGGTGGCGGCGCGAGTCGCGGAAGTCCGCAAACTCCAGCCCAACTGCTCAACTGATGCCGGATGGCACGCGGCTCTACAGCGCTACGGGATGACGCAGAAGGACCTCGAAGCGCGCCTCAGCAATCAGATTCAACTGATGAAGCTGGTGGAAGACCGCTTGCGTCCGTCCATCCAGATCGACCAGCAGGCCGTCGAGTCGTACTACCACGAACAACTCTTGCCTCAGTTGAAAAAGGCGGGCGCGCAAGCCAAACCACTGACCGAAGTCTACGGGCGAATCAAGACTCTGCTGGCCGAAAAAAAACTCAATGAACTGCTGACCGGCTGGCTCGCCAACCTGCGCTCGGAAGGCCACATCCTCACGCCCAACGCCAAATCCGGGGAGCAGAACCGTTGAGCGAGCCGCCCGCTCCTCCCGTGCGCCGCCGCATCCTCCGAAATTTGTTGCTGTCATTCCTCGGGTTCTGCATTGTCACCTTCGCCGTGCTCGGCTGGTGGGTTACGACCGATTCGTTTCAGCAGCGCGTGCGCCGTCGTGTAATAGCCAAGCTGGAGCGGGCGACCGGGGGCCGCGTCGAACTGGGCGAGTTGCATACCATTCCCTTCCGCTTGCGCATCGACGCTCGCAACCTGACCGTCCACGGCCGCGAAGCGCCCGATCAGGCCCCCCTGATGCAGGTCGAGCGCGTGCAAGCCGAACTCAAAATCATCTCCTTGTTCGAAGCCGAGATCGGACTACATTCGCTGGTGCTCGATCATCCGGTGGTTCACCTCATCGACTATCCGGATGGCACAACGAACATTCCCGGCCCGACGGTGAAATACTCTTCCGATAAGAATGCCATCGAGAGCCTGATCTCGCTTTCCGTCAAACATATGGAGGCACATCAGGGCAGCCTGCTCTGGCAGGACCAGAATGTGCCGTTCGATTTGGCGGCCGGCGATCTCTCGTTGCTCTTGAACTATTCGTTGCTGCGCCAGCACTACAATGCGCACGTTGCCCTCGGAAGCGTGACCACCCGATGGGCGAAGTACGCTGAGTTTGTGTGGAGCGGGGATGCCACGCTGGTCCTGGCCCGGCATCGCGCAGATGTAAAAAATCTGACCCTCAAGTCGGGTCACTCCGAACTCCAGTTCACCGGCAAGCTCGAGGACTATCACAATCCGCGCGTCACCGGTGACTATCACGGTGTTGTCGATATGGCCGAAGCGGCGGCGGTTTTGGGTGGCCGACAGCTTCGTCAAGGCACCGCGCAAATTGCGGGCAAGGCTACATGGGATTTGCGCGAGTTTGCGCTGAGCGGCAATGTCGATGCCAAGGACCTCGACTGGTCTGACGGGAAAAAGCTCTCCCTGCGCAACGGACGCCTGCAAGCGGCGTTCACGATTGATCCGACGCGCCTGCGCATTTCTCCGCTGAAGGCCAATTTGCTCGGCGGCAGCGTCGCCGGCGATGTGGATATCACCAATTGGCGGAACTCGCTGGAATGGTCCAAAGTTGCTGCTCGCCGCGAACACGCGCGCGGCGCCACTCCGAACCTCCAGCGCGGCTCGATTCGCCTGCAATTGGCAGGCTTCCCGCTGACCCCATTCTTCGGTGTATTGAGCACTCCGAAACTTCCGCTCGACCGTCTCAGCTTTGTCGGAAACGCCAGCGGCGCGGTTGAAGTCTCCTGGATTGGCACGATCCGCGATGCCGAATCGCGCATCAAGCTCGATGTCTCAGCTCCGACGCGCCCCGAGCCGAACGGCATTCCACTGAGCGGGCGCATCGATGGCCTTTATCACGCCTCCCGTGATGAGCTGGATCTGAGCGCGCTCCATCTGACCACGCCCACGTCTGACATTCAGGCGGCGGGCAGTCTGGCAGCTACATCGGCTCTCCACGTCTCACTGACGACGCACAATCTAAGAGAGTGGTGGCCACTGCTCGAAGCGGCTTATGGATCGCCACAGTTGCCCTTCGCAGTTCATGGCTTCGCAACTCTCTCCGGCAATGCAACGGGTCGGCTCTCTGCGATTTCCTTCAACGGCAATCTTGAAGTCTACGATTTTGAGACCATGCTGCCCGCCACCCGTCGAACGCCCTCGCAACTCATCCATTGGGATGCGCTTTCTGCCGCGCTTCAATACTCGAACAACAATGTCGCCGTTCGTAACGGATCTCTGATTCACGGCCATGCCATCGCCCATTTCGACCTCAGCGCAGGGCTCGCGGGCGGCGAACTCGAAGAGAGTTCGCCCGTCACGATGCACTTCGAGCTTGCGAACGGCGACGTCGATGAGTTCGCCCGCCTGGCAGGAGTCGACCGCCCACTAGCCGGCAAACTAGGTCTCACCGTCAGTCTCTCGGGCACGCGCGGCAATCCTCGCGGCGACGGCCATTTTGAAGTGAGCGACGGTATGGCCTATGGCGTGGCGATTCCCTATGTGAAGGGAACCCTGCATCTCGGCAATGGCGAACTACAGTTCAACAACGTTGAGGCCAGAGCCTACGACGCTCTGCTTTCGGGCAACGTCGGCATCAGTCTCTCGACCGACGCCTTTCACTTGACTCTTACGGGACAAAATATCAACCTCAATCATTTCCCGCGCCTCCAGTCGACGCGCTTCACCATGGATGGCATAGCCGATTTTTCCGCGCGCACCAGCGGCACGCCCGAACAGCCCTCGATTGAAGCGCACCTGCGCCTCAAAGACCTTGCGTTCGATCAGCAACGAGCCGGCGATTTTTATATTGACGCGGTAACGACCGGACGCCAGCTCGACGTCAAGGCGCATTCCGACTTTGGCAAATCCGGGTTGACCGTCGCTGGCACCGTCGGCCTGCAAAAAGATTTCCCCGCCGACCTGAAACTCGATTTCCACGATCTGGACGTAGTCTCACTGCTCAGCATTTACCTGCCAGGAAAAATTACCGCCCGCTCTCCGGTCGATGGCACGGTTCAACTGCGAGGCCCCCTGCGAATGCCGCGCGCCCTGAAGGCCTCCGCCGAATTGACTTCATTCGCCGTCGAGGTCGAGCGCGTGCAAGTACAAAACGTTGGCCCGGTCCGATTTGAAGTCTCCGACGAGACGATGATCATCGAAAATTTTCACCTGGCCGGCAGCGGAACCGACTTCACTGCACACGGCCGCGCCCAGTTGGCAGGCGCGCAAGAGATGGATTTCGGTCTTGATGGCACTGTCAATATGACCCTGCTCCAGTCCTTGAATCCAAAGATCCTGGCGCGCGGCACCTTGGGCATCAACCTCGCGGCATCCGGCACACTGCAGCAGCCAATCCTGCAAGGGCGCATCGACGTCAAGAACACGTTCATCAGCCACAATGACTTCCCCAGCGGCCTGAGCGATCTGAATGGCGTGCTGCTTTTCGACCGCAACCGCATCCAGATTCAAGACCTGAGCGGCACTACCGGTGGCGGCACGGTCGCGCTCAGCGGTTCCGCCAACTACGAGCGAGGCGTGGTTCAACTCGACGTCGGCGCCACCGCCAAGGGTGTTCGTTTGCGCTATCCGCCGGGCGTCAGTTCCACCGCCAACGCAAACCTCCGCCTGACCGGCACCTCGAACGCCGCGGTCCTGAGCGGCGACGTGGTGGTCACCAAGTTAGCGGTCACGCCCGGATTCGATTTCGCGGCCTACTTCAACAAGAGCAGGCAATCCGTCGTATTCACGCAAACCGATAGCCTGGCAAACCGCCTCAGGCTCGATGTTCACATCACGACGACTCCCGAACTGCAAATGCAAACGGCCATCGCCAGACTTTCCGGGAATGCCGACCTAAGGCTCCGCGGAACTGCCGACCGCCCCGTGATGCTGGGCCGGGTCGAGGTCCTGGAAGGCGAGATTTCCTTCAACGGAAATAAATATCAGCTGGAGCGCGGCGATGTGACCTTCGCCAACGCCGCCAAAACGCAGCCCGTAATCGATCTGCAAGCCACCACCCGCGTTCGCGACTACGACATTACAGTGCGTTTTCGCGGCGATGCCAGCGCCCCCAACGGACTTAAAATCACTTGGCAGTCCGAGCCGCAACTTCCGGAACAGGATGTCATTGCGCTCCTCGCTCTGGGCCGCACTCAGGAAGAGGCCGCCTACGCGCAGCCCAACGGATCTCTCGGTTTCGGCGGAGACGCTTCCAATCTTCTGATCAACGAAGCTCTGAACACCAGCGTAAGCAGCCGCATCCAAAAGCTCTTTGGAGTGAGTCGCATCAAGATCGACCCGCAGGGTTTGAACGGCGAAACCAGCGTCTATCGCGGCGCCCAGGGACCTCAGGTTACGGTTGAGCAGCAGGTGGTGAGCAATCTCACCCTCACCTACAGCACCAATGTCTCAGTTTCCAATCAGCAGATCATTCAGGGCGAGTACAACATAACGCGCAACATTTCGATCATCGCATTGCGCGACCAGAACGGCGTCGTCAGTTTTGACCTAAAGATCCGCCGCCGCAAAAAATGACGGCGAGGCCATGAACCCCAAAGTCACGAAGGTCGCGAATGCGGTTGGCGAAGATTTTCTTCGTCTACCTTAGTGTCCTGGTGTTTCATGGTTTTGCGCCGCCAGTGACTCTCAACGAATGCCTACTTAAGTTCCGTCTTGACATACGCCGCCAAACCAGCAACTCTAGTTGTTTTTCAGTTCCCGCTTCAAAAAAGCGGGCAGAGGAAGACATTTTGCGAGTCCGGGTCTTTTATCACGACAAGTGTTTTGACGGAGCATGCTCGGCGGCGCTCTTCAGCCGCTTTTATCGCGAACGCATAAGCGGCGACTGCCAATTCGTCTACTCCGGCCTCCTCCATCGCGCCGGCTCTCTCTTTGACGAGAAGCAGTTCGACGGCGACGAGAACGCCATCGTCGATTTCAAATATTCCAGCTCGCCAAAAATTACCTGGTGGTTCGATCACCACGAGAGCGCGTTTCTGTCCCCCGCCGACGCCGCCCATTTCGAGCAGGATCAAAGCAATCGCAAGTTCTACGACCCGGCCTTCAAATCCTGTAGCGGTTTTATCGCCATGATCGCGGAGCAGCGTTTCGGCTTCGATCCGCGTCCAGTAGCCGAACTCATACGCTGGGCGGATATCGTCGACGGCGCCATGTACGAAGACGCGAAGTCCGCGGTGGAAATGCAAGCGCCGGCCATGAAGATTACGATGGCCATCGAAGCCTCCACCGATCGCGATTTTGTGAAGACGCTGATTCCGCTGCTAGCCCACCGTTCCCTCGCCGAGATTCTCGAAGAGCCCTTCGTAGCAACCGTCTTGCCTCCACTGCTCGATCGTCACCGCCGGTCCATCGACATCCTGCGCCAGCGCGCCAAAGAAAAAGACGGCACGATCTTCTTCGACATCACCGACCTCGACCTCGAAGGCTACAACAAGTTCATCCCCTACTATCTGCATCCCGATTCGATCTACAGCGTGGGTGTCAGCAAGAGTTCTTTCCGCGTAAAAGTGTCGGTTGGATCCAATCCCTGGTCAAAGCGTGAGCCCACCGTAAATCTGGCGAAAGTGTGCGAACGGTATGGCGGAGGCGGTCACGCCCGCGTAGGCGCGATCTCGTTCGAAGTCAGCCAGAACGCCGCCGCCCACCAAGCCGCTCAGGAGATCGTCGAGGAGTTGCGCGCCACCGTGCGCGACCAGAAGTGAAGACGCCGCGAATCATCAAGGCCACGATGCACCCGATCGTGCGCGATCCCCAGCACATCAAAGGCGTGCGCACAGTTGCCAGTATTGAACTGGCGAAGGGGGTAATCGTCTTCCTGGCAGGCTTGGGCTTGCTCACCATGCGTCACAAGAGTATCTGGGAAGTGGCCGAGAGCCTGCTCGAATTCCTGCACGTCAGCCCCTATCACCACTACGTCGGAGTTTTCATCGATCTGGTGGCCCGCATCAGCGATGTGCGGCTCTGGAAGATTGCCGTCATCGCCAGCATCTACGTGATTCTCCGTTTTATTGAGGCCTATGGTCTGTGGTACACCCTGCCATGGGCGGAATGGATGGCCGCCATCACCGGTGGCGTTTACATCCCTTTCGAAGTCAACGATTTTATCAAGCGGCCGACCTGGTTTCGGTTGACGGTCATCGTCGTGAATCTGCTGATCGTGCTTTACATGCTCTATCTCCGCTTCGAAGCCGAAGAAAAGCGACGCGCAGCGCGCAAGCGGGCAATCCGACGCTAGCGATCTGGCTTTCGACCAAGCTCTCCAAAGTCATCCTCTGCAAGAAGCCACCCCAACATAAGCACTAAACTGCACTCCTATCGCCAATAATTGACAGCACAAATTAACAGGAGGATACTGCCTCCACGCTAGCTGACTGGTCGGTCGATTTTCCTGCGGCTACCAGTATCACCAGCCGCGCAAACGCGGGCATTTCTCTCCGAATCGCCGCGTAGCGCACCTGCCTACCCCAAGGAGGTCGTATGAAGCGTTTGTCGAACTCTCTTCTGCTCGTGGCCCTATCTGCCCTCGCTCTCCCCGGAAACCTGTCCGCCCAAAACACAAAACCCAGTCTCTTTCCTACACAGATCACGCACGTGGTCGTCGTTTTTCAGGAGAACCGCACGCCCGACAATCTATTCCACTTTCTGACCCCGCTCTGTCCCCTTCCGCAGGGCGCAACCGGCCTGGCCGCGTGCACCCCCAATCCAGTGACGACCACTTGCTATGACGTTTCGCCCTGTGGCCTCACCAACAAGTCTGGAACCGTAAAGCCCTTCACCCTGAAGCCGGTCGCGTTGTATGGCGCCAACGGCCCGAGCCACTCTCATACGGCCTTTGAGGAGATGTGCGACCCCGACCCTACCATGGGCTACGCCTGCCGCAATGACGGTGCGTGGCAGATCAAGCCCGTCAACATTTCGTACGCCTACGTCGACAACCAGGCGGTCACGAACTACGACGGCTCCTCCGGCCACATTCTCGACCCCTATCTCTATTATGCTGAGAATTATGGCTGGGCAAACTTCATGTATCAAACGAATCAGGGCCCAAGTTATCCCGCCCATCAATTCATATTCAGCGGCACCTCGGCGCGCTCCGCCTCTGAGGACATGGATTCGACTTTCATCTCTGCAAACTTCGGGCCGAAGGGTACGGTAGTAGGCTGCCTGGCCCCGGCAAATGCAACCACCATGCAGATTTCGCCGCTCCTCTCCGGCGGCACTCTTTGTGCAGGAGGAAAATCCTGGGACGGCGGCTCCGTTCAAGAGTGCCCGCTGACCAATACCGCCCTGAATAATCCGCCAGGCAATCCCGTAGGCAGCTTCTGCGACACCAAGACAAATATGGGCGCGGTGCTCGACGGCATCGGCGTCAGCTGGAAGTACTATGCTCCCTCCGCCGGTTCCATCTGGACGGCTCCCAATTCCATCGCAGATATTTGCGTGCCGGAATTCACCAACAAAAAAGACGTAAAACTAAAATGCACAGGTTCGGAGTGGACAAGCAAAGTTGACCTCAAGCTGAAGGGTGCCGACGTTCTCAACGACATCGCCAATTGCAACCTGGCGAGCGTCAGCTGGGTGATTCCAAATGGCACGTGGTCCGATCATCCGGGCGCAAACGATCAATACGGCCCGTCCTGGGTCACAGCCATAGTCAATGCCATCGGCCAAAATCCCACCTGCACGTCCGGCATCGACAACGGCGAGACTCTCTGGAATAACACAGCCATCATCGTGACCTGGGATGACTGGGGCGGATTTTCAGACAATCAACCCGCGATCAGGCAGCCCGGGCTGCCATGCACAGGATTCAACTGCCAGGCCGATTATCAGACCGGCTTCCGCGTCCCATTGCTGGTGATTTCTGCCTACACGCCGAGGCAATACATCGATAACGACACCTACGACTTCGGCAGCATTCTGCGGACGATTGAAGGCGTCTACGGCATCCCGCAAGGAACCATGGGCGTAGCCGATGCGCGCTCCAGCACCGATCTAGGCAACTTTTTCCAGGGATCGTTCCGCTCTTATTCTCCGATCGTGGCAGTAGAGCCAGCCAGCTTCTTCTTGGGAGCGGCCCAAAAGGGAAAACCCGAGCCTCCCGATGACGACGGAGATGATGACTAACCAAACAACTGTCGCGTAGAGACGGGGCCTGCCCCGTCTCGGCGGCGGACAAAATGTTCCCGTTCTACTCGTTCACCGAACAACCGCAATCCGCGGGCGGAACGTGCGCGATCAGGAAATCGGCGACGCGCTTATACGCGTCAATCTGATTCTCCACGCGCGCAAAGCCGTGGCCTTCATTCTCGTAGACTTTGTACTCCGCCACCCCGCCGCGCTTCTTAACGGCATCGACGACCTGCTGCGCCTCCGTCTTCGGGCACCGCGGATCGTTGCCTCCCGCCAGCAAATAAAGCGGAGCCTTGATCTGATCGACGAAATTAATCGGTGAGCGTTCTTCATAGCGCGCCTTGTTCGTCACCAGGTCGCCCATGGTCGCAAGATCGGATTGCTGCAGAATCGGATCTTCATTCTGAATCTCAGTAAACCAATTCACGAACGGCACAATCGGAATGCCCGCCGCCCAAACCTCGGGAGCCTTGGTAACTCCCATCATGGTCAGGTAGCCGCCATAACTACCGCCCATCAGAATGACTTTTTTCGGATCGACATACCCAGTCTCTTTGATCCAGTCAGCCGCAGCCAGCACGTCCTGCAAATCGCCGCCGCCCATATCGAAGAGGTTAGCCTGCTGGAATTCTTTTCCGTATCCAGTCGATCCGCGATAGTTAGGCGCAATCACGAGATACCCCTGATTCGCCATGTACTGCACGAAGCGATTGAAAGTGTTCACCGTCTGCGCAGTCGGACCACCATGCACATAGACGATCGCCGGATGCTCGCCGTTGCGCGGCAGATTGTAGGGAACATAAACGAGGGCTGAGATCGTCCACTTGCCATCCCTGCTTGGATAATGCACCAGCGATGGCTCGACCATGTCTTCATCGCGCACGCCGCCGACCAGTGAGCGCGTAAGCTGATGCGATTTTCCATCGGCGAGCGTGTAGACCCACAAATCGCCGGGCGCCGCCGCTCCCGTATGCATATAGAGAAGACGCGCCCCGTCGCGAGTAAAAGGTGATCGCCGGCCCGAAGGCCAATTCAGGCCCTTGGGGAAGGGAAGCGCCCGAGCCTTGCCCGAAGCAATATCGTAAGAATAAATTTCGTTGTTGCCGTCAACGTTCGCGGTGTAGAGCAGCGACTTGCCGTCGGGAGCGAAGCTGTCGCCCGCAATCTCCCACTTGTCTTGCGTGAGCCAATGAATCTTCCTGGTCGCGATATCGAGCAACCCGGCATTGTCATATCCGTTGCCCGCATTCGAAGTGATGAGCAGATATTTCCCGTCGGGCGACGCGTCATTGGCGCTGTAAGTGTTTTCGCCCTGATGCGGCGTGAGCATCGTGCTTTCGCCGCCGATCTCCGCCATAAGAATGTTCGAGTCCGTGCCCTTCGACTGCTCCTGCGTATAAAAAATAAACTTGCCATCCGCCGACCAGATGGGCGCAACGTTCATGCGGTCCTTCGCGGTTCCCGTCGTGACGTGCTTCACATCGCGCAATACCGTGTCATATACATCGATCTCAAACACAGACGAAGTCTTCGGCTTAACCATGTATGCAAGATAGCGTCCGTCCGGCGACCAGGCAGGACTCTCCTCGGCAATCTCACGCGTATTCGTAACATTGACGACTTTCCCAGTCTTAGGCGAGACGACAAAAATATCCCACTGCTCATCGCCATCGTAATCCGACATATACGCGATCCACTTGCCGTCCGGTGACCAAGTCGGCGCAGTCTGCCGTTGATCGCTGACGGTGAGTTGCATCGGCCAGCCACCTTCGGCAGCGACCGTCCAGATATTGTTGCGCCCGCTCAGGTTGCTAATGAAGGCGACGGTGTCGCCATTCGGAGACCACGTGGCACCGCCGACCTGCCGCGTCATGTATAGCTTTTCAATAGTCAGGCTCTTCTCGACGCGCGCGTCCGGCTTGGATGTGATTTGCTTCGGGTTGGTAATCGCCTGTGGAGTAGGCAGAGTCTCAGCTTGAACGAAAGTGTTCACCAGCGTGGTCATCAGAATGACGATAGCAAACAGGCAACAAATCCGCATGGACTCCTCGGGTGAACTAAAAGTCTAACAAAGACGATACGGCACATTGCCCATGGCGGGGAATCGAACCCGCAACTTCTCCCGCCTCAGACTCTCAAGTATGCTTGCGGCAACCCATGAACTTCACCGTTCTTGACTGGTCGGCTATCGTCGGCTACCTGCTGGTCACTCTGGGCCTCGGCTTGTACTTCCGCCGTCGCTCCGGCAAGAGTGTCGACGACTACTTCGTCTCCGGGCGCCGCGTGAGTTGGTGGCTCGCCGGTACCTCGATGGTCGCGACCACCTTCGCCGCCGACACTCCGCTCGTCGTCACCGGCTTAGTCTATTCGCAGGGAATCGCCGGCAACTGGCTCTGGTGGTCGTTTCTGCTGTCGGGGATGATGACCGTCTTCCTCTTCGCGCGCCTCTGGCGGCGTTCGGGCCTGCTCACCGACGTGCAGTTTGCGGAGATGCGCTACTCTGGCAATCCCGCCGCCTTCCTGCGCGGCTTTCGCGCCCTCTATCTCGGATTGCTGATGAACTGTCTCATCCTCGGCTGGGTCACAAAAGCAATGACAACGATCGTTGCGACAACGCTGGGCATGACTGATCGCGGCGCGCTCATGGTCTGCGTGTTTTTTTTGATTCCATTTACCGGGCTATATGTGGCTCTCGGTGGCTTGTGGGGAGTTCTGTGGACTGACCTCTTTCAGTTCGTCCTGAAGATGGGCATTGTGATCGCGGTCGCCTACTACGGCGTGCAGGCCTGCGGAGGCATGAGCAGCCTGCTCGCTCGGCTCGCGACCGCACGCGCAGCGGCAGGCCCAAACGCGGGCGATGCGACGTCGTTCTTCCCGGATTTTTCACGTCCTCTAAGTTCCGAAGCTCTCTGGACTTTGCCGGCGCTTACCTTCCTTGTGAATCTCGGCTTGCAGTGGTGGGCGTTTTGGTATCCGGGCGCCGAGCCCGGCGGAGGCGGCTACATCGCGCAACGCATCTTCAGCGCGAAAGACGAACGCAACGGCGTCCTTTCCGTCCTCTGGTTCAACATCGCGCATTACGCAGTGCGGCCGTGGCCGTGGATTCTGACCGCGCTCTCAGTCATCGTGCTCTATCCAAAACTCGAGCATCCCGAAGCCGGTTACATGATGGTGGTGACGCAGCATGTCCCGCCAGCTCTGCGCGGAATTGTCGTCGCCGGATTTATGGCTGCATTCATGTCGACCTTTGCGACGCAGTTGAATTGGGGCGCGTCGTATCTGGTCGCGGACTTCTACCGGCGCTTCCTGAAAAAAGATGGGAGCGAAACGCATTACGTGAAAGCGTCGCGGGTCTCCACCGTCGTGTTGGTGATTGTCTCCGCCTATGTGTCCGCGCAGCTGGCGTCGATTCGCTCCGGTTGGGAGTTCGTGCTGGAAGTCGGAGCGGGAACCGGCGGCGTCTACCTGCTGCGCTGGTACTGGTGGCGGATTAACGCCTGGAGCGAGATTTCCGCGATGGCGACAGCGCTCGCCTCAACTCTCGCGCTGCGCTGGTGGTTGCCGTTCTCCGGCAATCAGCCTGTCGTGTTTGCCAAGACCGCAATCGCAACCACCGCGCTGACGACGCTCGTCTGGGTTGTCGTAACCTTCCTGACCTCGCCGGAACCCGAGCGCGTGCTGGTGGATTTCTACCGCCACGTTCGCCCGCACGTCAGCGGATGGCTTCCGATTGCTCGCCTTGCTCCAGACGTGGCGCCGAGCCGCGATCTCGGGCGCAATCTGGTTTGCTGGATTCTTGGCTGCGCAATGGTCTACGCCGCGCTCTTTGGCGGCGGATGGTTGATCATCGGACCGCGAGCAAGAGGTGCGCTGCTACTAGCGATTTCTGCCGCCTGCGGCGCTGCGCTCTACCGTGATCTGTCGACACGAAGCGAGATGCAAGCCTAGGAGTAAGACGCCGGCGGACAGCTGCCGGCATGGCGGCGGTCCATTCGAGATTCATTTCTCACTCAACTGTAACCTCGAAGTCGCGCCCTTCCCACCGGTCGCTATTCTTCCAGTAAAACGTGAGCACAATCCGCCGCCCGCTGACCAGCGTCTCAGTCGGTAGGTCGAGGTGCTGAAAGTTCCATCCACTCTCTTCTGAATCGCCGTCCTGGCTGGTATGCCAGTCGTCGAAGCTCCAGTGCACCATCGCCGGCTCTGTCATCAGAATGCGCAGCTTCTTGCCGCAGGGCATCGTGCGCGGCTTATTGTTAAAGCGCCAGTTGAAATATTCCGCCGACTTCTGCTGTACCAGATACCGCTGCACCGTCTGCGGCGGCTGATCGAAGATCTTGCCATCGAGCAGCGACCGCCGCAGCTTGATGTATTCGGAATGCGCCCACACCAGCGGACAGGCTGAGCCTGATGCTTTGCCCACAAAGAGTTCGCGCTCCGCAATATCCTTCGCATCCCACACCTGCTCGGGAATCAGCCTCGTATCTCCGGTAGAGTTCTCCATCACGGTAAGCAACGCTTCAGCCGATAACGTATGCCCGGCGGCAAGTTCGTAATGCGCTCGCTCGCCCGCCAGCAGCGGCCATGGACGCCCGATGCCAGTGCCATCAAACGGAGATCCATCCTCATGCTCACCGTAGCCATCTCCGTTGTAGCGATACCAGTTCGGACCGGACGGCAGCTTTACGCGCAAGAGCGCGTCGATCACTTTGAGAGTGTTGAGAATCCGCGGATCGTCGGGCGCGCGCAAACCGAAGCGCACCAGGGCCAGCGCATCCGGACTCACAATCTCAACCGCCGCTGTCGCCGTGCCGAACCCGCGATTCTTTATGACAACAGTCCCTTGCAGCGGTGACGCACCATCAGCGGTCGGCGGGGGAGTGATGCGCACATAGTAGCCCTCAACGCCGATTTGCCGCGCGAGATCCGTATTGACGGCATACGTCCGCCGCTCGATGTTGAAGTTCCAGGTATCAGCCATGGCGCGTAGAAATTCCGCAGGCTGTGGCAGGCCTATTTCATCGGCGAATTCAGCCGCAATCAGAAGCGCGGTGATCTCAGCCGCCATCGTGAACGGCGAATACCCGCCGTCTTCTTCCCAGCGATCCTGCTGAGTCACCGGACCATTAATCGCGATGAACGCCGCCGCTTTCCTGACCATCGGCCACCAGCGCTGATAACTCTCAAAGCAACGCGGAGACTCGCGACGCAACAGATCGACCAGCAGGATCGGAAAGGCCGTCTCATCCATCTGAAGGCCATCCCAATAGGGACGCCCGTCAAGCCACATATTCTGCGCCCAATGACCATCGGCTTCCTGCGTGGCCTCGAGATAATGCGCGACGCGCAGCGCGTCGTCGTGAGCGCCTGCGGCCAGCAATCCGCCGGCGTTCTCCACCAGATCGCGCGGCCAGACCAGATGGTACCCGCCCAGGTCCTCGTCGCCCTTATCAAATCCCCAAGGAATGGAAAGGCTGGCAATCAATCCCCCGAGAAAGTCTTTCGACTCGTGGGAGCGAAGAACCGCAACGCTGGCCCGATACAAGTCCTTCTCGCGTGGCTGGGCGTCCAGTTTCTTGAGAGTCTTCTGCCAATGCCGCCAGTGAAAAACGTACTCCTCGCGCGTTTTCTCATAATCATTGAGCAGGGAAGAGACCGCATGCTGGCCGGCCTCGGACCAAATCTCTCCAAAGCCGAGAGCGAGAATAAACTCGCCGTTACAAGCCGCCAGATCGATCTCGCCGGTCAGCGCAATGTTTCCGTTTTCCGCGCGCTCATACTCCCACTCCATTTCGAAGTGCTCCGACAAATCCCGCCAGCCATCGGATGCGCCCACGTATCCGACGGAGCGCTTAACCCACGGCGCTGACGACGCGAGCGCAAGCGCGCAAAAGCCGCGCTCGGCAAACAGCATCGGCGTGCCTTTGTAGCCGCCCACCCAGCCAGTGTTGCCGTATCCGAAATTGCTCAGATGTGGAGACAGCAGGGCATAGAGTTTGTAGTCGCGCAGACTTCCTTGCAGGGGAGTAAAGCGAATCTTCTGGAGCACAACGTTGCGCCGTGGATCGGTCAGCACTTCTTTTTCGATCCGGTAGCGGCCGTCGGTCGATGTATTTCTTAGCTCGTAAACCGGCACCCCCGGCTCTACCGGCAGGTTTTCAAAAGTACAATGGCGCTTCTCCTCGGAGAACCAGGCGTGGCCGTCCGTCACGAGAAGGCCGAAGTCGCGGGTACAAGCCTGGTCGACGCGCGGAAAGTAAATTTCATTGAGAATGCCATGACTCAGCGTGAACCAGACGCGGCTGTGCAGATTGAGCGCGGTGCCAATCCCAGCCTTCGCGCTTGAGGTCCAGCGCGGCTCGATGCCGGGCCCGCCCGGCGCATAGCGGATGTCGTCGCTCACGGGTCGATGTCCTCTTTCTGTTCTCAGCAGAGATTAGCAGTTTGCCAGAAGAAAACGATTCGTGCAGGGCCTTTGTACGATCGTGCTTTGGGACGCATCTAATTTCGGATATGCTTTGGGTTGTGTATATGTTCCGGACTGGATATCGCAATTCGGGAATTCGACCGCGGGCTTGCGCGTGGAGCTTGGCGACGGCTTTGCGGTGTCTGTGCGCAATTTCCCTGATTGTCGCCCCCGCCAGCGCCGACCTCCGATCCCTCGGCCTGCACGATGGCTATTTCCGGCTCTACGATCTCGATTTTTCCGGCGCGCAGAAACATTTCGAAGCTTGGGAAAAAGTCAACCCCGAAAACCCCATGGGGCCAGTCAGTGAGGCAGCCGGTGTTCTATTTTCCGAATTCAACCGCCTGGGCGTGCTCGAAGCACAGTTTTACGAAGACGATTCCATCTTTGCCAAGCGCAAGAAGTACGATGCCGATCCAGCGCAGCAAAAGCTCTTCGAGCAACACCTCGACCGCGCCGAGGGCCTGGCGAAGGCCCGGTTGAGTCACGATTCGCATGACATCGATGCGCTCCTCGCCATGACGATGTCGGCCGGCCTGCGCTCGGACTATGCGGCCCTAATCGAGAAGCGCAACCTGGCATCCCTTCACTACACGAAAGACGCCACCAACTGGGCGAACCAACTCCTCGCCGCCGATCCCACCTGCTACGACGCTCACCTGGCCGGCGGCGTAAGCCGATACATTATCGGCTCGATGGCTGCGCCTATCCGCTGGATCCTGCGAGTGGGTGGCGTGCAGGGCGACAAGCAGGGCGGCATCGCGGAACTCCAGGCCACGGCCGAGCACGGCCATCTGCTCGCACCCTTTGCCCGCATCCTGCTCGCGATTGCCTACGTTCGGGACAAGGACAGCGCGCGGGCCAGGGAAACGCTTCTTGGATTGCAGAAAGAATTCCCGGAAAATCCTCTCTTTACCAAAGAACTTGCGCGGCTCGACAAGATCGCGAGCCGCTGAGCAGGATTAGCCGCGAGTAACGAGCGCCCAGCCTTCGGCCAACCAACAGCTTACGCCCGCGGCTCGCAACTCCCTCCCCGTTCATCAGAAATTCACCGATCTGTAACAGTTCTTTAACACTTCGCCGCTAGAACCGAAGTTGTAGAAACTAAATGAAATGAGGAGGCTTATCCAGTGATTCGACGCATCGCGTTGCTGTTGGCGGTTGTTGCACTGTCCCTACCGGTTTTCGCGGAGACCATTACGTTGAACGGAGCGGGCGCCACCTTTCCGTATCCCATGTATTCGAAGTGGTTCAATGAATACAACAAGCTTCATCCGGACATACAGATCAACTATCAGTCGATCGGCAGCGGCGGCGGTATTCGGCAGGTGATTAACGGTACAGTTGACTTCGGCGCCAGCGACGGCCCCATGACCGACGACCAACTCAAAGAAGCGAAATTCAAGATCTTTCACATTCCAACGGTCCTCGGAGCTGACGTTCCTGCCTACAACATCCCCGGGGTGGGCGGCGACCTTAAGTTCACACCCCAAGTCCTGGCTGACATTTTTTTGGGGAAGATCACAAGCTGGAACGACCCGGCAATTGAGAAATCGAACCCGGGGGTGAAGTTTCCGAACCAGACGATTATCGTTGTCCACCGCTCCGACGGGAGCGGAACTACGTATATCTGGACCGACTACCTTTCCAAAGTGAGCAAGAACTGGGAGAGTCAGGTTGGGAAGGGAACCTCGGTGAAATGGCCAGTCGGTTTGGGGGGGAAGGGCAATGAAGGTGTAGCCGGACAGATTCGCCAGTTGCCGGGATCCATCGGCTACATTGAATTGATTTACGCCATACAGAACAAAATCGCCTATGGATCGGTCCAGAACCTCGCCGGAACCTTCGTGAAGGCATCGCTCGATGGCGTGACCGAAGCGGCTGGGTCGCTGAAGAATATGCCGGCTGATTTTCGGGTTTCCATCACTAATGCGCCCGGCAAAACGGCTTATCCGATCTCAAGCTTCACATGGCTGCTGATTCCAGCGCAATCGAAGGATCCGAACAAGGGAAAAATTCTGAAGGACTTTCTGAACTGGATGGTGACGGACGGCCAAAAAATGACCAACGAGCTGAGCTACGCCCCGCTGCCAGCGAGCGTCGTTGAGAAGGTCAAAGCGACGATCCAGCAGGTTCACTAGAGGACGCTGCTAGCCGCGAGTTCTGGGCCGCGAGCCGATATCCGAAGCTCGCGGCTTTTTATTTGATTTTTGGTTTGATCAATCCCAAAGGCCGAAGGCGCCTCTCTGCCTGGCAAAATTCGGCGTAGAAAGAGAAAGTAATTTCACAGCGGGCGCGGGCGCGGGATGAGGGTTCTCTTCAACTCCTTAAAACCAAATACCTTCCTGGAGCCAAAAGGTGTTGAGCGCTGGCCGATTAATTGCTATATCGCCCATGTAGTCTAGCAATATAATAGACATTATGGACACCAAGGGGTTTCCAAGCCCCCGGTTCTTCCCCTTTCAATGCCGGTGGAAAAACGAAAACTAACAAGGAGAGGACTGCATTCGTATGAAACGACCCACACATTTGTTTTTCATAGCCCTGGCGGCGGTGGCATTGCTCACCCCCGTCTGGGCGCAAAACGCGGATCGGACGCCGGTTTCCGCTACAACTTCCAATCCCGCCAATTCCGCGGATGCCACTTCCTCCTCGCCAGGATCGGATATCCACAGCGAGGTCGAGGAACTGCGGCAGATGGTACGCGAGCAGCAGAAGCGCATCGAGGCCCTTGAGGCAGAACGCCAGGGTAACGCGCCTCGTCCAGCAACCAGCGTTGCCGCAACTCTGCTCCCCGCAACCCTCACCGAACAAACGAACTCGTCTGCCCAGGCTTCGCAGCCCGGAGGCCCTCAATACCAGGGTGTAGAAGCGGGTAGCACGGACGAGCGCATCCGCAACCTGGAGCGCGAAATCAAAGGCATTGGGCCGATCTCGTTCAGCGGCGACCTCCGTCTTCGCGCGGAGCCTTTCTTCGGTGGGCCTACCAATCAGTCGCTCGACCGGGCGCGTGGCCGCGTCCGGCTTCGCTTTAATGCCATGGCCGATCTGGGCTCGCAATTCCGCGCGGGCATGACGCTGGCCAGCGGTGACGTCAACGATCCCACGACCACCAACGCGACCCTTACCGGCTTCTACACCCGCAAGCCGATCGCCCTCGATCAAGCCTTTGTGCAGTTCACACCCCGCCACTTCAAGCAGTTGACCCTCGTGGGAGGCAAATTCCACTACCCCTGGTACAACACGGAGCTGACCTGGGATAAGGATCTAAACCCGGATGGCGCGGCTGAGACCCTCGGGTTCAATCTGAACACGCCCGTGCTGAAAAAACTCGCCTTCGTTGGTTTTCAATTGCCCTTCGCCGAAGTCGCGGGAACCTCAGCTACGGACAAGAGAATAACGCAGCAAATAACCTACGGCGGTCAGGTACAAACGTCGTGGCAGCTCGCGCCGCGCGTCAACCTCGGTCTTTATTCGGGCTATTACGACTTCCACGGGGCGGATTCCATCGCGCTGGCACTGGCGCGCGCCAGCAGCAAGAATCCCCAGACCCCGTTTGTCGGCCTGCTCCCCCTAGGAACGGGGAACACCGTTCAGGATTCCATTTACACAACGACGGCGACCACGGTAATCACGATCGACGGAACCGCCTATCCAACGGGCGTCAGTTCCGTCAGCAACGCGCAGTTCGCCTCGAAGTTCGGGTTGTTTGACAATCTTGCCCGGCTCGACATTGATACCGGAAACGCGCGCTTTCCGCTGTCGTTCATCGGCGACTACGTTCAGAACACCGGGGCTTGCGGCAATCTGCCCAACATTGCTCCCGCGCCCGCCAATACCTCGACCCAGACTTACAAGCAGACCTCGAACGCTCCCTGCATCTCCAACCAACGGCGCGGTTATTGGGCGGAAGGAAGGATAGGACGTCTGAAAGAGAAACGAGATGTGCAGCTCGGATATGCCCGCATTTACATCGAACGGGAAGCCGTGCTGGGTAATTTCAACTACAGCGACATTCGCCAGGGAACGAACGTTACACAGCACCGCTTCGATGCCTTCTATCAGTTTGATCGGAACGTTCAGTTAGGCTTTACGGCGTTGGTCGGACGGCCGTTGGGAACAACTGAACCATGGCTGACGCGCTTGCAGTTCGACACGATTTACATCTTTTAGTCGCCAACCCTCCTGCTAAGGCGGCCAATCGCGCTGGGGTGCCGCTCTTGGCGGAAGCGGATTGAAACCGGTCCAGCGCCTGGCAGCGGCGCGGAACGGATCTCAAAAACACGCTGCTTGTCTCGCCTCATACGCAGGCGCCGGGCCACATCCCGGCGCCTTTTTTTCATGAAACACGATGTAACCAGGTTTTCTATATCACTGCGTGACATTCGCTTATCTTGTTTCCCGTACTACGCCTCCAGCTTTAACTCATCCAGTTCCAGAAATTCCTGAATGATGGGGTGATTGGAGAGTTCCATTTCCTTGTAGGTCCCGAAGAAAATGGCCTGCGCCTCGTGCAGGAAGACGAGGCGATCGGCCAGTTTTTTCGCCAGCCGCATGTCGTGCGTGACTACCACTGACGTAAGGTGCAGCTGCAGTTTCAGGCGGGCGATCAGGTCGCCCAGAAGATTGCCCATCAGCGGATCGACCATGGTGGTCGGCTCATCGTAGAGCACACACTCGGGCTGCGCCGACAGGGCCCGGGCGATAGCGACTGAACGCTTCATGCCGGTCGACAGGTCGGAGGGCAGCATTTCGCGCATCTCTTTGACGCCGACCATTTCCAGCAGGCCGTCAACCACCTGGTAGATCTGATCCTCAGAAAGTTCACGCTTCTCGCGCAGCGGGAAAGCCACGTTCTCACCGACTGTCAGCGAGTCGAAGAGCGCCCCATTCTGGAAGACCATGGTGACCTTTTTGTGGATCTCTTCGAGCTGCGGCTCGGTGTAGTCGGTAATGTCCTGGCACGCGACGATGACGCGGCCCGAGTCGGGCTTGAGGAAGCCCATGATGTTGTGAAGGGCGACGGATTTTCCAACACCGCTGCGGCCAAGAATGCAGACCATTTCCCCCGGCAGGACGTCGAAACTGACGTGCTTGAGGATTTCCCGCGATCCGAACGCCTTGGAAACGTCCTTGAATTCGATGTAAGGAGCGACCGGCTCCGTGGGCAATGTTGGGTTCGCAGCCATCGCTAACAGAATGGCATGAAAGCGGTGCGGGGCTCAAGCGGGGAAGCGTAAATCCGAAATCCCGGCCCGTCCGTATAACCATCAAATCTCGTCGGCCGCGCGGTAATCGTCCGGCGTATTCACGTTAAAGAAGTCTTTCTCGGAAAACCCGGCGGCCGCCAGTTGCGTTTCGTCGATCACGTGAATCGGAACTCCAGCGAACGCAGCGTCTATTTTATATCTCCCGACGCGGATGGCCTGCTCCGCGATGGGCGCAAAGGCCCGGCGATAGACGGCGCAAAGAGGCTGAAGGCCTCGGCTGGTGCGCGGAACCGTGACCATGGCATTCGTACTCCGTGGCGGCCTCCAGAAGAAATTTCAGCAGATCCGACGAAACAAACGGCATGTCGACGGCCAGCATCAGGTTCACTTCGGCGGACGAATGCTTCAGCGCTGCGTGAATGCCCGCCAGCGGCCCGCAGCCGGGGAAAATATCGGAGATGACTTGGCCACAACTTGCAAAGGGCTCAGGATCGCCGACGATTGTGACACTGCCGCAGGCTGCACTCAGCGCCGTGCGCGCGCGCTCGAGCAAAGTCTGGCCCCGGAAATTTATGAAGGCTTTGTTCTCGCCCATGCGCGTGCTTCTGCCCCCGGCAAGGAGGTAGGCGGCACGGGAGGAAGAGGCACTGCGCATGGAACACCAGCATAGTCTGGCGTACACAGTTGCGGAATAGGCGGCTCGATGCCAAGGTACCAGGTGCCTGGATTCCAGAGGATAGCGGCAAGAATAGAGCGGAGAATTGTTACGGCAATGTGAAAGCGAATGAGAACATTGTGCCGATTTTCCGCCGAATCGCCGACCGGGGTTGCATCGTTCGGCTTGAATGTGAGATCACTGATTAGCCTTATCATCTTGCATGCCGACCTTCGCCGCCATCGATATTGGATCGAACTCCGTTCGGCTGAAGATTGCCCGTCTGCACGCCGGGCATCTGAAGGAAATCCATGAGGATCGGGAAGTGACGCGGCTCGGCGGCGGTGTGTTCTCCGGTGGCCTGCTCGCGCCCGAGGCGATGTCAGAGACGGTGCGCGTGCTGCGGCGCTTCCATCGCGCCATCCAGGAGTGCGGGACCGATGCGGTAAGAGTTGTGGCTACGGCCGCACTGCGTGATGCGCGCAACTCCCACACATTTCTCGAGTGGGTGCGCTCGACGACGGGCTGGACGATTGAAATCATTTCCGGCCTCGAAGAGGCCAGGCTGATTCACCTCGGAATCATCTCCCACGCGCGCCTCGGGGCGGGGAGCGTCTTGCTGGTGGACCTTGGCGGCGGCAGCTGTGAGCTTACACTTTCGCGCGCTGGGCACATTCGCGACACAGTGAGCCTTCCGCTCGGCGCTGTGCGCCTGACGGGCGAATTCCTGAAACATGATCCGCCGCGAAAACGCGAGTTGAAGCAGTTGCAGAGTTTTGTGACCCGCGAAGTCGGCCGCATCCAGAACCGGATTCGCGCGGCGCGGGTTGGAACGGTGATCGCGACCTCGGGTACGGCGGATGCGCTCGCCGCAATTGCGAGCCACCTCGCTCGCCCCAAGAAGCGGCGGGCGGCTTTCCCCGTAACGCGCGAGATGATGCGCCGCATCGTGAAGCAGATCACGCGTATGCCGCTCGAGCAGCGGCAAAAGGTGCCGGGCATCGGCCCGCGGCGCGCGGAAATTATTTGCGCGGGTGCCATGGCGTACGCCGAACTTTTGGAGCGCTGCCATCTATCGGCATTTCGCTATTCGCCGCTCGGCCTGCGCGACGGAATTCTTGCCCAGATGGCGGCCGAGCACGATCGGAGCACCCGCTCCGGGCGCGTGATCGAGTCGGAACGTTGGGAATCGATCAAGCGCGCCGTCGAGCACTATCGCGTCGACCTGCATCATGCGCTCCACGTGCGGGACGCCGCGCTGCAACTTTTTTCTTCGTTGAAGTCGGTGCATCAGCTTCCGCCGGAATATCGCGAGTGGTTGTCGGCGGCGGCGATGCTGTATGAGGTCGGCGATTACGTGAATCGCAACGGACATCATCGCCATACTTACTACATCATCGCGAATTCCGAGATTCTCGGTTACACACCGCAGCAGCGGCGCATCATCGGGTCGATTGCGCGCTACCTCGGGAAATCGCGGCCGACTCCGGGAGATGGACCGATGAACGCCTTGAGTCCGGAAGAGCAGGAATCGATCAAGAAAGCCTCGGTGCTGCTGCGCATGGCGCGGGCCGTCAATATTGGGCGGAGTCAGACGGTGGCGCGGATGGGAGTTTCGGCGCGCAACGGCCGGGTCTCAATGAAACTTGCGGCGCGCGGAAACGCCAGCGTTGACCTGGAAGTATGGGCGATCGAAAAAGACAGCGCCTACTTCCGCGAAGTCTTCGGACGCGAACTCTCCGTAGCCGCGGTGTAAAGCGTGCGCAATATACGCGGCGTGATGCACCAACTGAGCGATCCGGCGTTGCGGCGCATTTCAACTTTGGCCACCGCGCCTTTTTTCAGGTCGATAACGGCTTCGCATCCGCTGTCGCTGATCACGCGACCCAAAAAGTCGCGCAGGTTGGGATTGTGGCCCACCAGCAAAACGGAATCCTGGCGCACGTACTTCTCGATCATCTTCTGGAAGTCGGCGAAGCCTGCCTCGGGACGCAGTGCGCTCTCAGTTACCAACTTGCCCTCGTGGCCCATTTCGTTTCCGACGAGGGCTGCCGTTTGCGTGGCGCGTTTTAGCGGGCTGCTGATGATGATATCGACCTGCACGCCGAGCGCGGCTAGAGCGCGGCCAATGTAGCCGCATTGCTCGATGCCGTCCTTGTCCAGGGCGCGCTTCTCGTCTTTTTTTGCGCTCGTGCCGAGCTTTCGTTGCCCGGCGCTGGCGTGGCGTAGGAAATAGACAAACATCAGTAGAAATTAAGCCTTTCTAGCCAACCCGACGGTTTGAAACTCAGGATTGGTCCCACCAAGATACAAGATATTGGCTGATCAACTCCGCGCTTCGCTGTTGGCGGCGTTAGGACTGCAACGATACCACAGAGGCGCCGCGCTGGACGGGCGCTGGAATGCTCTCTGGCGACGCGTTTCCCTCCGCCAAGGCAATGAGGAATTCCTGAGCATTGAAGGCAGCGCGCCCATGTGGCGGACGCTTGCTGCGGCCAGTGGGCGATTGCCAGGGACGCAAGTATCTGCCGTCTTTCTGCAAAAATCGGGCTTTCAAGTTATCGGCGAGATAAGCCGCGAGAATTTCGTGCAGCACGCGTTCGCGCAGCAGCCGATCCTTGAGCGGAAATAAAACCTCCACCCGCTCATGGAGGTTACGCGACATCCAGTCCGCGCTGCCCAGAAAAACCTCCGGCTCGCCTCCGTTCTCAAAACAGAAGATGCGGCTGTGTTCTAAAAAGCGGCCCACGATGCTGCGCACCCGAATGCGGTGACTGACGCCGCGCATCCCAGGCCGCAGCGAGCACATGCCGCGCACCAGAAGATCGATCTCCACTCCCGCCTGTGATGCGCGGTACAGGCATTCAATCATTTCTTTATCGACCAGAGAATTCATTTTGGCGACAATGCGCGCGGCCCGCCCCTGACGCGCATGTTCCGCCTCGCGTTCAATCAATCTCTTGGATCGTTCCGCCAGGTCGAGAGGCGCGACCAGCAGCGGACCGTAATCGGGATGCTCGGCATAAGCCGTCAAAAAGCTGAACACGTCCTGCACCGCTGCGGTGATTTCCGGGTCGGCAGTTAGCAGGCTGAGGTCGGTGTAGAAGCGCGCAGTCGTCGCGTTGTAATTGCCCGTGCCGAGGTGCGCGTAGCGGCGCGTCTGGCCGTCGGGATCGCGGCGCACGAGCAGAGAAAGTTTGCAATGCGTCTTCAGGCCCACGAGTCCGTGAAACACCTGCACGCCCGCATCTTCCAGATCGCGCGCCCAGCGAATGTTGGATGCTTCATCGAAGCGCGCTTTCAGTTCGACCACAGCCGTAACTTCCTTACGCGCGGCCGCGGACATCAACGCCGGAACAATCAGCGAGTGCTCGCTGGTGCGATAGAGTGTCTGCTTGATCGACAATACGTTGTCGTCTTCGGCGGCCGACTGAATAAACGAGATCACCGCATCGTAGGAATCGAAGGGATGGTGGAGCAAAATATCGTGGCGCCGCAATTCCTCGAACAGGTCGCGAGACTTCGCAGTCAGTCGCAACTCGCGCGGCACAAATGGGCGGAACTTCAAATCGGGCCGCGCCGCCCCCTCATAAACATTGAAGAGCCGCGAAAGATTGACCGGACCGTCCACCGGAAAAACCTGCCACGGTTCCAACTCGAAAACCGTGCGCAGGCGTTCGATGATCTCGGGATCAGCCGCCGACTCGATCTCCATGCGCACTGCATCTCCCTTGCGGCGATTGTGTAACTCGGCCCGCACCGACTCAAGCAGGTTGCGCGACTCCTCTTCCTGCAAATAAAGGTTGCTGTTGCGGGTAACCCGGAAGGCAGCCGACGAAACAATGTCGTAGCCCTTGTACATGCGCGTGGCATGGTGCAGAACCAGGTCGGCGAGAAAGACGAAATCCACCGTGCCTTGCGAAGGCACGCGAACCAGCCGCGGCAGAGCGCGGGGAACGGTGACCACCCCGGTATAAGTGAGTGAAGAGCGCCGCCGCCGGCGCAGCAGAAGCGCCACACACAGCGCCTTGTTGATAACGCGCGGAAAAGGATGCGCCGGATCGACCGTCACCGGAGTAAGCAGCGGATCAAGTTCGCGCTCGCAATATTCTTCGACGAAGGCCTGAGCTTGCTCGTCGAGATCGTTGAGGCCGAGGACCCGAATGCCCTGCGCGGCAAGTTCGGGACGCAGCCGATCATTCCAGCTGGAATACTGTTCGTCGACCAACTTGTGGGTGGCGCGGTTGATCAGTTCGCGCTCTTCGACCATGCTCAGGCCGCCGGAAGAGATGGAATTCTGGCCATCTTCCAGTTGCTGCAACAGGCCGCCAACGCGGACTTCAAAGAATTCGTCGAGATTGCTCGCTGTGATGGCAAGGAACTTTACACGTTCGAGAAGTGGGTTGTTCGTGTCCTCAGCTTCCTCGAGCACGCGCCAGTTGAACTTCAACCACGACTCTTCGCGGTTCAAGAAAAGCGTGCGACTGTTGTGAGCCTTCGAGGCCATACCGTTCAAAGCTTAAATGTGGCCGGCTAAAACCCTTGCCGCACCAGCTCTTCCACCCTGAGAGAACTTTGCGTTTCGCGTGTCATCATCTTCTCAACGTACTTGGCGATCACGTCCGCTTCAAGATTGACCGGGTCGCCGGGCTTCAGAGATCCAAGATTCGTGAGCTCGATGGTGTGCGGAATGATCGCAATCGTGCAGCGATCGCTCGCCAGCTTCGCAACCGTCAGGCTGATGCCTTCGATTGAAATCGATCCCTTGAAAACGGTGTATTTTTCAATCTCCGGTGGAATTTCGATATGCAGCCACCAGTTTTCCGACTCCCTGTTTTCCATTTCCGGATCTTCCGAATTCACTATGCGCTCCAGTTCGATCAGCCTTCCGACGCCGTCCACATGCCCCTGCACGATGTGGCCACCGAACCGGCCGTCAGCTTTCATCGGCAACTCAAGGTTCACGAGCGCGCCCTCGTGAATGCGCGAAAACGACGTCCGCCCCCAGGTCTCCGGCGCAAGGTCAGCGCAAAATGAATTCGGCCGAATGTCAAGCGCAGTGAGGCAAACACCGCTCACCGAAACGCTCTGTCCCGTGCCCAGTTGCTTCGGAGTGTTCTCCGCACTGATTGTAATGCGACGATTCTCGCCACGCTGAGCGATCCTGGCGATCTTTCCGACTTCCTCAACTATTCCCGTAAACATAAGGCCTCCGATATAAATGACAATTCATGATTAAGGTATTAACTGTCCGAATTCTTCAATGCCCCGATCACTCAATGACTAAATCCCTCACTCCAGATACGGGTCCCGCAAATATCCCTCGACCGCAAAGTCCTCGCCAAACTGATGCAGCCGCAACCGCCGCGCCCCGAGCGTAACGTGAGTATGGCCCGGTCCGGCGCTCGCCACGAACGGCACCGCTCCTTCGCCCAGAATCTTCGGCGCATAAAACAGGAAAAGTTTGTCGACCACGCCCGACGACAACGCATTCCAGTTCACCGTCGCGCCCCCTTCAATCAGTACGCTCGTGATGTCGTATTTCGCCAGATGCCGCATCACGTCGGGAAGGTTCGGCCTTCCATCGGAGTGCGCGGCAACCTGCTCGATGCGCAGCCCCAGCTTCTCCAAGTCACGTTTCCGGTTCTCATCGGCCTGTGAATAGAGCACGAGCACATCGCCCTGCGCCGATTTCACGAGGCGCGAGGTCTCCGGCATGCGCAGCCAGGAATCGAGAATCACGCGCAGCAGCGGCCGGCGCCGGGCGCGCCCGCTGCGATCGGTCAACAGAGGATCGTCCGCGATGACGGTGCCAACGCCGGCCATGATGGCGTCATGCTCGTGCCGCAGGACCTGCACATGCTGCCGCGCGATCTCGCCGGTAATCCAGCCTCCAGTCGAACCGCCGGCCGCGACCTCTGCCGAAACGTGTGGACCCGCCTTCGCGGCATTGGGCGGCGGCGGGGCGATCTTGCCATCCAGCGTCATCGCCGCTTTGAGCGTAACCAGGGGAATGCGATGCCGAATGAACTTCGCGAAACTTTCATTCAGCCGCTTCGCCTCCGTCTCGAGCAAGCCAACGTCCACATGAATTCCACGCGAGCGCAATCTGGCAAATCCCTGCCCTGAGACCTGCGGGTTCGGGTCCTGCATCGAGCACACCACGCGTGTGATTCCGGCGCCGATCACGGCGTCCGCGCACGGACCGGTCCGACCCTGATGCGAGCAAGGCTCAAGATTCAGATAGAGCGTTCCGCCGCGCGTGCGCGCGCCGGCCTTCTCAATCGCGAGTACCTCCGCATGCTTCAGGCCATCGTATGTGTGCGTGCCCGATCCGGCTTCGCTCCCGGTCGCGTCTACCACGACCGCACCGACAGCGGGATTTGGCGATACCAGGCCAACCCCGGCTCGCGCCAGTTCGAGCGCCCGCCGCATGAATTGTTCATCGGACGACATGGACCCTTAAGACTAACGCAGCAAAGAGGGCAAATCCACCGCGGAACCACGGAGGAGTAACGACTAGTTGAATCGTGGAGGGTAGTAGTAATCTTCATCCTCGTCGGGCTCGGCGAGGGCCACAGCGCCCGCGCGCCCGCGGGGAGCATTTTTCTTCGGCGAAGGTACGCCCCTGGGTGGCGCATTGGGGCTTGAGCCTTCCACGGGCTCAAGAGAGCGGAATTGACTTCTCACAAAATGGAATACCAGCCAAAAAACCGCCGCTGCGATCAACAATGGCCAAAGATGTGCCATACAAAACTCCGGTATCCCGCACTACGCTCCCGGGCACGCGAGGCTGGCGCAGAGCTTCACTGACATTTATTCGTCGTCAAACTCCGCCACGGCCGCGCCGCTCCGGCTGAGAGGCGGACGACGCAAAGGCGCCGTGCGATACGCGTAAGGATCTTCGGGCTCGGGCTTGCGCCACACCAGACGAGCGATGCGGTCCAGCAGTCTCTTGAGAAGGGATAGGTTCGTTTTCACGCTCCACCTCATTCCGGAAAATGAGCCGGGACCCAATCCCGACATTACGAGTCTGCCACTAATTGAAGAGCGAGTCCACGAATTCTCTTGCATCAAACGGCAGCAAATCCCCAGCCTTCTCTCCCACGCCCACAAATCGTACCGGCAATCCGAGTTCCCGCGAGATAGCAACCACCACTCCGCCTTTTGCAGTTCCGTCGAGCTTGGTCAGCACGATCCCAGTCACCCCAGCCGATTGAGTGAACTGCCGCGCCTGCTGCAATCCATTCTGGCCAGTGGTCGCATCCATCACGAGCAAGACTTCATGTGGAGCCCCCGGCACGATGCGCTGGGCCGTGCGCTTCATCTTCTCGAGCTCCAGCATCAGGTTCTGCTTGGTGTGCAGTCGGCCGGCGGTATCGACGATCACGTAATCGGTATGCCGGCTGGTCGCCTTTTGCAGCGCATCGAACAGCACCGCCGAAGGGTCGCCGCCAGCCTTCGTCTTGATCACTTCCGTGCCCGTGCGCTGCCCCCAGATCTCCAGTTGCTCGATTGCGGCCGCGCGAAAAGTGTCCGCCGCACACAGGAGGACCGTTTTGCCCTGTCCACGAAATACCTGCGACAGCTTCCCAATCGTGGTCGTCTTCCCGGTCCCATTCACGCCGACGACCAAAATCACTTCAGGCATCCCCTCCACGCGCGCCACCGGTCGCGCCGGCGTCGATGTCAGAATCGCCAGCAGCTCTTCTTTCAACAAACGCTTTCAACTCGCCAACATCCTTGATTTGTTTCCGGTCCGCTTTATCGCGCAGTTTTTCGAGTACTTCGTGCGTGGTGGTCGTGCCGAGGTCCGCCCCGATCAGGGTCGCTTCCAGGTCATCGAGTGTCGATCGATCGATCTCTTTCCCGATCGAAACCACTTCCTCGATGCGTTCGGCCAGGTTCTCGCGCGTCCGCGAGACGGCCTCCTTCATGCGCTCAATAAAACTCGGCTTCTGCTCTTCGTCCAGGCTGCCAAATAAGGTTTGAATCATTCAACATCGATTATATGAGAAGGTTCGGAAGGATTCGGTAATTGTGTAATTTGTAATTGGGGTAATTTAAAAGCACACTAGGGAGAAGGGTTTGCAATTGTCAAATTCCCCGATTACCCAATTGCAAAAGTTTTATGTCCGCGACGTTTCGACGATCAAGGGATCACTCGGAGGCGGAGGCATGACACTCGCCGCGGGAGCCTGAACCACCGGTTCCGCCGGAGCCGTCTCCGTAAGCTGCTTCTGAATACGAATCTCTCCGCGCTGGAATACTGCGAGCAGCGCATTCACAGCCGTCGGGTCAAGCCGCTGCCCCGACAGGTTTCGAATAATGCGCACCGCCTCGACCGGATCGAACGCCTTCTGATAAGGCCGGTTGGTGGTCAAAGCGTCGAAGGTATCGGCCACCGCAATCACCCGCGGCAGCAGCGGAATTTCGTCGCCCTTCAGTCCATACGGATACCCGCGCCCGTTGAGCGCCTCATGATGCAGTTCGATGCCAGGCAACATCTCGCGCAGCTGCGTGACCGGACGCAGAATGTTCGCACCCTTCGTAGTATGCGTCTTCATGATCTCGAATTCTTCCGGCGTCAGCGCGCCCGGCTTTTTCAGAATTCGGTCTTCAATGCCGATTTTGCCTACGTCATGCAATTGCGCCGAAACGCGCAGAATCTCAAGGAATCCTGGATCAAGTCCCATCTCCTTCGCGATCATTAGCGAGTAGCGCGTCACGCGGTCGGAGTGGCCGCGCGTATACGGATCCTTTTCGTCGACCGCGCCCGCCAGCATCTGGATCGAGCCCATAAACAGGGCCTTGTTCTCTTCAGCGGCGCGCTTCAGGTCCTCGACGAACTGCTCCAACTCCTCCGACATCGTGTTGAAAGTAGTTGCGAGTTCGCCGATCTCCGTGCGCGTCTTCACATGCACGCGCTGCGAAAAATCGCCGCGCGCAATCGCCTGGCTCGATTGCGTCAGCACCTGCAACGGATTGGTGATGCGCCGCGCCGAGAAAATGCTCAATCCCACGCTGACAAACACCGCCAGCCACGCCAGCAGGCGTCCGGTGCGCTGCATCTGATAAATCCCGCGATAGGCCTCTTCGCGCGGCTTCTGCACCACCACGGCCCAATCCAGCGCGGTCACCGGACTGTACGTCCCAAGCATCATCTCCGGCTTGCCCTCGCTGCGAATGTTAAACTCCTGCGTCGCCGCCAGTTGGGCCTTCGCCCCCACGTCCACAAAGCTGCGGACAATTTCAAAATGCGTCATGTCCTGCCCGGTGGCATACTGCGTCGTCGCTGCCGCCACGAGGCGCCCCTGGCTGTCGACCACGTACGGCATCAGCCCGCTCTGGCTGACGGTCTTTAGGCGCCGGATCAGGTATTCGAGGTCCACCACCGACCCGACCATCCCAAGGAAACGCCCGCCATACATGATGGGCGAGCTGACCAGCATCACCGTCTTGGCCGATTTCCCGCCGCCCACCATCAGCGGCTGCCCGCTATAAACGCGCCCCTCGCGCGCGGCTTGGTAAGCGCGTTCCAGTTCACGCTGCAAGAATTCATCGGGAGCAATTCGTCCCGCCGAGACTCCCCGGGCGTCGGAATTCAACAAGGTCGCATAGGCAAGGTCGTTCGATGACGAAACAAAATTCTCCAGCAGCGCCCGCAGTTCCGGCGTCTGAATATTCTCGCCGCCAATGTCGTTCCCGCTCTCCACCTGCACTGACGACGACAGGTTCGCCAGCATCATGCGCAGTGATTCCTGATGCTGCGAAATATCGTCAGCCAGAGACCGCGTGACCGTATTTTGCAGCAGCATTTCATTGGTTTTGAGGCGCTCCCGGTTCATCTCTTCGATCTGCGCCGAGTAGAAGTACATGGGCAAAACGCTGATCGCCAGCAGCACGCCAAGGATGACGTACAGGAGCGGAATGCGCGAGGGTATAGGCAGGCTTAGCTTCAAAAGGCAGTCCAGGCGGCCCAGGCGCGGGGGTGCCTGATCCGGTCCTCTTAATTCTAAGGGGGCCCGGCGTGTTACCTCACGTGCTTAAAGTACAGCCGACCGTTACTGAAGTACTCAGTCGGGCGTGACCGTAGAGGAGCAACACCGAGGCTCCGCAAGTTGGGTTGCTACCGGCGCATGGTTATCTGTGAGCGTTGCATCGTTCGAGATTGCCTCTTTAGAGCGCGCGTGTGGTTAAAGGGCTGCTTTTGAGACCATGCCGTTTGACCTTCAGCCCACATTGAAAAACACGCGATCCCTGGCCAGGAGAACTCTCAAGCCGATTTCTTTTGAGGCAAGCAGAACGGAATCACCTTCCCCTGCTCTTCGGGAGGCACCCATTTTGCGGCCTTCTTTCTAAAACTGCTGGGTATGTGGAATTCAATAATTTTCGCCATAAATCACCTCACTACTAATGGCGACAATCGGCCTCGAAACGTATCATTTCTGCGAATTTCTCCAGATCAATTCAGGCGACTTCAGACTGGCTCCATGAACGCCATGAACAAGTTGGAGAAGCACGGTCCGAACCTCATTCGTGATAAAAACTCTGCATGGCTCAGAAGCCTTCCCCGAAGTCAGGACCGACCATTACCGCCCGGGCCCCATGCCGCGCCGACCTCGCGGGCGGCACCATCGACCTTTGGCCACTCTACCTGTTTCATCCCGGCGCGCTCACGCTCAACTTCGCATTGCAAATCCTCACCACCTGCCGCGTCACCCCGCTCTCGGGAAAGCGTATCGAGCTACGTTCGCTCGACACCGGGCGTGAGGAGTCCTTCGCCGACCTCTCCGAACTCACCAGAGCCGGCAAGCCGCGTCACCCGCTGGCCGCCTACTGCGTTCGCTTCTTCGCGCCCGAGCAAGGCCTGTGCCTCGAAACGAATTCCGAATCCCCAGCCGGAGCGGGAATCTCCGGCTCCTCGGCGCTCATGATCGCGACCTGCGCCGCGCTCGCCCGGTTCATCGGCCGCGATCTCGATCTCGAACAATTGCGCGTCATCGCCCAGAACATCGAAGCGCAGATCATCCGCGTGCCCACCGGCTGCCAGGACTACTATCCCGCGCTCTACGGCGGCGTCAGCGCCATTCATCTCGATGCCGAAGGCGTCCATCGCGCCGCCGTTCCGGTCGCGCCCGAAGAGATCGAGATGCGCTTCCTCCTCGCCTACACCGGAGCGCCGCGCCAATCTGGCATTAATAACTGGGAGGTTTTCAAGGCTCACATCAACGGCGACAAAACCGTTTTCCGCAACTTCGACAAAATCGTCGCTATCGCCCGCGACATGCATCAGGCCTTTTTGCGTCATGACTGGGAAGACGTGGCCCGCCTCCTCCGCGAGGAATGGAAGCTGCGCCGCACCAACGCCCCTGGAATTACAACGCCACTCATCGACAAGTTGATCGCCGTCGCCAAAAAGAGCGGCGGCCGCGCCGCCAAAGTCTGCGGCGCAGGCGGAGGCGGCTGCGTCCTTCTGATGGTTGAGGAGGGCGCCAAAGACGCCGTCTCCCGCGCCATCTCCCAGGCGGGAGGCCGCATGCTCCCCCTCAAGGTTGCCCGCCAGGGCCTGCAAATGTCGGAGGGCATCTCCTCCGGAGCCTAGACCATCGAATCTTCGCCGGGCTCGCTTACCAGGTCTTGCCACCGGGGCTATAATGTTCGCCAAGGCTCGGGGTGCTTTATGCAGTCTTTCCGTTCTCTGCGTGATCGGCGCCGGTACTCTCCTTTGTTGGTCGTCGCTACTCTCCTAATTTCCTCGTCCCTGGCCTTTTCCGATCCGACCATCCCGTCAACTGCGCCCAAGGCCGTCACTCCGCACCCGATATCCGTCCACACCCGCGAGGAGATTCTGCACGCCTTCAACGCCGAACTGGTTTACATCCGGACGAATTTCCCCATGGGCAAAACCGGGCTTAAGCTGAAAGACGGCGTCCTCACTCCAAACGGCGAGCAGCTCCAGCAGTTGATGTCGCTTTGGGGACCGGCTGCCAAGCCCGGGGACCAGGCCCGCATCAGTGATGTCACCATCAAAGGCAACTACATTCGCTTCGATATCAACGGTGGTCCCGTTAAGCACCAGAAGTGGTACCAGCACATTCAGATTCAAGGCGCGCAATCCACCGTCACGCCCGGCGGTGGCGAGCAGCCCAGCAATCCGCGCGGTTCGTATGTCGAACTCGACTTCGACAAATTCGTCCCCGAAATGACCGGCCCTGAACTGAAGCAATTGCTGCGCCCGGTTTTTGACTTCGATTCGAAATCGCCACTTGAGGCCTATCTCGAAAGCGTACCGCCGAAAGTCAAAGACGCTATCACTCATCATCAAGTGCTGGTCGGCATGAACCAGGAGATGGTGATTTACGCCAAGGGCCGTCCGCCAAAGCGCGTGCGCGAGAAGGATGGCGACACCGATTATGAAGAATGGATCTATGGCACTCCCCCCGAAGACGTGGATTTTGTGCGTTTCGTGGGCGACGAAGTGGTACGCGTCGAAACCATGACGATCGCCGGCAAGAAAACCGTGCGCACTGAAAAAGAAGTCAATCTCGAACAGACGACTGTCGCCAGGAAAACCGAGCGCCCAGCCAATGCACCCACGCTGCGGCGGCCCGGCGAAGATATGCCCGAGACAAAGGATCAGATTCCCGGGAATACCCCCGTATACGCCCCGCAACCGACGCCCGAACCGCCGGGCGGCGATCCCGGCCCCAACTGGCTTCCATCATGCTCCCAGTAGTCAGCGTCGTGGTCAGTCGATGACCCGATGACCGGATAGATTTAAACTATCTCTGTGAAGATTGCTCTCGGCCAGATCAACCCCACCGTCGGGGATTTTTCCGGCAACGCCGCCAAGATCATCCAGTTTGCCGAGCGCGCGCGCAGCGCCGGCGCCGGCCTCATCCTCTTTCCCGAACTCGCCGTCTGCGGCTACCCGCCCCGCGATCTCGTCGAGCGCGCTTCGTTCGTCGAGCGCAATCGCACCACCGTTGAACAGATTGCCGCTGAAACGAACGGCATCGCCGTGGTCTGCGGCATGGTCACTCCCGCCCACGCCGAATCCGGCAAGAGCGTCATGAACTCTGCCGCGCTCCTCCGCGACGGCCGCATCGAATTCATCCAGTCGAAAATGCTTCTGCCCACCTACGACGTGTTCGACGAGATGCGCAACTTCGCGCCCGCCCGCAGCCAGCAACTCTTCAACTTCTGCGGCAAGCAAATGGCGCTCACCATCTGCGAAGACGCCTGGAACGACAAACACTTCTGGAATAAGCGCCTCTATGTCGTCGATCCGGTCGAAGAACTGGTCCGCTCCGGCGGAAATTTCGTCCTCAATATTTCGGCGTCGCCCTTCTGGCTCGGCAAGCGCGAGTTTCGCCGCAACATGCTCGCGGCCATCGCCACCAATCAAAAAGTTCCGGTCGCGATGGTCAATCAAGTGGGAGGCAATGACAGCCTGGTCTTTGACGGATCAAGCCTCGTGATCGCGCCCGATGGCCGAGTCATCGCGCAAGGCAAATCATTCGAAGAGGACCTGATACTTTTCGACTCCGCCAATCTGACCGGTGACATGCACGAGCAGATTCCGGGCGTCGACGCTGGCGCCTACGAAGCCCTCGTTCTCGGCACGCGCGACTACGTTCACAAATGCGGCTTCCGGCAGGCGATCATCGGCCTCAGCGGCGGCATCGATTCCGCGCTCACCGCTTCTATTGCCGCCGACGCGCTCGGCGCGGAGAACATAATCGGCGTAGGTATGCCCGGCCCATATTCTTCTCCCGGCTCGATCACCGACGCCCGCGAACTCGCCGCCAATCTCGGCATCCGCTTCGAACTTCTATCCATCAATGAAATCTACGAAGCCGCGCGCCAGACCCTCGCCCCCGTCTTTGCAGGCCGCGCCCCCGACGTGACCGAAGAAAATATTCAATCGCGCGCCCGCGGCCTACTTCTCATGTCGATGTCGAACAAGTTTGGCGCGCTCGTCCTCTCGACCGGCAACAAGAGCGAACTCGCGGTCGGCTACTGCACGCTCTACGGAGACATGGTCGGGGGCTTAGCCGTCATCTCCGATGTGCCGAAGACGCTCGTTTACCGCCTCGCTGCCTACGTAAATTCGCGCCGCAAGACCGCGGTCATCCCGCAGTCCACCATCAGCAAGCCGCCCTCCGCTGAACTGCGCGCCGATCAAAAAGACTCCGATTCGCTTCCGCCCTACGACGTTCTCGACGTCATTCTCGAAGACTACGTTGAAGACTCCCGCTCGGCCGAACAAATCGCCGAAGTCCATAACTTCGATCTCGCCCTGGTGAAACGCGTAATCGGAATGGTCGCGCGCAGCGAATACAAGCGTCAGCAAGCTGCCCCCGGAATCAAAATTACTCCGAAGGCCTTCGGCTACGGAAGGAGATTTCCAATCGCCGCCAAGGCGGAAATCTAATTCAACCTCGTCAAGAAAGATGAGCTTGACGGCTCATTCGCGAGGACGCTCCGGCGTTGTCACATGGAGGGAGAGTCGCTCTCTCACGCGGGCCGAAATCGGCTGACGACGCACCGCTCCAGAAATGACAATCCGCCTCTGTTTTGTAACAATCAGAGTCTCAATGACAATCCAATTCCCTATGACACCTGTGCATCGCGGCTTGCTGGCTGCCCTTTTGTGCTCCGGAGCCTTAATCGCTCAATCCGCCTTCGCCCAAGCTCAACCTACACTCGCACAACGGCCCACGGAAAAGCCCGCAGCGAAATCAACGGCCAGTTCTTCCTCGGCCGCCTGCACCACCGTTCTCCCGAGCGAAGACACGGTCAACTCGTTCCTGTTCCAAACTTTCGGCTACGATCCCGCCATCACCTGGAAAATAGAGGACATTCGTCCTTCCGAAATTCCCGGTCTGGCCGAGGTCTCAATCGTGATTACCACCCCGCAGGGAGCGAACGCCAACCGTCTACTCGTGAGTTCCGACGGCAAGCATGCGATCTCAGGTGATCTGCTGCCCTTCGGCGCTCATCCGTATCGGGATGCCCGCGAGAAGCTCGAGAAAGGTGTCAACGGCCCGGCCAAGGGTCCGGCCAACGCGCCCGTCACGCTCGTCGAGTTTAGCGATATGCAATGTCCGCACTGCCAGAAGGCTGCTCCGACGATCGATTCGTTGCTGGCTCAGGAGCCGGACGTACGTTTCGTCTTTCAAAATTTCCCGTTGCCCATGCACAACTGGGCCGAGAAGGCCGCCGGTTATGTCGATTGCGTAGGACGAGCTTCGAACGATGCGGTCTGGAAATTCGTTCAGAAGACCTTCGAGGATCAGGCCAACATAACCGAGGCAAACGCCGATGAAAAGCTGAAAGCGATTGCGACCGCGTCCGGCGCGAACGCCGACGAAATCGCAGCCTGCGCCGTAAAACCCGAAACCAGGTCGCGCATCGAAGCCTCACTCGCGCTCGGCAAGTCGGTGGGCGTAACCGGGACGCCGACTCTATTCATCAACGGCCGCTCCGTAGCCGCCACCGCGCCGCTCGATACCTTGAAGAAGCTGGTGGAATTCGAGGCAAGTCAGGAAAAGGGAACGCTGGAGAAAAGCGCGAAGTAGGCAGTGCCGCCAGTCACCGGCCTGGAGCAAGCGGCAGGGCGAGTGTAGCCGGTATCACGATTTGGTTTGCTCGCGGCTCGTTACTCGAAGCTCGAGCTACTTACGAATCCAAATCAGCGGCGCATCTGCCCGATTCGGCTCGCTCACCACATGCGGCGTAAGAAGAATCAGCAGCTCGTCTTCCTCATTCTGTTTGGAATTCTGCGAGGTCAGCACGCCAAAGCCCGGAATCCGCGCGAACAGCGGCAGCCCATTCAGGCTGCGCTGGTCCGAGGTCGTCACCATGCCCGCGATGAACGCCGGCTCGCCGTCCTTCAGCACGATTCCGCCCGTGAACTCGCGATTGGTAATGATGGGAATGCCGTCGTTGTTGGTGGCGCCCAGCGCGCGCATTTGAAGGTTCAATTGGAGCGAGACATCGGAATTGCGATGAATGATGGGCTTCGCCTTCAGCGTCAGCCCGATATCTTCATAGTTCACCGATGGAAATGGCGCTGTGTAGGAGTGGTTCCCCAGCGCGCCGGCGATCGCCGAGCTGTTTGAGACCGGCGAGAAGCTCGCGTTCAGCACCGGGTAACGCGCACCCAGTTTGAAGGTGGCCTCTTTCTGCTGTGACGCGCGCAAGGTCACGTGCTCTAGGGCTTGCACCGAACTTTCATTTAACGAAAGCACGGCCGCCAGGTGGTCAAGGCTGAGCCCTTCCAGCGTGAGCCCGCCGCCGAAAGTTGCCAGCGGCGTGCTGAAGATCGAATTCTGCTGGCTTGATAGCTGCGCCAGCAGCGCGGCCAGCGTCTGATTACCCGCCTGGTTAATGCCGCCCGATGAGATGAGCTGGTTGGCTAGGTCCTGAAGATTTACCCCGCTAAGCGCGGCCAGCGCCGCTGCGGGAATATTGTAGAGATTGAATTGATCGGGCACGTGCAAGCCAATGTTTCGGGCGTAGGTGTGGTTGACCTCCATCACCTGCACGTCAAGCATCACTTCCGGCTGTTCGTCATTGAGTTGCTCAAGAAACTGGCTCGCGGCCTCGAGCATCCCGAGAGGTCCCCGGACTGTGATCCGGCTGGCCGCCGCATTCAGGCTGACAAAGCGGAACTCAAACAGGCTGCGCAGCGAATTCACCACCTCTTGCAACTCCCTGGTGGCGTCGGAACTCGGAATGTAAAACGTCCGCATGCCCATGCGGTCGAACACGCGATGATTTTCCGCAGTGTCAGCCACGGCGAACAGGCTCGTATCCTCAACCGCCACACTGAAGCTTTTTGTGACCGCCGAGGCCGCCCTCAGAGCGGTAGCAAAATCGGCCTGAGTGATGTCGAACTGAACCTGGCGCGTCGGGAAGCTATCGTCGAAAGTAACCGACAACCCATAACTGGTCGCAACCGTCGTGATCAATCCGCGGGCATCGCCCCGGTAGTGGAAGTCGGCAAGGCGCTCCAGCGGCCGAACCTCAAGGTGATCCTGCCGCGCCACCACCTGCGCTGGTCCCAGTGCGTTCGTCGACGGGGCTCCGGCGGCGTCGCGCACCCGCTGCTGCGCAAACTCATTTTGCGGATCGAGGTCGAGGGCCAGGCGAAACTCGGCCAGCGCATCCGTTTGCCGCCCCTGTAAAAGGTCGGTGTTCCCCTGCTCCAGATGGGTCGAGGCCAAATGCTCGCGCGTAATCTCGCGGGCCTGCGAGGTATTCGGTATTTTGCGGAGCCAGCCGGGCAGCCTCCTCGAACTCGTAAAAAGCCTTATCGAGTTCGTCCAAATGCTGGAGCTTCAGTCCGCGCGCAAAAGCATGGTTCGCAGCCTTCCGGTCTTTGGCAGAAGCCGGAATGAACACCGCGGCCGCGGACGACGCAGGAGAAGAAGCGGCCGGAGCTGAAGCAGAAATGGACGGCGCAGGAGAAGGAGTGGAAGGAGTCGCCGGGGGACAGCCAGTCGCGCTGCTATCCGCCGCGCAAGCGGTTGGCGTAGCTGCCGGAACCGTTGGTTGAGCAAGCGGCGTCCCAGCGTCCGCAGCCAGACAAGCACCGGCCGCGCACATCGCCACTGCCAACCCGCAGATCAGTCCCCGCAACCGGCGCATACTTAAACTATAGAATGCCCGGAAGCCTATGTCTTGCAAGGGAAATACTCGTTAGGGAACTACACTCGTAACGGCAGGACTGGACCATTTGTCATCTGAGCCGCACGACTTGTCGCGCTTTTTACGACGCCAGACCTGCGCGTTTGGCTCGCTTTCTCTATCGCAGCATGATCCGTTCAATCCGCCGCGCCCGTCCGGTCGCGTCATCGCACTCAACCACCACACCGCAAAGCCGCACATCGCCCGCGGCCGCCTCAAAACGCGCTGGCATTCCGCTCAGGAAGCGATCGATAACCAGCTCTTTCTTCACGCCGATCACGCTGTCATAGGGCCCAGTCATGCCCACATCGGTGATGTACGCCGTGCCTTTGGTCAAAACAGTTTCATCGGCCGTAGGAATATGCGTGTGCGTGCCAACCACAGCCGTGGCGCGCCCATCCAGATACCACCCGAAGGCGACTTTCTCAGACGTAGCCTCGGCGTGGAAATCGACAAAAACAATTTTCGCCTTGATCTCCGAGAGCAGCCGATCGGCGTAACGATAGGGATCGTCCGCTGACCCCATAAACACGCGTCCCTGGAGATTGACCACGGCGTAGGCGACGCCATTCTTCTGCCCCTCGTAAACGCCCCAGCCCGGCAAGCTCGACAGGAAAATTAGCCGGCCGCAGCAGTCGACGCGCGGGACTGTGCGGGTTGCCGTCAGCCATCTGAAAATATTCGATGATCTCGCGCTTGTCCCAAACGTGGTTGCCGGTGGTCATCACATCGATGCCAAGCTCGAAAAGCTCTTCCGCCAGCGAAGGCGTAATCCCAAACCCAGCCGCCGCATTCTCGCAGTTGGCAATAACGAGGTCAGCCGAATAAGTGCGAACAAGCTCGGGCAGACGATCCTTCACAATCGTCCGGCCAGGACGGCCGAAAATGTCGCCAATAAAAAGAATTTTCAAGATTCGAGTTGGTAGCCGTGAACGTTGAAATGTCGCGCGAAGTTCGGGCACGCAGCGGCGCAATCGCTACTGGCCGCCGATTTCAGCCGTTTTCAAAAAATCGTAGTTCCCGGAAGGATTCAACGTCACATTGCGCACGCGCCTGCTGTGCACCAGCACGTTATCGAAGTACCACAGGTTGATATATGGTTCGTCTTCCGCCAACGCTTCCTGCACCTTGAAGTAAAGCTGTTTGCGGGTAGCTTGATCGGTCTCGCGCCGCGCCTCGTCGATCCAGCTATCAACGCGCGGATTCGAATAGAATCCGCGGTTCGCTCCCTTCGGAGGAAATCGGTGGGAGTGAAAAGAATACTCAAAAATGTCCGGATCTTCGTTCCCGCCAATCCAGCGCAACGAATAGACCTGAAAAGACCCGCTCGTGACATCGGCAAAAAATGTAGCGAACTCGAAAGTCCGAATGTCGAGCGCAATTCCCACCTCGCGCAATTGCGACTGCAAAACCGCCGCCAGCAGCCGCGTCGACTCCTCGGTCGACGTCTTCATCGTGAGATGAAAGCGCACTCCATCCCGGACCGGATAGCCGGCAGCATCCAGCGTCTGGCGCGCCTTCTCAGGATCATGCGGGTAAGCCGCCACGTCAGCGTCGTAAGCCCAGCTCTGCGGCGGAAGCACGCTCAAAGCCGGCTGCCCGAAGCCGCGCCAGATGTATTTCAATAGAGGCGAACGGTCGATGGCGTAGGCGATCGCCCGGCGCACCCGCACGTCCTGCAAAATAGGATCGCGCAGGTTAAACGCAAGATAGGCGAGCACCGTCCCCGGCGCGCGCTCAATCTGCAATTTAGGCTCACGCTCCAGCGCCACCACGGTGTCGGCGCCAAACGCGTTGATTGCGGCATCGGCGCTACCCTTGCGCAATTCCAGCGCCCGCGTAGTCGCGTCCGGCACGACGGTAAATCGAACTCGTGCCAGCCGCGCCTTCGTGCCCCAATAATTGTCATTGCGTTCGAGGATGACTTCTTTATCCTGCTCGGCGCTCACAAACCGGAACGGTCCCGATCCAATGGGCTCGCGCGCGACCTCGTCCAACGACCCAAACGGCACAATCCCGCTCGCTCCCTCCGAAAGATTCCACAGCAAAGTCGCGTTCGGCTCTTTCAGATGAAATATGACCGTGAACTCGTCGGGCGTTTCGAGGTGATCGATAGACTGGTAAGCCGCCGATTTCGTGCTGCGAATCTTTCCCGCCAGCAGGGAATCGAGAGTCCACTTCACATCACGCGAAGTGAGCGCCCGCCCATCGTGAAACGTCACTCCCCGATGCAGATGAAACACATAAGTCAACGGATCGGGAATCTCCCACCGCTCAGCAAGCCCAGGCTGAACGTTCAAGTGCGCATCGCGCGTGAGCAGCGCATCGAAAATAAGTTCGTCAATGCGCTCCGACTGCGCGTCAATCCCCACCCGCGGATCGAGATTCGTAGGACTGCTCTCGATGATCATCACCAGCGTGTTCGGATCGGCAGGTTGCGAGCACGAGAGAAGAGGCAACAAGCACCCGGCGATCAATAAAAAACTTGCTCATCCTGAGCGAAGCGAAGGACCTGCTGTTTGCGCGCTCAAGCGAAGAAGCCTCACGCATACGAAATCTTTCCCAAAATCGCGGCGCGCCGCGCCCCGGTTGCCGACGGAACATTCGACGGCCGCCGATGCCAGGTCTCATGAGCAAGCACCGCAAAGGCCACGGCCTCTTTCGCCGACGACGGAATGCCGAACTCATCCGAAAAACGAAGCTCAATTCCGAGCGGCTCAAGTTCGCCGCGCAACATACCCATGAGCGCAGGATTGTTCGCGCCCCCGCCCGAAACCACCAGCTCGCGATAACTCTTCTGCCGCGTCACAACAAACCGCCGCACTGCATCCGCAATCGAGACGCGCCGTCAACGCGGTCGCCGTCGCCACCACATCGGCCTTACTGGCATCGCGGCAAAGCTTTAAAACGTGCGCCACATAATCGCGCCCAAACTCTTCGCGCCCCGCCGTCCGCGGAGGCGGCCGCCGGAAAAACGGGGCCCGCATCAGCCGCCCAAGCACACGCTCGTCAATCTGCCCCGCCGCCGCAACCTTGCCATCGCGGTCATATCGCCGTCCAAAAAGCTCCTGCATAACGCCGTCAATCACCATGTTCCCCGGCCCAGTATCAAGCGCGATAACTTGCCGCGGAGACGCCCCCGCCGGAATCGCCGTGAGATTGGCAATGCCGCCGATGTTCTGCGCAATCCGTCCGACGCGCGCATCGCGATAGAGAAAGTAATCAAGAAACGGCACCAGCGGAGCCCCTTTACCGCCCGCCGCCATATCCGCCGGACGAAAATCAGAAACGACCGGCACGCCCAGCCGCGCCGCGATCACCGCGCCCTCGCCCGTTTGCCAGGTCACAGCCAACTTGCGTCCCAGAAACGATACCGGCTCTCCCTGGTGATACAGCGTCTGCCCATGACAGCCCACAAGGTTGAGCTTCACGCGCGCGCGGCGAGCAGTTCGTGCCACCGCCTCTGCATAAAGCTCGCCCAGCAAGAAATTGAGCCGCGCCAGATCGGCAATCGAAGCCGACTCAGCATTCATAGCGGCAAGAATCGCAAGCCGAACCCGAGCATGGAAGGGAAACTCCTCATGCGCGATGAGTGTGTAGCGCGGACACTCTTGTCCGTGGGACGACCGGCGCCGGGAAGAAGTTTTGGGCAATGCCGGCGCCGTCGGCTCCTCAGACCGCACCAGCGCCACATTGATCCCGTCCGCCGAGGTCCCGCTCATCACGCCCGCAACGATCATGCGCCAGTCTCCGCATCACTGATCACGTCATGATCGATCCCCGCCAGCCGAACCTCTTCGCCAAACTCCCAAAGCCGACGCGTGAGCCGTTCAACTTTCGCCGCGGTGGGCGATGAAACTTTTCGATAGTGAGGCAAAGCAAAAAGTTTCCGCTTGAGCTTCTGAACTCTGCGCGCAGCCTCGGCTACGCGAGTTCGAATCCGCCCGTCCGTCTCCGCCGCCCGTACCAGCGCCTCATAACCACGCGTAACAAGCTCCTCGCTATGGCAAATCAACGCCAAATCTCCGCCAGCGCGGATGTGCCGCACCACCGTCTCCTCAATCGGAGCAAATTTAAGCACCGCGCCCATCTCCATGTCGTCGGATACAACGAGCCCGCTATATCCAATTCGCTTTCTCAAAATGTCGGTGATCCACTTCTTCGAGAGCGACGCGGGAGCGCGATCCCCAGTAACGTCTGGATAAGCGGCGTGCGAAATCATCACAAAAGGAAGCCGGCGGCGCAGAGTGCGATAAGGAACTAGATCCTCCGCCCACATCTTCTTAAGCGTTTTCTGAATGACCGGCAGTTCATGATGACTGTCGAGGTTGCCTTCGCCAAGTCCGGGGAAATGCTTGCCGCAGCCAAGCACGCTCGCATCGCCCAGTCCGCGCAGGAATTCGCGGGCATACCAGATAACCTCTTTCGGGTTCGCCGACACAGCCCGCGAGCTCATCACCTTGCGTGAAGCTTCGAAAGCAAGATCAAGAGCCGGGGCGAAATCAACGTTGAAGCCCAGTGCCCGGCAGTTCTCGCCGATGATGCGTCCATGTTCGCGGAAGAGTTTACGATCACGAGAGGCAAAAACATCGGCCGCCGAAGGCGCCGGTCCGAGCACGTTTCGAAAGCGATCCACCGGCCCGCCCTCAAGGTCAACGCAAGTGAATAGAGGAGTAGCCACACACTTCTGGCATTCGCGCAGCAGCCGATGTGTCTGCTCGGCCCCAGTAATATTTCGCGCAAACAGAATCACGCCCGCCGGCTGGATTCTGGAGAGCAGGGAAGCAAGCCGCGGAGACATCTCCGTCCCGTCGAAGCCGACGACGAGGAGTTGGCCGAGGTTCGCAGCTGTTGGTATCCGTGCCATCAGATTTCAATCCTCTTAGAATCTGAAGGAGAATTCCTGCCGACGACCGACTTAAACCATTGGACAATGGCCATGCAGTAGATGATCAAAGCGGTCTGGCGTACAACTGATGCGCTGAAGCCCACGATGTGGCCCGCAGCTGACGAAATAGGAAAACAACTCAGCAGGACGTAGACAGCAAGGTCGGTCCCCATTAAAGCGGAAGCAATCTTCACGGATTTCTTTGGGAACGTGAATGCAAACATAAAAAAATAGATTGCGGCTACGATCTCAAAAACCTTATTCCAGATACTCCAGAAACTCATGCGAAGACGCACTGGCCCGAAGAAATGATCTTGGAAGACCAGCCGGATTTCCCGCGCAAGCAATAAAACGCAAACTACGAAAAGGAATGCCATCAGGCCCGTCGTGTTCCAATTGCTTTCGATCACGATGTCCCAACTGCGCCACCAACTATTCTTCTCACCCATTTCTCGCCTGTCCGCGCATCGATGAGCTGCGAAGGACCAACGAGTATCTCTCGGCGGTCAGATTTCTTTCTTCAGCTCCGCCAGCAAGTTTAGCGCCTCCAGCGGCGTCAGCCGATTCAAATCCACCTCGCGTAGCTTTTCAAGCACCGGCTGCGACAATGGAGTAAAGATAGTCAACTGCGTCGGCCTTTCGGGGACATCGGAACCGCCCGGCGTGATCCGTTCCGTCAAGCCGATGCTCCGACGACTCGTGCTCAGCCAGCACCTCGCGCGCCCGCACCACCACTTCATTCGGAAGCCCGGCCAGCTTGGCGACTTCAATTCCGTAGCTGCGATCCGCCGCGCCGGGCTCAACCTTGCGCAGAAAGACCACGCTGCCGCCCGCCTCTTTCACCGACACGTGATAGTTCTTCACCCCGCTCAACTGCTCGGCAAGTTCAGTCAGTTCGAAATAGTGAGTTGCAAAAAGAGTCTTGGCGCGAACATGCGCATGCAGATATTCGATCGCCGCCCACGCAATTGCGAGTCCATCATAGGTCGAAGTGCCGCGCCCAACTTCGTCCAGCAAAATGAGCGAGCGCGCAGTAGCCGTATGCAAAATCGCCGCCGTCTCCGTCATCTCCACCATAAACGTCGATCGCCCGCGCGCCAGGTTGTCGCTCGCGCCAATCCGCGTAAACACGCGATCGACAATTCCCAGCCGGGCCGATCGCGCCGGAACAAACGAGCCCATCTGCGCCATGATCACGATCAGCGCGGCCTGCCGCAGGTACGTGCTCTTGCCTCCCATGTTCGGCCCGGTGAGCACCACAATATTGTGCGTCGACGAATCAAGAAAAATATCGTTCGGGACAAAGCGCTCGCGTGCCCGCCGCGAGTTCCTGCTGCTCGATCACCGGATGCCGCCCCTCGATAATTTCGAGATCGCCCGACCGCGCCGAATTCTCTCCGTCAGACATCTCAAACTTCGGCCGGCAATAATTTCGCAGCGCGGCAATGTGAGCAAGGCAAGCCAGCACGTCGACCTCAGCCAGCGCCAGCGCAGTCTGCCGAATCCGCTTAGCCTCGCCTGCAATCGCCGATCGCAGCTCGGCAAACAGCCGCCGCTCGATCTCGACAATCTTCTCCTGCGCGTCCAGAATCTTCGACTCATACTCCTTCAGCTCAGGAGTCGTGTAGCGCTCCGCATTCACCAGCGTCTGCTTGCGCTCGTAATCCGCCGGCGCGTGGGCCAGGTTGGCTTTCGAAATCTCGATGTAATAGCCAAAAATCGAATTGAACTTTGACCTTGAGCGATCCAATGCCCGTGCGTTCGCGCTCGCGCAATTCGACCTTCGCCAGATATTGCTTCGAATTGCGGCTCAGGTCGCGCAGTTCGTCAAGGTCCTTATCGACTCCCGCTGCAATCACGCCGCCATCGCTAAGCGTGAGCGGAGGCTCGGCAATAATCGTCTGCTCAATCTTCTCCCGCAGATCCCCCAATTCATCCAGCAAAACGTGCAGCGCCGTAAGCCGCGCCGCGGGCAATCCACCCAGCGTCGCCCGCACCTTTGGAATTCGCGCCAGCGATGCGCCCAGCGCAATCACGTCCCGCGGATTCGCCGTCTCCAGTGTGACGCGGCTGAGCAGGCGCTCCAGATCGAGAATGCCCTCCAGCGTCCGCCGCAATTCCTCACGCCGTACGATGTCTTTGACAAGCGCCTCAACCGACTCCAGCCGCAACTCGATCTCCGCCATTTCGACCGAAGGCCGCAGCATCCATGCCCGCAGCAGCCGCTTGCCCATCGGCGTCACGGTCGCATCAAGCGATCGGAACAGCGTCACCCCCGCGTCCGTGCCCGCAAAAAGCGGCTCAATCAACTCCAGGTTCCGCACCGTGACCGCATCCAGCACCAGGCAATTCTGCCGCTCGTAAAATCCGATGCGGTCGATGTGATCGAGCGTGCCGCGCTGCGTCGACCGAATGTAATAAAGGATTGCCCCAGCCGCCGACGCAGCGGCACGCTTGCCAGCCAAGCCGAAGCCTTCAAGCGACAGCACTCCAAAATGATTTTCCAGCAACGGAATCGCATGATCGGGCGCAAAGATCCAGTCGTCCAGCGGAGTCTCCGCCCAGGCAGAGTCAGGCCGCCTCGGCGCGACGCCACTCGGTGAATGCGGAGAAGTCGGCGGAACGGAAGGCGCTTGAAGAGTGGGAGATTGAACTGAAGGCGGCCCCACGTGAGCCCTCGCCGCCAGCTCAAACAAAGGAGCCGAAGACCCATAAAGCAACTCTTTTGGCCGCAATTGTTCAAGTTCTTCTTGAATGCGTCGTCCAGCCGATTCGCCGGCGAATTCGGTCGCCCGAAACTCGCCCGTCGAAAGATCAAGCGCGGCAAATCCCACGCGATCTCCCGCTGTCGCAACCGCCGCCAGAAAATTATTCTCCTCGGCATTCAGCGACGAGTCGGCCGCGGTCCCCGGCGTGACCACGCGTGTAACCTCGCGTCGCACCAGCTTCTTCGCGAGCCGCGGGTCTTCCACCTGCTCGCACACCGCAACCTTGAATCCGCGCCGAATCAGCTTTGCGATGTAGCCCTCGGCGGCATGGTACGGAACGCCGCACATCGGAATGTCGACACCTTTTTCCTTGTTGCGCGAGGTGAGCGTAATCTGCAATTCGCGCGCCGCCAGCACAGCATCGTCAAAAAACAATTCGTAAAAATCCCCGAGCCGAAAAAACAGCAGAGCATTCGGATGCTCTTTCTTGATCGACGAATACTGCCGCATCAGAGGTGTGGAGAGGTCAGACATCGGGCAATTGGTAAGTTGTAATTTGTAATCGGGTAATTTGCAACGAGCTGAGGCTGGCTGCTTGGGCGTGCCCAATTCAGAGCATATAGGAGCGAGGATACAATCATCCTCCGGCCCGGGCTTTGAGAGCTTGGCGAGCGAGCCTTAGATCACGGCGCCACGCATTCGCTTCGCCTGCTGTCAATTTGACCTTTCGCAGCGCGGTGGCAAGATCTGCCCCGGTGCACACTTTCTCCGTGCCGGACTTGCTGGCGGCCTTGGTAGCCAGAACTGTCTTCTTCATTAAGTAAGAATATAAGATCTGCGAGCGATGGAATGATTTCGTTTACTGCGGCAATCGCCCGAGTCGCATTGACGATTTCCCCGCATTTTGTTCTCCTTACCCCCATGGAACTCCGCAAAGATCCCATCACCCGCTCCTGGGTGATCATCGGCGACGACGTTGCCGAGCCCGCGCCCCGCCCGCAGACCTGTCCGTTCTGCGGAACATCCGCCGAATCCGCGCAGGTTGTCGCCACTCTCCCCGGCCTGAACGGCAATCCCTGGTCGGCGCGCTCGGTCGTCCATCCCCACGCGCTGTACCACATCGAAGGCGAAGCCGGGCGCCGCGGCGAAGGCCTCTACGACCGCATGCGAGCCGTCGGAGCCCACGAAGTTCTAGTCGAAAACCCGCGCCACGACGGCCACATCTGGAACGCGACCGACATCGAAGTCGAACAGTTCCTCCGCCTCGCCGCTTTGCGGATCCAGGACCTGAAGCGCGACAGCCGCCTTAAATACGTCAGCATTTTCAAAAATCACGGCGAGGGCGCGGGCCAGGAATTTCAACATGCCACCTCGCAGCTCACCGCCACGACCTTCGTTCCGCGCCGCGTCCTGTACGAACTGCGCGCCGGACGCGACTACTTCCAGAGTAAAGAGCGCTGCGTTTTCTGCGACATCCTCTCGCAGGAAGAACGCCAGGATGTGCGGGTGATCGAGTTGCGTGGCGACTACATCGCCCTCTGTCCCTACGCTCCGCGCGTCCCTTACGAAACCTGGATTCTTCCCCGCACCCACGAATCTTCCTTTGAGACCACGGGCACGTCGCGCGTCAACAGCCTCGTCGATCTGGCAGCGCTCCTGCGCCGCACGCTCCAGCGCATTCTCACCGTCGCCAATTCATTCCACGCTCGTGCTGCACACCTCGCCCAATAGCCGCCATCCGTCGGAGGCGCTAGGCTACTGGAAAACCATCGACGAGGATTACCACTGGCACATCGAAATCCTGCCCATCCTGGCCGCCAAAGCGCGCTCTTATACTTTCAAAGAAACCTACTACTCGCCCTTAACGTCCGAGACCGCAGTAAAGCGTCTGCGCGAAGTAAAGTTGTAGAAGCTTTTCCTGACGACTGAAGACTGACGACCGATTTCCATGACCATCCGCCGCCTGAAAACCTACGCAGGTTCTCAAGGCTACGTCTATCAGTATTACTTCGTCGGACAGCGCCCCTCCGACGGACCTCCGCAGGGCACCGAATACGTCTTCGACGTAACTTCCGACCGCAAGCTCACCTACTCGGTCAGCGTTCTGCTGCCGCGCTCAGTCGTGCTCGCCTGGGTCGAGTCCCACAGCCGCCCGCTCGGCGACTCCGAGCAATACGCCGCCGTAAAGCTCCGCCTCTTCCGCGCCTTCGACGAAATCGAAGACATGCAAGCCCAGGGCCGGCAGTTGCGGGTTGATCTCGAATTTTTGGAAGAAGCGCTCGCCAGCCTTGGGGTCGAATGAACGGGGGACACGAATTCTGCACACCGCGCTGTTGGGAATACTGACGCTTGTCGGGTGGACGTTTGGTGGGATCTTGAGCGCTGTCGCTGATTTCGACAATCATCGGTGCTACGCTTTTGGGAACGGAGCAGGAATCATAGGCTTGAAGTCGTACTGCCGCACCGCAACTGACTATGAGAGCGAAGTTGATTATCGCCGCGCTTCTATGCCTTGTTTTACCGTCTCTAGGGCTCGCCGAGCCGCCTCCGACAACCTACACAACATTGGTTGTTGAATTCGTGGGAGAGATGGACAAACCTGTCCCCCCGATTGTAATCAGTACGTCATCGAAAGAAGGAGAGTGGTACAGGCAACATCTCTTACCAGAACTGCTTCGATTTCTTGTGCGCGTCGACATTGTGCCCGCGTCAACCCTCAAAGAGATTTCGGAATTACCGTTGCTTGAACGCGCATTAGAAAGCGCCAAGCCAGCAGACGACGAGCCCAAGACGCCTAACAATGTGAGATTTACCGGTGGTGTTGGCCACCATCATCTGCAGATTTGGTGGATGCGCAGACGAGCGCCAAAATACTGAAGGACGTTGCCACGGTAGTCGCTCAGTATCCTACGCTGAAGAGCGAGCTTCAAGAGATTGAGAACCATATCAAAAGCGCAGGGAAGTCGTAGCGGTGACAACTACCGGATGAGCCGGAACGAAGGTGATTGTTGTTACATCGCCACTACGCTCAACATCCCCGCTGCCTCCCCAGTTCCCACCCGATGTCGCAGCCGTTCCTCGCCTATCCTCGACATCGCCCTCAACCTTCTTCCAAGAAGCCTCCCCTGTGATCCCCATCACACCCCCCTGTGACCGCTCCCGTTTCCCCACGCCCAGCACGCCCGGCACACTATAATTGCCAGTCGGGGAGTGGGGAACAACCCCGACTGCAAAGCAATCAAACGTTATGTCTCTGACCTGGCTACGCGTGGCGCTCGCATTCTATGGAGTGGGCTTGCTCTACGCCATGTTCGCCCTAACCCGCACCTCTGAAATCCTGAGCAAGATCGCGCTCCACGCCGCCTATCTCGGCATGGTCTTTCATCTGGTTTCGCTGATCGAAGCCGTCGTACAGGCCGGGCAGTTCGATTCCGCCTCGATCCACAACGCCGAGTCGCTGCTGGCCTTCCTGATCATGGTCGTCTTCATGCTCGCCTACCTTGTCTATAAAACGACCTCGCCCGGCATCGTGGTCTTCCCGCTGGTCTTCCTATTGACGTTCGTCGCCGCCACCGGTCAGCAGCCGCTGGTATTCACGTCAGTCGCCCTCAAGCACGGATGGCTGGCCGTTCACATCCTGATGATCTTCACCGGCTACGCCGCCCTCTTCTTAAGCTTCGGCGCCAGCATTCTCTATCTGATTCAGGAGCGCGCACTCAAATCGAAAAGCCGCAGCGGCATGTTCTCGCGCCTGCCCGCTCTTCAGGTCATCGACGACATCGGCTATCGCTCGTTAATGCTCGGCTTCCCGTTCATGACGCTCGGCCTGCTCGCCGGTTCGGTGGTCGCCGAATTCGCCTATGGCAAAGTCGATTTCCTCGATCCCAAAATTCTGCTCTCCGTTCTCATGTGGGCGGTATACCTGCTGATGGTCTACACGCGCCTCGAAGCCGGATGGCGCGGCCGGCGCGCCGCCATGCTCGCCAGCGTCGCCTTCGTAGCCGCCATCGTCGCCTGGATCGCCAACTACTTCAGCGGAATGCACAGGTTCGTCGCATCATGAGATTCCAGCTCATCGGCGTGAACCATAAGACGGCCCCGGTCGAGGTCCGCGAGCGCTTCGCCATCCCCGAGTCGCGCCTGCCCGATGCCTGCAAAAGGCTCTCCGAGCACCCCGCCGTCGCCGAGGGCATGATCGTTTCCACCTGCAACCGTGTCGAATTTATCGCCAACATGAAAAATGGCACGGGCGACCTGCGCGAGTTCATGCGCGATTATTTCCAGGTCGATCCCACCCAGTTTGACAGCTCATCTCTACGAATTTCACGAAGACGAAGCCATCCGCCACATCTTTCGCGTCGCCTCCAGTCTCGACTCCATGGTCGTTGGCGAGCCGCAGATTCTCGGCCAGGTCAAAGAAGCCTACGCCACCGCCCGCGCAGTCGGCGCGGTGCGCGCCCAGCTCGACCAATTGCTGACCCGTGCTTTCGCCGTAGCCAAGCGCGTGCGCACCGAGACCGCTGTCGGATCGTCCTCCGTTTCGATCGCCTCGGTCGCGGTCGAACTGGCGCAAAAGATTTTCGGCACACTGAACGGCAAAAGCGTTTACCTGGTCGGAGCAGGGAAGATGAGCGAACTGGCCGCCCGCCATCTGCTCGCCCACGGCGCATCGTCCATCTTCGTCGCCAATCGCACCTACGATCGCGCCATCCGCCTCGCCAACCAATTTGACGGCCAGGCAATCGAGTTCAGCCGCCTCTACGAAACCTGCGACAGCGCCGACATCGTTATCACCTCGACCGGCTCGCCCCACTTCATCTTCCGCCCCGAGCACGGCGAGAAATTTCTCTCCCGCCGCCGCAACCGTCCCATGTTCTTCATCGATATCGCCGTCCCCCGCGACGTCGATCCGGAGATGAACAAGATCGATGGCATCTTCGTCTACGACATCGACGACCTCCAGCAGGCGGTCAGTTCGCACGTCGCCGATCGCAAGAAAGAAGCCGAAACGGCCGAGAACATCGTCAACGACGAAGTCCTGAAATTTCACGCGCGTCTGCAGACGCTCGACGTCGTGCCCACCATCGTCAGCCTGCAGGATCATCTCGAAACCATCCGCCAGGCCGAGATCGATCGCGTACGCGGCCGCCTCGGTGCGCTCTCCACCGATCAGGAGATGGCCGTCGAAGCTCTCACCCGCGGCATCGTCAACAAAATCATGCACACCCCCATCAGCACGCTGAAGACCGCCGCCCGCGATCCGGAATCGACCACGGTAGTCGATCTTGTGCGCCGCCTTTTCAATCTTCAGGATCAAAGCAAGCTCCGCGCCAAAGAAGCCGAGAAAGAAACTGCCGGTCAATCCACCCCGCGGAACAACAGTCGTGGAGCGCAAAACTAATGGCCCGCCTCCGCATCGGCTCCCGCGGCTCCCAGCTTGCGCTCTGGCAGGCCCACCACATTTCCGATCTGCTCCGCGCCCAGGGTCACACCGTCGAGCTCGAAATCATCAAGACCACCGGCGACAAAATTACCGACGTTGCGCTCGCCAAGGTCGGCACCAAGGGCATGTTCACCAAAGAAATTGAAGAGGCCTTGCTCGAGAATCGCGTCGACCTCGCGGTCCATAGCCTGAAAGACCTGCCCACCGAGCTCGGCCCCGATTTCGAAATCGCTGCCATCACCACGCGCGAAAATCCGCGCGACGTTTTTTGCTCGGTACGATTCGCCGGCATCGACGCCCTTCCACAAGGCGCGAACGTAGGCACCAGCAGCCTGCGCCGCCAGGCTCAACTGAAAGCAATGCGCCGCGATCTGAACATTCATCCTCTTCGCGGCAACGTCGATACGCGCCTGCGCAAGCTCGAAGCGGGAGACTACGACGCCATCATCCTGGCCGCCGCCGGCCTGAATCGCCTCGGCAAGACGCAACTGGTAAAGCAGGTCATCCCCGCCGAAGTGATGACGCCCGCCGCCGGCCAAGGCGCTCTGGGAATTGAAATTCGCCGCGGCGATACCGCCACCCGCCAACTACTAGCATTTCTCGACGACGCAGCCGCCCGCGCCACCACCACCTGCGAGCGTGCCCTGCTGAATAAACTGGGAGGCGGCTGCCAGGTTCCCGATCGGAGCCTTCGCGGAGATGCGCGGCGCAGCGATTCATCTGAACGGACTGGTAGCTCATCCCGATGGCACAAAAGTTCTGCGCGAACGACGCGATGACGCCGACCCGATTCGCCTGGGCGAAGAAGTCGGTGCAACGCTCCTGAGCCGCGGCGGCGATGTTATTCTCGAAGAAGTCTATGGCGAAGGTTTCGCGCTGCCGCAGCAACCGTAGAAAGTCAGAAGTAAGAAGTCAGAATGCAAAAGTTAGAATCACTTTGGGCCTCACTTCTGCAATCTGACTTCTAACTTCTGCAATCGATCTCATGCGCCCCAACGAAACCCACCCCCTCGCCGGAACCCGCATTCTCGTCGGACGCGCCCGCCATCAGGCCGGCAGCCTCTCCACCAGCCTGCGCAGCCTGGGCGCCAGTGTCATCGAAATTCCATTCATCGAAATCCGCAAGCCGCAGTCCTTCGCGCTCCTCGACGACGCCCTGAGCAATCTCAAAACTTACGACTGGCTCATTCTCACCAGCGTCAACGGCGTCGAAGCCATGTGGCAGCGCCTCCGCAAGCTTCGCATCCCGCGCACTCGCCTGAAACATCTCCAGATCGCAGCCATCGGTCCCGCCACCAAACGCGCCATCGTCAAGCACGGCCTGAAAGTAAAGATGATGCCCGAAGAATACGTCGCCGAAGCAGTCGTGAAGGGACTCCACGACAAAGTGAATGGCAAGCGCGTGCTGCTGGTTCGCGCCAAGGTAGCGCGCGACGTGATTCCCGATTCGCTTCGTGCCGCAGGCGCTCAAGTCGACGTGCTCGAAGCCTATGAAACGGTCGTTCCAGAAAAATCAAAGACGCGCCTGCGCGCACTTTTCAAAAACAAGCAACGCCGCCCGCACGTCGTGACCTTCACCAGTTCATCGACCGTCCGCAATTTCGCCGAACTCTTGGGCGGAACAAAGCCGAAGGCTCCCCGCGCTCAGCGGCGTTCAATTCGCGTCGATTGGTCCCGTAACCTCGGCGACGCTCCGCGAACTGGATCTGCCGGTCTCGATCGAGGCCCGCGAATTCACGATGGGTGGATTGGTCCGTGCGATTGTGCTGGCGCGCTACGCCCAGGTTGGATGACGAAGTTGGGTGGCGGGCACTTCCAAAAAAGAGATCCGCGTGCATCCGCGCAAATCCGCGGAAAAGAAGTTAAGGAAAGTCTGACTAAACCGCGCTACTCGCCCTCTGAAATTCCCCGCTGCGGGTCGACGGCGTCCAGATATTTTTGCAGCTTGATCTTGCCGTCCGCCGGTAAGCCGGTGAACTCGATCCCATTTCCCACGCCCGGGTCGCATGTGCGTACGACGGCCGTCGCCGTGATGCGGTCCGTATCGATCCAGATGTCAATCCGCAAGACCGTGCCGATCTGCATCGGCATCATGGTCTCGATATAGCAGCCATTTCCGCTCACATCGGTGGCATTGATTCGCGTCGGCGCCTTCACCCGCTCGTCCCGAATCTCAATCGGAAGACTGATCTTATGCCGGTAGTAGCGGCGGCGGTTTGACGCAGAAACCTCAACGCTCTCCACGCCCTCCGGCAGATGTTCCCGCCACGGGCATTCCTGGTCCGTGACCAATCGAATCCCCACCTGATTTCTCTTCAGCGTGCCGGTATTCATGGCCCAGATGACCGTGCATCGCGCCTTGTTGTTATCGCACTGGATGCCGATCACGTCGCCGACTTTGAGCTCGCTTTCCACGTCGTTGAGGGAGGCGCCCTCGCCGCTGATGTTCTGAGCCCGCACATGTTGCGAGAAAGGCCGACCCTGCGCGCTCATACCCCAGATGCGCACCGGTATATCGACGGTAAGCCGCTTTTCTGCCGCTTGCTGCCCAGACATTCGTGCTCCTCGCATCCAGTCGACACCGATGCGGACTTTTTTAATAATACAGCCTTGCGTTACCCGCGCGATATTACCTCCGGGTCCTGCCGCACACACGAGAGGAGTATCACTTTCGGTGCAAAAAAGCGCCACGCACGTTCCGATTACGTCCCCGCACTCCTGCTAAGTCCCGGCAGTCCTCCGTGCACCCCTTTGTACCTGTGGTTTGCGCTTTTCGCCGATACTGAGGTCAGGGCTTGCCCAAAGCATAGCGCCGCCTGCCTCCCAATCGCGCCAGCTCCAATTCTACTTTTTCAAGCCCGAACCCCGGCCCCTTCCGCAACTCCCAACTCCCGATAATTAGCCACCCCTATCTTCTGTCTCTCCAAAAACTCCTTCAACTCCGGAGAAGTCAGCAAACGCCGCTCCTGCTCCCGGGACTCAACCAGCCGCGTGTGCGCGGTCCTCAGATCGTCATCCACATAACCCGGATGGCACACCAACTCCCATGTCCCCTCCGGCAGTCCCTCGAGCGCCTGCCGCAACAAGATGCCGTCCATCGATCCAGTCTCAATCACTCCAATCACGCCGTCGGGCGCGCGCAAGCCGGCCCGCGAAGTCTGCCGCCGAAAATTTCCCGCGAAGGTGTTCAGAATCCGCACCTGCCCATAGCGCTTCAGCAGCGCGCGCCGCGCGGCAAAGTGCTGCGCCATGATCGCCTTCATCGGAACAAACGGACTGCGGATCGCGCGCACGCCGCAAATCTTCGCCGCCCGCAGCATCGCCCGCAGTATCTCCGGGAAAATATGCGTGTGCTTGTGCGAATCCAGATGACTCACTTCAATCCCCGCCGCCTGAATCTTTCTGATCTGCGCGGTAATTTCCAGCACCAGTTGCTCGCGGTCAAATCCGCCCATCGTGGCCCGCGCCGCAAAAGCGGAAAGACTCGAATAGAAATTTTCCGGCTCGCCCGAGCGGATCGCCAGCAACGTATCCACCGCGCCCGGCGGAGAAACAGGCGCGCCATCCACCAGTACCACATGGCATCCCACAGAAAGTCCGGGCAGCGCGCGCGCCATCTCCACCGCCTCGCGAAACGCGGCCTCGTTCGCGGACGCCATCAGCGTCGCCGACGACACCACCCCATCGCGGTGCGCCTCAACGATCGCCCGGTTCACTCCCGACGTCAGACCAAAATCATCCGCATTGACGATTAGCCGTCGCACCTAGCAAGTTTAGCAGCGCAGGAGCGTCGGAGCCTCACACACCTACTTGATCCAGTGAAGATCCCTGCGCGGCAAAAAGACGGCTAAAATTCTCCCACACACAAGACCAAAGCTAAAAGCCAAGAGCTAACAGCCAGAGCTAAAAGCCCTCGGTCGCGGCAGATGTTTGACCGCCATGCAAGCGTCCGTTATTCTCAAATCACGTCAGCCCAAATCGCGCATTCGCGCCGAGCGGGCGGTTAGCTCAGCCGGTTAGAGCGCCTGCCTTACAAGCAGGAGGTCGCAGGTTCGAGTCCTGCACTGCCCACCATTTAGCCCTTGGTTGCGGCAACGCTGGCGCGAGGCCGAGGTGAGGCGCCCTTCCCTCAGAAAAACGGGCGAGACCATAAAGGTCCCGCCCATCATTCTCCACCGAACAAAGCTCAGCCTTACTTGCCAGTGCCAGTCAAGCCAACGCTCTGCGGACTGCCCGAAGCGTTATCCGTGAAGTTCACCGAGCCGGTTCGCGTTCCGACTTGCGTAGGCGTAAAGCTGACCTTGATCTCGCAGGTCGCGCCCGGAGCCAGAGCAGAGCCGTTCACGCAAGGTGTGACCTTCTTGGTCTGCTTCACCGCTACCAACCCGAAGTCGCCGGTCACGGCGATCGAGCTGATATTCAGTGTCCCATTACCAGTGTTGGTCACGACCACTTTCTTCTTGCCAGCCGTCGTGTGCACCGCCACCTTGCCAAACTTCAGCGAGGTCGGATTGAAGCTGATGGCCGGGCCTCCTCCGCCGCCCGAACCCGCCAGCGCATCGATCAGTCCGGAGTTCGGACTGCCCCAGCCGGTGATCAAATCGTAGCCGGCCACTGCGGGAAAGCCGTTGTTGCCGCTGGTAATGTCGTGGAAATCATTGGCATAGCCTGACCCCAGACCCAGCGGATAAATGACTGGGTCAATGAAGCCCGCCGGCGAATTGCCGTTGAGCGCCGCCTGTTGATTGACCAGAGCCAGGTAGCCCGCCCACATCGGCGCGGCAAAACTCGTCCCGCCCCATCCGGTACCACACGAGCCCTTGTGGCAAACATAAAAGTCCTGGTTGGCTTCTGCCGCCACATCCGGGCCATTGCGCAGAGTGGTTGATCCTTTGTTCGACGAATTGATCACACCTGCCAATTGCTGCCACGAAGGGATGGCAATGTTGTCGAAGTTAATTCCGCCGCCGCTGTGTACCCAACCGGTTTCCGACTTCCAGGAGCCACCAGGTCCGTTGGTCTGCAAATCCGTGCCACCGACAGAGATGACAAAGTCATCGTCGGCCGGGTAAGCGAAGCCGCCGCTCGCCCATTTGCCACTATCGCCGGCCGCATCGAAGAAGCTCTGTCCCTGGGCCGCCATCTGCTCGTAGTAAGGATCGTCGGTAGCCGGATCCGCCGGCAGCCAGGACCACGAACTGCTGATTTGCAGGCTCAAGGGAGCCTGGTGAGTCGTGACCATCGAACCGAGGCAGGCCGTTTCGTCGAACGTCCCAGAATTGTAGGCGTCACCGCAGACAAAGTTGTAGAGCATCGTCGAGCCCGGGGCCATGCCCATGACCTGCGTCATGTCCAGAGTTTGCTCGGCATCGTCGCAGCCGCCCGTGCAAGACGTGGCGTACCCGCCCGTCGAAACGAGCGTGGGAGTGTAAGGTTCGGTTTGGCCAGCTCTGGTGTAGTACAAGGTCAAGTCGGACAAGGTGGTACCCGCCAACTCGAGCAGGGCGATGTTCTGGCCGGTGCCGGCGAGAGCCGTTCCGCCATAATAAGCCCCCCTCATGTCGCTGCCGCAATAGCTGTTGCCGGGACAGGAACCTTGAACCACCTGGGGGCCAAGTGGGCCTTCCTGATGCTGCACCATCGAACGCGGGCGTTCATAGTTGTCCAGTGCGGAAACGTGCCAAAGCTGGAACGGCAGATCCGCCTGGGGCTCGCGGTTCGGTGCGAAGAACGTGCGGTTCTCCGTCGGGTGTTGATAAAGGCCCATGGTCACGTGGAAAGCCTTCTCAACCTGCGCCACCGTGCCCCTCAACTGAAGGTCACGCCCTTCGCGCGCGCCGCCGAGGATCGTGAACCCGTTCTCTTTCGCGAAGCGAACCGTCGCATCCCAATCTTCCTGGCTCGGTCCAAAGCGCGCCGTGAATTCCTCCGGCGTCACGAAGTGCCGGTAGTTCGCACTGGAAGGATCGTAGATGTCCTGCAAGAAATTTTCGAGTTCTGGTGCATGACGCAGCGCCAGAACAACGCTGAAATTCATGGTTTGCGTTGCCGGCATCCGGCCAAGCAATTGCGCTTCGCCGTCCACCACCACACCGCGCGTATGCCGAGTCATCATCGGCTGCGGTGCCGCCTGAGAAACAACACTCGCGATCGTCAGAACCGCGACGAGCGCGAGAGAGAACACACCGAATCTTCGATTCATGAACCTCTCCTTTATTGGATGGCACTTCCTGGAAGAATCCCTACTGGCACGAGCACGCCAGAACCCACAGGGGAAATCCGTGGCAGAAGCATACACCGATTCTCGTCCGCGCAACAGTGTGAAAGAACTTGCACAGACAAACAAATACCCGCGCCAGTACTATCGAAAGTCGTACTCAGCAGGAGTTCGATCAACGCAGTCTTCATGGTCGCCAGACGAATATTTTGTGCATGAATTTCGAAGCAAATGTCGCAACAAGCCTTGCCTCGATGACACCAGGAATCTCCGTGACACGCGCGATTTCCCGGCGCCCCGACGCATCTGTAACCAGGAATCCAGCCCGGGGGGGCGGCCTACATTAGCCCAGCGCCTTCGGCGCTGGGTAGAACGTGAAAAATGATTCAAGTCCCGGAGGGACGGCCGAGTCTTGGAGCAAAGATGTAGAATCGTAGATAGAAATTCGATCGCGATTATCCGAGCGATCATGCTCGCGCAAGCAAGACGAACAAGTAGACGATCAAGAAGCGATCAAGAAGACGATCAAGAAGAAAAGAGCCCACTATGTCTCAAAACAACGGACACCCCACCAGCCTCCGCCTCAAAACCGGCCTCGCCGAAATGCTAAAAGGCGGCGTAATCATGGACGTCACCAACGCCGAGCAGGCCGCCATCGCCGAGCGCGCCGGCGCCGTAGCCGTCATGGCTCTGGAGCGCGTCCCCGCGCAAATCCGCGCCGAAGGCGGAGTAGCCCGCATGGCCTCCCCGAAAAAAATTCGCGAGATCATGGCCACCGTCAACATCCCGGTCATGGCCAAATGCCGCATCGGCCACTTCGCCGAAGCGCAAATCCTCCAAGAGCTGGGCGTCGACTACATCGACGAATCCGAAGTCCTAACCCCCGCCGACGAAGCTCACCACGTCGACAAGCACGCCTTCAACGTCCCCTTCGTCTGCGGAGCCAGAAACCTAGGCGAAGCCCTCCGCCGCATCGCCGAAGGCGCAGCCATGATCCGCACCAAAGGCGAAGCCGGCACCGGAGACGTAGTCCACGCCGTAAAACACATTCGCCAGATCGTGCAAGAGATGAAAATCCTGACCGTCCTAAGCGATCATGAACTCTACGCCAAAGCCAAAGAGCACGGCGCGCCCTACGAACTGATCAAGATGGTGGCGAAAGAAGGGAAGCTGCCAGTGCCAAACTTCAGCGCCGGAGGCATAGCCACCCCAGCCGACGCCAGCCTCGTAATGCAACTAGGAGCCGAAGCAGTCTTCGTAGGCAGCGGAATCTTCATGAAAGACAGCACCACTTTCGCCGATCCGGCCGAAGCAGAGAAGCGCGCCAGAGCAATAGTGAAAGCCGCCGCCCACTATCAGGATCCGAAGGTGTTACTCGAAGTTAGCGAGGACTTAGTCGGAGCGATGAAGGGGCTGGCTGTCTCTGGGTTTGGATGAGGCGCAGATGCTGCAGACCAGAGGGTGGTGATCGGGGCTACCGTATGGCGAAGCAAAAGCTATCGGATTTTATGGCTGGTTAGAGGGGAATCGTCCCGAACTGTTAAGACGCGGACACGGCGACCCGTACCAACAGCTCCAGGCCGACCTAAGCAGCCAGGTGCGCAAATAATAGAGAGCGTATCGATCACCCGCCCACCGCATTCCTCTTAGCCGGGCTCGATTTTCATCAAAGACTCGGGTAAGCATGAGTCGTCCCGGATTATCATCGCAGGAGCCAAAATCCAAACCTCCCTATCTCAAGGACGAAGCAGGCGAAGACGAGAACCCGCAGCAATAACCACTCGCACCGAATGAAGAACCCATCGACACGACGCTCAAAGTCGTAATTATCTTTGCCGATCATTGGTCCTCCTTTCGCGCTTTGGGTTGATCGTTGGCAACCTCTCGCAGCGGGGGAACGCTTGGCAATACCTGAAACATGACTGGTCTTCCCGCTCGTCCACTCGCGGCCGCACTGGCCAAACGTCTGCCTTCGGAGGCGAACGACATGTCGATCATCGTTTTCGAGGCCGCGACGGTCACCAGTAGGGAGTTGCCCTCCACTTTCCACTGTCCGCCTGACAGAAGAGACGCGAGCATAGGCTGGTTAGAGAGAGCGCCGAGGACGGCTTCACGCAAAACATCGACTCCGGCAGCTGGCGCCAGACTCGTTGCGATTTCGTGTGCGTACGCCAGCCTGTCGGATATCTTCTCAGCGAGATCTTGAGATTCTTTTACTAATCTCGCGAGCAGATCAGGAATCTTGCTCACTGCTTTGACTCGCGTCTCACGCGGTGCATCCTTGAAGAGCCATGCTTCGTATGTGCCATCCTCGGGAGGCGCGTTGCGGTCTTCAGTCAAATACTCAATGAAGAGGCACCATTTTCCAGCGTGCTTTCCATAGGCCAATCGCCACAAGCCAGACTGTAGACCCGAGTCGTCGCCCCAGGACTCGACATGGACACTCGCTTCTACACCTAGGCTGAGGCGATTGACGGCGTCTTCAATTGCCGACACCTCTTTTGTCAGTTTGTCGGTTAGTTCGTTAAGGGTCTTTGCAGAGGAGGAAAGCTCTTGAAGATACTTCCCCACATCGAGCGGGGAAACCGCTTGAGTCATCGTTTTTCCCATTTCTGGCCCAGGCAAGGCCGACTTAGGCTCGGCAGGCAGCCGAGACATTGCACTTGAACCGGAGGTCAGTCCGGCTTGTCAGCGATCAACTGACTACTGAGAGAATTTAACTCAGCTATTTCGGATATTAGCGCCGAGGCAGCATGCTCGTCAACGGGCGGATGGCCCACCATTCCCCGCGATCTAACCTTCAAAACAAGCATTCCGTTTAAATCGAAGGGTGCCCCACGTCTCGGGGGTGATAATGGACAGAGTGCCTTGCTCCACGGAAATGAAAATGGCTCCGGCGATCCCGGAGCCATTTGTGTTATCAAACGCCTCTCTAGTCAGGCGAGGCTCAAAAATGTTGCCAGTCGGTACGCTACTTGCCAAGCACCAACATTATAACCACTCTTGCTGCTCCTTCATAATCTGTCATATTATGAAGGCATGGCCATGACCTCGCTCAACATCTCCCTCCCCGAAGCCCTCAAGGAATATGTCGAAGGCCAAGTCGCCTCCGGCGACTGGGGCACTCCCAGCGAGTACGTCCGCGAGCTGATTCGTCAGGACAAGGAACGCCGCCTGGGCGATCTCGAAGCCAGCCTCATCGCCTCCGCTAGAGGCCCCAAAATAGAACTCAATGTCGCCGAAATTCGCCGCAAAGGCCTCGTCCGCATCCTGCGCGAGCGTAGCATGAAGAGGTGAAACCCAATTTCGTCTGGACAGCGAACGAGGCGTAAAATACGACAATGACACAAGAGGTATCCGACCTTCTAAAGAAAGCCCTGGCCCTCCCGCCCGAGGCGCGCGCCGAACTCGCCGATTCGTTGCTCGAGAGTCTGGACAGAGAACCAGCCGAAGAAGGCGTTGAAGCCGCCTGGTCGGAAGAGATTCAGCGTCGCATCGAAGAAATCGATTCCGGCAAAGTCCAGATGATCCCGTACGAAGAAGTGCGCCGCCGCTTGGCGGCCCGCTTGTCCGATGCCGGAAAGTAATCCGTACCGTTTCCATCCGCAAGCCTTGCTGGAACTCGAGGCCGCCGATGACTGGTACCGTGAACGCAGCGCTGACTCGAGCGTCAGATTTCTCTCCGCTGTTTACGATGGACTCGAATGCATCGTCCAGGCCCCGCAACGTTGGCCTAGGCATTTCCACCGGACTAGACGTCTCATCCTTCAGCGTTTTCCATTTTCGATCATCTATCGCGATCAGCCTTCAGCAGTTAGTGTGAGCGTCGTGGCTTTCGCCCATCACAAACGCGAACCTGGATATTGGAAAAATCGGATCTAAACTTGGTTTTTTGCAACCGAGGCTACCCTGACCGGAGGAGGCCAGCGCGATGCGCTTCGCCCTACTTCGCCGGCAAAAACTCAATCGTCACGTCGCGGCTGGCAGGTTTGAAATCAAAATCCGCCGTCACAAAAACGTGATCTCGCGAGCCGGATGCCAGTTCGATTCCGAAGGCGTCCACGTACGGAATTTTCCTTTTGAGCTTAATCAACGACGCCCGAACCGCCCGATCCGCATCGGCGGCAATGACCGGAAGCCCAAACGCGCTCAAGCGCGAGAGCACCAAATCCATCGCCGGCCTGCCGTGCAACTTGCAGGTAATGCCGGCCACCTCGCCCCAATGCAGTGCTGAAACGACTGCCTCGCACCCTCCCGCCAAATGAGACTTGATGATTTCCGCCACGCGCGCCGCGCCCGCTTCATCGTCCAGGTACCGCAGAATCGCGCTCGAATCGAGGACGTACCTTACCATTTATCTTTCCGCCGCCGCTGCCGCTTAAGTTCCGCGGAGAGGGAAGGCTTGCCCCGGAAAATTCCGCGCGTCTTGTCTACCAGCTCCTCCGACACCGGTTCCAGGACGATCCGTGATCCATCCTGCGTCACGGCGATGCGGGTACCGGGTTTGATCCCCAGCGATGTTCTCATCTCCGCAGGAATGACAAACTGCCCTTTTGTGCTTACTGATGTTATCTGTCGTATCATGCTTACATGTTATCACAAGTAAGACCGAGTAGGGGGGACGCTAGCATCACACAAATGAGGGTGCGCCACTTCTGACGCTTTTTGAGAAGTGGCCCGCCGGACAATACGCAGTTTCAGATCCCTCTTGCGCGCCCTCCCTACCTCACCGGATCCGCCGTTCCGTCCGACCATTTCCCAGCGGGAACCATGAATACGTCGATTGGTTCCGGAGCGCCTCTGAACTGTGGATTCAGCATGACGGGAGAGTTGGAAACGTCCGCACCCCAAACGGCGCCGTCCATGAGTGGCGTGTAGAACATGAGGTGCGCGATCCAGTTGGGGTGAGCGCCATCGTTGAGATGCTGTTCCTTCGACATCATGTAGCTCATGGCTCCAGGCTCCAGCGGCGGCAGCCCTTGCTTCATGAATGCCTTGATGCCCTCGATGATCTGAGCTTTGGATTGGCCGGCCAATATCATCTCCGTTCTCTTATAAGTCAGCGGCAGGATGCAGCGGGCAGCCGGCGGATTGAAGCAGAGCGGACCTCGAATTTTAGGGTTCCAGAAATTAGCGGCGTCCTCACCATCGAATGGTCCCATCCACCCTCGCTCCACGGCGCATACAAAACCATTCTTGCCTTTGACTGCGGTTTCATAGCCATGCTTTCCCAGGACGAGGATCTCCGCATCGCCTGAAATGGCCTCGGGAGCGGCGCTTCGCGCCAGAGCAATCTCAGCGTTTCGATCCGCCATCAGATATTGATCAAGCGGGGCCATGCTCGCATACGGCGTTTTGGCGTCTTGCGCTCGCGCCTGCCAGCGCCCGCCGAGCACGATAACCAGCGCAAAAGCTCCCAATGCGATCATTTTGACGATGTTTTGCTTCATTGATTCCTCCTCGGAGGTAGGACGCTCGTACATGCCCGTACGGATGTCTGATGAATCGGCTCCCCCACGTTTCGCGCTTTTCGAAACCTTGGATTCCACGACTGCATCCATCGAAATCGGGGACACGAAATCAGCGGGATGCGCCATCTCTAATTGCTCGCTGTAGGGCTTCAGGGTGTCGTAGATCCAGGCGCTGAACAGGGTTGCTTCCATCGCACCGCGCCACGGTTGCGGCCGGGCTGCGGCCCATTGCCGCAAGACCTCGCGTTGCGCCAGCAAGCTGCCTTCTTCCACAATCTCGCCCGCCGCCGTCTTGACGCAGAAACTGATGGATTTCTTGTGAACGTCGAATCCGATATAGTGAAGGATGTTCATTGGGTTCTCCGAGTGAGCTTTCTGAGCTGGCGCTTTGCTCGCCAGTCTCAGCATCGTAGCCGCTTCGAGAACCCTTTCTCATTTCACTTATGCATTCATACAGACGGATGGACTGCACCCAATCTCCTCAAGTAGCTTGACGCAAGCTTGTCGCCGGCCAATACTCAATCGAACCTTATGTATAATCCGCCAATGCCAGGTATACTGTGGAGCACAATTGCGCTCGGCTCGCTGTTGCTCATCTCGGCCCGCTCACTAGGAGGACAGGAAGTAAAATCCCCGCAACCTGAAAAGTCGAAGCCGCCTAGCAAAGTGCAGCAGCGCGGGCGCATCCTTGGAATCGGCGGTGTCTTCTTCAAATCCGCGAACCGTGATCAGGCGCGCGAATGGTATTCGAAGCATCTTGGACTCGCTGACAAAGGCCAGGGCGTGATGCTTCCGTGGCGCGAACACGACGACCCGCAAAAGGAACACGTTACAGTCTGGACTGTTTTTCCCGCCTCCACTAAGTACTTCGACCCCAGCCCCGCCCCCTTCATGATCAACTACATCGTTGACGATATGGATGCCTTGCTCGACCGCTTAAAACAAGAGGGAGTAAAGATTGACGCCAAACGAATGGATGAATCCTACGGCCGCTTTGCCTGGATCTATGACCTGGATGGAAATAAGATTGAACTCTGGCAGCCGCTGCCTGCAAAGCCCTGACTCGGGCAACAAGCTGCTTCGTCGTAAGCTGTTTCCTCGATCGATCACCCCAATAACTTGCCGGCGAGCCAGTTATCGACACTGAACTTTCCCGGCCCCGAGCAGATCAGCCAGACAAAGAAGAGCACATACAGGACTTCCGGAAGGTACAGGAGATCGTCGAGCCAGCTAGGAGGCGAAAGTCCTTTAGGCAAGGTGGAAAGCGCGCTGGTCAGGGTGGCGACAACCATATCGATCATTAAAGCCACGCCGGCCGCGCTCGAAAGAAACCCCACGGTCACCAATGATCCGCCAACAAATTCGACACTCGCCACGAAATAAGCCGTCTGGCGGGGAAACGGGACTTTGGCCTTAACGAGCGTATCGTAAACAGGTTTTGTCCCGCCCGCGACAAACAGTTTATTTGCCCCGGAGATGGCGAAGAACAGCCCGATCGAAACGCGCACCAGCAGGATGGCATATTGTTCCAACTCACTACTGCCCAGCAGCGCAAACTGGATCAACCGTTTCCAATCCATCTCTCCTGCCCCCTCCGACCCTGCCCCTCCGACCGAGGATGTGCTCCAACCATACCCCGCGTCGTGCAATTCGACTTCTGCAAATTCGACTTCTCTGCTAACTGGGCCGAGCGGTGTGGTGTCGTTCGCGCCAATCGTTCGCGCCAACAGCCTGCGCCAAGCAGAGTTCCGCAAGCGTTTAAATCCGTATCCCGTCCGGGCCCGGCCGTTAACCGTACGACGTTTAACCGTACGTCAGGTCAGTGCTCTGTCCGACTTCGATGATATAGCCGTCAGGATCGCGGATGTAGCAGCGTATCTCGCCGTACTTGGGTACCGGCTCCGTGATGAACTCGGCTCCTCGACTCTTCCATAATTTGTAGCAAGCTTGAATATCCGCAACGCGGAAATTCATAAAGCTGTTGATGTGATTCGGGTCGGGCACGCTGAGCGTTACCGTTGGCTTATCCGGGGTCGGCCCGCCCCCAACGTTCAGAATCATCCAGATATTGGCCAGCAGAAGGTAGGCAGGCGCGTTGCCGTCGCCAAGGGTCAGAATGCGGGCGCCGAAGACCTTCTCGTAGTAGCGAGCCGATCGCTCGATGTCTGCGACGGTGAGAAATTGCGCGATGCTGATCCCCTCGCGCGGGGGCATCTCATAGCTCTTTTGTTCGATTTGTACGCTGCTCATTGACGACTCCAATCCGATCAACGGTGCTCAACCGCGGATTCTGGTTCTTTCCTATTCCTACCTGCTGCCGATTAAGCCTGACGAGGAAAGGAAAAACAATTGGACGAAGGTATTGCGCGATACTTTGGCATCGTTCGCGACCGGTTGTCAAATGTATCCCTTGCTCGGCAGGACAGGTGAGGCCCGGTGGTCTTACGAGAAGGCGCGGGCGCTAACCCGACAGGAACCAGAGCGGCAATTCCTGCAGGGAAAGTCGGGGACAGCTGTCCCTGAATTTTCTTGAATTTTCCAGACGGCATCTTAATCCAGACGAGAATCTTGGAGGAGTTGAGAGCGGACACGAGACATTGCGCCATTCGCGATACGATCGAAGTCCGGCCATGTTCTCTGTTATAATGTAGCCACGTTGCTACATTGAAGGACTGGCGACCATGACCATCACAAAACTGTCGAGTCGAGACTTTAATCAGGACACAAGCAGGGCAAAGAGAGCCGCTAAGCGAGGTCCCGTTTTTATCACCGATCGAGGTCGTCCGTCCCACGTGCTGCTCACGGTGGAGGAGTATCAAAGGATCACCGGAGGGCAAAAGAGCATTCTGGACTTATTGGCGATGCCAGCAGCCGCTGAGATTGAATTTGAGCCGCCTCGTCTGCGGGGAAACCTGCACGACCCGGCGGACCTGACCTGATGTACATCCTTGATACCAATGTGATTTCGGAATTAAGAAAAGCCAGGAAGACGCATCACAATGTCAGGAAATGGGCCGAACGCTTACCCTCGGCGAGTCTCTACATCTCGGTCATTTCAGTACTGGAACTGGAAATCGGAATCCTTCTTGTCGGCCGGCGCGACAAAGAGCAATGCGCGATCCTTCGTGCGTGGATGGATCGTCACGTGTTGCCGACATTCTCCGGCCGTATCCTTGCGATTGACACCGCCGTCGCCCAGCGATGCGCGACGCTTCACGTACCGAACCCTCGTTCCGATCGTGACGCCCTCATCGCGGCCACAGCCTTGGTGCACGGTCTGACCGTCGCAACCAGGAATGTAGCCGACTTTGAGCGTACGGGAGTCGGTGTCCTCAACCCTTGGGAAGTTTGAGCAGGTCTTCGGTGGTCAGTCCGTCGACGCAGTTCGGTAACGTGGGTTATGCCCCCGGGAATCCGAACATCAACCACGACTGATTGGCGACCCAATGCGGGTATAGCTCCGTCATCTGATCGAACAACTCATGGTCGGACGTCGCGGTTTTCTTTAGCCGATCGAAGTCCTCGAGGTAACGCTTGGTGTCTTGGATCGTCGACGGAGAGTCGGGCGCACCAGTTTTCTTGTGACCGGCGACGACCATCGTTGGATTGAGCGCCACTAACCGGTCGAGCGCCGCGATCCAATTCTTGCGGCACTCGGGAGTGGTGTCGCCGACATACATGCGGCATTGGTTGTACACAACGTCGCCGGCGACGACGAGGCCGATCGATGGGACATATAAAGACGTCGAATCGGGACTATCCGTGCGGCCCTGCTCGATGATGCGCAATTCGTGGCCCTCGAGAGTAAACGTGTCGCGCTCATAGGGCTCAGGTGGAACCAACTTGGTGGGTACTTGCCCGGGAAACATCCGGCGGGCGAGCCGCTCCACTGTGGGAGTGAAAGACATCTGCATGGCGTTCAGCACCTTGGGCGTTGCTATCGCTCGAGCGCCCGGGAAACGGTCGAGCAGAATGCTAAGGCCGTAGAAGTGGTCGAAGTGGGCGTGCGTTATGTAGATGGTCTCCAGGTTGCGGTTGTGCAGAGCGACCCAAGCCGCGAGAGCCTCGGCCTCAGCCACTGTCCCCATTGCGTCCACCAGCACCGCGTCGTACTCGCCGAAGATTAGAGTTGCCGTGATCGGATCAAAACCGAGCGCTTCGCCGAAGGGCTTTGGCCGCTCGCCGACCATAGCTTTTCCCGGGGCGGTAAAAACGTTCACGCTAAGTCTGTTTAAGGCGACGGGCGTGTTCGACTCGCCAGGCGCGGTCACGCGCGCGGTCGCTTTCGGTCCATTTGTTCCGCCCATTCGGTACTCCTTTCGATGTCAATGCGAATTTCTTCGGGCCGTCTTTTTCCGTTCTGATTCGAGGGATCGAGATTGGGGGCCTGGTGCCACAGGCACCTTGATGTCATGTGTCCATCCGTTCGACCCATTGAGCGCGAAATGCGGGAGCCGGGAATGGATCAGCAAAGTACTGTGTTTCCCGCGCAACCTTGTCGCCCGTGAACTCCATGATGCTCACGGTGTAGGACGGCTTGCCGTCATAGGTCAGGATGAATTCGGTGACCCAATGATCGCCGCCCCCAATGATTCGTCGGATAGTAAACCGCTTTTTGTTCGGCTGACTGGCGCGTTGGCTCTGTATGTTGCTGCGACCGCGGGTTCGCTCGCCTGACTGTGGATAATCCAGCACCGCGTCTTCGTGATAGATGAGGTGCTCGGTTACAAAATCGTTGGCATCGGACGCCGCCCAATGCTGATCCAGTGCCGCACGGATCGCTTGATCGCGCGCTCCTTGATTTCGCGCGCCACAACACTGGTCGTTCGTTGGTTGATCGCTCATCTTGGCATGTCGCCTTTCTTTCCGAGTCACCGTCCTCGGCCCGCTCCAGCGCGCAAATTGTAAGCCTGGAAGCAGCCCTGGGCGCCGTGGCGGCAGCCTAGGGTTGGAACCCATCCGCCATCCACTTGGCGAATAGTTCAATCCGTGATTGCTGCCAGGGCCCCTCTCCTTTTGGTGGCGGGGGCGGCATTACCGCGCCGCCGATTCCACGAATGCGATCATAGATAGCGGCCGCGTTCTTTTTGACGTCATCGTAACTTCCCAGGTTGAACGCCTTGCTCATGCCTCGAATGTCTCGCTCCGTAAAGAGCGGGCGAATGTCCATTTGAAAGCTTGTCGTTTTGGTCATTGTGTCCTCACAGCTATTGGATGGTATGGATGTCGCTACCTTCTTTGTGAATCCAAAACTTTTTTTCGCCATCTACAATTTGTCGATTCGCGGATCGTCTTTCGCGCTGAGGTATTCCAGTCCAAGCGGCCCCATCGCGCTGACCTGCGTGACGTACTCGCTGGATTTCGCCCAGTGGAAATGGGGCGTGTTGCCAGGGAGAATGATCACGGCGCCCGGCGGATATGCTTCCAGCTTACTCGCGTCGAATTCATCACCCAGTCTGATATAAAAGATGCCGGAAATCACGGTATAGACTCGATCCTCTGGATGCTTGTGAGGCATCAGCCTCTCGCCGTGGGGCATTTTGACCCTGATTGTGTAAGGGCCGGGCTTCGAGGGCTGACCCACGACGACGGCCAGCCGCCCCTCGACCCATAGCAGTCCCGTCGACCTATAATTGAAGGGACCTGCCAGCGGCAAACACCAATGCCAACCCAACCCACCATCGGAGTCCTGGCCCTGCAAGGCGATTTCGACGCCCATCGCCGCCGCCTGGAAGAGCTAGGCGCACAAGTACTTATGGTAAAAAAGCCGGAGCAGCTAGACGAGATCGACGCCCTGATCATCCCCGGAGGCGAATCGAGCACCCTTCTCAAACTCCTGGGCGAAGCGGGCTTCGAAAAGTTAAAGCAATTCGCGCAAGCCAAGCCGACATTCGGAACCTGCGCCGGCGCAATCCTGCTAGCCACCAGCGTAGAGAATCCGCCGCAGGCAAGCCTAGGCGCCCTCGACATCACAATCCGCCGCAACGCCTACGGACGCCAACTGGAAAGCTCCATCCGCCAAGGCAATTTCCAAAACCACCCGACCGAGATGGTCTTCATCCGCGCCCCCAAAATCGAGCGCGTCGGCAACGGAGTCGAGGTGATCGCAACCGAAGGCAGTAAGAAAGATCCCGTGCTGGTCCGCCAAGGCAAAACGCTGGCCGCAACCTTCCATCCCGAGCTCAGCGAGGATCCGAGCATCCATCAATATTTTTTAGATTTAGTCTCGGGCAAGGCAGACGGGTAAACTGATCTCCAAAACTACATGTAGAAAATAAGGAAACGCCACGACGCAGGCAAATGGTCGAGCGCGGTAAAGGCTACCGGCTAAGCCGACGCCGGATCACGCTAGCGAGCCCGACCAAGCCGGCTCCGAGCGCAGCCAGAACGCCTGGTTCCGGAATGGCCGCCGCCCGCATTACATGCGGCGCAGCAAAGGAACTGGAAGACAGGGTCGACACGACAAGAATCAAGGTCAGAACTGCAAAGGCAAGATTGCGCACGAGAACCCCCGCCCCTTGCTGTCGCAAGAACCGTTCCAATCAGTGTGAATTCCCAATTCTTTACAATCCTTCCTTGTCTAGCGAATTTATTGACATTTCCACGCCTGCCATCCGCCAGTCACATCCCGCGAAACGGCGTGCTGCGCAAGCCTTTGCACAATTTTGCCGGTTCCACTGCCACTACTGGCTTTCCCGTCGAGGACATCGGGTATTCTGTCACCTCCGATTCACACGCCATGGAAGCGCCCGAGCTTGAGATCAGTCCAGTTGGTTTTCGCTCCTACCTGCGCCTGCTGCGCGGCAATCGCAACTTCCGTCATCTCTGGGGGGCGCAGGTCGTCAGCGAAATCGGCGACTGGTTCTATACCCTCGCCATCTACAACCTGCTCCTCAATCTCACCGGACGCGCCGGCTCGGTAGCGCTCGCGCTGGTGTTGCAAGTCCTGCCGCAAACCTTCATCGGTCCCACAGCGGGCGTAGTCAACGATCGTCTTCGCCGCAAGCACGTCATGATCGCCGCCGATCTGGGCCGCATGGCCATCGTCTTCTGCATGCTCTTCGTGCGCTCGCGCGAAATGGTCTGGCTTGTTTATCCGTTGCTCGTGGCCGAAACGCTGCTCGCGGCCTTCTTCGAGCCGGCGCGCAATTCCGTCATCCCAAACATCGTCGCGCGCGAAGACGTGGTTCTCGCCAACACGCTCTCCTCCGCCACCTGGTCGGTGAATCTGATGCTGGGCTCGACTGCCGGAGGTTTAGTCGCCGCGCTCTTCGGCCGCGACGCCGTCTTCATCTTCAACGCGCTCTCGTTCCTGATTTCCGCCGCTCTCATCCTGCGCATGCATTTCTCAGAGCCGCACACGGAAGGCGCGCGTCCCTTCCGCCTCCGCGAACTCGTCGACTTCTCTCCCATGCTCGCGGGCATCCGGTACGTTCGTTCGCAAGTCCGCCTGCGCGCCACCATCCTTGTCAAAGCGGGTAACCTCGTGATCGGCCCGAGCTGGGTGCTCTTCACCGTGATGGGCCAGCGGGAATTTCCCGTCCACTGGCACGGACTCGATCCCGCCCGCGGCGCGTTTCTAGGCATGAGCGTGCTACTGGGCGCCCGCGGCCTCGGCGCGCTGCTCGGTCCGTTAATCACTGCGCCGTGGGCCGGACAATGGCAGCAGCGCCTGGAACGCGCAATCTTTTTCGGCTATCTGGCTACGGCCGCGGGCTACGCGCTGCTTAGCGTTGCCGGACACCTCTGGCTCGCCTGCCTGTGCGTGATGTTCGCGCACTTCGGAAGCTCGATCGTCTGGGTCTTCTCGACCACGCTCCTCCAGCTCCAGACCGACGACAAATTTCGCGGCCGTGTCTTCGCCGCCGACCTGGGTCTTTGTATGTTTACCATCGCCGCCGGAGCCTTCATCGCCGGCCGCTTCGTAGATTGGGGCTTTGCCGCTCGCCACGTAGCGGGCGCAGCCGGAGCCCTGATGCTGATTCCGGCAATCCTCTGGGGTTTATCGGTGAGGAAAAATAATTCCCGAGAACAAACGGGCTGACGAATCGTTAACAAGTCCAGATGTGCAGGTTTTTAGATCACCAGACGGCGATGACTCGATCTAAAGAAGTTTGTCGATCTTCGCCGCCAGAATAAAGTCCGACTCCGTGAGCCCATCCACGGCATGCGTCCAGGTCGTGATCTCGACCTTACCCCAACCAAGCAGGATGTCCGGATGATGCCCCTGCTCCTCGGCCAGCGCGCCCACGCGATTCACAAACCCGAGCGCCAACTTGAAGTCGGGAAACTTGTAGCTTCGCACCAGCTGATGTTCATCGACGACGTTCCAGTTCGCGAACTCCCGAAGCTGGCGGTGCATTGCGGAAAGTTCATCTCCCTTAAGCGGAGGCACTCCGCCGCGGCAGGGAACACAGGTCTTATCGGCGAGTGAGGTCATGGCCGTCAAATCTGGCGTCGCAAAAACTAGAACGGAATATCCTCATCCGTAATCGGCGAGCCGCCGACCGGCGCGTGCTCAGCCTCGGGAGGAGCACTCTGATCAAAACTGTTTCCCCCGGAAGATGCCCCCGAAGCCGCCCGCGATCCACCCGCATAGTCGCCGCCACCGCCCTCGCCGCGTCCGCCCAGCAACACCAGGTCGTTGGCGATAATTTCGGTCTTATACATTTTCTTCCCCGTCTCCTTGTCGTCCCACGAGCCGGTGCGCAGGCTGCCCTCGATATAACACTTTCCACCCTTTTTCAGATACTGGCCAATAATCTCGGCTAACTTCTGAAAAGCCACGATGTTGTGCCACTCGGTGCGATCCTGCCAATTGCCTTCTTTGTCCTTGAATCGTTCGTTGGTGGCGATGGAAAACTTGGCGACCGGCACGCCGCCTTGCGTGTACTTCACTTCCGGATCCTTCCCAAGATTCCCAATAAGGATGACTTTATTGACGCTTTTGCCGGCCATGATTGCGGCCTCCTTCGAGCAAACTATCGTTCAAGACGCTCACTATATCAGAATCCCCGCCCGCAAAGCCTGTGTCGAGCGCACAACGAAATTGTGATGAATCCAGATCTCCTTAATGTGCCTTCGTGGTTATGGTTTTTTCCCCCGAAGCGAGCAAGCGGCGCCTAAACAAAAATCCGAAACAGCATGAAATAAACAATCACGCCGGTCACTGACACATAAAGCCACATTGGATAAGTCCAGCGCGCAATCCGGCGATGCCGGTCAAACTGCTCGCGCAACCCGCGCGTGAGTGTAATCAGCACCAGCGGCACAATCACAATGGCAAGAGTCGTGTGCGAGATCAGGATCGTGAAATAAAGCACGCGCGACCATCCCGTTCCGCGAAAATAAACGATTCCTCCATGGCCGGGCCAGTGGTAATAGAGGTAGCAGGCGAGGAAGACGGAAGAGGTGATGAAGGCCGCGATCATCACCGCCCGATGCGCCGCCATCTTGCCCCGGGCGATCAGTGTGCGCCCGGTAACCAGCAGCACCGCGGCGCATCCATTCAAAGTCGCGTTGATCTTTGGAAAAATAGAGTAGTCAGTCATGAAGGTTCAGTTGTACGGGCAAGAACGTGGCTTTGGCAAGAGGCGAAATGGAGGCGAGGTCGGAGGTTTGAGGTCAGAGGTTCGAGGTAAAAAATCAAAACCGGCAGATCGGCGCTACCGCCGCGGTCTTATGCTTTTTACCTCATACCTCATACCTCTGACCTCGCAACCAGCCGCCTCTTCCATATAAAATGTTCATACAATGTCCGATGTGGGCACTCCGCAGCCGCAGCCGCCCGCGCCTGCGCCCCAAAACCCGTCGCGTTCTCTGCCCGTAGTAGCCGTCTGGGCGCGCGATCTCCTTGTCTCGTTAGCCATCTCCGCCTTCATCATCATCTTTCTCTATCAGCCAGTAAAAGTCGAAGGCACCAGCATGATGCCCGGCCTCGAAGACCAGGAGCGCATCTTCGTCAACAAGTTTGTCTATCGCTGGGAGCCCATCCAGCGCGGCGACATCGTAGTCTTCCGCTACCCGCGCGACACGACAAAGAGCTACATCAAGCGCGTCATCGGAGTCGCCGGAGACCGCATCCGCATCGAAAACGGCCAGGTCTTCGTCAACGACGAAGCCCTCGACGAAGACTACGTCCCCAACGAATACGCCGACGCCCGCTCCTATCCCGAAGTGACAGTTCCAGCCAACAGTTATTTCGTCCTGGGCGACCATCGCACGATGTCGAACGACAGCCGTGACTTCGGGCCGGTCAATGAGCGCTTCATCTACGGCAAAGCCGTCTTTGGATATTGGCCGATGGAGAAGCTGGGAAGGCTGCGGTAGCTCGATAGCCGTAGGAGGGCGGCATGCTTGTCCGACTAATTCTAAAGCAGCTTCTCGCAACAGTAGCGCTATGGGCACTTCTAATCGCCTTCTGTTTTCTGTACAGCTTTTTGCACCCGTCGCGTTTAGCCTATGCCGGGCTGGCCCTTCTGGTTCTTTGGTTCGTTTATATTCCTCTCCTGTTTCTTATTGTCTTCGCTGCCTGGCCGGTGGCACAGAGCGCGGGGCGGAAAAGGACAGCCGCGACGCGTACCTAAGGCACTCTAGTCGACGCCCAAGACCTAGCGTCGGCGTCCAGCGGGTTGTCATGCGAGCGCCGTCGCCCGCGTCACGATGCTTCAATGGCGTTGCTATCGAGACTGTTTTCATCGTATCTTGAGGCCATGGAAATCCAATTCACCCCCGACCTTCAGGCTCGCCTCATGCAGCGAGCGGCGCAACAGGGCGTCAAACTGAATGAAGCAGTGCAAGACGTCGTGGCGCGCTATTTCGAGGAAGAAGATCGCTTCGTCGCAGCCGTGAAACGGGGCGAGGCCGCATTGGAGCGCGGTGAGTATCTCACTCATGAACACGTAGGCGAGCGCCTGCGGCGCTTCCTTCAGCCCTGATGGAAATTCGTTGGTCTGTTCCCGCCGCGGAAGATCTTGAGAGTATCTGTGCGTGGATAGACCAGGACAATCCCGAAGCCGCCAGGCGCGTGGCTAGAATCATCTACGACGGTTGTGCTCAGCTAAAGGACTTCCCGAACATGGGGCGGGCAAGCAGTCGCATGAGCAGACGCCGCGAGCTGTCATTTCCACCGCTGCCATATATCGCTGTGTATCAAATCAAGGAAGCATTTGTCGAAATTTCAAGGATCTTTCATGGGGCGCAGGACTGGCCTTAGGGCAACGTAGGATGGGAAGGAAGACTATTTCGAGCAAACCGCCTCGGCCGATGACGCACCAGGCTGTCGAAGCGGCGGCCCGCGCCGATCCCGACGCGCAACCGCTGACGCCAGACGATCTCAAACGGATGAAGCGGACGCCACAGGCGAAAGTCGCAGCACGCGCCTTGACGTTGAAACAGGGAGAAGGTTTTACCGATAACTGAGAACTGACAACCGCCAACTTTCCCAGTAATCCACAGCCCCCTCTCTGCTAAAATCCCTAAAATCCACTCTCAGGAGTGCAAATGCAAGCAACGCTTGCCCTCGAAGACGGCAGAGTCTTCCGAGGCAAAGGCTACGGCGCCAAAGGCGAGTGCTCCGGCGAAGTCGTTTTTAATACTTCCATTACCGGCTACCAGGAAATTTTCACCGACCCCTCCTACGCCGGCCAGATCGTAGTTCTAACCAATCCTGAAATCGGTAACTACGGCACCAATCCCGAAGACAGCGAATCCACCCGCCCCTATATCGAAGGCCTGATCGTCCGCGAGTTCTCCAAAGTCAGCTCCAACTGGCGCTCGCAGCAAGTCACCGACGAGTTCATGGAGCAGTTCAAAATTCCCGTTCTAGCCGACATCGACACCCGCGCGCTAGTCCGCCATCTGCGCACCAACGGCGTAATGCGAGGCGTGATCTCAACGCTAGAAGACGACGCCGAAAAGTTAGTCACCAAAGCGCGAGCCATCCCAAAAATGGACGGCCAGGACCTGGCCAAAGTAGTCAGCACGAAAAACACGTACGTCTGGGAAACAGGCGAGCGCTCGCACCTCCCCGACGAAATCGTCGGAGTAAAAGACGAGCCGCCGCGCTTCCACGTAGTCGCCTACGACTACGGCATCAAGCAAAACATTCTGCGCAAACTGCGCGGCGAAGGCTGCAAAGTAACGGTAGTCCCCGCGCAAACCACCGCCGAAGACGTGCTGGCCCTGAAGCCCGACGGAGTCTTCCTCTCGAACGGCCCCGGCGACCCCGAGCCCTGCACCTACGCAGTCGACAACATCCGCCGCCTGATGGGCCGCCAACCCATCTTCGGAATCTGCCTGGGCCATCAGCTAACCGGCATAGCTCTAGGCGGCAAAACCTTCAAACTAAAATTCGGCCACCACGGCGGCAACCATCCAGTAAAGCAGCTGCAGAGCGGCAAAGTAGAAATCACCGCCCACAACCACAACTTCGCGGTCGACCCCGACTCGCTCCCGCAAAGCGAAGTCGAACTGACGCACATGGACCTGAACGACCAGACGCTGGAAGGCATGCGGCATCGGAATCTGCCGCTCTTCACGGTGCAATACCATCCGGAAGCAGCGCCCGGGCCGCATGATTCGCATTACTTGTTCAAAGACTTTGTGAAGATGATGGAGGAGTTCAAGCGTTGAATGGCCTGCTCATCACTTCCTTCGTAGTGTCGTGCTCTTTATTGATGAGTGCCCAAGAATGGCACTCTGTTCCATCAAGCTTTTGCTCGCAAATCAAAGCCAGAGGGGCGAAAGTCTCTCGGCGCCCTTTCTCGATCTTTGAGGCTCCGAGCGCGGACAGCACATGTTGTGAAGGTTTGAGCCTGAAAACCAAGGGCAAAACTGAGGACTTCGGGCAGTTTAAGGTGCTCGGCTTGAGTCGCGGCCGTTATTTTTTGTCCTTCGATTTAAAAACTAAACAGGTCAACGTTCCGATTTCTGTTAACCGCGTCATCGATCAACGCTACATCGCCAAAGGATGCGAACCGGACTCCAGAATCACGATCGATAAAGCCACTAACGGCGTGAAATGGGAAGAGTGGGTCATAGTTGATTAAGCCGTAGGGCGGATTTTTGAGGGCGTTCCTTTTAGACGCACGCTAACGACGAACGACTAACGACCAACGACGATTTCAAATGCCCAAACGAACCGACATCTCGAAAATCCTCATCCTGGGCTCCGGCCCCATCGTCATCGGCCAATCCGCCGAGTTCGACTACTCCGGCACGCAAGCCTGCAAGGCGCTCAAGTCCGAGGGCTTTGAAGTCGTGCTCGCCAACTCGAACCCGGCCACCATCATGACCGATCCCGAGTCCGCCGACCGCACTTACATCGAGCCGCTCACCCGCGAATATCTCGAAGAGATCATCCGCATCGAGCGCGAAATGGCGCCCAGCGCCGGTTTTGCCGTGCTCCCCACAGTCGGCGGACAAACCGCGCTCAACCTCGCCATCGAACTAGCCGACAGCGGCATCCTCGAAAAATACAACGTGCAACTGATCGGCGCGCAGATCAGCGCCATAAAGAAAGCCGAAGACCGTCTCTTCTTCAAAGACGCCATGCAGCGCATCGGCCTCGACGTCCCAAAATCCGCGCTGGTCAGCAATCTCAAAGACGGCATCGAATTCGCCGGCAAAATCGGCTTCCCGGTCATCAGCCGCCCCAGCTTCACCCTCGGAGGCACCGGCGGCGGCATCGCCTACAACCGCGAAGAGCTGATGGAAATCCTCGCCCGCGGCCTCGATCTCTCGCCCGTCCACGAGTGCCTCATCGAAGAATCCGTCCTCGGCTGGAAAGAATACGAACTCGAGGTGATGCGCGACACCAAAGACAACGTCATCATCATCTGCTCCATCGAAAACTTCGATCCCGATGGGCGTGCACACCGGCGACTCCATCACCGTCGCCCCCGCGCAAACGCTGACCGATCGCGAATATCAAATGATGCGCGACGCATCGATCGCCGTCATCCGCGAGATCGGCGTAGAAACCGGCGGCTCGAACATCCAGTTCGGCGTGAATCCATCCACCGGCCGCATGGTAGTGATCGAAATGAACCCGCGCGTCTCGCGCTCCTCCGCGCTGGCCTCGAAGGCCACAGGCTTCCCGATCGCCAAAATCGCCGCCAAGCTAGCCGTCGGCTACACGCTCGACGAAATCCCCAACGACATCACCCGCAAAACTCCAGCTTGCTTCGAGCCCACTCTCGACTACGTAGTAGTAAAAATTCCGAAGTGGCAATTCGAAAAATTCCCCGGCGCCGACGAAAGCCTCGGCCCGCAAATGAAGTCGGTAGGCGAAGTCATGGCCATCGGTCGCACCTTCAAAGAAGCCTTGCAGAAGGGAATTCGCGCGCTCGACACCGGCAAAAAAGTAGGCTCCGAAAAAATCGAGCCGAAGATTCTGACGCAGCGCCTGGTCACGCCGCATCCCGAGCGCTTCTCCTACGTGCGCTACGCGATTCGCCAGGGCCACACCATCAAGCAAATTGCGAAGATGACCTCGATCGACCCCTGGTTCCTCTACCAGCTAAAAGAAATTAACGACATGCAGCTGGAGCTGGAAAAGCACCCGATGGAATCCGTCCCCCCGGAAGTAGTGCGCGAAGCCAAGCGCATGGGCTTCTCCGACGGCCGCCTCGCGCTAACATGGCGCCTCGATGGCAAAGGCGGCCAGGAAAAAGTCCGCCACTTCCGCAAGAAGCACAAGATCAAGCCGGTCTACAAGCGCGTCGATACCTGCGCCGCCGAATTCGAAAGCTACACGCCCTATCTCTATTCCACTTACGAAGAAGAAGACGAAGCGCAGCCGACAACAAAAAAGAAAGTAGTAATCCTGGGCTCCGGCCCCAACCGCATCGGCCAGGGAATCGAGTTCGACTACTGCTGCTGCCACGCCAGCTATGCCCTGCGCGAAGACGGCTACGAGACCATCATGATCAATTGCAATCCCGAGACGGTCTCCACCGACTACGACACGAGCGACCGCCTCTACTTCGAGCCGCTCACGCTGGAAGATGTCTTCGCCATCTGCGAGCACGAAGCCAGCGCCGGCGCCCCCGTAGGCGTAATCGTCCAGTTCGGAGGCCAGACTCCGCTCAATCTGTCTCTCCCTCTAAAAGCTGCGGGCATCAATATCATCGGCACCACGCCCGAATCCATCGACTTGGCTGAAGACCGCAAACGCTTCGGCGCGCTCCTCGAAGAACTCCAAATCCCGCAAGCCCCCGGCGCCATGGTCACCTCGCCAGAAGCCGCGGTCGAAGCGGCGAAGCAGATCGGCTTCCCGGTGCTCGTCCGTCCCAGTTACGTACTGGGTGGCCGCGCCATGGTCATCGCCTACGACGAGGACACCATCACGCAATACATGAAGCAAGCCGTGGAGTACTCGCAGGATCGCCCTGTCCTGATCGACAAGTTTTTAGAAGACGCAATCGAGGTAGACATAGACGCACTCTCCGACGGAGAAGATGTAGTCATCGGCGGCATCATGCAGCACATCGAAGAAGCCGGCATCCACAGCGGAGATTCCTCCTGCGTTCTCCCGACAGTAGACATTCCCGAAGCGCAGCTCAACGTAATGCGCGACTACACCTTCAAGCTCGCGCGCGCCCTGAAAGTAATCGGCTTGATGAACGTGCAATTTGCGATCCCCCGAGGCGCCGCCCATCGCGGCAACGGAAATCAAGAAGCAAAGGTCTACGTCCTCGAAGTCAACCCCCGAGCCTCGCGCACCGTCCCATACGTCAGCAAAGCCACCGGCGTCCCGATGGCCAAAATCGCCGCTCGCCTGATGACCGGCCGCAAGCTCCGCGAATTTCTCCCCGAATACATCGAGCAAGCCAAGGACCTCGACACCGGCCGCAACTACTTCGTGAAGTCCCCAGTCTTCCCGTGGCAGAAATTCCCCGGCGTCGACACCGTCCTCGGCCCCGAAATGCGCTCCACCGGCGAAGTCATGGGAGTAGCCGACAACTTCGGCGAAGCGTTCGCGAAAGCCCAAATCGCCGCCGGCCAAAAGCTCCCCACGCAAGGCACAGTCTTCATCAGCGTCACCGACCACGACAAGCCCGGAGTAGTCGAGGTCGCCCGCCGCTTCGTCGACATGGGTTTCAAACTGGTTGCCACCCACGGCACCGCCGACCGCCTCGAAGAAGCCGGGCTGGCGGTCGATCGCGTCTACAAAGTAAAAGAAGGCCGCCCCAACCCCGTTGACCTGATCAAAGCCGATCGCATTCAGCTCATCATCAACACGCCCCACGGCCCCGACCCGTACTTCGACGAAAAGGCCATCCGGCGTGCCGCCGTCACCGCCCGAATTCCCACCATCACCACGCTTTCAGCAGCCCGCGCCGCCGCCGAAGGCATAGCCGCCCTCCAGCGCGGAGAGGTGCGGGTGCAAGCTTTGCAAACTCTGCATGCGGAAAGAATCGTGTCCCGATCATAGGTACAGACGACGGCAAAAACGACGGAATCTGTGTTACAATTCCGCCGTATGAGTAACACACTCACCGTCCGCCTGTCCGAAGAGCTGCTCGAACAGCTGCGCGAGCGGGCCCGTCGCACCGGTCTGCCCATGGGTCAACTGGTCCGCCAGTTCCTCGAAACGGCGCTGGCCAAGGACCCTCCCGTCGGCGGCAATCAGGCATGGCGGAAATATGTTGGGATCATCAAAGGCGGTCCCAGGGATATCTCAACCCGCAAGGGATTTTCGCGCGGATGAACGCCATCGCCGATACCGGGCTGCTCGTGGCCCTGGCCCGAGATAACGACCAGCATCACGACTGGGCGGCTGGCATCGGCGAGCAGATTGAGTGGCCCGTCCTGACCTGCGAAGCGGTCCTCGCCGAGACTGCGTTTCATCTTCAATCCAGTGAAGAAGTGATCGGCATGCTGCGCGACAACGTGGTTCGTGTCGCGTTCGACTGCGAAAGCCATCTCGATTCTCTTTACGGTCTCGCCCTCCGCTACGCCAACCGCCAGCCCGACCTCGCCGATCTCTGCCTCATCCGCATGAGTGAACTGTACCCGCGCCACACAATCCTAACGACCGATGAAGCCGATTTCCGCGTCTATCGGCGCAATAAACGCGAAGTCATTCCTATCATCTGCCCACCGCACAAGTAACAAGTAAGAAACAAGTCGAACACCCATCTCGATGAGTCCATTCATGGCCTCCCCCTGTGACCCCGATCACTGCCCCTACTGCGCGTCCGGCGAATAATGAACTAAGAAGCCGGAGGCACCATGATCGAAGTTCAAGTTGAGCATCTCGGAGCCGTTCAATTCGAAATCAAAGCCCGCGAGCACGTCATCGTATCCGACCAGCCGCCGGAAAACGGAGGCCTCGACGAAGGCATGACCCCGCCCGAACTCCTGCTCGCATCGATCGGTTCCTGCGCGGCCTTCTATGCTGCCGCTTACCTCCGCAAGCACCACATTGCCGCGGAAGGCACCCGTGTCCGTGTCACCGCCGAGAAGCGCCCGAACCCAGCCCGCATCGATGACTTCCGCATCTTCGTCGAAGTTCCCGCCGGCCTGGAGCCCGCGCAGATCGCTGGCGTCGATCGCGCCGTCCACCAATGCTTGATCCACAACACGCTCTTGAATCCCCCCACGATCGCCATCGAAATTCACTCCCCCGCGTTGGCCGAGGACATGGTCAACATAGGAGCCGGTATTTAGCAAACCTCAAGCATGAACTGCCCGGAGCTAACGAAGGACGGACCTCATAGCAACTGCTAAAATTGCTGCCATGCTTTTATCCGGAATCTTCCCGCCCATCACCACCCCGTTCTACCCCGATGGCGCCGTCTACTACAAAAAGCTGGAATCGAATGTCGAGCGCTATTCCCGCACCCCGGTCGCTGGCATCGTAGTGCAAGGTTCCACCGGAGAAGCCATCCTGCTCTCCGACCAGGAACGCCGCGACGTCTTCAAAGCCGCCATCGCCGCCGCCGCGCCTCACAAAGTAATGATTGCCGGCACCGGCATCGAGTCCGCCATCGAAACTCTTCGTCTGACCGAATACGCCGCCGAGCTAGGCTATGACGCCGCGATGGTTCGCACCCCGCACTACTATAAAAAGCAGATGCATCCCGCGAACCTCTTCGCCTTTTATCGGACCGTCGCCGACCGGTCCGCGCTCCCAATCATCATCTACAATTTCCCCCAAGCGACCGGCTACGACATGCCGGCAGACGTCGTAATCGAGCTTGCCAGTCATCCAAACATCGCAGCCATCAAGGAATCCAGCGGAAATCTCGAAAAAGTAAAAGCCATGGTGGAAGGCACCCGCCACATCAAGCGCCAAGCGACCGTAACCGAAACATTCAACGCGGTAACTCCGCGCATGATCAAAGCCGCCGAAGCCAAGGCCAGAGAGGAGCAGGAGAAACAGAGCAGGGAATTAGTAAGCGTAGAAGCCTTGGCCAGCTCGGGTAGCCCGGATACTTCGGTCCGCGCAGGCAGCGTCACAAAACCAAGCTCGTCGGCCGTCTCCGCGATTGGCAATCTCAAGACTCGCCAAAAAGAAGTAGGCTTCCAGGTCCTCGTCGGCGCAGCCCACCAACTCGAACCCTCCCTGGCTCTGGGAGCCGCAGGCGCGATCGTGGCCTTCGCCTGTCCCGCACCCACCGCCTGCTACGAAATCTATGCCGCCCTGAAAGAAGACGACGTCCCGCTAGCCCGCGAAAAACAGGAGCGCCTCAAACCAGCCGCCCAGCGCGTAGTCAGCGAGCTCGGCGTCCCCGGCATCAAGTACGCCATGGACCTCAACGGCTACTACGGAGGCCCAGCCCGTCTCCCATTCCTCCCCCTAACCGGCGAGCAAAAGCAAGAAATAGAGAAACTGCTGTCCAATCTTCGCAACTGATCTAGCGCCGGTCTTCCGGCGTTCGCCCTCGCCTGTCGATGCGACGCCCTTCAAGTGTAGGAGCCTTCAAACGCAGGTTGCCGGCAGCAGTTCGCTGTGTTACAAATCAGTCCAAGATGAAGCGCCTGAGTATTCTCCTTCCCCTTATCTGCCTCCTGAGTGCCGCTCTCTTTGCTAAAGATGCAACACTAACTCTGCTCTGGCCGCAGGATAACCCCGCCATCAAATTCACTTTCGGAAAGTTCCAGCAAGTTGGTAGCTATGCAGGCCAGAATACCTACGTGTGCGATGTAATCGTCGAAAACCTTACCGGCAAAGTCGTACCACGTGCCACCTTCACCGTTTACGGCGACGACAAGAATCACATCCGCATCGCCGATGGCCAGCTCACCGTTTCCGATCTCGATCCGCAACAACAGGTGAAAGTGCGCTTTCAGTTAAACTCCGTTGGAGTGCCAGCAAGTTTTATGGTTTCGGCCAGAAAGGATTTGCTCGCGCCTCCCGGAGTAAAAACCATTCCCTTACGAGTACTGTCGGTCCCACCCGGCGCGAAGTTGAAAGTTGACGGCCAGGACGCCGGCAGCACTCCGGTTATGGTCAAACTCACGATCGGAACTCACACGCTCGACCTCATCAAGGAAGGCTACGCGCCCGGGAACACGGCTCTCGAAGTTACTCCTGATGAACTTCCCGGTGGAAGCATTACGGTCGAGTTAGGGGGGTTGTCGCGAGATACAGTTGAACTCCGGGACGGCACAGTCCTTCTCGGCGATGTGCTCTCCATGACAATGACATCGGTGGTCGTTAGTGTCGATGGCAAGGAACAGACACTTGACCGAAATCAGGTTAAGAAAATGATGCTTGTGGAACGCCAGGTTACTTTGCGCCCCGCTGCTATTCAACCGGCAGCCTCGCTACCCCAGTCAAAGCAGTAGCCGAAAGGAGATTCTGGAGCGATGTCAAAGGTCATAGTCGCAAGTCTGATTCTCACTCTCGTTGCTTGCGCTCCCTTGGCGGCGAAAGACGTACCCCCGCAGGTTATCAACTGGCCGCCGACCGGCTCAACCATAATTCGCATGAGCCTCGGAAAATCCAAGGAGATCGGCTCAATTTCGTCCCAGAAAACGTATGTCATCGAAACCACAGCCCAAAATCTTTGGACCAAGAAGATCTCGCGCTTGGGTTTCAATCTCTACATCTATGACAAGAACAAAGTTCGGATCGGCGACGGCTGGATCTCCGTCGACAACATCGCTCCCGGTCAGACCGTCAAGTTTGAGACGACCGTCCACACCGTGGGCACGCCCGCGTCCTTTGAACTGACGCCGAACTCTCTTCCCGCCGAACTTCAGCCATTAGCTCCGCCGAGAATGGTCACGATCACCGTGAATTCCGTTCCGCAAGGCGCAACCGTTTCCGTCGACGGCGAGCCCGCCGGCACCACGCCCAAGCTGGTAAAGCTGGCCGTAGGCAAGCACACCCTTGAGTTCGCCAAAGAAGGCTTCAACCCCGGCAAGTTTCCGGTGGAGATCGGCCCAGACGATGCCTCAGGCGGCAGCGTAAGCTACGAACTAGGGAGCGCAACCCACGACACAATAGAGTTACGCGACGGCTCAGTCCTCTCCGGAGACCTGATCTCGGTGACCGGAATGCAAGTGCAGGTTCGCATCGGCGGCAACACGCAAACCTTCGATCGCAATCAGGTCAAGCGCATCCTTCTAACGGAACGCGACCCCACAAACTAATTCACGACTTGCCTTCATCCCCGGAATACAACGCCCAGGCGCAAGCCAGATCCTGCACGACATGGCCCAGCGATTTATACACAGTAATTTCCTCGCTCGACCGTCTCCCTTCAATCTGGCCACTCAACACCTGGCCAATCTCCCCCACGACGTGGTCATCGCCCACCAGTCCCGCCGCCTTGGCCCGAAGAAACTCGGCCCCCTGTTGTAAAACTCCCTCGCGGCTGTCGGCAATAAAGCGCGAACGAACGACAAGTTCGTTGTCGACCTCCACTGGCCCCGCATAGCCTGAGCCGACGACATTCACATGTGTTCCCGGCCGTACCCATTCACCTCGTAAGATTGGTTCGGTCGCGGGAGTGACAGTACAAATGATGTCGGCCTCGGCAACCGCTTCGCGTACGCCTGCCGCTGCAAACACTGGGATACCAAGCTCCGTCCGCATCCGCTCCGCAAAAGCCACAGCCCGTTCCGGCGACCGCCCCCAAACCACAATCGATTCCAGCCGCCGAACCTCGCGGATCGCCCGCGCGTGCGTCCCGGCCTGTTCACCATAGCCGAGCAACGCCAGTCGACGCGCGTCCTTGCGGGCCAGCACGTCGGTGGCAACCGCGCTGGCCGCGGCCGTGCGAATGGCCGTCACCTCGCCGGCATCGACCACGCATACCGGCGCGCCACTCTCAGGATCGAACAGAATGACCAGGCCCTGGTGCGACTGGATTCCGCGCGCGTAGTTGTCATGGAAAACGCTGATCAACTTTGCGCCGAAGGCAGCGTGCGCGCCCATCGCTCCCGGCATAATGCCCAGAAGTCGGCCCTCCGACAGCGGCAAAATCGAGCGCAGCAGTTGCTTGGTTTCGCCCTTCGAAAGCGCGATCATAGCCTGGCGCACAATCGGAATGCACACTTCGTAGCTAAGCCGCCGCGCTACTTCTTCGCGATCAATGAATCGCATCGGACGCTTCCTTTCGGTTCGATATCGAACTTGATTGGAGCAGGATTCCACCACGAAAACATCTGCGTCTATTCTCACGCACGGACATGTCAGACCCGGCAAATCCCTTTCTTGTGCCTCTGTTCGTCTTTCGGTATCATTAGAACGAACGTTCGAACTATGTCGATCTCTCCAACCACTAGAGGCCGTCGCGTCAGGCCTCAGCCTGACGAATCCCGCTTCGACCGCCGCTTAAACGAAATCCTCTCCCATGCCACCGACGTCTTCTGCGACAAGGGATACGAAGGCGCGTCCATGCGCGACCTCTCCCGCGCCTCCGGCATGTCGCTCGCCGGACTTTATCATTACTTTGGCTCGAAAGAACGCCTGCTCTATTTAATCCAGAAACATACCTTCTCCACCATCGTAGAGGAATTGAAGAAACGCTGGCGGACGTCACTGATCCCGAAGCGCGCATCCGCATTTTCATCGAGAACCATCTCGAATATTTCGTAACCAACCAGAGCGGTCTAAAAGTGCTGGCCCACGAAGACGAAGCCCTGAAAAATGGCTTCAACTCCGAAATAGCCGCCATCAAGCGCGAGTATTATCGAATTTGCTTGCGGTTAATGGACGACTTGAAGCGCGACCGTAAACTGGATTTCAATTCCCGCACCGCGGTCATGAGCCTGTTCGGAATGATCAACTGGATTTACACCTGGTACAACCCACGCCAGGACGGCACCGCGAAGGATCTCGCGCAGCAGATGAGCGAGATAGTCTTATCGGGTGTAGGTTGCGGTACAGTTCACGAGGACGCAGCCGCGAAGCGGCGGAAGAATATAGCCCACGGCGCAAGCCGTGGGTCGCGAATAGCCCGGCATGTGAAGCCCCGGAGGGGCGAAAGAGAAATCGAAAAGTTTGGAGGCGCTGCGCGTCGCAAAGCGCACGCTGCCCGATAAATAAATTCTAAGGAGCAACTATGGCAACTACCATGCAACCGGCCACCGCCGAGACCACGAAACAACTCATCAACTACCGCGCCGATCGGGGCGTCGCCATCATCGAAATGAACGACCCGCCGGCCAACACCTACACCTACGAAATGAATCGCCAGTTCGACGAAGCCATCCTCAGAGCGCGCATGGCTAACGATGTCCACGTGATCGTGCTCACCGGCGCGGGCGACAAATTCTTTTCCGCCGGCGCAAACATAAAAATGCTGGCCAGCGTCGATCCAACCTTCAAGTATTACTTCTGCCTCCACGCTAACGAAATGCTGCTGCGTCTCGAACACACGCCGAAGCTCGTAATCGCCGCCATCAACGGCCACTGTGTAGGCGGAGGTTTGGAAATCGCGATGGCCGCCGACATTCGCATCGCACGCAAAGACGCGGGCAAGATCGGCCTGCCCGAAGTCAACCTGGGCGTGCTCCCCGGCACCGGCGGCACGCAGCGCCTCTCGCGCATGGTAGGAAAGAGCAAAGCAATCGAGCTGATGGTCACAGGCAACACGTTCTCGTTCGAAGAAGCAAGAGACCTGGGAATCGTGAACGACATCTTCGAGCGCGACGGCTTCATGGAAAACATCATGGAATACGCCCGCCAGTTCACGCCGCCGAACAAAGCCGCGAAGGCCGTAGGCCGCATCAAACGAGCAGTTCAGACAGGATGGGAGATTCCGATGGAATCGGCCTTAGCCGTCGAGCGCGAAAATCAGCAGATTCTCTTCCAGAGTGAAGATGCAAAAGAAGGCCTGGCCGCTTACGTAGAAAAGCGTCCGGCCGAATTCAAAGCGAAGTAGTGTAGCGCGGACACTCTGTCCGCGTCCCGCCATGAAAATTGAGTGACGGGCGCGAACAGGCTGTGACGGGTGTGCAGTGGCTTTGAAAGGGGCCGGCTTCAGCCGGCCCAATAGAGTTAAATAAAGATTCGGGGCTTTAGCCCCTGAGGTCGTTATGCCAGGCAAAGTACCAAAGATCGGAACCTTCAGCGAATGGGAGGGACTCTTCAACGAATGGCGCAAGGAAGTCGGCGTCAACAAAGATGACGTTGAAGCCTTCCACTTCGACACCCTCTACGGCGCCATCGAAACCGAAGACATCCAATTCGGCTCCTACAAAGGCCGCAAGAAATGGGAGAACCTGCGTCAGGTCCCCACCCAGCAGATGCGCGACGCGCTCATGAATATGATCGTTTACCAGGGAGACACCGAGTTTGCCAGCGTCGAGCAGCAGCGCAATCTCTTCGAGACCGCGCCCACCGACTGGGATCGCCGTGCCCTCACCCGCGTCATGATCGAAGAGATGCGTCACGGCTGGCAGATGTGCGCGCTGCTGATCGACTTCTTCGGCTCTTCCGGAAAAGTTGAAGCGCAGAAAATGCTGGAGCGCCGCGCCTTCGAAAACAAACGCCTGTTAGGCACCTTCAACGTCGACGTCGACAACTGGCTCGACTTTTTTACTTACACCGACTTCGTCGATCGCGACGGAAAATTCCAGCTCCAGATGCTCAAGTACTCATCCTTCGCGCCCCTCGGCCGTTCAACGTCCTACATGCTCCGCGAAGAAGCTTTTCATATGGGCACCGGCAACGATGGCCTGCGCCGCGTTGTCGAAGCGGGAGTGATCCCGCAATGGCTCCTGCAAAAATACTTGAACAAATGGATATCGAGTTCCTACGATCTGTTTGGCACCGACCACTCGTCGTCCGCGCACTGGGCATACGTCTGGGGGATCAAGGGACGCTACGACGAACCGCAAAATGAAAAGACCGCCGACCTCGATGACCTGAACGATTACAACCGCCAGCTCTATCGTCAGGAAGTTTCGGGCCTGGTCGAGCGGCTGAACTCGTTCCAGCGGCCGGGCGAAAAGAAGCTCTATGCGCCCGACATCAAGTTCAATCGCAGCATCGGGCGCTGGGCAGGGCAGAGGTTTCACTCCGAGACGGGGGAGGCGCTCGACGAGCGGGCTTACCAGGAGCACACGGCCGAGTGCCTGCCGAGCGCCGAGGACAAGGCGACGCTCCTTGACATCATCCGGAACGAGAGGAAGTGGATCAAGGAGAAGGAGGGGGCGCGTGACCCCTTCGCGACCATCGGCGAGCCTCGCCGCTCCGCCATCAACCTTTAGGACAGTTCGTTCCACGTGGAACATGTCGCAAGTTGCGCGAAGTGTTCCACGTGGAACAGTCGACAACTATGTACTTATTATAACGTATGTACAATATTGATAACCACCTGTGCTGCTGCAGGTTACGCCGAATTGAAGGAGGGTGCGATCGCCCGAATTGAGCGCATTGTCGTGGATGTCGGAGGACGGGTGGGGCGGATTCGCCTGAACCATCCTCCATTGAATGTTCTGGATATTCCCTTGCTGCGCGAGATGCAGGGCAAGCTCACGGAGTTGGAGGCACGGGCGGACGTCTCTGTGATTATCTTAGAGGGCGGCGCTCAGGCGTTTTCCGCCGGGGTCGATATAAGGGCGCATGTTCCAGAGCTGGTTGGAGAGATGCTGGCCGCGTTCCACGCGGTGATTCGGGCGGTGGTTGCTTCGCGCAAAGTTACGATCTCGGCAGTGCGCGGGGCTTGCCTGGGCGGGGGCGCGGAGCTGGCTCTGGTTTGCGACATGGTTTATACAGCTCGGGATGCTGCGTGGGGATTTCCGGAGATCAAGTTGGGCTGTTATCCTCCGGTGGCGGTCGTGGCTCTGCCCGCTCTGGTCGGGCAGAAGCGGGCTGCCGAGCTGGTTCTAACTGGGCGGCAGATCAGCGGGGACGAAGCGGTCGCGATTGGCCTGGCGAATCGTTCGGCTCGGCCCGAGGAACTGGAGGCGATGGTTCAGCAGACGCTTGATGAGCTTAGCGCGTTGAGCCCGGTGGCATTAGCTCATACGAAGAAGGCTCTCTATGGGTGGGACGCGATTCATTTCGATAAAGGACTGACGCGGGCGGAGAAGATTTATCTGGAAGAACTGATCTCGACGGAGGACGCGCGGGAGGGTATTATGGCTTTCCTTGAAAAGCGGCCGGCGCAGTGGAAGAAAAGGTAGAAGTCAGAGGTCAGGTTGCAGAAGTAAACCCATGGTCCCTCGTGCCGTCAACCGGGTCATTCTGAGCGGTTTCGGGGACTTGCCGGCATTTGTTAAAACCGATTAATCGAGGTGAGTTGTAGCCACCCCTGCTCAAAATCCGCGGAGGGAAGGGCCTTATAGCTCCGGGCATCTTATGTGCCGCGCTTCGCTCTGGGGAGCGGCGGGTTTCCTGGGCTGCGCGTATTTCACCTGGACTTCATTCCGGCACGTGCTGCAGAGCGATTTCTATTGGCCGCATGACGCCTGGACAGCGGCAACTTATGTGGTGTGGATTGTTCTACTTACGGCGCTTACCCTGGATACGCGATGCTGGCGTGAGCGGGTTTTTTTTGGAGTGTTGGTGGTCAATTTCCTGGTGGGCTTTGGGTTGACTTTGTGGCGGACGATTCCGGTGGCGGACGTGCGCGCTGCGCGGCTGGGAACCGGGGCGCTTTGGGCCCTGGCGGGCGTGCTCAGTCTGACGACGCTGGGACGGGAGACGAGAGTTTAGAGGTCCGAGGTCAGATCGCAGAGGCGAAAATCGTCCTTGCCGGATTCTCCGGCGAGCGTTCTTCCTGGAACGATTGACTTTATTGTACGTACAGAATTGCGATCATGGATGTCCCCGATATGATTCCGATTTGATTGAGTGAAACGAGCTGACATTTTCGGCTTAGAGTGCTGCTCTGAAGGGAATAAGCTTGAAATGGACACTTACAATTCTCCTTTTCTTGTTGCTCCTCCTATTGTCGCCAATGTCGGCGCAGGATACCAAAGTCACAAGCCAACAGCGGGGAAGTACCAAGGTCCAGCAGGCACCTGGGCTGAAGGTATTTCCGAAACACTTCCTGCTGCACCCCGGAGAGCAGATTCACTATACGGTCTGTGAATCCCCGGAGGGCAATCGACCCCGCTGCCCCGATGCCGAGTTCGCTACCGAGGATCCTGCGATTGTGCGTCTGATCAAGCCGACGGGGCTGTTTGAGGCCCTCCGACCGGGACGTACCGGACTCGTCGTGCGCACTCCGACCTCAGAACAGCGCATCACAGTCCAGGTGGCAGGTCGTGCTGAGACGCCGATGATGGCGGTGCCCCACCGTGCCGTCCGGGAGATTGTCGCGAAGGATTTACTTTTCGTCGGTCATGCCAACCTGGACGGGTTCGACCGAACGGCCGTCGCCAAGCCCGGAATCGACCGTCTGGTGCGCGAGGCCAAGAAGGAGGGCTGGACAGTCGTCTACTGGGTGAGCCAGGAATACCCGGACTGGTATACCGCCGACCGGCACCCTGACTACGCCATCATCAGTGAGGGACAAGAGCATCAAATCCGTATCGAGGCTCAACGCGTTGTGTTCACCGGCGGGGGCTTCATGTTTTGTCTTCTAAGGAATGCCCAGATGACGCTCCACAGCATGCTTAAACACAACGTCGGGCCGCGCATCCATTTCGTTTTTCCGGCGCAGGCCATCTGGAGGGGACCGGCTGATGCGCGACCATATCCAGCACCGATGGTTTTGTTGACGACGTGGTTCGCCCGCTCTGGGAACGACGCGCGGGCTTATGACGAAGTCGTCGTCCCGTTCCTCGATGCCATGATCATGCAATTCCCGGTGGCCGGCTATCCTGTCAACGCACCAGCGCCGGCCTTGAGTGAGCTGCTTAAGGATTGGAACATTGTGGTTCGCTTCGGCGACCGCTTCGAGCGAGTCTACCGACGGGCGGATTCGAACAAGACCCTGCTCGTCGAGTTCCAAGGCGTGTGAACGGCGGTTCCGGATAATTCGGGAGATCTGTGCTGTGTCGAGGCACCGCTTGCTTTGCCAGGCTGATTAGATAACCGCGTCGGCCCTTTTCCTCCGAGCCCTGGTTGCTTTGAGCAGCACCAAGTTTACTCGGCGGCCTGGGAGCCGACACGGTTATCTAATCAGGCACCCTCAGTGTCACCGTCAACGGTAACAATCAGATTGTCGGCGACACCTACGATGCCGCGGGGAATCTGATGACGGTACCGGGCACCGGCGGGGCGACCTATGTTTTTAACGCCGAGAACCAGATGACCTCGACCTCTAATTCCAGCGCGAGCTACATCTACGACGGCGACGGCAATCGGGTGGAGAAGTCGGGCAGCAAGCTTTACTGGTACTCGGGTAGCGAGGTTCTGGACGAGACCGACCAAACGGGCAGCGTCACGAACGCCAATTTCAACGAGTATGTCTATTTCGGCGGGAATCGGATCGCACGGCGAGACAAGTCGAACAACGTGTTCTACTATTTGACGGATCAATTGGGCAGCTCACGGGTCATCGTACAGGGAGGACAGACGACGTTCTGCTATGACGCCGACTTTGAGCCGTTCGGCCGCGAGCACATGTACACGAACACCTGCCCCCAGAATTACAGGTTCACCGGCAAGGAACGCGATACGGAATCCGGTCTGGACAATTTCGGAGCGCGCTACTACGCCTCGACGACGGGTAGATTCATGTTGCCTGATTGGGCGCTGAAGCCCCTGGCCGTGCCCTATGCTAAATTCGGCGACCCGCAAACGCTGAACTTGTACACCTACGTAGAGAACTCTCCGTTGAATCGCATTGATGCCGACGGCCATGTTGAGAGAGACTGGGCTGGCGGTCGTCTTCGTTTATATTTCCCTCTGGCTGATGCCGACGTACCTGGCGTGAACGAAACCGATGGGGAAAAGGCGGCAAAAGAGGACAAGGCGCCGGCGCAAAATACGACAACAGTCGGGTTCCTTAACTCACAGTCTGTTACCAGCAAAGATGGAAGCACAACTACTACAACCAACACCCTCACTAACGTCACGTTCTCAGAAACGGGGAAGCTCGTAGGAGCGACCCAGAGCACCATAACGGAGGTTTACGACAATACCAAGCAGTCTTTGTCGTCGGTTAAAACCACCGACCCAACCTCCATTTCCGAGAAGCAAGCGGTAGGCACTGTAGGCACGAAGGCTTTCAACGATGCCCGAGAAAGTGCCATTCCAGGCTTAGCGACACAATTTGGTCGGGTTACGGCGGCAGACGCTCGCGCACACCCGTTCAAATACGCCGGAGCCGCAGCTAGCGCAGCGATATCGGTAATCGACCCACCAGCAACCATCGGAGCGGCTGTGCGGGCATTGGTACCCGCCGTGCTTGGCTTGCTCGATTCGACCACGGGGAGCAACTAGCCAATGCTTAAGAATCCTTATCGCCTGCTGCTGTACACACTCTCGCTGGTGATCCTGATTTCTGGAATCCTTGCGCGAAAAGACTCACCGTTGGCGCTCCCCACCGCTGCTTTCATGAGCATCTGTGTAGGGGCAAAATCGGGCAGTAAGCATGCGCCCGCTAAGTCGGCGATGATTGTCGCCGTGCTTATCGCGGTCTTAACTTTGGCTGTCAACGTTGGGAAGGTGGGTAGCGTCGTGACCCGCGATGTTCTCACTGGCATTGTCGTGGGTGGAGGGATACTGCTGATTTTCCTCAGAGGGCCAAAGGAAAAGACAGCGGGATAAGTATCTGACCGCCGAGCAGAGTACCCGTCTTGTCGTTTCTCGGCGGCCAGAGCGAGCGATCCGGCAGCGGGTGAGGGTCGGGGTAGGTACTCTGGTTGCCGGGGTGTTCTGGGAGTTTTTTCTTTAGCCGTGGGTTTGGTTCCTGGCCGCGCCGATCTGTGGCGCGGCCTTGCCGTCTCTGACTGCCTATCCGTTCCTGATTCGGGGTGTCCTGGGCCGCCGATCCGCGCCGTGATCCAGGTCCGATTAGCCGCGCTTTGCGATCCCGATCCTGCCGCCGATCCCTACCGGAAGCGTGGCGATTCCGGCACGGTGAGGGTGAGGTTGTAGCGCTCCCGTGAGCTGGTTTGCGGGGTAGAGGTTTTTAGCCGTGCTGCGCACGGGGTGGAGGTATGACACGTCACCCCTGAAAGGGTGCTGCGCAGCAACCTGCGGTTGCTGGCGGTGAACCTGTTGAAACCAGAGCGGCTAAGAGAAAAATCCCTCCGCGCCGGTTGCTGCCGAGCAACCGCAGGTTAACGAACGTGAACTTGTTGATTCCTTTGGCTCGATAGCTCACCATAGAAGAACTGTGAAGTTCCTCCCCTCGCTGTCGGTCGTTCCCTACCTGGGCGGTGTCGCGTGGTGAAGCCGCCGCTCCGCACCAAAACTCTGGACACGAAGGTGAGCGAGGAGGAGTTCGCGCAACTGGAGGCAGCAGCCAGCGAACGCGGGCTAACCCTGAGCGAGTGGTGCCGGGAAATGCTGCTGGCCAGCGTGAACGGCGAGGAGGAGAAATCCGCCGATTCCGGCAGAGCCGACCAGGCGCTTATGGCCGAGCTGGTGGCGCTGCGGGCGATCCTGCTCAATGTGCTGTTCAAGCTGGCGAACGGAGAGAAGCCGACGGCGGAGGAGATGCAACGGCTGATCGACCGGGCCGACTCGGACAAGCTGAAGAAGGCGCGGGAACGGCTGGCGCAGGCGGCAGAATCTGAAGTGCAGCCGGGAGAAAAATCCTGAAAATATTTTTGATCGTTTTTCCGGTTTCCGGGTTCCTAGAGTAAGTAGGGGGCGGTGTAGGTGATGAGCCAGGTGTTGGGTCGCGGAGAGTCACGGCCTTGGGCGACGAAGTGGCCGGTATCGAGTCTGGGGGCATTCCTGCTTGCGGTCGTGGCGGGGATAGGAATCTTCACGTACCGCAACGTGGAGAAGTGAGCGCCGTTGCAGCAGTGGTACTGGACCGAATACCTGACTACGAAGTCGTTCTGGACGAGACCGACCAAACGGGCAGCGTCACGAACGCCGGATACCCGCTTATTCGCCCATCCTGGCGAATTAGTGGGTTCAGTAAAATTGGCATCCCTTTGGCGGTGGGAGACGCTGCGAGTCGTGAGTAACACCTCGGATGATAAAAATGATAAACTCGCCCGCATAGGAGACGATATATGTCACTTACTGTTGCACGTTTGGTCAGAACCGCTTTCCTTCTCATTACTCTTTCACTTATGGGTCCCTGGGCGGTCGCCCAGTACGATGGCGGAGGCGCGGAGGTTTCCCTGCGCACTATGAACAAAAATCAATCGGATGAAGTCTCCACGCCGAATTATGTGATCGTGGATCTCCCGCAAAAGAAATTGCGTCACTTTTATCCTGAGCTGAAGTCTCTGCAGCCCGCCGACACGCAGCAGGAACTGCCAAAAATTCTCGAACGGGTCGGGGCCAACGAGAGCCTGCTGCTGAACAGTATCCCTGATGTTGTTTGCCAGGAGAATGTTGTGCAGCAGCGAGTGGATAAGAAAGGCTTTGTCAAGGGTCTGCCTCTTTTTGACGCACAGTACAAGTACCTCGTGTTGGCGCACTCGTCGGGCGGCGGAGTCCGTCTCAACGAAGTTCGGGTAAGCCCGACGGGCAAGGAACCTGAGAAGTGGCCCACGGGAGGTCCCCTTCTGGCCCAGGGTTTTGGACTGATGCCTTTATTTTTTCATCCCTTTCACCAGGAAGAGGCAAAATTCCGCTTCCTCGGAAGGCAGGTAGTCGATAACGAGAATGACTACGTGGTCGCCTTCGCCCAGCAGCGCGAGAAGGCGCAACTCACTGGGATCATCAACGTGGATGGTGTTTCAGTCCCGGTAGCGTATCAGGGAATTGCGTGGATTAATCCTGACAACTTTCAAATCGTGCGCATGCGTACCGACCTGCTGCAACCGCAACCGGATATGGGATTAGAAGAGACGGAGGTTCGGCTCGAAGAGATTCGGTTAGCGACGGTCTCCAACCCGCTCTGGTTGCCCCAGGATGTTGTGGTCACAAGGTCGACCAAGGGCAATGCGGTGCGCGAGAAGCATGAGTTTTCGGAGTGGAAGAAATCGATCCTCGAATTCAAGTCTCCCTCTGCCGCCGAGCATGCAGCAGAGAAGCCGAACTAGCACGCGTGCGGGGTGCAACATTGTTCCCGGAAGGCCGCGGTCGTTGCGGCGTTCGACTTCTATTTGTGAAATACCGCATCCGCATTCGGCGAAGCGATAGTCAATGGGCGAGAGCACGTCCACGCCCGACACCTTTAATCGCAGTGATCACTGAGAAAAGCCGCTGAGGACGGAGAGGTTCGTGGACATTGCGTCTGATATGGTATAGGGCTGCGTGTCTGGGATAGGGCGGGCAAGCGGATTTTGAGGTGCTGGCGGCGGTGGAGATTATGGACTTTGAGATTTCCGCGGGACAGGTCAAGGCGCTACAGAAAAGTGGCGAGGCATTTTTGTTGCTGGATGTGCGCGAGCCCTGGGAGTTTGAGACGGCTCGGATCGAGGGCGCGAAGAATATTCCGATGGGGGACGTTCCGGCGCGGGCGCATTCGGAGCTGGATCCGGAGGCGCATATTGTGGTGGTTTGTCATCATGGCGTGCGCTCGCTGTCGGTGACGAATTGGCTGCGGCAGCAGGGATTTGAGAAAGTGCAGTCGATGCGCGGCGGAATCGACGGGTGGGCGCGGACGGTGGATCCGAAGGTGCCGTTGTATTAGCTGTCAGTTATCAGCCGTCAGGTTGAATCTTGCTTTCCGCCGCGTCTTTCTGATCCGCTACTCGTTTCCAAATATCCTGATAGAGTGTTCTGAAAATGACAGCCGATAGCTAGCGGCTGAGGGCTGCCCTTGATCACTGACTGCCACGTTCATATCGAGCCTTATGAAATGTTCACGCCTTCGGCGCTGGCGCTGATGAAGGCGAAGCGAGCTAATTTTGAGGAGATTGAATCCTATGCGCGGTCGGCGTCCACGTTTCTTAAATATCTCGACCGGTGCGGGGTGGAGCGGGCGGCGCTCATTAATTATGTTGCGCCTGAGGTGATTGGGTTTACTTCGGCGGTCAATCAGTGGGTGGCGGATTATGTCAAGGCCGATCCGCGGCGGCTGATTGCGTGCGGGTCGGTGCATCCGCGGCATACCAAAAATATTCTGGCCGATGTGGAGCATATTCTGCGGCTCGGCATTCGCATGATCAAGATTCATCCGCCGCATCAGCTTCTCTATCCGAACGATTATGTGCGAGGCGTGAAGGAACTCGAGATTATTTACCGGGCGGCGGAGGCGAACGGGATTCCGGTGATGATTCATACCGGAACTTCGGTGTTTCCGGGGGCGCGGAATAAGTATGGCGATCCGATTTATGTGGAGGATGTGGCGGTGGATTTTCCGAAGCTGAGGATTCTTTTGGCGCACGGTGGACGGCCTTTGTGGATGGAGACGGCGTTCTTTTTGATCCGGCGGCATAAGAATGTTTATCTGGATGTGAGCGGGATTCCTCCGCGGCGGCTGCTGGAGTGGTTTCCGCGCCTCGGGGAGATTGCCCATAAGACGTTGTTTGGGACGGATTGGCCGGGGCCCGGGGTTCCGGATATTGCGGCGAATGTGTCGGAGTTTAAGGCGCTGCCGATATCCGAGGCGATGCGGCAGCGGATATTTTGGGGGACGGCGGCGGAGATTTGGCCGGTGTGAGGCGATTGCAGATTTTAGAGGTCAGATTGCAGAGGTTAGATCCAAAAGCAAAATCTTAGACCGCAGAGGACGCGGAGCACCGCGGAAGACGCTGAGAATGTCTTGGGCGGGGCGAGGTTCCCGTTGCTTCGTTCGTGGCACGGGCGGCTTCGTTGCGGTATAAAAGAGGGGTTGGGGAAGTCCTGAGAATGCAGATTTCACGCTTGTTCTCGCGGGGTGCGGCTCCGAACGGCGGGGAATGTCAAGATTGATTGGTGAGGATCATGTCTACGGTTTCTAGCGTTGCACCGAAGGGGCTTGAGGGGATCGTCGCCACTACCTCGGGAATTTGCTACATCGATGGCGAAGCGGGCGTGCTCGCTTATCGCGGGTACGACATTCATGAACTCGCGGACCATTCGACGTTTGAGGAAGTCTGCTACCTCTTGTGGTTTGGGCGGCTGCCGAAGGCGGATGAGTTGCGGCAGTTGAAGTCGCGGATGGCGGAGGACCGGAAGCTCGATGCGGCGATCTTGCGGGAGTTGCGGCAGGTGCCGAAGCATGTGCCTGTCATGGATATGCTGCGGACGCTGACGTCGACGCTGTCCTATTACGATCCGGATATCACGCGCAACGATCACGATGCGAATGTGAACAAGGCGATCCGGCTAACTTCGCAGATGCCGATGCTGGTGGCAAACTATGATCGCATCCGGAACGGGAAGCCGCTGGTGGAGGCGGACCGGTCGCTTTCGCACGCGGCGAACTTTTTGCTGATGCTGAATGGGACTGTGCCTTCGTCGACGGCGGAGCGGGCGCTGGATATTGCTTTGATACTTCATGCCGATCATGAGCTGAATGCTTCGACGTTTGCCGCGCGCGTGGTGGCGGCGACGCTTTCGGATATGCATTCGGCGATTACGGCGGCGATTGGCGCGCTCAAGGGGCCGCTGCATGGGGGCGCGAATGAGGCGGTGTTCAAGATTCTGGTGGAGATCGATGCGGCGGGCGCGGATCCGGTGGAGTATGTGAAGGGGATGCTCGCGCAGAAGAAAAAAGTTCCGGGATTTGGGCATCGCGTGTATCACACGGAGGATCCGCGGGCTACGCATTTGCGGAAGATGTCGCGCGATTTGGGGGCGGCGAGCGGAAACCCGAGGTGGTATGACTACTCGGACAAGATTGAGCAGTACGTCAAAGCCGAGAAGAAGTTGAACGCGAATGTGGATTTTTATTCGGCGTCGACGTATCACACGCTGGGGATTGCGGTGGATTTGTTTACTCCGATTTTCGCGGTGTCGCGGGTGAGCGGGTGGACGGCGCATGTGATCGAGCAGTTGGATGACAACCGGCTGATTCGGCCGCGGGCGGATTATATCGGGCCCGAGTATCCGCAGCGGTATGTGGGGATGGAAGGGCGCTGAGCCGCGGGTTTGACCGGTCACCGGTTTTTCCTGGACGTCGCTGAATGGCAATCCTACAGAAAAATGATCTAGCTGTGCGGCGTGCGTCGCATCGGGGTGGCGATCTTGCGCTCCTGATCTGTATCGCGGCGGCTACTGTGCTCGTGCACGTGCTGACTGGGCATCAGTATGGTTTTCAGCGCGACGAACTGGCTACGCTGGAAGATGCGCGGCACCTGGCTTGGGGATTTGTCGCTTATCCGCCGGTTACTCCCTTCTTTGGGCGGTTGTCGCTGATTTTGTTTGGAACCTCGCTGGCTGGATTTCGATTTTTTGCGGCGATGGCGCAGGCCGTGGCGCTCGTTTTCATCGGGCTGATGGCGCGCGAACTGGGCGGGCGCCGCGGAGCGCAAGTGGTGGCGGTGGCTGCGGGGATCCCGTTTGCCTTGGGCGGCGGAGCGCTCATGCAGTATGTTTCGTTCGATTATTTATGCTGGGTGATGGTCTCGTATTTTGTTTTGCGGCTGTTGAAGAGCGACGATGCGCGATGGTGGGCGGCGATTGGAGCGTGCATCGGATTGGGGATGGAGTCGAAGTACACGATGGGCTTTTTTGTGCTCGCCATCGTGGCGGCGGTGGTCGCGACTCCGGCGCGCAAATATCTGGCGAGCAAGTGGCTGTGGGTGGGAGTGGGGCTTTCGATTCTGGTTTTTCTGCCGAATTTGATCTGGCAGGCGCAGCATCATTTTATTTCCCTGGACTTTTTGAAGCACATCCACGCGCGTGATGTAGGCGAGGGGCGGGCCAGGGATTTTCTGCCGGGACAGCTTCGGCTGACCTTGCTGGCGACTCCGCTGGCGCTGGCTGGACTCTACTTCTGTTTGATGGCGGCTGCTGGGCGGCGCTTTCGCATGCTGGGATGGATGTACGTGGTCACGCTCGTTTTGTTTGCGGTTGCCAAGGGGCGCTGGTATTACATGGCGGGCGCTTATCCGGTGTTGTTTGCGGCGGGCGCGGTTTGGGGCGAGCAGTGGCTTTCGTCGCTGCGGCGGGGTTGGGCTTGGACGGTGCGTGGGGTCGCATGGGCCGCTCTCATTTGCGATGCGCTCTTGATCGCGGCCATTGCGCTGCCGTCGGCGCCGGTAAATTCGGCACGCTGGAAATTTGCGGCGAAGAATAATGGCGATCTGGTCGAGGAACTGGGCTGGCCGGAGTTGACGGCGGAGGTGGCGCGAATCTGGAATTCGCTGCCTGCATCGGAACGGGTGCACGCCGGGATTCTGGCGGCGAACTATGGCGAGGCCGGAGCGATTGCGCTCTACGGACCAGCCTATGGCCTCCCTCGGCCACTCAGCGGAGTGAATTCGTTTTGGGCGAAGGGATACGGAGATCATCCTCCGGACACACTGATTGTGCTCGGATACTCGCAACGTTTTCGGGACGCGAACTTTTCGTCATGTGAACTAGCGGGGCATACGCCGAATCCGTACGGGATCGTGAGCGAAGAGACGGGCGATCACCCTAATATTTATATTTGCCGCGGGATGAAACAGACGTGGCCGGAGTTTTGGAGCGATTTTCAATACTACGGCTGACTGCTCACCGCTTACTGCTTGCTCTTAACGGCTCACCACTTACGGTTTACTACTTGTTGATGCCTTCTTGAACACGGTTGATCAAACCATTCAGGGTGCACGCCAACTTCTTGATCTTCCCTGTGATTGCGGCGGCTGTCGAGTCGGCAACATATCCAAGATCCGACGAGATCAAGATCTGGGTTTCCAGTTCCAGGAGCGAACCACGCGCATGGTATAAAAATTGCGCCAGTTCGCGCTCCGAATGGCGAGCCTTGCCTTCTGCGATGTTGCTCGGTACCGAAACTGCCGATCGCCGCATCCGAGACGCCAAGCCAAAGAGTTCGTCTTTCGGAAACCCGCGGGTGAGACGATAGACTTCACCAACCAGGATCCGTGCGTCCTGCCAAACGCGTAGGTCTTTGTAGTCTCCGCTCACGTCCGTGGACCAAATTTAGGAGGAATAAAAGCGCGCCGTCGTGATGCCGGTCACGCTCAGAATGGGCTGTTTTCGGAAGGTGGCCTCTTACGCATTTCTTCGCGACCTCTATCCAATGTAAAGGCTTGCATTGCGGTGAGCGGTCAGCGGTGAGCTGTGAGCGGTCAGCCGTTAGCGGTCGCCCAGCGTCGTTAGTACAATAGAACTGCATGATGCGACGGGTCTATCTCGACAATAACGCTACCACGCCTGTGCAGCCAGAGGTGATGGAGGCGATGCGTCCTTATTTTGAGGAGCGCTTTGGGAATGCCTCGTCGATTCATTCACATGGCCAGCAGACGCGGGCAGCGGTGGAGCGCGCTCGGGAGAGCGTGGCTGCGCTGCTTGGGGCGCGGGCGCCGGAGATTGTTTTTACATCGGGCGGCACTGAGGCGGATAACCTGGCGGTGTTTGGAGTGGCGGGTCACCGGTCACCGGTCACCGGTCACGGCGAGTTTGTTGCGGCTGGTCACATCATCACTTCGACCATCGAGCATCATGCGGTGCTGAATGCTTGCAGGCATTTGGAGTCGAATGGATGCGACGTCACTTATGTGCCGGTGAATGCGAGCGGAGTGGTCGATCCAGCGGACGTGCGGCGGGCTTTGCGGCCTTCTACTAAATTGATCTCGATTATGTTCGCGAACAACGAAACCGGCATGATCCAGCCCGTGCCCGAGATCGGCGCGATTGCTCGCGAGGCCGACGTTTATTTTCACACCGACGCGGTGCAGGCGGCGGGGAAGATTCCTGTGCGCGTCGACGAGATTGGGTGTGATTTGCTGACGATTTCCGCGCATAAGCTGCATGGGCCGCAGGGCGTGGGCGCGCTGTATGTGCGGAAGGGAACTGCGCTTTCAGCTCAGATTTACGGTGGAAGACATGAGCGGTCGCGGAGGGCGGGGACGGAGAATGTTCCGGGGATTGTAGGGCTGGGGAAGGCCGCGGAGGCGGCGCGGGAAGGCTTCGAGCGCGGGGATGATTTGAGGATCGCGGAGTTGCGCGATCGGCTGGAGCAGGAACTGCTCTCAATCGAGGCTTGCGGGGTGAATGGTGCCGGCACCCACCCTTCGCAAAGTACGCGAAGGATGGGGCACCCTCGAGTTCCTAATACTACGAATATTTATTTTGAGGGGATTGACGGCGAGGCTTTGGTGATTGCTCTGGATTTGAAAGGGCTGGCGGTTTCTACCGGGGCGGCTTGTTCCTCGGGGGCGATTGAGCCTTCGCATGTTTTGATGGCGATGGGGATGCCGGCGGAGCGTGCTCGGGCCAGTATTCGATTTAGTTTGGGTAAGATGAATTCGGCGGGGGATGTGGAGTTTGCTTTGAGCTTGGTGCCGGAGACGGTTGGGCGGCTGCGGGAGTTGTCACCGGTTTGGAAAGAGCTTCGAGATTCGAGCCACGATCTCCGAGGTATCACGACCTAAGTCAAAATGCTGAACACGAAGACTATCGCCGTCGCCATGTCCGGAGGGGTTGACTCCTCAACCGTTGCGGCTATGCTGCGCGCCGAGGGACACAACGTCATCGGCCTCACCATGCAGCTTTGGAATCAGCGGCGGCTGGCTGGGCATGAGGGGATGCCGGAATCGGCTACGGGACGCTGCTGCTCGCTGGACGATGTTTATGACGCTCGGCGGGTCGCGGAGACGATTGGGATTCCTTACTACGTCGTGAATCACGAAGAGCGGTTTGAGCGCGAGGTGGTGCGTCCCTTTGTGGAGGAGTATCTGGCGGGGCGCACGCCGATTCCTTGCAGCCTCTGCAACAATCACTTGAAGTTCGATCAGCTGCTCATTGTGGCGCGGCAGATTGGGGCGGAGCAGATCGCTACCGGTCACTACGCGCAGGCCGGGTTCGATGATGCGGGTGGGCGGTGGATACTGAAGCGGCCGGTCGATCGATCGAAAGACCAGACTTACTTTTTGTTTGGGCTTACGCAGGAGCAGCTATCGCGGGCATTATTTCCGCTAGGCGGGATGACTAAGCCCGAGGTGCGGCAGCTGGCTCGTACGTACAATCTTGTGATTGCGGAGAAGCCGGACTCGCAGGAGATTTGTTTTGTTCCGGGCGGGGATTACAAGAAGTTTCTCGATGCTTACCTGGCGGAGCAGGGCTCGGAGGCGCGCTTGGACGTGGGCGGCGAAATGGTGACTACGGATGGCTCGGTGATCGGCGAGCATGCGGGCGTGCACAACTTTACGGTTGGTCAGCGCAAGGGATTGGGAGTTGCTACAGGCTCTCCGCTTTACGTAATTCAGATCAACAATGACACGCGGCAAGTGGTGGTCGGGCCGGATGAGGAGCTTTATACGCGGACGCTGCGGGCTCGGCGGGTGAATTTGATTTCGACTTCCGAGATTAAGGATCCGATGCGGGTTGGAGTGAAGATTCGGCATAAGCATGCGCCGGCTGCTGGAGTGCTGGAGAGCGCGGGGCCGGATGAGGTTCTCGTGACGTTTGATGAGGCGCAGCGGGCCGTGACTCCGGGGCAGGCGGCGGTTTTTTATGATGGGGATGTGGTGGTTGGCGGAGGCTGGATCGCATAGGACGCTCGTCCTACAGCAGCGCTTTTGATCTGTCTTGCATTCTACCTTGGCAAAAATCAGTGGCGGGTGCCCTTCGTTATCTGCCATGCATTACTTGCAGGTGACCTTTCGGGCAGTGCCATGGCACCTTCGTGGGCTGGACCTCGCGACTGGCCCGCGGTAACTTGGGCTCATACGACGGGACGGGCGTAGTCACTCCCCGATGTCAGTTCCGGCGTGGGGAGCGAACTATGAAGATCTGGCATCTATGCTATGCGGCGTTAGGGATTGCCGTGGCACGCTGGGTTTTTAAACGTCAGGCCGTGCCGATGGACCCGGTCAACCGTCTACGCAGTTCTGGCCTGCTGTAAGTAAGTCCTAAAGTTGCGGTGAAGGAAGGGCAGGAACGCGCCCCGTTGCGCGTCGCTTCGATCTCGAGCGCGATCCTGCCCTTTTTCCTTTTGTGCCGCTTCCCGGAAGTCGTAGTACTTCGGGGTGCCTTCGGTAACTTTCTTCCTGTTACTTTCCGCCTAGAATTTGATTGAGGGCCGTCGTGTGCGGCCGGCTCGCGGGACTGATTTCGCCTGGGCGGAGCATCCACGCCCTTCGGCTTCGCTCAGGGCAGGCTGCCGGCGAGACGCCGGCGCTACGGTTGCCGGGCGTTGACCGCTTGGCTTTGGGCGTAGTTCTTGACGGAGTTTATGTTGGGTCGGATTCGAATTCTTATGTTGGCCGCGCTGGTGGCAGTGGTGGCGACAGCCTGGCCTGTGGCCTTGCTGGCGCAGGAGGAGCCGTCCCTCGGCGACCTTGCCCGGAATCTGCGGCGAGAAAAGGCGCAGCAGGAGGCGTCTGCGCCGGCTCCGCCAGTGCTCCTGCCGGTGGTCGACAACGACAATCTCGCGCAAGTAATGGCGAACGCCAGCAAGCTCAAGCCCGTGGCGCCGGATAAAACGGTGCTGTCGCTGAATGCGTCGGGGAACAAGCTTACGGTTTCGTCTCCGGATGTGACTTGCAGCATGTCATTCAATGCTCGCGCCAGTTCTTTGATCGTGAAACCGGTGCTGGTGGAGGATTTGCCGCCCGAGGAGCTGTTGAAGCTGGATGGGCCGGCATCGATTCACGACGACAATTTACGGCTGGAGGTTTTTAACGGATCGGATTGGGCTCTGCGGGAGGTAACGGTGGGCCTGACCATGGAGCGGCGGCCGGGAGAAGACGCGGAAACGGCGGCGCTGGCGCAGGTGTTGCCCGTAGTCGAGAACGGCACGCAGGCGCTGGTGGAACGGCATTCCGATGTGACGCTGCTGTTTCATCTGAAGACGGAGACCAAGCCATTTGAGCGGTCGACGCTAAGCGAGTATGTGGGCGTAACGCCTGGGCCGGATGAAGATTGGAGATGGTCGATTGTGGAGGCGAAGGGAATTCGCCCTGCGGGAGCGCGCGTGGGGCCGGAGTCACTGACGGAGCCCCTGTTTGGGGGAACGACTGGAGAGAAGGCGCCGGTTGTGCCGGCGACGAATGCTCCGGCGAACATTCCTCCGAACTCACCCGCGAATTCCGCTCCGAACGTTTCTCCGAACTCGCCCCCGAACTCTCTGGAGACGAAGAAGGAAGGGCACTGAGCGCTTGCGCCGATTGTTTTGAAGCAGGGGCGATGATAGTCTAACGAAGTCGAGCGGGAGTAGTTCAGCGGTAGAACGCCAGCTTCCCAAGCTGGATGTCACGGGTTCGATCCCCGTCTCCCGCTCCATTCTTGAGAGCGCAGTCACTTTCCTATTCATTTACGGATTCATGCAGACATAGGACCAGGCATGAACTCGCCAGCGAGGTTCTTGACTCTGGCGGAACAGACGAGTGGGGACGCTACTTGCCCGGGACCGCGGTAGAGGAGGCGGCTTGCAGGGAGCGGAGTTGCAGGAGGCCAATGCCAAGACCGCCGACGGCTCCGGCGAGCACCCCGATGACAAGCAGCATCACTACATTTTCCAAGATCGACTTATTTTTGGTCACAGTCTTCCCCTTGTCTTTGCTGGCGCAGCCCTTATCTTAGCATTTCCGCGGCCATTTCCAAGGTGAGAATTTGTCTGTAAGTTACTGAAGGGGCGCGGGATCGACTCCGTCGGCTCGCAACGGATGTGAAGGTTTTTTCTGCTTTTTGTCGACGAAGCGTGGAAGTCAACTTATGATGGAGCGAAATCATTGGAGGTGCATGCATGGCAGAACCAACTTATGACGAGCTGAAAGCAAAACTACAGGAACTGGAGAAACAAGTCGAGACCAAGAAGCGCAGCGGGGCCATGGAATTTCGCGTGAGCGAAAAGGGCGGCGTGAGCGTGTATGGATTGGGGCGGTTTCCGGTGACTCTTTATTACGAGCAGTGGACGCGGCTGCTGGGCGCGGCTGAAGACCTTAAGGCCTTTATCGAAGCTAACAAGGGGAAGTTGAAACTGAAAGAATAAGCACTTCGGTGATTCGTGTCCGCTGAAGACATTCTTGGCAAACCGCAGCCGGCACCGGATGAGCGCGTTACCTATGGCGCGGATGCGCAGCAGTTTCTAGAAGTGCGGCTGCCGCGCGCGTCCGGCATTCATGCTGGGCTGATCAACATTCATGGCGGGTATTGGCGCGCGAAGTATGACCTCGCGCACGCGGGGCATTTATGCGCGGCGCTGCGAGCGGCGGGCGTGGCTACTTTCAATGTGGAATACCGGCGGGTGGGAAACGCGGGCGGCGGATGGCCGGGGACGTTTGACGATATTCGCGCGGCCTATCGGTTTGTGCGGCAGCAGGCGGCGCGGTTTCGGGTGGATGCGGGGCGTCTGGCGGTGATGGGACATTCGGCGGGCGGGCAGCTCGCTCTGTGTCTGGCGGCGCATGAGGCATCGGTGGGGCGGTTGATTTCACTGGCGGGCGTTTTGGATTTGAAGAAAGCGTATACCTTGCATTTGAGCAATGATGCCGTCGTCGAATTTTTGGGAGGCAAGCCCGAGGCGGTGCCGGAACATTATCGGGAGGCGGATCCGATGGGATTAGCGATTCCGGCTCGGCAGTGGATTTTGTGCGGAAAGGATGATGACGTGGTGCCTCCGGAGTTTAGCCGGGAGTATGTACGGTATAAGACTTCTGACAATCGAAAAGAAAACGTCGAACTGGTGGAGATTGCGCGGGCTGGACACTTTGAGTTGATCGATCCATCGGCCGAGGCTTTTGCGCGGGTGCGGTCGGTCGTGATGGCAGCAGTGGCGTGAGCCGAGACCACCGTTTCGGTGGTGCCTGGCAAAAGGCTTTAACCACGGAGGGTACGGAGGTTCACAGGGGAGCCCTTTGGCTCGCGGTCCAGATGCCAGACGCTGCGGACTTCGATCACAGACCTGATTAACCTGGCTTGCTACAATCGCCTCAACTTGATTGGCGGTGCTGGCATGCGCGCGATTGACGAAACCGAACTGGTTTTTGACGCGGAGGATGCGTTTGAGGGTTTCGAGCGGCTGATGCCGTTTCGCGTGCAGGACATTCTGCTGGTTTCCAATCTCTACGACTCTTTTATTCTGCGCGAAGATGGGCGGCTGAACGAGCTGCTGATCGGCGAGTCCCGCGAACTCAACCTGCCACAGATACCCGGAATCACGCATGTTTCCAGTTGCTCGCAGGCGCTGGAACTCGCGCGCTCGCAGGAACGCTTCAATCTTATCGTCACAAACCTCGCGGTCGGCGAGATGAATGCTGCGCAACTGGCGCGCGAGGTGAAGAAACTTGGACGCGATATTCCGGTTGTGGTGCTGGCTTACGACTATCGCGAGGTGAAGAGTTTTATTGCGCGGAATCCGGTGACGGATGTCGACCGGATTTTTTTGTGGCAGGGGAATGCGCGCATATTGATTGCGATCGTCAAGTATGTCGAGGACAAGCTCAACGTTCGCCATGATGTGAAGGCGCTGGGCGTGCCGGTGCTGCTGGTGGTGGAGGACAACATCCGGTATTACTCCTCGATTTTGCCGGTGATTTACACCGAGCTGATCAGCCAGTCGCGGCGGGTGATTCGCGAGGGCATCAACATGGCGCACAAGCTGGTGCGGCAGCGGGCGCGGCCCAAGATTCTGCTGTGCTCGGATTATGAAGATGCGGCGCGGCAGGCGATGGAGTATCGCGGGAATCTGCTGGCGGTGGTGTCGGACGTGCAGTTTCCGCGGAATGGGGCGCCGGACGAGAATGCGGGATTCGAGCTTGCGCATGTGATTCGGGAGTCGGTGCCGGATGTGCCGATTGTGCTGCATTCGAGCCATACCGAATACCGGACGCGGGCTTATGCGGAGGGATTCGCATTTTTGCAGAAGCGCTCGCCTACTTTCTTGCGCGATTTCCGGCGGCTGCTTACGCAGCAGTGCGCGTTTGGCGATTTTATTTTTCGCATGCCGGACGGGACTGAGGTGTCGCGCGCCAGCGATATGAATTCACTGGAGGCGCAACTCCATACGGTTCCGGCGGAGAGCCTCAGTTATCACAGCCAGCGCAACCATTTTTCGCGCTGGCTAACGGCGCGCACGGAGTTTGCGGTGGCGCAGAAGTTGCGGCCGCGGAAGGTTTCGGATTTTCCCAGCCTGGAGGCCCTGCGGCAGGATCTGATCTCGTCCATCAACGAGTACCGGCTGGAGCAGAACGAGTTTTTAATTGGCGATTTCAACGCGGCCACGTTCAAGGCCGAGGGCAATTTTTTTCTGCGAATCGGGGCAGGATCATTGGGCGGAAAGGCGCGCGGGCTGGCGTTTGTGCGACACCTGCTTTACAAGCGGCGGTTTTCGTTGCGCTTTGCGGGAGTGAAGATCGGCGTGCCTCCGGCGCTGGTTTTGAGCACCGATGTTTTTGACCGCTTTCTGGCGGAGAACAACCTGTCGGATTTTGCCATTCACTGCCAGGATGACGCCGAAATTGACGGTCGCTTTCTCGCAGCGCCTTTGCCGGCGTTTCTGCAGAACGATTTGACTGCCTTCTTGACCGAGGTCCACTGGCCGCTGGCGGTGCGGTCGTCGAGTTTACTGGAGGATTCGCAGTATCAGCCATTCACGGGCGTTTATGAGACCTTCATGCTTGGGAATCACCAGCCGGAATTGCAGGTGCGGCTGGCGCGGCTGACGGAGGCGATTCAGCGGATTTATGCCTCGACATTCAGTCAACATGCCAAGGCCTATGTCCGCGCTACGCCCTATCGCACCGAAGAGGAGAAGATGGCGGTGATTTTGCAGCGCGTGGTGGGCGGAATGCATGGGGAGCGCTTCTATCCGGACTTTTCAGGCGTGGTGCGGTCGCGCAATTTTTATCCCGTGCCGCCCATGGCTTCGGAGGACGGAATTGCAGCCGTGGCGCTCGGCATGGGCAGGGAAGTGGTCGAAGGCGGAAAGTGTCTGACGTTTTGTCCGCGCTATCCGCATAACCTGGTGCAGTTTTCTGCCGTAAAGGATATTTTGTCGAATTCGCAGTCGGAGTTTTGGGCGCTGGAGATGAATGGGCAGGACGGAGCTCGGCCAGAGAACAAATTGGATTCGGACTCTTTCGACAACGGACTGACAGCTTTGCGCGAGGCGCGGTTTGCCCTGAAGGATGCGGAAGCCGACGGCACGCTGCAGGCTGTGGCTTCGACTTACAGCCGCGACAACGATGCGGTGTATGACGGGATGAGCCGCCCGGGAACGCGGATTGTGAGTTTTGCTCCGGTGCTGAAGCAGGAGATGTTTCCGCTGGCTCCGATTCTTCAGCAACTGGCGCGCGTGGGCGAAGACGCGTTGGGGCAGCCGGTGGAGATTGAGTTTGCGGTGCGTCTGCCGCGCGCGGACGGTGGTCTGCATGGCGCCGACGCTTCGGCCAAGAGCGCGGCAAAGAGCGGTGGGGATGGCAACGCGGCGGAGTTTGGATTCTTGCAGATTCGGCCCCTGGTGCTTTCGCGCGAAGGCGAAGAGTTGCGCATGGACGACGTGGATCCGTCCGACCTGGTTTGCCGGAGCGCCATGGTGCTGGGCAATGGGCGGATTCAGAATTTGTCCGACGTGGTGGTGGTTGACTTTCATCGCTTCGAGCGCGGGCGCAGTCAGGAAGTGGCGGAGGCGGTCGCGCATTTCAATACCAAGCTGGGAGCGGAGAATCGTCCGTATCTTTTGATTGGCGTTGGCCGGCTGGGATCGAACGATCCATGGCTGGGGATTCCGGTGGAGTGGGACGAGATTTCCGGCGCGCGCGTGATTGTGGAGGCGGGGTTCCGGGATTTTCGTGTGATTCCTTCGCAAGGAAGCCACTTTTTTCAGAATCTGATGGCGTTCCAGGTCGGCTATTTTACGGTGAATCCGGATGCGGGTGAAGGCTCGGTGGATTGGGAGTGGCTGGGCGCGCAGAATGCGCAGGAGGAATGCGGGTGCGTACGGCATTTGCGCTTCGAGGAGCCGCTGCTGGTGGTGATGAATGGCAGGGCGCGCGAGGGAATGATCTTTAAGCCGGAACATTGGAAGGCGGGCGCGAGCCCCATTCAAGCTTGAGTTGCGGCGGGCGAGGACGCCCGCCGGAGTCGGCGCTACGCGCGCCCGCACTGCGGACGGTGTCGCTGCAATCGCAACAAAAAATGGGCGGGACTATTGTCCCGCCCATTCGTTCGACTGCTTACTCTGCTACTTGCCCGTTCCCGTCAAAGCCACGCTTTGCGGGCTGCCCGCAGCGTTGTCGCTAAAGTTAACGCTGCCGGCGCGCAACCCGCTTTGGGTCGGCGTAAAGCTCACCCTGATTACGCAGCTCGCGCCCGGAGCCACGTTGGTTCCGTTGGCGCATGGCGTGACTTTCTTGGTCGCTTTGACAGCCACCAGTCCGAAGTCTCCGGTGGTTGCGATATTCGAGATCGTCAAAGTGGCGCTGCCGGTGTTGGTGGCGATCACTTTCTTCTTGCCATTGGCCGTTGTGCCCACCAGAACCTTGCCCCACTTCAAGGACGTCGGAGCAAGACTCATGACGGCTCCGCCCCCTCCGCGGCCGCAACCGTCGAAGGTGAATGACACAATGCGGGTGGTCCAATTCTCGTAGCCGGTGGTTTGCTGATACTCGTTCACGTACCAGAAGGTGCAGTCGTCAGCTGGGATCGACTCGCATGGCGGTGTAATCACCCCAGCGATTGGCGGAGCTGCCACCGGTCTGCGATCCACCGCCTTCGATGATGCTGGCTTCCGTTTCCATTGAGCCGAGAGGATCAGAAGGCACGCGGCCTGTGAAGCGAACAGCAGGATTGACGGTGGTGCTTGAGGCGCTATATCCCATGCCGATGTTGGCGCTCTGGTCTTCGGCCACGCTCGACATCCACCGATACGTTGCGTCGGGAGCGAACGTGCCTTGCTGGTTGAGAGTCACGGCCCCGGCTGGATCGTAAAGCTCATACCAGCGAACCGCCACTGAACCCGAACTGCCGACGGCGTGACTGACCACGGCGCGATCATGATCGGCGAAGTGGCGGATGGCGAAGCGGTACATCATGCGATCGCCGAGTGTGTCGAGCTTTTGCGCGGTTCCCGGCTGGGGAACGCAGCTGCCACCGCTGCCGCAGGCAAACGAATCGTTGGCGACGCTGATCGCTGTCGCGCTCGATAAAGTGGCGGTGCCGGACGCGAAGTCCAGGGTTAGCTTGCGGAGATTCAGTTTGCCAGGATTGTTGTTCTGCCAGTTCAGAAACAGTCCGGGAGTGCCATCGACTGGCGGAGTTGGGCCGTCCATGTCGGACGGAAGATAACTGCTCTCCGACGATGGAGTCTGCTGGCAAAGCATGGCCGCGCTCGCGTTTCCCACCAGCATTTTGGCGCGATCGAAGCCGCAGAGATCCGCGCTGCCGGCGCCGGCCGGCGGGAAAAGGTTATAAGTGGCGAGATACGCGCTGTTGCTGGCGGTGGCCCACACGCTCAGCTTGTCATAGTCGTTGAGCGTGGTGCCAAAGGGATAAATATAGGTAGCGTAGGATGCCGTGGGATCGTTGCTGGTTGAGACGGCAATGCACTCCGAATAGTTGCCGGCGTAGTCGAGGCCAATTCCGGCAACCACCCAGCGGTCGGCCGGGCGGTCGTAGAGCACGATCGGATCGACCACGTAGATTGTGCACAGGCCGCCGACCCCTGCGAACAGGAGCGGAATGTTCGTGGGACCGGAAATAAGTGTGCCAGTCTTGCTGTAGAACGCCACGTCCGTATTGACGGTTACGCCGATGGTGGTGGCGCTGACGGCGAGGTTGTTATCGGGCGGAATCCAACCACTGGTTGAGATGCCATCAAAGCTGACGCCCTGGGTGGCGCTGACCTGGGGTAACACTTCGGTCTGGAGTGCAGGGTCCCGCCACGGGCCAGGATTTGGATGCGCGGCCATGTGACTGGGGCGCGGTTCCGGCATCTCCCGGCTCGGGAACAAGGACAAATCTATGGGCAGATCGGCCACCCGCTGCGAAACTCCGAAAGCGGAAGGATACGTGACCCTGGTCGTGCTGTTGCGCGTTGCGCCGGAGGCCAGGGTTGTAAGAGTCCAGCCGCACAGGATGAGAATTCGAAGTGTTGTCCCTACGCGAACCATAGTTTTTCCTCGTGAAATCCGCTCAATCTTGGGGGTGGGTGTCGTCCCTTACGTCCATGCCGGCAATATTGCGGCCGACAAAAAGGGGGGCGGGCTACTAGCCAATCTAGTTTATTACTTCGCCTCCGGGGAAAGCACGAAGAATCACGCGGGCGGGGGCCTTTTTTAGTGGGATGTGAACTCGCTTGCACATCGCTTATGGGGAAAAATGGACGGGACCGAAGACCCGCCCATATGGTCAGCTTTTACCACTATATCCCGGTGCCCGACTGGCAATGCTTTGGGGACTGCCGGGGGCGTCGTCAGTGAAGTTGAGGCTGTGGTTCAAGACGGAGCGAAGGCTTACAGGGCGACACAACAAAAGCCCCGATCCTTGCGGATCGGGGCTGGTTTGGATTCGAATGCTCGCGCCGGGTTGTTTTTATCGGCCGGTCCTTTATTGGCCGGTCGTCCGAGCGTTAAATAACTGGCGGTAACTCAAGCTTTCGACGTCGCGGAACATCGGCGTTCCCGGCGGCAGGCCGGCGGGGTTGGTGAAGTCCACGTCGAAAACATAGTTACGGGTTGGCGGATAGTACACCGAGTAGGTGCAGCACTTGAAAACGCCGGTGTTGTACGTTGAATAGTAGAGGCTGACGAGCGAGCCTCCATAGTTCAGCTTGTTGCCGGACCAGTCTTCGAGGAAGTGCAGGAAGTTGTGAATCCCGCCGTCCGTGCCGAAGCCGTAGTCGATGCTGTTCGCCCAGCCCGGAAAGGTGAAGGCCATGTTTTTCCCGGCCGCAATGGCCAGGCGATAATAGGTGTCGTTGACAACCGCGCGATGCCCCGCCCATGGGCCCGCGCTTGGAGCATAGGTGATATCGGAGTTGCCGCTGATTCCGACCATGCTCGTTTCATCGTTCCAATCGTTGGAAAGAACGGTGGCCGTATCGGCAATGACCGAGGCGGCGGAATGATAGGGCGCGGTCGAGTCCGGGCCGGGCGTGCCGGTCGAGGTCTCTTTGGTGAAGAACGTGTCGGTGGATTTGCTGTTGTAATCGCCCTGGATGTAGACCGGGTTTTCCGACGCGACCGTGAAGCCGCCATGGTACACGACTCCGTTAGCGTCGGTGGTGAAGGTGGTGGTCATGGGTACGTTGCCGAGCGAACCGTCGACTAACTTCAGGACATGGCGCGCGCCGCTGACCCAGTTTTTGCGGCCAGTGCTGGCGCAACTCGCCATGCGCGGGCTGAAAGGATTGTCGGGAGTGGCGGCCAGGATCTGCGTATTCTGGTTGGCCGCGCCACCGATCAAGCCCGTGGTGTTGCTCATGGTCCCGGACCACTGACCAAGGCCCAGGTTGTTGGTGCCCCACATGTCGAGAACGCCGTTTTGATTGACGTCTTCCGGAGAACCGGTGTGGCCGGCCGGGGCCGGTTCAAGTTTTCCGTCGGGCGCGCCGGCGGCGTTATCCCCGGAAGCATTGGCGTTAATTACATCTTCCAGTCCGGATTCGCCCGTCTTATAGCCAACGGCGGGGTTCGGTAGCATGCCGCGGCGATCGGAGAAATAGAGAACGTAGCCGTTCTGCGCGGCCGAAGTCACGCTGGTGCCGCTGGTCCCGATGTTGCCAAGCAGCCATTGATTCAGGTTGCCCACGTCGATTTCCACGGCATTCAGCAGGCCTTGGGTTGTGCAGCTGTTGTTGCCCTGGTCGCCGGCGCGTACTTCACCTTCGCGCGCGTCGTAGAAGTTGATGGGATACCAGTTGAACATGCTGACGCTCTGGCCGGTTACAGGGAACAAGTTCCCAGCGACCGGTGTCGTCGCGGTACCGTAACCAAAATACGGGGAAGTGCTGGCCACATCCGGGAGGACCTCTGGCGGCAAGGGATTGGTCCAGCTGCCCGTGCAATTGGAGCCCGTTTTTTTGCTGCACGTGGGCGCAATCCCGGTCGGATCGGGTACGCCGACCGGACTAGTAAATGAAGAGTTGCCGTTGCGATCGGCTGGTTCCTGCAACAGGAGAATCGCGTTCGGGTTAATCGGGTTCGTGCCCGGCGCGGTGGGCGGCTGCATGCCACGCGCGAAGCCGAGTTGCAGCCACTCGTTCGTGACGTTATGCCAGACGCCGCTGTTATCCAGATACTCGACGTACAGGTAGCCATCGATCAGGCTCCATACAGCCGCGTTGGCCTGATTGGCGACTGCGTAATAGGGATAGGGATCGGTAGCGCCACTACCGCAGGCGGCTGGAAAAGTGCTGCCAACGGTGCCGGAACAGAGCACCATTGTCGGATACGGATTTGTCGGTGAATTGGTCGTACCGACAATTTCCAGCGGCGCCGCGACTCCGGTCGCAGGCTGGAGAGTCTGGTATCCGGAGGGCGGGGTCTGCGGAGCGAAATACCAGTCCGGGGGCAGATATTGCGGAACACAGGTGCTGCCGCTGCATTTGGTGGTTGGGCACGCCGCGCCCGCGCAACTGGTCGGATCCGGATACAAGCCGTTGGTTGCGGCAGCGAAGTACATGGTATAAGAGTTGCCGCCCACGGGCGCCCCTAACTTGGTCGGGAAATAAGCGTTCGTGCCCGACGGGTAGGACGTTGCGATGCCGTAGGGATTGCTCGCGCCCCCGTTCTCCGTAGAAATGGTGTTTGCCAGCCGGACCGCGCCGCTGGGCAATTCGGCGGGGTCGTCACTCAGCAGAACGTGAATCTGCGCCAGATTTTCTTCGCGTGACTGGCTGAGCGCGACCGAGTCCGTGGACTGGTCCCGGCGAATGATTTCATAGGGGAACGTTGTGCCGGTCACGAACGGCATGGAAAGCTTCTTGGCGCCCGTTCCCGGAGTGGCCAGGCTCCCATAGTTGCCATTGACCAGCATTTTGTTGGTGGTGGTTTTTGAGAAGGTGTTCCAATTGCTCGTGTTATAGGCGGATTGTGGCGGATCGCCACCGGCGCCCTTTAAGCTGCCATCGCCCCAGGGACTGGAGGCCGGATTGCTGTTGGCAGGTTTTAAGGTGCAGTCCGATGTAACAACTCCGGGGTTGCTGCAACCGTTGGTTTGGGTGGGAATGTAGACGTTGCCGGTGTCATTCCAGTTGCCGCCGGTAGCGGCCAAGCCGTTGGGCAGGTTTTCGGTGATGACGTTGCCATAAGCTTCCAGCTTGTTGTTAAAGACCAGCTTCGCTCCGCTGGACACCCCGAGGTAGAGATCGGCGTTGGTATGAACGCGTCCGGCGAAGTTGAGATCGGGACTGTCGAAGAAGCCGCAGTCGCCCTCGCAGAATACACCGAACTGAAAAACGGGAATGAGCGCGACCTGCGCGGTGCGCGTCATACTGACTTCCTGCCCGCCGGGAAGGGCGGCGGTAACGAGCATGTTCACGGGCATGACCTGTGCCCACAGACCGGCGTCCGGACCGTTGCCGCTGATCTGGCCCCAGACCGAGGTCAAAGTGGTTGGGCAAGTAGCCTGCTGCGTGGTGCCCGGCATGACCGAATACTGAGTCCAGTTGACGCCGATGAGCGCCGGCGCGTTGCTGGTGATCCCAACGCCGCAGATTTGCGCGGCGGTCGGCGATTGCGTGCTCCGAAAGACCGTGCTCAGGTCGGAATACATTTTTTCCATGCCGCCTTCGGCAGCGTGATAGGCGAGGTTGTTCTGCAGATCGGTGCCGCCCACCTTGCCTTCGGTGTTGACCATCATCATGAGACCGATCGCGATGCCGGAGAGCAGCACCAGCATCAGCAGCGACGCAACCAGGGTGAATCCCCTGCTGCGCCGGTTCGCGCCCTTTTTGGAGCCCGAGTTGTACGCCTTCAACATGTCAATACGCATCGTTTTACTCCGTGATCAACTATTCCGTTTGTGATGGGGTCAATTGGGATAGTTATTGTTGTATGTCAGATTTCGAGCGCAGACCGAAGTCTGCAAATTTATCCCCTGATACCCAAATCCCAAGCCGAACTGCGAGCCCTTCTGCGTGCTGTTCATGGCCAGGTTCAGGATGTTGATCTTGGTGATCTGGTTCGGAAGAAGACCGTTCGACGGCTATCGTTCGGCATCGCCCGAGCCGGGTTGGGCTGGTTGACCGCATAGCGCCAGAGTGGAATCATTGAACAGGTCATAGCTGAACTTCATCCAGGCAACGTTCTCCACGATCGGCATCGGCGTGTGCCCGCTGATCTGCCGCATCAGGCGCGGGCTCGCGCCGGTGTTGTCGATGTAATACGTGACGATCATGAGACGGCAGGGGCCCTGCGCCCCGCAGGGAGCGGCGGAGGATGTTCCGGTGGCGTTCAAGGCCGCGCCGTTCAGCCCGGTGCCGGCGCCCGTCTGATTCAGCTTCAGCGGGTCGCCATCGGCGAAGGGGACCAGGTACTTCATGCTCGTTCCGCTGCCGGTAGTCGTCACGGCGCCGGTAACCTCGGCTACGATTGTCTTGCCGCCGAGAGTCATCAGCACGACGTCGCCAATCGTAAGACCCGCCGCCAGGTCGTTCGGAGCCTGCGGCGGTGGTGATGGGATTGGGCAGGCACCCCTCACTCGCCCAGGTGTTGGGCGACACGGGTTGTGAGAAAGTCACGACGCCCTTGGCAGTGATCTGAGGGTTGTAGCAATTGAGATAGAAATTCGAGTCGGTGTAGATCGATGTGACTACATCGGTGGCGCCCTGGAGGCGTTGATCGTCGGCCCCAGGTTGTATCCGGTGATCAGGCCATACATGTAGGGCACGCCGCCATTCTTCGGATACAGCCCGGCCGCGCCGTTGAGATAGCACGTGCGGCGTCTGGTCGCAACCATACTGCGGATTGCTCGCCGGACGGCAGTGCAATGGCCGCGCCGTTGCCCAGGCCAGCGCCCGCCAGACTCAGATCCTTGGTCATCATGTTGGAGGCGGCGCGAAAATCTTCCTGCATGTCGGCGCGCTGATTCACCATCCAGGTGGCGGCCAGACTCTTGGTGTACATCTGCACGGCTCCCGCCAGCACGATTGACCCCAGGGCCACGGAGACCATCATCTCCACCAGACTGAATCCACTCTCGCGTGTTGTTAAGCGCTTGTTCATGGCCCCTCTTTTTATTCGAACTGTGAAATATAGGAATTCAAGGTGTAAGTTTGCGGCACCTTCAGCTGGGGACTGGAGTACTGCACGGTGATGGTCACGCTGCGCACGGACTGGATCACGTTGGGTGGCGTGTCCGAGTCGTAGACGGGCGAGATCGCAATCTGGCGCTGGAAGCCGATGAGGGGGACGAACTGTCATCCGCGGTCAGGAAGATGCCATCCGCCCCGGGATCCTGAAGCGTCTGTGTGCCGGCGGCCGCGTCGTCGCTCGTTCCGTAAATTCCGTCGCGCCCGGCTTGTAGATCGGTTGCATGTTGGCCAGGAAGATGCCGCAGGTGGGGGCCCCAGTGACGACGCAGCTTGTGGAGCCTTGGTTCTGGATGTCGTCCCAGCCAATCTGCGTGGTGTTGCGCGCCGTGATGATGCTCTCGTATGACTCATTGGCCAGTTGCTTGGCGATCATCTCCTTCTGCGACGTTTGCGTTGAAGCCATGGCCAGTCCGAACACGCCGAGCAGGCTGACCAGGCCAACGGTCAGAATGACCATCGAGATCATGACTTCGATCAGCGAGAAGCCGGACTGGGCGGCGCTGTCTCCGGCGAGAGAAGCGCGCGGAATGTTTTTGGGCAAGTCAGTTTTGTCCGGTCGAGTTTTGTCCGATTAATATCGCAGCCATTGATAGCCTCCTCCCGACTTGTGTACAACTCTCCACCCGTGGACGCGGCCGGTGCCGCCCCAGACGGTGATGGCGCGTGAGCTCAGGAAGTCGGTGTCGCGAGCCAGATAAACCACGCCACCACTCCAGTAATTCATGCCCGCGCAAGTTCCGGCGCCGGTGCGTTCTGCGACGAGCCATCGGGGCAGAAGTAGGCAACCGTCTGCCCTCCCGAGCCAGCTTCCGCGGCGAGGGGTAGCCGAAATCAATGGCGGCGGTTCCGATTGCCATAGCCATCCGGAGGCGGCGTCGAGGAGAGCGACGGCACTGATTTGAAATTTCACATCGGGTGGCAACTGGTAGGTCGCGGTCGATCTGACCGCCCTGGAAACCCGTCAGCGTGGGCGCGACCACGATGGTGTTGGGAACCGAAGCCGTTCGAAAATGTCACCGAGTACGAAGTGCGCTGCGAGATCGCATTGTCACGCGCCTGCCGCATGGCGGAGATGGTCGTGTTGTACGCGTTCGTGAGGTGTTGCTGGTTCATAACCGGAACCAGGCTGATGACGGCAAACACCGCCACCGTGAGACTGATCGCAATCACAGCCAGGATCTCCAGCAAGCTGAAGCCGCTGGCCGCCGCCGCGCCGATTTCGGAAACTGTTTGTTAGTCGCATGTAGTGGCGCCTGTAAACGATTCTGCGTCATACCGGGCGATCCCCACGGACCACCCCTCGATACACAGTCGTGTAAGTTGATGTTAGGAACTGCTGTGGGTAACGTCAAAGTACCGGGGTACACCGGCCATCCGGACAATGGCCTTTAGTAAGTAATCGCGGAGTAAGTTACTAACGGGCTGGCTCCAACCGTCGAGCCACAAGCAAGCACAATCCTCCGCTGCGGGATCGGGAAATGAATCGCGCACCTGAGCCTCCCCGGTGCGTCGGCGACGCGACGGTTGCGCCCGCGCTTCGCCACTGAGCACGCTCGGCAGACGCTCCCGGTCGCTATGTATACTGCCAGTACGAAGTTGGTTCTCGTGACAACGGCGCGTGGGGCGCCTCGCGGCCAATCAAGAGCGGGAAATTAAAAAGCGGGAAATTCTTGCCATGAACTCTGCCATTCGGACATGCGAACTTCGCAAAGTCTATAACTCTCTTCCGCCCGCGGCTGCCGGGGGCGCGCCTCCTGGTGCGGGAAAGAAAAACAAAGGGCCAAAGCCGGAGATCAAGGCACTCGACGGCATTGACCTGGAGGTGGCGCCGGGGCAGATTTTTGGGCTGCTCGGGCCGAACGGGGCGGGGAAGTCGACAACGGTTGGGATTCTGACCACGCGCGTTCGCCCAACGGGCGGCTCCGCATGGATTGGGGAATACGATGTGTGGCGCGATCAAACCGCAGCCAAGCGGCAGATTGGAGTGGTGGCGCAGCGGCCGAATCTGGATTTCTCGCTGACCGCCCGCGAGATTTTGACCTTTCATGGAGCGTACTTTGGGCTCAGTTCGCAGGAGCGGTCGGAGCACGCCGAGACGCTGCTGGACCGGTTCAAACTGACGGATCGCGCCGATCAACTGGTGCGCGGATTTTCCGGCGGCATGATGCAGCGCATGTCGATTGCGCGCGCCATGATGCACGATCCGCAGGTGCTATTTCTCGACGAGCCGAGCGTGGGCCTCGATCCGCAAACGCGCCTGCTGCTGTGGGAGATTATCCGCGAATACAACCAGAAGGGTCGCACGATTTTGCTCACCACGCACAACATGGAAGAGGCCGACGCGCTCTGCCAGCAGCTTGCGATTATCGATCACGGCAAGATCATCGCGCAGGGAACGCCGGAGGAGTTGAAGGCCTCGATTCCCGGCGGATATTTGCTGCGGCTGCGATTTGGGCATTGCTCGGCGGAGCTACTTGAGAGACTCGGAATACTGGCGGGGGTAACCGAAGTCCGGGCTTCAGGCGAGAGTGGAGCCGATGTTTACGCCGGGCGCGGAGGTTCTCTGATTCCGGAGATCGTGAATGTCGGCCGCCGGCGCTTGGAGTCGAATTGTCGGACGTTCACATCTCGGAGCCGAGCCTGGAAAATCTATTTCTCCATCACACCGGCAGGAGCTTGCGCGAATGAACTGGAAGACATTTTTTGCGTTGCTCGGGCGCGATGCGCACGTGGCGCGGCGGAATCTGGTGCCGCTGATTCTCCAGACATTTTTGCAGCCGCTGTTGTTCGTCTTTATTTTTGGCCGCGTGATGGTGGGCAGCGGCTATATGCCGGCCGCCTACAAGAGCCTGCTGCTGCCCGGAATCATGGCGATCAGCATGGTCTTCACGGGAGTGTGGGCGGTGGCCATGCCGCTGATTGCGGAATTCCAATTTACCCGCGAGATCGAAGACCGGCTGCTGGCGCCGATCGATATTTCGTGGGTGGCGGTGGAGAAGGTTGTCGCCGGCTTGATTCAGGCAGTGGTGGCCGGACTACTGGTGATTCCGATGGCGTGGATCATTCTGCGGCCGGGGCTGGATCTGCATATTACGAGCCCGCTTCTTTTCCTCTTTATGACCTTACTGGTGGCGGGCTTCTCCTCATGCGGCGGCCTCGCGCTGGGCTGTAGTGTGGACCAGCAGCACATTGGCCTGATGTTCAGCATGGTGATGACCCCGATGATATTTTTTGGCTGTACATACTATCCGTGGAGCGCCCTCGCCAAGTTTCCGATCCTGGCGAAGATCGTCCTTATTAATCCGCTGGTATATGCGAGCGAAGGGCTACGGGCTACGCTGGTGCCGCAGTTCCCGCATCTGTGGCTTCCGGCCGTCCTGGTGGCGTTGACGGTGTTCGATATTCTTCTGCTCTTTGTGGGCCTGCGACAATTCCGGAGTAAGGCCGTGAGCTGAAAAGACGCTGATCGCTGTTCGTCGTTCGCGATTCGCAAAACCCTGGTGCGATTCGGGGAGCGCAACTTCCGTCACGGATTATTGTTTGGTCGAGAATGTCGTCCACGGGTAAGCGTCCATGTCGCGCAACACGCCCTGCTCCCAGCCGAATTCGGGGTGCTCGCGCAGTTGCTCCGCGGCTTTGAAGTTCATGCCGCAGGCGTGACCGGCGTGGGCGGCAAGAGACATGTGCGCGATCATGCTCGCATCGGCCACTTTGTTTTGTACCGCTCCAGCGGTACCGTACGGCGGCTGCCACGGCTGAGAGCCACGCGGAGAGAGATCGATGTGGCCGTCGAGCGTGCGTTCGTCGGGCTCCTCTTTCTTAGTGTAGGTATCGTAGTGGTCGGCCATGAAACGCTCGGCGGCGGCGACGTCGATTGTGCCCTTGTTTTCGGCCATCAGCTGTTCCCAGCGCAGGTGGCGGGCGTTGGCGCTGATGCTCATGTCCTTCGGGTCAAAGTTGGTTTCTTCGCGGATCAGGTTTTCGTTGACTGGAAAATTTGATCCGACGAAGTAGCCGTCCGTCTTCTTTTCGAGCGTGACGTTTTTGAGCCCGAGTTCCAGGCTGGCGATTTCGTTGGTCTTGATGTCGGCGAGCAGCCAGTTATTGGCGTAGCCGCCGTTGTTGCCCTTTTTCATGATGCGCGCGAATTCGTCGATCGAATCCGCGTATTGCGCGGCTTTGCGGGCCCGCACGAACTCGGGAATACCGTTCGGATCATAGCCGTTGAAATGGCCGATGGTGGTTTCCGTAATCACGATGCCCGCGGAGTTCTCGACGAAATCGTCGCCGCTGTGGATGAAGCCGGGCAGGCCGTCCATGATCATGCGATAGCCCTTCGCCGGGAAGATGTCGAAGATGATCGTCCAGCGCGCGCCATCAAGATAGCTCGTCCAGTTATTGTGCGCGATCACGATTTTGCCATTCCTGGTATAGCTGCCGGTGGCGACGAAGGCGCTGCAATGTTCGGGCGCGACCAGTGAGGCTGCGTTCTGCAAGGCGTGCTCTGTGTTGTATTGCTTGACGTAGTATTCCCACTCCATCGAGGCATTGAGGGCAACGACGTCCCAGATATCGATTTTCACGCCTTTTGCATTCGCGCCATCGACAATGCCCTGCATCTCCTCGCGATACTCGGGCTCGATGTGGGGCCACATCATGGTGCGGGCCGCGTCGCGGAAAAACTGCCAATCTTTTTTATTGTCGTGCACCATTTCGAACGTGAAGACCTTCAGCGTGTCTTCGATCTCGGCGGAAAGCAGGTAGCCGTGCTGGAACCCGATCTCGGCGGGCGAGCCTTCGAGGTGAACGTAGGTCCAGCCATTCTTCTCGGGAGCGCGAAAGGCGTGCTGGAGGCGCGGATCAGCGGAGTCTTTGGCGAACGATGTTGATAGTAGTAATGAGACGGTAACCGGGATCAGGAGTGCTAGTCGAGCCGAGCTTCGAAACATGAACCCCCCACGGGCATGGCGGTATTTTAGCAGACGTCAAATGGCGGACCTGGGCGACGCTTCATGAAGGCCGCGGACCCTGAGCAGGGCTTCTGTTCAAAACTACGCGGGATGCCGCCAGGACAGCGGACGCGGACTTTATGTGGCCCCGGCGCGGTCCCGAGGCTCAGTGGCCTTGCGCCAACTGCGGAGTTTTTTCGCCGAGGGTGAAGTGAACTTCCGCTGTCTGATGCGGAGAAACGGTAACGGACTTGCTCCACGTAACCGGGGCAGAAAACATGGGACGCTTCACGCGCACCTGCGTCATAACGTCGTAAAGCGGGACCTCGCCAATCATCCGCCAGCCTTCGTGCCAGGCGACGATTTGATACTGGCCAGGCGGAACGTCGGTTAACTCAAAATTACCTTCCGCATCGGTGACCGCATAATAAGGATTCGCAGCGACCATCATTTCCGCATTCATCCAGACGTGGCCGGCGTTGCAGCGCAGGTTGACCACACCCTCGCGGGTCATGGGGCGGCTGATCTCCTGTCCCGCGGAGACAAATGGGAGGTTGTAGTCGGCGCTGCCGGACATATGTACGGTGTGCAGAACCGGGTCGCTACTCTTGACGGTCAGTATGCCTTCCGCCGGAACCAGCAGGATATGCGGCTCGTAGCGGCAATTTTTCTGATTTAGGAATCGGCGCTCGACTGGAAGATCCATGGCTTTTCCAGCGGTAACATTCTTGAGATAGACGACCGTGTTGGCCACTCCTCCCTCGGAGGAGACCTCCAGACGCTCGAGGTCGCGATGCTTCTGGCCGAGCGGGTCGCAGATCTGCGGATCTTTATTGATCTCGGAAACAAACAGATGTGGCATGGCGCCCTGCCACTTCACCGTGCCTTTGATGGTGCTGCCGTTTTCGACTGGGATGACGTGATAGCCATCCTGCGCGCAGCAGAACTGTGCCGCCAGGATTACAGCCATTAGCGCAAAGCGGTTGGGTACCATTCGCATCGACTTCATAAATTTTCCTGAGTTAGAAATATCGCTGCCAAGAGGGGAGGATTGCAGCGTCTGCGGCCCCACAGCCGCACGTACCTCAATGAACGATATTGCGAAGGTACCGTGGCCGCAAATAACGGTGGTTCAGGGACTAGCGGGAGGGTACTTTGGGCGATGGCAGGGGCGGCGGTACCAGACGAGGGCTGCCTCCGGTCAAGGCTAGTCTGACCAGGAGGACTCAGAACGCATAGCGCAGCGATTCGGTCAGCAAGTTAGCGTGAAAATAGCGGGGCGCGGTCGGTCCGACAAACGAACCTTCGTTGTACTGGTAATAATTCCATCCCATGTTGTAGGCCAGCTTGTGGCCTAAATCCACGCTCAGGTTGGCGAGCGGCTGGTAGTACTTGTACTCCGAGGCTCCGAGCGGCTGGAGGATGTTGAACTGCGGTATGCTGCCATCGACACTGGTGACGTTGTAGCCCGCGTTGACCACGAATCGCTTCACGGGAATAAACCGGACGCTGGCCATCCCGAAATGCGTGTGGTTCGTGTAATAAGAAGTGTTCAGCAGAGGGCTAGCCGGATCGTTCGCCGCGCAAGAGGCGGCATTGGCCACGAAGGGAAGCACCACGCCCGCGGGCGGCGTGTCATTGAAGCAGATCAGGGCATTCTGGATCACGCTGTTGAAGTTGTAGGCCAGATCCAGGCCAAATCTTTCGCGCGGCGCGAGCGAGGCAGTGAGCCCGTAGTTCTGGTTGTGTCCCTTGTATTGGGTTAAGGCATCGGCGTTGGAATCCTGGAGAACGTTGATCGACCCGCCAAGGATCGCCCACGGCCGCGGGGTATAGGTCGTCAGGAAACGGTAGCGCGATTCCTTACGGGGAGCCATCCGAACGACCACGTTGTCGTAGTTCGTATGCTCCAGATCGAAATTCAATCGCAGGGCGTGGGTTGGCCGCGCCCAGAAGCCCAAAAGGGCCGTGTATTCGCCGATTTCGAAATGGTCTTCATCCCCGGGAGCGAAATCATTGAAGTGGTTGAAGACGCGGTTACCGTAGCGGAGGCCGACTCGAGCCCCCACTTTTTTCGAAATATCCCATGCCAGTTCGGTCTGATTTCTCTTCCAGCTCTGGTTGAACGAGGATTGGGTCGTGGTGTTGGTCGCGGTCGGGGTAGTGAGCGGCGTGCTCAGTAGATTGCAGGGCGGCGTGGCGCAGCTATAGTCGTTTTCGATGAAATTCGCGTTCTCCGGAATGCGGTAGGCCCAAAAATAAAACTTCTCAATCAGACGCAGATGGGTGGTCAGGTGAACCGTGGCTTCGAGATCAACCACGTCCGAAATGCGGTTTGCGTCGGCCGTTCCAGTGCCCGTGAAGGCCAGAGTGTTGGTGCGCGTGAGCAGGCCGGTGAAGGACTCATCCAGTGGCGTGTTCGATTTAGCAGAACTGTAAGCATAAGAGCCGAGCAGTTCCACCCGCGGGAAGTAACTGCTGCGCAGGCTTAGCCGTTCGGTGGGCGTTGAGGTACGAATGCGCTCGTTCCGTGCGTAGCTGAAGTACGCGCTACAGGTCTTGTTGGTCAGGACTCCATTGACGATCAGACTGGTTTGCCCGGCTGGCACGGCGCACGGTACTTTGTTCACGGTATCGATGGACAAGCCCAACTCAACCGAGCCTACCCCCGGCGCGGGCAGCAGCGCCGGCGCGAAGGCGGCCAGGGAAGTATCCGTATCTCCCTTGTAGTAATCGAGGAATTGATCGTAGCTGAGAACGGTGCGCGGCGCGATTCTCCAGTCGGCCCCCATCCGATAAGAGTTCATGGTGGTATTAACCGGTTGGAAAAGCAGCGCGTCCGTTCCCTCGTGAATGCTGCTGAAGGAGGGCCCAGTCGTGTTGTTGTGGGAATACCCTAGCCGGAAGCTCACACGGGATTGCGGAAGCAGGGTGACATCGACATCGCTCATACGGCGCACCGTGTCAAACAGGTGCGGCGAGTCCTGCGCCTGAATCGACGGAGTCGAGCCCCAGGGAATGGATGGAGATTGGGGAGGGGGATTCAAGGGGTTTGCCAGTAAGTCGAAGTCGGAAAAACTCCGGTCCCGGCGGAAACTGCTTTGCAGGTTGTACCACTTGTTCTTATCCGCGCGCAGGCGCAGGTAGTTGTTCGGATCGCCTCCCCACCCCACGCTGTTGAGGTACAGATTATCGAACAGCAGGCCCATGTGATCGATGGAGTGCATCGAAAGTGTCTGGTCAAGAATACGAGGGCCGGTCGGGAGATCCACCAGCGTGTCGTACATGGCGTCGCTGCCGGTCACGTCGCTCGAGCGATAGCCCGCCTCGATCGACGAATGAATCAGGTAACCGCCGCGGGTAGCGCCTTCGGGCTCGACGGGCGTTGCTGGCGCCGGGCTCGCGGTGGGAGTTTGGGCGACGAGTGTGGCGGGTGACCACGCGATCCCCGCGCACAGCCACATCGCCAGCACGATCGAGCTTCGAAATTTGCTATAAGCAGGCAACGCCATCGCTACTCCTACTTGAAGAACACATTGCTGAAGTTGGATCCGTGAATCTGGTTGTGACACATGGTGCAAGCCTGGTATTTCGCCGACTGGTTGTGCGCCGGCCCGGCCGGCCCCTGCGTCGGAAAGGTGTGGCACTGCAGACAGAGCATGTTTACAATGCTCACCTTAAGAAGCCGGGGATTGGTGGAGCCGTGCGGCGTGTGGCAGCTGGTGCATCCCTCGGTCTTGACCGGCACGTGCTCATAAACGAAGGGTCCCTGCTTGTCGACGTGGCACTTGTAGCAGACCGCATCCCCGCTCGGCAGAGACCGCACCTGCCGGATCGTCGCCGTCCCATGAGGGTTGTGGCAGTCGCTGCACTGCACCAGGCCCTCGTTCACCCGGTGGTGAAAAGGTTTGGCGAAGTCGGCCTTGGCCGCGGTATGACATCCGTAGCAGAGCTGGGGCTGGCCCTGGACGAGCAGGAATTCCTTATCCTTGGCGTGATGCGGAGAGTGACAGTCGAGGCAGCCGACATTGCTGCTGGCGTGCGCCGATTCCGCGAAGTGCGACTGCTCGTGGCCTTCGCCGTGGCAGCCGAGGCAGCGGGCGCTCGTCTCCTGCCGCGAGTGGTCTTCGAATACGAAAATCTTGCTCTTGTCGCCGCCCCCTGCCACATGCTCGGCGCCCGGCCCATGGCAACCCTCGCAACCCTGATGCGACGGACCGCCTTCTTTATTTAATGTGGTCTTCCAGTGCGGCGTCTTCTCCCAGGCGTTATAGACCTCTTCGTGACAGGTCTTGCAGGTTTCCGATCCCACGTAGCTGGAGGCATCGGATGAAACCGCGCTGGCTGCGGGCGCGCTGGAAGATTGGGCGTTCTTGCCCGCGACCGCCTGCGGTGGCTGGCCGGCGGCGCCGCCGCCGCCGAGAGCAAATAGGACAGGGATTAGAAACATCCAACAGGCTCTAGACTTCGCTGGCATTAGAACGCCCTCCCTCGTTCCTGCGGCTTGTCATCACTCTGCGACAAGGAAATTTTGTAACTCATAGCCTGAACCTGATTCTTCGGCATTCGGTACTCAAACTCAAGCGAAGACCGCAAAAAAGCGCACTAAGTGTCGTGTCTCATTCCTATTTTGGATATTGGTGAAGAGATACGATCCCGAGCAGGATCAAAACAACTCTGGCGGTCAGTAACATCTTCATCGTCGACTCCTCCCTGTCACGCGTCATGCCCAGCGGGAGGAATTGATCCACCTCCGCGCAATTGAGCGATGGTGGGCAATAACTGGGTGGACAACTGATCCTTGGCGACGAAAGCGTCGACCAGACTCAGGATCTGGCGAGGGACATCGATGCATGCGGAAAGCATTATGATGGGCGTTTGCGGCTTGATGCGTTTCATTTCGAGGGCAACTTCGTGCCCGTTCATTTCGGGCATAAGGTAGTCGACGATGAGAACGTCAACCGCGTGTTGCGACGCCAGTTCTAATCCCTGGCTGCCGCTCGCCGCGGCCAGAACGGTATAGCCGAAGGTTTCGAGGAACGATTTCTCGCAGGCCAGCATCTCTTCGTTATCGTCGATGCAAAGAACAACTGAATTTTGGATTCCCGAAAATCCAGATGAGGACATAGGCCACCTTCGGAAACCAATTCTCACAAGGTTCGAATCGGATAGCTGTTCAAAAGTGCTCACAATGGGCGCGTTCGCTTTCGAACGGCAACTTGCGCATCCCCCTTTTGTGGTCCTGATACACCACCCATTCATTTCTTCTGAATGTCGACAACTTTCGCTCGGGCCGTCAAACCCGGTGCCCGTACAGCCTGCTCAGCGCATACCGGCCGCGTGGCTGGCCGCATTCGTTGACGGCTTTTCGGCCTGTCCGCTCTCCGCCTCGACCTTGAAGCGGCCGACCAGTTCTCTTAATTCGCTGGCCATGTTTGCCAGGTGCTCGGTGGCGGTCTGCGCCTCGCCGACGTTGGTCGAAGTATTCTGCGCCGCCTGGGCTACCCCGCTGATGTTGCTGGCGATCGTGTTTGCGCCGTTCGCCGCTTCGGTCACGTTGCGCGCCATCTCGCTGGTGGTCGCGCTTTGCTCTTCGACCGCAGTGGCGATGGTGGTGGAGATCTGGCTGATCCGGTCGATTACCCCGCGTATCCCGCCGATGGCATTCACCGCCCCGGTGGTATTCTCCTGAATGACCGCGATCTTCCCGCTGATTTCTTCGGTCGCCTTGGCCGTCTGTTTCGCCAGTTCCTTGACTTCGTTCGCAACCACCGCAAAGCCCTTGCCCGCTTCGCCCGCACGCGCAGCCTCGATGGTTGCGTTCAGGGCCAGCAGGTTGGTCTGCTGGGCAATCGAGGTGATCACCTCGACGACTTTGCCGATCTCGGCGCTCGAGGAACCAAGCAGCGCCACCGTCTGGTTGGCGGCTTCGGCGGCACTGACCGCTTCGCCCGCGACGCGCGCCGCTTCGGTGGCGTTCTTGGCAATTTCGCCGATGGTCGCATTCATCTCCTCGGAGCCGCTGGCCAGGGTTTGAAGACTGGAATTGACCTGAGCCCCGGCTTCGGAAACCACTTTCGCCTGCGCCGTCGTCTCTTCGGAATTGGCCGTGATCTGCTGGCTGGTCGCGGACAGCTCTTCGCTCGCGGCTGCCACCTGTTGCGCGTTGATCGTGATTGCCCGGACCATATCGTGTAAACGGTCCATGAAGGTGTTAAACCAGGTCGCCAGTTCTCCAATTTCGTCGCGTGACGTAATCTCGATCCGCTTGGTCAGATCGCCCTCACCCTCGGCCACGTCCTTGACGCGCTCCACCATGCGGTTCAGACGCAGAAAGATCGAACGCGAAGTGGTGATCGACACCAGCACCAGGGGAATCAGGCACGCCAGAGCAAGCCCTCCGGCCTTCCATGCGCTTGCCCGCCAGGCGGCGTCGACATCGTCGATGTAGATCCCAGTCCCAATCACCCAGCCCCACGGGCCGAAGCGTTTGAGGAAGGAAAGCTTCTGGACAGGCTCGTCTTGTCCCGGTTTTGGCCACAGATAGTAGACATAGCCCCCGTCAGGCGCCTGCGCCGCTTTGACAAATTCGACAAACATCGCCTTCCCAGAGGAGTCCTTCAGCAATGTCAAATCCTTTCCGTCAAGCTCCGGTTTCATGGGGTGCATGATCATCGTCGGATGCTCGTCATTAATCCAGAAGTGGTTACCCTCGCCGTAACGCATCGGCCGGATTTCTTCGAGCGCTTGCCGCTGTGCCGCCTCGTGCGTGATTTTTCCGGCTTGCTCCAGTTGATACTCCTTCTCGATCACCGAGTACGGGATCCCGATCAGGTCTTTCGTCTTCTGCATTTTTTCATTGAGCAACGTTGAGCGCTGGCCCTCGATCCAAAAGCCTGCAATCGCCACCAGTCCGGCCGCAGACACCATAACCATGACCCAGAATTTCAACCGGAGACTCATGTCGAATACTTCCCCTCTAGATTCGACATCGGCGGCGGCGTGGAGAGCTTTAGGCGAGGCCCTGGGGCGGGAGAACATCGAGGCCTGAAATTCAGCAGAACGCAGAGTCTGAGCGGCAAGAACGGCTGGACGCTTAAGCAATCACGGACAATTCACGATACCAATTGGGCTCCGCTGATTAGGGAACTCTCATAAATCTTTGAAAAGATGGTGCGCCCTGAGAGATTCGAACTCCCGACCTTCTGGTTCGTAGCCAGACGCTCTATCCAACTGAGCTAAGGGCGCAGGGTTGCGGTGGCCCGCAATTTCGGTCGACGTGTTCGCATTATAGCGGAAACGAAATCGTTTCGTCCCCAGTCCTGGTCCGGAAATCGCAACCCGGACCTCGTTTGAACATCACACGAATTCTCATCCGAGGAAGCGCACATGAAGGGTGAAGTTTGTTTTCTCCTAGCGGCCTGCCAAAACTCCCGCGCAGCGCGGCGTTCGGTCGCGTGCGCAACCAAGGTCACTTTCGGCGAGTAAAGTTTTCCGGCAACGCGCAAAAGCTACCTGCTCGCTCGTTCTCCGAGGGTGCGCCCGCAACGTCTTACGATTGGCAGTTCAACTGCTTCTCTTTAGGGCAGACGAAGTGGCGCGCAACGGGGCACTACGGAAAATACTTCGGCCAGAGGTCTTTCCGGGTGCCCCTTTGCAATTCCAAGATTTTGGGTTGAACAAGTTTCGACGAGTTTTGTTCCACGAGGTTGTTGGGCACTCCGCTCTGTCTTCTGGCAGCCCTCCCCCGAGGTTCTGCACGATCCAACTGACGGGGACAGAGCGGGGTGCCGGTTTCCTTCCTGAAGCGATCTCCAACGTCCATTGCATCTTCACGCTAGCGGCGTTTGTTCCCATCCTGCTTTAGCATCACGCCAGAACTATCTGATCCTGAACGTCGATATCGGCTTGGCGCAGCAGTTTCACAACCGCATCTGCCTTGAGGCGGGAGGCGTCATATCTGACGCACACGGTGTGCTCCTTTTCGTTGAACTGAATATGCTGTATGCCGTAGACCTCGCGCACCGTGTCGATGGCGCGCAGTTCGTTTTCTCCGGGCGTAGTCTGGTAGCGGAAGGTGGCTTCAAGGTAGGTCATTGCGGTTCTCCAGGATCCTGATTATTAAGACCCAGCTTGCTTGCCTGGTTTCTGGCAAATTCTGAACGATTGCTTTAAGTTTCTTCTCGGACTCATTTTCGAAATGAGATTCCGCAGCTGCTCATCGGGTATCTAATACGAGTATCTAATAATGGAGGGAATTTCTCCAAGGGCAATCTGTCGCAAGAATTCTCCGGCCGAAAAATATGGACCGAAAACTATGGAAGAGCTGAGAGCTGAACAGCCGGACGCGGGCCGAGCCGTTGATCCCGTGTGCGGGATGAAGGTCGACCGCGCGACGGCGCGGTTCAAGACCGTGCACGGCGAGCAGGAGTATTTTTTCTGCTGCGCGGGATGCCTGACGAAATTTCAGGCGAACCCGGAGGGCATACTGGCTGCCGGGCCAAAGGGAATGGGATCGGGCGGCGCGGGCCCGGCTGGATTGGTGTCGATCGGGACGTCCCCAGCTCCAAAACCCGCGGCTGGCCGGGATGCGCGAGCCGAGCTTCGTCCAACCCATATTCATCCCGCCTACATTTGCCCGATGTGCGCCGAGGTGCGGCAGGCCGGGCCGGGGCCGTGCCCGAAGTGCGGCATGGCTCTAGAGCCGGAGTCGCCCGTGCCGCTGGCGGCGAAGACGGAATACACCTGCCCGATGCATCCCGAGATCGTGCGCCCCGAGCCGGGGAGCTGTCCGATCTGCGGCATGGCGCTCGAGCCTCGAACCGTGACGGTCGAGGAGGAAAATCCTGAATTGCGCGATATGACGCGCCGATTCTGGATTAGCTTGGCGCTGACCGCTCCGCTGCTGGCGATTGCCATGGGCAGCATGGTCTGGCCGCATGCGTCCATCGGCGGAGACCTCAGCTTTGACCTTGCGGGCATGCACCTCAACTCCGCCGCCGGCTCCGTCCTGCGTTGGCTGGAACTGCTCCTCGCCTCGCCCGTCGTTCTCTGGTGCGGATGGCCGTTCTTCCAGCGCGGGTGGGCCTCAATCGTCAATCGCAGCACCAATATGTTCACGCTAATCGCTATGGGAACCGGCGTTGCCTATCTTTTCAGCATCGTCGCCACCCTCTTCCCGCAAATTTTCCCGGCGTCCTTCCAATCTTCTTCCCGCATGCTGATGAAGGGTGAGCCCGACGTCTACTTCGAAGCCGCCGCCGCCATCGTCACCCTGGTGCTGCTAGGACAGGTTCTCGAATTGCGCGCCCGCAGCCGTACTTCGAGCGCGATCCGCGCGCTGCTCGATCTGAGTCCGAAGATGGCGCGGCTGATTTCGGCACGATGGCTCGGAGCGCGATATTCCCCTCACCGAGGTGAAGGTAGGAGACAAGCTGCGGGTCCGGCCGGGCGAGAAAATTCCAGTCGATGGCGTGGTGCTCGACGGCTCGAGCGCGGTGGATGAGTCGATGATTACAGGCGAGTCGATGCCGGTCGAGAAGTCCGGCGGCGCGCGCGTAATTGGCGCGACCGTGAATGGCACGGGCGCGCTGGTGATGCGCGCCGAACGCGTGGGCAGCGAGACCATGCTGGCGCAGATTGTCCAGTTGGTGAGCCAGGCGCAGCGCACGCGCGCTCCCATCCAGCGGCTGGCGGATCGCGTGGCCGGATGGTTTGTGCCCGCGGTGATCGCGGCGGCCGTCCTGACGTTTATTGTTTGGGCCGCGTTTGGTCCCGAGCCGCGCTTTGCGCACGCCATCGTAAATGCGGTTGCGGTCCTGATCATCGCCTGCCCGTGCGCGCTCGGCCTTGCAACTCCGATGGCCATCATGGTGGGCACGGGGCGCGGCGCGCATGCGGGCGTGCTCATCAAAAATGCCGAGGCGCTCGAGACCATGGAGAAAGTCGACACCATCGTCGTGGACAAGACCGGGACGCTGACTCAAGGAAAACCAAAGCTGGCGGGAATTTCGATCTTCGGCGAAACAGTTTTCCGCCGATGAGGTGCTTCGTCCTCGCCGCCAGCCTCGAGCGCGCCAGCGAACATCCATTGGCGGCCGCGATCGTGCAGGCTGCTATGGAGCGGCAACTCAAACTCTCCGAGCCTTCCGATTTTTCCTACGTGGCAGGCAAGGGAATTCAAGGTAACGTCGACGGCAGGCGAGTAGCCGTTGGCAGTGCTACGTTGATGCAAGAAATTGGGGCACTCGCGGACTCGAACAGCGTTCGGCTTCATGCAACTGTGCCTGGCGGCACTACGATTCTGGTCGCGATCGATGGAGGCTATGCGGCGGAGTTCGTGCTCGCCGATCCCCTCAGGGCGTCAGCCGCCCAGACCGTCCGCGCGCTCAGGAATAGCGGTATTCGCCTGATGATGCTGACCGGGGATCAGCGAATCACTGCCGAGCAGATTGCGAAGCCGCTCGGCATCGACGAATTCGAGGCCGAGGTTTTGCCCGCGCAGAAATCCGAGATCGTGCGCAAACTTCAGCAACAGGGACGAATTGTGGCCATGGCCGGCGACGGCATCAACGACGCCCCCGCGCTCGCCCAGGCCGACGTCGGCATCGCGATGGGTACAGGCACCGACATCGCCATGGAGAGCGGCGGCATTACCCTGCTTAAAGGAGACCTTGAAGGAATTCTGCGCGCCCGCAAGCTGAGCCAGGCGACCATGCGCAACATCCGCCAGAATTTGTTTTTCGCGTTTATCTACAACTCGATCGGCGTGCCGATCGCGGCGGGCGTGCTGTATCCATTCTTTGGATTACTGCTGAGCCCGATTCTAGCCGCCGCCGCGATGAGCTTCAGTTCCGTGTCCGTGATTACGAACTCGCTGCGCCTGCGCAACGTGAAGCTGTGAATGGTAGCGCCGGCATCCTGCCGGCTGTCCCGAGGGCGTCTCGCCCTCGGCGCTGGCCACTCACAACAGTCCGCAATTTTGTACGCGCCCCTTAGTTGCTCGCTCCCGCCCCGTGCTTCTGCTTGCATACTTTGCACTCGGTCGGCGGTTCCGAGTTGTCCACTCGATGCTTCACAGGCTTGACGGTCCGCAGGTAAGCAAAAATCGCCTTCAGATCGTCATCCGTCAGATTCTTGTAGATCGAAACCGGCATCACGTCGCTCAATTTGCGCGCGCCTACCGAGCCGGTATGCATCACGTCCAGAAACAGAGCCTCGTCATAGTAGGAGATGCCCGAAGCGTCGGGCGTAATGTTCGCGCTCGCCACCGTCGGCCAGGGGCCGGCAAACACCTGGCCTCCTGCAAAGTCGAGGCCGGGAAGGTTCTGTCCTCTAATCTGCGGCGTGTGGCAATCGATGCAACCGGCCAGATTGACGAGGCTCGCTCCGCGCTGGACGGGGTCGGAAGTATTCTCGCCGGCGACAGCCGAGGTCACCGGTTCGGGAACGCTCCGGATCAGGTATTTGACCGGAAAGATGATTTCCGTTTTCGGTAGCTCATGCCGCACCGCCGGCAGCGAGCGGAGATATGCGATCACCGACGCGAGGTCCTCGTCCGACATCGTGCGATAGTGCTGGTAGGGCATGATGGGAAAGAGCGCGCGGCCGTCGTGTCCCACACCCTCGCGGATGGCGCGGGCCAGTTGGTCGTCGCTCCAGTTGCCCGCGCCGGTTGCAGCATCGGGCGTTAGATTCGGCGCAACGATTCTCCCGGGCAGACCGCCATAGGGCAACTCTTCTCCGGCGCCTTCCATGCCTGCGATGATGGGGTGTCCGGGAGCGGACCACTGATGGGGAGAGTGGCAGTAGATGCAGCCGCTGAGAGCGGTGGCGATATAACGCCCGCGCTCCACGCGCGGCGGAGTGCGCTCAGGAGTTCGCCCAAATGTGCGATTCGTGAGCGGGCGCGCTCTGGGTCCGATGAAGGGACGCCAGCCCACAGTAAACGTTATCGCTATCGCCAGCAGCGCAGCCAGCGCGATTATCCCGTACAGCAACCATTTTCCTGGTCGACCCATGCCAGTTGACTATGTACGAATTCAGTTCGACGGACCTGCTACAGCTTGCTCAAATAATCGATAATTTCGGGACTATTCCATTCGACGGGCCCAATAAACTTGCGCCGAATCACGCCCTTGCGGTCGATGATGTAGCTTTCGGGCCAGCCGAACGTGCCGTAGAGATCACTGGCTTTGCGGGCTTCGTCGCGCACCGTGATCATGTTGACGCTGTAGTCTTTGAGAAACCTGTGATAAGCGGCATCGTCGGCGTCGATGCTGACGGCGAGCACGACCACACCTTTATCCTTCATACGCGCCGTCATGCGCACCAGCGACGGCGTCTCCTCGATGCAGGGCGGGCACCAGGTGGCCCAGAAGTTGAGCACCACCACCTGTCCGCGGAATTGGCTGAGCGTAATCGTGTGATCCGAGTCCTGCACCGTGAAATCGGGCGCTTGCGAACCGATGCGGCCAGGATGATTTCCGCTATAGCAGCCCGCGAGGAATCCGATGAGCGCGGCCAGCAGTCCAATGCGACGGGCGAGGGAGGTTCGTTTCACACCTCTATAATAGCGAAAGAACGATGGATGTTTCAGTGCTTCAGCCATCCGAGACGGCAAATCCCGAAGTGTCCATCATCGTTCCGGCGCGGAACGAAGAGGCGAGCCTTGGGGATTGCCTCCGGTCGCTGGTCGCCCAGAGCGAAGTCGCGCAGAACGAGGTCGCGCAGAACCAGGCCGCACAAACGGGCGTTGCCTTCGAGATCATCGTGGTTGACGACGGATCGACCGATCACACGCGCGAGATTGCGGAAAGCTTTCCCGAAGTACGGGTAATTTCAGCGCCGCCGCTGCCGCCCGGTTGGACGGGAAAGAACAACGCGGTAATCGCGGGAGCGGCCGCTGCTCGCGGCACATGGCTGCTTTTCACAGATGCCGACACGGTTCATCTGCCGGGATCGCTGGCCCGGGCAGTGGCGGAGGCCAAGAGAGAGCAGGCCGAGCTGCTGTCGTATTCTCCTGAGCAGATTGTCGAAAGTTTCGCCGAGCGTATCGTGATGCCGATGGTCTTCGCCGAGTTGGCGATGGAATATCCTCCAGCCCGGGTGCGGGACGGCAACTCCGCCGTCGTCGCCGCCAATGGCCAATACATCCTGGTGCGTCGCGAGGCTTACAACCATGTTCGCGGACATGCCGCGGTTGCGGGCGAGATTCTGGACGATGTTGCCCTGGCCAGAGCCTTTCGGCGAGCGGGACTGCGCATTTACTTCCGCTATGGCGGTGATGCCGTGCGTACCCGCATGTATAGGAATTGGCCGCAACTTCGCGATGGCTGGACCAAAAATCTGGCCCTCCTGTTTCCGCACCCAATGCGCCGCGCCTTCAGGCTCACCGGCTGGTGGCTGCTCGCCTGGGTCTCTCTGCCAGTTCCCGTAGTTGGGTTTGCGCTTTTTAGCAGAGTTAAGCGCGCGAACTTCAGTTGGCGCAACACTCTGCTCGCGACCCTCTTTGGCGTGCCCGTGTTTTCCTATCTCTTGTTCAGATCGAGGCTGGTGCACGCCCGGGGAGAAGTCTCGTGGAAGGGTCGAGCCTATCCAAGACCTGCAAGAAACTCTTTAGCCGGATACCATAAACTGGGAACCGAGAACCGTAAAATGAGAACTGAGAACTGACAACCGAGAACTGCCTTGATGGTCTATCTCACTCGCAAAGCCGAATTCTCCGCCTCGCACTACTATCACAATCCGGCCTTCACGCCGGAGGAGAACGCGCGTCTTTTTGGCAAGTGCAACAACCCGAACGGACACGGCCACAACTACACGCTGGAAGTCACGGTGAAGGGCGCAGTCGATCCGAGTCGGGCTTTGTGGTCGACCTCAAGCAACTGAAAGAAATCATGAACCGGGAAGTGCTCGACGCCATGGACCATCGCTTCCTGAACAAAGAAGTGCCGGAATTTCTCACGCAGATTCCAACGACCGAGAATCTGGCGATTGCCATCTGGCAGCGGCTGGAGCCGAAACTGAATTCGGCACAACTGCATCGCGTGCGCGTATATGAAACGCCCGATCTGTTCGTGGATGTTTTCGGTGAAGAGGAACACGGAAGGCATGAAGGCCTACCTGACCCGGCGTTACATGTTCTCGGCCTCGCATCGCTTGCATAGCGACGAGATGTCTGCGGAACGAGAACCAGACGATTTATGGCAAGTGCAACAATCCGTACGGACATGGACACAATTACAATGGTCGAGATTACGGTGAGCGGACCGGTCGATCGAGCAGACGGGCATGGTGTGCAATCTGGTGGATCTGGATGGCTTTGTACAGCGCGAGATTCTGGAGCGCTTTGACCACCAGAACCTGAACCTGCTCCCGGAATTTGCCGACGAGGTGCCGACCACCGAAAATCTGTGCATCTCGATTTACGAAATTGTGAAGCGCGGCTTCGCGCATGCTCATCTAGAGAAGGTACGGATCGAAGAGACGATGATGAATTCGTTCGAATACGCGGGAGAGAGAGAGTCTTGTAATTGGTCGATTTGTCGTTTGTAATTGCGTGCGAACGAAGCGGTCAGTCCGCAACGACCATCGACCAATGACAAACGACCAAGTCCCTATGAAAACTTCCACCGATCTGCACCACCTCCCTAACCAGCGCCAGCTACGAAGAATTGGTGCGCGAAATGATTGTTCGCCTGGGCGAAGATCCCGACCGCGAAGGCCTCGTCACGTACCCCGGAACGCGTTCACAAGGCGATGCAGTATCTCGTCAAGGGCTACCAGCAAGATCCCGAGGCGCTCTTGCGCGACGCTCTCTTCACCGTGAACTACGACGAGATGGTGATCGTGAAAGACGTCGAAATGTTCAGCCTGTGCGAGCACCACCTGCTGCCGTTTTTCGGCAAGGTGCATGTGGCCTACATTCCGAATGGCAAAGTGATCGGGCTGAGCAAGATTCCGCGGCTGATTGAAGTCTTTTCGCGGCGGCTCCAGATCCAGGAGCGCCTGACCACGCAGATCGCCGAGACGATTCAGAAGACGATCGAGCCGCAGGGCGTCGGCGTCGTGATCGAGGCGCGGCATTTGTGCATGATGATGCGCGGCATTGAGAAGCAGCATTCTTCGGCGGTGACGTCGTCGATGCTGGGGTGCTTCCGCAACGAAGAGGAGACGCGCACCGAGTTCCTGTCGCTGATTCGGCAGCGCACGAATGCGGTGTAAGCCAGTTGCGGGTCCTCTGTACGCCCCGTGTCCTCTGTGGTTCAAGGTTTTCTCAGCGCCTCAATTGCACTCTCTGCAAGTGGCGCTTGGCCCGCCGACTGCGCTACGCTTAGCCCCACAGTGGAAAGTAAAGACGCGTTACTTCGAAATCGCCTTGCCCTCGTTACCGGCGCGAACCGCGGCATCGGCTTCGAGATCTCGTCCGCCCTGGCCCGCGAGGGCTGCGATCTGGTCATGACCGGTCGCGACGAGAAGACGCTCGGGCAGTCGGCGCGCAAGCTGGAAAAGCTCGGCGTGCGGGTGCTCGCGCAAACTTGCGATGTGCGCGATCCGGCGTCGGTGGACTATCTGTTCGCGCTGGTTCGTGGCCTGCGCCGGCCGCTCGATTTCCTGATCAACAATGCGGGCATCGCGCATCCGAGCCGCAACGTGAGCGAGTTGCCTTATCCGCTGTGGCGGGACGTGATCGAGACCAATCTTACCGGCATGTTTTTAATGACGCAGGCTGGCCTCGCGGTGATGAAGCGCGGCAGCGCGATTGTGAACAATCTCTCGATCGCGGCCGAGCGCGTTTTCCCGGGATCGGCAGCCTACACCGCGTCGAAGCACGGAGCGCTTGGCTTTACCGACACGCTGCGCGAAGAGCTGCGGCCCAAGGGCATCCGCGTGATCGCGCTCATGCCGGGCGCGACCGATACCGATATTTGGAAGACGATGTGGCCGAAGGCGCCGCGACGAAAGATGATGTTGGCGGCGACAGTTGCGCGGGCGGTAGTGGATGCACTTACGCTCCCGGCGGACAGCGTAATAGAGAAGATCGTGATCCGGCCGCCAAGCGGGACGCTTTAGCTTGTCCTTGTAGCGCCGGCGTCCCGCCGGCTGTCGCGAGAGCGTCCCGCTCTCGCAGCAGCCACCATCTCACAGCGTTTGGGCATCTAATGCGGCAGAGGTTGCCATGTCATTCCTCGAGTACTTCAAGTCGCTGAAGCCGGAGCACAGGCTGGCATGGCTCGTGGCGTTGGGCGCGGATGCGCTACAGATTTTTGCCTTTCCCTTGTTCGTCGAGGGAGGCGCTTCCCCCGCCGATTCGGCGCTCGACTTGCTGGTGGCATTCCTTTTGATTCGGTTACTGGGATGGCATTGGGCTTTCTTGCCATCGCTGGCGGCCGAACTCATTCCCGGCGCCGACCTCTTCCCGACGTGGACCGCAGCCGTATGGTTCGTGACGCGCGGCCAGCTCCGAGCGAGAGAGAAAGTGGGCGAGCAGGAAATTCTCCCGCCCGGCCCGGCTCCCGAGCCGCGGCGTAGCAGAAAAAACGCAGCCTGCATCACTTTACTCCATCTTTACTTCACATCGACCGGCAAGCCTGTCATCGGTTTGTTTCTGAATCAGTTCATCGAGGTCGGGGTCAAACGTGCACCGAGTAGCACAGCCAGGTCGAGCCCGGCTTGTAATATTTGATTCGTATTGAAATGGGCTGTCGTTCGTAGGCGACGAAATAGTGTTGGTACACAAACATGCCGGCGACCTTGGTCTCCGCCAGCTTGGTGTGCGAAACATAGCCCCCCACGCGTGTTCCCAGGGAAGCAAACTCGGACTTCACGTGCTCGATCTTGTCGGGCGTTCTTTTCAGCGATGGATTGGTGCCGAGAAGGTAGTCAACCGCTTCCGCACCCTGGCCTCGTTGCAGCATCTGGAAGAAGGTGCCAGACATTTTCTGGTACGTCCTGTCTTCTTCCTGTTGGGCATGTTCCTGTTGGGCGCAGACAGGAATCGCCAGCAGCGTGAGCATAATCGTAGCGCACATAATCGTGGTGCACATAATCATGGTGCGCATCAGGAACAAGCGAGTTTCGTGTCTCATCCTTCCTCCTCTTTCACCCAATCCTATGTTTTTCCTGACGGCTGATGGCTGACGGCTGAATGGCTGTCAGCTTTTCACCACGTCCCATACCGATACCGCCCCGGACGCTCAGAAAATATTTTCACCATCAACATGCCCGCGACAAAGCCTCCGACATGCGCCCAGAAGGCGATGCCGCCCGCGCTCTGGCCTGTTTCCGCAATGGAGGTAGCGGTGCCGCTGAGAAAATTCACCAGGAACCAATAGCCGAGCATCAGCCACGCGGGAACATGAAAAAAGAATATCGGCGGAAACCACACCAGCACGCGGGCCCGCGGGTAGAGAATGAAGTAGGCGCCCATCACGCCCGCGATCGCTCCGCTCGCGCCGATGATGGGCAGGCGGGAATCGGCGTTGAGCAGGATGTGCGTGATGGCGGCGGCCAGTCCGCTCAGCAAATAGAAAACGAGATAGGGGAAGTGGCCGAGATAATCTTCCACGTTGTCGCCGAAAATCCAGAGAAACAGCATATTGCCGCCGACGTGCAAGAATGAACCATGCAGAAACATCGAAGTGAAGAGCGGCAAGATCGCGGTCACCGGGCTGGAATAGGAATGGCCCGTAAGGACGGCGATGGTGTGATGCGGAATCACCCCAAATTCGGTGAGAAAGCCCGCCAGCGCTCGATGGCCAACGGAAACTTCCCGCAGAAAAATGAGCACATTGAGGACGATCAGAAAATAGTTGACGAAAGGCGTGGAGAAGGTCGGTTGATCGTCGCGAAGGGGGATCATTCAATTTGGTAATTTCTAATTTGCAATGGGTAATTTAGGAGGCAAATCCGCGGTTCTGTCGCTTCAAAATTACCAATTACAAATTACCAGATTACAAATCTCCATGAACGGCCTTCTCATCATCGACAAGCCGCAGGGTCTCACCTCGCATGACGTGGTCAATCGCGTGCGCCGGATTTTGGGCGAGCGCTCGGTTGGGCACCTGGGGACGCTCGATCCGTCGGCTACCGGCGTTCTGCCTCTGGTGATCGGGAGCTACACGCGCCTGGCGCAGTTCTATGCCCACGCGGAGAAAACTTATGAGGGCGTGATTCGCTTTGGTTTCGCCACCAACACCTACGACGCGGACGGCGAGCCGACTTCGACGCCGCAGAATTGTGGCGCTGAACGGCAGCGAGATCGAAGCGCTGGCGGCTGAATTTAGAGGAACAGTGGAACAGACGCCGCCGCCTTTCTCGGCCAAGAAAATTGCCGGCGTTCCGGCCTACAAACTGGCCCGCAAGCAGCGTGAAGTTCAGCTTAAATCGGTGCGGGTGGAGATCAAAGAGTTTGCCATTCTCGAAGTCGCCGGCGATCTGGTCACGTTCCGCGCGCGCGTAGGCTCGGGGACATATTTGCGGTCGATCGCGCACGATATGGGGAAAAAAACCGGTTGCGGCGCTCACTTGGCGGCGCTGCGCCGGACCGCAGTCGCGGAGTTCGTCATCCAGGACGCGCATCGATTGGAGGAAGTGGAGTCGGCGATGCGGCAGGGAACGGTCGAGGACTTGTTCGTGCATCCCCGCAAACTTGCCCCAGACTTGCCATGCGTGACGGCTACCGAGGAAAATGTAGGCTTCATCCGTAGCGGGCGCGCCGTCAACTTGCCGGAGATGTCGCGGGCTCCGCTGGTAAAGGTTTTTTATGGGCAGCGCGAGCTGGTCGCCATCGCTACGCGGGTCGCTGGGACGCTGTTTCATGCGGGTATCGTTTTAACCGCTGCTCCCCAGGCGAAACCTTTACCGCAGCCTGTGAACGCCGAACTGGAACCATAATTTCATGAAACTCCGAGTAGAGACGGGGCCTGCCCCGTCTCGGGAGTGCTCTCAGTCCGGGCTGGGCCCGCCTCTACGCGAGATGGTTTTGACGTCCAGACTTCCTCCGCTTTTTTAATGGTTTTGTAACAACCCTCTGCTACCCTCGCAGCGGAATGGGAAACCAAGCTTTGCCCCGGCCACGTTTTGAGGCTCCCGACCCGGAGCGAGGAACCAAGGCTATCCCGAAACTCGAGACCACTACGGCGCCGTTGTTGCAGGGGAAGGTCAGTGAGGTCCCCGACGCAATCTTTGGCACTGCCATGCGTCTGTGCGGCTTCGCCGTGGTCGGTCTCCTCGGGCTGATCGTCTACCAGCTCATTCTAGGTTCCGAACTCTCGTGGCACGCTTTTGGGTGGAAGTTCTTTGGCACTTCCGACTGGAATCCGGTCGAAGATCAGTTTGGGGCTCTGCCCTTTATCTACGGGACAATCGTTTCTTCGATCCTCTCGCTGATCATCGCCGTGCCGTTGGCCGTCGGCGTGGCCGTTTTCATCACTGAGATGTGTCCGGTGGGGCTGCGCGGAATCCTCTCCTTTACTACTGAATTGCTGGCGGCGATTCCCAGCGTCGTCTATGGCCTGTGGGCAATTTTCGTGCTGGTGCCGATATTGCGCTCGTACGTGCAGCCGTTTCTTGCGACCACGCTGGGCTGGACAGGCTTTTTCTCCGGACCGCCTTACGGTATCGGAATGCTGGCTGCCGGCGTGATTCTGGCGATCATGGTCATTCCCATCATCTCGTCGATCACGCGCGAGGTGTTGTCGGTTGTCCCGCAGCATCAGCGGGAAGCGGCCCTGGCCCTGGGCGCGACCCGCTGGGAGATGATTCGCGTTGCCGTCTTGCGCAATGCGCGCGCGGGCATTGTCGGCGCCGTGATTCTCGGACTGGGACGCGCGCTCGGTGAAACTATGGCCGTCACCATGGTGATTGGCAATCGTCCCGAGATCGCGAAATCGTTGTTTGCGCCGGGCTATACCATGGCGAGCGTTCTCGCCAACGAATTTTCCGAGGCTACCGGCGACGTCTATCTTTCGGCATTGATCGAGATCGGTCTGGCGCTGTTTCTGGTGACGATCGTGGTGAACGCCCTGGCGCGCTTAATGGTCTGGAGCGTGACCCGCGGCCAGCCGAGCCGCGGCGTCGTGTAAGACTTTTTTGGCGGCAAGTTTTTCTGGCACAACGTTTTTCGACTTAAATTATGGCTGACGCAGTGACAACTCCGACGATCACGACAATACCCCCTATCAGTTGGCATCGACGCGCCATGGATCATCTGATGACGGGCGTCGCTATCCTGACCGTCGTGCTTGTCCTTTTGCCATTGTTCGCCATCTTTGCGTACCTGGTCTATAAAGGCATTGGCTCCATCAATATCGCTTTTCTGACCCAGCTTCCGAAGCCCGTGGGCGAACCCGGCGGCGGCATGGCCAATGCAATTATCGGCTCCGGCGTGATTCTCGCGATCGCCAGCCTGATGGGCGTTCCGCTGGGCATCGGCGCGGGTGTTTTTCTCTCCGAGTACGGACGCAACCGCTACGGGGATGCCGTCCGCTTCGTCTCCGACGTGCTGAACGGTGTGCCCTCGATCGTCATCGGCATCGTGGCCTACGGCCTTGTCGTCATCCGCCAGAAGCATTTCTCCGCGCTCGCCGGCGGCGTGGCGCTCGCGATCATGATGGTTCCCACCATCGCCCGCACCACCGAACAGATGCTGCTCCTGGTGCCCCAAGCCATTCGCGAGGCGGCCTTCGGTCTGGGCGTCTCTCGCTGGCGCACCACTCTCTCCATTACGTTGCGTACCGCCACTTCAGGCATAATCACGGGAGTGATGCTGGCCTTCGCGCGCGTTGCCGGAGAAACGGCGCCGCTCTTGTTTACGGCCTTCGGAAACCAGTACTGGAATCTGGATCCCAACCAGCCTACGTCCGCGCTGTCGTTGCAGATTTATACGTACGCGCTCTCGCCCTTCGATGACTGGCATCGCCAGGCGTGGGCGGGGTCATTTGTGTTAATCGTACTGATTGTCAGCGCGGTGGCCGCGGTTCGCATCGTGGTCCGGCGTGGAACACTGGCGGGAGCTTAACGGATTATGGGAGTCGGAATTCAGGTCGAGCGGCTGAACGCCTTTTACGGCAAGACGCAGGCATTGTTCGACATCAACATCACCGTGCAGGCCAATCACGCGACCGCGCTGATCGGGCCTTCGGGTTGCGGGAAGTCCACCTTCATCCGCTGCCTCAACCGCATGCACGAAACCATTCCCGAGGCGCGCGTGGAAGGCACGGTTCGCATCGGCGAATTCAGCGTCTATAACGGAACCTCGGCAACCCAGTTGCGCCGCCGTGTCGGCATGGTCTTTCAGAAGCCGAATCCTTTTCCCACCATGTCGATCTATGACAACGTGGCGGCCGGCCTGAAGCTCAATGGATTTGGCAACCGCAAGAAGCTCGACGAGATCGTAGAAAAGTCCCTGCGCAGTTCCGCCCTCTTCGAGGAAGTAAAGGATTCCCTCCACAAGAAGTCGGGCGCCAGTCTCTCCGGCGGACAGCAGCAACGTCTTTGCATTGCGCGCGCTCTGGCCGTGCAGCCGGAAGTCCTGCTCATGGACGAGCCCTGCTCCGCGCTCGATCCCATCTCGACCGGCAAGATTGAAGAGCTCATTTTTCAGTTGAAAGAGCAGTACACCATCGTGATTGTGACGCATAATATGCAGCAGGCAGCACGCGTCGCCGAGTTCACGGGATTTTTTCTGCTCGGCAAGATGATCGAGTTCGACAAGACAGAGAAAATATTTACGAATCCCTCCGACAAGCGGACGGAAGATTACGTCACAGGCCGATTCGGATAGAGAGGCTTTGCATAATGCGCACGCGCTTTCAACAACAGATGGAGGAATTGCGGGAGAAGCTGCTCCGCATGGGCGGTATGGCGGAACTGGCGGTCGACCGCGCCTGCCAGGCCTACACCGAACGGGATCTCCACCGCTGCCAGCTCGTCCTCGAAAATGAGAGCCTCATCAACGCCGCCGAACGCGAGATTGACGAAATGGCCTTCGACATCCTGGCCACTCAGCAGCCCGCCGCCGTCGACCTGCGCTTCATTCTAGCCGTCACCAAAATCAACGCCGACCTCGAGCGCGTCGGCGATCAGGCCGTCAACATCGCCGAGCGCGTCATGGACATGATCGAGCTGCCGACCGTCGAACTGCCGGTCGACATTGCGCGTATGGCGACTGCGGCGAGCGCCATGGTGCGCAGGGCTTTGGAGTCGTTCGTCGAAGGAAAAGCCGAACTCGCCCAAGCCGTCCTCGAGATGGATCACGTCGTCGACCGCATGCGCGACGAAGCTTTCATAGCGCTCGTGCGAAGCATGAACGAACAGCCGCAAAGCACTCAGCAGGCGCTGGATGCGCTCCTGGTAGCCCGCAATCTGGAACGCGTGGCCGACCACGCCACCAACATTTCCGAAGACGTAATCTTCTGGGTCTTGGGCGCCGACGTCCGCCACCACGCGCAAACCGCCGCAGCCGCTTCGCCGGGCCCGGAAGCGCGCGACCAGTAGCCGGACTTCAACGCTGGCGCAGGCTGTCAAAGAAAGCCTCGCCGTCGATAGCTTTGACTCGGCCGCTGCTGATCTCATCATAGCGGCCGTCGAGCATCTCTCGCACTTCGGCCACCTCTGCCAGATATCCCGCCAGAGCATCTTCGACATCGTCAGGGGCGCGACCGCTCTTCGAGGCCAGTTCGCAAAGTCGTGATTCCGTCTCCGGCTGCACACGGGGTCGTGTCGTTTGAGGATGTGTTCATTCAATGCGGAAGCTGCAAGCCACTCCCCCAGAGCGAACTGGTTTTTAGAGGGGAGACCGGACGCACATGGATCCAATCGTGTGACAAGAGGGTCAATGTCCCGGTCATCTACGTAAAATTCCGCCAAGCCTTGCTCCCCCGAAGCCTTTATAAAGAAGCCACGCAAGAAGTCTACTGTGATTGAAAAGCATTGTCGTAAACAGGTTCAAAAGCTTGCGCTTTTGCTTCGCCTTTTTGAGAGTCGATGGGTTCTATAAAAAGGGATGTCAAGAAAAAAGTTCTCCCTCGACCGGAGGCCGAGAGGATTTTAGTCTCGAGATCCAGCCCACTGACTGTAAGTGCCCCTCGATTGCGCTCGAGAGGTTTTGCTCTGGCTTTGTTTGCCCTTCCCGTGGGTTTCATCTTCCGGGGGTGACCACGCCAATCGAGTCTTGAAACTTGGCAAGCGGACCTGGTCTTGGAGTGTCAACCATGGTTCTATCGGAGGCTCGTGGCCTATCGCTATTTCTGGTTATCCGAGGCGGCATAACGTGTAATGGGTGACTCGGTGCCGAAGCACACAGGGCCGATCTCATTGACTGATACTCACCTCGAACCGAGCGTCTCGAGAACCCGACCGACCACCACCAGAGAGAATCACCGGAGATGGAAAGGTCTCTTACCAGAGACGCTCAAGCTGCTTGCCGATGCAATTGTTTGGCGTCGAAACTCACTCCTTTCTTCCAAATGGTTAAAGTGATCGCGGCAATCTTTCGTGCCAGGGTGAGACGGGCCATGGTTGGACGCATCCCTTCTCTAGAAGGGCACCATAGAAATCGTACAGCGGTCCGGGGCGAGTACTCGCAGAGAGAGCAGCGCCTTTGAACAGGTTCTTCAGATCATGATTATGGTTGTCATTCAGTCCGCGCACGGTGATGCGCTCCCGGTTTCGTTGTACCTTTCCTCTCACATAGCGGTACTCGCCGCTGTCGTGAGTCTCAATCGCGAAACCACTGTAAGCCCACAGCTGACGCTTAGTACGGAAACGGTGGGGTGTCTGCAGCAGCGCCACCAGCAAGGCGGCACGAATCGGACCGATCGAAGGAATTTGTCGCAGTAATTTCACGGCATGGTGTTTGTGGCTCTCTCGCAGCAGGTCCCGTCGCGCTTCCTGGCGCACCGGTTGCAGTAGATCCAGTTGCTGATACAACCGTTCGGCCCGCAGACGAACTCCGGGTTGCGGGATCTTGGCCAACCACTCGGCGCGATGTCGCGGGGCATAGACGGTGGTACCGCTACAGGGAATGGCCCAGCTGCGGTACAGCGATTTGATCCGACTCATGACTCGCGTGACATCTTTCGTGAGGGTCTGATAGCTGCGCCCCAGCTCCTTTAAGGTGCGCACCCCGTGCTCTCCGTGGTACACCGGATGGAGCTGGTTGCCACGTAACAGGTCCGCCAGCTTGCGCGCATCGATCCGGTCACTCTTGCTGCCGTCTTTCAGCAGGGCGTTCTTCCTTGGATCGCAGACCACAAGATCGGTGACATGAGGTTTCAGCAGGTCATGTAACCAGGCGGCAGAAGTTCCTTCTTCAAAGGTCACCGATAGACTTCCGCGTAGCCCATGGATGAACTCTAGAATCGTGGCCGCCTTCGTCTCCAGGATGCATTCCATGATCAGCTTGCCATTGGAATCCATGACGGCAACCGAGATCGTTGCTTGGTGAACGTCCATGCCAATATACTTTTCTTGCTTCATAACGGCGCTCCTTTTGGTAAGTGGTGATCCCGACAATCACAACCTACCGCAAAGTGGGCGCCTTTTTATATTGCGTGTAATCGGGATGTTAGTGCGCCGGGATAAACCGGCATGAAGTAGAGGATGAAAGAGCCTTACAAGAAAGGAGTAGCGAACCACTTGGCCTCGAGTCTTGCGCTGCTACCGCGAGGGACCCAGCGAAGCGTAGATAGAGGATAGGCGGGGTGGCCATTGAGCCGCGAAAAGATACAACCCGGACGCCGACGCGGTTAATATGCGCGGAAGGCAGCATGGACGGGAGCGATAACGCGAGTTCCTGTTCAGTCCGGCGTGGTCGAAGACCCCACGGCACGCCTAGAAACTTCATGCACGAGAACCGGGAGACCTCGGAGACACCTGCGATCCCAACCGACGGCAGGTCGGCGGGCGAAGGCTCAGGCCGCACGGCCCGCGCGTACGTCTGCGAGGAGTCACACTGCGGCGTAGTACCTATGAACCATTCGAACAAAGACACGAAGTCGGCGGAGAGTGGGGAGGGAAGGCTGCGGCTCAAGGAGAACACTTTCCCATTTGACACGTACCCGACTCAGCGCGGGACTGCGCGTGTCCCACGGGTGGGCGAGTGTGCGGACAAGCGATGAGCTTGGTCGCTATTCATCTGCGAGAAGAACCGGATGCGCTAAGGAGCGCCCGTCCGGGTCTGTGCGGGGGGCACCGGGCAACCGGTGTCCCTACCGCGATCGCCAACTATCTTTCAACATGCTAAGCTTCATGCGCAATGGACCCCGAGCGAAACACCTTTCTGAATCGTCGGTTCCGCGATGCAGCGAGCAAACAACCGGAATTGAAGAGCCTTAGAGCGTTGCTGCTGCGGTTAGGCGGAGATTTCCTCGTCGCTCCACCAAGACCAGATCAAGATATTCCGATGCTGTTGGAACAAGGGTTCCTCACATCTGGTCCCATCACGCTAAAGGTCATGAAGTCCAGTTCGTGCCACCAAAATGTCGCCTCGATATGGACTCAGAAAAAATTCGGAATCGTTGGCGTCGCGACAGGCTACGCGCTCAGTGATGACGGGCTCTGGCGACAACACTCATGGGGTATCTTGCGTGAGGGGCTTCTCGAAACAACGGAGGCTCGGCTGAAATATTTTGGCGTCGTATTCCAAGGGGAAAAAGCAGACTTCTTCGCGTTCAGCAATCCCACTCAGGTGTGAAACAATCAGGCGAACTGCATTCGTGGTGGAGGGTTATGAGTGTAAACGCGATTTATCGCCAGTTGAGGTCCCGCGATGCAAGCCTCACCATGGTTACACTCTGTTGGGGGCGGAACTCAGCGGATTCTTGCGAAGTACGCAGTGAATGAGGTCCCGTCCGAAAAAGAAAATCAGCCCGACAGACCAGATGATTAGCAGCGCCATCAAGAAATCAATCCAGTTTGGCCAAGCTGGCATGTAGTGGGAGCGTGGTTCTCGCCAGTAAATGAAGAGCCACAACGCACCGGTGCCAACGGCTACTGCGTCTCCTGCCAATCGCAAAGGCACCCACGAGAACATGAGTACTCGTCGGGTCTGTCGCCACGTATAGATGTTCAAAGCCACCCAATACCAAAACACCCCAATAGCCGCAACGAAAAGTATGTAATCCCACCGGCCGTACAGGCGGTGAGACCACAACAGCTCGCGCAGCAGTGCGACGGGGGCATTGATAGAACATAGAAGTTTGAAGGGCAGAGGCGTTCCATAGAAGCTTTCTGGTTCGGCTCTGTTCCAGATGAGGAGGGCAACCGCCAACAGCGTCTGCACAATCGGAAGGACGTATTTCAGTTTCAGGCGCATGCGGGTGTAAGTGGAAAAGCGACCTTTCTTTCCCTTTCTGATTAGACACCGCGCTGGAGGCTCTATGGAGTAACTGTCGTAACCAGGCGTTTACGCTCATCCTATGAAAGAGGATGTCAAGGAAAAAAACTTCTCCCCGCCCCTCGGGAAGATGCGGGCGTGGTGACTTACATCCAGCCCCACCTCACTCTTAGAGGGGTTATTGGTTTGTCCGCTTTGGATCGCCGCGCATTTCAGCGGCGATGCCAACCCCAGTTGTTTGTCCCAACTCGACGGTTTCATGAAGCAGTGGTGCTCGACGCCGTTCGGTTACGAAGCTACGCAAGCTAACCGTTGGCTAAAAGTGCCAACCAAGATCCTATGTGAGACTCGAGGCCTACAGCTTTTTTGGGTTATCCGAGGGGGCATAGGATTGACCCGGAGACTCGGTGCCAAACTTCAGCACACAAAGCGCCTAATGAGCGTATAGATACTCTCCCTCGAACCCGAGCATCGCACGAACCGATTTGGCCACCACCGAGGCATGAAAACCTGGGAGATCACCTGGGTTCTGTTCGATGCTCAAGCTGCTTGCGTTTTCAGTTGTTCTGCGTCGAAACGTTCCTCCTCTCTTCCAAAGTGTCAAAGTAATGGCCGCGATCTTGCGCGCCAGCGTCAGACGAGCCATCTCCGGCTTCATCCCCTTGGCCAGCAAAGCCGCGTAGAAATCGTGGAACGGTCCCCTACCACAGCTGGCCCGGGTGGCCGTACTCTTGAAGATCTCTTTCATCTCATGGTTGTGGTTCCGATTGAGACCACGGAGCTGCTGGGGTTTCTTGGAGCGTTGCAATTGTCCACGGACAAAGCGGAATTGCGCGCTGTCGTGCGTCTCAATGCCCAGGCCACTATAGGTCCACAGCTGTCGCTTGCTGCGGAACCGGTGCGGGGTTTGCATCAGCGCGATCAAGCGGGCGGCTCGAATCGGACCGATGCAGGGAATCTGGCGCAGCAGTTTCGCCGCCTTATGTTTCCGGCTCTCGGCCAAAAACTCGGGTCGCAGGTTTCGCCGCAAGGCCTGCAATCCATCCAGCTGTTGATAGAGCAGCTCCGCCCGGCGGCGCACGCCGGCTTGCGCAATCTTGCTCAACCATTCCTCCCGATAGCGCGGGGCATAGACCTGGGTGCCGGCACAGGCAATGCCCCAGCCTCGATACAGTGCCTTCAGGCGATTCATGACTCGCGTCAAATCTTTGCCGATGGTCTGATAACTGCGCCCCAACTCGCGTAGCGTCCGCAGTCCATTTTCTCCGTGGTAGACCGGTCGCAACATTCCGGTGCGCAACAAGTCGGCCAGCTTGCGTGCATCCACCTTGTCGCTCTTGCTGCCCTCCTTTAATAAGGCATTGCGGCGCGGATTGCAGACCACAACTTCCTGCACCTGCGGCTGCAGCAGATCATAGAGCCAGGCCGCCCAGGTTCCTTCTTCCCAGGTCACATGCAGCTCGCCCCGTAGACCGTGGAGAAACTGCAGAATGCTGCTGGCTTTGGTTTCGACGATGGTTTCCATGACCAGCTTCCCGCTGCCATTGAGGACGGCGATCACAATCGCTTCCTGGTGCACGTCGATTCCGATATATTTGACGTCGTGACTCATTTGAGTTGCCTCCTTGGGGGAAAGGTCATTCGTGCCAACGCTTATCTTTCCCTCAAGGTAAAGTGCCATTCTCCAGCCGATTTGCCTACGCCCTTTTTCCTGCCGCACACACCACTGCAGTTACTCTCTCGCCGCCGTAGCGGAGCGAAGCCCCTGCACAGCGCAGCGGAGCGGAGGCGGCGCCCTATCCAGCTTCGACCTTCTGAAGCGGGGCGCCCTTTCATAATGCATTGACCGTCTGACCGTGGTTTTGAGTGTAAACGGGAGTGGCTGTTGAAAAACTCTTTTTCCTGAAATCTGCGAAAACTAGATTGCGTCAGGATGACTTACAAGCGACTTTCTCGATGCGGGTAGACATTTTCCATCCCCGAATTTGAGGCCGTTTTTCGGGGAAAGACACTTTTTCAACACCCACGGGATGTTACGCCAACCATGCAAGTAGAATCTCAGGCTGGGAGGAAAGTGAGACACCTGAACGCTCGCATTCGGTTCCTTACGACGGCTGAGGGTGGTAGGAGAACACCACCGCGAGCAGATATCTACCACCCGCAGCTCAAGCTAGGTGACCTTTACACGTCGTGCTCTGTACGAGCCGCTTCGGGTCAGGAGGAAGAACTGGAACTGGGCAAGGAATACGATGTGCAGTTGGAACTGCTCTTCCCCGAGTACGGCGGGGTGGCCCAGGTCTCGTACCCCATGGGTTTTTGTGCTGGCACTGCCCAACCGAGGGGTGCCCCATGTCTCGTGATTTTCGAGACATGGGTACCCGACCGTCAGCACCATCGCTTTTACGCCGCCAGCGTTCGTATCTTCGTCATAACCTTGTGATACTCACCCACGAAATACGCGAACTTGGTATCGATCCTATGTTTCGACCTCTTGCGCAAGAGGTTCAATGAGGCGACATTGAAGTTCTTCGTTATCGTCCGCCCACACCTCAAACCATCGAAAGAGTGCCGGGAGATTATGTGCCGTTACCATGACCTGAATTCTATATTTCTGTCTTGGGACGTGATGGTTGATGACAGGGGGAAGAATGTGACGAAGTTCAAATGTATCGCCACGCGCAATCGCAGCCACAAAATCTACGTTTCGGGTATCGTTAGGATTAAGGTCAAAGGTTTTTGCAGAATCTTCAGGTCTGCTTGGGTTGTCATGCTTAATATGAAGATGAACGGGTAGCCAATCGAGATTATCGACACTAGGCTCAATTTTGTTTAGTTGTACGTTGATCCCTGTAATAGTTGTTCCTTCACTGATATTGCTCACCGGGAAATACCACAGAATCGCCTTGCTTGGAGCGTTTGCTGGGAATCCCGTTGACCACTCATCCCGAACCACATTTGAAATGCACAACTTCGGTTGTAGTCGAAGATGATCTGCCCTCCACAAGTAGTATCCAGACAAAAATATCGCACCGACAATTGCCAACCAATTTGCAATGGGGGGTGGAGTCTTGAACAGCGAATAGAGTCCAAAAATCATGTATGGCACTCCGGCTCCAACCCCAATCCCCCAAGTAACGTCAAGGAAGTGAAGGCGAACTTCTCTGAAATAAGCGGGGAGTAGATCGAATGTGTGGAATTGCTTTTTGAGCGAATAAAGGAGGCGACGCATAGGCATGAATATGCTATACCTTGCACAAAAAGATGGAAGCTGGCGGGCGGCCCACCTTTAACGATCTTCCCGTGCACCATTCCCCCCGAGGGTGCCCCATTCTAAAATCGCGTTCTGTGCGATTTTAGAGCCTGCCCTGAGCCTGTCGAAGGGGTGGGAACCACCGCAGCCGGCAGCGAGAGTTTAGACACTTCACTCCGCCCAAAGAATTCCGACCCAATCACCTTCCGCGCGCGAATGACGAAACATCCCCCGACCTCACTCCCGATGCCGTTTCATGATCTCCCGAACCTGCCGATCCGTATCCGTGTTCCTCCTCGCCCTTTCCTTCCTCCATTCCTCCGCTTCGTCCTGGTCCAGCAGCGTCGCGTCATACAGCGTGCACTCGTGCAGGTTCGCGTCCGCCACCTCCTCCATCTTTCCCTTCATCGTCATGACCACCCCCCTCAAGTCACCCGCCGTCGCATCCTTCTTCGCGATCCATTTCTCCACCTCCTCGCCGTAGCTTTCCATCTTTTCCGTGATCTGCGAAAGCTGGTCTTTCATCAGCCGATTCTCTTCCGCCCGCCTCTCGCTCTCTTCTTCCGCCCGAATCGCGCGCTTCGTCCGCGCCACCACTTTGTCCACCACCTCCTCCGGTTCGTGCCCGCCCGGCTTCCCCGACCACGGCGTCATTCCCAGCGGAGTCTCTCCTACCCGCTCCACATCCACCACCACCTGCACCGGACGCGGCGCCTCCTCCCGCATCCTCGCCAGATTGGCCGACGCGATTTGCAGCGCATACAGCAGCCGCCCCGACATCTCTCCCTCAATCCGCCCGCCGAGCATCAGCACCATCACCTGCCGCACCATCGTCTGGATCGAGTGCGCATCCTCCAGCAGCGGCACCACGATCTCGCTCGTCTTTCCATCGCGGCCCCTCACCTTCACCCGCTCCGGCTTCACTCGCAGGTGCTGGTAACACAGCTTCTTTCCCCTTAGCGCCGGCGACCCGCACTGCGTCCCGTTCGTTCGAATGTGTCCGCATCGCCGCATACTCGCCACGACCACCGCCATATCCCGCCTCCCCAAAACAAAGCCGCCAGGCTCTTTTAGGCAAACAAAAGACCTCGGCGGCAAAAAAAAGCGCGACCCGGAGGCCGCGCTGCATTTTTCTCTATCTATTCTTATTATATCAAGAGTAACTACCCGTCCTGACACTCCGGGCCACAATATATCTCCTTCAGAAACAATCACTTACATGAAAAAGTACGACTTCCCCCTCTTGACAGAAATGCACGCCAAGTCGCCGCTGTAACTCCTTATTTTTCATAGATCTCCAGAGATAATCTCTCTAACTTAATGATTCTAAAAGATCGATCGGAGGGGTCTCCCTGTACCGACTAGTAAACATCTGCTTGAGAGTAGCGTAAACTGTCCTGCTCCCGATGTTCTCCAACCGCACCAACTGGCAACTGGCTCCAAACGCGCTAACTCGCGTCCTGCGCGAAGTCCATGCTTCAGCCCAGGAGATCTTCGACCTCACCATCTCCAACCCAACCGAAGCTGGCATTTGCCCGGACGCAGAAACCATCGTTGGAGCGCTGGTCAATCCCGAAGCTCTCCGCTACGATCCGCAGCCTCGCGGCCTGCTTTCGGCTCGCAATGCCGTTTGCCGTTACTATCGCGAAGCCCATCGTGTCTTCGACCTCGACCCCGAACGAATCGTCCTAACCACCAGCACGAGCGAAGCCTATTCGTACGTCTTCCGTCTGCTCTGCAATCCGGGAGACGAGATTCTCGTCCCAAAGCCAAGTTATCCGCTCTTCGAATTCCTCGCCGATCTCTCCGACGTCAAGCTCGTGCCCTATCCGCTGATCTACGATCACGGATGGCAAATCGACTTCGACTCCCTCCACAAAGCAGCGACGCCGCGGACGCGCGCCATAATTGTGGTCCATCCGAATAATCCCACAGGCTCATACGCTTCGCCCGCGGAAACCGCCGCGCTCAATGCTTTCTGCCGTGACCGCAGCGCGGCGCTAATCGTCGACGAAGTGTTCCTCGACTACGCGCACGACGGCGAGTCGCGTCCCAGCTTCGCAGCCAACGACGCGGCTCTCACCTTCACGTTAAGTGGTATCTCAAAGATCTCCGCGCTGCCGCAGATGAAGCTTGCCTGGCTCATCGCAAACGGCCCAGCTAATCTCGTCGCCGACGCAGGCGCGCGCCTCGAAGTCATCGCCGATACCTTTCTCTCCATGAACACGCCCGTGCAGCTTGCGGCCCCAGCGTTCCTCGAACTCCGCAAGCAGATCCAGCCCATTCTGCTGGATCGCCTGCGCTCCAACCTCGCCGAGCTCGATCGTCAACTCGTCGCGCACCCTGCCTGCACGCGCTTGGAAGTCGAGGCAGGTTGGTACGCCGTGCTGCGCGTGCCCGCCCTCGAAAGCGACGAAGACCTCGCCATCCGTTTGCTGCGGCACGCTCAGGTCAACGTGCATCCCGGACACTTCTATGACTTCGCCACCGAAGGCCATCTCGTGCTGAGCCTGATAACTCAACCGCACACTTTTCGCGAAGGCATTGCGCACTTGCTGCGCCTGCTCTCGGTCTCGGGGTGAAATGGTTCGCGTCGCAGCTTCGTGTTATCCTCGCGAGTTCGCTTAAGGAGAAAGCATGCCCATCAGTCGCCGGGGATTTATCGAATCCGCAGTGGTCGCTTCGCTCGCCACAGGCGTGAACGCTTCGAATAGCAAGGAGAGGGACAATGCACAGGATGCCGCGCGGGCCGAAGGGTCTCGCCCGGCCAAGCGGCCGATCATCATTTGCGCCCACAATGGGTTCAACTATCTCGATGATGGGTTTGCATTCTTGAAGAGTGGTGGCGACACGCTGGATGCGGCGATCCGTGTCGTTAAGGGCCCGGAGGATGATCCGAACGACAACTACGTTGGACTCGGCGGTTTGCCGAATGAGGACGGCGTGGTCGAACTCGATGCATGTTGCATGCACGGGCCGACGCGACGCGCCGGCTCGGTCGGCGGCGTTCGTAACATCAAGAATGTTTCCATGGTCGCGAAGGCCGTCATGGAGCATACCGGCCACGTGATGCTGGTGGGCGAGGGCGCCGAGCGCTTTGCCGTGGCCATGGGATTTCCGCGCGAAAATCTACTGACCGAACATGCTCGTAAAGTCTGGGTGCTGTGGAAAGAAATTCACTCGAATGAAGACTGGTGGGGTCCGGGGCTGGCCGATCCAAACTGGAAGCCGCCCGCACTCGGGTCGCAATCAGAGCTCTGGGAGCAACGCCTCCGTCATCTCGAGGAACGGGCTGTGGCGCTCAATATTGAGCCCGAGTACCGCAGGGCCGCGATCCGGCACGTGCTGTTTCCACCGACCGGCACCATTCACTGCTCGGCATTAAACGAGAAAGGAGAAATTTCCGGGACTACGACGACGAGCGGTCTCGCCTTCAAAATGGCGGGCCGGGTTGGCGACTCGCCGATCATCGGCGCCGGCTGCTATACCGATCAGGACATAGGCTCGGCGGGCGCGACCGGCAGCGGAGAAGAAAACATCAAAGTCGCCGGAGCCCACACAATTGTCGAAAATATGCGGTGCGGTATGTCTCCGCGTGAAGCGGGCATGGACGCGCTGAAGCGTATCGTGCGCAATTACAACGGAGATATGGTGAAGCTCAAGTTTGTCGACATGACCTACTACATCCTGCGCAAAGATGGCGCGTACGCGGGCGTTTCTCTGTGGGAGGGTTATGAAAAGGGCGAGCCGCACACGATTCTGGTTCACGACGGCGTACGCCGGTCGGAAGTGACGACGCCTTTGTTGCAGGGATTCTCGCAGGACTTCCCGCCCATCCCAAAATTGCCGGAGGAATCGGCAAAGTAGACCCGATGAAAAGGGTAGCGCAACTTCATGCCCCGCGGAGTCACACGGATGCACGCGGATTAGGCTTTTTCTTTTTAGCGGTTCGCCTCATCCGTGCGAATGCGTGGAATATGGACTAAGACGCCCACTTTCGTAGCCGTCGTTTGCCCGACTGAGTAGCTTCCACGCTTGCCCGACGGGTGTACAATTGTCTTGTCAGGATCGCAGCTTCACGGAACCTTCTTCCGCGTTCGAGGCTCGAAACATGAACGTTCAAGTCAGTTATAAGATCCCGAAAACTCCCAACATCGAAAAAGAAATCGCCCACCAGCTTGAGAAGATTCAGAAACGGCTGCAAGTTTTCCGGCCGGAACTGGTCCATCTAAAGGCAACCGTGGAGCAGAACTCCCTGCGCGAAGGAATCGAAGTGTCGCTGAACCTGCGCTTGCCCTCGGGCCAGCTGGCTGCGGACAAAAAAGCTTCCAGCCCGAAAGCCGCGATCAAGACCGCGTTCGATGACCTGATCCATCAGATCAACCGCCACAAAGGGCTGCTGCGCGCGAGCCATCGCTGGCGGCATTGGCGCGGAGGGTCGCAGGATACCCCCGAACCGGGCGTGCCGTTCGAGCAGACATTGGCCTCCGTCCACGCCCCAACGATCTCGGCCGACGACATCGGCTCGTACGTCAACGCCAATCTTGCGCGCCTCGAGCGCTTCGTCGATCGCCAACTTTATTTTCGGCAATCGGAAGAAGAGCAACCAGGCGATGGGCTGGTCGCGCCTGAGGTTGTCAATGAAGTGATCGCCCGCGCGCTCGGAGACGATGATCGCCCAGAAAAGCTGGCGCTTGAGCCCTGGCTCTATCGGCTGGCGCTGGAAGCGATTGCCGAAATGACGGCGCGGCTGCACGAACTCGAGTCGCCGGTGCGACTGGAAGGCAGCCGGCGGCGGCAAAACGTGCAGGCGTCGGATGAGCCCGTGCTCCAGTTTCATCAGGCCGACGAGGACTGGACGCGAGAGAGCGCGATCGCCGACCGGCGCGTGGCTAGCCCTGAGCAAACCGCCTACTCCGATGAGATGGTGGCGCTGGTGCAAGTCGCGCTCGATGGGGTGGATCGTGCCGACCGCGAAGCTTTTCTTCTCTACGGCCTTGAAGGATTCTCGTTCAATGAAATTGCCTCCATCACCGGGCGGCGTTCCGATGCGGTTCGAGAATCTGTGCAGCGGGCACGCGAGTGCGTGCGCAACGCTCCCAACCTGGCCAGAGAGTTTAAGAAAAACCTCGTCGTTGCTCCTCGAATTCCGGCTTCTCGATCTTTGGCTTCTCAAGCTTCACGTTCGCGCTCTTCCGCATCGAAATAATAAGGAGAAATAAAGATGATGACACGGGAAGAAATCCGTGAATTAGCTGCCTTTCAGGCGGACGAATCGAAAGGCGCGTCCGCGCTGAGTTTTTATTTTCAACCGGACCCGCCGCAGGATAAGTCTCATCGCAGCGAGGGGATTGTTGCAAAAGACGTAGTGAAGCAGGCGCTCCAGAGCGCCGGTGCGCAGGGTAAAAATGGATCGGTCCACGCCGACCTCGATCGCGTGATCGAACTGGCCACGAACCTGCGCGGCCAATCGCGCGGGAAAGCCGTGTTTGCCTGTTCTGCCCAGAACGTCTGGAAGGAATACGACCTGCCCCCGCGCCTTGGAACGACACACATTTATCTACAGCCGCGTTTTCAGCTCAAGCCCTTGGCGGCGCTCCTTGGAAGCGTGCCCACCCTCTGCGTCGCTGTGGTCGATAAGCAGCGCGGCCGCGTCTTTGACTTGCGCCTCGATGATCTGCGCGAGAGTGCATCCATTTCTAGCCGCATCTCGCATAGCGCCACAAGTTACGGCTACAACGGTTACGAAGCGGGGCACGCCGAGCGTCGCGTCGCCGAGGAAGTGCTGCAGCATTACAAGGCGGTCTCCGATCGGCTGCTCGCGGATTTTGAGAAGGGAATTTGGGAGCGGCTGATCGTGGGATGCCACGATGTGAATTGGCCTGAATTTGAGCCCCATCTGCATCCTTATTTGAAACAGCGGCTGATTGGGCGCTTCTCGGCCGATGTGCCCAACATTTCGAACGAGGAGATTCGAGATCGCGCCAACGGCGTGCTCGAAAAGTGGAATCTGGAGCGAGCGTCGTCAAAAGTGCACGAAGCGATCGACTTCGCCAAGGCCAACGGCCGCGGCGTGACCGGTTTGCGGCGTGTCCTGGAGGCACTGGAAGTCGGCGAAGTGCAGAGCCTGTTTTTAGGCGAGAATTATTCGGCTCGCGCCGTGGAATGCCCGCACTGCGGCCATCTCAATGCACACCTTGTGCCAACCTGCGTGGCCTGCGGACACGCCACGCGCGAACTCGAGGATGTCTGCGACGCAATTATTCCGATGGCCATCCGGCAGGACATTGAGTTGTTCACCCTGAAGGATCATGAAGATCTGGACCGGGCCGGCAACATCGCAGCGTTGCTGCGCTTCCGGGTAGATCAGAGCAAGACGGGAAAGATGGTGGCGGCATCGTAGTAAGGTCAGAGGCCAGAGGTAGAAACCGATTGCAGAATGTAGAGGTCAGATTGCAGAGGTGGAAACCTCGGTCTAACGGGGCCTCTCCATGCATTTGAGGTGTTGGTCGCGTGGTTTTACTTCTGCCATCTGACCTCTGCAATCTGCAATAGCCAAGCTTAGCCGTGGTAGATTTCTAAGCATGATCCACAAAATTCTGCCCGTCGGCCCGCTGCAGTGCAATTGTTCGGTTATCGGCGACGAGACCACGCATGAGGCGATGGTCATCGATCCCGGCGATGACATCGACGATATCGTCGCCATCATCGACCAGCACAAATTGCAGGTGAAGCAGATCGTCATCACCCATGCGCATATCGATCACGTGGGCGGAGCGATGAAGTTGCGGGCAAAGACAGGCGCGCCGATTCTGCTCAATCAGAATGACTATGCGTTGCTGAAGATGCTCGACGTGCAGGCCAGTTGGCTGGGCATGAAACCGCCGGGCGACGTGGAGATCGAAGCCGGCCTGGCGCACGACCAGAAGTTGAGCGCGGGTAAACTTGCTGCCAACGTTCTGCACACGCCGGGTCATACGGAGGGCAGCGTGTGCCTCTATTTTCCTGCCGAGAAGATGCTGATCGCCGGTGACACATTATTTGCGCGCAGCATTGGCCGGACGGATCTTCCCGGGGGTTCGTTTGAAAAAATCATGCGGTCGCTGCATGACCGCGTGTTGACGCTGCCTGACGAGACCAGGGTGATTCCGGGACACGGCCCGGCGACGACGATTGGCGAGGAGCGGGAAGAGAATCCGTTTCTGAAGTAGATTTCAGTTTTCAGTTGTCAGTTTTCAGTTAAATCAAAAGCGACCCAATCAAACAAAAGCAATCCAACGCGGCATTGCCAAAGCCTTTTCTTGAGTCGGTTCCATTGCCAATCGAGACGCAAGACCGGAGCGCGCCAGTATGAACTGCGGCGGAAGGAAACATTTACTAAGAATTGACGACTGGCAACTTTACTTCTGCGTTGGAGCCTGATTTGCCGGCACACCCGGCGGCGCCGAAGGAGCCGGTTGCGACTTTGTCTGCGACGGCTTTACGCCCGAAAACACGGACGTGGGTCCAGCTCGCCGTGACGCATAGATCGACAGCGTCATCGAGGTGAGCATGAAGATAACAGCCGACCAGGTCGTCGCTCTTGAAAGCGCCGATGCCGCGCCGCGCGGGCCAAATGCGGTCTGGCTCCCCTGTCCGCCGAAGGCAGCGGCCAAGTCGCCGCTCTTGCCGCTTTGTAGCAACACCACTGCAATCAGAAAGAAGCAGACCAGTACGTGAATGATCGTGATCAGAATCGTGATCATGCCAACAAAACTCCCTTCGGGCTCCCGCCCGCTCTATGTTCCCGTGTCGATTTCAGTCTCGGGAATTCGGCATTTCCGCCGAATGGTGGCCTTCTCTTGATGACTAGTTTGTCATCCCGCGACCGTCAAGGTCAATGGGCAAAGGGGCCAAGCTTGGTGCGGAAGGGGGGATTTGAACCCCCACGCCTTTCGGCGCCACCCCCTCAAGATGGTGTGTCTGCCAGTTCCACCACTTCCGCACGCTAGAAAATCTTATCATGTCAGTGCGCGGAGTAGCGCGGACACTCACGTCCGCGTGTCGGGAGCGCCCGCCGATTACGCGGGCAAGAGGGTCAACGCGGCACGAGTGGATTGCACATCACCTTTATCCCCCACCGCCGGTGGAGAGGCGCAGATTTCGAAAACCGAGTCCAGCTTGGTAACTCGCAGCAACTCGCGCACCGCTTTGGTTGGCCTCATGAGTTGAAGATAAATCCCGGCCGCCTGTAGGGAAATCAAAGCGCCGACTCCGGCGGCATCAATGGCGTCCACCTCGCCGAGATCAAGAACAATGTTTCTGCCCGCGCTGCCTGACTGCCGCGCACAAGAGAGCAACCTCGTCGCCCCGAACGATCCTCCCGGCGCAATGCAAAACGACGGAATCACCGACCTCTTCACTCTTCACACGTAGCACGATAAGCTCCTGAATTGTCTTCCAGTCAAAGTGGCGGCGGCAGAGTGCCGCGCTGAGCGCGCTCAGGCCTTGGGCTCGGCGGCGGAAGCGCCGAACGGTCCGCAGCGTCCCCGCATCGACTGGCGGAATTTCTCCCGTTCTTCGGGCGTCATCTTCTCCCAGCGCTCAATGATCCTTCGGCGCGATCGCCAGCCCCCGCGGGGTCCGCCACGGAATCCGCCGAATAGAATCTTGCTGAGAATCAAAATTCCGACCGCCTGCCAGATGGTGATAACGTGCCAGCCAAAGAGCGCCGGCATGAGCCAGTTCCAAAGCGCCCGGACGGCAAACGTAAACACGATCAGACAGACAATTGCAAAACAAGCAATCTGCACTCCGCGTACAACCCGATTTCCATTCATAGTTCGGTTCCTACTTTCGGTCAATTGTCCAGTTCGAGGTTCGGTCTTATGGCTTCATAAACTCGTTGTAGACGTCCTGAAGGCGCTCGCGCAGATGCAACACCGCATAGTGCTTGCGCGAAAGGAGCGTGTTTACACTGACCCCCGTTTGCGCCGAGATTTCCTTGAAGCTGTAGCCCATCAGTTCATGCGCTATAAATACCTCGCGCTGCTCGGTCGGCAATTCATCGAGCGCCTCGTCGATCTCCTCCAGCAAGCACGCTGCGAGCGTAGACTGCGTCGGGTCCAGCATCGGAAGAAGGAAGGAGTTCCTCGAGCAAACGCTCCTCGCCGTTTCCTCCATCGTTCTGTGTGCCGCCGATGGCTTCGTTCCGCACAGGGTCGCGGCTCTTCTTGCGAAACAGGTCCGTGATCCGGTTGCGGGCAACCCGGTACAACCAACCGGTAACGTGTTCCACCGGTTTCATCATCCGGTAAGTTTCGACGAATTCGTAGAAAACCTCCTGGAGAATATCCTCGGCGTCGCCGGGATCGGCCACGCGTCGCCGAATAAAATTGCGCAGGCGCGACTGCTCGCGCACGACCGCTTCGGAGATGCGTTGGTCTTGCTCCACCATCGGCCACTGTTTTCTAAGCGCCGCGTCCATCCACCCCTGTAGACGAACGAGCGAAAGAAATATTGTATGGTGGTTGTGCTGCCCCGCCTTTTGTACCGGGGCTGTTCTTGGTAGGAAGCTCCCCTTCGAGCGCACAAGCCGAGACGCGGCGTAAGATTACAGCCTCTCGAGCAGATTCAAAGCGCTGGGAATCGACTTCGCGACGATCGAAGAAAACAGCGGACTGAATTTGAAAACGAAATTTAATGTCGTCGGGATCGGTGAAGTGCTTTGGGATCTGCTGCTCACGGGCCCCAAAATGGGCGGCGCGCCGGCGAACTTTGCCTACCACGCGCATTCTCTCGGAGCGAATAGCCACGTCATCACGAGAGTCGGGAGGGACGACCTGGGACGCAAAATACTACGCCAGTTCCGCGAACTGGGTCTGCCTACAACGACACTTCAAGAAGATGCGGCGCCGACAGGGACAGCCAAAGTGAGCCTGAGTGGAGACGGCGTGGCTCATTTCACGATTCAGGAAGACGTCGCCTGGGATCACCTGACAGCCACCCACGACGCCCAAGCCGTTGCAAGTGAGGCTGACGCAATCTGTTTTGGAACCCTCGCTCAACGGAGCGCAACTTCGCGCAAAACAATTCAGCAAGTGGTGATGGACACGCCCAAGAGCGCGCTGCGAGTCTTTGATATCAATCTGCGGCAGCAATACTATTCGCGTGAGGTGATTGAGCAGTCTCTAGGCGTCGCAAACGTCTTGAAATTAAATGACGATGAACTCCGGGTCCTCGGCCAGATGTTTGAATTGGGCGGTTCAATCGAGAATCAAATCGAGAAGTTATCGCACCGATTAGGTCCGGAGAAGAGCAAACCGTTCCCGGCGAGTCAGCGCGTGATTGCGTTGACGCGAGGAGCCAATGGCAGCCTGCTTTATCGTGACGACCGCTTTTCAGATTGCTCGTCCCGCCCCGTCAAGGTCGTGGACACGGTCGGTGCTGGCGACTCCTTCGCGTCGGCTCTGGTTCTCGGCCTGCTCCACAATCTGGATCTCGACGAAATCAATTCTTTTGCGAATGGTGTCGCGCGCTACGTCTGCTCGCAAGCCGGAGCCACCCCACGAATGCCCGCAGAGTTCGCCGACAAGTTCCGAACTCTATCCTCACGGTGACGCATCAAACCAACGGTCGCCCATTATTGCCGACCGCGATTAAGGACGATAGCGCTCGACCATGACGGTTAACGACCATCTCCGGCTGACCGCATCGGCGCTCCGCCGCTGGGCGATCGCGCAGCTTCAGGATTCCCTGGCCGTCGGCATTCTGTGGCTGGTTGGACTGTGGATGATCCACGTTCCATGGGCGCCGCTCTGGGCAACTCTGGCCGCAGTATTGCAGATCATCCCGCACCTCGGCCCGATCCTGGGATTACTGGGTCCGCTGCTCGCCTCAGCCCTGGCGTGGAGAGACTGGCGTCATCCCCTCTGCGTGCTGATTGTCTATGGGGTCATCGTGGTGGTCGATGGCTTTCTGCTCCAGCCCTACATCATGCGGCGAGTTGCGCGCGTGCCGATGTGGCTGTCTATCCTTGCGCCGATCGTTCTCGGCTTCGTGATTCCGTTTTGGGGAGTACTGCTTGCTCCGCCGCTGCTGGCGGTCGTGTATGCCTACAAGGCACGCTGGGCGCAAGGCGGCGGGGACCGGTCTGAGGTTCACGGCACCAATTCGTAAGACGACGTAAGAGCGATAGTGTTGTGCAACGTACGATATAGAGGACAACGCAGGGCATAGATTCCGTGGACCCTTTCCACGGTTGGACGGGCCGATTCGGGCGCCGCGAGTTTCAGGGCAACGTGGATACGCCGGATCACCAGCACGCCTTGTTCCTGTTCCACTTCGCCAGTAACGTCCGCTATTAGGCGTCCTTGGCTGGCATCGATTTGGCGCGCTTCCAGCGCACCTCCGAAGGTCCCCATCATTCAACCGGCCGTCGCCGCGATCACGTAATCGATGGTGGAACTATGCTGCTCACCGAGCTTTGCCGGATCCACTTTATAGTGCTCTGCGATCGCTCCATGCACGCTGAACGTGACAGGATTCGGCTCGCCTGGCAGGTACGCTACCCGAACTGGACCGACTTTCCGTTCTATGCGGGATTTGGAAACGTAAACCACATCGCTCACAGGGGCCTCCTTCCGCGAGCTGTCGAACTCCGCGAGTCTCCGATTGTAAGTGGACATTGCGATCCTCGGACAAGTAATTCTTAGCCTCGGGTAATTGAGCCCGCAAACAAAAAAAAGCGCGCAGCCGTCAGGCTGCGCGCGGCGAGAGGGTATTTCGTTCAGTGGCCGGCGGCCATGGTCATGGCCTTCGGCGTGGATTGTTCGGCTTGCGCTACATATACCTTGTAAGACTTGTAGACTCCGAACAACACAACCATCATCGTGCCTAGCGTTGCCACACCGGCTGCTGAGGTGAAGAGGGAAACCAGGGCAGTCAATCCCGCACCGATTACGTAGTTCGGGAGCGACCACAGGAAAACCTTGTGCCAGATGGCGACAGGGTTCGAGGCTTCGGTCAGTCCGATGATGCCGGCTACGGGCAAAGTGTTGGCCACGAAGTAGGCTACCGCGGATGCCACCAGCGCGATCGCTGGTCCGCTTACGTGCACCGTCAACAAACGGCTGTGGTAAATGAAGTAGGAAAGTCCGCAGGCATTCATCAGGGTGCAGGTATTGAACAGGACCTGAACCGGTTTCATTTTGGTTGAGGAAGCGAAGGACTGGGCGAGAGCCGCTGTTACAGCTACCAGCAGGCTACCGAGCAATCCGAGCTGCATGACTCCCAGAAGAATGACGGGCAAATTGCCAGACATCGTGCTCGTCATACCGGGCAGCTTCACCTTGAGCCGCGAGGTCAATACCGCGGCAATCATGAGAAGCGCCAACTGAGGCCAGGCTGGCAGATGGCGGTCTGTAACTCCGAACGACAGGGAGCACAAACTCGCGACAGCTACCATTCCGATCATCACTTTCGCTTTGATGGGCATAGTGTTTGTCATGGGTAATCTCCGATGTGATCTCCGTCGGTTAATTGTCTCCACTGTCTCCGTCGCTCAGTGCTGACGTCGCACTTGCAACGTTGGAAGTGGCGCCCCAGACTACACTGGTGCCAGTCATAGCAGAAGTCGACCCCCAGACCACGCTGGTCGCTCCCCAAACTACGGAATCGGCAGAAAGACAGTTGACACCCCAAACCACGGAGTTGCCCCAGACCACCGAAGCCGCCCCCCAAACGACGCTGACGCCCGCAAAGGGCGACGCGGATCCGGGTACGGTGTTTTTCACTGTAACCGAGCCGTTAGGGTTGAAGTACGCGGTCTGCGAGAAGGCCAAACCGTTGGCGAGGTCGGTGTTGCCGAGAGCGGCATTCACGTCCAGATAGCCCGCTCCGTAGGTAAAGAGGTCGTACTCATTGTTGTAGTTGTTTCCCCAGCCATCGAGTGACCAGGAGAATTGGTTAAAGCCCTTCCATGCCGTCTTCATCAAGCGTGCTTTCACCTGATCGGGGGTCAAGGCCGGGTTCTGCTGCAACATGAGCGCAACCGCCCCGCTCACCACGGGCGTGGCCATGCTAGTTCCGCTCAAGACATAGTACTTCGCGGAGTTCCCATTGTTCGGGGCAACTTCGTATTGCGGATAGGTTGTATCCAACGTGCTGCCGTTGACGCGCAAGGAGACCAGCCGGTTTCCGGGCGCAACCAGGTCGGGCTTCACGATGTGATCGATGGCGGTCGGACCCTTCGAACTATAGCTGGCAATTTTGTCGTCGACTCGGGTCAGCGTACCCTGCGTCATAGTGGCGCCGACCGTGATTACGGCCGGATCGTTGGCGGGAACGCCAATCGTGCCAAAACCGTTGGTCGGGGCGTAGCGTCCGCTGTTGCCCGCGGCAGTTACTACCACGATGCCAGCTTTCCAGGCAGCTTCCACAGCCTGGTCAACCGGATCTAGAGTGTAGGTTTCGAACACCGGACGTCCGAGCGACATGTTGATTACGCGGATGTTGTAAGTGTTCTTGAGCGCGATCGCCTGCTGAATGGCCGCGATTACCTGGCTGTCGGTGCCGAAGCCGTTTTGGTCGAGCACGCGCAGGTTAATGAAGTTGACGCCCGGCGCCATGCCCGCAAAATTCGCTCCGTAGCCATTGCCATTGCCGGAGCCAGCGCCCGAACCACCGATCAAGCCCGCCACGTGCGTTCCGTGTCCGTACTGGTCATTCGTGGAGCTATCGCCGGCCACGAAGCTCTGACTATAAACCACGCGGCTCGGACTGCCCTTGTGCAAGTCACCGTGATCGGAAATGCCGCTATCGATGACTGCAACGCCAACGCCGGTTCCATCCAGCGCGTAGGTTGAGGCTGCGATATCATCTTCGACTGCGCTGGCAAACTGCTCAGTCTGCGGGGTGGCGGTCATGTGGAACGAACGGTCGGGCGTGACATAGACCACGTTGGGATCGTTCGAGAGTTCCGCCAGCATGCTGGCCGGAACGTGCAGCGTGACCGCTCGGATCGACTGAAACTTGCTGCGAAGCGTGGCACCGCGGCCTTTCAGATTCGATAGCGCAGTAGCGTTAGGCATGGCGCGGTATTGGACGATTACCGTGACCATGCCGTTCTGGCCGATGTGGCGGTTGACGTCGGAGGAAAATTTGCGCGCGTGGAAAGCGGGTGCGTCGCCATCCAGCGTGCGCGGGTTATCCGCGTATGACGGCACTGCCAGAGCGGCCAGCGCTACTAGGCCAAGTACTCGTTGGCCCCACGTAGCGCCAACCGAATCAGCCTTGCGTCGGTTAGGCATCAACATTTTGTTTTCGTTGCTCATAAGTTTTGGTGGCGATTGTTGGAAGGACGCCAAGCTCACGCCCTTCCCGCCGGCTATCTAGGGGCAATCGGCGGGCCAATCGTTTATCGGGAACGCTAATGTAGTCAGTACTTTACGGTGTTTCTGCGATGGGATGGTGTGAGACAACTTGGCGCGTCGGACCCGGCGGACGGGGATAGAAACAGGCTAAGTAATTCAAAATAATGGGCGGGCGCAGGGGAAGGCGGGGGATGCGACAAAATGGCCCAGAGATCAGGCTGGAAGGAGGCGTTTACATGGCGTTTTCTCGTCCGAATCATGGGGGCCCGGCTGTTATTCTATTGGCGTTTCACAAGTCGGCTGACGGCAAGCCCCAGTCAGACCCGGCGGCTCTGGGGGCTGTCTTTGAGGAAATCGTCTCTAAGGAAATCATGGCCGCACTGATCGATGCAATTGGCGTAAAGCGCAAGATGTTTTTCGAGCTCGAAAATGTCCCCTACCTCTGCCTGGAGGCGGAGGTTTCCACGCCTACCGCCCGGGGTGCCCAGACGCTGGTTCGCCTGAAGATGCGCAATCTTCTTACTCGCGCGGTCTTTGACAAGACGTTCAAGGCTAGTGACCGGTTCAAGGAGCCTGATCTCCAGATGGTAGAGGCATCCTACCTGTACAGCGACGGAGCCGGTTTCCACTTCATGGACCAGGAGAGCTTCGAAACCCTAACCCTGTCCGGCGAGATGATGGGGGACGCTCTGGACTTCATCCTGGAAGGAGCGATCATCCAGATTCATAAATACAACGGTAATCCTATCGGGCTGCAGCTGCCTACCCATGTCGAGCTGCGTGTAACCTATACCGAGCCTGGTGTGCGCGGGGACACCTCAAGCGGCAGTGTGACCAAGCCCGCGAAGCTGGAAACTGGGATCGAGATCCGGGTGCCGCTCTTTATTAAAGAGGGGGAGGCGATCAAGGTGTCTACCGAGACGCGGGAATTTGCGGGGCGGGCTTGATTACCGCGTTAAGTGGACTACCTGCCTGAGAGGCGTGGTTTACTTCGGATCGCGCGCTCATTCACTCCGTCTTAGAACATGCCGAATATCGGAGGGAATCGACGGTTGTCGTCTTGGGCGGAAGCCGCCTTCGAGGAATGCCAGAAGTCGCGCACCCAAGTTATCTTAGACGGTCGCGCGGAGCGCTTGCCCTTGCTTCAACGTCAAGAAGCTATCGATACTCTGCGCCAATTGAGAGTCCACCTCGTCGGCGATGAGCATGATGTCCGGCAGTACGGATCCGAAATCCACGCAGGACAAATTGCGTTGGATGGTTTCGAAGATGCACACCTGGAGAATTCTTGATTCCTGCACGATGAGGGACGCAGTATAGCCTTGACGAAAGCGGAGCTGACCATGCGCGACCGCGGCGGGAGAAGGGATGGCAATCGCCTCTGTTTCCCGAATCTTCCGCAAGCGCGTGGCGATGTTCGTCAGGATATCGGGAAGATGGGCAGGGCGCTCTTCCGCGCTCAACGGTATTGAGATCAATTCTCCGAATTGTTCCATTCGGGCAAACCACCGGTTCATCGTGATGGTGGCGTCACGCTCCAGAATGGAGGCGACGCTTTCCTTGGGCGCTTTTGGAAGCGATCTCGGCTCCAGCAATTTCTTTTGCAGTAGTTCAACCACTTGGTCAGCGCTGCAGGGCTTTACGAGAATCGCGTCTGCTTCCAGAAGGATTGCGGCCATGGCTCGTTGCACGTCAGGAAAGTCGCTCACCACCAGGATTAACACATTGGGCTGAGTGTGACGCATGGCTGATACCACTGCGAACCCGTCGCCCGCGTCCGGCATGTGAAGATCGGTAATCAAAACATTGAAGGGTTGCGCGGCGATCTGATTGAAAGCCTCGGTGACGCTGGTTACCGAAACGACCTTAAAGTTCTTAGCTTCCAAAGATCGTCGTGTCAGGAAAACTTCATCCTTATCGTCGTCGACAAGAAGAACCTTGGGTTCCGCCATTGGAATATCTCCGACTTACTAGTTGCTCTCTCTGCCGGCGAGGGGGCGAGACGGTCGCACAGGAGCGTCTACCTAATCTTACGGTTGTTGTCGTGCGTGACGGCACGAAAAGGGGCGACCACCCCTGGGTGTTCCCGTTTTGGCATTGCGTGACTTGAGGATCGCCTCATCCGTGGTTTGGAGGTTATTCACTGGCCTTGCTCATTCACTCACTAACTATGACGTGAGCGACAACAACGCGTTCCGGAGCCGCGCATGCCGCTGCGTCAAGTGCAGGTAGAGCATTTCGTCGGGTTTCGCTTTGGCGCGGATGATCTCGGGTCAGGTCTTCTTTTTCTTCTTCGTGTCCAGGCAAGCAATCCTGGTTCATCGGCTAATACGAGCGCGAAATTATCGAAGGCTGCTTTTTCGAGCGGAGTCCATTTCGATGTGCTGAGGCGCCTCTCCGGAAATAAACTTCGTTCCAGCGCGCGTCTCGATTGCTCGCGCATGCGGTCGGCGTCTCCCCTGAAGTCGCGAGCCATTCGCTGGTTCACCCATAATCCGATGTTGCGAGTCGAGAAGCGATCCCAGGCGCCAAGTTCAGCGCCGGGCAGGTCATAAAAGACGTGTCCAGCGGCAAGCCGCCTTAGCGTACGTGCAGGCGTGCGATACTTTTGCCCGGCGTGGCATCGGCGGCGATTTTCTTCTCTTCGCGCTTGGCCAGATCAAGCAGATCCGCGCGCCCGGGCCGGAATCCCAGCTTGCGGTAAAACCAGAAAGCGCCCGATTCGATGGCTTCCTCGTTGTCGTGTCCGAGCTGATAGGGATAGACGGACACGACGGTCGTTCCCATATACGCGCAGAGCGAGCGCAGCACCTGCGCATAGATCCATCCTGCTTCGCCGCCGCGGAAGGTGTAGAAGGTGTTGAAGCCGACCTCCATCCACTCGCACAGGCCGATGGCTTCGATGTAGTTGATGGGGACGCCGTTTTTCAGCGTCAATCCCGCGACATAAGCGCGCAGCGGCAGACGCCGCTCGGGCGGAAGACTCCAGAGATAGATAGATACGCCGCGGGCGGTTTCATTATCGCCAAGATCCGCGCGCACTACGGAGCGCGGGTCGGCCAACGTTGTGCCGTAGAGTTCGCGATAGCGGACGAGCATGACTTCGCGGATCATCTCGACGATGGCGTTGCCCTCGCGCAAGGAAAGGCGCTTGAACGATGGAGGGCGCTTGGCTAACTCCTCGGCGATCGAGACTTGGCTGCGGCTGATGAGCGGGCTCCGATGATAGAAGATCGTGCGAACGGGTTTCCAGTTGCGAGTACGCGAGATCGGAGAGTTGCCGAGGCTCCAGCGCAGCGGGATGCGCAGAGATTCGTAGAGTTCGGCTTTTTGCGGATTGGGCAAGCGGCAATTTCTCGAAGCGATTGATGAGCCATGCGGGAGTCCGAGACTCGACGTGGGCCGTTCTTTTTCCGCTTGCGCCGGCAGCTGTCTCCAGCCAACGCCGCCACGGTGTATCAGCCTCGACATAGGCGTCGTCTTCGAGGAGCGGCATGAATCGTGGTCCAGTCGTGCCCAGTTCGCGGCCCGGCTCGTAGTTGTCCCAGGCGATTTCGACTTGATCCGGCATTCGCCGCAGCAGCCAGCGCGCGACATCGAAGCTGAGAGTATCTTCCATCGTCGTGCCCGCGATGCCGGAATACTTCGAAGGTGTCGAAGGCGGTCATGTCTGCGCCGCCTCGTTGCAAGGCCTCAATCTTTTTGTGGAAGTTGCGAAGGATGCGCTCGACGGGGCGCAGCACGGCGGCGTTCTGCGGAAAGGCGCGTAGAAATAGGAGTGCTTCATGGAAGCGGATCAGCGCAGACGGGTCAGGGAAGCGGGCGGCTTCGAGCGCACGAAGCAGCCGAAGAAGCCGTGCCGCTGCCTGGGGAGCGAACTGATAGCGGGCGGCTTCAAGGCTGGAAAGGCGGCGGTCGAGGGATTGGGTGGCCATATGGAACTGATAAGCCTACAGCACCGTCCTGCCTTCCGACTCAATTTTGATGGGATCAGCGAAGCAGCTTCATTCCCGCAGTACCCGCCGCAGGCCGATCGAAGGTGACGATGTATTGACATTCCGCGGCGTAGCCACAGCGCTCAATGAGGCAGTCGACAAAATCGGCGCGACTGGCGCTGAACGTTCGCAACGCCTGCGCGACAATTTCCGCTCGCTCAATCACCAGTTCTTTACTTCGCAGTAAGGTGTCCAGCACGTGCTCAATTTCGTTCTTCTCGAAGCGATAAGAGGTCTCTAAAACCCAAACCAGTTCGGCGATGACAAGCAGTGAAAGAAATCCTGGGGAATCCTGCGAGAACGATTCTATGACTTTTGTCGCTGCAGCGGTTTGGACAGGATCGTCGTGCGTCAGGTAGCGAACAACGACGTTGGTGTCGAGGCCGATCATCTCAGGACCGTCATCGCGAGCCGGACGCGCGTTTCCGGATGGCCGCGTTCATCTCTTCGATCGAGACTGGCTTGCTTCGCTTGCCGTGAAACAATCCATTCAGCTCTCTTATCGAACGATTGGCCGGAATAATGGCGAATTGCCCCTTGGCCTGCTCGACGAATTCCACACGATCTCCCGCATCCAACCCGAGGGCCTGGCGCACACGGGAGGGGATGGTAATTTGGCCTTTCGAAGTGAGAGTCGCGACTGCCATAGCGTTTGCCTAGTAGTTCCTTACATCATAGTAAGGAATCGAAGCGATGTCAAGGAATGTTCCCCGCCGGGTGACGAAGAACAGACGAACCTGCCGTCTCCATTCGCTTGTTGAGTACGAGTTCAAGCCATTCGAACCGTAATGCGAGGATGGTTACCGGGGTTCAGTGAATCTCAGCCGCACTTGGCGGTGTCATTTGATAATAGAGACTAAGGGACCGGTTGAAATCTGGCGGTCCCGCGTAAATTGCTCGTTCCTGTGCCCATGCGAAACCGTCATCATAGACCGAATCAGCTGATTTGCGGGATAGACAAAACTCCGTTTGTAAACGTCGCCGTTGTGCTTGCGACGCTGTCCTTGTTCGGTGCCATGGTCGTCCCGGCACGACCTTGGCACGGCGGGGCCAGTATCGACCTGGCAAAGACTAATGCCGCGATCTCGATGCGCGGTGCTAACAGGGAAGGCGCCTTGGTCGTCGGCGTCTTGCGGGACGGCAAAGTCTTCTTCCGAACCGAGCAGGTCACAACTGCAGAACTGCCCGGCAAGATTCGCGACGGAATCAGTCAAGGAGCGGAAAGAAAGATCTACATAAAAGCCGACATCCGCGGCAGGTACGCCACGGTGAAAGAAGTTCTCGATGCGGTCCGCGCCTCGGGTGTAGAAAATGTCGCCTTTCTCACTGAACAGCGCAGGCCGCAAGCCCTTCAATAGGCTCGTGAACCGTTGGCGCTCTTAGCCTCCATGCTATAATCTTGATTCGCCTGAAGGTTTTACCGTCGAGGCTATCCTGATGATTTCCTCCGTGGGCGAATTCATAATTCAGAGGAACGCTCTAAGAATCAGCGCAATTTAACTCTTATCGACCAGAGGTATACCCATGTCCGGCCATTCAAAATGGGCAACAATCAAGCACAAAAAGGGCGCGCTTGACGCCAAGCGCGGCAAGATTTTTACGCGGCTCATTAAGGAAATCTCGATGGCTGCCAAGAGCGGCGGCGACCCGGATATGAACCCTCGCCTGCGCACGGCGATCCTGGCGGCGAAGTCCGAGAACATGCCGGCCGACAACATCAAGCGCGCCATCCAGCGCGGCACCGGCGAACTCCCGGGCCTGACCTATGAAGAGTTTGTGCTCGAGGGCTACGGGCCGGGCGGCGTCGCTTTGCTGGCCGAAATTTCCACCGACAATCGCAATCGCACCGTCAGCGAAATCCGCCACGTGTTCGGCAAGAACAATGGCAACATGGCCTCGGCGGGCGCGGTCGCCTACATGTTCCACAAGAAGGGAGACATCATCATCGCGAAGTCCGCGGCCAAGGAAGATGATCTGATGAACATCATCCTCGAAGCGGGCGGCGAGGATCTGAAGGATGATGGCGAGAACTGGGAGATCATCACCGAGCCTTCCGCTTACGAAGCGGTTCTGGAGGCGGTGAAGAAAGCGGGCATCACTCCGGTATCGTCGAGCATGGCGATGGTTCCCGACACCTACATCAAGCTGGAAGGGCCAGCAGGCGGCGCAGATGATCCGGCTGATGGAGGCGCTTGAAGACAGCGAAGACGTGCAGAACGTGCACGCCAACTTCGATATCGATCAGAAGACGCTGGAAGAAGTGGCGGCGGGATGAGTCAGCGAGTTTTCCCTTTTAGATTTCATAAAGCCGCCTGCCAAGGCGGCTTTTTCGTAGTCCGCGAATCCTCTTTTGTGACGTGGAACAGATTCGCGATGTGATACTTGCCGATGAATTGGACAGTTTGTCGCAGTTTTCAACACCGCTGAGGAAAAGTTTGTGGAAAAGCGGGAACTTACTCTTGTAACCTTTTGTTAACGAAACGTTTCTACAGTCTGCACTGTATGGGGTGCTTGCCGCATCGGGATCAATTGCTCGCACGTCGTTTTGAAAGCCTCGGCGGTCGATGAGTTCCATTTGAAAACGCGTCTCGACAAATTGCTGGTGGATCGCGGATTGACTCCATCGCGCGAGCGCGCGCAAGCCATGATTCTTGCCGGCAAAGTTCTCGTCGAACGAGCAGAAGATCGACAAAGCGGGCGCGTCAGTCGACTCGGCTGCCGAGCTTCGACTGCTGGGCGAAGATCTGCGTTACGTGAGTCGCGGCGGGCTCAAGCTGGAAAAAGCTCTGGAGCATTGGCAGATCGACTTGCGGGACAAAGTTTGTCTGGATGTCGGCGCGTCGACCGGCGGCTTCAGCGACTGCATGCTGCAGCACGGAGCGGCAAGGGTGATCGCGGTCGATACCGGCTATGGACAGATGGACTTCGCGCTGCGCAACGATCCACGCGTTCGCGCTGCTTGAGAAAACCAACGCGCGCTATCTGACCCGTGACGACGATTGCGCCGGCACACGAGCGAGAGATCGCCTTCATCGCCATGGACGTTTCTTTTATTTCCGCCACGCTGGTGCTGCCGGCGGTGATTCATGCGACCTTTCCAGATTTAAGTTTCGGGGCCGTTGCCTCCGGCGCGTCATCCTCAAGTCGTGGTCCGGCGCAACTCTCCAGTGCCTCACGCCAGATCGTGGTGCTCGTTAAGCCGCAATTTGAAGCGGGCAGGGAACTGGTCGGCAAGGGCGGGATCATTCGCGACGAAGCAGTGCAACAGGCCGCCGTAAAGAAAGTAGAGTCGGCGTTGGTGGAACTGGGCGCGACGGGAATCGAAGCCATCGAGTCGCCTATTCTAGGCGGAGAAGGGAATCGCGAATTTCTGTTGCACGGCGTTTTCACCTCTGATACCTAACCTCTCGCCTCTGACCCCCTTCGTTTCTGTACAATCGAAAGTTCGATAGCGATCTCATGCCCGACTCCACTACGCGCGCGACACCGGCAAAGGTGAAATCCGTTGCCATTCTTGCCAAGCCCGACCGTCATGAACTGGTGGAAGTGTTGCCGGTGCTCGAAAAGTGGCTGCAAGCTCATCACTATGAGGTCGTCATCGACGAGGAGAGCGCGGCCTATTATTCCGCGCCGAGAGTGGTTCCGCGGAACGAACTGGGCGAGTTTGCGCCCGACCTGGCGCTTGTTTTGGGCGGAGATGGCACGTTGCTCTCCGCGGCGCGCGCGGTCTCCCGCTGCGGGACGCTGATCCTCGGGGTCAACCTGGGAACGCTCGGATTCTTGACGGAGGTTCCCCTCACAGGTCTCTACCCGTCGCTCGAATCGATTGAGCGGGGCGACTACGTGATCGACAGCCGCTCGATGTTGACGTGCGAGCTCGTTCGCGACGGCGCGACTCTGGCCACCCACAGCGCCTTGAACGATCTGGTTGTGAGCAAGAGCGCAATCTCTCGCCTGAACCATTTTGAGCTCTTCGTCGACGGAGAATTTGTTTCCAGTTACAAGGCCGATGGCCTGATCCTTGCAACGCCGACCGGTTCGACGGCCTACTCGCTGGGCGCAGGCGGGCCAATCCTCAAGCCCGATGTGCAGGCCTTTGTTATTACTCCTGTTTCGCCGCACGGATTGACGCATCGCCCGGTGGTGGTGTGCGATACGGTTCAGATCGAGATTCTCGTCAAGACCGGTGAGGAGGCGGCCTACCTTAGCCTGGACGGACAAGTCGGAATGCCGCTCCAGGATGGCGATCGGGTGCGCTGCGTGAAGGCGGAACATCCAGCGAAGCTCTTACGCTTTGAGAAGACATTTTTCGAGGTGCTTTCGACGAAGTTGAAGTGGGGAGACAGATGAGTTGTAAGCGCACGGTACGCTCGGGCACAGTCTGCATCGATGGATGCCGGCTTCTTTAGATCCCCTGTGCTCGCCGCTTCGGAAAGATGTCTCCCACTCTGCGAATCTCGGCGCCCAGGCCTTTCAGCTTCTCTTCGATGTTTTCATAACCGCGGTCGATGTGGTAGACGCGATCGATGATGGTCTCGCCGTCCGCCACCAATGCGGCGAGCACGAGAGATGCCGAGGCCCGCAGATCGGAGGCGAGGACGGCGGCCGCGCTGAGAGGAGTTTTGCCGCGGACGATGGCGCGGCGCCCTTCAATCTTGATGTTGGCGCCCATGCGGACCAATTCCTGCGCGTGCATGAACCGATTCTCAAAAATATTCTCCACCACGATGGACGTGCCATCCGCCTGCGTGGCCAGCGCCATGAACTGCGCCTGCATATCGGTGGGGAAGCCGGGATATTCCTCGGTGTTCATGTCGGCCGCTTTGAGCGGATGATCGCCCATGACGCGGATGGAGTCGGATTTTATGGCTGTCTTCACGCCCGTTTCTTCCAGCTTCTGAAGGATTGCGGTTAAATGGCACGGGTCACAGCCTGTTACGTTGACATCCCCGCCAGTGAGCGCGCCGGCGATGATGAATGTTCCCGCTTCGACCCGATCGGAAATGATGCGATGCCGGGCGCCATGCAGCTTGCTCACGCCATGTACACGAATCGTCGGAGTGCCTGCGCCCTTAATCTTCGCGCCCATTGCGTTGAGCAGCGCGGCCAGGTCGGCGACTTCCGGCTCGCGAGCACAATTCTGCATGACGGTTTCTCCCTCGGCGAGGGTCGCGGCCATGAGCAGGTCTTCGGTACCGGTGACGGTGATCTTGTCGAAGACGATTTCGGCGCCACGAAGGCGATCGGTCGTGGCCTCGACGTAGCCGTGCTCCTGCGTAATTTTTGCGCCGAGACGCTCCATGCCTTTTATGTGCAGATCGATCGGGCGGGCGCCGATGGCGCACCCACCAGGAAGGGAAACGCGAGCGCGTCCGCAACGCGCCACCAGCGGCCCGAGAACGAGCGTGGAAGCGCGCATGGTTTTGACCAGTTCATAGGAGGCTTCGGGTGCGACGAGGATTTTTGCGTTGATCGTCGTGCGGTGCTGCGCGCGTCCGTACCCGAGTTCGACTTCGGCGCCCATGGCCGCGAGGAGTTTGCGAGTCGTCTCGATGTCGCGCACCTGCGGAATATTTTCGAGAATGACCGGCTCGTCGGTGAGGAGGGCGGCAGCCATGCAAGGCAGGGCGGCATTTTTTGCTCCGCTGATGCGGACCGTGCCGAGCAGCGGGTTGCCGCCGCGGATTACTAGTTTATCCATAGCGTGGTGACGTTCTGCGCTGAGTGCTCATTTCATTCTAACGAGGAACTCGGGTGTGCGAAGGCTCGGAATACCGGGATGAGTTCCGTTTGTAACCTGGCAAAACCTCGAACCACAGGGTACACGGAGGTGCACAGAGGACGGCATGCTTCGATTAACCCTGTGTTGCCTATCGAGAGCGCGCCCGTTCTATCGCTTTGCGGACGTGACCGCTCGACTGCGTTAGCGCTTTTATCGCTTGAGCGCTGCTTACTTCCGCCTTCGCCATGACGACGGCGACAGGAACATTGTGGTGAGCAGCCTTTAACAGCTTGCGCGATTCCGCCTGGCTGAGTCTTGCTGCCTTTTCCAGGATGCCTATTCCGCGCTCCGCCAGTTTTTCGTTTTTCAGGTGGAGATTGACCATCAGATTGCCGTAGACGTAGCCCAGGCGCGTCATGGCGCCGGTGGTGAGCGTGTTCAGAATCATCTTCTGCGCGGTGCCGGCTTTCATGCGGGTGGAGCCGGTGACGACCTCGGGGCCGACTTCGGCGACGATCGCGATGTGGGCAGCTTTTTCGAGCGGAGAATTGCGATTGCAGACGACGACGACCGTTTGGGCTCCATGGGAGCGCGCGTATTCGATGGCAGCAATTGTGAACGGCGTTCGGCCGCTGGCGGCAACTCCCACGATCACGTCGTTATAACGCGGCTTCTTTTTCGCGATCTCGCGGCGGCCGAGCGCGCGCGAATCTTCGCTGGCCTCGGTCGCTTCCGCCAGCGCCCTTGAGCCCCCCGCGATGATGAACTGGACCATTTTACGATTGGTGTTGAAGGTGGGCGGGCATTCAGCCGCGTCGAGCGCAGCGATGCGGCCGCTGGTGCCGGTGCCGACGTAGATCAGGCGTCCGCCGCGGGCGAGCGCGGCCGCGATCCAATCGATCGCTTGTGCAATCTGGGGCAGGGCGCAGCCTACTGCGCCGGCTACTTTAGAGTCTTCCCGGTTGATAATGCGGGCGATTTCCAGGGAAGACTTGCAATCGAGATCAATGGAGGCGACGTTCGGCTTTTCGGTTACCAGACGCAGGAGGTCGCAGGTATTCGGTTTGCGGGTTGGGCGTTTCCGGAGTTTTGCGTTCGCCTTCATCCTTCCTCTTCCGAGCTTCCAGACGAATCAATTACGTTCAGCGCCTGGACAATCGCATCGTGAAACGCGGGCCGCACTTGCTTGATAGCCTGATTCTGACAGTCAGGCCAGGTGCGGTTGGTGAGGAGCGATATCGAGAGCTCGCGGGCGGGATCGATCCAGAGCGAAGTCCCGGTGTAACCGAGATGGCCGAAAGAGTGCGGTCCGAAATACTTGCCCGATTGGGACGGAGCGGACGGCGTGTCCCAACCAAGAGCGCGAGAAGTTCCTTCCGGAGCGGACTCCCGGCGGGTGAAAAGGCCCACGGTCTCCGGGCGGAGAATGGGATAGCCTCGGTTGAGCATGGCATGAGCGAATAGCGCCAGATCGTCGGCCGTGGAGAACAGCCCGGCATGACCAGCTACGCCGCCGAGGACGCCGGCGTTTTCGTCCTGCACTTCTCCCTGGATGATGCGATGGCGGAAAGCGCGGTCGTCGGCGGCTGGCGGGATGTTTTCGCGTAATGCCTTTGATGGATTGAACGTGGTTTGCGACATGGCGAGCGGGCCAAAAATCTCGCGCTGGCAGAAAGTGTCGAGTGGTTCGTCGGCGAGACGCTCGAGAGCGACGCCCAGAATGATGAATCCTATGTCGCTGTATTCGGCGCGCGTGCCGGGGGGCGCGGCGAGCGCGGTGGCAAATGCACGGCGCAGGAGATCTTCTCGTGTCTGGGCGTGCAGAAACAGTTTTTCGTAGGCGGGCAGGCCGGAGCTATGGGCCAGCAACATGCGAAGAGTGACATGGGCGCGGCGCGCATCGTCGGACGCAAATTCGGGGACGATCGCGGTGACCGGGGTTTCCAGGTCGAGCACGCCGCGTTCGTAAAGAATCATCGCCATTGCGGTCGTGGCGACCACTTTAGTCAGCGAGGCGAGGTCGAAGATACTCGCAGGGGTGACTTCGGCGGAAGATGAGTCATAGTCGAAGCGGCCGAGAGCTTTCTGAGCAACGAGTCCTCCGCGATAAGTTACGGCAACAGAGCATGCAGGGAAGACATGGCTGTCGATGGCACCGGAAAGAATGCTGAATGCATTCCGGAAGCGACGCTCCTGCGCGACGGTGTTGCGCGCCAGGAAGGAGAATCCTGAACTCGTGTTTGCGGCGGATGTCAAAGCAACAGTGTAGCGCGGACATTCACGCCGGGTGGACCTACGTTCTCCTCCGGTGTTGCGCTCTCAGATGCTGCCGCCTTCGGCGGAATCGCCAATGACACGGTTACCAAAGAAAATCTCCCCGTTGGTAGGGCTTGAGCGCGCCCTCGCCGCTCGTGTAGAGTCACAGCAATCGTGAAAAATGCGGCGGTCCTACCAATTGCCTTGTTGCTGTGCTCTGCCGTAGTCGTCGCCCAGCCGCCACTCGATACGCGTCTCGCTGTACTCGATCCCATCATCAACGATGCCATCGAACAGCAGCAAATCCCGGGCGCCGTTCTGATCGTCGGACACAATGGGCAGGTCGTCTATCGCAAAGCTTATGGCAGCCGGGCGATTCTGCCGCGACGTGAGCCCATGACGCCCGACACCATTTTCGACTGCGCCTCCCTCACGAAGGTGATCGCCACCACGACTGCTTTGATGCAGCTTTGGGAGCAGGGAAAGTTCCGCACCACCGACCCGGTCGCGAAGTACCTCCCCGAATTTGCGCAGAACGGCAAGCAGGACATCACGATTCGCCAATTGCTGGTGCATTATTCGGGGCTGCCTGAGGATCTCGATCTCGTCCAAAAGTGGGAAGGCAAGGAAGTTGCGTATCGCATGGCATTCGAAGTGGCGCCGGATCGGCCTCCCGGCTCGGCTTTCGTCTACAGCGATATCAACTTCATCGTGCTGGGTGCGTTGGTGGAGCGGCTTTCCGGCGAGACGCTGGACGGATACGCGTCCAAGCATATTTTTGAGCCGCTTGCGATGAAAGACACACGCTTCCTGCCTCCGGCGTCATGGTTGCCGCGGATCGCACCGACGGAGGAGGACGAGAATCACCGGTTGCTGCACGGCGTAGTGCACGATCCGACCGCGCGTCGCATGGGCGGAGTGGCCGGGCACGCGGGAATGTTTTCGACAGCCGACGACCTGGCGACGTTTGCGCAGGCCCTGCTCGATGGCGGACGCGGCGTGCTGACCTCGGCCACGATTGCGAAGATGACTGCGCCGCAGCAAGCGGTTAACGGAACGGCGCTGCGCGGATTCGGGTGGGATATTGACTCTCCGTTTTCGACGAATCGGGGTGAACTCCTGCCCGTGGGAGGCTTTGGACATACCGGATTTACAGGGACTTCACTGTGGATCGATCCCACTACGGACACTTACATTGTGCTGCTGACGAACGCGGTGCACATGAATGCAATCCCGGGGCACGAGAAGGGAAGCGCGGTCTCGCTGCGGACGAAGGTAGCGACGGCGGTTGCGGCTGCGCTCGCCCTTGATCCGTCGGAAGCGGCGAAGATGCGCGCGGCGTCGATCACGGGCTATAACGAAATGCAGGGCGCGGCGCGCAAACTCGCGCTGAGAAATGGATCCGTAAAGACGGGGATCGACATGCTCGAAGAAACACACTTCGCCGCGCTGCGTCCGGCGCGAGGTGAGGCTCCGCGCCGTATTGGCTTGCTGACGAATCAAACGGGCGTCGATGCGGAAGGGCGGCGCACGATCGATGTGCTGGCGGGCGCGCCCGGTGTTTCTCTCGACGCGATCTTCAGCCCTGAGCATGGCGTAACCGGAACTCTCGATACCATTGGCGTTAAGAATGACAAGGATCAGGCCACGGGAATCACCGTCTATAGCGTCTACGGTGGCAAGGATTCCGCGCGCCGGCCGTCGATTGATGTGCTGAAGCGGCTGGACGCCGTTGTAATCGATCTGGCGGACGCGGGTGTGCGCTTCTACACCTACGAAACCACGATGGGATATTTTCTGGAGGCTGCGGCGAAGGCGGGGATTAAGGTTATCGTTCTTGACCGGCCGAATCCAATTACGGGTTCGTTCGTAGAGGGCCCGGTTTCCGAGGAGGGCCGGGAAAGCTTCAATAACTATTTTCCCGAGCCTGTGCGCCACGGCATGACGATGGGTGAACTGGCGAAGATGTTCAACGCGGAGCGCAAGATTGACGCGCGGCTCACTGTCGTTTCGATGGAGGGATGGCAGCGCGGCGATTGGTTTGATTCGACAGCAGTGGGCTGGGTCAATCCTTCGCCCAACCTGCGCGATCTGAATGAGGCGACGCTCTACCCGGGCGTCGGCATGATCGAGGGCGCCAACATTTCAGTTGGACGGGGCACTGACACGCCGTTTGAGGTGGTCGGCGCGCCGTGGATCAAGAGCCGCGAGTTTGCCAGCTACTTGAACGGGCGCGCGATTCAGAGCGCGCGCTTTGTTCCCGTGAGTTTCACTCCTGCGTCCAGCAACTACGCCGGAGAGCGCTGCGAAGGAGTCGACATTGTCGTGCTCGATCGCAATCTGTTCGACGCCACCGAACTGGGAATCGAACTCGCGTCCGCGCTGCATAAGTTGTATCCAGCCGACTTCAAGCTGGAGCGCATGGCCGATCTGCTGGTGAATCAACCGGTGCTGGAGGCGATTGACGGGGGCGAGGACCCGCGGCGCATTGTGAGCGACCGGCAGGAACGGTTGCAAGAGTTCCTGGTGATGCGCGAGAAGTATCTTTTGTACAAATAAGATGCGTCTTTCTGCGCGAAATTCAGTGCGCGAAATTCACAGGCCAGCTGGTTCTCGGGCAGTCCGTTGGCAACGTGGTGCGCTAGAATGTTGCCAACGAGATATAAGAAATGTCAGACCATGTGGTGCAACTCCCAAGTTCTTTTTACCGCTGTGCCGGCCCGAATTGCGGCGTTCTAAAAGGCGCGAGCGACCGCTGGTGGGTCATGTGGACATCGCTTAGCGACCGCAAAATTCCGCTGATGCACCTGGCTCCATGGGACGAGAAGCTGGCTGTGCAGGAGGGTGCGCTCCCGGTGTGCGGTGAAGGGTGCGCGCAGAAGCTTCAGTCGCAGTTTATGGGCAATGTGATGTCGAACCGGCCTCGCCGGCGCGAAGGCTGAGAGCAAAGTTGGACCGTCCAAGGCCCGGTCAGCTAACTCGGCATTCCAATCGGCGCATCTGAATTTGCAAACTTGCTTCCAAGACAGTCGAAAAAGGAGGCCATTCATGAGGATGATTGTATTGTGGCTGCTCGGCGGAATGGCGCTGGCGCAGACTGCCGCACCCTCGGCCCCGAATACCGCCTCCGCTCCTCCTACGTCTGCTCCAACGCCGGCGGCGGTCGCGACCGATGCGAAGCTATCTCTGGCGATCCCGGCGGGAACCAAGATTCCGATCTCCTTGAAGCAGGCCATTTCCACCAAAACAGCACGCGAAGGCGACCCGGTCTATGCCGAAACCTCGTTTCCGTTTGTCGTAAATGACCGGGTCGTGGTTCCGGTAGGCACTTATATTCAAGGAAAGATTGCGCGTGTGCAGCGCGGCGGACATGTGAAAGGCCGGGCGGAACTGCTGATCCACTTCACGTCGATGATTTATCCGAGCGGCTACACGGTGATGCTGGGCGGAAATATTGAGAATGCTCCGGGTGCGGAAAAGACCTCGATGAAGGATCAGGAAGGAACGATCCGCCAGGACAGCGATGCGGGCAGAAAGGCGAAAGAAGCGGCCGGAGGCGCGACGACGGGAGCGGTGATCGGCGCAGTGACCGCTGGCGGCAAGGGAGCGGGCATCGGAGCTGGAGCTGGCGGCGTAGCCGGCCTCGCGATCGCGATGCTGTCGCGCGGCGCGGATGTGCGGCTTGAGCCTGGGACGTCGCTGGAGATGGAGATTCAGCGGGAAGTGGCGCTCGACCCGAGCCGCATCAAGGGTGCGCCGAGCAAGAGTGACTAGACGCTCAGGAGCAGGCGTACTCAGTACCATGGGTCATCGCGTTTATTCCGCTTCACTTCTGGTGGTTCGGGGCAGCTCCCGACGTGGATTACTACTTCAAATTAAACAGCGCATTCACGTGCGCGGTTACCGTGACGTCCTGAGGGCTGAATTCCTCGGTCGGCGAGGGAGCTTGCGCGGCTCCTGACATGGCCATCGCACGCCGTGCCATGGGCGCGAATACGCGCAGGTTTTCCTGGGTATCGACCGAAGCATAGGAGAGTTCGCCGAGCGTGCGTCCGCTCGCAATCGCGAGAGCTTCGGCGGAGGCGCGAGCGCGGCGGTAAGCGTCGGCGACGGCTTTGCGTTTCGCTGCCTCGGGCGACTCTAACGTATAACTGAGCGACTGGCTTTGACCCACACTGGCGTCGGCGAGTTGCTGCGTGATGGGTGCGACCTTCGAGAAGTCCTTGAGCTTGAGGGTGGCGCTGGTCGTGACTTGGTAGCCGATCAGCTTCTGCTTCTGGTCGCGGTAATCGTATCGCGGATTGACGGAATAGAAGCCGATTTCCGCCTCCTTGGGATCGACTCCATTGGCGCGTAGAATTTGACGCGTCGTCTCGGCTTGCTTTTCAGCCTCGGCGTTTGCCTCTTTGGCCGTGTTGCCCTGACCGGAAATGTTGAACTGGATGATTGCAGTATCGGGAGCGGTTTCAAATTTTCCGTCGGCTCCGACGTAGACCGTGTTGGGAAGTGCCGTGACGGTGGGATTCTGGGCGAGCAGGGGAAGGCTCAAAAGGCCCAAGATGGAAGCCGTAAGAAGAACCTTTTTCATTGGATCATTCCTGATTTCATCGGATCATTCCTGACTTTGTAGGTCGCATTGAGTGTAACCGCGAGCGCCCTGTTCGTTCATTCATGGAACGATCGGGAAGTGTAAGGTTGCGTGGGTTCTCAGTTCTCGGCTCTCAGTTCTCAATTCTCGATCGGATAATCTTCGAGCAGTGCGAAGTTGTTTACTTTTATGTTACTCCTACCCCCCTCCCCCACCCACCGTTAACATATTTAAAACAAATGGTTTATAAAACATGTCCTCGCAAAATCTTGAGCCGCAATGGGTTAGTGGCAAAATCTTGAGCGCGTGGGACTTAACTTCAGGAAATTGGGCTGCTTTCCGAATCCGGTCTATTTACATCAATAACTTAGCTGTAAAATATTCATGGCTATGGGGTTAGCCGGAGCGGCGCGGTAAAATTCAAAGAATCGACGCATGCGCGGGACCCACCTGGGCGGACTCCTGAGTTACTTGCTGGTTAATGGTCGACCCATTCGAGGGCTTAAGTCAAGAATAAATTGCTGTCGTTTACAAAGCTCTGTGCGCAGCGGGTGAGAAATCTGACTACAACAATTATCGAGCCACACCAATACCAAGCGTTATAGTGAGACAAACTTATGAATACCAGCCGACGACAATTTCTCTTCTTACTGCCTTTGTTGCTGATGGGCACGCTGGTTCAGGCTGCTTCCTATCAATACTTCAGAATCGGAAACAAGAACGATCTCCAGGCCAAACCCGCTGCTGGAGTCGCGATGATGGGGGGCGGCAAAGATCTCGACGAAGCGTTTCGCTGGCTTTGCCTGAAGGGCAACGGCGGCGATTTTCTAATTCTGCGCGCGAGTGGCGACGACGATTACAACCCTTACGTCAATGGGTTGTGCAAGCTGAACTCAGTAGCAACACTCATCCTTCCCACCCGGGAATCCGCGCAGGAACCAGCGGTGGCGGAAATCATTCGGCACGCAGAAGTAATTTTTATTTCCGGGGGCGATCAAGGCCACTACCTTCGGGCTTGGAAGGACACTCCCGTCCAGGTAGCGATTAATGCCCACATTGCGGCCGGCAAACCCATCGGTGGCACCAGCGCCGGCCTTGCGGTACAGGGTGAATTTGTTTACGGCGCTCTGGGCGACAAGGAAGACGACAACGACCTTGCTTCCACCGATGTTCTTCCCAACCCTTATTTTGATCGGGTGACCCTGGTTCGCGGATTCTTGAAGATTCCGCATCTGGAAAATCTGCTGACGGATTCCCACTTCGCAAAACGCGACCGTATGGGCCGCACGCTGGGATTCCTGGCCCGCATCATGCAGGATGGCTGGTCGCGGTCTCCGCGCGAGGTCGCCATCGACGAAAAATCGGCCGTGCTGGTCGAACCCGACGGCAAGGGAACGGTGGTTGGGACGGGAAACGGCGCGTACTTTCTGCGCCCCACGCACAAGCCCAAAGTTTGCAAAAAGGGTCAAACGCTGACGTTCCGGAAAATCAGTGTGTACCGCGTCCCGGCAGGCGGTCATTTCGATCTGGTCTCCTGGAAGGGCGAGGGCGGTGCATCCTATTCGCTTTCGGTGGAGAGAGGAAAAATCGAGAGCACCCAGGCCAACCACTCTATTTATTGAAACCCGGTTTTGTTTAAACCTCGAACTGCCGGACCACAGCGCGGGTTCCGTTCGGTGAAGCACGCACAAAACTACTGTAGACTTCATCCGCCTCGTCTTCTATAGTTGCGCTGCCTGAAGTTCGCCGGCGCACGTTATGAAGAATCGGCCCGAGTCCTCCCGCCGCATCAATTTGTTTCAGAGGGCTCCCTTCCTGGTCGATGCGGGAAAACTCGAAGCCGGCCTCTGATTACCCTCCCTTGATCTGGCTGTCCGCATTGCCGATGGCGATTGCCAATATTCAAATCTGAAGCTCAAGGGGCGGCATATGAAAGCTATTCGTCTGATTGCGTTCTTCCTTCTGGTTGTTCTCTCGTCTGTTTCAACGCTGGTGGCGCAGACTCAGGGGCGCATCACTGGCAGGGTGACCGACTCCAGCGGAGCGGTCATCGTCGGAGCCAAGGTAATTATCGAGAATCGCGGAACCCAGGTCAAAAGAGTTCTCGACACGAATAGCTCGGGTGACTATGTTGCTCCCGGAATCGAGCCTGGAATCTACTCCGTCTCCGTCGACGCCCCCAACTTTCGCACGGTAGTGCGAGAGCGGGTACAGGTCGAAGTCGCCAACGATCTCAAGCTGGATTTTCAGTTGCCGCCCGGCGCGGCCAGCGAAGTGGTGGACGTGACGGGCGAGGCGCCCCTGGTCGATGCCACCACCAGTACGCTCAACGGCGTCTTGTCCAATAAAGCGATCAATGAACTTCCGCTCCAGGGGCGAGATTTCCAGAACCTGCTGGCGCTCCATCCCGGCGTGCAGCGCGAACCGGGCGGCGGATTCCACTCGGTGACCTCGAACGGCCTTCGTCCCGACGACAACAATTTTGTGATCGACGGCGCCACCGACAACGATGCCTACTACGGGGAGACGGTGGTCAACGACGCGGGAATTTCGGGCACACCGGCCAGCACTCTCCCCTTGGATGCGATTCAGGAATTTAACACGCAGGAACAGCAGCAGGCTGATTTCGGAGAAAAGCCCGGAGTAGTGGTGAACATCGGCATCAAATCGGGCACCGATCAGATTCACGGAACGGCGTACTACTTCACGCGGAATGCGGCCGTCGATGCGCGGAACTACTTCAATCCCAGCCCACAACCGGTGTCTGCGCTCATACTTCACCAGTTCGGGGCCTCCATTGGCGGGCCGATCATCAAGAACAAATGGTTTTATTTTGCCAACTATGAAGGAGTCCGCTCGAAGGTGGGAAATGCGTTGGACACATATAGTCCGGTTACGAATTCGCTGGCGACGCCAGACAATCCGGCAGGCGATCCGGATTCCAGCATTGTGGACGCCGAAAATGATACGGGGTGCAACACGAATCCCGTACCCATGGGTTGCAGCCAATTGAGTTATAACCTGATCCAATATTTTCCGATTAACCCCGGCTACACGGCGGATCCCAACGATCCGACCATCATCAATTTCAATTTCAACAACTTGAATCGCGCCGACAACCTGGTCTTCAAGAGCGACTATCACCTGAGTGAGAAAAATGTTATTACGGGCCGGTTTATCTATGCGAACTCCAAACAGATCGAAGAAGACGCCGCACCTCTGCGGCCGGAATGGCTTTCCCACGCATCTCCTATCACTCAGGTTTTCGGAGTGGACTGGACGTGGACGCCGAACTCGCGCCTCGTGAACGTTGCCCGCTTCAGCTATAACCGGTTTGACGAAACCATCGCGCCCGGCGATGCGAATGTCAACCCAATCCAATACGGCTTGAATACCGGCATAACGGATCCGCGCCTGTTTGGGTTTCCGCGGATCAATCCGAGCACGTACTGTTGTAATTATCTGGGTGGAAACTCGAGTTGGCCGCTCGGAACTTCGCCGAGCCATACCGAGAACTACTCCGATACCGTCTTCTATACGGTGGGTAAGCATGCCATCCGCTTTGGAGGAGACTTCAGGAATGGCGGCGTGGACTATTACCGCGCGGGTTACGGGCGCGGACGAATCGATTTCCATTACCTGGATTATTTCCTAACCGGCGACGTCCGCGCGTGGCGTCTTCTTATTGGCGATCCGGGGCGCAAACTGAGCATGAAATCGTTCGGGCTTTTCGTGCAGGATGATTTCCGCGCCACCCGCCGCCTGACGCTCAACCTCGGCCTCCGCTACGACGTTACACGTCCCCTTAAAGACGCCCATAACGAATTGGCGAACTATGTTCCATCGCAAGGCATTGTGCAGGTTGGGTATGGCATCAGTGAGCCTTACCAGACAAACTGGCGGAACTTTTCACCGCGGCTGGGGGCTGCGTTTGACGTTTTTGGAACCGGGAAAACGATTCTGCGTGCAGGATTTGGCATGATCTACGTCCAGCCGTCGATGCGCAGCTTTGTTTTTAACGGAGGCGGGCTGAACTTAAATCCGAGTGCCCTGGTTCCGGGTGGAAGCGGGACGATCACTTCTTACCTGGTCAATCCCGGCAATGGCAACGAGACCGAAAAGATTGATTGGAGCACCGACCCCGAGCAGGGAAGCATCTTCCCGGTCAATGATCCGACGATTGCGTCGTGCTCAGGGGATAGCCCCTGTAACATTTTCGGTGTCGACCAAAAGCTGAAGACTCCCTACGTACTCAATTGGAATGTGAATCTGCAACACGAAATCTTTCCTCAAACGTTACTGCAGATTGCGTACGTCGCGAACCAGGGCCACAACCTCTATAGCACGATCGACCTCAACCAGCCCAATCAGGCACTTTCAGCGCAATGCGTTGCCGACCAGGGCGGCTATTACGACGCGGATATTCCCGGCTGCGAAATCGCGGCGCGGCCTCTCACCAATTGCGTCGTCGGCGCTGGGTCAGTCTGTTATCCGTACATCGCGTACCTGAACTTTCTGGGCAACAAGTCCAGTTCCAATTACGAGAGCCTGCAAGTCACGCTGACTCACCGCTACAACAAGGGACTGTACCTGCTCGCCGGGTACACATGGGGACACGCCATCGATGTGGCCGGAGCTACGACCAACACAGCCAGCGGCTTTATTCCTCAAAACAGCCAGGACTTTCACGCGGAGAAGGGCAACGGAGACTATGACATCCGGCACCGGTTCACGGCTTCGGCAACTTATGATCTGCCGTCGCGCAGGGCATGGGGCCAGATGTTGGAGGGTTGGCAAGTAACGAGCATCGTGCAATGGCAAACTGGAGAGCCAATCCTGCTCTATGACGATTCCAACGATTTGTCTCTAACAGGAGAAGGCAGCAATGCCAGCAATGAACGCTGGAACATCAAAGGCGACCCGGGCAATCTGAAATGGTCGGCACAGAATCCTATTCCGTTCTTGGACCAGAGTGACCCGATCTGTCAATCCGTCGCGACCACGCCGGGATTGCAGGAGTCCCTGGCAATCACTGAAGGTTGCTATGCGCAAAACGGAACCGTGCTCTATCCAATGGCGCTCGGAACCTTCGGCAACATGGGGCGCAACATCTTCCGGGGACCTGGTTTTGTAAATTGGGATGCTTCGGTCAGCAAGATCTGGCGACTCGGCGAAAGATTCAAGCTGCAGATGCGGGGCGAGATGTTCAATGCTGCAAACCATGCAAACTTTGCAGGCGGCTCAGTGGGCAGCGATCTCAGCTCCCCCGACAGTTTAGGTCGCGCCAGTGCCACTCCGGACGTCCAGGCTTCTAACCCCGTGATCGGTTCCGGCGGCTCGCGGCACATTCAGTTGGGAGCGAAAGTCATCTGGTAGCGGCATGCGCCATTCCCAAATACACGGCGGCGACGATGGGAAACCCACTTCAACTGAGTCGCTTCGTCGAAGCGAAACTCGAGTGCGCAGCGGCCTTCGAGACCCAAGTTTCGCCCGTTCCGACGGTTACAAGTACCGTGCCCTTTACCGTGCCGTTTTCGACGCAGTTGCGAATGGCCTTCACTAGAGCGTGCGACACTTCATGGCCTTTGTTGGCAAGAAGCGTTCCGGTGGAAGAACGAAGGGGCTGGTTCAGGATCATGCCCGGGCGAAGGTCACCAACGTCGATGGCGAGCAGTTCAGTGGGTCCCCGACTGAGCCTGAAGTCTTCCAGGGCAGCGATCATTTCGGCGTCGTATGCCACCGAACCCCGGCGAAGTGCCAAGAGAGCTTCCTGTCTTTCCGATCCGGTGCTAAGCAGTTGATCGAACGCCAGGCTGACCCTTAGCATCTGAGCGCCCCGACGGGCACATTCATCGTCCGGGGATAGGGATCTCGAAAGGTCGGTGGGCACGTCTTTCTGGTGAAGAATCATGTCGGCGACCAGTTCGAGTCGTGGAATCCGGGCCAGCAGGTCGTGAGCGATTTGGGGATGCTGGGAGTAGCGCTTTTCATGTTCTGGAGTGAGCGGTTCTCCGGCGTGGATGGCTTCCAGCAGGTCGGGGGTGAGAGTCAAGCACCCGAGTTCAGAGAGCAGCGCTGCGATTTCGTATTGCCACATATCGGAGGGGTAAAGCTTTCCCGCAATGTGGCGCACGTACTGGCAGATGCGATTGCCTTTGTTGAAAGCGACCGGATTGGCCAGGTGGAGCACCTCGCTCAAGACTCGGACAATTCCGGCCAGAGTTTTCTCAAGCAGTTCTTTCTCGCGACGCATGAGGTCATGCTGAGCAACACAGGCTCGGAGTGTGAGTGTCAAGTCTTCCGCCGTGACCGGCTTGTTGAGGAAGCGGAAGATTCTCCCTTCATTGACGGCGCGCATGGCCGCTTCCATGTCGGCATATCCCGTGAGCATAACGCGGATCACCTCGGGAGCACGGGTGCGGACGCGAGACAGGAACTCGGCGCCATCCATGACGGGCATGCGCATGTCAGAGACCACGACGATGTAAGGGCCATCATTTTTAATTTTTTCCAACCCCGCTTCGGGGCCTTCGGCCAGGTCGGCTTTGAACTCGCGGTAGACAGACCGGGAGAGACCTTCGAGCGCAAGGGGATCATCGTCGACGAAGAGGATTCTAGGTTTGTCGTTCCGGGCGGGGATGGCAGCAGTCTCGGGCGTCACTTGGGGCCTCCTGTAACAGCATCGAACTGGATTGGGAGTCTAATAAAAAATGTCGTGCCCCGATCCAATTCGGTGTCGAACCAAATATCTCCGTGATGTTTGCGCACCACGATATCGTGGCAAACGGTAAGTCCCTGGCCGGTGCCCTCTCCAACCTGCTTAGTCGTGAAGAAGGGGTCGAAGATTCGGGCACAGGCAGCGAGCGGGATACCGGTTCCGTTGTCCTCTATTTCGATCTGAACATCCTTGTTGATTTGTCGCGTGCGAATCGTGAGCTTTCCACGCTCGCGTCCTTGCTTCATCGAAGCCTCGCGGATCGCGTGGGTAGCGTTGACGATAAGGTTCAGAAAAACCTGGTTCATCTCGTCGGCGTAACATTCCAGGCGCGGCAGGTCGGACTGATAGTCGGTTTGAACATCCGCGATGTGCTTGATCTGGTTCTGGACGATGGTGAGGGTTGCGTCGAGCGCTTCGTTGAGATCAACATGCTCTCGCTCACCGTTGCCAGTGTGGGAGAAGGTCCGCATGGCGCCGAGGATCTTGCTCATGCGGCGGATCCCCTCGAGGGACTGTGAGATGGCCTTGGGAACTTCCTGGCGGAGCCATTCCCAGTCCTCAGGAGGGCTGTCAGAAGTAGCCGCTCCCGAGGAGGCAGGATCGGAACTCATAGAGGCGTGCGCCGAAGTCAGGCATAAGGCCATGGCAGCGTCGAGTTGCTTCCATGTGTCGTTGAGGAAGGTAATGTTGTCCGAGACATATTGCACCGGCGTATTGATCTCGTGGGCAATGCCGGCAGCGAGTTGTCCGATAGCGGAGAGCTTCTCATTTTGCAGAGCCAGCCGGCGACCGCTGATGTCACGAGCGGAAATGACGCTAGCCTCGATCTCGCCGCGAGAGTCACGGATGAAACTGCCGTGAGATTCCAAGGTGACGTAAGTTCCGTCTTTTCGTTGCATTCGGTATTCGACGACCTGGCCAACGCCAGTCTTGAGAGCTTGCTCAGCAGCCCGGGTCACCAGGGACCGGTCGTCGGGATGGATCTGCTGGAAAGAAACGGTGTGTTTTAATTCCTCCTGGGTATAGCCGAGGAGACGCTCATAGGTGGGATTGTTATAGATGCGGTGACCGTTCTTGTCGACGACGGCAATCAGATCGGCACTGTTTTCAGCGATGGAGCGGAACAACTGGTCGGACCGGCTTTTCGTCTGTGCCGCCTGCTCGCGCTCCGTGATATCACGATTGACGATGACGAGTTTCTCGATCTCACCCGCTTCATTTGGTATGGCGGTCGCGACAGACTCGAGGGTGCGCCACGTCCCATTCTTATGGCGTATGCGGTACTCAAGCCGCTCTCGTCGCCCCGTAAGGCGTGCTCTCTGCGACGCTTCTAGTACCCGCTGCCGATCCTCGGGATGGATTTGCTCCACAGACGGACTCGCCTTCATTTCCTCCGACGAATACCCGAGAACGGTCTGGAATGCAGGGCTGTTGTAGAGCTGGTTGCCCGCGAAATCGGTGACCGCGATCATATCGGCAGCGTTCTCTGTGATGACTTCAAAAAGCTGATTGCGCTCGATGAGTTCGCGACGGATTTGCTGGAGATGAAGCTGCTGGTAAATTGTGTAGATATCGAATAGGAGCACAAGGCATGCCAATCCGCGTACCCACTCCTTCAGACTAACCCAGTCGGAATTTCCCATGAGGTGAGGGCCGGAGAAGGTCAGAGATATGATGCCAGCCGTCAATACTAACGTGACCGTGACGGCAAATCCCCACAGCCACCACTCGCGCGCGTCGACCTGCCGCATCGGCTTCGTGTGGTATTGCCTATGTTTTTCGTTATTCAAGGACAACCGAACGCAATGCAAACCTCAGAGACACTGAAAGCGCGAGGCCGATTGCCATGATGTGCTCCATAATCATGAGTAAGCAGAAAACACAGCTCACCCAGCGGGCAGAGGACTACTGGTATTATGAGCGACGCTCCAGCATGCCACACGTGATCTATCTCACCATCTCGTTACCAAAGTAAGACGACAACGCGCTCTTCAGCGAAGCGGAATATGTCACGTTACACGTCCCGCAGCCAGTTCGCTTGCAGTAACCGATAGTTGAGTTGTCATCACCAGCGTCGATTGCTCGCTTATGAAATAGCGTGGAGCGAAGCGGCGCTTCATTCACGGGCCGAAGCGATAGGCTGACTGGGACCTTTCTTCCGATTAGTTGTGTGTCCCGATTACACAAGCAATCAATTGGTCGGTTCTCAAGTTCTCAGGTTTTGCGGTCGGAATCGTCGACCGCGGTACGGAACTGGAACCAAGAGGTGGTTCCCCTGAACGGACTATGGCTGGCAGAATCCGGAACAGGAGGCAATAACCGCTCTGAATATCTGAAGTCTCTTGCATCCAATAGCGCAGACTTAGTGGCGCTGTCTGTTCAATGCGCACTTTGCCAAGATGTTGAGTGCGCTAGAAATGTAGGATTGCAAAATCGAGATTACACGCAATCGACTTCCTTCAGGTGCAGAGGACGCCCGCTTGCCGTGCAGGCGATTTCCGGCGGAATTTACATCTTTGTAGGGGGCTTTCGATCTGGGCCGTTGATGTCCTTGCGCAAATCTTCCCAGATCTTGTCGGGCATTTCGAGGAACACCTTGACGATGGCGGGATCGAACTGCCGTCCGGACCAGGCTTCGATTTCCTTGCGGGCGGCCTGAAACGATTGTGCGGGACGATACACACGGTCGGAGGTTATGGCGTCGAGCGTATCGGCGATGGCAAAAATGCGCGCGCCAAGCGGAATCTCGTCGCCCTTCAGGCCGCGTGGATATCCGAGACCGTCATAGCGCTCCTGGTGGGAGTAAACGATTTCGGCGGCCTCGCCGAGAAAAGGAATCTTGCTCAGCATCTTGTAGCCGGAATAGGCGTGCTCGCGCATGATGGCGGTCTCTTCTTCCGTCAACTTGCCGGGCTTGAGCAGGATGTTGTCCGGAATTGCCATTTTTCCGATGTCGTGCAGGAAGGCTCCGCGGGCGATCACGTTGATTTCTTCTTTTTGCAGGCCCATCTTGCGCGCGATCGCGATGGTGTAGGCGGTAACGCGCTTGGAGTGGCCTTCGGTCTCGGCAGTCTTTCAAGTCGAGCGCGTCGCCCAGCGCCTCCAGCGTCACGTCGTAGGATTTCTCCAGGTTCGCGAGAGCCGTTTTCCACTGCTGGGTGCGGGCCGTCACCAGCGCTTCGAGGTTGGTGCGGTAGGCGTCGTTTTCGCGCTTGAGGCGCCGGTTTTCAAGGGCGCGGCGAACGGTAGCCAGCAACTGTTCGCGCTCGAAGGGCTTCAGCAGGTAGTCGTAGGCGCCGTTGCGCAGGGCTTGCAGGGCGACGGAGATGTCGTTCATCGCCGTGACCATGACGAACGGCATATCGGGATAGCGCTCTTTGGAATGCTCCAGGAGGGCGATTCCATCCATTTCGGCCATCATGAGGTCGGAGAGTACGAGGTCGAATTCGTCGCCCGACTCAAGGATGGCAAGGGCTTCGATACCGCTCGAAGCCTGGCGCGTCTGAAAATTCGCACCCTTGAGCATGGACGAAACAATCTCGCGGATCGTCTCCTCGTCATCTACCACCAGTATGCGATCGTAGGGCATAAGCCGTGACTGAATGTATGGGCATTTTAGGCCCACCTGCCACATTCCGAAAGTAACCAAATGGAGACGGAAATCGGATAACTTGAGGCGGGCGCAGCCTGATACTGGAAGGGCTTGGTATTCGTGCGCTTATTGACGGGTCCCACGGGGCTGCTTGCGCAATCCGTGGGCGTTTTGGCCGCCTGGCTGACGGCGCGGGAGACCGCCGCCCTCAGTGTGGTGGTGGTCAGCCTGCTTTTCTTCCGTGCATTTCGAAAGAAATATCTGCTCGCCTGGGCGGCCGGCTGGATCGCGTACGCAGCGTTTCTCTTTCTAGCCCGCGCCAGCGCGTGGCATCCTGCGGCAACGACGCTGGCCTCTTACGCGCAAGCTGACTTTGTCCTGGCGATGGGGCTGTTCGCGGCGGCTGCGCTGAGTTGCGTGCAGGCACGCCGGGCACTCGCGGCCTTCGCCGCCGTCGCGTGGGTTGTATTGGTAGGCGCGGCCATGCGGCCCGTTTACTTCCCGGAATCCACCTCGATTCAACTCGGTCTGGAAATTGCCTGCCGCGCGTTAGTCGCAGTAGTAGCCATCCGGTTCATCTTTTCGCGGGAGAGCCGCGTCGGGCTTGGCCAAATCCTGTTTGGCGTCGGGCTGGTCACACTCAATCTCAATTGGCGTCCGTTCACGAACGGCATTCCGACTGAGGGCTACATGCTGGCCGAAATTCTTTTCGGTTCGAGCATGCTGCTGGTGGTGCTGGATGAGTCGCGAGTTCGGACGCGGCGGCTTGGAGTTATCACGGAACTGTCGGCAACCATCGCGCGCGGGCAGAGCCACGCCACGATCATGCAGACCGCGCTCAGCAAGCTGGCGACCGCGATTGAGGCTCGGGCAGCCTGGTTCCATGTGCTGGATGGCGCGACTCTGATGCCGGCGCAACACGTAGGGCTGACGCCGGAGATCCTTCGTGCCATGGGCCAAGCCGGTATGGACGACGCGCTGGCGAAGGTTCTGCAAGAGAATAGCTCGACCACCGTCAAACCCTCGGCGATGACGGTGGAGGCTCGGAAACTGCTGGAAGAACGTGGCATTCGTCAGGTCGTGCTCGTGCCTGTGGTGGGCAAGGAGTCGGCGATTGGCGTGATCGCGTTCGGCTGCGCCGGCGGACGGCAGTACAGCCAGGAAGAATTCGAATTCCTGGAGACGGCCGCGCAAAAGCTGGGCATCGCCGCTGAGAATCTAAAGCTCTCAGAGCAGGTCCTGCGTTCGCACCGGCAGTGGGTCAATACCTTCGATTCGATTCAGGATCTTATTCTGGCGCACGATGCCGACTTCCGAATCCTGCGCGCAAATCAGGCATTGCTGGAGCGATTGGAAAGCGCGCCTTCGGAGATCGTGGGTTTTACATGTGAAGATGCGCTGCCAGCGGCGCAGTCATGGACCGGTTGCCCATATTGCGAACGCGGCGAAGGCCTGACCGAAGGACTGGATCCGTGTTTCGGCGGCCAATCGGTCGTCTCTACCGCCACCTATGCCGAGCAGGGACAACAAAAGGGAACGATCCACGTCATCCATGACGCGACCGACCGCCAGGCGGCGGAAGAAAAATACCGGATGCTGTTCGAGCAGGCCCAGGAAGGCGTCTTTGTGGCGACGCTTGAAGGCGATCTGCTCGAATGCAATGACGCCTTTGTCACGATGCTGGGCTACAGCAGCCGGGACGAATTGATCGCGCTTGACCTCACCAGCATGCTGGGAGCAACAAACGAAGAGCGTGAGGCGTTTCGCAGCGAAATCGAGGCGCATAATTACGTGCGCAACTTCGAGATGACAGTGCGCCGCAAAGACGCGACACGGCTCACGGCCGCCTTGAGCTGTTTTGCGACCCGCGATTCGGAAGGGCGCATCGCGCGCTATCAGGGCTTTGTTCTCGATATCACCGAAAAGAAGCGCTCCGAAGACGAGATGCGGCGGCGCAACCGCGAGCTAAACGCGCTGAATGCCATGGCCGTTATCGCGACCCAGTCGTTCGACCTTGACGAAATTTTGAATTTGACGCTGCGCCAGGTGGTCTCGTTGTTTGGAGCGGAGACCGGATCGGTGTATTTAGCCTGCGAGCCGGAAGGGACATTCCGCCGGCGCGCCGGTTGGGGGCCGAGAAGCGAAGCGCGGGTGCGCATGTCGGAGGTCGTGTTCCCGGATGGCATGGGAGAGTTGGTGATGCGCTCGCGGGCGGAAGTAGTGACCCAGGACTTTCTGCCCCATCTTCCGCCGGCGGTGGTCGAATTTGTTTGCGCGGACCGATTGCCATACTGGATCTGGGTTTTGCTGTGGAGCAAGGACAAGCCGATCGGCATCATGGGACTCGCGAGCAAGGAAGATCGGCATTATTCCAGCAACGATGAAAATCTGCTGGTCGCGATCAGCCGTCAACTCGCCACCACGATCGAGAAGGTTCTCCTCTACGAGGAGACGTGCCGCGCTTATGAGGATTTGCGCAAGACGCAGGAGCAACTCCTCCAGAGCGAGAAGATGTCGGCTGTCGGGCAGCTTATTTCCGGGGTCGCGCACGAATTGAACAATCCGCTGACGGCTATTCTCGGATACGCGCAGTTGCTGCAAGGGTCTCGGCTCGATGAGCGTTCCGCCGAATATGTGACCAAGCTGTTCAAGCAGGCTCAGCGGACGCATCGAGTGGTTCAGAATCTGCTTTCGTTCGCGCGCCAGCACAAACCACAAAAAGAGGAAGTGGATCTGCGGTGCGTTCTCGAAGAGACGCTGACGCTGAGCGAATACGACCTGAAAGTCAATAATATTGCGCTGAAGCGCGAAATTCCGAAGAATCTGCCTGCAGTGATCGGCGATTCTCACCAACTGGAGCAGGTGTTCCTGAACATCATCAACAACGCGATCGATGCCATGGGAGAAGGACGCGGCCGGGGTTCTCTCAAAGTGCGGGTGGCGCAAAAGGATTCCTTCGTTTGCGTGGAGTTCGAGGATAATGGTCCGGGAATCAAAGATCCGGGTAAAATCTTCGATCCTTTCTACACCACAAAATCGCTGGGCAAAGGGACTGGTCTCGGCCTCAGTATCTGCTACGGAATTGTGAAGGAACATCTGGGAGAAATCTCCGCCCGCAGCGGACCGGAGGGCGGCGCGACGATCGAGGTGCGTTTACCGGCGAGCGAGAAAACAGCCTCGTCCGTGCTCGCTGGTGCTGCGCGCCGCGAGTCCATTGTGGCCGAACGAGTCCTGCTGGTGGAAGACGAAGAAGCAGTCCTGGAGTTCGAGCGCGATGTGCTGGCTGGCGCGGGTGCCGAAGTGACTACTTCGATGAGCGTGGAAGACGCGCGCGAGCAACTCCGCAAAGGCGCCTTCGACGCGATCGTGATGAACGGACGCATGCCCGGCGGTTTCAGCGCACAGGAAGCGTACGAGTGGATTGCTACGAACTGTCCGGGCATGGAAAAGAAATTGTTGCTCACCTTTGCGAGCATGGAGGACGAGCAATCGCGGAACTTCCTCCAGGAACGTGGTATCGCCGCGCTGTCCAAGCCCTTCGAAGTAGGGGACCTCATCAACCGCGTGCGAACGCTCGCGCAGAAGAGCAAAGATGAAGCCAAGCCGGCCAACGAACGCGCCTTCAGGGCGGAAGCCGGAAGATAGGCTGTCGAATCGTTTCCGCCTTAACTTCTTTTCCGCGGATTTGCGCGGATGCACACGGATCTCTTTTTGTAAATGCTTAAAGATGTCCTTTCAAGGCTTTCACCATCTCTGCAATCAGCTTCTCGTTTCGCCGATACCAGCGCCAGTGGCCTTCGCGCTTGGCCTCGACGAGGCTGGCTTTCTCGAGGATGCGCATGTGGTGAGAAATGGTCGGCTGGGCGAGCTTCATGCGCGCTTCGATGTCGGACGAGCAGAGCCCGGTTTCCTTTTCGATCGAGCAGCCGCCTTTTTCCGTCAGCGCGCGCAGGATGCGGCGGCGCGTCGGGTCGGCGATGGCGTGCAGGAAACGATCGAGATTTGTGCTCGGGGTGAGACATGAAGAAATTTGTAATTGGTAAATTGTGACTAGTAAGTGAACCCGCGCGAAACGGTGATCTCAGGTCTGTAAATTACAAATTAGCCATTACAAATCCTTTTTTATTTCTTCAGAATCGGGTTGTAACCGTCGGCGACGAGGCGAGCACGCATGGCCTCCGCATCCTTCAAATCGCTGTAAGGACCAACTTGCACGTGGTAAAACTTGTCGGCTGACGAATTGTTCGCGGCAAACGCCGGATACTGTTTCTTCTTTAACGCTTCAACTAAGGATTCCGCATCTTCCTGGCGGCTGACGGCTGCCACCTGCACGAAATATCCGCCACTGGCCGCTGGGCTCGCGGCAGGAATTGGAGTCTTCTGTGATTCGGCGGAAGCAGTCGGCTGTTGCTGAGCATCTTCATTTTGAGGCTTCAGGTCGGCGTCGGTCGTGTTCGAGGCGACGGACTTGTAAAAGCTGAAATCGGTGGACTGCGCTGCGGGCAGCGGTGTGTTCGCCTTCGCCGCGGAGGGGCGCACAACGGCTGCGGGCGCTCCTACCGGACTGCTCAACACATTGGCGCTAACGACACTCGTTTTTCTACCGAGCGAAAAGCCGATGGCAAAAAAAACGGCGCAGACCAGCACGAACGTGAAAAAAAGAGCCAGCATCCGGCCAGTGCCAAGGGTGATTTCCGTGTCCTGTTGCGAAGTGGGCATGGATGAGTGTCTCGACTCCTTGTTTTGACTCCTCTAGCTTTTCGCGGGCGCGGGTGACCCGCCAAGCAATTTTTGAATGCCGGAGAAGAAATCGACCGGCACGGGAAAGACGACGGTTGTGTTTTTCTCCACACCAATCTCGGTGAGCGTTTGCAGGTAGCGCAGTTGCACGCTGACCGGTTCAGTCGAGAGCAAATGCGCGGCATCGACGAGGCGCTGGGCGGCAGAGAATTCGCCTTCGGCGTGGATGATCTTCGATCGCTTCTCGCGCTCGGCTTCGGCCTGCTTGGCCATGGCGCGCAGCATGGACTCTGGCATATCCACCTGTTTGACTTCCACGTTGGTGACCTTCACGCCCCAGGGCGAGGTATGCGTGTCGAGAATGCTTTGCAGGCGCAGATTGATTTTTTCGCGGTGCGCGAGCAGTTCGTCGAGTTCCTGTTCGCCGAGCACGGAGCGCAGCGTGGTCTGGGCGAACTGCGAGGTCTGGTAGACGTAGTTGGAGACTTCGACGACCGCTTTATTCGGATCGATCACGCGCAAGAAGATGACGGCATTGACCTTCAACGTGACGTTATCGCGGGTGATGATGTCCTGCGGCGGAACTTCGAGCGCTTCCTGCCGGAGCGAGACGCGCACAATGCGATCGATCGGGGCGAAGACAAAAATTACGCCGGGTCCTTTGGCGGTCCCAAGCAGGCGGCCCAGGCGGAAGATGACGCCGCGCTCGTACTCAGCGAGAATCTTGATGGAACTGAGGAGATAGATGATGAAAATAACGACCACCACAGCAAAGATGGGAAACCCGAGATCCGGCATGAATACCCTCCTACAAACTCACAATCAGGCTATGAGCGGATTGTAGCGCAACTACCGGTGAGGGAACGGCGTGCGGCGCTCGGAGAGTTGGCAAAGGTGATGCGTCGCCGCGGGATGGGAACATTGCAAACCAACGCTTTTTTACGCCATTACCGGCCGCTTGGCGACGACAGGATCGACTCTTAGCGTGAGGCCATCGACTTGGCGGACGACTACCCGTTCTCCGGCGGGAACGCTGAGCGTGGAGACTGCGTCCCAGAGTTCGCCGTGGACGAAGACTTTGCCGCTGGGCGATAGCGCGGTTTCGGCGAGGCCGATTTCTCCTACCAGGCCTTGCTTACCGGTGACGACCTTGTTGCGGCGGGCACGGACGGCGATGCCCATCAGGAAGGCGGTGATGATTCCGAGAGGCACGCTGACAGCGAGCGCGGTTACCAGGCGGACACGCATTTCGGGGATGGGGCCATCGACCAGCAACAGGCCACCGATTACGAGGAGCGCGATGCCTCCGATGGTGAGCACGCCGTGGCTGGCAAATTTGGCTTCGAGCGCGAAGAGGGCGAAGGCCCCGAGGATCAGGACCAGCGCGGCGAAACGGATGGGCAGGAGGTTTAGAGAGAATGCCGCGAGCAGCAGGAAGACTACGCCGACTGTGCCGGGGATGACGGCGCCGGGATGATTGAACTCTACGTATAGGGCGAGCGCGCCGATGGCGAGAATGATGAAGGCGACGTTCGGGTCCATGATGTAGGTCAGGATGCGCAGTTTGAGCGTCATGGGATAGTCGCGGATGGGCTCGTCTTCGAAATTCACGTCGAACGTGGCGGTCGTTCCGTCGAAGCGCTTGAAACTTTTGCCGCTCAGTTGGGAAAGTAGATTCTTCTCGTTCGGAGCGATGTATTCGATCAGTTTTTTGTCGAGGGCTTCCTGTTCGGTGAATGATTTGGATTCGCGTACCGCGCTTTCGGCTAATTCGACGTTGCGGCCGTGCCGGGCGGCGACGGAGCGCATCAGAGCGGCCGCGTCGTTCTCGATTTTTTTCATCATGGTCTCGTCGGGCTTGCCGAAGAGAGTTACGGGGTGGGCTGCTCCGGCATTGGTGCCGGGAGCCATGGCGGCGATGTCGGCGGCTTCGAGAATGAAAATTCCAGCCGAGCCGGCGCGCGCGCCCGTGGGGGTTATGTAGACGATCACGGGCACGGGGGAAGACGAAAGCTTTTCGATGATGTCGCGAGTGGAACTTACCAGACCGCCCGGTGTGTTGAGTTCGATCAGGACGGCCCGATCGTGATTGGCGGCGGCGGTTTCGAGGGCACGGCCGATGTATTCGGCGGTGACGGGCTGGATGGCGTCGTCGACGACGACCTTTAGGACGTCGGCGTGGGAGGTTGCGACTATGACGAACGCGACCAGGAACGGGAGCAGGAAGTGGGTTGCCCGTTTGATTGCTGGAAACGCGCTGAGGCCGCGGGCGGGACGCCCCCGAGACAGCCGGCGAGACGCCGGCGCTACGAGTTCGTCAGCTCGCGCTGAACGGCCGATAACCGACGACTGAAAACTGACAACTGACAACTGAAAGCTGAGAGCTGATTTCATTGCGGTGGCAGTGGCTGCGCTTTCTCCGCGAGCTTGGCTGCTAGCGTACGTTTCAGATCTTGAGCAATTGCATTGCGTGGCTCGATTTGTAGGACGCGATTTACGTTTTCGACCGCCGCATCAGTTCGGTTCTCGCGCAAGTCCAGGCGCGCCAAAACCAGGTAGGCCTCGACGGACTCCTGCACGCGCAGCGAGGCTTCCGCTTCGGCGCGGGCCTCGGCAGAGTCGCCGCGGGCATCGTAAACATCGGCGAGGCCTGCGAGCGGAACGGGGCTCGACGGATCAACCGTAGCGGCGTGGCGAAACTCGGCTTCAGCTTCGGTTGTGAATCCGTGGTCGAGAAGCTCTTTGCCAAGTTCTATGTGATACCGAGCGTGGGCATGCGGATCGGAGCGCGCGAATTGCCGCTCGGCCCAGCTCTGGATTTGAATAGTCATCTGGCGGAAGGCGTCTTCTTCGTAGTTGCGGTTGAGGCGTTCTGGCGGAAGCTTGAGTGCGGGCGCCGCGCTCCCGATCGGGGGCGGCATCAGCGAATCGAGGAACGCCCTGGCTTCGGGGTCGTTCGGCTTGTGATCGAGCGTGACCCGCAGTTCGCGCGCTGCGCGCGCTTTGTCGCCGCTGCGGCTCTCCGCGACGGCCAGGTTGAAGTGGTAATCGGGATCGCTCGGATCGTTTTGAATTGCGCGCTCGAAATCGTCGGCGGCGCTTTTCTGTCCTCGGCGGTCGGCGACCACTCCGAGATTGTTGTAGACCTCGGCCAGCGGCAGGCGGGCGGCTACAAACTCGAAAGCGCGTTCGGCTTTGACGAAATCTCCATCGGCATAGCTGCTCAGGCCGAGATAGAAGCTTGCTTCGCGCGCGACCTTCGAAGCTCTCTGGAACCTTTTCGAAAGCGGCAATCGACTGCTCGTACTGGCGCTGCGCGTAGTATGCCTTGCCCAGCTCCAGCCAGGCTCCGGAAAATGCCGGGTTCAGCCGCGCGGCATCGCGATAGCGCTGGATCTTTTCTTCCACCGAAGTGGCGATGCGTTCCGCGCACATAGTTTTCCAGCGCATCCAGGCGCATGGGCGGAACCCCGGCAATATAGCGATCTTTGGGAACACCGAAATTGGGGCGGATGAGCCGGACGAGATCCCAGGCGAGCGCTGACTGAAGATTTGCAAGGTCGCTGAGCGGGGTCGATTCGGTGGCGGGCGGCAAGAGTCTCTGCGCGCGCATGTCGAGTAATTGCGCGGTGGCGCTAAGGCGAGCGCCGTTGTAGCTGTAGGATCCGAGCACTACATAGTCGACGTCCATCTGCTCGGCGGCGCGATAGATGGTGGCGCGAGAAGGATGCACGCCGCTCGGGACGCCCTGGCGATCATAGGCGCGCAGGCGTTCCTCGCGCGTGACAACGTAGAGCAGGGGAGAGTCGAGTTGCGCACGGAATGTTACGGGAAAGGCTTCGCCCAGCCATTCGAGACCGGGCGTGGGCGAGGTGTTTTCGAAAGGAATTACGACCAAGGTGCGACCAATGGGAGGATTCTGCTGAGCGGGGAGGGACGCGACTAAGGACAAGACTAACGTCAAGATTATTAACGACGGGACTAACGGCAGTCGCATTAGGAGAGCAGCGCGTTTCACGACAATTCGATTATATCGGCTGGGGGAAGCGCTAACATTCGCAGCCCAAATCCTCGCGGATCAGGCAGTCCGCTGCCCAACTGAAGCGGAGCGGCTTTCCAGGTGCGTCTTGCTCATCGCCGTCCTTATCATTCCTGTCTTTGCTATGCGCTTCCGTCCAGCCGGGAAGATCATTGCGGCCGGTGATGAGTCGAGCACCGCGTTCGTAGGTCAGATAGGCCCAAGCCCAGTTGATCATGACGACCATGCGATTGCGGAAACCGATGAGAAAGAGAATGTGAATGAAGAGCCAGGCTAGCCAGGCGAAATAACCCGACAACTCGAGCCCGGCAATCTGGGCCACGGCAGCGGCGCGGCCAATGGTCGCGAGGCTGCCTTTGTCGTGGTAGTGAAAGCTCGGGCGTGGCGCGGTTTGCGGCTGGCCGGCGAAGTCCCTCGCAATCATTTGTGCCGCCCACTTTCCTTGCTGAATAGCCACCTGCGCAACTCCGGGGAGCATTTTGCCTTTTTCGTCAGCAAGCGCGGCGAGGTCGCCGATGACGAAGACTTCCGGATGCCCAGGGATGCTGAGGTCGGGGTGCACGAGTACGCGGCCAGCTCTATCGACTGGCACACCTAGCATGCGGCCGAGCGGAGACGCGGCGACGCCCGCCGCCCACAACACAACCGCCGCCGAAGTCTTATCGCCGCCGACCCAGACGGCGCCGGGCTCGATTCCGGTGACCATCTGCGAGGTGCGAACTTCGACTCCGAGGCGCTGAAGTTGTTCTTCTGCTTTGCGCGACAAGTGGTCGGAATACGCGGGCAGAACGCGTGGGCCGCCTTCAATGAGAATGATGCGGCTTTGCTCCGGCTTGGTCTTGCGGAATTGATTGGTCATCGCGTGGCGCGCAATTTCCGCAAGCGTGCCGGCAAGTTCTACTCCGGTGGGGCCGCCTCCGACAACGACAAACTGGAGCGGAGTCGCGACATGACCTTGTTCGGCTTCACGTTCGGCTAGTTCGAAAGCCAGGAGCACGCGCCGGCGAATCTCAAGAGCATCTTCAATCGACTTCAAACCGGGTGCCAGCGGAGCCCATTCCTCGTGGCCGAAGTAAGCATGGGTGGCTCCGGAAGCGACGATCAGATAGTCGAAGTCGAAGGTCTGTTGGCCCGCCATAACCTGCTTGTGGGCCAGATCGAAACCGGCCGCTTCTTCAAGTACGACTTCAATGTTGGAACGATCCCTCAAAATCCAACGAATGGGGGCCGCTATTTCACCCGGAGACAAGCCGGCGGTTGCGACCTGATAAAGCAGAGGCTGAAATGTGTGGTGGTTCTTGCGGTCGAGCACAGTAACATCGACGGGGAGGCGGGAAACCTCACGGGCGGCGGTCAGGCCGCCGAAGCCGGCGCCGATAATGACAACCTTCGGTCTACTTGCCATTCGCTAATATAGATTCGAGCAAGCGGCGTTCAGACGAAATGAATTTTAGCCAGGCGGGACAGGCGGGGCGGGCAGGACGTCAGGCTGAACTTCAGTCTGAACTACCGCCTGGACCCTCGGCAACTCAAGCAGAAAATCCGCGCCCAAGCGAAGCCTGGCCGGGGCACCCGGACCGGAGTGTCTCCGGGTCGCGGTTGACGTATTTTATCCCATGTGTCCGCGACATTATTTTTGTTTTTCTGTTTTGGTCTGTGCTCGCGGGCACACTCTCGAACCGGCCCCTCGCCGACCCTGATATCGGATGGCACATTCGCACCGGCGAGCTGATGCTGTCGACGCATGCTCTTCCGCGCGCCGATCCCTTTTCGTCGACCATGCACGGTCAGCAATGGTTTGCATGGGAATGGCTCTATGATCTCGTGCTTGGAATTCTGTATCGCGCCTGCGGCCTTGACGGCGTCGTCTGGCTGTGCGCCCTGATCGTCGCGGCTACGTTCACGCTGTTGCTTTCGCAACTGCTCAGGCGCGGAACCGGCCTGCTGCTGGCAATCGTGCTTATGCTGCTGGCCGAAGCGGCCGCGACCATTCATTTGTTTGCGCGTCCGCACATTGTGAGCTGGCTTTTGGTTCTTCTCTGGTTCGGCGCGCTTGAGCGATGGGAGCGCGGCGGGGCGCCGCGGTGGTTGCCGTGGTTCTTTCCCGTGTCGATGGTGCTCTGGGTAAACGTGCATGGAGGATGGCTTTTTGGGCTTGCGTTGCTGGCGATTTACGTTGGGGCGGCCGTGGTTGAGAGCCTGCGCGATTCGGATGCCTTCGCGGCCCTCAGGGCGGCGCAACGCGCGCGGCGCATGGCCTGGGCTTGGGGGGCGTCCGCGCTAGCCACGCTCGCCAATCCCTTTGGATGGAACCTGCACGCGCACATTTACCGCTATCTGACCGACCGCTATCTGATGAATCGCATCGCCGAATTTCGCTCTCCTGACTTTCACGGTTGGGCGCAGCGGTGCTTTGCGATCATCCTGCTGCTGACGCTTGTGGCATTGGCCGGCCATCGACGGAAGATTTGCCTCAGCCATGTTTTGCTCACGCTTTTCGCGGTATACGCGGGTTTGCTGTCGGCGCGCAATCTGCCGGTTTCGTCCATGCTGCTGGTGTTGGTGATCGGACCGCTGCTTTGGGAGAGCCTTGAGTCGCTCGCAGCCCGGCCGGCCGCTTGGGGATGGATTCGTGGCGGCGCGCGGCGGATTGTGGAATTTTCGCGCCGGACGGGCGCGCAGGAACTGAGCCTGCGCGGCTATGTATGGCCCGCGGTCAGCGTCATCGGGGCCTTGGCGATCTGCCTGCACGGCGGATGGGTCGGGTCGCGCCACCTGATTGACACGCAGTTCAACCCGGCCAAAGTGCCGGCCGCCGCAGTGGATTTTCTTCAAAGCGAACCGAGCAACGAACCCATTTTTTCTACCGATACCTGGGGAGGCTATCTCATCTACCGGCTGTATCCCTCGCGCCAGGTGGTGGTGGACGACCGTCACGACCTTTACGGTTCGGACAGGATTCGCGAGGTCCTGATTCTGATGCAGGGCGAGCCGGGCTGGCGAGGGGTGCTCGACGGATGGCACATTCAGACTATTTTGTTGCCGGCGGATTCGACGTTGGCCAATCTGCTGCACGAATTGCCGCAGGAGTGGCGGGTGACCTACCACGACCAGGTCGCCGTGGTGTACGAGACGGTGGTGCACGAGAAACGATAATCTCTGCAACCTGCGCAGTCGGGCGTCATCTGATCTACTTGATTTGCGTCTTGCCGACGGCGCTCCGGGGCGTGGCATCTGGGTGGACTCGGGGTTTAGTCGTATATCGGAAGCCTCTATAAAGTCGGAAACCTATATAAAGAAAGAGCGCATGCGGATCGAATCTCTATCCAAGTGTCGGGAGGCCTGCCGGTGAGCGGACAGTGCGTGCCGTTCCGGCAGATTCCGCATAGCACGCGGCTTTTTCTCGATTACCTTTCCTATACTCCTTCAGCTCAAAAATTCTATCCGCGTTCGCCGATTTTCTCGCAATGGCTTAGAGATGAGGCCGGGCTCGTGCACTACGATGCGGAACGCCGTGCCAAGGTCAGCGAAATTCTCGCGCGGCAGAATCGAGTCTGGGGTGCCTCGGAACGCACCCTCACCAACATCGAAAGGTTGAAACATGGCGCGCTTGCAGCCGTTACTGGACAGCAGGTCGGACTTTTCGGCGGCCCGTTGTTTTCGATTTTCAAGGCTCTGAGCGCCGTCAAACTGGCGGCCGAGGCCACGTCGGCCGGCGTAGACTGCGTTCCCGTCTTTTGGCTGGCCACCGAAGACCACGATCTCGCAGAGGTGAACCACGTGTCACTCGCAACGGCGCAGGGCGCGCCCGAGCGACTCGTCATCGAGAGCCACGGGGTCGCCGACGCTCCGGTTGGGACTATCAGTTTTGGGCCGGAGATTGCGCCCGTTGTAGGACAGGCCGGGGCTCTGCTCGGAGATTCCGAGGTTACAACGTGGCAGCGCGATTCGTACCGTCAGGGAGAGACCCTCGGCAGCGGGTTTGCGCGCTTGTTCGCGCGCCTCTTTGCGGAGTGGGGCGTGATCCTGCTGGATCCGGCGGACAAGGAATTTCACAGTCTGGCGAAGCCACTGTTCAGGGCGGCGATCGAACGCGCTCCTGAACTCGATGAGGCGTTGTTGGCGCGGGGCAAAGCGTTGGAAGCTGCCGGCTATCACCAGCAGGTGAAGGTCACGGCGGCCACCACGCTGCTGTTTGAAGTCAAGAACGGCGCGCGCACGGCGATGCGGCGCAAAGGGAACGGGACGGGCGCCGAATTTGTGGCAGGCCATGAGAGGCTATCCGCGCGGCAACTGGTCGAGCGCATCGATGCGGCACCGGAGAATTTTAATCCTAACGTGCTTTTTCGTCCGGTCGTGCAGGATTACTTGCTGCCTACGCTTGTTTATACGGGCGGCGCGGCCGAGGTTGCATACTTCGCTCAAGTCGGCGTTGTTTACGAAAAGTTGCTGGGGCGCGTCACGCCGGTCCTGCCGCGCTTTTCGGCGACCTTGCTGGAGCCGAAGCCGGAACGCATTCTGAATCGGTACCAGTTGAGCTTGCCCGATGTATTTCAAGGTCCTGAAAAAGTGCGGGAGTTGATCGCTGTGCAATCTCTGCCGGCAGATTTGCAATCGCGATTTGAAGAAGCGTATGCGAGCGTTGAGAAGTCAATGACCAATCTCCGCGAGTCGATCGGGAAGCTGGATTCCACGCTCATCGGGGCTGCGGACGGAACTCGTATGGGAATGTGGTACAAGATTAATCGACTCCATAGGCGGGCGGTACGGGCAGAACTTTTGCGGAACGATGTAATCACGCGCCACGCCGACGCGCTTTCAAACGCTCTGTTCCCAAACAAGATTCTGCAAGAGCGCGAAATTGCAGGCGTAAGCTTTGTGGCGCGCTACGGGCCGGGACTGCTTGCGGCCTTGTATGAAAAGATCCATACCGATTGTCATGACCACCAGTTGATTAGCGTGCAGTAGCGTTCTTATTTCGACTCGCCCAGAGCCAGGTAGCCTCCGAGACCAATCATGATGGCGCCGGTCAGTGTGCGCTGCCGACGGCGGAAACGCGCGGAACTCCGAATGAGCTCGCCCAACGGGCCTGCCAGCAGCGTGACGACAATGTCGGCGCTGGTGTTGAGCGCGACTGAGAATGTTCCAAGTAGCACGAATTGCAGAAACACATGCCCGCTTCCGCGACTCACGAATTGTGGAATAAAGGAAAGAAAGAACAGGGCGGTTTTCGGATTCAGGGCTTCTGTCATGATGCCTTGCCAGAAGGGGCTTCGTTGCCGCTGCAGGCCCGCAAGAGAAATCGGCTGGTCTTTTCTGGCATCGAGGATCATGCGAATGCCGAGAAAACAGAGATAGCCCGCGCCCAGATATTTGACGGTGGCAAAGGCGACTGCGGATTTCGCCAGAATGATGGAGACGCCGGCAGCGGCCGCTATGACATGCACCATGCCGCCGCAGAACGTGCCGAGGGCGGAGAGAAGGCCTTCGCGTCGACCTCCAGCCAGCGACCGCGCAAGGACGTAGAGCATGCCCGGACCGGGTGCAATCGCGAGGAGGACTGCGGCGCCAAGAAAAATTAAAAGATGAGCTGAATCGATCATGATTTGCCGATTATAGTGAACATTGCGTGCCGCCGAGCAGGGTGCGCAGTTCTGCCAGCGACTCGACCCGCGGCACTCCTTTTTCCATGTAGGCTCCCGGCACATCCATGAGCAAAGCCTGCATTCCCGCCCCTGTCGCGCCGAGGTAGTCCACCGAATACACATCGCCGACGTACAGACTCTCGTCGGGCTGGGCGTTGAGCGATCGCAGAGCTTGACGGAAAATTTCGGGATGCGGTTTCTCATGTCCCACCAGCCCTGAATCCGTGATGGAGAGGAAGCAATCGGCGATGCTACAGCGCCGCAAGACGTCTTCAATCTTTCCGTCGGCATTGGAGATCACGCCGATCCGGTATCGCTCGGCCAAGTGCAGCAAGTGCTCGCGGGTGCCGGGAAGTATCTGGTCCCAGTTGGCGGATTCGCGGATGTTGCTGACGAGTTGGCTGCGGAGCGCGTCGTCTTCGAGTCCGATCTCCGCGAACAATTGCGTGTAGAACGTCAGCCAAAAACTGTGATCGTGATTGCCATCATTGATCATCAGGGAGTCGAACTCGTTTTTGATGCGGCACTCGAGATCGCGAAGCTGGCTAGGACTGCAGATGGTCCCTCGTTCGGTAAGCGGTGCGTGGATTCGCTCCCGGTTCGGAAAAAGCAGCGTGTTGCCGACGTCGAAGAAGATCGTCTTGATCCTGGACGGCATAAATTGTGAAGTATGGGTCGGTGACGGCATGCTCTGTGATGACATGGCGGAATGTGGCTGCTGGCATTGTAATGCCCGGGGAATAATCAGAAAGGCACGTGCGCGCTGACGTTCAAACACAAAACCAGTAAGATCGAAGTCTGGAATGAACCTGCGACTCCTATTCCGCGCGGCCCCTGGAACCTGTTCGTCGGTCCTCGTCTCCTTGGGACAGGCGCAGGAGTGGGTTGCCAGCAGTGGCCGCCCGCTGCGGGCGGTCGCCGCAGCGCTGGTGCCGTCAATATTCCTGCTGGTTACTACGCGGCAGGAGGTCTACAACGTCCTGTGGGCGCTGGTTTTCGGGTTCGCGACCGTGAATATTTTGAGCCTGGGCGCTCGGCGCGTCGATCCCAAGGGCGGGTTGCATTTTGGCGAAGTGCTGGCGATTCTGATCGTCCTCGTCTCGATCCTGCTGCTGGGCTGGGAAATGCTGTATGTTTTCCACATTTTGCCCATCCGGCTTTCGCCCCGGTGACACTTCGCCGCACTCATGTGGATGCGGTATGATTCGCGTGTGAGCAAACGGGACTCCAATTTCGACGTGACCTGCCCTTGTTGCGGAGCGGTGCTGAAGATTGACAGCGCGACGCGGGGCGTGATTTCTCACGTGGCTCCGGTCAAGCCGAAGATGTTTCAGGATATGGAAGAAGCGGCGCGTGCCATGAAAGAGCAGGATGGGCGGCGCGACTCGATTTTCCGGCAGTCGGTGGAAGCGCAGAAGCATGCTTCCGAGTTGCTGGAGAAAAAATTCCAGGAGGCGGTCAAGAAGGCGAAGGAGACACCGGATACGGGGAAGCCGATTCGCGATTTCGACCTGGACTGAATGTTCATCACCGCCGAGACGCCGAGAAAAGCGAAATGCGGGTAAGTCTTTTGCTGGGTCACTTCTTGCTTGATTGAATCATGCGACCTCTGCTGCTGGGCCACCGCGGCGCGCGGGCCTCACGACAAATTCCCGAGAATACTTTTGAGTCGTTTGAACTTTGTCTGGAGCATGGCTGCGACGGTTTTGAGTTCGACGTGCGCGGCTCAGGCGATGGTGTGGCGGTGATTTGTCACGATCCCGAGGTTGGGGGTCGGGAAATCGCGTCCACACCGGCCGCTCTTCTTCCGTTGCCTTCGCTGGAGGATGTCCTTCGGAGGTTTCCGGGCGCGTTTCTCGACATCGAACTGAAAGTTGAAGGGCTCGAAAAACATTTGCTGGCGGCCTTGCGCGTACATCCGCCGCGGAGCGGCTTCGTCGTCTCCTCTTTTTTACCCGCGGCGTTGGCTGGCGTCAGCAAGCTGGACGGCAGCATTCCACTTGGACTTCTTTACGATCGCGGGAATCAAGTCGAAACGCCTGTCTTTCCAGTGAGGTGGATTATTCCGCATTTCACACTGGTGAACCGAGCGTTGGCGGAGCAGGTCCACGCGTCTGGCAGAAAGGTCATGACTTGGACCGTGAATCGCGCTGACGAGATGCTCAAGTTCGCGGACTGGGGTGTAGACGCGATCATTTCCGATGAGACGGAGATGCTGGTGCGCTTGTTTCGCTGAGAAGGCAGACTTTCAGCCGCTCGCCGTTGCTCTCACAATCTCCCTCGTTTACATTGATCGTTTACATTGGATCATTCATGCCCACCACTGGCGAACGTTTCGAGCGTGCAGTTCAGATCATGGAGCGGTTGCGCGCTCCTGGCGGATGTCCGTGGGACCGCGAGCAAACCTTCGATTCCATCAAGCCCTACACATTGGAAGAAGCATACGAGGTGCTGGAAGCCATTGACAATCGCGACTGGCCTGAATTGACTGGAGAACTCGGAGATCTTCTACTCCAGGTACTGTTTTATTCGGAGATGGCTCGCGAGGCTGGCCACTTTTCGGTCGATGATGTTCTTGATCGTCTTTCAAACAAGCTGGTTGATCGGCACCCGCACGTGTTCGGCAACGTGAAGGCGGATACCTCCGCTGAAGTATTGCGCAACTGGGAGGCGCTGAAAGCAGAAGAGAAGAAGAAACGGCTGGAGGCGGGCGGCTCCGAAAAAGACGACGCTGGCGCTGGACTGGAAGTTCAGCCTGACAGCTCCGTGCTCGCCGGCATTTCTTCGCGCGTCCCGGCAATGCTTGAAGCCCACAAACTCAGTTCGCGCGCGGCTCGGATTGGCTTTGACTGGCCGGAGATTGAGGGACTTTTCGAGAAACTTGCCGAAGAGACTGCTGAATTGCGCGAAGAGTTGAAAGCCGCGCCCATCCAGGGAAGGCACGGAACTGGGGTCGCCGGATCGGGCAAGCCGCAAGTGTCGCCGGAGTTGCATGAAAGGCTGGAGGACGAAGTCGGCGATCTTTTTTTTGTGCTGGTGAACATCGCCCGTTATCTGGCGCTTGATTCCGAGTCGGCGTTGCGCAAAGCGAATCGCAAGTTCAAACGCCGTTTTCAATGGATGGAGGAGAAACTGCGCGCGAGCGGCCGCAGCCCGCAGGGGGCGTCGCTGGATGAGCTTGAAGAACTATGGCAGCAGGCGAAGCGTCAGGAGAAGTCGGCGTGACGGAGGCCGGGCAACCTGGGACGACTGATGAACGATTCTCGGCGCTGACGATTCGCAAATGCACTTCACTTGACGAGATGCAGGCCTGCTTCGCGCTCCAGAGGGAAGTTTGGGGCTTCTCGGACGCGGAACTTATGCCGGTGCGATTGTTTGTCGTGGCGTCGAAGATAGGCGGCCAGGTCATGGGTGCCTTCGACGAGAATGAATTAGTCGGGTTCGCGCTCGCGATCCCGGCCATGCGTAATGGTCATTCTTATCTGCATTCGCAGATGGTGGCGGTGCGCCGGCAATACAGGAATGCGGGATTGGGTTGGCGTTTAAAACTCTTCCAGCGGGAAGAGGCTCTGGCCCGCGGAATCGAACTGATGGAGTGGACTTTTGATCCGCTCGAAATCAAGAACGCATATTTGAATATCGAGAAGCTGGGCGCGATCGCGCGGCGCTATAGCGTCAATCAGTACGGCATCACGACATCGCCTCTCCAGGGCGGCTTGCCGACGGACCGCCTGATTGCGGAGTGGTGGATGAATTCGCAGCGCGTGCAAGCTGTGCTCGCGTCGGGGCGGCGGCCGTCCTTCGAAACCAAAATGCGCATCGAAGTTCCGGCCGAGATCTACGAATGGAAAGCCACGCCGGCGACGCGCTCCAAGGCGCTTGCGGTGCAGGACGACAATCGCGAGCAGTTCATCCGGGCGTTTGCGGCCCAATTGCCGGTGCTTGGATACGAGCGCAACGAGCGCGGCGATGGCCGGTTTTTGCTGGGCTCGTGGGATGAGCCGCTCATTTATTAGCCCCCGGTAGTGCATCGAACGAAAAATTGATAATTTTTACGGCCTGGCGATACTTGCTGGCAGTCGGATTTCCTTGCCGTTCGTGCGCCCGCCCCCATATACTGCTCACGCTCTGGCCGAGCTTGTCTGGCGCGACGCGAAGGAAATCCCTACCCAACAATGAAGATTGAATCTGTGACTCTCCGTGAAATTCAGATGCCGCTCGTGCATTTTTTTGAAACGAGCTTTGGACGCGTATACAGCCGCCGCATTCTGCTGGTGAGTGTTGACGCCGACGGCGTCCGAGGGTGGGGCGAGTGCGTCGCTGGAGAAGACCCGTTCTACAGTCCGGAGTGGATCGAGAGTGCGTGGCCTACGATCTGCCAGTATCTTGTGCCCGCTCTTCTCAAGAGTGAAGTGCGCTCGGGGCGCGATTGCGCCGCGCTCTTTGCCAAAGTGCGGGGGCATCGCATGGCCAAAGCCGCGGTCGAAAACGCCGTGTGGGACGTGGAGTCTCGACAGAAGCAACAGCCTCTGTGGAAGCTGCTCGGCGGTTCACGGCGCGAAATTGCCTGTGGAGTCTCCATCGGCATTCAGGATTCGCCCGAGCAGCTTCTGGAGAAGATTGCCACCGAACTGGCGGCGGGTTACCGGCGCATCAAGGTCAAGGTGAAGCCGGGTTGGGACTTGAACGTTCTGGAGAAGATTCGCGCGCGCTGGGCCGATATTCTTCTCAGCGTGGATGCCAATTCCGCCTACACGCTGGATGAAGTCGAGCACCTGCGCAAGTTCGACGCGTTCAAGCTTCTCATGATCGAGCAGCCGTTGTGGGACGACGAGATCTATTTGCATGCGCGGCTCCAGAACCTGATTCAAACCTCGATTTGCCTCGACGAGTCGATTCATCAGGCGCGCGATGCTGATTTTGCCCTCGAAATCGGCGCGTGCCGCATCGTGAATATCAAGGTCGGACGCGTCGGCGGCTTCACGGAAGCGAAGAAAGTACACGACGTCGCGCAGCGTCACAACGTTCCGGTCTGGTGCGGCGGCATGCTTGAGTCTGGAGTCGGTCGAGCGCACAATATCGCGCTCTCGACGTGTGAAAACTTTCGTTTGCCGGGAGATGTTTCGGCGTCGAAGCGATACTGGAAGGAGGACATTATCGAGCCCGAAGTGGAGGTTCGCGGAGATGGCACGATTGTTATTAGCGACGAAGCAGGAACCGGTTATCGCGTGCGCGAGGATCTGGTGCGGAAGTTTACCGTGCGCGAGGAGACTTTCCGGGCCGGAAAAACTTAGCCTTTCCCAAATCACCAATCCGTTTGCGTTTAGTGTTTTTGCGTTTCTGCGAGCTTCTCGGAGGAAGCTTTTTCGGCGAGCGCGGTCTCTTCTTTCTTTAGAAGTTCGACCGCCTGGGCGAAGGTCAGGTCAGCTGGGATCCGCTTAAAATCGCAATACAGCTCGGTGGACTCGATATTCAAGCTCTTGAAGAGCAGAATTCTCCCCGTAAAGTTCACCGTCATTCTCGAAATTTCCCACACATCATTTACATCCTGCTGATGAACGATAAAGTGCCCGCCGGCATTCAGATGTCCGAGAATTCCCCAGCCGAAACCTACGGACTTGACGAGCGTGCCATCGATGCTGGCAATGCGGTAGTGCACCGCGTCAACCAGAATGTGCCCCTGCATTCCGGTTAGAACTTCTTCGACGCGCGAGGGAGGGTCATAGTTGGGATTCGGACGGAATTTCAATTTGACCAGAGGATCGCCGGGCCGCCCGATACCGACCGATCCGGTTTCCTCGCCTGCCTCTTCGTAGAGGAAGGCGTCCGGCAGCGCGCGCATGATGCGGGTCGTTCGATCCGCGTCTTCGCGTTCTTGCGCGCGCTTTTTGCGCAACTCGTAGGGATCATGAATGAAGCGGTCGAGCCGAGCCTTCTCGGCCTGCTGTTGATCGGGCGTGAGCGGCTTGCCATCGGAGGCAATGATCAGACCGGCGCTGCCCTCGTTGGTTTCGGCGTACAGTTTTGTGACCGAGCCTTTGGGAGTGGTCTTGACGCCGCGAAACATGAAGTGCTCAGATACGCCTTGATTGGCTTTGAGTTCGTTGTTCACAGCCCTGCGAACGAGTTCCACCGGGTCGCCGTAAGGCGCCGCTTGAGGGCGAGTGAGCTGCGATTGTGCGTGGATTAGTGCGCTGAGTGTGAGCACCAACGCGACCGCGCAGCCAAGGGCATATGCGCGGCGCGGAATGTGACGAAGTGGCCCCATCGTGTTTAGACGATCGTAGCAAGAGATGCGTTGCTTTTCGAGCCCTCCCTGGCGGCTTGGATTATGATGATCGCAAGCAGAGAGAAGGCGGGTTCGGCTTCGCGCCGGGGACGGCCTCATGATTTACAATCAATGATTCGCGATTCACGATTGTGGAATACAGTGGTGACAGCGCGAGGAATGGGGTTCATGAATGGATGCTCCGCAAAGCAACGAGTTGGCCAGAGTCGGTAAATCGGTCGTGATCAAGGGTGAAATTTCCGGCGCGGAAGACCTGTACGTCGATGGCGAAATCGAAGGCAGCATCGACTTGCGGAGCCACAGCGTGACCATTGGCCCGAACGGCAAGGTCAAGGCCAGCGTGAACGCGAAATCGATTGTGGTGCAGGGCAAGGTGGATGGCAGCCTGACCGCGTCGGACCGCCTGGATTTGCGGAAGACCGCGGTGGTGACGGGCGACGTGAGCACGCAGCGAATTGCGATTGAAGAAGGCGCGTTTCTGAAGGGCAAGGTCGACATCCAGAAAGAGGCTGGGAAGGGAACAGCGAGTTCATAGAGCCGCGCAATGAATGCGTTAGCGCATTTTTCCCGACCCATTTCCGATAGGTTCATGGCATCGGTTTCAAACCTGATGAAATTCTTCCGGAGTTCCTCGAACCAGACGGCAGAATCGGCAACACCGCAAAAACTTAGCCGCCGTTCGAGCGGAGTTGGGGAGATTTCGCGCGTACTGAATTCGCAGGAAGGCCTTTGTATTCTTGATGTTGGCGCTACTTCCGCGAATAACATCCGTTACTTTACCGATAACGGACATAAGAACTACAGCGAAGATCTTTTGCGCGCCTCGCTGGATCCGGCGCTGCGGGTTCAGGATAGCGCCGGGAATTCGGTGGTCGACGGCAAGAAGTTTCTGGCTGAGAATCTGGTCTATCCGAATAACCAATTTGACATTGCGCTTTGCTGGAATCTTGCTGATTACATGGAAGAAAGCCTGGTTAAGCCGACCATCGACCGGCTTTGGTCGCAGCTGAAACCGGGGGGATTGCTGCTGGCGTTTTTTCATACGCGCGATGCCGGGCCGGACTCAACCTGCTATCGGTATCACGTAACTGGCAGTGATATCCTGGAGATGCAGGCGGTCAAGTTCGCGCTGCCGGGACAGTCCGAGAAACGGTCGCCGCGGCTGCAACGGGTGTTTAACAACCGGCATATTGAGAATCTCTTTCACGACTTCGCGTCGATCAAGTTCTTCCTGGCGCGCGATAATATTCGCGAAGTTCTGGTTGTGCGGTAGCGGGTCAAGGCCTTGAGCGCGTGGGAGTTAGCATAGTCGCTCTTTTCTGCGACCATTCTCTCCTCCAGCATTCTTTCGCTGCCATTCTTCCGCTTCGCGCGGGAGCGCTCTCCATTCCGTTTGAATCTTTTATCCTCTGAGGCAAGAGATTTTGTTGGGCTCGCGGGCCACAATCGGCAGTTGGCATTCGGAGGGCGAATCCCTTAACTTAGTTGACTTTATTGTACGTACAGCGTTGTGATGGGTGAGCGAAGAAAGTACGAAACTGACAAGGCGAAAATAAAGTTGATTTTCGGAGGCTCGTGAAAGGACTGAATTAAGGTGTTTTTCGCTGGATGTTTCAGCCTCTGGAGGGGGACGACTTAGATCGAGCTATTGCGAAATAAGGAGTTACTCGTGCGCTGTCCGTTTTACGGGGGTGGGCGCGGGGTGATTTTTGTCAAGTTGACAAGGTATGCAGGTCACGCGGAATTTGACGTGTATTTCAAGGTGCGCGGGGAGCGTCGAGGGCATCGTGAAGATGGTGGCGATGCACAATCGGGGAGCGCCGGCCGCGTAACAGCGAAGTCTTGTTCTGCGGGCGGCGCGGACGGGCCATTTCTCGAAGCGCGAGAAGTGGCGCACCCCGAGTTTTGTTGTGTCAGCGTTGAAAGGCAAGGCCCGCGTTATTACTTTCTGCGCTGATGTGGCCCACCCGCCACATAGCGGGACATTCACTCTTAAAGAGACTTAGACAGGCAGGTCGGACAGGTCTTGGCGTGAGCCATTCGCGCTTTCTGGGCTTGCTCGTAGGCTTCCATTTCTTCTTTCTGATGCTTGCGCTTGGCCTTGGCCGAGAGCGGGGGTTTTACGTCTTTGCGGAATAGATAGGAGGTCCAGGCGGCGTGAGCGCGGGTCTCGCGCTCCTTCAACGCTTTGTAGGTGGGGCATTCTGGTTCGGACATGGATTCGTTTCGCTAGCTTGCTCTCGGCAATCCCTGGTAGTGGCTCAATTTTATTTTCTCAGCGAACCTCTGCGGTCTTTCTTCGCGCACCGTGCGGTTAAAGTGTTTTGATTTGCAATCAAGAGCAAAAGCTCTTAACCGCAGAGAAGGCAGAGAACCCCACCGAGTTCGCCGAGAAAATTCAAACTCCAGCACTACCCAACTCGATTGCGTTCTCTTGACACGTTCTCTTGATACTATAGAGGGTCAGGCATCGGTTCCGCGCGACGTTTTCCCGCCAACCCCGCCAGGTCCGGAAGGAAGCAACGGTAACGGGCTCTTTCGTGTGCAGTGGTCGCCGGTGCCTGGCTTTCTTCTATCGGGTCATCGGGTGATCGGGCCATCGGGTGATCTAAGACCTTTCGGCCTTGCCGTTCTCGGCCCGTCACTTAGCCTTATCATGACCAAACGCCTTTACTACGACCACCCTGACTTGCTTGAGTTCGACTCGGTCGTCGAGCAAATCTCCAACCCCTTGATCGGCTCGGCTCAAGAGGCGCGTCCGGCGCTGATTCTTCGCGAGAGCGCTTTTTATCCGACCAGCGGCGGGCAGGTTCACGATTTGGGATGGGTCACGATCGGCGGCGAACGGGTGCGCGTGGCTGAGGTGGTGGATGCGGAAGATGGGCGCGTCGTGCACTATCTGGAGGCCCCGACGAAGTTTGCGATTGCGCCGGGAACTCCGGTGCATGGAAAAATTGACGCTGCGCGGCGGCGCGATCACATGCAGCAGCACACGGGACAGCATGTGCTTTCGGCGGCGTTTATCGAGCTTTATCAGATGCCGACCGTCTCCTTTCATATGGGAGACGACTATTGTTCGATTGACCTTTCTACTCCCGCGATTACAGCCGCGCAGGTCGTCGGGGCTGAGAAGCGCGCCAATGAAATTGTCTTCGAGAATCGTCCGGTGACAATTCGGTATGTGCACCGCGACGAAGCCGAGAAGCTTGGGTTGCGCAAACTGCCTCCGGCGGAGCGGGATGAGTTGCGGCTGATTGAGGTGGCGGATTTTGATTTGTCGGCGTGCGGGGGAACGCATGTGAACGCTACCGGGCAGATCGGGGCGATACTGCTGCGCAAAACGGAGAAGACGCGGCAGGGGACGCGGGTTGAGTTCGTGTGCGGAGGGCGGGCGGTGACGGCGGCGCGGCGTGACTATTTGACTTTGACGGAGGCTACTAGTTTGTTTTCCGGGAAGACGGCCGATGTGCCGGAGATGATTCGGAAGACGTTTGAGGAATCGAAGGAGTTGCGCCGGAGCAGGGAAGATGCCTTGGAGCAACTGGCTGGGGCGATGGCCGAAACTGAGTTGCGTGGGGTGGTGGGGGATCGAAAGATCGTGGTGCGCGTGTTTGGCGATCGCGATGCGGGCTTCGCCAAATTGTTTGCGCAGAGAGCGGCTCGCGGCGGGGTGGCAGTGGTGGCGCTGGTGGCTAGCACGATTAGTCCGGCGGGAGTTGTGTTTGCGCAATCGCCGGGCGGGGCGGGCGATATGGACGCGCTGTTGAGAGAGGCGCTCGCTGCCGTAGGGGGACGGGGCGGAGGCAGCCGCGATTTCGCGCAGGGCGGGTTGCCGGCGGGGTGCGACGTGGAGAAGCTGTTGCGCGGGGCGGCGGAGAAAATCGGGTGACTTAGCCGGCGGCTGGATAGCCTTCATTACCCGGCGTATCCGCATTCCGGTGCCGGGGCAAAAAGTCAAAGGCTTTACCACAGAGGACACAGAGGTCACAGAGTAAATCTCACGGACTAAATCACCGAATCATAAACGTCAAGCTGTTTGACGTACTACGCTAGTACCATGTTTCCATGCTGGAACCGCGACTAATTCTCATCCACCTGCTTCTTAAGCTGGCCGTCGCGGTGACGGTGTCGACCGTGCTCGGACGGTCGAAAGAATTCAGAAAACTTCTCTTCCGAGAAAATCGACTCACCCGAGACAAGATTTATCTGGCGCTGTGGATGGGGCTGCCGATCGCACTCGGCGTGTGGATTCGATTCAACGTCGCGAGCTTTCTCTCCGGCGATCTGTCGCTGGAGACGGCGTTGCTGCTGGGCGTTATCGGCGGCCGGTTGTCAGGCGGTATTGGCGGAGCGTTGGTCGCAGTGCCGGCGACGTTGCACCACGAATGGGCAAGCATGCCGCTCTATGTTCTCGCCGGTATTGTGGCGGGGCAGTTGCGACAGTTCGCGCCGGAGCAGGAAGACATCTGGTCGTTCTCGCCGTTTGTGGATCTGACGATCTTCCGGTGGATTCGGCGCAATCTGCCGCGGCCGCGGCTGTTTGACTGGCAGGTGACTTTTTTTCTGACGATCATCGGGGTGCGCTTCCTGCAAACCGAAATCTGGCGGGCGTTTCCTTCCTCAATCTTCAGCCTGGAGAGCACGAACCTGTGGGTGGAAGCGGCGATTTATATGACCGTGGCGACGGTTGTCGGCACGGAGTTGAAGATCTTCAACAACGTGCGCATCGAATTGAAGCTGGAAGAGCAGGAACGACTGCTGCTGCATGCGCGCATGGCGGCGTTGCAAAATCAGATCAACCCGCATTTTTTATTTAACACGCTGAATTCGATTTCGTCGCTGGTGCGCTTCGACCCCGACACGGCGCGCGAGATGATTCTTAAGCTCGCGAAAATTCTGCGGCGCCTGACCAACAGTACGGATTCGTTCGTCTCGCTGCGCGAGGAAGTGGAGTTTATCGACAATTATCTGGATATTGAAGTCGTGCGGTTTGGGCGAGACAAATTGACGGTCATCAAGGATCTTGATCCGGCGTCGCTGGAAACAATGGTGCCGAGCATGATCCTTCAACCGCTGGTTGAAAATTCGATCAAGCACGGGCTGGCGCCGAAGGTGGAAGGCGGCAGCATCACGGTGCGCAGCCGGCTGATCAAGTCGCGGCTGGTGATTGAGGTCGAAGACGATGGAGTGGGTATGGCAGCGGCCTTACATGCGCCAAGCGCTTCGAACAGTCCTTCGAGTGTTGCGAACGACGACATGGGCGGAGCGGGAATCGGCATGGCGAATGTCGGCGAGCGATTGAAAGTACTTTATGGCGATGCGGCGAAGATGATCATCCAGGCGCGCGAGGGCGGCGGGACGTTGATCCGGTTACGGTTGCCTATCTTAGCGAATCCTGAAGAACTGAAGGCGGCTGCGGCGCTTGCGCCAGCACCTTCCGGTAAAAGTCTTCGTAAAGCGGAATGATTCTGGTGGTGCAGAATCTCGCCTGGCAGGTGGCGCGGGCGCGCTTGCCCATGGCGCGCAGTGCGGATTCGTCGGAGAGCAACTCGATGGCATAACGGGCCATGGTATCCACGTCGCCGACATCTGCCATGTAGCCGGTAACGCCGTGATCGATTACTTCGGGGACGCCGCCGGAGCGGGTCGCGATCGGAACTACCTCACACGCCATTCCTTCCAGGGCCGCCAGACCGAATGATTCCAGTTCGCTTGGCATCAGTAGTATGTCGCAGATGGCGAGCTTCTCCCGAATCTGGTCCTGCTTGCCCAGAAAATGTATGTGGTCGTGGATGCCTTTTTGCACGGCCAGCCACTCGGCTTGCGAGCGGTCGGGTCCGTCGCCAATCAGCAGCAGCTTGGCGGGAATCTTCTTGCGCACGCGGTCGAAGATCTCGATCACATCGAGAACACGCTTGACGGGCCGGAAGTTTGAAAGATGCACCAGCAGGCGCTCGTTGTCGGAGGCGTATTCGATCCGGCTGGCCATCCACTCCGGCTTGCGCATGTATTCGTCGCAGTTGACGAAGTTTGGAATGACTTCGATGTGGTTCTTGATGTCGAAAATTTTCAGGGTGCGGCTGCGCAGATATTGGGAGACGGCGGTGACGCCGTCGCTCTGCTCAATCGAAAAGCGCGTGATTGGCAGGTAGGAACGGTCGAGTCCTACGAGCGTGATGTCGGTTCCATGAAGAGTGGTAACAAAGGGTAGATGGCGGCGCGGCGGAGTTGCGGCGAGCATTTGCCGGGCAAGCATCGCGCTCACCGAATGCGGGATCGCGTAGTGCACGTGCAGCAGGTCCAGTTCGTAGAGCTGCGAGACTTCGGCCATGCGCGTGGCCAGCGCGAGGTCGTAGGGCGGGTATTCGAAAAGCGGATAACGAGTGACTTCGACCTCATGGTAGTGAATGTTGGGCTCGGGGCCGGTCAGGCGGATGGGCTGGGAATAGGAGATGAAATGGATGTCGTGCCCGCGGCGGGCGAGTTCGAGGCCGAGTTCGGTGGCGACGATGCCGCTGCCGCCGTAGGTTGGGTAACAGGTGATGCCGACCTTCATGGACGCTCCCGGGACATCGTAATTGGATTCGCGAGAATGCTGGGGGATGCAGGGAGGGAAGTCAACGCCAAAACAAAAGATTCGGGGAGGCGAGGCGCCTCCCCGATGTTTCTGAACCAGCCGATCAGTCTTTGCTGGGTTTTTTAGGCTTTAGATCGCAGGCTTCTCGAACGCGCCCCAAATCAAGTCCCGCCGGAGAGAACTCGGCTATTTCGCGGCCGTTTCTCATCGGCAGCGCAATGTTGAAGACCTGCGCGCCGAGCATGCCTCGAACCGTCTCTTTGTCCATGGAGAGGAAGCGCCCGCGCAACCAGTTCCAGCCTTTAAAGTAGTGGCTATCGTCGACCCGGACCTCGACTTCAATTTGAGGCTGCCCCCACCAGCCGGGGCGATTTGGCGGAGGCAGGCGGAAGCCGGGATTGAAGTCCGCCAGCTTGAGCTTGCCGTTATCGCAAATCAGATTCACGCGCGGTTTGTATTCGTTATCCTCGCGGAAATAGTTGTTGGACTGGAGTTCGAATCGGACCTTTTTGTGGCCGGTCATCTTGTCGGTGGAGCGGAACTCAAGCCAGTTTCCGCCGGCATTGACGCCGTCCGATTCGCCTTGATTGGGAGACATGGCTCCGGTCTGAGCGTTAGCCAGCGCGGCCCAGGTAAAGAGCAGCAAAAAGAAAGCGGTAACTTTTCCGGCCATTCCGGAATAGCCCGATCTGCAAAAAAAACGAGATTCTGCCAAGACTTCCTCCCGACGTATTCGACTTCTAGTATAAGGAACCCGAAAACCAGAGAAAAGTTGTATCCGGAGCATCTGCGGCTGAAGCGTTCCCATTCTGGACTCTGCATTGGATGCAAAACGTGGCGTCACTCGCGAACGGGAAGCGTTTCCCCAATCTGCCAGCGAGAAGAAATGAACAGCAAGCAGCTCACGGATGGCCCGAGGCAGGTTCGGGAGGCGGCAGGTGGCGTGTCGAACGAGGCGTGCCGTTTCTTGCGATGGATCCGGCGAAAGTACCCGGTTACTCGGTTGCTCCCGTATTCTTGCGCGCATCGGGGCGCCAGATATATAGGTACTTCGCGTCGCTCGACGTCATGACGGGGATGTTTTTCTCGCGGGTTACGCGGTTCAGAGCAGAGCGCAGATTCTGCATCTTCTCCCCGTTCAGGCTGGTCAGGGGAACCTTGACCGCTTGCTGTGCTTTCAGTTTTGAGAGGTCGGCCAGAATATCCCCCACCGCCTTGCGATGTTTCCCTTTGCGGCCCTGCGGAACTTCGGCACGATTCACAGCCTCGTAATTCAGACGGTTTCCGTTTCGTCGCATTGGGCGCGGCTCCTTGCTTTCCTAAGATGCGTATCCGTGCGCGAGAAATCGTACCGTAAAGAATCGTTCCCTGCAACCAAGAATCTGCACGAGCCCAAGCTACGACTGCGATGCAGTGCGCATGCGCACCTTAGGGCTGTGCGATCAGTAATTTACGATGCGCGTGGCATTCTAAGACCTACTAAGAGTTCACCCGTATGCTTCGGACGGTTTTAGCATGGGAACTTCTGAGGATGTTGCCCCTGACGGCGAAATGGTGCAGCAGCGGATGCCGTCAGCAAGGTTGGGGCGCGGAGGTGGCCATGAGGCGAGAGCTGGTGTGGATTGACGAGCAGCTGTTTCGAGGTTTTGCTTGCTCTAAATGTGCCTGGCGGTTTCAGCCTTCCGGTTCGCCCACCGGCAAGTCTTTCGACGAAATGATGCGCAACTTCGAGTCGCAACGCGACGAGGAGCTTTCATCCCACGTGTGCGCCGATTTCCCCAAGAGCCACTCGCAGGAGAAGCAAAAACGCTGACTAGGCTTCACGCACTCCATGAAGCAGGTATACGTGTCTCTATTGAAAGCGGAAGAGGTCCCTCGCGCGGCATGTCCTCTCATAAGTGACACAGCCCACCCGTCAAAGAACTCAGCGGGAGTGTCACCAAAGCTGCCAAGACGACACAGGCGAGGAAGAGGATTCAGCGAGTACTGTAGAATGCGGTTCATTACTCCGCGTGACCTACGAAAAGGAGCACCCTTATGAACACTGAAAAGTATATTGGGCTCGACGTTCATCAAGCAACCATCGTGGTTGCAGTGACGGATTCCACCGGCAGGTTAATCATGGAGTCTATCCTCGAGACCGAAGCGGCGACCATTCTTCAGTTCTTTGCCGGCTTGCGCGGAACTTTGTCGGTGACCTTCGAGGAAGGAACCTGGTCGGTGTGGCTTTACGATCTGCTCAACCCTCACGTGGACAAGCTGGTGGTGTGCAATCCGCGGAAGAATGCGCTGCTCAAGGACGGTAACAAAAGTGATCGCATCGATGCCTGCAAATTGGCAGAGCTTTTACGCGGCAATCAGCTCAAGTCGGTTTACCACGGGGAGACGGGCGTGCGCATGTTGCGGGAACTGTCGCGGAGTTATCTGACCATGGTCAAAGACCTGTCGCGGGTCATGAATCGGCTGAAAGCGGTTTATCGCAGCTGGGCGATTCCTTGTGCAGGAAGAGATGTTTATTATCGTCGACATCGGGCTCAATGGCTGGATAAGATTCGGGAAGGCCGGGGTGCGGCGTCGAGCCGAACGACTCTATGAGCAACTGGACATGCTGCAAAAGTTACGGCAGCAAGCTCGGCGGGAACTATTAGCGGAGGCTCGCAAGCATGCCATCACCGCCAAGCTGCGACAGATTCCCTGTCTGGGACCGATTCGATCGGCGCTGGCGGTGGCGCTGATTCAGACTCCACATCGTTTTCGCACCAAGCGACAGCTATGGGCCTACAGCGGACTGGCCCTAGAGACCCGCACCAGCGCGGAATATCGCATTGTAGAAGGTCAAGTGCGGCGTTCGAAGAAACTGCTCTGCATTCGGGGCCTGAACAAAGACCATAACCACGATCTGAAAGGTCTATTCAAAGGTGCGGCCACTATGGCCAGTGTGCGTCCTGGACCGTTCCAGGATTTCTACCAGGCGGCGCTGGCCAAAGGCATAAAGCCGACCATGGCGCGTCTCACGCTGGCACGCAAGATTGCAGCCATTACGCTGACTCTATGGAAGAAGGGAGAAAACTTCGACGCAGAAAAACTAAAATCGCAAGCCGCTTGAGCGTCTCGGTGAAGAGCCCTTCCATCTCCGGTGATCTTTTCTGGTGGTGGCCAATCGGTTCTTGAGACGCTCGGGTTCGAGGGTGAGTATGACTAACGCCTGTAGACGGCACGGTGCCGATGGCACCCAGTCTCTGTGTAACCCCTATGCCCCCTCGGATAACCCGAAAAAGCACTAGGCCCGGAGCCTCAGATAGACCCATGGTTGACACCGTACAAACAACCACACGGCTTGTTCAGTTTCGAAACTGATCGGCGTCGTCGCTACTAATGAAGGTACAGCTGCTGAGATGGAATAACCCACGGGCAGGACACCGGACGAGCGTCTTCTTGGTGAGAGGGGCTGGATGTCGCGAAATAAACCTGCGCATCCGGCGGAGGGAGAAAAACGTTCTTGACATTCCCTTTTATAGACCAGGCATTTACACAAGTGTGCGCTGTTTGTTCGCCTATTTCAGGGTCGCTGAGTGCAATCGGTTTTTTAACAGCAAACGAAGTTTCATTTCAAGGACGAGTGTTCGCCGCATCCAGCCGAGCAGAACCGCGAAAAAACTTCCACGTTTTGCGGCCCGTCATTGCCGACCCAGTCATCGGGTTACGGGCGGGCGTGGCCCGTAAGTCCAACAATGTCTATCACTTGCCTTGACAGAACGCTAGTAAGGGCGTAGCATCATTACAGCATCAAGGGTGGTCGGCCAAGCGCCGACCCGACAACCTACAGAAGATTCGCAAGGTGTAAAAGCCCGCAACGGGCTGATGCGGTCGCGGAGAGCGGCAAAGAAGGCAAGTCGGTGCTAGATCACCTAGAACTCATTCAGTGCGTGGTGTGCAGGAAGTGGCTCGTCGTCCGCGTTTCGAGCGGCGACCTGCGCCGTCATCACGACGGCGAGTTTGTGCAGCACGCATTCACGAACGAGAACGGCGTGCCCTATCTCTCGCCTGCGGAAAGGGAGCTATTCATCACGGCGGTCTGCGGTTCGTGCTGGAGCCTTCTGTGCCCCGACCCGGTCACTCAGCCCACCGCCTACAACTAGGCGCCGTCCAAGTCGGCGCAGAAAAGAGGAAACACAATGACTCATTTCAACCGAAACCAACACCCGCTAACGATGGACGAGATCGCGGAACGTGCGCCGTCCGCGCTGGCCGTCCAGCCCTATGCCGGGATGTCCAGCAAGTACACGTACGTCCCGACGCTCGGCGTGATCGAGGCCATGATCAAGGCCGGATTCCAGCCCTTCAGCGCGGTGCAGTCGCGCACGCGCGTCCCGGGCAAGGGGAACTTCACCAAGCACATGCTCCGCTTCCGGCATTCCGACATCGGGCCGCTGGTCGTCGGCGACGTGATTCCAGAAATTGTCGTCGTGAACTCGCATGATGGCACGAGCGCATACAAGCTGATCGCCGGACTGTATCGGCTGATCTGCTCGAACGGAATGATGGTTTCCGACGCGGAGATCGATTCGATCAACGTCCGGCATACCGGAAACGTCGTGCAGGACGTGCTCGACGGCAGCCGCAAGCTGATCGCCGACACCCAGAAGTCGCTCGGCACGGTGCGGGGCTGGACGCAACTTCAACTGACCGACGGCGAGCAGCACGCGTTCGCCGAGTCCGCGCACGCGCTGCGGTTCGCGGACGCGGACGGCAAGGTCACTACGCCGATCACCGCCGATCAGTTGCTTACTCCGCGACGACGCGACGACGTTGGCGGCGATCTGTGGCGGACGTTCAACCGCGTGCAGGAAAACGTCATCGCCGGGGGACTCTCTGCCGTGCAGCGCGACGCCAACGGCAGGCGCGTGCGCCGAGTCTCGACGCGCCGGATCAACGGGATTGACCAGGATGTTCGCCTCAACAGGGCGTTGTGGGAACTGGCGTCGAAGCTGGCGGCGCTCAAGGCCCCGAGCAAACCGCCAACGCACGAAGTTCCGTTCGTGGAGGCCGAGGTCGTGGCCGCGTAGTTCCGCGAGGATGACATCGTTGACCAGAGCGATTTGGAGGACGTGGCGCGGCGACTGGACGAGAAGCGGGCGGCACGGCTGGCTGGTGATACCGACACAAAAACCGACAATCCGCCATCGAGCCGGGAGCAGAGGTTGCAGTGAAGTCAAGGCATCACGTTCAGATAGAATGTCTTAGAAGAAGCGCCCGGATGGCGAAACTGGCAGACGCACGGGACTTAAAATCCCGGGTCCGTAACAGGACGTGACGGTTCAATTCCGTCTCCGGGCACCACTCTTGGCGCTATTGCCGTTTCAGCTTCAGCGACATTACGCTTTTTGTTCAGAGCGTCTTGATCTCACTCGCAGCAACCGCTTGCAAACATTCATGGCTTTTCTTTAAATTCCATCCAGGCTCCGATCTTTCCTCGATACAGGCGCATGTTGCACTGCTGCGGAGCCATGTGCGCAAACACAATTTTAAGATTGTTGGTTCCCTCTGGGAGCTTACCGACCTCCATGGGAATCCGCACGATGTCCTGCTGCTCGATGTATTCGCTGCCGGCGGTAACGTTCTTGTTTACGATGAGAGTCCACTCTTTCTTGGCCGGGATGAAGTACAGGGAATACGCCCCAGCGGGGATTTCGGACGTGCCCGCCGTGAGCGCGGCCTGGGTAAACAAAAGGGTTGGCGTTCCCCCAGGCTGCCAAACCTTACCCTCGGGGAGTTGTTTTTTATCGAGGGGTTCCGGCGCATATCGAACGCTCATCTCCTTGCTGTCGGCGAAGGTGCAAAGAGTGCTTGCGGACGGAGGGGCAGGTTTCTGCTGGCCGAAAGCCATGGTTGACATAAGAATTACGAAAATGCTGGGAACGTGGTACTTGCCACTGAGTGACGCGCGCATGCATGAACTCCTGTTCTACGGCTTCGTCTGGCCGATGCTGGATAACGACTCGGCCACTATAGTACTCCACCGGCAAAATTCAATTAGCCAACGTAGCGACAATCGTGTCTCTTTCGTCAATTCGCAATGTGGGGCCACTCTCCGCAGAGAGGAAGGCCTGCATCGTTACCTCCGTAACTTTGTAGTCCCTGCGCGGCACCGCAATATGTTTCAGGATGGGGATGTCCGCAAGTACTCAAAGAGCGATGACTTTAGGGCAGGGCACGGCGCTTGACGGGCTTTCTTTGCTCGACGACAAGGTGCTGGCCCTGATCATAGGCCAGAAGCCACTTGGGGATACGCTCGAGGCTCTTTGCCGAGAGATCGAGAAGCAGCACGCAGGGCTTTTATGCTCGATTCTTCTTCTAGAGGCGGATGGCGTAACGATGCGGAGTGCGGCGGCGCCCAGCCTTCCGCCAGCCTATAGTCGCGCTATTGATGGGGTTAAAGCCGGGCCTTGCGCCGGCTCCTGTGGCACGGCCATCTATCGAAAGCAACCCGTGGTCGTTTCCGATATCGCGATCGATCCGCTGTGGGTAGATTTTCGGGATCTGGCGCTGTCCCATCAGTTGCGCGCGTGCTGGTCGACTCCCATCGCTTCGCCAAATGGAGTGCTGCTGGGGACGTTTGCCATCTACTATCGTGAGCCGCGCAGGCCGGATGCGCAGCATCTGCAACTGATCGCGCACGCGACCCATCTCGCCGCTCTGGCCATCGAGCGCGACCGAGACCAGACGCAGCTTCGGGCGGCGGAAGACCGCTATCGAACGCTGGTGGAGCGTCTGCCGGCGATCACCTACATTGCCGAACTCGGAGCGGGCGGGCCCTGGCATTATGTGAGCCCGCAGATTCAGACGATTCTCGGCTATTCTCCGGAAGATTGGCTTAAAGATCCGTGGAACTGGATGCACCACATCCATCTTGAGGACCGCGAAATTGCCTATGCGGCCGAACAAGAATTTGAAGAAAAAAAAGAAGTGTTCAAAGCCGAATATCGCATGTTTGCCGCGGACGGACGAGTGTTATGGTTCCGCGACGAAGGCGTAATGCTGCCTGGCCGGAGCGACCAGCCGCTGCTGATGCAGGGCGTGCTCTACGACATCACCGAGCACAAGCGGCTCGAAGAGCAGTTGCGCCACTCGCAAAAGATGGAAGCGGTTGGCCAGCTGGCGGGCGGCGTGGCCCACGATTTCAACAACCTTCTGATGCTGATTCAGGCGCAGAGCGAGCGCCTTCGCGGGCGATTGCAGGCTGACGATCCAGCTTGCGCCGACGCGATCGAGATCGAACACGCCGTCAAGCAGGCGGCGTCGCTTACAAATCGTCTGCTGGCCTTCAGCCGCCGGCAACTGCTCCAGCTCCAGGTGCTTGACTTGAACTCGGTCCTCGCGGACACGGCGAAGATGCTGGAAAGGCTCATCTCTCCCGATATCGTACTGAGCGTCGTGCCGGGCGCCGCGCCGCAGTGGCTGAAGGCCGATTCGGGCCAGATGAGTCAAGTGATTCTGAATCTGGCCGTCAACGCGCGCGATGCGATGCCCAAGGGCGGACTACTGACGATCTCCGCGAGGAGCGCGGAGTTGAAGACACCGCAGACCGCGGTCCAGGGAGAAATTCCACCGGGCGCATATACGGTTCTGGCCGTGAGCGATACCGGCACAGGCATGGACGCCGACGTTCAGGAACATATCTTCGAGCCTTTCTTTACGACTAAAGCGCCCGGGCAGGGAACCGGGCTTGGCCTGGCGATCGTCTATGGCGTGGTCAAACAGACGGGCGGCTGGGTCGCGGTCCGCAGCAAGCCAGACGAGGGAACGACTTTCGAGATTTACATCCCGCGCGCGGAAGCGAGCATCGAAGGTACGATCCCCAGGCAAGAAGCGTTGCTCGATTTTGATGGGCCCCACCAGGGTCGCGGAAGCGAAACGATCCTGTTAGTGGAGGACCAGCAGGGGATCCGCGAGGTTGTTCAGGAATTTCTGAGGCGCAGGGGTTATTCCGTGCTGTGCGCCGCTGACGGCGATGACGCACTCCAGGTTGCCGACGAACACGCGCATGCGATTGATCTCCTGGTCACCGACATCATCATGCCTAACATGGGTGGTCCCGAACTGGTGCAACGACTGACCCGGCTTCGTCCCCATACCAAGGTGTTGTTCATTTCGGGTAATCCGGATCAGGCATCGCTAAGCGAGCGCCTGGGCAGCACGGCCGCAGTACTGCAAAAGCCATTCCCGCTCGACATTCTCCTGCGGAAAGTTCGCAGCGTTCTTGATCAGTAATCGGCGGCAGGCCGGGCCTGCCGTCACCTTTCTGCAACGCCGTTTTCGGCACGTCTTCGGCGCATTCTCCCGGCGGTTCTCAGCACATTCGTATCTCAGCACATCTTTTCTCAGCACATGAATGTGTGATACAGGTCACTGCGCGGGGTGCGTCTGCGGACGACAATCGCCGCAATCTCCGGCTGCCGCCGGTGTATCTGATCGCCGAGGAGTCTTCCTATGGCCGCAACGCTCACCCCATCAAGCTCCATTTCCAATCTGCTTTCCGTGGAAGAAGAATATCCCGCCCCGAAAATCGTGGTGGACCAGGTTCAGAACAAAAACTGGACAGCGGATTACGAGAGATCGATTAAGGATCCAGAAGGCTTCTGGGAAGACGAGGCACTTAAGTTCCGGTGGACAAAGCCGTGGACTAAAGTCCTCGATTGGGACGGCGTGCATCACAAGTGGTTTCTGGGCGGGAAGACGAATATCACCATCAACGCACTCGACCGCCACGCCGATTCCGACCGCTGCAATCGCGCCGCTTTCATCTGGCTTGGAGAAGACGGAACAGAGCGCATCGTCACTTACGGGCAACTCTATCGACAGGTTTGCCGCTTCGCGAACGGACTGAAGTCGCTCGGCTTGCGCAAAGGCGACCGGGTCATCATCTATATGCCACTGACGATGGAAGGCGTGATCTCCATGCTGGCGTGCGCACGCATCGGCGCGATCCACTCCGTGGTGTACGCGGGTTTGGGACACACCGCGCTGCGTGATCGCATCACGGACGCGCAGGCGAAGGTGGTGATTGCGGGCGATGTGGGATTTCGGCGCGGCAAGACTGTGCCGCTGAAGCCGATTGTCGACGAGGCGCTGGACGGAATCGAGTTCGTCGAGAAGGTAGTCGTGTTCTCGCGCCAGCCGGTTGAGTTGCGAGGGCGTGAGGTTGATTTCGCCGATCTCATGAAGTTTCCGCCAGAATGTCCGGCGGAAGAAATGGATTCGGAAGACCCCTTGTTTCTGCTCTATACCTCGGGCTCCACGGGGAAGCCGAAGGGTGTGCTGCACGTGCACGGCGGCTATATGGTCGGCACTACGTATCATCTCAAGAGCTACTTCGACGTTGGAGACCGCGATGTTTTCTGGTGTACGTCGGACATCGGCTGGGTCGTCGGCCACTCCTACATTGTGTACGCGCCGCTGTGCGCGGGTGCGACTACGCTGTTTCGCGAGGGCGCGATCGACTACCCCAATCCCGGCATCGCATGGGAGATCGTCGAGCGCTATGCCGTGAGCAAGATGTTTACGGCGCCGACGGCTCTGCGCATGTTCATGCGCTTCGGCGAGCAGTATCCGCAGAAGTATGATCTGACCTCGCTGCGCTTGATCGCCTGCGCAGGCGAACCCCTGAACCCAGAGGCGTGGCGCTGGGCGCAGACCTATCTGGCGGGCGACGGAAAATGGGGCTACGTTGTCGACAACTGGTGGCAGACGGAACTGGGTGGACCGGCCATCGGGACACCTGCAACCTATGCAATGCGCCCCGGAAAGTGCGGCGTATCTGTGCCTGGCTCGGAGGCTGATGTGGTCGACGAGCATGGAAATTCGGTGCCTCCGGGCGTAGGTGGACGGCTGGTGCTGAAGCGTCCATTCCCTTACATGCTGCGCACGGTCTGGGGAGATGCTGCGCGCTACGAACGCGACTGGCAGGTGATTCCCGGTTGCTATATCACCGGGGATGTGGCGTTGAAAGATAAAGACGGGTACATCACGGTTCTGGGCCGGGCAGACGATGTGCTGAACGTGGCTGGACATCGCATCGGAACCGCGGAGGTGGAGAGCGCGCTGGTTTCGCATCCGGCAGTGGCGGAGGCGGCGGCCATCGGCGTCCCCGATAAACTCAAAGGCGAAACGATAAAGTGTTTCGTGCAGTGTCGCGCTGGGCATACTCCATCCGAGACACTTGCAGCCACACTGATCGACCACGTGCGGCGTGAGCTTGGGCCCATCGCCACACCGTCAGCGATCGAATTCGTAGCCGGGCTGCCAAAGACTCGCTCCGGAAAAATTCTGCGCCGATTCCTGAAGGCGAAAGAACTGGGCGTAGACGCGGGCGACGTTTCGACGATGGAAGGGTGAAGGAAAATATCAGCCCCGAGACAGAGAGAACGCCCGGACCAAAAATGGTTTTTAGAACTCTTGACGGATATAACTTAATTCGCTTCTCCCGGCGCAATGGACCGGCAGCAGTCTGCTGCCTGAGAGGCAACACGTCAAACGACCGCGGGGCTAGATTTCCGCGCGCGCCGCGCGCGTCATTAAGTCCTCAATCGCCTGCTGGGGCGCCTTGCCCTGTTCGAGGATGGCGAACATCTGCTCGATGATCGGCATCTCGACGTTCTTTTTGCGGGCCAATCCGACGGCAGCCTTGGTGGTGAATACGCCTTCGGCGACCGCGCCGTGCATGGCGGCAATAATGTCAGGAAGCTTGCGGCCCTTGCCGAGTTCAACGCCCACGCTGCGGTTGCGGGAAAGATCGCCCGTGCAGGTGAGTACGAGATCGCCCAGTCCGGCGAGTCCCGCCATAGTATCGAGGCGTCCGCCGCAGGCCACCACCAGGCGCGCAATCTCGGCGAGGCCGCGTGTGATCAGTGCGGCAATGGAGTTGTGTCCGAGGTCGAGGCCGTCGCAGATTCCGGCGGCGATGGCGATGATGTTTTTTAGCGCGCCGCCGAGTTCGACGCCGATCACGTCGTCATTGGTGTAGACGCGAAAGCGCGAGCTGTTGAAGGCATGCTGCACTGCGCGCGCGAGTTTGCTATCGTCCGATGCGATGGTGACGGCCGTGGGATCGCCGCGCGCCACCTCTTTAGCAAAAGACGGCCCACTTAGCGCGCCGACCCGCGGTGTGAACTTTTGGGGCCGCAACACCTCGGCGATCAGCTCGCTCATGCGCAGCAGTGTCCCGTTCTCAAGGCCCTTCGTGCAGCTCACTATGAGGGTCTCCGGGCGGAGCAAGGGGCCGATGCGCTCGAATTGCGCCCGGCAATACTGCGAAGGCATGACGCTGACAACGATCTCCGCGCTGTCGAGCGCAGTGCTTAGATCATTCGTCGCTTCGACCGACAACGGAACATTAAATCCCGGAAGAAAGCGTTCGTTAATGCGGCTCGTCGCTATGCTCTCCACAACCTCTGGTTCGTTCGCCCAGAGCCGAACGGCGTTCGTGCCTTCGCGTCCCAGGGAAATCGCCAGGGCCGTGCCCCACGCGCCCGCGCCGATGATGGCTACTCGACTCATCCGCGTTCTCCCGAGTGGCCCGTCGATGGTTGTCCGAGCTTGGTTTGTCCGAGCTTATTTCCTATTCGCGATTCCGTGCCGGCGGTGAGCCGATTGATATTCTGCCGGTGCTTCCAGATCACCAGCACAGAGACGATCGCGATGATCAGCAACTCGACCGGGTCATGGTATTCCCCAAGCGCCCAAGCCAGCAGCGGAAAGGCGGCAGCCACAGCAATCGAGCCGAGTGAAACGTACCGAAAAGCAACCGCCAGCAAAATAAATAGCCCCACCAGGCAGACTATGGTTTTCGGCGTGATAAGAACGAACGCCCCAAAACTCGTCGCAACACCCTTGCCGCCGCGAAACTTGAGCCAGATGGGAAAGAGGTGTCCAATCACCGCGAAGAGCGCCGCCGTCGTCATGATGAGGTGCCGGTGCGGTCCGCTGAATGCGATACGCGCAAAATACACGGCCGCCGCGCCCTTGGCTGCATCCAGAAGAAGGGTCGCAACGCCGAGCACCGGCGATTTGCGCGCGACGTTGGTGGCACCGATGTTTCCACTGCCGCTCGCGCGGACATCTTCACCGGTGACTAGCCGCACAAGCAGGTATCCGAAGGGGATCGAGCCCAGCAGATAGCTAACTACTGCGGTAATCACAAATGGAATGGCGTTCATCGAATTGCGTTAAATTCCCAAGTCAGCGGCCTTCGGCCGCGCGCATCGGAAAGCGCTCCAGCTTGGTGTACTTCGATCCCGCGGGCGAAAGCTGGCTCTGGTAAAGAATAAACTGGTCGGCGGTCATTTTGCCGAAATCAGGCTCACCCATCGCCGCGAGGCGCTTCTGAAGCACCGCGAATGTCGAATTTGGCCCGTCACCTTTTCGCCATTTTGGATCAGCGGATCTGCCGCCCGTGCGGGCGACGGTTAGATGGGGGCTATAAGGGCGCTCTTCACGAGGAACGCCAAGCTCCGCGACGGCGGCGTCAATGTCGCTGGCAAGTTGAGCGAGTTGCGGGCCAGCCTGAATTCCGACCCAGAACACGCGCGGCGATTTCGCAGTCGGGAAGAATCCATATCGAGATACTTGAGCCTCGAACGGAGCGCTCTCGACTCGCCGCAGGCGCTGTGTAATAGCTTCGATCTGCTCTGCCTTCTGCTCGCCGATGAACTTCAAAGTAACGTGCAAGGACTCGGGCCGCACCCAGCGCGCCTCGGGCGCAAAACCGCTGACGCCCTCGAGAAAACGCGCGATCTTGCCGCGAATTCCCTCGTCAAGATCGACGCCGATAAAGATTCGCATAGGCTAGAAGTTGTAGCGACGGCGCCCCGCCCTGTGTGGCGCGGGCGCCCCCGCCCGCGTGCCTGAAGTCACTGTGGTTCGGCCCATTCGACTCTGAACACCATCACTCACAGCAGCGCCCGCCGAATCATCTCCAGTGCCTGGAGCGTGGAGAACTCGCGAATGCGCCTTCGATCGCCGGGAAAGTTGCGCTCGACGACCTGCGTGCCTTCCTCTCCGGCGAGGGCGATATAGATAAGCCCCACCGGCTTCTGCTCCGTGCCACCAGTAGGCCCAGCAACGCCGGTAATGCCCACGCCATAACTGGAAAGACAACGCTTGCGAATGCCCTCGGCCAGCGCCTGCGCCACCTCGCGGCTCACGGCCCCGTGCTTGTCGATTAGCGCCTTCGGGACGTTGGCAAACTGAGTCTTCAGTTCATTCGAGTAGACAACGGCCCCGCCCAGAAAATAGCGCGAGCTTCCGCTGAGCGAGGTGATGCGCTCGGCCAGCAGGCCGCCCGTGCAAGACTCGGCTGTTGCCAGAGTCATGCCGCGCATTTGCAACAGGTAGCTGACAATCTGCTCGATGGTCTCGCCCTTGCGCGAAAAAATGGCGTCACCCATTTCGTCTTCAATCTTCTCCGCAAGTTCTTCGACGCGGGCTTCCGCTTCGGCCTGTGAACCCTTCCGGCAGCGGAAGTGAAGCTGAATCTCGCCACTACCGGCGAGGATTGTGCTTTCGACATCGGGGTAGGTTTTGTAAATCGGTGAGACGCGCGCATCCACTTGCGACTCTGGGATCAGCGCCATCTTGAGCGTCCGCGTCGCAATATGCTGCGCAGGAACTTTAGCGCGGAGACGGGCAATGCATTCACCTTCGAAGAGCGCCTTGAGTTCGTAGGGTGGGCCGGGCAGCAGAATCAGTATCCGTTCCTGTCCGTCGTATTTGCCGCTGATCCACTGGCCGGGCGCGGTTCCCATCGTGTTCGGTAGCGCAACGGCGTTCGCGATTACGTCGGCTTGCCGGGCGTTGTTGGGAGAGAATTTGTAGCCGCGCTTGGCGAATCGTTCTTCGAGCTTTTTGAGAATTTCAGGATCGCGGTTGAGCGTCAGTCCAAGAGCTTCGGCAACGGCTTCGCGCGTCAGGTCGTCTTCCGTCGGGCCGAGACCGCCGGAGAAAATAATGATGTCGGAGCGCCGCATGGCCAGCTTGGCCGCCGCGACCAGGTTTTCGCAGTCATCGCCCACAATGCACTTGAAGCGCACTTCGACGCCCAACTCGTTCAACTTTTCGGTGAGGTAGAGCGAGTTGGTGTCTTGCCGGTGGGGAGTCAGCAGCTCCGAACCCACGGCAATGATCTCGGCGTTCACGGGTAAAAGTGTAAATGAAGATGGTGGGAGACAACCGCTCCGGGGGACCAAGCCAGCCAAGCTCGCCTTTAGACCGGGTTGCCTGCCCGGTTACTTAAGTCTCCTCCCACCCGATATCTCCTCGCCCGCAAGTCATTTGCGTAATCTAGTCTGGGATTTCCCCTCCCGCATGCGATTCGCTCGTCTTAAAGGAGATCCCTGCCATGCTGATTCCGATCCGTCACGAGAACATGGAGGCTCGGCGCTGGCCAGTAATCACTATCGGACTGATCGTCCTCAACACGATCATCTTCCTTTTCACCAACTCGGCGATGGAGAAGGAATCTCCGGAATTGGGGAGCACCAAGGCCCACATCATCTTGCTGGCCGCGGCGCACCCCGAGCTCAACATGACCGACCGGGAGCGGGATTTGGTTGAGAGCTTCAAGCAAAGCAATCCCACCGAGTGGGAGCAGCTGCAAAACCCCATGCACAAACTGGTCGACGGCTGGGACGCCAAGATGCGGTTGAAGGAGGATCCGCACGAATTGCAAGCCGACATGGATTCTCTGGACGCGAAATACACCGAACTCGCCAGCACTTCCATTGTCGAGCGCTATGCGTTTACTCCCGCGCATCGGCGGTCGATCACATACCTGACCGCAAATTTCCTTCATGGCGGTTGGCTGCATTTAATCGGCAACATGTGGTTCTTGTGGCTGGCAGGATTCGTGCTCGAAGACGTTTGGGGCCGGCCGCTTTATCTTGCGTTTTATCTGGTGGGCGGCATGGCCGCTCTGCAGATCTACGCCTGGAGCAATCCGAGCAGCATCATTCCGTGTGTGGGTGCTTCGGGCGCTGTGGCCGCGTTGATGGGCGCGTTCCTCACGCGCTTTCCGAAAATGAAGATCGAGATGATGTGGATCCTCGGCTTTTTTCGGACCTATCGCTTTAAGGCGGCTGCCTACTGGCTGCTGCCGTTATGGCTGCTCTCGGAGTTCTTCTTCGGAGCGCTGTTTGGCAAGACGAGCGGCGTGGCACACTATGCACACGTCGGCGGCTTCATCTTTGGGGCCTTTGCAGCCTTTGCCATACTCAAGGCTGGTCTGGAGAGCCGCGTCCATGAAAAAGTCGAGAAGGAATTGACTTGGGCCGGCGATCCGGAGGTCGAGCGCGCAAATCAATTAGTAGAGGCTGGCCAGCTCGATGAGGCCGTGGCCGTGGCGCGGCAGGTCACATCCGTAAAGCCGAATTCCCTAGATGCATGGAACCTGTTGCGGTCCGTGTACTGGCGCCGGCAGGAACTTCCGGCCTATCACGAAGCGACCGCCAAGACTTGCGAGCTGCAACTGAAGGCGAAGAATCCCGACAGCGCCTGGCAGGATTATGAAGATTTCAAAAACTCTGGCGGCGATAAATTGCCGGCCTCGCCCTGGTTCGATCTCTGCCGCATGTTAGAGGAGCAGGGAAACTACGACCGCGCCCTGAGCGAACTGGAAAGCCTGGCCAAAGCATATCCGTCTGAACGGCAAGCGCTGATGGCGAATATGGCGGCGGCACGCATCAGCCTAAAACGACTTGATCGCCCGGCGGATGCGCTGAAGTTTTATCAGGCGGCGGCCCAGTCTCCGGTGCCGCATCTTGATCTGGAGAGTGCAATCGAAATGGGTAGAAAAGAGGCGGCGACGGCGAAAGCTGCGGGCAATCAGGCAGCAGCCGGCGCCACCGCCAGCTCCTGAAGAATCGAAGGCAAGCGATTAAGATGCAACGCTCATGTCGCGAGGAGCTGGTGGCTAGGAGCTAGAAGCTAGAAGCAGTTTTCGGTTCCTGCTGCGTCATGCAGTGCAACGCCCCAAACCCCCAGATCAGGTCGCCGGAATAAATGGGAACGATCTCGCGAGTAGGAAACGATTCGGCTAGTGTGTTGAGCGCGATGCGATCGTTTGGATCGTTGAAGACTGGAACCAGCACGGCTCCGTTGGCGATGTAGAAATTCGCGTAGCTGGCGGGCAGGCGGCGCCCCTCGAATACTATCGGGCGCGGCATCGGGATCTCCACTACGTTCAATCGCTGCCCGTCCTGATCGCGCGCGGCGCGCAGGCGCCCCAGATTGTGGTGCAGGGCAGAATAGTTTTCGTCTTGCTCATTTGGCTCAACCATCGTGACCACCGTGTCCGGCGCGACGAAGCGGGATAGATCATCGACATGGCCGTGTGTGTCGTCTCCCGCGATTCCATCGCCGAGCCAGATGACCGTCTGGATTCCGAAATTGTCGGCGAACATTTGCTCGTAGGCGGCGCGATTCATCGAGGGATTGCGCTGCTGCGTGGTCGAGAGCAGGCACTCCTCAGTGGTGAGCAACGTGCCGCGGCCGTTGACGTCGATCGAGCCGCCTTCGAGCACGATGGGATATTCAGCCTTGTAGCCGAACTTGGGACGCACAATTTCAATGCCGGTGGCCTTCGCCATCCGCGCTCCGATTTTGGCGTCGTGCTTGTAGTTGTCGTATTTCGCCCAGGCGTTGAACTTGAAGTGCAGAGCGATCGCGGCACTGGACGGCGGGTCGTTTCTATTTTCCGGAGGCGCGAGAAAAATGCAGCCGGAGTCGCGCGTCCACACGCGATCGGTGCGCCAGTGATGGAAGACGACGTTGTCCGAGAGCGCATTGGCCTTTTCGAGGATGGCCCGAGCCTTGCTCTCCTCGCTGACGTTGCTGATGATCAGATCGACGCGCTCGTGGCGGGCGAGATTGCGGATGATCTCAGCATAGACCCACGGAATCGGCTCGAATTTCCCGGGCCAGTCGCCCTTGAAATGCGGCCAGGCCAGCCAGGTGGAGGCGTGCGGCTCCCACTCGGCGGGCATGTGGTAGCCGCGCTCGGATGGAAGTTTAGGTTGTCGTGATGGACTCATTCTCCGCCGCTCATGTTCTGTGTGAATCAGTTTCCGACAATCATTTTCCGTCAATCATGCGGCTGGTGATGGGCGCGTAGCTATCGATGCGGCGGTCGCGCAGGAAAGGCCAGTTGCGGCGCGTCTCTTCGATCTGTTTCAAATCGACCTCGCCGATCAGAATTTCTTCTTTGTCGTGCGAGGCCTCGGCAAGCACGCGGCCAAAGGGATCGGAGAGGAACGATCCGCCCCAGAATTCAAGGCCTTTGCCGGGCGCGGAGTTGCCGCGAATGTTGCCGGTCTCGAAACCCACGCGGTTTACGACGCCAACGTAAACGCCATTAGCAATGGCGTGGGCGCGCTGAATGGTGCGCCAGGCATCGTGCTGAGCTACGCCAAACTCGGCCTTCTCGTCGGGATGCCAGCCGATGGCCGTCGGATAAAAAAGAATGCTCGCGCCTTGCAGGGCGGTCAGGCGCGCCCCTTCGGGATACCACTGATCCCAGCAGACTAGAGTTCCGATTTTTCCGGCGCTGGTGTCGAGGGCCTGGTAGCCGAGATCACCGGGCGTGAAGTAATACTTTTCGTAGTAGAGGGGATCGTCGGGGATGTGCATTTTGCGGTAGATGCCGCGGAGCGCGCCGTCGGTATCGAAGATGGCCGCCGTGTTGTGATAGAGGCCGGGTGCGCGCTTTTCGAAGAGCGACGCAACCAGCACGACTTCATTCTGCTTCGCGGCGGCGGCTAGCTTTTCGGAGGCTGGTCCGGGGATTGGCTCGGCCAAGTCAAATAGGCTAGCGTCTTCGCGCTGGCAGAAGTATTGCGTCTGGAAAAGTTCCGGCAGGCAGACTACATGGGCGCCGAGTTTGGCGGCGCCGGCGACGCGGTCAAGCGCTTTGGCCATGTTGTCGGCCGGTTCCGGGCCGCATGACATCTGCACCAGCGCTACATTAAATTTTTCTGGCAAGCTTCTCTCCGCTTCGAACGGAGACGCGGCGGGCCGCGTCTCTACCGATGGCTCACATATAGATGAAAGTTCGGGGTCTAGGATACCAAAGCCGGATACCAAATCATGTTAAGCGCCATGCTGGCACGCGAGAAGCTTGTGGGAAATTCCAATTCTTTTTCTAGTACATTGGTTCTTCGACAAAACACTCTTACCCATTCATCGGGAGGTTGGAACTTGGCGCAGAAAAAGGACTCGAAGCACGGCACTCATCATGAAGTCGCGAGTCACAAGGGCCCGGCGAACGAAGGCGCGGGCATTGACCGCAAGCTGCACGATCCGGTTGCCGACCGTCTGATTCCGCTCGCTCCGCTCGATCTGGGCGAGATCCGTTCGATTGACGATCTGGTGCGCGCCATGTCGAAGACAGCCTTCACAGGCCGCCAGCTCGGCGAGGCGGCCGACGTGCTCGAGGCGATGGCGCGCGATAAAGACGCGTTCATCGTGATGACGCTCGCTGGCGCGATGACCGTCGCCAAACAAGGATTGATTATCGGGGAGTTAATCGAACGCGGCATCGTGAATGCGATCGTCTCAACCGGAGCTCTGATGGCGCACGGGTTGGTGGAAGCAACCGGGCGAGCGCACTTCCGTCATAATCCCGATTTCAGCGACGAGGAGTTGTATGAGGCGGGTTACAACCGCGTCTATGACACGCTCGAGCCTGAGCAGAATCTGGACGACGTCGAACGCGTGATGCACGCGGTATTTTCGGCATGGGATGCGGATGAGGTGATGTGCTCGTACAAGCTCAATCGCGCGATCGGCGCGCACCTTTCCAAGACCGCGAAAGGGCAGCGGGGAATCCTCAAATCGGCGTACGAGAATAATGTGCCGGTGTTTGTCCCGGCCTTTTCGGATTCCGAGCTGGGCCTCGACTATGCGCTCACCAATCGTGAGCGCGACAAACAGGGCAAGCCGCGCTTTCGGTTCGATCCGTTTCTTGATCTGGAATACTTCGCGGCCACGCTGCTGGCGCAAAAGCGTCTTGGCATTTTTACGATTGGCGGCGGCGTACCGCGCAACTGGTCGCAGCAATTCGGTCCGTTTATCGAGTTGAGGCATCGTCGGGGCGGGGAAGACCTGCCGCTTAAGCGCTATCACTATGGGCTGCGCATTTGTCCCGAACCGGTCTACTGGGGCGGACTTTCGGGCAGTCCTTATAGCGAAGCGGTGTCGTGGGGAAAGTTCGTGCCGCCGGCGGAGGGCGGAAAGTTTGGCGAAGTGTTCGTGGATGCGACGGTAGGATTGCCTCTGATCGTCGCCTCAGTGCTGGAGCGACTGGACAAAGACGCGCCGACGCCAAGCAAGTCGAAGCGGGTGAAGCCTCCGAGGCAATGATATGGGGGTTGCTCAAAAGCGTTGAACGCAGTAAAGAATGGGACGCATCGGCAACTAAGAATGAAAAGAAACTTCGGGAGCGTGAATTAGGATTTCGTGTCGCCCTCGAGGACGCTTTTCAAATCTCGCCTTCCGTGCAAGACGCGAATAACGTGAATAGCTTCATGATCGACCAGATAATAAATACGAATGATCTCAAACCCTGCTACTGGCCAGGATCGTAAATTCTGGAGTTGCGGGTTGCCAAGACGATAGAGCGCTCCGACACGAGGATGCGCACGCAACGACTCGATCGTGTGGCGGACTGCATCTCTGAAACGACTGGCAATATCCGGAAGATTCCGCTCGATGAGGTAGTAACGGAACTGACGAACGATATCGTCGCCTGCCGCCTCACGATAAAAGACTTTCACGGACGGGAGGCGGCTTTGTGTTCGGTAAGCAGGGAATCGGCCTGTTTATTTACCGAACCCCAAAACTCAACTTCCGTGAGTTTTTTCGACGCTAATCCTTCTGCAAGCAGGGCGTCCAGTTCTCCGGGCGTCCCAGCAAACCCGGGCAGAGTGCGCTGTTCGACGGCGACCAAGGCAGCCTCGACAACCTCTTCGACCGAGGCATAAGCACCGCGACTCATGATGTTCTGAAGGCGGCTCTCTTGTTCGGGCGTAAGGTTGATTGTCATTGTTGTGCTCTCTCTGCCACTCTCCCCAAGGGTAAGAGAAAGGCAGCCCCGAGACAACCAAAAAAGCGGTCAAATCGCTTTGCCCTGCGGTCGCCTGCGTGCGTTAGTCGAAGATGGTGACCGCCGACGCAATTACCGTTGTCCATAGGCCGCGCTTATCTCCAACTGCCGACTGCGTGACGTTCGCCGTGCGCACGATCTTATTCGAGATGCGATAGATCTCTTTTTTCTCGTCCCACGAGCGGTCGGGGTCGAACTCCACGTCGAGCGTGGTGGCGAGCATCTCGGCCGCGAGCTCTTCGGCATAATCTCCGGCAGAGTCTTCGGTCTCGCCGAAGGAGTGGTGTTCGCTCAAATATCCGTAAGTATTGCGATCGGCCGGAATGGCTACGCCGATCGAGGCGGCGAGCAGGCGATGCGGTTCGTGGGTCGAATTTTCGGCGACGACCGCAAACACGACTTCGCCGGGATGCAGGTACTTGAGGCCCTGCGATCGTGGAATCAGCTTGCATTGAGGCGGGAAGATGGACGAAACGCGTACCAGGTTTTGTGCGGCGATGCCGGCGTCGCGGAGGGCAAGCTCGAAAGACGTCAGTCGCTCGCGATGCTTTCCAACACCCTTCGTAAAGAAGATCTTCTTGGGGACCATGTCCTTGCCCAATTCATTTTCCTCCGCAGATTTCTAAGTTGACTAGGGATTGGGCAAATCTAACACAGCAATTTGTGAACATTGTATGAAAAAAGACAGAAATACCCTCAAGCGCAACAGTTTTGCAGACGCCGCCAGACCTTGCCGGTCTCAGCTTCTCGCCGATTCCGGAAGGCAGTCGCAACCGCTTAGGCAGCGTGCGCGAGAACCTGGCGCGCTGCGATGGGGATCACGAATGGCTTCACCAGCCTCTCGAAATCGTCGAAGCGCATGCGGACCAGTTCGCGGTGCGTGCCGGCGTTGAACGAGATTTCCTGGTCGTCGGCCAGCGACTCATCCGCGAAAACGTCCATGCCGTACAGATTGCCGAAGGGCGGCATCGAACCGGTTTCGCAATCCGGGAAGCGATCACGAAATTCCTGTTCGGTGGCCAGTTCCACCGTCTCGGCACCCAGGTATTTCCGCACCCGGTGCAGGTCCACGCGCAATGAAGCCGGCACAACCGCCATGGCCAGTCGCCCATCCACCATGATCATCACAGTTTTTGCGAGTTCTTTCCCCTTGATGTGTGTAAGCGCAGCAATCCCTTGCGCCGTGTAAGCCACGGAGTGGGAAATCACCAGATATTGAGTTTGATTGCGATCGAGGAAGTCACGAAGCTTGGAAAGAGGCATAAAACCTCCGGCCGAACCGCAGCCAGGAGTGCCTTCATGGTCGACCAGAACGCCGGCTCGAAAGCATGCTCGGTTGGAACAGGCCTGCGGATCCGTGCTACAAACATTATCCGCTTTTCCCAGGGACCGCAGTGAAAGATTTTCTACGGGTCACTAATGCCAGGGCAACTATGGATGACTGGCAGCCGGGAAAGGAGAGGATCGTGGAAACAGCTACATTCCGGTCACTTCCGGGGCCGGCGCGGGCTGGGTCCCAACTGCTATGCAGCCTGTTTCGTGACCAGCGAGGCCGTGGCCTTCTTCGGTTGAAATTCAGCAATCCTCATTTCCTGCCAGTCGTAGCTGAATTCCCGGCCGCAATCCAGGCAGACCACGTAAGTCCCGGTGCGTACAGCGGTGGCTCCGCGGCGCAAACTGGCGCGCATCGTGATGGGAAAACTATAACGGGAGTGCCGGCAACCAAACACCGCGTTCATCATCTTCGTAAGCATTGCATCACCTCATCCCCAGAAACAATGGTCAAGACTTCGCTGGGTTCGTTAGCCTGTTTTGGTTAGTTAGATTCATTTTGCGCGGAAAGGGTTCGGGTCGGACTAGCGCAATTTGATTCGGGGGAAATAACGACGAGTGCCGGAGAAACTCTCGGCGCTGTCTTCTGCTGGGAAATGTGGAAAAACGCAGAGGGCAACATAAAGGTCAAGGAAAAATGGCGGAAAGAAGAAAAGAAGCAAAAAACCGGGCCTAAAAGGAACGATCAGTGCCCCGAATCGACCTTCACACTTCCTGAGGCCCAGACTTTTTATGCGCCGCGCACTTGCTCATGATGGCCGTCTGAAGGCGTCCCCGAGATCGTCGGGCAACTCGTAGAGTTCCTGGTTGCGGTAGATCTCAATGGTCTTTTGCGTCGTGTCGCAGACCACATAGCAGTTGTGGCACCAGGCCAGATGATCCTCGAGTTCGGATTTCGTCTGCGCGTCGAGCGCGCCGTCGAGGTAGCCGGTTAACTCGTTAAGAAATTCAGTACACTTCACTGGTCGCCATCTCCACTGGATTTTCGCCGTCATTTCCATTCGCTGCTCTCTTTTGAAAGAAGCGGCTGAGCCGCTCACGCAACTGCAGGCGTGCACGCAGCAGACGCGACTTCACGGCCGGAATGCTTAAGTTCCAATGCCTGGGCCGTCTCTTCCGTCGACAAGCCTTCGACATCTCGCAGCACAAACACCGTCCGGAATCCGGGCGGCAAACCCTGAATCGTGCGAGTCAGAATGTCGCGCAATTCCGACTGGTTATACATCTGTTCCGGATTGGGGCTCCAATCCGCAACTTCCCGGGGCAGGGAGTCGTCTTCCGTCTTTACATCTTCGTCCAGAGAGACCATGCGTTCCGGCCGTCTCCGGCGCAACCTCATCAGCGCTTCGTTGACCGCAATCCGCACCAACCAGGTGTAAAACTTGGATTGCTCCTGGAACTGCGCCAGGTTTCCATACGCCTTGAGGAACGCGTCCTGCACTACATCTTCCGCGTCCTCGCGGTTCTGCGTAATGTGCTGCGCGATGCGAAAAACATTGCGATCGTAGCGCCGAACCAGTTCTTCAAACGCTGAATCGTCGCCGCGCTTGGCACGCCGGACCAGCTCCATTTCTTCGCTGACCGGTTGTTGTATGTTTGGTTGGATTGCGCTCATTGGTAACTTGATGCAGATTTTTCTGCGTGTGTCGCAGATTCCCCGCTGCTATTGTAACGGCTGGGGGGATTTTATGCCTCCCGGCTTTGGTTGGAGGGTGGCGAAAGCCGGCGGCGAAGCCGTCTGGCAGCTTACTTTCGATACTCCCTGGATGTGTACCAAGGTTCCAGCAAAACATGGCTGAACGGCCCTACAATAAGGGTTCAGACGGTCAATAACGGGTCTTCCAAAAAGATCACGCCGGAGCGGGAATGTCAGAGCGCGGTTCAGAGCAGAGTTCTGAAAGAGGTTGGATCGAACCAATCGTGGAGCGGGTAGTCGAGGAGGTTCTCCGCAGCCACGCCGTCCAACTGCGCACCGAAATCACGCGCCGGGTCGCCTCGGAGATAGCCTCTCAGCCCGCCAACGCATTCTCGTCGACCTCCGCCGATCTGGCCCGCACCATCTCCGAAATTCAGCTGGGATCTTCGCAAAAGGAAATCTTGCGCGCGCTGCTCGATTCCAGCGCCCGTTACGCCGCCCGCGTTGTTCTTTTTGTGGTCAAGGGAAGCCATGCCAGCGGATGGCAGGCCCGCGGCTTTGCCACCAACGATGCGCTCAAGGATTTTGCTCTCGATTCGAATGCGGCTGCGGTCGTCCGCGCGCTTAACGATCGGGCGGGCACAAATGCCGGGGCGGGCGAGTTCGACGGCCGATTCATCGAACAGTTCGGAACCGCCAACCACACCAGACTTTTACCGCTCATCCTTAAAGACAAGGTTGCAGCCCTGATTTACGCCGATGGCGGAGTCGAAGATAAGGCGCTGGATGCCGGCGCGCTCGACGTGCTGGTGCTCGCGACGGGCTCCTGGCTGGAAGTGAACTTCGCTGCGCAAACAGGCCCAGAAGACGCCGTCCGCGGCGCATGCCCGAGGAGCACGAACCGCCCGCTAAGGCAGGCACGCCGTCGCACGCTCTCACCGATCCATTTGCCTCGCACGCCCCGGTCTATGCAATGGCCGCCGCTGCGTCAGGCGAGGCAACCGCTGCGACTGCCGTCGAGCCTGCACGCGTGCATCAAGCAGAAGGCCAAAGCGCTGTTGTCGAAGATTCAATCCGCCGCCGTGGCAGAACCAGAGGTGGCCGCCGAACCGCTGGCGGTGGGCCACGTTCAGACGAGGTCGCGCCCGCCGCTCCGCCGCCTGGCCCTCCGATGTCGCCGGAGGACGAAGAGGTTCACCGCAAGGCTCGGCGTTTCGCGCGCTTGCTGGTCGATGAGATCAAGCTCTACAACAAGGCCAAGCTCGCGGAAGGCCGCGCGAACAAGAGATCTCTACGATGCTTACAGGATCCGATTGACAAGAGCCGCGCGACGTACCAAAAGCGTTACGGGAGCACGGTTGCAGCTTCCGGCAATTACTTTGAAGATGAAATGAAACGAAGTCTCGCAGAAGACGATTTGAGCGTGATGGGTCCAAACTTTCAGGTCTAGGTGGGTCGGTGCGCAAGTTTGCAGTTTCGGTTTTTGCGCTAGCGTTTTTTCTTCTCCCGCTCGTGTCGTTCCTCGCCGACGCGCAGTCAACGGCGACCACTTCTTCGGCATCGACCGCATCACCCGGGCCGCCTCGCAAGATCACCGAAGTCCCCCAAGCACAAGGTCTCCCCCACCAAGCCTGGTCCCAGGAAGAGCGCGGCTCACAACACCACGGTTCACAAACCCAACGCTCACAAAGCCACTGCCCACAAGACTGCCGCAAGAAAGCACCGGCGAGCCTATCTCGCCGCGAGTGCGGCGCGCGCGCGCCGCATTTGTTGCGTCCGCCAATCTGCGTCCCATGGCACAGCAGTTGCTTCAGGACCGCACTCCTGCGGCCTACGCGGGAGTCGAAGCCTATGCTCGCCGCCACGCGAAAGAAGATGCCGGAGCACTGGCCTGGCTCGTGGTCGGCTACGCGCACACGCTCGATCACGACTATGCCAAGGCCATCGACCCGCTCAATCGGGCCAAGGCCGGAGCCAGCGAACTGGGCGACTACGTCGCTTACTACCTCGGCGACGCCTACCTGAAAACCGGGCACAACGCGGAAGCGCTGGCGACGCTGGCCGACTTCAGCACGAACTTTCCCGATTCGCTCCTGATTCGCGACGCGCACTTCAACTACGCCAGCGTGCTGTTCGATGAGGGCCGCGCGCAGGAAGCGGCGGCCTTGCTCGAGAAAGACCGCCTGCCGGTGCGCAGCGACATCGAACTCGCGCTCGGCCGCGCCTACGAGAACGCCGGTGAAAAGCAGAAGGCGATCGACGCTTTCCGCAACATCTATTTCAATATTCCGAATAGCTTTGAGGCCGATGCCGCCGGAGCTGAGTTGCGGAAGCTCGGGATGGCGGGTTCAGCCGCCGAGCGCCGCACTCGGGCCGATCTTCTGTTCAAGAGCAAACATTACAGCGATGCCGGCGAACGACTACCGCGATCTGCTAAACGAGACGGCCGCGCCGGAACGGATCGAAATTCAGCTCGCGCTCGCGACCTCTCTTGAAAAATGCGGCCGCAGCCAGGACGCTCGTCACCTCCTTAACTTCCATGGGCGCGCAGCAAGGCGATGCTGAAGCCGAACGCCTATACCTGCTGAGCGAGACAGCGCGATCGACGAGCGACGAAAATGCCGTCCTCGAAACCGTGAGCCAGTTGCGCCAGTTTGGTCCCACGAGTCCATGGCTGGAACAGGCTCTTTTGTCCGCCGGGAACATGTATCTTCTGAAGCGGGATTACGATCGGGCTATCGACTACTTCCGCGAATTGCAGCAGCGTTTTCCGCACGGCAATCGCGCCTCGTATGCGCACTGGAAAGCTGCCTGGCTGAGCTTTCGGCAGGGAAGAATCGAAGACGCGCGCACAGGGTTTCGAAAGTCAGATCGCGCTCTACCCTGATTCCGTGGAAGTTCCGGCCGCGCTCTACTGGCGCGGGACGGATGGCCGAGGAAGAAAACGATCCCGGCATGGCGCGCGCGTTCTACCAGAAACTCGCCGATCGATACCGCAACTACTACTACGCCGAGCTTGGCCGCGATCGCCTGAAGAGTCTGCACGTAAACTTGGGCGTATCGTCTCCCGACGCGGTGCACTACGCGCTGCTCGATCATGTCGCACCGCTGCCGGGCGAGCTGAAGATTCCCGATGCCGAGCCTCCGGACGACAACTTGCGCGTGGCGCGCGCACGCTTGCTTTCGAACGGAGCGCTCGCCGACCAGGCCGTTCGCGAACTGCAAGCGGCTGCGAGCCAGGAAGGCGGAAGCTGGGCTCCTCCCGAGATGGCGCGCGTCTATCAGGATGGCGGCCGCTACGATCGCGGGATCGAGATCATGAAGCGCACTACGCCGAACTATTTCGCAGTCGACATTCCCGACTTGCCGCGGCCTTATTGGGAGGCGCTTTTCCCCCGCGCTTACTGGACTGATCTGCGCAAGTACTCGCTGGCGAACGGGCTTGATCCCTTTCTGGTGGCGTCGCTGATTCGCCAGGAATCGGAGTTCAATGCCGGCGCAATTTCGCACGCGAACGCCGTCGGACTGATGCAGCTTCTGCCGAAAACCGGAAAGAGTGTGGCGAAGCAGGTGAAGCTCAAAGGCTACAAAGCGCCACAACTCTACACGCCCGCGGTCAACCTGCAACTCGGCACGCGCTACTTCAAGGATATGGTCGACAAGTACAACGGCCAGTTCGAGTACGCGCTCGCCGCCTACAACGCGGGCACAGACCGCGTGTCAGACTGGCTCGGGCGAAGGGCATTATCGCGATCCGCAGGAGTTTGTCGAATCGATTCCGTTCACCGAGACGCGCGAGTATGTGCAGGCGATTCTGCGCAATGCGTGTGTGTACCGGCAGTTGTATCAAACGCCTTAGACATCGGGTGATCGGGTGATCTAAGATCACTGCTTCGAAAGGCTATGCCGACTGCTGGCTTGGTGACTTCGTGAAGAGGATTTCGAAGACCAGCAGACAGGCTCCGACCACAATTGCGCTGTCGGCGACGTTGAATGCGGGCCACTGATAGTGGCCTACATAGAAGAGAAGAAAGTCCACGACGTGCCGGCTTACGATGCGGTCCCATAGATTTCCAATCGCCCCTCCGAGAATTAGAGACAAACCAATTCCGGTCGAGGTCAGACGATGGCTGTTTCTCCAGAGCAGCGCGGAAACTACCGCGAGCGCCATCAACGAGAAAATGATGAGCAGCGCGATCTTCCATTGCGAAGGAGAGTCGGCGAAGAGGCCGAACGCCGCGCCGGGATTTTCGGTATGGATGATGCGGAAAAAACCTGGAATGACCGTGATGCTGTCGTGCATGGTCAGGCGATGGGCGATCAGCCACTTTGTGTAGCGGTCGAGGGCGACGACGAGTGCCGCGATTAAGAAGAAGTATTTGCGCATTATGGGAAGCGGTTTCTTCAGATTAGCGCGTTTTCGAGGCGTTGGGGGCGGATGTCATTTGGAATGCCGGTTTTCCCATTTCGGAACGCGCCCCCGCAGTCGTGAGACACCCCCCTCCTTTCGATCTTTTAGAATCAATATTTTAGCGGCAATCTCCGCTAGATCTTTGAAGAATAAGGAGTTATACGTAAAATATTGCGGAATAAGGAGTTGTGGTGGCTCGGGAGGCTCGGGATGGTTGGCCCGTCGCAAAACGGCACCCGAGACCGCCCCTGGGTCTCCTATCGCCGATGAGTGCTAGACTGCAAAATTCCTATGCCTTTCCGATACACGATCGATGCAGAACGAAAACTTGTTGTTACTACCGCTTGGGGCTGCTTGACGTTTGCCGAGGTGGTTGCACACCAGGATCAACTGTCTAACGATGCCGCCTTTAATCCGGAGTTCAACCAACTGGTGGACGCGATTGCGGTCACAGAGCTGAACATTTCGATCGAAGAAGCGAGGCAGATTGTGGGGCGACGGGTGTTCTCTCCCACGACGCGGCGGGCATTTATTGGAAGTGGGCTATCCATGGCGGCGGCAGGGCGGTTGATGCAGGCTTTTGCGCACTTCACCAAGGGGCGGGAAAAGATCAGCGTGTTTCATGAACGGGAGGCGGCGCTGAAGTGGCTGGGGTTGACGTGAGAGGCCGATCAGAACTTGCCCGGTCACAGTTCCTTCAGCACCGCGCTGCAACGCTCGCAGACTGTCGGGTAGTTCGGATCTTCGCCTACGTGGGTGGAGTAGTTCCAGCAGCGTTCGCACTTCTGTCCATCGGCCTTCTTAACTTCGACTTTGATGCCGCCCGTGCCATTGCCCGAACCCTGCGTCAGGGTAACCGCGGACACGATAAACAAATATCGAAGCTGCGCCTCGAACTTTTTTAAGAGTCCATAGACCGGATCGGGAGCCGTTAGATGAACCTGAGCTTCCAGGCCCGTGCCAATGAGCTTGGCGTTGCGGGCTTCTTCCAGCGCTTTGAGGACTTCATCGCGGACGGAACGGAGAGTGGTCCAGTCTTTGTTCTGGTTCTCATCTCGCTCGCCGACGCCGGCGCCCAGAATGTCGGCCGCGGAAGGGAAGTGGGCCAGGTGCACGCTTTCCTCGCGGGCTTCGACCCTGGGTAGAAATGGCCAGATCTCTTCCGTCGTGAAGCTCATGATCGGGCGCCAGCAAACGCACTAGCGCTTCGCCGATTTGCCACGCGGCCGTTTGCGCGGAGCGGCGGCCTTCGGACTTCGGCGCCGAGATGTAGAGCCGGTCCTTGAGCACGTCGAAGTAAAACGCGCTGAGATCGACGATGCAGAAGTGATTTACGCGGTGGTAGATCTTGTGGAAGGCGAATTCGTCGTACGCCTTCTTCACGTCTGAAGCGAACGCGACACGTTTCGCGCAGCATGTACTGATCGAGTTCTTCCATCTGGTCGAACGGAACCGCGTCTTTCGACGGGATCGAAATCGTAGAGATTGCTGAGTATGTACCGAAACGTATTGCGGATTTTTTTGTAATTTTCGCCTACGCGCTGCATCAACGCTTCAGAGCCGACTACGTCTTCGCGGAAATCAACCGACGCAGTCCAGAAGCGCACGATTTCTCCGCCCAGACGACTGGCGATATCGACCGGATCGACGTCATTGCCGCGCGACTTCGACATGGCTTGGCCTTTTTCGTCAAGCGTCCAACCGGGCGTGACCACGCCTTTATACGGAGGCGTGGCGTGCGTGCCCATGGCGCAGAGCAGGGAAGACTGGAACCATCCGCGATACTGATCGCCGCCTTCGAGATAGAGATCGGACGGCCAGGGATATTCGGGTTCGGCGTGCAACCAGCGCCAGATAGCTGGCACCGGATTCGAGCCACACATCGAAGATGTCGGTTTCCTTCTCGAACTTCGTCACCGCCGCAGTGCGGACATTTCGCCCCGGCGACCATGGCTGTCGGGCTCGTTTGTAAACCAGGCATCGGCGCCGGAGCGCGCGAAGAGTTCGACTACTTTCTTGTTGATCGCGGGATCGTTGAGCGGCTTGCCGCAGCTCTCGCATAGAAAGACAGCGATGGGCACTCCCCACACGCGCTGGCGCGAGATGCACCAGTCAGGGCGGGTCTGGATCATGTTCGACAGGCGCTCTTCGCCCCAGGCCGGATCCCATTTCACTTTCTTGATCTCTGCGAGCGTGCGGCGTGCGCAGCGTGTCGTCTTTGCCGCGGCCGCCCGGCATCGGAGTTTCCATCGAGATGAACCACTGCTCGGTGGCGCGGAAGATTACCGGATTGTGGCAGCGCCAGCAGTGGGGATACGAGTGCTCGGTTGTTTCGGAGTGCAGCAGCGCGCCCCGGCTTTTCACCAGGTCGAGGATGGGTTGGTTGGCGTCCCACACGCGCTTGCCTTCGTATTCGGGCAGGCCGTTGCGGAGGATTCCTTTTTCGTCGACGTTGCTGGTCGCATCGAGTCCGTACTTGACGCCGGTCAGGAAGTCTTCGGCGCCGTGCGACGGGGCGGTGTGGACTACGCCGGTGCCGGTGTCCATGGTGACGTAGTCGGCAAGCACGCCAAGGATGCTTGCGGTCGAGAAACGGATGCTGGAAGTTCAGGCGCTCGAGTTTGCGGCCGGGAAAGTGCGCGAGCGCGCCGCGGATCGGCCAGGCCGCACTTCGCAGCGACATCGCTCGCGAGCTTCGACGCGACGATGTAAACTTCGCCGCCGGACTCGAGCGCTACGTATTCTTCGTCGGGATGAAAAGCGACGGCCATGGAAGCCGGAAGCGTCCAGGGCGTGGTCGTCCAGATGATGGTTGAAACTTTTTTCCCGGCGAGCGACGGATCGATCTGTCGCCGGATCGTCGAGCAGCGCGTACTTCACCCAGACGGTCGGGCTGGTGTGATTTTCGTATTCGACTTCGGCTTCGGCGAGGGCCGTCTCGTCGTGCATGCACCAGTAGACGGCGCGCAGGCCTTTGTAGACGAATCCATTTTCGTAGAATGAAAAAAAAGTCTTCAGCACGACCGACTCGTACTGCGGAGTCATGGTCGCGTAGGGCTGATCGAAGCGTCCGAAGACGCCGATGCGCTTGAACTGCTCGCGCTGGAGATCGAGATATTTCTGGGCGTATTTGCGGCAGGCGTTGCGCACGGAAAGCACCGGCATCTGGAGCTTCTTGCCGCCGAGTTCCTTGTCGACTTTGATCTCGATGGGCAGGCCGTGGCAGTCCCAGCCGGGCACGTAGGGCGCATCGAAGCCGGACATGGTTTTCGACTTGACGATGAAATCTTTGAGACACTTGTTCATCGCAGTGCCGAGGTGGATGGGGCCGCTGGTGTAGGGCGGGCCGTCATGAAGGATGTAAACGGGTGCCCCCTTGCGCGCCTGCGCGGATGCGGTCGTAGAGTTTCTCCTGCTCCCAGCGGGCCAGCATTTTCGGCTCGTTCTGGGGCAGATTGGCCTTCATGGGGAAGGCGGTTTTGGGCAGGTTGATGGTAGACTTCAGGTCTTTGAGCGTCAGATTGGACTCCGGCGGCACTTGCAAAGGTCTCCCAAATGATTGAATCTTTTCATTATAGGGAGCGCGGAGGGAAGCGTCTATTGGCCGGGAACTTTGGGCCATGAACTCAAAAAGTAATCATGGCCTTTGAAAAACGTGTACAATTTTTTGGAGATCGGAAACTTCGGTGGCATCTAAACGTAAAAAGTAAGGAGAGACGCGCCGTCCAGCCGTCAGGCTGTGGGAATTGCGATGCGACCGCCGGGGACGCAGGGAGCATCTAAATCAACGGCTTCCAGATGAGCGAATTTCTCGACCGCACATCTGAGCTCTCGGGAACATATGCCAGAACTTAACACACTGCCGGTTAAGCCAGACCTCGACCCAGAGCCGCAACTCGATCTGCTGCTGCACAATCAGACCCTCGAAGAACCGATCTGGAAGTCGCTGTTCCGGAACATCGACGAATTTTTCTTCCCGAAAACGCTGCCACCTCTTGTGCTGACTTCGAAGCCGATCCCGGTGCGGGATATATGGGGCTTCTACGACAATAAGGGCAAGGGCGCAATCGGCTCCACGGCAGTGCACATCCTGGCGGTTGCACTGATTATTATTGGCACAATTGTCGCGCAGCGCGCGGTGAAAGAGATCGTCAAGCCGAAAGAGACAGTGGAATTGATTGCGCCGAGTGACATGCCCACCCTTGAGCCATCGAAAACGGCCTCCGGCGGTGGGGGTGGTGGTGGAGACCGCGACAAGATTCAGGCATCGCGGGGCCGGTTGCCGCGGCAGGCGATGGAGCAGTTCACGCCGCCCGTGGTAGTAGTACGAAACCTACATCCCATACTGCCGATGGAGCCTACGGTGGTGATTCCGCCGCAGGTACACATCCAGCAGCCCGATATGCCGAACCTCGGCGATCCGCTTTCGCACATGCCGGCTTCGGTTCCTTCGAATGGAACTGGTTCGGGCGGGGGAATCGGATCGGGTAACGGCGGCGGCGTTGGCAGCGGGGAAGGTCCGGGATTTGGTCCGGGCCACGGTGGCGGTACTGGCGGCGGCGCGTTCCGCGTGGGCGGCGGCGTTTCTGCGCCGAAGGCGATCTATTCGCCCGATCCGGAATATTCGGAGGAAGCACGCAAGGCGAAATTCCAGGGGACGTGCGTGCTGTGGCTGGTGGTTGGACCGGACGGGCGGCCACGCGACATCCGTGTGCAACGGACGCTGGGATTAGGTTTGGATGAAAAGGCGATCGAAGCGGTGAAGACCTGGCGCTTTGATCCCGCCCTGAAAGATGGGAAGCCGGTGGCGGTACAGATTAACGTGGAAGTAAGTTTCCGGCTGTACTGATTTCAGAACAAGGTTGGGAGCCCGAGGAGCGGCCGCGTCTAGCGGCCGTTTTTTATTTGCCTCGCTATTTTTCTTTTGCGCGATGGAGCGCGGGCGAGACGCCCCCGAGACAGCCGGCGGGACGCCGGCGCTACTCTTTTAAGTCCACATGCATTACATTTTCCACGGGATGCCCCAGGAATCGGCTGCCCATTTTCTTGAATTTTTCCGCTGAGTCGGTGGCGAAGAACTTAAGCTCGGGCCTCGCCCGCCGCTCATTCGCAGCCGACGCGGAAGGGGCGATCTCCAGCCGCCCTGCGACGTCATGCGCCGTCGATTCCGCCGAATCGACGATCGTAATGTGAGCGGGCGCGATCCGGCTAAGCAGAGGTTTGATCAGCGGATAATGCGTGCAGCCGAGCACCAGCACATCGGCATCGCTCGCGTCGCCGGAAAAAGCTTCGTCGAGATAAATCCTCGCGACCTGCTCGGTGACGGGATGGTCGACCCATCCCTCTTCGACTAACGGAACGAACAGCGGGCAGGCTTTTTCCTTCCCAGCAACGCCGCGAGCTTCGAGCGCACGGCGATATGCATGGCTGGCGACCGTGGCGTCGGTGCCGATGACAATAACTTTATGGTTGCGGCTGGCCTCGGCTGCGGCGCGCGCGCCGGGCTCGACGACGCCGATTACTTCGACCTTCGAGGCTGATTTAATTTCGTCAAACGCCAGTGCAGTCGCTGTATTGCAGGCGATCACCAGCAGATCCGCTCCTTGCGATTGCAGGTGGCGAATCGCGCCGACCGCATAGTGCGCGACCGTCGTGGCCGATTTCGATCCGTAGGGAAGGCGCGCCGTGTCGCCGAAGTATAGATAGTTGGCGTCGGGGATGTGCCGAAACAGCGCGGAAAGAACGGTGAGCCCACCCACGCCGGAGTCGAAAACGCCGATGGTTGGCCTGCGCGTGTTTGGCCGGTGAGCGTCCGGCCTGCTAGTGTCCGTCACGTCCGCCTTGACTCAGCCTTCCGCTTTAGCCGGTTAGCAGGGAAGCGTCCCTGGCGCGCGTGCACGCGCACCATCTCATATTTTGGCATGGCGACGATTTTAGCATCCCATGTGGTCGTTCCCTGACTCCTATGGCTATTTCGTGATGTTTGACGCTACCGCCTTGGCGCCTGCGTCTTCGAATGAAAACGCGATCGAAACATTGTGATATTCCTTGCCCGCGACTTCTACGTACGGGTAGACAAAGTAATTGAGCGGCTGTCCATCCTGCGCGGGCGTGAGTTTCAAGTCGCGCCCCTCGGTCAATTGGAATCGGTTCACATCATGGGCTCCGAAGAAATAATTGCGCTTCTCCTGGTGCTTCCACGCCTCGGAAATGTCGACGGGGATCCAGCCAATTGAATCGATGTAGAACTCGGCCCAGCAGTGGTAGCCCGGAACTTCAGCCGAGGTTTTGTCGGCGGGAAGAGGGAAGCCGATCTGGAAACGCGCCGGAATTTTCTGGGAGCGGGCCATCGAAATGAACACGGAGTGGAAATCGGTGCAGTTGCCATGCTTGGAATCGCAGGCCCAGAGCGTGTCGCCGTGCCCCCAACCGGTGCCGCTTTTGTCGTATTTCATGGTGCGGAAGACGTATTCGTAAATGTCTTTGGCTTTTTCGAGTTGGGTGGTTGCGCCCTTGGTTTGCTCAACCGCAAGTTCGGCGGGCACCCCGGTGACGGGAACAAGGCGATCGGGCTGGAGAAAGCGAGTGAGTTCGAACTTCGGCGCCGGGCGCGCGTGAGCGAGGCCGGGCGCGGGTTTTCGGTCGACGAGCACAACGTGCTCACGGCGCACGACATCATAGTCCACGCTGAATTTGTATTCGGGCTTGTCCGCTTTCGCGGCCTCAGCGTAGAGAACCAGGTTTCCGTATTCAGACTGCGGCACTTGCTTCAGTGCCAGGTCTCCCGACTTGGCCGTGACTTTTACGTCTTGAAATGCATCCGAGTGCGCCAGCGGAATCCAAACGCGCACGCGCTCACCCGGCGTGACATTTTTTACCGTGAAGGCATAGTGGAAAGTGAAATTGCGAGTGTGCTTTTCGGAATCGGCTTGGGCGGCCGCGGGCAGCGTGATTGAGAGCGCAAACAGCCCGAGTAGTAGCGTGCAAATAAACGTATGGGAGCGGTGCGACATGACGGCATCCTTTCGTTGCGATAGGTTGTGATGATGAGAACGGCCGACCGACGTTTGGGAAGGGTTACAGTCAGGTGAATCCACGACCGGAAACTCGAGGCGCGGGCCGCATGGTGCTGGCAGTGTACACAGGCGAGATGGGCGGATGTCAAATGGCAGCGCGAGGCTGGAGAGGATGATGCATTATATGCAACGTCCGATAACAGGTATTATGTAAATGACCAACAAAACTGACCCGACAACCCCTCAAAGCGTCGCCTTCTTCTTTTCTTTATTTCACAAGCGATATGTATCGGCGGGCCGGACTGCCAACTGGTAATAGCTCCAGAAGGCTGGAATCGAACGTCGCCAGTTTTCCCTTCTTGTGGAGTGCGAGGCCAAGCAAATAGGCATCGGTGACCTGCTGGTGGCCGACTAGACGTTGCGCCGAACCGGTAAATGCGTCCAGCACGCCAATGTCTTCCGTCCAGAACCGATGCGCTCGATGTTCAAGGCTGGCAGTGAGTATCTTGAGCGCATCTTGCGGCGACGAGCTGTATCGCGAAAACGCTGGGTTGGAGACGATGCGAACAAAGCCAGCCTGTGTAATTGGACACGTGGCCCACCCCTGGTTAGCGTTTTCGGCAAACCATCTCTGCGCCTTGTCATGGCCTTCGTGGGGAGGCCAAAGGAGCGCGATCAGAAGATTGACATCAAGCAGATGCGTCACCAGCTTTCGGCCTCAAGCCTTTTAACGTGCTCAGAGGTGACTTCCTCCGCGTCGTCTGGCAGGTCAAAGACAACCAGTCCATTAACTCTGCGTGTTTTCACGGGGGCTTCAGCTCCCCGCCGGGCGAGCTCAGATAGCGCCTTTCCCAGGGCCATCGACCGGGTCTCCGCGTAGCGTTTGACCATGTCAAAAACATCATCATCCAGGCTGACTGTGGTTCTCATGTGAATATGATGCCACCGGAAGCAAGTGATGTCAATAAGAGTTCGATAGCATCGTTAGTTAATATTGATGCGCTATTAAACTACTGATGCAGGATGGTGGTTAAGTCTGCCCGGAATCGATTTAGAATTTCGATCTTTTCCTCGGTCGCTTCGACAATCTCCGACTTTGCCTGGAATACCTTCTGGCCACGAACCTCGGTGAGCACACCCATCACCTCGCCCATCCGCCAACCCGGAGTGCCGAGCACTTGCATGCCGTCGACTCCGGGAACGAGCAAAGCTATGCAATTGTCACGGATTACACCCACACACTTCGGGTAACGCTCGAAGGTTTGCAGTTCGAATCCTGCGAGGTAGATTCGCTGAAGTTGTTCGGCCGGGTCCATCTACATCTTGTACTTGCCGAGGTCGTCGTCACCGAGGCCTTCGAGCCACTTACGCAGCTCGTCGCTTGAGACGCGGTCGGCTGGATTGGCTGTCTGTTTGGAATGTTTCAGCACCTCGTCCTCGACGAAAATCGGGCAATCCATGCGCAGGGCCAGAGCCAGCGCATCGGAGGGACGGGAATCGACGCTTACTACGCGGCCTTCCCTTTCCAGCCAAATCACCGCGTAGAACGTATCGTCTTTCAACTCCGTTACCACCACTTTGTGGACCAGCGTGTCGAGGCCGGTGAGGACGTTCTTGATCAGGTCGTGCGTCATGGGACGGGGCGTGCTGACCTTTTCGATCTCGAGCGCAATGGCGTTGGCCTCGTAAACGCCCACCCAGATGGGAAGTACGGTGTCGCTGCCAACGTCTTTAAGAAGCACGATCGGCATGTTCGACACCGGATCCATCATCAGGCCGCGAATTTTCATTTCAACTTCCATGACGCCTCAACTTCAGAGATGAGCGGCTACGCGACCATCTCTCCCACTAAACTATTCGGAAAGCTGGTCGTGACGAGCACATTTACATAACTACCAATTTTAAGTTCGACGCCCTCCGCGACCGCAAAGTTCAAAACCTTGATCTGCGAAGTCCGGCCGACCCACTGTCTGCGCGCCTCGTTTTTCCCTTCCACCATCACTTCAAGAACCTGCCCGAGATGGCGTTTATTACGATGCGTCGACACCTGCCGCTGTTTCTCGTTGACCAGCGCCAGCCGGCGCGCTTTCTCCTCGTCCGGGATCGCGTCGTCGAGCTTCAATGCCGGCGTGTTGGGCCGCGGCGAATATTTGAACGTAAAAGCACTGTCGTAGCCAACCACCTCGAGGAGTGAAAGCGTATCTTCCAGTTCGCGCTCGGTTTCGCCGGGGAAGCCGACGATGATATCTGTCGTAATTGAGATATCGCGCTTGGCTCCGTGAATCCAACTTATCCGCTCAAGATACTCGTCGCGCCCGTAGAGCCTCTGCATGGCATCGAGCACGCGCGTAGAGCCGCTCTGCACCGGAAGATGCACGTGATCGCAGAGCGTGGGTACGGCGTCGATTGCATCCACGATATCCCGCCCGAAATCGCGAGGGTGGGAAGTTGTAAACCGCACACGCCGGATACCGTGGACTTCCCCCACTGCGGCGAGCATCTCGGCAAAGCTCTTTTTTCCATCAGGATCGCGGTAAGAGTTGACGTTTTGCCCGAGCAGTTGGATTTCCGTATATCCAAGGTCGGCGAGCTGCCGCGCCTCCGCCACAACAGACGCCGAAGTCCGGCTGCGCTCTTTACCGCGCGTGTAGGGAACCACGCAGTAGGCGCAGAACTTGTCGCAGCCCTCGATGATCGTGATATAGCCGCGGTGCGGGTTGGTGCGGGCGGTGTATTCCGTTTCGAAACAGAGGTCGGTCTCGCGATCGTCCAGTCCGGTTACTCGCTTCCCTGCTCCGGTCTTCCCTAATCCAATCTCGGCGTTTTCTATTTGCAGAAGCATCTGCGGAAGGTTGCGGTACGAGGCCGAGCCGCACACCAGGTCCACATGGGGAGCCTTCTCGAAAATCTTGTCGCCCTCCTGCTGGGCCACACAGCCGAGAACGCCGAACTTTTTGCCTTGCTTGCGGAGCTTCTTGTAATCGTTAAGGCGGTTAAAGACTTTCTGCTCAGCTTTATCGCGGATGGAACAGGTGTTGTAGAGGATCAGGCCGGCGTCTTCGACGGTCTCGACCTGCCGATACCCCTGCTGGACAAGCGTGCCGATCACCTTTTCAGAGTCGTGCACGTTCATCTGGCAGCCAAAGGTTTCGAGGTAGAACGTCTTGTCCGCGGACTCCGACATGGGTTCAGTATAAACCAGCTATTATTTTCCGGATGCGCAGGTTCTCTTGGCAATGGAGCCGTCGATGCCGGGACAAAAGTTTGTTTACCCTTGCGTTCCTTCGGAGATTTCCTCGGGCCATCGCTGGGCACCGTGCAATACACGCAAAATCCTCACGGCGCCACGAGCCACGCGATAAGCAGCAATGTAGGGAGTTCGGTCGATGACCAGTTCGCGCGTTCCCTCAACGCGGCCGGGGCGACCGCTCTCCGGAAATCGTGCCAGTCGCTCGACCTGCATCCGGATGCGGTCATCGACTGTAATTGCGGCCTGTGGGCTGTCCGCTTCAATGTAGTCGAAGATCGCATCGCGGTCGGCCTGCGCCAAGGGGGACCATTCCAGTCGCATGGTTATCGCACCTGACTATCGCGCGTTCGACTTGCGTCGCGCTGCTGCTCGCCGCCGCGCGAAGCGCGCTTCGACCCTTGCGTGCGGGATGCCGGGACGTGGATCGTCCAGCGCCTCCTGCACCTTGGTCCGGAACCAGGCATCATGTGCGGCATTGGTGGTCAGCGCGAATGGGAGTTCGCCTTCGTTGGCGGTCCGCGTCAGTAGAATGCGCACCGCGTCCGAAATGGTGATCCCCATCTTTTCGAGCACCACCGACGCCCTCTCCTTCACGGTGGGATCGATCCTTGTTTGCACCAATGCATTTGCCGGCATAAGAAGACTCCTTCACCATTATTGTACGTCAATTGCATTACAACACTCTGTTCTTTTCAATGACGCTGGTCGGAATTTGCACGCTCCGATTGAACCTCAATTCGCTGCGCCTGTTGTAAACTTCCCCGCCAGAGGTCCCGCATGAGCGCCCAAGTCGCAAGCATCGAACCCGCTCAAGAACCGCAGACTACGCGCTGGAACACGTCCAAGCGCATCGCCTTCCGATTCTGTTTTCTCTACTTCGGGCTTTACTGCTTTTACACGCAGATCAGCACTGGGCTGATCTCCATCCCGAACATGGAGATCGGCGACCCGTCCGCGTATTGGCCAATGCGGCGGATTGTGTTCTGGATCGCCGCGCATCTTTTCCATGCCAAGCTGCCGCTGGTTTACACGGCTAGTGGGAGCGGCGACAAGACGTTCGATTGGGTCATGACATTCTTTCTTCTCGTATCCTGCGCGGTCGCGACTGTCGTATGGTCTGCCCTTGATCGCCGGCGAGAAAATTACGTGACTCTGTACAAGTGGTTTCGCCTCTTCATGCGCTTTGCGCTTGCCTCGCAAATGATCGGATATGGAATCGACAAAGTTGTTCCCTTGCAGATGCCATATCCCTACTTGACGCGGTTGCTAGAGCCCTTCGGCAACTTCTCTCCGATGGGAGTTTTGTGGCAATCGGTCGGCGCAGCGCCGGCGTTCGAGAGCTACGTGGGCTGCGCGGAAACGCTGGCCGGGGTTCTGCTCATTTTTCCGCGAACCACCATGCTGGGCGCGCTGATCGCCCTGTGCGATATGACGCACGTTTTCATGCTCAACATGACTTACGACGTGCCGGTCAAGCTCTTTTCGTTTCATCTGATGTTGATGACGCTGTTTCTGCTCGCGCCCGACTTCCAGCGGCTGGTAAATTTCTTCTTCTGCGATCGAACCGTCGGTCCCAGTGGGGACCGTAATCTCTTCAAGTCGCGCCGCGCCAATCGGATCGCTTTCGCCGTGCAGGTTGTGTTTGGCCTCTGGATGATTGGCAGCAGCGTTTATGGCGCGCGTGATACCTGGCACACCTATGGCGGGGGACGCCCTAGATCGGCGCTTTACGGCATTTGGAACATCGACGAGCTTTCCATCGACGGCCAGCTTCGTTCGCCGCTCGTGACCGATTACGATCGCTTGCGCCGCGCGGTTTTCGACTTTCAGGATCGCATGGCCTTCCAGCGCATGGACGAGACGTTCATTTCTTTCGGCGTCACCATCGACGCAAGCGATCAGACCCTCGCGCTCACAAAATTCACCGACAAGAACTGGAAAAGCAGCTTCACCTTTCAGCGCCCGGCACGGGATCAACTGATCCTCGATGGCCAGATGGACAACCACCAGATGCATATGCAGCTGCACCTTCTGGATCGTAATAAATTTCTATTGGTCAATCGCGGCTTCCACTGGATTCAGGAATATCCGTTCAATCGCTAATCAAAAAAAGGCGCGGCATGAAGCCGCGCCCTTAAGTCGTACCGGATTGTCGCGAGCTTTACGACTTCTCGGGGAAGGTCACTACTTCCCTGCCCCCGCTCTCCCATCGACCGTCTCGTCGCGCTCCACGTACGCCTGCATCCAGCCGAGCACGCGAGTCCAACCCTCGGCATGGTTCTTCGCGGACTCCGGTGCGCCGGCAAACCCGGTCTGCCGAATCTTTAACATCGTCCCGGTGCCGGCTCGCTTCGGCCCGCTTGGATGCAAACCATGCACGTCCGTCGGTTCGAGTTCCCAACGCACAACCGTTTCCAAATTTCCGCTCCAACTCGCAATCCAGGTGTGGACGAGCAAGCGCGGCGGATCGACTTCGAGATACTCGCCGTCCACCCGAAATGACTTGCCGTCCGCGCCCTGACCGATGCTCGACCACTTGCCTCCCCGCCTCACGTCGGCTTTCCACTCTGTGATGCGATACATGCCTTGCTGACCCCACCAGCGAGGGACCTGGGCAGGATCGGTGATTGCTTCAAATACGCGCGCGGGAGGAGCCGCAATGAAAACTTCTCCTAGAACCGCATCCAGCTCGGGGGTGATAGCTACAGTCGCCATAACGAATCATTCCTTTCTTTATTTCGAATAGGCCCTATTTCGAATCGGTAGCACTCGCGCAAACCTACTTCACGCGCTCGAGCGTGAAGAACTCCTTTATCTCCTTGCCGTGATTCAGAAAGACCCAGTCCTCAGTGTGGTGATTCGTGTCCGGCTGCGCGAAGGTCGCGCGCTGCATGTGCCCGGCGCCCGGGGCAATGTTGGTGCCGTCGAAGAATTCGAAGCTGACCGACTTCGCATCCGCCGATACGACCTTCATCCGGGGCTGGTTCCCTGCCCCGCAGTAGTGCGTCATGATCAGGCGATCTCCATCCATGTGGAACATGGTGATCATGTCCTCATGGCCTTCGCCGTGGATCTCGCTCAGGAGCGCCGAGCCGCCCGCGGTCATGCGGAAGGTCACCTCGACCGGCTGCCCTTGCGAGCCCTTGCCGACCCACCTGCCTTCCAGGCCAGCGAGTTGATGGAACGACGATTGACCATCGGTTTCGGCCAGTACGGCATTGGCGCTGAGCATGGCCAGGACAACCGCAGCGATGACAACCGCGGCGACGACAGCAAGTGTTCGAATGTGCTTCATAGCTTCCTCGTTCATCCCTTCCTCCTGAATTTATTTGTTATCCAAAGTCTTGTGCGTTTCGCGGACGTACTCGTTCTCTACAAAATTCTTCAAACTGGTCAGATTCATCTCCCAGAAACGGCGATAGTGCTCAATCCAGGAGTCAACGGCTTTGAGCGGTGCGGGATTCAGCTGATAAAAACGGTGACGGCCGCGGCGGTGCTCCACGACCAGGCGCGCTTTACGCAGTTGCCGCAAGTGCTTGGAGATGGCCGGCCGCGAAACCGGAAACGATTCCGCGATCTGGCCCGCCGGCTGCGCCCCCATTCGAAGCAGGTCCAGGACGGCTCGCCGAGTCGGATCGGCCAAAGCATGGAAGGTAGCCTCCGCCGAATATGTAACCGAACGGTTTCGCATAATGCGTAACTATAGGGTTACGCATTTATTCTGTCAAGAGAAAAATTGAGGCGCGCGGAGATTCTCTTTCGGAGACGGATTGGCGTTGGCAGCGGCGCGGGCGGAAGGTTAGGTCGCATCCAGTGGAAAGTTCGGATTTCCGCGACCCATGCGCTCACTCAGACTGGCGGCGATGAGTTTGCCGTGAAAGCGCCCATTCTCAATGAATATCTCGCTCGTCCGCGATCCGGCCACGATCACGCCCTGCCACGTAAATTCCCCGGATGTTTGACTCCAGCGTCTCCGGGTCGCAAACCGGCCGGAGCTGTTCGGACGACAGCTCAAGGCCGATACTGCGCAGAAAATCAAAATCCGGGTGGTATCCCGTCAGCGCGAATACGAAGTTATTCTTCAGCCGCATCGTTCTCGACTCGGTCTCCACCACCACAAAATCCGTGCCAATTTCCCGCACTGAACTATTGAAGTGCGCCACGATCTCCCCCGCCTTGATCCGGTTCTCGATGTCAGGGCGCACCCAGTACTTCACGTGCGGATGCATCTGGCCATGACGATGAACCAGCGTTACGCGCGCCCCGTGCCGCCACAAATCGAGGGCTGCCTCGGCCGCTGAGTTCTTGCCGCCGATCACCACCACATCGGTGTCGTAGTAGGGATGCGGCTCCTTGTAGTAGTGGAAAACTTTGTCCAGATCCTCGCCCGGCACGTTGATGAGGTTGGCCAGATCGTAGTAACCGGTCGCAATCACAATCTTGCGCGCACGGTAGTCATGAATCTCGCCGTGTCGGCCCGACGTCGTCACGCAAAACTTGTTGTCTTCGCCGGTGATTGTCTTTACCCATTCGTATTGACGAATATGTAGTTGATAATGGTCGGCAACGCGCCGGTAGTATTCCAGCGCCTCCAGCCGGGAAGGCTTGGCCGATGCCGTCGCAAAAGGAATGTCCCCAATCTCCAGCAACTCCGGAGTGGTGAAGAACACCATGTTGGTCGGATAGTGGTAGATGGAATTGACCAGGCAGCCTTTGTCGATGATGAGCGTCTTTGAAGCCGGCTTTCTCGGCCTCAATTGCGCAAGCCAGGCCAGTCGGCCCTGCTCCGATGATGGCAACGTCTGGAGATGATTCCGGCCGTGCATTAGCCTGAGCGCGTGTCAGAGTCTCCGGCGCAAAGGAGTTGGATATCTTAGTCGCGAATTTTCGTTTGCGGAAATGGTTTCGGGAATCGATTTTACGGTCAAGGATATAAGAGCCTTTGTCGCGCGGAGTAGAAACCGGTATTTTAGCACCGCATATGGATGAGGGCTGTGACACCGCGCGAAAGCACCCGTGCTTGCGAAACTCGCGATGCTAGCGAGGCTTCACTTCGTAGCGCCCGACCATGCCCGCCAGCATGTGATCGCTGATGTGGCAATGGTAGAGCCAGATACCAGGCGCGTCGGGCGTCATGTCCGCGGTCACCATTTGCGCGGAGACCAGCTGACAGAACGTCGGTACGCTGGCCCCCGACCAGGACGGTATTTCCATGCCAATGCGGGGTGTGCGCATTGTTGAAGTCTCCCAGCGTCGCGACGTACCAGCGCACGTGGTCTCCCTGCTTCATGGTCATCAACGGCATGTTTCCGTAGATGTAGCCGTTGATCGACCACTTGATGTTGGTGTCCACGAAAGCCGGTCCCCGCGATCGTTCCGGCCATTCCGCCGGGAGTAATAAGCGAGACTCTGCGCTCGATTCACTCCCTTGGGATCGGTCGCATGGGCGTGGATGTTGTCGTCCAGGTACCAACTTTCATTTTCGTTGATCGCGATGAACATGCTGACGAACTCGTGGTCCACGTCTTTGGGTCGTCCGTCCGGCAGCGCCATGCCGCGCCGCGTGATCACGATGCCTCCGAAGAGGCCTGAGGCGATGTCCTGCAATTCGTCGGCGTGCGAGTGGTAGAGCCAGAAAACGGAACTGGGATCGTTCGGTCCGGGACCGGCACGCTCCGGGTACTTTCCACGTGTAAACGTGCGTTGCGCCCGGAGGCACGCCGCCATCGGCCTTGTCCGCGCCGCTGGTTCCGTCGTTGTAGTCGGCGCCCTCGGAATCCTTCTCGTACAAGACTCCGTGCGGATGCATGCTGTAGGGATGCGAGCCGTTGTTCTTGAAGACCACTTTGATCGTGTCGCCGACTTCCCCGCGCAGAATGGGACCGAGTATAGCCGAGATATTTTTCTTCCGGAGCGCGCGTTTTCAGCGTGGAAAATGAGTCGTCGATATATTCACGATAGACCGCCTTCTTGTACACGCGGCCGATTCGATGCGGCCCCGGTTCGGTGTAGCCTTTGGCGATCTCGTCGAAGGGATGTCCCATCGCTTCATCCCGGCCTGACGGCGCGTAATCCCAGTTCACCTCGTCGGCCGCGACGTAGTAGGTGCGCGTCTTGCCCTCAGGCGTGGACGGAGCCTTTTCTGCTCGAGCAAGTGAGACGGCGAGAATGCACTCCAAGCCAACAGCTGAGACCGAGAAAGATACGAGCGGGATTTCGCAGATTCATTTTTTCTCCGGATGTTGCGAGAGCGAGTGTTCAACATTGAACGTTGAATCTGGAACTGAATCCTACTTCTTGACGCACACGGCCACGCCGTCGCGCAGCGGCAGGATCGTCGTGAACAAGCTCTTTCGACTCCGAAATCAACCGGTTGAACTCAAGAATTGCCTTGGTTTGCTGCGTCGGGATTCGGTTTCCGCAGCTTCCCATGCCAGAGCACGTTATCGGCAATGAATAGCCCGCCGCTTTTAAGTTTCGGCAGAGCCAACCGAAAGACGCGCGGGTAGTCCACCTTATCGACGTCATTAAAGATGATGTCGTAGGGCTGCTTTTCTTCCGAGAGAATTTCCAGCGCATCGCCGACGCGGACCGTAATACGCTCACTGACGCCGGCCCGCTCAAAATAGCGACGCGCTTTGTCGGCATTTTTCGGATCGCCGTCAGTATAGACGACCTTGCCTCCGTCGCCTACCGCGCGCGCCCACCAGATGGTCGAATACCCGATGGCCGAGCCCAGCTCGAAAACCTTCTTCGCTTTGCTGATTACCGCCAACTGATAAAGCACACGGGCGACCGCGGGGCCAACGATCGACACTTTGTTCCTGGCCGCGTCCGCCTCCATCTCCATCAGGACTTCGTCGCGAGCCGGCAGCATCGCATAGAGATAATCTTCGACTTCAGGAACGGTGATCCCGCCCATTCGCCAATCGGGCACACCAGTGTTCTTGTCCGCCATTTGTACCTTTCTGGAAACTCGCGCCCACACTGGACTGTCGCGCGCGTCGAAACCAACTTTATCAAGCTACGAAATCGTCTGTCCCGGTTTCATCTCCAGGACTTTGACGTCGGGTGCGAGCTTTTGCAGTTCGCTCGGCCTGCCGGTCAGCATCGGAAAGGTTCCAAAGTGCATGGGAATCACCGTTTCCGGCTTGAGCAACTTGCAGGCATAGGCCGCTTCGCGCGGCGACATGGTGAAGTGATCGCCAATCGGCAGGAGCGCAATCTTCGGCGCGTACAGATCGCGAATGATCGCCATATCGCTGAACACATTTGTGTCTCCAGCGTGATAGATCTTCACGCCACTCGAAAACTCCAGCACATAGCCGCAAGCTTCGCCGCCATAGATAATCTGATCGCCGTCCTGAATTCCGCAGGAATGCACGGCGTGCACCATGGTGATCTTCACGCTCGCCACGGTCTGCGTTCCACCTTTGTTCATGGGCGAAATCTGTTTTACGCCCTTCTTCTGGAGCCACGAGCAAAGTTCGAAGATCCCCACCGCAGTTGATCCATGTTTCTTCCCGATCTCAACCGCGTCGCCGATATGATCGCCGTGCCCGTGCGTGCAAACCAGGACGTCGGCCTTCTTTACGTTCTTCTCGCTCTCCGGACACATCGGGTTTCCGCCCACCCACGGATCGACATAAAACATTTTCCCTTCCGGCGTCTCGATGCGGAAGGTCGCGTGGCCGAGCCAAGTCAGTTTGATTCCCTTGAGATCCATAAGTCCTCACCAAGCCGAATGTAGTTTAAGTGGTCCGATCTTCGATGCGAAGTACATTCTAGAGATGTGCGGAAAGCCGCGCAATTGAGCCTCCCTCACCCGCGCGACGGCATTTCCACAGATAACGCTGCCCGGTTCATTTAGTCCAGAAACGCCTGAAATTTGCGCTATGCTGCCGGCTTTCGCTGTGCCAAAATTGCTTCGGCGCAAAACTCTCGCTCGTATTCCACCAGTCGCGAGGATCGGAAATGTTCCGAAAGCTTCACAGTGCTTTATTTCTTTCACTTGTGTTACTAGCCTGCGCCGCGCAATCGAGCACTGGCCAATCCAGCGCTTCCGCAACTTCTTCGACCGGTGCAACGAATCCGAGTTCCACGCCAGCAGCGCAAAGCGCTTCGACCGGTTCCGCTCCGGTCTCATCCGCAATTTCAACTGCCGCAGTTCAGCCTCTGCCCGACCCACTTGGTGAGGCAATGTCCTTCTACCGTAAGGGCGACTTCGACGCCGCTCTCGCAAAGTACCAGGAGATCGTACAGCAGAAACCAAAGTCGCCGGACGCCTATGCCGGAATCGTTCGGGTCTACCTGAAAGAGAAAAGAGTTGACGACGCAGCGCGCATGGCCGAGCAGGGACTTGCAGCGTCCGATGCCGCAAGGATCCGCGTAGCCCACGCCGAGGTGTTGTTCCGTCAAGGCAAGATAGCAGAGGCTGAAAAGGAGTGGGTGAACGTAATCAACTCGGGGCATCCCGAAGCCCGCGCCTATCTTGGTCTCTCTCGAGTCCGCCGCGCAGTCGCCATGTATAAGAGTGGCCAGACTCTTATTAAGAAGGCGCATGAACTGGATCCCACCGATCCCGACATTGAAGAACGCTGGGTCACAACGCTTTCGCGCTCCGAGCGCATCAAGTATCTCGAAGACTCGCTTGCGGGAGAAAATAACTGGGACGCCGAGCAGCGTTTTTCCACGGAACATTATCTCGAATATTTGAAGGAGCGTGCTAAAAGGAAGGACCGGCCTTGCCGGCTCGTGAGCAAACTGACCGCGACCGAGACGCCGCTGGTAAGGCTCTTACTGGACCCCCGACACCTGCGCGGATTCGGCCTCGCGATCGAACTCAACGGACACAAGAGTTCACTGATGCTCGATACCGGAGCAAGCGGCATTCTCGTCCGCCGAGGCATTGCCGAAAAAGCCGGGATTTCCAAGATCACGGAGACGAAGATCGGAGGCGTAGGCGACAAGGGCTCGAAAAATGGCTATGTTGGCGTCGCGGATTCCATCAAGATCGGAGGTTTGGAGTTCCAGAATTGTCCGATTGAAGTGATGGAGGCGCGCTCGGTGGGAGATGAAGACGGCCTAATTGGCACGGATGTTTTCGATGATTTCCTGATCGATCTCGATTTTCCCGATGAGAAACTCAAGCTCACCGAACTGCCGAAGCGGCCTGGCGAGACGCAACAACCGCTGGCGCTGAAAGATGAAGAAGACGAGCCGGATGCGGAAGCCGAGCAACCTTCAAACGAAGCGGGCTCTCCGGATGCCGAGAGCACTCCTCCTGGGCGTCCTAGGGGACCTCAGGATCGCTACATTGCGCCCGAAATGCAATCTTATTCGCGCGTATTTCTCTTCGGACACGATGTACTGGTGCCGACCAAGGTCGGCGACGTGGCTTACAAGCTGTTTTTGCTTGATACCGGAGCTTTAACCAACAGTATCTCTCCCGCGGCGGCGCGGGAGGTCACCAAGGTGGGCGCCGATCCCGACATGCAGGTGAAAGGGTTAAGCGGTTCCGTGAAGAAAGTCTTCAGCGCGGACAAAGCCATGTTCAGGTTCGGACATTTGCGGCAGGAAAATCAGGACATTGTTGCATTCGACACTACCTCGCTCAGTGACAACGCCGGCACGGAAATTTCGGGCTTCCTTGGCTTCGCAATGTTGCGCCTGCTCGATATCAAGATCGATTACCGAGACGCCCTGGTCGATTTCTCCTACGACGCGAAACACTGGCATTTCTGAGTCCTCAGGCGCTGGAACGGTCTTTCGCCTTCCCGTCGCTCGCCAACTCGTGTATAAAATTGCTCTCCATGCCCGAGCTCAAAATCCTGCTGTCCCGCGAACAGATTGCCAAGCGCGTCGTAGAACTCGCAGCCGAAATTACGCGCGACTTTCAGGGCCAAACGATCATCTTTGTCGGGGTTCTCAAGGGCGCGGCGATCTTTCTCAGCGACCTCGCGCGCCAAATACCGCTCGATGCCACCTTCGACTTTATCGGAGTCTCGAGCTATGGCAACCGCCCCATCGCCAAAGAAGATCCCGCCGGCCATGCTGCCTGGGATTCGCTCGGCGAAGTGCGCGTCACCAAAGACATGGACCAGTCGCTGGCCGACCGGAATGTCATTCTCGTCGAAGACATCCTCGACACGGGCTTGACGCTGAACTACATTTCCAAGTTAATCCAGGCGCACAAGCCGCGCTCCCTGTCCATCGCCGCGTTGCTCGACAAGCCATCGCGCCGCATTCAGCCGATCCAAGCGCAGTACATCGGCTTCACCATTCCCGATGCGTACGTAGTTGGCTACGGCCTCGACTACGCTGAAAAATACCGCAATCTTCCAGACATCTGCGTCATCGAAAACCCTTGAAATAACCCAGCCCCGAGCTTCGAGCCACGAGCTTCGAGCAAGCCAGTGGCAGTTCGCTCGTGGCTCCGAACTCGCGGCTCACCTGCGCTGCTATCATGCTAGCTGTGAAAACGACATCTCCCGCACCGCCTAGCCGCCCGTCCGAGGCGGAGCCGCTTCTACTCGAGGTGGCCGACGTCGTTAACACTACGCTCGATCTCGAGACTACTCTCCGTCGCGTCGCCGAACTCGTCCGCAAGGTCATCGACTACGAAATCTTCGCCATTCTCCTGCTCAACGAGCAACGGCAGGAACTGTATGTGCGCTTCCAAGTCGGATACCCGCCCGAAATAGCCGAGCGCATTCGGGTAAAAGTAGGCCAGGGGGTTACCGGCCGCGCGGCTGAGACGCGGCAGACGCAATTGATTGACGATGTAACGCGCGAGGAGTTTTACATTGAGGCGATTCCCAACGTGCATTCTGAACTCGCTATCCCGCTGATCGTCAAGAATCGCCTGATCGGCGTTATCGACATCGAAGCACGCCAAACGGGCTATTTCACCGAAGAGCACAAGCGCCTGCTGACGCTGATTGCCTCGCGCATGGCCGTCGGGATCGAAAACGCGCGTTTGCATACTCGCATCACTCGCCAGGCCCGCACGTTGCTTTTGCTGAACGAGATTGCGCGGGAGTTGACCTCGATCCTTAATCTCGACGAACTTCTCAAGCGCATCGCCGAACTCTTACGCCGCCTGATTGACTACCAGATGTTCAGCATTCTCCTGCTCAATCAGACCGGCGAAAAACTTCAGCATCGGTTTTCGCAGCGCTTCGAAGAACGCCTGCACCTCAAGCACGACATTCCGCTTGGCCGCGGCGTGGTCGGCTATGCGGCCCAGGCCAAAGAGGCGGTGCTTGTTCCCGACGTGTCCAAAAGTCCCCGCTACATCGCCACCAATCCTGAAACGCGGTCCGAGTTGGCCGTTCCGCTCATCTACCAGGAAAAAGTGATCGGAGTGCTCGACCTGGAGCACACGCGCCGCGGCTATTTCACCGAAGACCACAAGCGAACGCTGACTACTCTGGCAGCCCAGTTGGCAATCGCGATTGAGAACGCGCGCCTCTACGAGCAGATAGCCCGTCAGGAAAGCCGCCTGGAACGCGATTTGGCTCTGGCACGCGAACTGCAATTCCGTCTATTGCCGCACTCACTTGCCCAAGATGCGCAACCTCGATGTGCAGGCAAAGTTTGTTCCTGCTCGAGCCATCGGCGGGGATCTCTACGATTTCGTTCCCTATTCCCTTTCGCGTCTCGGCATTGCCATCGGCGACGTCAGCGGCAAGGGCGCGCCGGCAGCAATCTACGCGGCTCTAGTCAGCGGAATCTTGCGCTCGCACGCGCCCATCGAGCCCGGCCCCGCTGAAATGCTTTCTGCTATTAATCTCTCGCTCGCGGAGCGGCGAATCGCAGCGCAATTCGTCTCCATCATTTATGCCGTCTGGGACGACGAACGCGGCACGCTGCTGGTGGCCAATTCCGGCCTGCCGCTTCCTCTTTATTGCCACGACGGCAAGATCGAGCCGATCGACGTCACCGGCTTGCCGCTTGGCCTGTTCGACGAAGCGCAGTATGACGAACTCAATTTCAAGGCCAAGCCCGGAGATATGTTCGTCTTCTTCAGCGACGGCATTCTCGATGCGCGCAACCGGCACGGTCACTCTTTCGGATCGGAGCGCGTGGAAGCAATCGTGGCGGGGTGCGTGGAGCAATCCGCCGATTGCGTCGTGAAAGAGATCTTCAAGGCGGTAACCGAGCACGCTGCCGGAGTCGACGCTTTCGACGACCAGACCGTGGTCGCCATCAAAGTAAAAAACGTGCCGGGCAAACGCAAGTGATCCGCGGGCAACGGCAGGATTCGATTGTTCGTCCGCCCGCATTCACCTACCGGCGTGATGTCCGCGGCGCTGCGCCGACTCTTTTTTGCGAGCGCGCCGACCTTGCGCGTCTGGCTGCGCGCCATGGAACGCCGCTTTACGTTTATTCGGCGGAGACGATCCGCACTCGTCTACAGGCATTCGGCACGGCATTTCGCGCCATTCCGCACACCGTTTGTTATTCGGTGAAAGCAAATTCGACGCTGGCGATTCTGCGCCTGGTGGCGCAACAAAACGCTGGGTTCGATGTGGTCTCCGGCGGCGAACTCGAACGTGTTTTGCGTGCGGCGCCGAAAGCCGCGGCCAAAGTTGTCTTCTCAGGCGTCGGCAAGACCGTGCCTGAAATCGAGCTCGCTCTCAAATCGGGCATCCTGCTCTTCAATGTCGAGAGCGCTTCGGAACTGCGCGCCCTGGCCGCCACTGCCGACCGCCTCAGAAAAAAAGCGCCAGTCGCCCTGCGCGTCAATCCCGATGTCTCCGCGAAGACGCATCCCTATATTTCCACTGGCCTGCATCAGCACAAATTCGGCGTGCCGATTCCCGAAGCGCGCCGTCTTTACGCTGAAGCGGCCGAGCATCCCAATCTTTGCGTCGCCGGGGTCAGCGTGCACATTGGCTCGCAGATTACCGACCTCACGTCGTTCACCGATGCGCTCAGCCGCGTGGCCGAACTCGTTCGCGAACTTCGCAACGCGGGGCATAAGATTCAATACGTCGACGCCGGAGGAGGGCTCGGGATTTCCTACCAGCCCACCACCGAACGGTTTGCACAGCAACTCGGCGCATACGCGAAGGCCGTGCTTGAGCCGCTGCGCAAGCTCGACGTTCATCTCTTGCTTGAACCTGGCCGCGCGATTGTCGGCTCGGCGGGCGTTCTGCTCACGCGTGTCATTTATCGCAAGACGAATAACCGCAAACGCTTCCTGATCGTCGACGCGGCCATGAACGATCTGCTGCGGCCATCGCTCTACGGCGCCTATCACGAGATCGTGCCGGTGCGACGTTCGTTATCGGGTGAGAGCGAGGTGACCGATGTGGTTGGTCCGATTTGCGAGACGGGAGATTTTCTCGCCCGCGATCGCGAACTGCCTGCGATACAGGAGGGCGATCTGGTGGCGATTCTCGACGCGGGAGCCTATGGCTCGACGCTCAGCTCAAACTACAACACTCGAGGGCGCGCAGCCGAAGTGCTGGTAGACGGATCGGTATCTCGCATCATCCGGAAGCGTGAAAGCACAGCCGAGCAGATCCGGTTGGAAGGCTAGGGGATTTTGCTCCGCGTCTTCGGATCTCCATTATTCATGGTCTCTGACAAGCAAGAAACGATAGCGGTTATGCCATGTCTCTAAGAATTAAGGCTTTGGGGCACCGGTCCTTCACCTATGTGCAGAAAGAAAAGGGTGGCCAGACACATGATATGTTTTTCTGCATGAACTTGGCGAACGGAGATTTAGGTGGCGAAAGTGGAGGGACACGTGACGGTTCGGAAGGGCTATCGACAGGAATGAGTGAAGCCACGGGTCGATAAGTGTAAATGCGATGTTACAACAACGCATTATGGCGAACACTCGCCAGCGCCTGGGAGCCGACACGGCAATCTAATCGGCCAGCCGCCAGTTCTACGAGTGCTGTCATTTCTTCGAAATGCGGAAGACTGTGCCCCACCCAGCTGAGCCGCCTTCGAGCGTTGTGCCATAGAAGGAGCCATCGGCAGCTTGCAGCAGGGCAGACACTGGTTCGGATCCATCTGTGTAGGCGAAATCGTGAAGGGTGGTCAATTCGCCCTTAGGGGTGAGTTCGAAGACCGTGCCATAACCGTTCTCCCGCCATACGGAGTGCTCCCGTAAAGTTTCCCGCTGCGCGCTTGTATCAATGCCGAAAGGGGAAGATCACCGTCGGCGCAGTTGATCTTTGAACAGAAATCGTAAAGCGTCTTAAACTTCCCGCGTGGGGTGATTTCGAAAGCCGTTCCACAGCCAGTGCCGTTGTTGCACAAGGCAAGATAAGGCCCACCCCAGCCAGTTGTTCCGTAAAGCTTTCCATTGCGGGCCAGAAGCAACCCGCTGCTCGGATACCTACCATCAGCGCAATTCGCGAGAGAGCAAAAGCTGTAGATCGTGGTCAGCTCACCGCTCTCCGTAAGCTTGTAGACGGTACCGTTGAGGTAAGGTCCATAGGCTCCGCTGGCGGCAGTAGTCCCGTAGAACGTCCCGTCTTTGGCCTGCACTAAGCTACCAAACGGGATCGCACCGTCGGTGCAATTGCTTCGAGAGTAAAAGGTGTAGAGAGTCGTCAGAACGCCCGCCTGGGTAATTTCGAAAACGGTGCCGTAGCCAGTAGTTCCGCCATACGCGGTGACCCCGTAGAAGTCGCCGTTGGCGCTCTGCAGCAGCCTAGCCACCGGGTCGCTGCCATCGGCGCAGTTAGCCTGCGAGCAAAAGGAGTACAGCGTGGTGAGCGTACCTTCCGGAGTCATTTTAAAGAACGTGCCAGAGTTATGCGCACCGCCAGCACTGGTGACCCCGTAAAAATTGCTGTCATTGGCGAGAATCACCCCGGACCAGGGATAAGAGCCGTCGGCGCAGCTGGGCAGGCTGCAAAAAGTGTACAGGGTGGTCAACACGCCGTCGCGTGCAATTTCAAACGCCGTGCCATAGCCGCTGCCAAACTGGCTGGATGTGGTGCCGTACAAATTCCCGTTGGCGCCTTGCACGAGCGCACCGTAGGGATTGTCGCCATCGGTCTGGTCGAAGCTGAAGAGAGAGGTGAAGGTTTGAGCCTGAGATGAGATTGTGCAGGCCGCACAAACGAATGCCAAGCAGGCGAATGTCGTTACTCTGAATTTCCTCATGGTATATGGCGGCGCACGCGACGTTTCAGTTCTTGCAATCGAGAGATCCTATAGCGGAATAAACGACGCAGGACGGACGCAGAGACGGTTTCATACCTCCCCTCGCTTGCGTGACGAATTATAACCCACTTAAGCAAGGGTTTCTGTGATGAGCGTGCCCTGTGGGCAACTCTAGGCAGGCAATTTTACGAAAACAGGCGGCACTAGCTTGGGTCGTTCGTTCGCCCTTCATTATGCTCAAAGAACCTGTTACGGCCAGACGGTAGCGACCCCATCCGCCAGTGTCGTGTGCGAGGTCAAGTCTCGGCTATCACAGCTTAGCCGGCAGCGTTACCTGGTAACGATCGTAACCTTCAGAACTCCTTCCCTTCCGGATATGATCGCAGCGGCTGATGACTTGCGACCGGCGCCTGCATTCGTGTGTCTGCCGAGCGATCGCCAGCCGATAATGCGATGTTTACGCCCACCCAACCCCGCACAACTCCCACAACCCTGATTCGCTTTGTCGCGGTCGGCGCCTGCAATACCGTCTTCGGCTATGGCTGTTTTGCACTTTTCACGATGCTGCTCATGCCGCTGGTCGCGTATGGGTACGTTGTTGCCAGCCTGCTTTCGAACCTGGTCGCCATCACGTTCTCATTTCTTGGATATAAGTGGTTTGTTTTCAAGACGCACGGTCACTACCTCAAAGAATGGATCCGCTGTGTTGGCGTTTATGCCGGCAGCATGCTGCTCTCGGCGGCGGCCCTTCCGGTGCTTGTTCCCATCATTCGCCGTCAGACCGGAAACGCTCGCACCGCACCTTACATCAGCGGCGCGATCGTGCTCGTTTTTTCCGTGATCTTCAGTTTCTTCGGCCATCGCCACTTCTCCTTCGGGGGATCAAAACCGTCACCCGAGGTCGTCCGTTAACTAAGGCGCTTCGTCCTCTCTCGCAAAAGCAACTAAGGTGACTACCGTAATCCTGTCTTAAGGCGGGCCATGTGGGATAACTGAAACTGCAGCCAGGTTTCGTGTTCATAGCTTGCGACATTCGTCATTCTGTTAACGCGGATCTCCGATTCGCCGAACATGTTCTAAGGACCCAGATATGAAGGTAGTCGTTCTGTGCGGTGGACTCGGTACCCGTCTCCGGGAAGAAACCGAGTTCCGTCCCAAGCCGATGGTTGAGATCGGTGGCCGTCCCATCCTGTGGCACATCATGAAAATGTATGCCCACTACGGCATGCGGGAGTTCATTCTGTGCCTCGGTTACCGCGGCAACATGATCAAAGATTACTTCCTGAATTACGAAGCCATGAACAATGACTTCCGCATTTCCCTGGGATGCAAGTCGCACGTTGAATTTATGGGGGCTCATCAGGAGCAGGATTTCACGGTCACGCTCGCGGACACCGGCCTCGAAACCATGACGGGCGGCCGTTTGCAGCGCGTCGCTCGCTATCTGGCGGATGACGATACTTTTCTTCTCACCTACGGCGACGGGCTCAGCGACGTGAACATTCGCTCGCTGGTTGATTTTCACAAGAAGCACGGTAAGATCGCCACGGTCACTTCTGTTCCCCCGATCTCGCGGTTTGGCGTGCTGGAGGCGGACGCCCACGGAAAGATTCAACGCTTCGCGGAAAAGCCACAGGCCAATGGCCTGATCAGCGCTGGTTTCTTCGTTTTCAATCGCCGCGTCTTCGACTACCTCACCGGCCCGGAATGCATCCTCGAGCGAGAACCGCTTGAGCGCCTGGCGCGCGAGGGAGAGCTCATGGCCTATCGCCACGACGGCTTCTTCTTCGCCATGGACACTTATCGCGAATACCAGCACTTGAACGAACTCTGGGCCAGCGAGAAAACGCCGTGGAAAGTGTGGTCGGACGCCGGTGACCGGAATAAGAAAACCATGGCCGCCGCCAAGAAGGCAGGGGCGTAATGAACTCGTTCTGGAAAGATCGGTCGGTTTTTGTAACGGGCGGAACGGGCCTCCTCGGATCGTGGCTTGTGGCACAACTCATGGACAACGGCGCCAACGTGGTTTGCCTGGTGCGCGACTGGGTGCCGCAAAGCGAACTGGTACGCAGTCGCCGCATTGAGCAGGTCAAGACGGTACGCGGCGACGTTTGCGACCGCGATCTCATCGAGCGCGCGTTGGGAGAATACGAAGTCGAAGTCGTCTTTCACGTCGCGGCCCAGGCCATTGTCGGCATCGCAAACCGCAATCCTGTTTCGACCTTCACCACCAACATTGCGGGCACCTGGAGTGTGCTCGAAGCCTGCCGTCGATCGCCAAAAGTCAGTTCCGTCGTCGTCGCTTCGTCAGACAAGGCTTATGGAGCTCATGAACAGCTGCCCTACAGCGAGACGATGCCGTTGCAAGGGCGTCACCCTTATGACGTGAGTAAGTCGTGCGCCGACATGATTGCGCAGACTTATGCGGCCACTTACAACATGCCTGTCGCCATCACACGTTGCGGCAACTTCTATGGCGGCGGCGACCTGAACTGGAACCGCGTGGTCCCCGGCACCATTCGATCGATTCTTCGAGGCGAGCGGCCCGTCATTCGTTCCGATGGCGAGTTTGTCCGTGACTACTTCTACATTCAGGACGGCGCATCCGCCTATATGCTCCTCGCCGAGCGGGTGGCTTCGAATCTCGCGCTGCGCGGAGAGGCATTCAATTTTTCGAATGAGAGCCAGATCAGCGTGCGTGAGTTGGTGGAACTCATCCTGCGCAAAACGAATTCCTCGCTGCGGCCCGAGATTCTTAACCAGGCCAGTAACGAAATTCGCCATCAATTCCTGAGCGCCGAGAAGGCTCGAACCGTACTCAACTGGCGCCCCGAGTTCACATTGGACGAGGGATTGGATCGCACCATCGCGTGGTACCGCGACTTTCTAGGCGTCCCTGCTGTGCTGGCGCACTCGGCCCGGTGACGGCGTAATCATGTTCAAGACTCCCCAACAGCTGCGCCGCGAGATAGCCGTTCTCGTCAAGGAATATTCCGAGGCGACGCTGACGCCGCAATCCTTCAAGCCGGGCGAGAGCGCGGTTCCAGTGTCAGGCAAGGTCCTCGACTCGTCCGAACTCGATAATCTGGTCGAGGCTTCGCTCGACGCATGGCTAACGACCGGCCATTTTGCCGCTGAGTTCGAGCGCGATTTCGCAGCCTTCATGGGCGTGCGTTGCGCATCGCTCGTTAACTCTGGTTCATCGGCTAACCTCGCCGCGCTTTCGTGCCTGACTTCCCCTTCGCTCGGCGATCGCCGGTTGCGCCCCGGCGACGAGGTCATCACCGTTGCCGCGGGCTTCCCGACTACCGTCAATCCCATCATTCAGCACGGTCTCGTGCCCGTCTTTGTCGACGTTCAGCTGCCGACTTATAACGTCGACACCACACAACTTGAAGCCGCCGTCTCCGAACGAACGAGAGCAATCGTCCTGGCGCACACGCTCGGCAACCCGTTCGACCTCGACGTCGTCATGGCGTTTGCAAACAAGTACAGCCTTTGGGTCATCGAGGATTGCTGCGACGCCGTCGGATCGACCTACAAGGGGCGCTCCGTCGGAACGTTTGGCCACTTAGCCACCACCAGCTTTTATCCCGCGCACCACATCACGATGGGTGAGGGTGGATGTGTTTTGACGCAGTCTCCCGCGCTGAAGAAGTTAGTCGAATCGTTTCGCGATTGGGGCCGCGATTGCTGGTGCGATCCCGGCAAGGCGAACACCTGCGGCTGCCGCTTTGAGTGGAAGCTGGGCGATCTGCCGGAGGGTTACGACCACAAATATATTTACAGCCACATTGGCTACAACCTGAAGGCGACCGATATGCAAGCAGCCGTCGGCGTCGCGCAACTGAAAAAGCTTCCAGCCTTCATGGCGGCGCGCCGCGATAACTTTGCGAAACTCCACGCCGCCATCAAGGGTCTCGACGACATTTTCCTTCTGCCCACGGCTACGCCGCACTCAAATCCGAGCTGGTTCGGCTTTCCGCTGGCCGTGCGCAAGGATGCGCCGGTGACGCGGAATGAGGTCGTGCAGTTTTTGGAGTCGCGCAAGATCGCAACGCGCCTTCTTTTCGGAGGCAATTTGCTTCGACAACCTGCTTATCGAGACATTCAACGGCGCGTGGTCGGTGATCTGACAAACACGGATTTCGTGATGAACAACGTCTTTTGGGTCGGCATTTATCCCGGGATTACCGAGCCGATGATTGATTATATGGCAGATGCATTCCACCAGATTCGGAAGGCATCCGCGCAACGGGCTTAGAAGGAGCGGCGAGTCCGAAGGGTGAAGGCAAAATGACGATCACAAACCGCCTGGCCAACGACCTGGACAATATCCTCGCTCGCACCGAGACGCTCTGGAGCGACCTGCGGGGCGGGCGCGTTCTGATCACCGGCGCGACGGGCTTCTTCGGATGCTGGCTGCTGGAGAGTTTTGCCTGGGCGAACCGGCGTTTGAATCTTAATGCACATGCGGTTGCGCTCTCGCGGCGCCCAGAAACGCTCGTGGAGAAAGCGCCTCACCTGGCCGCTGACTCCTCGATCACACTGCACGCCGCCGACATCCGCTGCGGCGATTTGCCCCAGGGGGAATTCTCCTACGTCGTTCACGCGGCCACCGAGGCCAGCGCAAAGCTGAATACGCAGGCTCCGCTGGTGATGTTCGACACCATCGTCGAAGGCACGCGACGCATGCTGAAGTTTTCGGCGGATTACTCCGTCCGGCGAGTTCTCTTTGTCAGCTCCGGCGCCGTCTATGGAAAGCAGCCGCCCAATCTCACCCACATCGACGAATCGTTCGAAGGCGGCCCGAATCCTCTGGATCGCGCCTCGGCCTATGCCGAGGGCAAACGTGCCGCCGAAATGCTGTGCGCGCTGGCGGCCGGCCCGGGCCTGGAGGTCGCCATTGCCCGCGGCTTCGCCTTCGTCGGTCCCTACATGCCGATCGACGCGCACTTCGCGATTGGCAATTTCATCTCGGACGCACTTCGCGGCGGGCCCATCCAGGTCAAGGGAGATGGCCGTGCCGTTCGCTCTTACTTGTACGCTTCCGATCTCGCCGTCTGGCTGTGGACGATTCTCTTCAAAGGACGATGCGGCTGCGCCTACAACGTGGGCTCGGAAGACGCGCTGAACGTCGCTGCCCTGGCGCACGAGGTTGCCGCAGCGCTGCCAGGCAAACCTGGGGTCAAGATCGCGTCCTCGCCAGTTGCTGGCGCTCCAATACAGCGCTACGTGCCCAGTACGGCGCGGGCGCGAGAAGAACTGGGCTTGCTCGCCGAAGTGCCCCTGCGTGAAGCGATCTGCCGGACCCATCGCTGGTTTTCACAAAACGCGTCTTCCTCGAGCATTCCTGCCCGACCATCGGTTGTGACGCGGGGTGCCCATGCATAGTGCTGCCACTCTCAGCCCTCGGCCGCATCGCGCCTGCGGCTCTTGCGGTGCCACCAGAAGCGCAGTCTGCCATCACCAGCGCTTCATCGTCCCCGACGGATATCCTCTGCCCAACGAATACGACGTCGTAGTCTGCCAGCGCTGCGGATTTGTCTACGCCGATCCGGCGGCCAGCCAGTCCGACTATGACCGTTTCTATTGCGACTGGTCGAAGTACGATGACTCTGAAACCGCGACCGGCAGCGGCCTCTCACCCTACGACGCCGCTCGCCTGGCCGCCACCGCTTCTGACATAGCCCGGGCATTGCCTTCACGGGCGGCCAGCATTCTCGACGCGGGTTGCGCCACGGGAGGCTTGCTCACTGCCCTGCGCGACGCGGGATTTGCGTCGGTCGCCGGACTCGATCCTTCGCCGCGCTGCGCATCCGCCTGCCGCGCGCGGGGCTTTGAGGCTTATGTCGGATCAATCGCTTCCGCTCCTCCCAGCACGCCCAAGTTTGACTGCGTCGTGTTCAGTCACGTGCTCGAACATGTTTACGACATTCCCGCTTTCTTCATGGCCGCGCGAGGGCTGCTTTCGCCGGGCGGCTACCTGTATCTCGAAACACCCGATGCTACCCGCTATGACGAGTATCTCTACGCGCCTTTCCAGGAATTTAATACCGAGCACATCAACCATTTTTCGGCGCGGGCGCTTGAAAACGCCGCCCGGCGCTTTGGCTTCCAGCCCGTGCTCGTCGAACGGAAGGTGATCCAGACGGCCGCCGATACCATCTATCCGGCTGTATTCGGTCTTTTCCGTGACCGCGGCCAGGGTGCCGCCGAGCGGGTCGTTTGCGATCAAGAGTTACCGGCCAGGATGGCTGTTTATATTCGTCGTTCTTCTGAGCTGATGGAAGAGATTAACCGTCACCTCACGTCCCAATTGGCAAATGTCGAACGAGTCATCGTCTGGGGCGCGGGGCAGCTGGCGATGAAGCTGCTGGCGCTTCCCTGCCTTGCGCAAGCGAAAGTCCGCGCTCTGGTAGATAACAATCCGGTTCTGCGGGGTAAAACGCTGGCTGGCGCGCCGGTTGTGAGTCCCAAGGAAATCTCGGGCACGAGCGAGCCGATCATCATTGCCACTCTGCTGCACGCGGACGAGATCAGGGCGCAGATCCGGCAGCTCGGGCTGCATAACCCCGTTCTCTCCTTGCTGCCAGACTCTAGCGTCAAAAGCGAATCCAACGTTTCCGTCGAGGGCCGCCGTTCATGAAGCTTTCCGATTACATTGCCGGCCAACTCGCGGATTGGGGCGTCCGCCACATCTTTCTTGTCACGGGCGGCGGCGCCATGCACCTGAACGACTCCATCGGCCATGAGCCGCGCATTCAGTACGTGTGCAATCACCATGAACAAGCTTCCGCGATGGCGGCTGAAGGCTACGCCCGCATCACGGGACAGCCTGGCGTAGTCAATGTCACCACCGGACCCGGCGGCATTAACGCCCTGAACGGAGTCTTTGGGGCATGGACGGATTCTGTTCCCATGCTCATCATCTCCGGGCAGGTCAAGCGTGAAACCTGCATGCGAGTTCAAGGCATCACGGGCCTGCGCCAGCTTGGAGATCAGGAAGTGGACATTGTTGCGATGGCTCGAGAAGGTCACCAAGTACGCGGTCTTGGTCGACGATCCTCTTTCCATCCGGTACCACCTCGAACGCGCCTGGCATCTCGCGCAAAGCGGCCGGCCTGGCCCCTGCTGGCTCGACATTCCGGTTGATGTTCAGGCCGCACTGATTGAGCCGGCGAGTCTTCGCGGCTACGATCCCGCGCAGGACGAACCGGCCCAGGACAAGGCTGCGGGCGATGATTCGATCCGTCTCATATCCTATTGCCGCGAAGTTCTAGAACGGATCCGCAGCGCAAAGCGCCCGGTGATTTTGGCTGGAACTGGCATCCGCGCCGCCCACGCCGTGACCGAATTCAATCAGCTTTGCCACCGTCTCGGCGTTCCCGTAACCACCGCCTGGACCCACGACCTTATCGCTTCCGATGACCCACTCTTCTGCGGACGACAGGGCACGATTGGCGACCGGGCGGGAAACTTTACCGTCCAGAATGCGGATGTGCTCTTGATCCTCGGGTCGCGCCTTAACATTCGCCAGACAAGCTACAACTGGCAATCGTTTGCGCCGCGCGCGTTCAAAATTCAGGTCGATATCGATACCGCCGAATTCCACAAATCGACGGTCCAGCCGGATATGGCCATTCACTGCGACCTGAAGCGCTTTTTGACGGAACTGGTCCGCGAATGCGACTCCGCGAACCGTGAAACGCACACTCACGTCGAGTGGTTGAGTTGGTGCCGGGAACGCGTACGGCGTTATCCGGTTGTGCAGGACCGGCAGCGCCAGCCTGGGCCGCCCTTGAACCCGTACTACTTCGTCGAGCAACTCTCAGCCAGGCTGGCTGACGACGACGTCATCATTTGCGGCAATGCAAGCTCCTGCATCGTGCCTTTTCAGACCATGCGTTTGCGGAAGAACCAACGGCTTATTTCTAACTCCGGATCTGCTTCGATGGGCTATGACCTGCCAGCCGCCATTGGCGCGGCTTTCGCCCGCCCCGGCGAGCGCGTGATCTGCATCGCCGGGGATGGCAGCATTCAAATGAACATTCAGGAGTTGCAAACCATCGTTCACCGCCGCCTGCCTATAAAGATTTTTGTGTTGAACAATTCCGGCTATCTTTCCATGCGCATGACCCAATCCGGATTTTTTGGCCGTCTGACTGGAGAAAGCGCGACGAGCGGTGCCTCGCTTCCTGACATGGTCAAGGTGGCTTGCGCCTACGGGATCCCGTCTATTCGCATTGACCGACAGGCGCAATTGGAACAGGTGGATCGCGCCCTTGCGGCTGCCGGCCCGGCACTCATCGATGTGGTAGTTGATCCAGCTCAGGAGTTCGAACCACGTTCCCGAGCACGGCAGTTACCCGATGGCCGGATCGTTTCACCCAATCTAGAGGACATGTACCCTTTCCTGGATGAGGCTGAACTAATGGACAATGTGATCAAGGAATAAGGACATTACCATACTGATAACCGCACCATACGGAGCAACACGACACAACCGATTGGACAGGCAAGTAACAACATGACTGGTAATGACATATTTGACGAGTTATTCGTTCTCGAGATAGCCAATAATCACCTGGGCGATCTGCAACGAGGACTGAAGATCATCAGCAACTATGCGCAGGTTGTGCGCTTCAATAACGTGCGCGCCGCCATTAAGCTGCAATTGCGCGATATCGACAACTTCATTCACAAGGATTTCCGCCAGCGCGACGATATCCGGTACATCAAGAAGACGCTCGATACACGGCTAAAAACTAAGGATTTTGCCACATTGGTGCAGGCCATCCGGGAAGGCAGCTGCATCCCGATGGCCACGCCGTTTGACGAAAGTTCCGTCGATTTGTGCTGTGAGCTCGGCATTCCCATTCTCAAGATCGCCAGTTCGGACTGCAATGACTGGATTCTGATTGAGAAGATTGCGAAGACGAAGAAGCCGGTCATCGTTTCAACTGGGGGGTCTTCTCTCAAAGATATCGACGACCTGGTCGCATTTTTCGATAATCGCCGCATTCCGTTGGCGATTAACCACTGCGTCTCAATCTATCCCTCGGAAGACTCCGACATTGAACTCAACCAGATCGATTTCCTTCGTAATCGCTATCCCAACCACACCATCGGGTTTTCCACACACGAGTATCGCGACTGGTCTTCGTCGATGCTGATGGCTTACGCCAAGGGCGCGCGCACGTTTGAGCGTCATGTCGACATCCAGACCGACGGGATGACGGTCTCTCCCTACTGTTCCGTGCCGGAGCAGGTTGATAGCTGGTTCAAGGCCTTTCAGCGCGCGAAGCGAATGTGCGGGGCTCCGGGCACACAGAAACGGCTGCCGCCGCAAAAAGAAATCAGCTATCTCGATTCGCTCGTTCGCGGGGTGTATGCCAAACGCGACCTTCCCGCCGGCCACGTCCTGCAGGATGCCGACGTCTACCTTGCGATCCCGCTTCAGCAGGGGCAGATTTCGTGTCGTGAGCTGATGCGAGGCGAAGTGATCCGGAAAGCGGTGCCCAAAGATCAGGCCATTACGATCGATGCCATCGATAGTCCTTACGCCCACATTCCATCGCTTACAGAACTGATTTACAACCGGGGATTGCCGACGCAGCCCGCCGCGGCTCGCGCCGCCAAGGCTGGCGCTGGCGGAACCGTTTGAGGACCCTCATCATGAGCACCGGACATGAAAACAATTAGCGTCGTCACACCCTGCTTCAACGAAGAAGGCAACGTTCGCGAGGTCTACCAGCGCGTGCGCGACCTGATGCTTAGTCTCGGCAAGTACCGCTACGAGCACATCTTCATCGACAACGCGTCCCGGGACACTACCTTCGCCGTGCTCACCGAAATCGCCGCCAACGACCGGAATGTGAAGGTGATCCGCAATGCGCGCAACTTTGGACACGTGCGCTCTCCGATGCACGCAATCCTGCAAGCTCGAGGCGATGCCATCATCGTCCTCATGTCCGACTTGCAGGACCCCCCTGAAGTTCTGGCCCAACTGCTGGAACAGTGGGAAAAGGGAGTACCGATTGTCATTGCCGTCAAGCATCAGAGCCGCGAATCCGCCCCGATGTTTCTCGTCCGAAAGCTGTTTTACCGGCTCGTCAACCGACTCTCCGATGACATTGAAACCTACGAGAACTTTACTGGCTTTGGACTCTACGATCGGCAAGTGATCGACCTGGTGCGTCAATTTGGCGATCCTTATCCATACTTCCGTGGCATGATTGCCGAAATCGGACTTCCCCACACCGAGATTCTGTACGAGCAGCAACGCCGCAAGAGTGGCAAGTCCAAGAACAACTTCTACACACTCTACGATCTGGCCATGCTCGGCATCACTAAACTTTCCAAGGTGCCGCTTCGCCTGGTTACATTTTCAGGATTTGCCGGATCTCTGCTTTCCATGCTCGGCGGCATGGCCTATTTTGCATACAAGTTATTGTTCTGGCACCAATTCACTCTTGGCATCGCACCGATTGCGATCGGAATGTTCTTCCTCGGCTCGCTCCAGTTGCTGTTCATGGGCATTATCGGCGAGTACATCGGGAACATACACACGCAAGTGCACAACCGGCCGCTAGTCGTCGAACGCGAAAGACTCAATTTCCAGTACCCGGCCGGAGAACCCATTCCAGAAGGTGCGCATTCTTTGGCCGGCGCCGCGGGCCAATGAAAATGCACATTGCTACCGCGCTTGACGTCGGAACAACTTCAGCGATCGTCCAATACACGGGAAAAATCCTATGAAGACCACGACACCGCCATCGACTCCGTACTCGTCACTTCGCGGCCAGACCCGAATTGACCTGGTACAGACAATCCCCCTTTCGGGCCCGCTTACCGTCTATGTGGAGCCGACCAACATCTGCAATTTTAAATGTGTTTATTGTCCAGAATCCTTCGATAACTACAAGGCCATTGCCGGTGGACATTTCCAGCTCTCCCTGGATGACTTTAAAATAGTTGCACGACAAATAAAAGATCTGGCAACAGTGAAAACGCTGAACTTCTACATGATGGGCGAACCATTCGTCAATAAACAATTGACCCAGTTCGTCTCGATCGCAAAAAGCGAGGCTATTGCCGAAAAGGTGATTGTGACCTCAAACGGCACCCTTGTAAAACCACCCATCTATCAGGCGCTGTGCGACAGCCATCTTGATTACTTACGTGTTTCTGTTTACGGTGGCACCGAAAACACTCACATGTCTAATACGCAAAGCTCTTTCCGACTTTCACAAATCAAGGACAACATTCTTGGATTGAAGCGCTTTCGAGACTCGCGCGGACAGGGCCACCCATTCATTTACATTAAAATGATCGAGTCTCCCCAGGACGACGAAAATCGTCGATTCACGCAACTGTTTTCCGAAGCCGGTGACGAGGTTTTCATTGAGCCGGTCATGAACTGGAACGACCCCGAAGAGGGCGATCTCTCAGGCCAAGGCAAAGATACGCCCATGACTCGGGAATATTTCTCCGCAACCAAGGCGGTCTGTCCGTTTCCGTTTTACACTCTGGTGATACATTCCGATCTCAAGGTAAGCGTGTGCTGCGTCGATTGGAACAAACAGACGGTCGTGGGCGATTTGCGCAACGAGTCCCTGGGCGAAATATGGAAAGGCGACAAGCTCAGGACATTTCAGTTACGGCATCTGCAAAGACGAAGGCATGAGTTGGCGGGCTGCAAGAATTGCACCTATCTGCACACCGCCCCGGACAACATTGATTCGTTAAGTGAGAGCGTCTTTCTGCAGCGACATGCGGTGATTGACGCCGTAAACGACTGAGAGCGTTGGCTAACAATGAGTGGGGCCTTGGAAACAGCCCAAAGGGCAGCCGCCCGATCTCTTTGGCACCAACTTACCTTCTTCAAGAATGCGCGGAGACGACAGCAGCTCAACGCGTAGAACTCATTCCGCTTACCTTCGCGGTTTTACGAATCCGCTTACTGTCCCGGTGCCCAGAATCACTGTTTCCAAAAAATCTGAAAGATTCCGAAGCGTGCGGTGTGCGGGTATCGTTTGAAAACTTCGGCCTTCACGTCCGGACGCATTGCCGCGCCAGGGAAATATGGAGCGTCATTGATGACAACCAGGTTGAGACCGTCGGTCTGTATAGCCTTCAGAATTTCTTCCGGCGAGGCGCCGGTATCGTCATGCCACACGTTCTTTAACCCGGAAAGAAAGTACAGCTCTGGACAATCGTTCACTGCAAACATCAGTCCGTTCGGGCTATGTTCCCGCAAGAAGTATGCCAGGTCATCGAAGAACACGGCTTCTTCGATCTTCAACCCGCCTGCCCGGGGCGATTGCATCGTGTACATCGTGCCGACCATCGAGGTGAGTTCATAAATGTAGAGCGGGACAAGGCTGACCACGGCAAACACAAGATACATTCCGACCACTGATGCCAGAGCGTAGGTTCCCCGCTGCCTCTTCCCCGTGGAAACGATGGCCACAATTGCCAACAAGGTCAACGGCACCATGTAACTGAGGTAGATCGCGGCCGCAAACGGAAATTGCGTGAGGTTGCAGGTTGCCGCCAGCGAGATCAGCAGCACCACTTGCTGCCGCTCCACTTTGGTGCGCGCGTCCGGACGGTTGCGGAACCATACCAGCGCGACCCCTGCCAGCACCACCACTGGCGTCAACACCGCGACCGAACACCAGATCCCGTAGAGGAAATCGAACGAGTACGCAGCCCTTACCGCTAACGCTACTGCTCCCAAGGCCAGAGCGGTTCCAATGGCCTTCCCCTGGAATTGATCCCAATACATCGCCGCTGCCAACACGGCCACCAGCGGCAGCACGTACAGAAGCTTCTCAGCGCCCAGCGGACGTATTACCCCAAGGTCGGCCGATCTTTCGATTGCACTCGAAGTGACCCCCCAGAAGAACTTTGCCACGCCGCCCGACCGAGCATACGGTATGAGGAAGACGATAATCGGGGCGGCGAGTCCGCTCAGAAACGGAAATGCCAGCCGAAAGATCGTTCGGAAGCGTCGTCCGGTCCCCACCCGCACTCCTCGCTCCCCAAACAACATCAGGGTAACCACCGCCGCTGACGGCAAAACGAATTGGTATAACTCGGCCGCGCCCAATTTCGCCCGCAGCACCAGCACCAGCGTCGCCAGGAAGAGGAGCAGCGCCCCAACGTTAAATAGGCGGTAGGGCCAGCAATTTGTCGGATTTTTTCCCGCGACGCTCGCGGACTGGCTATCGCTCTTGCTCTCACTCTGTTCGAGGAAGGCGAGGAACAACAGCACTCCGGCAATGTAGTACGCTCCGATGACCTTGATGAGGATCGAAGCCCCACCGCACACCCCGGCAACAACCAGCCATCGCCGCGTCCGAACGTCCAGGTAGCGCAACATGGCCGCCGCGCCGAAGGTTGCGAAGAAGAGGTTGTACCAGGAGGGCATTGCCGCAGGATAGTTCGGATAACTCCACGCCACCGCCAGCAGCGTGATGAACCCCGCTGAAATCGGGGAGATAAGGCGTTGGGCAATGTAATACACGGCCGGAATCCAAGCCAGAAAAAACAGGAAGACACAAATGCGCAGGGACATCAAGTTCACGCCAAAAGCTCGAAAGGCGAGCGCATGAATAAAGCTTAGACCGCCGGTATAGACTTCACCAAAATCGCTGTGCGGAAGTTGTCCCTGCATCACTCGCAGCGCACTTTGGCTTAGCGTGCCGTCGTCCGCAGGAACCCAACCTCTCCCGATGTGGACGCCAACATAAGCTCCCGCGACTACCAAGACTGCCGTCAGAACACAGAGGTGGACAACCCAACCTTGAGGAACGCTGGGCGCTTCCGCGTGATGTTGACTGCCGGGTTCGGCCAACCCCGCATCCTCCCGAACGTGTATCTCCACGTTCAAAGGCGGACTAATTTTTGTGTCGGTTTTCAAGGCGGCCATTTCCGTTTCCTTCTTCACTTCGCCTCCAAAGCCGCCAAGCGCAGCTTGGTTTCTTTGCTGTCCTGGTTCAGCAGCAATGCCCGCTGATACTCGGCGCGTGCTGCACGAATATTCCCGCTCTGCTCAAAGGACTGGGCGAGCCAATAGTGGTAGTCCCAGACTTTCGGATCCATGGCCGCGGCCTGCAACAAGTACGGTTGTGCCTCCGCGTTCCGTCCCTCCCTTAAAAGCGCACGTCCGAGAAAGTGTTTTGGTGCCGCCTGTTCTGGGTCCAGCTGCACGGCCCGCGTCAGCAGTTGCACCGCGTCCTGGTACTGGCCGTGCATCAAATGAACATTGCCGCAGTTATAGAGAGCAGAAACCAGGTCGGGTTCCTTCGCCAGAATTTCAGCGCATAGTGCCAGGGCTCGGTCGTAGTCGCCGATCTGCCCATACAGCCCGGCGACTCCCGCCATGCCCACTTCTGATTTTGCATAATCGGGATTCACCCGATCCAACCACATGCGGCCTTCCTCGAATCGACCCGCGCGAATGTACGACTCAGCCAAGGCCAACGGCCCATAGCCGTACTCCGGATGATCCTTTACGACCGCCTGCGCGAGCGCAATTGCCTGATCATTCGCGCCTCGCTGGCTATACTCTTTGGCCAACCCTGCCATAGCGATTGGATTTCCCGGATAGAGCGATTGTCCGCGCACCAGCACCAGCAGATCGTTTGCCCAATAGGCTTGCTGCGCGATCGAGGCGCACACATAAGCGCTGCACAGCACCAACACAACGGATATTTGGACTGTCTGCGCGCTCCATCGTTGTATGGATGGCAGTCGCCGCAGTGCAAGGGCCGCTAGAATCGCAAATCCGATAGAGGGCAAGTACATATAGCGATCGCGCACGAAATCGCCATTCCCGAAGTTTCGCAAATACAGCGCCGGCGCTAGGCCGACAATCAGCCATAGTCCAGCAAATGCGATTGTGGAATTTCCCTCGCGCCGGTTCCAATACCACAAACCAACCAGGACCACACCTAGCGCAATGCTCGGCAGTACGATTTGGCCCAGAATTGCGCCTGTAACGTATCGCGTGTAATAAAGACCCGTCATGCCGATGGGAACGAGCAACTGCCGGAGGTATATGGAAAGCACCAGGGGCAAGGTCCGGACTACGTCGATCAGCCCGTGATTCGGATCGAACTGGCCGGTTGCATGGAGCAGGGCGTGCTTCCGCAGTGCGGCATAGGCTACGGTGACGACTGTATACGGAAGTGCTTCCGACAGTGCCCCAACCAGTCTGCGCGCGGGCGAGACTCTGCCGTCTGACGGGTGCAGCCACGAGTAAAATCCCACGAGCGCGGCAAAGACGACTGCCATTTCCTTTGTCAGGAGCGCACACATCAGGAGCACCAGTGACGCTGCCCACCAGGCCACTTGCCTCTTCCCCTTCCGCTCCCGACCGTTGAGAAATGCGGTGAAGGCGAGCGCTGCAAACATCGTCACCATGGTGTCAGAAGCCGCCGAGACCCATGCAACCGGCTCGATGTGAACGGGATGCACCGCAAAGATCAGTGTCGCCAGGGCGGCGGTCCAGTACTCGAGCCCCAGCCGCCGTACCAGCCAAAAAACCGAGACTACTGTCCCGACATGCAACAGCACCGCTCCCAGGTGCCATCCCCACGGCCGTAAGCCGAACAATATGTAATTCAGCATCGACCAGGCAACGAAGAGCGGGCGATAGTAAACCTGATGTCGCGCCACGTGATACCAGAGGTCGCTGCCAAACGCCCGCGGAAGATTGCTCCAGGACCGGATGATCGGATTGTTCACGATCTGGGGCCAGTCGTCCCACACGAAATCGAACGAAAGCGAACCGCTGTAGATAACGAAAGTGATCAGCCCCAAGAGTGGGAGCAGGACGTTCGGCCGGCGCAGGTACTGGGCCAGCAATTCGGATGCGTCAGGTTCCACAGCCCTTTGTGACGCGTCGGTTTGGCTTGTGTTCAGGCGCGATCGCTCCACTCTCGATCAGCTCATACTAACCTTCCGTTACTTTAGGCGCATGTTACCCAGGTTACCTACGTGTCCCGGTTATTCGACCGTTTCATACACGCATTTGCGACGATCTTCTTATGGGATCTGCCGCTGGAACCCAAGCCGCCAAAGAGACATCGCCGGTCTTGTGCGTCGACCTCGACGGCACTCTGATCCGCGGCAACCTGCTCTGGGAGTGCATTCTCGCCCTGCTTAAGAACAATCCCGGCAGTTTATTCCTGCTGCCGTTCTGGCTAGTCAGGGGAGCGGCATTCCTGAAGCATCAGCTTGCGCGTCGTGTCGTGCTCGATCCTTCCCGTCTTCCCTATCGGCAGGACGTGCTCGACCTTATCCGGCAGCAGCGGCTGGCTGGCCGCCAGATCGCGCTTGTAACGGCTGCCGACGCTGGCCTGGCACAGTCGATTTCGGATTACCTCGGGCTCTTCGACGAGGTGCACGCTAGCGACGGCCGTCGAAATCTCAAGGGAGCAACCAAAGGAGCATTTTTGGCGGAGCACTTCAGGGCTACCGGCTTTGATTATCTCGGCGACTCCGCGGCTGACCTGAAAGTCTGGAGCCACGCTCGTGGCGCCTACGTGATTGGCACCGAGTCTCGCGCCAAGCAAGCTGCTGCCCTGACCACGGTTAAGGCTGTATTCCTCGATACACCAGCCTCTCTGCGCACGTGGGTCAATGCCCTTCGCGGACCTCACTGGGCTAAGAATTTGCTGCTTTTCTTGCCGCTTGCGCTGTCCCACAATCTTGCCGTCGAGCCCGCCTTGCGCACCGCGATCGGCTTCGTGCTTTACGGATTTTGCGCGTCGGGACTTTACATTCTCAATGATCTGCTCGATCTTCACTCCGATCGCGAGCATCCGTGGAAAAAAGATCGCCCCTTCGCGGCGGGCCGACTCTCTATTTCTGAGGGAGTATTCGTTTCGTTCACTCTTCTCGGCACCGCACTTGGGCTCGGGTTCCTCTTGTATCCGGCATTTGGTCTGGCTCTCCTCGGATACGCGGCACTCACTATGCTGTATTCGCTCTATCTGAAGAAGATCGCCCTGCTCGACGTTTTTGTTCTTTCGAGCTTTTATAGTTTCCGGATTCTCGCGGGCGCGCTGATTTCGGCGACGCCACTGTCCCAATGGTTCCTGGCGTTTTCCATGTTCTTCTTTCTTAGTTTGGCAATGGCAAAACGCTATTCCGAGCTACTTCATGCCAACGACCTGGTCGCCTCCGGTAATTCGGGACGCGGGTACCACGTTAACGACCGTGAACTCCTGCTTAGCTTTGGAGTCGGCAAGCAGTTTTGCTTCCGTCGTGATTCTTACTCTGTACGTTCACAGCCCGGACGTGCGACTACTCTACTCTTCGCCCGAGTGGTTGCTTTTGCTTTGTCCGATCGTTCTCTATTGGCTCGGCCGAACGTGGCTGCTGGCTCATCGCGGCGAATTGAAAGAGGATCCGGTCACGCTTGCCATACGCGACCGCGTCAGTTACGCGGCGGCCTTCGCTGCTGCAATCGTGATTGCGGTCAGCATGTCGAGGGTCAACTTCTGACATGACGGCTCAATCGGCGGCATCTCCGAAAAGAAAATCCGGTGCAGGGCGTCCCACGCGCGCATACGGTTCGTGGGGGCGCTACCCTGCTACCACGCACATAAGCGTTGATAAGCCTGCCTGGAACGATCAGATCGCATCTGTTCTTGCGTCCGCCTCCGATGCTTCCGTTTTGCCTTACGGCATGGGCCGTAGCTATGGCGATTCCTGCCTCAACGCTGACCGATCCCTGATCGATTGTCGGCGGCTCGACCGCATTCTGGGCTTCGACGAATCAATCGGCATTCTTCGCTGCGAGAGCGGCGTAACATTCGCGGATATCATTCGCGTGTTTCTTCCCAAAGGATGGTTTCTGCCGGTAACTCCGGGAACGCAGTTTGTTACTGTGGGCGGAGCGATCGCCAACGATGTTCACGGCAAGAATCATCATCGGGCCGGGACTTTTGGCGCGAACGTTCGGCAGTTCGGATTGCATCGGTCGGATCACGGATTAGTCGTCTGCAATCCTGAACTGAATTCCGATATGTTTCGAGCTACCATCGGCGGCCTTGGCTTGACTGGCCTCATCGCGTGGGCCGATGTACAGCTTCGCCGCGTGAACGGTCCATGGATCGATGCCGAGAGCATTCCCTTTCATTCTCTTTCTGCGTTTCTCGATCTCAGCCGGGAAAGTGATGGCCGTTTCGAGTACACGGTTGCTTGGCTTGACTGCTTCGCCGGGAAGACTCCGCGTGGCATCTTCTTTCGCGGAAATCATTCGGCTGCTGCTGGCAAGGCCTTTCATCCCAAGCGCGGCCCGCAACTTCCCTTCGCTTTGCCCACGTGGCTGCTCAATCGGTACTCCGTAAAGGCATTCAATTCGACTTACTATCGCATGCATGCTAAGAAGAGGCACCATCGCTTGTTCCTTACGATTCGTTCTTCTATCCGCTCGACTCCGTTCGTCAATGGAACCTGCTCTACGGCAAACAAGGCTTTTTGCAATATCAGTGCGTGATTCCTGATAACAATCTTGACGCCTTTGAGGAGTTGCTGGATCGCATTGCGCGCTCTGGCCAAGGTTCTTTTCTGGGTGTTCTGAAACAATTTGGCGACTTGCCGCCGGCTGGAATGCTTTCATTTCCGCGTCCGGGGCTTACTCTGGCGCTCGATTTTGCCATGCGGGGCGAGCGGACGCTGCAACTCATGCGATCGCTTGACGAGGTCGTTCAACAAAGCGGCGGGGCGCTTTATCCGGCTAAAGATGCGCGCATGAGCCCGGCTCTCTTCGAGTCGTCATTTCCGCGCTGGCGCAGTTTTGTGCCTTACATTGATCCGAAAATGTCGTCGTCTTTTTGGCGCCGGGTTACGGAGGCGCGATAAGCATGGGCACTACTCCGCGCGCTTCAAATTCGCTAACGTCTCTGCGAAAAGTCGTCGTTCTGGGCGCTACTTCCGGCATTGCGCTGGCAGTCGAGCGACTACTGGCGGAGCGTGGATGCGAGTTACTTTTAGTTGCACGCTCGGCTGAGCGGCTGACTGCGCTGCAATCCGATCTTCTGGCTCGCGGCGCTGCGCAGGTTTTCACTTGCGCTGCCGACTTGGCTTCCATCGAACAGCATGGCCGCGAATCTTCGATTATGCTCGCCGTTCGCTTCCCGGCTTCGATACCGTGCTCCTCGCTTATGGAAGCATGCACGATCAGAAGGAATCCGAAAGTTCCGTCGACGTTCTGCTCGACGAACTGCATGTCAACTTCGTGAGCGCCTCGGCAATTCTTACTCTGTTCGCCGGCGGAGCTTGAGCAACGACGCACCGGCTGTATCGCCGCCATCACCTCGGTGGCCGGAGATCGAGGACGGCGCTCCAACTATGTCTACGGGTCCGCTAAAGGGGCGCTTTCGCTCTTCCTGCAAGGACTCCGCAGCCGCCTTCATCCTGCCGGAGTCAAGGTGATCACCATTAAGCCGGGCCCGGTTCAAACGCCGATGACCGACCATCTGGCCAGTGCCGCGTGCTTTGCCGATCCTGAGATCGTTGCCCGCGACATCGTTCGGGCTCTTGAGCGCCGTGGGCCTGACGTACTCTACACTCCGAGAGTCTGGCGCTACATCATGACCGCCGTCGAACACATCCCTGAGACGATTTTCAAGCGCTTATCGTTCTGAGGGGGTTGACGCGATTCCTTTGGGCATCCCGGTCTACAGCCCATCTTAGGTCTGATGGGATCAGTGATGTGCGCAACTTTCGTAATCGCGTCTTCTCAAAATTCATCTTCTCCGATCCCGCAATCCCATGCACAATTGTCGTTATGCTGCTCTCAGGCAAGGCTCTTCTGGTCAGCCTTATCACTTGCTTCCTAATTGTCTCAGGAGTCGGGCAAGACTCTAAAGCGCCAGAGAACGCCAGCGTTTCGGGAGGAACAGTAAAAGATGGTGTCTCGGAGATTGATTTCGAGTATTCAGCATCTTCGGTGCTCTGCGCGAGGCACCGGATCGTTTTGCACCCCGATGACAGTGCAGAATCCTTTACTGAACGTTGTCGTAACGCGAGTCGCTCGGATCGGGTGACGTTCTGCGAGGTAAAGAGAGGTCGGCTTTCGCCCGGAACATTTTGGAAATTAGGTCAGTTACTTGAGACAAGCTCGTTTTTCTCAATGCAGCCAGAATATTCGAGGGACCAGACCGACGCGGTTTTCGAGTCGACTCGCGCAAAGCGCGACGGGAAGATACATGAAGTGATCAACTACGCAGACGCCGGCCCACTCAGCCTCTGGACTATTCAGCGCGCAATCGAGGGTGCGGCCTTCAATGCTGAATGGCAAAGGGCGGCTATACGTTCGAAGTGCCCCCGGTGGAACGAACCAGAGAAACGTCCATAGTTGGTGAAGAAATCGTCATCGTGGGGACGCTTTGAATGCGTGTTAAACCTAGTTACACGACGCTACGCGAGTTGATCCCAGCTCACGTCGAGGGCTGCGCCCAGCTTTTTCCATGTGCTGACGGAGCCGGACTTGCGATTGGTTTCAATTGCCGCGATCAGTGCGCGCGATACTCTTGACTTCACGGCGAGCTGCTGCTGGGTGAGCTTGCGGTACTCGCGCCAGATGCGGAGCGCAGGCTCTCCCCGCAGCCGGCGTTCGGTGATCTCCAGTGGTATGAGTTCGTCTTCGCCATCCTCCAGGCGTGCTTTTGCGGCATCATAGGCCCTTACATCGGCCAGCATTTCCGAATCGGCCATCAGCTTTTGCAACGCTTTCGCCGGGATTACGGCGAATTCCTTTCCCTTACGGGTAATGGTTTCGATACGCATCGTCAGTAGATTCCTCCCCTTGCTCCTACTTCCAGTGCCCACAATTCGAGGCGGTCGTCATGCAGCTCGTAAATGACGCGCCAGTCGCCAATTCTCAGCCGGTAGCCATCGCGTCCCTGGAGCTTGGTCACGTTGTTGTGCCTGGCATAGGGATCGCCGGCAATCTCCTTGATTTTCGCCACCATCCGCCTCTGCCCGTTCACCGGAAGCCGGGAAATGGCCTTGGCGAAGGATTTCGTCGTGACCACCGTGTACACTAAACGATTGTTACCCTGGGAAACAATGCACGTCAAGTGGAAAATCGACGCGTTGGCCTTCTGGTGTCGATAGTCTGGCAAGGATACCAGCCTTCATGAGCGGGATGGGTGCGATTAGTTCTAAGCATAGGACACGAAAAAGGGCCGCATGGCTGCGGCCCGCCTTACTCGTTCTCATTAATACTTTCGGATCCTACCGCCGGAAGCGTCCACCGCCACCGCCGCTGCCTCCGTGACCACCTCCACCGCCATGGCCACTGCCGCCCCCTGGACCGCGTCCGCCGCGACCTCGTCTACGACGGTTGCGGTCGCGATCGCCTCCGCCTCCGCGTGAGTCTCGTCCACCTTCGGTGCGGGCAACTGCCGGCTCAGCGGAATTGCCGGCCGCGTCGACGCGATTGAAGTTGGGCTCGTCGTCGGCGTCAAAATCGGCGCCGCCTTCGATTACCGCGGTGGGCGTGCCTTGGGCCGCGCTTATTCCGGCGACGGAACCGGCTGCTGGTCCAGCGGCTGGAACTCCTTCCTCACCACCATCGCCATCCGGCGGCGGGGTGCCGCCACCCATTTTTGCGCGCTGCTCTTTGAGAATTGCTTTGCGCGACAGCTTGATGCGGTTGCCTTCGACGGCCAGAACTTTTACCAGCACCTGGTCGCCTTCTTTCAGTTCGTCGCGGACGTCTTTGATTCTGTGTTCGGCAACTTCGCTGATGTGCAGGAGGCCATCCAGGCCGGGGAGGATTTCGACGAATGCGCCGAAGTCTGCGAGGCGGCTTACTTTTCCGAGATAGGTCTTCCCTACCTCGGCGGAGGCTGTCAGGTCGCGAATGATCTGCAGCGCTTTGTTGGCTGAAACTTCGTCGTTCGACGCTACGTTGACCTTGCCGGAATCTTCGACGTCGATCTTCACGCCGGTCTGCTCGATGATGCTGCGAATCATCTTGCCACCCGGCCCAATCACGTCGCGGATTTTGTCGACTGGAATCTGGAGGGTGTAGATGCGAGGCGCATAGGCCGAGACCTTTACGCGCGGTTCGCTTAGGATCCCATCCATCTTTTCGAGGATGAAGAGGCGTCCGCGTTGTGCCTGGGCCAGCGCTTCGCGCATGATTTGAGCGGTAATGCCGCCGACTTTAATGTCCATCTGGAGGGCGGTGATGCCGTCTTTGGTGCCGGCGACTTTGAAGTCCATATCGCCGTAATGGTCTTCCGCGCCAGCGATGTCGGTCAGGATGGCGTATTGATCGCCTTCCTTCACCAGGCCCATCGCCACTCCGGCTACCGGTGCCTTCAACGGAACGCCTGCATCCATTAGCGAAAGGGATGCCCCGCAAATTGTCGCCATCGAAGACGAGCCGTTTGACTCCAGAATGTCGGAGACTACCCGCATGGCGTAGGGCCAGTTGTCTTCGGTTGGCAGGACTGCGGAAACTGCGCGCTCCGCTAAAGCTCCGTGACCGATCTCGCGGCGGCCGGCTCCGCGGAGGAACGCGACTTCTCCTACCGAGAACGGAGGGAAATTGTAGTGCAGCATGAAGCGCTTTTTGGCTTCGCCTTCGAAACCTTCGAGGCGCTGCATATCGTCGCTGGTACCGAGCGTGGTCGTGACCAAGGCCTGCGTCTCGCCGCGGGTGAAGATTGCGCTGCCGTGAGTACGCGGGAGAACTCCGGCTTCGATCCAGATCTCGCGAATCTGATCGAAGGCGCGGCCGTCGGGACGATGTTTCCTGTTAATGACCTGATCGCGGAAGATGCGCTCGCGCAGAGTCTCGTAATACTCCTTGAACTTCGCTTTGGCGGCGACATCCTCTTCCGGAATCGCGGCCAGTTGCTCTTTCTCCAGCGTGCGGACCAGTTCGTAGCTCTCGGACTTCGGATGCTTGGCGGTGTCGAGGGCATCGGTCAGGCGCTCACCAATTTTCGATTGCAGCGCGTTGTAGTACGCCTGATCGAATTCGGGGGGCGTCACTTTGCGCTTCACCTTGCCGGCCTTGTTGCGGAGTTCTTCGATGGCGGCGCAAATCTTTTTGATTTCGGTGTGCGCGAATTCGATGGCATCGACCACTGTCTCTTCTTTTACTTCCTTAGCGCCTGACTCGATCATCAGGATGGCTTCGGCCGTGCCGACCACCATGATGTTGAGCAGGCCTTCGCGCATTTCCGTATACGTAGGATTGGCGATGAAGCGGCCATCGACCAGGCCGACGCGCACTGCGCCGATGGGGCCGAGGAACGGAATGTCGGAGACGGTCAGTGCCGCCGAGGCTGCATTGATGCCGACCACGTCGGGATCGTTCTCGGTATCAGCAGAGAGAACGAAGGCAATTACTTGCGTCTCACACTTAAAGCCTTCCGCGAACATGGGGCGGATGGGGCGGTCGATCTGGCGGCTGGTCAGGACTTCGCGCTCGCTCATGCGGCCTTCGCGCTTGATGAAGCCGCCGGGAATGCGTCCACCGGCGTAGGTGTATTCGCGGTAGTCGACAGTGAGCGGGAAAAAATCGATGCCGGTGCGGGGCTCGGGATTCGCGGTGGCGGTGGCTAGCACGGTGTTCTCACCGAGGCGCACTACGCAGGAGCCGTGGGCTTGTTTCGCCAGTTTTCCGGTTTCAAAAGAAAGAGTTTTTCCGCCGGCGATTTCGACGGAAACTGTGGTTGGTTCAGGCTTCATAGATCATCCTTTTTTGGGGCAGGAGCGCGAAAGGCGCCAGGTTGGAGTTCGCTTGATGGGCGAAGGCATGATAGGCAATACAAAATAGGCGAATGCCAGTGGCTATCGCAGTCGGGAAACGCACTTTACTCGGACTCCAGGCTCTTAGCTCAGACTCTCGGGGTTGAAGCCGGCCCACACTGGGCCGGACACGGTTTACTTGCGGATGCCGAGCTTGGTGATGACGGTTTTATACCGCTCCGAGTCGTACTTCTTGAGGTAGTCGAGCAGGCGGCGACGCCGGCTGACCATCATGAGAAGTCCGCGGCGCGAGCCGTGATCCTTCTGGTGCGCTTTGAAATGATCCGTGAGTTGACCGATGCGCTCGCTTAGCAGCGCGATTTGAACTTCAGGACTTCCAGTATCGGTGGGATGCGTGCGATACGTGTCAACGACGGATTGCTTTTGCTCTCTGGCTAGCACTAACTTGTTGCACTCCTGTCTCTTATCGTTTTCGTAACGATCCTAAGGATAGCATATCGGGCGCGCGGGCCGCTACTCGTTTGGCTTGGCCATTTCACGGCCTGACGGTGCGCCGCGTGCCTCCATGCTATTATCCCCGCAAATGGGAAAAACAAAACTTCTTCTCCTGGTTGCTCTCCTTCTGCCGGCAGGCTTCGTGGCCGCGCAAACTTCGATCACACCCAACTCCAAGGAAGTCGACGCTGTTTACCCGGCCGCTCACGAGCTTTATATCGATGTGCACGAGCATCCGGAACTCTCGTCGCATGAGACACAAACGGCTGCCAAACTTGCCGAGCGCCTACAGTCGCTCGGCTACGACATCACTGAGCACGTCGGGGGCACTGGCGTGGTCGCCATCCTTAAGAACGGAAGCGGCCCTACCGTCATGCTGCGCACCGAGCTTGACGCGCTGCCCGTCGAGGAGAAGACCGGGCTTCCTTACGCGAGCAAGGTTCACACTAAAGATGACAGCGGCCGTGAAGTGCCCGTCATGCACGCCTGCGGGCACGATCTGCATATCGCCGCGCTCTTTGCCACCGCTTCGATCATGGCGCACAGCAAGGACACTTGGCACGGCACTCTGATGCTGATTGGCCAGCCCGCCGAGGAAACAATTACTGGGGCTAAGGCCATGATCGCCGACGGCTTCGCGACCCGCTTCCCTAAGCCTGATGTTGGGGTCGCGATGCACGTGGGCAATGGGCTGCCTGCGGGCCAGGTCAGCGTTACGCCGGGCATTTACGATAGCAACGCGGACTCGCTGCGGGTGACCATTTACGGCAAAGGTGGGCATGGTTCCGCTCCGCACACTGCGGTTGACCCGATCGTCATCGCGGCTAAAACAATTCTCTCGCTCCAGACCATTGTTTCGCGGGAGGTGAAGCCTGGAGAGTTCGCCGTGATTACGGTTGGTTACATTCGCGCTGGGACGAAGAACAACATCATTCCTGACTCGGCTGAGATGGGGATTACGGTCCGCACCTACAAGCCGGAAATCAGGAAGCAGGTTCTTGCCGCCATCGAGCGCGTGGTTAAAGGAGAGTCGATGGCCGGCGGAGCTACTCGCGAACCGCTGATTGAACGGTATGAATGGACCGACTCGGTTTACAACGACCCTGCGCTGGCGGAGCGCTTGCGGGGCGTGCTTGAGGCGACACTGGGAAAACAGAACGTGATCACTGAAGGACCGATGACGGCATCGGAGGATTATTCCGCGTTTGTCGAGCTGGGAATTCCGTCGTTCTACTTCAGCCTCGGGGGAGCCGATCCCATGAAGTTCGCCGAGACGAAAAAAATGGGGACGATGCTGCCTTCCAATCACTCGCCGCTATTTGCGCCCGATGTGGATCCGGCGCTGCATACGGCAATTGCAGCCGAAGTGGCGGTGCTGCGCAATCTGCTCAACGGAAAATAAAATTCCCCGCGCAGCAGGATGCGATGCGTGGGGAATTTGGTTTCACTTCCGCAATCTGGCTTTGAACGCGCCCCTACTCGCCGACCAGTTCCATCGGTTTCGGCACGGCGGGCCACGAGGTTACTTCATTCTCTTGCGCGTCGACCACTGCGAGCGCGGCGACGTTGACGATCTCTTCGACCTCCACATGGCGCGTGAGTACGTGAACGGGCTTGCTCATGCCCATCAGGATTGGCCCCAGCGTTTCGCCGCCGCCTAGTTTGGAGAGCAGCTTGTAGGCGATGTTGGCCGACCCCAGGTCGGGGAAGATCAAAACGTTGGCGCCGCCCTTCAGCGAACTGAACGGATAATTCTTTTCCATCATTTCACTGGACACGGCTAAATCAGCCATCACTTCACCATCGACCATCAGCATCGGATCGGCTTTGTGCAGCAACTCGACCGCTTTGCGCACTTTTTCGCACTGGGGATGACGCGTACTCCCGAATGAGGAGAAGGAGAGCATAGCGACCCGCGGCGTGAGGTCGAACCGGCGCGCGGTCTGGGCCGCGCACAGCGCGATTTCGACCAGATCTTCCGCCGTCGGATCGATATTTACGCTGGGATCGGCCAGGAGATAGAGTTGTCCCGACCGGGTGATCATCAGGTAGCAGCCCGATACTCTGCGCAATCCTTCGCGCGTTCCGACGATCTGGAGAGCGGGGCGAATCGTCTCAGAGAAATATTGGCTCACGCCGGAAACCAGAGCGTCCGCGTCGCCCATCCGAACCATCATCGAGCCAAACACGTTGTGATCTTTTATCATTGCTCGCGCTTCGCTGAGCGTGACGCCCCGGCGCTGCCGCAAGCGGAATAGCTCCTGAATGTATGGCTCGCGCAGCGAGGACGATGCCGGATCGACGAACTTCGCGCCGGCGAGGGAAAGATCCAACTCTTTCGCGCGCTCTGCAATCACTTCACGATCGCCGAGCAGGATGGGAGTTGCGATCTTTTCATCGAGCAATTGGTGCGCGGTGCGCAAAATCTTCTCGTGTTCGCCCTCGGGGAATACCACCTCCTTGGGGTGCGCCTGGGCTTTTTGAATCAACATGTGCGCAATTTCGTGGGCCTTGCCGAGGCGCCGCTCGAGTTGTTCGCGGTAGGCATCGAGCGCGATCGGATTTCGCGCCACGCCCGTCTTCATAGCGGCTTCGGCGACGGCCGTCGCCTCCCATAGAAGCACGCGGGGATCGAATGGCTTTGGGATCAGGTAGTCCGGCCCGAAGTGCAGGCGCTCCACGCCGTAGGCGCGGCATACGGAATCCGGCACGTCTTCTTTTGCCAGATTGGCCAGCGCCCGGGTCGCCGCCAGCTTCATTTCTTCGTTGATCGCCGTGGCATGGACATCGAGCGCCCCGCGGAAAATAAACGGGAAGCCGAGCACGTTGTTGACCTGGTTTGGATAATCGGAGCGGCCGGTCGCGATGATCACGTCGCCGCGGCAGGCTTTCGCATCGTCGTAGGTGATCTCGGGATCGGGGTTCGCCATGGCAAAGACGATGGGACGGGCGGCCATCGAACGCACCATATCCTGCGTGATCGCGCCTTTCACTGAGCAGCCTACCAGCACGTCCGCGTCTTTCGCAGCCTCGGCCAGCGTGCGCAGCTTCGTCTCCTGCGCAAAACGCTCCTTGTAGGGATTCATACCCTTGGTGCGCCCTTTGTAGATGACGCCACCGGTATCACAGAGAACGATATTTTCGCGCTTCACGCCCAGACGAACATAGTGTTCCGCGCATGCGATACCGGAGGCTCCCGCGCCGTTGAACACCACGTGCACTTCGTCGATCTTCTTGCCTACGACTTCAAGCGCATTCAGCAAGGCCGCGCCCGAAATGATTGCCGTACCGTGCTGGTCGTCGTGGAAGACAGGAATCTTCATCGTCTTCTTGAGCGTTTCTTCGATGTAGAAGCACTCCGGCGCTTTAATGTCTTCGAGGTTGATGCCGCCGAAGGTCGGTTCGAGAAGCTGGCAAACTTTGATGATTTCGTCGGGATTATGGGTGTCGAGTTCGATGTCGAAAACGTCGACGTCGGCAAACCTCTTGAACAGAACGGCCTTGCCTTCCATTACTGGCTTGCCGGCCAGTGCACCGATGTCGCCGAGACCCAGGACGGCCGAGCCATTGGTGACCACTGCGACCAGATTGCCCTTCGCCGTGTACTTGAATACCTCTTGCGGGTTGTTGTGAATCTCCATGCACGGCTCGGCGACGCCCGGCGTATAGGCCAGGCTCAAATCGCGCTGCGTGCGGCAAGGCTTGGTGGAGGTAACTTCGATTTTTCCAGGACGGGCCCCGAAATGATAGTCAAGGGCTTGTTGCTTTGTGACCGCCATACTGCCTCCTCGTTTTGTAAGAGCTAAAAAGGTTGTGAAGTCGAATGCGCTTTCGGCCGTGAAGAGTCGTTTCGCAGTTTTAGCGCGGCCCTGTCAAGGATTGTTTCGCATCTCTTCCGGAACCGATGTGATGGCCAACACGCTGCATATGTGATTTTCAACGAGGCGAGGCTAACGACTTCCAAATGCGAGGGATGCAGGGAGCGGACGCGCATCCGGAAGACCCATGGCCACGCCGGTAGCGCGCAAACGAAACCAGAATAGAGACGGGGCCTGCCCCGTCTCAGCGAACTCCCGTTAATTTCGCTTTCGCAACAGCGGCTTGCACGCGGCTGTGATGGCGTCCATAGCCGAAGTAAATCACCATGCCGATGGCAAGCCAGATAATCAGCCGCAGCCACGTGCTGAGCGGCAAACTCACCATCATCAATCCCGACACCAGAATCCCCAGTATGGGCACAAGCGGCACCATGGGCGTCTTAAACGGACGATGCAGTTCAGGCCGGCGCACACGGAGGATCCACACGCCCGCGCACACGATCACAAACGCCAGCAAGGTGCCAATGCTGACCAGTTCGCCCAGAATGCCGATCGGAATCAGAGAGGCAAAAACTGCCACGAATATACCGACCGTGATGCTCGAGATCCACGGAGTCCGGAAGCGCGGATGCACAGCGCCCGCCCACTGCGGCAGCAGCCCATCCCGCGACATCGAGTAGAACACCCGAGACTGGCCGAGCAGCATCACCAGCATCACGCTGCCCAGTCCGGCAATCGCTCCGAGTTTCACCAGCACGCTTCCCCAGCGCACCCCGGCGTGATCAATGCCGACCGCGACGGGATCGGGAACATTCAACGTCGTGTAGGAAACGATTCCCGTGAGAACTCCGGAAACCAGAATGTAGAGGATGGTACAGATCACGAGCGAGCCCAGAATGCCGATCGGCATATCGCGCTGCGGCTTTTTCGCTTCCTGCGCCGCGGTAGAAACCGCGTCGAAGCCAATGTAGGCGAAGAAAATCACGCCCGCCCCGCGAACGATTCCGGACCAGCCGTAATGTCCGAATTCCCCGGTATTCGGGGGAATAAACGGGTGCCAGTTGTGGGCGGCGACCTCCGGATGCTTCAGAATAAAGCCGCCCGCGATCGCGATGAACGTGAGCACGATTGCAACCTTGATAATGACGATCGCCGAATTGAAGTTCGCCGATTCCTGAATGCCGATGACCAGGATCGCCGTCACAATGACAATGCCAATAAAAGCAACCAGGTTGAACGAACCCTGTGCGTGCGCCAGTGACGCCGGATCGACGCCGTGGGCTTGCAGAGTCGGCAGAATCGTGGTCAGCCGATCCCACCGGTTGTTGTACATCACCATGTCCGTGCCGGGAGTCGCGGTCAGCGAGGGCGGCAAGTGAATGCCATAATCCTGTAGAAAACTGTTTACATAGCCGCTCCAGCCCGACGCAACCGTGGCGGCGCCAAAGGCGTATTCGAGGATCAGATCCCATCCGATGATCCAGGCAAAAATCTCGCCCAGGGTCGCATAGCCATAGGTGTAGGCCGACCCGGCAATCGGAATCAACGCCGCAAATTCCGAGTAGCAGAGACCCGCGAAGGCGCAAGCGATGCCGGCCAGAATGAACGAAAGCACAATCGCAGGTCCGGCATATTGCGCAGCCGCGGCTCCGGTCAGGACAAAAATTCCGGCCCCGATGATGGCGCCAATCCCCAGCGTGATCAGGTTCGTCGCGCCTAACGCCCGCTTCAGCGAGTGTTCTCCGTGTTCCGCAGATTCATCCAGAATCATTTCGAGTGGCTTGGTCGCCAGCAGATTGGACATTTTCAGGGAGTTCTCCTTAGAAGCTAGGCGTTCGCATTTCGCGGCCGCCAGAGGTAGTACACCGGGATTCCCAGCAGCACGATGAACAATCCCGGCCAAGTGTATTGCGGCTTGTAGCGTAACAGCACCACGTCGATAAACAAAGCCATCACGATATAAATCGCAGGCAGGACGGGATATCCGATTGCCTTGTAGGGCCGCTCCGCCTCGGCATGCGTGCGGCGTAAAACGAAGAGCCCGAAGATAGTCAGAATGTAAAACACCAGCACCGCGAAAATAATGTAGTCAAGGAGTTGGCCATAGCTGCCCGAGATACAGAGGATACGCGTCCAGATCATCTGCACCATCAGCGAAACAACGGGCGTCTTGTAGCTGCGGATGCAGGTGCGCGACGCTGCGGAAGAAGAGACCATCCTTCGCCATCGCGTAATATACGCGCGCGCCCGAGAGAATAAGCCCGTTGGCGCAGCCAAAAGCAGAGATCATGATGGCGACCGCCATCAGCTTGCCGCCGATGGAGCCAAACATCTGTGTCATCACTGCTGTGGCAACGCGGTCTTCGCTGGCATACTGAATTCCGCGCTCGATCAGCGTTGTGCCGGCCGGATTGCCCGCGAGCGGCAGCGCTCCCAGATAAATAAAGTTGCAGCCGATGTAGAGCGCAATCACCACGCCGGTGCCCAGCGCCAGCGAGAGCGGAAGATTGCGGCTGGGATTTTTTACCTCGCCCGCTGTGAATGTGACGTTGTTCCAGGCATCGGCGGAAAACAACGAGCCCGACCTGCGCTACCGCGAGCGCGGTGAGCGTGGAAACCAGAACGCCTCCGCCGACGTCGTGGAGCGTGCCGAGTCCGGCGTTGTTCCAGAAGTTAGCGCCCAAAGTTCGCCGCAATCGCCTTCGCGTTCCGGCCCAGAAAAATTCCGAAGAGAACCAGGCCAAGCAGCGCCGAAACTTTGGCTGCGGTGAAAATGTTTTGAATGAAGGCGCCGGTCTTCACGCCAAAAATATTGATGATCGAGAGCGCGACCACTACCAGTATCGCGACCAGGTTCTGCGTGTTCAGGCCAACATCCATGCCGCCGAGCATCATCGGTCCAATCGGCAAATCTCGGAACCTTCCACAGGTGCAGAATCCAATGACTCGAAGAAACGGCCGGCCAGAAGATTCCGAGAAACTTGCCAAAAGCCACGCCCACCGCGGCAATCGTCCCCGTCTGAATGACCAGGAACAAAGTCCATCCGTACAAGAATCCCCAAAGCGGCCCCAGCGATTCGCGCAGATAAACATACTGCCCGCCGGCCCGCGGCATCATCGCGGCCAGTTCCCCATAGCTGAGCGCGCCGACGATGGTCAAAAATCCAGTAATCAGCCACGCCCCGATCAGCAGCGCGGGCGACTGCACCTCGCGCGAAATTTCCGCCGATACAATAAAGATGCCCGACCCGATCATCGACCCCATCACCAGCATGGTCGCGCTGGTCAGGCCGAGCCCTTTGACTAGCTCCTGATCCTGATGGGTGTGGCGTTCCCAATCGCTGACGATGGGTGGCTGCGGCGGCCGTTGAAGGTCAGTGCTCACGAATCTCCTGGTTCAAGTAGAGCCGGCGTCCTGCCGGCTGTCGCGACGGCGTCTCGCCGTCGCCTCAGGCTCTAAAACGCATTGTCGTAGAGACGGGGCCTGCCCCGTCTCCGCATGCATCATCACGAACGCCGCGGAAAACGCGGCAAACCGCATCTCCACAAAGCATTGAATTGCCGGAAGAGCTTCCCAACTTTACCCCAGAATCCGCAAAAATTCCTCTGCTGATTTGCGCGGCTCCCGTATCAAGTCGGATATCACCGCAACCGAGTCGGCCCCGGCGTCGATCACCGATCGCGCATTGGCACGTGTAATCCCGCCGATGGCCACCAGCGGTTTGCGCGTCAAAGCCCGCGCCCGGCGCACCCCGTTCGAGGCCGACGACGGGATCGGGATTGGCCTTGCTGGACGTGGCGAAGACCGGGCCAATGGCGAGGTAGTCGGCAGAAGTGTTGTCGCGCTTCGGCAAGTTGCTCGGGATTGTGCGTAGACACGCCGAGCCAGCGACTTGGCCCGATGATGCGGCGAGCGGCATCAGGTGATAGATCGTCTTGCCCGAGATGCAGTCCGTCGAAATCGGCGGCGAGGCAGAGGTCAGCTCGGTCGTTCATGATGAGCTTGACGTCGGCCGCCTATGCGCTGCTTTAGTTCGCGCGCGTGGTCTAGCATCTCGCGGGCATTGCCTGATTTGTTGCGGTATTGCAGGAGTGGGACTCCGCCTGACACGAGTTCATCCGCGGCGGCAAACATGGCGTCGCCGTCAGTAAAACACCTAGGATCGATAATCCCGTATATACGAGGAACTGGCTCGAAGACCATTATTGGTTCAGACGAAAATCCATGTGAACGCTTATAAGCACAGGAACGGGCTCACCTTTACTCGTACCTGGTTTGAATCTCCACTGCTTGAGCGTCGTGATTGCCTCTTCATCCAATCCGTGCCCAATCGTTTGGGATACGCGAATCTGATGCGCTCGGCCATCAATTCCCACGACTGCCCACAAGATCACGGTCCCTTCTATACGTTTTCTGCGAGCCTCATCGGAGTATTGCGGGTTCGGCGAATCAATAGCCTTTGGAGATGTCTCGGCACAAGGCGGAGGATTTGTATCACTGCAACTTTTCAGGTATTGCGATTTGTGTTGAGGATTAGTAGGAGTGGTATCTTGGCTTACAGCTGAAATCGTCGACAACAGCAACAAACCAGCTAAAAGTACCGAAGCAAGTCGAAACATTTCCAGTACCTCCTATTTCCCCTTCGCCAGAAACCTCTCAATAAACCCCGTATCAATCTTCCCCGCGCGAAACTCCGGCATCCGCCAGAATCCGCCGGTGCAGCGGAATCGTCGTGAAAATTCCTTCCACGATAAACATCTCCAGCGCCCGCTGCATGCGTGAAATCGCTTCGCTACGATCCTTGCCGCGCACGACCAGCTTGGCAATCAGCGAATCATAATAAGGAGGAATCGTCCCCTCGGCATAAGCCGCCGTATCGATGCGGACTCCGGTTCCGCCCGGCGGATTAAACGTCGTAATCTTCCCCGCCGAGGGTGTGAACTTTTCCGGATGCTCGGCGTTGATGCGGCACTCAATCGCGTGTCCACGAGACGAGATCGGCCCTTGCAGCACGTCCGCCATCTTCGCTCCCGCTGCAATCATGAGCTGGCTCTTCACCAGGTCCACGTCCGTCACCATCTCCGTCACCGGATGCTCGACCTGGATGCGCGTGTTCATCTCGATGAAATGCAGCTTGCCGTCCGCCCCCATCAGAAATTCGATGGTCCCCGCGTTGTGATAGCCGACGGCGCTCAGCGTCTTGCTCAGAATTCCGCCAATCTCAGCCCGCAGTTCGGGCGTCACCGCGACCGACGGCGATTCTTCGAGGAGCTTCTGATGCCGCCGCTGAATCGAACACTCGCGCTCGCCCAGGCTGACGACGTTGCCGTGCTCATCGGCCAGCACCTGGAATTCGATGTGACGCGGATTCTCTACATATTTCTCCATGTAGAGATCGCCGTTGCCAAACGCTGACGCGGCCTCGGACTGTGCCTGCCGGTAGAGCGCAGGCAGTTCCTCCTGATTGCGGACAATGCGCATGCCGCGCCCGCCGCCGCCTGCCGTGGCCTTGACGATCACCGGAAACCCGACCTCGCGCGCCCATTCCAGCGCTTCCTCTTCCGACGCGATTACGCCATCCGAGCCGGGAAGAATCGGAACGCCATACTTCTTCATGGCGGCTCGCGCTTTTTCTTTCTCTCCCATCAACCGGATCACATCCGGAGTCGGCCCAATGAACTTGATGTGGCAGGCTTCGCACACCTCGGCAAAGTTCGCATTTTCGGAAAGCAGCCCGTAGCCGGGATGAATGGCGTCCACGTTGGCGATCTCAGCGGCGCTGATTACGGCGGGAATGTTCAGATAACTCTGGGCGAGTTGCGGTGGGCCGATGCAGATAGCCTCGTCGGCAAAACGCACGTGCAGCGAGTTCCGGTCGGCATCGCTGTAGACCGCGACCGAGCGTATGCCGAGCTCCTTGCATGCGCAGATGACGCGCAACGCGATCTCGCCGCGATTGGCTACTAGTATCTTTTTAAACATGGATGATTCGTTCTGTGTTGGATCATCGCTGGCCGGATTCCAAACGCCGGCATTTGAGCTATGAGCTTCGAGCTATGAGATTGAACCCTTCGCATTGCTAGAAGCTCGGGGCTCGCAGCTTCACTTCAGCCGCAGCGCAAACAATTCCTGGCCATACTCGATCGGCTGGCCGTTGGTGACGAGTTTCTTTACCAGTTCTCCGGCCGCGTCGCATTCAATCTCGTTCAGCAACTTCATCGCTTCAACAATGCACAGCACCTGCCCGACCTCCAGCATGTCTCCCACTTTGACGAACGGAGGAGAGCCGGGCGAGGGCGATTCGTAGAATGTGCCGACAATCGGCGAATGCACAATATGGAGATGCTCTTCTTTTTCCGCCGCGGGCGCCGCCGCAGAGCTGGCTTCCCTGGAGGAAGTCAACGCGGAAGAAGCGGCCGCCGCCGGAGCGGCAGGCACGGCAGCCGGCGCCGCCATGGTAATGTAGCGCGTTTCCGGCGCCGCCGGAGGCGCTTCCATGGCGCGCTTGATCTTCACTTTCACATCGCCGCGTTCCAGTTCAAATTCGGCGATGTCCTTCTCGATTAAGAACTCGATGAGTTCCTTCAGCTCTTTTTGATTCATTATGAAATTGTCATCCCGAAGCGAAGCGCTAGGTCAGGACTCCATGACTTCAAACAGCTAGACAACCACCAGCTCTTTGTCCGCCCCTCTGTCCAGGGAAGTCAACACTTCGCAACCCGACTTGGTCACCACCACGACGTCTTCGATGCGCACTCCCCACTTGCCAGGAACGTACGCGCCCGGCTCGATCGTAATCACCATGCCGGGCTCAAGCTTTTGCAGCTGACCGGCTGCCAGGCGCGGCGCCTCGTGAATCTCAAGTCCCAGGCCGTGTCCGGTCGAATGCGTGAAGTAGCGCGCCAGTTTTGCTTTACGAAGCACGCTGCGCGCGGCCTCATCGACTTCGGCGGCGGTCACGCCCGCCCGCACCGCGGCAATCGCCGCCAGTTGCGCCTCCAGAACCGCCGCATACAGCGCGCCGGCCTCTTCCAAAGGCTTCCCGACGTGCACGGTACGCGTGCGATCCGAACAATAACCCCGAAGTATAACACCGAAGTCGCAGACCACGAACCCGCGCCGGGGGATGCGCGCCTCCGATGCGCGTCCGTGCACTACCGCCGAGCGCGCGCCGGCGGCGATGATGGTCGAAAACGACATGCCCTCCGCGCCCTTCGAACGCGCTTCGTATTCCATGGCTGCGGCGACCTCGATCTCGCTCACGCCCGGCCTGATCTTCGCGCAAGCAACGCGAAACAAACTCGCCCCAAGCTCGATCGCTTTGCGGATGAGTCGAATCTCGCCGGCGTCTTTAACCATCCGCGCGCGTTCGACCAGCGGAGGCGCAGAGCGCACGCGCGCCTTCCCCCGCAGTAACGACGCCAACCGGTCGCGTGCGCCCGCGCTGAGCGACTCCGCCTCAATGCCGAGCGACAAGTTCGGCGCCCCCGATCTCTTCCGCCGCGCCGCCAACGACTCCGCTGCCGCCACCGCCGGCGATTTAGTTCCGATCACGATGCGCGCGTTCGTGACTTCTTCCTTCGCCTGGGCAATGTAGCGGCCGTCCGTAAAAAGAGTGGCGTCATCGTTTCCTATAAGCAGCGCCGCCGCGCTCCCCGTGAATCCGGCTAGATAGCGAATGTTCGGCAGGTGCGTGACAAGCAGAAGATCAAGCTTGGCTTCGCAAAGGGCTCCCTGCAGCCTCCGGAGTCGCGCGACATGATCCATCGGAAAAGTGTAGCAGCAGGGACGGCGCCGATATTGGGTCCGGCACCGGATAAGTCGACCGAGGAAATCTTGCGTAGAGACCGGGGCCTGCCCCGTCTCGGGCCATCCGCAAACTATGTTCGCCCGAGAAAGGTTGGGCAAAAAAGCGAAACCGCCGGATTCCCGGCGGTTTCTCCGGGAGGCTCCAGCGGCTGGGCTTGCTTCAACTTAAGGTCTTACAAAACCGACTATGTCTGCTCGTTCTATGTCTGGACAATGCGCGGCGTTATGAAGAAAATCAACTCCTGCGTAGAGGTCGAGACCGAGTGACGCTTGAACAGGTTGCCGAGATATGGGATGTCGCCCAGCAAGGGAACCTGCTGCAGGTTAACGGAGTTATTGGTTTGGATAACGCCGCCGATCACGACCGTCCCGCCGTCCGTGACCAGAACCTGCGTCGTTGCCTGTTGTGTAATCAAGGCAGGGTTATTGAACTGATCGTGTTCGCTATAGTCAGGTAGCGTGTTTTCCACGTCGACATTCAGGAAGATTGTACCTTCCGACGTGATCTGTGGCGTTACGGTCAAGCGGAGGAACGCATCCACGTAGGTCGTGGTCGGAGGTCCGCCCAACTGGCCAGTGGTTGTGATCGGCACGCGAACGCCCTGCTTCACAATGGCCTGGATGTTGTTTTGCGTAACCACCCGCGGACGCGATAGGACCTTGAGCAGCCCACGCGATTCCGCCATGGTCAGCGCCAGATCGAGCCGGAAGTTGTTGGAGCCAGTTGAAAAACCAAATGCGCTAGTCGGTCCGGGAACGCCCAGGTTCGAGAACAGCGGAATCGTGCTGCCGCCGGCGGTATAGAGCGGATAGAGTGGATTCGTAGCAGTCCCGTTGTACGGAGACGCTCCGGGTCCGCCCGTTCCAGGCACGCCGCCCATCTGCGTTGTTCCATTGCCCCAACCGAAGCCAAACTGGGTGCCGATATCGCGGGCAAAACTGCGCGTCGCCGCTACCACGCGGGCTTCAATTTCGACCTCCTGCGTCTTCCGATCCATCTGCTGAATGATGCGATCGATGTTGGGCAGAGTAGCCGGAATGTCGGAAACGATCAAGGAATTCGTGCGCTCGTCGGCAACTACATCGCCACGCTGGCTCAGGAACTTCCTGATCGTCGGCAGAACGTCTTTCGAGTGCGCGTAGCTGAGGAAACGGGTGATGGTCACCTTGTCAACCGCCAGGGCCTCGGCATCAATCTGGGCGCGGCGGTTTTCCGCTTCATGCTTCAGGGTATCGACGGTCGCGATGCGCAGGACGTTGCCGTCCAGCTGGCGCGACAGATCGTTGTTCTTAAGCACGATGTCGAGCGCCTGGTCCCACGGCACATCGTCGAGCACGATGGTCAGGGTGCCACGCACCTGCGGATCAAGCACCACGTTCAATCCGCTGATCTCGTGAATCAGGCGGAAGAAATCTTTCAGGTCCACATCTTTCAGGTTGACCGAGATCGGTTCGCCCGTGTACTTGGCGCCGTTGGAGGCAGGTTTCTGCGCGAGCTGTTCCTTCTGCTCGGCAGCCAGATTGACGGCCGGCGTAACCTGCCCGCTTCCCTGCATGGCCGCGTTCGAAGTGGTGGCCACCAGTTCCGCAGCTGTCTTGTCGGCAAAGGGGCTGGCAGCCTCCTCGGCTTTGGCGGTTGGTTCAACCGAGTTCGAGGCGGCGGGCTTGGTGGAATATTTTGGCTCGATGAAAGTGTAGTCGGCCGGCTTGCCGTCGGTTGAGGCGGTTGTCGTGGCCGGAGCCGGGACGTTCGCCACTGACGGAGGCAGCGTCGCCGAGGCCAGCACCAGCTTCGGTGCGGAGGTCTCTGTGGCGGTCTTCTCTGCAACCGTCTTGAGCACGGCCGGCGTGATCATGGCCGGCGCCGATCGCTTGGTCGCCGAGGTCGGAGCAGAGTGTAGAGCAACGGCCGGCGCCGAGATCTTCAGCGTGTAAGCACCGTCCTCGCCCGCCACCATTTCATGCCGGCAGCTGCCCGTCACGTCTAATACGACGCGCGTGGTGTGCTGGGCGTCCATGCCGATGCGAATATCCTTCACACCGTCCTGGCCGACCCGGAGCGAACTCTGCGCCGTCGCCATCACGGTATTTGGAAAGTCGACCACGATGCGCGCTGGAGAATCGAGGGTCATCACCTTGGGCGCAAGTGGGCCTTTCGCTTTGAATTCAACGCGCAGTCCGTCGCGGTCATGGGCCACCTCGAGCCGCTGCAACAGCGAACTCGCGTTTCCCTTCACCGTTACGTCAGCCGCGGTCGCGACAAGTGCCAACGCGAGCAGCGGAATTATGAGACCCAACACTTGCTTTCGCATTTCCCTATCTCCCCATGTGAGGCCATTGGCCTCCATGTGTTTCTTCGAAGTCGCTTCCTTCAAACCTAAACCGCGGGAACGTTGATCTTCTTGGTGACTTCCCGCGTAAACGTCTTGCCCAGCCGGTCTTGCAGCGTTTCCTGGAAGACGATCGAGTCCCCGGTGATCCGCACGACGTAGCCGTTGAACACCGGATCGTTCTCCCGCAGGAAGTACGCTTTATTCAAACTGTTGCTGACCACCGCGATGAAACCGCTTTCCGCATGCACCACCCCGCGCAGGTTGATGGCGCCAATCTCCAGGCACTTCTTGCCCGTGCTGCAGCCCGAACCACCACCGACCCCATGCGCCACCACCGGGCTGATGAAAGGATCGCGCTTCCCGTTGGCGTTGTATTTTGCGTTGGCGGCGCTGTCGTCGGTCGACGTGCCGTCGGCGGCTGTCGGAGCGGCATTCGCTACCATCTCGCCAATCTTTTTTGGGTTCTGATTCTGGGCCACCGGCTCGACCTTGGGCGCCGGGCTCGTCTTCGCCTCGGCCGTGACCATGTGCCCGGGTTTCTTCCAATGATGCGAATACGCGCGAACGTTTCTGGTCGCACCGGCTTTGCCGGGCGCCGCGGAAGGATGCGCCGTGACCGCCCGCCCATGCGGCTCCGCATGCGATGCCGCGGGCGTGGGCTGACCTCCGAGCGCCGCATTCGAAGCGGCAGCCGTGGTGTCGCGCACTGCATTCATGGTCGCGCGCGTGTTCTGGATCACGGTCGGATTCTGGGCCAGAGCCAGTCCAGCGGCCAGCACGCAAACCGAAATTGCCATCGTCGGCTTCATCCTGTCTCTCCTATTTCTTCACCGAGGTCGCTGGCTTTGCCGCCGGCGCCGCCCCCGGATCCAGATCGTGACTGAAATACGTGGTCGTCAGGCAGGTGGCCACCACCGTCTCGTTGGGCGCATATTGATACGAGTGCTTCGCGTGCGCGTCCGCCGGTTTTCTGACCGTCGCGACCAGAAGGTTCGACACGTTTACAATGCGCTCGACCTTGGTCAGCCGGTCAAAGAACCCGAGCATCGAGTAATACGGACCGTCGAACTCCACCTCAAACGGCACTTCCGTATAAAAGTCTTTGGTGACGAACGGACGAGCCGTGTAGCGCCGGATTTCGACGCCCGCCTTGCGCGCCTCGCCGTCCACCATGCGCATGAAGTTGTCAACTTCCTTCTCGTCCGGCACGATGCGCCGTTCGATCTCGAGTTGCTGCTTCAGACTCGCCAGCTGGCGCTCGATATCGGCCAGCTTCGGCCGGTAGGCTTCGAGTTCCGCGTTCTCACGCAGTTTGGCCTGCAGCTTGGTCTGCGCGGTTGCGTTTTCCTCGCGCTGCGACTTGAAGACCGTGAAATACAGTCCGCCCGTCACCAGCGCCGCGCCCAGCACCAGCACCCCCAACAGCTTTACTCCGGTTAGCTCGCCAAGATTCATCGCTTGTTCCGCCTTAAGGTGTTCCGCCTTCGGGTGTTGCGCCTTCGGGGTCCAGCCTTTACGACTTGCCCTTTTCGCAGGTCAACGTGAACTGGAAGGCCTGCATTTCTTTGATGGAGTCGTCCTGATACGTTTCCTTGATCTCGATGTTCTTGAAATATCCCGTCTTCTGAAGATTGGTGATCAGGTTGGCAACCGCATCGCTCGAGAGCGCGGTCCCATCGATCGCGATGTTCGCGCCCTGGTCCTGCATGCTGTTCAACCAGACTGCCTCGGTGCCGTTAACCGTGTCGCCGATCATCGCCAGCAGGCCGACCGGACCGGTCTGGTCCTGGCGCAGCTGGTCGATGACATCGACGCGGCGCTTGTAAGCATCCGCCTGCCGCTGGCGCTCCATGTAGCGCGCCTTGATGTCAGCCAGTTCGCGATTTTTCTGCTCCGCCTTCTGCATCTTGACGGCGATCGACTGCTTCTCGCGGTCCAACGTGTACCAGTACCCGGCGTTGACCATACCCGCGATGATAAGCACGGCCGCCACCTGCACCATGGGCGAGCCGACGTTGAAGTCCAGGCTCGGCATGCTGAAAGCCGGCCCTTTTTTGCTTTTCGATTTAGGCGTACCGAGCAGGTTGATGCGAATCATAATTTTTCAAAGCTCCTCAGGGCCAAACCCACCGCCACCGCCAACTGGCCGGCGTTCTGTTCCACGAGCTCGGCGCCGGCGCCTTCGAGCGGAGCGCGTTACTTTCTGAAACGGGTTGAACAATTCCACCGGCATCGAGAATTCCTGCCGCAACGCTTCCACCAGTCCCGGCACCTTGGCCGACCCTCCGGCCAGGTAGATCTTCTCGATGTGCTCGCCCGCGGCGCTGGCGCGGAAGAAATCGAAAGTCTTCTGAATTTCCAGCACGATGATTTCCGTCACCTGCTGCAGGATCGGCGTCTTGGCATCGTCGTGCGTGGTGCCGGCTTTCTTGCCGAGCTTCAGCTGCTCGGCATCGTCGAAGCTCAGGTCCAGTTCCTTCTGCAGCGAATCGGTGTATTGATGTCCGCCCACCGAAACGTCGCGCGGGAACAAGGGCGTCGTGCCCTTGACGATGTTGATGTTCATCACGCTCGCGCCCAGGTTGAGCAGCGCGACCACCTGCGTGGGCGCGGGCTCGTAGTTGTACTCGTAGCAGTTCTGCAAAGCGAGGGCATCGATATCCACAATAGCGGGAGTCTTGCCCGCCATCGAGAGTACGTTGGTGTAGTTCAGAATCTTGTCTTTCTTGACCGCCACCAGGAGCACGTCCATCTGCGGGCTGGTCGCGTCGTCGCTCAAAATCTGGTAGTCGAGGTTCACGTCGGCCAGATCGAACGGAATATGCTGCGCCGCTTCCTTCTCGATGGTGTCGGCCAGTTCCTGGTCGCTCATCGAAGGCAGCGAAATTTTCTTCACGATCACCGAGTGTCCGCTGACCGCGGTCGCCACCGATTTCGACTTGATCTCCGTTTCGGCGAACAGCTTGGCGATCGAACTCGAAACCTGGCCCGAGTCCACGATCATGGAATCGACCACCAGATCCGGCGCAATCGGTTCCAGCCCAAGGTGCGCCACTTCGATGCCGGTGCGCGTCTTTCTGAGCTCTACCGCCTTGATGCTCGAAGATCCCACATCCAGGCCAACGATCGTTTTCGCTCCAAACATGTGTCCACCTTCTCCAGCGCCGGCCGGGCCGGCAAGTTTCCTGCGCTTACAGCTCTTACGGTTGACCAGCCGCTTTCGTCGCCGCCTTGATCTTTTTCTTCGGCGACGATTCTGTTTCCATCGACTGCTCTTCCATCCACTGGTCCAACTTCGATTTCTTGAAGCGCCAACGGTTGCCTAACTTGAATGCCGGAATTCTTTGTTCGTTCACGTACTTGTACAACGTATCCGGACTTACTCCGAGATACTGCGAAGCCTGGCGAATATTCATTACCTCTCGCGACTCTGCCATGTCGTTGCCTTCCTCCACAGAATTCAACTCCCGCATTCTTCTTCTCGACTTCTTCGTGTTCACATCGAGGACTTGCGCAAATCAATCCTCGACAGAAACGTGTTCGAGTGAGTTTTGGTGTCCTGAGCATATCTCAAAGGGAAGGACGGGCCTCTCAACGCAAATCTCCGCGTTTTTCCGCGTTTTATGGGGGTTTTCTGGAATTCGGAAAAAGTGGAGTTGCGGAAGGTTGCTATATATGGGGGTCGTCGATGGTTCGACCACTTCAGGCTGTACTGTTTACGCGAATGGTGCTGTCAGTACCGTGCTCCCCGTAACTAAGGTACTAGACACGGTACGGAGGTGCTTGCACGCATGGGCAAGTCCCTGAAAAGGCAAGGCCGTAAATCGCACATCCGGCAGTCCCAAAGCGCGCTATCACGGCCCTGAAAGTGAAATAAAACTTGCACTTTCTAACCGCGTCATTATTGAGTTTCCCCCACCGCTGTGATCTTCGACTCCGTCCTGAATTTCTTATAGTCGCGGAACGTCTGCTCGATGTCCTCGCGGTAGTTCTTCACCAGCGCCACCCGCGCGTCCATCCGAACCTGCACATGCTTCGGCAGCCAGACCTCTTTATTCACTTCGGTCAGATCGACGACAATGCGCGCGCCTTTGTGAATCCGCGCCAGGAAGAGCCCGATCGAGATCGTGTCGATCGCCGAGATGTCGAGCTTCACCCACTGCCCTTCCTCTTTGTCAATCCATACGCGACCGTGAAATTTGCTGAGCATTTTGGCGTCGCGATGCTTGGGCTGGTATCCCGGACGCGGCTCCCCTTCGAGCACCCACGTGTCGTGCCCATCGATCGTCTCCGACCCCACCAGCCGGAAGTCAAACGCGTCGGCAATCTCCAGCACAAATTTGCGGTCTTCCTCGCGTGATTTCTCTTCCTTTTCCAGCCGCTTGCGCCGCGCGTCGTCGGATTCGTTCTTCCTCTTATCGATGATCTTCTGAATCTTCTCGTCCTGCTTCTTCGCATCCTCGGGCGAGAGTGGCTTGCCATCCTTGGCAATCAGCTTTTCCACCTCTTCGCCGTAGATTTCGAGAATCTCCGAAGTACGAATCTCGGTCTTGGAGACGTTGCCCCGCGCATCCAGCTTGTGCTCCTCCTGCCGTTCGGTATACGTGTAGTCGCGGAGCTGCTTGTCGTTTTCAAGATCCTTCGCTTCGGCCCGCATCAGGAGCGCGCGTATTTGCTCGGGCGGAACCGCGCCACGGGCGTTCGGTTCGAGCGTGATGGCCGGTTCGGAAGCTGGGGGAGGAGAAACCGCATTCGGAATTGCCTCCGGGGGCGCTTGCCCGAGCGCGAGCGCTGCCAGCAGCACGGGAGTGACAAGATAGAAGACGCGAGACATGCTGTTTGTACCCACGCGGGCCGGTTGAGGTTCAGATAGTGCGAATGTCGTTCGTCCAACTCAAACGCTTCAACCCGGCCTGCTGAAGAAAGTTTTCACCCAAGAACTCGATCTACTTCTTCGCATGTTCCAGCAATCCGGCTCGATAAGACCGCCCGTCCAGGCGATGCAACCGCCGAGCCTGCGCCGCCGAGATCAACGGAGTATGCGAAATCGTAAGCAAATACTCGGCCACAAACCAAACCGGCTTGTCGGTCGTCATCCAGTTCAGATGGTCGAAGCGCTTCATGTGAACCGGCCGCGAAAACGTCCGCAGCGTGCGGTCGCCGCGAAGATTGAAGTACACATCGAAATAACTCAGAGCCAGTTCGCGCAACGACCGGTAAACCGGCTCGCGATAACGGCAACCGGTGTAATTCGACTTCGCAACCGCCCCCCAGCAGCCATCAACCTTATATACGGCGAGCACATGATCGGTATCGTGCTCCGCCTCGAAATCAATAATCAGCGGCGGATACCCATTCACCCGCAAAGCCGCCGCCGCAAACAGCGCCCCCTCGTAGCAATGTGAAGTGTTTTCCGCCAAAACCCGCCGCGGAGACCAAGCCGAGTCCGCCAGGTGATAGGGCATGGCGTCAAGCGCCCGTTGGATACCGTGCGGAGTCTTGAGGGCGCGCAGCTTGCGCAGTTCAGCGGGAGTAAAATTCGGCGAAGTAATGTACGTCATTCCAACTTTCTCGTACAGACGCGGCCCACGTGTCTCACACTGACAGCAGAATCACTTGCAGGATCGGCCGATCATCGGGATAACGTCGTTGCTCCGAACCACCTACCGGACCAACTCCTCCAACCTGTGTAAATCCCGGTTAGCCGAACAACTCGTCTAAATCCCGGCGCCCGTGAACCACACGAAAAATGAGCACGTCCTTATCCTCGACTAGGTAAACGATGACATACTCGCCGACGGAAAAGCTACGCAGGCCAATGCCAAAATCATCGTCGCGGGGACGTCCCAAGTATGGATGGCTAGCCAGCAGAAAAAAACGCTCGGTGATGGAATCAACGAACCGGTCGGCAATCTCGGCGCTATCGCTCTCAACGGCAACGTAGGACCAAATGTCGTCGAGGTCGGCAGAGGCTTGCAGCGCAACGCGGTGCGCCATTAGTGGTGTGTTGACCGATCAGCAGCCAGACGGGCGCGACCGCGCCGTTTCACTTCCGTGGCAAGGTCGCGCATCGACTGTTCCGTGATGACCCGACCCTCGCCGCGAGCGACCGAAGCTCTTGCGTCGTCGATTGTTGCCAGAAATTCGACCCGCTTGCGCTCGCGTTCTTCCCACAGCGCTAAAGCTTCCTCCACCGCATCTTCGGCGCGGCCAAATCGGCCCGCGTCAATGGCGCGGCGGACAAAAGCTTCCTGATCGGGAGTTAATCGCACTTCCATCACTTTTCAGCGTAAGAGCCAGATAAACCCCTGTCAAGCGTTCAGGCAATCGCCCAAGACCCCCAGCAACTCCCCCAACTCCCGCGGCCCATCCACCACCACATCCGGCGCGACTTCCTCCAGCGACCGTGGAGCAAATCCATAAGTCACGCCGCAACGTCCAAATCCCGGCATTGCGCCCCGTCAGCACATCAATCGACGAATCGCCAATCATCAGCGCTTCCTCCGCGGCCACGCCGGTCTCTTCCAAGAGCGTCCGCACGCCCAGCGGATCCGGCTTCTTCGTAGCGAAGCTGTTGCCGCCATAAATACGCACGAAAAAATCTCCCATTCCAAGCGCCTCCACAATAGCCCGCGAAGGCCCCACCGGCTTGTTCGACAGCACCGCCATCGCTCGTGTTGGGCGGACGCCCCCGCCCGCCCCGGCCGGCGGCGAACCCGCAGCCAGCGCGGTCAGCGTCTCCGGAATCCCGTCGTAAACGGTCGTGTGGTCGAGCTTGTGCAGCCGGTAGTAGCCCAGAAAATATTCCAGCGCACTTCGACAGAACGCCTCGTCCCCTCCATCGCCATCCGCCACCAGCGCCCGCTGCACCAGCGCCGGCGCTCCATCCCCCACATAGCTCGCGATCACGTCCCCATCCAGCTCAGGCCGCCCAAAGTGCCGCAACATCGCATTGATTGAATGGATCAGGTCGAGCCGCGAATCCACCAGCGTGCCGTCAAGATCGAAAATCAGCAGGCGAAGCGACCGCGGATCAAACCGGCGCAGAAAACGAATCATGGAAATGACAGGATAAATGATGAGGTCAAAAGTTAGAGGCTGGAGTTCAGATTGCAGAGGTCAGATTGCAGATTGGAAACTCCTGATTGGGGAGGCGGTTGAACCTGGTCTTCACCTCTACAATCTGAACTATGCAATCTGAACTCGCTGGTAACCTCTTACCTCTAACCTCTGACCTCGCTCCTCGTTTACAATAAAACGCGGCACGGCGCAACCGGGGATAAGCAGAGAGACCACCAGAAGACATGGCCACAAGCAAAGTCGATCCCAAGCTGAACGAAACCGATCTGCGAAAGCCGCAGAAGAAAGTATCCGACTACCAGGGCCTCACCCGCCAGCAACTCGTCGACGCCTACCGCATCATGTTCACCTCGCGGCGTCTCGACGACCGCGAGATTCTCCTCAAACGCCAGCAGAAAATCTTCTTCCAGATTTCAGGCGCGGGCCACGAAGCCGTCGGAGTCGCCGCGGCCTTCGCCCTCAAATCGCGCTACGACTGGTTTTTTCCTTATTATCGCGACCGCGCCCTCTGCCTCGGCCTAGGCGCAACCGCCTACGAAATGCTGCTCGGCGCCGTCGGCGCAGCCGACGACCCCGCCTCCGGCGGCCGCCAGATGCCCTCGCACTGGGCCTTTCAGGCGCTCAACGTCGTCACGCAATCCTCGCCCACCGGCAGCCAGATTCTGCACGCCGTCGGCTGCGCCGAAGCCGGACGATATTTCTCGCACCATCCAGAAGCCGCCACCAAAGCTGAGGGCGATTACCGCCAATTTAAAAATGTCGAGTTCCATGGTGACGAGATCAGCTACGTCTCACTCGGCGAAGGCGCCACCAGCGAAGGGGAATTCTGGGAGGCTCTGAACACCGCCTCCAATCTGCGGTTGCCCGTGATCTTCTGCATTCAGGACAATGGATACGCGATCTCGGTTCCCGTAGAAGTGCAAACCGCCGGCGGCAATATTTCGCGCCTCGTTTCCGGATTCCCCAATTTCCACTTCGAAGAGATCGACGGCACCGATCCTGTTATCGCCTATGCCGCTTTCCGCCGCGCCGCCGACTACTGCCGCGTCGGCCATGGCCCCGCGTTCGTGCACGCCCACGTGATTCGTCCGTACTCGCACTCGCTCTCGGACGACGAGCGCCTCTACCGCCCCGACAGTGAGCGTCAGCGCGATGCCGCTCGCGATCCCCTTCCGCGCACTGCAAATGTTCCTGCTGCGCGAAGGCATTCTCGACGAAAAGGGCATCAACAAAATTGAGACCGAGGTCGACGAAGAAATTCAGTCTTCCACCAACCGCGCCCTCGAAGCTCCCTTCCCGCAACCCGATTCCATCTACAACTTCATTTATTCGCCTGACCTCGATCCCACCTCTGCCGCATTCGATACCCATCCGGCATTTGCCGCCCCGGAAGCCACTTCTGACGGCAAGCGCCCAGCCGCGTCGCCGCCCAAGACGATGGCCGACCTGATCAACGCCACCCTGCGCGATGAGATGCGCCGCGACGATCGCATCGTCATGTTCGGCGAAGACGTTGCCGACTGCAGCCGCGAAGAGTACGTCAAGCAAAAACTGGTCAAGGGCAAAGGCGGAGTCTTCAAGCTCACTTCCGGCCTGCAAAACGAATTCGGCCCAGACCGGGTCTTCAACTCGCCGCTGGCGGAGGCGAACATAGTGGGCCGCGCCATCGGCATGGCCGTGCGCGGTTTGAAGCCGGTCGCCGAAATCCAGTTCTTCGATTACATCTGGCCCGCGATGATGCAGCTGCGCGACGAACTTCCACTCATGCGCTGGCGCTCCAACAACACGTTTTCGTCGCCTTTGGTCATCCGCGTCGCCATCGGCGGCTACCTGACGGGCGGAGCGATCTACCACTCGCAATGCGGCGAGAGCACTTTCACTCACATCCCAGGCCTGCGCGTGATCTTTCCGTCCAACGCGCTCGACGCCGCCGGTCTGCTGCGGACCGCCATCCGCTGTGATGATCCGGTTCTTTTCCTCGAGCACAAACGCCTCTACCGTGAAACCTTCGGCCGCGCGCCCTATCCCGGCCCCGACTACATGGTTCCATTCGGCAAAGCGAAAATCGTCCAGGCCGGCACCGATCTCACCGTAATTACCTACGGCGCAGTGGTCCCGCGCGCGCTCCAGGCGGCGCAGAAAATCGAGCGCGAGCATCAGGTGAGCGTCGAACTGCTCGATCTGCGCTCGCTCAATCCATTCGATTGGGATGCGATAGCCGCATCGGTCACCAAAACGAATCGCGCGCTGATTGCCTACGAAGACACCCTAAGCTGGGGGTACGGCGCGGAAATCGCCGCGCGCATTGCCGATCAGTTATTTGACCACCTCGACGCGCCCATCAAGCGCGTCGCCGCTACCGACACATTCGTCGCCTATCAGCCAATTCTCGAAGACGCGATCCTCCCGCAGGCGAGCGATCTGTTCCGCGCGATGAAAGAATTGGCGGAGTTCTAGCGCTTCTCAGCCACTCTTCGCCTTCCGCGAACCGCCCCCCAACGCAGGGAAACTGAATCCCCAAGGCCCGCCGCCAAAACTCAGCAGCGCCAGCGCGATGGTTCCGACCGCCAATGGAAACTCGAAGCCTCCCGGCGCGGTCAAACCATGCTTGAAATGCACCTTCCAGATCACGACGCTCATCTCGATCACCACCGCCAGCGAGAAGAAGCGTGTGAACAATCCCAGCACGATAGCAATGCCACCAAAAAATTCCGTTCCCGTGGAAAGATAGGCCATCCACGCGGGCAACCCGAGCGAGACGACCATATCCATGTGGTGGTGAAATCCTTTGAAGACTTTGCCATAGCCGTGCGCGATCAAGATCGCGCCCAGCGTAAGCCGCATGACCAGTTGAGCGAATGGCTGGAGCCGATTCAGGAAATTGAAATTCAAGCCCACCTCCGGAAGGGGAAGTGAATAAGGTAGCAGAAAGAATGGAAGGACGCGGGTTGCGAACCGCGCAAAAATGTCGTGGAAAGACGCGGCCTGCCCCGTCTCACGGCCATTCGTGAACTATGGTCGAGCAAGAAAGAAATGGAAGCGGAGGAAGCGCGGACTCTACCACTCCGAATAAGGCTTGCCGTTGCTGCCAATACGGCTCGACGAACTCTTCACGCCATAAACTCCGCCGTCGGTCTGTTGCAGCGACAGAATGGTAGTTTCGTCTTCCTCGGTCTGCCAGTCCGGCGTTCCCGTGATGTCCTCCGGCACGCGCGAGATATAGCCCGCCGTTTTCAGATCGTCGAGCGACTTGGGCGCTTTCTGCTTGTCGAGGGTGTACTGAAAGATTTCCTGGTTCAGCGTCTCCAGATTCCGTTTGAAATTGTTTTCCGACGCGGCCCGGATGCTCACGCTATAGATCGGCATTGCCGCAGCGAGCAGAATGATCATCACCGCGATCGCGACCATCATCTCGATCAGCGTAAAGCCGCGGCTGTCGTGTTGGATTCGTCTTTTCATCTGCGCATCACTTCTGCCAGCTCGAATAAGGAGTCCCGTCGAGCGAAGCCTCATCCGAACCGCTACGCACCGATGCGATTCCCGTCTGATCCGGGTTTACCGCCTTCTCCGGATCTTCGGTATCGGTCTGCCAGGTCGTATTGCTGCCCGTAATGTCATCGGGGATGAATTTGAGATATCCCGCCGTAACCAGGTCGTCCAGTTGCTGTGGCGCGGCCTTCTTATCGAGCGTGTACTGCTGGATGAGACTGTTGAGCGTCACCAGATTATGGTGCAACCGCGCTTCCTTCGACCGCGTGATGCTGGTGTTGTACATGGGCAGCGCCAGCGCCATCAGCACACCCATCACAACGATGACGATGAGCATCTCGATCAGCGTGAAGCCGCGAGTTTTGGATCGAGATTTCATCCCTGATATAAGAACGCGTGGGCGCCCGTCACTTGCATCGCAGACGCGGTCTTTGAAAACGCCCCGCGAAAGCACTTCCCTTCCTACCAATCCTTATACTTCGTGCCATCCAGCGCTGTGCCTTCCGACTTGCTGTAAACGTCGAACACGTTCTGCTCGCCCCATGAATCCGACGTTGGATCGTCCTGCATCGATCGCATCCCCCACTCGTCTTTTCCAGTCATCGGGTCGATCGGAATCCGGCGCAGAAATTTAAGCTTCTTGCCGGCCACGTCCACACCCTTGACCAGCGTGTCCAGGTCGGGCGGATAGTTATTGCTGTCCACCTTGGTTTGAAAACCTCCGCGGTCAGCCGCATCTTTGTAGCGATCGATGGCATCGCGCACGGTCCACAAGGCAGCCCGCAGTTCGCGCTCCCGTTCCCGCTTGATGGAAACCTGCGCCAGCGGCACCGCCATTCCCGTCAGGATGATGAGGATGGTAGTGGCGACGATGAGTTCGATCAGCGTGAACCCACCCGCTTTTCTGCGCAAACTCCGCCGCAATGTTGGCGCTGCCCTCATATTTGTTAGATGGCTCATGGCGGAACCCGGTTTACTGAATCAAGATCGCCGCCTGCGCCCCGTTCATGGCAATCGGCTGCATGGCCGGATCACGTGCGCCGCCGCGCGTGATGGTGAGCGCCGACTGGCCCGAAGCCTTGGCCATAAACGTCACGGTGATAACTGATCCCTGGCCTGACACGCCTCCTACCCCCGGAGGCCGCGAGGCCGTAACATTCAGCATTCCAGCCGCGGCATCGTCCCGATGCACGAGCGCAACCGCCTGCCCATCCTGCGACAGGAAGCCGCCGTTCGAAACGTTGATCACCGACAATTTATTTGGATCGTAGCTGAGTTGTAACGGCACCGAATACACGTTCTGACCGCCGGTGAGCATGACGTTCACGCTAAACGTCGAACCCTTCGCTAGGCTCAAGGCTGGCGGGTCAAACAGGAAGGATCCGGTAGCGTTCCCCGGAGCCAGTGAAACCGGAGACGGCGTCACCATGGCCGGACGCTGCATCACTGCACCCTGCGGATTCGCGGGCGGCGTGGCAGCCGATGGCTGCGCCGCCGGAGACGTAGTTGCTGGAGCTGCCCTTACAGTGTCCACCGGCCTCGTGGTCGTCCGGCGCAGCGAGATCGAATTCGCGGTGCCCACGTCCAGCAGATCCGTCGCGCCGGAAGGTATCTCCGGGCCCCGAATGATGTGCGGCGTGAGGACGAAAACGATTTCGTCCTCCTGATGCTCGGTGTTGGTCTGCGAGAACAGGTACTTAAGAATCGGAATCTGCGCCAGACCCGGGATGCCAGTCAATGCCTTGGTTTCCTGGTTCTCCATGATTCCGCCGATCAGGTTCACTTCGCCGTCCTTCAGGCGAATTTCATGCTCAATCTTGCGCTGGCCGATAACGGGCTGGCTGATCCCGCCGATACTCACATACGAAGTCACCGCCGAAACATCGAGCACCAGCTTCATCGAAATTTCGCGGTCCGCATGGACGCGCGGCGTAATGTCGATGTTCACGCCGACATCGATATATTGAAACTGCGTATTAACCAGAGGATTGATGCCGACACCGCCGATGCCCGGCTGAAACGATCCGGTTGCCACCGGCACGCGTTCGCCGATCTTGAGCGTAGCCTTCTGCCCGTCAAGTGCGCGGATCTGCGGATTCTGCACGATCTTCGATGTGCTGTCGCTCAACAGCGCCGTCGCCGACGCCGCCGGAATCGTGACCAGAAAATCGTTCGCGTTCAGGTAGTCCAGCGTATTCAACGTAACCCCGTTCGTCGTTGAGCCGTTCGTCGAGGTCGTCGTGCCTCCGGTCGTACCGGTCCCGGTTGTCGAAGTCGTGTTCACGTTGGGCTGGAGCGCCACGGAAACGTTGGTGGGCGGACTGATGCCGAGCTGCTTCATCTTGTCGCGGCTCACTTCCATCACTGCCACATCGACCAGCACTTCCGGCTTGGCTTTGTCGAGATCGTCAACCAGTTTTTGCGCCAGCGCCACCTGGTCGGGCGTGCCGCGCACCACGATCGCGCCCTGCGAAGGCAGCTGCTGGATGCGGCTGACTTCCAGGATCGTGCGCATCGCGTTGACTACATCCTGCAATTCGGTCGGCTGCGAAAGATTGGAAAGATAAAAAGTTTTGAGAACGTTTTCTTCCAGCTCTTTCCGCTTTGCGGGATTGTCTTGCGCGACGAAAATCGTATTCGGCGTAATCGGACGCCAGAACGTCTTGGTTTCGAAGGAGATGATCGACAGCGCCTCTTCCAGCGTGACCCCGTTCAGTTCAATCCGCACCTGCTTGGGCGTATAGTCGGGATCGAACAGCACGTTAATGCCCGCCAGCTTGCCCACCGTCTCGTAAATCACATTCGACTTTTCCGTCAGCTTCAGCGTAATCGGAGCGTTCGAGATAGGAGCGAGGTCGACCGGCCCGCGCGCCTCCGACAGCAGCTTGCGGAGTTCCCCGCTGCCGCCCCCCGACGACGCCTGCGGTTGCGGATGCTCCGCCTCCTGGATCATCTGCAGCGTCCGCTTCAGTTCCTGCTGGGCTATAAAGGAAGAGGAATCGATCAGTAGCGCCTTCTCGAATTCAGTCTTCGCATCGTCCAGCTTGCCGGCATCGCGCAGAATCTGTCCCCGATGCACGTGCGACGCTGCCGCCAGAAATTTGTTGCGTTCATAGGCGGTACGGTAGCGCAGGTCTTTCGGCTTCAGATCGTAGGCTTGCTTGAAGTACTCATAAGCCTTCTCATAGTCCTGACGCGCCTGCGCGTCGGTGCCCTTTTCGTAGAGGTCCTTGGCCTTATCGGCAGCAATGCCCGCCAGGCACAGGCCCATGACCACCAGCATGAACAGAGCCGGACGCTTCAGCCGTGTCATTCAACAGTCCTCATAAGAGTCTCGAGAGTTTCTCGCCGGCAGCTTACCGGCAGCATTTTCGACCTAAAACCACAAAAAGAACCGGAGGGATCGGTATCCGACCGGGTCTTTGTCGCCAGAAAAAGGATTGGAAAATTGGATTATAGCATCGCCTGAATTGGCTCCCGAAGTGATTGGTGCCCTGATGTTTACACTCATTGGTACCTGTACTGCGGGTGTCGATCATCCCGACAGCGACCGGTTTGGACAAGCCGCAGACGCAGTGACCGGTCACCGGTGACCGACCGCCAAAGACCTGCCGCCCGCCGTCGTGCTAACTTCTTCTTACAAATGGCCAAGCAGACCACCCACCAGACGCAATCCAACCGGGAGAAGAATCCCCGCCGCCAGCCCACCGCGGCGGGAGAGAGAGATGCCGCTGTCAACAGGAACGCGAGCCATAACTATTTCTTGCTGGAAAAATTTGAGGCGGGGGTGGTTTTAACCGGCACGGAGGTCAAGAGTATCCGCTCCGGCAAGGCAAATCTAAAAGACGCCTACGGCCTGGTCAAAGACAACGAACTCTGGCTCCTGAACTGCCACATCAGCCCCTACGAGCACGGCAGCTATTCGAATCACGCCGCCGTCCGCACCCGCAAACTGCTGGTCCACCACGAAGAAATTCGCAAATTGATCGGCAAGACGCAGCAAAAGGGCCTGACCCTGATCCCGACTCGCATCTACTTTAAAGGCGGCAAAGTAAAGGTCGAACTAGCCCTGGCCAAAGGCAAGCAGCACTGGGACAAGCGCGAAACCGAACGCCGCCGCACCGCCGACAAAGAAGCCCGCGAAGCCATAGCCATAGCGCGCTCACGAAAAGCATAGGGGTCGCGAAGCCCCAGGCAGCCGCAACTCCCGTGTGGGCAGACCTTCGCGTAGAGACAGGGCCTGCCCCGTCTCGGCGCCACCATTGACCCTCAACCGGATCGCACGGACGACGACCGCACCGCAACTTGCGCGTCTGACGCCTTACCGTGGATACTGGACACAATCCCAACTATGAATACCAATCTTTCTAATATCGCTCCCTCCGCCGTTGAAACCGATTGCCTGGTCGTAGTCGTCCTCGACCAAGCCGATAAAGACCAGTCCGCCAAGGATAAGGATAAAGACAAATCCGCCCCCGCCGTCGCTACCTCCGACACCGCCGTCTCGGCGGCAGCCAAAGATGTAGTCGCTTCCGGCGAAGCCACCGGCAAGTCCTTCGAGACCACGCTCCTGCATCACCCCGCCGGCCTGAAGGCCAAACGCCTCCTGCTCCTGGGCGGCGGAAAGGCGAAGTCCTTCTCCGCCTCCGACCTCCGCAAGCTAGCTGGCGCAGCCGTCCGCACACTCAAAGGTAAAAGCATCCGCAACTTCGCCTTCGTAGTCCCGGAGGCCGCCGTTCCCGCGCAAGACGGAGCACGCGCCGTAGTCGAAGGCGCTTACGTCGGCAGTTTCGAGCCCGACTATTACAAGAGCGACCGCAAGAACAGAGATCAAAAGATAGACGCGTTAACCATCGTCGTTCAGAAAGATGCGCAGGGAGACACCAACGCCCTGCAAAGCGCGGTCGACACAGGCCGCATAGTCGGCGAGTCCCAGAACTTCACGCGCGACCTCGTGAACGAGCCCTCGAACCGCATGACCCCGAACCTGCTAGCCGACCGCGCGAGAAAGATGGCGTCGGAAGTAGGCCTCGGCTGCGAAATCCTCGGCCCCGACAAAATCAAAGATCTGAAAATGGGCGCGTTCTGGGGAGTTGCCCAAGGTTCCGACGAGCCGCCCGCCCTGATCGTACTGCGCTACAACCCAGCCGGCGCGCCCGCCAACGTCCATCTAGGCCTGGTAGGCAAAGGCATCACCTTCGACACCGGAGGCATCTCCATCAAGCCCGCCGACGGCATGGAGAAAATGAAATACGACATGGCCGGCGGCGCCGCCATGATCGGCACCATGCGCGCCATCGCCCTCCTCAAGCCAAAAGTAAAAGTCACGGCGATTGTCCTCGCCACAGAAAACATGCCCTCCGGCAAAGCCCAGAAGCCGGGAGACGTGCAGATCGCCATGTCCGGCAAATCCATCGAAATCATCAACACCGACGCCGAAGGCCGCCTGGTGCTAGCCGACGGCCTAACCTACGCCCGCCACATCGGCTGCACGCACCTGGTCGATGCCGCCACCCTAACCGGAGCGGTAGTCGTCGCGCTCGGCTACGTGAACGCCGGAATCTTCGCCAGCGACGATCAGATGTATGACCGCTTCGCGCAAGCCATGAAGCAAGCCGGGGAAAAAATGTGGCGCCTGCCCCTCGACGAAGAATACAAAGAGCTGATCAAGTCCAACATCGCCGACATGGCCAACGCCGGCAGCCGCTGGGGAGGCGCAATCTTCGCCGCCATGTTCCTCAAAGAGTTCGCCGAAGACACGCCGTGGATCCACCTGGACATCGCCGGCACCGCCTGGATGGAAGATCAGAAACCATGGATCGCCAAAGGGCCGTCGGGGATTGCGATGCGCAGTCTGGTGGAGTTCGTAAAGGGATGGAGCGCGTAAGACAACGCAACCATCCCGCGCCCTAGTTTCTGGGCGGGCAAACAATGGGGATTACATCTCTGCCGTTTCGCCGATAAACGCGGAAATCCTTTTCGTCGGTCGTTATTACGGCCATATCGGCGTGAATTTCACTCAGGCGAATGAGGCAGAGATCCGCCAGATCGGGGTTGCGATCCCGGTAGCGCTTCGCGAGTTCGGCGATCTGCTCGAAATTCCTGGAAAGATCGAAGGCGAGCTTCAGAAATCCGGTTCGCACCAAGCCAAGCACCCACTCCACCGATCCGACTTGGAACCCAGCTTCACTTAACACGGCCTCGCAGGTGATCAGAGGTTCCGAGGAGAGTCGAGCAATCTCCGCCGCCCAACTGTGATACCGATCGTCGCGATTGAGAAGCGCGACAATCAACCCGGTGTCGGCGATGCCCTTCATTTTTTCGAATAGCCTTCACGGGAAGAAAGGTCGGGTGGGCCGCTCATGATACCGACATACCGCAAAAAAGGCTTTTCGCCCGTTTCGCGTTTCGCGCGCTCGAGGTGCTCTCGAACGAGGCGACTGACCGGGACTCCTGTCTTACGGGCAGTAGTCTTGAGCCAGGCGTAGAGATCGGAAGTAATTCGAATTGTGATTGTGTCTTCCATTTATGTAGACTGTATCACATTCCTACAGAAGCGTCCTACGCGGGGGTTGCATTCGTGACCGTATTGGCCGACTCGGTTCGACCGATTAGTACTTTCCTTCCAGCGCGCGGATCCGTCGATTTTCCGGATTCGCCAGGGCACGGACGAACAGAATGGCCGTCAAGAGGAAGGCCCAGGTAAGATATCGCGCCTCGCTCGAAGGGAACAGAATGTAATGCAGGAGCGAACCAGCGGCGATGGGCGCCAGAAACTCCCGCTGTGCCGGTCTCAAGATCCACGCGGCAACGCCGAGTAAAAGCCATGGAGCAAGCTGCGGTACGATCAATTCGGCATTCGCCGCGAAGACGTGCGCGTATTGCCCCATGCTGATCCGCGGGACGATCTCCGCCGGATACTTCCCGCCTATGAAACTGTAGTGAAACAAGATCCTCCAGCCATAATTTCCTGAAAGTATGTTGATCCACTCAACGCTGGCGATCCCAAGCGCAACCAGCACTCCAGCGTATGGGGCACTTACCTTTCCGCTCCATGCGAGCCATCCCAAGACGATCGCTACGATCAGAATGTTATCCGTTCGTACGAAGATGGAAAGCATCAGGAGAAGGATACCGGCGAACAATCTATCCTTCAAAACAAGTACACAGCCGGCAACAACAGCCAGTGACGAAAGCGCATCCGGAGTCCCGATCCTTCCAACCGTAACCACTGCCGGCATCATCATCACAAGTGCGGAACACAAATAGTTTCCCGTGGCCAGGCACACAACGAGCGAGATGAAAAATAACGATCCGGCCGAGACCAAATTGATGGATGCCTGCGGCGAGAGCCCACCCCGGCTCAATAGCGTCGTCAAAATGATATAGACAGGGCGAACGGCGTATAGCGGCTCCAGTTCACCGAGGTGTTCAGGGCTATCCATGACGCTGCTATCCTCGGCTCTGGGACTGCTATGTTTGACGATGCTGTAGATGTTCTCGGTGGACTGGATGCGTGAGCGGATTAGCGCTTCGTAAACGTAACGGTCGAAATCGTCTTGAGAAGGACGGCGATAGCAAGCTGCCGCCAGGAGGAAAGAAAACGCGACGTAGGCTACCAATTTCGCCGTTTTACGGCCCGAGCGAGCGTCTTCCGCTCTTCCGCCCGGAAATTCTGCATGACCAGCGCTCCTGGAGAATCCCTTCCGCGAGGACAAATCGGCTGGACCTTTTATCGACCCGGCATACTTCATGAATTCCTGAGCCAACTCCTTCTCTCTCCTTCGCCTGCCTGAATCCTTTGTGTGGGATGCCCTATCATAAGACTTATCGCCTTAATCGCATGAACAATTGAGACGTCAGCGCCAAGTTGTGTACATGGATCTTCAGGCCAAAATTCGCACCATCCCCACCTCCGCCGGCGTGTACCTCTACCAAAACGCCGAAGGCGAAGTCATCTATGTGGGTAAGGCGAAGAACCTGCGCTCCCGCGTCTCGTCATACTTTCATCAGGGACGATGGGAAGACGCAAAAACCGGCACGCTGGTCCGCGAAGCAGTCGATGTCGACTACATCGTAGTCGCCAATAACAAAGAGGCGTTAGCCCTCGAGAACCACCTCATCAAGCAAAAGAAGCCGCGCTTCAACATCCTGCTACGCGACGACAAAACTTATCCCTACGTGAAGCTAACGCTTGGCGAGCGTTACCCGCGCGTCTACGTAACGCGCCGCCTGCGTAAAGACGGCAGCGTCTACTACGGGCCGTACTTCCCGACCAACCTCGCCTATCGCATTGTCGATCTGATCCACCGCCATTTTCTGATTCCCTCCTGCACCGTCGACCTCAACCGTTTTCATCCGCGTCCCTGTTTGCAGTTCTACATCAAGCGCTGCCTCGGACCATGCGTGCAGGGACTGACCACGCCCGAGACCTATCAGGAAGCCGTTCGCGACGTGAAGCTTTTTCTCGAAGGCCGCCAGACCGATCTGGTGAAATCCCTGCGCGAGCGCATGGCCGAAGCCGCCGACGCGCAGGAGTTCGAGCGCGCCGCCAAGTATCGCGACCTGATTTCCACGGTCGAGCAATTGCAGGAGAAGCAGCGCATCGCCTCCGTCGAAGGCGATGACGCCGACGTTTTCGGCTATCACTACGAAAACGGAATGTTGGCCGTCAATCTATTTCACATGCGCGGAGGCCGCGTCCTGGACCGCCGCGAATTCTTCTGGGAGGATTTACCGGATCTCGAGTCGCCCGGCGAGTTTTTCTCGGCGCTGGTCAAGCAGCTTTATCTAGGCCAGCCCTACGTCCCGCGCAACATCTACGTCCCCGTCGACTTCGAAGATCGCGAAGAACTCGAAGATGCGCTAAGCGACCAGCTCGCAGGCGAAGGCGGCCGCGCAACACGTGTGCACATCACCGTCCCCCAGCGCGGCGACAAGCGCGACCTCATCGACCTGTCCGGCAACAACGCCAAGCAGTCCTACGATCAGCGCTTCCGCACTCTCAAACCAAACGCCCGCGCCATCGCCGAAGCCCTGCAAGACGCTCTCACCCTCCCCGAACTCCCCAAGCGCATCGAGTGCTTCGACATCTCCCACATTCAAGGCGCCGAGACGGTAGCCTCAATGGTCGTCTGGGAAGACGGCAAGATGAAAAAGTCCGACTACCGCAGATTCATAATCCGCACCGTCGAAGGCGTAGACGATTTCGCTTCCATGCGCGAAGTGGTCACGCGCCGCTACAAGCGCCTCTGTGAAGAAAAGAAGTCACTGCCAAGCCTGATTCTCATTGACGGCGGCCTGGGCCAACTGCACGCGGCCGCCGAAGCGCTCGACGCGCTTGAGATCATCAACCAGCCTCTAGCCGCGATCGCCAAGCGCGAAGAAATCATCTACGTCCAGGGACAGGAAGACGATCCAATCGTCTTAGACCATCATTCGCCGGTGCTCCATCTGGTGCAACAGATTCGCGACGAAGCTCATCGTTTCGCGGTAACCTTCCATCGCAAACGCCGCCAGATTCGCGACCGCTCAACCGAGCTGCGCGAAATCCCCGGCGTAGGCCAGGCGACCACCCGTCGCCTGCTCGAACATTTCGGCAGCCTGCAAGCCGTTAAGCAAGCCGATGTGGCGGCACTCTCGGCAGTCGTAACGAAATCCCAGGCGCAGGCCATCCGAAAGTATTTCCAGAGCGCCAGCCCCGAGCCAACGGAGGCGCGGCAATGAGCCTGTTCGAAAATAAAAAGCGCGCTCCAGAGCGCGTCGAGAGCGGTCGCTTCGAACTGGAACGCGATGGACTAGTCGCCACCCTCGATTACACGCTCGACAGCAACGTGCTCACTTTGCTCGAAACCGAAGTTCCCGAAGGCCTGCGCGGCACCGGCATAGCGGCAACTCTCGCGCAATCGGCGCTTGAGTGGGCCCGCGAGCACCATCGAAAAGTGGATGTAATCTGCCCCTATGTCAGCGGCTATCTCCGTTCGCATCCCGAGTTCGCGGATTTAATTGTGAAATAAGAATCTCCCCTCAGTGGAGTGCCCCACCCTTGCCCGTTTTGTGCAAGGGTGTGATTCCACGAGCCTATCCTGCCTGAGTGTTTTCACATTTCCCCGACCTAACGCGCGCCTGCTAGTTTCGTCGCCAGAAAAGACTTCACCACAATCTGATTAGGCTGCGCTCCGACGGGAAGAATCGTAAGCAACGAGTACTCCGAGGGCTCAAATTTCTTCTTCGGCGTCCGCTTCTGAATAACAGCCAGATCCGACGAACCCGAATCCACTACCAGCACATACTCCTGATTCTGCGAGAGCGCCAGCGCATCCGGCCGCGTGCCCACCGGCAAAAACGCAATCACCTTCCCGAGATCCATATCGTAGACAGCAATATCATTCGACGCGAAGTCAGAAATATAAAGCCGCGAGTTATCCAGCGAAAACACGCCGCGCGTAGGCTGTGCTCCCACCAGAAAACTACCCAGCACTTCATTCGGCGTCGTTTCAATAATCGAAATGGTGCCGGCGTCAAAATTAAACGCGACGAGCTCGCCGCCATCAGGTTTGAGCGCCAGGCTCACCGGCGACTTTCCCACGTCAAGCAGCGCGAGCAGTTTATCGTTCTTCAGATCGATGCTCGCAACCTGCCCCGATCCTGAGCAGGAAACAAATGCCTTGCTCGAATCAGGCAAGATGGCAATGTCTTCCGGCTCCAGACAAATGGTGATAGCCGAACGCACACTAAGGCGAGCGGTATCGATGATGGAAACCGAGCTGTCGGCGCGGTTGCTCACTACAACAGTCGAACCATCCGGCGAAACCCGCGCCAGTCCCGGACTCGCGCCAACTCGCAGAGTCGCGGCAACTGTCCGATGATCGAGATCAAGCACCGAAAGATTGTTCGACCCGGAGTTAGCGACATAGGCCCGTCGTCCGTCCGGCGAAACGTCAATAAAGTAAGGCCGCCCATAAACGCCGATCGTCGCGACGACCTTGTTCTGCTCCGCATCAATAACGCTGACATTCGCCGACCCGGCGTTGGCGACATAAATTTCATTCTTCTTAGGATTAGCCGCAATCCCGGTAGGCTCGGCCCCAACCGCCAACGTCTTGACCACCGTAAATCCCTTGAACGGATCGGTAGTGAGATCGATGACTGAAACGGTGTTGCTCTTGCCATTGGTGACGTAAGCGTACTCGCGGTAGAGCGGACCATAGGCGGGAAGGCTGCGCTGGTGGAAGTAATACCAGCCGCCAGCAATGACAAGCGGAACACAAACGGCGATGAGTAGGAGTTTGCGCACGAGCGAGGTGATTATCGAAGGAAAAGATTATCAGAGGTGTCCGAAGATCAACCCACTTATGATTCAGCCCCTAATATTGTGGCGCCAGCCGGAGCACCAATTGCCGTGGGAATACCTCGTCCCAGCACCGCCCCAATCTGCCGAACCTGCCCCATCAGCGCGTCGAACTGATCCGGATAAAGCGACTGCATGCCATCCGACAGTGCGCGATCCGGATCGTTATGCACTTCGATAATCAGACCATCGGCCCCGACGGCGACGGCCGCCCGCGAAAGCGGCGTAACTTTGTTGCGCTTGCCGGTCCCGTGACTCGGGTCAACAATGATCGGCAAATGGCTGAGCCGCTGCACCGCGGGCACGACACTCAGGTCAAGCGTGTTGCGCGTGTGGTCGGCAAACGTGCGCACTCCCCGCTCGCAAAGAACAATGTTGTAGTTGCCCTCGCTCATGATGTACTCAGCCGCCATCAAAAATTCTTCCAGCGTGGCCGCAATGCCGCGCTTCAGCAGCACCGGCTTGCGGGCCCGCCCGGCGCGCTTGAGCAAAGAAAAATTCTGCATGTTGCGCGCGCCAATCTGGATCATGTCCGCATACTGATCAACGAGGTCGAGCGATTCATAGTCGACCGCCTCGGTCACAATAAGCAGGCCGAAGCGGTCGCGAATCTCCGCCATAATCTTGAGGCCATCTTCTCCCATCCCCTGAAAGGAATAAGGAGAAGTGCGCGGCTTGTAAGCGCCGCCGCGAAAAAACTGCGCCCCGGCCCGAGCCACGCGCTCGGCAATCGCAAAAGCCTGCTCGCGGCTCTCAATGCCGCAGGGCCCCGCCATAACCACCAGATCGGTGCCGCCGATCGTGACGCCATTGGCAAACTTAAGAATCGTGTTGTCCGGCTTGGTATCGCGACTGACCAGCTTATAAGGCTTCGAAACCCGAATCACTTCCTGCACGCCCGGCAGATCGTCGAGCGCGCCCTGATCGATTTCCGCCTTATTCCCCGTGATGCCAATGGCAGTCCGTTGCGCTCCAGGAATGGAATGCGCGCGGTAGCCAAGCGATTCGATTTTCTGGCAGACCGCCCGCACCTGCTCTTCGGTGGCCTGCGCCTGCATGACAACTAGCATCTTTAACTCCGAAAGTACGAGTTTAACGTCCGCAAGGAACAACGGCAAATCATCGTGATTCAGGGCTTGCGCGACAGGCTCGATTTTGGTATGTTAAACATGTTTAACAAAGGACATTATGCTTGGAATTCGTCTCGATCCTGAACTCGAAGAGAAGCTCGAATCTCTCGCTAAAGAGACGGGCCGCAGCAAAAGCTACTACGCTCGCGAAGCGATCCGCCAGTACTTGGAAGATCGCGAGGATTACCTGAAAGGCATCGCCGCTCTCGAACGGCGCGAACCGACCATCTCGCTCGACGAACTGGAGCGGAGACTTGGCTTCTCAAGATAGGACGTCTCAAGCCAAGTCGCCTCAAGGTAGAAACTGGCGAGTTGAAATCTCTCGCACCGCCGAAAAACAAATCCAAAAGCTCGACCACTCAGCACAACGATGGATCCTGGATTTTCTCCGCGAGCGCGTGCAGGGATCCCAAAATCCACGTCAATCGGGCAAACCGCTGCATGGTGACAAGAAAAGCCTTTGGCGATACCGCGTCGCTGACTATCGTTTAATCTGCGATATCCAGGACGAACGCATCACCGTGTTGGTGCTTCGGGTAGGGCATCGCAAAGAGGTTTATCGATGAAACATTCGTAAGCGAGGCCTTTGTCCCAAGGAGGACCTAATGTCCGCAAAGCAAGTGGTTACGATTGCCTCCCGCGCTTTAGCCGTCTACTGCCTCGTATGGTTCCTCGCTGATCTCACCTACCTTCCGATCAATTTTTATTCTCTCTTCCACCACTTAGAAAGCGTGAGCGTCATGGAACCACCCTATTGGAGGAACTACTACCTGCTGGAGCTATTAGCACGGTTGCTTCGCATGACTGGCCTTTTCTTTGCCGTGCAATGGTTCTACCGCGCCGGCCCTTCAATCCGAAGGTATTTCTTGTCCTCTTCAGAAGAGGAACTTGATGGCCCCGCATAGTCGGCGCACGGGCATTGTAAAATAAAGGATTATCTCTTCATCCCGAACCTTATCTATGGCCGAAGAACAAAAATCCACCATGACCACCCGCAACGATCGCGACGACCGCTACGACCCACACGCTATCGAGCAGAAGTGGTCGGAGCGTTGGTCAAGCGATCCCTCGCTCTACGCCGCCGAGCCCCACACCACCAAGCCAAAGTATTACGTGCTGGAAATGCTTCCCTACCCCTCCGGCGCCCTGCACATGGGACACGTGCGCAATTACGCCATCGGCGACGCCCTCGCCCGCTACATGTGGATGAACGGCTACAACGTACTGCATCCCATGGGATGGGATTCCTTCGGCCTGCCCGCCGAAAATGCCGCGATCAAAAACAACACTCCGCCGCGCGAGTGGACGCTCCACAACATCGCCGCCATGAAGACGCAGATGAAGCGCCTCGGCTTCGCCTACGACTGGTCGCGCGAAGTTACCACCTGCTTTCCCGAATACTACCGCTGGAATCAATGGTTCTTCCTGAAGCTCTACGAAAAAGGTCTGGCCTATCGCAAAAAGAGCAAGGTGAACTGGTGCCCGCAGTGCGCGACGGTGCTCGCGAACGAGCAAGTCGTCGGCGGAATGTGCTGGCGGCACGAAGACCAACCAGTTGAACAGCGCGAACTGGAGCAGTGGTTCCTGAAAATTACAAAATACGCGGACGAATTGCTGCGCGATCTTCAAAAGCTCCCCGGCTGGCCGGAGAAGGTCAAGATCATGCAGCAGAACTGGATCGGCCGCAGCGAAGGCACGCTGGTCGATTTCGACCTCGGCGGCACCATCGGCCCCGCCGGATCGACGATTACGGTCTTCACCACGCGCGTCGACACGATCTACGGCGCGACTTCGATCCAGCTGGCACCTCAGCATCCGATTGTCGCCGACATAACCGCGCGCAACGCCGAACTACGCGCTCAAGTCGAGCAGTTGATCGCCGAGCAGCGCCGCGCAAAAGAGTCAGGCGACATCGGCAATATCGAAAAGCACGGTGTATTCACGGGCCGTTACGCCAGGAATCCCTTCAACGGCGAGACGCTGCCGGTATGGGTCGCCAATTACATTCTGATGGACTACGGCACCGGCGCGATCATGAGCGTGCCCGCCCACGACGAACGCGACTACGAGTTCGCCACCAAGTACAATCTGCCGATTCCACTGGTAATTCTTCCGTCCAGCACCAATCCCGAAGAAACCATGGCGGAGCCAACTCTTCCGTTCGTCAGTGAAGAGGGCATCGTGGTGAACTCGGGCGAATTCAGCGGACTCGATTGCGAAGACGCAATCAAAAGAATGTCAGCCTTCGCCGAAGAAAAAGGCTTCGGCAAAGCGACCGTCACCTTCCGTCTGAAAGACTGGGGCATCTCCAGGCAGCGCTACTGGGGCACGCCCATTCCCATGGTGTATTGCGAGAAAGACGGCATCGTCCCGGTCGCCGAAAAAGATCTGCCGGTGCTCTTGCCTGACAATGTAAAAGTAACCCTGGCCGGCGGATCGCCGCTGGCGAATGTTCCAGAGTTTCTGAATACGACGTGCCCAAAGTGCGGCGGCCCAGCGAAGCGCGAGACCGACACCATGGACACCTTCGTCGACTCGTCCTGGTATTTCTACCGCTATGCCGACGCGCAAAATGACAAAGCACCATTCGATAAGGAAAAAATCGCATACTGGTTTCCCATCGACCAATACATCGGCGGCGTAGAGCACGCCATCCTGCACCTGATCTATTCGCGCTTCTGGACCAAATTCATGCGTGACATGGGTCTGGTTAAAAACGATGAACCCACCGAGCGCCTATTCACGCAAGGCATGGTGATCAAAGACGGCGCCAAGATGTCAAAGAGCCTCGGCAACACCGTCTCGCCCGACGAAATGGTCGCGCGCTACGGCGCCGACGCGGTTCGCATGTACACGCTGTTCGCCGCGCCTCCGGATCGCGATCTGGATTGGCAGGATACGGGCATCGAAGGCATTCAGAGATTCCTGGCACGGGTGTATCGGTTTTTTGAGCGTAATCGGGTCGATCCCCTGGTTTCTGATGTCGCGGTCATCGGTCGGACCTCATCTCTGCCGCCACCACATTTGTCTAATTCGGCGCGGCGACTTCAGCGCAAGCTTCACCAGACCATAAGGCGCGTGACCGATGACTTTCGGGGACGATGGCACTTCAACACCTCCATCTCGGCTGTTATGGAACTACTAAACGACGCTAACCGTAGGATGTTGGGAAGTGAAGATACTGGTAATCCCGTGACAGGAGTTCTCGTAAAAGGGGATGAGATTCCACTATTCCTTGTGGCCGAAGTGCAGCGTAACATTGCGCTGCTCCTTGCGCCCATGGCTCCTTATCTAGCGCATGAACTCTGGGAGATGGCGGGCGAAAAGGGCAATCTGCTGAAAGCTCCCTGGCCCAAATACGACGCAGCCCTCGCCGCCGAAGATGAAATCGAAATCCCAGTCCAAGTCAACGGCAAGCTGCGCGGCAAGGTCGTCGTGCCCGCTGCCGCGACCGAGGATGAAGTCAAAACCGCCGCGCTCGCCGACGAGAAAGTGAAGGCGGCGATTGCGGGCAAGCAGGTTGTGAAAGTCATCGTTGTCCCGAAAAAGCTGGTGAACATCGTCGTCCAATGAGAAGATCGAAACCGCGCCTCCGCTAGTTTTGTGTTTCCTGAGCGGATCTCGCGCGAAGCGAAGATGCGAGCTTCTCCTCTTTCTCGCTATTTACAAGCGCTTCGGCTAAGCGTACATTGCACTGTTTCAATCTGCTCGACCGAGGAGTGTGCATGGTCGCCCTCAGATTCCCTCTCGCGCTGTGTTTAGCCCTCCTTGCTGTTCAGCTTCATGCTGAAGAGAAGCTCACAGCGGAACAAGTACTTCAGCGCCATCTCGACTCGATCGGGACGGCCACCGTCCGGGCTGCCTCGAAGAGCCGGGTCGTGGAAGGCGCGGCATCCTATCGAGTGTTGCTTGGCAGTACAGGGCAGCAGTATGACGGCAAAGCCGTGATGGTATCCGATGGAAACGACGCGCAGCTGCTCTTCAAGATTAACGCCCCGCAATACGTGGGCGAGCGCTTCATCAAAGACGAGAATAAGACGAGCATCGAGGCGACCAATGCGAACAAGACCCGATCGGAGCTGGGGGATCTGCTCCAGGCTGACGACACTCCAATTCGTGAAGGTTTGGTCGGCGGCGTACTTACTACCGCCTGGCCTCTGCTCGATCTGGCATCTCACAAAGGAAAAATCCGGTACCTGGGCGTGAAGAAAGTAGACGGCACGGATCTGCACGTTGTCACTTATATTCCCAGGAAAAGTACCGGACTGAAGATTACCTTGTATTTCGAGCCAGTCACTTTTCGTCACGTACGCACGGATTATCTGCAGGACCAGCCAACAGAAATTACAACCGCTCCCGTCTTCGACAACGGAGAGCCGCCTTCAAGAAATCCGGGGAGTCTGGAGGGTCCCGACGCGAGGAGCGCTCGACTCGTGCCGAGATGGTGGAGAATCGAAGAGCGGTTCGCGGACTTCAAAACCGTGGATGGTCTGACGCTGCCTGCGCGGTACGACCTGCGTTTCCAGCAGCAACTGTCGTACGGATCTGTAAAGACCATCGAATGGGGCGTCACAACCACCCGCGTTCTCAATAACGTCTCCGTGGATGCCCGCAACTTTGCGATAAAGTAGAGCCGGCTTGAACACTCACTCTATGTTCTTGGGTGCCTTATCCGATGCACCATTGCTTTACACTGCTAGGACGAATTTGAGACACTCATCCGTGGAAACCCAATTCCAGCTTAACCAGGCAATCGTTGTCCTCGACTTCGGCGCTCAATATTCGCAATTAATCGCGCGCCGTATCCGCGAAAATAAAGTCTTCTCCGTCGTCCTCCCCTTCAACGCCAGCCTCGACGAGATCAGCAGCTATTCGCCCGTCGGCATCGTTCTGTCCGGCGGACCATCATCGGTCTACGACAACGGCGCGCCCCACGCCAACAAGCAAGTGTTTGAACTCGGGGTGCCCATTCTTGGCATCTGCTACGGCCTGCAATTCATGGTCTATGCCCTCGGCGGAAAAGTAACTCCGGCAGCCAAGCGCGAGTACGGGCACGCCAAAGTCGAACTGCAAGTCGGCGATTCGCCGCTGTTTCAGGGATTGCCCAAACTCCTTGCGGTGTGGATGTCGCACGGCGACTCGGCCGAAGAACTTCCATCCGGATTCCGGCTGACGGCGAAAACTCCGCATGCCGTCGCTGCGATAGAAAATCCCGAGCGAAAAATGTGGGCGGTGCAATTTCATCCTGAAGTCCATCACACACCGCTCGGCGCCGACATCCTGCGCAACTTCGCATTAAACATCTGCGGAGCAGCGCCGAACTGGACGGGACAGCACTTCATCGATGCAACCATCGCGCAAGTAAAACTGCAGGTAGGCAAAGGACGCGCCATCTGCGCCCTTTCGGGCGGCGTCGATTCTTCGGTTGCCGCAGTCCTGGTGGATCGCGCCATGCGTGACGCCTCAGGCAAATCCCGCCTGACCTGCGTCTTCGTCAACAACGGCGTCCTGCGCAAAAATGAATTCAAAAAAGTTCAGCAGAACCTGCGCGACAAACTTGGCCTCCACCTCGTCGCGGTCGATGCGACCGACCGCTTCCTGTCGAAGCTAGCTGGCGTCACCGACCCCGAGAAGAAACGCAAAATCATCGGCAATGAATTCATAGAAGTCTTCGACGACGAAGCGCGCAGAATCGAGCAGACCGAAGGCCCCGTCGAGTGGCTCGTGCAAGGCACGCTCTATCCCGACGTGATCGAGTCGCGCTCCGTGCGCGGCCCATCGGAGGTAATCAAGTCCCACCACAATGTGGGCGGCCTGCCCGAAAAGATGAAACTCAAGCTGATCGAGCCGCTCAAAGACCTATTCAAAGATGAAGTCCGCCGCATCGGCCGCGATCTTGGATTGCCCGAAGACCTCCTGCAACGCCAGCCCTTCCCGGGCCCAGGCCTCGCGGTACGAATTTTAGGCGAAGTAACAAAAGAGCGCGCCGACCTGCTGCGCGAGTGCGACGACATAGTGGTCACCGAGATCAAAAAAGCCGGCCTCTATCAGAAAATCTGGCAGTCCTTCGCGGTTCTTCTCCCGGTAATGTCCGTAGGAGTAATGGGCGATCAGCGAACCTACGCCTACACCTGCGCAATCCGCGCCGTGCATTCGGAAGACGGCATGACCGCCGACTGGGTGCCTCTGCCCTATGAGGTGCTGAAGACGATTTCGAACCGGATCGTGAACGAGGTGCGGGGCGTGAATCGCGTGGTCTACGACATTACTTCAAAACCGCCGGGCACGATTGAGTGGGAGTAAAAACGAGAACCGACGCGGTTCGAAGACGGTTTGGTAGACTTCTCCCGGCAGCACCCTCAGTTATCGATCTGTGCAGCTCAAATATGAAATCACGCTATCTGACCACTTCGAGATGCAGAGAGCTCGAACGGGTTCGACGCGCCAAGTGGTTAGACTATGCATCGGATTCGCTGGCGTCCTAGTCGGTGCTTCGATTTATCGCTATCAAGATCAGGGCCTTGGCGCTGCTGTAGTGTGGGGTTTTACAGTATTCCTGATCCTCCAGTTGTGCTTGCCATATTTGATTTGCCGGAGGTTTTATAGAAACCCGCGTCTCTTTGGAACGCGAACTGTCGTATTCGATGATGAGGGCATCACGTCAGATGGCCCGATATCATCTGTGAACATAAAGTGGAGTAATTTCGAGAAGTTCGTTGAAACAAAGAACCTCTTTGTGACTTTTCAGACGCAGGATGTAGGATGTAGTAGGTATAGTACCGAAGCGAGCATTTGACAGTCAGGAGGCCATTACTCAATTCCGAGAGTTTCTCTGCTCAAAAATGAGAAAAGCGTAGCCAGCAATCGTTCCCAATACCCGCGCATCCGACGGCGACGCTTAAGGGGCACCTGGTTACGCCGTCCCCGTATTCGCCAGCGCCTCCACGGCCTCCCAGGTAGTAGCAAACGTCACAAACAGATCCTTCACCTTCGTGATCTCCAGAATCTTTCCCACCCGCGGCTTCACCGCCGTCAGCACCAGGCAACGGCCTGCCTTCTGATGCGACACATACGTCGCCACCAGCGACCCCAATCCCACCGAATCAATATAAGGAACGTCCGACAAATCCAGAATCATGGTCTCCGCGCACTCGTTCCGCACCGCCCGCTCAAACATGGGAGTCGTCTCAATCGTGATCGGCCCCTTCAGCAGCAGGATGCGCTGGTCCTCGGCCACCCCTTCAAAGCGCTCGACTGTCAGTTCTTGCAATGCCATCTCAACCTTTCTGGCTCACGACTTTATTAGTTATTGTGGTTTCTGCGGCGGATTCGTATCGTCATGCTTCTCGTACGTCGAATACTGCCCGGCCGGATGCTTCAGCTTCACCGTAATATTCAGCTCCGGCTGCTTCACATCGTAGTCCTGTCCAAATGTCTGGAAGCCCTTCGCCACCACTTGCACCTCAACCGATCCATAGGGCACTCCATCCAGACTTGCTTTCCCGTCGGCATCCGTCTTCAGGTCCATCTCGCCTTTGCTTTTGCCTTTGCGATTCACCGGATGCAGCACCACCTGCGCATACTTGATGGGCTTGCCGTCCGTGTCGCGCACCACCACCACTCGCACCGACGATGTCGGCCCTTCATCGTCCTGCGCCCGCGCGAGTGCGCTCGCGCCCAGCACGAGGAGAACTACAAGCAAGGCGAGACCCATCGCCGCCGTCAGTTTTCTTTGCATGAATGCTCCCTTGCCGGAGCCATGTCCCGCGACCGAGGAACCCGCTCGCCGCTCCCGGCAATCCATCGCAGACATTGTAGGAGAATTTCTGGCTCAGCGGATCATGAAACGTACGCGAGCTTCCGAATCCGTAGGAACGCCGTTGCAGAGTGCCGGCCGGTAACGCCACTGCCGCACCGCGCGCAGCACGGCCGCATCTTCATCCGGTCCTGCGCCATTGAGCACGAACGCGCTGTGCACGTGGCCGTCCGAACCCACGATGAAGCTGACGCGCACCGGCTCGTCGTCATCATCCTCCGGCGGCAAAAGCGGGTCCGGAGTCAGCAATGCCTCCGGCGGCCGAACATTCCCGCACCGTGGCAGCGCCAGCGGCTCTGCCACCGGATTGAATTCAGAAATATGCGCGGGGACGCGGACCAGATGGCTCTCAGCCTCCGCGAGCCGAGCCCGCATCGGACTCACGCGCGTCGGCGCAACCGCCATGCACCACGCCGCAGCGCTCCAGAAAACAATGCCCAAGGAAACGACACAACACGCCAGAGCACAACAGGCGATTCCACTCCCACGCCGTTTCCCGCGAATCGCGCTTTGCGGCGCGACCGACATGGTCAACTTTTCGAATGGTTCAATGGTCGAGTTCGTTGTTGGACGATTGGGATTTTTCGAAATGTGCATTTCCGTTTTCTGGCGGACACACCAACGCACCGAAAGCGGGGCAATTCTCGTTCCAGTCAAGCAAGGATAACAAGTGTAATGTTTTAAATAACTAACAGACAATCTATGCATTTCCACTTCAACATGGACTGCAATGAATTGCGACTGAGTTGAAGCGCGTGTGCCGAAACAAGTGAATCGCCATGACGATGACAAAGACCGGCAAACCGCCGGCGTTTCTGACCCGTGACCTTTCACCGAGCATGTGTGAGCTGCGTCACACGGCGAGGGCAGCCGGGAGCGCAAAATTAACTTGAGAGTGGCCGCTGTAGTCTGCGAAGGCAATCTCTGGAGGATGCCATGTTTGAGCAGGAACTCGAGTTAGAAAAAAGAACTTCGTCCATTGTTCCACTACTTCTGATCGTCTCCTTGATCGTCGCCATCGCCGGCGTCTCGGTGTACTTTGTGCTGCAGAGTCACAAGGTGGTCTCGAGTGCGGAGGTGAGTCCAATCCTGCAGTCCAGCCTCGAAAGCCTCGGCCCGGTCACTCTGCACTTTTCGACTGGCTTGCTGAAGACCGAGGTCGATCAGAAACCGCACGATCCCAGTTATCGCCTATTGGAGAAGCAGGGCTATCTCAGGATCGGCAAGGATGTGAACTACAAGACGCCAGTCGCTTTGACGCCCAAAGGCGAAGCCTGGCTCAACCAGATTCCGGGCGTGAAGAAATCAAAGAATAAAGATAACGGTGATGAATACACCGTGCCGCTGGCCGAACGCAAGCTGGCAGAAATTGGCAAGATCACCATGCTCACCCCGTCGAAGGCGACCGTGGAGTATTCCTGGAAATGGGACACGACCAAAGGCGGCGATCTGTTCGACGCCGCAGGTCCGGCCGTCAAAGCGTTCAATACCTGGGATCGCTCGACCTTGATCGATAAGTACGGGGCGAGCTTCTATCACTCGGCTCCAACCAAGGTCACTGTGCTGCTGGTGAAGAACGCGAAAGGCTGGGTGATTTCAACCGAGTAGAGACGGGGCCTGCCCCGTCTCGGGCCATCCGTGAACGGTACTCGTGCAAAAAATGCAAGGCATGACTTAACGTCACGCCGCCGGCAGCCGGCTACTGCAATCCGACCTGTGTGAATTTGTACCCGGTGCTTCCAGTCTCCGAAGACAGGTAAATACTGGAAGCCTGCCCCGCCAGGCTGTAGTTGTCGATCACAATCCCGCTCGGCCCCCCCGCCACATCGGTAGTGATAACCGGCACGCCTTCGGCGGTCGCAGCCACCACGCATCCCAAAGTACCGGCCCCGGTGCAGTCCTGCGTTAGCCCGAAGAAAAAGAAATCTGTTCCCCCGCCGAGGTTAGGGTTAAAGAACTCCGTCCAGTTGGTGCAAACCGCGGCCGTCGAAGTCAGCAGTTGCTGCGAAAACGAGGCGCTCGTATTCATCATTGTTCCCACAAAGCCGAAGGCGTACTGCCACGGCGTGGTATCCGTTGCACCGATCCCGCACAGCCGGATCTGCCCCGTTGAAGGATCGTTGTAGTAATTGTTATCGAATGCCGGCTGCGGAATCGACGAAGCAATCGTGGTGGGCGATCCCCCGATCCGGGCCTTGGCCATCAGTCCGAGGGTCGCTGTATTGAATTCGTCAAGCACCGCCGATGTTCCATCGTTAGCATCCACCACGAAGGTAGTTCCATTAGTGATGTCGACGATCGGCGGAGCCGTGACACCGGAACTCGCCTTTCCCAGCGCGCCGACCGGCGTCACCCCGACCAACGAGCCGCTCGCAGGGTCGACCTGGTAAAGGTTTCCGTTCGCACTCCCGACCATCAGCATGGGAAGCACGCTATCGAGCACCGGAGGACTGAGGTGGTGCCCGCCGCTCACCGTAACCGGCCAGTTCCCTCCGGCCAATGTCGGCGTCGAGTTAAAAACGCCGTTGATCCTGTACAGCAACCCGCCGTCCGCCCCCATGTATGCCACGTCGTTGGTGTAATCAATCCAAGGCGAGGAAGTCGTGCTGGTCGAGGTCGTGGAGAACGTAAGAGAAGACATTTGAGCCGCGGTTGGTGTGGCGGCGCTGGTGATGCCACCCTGTCCGGCGGTCCAGGTCAGGACGTGGAAAATCGCTTGCCCGGTGGCCGATTCCACGAACGCAATCTTGCTCCCGTCCAGCGAAATTTCCGGCGAAAGGTTGACTTTTCCTCCAGATTGAGTGGTCACGTTATAAGCGAACAACACAGTCGGAGCCGCGCCGCATAGACCGCCAATACCGGAATAGAGGTTATTGAATGCGATCAGGTTCGCTTGTTTGCCTTTTGCCCCAACCACGTTAAGTCCGAACACCACATAGTCGTTGGTGCAGTCGGGAGGAGCGCCCGGATCATAAGTGAACTTTGCCGGGTACATGTTAGCCCCCACCCGGCCTCTGACAAAATTGACATTCCAGTCCGGATGGTTGGCACGATTGACTGCGGATACTCCCATGCCTTCCGCCCTGGCGAAAAATTCAGGATGAAGCGCCCGAAAGCGCTGCATCACCTGCTGGCGAATGCGCGGCTCCTGGTCCATCAGGTTCGGATACTTCGCCAGACCATCCAGGCTGAATACGATACTGCGATCGGACCAGCCCTGCGGAACTCCAATGTGTTTGGGTACGGCCTCTTGAGCCCAACTACACGGCACGAGACATAACATTCCGGCATAGATCAAGCCCAAGCCCACGCACAACGTTGCCTTCGCTCCGTAGGGTCGCTTCAGATTCACAAAGACCTCCAATTGCGGCTGGATTCCGTCATTTTAGCCGCAATTCACGCGGTCAAGTGTTAACTGAAGTTAGACCGGGGTAAACTTTCGTTTTCGTATCTATGCGCGGTATTTCGGCGGCACCTTATCCTTGCTTTTGCTTTTCTCTGCGCGCTCCTAGAGTTTTCTTAGCGTTCTCGGCGGTTAAAGGCTCTTGGCCCGGAACTTGGCGCGCCCTGGACGCATTTCCGCTTCCACCCTCCTTATGGAACAATAAAGAATCTCCGGGACTGCTGCCGAATTCATGACCCTAACGCCGAACAGCCTGCAACTGGCACTCTTCTCCGCCGCTATCCTCGGATTTCACCACGGCTTCGATTACGATCACATCGCCGCCATCACCGACATCACCAGCGTCCAGCCCAACCGTTGGCAAGGCATGCGGCTAGGTCTGCTCTACGCGCTGGGACACGCTGCAACCGTTGCCGTTCTCGGTACGACCGTCATTGTGTTTCAACTCTCGTTGCCACACGGCATGGACCGCATTGCCGAGCGTCTGGTCGGAATAACTCTGCTTATTCTCGGAATCTACGTTCTCGGATCGCTCTTCCAGGGCAACCCTGCCCCTCAAAGCCGTTTCCACCTTATGGCCCGCACCTTACGCTGGCTGCACCGGAAGATGAAGAGCTACTGGCACAATCATGACGTCACATCCCCCAAGGACAAAGACGATAAGACCTGGAATTACACTCCCAAGTCGGTCGTGATGATCGGCGTGGTCCACGGCCTTGGGGCAGAAACGCCGAGTCAGCTCATGATCTTCCTTCTAGCGGCAAACTTAGGCGGAATCAGCAAAGGCTTTCTCGGCCTGGCGATGTTTATTGGCGGCCTTCTGGTAATGAACACCATCATGACCGCGGTCGCAGTCGGACTGTTCGGCGCCAGTTCCCGCCTGCCTCGCTTTAAGTTTGTGGTTACCGCTTTGACCGCGATCTATAGCTTGGCGGTTGGAGCGTTTTTTCTCTTCGGATCTTCCGGACTCCTGCCGCCCATCGGATAAGGCCGCAGCGGGCCTTCCCGAAGCGAGAATGTTTATCCCGCAGTCACCATTCCGGAACGTTTTTGAAGTAATCGCTCTTTATTAGCAATTAAAGTTGTGCAAGATATCGACCGTGGTAATACAATGGCCGACGATAGTTACCTGAGGGGGTACTACTGAATGTCAAACATTGCAAAAGCGCTAGCCCGGCTCCGTGAGGAACGCCGGGATGCTCAAAACCAGGTCCAGAAACTCGGTGAGGCGATTTCAGCTCTGGAAAAGCTGACCCGGGGTTCCGGCATAACCAGTGGTGGCTCGCAACGCACCAAGCGAGTACTTTCCGCAGCAGGACGCCGCAGAATCTCTCTCGCCCAAAAGGCGCGCTGGGCAAAACTCCGGCAGAGCAAGAAAGCTGCCTGAAATCGGTCCCGGGCCACAGTCTCGCGAACTCCTCTCTCGCGAGACTGAAGTCCGTTCAATAACTATTCCAACTCAAGCTACCAACCCTGCGCTCTTGCAGCTGACAAGAAAATGCCGTTGTAGAGGCGGGGCCTGCCCCGTCTCGGCGCCATCGATGAACCAGAGGGGAAAAACCGAACCTATCCGTGTCCGCCGCTCAACTCCCGCACAATCTGCCCGACGAACGCCTTAGCGTCCCCGAACAACATCAGGTTGTTATCCAGGTAATAAAGCGGGTTATCGATACCCGCGAACCCAGGATTCATGCTGCGTTTGATCACCATGACCGTGTGGGCCTTATCGACATCGAGAATCGGCATCCCATAAATCGGGCTCGTAGTATCGGTCCGCGCCGCCGGATTCGTAACATCATTCGCCCCGATCACCAGCGCGACATCGGTCTGCGGAAAGTCGCCGTTGATCTCCTCCATCTCCACCAGGCGGTCATATGGAATATTAGCTTCGGCCAGCAGCACATTCATGTGCCCCGGCATGCGCCCGGCCACCGGGTGAATCGCGAAGCGCACGTCGACTCCACGCTTGGTCAAAGCGTCGAACAGCTCCCGCACCTTGTGCTGCGCCTGTGCCACCGCCATGCCATAACCCGGCACGATAATCACCCGATTCGCGGCCGCCAGAATTGCCGCCGCTTCCTCGGCCGTAGCGCTCCGTACGGGCTTCGCTTCCGTCGCCGCCGCAGCCGCCTGCACCTGCCCAAACGCCCCGAACAACACATTCGTGAACGACCGGTTCATGGCCTTCGACATGATTACGGACAGAATCAGCCCCGACGATCCATCCAGCGCCCCGGCAATAATCAGCAGCTTGCTGTCGAGCACAAACCCCATGGCCGCTGCCGAAAGCCCGGCATAAGCATTCAACAGCGAGATCACGGTTGGCATATCCGCGCCGCCGATCGGTATGATCAGCAGCACGCCGAACGTCAGCGCGATCAGAATCATGAACGGAAACAGCGACTGATGTTCAGGATGGCGAACCAGCGTCACCGCAATCACCACGGCGGCGGCGAGCAATAGAAAGTTGACGAAGTTCTGCCCTTTATAAGTGAGCGGCCGCTGCGGAAGAATTTCCTGCAACTTTCCCGCCGCCATCAGACTTCCTGTGATCGTCAAACCGCCAAGAATGACCTCGATCGAGAGCACCGACATCATGAAGCGTGAGATCTCGGGCGTCCGCAGATAAAATTCCGCCGAGCCCACCAGCGTGACGCAGAGCGCTCCGAAAGCATGGCTGAGCGCGGTCCGCTGTGGCACCGCGGTCATTGCCACCTCGCCCAGCGGCACGCCGATGATCGCGCCCAGCACCAGCGCAATCGCGATCATGCGATAGTCGTGGAATCCGCCGCGCAGCAGCGTGCCGACGATAGCCAGCAGCATCCCCGCCTCGCCGGCCCAAATCCCGTGCCGCGCCGTAGTCGGCGAACTCATCCACTTCAGCGAGAGAATAAAAAGCACGCTGGCGACGAGATACAGGATTTCGATAGCAACCTGACCGCCTGCAAATTCAGGGTTCATGATTTGGTCGCGGGACGGCTGGGTTTGAACATCTTCAACATGCGATCCGTAATAAGGAAGCCGCCCACAATATTGCTGGTGGCGGCCACCACGGCAATGAATCCAAGAATAAAAGAGAGCTTGCTCTTATGCTCTCCCACCAGCACGATCGCCCCGACCACCGCAATCGCATCCAGCGCATTCGTCAGCGACATCAGCGGAGTATGCAAAAGCGGCGAGACTCTCCGGATCACCTCAAAACCGATAAATCCAGCCAGCACAAAAATAAAGAGCGCATTAATCAGCGTCGAACTACTGTTCATAGCTTCCTCCATCCAAAATCGCCCCCCCTGGGATCCTCCGTGCATCTCTGTGTACTCCGTGGTTCAAGCTTTTATCCTCCAATTCAGAACCCCTTAGGTCATCGCCGGCAATTTAAGAAACTCCCGCACCCGCGCCTGCACAATCTCTCCCCCATGAGTCACCAATGTCTCCCGCACAATCTCGTCTTCAAGATTCAGATTCACCTTCTGATCCTTGATCAAGTGAGTAAGGAACGCCGTAATATTCCGCGCATACATCATGCTCGCGTGATAAGGCACCCCGGCCCCAAGATTGATAGTGCCAATAATCGTGACCCCATGCTTGACTACCGTCTTCCCTATTTCAGTGATATCGCAATTGCCCCCGCGTTCCGCCGCCAGGTCAAGAATGACCGACCCGAGCGCCATTCCCTTTACCATCTCCTCCGTAACCAGAATCGGAGCCTTCTTCCCGGGAATGACCGCCGTGGTAATCACCACGTCGCTTTCCCGCACCACCTGTCCCAGCAACTCGCGCTGGCGCCGGTAAAAATCTTCTCCCTGCGCCGTAGCATATCCCCGCGCATCCTGCGCGTCCTTCGCCTCAATCGGAAGCTCGACAAACCGTCCGCCCAGACTCTGCACCTGTTCCTTGGCGGCCGGCCGGAGATCATATGCCGAAACTACCGCCCCCAACCGTCGAGCCGTAGCAATCGCCTGCAATCCCGCCACGCCGCACCCAATCACAAAAACCCGCGCCGGAGTAACCGTTCCCGCCGCCGTTGTAAGCATCGGAAAAATGCGCAGGTGGTGGTCAGCGGCCATCAGCACCGCTTTGTAGCCGGCGACGCTCGCCATGGCAGAGAGCGCATCCATGCTCTGCGCCCGGGTCGTGCGCGGCATCAACTCCACCGCGAATGAAGTTACTCCAGCCTGAGCAATCGCCTGCAAGACCTCGAGCGACCCAAACGGCCGCAGGAACCCCAACAGAATCTGGCCCCGCCGGTAAAGCGGCACATCCTCCTGCCCATTGACATCGTTGGGCCCGTAACAAAGCACTTGCACAATAATGTCGGCAGCGGCAAACACTCCCGCCCGCTCCGCGACGATCTTGCCGCCCTTGTCGGCGTAAACCGAATCAGGATACCCGGCCTCAAATCCCGCCCCCGCCTGAACCTGAACCTCGAACCCCGCCTTAGTCAGCGTGGGAAGAACCGATGGCACCAGCGCAACCCGCCGTTCCCCGGGATAACTCTCTTTCGGAACACCGATGATCACAAGTTCCCGCCTGTCTGCCGATTTTCTGTCCAACTACTCATTGCCCCGACGAAAAGACGACCCAACCGAAAGGACGATGGGATGAACGCACGATTCTAGACGAGGGAATGCAGAGGCGCAAATATACCGATGACGATTTCGCGGATGCCTTTGGGTGGCGCAGCGGTTCACCTGCGATAACCGCTTTGCTTTTAGACCCGGCTTTAGCCGCTGAGGTAACAACTCTCGCAGGGCCAACAACTCTTTCCGCAACCAATCACGCGACCGCGCCTCGGACGGACGAGTCGCCAGACGGCGCCTGCACCGGAAGATAAGGCAGTCGCGCCGAAGACGCCCACCTCGATCGCACCGGCCCCATCAACACGCTCGAAATATCGTTCCGGGCCATTCGCGCCGAGAGGAACTTCTTCGTCGTCCGCATCAGCCACTCTTTTCCATAGCAGCCCTCGAACCCCTGCTCCAGCAGAGATTCCAGCACGCCGGGCGCGCAATGCGGGTGGTTCCAGACCAGATGCTTAGTGTCGAACTTGGACCAGTCTTTCTCAAAAATGCCGTAGCCGGAATCAAGCTCATGCCACATCTCCGTCTGCGGATGGGGCGTGACGATGGTGATCTGTGTGACATCGAGCTTGAGAGACGCCAGCGTCTTCAGATCCGCCGCGATCGATTCCGGCGTCTCCGGAGGCAGGCCGATGATGTAATAGCCTTGGGCATACATGCCGGCGCGGTCGAGACGCTCGGCCAACTCAAACGCAGACTGCGCTTTCTCGTTCTTGTGCATCTGCTTCAGGATGTCCTGGTGAAAGCTCTCGATCCCAAAAAGCGCGCCTTCCATCCCGCACCGCCGCCACTCATTGAAATTGCGCAGCAGCAGGTCGACTCGCGACTGGACCAGCCATGACACTCGATGGCGCGCCAAGAGCTCAATCACAGCGTCAGCATGCGCCGGAATATTGCCGAAATTCTCATCCAGCACCAGCACGAAATGAACACCATGTTGGACATAAAAACGCAGAACTCGATCCAGCGACGCCAGCGAGATTTCCTTGGGCTTCGGCGCAAACACAGTCGTCTGGCAAAATGTGCACCGGAAACTGCATCCGCGCGAAGAAAACAAAATGCCGAGCGGGAACGACCATCCTCCGGGCAGCCGGAAGCGAGTGATCAGCGGTGGATGCTGGATTTCATCGAGATGGCCCGTCCCCAGCAGTTGTCCCACGGTGTCTTCACTGTAACCGGTGAACACATGATCGAAGTGCGATTTGATAGAGGGAGTCAGCGCGCCATAATTCCCCGCCCACAGCTCGCGCACGCCAGCCTGCCGCGCTTCCGCCGCCATAGCCAGAATGTCATTGGTCTCTTCGAGGTAAAAAGAAAACCCGACAGCGTCCCAGCCCTTCTTAAGCCGGGCAGAAAACTCGGCGCGCGTCGGATATTCCAGGATGTCAATGTGGGGAAGATTCTGGCGCAAAAATCGCAGCCCAAACGAAATCGTCCGCGGCATCCCGAAACGCCAGCGAAAATTCCGCGGGGCATTTTCTCGAAAATAATCGTAGAGGCCGGAGTCGCGGCACCGCGTTGTCAATAAAATTCGGGGCATTCGTTCCTCCCCAATCCCGCCCAGAAGCGGACTTGACCGAAGCCAAAACTCTAGCACATCTATAGTCCTGCCACATCTTTGCCCAAGAACATGAACGGGGATTTCTAAGGAGCCACCTCAAATTCGTTTAAGAGCAACAGTTCTCTGTAGCGTGGGTTTTCTGCCATGGACTTCCTCGGCTATCTCCACCATTTCCCAAGCGGCAGGAAAGATCGCTTCATCTCCCTACTCTTGCCAAAACTCAATGTCGAACCAACGATCCGGGAACTCATTCTCCACGAGTCGTGTTCTCCATACCAAGTTCTACGAAATGCTCATTTCTCCTCTTCGAATGCGTCCATGACCAACTTAAGCCTTGCCTTAGGAATCTTCGCAGTTGCACACGGAATGGACAAGTGCTGGTGTTAGTTCGCGTTGAGCAAAGGGTCACAGCCCTGGGCGGATACGACGGGCGTCCGAAGAACACCATGAATGCTGAGATTTGGCTGCCCCCCAGGGATTCGAACCCCGATAGCCTGCTCCAGAGGCAGGTGTCCTAGCCGTTGAACGAGGGGGCAGCAATCTTGCGGATCCGGCTTTCACCGGCATGATTGATTCTATGATCCGGCAGCAGCAGCGGTCAACATAACTGCGAGTTCAGCACCGCCCCACACTTCAAGATAAAATCAACCTCAGGAAAAATCCCATGTCCACAACCTTTGAAACCTTAGCCGCCCCCGCCGACTCCGCCGAACTCGCCCGCCGCCCACTCGAGCCCGATCAATGCGCGTTAATCGTAGTCGACATCCAGGAAAAACTTCTCCCTCCCATCTGGGAAAAAGACCGCCTTATTCGCAACGCCCAGCTCCTGATCCGTCTGGCGGGCATCCTCAAAATCCCCGCGCTCGTCACGACACAGTACACAAAAGGCCTGGGCAGCACCGTCCCCGAAATCGCCCAACTCCTCCCCGATACCCCCGCCATCGACAAACTAATGTTCTCCTGCTTCGGCAGCGACGCCTTCTGCAGCCTCCTCAAGCGCCTCCCCGGCCAGCGCACCACGCTCCTGCTCTGCGGAATGGAGACCCACATCTGCGTGATGCAAACCGCGCTCGGCGCTCTCCGCGAAGGCTATCTGGTCCACGTAGCCGCGGACGCGGTCAGCTCGCGCACCGAACTGAACTGGCGCCTGGGCCTGAATCGCATGCAAGCCGCCGGGGCGATCCTCTCTTCCACCGAAATGATGATTTATGAGCTGCTGCGGCAGTCCGGCGCACCGGCATTCAAAGAGCTGTTGCCCTATTTGAAGGGATAAGGAAGTGTCTCTACAAGGATACGGAGAAACGCAAAAACAGAAAACAACGATCGAAAAAACCGGAAAGAAGAAAGAGAAAGAACATCCGCGCGAATCCGTGAAATCCGTGGAAAAGAAGTTGACGCGCTATCCCGCCGCCGCGTCCTTCTGCTTCACCCGCACCACGGTAATCTTCGAGAACCCTTCCTCAAACGTCGGAGGCTTCAACTTCCCGGCCATCTTCCTCATGATCTCTTCCGGAACTGCCCGCCCGCGCCGCGCATGCCGCTCTAAACAAACTTCCAGCGGCACATCGAAAAACAACCCCTGCACATCATACCCATAATCCTTCGCCAGCTTGATCCAGCTATGCCGGTCATGCGGAGTCAAATTCGTAGCATCCACATAATTCATCGGACGCCGCGCAATCAGCCGCGCCTTCAGCATCGACCGCAGATTGGAAAACACCAGATCCTGAAAGCGCTGCTCCTGCGCATCGTCAAACAAAAGCTCGCGCAGCAAATCGCTCGACAGCGGATGAATATCGTGCCGCTTGAACCACGAACTCTTCCCCGACCCCGGCAACCCAATCGCCAGCACCACCGTTCCCTTGCTCGGGCGCCCAGCAACAGCGGGAGCTGACGCGCCCACCCCCTCCCGCGAAGACGAAGAAGGCGGCGCTGCACCAGTCGCGGCCACCGGCGTTACCTCATCCCCAGCCGATTCCGGAGTGAGAGGTCCGCCGAAACCCGCGTGCTCCGCCCCCGCCGCGCTCTCCTCACCAGCCTCCACCGGCGCAATTCCACCCGGCGCCGAACCACCTCGCGCCGCGCCTGCCGGACCCGCTCCCGGTGCCCGACGCGCTCCGCCCCCGCGTCCACCCCGTTTTCGTCGCCGCCGCGCCGGACGAACCTGATTCTGATTCTGACTCCGACTCCGACTCTCCCCCGATACCGCCGCCGCCAGCGGCAACTCAGGCGCCCCTCGCGATGCCAACAGAAAGTCCGCCTGCGTCTCTTTCTCAGACCCCGCCGGCTCCATCGCCGATTCCTGCCGTGCTACGGCACGAGGAACGTGCGATCTTTGCGGAACCGATCGCTCCGGCTCCGGTCGCTCCGGCGTTGCAGCCTGCGACTCCACCTCCGGAGCCGCCTCCGAACTCACCGGCTTCCCGCTGATCTCGCTTTCAAAATACTTCGGCTGCAACGGCTCGGGCGCGTTCGCCTTAGCCGAATCTTTCGCCCCCTCGCCACCCTTTTTGCGGCGCTTGAGCCGGTCACCCATCCATTTCCTCATATAGCGCTTGTAGCACAAGCACCTGTGCAGCGGCAATCCACGCCCCGTAGCGCAAAGGATACCCACGACCATCGGGTGATCGGGTCATCGAACGATCGGGTGGTCTAAGATCAAACTCTTTTGACTTTAGATCACCCCGATGATCCGATCCCCCGATCACCCGATTACAATACCCAAATGCATCCCACTCATCCCGCAGCCGCGCCCGTTGAAGCCGCTCAACTCCCAGCCGTCCCGCTGACGCTCGAAGGCTACGCCACCTTGCATCAGATGATGCGCTTCCGCTGGACCGCCTGGCGCGCCCTAACCGAATCTGACCGCCGCGAGATTGCCGCCGAAGCCTCCACTCTCCTCTCCAAAATGGAAGCTAACCAGAACGGCCAGTCCGCGCTCTTCTCCCTGATCGGTCACAAAGGCGACTTAATGTTCGTCCACTTCCGCGAAAACTTCGCCGATCTCAACCAGGCCGAACTCGACCTCGCGCGCACGCGTCTCAGCGATTTCCTCGAGCCGCAATCTTCCTATCTCTCCGTCATCGAACTCGGTCTCTACGAGTCGAGCCTCAAGACCTACAAGACACTTGCCGAGCGCGGCGTAGAACCGCACTCGAAAGAATGGAAAGAGGTGATCGACGAAATCGATCCTGCGCCAGAAAGAAGCGATGAAGCCGCGCCTGTTCCCCGCCATGCCGCCCAACCGCTACGTTTGTTTCTATCCCATGAACCGCCTGCGCGGCGAAGACAAGAACTGGTACACGCTCCCCATGGAAGAGCGCCAGCGCCAGATGAACGAGCACGGAATGGTCGGCCGCCGCTACGCCGGAGAAGTGAAACAAATCATCACCGGCTCCATCGGCTTCGACGACTGGGAATGGGGCGTAGACCTCTTCGCCGACGATCCCCTGGTCTTCAAAAAATTAATCTACGAAATGCGCTTCGATCACGTAAGCGCCGTCTACGCCCTGTTCGGCAGCTTCTTCGTAGGCCTGCGCTGTCCGGCAAGCCGCCTGCATGATCTGCTGGAAGGCAATCTCCCAGAGCACACTGGGACCGGCGCCTGAGCGGATAGCCAATCCATTTCTCTGGAAGAGACGGGGCCCGCCCCGTCTCCGCAATCGCATCGAAACCAAAAAGAAAATCCGCGTGCATCCGCGTGCATCCGCGGAGAAGAAGTTGACAGCTTGTGCTATCCAACCCTCTTATCCAGCCGGTCAAACAACACCCGAATCAGCCAGAACAGCGCGATCACGCCGGCAATCCCGCCCGCGAACCGAAGCATCACCGTGGTAGCACCCGTAATGGCAAACATAACGAACATGGAGCGAATCGCTATACCTCTTCTTTACCCTATCGGCCGAAAATGGCCCGACCTTCATATCACCCTGTAAAAGAAAAATCCGTCCTTCAGATACCCAACCCGAACTCGTTCTGTTTTGTAACGATAATCTCACGCCCAAGCTTCGCAGAACCTGCCCGCCCGCCTGCTGGCAGGCCGCTTCGAAGCGCGATATCTTACGCCAACAGCCACCCAAAGGAATACTATTGTTGGCAATGAAAATTGTTTCACATTGACAAGAACATAGATGGAGGGCGCTTGCCGCCGTTTTTGCGGTCAAGAAGGAAATCCCAGACTAAAAGTGTTACAACCTAGGAGTTTTGGGTTCTAAAGTGAAGATTCCGATTTAGAGGGTTCCCCTTCACCCGCATGGCAGGATAAGTGCTTAAACAGCAGTTATGGCGCTGGCAAGAATCATTACGCGCTCTCACACCTGCTCGCAGGAGCTGGCGCTGGTTCTGCTTGCCCGCGGCTATACCGTCGAAATCGTTTCTCCCGACAAAGTCCCCGACAATATTGCCGATCTGGAATTGCGCGTTGACGCCGGTCTCGGGAATCAGCTGATCGCGAACGTGGCAGCACACGGTGGCGAGCGCACGGCTTCTCTCGAATTCGTGCATCATTTGAAAGCACCGGTGCTGGACCTCATGCGCCGGCCGCCGCAGCTCGAAAAACCGGTTGAGTCCCGGGGCGAGCCGGTCAGCTTCGACACTGAGCCGGGCATCGCGGACAAAGTTAAAGCTAAAACTAATGAACTGCTCGAGGAACCTCCACAACTGGCCCCCAGTATCGTTTCTCCGGCAGTCGAGACCCTGCCCAATCGCGAACTCGGTCCTGAAATCGATCCAGAGGAAGTCACGACTCTAATTGCGCCGCAGGTTTTGTCGCCTACACCGGCGGAACCCCCAGCCTATTTCGCGGTCGATGATGCGGCAATTCCTCAGTCGGCCATGGCCCAGTCCACGATTATTCGGCCCACACAGGCGGCGCAGCGCCGCGATCGTTCTGCGGGCTGGCCTTGGCGCGCTACTCTGGCTTTCGCCGGTGTGGTGCTGCTGGCCTTAGGACTCGAGTTCAGTGTGCATAGTAGAAGTAAAACCGGCGCGCAAAGTTCCGAAGCACCACGAGCGGGAACCGCGGCGTCAACCGGCGCGAACCCGTTGAGCCACGCCGCTGCCGAAAAAGACCCGGCAATAGATTCGGGACAAGGCTCGGCTGTACCGTGGCCGCTGCCTGCCTTGGACTTGGAAAGCAAGTCCAGCAACGCGCTGAAAGAAGCGCAAGTCGCGAAGCCCGGAACTCCGACCGCAAGCCCTCAGATCGCGGTCTCACTCCGACGCCGCGATGACGTAGTCGCGCGCAATACTATTACTTATTTCGACAAACGTTTCGAACCCGCTCCCAAAACCAGGCAGGCGCACCTTAAGAAAGAAGCTCGCCGCATAGGGAGCAAGCCCAGCCAACCGTGAGAGGGAACAAATCCACAACAAAATAACCGCCCGGAAATCTAACCGTTTGCACGAACTCTTATCGGCGCCGCTCACCCCGAATTTGCACAATCAAGTCCTGCTTGAGATCTGCGTGACTTCGCTCGACTACGCGCTAGCCGCCCAACGCGCCGGCGCCGGTCGCATTGAACTATGCAGCGATCTAAACTGCGGCGGCCTCACCCCGGGCCCGCGTCTGATGGAAACTGCCCGCAAGCAATTGCAAATTCCGATCCACGTGCTGATTCGCCCCAGGCCGGGGGACTTCGTGTATTCGGCAAGCGAGTTCCGGGTCATGCGCCAAGCTATTCAAACCGCCAAAGACCTGAATATGGATGGCATCGTGGTCGGCATCCTCGACCAAAACTCTCACGTTGACGTCGCCCGCACTGGCCAACTAGTGGAACTTGCGCATCCCCTTCCGGTGACCTTCCACCGCGCCTTTGACGAGACCGATATTTCGCGCAACACCTCGTGCGATTCCCTGGAGGCGGTCATTCGAACCGGAGCCACGCGCCTGCTCACCTCCGGCGGCCGTCCGAAAGCAACCAAAGCGCTCTCCACACTCGCGAGGCTGGTAAAGGACGCCAGAGGCCGCCTGAGCGTCATGCCAGGGGGCGGAATCACTCCGTCCAATGTGACCCGAGTCATAAACGCAACCTCGGCGCGCGAGGTCCACGGCACTCTGCTAACGCCCGCTTTACGTAAGAAAGAAGACGGCGCGGATCGGAACTCGCAGACAGTGCGATATTACCGTCGAGTCCGCAAGGCGGCTTCGATACTCCGGCAGCTTTGATATTTTGGCAGCTTCGACACTCCAACAGCTTTGCCACTCCGATCGATCCCCGAGTTCGTCAGAAAGAAAAAAACCGCGAAGCCCCGGCGCACACCCTCCTGACGGTCATCGCCAGAAATCCAGCCGCCGTCCTGACTGCACTACACTCAAAGAGTTCAGCACAGGATCGCCAGGAAGCCGCGCAGAAACGGCAGAACCCAGAATTGAAAGCAGCTCCGAAGGGGCGGCCCGCCTGGCCCAGTGCTCGGCATCCTGAAACAAACGGGGTTCCGAGCGTAAAGGAAACCAGTTCTTGCGGCGTGAGGATGCTACTCGTGCAAGCGAAAAGAAACTACAACACTTACCTTGTGCTCTGTCGGTTTTTCTTCCTCCAAACTAGGTTCCCACCTCCATCGCTGAACCGCCTCTTTAGCTTGCTCGTCCGGTCCGTGGCCAAGCCGTTTTAACACAAACTGTGGAGCGGCTTTCGGCAGAGGTTGTGTAGGCTAGGTCCGGGAAAGCCGTCAAAAGCAATTAGCCGGCGGAAACCCGCATCTGCTTTTGCTTTCGACTATCCTAGTGCGGGTTGGTTTCCAGGCGCGCGTAGTAGCCTTTGCGAGCTTTGACCCGCAATCGTTGGCCGGTTTTTGCGGCGATAATACGAATCGCACGATAGCTTCCGTTTGGCTCGAAGTCGGCCGCCTTATACGCGACGAAGTACCGGCTGCGAATGACGTCGTGCAGCTTACCCAAAGCCTGCCGCAGCGATACGATATCGTGTGGGAACATGGCTTCTCCTCCGCTGCGCTCGGCCAGTGTTTCCAATATCCTGTCAGCGTCCGTTTTCTCGCCCGTCTCCTCTTTGGTGCTGATCGTGTAGATCGTCACCCCCGTCTTCTCTGCAATCTCAAGAGCCCGTTTCAGCGTGCTGTGACTGGAGTTGTCTTCGCCGTCACTTAGAATGACGACAACTCTTGCGACCCGGTCGCCGTCGGGATATTCCGCCAGCTTCGTGCACGCGAATGACGCCGCGTCGAAAAGAGCTGTTCCCCCTTGGTTTGTCAACTTCTCAATGCCGCTTGCCAGTTGGGCCTGGTCGGAAGTGAAATCCTGGGTCACCGTCGTTTGGCTGGAAAATCCCGCAACGAAGCCGAGGTCAGACGCGCTGCTCAATACTTTCCTGACGAATGCAGTCGCGGCGCGTTTCTCAAATGAAAACTGCTCGTTCACTGAACCGCTGGTATCTATTAGAAGGGCCAATCGGAGAGGAAGCTTGGACTGCGGGGAAAATTCTAAAACTTTTTCCGGCGGCTTGTTGGCATCAAGAATCTGAATGTCAGAGGCCTCCAGATCGTTGACCATTCGTCCGTGCCTGCTAACACCGAAGAAAACGGCCACCTCATCCACATTCCTGCGAATCGTCCAAGTCTCGCTGCCAACCCCTGCAAAATTTGGCGGGAGACTTAAAGTGGCGCTCGGGTCGTCACCGCTCGGGGCCACATCCGCCGAGGCTGGAATGTCGCAGTCATCGCATGCTTGGCTCTCCTGCCCGTTGCCAAGGGAACTTAACTGCTCCTTCAACCTGTCCGTGGTGGGAAACGTTCTCAACCTCAAGCCGTTGGTCGTGATCATTGCTTGGCGCGCATTCGCGGCCTGACGGCTACCCTCTCGATTGTGAACAAGGATTGCCAAATGCTCTCGTGCGGCTGGCGAAAACGCGTTGGTTGGATCCTCCCTAAGAAAAAGGTTCAGTTCGCGCTCCGCCGTTCCAGCGTCATTCAGCGACAGCGCGGCGGCCGCGCCCACGTAATGCACATTTGCCACATCTTTGTGATCAAGCCTGTGGACGCGCTCGATTGTGTCCAGGGCATTTTTGTAGGAACGATTTCCGTTCTCAGCGTAAGCAAGGGCCGCAAGGATGTGGGCATCTCCAGGACGGAGAGAAGCCGCTTTCCCCAGCTGCGCCTGCGCCGTTGCAAAATCGTTCACAGACAAAGCCAACCGTCCAAGGTTCAGAAATGCCCCCGCAAACTTGTCATCCAGCTTCGCCGAGGTTTCAAACTCACTCTTTGCGCGAACGCTGTCACCTTGATCGAGATAGGCAAGTCCGAGATCGATGTGTGCGAGGACGAATCGGGGATAGGCCGCGAGCGCCCTTGCAGGTATTGAATCGCTTTCTTCGATTTTTGCGCCATCAGTAAGCTTGCGGCGCGGTTGAACTGTTCAATTGCATAGTTCGGAGCCTCGAGGTCGAGCGCCGACAGGACGCCGGAAGCGATCAGTTCCTTGTTCTCTCGTTCTCTTTTCTCCTTGTCCTTCGCACTCTTGGCTTGCACGTCAAGATACGTTTGCGCGAAATCAATTTGCGAGAAACCAAAGTCCGACCCAACATTGATAAGTGGCATCGGGGGGACATGATCCTGCGCGAGTGCGGAAATTTCGACGACCAGCAACAAGGCGACCAGGCAAGCAAGGCAGCGGCGGGGGATCCCAGGAAATATAGCGTGAGGCGATAACCGCACCAGGATAGCTCCTCCAGTCATGCAAACACATTGGCGCAGCCTGTATTGGCAAAGAGTCAAAGCAAAGAAGCTGCGCGGCGCATGTTTCTCATAGTCCTGCGCGAAAAAACGTGCCACGGCAAAGCCTAAAGACTATAGATCGAGAACCGCCGTGGATTGAGGATCTCGGCGGGAGGTCTTCGTAAGCAGGATCGCCCGCTCGTCAGAGGCTGCCGCTCACTGCAGCCCGCAGTCCGAGGATTATACCAGAGCCGAGCGGGACTTCTCTGGGAGAAAGTGGAGCAAACGCGGTAAGATCAACTCAATTCCCAAAGGGCCCCTCAACATCTGTGCCTGAAGTCGAAACCATTCCCGAATCCGTTACCCAATGGCCCGAACTCCGCCTGCTGGTCGAATGGTCTTCCCCCTGGGAAGAATTCAAGACCGCCCTGCGTCCCGCGCTCGCGCGCTCTCCCGAAGCGCTCGCCGGAGAAGCTCCCGTCGGAATCTTTCCCTATCGCGGAATCCTCGTCTCGTGGGTACTCGAGTGCCTGCTGCTGATCGCGCTCATCGTGATTCCCGCGCGCATCGCCAGTTTGCAGCCCTTCGTTCCTCCGCCTCGCCCTAAATGGGATGTAATTTACTACTCCGGAGACGAGCTCCCGCAAACCGCCGATCGCGGAGGAGCGCAAAGCGGCAAGTCAGGCCGAGCCGGCGGACAGCAAGCCCATCACCGCACGCAGACCATTAAGGTCGCGCGCGGAGACAAGCCCGGCGAAACGGTTGCGGACGCTCCGAAACTCAATCTGCCCCACAGCGACTCGGCGGTTGCGAATCTGCTGGCGTTCAAGCCCATTCCCGGACCGCGACCAGCAGAAGGCCTGCAATCGTCTTTACGCGCGCCAACTTCGACTTTGCCGAATGTCAGTCCGATTGCGCCGGCGCCCAATGTGAATCGCGACCTTAATTCTGCCGCAAACCGCAATCAGACAAGCCTGAGCGCGAGCGTAGTCGCGCCCGCTCCAGATGTGAGCCACGACGATCGCCGCGCTGCGAGCGCCATCAATCCAACTCTCATCGCGCCCGCGCCCAACGTGGCACCTGACAAGCTGCGCGCGTCGAATACGATTGCGTCCACGGTGGTCGCGCCCCCTCCAACTCAAACGCCGCGCGATTTAGCCAGCTCACGCGCACAGCTCTCGCAGACGACCGACGTGGTCGCGCCGCCAGTTTCCGCGCCGCAGCGTGATCTGGCAGCTTCATCTATCGCAAAACTGTCCTTGCCCGCGCCAACCGTCGTCGCTCCACCGCCATCGCAAGTAAGCCACGATCTCAATAGTTGGGGAAGCGCCCGCAGCGGCGATCTGCGCTCGCAACCAGTTCCGCCTCTACCATCAGCGTCAGTGAGCGGATCGCGAACAGGATCTGGATCAGGATCGCTCGCAACCCAGGCAGTTCCGCCGGCCGAGAGCATCAACAGCAACTCCAGCGGGAATGGAGGAAGCGCACCAAACGGCGGGAACAGAAACGGTCGCGGCGGAACACGCGGATCTGGACTGGAAGCGAACGCCGTAGTTCCCCCGCCTCCAACGGTTGGAGGCGCTGGAGGAGGAAGAGCGCTCACCGGCAGCGGACACGGCAACAAAGGCAACGGCACGGGAAGTCCGCTCGACTTAGGCTCGTCGGTAGCTCCGCCCGGCAACAACGGAAACGCCGCCGGAAATGGAGTTGTAGTCTCCAGCCATCCCGGATCGAAAGTAGGCCTGCCGAATTCAAACGGCGGAGGAGCGATCGCGATGTCTCCCGAAGGCACGGCGAAGAGCGGCCTCGGAGGCAGCGGCGGCGGAACCGGCATAGGCCGCGGAAACGGCCCGGGCAGCGGACTCTCAGGCGAGGGCTCAGGCGCTGGAAGAGAAGGCGCAGGCCGAGGCTCCGACGCCAACGCGCGCGGCGGAATCTCGCCCTATCCAGGTCCAGGAGGCGCCGGCAGCGGAACCAGCGGCACTCCCGCGATGCCAGGCGTCTCGGTGGAAGGCGGTACGACGACGATCACGCTGCCGAGTTTCGGCCCTGCGAATGGCAACGCGCCGACCGGACCGGGACGCTCGTCAACGAGCCCGCACAAGGGATTCGAAGCGACGGTTGAAGCGGGCGCGCGCTCGGGCGGAGCCTTCGGCACCGGTTACTACGGATTCCTCAAGGGCAAGAATTATTCCATCTATATCGACACTTCGATCGGGACGGCGGTGATGCAATATTCCGATCCAGCGTCCGCCGCGCATCCGAGCGGCGAAGAGCTCAGCGCTCCCGAAGCGATGCGGAAAGAACTTCCCCATAATCTCCGTGCGACCCGCGTAATTCTAGCCTGCACGCTGGATCGCTCGGGGCTTCTCAAGAATGTGAAAGTGCTGGAACCAGGCGCGGCTGAGACGACCAGCAAGATATTGGTCGCACTGCAAAGCTGGAAATTCCGCCCGGCATTTCGCGGGAACGTGCCGGTGGAAGTGACGGCGATATTGGGATTTGGCGTGGACACGCGGTAATGCGGGAAAGCTTCTCAATATCCCTTCCTCTTATCCACCACCGCCAGCAGCGCCTCTCCGCCCAAATACCGCCGCAGATTCTCCGAGAAGAGCGCGTAATGCCGCTCCCATAACTTGTCAGTAAGTGCAGCCGTGTGCGGAGTAATCAGCAGATTCAGCAACTCCCACAGCGGAGAATCCTCCGCCAGCGGCTCCGCGGGAAATACATCCAAAGCAGCTCCACCAATCCTCTTTTCGCGCAGCGCCGCAGCCAGCGCGGTCTCGTCGACCAGCAGCCCGCGTCCGACATTGATCAGGCAAGCGCCTGCCTTCATCAGCGCGAGATGATCGGCGTTGGCGACGGCCTTTGTGCTTTCAGTGACGGGCGCAGCCAGCACGACATAATCGGACTGCCGGAAAAGTTCGCGCATTCCGTCCGGGCCTAAAACAACATCCGCGCCGTCACTTCCCTTCTCCGGATGCTCGCGCACAGCCACCACGCGCATGCCGAGAGCCTTCGCGTTCTTCACGAGCGGCCGTCCAATCGAACCGAGTCCGACGACTCCCAATGTTGCACCGGCAACCTCCCGAATGCGAGGAAGTTCATCCCACAAAATCTGCTGCCCCCAAACATGCTTCCGCTGAAGCTCGACCGATCCCGGAATCTTCTTGGCCAGCGCGAAGATCAGCGCAATCGCATGCTCGGCGACCACCGGCCCATGCACTTCGCGAGCATTCGTCAGCACGATGCCGCTCTCGATCAGCTCGGGAAACATCAGTTGATGCACAGCGGCTGCGGGCGAGTGAATCCAGCGCAGCTTGGTTGCGGCCTTTATCTGCTCGGGACGAATCGACCAGGCGATCAGAATTTCAGCATCACGGATTTCCGCGTCTAGTCTTTTATAGTCGGGAAGCTGAACGGCCGTGAGCTGCGGAAAATCGGCCCGCAAACGCTCAGGAAACCAATCCGGCGCATTCCACTGATCGAAAAAATGATGGACGGCGATAACAAGCTTAGTCATCGTGGGATCGGGCCGTTGGGCCATCTAAAAAGAATATCTGCCGCTTCATCACGAGCGCCGCTGCGGCCTTAATCAAGCGGAAGCATGTAGCCCGGCGTTTTCATCGCTCCCCCAAAAACGGCCTCATCGAGAACGCGCATGTCCCATGTATACCAGCCGGCGGGAGTCAGCTTCAAAGTGATGTCGTCCATCGCCGTCATGGTACCGCCTGCGCGCGGATCAGCCAGCGCAGCCTCGACTCATATAGCGAGCGTGAATACGCGCGTTGATCTCTTTTGAGTTTTCGCCTGCGACAACTTCAACGGTGCACATGGCCACCAGCCCCCGCTCTGACGCGGCCTTTCTGGCGTCCACCATGAGCGTGGCTCTGGGGCGGGCCGCGGCGTTGCGAGCCTTGCGGCTCCGCCCGGAAGTCGCCACATACAAACAGCCCGCATCAAACAGATACCAAACCGCGGTAAGGTGAATGGACCCGTCTTCGTTCAGCGTACCCAGGCTGGCAATGTAGCGTCCCGCCAGAATTTCCTCACCGCCAGATGGCATATTTCTTTGCATAAGTTGATCATCCTCCGACGCGCGAATGATACATGAAGCCCTCCCGTTCGTTCGCCTGGTCGAACGCAGCATTTCTCATCGAAACGGGAACTTCCCAGCGTGACCGGAGTCACTTATTGAGAACGGTGAATTCTGTACGATTTGTACTAAGCAGCGATGAGGTCCCCATGCGCACGCTCAGTGTGATCCTGTTTGTATTTCTCGCCCCCATCCAACTTGCCCTCGCCCAGCCGCAGCCTCAGGCTCCTCCGCAGACGGCCCGGCAGGCCCTCCTCGAGATGTTTATCGCCCCCAAACCTGGGGCGCTCGAAAAGCATTTGCCCGACGTCACGCGCAAAGCTCTGCTGCACGGAGGCGATGTATCCAGTTCGGATTTTCTCCGCGAGATTGTGAACTTCAGCACCGGGCTGACCGCAAATCAAAAGCACTTCGAAACGTTTGACGCAGGCCCGATTTTGTTTTCGATGGAACCGGCGCAGCAGCAGCAAAAGATTGAAATCCTGGTTGAGCGCGACGACCTCATGGGCGATGTGGACGAGATCGAACTTTCCGCCCGTCTGTATCTACAGGGAGAGTTGCAATCATTGCCGGTCGTTCCCCGCTTCACGTTCCTCATGAAGCAAGAGAACGAGGTCTGGAAGCTGACCGAGATGGCCGTGACGCTTCGCGCCCCTCTCGGCGATGTGGAATATCTCAAGGGCCTGCAAAAAGAGCAAAACAAGCGTTCCGAGAGCATCTCCGTGGCAAATCTGCGCACCCTCAACACGGCTGAGATTAGCTACGCGGCCACCTACTCCGATCGAGGATTCACCTGCAAGCTCGCGGAACTCGGAGGCTCAAGCGCCGGCAATGAGCCCAGGCCGGAGCAAGCCATGCTGATCGACGATGTACTGGCAAGCGGCCAGAAGAATGGATACATCTTCTCCATCAGCGGATGCGACGCCCGCCCCGCTTCAAAATATCAAGCGACCGCCGTTCCAGTCGGTCCCGAGTCAGGCATGAGAGCTTTCTGCTCCAACGAATCGGCAGTTCTTCGCTACGCAGCCGACGGCAAAGCTGCAACCTGCCTAAGCGCAGGAGTTCCGCTGGAGTGAGGCGCAGCGCGCGCCGTGTTTCTCCGCGATCCCCGGATGTTCTCAGCGTCCTCAGCGGTTTAAGATTTTCGCAGCAAGCGCAAATCAACTCCGGTCATTTCCGAGGGCTCGGAAAGACCGAGCATCCCAAGAATCGTCGGTGAAATATCGCGCAGCGAGCCGTTCGGCTTCAGCGTGTACTGCTTCGCATCTTCGGCCATCACTATGAACGGCACCGGATTGGTCGTGTGCGCGGTATGCGGTCCGCCGGTGGCGGGGTCAATCATCATCTCGGCATTGCCATGATCGGCCGTAATCAGCATCGCCCCGCCCCGAGCGCGCACCGCCTTCTCAATCGTCGCCCAGACAGGCGTCCACCGTCTCAACTGCCTTTACCGTCGGCTCGATCTTGCCCGAATGCCCGACCATGTCGGCGTTGGCGAAGTTCACGATGATGACGTCAAACGTGCCGTCATTCGTGGCCTTGACGACGGCTTCGGCAATTCCGGCCGCGCTCATCTCGGGCTTCAGGTCGTAAGTCGCCACCTTCGGCGACTGAATCATCACCCGATCTTCGCCCGGAAAAGGCTGCTCAACTCCGCCATTAAAAAAGTACGTAACGTGCGCATACTTCTCCGTCTCGGCCACGCGCAGGTTGCGCATGTTCTGACCGCCCATCACGTTCGCCAGAATGTTCGCCATCGACTCGGGAGGAATCACGATCGGCAAACTGAAGTTCTTGTCGTAGCGCGTCATGCAAACGTACTTGAGATTCTTCGGCACGCGGTCACGCGGGAATGGTCGCGTCAAGATCCGCCGCGCCCGGCAAATCGCTTCCGCCGTGCTCATTCAGTCCGCTATTGCGGCAGAGAGCACGCGTGATCTCGCGCACACGGTCGGCGCGAAAGTTAAAGCAGATGCAGGAATCGTCGTCGCCGATTGTGCCCGCGTCTTTTACCAAGACGGCGCGCGCCTCGTCATCTTTATTAGTGCAAACAAACGGCACCACGAACTCATCCGTCACACCCCGGTTATATGACTCCTTCATGCCCTGCACCGGATCGGCGTATGTTCCGCCTTCGCCCTTGCCGTTCACCATCGCGTCATAGGCCTTCGCGATGCGCTCCCAGCGCCGGTCGCGATCCATGGCGTAGTAGCGGCCATTGACGGTCGCGATCTGGCCGCAGTTGTACTCGCGCATCTTCTGCTGAAGTTGTTCGAGGTATCCAGCGCCGTTGGTCGGCAGCGTGTCGCGCCCATCCATGAAGGCATGCACGAACACGCGATCGACGCCCTGCTGCTTGGCCATTTTCAGCAGCGCGTAAAGATGCTCCTGCCGCGAGTGCACGCCGCCGTCGGAGACGAGTCCGAAGAGATGCAGCTTGCGGCCGCTGGTGCGGGCATGTCTTCATCGCTTCGACCAGCACGGGATGCGAGAAGAATTCGCCGTTCTGGATCATCAGGTCGATGCGCGTGATGTCCATGTGCACGATGCGCCCGGCGCCAATGTTCAGATGGCCAACTTCGCTGTTGCCCATCTGGCCCTTCGGGCAGTCCGACAAACGGCCCGCTGGTGTGAATGAGCGTATTCGGATACTCGCGCAGCAACCGGTCATAGGTCGGCTTGCGCGCCAGCGCGATGGCGTTGGCTTTGGTTTCGGCGCGGTATCCCCAGCCGTCGAGGATGATCAGGACGAGAGGTTTAGGACGCAAGGGCAGCTCCTGGCTTGTAACTAAATCAAATTCTCTTGCCGCGGATTCACACCGATTCTCGCGGATTAGGGCCCGACGGAACTTCACTCGCGGAACTTCAGCAGATAGACTGAATCGCTTCCTGCAGCCGCACATCTCATACTATTGCAGAAATCACCTCCGAGGATAAGACATGATCAACGAACTTCTTCTCTCCGAATTCGATGAGGAAATCAAAAAAACGCGCACCATGCTGGAACGAGTTCCAGAAGACAAGAAGGACTTCGCGCCTCATCCCAAATCCATGGCGCTCGGCAAGTTGGCGCCCCACGTCGCGGAGTTGACTGGCTTTGGCCTGACCATCCTGACCACTCCTGAGCTTGATTTTGCGAAAAGCAAATCCACCCGCGCTGCCCTTCGAGTCGACGGCGCAATTAGTCGATACGTTCGATGCCGGAGCGGCCAAGACTCGCGCCGCCCTGAAGAGCACTCCCGATGAAGCCTGGACCCAGCCCTGGAAGCTTTGTATCGGGGACAACACGATCTTTGCCGGATCGCGCTTCATGGCCTACCGGCAGATGTTCCTGAATCACCTGGTGCACCACCGCGCCCAACTCGGCGTGTATTTGCGATTGAATGAAACGCCGGTGCCGGCGACTTACGGGCCCTCGGCGGACGACAGGATGGGATTCTAGGTTTTGGATTCGAGTTCATTTGCTACAGATTTACGCGGATCGACTCGGATCACTTCCAGAAGAGATCTTCGATTTCCTTGGGTAGGGGATCGTTGAAGCCTTCGGGGACGGTGAACTCGCCCTTGGCGGAGCCGAGCTCCCGGCGTTTACTGGTGGTCGGTTTGATCCGGACAAGCTTAGCGACTGGCTCTCCCGCGTCCGTGATGATGACCTCGTCCCCGATTGCGAGACGGTCGAGCATCTCGGAGAACCGATCCTTCGCCTCGTTGACAGAAACTTTCATACTGCGATTGTACCGAGTCACGCGAATTGAAAGGTGAGAGATTTTGGGTCACGTCATCTTTCGAAGAGTTCCCTCGCCAGGTCCAAGCGATCCATCTTCAGGTAATCAGCCACCTCAGAAAGGATCGCGTTTAATGTTCCAACGCGCAGGTTGTCATGATCTGGGACGGTGACGTGGTGTGAGTAGCCGCGGAGTTTCGTTTCCAACCGTAGGTGGCTTCCAACCTGCCGCGTAGGATAGTAGTCATACCGTCGCAACAGACGAACGAGATCGTGACCAGAAAGATCACGAGGCAGCCTCAAGCCTGGATAACCTCGTCTCGAACCATGTGCAGCCGGATCACGCTTGGCGCCTTACCTTCATCGAAATGGCACTGGACCGCCTCGCGCACGTTGCGCTTCAACTCTTCCATGCTGTCGGCTTGGGTAAAAATTGCCTGGCCCAACGCTTGGGCTTCATAGCCCCCCTCGGGAGACTCCTGCACTGAGAAAATGATTTCCGAGTCGCTCATGCCAACAATTATACCTTTCTTAACTTAATCGCTACTTCAGTTGAGGCGCAAATTCAACAACGTAGTCGCGGACTGTAGTCAGTGAGTATTCGTCGTCCGAAGCTTCCACGAGTAAGTCTGTGAAGTAATCGATCACCGAAGAGTGAGTAGGACGACCAACCCTTTCCAACTCACGGATTTCATCGTTGGCTGCGATCAGATTCGCAGGTATTTTTGTGGCGCGCCCGATTTCCTCGCGCACCCTAAGCACTGCCTCCCGGCTAGCAGGGACGTCTCCAATCATTGAAAGAAACTGAGCATCGTCGAGCACAGGGTGGTGAGATCTCCATTTATTTAGCCGACGTCGATCCGCGATGGCCTCAGCGATCATTAATCCGGGGATAATCGAAAATAGGACGACAACCACCGCAGCAATCACGGGCAACCTCCGCCCCAATCAGACATGATAGTTCAGCGCCCCAATCCCCAAAAACCGCGCCCCGTCCCCCAACTCTTCTTCAATCCGCAGCAACTGGTTGTACTTGGCGATGCGATCCGTGCGCGAAGCCGATCCAGTCTTGATCTGTCCCGCGCCCGTCGCGACCGCCAGGTCGGCGATAAACGCGTCTTCAGTCTCGCCCGAGCGATGCGAGATCACCGACGTGTATCCATTGCGGCGCGCGAGGTCAATCGCGTCGAGCGTCTCGCTGACGGTGCCAATCTGATTGAGTTTGATCAGAATCGAATTGGCAATTCCCTCGTCGATTCCCCGGCCGAAAATTTCGATGTTGGTCACAAAAATGTCGTCGCCCACCAGCTGAATCTTCCCGCCCAGTTCCTTCGTCAGCGCGGCCCAGCCCTCCCAGTCATTCTCTGACAGCCCATCCTCCAGCGAAACGATCGGATAGTCGTTCACCCACTTCGCCCAGAAGCGCACCATGTCGTCCGAACTCTTCGCCGACTTGTCTGACTTCTTGAACACGTACTTGCCATCCTGATAAAACTCGCTCGCCGCCGGATCGAGCGCGATGGCAATCTCCTCGCCGGGCTTGTAGCCGGCCTGCTGAATCGCTTCCAGCACGACTTCAATCGCCTCGACATTCGACTTCACCGACGGAGCAAATCCGCCCTCGTCGCCGACAGCGGTGTTGTAGCCGCGCTTTTTCAGCACGCCTTTGAGCGTGTGAAACACTTCCACGCCCCAGCGCAGCGCCTCCGAAAACGACGGCGCGCCCGACTGGCATGACCATGAATTCCTGGAAGTCGACGTTGTTGTCGGCGTGCGCGCCGCCATTCAAAATATTCATCATCGGCACCGGAAGATGTTCGCCGCCGCGCCGCCGAGATAACGATAGAGCGGCAGGTCGCAGGCATTCGCTGACGCGCGCGCCGCCGCCATCGACACAGCCAGAATCGCATTCGCACCCAGCCTGGCTTTATTCGGCGTGCCGTCGAGTTCGATCATCTTCGCGTCAAGCCCGCGCTGATCGGCGGCGTCGAAACCGGCCAGGACATCCGCAATTTCGCCATTGACGTTTGCGACCGCCTGCAAAACGCCCTTGCCGAGATACTGCGTCTTGTCGCCGTCGCGCAGTTCGACAGCCTCATGTTCGCCGGTGGATGCGCCACTCGGCACAATGGCCGCGCGCTGGCGCCGCCATCGAGAAATACTTCCGCTTCCACGGTCGGATTGCCACGCGAGTCAAGCACCTGGCGTCCACGGACTTCGGCAATGCTGGTAATGGGCATAAGTGCGTCCTTGTTCTTCCGATTTTTATTTTGTAAAGCGAAATTATATCGGACGCTGGAAAACCTGGTCTGTGTGCTCAGCCATGCGACGCTGTGACATCGCTCGGAAATCGCCTGCGCCAGAAATCCTTTCCGTTCGGCGAGGAACGGCGTAATCTTCGTAAACTTCAATCGCAGCAGTCTTTAGTCGACATGTTTTGTAATCGACGCGATCTTTAATCCTCGCAACGGAGAAAACGACCCGTGTGCTTTTCAGCTACCGCGAACTTTGTGGGCAGCGGAGTTCTGGCCGCCGCCGGCGTGGTCACGTTGACGCGCGTGAGGCACCGGCGCGAATTGATGTTCGCGGCGTTGCCCACGCTCTTTGCCATTCATCAGTTCATTGAGGGATTCGTCTGGCTCGGCCTGGATGGCATTTTCTCGCCGGCAGTCACGCACGACATGGGCGCGGCGTTCATGCTTTATGCGCAGGGATTGCTGCCGCTGCTGCTGCCGCTCAGCGTCTATCTGTTCGAGGCGGACCGCAAGAGCCGCCAGCGCATGCTGCCCTTTGTCGTGCTCGGCGGCGGGACGACACTTTATATTTTGTGGGCGCTCGACGGCCTTTCCGACCGACGTTTACGTCCAGGGAAACAGCATCGTTTATATCAATCAGGCGACCAACAACACGGCAGTGGCCGTGCTCTATGTGATTGCGACTTGCGGGTCGCTGTTTTTTTCGAAGATCAAGATGATGGTGGTCTTCGGCGCGGCTAACCTCGCGATCCTGCTGGTTGTGATGGCAGTGCGGCGGTACGCGTTCACCTCGTTGTGGTGTGCGTACGCGGCGATCTCCAGCATTATTATCCTCGCCTACTTCTGGAAAACCATGGAGGAGCGGCCGCTTAAGTACGCGTAATAACGCAGGCCGGGCCCCGGCGAAAAACCGTCTTCCGCAAATAACCGTACCATCCACTCGCTGTTTTGAATTTTGCCCCCTTGACGCCGTTGGTACCTCCCGTACCCCGTCCGTTATTGTTCCTGAATTTCACCTCGCTTAAAGTCGTCTCAAGGTGATGAACCGCACCGACACGCTTGAAATCGGCTCGAAGGCTCCGGACTTTTCGCTCTCCGCGGCTAACCGCGAGGGCATGTTCAGCCTCGGCGGCTTTCTCGATCAAGGTCCACTGATCCTCGAGTTTCTGCGCGGGACCTGGTGACCGAATTGCGCCAAGCGCATGGCTCAGTTGGAGTCGGAGAAAGCGAAGATTGCAGCCACCGGAGCACAGCTGGCGTTCATCGCTGCGGAAATGCGCGATGGCGTGTGGAAGCCAGGCACGTTTTTGCAGAAGCATCCGGTGTCGTGGCCGTTTTTACTCGACGAGGATCGCACCGTGACGAAGGCGTACGGGCTGCACAATGCGCTTTCTCTGGATGCCTTGAACATCGCGCATCCCGCGACGCTGGTGATCGATCGCGGAGGCGTGGTGCGCTACATCTATCGCGGCGCGGGCCAGCACGACCGGGCGCCGATTGATGAGGTGCTGCGTGCGGTAGGAGAGATCGGTAGTGCAAACTCGGGCTCGGAATTGCAGTAACAATTTAGGAGGTCGCCATGAAGAAACTTATCGTTCTCGCTAGCTTGCTGCTGATGGCATCGTTCGCGCCGGCGCAGACTTCGCTGCCGACCGGCACAGCGGTCAAGATGAAACTCGACACCACGCTCGCGACGTACAGTTCCAAAGCGGGCGACCCGTTCTCGGCGCGCGTCACGGAAGCGGTCGTCATGGACGGCAAGACGGTCATTCCCGTCGGCACCACCATCGAAGGCCGGGTGACCAAGTCGACCGAACCGCGCCGCATCGCAGGCAAGCCGACCATCGCGATCTTTCCTGAGAATCTGATTCTGCCGGATGGCCAGCGCTTCATGCTGAATGCCACGCTCGTGGACACCAATCGCGGCCACGGCACCGACGTCAACACCGAAGGCCAATACAAAGGCGCTGGCCACGACGGCAAAGACCTGACCGAAATTGGCATGGGCACGGGCGGCGGAATGCTGATCGGCGGCCTGATCGGCGGCGCCAAGGGACTTGTTATTGGCGGAGCGGTGGCAGCCACCGCAACCGTCGCGCACTGGCTGGGGAAACATCGGTCAGCAGCTCTGCCGGCGGGCACGGAGTTGGTGATGGAGTTGAATCGTCCGATGGTGATGACGAGCCCGGCGTCAGTGGGGCAGTAGCGAAATCGCAGCTCGGCGCTCGCTGTTCGCGGAAAGTCGTAGCGGCATTCTTGCGAACAGCGAATAGCGAACGACGAACCGCGCACTTATCCCCCGATCGCCAGCAAATCCTCTTCCGCCAGCAGTTCCAGCTCAATCCACCCTTCAAGCGGCAATGCGTCGACTGGCAAACGATTCTCCCATAAGCTGAAGCGCAGCCGCAGGCGTGTGGTCAGCGATTCGGAGCTTTTCGGTCCGCGAACTTTTTCGAGATCGAATGGCGCCGCCAGCAGCCACGTCAGCGGCAGGCGAAATTCAAAATTGCGCATTAGCGCCACGCGCGCGCCGTCGTTTGCGGATGAGTTACTTGTGGCCGCGCCCGCCGCGCCCGTATGCGCAGAACTGGCCAAGTCACCCTCATCTGCCTGCGCCACCTTCCACGACCGCAAGCGTGAAGCTTTCGGAACTCCATCTTTGGGAGCGCCGCTCACGGACACATCGAGCCTGAGTTCGCGCCGCGCTGCCGCCGCATGGTTCCCCCAGGACTCCACGTTCACCACCAGGTCGAACGCTTCCTCCGGGACCTTGCCGACGAAATCGAGCCGTCCATACACGAATTTCTCGTCGATCCCGGCATAGACTCCGTCCATCAGAAACTGCTTGCCGTGCATCGATCCGGAGCGCTGGTCTGCCGTGTGGCGCGCGGCGCCCATCCATTCAAAGTAGCGCACCATGTCTCCCGCGATGCGCGGATGGATGTAGGCGCTCTGCGGCGTAATCTCCGGCCGCGCGCCTCCACCCGTAATCGGCTGCGACAAGTAATCCGGCGGAACCCCGCCCAGCGCCTGATAGACGTTCGACAGATGCTTGCGGTAAAGCTCGTCAAAATCACGATCGTTGGCCGAATGATGCTCCGGCCCATACCACCAGTTCCAGTCGCTGCCCTCGGCGATCAGAATTTCTTCCCACGCCAACTTCCGCTGCGCATCGGTTGCGCCCGCCGCATTGTGCGCGTAGAACTCGCGCGCCTCATATAAGTAGTCCCACGCTTTGTTATCTTCAGGCGCGCCGATCCAGACGTTGAAATTCGCGTTGATCCACGATCCCGGCACCAGCGACTTGAGCTGCGCTTTATTTTTATGCCGCTCAATCGCTTCGGTCACGGTCACGGCCTCAACGCCGGGCTCGCGCTCCAGCGCATCATAGAAGCGCCGCAAAAACTCCCGCCCCGACCGCGGATAGTATTCCCACGCATTCTCTCCATCCAGAATGATCGGCACCATCGCATCCTGCCCGCCGCGCAGAACGGGTTGCGCCGATTCTTTGATCTTGTGCAGCAGGCTGTTCGCGGCATCCTGGGGTGGCATCCCCGAATAGACGAATCCGATCAGGTCGGAGAGCGTGTGATCGCGGAAGATCATGTTCATTTCCGCGCCGGCGTTTTCGTAGCGATAAATCGTGTACAGCCGGTGCGCGAGATCGGCGTTCAAGAACCCGTTCCCGTCGCGCGAAAAAAATGTTCCCAGGCTGCGCCCGAGCACGCCCTCATCGGTCGCCATCCACTTCACGCCCAGCTTGTGCGCGATCCCGAGCACTTCTTCCGAAACGCTGCCCTCCGACGGCCACACTCCCTGCGGACGGACTGTGAAAACCTGTTCGTGCAGATCCAACCCGCGCAGCAACTGCTCGCGCGCGTCTTCCGGATGCCGGTAGCGATTGCGCGGAAGGGGCAACCCCGGCGTAGACACCGCTCCCACGTTCGTGTCGCACACCAGCGGCAAGATGGGATGGTAAAAAGGCGAGGTCGAAATTTCGATCGAGCCTTTGCGGGCTGCATCGGCGTGCGCCGGAAGGACGCGCGCCAACAGTTCTCTCTGTCGCGCCATCACGAAGCGCTGATCTTCCAGCGAGAAGTTCCGGCCCTTGCGGATCAGGTCGGCAATGTCTTTCTCTTCGAGGAAGAATTCGTCAAACCAGCCAATCTGCGAGAGCACTTGCAGGTCGGTGTAGTCCTGCGGCAGGAAATACTTCTCCGCCGTTTCGGGCAGGCTTCCGGCAGTGCGGAACTTTTCAAATAGCTCACGATAGCGCGGATAGCGCCCGATCACATTCACGGGATGCGCCTGAAACAAATATTGCAGCGCGAAACGCCGCTCTTCCGGCGTCAGATCTTTGGCGGGGCGGCTGGCAACTCGCAGAAATGGATCCTGGGCCTCGCCCGAAACATAATCCTCAATCTGCCGGATCAGCGACGGCACCAGATTAAAGGTCTGATGAACCTCCGGAAACTCATCCAGCAGTTTCACCATCCCGTAGTAATCCTTCAACGCGTGCAGGCGCGTCCAGGGCAGACGGTACTGCCCCGTCACCAGATCTTTGTAAAAAGGCTGGTGCTGGTGCCACAAAACCACCACACGCAGTTTCGCCATGGACGTGGGCTTTCTCCTGACTCCTTTGTCTATGAGATCCTCGGCAAAAATTTAGTATGGCATAAGCTGCGGACGTTATTCCCTCGCAATTCGGCTACACTTGATTGAAGCATGGCGCCGAAATCCACATCCCCGAGTCCAACCACCGACGATGTACTGGTGCGCTACGACGTTTCTCTGCTGACCTCTGAAGATTTCTATCTATTCAATGAAGGCAGCCACTATCGCATCTACGACAAAATGGGTGCGCACCTCGTCGACTCCGGCGGCACGCAGGGCACGGTCTTCAGCGTGTGGGCGCCGAATGCCCATCACGTCACAGTCATCGGCAGCTTCAACGGCTGGAATCCCGATTCTCATCAGCTGCGCCCGCGCGGCTCGTCCGGAATCTGGGAGGGCTTCATCCCCGGAGTCACCAAGGGCGCGCTTTACAAGTTTCATATCGCTTCCACTCAACTCGGATACGAAAGCGAACGCGCTGACCCCATCGCTATCCTGGACGAAAAGCCGCCCCTGACCGCGTCGGTGGTTTGGGATCTCAATTACAAATGGAATGACGCCGCGTTTCTAGAAAAGCGCGGCGGCGAAAACTCCACCCACGCGCCCATCTCGATCTACGAAGTTCATCTCGGCTCCTGGATGCGCGTGCCCGAAGAGGGAAACCGTTCGCTCACCTATCGCGAGATCGCGCCGCGCCTCGCCGACCACGTCAACAAACTCGGCTTCACGCACGTCGAACTCCTCCCCATCATGGAGCATCCGTTCTATGGGTCCTGGGGATACCAGACGACCGGATATTTCGCCCCCACCGCCCGCTACGGTACGCCGCAAGATTTCATGTATCTGGTCGACTACCTGCACCAGCACAACATCAGCATCATCCTCGACTGGGTCCCGTCGCACTTCCCTTCCGACGGCCACGGCCTTGCGTTCTTCGATGGCACGCACCTCTTCGAGCACTCCGACACGCGGCAGGGCTTTCATCCCGATTGGAAAACTTTCATCTTCAACTACGGACGCGCCGAAGTACGCAGCTTTCTCCTGTCGAGCGCGCTGTTCTGGCTCGACAAATATCACGCCGACGGTCTCCGCGTAGACGCGGTCGCCTCCATGCTCTATCTCGATTACTCGCGCAAAGAAGGCGAGTGGATTCCCAACCGCTTCGGCGGCCGCGAAAATCTCGAAGCCATCGACTTTCTGCGCCGCTTCAACCTGGAAGCCTATGGCCAGCATCCCGACATTCAGACTTATGCAGAAGAGTCGACCTCCTATCCCATGGTCTCGCGGCCCACACACTTAGGCGGCCTCGGCTTCGGCTTCAAATGGGACATGGGATGGATGCACGACACGCTGGAATACTTCCAGCAGGATCCCATCCATCGCCAATACCATCACAACAAGCTCACCTTCAGGATGATTTACTCGTTCCACGAAAATTTTGTACTGCCCCTCAGCCACGACGAAGTCGTCCACGGCAAGGGTTCTCTGATCGGCAAAATGCCCGGCGACGAATGGCAGAAGTTCGCCAACATGCGCCTGCTGTTCGCGTACATGTTCGCGCAGCCCGGCAAAAAGCTGCTTTTTATGGGCACCGAGTTCGGCCAGGTCAGCGAATGGGGGCACGACCACAGCCTCGACTGGAACGTCCTGCAATACCCGGTGCATAGCGGATTAATGGCCTGGGTCGAACAACTCAACCGCCTGTACTCAAGCCAGCAGGCGATGCACTGGTTCGACAACGATCCGCGCGGCTTTGAGTGGGTGGACTGCAATGACGCACCCATGAGCGTCGTCTCGTTATTGCGTAAGGGACAGTCGGAAGACGACTGCATTCTCGTCGCCTGTAACTTCACCCCGGTGCCGCGGCTGGGCTACATGGTGGGCGTGCCATTCGGCGGCTATTGGAAAGAACTCCTCAATAGCGATGCGAAGGAGTACGGCGGCAGTGGCATCGGCAACATGGGCGGAACAGAAGCCTTGGCGCACTCCACGCATGGTCGGCCGTTCACGCTGCGTCTGACGTTACCGCCGCTGGCGGCGCTGTTTCTTAAAAGGACTTAGAAGCCGAATCGCCGAGCACGCACCCCCATGGGACCTAATGCCCCGCCTGGACACCGAATTCCTGCCCCGCAACGGGCGCCAGAAACGGAATGACGTGCCCGACAGCGTTGATCTTGCCCGCTTTCTGCGCGTCAACTCTGAGATCGTATTTGAATGCGCCGCGCTGGAACGCTTCGTCGCTCAGACAAAAGATGACTGTTTCGTTTTTAGAGCCGTGCAAGGAAGTCTGTTCCGGCGCAAGGTTCTTTATGACGATGAGAATTTTCCCATCTTCCTTTTCGTCCTTCCCTTCATCTCTCTTATCTTTTTCCACCTGGTCTTTTTCTTTCTCCTCGGCTTCTTTCTCCTCGGCCTCGCGCTTTTCTTCCGCCTCTCCCCTTTCGCGCGACCTGCACAGGCCGCCAGTCGGCTCGAAGCCGGGAATCAACTGGCGAGCGCGTTCCCGATTGCTGGCGGGAAAGTTGCCGGCCTGCCACGCGTCATCAGGCATGTCGCTGGGGCCATCCAGGGTCGGAAAGGTGATCAGGCTTTCGCCGGCTTGCAACTCGCGTCCGTTATTTCGAATGAAAAATTTGCCGACCACCATGGGAAGCCCGACCACCTTCGAACCTTCGGCAATAAACAGCGGGCGCGACCCAGCCCCGGTGAGTTCTGGAACGGCGATGTAGGCGGCGTCGGGAGTCTCGGCCACAATCTTCGCCGGCTGGTCTTCGAAAGCTGCAAAGGTCTTACTGCTGTCGCCGCTAAAGGGGCCGCTCACGGTGCAGAGTCCGTCCTTCATGCAAAGCGCCTGCGCCTGAAATGAATTCGGACGCGACTTTCTGGTCGAGTCTGGACTTGCGGAAACAAAAGAAAAGTTCAGCGTCTGCGAGACGGTACGCGCAGGATTGCCGGCCTCCCGAAACGTAACGCTCGTTCCCGATCCGTGTTGCGAAACAATGAACGAAATCGGTCCATCGGCGCGCTGCGGCTCTTGTCCCGGGATCTCGACCGCCCAGCCCGCCAACCGCGATCCTTCCCCCTTCGATTCAAATGGCACGGCAACCCGTGTGACCTTGACTTCCGGCACCTCTCCATATCGGTCCGGATCCTCGACCACCGTTCCCGATACCCGCTCGCCGGCACGAACCTCTGCGGGCAAGACGATTCCTACCTCTTGCCCGTCCGACAGAAGGGGCGGTCTCGGAAGAAGTCTTTGCATTCGTCCGCGCGCTCTCGAGATGCTTCATCACCTCGTCGTAAGTAAATTTCTTCGGCGTCGCGTTTCCACCGCCCTCCTCCTCGCCCGAAGGACATTCCACGTCTCGGTAGTTTTGGGCGGCAGCATTCCATTCCGAGCAGCGATACGTTCCCGTCCACGGATCGTGCGTCAGCTTGTGGCCGTCGGTCTGCTTGCCCGATTCATCGAACGCTTGTTTGAATTCGCCGATAAAATTCGCGCTCTCGTCGTAGCTCTTGCGCACAACTTTGCGCGTCTGTCCCGTTCGGCCAATAAGTGGTATCGGTCTGGTCCGGGCACATAATGTCCGGGTAAGTACTCATACTGAACTTTCTGCTGGAGCTTGCCATCCCTGCCGAGGGTCCGCATCTCCGTCGCTTTGCCGGCCACGTTGTAGTCGGTCTCAATGGTTCCCGCGAGCCCGTTTTTCTCGACGGTGGTGTGCTGCGCGCTCGCGGCAGTGGCCGCGCACGCCAGTGCCAACAATAGAAACGCCCTTAGAAAATTCGAAACCAATGCATACCGATTTTGTGGCAAGTGCGCTCCTTCGGAATAAGGTTGATCGCGCTAAAGGAAATTCGGAGTGTATCACGACTATTTTCACCGTTTTCTGCTCGCTCTCCGAGGCGATTCCTGAGCCCCGCGAGGCTCGCGGCAGTGATAACCAACTCGTTAACAGCAGGCTCCTGACCATTTAAAATTGATCCCGTCAGGAAATCCGATGCCTATTAAGTGCAATCTGTTGCAGTTAACTACGCAAGCAATAGTTGTGTTCTCACAAAAACTGTGTTTAACTTCATCGAGTTCACTTCTCCACGCGACTCAACCCTCGAAAAAAAAAGGAACCAAGCAAAATTATGAGGAAAGAGCGCTCTATCGCGATGTCGTGTCTTGCCATCGCCGCCCTGATCTTGTGCAGCCTTCCGCTTGCTGCCCAGGACAAGGTCAATCATCCAGTTGCTTTCGGAATTTCGGCGCCTCTCGGGGAGCTGGCGAAGATGCCCCACCGCTCATCTTACGGGTTCCATGAAGCGAATCCCGTCCGCCGCATTCCCAAGCGTGGTATCGGGGGTGTGGTCGTGGACTCGGCCGAACAGAAATTTTCCAACGGACCGCAAGCCAACTACAGCATCGGCGCCAATTTCCTCGGCGTCGGCAATGGCTTCCCCAACTACAGCGTTCCTGATGCTCCTCCCGACACCAACATGGCGGTCGGCGACACCCAGGTTGTGCAGTGGGTGAATACCTCCTACACGGTCTGCTCGAAAACCGCTCCCTACACCTGCGGCCCGGCTGTCGAGGGCAATACGCTTTGGTCTGGCCTTTCTGGAAACCCGTTGTGCAAGACCCAACAACGACGGCGACATCATCTCGCAGTGGGATGTGAACGCGCATCGCTGGGTCCTGACGCAGAACGTGTTCTCGTCTCCCCTTACGCCGTCTGCGTCGCGATTTCGACCACCAACGACGCGAACGGTACTTACTTCCTCTATCAGTTCGCAGTCCCCGGCAACGGATTCCCCGATTATCCAAAGTGGGGAATCTGGCCGACCAACTATGGCGAGGCGATGAATAACTTTGGTCCCGGCGGCAGCGGCTTCAAGGGACCCCAAGTCTGCGTCTACAACCGCGACAAAGCTGCTGGCCGGCGATCCCTCGGCTGAGCAGATTTGCCACCAGTACACCAACACCGAAGACAGCTTGCTGCCCGGCCGATCAGGATTCTGCCACCAATCCTCCCGCGGGCCAGGATCAATTCTTCATCGGCAGCGTGGGCGACGTGGACAACTCCCACCTCTCTCTGTATTCGGCCCACGTCAATCAACCCAGCTGACTGGTCGAAGGGCGCGACCTTCACCGGCGACGGCAACTCGCAGTTGATTGCCCATTGCCAGCTTTCACGCCGGCATGCAACGGCAGCTACGGCGGCGCTTGCGTTCCCGCAGAAAGGCATCTACCGACAAAGCCGATTCCCTCGGCGATCGACTGATGTATCGCTTCGCCTACTCGAACGACAGCAGCTCGGGCGTGCAACACTGGCTGGTGAACTTTGACGTGACCGCCTCGGCTAGTCAGAACGCCGTCCGCTGGATGGAAATCACCGCGCCTCAGACGGCTAGCCGTCCCGAGCAGCCTGAGCGTCTTTCCAGCAAGGCACCTGGGCTCCCGATGGAAACTGGCGCTGGATGGGTTCACTCGCTCGCGACAAGTCGGGTGACATCCTCGTCGGCTACAGCGAGTCCTGCGGCAGCACCTGTCCCGGTGGGACGCCGATGTTCCCGTCGATCTTCGTAGCCGGTCGCGTGCCCGGCGATGCAGCGGGAACTCTTGAGCCCGAGGTCCAGCTCGTCGCTGGAACCGGTTCTCAGCCTGACACCTCGAACCGCTGGGGCGACTACAGCTCCATGCGTATCGACCAGGACGGCTGCACCTTCTGGTACACCACGGAGTACTACAAGGTTACGTCGACCTTCGACTGGAGTACGCAGGTCGGATCGTTCAGCTTCGCTAACTGCGGCGGCGGCGGAGGCGGAGCGGCTATCAGCTTTACTCCGGCTTCTCTGAAGTTTGGCAAGGTTCCGGTAGGCACCACCAAAGGCAAGAAGAAGGTCACCGTCACCAACACCGGCAATGCCGACGCTCAATATCTCGTCGATCACAACGTCGGGAGACTTTGGCCTCGTGCCGGTAAAGCAGACCAAGAAGATCACGCCTTGTGTGAACGGCACGAGCCTTGCCCCGGGCGCAACTTGCGTGATCAAGGTCAGCTTCTCACCCACACAGGTTGGCTCACGGACCGGCTCGGTGAACTTTACCGATAACGCCCCCGACAGCCCGCAGAGTGTGGCTCTGAGTGGCACAGGCAAATAACGAACCACTGTCAGTCCAACCAAAAGGGCATCCCGCAAGCGGGATGCCCTTTTTAGTTCAATGAGAATCCTTCACCACCGCGGCACAGAGTCACACCGAAATCCCTTTTCCTCTTTTTAAAGGATTTAGGTTCTCTCTGTGTCTCTGTGACTCCGTGGTGAACGATTCTCGCCCGCGTGCTAGACTCGCATGAGTCATTCCTGTGCGGATGCGCATCCTCACCCGCTATATCCTGGGAGAAGTCGTCTCCCACGCGCTGATCGGCGCTGCCGTTTTCACGTTCGTCCTCTTTACCCGCGATCTCGGGCGTATCCTCGAACTGGTTGTCCGCAACAGCGCGCCCCTCCCCAGCATCGCCGAAATCTTTTTCTACACCGTTCCGGTCGCTCTCACCTACACCATACCAATGGGCGTGCTGGTCGGCATTTTGATCGGACTCAGCCGCCTCTCGGCCGACAGCGAGGTCACCGCCATGCGCGCTAGCGGCCTGAGCGTGTGGTCATTCCTGCGCATCTGTTCGATTTTCGTAATCGCCGCCTGGCTGCTTGCGCTCGCCAACAGCGTTTACCTCGCGCCCCGCTCACTGGCCTCGCTCGATGAACTTCAGAGCCGCCTCCGCTCCTCCCAAGTTTCGTTTGAGGTTCAGCCGCGCGTCTTCTACGAGGGCTTCCCCAAGACCGTTCTCTACGTCGAAGACGTCAAGGCCATGTCGGGCGGAGCGCTCTGGAAGGGCGTCTTCCTGGCCGACCTCTCCGATCCCGCCGCCCCCCGCATCACCCTCGCGCGCGAAGGCGAGCTTATCAGCCAGGGACCGGACTCGCTCGATCTTCATCTGACCAACGGCTCGACTCATGAAACCGATCCGGCCAACCCCGACCGCTATCAGATTTCCACCTTCGACACGACCGACATCCCAATTCAAATTCCGCAAGCCAGCAACAGTCAGCAAACTGAGCCCGCAACGCTCAGCGAGATGAAAATTCCCGAGTTGCTGCGCGCGGCGCGCAGCGCCGGCCAGAACACGCGCCGCTGGACGCTCATCGAATTCCATCGCCGCTTCGCCCTGCCGACGGCCTGCCTCGTGCTCGCCATGGTCGGCATTCCGCTCGGCCTCTTTTCGAAAAAAGGTGGCAAGTCGAGCGGCTTCGTTCTCAGCATCCTTTTGGTCTTTCTTTATTACTCGCTTTCGCTGATCGGAGTATCGCTCGCCCGCCAGGGACGTCTTTCGCCCGCGGCCGGAGTCTGGCTCGCCGACTTTCTCTTTTTAATCGGTGGGGCATTTCTGCTCTGGCAATCAGAGCGCCGTCCAATCAGTCTTTCCTGGGCCCGAATCTGGAGGCGCAAGTCATCGGGACAATCTTCACGCCTTGCCATCCCGGGGAATGGAACATCGGACCGGGACGCCTCGTCCACCTTTGGGTCAGAGGACGGTTCCGCCGGGTCGGAATCCGCCACAACGACGCTCGCCAAGGCCTCGCGCTCCAACCGCGATTTCGACACACGCCGCGGCCCCAAAAGTTGGCGCATCTTTAATCTTCAGTTCCCCACCATCCTCGACGACTACGTGATGCGCGATTTCCTGCTGTATCTGGCAATGATCGGCGGCGCATTCGTCATGCTGCTCCTGGTCTTCACTCTCTTCGAGTTGCTGGGAGACATTCTTCACAACAGCATCTCGGTGCTGACGGTGGGCGAGTATCTGCTCAACGTCACGCCTTACTTCCTCTACTATCCGATTGCGCCCATGAGCGTGCTCTTGGCCGTGCTCGTCACCTTTGGGTTGCTCCAGCGCTCCAACGAAATTATCGCCATCAAAGCCACCGGCATCAGTTTGTACCGTATCGTCATACCAGTCCTTTTGGCATCGTGCTTCGTCGCCGGCCTGCTTTTTCTGTCCGACCAGTTTTATCTGCCTTACACCAACAAGCGTCAGGACGCGCTCCGCAACCGCATCAAGGGCAAGCCCGCGCAAACCTATCTTCGCCCCGACCGCAAGTGGATCTTCGGCCAGCACAATGATATTTACTACTACCAGCTCTTCGATCCCGACCGCGACACCTTCGGCGGCGTCTCTGTCTTTCAGTTCGATCCGCATACCTTTCAGATTACCCACCGCATTGCCGCCGAGCGCGCCCATTGGTCAGGACCCATGGGACGTTGGGTCTACGAACAAGGTTGGGAACGAAGTCTGACGGGTTCCGCCATCGAGAACTACCACAAGTTCGACGTGGCCACTTATCCGCAACTGGCCGAACCGCCTGCCTACTTCAAGAAGGAAGTCAAACAATCGTCAGAGATGAGCTACGAGGAGCTAAGGCGATACATCCATGATCTGGAGCAGAGCGGCTTCGACGTGGTGCGCCTGCGCGTCCAGCTCCAAAAAAAGATCGCGTACCCGCTGATCACGCTGGTGATGGCCGTCCTGGCAATTCCCTTTGCGATCTCGGCAGGCAAGCGCAGCGCCCTGGCAGGCGTAGCCATCGCCATAGGAATCGGCGTCGTCTATTGGACGATCTCGGGTTTATTCGAGGCGATGGGCAATCTCAGCCAATTGCCCCCGACGGTGGCAGCGTGGTCGCCCAATCTGGTCTTCGGATTTATCGGAGGCTATCTGATCCTCCGCATGCCAACCTAGAAAGAATCGGGTGATCGGGCGATCGGGTGATCTAACCTCTAGCCGGGAGAACTCGACATGGACGGCTTTGCTAGCAAGCAGGAGCAACTACGTGATCGCACTAAGCGGTTTGCGCTTCGGATCATTCGACTTTTCCAGCATTTGCCTCGCACGGTTGAGGCTCAGGTGCTTGGCAAACAGCTGCTTCGTTCGGGAGCCTCTGTTGGCGCAAATTACCGGGCGGCCGGACGGGCTCGGTCAAAAGCAGAGTTCACTGCGAAGATAGGCATTGTGGTCGAGAGGCGGACGAGACTGTCTTTTGGATTGAATGTCTCATTGAATCGGGAATCATGAAGCCAGGTCTGCTCCGCGAGCTGCTTTCCGAGGCAAATGAGCTGGTCTCGATTTTCATGGCCTCTCGAAAGACAGCGCGGGAGTGACCTTTCATCGCCCGATCACCCGATGATTTTACCGTCCCGCAATTCCGTACGGGTTTCCCGGCGGAAAGATCAGCGGCGCCAGCGGACTGCTCAAATTCCCGCTCGTCAGATTCACGATGTAGCCGGAGATCGTGCTCGAAACATTGTTCGACACGAAGAGATATTCGTTGCTGTTGTTATCGCTCCCATGCATCGCGAGCGCCACCGGTCCGCTGCCCGTCGGCTGCAACGCCGGACTGAGCGCGCTCAGGACTCCCGAGGTCGTATTCATCCGGAAGGCATACACATTGTTGCCCACATTGCACGCAATGTAGAGAAAGGTTTTGGTCGGGTCGGCCAGCATCGCAATCGGGTTCTGTCCAATGTTCGCGGGCTTCCCGACCACAGCAAGATTGTGATTGTCCGCATCGGCCTGCGTGCACGGTCCCTGGGCCTGGGTGCAAACCTCAAACGTGCTCACCGACCCCGCCACCGCCGCCTGGCTCCCCACATAGACAAACACGCCACCAGTGTTCTGCTGGGGCGGATTGGTATTCACCGCCAGCACGGAAAGCGGATTCGGCGCCTGCGCCGTGTATGGCGAGGCCGATTGCTCGGTCAGATTTCCCGACGAATCGACCGAGAATACACTCAGTTCGCTGTCGTTGTGCTTATCGGTCAGATCGAGGTTGCTGGTTACAAACAGCAGCGTCTGGGGCGGGTTCGGACTGAACGAAAATGTAACAACAGACACTGCCGTCGGAATTCGGGTGAGCACATACGGGCAGGGTCCGTTGAGCGCCGCGCAGTTGTTCCCCGTCAGGCTCGCGCTCGTCGAACCTGGCGTGGTGCTATAGATCTGGATCAAGGGACAGCCTAGTGTGTTATTGGGGTCATCTGGGTTTGGGTCGTATGCCTCCCCATCCACCAGGCAATTCTGTGGATTTGTGGCGCCCACGCTGATCACCGCCATCATGTCGCCAGCCGCCGTGGAGGACATCGCCAGCGCCGTCTGACCAGCTCTGCATCGTCGCCGCGGTGATTGGCTTCGACAGATTCCCGTCTGAACCTACCGTAAAGCCGGAGATCGCTCCCTGACTCAATACAAAGGCCGTGTCGCCCGTAGGATCGAGCGAGATTCCGAGCGGTAGCCCGCACGACGAATCCGCACAAGTATCGGCCAGATTGTTGCTGATCAACGACAAGTCGCCGCTTCCCAGATCCACCGCGTAGGAACTCACATTGGCAAGCGACTGGCTCACCACATACAGAATCCCTGACGGCCGCGAACTTCCACTTCCACAGCTCATGAGCAGTGCGCTCAGGGCAAACATGCACAACAACGCCACCACGACGCCTGTTTTCTTTAACATCCACTCTCCCCAGCAGATACTTAATTATCAGATCGTTGAGCCACTGATTCATTGAAAAGGACACATTTCGTCGGCCAAGAACCGATTTTCAATGACTAAATGACTCAATCGCTCAGTGATTCAATGATTTAATGACTCAATTTGTGTATCAGGAATGGACGGGAAGAGCAACCGCAGCCGACGCCGGAATTCGGATCTCGATCTCTAACCCACCCTCTTTTCGGTTGGATGCAGTGATTTGCCCGCCGTGTAACCGAATTGCCCGGTCGGCAATGGACAAGCCCAATCCCGCCCCGCCCGTCTGCCGGTTGCGCGCATCGTCGAGCCGGTAGAAAGGCTCAAATATCTTGGCCAGAGACGAATCTGGAACGCCCGGTCCGGAATCGGAGACTCGAATCACCATCTCCTCACCGCTTGAGCTGCGCTGCCGCTCCAACCTGGCCTCGACCGTCGTACCTTCGGCCGTATAACGCGTAGCATTTCGAACCACATTCTCGACCACGCTTCGCAGCAGATCGGGGTTCGCGTCCACCAGGAATTCGTCGTCCCCATCGGCCGTCACGCGAATCTGCCGTCCTGCGCTTTCGTACTCGGCGTCGTGGGCGACGTTTTCCACCAGCTCCCGCAATGACAGGCTACTCTTCCGAATGCCGTCCGCGCCCGACTCCAGACGCGCAATCGTCAGCAATCGCTGGATCAGCTGATTAAGGCGATCGGCTTCGAGTTCGATGCGATTAAGCTGCCCCTCAATCTCAGGAGTAGCCCGCTGTCGAGCCAGCCCCAGCGCCACGCTCAGCCGCGCCAGCGGCGACCGCAGCTCGTGCGATACGTCTTTCAGCAGCCGCGACTGCGAATCTACCAGCCCTTCCAGCCGTTCCGCCATGCGGTCGAAGTCGCGCATCAACTCAACCATTTCGCCGCGCGGCCCACCCGCCGGAGCCCCCGTCCGCGCACTCAAGTCCCCAGCCGCCAGGCTCTGCGCTGCCTGCCGCAACCGAGTCACGGGTCGAGTCATCGAACGCGCCAGCAGATAGCACACCAGTCCGGACGAAATCACCGCAATCATGATCCCGAGCCCGGGAATCTCATGCGGCCCGAAAAACACCCGCGGCCCAGGCGGCAACTCGAGCACCAGCATGTACCGCTTCCCGTCGAGCGTAAGCTCCTGCCGTTTGACCCGGCCCGGCAACAGACTGTCCATCCATCCGCGGTGAAAAGTCACATTGCGCCGCGCATCGTCAATCCACGGCGGAATATGCTGATGCCCAGTCAGTTCTTTTCCTGAAGGATCGAACACAAACGCCCGCACGTGTTCCCGCCGCCACAAGCTCTTCCAAGTAATCGTGCGCCCCGTGCTCGCCCCCGCTCTGGTAAGCGTTCACCGCCTCCGCCAGAATTTCCGGTTCCTGCGCCTCGATTCCGCGCCGCGACGGATTGAGCGCAATCGTCACCAGAATCGCCAGAATCAGAAACAGCGCCTCCGCCGCCCAAAACGGAAAAATTCTGAGGAAGAGACTCTTCATATCTCGAGATGCTCTATGCTTCGCTGCTCCTCTGACAATTGCTGCGATGCTGCCTTCGGGTCATCGGTGATGTGTAAGCCAAAATCGCACAGTGACGTTTGGATTTCAGATGACCCGATGGCCCGATGACCCGATTACTTCTTCACCTTCACCTCAGCCCCGTCGCTCTTAACCTTCGCCGGCCGCGCAAACATGTACCCCACGCCGCGAATCGTCTTGATGTGATCCCCGTTCTCTTCCGAATCCCCAAGCTTCCGCCGCACCTTGCTGACGTGCATATCGATGCTGCGATCAAACGGCATAAACTTCCGGCTCAGCACGGCATTCACCAGACGCTCCCGGGTCACCACTCGCCCCGCCTCGCGCAGCAAAACTTCCAGCAGATTGAATTCCACCGAGGTCAGATCCACCGGCTGCCCAGCCCGCAGCACCGTGCGCGTAGCCGGATCCAGTTCCACATCCCCGATGTTCAACACCTCCGGCACAGCATCCGCAGCCTTAACAGGTTTAGTGCGCCGCAGAATCGCCCGAATCCGCGCCACCAGCTCCCGCGGATTAAACGGTTTCGGAAGGTAATCGTCCGCTCCAATTTCCAGCCCAACAATGCGATCGACATCTTCGCCGCGCGCCGTAAGCAACAACACAGGAATCTTTGAAACGCTGCGAATCCGCCGCAACACCTCAAAACCGTTTATCCCCGGCAGCATCACATCCAGCACGACCAGCGAATACTCATTCGTCTGCGCCGCCTGCAGTCCGCGTTCGCCGTCGTGCACCGCCTTCAGGCTGAATCCCTCAGCCGTCAGATACTCCTCCACCAGCCCACACAGCTCCACGTCATCGTCAATGACCAGTATGTGTTCCATTCTTCTACTCATCTAACACCTCCGCGAGCGAATGGGCAGTAAAGAATTGTAAGAACAGTTCTCAGTTGTCAGTAAAGTCAAAACCGGTCCTTCTCGGGACGAGCACTGCTTGCGGGCCACCATAGTTTAAGTTTTTTACTTCTTCGTTTGCTTTGACTTTACTGAGAACTGGCAACTGAGAACTGAGAACTGACAACTGGTCCAGCTTTACAAAACTTTACAGCCATTGACCGACTCTTTACTTCCTCTTTCTAAAAAAAGTGTTCTCATGTGCATATCGAATCGCACTGCCCGTCTCATACTGCAAAGCTCGCAGTGCAAGAAATGCCGGAAACAAGAAGTGCCAGAATGAAGATCATCAGGAGAAAACCATGAAACCAGTTCGCTTCCTAGCCATCGCCGCTGCCGTCTTCGTCGGCGTTGCCGCGCTCTTTGCTCAAGGCATGCACGGGCACGGGCCCGACGGTGACTTCAGCCACATGCTCGGTTTCTACGCCGACACGCTCGACCTCAGCAGCGCCCAGCAGGATCAGATGAAAGCCATCTGGGAAAAAGAAAAGCCCACAATGCAGCCGCTCATGCAGCAAATGCGCCAGAACCGCGTTGCCATGAAGACCCTCGAGGCCAGCGGCCCCTTTGACGAAGCGAAAACCCGCGCCCTGGCCACCCAAAATGCCCAGACCATGATCGAGATGGAAGTCCAGCACGCCCGCATCAAGTCCGAAATGATGCAGCTCCTGACCGCCGATCAGAAAACGAAGCTTCAGCAACTCGAAGCCGAGCACGAGCAGCGCATGCAGGAGCACATGAAAGACCACATGCCGCCTCCGCCCGATTCCGACTAACGGTTTTCTCTCCTGAAGGCTCTCTCCTAGCCCGGGCGGGGTAAGTACCCGAAGTTGCCCGCCCGGTATTTTTAAGATTGATTCCGGTTTTTTTAGATTGATGATGGAACGCGCCGACCTCCTCTACTCCGGCCTGATCGCGACCGCCCTGCTGCTATCCATCTGGACCGGCGCTCTAGTCACCGCCGCCTGCGTCTTCTTCGCCCCGGCGTTATTCCACCGCAAGTCATAAGCCCCGTGTCGCGGGGGCTCTGCCTGCCCGCTGGCAGCAGAAACCCGCACCCCGCGCTGCTACAATCTCATCTAGACCTTCATGTTCCCCGAGCGCCTGCGCCCTCTAGTCCCCTATGTGAAGCGCCACCGCGCGGCCTTTTTGCTGGGAGGCCTCTGCGTCCTCCTGAATAACGGGGTCTGGGTCCTTTTCCCGCAGGTCATCCGCCGCGCCATCAACGATCTCAACTCCGGCGTAACCCGTCAAAAGCTCCTGATCTATTCGCTGCTAATCGTCGCCATCGCCCTCTTCAAGGGCGTCTTCCAGTTCCTGACGCGCTACGTAGTAATCGGCATCAGCCGCGACATCGAATTCGATCTCCGCAACGACATCTTCGCCCACCTCGAGCGCCTGTCCTATTCCTACTACCAGCGCAACCGCACCGGCGACATCATGGCCCGCGCGACGAACGACCTTAACGCCGTTCGCATGTTGCTCGGTCCGGCCATCATGTATTCCGCCAACACGCTGGTCTTCACCGCCGGAGCGCTAGTCTTCATGCTGGCCCTCAGCCCCAAACTCACGCTGATCGCCTTCCTGCCGCTGCCCGTCGCCAGCATCGTAATCCAGTATTTTGGCCGCCGCATTCACGAGCGCTTCGAGCGCATCCAGGCCATGTTCTCCGACATCTCAGCCCGCGCCCAGGAAAATTTCTCCGGCGCAAGAGTCATCCGCGCCTACGTGCAGGAGCAGTCTGAAATCGCCGCCTTCGAAAACGCTAACCAGGAATACATCCGCCGCAGCCTCGGCCTGGTCCGCCTGATGGGAATGCTCTGGCCCACGCTCGAACTCATGTTAGGCGTCGCGGTCGTAATCGTTCTGTGGGTTGGCGGACGCCAGGTCCTTTTCCACAAAATGAACGTGGGCGATTTCGTAGCCTTCAACACCTACATGGTCCAGCTAACCTGGCCCGTAATCGCCCTGGGATGGGTCATCAACATTTTCCAGCGCGGCACGGCGTCGCTAACCAGAATCAACGAAATCCTGCTGGCGAAGCCAGAAATAGAAGATGAGCCAGTGGCCGTGGAACAGATTGGGTCATCGGATCATCGGGTCATCGGGTCATCTGAAAACCAACCCCAAGCCCCGGCCCCGCGTGTTTTTGACTTCAGATCGCCCGATCACCCGATCACCCGATCACCCGATGTCCTCCCCACCCGATCGCCCGATGTCCTCCCCACCCGATCGCCCGATGTCCTCCCCACCCGATCACCCGATGTCCTCCCCACCCGATCACCCGATATTCTCGGCGAAATCGAATTCCGCCATCTAAACTTCGCCTACCAGGACACCCCAGTCCTGAGAGACATCAACCTCCGCATCCCAGCCGGCAGCAGCCTGGCCATAGTAGGCCCCACCGGCTCCGGCAAAACAACGCTGGTCAATCTGATCCCGCGCCTGCACGACGCCGCCCCCGGCTCCGTCCTGATCGACGGCCGCCCCATCCGCGAATTCCCCCTCGCCACCCTGCGCCAGAACATCGGCTTCGTCCCGCAGGAAACCTTCCTCTTCTCCGACTCCATCCGCGAAAACATAGCCTTCGGCGTCTCCAGCGCCACGCTCGACCAGATCAAATCCGCCGCCGAAGCCGCCAACATTGCCTCCGACATCGAATCCTTCCCCGACGGCTACAACACCACCGTAGGCGAGCGCGGCATCACCCTCTCTGGAGGCCAAAAGCAGCGCACCGCCATAGCCCGTGCTCTGATGCGCAGCCCGCGCATCCTGATCCTCGACGACGCCCTCTCCAGCGTCGACACCCACACCGAAGACAAAATCCTCAACCACCTGCGCGACCTGATGCGCGGCCGCACCACCATCTTCATCTCCCACCGCGTATCCACAGTCCGCAACGCCGACCGCATCGCCGTCCTCCACCAGGGACAAATCGTAGAACTAGGCACCCACGACGAACTAATCGCCCTGAACGGCTATTACACCGACCTCTATAACAAGCAGTTACTGGAAGAAGAGCTGGCGGAGGTCTAGTGGTTGAGTCATTGGGTCACCAGCGGGTTGCAGCCGGGGTTTTCAATGACTCAATTCCCAAATGACTTAATGATTTAGTAGTTTTAAACTTGGTCCCACATGTACAACCATTCCGAAATAATCCTGTTCTCATAACAGGAAAGTCCCCTAAAATAGGCTGTCCCACAAAAAGTTAACTCCCGCTCCAAGGAGTATCTATGCCGCGCATCCGTGCGATTGCACTGCCCCTCGCCATCCTGTCAATTCTGGCTCTCTCCACTTTCTCCCTCGCCGCCACACCCGACCGCATCAGCGGGCCCATCATGGTGGGCCAAACCGTAAAGCTGGGCGGAGGCGTTCCCGTAGCGACGCGCCACGCGACCGATGAAGGCCAGGTTGATCCCTCTTTGAAGATCGACTACATCACCTTACTGACCGCCCCTAGCGCGGCGCAGAAAAAAGCGATCAACCAGCTTCTTGCCGACCAGCAGAACCCGCGCTCGGCCTCCTACCACAAATGGCTCACTCCCAAGCAGTATGCTGACCGGTTTGGCCTCAGCCAGAACGACATGAACAGGCTGACCGGATGGCTCGAATCCCAAGGATTTACGGTCGTCCGCACCGCCCAGGCCCGCAATTGGCTCGTATTCGCCGGAACCGCCGCCCAGGTCGAAGCGACCTTCCAGACTGAAATTCACAACTTCACGGCGAACGGCGAGACCCACTTCGCCAATGTCACTCCAATCTCGATTCCGGCGGCGTTTTCCGGCATCGTCACCGGCTTGCGCGGCATCAACAATTTCCGCCCCAAATCGCAGGCTCGACGCGCGGTTCCTGCCTACTCCTTCAGTGGAGGGAGCTATCAATTCCTGGCGCCCGGCGATATCACCAAAATCTATGACGTCGCTACCCTCTACGCAAACGGCATCGACGGAACCGGCCAAAAACTCGTGGTGGCAGGCGAGACCGGAATTTACCAGTCCGATCTGACTAATTTCCGCCAGAACTTCGGCCTTTCGGCCATCAGTTGCACTGTCAGCAGCGACATCATTACCGCCTGCGACACATCGAACTTTAAATATGTCATTGTGAACGGAACTGCCACGGAGATTTATGGCGATCTGCCCGAAGCCGATCTCGACATCGAATGGTCGGGAGCCACCGCTCCCAAGGCACAGGTGATTTACGTCTCTGCCAATGCCAATAACGGCACGACCTGGGACTCGTGGTACTACGCCGTCGACAACCAGAACACGCTCGGCGAGTCCGTCATCACCATGAGTTACACCTCTCCCTGCGAGCTAGCTGAGGACACCGGTAGTGGCGAATTCTCCATTGCCTCCGACGAAGCAGAACTGGCTCAAGCCAACCTTGAGGGCATTACCTTCATGAACTCCTCGGGTGATTCGGGCGTCGCCGAGTGCGACTACCAGGCTTCACTGGCGGAAGTCGGATACGCGGCCGCCTATCCCGCCAGCAGCCAGTACGTCACCGGCGTCGGCGGCACTCTCATTCCCTACACCGAATATGGTTCGCAGTATTGGAACAATTCCAACGGCACCGGCGGTGGCTCCGCAATTTCCTACATCCCGGAGCAGGCTTGGAACGATTCGCTCGAGTTCGCCTTTTACTGCGAGGATCCGGCCAACAAGAACGGATCATTCTGCACTGGCAATGGCTTGGGCGGCGGACCCCTCCTCACCGATTGGGACAATGCGCAGGAGAATTTTTTGGGACAAATCGCCGCGGGCGGCGGCGGCGTCAGCAACTGCGTTGCGCAAGACGCAAACGGCGTCTGTACGACGGGGTTCGGTCAGCCGTCCTGGCAGTCCGGTCTTGATATCAATGCCATCAATCCCAACGGCTCCGGCACCACGAACACTCCGGCCCGCCTATACCCCGACGTTTCCCTCTTGGCATCGGCGAACTGGCCCGGCTACCTCGTATGCACTCAAACCAGCCCCGGAGCTGGCAGCACCTGCGACTCGCCGACTACCGGCATTCAGGACTTGCTCACTCAATGTATTACGAATCAGAACGGCAATTACTGTTCCATCTATGGCGGCACTTCTGTTTCCACCCCCATCTTCGCCGGCATGGTGGCGCTGCTCAACCAGTACGTGGTAGCGCAGGGCATCCAGCTTGTTCCCGGCCTCGGCAACATCAACCAGACTCTTTACGCGCTAGCGGCTAATAACGCCACCAACGGCGCATTCAACCCTGTAACCACCGCCGCCACGGGCTCCTATTCAAACGGAGCTTTTTGCGATCCGGGCCAACCCCAATCTGGAGTCTCCGGGGACCCTTGGCCGGCCGCTTTGCAATGCCCCAGTTCGGGCACCAACCTTCTCAGCTTCAATACCTATGATTTCGACGCGACCACCAAGTACAACCTCGCGGTCGGCCTCGGGTCGGTAAATCTCAGCCACCTTGCCGCTGCCTTGAACACCACCGGGGCGTCCACCACCACCGCCCTCGCATCCAGCGAGAATCCTTCCAATCTGGGAGATTCGGTGACCTTCACTGCGACCGTCACAACCACCGGCGCAAGCACACCCACCGGCGTAGTGACCTTCAAGGATGGAACTGCCACGCTCGGCACAGGCACGCTGGGCTGCGTCTGCAACGGCATCGTAAACTCGGCAACCACAACCTTTACAATGTCCACGCTGACTGTAGGCTCGCATTCAATCACAGCCGTGTACGGCGGAGACTCGAATAACGCCGGCAGCACGTCCTCGGTGCTGACGCAGGTCGTCATCGCTCCCGACTTCACGCTCACCAATACCGGCGCAACCAACTCGACCATCCTGGCAGGAGAACAAACTGGTTCGGTTTACAGCTTCTCAGTCGTACCCACCAACGGCCAAACCACCTTCACTGCGACGGTCACCTTTGCTTGCAGTTTTAGCCCGGCCGATCCCACCCTCACCAACAGCAGCTGCACATTCAACCCGGCGTCAATTGCGGCTGGCAGTCCGGCAAGCGATGGCAGCAACGTAACCGTGAGCATCACCACCTTAGGTCCAAATCAGAGCGACAGCCTCCGCAGACAGCAGCGCCGCCGGGCGGATAACCGACTGCCTTGGTTGCCGCTGACCCTGCCCTTGGCTGGAGTAGTGATGGTCGGGTTCGCAGGACGCAAGCGGTCAAAATACGCGGTTGCCGCCAGCCTCTCTCTGGCCCTGGTATTGGCTGGTTTGTTGATCGCGTGCGGCGGCAGCAGCACACCGCCGATCGGCGTTTCGGTCAGCGGCAGTTCGGGCAGCATTTATCCCCAAAACACCGGCTGGACAAATTCAACGGCGAGTTTCACGGCAACCGTCAGCAACGACTCCAGCGGCCAGGGAGTCACTTGGACGGTGAGCCCAACTCTCAGCGGACAGTCGATCGCAGCGACCGACTCTACTCACGCCACCTATACGCCTCCGACGATAGCCACCGGGCTTCCAAGCTCTGTAACCATCACCGCCACGTCGGTGGCAGATACGTCAAAGTCAGGCCACGGCTCGATAGGCTTGAAACCCACAACGGTTCCCGGCACGTACACGATGACGGTAGCCGTTACCGAATCCACCAGCAGCCACAATCTGAACGGGTTAACCGTGACGGTGCAATAGGTCTTCGCTCGTATTTGAATTAGAAAGGCGCGGATACTCTCCGCGCCTTTCTTCTTTCCAACCACCGTCTCGCGAAACCATCTAACTAATTGATTTATATATATCTTACGGCTAAGTCCTTATTTATCAAGATCACCTCGATATCCCGCTTAAGTCTTTGATTCTAAAAGATAGCTTAAGTCTTTATTTCTCAAAGATCTAGCAGGAATGTCCCACTAAGTCTATGATTCCAAAAGATCGCCAGGGTGGGGCATCCGTAACTAAGTGGTATACAGAGGATCGATTCCTCAGCCCGCCTCGAATCTGCCCTACTTCAAGCCCGCAACCGGCAGCAGCGACGCCCCCAAAACCGGCCCAGCATCACTCTCTTGCACAAACGCAATCACCCGCAGATTCGCCGCCTCGACCGCGCTCGGAATCTTCACGACGACATCGCGATTGAAGCTGCCCTGCGCTTCGGCAGTCCCAACCTTCGTGACCGTCAAAGCGACCGCAACATGCTTCAGATCGCGTCCTTTATTCTCTCCCCGCAAAACCTGCGACTCCGCGCTGTTGAGCGCAACCGCCACAAAGACATCCGCCTTGCGAACGCCGAGCGAGGCAGGCAAAGCGTCCGCGTCGACGTGGAGATGAACCGCTTTGCCCTCGACCGAAACGGACGAAATCCGCACCCCAACTTTCGGCTTGCTGCGCGCTTCCTCAATCGCATGCACCGCAGCTTTAGCGTCGCTCCCGTTGAACTGTGTCTCTCCATCGACCACCATTTCCGGCGTGTAGACGTCATTCAGCTTGAAGCGATGCCCGTATTCGTTCTGCCGTTCTGTGATTGCGCTCGATGAGTACTTGTCGGTCCATCCATCATGGTTCCAGTAATCGACATGCTCTCCGAGCACGATAATCTGCGCCCCGGAAACCGGCTGAAGGCGATCAAGATTCGTCAGCATCGCGTCCGCGGGAGGGCAACTCGAGCAGCCTTCGGAAGTAAACAGCTCGACCAGAACCGGCACAGCGCGCGCCGTTTGGGGAGTCTGAGTGTCGGCAGCAACCGCGAACGAAACTTCCAGGCAGGTGCTCAACAGCACAACCGCAGACACCGCCAATAACAACGAACACGCACGGATTCGCCCAAGACCTGGATTCATAACCACCTCACATCTCCATAGGATGCACGGAGTTTGGCGAAGATACAGCGCGTGCGGCGACTTATCTCTCCACGAACCTGGCAAACATCTTCTGCGGATCGACCGCAATAAACGTAGCCCGCCCGCGCGCCAGCACCTCGCCCTTCTGATTGAGGATCTCGCCAACGTTGATATGCTTCCGTCCCGAAACCGTTTCCTCTCGTGACTCTACGCGCAGCGGCTGATTCAGCGGCACAGGCTTCAGGAAGTTCACCGTCATCTCCGAAGTGAGCGCGACCACCTGGCGCAGCTTGTTCACCTTGCCCATAGCCTCGTCGAGAATGGTGGCAATAATTCCGCCATGGCAATGTCCTGGAGGTCCCGTATAGCGCTTGCCCAGCCGGAACCGGCAGACAAAGCAGTTACGCTCTTTGTCGTAAGTGAAGCGCAAGGACATGCCTTCAGGATTGTTCTTCCCGCAGGCAAAGCAGTAGTTCTTCTGGAGCCGCACGTATTGCGTGCCATGTCCAGCGCCAGCCTTCTTGTGGGCCTTCTTGTGAGCCATGCGAATAATCTTATCGCGAGCGCGACCAGACTTTGGATATGATGTGGTTCCCGAGTCTCTCAGCCCCGAGAGTCCCAGCCCATCACCAAGGAGTCGCTCAAATGTCCACCGCCGCCAGAAGCGCCGGCTCCCCCTACAGCGTTCATCCCGGAGTCGCTCAGACTCAGAAGTGGGTAAGCGAGTTACCGCAGAAAACGGGCCTCTCGCTCGATGAATGGCTCGAGCTGACGAGGAAGTCTGGCGCGCGAACCGAACAGGAACGCCGCGAATGGCTGAAGAAAGAACACAAGTTAGGCACAAACGCCGCAGCCTGGATCGCAGGCCGCCTCGAAGGCAAGTACAAAGAGGAAGACTCGCCCGAAGCCTATCTCAAAACCGCGGCCGAATGGGTGGAAGCGCAATATGCCGGCCCGCGCGCCGCCCTGCGTCCGCTTTACGAGCAACTGCTGAAGCTCGGCTTCTCCATGGGCAAAGATGTGAAGGCCTGCCCCTGCAAGACGATGGTGCCGTTCTACCGCAATCACGTCTTCGCGCAGATCAAGCCCTCGACAAATACGCGCATCGACTTCGGATTAGCCCTCGGCAACACGAAGGCTCCAAAGCGCCTGATCAACACGGGCGGATACGAGAAGAAGGATCGCATCACGCACCGCATCGAGGTGAAGTCGAAAGCCGATGTCGACGATGAGTTGAGGAAATGGCTGAAGAAGGCCTACGAGATGGACGAGTAGAACGATATAAATGCCTATGGTCATAAACAGATGACCACGCATGCTATAATCTGTCCATGAAGAAGATCGCGGCAGGAGAGTTCAAGGCGCGCTGCCTCACCTTGATGGATGACGTGCACGCGACGCGGCAGCCAATCCTGATTACCAAGCGGGGGAAGCCGGTAGCCAAACTGGTGCCAGCGGAAGATCCCAAAGACGATTTCCTGGGGCGGCTGGAGGGAGAGTTCCGCATCGTCGGCGATATCGAGTCGCCGATCGATGGGTGGGAAACATCGTGATCCTGCTCGACTCCCACGTGCTGATATGGGCGGTTTCTGAACCAAAGCGCCTTTCGAGCGCCGCTGCCTCAGCAATTCGCCGGGCCCGGCGCGGCGGTGGTGTCGCAGTGTCGGCGATATCCGCTTATGAAGTCGCTTGGCAGATCGCGAGTGGAAGAGTTCAAGGATACGGCACCGTCGAGGCCGCGCTGCTTAGATTTCTAGAAGGAGTAACGGTACGGCCGATAACGCCCGAAATCGCAGCTTTGGCGACGCAGTTTCCCGAAGACTATCCGCGCGATCCGGCTGACCGTATTATGGGTGCGACGGCGCGGGCGGAGGGCTTGACGCTGGTCACGAAAGATGCGCGGATACGGCGCAGTCCACTGATTAAAACGGCGTGGTAGTGTGCCTCGCGGGACCTATATTAAGCTAGAGGCAGGATTCCATGGCGATCTTGGCGCTCGTCCTCTTCGTAGCTGGTTCGCTCTTCTTTAGCTTATGGGCGTGGCGTAGTTACGACACCACGCCTCGGAAGGAAGAGGTCGCTCAAGATGAAACAGGGCCGCTCGTTATCGTTTCCGTGATCGCTTTTCTTGGTGGAGGCTTACTCGAGCTACTTCGTTATTACACAAAGCTGCCCTTCATACTTCGAATCGCGATTTCCGCTGCCGCGATAACTCTAGCTCAATATCTCGCGTTTCGAGTGCTCGACAGATTTCGACGGAAAACGGAAGACGGGCAAGTGCCCGTCCCCCGACTGTCTAGGCCTCAGTCGTAGTACTCCAACCCAAGGTGCGTGATCAGTTCCTCGCCCTTCAAATGCCGCAGCGTGTTCTTTAACTTCATCAGCTGAATAAACAGATCGTGCTCCGGATAAAGTCCCGGCGCAGTCATCGGCGACTTGAAGTAGAAGCTCAGCCATTCCTGAATGCCGAGCCGCCGCAGTTCCGGCGTGCGTTGCGCAAGGTCGAGGAAGAGCACCAGATCGAGCACGATCGGCGCAGCCAGAATCGAATCGCGGCACAGGAAGTCAACCTTGATCTGCATCGGATAGCCAAGCCATCCAAAGATGTCGATGTTGTCCCAGCCCTCTTTGTTGTCGCCGCGCGGCGGGTAATAGTTGATGCGAACCTTATGGAAGATATTGCCGTAGAGTTCAGGGTACAAAGCGGGCTGCAAAATATGCTCCAGCGCGCCGAGCTTCGATTCTTCCTTGGTCTTGAAAGACCCCGGATCGTCGAGCACTTCGCCGTCACGATTGCCCAAGATGTTTGTCGAATACCAGCCGCTCAGCCCTAGCAGGCGCGCCTTGAACGCCGGCGCCAGCACAGTCTTCATCAGCGTCTGGCCAGTCTTGAAGTCCTTGCCGCAGATCGGAAGTTCGCGCTCGTGCGCAAGTTCGTGCATGGCGGGAATATCGACAGTCAGATTCGGCGCGCCATTCGCAAACGGTACGCCCTCCATCAGCGAGGCATATGCATACACCATCGAGGGCGCTATGTTCTCGTCATTCTCCTTCATGCCCTTTTCCAGCGCCTTCAAACTCTGGTGAGCCGCGCTCTGCTCGATGAAAGTTTCAGTTGACGCGCACCAGATCGTAACCAGCCGCTGGACGCCGCTCGACTTGCGAAAATCGCGAATGTCCTGCCGCAGCTGTTCGGCGAGGTCGAGCTTGTTCTTCCCTTTCTTCACGTTCGGCCCGTCGATCTTCTTCACATAGTTGTGATCGAACACGGCCTTCATCGGCTTGATGGAACTGAGCCGCCCTTTGACCTTGGCGAGCAGATCGCGCTCCAGCACGCCCGCCTTCCGCGCCGCCGAGTACATGTCGTCTTCAAAAATGTCCCAGCCCGTGAAGACCAGATCATTCAGTCCGGAAAGCGGAACAAACTCCTTGATCTTCGGCGACCGCCCGTCCGTGCGCTTGCCGAGCCGAATCGTTCCCATTTGCGTGAGCGACCCAATCGGCGCAGCAATTCCCTTCCGCACGGCCTCAACGCCGGCGACGAACGTGGTCGCGACCGCGCCCATGCCCGGAATCATCACGCCCAGCTTGCCCTTGGCGGGCTCAATCGTCAAATTCCCGGGTTGTTTTTCGGAAGACTTTGGAGAGCTGACCTCGACACGCGACTGTTTCTTACCATTCGTCTTCTTAGCATTCTTTGGAGAAGCTGCCATTCGGTTGAATCCTTATGAGTTCACGGAGATGCGGGCAAACAGATATGTTCTCGCACTTTACGCCAACAATGCAAACTCACGCGCCCGGATTGCTCAAATTCAGCCGTCAATGGCGACAAGCGACGCCCAAACTGCAAATCTACAAGTCCCATCTGCGCCGGAAGCAAATGTTAAAATCGAGTGTGCTCGCCGATTCCCTTCGCCTGATCGCCATCGATATTGACGGCACGCTCCTCAATCCCCAGTTCCAGATTTCCGGCGCCGACCTCGCCGCGCTTCGCCGCGCGAACTCCCAGGGGATCGAAGTCATTGTAGTCACCGGACGCCGCCACGCCTTCGCCCTGCCCATCGTGCAGCAACTGGGCTTCGATCTCTGGCTCATCAGCTCGAACGGCGCGATCACGCGCTCGCTTGCCGGGGAGACGTTTCATCGCGATCTGCTACCCCAAGCCACTTGTCGCGATTTGATTCAGGCAATGCAAGAATTCCGGGGTCAGACCGTTCTTACCTTCGATAGCGAAGGGGCGGGCACAATCGTGATCGAGCGGTTGCAGGAGCTTGAACAGAGCATCCAGCGTTGGCTGGAAAAAAATATGGAGTACATCCAGTTCGTGATTCCTATTGAAAATGCGCTCACGACCGACCCTGTGCAAGCCATGTTCTGCGGCCCCGTGGAGCTGATGCAACAGGCGCTAGCAACTCTCGGACGCTGCGGCCTGCCCATCACAGTTTTGCGCACGGAGTACCCCGGCCGCGACCTGTCTATCGTCGATGTATTGAACGCGGATTGTTCCAAGGGCCACGCGCTCGAGCGCTGGGCCAATTATCGCGGCATTCGGCGCGAACAGGTCATGGCCATCGGTGACAACTACAACGACATCGAGATGCTGGCTTTCGCCGGCCAACCCTTTATCATGGGGAATGCGTCGCCGGAACTGCTCGGCCGCGGCTGGACGCTGACGCGCTCCAATGCCGAAAGCGGCGTGGCGGCGGCGATTGAAGCCGTTCTGGAGGGCAAAGCGCTGGAACCCGTAATTGCGAAGTGATTACGATGGAAACGAAATCCAATTCGGGTCGCATCCGCTGCGCGATCTTTTGCGCCGTGCTAGTTCTTGGGTTCGGCCTTCGCGCCTTCGCCGCCGACCTCGCCGTGCTGAACAACGGCTTCACCATCCATCATGAGCATCGCCGCGTTATCGGCGACATGACTCGCCTTTATTTCTCCGCCGACGATTCTAGTTTTACGGACGTGCCCACCGCCGAGATCACGGGCTACGAGAAAGACCTGACATTACCTGTGCCGCCACCCGCGTTTGCTTCGACACACTCGAAGTCCATCAGTTTGAACTCGACCCAATCTGCCACGGACCTGGACGAGGTGGTCAATTCCGCGAGCGCCGTTTATCACCTCGATCCCGATCTTGTGAACAGCGTCATCCACGCCGAAAGCGGATTCAACTCGCACGCCGTCTCGCCCAAAGGCGCCCGCGGATTGATGCAGCTCATGCCTTCGACCGCCAACAATTTAGGTGTGAAAGATATTTTTGACCCCGAAGCCAATGTCGGCGGTGGCAGCCGCTATCTTCGCGAATTGCTGGAGCGGTACAACTTCGATCTAGTCAAGGCGCTCGCCGCCTATAATGCCGGGCCCCAGCGAGTGGAACAGTACAACGGAGTCCCGCCGTTCCGCGAGACCCGCGCCTATGTGGCCCGCATCGTCCACGAGTACAACCGCAAGAAGATTGCGCAGGAAAAAGCCGACGCCTGCGGCAAGAAACTCCAGGCTGCAAAATCGACAAAACGGTCTTCCGGTAAGCTTGCAGCCTCACGTAGCCACGGTCAGAAATCCAAACCTCAGTCTTCTTCTGCAGCCTCGCACGCTCCGAAGTACTCTGCGAAATCGACTGCGCAACTTGCCGCCAGTCCCGATTCCACCGCCTCCCCGCGTTGACCCTGGCTGATCTCTCATTTACCTTCATGGGGGGCCGTGCTTCCCACAGCTTCGCATCTCTTTCGATTTGCTATTGCATGATTTCGTGCCGCATGATTTCGCGCCGCTTAAACGATGCCAAATAAAAAATACGTTGCGTCCGCGGTCGTCTTCATCATCTTGCTCGGACTGGTTTACCTTCAGTTCCGCACCTGGCGTAATTTCGATTGGGCAGTCCTCGTCCACTTCAATATCAAGTGGCGTCACATAATTCATGGCATTCTGCTGATTTATATCGCCTACTTCCTGCGCGCCGTGCGCTGGAAAATCTTTCTCCGGCCCGTTCGCAAAGACGCCTCCATCGTCGGCCTCGTGCCACCGACCGTGGTTGGATTTACCGCTCTCGCGTTGCTCGGACGGCCCGGCGAATTGATTCGTCCTTACCTGATCGCCCGCCATACCAATCTGAGTTTCGCCTCTCAAGTTGGAGTGTGGGCAGTCGAGCGCATCTTCGATGTCGGCGGTTTCACGGTGCTGCTCGTCGGAGCGATCTTTCTGCCCTCCAAGCTGCACGCCTTCGCGCAGGATGCTCCATGCGAAGTTCGACGTTGGATTTACCTGACCGGCTACGCGCTGATTGCGCTTGTGATCGGCCTGCTCACAGCGGCTATCCTCATGTCTTACCGCGGACAGCGCATCGCGCAATGGGTCGAAAAGCGCTTTTCGCATCTTGCAGAAAATCTCGGCCATCGCATCGCGCAAAAAATCCGGGAGTTCACCATTGGCCTCGACACCATTCATGGGCCATTTGCATTTCTCCAGCTGGCGGCCGTATCTGTGTTGATGTGGTGGGTCATCGCCCTTTCATATAAGGAGGTGACCGCCGCATACGGCGCGCCCATGCATGCCATGAGCGCGACGAAGGTTCTGCTGCTCATGGGATCGAGCATGATCGGGTCCATGGTTCAGCTGCCCGGCGTCGGCGGCGGATCGCAACTGGCGACCATCAGCGCTATGGATCACGTCTTCCATATCGTTCCCAAAGAACTGACGGTGAGCTGCGGCATCATGCTCTGGCTTGTGACCTTCGTCGCAGTCGTTCCCTTGGGGCTGTTGCTGGCGCATCGCGAACGGCTATCGCTGCGCAAGCTTTCCGCCGAGAGCGCGGAAGCCGAGGAATCCGCGACGGCAGGGGAGACAATATGACGGACCAAGTTCGCGAAACACTCGACGCCATCAATGTAGCGTGGAGACAAAAGGATTTCTCGGCCATGGAAGCGTACGTCGATGAAAACATCGTGATGAAAGGACCGGGCCTGAAGGAATATGCGAAAGGCCGACCGGCATTCATCGAAAGCTACGCGCAGTTTATGGCCAGCTCACATATCATCGAATACTCCGAGTCAAATCACACGATCAACACCTGGGGCAATGTCGCCGTCGCAACTTATGACTGGACGATGACCTTCGAACAAAAAGGCCAGACAAAAACCGACAAGGGAAACGACATGTTTGTCTTCCATCGCGTTCCCCACGGATGGGAAGCCGTCCTCCGGGTAATTCTTTTTTGATCAGCTGATGCCTGCGTTGCGCCACCACGCAGTTACGAGGCATTCGGAGTTGCCTGCTACAATAATTTTGACCCCAAACTATCTGCATGAAATGCCCTTTTTGCGGCTTTGAAAACGACAAGGTTGTCGACTCACGCGAGAGCAAGGAAGCGGATTCCATCCGGCGCCGCCGCGAGTGCCTCAAGTGCGAGAAACGCTTTACAACGTACGAGCGCATCGACGAGATTCCGTACATGGTGGTGAAGAAAGACGGGCGGCGCGAGCGTTTTGACCGCCAGAAGGTTCTAAATGGCCTGATGCGCGCCTGCGAAAAGCGTCCCGTCCCGATCAGCAAGCTCGAGCAGATCGTGAACGAGGCTGAGACATTTGTAATCGAATCGCCTGAGCGCGAGCGGAAGACGAGCGAGATTGGCGAGCTCATCATGAATCGGCTTCGTCGCCACGACAAAGTCGCCTATGTCCGCTTCGCCTCCGTGTATCTTGACTTCAAGGACGTCCAGGAGTTTATGACCGAGCTGAAGGATTTGCTAAAGACAAAGGACGCGGAGCCGAAGGGTAAGACTGTGAAGGCCTAGTCTGGTGACCACCTAATCTAATTCTTATGACTCATAAAATAACTCTCATCCCCGGCGACGGCATTGGCCCCGAAGTCATCCAGGCCACCGTGCGCATTCTTGAAGCGGCCGGCGTTAAATTCGAATGGGAGAGCTTCGCCGCCGGCAGCGAAGCCTTCGAGAAATACAAGGAATACATCCCCAAAGAACTCACCGAGTCGATTGAGCGCACGCGCGTCGGCCTGAAAGGTCCAGTCACAACGCCCATCGGCGGCGGCTTTTCGAGCATCAATGTCGAGCTGCGCAAGCGCTTTGAGCTCTTCGCCAACTTCCGCCCGATTCGCAATCTTCCGCACATTCCGACGCGCTATCCCGACATCGATCTCATCATCGTCCGCGAAAATACCGAGGGCCTGTACTCCGGAATCGAACATGAAGTGATTCCCGGAGTGGTCGAGAGCCTGAAGATCATTACCGAAAAAGCGTCGACTCGGATCTCCCGTTTCGCCTTCGAGCACGCGCGCAAGAACAAACGCAAGAAGATTCACTGCATTCACAAGGCCAACATCATGAAGATGTCCGACGGCCTGTTCCTGAAGTGTTCGCGCAAGGTTTCAAAGGAATATCCCGAAATCACATACGGCGAGCACATCGTCGACAACACCTGCATGCAACTGGTCATGAACCCGTACCAGTACGACATGCTGCTCCTCGAAAATCTATACGGCGATATCGTCTCCGATCTCTGCGCCGGCCTGGTCGGCGGACTTGGCCTGGTGCCCGGAGCGAACTTCGGACATGAGTGCGCCATCTTCGAAGCCGTGCACGGCTCCGCGCCTGACATCGCGGGCAAGAACATCGCGAACCCGACCGCCGTTCTGCGCTCGGCCTTGCTCATGCTGCGGCATATCGGCGAGGCCGAGGCCGCCTGGAAAATTCGCAACGCCATCGATGACGTCTATCGGGACCGCAGCAAACTCACGCGCGATGTCGGCGGCAGCGCGAGCACTTCCGAGTTCGCCGATGCGATCATCGCAGCCATGGCATCGCCGCGCCAGCCAGTCGCGCCGATGCCGGCGTCAGCTTGATTTGATTCGCTCATCATCGGTCCGTCGATCTTCGGTCCGTTAATCTTCGTTCTGTTAGTCTTCGTCCCAAGCTTCGTCTGTTAGACTGGGACGTTGCGCGCGGCATTGGCCACGCGCGGCGCTTGTTTCAGGGAATCCATGTTGAAGAAAATCGAAGTTCCCTATAACCAGGGACTCCACCGTTTTGCCATCTTCACCGCCTGCGTCACGCTCCTTCTAATCGTCGCCGGAGCCCTCGTTACCAGCAATGACGCGGGCCTTTCCGTGCCCGACTGGCCGACCACGTTTGGTTCGTTCTACAAAATGCCGCACATGGTCGGGGGCGTTAAGTACGAGCATGGCCACCGCATGGTCGCTGAGTTCGTCGGTTTGTTGACTATTGTCCTCGCGGTCTGGACGTGGCGCGTGGAGAAGCGGCGCTGGTTAAGGATCCTCGCCCTCGCTGCGCTCGGCACAGTCATCATTCAGGGCATTCTCGGCGGTCTCACCGTGCTCTTCTATCTTCCTGCGCCGATCTCCAGCGCTCATGCCGCCGTCGCGCAAACATTCTTCTGCATCGCGGTCTCCATCGCCGTTTTCACCGGACGCCGCTGGATTGAGGAGCAGCCGCGCACCGAGTTCGACACGCGCCGCCCTACGCTCTTTACGCTCACACTGCTTTCGATTTTTGTTCTTTACGTTCAATTGCTTCTTGGCGCAATGTTCCGTCATCACGGCATGAGCTGGTGGCCGCACGTTGTTCATGCCGGCGTGGTCGCCATCGTTCTCTCCTGGACCGCCATTCGCGCCATTTCTGTGTATTCAGAAATCGACGATGTCAAGCGCACCGCTGTCCTCATGCTCGGGCTGATGGTGGCGCAGCTCTGCCTCGGATTCATGGCATTCATCACCCGCGTCATGTGGGGGAAGGACGCGGCCCAACCCGAACTCCCCATGGTCATTGCAACCGTGGTACACGTCGCTGTCGGCGCGCTGCTACTCGCCACGACCGTCGTTCTCGCCATTCAAGTCTGGCGGCATGTTCCCATTTCGTTCGCGGAGCGGGTCTCCGGCGGAGAGCGAAAACCGGTTGCTGTCTAGGATGCAGAGGTACCGTTCAGCCCGTTTGCGTCGTAAAATGTCCTGTGGCCCTAAACTCAACTGCCATTGACTTCACACCGGCCGCTAACGTAGCCGAGCCTTCCGCGCCCGCCATCATTCAGGTGCGCGACCTGATTCACCGTTATGCGAACCGTGCCGCGCTGAACGGCGTCTCCTTCGACGTTCGCGTGGCCGAACTCTTTGGACTGCTCGGGCCAAACGGCAGCGGCAAGACCACGATGTTTCGCATTCTTTCGACGTTGATGGTGCCAACATCGGGAACGGCGGTCATTGCCGGCTTCGACGCTGTTCGGCAGCCGAGCGCTCTGCGCCGTCACATTGGCGTCGTATTCCAGGCTCAGAGTGTCGACATCAAACTCACCGCCCGTGAGAATCTCTGGCATCAGGGACATCTGTACGGTCTGCGGGGCCGCGAACTAAAAAATCGCATTGAAGAAATTCTTACCCGCGTCGGACTCGCCGACCGCGCCAATGACCGCGTCGAAACGTTCTCCGGCGGAATGCAGCGTCGCATCGAACTCGCCAAGGGCCTGCTGCATCACCCCGAAGTTCTACTGCTCGACGAGCCGACCACCGGACTTGATCCGGGCGCGCGCCACGACCTCTGGCAATACCTTGCCATCCTGCGCGATCAGGAACGCGTTTCGATCATCGTTACGACGCACCTGATGGAAGAAGCCGAACGGTGCGATCGCCTCGCGATTCTGAACGAAGGCAATCTGGTCGCGCTCGGCACGCCGCAATCGCTTACCCGCGAAATCGGCGGCGATGTGATCCTTTTGGAGGCCCGCGATCCGCAGGCTCTGGCCGATCAAATTCACAACAAGTTTCACCTCGATGCCACCGTCATGGACAAGCAAGTTCGTCTCGAAATCGAAAATGGACATCGCTTCATTCCCGACGTGGTCGAAGCTTTTCCGGGAGAGATTCAGTCGCTGAGCGTCAGTAAGCCAACGCTGGAAGACGTATTCATTCATCGTACAGGGCACAAGTTCTGGAATGAAGAAGCGGAGAAAGCCACGGCGGCGGCGAAAGGCAAAAAGAAACATTAGCAATTTGTGATTGTTGATCTGTACTTTTCAAAGCGTTAAGGTCCGCAATTGCAAATTTCCAGTTAGAAACGACGAAATCCTATGGCGACTCAGACCGCAACTCTGCCCCACACTTCGACCGCTCCAGCATCTGCCGGAGTCATGCTCCCTGCCTTCACGCTGTGGTGGCGCGAGGTGGTGCGCTTCTATCGTCAGAAAGCGCGCGTGGTCGGCGTGATTGTCTCTCCTCTTTTGTTTTGGATCGTCATCGGCTCGGGCTTTGGAACTTCATTTCGATCCGGGCAGGCCGCCGGCCAGCAGAATTATCTCGACTATTTCTATCCCGGCGCGCTCGTCATGATCATTCTGTTCACTGCAATTTTCACGATGATGTCAGTGATCGAAGATCGTAACGAAGGCTTCCTGCTTTCCGTGCTGGTCGCGCCCGTGCCGCGCTCCGCCATCGTGCTCGGTAAAGTGCTGGGAGGCACAACACTGGCTGCGGTTCAGGGGATGATCTTTCTAGTCTTCGCTCCCATCGTTGGCGTGCATTTCACAGTCGTCTCTTTCGTGCTGATCGCGCTTACGATTTTCCTGGTGGCATTCGCGCTGACCGCGCTGGGCTTCGCGATCGCGTGGCCGATGGATTCCACGCAGGCCTTTCACGCCATCATCAATCTGTTTCTGATTCCGCTGTGGCTGCTTTCGGGCGCCCTCTTTCCGCTCTCGAAAGCCTCCGCCTGGATTCGCTGGCTCATGTATGCCAACCCTTTGACCTATGGCGTGGAAGCCTTGCGCACGCTCATGTATCCGGAAGCGCCTAGTTCGTTCTCCTTCGAATTCTCCCTGACCGCGTCGCTGTTGACGCTGGTGCTTTTCGCGCTGTTCATGTTCGGACTCGCTTTCGTGCTGGCGAACCGGCGCACCACGAAGCCCGCCGCTTAAGAAAGGTCGTCGGTCTTCGGGCGGCTGTCGTCGGACTGCGGTGATCAATCCTATAATCTGGTAGCTGAGTCATGCCTGACGACCAACGACGGACGACCGACGACTCTCTAGACATTCTCGCCCTGGCCGCGCATCGCGACGACGTAGAACAAACCTGCGGCGGTACTCTCCTCAAGATGGCCGAGCGCGGCTACCGCACCGGCATTCTCGACTTGACGCAAGGCGAGATGGGAACGCGCGGCAGCGTGGAAGACCGCGCCCGGGAAGCCTCGGACGCCGCGCGCATTCTCAAAGTGTCGTGGCGAGAGGGGCTCGATATCCCCGACGGCCGCGTCGAAAACACCTGGGACAATCGGCTGAAGGTTGTGCGCGCTCTCCGCGAAGTGCGTCCGCGCGTGCTGATCCTTCCCTACTGGGAAGGGCGTCATCCCGATCACTACACGGCTTCGGTGCTGGGATACGAGGCGGCGTTCTTGTCGGGACTGGCGAAATTAGCCGTCAGCCATCAGCCGTCAGCCGTCAGCAAATCCGGGGACAGCCTGGCTCCCCATCGTCCATACAAGATTATTTACGCCAGTCTCTATCGCGACGTCCGCCCAACTTTCGTCGTCGACATTACCGACCAGTTTGAAAGGCGCCTTGCTTCGCTTATGGCTTATAAGTCGCAGTTCACGGATCAGCAGGCGGGCAGCGGAATTTTCCCCGCGCAGGCTGAAATTCGGGCGCGCGTTGAATCGATGGCGCGCTTCTACGGAATGCTTGGAGGCGTCACTTACGCCGAGCCTTTTGTGCAGAAGGAAGTCGGGCTGGTCGACGATGTGATGGCGATTCCGGTGAAGTCCATCTGATCGTTCCCAAATATTCCGGCCGCGAATCGCCGGACAAATCGCGCAACATTCTGCTGACCGCTCAATTCTCCGGAGGATCCTGCAGCACCGAGGCGGCATAAACGCCCTTCGCCAACTCTGGTATGATGCCGATCTGCACGTAGATAGGACGGATCAACTTCCGCAAAGTGGACAACTGAAGGGCAAATAGTCCCGCTCCGCAGGCACAAATCGCGCCGCCGATCATCAAGGTATGGGGCGCGCCCATCCGGCTCGCGACCGCGCCCGCGATGAGGCTGCCGAACGGCGCGACTCCCTGAAACGCGACCGAGTAAAAGCTCATCACGCGGCCGCGTTTTTTGTCTTCCACGATGGTCTGGAGGATCGTGTTGCACGACGCCAAATTCTGCATGAAACAGAAGCCAGTAATCACCAGCAAAATTAAAGACAGCCAAAGCATCCGCGACGCCGAAAACGCGATCAGCGAAATACCGAACCCTGCGGCGGTCATAGGAACCAGGCGGCCTAAGCCAAGAACGCTCGACCGCGCGGCCAGCGTCACCGCGCCACCAAGCGCCCCAACCCCGACAGCCGCCATCAAAGAGCCCAGCGTGTGCGCCCCGCCATGCAGTACTTTGCCGGCAAAAATCGGCATCAGCGTGGTGTAGGGCATGCCGACCAGGCTGATGCAGGCGAGCAGCAGCAGGATCGCCCAGATGGGACGAAAGCCAATGACATAATTCCATCCATCGCGCAATTCGGAGAGCACGCTCGGATGCGCCAGCTCAACCGGGTGGAGCGTCACGATCATCAACAGGAGCGAGGCAATGACGGCCATATAGCTGAAACCGTCAATTAAAAAGCAATAGCCCTCGCCCACGCCCGCAATGATTAAACCGGCGACCGACGGACCAATCAGCCGCGCCGCATTCACCAGCGACGAATTGAGCGCGATCGCATTGCCGAGCTCTTCGGGCTCTTCGACCATCTCGATCACGAATGCCTGACGCGCCGGCATATCGAATGCATTCACCGCCCCCTGAAACAGGTTAAGCAGGATGACCTCGCGCACGGTGATGATGCGCGCCAGTGCCAAAGCCGCCAGGGCAAAAGATTCCAGCATCGAGAGCGCCTGCGTTATGACCAGCAGGCGATGACGATTCCAGCGATCGACCCAGACGCCAGCGAACGGCCCGAGCACGAGGATGGGGATTTGTCCCGCGAAACTTACCAGTCCTAGCAGAAACGCGGATCCAGTGAGCCGATAAACAAGCCAGCCGGTCGCGATGCGGGTCATCCACGTGCCAATGAGCGAAACGCCTTGTCCACCAAAGAACAGCCTGTAGTTCCGGTGGCGGAGCGCGCGAACGATGAGACTCCAGTTCATTCGCGGTTTCTGGCGCTTCTGAGGAGTTGACTGAGGCATGTCTTAGCGGTCTGCGCACGCACTCGCAATTGGATGCAATTCCGGGATGCAGTCCATATCGAACGCGAAGATGATACGCGAAGATGATACGCAAAAATGCTACCGAGATTGTCATACAAAAGAGACGTGGGATGTTCGAGAAGGCGAGAAATTCGCTGGTGTACGAAAATAAGCTCAGGAAAATAAACTATGGCTTCTATGCAAGCGTCCGGACAACCGGCGGTGCGAATCGACAAGTGGCTCTGGGCCGCTCGATTTTTCAAGACGCGAGCGCTGGCTGGGCGAGCGTGCGGTCTCGGACGAATTCAAGCGAACGGACAGCCCGCCAAACCGGCGCGCGACGTTCGCATCGGAGATATGCTGCGCGTCTCCAACGACGGCGGCGAATTTGAAATTGAAGTCTTGCTCTTGAGTGAGGCGCGTGGTCCGGTCGCGGTGGCGCAAACCCTCTACCGCGAAACCGACACGAGCCGTGAACTTCGTCTGAAAGCGGCGGCCGAGCGCAAAGCGATGCGGGAGTTCGAGCAACTCCCCGCAAGCCGGCCAACCAAGCGCGACCGCCGCCGGATCATCCAGTTTCGCGGGAGAGGCTAGCCTTTGATCGCAGAACTCAGCCCAGGCAGAATCCCTACCCTAACGCCGTACAAATCGCGGCGTTAGGGTGGAGCACTGATCGAGCATCCTACTACGGATTGATCCAAACACTGGTGGCCGCGCTGTTGTTGCTTGGGTCGCGATCCGGCGTCGTCAGGCGGACTCCAGCGGTGGCTTGCGTCCATCCTGAGACGGTGGGCAACACGGTGACCGTCACAGTCTTGCCGGTGCCAGGAGCCATTTCGCCAAGCTTGCAAGTGACCAGTGTCCCGTGCGTGCAGCCCTTGGTGGCGGAGACGAAAGTCGTCTTCTTAGGCAGCGCGAGAACGGCGAAGACGTCTTGCGCGTCGTCATCCTGGATGTTGTACACGGTTACCGTATAGACAAGCGGCTCGCCGACCTTTCCGGGATTCGTCGATGTCATCGTGACTTGCATTTCACTCAGCCCGACTTCGGTGATCGAGCTGGTGACGAACGCGCTGACCGGGTCGACTCCATCGGCTGTGGCGGTCGCCGTGACATCCATCGGGGCAGTGTTGGTGGGGTGCACGGTGATCAGAAAGTCATGGAAGTTGCCGCTCTCCTGGATTCGGTCAACGGTACAGACGACAGTCAGGTTCGCCGGACCTGGCGTGAATAGGCAACCGCCGCTCGGCGGCGGCGAGATGGGTAGATCCTGAAAGTTCATGACGAAGGTGACGACTACGTTGTTGGCGTCGGAGTTGCCGATATTCGTGACCGTGGCGTCGTAGTCGAGGTTGCCGTTGGCGTCGAGGCCACTAGTGGGGGAGACGGCGAGGTTGATGGTCAGGCTGGGCTGCGCAGATGCTGTGCTCGCCGTAAAGAGGACGAGTGTGGACAGAGTGAGTGCCAAGACGCATCTGCCGATAATGGTGCGGATCATTGTTGTACGAAACACAGTTAGACGAAACATGGTTCCTCCTGGATTTGCGCGTTGGACGCGAAATGAATTTCGAACGATCTGGGAAGGGGCCGAGCAGGTTTGCGCGGCGGCGTTCTTTGCTTCACCCGCAATGTCTTTCCTTAGTGTCCCTGCCTATCCATGCGACAAACGGGCGAAAACTGGCTCACGGAAACTTCTATCTTTCTTTTCTCAGCGAAGAGACTGCCCCAAGAGCGCCCGAATTATCGATCCACCGCGAATCTTTCATCACATCCAGCCAGTGTCCACCATCACTGACATATCGCTCGCCGCGCCTGAAAATGAAAACAAGTATGATCGGCAACGGCAGAAGCGTGCCCGTTTTCAGGAGCCAATCGACGCCTGCCCGTGATCCCTCGTCGGCAAAGCATTTCGCTGCTAACTCCTTACTCCGGAATACTTTGCGTGTAAGTATATATTTATCAATACTTTAACCCAAAATGGGTAGGGGGAGGGGTGACACAAATCCCCAAAAATCACCCTCAACCCCAACTAAACAAAGAGCAAAATGCGAAATCGAAAAAGCGCATTTGCCGCAAAAATTGACGTTCTCCGTGTCTCGCTGACTCCGTGGTGGAAGTTGAATTTAGGACACTACCTACCGATCGCGATAAGGGCTTTGCCTTTCATGCCGCCGTATAATAATCGGTTCCTCATCATCAGGAGATTCCATCATGGCCTCTCTTACTGAAATTCCGATCCATACTTCGTCCAAAACAAAGACCCGCACCGAATCCGACAGCATGGGCAAGATCGAAGTCCCATCGAATGTTTACTGGGGAGCGCAGACCGAACGTTCGCTGCTGCACTTCAACATCGGGCGCGACACCATGCCTCCCGAGCTGATCCGCGCGTTTGGCATTCTGAAGAAAGCGTGCGCGCTCGTGAACCAGGATCTCGGCAAGCTTCCGGCAGATAAGGCAAAACTCATCGTGCAGGCTGCCGACGAGGTGATTGCCGGCAAGCTGAACGACCAGTTCCCGCTGCGCATCTGGCAGACCGGCTCCGGCACGCAGACCAACATGAATGTCAATGAGGTCATCTCGAATCGCGCGATTGAAATTGCCGGCGGCGAGATGGGATCCAAGAAGCCGGTGCATCCGAACGATCACGTCAATATGTCGCAGTCGTCGAACGACACGTTTCCCGCGGCCATGCATATTGCGGCGGCTTCGCGGGTTAAGAATGACTTGATTCCGGCGATCAGGACGGTGCGCGATGCGATCGCTTCCAAGGCTAAGGAGTTTGATTCGATTGTGAAGATTGGTCGCACGCACTTGCAGGATGCTGTGCCTTTAACCATTGGGCAGGAATTCGGCGGGTGGGCGTCCCTGCTGGAGCGCGACATAAAGAGGTTGGAGCAGGTGCTGGATGGCTTGTATGACCTGGCAATCGGCGGGACGGCCGTGGGAACGGGGTTGAATACGCATCCGGAATTTGCGGAGCGGGCTGCAAAGAAGATCGCCGAATTGACAGGACTTCCCTTCCGTTCGCATGGCAACAAGTTTGCGGCGCTTTCGGCGCACGATGAAATTGTGTTTGCTCAGGGAGCGATGGAGACGTTGGCGGCTTCGCTGATGAAAATTTCAAATGATATTCGATGGCTGGCTTCGGGGCCGCGGTGCGGGCTAGGCGAACTTGTGATTCCGGAGAACGAGCCCGGGTCGTCGATCATGCCGGGGAAGGTCAACCCTACGCAGTGCGAGGCGATGACTATGGTGTGCGTGCAGGTGCATGGGGCTACGGCGGCGGTGGGGTTTGCGGGATCGCAGGGTAACTTCGAGCTTAACGTTTACAAGCCGGTCATTATTTATAACTTTCTGCACTCGGTCACTTTGATTACCGATGCTTGCCATGGGTATGTGGAGTACATGGTCAAGGGCATCGAGGTGGATCGGGCGAAGGTGGATTGGTATGTGAAGAATTCGCTGATGCTCGTTACGGCGCTGGCTCCGAAGGTGGGATACGATAACGCGGCGAAGATTGCGCACACGGCACATGTGGAGCACTCCAGCCTGCGCGAGGCGGCGGTGAAGCTGGGGCATCTTACGGGCGAGGAGTTCGATGCACTGGTTAAGCCGGAGAAGATGACGCACCCGTAGGGATTGAAGTGTGGCGCGCTTAGGGCTTCTTTAGAAAGCGGCGGCGATTCAGGTGGGTTGATGCTGTGGGCTCGATATCGTCGAACTTCAGGACGCTGATTGAGCCGTCTACTTCAAGGACTGCCAAGGCTGCGTCTTTGTAACTGGCGATTCCGTGTTCGCGCAGGGAACGCTCGAGTTCGTCCATGCTGACGTGCTCTTTGGCCATGTGGGCTTGGAGGATTTGGCCGTCGTGCACCAGCAGGCTCGGTTGCCCCTGGACATATTTTCGGAAGCGACGATTTCCTCCCGAAACCTCGGCCACTACGTAGTTCAGGATGAGCAGGGTGGCGGCTGCGACCGCGCCTCCGGCCAGCGAAGTGTCGGTACCCGTCATGGCGTTCTGCACGGAGTTTGAGAGCAGCAATAGCAGCACCAGGTCGAAGGGAGTCATCTGCCCAACTTCCCTTTTGCCGCTCAGGCGAATGCCGATCAGCACCAGAAGATAGATGACGCCCGTGCGGAGGGCGATCTCAGCGAGTGTGTGGAGGCTCGGAGGGAGCATGGATTTGGATCTTAAACCAAGTCAGAAGTAAGACCGGAGAATTCAGAAGTAAATGCACATGTCGAATTCGAGACGACTTTAACTCATGCACCTTGCTTCTAACTTGTAAGCTTTTGCAGTCTGACTTCTGACCTCAAACCTTAGTGCGGTGTTGCGGTGACCGGCACGGGCGCGTTCTTGGGCGTGCTTATGTAGCCGGTGATCTTTTTCTTGTCTACTGTCCAGACGACCAGTTCGTAGAGCATGTGGTCGCGGCCGGTGTAGAACTGGACTGGCTCGCTCTGCGTGCGATCTTTCTTTTCGATTGTTTTGTCGTCGGAGGTCACGTTGATGGTGTATCTACCGTGCTTGGGATCGGTCTTCTTGAGCTGGAGCGACACCGTTGAGACTGCTTGCGGCTTGGCGCCTTTCAGGAGCGTGAATTCATAATACTGGCGGTCTCCCTTGTGCTTCAGGATTTCCAGGTCGCCGCGCGTGTTGGCGATCAATCCGCTCTGCACGCCGAGATCGCCCATGGTGCGCTGCAATTGGGCCTTGGTTTCTTCAAGCGATGCTTTAGTGGTTCCAAGGTCGGTTTTGACGCCGCCCACGTCGGTCTTCACATTTCCGACTTCGCCTGAGACGGCGCCGACATCCTGTTTTTCTTGCTCGGCGAGTTTCTGGGCCGACGCCTGCTGCATGCGCTGCAGCTCGGCTGCCCGCGCAACCATTTCCTTTTTGGTCATGCCGATTTTTTCGCCCAGCGTTTCGGCGTCGGCTTCGGCTGACTGCATGCGCTTGGTCAGGGCGGCAATTTGCTGCTGGTTCGCCGTTTGGTCATCGCTGAGCTTGGTGACCTTGTTGTGCATGTCGTAGCCGAAGAACAGCGCTCCGGCGACGAAGACGATCATCAGCGCCAGCAGTATCCATTTGCCGGCATTGCTCCCGGTTTCGGGGTGATACACGTTCGGTTGCTCGCCTTCGGCCATGTAGGTTCTCTCCAGTTGAATGGTTGTACGACTATTGTTTGTGAGATGCGGGTTGGTGTCAATTGCGTTTGAGGTACTTGGACCATCGTAACCAGCGGCTAGAATGGAATGGTGAAAACGTGGGACGCGATCATTATTGGAGCCGGCATCATCGGGCTTTCGCTCGCCATCGAACTGAATAAGCGCGGATTGCGCGTGCTGGTGGTTGATAAAGGAGAGCCGGGGCGCGAGGCCTCCTGGGCGGCGGGAGGGATGCTGGCCGACTTCCCGCTTGAAATGCCGCTTGCATTGCGGGAATTGGCGGCGGCCAGCGCGCGCATGTATCCCGAGTTTGTACACGAACTGGAAGATGAGTCGCGCATGAAGATTGATTTGCGCGATCAGGGGACGCTGCTGTTTGTCGACCCGCCTCACGAAAAAGTGTTGTTGAGCGCGGGGCATTCTCAGGCGCGGTTCCGTGAACTAGAGCCCAGTTTGAAGGCAACGAAACTTCGGGCAAACGGTGAACTCGTTTTTTATCTCAAGGAGCGCAGCGTTGATCCGCGACACCTGACAGCCGCCGCTGTGGCCGCCGCCAAGCATCGCGGAATCGACTTTTCTTCGCGCGACCAGGTTTTGGAGGTGGAAGCCGTCGACGGTAAAACGGCGGGGGTTCGCACCAACAAAACCAGGTTCGCCGCCGAAGTCGTGGTGAATTGCGCGGGGGCGTGGTCTGGGCAGATTCAGCCCGGTAGCTTCCCTACTCGTCCGGTCAAAGGGCAGATGCTTTGCGTGGTCATGCCGCAGAAAGAGATGGTGCGGCACGTCATTCGTACGCCCGACGTTTACCTGATCCCGCGCAGCGATGGCCGAATGCTGATTGGCGCGACTCAGGAAGAGGCGGGCTTTGACAAGCAGACTGTTCCGGCGACTATTCAGAAATTGCGCCAAGCCGCGATCAACATTGTGCCGAAGCTGGCCGACGCGCGAATTCTGGAGGCCTGGGCGGGACTGCGCCCTGGGACTCCCGATGCGCTGCCGATTCTTGGCACGACCTCGACGCCTGGATACTTTGTTGCTGCTGGACATTTTCGCGATGGGATTCTGCTGGCGCCGGTGACCGCGCGGGTTTTGGGGCAGGTGATTGCGGGAGAGAGGCTGGATTTCGATTTGACGGCGCTTGGGACGCGAAGGTTTGGGGACTAAGACTGGTCTGGAAGCTTCGCGCGCCCGCCGCCCCAAATATCCCGGCCAACTTGCATCGCACGTGGCGGACTGATGTGAGCAATTGTGCTCAGATACTGGATTACCAACCAAATACCTTTTCAGAGCGCTGACTGCCGATCTAAACTCTGAGGAGGGTCATCTTGCGCAACGCGATAACGCGCCTTGCCAGTGCCTTCCCGATGCCAATGTTCGGCTTCGCGGCCTTCACCGCAGGCGACTCGAAGTGGTCATCGACTCTCCCGCTGACGGTCAAACAGTGCAGGAACTCGTCCTCGTCAGGTTCCACGTGGAGAACCTGAGAATCGAGTCTCCCTTTGCGGAACCTGGGGAAACCGAGCGGGCCAATGTCGGCCATCTCCAAATCATTGTCGACGGCGGTTCAGGGCACCGGATCTGTTCGACTCGGCACCCTGTAGTCATCGCTGGTCTCAGTCCCGGGGCCCACCGCGTGGAGTTGAAGCTCGCGGATTCACAGCGCAAGGTTCTGGACTCCAACACGGTTCGATTCATGATTCGGGATAAAATCGACATCCCGCAGCAGCATTGAACGCGCGCACTTTCTGAAGGGCCGTCGTCTCAGCTCGACTTTCCATTAATCATGGAATCCCGCTGAGCCGAACGAGTCGAGGCTGTTTATGAAGTCTTGTTCACTCTGGTTGCTCACCGTCATCGGCGGCCTCAGCCGCCGTTCGGGTATATACTGAAACGTTTTCGGCGCTCTGCCAGCGATCATTCAGGCAGCGCCCAGAAAGGCCACCCATGGCTTCCCCAGCAGTCGATTTTGCGCGCTCGAACCAACCTCGCTTTATTAACGAACTTAAAGATCTTCTCCGCATTCCGAGCATCAGCACGCTTGATGAACACAAACCTGACGTTCAGAAGGCGGCAGATTTTGTGGCCAGCGAATTGCGTCGCATTGGGATGAACAACGTCGAAATCATCCCGACCCAGGGCCACCCTCTACTTTATGCGGACTGGCTGCACGCTCCAGGCAAGCCGACTGTGCTGATGTATGCCCACTACGATGTGCAGCCTCCCGATCCACTGGACGAATGGAAATCGCCGCCGTTCGTAGACAAAGACGCTTACTTCGTAAAGGGCGACGAAGCACAAACGTCGATGCGGGGTTGGACATTACCTGCCGAGCGCAACAACAATATCTATGCGCGCGGGGCGGTGGACGACAAAGGTCAGCTCTGGATGGAAGTGAAGGCGCTGGAATCCCTCTTCCAGGCGCACGGTGGCAAGCTGCCGATTAACGTTAAGGTGATCTTTGAAGGCGAGGAAGAAGTTGGGGGCGAGTCGATCGCCGAGTACGTTCGAAAGGAAAAAGCCAAGCTGAAAGCGGATTTTGCATTGGTTTGCGATACGGAATTGTTTGCGCCTAATCTTCCGACGCTATGCGTCGGGCTGCGCGGGCTGGTTTATACCGAGATCGAAGCATACGGCGCGAAGACCGATCTGCACTCCGGCATCTATGGCGGAGCGGCGCCGAATCCGTTCTTCGCGCTGATTGAGATCATCAGCAAGTTGAAAGACGCGAAGGGGCACGTGCTGATTCCTGGGTTTTATAGCAAGGTCAAAGCGCCTAGCACAGACGAACTGAAGGCGTGGAAGCGGCTGCCGTTTAAAGAGGAGCATTACCGGAAGACTGAGGTCGGATCGAAGGTGTTGACGGGTGAGCCGGGCTATTCAGTTCTCTACCGCACTTGGGCTCGTCCTACGCTGGAAGTTCACGGCATGCCGGGGGGCTTTACCGCGGCCGGCGCAAAGACTGTTATTCCCGCGAAGGCCGCAGCGAAAGTTTCGATGCGTCTGGTGCCGAACCAGGACCCGGACGACATTCTTAAGCGCTATACGGCGTTCGTGAAGAAGCTCACGCCCAAGGGGATCGAGACGAAGATCAAAGTGCACAGCAAGGGGCCGGCTTGCGTCGTCGGCACTGACAACCCCTTTATCAAGGCGGCGACTGAAGCGCTGCACGATACGTTCAAAAAAGAGACTGTGTTTATTCGTTCCGGGGGATCGATTCCAATAGTCACGGATTTTCAGGATGTGCTGAAGATTCCATCCGTGATGATGGGCTTCGGGCTGCCGGACGACAATCTGCATGCTCCGAATGAGAAGTTTCATATTCCGAACTTTCATCATGGGGTTGAGACGATCTGCCTGTTCTTTGAGAAATTGGGAGGGTGAGGCTGTTTTCACGGGATGCGGGGGCGTGGCTTGCCGCCCCTGCTTAATGTTCCGTGCCAGCCCGAAACCCATCGTTTTTCCGACGGGCGAGATATATGCTATTCTCACAGCACCTAATTAGGTGCTTGTAGGAGCTAACCTCGTGCTCAATATTGCCAAGGATATCCAGTCCCTTACGACTTTTCGACGCCGGTCCGGCGATTTCATGAAGCATTTGAAAAAGAGCAAACGGCCGATGGTGCTGACGGTGAACGGGAAGGCCGCCGCGGTTGTGCAAGATGCCGAAGCCTACCAGCGTTTACTGGACGCCGCCGCCTATGCCGATGAGTCGGAGGGCATTCGCCAGGGGCTCAAAGACACACGGGAAGGAAGAGTGCGGCCGGTGAGAGAATTCTTCGCCGAGTTTGAAGCCAAACATGGCGTATCTCGTTGAGATCACTTCCCGGGCGGAGCGCGACCTCGATCAACTCTACGAGCAAATTAACGCGGAACGGTCCGCCCCCGCCCTGAAGTGGTATCTCGGCCTCATGCAACGCATTCTCGCTCTGGAACGTCATCCGAATCGCTGCCCTGTAATACGTGCCCAAGGAAAGCTGCGACATTTGCGGTATGGCCGCAAGGCTGCGCTTTACCGAACGATTTACCGGGTGTTGGAAAGGCAAAGACAAGGTTGAAATCCTCCACATTCGACATGGAGCGAGGCGCGAGCCCAAACGATCCGACCTTGCCTGAGTGTTATCTTCGCGATACTGGCAGCCCTCTCGCCAGTCACCTGCGCAAGGAAAAGCAGGTTAAAATGGAGGGTTCGAGGTTGTCTCATGCGCATACGGGTCGCCGTGTCAGTGGCGGTGTTTATGGGGGTCGCGTTGGTGTCTGCTCCGTGGCTCCAGTCGGCGGATATGGATGTGCCGCATTTTAATGCGGCGCCGCCGGCCAAGGGCGACACGCTGCTGCCCATCCTGACCAAGGAACAGCTCTGGGCCCACAACGTCCAGCATCCGTATCAGATCCACGCCTACGAATTGGCGGCGAAGATTCCCAAGGTGCTTTATCAGCAGCCTTGCTATTGCCACTGCGACCGCAGCATGGGGCACACTAGCCTGAATAGCTGCTTCTCAGGCATGCATGGCGCGGAGTGCGGCACCTGCATGCAGGAGCTTTACTACACGTACACTATGCATAAAGAGGGCAAGACGCCGCGGCAGATTCGGGCGGGCATCATCAAGGGCGAGTGGCAGTCGATCGACCTGGACAAAGTGCTTAGCATCAACTGAGCGGCATCGTTTTGACTTCTTTGCAGCGGTAATCGGGCAACAGCAATATTTGTAGCGGCAGTTCTATTTCGATCGGAAACGAGGGATATTGATGGCACCGAAGTTGACTCCCAAGAAACAGGTTGCTGAAGATCCACGCCACACCCAGGCGCTCCAAAGCTACGAGCTCGGGCTGCGCTCGATGCAGGAACATAAGTTCGATAAAGCCAAAACCAGCTTGCAGAAAGTGCTGGCTGGGCCGAACAAGTCGCTGGTCGACCGCGCGCAAGTTCACATTCTCACCTGCGAGAAATTCCTTGAGAAACCGGCGCTGCATTTCAAGACGCCCGAGGAGCACTTTGATTACGCGATGTCGATCATGAACACGGGCGACTTCGTGACGGCGGGCGAGCATCTTGAGAAGCTGCTGAAGCAGCAACCGCAGTCGGACTACGTTCTTTACGGCTTGGCCGCGCTGTATTGCCTTACTGGCCACGTCGAGGAATCGCTCAAAACGCTGAATGAGGCGATTCAGGTCAGCCCGGCTCTGCGTTTCCAGGCACGCAACGATTCTGACTTTCAGAATCTGGCCGAGGATCCGCGCTTCACTGAGCTGCTCTATCCGGATCCTGCCGCTGACGAAGTGGAGTCCGAGAGCGAACCGACAAGCGCTTACTGACTGCCAAGAGTGAAGCGGCATGGTCCCCCAACGCGACAACTCATCTGAGCAGGAAAGGAACGCGTCCGATCTGCGGGTGGTTGCAATCGGAGGCGGGACCGGGCTGTCTACGCTTTTGAAGGGGCTTAAGCGCTATGTGCTTACGCCCACGCTGGCCGCCAGCGGCAAGACTGCCATTCGCGAATTGTGCGGCGTGGTTACTGTGAGCGACGACGGCGGATCGAGCGGCCGGCTTCGCAAAGAGTTCAACATGCTGCCGCCGGGCGACGTGCGTAACTGCATTGTCGCGCTCTCCGAGGACGAGGCTTTACTCTCGCGGCTTTTTCAGCATCGTTTCCAGAAAGGGTCGGGGCTTGAGGGGCACAGCTTTGGCAATCTTTTTCTGGCGGCGCTGACTTCTATCACTGGGGACTTCGCCGAGGCGGTGCGGCTCTCCTCTGAGATTCTGCTTACCCGCGGACGTATTTTCCCAGCTACGACCTCGTCGGTGGAGTTGGAAGCTGAGTTCGAGGATGGGTCACGCGTCGCCGGCGAAACGCGAATCACCGCCAGCAAGGGGAAAATTCGCGAGCTGTTTCTGGTACCACCCGACGTTCAGCCCCTTCCGCAAACGCTGGATGCCATCGCTTCTGCGGACCTTATTACTATCGGGCCTGGGTCTTTGTTTACCAGCCTCATTCCGAACCTTTTGGTGCATGGGATTGTGGATGCAATCGTCAACTCGCATGCGGTTAAAGTCTATGTTTGTAATCTGATGACGCAGGCGAATGAAAGCCTTGGTTTAACAGCCGCCGATCATATTCGCGCACTCAACCGGCACGCGCACGCGCAACTGTTCGACTATGCACTCATCAATCAGAAGCCTGCATCGGCGGAAATGAAGGCCAAGTATGCGCTGGAAGGGGCTTCGCAGATCTCGGTTGATCTCGATGCGATCGAGGGACTGGGTATCTGTCCGGTGCTGGGGGATTATTTGGACGAGGAAGTCGTGGCGCGCCATGCTACCGATCGGGTCGCCAGCGACCTGATGGCGCTGATGGCGCAGGCGCCGGACCACCATGTGGCACCGCGCTAATATGCGGAATCCACCTCACCCCGGACTCGTCCTTCGTGAATACCTTGGAGACGTTTCTTTGTCTGCCTTTGCCGTTCACCTCGGCACCAGTCGCGTTTCACTGTCGCAATTATTGAACGGGAAGGGCGACATTTCCCCCGACATGGCATTGCGCCTTGCTGGAACACTCGACACTTCCCCTTCGTTATGGATGGACATGCAGAGGCAGTATGATCTTTGGCGGGGCCACCGGTATGACAGGACGTCAGCTATAGAGAAACGAAGCCACTGACGAAACCAATGGAAAAAACAAAATCCACGAAACAGACAATTAAAGAAGTCTTAAAAGTATTGCCCCCACCTCGCACTGCCATCGCCATCATGGCTGCCGGCAAGGGCACGCGGTTAAAGTCTAAACATCCAAAAGTACTGCATGAAGTCGCTGGCCAGCCGATTCTAGCGCACGTTATTGCAACCGCGATGCAGGTTGTGCCTTCCGCTGACATTTTTGTGATCGTAGGCCACGAGGCGGAGCGCGTGCGTGAGGCGGTTCGGGAGACTGGCGTTAATTTTGTCTTGCAGGCCGAGCAGCGTGGGACTGGGCACGCGCTTATGGCCGCGCGCGATGCACTCGCGCCCTACGATCAAGTGATCGTGCTCTCTGGCGATGCGCCGCTGATTACGGTGAAGACCGTTGAAAGCCTCAGAGCCTTCCACGTGGCGCAAAGAGCAACGATGACGCTGCTCAGCGCCGAGCTTGCCGACCCTACCGGCTACGGCCGCGTTTTGCGAAAGAATGGCCGCCGTACTGAGGTCCGCGCCATTGTCGAAGAGAAGGCTGCCAGCGCCGCGCAAAAGGAGATTCGCGAGATCAATTCCGGCTTCTACGTGTTTTCGGTGCGTGATCTCTATCGGTACATCGGCGGGCTCTCGACGGACAATCCGCAACGTGAATACTACCTTACCGACATGGCTGGCGTGTTTAACCGGGCGCGTGAGAAAGTGGTTGCGATCAAAACCTCCGATGCCGGCGAAGTGCTTGGTAGTAACACACGCGCTGAAATCGTCGACCTCGATGCGCGACTTCGCGTGGCGAAGTGCCGTGCGCTCATGGCCGAAGGCGTGACTATTTTCTATCCGCAGACTTGCGTGATCGACAGCGGCGTCGAGACTGGCGCGGATACGGTTATCGAACCGTTCGTGCAGTTGCTCGGCAAGACGAAAATCGGCGCCGATTGCCGCATTCGGTCTTATAGCGTCATCCGTGATTCGGAACTCGGCGACGGCGTGACCATCAACCCCCTTACTGTTATGGACGGCTCCCGCATTGCGCGCGGCGCGATCGTGGGGCCTTATTCGCGGCTTCGTCCGGGGAGCGAGATTGGCGAGAACGCCCACGTCGGGAATTTTGTCGAGACAAAAAAGATCAAGCTGGGCAAGGGATCGAAGGCCAACCATCTTACTTACCTTGGGGACGCTGAGATTGGGGAAGGCGTCAACGTCGGCGCCGGGACTATCACGTGCAACTACGACGGGGTGCATAAGCACAAGACGGTAATCGAGGACGGCGTGTTCATCGGCAGCGACTCGACGCTGGTGGCGCCGGTCAAGATAGGGCGCGGGGCTTACGTTGCGGCCGCGAGCTGCATTACTGAGGATGTTCCTGCCGATGCGCTGGCGCTGGGCCGCGCCCGCCAGACTGTGAAAGAAGGCTGGGCTGCAGCAAAACGAGGCGGGCGCAAAACACGCGAAAAATAGCTGAGACGGCACGGCTAAAAGCCGTGCCCTACCCAAAACAGTCTCTCGACCCTCAGTGAGACACGGCCGCGAACAGCGGCGACTTCATCAGCCCCTGGAACTTCTGGTCGTCCTCTTTGAAGTGCATCGTGAAATTCGTGCCGTCGGAGTCGACTGTGGTCGCGTCGAGCGCCGTTTTCTCGCTCGGCGTAGCGCTCATCTTCTTGAAGAGAATTCCCGCCTTCACAAGCGATGAGAGCGTGCCCGCGGTCATCGAATCTGAGGTTAGAACGCTCAGGTCAAAATTCACGCCCGTCTGAAAACTCATCGTATAGCGCGAAGCCAGAATGCGTTTCTTGACGGTCTCGTAGTCGGCAATTTTGGAGGCATCGCCAAGCGCTGAGCGCATCATCGCCTGCGTGCCCTCCTGATCGAGCACGCTCCATACGGGCGAGCTGTCGACCGACGCCATCTGGTCGGCAATCTGCGGATTCGAATCGAGCGATGCGCGCTTGCCTTGCTGGGCGTCGAGCGCGCTGCGCAAGGACGCGGACGTGCCGAAGGCCAGCGTGTTGTCGTCAAGGAACGTCATCACGAAGCCGCTATCCATGGGATATACATGCGTCGTGCCGTATTTGACCGCGATAATTTTCTTGAGCTTGAATTTCTTGAGCACGGCCTTGGCTGAAAACGAACCTTGCGCTACGCAGATGGTTTGAATGCCAACCTTCGGAGTGCGGAACGAGACGAAGTCCAGTTGATCGACATCGCTCTCGGCGTCAATGCCGACACCCTTCAGCGAGGCCTCGAAACTCTTGAGGTCGGGAGGTAGAACCTGATCTTTTAATTGCTGCGCGGTCGGAGAATCCTTCAGCGCGCGGTAGTCGACGCCAATCAACTGCTGAACCTCGGCTGGGACGAGCGAGCGCGCCGACGACGCGATGGGCATGGCCAGAAGAGCCGTCGCGGACAAAAGCACTACCAGCAAACACAATTTCTTCATAGCACTCCTCAAGAAGGGATCTGCACGCTTAGATGCAAATCGACAACCGAATAAAGGTCTGAGTTCCATTTTAGACTTAATTACCGGGTCGGGGTCGGTACCAAAGTGCATACCTCCGGCTGTGCAACTGGAACGGCGAGGCGCTCGCTGATTGCGTACAAAATTGCATTGCCCGTTACTGTGGCTGCGGTTTGTGCGCCGGTTGCTTAGGGTTACAGACGCCTGTCTGGTCCGCAGCCTTCACGATCGCGGCCGCTGCGCCCACTGCCTTCACGATTTCGCCAAAGGATGGCTGAGGCACCGGTGGCTTGCTTTTCAAGTAACCGTTGTCTTCGACGGGCGGTCCCGAAGCAGCATGGACATCGATACTCACATAGCTTTCTGCCAGCACGCCCGCAGTTTCCACCCCAGTTAATGCGTCCTCTGGAACGCGAAGGTCATAGGAAGTGTTCAGAGTCAGTTCTTCTTCCGCTGGACAGTTTTTGTTTTGAGGTTCCGCACGGACCAACCGGACCGTCCCTACGTCAACACCAGCCAACCTCACGGGCGCACCGGACTTCAGACCTTGCACATCGTCAAAGCACGATTTCAACTCCAGCCGATGATGGCCGAGTCGACCGGGCAACGATAATCCCGATTGCGGCTACCACTGTGATGGCGACGACCGCAAGAACTCGTATCTTTGCCATGGATTAGCCCTTCAATGCGGTTGCACGCCCTCGCGCTTCGACCGCGAATTGGTCATCCTTCAGCGATTCCAGATTGATGTCTACGTTCGCGAGCGCGCCCGTCAGCGCAGCCCGCGCCAGCGCGACCGCAGTTGTCAAATCCGATTTCATGTTTGGATTGGTAATGGGTACGAGCATTTCCGCGATGCGGGCCACTTCGGCTGCACGCTCGGCCACACCCAGCGGGACGCTGGTCGCCTGCTTTAGCGCGGCGCCGATGGCCGCGTCTCCATCCGACAATTCTTTTGCCGACTTGTAGGCCCTCATTACCAGATTGTAGGACTCGGCGTCGGCATCGATGGCGGCCTTCAATTCCTCGCGCAGGAGGCCCAATCTCGCGATGGCTTGGCTAAGCGCGGCCTCGTGCTGCGCGTAGGCTTTTTTGCCGCGGGACATTGATGCGACCATGTTCGCCAGCCCCGCCGCCATTGCTCCGCTGGCCGCCGCTGCGCTGCCCCCGCCCGGAGTCGCCGTCGGCGCCGCCAGTTGCTCGATGAACGGCTCGACGCCCGCGCGCAGGCCGCCCACCGCCATTTTTCCGCTCGTGACCGCCGCCAGCCGATTCTCCAGAATCAGCGACGAATCGAAATTCTCGACCTGGAGGAACCACTCTGCCGCCTGCTCCAGAGCCTTCTTCGGAATCAAGCCGACGATCTCGCTCGAAACCGGCATCACGCCGTAGCGGGCGGCCTCGCGCTTCACCAGCTCAAACACGCGATGCACCGGCGTCTGTTCGAAGTCGGTCAGGTTCATTGAAACCTGCGCCATGCCGCGCACCAGAAATCCCGCGGCTTTTACGAAACGCAGTCCGCCGCTCGAAAAGCGGACCGTCTTCGCTATCTTCTTTGCGATTTCGACATCCGGAGTATTGAGAAAAACGTTGTAGGCGACGAGAAACTTGCGCGCGCCGACCACCGTGGCACCCGCTGTTGGATGGACTCGCGGCTCGCCAAAATCGGGTTTGCGCGCGGGGTTGGTCGCGATCTCGGCGCGAATGCCTTCAAACTGGCCGCGCCGGATGTTCTCCAGATTCTGGCGCTCGGGGGTTGCGGCTGCCGCTTCGTATAAATAAACGGGGATATGAAAGCGCTTCGAAATCTCCGCGCCTACATGGCGAGCCATGGCCACGCAATCTTCAATGGTCACACCATCGATCGGAATGAATGGCACGACATCGGCTGCGCCCATGCGCGGATGCGCGCCTTGATGCTTCGTCAGATCAATCAACTCGGCGGCCTTCCCTACTCCGCGAATGGCCGCCTCCTGAATGGGCTCGCGCTCGCCGACGAGGGTGATGACGCAACGGTTGTGATCGGAATCCATCTCGCGATCAAGCAGGAAGACGCCGGGGATTTTCATGGCCTCGACGATGGCGTCGACCTTAGCCTGGTCGCGGCCTTCGGAAAAATTGGGGACGCATTCCACCAGAGTGCTGGGCATACGGGAGAAGGATAAAGGGCGAAGGATGGTATCGCAACTTCTTAGGAGGACGCGACTCGCCTCAAGGAGTCAGTCTCCCGGTTGCGAGATAGTTCTGCGGGGGCACGCCGAAAGCATCGGCGACGCGATTGAAAAATGCGAATAGAGCCGTAATATACACTGCCTCGGCGATCTGATCTTCATTCCAGCCGGATTCTCGCAGCTTCTGAACATCATCGACGGTTGAGCGATATGCCGCATCCGTGATCAGCTTGACATAGCCCAGCAGGAGGCGCTCCGCCTCGCTGAGGCCGGCTTCCTCCAATTTGCCTTCGAGAATCGCGGCTACGCATTGATCGGTGGCTCCCTGAACACGCAGGAAGTAAGCGTGGCTGTCCAGTCAATAGGGACATCGATTGAGATAAGAGACATAGCTGGCGATCATCTCCTTGACGCGGCGGGGGAGATGACCTTCAGAGAAATGGACGATATTGGAGAAATCGACAACCTGGCGCAGGAAGTCGGGACGCGCGCCGAAGCACTTGATGATGCCCGGGACCTGCTGGCGGCCGGAGCCTGCGCGCCAATAGTTGTAGGCGGCGAGTGTGTCGCCCGCAGCTTCGGCATCTTCGGTGATTCTGATTTTCGTATTTGGTGGTGCGGCTGGAGTCTTGGCTTTCAAAAGCCGGGCCTCGTCGTTTTCGTTATTCCTCGCCATGCTTAGTCTTGTATTCTATCGGGAAGGCGGCGAAAAGCTCATCATCCGCAAGCGAATTAGGCCGCAGTGGCCCCGTAGCTCAGTTGGATAGAGCAGCGGTTTCCTAAACCGTTGGTCGGCGGTTCGACTCCGCCCGGGGCCTCCACTTAAATTTCAGCGGGCATCCCTGCTGAGTTCTCACCTGGCCAAATGTTTCTTCAAAAACTCCAGCGACCGTTCGCGCGCTTGCTTCGCTGCCGTGGCATTGTAGCTCGCGCGATCGTTGCAGTTAAAGCCGTGATCCGCTTCGTACCAGAAAATCTGTACGTCGGGATGAGCCGCCTGCACGCGATTTATGTCTTCTCTTGGAATGTGCTTATCCTGCGTGCCGAAATGCAGCATCACCGGACAGCGGGGATTTTCCTGGGCAAACTGTGCGATGCGTCCGCCGTAGTAAGCGACGGCTGCGTCGGGGTCGAGGCGCGCCGCCGCCAGCCATGCCATCGAGCCGCCAAGACAATAGCCGATGACGCCGCACTTTTTCATGTGTTGTTGCCTTAAATAGTCCAGCGCCGCGGCTACGTCTTTCACGACGTCGGCGAAATTCACCTGCCTTGCCAGAGCGATTCCTCTCGACATGTCCGCGGGGGCATAGCCCAACTCCACATCGCGTTCGAGGCGATCGAAGAGCGCGGGCGCAATGGCGAGAAAGCCGTCCTGGGCGTAGCCGTCGGCGACGGAACGAATGTGGCGGTTCACTCCAAACGCCTCTTGAATGACTACCAACCCCGCTGCCGGCGATTCGAGTGTGGAGGCCACGTAGGCGCCCAGTTCATGCCCATCGCTTGCCTTCAGGTTGATTCTTCCGTTCACGCGCCACCACCCACGAAATGCACGATCTCCAACTGGTCTCCATCGTTCAATCGCGTTTGGTGCCAGCGGTCGCGGGGCACGATCTCGCGATTGAGTTCAATGGCAACGCGGTCCGGCTTTATCGCCAGCTCTTCGACGAGCGCGGTCAGATTCTCCGCGGAGGCGGTGCGGGCATGGCCGTTAATGGTTACATTCATAGATTTGAACTCGCCGTCTCGAGTTTTGCCGGATCATGAGTGGGATGGAGAGATCAGGTCCCCAGCAACATCTTAAACCGCGGAGCGCGCTGAGAGTCGCAGAGAACGCGGAGGAATCTCTCTGCCCACCTCCGGAATTACGCCCGATGTACCTGGAATTTGCGGGTGGCGGTGCGTCCTTGAAAACTCGCCTGCACCAGCACCGACGAGTCGGCCAGGGCATTCTCATCCATGTGCAGGCTCATCTCGGCTTGACCGCGGGCATCGCTGAGAACCTGGGCGTAATAGGGAGCGGCGCCCGGGCGCGCCAGGCGAAATGTGAGGCGAGCGCCCTCCACCGGCGTGCCGCCCTCGGTGACGCGCAGGTTCATCATGAGGGCGCCGCCGGCATGCACGGAATCGGAGTTCGTCCACTGGAGATCGAGTTCTTTGACGGCGGCCAGCGTCTCCGGAGTCTCGCGTTTGTCGAGAACGTCGGCCAGCCGGCCTTCGCGAATCGCGTCCAACACCTCACGATGCAGATCGCGCAGGAGCTTTTCTTTGTCCTGATCTTTATTCTGTCCGGCGTTTTGACCGGCGTCGTTTTGCGCGATGTCGTGGACGGCGTTGGGAATCGCCCCGCTTTGGCCGGGGCTATCAGCAACGGCTGAGTTTGCGCCAGAGGGGTTTGGGACGGCTGCGGCCGCTGACACAGCCCACGAAACCGCCCTCTTCCCGATGCAGCGCCCGCGCACGAAAACCTGCGTCTGGAGCAACTGCTCGCCCTCGCGCGCTTCGCTTTGCACGTGGTAAACGGTGTCGTCGTGACGAATGTCGGTGTTAAAGCCGAAGATCATTGATTCTCTTTCGGATCGGATTTCGTCTTGCGATGTTTCAGCACTGCGGTCGCTGCGTGATTCCGCAGATTGCAATTAATCGGCTGTTAAATCTTCGCACTTTGCTTGACACTTCTGCCAGCCAAAAACTAATCTAGAGAGTTTAGTATCGCGCTTTGCGCGAATTATATATAGCTCTTCCTATGCCCGACAATCACTTTGCCGGTTACCTGCCCTTGTTAATGCACTTCGCCATTGCTTTGGGCCTGGCGACCGCCATTGTTTTGCTGTCTTACTTTATCGGCCAGCATAAGCCGGGCTTGGCCAAAATGTCTCCTTACGAGTGCGGCGTGCAGCCCATCGGAGACGCCCGCGGACGCTTTTCGGTCAGGTTCTACATGGTGGCCATGCTTTTTATTCTCTTCGACGTGGAAGCCGTTTTCCTTTATCCCTGGGCGGTTATCCTGCGGAGCGATCTGAAGATGTTCGGCTTCTGGGAGATGATGGTTTACATCGCGATCGTCCTCGTCGGCCTCTTTTATGTGTGGAAAAAGGGTGTGCTGGACTGGGGTCTCAGCGCCGTCAAGCGAGGAGACTTCTAGTGGCGCTCGCTCCCCCGATTACCGATATCGAGCAACTGAAGTCGCATCCGGCGCTCGCTCGCCTTATGGAGTCGATCCGCGCGGCCGTGCAGGCGGCGAAGTTCGACCGCGACGAGCTGACGATCTGGATCGACAAGGGCTCCATCCGCGAAGCTTGCGCGATTTTGCGCGACGATCGCGATTGTCCATTTAACTATCTCTGCTGATTTGACCTGCGTCGACTGGTATCCCTCCGAGCCGCGCTTTGAAGTCGTTTACCACCTGCTGTCGATTCCTAAGAAAGAGCGAGTGCGGCTGAAAGCGCGGGTGGATGGATCGAGCGCGTCGGTTGAGTCGGTCACGTCGGTCTGGCCCTCGGCCAACTTTTACGAACGCGAAGTCTTCGATCTGTTCGGCGTGCGCTTTACCGGACATCCCAACCTGAAACGCATCATGATGCCCGACGACTGGGAAGGCCATCCGCTGCGGAAGGACTACCCGGTGGAAGGTTACCGGTAAGCATGACGACGACTCCCGCCAGTCTCGCCGAGCCCGGTCAGGACGACACTCTCGTCCTGAACATGGGCCCGCAACATCCGTCGACCCACGGAGTGCTGCGACTGGTGCTCGAAATTGACGGCGAGACCGTGGTGCGCCTGAGGCCGGAGATTGGGTACCTGCACACCGGCATCGAGAAGACCTGCGAGGCCAAGTTTTATCAGCAGGTCGTGCCGCTGACTGATCGCATCGACTATCTCTGCCCGCTCACCAACAATCTGACTTATTGCCTGGCGGTTGAGAAGTTGCTCGGACTGGAGATTCCTCCCAAGGCGCAGTGGATGCGGGTTCTGATGAATGAGTTGACCCGCATCAATTCGCACCTGGTCTGGCTGGGAACGCACGCCATGGACATGGGCGCGATGACCGTCTTCTTGTATTGCTTCCGCGAGCGCGAAGATATTCTGCGCTTTTTTGAGATGGTCAGCGGGCAGCGGATGATGACGTCGTATTTCCGCATTGGCGGGCTGGCGCTGGAGCCGCCGATTGGGTTCTTTCGAAAAGGTCAAGAAGTTTGCCGACCGCTTCCCCGGTAACGTCGACGAGTACGAAGGCCTGCTGACCGGCAATCCGATTTTTCAGATGCGCACCAAAGGCGTCGCCAAGCTGAGCGCGGAAGATGCGATTGCGCTCGGGGCGTGCGGGCCGACGTTACGGGCCAGTGGAGTCGATATTGACCTGCGCCGCGACGCTCCCTACACCGGCTACGAGAATTTCAAGTTCAAGGTACCAGTATCCGACGGATGCGATGTGTGGGCCCGGTATGTCTGTCGCGTGCAGGAACTGCGCGAGTCGATCGGCATGGTGCAGCAGGCGCTGGCGGGAATGCCGGAGGGTCCGGTAAAAGCCGATGCACCAAAAGTGGTGCTGCCCGACCGCGAGAAGATGAAGACGCAGATGGAAGCGCTCATCTATCACTTCAAGATCATCACCGAGGGCTTCTCGGTTCCGGCGGGCGAGGTTTATCAGGCCGTCGAATCGCCGCGCGGCGAGATGGGCTACTACATCGTCAGCGATGGGACGGCGAAACCGTATCGAGTGCACATGCGCGGTCCGTCGTATCGCGAACCTGCAAGCGCTTTCGAAGATGTGCGAAGGATATTTGATCGCCGACGTGGTCGCGGCGATCGGAAGCATTGATGTGGTGCTGGGGGATATCGACCGGTGAAGTTTTCTGACGAATTCGAGACGCGCGCTTCGCCGAGATGCTGACGCACTATCCGACGCAAGCGTTCTGGCGCTGGTTCCGACGCTGCTGTACGCGCAGGATGAAGTCGGCCATCTGAGCGACGAAGTGGTTGCCGAACTTGCGCGACGCCTCGATCTGACCGAACTCGAAGTGCGCAACGTGATCAGCTACTACTCGATGCTGACCACGAAACCGCGCGGCAAATATAACGTGCAGGTCTGCACGAATATCGCCTGCATGTTGCGCGGCGGCGAGGAATTGCTCGATCACTGCAAGAAGAATCTAGGCATCGGCCACAAGGGCACTACGCAGGACGGCCTGTTCTCGCTGGAAGAAGTGGAGTGCATCGGAGCCTGCAGCTGGGCTCCTGCGGTGCAGGTGAATTACGACTTTCACGAGAACCTGACGACCGAGAAAATGGACAAGGTTCTGGACGAATATAAGAAGAAGGGAACACAGTAGGAATTTGTAATTAGCAGTTTGTAATTTGTAATTGAGAACCCGACGCTCGCAGGTTGGCCTTTCAATTACAAATTATCCAATCACAAATTTCAAATGGCATCTCTGGTTTCCCATCCCGATGAAGTAAAGGTCATCTCGAAGCGCTTTGGCCAGGGCGCGACGGACATCGATCGCTACCTCGAACTCGACGGCTACAAGGCCGTGCAGAAGGCGCTCGGCATGGGGCCGGACGCGATCATCAACGAGGTCAAGAACTCCGGCCTGCGCGGGCGCGGCGGCGCGGGATTCTCGACCGGCATGAAGTGGTCGTTCGTTCCCAAGACAGTCGGCCAAGCCGAAATACGTTTTGTGCAACGGCGACGAGAGCGAGCCCGGCACCTGCAAGGACCGCCTGATCTTCGAGCACGATCCGCACGCGGTGATCGAAGGCGTCATGATCGCCGCCATCGCGGTCGGCTCGCATACCGGATACATCTACATTCGCGGCGAGTATCGCTACCTGTCGGTCATCATGCAGAAGGCGATCAAGGACGCATACGCGAAGGGCTTCCTCGGCAAGAACATTTTTGGCAGCGGATACGATCTCGATGTGTACTGGCATGGCGGCGCGGGCGCTTATGAAGTCGGGCGAAGAGTCGGCGCTGATGGAGTCGCTCGAAGGCAAGCGCGGCATTCCGCGCATCCGGCCGCCGTTTCCGGCCGTCGTCGGACTGTGGGGCGGCCCGACGGTCATTAATAATGCGGAGACGCTGGCCAGCGTGCCTCCCATCATTTTGGGCGGCGCGGATTGGTACGCCAAAATCGGCACGCCGAAGAACGGCGGCACGCGCCTGTTTTGCCTCGCAGGACACTTGAACAAACCGGGCGTGTACGAGCTGCCGATGGGCTACAACCTCAAGAAGATGATCTACGACGTCGGCGGCGGAATTCCGAATGGCCGCGAATTGAAAGCCGTCGTGCCCGGCGGATCGTCAACGCCCGTGCTTCTGCCCGGAGAGATCGATGTCGCCATGGACTTCGATTCGGTCGCGAAAGGCGGGATCGATGCTCGGCTCGGGCGGCGTGGTTGTGCTCGACGACACAACCTGCATCGTCAAGTTTGCGCTGCGCACGATCAAGTTCTACCAGCATGAAAGCTGCGGCTGGTGCATTCCCTGCCGCGAAGGCACCGACTGGTTGAAGAAGACGCTGACGCGCTTTCACAATGGCGGCGGGGTGATGAAAGATATCGACAACATTTATTACCTGTCGGAAAACATGCTGGGGAAAACATTCTGTCCGCTGGGCGACGCGGCGGCGATGCCAACCATGGCGTTTGTGAAAAAGTTCAGAAAAGAGTTTGAAGACCATTTGGATGGCAAACCGTGCCCGTTTGAGAAGGCGGGAGCGGCGGAGCGGCAAGCCGTACTCGCGTAGAGAATTCATAAATGCCTGATGTAACACTTACTGTCGACGGAAAGAAAGTGACCGCTCCCGCGGGCACGCTTCTGATTGAGGCCTGCAAAACCGCCGGCATCGAAGTGCCATCCTTCTGCTATTACCCCAACCTCTCGCTCCAGGGCGCTTGCCGCATGTGCGTCGTCAAAGTCGAAAAGATGCCCAAGCTCCAGACGGCCTGCACGACCGTCATCACCGAGGGCATGGTCGTCAGCACCAACAGCGACGAGGTCCACCAGGCGCGCAAAGCGATGGTCGAGTTGCTGCTGGGCAATCATCCGCTCGATTGTCCGGTGTGCGATGCCGGCGGCGAGTGCGAACTGCAGGACATGACGTTCTCCTACGGCGCCGCACGAATCCAAATACACCGAGACGAAGAATCATCGCGAGGAGCAGCAATGGTCGCCGGTCGTCTACTTCGATCGGCCGCGCTGCATCTTGTGCTATCGCTGCGTGCGGATCTGCGGCGAGGGCATGGACGTCTGGGCGCTCGGGGTGCAGAACCGCGGCGTCAGTTCGGTCATCGCTCCGAATATCAGTGCCCCGAATATCGGTGGGCACAGCCAGGACGATCATCTCGACTGCGAAGAGTGCGGCATGTGCATCGACATCTGCCCAGTCGGCGCGCTCACCTCGGGCGCCTATCGCTACAAGACTCGCCCGTGGGAGATGAATCACGTGGGCACTGTCTGCACGCATTGCGGCGATGGCTGCAAGACGACTCTGGGCGTGCGGCGCTGCGATACCGGCATGGAGATCGTGCGCGGCGACAATCGCGACAAGAGCGGCATCAACAACGATTTTCTCTGCATCAAGGGCCGCTACGCATTCGACTTTGCGCACAATGAAGAGCGACTCACGCAGCCCCTGATTCGCAAGAATGGCAAGCTCACGCCTGCGACGTGGGAAGAAGCGTTCGAATTGATCGGCAGGCGTTTCCGCGAGGTTCGCGACGAGCATGGCGGGCAGGCTATCGGCGTGATCGGCTCCACGCGCACGACGAACGAAGAAAATTATCTGCTGTCGAAATTTGCGCGTGTGGTGCTGAAGACGAATAACGTCGACCATCACCGCACCGCCGACTTCCCTGCCCTGGCTGCGGCGCTGCACGGCAAGCCGGGCAAGACGGCGTCCATGCGCGACGTGTTGACTGCGCCCGCAATTCTGCTGATCGGCAACGATCCGACGAATCAGCATCCGCTGCTGGCCTGGCAGATTCGCACGCAACGTGCGCCTGCGTCGCGCCAATCTCTACGTCATCAACTCGGCCGAAATCAAATTGAAGAGGCAGGCAGCGGAATTTGCTCTGCTGCCGGCGGGCGCGGAAGCGAAAGCGGTCGCGTTCCTCGGCGGCGACGATTCCGTGCTTCGATTCGCTTGCGAGCAACGGCGCGAGCCGCGAAGTCCTGGACCGCGCTGCGCGACAAAATCCGCGCGCGAGCAAAATCTCGTAATCGCCTTCGGCTCAGAGTTGCGCGGACCCGATATCGAGAAGCTTGCGACCTTTGCTTCCTCGCTTACAGGCGCAAAGCTGATCTGCCTTGCCGATTATTCGAATTCGCGCGGCGCCAGCGATATGGGACTCTATCCCGATCTGCTGCCTGGGTATGAACCCGCCGCGAGTGCCGGCAAATTCTCGCAGGAATGGGGCGAGCTTCCGCGAAGAAAGGGTTTGAGCGCTCGCCGAGATGATCGGAGCCGCGCAGGCCGGCAAACTGAAAGCGCTCTACGTCGTCGGCTCGAATCCAGTCGGCCGCCTCGCCATCGATCCCTTCGGACTCGCGAAAACCTTCGTGGTTGTGCAGGACATGTTCCTGACCGAGACCGCCAACATCGCCGATGTGGTGCTGCCCTCGGCCAATGCCTATGAAAAATCCGGCACATGCACCAACACCTGCGGCGATCTGCAATTGGTCAAGAAGGCAGGCGAGGTTTCAGATTGCAAGCCAGACTTCGAAATGATCGTGCGCATTGCGGACGCGATGGGCTTCGATGTTCACGGCCTGGTTCCCTTCGGCGGCGGCACGCACTCCGATATGGGCCAGAGCCGCGGCGCGCAATCGGGCGAGGCCGACCGGCACGCCGTGTGGCTCGAGGCGCACAACCTTGAGCCGAAGATGACGCCGTTCGATCCGATGGCGATTCTCGATGAGATTCAGCGCGTGGTCGCCGGATACGACGTATCGCGGATCAATTTGCTGGCGGGCAACGATCAGCACGTTGAGATCGCGGAGAGCGGTGCGGGCGCGATTCATAAGCCTGAACTAATTGTTCCGGCTAACGACGGACTGTTCAGTTCTGGCACTCTGGGGCGTTATTCGAAGACTCTGAATTCGGTTCTTGAAAACAAGTCTGCTGATGTCGAGGTTGCGGCCGATTAGAATGCCGATCGGGATCAAGATCAGAAGCCGCGGGCGAGGGTGCCCGCGCCACACAGAGATTCGTTGAGCATAACGACCTTCGTCATCATTTCGATCATCAAGTCCATCGCCGTCATCGGCGTTCTGCTGACGGCGGTGGCTTACAGCGTCTGGCTGGAGCGCAAAGTTTCCGCGCATATCCAGAACCGCTGGGGACCCACGCGGGTCGGGCCGTTTGGATTGCTGCAACCGCTGGCCGATGGCGTCAAGTTCATCTTTAAAGAAGATCTGACGCAGCCGCACGTCTACAGGCCGCTCTACATCGCGGCGCCGATGATCGCGATGGTGTTCGCCATCACGTCCATCGCCGTGATCCCGTTCGGCAACTGTGGTCGAGATCGGGCCGCTGGGGCACATACCTTGCAGATCACCGACCTCAATATCGGGCTGCTGGTGGTGCTCGGCATCACTTCGATGGGCGTTTACGGGGTCGCGCTCGCTGGCTGGGCCTCGAACAACAAATACTCTCTGCTCGGCGGGCTGCGCGCCAGCGCGCAGATGATCAGCTACGAAGTTTCGCTCGGCCTGTCGCTGGTGGGAGTACTGATTATCGCGGGAAGCCTCAGCTTGCGCGACATCGTAGACGCGCAGCGGCATTTGCATTGGAACATCTTTTTTCAGCCGGTTGCGTTTTTCATCTATCTGATTTCGGCCTACGCGGAGACGAACCGCACGCCGTTTGATCTGCCGGAAGCAGAGTCGGAACTGGTTGCCGGATATCACACGGAATACAGCGCGATGAAATTCGCCATGTTCTTCATGGCGGAGTACGCCAACATGGTGACGGTGGCGTGCCTGGCTACACTGATGTTTTTCGGCGGATGGCTGGGACCGGTTTTTGGTCCGCCGATTTTGCAGGCGATCTTGCCGGTCTTCTGGTTTTGCCTGAAAGTTTTCTGTTTCATGTTCCTGTATGTCTGGGTGCGCTGGACGCTGCCGCGCTTTCGCTATGACCAGCTGATGGCGTTTGGATGGAAGGTCCTGCTGCCGCTGGCGGTGGCGAATATTGTGGTGACGGCGCTGATTGTGGCGTGGAGAGCTTAGAGAGCAGTTCTCAGTTCCCGGTTCTCAGTTCCCAGTGCCGGTCTGGGTTTTACTGAGAACTGACAACTGAGAACTGAGAACTGACAGAAATGTTTCATCTAATTCTATTTCTTTTTTTCGGCGCAATCTGCGTGGCGGGAGCGATCAACCTGCTGGTGCAGAGCCATCCCATCAACAGCGCGCTCTCGCTGATTGCGGTGATGGCCGCGCTCGCGGCCGAGTATCTTCTGCTGGGCGCGGAGTTCGTGGCCGCGGTGCAGGTTATTGTTTATGCCGGCGCGTCATGGTGTTGTTCGTGATCACGATCATGCTGTTGAATGCCGGCAAAGAAGACCGCACCAAGGGCAGCCGCGTTGCAATCTTGCATCGGTGTTCCGGGCGTTGTGATCGCGGCCGTGCTGGTTACCTGGACTCTGCTCGCTCGCGGGCAAACTCGGCTCGGTCGCGATCGGCGCTTGCCCGGCAGCCCGCAAGATATCGCGCGGCTTCTCTTTCATGACTTTCTGCTGCCCTTTGAAGTCACATCAGTTCTGATTCTGATTGCGATCATGGGCGCGGTCGTGCTCGCCAGCCGGCCGGAGGCGATTGCGCATCATCCCGCAAAGCCGCATCAGCCGGATCAGCTGCCCTCGGCTCGAACAGACGCGCCGCAACTCGTCTCTTCCGGGACGGGATCGGGAAAGGATGCTGATGGATACAATTCCTCTTTCTTACTATCTCGTGCTCAGCGGAATGCTCTTCAGCTGCGGAGTGCTTGGCTTTCTCATCAAGCGCAACATCATCACCATCTTCATGTCGATCGAGCTCATGCTCAATGGCGTCAATCTTTCGTTTGTCGCTTTCGCCGCACAGTGGCATGCGCTCAGCGGACAGATCTTCGTCTTCTTCGTCATGGTCGTCGCGGCCGCCGAATCGGCCGTCGGCCTCGCCATCATCATTGCCGTCTATCGCACGCGCGAAACTTTGAACGTCGACCAGGTGAACCTGCTCAAGCTATGACGCCGAATCCTTACTCCTCTGGCTCATTCCGGTTCTTCCGCTGGCCGGAGCGGCCATCAACGGCTTCTTCGGACGCCAATCGTCGAAGAAGGCGATCACGACGGTCGCGCTGAGTTTCTGCGGCGCTGTCGTTTGCCTGGCCTTGTTGCTCGCCGGATTCTCATCCGCATCCGCACCTTATTCCTCTCCACCTCGCGCACTGGCTCCGCTCGGGGAGCTTTCAGCGTCGATTTCGATTTCTACCTCGATCAACTTTCGCTGGTCATGCTGCTGGTGGTGACCGGCGTTGGCTTCCTGATCCACATTTATTCGGTTGGCTACATGTGGGACGACGACGGCTACTACCGCTTCATGTCGTACCTGAACCTGTTCATGTTCTTCATGCTGACGCTGGTGCTGGCCAAGAATTATCTGATGATGTTCATTGGCTGGGAGGGCGTCGGCCTCGCGTCGTATCTGCTGATCGGGTTCTGGTTCATCAAGGATTCGGCCGCCTCCGCCGGGAAAAAAGCGTTCATCGTCAACCGCATCGGCGACTTCGGATTCTTGATCGCGCTCTTCCTGATGATCAAGCATTTCGGGACGCTGGACTTTCCGACGCTCTTTGCGAAGGTTCAGCCGCTCGGCGTAGAAAGCGCCGGCGCTGGACTGCTGACCGCGATTGGCATGCTGCTGATGGTCGGCGCGGCCGGGCAAGTCGGCACAGATTCCGCTCTACGTCTGGCTGCCTGACGCGATGGAAGGCCCGACGCCGGTCTCGGCGCTGATTCACGCGGCGACCATGGTGACGGCTGGCGTTTATATGGTGGCGCGCTCGCACGTCATTTTTGAGCGCGCGCCGACGGCGTTGACGGTCGTCGCTATCATCGGAACGCTCACCGCGCTCTTCGCCGCGACCATCGGCATGGCGCAGACCGACATCAAGAAAGTTCTCGCCTACTCCACCGTTTCGCAGCTCGGTTACATGTTCATGGCTTGCGGCGTGGGAGCATTTTCCGCCGGCATTTTCCACCTGATGACGCATGCGTTTTTCAAAGGGCCTGCTGTTCCTCGCGGCCGGGCTCGGTGATTCATGGCATCGGCGGCGAGCAGGATATGCGCAAGATGGGCGGGCTGCGCGAGCTACATGCCCTGGACGTTCATGACCATGGGCATCGCCACGCTCGCGATCTGCCGGGATCCCGCCCCTGGCGGGTTTCTGGTCGAAGGATGAAATTCTTTGGCGGGCCTTTGGAGTGAGCTGGGTCTATTGGCTGATCGGCGTCGATCACTGCCTTTCTCACTTCCTTTTATATGTTCCGGCTGATGTACATGACGTTCGGTGGCGAGTACCGGGGACCAATGCCGCAGAAGGGGCACGGTCAGACAGTTCAGTGGGCATGATACATGACACACGGGCATGGCGAACCGCATGAGAGTCCGATGGTGATGCTGGGGCCGCTTGCGATTTTGGCGATTCTTTCACTGGTAGGCGGATTCGTAGGACTACGGAGGACGTTTCGAACATTTCCTCGATCCCGTGTTTCAGAGTGGCCGAGCCGCGCAGAAACCCGTCGCCGAGGCTGCCAGTAAGACTCTGGAATATGCTCTTGATGGGGGTTTCGATCGTCCTCGCCTTTCTCGGCTGGATGGTCGCGCATCTGTTCTACAGCGGACGGTCGGAGCTTCCCGACCGCATCGCCGAGGGCCTTGGGCGGTTTGTATGAAGCGGTCGTGCACAAGTACTACATCGACGAACTTTATGCCGCTGCTCTTCGTCAAACCTCTGATCGACGGCTCGACTGAGATCCTGTGGCATGGCGTTGACCAGGGAGTGATCGACGCCACCGTTAACAATTCCGCCGATGCCGCGCGCCACGTCTCCGATGAAGCGCGCCACATGCAGTCTGGCAACCTGCGCTCTTATGCCGGATGGGTTGCTGCCGGCGGCGCCGTCGTCATCGCCTACATGGTCTGGATGGGGGTGCGATGAACATGGGCCGATAGGCACTGCCACCCTCAATCCGATCATCCTCACGCTGGTCACGTTCATCCCGGCGCTCGGCGGGCGTGCTCATTCTGTTCATCCCGCGCCGCGATCGCGACATCAAGCTGTTTGCGCTCGTCATTTCTTTGCTGGCATTTGTCGCCTCGCTGCATTTGCCGGTGCACCTGCATCGCAACCTGGCGGGCTTTCAGTTCGAGATCGACAAGCCCTGGATCGCCAGCCCCAACATTCATTACCACATGGGCGTCGACGGAATTTCCGTCTGGCTGGTCGTTCTGACTACATTTCTCACGCCGCTCTGCGTGCTGATTTCGTGGACTTCGATTCAGGAGCGCGTCAAGGAATTCTTCATCCTGCTGCTGCTGCTCGAGACGGCGCTGATCGGCGTCTTCACCTCGCTCGACCTGTTCCTGTTCTACTTCTTCTGGGAAGCGACGCTGATTCCGATGGCGCTGCTGATCGGCATGTACGGCCACGGGCGCAAGGTTTACGCCGCGGTAAAGTATTTTCTGTTTACCTTTATCGGCTCGATGTTCATGCTGGCGGCGATTATCTGGCTCTATGTCAAGATCGGCAGCTTCGATTTTGTCGTCATTCAGCAGGCCATTCGCAACGGCAGCGTTCCCGGGTTCGCAACCGCCGCGCCTGTGGCTCTTCCTCGGCTTCTTCATCGCGTTTGCCGTCAAGGTTCCGCTCTTCCCTTTTCACACCTGGCTGCCGGACGCGCACGTTGAAGCGCCCACCGCTGGCTCGGTGCTTCTGGCAGGCGTGCTGCTCAAGATGGGCACCTACGGCTTGCTGCGCTTCAATCTTTCGCTCTTCCCCGATGAGGCGCGCCGCAACGCTCCGTGGATCATGGTGCTCGCGCTCATCGGCATCATTTATGGCGCGCTGGTCGCGCTGGTGCAGCCGAACATGAAGAAGCTGATCGCCTACTCCTCGGTCAGCCACCTTGGCTTCGTCGTGCTCGGAATCTTCAGCTTCACGACGGCCGGTCTCAACGGCGCCGATGTTCGTCATGCTGTCCCACGGCGTCGCCACCGGCGGCCTCTTCATGCTGGCCGGCATTCTCTACGAACGTCGCCACACCTACGAAATTACCGAGTTCGGCGGACTCGCGACACCGATGCCGAAATACGCGACCTTCTTTCTGGTGACTGTGCTCGCTTCGGTCGGGACTGCCGCTTACTGAACGGCTTCATCGGCGAGTTCCTCGTCATGAGCGGCGCATTCCAGGACCGTCCTATCTACGGAATTCTGGCCGCCACGGGCGTCATCTGGAGCGCCGGCTACCTGCTCTGGATGTATCAGCGCGTCTTCTACGGCAAGGTGACGCACGACGTGAATAACACGCTGCCCGATCTGAACCTGCGTGAGAAATCTGCCCTCATCCCGATCGCGGTTATGGCGCTCGTGATGGGAGTCGCGCCGCTGCTGTGGCTGAACGCGATCGATCCGGCGGTGCAATCGGCTCTTGCGCCTTACGCGCAGTACGTGGCCAAGGTGGTGGGCCAATGACAATGACCGTGATGTTTGCTCGCTCGCTCCATGCCGTGCTTAGCAGCGACGGCCTTCACTGCTCCGCCGCTTGACGATTACCTGCGCGTCCTGCCGGAACTTGTGCTCTCGATCTTCGGCATGATCATCATGGTCGTCGATCCGCTGCTTGATCCGGAGCGCAATCAGAAGTCTCTCGGCACCATCGCGCTCGTTGGCGCGCTCGCCGCCCTCGCTTCGGTCTTCGCCATGGCCGCGCATCCCGGTACCGCATTCTCGGGCGTTGTGCAGGTCGACAGCTTCAGCCATCTTTTTTCACGTGCTCGTGATCGCGATCGCCGCGGTCGCCATCCTCAGTTCGTACGAATACATGGCTGTGCAGCGCATTCGCGCCGGGGAATATTACGGCCTCATCCTCTTCGGCACGGTCGGCATGTGCCTGATGTCGTCGGCCATCGAACTGGTTCTCATCTTTATCGCGCTCGAAATTTCGTCGATCTCGACTTACATTCTTGCCGGATTCCGGCGGCGCGACGCTGCCAGCAGCGAGTCGTCGCTCAAGTATTTCCTGCTCGGCTCGTTTGCCACCGCCTTCTTTCTTTACGGCGTGGCCATGATGTTCGGCGCGACCGGATCGACCAGCATTCCCGTCATTCGCGAAGCGCTGCTCGCCGGTCACAGCGGTCTGCTCGCCTACGTGGCCGTGGCGCTCATGTTCGTCGGCCTAGGATTCAAGGTGGCCTCGGCTCCCTTCCACATCTGGACGCCCGACGTTTACGAAGGCGCGCCCGCTCCGGTCGTCGGACTGATGTCGACCGGCCCCAAGGCAGCGGCCTTCGCTGTGCTGTTGCGCGTTCTGGTCGAAACCCGCGCCCCGGGCTGGTTCTGGCTGCTCTGGGTGTCGGCGGCGCTTACCATGACCATCGGCAACCTCGGCGCGCTCGTGCAGGACAACGTCAAGCGCCTGCTGGCCTACTCTTCGATCGCGCACGCCGGATACGTGCTCGTCGCCTTTGCCGCCAAGCCCGACCTCGGCGTGTCGCCGGTCATGTTCTACACCGCCTCTTACGCCGCCATGAACGTGGGCGCATTTGCGGTGGTCAGCCACTTCGCCAATCAGGGCGAAAAATACGTGACCCTCGAAGACTACGCGGGCCTCGGAAGAAGATCGCCCGCGCTCGCCGCCACCTTCACATTCTTCCTCATGTCGCTGATCGGCATTCCGATCACCGGCGGCTTCTTCGCAAAATTCTACGTGCTGAACTCGGACCTCAAATCGGGCCTCGTCGGACTGGCCATCATTCTGGTGCTGAACAGCGCGCTCGGCGCTTATTACTACCTGCGCATCATCGTTATGATGTATATGCGCGAACCGCGCGGCGATGTGCCTGTCACTCCGATTCCGGCGGCGGCGGCGATTGCCATGGCGATCTGTGTCGCGGCCACGCTGGCTCTGGGGATCTTTCCGGGGCGCGTGCTGGACTACACGACACAGGCGGCTGATCAGATTGTTAGGGGCGGCACACCACCGGTCGCAGCTGTTGAAGGGCGTAAGAACGTGAACGCGATGCCAATAGAGGCCGCGTCACGTTGACTTTTCCACGCCCGACAGGCACACTTTTCAATTCGCCCGCGCCGGGCCAAGCCTTGTTATCATGGCTGCGGTGTCAAAAGTTGTAGCGCGGCCATGGCCGGCTCAGGACCCAATTGCTTTATGTCTCATGACCGCGTCTCCTATACGCTCGATTCGACGCTGGAGACGGTGAACAATGCGGAAGAGACGGCTGGCCGCATGGCGGCTGAGGCGGGCTTTGACGACGAGGAGATCATGAAGATCTCCATGGCTGTACGTGAGGCGGCCGTCAACGCGGTTTTGCATGGAAATGCTTACGACCCGAATAAAAAGGTGACGCTCGCGTTTGAGCGAACGCCCCACGATCTTGTCATCATTATCCGCGATCAAGGCAAGGGGCTCGAGGCGAGCAAGATTCCGGATCCGTTGGCGCCGGAAAACCTTTTGAAGACTTCGGGCCGCGGCATTTTCCTGATCCGCTCGTTTATGGATGTGGTGGAGATCCACCCATCCCAGACGGGCACCGAACTTAAAATGATTAAGCACGTCCGCGGCGACGCGGATCCCAAGGAGGAGGCTCCCCAGTGACTATGAAGTCCAGTACTCGTCAGGTGGATGGCGTCACCATTGTCGACCTTAGCGGCCGGATCACTCTCGGCGAAGGCAGCGTCGTGCTGCGCGACACGGTTCGCGATCTGCTTTCCAAAGGCCAGAAAAAAATTCTGCTCAATCTCGGCGACGTCAACTACATCGACAGCTCCGGCATCGGCGAACTCGTCAGCGCCTTCACCACCGCCAAAAACCAGGGCGGCGAACTTAAGCTGCTGAACTTGACGAAGAAGGTTCACGACCTGCTTCAGATCACTAAGCTGTACACCGTGTTCGACGTGAAGGACGACGAGGCGACCGCCATAAAGTCATTCACGAAATAACTTTGTGGAGGCGCCCGTCCCTGTCGCGCTAACTGGGCGGGGGAAGCGAGGGACGCGGTGGAGATGGGATTTGGAAAGGCGCGGCTTCCGGCCGCGCCATCAGTCTGCTTCAATGGGATCGGGCCTTTATCCCCGCTCGACTGTCCTTTTTCGGGAAGGCCTTCAGCGAATAATTCGCGCTCGCGTGGCGTCTTCGCGAGCGCTCGCTCCTACAATCAAAGCTGAGACCGCTCTCGACGGCGGTCGCGGCTTTATGCGCATACTTGCTCTCTTCGTTGTCTCAATTGTGCTGACAAGCGCGGTCTGCGTGGCGGGCAGCCACGCATCAAAAGCTCCCTGGCCCGGCAATTCCTCAGCCGGCCACTCGTCATCGGCAAATCCCACACCGCAAGACTGCCTTCCCATCGCCGAAGCCAGCAAACATGTGCGCAAGCAGACGTGCGTTACCGGAACCGTCATCCACGTCGAAGATGGCGGCCACGGCGTGACGTTCCTCGATTTTTGCGTGGAATACCGCAACTGTCCTTTCACGGTGGTCGTCTTCCCCGGATCTGAGAAGAATCGGGAACGTCCATCAGCTTCAGGGACGCGTGGTCAAGATCCAGGGAAGGATTGAAGAATATGATGACCGCGCTGAAATCGTCCTTCGCCACGCGCAACAACTGGGCGACGACGCAAGGCTGCTGACCGCGGTCCCGAAAGAATATGACGTCGAGCGTCAGGGACACTACAGTGCAGGTAGGTTTCGCGCTGCCAGAACTAAAAAGCCAAAGACCGCGGCCCCAGGCCCGCCAATCTCGATCATCGATGCGGAGGAGCCATAGAGTCATATTTGACACGTATTCTGTGTGCACATATACTGTGTTAATGAATATCACTCTCTCCGTCGACGAGCAGGTAGTTGCACAAGCCCGAAAAAAGGCAAGTGCCTTAGGTAAGAGCCTCAATCAGCTGATCCGAGACTATCTGCAAAACATAGCCGGCAGCGACGATCCCCAGCGCAGCATCGAGGAGTTCCAGAGACTCTCCGGCACGGGTGACTCGCGAGGATGGCGCTTCAATCGTGACGAGATTCATGAACGGCGTGATTCGTGAGTACTCGCAGTTTCCTCGATACCAATGTCCTGGTCTACGCCGATGACAAATCTGCCGTTGCCAAGCAAACTGTCGCGCTTGATCTGGTGGCCGCTCATCGCCGATCAGGCACCGGAGTCGTCTCACTTCAGGTTCTCCAGGAGTATTTTGTAACGGTGACTAGAAAGCTAGGCGTTGATCCACAGGTAGCGCGTAGGAAGGTTGAACTCCTCGCCGAGTTCGACGTCGCTACTCCAGAACTTGCCGATATTCTCGCTGCTATTGACCTCCATCGTCTTCATACTCTCTCCTTCTGGGACGCATTGATTCTTCGCTCGGCTAAGCAGACCGGCTGCAGCGTAGTTCTTTCGGAGGACATGCGGCATGGGAGAGAGATCGACGGGATGCGAATCGTAAATCCCTTTCTTTGAGATGGGGGCGGGCGGTAGACCTGAACCATCCCCCGCCGCAACTCGTCTAGCGGATACTTTGTGCCCCGCTATACGATTCCGGCGTGGCGAATGGTCAACACCATTGACTGCGCTCCGCCAAAGCAGCAAAAGCAAAACGCGCCGTGCTGGACCCGCCACTTTCGCTGATCGATCCAGAACCACCATAAGAAAGCTGCTCAAACCTCGCCCCGCCAGCAGCGGTTAAGCAGTGGATTGGCGCCTAGAAGGGGAACACGACGCCGCTTGAGATTCTTACGTTGTTGCTTCCGCTGAACCCTCCGATGTGCTGGTCGTCGACGGTAGTGCTCGAGAAATTGTAGTAAAGCCAGTCGAACTCAGCGAGACGAATCGCGATCACCCGGTTGGCTTTCACATCAACGCCTCCACCCGCCATAATGGTGTAGCCGCTCTCGGCCAGCCCACCGGCGCTGAGATGATTCCGCCGAACAGCGCGTGCGCGAACGGCTTGATCCTTCCGCTCTGGGTAAAGATCACAGGCCCACCTGCATAGCTATAAACCTTGAAGGAAATGTTTTGGACGTCGGCCTGGATCGTATCGTAGGCACCCCCAAAATTGCCTTCGATTCCGAAGTGGTGGGTGACGTTGCCAGTGACCAAAGCGTTCCAGCCATTGAAGCCTTCCCCACTGGTGCTTATACCGTTCGAATTGCCACCAATATGCAAATACTGATACCCACCGAACACTTCAAACCTGGGGTTGTCCTGCGCCATCAACGGAATCGATAAAAGGCCAAGAACCAGCATTGCGACCAGAGAATCCCGCATTTTCGCTCCCTTGTGAGAAATTGATTTCCATCCTGTCTTGATTGATCCATGCTGTTTTCTGTAGAGGGACCTAGTTAAGTAACAACTCCGTAAGCGCCAATAGAGCGGACTCCAAGTCCGCGCAAAACGCAAGGACGTGAGAAAAGGAATCAGTAGGAAGATCAGGGTTCAGCGACTTAGTATATCGAGTTGTTCGTGAAAAGCGGGCTACGGGCGCTCACACCATCCCCCGCCGCAACTCGTCCAGCGGATACTTCGTCCCGCGCCACACAATCCCGCCCTGCCACAACGTCAACGTCATCGAGCGCGCTACCGTATACATAACCAGGCTCGTGCTGACCGGATGCAGGAAAAAGTAATAAGGGGCCACGTCTGACAGGCGGGACATTCCGTAATAGATTGCAAAGATCGATGCCAATGCTATTGCGTAGGGCAAACGCGCCCACCCGTGAGCCAGCCAGAGTCCAACAAATGGCCCCAGGTTCAGAAATGCCAGCGCAAAAATCGAGGCCACCGTGCGCGGCCACTGAAATGACAGCAGGGCAAAGAAGTTTTTCGTGAGGTTCTCGACAATACCAAATGTACCCTTAACCCAATGCAGCGAGATTAGATCTTCCCCAAAGACATTGCGCTGCGCGAAGCCCGCATTCTTGATGAGTTTGCCAAGTTTCATGTCATCGAGCACTTCCATACGCAGCGCCTGGTAAGTCCCGATCGCGTCGTAGACGGGCCGCCGAACCATATTGAATGCACCGACTCCCATGTGATCCTGCGCGCGGGGATCGGCAACCTTCCAGGGACGATGGCCGAAAACGAACATCGTCTGGAAGAAAGCAATCATCATGCGCTCGCCGGCATGGTCCATGAGCATGCGGGGAAAGAGCACGACGTGGTCTGCTTGCTCGGCTTCAGCATAGGCAACTACGCGGTGCAGCGAATCCGGCTTGAACAATACGTCGGCATCCGTAAACAGGAGCCAGTCGCCGGTTGCCTGCTTGCCCGCTGTCCACATGGCGTGGGTTTTGCCCATCCAGCCAGCGGGCAGATTGGCAATGTGAATCACGTTCAGTGTAGGGCGGACACTTCCTTTGGCGGGCTCGGGACAGGCCCAGGCCGACCCTGCTCGCAGGGCTGGCACTGTCGGCACGTGGGCGGGAGCACCCGCGCCACACAAACCGGCGACTTCGTCCATTCGCAGGCCCGTCGCGTCGGTCGAGCGATCGTTCACCGCAATGACTTCATAGTTGGAGTAATCGAGAACTAGCAAGCTCTCAAGCGTCGCGCGAATGTCGTCCTCTTCGTTACGGGCGGGAACAATGATGGTGACGCGCGGCTCACCGTTCGGAGTTGGCGGTTTGCGGTCCCATTGCGGCTGCGCTACGTCGGCAATCTTCGGCATGCCGATGGCAGCTTCCAGAATGCGCGAAAACCACACTGCGGCCAAGATGATGCCTGCAATCCAGTATGCAATTTGAAGAATCATTCTGCGAACTTAAGACGCGGCTCCCGGGGACGATTTCTGCGCGGGCGGCACTACTACCTCCGGCGCAAATCGCATGCCATAAAACAGTATGGCAGACGACAGCGCAATCGTGATCACTGGCCCGAGAAATGCCATTCGCAGCGAATATTTATCCGACATGTATCCGATCAGGTAGGCGGAGGGCACATCCCCCAGCAGGTGGAAGATAAAAATATTGACGGCCAGGGCCGTCGCGCGCACATGCGGCCCCACCGAATTGATGACAGCGGCGTTGAGCGGGCCTGTATTCAGGAGCAGGAAAAACTCCGCCAGAAAAATGCCAACGATCATCAGCTTGCCGCCCGCAAACAAGGCAAAGCACATCGCCGGAATTCCGAGTGCAAGACTAACCGCGGAAACGAGGTAGTGGGCGGAGCGCGTGCGCCGCAGGAGCCAGTCTGAGATCCATCCACCCGCGAGCGATGCAACCAGGCCATTGAAAATGGTGCTTGCGCCAAAGAGCACATTCGCATCAAGCAGACTGTACCCGTGCACGCGGTGCAGAAAGGTCGGCATCCAAACCTGAAGGCCGCCGAGGGAAAATGTCATCATCGCCATGCCGAAGGTCGCGGTCAGAAATGCGGGGTTGTGAGTAAGCCCCTCCACTGCGCGAACCCATCCCTTCAACCCTTTGGGCGTGGTCTGCTCCTTTTCGGGCGCATCAAACTGGCCGAGCTGCGGCTCCGGAATGAACAGCAACAGAAAAGCAAGCAACACACCGGGCGCCGCTCCCAGATAAAATGGCGCGCGCCATCCATACTTCGGCCCGATTATTCCGCCGAGCAGATAGCCAAGCGCCGTGCCGACGGGAATCGCCAGATAAAATACGCCCATCACCCGCCCGCGTTTGTCTTCCGGGAACATGTCGGCGACGAATGTCGGGGAGAGAATGACGAAGCTCGCTTCTCCGATGCCGACCAGCGTGTGGCGAATTAGCAGCTCACTAAAGTTGTGCGTAACCGCCGTGAGCAGTGTGGCGACGCTCCAAACGATCGCCCCCGCAATGATCACTGCCTTGCGCGAGAAACGCAGAGAGAGCGGGCCCATGAATGGCGCCGCGCACATATAAAAAATGAAAAAGACGCTGGTCAGAAGGCCGAAGGCGGCATCGCTCCGGTGAAACTCTGCCTTCACCAGATCCTGCACAGCAAACAACACGGAGCGGTCAATATAGTTGAGGAGATTCAGCGCCGTCAGCAAGGCGAGCGCGGTTCGGGGATGAAGCTTGGGTGGCACAGGTCGAAAGAATATAGCATGAGGGAATTGCAGAAGTCAGAAGTCAGATCGCAGAGGTGAAAGCCTAACATTTTCCCCTCTGCAATCTAACCTCTTACCTCTGACCTCGCTTCTCTCGCGGCCAGCGCGCCACCACTACGGTCGAAATCCCTCCGCGCGGCCGGAAGTCGCCCTTCACCTCAGCCCACACCGGCTTCGCCCAGCGCACTACATCCTCCAGCACCTGGTTCACAATGTTTTCCTGGAAGATGCCGAGATTGCGGTACGACTGCAAATATTCTTTCAGCGATTTGAGTTCCAGGCAGCGCCGGCCTGGCTGGTAGCGTATGACGATTGTGCCGAAATCCGGCAATCCCGTCTTTGGGCACACCGATGTGAACTCTGGATCGTCCACGATAATTTCATATCCCGGAAACTGGTTCGGCCACGTCTCAATCTCGGGAAAGCTATGGTCGAGTCCGGCGCTGGCGTGCTCATCGGTGTAGCGGCGCGTTTTCGGCATGGCTCATTGTATCGAGATCGTCACGTCCGGGGCAGGATTCATCTCATAATGAATAGGCTTCGGAAACCGACGATTTGTGGCCTAAATTTGACGCAAAACGGGTTGCCGCCGCATCTAACCAACCAAGTCCCAATAGCAACTTTGCGTGCCTTGTCGCGGCGCATGAATGATAGATTAAAGCTTGCGCTTTTCTCCGCATGCCATTGAATGGAAACAGTTCGCAGCCCCGGCGCTGGCCGGTCACCGTGCTCGCCATTTTGGCGGCAGTGGGCCTGCTGGCGGCCTTTGTCTCCCGTCGCGGTGAGACGGTGCCGATCCGCGCTGCCCAGGTCGAACAGGGAAAAATTCGTAGTCTGATTGCGACCAACGGGAAGATCGAGCCGGTCAATAATTTCGAGGCGCACGCTCCCGTTTCGGCCAGCGTCGAGCGCGTCCTAGTGAAGGAAGGCGCTGAGGTGCGCAAGGGGCAATTGCTGCTCGTCCTCGATAATGCGGATGCCCGTACCAAGGCCGCTCGCGCCCAGACGGAACTTAAAGCGGCACAAGCCGATCTCGTGGCCATCGAGCGCGGAGGCACTCAAGAAGAAGTGCTCAACCTTGACGTTCAATTGACCAAGGCGCGCACCGAGCGCGACTCCGCCCAACGAAACGTCGAGGCGCTTAAAAAGCTTCAGCAACAGGGCGCGGCCTCGGTCGGCGAAGTGCGCGATGCCGAAAACGCCCTCACTCGCGCCGACGCTCAACTGGCATTCCTCAAGGAAAAGCAGACCAAGCGCTACTCGAATGCCGAGATCGCTCACGTCGAGGCGCAGCGAGACGAAGCGCAAGCGGCCTACGATGCCGCGCAGGACACTCTGGCAAAGTCCAACGTGCGCGCACCTTTTGACGGCATCGTCTACTCGCTGCCCGTCAAGCAGGGAGGCTTCGTCGCGAGCGGCGATCTTCTGTTGCAGGTCGCCGATCTTCGCAAAGTCCTGGTGCGCGCTTTCGTCGATGAACCCGACATTGCCCGCCTGGCTCCCGGCGATCCAATTCAAATCACCTGGGACGCGATGCCCGGACGCATTTGGCAGGCGACGGTTAACGGAATCCCATCGACCATTCTGGTGCACAGTTCGCGCAATGTGGGGGAGATCACCAGCATCGTCGACAACAAAGACCTCAAGCTTCTGCCCAATGTAAACGTCGGCGTCACCATCACGGTCGCCGAGCACGACAACGTCCTGATTATTCCGCGCGAGGGTCTGCGCACGGACGATTCGACCCCCTACGTATTGCAAGTGGTCAACCACCAACTCAGGCGCCGGAACGTCGAAACCGCCATTACCAACCTCACGCAGGTTGAAATCATGCAAGGCGTATCCGCCGGAGATTTAATCGCCATCAACTCGACCAACGGCAAGCCGATCGGCGCTGGGACGCAGGTAAAGTTCTAAACGAAACTTTTTAACGAAACTTTTAATGTCGATATAGGTTGAAATTCAATAATGATCAAACGCGTTGCCCAATTGTTGTTGGTTTTATTCTTGCCGCTGGCAACTTCGTCGGCCACGGCGGTTGACTCCGCGCGCGATCTGCTTGCCGCCGGCCGCATTGATGACGTCATCAGTACACTCAACGGACATCTATCCTCGGCTCCTTCCGATGCCGAATCGGCGAACCTGCTCTGCCGCGCATACCTCGCGATTGACGATTTGAATCGCGCCGAATCATCCTGCAAAAAGGCCGTCGCGCTCGACCCCGACAACAGCGGCTATCACCGCTGGATGGGACACGTCTATGGCGCAAAGGCGGACCGCTCTAATTTTCTCTCCGCTGCAAGCCTTGCGGGAAAGACCCGCCAGGAATTTGAACGCGCCGTCGAACTCAACCCCAATGACATCGAGACTCGCTGCGATCTGGCCGAATTTTATTTTGAGGCGCCTGGCATCGTTGGGGGCGGCCAGGACAAGGCGAGGGCTCAAGCAAGAATCTTGGCTGTGTCAGCGCCTGAGCGCGAGCACTGGATCTATGCCCACCTCGCCGAAAAGAACGGAGACCCGGGGACCGCGGAGCGTGAATACCGCCGCATGATTGAAGCCAGCCGCGGAGACTCGGAAGCGTGGCTCAGCCTCGCGCTCTTTTACCGCCACCAGAAGCGGTACGACGACATGGAACAGGCATTGATCAAAACGAGCCAAGCTCCGACCACCAAGCCCGACGTGCTGGTCGAAGCCGCCCAGAACCTGTATCGGATCAATCGCAACGCGCCGCTGGCGATCGATCTTGTCAAACGGTACCTGTCTTCCGGGCCGGTTGAAGAGGCGCCTGCGTTCAAAGCCCATTACCTGCTGGGAATGCTGCTGGAAAGGCAGGGCGATAAAGTTGCCGCGGCGCGCGAGTATCGCACTTCCCTCTCGCTGGCCCGCCAGTTCGGCTCAGCCCAGCAAGCGCTCAATCGGGTAAGCCACTGAGGAGCACGTTCAAGGCTTTCTCCGCGATCCCTGCGCCATCTCGGCGCGCTTTGCGGACAGAAGCTTCTGGCCGCGGAGGCCTCCAGGAAAAGCCGCAGAGAGCGCTGAATCCTCTGTTTTCTTCGCTCTTGCTCCCGCATCTTGCCCGTCGGACGCACTACAATTTCCGCATCGCCACGCCATCGCGACCCGTTCTATTGTTAATGCAAAACCGTTCACAACATCGAGGTGACCAGATGAATTTTGGATTGCAACGTTGGTTGCGTCGCGCGACGCCGCTCGCTTTAGCCGCCCTCGTATTTCTCTTTGCGGTAAGCGCGCCGGCTGAACCGTTGCCTCTTGAGCGCGCCATCCGTCTTGCCTTGTCGCACAGCACCACCACCGCGATCGCCGACGCCGACGTTCAGCGTGCGGTCGCGTCTTACCGCGAGCTGCGCGACAACGTCATTCCTCAACTCCTCGTCGGTTCCGGCCTCGGCTATAGCTACGGGTTCCCGCTGACAATTGAGGGATCGGCGCCCTCTTTGGTCAACGTGGTCGCGCAAAGCTCGGTCTTTAATCCGGCGCAGAGTCAGTATCTGAACGCCGCAAAGGCCGATATTCATGCCTCCGAGTTCAAGTCCAAAGACCAGCGCGATGCCGTCATCCAGGATGTCGCCATCAGTTATGCCGAACTCGTGAAGTGGGAGGCTCGGCTTACTCGCCTTCAGCAGGACGAAGCGCAAGCGCAGCAGATTGAGAAAGCAGTTGCCGACCGAGTGCAGGAAGGCGTAGACAGCGCAACCGATCTGAACAAGGCCAAACTCGTCGTCGCCCGTGGGCGCCTGCATCGGGTCGAAGCGAGCGGCGCGGCCGATGTGCTCCGCCGCCACCTCGCCGACCTAACCCGCTTGCCGGTGTCTGAGATCGAGCCGGTGCCCGACAGCATTCCCGCTCTGCCGCCAGTCTCCACGGAGGAGGATCCTGCGAGCAAATCGGTGGCCTCCAGTTTCACGGTGAAAATTGCCGATCAGCACGCCCTGGCTGAAGCAATGCGCGCCTCCGCGGAACATCGCGCGGTTTATCCGACGCTCGATTTCTCGGCTCAGTACGCCCGGCTGTCGACGTTCAACCATTATGCCGAGTTCTACCAGACGTTTCGGCCGGACAACGCAACCATCGGCGTTGCCATCCGAATTCCATTGTTCAATGCCAGCCAAAGAGCGCGCGCCCAGGAAGCGGACTTCGTCGCCCTGAGCGCAAAGAAACAAGCTGAAGCCGCCCGTAATCAGGTCTCCGAGGAAACGCTGAAACTTGAGCACGCCGCCGAACAACTGGAAGCCGCACGCGATGTGGCGCAACTCGAGTACGAATTAGCCGAGTCAGGGCGCCAGGCCGCTGAGACCCGCATCCAGGCCCAAACAGGCACGTACCACGAACTGGCGGACGCGCAGATTCAGGCCAGTGAACGCTACCTGCTCTATCAGGATGCCAGTTTTGAATATCAGCGGGCCCGCATGAACCTGCTCCGGGCCACCGGCGATTTGGAAAAGTGGGCGTTGCCGGACTCGGCTACGAAGTGAGTTCTATTATCAGGGCGGCATTCAGCGATGCCGTAAGTCCCGTCGAATCAATGCCCCTTTAAAGGCCGAGCCTGCATCCAATCGGAAGCGCTTAGAAACGAACCAGCTTGGTAGCTAGCTTGAGGGTTGAGCCAGCCCCGGAATGTTAGAATAGGTGAACACTCATATGCCATTGAAGACGCTGTTCTTAAACCCTCCCTCCTTCGAGAATTTCGATGGAGGCGCCGGCTCGCGCTGGCCCGCTACTCGTGAAATCGAGTCCTACTGGTACCCCGTCTGGCTGGCTTACCCGGCAGGCATGCTCGAAGGCGCACGGCTGCTCGACGCGCCGCCGCACCATGTGAGTGCCGAAGAGACAATCCGCATCGCGCAAGACTACGAACTGCTGGTGCTCTTCACCAGTACGCCGGGCTTTCAGGGCGATATCAACATTGCCGAGAAGATCAAAGACGCAAATCCGCGGATCAAGATCGCCTTTGTGGGACCGCACGTCAGCGTGCTGCCCGAGAAATCCTTGAATCAGGCGCGCGTGATCGACATCGTCTGCCGCAAGGAGTTCGATTACTCGATCTACGAGTATGCCAACGGCAAACCGCTCGACGAGATTCTCGGCATCTCGTACCGCAAGAATGGCGAGGTCGTGCATAACGCCGATCGGCCGACGATTGAGAATCTTGACGCCCTGCCCCACGTCACCGATGTTTATCGCCGCGACCTGGATGTTCGCCGCTACAATGTCCCGTTCCTGCTCCATCCGTTCGTCTCGCTCTACACCACGCGCGGATGCCCCGCCCAGTGCACCTTCTGCCTGTGGCCGCAAACGCTCAGCGGACACCCTTGGCGCAAACGCTCGACCGACGATGTCGCGCAGGAAATGGCGAAGGCCAAGGAGTACTGGCCGTACGTAAAGGAATTTTTCTTCGACGACGATACATTCAACATTCAGAAGGCGCGTACCGTCGAACTGTGCGCAAAACTCAAGCCGTTAGGCCTGACCTGGTCCTGCACGTCGCGCGTGACCACCGACTTCGAAACGCTCAAAGCGATGAAGGAAGCGGGCTGCCGTCTGCTTATCGTCGGCTACGAATCTGGCGACCAGCAGATTCTGAAGAACATTAAGAAAGGCGCGACCGTCGAGCGCGCCCGGCAGTTCACCAAGGATTGCCACAAGCTCGGCCTGGTCGTGCACGGCGACTTTATCCTCGGCTTGCCCGGCGAAACTCGCGACACCATCAAGAACACGATCAAGTTCGCCAAAGAGCTGGACGTCGAAACCATTCAGGTTTCAGTCGCGCACGCCTATCCCGGTACCGAACTGCACGAGTCGGCGATCAAGAACGGCTTCATGACCGCTGACACAAAAATGGTCGACGACATGGGCCATCAAATGGTGCAGATCGAATACCCCGGCTTGCCCGCCACCGAGATTCTCGAGGCCGTGCATCACTTCTACGACGAATATTATTTCCGGCCCAAGGCGGCGTACCGCATTCTAAGGAAAGCATTCTTCGACAACTCGGAGCGCAAGCGCCTGTACAAAGAAGCGCGTACTTTCCTGAAATTGCGTGCCCAGCGCCACAAGTGGGTCAAGGACAATCGCAAAGAAGAAGCGCCGACACCAGAACCCGCCAAAGCGTGAGGGGCATTGGGTCTTCGTATTGGGTCATTGACCTTCGAAGCATGTCTCGGTCCAGTGATCAGGATGCGCCTTCAATCGATGGGCTTTCGGCCGCAGAGCAAATGCACAGTGACCTTTCGCAAATACCTCGTTCTGACTGGCATCACGATCTTCAGCACCCTGGGTGATTCCCTGCTGGCGCGCGGAATGAAAGACCTCGGCGGCGCCTCGCTGCACAACATTTCCGGCGCTCCTGCTGGCCATTCTTAACCCCTATGTCACCATCGGAATCGTTCTCTTGCTCGCCTTTTTTGCGTCGTACATGTCCGCTCTCTCCTGGGCTGATCTGACTTATGTGCTGCCCGCTACGTCGCTCAGCTACGTGGTGGTGGCCCTGATCGCGCTGATCGGTTTTCACGAGGAGATGTCGCCCACCCGCTGGCTCGGCATCGCCCTGATCGCAGCGGGAGTGGGCTTCGTGGCCGATGGGCCCCTCCACGACGGACGTTCGACGCGAGGATCCGCGAGAGTTCAGGTCCGGAGTCTAATGATCTTCGTTTGCCCCGTGAAGGTTTGAACCATGAATAACTTCTACGCATGGGCCGCCATCGCCGTTATCACTCTCGCCGCCACCACCGGCGACGTTCTTCTGGCCTACTCGATGAAGCGCGTCGGCGACGTCGGGGAACTCTGGCAGAGCGGCGGCATTTTCGCGGTTGGGCGCCGTATTCTCGCGACTCCCACTTTTTTTCTGGGCGTCGTCGCGATGGCAGTCGCTTTCTATAGCCTGTTGTTCGGCCTGTCATGGGGAAATCTCAGCCTGGTGGTGCCTGCTTCCGCTTCATTGACGTTCGTCGCGAACGCCGTAGCCGCCAGAGTTTTTCTCCATGAACGCGTGGGCCGAAGACGCTGGCTTGCGGCAATTCTGGTAGCGGCAGGCGTGGCGTTGATGGCGATGTGAGGACGCGACGGGAGTTCGGTATCAAGCAGAACGCCGAAAACGGCCAGGAGACGAACGTCCCTCAGGTGCTGCCGCGTTACCCAAACAGATCAACTTTAATTATCAGGGGTGTCACTTCCGCGCTTCTCTGCTCGTCACGCGCTTCCCGACTCGGGCCACCATTTCCGATCAGACCCGCAATTGACAGGTCACGTCCTCCGAGTCGGGCCATGCGGACTCCCGCTTTTTCCATCTCGCGGCGCAACTCTTCTTCCATGTCCACGCGTTCTGACCGAAGCTTGTTCACTGCGGCCGCAAGCCGTTCGAACTGCGCGATCAAGTCGGCCAGGAGATCCTTGCTGCCCGCGCTCATCTGCACGAATTCCACGCAAGCACGGGAGCGTCCGCCGCTCGTACCAACCCCAGAGTCCGAAACGAGGCGGCATTCACCGACACCAGAATCTCCGTTCGCGCTCCCATGTCAAACGCGTGACTCGTGTCCAGGCAAGCGCCGCCCAAACTCAGGTTTCGCAACCTCCCGGGAACGTGCACACCGTTGGACGGGAGTGAATAGATCCGTGCTTCCCCACCGCAACTGAAGCGCGGGGTGCGGCGGCGCTCATCTTTGCCCTCAGCGGGCGGCATGGTTATTACATCGTTTGCCGCCGAGCAATACTTTAGAACGCCCGCGAGAGTAACGCGGTGCTGAATCGGAGGTAATTGGTACGAACGCATCGCGAGAGCGCCCCCCAATAGCCGCGAAGCGGCATAGGACCGCATGCCATGAGCCATGAGACGCGAGTTCTGCAAGCGAGCCATGGAGGGGAAACCCGGGTCCGGGAACGTCGCTAGGAAAATATCTTCATTAATCCCGCCGCCGGCAAGTCCGGAGCCAGAAATTTCCCACCACTGCCGGCAATCGGGCTCACCGCCTCCGCCGCCAGATATCCGCTGCGCACCGCACCCTCCATTGTTGCGGGCCATCCGGTCGCAGTCCAGTCGCCGGCCAAAAAAACCCGCGACCAAGCTGTTTCCGGCTTCGGCCGATATCGATCCATTCCGGGCCCAGGTGAATACGTCGCATTCACTTCTTTGATCACTGTCGACTTCATCAGCTTCGCGGCGCGCGCCTCGGGGAAAAACTCCTGCGCCTCCCGCACGGCCATCTCAACGATCTCCGCCTTCGACTTCTCAACCAGGCTGCGCGAGCAGCTGACCACCAGTTCGACGTAGCTGCCCATTCGCTTTTCCCGAGCTTCAATCAGCCGCGACTTGTGAAACATCCACTGGATCGTACGATCGAGCAGCACAGCATGATCGAGGTCGCTGATCTCGCGATCGAACCAAAGATGAATGCCAGTAATCGGCGAGGTAGAAAATTGTTTAAGATTCTCGGCCAGGGGCCCAGCCTCGGGGCTCCCGGGCAGCATGCGCGCCAGAACGTCGAATGGAACGGCGAGCAATAAGTAGTCGAAAGTCTGCTGATCACCTGCGGAAATCGTCACCGACGACCCTTGCGTTGCGAACGATTCGACTCCCTCTCGAAAGCGTATCTCTCCGCCGCGCGCGGCAATGTAGTCGCCCGCCGCGCCATACAACTCGGTCAGCGGGACCGTAGGCACTCCCATTCTTCCAGCGGCCGCCGATTTCAAAAACGACTCGCGCACCACTTGCGCCGCATAGAACACCGAAACCCGGTCCAGGTCTTCATTCAGCGCGCTCACCAAAACCGTCTTCCAAAATCGCTCGATGGCCCGCGCCGTCTGCCCGTGCCGTTTCAGCCAATCGAGAAACGACTCGCCGTGATCGGCAGGCAATGATGGAGCGAGCGCCATCATCGCGCGGCTGATGGCCAATTTGTCGGAGAGGCCGAGGCACGCCGCGCGCAGGAATGCAGGCGCCATATGCAGTGGAGCCGGCAATGACGAAGGGCCGATGATAGAAGCGCGACCACCCGGCTCCAGAAAGGTCAGGTTGTCGTACCAGCGAATTCGGTTCTCAACCCCGGTGCGCCGATAAAAATCGATGAGGTTCGTGCAGCAACCAAGCAGCACATGCTGGCAGTTGTCGACAATCTCGCCCGTGCCGGGATGCTGATAGGACGATGCGCGCCCGCCCAAGAACGGGCGCCGCTCAAAAACCGTTACGCGAAAGCCGGCGTCGGCCAGCGCGCATCCAGCCGCCAGCCCGGCCAAACCACCGCCGGCAATCGCAACCGTGGAACTTTGCATGGAAGAAAAATCACTCACGCGGAGACAGCTGTGCCGGGCGGGGCGAAGCGCGGCATCACAGCAGGCGTTTCGCAATTCCTTTCGTCAATACGCCGACCTTTGCCGGGACGCTCAACCCAACGCGCTGAGAGAAAACGTCATAATCGCGGGCCGCAATTTTCTCCAGCAAGCTCCGATAAATTGTAATCAGCACCCAGAGGCCCGGCTGACTGTCTTCATTGACCAGCGGAATCAGCTCATCGCCGGCGCGATAATATTGGCGCGCGCGGTCGCCCTCCAACGCGAGAACAGGCCGCATGCGCGAAACCTCCGGCGCCGCCAGATCGCCCGCCTGGAGGCCACACTGCAACAAGTCCTCCTCAGGCAGATAAACTCTACCCATCGCAGCATCTTCTTTCACATCGCGAATAATGTTGGTCAGCTGGAATGCCAGGCCGCAACTCTCGGCGAGCGGCTCGGCCGCGGGATCGCGATAACCGAAGATCTTTATGCAGACCAGACCCACAACCGACGCCACGCCGTAGCAATATCGCCGCAGGTCCTCAAAAGTCTTATAGCGCGCCACCAGCGGATCGTCCACGCCTTGCGCAAAACCCTGCTCCAAGTCCGCGGCCGTCCCAAAGGCAAGCTGATCGAGCAGGCCAAGCGGAATCTGATAGGAACGCTGCGCATCGGCCAGCGCCATCAGGACGGGATCGTCGGTGGGTTGACCCGCAACCGCGCGATGAACTCTGTCCAGCCATTCGGCCAACTTATTTTGCCGATCGACAACGCTCAAGGTGCCATCGTCGGCGATGTCATCGCACCGGCGCATGAATGCGTACACCGCCGCCAGCGCGTTTCGCTTGGGATGCGGGAATACCAGGAACCCATAATAAAAATTCTTGGCCGCCGAGCGCGCAATACCCCGGCAAACAGAATATGCCATGTTGAGCTGCGAACGCGTAGGCACGAACTGAGCGGGCGCATTTCCCACGGCCGAACTCATCGCGGCTTCCCCTGAATTCGCGGCGCGCGACGCCGCGTGATCGGTCCAAGTGCTGCGCGGGCCACCAGCGCCAGCTTGCGCCCTTTAGAAATCGCCGGACGCCGCCCCAGCACCGCGTACCCTTGGCGCTCGATCACGTTCAGAATTTCCTGCCCCCCTCGGCTGAACAGGTCAATATCGAGAGCCAGCTTGCCATCGACCTTCCCCACTAGCGGCATCCCTTGCGCAAACCACTGCCGCGAGCGCGCAACTTCAAAACGCATCATGTCGCAAAACGCGAGCGAGTTTTCGCCGGCGCGAATAGTATCTTCGCTCACACCAAATCGCCGCAAGTCTTCGAGGGGAAGATAAATCCTACCGATTTCATAATCGCGGCTTACATCCTGCCAGAAGTTCGCGATCTGGAGCGCGGTGCAGGTGTAGTCGGAAAGGAGTTGCCGCTCCGCATCGCGATAGCCGCACAAATACAGCACCAGGTGCCCCACGGGATTCGCTGAATTCCGGCAATAGCCCAGCAGATCGGTGAACGTTTCGTATCGCCCGACCTGCTGATCCTGCCGGAACGCAACCAATAAATCAGCAAACTCGTGCTTCGGAATCTCAAATTCGCGCACCGTCTCCGCCAGCGCCACAAACACCGGATGCCGCGGGCTCCGGTCATCGGAATAGCAGGCATTTAACTCGACTTCCCAATCATCCAAAAGGCGAAGCGATGTGGCGGCGTCCCCGACTTCATCGCCCAAATCGTCCGAGATCCGGCAATAAGCATAGACATTGAAGAAATGCTGCCGCAAGTGTTTTGGCAAAAACCACGAGGCCACCGCGAAATTTTCATAATGGGAGCGCGCCAGCCGCCGGCAATATTCGCGAGCCTCTTCGAGCGAAGGCGGCACGTCCGGAATCGCATAGGCCGCCGGCAGCCTCGCCCAATCGGAAGGAGAGGCCGTCAGCACTTCGTCATTTGATAACTGTTGCCATTCAAAATTGACCAAGTGCTAATACCACGAAGGACACAGAGGATCACGAAGGAGAGTGAAAGAAAACGCTTCTAACCTTCGTGTTCCTTCGTGTCCCTGGTGGTTAATTCGATCTCAGTGCCCCGGAATGATCGCCGTCTTAATATCGTCGGTGCGATTCAGCATGTGCCGCAGGACATCGTGCAGGCGCGAAAGCGGCGCTTCCCCGGTAATGTAATCCGTGCCACGCACTTTCTTCTCCGTGATCAGTCCAAACGCCCGCCGCACCGCCTCCGGCGTGTGATGGAACGTCGCCTTGAGGGTGATCTCCGAATAGTGCAGCCGGTTGGTATCGAGTTGTACTTTCGTCCCCGCCGCGCATCCGCCGAAGAAGTTCACGGTTCCGCCCTTGCGCACCATCTGAACGGCCCACTCCCACGCTTCCTGCCGGCCGACCGCTTCAATCACCACATCCGCGCCGCGCCGTTCTGGGCTCAGCTCGCGCACCGCTTCAATCGGATCCTTCACCTGCCCGATCTGCACCACCTCATGCGCTCCCTTGCGCCGCGCCAGCGCAACCTGCGAATCGCGCTTCACCACCGCGATCACGTTGCATCCGATCGCCTTCGCCACCTGGACAAACATCAATCCAATCGGACCGCCGCCAACGACCGCGACCGTGTCGCCGATCTCAACACCGGTCTCATGCAGTCCGCGCAACACGCACGCCAGCGGCTCGGTCATGGCAGCATCTTCAAAGCTCACATGCGGAGGCACGACCAGCATATTCGCCTCCACAATCTGCCGGGGAATCCGTATGTACTCGGCATACGCGCCGTTATTGAAGAGCAGATCTTCGCACAGATTTCCCTGATGCTTCGAGCAGTAGAAGCACTTCCCACAGGGCGCCGAGTTCAGCGCCACCACGCGCATGCCCTTCTTGAAGCCGCGCACACCCTCGCCCACCTGCTCGATCGTGCCGGCCAGTTCGTGACCAAACAGCGCGGGAGGGACGATCATCCGAGCGTGATATCCGCGCTGATAGACTTTCAAATCCGTACCGCAGGTCAGCGCCACATGGACCTTCACGAGCACTTCGCCGTCGCCCACGCGCGGGATTGGCACTCGCTCGATCTTGATGTCTTCTTTGCCGTACAGGACGGCGGCCGTCATCTTGCCCGTCACAATGATTGTCCTTCCCACGCGCTACCCGGCTGGATCACAATTTTCATCGAATCCGGCTGAGGATGGGCAGCCAGCTTGAGCGCTTCCACGCTACGTTCCAGAGGAAAGCGATGGCTGATGAGGCGTTCCAGGTCCATTTCGCGATTCATCACAAACCGCACCGACTCCTCTTGCAATTCCGCCGAGGCACTATAGGAGCCAAGTAGTGTCTTTTCATCCACGCAAACCGCCGCCGGATCAATCGTCACTTCGCCGCGCGTCGTTTGCGCAAACAGCAAAATCCGCCCGCCAGGACGGGCCGCGTCCATAGCCGAGCGGATCAGACCACTTCCACCGACCGCGAGAATCACAGCATCCGCACCGCGTCCGTCGGTCATTTCACGCACAGTTTGTACGGCATCGGCCTTCGAAGCGTCAATATTTTGGCTGAGACCGAGTCCTTTAGCTATTGTAAGCCTCGCCGGATACAAATCGGAAGTAATCACCCGCGCACCGGCCCGCTTCGCGAGCATCGCCAGAATCATGCCGATTGGCCCCTGGCCAATTACTAGAACCGTCTCTTCCGGCTTTAATCGCAGGGTCTCAATACCTTTGATGCAGGTATTCACCGGCTCGACAAAACATGCCTGTTCAAAAGAAACGCTATCCGGGATCCGAACCGTTCCTTTCTGAACAATCCAGTCCTTCACCCGGACATATTCTGAGAATCCTCCTCCCGATGGCTCAAATCCCGCTGTGCAACCCACTTTCTTATAGGTAGCACACTGCGCGAACGTCTTATTCCGGCAGTAGTAGCATTCGCGGCAAGGAATGTGATGAAATACCATCACCCGATCTCCAATCGCATACTCGCGCACGCCGGCGCCGATCGTTGCAACTACTCCTGACATCTCATGCCCAAAAATGCGCGGCGCGGAATGCGAGCCGGTCGAAATCTTCTTCAAATCCGTCCCGCAGATTCCGCAAGTGTGCACCCGCACCAGAATCTCGCCTGCGCCAATCTCAGGAACAGGCACTTCCTCCAGTCGCACATCATCGATGCCGCGATAAACAGCGGCCTTCATCGTGGCGGGAATCCGCCCAGCGTTCTTTTCAATCGTTGCTGTCTCAATCACGGCCATAAAAATCGGGTAGAGCCGGCGTCTCGCCCGCGCATCTTCACCAAAATCAGGTCTCCTGTTCCAGATACTCCCGAATCGCCCCGCAGAGCGCACGGGCAGCGCGCGCGCTATTCCGCGCTAACGCAACCGTCCGCCCCCAAAGCCAGGGTCGCAACACGACATGAGTTGCAAAGCGCGCGTGGCGAAATCTCCCTTTGACCGACACAAACTGATCAATCGGCGGCATCGCAAAATCGAATTCATCTGAAATCGACTTCAACGCGGCAAATTCCAGTCCGTGAGCCCGCGCTCCCATGGCCACCGACGCCCCTTCCATATCGACCGCGACCGCCCCGTACGCGCTCGCGAGGCGCCGCTTCTGATCGGGGCCGACCACCGTCAGGGAACTGACGACCGTTCCCTTCCCGCGACCCGTGTCTGTGCGCGAGCCGTCGGCGCTGTTCACAACCACACGCGGCTCCACAATGTCGCCCACCTTCAACGACGCATTCAAAGCGCCCGCGAAGCCAACCGAAATCATCTTCGCCGGATGCGCTTGCTGAATCACCGCTTCCGTAGCCCGTCGGCCCTGCTCCGCGCCGATCCCGCTGCAAATTGCAACTACTTTTCCTATCTTGCCATCTCCGCCTTCAAAGAACGGAAAGCTCTGGCCGTCGTGCCAAATCTCCCCGGACTTCCATCCTCGAACCAACGGAGCAATCTCTTCCTTTATCGCCGAAACCAGCGCAATTTGCGCTCGCTGCGGTGGATCCGCGGGAGTGATGTCAGACATACCCGTTCGCCCGGAACCACTCCACCGACCGCCGCAGCGCGCCATCCACCGGAACCACCCGCCAACCCAGTTCTCGCTCAGCCTTGGCAGACGTCACGAACATCATCTTGCTTCCCATGCGCACGGCGTCAATCGTCGCACGCGGTTCGCGCCCCAGAATCCGCCCCACGATCATTTCATCAACCACGCCCGTCGCCAGCGCAAATACATAGGGCAACTTTACAGTCGGCGACTTCAATCCCGTAATCTTGCCCAGCTTGTCCAGAATTTGCTTCAGCGTCAGATTTTCTCCGCCCAGAATATAGCGCTCACCCGACTTCCCTTTTTCGAACGCCTGAATATGTCCGCGGGCGCATTCCGTCGCATCCACCAGGTTCAATCCCGTCTCCACATACGCGGGGAATTTGCGCTTCAGGAAATCCAGCACGATCCGCCCGGTCGGAGTCGGCTTCACATCGTGTTCCCCAATGGGCGTAGTCGGATTCACAATTACCACATCCACCCCCGACCGCGCTGCCTCGATTGCCGCCTGTTCGGCCATGAACTTCGACCGCTTATAGTGACCGATCATGTTCTTGATCGAGACCGGACTTGCCTCGTCCGTCAAACGCCGGTCTGCAAAATGGTGACCTCCAAAATGCCCGCCCGCGCGCCCGTTCGAGCCAAACCCCATCGTGGCCACGCTCGACGTATAAACGACACGCCGCACGCCCTGCTTCCCTGCCGCCTCAAGCAGTGCCCTCGTGCCCTCGACATTCGATCGGTACATCTCCTGCGGGTCGCGCACCCACAGCCGGTAATCGGCCGCCACATGAAAAACGACGTCACAGCCAGCGACTGCCTTCTTAATCGAAGCCGGGTCGCGCAAATCCCCGACCACGCGCTCGGCATTCAAATCCGCGATATTTCGCAGATCGCTCGAAGCCCGCACCAGCAGCCGCAGCTCAGCTCCGTCGGCGGCCAGAGCGCGGGCGACATGACTGCCTAAGAAACCCGTAGCGCCAGTGACAAAAACCTTCAACTGCAGTTCTCGGTTCTCAGTTGTCAGTTCTCAGTAGAACCAAATCACTTTAAAAGAAACCGTAACCGATAACTGACAACTGAGAACTCATAACTAGTTTTTCTCCGCCATCACCTTCGCATACGCGGTCAGCGCAATCAGCGGAAAGTACTGCGCATACAAGTGATACTTCAGATAAAATACCCGCGGAAATCCAGTTCCGGTAAAAAACGCCTCGCTCCACGATCCATCTTTCTTCTGCGTCTTCAGCAAATACGCGATCCCGCGCGCCACGCATTCGCTGCGCGTGTCGCCGACCGCCAACAGTCCCATGATTGCCCACGCCGTCTGCGACGCCGTGCTCTCGCCCTGGCCGCGCAGATTCGGATCGTCGTACGATCCCACCGTTTCTCCCCAGCCGCCATCCGGGTTCTGCACCATGCGCAGCCACTCCGCGCCCTGCTGGATCATCGGCTCATTGCGGTCCATCGCCATCGCTTCCAGCCCGCGCAGCACCAGTGCGGTCCCGTAGATATAATTCACACCCCAGCGTCCAAACCAGCTGCCGTCCGGCTCTTGTTCGTCGCGAATGAACTGAATTGCCTTCTTCACCGCCGGATGATTCTTATCGAATCCATACGTCGCCAGGCACTCCAAAATCCGACCCGTAATGTCGACCGTCGCCGGGTCCAGCATGGCGTTGTGATCCGCGAACGGCACATACTGAAACACCATCCGGTCGTTGTCTTTATCAAACGACGCCCACCCACCGTTCTTGCACTGCATGGACAGCACCCAATCGAGCGCCCGCTGCACCGACTCGCGCTGATACCGTCCATTCGGATGCTCCACGCGGCTCAACGCCAGGCACACCATCGCGCTGTCATCCACATCGGGATAAAACTCGTTATTGAACTCGAAGTACCATCCCCCCGGCTCGCCTCTCGGGTTCTTGATCTTCCAATCGCCAGTCTTCCGCACCTGCTTCTGAAGAATCCAATCTGCGCACTTTACGAGGCGCGTGTCGGCCGCGGGCACGCCCGCCTCGCCCAAGGCAAAGAGCGCATACGCCGCATCCCAAACGGGAGACATGCAGGGCTGCATGCGGAACGTGTCACCCTCTTCAATTCCCAGCTTCTCAAATTCATCGAGCGCGCGGATCACCTGCGGGTCGTCGAGCGAGTACCCCAGACAGCGCAAGGCAATAATCGCGTTCATCATCGACGGATAAATCGCACCCAGCCCGTCGCTCATCTCAAAACGCTCCAGCATCCACTGCTCGGCTCGCTTTAACGCGATCGAGCGCAGCGGCCGCACATGTACGGCCTCAAACCAATGCACCGTTCGGTCCAGCACCAAAAAGAAATTGCGCCATGAAATCCGCTTCTTTGCCCAGTGCAGATGCATACGCGACTTGTCGCGTCCACCGACAAACAGCTCTTCCACACCCATCTCATCGGAAATCTTCTTGAAGGGCTTTTTCGCGTAGCAGATCGAAAGTGGCACGAGGATCGCCCGCGACCAGGAAGAAATTTCGTAGATGTTGAACCAGAACCAGTTTGGAAACAGCACAATCTCCGGCGGCACGGCCGGCACCGCGTTGTAATCGTACTGCCCAAAAAAACAAAGATAGATCTTGGTAAATGTATTAACCTCAGTCACGCCGCCCATTTCCAGAATCTTCTTGCGCGCCCGCGCCAGTGCTGGATGATCGGCGTGAAATCCCGCCAGCTTCAGCCCAAAATAAGCCTTCACTGAAGCTGAGATATTGGACGGCCCGGAAACATAGATACTCCACCCGCCGTCTTCGTTTTGATGATTCAGAATGTAGCGCGCGGCCTTCTCGAAGCGCGCGGCGTCGCCCGTCCCCAGAAGCGCATGCAACAGAATGTAATCTGACTCGAGCGTGGTGTCGGCCTCAAGCTCACCACACCAATATCCCTCTTCATGCTGTTGTGAGAACAAAAACTTGCGCGCCGCATCGACCGCGACCGCGACCCGGCTCACCAGGTCGTCAATCTTTCCAAATCGCATCTGCGGCACCGAGGCCGGACTATGAGGGGAGGAAGATTCTTCCATTCAAACTCCTGAAATTCTCCTATCGTTCTTTTGTAGCGCTGGCGTCTCGTCGACCGTCGCGGGGCGTCCTCGCCCACGCATCGAAACGATCAATGCTTGTTACGCTTCCACGCCTGCTTCCGGCGCCGCCGCAATCGTCGCCACAATCTCCGGAGGTAATCCAAACCGCACATTCTCGGGCATAATCTCAAGTTCCTGGACGTCACCGTATCCTTTGCCGGTCAAATACTCCACCACTTCCCGCACCAGATGTTCTGGAGCCGACGCTCCCGCCGTGAGGGCGACGGTCCGCACGCCCTGAAGCCACTCCGGCCGAATGTTGCTGTAGTTGTCGATTAGATGCGCCTCGGTCCCCAAACTCCGCGCTACCTCCACCAGACGCTTCGAGTTCGAACTGTTATCCGATCCGACCACCAGCAGCAAGTCCGCATCCGACGCCACGTGCTTCACCGCGACCTGCCGGTTCTCTGTGGCATAACAAATGTCCTGTGCCGCCGGCCCCTTGATATTCGGAAACCGCTTCCGCAGCGCTGCAATAATGTCACGCGTCTCATCCAGGCTGAGCGTAGTCTGCGTCAGATAAGCAACGCGATTCGGATCGGGCAGCGTCACCGAATCAACTTCCTCCGGCGACCCCACCACCTGCGTCACCGCCGGAGCTTCTCCCAGCGTCCCAATCACCTCATCGTGATCGCGGTGTCCGATCAGAATCAGCGAATAGCCTTCCTTCGCGAACTTCACCGCCTCCACATGAACCTTAGTGACCAGCGGACAAGTCGCATCAATCACCCGCAGCTTGCGCAGCAGGCTATGCTCCCTAACCTCGGGAGACACGCCATGGGCGCTATAAATCACGCGCTCGCCCTCCGGCACCTCATCCACCGAGTCGACAAAAATCGCGCCCTTATGCTGGAGTTCTTCGACCACAAACCGGTTGTGCACAATTTCCTTGCGCACATAGATGGGAGGCCCGAACGCCTCCAGCGCAATCCGGACAATATCAATCGCCCGCACAACGCCCGCGCAAAATCCTCGAGGCTTAAGCAACAGCAACTGCTTGCTTTCCGACAATGAATCCCCCCTTAACAGAATACCGTCAGCCAACGTGTAGCGCTGGCGTCTCGCCGGCTGTCCCGAGGGCGACCCGCCCTCGGCCCGGAACCCAACTGTATTAGGGTACCGTCAGCCCAAAAAAGCTGCTTTAAAAGTTATTCAAAGGGTATCGAAAAAGACAGCCGGGGTCAACGTAAGCCTTTGCAGGAGCGAGGATTAGCAGCGAAACGGGAAATTGGAGAGCCAACGGCATGAGGGTAGCGTAGACCCGCCCTGACTGAAGCCGAAGGGGCCTCGCCCGCATTTTCACGAGACGCGCCGCACATCATACCTATCAAGCTCCCGATCCGCGCTCAAGATCGGCAAATTCGACGCCTGTCCCTGAGCCACCAACAGCCGGTCGAACGGATCGCGATCTAAATCAATACGAATGGCTTCCAAACTATTTGTGTCACGGGTGCAACAATGGCATCCATGAAAACGGATTACGTTAGGACTACTATTGACATTCCAGCGCCGTTGTATCGGAGGCTCAAAGCGCAAGCAGCCGCTAACGGGCGCTCGGTGCGCGAACTCGTCCTGGCGGGTGCGAAGAGCGTGCTTCTGCAATGCCGGCGGCCGTATCCGAAAAGAGTGCAGTTTCCACAGATAGTCTCCGATGGTCCCAAGGTCGATCTGACCAACGAACAAATCTATCAAACAAGCGAATGAACGAATTTCGCTTTTACCCGTTCGCCCGAATCATCTGCTCCGCATGTTTCCGCGAAGTCTCCGTCAGCTTCGCGCCCGATAACATACGCGCAACCTCTTCGGTGCGCTCTTCGCCCGTGATTTGCCGGACGGTGGTTTTGGTTCGCCCCGCGGCCGCGCGCTTCTCGATGACGTAATGCTGATCGGCAAAGGTCGCGATCTGTGGAAGGTGGGTCACGCATAGAACCTGGTTGCCCTTCGCTAGTGCTTTCAATTTTTTCCCCACCGCATCTGCCGCCCGTCCGCCGATGCCGGTATCGATTTCGTCGAACACCAGCGTGCGCTGTGCGAAAGATGACGCCGGCGACGACGCGGGCGAGGGCATCCGCGCCACACTTTTTTTCCCGCCAGAATTCGCGCCCGCCTCCACGCTCACCTTCAGCGCCAGCATCACGCGCGATAGTTCACCGCCCGACGCAATCTGTTCGAGCGGCCGCATCGCTTCGCCGGCGTTCGTGGCAATTCGATAAATGACTTGATTGATCCCCGAAGAAGTCCACTGCTCTTCACTTTCGTTCTTTTCGACTGCAATCGCGAACGAAGCCCGCATGGCCAGATCGTTGATCTCAGCTTCGACCATCTTCTCCAGTTTTCCCGCCGCGTCCGACCGCTTGCGAGAAACAGCGCGCGCAGCCTTACGATAATGCCCGGCTGCGACTGACAACTGCGAGCGCAGTTCCGCGAGAACCTGATCCTTATTCTCCATCTCGGAAAGTTTGCGCCAAACGTCTTCGCCAAACGCGATTACCTGGCCAAGCTCCGGACCATACTTGCGTTTCAGCAGGTCCAGCACAGCCAGGCGCTCCTCAAGCTCGGCCAGTCTTTCCGGAGAGGCATGGATCCCGCCCGCGTAATCGCGCAAGGTCGCGCCCACATCTTCGACGCTGATGCGGGCCGTTTCGAGCGCAGCAAGCGCCTCCTGAAACTTCGGTTCATAACGCGCAAGTTCCTCGATGTGTTTCTGAGCCGCGCGCAGACTCGACGACGTCGAAGCATCTCCCTCATACAGCAGATCGAAGGCGTTCATCGCCGCGCCGTAGATCTTCTCAGCATTCGCTAGCACGAGCTTCTCGGCTGCCAGATCCTCATCTTCTCCCGCTGTCAAACGAGCCTTGTCGATCTCACGCGCCTGGAAGCCCCACAGGTCAAGCAAGCGCATACGATCCTGTTCATCCCGCTCCAACTCCGCAATGCGCGCCCGGATCTGCTTCCATCCGTCAAATGCGGTCGAAATTTCTTCGAGTTCGATCCCAGCATAAGCATCCAGTAGACCTTGCCGCGCAGCCGCATCGAAGTGCACAATCGACTCGTTCTGCGCATGAATCACTCCCAGATACGGCGCAAGCAGCTTTAACACCGCTACCGTCGCCGGCTGATTATTAATGAACACGCGGCCTTTTCCACCCGAGGCAATCTCCCGCCGCAGAATCAGCGATCTGCCGTCCGATAAGCCATTGCCCGATGAACCATCCGCCGACCCATCGCCCGAATCAGCGTCCAGACCGTTCGCCTCCAGAATGTCTTCGATGGCCTTGGACGCCGCGCCTGCGCTCTCAAAAACGCCCATGACAACGGCGCGCTCCGCGCCCGCTCGGATCACATCGGCAGAGGCCTTCTCACCCAGCAGCAGCCCGAGCGCGTCGATCAGGATCGACTTGCCCGCTCCTGTTTCGCCCGTAAGTAGGTTCAGTCCGGAGGCGAACTCGATCGCCGCGTTGTCGATTACCGCGTAGTTTTCCAGGCGCAGCTCAGAGAGCACAAGTTTCTCGCAATCAATGGCCTCAACTCAGCAGGCTATACCTGCCATCCCAATCCCCAAATAACGCGCAGCATAGCACAGGCCAACCGTCGCGATGTGCCAAAACCGGCGTCCCATACTGGCACTCAGCCCGCACCCAACGGCACTAATGATTACACGGATGCCCTACCGATTTTGCCGTCGAATCGGCCCTTCGCGAAAATCGATTCATGAAGTCCTTCCCCGGATTCACTGGCAGCTGTCTGTCCGTGTGCCTGTTTTTGGGCCTCGCGGCCGCTTCAGTTTCGGCGCAGGAGCTGCAATGTCAGCCTTGCCGGCATGGATTTGGCAAAGTCCAGATCGGCAGTTCCCGTTCCTTTACTGTCCAGCTCAAGAACTCCGGCAAACGGGCGCTGAAGATCACCTCCGACTCCATTCAAGGGGGCGAATTCTCAACTGGCACCTTTCCCCTCCCCATGAAGCTCGCGCCGGGCGCAAGCGTCGAACTACCGCTTATTTTCACACCGACGGCGTCCGGACGCGAGATCGGAAATATCACCCTGAATAACACTGGCCAGGAATCCCAACTCCAGATCAAACTTTTTGGAACCGGAAAGGACGAGAGTTCCCACAGCGTCGCGCTTTCCTGGGAACCGGGAGATCAGGACTACGTCGGATTCAACGTCTATCGCTCCACTGTGGACGGGGGACCTTATACCAAAATCAACTCAACGGTGGATTCTTCGCCGAGCTACACCGACGCAACAGTTGAAGGCGGAATGACCTATTACTACGCGGCCACCGAGGTCAATTCCGAAGGTCAGGAGAGCGCTTATTCCAACATCGCGGAAGCGACCATTCCTAATTAACGTGCGCAACCGCGACCAGCGGCCAGTTCCGCGTCAAGACTCAGCGCAGCATTCACCGAAACCAGTGACCGATGCGGTACCTCGGCCTGCCCTCCAGCGCGATGGGGCTATAATTCACACAGGAGTTTTGTGGAAAATCAATGCACTTGCCTTCCGTCCTCCTGTCTTTTGTCGGCGGCGAAATAGTCGATCTCGTCCTTCAAACTGGTGCTGTCGCAAAAACCGTACTTGCGATTCTCGTTCTCTTCAGCATCCTGTCCTGGGCCGTGATTCTCTCCAAATGGAGAATCATCAAACGGGCGCAGATCCAAAGTGAGCGCTTCATCCGCGCCTTTCGGAAGTCGCAGCGCTTGCAGGAAATCGCTGCGGTAGCCGAACAGTTTCGTCCCAGCCCCCTCGTGGGTGTCTTCGAGGGCGCAGTAGCTGAGTTCAAGCGCCAGATGGGAACGACGGGGACTGTCCACAGTTCCGTCTCGATTCAGCGCGCCATGCAGATCGCGTCTTCGGAAGAAATCACGCGCCTCGAGCGCAACGTTCCCTGGCTTGCGATCACCGGAGCCGTCACGCCTTTTATCGGACTGTTCGGCACGGTCTGGGGAATCATCGATGCCTTCCACGGTCTCGGGACCGCGGGCGCGGCCACATTGCGGGCGGTCGCTCCCGGAATCTCGGAAGCTCTCATTACCACCGCAGCGGGCCTTGCTGCTGCGATTCCTGCCGTCATTGCCTACAACCTCATCATCGGTTCGATTCGCGAGCTGGCCGCGCAAGACGATGATTTCTCGCTCGAAATGCTCAATCTGGTCGAGCGTCAGCAGATCCAGCAGAACACGCAACCCGCCCCCGAGGTTCGCCGCTAATGGCCTTCACTACCGCCAATGGCCGCACTCAGAGCGCGCTCGCGGACATCAACATCACTCCGCTCGTCGATGTCGTCCTTGTTTTGCTCATCATCTTCATGGTGACTGCGCCGATTCTGCAATCCGGCATCGAAGTCAACGTGCCGCATACGCGCACGGTGAGAGAGATCACCGAGGAGCGACTTGTCATCAGTATCGACAAGCAGCAGCGAGTCTTTCTCGGCAACGATCCCATCAATATCAATCAGATTGGAGCGACGCTCAAGCAGAGGATTCGCGACCCGCGGCATCAGGCTATTTATCTGCGCGCCGACGAAGATGTTCCCTTTGGGGCCTTCGCCACCGTGATGGATGCAGTCAAATCATCTGGCATCAGCAACGTGAGCATCGTGACCCAGCCCATTGACGCACATGGCAAGCATTAGTGCAGCAGGTATCGACAACGATTTATTGCAGGGCAGGCTCAAGCGGCCACTTGCCTGGTCGGCGGGATTGCATGTGGGGTTCGCCGTGTTCGTCGTACTCTGGGCGACCTTCATCACCGGCATTCGCGGGACAGGGTGGGGCAGCGGCGGAGGCGGAGACGCGATGGGAGCGACCCTGGTGAACTCGGTTCCCTTGCCCGCGAGCGAGCAGCCAACGAAGAATGTGCTCGCCACTGAATCGAAAGGGCTAGCGCAATCGCAGCCCAAGGTGGAAGAAAAAGAACCCGATGCGATTCCCATCGCCGACAAGACGGCCAAGAAGAAACCAAAACCGGTGACGACCGCGACTCAGCGAAAAACGGAACCTGAACCGCCGCAGACGAATCAAATTCCTTATGGCGAAGGCGGCCCCGTAAGCGGCCCCTACGCCATGTTCAACGTCGGAGGCGCAAAAGGAGGCTTTGGCTTCACCGGAGGTGGGGGAGATTTCGGCAGCCGCTTCGCGTGGTACGTACAGGCGGTGCAGCGCAAGGTTTCCGAGAACTGGCTGAAGTATGAAGTGGATCCCAGCATTCACGATGCGAATCGCGTTTACGTGACGTTTGACATTGCGCGCGACGGCCACCCCGCGAATGTGCAAGTCGAGCAGTCCAGCGGAGTGCCGTCCCTGGATATCTCGGCGACGCGAGCGATCCAGCGCATTGATACCTTCGGCCCGCTGCCACCAGAGTATCCGGGCAGCAAAGTTTCGGTGGAATTTTGGTTTGATTACAAGAAGTAGCTGTTCGCTATTCGTCGTTCGCTGTTCACGAAACCGGGCTCACAATGGACGAACGGTGGACAATAATGACCAAGCACCACACGAATTTGCGAACAGCGTGTAGCGAACGATGGACAGCGTCCCGCGAACAGCGATTCAGGAGTGACAATTGAGCAACTCGCCATCCCCCGCCCAACATCCTATTGATGAGAAACAAATTCGCTCGCTTGGCAAGGGGATTACGTCGCGCCACGATCTTAAATCCCAGCTTAGCGGCCAGTGGCTTTTACTCGTCGTCGCAGCCATTTTCGTACTGGCCGCCACCAGTTCGGCACAAGACTGGATTCGCACCGGCACCGGACTCGGGGTCGAGAAGGTGCGCCTCGCCGCCTCCGACTTCAAGCCTTCGACGCAGGACCCCAAGAACGCCGACCTGCTGAAAACTTTTAACGACACTCTCTGGAACGACCTCGACAACGCGGGAATCTTCACGCTCGTCTCGAAGAGCTTTTATCCGGTGCAAGTGCCGGGCCAGCCAGCCGACGTTAAATTTGCAGACTGGGCCGCGCCGCCTCCTGAGGCCTCGATGCTCGCCTTCGGCAACCTCGGTGTCACGGCCGACAAAGTGGCTGTGCAAGGCTGGCTCTATGACCTGAAGAATCAGGGCTCTCCGCAGGTTCTCGGTAAGCAGTACTCCGATTCGGCCACGAGTGACGCCGTGCGCCTGATCGCGCACAAATTCGCCGACGAAATCATATTCCGCCTGGGCGGCGGAATCCAGGGCATCGCCGAAACCAAAATTTATTTCGTCAGCGACCGCACCGGGCACAAAGAAATCTGGATGATGGATTACGACGGCGCCAACCAGCAGCAGATCACGCACCTCGGAAGCATTTCGCTTTCGCCGCGCATCTCGCCCGATGGCTCTCGCCTGGCATTCAGTTCCGCCACGAAAGCTGGTTGGGAAACTTTGATGTACTCGTTTCTTCTGAACCGCATGGTCGCCTTCCCCCGTTTTGGGGGCATGAATTTTTCGCCCTCCTGGTCGCCCGACGGCCAGATCGCCTTTTCTTCGTCGCGCAGCGGCTACCCCAACATTTTCGTGGTCGACGAATCCGGCGGGCATGTGCGCCGGCTCACGAACGACAAGGGCCCAGACGTGGCGCCGACCTGGAACCGCAAGACGGGTTCGCAGATCGCCTTCGTCAGCGGACGCACCGGCCTGCCCCAGATCTACACCATGGAATCTGACGGCACCAACCTCCAGCGGGTCACCGATCAGGGGTATGCCGTCTCACCCAACTGGTCGCCGAACGGGCAGTTTCTGACTTTTTCCTGGGAGAGAAAATACGGCCCGGGTGAACCCGGATCGAACGATCTGTATCTAATGGATGTTGCCAGCAAGCAGTGGGTCCAGCTCACGCACGATGCGGGACGGAACGATTACCCCTGCTGGTCACCCGACAACCGGCATATCGTTTTTCAGTCCCATCGAACCGGTACCGATCAGATTTTTAGCATGCTGGCCGATGGTACAAATGTGAAACAGTTGACGTTTAAGGGCAGCAATACGCAGCCCAACTGGAGTTGGAAATAGATTGGGTTTGCCGCAGGCAGACAAATGAAAACCACGGAGAACGCTTAGGACGCAGGAGACTTTATAATTTGACACTCTGAGTCCTCAGTGGTTTTCATTTGGTCCGCGGTTTTTTGATTGGAAAAGTCTTTGCTTTCGCAAGTAGATTCGTCTTTTGAGAAGTTACGGCCTCGCGGCCGGCCAAGAGTGCGCTCCGCCGCGATTTCGTAAATTACACGCCACAATTCGGGCGCACAGACACTTGGAGGAACCAGTGAAGCACCAAATGAGGATGTGGGCCCTTGTAGCCGCAGTTGGCGGACTGATGTTTCTGGGCGCATGCGCCAAGAAAGCGGCTCCGCCGCCACCGCCGCCACCACCTACACCCACCGCGCCTACGGCCTCGCTCTCCGCGAACCCGAACACCATTAACCAGGGCCAGTCGACGACTCTGACCTGGCAGACCACCAACGCAACCGACGTCAGCATCGACGGAATTGGTCCCGTCGATCCCAGCGGCTCGCGCCAGGTCACGCCCACGGATTCGACCACCTATCATCTGGTCGCGAAGGGCCCAGGAGGCACGCAGGATGCGACCGCGCGGGTAACCGTCAACGCCGCGCCAGCGCCTCCACCGCCAACGCCCTCGGCAACCGAAGAAGAACTCTTCGCGCAAAACGTGAAGGATATTTTCTTCGATTACGACAAGTCCGACATTCGACCGAGCGATCAGGCGACCATTCAGGCCGATGCGCAGTTCCTGCAGCAGCATCCGGCGGTCCATTTCACGATTGAAGGACACTGCGACGAACGGGGCTCGACCGAATACAATCTGGCCCTCGGAACCAGCCGCGCCGACTCGGTAAAGAACGCGCTCATTCAGGCGGGAGTCAGCGGCGATCGCATCAAGACCTACAGCTACGGCAAGGAAAAGCCGTTCTGTACCGAGCACACCGAGGAGTGCTGGCAGCAAAATCGACGCGGCCATTTCGTGTACGGACAGTAGAGCGTTAAGAGCTACTTTCGGGGACGGGGCTATGCTCCGTCCCTTTCAACAGATTGGGGATGGTTGGATCCAAGAGGTGACTCTTTGCTTCATCGAGCCAGGTCAATTATGAAATCAATTCGCTTCCCGCTCGCATTCACCCTTACCGTCGCTCTTGTTTTATTTGCCACACCCACTCCCGGGTCGGCGGCCAACCGCGACATCGTGCAACTGCAAACGCAAGTCGACCAACTGCAACAGGCCATGACTGCAGATGAAGCAGTCGTTCGACGAGCGCATGGGCGTGATGAAGAATCTGGTCGAGCAGAATGTCGTCGTCGCCAACAAGGTCAGCGCGGCGATCGACAATCTGCAGTCGTCGATCAACCGGCAACAGACCGATCGCGCCGCCCAGGTCGACCAGATCTCAGGGCAGATTCAGGCGCTGAACGACACCATGGATGAACTCAAAGTCCGCCTCGCCAAGCTCACCAAGCAATTGGAAGACATGCAAGCGGCACAGCAGTCCATGGCCGCACAGCAGGCGCAGGCTCAGCAGCAGGCCCAGCAGATGGCCGCGGCGCCACCGCCGGACGTGCTCTATAACAACGCACTGCGCGACTACAACGGCGCCAAGAACGATCTGGCGACGCAGGAATTCAACGACTACATCAAGTACTATCCGGACACCGATCTCGCCGGAAACGCGAATTTTTATCTGGCGGAAATGGAATTCAAGGCCGGCGACTATCAAAAAGCCATCGCCAACTATGATCTGGTCCTGCAGAATTTTCCCAGCGGAACCAAGGCGGCGTCAGCGCAACTAAAGAAGGGATTCGCGTTCCTCGAACTCGGAAACAAAGATGAAGGTGAGCAGGAACTGAAGCATGTCATTCAGCGCTATCCACGAACCAACGAAGCCATGCAGGCGCGAGAGCGTTTGCGGAAACTGGGAACTGGGCCGTCGAAGAATCGATAGCTTTTTTGTGGAGAGCGCGAAAAGGACCTAGCGCCGCGCTGTGTTCGGCACTTCGATTCCGCCTTCAATCTTGGGAATGCCGAAGTGCCCGCCGAGATGAACAAGGTCGATCGGACTGATCGATCCGCTCACCACGAAAAAGTCGACCTCGCTGGATCTGGCAACAAGAATCGCGACATTGCTGATCGCATTATGCTCCAGCCGCACCCAGAGATCGGTCACGCCCGGCCCGCCGTTCTTCTCGTATTTGTTCATTATTTGCTTCCAGCCCGCCGAGCGGTAATCCTCTCTCACCGACTCCACCGCCTCGGGATCAAACGTTCCAGGCTTCGCATAGCGGAAGTTGTGTACTGAGACCCCGCTCACTCCGGCAATCACGCGCCGCAGCCCCTCATTCTCGGGATCGAGCTTCGACGCGAGGATCAACATGGAATGATCCAGAGTTAATTCAGTCTTCGAAGACGCGCCTTGCCGCAACACCTCAATGCCCTGCGGCACAAAGTCGAGCTGAGACGACGGTGGCGAGCCTTGCATCTGCCCTCGAACAAGCGCGGTAGATGAGACAGCAACCAAAACGAGGAAGACCACGCGGGAAGCTTTCATGCGGCGCCTCAGGAAAAGGTAGATGGTACTTATACGCAGGACTAGCCCAACCCGTGAGCCAGTCCCACGCCGTAAGAACCCGGCGCGTAGAAATTAGTTCTAAAGATTCTTTCTATGGGGGTGACTAAACCGCGTCGGCCGCCGACACTTTTGCAGCCATCAGGCCCGTCGACCGGAGCGTCACCCAGTCGGTCTGCGTGCTCTCCCACCCCTGAATCAGGAACCCATAGGCTTCAAAGAGCTGCCGGATGCGCGGCCGCGTCCAGCCAGCGATCTCCTCCAGAATCGGAACAAGCGTAGCCAGCGCGTTGTCACTGAGCACAGTCCGTTTGGCGATCTGCGCGACATGCTTCGATTCGGACACCGCGATCGTGAACCCATCATGCCGGTTCACGTGCAGCATCACGTGAATGTCCGAGCTGCCGTCGCCGACATAAACGACGTGGTCCAGCGGCACGCCGAGTTCTTCCGATAGCTGCTCCAGGCGCGCAACCTTGCCGTAGCCGGCCGTCGCTCGCACCAGCGTCTCGATTTCTCCGCTCGCGCTGTACTCAAACTCGGTCCCAAAGATGTGATCCCGCGGCACAATTCCTTCCAGCGCCGACTGGACCACTTCCACCGGCGCAGCCGAGAGAACATAAAAATCAAAGTGAAATCCGTCGACCCGACGATCCAGAATTTCGTAAATCTGCTCGATGTTTTCCTTCAGACGGATGCGTTTGCCCACTTCGACCAGGTCAGCGCGATGCACGCGCGAGCGAAACTCAGGATCGTGCAGCAGAAGGTAAGAGAGTTCGGCGCCTTGCTGAACCAGGTTCAGCTTCGCCATTCCCTTGATCTTGCGCTCGAACTCTGCGACGGAAATGCCCACGAGTTCGCTCAAAACGTAACCCGTATCGTTGAAGGTCAACGTCTGATCGAAGTCGCTGGCAAACAAATAGTGCTTTCGATTCTTGTTATCCATGAACTATCTTAGATTCAAGTGTAGGTTAACAGACCATAAAATTTTGCTATCGTAGCTATTACAACAACTTGCGAATCGTTCCCGGCAGCGGAAGCATCCCCCAAAGGCTCGTATTGCCCACCGCGAGCTTTACGTGTAGCCTCGTCGTGTCGTCATAAGTACGGATTCAAATACCGCGTAAACATCCTAGAGGTCCTCCATGCTGAACAGTGCCAGTGATCATCTTAAGAATGATTCCGACCGCCACAAGGGCTCGCTCGAGCCCGACGAACGAAAGCAAGCTGGAAACAACTCGATGACAGGTCAGCTTTCCCACCGCGACGAGGATCCGCTGATCGAAGGTGCGGACAGCGATTTTCCCGAACCCGGCCAGAGTCCCGAGCACTCGTTCGAAGGGCAACTTCGCAAGAAGAAATAATTAGCCTTCAGTGCCTTGATGGGCCGAGGCATTGCCAAATGGGGAGGGAGACCTTCTTCTCAACTGACCGACCGGTCGGTCTTAAGGTTTCCGTAACAAAACATCAGTCCGCAGTTACAATCCCACACTATTGCCCATAGTAGTAGTCGCGTGGTCGAGAGTTCATCCTGACGAAACTTACGCCATGCGCGCGCCCCTTCCGACACTGCGATCGAATTCACAATTCAATTTAGGAGAGGTTGCCATGCGAACAGAAAAACTGTTGCCCCCTGGACATGCCGCATTACTCGCCTGTCTCTTACTGTGTTCATCCCTGCCCGCCCTCGCACAATCCACCATGACAGTACGCAAGCAAGTCCACCACGATGTTTCCGCTCCGCTGAGCGACTTGATCCAGGCCGCCCCCATGCCATCTTTGGTCATGCATGAAGCCGAGCCGCTGCGCAGAATTCCGCTGCCGCCCGGACTCACGCAGCTCGAAGAAGATCCCGTTCGCCAGCAAACCGTGAGTCAGGAGACTCCGACTACCGGCCTCAGTTTTGAAGGGCTGGGGCAGGGTCAATACGGATTCAGCATTACCGGGGCTCCTCCCGACACCGAAGGCACGGTGGGCGCAACCCAGTATGTGCAATGGGTGAACACCTCTTTCGCCATTTTCAATAAATCAACCGGCGCGCTCATCGCCGGTCCAACTGCGGGCAACACACTCTGGTCCGGATTCGGAGGAGGCTGCCAGACCAACAATGACGGCGACCCGATCGTTCTCTACGACAAGGCCGCGCAGCGCTGGATCTTCAGCCAGTTCTCGGTCTCGACGACGCCTTATCTGCAGTGCATCGCCGTCTCCACCACATCCGACGCGACCGGCACCTACAACCGCTATAGCTTCCAGTACAGCAATTTCGACGACTATCCCAAGATGTCCGTGTGGTCCGACGCGTACTACGAAACCTTCAACATGTTCGCCGGCGGCACGACCTTTGTTGGCGCCGACGCCTGCGCATACAATCGCGCCGCCATGCTGGCGGGCACGGCTGCAACGCAGGTTTGTTTCCAGCAAGGCACTTCGGTCGGAGGCCTGCTGCCTTCCGACATCGACGGTCTGACACCACCTCCGGCTGGTTCGCCGAACTACATGATCTATTACGGAACCAACAACCTGAACCTCTACAAATTTCACGTTGATTTCAACACGCCCACGAACTCCAGCTTCACCGGACCGACCGTGATCAGCGTTGCCGCCTTCAGCCCACTGTGTAGTGGCGGAACTTGCGTTGTTCAGCCCGGCACCACGCAGAAGCTCGATTCACTCGCTGACCGGCTCATGTATCGGCTGGCCTATCGCAACTTCGGCACCCACGAATCGCTGGTCGTGAACCATTCGGTGGTCGCGGGCAGCAGTGGCGGCGTCCGCTGGTACGAAATTCAGAATCCCGGCGGAACTCCCACGGTGGCGCAACAAAGCACCTTCGCTCCCGACTCCAGCTATCGCTGGATGGGCTCGGTCGCGATGGATCAGTCCGGCGATATGGCCCTCGGCTATAGCGTATCGAGCAGCACACTGAATCCCACCGTTCGCTACACGGGACGCCTTGCCACCGATCCCGCCGGCACCATGGAATCGGAGGTCAACGTAGTCACCGGCTCCGGTTCGCAGACCACGGGCCTGAGCCGCTGGGGCGACTACAGCGCTATGCAGGTCGATCCGGTGGACGACTGCACCTTCTGGTACACGCAGGAATATATCAAGACCAACGGCACCTTCAACTGGAGCACACGGATCGCGAACTTCAAGTTCCCGAGCTGCGGCAGTTCGCCCGACTTCACGGTCGCGGCGAGTCCTTCGTCCGTCACCGTTACACAGGGCGGAAATGGAACCAGCACCATTACCGTGACCAGCCTGAACGGCTTCAACTCGGCTACTTCACTCACCGCCTCCGGCTTACCGAGCGGTGTGACCGCAGCCTTTTCGCCGAACCCGGTCACTCCACCGGCGAACGGCAATGTCACCTCGACCCTGACGCTTACTGCCTCCGGCACCGCAACCACCGGCACAGCTACCGTCACCATCACCGGAACTTCCGGGTCGAGCAGTCACAGCACGACGATCTCGCTGACGGTCAATGCGGCAGCATCGCCAGACTTCACGATTGGGGCCTCGCCTTCTTCGGTCACGATAGTGCAAGGAGGGAGCGGCGGGAGCACAGTCACCATCACCAGTCTGAACAGTTTCAGTTCCGCAACGAGCTTGACCGCCTCCGGCCTACCCAGCGGGGTAACGGCTGCGTTCGCTCCCAATCCCGTGACTCCGCCGGCCAACAGCAGCGTGAACTCCACGCTTACCTTGACCGCATCGGGCACGGCCACAACTGGCACTTACACGATTACGATCACGGGAACGTCTGGAACACTGGTCCATTCGACGCCCATCACGCTGACTGTTAACTCCTCCGGAGGTGGCGGTCTGCAAGTGGCAACCTACAGCTCGACGTTTAAGACTCCAGCCTGCGCGAGCATCGGTTCGGGCTGCGACTCGGGTCCGTCTCTACTGCTCGGCCGCGACACCTTGTCTGGGGGTTCAGAGCCGAATCAACCCAACACCATTAACAGTTCCTGCGCCGACGGCACATCGGGAACCTACCACTCGGATGAATCGAACGATCGACTGGTCGTGCAGACGACTGATGGCAGCAACATGGCGCCGGGCGAAACCGTCAAGGTGAGCGCGACGGTCTGGGCCTATAGCAGCTTCACTTCCGACCATCTCGATCTCTACTACGCGGCGAACGCTAGCAGTCCGTCGTGGGTATTGATCGGAACCATCTCACCGACCGTAGCGGGAGCGCAGGTGCTCTCAGCCAACTACACGCTACCAAGCGGCGGCTCAAATCAGGCGGTGCGCGCGCAGTTCCGCTACAACGGAACCGCCTCCTCTTGCACGACGGGTTCCTACAACGACCACGATGACCTCGTGTTCCCGGTCGGAGCAGGCACTCCGGGCTTTACGGTTGCGGCGGCACCCAGTTCCGTGACCGTAGTCCAAGGCTCGAACGCCACCAGCACCATCACGGTGACCAGCCTGAACAGCTTCAACTCAGCGACCACTCTCACCGCGTCCGGCCTTCCGAGCGGCGTCACAGCCGCCTTCAGCCCCAATCCGGTCACGCCTCCAGCTAACGGAAACGTGACCTCAATCTTAACCTTTACCGCATCCGCGACCGCTACTACCGGCACTTCAACGGTCACCGTCACGGGCACCTCAGGCTCCATCGTGCAGACGACGAACATCACGCTGACAGTGACGGGTTCCGGTGGCGGCGGACAGACTGCGGTCTATGATTCGACGCTCAAAGCGCCGAAGTGCGCGACCGTTGGTTCCTCGTGCGACTCGGGTCCGTCTTTGCTTCTCGGACGCGACACGCTGTCCGGCGGCAATGAGCCCAATCAACCGAACACCATCAACAACTCCTGCTCCGATGGCACGGCGGGGACGTTCCACTCCGATGAGTCCAACGACCGCCTGGTCGTTGCCTCGACCGGCGGCGGAGCCATGACCCATGCCACCACCGTTACGGTGACCGCAACCGTCTGGGCATACAGCTCGTACACCTCAGACCATCTCGACCTGTACTATGCCGCCAACGCCAACAGTCCGACGTGGGTGTTGATCGGAACCTTCACTCCCTCTGGCAGCGGAGCGCGCACCATCTCCACTACCTATACCCTTCCCACCGGCAGCTTGCAGGCCGTCCGCGCCAACTTCCGCTACACCGGAAGCGCGTCCTCTTGCAGCACCGGGAGCTACGACGATCACGACGACTTGATCTTCGCGGTAAACTAAACGGGCGAAATCAGCTCTGTAACAAGACGAGCCGGCCCCAAAAAGGGCCGGCTCGTTCTTATTCCACTAATAATTTTCTGTGCTTGCCGGGAGAAGCCGTCGAGCTGATAGCTTCCCTACATCAGCTCTTCCATGCACTTCGCCAGCACGTCCCGGCCCGGCCGCACCGCGGATTCCGGCAGCGTCGCCAGCGGCGCGTCCGTCACATTCAGCATGTCGATGAAGCTCGGCGCGTGAGCGTTGATGTAGAACACGCCCGTCAGGACCTCGCCTTTCGCGTGCGACTCCATCAGTCGCTGCACCGCGTGGATTTTGTCGGTCGGATCGTATTCTTCTTCTAACTTTTTCAAGCGCAGGCTCGACCCGTCGTGCATCGTGACTTCCATCGTCGTCCCCGGATCGTACTCGACGTTAATCTCTTCAAATGCCGGCACGAAGCTGACTTCATGCAACGCTTCTTCATGCGCCTGCATGTACTTGTACGACTTCGTCGAACCCTCATGATCATTAAAAGTCACGCAGGGCGATACAACATCCAGCATCACCGTCCCGTTATGCGCGATCGCCGCCTTGAGCATGGTATGAAGTTGCTTTTTGTCGCCGGAGAACGACCGCCCGACAAATGTCGCGCCCAGTTGAATCGCCATCGCACAAGTGTCCACTGGCGGCAGATCGTTCACGACGCCACTCTTCAAAGTCGATCCCAGATCAGCAGTCGCGGAGAATTGGCCTTTCGTCAGACCGTAACAGCCGTTGTCCTCGATCACGTAAATGATCGGAAGATTGCGCCGCATCAAATGCACAAACTGCCCGGCCCCGATCGAAACTGTGTCGCCGTCGCCCGTAACACCCAGCGCAAGCAGATTCTTGTTCGCGAGAATCGCGCCGGTCGCCACCGACGGCATGCGCCCGTGCACGGAATTAAAGCTGTGCGAGCGATTCATAAAATAAGCAGGGCTTTTCGACGAGCAACCAATTCCGCTGAACTTGGCCACGCGCTCGGGCTTCACGCCCATCTCATACATCGCATCGATGATGCGTTCCGAAATCGCGTTATGCCCGCATCCCGCGCACAGCGTTGTCTTCCCTCCGCGGTAATCAATTACCTGTAATCCAATACGGTTGGTCTTGGGCGCCGGAGAAGAGGTCGGCGTAGTCGTGGTCCCCATTTACTTATCCTCCATCATCATCAGTTCGTCCGTCACCGACCGCGCATCGAGGGGCAGCCCGTGAACGTGGCAGATTGAACGCAACCGCGGCGTCAACTCCGCCCGGATATCGAGTTTGAGCAGGCTAGCCATCTGCCCGTCGCGATTCTGCTCAACAATGTAAGTGCGATCATGCTGCGCGATAAAGTCATGCACCTCGCGCGTAAACGGATACGCCCGCACCCGCAGATAATCCGTCTCCAGATTGTGCTCTTTCAAAAGCTGGTCGCGGGCTTCCACGATCGCCCAGTGCGATGTTCCGTAGGCGATAATCCCGACTTTCGATTTCCCGCTCCCCGCCAGCTCCGGCCGCGGAACCGCTGAGCGCGCCGTTTCGAACTTCTTGTTGATGCGCTCCATGTTGCGTTCGAAGTCGTCGGGCCGCTCGCTGTACTGGGCTTTAGCATTGTGGCCGCTGCCGCGCGCAAAGTACGCTGCAGCCGGATGATCCGTGCCCGGCAAAGTGCGGTAGCCGACGCCGTCGCCGTCAACATCTTCATAGCGCGCGAAGCCGCCGAGCCTTTCAATGTCTTCCTTGCTCAGCACCTTTCCTCGACTGATGGGTTTCTCGGGATAAGGAAACGGATCGGACATCCAGTTGTTCATACCGAGATCGAGATCCGACATGACGAACACCGGAGTCTGAAAGCGTTCTGCGAGATCGAACGCATCCTGCGCCATGGTGAAGCACTCGATCATCGAGTTCGGAAACAGCATGATGTGCTTCGTATCTCCGTGGCTCAAAAACGCCGTGGAGAGTATGTCGCCCTGCGCCGTCCGCGTTGGCAAGCCCGTCGAAGGCCCCACGCGTTGGATATCCCAGATCACCGCCGGCACTTCGACGTAATACGCGAGACCAACAAACTCCGCCATCAGCGAAATGCCCGGACCGGCAGTCGCCGTCATGGAGCGCGCGCCCGCCCATGCCGCCCCAATCACCATGCCGATCGCCGCCAACTCGTCTTCCGCCTGCACCACCGCGAACGTCGCCTTGCCATCCGGGCTGATGCGGTATTCCTTCATGTACTCAATCATCGTCTCCACCAGCGACGACGAAGGCGTAATCGGATACCACGTCACTACCGTACATCCGGCAAACATGCACCCTATCGCCGCCGCTGAGTTGCCGTCGACAATGATCTTGCCTGCGGTCTTGTCCATGCGCGCAATGTAGAACGGATCGCACTTGGTAAGATTCGCAGCCGCATAATCGAATCCAGCCTTCGCCGCCGAAAGGTTTAGATTCGCGGCCTTAACCTTGGTAGCAAACTGTTTGCGGATCGCCTTTTCGACTTCGGCAAAGTCGATCTCCAGCAACTGCGCTGCCACGCCGACGTAGATCATGTTCTTGATCAGCTTGCGCAGCTTGGCTTCCGAGCAAACCGCCGCCACCAGCTTGTCGTAGGGCACGGCGTAAAAAGTAAGGTCATCGCGCAACTTGTCGAGCCCGAGCGGCTCGTCATAAAGCACGCTGGCTCCCGGCGCCAGCGTCTTCACATCGTCTTGCGCCGTCTCCGCATTCATCGCGATCAGGAGATCGATCTCCTTCTTGCGCGCGATGTAGCCATCTTTGCTGGCGCGGATCGTGAACCAGGTCGGCAGACCGGCAATATTGGATGGGAACATATTCTTCCCGGAAATCGGCACGCCCATCTGAAAAATGCTGCGCAGCAAAACGGTATTCGAACTTTGCGATCCCGACCCATTCACGGTAGCCACCTGAATGGTCATGTCGTTGACAATGCGTTTTTGCCCCAGTTGGCCCGATGATTCCTGAGGCACGATATCCGTAGTGGCCATTTCCCTGCCTTTCTTTGTTTAACTAATAGCCGTTTGACCAAGTAACGTCTTGACCGGGCAACCCCAGCCCGGAGGTTTCTCGAAGTGGAAGCGGAAAACTCTTTATTATACCGCTCCAGCACGGCGTCCCAAATCATTCCCCCGTAAGTTTCGAGGTTCGGAAGGCGGCAGCAACATAGCGAGATCGCGTCTGTTGTCGCCCGAATTTGCAGGGGCCGATACAATGATCAAGGAATGGCGCGCAAATTGACACCAATTTCATCCGGCAGGCTCACGGCGCGGGCCGGTGCTCCAGAAAACAAAATATGGAAGGTAGCGCTCGCGGGCTTTGGAACCGTCGGAAGGTCCGTCGCCAAGATTATCGTCGAACGCACGGGTTCCCCGCTGCGCCTGACCCACATCCTTAATCGCAACGTGGCCCGCAAAAAAGTGGACTGGCTGCCGCCGGATGTGGTCTGGAGCGAGAACATCGACGACATCCTCTCGTCAGACGCCGACATCATGGTTGAAGTGATCGGCGGCCTTCAGCCTACCGAAGACTGGGTGCGCCGCGCGCTCGCCTCCGGCAAATCCGTGGTCACGGCAAATAAGCAGTTGATTGCGCACTGCGGCTCTGAGTTGATCGCGCTGGCCCGCAGTATGAATCGGCAAATCGAGTTCGGGGCTTCCGTCGCCGGTGGCGTACCCATAATTTCAGGACTTCATCAAGGTCTGGCAGGAGACAAACTTTTCAAGATCTGTGGAATTTTGAACGGCACGTGTAACTACATCCTCACCCAGATTGAGAGCAATGGCATCCCTTTCACCACGGCACTGCGCGAAGCGCAAAAGCTGGGCTTCGCCGAAGCCGATCCCACCGAGGACATCGACGGCCTGGACGCCCGCGCCAAACTAGCCATCCTCGTTCGCGTAGGACTGCGCTGCAAAATTGCGGCGAGCTGCATTGTCGCGCAATCAATTTCTGCCATCGACACCATAGATTTCGAGTACGCACATCAGTTGGGATGCACGATCCGCCAAATCTCGCGCGCCGAACTCAAAGGCGATACGTTATTTGCGGCCGTACAACCATCGTTGGTGCAGCTTTCTTCCCCACTCGCGCGCGTCGAAGGCAGCCAGAATCTGGTGATGGCCACCGGCACGTACGGAGGGGAAACAGTTTTTGGCGGTCACGGCGCCGGAGGAAACCCGACGGCAGTCGCCGTCGTCTCCGATATTCTGGCGATTGTTCATACCAAGCCGCCTCGGAGTTGCGGCTGCGATGAAGCCGCAGAAAAATCGCGGCCCGTAGAAAAATCTCCCACCGTAACAGACGACTTCACAACCCGGCACTACCTGCGTTTTCTCGTCAAAGACCGGCCGGGCATCATCGCCTGTCTGGCTACAATCCTCGCGGAATCCGGCATCAACATCGACTCAGTGTTGCAAAAGCCAGGCTGCTTAAAATCCCATCTGCCATTTCTTATTACTTTGGAAGAATGCCAGGCATCCGTTGTGGATAAGGCGCTAGCGCAAATCGACGCGCTGGACTTCATGGTGCAGCCGTGCCTGCACTTACCGATTTTATTATAAGAGCGTTTGCGCTCGGCCGGGCTACGCTTCCACCTGGAAGAACTGCGCCATCTTGCGAAACTTCTGATAGCGGCTCTCCAACAATTCCCGCGCCGGCACTCCCTTGATTTCCGCCAACTCCTTAGCCAGCGCCGCATCCAGCAACTCCGCAGCCCGCGCGTGATCGGTATGCGCACCCCCGGGCGGCTCCGGAATGATGCCGTCAATACAGCCCAGCTCGCTCATGTCTTTGGCGGTGATCTTCATCGCCTCCGCGGCCAGCTCTTTTTTGCTGGCATCGCGCCACATAATGGACGCACAGCCTTCCGGCGAAATCACCGAGTAAACGGAATTCTCCATCATCAGCACGCGGTCGGCGACTGCAATAGCCAAAGCCCCGCCGCTGCCGCCCACGCCAATCACGGTCGCGATGATCGGCACTTCGAGCCGCGACATCTCCAGCAAATTGCGGGCGATGGCCTCGCCCTGTCCGCGCTCTTCGGCGTGGAGTCCCGGATAAGCGCCATCAGTATCGACGAAAGTAAACACGGGTCGGCCAAATTTTTCCGCGATTTTCATCACCCGCATCGCCTTGCGATAGCCTTCCGGATGCGGCATACCAAAATTCCGGTAAACGCGCTGCTTTGCGTCCCGCGCCTTCTGCTGGCCAATCAGCACGACCTCTTCGCCATGAAATCGCGCCATCCCACAAACGATTGCCGGGTCGTCACGAAATCCGCGGTCGCCATGAATCTCGCTCCAATCGGTAAAAATGCGCTCCACATAATCGAGCGTGTAAGGGCGCTGCGGATGCCGCGCCAGGTTCGTCCTCTCCCAGGCATTCAGGTGCAACGTTATCTCGCTCCGAAGATCCTTCAGCCGGTCGTGAAGTTGCTCAATCTGCCGGCGGGTTTCGCTGCTCTGACCTTCGAGCGACTGTAGCCGAGAAATCTGCTCCTCGATCTTGTCCAGTTCCTGCTGCGCTCTCACTCCAGAATCCATTCCGATGACGTTCCCATTTCTTTGAGTCTTGTGCGTTTCCACGATGGAGAGAAGAAATTCCGTGCCCGTGACGGCGGGATGCGCCGCGTCCGGATCCGGCCGAGGTGCCCGCTTTATTTTGGCGCGACGCATTTATCGAATCGTTGTGTCACTGAGATTAAGAATCAATGAGATCGAGAGTCACCGAGATCAACTAATAACGCGCACGCTGCCGCGACCGCACAACTCCTCGACCCGGCTAAGAAAATTGCGGTCCGGGATGACATTATAGCCTTCGGCCTCCATTACCACCATGAAATCGCCATCGCGTTCCAGGTCGAACAATACCTTAGCCTCGCCCTTGCGCTCATTAAAGAGCATGTGTAGCGCATCGACCGTGCCATCGCTCGCGCTTTCGAGCCGAATCCGAATACGCAGCGCCTTCGGCAACGGCACGCGCGCGTCATCGAGCGCAATGATGTCGTTGGCGGTGAGCTTCGCGTTCGCGCCTTCTTCGATGCGAACGCCTCCGCGCACCAGGACCGGAACCTCGAGCTTCACCTTCTCAGCGAGCTTCCGGTACGCCTCCGGGAAAATCAGCAGCTCGATTTTCCCGGACATATCTTCCAGCGAGGCCTGCGCCCAAAGCTCGCCGCTACGCTTCGCCTTGGCCACGCGAATGCCTGAGATCAATCCGGCGGTCGTGATGTTTTCATCCTTAGCCGTCGACTTTTTCATTGCGCCAACTTCTTCAATCGAGAGCGCATTCAGAGTCGGCCAGCTTGTCCTTGTACTTTTCCAGCGGATGGCCGGTGATAAAAAAGCCGAGAACTTCTTTTTCCGCGGCCAGCCGAATCTGCTCATCCCAATCCGGCGTATTCGGAAGCGCGTCATTCGCGCGCTCTGCTTGTTCGTCGGCGAACACGCCAAAAAGCCCGTGCTGTCCCGACTCAGCATCGCGTTGCGATTTCTGCGCTCGTTCAATCGCCTTATCCAGCGCCTGCATCACCTGCGCGCGGCGTCCGAAGCAATCCATCGCCCCGCTTTTGATCAGTGATTCTAGTACCCGCTTGTTCAACAGCCGCAGATCGACTTCTTCGCAGAATTCGTAAAGAGACCGAAAGCTCCGCCCCAGTTTCTTCCGCGCCGCCACAATCGACTCAATCGCATTGCCGCCCACATTCTTCACCGCCGCCAGCCCAAACCGAATCGCCTGCTCATGCGGAGTAAAGTTCGCGTCGCTGATGTTGATATCCGGCGGCTCAACCGCAATTCCCATCTCGCGGCATTCGTTGATGTACTTCACGACGCTATCCGTATCGCCCGTGATCGAAGTCAGCAGCGCCGCCATGAACTCGATCGGATGATGCGTCTTCAAATAGGCCGTGTGATAGGCCAGCAGCGCGTATGCCGCCGAATGCGATTTGTTAAAACCGTATCCCGCAAACTGTGCCATCAAATCAAAAATCTTTTCGATCTTCTTCGGCGGATATCCGTTCTTCACCGCACCATGCACAAACCGTTCGCGCTGCGCCGCCATCTCTTCCGGCCTTTTTCTTGCCCATGGCGCGGCGCAACAAGTCGGCTTCGCCCAGCGAGTAACCGGCCAGTTTGTTGGCCGCTTGCATCACCTGTTCCTGATAGACGAATACGCCCAGCGTCTCCTCCAAAATCTCTTTGAGTTCCGGCAATTCGTATTCGATCTTGCGCCGTCCGTGTTTGCGCTCGATGAAGTCGTCGATCATGGCCATCGGACCAGGACGGTAGAGCGCATTGAGCGCCGTCAGGTGCTCGATAGAGTTCGGCTGGTATCGCCGCAGAACGTCCCTCATGCCATGCGATTCAAACTGGAAAACGCCTGAGGTCAATCCCCGATGAAATACCTTCTGATAGGTTTCTTCATCCTCAAGCGGAATGTCGTCCAGCGAGAGCTGCTTGCCCGCTCTGCGCCAGCAGCTTGAGCGTGTCGTCGAGAATCGTAAGCGTCGTCAGCCCAAGAAAATCCATCTTCAGCAGGCCCATCTTTTCGATGGCCACCATGTCGAACGCCGTCACGATTTCGTCGTTCTTGGTTTTATGCAGCGGCACCAGCTCAATCAGCGGCCGCGGAGAAATCACCACGCCCGCCGCGTGAACTCCCGCGTTCCGCACCATCCCCTCGAGCTTCCGCGCCGTATCGAGCAACTGCCTTACCTGCGGCTCTTTTTCATACGCCTCGCTCAGCGCTGCCGAATCTTTCAGCGCATCGTCCAGCTTGATGTTCAGCGTGGTCGGCACCATTTTTGCGATGCGGTCCACATCGCTGTAAGGCATATCCATGGCGCGCCCAACGTCCTTGATCGCGGCCTTCGCAGCCATCGTGCCGAAGGTAATAATCTGCGCGACATTTTCGCGCCCGTATTTTTGCGTGACGTATTCGATCACTTCGCCGCGCCGGTTCATGCAGAAATCAATGTCGATATCCGGCATCGAAATGCGCTCGGGATTCAGGAAGCGCTCAAACAGCAACTCGTGCTGAATAGGATCGATGTCGGTAATCCCGAGCGAGTAAGCAACCAGCGCCCCAGCAGCCGATCCGCGCCCCGGTCCCACCGGAATGCCGCGCTCGCGCGCGTAGCGAATGAAGTCCCAAACGATCAGGAAATATCCCCCGAACTTCATCTGCTGAATGATGGCAATCTCGCGCGACAGCCTCTGCTCGTAATCCGTCAGCGAATGCTTGAGTCGTCCCTGATCGGAAAGCCGTCGCAACACTTCCATCCGCCGCGCAAATCCCTGCCGCGAAATGTGCTCGAAATAACTGTCGGGAGTGAATCCATCCGGCACATCAAAACGGGGAAATGGAGTTGGAATTTTCTCCAGCCGAAGGTTGCAGCGTTCAGCAATTGCCAGCGTGCGCGAGAGCACGTCGGGCGCATCCTTGAACACGCGCTGCATCTCATCGCCATTCTTGACGAAGAACTGATTGCCCTCAAACTTCAGCCGGTTCGTATCCTGAATCGACTTTCCCATCTGAATGCACAACATCACATCCTGCGCGTGGGCGTCGTCTTCGCAAAGGTAGTGGCTGTCATTGGTAGCCACCAGCGGTAGCCCGAGATCTTTTTCCAGTTGAAACAACGCGGGATGGATGCGGTGCTCCTTCTCGAGCCCCTGGTCCTGAATCTCCAGAAAAAAATTCTCGCGGCCAAAAAGGTCGCTGTAGTATGCCGCGGCGGCCCGCGCCGCATCGTAGTTCCCTTCCGTCAGGCGCTCGGCCACTTCGCCCTTCAGGCATCCGGAAAGCCCAATCAATCCCTTCGAATGCTCCGCCAGAAATTTCTTGCTCACGCGCGGCTTGTAATAAAACCCGTTCAGCGACGCTTCCGAAGTGATCTTCACCAGATTGCGATAGCCTTCTTCATTCTCGGCAAGCACCAGCAGATGGTTGTAGGTATCGCCTTCAGGCGGAGTCCGGCGGATATCGTGATCGTCTTTCTTGCAGATATAAAGCTCGCAGCCGACGATCGGCTTGACGCCCGCCTTGTGCGCCGCATTCACAAAGTGCACAGCGCCAAAAATGTTCCCGTGATCCGTCATGGCGACGGCCGGCATACCCAGCTCTTTTACGCGCTCAACCAACTTCTCGACGTCGCAGGCGCCGTCGAGCATCGAGTAGTCGCTGTGCAGGTGAAGATGGACGAATTCAGACATAGGGGCTCAAGATCAATTTCAAGTTGCGCCCATTTTAATGTCGGATGAAGCAAGGAGAACTGCCAACTTATCCACAGAGGTGGAAAACCGGCGGCCGAAGCGCAATCTATTGTCCCTGACTAACTCCAGGCACCCGGAATTCGACTCCGCGGTTTTCGTTGGCCTGGATCGTGGCCGGAACATCGAGCACCGCAAGCGGAACTTTTTCGATGTGCTGCGGAGTAAAAATCCAGAGTATTTCGTCGACGATCGCATAGTTTTGAATTTCGCGTGTACGCTGGTCGCGGAATAAAAGGATCGTCGCCGGATCGTTCTGAGCCTTCTCGCTCGCGCTCGCCTGAGTCTGGCGTGGCTGCGGCATCTGCTGCGCGTACAAATCCTGATCCTGCGCTCGCAAAGCCTGCTGCTCCTGCAAGTTCTCGGCATTCATCTCCGCGGCCACTTCGCGCTGGTTAGAATCGTCGGAGGAATCCGTATCCCACCACCAATACGGATCGATGCCGGAAAGGTAGCCGTAATTCGGGTAGCCGTAGCACCCAATACAGCGATTCCTGAAGTTGTATCGTCCATTGCGAAAGCGTTCGCGTCGGCCGTAGAACCTCGTGCCTGAACCGTAATGCGAAGCTAAGTGTGAGCCTACATTTGAACCGACGTGCGAGCCGAAGTTTGTACCAAAGCGTGGGCCGCCGAACCCGCCGCTCGAATGCCCAACAAAGCCCGAATGTCCCGTGAAGCCGGCATGTCCGCCGCCCATGCTGCCATGGCTCCCGCCCGAAGCATGACCACCGCCGCGCTGGGCGTAGACAGGGATTATCGAGAATATCAGGAAGAACGCCGCAAAGGTCAGCAGGCGACGCATGAACACATTATACGCCAATTTTCCCGGACGCAAATCTCCAGAATCCGCGCTGGGCAGCGATTTTGAAAGCCGCTGGCGAAGGCCTACCTTTTCTTGCCTTTACCCTTCGGTGCAGACTTCTTGGGACCCGCTTTTCTGGTCGCGCTTTTCTTCTGTGGCGCGGACTTGGCCGCTTTCTTGACGGGTTTAGCAGCCGGCATCTTCGCGGGAGTCGTTTTCTCAGGCTTCGCTTTGACAGGGACCGGAAGTTTGGTTGGAGCGCCCGATGTTTTTGCAGCAACCGCAGGAGATGACGTCATTGCGACAACCGCTGGTTTGGCACCGGTCGCCGCGACCGCCACAGGAACCTTTCCCGGCTTGCCTTCCGGCTTCGTGCCCGCGGCGGCAACGTTTGCTGCCTGATCTTTATCCTTACCCTTGCCTTTAGCTTTCCCCTTGTCTGCGGCCGCTGTCACGACTCCCTTCGCGCGGCCACGCTTAACAGGCGCCGGAGGGGGTGGTGGTGGTGGCGGCGAAAACGGCTTCAAATATTTCAGCGTCTCCGTCTTCGAACGCAGCTTGCCGTCCAGCAGCAACATGAACACATCATTGGCAATCTTCGGATACTCCGGCATCTGCGGCGTAATCCGCAGTTCGGTCATCTCCGGCAGCGGAATCTTCTGCTGCACCTGTCGCCACTTCGTGAAGAAGTTCTTAATCTTTTGCGCCACCGCCTGTTGCCGCGCCGTCACCGCAAGAAACAAAACCATCTCCGGACGAGCCGACGAGAGCAACTGCCACGTGCGCGAAGGCGTCGCCGCTTCCTTGCCCATCAACCTCTTCGCGAGGCCGCGTGCGTTGTCTTCCAGATCCTTCCACGACTCGACCAGGTCTTTCCGCGGAATCGCCCGCCGCAAATCCGACACGTCCTTATCGCCCATCCGCGCCGTCAAAAAGTGCAGCACCGGCGCCGCCATGTCCGGAAAGTAGCCGAGTTCGTTCATCTGTTGCCGAGTCTTGGCCAGCGCGCTTAATCCGGCCGAATCCACTTTCGCCGTAGTCCAGTGCGGATTCAGAACCTTCAGCCATCCTTCTTTCTCATACGCTTTCAAAATTCCGAAAGCGTCATCCTCATAAGCCAGTTGCTCAATCTCGCGCCCAACGCTGTCATTGCGGATGTGATCGATATAACCGTTTTCCTTGCCCGACTCATACCGCGCCTGCGTCCGTTCTTCCAGCGGCCAATGAAAGCGCGTGGTGAAGCGCGTCGCGCGAATCATGCGCGACGGGTCTTCCAGAAAAGCATAGTTGTGCAGAACGCGAATGACCTTCGCTTCGATATCCGCCGCGCCATTAAACGGATCCATCAGCAGCCCACGCGATCCCTCGTTCAGTGAAAGCGCCATGGCGTTCACCGTAAAATCGCGGTGCCGCAAATCGTCAATGATCGTTGCGGGAGCAATCACGGGAGGCTTGCCGGTCTTTTCGTAGCGTTCCGATCGCGCCATTCCAATCTCGGCGCGGACCCCGCCCGGCAATGTCAGCAGAAGCGTCCGAGTCTCTTCATCGGCATCGCCAATCACCGCGCCGGCGCGCTCCAGCTCTTTTTGGAGCTTGAGCGCGTTGCCTTGCACGGTGAAATCCAAATCGCGGATGGGAAAGCCGGTGATGATGTCGCGGATGGCGCCACCGGTGAGATAAACGTTCATCTCTGCCGCCTTCGCGGCATTTAATACCGATGTGACTGCCTTTTGTTGGTCCGGTGAGAGCCGGGTTTCGAGGGTATATATGTAATCGGCCATGCCGTCCTAGTCGTCTTGCCGGGGCTGGATCCGGAGATTATTCACAGTTTTTCCACAGGCGAATGCCGGGCCCCTTGATGGCTTTCCCAAATGCAGAATCTAACTCGCTCTAGCCATTAGACTTATACAGCAACGTTACATTTTCAGCAAGCTAGAGAAAATAACACAAGGTTTACCGTTTGGCTACTGTGAACGCACAAACTGTTCGATTGCATGCCGAAAGTGCGAGAATCCTCAACAGGAGCGTGAGATCTCCGGACCGGCGTAGTGCTGGTAAGAGTCGGATTTGGGTGGCGGCGCTTTTAGCGCTTCGATTAGGAGGTCGTCTTCGTGTCGGCTTTAGCCGCGGAGGTGGTGGCCTGATCCTTATCTCGACTTGAACTGTCCATGACGGTCAAAGATTTTGCTCCCTCCAGCCCATGTCCTCGACGCACAAGAAAGTAATCGTCCGCAAAAGTGATCGCGACTCGATCAGCGGATTCGTCGCGCCCGCGAACTTTGTGGTCGATGGCAAACTCGAACTTCTCAACACTACTGGGAACGTGGTCGCCATCGACCTGCGCGATATCAAAGCAGTCTATTTCGTCCGCGAATTTTCCGACTCCGATTTGATGGTTAGAAAGACCTTCACCACCAGGCCGCGTACAGAAGGGCTGTGGGTGCGCCTCAAGTTCAAAGACAGCGACGTAATCGAAGGCATCCTCCCCAACGACCTCACGCAAAATCCTGCCGAGGGATTCCTGATCAACCCTCCCGACCTGCGCTCGAACACGCAGCGCGTCTTCGTACCGCGGGAAGCTCTCACGTCGGTTGTAGTGTTGGCCGTGGTTGGCGCCGCCCGCCGCCGCCGCAAAGGCCCGTCCGACACGCGCCAGGTCACTCTGTTCGAGTCGTAGTAATCTAAATTGGAACCAAGTCCGGGTCTGCTCTGTGTACCTCTGTGTCCTCTTTGGTTCGCGCTGTTTTGCTCGCTCCCTCGAAGACCTTCGCGTGGAAAGTGAAAGCAGTGATCTTCGTCTCCTCCGTTACAATCTCCTTTCGCCAGAAAGGGTAACGCCATGAAGCTCTCCCAAATCGCCGAAGCCATCGCCGCGAAGATCGAAAACGCCTCGCCCGACGCTGAAATCACCGGCGTCTCCGGCATCGACCAATCCGTGCCCGGTCAGATCACGTTCGTCCACAATCCCAAGTATGCGGCCGCCGCCAAAACCACGCGCGCAACGGCCGTTATCGTCGACGAGAAATTCCCCGCTATCTCCACCGGGATGTTACGCACCAACAACCCGTATCTAGCCTGGGCCAAAGCGGTCGAACTTTTCTATCAGCCGCCCAGCTATGCTCCCGGTATTCATCCCACCGCCGTTATTCATCCCAAAGCAAAAATCGGCAAGAACGCGCATCTCGGCCCCTACGTCACGATCGACGAAGATGTCGAAATCGGCGACAACGCCGTTCTTCTCGCGCATGTCGCGATCTATCGCGGAGCAAGAATCGGCCACAATTTCTTCGCCCACACTCACTCCGTAGTCCGCGAGTTCTGCCAGATCGGCGACAATGTCCTTCTCCAAAACGCAGTCATCATCGGCTCCGACGGCTTCGGTTTCGCCAAGGACGACTCCGGCAACTGGCACAAAATCGTCCAGTCCGGCAACGTGGTTATCGCGAGCGACGTCGAGATCCAGGCCTGCACTTGCATCGACCGCGCCAACGTCGGTCAAACGTCCATCGGCCGCGGCACAAAAATCGACAACCTGGTTCACATCGGACACGCCTGCACCATCGGCGAAGACACGCTGCTCTGCGCACAAGTCGGTCTCGCCGGCACCACCGAAGTTGGCAACAAAGCGATTCTCGCCGGACAAGTCGGCGTCTCCGGCCACGTAAGAATCGGAGACGGCGCCATCGCCATCGCTCAAAGCGGCATTCCGCACGATGTCCCCGACGGCGCCATGGTGAGCGGCGCTCCCGCCATCGATCACAAATTGTGGCTGAAATGTTGCGCCGTTTATCCCAAACTCCCCGAGATAGCCAAGGCCGTAAGAAAGATCTCAGAACAACGCTAGCCCCCATTCGGCGGCCAGCCGAATTGCGGCAGTGGTCCCGAAGGTGATAAACTCCGCCCGCCGGATAAACTCTTGCCCTCCTGAGACCCGGCGTCCAGAGGCTGGTAGACCAGCTCATTGACCCCGCGTACGTCATAAGGAAGAAGTATGTCCGCAGACTTTTCATTCAGGATCGCCTCGAGTGTGATCCTGCTTGCTGCTCTCCTGTTCTTCGCACTCCCCGCCGCGCAGTTAGCCCACGCCCAATATGGGGAGACTGTTCCCTACACCTTCACCGGAGCCAGCGACGGAGCCGCTCCCACCGCCGGCTTGATTTTCGACTCCAAGGGGAACCTTTACGGCACAGCCGTCAACGGCGGCGATACGGGGGGCGCGAATTGTCCAGGGCTCGACCCTCCTACCGGGTGTGGGACGGTTTTCGAACTCAGCCCGCCGAGCGGCGGCACCGGGCCATGGACAGAAACCGTCCTTTACACCTTCACCGGTGGTAGCGATGGCGCGTATCCACAAGCTGGGCTGATCTTCGACTCCAGCGGAAACCTCTACGGTACCACCTCAAACGGCGGCAATATGTCGGGCACTATCTGCCACGGCCTCGGAGGCTGCGGCGTGGTCTTTGAGCTGAGCCCGCCGAAGAGCGGCTCCGGCCCCTGGACCGAGACGCCGATTTACACTTTCACCGGCAAAGCCGACGGCGCCGTGCCCTATGCAAGCCTGATCTTCGACGCCAGCGGCAATCTCTACAGCACCACCGCCGGTGGCGGTTTAGCGGACGGAGTGGTCTTCGAGCTGAGCCCGCCGAAAAGCGGTTCCGGCCCCTGGAGCGAAACTGTGCTCTATTCCTTCACCGGCGGCGCCGACGGCGCCGATCCGGTAGCGAATGTGATTTTCGATACCAACGGCAATCTCTACGGTACGACCACACGGGGCGGCAACATTTCCCTCCTAAATTGCAGCGCCTCGGTCGGATGTGGTGTGGTCTTTGAGCTCAGTCCCCCGAGTGGCGGCTCCGGCCCGTGGACCGAGACTCCGCTCTACACGTTCATTGGCAAGACCGATGGCTCTTATCCGTACGCGGGAGTAGTCATTGATTCTCAGGGGAACCTTTACGGCACGACTGCCATTGGCGGCGCCAAGTCCGGCCCGATCTGCAAAAGGACGAACGGTTGCGGGGTGGTCTTTGAGGTGAGCCCGCCGACCGGCGGCAACGGCGACTGGACTGAGACTGTGCTCTACAGTTTCGGCAACTCGATCGACGGCGGCTATCCGTATGCAGGGGTGATCTTCGACCCGGTCGGGAACCTCTACGGCGCAACTGTGCAGGGCGGCAACACATCTGGCGCGAATTGCAGCGCCTACGACGGCTGCGGGGTGGTCTTCGAGCTGAGCCCTCCGAGCGGCAGCGGATCGTGGAGCGAGACCGCGGCCTACACATTCAGCGGTGGCAGCGACGGCGGATTTCCCTACGCGGATCCAATCTTCGACGGGCAGGGCAACCTTTACGGCACGACCTCCGGTGGTGGCAACACGTCCGGATCGAATTGCACGGACGTTGGCGGTTGCGGGGTAGTCTTTGAGTTGAACCCGGTAGTTGGACCCGTGGTCAAGTTCTCGCCAGCGGCGTTGATCTTCGGCAACACCATCCTGGGCACGACCAGCGCTGCCAAGATAGTGAAAGTGAGCAACACCGGCGAGACCACGCTCGACATCAGCAGCATCACCGCGAGCACCGAGTTCGCGATCTCCGCCAACACCTGCGGAGCACAGCTCGGAGTCGGAAAGACGTGCAAGGTAAGCGTGACCTTCACGCCCACGCAGATCGGCGAGATAACCGGCACACTTACTTTCACCGACAACGCCGTAAACAGCCCGCAGAACGTGCAACTATCGGGAACAGGTGCGTGGCCGGCGACGCTAACTCCGTCCAGCGCCACTTACAAGAAGCAGCAGGTAGGCACGACCAGTGTGGCGAAGAAGTTCACCTTGGCTAACAACCAAAGCGTGTCGCTAACCAGCATCGCTGTCTCGACCATGGGAGACTTCGCAGTCTCTTCAACGACCTGCGGGGCGAGCCTGGCGTCGAAGCAAAAGTGTCTGATCTATGTGACCTTCACGCCCACCAAAACCGGCACAAGGACAGGCCAGCTCAAGGTAAGCGACAGCGCCAGCAACAGCCCGCAAACCTCGAGCCTGACGGGAACGGGTGACTGAGATTGAGATTTCCCTTGAGCGTGGAGTTCCGTTTGGGATTAAATTGTGAACGGAACTCCACCATTTTTAAGACCCGTCGACCTTTCTTCTCTTCCCGTAACGAAAAGTGGGTGCCAGCGAAACCCTGGGCCACTCATCCCACTCCGCGGCGGGCTGTTCCCTGCATCTAAATCTACATGCTACTCTCGAAGGCATCAGAGCCCGGAACTGCCTTGGAACCCTTGCACACACCCACTGTTCTTCGCGCCGTTCTGAGCGGACTCTTCCTGTTTGTGCTGGCAGCTTTTTTCCCGGCACCCGCCCTTGCCGCCGACCGCGGCACGATCGTTCGGGAAGCTGTCATCTACATTTCGCCCGATGTCAGTTCGCACAAGCTGGCGCAGGTTGAGCGGGGACGCGAACTTATTCTCCTCGATAAGAGCCACAATTGGGTCCAGGTGGAGGCGCTGCTCGGGTATGTCAATAATCCCGACCCTGAGTTCGTCTCCGATGACGACGATGCCGAACGCAAAACTGTGAGCGGATGGATTCAGGATGCGGGCATCGTGTGGCCTTCGACGCCCAATGGCGATCGCATTGTTTTTGGCGCGGCCGTGGATGCCGAGGATGTTGCCAGCCAGCGCCATGGACGGCGCGGAGCGGCGCAGGATGCGCTGCGGCTGTACCGGCGCGTGTATGACATTTTTCCGAATTCAGCGCTGGCGGGAGAGGCGCTCTATCGCGCAGCTGACATCAAGTGGCAGATCGACAAGTCCGATCTGATGTCGCGTCCGTCGGCACATGAGAAGGAGTCGTATTACCGGCAGGGCATCGATGACCAACAGATGAAGCTGGTGATGAAGAAATTCCCCGACACTAAGTGGGCGGAACTGGCCAGCTTTCATCTGATCGACAACAAACTTTGCGGTGACTGGCAGGGCTCGTCGAAGTGTCCCGACAAAGAGGCGGACATTTATGAAAAGTATGCCAAGGAGCATCCGCAGTCTCCTTCGGCGCCGCAGGCCTTGTACAACGCGCTCTCGCGCCGAGCCGCATTGATTGAGATTTACAAAACAGAAGACCAGCAGAAGAAATCGGACAAGAGTAAGGAGGACGCGATTGGCCTGGCGCAGCAGCTGAACACGCAGTATCCGCAGAGCGAGTGGTCGTCGCGCGGACAAATGCTGCTCTATCTGATTCAGCAGGGCGTCCCGACTTATGGGAACTCGCTGGAATAGGCGGGGCTGGAGTAGGCGGGGCTAGGGGCTCTAGTTCCGGTGAATCAATCTTCTAACTTCCCCACAACAAAACTCTGAGATACTGAGGTCTCCACCAATACTCGCGCGGCCTGTGAGGAAACTTGAGCGACTACCTTCTGTCTGTCCTGCTGGGAATTGTTGAAGGTCTGACCGAATTTCTGCCCGTAAGTTCTACGGCGCATTTGCGGTTGGCGGAAAAGCTGCTCGGCATGTCGCTCGATAGCGGCTATTGGAAGATGTATTCGATCGTAATTCAGCTGGGTGCAATCCTGGTGCTGCCGATTTACTTTCGCTCGCACATTGCAAAGCTGATTTCGACCTGGCCGGAGGGCGAGAAACGCGATTGCGACTACCTGACGCATCCGCTGAGCCTGGTGATGATCGCGTTTGTGGTGACGGCGGGACCGGCGTATTTGCTGACCAAGGTGATTGGCAAGAACCTGGAAAACCTCAAGGTTATGGGAGCCGCGCTGCTGATTGGCGGGATCATCATGTGGGTGGTCGATGCCATGAAGGCGCGGTGGGAAAAGGCTGGGCCGGGCGAGCCCGGGTCGCCGATCCATACCTGGAAGATGGACGACATTCATGGCGGGCAGGCGATCTGGATTGGAGCGTGCCAGATTCTGTCGGCGGTTTTCCCGGGGACTTCGCGCTCGATGTCTACAATCGCCGCCGGACAACTGGTGGGAATGTCGCGGGCGGCGGCGCTGGAGTTTTCATTTTTTCTGTCGATGCCGACGATGGCGATGGCTACGCTGTACACGCTGTACAAATCGCTCAAGGGAAGCGATGAGGTCAATCCGATCGGAGTGTCGTCGATCTCGCCGCATGAGTGGGTGGTACTGGCGATTGGATTCGTAGTGAGCTTTATCGTCGCTTATGGCGCGGTGGCGTGGTTCATGGCCTGGGTGCGGAAGCGGGGGTTCGCGCCGTTTGCGGTGTATCGGATCATCCTGGGAGCGCTGGTGCTGGCTTGGGCGGCGGGGATGATTGGGCGATAGAGAAGTCCTAGCCCCGCAGATAACCGTTAGCGCGCAATATACAACTGCGGAAGTGCAGGATACAATCTCGCTAAGAAGGGTTGCAGGGCGCACGCATGAGTATCAGCATCCATCCAGAACTCGAAACTAGACTGCGCGCCCGGGCAGAAGCCGAGGGCCTGACCGTGGAAGCGTATCTTGAACGTCTTATATGCGCCGAGCAGGGTGCCGAGGAGGAGCTAACGGCACTGACGCTTGAAGGACTCGACTCCGGCGATCCGATTGAAATCGGCCCGGAGTATTGGGAAGACAAGCGCGAAAAACTCGACGCTAGCCTGCGAGGAAAGAGCGGGCAGTGAATGCCGGGTATGTCCTTCGCCCGAAGGCAGACCAAGATCTCGACGAGCATGCCAAGTATCTGGCGACGGAGGCGGGCACCGAAACGGGCTATCGCTTTCTCGAGGCCGCTCATGAGACCTCCGCACTCCTCTCTACTCAGCCCCAGATGGGTTGGCCGCTCCGGTTGCGGCACGCCAGGTTGAGATCCGTGCGAGTGTTTTGGATTTCCGGTTTCGAAATAATGCTCGTGCTTTATTTACCCGGACATCGGGAGTCGATATTGTCCGCGTGGTTCACGGCTCGCGTGACCTCGTAGCGTTTCTGCGGCGCGAAAAGCCATAGCGCGTTGCGTCTTAGCTAAGATGACTCAATATGGCCCTGTACCCAACTCGCCACCCCTGACTCTTTCGCGTGTTGTCCAGTTCGCCGAATTCTTGTCATAATTATCAAGCTCTGGCCCCGTCCCGGTTTCGCGCTTTGGCTTCGGCTCTGGCGTGCACCGGCGCTGCCACATGACATTTTTCTCGAAGATCTTTGCGCCCGGCAAGAACCGGCGGCTCAATGAGCTGATCGGATTTCTGCTGTGCGTCTCCGCGCTTCTTCTTTTCCTTGCACTGGCATCGTATTCGCCGCTCGATCCCTCGCTGAACAGCGCGTCGGTCCTTACCGGTTCGCACGCCGCGCGCAACTGGATCGGCATTCTGGGCGCTTATCTTTCCGATGTTGTGCTGCAATTTCTCGGCATTGGTGCTTTTCTGTTGCCCGTTTTCTTGTTCACGATGGGCGTGCGCTGGTTTCGGTCGCGGACGGTGCAGGCTCCGATGGCCAAGACTTTGGGCGCAATCTGGCTGCTGATGTTTGTCCCGGCGCTGTTGGCTATTTTGCCCGGGCACTTGCGCTGGATGGGTGCGATTCCGATTGAGGGATTGGCGGGGCGAATTCTCGGCGACGTGCTGATCCATTACTTGAACGTGGCTGGCGCGTATATCGTTTGCACGACGGTTCTGGCGGTTGCGCTTTATCTGACTACCGCATTCTCGTTCTCGGCGATTCAGGTTTGGATGCCGACGCGGTTTGCCTTCTTCATTGCAATGCGCGAGCGCTGGAGAGACTGGCAAGAGGAGCGCGAGCGCAAGTGTCAGCAAAAGGAACTGGAGAAGCGGCGCGCGGAGAAGCCAGTGGTTACTGCGCAGCTTGTACCGGCGCGCGCGGCGCGCAGTGAGTCGGCTCGCGTTGGATTGACGAGCGCTGAACAGGAAATTTCGCTGGTGCCATCGGCGGCCACAAAGAACGCGGCACGCACCGGAATTGAACGCATGGCGGAGGAGGAGGAGACGGCGTTTGCTCCAGCAGCGGAGGGACCGTTGTCCGGCGCAAACGTCGTCTCACTCGGAATGACGGCGCGGCCTCCGACATTGAGGTCACCGACCGCGCCGACAGTGAGCGCAAGCCGAAGACGACCATGCCGAAGATTGCGGGCAGTTACAAGCTGCCCCCTTCCAGCCTGCTCCATCGCGCCGACGAGCAGCAGGCCGTGCATGAAGACGAACTCAAGCTGCTGGCGCAGGTTTTGACCGATCGCTACGCGGAATTTGATGTGCATGGGCAGGTTACGCAAATCAATCCCGGGCCGGTGGTGACGACGTTTGAATACAAGCCGGAGGCGGGGATCAAGTACAGCCGCATCACCGGGCTGACCGACGATCTTTGTTTGGCATTGCGCGCGGAGAGCATTCTGGTCGAGCGCATGCCGGGGAAGAGCACAGTCGGAATTCAGGTGCCGAATCGCGATCGCGAAATTATCTGGCTGCGCGAAAACATCGAGTCGCAGGAGTTCATCGGGTCGAAGTCGAAGATGACGCTGGCGATGGGCAAGGACATCAACGGCCGCCTCGCCGTTGCCGACCTGGCGGGCATGCCGCATTTGCTGATTGCGGGATCGACGGGCACCGGCAAGAGCGTGGCTATCAACGCCATGATCATGTCGATTCTGTACAAGTCGACACCCGATCAGGTGCGGCTGGTGCTGGTCGATCCGAAGCGGCTGGAGCTGGGCAACTACGAGGGCGTGCCGCATCTCTATACGCCGATCATCACTGAGCCCAAGCTGGCGGCCAATGCGCTGCGCAATGCGGTGCGCGAGATGGAGCGGCGGCTCAAGCTGCTGGCCGCCAAGGGCGTGCGCAATATCGCCAGTTATAACGCGCTGTTTGACGATACGCCAAGCCTGTTGCGCCAACGAGGGTGCCAATCCGGAAGACGGGCCAATCCCGTACATCGTCATCATCATCGACGAGCTTGCCGACCTGATGATGCTCGACGGCAACAATGTGGAGGAGTCGATTACACGTCTTGCGCAGATGGCCCGCGCGGTCGGCATTCATCTGGTGCTGGCGACGCAGCGGCCGTCGGTCGATGTGATTACGGGACTAATCAAGGCGAACTTCCCTGCCCGCATTTCTTTCCGCGTGGCGACGAAGGTGGATTCGCGCACGATTCTGGACGCCAACGGAGCGGAGTCGCTGCTGGGGCGCGGCGACATGCTTTATCTGCCATCGGGATCGGCGCGCGTGCACCGGTTGCATGCTCCTTACGTAACCGAAAAGGAAATTGCCGCGGTGGTCGAATTCTGGAAGACGCAGGGCCACGCGCAGTATCAGGAGCATTTCCTGGAGACTCCGCAGGAAGAGCGTGAGGTGCGAATTGACGCCGCTACCGGCGAAGAGATTCCCGAGGACGAGAACGATCCGCTGTATAACGATGCGGTGCGGCTGGTGATTGAGTTCGGAAAGGCATCTACGTCACTGCTCGCAGCGGCGCCTGCGCATCGGCTACGGACGCGCCGCCCACCTGATCGACCTGATGGAGCGGGACGGCATCGTGGGGGCGGCAGATGGGCCTAAGCCACGCGAAGTGCTGAAGCGGCCTGACTGGATCTCGGAAATTGAAGAGTCGATGCGGTAACAACCATCGGATTCCTGTCGTTCGCGACTTATACGTTTTTCCTCCCTGTGTGGTTTTTTGGGCCTATAATACCCTCCGTTGGTTTCTATCGATATAGGCGGAGCATTAGATGATAGGAAAGGCGATGTTAGTATGGCGCACTTCCCGAGGGGCGGCCGAGTGGCGCCGCCTCAGGATTCCGGGCGCCTGCATTTGTATCCTTCTTCTTGTTCCTCCGGTCGCATTCGCACAGCAACCAGCTGCCTCGTGCGTGACATTCGATGTTCCGGGCGCGGGCACTGGCAGTGCGCAAGGAACGGCCCCTAATTCCATCAACGTGTCGGGCAGCATCGCCGGGGAATATACCGATGCCGGCGGTGTGCATCACGGCTTCGTGCGCGCCAGCACCGGTGCGATCACTACGTTCGATGTTCAGTCCGCGGGCATAGGCGGGAATCAGGGCACTTCGCCTGTCGCTATCAACAAGTCCGGAGTTGTTGCGGGATTTTACGTGGACGCGAGCAATGTGGGTCACGGCTTCGTGTACTTTCCGGACGGCGGCATAGACACATTCGATGGTCCGGGGGCTGGCACCGGTCAATACCAGGGTACTTACGCCAACGCCATCAATGATCGCGGAGTTGTTACGGGATCTTACACAGATCCTAACAACGTCTCTCACGGTTTCGTCCGCTCTGCCAAAGGTTTCATTACTACGTTCGACGCTCCGGGGCCCGGCCTGTCCCAAGGCACGCTCGCATGGGGCATCAGCGGGAGTGGCGCCGTTACGGGCTTCTATCTTGACAGCGACTATGCGCGTCACGGATTTGTGCGGTCAGCGCAGGGAGTAATAACCACCTTCGACGTCCCCGGAGCCGGCGCCGGCGACGCAGACGGTACCAACGCTAGTGTAATCAACGCGGGCGGCGCTATCGGCGGAAGTTACGCGGACCCGGGATATGTGTTCCACGGATTCCTGCGCTCGGCGAAGGGAACCGTCACTGAGTTCGACGTCCCCGGAGCCGGGACTGGCAGCGGCCAAGGTACGTTCCCCGATGGAATCGCGACGGGTCGTGCGGTGACCGGGGCCTACATTGACGGAAATTCTGTGGTCCATGGATTCGTCCGCATATCCAGCCGCCTGATCACGACGTTCGATGCTCCTGGAGCGGTTGTTAGCACATCTCCCACCGGGATCAACAAGGCGGGCATCATCGTGGGAAATTACGAAGACGCGCGGTATTCATTCACGGCTTTGTACGGACTCCGTAAGGTCCGAATTAGGCGTGCTGCTCTTGCGCTGCTCCTCGTGCACTACTGGCGTACTCTGTCGCAATCTAGCTGTGGAAACGCATCCTGTTTTCTGGGTATAATGAACTCCGTTTTTTTACTTCTTCCGTACGGTTCGATAGAACGATGCCCCTTAACCCGCCGCCAGGATGGAATGCACTCCAGGAAAGAGCCAAGCGGGTCAAGGACCCGCAGGAATTGGTCGACCTCATCGAAGAGATGAATCAATTGCTGTCTGAATTTGAAGTAACCGCGGGAGAGGGCGACGGAAACGGCCGACGTCTGCACAAGAAGAAGTCCACCCGGGAAAAAGCCTGCTAATAAGCAGAGTTCACTTTAGACAGGCGTGAGGAACATCGCAATTTCGGAGCGCAGCTTTAGGATTCTGCGTTTTCGGGCCTCATAGGACTTCGCCTCGACCCGCGTAAATTTTCCGAGCCTCCGGCCGGAGATCGCTGCGACCTGTTGGTCGAGCAAGTGGAGCACTTCGCGAGCGGTCAGCTCAAATCGAGTGGCATCCATATCACCAGCTTTTGACGATTCGCGGAAATGCGATGTGAGGAGCGTCTCTCGACTGCGTGCTGTTGATCACATCGTGTGCGTCGAGCGAATTGAAATTTCACGGCCACTATATCATGATCCCGCCAAAACGAACCGCCGGGGGAGCCGATCACTCCTCATTTGACGCGACGCGCCAGCAATCGGTTGCAGCCGTTTTTTACGAAAACGGAACAAGGCCAGATTCCGATTTTGCGGAAATCGCGCTCCGGGGTTACAAGAGAGGCATGCACGTGGGCCCGCATCGTGGGGATGACCGGGAGAAAAAATCCTATACAGGACTTGAGTTCCCGACATTGGAGCGGCCGCAGAACTCTGTCGGAGATGAACCTCCGCGTCCAAGGGCATGGGACCGGTGGCGGCGCGCAGTAATTCGGCTGCTGGAACAGATTCTGTTCGAACCGCAATCTCCGGCACAAAGAGAGCAACTGGCGCGAAAAATCCTCGATTACAGTCGCATGAATCGCAAAGACTCCGAGCCTCCCTTGATTCACGTTCCCGAGATGGCGGATCGGTTTCGCGAATCGCGGCGGAACGTGCGCCAATCCCTGACCTTGTTGGAGGAAAACGGGACCGTCGAGAGAACGCAGTCCAAGGACCACTGGAAGCTGACTATCCAAGTGCATTCTCCCGCGCGGGCAACATATGATGCCGCCACAGGTGTCGGCCCACTTCCCGAAGATGCCCGCCAATCCTCCTCCCTGGCTGGATCGAACTCCAGAACCGAGCGCACAGGGCAAAAAATGCGCAGGAATTCAACCAAATCATAGATGAGATGAACCGCTTGCTTTCGGCTCATGAGGAGGCGACTGGCAATGGATCCCAGGCCGAGGAGCCCTCGGCAAACGACCGAAAATCCGCGTCAAACAGCGGCCAACAATAGTGTTCTGCCCCAGCGGGGCTCCGGCAAATTGCGCAGCTTAAACCGCAGATTCTATATCCTCGACCGTCGCTTTCGAAAGGGATCGCTTTTTGGTTGTTAGGTCAACTCGATGAAGCGCCGCGGCCGACGGCTTTAACCGATGATTGACCAAGCCGAGCGCTCGCCTGAAATCTCTTCCAGCAGAACAATTTTCATATACTTTCTAGTTACCATCGCGAGATTCAGCAGTGGTATGGAGTAATTTGCATCACGCGGGAGTGCGACGGCCATGAAATTTCATACTGAATACATCACGGTCCACACCAAAACGAAACGCGCGTACGTCGCGCATCACTCCGCAGGTGGAGACGGCGCTTGAAAAATCGGGAATCAAGGATGGAATGATCCTGGTCTCGGCGATGCATATTACGGCCGGTGTGTACGTAAATGACGAACGAAAGCGGCTTGATTGAAGACATTGACGAGTGGCTTGAGAAAGGTGGCTCCGTTCGACCCCAATTATCGGCATCACCAGACCGGCGAAGACAACGGAGACGCACATCTAAAGTCGATGCTCGTGCACCATGAGGTAATCGTGCCCGGTAACCAAAGGACGGCTCGACTTCGGCAGATGGCAGCAGATTTTTTACGCCGAGTTCGATGGCCAGCGCGACAAGAGAATCCTGATTAAAGTGATGGGAGAATAGGGCCGGATTAGTTTATTCTCATGGATCGCCGGGAAGGAGTCGAGGTCTGAGGTCAGAGTCGAGGTCCGAGGTCGGAGGTTAAAACCTGAACTTTGGCAGCTGAGGTTTTTACCTCCGACCTCTGACCCTCGTACCTCTTACCTCAGGGGAGCGCAACAACATGAGCGATGAACTTCAGGAGTTGCAGGAGCACGCCGAGCACGGACGAGAGCATCCTGATCAGGCACCCATTTCGATCACGATGGCGAGTCCTGGCCGTTCTGGTGGCGATAGTGTCCCTACTTGGCCATCGGACTCACACGGAAGAGGTCATCCTCCAGAACAAGGTCACGGATCAGTGGAGCTACTACCAGGCGAAGAAAATCCGTATGCACACGGATGAGTTGTTCGCCGATCTGGCGGGTGTCGTTACGACCAGGGACGCTGAAGCCGCGGCCAAAGTACAGGAGAAAGCGCACGCCGAGGCGGACCGTTATAAGGAAGACAGAAAGAGCTGGAGACGAAGGCGTCACGAACTGGAGCAGGAATTCGCGCTTATCCAGCGCAAGGCCGATCGCTTCGACCTGGGCGAGGTGTTTCTCGAAGTCGCGCTCGTCATTACTTCAATTACGTCTGCTTTCGGCGGCGGCGGATATTCTGGCATCTGGGCCTGATTAATTGCGGTCGCAGGATGCTTTATTGCCGCCTCGACGCGGCTATTGAAGTAGCGGGATCAACTGTCTCCCGATCCACGCTTTGCGACGGCGAGATGGTAAAGACTTGCTCTTTGGTGCAGGTCCCTATCGGTCCCCGCTCCCCTTCTGCCGGATTGAGTTCTTCTCAGCGCCCGCGGCGGTTTCTCCCTGGTGCAAGCTCCTTAAGAAGTCTTGACCCCACGGATCGCAGAGAAAGGCCGCCAAGTCCGACTGAGCGCTTCAGTTCCTTGTCCCCTCCCCGGGCGCGCAATGCCCCCTTCCGCGTAACTCATTGTGTTTTATGACCCACCGGGGTCGCTGTGGATCACGGCCTGGAGTGACAGGCGTCACGGCGGCATTTCTCTGCATTGTTGAAACTTACCTCAGCGCGGCAGGAGATGTAGCGAATCGCTACAAAGTGATTCGGGAAGTCGCGGTGGTGAAAAAAGCAACAGGTACCTTAACCACTGCCCTCCCTCGCGCAACCTTAATACTTGAGAGGAACGTAATCATGAAAACCACCAAAGTCGCGGCGCTCGTACTGACGATCGCGGTCGCTCTGTTCATTCTGATTCCAAGTTTGTCCTGGGCCGAAGACGGCGGCGCCTTGTATAAGGCGAAGTGCTCTGCTTGTCATGGTGCGGACGCAGCCGGCAAGCCGGCGATGAAAGCTCCGGCCCTCGCCGGCAAGTCTGAAGCTGAAGTGACCAAGGGCGTCGCCGAAACGGCAAAGCACCCGGCTCACGGTTAAGGGCTTGGGCGCGGACGACGTAAAAGCGATCGCAACCTATCTTAAAGGGTTGAAGTAGTACGGGATCGGCTGTTCCTGTGGGGTTTTCGCCGCCGTCGCATTTCCCCCCCGACGGCGGCGTAAACCTGCGGAGTCGCGGGATACAGGTGTCCGGAGAAACTGGACGCGATGCTACCGCAGCCGGCAGCTCCCCGAAACTAGCTAAGCACCGGGCCCTTCGCATTGACATACGGGAACAGCCCGCCCGGGTTCTTACGCCTTGGAAAGGAAATTCGCCCTTCCGGGGGCTCGTGCGAAATGGCGTGGAACCCGGGCACTAGCATGGCACACGATCCGGCTCGCAGTGGGCCGCTTCAGGCTGGCCACTTCGCCACAGCTTCCACATCCGCCAATTCCCTCGCCCGACGGGCGGACGTCCTGTTCCGGGGTGGCCCGGAGACAACGTTTATGAGTAAGGCCATTCTCTACGATTCAACCATGTGCATCGGCTGCAAGCAGTGCGAAGCCGCCTGCGCGCAGCAGAACAAGCTGCCCTATGACGACGCGGTCGCGGCCGAACCGGTGCAATCGGCACACAAGTACACAGTCGTTCTCACCCGGACCGATCTGAAAAAAAACGACAAGTTCATGCGCCGCCTTTGCATGCACTGCGAGAAGCCAGCGTGTGCGTCGGTCTGCCCCGTGGGCGCCCTGCACAAGACTGCGGCGGGTCCGGTGATTTACGACGTGTGGAAGTGCATTGGCTGCCGTTATTGCATGGTGGCGTGCCCGTTCAGCCAGCCCAAGTATGAATGGCAGGCGCTGAATCCGCGGGTCCGCAAGTGCATTATGTGCCCCGACCGCGTGGCCGGCGGGAAACAAACCGCCTGCGCCGAGATTTGTCCGACCGGAGCTACTAAATTTGGGGAGCGCGATGCTCTCATTGTGGAAGCGCAGAACCGCATCCGTCAAAACCCCTCCAACTATCGGCCCCATATCTACGGCCTCGAAGAAGTGGGAGGCACCTCGGTCCTTATCATTTCGGACGCGAAGGTTGAAGACTACGGTTATCCGTCTTCCGCGGAAGTCGGCGACACTCCAATGCCGGAATATACCGGACGAGTCATGGACAGGATCCCGGACTTTATTCCGGTGTGGACACTGGTATTGGGCGGCATTTATTGGGTTTCGCATCGTCGCGACGAAGTAGCCGCGGCGGAAGCACAGGAAAAGAACGGGGGCAAGCGATGAAATTCAAGCTGACCCTTTGGCGAGTCATATTCATTGTAATCATGGTCCTCGGCCTCTATTCCTCCTATGTTCGTTACTTCCATGGATTGGGAGCGGCCACCAACATGACCGACCAGTTCCCGTGGGGACTGTGGATCGGCTTCGACTGCCTGTGCGGAGTCATGCTGGCAGCAGGCGGTTTCATAATGGTGGGCGCGGTGTACTTGTTTAACGTCGAGCGCCTGCACGCCGTGGTGCGGCCCGCGGTCTTGACCGCGTTCCTGGGCTATCTGCTCTTCATCGTTGGACTGTTGTATGATCTGGGCCGTCCCTGGTACATCTGGCACCAGCTCATCTATAGAAACCTGCATTCGGTGATGTTCGAGGTGGGCATGTGCGTAATGACCTACACCACTGTCCTCTTCTTCGAGTTTCTTCCCAACGTATTCGAACGCCTCCATTGGAAGACTCCCATCAAATTGATCAAGAAAGTCTATCCAGTGCTGATCATCGCAGGCATCCTGCTCTCGACCTTGCACCAGAGCTCGCTCGGATCGCTGTATCTGATTATGCCGAGCAAGCTGCATCCCTTCTGGTATTCGCCAGCACTGCCGTTCTTCTTCTTCGGCTCCGCGGTTGCCGTGGGCTTGGCTATGACCATCTTCGAATCCACGCAGAGTGCCAAGGCGTTTGGCCGCCAGCTTGAGCTTCCGGTTCTGGTCACCCTGGGTGGCGCGTTGCTGGTCTCGCTCTGGGTCAATGCCCTGCTCCGTTTCGAGGACTACTTCCATCGCGGGCTGCTCCGGCAGATCGTTACACCCAGCTACGAAGCGTATTTTCTGTGGCTGGAACTGACGCTGGCATTCGTGATTCCGATCACCATGCTCAGCTTCAAGAAGGTCAGGCTATCGCCGAAACTTCTGTATCTCGCTTCCATCTTCACCGTGCTCGGGTTCATCACCAACCGCCTCAACATCGCGGTCATCGGCTTTGAAACCTACGTCGGACATCACTACGTTCCCAAGTGGACCGAGTTTTCCATCACGCTGATGATCATCGCGATGGGCTTCGCGTTGTTTGGAGTAGCGGTGAAATACCTGCCAATCTTTGAAAACGAAAAACCACAGGCGCTTGAAGAACCGGAAGTTGCTGTGGGCGCCGGGGTTTTGAGCCATGCCGGAGACTAGAACAAGAATCGCGCGAGGGTTGCTGGATCGCATGCGCTACGGGCTCGGTACGAAGCTCATCGTGATGCTGCTTGGGGCGATGCTCGGAATTTTCGCGCTGCTCGGATATTTGACCATCCGGCTGCAACGCCAGCATCTGGAGGCGGCGACGCTCCTGAGCGCCGAGCGGATCAGCGACGTGATTCGCCGCAACACCTCCGAATATATGATGCGCAACGATCGCGAAGGCTTGCACCATGCGATCGCCACCATGGCCAGCGAGCCCGGCATGGTGCGCGTGCGAGTCTTCGATCGCGAAGGCCACATCAGTTATTCGTCGGACCGGACGGAAATCAATCGCGTCGTGGATAAAGACGCGGAGGCTTGCTACGGCTGCCACGCCCATGGACAGGCGCTCACTCTCCTCAATCGGCCCGATCGCTTCCGCGTCTACCGGGCGCAGGGAGAGCGCGTACTCGCCATCATTACGCCGATCGAGAATCAGGCGGAATGCTCGAACGCAGCCTGCCACGCGCATCCCCAGAACCAGCAGATTCTGGGCGTGCTCGACACCCATCTCTCGCTGGCGCGCACCGACCAGCAACTGGCCCAGTTGTCGTGGAGGATCATCGCCTGCGACGTGCTGGCAATTTCCGCGATCGCGCTGCTGATCTGGCTCTTTATCCGTCACATGGTCGACCGGCCGCTGAAGCAACTCCACGACGGAACTCAAAAACTGAGCGAAGGCGAACTCGGGTACCAGATCGAACTTCCTTCCAAGGACGAAATTGGAGATCTGGCGCAATCGTTCAACACCATGAGCCTGCAATTGCAGGCCGCGAATGAGGAAATCGTTGCCTGGGCGCATACCCTGGAAGATCGCGTGGAGGAAAAGACGCACGAGTTGCAGCGCGCGCACAACGAAATGCTGCACGTCGAGACCATGTCCTCGGTCGGCAAGATGGCTGCCGTGGTGGCGCACGAGATCAATAATCCGCTCTCCGGAATCCTGACGTATTCCAAGCTCATTAAGAGATGGGTCGACAGCGGACAGGTGAGCGACGCGAAAAAGCAGGAGGCGCAAGAGGCGCTGGAACTCATCTCGTCAGAGAGTCGGCGTTGCGGCGAGCTCGTGAAGAACCTGCTGACATTCGCACGCCAGTCGCCGATGAATGTGCAGCCCACCGATCTCAATCGCGTAGTTGGACAATGCACCATGCTGGTACGCCATAACCTGGAAATCGCCTCCATTGAACTGCACACGTCGCTGGCGGAAGGCTTGCCCCGCCTGCACTGCGATCCGTCGCAGATCGAGCAGGTGCTGCTGGCGCTGATCGTCAATGCCGCCGATGCCATGCCGAAGGGCGGCAATCTCTGGGTCGATTCGCATTTGTCCGGGGACGGCAGCGAGGTTGTACTGACAGTGCGTGATGACGGATCGGGCATTCCTCCGGAAGTCTTGCCGACTATCTTCGATCCCTTCGTTACGACCAAGGAAAGCGGGCATGGCACCGGCCTCGGTTTGGCCGTGAGCCGCGGAATTGTTGAGCGCCACAGCGGCACGATCGCGATCGAATCGGAAGTTGGAAAAGGAACAACCGTAACCATTAGATTGCCCGTGCCCAGCCGCGCGGGACTCGCGCCTGAGCCCGCGGAAGCGGCGGCCGGCGCGGAAATAACGAGGTGATTGCCTTGACGTCACAAGCAAAATTACTGATCGTCGACGACGAACTGAGCGTGCGCGACTCGCTTGCCAAATGGTTCCATGAAGAAGGATACGAAGTTGGCACCGCCGAAGACGCCAATAGCGCGTTGACCAAGATGGCGCAGAAATCCTGGGATGCCGTGCTGTGCGACATCAAAATGCGCGGCACCGACGGCATCGAGCTACAGCGGCGCATGCACGAAATCGATCCGAATCTGATCGTAATCATGATGACGGGCTATGCTTCGGTTGAGACAGCGGTAACCGCGCTCAAGAACGGAGCCTATGACTACGTCACCAAGCCGCTCGATCCGGATGAGATTGCGCACCTCGTTAAAAAAGCGCTCGCGCATAAACGCACGGAAGAGGAAAACGTGCGCCTGCGGGAAACTGTCGCCGAAGTTGCGCGGCCCGAAGAGATCATCGGCGAGAGCGAGGCGATGCAGAAGGTGTTTCACGCGATCGAGACGGTCGCGCCGACGGATGCCACGGTGCTTATCACGGGCGAGAGCGGGACTGGCAAAGAGCTGGTCACACGCGCGATTCATCATGCCAGCCCACGCCGTTTTCATCCGCTGGTGGTGATTCATTGCGGGGCGCTGACGGAAACGCTGCTGGAGAGCGAACTCTTTGGTCACGAAAAAGGCGCGTTCACGGGAGCACAATATCGCAAGAAGGGCAAATTTGAGATTGCCGAAGGCGGCACGGTTTTTCTCGACGAAATCGGCGACATCAGCCTGAAGACGCAGACTGACCTGCTGCGCGTTTTACAGGAACACGAAATCGTTCGCGTCGGCAGCACGCAGCCCATCAAAGTGGACTTCCGCTGCGTGGCCGCCACCAACAAGAATCTTGAGCAGCTCATCGAGGAAGGCAAATTCCGCCCCGATCTTTTCTATCGCCTCAATGTGTTTCACATCGAGCTGCCGCCGCTCCGCGACCGGCACGACGACGTTCCCTTGCTGGTCAATCATTTTGTACGCAAGTTTTCGCTCCAGATGAACAAGAAGATTAACCGGGTCAATCCCGAGGCGATGGACCTGTTGCAGCAGCAACCCTGGCCCGGCAACATCCGCGAGTTGGAGAACGCCATCGAGCGCGCCATGGTGGTCGCGCAGGAACCGGAGATCGGCCAGCAGGATTTCATTTTCAAGGTTCCAGCCGCCGCGTCCAACGGGGCTTCCAAGTCACTGGAAGATATGGAAAAGACTCACATCCTGCGAGTACTCGAACAATGCGGTTGGAATCAGACGCGGGCCGCAGAGACGCTCGAGATTGACCGCGTCACGCTCCATCACAAACTGAAAAAGTACGGCTGGAGCCGTCCCGTCGAAGCGAGGTAGGGAGCCGCAATGGGGCGGCGGAATGAAAATGCCGGAATTAGGCTAGCGGAATGAAGATGCTCGATCTCTTGCCGGTCGGGGACATCGACGCGGGGCTGCTGGAGGATCTGGCGCCCGCGCTGGCGAATTCCTTCCGGATTCCGTGCCGCATCCGGCAACCTGAAGGGCGGCTCGATCCGCAGTTCGCCTTTCATCCCGAGCGCGGGCAACACCACTCGTCGGAAATTCTGCAGGCCATGCAACCGCATTCCCGGGGCGCGTGGCGAGTGCTGGGCGTAACCGCGGTTGATCTTTACATCCCGATTCTCACCTTTGTCTTTGGCGAGGCGCAGATGGGCGGACCGTGCGCCCTCGTCTCCTATCACCGGCTGCGTCAACAATTTTACGGGCTGCCGCCGGATCACGACCTCCTGGTCGAGCGCCTCGTCAAAGAGTCGGTGCATGAGGTCGGCCACACGTTCGATCTCACCCACTGCCGCGACTATTCCTGCTCCATGGCTCCCTCGCACGCGGTCGAATGGATCGACCTGAAGGACCCTGCCCTATGCGCTGAGTGCGAGGCGCGCGTGCTTGAAGCAGTGGGATAGCACGACCTGACTTAAAGAACATTGCGGCCTCGGCTGTGATCTCCATCACATCGAACTTGTGGAATTTGTCGGCCTGCCGTCACACCGGACAGCGCGCCGTCAGATCTCGCTAGCAACAACTTAGTTGATCGCCACGTCACATCCCATAACTGTCCTTACTTACATTGCTTAATGCTGTCCCAAACTGGGACACACGGTTGGTCATCTACTTGCACTGTGTTTGGATCTCCTCTGGCCAGGACTTAAGCATGGAGGATGCGGGGCTAAGACATGTTGCAAAAATGCGCGAATCCGGGGTGTGCTGTCCCTTTCCGGTCGCTTCACGAAGGTAAGCTGTTTGTGTCGGAAACTTTGATGAATGATGCCGATGGCGGATTCGATGGAAACCGTCGCAAGACCAGCAAGCGCGAGCACTTTTGGCTGTGCGGCGCGTGCTCGGCGCATTTCACGTTGTTCTTCGATCCTTCCCTAGGAATGATGACCATTCCCCTCACTGAGCGGGCCGCGCTTCGATCGCCCGAGGCGCGGCCGCGGACAAGAGTTTCGAACAGCGCCTAACCGAAAAGGAGCACCATGAATTGCGCAATCACAAAACGCTTGCCATGCTCAGTTTGCGGGCTGGTTACGCTACGCCACCACAACTGGTTCCTCGCCATGGAGAACCGCTGGCTCGATCATTTGAAGATTCTTACCTGGCATTCGTCCCTCGCCCAGGAGGCCGACGTCAAGAGTGCTTGCAGCCGGGGGCACTTGAAGGTGCTTGTCGCCTACTGGCTCGAAGAAGCCAGCCTGCGCCTCACGACCCCCGCAAACCATCCGCCGATTCCGCTGGCGGGCTACCCCGACAACGATGAAGTCGACCTTAATCCTCGTTCGGAGGGCCGGGTAATCGGCGAATTGTCGGTTTGCCGCGAACCGTTAGCGCGCGGTTGGGCAGGATCGCCGGAGGCCCTCGAGTGCATTCTGGACGCGCTCATTCCCGCGGAGACTGGTAGGACAAGTCCGACGTCGGGCGGAGTTTCGGCTGTTTGAGCCGCCACTCGAACCCTCTCAATCCCGGTTCTCACCAGCCGGGATTTCACCGGGTCTCGCCCTCTACTAAAGCGCTGACGGAGCTGCAGCCGCACCCAAAATAAGACCGGGCACGCCGTCAAACTCAGAGCCTCAATGGGGCTCTAAGAGATTCGCTCTAGCTGTCAGCTACTCATGGTTTGACTGACAGCTGACAGCGGAGAGCTGCTTCAGAAATAGACACCCGCGCCCCAGGGGACGGAGCACGGGTGGGAGGAAGCAACCAACTTCCAGATTAGCCAACCATCGGCTAATTTTTGTAGTAGGCCGCGTTCTTTTCCAGAAACTCTTGCTTGTCCTCGGGCAGATCTTCGGCCGCAAAAATCGAGTCGGACCCGCAGGCCGGCACGCAGGCGCCGCAGTCGATGCAGCCCTCCGGATCGACAAACAGCTGGCTTACTTCTTCGACCTTGGGTTCGTCCGCCTTAGGGTGAATGCAATCGGTTGGGCAAACATCAACGCAAAGATTATCTTTAATGCAGCTATCGGTAATTACGTATGCCATTGACTTGTGATTCCTTTCCTCACCGTCACCCCAACTTAGAGCTTATGCGCTGCGGGCGCGGTGACATCGATCACGTCCAGTGTTGCCTATCTGTCACATCCAAGTGTGACGGCGGTCACAGCCTCAAGAATTGTTCAGTTGTATAAAGTAATCATTAATAGACACAGAGAAGTAACTGGCATTGCCCGGCCCAACCCCACGACCCCCACATGCCGCCACCTGGCGGCGGGCCGGGCACTCGCTAAAGGAGCCCCACAAGACAGCTCCCCAATCAACTCTGTGTGAGATTTACGATTTCACCGCGGGTCGAAAGCTGCTAATCGAATTTAAGGTATGGACTTACAGCCCGCTCTTCAAATCCGCCGCCAGTAGTTTGTGGAACCACTGCTCCCCCGCTTCGCGCCGCACTGAAAGCCGTCCCGCTCCATAGGCCCGCGATTTGAGGCCGCGTTGCACGGCCTCGCAGATTCCGAGATCCTCATCCTGCACGCGATTGCCAACTGCGACACTCTCTTCGTTGTAGGCACGCGCCGTTTCGCTCACGTCGCTGAAGTAAAAATCGAAAACCACGCGGCAATGATCGACGTCGAGCGGGATCACCAGGTTCGTATCCAGGTAGCCTTCATAGCAATTGAACATGAAGTTCGGATAGAGCCAGAAGTACCAAGCGCGATCGCCCTTGCGCGTCGCGCCGGTCGCGGCATCTTCAGCGGACGTCACCATGGGGCTCGATTGCAGGCAATACCGGTCTTCGTTCTCGATCGTGTACTGCTTGTAATCGAGCACCGAGTTCAGCCCCTTGTGAAGGTGCGGCACGTGATAGCCGCCGTCGAGATAGTTGTCGACGAAGACTTTCCAGTTGCAGCGAATGTCATAAGTCTTCGTCGTGAAGTAATGCAGCTTGCTCAAGCCGAGCGGTGCGACTCGCTTTGCCAGCCCACCCAGGAAACTCGCCCAGCGGCGCGGCGTTCGAGTCGAGGTTGACGAAGACGAACTGCTCCCAGGTTTCGACCTTCACCGGAACCAGGCCGTTCTCTTGACGATCGAAATTTCTGACGCCCTCGAACTCCGGCATACCCTTTGAGCGAACCGTCGAGCCCATAGTTCCATCCGTGATACGGACAATGCAGAATAGCGGCTTGTCCGCAAGGCTCAGTTACAACAGCGGCCGCATGATGCCGACATACGTTAAAGAACGCTCGCAGCACGCCATCATTGCCGCGCACAGCGACCAGGGGCTCCCCCGCGATCTGTGCGGTGACGAACTGGCCAGGCTCAGCCACCTGGTCAACGCGACCCATCAACTGCCAGGATCGCGAGAAGACCGTCTGCCGCTCCAATTCAGCAATACGGGCATCGAAATACCAAGGCGCCGGAATGGTCGAAGCCTCAGCCAGCGGAGCGCTTGCGTCATAGCCCGCAACGATGTCAGCGACTGGCGCCACCGAAGGCGACATCGAAGTGCAAGCCTGCGCGATTGTCCTCTCAGCCTGCAAGGCCTCGCTCTTCATAATTTCCTCTCGACAATTTCCTTTTGCGGAAAAACTCCTCTTCGTATCAGCGCATCGCTTCGTATCAGGGCATCGGTTCGTATCAGCGCATCGCTTCGTATCAGGGCATCGGTTCGTATCAGGGCATCGGTTCGTATCAGGGCATCGGTTCGTATCAGGGCATAGGTTCGTATCAGGGCATAGGTTCGTATCAGGGCATAGGTTCGTATCAGGGCATAGGTTCGTATCAGGGCATCGCTTTAGCGATGCCGGGAGCCTGCGATCAGCCGCCCCTTTAGGGGCTGGGGCGCAATAAGTGCCTCTCGCGTAGCCTTCACGCCTTCCCGGCCTGCACCTGCCCTGTCTCCGATCCAATCGCGCGCCGCAGGAGTTCCAGAAACTGCTCAATGCGCGCTTCTTTCTTCTCCGGTACGGGCCCAGTCTTGCGGAATAATCCCGGATCCAATTCCTCGGTCAGCAACGCATCCTGAAATCGATCCATCGTCCACTCCAGGATCGAGCCCATCATGTCGACGTCAAGATCCGAACGCAGATCGCCGCGCTGCACGCCGAAATTCACGAACTCGCGCCAGCCGTAGGGATCCTCGGTCACCAGAAAACGATTAATTTCCCGACGCAGCGCCAGGTCGGTCCCGTAATTGCCGACGAGATAAATCCGATACGACGCCAGGTTGTCGCGCACCATATATTCGGTGCGCCCCAGCCAGTAGCGCAGCACGTCAAAAAATCCTGCGCTCCTGCAACTCAGCCGGAACCTCCAGGTACTTCGGAAACGACAATACCGCTTTTTTGTAGGCCTCGAAAAAACAGGCCGTCTTTGCTCTTGAAATGCTGAAACACGGATCCCTTGGCGATTCCAAGCTGCGCGGCAATGTCTTCGACGCGAGCCGCACTGTACCCGCGATCGGCAAAATGCCGAATGGCGACCTCAACAATGCGCGCCCGCTTCGCTTCCGATCGCGGACGTGGCTTTACGTCCCTCCTTAGTTGGGCCGGTTTCGCCAAACTGCTGACAATTCCCTCCAAAATGGGCCCCCTTGAATCTGGTCTGACCACGAATCAGCTTGACCAATGGTCAATGCAAGATATAGCACCGGGGAAGTTCTTTGCAATGCCCTTTGTGGCACAGGTTTGGGTGGATTCCTGGATCCGGGGGAATGACCGTTATTTTGACCTCGGGTCGAGCCGTCTGCCGGGCTAATTCTGGCTCGCGGCGGTCGGGAAAGCAGGCTATAGGAAGCGTGAAAACCAGTTGCGCTTTGGCGAATAAAATGAGAACATCCGAGCCGAAAATAAAGCTGATTTTCGGGTGGTCGATAAAACATCAAATCTGGTGTTTTTCGTTTGATTGATGTTTACCTTCTTGTAGTGGTGGCGCTCTTTTCCAGTCTTTCCTGAACTATCAGAATCAGGGGTAGCAGGACTTTGGTTCGACGGTTGAAGATGAAGCACTTAGGCCGCAAGGCTGCAGAATAAGGACTTGCTAATTCGCTTCGCATTTTATGTGGGTTCCTGCGAGGTGATTTTGTCAACTTGACAAGGTATGCAGGTGGCGCAAACATTGACGCGGCTGCAGACGTCAAATAAGTAAGATGAGCCTGCAATGATTTGGACAGTAATTGGCTAAGGAGAGTCTCCCGTGAACGAAACTGCGCAACAATACACGCAACGCATCCTGTCGCACACGCGGGTCAGGATGCGCTTAAACTTCAAGCCGCGACGCCGAAAAAACTCGAACGACTGATTAGGGGCGTCCGCCCGGCGAAACTGCGCAAGAAGCCAGCGCCCGAGAAAATGGTCGGTCGCTGAAATTATCGCGCACCTCGCCGACTCTGAGATTGTGATCGGGTGGCGCATGCGCTCGATTCTTGGGGCTCCGGGAAGCGAGGTGCAGGCCTACGATCAGAATGCGTGGAATGCCAGCCTGCATTATGGCGAGCGCGATGTGCGCAAGGACCTGGTCCAGCATCGCGTGAACCGTGAAGCAAATCTGGCGCTGCTCAAGACGCTGACGCCTGAGCAGTGGAAACACTTTGGGATGCATTCCGAGCGCGGACAGGAAAGCATCGAGCACATCGTGAAGATGATTGCGGGGCATGATTTGAATCACATTCAGCAGATTGAGGGGATTCTCGCTCCAAAGAAAAAAGAGAGCCGCGAGGCGGCGTAGGAGCGCCTACCCGTCCAGAATAGTCGCAAACACCCGCGTCTCCAAAACCACGGAGACGCGGGCACCCGGGGTTGGGTGGCGCCACGAAAGTCGGAGGGAATGCAGGGTCTCGATCTGAACCACCCGGTGCGCTTGCATGGATGTATCCACTCGGATACACTTAAACATGTTTGAATAAAAAGAAGGCAACTTACAAGCCATTCGATGCGGCGGCATATCTCGATAACGACGCGGTGATTGCAGAATATCTTTCGGCGGCGGCCGAAGACCCGAACCCCGAGGTATTTGTCGCCGCGCTCGGCGATGTAGCCAAAGCGCGAGGTATGGCGCAAATTGCCAAAGATGCAGGACTGGGCCGCGAGAGCCTGTACAAAACACTTAGTGCGGGCGCGCATCCACGCTTTGAGACCATCAACTCCGTCCTGCACGCGCTGGGCGTGAAGTTTGCCGTCGTTGCTGAACGCGAAAGCTAGATCGGCCTGCCAACGAAGATCCCGAGCGGTCGGCGCATGTGGCATCCCACCCTTCAAAAAATGAAGGGTGGGGCACCCGGCTAGGTCGATGATTATTTCGAAATCTGCACTGTGAGCGTATTGAACCCGACTACAATCGTTTGGCTTTGTCCAAATGAACCGCCGCCACATACTCCGATTGTGTTCTTGCCGGTTTTTAACCCGTCAGATGGATTGATGACCCACTGGTAGTTGATGTTGCCGAACGGTTCATCGCTGCCCGATCCGGTGCTGAATTCAGGGAGCCGGGCTGACCCGTAGAATAAGCAGGTCCCATTGTTCAAGCTAAGGCCGATCTCCCCCTCACCCGTGGCCCGGTAATCCATATTGAAACCCACGATGATCGGGGCCACAGCTTTCGGCTCGGTGATGGTTACCAATAAGCCGCTCCAGTTGGAACAGCACGCTCCGGTTTCCGAAAAAGGTGAGCCGGTGAACCGGAAAACCTGGTTCACGGGGACCGCAAAGGCGGCAACCGACACCAGAAGGATCGCGCAGGCGCCTGCCCCCAATAACGTCAGATTCTTCTTGTTCCAATTCGTTTTCATGATCTGTTTTCTCCTGAGATTCAATCTGCTTGAGATTGCCCTTGTCGCCATCTGCGCTCACTTCGCGAGAAGCCTGGCGCCACCTGGCTGGGCTCGCTAGGCATACTCGTTGAAACGCGACAGGTTTCCAATAGCGGTAACATGTCGGTTGCATTAATCCTTCTGTCCCGATATCTGGAACAAAACGTGGGAGATCGCGATGCCTGTCGAGCCTGGTGCTTGTCAGCAACTGCCATATCTCGAACTGTTTATTAGGCGCTTTGGTGGACATACTCATTGTTGCGAGGCAAAACGTGAGATTCGACATCCAGGGCCGCCCGAATGCGGTAATCTAATCGTTGCCCTCCAGCGGGGGATTGGCTCATGGCGAAGCAACTAATCCGATTTGGGCAAAACTTTGAACTCGATCAGCACACGCTGAAGCTTTCGCGGGCAGGCCACTCCCTCAAGTTGGAACGCATTCCCACCGAAATTCTCCTTCTTTTGCTCGAAATGAGGGGCGAGGTTGTCACCCGCCAACAGATCATCGAGCGCGTATGGGGGAACGGTGTTTTTCTCGATACTGATAACAGCATCAACGGCGCAGTGCGAAAAATCCGTCAGGTGCTCCGGGATGACTCCGAGGACCCGCGGTTTATTCAGACGGTGACTGGTTTTGGCTACAAATTCATCGCGCCGGTCGCGCCGTCGTCTGGAGAATCTTCCGAGGCACCTGCCGCTCCAACTTCCGTCGAGGCTGCTGCGGCATTATTGTCCGCCGAAAATCCAGTGGTGCCCGACATGGCGTTGACTGCGTCAACAGATCTTGCCGCAGGCGGAAATTTCAGAGTACAGGCGCACAACCAGCGGCGTTCCTGGCGTCCCACCGGATTGATGGCGTTCGTTATCCTAGTGACCGCGGCGGTCGTGGTTTACTTCCAAACGCGCCAGCCATCGTCGCCAGTTGCCGCCGCCGGCCGCTCCATGCTCGCCGTATTGCCGTTTGAAAACTTTACCGGCGACCCCGCGCAAGACTATTTCAGCGATGGCCTCACCGAGGAAATGATTAGCCAGCTCGGAAATCTCGACCCGGCCCACATTGGCGTCATCGCGCGTACTTCGGTCATGCACTACAAGCACACCACCGAGCCGCTACGTCAAATCGGCAACGAACTCGGGGTTCAATACGTGATCGAAGGCAGCGTCCGTCGAGATGTCGGCCGTGTCCGCATCTCGGCCCAGCTCATCAAATTAGAGGACCAAAGCCACCTCTGGGCTCGCGAATATGACCGCGATTTAAAAGACCTGCTCTCCCTTCAGACCGAGATTGCGCGTGAAGTCGGCAATGAAATCGAGTTTAGCCTCAGCGGACGTCGGAACATTGAAGCGGCCCAGGCGGCTGCCCCTGGTTCGGGGACGAAGTTCTACGAAGCGTATGACCTGTACCTGAAAGGCCGGTATTTCTGGAATAAGAGGACGGCGGAGGGATTTCGACAGGCAGCCAATTACTTTCAGCAGGCGATCGACAAGAACCCCGATTACGGCCGTGCCTATGCCGGGCTGGCGGACACTTTCAGCCTGATGAGCACTTGGTATGTTGGACCACAGAACGAGCTGATGCCTAAAGCGCGAGCTGCAGCCTTGCGGGCGCTGCAATTGGACGAGAGTCTTGCAGAAGCGCACGCCTCACTCGGCCTGATCAAAGAAAACTACGATTACGACTGGCCGGGTGCCGAAAGGGAATTCCAGCGCGCGATTCAACTCAATCCGCAATATGCAACCGCGCACCAGTGGTATGCCGAGTTTCTTGCCTGGCAGGGGCGCTTCGAGGAAGCATTTGGTGAGAGCAAACGGGCACAACAGCTGGATCCTTTATCCCTGATCATCGCCAGGGATCGGGCGATGATCTTTTATTATTCGCGCCAGTATGAAAGCGCATTGAGAGAATGCCAGTCGGGGTTCGAACTCAATCCGACCGATAATTATGCGCGGTACTCAATGGTGCCTATCTATGTGCAACTGGGCAGATATCGAGAAGCCGCCCAGCTTCTCGAGCGATGGGCAGCGCAAGAGGAAGGACCATGGACGTTGGCGTGGGAAGCGGTCGTCTATAGCCGCTCAGGTCAGGCAGAGAATGCCCGCCAAGCGATGGTGAAACTGGATCGGATCTCCGCCTCAAATCCGCAGCGACTGGCGACTTCGTTGGTGGCTTATTTGGGCAACGTCGACAAAAACCGATTCTTCGAACAGCTGCAGCGCGCTTATTCGGATCACTCCAATGCAGTGATGAACCTGAAGGTCGATCCCATCTACGACCCGATTCGGAGCGACCCTCGTTTCGAGGATTTGCTGCGGCGCCTGGAACTGGAACCCTAAGACCGGAGTTGAAGGCCATGGGATTCGTCTGAGCACCCAGGCCATTCCCAAATGGGCTGCGCTGGCCCCAATTTGCTGAAAGCCCGGATGGTAATCTGCTCCTATAGTGATCATCCTGGTTTCGACAATCAGCATAGGAAAACCTCGACCTTTCGTCTACAAGAAGACCTGAATTGTTATTGTTTTCGACGAAAGGAAGCGTTGAATTTCCATTGGTGGCCTGCCTATGGATTGCACTTCAGCTTCATTGCAGCTAGATAGGTGCTCGACCAACTCGCCTGTCTCTCGATCTAGCACCGCCACCTGCTGATAGCGCATATGTAAATCACAACCTACAATCTTCATGTGCCCGGCTCCTTTCCTCCGAGCCCTGGTTGCTTGAGCGCACCAAGTTTACTCGGCGGCTGGGGAGCCGACACGGTTATCTAATCAGCCGTCTGCCAGAATGTCGGGGGGGCGTCTGCGCAAGGACGACTAAGAAAAGCCCCGCATCTCTGCGGGGCTGATGGAAAGCAGTCGATCGATTTTACTTTACTTGCCGGTGCCGGTCAGACTCGACGTCTGCGGGCTGTTGCTGGCGCTGTCGCTCACGCTCAATTGCCCGGTCCTCGTCCCCGTTCCTGTCGGCGTGAAGGTCACGCTGATCTTGCACTTCCCCCTCGCCGGCAAGCTCGTCGTGCAGGTCGTCGCCGACACCGCGAAGTCCCCGGTCGTCCCAATCGCGATGCTGTCCAGGGTTATGCTCTGGTAATTGGTCAAGGTAAAAGTTTTTGCCGGACTCGTCGTGCCCACCGTCCGCTTCGGGTAGGTAGCGCTGGCGGGACTCAGCGTGACCGGTGGTACGCCAGTGCCCGACAGCGCCACCGTCTGCGGGCCGTTGGCAGCGTTGTCGGTGATCGTAAGAGTGCCCGTCAACAGGCCCAGTTGCGTGGGCGTGAAGGTGACACTGATCTTGCACTTCTTGCCCACCGCCAGTGCCGAGCCGCAGGTATTGGCCGAAACCGCGAAGTCCCCAATGGTCGCGACGTTGTTGATCGCCACCGGAACGGTCCCGGTGTTTGTCAACGTGATTACCTTCGAGGCGCTAGTCGTGTCGATCCCCTGTTTGGCAAAAGTGAGCGTTGCGCGCGAGAGTGTGACTGCGCCCCCGCCGCCCAGCCCCACGTCCAGGCTGAAGACCGTCCCGCACCCGCCGTCGCAATTGCTGCTGGTACCTCCATTGGCGGTGGTCCCGTAGAACTTTCCGTTCGTGGCTTGCACCAACCCGGCGTAAGCCATGGAACCGTCAGTTTGATTGAAACTGTGCAGCGTGGTCAGCGTGCCCGTCGGAGTAACCGCGAAAACCGTGCCGAAGCTGTTGGCGCCGCCATCGTATGTGGTCCCGTAGAAGTTCCCATCGCTGCCTAGGGCGAGCGTCCCTTGAGGATTGAAGCCGTCCGAGAAGTCAAAGGCGTGTAACGTGATCAGGGTGCCGTCAGCAGCGATTTTGAAGATCGTACCGCAGCCTTGCTCCAGGGAGCAGGAGTTCAAGTCCCCGCCACCGCTGGTTGCCCCGTAGAAGTTCCTGTCGGCGCCTTGCACCAGCCCTGCGAACGGGGACATGCCGTCCGGGCAACCGCTTTGCAAACAAAAGCTGTACAGCATAGTGAATGTGCCCGTCGGGGTAACTTTGAATACCATGCCATTTTCGTTCCCGCCATGGGTGGCCGTCCCGTAGAAGTTCCCGTCCGTGCCTTGTACCAGCCCTGCGACAGGAGCGCCCCCCTCATCTTCTTGGCCCAGGCTGGCCAGTGTGGTCAGGGTGCCATTTGGCGTAATTACGAAAACCGACCCTTCGCCGTTTGCCCCGCCGCCGTATGTTGTCCCGTAGAAGTTCCCGTCCGTGCCTTGCACCAACGTGCCCCTTGGCGCGGAGCCGTCATCTCCCTCGAAGATGTGCAGCGTCGTCAGCGTACCGCCCGGGGTGAGTTTGAAAACCGTGCCCTCGCCAAACCCGCCGCCATTGGTTGTCCCGTAGAAGTTCCCGTCGGTGCCTTGCACCAGCCCACCGTAAGGGAAGACGCCGTCGGTGCATCCGCTTTGGGAGCAAAAGTTGTACAGCGTCGTTAGCGTGCCCGCCGGAGTAATTTGAAAGATCGTGCCACACCCTCCATGCACGAAGCAGAAGCTGCCGCTCCCGCCACTGCCAGTTGTCCCGTAGAGGTTCCCGTCGGCGCCCTGGATCAGAGACGAAATTGGATTAGCGCCGTTGGTGTTGTCGAAATTCGCCAGCGTGCTAAAGGTTTGGGCAGGCGATACCATCGCCGTCACGGCCAGGAACATCAACACAAAGAAGGCCGTTCCCGTAAACCAAGAAATTGCGATGAACGCTTTTTTCATAAATCTCCTCTTCTAGATTTCCAGGCTGAGACTGTTCGATTTACGAGCTAGCAGGTCAACAGACGACCGGCGGGTGATCCCTCCCCAGGACCACCCGTATCCAGGTCGCTTGCTGAAAGGCAGAGCCCAAAAACCTGAGCGTTCCGTTTACCTCGTGCCAAATCACCCTGGAAGGGCCAGCTTTCCAGTTGCTTCCCTATCTGCACATGCGAGAAACGAGGGGGGATTGGCTCAAGAAAAATTCAAGATTCTAGCAGGACTCCAAGGATGACCTAAGTAAAATCGTGACCCGTGTGTTTTCAGTGTCTTAACACCCACGCGGGGTTGAGCGGGCCCTGGAACATTACAGGAAACAGATGGAGATTAGCTGAGAGGTTGGTGAAGGCGGACCCGAGAATGCAGCCTCAAGAAGTCACTGATCGGCAAAAGTCCCCACTCTAAAATCGCCAGAACGCGATTTTTAGAATGGCGCGCCCTTGGGATGGAAAGCCCCTCGGACTACTTAGCTTTTTCCAGTTTGGCCAGCTGCGCGTGGGCGTCTTTCGCTAGAGGTCCTTCCGGCAGGATCTTCAAGTATTCCTCGAAGTATTTTTTTGCTTCCGCCTTGTGACCCAGCTTTTCTTCGCACTCGCCCAGGCGGAAGGTGGCTACCGCGTCGTTCTGCTTGTAGTAGAGGGCCTCCTGGTAGCGGTCGAGCGCGCCCTTGTAGTTTTTGCGCTTGAAGTAAAAGTCGCCTACCTGAATATCTTTGTTCGCCTTGTATGGATTCCAGGGATGGAACTCCTGGACATCAGAATTGGAAGCGGAGGGTGGAGGGGCTTCGAGATCGGAGACGGCGTCCTGGCTGAAGGGATGATTCTTGGCGTCGTCTTTGGGAGGAGTGGTGTCGATGCGCGTGTCGCGGCTGGAACTTTCCTGGTCGTCGCTAAGTTGATCGGAGGTTTTGCGACCGGACTTGGGTTGGCTGACGGAATCTTTTTGAGCGGAGCTTGCGCGAGTAGGGTTTTGCTGGGCGGAACCTTGATTTCCGGAACTCGGGTTCGCGGAACTCGGGTTCGACGCACTCGAGCCCGCAGGCTGCTGCGCCAGAGCACAGGCCGCGGCAAGCAACAACAACGACGCGAGGACAGCGAGACGGTTCATCGTCAGTATATTTTAGCGCGCTTTCAGATTGGCTGGTCGAGGCGGCGCGTTGCAACGCTGGCTCGCGCCTTGACGCAAAAAAATCAGGCCGCCTATTTCGGGCGGCCTGTTTTGGCTAAATCCTCCGGGGAGGAGGGAGAACTTATAGCGATGGCGGAGCGGCGCTGGCCGACGGATTTTCCTGAGTTTGCGTTCCGGCGCCGGTGTTGGTCATCAGGCGGATGTCAACGCGGCGATTCTTCGCGCGGCCGGCTGACGTTTTGTTGGAGTCGACCGGCTTGTCCTTGCCGAGGCCGATCAGATAAATCTTGTAGGCCGGAATGTTCTTCTCCGAGGCCAGGTATTGAATGACCGCGTCGGCGCGGCGCTGGCTGAGCTCGTAGTTGTAGTCGGCACCGCCTACGGAGTCGGTCGCGCCTTCCACCGTGATGATGTAACCCTTGGTGGACGCGACACTCTCGGCCAACTGGTCGATGGCTTCGCGGGCTTCCTTGGTGAGGTTGTCTTTATTGAAGCCGAAGTGGACCGAGGTTTCGGCGACCGGACGATAGTTGTCGAGATTGACGACCGTGTTGGTCAGCATATCGACGCGCTGCTCTGCGGTGTTGGCGGCCATTTGCGCCTGGTCGGCGCTCTGGCCGGCGGCGAGGGCTTTCTGGTCGGCCTGGTTCGCGTTGTTCTGGGCGGTCTGAATGCCGGCCTGGGCGCGCTGGTCGACGTCTTTGATGGCCTTGGTATTCTGGGCCGTCATGTCGTCGAGTTCGTTGGTCTTGTTGATCAGAGGCGTCGTCTGTTGACGCACATAATTCTTGGTTGTGCAGCCGATGGATGCGGCGACGGCTAACGCCAGCATTAGGGTCAATGAAAGTTGCTTCATTCGATTAAGGGGCTCCTTGCCCAAATATTGCTTTTGCTACGACTACCTTTCGATGCTTATTAAAGCACGAAGGGTGCCAATTGATTCGGGAGAACCGTTGCAGTAATAACCTTGATAATCAATGGGTTAGCGGGGTTGTGCGGAAAAGATGGCGGGCTGAGGTACGGGCAATCGAGTAATGGAGGGTGGAATTTTTATACGGTGGCGGGTTTGCAGATCAAATTCTTCCCCACGGATTTACACGGATGCACGCGGATTAGAACCTTTGTTGGGATTTCTGCTTTGGGATTTCTTGGAACGATTGTTGGCGTTGTCGTGCGTAGAAGGAATGTCACATGACTGGAGGCACGGTGATTCCCATGATTTCCAGAATGCGGTTTAGTTCGCGGCGAACTACGGCGGCTGTCGTCAGCAGGAAGCGCTTTCTGGTTTCGTCGGGCTCGGCGAGAATCGGATGCTGGTGATAGAAGGTGTTGAAGAGCTGCGCCAGTTGGAAGGCGTGCTTGGCGAGATAGGCGGGCTCGGTGGTCGCGATGCATTGGCCGACTATGTAGGACGTTTTCGCAGCGGCCAGCCAGAGTTCCCAGATGCCGTTGCCGGATTCGCCGGCGAGATACTTTGCGAAATCGGCAGTGGAGACTTGGCTCACTAGGTCGGATAGGAACGCGTCGGGATCCAATCCGCCCTTGCGGAAGATGTTGGTGGCGCGAACGACTGCGTATTGCGCGTAGGGGCCGGTCTCGCCTTCGAAGCTGAGCGCTTCTTTGAAATCGAAGGCGATTACCGAGGGCTTGGTGAATTTGAGCATGAAGTAACGCAGCGCGCCGATGGCGACTTGGGTGGCGATGGCGGCGCGGTCGCGGTCGGGTAGTTCGGGATGGCGCGAGTCAACTTCCTGGCGGGCGGAGGCGATGAGAGCGTCGAGCAGGTCGTCCGCCTTGACACCGAAACCTTTGCGGCCGGAGACCTCGATCCACGGGCGAGCTTTCTCTTCTTCGCTTAATTCGTAGGCTAGCTCGGCGGCGCAGCGCGGGGTGAGGGCGACCATTTCGTAGGAAAAATGGGTGTATCGGTCGGCGGCTTCGTCGTGACCGAGGCCGCGGAGAGCTTCGATCACCGTGTTCTGCGCTTCGGATTGGCGCGCGTCGATGACGTTGTAAATCTCGGCGACGTCGCCGAAGTGCGGATGATCTTTCGCGGCCCCGGGATCGTCGGGCGTGGTGGAGATCCAGCAATCGTGCTGATTGGGATAGCGGAAGAATCTGCGATAGCTGAAGTCGCGGCCCAGCAGGCCAAACTTCCACATGTGGTAGGCGATGTCTTTGCCGACGTAGCCGACGGTGCCGTTGGAGCGAACGATGACTTTCTGGTCTTCCTCGGAGATTTTCACGACCTCAGTGTTTTTCTCGGCGTCCTCAGCGATGTCCTCTGCGTCCTCTGCGGCTTCAGATTTTGCAGTTCCGGCGCGCCGCATCACCCAACATCCTTTGTTCTTTCCCTCGCTTTCGTAAGTGAGCACGCCAGTTTCTTTGAGCTTGGTGAATGCAGCATCCCAGAAGTGCAGGTGAAGAATTTCGCTCTCGCGCGGCAGGAAATCGTATTCGATGTCGAGTCGCTGCATGGTTTCGAGATGGCGGCGCAGCACGGCGATCGAAATCAGCTCGGCAATTCGGGCGGTCTCGTTGTTCCCTTGCTCGATGGCGTGCAGCGTGGCGGCGCGGGCGGCCAGGTTCTGCTTGTCCTCGGCGTACCAGCGGGAAACGCTGGCGTAGAGGTCCCAGCAATAAAAATCAAAATGAGGGGCGGCTGCTAGGGCTTCGATCTCGGCGCGAGATTTCTTTTCGACGTTGAGGAATCCGACAACGACGTCGGCGACCTGGACGCCCGTGTTGTCGATGTAGTTTTGAACGTCGACTTCCCTGCCGGCAAAGCGCAGGAGGCGAACGAACGTGTCGCCGAGGATGGCGTTGCGCAGATGGCCGATGTGCGCGGCTTTGTTGGGATTGATGCTGGAGTGCTCGACGAGGACCTTGCCGTTGGGCACATCGGCGGCCGGAGCTTGATCGGCGGCAAGAGTTGCGGCCGCTTCGGCGCGATTGATGCGCACGTTGATGTATCCGGCGCCGGCGACCTCAAATTTCTCGATGCCCGGCACGGGGCCAATTCCGGCGACGATCTCCTCGGCAATTTTCCGGGGAGCCTTGCGCAGTTTGCGGGCGAGTTCGAAGGCGATGGGGAGCGCGTATTCTCCAAACTCAATTTTCGGAGGCTGCTCGACCACGATATTTGCAATTTCGAGTTGATAGGTGCGGCGCAAGAATTCGCGCACGGCGTCGATGAGTCGGCGTTCGAGCTGTCGGTGCAAGAAAAACCTCTAAATGATTGAAGAAACAGTGATTCTAACAAAGACGCGGCACGACGCGGGTTTGACGCCGGGGAAGAGCGTTCCCTATGATGAAAATTCGTCGTCGGTCGCCGGTCGTCAGTCGTTCGCGAGTTCGAAAAGCTGTCGTCCACTGTGGCGACGCGCTGGAATGCGCGGACAGTTTGAGCTTTTCTCCGCATCGAGCTACTGATGACCGACGACCATCGACGGACGACCGGTTTCCTATGCGCATTGCCTACCTCGATTGTTTTTCCGGCATCAGCGGCGACATGTTTCTGGGCGCGCTGGTGGACGCCGGAGTTCCGGCGAAACTGCTGGAAAAAACAGTTGCGGCGCTCGATCTTGGCGCGCGCCTGGAAGTCTCGCGGGTGATGCGCGGAGGGATAGCGGCTACCAAGGTTGACGTTTACGCACATGGCGAGAAGGATCTGCCGCGCGAGGTTTACTGGGAGCAGCAGCGGTCAGCGGAGGTTGCGCATTCGCATGAGCACGCTGACTCGCTCGGGCATGCGCACTGGCACGTACACCCGCCCGATGTGCACGCGAGTCATACGCACGAGCACGAGCATGACCATGCTAACGAGCACGCTCACGGCCGGGGGTTGACGGAGATTCGCTCCATCATCAAAAGGGCCGCGATCAGCGTTACCGCCAAGGCCACCGCGATCCGCATCTTCGAAGCGGTGGGTGCGGCCGAGGCTGAAATTCATAATACTGCGATCGAGCAAGTGCACTTTCACGAGGTGGGCGCGGTCGATGCGATGGTGGATATCGTTTGCGCTGCCGTCGGCGCCGAGTCGGTCGGTGTGGATGAATGGGTTTGCTCGCCGCTCAACGTTGGCGGAGGCACCGTGAAGTGCGCGCACGGGACGCTGCCGGTTCCCGCTCCGGCCACTGTGAAACTGCTGGGCGGAGCGCCGGTCTATTCCTCGGGGCCGCAGGTTGAGTTGGTCACGCCGACGGGGGCGGCCATCGTGAAAACGCTGGTCACGCGATTCGCCGCATTCCCCAGGATGAAGATCGAAAGGGCGGGCTATGGCGCGGGCAGCCGCGAGTTTGCGGATCATCCGAATCTACTGCGGCTCACTGTGGGTGAGGCGGCGTCGGCGGAGATTGACGCTTATGCGCACGGTGCGACGGACGGGGCGTCAACCGATCGCATCGCCGTCCTCGAAGCGAACCTCGACGATCTGAATCCGCAGGTGCTCGGCTATGCCATGGAGCGGTTGCTGGCCGAGGGCGGGCTCGATGTGTTCAGCGTGCCGGTGCAGATGAAGAAGAATCGTCCCGGGACGCTGATTACGGTTCTGGCCAAGCCAGAGGATGCGGATCGGCTGACAAAAATCATGTTTGCCGAGACCACGACGCTGGGAGTCCGGCGGCGCGACGAAGCGCGGCAGGTGCTGGTGCGGCGATGGGAAACGGTGGAGACCTCGTGGGGGCCGGTGCGCATCAAGATTGCGAATCTGAACGGCACAGTTTCGAATTACGCTCCGGAATTTGAGGATTGCCGGCGGATCGCGACCGAACATCATGTGCCGTTGAAGACCGTGATGCAGGAGGCGCTACGAGCGTTCTCGCAGAACGGCAGGGGTTGAAGATCGAGCTGCGAACAGATTGTCGGCGGCCGTAATTTCGCAACACACAGGCAAAGGCAGGGTAATGAGCAAGAAGTTCTACATCACGACTCCGATTTATTACGTCAACGCGCGCCCGCACATCGGACACGCCTACACCACGATTGCTTGCGACACCATTGCTCGCCGCCATCGCATGCTGGGCGACGACACCTGGTTTCTCACCGGCACAGATGAGCACGGACAGAAGATTGAGCGTGCAGCCGCGGCTGCGGGCAAGACGCCGCAGCAGTTGACCGACGAGGTGTCGGCGCAATTTCGCGGGCTCTGGGACCGCATGGGGCTGAGCTACGACGATTACATCCGTACGACATCGCCGCGGCACAAGCAGGGCGTGCAGGCCCTTTGGAAGCGGATTGCGGACGCAGGCTACATCTACAAGAGCCATTACACCGGCCAATACTGCGTGTTTGACGAACTCTACGTGGATTCGGTCGGCCCGGGTGAGCCTTGCCCGGAGTGCGGGCGGCCAACGGAAACGGTGAAAGAAGAGAACTATTTTTTCAAGCTCTCGGCGTTTCAGGAGCGATTGATCAAGCTGTACACCGAGCAGCCGGATTTCGTCCGGCCGGAGACTCGGCGCAACGAGGTTCTTTCATTTGTGAGCGGCGGGCTGCGCGATCTCTCCATCAGCCGCAGCACTTTTTCGTGGGGCATTCCGGTGCCGGATGATCCCAAGCACGTTATCTATGTGTGGCTCGACGCGCTGGCGAACTACATCACTGCGCTGGGCTACGGATCGAACGACACGAGTAAGTATGAGAAGTACTGGCCCGCCGACGTGCACATGATCGGCAAGGAGATCGTCCGCTTCCATTGCGTGTACTGGCCGGCGTTTCTGATGGCCGCGGGTCTGCCCTTGCCCAAAGGCATCACGGCGCATGGCTGGCTGTTGTTTGAAGAGAACAAGATGTCGAAGTCGCGCGGCAACATCGTACGGGCCGAGACGATCGTGGATGTTTTGGGCACGGATGCGCTGCGTTATTTTCTGCTGCGCGAAATTGTATTTGGGCAGGATGGCTCGTTCAGTTTCGACGCGCTGGTGCAGCGCTATAACGCGGATCTCGCCAACGGGCTCGGCAATCTCGCCAGCCGCACGCTGACCATGATCACGCGCTATTTTAAAGGGGAAGTTCCCTACCCTTCGCACGCCGCGCACACCCCGCAGGACGATGCGATTGTCGAGACGGCGCGGAAAGCGATCACGGATTTCGGCGCGTATTTCGACCAGTATCAGTTTTCGAAGGCGCTCGAAGCGGCCTGGGGATTGGTCTCGGCCGTGGATAAGTACATCGTTGAAAACGAGCCGTGGGCGCTCGGCGAGAAGCAGGACGAGGAAAGCCGGCAGCGTCTGGCGACAGTTCTCTACACCAGCGCAGAGGCTCTGCGAATAGTGACCGCGCTCGCGCATGCGGTGATGCCGGAATCGACGGCGAAGATCTGGGCGCAGATGGGGCTCGGTGAGATCGGGAAATTCGACCTTACGCAATTACGCTGGGGACAGTTGCATCTCGGCACAAAGCTGGGCGATGTGAGCGGCGTGTTTCCGCGGGCGGATAAATCGGCAGTTGAGAGGATGCAGAAAATGGAAGAGGCAAATGCAGCAGCGGGTGGCTCACCGGTCCAGCCGGGCGCCGGCGCGGCAACGGCGGGGACGTCGAGCGCCTCGGTGGTCACGCCGAGTCAGGCTCAGCCCACGGCCGCGGCCAAGCCGCCAGCCGCAGTTCCCGACGGCAAAATCAGCATCGATGACTTCACAAAGATTGAACTGCGCGTTGCCCAGGTGAAGGTGGCGGAGCGCGTGAAAGGCGCGGACAAACTTCTGCGTCTGGAGGTCGACCTCGGGACCGAGGTTCGGCAATTAGTCGCTGGCATCGCGGAAGCGTATGAGCCCGAATCGCTGATTGGGCGGAAGGTCGTAATCGTGGCCAATCTCGCTCCGCGAAAATTGCGCGGTCTGGAATCAAATGGCATGATCGTCGCCGCGTCGGTTGAAGGCGGAAAGCCGGTGCTGGCGAGCTTTCTGGAAGATATACCGATAGGGGCGCGGTTGAAGTAGCCCCCGAGCTTCGTCGTAGAGACGCGGCCTGCCGCGGCTCTGCCCGCAGCGTAAATGGCGCACGCCGTGAGACGAGGCAGGCCTCGTCTCTACACGGCATTTACCTGGCATTTACCTAACGAGCGACCGATGTACATCGACTCCCACGCGCATCTTGAAGGCAAGCGTTACGACGGCGACCGCGATGAGGTTCTCGCGCGGGCCAAGTCCGCCGGCATTGAGGCGTATCTTGCAATCGGAAATGGGGAGGGCCCGGATACTGCGGACTGCGGCATTCGTCTCGCTGAAAAATATAGCGGTCAGCCGCAGTATCCCGAGATCTGGGCGAGCGTCGGGATTCATCCCCACGAAGCAAGCTCGGCGAATGACGTCGCCGATGCGCAGATGCTGGAATGGGCGGGGCATCCCCGGGTGATTGCCTGGGGAGAAATTGGGCTCGACTATTTCTACGATCACTCTCCGCGCGAAACGCAGAAAGCTGTTTTCCGGCGCCAAATGGAACTGGCGCAAGCGGCGAAGCTGCCGATCATCATCCACTGCCGGCCGTCGGATAACAGCGAGAATGCGTGGGAGGATTGCCTCGCGATGGTCGCCGAACATTGGAGCGCTCCGGACCTGGATTCGAGCGGCCTGGGCGGCATTCTGCATTGTTTTACCGGCAGCGTGGAGCATGCGCGGCGCGGGCTCGATCTCGGCTTCATGATCTCTTTCGCGGGCAACATCACTTTTCCCAAAGCGCAGAACATTCGCGATGCGGCTCAATTTGTGCCGCTTGACCGCATGCTGATCGAGACCGATTCGCCCTACCTTGCGCCGGTTCCACATCGCGGCCAGCGCAACGAACCCAGCTACGTGATCGAAACGGCGCGCCAGATCGGTCAGCTACGCGCGCTGCCGGCTGAAGAAATCGGCCGGCAAACGGCCGACAATTTTTGCAAATTCTTCAAACTCTCTGAACGCGCCAAAAGATAGCCGTCTGGTCATGTGCGGGTGTTGTTTTGCGTGCGCTTTGCGTGCCCAGAGATTGTTTCTTCTGTTACCCTCAAGGGTACGCAGAGGCGGACTTTCGTCGCGGCCGAGCTTAACCGCGGGCGAACAAGGGGTCTGTGCAATTCACCGATATGCCGCTTCCCTGCGCGATAATCTAACGACTTTAAAGGCAGAACCGATGCCCGACAATAGTTTTGACATCGTCAGCAAAATCGACTTGCAGGAAGTGTCGAACGCGATACAGCAGGCGATGAAGGAAATCACCACCCGTTTCGACCTGAAGGATTCGAAGTCGCAGATCGAACTCGAAGGCAAGGATGCGATCATTCTGCACTCGGCCGATGAGTTCAAACTGAAATCGATCAACGATATTTTTCAGGCGAAGCTGGTGAAGCGCGGAGTACCGCTTAAGGGGTTGACTTACGGAGTCATCGAACCCGCGGCCGGGAGCACATCGAAGCAGAAAATCACCATGCAGCAAGGGATTCCGATCGAGAAGGCGCGAGAGATTGTGAAGTTCATCAAAGATTCGAAAAAGAAGGTGCAGGCTTCGATCCAGGCGGATCTGGTCCGGGTGAGCGGCAAGGATCGCGACACGCTGCAACAGATCATCGCGCTGCTGAAGCAAAAGGACTTTGGAATCGATATGCAGTTTACGAATTACAGAACGAACTGAAAGAGATTACAGAGGTCGAAGGTCAGATTGCAGAGTTAAAACCATCTTGAGCACAACCAGCGCGATTAACGGGAAAGAAATTTTCGATCTGCTGCGCGACGATATCGTCGCCATCGAAGAGCAATTCGGGCAGGACACGGTCTCGAACGTACCGGCGATCACGGAGATCGGCGAATACCTGCGCGCGGGCGGCGGCAAGCGGATTCGTCCGGCGCTGTTGCTTCTGTCCGCGAAACTGATGGGGTACAAAGGCGCGGGCGCGGTCAAGCTGGCATCGGTCGTCGAAATCATTCATACCGCGACGCTGGTTCACGACGACATCATCGACGAGGCTGAGATTCGCCGCGGACGCCCGGCAGCCAACACGCAGTGGGGCAATTCAAAATGCGTGCTGGCGGGCGACTGGCTCTACATGCAGGCTTTCAAGATTGCGGTGCAGGAGCGCAACTTTCGCATCCTCGACGTGCTGATTGAACTGACGCAGCAAATGGTTGAGGGCGAATTGTTGCAGATGGAAAAACTCGGCAAGCCGATCTCGCTCGAAGAGCACCTCGACCTGATCTATCGCAAAACGGCTTGCCTGTTTTCCGTGTCCATGCGCGTCGGCGGTATTCTTGGGGGCGCGACGGCTGAGCAAGAAGAGCGCCTGGGGCAATACGGACGCGATCTCGGAATGGCGTTCCAGATCGTCGACGATGTGCTCGACCTCACGGCCTCCGAAAGCGTGCTCGGCAAGCCTGTGGCCAGCGATCTGCGCGAAGGCAAAGCGACGATGTCGGTGATCCACGCGCTGGAGCGCTGCACGGCCGCGGAGCGTTTACAGATCGAAGCAGTGCTGCGCGACCGCGCCTTCAATGGCGTAACTCACGCCGACATTCTGGCAATTCTGAATCGTTACAACTCGCTGGAGTATGCGAACAAGGAAGCGACTCGCTACGCGGAATCAGCGCGGCAGGCGATCTGCGTGTTTCCAGACTCGGAGATCAAGCGCGCTTTGCTTTGGGCGCCTGAGTTTGTTGTGGCGCGGGAGAAATAGCCACTAGCCGCCAGCATCCAGCCGCACCGAAAGGCTCCCCCGTGGGCCGAGGCAAGCCATAACCACGGGGTACACAGAGGTCCACAGGGGACGGCGTTCCGGTTTATTATTTGCACGCTGGAAACCAGCTGCTAGTAGCTAGTGGCGTCCTTCACCGTACGATTTGTTTGCGTCTTTCCCGCGAACGTGCGCATCTGCATTGCTATACTACTCAGACTTTTCTGAATGGACGACCTGCGCTCGCTCATCTCGCACAACGGATACCTGCTGCTCGCGGCCACCTGCTTTGCGGAGGCGATTGGGCTTCCCGTACCGGCAGCGCTCGCGATACTGACGGCGGGCGCAGTGGCCGCTTATGGCGATCTTCGCCTTTATTTTCTTTTCCCGGCGGCTTTGCTGGCTACCCTCTCGGGCGATGTTCTCTTGTATTTTGCAGGCCGGGTCAGTGGCTGGGCGCTGCTCGGATTTTTGTGCCGGCTATCGGCAAATCCGGAAACTTGCATTTTGCGGTCGGCCGAATACTTCTACCGGCGCGGCAAGCTGACCTTGTTATTTTCCAAGTTCATTCCGGGGATCAACACCATGTCTCCGCCGCTGGCCGGAAGCATGCGCATGAAGCCCAGGCAGTTTCTGACTTTTGACGCTCTCGGAGCTGCGATTTATATCGGCACATATGCCATGGTGGGATATGTATTCAGCGACGCGCTGCGCGCCATCACGCGCGGATTGCGCTCGGCCGGCTTTGCCGCCGAGGTTGTGCTCGGTACCGGTCTGGTTGTCTACGTCGCCTATCGCATCGTGATCTACCGCCGTTATCGTTTGCTGGACGTCGCGCCGCGTGTTCCGGCTGACGAAGTGGGGCGCCGGCTCGCCTCGGCTGAGCCCGGCAGCATTCTAATCGCGGACGTGCGCAGCCACGGCTATTACGATGCTGAATCAGAGCGGATCGCGGGATCGGTTCGCCTCGAACCCAATCATCTCGAAGAGGAAGTCAAGAATCTGTCGAAGGAGCGCGAGATCTATCTCTACTGTACTTGAGCACGCGAAGCCACTAGCGCCCGTGTGGCGCAGATCCTGCTCAAAGAAGGATTCAAGGTTTTCGTAATTTCCGGCGGCTTGCGCGCCTGGCGTAAAGCGGGGCAAGCCGTGGAACCGGTGCCACACGACGATGTGATCAAGCTGCCGATGTTCAACTGAAAATGTTCAACTGAGAACCCTCACATCCGGCGGGCGCGGACGCCCGCCGGACAGCTCAGCGCCACAAAGTGCGGCGCTACCGAGGGTCCTCCTTGGCAGCAGCGTGTCGGGATGCTATCTTCGGCTCATGGGTCGAGCCTCCAGCGTATGCGCCATGATTCTAGCGGCCGGTGAGTCTTCGCGCATGGGGCGCGACAAGGCGCTGCTGCCGTGGCCTCCGGAAGCGGCCGCCACCGGAACATTGCTTTCCGCGGCGATTCAACTATTTGATCCTTTTGTCGACATCGTGCTGGTCGTCGCCGGCAAAAATCAGGAAGATGTCGCTTCTGTCGTGTACGCGAACGGCGCGTCGCTGGTTGTAAATCCCGATCCTCAGCGCGGTCAGTTCAGTTCGTTGCAGGCCGGTTTGCACGAAGTGCTGAACCGGGGGCGCGATGCGGCGGTGATCACGCTGGTGGATCGGCCACCGGTGTCGCCGGCGACCATTCAGATTTTGTCGGACGCGTTCGACGGCGCGTTGCTTGGGTCGCAATGGGCGGTCGTGCCCGAGTATCAGGGCAAGCATGGGCATCCCATTTTCGTGGGTCGGGAGATGATGGAAGCATTCTTGCGGGCGCCTGCGACGTCGAGTGCGCGCGACTTGGTGCACGCGCATCCGGAGAAGATTAGTTATGTTTCCGTCGACGATCCGCTCGTCGTCACGAATATCGATACACCAGAACAATACGCAGAGTTGTCTGCATCGACATTGCCAACCACCTGAAATCTCAAAACCCAATTCATGACAAGCCTGACAGCGAAGCAGACTGAATTTATCGAAAGCGTTCTCAGCCTCTCACCCCGCATCGCGACCTTTGATTGCGACGGCACGCTCTGGTCCGGAGATGCGGGCGAAGGATTTTTCTGGTGGGAACTGGATCAGGAACTGGTCTCGCCCCAGGTCTCGCGCTGGGCGCGGGCGCGTTATGCCGATTATCGAGCCGGCAAGGTTCCGGAAGAGGTAATGTGCGGGGAGATGGTGACGCTGCACAACGGATTGCGGGAAGAAGACATTCAACAGGACTGTGATACGTATTTCTCTATGGCTCTTGAGTCGACCGTCTTTCCCGAGATGCGCCAACTGGTGCGGTGTCTGCGCGAATCCGGGAGTGACGTGTGGGTTGTTTCGTCTTCGAGCAACTGGATTATCCGCTCGGGGATGCGCAGCTTCGGCATTCCGAACGATCGAATTCTGGCGGCCGAAGCTGCGGTTGAAAACGGCGTGATCACCGGGCGGCTCGTGCGGGTGCCGAGCGGACACGGCAAAGTCGAGGCCATCGAATCCGCCATCAAGGCGCCTCCCGATTGCGCGTTTGGCAATGCCATCTGGGATCGGGAGATGTTGACGATTTCGAAGCATCCGTTTGTTATCAACCCAAATTCGAATTTGAAGGAAATTGCCGAGACAAACGGTTGGCCGGTTTACCAGCCGGAGTAGGACGCGCTTTAAACTCTTTGCAGCTTTTGCAATAGCGCCGTGAGCGCGTCGAGCGCGAGATGGCTGGCATGGCTGGAGGCTTCCGGCAGTCCTCCCACTGTCGTTAGCAGCTCTTCCCTTCTAATGGCGCGCGCCGCCTCTACACTTTTGCCCTTTGCTAACTCGGTGATCGCGGAGCCGCAGGCCATCGCGGGGACACAGCCTTTCGCGCGAAAGCGGATGTCGGCAATACGATCTCCATTTACCTTCAGGCTGAGTTCGAGCACGTCGCCGCAGGCGGGATTCTCCACGCGCGCGATGGCATCGGCGTTTTGCAGTTCGCCGGCGTTGCGCGGATTCTGAAAATGGTCAAGCAGTTGGGCGGAGTACACGAGGTCATTGTAATGTGGACATGGTAGTGTGCCCCGGGCCGCTGGACTTCTTTTCCACGGATTTGCGCCGATTTACGCGGATCAACAATCAAAACGTTTTTCATTCGCGAAGATCCACTTTGGCTAACGCGAACATTTGTGCAACTCGAAGATTGGCGGCCCGCGACCTGGGCACCTGCACTACTTCTCGTTCCCCTACAATATGCAGATGCCCGCCATGCACGCGCCCCGGCGCATTGCCTGCTTACAGCCGAGCGCCACCGCTATCCTGGCTAGCGTGGATGCGCTGGAGCGGGTGGTCGCGTGCACGAAATATTGCGCTGAGGTCGTGCCCGAGCTCGACACCCGCAAGCTTCTCGTCATCGCGGATTCTTGGACCGCGAAGGCCTCCGAGATTCTCGCAGCGAAGCCTGATCTCGTGATCGCAGCTGTTCCCTATCAGGAGGCGGCGGTCGCGGAGATTCTGAAAGCCGGCGTGCGATTTCTGGGGCTTGCTCCGCGCACTCTCGATGACATTTACACCGACATCGCCATGATTGCGGGATGCGCCGGAGCGGGCGACCGAGGTGCCCAGGTCATTTCCAGGATGCAGGCTGAGATTGAGGGCGTAAGGGTAAAGATGAGCGCGCTGCGCAGAAAACGCGTGTTCTGCGAAGAGTGGGGTAAGCCGATCATCGCATCGCAGGGCTGGGTGGCGGAATTGGTACAGGCAGCGGGCGGCGAATTTCTGGGCACGCCGGGCGGGCAGATTTCCGCCGAAGAAATAATTCGACTGGATCCCGAGGTCATAATTGCGGCCTGGTGCGGAGCCGGTGAGCGCGTGCCCCTCGCAAAAATCGTGCGCGAGCGCGGATGGTCGGAGACTGCCGCGGTCCGGAAGTCGCAGGTTTACTGCATTTCCGACGAACTTCTGAACACTCCCGCACCCACGCTGGTTGCGGGTTTCCACGCGCTGACGGCGGCGATTCATCCTGATCCTGATCCCACGGAGGGGGGCAGCAGAACCCACGTTACCCCGGGGTTGCGCTCAATTACCGAGGATTTCCGCAGTTGATCTGACACGAGCAGATTGGTTTAGGATAGAAGGCCATGTCCACCTCCACGACATTCGACAAACAAGAGGATGTGCGCGACGCGGTGGATCGCCTCTATGCCAAGTCGCGCTCCGCCGACGAATTCATGAACGGCATTACCCTGCTGCTGAACGAGAGAATGCTCAAGTACAACTGGGTGGGTTTTTACATGCTGGAACACGGCGCCGAACCGCCAGTTCTCGTGCTCGGACATTTTCAGGGCGCGATGACGCCGCACACGCGCATCCATCTGAATCAGGGAATCTGCGGCGCGGCGGCTTCTTCGGGTAAGACGGTGGTGGTCGATGATGTTTCGAAAGACCCCCGGTATCTCGCCTGCTCGCTCGAAACCAAGTCTGAGATCGTGGTGCCGATTTTTGTGCGCGGCGGCGTGGTCGGCGAGCTCGACATTGACAGCCATTTCGCCGCGGCATTTGGCAAGGACGATCGCGATCTGGTCGAATATTGCGCGCGACTGGTCGGCCAGCGGCTGGATAGCGAGCCCGTCAAAACCAGGTGACTCCTTCGGGCTTGGACCGATGAAAGAATCTTCGTGAAACAATCCTTGTGAAACAATTTTCGTGAAACGGTTTTCATGAAACAGGTAGTTGCAGCTCTCATCGTCGATGATGATCGAATCCTGGCATGCCAGCGGACTCGCCATCAGCCGATGCCTTTGAAGTGGGAGTTCCCCGGAGGCAAGATCGAGGCAGGCGAACAGCCGCGCGATGCGTTGCGGCGAGAACTCGACGAAGAGCTGGGGATCGACGCGACCATTGGCAACGAAGTGGCGCGCATTCAACATCGCTACCCGGGCGGCGGCTCGGTGGAGCTGCGATTTTTTGAAGTGCGCAAATATGAGGGTGAGCTTGAGAACCGGATTTTTCGGGAGATTCGGTGGGTGACGCGAAAGGAACTGCTGGAACTGGATTTTCTGGATGCGGATCGGTCTCTGGTGAAGGATCTGGCGGCTGGAAAATTGATTTGAACTCTCACTAACGCGGCCTGCTCTTGTGTTCAGCCCGCCTTTCCGCTTAGCTGCCCCCATACCAGAAGAGCAGTCAATCCGATCATGATTACGGTCGTGGCCCACGCGATGACGTTGAAGAACGCTGTATTTACGAATTCGCCCATCAACTCTTTCTTGTTGATCAGCAGCAACATGAAGATCAAAACGAAGGGCAGCACGGCGCCATTCACCACCTGCGAGAACACGGTGATCTTGACCAGCGGCAGTCCGGGCACCAGAATCACGATGGCGCCGGCGGCGATCAGGATTGTGTAGAGCCAATAAAAGGTTGGCGCCTCGGAGAATTTCTTTCCGACTCCGGATTCGAGGCCCAGGCCTTCGCAGACGGTGTAGGCCGTCGAAAGCGGCAGGATCGAGGCGGCGAAGAGCGAGGCATTGAAGAGTCCCAGCGAGAAGAGAATGTAGGCATAATCGCCGGCCAGCGGGCGAAGGGCTTGCGCCGCATCGGCGGCATCGCGAATTTCGCTGTGCCCGTGCACGTAGAGCGTGGCTGCGCAGGCCACGATGATGAACCACGCGACTACATCCGTGAAAATGCAGCCTACGACTACGTCGAGCTTTGAAGCCTTATACTGGCGACGGGTTACTCCCTTTTCTACGATTGACGATTGCAGGTAGAACTGCATCCAGGGCGCAATCGTCGTTCCGACGACGCCGATCACCATGTAAAGATAGGAATCCTGTTTGAAGGCCGCCAGTTGCGGAGGCTTGATCGTCGCAGTCAGAGCCTCGATCCACGCTGGCTTGGCGAGCACGCCCGCAACAATGTAAGTGATATAAAAGAACGAAGCCGCCAGAAAGACTTTCTCCACGCTCTTGTACTGTCCCTTGACGATGATCAGCCAGACGATCACGGCGCAGATGGGAACGGAATAATACTTCGACACTCCGAAGAGTTCCATGCTGCCGGCGATGCCGGCGAACTCGGCAATGACGTTGCCGAAATTTGTGATCAGGATGCCGAGCATCATCAGGAAGGTGATGCGCAGGCCGAACTCTTCGCGGATCAGATCGCTAAGGCCCTTGCCGGTGACCGCGCCCATGCGCGCGCACATTTCCTGCACCACGATCAGCGCGATGGTGACCGGGATCATGGTCCAGAGCAGCGAGTGGCCAAACTGCGCGCCGGCAGCCGAGTACGTAAAGATGCCACCGGCATCGTTGTCGACGTTCGCGGTAATAATGCCCGGTCCTACGACGGCAAAAAACAGCAGGATCTGGATCTTCCAGCGTCTCAGGAATTTCATGCGCGCATTTCAAAGGGGATCGAATATGCCCAACAGACGGTTCAGGATAAACGGAGACGCGTTTTCTGAACAGGCGAAACTGCGCTTCCGCGAAGAAAAGATTAAGAGAGTGTGGTGGGTAGGTCTGTTTAGAGCTTGGAGCGCAGCATATTGATAACATCGTCGGGAGTGATCACGCCCATCAGCTTATTCTTGCGGTCGATCACCGGCAGGGTAAGCAGGTTGTACTTGTCGAAAAGCTCGGCGAACTCCTTCTCTTTCGCATACTCGTCGCAGTAAATCAGCGGCTCCTGCGAAAGCGCCAGTAGAGGAGTTCCAAGCGGAGCCAGAACGATTTTAGCGAGCGGCACCGCGCCTGCCAGCGTTCCATGGGAATCGACCAGGAAAATTGTGCTCATGCTCTCCATGCGGCCTTCGAAGGATCGCATCATCTCGATGGCGTCGTTGCTAGTGGCCGCCACGGGCAGGGCGATGAATTCGGTGGTCATGCGGCCGGCGGCGGTATTTTCCTTAAATTCGAGAAGTTCGGTAACTTCCTGGCGCTCTTCGGGCTGCATCTGCACCAGAATTTCCGCGGTTCGCTCCTCGGGCAGATCGGCAAGCAGGTCGGCGGCCGCGTCGGGCTCCATCTCCTCGACGATGTCGGCGGCGCGATCGGAATCGAGCGATTCGACCACCGATTTTTGAACTCTTGGCTCCAGCTCTTCGAGGGCTTCGGCGGCTACCCCTTCGTCCAGCGTTTCAAAGACGGCTTCACGCTCATCGGGCGCGAGATCCTCGATGATGTCGGCAATATCGGCGGGATGCAGTTTCGCCAGGCGCTCGTGCGAAATTTTGAGCTTCACGCGCCGGGCGGCATCGGTCTCGATCAGATCAACGAAGTCCCAGGGAATTTCGCGCGGCGGCACGCGCTGGAGGAGCGCTCGCAGAGCGACCGCAGGAATCACGCCCTTCAGCAAGCGGCGAACTGCGCCCCGCGCGCCTACATCCACGCCGCCAATTCTCAGCTGAGCTCGGCCAAGCGCGGTGTCCTGGTGAAAATCGATATCGTTGACGCGCACGACTTTTCGGCCGTGGACGTCGATGACCTGCTGATCGAGCAGGTCGCGGCTCAGGAGCAGCAACCCCTCCGCGCCATCGGCCAGTACCCAATCTCCGGCCGAGGTGGTTGCGCGGACGCCCCCGTTGATGTTGGAAACGGCCGTCATCGGCAGCAGGCGATTGCCGGATGAGGTCTTAACGATAAACAGAGAGATTTTGGTGCGGTCCTCTTGCGGGGCCAAAGCGACCTCGCGCACGCGGCCCAGGGCCGCGCCCGTCAGGTCGTAGACCGGGGAACCCAATAATTCGCTCAGCGCGATGGAACTCATTGTCACGAATTTAGGTCCAACAAAATAGGGTCAACCTTACACAGCCAAGAGAATACAAAACTGCTCCGCGGGAAGCCAGAATATTTCCTCCACGCCGGAGAATCCCAGCGAAACGGTAAACCTGAGCAACGGGGCTGTTTTGTGGAAAACTACTGACATTTCCTGTGAATCGCGCGTGGGACGGGGCAATTGACATTCCTGGTCCCAGACGGCATTATTACGTACACCAACTGGCCGAAGAAACATTTCTTCGCTATGGGAGGCGTTATGGTTCAGTTTTTCCGCAACATCTGGCAGGATGAGCAAGGTCAGGACATTGCCGAGTACGCCGTGATGTTGGCGGTTATTCTGGTGCTGGTGATCGGAACGGTTCGGCTGATCGGGACCAACGCCAATACCGTGTTTTCCAATGCAGCCAGTGCGATTCAGTAGGGATCAAGCCAGTTGGTTCGGCAGTGCAGCGTTTTAAGGCCTGCGTTTCCGGGTGGGGAATCCGAGTTACAGCTTAAGTTACGAGTCGCGATGGAGACGTTGTTCTCCGGTGCGCCGCCCGTTCGCGTTCAGTGGATTCAACCTGGACTAATGCGCTGCCTCGCCTTTGTGGTTAGTTGGATTTTCCTGCGGCTGCTCAGTCCGGCGTTGGCGGTCTGTGCCATGCTTCCCTCTACTGGACTCCAGACCCATCTCGGAGGGAGTTCCGCGACGCTATAGATATCGCGAACGAAGGTTCGGCACAGGGGCGAATAACGAGGGTGAAGCGACGCGCGTATACAACTCTGCTCACTCAAAGCAATGAGATTTCTGTTGACCAAGTATTTTGAAAATGTGCAAAAGTGAACATTTTCTGCCCGCGGAACGCTTCATTATGCAGTTATGAAGAGCAAAGAACTGACAACAAAACAGATATTATCCGTACCCTGCGCGACCTGTGGAGCCGCCGTTGGGGAGGCTTGTGAACTCCATACCGGTGCTTTGCGCACCGAGCCACACCGAGATCGAAAGCTATCGGCAGCCGAAGCATCAGAAAAGAAATCGAGACGCGGCGCCAGGCCGTGAGACAAGTCCGGGAGTTTGCCTAACGGGCCTGCTTTCCGTTCGGGGAAGCCAAAGTAGTAAGGGGCAAATCGAATTCCTTGTTGATATCAATACCAGTCATCTCCCATTCCGTCAGTGCGACCGGGATCATTCCGGCAGCCAGGAACTGATCGTGAAATTTCCCGAGATCGAACTTGTCGCCCAGTTGTTGGGCACGCGCCGCGAGCAAGTGCTCAATCTGCTGCTTGCCCGCCACATAATTCATGCCATATCCGGGCTGGCGGAAGTACACTTCAAGATCGTAGCGGGCCAGGTTCGGATCCATGAATGGCACATTTTTAACCATGAATTGAATCGCTTGCTGCATTGAAAACTCGCCACTCTGGATCTTAAGTTCCGCGGGAATTCGCATGGCACGGGCGAGTTGTGCGATATAAAACAGCTCGCGCGCACGGGGACGATCCTTCAGCAATCCGGCCTGGAGCATCATCTCCTCGCAGTAAAATCCCCAGCCTTCGATTCGCCCGCCGTCTTCATAGTCGCGGCGGATGGGCCGCTTATCGTGCTCATGAATGAGGAAGTCGAGACGGTGGCCTGGCAGGGAGGCGTGAATATGGTCTACAAGCGGATCGCGATATTGGATTTCCTCCCAGAAATGTCGCTTGCCGCCGGGCCGCTGGATCCAGAATGCGTCTGTCTTCTGTGGGCCGACATAGTCTGGAATTGTGAGCAGGTGGTTAGCGGCGAGAAAGCTTCGGATCAACTCTTCCGCCTGACGCACCCGATCGGCATATTCCTCCCCGCTCTTGGCTAGCTCGAGTTCGGGCAGATTGCGATTGACGGCCTGCGCGATCTCGAGGAAGGTCCGGGCGCGGCTAGCTTCCACATCTCCCATCACGCGCAGATCGGCAGCCGTATACGGCATCAGCCTGACGTGCTTGATGAACCAGTCGTACTCCGTAAGGCCGATCGCGCTCGTATGGTTAAGCTTAGGTCGATTCGCAACCAGCCAATCGCGGTATTCGCGAACAGAGGCAAGCGCCTGCTGCACGTCCGACGTAAGTTCGGGCTGCTTCTCTCGCACGCGAGACAGCAGGTCTTCATACCAACCCACGATACCCTCGGGAGGTACATTGCGAATGGGCTCACCCTGACCCACTCCGTCATAGTGCTCCAGGTGGAAAATCGCGATATCGGTAAGGTCTCCTCCGGCATCCGCAAGATTCCTTTTCGCTTGCTGAACCAGTCCCGGGATCGATCGAACCTGGGTCCGAAAATTATCCAGTTTGTCCGGTGGCACTGGAACATCCGCATACGGCAACGTTCTGAAAAAGTCCAGATAGAAGCTGGGATCGCGAGACCACGGGCGAATCACCCTGTAACGGAAATCCAGATCATTCAGTTCGGTGCGGACGAGCACCCAGTCAACTTTCTCATCGACCGGCCAGGCAGAAGGGGAAATCGTAGCCAGGCGAGACTCCAATTCCTTGAGCTGCAACGCACGTTCCCGGATAGCAGTTGGCGAGAAGTCATGGGCGGCATCTTTCATCCCGGCGTCGCGTAAGGCCAGGAAACCCTGATGCAGCTGGAGCAGGCGATCCCAGTTGCCATCTTGAGCTGCGCAAGCGATCGTGAAAAAGAAAAGGAAAAAGACAAGAGAAGGTCTTCTGAGTAACATCTGGTTTCCTCCCAAAAATCGCTACTTTAGATCTGCGTTCTAGATCTGCAACCCTTCCTTTGCAGTGCCGGCAGCGAATCGCCGCAGTGAGAACTCCTGCAATAGCGGGTCGCTCGTCGATCCTGCGATTAAGCTTGCCATGATGTCACCGACTGCCGGAGCCAGCATGAATCCGTGTCCACTAAAGCCGGTCGCCAGGTAAAAGCCGTCAAGACCGATGACGCCGCCTAGAATCGGACGGTGATCGGGCGTTGAGTCGTAGTACCCGGTGATGACTCTTCTCACCGGAAGGGTTGCCATCAGAGGCAGAAGAGTAGCGCCGATAGTCAATGCCTGTTCCGTAAAAGCCAGATCGTCACTCTCTGAAGTCTCACCCAACCAGCCAATATAGAAGACACCATTCCGCAGTTGTTTACCGGCAAAGCCGCGTTCAAGCGCCACCACAAGCGGATGCAAGAACTCGCCGTCACAACGTTCGGTATATGCCAACCTTCTCCTCTCCACGGTGATGGGCAGATGGACGCCGACACAGGCAGCCAACGATGGGCTGTCTGTTCCCGCCGCAACCACGACCTGTTTGGCGAGCCAGGATCCGGCCGCGGTTTCAATCCGCCACTCGGGACCCTCCTGCTTAAGACTTATAACTTCTTCCAGTTTCAGTTGGAAGCCTTTCTCGCGAGCACGCCCCAGCAGGTTATGCGTGAACCCGTCGCAATCTTCGAGAAACGCGTCCTCAGCGCAAAACGATCCCCCGAGTATGCCATCGCGGGCCAAGCAGGGCACAATCTCGGCAATCTCGTCGGGTGTCACCAGACGCGAAGGAATGCCCAGTTGATTCTGCATGGCCACGTTGTGGCGGAACCGGGAAAGCAGTGCCTCGCTTTCCGCCAGGAACAGGTATCCCGAGCGCTCGAGAAAAAACGGAAACTCCGGCTCGAGTAACTCGTTGACTTGCTCGAAGAAACGCATGGAGCGGCGCGCCACCCTGCATTCCGCCTCTCTTTCGAACTGCTGCCGGATACCGCCCGGACATAGGCCCGTTGCCCCACTGGCAACATGCTTGCGTTCAAAAACGACGCCACGCGTCACACCGAGCCGGGCAAGATTGTAGGCAATCGAACAGCCGATCACGCCTCCGCCGATAATGGCTATATCCGCAGTCTGCATGTCACTCGGGGGGCAGATCCCCAAAGATCTGCGCTCGCTGGCCCAGTTTTTTCCCGGTCAGTCTGGTCCAGAATCTCCAGAACAGAATACATGCGGCGGACATGACTACGATCCAGCTCGTTGTGGACTTCAAATACCACGGAGAGGCTGAGGACACATCACCTGCGATCTGCACGATCAGGAGCGCTCCTAATAGCAGAATCGCCGCGACGGCAATCGAGACCTGTGCCTTGCGGGATTCCAGGAACGTAATCTGCTTGTGCAGCTCCGGATTGACGAGCGGAAACGCCAGCAATGCACCTGCCATCAGCAGAAAATTAACCAGCATTGAGACCACCAGCAGATCGACCCCGAGAAAGAAATCTCCCGCGAGGTTGCATCCTAATACGCACAAGCTGGCTGCGATCGCGGTCACCGTCAATGCGTAGTGAGGAGTACGGAACTTCGCGTGAACGCGCGAGAATGCTGGTGGCAGGATACCGTCGGCACTGAACGCATACAACGTGCGGGAGTTTGCCATCGTCACAGCCGGCAGAACTTTAAGTATCGCCACCACCACCGAGGCCAAAATGGTCAGGCTGAGCCATCTTGGCAGCAGCGGCGCCATCAACCCGGGAGCGGAGATGTCATGTACCAGCGAAGCGCGATAAATGTATTCCGCGGGAATGGCGTGATACACGCTCCATGTGAAGCATACGTAGTAGGCGGTGACTCCTCCAATCGCAATCATGATGGCGCGTGCCAGGTCACCAGGATGGCGAGCCTCGCCCGCAGCCTGGGCTACGGCATCAAACCCGATGAAGGACGAGAACAAGATAACCGCAGTTCCGAGGAAAATCGCCAGCGTCATCCGCGGCATAACAACCGTTGGCAGCGGCACCGCAGCTGTTGTTTGCAATTTCACCAAGGCACTCTGCGGAGAGTTCAAAACAGCGGCTGCCGTCATGATGATCGGAGCCACCATCGTCAGCACCGCCATGAGCACCACACTGCGCTCATAAAGACGGATACCCAGGAGATTCACTAACCATGCCAGCCATATCGCGAGAAGAGATACCCACAACCTGGGCACGATGAGATCCAATGCCGCCGCGGGTTTTATGAGCCCGGCCTCTGCCAACAGGTCGCGGATCACAGGAACCAGAAAATAAGCCACCACCCCCATGGCCATACACAGTCCAAACCACTGCGAAAAGCTGGCAATGAAACCGGCAAATGGATTCAGAGCGCGGCTCACGTTAACGTAACTCCCGCCGGCGCGTGGCATCGCCGATACCAGTGCGGCGTAGCAAAGCGCGGCGAGCACAGCGGGAGCGGCTGCAACCAGGTAAGCCAGTGGAACCCATTGCCCAATTCCCGGCTGCGAACGCTGCACCATAAATGGCAGGATGTTCACGCCGACTCCAACCATGGCTGCTACCGCCGTAGCCACAAGGCCAAGCAGGCTGATCTCCCGCCGCAAATGAGGTTGGTATTCCCTTGAGAACGGTTTTTCGCGTGGAACCCGGGGAGTTTGACCGGTCATTCGGAATATCGCCGGCAGTGGATTACGTTCCCGCTCGGAAAATAAATTTTCAGGGTTTCAGAGGTCAATACGATCTTGCATACTTCAACCGTGGTCGAAGCTAAATCGATCAGCAGGTTTTTGTCGCCCCCGCCCTGAAATGTGAACTCATGATGGAAGGTGAGCTGATCGCCCTTTATGTGGTACCGGCCCGATTCGGCGCTGCCCCAGCACTCCTTTGCCCCTGGTTGAGGGATGAAATAGAGGGTGGACCACCGGCCTGCCGTCATGAGGAGAACCCCGGTCAGCGGGACCGCCTCACCATTGCGGACACTGGACTCCATGCGCCACGCGCCATCGATGAACATCGTATCTGATTGGTTTGGCATGGGGACCAAAACGCGAGAGAACAATCATCTCGGATAGAACGACTTTATATCACGCGCAATGCGCAATTCGACCACCGACATAACAACCAGTCGGCAACCCAGCCCAGGCTATCATTCTGAAATGTGACCGCAATCCCGAGCACACTCACCATGAGCCCGCTACGGACGGGCTTCTTCCGGACTTATGGCCAGCGTGGTCGGGAGCGGAGAAAAACACAAAACCTGAGCGGCAGTCGATCGGCCCGACTGACCGTTCTTTCTTTGCGAAGTTGTCACACGGGCTCTGAAAATGCGCACTAACGACGAGCGCAGACAAGCTCACTCGCCTAACCAATCATTTTGCGTTGATCGCCTTAATTTGATCGCCGATCCGCCGCTCGCGTTCGTTTGCGAATCGCTCCACGCCCGCGAAAATCGAATCGGGGTCAAGATGCGCTTCCGCGATCACGTCCGCTTCGAGCCCGCCACTTCTCCAAGTGATTGTCGAAGTCCGACGTGAGCGAATACTCGTCCGTCAGCGGACCCAGATTGCGCAGCGGCCACATGCGCCGCGTGCCCGTGGACACCACCATCAAATCGTAGCGAGCCCCGGGCGGCAGCACCGAATCGCGATACGCTTGCGGCTGGCGATCGAACAAGTCCTCGCTGATCGCCGCGATCACCTTCACGTTCACTCCCGCCGCTTCGAGTTTCGGCAGCGACTTTCACCAGGTTCACCGTGGAACTCGATCCCTGCGCGATCACGTAACCGTGACGCGGCTTGCCGGGCGCGAAATCGCGGATCACGTACAGCCCTTTTGCCGCCGCGCGCAGATCGGTGTCGGCGAAATGGCTGCGGTCCGCGACCGGGAAGTCGGGGCGCGCCACTTCCAGCGTAATGATGCCCACGTGCGGATCGCGCGCTGCAATTTCCGCCGCGGCGAAATAGCCGGGCGCGACATCGTTGTAATCCCAAAAACTCAAATTGATCGCCTGGCCGCGCGGGAACAGCTTCCACACCTGCGGCGCGAAGATGCCGAAGTGGGTGCGGGCGTCGGCCGCCGTTTCAGGACCGGAGTGCGCGGCGAGAATGTGCAGCACGCCCACGCGGAATTTGCTGTCCTGATTCTGTTGACTCCAGACCCGCGCCGGCGTGTACATCAGCGGCGTGAACGCTCCGTAGGTGCCGCTCAGAGCCCAAACGCCGGCGAACTTTTCGGGATCGACGGAAGCGCTCTGACTCACGAGGCCGATCGCGGTCGAAACATTGCCCGCTTCCTGTATAGGCGCTTTCAACCGCGTGCCCAGCGGATTGCTCCGTGGGACTGTAGTGTCCCCACAGACTGCCGTGCTCCACGTTGATCGACTCCGAAAGGTCGGCGGCCACCGTGAAGAATCGTCCTTCGGTGACGTAATTCATCCACTTGATGATTTCGGAAATCCCGCGGCGCGCCCCGGCCATCTCGCCCGCCTTCTTGAACAGCGCAATGCTAACCTGCTTTTCCGCGCCAGAAATCGCATTGCGGATCGAGACCTTCTGCGGCTCTTCCGGCAGCTCCGCGACGCGCAGGCGATCGTCGAGGAACGGATCGCTCGAGGCTGAGATGCGCAACTTTACGTCGTCGCGCACGGTGTCGCCGATTTCCACGAGACGATCGGCGAGGCGGTCGCCCAATCCGTTGCGGTCGAGCAGCGACATTACGATGTCGATGTTCGTCTTGAACTGTATCAATCGTTCGCGATTGTTGCTGACCGGACCCTTGCGAATTCCTTCGAACTCCACGCCGTACTGCTTCTCGAAGGTCGCGGCCAGCGCGAGAAAATACTCCGAGTTCATCTTCAGCGCGTAGGGATGGCTCGGGTAGCTCACGATTTGCTCGCCGCTGTAGCCGGGAATTTTTCCGTCAACCGCGGCGGGCCAGTAGCCCTTGATCGTTTTGCCGATCGCGACGATGGGACGGCGGTCGTGCGGGTCCACTCCGTCCATTGCTTTCAGCACTGCTGCCACTTGGCCGTAATCGTTGCCATTCGTCAGCGTGAAGACGTTCCATCCGTACGACGTCCACTGGCTCAGGAGATCGTAGCCGTCGAAGCACGCGGCGATCACGCCGCCAATCTTCCCGCCAATCAGGCAATCGTCGATGCCCGCGTTGTTGTCGGAAATCATCACGCGCAAACGCTTGCCCACTTGCAACGCGAGCGCCTGCGTCTTGAACTCCTGCGCGTGACCTTCGGTGAGCGCGAATTCGCCTTCCAGCGCGATCACTTTCGGCGAGTCTGGCGCGCCCATCACATCCCAGAACGCCGCTTTGCCCGCAGCCGTCGCGATGCCGATGCCCGAGGGCCCGCCGTTCACGTCGTTCGTGCAGTCGGTGCTTTCGGCATGTCCCGAGAGCGCGCGAATGCCCCGGCCTTTCGCTTGCGCGAACAGCGGATTGTCTTCCAAACCCGTGTCGCGCAGCAGCGTCTTCAGCGCGCCCGCGCCGCGCCGGAATCCGAGCGCGTCGATCGGCAGCATCGCGACGTGCGGATCGACGCAGATAACGCGGATCGCCGGTCTGCTGATATTTGCGATACAAAGCCTGGCCCATGATCATCCACAGCGCGTAGCACGTGGGGATCGAGTGGCCGGCCGCGAGCATGAATTTGTCGCAGTAGGGATGCTTCGGCCGGCGGTAATCGAAACGGAGTCCGCCGTTTTCAGGGCCGACCAGATGCGCCGCAACATTGTACGGTGTGTACGCGAGCGGTCCGCCCAGGTGCCCGGTCTGCGCGTAATTTCCCAGGAGCACCAGGGTCATGCAGGTCATGTACCCAACGTCGTCGAGCAGAGGATCGTACGCCAAGGGTTGTTGCTGGGAGAGAGAAGGAACTACCTGAATGTGCGATGTCATAGACGGGGAAAATGATAGCACCCGTGGAGCAAAGAACTCCGTGGTCTGGCGGATCGTTGAGGAATCCAGAAGCGGGTTGGCTCCAAAAAAAATACGGGGACATCCATGATTTGACCAAATTGGATTTGACCCACAATGTTGGTCACGAGGAATCCTGTAGTGCACCCCGCTAGAACTGGACACGGAAGTTAGTTAGGCTTGTGGTCTCCGCCAGGAGGCGAGAATGCCGAGAAAGCCGAAAGTTCAGAGAACTCCGGAAGACAAGTGGCAGATCGTGTTGGAGGTCTGTTGGAGGTTTGAAGAGTGGCAACGTGGCAGAAACGTGCCGCAAGTACGAGATCGCTCCCACTCTTTACTGTCGCTGGCAAGAACTTCGCGCCAGGCGAAGTTGAGCATTACACGCTGGATCGAGGAATACAATCACGACCGTCCGCATCGCGGACTCCACGGACAAACCCCGCACGACGCTCGTGCCCGGTTCGCCCAAACCCTTACTTCAAACCTGACCCCTTGTGTCTAGTTTGCAGGGGCGCACTACACTGGCCTAACTGACCAAACTGGACCATGACCGCAATTGCCAATTCCTTGCAAGTGCTTGAAAGAGTTGGCGGGGACGACGGGACTCGAACCCGCGGCCTCTGCCGTGACAGGGCAGCGTTCTAACCAACTGAACTACGTCCCCTTTAAACCGCTTGTCATTGAGCGGGAACAACGAGCGGGAAATAATCGGAAACATCTGTCCATGTTCCGTCTCTGAATCTTAACAGACTGAATTCTGGTCTGTACAGGCGCAGGGCCTCTGAGAGCTCTTCACCCAGCATGATCGCGTCCACCGCGAATCGGAAGCCCGCTCCCACCCATACACTTTGCCTTTCTCCGACCGTTGGCGCAGAGACTTCCCTTCCGCTCAAATTTCGCGAACAGATGGGAGCTTTCTTCACGGCAATATCGATGATCGGGTTTGTCGCCGGCGCGGCAATCACCGTGCGCAATTCTATTATCCTCGTCGACTTCATCGAACTCCGGCGCGCGCAGGGTATGGGATGGAAGCCGTCACGCAATCGTGAACTCCCACCCGCAATACTGGCCGGGAGCTGCGTCAGGAGGACAGTGCAGACAGGCCGTGCGAATTCGCGGATCGATAGTCGCGGCGAACGTTTCGAACTCAATGCTGCCGACACTTTTGCAAGGGAAATCCGCCAGGCCTTTGCGGCGCCGGGCTTCCTGCACTCGACAGAGGTCCATGAAGAAGCGCAGATGCTTACGATCATCTGACCATTCGGTTCGTTGCGTGTTGATCACCGCGTAGAGGCGCAGACGCAGAGCTCTTTCCAGGGCCGGAAGGCCGCCGTCGCCGGAATGTCAAATGTGGTCATGATGCGACGGGCCTCAGCACTGGCGAACCTTTTCCACGAACCCGCGTCGAGTTCGATGGCCGTCTCCATGTCGAAGCGCTCCTCGGCCGCGAGAAACCAGCAGCCATCGTGGGCGAGCCAGTTCTTCGCGAACATCTCCAGCGCCCGCAACAAATCTTCGCGGCCCATTGCTTCGAACGCATTTCCTGGTTGAGATGACACGATGCCTGCCTCAGGTCCTATCTTAGTAATCACACATCGGGAGACGGGTACAGTTTAGCCTTACCAGCCAATACCTATGGAGTAAAACCTTCCGCACACGTGAGAGAGTCTCCACCCGGCATGGTCGCGTCCACCGCGAATCGGAACCCGCTCCCATCCAAACACTTTGTCTTTCTTCGACCGTTACTGGGGAGACTTCCCTTCCGCTCAAATTTCGCGAACAATGGAAGCTGCCAATGGCGGAGCTTTCCCTCAAACCCGGCAGCACGACCGTCGACCTGGCCAACGCCATTGATCGCTATTTTAACCTCGCGCTCTTTTTGCTCGTGCTCAGTGGGTTCATCATGCTGGCCTCGACCGGAGGCCTCGATCTTCCCGCTGTCGCTCTCGTCGGCGTGGCTCTCCTGGTTCGCGGATACCTGCTTCTCTCCCAACGCGACTTCCAGATTCCTGAAAACTTGACGACTTTTCTTACACTGATTTACGTCCTCGTTTACTTTGCCGACTACTTCGTTCTTTCGGGCGCCTTCCTGGCGGCCACCATCCACCTTGTTTTGTTTCTCATCGTCGTGCGGCTCTTCTCTTTGCAGCGCCCGCGCGATCACTACCTGCTGGCCGCGCTTTCATTTCTGATGGTCCTCGCCTCCGCCGTGCTCACCGTGGGCAGCGCCTTCGTGTTTGCCTTTGCTGCATTCCTGCTGGTCGCCGTTCTGACTTTTGTGCTCATGGAGATGCGCCACGCCCTTGCCGGGGAAAAAGGAGCAGGACAGACCTTGGCGCAAGCTGCGGACACCACTCTCCCCCGCCGTATGGCTTACAGCCTGGTCGCGATTGCACCGGCGCTCATGATTCTGATCCTTGCTGGAAGTTTCCTGATCTTCTTCGTTATACCCCGCGTTTCTTCCCGATACCTGACCGCCTATGCTCCGACCAGTGACGTCTCCACTGGCTTTTCCGATCATCTGCAACTCGGACGCATCGGACAGATTCAGCAGTCCAGTTCGGTCGTCATGCACATCGAGATCGATAACGACTCGCAGGGGCTCTACGAATTGAAGTGGAGGGGTGTCGCCCTCAATGCTTTCGACGGCCACGAGTGGTCGAATTCCTTCGGATCCCGACAGCTACGCGCATCCAGTAGCGGAAGCTATCAGCTGAGTCGACCCGACCCGCCCGGCTTAGTGCCTGTTCCGCACCCCTCGATTCATTACCATGTTCTGATGGAGCCGCTCGGTACAAATGTCTTCTTCCTCGCCGAGAAGCCGCGCGATCTGGTGGGAAACTATCGCCCCATCAGCATCGATGCGGGCGGAGCGGTTTACAACCTTGATTTGGATCATCCCATCGGCCGGTACGAGGCTGACTCCGACCTTCCGCAAATCGATGCCGACGCGCTCAGGCTGGCCACCAGCGCCGTGCCACAGGGCGCGGATGCTTATCTGAAGCTGCCGCCGCTCGATCTTCGCATCCCGCAACTAGCGGAACAGATTACGGCGTCGTCTCCCAGCAATTACGATAAGGCGCTCGCGCTCGAGCAGTATCTGCGCACCCACTTTGGCTACACGCTCCAGCTGCCCCGCACACGTCCGCGGGATCCAATCGCGAACTTTCTGTTTGAACGAAAGCAGGGCCATTGCGAATACTTCGCCAGTTCCATGGCGGTGATGCTGCGCACCCTCGGGATCCCGTCGCGCATCGTGAACGGCTTCCGCGGCGGCGAATTCAACGACCTCACCGGACAGTATGTGGTCCGCGCCAGCAACGCGCATTCATGGGTTGAGGCGTTCTTCCCGGGTTTCGGCTGGATCAGCTTCGATCCGACTCCGGCCGCGAGTCTGCCGACGCATACCGGCTGGTCGCGGATTCAGCTTTATGTGGACGCAGCCGCGTCGTTCTGGCGGGAGTGGATCATCAATTACGATTCCAGTCATCAGCGTGAGCTCGGCAAAAACGCGGCCCACAGCACGCGCCATTTCCTTGACGACGCGCGCCGTTGGATCGAGCAGGAGCATCGCGCGCTTCTCAGGCACGCGCGGCGCGCCCACCATCACATCGTCAACTTCCCCATCCGGTGGCTTGGCGGTGTGATCGCCATCGCGATCGGATTGCTTGCCGTCGTGAATATTCGCCCATTGCTTCGCGCGCTTCGGGCGTACAGTCTGCGCGCGCACCCTGGCCGCGCCCCCCGGCAGGCGGCAGCGCTCTGGTATGAACGCATGATCGCGCGCATGGCCCGGCTGGGCTGGCGCAAATCGCCGTCCCAAACACCGTCAGATTTTGTGGCGTCGATCCAGGAGCCTGTCCTCAGGATGAAGGTCGCGACCTTCACGCGTCATTACGAATCAGCGCGCTTCGGCAAATCCGCGGACGACGCGGAAGCCCTGCCCAACCTCTACGAGGAAATTACCGCAGGTGAGAAGTAAAAGTCAGCGGTTTTCTCTGCGGGTTTTCTCTGCGCACCCTGCGGTTAAAAGCTCTTTGTCGACACCCGGTCAGAGTCAAAAGCGATATATCACGCCGACGCCGACGTAATAATTGTGTTGGCGGCTGCGATTGGTATCGACGTTGTAAGAAGGTTCTCCGGAATAGAAATCGCGCGCCTCGCCTCGGAATCCCCAGTGGTCCCAGAACCACACGTCGAGTCCGGTTCCGAACTGAACCACCCCGGTATTCGAGCCGCTTGGCCCGGTGTTCGTCCCATAAAATTCGTCGCTGTGCGCATAACGAAAGCGGCCATAGCCTCCGCCCACGCTGACCCATGGGCTGACGTTGTCGTTTGAAAATATGTTCACCCTCACTGACGGCGTGACAAACAACGCTCCGATGTCATTCGGAATTCCATGGGCCGCAAGATTCAAATCCATCTTTGGATAAATCGCAACCGGCAACTCCGCCCGAATTCCAAAAACCTTTGCCGTCTTCAGCAGGCGGCTGTAGTTGAACGCAAAGGCCCACGGCCGCGCAAAATGGAGCGATGGATTGAAGGAAAGAGGGGTGTTGTAGACCGTCTGGGTGCTGACAAATTCCGTGCCCACAGTCGCCGAAAAATCATTGACCGGCAAGAAATAGTTCATCTGCGCCCACGCGCTGGACGCGAGCAACACGACTGGAACAAGGCGGCCTAAGAGGCGTTTTGCCGGCATCACTCCTCCCGGAGCATTGCGGAAGTACTTGGTTTGAATCAGACTAGCACGCGTTTCGTTGGCTGGGGGCATAACCGAAGTTACCCCTGTGATACCCATGCACAAGTAGCCGGCCGGCGGGGGTGGCACGTCAGAGAATGCTAAAATTGATTAGATCGTTAGCCTGCCGATCACCTTCCAGTGCCCATTGAGAAAGATATTTCCGTAACTGCGGCTCCAGTTGCCCCATTCAAGGCCGCTTCCGCGACCGTTCGCCCGACCAAAGTAGGCTTCGTCAGCCTCGGCTGCCCCAAGAACCTTGTCGATAGCGAGGTCATGATGGGCATGCTGGCCCAAGGGGGAGCCGTGCTCACTCCGGCCGCCGAGGACGCCGACGTAATCGTTGTAAACACTTGCTCGTTTATCGCCAGCGCCCAGCAGGAATCGGTCGACACCATCCTCGAAATGGCTCGCCACAAAACCGGCGGCAGAGCCAAGCGGCTGGTTGTTGCCGGATGTCTGGTCGAGCGCTTCCGCAACGAGATTCAGAAGAACATTCCCGAAGTCGACGCGGTGGTCGGCACTGGCGAACTGGAAAATATTCTCGCCGCCGCCGGAATTACCGCAGCGCCGCAATCCGGCAGCCCGTTCAAAATCCTGACCTCGCGGCCCGAAGGCGACAGCCGCCGCGAGCAAGGCCGCTTCGAGCGCAACGCCTGGGACGGCGCCGTTTCCGATCTGCCGAACTACCTCTACGACGATCACACGCCGCGCATCCTCGCGACACCCCGCTATTCCGCCTACATCAAGATTGCGGAAGGCTGCGATCATCCCTGCACCTTCTGCATCATTCCACAGCTGCGCGGCCAGTTCCGGTCGCGTCGCTTTGAATCCGTCATTGCCGAAGCCGAGCGCCTGGCCCAGTCTGGTGTGCGCGAAATTACTCTCATCGGGCAGGACACCACCTGCTACGGCGAAGACCTGGGCCTGAAAGATGGCCTGGCGCTGCTGCTCGAAAAGCTCGCCGGCGTGGAAGGCCTGCGCTGGATTCGTTTCCTCTACGCCTACCCAAACAAAATCACCGGCCGCCTGCTCGATACCATCGCCGCCCATGACAACATCTGCTCCTATATCGACGTGCCGCTCCAGCACGCGTCGCCGACTGTCCTGAAGCGCATGAAGCGCGGTGGAGGAGCGGACTTGTTCCTACGCTCGATCGAGAAAATGCGCGGCACCATTCCCGGCGTAATTCTACGCACGTCCTTCATAGTCGGCTTCCCGGGAGAAACGGAAAGAGAATTTGAAGAGCTGCAAAGCTTCGTGAAAGAGTCGGCCTTCGATTGGATGGGCGCATTTGGCTACTCCGACCAGGAGGGTGCTGCTGCATTCACTGACGGCAAGAAGCTTTCGACGCGCGAGATCGAGAGCCGCCGCAAATCTCTGATGTCCGCCCAGAAAAAAATCAGCCGTGCGAAAAAGAAAGCGCTGATCGGGCAAGAATTCGACCTGCTGCTCGAAGGCGCATCGAGCGAGACCGATCTCTTGCTCGAAGGCCGAACCTCCATGCACGCCCCCGAGATCGATGGCAAAGTCTTCGTTAACGATTATCCGGGGAATGACGGCGGCGAAACCTCGGCGCCCAGCGAAGGCGAGTTCTATCGCTGCCGCATAACCGCCGCGCACGACTATGATTTAGTCGCCGAGATTATTTGAGGTAAGAGGTCAGAGGTTAGATTGCAGAAGTTAACACCTAGAAGATAGCAGCCGGGGTTGTAAAATCTGCAATCTGACCTCTTAACTCTGCAATTTCTCCATGCCGCGCAAACTGCCCACCAAACTTCGCTGTCCAATCTGCAAAAAGCCAGCCATCGCTGGAACTCCCGACTTTCCTTTTTGCAGCGACCGCTGCCGCACGATCGATCTCGGCAAGTGGGCCACCGGCGCATATGTGATTCCGTCAACCGAAACCGATGAAGTCGAAGACGCAATCCGGCCGCAAAGCGAAGACGATACGGAAGATTGATCATTGCGGGATACGCATTGTGGAAGACACATCCAAGACTAGAGACGCCGCCGAATTCGCAGACATACGCGAAGCGGCAAGCACCCCCGATCCCAAAAAACGGCGCGATCCGCCGCCAGCAGCCGCCATCGATAGCGCCCCGCCGCGTAACCGTAGCGCCGGCGTCCCGCCGGCTGTCGCGGGGGCGTCCCGCCCGCGCTTCGGTCAGGTAACAATTCGCGATCGCGGACGGCTCCCGCACTGGGAAAAAGACAGCGCGACCTACTTCATCACGTTCCGCTTAGCGGACTCGCTTCCCAAGTCTGTCCTGGAGCGCATCGAATCCGAGCGCCAAGCCATCGTCAAAACCGCGCATCAACTCCACCGTGAACTCAGCTCCGATGAGCGCCGGAAGATTCAACTCCTTTCTTCCCCGGTGGTCGAACGCTTCCTCGACAGCGGTGCTGGCGCTTGCTACCTTAAGAATCCTGTGGTTGCGGAAGAAGTAGCCCAGGCCCTCAATCACTTCGACGAAAAGCGCTACCGGCTTTTCGCCTGGTGTGTGATGCCCAACCACGTTCACGTCGTCGTCCGGCTCTTTCCAGAGCAGACACTAGCCTCGGTGGTCCATTCATGGAAATCCTTTACTGCAAAACGCGTCAACACAATTCTGGGGTTGCACGGCACCCTCTGGCAGCGCGAGTATTATGACCATCTCCTTCGAAGCGAAAGCGAGTTCGAACGAGCAATCTCCTACGTAAGCGAGAACCCTGCGAAAGCCAACCTCAAAGACTGGAAATGGGTTTGGGTGTGTGGGCGGGACGCCCCCACGACAGCCGCCGAGGACGGCGGCGCTACAAACTTTTAACCATGGAATCCCCTCTAGTTAATCCGTCCAGCGGCAAGCCACCTTCCGCTCCATCTCTGAACGGTAGCGCAGCGCCTAACGCTAGCCCAGCACCCGAAGCGAGCGCCGGTGTTGACAGTAGCGACAGCCTCAACCGCAGCGACAGCCGCAACTGTAGCGCCGGCGCCCCATTCTGGGCCACGGCAGTCGCCACTTTTTTTGGGATCGGCCGTCTCAAGCCCGGCCCAGGCACGTGGGCGTCGGTAGCCACCGTAGTCTTCTGGGCGCTCGCCAATCTCGCGATCCCCCAAGCAAACCGGACATGGTCTACCATTATCGCCGCCGCGCTCGTCACGCTCATCGGAATTCCCGCCGCCACCCGTGTCGCGCGCGCCTCAGGACTCAAAGACCCGCAATTCGTCGTCATCGACGAAGTCGCCGGACAACTCACTGCGCTCATCGCAGTTCCTCTCGCCTGGAAAACGTTTCTCGCGGGCCTTATACTCTTTCGTGTCTTCGATATTCTGAAACCGTTTCCCATCCGGCGATTGGAGCGGCTTCCTGAAGGCACAGGGATTGTCGTCGACGATTTAGGCGCAGGCCTGTATGCGCTGATAATCATGCATCTCTTGCTCCACTTTGGTCTTCTAAAAGGATAGGTCCGATCAGGGTCAACCGCGGGGCAAAACATTCATGAGCATCTCCGACCGTCTGCTGGGAAAAAAAGCCGTCAATGGCAAGCCGCATATCGAAGCGGTTGCCCCCAGCCTGGCCTTGCCCGGCGGCGAGGTCCGCATCATCGGCAAAAGCCTGCGGCCGCAAGAACTCCGCCGTCCCAGCGTGCGCTTCGGGGAAGTCGAGGGCTCAGTCCTAATCAGTTCCGACGATTTTGTAATTGCTCGCGTGCCTGAGGGCGCAGCCTCTGGCCCGGTGGTAGTCGGCACAAATGGACACGTTAGCAATCCGCACGCCATCAAAGTCGCATCCGCGATTGCCGGAGATCTCCATCCTGTCGCCAATCCCGCGCTCGACCACGAAGGCAACATTTACGTCACCTTCTCGGGATCGCGCGGCCAAAAAGTGCCGGTTGCCATTTTCAAGATTGATACCAATTATCAGGTCACGCCCTTCGTCACTGAGATGATGAATGCGACGGCGATCGCTTTCGACCGCGAAGGCCAGATGTACGTCTCCTCGCGGCACGACGAAATGATCTACAAAGTAACGCCTACCGGCGCGGTTTCAACTTACGCCGAGGGCATGGGCGTCGCTACCGGCATCGCCTTCGATCGCGCGGAAAATCTCTACGTTGGGGACCGCAGCGGCACCATTTTTAAAATCGCGCGCGACCGCCAGATCTTCGTCTTCGCCACGCTTGAGCCGAGCGTCTCCGCTTATCACCTGGCCATTGGTCCACAAGGCGACTTGTTCGTGACTGGCCCGACCACCTCCAGTTTCGACTCCGTATATAAGGTTGATCCGCACGGCAGCGTTTCAGTTTTCTACCGAGGCCTCGGACGTCCGCAAGGTCTGGCCTTCGACGCCGAAGGCAATCTCTACGTGGCCGCTTCGCTCACCGGCAAGCGCGGCGTCGTAAAAATCACGCCCCAAGGCAAAGCGAATCTCGAAGTCTCCGGGCAAGGCCTTGTAGGTCTGGCCTTCGCGCCCAATAGATCCGCCATCATGGCAACTCACAGTGCGGTCTACCACATAGGGTGGAACATAGCCGGTCTACCCCTGCCACCGGACTAGTTGCGGGCATTGAGATTTTCTTCGTGCGCCCTCGTGTACCCCAGGGTGATGCCTTTTCCCGACCCCTCCTCAGACTAGCAAGCAAATGAGAACTGATACTCTCAAGAGAGCCTTCAGGAGATCGCAAGTCTTTGCCGCCCATTGTCAACGCCCAGGAAATTACCAAAGCCTTCGGAGCGAACCCGCTCTTCCAGAAAGTTTCATTCACCATCTCCGAAGGCGACCGCATTGGCCTGATTGGTCCGAACGGCTCCGGCAAATCTACCCTGCTTCGAATTCTGGCCGGTCAAATCGACGCCGACAGCGGCGAAGTCTCATTCCGCAAGCGCACGCGTCTAGCATGCGTCGAGCAGGATTCGCAGATTCGAGCCGGGAGCCACGATTCGCACCGTGATCGAAGGAGCGCTTGACCAGTGCAGCGTGTCCGGAACGGAGCGCGGCGCCCGTTTTGCCGAGACCCTCGGCCGCGCCGGTTTCGCGGATGTCGATGCGCATGCCGCCGAATTGTCTGGAGGCTGGCAGAAGCGTCTCGCCATAGTCGAAGCCCTGGTGCAGCATCCCGACATCCTACTGCTGGACGAGCCCACCAACCATCTCGATCTTCCGGGAATCACCTGGCTCGAAGACCTGCTTGAGAACGCGTCCTTCGCCAGCGTGATCGTCAGCCACGACCGCTACTTTCTCGAGAACGTCACCACCGACATGGTCGAGCTCAACCGTATCTTTCCTGACGGCTCGCTGCGCGTTCACGGCAGCTATCTAAACTTTCTGGAGAAGAAAGAAGAATTCCTGCACGCGCAATCCAAGCGTCACGAAGCGCTCGAAAACTTGGTCCACGGAGAAATCGAGTGGCTCCGCCGCGGCGCCAAAGCCCGCACGCGCAAGTCGAAGGCTCGCATCAGCAAAGCCGGAGAACTCATGGGCGAACTGGCTGACCTGAATCAGAGGACGCGCACCGCGACCGCCCAAATTGATTTTTCCGCCACCGACCGCAAGACCAACCGCCTGATCGAACTCGAAAACGTGAGCTGCGCCATGGGAAATCGCACGCTCTTCGAAGGCCTGAACTTCGTCCTCACGGCCGGAATGCGCGTTGGCCTGGTAGGCCCGAATGGCAGCGGCAAGACGACTCTGCTCCGCCTGTTGCAGGGAGAGCTTTCTCCCACCGCGGGCGAGATTCGCCGCGCCGATTGGCTGCGCATCGTCTACTTTGACCAGACGCGCACGCTCGATCCCGATGTAACTCTGCGGCGCGCACTCGCTCCCGATGGCGATTCCGTCGTCTATCGCGATCGCGTGATTCACGTCGCTGGATGGGCCGCGCGATTCCTGTTCACTGGCGAGCAACTGAGCCAGCCTGTTGGCCGCCTCTCTGGGGGCGAACGCGCCCGCGTCTTAATCGCGCAGCTTATGCTCCAGCCGGCAGACATTCTCCTGCTCGACGAGCCCACTAACGATCTCGACATTCCAACCCTGGAGATACTGGAAGAGAGTCTGATCGATTTTCCCGGCTCGCTCGTGCTGGTTACGCATGACCGCTATCTGCTCGACCGCGTGTCCAGCATCGTGCTCGCACTCAATGGAAAAGGTGGCGCTAACACCTTTGCCGAATACGCGCAGTGGGAGGCGTGGCAGGCGCTCCGATCTAAGTCAGACAAGACGCCAGATACGGCCATGGGAGTTGCCGCTCAGGCGACATCGAGTTCCGCATCCGCCGGACCGGCGAGAAAAAAACTCTCTTACATGGAAGCGCGGGAATACTCCACGATCGAGCAGCGTGTTGAACAAGCGGAGCAATTGGTGCAAGCCAAGCGGGCCGAACTCGAGGATCCAGGTAACGCGATGGATGCTCCGCGTCTAGTCAGCGTGCAAGCCGCCCTGGATGCCGCTCAAGCCGCACTCGATATCCTTTATGCCAGATGGGCCGAGCTGGAAAAAAAGAACAGCTGATCAGGTGCGGAGCAGAACCGGCGGAGATCAATCGGTCGACAAGCTCCCTACCAGACCTCGCACCTCTTGCCCGGCGGCCGCACCATCGCTGCGTCTGCTTTGCAATGGAACGCTTGCTGGAATTCCGGCAAGTTCGACAGCGGCCCATTCACCCGGTATTTCGACACCGGATGCGGATCGCTTTGCACCATCAAGCGCTGGAACTCTGGCCGCATCGCGTCTCCGCGGAATTGACCCCAGGCGATGAAGAACTGCTGCTCCGGGGTGAACCCATCGAGATCTGGAGGCCGCGGTTTGCCCTTCATTGATTTTTGAAACGCCAGGAATGCGATTTTCGCTCCGCCCAGGTCTCCGATGCTTTCGCCGAGCACCAGTTTGCCGTTGTGATGGATGTCTTTCTCGATGTAGTAATTTTCAAACTGATCGGCCACGCACGCTCCGCGCTCCTGGAATTTCTTCAGGTCCTCGGGGGTCCACCAGTTGGTAAGACTTCCGTCGGCCGCAAACTGCGATCCCTGGTCGTCGAAGCCATGTGAAATTTCGTGTCCTATTACTACCCCGATCGCACCGTAGTTCACGGCATCCACGGCATCGAGATAGAACCCAGGAGGCTGGAGAATGCCCGCGGGGAAGACGATCTCATTCAGTTGCGGATTGTAGTAAGCGTCCGAGGTTGGCGGCGTCATGCCCCAACGGCCGCGATCGACCGGCTTTCCGATCTGCTGGCGGTCGTCCTCTACCGCAAACCGGTTGGTCACGACTACATCGTCGAAGTAGTCGTCGCGCCGTATGTCAATCTTGCTGTAGTCCTTCCACTTGTCGGGATAGCCAATCTTCGGATTGAACGTGGCCAGCTTGCCGAGCGCTTTCTGCTTGGTCTCATCGCTCATCCAGGGCCGCGTCTCGATGTCATCCTTCATCGCGGCCAGCAGATTCTTGACCATGTCCTGCATGCGGGCCTTGGCCTCGGGGGGAAAGTACTTCTCCACATACTTCTGTCCCAGAGCCTCGCCCAGTTGTTGGTCGGTCGATTCCACACACTGTTTCCAGCGCGGCTTGATCTCGCTGGCGCCGCCCAGATACTTGCCGTAGAACTCGAAATTCTCATTCACGAACGCCGTCGGCAACGCGGGCGCGGCCGCGTCCAGCAAGTGCCACTCCAGATAGATCTTCCAGTCGGCCAGCGAAGTATCCTGCAACTGCCGGTCAAGCGCCTCCATGTACTTCGGCTGACCCACATTGATCGCCACGTCCTTGGGAATACGGCTGTGCGCCAGATAGCCATCCCAATCGATATGCGGAGCCATGGCGTGCAACTCAGCGAGCGTAGTCTTGTGATCGGTGGCCTTGGGATCGCGCAACTCGGCGGTGCCGAGCGACGCATCTGCCATTTGGGTCTCCATCGCCAGCACCGTCCGTGCCGCAGCGGCTGCCTTGGTCGCATCCCAGCCTGCCAGCTTGAACATGCTGGTCATGTACCCTTTGTACTTCTCGCGCGTTTCCACGAAGCGCGCCTCTTTGCTTACGTAGTAATCCTTTTCCGGGAGCGACAGGCCGGTTGCGGCGATGTCGGCAAGGACCATGGTTGGATTGTGCGGATCCTGCCGGCTGCCCAGGATAAAAGGCGCGGCCACTGCGACATCGTGCAGCTCGAAAATGACGGGTTGCAGCGATGCGATATCGGTGGCGGCGTCAATTTTCGCCAGCCAGGGTTTCAGCGGTTCCAGCCCGCGCCCGTCGATGCGAGCCTGGTCCATGCAGGCGCCGTAAAAATCGCCAATCAATTGCTCCGGGCTCCCCTTCGGAGCGTTCTTGATCTGCACGGTTTCTTCCAGAATGTCGCGGAGCTTTTCCTTGCTGGTTTCACCCGCCTGCCAGCGCTTGCTCCACCGCGTCATCGATGCCGGGATCGGGTTGTTCGCCCGCCATGTTCCGTTAGCGTGCTCGTAGAAGTCCGTGCAGGGATCAATTTTTCGGTCGATATCGTTTAGGTCGACGCCGTGGAGCTTTGGGGACTGGGAGAAGAGGAACGGGGTACACAGCACTATGGCGCAGAGAGTTTTTAGAATTTGCATCGGGCTCTTTCCGGAGAACCCATCCCTAAATCGGCGATGGGAAACTGTGATGTTTTTTTGCACCCCTCATTCTAGACGTGTCAGGCGCGCAATTGTTACCAAAGGCGCTCATGGACCATGCAAGAGGCCGTGGCGGTGTGGAATTGTAAGTTGCGAAGTGTGGAGCTTTACGATGGCAGAGTGACCACCGCAGCCTTCCCCGCCATCGGCAGCCGTAGCGCTACTCCCGCCAGAATTGTTTCCTCCACTCGCGGCGCCACTGCCTGAATCTGTTGTTCGAGCGTCTGCGCCGGCGAAACGGCGATACCCTCCACCGGTTCAGCGGACAGCTTTATCGTGCCAGACGCCTGCAGCGACTTTAGAGTTTTCATTTGGTCCTCTATGCGGCAAAGCATGATGGGAACGCGCAGCATGTCCGTGGAGGCGACGACATAGATCGTGTCGGTGAATCCGGCGCTCGCCATCGGCGGCAGCACCAGGTCTTTGTCCACGTAAACGCAGTTCCGCATCAGGTCCAGGGCCTGCTGGCAGGCTTCTTTCCAGTTGCCGCGGGGAGGCGTCGTCAGCGGCTTCAGAACGGCGCGCACCAGAACGAATGACGGCCGCAGTCTTCCCTTCTCGCTGATGGCCGGCTCGAGCAGCCTGGCCAAGGAATACACCGGCAGGTGGAACGAAAAGGTACTGCCGTTGCCAGGGTCGCTCGCCGCCCACATGCGGCCCCCATGCAGCAGCACGATCTCCTTTGCGATGTAGAGCCCCAGTCCGAGGCCGGTTCGGTTGCCATCGACTGCATCCCCGTCCTGAAACAGGCGTTCGAAAATTCGGGGCAGCGCTTGCGAGCTGATTCCGCGGCCGGTATCGTTCACGGAAAGGTACACCGCGCTTGGATCGGTCTCGACCATGCTCGCCTTGACATGCACCGCTCCGCCCTCGGGCGTGAACTTGATGCCATTGTCGATGAGGTTGATGAGCACTTCCAGAATCCGACCCGGATCCGCATAAACCAGCGGAATAGCAGGGTCCACCGTCGCTTCAACCTTGATCTGTTTCTGCTCGGCTGCGGCGTTCATCATGGAGAGCGCCTGCCCGATCAAGTCTTCCATCGAAATACAACGCGGCTCGATGCGCAACTTTCCGCTCTCGGCGCGGGTCGCCTCCAGCAGATCGCGGATCATGGCATGGAGCTGGCCGACGCTCTTGAGCACGGTCTGAAGATGGCTGGCCTGCTCCGGCGCAACTGGCCCGGCAAGTCCATCGAGCACCAGCGTCACGTACTGGTGGATGCAGGTCAGCGGGGTGCGCAGTTCGTGGGAAACGTGCGACAGAAACTCGTTCTTGAAATCGAGCTGCTGCTTGCGCATCATGTCGAGCGAGCGCAACAGTCCCTGCCGCTCAATGGCGTAGCGCACCGCCCGCTCCAGCTGCTTGCTGGTAATGTCGCTCTTGATCAAGTAATCCTGCACCCCATGGTGGACGGCCTTCATGGCCATGATCTCGTCATCCTGCCCGGAAAGAATCACAATCGGAACGCCGGGGGCTTTCTCGAGAATGCGGCGGAAGGTTTCGGCGCCGCGACAGTCCGGCAGATTCAGATCGAGCAGCACCAGGGATGGTGTGGTCACGGCCAGCGACTTCAGCGCCTCCGAGAGCCGTCCCACGCAGTTCACCATCACCGGCGGGTCGGACTCGATCAGCCGCAGCCGTACCAGGTCCGCGTCCCCGGGATTGTCTTCAATCAGCAGAACGTTGGCAGGCGGTTCCATCGTTGCCCTCCTCAGGCAGTAGTGCCGAGCCAAACCAGAATTGTTCAATCGACCAGATAGCCGTGAAGAAATCGTCCAGGCTCACGGGCTTGTTGACGTAGCAGTTGGCGCCCGCTTTATAACAGGCCACGATGTCGCTGCTGGCCAGCGAGGTGCTGAACATGATGACCGGTATGGCGCGTAAATCCGGATCGCGCTTCAGCTCCTCCAGGACCATCCGCCCATTTTTCCGCGGAAGATTCAGGTCGAGAACAATCAGGTCAGGCCGGATCGCGTCATCTTTTTCTCCCGGCCGCACACGTCGCAGGTAGGCGAGCGCTTTGTCGCCGTCCTCTTCGCTATGAATCCTGCTGTGATACTTACCCCCAGCGGAGGCTTCGCAAGCCAGTTCGACATCGGCTGGGTTGTCATCCACCAGAAGAACCTGCGGCGTCTTCACTGGGTCTTTCCCTTCCCATTCTCATCACAGTCGCTCGCTCAAAAGACACGACGACTTACGCAAATTGCTCGAGTTCGCGTTTCGACCACGCGGCCTTGCCGCACTCTCACTGTTTACGTATTCATCGGTTCGTTTGGGCGAGACTTGACGCCCCAAAGACGGCAGCAGTTTTGTTACCGCCGGGCAGTGGACTGGCCCGCTGGCCTTGTACGAAGGGTCGTACCTGGCCGTTTTTCGGGGAGTTTTTTTACTTTTTGTAGACCGTCGGTAGCGGGCCCTTTTCAAGTGTCTGGCGGTCCCAGATCATGTCCTCACGGGAGTAGTTCGCGAGTTCGAAATCCTGCGTCAGCTCGAGGGCGTCGGTCGGGCACGCATCCTCGCACAGTCCGCAGAACATGCAGCGGCTCAGATCGTAAGTGAAGTTGGTAAGTTCCTTGCGGCGGGTCTTTTCGTTGCGCTCGCTCGTGACCACGATCAGATGCTCCGGGCAGGCGAGCGCACACAGGTCACAGGAAATGCAGAGACTTTCGTCAGTATCCGGATTGACGTTCAGCCGCGGCGCGCCTCGATAACGCTCGGCCACCTGCGGCCGCTCCAGCGGATACTGTTCGGTGTAAATCTCCCTGGGATGCTGATAGCGGAACGTCACTCCGAGCCCCTGCATTAGGTCCAGGAGAAAGACTTTTCGCAGAATCTCCGTCATTCCCATAACCCGCATAGCATACCACGGGCGGGACGGGTTTTTTGGTAGCGCTGGCGTCCCGCGGGCTGTCGCGAGGGCGTCTCGCCCTCACCATACAAACGGGAGCGTGAGCGTGGGGCCAAAAACAAATGTGGGAAAGGGCGACTTGCCCCTCCCCACCAAAGTAGTTCAGTTTTGTATCGATGCGTACGGAGTGGTGCGAAGATTTACGGGTTCACTTGCTGCTGCAAAGCTTCGTATGTGTTCGGAAGATAGTTGGCGTCGCCGACGTACTTGGCGACCACCGTATGCGTGCCTGAGGGAATCGTCGACGTCGTAAGCTGCGCGACTCCATTCACCAGCGCCGCCGACCCCTTCGAAACGCCATTCACCGTGATGTCAACCAACTCGCCATCCGGGGGCGCGCCCGCGATCGACGTCACCTGCACGGTAAAGGTGACGGGCTGTCCCACTTGAGATGGATTCTGCGAGGACGTTAATGTGGCATACATCTTGGGAGAAAGCAGTTCGAGCCCTTTGTTCGATGACACTGCGATCACGCCGTAGTCGTTGACCTGCATCGAATAGGGCTGGAGGGTTTTGGGAAGGCCGGCCAGCGGGAGCAGATCCTGCATGCCGGCGGTTGGCGTCCAGAGAAACGCGTGCAGTGTACCATTGCCGGAATTGGTCAGCGAGGTGCCTACGACCCATCCGTTTTTGTTGACCGAGAGCGCGGTGCTGACGGGGCCGCCGAGTGTGCCCAGATCCTTGATCCCGCCGGCTTGCGTCCAGGAAAATGCATGCCTGTATCCGCCGGCATTCGGCGCCTGGCCCACAATCACACCCGCATCGTTGATGGCGTGCACCACCGTCCCGGAGGGGCCGAGGTCCTGCATCCCACCGTCCTCGGTCCACGAAAATCCAACCGGCAACCGGCTCCCGTTCGGGAAGTAATAACCGGCGACGATGTTCGAAGAATTGATGGCCACGGCCGTCGCGCCGCCAATGCTTGTCAAATCCGGAGTCAGATCCTGCATACCGCCGCTCTGAGTCCAGAGAAATGCGTGCTGCTGGTTGATTCCGTTATAAGACATTCCGACCACTACGCCGGAGTCGTTCATTCCGGTGGCCACGCTCAGGCCGCTGCCGAGCGAGCCGAGCCACTCGATACCCTGACCGGCGCGCCAGATGAAAGCTTCCGGGATGCCGGAGCTGTTTCCCGCGCCCGCTACCACGCCGGAATTATTAATGGCAGCGCCTGCGCTGTTCGCGCTGTTCATCCCGATGTCGGTGAAGCCGGCGGTGCGGTTCCAGACCGCAACGTCGTGCGAAGTCGTGGTACCGGCATTGGCCAGCGACTGGCTGGAGTTGTTGATCGCGGTCGCCGCATTCCCGTTGGCGCCGGTTGCCTTAATCTCGTTGAAGGCAACGTTCGTAGCCCCAGTTGCGAAGATTGAGAGCGACAAGGCGAACGACGCAGCCATCGCTATTTTCTGAATGTTTTTCACCACCGTTGAACCTCCTGGCGAACGCGTCACGCCGATCAGCGCCGCCCCCTCTACCAAGTGCAAATCGGGTGCCGTTTTTGCATTGCAGTTTTAATTCAATAATTCGACATAACTCGATGATTTATAGGCTCTTATCCTGGCGTGACAATAAGTGTCAGTCCCAATTATTTAGCGCTGCGTTTTCCCTTCCCCCCACCAAGTGGAAGAGAATTTCCCAGCCCCCACAAAAGTAATTAAAGTAACTCCAAGCTCCTCTAACCCCGGAAATTCGCGGTTGACGCCGCAAATTTCGCAGTCCTTTCAGAGATAGGTGGGCGGCAGACTTCCCGGTTCGCGGTAGACTTACCCGAATGTCTCGGACCTCAAAGCGTAGCGCCGGCGTCTCGCCGTCTGTCCGGCGGGCGTCCTCGCCCGCCGTTCCCGACACTTCGGGCGATCTCGCCTCGGTCGAACGATATGCCGACGAGCTTTGGATGGAGGAAGCCCTGCGCTCCGCCCGGCGCGCTCTGGAGGCCGGTGAAGTGCCGGTGGGCGCGGTTGTCGTACTACAGGATCGCGTCGCTGGCAGTCGAGTCGTCGGGCGCGGCTGGAATCGCAACCTCACCGACCACGACCCCTCGGCCCATGCTGAAATCGTCGCGCTGCGCGAGGCCGCGAAAAACCTCGGTAATCACCGGCTTGGCGACTGCGAGCTGTTTGCTACAATTGAGCCGTGCGCGATGTGCGCGGGAGCATTAATTCATGCCCGCATCCGCCGCCTGGTGTATGGCGCGGACGACCCCAAGGCGGGAGCGGTTCATTCCGTTCTCGCGGTCATCAATCACTCCAGCCTGAACCACCAGATGGAGGTGCGCGGAGGAGTTCTCGCCGGAAGGTCGGCGGAAATATTGCAGGAGTTTTTCAGGAAACGACGATAATTAGTCGTCAGTCGTTGGTCGGCGGTCGTTGGCTAAGGTTTTTACCTGAGCGCTGATGGCTATCTCCGGAGAGGTGCGTGAGCGGTTGAAACGATCCGCCTCGAAAGCGGACATACCTTAACGGGTATCGTGGGTTCAAATCCCACCCTCTCCGCCATTACTTTTTTATCCACTTACGGGCTGGTGATACTACACCTTATCGGTACGACAGTGATGGCGGTACCGGGACAGGACTAGCCGAAATGCAATCCACATCAATTTAGATTTTCGCATCTTGGTCAGCCCAGTAGGGTTCACGGAGGATGCGCTTGAGAGTCTTACCCGCGGTGCTGCGCGGAAAATCTTCCATAATTACTACCGCCCTCACGCGCTGATTCCTGGCATCCACGCGCTCATTGATCCAGGAACAGAGTTCTTCCGCGGTAATCGTGCCGGGCTCGCACAGGATCACAGCGGCCAACGGGCTTTCACCCCACTTTTCGTCGGGAACGCCGAACACCGCCGCTTCCCGCACCGCCGGGTGTTGCACGACGATTTGTTCAATATCGTTGGGGAATATGTTGACGCCGCCCGAAATGATCATGTCTTTCTTGCGATCGACCAGATATAGGAACCCATCCTCGTCGACATAACCGAGATCGCCGGTGTGTAGCCAGCCGTCGACAATCGCCTGGGCCGTCAAATCAGGCCGTTTGTAGTAACCCGGCATTAGTGCTGGCCCGCGCCCGACAATCTCCCCAACTTCTCCCGGAGCTGCGTCCCGACCTTGCTCATTGACGATCCGCATCTCAAAAAAAGGTTGCGGCGGGCCGACCGACTTTGGCTTCCACGCGTAATGATTCTTGTCGAGAACCGTGATGAAACCTTCGGTCAGTCCATAGAGTTCATAAAATCTGCCGGGCAGGCAGCGATTCAGTTTCTCTTTATGCTCCAGATGCAATGGGGCGCCGACCGTACCGATCATCTCGAGGGACTTGAGTGCGTCCGCCGAAAAGCAGGGCGAGTTGAGGAGAGCGACAATCTGCGACGGGACCATCATGACGTGGGTCACGTGCTCGCGTTCCACCGTTTCCACAAAGGCCCGCGGATCAAAGCTCTTGAGCAAAACGTATTTCGCCCCCAGGTACATGGTGGGCATGAGCGTGACGAACGCGCCATTGAAGACGATTGAGCCCGAGTGGAGCACCACGCTCTCCGGGCTCATGCGGAAGGTCGAAGCGAAGAGCGTGCAGTATATGGCGCGTATGTAATGCGTATGGACGATTCCCTTAGGAGTGCCGGTCGTGCCGCTGCTGTAAATAATGTTGTAAGGATCGTCATCCACAATTTCGATCTTGGGCGGCTCGCTCTCACTGGCCCGAGACGTTACTTCGTCGTAGTTCTGAAACAGGTTTTGTAATCCCGCCATTCGCGATGACCCGGTAAGTATGAAGCGTTCGTCCGGAACGTTTTGCAGTTCATGCTTGCTGGCGGCGAGCGACTCTGCAAAATCGGGACTCGCGATGATCGCCCCCGTATCGGAATCTTGAAGGAGCGCGACCAAGGCCTTTTCCCGCAGGAGGGGACTGAGGGGCACGACCACCGCACCGATCTTTGCGACCGCCCAGTAGGTATCGAGCAGGTTCAGAGAATTTGAAAGGATCGTCGCAACTTTGTCGCCCTTCTTCACGCCTAAAGTGGAAAGCGCGTTGGCGAGCCGGTTGACGCGAGCGTTGAATTCGCGAAAGCTCAGCCGGCAATCTTCAAACACGATGGCCGTGTGGTTCGGACGATAGCGGGCGTGGCCGGGAAGGAGCAAGCCGATGTTCATGCTGTTGCCTCGATCGATTTAGAGACTGGCGGGACGTGGGGCAAACGCCCGGTTCGAGCCGGCCTCGCAGAAGAAACGCCAAATTTCCGCGCTGGCATTGGGGCCCTTGGGGTCACCGTATTTGCTCGGATTAGGCGAGCCCGACCAGGCATGGCCGAGGCCATCGACTAACCACTTTTCCAGCAACGGAGCGCCATCGGCCACCGCGTAAGTATGTTTTTGGTAGGCATAACCGTCCGGCACTCTGCCATCGAGGACTGTCTCCGCCAGGACGAAGCCGCTTTCCGAATTCTCGGCCGCGAGACAGGCGTTCGTTGTGCTCCACTGGGTGATGGCCTGCTCGGCATTGACGGGACTCACACGGGTATCCGCGGTACCTTGAAACACAATCACAGGCATGCGCCGTCTCTTTTTTTGTGCGAGACCGTCGCGCATCGCTTCAAAGGCAAGTTTCCCTTGCCGGATCGGGTCCGGCCCGCCTTGTTTCATCGCGGCGAACCCTTCTCGCGCGCTGGTCGCCGCTTTGAATTCTGTTCCAGCAAACACCGCGACGGCCGCGAAAAGATCCGGGTAGGTGGCGCCGAGAATGGAGGCCATCGCGCCGCCGGCCGAAACACCCACTACGTAAACCCGATCTGGATCGACAGTGTGAGTTGAAGCAACCTGGTTGACAACCGCCGCGAGAATCGAAGGTTCACCCGCATCACGCGTCTGATGTTTTGGATGAAACCAGTTCCAGCATTTCATCAAATTGGCCAGACGCTTTTGTTCGGGATACACAACCAGAAAGCGGTTTGCTTCCGCGATCTCATTCATCCCCGAGATCCCGGCCATATCTTCCGCGTCGTGAGTGCAGCCGTGCAGCATCATGACGAGAGGGCAAGCACGGCCTGGTTCCAGTGTTCCAGGCGTCCACAGCTTGAAATTACGCGAGCCGCCAACAGCACGAGCGATCCCGGTTGTCCATCCCTGTGCCGCCATGATCGTCAAGGTTCCTCTGCTGGATAGACTCGAATCGCTTTTACGCCTACACCGAAGAACGAGGCCGGTTAGCCAGTTCACAGACCAGCTCATAAATAAGATCGGCGACCATGGCAGCCGCGCGTTCGCCCAATGTAATGGTGTAATGGGTTGTGCCGGCAAATTTGTGGTCCTCGAGATGAGGTACGTATGTCCGGAACTCGGCCGCGAGTGCATCGGGAAACAGCGGCGGCTGTCCCGGCGTAAAGCCGCTTTCCGCGCGAAGTAAAAGGGTTGGAACGGAAATTGACTTTAGCCGCTCGGTGATCAAGTGGGGCTGAAAGGCCTCGCGAAGATCGGCCAGCACGCCTGCCTCCGCGGCCTTCGGCTTTACGGGAGAGTCACCGCCGACCTCATAGTCTAGAAAAGCTTCCACCCATGGATTCCATTCGGCAGCGGGAAAATGTGGCTGTGTTCGCCAAAACTCACGATAGGCCTGGCGTGAAAGATAGGATTGGCGCAGCTGAGTAACGCGCAGCGCAAGCGCGGCGGCGAGACCTTGTCCGGAAGGATCCGCAGTCGGTGTATTGGGCACATGGCCCCCGTCGATCAGGACGAGACCGGAAACGAGAGTTGGTTCCTGTGCGGCCAGCGCAGTGGCCACAAAAGCGCCCATCGAGTGGCCGACAACTATGCTTGGACCCAGGCCCATGGCACGCATGGCTGCCGCCACGTCACGCGCGTGCTGCACAAAGCCGTACGGCCCCTCGGGCTTGCCGGAGTCGCCGCGGCCTCTCAAATCGGGCGCGAAAAGCGAACATCGGCCTGCCAGGCACTCCGCGATACCGACGAAGTTCATGTGCGAAGCGGTCAGACCGTGGAGCGCAACAACCGGAGCTCCGCGGCCCGGCCAATAACCAAAGGCGAGTTCTACGCCATCCCCCGGCACGCGCCCCTGCGCTGGACGCGTTACCTTAATGGAGCCTTTGGGAAGTATGTTTTCGGGAGTCATGACATTCCTTCCGCATGGCCGTTCCCTTCGGCGGTGCCCATCACATTACCACTTACCTGATTCGAGCCGCGCGGAGACTTAGGCTCGGGGAGAACCGCAGCCGGGCTGCGGCGTCCCCCTTTCCCAACTCTAAAAATTGAGCTTCAGCGCGAACTGAATCACTCGGGGCCCGGTACTGGTCGACAGCACCTGTCCAAAGTAAGGCGAGGCCAGGATGGCGACGTTAGTATTCGGTCCGACTGGATTCGAAAAACTCACGTTGTTGAACGCGTTGAAGAATTCCGAGCGGAATTCAAGTTTCGTGCGGTCTGTGACGGGAAAGAACTTGACCAGCGAAATATCGACATTTTTCTGGCCCGGACCGCGCAGGATGCTGCGCCCTGAGGTGCCGAAACCGCCTGCGGCGTCCGCTGTTGCCGCCGTAAAACAGGACGTGTTGAAGTACATATTCAACCGGGATTCCGTGCTGCCGCTCTCTGCGGGATTACACCCCGGCACGTAGTTGGCACGCGCCTGAACGAAGGCGGTATCGTTGGTCACTACCGTGAACGGCGTGCCGGTCTGCAATGTCACAACGCTGGCCAGTTCCCATCCGTTGGCCGCCTGCCGGGCGAAACCGGACCCGCCCTGGTAGAACTTCGGCAGATCATAGATGCCGCTGAACACGAAGCGGTTCCGCCGGTCAAAGTCAGAACTGGCATGGTTATTCAGCTGACCGGGCGCCTGGTTTCCCGGAACCACCGAGACGTCGCTTGTGCCCGTGGCGTCCCCGGAATAATCATCCAGCGAGTGGCTCCAGGTATAAGACGCGAGGAATTGCAGACCGTGGGAGAAGCGCTTGGTGACACTTGCCTGAAGAGAGTTGTAGCTCGAATTGGAAGAGCTTTCCATGGTGTGGAGTCCAAAACCCTGCACTGCCAGGCTGGACAAACCGGGAGAATAGATCCCCTCTGGGCCCAGCGCGGTCTGAACCACGGCCTGGTTCTGATCCACGAGCCGGTACAACTTGTGTCCGGTTGATCCAACATAACCCACGTCCAGCATCCAGTTCCGGGCAAACTCATTTTCAATTCCGAAGGTGTATTGCTGAATGTAGGGCGTTCGGAAGTCATGCAGATCGGGATAGATGCCGTTGGCGGAAACCGCCTGTACCGGAACCGGGAAGACCACACTTGGAGATCGCGGCAGGAAGGCCGGTGGACCGCCAAAGGGAAACAGCGCCGCGTTGTTGAAAAGCAGGGGATAGTTGCTGGGTTGCGGAACTTGAACAAAGGGCGTGGGGATCGGCGTCAGGAAGGCCTGCGCCAGCGTGTAATAGGGGAAATTCAGGATCTGATTGTTGAGCAGACGGGAGTTCGCGCGGTCATAGTAAACGCCGTATCCGCCGCGCACTACCAGACGATTGTCGGAGCGCGGTTGCCAGGAAAAACCGACGCGCGGCGCAAAGTTGTTTTTGTCCGGAGGAACCAGGGAAGATTGCACCAATGGAACTCCGGGAAGGGGATTCTTCGCATTGGCTGCCTGCACAAATCCCCCGGTAATGGCCACGCCGCCGCCGTATTCCGGGGGGATGGCAACGGTCTGGATACGATTTGGATCAAATCCGATGAAGCGTCCCTGGGATTCGGTGAAAGGTCCGAAGAAATCGTAGCGCAGGCCCAGCGTCAGCGTTAACCGATTCGCAATTCGCCAGTCATCATTGGCAAAGCCGCTCCAGTCCTGCGCTCGAACATCGCGGTTGTTCACGCCGGAGCCCATGATGGTCAGGCCGGCTGTGTCAAAGAACCCACCCAGGAAATCGGTGAAGGGGTTGCCGGAAAAGCCGAGATAGAAAATCTGCCCGCGGGTGTAGAGGTTGAACGTTTCATCCAGAGAGTGATGTTTGTATTCCACCCCGAACTTCAGGTTGTGGCGGCCCTTCTGCCAACTCAGTGTATCCGCGGCAGAGTAAGTCTTTTCGTTACCGCTGTTGTCAGAGAACGGATTGGCGCCGAGGTCAAAGTAGTTGGCGACGGAGATTTCCGGCATGCCCGGAAACAGGTTCCCTAAAGGCGAGGTGATTCCCAATTGCGCCGCGGTGAAGGGCTCCTGCGGCTGCGAACCGGTGGTGATGATCCCGAGTCCAAAGCGGGCTGCGTTCACGATATGGGCAGAAACAACGTGCGTGTCCTCCAGTGAGAGCACCCTTTGATTCAGATTGGCGGTTCCTCCGAAACCGGGAACTGGCAGCGCATTCGTCAGCCCGAAGAGATTGAATAGACCCTGAAGGGTGGGGTTATTTGCCCCGAAAAATTTGGCCGAAAACCGGTTCGCGTTGCTGAGTTGAAAATCGACATTGGTGTTGAGCTGGTCTTCGCGGAATTTAGACTCAGCCACCACAGGGGCATTACAGACTCCAAAAGCGGGCGCACAGTTGCTGGGCGCCGAAGGAATCACGAAGGAGCCGTTGGGCAAAGTCGCCTGCAGAAGAAATTGCGCGCTCGGGTCAACCGCCGGAACTCCGTACGCCAATCCTAATGCGGCAATAGCGGCATCGGAGCGGTCGTTGGTGAGATTCTCAGGGACAAAGATGGTGCCGACAGAATTCAGCAGCGAGGTGCCGTTGCGCTCCCGGCTTCCCTGGTAGGAAAGAAAGAACCACATGCGATCTTTTATTAGCGGACCGCCCAGCGTTCCTCCGAACTGATTGCGCTTGTAGGGCGGCCGGGGAACGCCCGAGCGATTTAGAAAGAAGTTGTTGGCATTGAGCGCGTCGTTGCGGAAAAACTCGTAGAGGTCTCCGTGAAAGGAATTGGTGCCGGATTTTGTGACCGCCGCCACGATTCCGCCCGCGACCCGGCCTTGCGACGCATCATACTGGCTGGTCTGAACGATGAATTCCTCCAGCGAGTCGGTAGCGGGCACTGCCAGATTCGGCAGAGAGCCGGTGCCGATCGAATTCGCATCCGCGCCGTTGATGACGACCGAGTTCGAGGTTGCGCGATTGCCGTTGACATAAATCGGTTCCGCGCCGCGCCCCAATTCGGACGAGTTCTGGACCGGACCCGAGGTTCCGGGCGTAAGCGCCAGGAGTTGCTGAAAGTTTCTGGTGGACAGCGGAAGCTGGCGGATTTGCTCCTGCTGGATGACCGAGCCATTGGCGGCATTCTCGGTGTCGACCATAACCGGTTGCACTTCAACCTCAACCACCGCCTTCTGCGTGGCCACTTGCAGATGGACGTCGAGGGTGGTGGTCTCCGTGATGCGCACGTCTACGCCCTCAGACACCGCTTTTCCGAATCCGGCCTTTTCGGTTTCCAGGCGGTAAACGCCTGGAGGCAGAAGCGCAAAGGCAAAATGCCCGGTGGCATCGCTCACGGTTTCACGCTGCACGCCGGCAGCGCTGGTCAGAGTGATCCTGGCCGCGCTGACGACCGCGCCGCTCGGATCCTTCACCACTCCCGTAACCTGCCCGGTCGTCGGAGATTGCGCGGACACGAGAGTGGCAAACGAGAAAAAAACCGCCAAAGTAAACAGCGGAACAGCGTTTCGTAGTCGCATAACATCTCCTCTTAGTTCTTAGCCGCCGGTTTCAGTGGCTTTTTTCGTCGGCCTGATTTGACCCGTCCTCCGGTATAGAGCAGAACGAGTTGCTCGATCGCCTCTTCGTCGCTCATACCCAGGTGTCTTTTCGCTCCAAAAAGTTCCTCGGCCAGAAAGTAAGTGAAAAACTGCAAGTAAATCGCAGTGTAGGCGAGGGAGGGATCCACCCCGGTTGGGAAAGCAACCTTCGATTCCCGAATCATGGCATTCGCATACGTTCGGAGACCTCCCGCAATTTCGCGAAAGCTGTGAATGAAGTGCTTGTGCCGAAACTCAACCACATCGATGTACATCAGGCGCCAGTAATCCAAATTTTCGGAGACGACCCGTCCGATCGCCCTCGCCAGCTTTTTGAGCGAATCGGGATCCAGCGACGCCATCAGGGGAATGAGGTCCTTCTGGCGAACCGCCTCCATTTTGCGCCCCAGGTGATTCACCAGGTCGATGAAGATCTCTTCCTTCGTGTCGTAGTAGATGTAGAGCTTGCCCATGGACACGCCCGCCTTCTTGGCAATCTCCCGGACCGTGGTGCCGTGGAACCCCTTGCGCGTAAAGAGTTGCAGGGCTGCGCGCTCGATCTTGAGCCTGTTCTTCTCGACGGTGCCACGAAGCAGCTTGGGCATTTATCTTCGAACCGATTTCGGCTATGCTAACAGCCAAAGCGAGCGCTCGCTCTTTTTGAGCCATATGGCTTTTACATCGATTGAACCGATTATGTCAAGAAGATTTTCGCAAGCGCCCATTCCCATGGGCTTCCACGACCTGAGGCTCCGACGGCAGAGAGGCGATCAGCAGGTGAGAATGAGAGGCCGATCCACTGATTTAATGGTGACTCCATCGGGGGTTCGTTGAAGTGCATAAGGGCTCGCTTTGAGAAAGAGGGATTCTATGCAAGGAAAAGTGGCCGTGGTTACGGGTGCTGCCAGTGGAATCGGATACGCGATTGCAAAATCGTTCGCCCAGGCCGGCGCCCATTGTGTAATTGCCGACATTGACCCGGGTTCAGGCGAACGGGCCCGCACGGAACTTGCCGCGCTGGGTCCGGCATGCGAATTCGTTGCCACCAATGTTTCCGACGCCGCGCAAGTTCGCCGGCTGATGGACGCGGCGAGCGACAAATTCGGACGCCTCGACATTCTGGTGAACAACGCCGGTCTCCAGCACGTTTCCCCGATTACCGATTTCCCGGAGGAGCGCTGGGACTATCTCATCGGCGTCATCCTGACCGGTACATTTCTATGTTGCAAGTATGCCTTACCTCACATGATCCGGCGGAAATGGGGTCGCGTGGTGAACATCGCGTCAATCCACAGCAAGGTGGCCTCACCGTTCAAAGCAGCTTACGTTGCCGCGAAACATGGAGTGTTAGGTCTGACGAAAGTGGTGGCGCTGGAGGTGGCCGAACACAACATCACGTCCAACGCGATTTGTCCCGCGTATGTACGCACTCCGCTGGTGGAGAAACAAATACGGGAACAGGCGCTCCGGCATGGAATTTCCGCGGCCGACGTCGTGACAAAAATCATGACCGAGCCCGCCGCCATCCGCAGGCTCCTGGAGCCCGAGGAAGTTGCAGCCCTGGCCCTCTATGTTTGCTCGGATGAAGCGGCGGGCATTACCGGTGCGGCCTTGGACATCGATCTCGGGTGGACCGCGCGTTAAGCGAGGATCAGGGCGATTCACGGTCTCTCACGGGCCTCCGAGGCCGCGTGATTGCCCACTTTGACCAGCCAGTTGTCCCGTGGGTGGCATTCCCAGGCCGCGCCGCGGGTGCTTCCACCACGGTTCGGCCATTCAAGCGAATCTCGTGTCCTGCCGATGTTCCTTCGATAGCAGATAGAGGTCTGCGATTGCCCAACAGAGATAAATGAGGATGCCGAAGAAATCTCTCAAAATACTTCTTCTGGTCGAAGATAATCCCGGCGACGCGCAACTGCTGCGCGAGATGTTGAACGACCAGGGCTTGCAGCAAGCCAAATTAGTGCATGTGGACCGCTTGCGTGACGCCGAGAAACATCTGGCGGAGAATGCGGTTGACGTTATTCTGCTCGACCTGGGGCTGCCTGATGCTCAGGGATTGAGGGCCGTGCAGCAAGCCCGAGCCATCGCTCCCCGCGTCCCTTTGGTGGTGCTCACCAGTCTGGATGATGAAGCGATGGCCGCACAGGCGTTGCAGGAAGGCGCGCAGGACTATCTCATCAAAGGCCAGATCGACGGGCGATCGCTGCTGCGGTCACTGCGCTATTCTCTCGAACGCAAGAGAATGGAAGAGGCGTTGTTTGTGGCCACGGAGCGCGCCCAGGTCACACTGAACTGCATTGGCGACGCCGTTGTCTGCTCCGACCTTGTGGGAAATATAACTTTCCTCAATCTGGTCGCGGAGAAAATGACGGGCTGGCGGCTGGCCGAAGCGGCCGGGCGACCGGTGACCGACGTTCTCCGAATTCTGGACACCGCCACTCGCGCCACGGTCGCGAATCCGATGGAGATGGCCATCGGACAAAATCGGATCGGGCATTTGCCGTTGGACTGTATCCTGGTTCGGCGCGATGAATTTGAAATTCTCATCGAGGATTCCGTTGCCCCTATCCACGACCGCGAAGGGCGAGCCACCGGCGCGGTCATCGTTTTCCGCGATGTAAGTGCCGCCCGGGCCATGGCGCTCCAGATGACTCATTCGGCCCAGCACGACTTTCTGACCGGGTTGCCGAATCGCATGCTTCTGAACGACCGAGTCAATCAGGCGATTGCGCAGGCGCCGCGCCACCACAAGAAAGTCGCGGTGCTCTTCCTTGATCTGGACGGCTTCAAGCACATCAACGATTCCCTGGGACATCCGACCGGCGACAAGCTTCTGCAATCCATCGCCAAGCGGCTGGCGCAATGCGTGCGCGTCTCGGACACGGTGAGCCGGCAGGGGGGCGATGAATTCGTCGTGCTGCTCTCTGAAATGGCGGAATCGGCAGATGCCGCCATTACCGCGAGAAGAATGCTGCAATCGGTGGCGGAGGCCCATTCCATCGATCTGCACGATCTTCACGTCACCACCAGCATTGGCGTGAGCGTGTATCCCGATGACGGCCTGGACGCGGAAACGCTTATCAAGAACGCGGATACCGCCATGTATCAGGCCAAGGAAAACGGGCGTCAGAGCTATCAGTTTTTCAAGTCCGCCATGAACGTTCGGGCGGTGGAGCGGCAGTCGATCGAGGAGGGCTTGCGGCGCGCGCTGGAACGGGCGGAACTCGCGCTCCACTACCAGCCAAGATCAATCTGAAGACAGGCCAGATTACCGGCGCGGAAGCCTTGCTGCGGTGGATGCATCCCACCCGCAGGCCAGTTCCTCCGGCACAGTTTATTCCGGTCGCGGAAGACTGCGGCTTGATTTTGCCGATCGGCAACTGGGTTCTGCGAGAAGCGTGCAAGCAGGCAAAGACCTGGGCGGATGCCGGCCTGCCTGTGGCCACGATGGCGGTGAACATATCCGCCATGGAGTTGCGCAACGAGAGCTTTCTGGAAGGCGTGTTCTCGGTCCTTGCAGAGACGAGGCTGGATCCGAAATTACCGGAGCTGGAGTTGACCGAGAGCGTGCTGATGAAACATGCCGAGTCCGCGGAATTGATCCTCAAGACCCTGCGCGCCCGCGGGGTACATCTGGCGGTCGATGACTTCGGCACAGGCTACTCCAGCTTGAGCTATCTGAGAAAGTTTTCCGTCGATTCCATTAAGATCGACCAGACCTTCGTGCGTCAGATCACCGCCGCTCCCGGCGAGACGACGATTGTCACCGCAATTATCAGCATGGGCAGAAGCTTGAAGCTCCGGGTAGTGGCCGAAGGCGTCGAGACGCAAGCCGAACTCGCCTTTCTTGAGGCTCATCAGTGCGAGGAGGCGCAGGGTTACTATTTCAGCCGGCCAGTGCCACCTGAGCAGTTCGCCAGATTGCTGGAAGCGTGCGTGCCCCAAACCACCCGGCAAGTGATGGAGTTGAGCCCGCGGCGGCGCGATCGTTCCTTACCGGTGTAAACGGCAAGAGCTTCTCTAGATATCGGTCCCCGAGTTTTGCGTCCAGGTGTTCTCAATCCGGGGCGGATGCTGCAAGGTTTGCATCACCACGCAATACTGTTCCGTTTTCGCCCGCAAGGCACTGAGCTGCTCCTCGGTTGCCTGCGGTGCACGGATGTCGAAAATTACCCGGATGCTCTCAAATCCGACAGGGACTTCTTTGGATATTCCCAACGTTCCTTGCAGGTCCAGATCGCCCTCGACCGTGACGTCAATACCCTCGGCGGCTATGCCCATCGCAGCCGCCACCATTTGGCAGGTGATTTGAGCGCAGGCGGCGAGCGCTCCCAGCAGCAGGTCTCCGGAACAGGCTCCGGTACCCGCTCCGCCCACGCCCTGGTGCGCTTGTGCACTGTAGATGGCACGCCCCAAGTCAATCGAACAAGCGATGGGGGCATCGGCCTGACTGCCGCGCGCGGTCAAGGTGATGTGGGAACTCGCTGGGTCTTGCCGGTAGCGGTCTTTCAGCGGACGCTGCAAAGTTCGAATATCCATGAATTCCTCGGAATCCAGACAATTATATCTTTACGATTGGGCCCGGACGACGGGCACGTAAGAAACTACGGATTTACTCTCGTTTGCCGGTTATCCGTATACCACTCGCCAGCCGGTCTCCAACTTTCCCACTTCGTCTCGCTGATGCGAGCGTGCTGGCGCCGGCAGAGACGTCAATGTCGGGGTTCGTGTCGATACCACCGAACTTTTGCCGCTATTCAGCGGTTGTCGGATCGATCACCGAACAAATTCGCGAGATTCGGTTGGCGGAAAACCGCCCTGCTGGGCGTGCTCACGTACCGCGTCTTCATCGGGGGCCAAGTATATGCAGTACATTTTATCGTCCGTGACGTAGCTCTGAACCCATTGAATCTGAGCTCCTATTTCTCGCAAAACTCCACACGACTTCTGGGATATCTTCTGCAGTTGCTCCGGCGACAGCCTGCCCGCTTCCGGAATGTCTCTCTCGATAACGAACTTGGGCATGGTAATAGCCTCGTGTCTTAGGTTTAGCGGTGAAGAATTTGATTATCAGGTCTTAGCCTCGCATACTCACAGCGACCTAAAGATGAGCCAGTTGGCATGGAGACATGGAAAACGCTTCGCGCTTCCCACGTCTCCGCACCCCCCAGGAGCTGCTATTACAGACAGAGGTCCAGCGAAGCGTCACCCTCACACTCCACCCGGTGCAAACTACCTGGTACAAAAGACCGATTAAGTCATGAAGAGACGGCTCCTATTGATCTATTCACCGTCGCAGGTAACGTGGTTGTTCCAGTCCACGAACGCGCCTTGGGGGTTATCGCGCCAGGCCCAGACGTGGAGCTCGAAGAATGAAGGGATGTTGAAGCGATTCGGGGCTCCAACGAAATTGAAGACCTGGCCGTCGAGCACCGGAGGAGTGTTGTTATTGGCGGCGAGCCAGCTTGCCGAGTCCAGAATGAACTCGACGCCGACCAATGTCATCTTGCCGTTGGAGGGCTCATAGATGAGGGCCTGCGGCTGCGAGGGGTCGAGAGTGAGATTGCCGAGCAGCGTGCCGTTGACGTAGTGAATGCCCATCGCCCCGTGATCGGTACCGGCGACGCAACCTAGAAATGGTCCGTAGCCGGCGGCAGTAGCGTTGTTGACGTCAACGTATTGCTTTGTTCCCTGGCGAACGAGTTTCACCAGGTTGCCGGATCCCCCCTGATCCTGAGTGGCGGCGTGAGTGGAATGTTGGTCGGCGGCGAACAGTGGGGTGGCAATAATGAGGCTGCTGAGCAAAGTCAAACGTAGGATGCTCGTGGTCGATGTGTGGATAAGACGTGTGATTCGTGTGGTCATAGTTTTTCTCCTCGGAATGTAGGTTTCCGCAAAGTACGCGAAGGCGTATTGGGCACCTGTCAATCTGCCCTTACACCTAAATAGGCGTAAGAAGCGGGACGAAACTATCATTCGTGGTACTTTCTTTGATGGGGCGGCGAATATCGCTACAATTGGCGAGATTTTGGCACGAGATTTTGGCACCTGGGAGGCCGCGGAGTGGGCGATCCGGCAACAACGTCACGCGAGGGTGACGTGAGCATCTTGCTCCGAGCCTGGAGCGATGGGGATCAGAACGCCCTCGATAAACTGACGCCTATCGTATACGACGAATTGCGCCGGCTCGCGCGTTACTACCTGGACCGGGAACGCCCCGGCCACAGTTTACAGGCCACGGCCCTGGTCAACGAGGCTTACCTTAGGCTGGTCGACTACAAACGGATGCGATGGGGAAACCGGGCCCACTTCTTTGCCGTCTCGGCGCAGCTCATGAGACGCATTCTGGTTGATCATGCGCGGCGCCACAACCAGAAGCGCGGGGGCGGGGTCCAGCACGTTGAACTGGAAGACATCGCGGTGGTGGGCGGAGATCGAGCCGAAAACCTGGTCGCACTCGACGATGCATTGCAATCCCTAGCTCGCATGGATGCGAGAAAGGCGCGGGTGGTTGAGTTGCGATTTTTTGGAGGCTTAAGCGTGGAAGAAACAGCGGAAGTGCTCCAGGTATCGCCGGTCACTGTGATGCGCGATTGGAGTTCCGCCCGCGCGTGGCTTTACCGCGAAATGGGTGGCGGATCTAGCGATGGATGCTGAGCGCTGGAAACAAGTCGATTCCCTGTTGCAATCCGCGCTGCTGGTGTCGTCCGATCAGCGCGACGAATTTGTGCGCCGGGAGTGTGCGGGCGATGCCGCGCTGGAACAGGAAGTAAGGTCCCTCCTCACTTCACATCGGAACGCCGACGATTTTCTGGAAGGACCCGCAATCAGGGTTGCCGCGAAAGCCATGGCTCATGCCGACACCGGCGATGCGGTCGATTGGATGTGCGGCCGGATCATCTCACACTATCGCATCCTGAAGAAACTGGGCCGCGGTGGAATGGGCGAGGTCTATCGTGCCCAGGACACTCGCCTCAACCGTGAAGTAGCAATCAAGACCCTTTCGCTGGGCGGCGGTTCTCAACCGGATGCCATATCGCGATTTGAACAGGAAGCCCGCGCCGCCTGCGCGCTGAACCACCCAAACATCGTCACGATTTACGAACTCGGGCAGGTGGACGGTACACCCTACATTGCCATGGAACTGGTGATTGGCGATACGGTGCGGGAATTGTTGACCTCGGGCCCGATTCCATTCCGCAAAGCTGTCGCAATCGTGGCCCAGATTGCCGACGCTCTCGCCAAAGCGCACGCGATCGGAATCGTTCATCGCGACCTGAAGCCCGAGAATCTGATGGTTTCCGGCGACGATACCGCCAAGATTCTGGATTTTGGCCTGGCGAAACTGCTGGGGACTAAACAGGTCCGGAATTCGGAAGCTTCGACGAGCATCACGCAGCACGGAACAGTGATGGGCACGGTCGGCTACATGTCCCCGGAACAGGCTACCGGCGGCGAAGTTGATTTTCGTTCCGACCAGTTTTCTTTCGGGTCGGTGATCTACGAGATGGTCACCGGATTCCCCGCATTCCGGAAAAAGACCCATGCCGAGACCATTGCCGCGATCCTTCGAGATGAGCCGGAGCGTCTCGGTTCCAGAGTAGTGCAAGCTCCCCCGCCCTTCCTTTGGATTGTGGAGCGCTGCCTGGCCAAGGACCCCAAGGAGCGCTACGCCTCGACCCAGGATCTGGCTCGCGACCTCGCCGCAGTGCGCGACCGTCTTGCCGAGGCGTCCACCCGCCCTTCGGAGTGTCGTCCGAGCAACCTGCCGGTGCAACGCACCGCATTCATTGGACGCGAATACGAAGCAAGCGCGCTCGGTCAGCTCTTGCTCCGCGCGGACGTGCAGCTCGTGACGCTGACGGGTCCGGGCGGTATCGGAAAGACGCGACTTGCCTTGCAGGTGGCGGCCGAGGCGGCCGCCGAGTTTCCAGGCGGTGTTTGCTTCGTTCCGTTGTCGGGCGTGAGCGATCAAGGACTGATTGCGCCCACGATTGCGCAAGCATTGGGGATGCGCGAAACCGGGAATCAGTCGCCCCAGGACAGCTTGAAAGAATACGTGAGCGGACTGAATCAGCCGATGCTTCTTTTGCTGGACAACTTCGAGCACCTGCTCTCCGCCGCCCCGGCGATCGCGCAATTGCTCACGACCGGGCCGAATCTCAAGATCATGGTCACGAGCCAGGCGCCGCTTCACGTCTATGGGGAACACGAATTTCCCGTGCCGCCGCTGGCGTTGCCCGATCTCAAGTCGATTCCGCCTCTGGAAGCGCTTTCGCGTCTGCCGGCGGTCGCGCTTTTTGTGGAACGCGCGCAGGCGATGAAGCGCGAGTTCGCGCTTACCGCGGAGAACGCGCCGGCGGTAGCGGCTATCTGCGCTCGCCTTGACGGGCTGCCTCTGGCGATCGAACTGGCGGCGGCACGCATCAAGCTGCTTTCGCCGTCGGCCATGCTGGCGCGCCTGGAAAGCCGTTTGAACTTATTGACCGGCGGCGCCCGCGATCTGCCGACCCGGCAACAAACACTTCGCGGCACGGTGGAATGGAGCTACGGCTTGCTCAATGCCGCGGAACAAACTCTTTTCCGGAGGCTTTCGGTTTTTACCGGCGGCTGCACGCTGGAAGGCGCGGAGGCCGTCTGCGATATCAAAGGCGACCTCGGCCTTGACATTCTCGACGGCATGGCGTCGATGGTGGACAAGAGCCTGGCGCAGCAGGTAGAGCAAGTCGATACGGAAACGCGATTCCTCATGCTCAACACCATCCGCGAGTACGCACTCGAACGTCTCGTCGAAAGCAACGACGAGGCGGCGGCTCGCCGAGCCCATGCCGCGTATTACCTCGTGCTCGCCGAAGAAGGCGCCGAGGACGTGGTGACTCATCCGAAATGGCTTGACCGCTTTGAGGTCGAACACGACAACTTCCGGCTGGCACTGGATTACCTGATCAAAACCGGGGAGGCGGAGTGGGGCCTCAGGCTCGGCGCCGCCCTGTTTCGCTTCTGGGAAACGCGGGAACATCTCACCGAGGGGCGAGACTCGATCACCAGGCTGCTCGCGATGGAAGGAACCGCGCCGCGTCCAAAACTACGCGCCCGCTTGTCGTTCGCGTCCGCGGTTCTGGCGGGGGAGCAGGGCGATTACGCCTCGGCCCGGCAACAATTCGAGGAGAGTCTCGAGATTTGTCTCGAACTGAACGACACCCCGGGCGTCGCCGTCGCACTGAATGGCTTAGCCGTCAACGCTCGCGATCATGGCGACCTGATGGCCTCATCCCTACTCTTTGAGCGCTGCGTCGCAATATGGAAGGATCTCGGTGATTCCGCTGACATTGCCCGCGCACTCAGCAACCTCGCAAATGTTACGAAAATGCAGGGTGAATATGCTCGCGCGTCTTCGCTTTACGACGAGTCCCGGACCATGTTCCGCAAGGCCGGAGATGGCGCGGGAGTTGCCTGGACTCTGAATTACCTGGGCGATGTTGCGCGCGAACGAGCGGATGTAGTCTCCGCGCGCTCATTTTGCGAACAGAGTCTGGCGGCATTCCGGCAATTGGGGGATGGCTGGGGAATTGCCACCGCGCTCTCCGATTTAGCGAGTCTAAACTGCGATCAGGGGAACGACGCCGAAGCACGTCGTCTCTACGGCGAAAGCATTCAGATGTTCGAGGAGTTGGGTCACAAACGCGGGATTGCGAGGGCGCTCGAATGTCTCGCCGTAAGCGCTGCGGCGCAATCGAACGCCAGGCAATGTCTGCATCTGGCTGGAGCCGCGGCCGCACTTCGTCAGCGATTGGGCGCGCCGCTCACGCCCACCGAGCAGGCAAAGCTGGAGAAGGCCCTGGAATTTGCGCGTCGAACACTGGGCGATGCCGCAGGTCTGACGGCGTGGATGGAAGGCTGGGGGATGCCGGTCGATCAAGCCGTCCATGAAGCGCTGGACGGCGACGCAGAAACGCGCCTTCGGAGTCGAATCTCCACTTAGATTAGGTTGCCGTGCCTGGATCGATGAGGCGCCTCACGGCGGAGATGCGATTCGCTGGAAAACCTCCCCGGCGTGCGTGTTCCCGAACCGTCTCTTCGTCCGGCGCGAGGTACACACAATACACTTTATCGCCCGTGACGTAGCTGTGGAGCCACTTGATTTCCGGTCCCATGCCCTTCAGCACGTCAACCGACTTTCTGGCAACTGCCTGGAGTTCCGCGTCCGACAAATTGCCTGCGCCCGGTATTTCCCGCTCGATCACGTATTGGGGCATATCCACCTCGCCGAACGGCCATCCTAGCAGACTTTTCGCTTGAAGAATGCACCTCACGCGACGGACACGCCTCCCAGCGCAGCCCTTGTCCTTATCTGACTACGTCTGACGCCGCTTTCCCGGGCGCGACAAACAACAACGGACAGGACCGACGCACATCGCCAAGCGGCACACGGTATGTCCACCAGCCACGAGAGCCTGTGACCGCCATCACATTGTGAGGGTAGAGGCTGGGTTAAAATCGCCCTCGATTTTCTGACCATAATAAAGATCTCGGCTCGCGCCGCCGCGTTTGAAAATGAGTGTTGGCTCGCCTGTCGGCGTCAGCGGGATGAGATCGGTTGTGTTTTCTTGAGATTCTTCTCAACGAGGTGAATTGTGAGACACCTGACTCTGCTCGCAGTCATTCTGACTCTTTTGGTCACCGCAGGATTTGCTCAACCGCCCATCACCATCGGGTTTACCGTTTCCAAAACCGGCGCGCTGAACGTCGATTCGCTGGAGCAGTATCGCGGGTTTGAGTTGTGGCGCGACACTGTGAACAACTCCGGCGGAATCAAGGCCGGCGGCAAAAGCTACAAGATACAGTTCGCCAGCTACGACGACGAGTCCAACTCGAAGCGCGTACAACAGCTCTACAGCCGCATGATTCTGGAGGACAAGGCGGACTTCCTGTTTAGCCCCTACTCGTCTCCACTGACCGCTACCGCCGCCGTAGTAACGGAGCAGTATGAGAAGATCATGCTCACCACCGGCGCGGCCGAGCCAAAAACCTACACGCTGGGCAACCACGATCTGTTCCAGATGTTTGCGCCCGCTCCCGAATATCTAAAGGTGACCCTCGACGCCTTGAAAACCAAGGACCCCAAAGCCACCGTCGCCTTCGTCTACGAGGACTCCGCGTTTCCGGTCGCGGTCGTGACCCCGGCCAAGGCCTACGCGCAACAGCTCGGCTTCAACGTGGCATTCAGCGAAGCCTATGCTCCCAACACCACCGACTTCAGCGCCATCATCGACAAGGTGATTGCGTCCAAGGCAACCGTGCTTCTGGGCGGTGGCCACTATGCCGATGGTTCGACCCTGGCCCGGCAGCTCTACGGCCACAAAGTTCCCTTGAAGATGCTGACCTTGCTGGTAGCGCCAGACAGTCCGCAGTGGACCGGGCTGGGCGACGCGGCGCTGGGCGTAATGGTCCCTTCACAGTGGGAACCGCAGTCGGCGTTTAAAGCACAGTACGGACCGAGCGGCGCCGATTTCGCCAAGGCCTACACCGCGAAATACAACGCGCCGCCGAGCTACGAGTCAGCCGGCGGCTATGCATGCGGGCTAATCCTTCAGCGCGCCATCGAGCAGGCGGGCGGCATTGACTCGGCCAAGGTGGCGCAAGCGCTGAACGCGATCGATGTCACTACCTTCTATGGGCGCACTAAATTCTCGACCGCCGCGAACGAGCACGGGTTGCAGGTGGGCCATTCCATGGTTCTGGCGCAATGGCAGAAAGACAAGTCGGGCAAAGCGGTGAAAGAAGTGGTGTGGCCGCTGGCCGGGAAAAGCGCCAACCTGATGTATCCGATCCGCTGAGGGCAAATGAAGATCGAGTCATCGGGTGATCGGGCCATCGGATGAACTGAAAGTCAAAGTCGGAAGCCATGAACGTGAAAGGTGAAATAAGTTGGGCGTCCTAGCGTCCATGATCGATGGCCTGCTCGTCGGAGCAGTCTATGGCCTCGCGGCCATGGGCTTGAGCCTGATCTGGGGAGTGATGGACGTCATCAATCTGACCCACGGCGCCATGATCGCGCTGGGCATGTTCTGCATGTATCTGCTCTTCGCGGCCACCGGGGTCAGCGCTTATTTATTGTTGCTGCCGACCATCGGGTTCGGCCTGGTCATTGGACTTGTCGTCTACTGGATGGCGGTGCACTGGGTGGTGGGCCGTTCCATGTTGATGAGTCTGCTCTCCACGTTCGCGGTGAACATGATCGTCATCGGTATCGGTACGGCGGTGTGGAGCACCAGTCCTTACAACGTCAACTTCCGGGTTCGCCACGATATCACCATGGGAGCCTACACCTTCACCGGAAACCACATCACTGCCTCAGTCGCCGCGGTCGTCATTGCGCTGGCGCTGCAATTTTTTCTCTATCACACCCGTACGGGCAAGGCCATCCGCGCCGTGGCTGATAACCGCGAAGCCGCCGAACTGATGGGCATCTCCTCGACAGCGGTACTGAGCATTGCCTTCGCAATCGGCATTGCCCTGGCCTGTACCTCCGGCGCCTTGGTCTCCACCTTGTTTCCCTTCACCATTCTTTCTGGCGGGGTGTACCAGTTGAAGAGTTTCGTGGTGACCATTCTGGCAGGGCTGGGCAAGCCGTTTGGAGCTCTGGTCGCCGGAGTGCTCCTCGGGTTGCTGGAGGGAGTGGTCACGCCCTTCATCGCCGTCAGTTGGATCCCGCTGATCGAGTTCGGATTGTTTGTGGTAGTGCTGGTTGCCTTTCCCCAGGGCATCTTCGGCAAGCGAGCGACGACATGATCCTGCGCCGGCCTTTCTTCTGGATCATTCTGCTCATCGCCGCCGGGTTCATTTACGCGCCCTGCACGGCAACAACGTTTCCCTGCGTGAAGATCTTATCCTCGTCGCCATCGCCATCATCCTGGCCAGCAACTTGAACCTGATGATCGGCTACACCGGTTACGTGAACTTCGGCCATATCGTCTTTTACGGGCTGGGCGGCTACGTGGGACTTTACCTGACGACGGTACGAGGCTGGCATCTGGTGCTCTCGGCATTGGTGGCCGGGGTGGTGGTGAGTCTCTGCGCGTTTTTGTTTGGATTGGCCGTTCTGCGTTTGCGCGGCGCTTATTTTGCGCTGGCCACCATTGGCATTCTCGAGGCGGTGCAGGCGTTCGTCTCCAACTTCGATCCCTGGGGCCGGTCGAGCGGCATGTACCTCTCGTTCGAATCCTATCAGGCGCTGGGCGGCGCCCGGCATGCTCTGTGGATCACCTACTACCTGATCATTGCGGTCATGGCGCTCTCCATGATCCTGAGTCTGGCTATTAAGAATTCCAAGTTTGGTCTGGGCCTGTTTGCCATCCGCGAAGACGAGGATGCCGCCGTGGTGCTGGGTGTCAACGCCACCATGTACAAGGCAGTCGTCTACAGCGTGTCCGCATTTCTGCCGGCGGTCGCGGGCGCGCTGATGTTTTTCAAAAACGGCATGATCGATCCTTCGATCGCCTTCGAGTACATGCTCTCGCTGGAAGGCATCGTAATGCTGATGCTCGGCGGCCAGGGCTCCGTCATCGGAGCCGCCCTTGGCGGGACCCTCTATGAGAAACTCCGCTCCTATTTGCTCACTAATCCTGCGCTCTCCAACTTTCACCTGGTGATTGCCGGCGGACTGCTGCTGATGGTGGTGCTGTTTGCGCCGGGAGGCCTTATCGGCTGGGTGTATCGTCTGGTGCCGCGTGCGCGCAAGGTGATCGAATGAGCAACCTTCTGGAAGTGCGCGGCGTCAGCAAGCGCTTCGGCGGGCTGGTAGCGGTTTCCGACGTCAGCTTCAGCATCGCCGAGGGCGAGATCCTGGGCCTGATCGGTCCGAACGGCGCCGGGAAGACGACCTTGTTCAATGTGGTGAATGGAGTTTACAAGGCCGACACGGGCAGCATCACTTTTGCGGGCAAAGACATCACCCGCTGTTCGCCGGACCAGGTGGTGCACCTCGGCCTGGCGCGTACCCACCAGATCGTGAAGCCCTTGAACGAACTTACGCTGCTCGACAACGTCACCGTGGGGGCCTGCTTCGGTCGTGAGTATCTCGATATGGCCGCCGCGCGCAAGGTAGCCTCCGAGGTGCTCCAGCAGGTTGGATTGGGGGATCGCGCCGACATGCTGGCGCGCTCGTTGACCATCGCCGGCAAGAAGCGCCTGGAAGTCGCGCGCGCGCTGGCGGCGAAACCCAAGCTGCTCTTGCTGGATGAAGTGCTGGCGGGGCTGAATCCCACCGAAGTTGCGACCATGATCGATTTGGTTCGCAAGATCCGTGACAGCGGCATCTCGGTGCTCATGATCGAGCACCTGATGCAGGCGATCATGAGTCTTTCCAATCGCATCCTGGTGCTGAGTCTGGGCCGCAAACTGGCGGAAGGCCTCCCGGATGAGGTGGTCCACAATTCGGATGTCGTTGAAGCCTACCTGGGCTTTCCCGATATCGTCGACAAATTGACGAGGACGGACTAATGGACCTGGCCCTTCAACTGGAGAATGTCGAGTCTGGCTACGGCGAAGTGCAGGTCCTGTGGGGCATCTCACTCGAGGTTGCGCGTGGCAAGTTAACCACCATCATCGGCACAAATGGCGCCGGCAAGACCACCAGTCTGCGCACGATCATGGGCAGCGTACGTGCCTGGAAAGGCCGGGTACTGCTGCACGGAGAAGACGTCACCCGGCTCTCGCCGCATGCCAAAGCAAATCGCGGGCTGGTGCTGGTGCCGGAGGGCCGGCAGCTTTTCCCGGACATGTCAGTCGAAGAGAACCTGGAAATGGGCGGGTACTCGAAACGGGCCCGCAAGCGCGAAAAAGAGAACCTGGATCGTGTCTATACGCTGTTCCCGCGCCTGAAGGAACGCCGCCAGCAGAAGTCATCCACTCTCTCCGGCGGAGAGCAGCAGATGCTGGCCATGGGCCGTGGCTTGATGCAGGAGCCGGAGGTGCTGATGATCGACGAGCTTTCGCTCGGTCTGGCCCCGGTGCTGGCGCAGCAACTTTTCCTCACTTTGGGCACACTGCGGAAACAGGGACTCACCATCGTTCTGGTGGAACAGAACGTGCACCTCGCACTGGCGATCAGCGACTACACCTATGTGTTTGCCGAAGGTCGAATCAGCATCCGCGGAAAGTCGGATGACGTTTTGAAAATGGACGAAGTGCGACGGGCGTACCTTGGGCTGTAAGAGCAATTTCTCCAGCCAATGCGAATCCGCCACTGCGTCGGGTTGTTGAAGAAATACGCAGACCGCCAAATTAAGAAGGAATCGCGTAACGAACCATCACTCCGCGATTGACTCGCGACTCCTCCAAGTAGCATTATCGGTTCGGCCAACTCCTGCCATTTTTGGTCGCGGCCCATCTTTTCCTCGGAGGGTAGCAGCATGGCAAAGAAGAAAACAGGAAGGGTTGTCACGTCGAGATTTCATCAAATGGAGCGGTACCGGTGCTCTCGCAGCCGGAGTGGCTTCCGGCCCGTTTTTTCTGTTTCCAGAAAAAGCTGCAGCGCAGCAGAAGACGCTAAAAATACTTCAGTGGAGTCATTTCGTCCCCGCCTACGACACCTGGTTTGACGGGACCTTCTGCAAGCAGTGGGGACAGAAGCACGACACGAACGTCAGTCGTCGATCACATCAACCTGGTCGATCTCGCCGCGAAAGCTGCGTCGGAGGCCTCGGCGCGCAAGGGACACGACCTCTTCATGATGCTCTCGCCGCCCGCGGCCTATGAGAAGCAAACCATCGACATGTCTCACGTGTATCAGGAAGTGGAAAAGAAGCACGGCAAGAAGATCGACCTCGCGCACAAGTCCACTTACAACCCAAAGACCAAGCGCTATTTCGCTTTTTCCGATTCTTACGTTCCCGATCCCGGCAACTGGCACAAGGACTGGTGGACCGAAGCAGGTTTCCCGAATGGTCCCGATACCTGGGAGGATGTGCGCGTCGGCGCCAAGAAAATCAGGGACAAGTCAGGCCATCCTTGCGGGTTGGGACTTTCTCAGGAACTCGACACCAGCATGGCCATGCGCGCCCTGCTTTGGTCGTTCGGCGGCGCCGAGCAGGATGTAGAGGGCAACGTCACCATCAATTCCAAAGAGACGGTCGAAGCGCTGAAGTTCATGAAGGCGCTTTATCAGGAATCCGAAACACCGGAAGTCTTCACCTGGACTCCGCCCTCTAACAATCAGGCCATGCTTGCCGGCCGCGTTTCGTATGTCGCGAATGCCATCTCGATCACTCGCCAGTCCGAACGGGAGCATCTGCCGATTGATTCCAAGATCATGATCTGCGCGGCACCGAAAGGCCCGGTGCGTCGCATCGCCGCCGAGCACGTCATGGACTGCTACGTGATCTGGGACTTCGCCGAAAACAAGGATGGCGCGCAGCAATTCCTGGTCGACTTCATCGACGCCTTCCATGATTCGTTCACGGCCGGCCAGTTCTACAATTTCCCCTGCTTCCCCAGCACCGTTCCCGATCTCCAGAAGGAAATCGCCAACGATCCGCGGGCCAATCCCTCGGACAAATATAAGGTCCTGAGCAACGTGCTCGGATTGGGCCACCAACGTCGGTTATCCCGGGTACGGCACCGCCGGCATCGACGAGGCTTTTAAAGCGTGGATTATTCCCACTATGTTTGCCAAGGTGGCGCGCGGCGATGAAACTCCGGAAAATGCCGCCAAGGCTGCGGAAGACGGAATACAAGCGTATCTTTGCCAGATGGAAATGACGCCTGATCGAGATGACCGGATGGGGGACCGATGGCCGTCGTTCAGACGCGTGATCTGACAAAGGTATTCAAAGAAGGACAACTCGGAGCCGTCAACAACGTGAACTTTGAAACTCGCGAGGGCGAGTTTCTGGTTTTCCTCGGGCCCTCGGGCTCCGGAAAAACGACTCTCTTGCGGATGATCGCCGGGCTGGAAACTCCCACGTCCGGCGACATCCTTATTGGCGGACAAGTGGTGAACGACCTCAGTCCGCGCGATCGCCGCATCGCGATGGTCTTCCAAAGCTATGCGCTCTATCCTCATCTCTCGGTCTACAAAAATATTGCCTTTCCGCTGCAGGGCGCAGAAGATCAAGAAAGAGCTGCATAAGGCAAAAGTGGAATGGGCGGCATCTCTCCTGGGCATTGGTGCGCTTCTCGACCGCAAGCCGCGCGAACTGTCTGGCGGCGAGCGTCAGCGGGTTGCTCTGGCGCGGGCCATCGTGCGCGAACCGGCCGTATTTCTGCTCGACGAACCTCTCTCCAACCTCGACGCCAAGCTGCGAGCCTCGGCGCGCGAAGAGTTAGAGCGCTTTCACCGCGGCGTGGGTACGACATCCATCTATGTCACCCACGATCAGGTGGAAGCCATGGCCATGGGCGACCGCGTCATGGTGCTGAACAAAGGTGTGGTCCATCAGCTAGGAACTCCCACCGACGTCTATGACAATCCCGCCGACACATTCGTCGCCACCTTTCTCGGCTCGCCGCCCATGAATCTGGTCGAACTTGGCGACGTTATTGTGGGCTTCCGTCCAGAACATTTCCGGCCCGCCTCCGCAAGCGACAGCGACTCTGTCCTGTTCCGCTTCAAAGTGGAGAACCGGGAATATCTGGGCTCGGAGTGGATTCTTTCCGGTCCCCTGGTCGGAGGCAAGTTTGAGGGCAAGAAGATTTTTTCGCGGCTCGCGTCGGCTCAGGATCTCCGCCTGGATGACACCCGTGATTTTGTCGTGCCGCAGCGCGAGCTGAAGTTCTTCGATCGTACTACCGAGAAGCGGGTGGAACCGAGGGCCTTGTCGTGGCAGTAGCGCCGAACAGATTGCCGAAGAGCGTCAAATCCATCGGCGCCGCTCCGAGCCCGCTGCTGGGCGCGGCCATGTTTTCGCCCGCGGTTCTCTACATTGTGCTGCTCGTCGGCGGGCCTTTCTGTCTGGCGATTTTTTATGCCTTCAGCGACGCCCGCATCGGCAATACGGAAATGCATTTCGTCGGCCTGGAAAATTTCCGCAGCATCCTGCAAAGCCCGAGTTTTCGCGTCGCCATTCAAAATTCCCTCGTCTTCACCATCTGCTCTCAAATCATCGTGCTGGTCGGCGCCCACATCCTCGCGCTGGCGCTGGAAACGAAGTTTCCCGGCCGCGGCATAATCCGTTTTCTGATTCTTCTGCCCTGGGTTGCGCCCATCGCGCTGGGCGCCATTGGATGGAAATGGATTCTTGACTCCATCTACAGCGTGATCACCTGGGTGTTAGTAGCCGCGCACATTTACAAACCATTCAGCGCGCCCATGTGGCTTGGCGAACCGCGTCTGGCCATCACTTCTGTCCTTTTAGTTCACAGCTGGCGTCTGCTGCCATTTGCCACGGTGATCCTGCTGGCCGGCAGGACTGCAATTCCAAAAGACATTCCCGAGGCCGCGGCCGTCGATGGCGCCGGCTTCTGGAGCACGGAGTTCCAGATCGTCATTCCCATGATGCGTCCCATCATGAGCGTGGCCGTGCTCTTCGGCTTATATTTACGTTCACCGATATGACAGTTGTCTATATTCTGACGGCCGGCGGCCCGTTCGACTCGACGCAGACCCTGCCAAATCTGGCGTTTACGATGGGCATTCAGGGCAGCGACCTGGCCGCAGGCGCGGCGATCTCGCTCTTCCTGGTCCCGGTGCTGGTCATCATTGCCTATTTCATGCTGCGCGTGGCCAATCGCGCGGAGGTGACGTAATGGCAACGAGGCATCTGGGCGAAGATTGGCAAAATTCTGGTGCTGGCGACTTTTACCATCCTGCTGGCTTTCCCTTTTTATTGGATGTTGATTACCAGCTTCAAGCAAAACGTCGATCTCTACACGATGGAGAACAACCCCTTCATCTTTAATGCCAAGCCAACGCTCGACCACGTGAAGTTTCTCTTCACCGAAACCAGATTTGTTCGCTGGCTCGGCAATACAGCATTCGTTGGTGTGATCGTGGTTGCCATCACGCTGCTACTGGCCGTGCCCGCCGCCTATTCACTCGCGCGGCTCTCGGGGCGATGGGGCGAGCGGCTCGGCATCGGAATCTTTCTCACTTACTTAATTCCGCCGACCTTGCTTTTTATTCCGCTCTCCAGAGTCGTGGCGTATCTCGGCCTGCAGGATTCCCTGTGGGCGCTCATTCTGGTCTATCCAACTTTCACAGTTCCCTTCTCCATCTGGCTGCTGATGGGTTTCTTCAAATCGATTCCGAAAGAGTTGGAAGACGCGGCCATGGTCGACGGACTCACCCGCTTCGGAGCCTTCGTCAAGCTGGTGATTCCCATCTCCGTCTCGGGAATTCTCACGGTCGTGATCTTCACGTTTACGCTGGTAACGCAGGAATTCGTCTATGCGCTGACCTTCATCTCGTCCGAATCGAATCAGATGATCGGGACTGGCATCCCCATCTTTCTGGTTCGCGGAGATGTTTACTATTGGGGAGCGCTGATGGCCGCTTGCCTGATCGCCAGCCTTCCGATCGCGTTCATGTACAACTTGTTTCTGGACCGCTTCATCGCTGGGTTCACGGTTGGCGCCGTCAAATAGCGATCGCTCCGGAGGTGTTAGAAATCGTGAAAGATATGGCGAAAGATGCCTATCTGGCACGGTCTAAGTGTATTATTTCAAGTGAGGGTGGCATCTCAAATAGCTTTCCCGGCCACATCTTCCCAGGCAGGTTCCTCTTTGAGCCATCAGCCCGAAACCGCGTTTGACAGCCTCGAGAGCGCACACGAATACGTCGGCCTGCTTCTGGAAACAATTGCCGAGGCAAGAAACGAACTGGCGGCCGACGCGGCCACAGCGGAAGCTAATCCCGATCGCCGGCTGGAAGCACTAAGACTGGTGCAATACAAACTGGAGAAGCTCGACGCCCATCTTCAATCGAGCAGCCGCCTATTGAACGACCTGAGAACCCTGCGCCGCCTGCTCCTCGAAGAAAGAGCCGCGCTGGTTAGACGCACGGGCACAACTGGCTAGATATTAATTCTCCGGGCAGCGATCTACGCCCGCACCTTCTCCGCAAACTTCTTCTCGAGCTTCGCCAGCTTGGGAGAAATCACAAACATGCAGTAAGGCTGCCGCGAATTTTCGTTGTAATAATTCTGGTGATACCCCTCGCCCATATAAAACTTTGAAGCCGGCTCCACGGCCGTAACAATCGGCTCGGAGAACTCCTTGCCCGCCGTCATCTCGGCAATCACGTCCTCGGCGATGCGCTGCTGCTCTTCATCCGTATAAAAGATCACCGACCGATACTGCTCGCCCGCGTCGTTCCCCTGCCGGTTGAGCGTGGTCGGATCGTGCACGGCGAAGAATACGTCGAGCAGTTCGCGATAGCTGATCTGATCGGAATCGAACGTGATGCGCACAACTTCGACATGCCCGGTATCGCCGCCGCAAACCTGCCGGTAAGTGGGATTATCGACGTGGCCTCCCATGTAGCCGGACTCGACGTGGCTGACGCCCGTCAAGCGCTGAAAGACAGCCTCAATGCACCAAAAACATCCGCCGCCAAAAACCGCTGTTTGCTCTTTTGCCATGGCAATTAGATGCGTATAAGAGGTAGAAGTTCCGCGTCATTCTAATTCGATCGAGACCGCATCCCCGTCTCCATCGGTCCGGTCTCTGTAATTAACCGCTACGCTCTTGTTCTTCCAATCGCAGGAGAACTTGTCCGCCCCGATCAGTATGATTTGGGAGCTATCCTTAACATGGACTTTCAGGAACTTGGAGCCCGCGGCAAGTGTCATGACCGCCTGTGGCGCAGACGAACAATCCACCGCGACCAGCTTCCCTTTCAAAAAGCGCATGGGCTGGCCTGGCGGCAGCTGCACGACCTGCTCTGGGTCAGCCTTGTCCTTTCCGGGGCCTGTCGGGCCTTCCTTTTGCTCTCCTGTCCGATCATCCGTCCGCTCTTGTCTCCACTGTCCCGTGCGTTCGTCCCTCACCTCAACCTTTGCATATCCTCCGTTTGACCCGCTGGAACTCACACGCGACTTGAAATCCAACGCCTGCTCCAGCGCCTGCCTGGCCTGGATTGAGACCGGTGGAGTTCCGTTCGTCGCCAAATTTCGGAAGATGACAATGGCGTTGTCGATTTTCCGGTTCACCATATACACATTTGCCAGGTTGAACAGGTAATTCTCGTTTCGCGGCGCTAGTTCCACCGCCTTTTTCAAGTTCACGACCCCTTTCTCACCTTCGCCGGAGAATGCTTGCGTAAAGCCGAGCAGCGAATACGCATCCGCCATGTGAGAATCGAGCGCAATCGCGGTCTCCAGTTCTCTTTTTATCTTCGCCCGCTTCTCTGCGTCCGGCGGACCTTCCTGATTCAGCAGCAGCGCGTAATAGTAGTGAACGCGCGGATCCTTGCTGTCATGCTGCACGGCCCGCCCCAGGTAGTCCGCAGCCTGCTGAAAGTTTCGCTGTTGCAGACAGACAAAGCCGGCGCCTCGCAGCGCCGAGGCATTATCCGGATCCGTCTTCAGCACCTCCTGAAATTCGCCCAGCGCCTTGTCCCTGTAATCCAGGCCGTGAGCATGGATATCGGCGACAACTGCCCGGGCGTCCGCCAAGCTTACCGGCGTGACGGTGAACTGCGCCGCCACGATCCCAGCGGGCGTGGGAATCGGATAATAACGATAATGGCCGCTATGCAGATAGTTGCGGAGCATCTTATCGAACTGTTCGGGCGTCATGCCGAATGCCGCCTCGACACTTTGGTCCACCGATTTCTTCTCCACTTGCAGTGAATCGAAATAAATCTGGAGCTTGGGAATCAGAAGATTGTCGTAAAGGTAGTGCACCACCAGAGCGGACTCCGCATAAAAGGTGGTGCGGTGGTCTCCGCTCTCGTTGTAAGTCTTCGAGTACTGTTGCACCCGGAAAAGGTCCGCCACTTTCATCGTCCCCATCCGTTCCAATATCTGATAGGTCTCCTCGGGAATTTTCCCGACGCGAGCTTCCTTGTTATCCACCTCGATACTGGAAAAGTATTCGGCAAATCCTTCTTCGAACCAGGGATCGGCGCGAATCGCGAGATTTCCGTCCATCAACCGGTGCGCATATTCGTGAAATACCACGCTCCAGGGATTATCCACCGACATATCCAGCATAATGAAACTGCGGTCCTCTCCTCCCTGGAACAGACCGGCCAGTTCTGTCGGCTTGCCCTTGAAAATCGGCGACACCTGCCGCATTTCTTTTGTGTTGCGGAAGGCGACGATCTGGAGGGGAACCGCCAGATTCACATTGGCCTTCGTCATCAGCGTGCCGAAGACCGACCGCATTTGTTCAAAGTGGAGCGCAACATCGCGCCCCTTCTTATCCCCGGCATCGGTGATGACGGAAAAGTTAGGCGACCGCACTTCCACCCACTGCGGCTCACCGGCAAAACAGAAGATCGAGGAAAGGACAATGGAAACAATGACAGGGCAGGATTGAAGGAAACGCATGATTCCCTCCCGAAACAGCCGATGGTACTACTGTTTGGAGGGAATGCCCAGACCTTTTAAAGACTCCACCTTTTGCAGACTTCCAGGAATGTTAGCGGGAGCACTTACTCCGAGTCACCACAAGGCACGATAACTAAGAAATTCAAGAATATCGCTACTAACTCAAAGAAATCTCGGCCTCACACCGATACCGTGAACGAAGTCTCCGTTCGCGTAACCGGCCGATAGAGAGTATCCCGCTCGACGGGCTCGCGTCCGGCTTCCTTGATCAGCCGGATCAGATCCTGCCGCCGCAGCCCCTGCGGAGTCGTCGCCCCAGCATCGTGATAAATCTTTTCTTCCACCACCGTGCCATCAATATCGTCCGCGCCGAAGCGCAGCGAAATCTGGGCGATCTTCGGAGTCATCATCTGCCAATACGATTTGATATGCGGAAAATTGTCCAGCACCAAGCGGCTCACCGCGATCTGCCTGATATCGAGCATGCCGGTGGTCGTCGGCAGGTGCTCGAGCGGCGTATTCGCGGGATGAAATGCCAGCGGAATAAAAGTCTGGAAGCCGTGCGTCTCATCCTGCAAAGCGCGCAGCTTCATCAGGTGATCAACGCGGTCTTCGTCGTTCTCGATGTGCCCATAGAGCATCGTCGCATTCGACTTCAGACCGATTTCATGCGCCGTGCGCGCCGTATCGAGCCATTGATCGCCGTCAATCTTGTGGTCGCAAATAATGTGGCGAACGCGATCGGCAAAAATCTCCGCTCCCCCGCCCGGCAGCGAATCCACGCCTGCCTCTTTCATCTTTTCGAGCGTCTCGCGAATCGTCAGCTTGGCGCGCTTGGCCAGATACGCAACCTCGACCATGGTGAAGGCCTTCATGTGCACCTGGGGAAAGCGCTCCTTCAGCCCGGAAACAAGATCGAGAAAATATTCAAACGGCAGATCGGGGTGCAGCCCGCCAACAATGTGAAACTCGGTGATGGCTTCGGTGTAGCCCGTGGAAGCGATCTGAAACGCCTCGTCGAGCGCCATGGTGTAAGCGCCCGCAGCGTCTTTCTTGCGCCCAAACGCGCACAAGCGGCAAGCCGCCACGCAAACATTCGTCGGATTGATGTGCCGATTCACGTTGAAGTACGCCGTGTCGCCATGCATGCGTTCGCGCACCCAATTCGCCAGCCAGCCCACCGCGAGGATGTCGCCGGTTCCATAGAGGGCGAGCGCGTCGGCGTCGTTCAGGCGCTCGCCGCCAAGAACCTTGGCTTTGATCGGAAGCAGGCGTGGGTCGTCAGTCTGGAATGGGTGCGGAGCAGGCATCGCTACTGATGATAACGCAGGCAGTGATCGAAATCACAGCGGCGAAGGAGTCCGCTTCTTCAGAGAAAGCACCTGTCCCGGCCATTACAGGCCGCGGTGGGCGGCGATGCCGCCGATATAACTAGCTCGAAAATGTCATTGTATGCTATTTCTTGACATTTCTTGAGAACCGATGCATATTACGCGTAGGAGCCTACGGTGAACATTTCCCTAACCCCAGAACTCGAACAAATGGTGGACGACAAGGTAAAGAGCGGACGCTATGCCTCCGCCTCGGAAGTAATCCGCGAAGGCTTGCGGCTTCTCGAAGAGCAGGAGCAACTCAAACAGCAGCGGCTTTCAGAAGTGCGCCGGAAAATCGACCGCGGAATCGACCAATTGGATCGCGGCCTCGGTATTCCAGGCCCCGAGGCCCGGGCGCGACTGCGGCAGCGGAGAAGCGTAAAGTAGCGGCAATGTCCGCTTATGTGCTCTCTCCCGATGCGCTGCAGGATTTGCAAGACATTTGGGACTTCATCTCGCTCGATAACGCCAACGCCGCGGACCAACTGGAGGATGACTTCTTCAGCGCATTCGAAAAGTTGGCCCGTCAACCTCGGATCGGTCACACTCGTACGGATCTGACTGAACGCGCCGTGCGGTTCTGGCCCGAAGGTTCTTATCTCATTGTCTACCGCGAACTCACCGAGACGTTGCAAATTGTAGCCGTCCTGCACGGATCGCGCGATATTCCTGAAGTGCTGCGTAAGAGAAAATCCCCTCCGGCATAGCGCAGGTTCCCGCCCGTCCCTTCGGGAGCGAACCTGCGCCCAACTTTTTTCATCACATTTTTCTCGTACGCTCATCACAGACTTGCACCACAATCGGTGCGAACATATCTCGACGGTGCATCATCGAGAACTGCGCCAGTCTCCAGAGATCAACGCGTTCCCGGCCTCAAACTTTTCACCTGCTCTTTGACAACAAAAGTCCCGCAAAATGGACAACAATTGGCCGAGTCGGCACCCTCGCAAGTGCACGCCAAACAGAACAATTCGATGCTAAGCCCAATCTTTTGAATACTTTGCCTCTAACTTATTTACTATCAGTCACTTAACTGATTTTAGGGGGGAGGGGGGGCACCCCCCACAAATCTTCAAATTCCACCCGCCGGTTGGCTCACATCGGGTTGGCCCACATATGACCGTAGAGACGTCGACGCTCACCCGCGCCGCAGCAACAAATCTCCCGCTACAAAGACAAAAAACACCACCGAGATCACGCCGTTCATGGTGAAGAAGGCGGCGTTCAGTTTGCTCAAGTCGTCATGGCGAACAAGAGAGTGCTCGTACGCCAGCAGAGTGGCCACGGCGAGCACTCCGACAAACGCCAGTTTGCCGAGTCCGAACACAATGACCAGCGCGACCAGCAGCCCAAGCATCACCAGATGAAAGAGGCGCGCGATCCAGAGCGCAGCGTGAATGCCAAGATGCCGCGGCACGGAATGCAATCCACGTTCGCGATCGAAGTCGTAATCCTGGCAGGCGTAAATCACGTCGAATCCGCCGACCCAAAACGTTACGGCCGCTGTAAGCAGTAAGATTCGCGGATCGAGTGAACCCCGCACTGCAATCCACGCCGCCGCTGGAGCAATGCCGAGCGCGAATCCCAGGAACAGATGCGACCAGCGCGTGAACCGCTTGGCGTAGGAGTAAGCAAGCACAATGGCCAGCGCGACTGGCGAAAGCCACAGCGCCAGCCGGTTCAACTGCGAAGCTGCAAGCACAAAAATGGCGCAGGAAACTAAAACGAATGTCGTAACAAATCCCGGCGTAAGAACTCCGGCTGGCAACGCGCGAGTCGCGGTGCGAGGATTCGCGGCATCAATCGAAGCGTCCGCCAGCCGGTTGAATGCCATCGCCGCCGAGCGCGCCGAAATCATGGCTACGACAATCCACAGCAACTGACTCCAAGCCGGCAGACCACCCGCAGCCAGCATCGCTCCGCAGAGCGCAAATGGAAGCGCAAAAATCGAGTGCTCCCACTTGATCATCTCCAGAGTGATTTTGAGATTTTGGAGGAGTCCCACAGAGTTATTGTAAAACAGCGCCGCGAACTCGAACGTCGTCGTGTCAGTCTCGCCCGCGCATTCGCGAGACTAGAATTCGCGCCGCGCTTCTCCCCCGACCAGCGGCACAAACCTGCATCCTTCGAAAACCCGTGTTTCCGGCGTTCCATCAAGTTTTCGAATCAGCTGCAATTCCTGACTGGCCGGAGATCCCACCGGAAGTATCATCCGTCCGCCTTCCTTCAATTGGTCGATGAGCGCAGGCGGAACTTCCGCCGTCGCTGCCGAAACGAGAATCGCGTCGAACGGAGCGTGCTCGCTCCAACCCAGACTGCCGTCGCCGACTTTGATGTGCGCGTTCCGAAAACCAAGCCGCAGCAAAGTGGCTTCCGCCGAGGCTGCCAGCGAGGCGTATCTCTCTACTGAAAAAACCTCCGCGCAAAGTTCCGACAACAACGCCGTTACATAGCCCGAGCCCGTGCCAACTTCCAGCACGCGATCCGATGCCTGAAGCGCAAGATGCTCCAGCATGGCGGCCACAATGTAGGGCTGCGAAATCGTCTGCCCCTCGCCAATGGGCAGCGGATGATCTTCGTAAGCATCCGGCCGCAAAGGTTCCGGCACAAACTCATGTCGCGGCACCGAGCCCATGGCCGCAACGACACGGGCGTCGCGAATACCACGCTCGGAAAGCTGTGCGCGGACCATGCGTTCGCGCTGAGAATGAAGGGATGCCTGAGTAAAGATATTCACTTCAATACGGTCCGATGATTCCGCCGATGTTGCGATCCGCGGGCGCAACCAAGCGCATTTTCTTTTCTTGCGCTTCGATCATGTCGAGGTACTTGTAAGCCGAGCCGGTATTAAACAGGACCACGACGTCTTCGGCGCGAAGGAATCCGCTGGCGCGGAGCTTTTGATAAGCGACCAGCGACGCTGCTCCTTCGGGCGCGGCGAAAACGCCCTCGACGCTCGCCCAGTGTCGAGTAGCGGAAAGGATCTCGTCGTCGGTCGCAGCCACCGCTGCGCCGCCGCTCTTTTTCAGAATGTCGAGAATCAGATAATCCCCATAAGCCTTCGGCACGCGCAGCCCCGCCGCAAAGGTCGACGCGTCAGCCCACATCTCCGATGTGCCCTTCCCTGCCTCCCAAGCCTTCACAATAGGAGCGCAGCCCGCCGCTTGCACCGTAATCATTTTCGGCCGCTCCGCGCCAATCCATCCCAATTGCTCCATCTCGTCAAATGCTTTCCACATGCCGATCATGCCCACGCCGCCGCCAGTCGGATAGATAATCGCGTCCGGCAGCTTCCATCCCAACTGCTCGGCAACCTCGTAGCCCATCGTCTTTTTGCCTTCCACGCGAAATGGCTCTTTCAGCGTCGAGACATCAAACCACCCTTCCTTCTCCCTACGCTCGGCAACCATGCGGCCGCAATCGCTGATCAGTCCGTCCACCAGCGTGACATGCGCTCCGTAGTAGTCACACTCCATGCGATTCGCGATGGGCACATCCTTCGGCATAAAAATGTACGCTTCGACTCCCGCCGCTGCCGCATACGCCGCAAGTGCGCCTCCGGCATTTCCGGCGGAGGGCGCGGCCAACTTCTTCAGACCATAATGCCGAGCCATGGTGACCGCCACCGACATGCCGCGAGCCTTGAACGATCCCGTGGGATTCAGGCCCTCCTCTTTGATATACACATTCGCGAACTCGCGGCTGGGCAGCATTGGAGTAAAACCTTCGCCTAGAGTCACCGGCGTCGCTTCGGGAAGAACCTCGGCGTAGCGCCACATGGATGACACGCGTCCGCGAAGATCGTCCGTACCTAGCTTCCCTTTCAGGCTGGCGAGATCGTAGCAGGCGAAAAGGACGCCGCCGTCTTTCGGGCAAATATTGTGTGGCCGGTCAGCGGAGAGATGTTCACCGCAACGAGTGCATTCGAGGTAGGAAATTCGCATCGAGGGAAGGATAGCACTTCGTCTTGCTAACCTCTCACCCGTGAATGCCGCCGAGACTTGGCTGGAACACTGAGTCTGATGAACACGTCATCCTGCATCGGTCTCACAATCTTGATAACCCATTGCGCCGTCACTCGTCTTACATCCAGCTTCGCGATCTTTTACACGCCGTTCCCACAGGGAGACGCAGGATGAAGCAATTCGCGCTCTTCGTTCTTTTTACTGCCGTCGCAACCTGCTTTGCGCAAAACACATTCCATGGAAATAATGCCCACAGCGGAGTGTACGAATCGCCTGGCCCGAAACAACTAGGCGGCGTAAAGTGGGTTTTCAAGGCCGGAGGTCCAATCGTCACCTCGCCCGCCATCGCCGACGGCGTCGTCTATATCGCCGCTCTGGACGGTCACCTCTACGCCATTGATCAGGAAACCGGCAAAGAGAAATGGAGTTTCAAATCGCGTATGCCGATTGCCTCCTCTCCCGCAGTTGTCGGCGACACTCTCTACTTCGTCTCCTCGGCGGGTTCGTTGGCCGCGCTCGACATCAAGAATGGCCAGCCCAAATGGGTCTATGCCATCGAATACGAACGCAAATTTGAAGCCAAGAATCTCCACGGCCTCCCACCCGCTGCCCAGACCATTCCCGACGCGTGGGATATCTTCACTTCATCACCTGCGGTCGCAAACGGCAAAGTGTACTTCGGCAGCGGCGATGGCAACGTGTACGCCGTGGACGCGCACACTGGCAGCCTGTTGTGGAAGTTTCCGACGAAGGATGTCGTTCACGCTTCGCCCGCCGTGGTCAACAACACCGTCTATATCGGCAGTTGGGACAGCTACCTCTACGCCATTGACGCCGAAACCGGCCAGGAAAAATGGTCGTTCAAGAGCGGTGAGGATAACACGACTCACAACCAGGTCGGCTTCCAATCCTCACCGGCCGTGGTGGATGGCACGGTTTACGTTGGATGCCGCGACGCTCACGTGTATGCCATTGCCGCCGCCACCGGCCGCAAGAAGTGGGATTACCCCACCAGCAAGTCGTGGGTGATCGGCACGCCCGCCGTGCGGAACAGCATGGTTTATGTCGGAACTTCCGACAGTTCGCGTTTTATGGCGCTCGACGCAAAAACCGGACGCCTGCGCTTCGACTTCAAGGCGGGCGCCTACATGTTCTCGTCGGCCGCGCTTGCCGGAGACCTTGCTTATGTGGGGGACCACAACGGCCGCCTCTACGCCATTGAAGCCAAGTCCGGCAAACTTGCGTGGGAGTTTCAGACGGAGGCCTCGAAAAAAGATCCGATGAAGGTCCTCAACCCCGACGGCACTCTCAACCAGGAAGCCTTTACTCCGGTTTTCGGCGACTTCGAAGACATGTACTTAGACCTCTACCGCTTCATTTCGATCGGCGCGATTGTGTCGTCACCCGTCGTGGATAAAGGTGTTGTCTATTTCGGCAGCATGGACGGGAATCTCTACGCGCTGAACTAAACGAGCGTCAGATGCGGCTCAGGCCGGCAATTTCTTGAGCACGTCATTCGCCCGCCGGAACCACGGCCGCTCGCGCCGTCGCAGATACCCTGGCATCGAAGGTTTCTTATCCAGCACTTTCTGCGCCCATTCGCGAGCCTCGGCGTTGCGGCCTGCCGATGCGAGTAGCTCGGCAAAATTCAGGTAGGTTTCCGACAATGTCGACGTGACCGTCACCTGTCGAAACAACGCCTCCGCTTTTTCTTTCTGCCCGGTCCGCGCGTAGGCGTGCGCCAGCAGTCCCGCTGCGCGCTGAAAGTCGTAGTCAGGCTCTTTGGCGACGGCGCGCTCGAGATCTGGCAGCGCAGCCGCTGCGTCGCCGAGTTGCAGGGCGCAGACTCCACGCCTGTAAAAAGGATCGAGTGTATCGGCGCGGGCGGCAATTGCGCGATCGAAGGCAGCTCGCGCAGGCGCGAACTTTCCATCGTCTATGTAGAGATTGCCCAGTTCCTCGTAGTTGCCGGCGGATGGATTGTCGCGGATGACCGCTTCCAGCTCGGCAATCCGCTTGCGGCGTGGGAAGACTTTGAAGGACTGGCCGAGCAGGCCAATGTCTGGAAGAGCTTCAACCGCCAAATAAATGATTGCTCCGAGCGGACCGAGAAACAAAATGATAAAAAGCCAGTACGTGTCGGGGCGGCGGCGGATGAAATGTATGATCGCCAGTGCGATGAGCAAAAAGCTCCACGGCGATGCCAGGTAGCTTAGAAATCCCATGTCATATGCCTATCGAGAGCTTACTACGGAGACACGATGCCACCCACGGAGCACATGCAACCGACCGATGAGCCACCAACCGATGAGCAACAAATCGAAGCCCTGTACGAGGCCGGCGACCAAGCGCTAATGAGCGCTGATGTGGTCGTTCTCTCGCGCATTCTGGCCGACGACTACGTTCAATATGGCGATACTGGACGGTCGCAAGCGAAACAAGACATCCTTGCCAACTTTCGCGCGGGCGCCATCCGTTATCCGTCCATCGTGTCCACAGGGCGCGCGATCCGCATTTTCAGCGACACCGCGGTCGTTCATGGCTCCGAGTCGGATGAGGTCGAAGCCGACGGAAAGTGCTTTCACGCTGACTACATGTACCTCGACGTCCTGCTCAAGCGCGATGGCGAGTGGAAATTTGTCGCGTCGCAATTGGCCAGGCCCGTGAAGAATAAAGTTGAGAAATAGCGTGAGCCCGTCGACGAAGCGCGTACCTATTCGCTCACTCGCACCCGGTTCTGCCAATGCGACCAGACGAACCACACCAGTCCAGTGACCAGAACCACGCCAATCACGGCATCCATTTTGTGAAAATATTGACCCAACGTCCGCCAGTTTTCGCCGAGCTTCATGCCGAACCAGGCTAGCGCGAGGCACCACGGCCACGAACCGAGAAACGTATAGATATGGAATTTTCCGCGCGGCATACGCGCGACTCCCGCCGGCAGCGCGATAAACGTGCGGATCACTGGCAGCAGCCGCGCAATGAATACGGCCATCTCCCCCCAGCGATCAAAAAATCGGTCGGCCCAATCCAGTTCACGCCTGCCCATCAGAATCCAGCGCCCATAGCGTTCGACCATCGGCCGTCCACCGTAACAGCCGATCTCATACGCGATCAGCGATCCGAGATTGCATCCGATGGCGCCCGCCGTCGCCACCCACAGCAGCTTCATCGTTCCTTGAAAAACCAGGTACCCGGCGAAGGGCATGATCAGTTCCGAAGGCAGCGGAATGCACGCCGACTCAATGGCCATCAGAATCGCGATTCCGGCGTAACCGGTGGCGGCGACCAAATGCGAAATGAACACGAATAAGACGGCGAGGATTTTTTCAGTCATGCAAAGGGTTGATCATGAAATGGCGTTTTATTAAATCGAATGATCACGCCACCGAATCATCTTAAATCAGCGAGACGATCGAACGGTTGGTACTCCGCAATCACGTATCCTGGAGGGAAACAACGGAAGCGGTCGGTGGGTTTCAGATCGCCCGATGACCCGATCACCGGATCACCCGATCAGAAGGCCCCTTCCTGCGTAAAGCTAAAGCCAGGCAGCGCCACTCCGTCGGCCGACTTGGCGACCTTGACCTTCACGCCCGGAACGTTCGGAGCGTTCACCCCAGCGAGGCGCAACACCGCGTACTGAGTAAACACCTCGGAGTACACCTTCGTGACGAGATAATCCTTACCGCTTTCGTCCTGGCGCCAGACCTGTCCGAGTTTGATGTTCTTGACGGCCACAATCTCTCTTTTTCTCTTTCGATTCAGACTACTCACCCGCCCACGGCGAGTCAATTCCGCCGAGGTTACTTTTGTCCTATGCGAGTGTCGTGTAGCGCCGGCTTCTCGCTTGGGTCCCCAACACGCGCGGTCTTCGCGTGATAGGGCGGATGCCAGCTGTCGCGGGAACATCCCCTACACAAGCGTTAACTTAAGCGGAATTCCTTCTGGATTGCCGACCAACCGGGGGTCGTCGACCGATTGCTGCCTTCGCCGGATGGCCGCACTCGTGCACTTGGATTTTCGCCAAACCATGACGCCCCGCTGGCTGGCTCCGAGGGCCGCGGGACGTCGGAGTGGAGTTTCTCGGTTCATCCTTCTTCGATCGGACGATTCCTCTGCCCTCGGTCAGCGACCCAGGTGTCAGTATCTGAAGAACCGCTTTTTCCCGATGCTGCCGGTGGCGATTATTCCCTGGCTTCCGCCCGCACTGATCACTACAGTGTCGATCTCCAAACCACTCTCCACCACGACGAAGTTTGCGGCGACGGGCGGCCGTCCGTCGGTGAAGTTGATTGTGAAGGTACCGGTGCAATCGGAATTCACCGTGTAAGTACCCGTGGCCGGGGTGTGGGTGAAATCAGCGACGACCTCGCCATTAACCGTGACCGTGTCAATCTGGGTGAGCCCGCCCTTGCCATCGAACTCCGTCATCGCTACGCCCACTTGCGGGCCGGTGGGTCCTTGGCCTCCCAATTTGTTGCCCTGGATGGTGAATCCGTAGCTGCCGGCGATGAGTTTGTTATTGCAGGCAGCACGAGGTTCACTTTGCGCGTATCCGGACCCCAAGCCCCCGAGCACTAGGAGAACCAACGCGACCGCATTTGCGAATAGCTTTTTGTTCATAAACCCTCCTTGGTTGATTTCTTGTTTTTCCGCAGCGCGCCGCTTTTTCATGGCGGAGCAACCTGCCGAAGTGTGTGTACTCCTAACGCAGTGCCCGAGCCCAGTCAATTGACCCGCCCTAAATCCTCCCTGACTTGCTAAGACAAAGTTGCCGAAGGAGTTATCGAGTTCCATGAACTGAAGTCCAGGGGGTAGAATCAAGTTCCTTGGATGCTGGTCAATGGAAACGCCCGACAGTTCCCGCCGCCGTGTTCGTACCGGACTGTTCGAGATTGACTTCGGCTCCGGCGAAGTCCACAAAGACGGGCGAAAAGTGCAGTTGCAGGAGCAGCCTTTCCGAGTTCTGGCGATCCTGCTGGAGTGTCCTGGAGAAGTGGTCACCCGCGAGCAGTTGCAGGAGCGGTTGTGGTCGGCCGACACGTACGTGGGTTTCGACGAGGGGCTGAACACCGCTATCCGGAAACTGCGGGTTGCCTTCGGCGACTCCGCTGAGAACCCACGATTCATCGAGACAGTTTCCCGTCGGGGGTATCGATTCATTGCGCCGGTCGAGCCGGGACTGGTGCTTTCGCCTTCTCCTCCTATACCGATCGTTGCTGCGAAGCCGCGACCCATTTCTCTCAAGACCCGCTGGATCGGGTTCGCCGTCATTGTCTTCGTCTTCGCGGTCTGCGCACTGGCACTTTTCTTACGAACCGCGACACACCGCAAACCACCCCTTGGCAAGATCATGCTGGTTGTTCTTCCTCTGGAAAACTTCACCGGCGACTCGCAACAGGACTACCTGGCGGACGGAATCACAGAGGAAATCATTGCCCAATTGGGCAGCCTTGACCCGCAACATCTCGGGGTGATTGCTCGCACCTCGGCGATGCGTTACAAACACACACAGAAGAGCGCTGCTCAAATCTCTCGCGAGGTCGGCGCCAATTACTTGCTCGAAGGGAGCATCCGCCACTCCGGGGACCGAATCCGTGTAACCGCCCAGCTGATTCAGTCATCCGACCAGTCGCACCTCTGGGCCGACAGCTACGATCGAGAACTCAGTGATGTTCTGAGGATTGAGAGCGAGATTGCCAGTTCAGTGGCGAGCGAAATCCGGCTTACGCTTTCGCAGCAGATCCATCAACGCCTGGCTGCCGCGGGCCGAACGAATGTGGAGGCCCACGACGCATATTTGCGAGGCTTGCAAGCCTGGAACTTGCGAACACGGGACGGATTCCAACAGGCAATTACGAATTTCACCCGAGCCACAGAATTAGATCCTGGATATGCGGCTGCCTTTGCCGATCTTGCGCTTGTCTATTCGCTTGGCCCGATTTTTGCAGGCGTGCCTGCCGGAGAGGCGGCCCCCAAGGCCCTGGAGGCTGCTAATCGGGCCCTCAGCCTCGACGAAACTCTTGCCGATGCTCATTGCGCTCTTGGATTTGTCAAAGCGCACTACGAATACGATTGGCCGGCTGCGGAGCGTGAGTTTCGTCGTGCGATCGAACTCGAACCGAATGATGCGTATGCTCACCTCTTTTACTCCAATAGCTATCTTTCGCCGCTCGGCCACCACGAAGAGGCCATTGCCGAGATGAGAAAAGCAATGGAGTTGGATCCACTTTCCCCCCACATCCAATCCTTCGCAGGAGTAACCTTCAAGTGGGCGCGACGTTACAACGATGCCCTCGCACAATTTCAAAGAGTGAACCAGGCCGACCCCAATTTCTCTGTAAACCATGAGCGTTTGGCTCAGCTATGCGCCATTCTCGGAAAATACGATGATGCGATTGGGGAGGAAACGAAGGCTCGCCTGCTGGCCGCCGAGAAACCGCAAGATGTGCTTGCACGAATGAATCTGCTGCGACGGGAACTAGCGACAAAGGGCGAGCGTGGCTACTGGGAAGAGCAACTCCAGTTTGCCGGGGACCAGCAAAATCCTCCCGAAGCTTATGTCCGTCCTTATGGTCTTGCCATCATTTATGCCCACCTAGGCGAAAAGGCTAAAGCTTTCCAGAACCTGGAGAGCGCCTTAGCGGAACGGGACGCGCAGATAACCGAGCTGGCCATTGAACCGCAGTTTGACGCGCTCCGATCGGATGCGCGCTTTGCTGACTTAGAGCATCGCATCGGGTTATTACCTCGGTAGTGTCCCTGGTGGAAATCACCAAAGCCCAATATCTCTTCGTTTTGCGTGAAAGGTTGCCAATGCAAGCAAACGAGCACAATACACCAGTGGTCGTCAGATTCGGAGTGACGCTAGTGCTTTTTCGGACGCGACGCCGGGATGAGTGCTCAAGGCTGAAAGAAAGTGTGAGGCGTCGCGTTCGAAAAGCCGTCAGAAGGAAGCCGCTGGCGCGGCGGGCGCGGGACCTATGCAAATTGAATGGAGTGAGGCAGAGGGGTTGAAGTTAGGTGGAGTGGTCAAGGCCGCTGGAGTAGCAGCCGGCGCACCTGTGCAAAGACGAGTCGATGGCGGAAGTGAGCCGAGGCAGGGACAAGAAGAAGGTTTCTGGGGTCTATGGAGACAGACTTCGGCGAAACGCTGGGAAGCGCGCCGAGAGTGCGGTGGGTACGTGAATGATTTCATGCAGCCGTGGCCAGGAGCGGTGGGGAACGGAGTTGGAGTTGTGGGGCTGTGAATCGTTCGACAACGGCCATCGGTCCACCGCACTTGGGACAGCGCCACAGCGGGTGCGCTGTAGCGGTTGAGGTTTCCGATTCGTTTTTCGGGGGAGTCGCGTGGAGAGCGGCGAAGCACCGTGGCAGCAGAGCAGCGCGCCTTCGGTTGGCGAGGAAGCCGAAGTGGCGGATGCGGACAAAGCCCTTGGGGAGCAAGTGAAGGAGAAAGCGACGGAGAAACTCATCGCGTGATAGCGACATCAGCTTGTGCTCATTGTTGTGAGCGGAATCGCGCCAACGAAAGGTGACTTGGCCGTCGTCGAATGAAACCAGTCTGTGGTTGGAGATGGCGACGCGATGGGTATAGCGGCCGAGATACTGCAGCACGTACTCGGGTCCGCCGAAGGGTGGTTTGGAGTAGACGATCCAATCTTTGCGGAAGAGCGGACGCAGCCAGGCCGCGAAGAACTTGGGATGGGTGAGCGGTGCGAGTTCTCCGGCCAGGTGCAGTTGGCCATGCTGGAAAGCAGATCTAAGAGCCGCGACGAACTTGCCACGAAAGACGCGCCGGAGTACAGCGATGGGAAGAAAGAAGCGTGGGTGCGAGCGAATCCAGCGGGCGTGATCGCGGGAGAGTCCGCCGGCGGGAACGACACAGTGGACATGGGGATGAAGTTGGAGTTTCTGGTTCCAGGTATGGAGCACGCCGAAGAAGCCGATCTCGGCTCCGAGATGAGCGGGATTGCGCGCCACTTCGAGTAGAGTTTCTGCGCTGGCCCGAAGCAGCAACCCATAGATGACTTTCTTGTTCTGGAGTGCTAACGAAGCCAGTTGCGGCGGCAGCGTGAAGACGACATGGACGTAGGGCGTGGGCAGCAGTTCGCGGCGACGTCCCGCGATCCAGCGTTCCCGGGCACCGGTCTGACACTTCGGGCAATGCCGATTGCGGCAGCTGTTGTATGAGATGGTGGCACGATGTCCGCAGCGAGTGCACTGATCGATATGGCCGCCGAGTGCGGCCGTACGACAGCGTGCGATAGCACGCAGCACCTTCATATGTGTCCAGCGGAGCCAGTGACGGTTGCGCTCAATGAAGTCTGTGCCTGCGCTGCGAATGATGTCGGCCACCTCTAACCGTGGCCGACTCATCTACTCCTCCTCGGACGACCTGCCTTTCTTCAGCACCAGCGCATCCAGCGGACTGGGCGTGGCATGCAGGTGCCGTTGCGAGAGGTGCAGATAGCGAGCGGTTTCTTTCAGATCGTGATGGCCTAACAGGATCTGGATGGTGTGCAGGTCAGCGCCAGCTTCAAGTAAATGGGTGGCAAAGCAATGGCGGAGTACGTGAGGATAGACACGTTTCTTAATCCCGGCGCGGCGGGCGGCCTCGACGCAAGCGTGGTAGGGCGTCTTGTCATCCGTGGGGTGATCCCCGCTGTGCCAGCGGTTGCCGGGAAATAACCAGACGGACTTTTTGCGCAGACGTCGCCAATGAGCGCGCAGTTCCTCGAGCAGGACGTGGCTGAGCATCACGTCGCGGTCTTGCCCGCCTTTGCCGTCCTGAATGTGCACGACCATGCGTCGGCTATCGATGTCGCTGACCTTCAGGCGCGTGAGCTCGGTGCGGCGCACGCCGGTGCCGTAGAGGGTCATCAAAATGGTGCGATAGAAGGGAGTCGGCGCGGCCTCGATGAGCTGTGCTACTTCTTCCGGACTGAGAATGGTGGGCAGGCGATAGCGCTTCTTAGGATAGGGAGTGTCGGCAATGCTCCAGGGCCTCTTGAGCGTCTGGATGTAGAGGAAGCGTAGGGCGCAGAGATGGTTGGTCACCGAACCGGGAGTCAGTTTGTGCACGGTGAAGAGTTGGGCTTGGTACTCGCGGATGTGCCGCGGTCCCAGGCGATCGGGCGAGCAGTGGAAGTGCTGAGCAAAGCGCTCGATCAAGCGAATGTAACGCTGTGTGGTAGCCTCAGAGTAATGACGTCGCTGGAGTTCCTCCAGCATCATTTTGCGTAGATGGGTCACAGGGACACCTCCTTGTGACCCACAAATTATCTGAGCTGAAAATCAACGACTGCCGACATCACCTACGCGGCAGCGTCCGCCGCGCCAGCGGCTTCGTTGTGTGCTGGGCATGCTCAGTAACTTGGAGGTGAAAGTCCTCTGGCCGACCTGATGGAGGTGAAGGCCTAGTGATAATGCAAGGGCTACCGCTGCGAGGTGGGGTCCGAAGGAAGCATGGAACAAACGTGCGAGTCGATGGACAAAAACTGAATAGAAGGCGCCCGTACCGGACGAGTGGGCAACTTACCGCGAAGTCCATAATCCATCAAGGTGCGAAGCGTAGATTCGGCGACTGTGCACGGAAAGTGACTGAGCTTACCCCAGGAGATCTGCTCCGTGTCGCTTCGGCGACTGAGGTGGCCGTAAGGCGATCTGACCGCGGAGCAGAAGTCAGCATCGGGCATAGTACCCGGCAACGGAGAAGGCCCGAACGAGAAGGAGTGGTGAGTAGGCCATGAGTCTCAAAGACGACAAGCAGCAGAACATCCAGATGAAACTGGACTTCTCATCTGCGCTGACGGGTGCAGCCCGGGGTGCCGCAGGAGGAGAGACTGAATCGTTGGTGGCGACGAGTGGACCCGAAAACCCAGCTAGAAGCGATCGACTGATGGAGGAGGTCTGTGAGCGAGAAAACCTGAAGGAAGCACTGCGGCAGGTGAAGGGTAATAAAGGTAGCGCGGGAGTGGACGGAATCACCGTTAACCAACTCACCGACTACCTGAAACAGCATTGGCCAGTGATCCGAGAACAACTGCTGAACGGGACCTACGAACCGAAGCCGGTGAGGCGGGTGGAAATCCCCAAGCCGGACGGCGGGGTGCGAAAGCTTGGCATCCCGACGGTGCTGGATCGATTCATCCAGCAAGCGGTGATGCAGGTGCTGCAGCGGCGGTGGGACTCGACGTTCTCAAACTGCAGCTATGGTTTTCGACCCGGACGATCAGCACATCAAGCGGTAGCTCAGGCGCAACAGTACATCAGAGCAGGCTACGGCTGGGTGATTGATCTCGACCTCGAAAAGTTTTTCGACCGAGTCAATCACGACAAACTGATGGGTCAGGTCGCCAAACGAGTCGAAGACAAGCGGCTGCTGAAACTCATCCGGGCATTTTTGAATGCCGGGGTGATGGAGAACGGACTGGTCAGCCCCAGCGTGGAAGGCACTCCACAAGGAGGCCCACTTTCGCCACTGCTGTCCAACCTCGTACTCGACGAACTCGACCGCGAGCTAGAGCGACGCGGACACCGCTACCTTCGCTACGCGGATGATTGCAACATCTACGTGCGCAGCCAGCGGGCCGGTCAACGGGTGATGGAGGGCATCGTGCGCTTCATCACCCGTCAACTCAGGCTCAAGGTAAACGAAACGAAGAGTGCGGTGGCGCGACCACAGGAACGGAAGTTCCTCGGGTTCAGCTTTAGCGCCGGTCCAGAGGTCCAGCGCATCATCGCGCCGAAAGCTCTGGAGCGGTTCAAGCATCGAATCCGGGAAGTCACGCGCAGGGCAAAGGGCGTCAGCATGGATACGACGATAGCGGAACTAGCTCCGTATCTGCGGGGTTGGCGCGGCTACTTCGGCTTCTGCGAAACCCCTGTGGTGCTGGAGTACCTGACACGCTGGGTCCGATTGCGACTGCGGGCAGCGATGTGGCGGCAATGGAAAACACCGCGCCGTCGCCGCGCCGCTCTGTTGGCGCTGGGAGTTCGTCCGCGACTTGCCACTAACACGGCTGGCAGCGGGCGCGGCCCTTGGTACCTCGCTCGGGCCAAAGCCCTCTCAGTGGGGCTTTCCAACGCCTACTTCAAATCGCTTGGACTTCCGACCTTGATCGATGGCTGTTAGCGTAACCAACTCGAACCGCCGTGTACGGACCCGTACGCACGGTGGTGTGGCAGGGGTCGGCGGGTGACCGCCGCCCCTATGCCGATCTGACGGGCAACCCGGAAACAATAGCTCCGTAAGCCAGCGCGTATGTGGGCGTCGCTCCGCCGCCCGCCTCGGTAGCGGACATCAGTTTTGATACCATGAACCGCAAACCAGGAGATAAGAATGCCTCGCGGAACCACACCCCGCCGACCGAGCCGCAGCGGACGCCAGGACGCCGTACGCACCACCAAGACACGCGTACCAAAAGCCGGACACGCGATCGCTCCCCGGGCCGCATCCGCCATCTCGCCAAGGCCGGCCTCGCCGAAAAGAAAATCCGGCTACGATCCTCTGGCCCCCGAACGCGTCCGCCAAATCATCGCCGGCCTCGACCAAATGTATCCTCACGCGACCTGCGCCCTGGCTCACCGCAACGCGTGGGAACTGCTGGTCGCGACCATTCTCTCCGCGCAATGCACGGACGTGCGGGTGAATATGGTCACGCCCATTCTTTTCGAAAAATATCCGACGCCGCAGGAATTCGCCGCGCTCGAGCCCGAGCAACTCGAACCCGACATTCGTTCCACCGGCTTCTTCCGCAACAAATCGAAATCAGTGGTCGGCGCGGCGCGCAAAATTGTCTCCGACTTCGGCGGCAAGGTGCCCGATACGATGGAAGAGTTGCTAACTCTTCCCGGAGTGGCGCGCAAGACTGCAAACGTAGTGCTGGGAACCTGGTTCAAGAAGAATGTTGGAGTAGTAGTCGACACGCACGTGACGCGAATCTCGCGCCGACTGGAGCTGACGCGGAACGAGGACGCGCAAAAGATCGAGCAGGATTTGATGAAAATTATTCCGCAGGAACGATGGACGGATTTTTCTCACGAGGTAATCTGGCACGGCCGCAAGCTCTGCGTCGCCCGCGGCCCAAAGTGTGCCGATTGCGCGATCGAGAAACTATGTCACGCGGCCGATAAGACCTGGTCAACGGTAGAAATTCACAAAAACGCCAAGCTCTAGAACCGGGATCTACTCCCCCGTATAGGCCAGCTCGACGACCGTGCAGTCGTCATTCAGCGGCGTGCCCCCACAAAAATCCGCGACCGCCGAGAAAATATCTTCCATCGACGAACTCTTCCCCGCGACCCTTTCCAGTCGCTCGCTGTCAAACATGTCGCCGCGCGCGTTCTCCGCTTCCGTAACTCCGTCGGTCACCAGAATCAGACGATCCCCCGCTTTCATCTGGCACCGGTCGCTGGCATAGGTCGCGTCGGCGAGCAGACCCACCGGCAAGTTGCCATGCGAGGGCCTGAGCACTTCGTCGCCGCAAATCCAAACCGGCGGAATGTGCCCGCAATTCACGTATTCCAAATCGCCGTCATTGCGCAGGCGCGTAATGATCATGGTCGCGTACTTTTCGCCAATGTGTTTGTAGGTGAAAAAACGATTGACCGCCGCCACGACTTCCGTGAGCGGCATGCCCGAAATCAGCTGCGAATAGACCATCCCCTGCAGAATTGAGGCCAGCAGCGCCGCCGAAACTCCCTTGCCGCTGACGTCGGCCAGCACCACTGCCAATCCCTGCGGCGTGTTCACAGCCTCGAAAAAGTCGCCGCCGATCTCTTTACAAGACATGTTGCGTCCGCTCACTCGCGCAAACGGAACTTCAGGCAGCGTCACCGCCAGCAAGCGCTGCTGAATCGAAGCCGCGATCCCCAACTCCTGCTGATACCGTCGGCCCGCTTCTTCGGCCTGCACCAACCGGGCGTTCTCGACCAACTGCGCAGCTTCAGTCGCGATCGCCCGCAAAATGTCATGGCTCACGCTCGTAATGTCGCGCGACGCAAAGCGCGAGTCCACGTAGAGCGCGCCCATCACTTCGCCGCCCGCCTTCTGCTCGTCGCGCGAGGTCTGCACGATGGGCTTGCGCAACGGCATGCAGATGACCGTCCGCAAATCAAATGCAACGATACTCTGCCGCTGCTGCACGTCCAGCATCTGGCTGGTGTCCGTCACCAGATATTCAGAATTGGACGTGAGCGCGCCATCCAGCACCGACCGCGAAATGGTCTTATCATCGAGCAGCGGCTCACCCTTCGAGTTGCGCCCCGCCGCCAGACTCAACCCGCCCGCGCTATCGCGAAGAAAAATGTATCCGCGCTCGGCCCGCGTCAGCTTGAGCGTGGCATCGAGCAGCGTAACCAGAATTTCATCCAGCACGCCGATCGTGTTCAGCTTGCGCGCCGCCTCCATGAACAAGGTCAGCTTTTCGAGATCGGTGGCCTCGGGAGCGATCTGAATTCCCGAGATCTGGCTCAGGAATTCGCGAGCCGTATTCGAAGTCGTGTGCAGAGGATGAAAAATCAGGTATGCCACATCGCGCGCGCCGAACTCCAGCCGGTCATTGCGTTGAAGCTTGTGGCGGTCGACGCGCTCTCCATTGACGAACGTGCCGTGTTTGCTGCCCTGATCGACCACGAAGAACTCGCCGTTCTCCGCCACAATCTGAGCGTGTTCACGCGACACGCGAGGATCGGCGATCACCAGATCGCGATCCACCTTGCGCCCCACCGTGTAAGGCGTGTGATTGAGCGACAGAGTCTGCTGCTCGCTTCCCTGCACGTAGATGGCGACAGGAAAGATGCTGGAGATTCCGGAATGTGACGATGCCGACATGAACCCTAAATCGTTGGGGAATCGTTCCCCACTGCATTCTACGACGTACTTCCCTCTGCCGGTTCGCCAAAACTCCGTGGCTCCGCATTGACCAGCATCAGCGCCGCCACCCCCACGGGGATAAGCAGGGAGGTCCAGAAAGGCACAGCCCAATGCCCTTCAACTCTCTCTTGAGGCAAAACGAACGAAAGCCCCCCCAACGCGATACTTGTAATCCAGGGCCAGGCAACCAGCCCCGCCACTGTTAGGAGCAGAATCCGGCTCGCCGCACTCCGCTGCCAAAGCGCCTGTCGTGCGTCGAAGAGTACCAGCAGGGCCGGGATCAAGAGTACCTGATTGTAAACCGAGTCCATCGGAATGAGCAGTACCGCGAACGCCAAAACCAGGCTCGTCGTTCGCGCAAAAGCCGTCGTGTTATGAGCCCATCTGCGTTCTTGCCAGCAGAGTCTCATCAATAATACGAAGGCGAGGATTTCCATTGCTCCGCCAAGCCATGATCCTGCCCACGCCTCCAGCACCGAGATCGCTCCGGTGTAGTCGCGGTATTCCCTTACTGCCTGCCAAAACCGCGGAATCCAGTGCGGCAAATACCACTCCCCGGCCGCAATCTGGACCGTCATGGCCACAGCGAACGACACAGCCCACCGATAGCGACACCCTGCTTCGCCCAGCGTCCAAATGCCAAGCCAAACCAGCAACAAAACCAAAAGCTGCGGCTTCATAGCGGCGAGGGCGAGCACGACTCCCGCGGCGATTTGATAGTCGCGGGCCAACAGCAAAATGCCAATCGCGATGAGTCCGGCTACAAGCAAACTCATCTGCTCAAGTTTCAGGCCTTGCATTGCCGCCAGACTGCCACTCGTCAGCACTACGAGAACGATCTGCGTCGTAAGGGAAGGTGGCCAATCTGAACACGCGCAGCCAAATCAGCGCACTCGTGGCGGTCAGCACCAGCAACAGCCAGAAGAATCCGTCACGGACGGTGGCGAAAGGCAGGCGCACGGTAGGAGCCAGCGCGAAAGCCACATAGACGGGATACGCAAAGCCCTGTTGGTCCTTCGGATCGTCAGGCCGCGAGCTGTCGAGAGCGCGCCCGTAATAGCCTGCTTGTATCTCGCGGGCCACCTCCGGGCTATATGGATCGCGGCCATAGAGTAGTAATTCACGAGCGCCAACCCAGCGCGGATAAAGATCGGAAAGATTGCCCCTCGGGCGGCCATGAGCCGCCGCATCCGCAATCTGGTAGGGGATCAACACCCGGCCCGCATACAGCCACACTCCGGCCGCGCACAACACCGCCGCCAACAACAGCCAAACCGGATTCGCCCCCCCGGTTAACGCGCGTCGCATTCGCTCATCCGCCACGACTCGGGAGCAGCACTCAACACGAATAGCGCCAATGCTAACGGAAAGACGTACACCAGAAGTTCCGGAGCGCCAACGAACAGCGTTGCCTCGTGTTGAAACCTGTGGTTGAACGCAAACGCAGTGAACGAGACCGCTAGAGCAAGGACCCACTCTCCGGCCAATACACCGAGCGCAATCACCCATGTGATGTACGCCAATAGCCTTTTCAGGGCAAACACCGGCCTCCTCGAGGTAACCAACCACAGGGCTGCGGGGATCAGCAGAATATGATTGTAGAACGCACCTCCGCCAGCATTGGGGATGACCAGTTCAGTCAGCGTCAACGCGCTAATCAAGGCAATGTTGAATCGATTGGAACCTGCCGATTGCTTCGAAGCGCGCAAGAATACAATTCCACAAAGAAGAACGCCAACAGCGGCCACCGGGATCGAACCTCTCCGCCCCAGCATGTTGGCAAGAAGGGACGGCCGGTGATATTGGATGTATTGTTGAACCGCCTCCCGCCAAAACTGAAGCCAGCCGGGCACTAACACTTCGGAGCCTGCGAGAAGGGCAGCCATGGCTCCCCCAAATCCAGCCAGAAACCACCTTCGTGACGACCATTCGCGCACCGCCCACAGAAGGATAAAAGCAACCGGAATAATTACAAGTTGCGGCTTGATTGTGGCCAGCGCCAGGAGGACACCTGCCAGCGCAAAACGTCCCCGCGTCAGCGCCGCGATCGAGGCGGACATCAAAAAAGCGACTAGGAGCGTGAGTTGCTCAAGGTGCAGGCCGTCAATCGCGGCGTAGCTTGACATCGCGGCGATCCAGATCAAGAGAGCTTCTCGCGGCCGTATGAACAAACGGAGACCACTCGTCCAGAGCGGGACGCTAGCCGCAGTCATTAGGAACATCAGGCAAATGAATGCCGGGCTCACTGAACTGAACGGAAAGGGTAAGAGAGGGGCAATCACGAACACGACGTAGAGCGGGTAAGCAAACGCTTCCGGGTCCGTTGGGTCGTTCCGATTCGACGGATCCAGGGGCCGTCCGTAAAATCCACGCTGAATATCCCGAGTCACCTCGGCGCTGTAGGGGTTGCGATGGTGCCAAAGAAGTTCGCGCGCGCCCAACCACCTGGGATAAAGATCCGACCAGTTGCCATGCGCAGCATCGGCAACTTCGAACTGTTTTCTCCGAATCGGATTGAGGACGCCAAAATAGTAATAAATCATGCCCCAGGCAAGCGCGAGAATGATCGCCGCAAGCAGGCACTGGCGCAGAACTCCGACCCATCGCAGAGCGGGTCGCGACGTTTCCTCCTCTGTCATCACCCCTTGTGTTTTCATGAAATCCCCGAGAACCTTGCTACTGCCGTCTTCGACGAACCACTTCTCCCCAACGAAACTCTCTTCCGCGAGCGCGTCGCGGTCAGGCAGTCGAACCTGCGCTTTGCGGGCGCTTGGATTTCAAGAGCATCCACAGCAGCACCGGCATGCAACAAAACGGATTCAGCCACTGCCATAGCGACGAAGCCAATGAGATCGAGAAAGTGACGGTAAGCAGAATGGTATCGCGCTGCATTTGGCCTTGGGTGTCGGACCCCTCGGACGAAAATAGCAGAAGCACAACCGGCAATAATAAGGTCAAATCATAATTAAAGCTGTGGAAACTAACCAGAATCGCCGCCATAGTCGCCATGGCGAATACGATTCGGATTGGAATGCTCGGTTTGCGAATTTGCCATAGCGCGATTCCCATCACCACGGCGGACCCAAAGCCTGTGAGAATCAACGCCAGCCGACCCGCACTATCGACGGGCAAGAGAGCAACCAGTCCGCGAATGTTCGGCATCGTGGCAATGATTGCTTTCGCGGTTTCGGTTTTTTCCATTCGTAGGAGAAGCGCCGCATACTCCATCAGACCTTCTCGCCCCACCATCAACGCAGAGAGCCCCGCCAAAGCCGCCGCGACCGGCAAAAACCCGATGAGCAAACGACGACGACGTACCGCCAGGAGCACAATCATCGGAAGCACAAGATGGAACCTGAACAGTCCAGCGGCCATGTTCGCGCCCGCGGCAACGTCCCGGCCTTCTTCCAAATGAGCCATACTGAACATCAAGATGAGCAAGAGAAGAAATGAATCCTGACCTTGAATAAGCACATGCGCGATCGGGAACCACCCCACCGTCGCAAGCACCACGAACATGGGGCCGAGGGCGCCAATCTCGGCGAATGTTTTCCTAAGAACCTGCAAGCTCCATGTCAGCAAGCCCAGGTTTAGAACACTCCAAACCACATAAGCCGCCCCATACCCGAGCCAACTAAACGGCACGAACAGCAGCGCCTCGAAAGGTGGGTGGATGTAAGGCGCGGCATTCGGAATCTGGATGGTAGGAGAAACCTGATGCCGCAACTGAAACTCTGTCGTCAAGTGGTAGAGGCTTGCCATCTGGCCATACCGCAGCATCAGGCCGCCTCCGTAGAAGGCCGTGAAATCCTGATACCCCGCCCGCAACAAAGGGATGAAGCGAACGACCGTGACGGCGTTGGCCAGCGCTGCCGCCAGCAGAAAGACGCTGGCCCCGCCCTCCTTCTTTCGCTTGAGCTCGCTTGGCAACATGTGCAGTCTTGGCTTTGCAGTCTTAACTTCTAGGTTTAGAGCGCCCTGATTCTATAATTGCCCGACCCGTATCCAAATGACTTTTCTCTCCAGCAGGCGCGCGCTCTTCGCCGGAATCCTCTTCTTCGGTCTGCTGGCGATGACCGCTCGCAACGCCACTGATCCCGATCTCTGGTGGCACCTGCGCACCGGCCAATTAATGGTCGAGACGCAACACGTCCCACACACAGACCCTTTTTCGTTCACTCGCGAGGGCAGTCCGTGGATCTCGCACGAGTGGCTCTCCGAAATCGTCTTCTATGAACTCTGGTCTCATGCCGGCTCCGGCGCGCTTATCATCTTCTCGTCTATCGTCCTTACCGCCGGATTTCTGCTGCTCTACCTCCGGTGTCCCGGAAAACCGCACTGGGCAGCTATTCTAACCGCTCTCGGGGCGGCCGCCTCAGCATCCAGCTGGGGCGTGCGACCGCAAATTTTCACTTTCACGCTCGCCAGCCTGCTACTGTGGCTGCTTTTCGGCTCCGAGCAAAAGCCGCGCCTTCTTCTCTGGATTCCGCCTTTGTTTCTTTTGTGGTTGAATCTCCATGCCGGATTCGCACTCGGTCCCGGGCTTCTGCTCCTGTACGCAATCGGTCTAATGTTCGAGTCGATTGCCGGAACGACCCCCTGGTCAGAATCCCGGCCCATCATCCTGCGTGTGCTCGCAATCACGCTCGCCTGCCTTGCTCTTGTACCTCTGAATCCAAGTGGAGCCCAACTCTATCGTTATCCGCTCGACACGCTGCGCTCCTCGGGAATGCGCGCCTTCATCGTCGAGTGGTTCTCGCCAAACTTTCATCGGTGGATCTATTTGCCGTTCTTTTTTGTCATTCTGCTCCTTGTCGCGGCGCTCGCCTATTCACGCGCGCGCGTCCCTGGACGCACCCTTCTCCCCCTGCTCTTCACAGCCCTTGCCGCGCTCGACGCCGTGCGCCATATCCCGATCTTTATCCTGCTGGCAATCCCGGTTATCGCCGCCGGCCTTCCTACCTCATCGTCGTCCTCCCTGCTTTTCCAGCGGCCGCCCGCCTCCGGAAGAACCCAGACCACGTTCAACTCCGCCGCAATCTTTCTGCTGGCCTTGTTTGCCGTCCTACGGTGGAGCGAACTCGCGCGCGACCAGCAGGCCCGCGAGGCCGCGCTCTTTCCCCAAAAAGCAGTCACATTCCTCGCGACCACCCAGGAACCCTATCGCCTTTTCGCCTATTACGATTGGGGGGGCTATGCGATCTGGAATCTGGACTCACGCTATCGGGTCTTCGCCGACGGGCGCGCCGATCTCTACGGTGACGACCTCCTGCGGCAGTGCGTTGAAACGGTCGTCCAACTCCACCAGGGCTGGGAGAAAGTCCTCGATCGCTGGAACGTCGAAACCATCCTCGTTCCACCCAGCACCGCTCTGGCGCAGGCTTTGTCTCTCGACCCGCGGTGGACCTCCCCTTACCGCGACCTCCAGGCTGTCGTTTTCATCCGGGCGCCCACTGCCGCTTCGAGGGCGATTACTTCCGATAACTGGCAATAATTGGAAAAAATGTATACTAGACCGATCCCGAATCTGCGAAACTAGTGCCCACAACGGAATCGCTTCTGCGTCGTGAGGTTCGTAGTTACCTATCCTCGCGCTCGAAGCGAAACTGAGTTGCGCCGCCCTTTCCGCAGTTCGGAACTGGCTGCCATAAGTTTGCTGTCATAACTTTAAAGAGAGTGGATGCCCAGCTCACTGATTCTCAGCACAAGTCCGAAGGAGAATGGAAATGTCAGCGTGGATTAAGCTTCTATGGCTTGGTGACGAAGGACAGGACATCGCCGAATACGCTGTCATGCTCGCGGTCATTCTTGTGATCGTGATCGGTACCGTCCGTCTGATTGGCACCAACGCGAACACCGTGTTCTCGCAGGTCGCCAGCACAATCCAGTAGTCGTGGGGCGCCGGTCACTGCTGTTTCGCGCTCGTAGGCAAACGGTCCGCATTGGCGAGGACCGCTCGCGTCTCGCATAGGGAGTGGAATGAACCGAAGTCGTCTTGTCATGATCGGAGGCTTGGCCCTTGCGGTCGGCTTGCTCGTCAGCTATTACGTCTTTAATCAGCTCAAAGCCAGAACTGGAAGCAGCGAGCATCTGGTCATGGCGGTGGTCGCCGCTAACGATATTCAGATCGGCTCAAAGTTGACGGAACATGATGTATCGCTCGCCGCTTTTCCCCAAGCCAGCGTTCCTCCCGGCGCCTTCTCGCGGGTGAGCCAGGTTCGCCAACGCGGCGTGATTCTTCCCATCGGCAAGGGTGATTTCATTCTCCCCAATAAGCTGGCGGCGGAAGACGCGGGCGCGGGTCTGCCTTCGATGATCCCACCGGGCATGCGCGCCATCTCCGTTCGCGTCAACGATGTGGTTTCCGTGGCCGGCTTCGTGCAGCCCGGGACACGGGTTGATGTTCTCGCCACCGGCCTGCCCGGAACCGGCAACGAAGCCCAAACCGATACCGTCCTCGAGAACGTAGCCGTGATCGCGGTTGGCCGCAGCCTGCTCGACCGCGTCGTCACGGGCGAGACTCAGAACGCCGCCGTCATTACATTGCTGGTCTCCCCGGACGACGCGCAGAGACTAACCCTCGCCTCCCAGGAAGGAAGAATTCAGTTGGCCTTGCGCAATCCGCTCGATACGCGCAAGGAATCGATTGCGCCGACCAACGCGAGTTCCCTTTCCCCGCGCGGACAAGCCGCACCCATCGCCAAGCCTAAGCTCCACAAGGTCACTGAGAAGGTCACGCCTCTGCCTCCAGCGCCTTACCAGATAGAAATGATTCGAGGCGGAAAACGGGAAGAGACGAAGTTCAAACAGGATGAAAGCAAATAAGCCGTCAAATCCGCTCTCGTGCGCGCGGATTCATGATCCCAGGAAGGCTGCGGTTCCTTCGCCGAGGTCCGCAATCATGAAATCGTCCCTGCTCATAGCAGCCGCGCTTCTTCTCGCGGCGACAGCCGCCTTCGCTCTCAACCAACCGGATGGCACGCCCTCTTCGGGCCCGGCGACGGCATCACCGGCAAACGCATCCCCCCAAAATAGCGACGCCGCTCAAGCTGCGCCCACCCTGCCTCCCGCCACGACTCAAGAGATGCCCGGGGCCGCGCCGCTTCGCGTGATGGTAGGCAAGTCGCTCCTTATTAACACCACCGAACGCCTCAAGCGCGTTTCGGTTACCGACCCCTCCGTCGCTGACGCGCTGGTTGTCACCCCCACACAGGTTCTGGTCAACGGCCTCGCTCCGGGCGAAACTTCATTATTAATCTGGGATGAGCTCGAGCGTTCCCGCAGCTTCGACTTGCGCGTCGATGTCGACATCACCGCCGCCGCCGAAGAAATTCATAAACTCTTCCCCAACGAACAAATCCAGGTCTCGCCGTCGCGCTCCGCCATCGTTCTCTCCGGCCACGTCACCACGGAAGACGTTGCCAAACATGCCGGCGCTCTAGCCGGGGCTTACGCCAAGAATGTCGTCAACGTTCTTACTTTCGGCCCGGTCGGAGCCGACGAAGTTTTGCTCGAAGTAAGATTCGCCGAAGTCGATCGCTCGGCCTTTACTCAACTCGGCATCAACCTTTTTTCTACGGGCGCGGGAAACACGATTGGCACGATCACCACCGGGCAGTACGGAAGCGTCACGCCTGGGCCCGCCACCGGCACTTCGGGCGGCGGCACCATCCCCACCAACACGACCACGATTAACAACTTTCTAAACCTCTTTTTCTTTAATCCTCAAGTCAACCTGGGGGCGGTGATCGAGGCGCTCCATCAAAGAAGCCTGCTGGAGATTTTGGCCGAGCCCAATCTCGTCGCCCTCAATGGCAAAGAAGCCAGCTTCCTGGCCGGCGGAGAATTCCCCTTCCCCGTAGTACAGCCGAGCAACACGGGCGTCTCGACGGTCACCATTCAATTTCGAGAATTCGGTGTCCGCCTGAAGTTCACCCCGGTGATTCAACCAAACGGCAGCATTCATCTGCATGTCGCTCCCGAAGTCAGCACGCTCGATTACTCCAACGCCGTCACTGTCTCGGGAACGACCATCCCCGCTCTCAGCACGCGCAAAGCCGACACCGAATTTGAACTTCAGGATGGCCAAAGCTTCGTAATAGCCGGCTTGATCGACAATCGTGTAACCGAAATCATGAGTAAGATCCCCGGCCTCGGTGACATACCGATCCTCGGCAATTTCTTCAAGAGCAAGAATTTTTCAAAAAGCAACTCAGAATTGATGGTCCTGTGTACGGCGCGCCGCATATCCCCGACCGCGGAAATGCCCAAGGGTCCGCCCATGCCCGTGCCCACGCTGGACCAAAACCAGTTCGACAAAAAGAAATGAATAGCGCCGACGCCTCGCTGCACGAAGAGTAGAATTTTGTGGTTGGAATTTTGTCCTTAGAATTTTGCAGTTAGATTTTGCAGAAGGCTATAATGGCGTTCGCATCTGGCCGCGTTCGTTTCGTATCAGAGCGTCATTAGGTTCGTATCAGGGCATCGCTTTAGCGATGCCGAAAACCCCGATAAAATGCCCCTGTAGGGGCCGCACCCCAGTAACGCCACGCAGTCGACGTTATGCCCGAATTATCTGTAGCCATTTTCGCCACCGACAATGACCAGCGCGCCGTCCTCCAGGTTCTAGTCGACGGCACCAGCGTCGCCCGCACGGTGTGCACCAATTCGATTTTGCCTCTTGCCGCCAGCGATCCCGTCATGCGCAAAACGCAAGCCGTCGGTCCCGATGTGATCTTGATCGACCTGACCACCGAAGGCATCTCCGGAGTTCTGCGCGCCATCGAACTTCTCCACCAGGAACTTCCCTCGAGCGCTCTTTTCGTAGTCGGGCCCATGACTCAGCCGCAACTGATCGTCAGCGCCATGCGTGCCGGAGTCCACGAATACATTGAGCGCCCCCCCACCACCACCGATCTTCTTGAAGCCTTCGTCCGCCTCACCTCCACCCGCCGCAAGCCGGGACGAGAAACCGCCCGAGCCAAGGTCTTTACGGTCGTCAATGCCAAAGGCGGCAGCGGAGCCACGACGACCGCTGTCAATCTCGCGCTCGCGTTGCAGTCCATTCACCCGAGCACGGCTCTGATCGATCTTGCGCCGCTCGGACACTGCGCGCTCCATCTCAATCTCAAGCCCGCGTTCACGATCTCCGACGCCATCACCAATCTCCATCGGCTCGATTCTTCGCTCCTTGAGAGCTTTATGGCTCGCCACGAGCGTGGCTTGCGCGTCCTGGCCGGCCCCGGCGTTCCCGTTGCCAGCGAGCCTGCCGCTTCCGATTTCGCGCGCCTCTTCGACATGATTGCCGGCATGTTTCATTACATTGTCGTCGACGCATCCTCGCGCCTCGATAGCGCCACGCGCCTCGCCAGCAACTTGTCGGAAAAAATCCTGCTCATAGCCCACGCCGACGTAGCCTCGCTCTGGAGCGCCGGCCGAGTCTCGCAATATCTGGGCGAGAGCGGCTCCCGCGATCGCTTCGCCCTGGTCCTGAACCGCTATCGCAAAGTAGGCGGCTTCAACGAAGCGGAAACCGAAGCGGCCATCGGCGCGCCGGTGCTCTGGCGAATTCCGAATCAATATTTCGTAGTCTCGACCGCCATCGACCGCGGAGTGCCCTTAATGCAGGGCCCAAACACAGAAATAGCCCGCTCCATCGCAGGCCTGGCCAAGGTCTTAACCAAAGACGATTTCGAAGTAAAGCGCACCGCCTGGTCGCTCTTCAAAACGGTATAGTTACCTGTGAGTATTTCGTTTTTTGCTCTTAGCTGTTAGCTTTTAGCTAAGGGCCAACTGCCAATAGCCGATTTCCCATGCCCAACCTCCAAGCCTTCGAGCGCACCGAGTACCAGCAGGTCAAAGCCGATCTGCATCGCAAGATCCTCGACCGTCTCGACCTCGAAAAGCTAGGCCGCACCACCGGCGCAGCCGCCCGCGAGGAAGTCCTAGTCCTAATCCGCAACTCGGTGAACAGCGAAGCCGTCCCTCTCAGCTTCGCCGAGCGCGAGCGCCTCTCCCGTGAAATTCTCGACGAAATCTTCGGCCTCGGTCCCCTTGAGCCTCTGCTCAAAGATCCGACCGTCTCCGACATTCTCGTCAACCGCTTCGATCGCGTCTACGTCGAGCGCGGAGGCAAACTCGAGATCACCGGCCTGTCCTTCAAAGACAATCAGCACTTGATGCAGATCATCGACCGCATCGTCTCCCGCATCGGCCGCCGCGTGGATGAATCTTCTCCCATGGTCGATGCCCGTCTCCAGGACGGCTCTCGTGTCAACGCTATCATTCCTCCGCTGGCGCTCGATGGCGCATGTCTGTCGATCCGCCGTTTCGGCCGCGATCCGGTCACTTCGCGTAACATGATCGACAACAAGACCCTGACCGAGCAGATGCTCGAACTACTCTCGGCCATGGTCAAAGGTCGCCTCAACCTGCTGATCTCGGGCGGCACCGGCGCCGGAAAAACCACGCTCCTCAATGTTCTCTCCGGCTATATTCCGAATTCGGAGCGCATCGTCACTATCGAAGACGCCGCTGAACTTCAGCTCAAGCAGGAGCACGTCGTTCGCCTGGAAACCCGCCCCCCGAACATCGAAGGCAAAGGCGCTGTCCGCATGCGCCAGCTTGTCATCAATAGTCTTCGTATGCGCCCCGACCGCATCGTGGTCGGCGAGGTGCGCGGCGAAGAGGCCTTTGACATGCTCCAGGCCATGAACACCGGCCATGAAGGCTCGCTCACCACGGTTCACGCCAATTCTCCGCGTGACGCTCTGAACCGCGTCGAAAATATGGTTTCCATGGCCAACCTCAACATTCCCGAGCGCGCTGTGCGTCAGCAGGTCGCGAATGCAATCCACGCCGTAGTTCAGATCGCGCGTCTCTCCGACGGCTCACGCAAAGTCATCACCATTTCCGAAATTACCGGCATGGAGAACGACTCGATCGTCCTACAGGATGTCTTCATCTTCGAACGCAGCGGCATCGATGAGAGCGGCCACGTGCGCGGCGCCTTCCATTCGACCGGCCTGACCCCATTTTTCGCCGAGCGCTTAGCCACCGCCGGCTGCCGCCTGAGTCCGGCACTCTTTGAATCCCGAATGGAAGTGTAATGGCGGGACGGCGGAACCGATGTGTAGAGAGGGGCCTGCCCCGTCTGCCCTGACCGACCCGGGTTCTTGAGGAGCAAGATTCTAATCCGCGTGCCTCCGCGAGAATCCGCGGAAGGGAAGTTTGCCCCGGTCTCCCAAGCTATACTATGGTCTAATCTTCAGCCCTATGCCCTACCTAATCGCCGCGCTTATTTTCGTGGTCGTTAGCGCCGGAGTCTTCGCCGGCATGTCGCTGCTCGACCAGCGCAAGGCCCAGGCGCGCGTCCTCCGCGACCGCCTGACCACCGTGAAAGAAAGTGGCGGCCAACTCGAACTAGCCCTTCTGCGCGACGAGATGCTGAGCCGCATCCCGGCCTTCGACACCCTGCTCCGCCGTTCCGAGCGCGTGTCGCTTCTCCAAAAAATGCTGGCGCAGGGCAGCGTCAACATCCGGGCGGGAAACTTCCTAATGGCCTGCGGCGTCTCCGCCATCCTACTCGCCCTAATCGCGATCATCGCCGGTGGCCAGGTTGTGTTCGGCTGGGTGGGACTTCTGCTCGGTTTTTTTATTCCCTACGCCTACGCCTCGCACATGCGCGCCAAGCGCTTCCAGAAATTCGAAGAGAAATTCCCCGAGGCCATCGACACGCTCGCCCGCGCCGTGCGCGCCGGCCACGCCTTCACTACCGCCTTGGAAATGATCGCCAACGAACTCGCCGAGCCCGTCGCCGGTGAATTCCGCCAGCTCTACGAAGAACAAAAATTCGGCCTCCCGGTGCGCGATGCGCTCGTCAACCTCACCGACCGCGTTCCGCTCGTCGACGTAAAATTCTTTGTCACCGCGGTGATGCTCCAGCGCGAAACCGGCGGCAATCTCGCCGAGATCCTCGACAACCTATCCCACATCATCCGCGAGCGCTTCAAAATTCAGCGCCAGGTCCGCGTCCACACCGCGCAGGGTCGGCTTACCATGGTGCTGCTCATGGCTCTGCCGCCGACTATCGTCGCCATCATGCAAATCCTGAATCCTGGATTCATCCGGCCCCTGTTCACGGATCCGCTCGGCCACACTCTGATCGTCGCCGGTATCACGCTGCAAACTCTCGGCTACTTCGTCATCCGCAGGATCATCAGGATTCAGGTCTGACCATGCCCATCCTGCTCGCAGTCCTGGTGTTCCTCACGATTACAATCGTAGTGTTCGCATTTGCCGCCGCGACCGTGGCCCCGTCTTCAGTTCTGGGCGCGCGCCTGCGTGAAATCGGCTGGCAGCGCCCCAAAGATCAACAGAAAGCACCCATCCGCGAGCGCTTCCAGCAGGCTCTCGATCCCTTCAGCCGCGCTCTCCCCATCTCCCCCACCGACGTCTCCAAAACCCGCGCGTGGCTGATCCAGGCCGGATATCGCGACCCGCAGCACGTCTCCATCTATCGCGGACTGCGCGTCGTATTCGCGAGTATCGGCCTGCTCGTCGCCTTCCTGATCTCCGGATTCAATTCGCCCTTCCTGCTGGCAGGCTTGTTCGGTTTGGGTTTCTTCATCCCGCGTTTCTTGCTCAAGCGCCAAATGCAGAAGCGCCAGCTGCGCATCCGTCTTGGCCTGCCGGACGCCCTCGACCTCACGGTCATCTGCGTAGAAGCTGGACTCCCGCTCGACCAGGCCCTGACGCGTGTCGGAAATGACCTGAGCCACGCTCACCCCGAGCTTGGCGAGGAGTTTCATTTCTTCGACCTCGAAACTCGAGCCGGCAAGCCCCGCGTCGAAGCGCTTCGCAACCTGGCAGCTCGCACCGGAGTCGAAGATGTACGCTCGCTGGTCGGCACCCTGATCCAAACCGACCGCTTCGGAACCAGCGTGGCCCAGGCTCTCCGTGTTCACTCCGATTCTCTGCGCACTGAGCGCCGCCAGCGAGCCGAAGAGCAGGCCGCTAAAACAACCGTAAAGATGATCATCCCGCTGGTTCTGTTTGTGATGCCGTCCTTGATCTTCGTAACCGTAGGCCCGGCCGTGATCCAGCTCATGCGTCTGATCATGCCGGTGACGGGCGGAGGACACCGGTGAAATCATCGGGCCATCGGATGATCGGGTTATCGGATGATCGAAAACCGAAATCGCCCGTATTTGATTTTCAGATCGCCCGATCACCCGATCGCAAGATCACCTGATAGCGATGGCCTACGCCTTCAACCGCACCCGTTCCACTTATCTCGCCACCGATCTCATCATCGCGCGCACGCACTGGTCACGCTTTCGCGGGCTCATGGCCACCAACACCGAAACCTTTCCCCCGGGGCGGGGACTCTGGATCAATCCGTCGCACGGCATCCACACCTTCGCCATGCGCTTTGCAATCGACGCCGTCTACCTCGACCGCGACCGTAATGTCATCCACCTGGAAGAAGATCTCCAGCCCTGGCGAGTCGCCGCCGTCCGCGTGCAGGCCACGTCGGTGCTGGAGGTCCCCACAGGAACAATCCGCGAATCCTCGACCATGCTGGGCGACCGCATCGACATCCTGCTGGAGCATCCCCTGAATACAGAGGCGGCTTAGGCGCTTGGCTTTTTCCCGCGCTTCTTTCCACCCTTGCCCCGCAAAAACTTAAATTCATGCCGTTTCATATCCACGCGCGCGCCGCGAAAAGTCACGCCCTCCATCCGCAATCGAAATCTTTGTTCGGCCCCACTCTCCCCCGGCAGCTTGATCGCCCCGCCCGAACCCACCACGCGCTGCCACGGCAATCCCGGAACCTGTCGCAAGATCCGCACCACCTGCCGCGCCGCAGAGGGCCAGCCCGCCGCCCGGGCAATCGCGCCATAGCTGGACACAGACCCCGAAGGCAAACCGCGAATCAAGCTCACAATTCGGGCACGGCGCTGGGCCACAACTTTCTCTTCGGCCTTGTTTCCCGCGGCCCTTGACGGTTTTCGCCGCAATGCCATGTCGCCATCCAATCAAATCTTCATGTTAATCTGTTGTCGTTCATACAAAACTTTACATGGCGCCTGCCGAACCACGAATTACCATACAGGCATCACACAAGGGTCGATCGCAATAAAATTAGCTTCGGAGAGAATCCATATGTCCCGTCTGTGGAAAGCGTTGTGCCTTGCCTTGGCGGTGGTGGCCCTGGGTGTTTTCGCCGCCAGTTGCGGCGCTGGAGGCACTTCCTATCGCATCATCAACGCCATCGCCAACTACAATTACCAGGGCACTGGCGGCTTCGATATTACGCTCAACGGCTCGACCGAATTCACCGGCGTGCAATTCACGAACATCAATCCACCCGGTAAAGATGCCTATAAGTCCGTTTCACCGGGAAGCCAGACTTTGGATGTTTTTCCCCATGCCATGACCGTTGGCGGCGTTCCCGTCATAGAAAGTTCGTTCAACTTCAGTAGCCACACGCGCTACACCGTCGTCCTGATGGGGAATAACACTTTCAATCTCTATGCCGCGCAGCCCTTCACCGACAACGACGTAGCGCCCGCCTCGGGAGATTTCGAATTTCGAGTGATCGACGCGTCGAACAATCTGCCTAATCCTCAACCGGGGCAGTCCGGAGGAGTCGACATTTATATCGTAGGATCGCCCAACGTGGTGACCGGACCTAACCCTCCCGCCCCCAACGCAAACCTGGTGTACGGCTCGGCAAGCTCCTACGTTTCCAATCCAGCTGGCAGCACATGGTGGCTGGTGGTCACCGCCCACACTGGTCACATTCCGATCATTAGTCCGACTTCCTACACTCCGAAGGCGCTGCAAATTGAAACCATTGTCTTGGTGGATGGTCAGAACGGTTCCGGAGTCGGCTCGCCCTTGATATACAGCGACCTCAATTAGACCAGCGGAAATTCGAGTATGCACACAAGAGCGCACCTCGCATCGCGTTCGTTGCGATATGTGGGTTCGCAAATCTAAAAAACCACTGAAGCAAGGAATCGGACCACAAACCGTGGCCAGGAATTTCTCAGACTTCCGCTAAGTAAACGAACGGGCGGCCGCCTCTTCGTTGTCAAAAATCTCAAAAATGGTCACCAACTTGGTGAGTTGCAGCAGGTCCCCCACGCGCTGGCTCAAGCTCGCCAGCTTGATCGTGCCGCCGGAGTTCCGAGCCGTCGTAAAAATAGAAACCAGCGTCCCCAGCCCGCCGCTATCGATGTAGTTGACCTCCTGCAGGTTGAGCACAACTTTCGGCGACTGGCCGAGCACCTTCTTCACCGTCTCCCGCAGGCTGGCCGATTCTTCGCCAAACACCAGCCGTCCGCTGCAATCCACGATCATCGCGCCATTCAAGGTTCGCGTGCTCATCTTCAGTTGCATAGCCGATTGTTCTCCCCCTCGCAAAAAAGTAGGCGGCAAATAAATATCGCCAATACTCAACCCAGAAGCGTACCCCGGCCCACAAAACCGCGCAAGCAGCACCTTCGTGCAAAGGTAGCCGAGCAACCGTAGCAACCGGCCAGAACCCTACCGGCTAACCTTCTTCCGCTCGCAAGCGTCCACAATCTTCGTTGGGTCGATCGCATCCCGGTCGATCTGCTCTTCCAGAATCTTCCCGTCTTTCCCAATCAGGAAGTTGACCCGCCGGGCCGCTTTATATTTGTCCACGTAAATTCCGTACTCGCGCGTGACCTCGCCACCCCAATCACTCAGGAGAGGAAACGTCACTCCAATCTGGTCGGCGAAGGCTTTGTTGGCGAAGGGGCTGTCCATACTCACACCCAGAACCTGGGTGTCGGCCGCTTCCAGCTTTTGCAGTTGCTGCTGGATGGCCTTCATTTGCGCGGTTCAACCACCGGTGAAGGCGAAAATATAAAACGCCAAAACGACGTTGCTTTTGCCACGATATTGGCTCAGCGAAACATCTTTCAGGTCGGAGCCGGTGAAGTATTGCAGCTTGAAGTCGGGCGCAACGTCGCCCACCTTCAGCTTCATCGGCGCGGGCGCCGGCTTCTTGTCCTGCGCGCCGGCCATCGGGCACAGCACCGCGGCCACCACCAGGCAAATCCCTGCAACTGTCAAAAGAACTCTTTGTTTCATGGACACCCCTCCATGGAGATTGTTCTAAAGCGTAACCTGCGTGACCGTCTTGGTCAAAGGTTACCCGCCTCGCTACGCAAACGAACCGCGGCCAGGGACTACAATGACACCACGTCTTGTCTCGGAACCTGGTCTTTTCACTCTGTCGCATCAGATGAGCATTCAGACTCTGAACGATATTCTTTCGACGGTTTACCAGAGCCGCCGCGACCGCGTCATGATGTACCGGGAAGCCTCCGGGTGGAAATCCATCTCCTCGACCGAACTCTACCGCAACGTAGTCGGCCTGAGCCGTGCTTTCGAGTCGTGGGGAATCGGTAAAGGCGATCGCATCGCCATCCTGAGCGAGAATCGGCCGGAATGGACAACCACCGATTTCGCCGCGCTCGCGCTCGGCGCGGTAACGGTTCCCATTTATTCCACCCAAACAGCCGAGCAGACCGCTTTCATCCTGAATGACTCCGGAGCACGCATGGTCGCGGTGTCCACCAAGAGTCAGCTGGAAAAAGTTCTCAGCATTCAATCGCAAACGCGCGTAGAACGTGTGCTGGTGATGGATGCGGCAGAAAACCCGCGCGCCGTGCAAATGCGGAAACTATTCACGCGGGCGCAAGACTCGACGGCATCCGACGAACAGTTTGCCGCTCGCTCACGCACGATTACGCCTGACGATCTGGCGACGATCATTTACACTTCCGGCACCACTGGCGCCTCAAAAGGCGTGATGCTGACGCACGGCAACATGACCTCGAACATCGCATGTTCGCTCGAGGGCTTCGAGCTGCGCACGCAGGATGAGGTCAGCATCTCGTTTCTGCCGCTCTCACACGTCACCGCCCGACACGTAGACTTTGCGCTCCTCTACCGCGGCGTAACGCTCGCCTATTGCTCTGACCTTTCAGAATTGTCGCGATTCCTAATTGAGGTGCAGCCAACGATATTTATCGCGGTGCCACGCGTCTACGAAAAAATTCGCCAGCAAGTAATCCTGAAAGCTGTTGGCTTTCCGAAACAGTCAATCTATCGTTGGTCCCTCAGAGTCGGACGTGCCCATCGCGACGAAATCATGGCCGATGCCCAACCCACCGCGCGAGCGTGGAAGATCGCAAATCGCCTGGTGTTCTCAAAAGTGCGCCAGGGAATGGGCGGCAAGGCGCAAGAGTTCATTTCCGGAGGCGCGCCTCTAGGGCGAGAACTAGCGGAGTGGTTCGCCGACATCGGCATCCGCATCCTTGAAGGTTACGGCCTGACGGAAACCTCGCCCGTGATCGCCGTGAATACCCCCACAGCGAGCAAGCTTGGTACTGTGGGCAAACCGCTCTCGAATGTCGAGGTGCGCCTGGCCGACGATGGCGAAGTGCTGACGCGCGGCCCGTCAGTCTTCAAGGGCTACTGGAATCGGCCCGAGGAAACGAGCGCCGCCTTTGTGGATGGATGGTTCAAGACCGGCGACATCGGGATCCTCGACAGCGACGGCTTCCTTTCCATCACCGATCGCAAAAAAGATCTGATTAAAACGTCAGGCGGAAAATTCATCGCGCCGCAGCCCATCGAAAACTCGCTCAAGCTGAACGCGTTGATTGGGACCGCCGTGGTGATCGGCGATCGGCGAAAATTTCCCGCCGTCCTGATCGCGCCCCACTTCCCCGTTCTGGAAGATTGGGCACGCGCGAACAAGCTTATCTTCGGTTCGCGACAGGAGCTAGTCTCGGACACCAAAGTCCAAGCCCTCTACGAAAGCCTGGTCGAAGAAATTAATCAAAACCTCGCCCGCTTCGAGAAACTGAAACGCGTATTGCTAGTCCCGGACGAATTCTCCTGGGCGGACGGCACGTTGACCCACAGCTTCAAAGTCCGCCGCCGCGGAATTGAAACTCGGTATCAGAAACTGATTGACGAGATGTACGCGAAAGCGGACGCAGCGGGACAGTAACAGCACGCTGACCTGAAGGCTTTGACCTCTGACCTCTGACCTCGAACCTCTGACCTCCAACCTGCCCAAAAGCCGTACAATATCCCCATGACGGACTCATTCATCATCGCAGGCAAGCAATTTCAGTCCCGCCTGATCGTTGGGACGGGCAAATACAGGTCGTTTCAGGAAACCGCGCGCGCACTCGAAGCGAGCGGCGCTGACATGGTCACGGTAGCCGTGCGCCGCGTGAATCTCGACCGGGGCACGGAGTCTCTCCTCGACTACATCGATCCCAATAAATATTTTCTCCTGCCGAACACCGCCGGCTGCTACACGGCCGACGAAACCATCCGAACCGCTCGTCTGGCGCGCGAAACCGGACTCTCCGACTGGATCAAGCTGGAAGTGATCGGAGATCAGGCAACGCTCTTCCCTGACGTGCAAGCCACGCTGGAGGCCACCCGCACGCTGGCCAAAGAAGGCTTCACCGTTCTGGCCTACACCTCCGACGATATCGTCTACGCCAAACGCCTGGTCGATGCCGGTGCAGCCGCAGTCATGCCTCTGGGCGCGCCGATCGGCAGCGGCCTTGGCATCCAGAACACCGTCAACCTGCGCATCCTGCGCGAGATGATCACCGGCGTTCCATTGATTGTCGACGCGGGAGTAGGCACAGCCTCTGACGCCACGATTGCAATGGAACTAGGCTACGACGGCGTGCTGATGAACACAGGCATTGCCGGCGCACAGGAACCAGTGCTGATGGCGGAAGCCATGAAACACGCTGTACTGGCCGGCCGGCAGTCATATCTGGCGGGAAGAATGCCGCGCAAGCTTTATGCGACAGCGAGCTCGCCACTGGAAGGCGTGGTGCGGTAGGAAAGTGAACCGTGCATAAACTGCCTATCTTTCTTGCTGGGATAATTCTGGCTGCGACAGCATTGCACCCCGCACCTGAGACGTCTCAAATTTGCTCTGCCGTCCTTCCGCGCGAATTGCGCGAACAGGTGCACTCTGAGTTTCCAGGCTGGAGGCCGAAGGAGCTTTCGGACTTACAATCGGATGATCAACAGCTTTGGTCAAATGCTCGTCCGAACGAATGCCCGGGCGCAGCAGCCGGCCATTTCAGCAACGGGAAGACTGTCTCGTACGCTATTTTGTTGGTGCCGCAGTCGAGGCCAGAGAGCGGATTCAAACTTCTTGTGAGCGGCAAGAAGGCTGGGCACCATTACCAATTCACAGTGCTGGACCATGACGACAAGCTCGGCGACCAAGGAATGGTGATTTCCCGAGTCGAACCCGGCAAATACACCGACTTTGAACGCACAAGATCGGTCAAAATCAAGCTGGATGCAATTAATGTAGAGTGGCTCGAAAAGGCGGCCCTCCTCTATTACTGGTCCGAGGACCGATATCAAACACTTCAGACCTCGGACTAGCGACACCCCAAATAAAAGGGGTGGCCTTTGGGGCCACCCTTTTATTCGATTCGATCTTAAAATTTCTATTCTGTTTACAGCATCTTGACGCTGTCGACGTGAATCTTATCCCCGGTGATGGTTCCGGTGACAGCCACGTGATGTCCCAGATGATCTTTCAGGGCATCGGGATTCTCGACCTCGAGCACCTTCTGGTCCTTGTCGGTAACCACAACCGGGCTCGCACCCTCGGCAATGCACTTCTTGGTGCACGCTTCGGCTGAGGCATTCGCACCTTTGGCGCCGCACTTGGAATCGCTGATCCATCCATTCACGGTCGTATCCGCCGCAAACGCGACCGACGCAACCAGCAGGATCAAAGCAAAAGCGAGCAACAACAAAACAATTTTCCGCATACCATCCTCCTCAAGATTAAGCCCACACATCTCTTCACTGTGGAACTGTATCACAAGAGAAGACAGGAGAACTGCGCCGAAAGTACCTCCCGTCCTCGCGACAACGGCAGAGGATTCCGAATCTGTAATGATCCGACAAATTTATTCGCGGTTGTCCGCTCGGCCGGTGGCGGTTTCGGCGGCACCGCAGGAGAAACAAAGACGATCTCGCCCTTACGCGTGTAGTGCAGCTGTTCGCGGGCTTCCTTCTCGATCGCCGAGGGATCGGACTTGAGTTCCCTGATGCGCTCGGCGTGCTGACGCATTTTCCTTTTGGAGCCGGTCAACCTCGGCTTGCAGCGCCTGCATCTCGGCACGCTTCTGCCGGTAGACCACAATTCCATTGGCCCCGAGCATGGCGTGCAAGACAACTCCACCGATGAGCACGGCCGCCAACACCATCCCAAGCCGGCGCCACTCGAGCGCCAGCCAAGTCCAGGCGGGACGCGTCCGCTCGATCCAGCGCGCCGCCGCTGCCTCCGCACGGGGACCTTGCTCCATGACCGCGCGGAACCCGTCCTCGGGACGAGGAAGGATTCTCGGGCGCGACGGCGGTCCCAGTCGAAGGTCGCCTGGCCGCCGATTTGTTAGTCGCCGATTTGCTAGCCGAAGGTTGTCGAATCGAAAATCCATGCTTTCGCCGCCCCACTCAACCTGGTGAGGCCTTCCCTGCTCCGCGGCTCGCCGTCGACGCACGCCACCCGGATCCCTGGCTGACAGTCGGTAGCGCGTCCACGATCCATCCGCGACGAGAAGTCTTAGTCCGTCCTTCCGAACGACCTCGGCAACTTCGCTGCCATAAAACTCGCCCGGATTACCACGTAACTTCTCAGTAAACTTCTGTTTCACTTCCAGCGTCAAGCGGAACTTCGGGCATAGCGGCCAAAAGGAACCAACCTTGCCAAATACAGCCTGTAGTTGTTTGCCTGGCGACACCCACCCCTAGCGACCTCCGGCAAAAGAGCAAGCTCGAACATTTGCGTTGCCCCCGGGCTGCCTCGTATGCTTCCGATGAAACTCAGAAATTTCATATGACTGACAAGAGGCTGGTTCTCACGACCTGCGGTTCACTGGAAGAGGCTCGCAGACTCGCGCACGCACTGGTCGAGCGTCAACTGGCGGCTTGCGTCAACGTTTCGCAGATCGAATCGGTCTATCGCTGGCAAGGCAAAATCGAGACGGCAACCGAGTGGCTGCTCGTCGTAAAAACGACGGCCGAGGCTTTCGATCGCCTGCGTGACGCTCTAGATGAGTTGCACTCCTACGAACTCCCGGAGTGCATTGAAATTGCCGTGGCGGATGGAAGCCCGAAGTACCTGGCATGGATTGGGGAGTCGGTGCAGAAATAGGTTAAAGTCGATAGTTCTATTGATGCCGCTGTCCGACACATCTCAGACGCATCCCGTCAAGGCCGCAGGCAACCGCCGGGTCGTGCCGCGACCTCCGGCAGTGGCGCTAGTCATTCCCTTGCTGATGGTCTGGCTGCTCGCGAGTTCCCCGGCGCAGGCTCAATGGATCCGAAATCAAACTGGCTGCTACGCCGATTCCATCGTTGCCAATCCAAACCGCCCCACCGTCGCCAATCCCGCCGACATCACGCAGTACGGCGTGCTCGAACTTGAGTATGGTGTGGATCGCAACTGGCTCGAAGGAAGTGTTCACCAGACATCAATGGGCGGCCTTCTGAAATTCGGGTTGCTCTGCGACCTCGAGTTGCGTTGGACTACAACTTCGTTTCTTTCGCAGACTGACGCCACCGGCACGCACCGCACGTTCGGCGACAACTGGCTCGGCCCCCAGGTTCGCGTCTACCGGCAGACCAAGCGAGTTCCTACTCTCGCATTCGGCTACGCGGCAAAAATCCCCTCCGCCAGCACCGACGACGGACTGGGATCGGGCCGCGTTGATCACGCCTTCGGCATCCTCGCGAGCAAGGACATTGCGCATGTTCATTTCGATTTCAACGCGACGCATTATTGGATCGGGCGCGCTGGCGCGTCGGGCTTCGATCAGAACGATCAGCTCAATCTGGCGTTTTCGCGCCCGATCCACGGCGGGCTGGCGTTCACGGGCGAATTCTACGGAGACACTGAGCTCAACCAGAATACTTCCGGTTTCGCTTCTTCCCTTTGGGCCTCACTTACACCATCAACCCGCGGCTCGTGATCGACGGCGGCTTCGAGGGCGGACTCACCTCCGGCGGGCCGCACCGGCATATCTTTACCGGCCTCACCTACTCGATCGGCAACTTGTATCCGGGATGGCGAAAAAGAAACTTGAGCGGTCCGCCCGCGAAAGTCGATCGACCAGTAAAATAAGTCGGCCGCTAGATCGCGACCAGCGCCTGATCAAGATCGGCGAGGATGTCGTCGACGTCTTCGATCCCGACTGAGATTCGAACCATTCCATCGGTGATGCCGATTTTGGCGCGTCCTTCTTCGCCCAGCGCCGCGTGCGTCATGGTCGCTGGATGCGAGATCAAAGTTTCGACGCCGCCCAGCGATTCCGCCAGCGAGCAGACTCGCACCTTGCGCAACATTTTATTGGCATTCGCGAGCGAACCGGTTTCAAAAGAAATCATCGAACCGAAGCCGGTCATCTGCCGTTTCGCCAGTTCGTGCTGCGGATGATTGGGCAAGCCGGGATAGAAAACTTTCTGAACTTTTTTGTGTTTGGCCAGGTAATCGGCGACCTTGCGTCCGTTCGAATCGTGCTGCACCATGCGCACCGCCAGCGTCTTGACACCGCGCAAAATCAGCAAGCACTCAAATGGAGACAGGATGGCGCCGGCGCACTTCTGAAGAAAAGCCAGCTTTTCAGCCTGCTCCGGCTTGGTGCAGACGACGACTCCGCCGAGGCCGTCGCTGTGGCCGTTGAGAAATTTCGTCGTGGAGTGCACGACCATGTCCGCGCCAAGTTCGATCGGACGCTGGAAATAGGGCGACATGAACGTGTTGTCGACGACGACTTCGGCTCCGTGACGGTGGCAGACGTCGCTGATGGCACGCAGATCACACAACTCCATCAGCGGATTTGTCGGCGTTTCCAGAAAGACGAGACGCGTATTCTTTTGCAGCGCGCGCTCGACGGCTGCCAAGTCCGAAGTATCGACGTAGGTGAATGTCAGCCCAAAGTTGACCAGCACCTGATTGAACAGGCGGGGCGTTCCGCCGTAGAGGTTGTGGCCGGCGACGATGTGGTCTCCCGCCTTGAGCATGCTGGCCACCGCGTTGATCGCCGCCATGCCGCTGGCGAAGACTTTGGCGGCGACTCCGCCTTCGAGCGCGGCAAGATTCGTCTCGAGGCGGTCGCGGGTTGGATTCGACACGCGCGAGTATTCGTAGCCTTTGTGCTTGCCGATTTCTTCCTGCACGTAGGTCGACGAGGCATAGATTGGGACGTTGACCGCGCCTGTCGCTGGTTCGGGTTCTTGTCCGGCGTGGATGGCGCGGGTGGCGAAGCCTTGCTTTTTGGAATCTGGATGATTGGCGGTCAAGAATGAGTCCTCGGACGTCGAGAATGGGCGAAGAGAGTTTTCCTATTTCAAGCGGTATGCTTCCGGCTAATTTTATCAGGCGGCGAGGGATGGTGATGTCGCGGACATGTCGGCCGCTTCTCACTCTCTGATACAGTATGCCGTTCGGACAACAATTCACTTTCACCGGATCAAACTCATGAAAAGACTACTCGTCGGGCTCTTGCGATTCTCGTATCTTCCTCCTTCGCGATCGGGCAGGTCACGGTGGTTCGGGCTGGGCGGTTGGTCGATCCTGACTCCGGCAGCGTGCTGACGAACCAGCAAATTCTCATCGTTGGGAACAAAATTTCGGCGGTTGGCAAGGAACTGCACATTCCCGCTGACGCAAAGTGGATCGATCTCTCGGACAAAACTGTCCTGCCGGGCCTGATCGATTGCCACACGCATCTTGCCGACGGCCAGGGAGGTAGCGACCCATTCGACTTGCTGCGGAAGACGGCGTCGCGCATTGCGCTTGAGTCCGTGCCCAACGCGCGCAAGACGCTGCTCTCCGGATTCACCACGGTGCGCGACGTCGGAACCTATCGCGCTCTCAACGATGTTGCGCTGCGGGACGCGATTGCCCGCGGCGACATCATCGGTCCGCGTATGTACGTTGCCGGAGCGTACATCACGATTACAGGCGGCGCCGGGGCAATGACCGGGCAGGCACCCGACATTCAGTTGCCTTGGGACCTGCATTACGGCGAGGCGAACAGCCCGTGGGAGGTGCGGCAGAAGGTACGGCTGCTGGCGCACGACGGTGCGGACCACATCAAGGTTCTGTCGAGCGGCGCAGTCCTGGCGCATGGCAGCAGTCCGAATGCAACCGAATTTACCCTGGAAGAGCTGTCGGCAGCAGTGGACGAGGCGCACGCGTTCGGCTTGCGAGTGGAGGCGCATGCGCACAATGCACAAGGGATCAAGAACGCGATAAACGCCGGTGTCGCTTCCGTCGAGCATGCGACTCTGATTGACGACGAAGGGATTGCACTGGCAAAAAAGCGAGGCACTTACCTCGATATGGATATTTACGACGAAGAGTGCATCGAGGAGGAAGGCAGGAAAGGAACGATGCCCGAGGATTTCCTGGCCCATGATCGGGAACTGGGCGAGAAGCAGCGGCAGAACTTTCGCAAAGCGGTTGAGGCGGGGGTGAAGATGTCATTCGGCACCGACCTTGGCGTTTGCCCCTATGGCTCCAGCGGAAAGCAGTTTGCCTTCATGGTGAAGTACGGAATGAGGCCGATGCAGGCGATCCAGGCCGCAACTTCGAACGCCGCGGATCTGCTGGGACATTCGAGTGAGATTGGATCGATCAAGCCGGGAAAATATGCCGACCTGATCGCAGTGACGGGCGATCCTCTCAACAACATCAGCTTGCTGGAGAATGTTGAGTTCGTGATGAAAGAAGGCAAAGTTTACAAACAAGCCGGAAATCTGGCCTGCGGACAGTGATGGGAGATCATCCAAGAAGGGTCAATGAGTGAAGATGCCCTGGTTTCTACAGTTATGATTATTAGCCATGTTGGAAGATGCCAAGAGGCTGGAAATCGCGAAGTCGCTAGACGATCTCGCAGCGGAAGACGTGTGGAGCGCTGACGTATGGCAGCGCTGCTATGACCTCGTCTCAGCCAATGTGAACCATGACGAACTACTTGGTTACGTCCACGACGACCTCATTCACTACACCGGCAAACGGCTATTCAGGGCGGTTCCCATAGCTAAAGACTTCAATCCGTTTCGTCAGGAGTTCCGAGACGTGGCGGCTGCGCTCCGCGCAGGGGCGTCACTGGCTGACTACGAGAGGAATCACGAGCATTCACTCCCGCTTTCCCATGAGATAGAACTTCCACGTTGGGTTCGAATACCCGCGGGTCTGGTTGTCGGGTTGGTGGCCGTCCTCTGCGCCGGTGCATCGCTCTCGTTCTTGCCCCTCGCCCTGCACGGACCCGTTCCAATCTTGGGCGTTGCTGTGGTCCTCGTTTTGGTGCTCGGTTGCCTGTGGGTACTCGGAAAGTGCTTCCGCTTATTGACGGGTCGCAAATACAAGGGCGGCCTAATGAGTCCGAGGGCGCTGCGAGTAGTGTCTTTCTGTCTGCTGGTTCTACCGATCGTGGGCATATTCACTGGCTACTATCGGGAAAGGCCCGTGCTTGGAATATTTCAAGCTGTGATGTATTTCTTCGGCTTCTTGGGGCTTCGTGCCATGGCTCAGAGACGGGGGCCTGCGACACTAACCGAAAAGAAGGATGGTCAACGATAAATCCTAGATTTCATCAAGCGACCCGGCCGATTCGTTCCTGTATTTCTGTTGTAGGATTGCCTTCGGGCGATTTTTCAACCGGCGCAATGGGAGAAGAGCGGAGAGGGTTCTCTATCGAGTCCAGTAGTCGTGCCGCACAGGATGGCGATTTCCATCGGAGCGCAATCCACGTACTCTCCCCCACATGGAAAACGCAAAATCTCCCCGCGAGTGCATTCCCAGCACGACTGCGTGTCAGGCTCGGCGTTAGACATCTGACCACCAGTTTCCCTGGCCTGAAGTATTTCACAAACGCAGATCGGAAGCTGTGACCTCTATCACGAATCGACGCGGCTCCAATCCGCTCGATCAATGGCTGTTACTACTGTCGTCGAGGTATCTTTTGGCTGAAGACGGCACTTCGACCTGCTCCGGCCTCATGGCATCAGGCAACAAATCTCGCAGCCGTAGCAAGATCGCGGAGGCCTCTTCTTCGGTGGGTTGTGGTGGGAAATAACGCGCCCTAAACGATGCCACAAGTTCATGCAGGGACATTGGGGAGTCTCCACGTTCGGTGAGTCTGACGGGCCGTATTAACACCATAGCCTCCGACAGACCAACATGTCTGTGACCCAGCTACATTGCTTCCTGTTACCGCATGATGCCGCTATTGTCCAGCGCAAAACTGCCCCCGAATGGAGCGCTGTTGTTGAAAAATCCCATTAGCACTTATCGATGAGCGGAAGACGGAACTGCCATTGGAGGAAACGGGTTGCCGGCGAGGCGCGGAGTACCTTAGACTCCACCTTCAAAGATCTTCTTCGACAAATAACGTTCGGCGGAGTCGGGGATCATGGTCACGACCCGCTTTCCTGGGCCCGAGGCGTTTGGCGATCTCGACTGCTGCGTAGACATTTGCGCCGGAGCTTGATCCGCCTAAGACGCCTTCGCGGGCGGCCAGACTCTTTCACCATGCCGAAGGCTTGCTCGTCGGTCACCTTGAAGACTTCGTCGCACACCGAGCGGTCGAAATTGCCGGGAATGAAACTGTTGCCGATGCCTTCGACTTTGTGTGGACCGGCTGGTCCTCCGCCGAGAATTGAGCCCTGGGTTTCGACCGCGACCGCGTGGACGTTCTTGATTCGCTCTTTCAAATAGCGCGCCACTCCGCTGAAGGTTCCGGCGGTGCCGCAGCCGATGGTGATGGCGTCAATGCGGCCTTCCATCTGTTCGAAAATTTCGTGGGCGGTGGTTTCGTAGTGGAAGTCGGTGTTGGCGGGATTGTCGAACTGCGCGGCGAGGAATGCGGAGGGATCGGAAGCGGCCAGGTCTTTGGCGCGGCTGATGGCGCCCTGCATGCCTTCGGCGTCCGGAGTGCGCGTCACTTCGGCACCGAAGGCGCGCATGATCAGGACTTTTTCTTCCGAAAATTTCTCCGGCACGAAGAGCCGTACTTTGTAGCCGCGGTTCACGCCGATCAGCGCCAGGCCAATGCCGGTGTTGCCCGCCGTCGCTTCGATGATGGTCCCGCCCGGCCTCAGCTTTCCCTCCGCCTCGGCGCGCGCGATCAGGCCGATGGCGGCGCGGTCTTTTACGCTGCCGCCGGGATTGAGGTATTCAAGCTTGGCGAAAATGTCGGCCGATCCGCCGGGGCGCCAGCTTCTTGAGTTGGAGCATCGGCGTTTCGCCGACGAGTTTTGTGATGTCGTCGCTGACGCGCAGGCGGGTAGTCGCTGTCATTAGGGGCACGTTATCAGAGTAAGGAAGGGGTAGGGGAAGCGTCAATCCGGGGATTTTATAATTTTGCAATTTGGTAACTTGAAACCGCAAATTCACTTCCGCGGATCGACGCGGATTTGCGCGGATCCTCTTTTCTTTTTTCTCTTTACGATTGCGAGATAATCCGCGCGAATCCGTGTAAATCCGTGCGAAGATGAATTGCCTATTGGCCGCCGGCGTTCGCGGGCTCCTGGCCGGCGTAGTAGCCGCTCCTGGTGCGGACTGTCAGCTTCTCGTGCTTCGACGTGTGGGCGTCGACTTTCACTTCGCGATATCCGCCTTGATCCTGCGCGGGGTGGTTGGTTTGTATCCGATGGTGTACTGGGTGCGGATGTCGTGGGCGACGCTGCGGCTGATGGCATCGACTTCGTCGAGCGTCTTCGGCAGGAACGCAATGCCCCCGGTTTTTTCGCACATGATCTGTAAGGCCCGCTTGGCATGGCGGGCGTGATCTTCGCCTTCCAGCAGGCCAATCGCGTACACGGTCGGACCGTTTTCGGCTTGCAGTCGGCGCACCGCCTGCTCCAGCGTCTCCGTGCTCTCGTTGTCGTCGCCGTCGGTGACCACGAAAATTACTTTCTTTTCCAGCTTGGCATCCTGCTTCAGATGATTGGCGGAAGCGACCACCGCATCGTAGAGCGCGGTGCCTCCGCGCGTTTCGATTTTTTCCAGTCCTTGTTTCAGCTTGTTGATGTTCGAGGTGAAGTCCTGGTCGAGGTAGTACTCGTCGTTGAAATTGACGACGCAGACTTCATCGTTGGGATTGGACGCGCGCACCAGATTCAGCGCCGCGGCGTTGACTTTCTCGCGTTTTTCGCGCATCGAGCCCGAGTTATCGACCACGATGCACATGGCAACCGGAATATCCTCGTGGTGAAACGAGGTAATCGTCTGCGGATGTCCATCTTCAAAGACGTTGAAGTTGTTTTTGTCGAGGTTGGTGACGATGTGCTGCTTGTCGTCGACCACCGTGGCATGCAGCACGACTTCGTCGACCTGCTTTCTTGAACACGAAAACGCCCGCATTGCCGGCGTCAGGATTTTGCTCGCCGCTGGGCGCAACGGGGGGAGCCGAATCCGGCGCTGGCGGATTCTGCCCCGTACCGGCGGATTGTGCCTGGGAATTGGAATGGGGCTGGGTCGGTGAAGTCGCTGGTGTGAGGTCGGCGAAGTCGAACTCTGAGCCGGAGGAGTTCTGGGCCGCAGTCTGATCTGCCGATGGCGCCTGCGTCGAAGCCGCTCCCCCCGTCTGGCAGCAGGCAAGCGCAAAAGTTGTCAGGAGGAAAATCAACAGTACAGCATTATTCCGTCGGCGCATAGTAACCCGTCTTCGCATAGACCCGTAGCGGCGGCAAGCCTTTTGGCGGATTCAGCTTGACTTTAATTTTACGCCATTTGCCGTCGTGGCCCGGGTTCTTTGGACGGTATCCGAGGACATATTGGTTGCGTAGCTCAATACCAATTTTTGTAGAAACATCGGCCAGGTCGTTCGGGTTGTCAATGGTAAAGGCCCGTCCACCGGTCAGTTCGGTCACTTCGCTCAGCAGGCCGGGGCCAAGCCGCTCTTCTTCGGTCGGGAAATAATGGTCGTAGATGCCGATCGCGTAGATCAGCGTGTCGGCCTCTTTGACCATGGAACGGATCTCGCCCTCGGTGTAGCGACTGTGGTTGTCGCCGCCGTCGGAGATGATGAGCAGTGCCTTTTTCGGGTACTTTGCCTGGCGCATCTTGCTGATGCCGAGGTAAATCGCATCCAGCAGGGCCGTGCGTCCCTTGGGAATGGTGTAGACCAGCTTGCCCTGGATGTCGTCAACCGAGCTGGTGAAGTCGGAAATCTCCTCCGGCTTGTCGGCGAAGGTGATCATGAAGAACTCGTCCGCCGGATTAGCGGTCTTGAAGAACTCGATGACCGCCTCGCGGGCGCGTTCGATCTTGCTGCTCATGCTGCCGCTCATGTCAAAGATCACGCCGATCGACACGGGCGCGTCTTCGCTCGAGAAAGTCCTGATTTCCTGCTGTTCCCTGCCCTCGAAAAGGCTGAAGTTATCGCGGTCGAGCCCGGTGACGAGCCGGTTCATGGGATCGGTGATGGTGACCGGCACCAGCACCAGGTTGACATCCACCTTCATGGGCTTGGTGTGGGTGCGGAGCGAAGGATCGCCTTCGACCGCCGGATCCTTGGGCGCGGGCGGCTGAATGCGCGGCTGAATATGAACGTCTTCGGTGGAATTTTGAGCTTGCGACGGAAGAGTATGGCAGACAGCAACGATCAGCAGAATTACGAAAAAAACGCGAGCCGAGAACGATTCGCCGCACCGCATAGGCCCCTGCTAACGGCGCACATCCAGCGCCAGGAGGGTCATCCGCCCCACAAACGGAACCCCAGAAAACCTTACTTAGCCGGATAGTAGCACAGTCCTGAAAAAGTAGTGTCACCTTTTTCGCGCTCCTTAGGATTACAAATGGCGCTAGCTTAGTTGTCCGCGCCCTGTGAATTTTCTTGCCCAGCGCTGCCGGCCCCCACTCGCGTCGCCCTCGCCTCGCAACGTGCCTGCTACAATTTCTGCATAAACTTCCTGCGTTCAATCCCGCGTTAATTCGCATGGCCACGATTTTCCCATTTCGAGCCTGGCGCTACGCCCCCGAGCAGGTGCCGCTCCGCCGCGCTGTCACCCAGCCTTACGACAAAATCACCCCGGCCATGCAGGAACGTTATTACCAGGCCAGTCCCTATAATCTAGTCCGAATCATCCTGGGGCGGAGGTTTGACACGGATAACGCGTCCGAAAATGTCTATACCCGGGCGGCCGCCTCATTTCGGGAATGGCGGCAGGCCGGGGTGCTGCGGCAGGACCCACAGCCTTCCTTATATCGCTACTCCCAGACCTTCCAGGTCCCCGGCAGCCAGGCAGTTGCGGAACGGCGAGGCGTTATTGGACTGGGCCGGATCGAGGACTATTCGGCAGGCGTCGTCTTCCGGCACGAGCAGACCCTTGCCAAGCCCAAGGCGGACCGCCTCGACCTGCTTCGCGCCACCCGCGCCCATTTTGGCCAGATTTTCATGCTGTACGGCGGCTCGGGGGCCGTGGATGGCGCGCTCGAAGCGGCTGTGGGCGGCACTTCCCCGGACATCGAAGTCAGCGATGAATATGGCGTCGTTCACCGCGTCTGGAGGGTCTCCGATCCCGCCACAATTGTCTCCGTGCAGGACCAGATGCGGGATCGCAAGCTGATTATCGCCGATGGCCATCATCGTTATGAAACGGCCTTAGCCTATCGCGACGAATGCAATAAGGATCGGAAGGACGGGCCAAAGGCCGATGCCGGGGACGCGCCGCACGACTGGGTGATGATGACATTCGTCGATATGGATGCGCCCGGCCTGGTGATTCTTCCAACGCACAGGGTCGTTTTCGGACTGCCCGATTCGCGGTTGACGGAATTTCCAGCGGCTGTCCGAAAGTTTTTCAATGTAGAAGAAGTAGACGCCGCGATCGACGCTGCGCGCGCAGTCGCTATTCTCAAGAATGCGGGGCAGGTGGGCACTGCGCTCCTTGCCGTCAGCGCCGACCGTGCGTTCCTCCTCCACACTCCGAAGACGATCGGCACGAGCCTCTTCGGCAACCATTCACTGCGCCAGCAAGTTCTTGATGTCGTGCAGCTTCACAAGTGTTTGCTGGAAGGTACCCTTCAGATCTCCGAGGATGCGATTCGCAACCAGCAAAATGTTCGCTATTTCCGCGAGGCCTCTGAAGCGCTGGCGGACGTGCGCGATGGGCAGCCTGGAACAGCCAAAGCGCAAATGGCGTTCTTCATGAATCCAGTGCGCATTGAGCAGATGCGCGACGTGGCCTTCGCGGGCGAGGTGATGCCGCAGAAGTCGACTGACTTTTATCCGAAGCTGCTGAGCGGACTCACGGCTTACGCGTTGGAATAGGAAGCTTGCAGTTCCGAGTTCCCGGTTCTCAGTTCCCAGAACGAGCTGATTTTACTGAGAACTGAGAACTGAGAGCTGGAAACTAATATCCAGGAAGTGTCAATCGCCACCATTCATAAGACGCTGGCCATCGTGCTGCTCCTTTCTGCGGCGGCCAGTGCCACGCCACCCGCGACCAATCAAAAGCAGCTCTCCGTGTACGCGCCCGTCGCCACTTATACGTTGCCGGTGCTCGAGCGCTCCGGGCGCGAGTATGTTGGCCTGCTCGAACTGCTAGAACCGCTCGGGCGTGTTAGCAGCGGGAGTTCGAATGGACGCTGGAGAATTCGCTACAACGCGGTGGATGGCGACTTCACGGCGGGAAAAATCCGCTCGAGGATTCGCGGGCGCGACTTCGATCTGATTGGGCCGTTCTTGATTGAGAACTCTCGCGGACTTATTCCGCTGGCTTCGCTGGGCGGCCTGCTGCCGCGCTTCCTGGGCGCGCAGGTCAGCTTCCACGAGAGCGGGCGCCGCCTGTTCATCGGCAACGTGGGCATTCAACCGAGCTTTCATCTCGAGTCGGGCCTGCAACCACGCCTGACTGTGAACTTCAGCACTCCGGTCAACCCGACCATCTCGACCGAGCCGGGCCGCCTGCGCATGGTATTCAAGCGCGACCCGGTGGTTTCGCCGGCAAGCGAGCAGACTTCTTTTACCGACCAAGTCATCACGCAGGCGGTTTACTCCGAGAACAACGGCGTGGCCGAGATCGATGTGTCCACCAACAGCCCACTGCTGGCCACTTTCAGCAATGGAGGAAAAACCATAACGCTCGCCACCGCGCCGGAAGCAGCGAATGCCGGGGGAGGCGAGGCCACGGGCGCGCCGGGATCGGCGAATACTGGGTCCGCGAGGACGTCGTCGCCAACCTCCGCGGCCGCCAAGGCGGGCGGTACGATTCCTGGAACGTCCGGCATTGGAGCGTCCGGCGGAACGTCTGGGGGAACATCAACCACCGTCCACCGGATGCTGGCGTTTGTAGATGCCGCTCACGGCGGCGACGAGCGCGGCGCCGCTCTGTCCGACACCCTGGCGGAAAAAGATGTGACGCTGGGATTTGCGCGGCTGTTACGCCACGAACTGGAGCTGCGCGGCTTCGCGGTTCTGATGTCGCGCGACGGAGATAACACGGTATCGCTCGATCAGCGCGCCGGCTCAGCCAACGCGGCGCAGGCCGCCATCTACATCACCCTTCATGCGACTTCGCAGGGCAACCGCTCAGGCGTCTATACGGCGCTGCTGCCGAGAGAGGGCGCGAGCAAGGGAATATTCCAAGCCTGGGACGGCGCCCAGTCTCCGGTGCTGCCCGTGAGCGGAGCGGTCGCTGCCGCCGTCGTAACCGAACTCCAGAAAAAAAATTTTCCCGCGCGCGCGTCTTTTGCCTCGCTCCGCCCGCTGAATAACGTGTTGATGCCAGCCATCGCCGTGGAACTGGCACCGGGATCAAACGGCGTTACCGACCTGACCTCAGCGACGTATCAACAGCAGGCGGCAGCCGCCATTGCCGATGCCGTTTTCTCCATCCGCGACCGCTTGGGGGCTCAACCATGACGATTGGGGGGCAACCATGAAAAGTGGACCGATGATCCCGCGTCATCTAGTACTCAGCGTGGCCGCCATGCTGGTCCTGGTAGTGGCCATGGGAATCTACGCGCGCCACATGCGACGCCAGGCGCGCGAACTCGCATCGGCGTCCGCAAGCGCGCTTCCGGTCGCGCCTCCTGCCTCCGGCCCGACCGAGACCGTGACGCTGTACGTCGCCGACGACGCCTCCGGTTCGCTTCGAGCCCAGTCGGCGCAGATTCCTCTACCCAGCGGGCGCCAGCAGCGCGCCGAAGAACTGCTCCGTGCCCTCTTGCGCATCTATCAGCAACCGGGAGCGGCCCATCCGCTGTCGCCCGCCTCCGACATTCGCAGCATCTACCTGGTCGATCCCGGAGGAGCCGTTATCGACCTGAATGCAGCGTTCGCCGACGAGCACCGCTCGGGCATCCTGAGCGAGCAGCTTACTGTGAACTCGCTCATAGAGACGCTGGCCGCGAACGCGCCCGGAATACAGCGGGTGCGAATTCTAGTGGAGGGTAAGACGCGGGAGACGCTGGCGGGACATGTCGACTTGACCGACACCTTCGACGTGCAAACGATCAGCCAGGCAATGACAGGACAATGAGGCGGATCGGGCACTTGCCCCAGTTCCAGCCTGCATGATCCGCCCTTTTACTAGCCAAAGGCCCAGCACCTTGATGTAAGCAGAATTCACGCATTGATCCGGTGGCCGGGGTTTTGAGTGTAATCGCGATTTATCGCCAACTAACGCACCGTCCCAAGGCGCGAAATGCTAATTCACTTTCGGTCCGAGTTGCGATGGAGGGGCGTAGCCCTCGAATTGAATGTGAAGGACATTAGAATGGACAAATCGGATGGCATCACCCGAAGGCACGATGGCTTTGAAGACTTGGAAACTATAGTCTCCCCCGCGTCGGCCTGATAACCGATCCGCACAAGTCAGGATCTAAATCAAACCCTTTTTTCCAGTCGATCTCCTCAAACATGTACGATCGTATTCCGGCGTGGGGGTCACTCTGCTGGCAACCTCTGTGCGGAAGGGGAGCTGTCGCCCGAAACTCAGTCGTGCCGTCGGACGATCTCTGCCGTAAATAGACGGTCGGGCGGGTGTCTTTGCTGATAGAACTGCCAGCATCGTCCACGGGGAGGGAAACGTGCAAAAGGAGTGCCTCGCCTTCGTAATACGTACTTCGATCTGAGGCCAATGCGAGAATCTGGGGGTTCGAATCTTGCCCAGTTTCGCCTCTCAGCTCCGAGGTCGGGACGACAATCAGCGAAAAAGGGCTGACTTCAATTTCGGAGCAAAGTGGCTTCAACAAAGAAGGAGCGACGATGAGCACTGGCCAGTTCACCGCTATCGGATGAATGCATGGGTCGATTTTCTTTGGGCGGCTTGGTTCTCCAACGAATCGTAAAATGCACAGATTTGCCTGGTTCAAGAACTGCTGCTGTCTACTATGAGCCTTTCCGGTACCCCACACGCGAGTCGTTCGAATCACGAGATAAGACGAAAACCTTACCCCATGGGTCCGTTCTGTCAGGAAAGGTGGGCGACCCGTTGGTTCCGTAGCTGCCCCGATCTAGAGTGCAGGCTTGCCCCGATATATTGCGCATGTCAAAGGAAACGGTGAAGTCGTCTGTGGGGCGATTGATTAGCTGAAAGTTGCGTGTCGAAATCTGCCGCACGGCAATCTCTGTGTGCCGCAGTGCTGGTTTGCTGCGAGGAACCGTACAACGACGACAGAAGGAGCAGAAAAACAGGGGCACAAAGTAAACGCCAAGAAGGCTCATCGCAAACGTTTTCATTGTGATGCCTCGTGGCTTGTATTATTGCGCAGACCGTCAACTGGCGAAAACAGGCGATTACGCAAGCTTGCGCCGTTTCTTCGCCTGTTTTACGGGAGAAGGCCGTCGGTGAAGGAGCCGCTCCGCGCGTCGTCGCCGCAACATTTCTACTGCTGCGTCCCCATCCGTGAGTTCACCCCGTTCTGCTTGAGCGAAACCCACCGCGATATGGGCGGCTACTTTGTCGCGTTGCTCCAACATCCAATTTTCAAGGTCAAGCTGCTCGCGGATGATCTCAAAGGCCTGATCGAGCACCTCGCCTGGATCCTGATACCACGCCGGACTGAATGGCAAGGTCGATCACGCGTTGCTGTTCGGGTTTAAGGTCGCTCGTCATGGATGGTTCTCTATGACAGATTGTCGCGGCTCAGTCGCCATGGTCCGGCACCAGGGATCGCGGGAAATACTTCAACTAAAGCTCTCGGCAAGGCAAGCGTCCGCGATTCCAGACTCAGATCCCTCACCTTCTTTCATCACAAATCCGCCGTGCCACGCATCACAGACTTCCACCCCGACCCGCGCGACAATAACTACTGACCTGTGGCCAGGCAGAAGTGCGCCCCTCCCGAGAGACGGGTATTCGGGCAAGCAAGAAAGTGATCCAAAAGCGCTCTTTGACAACTCCACGGTGATACGAAAAGTATGCTAAATGGCCGGAAATCAGCAGAGGCCGCCGCTAAGTCATTATTATTGAATACTTTGGAGTTAAGTAACTTGTTTTCAATATTTTAAGAGAAAATAGGGGGGGAGGGGGGTACCCCCCCCACAAACTAGAACCTCTCCCATAAATAACGCACGGCATTAAGCAATTGTGCGGAGTTGAATTTGCAGGCACACCGGTGACCTTGGATAAACGGCCGCCCTTGCCTTTGGTTTGACCCAGCCTACACAGCAAGTTAGTATCGCGTTATGGCCAAGGCTCGCTACCATTACAACATCATGCTTCGCCCCGAGCCAGAGGGTGGCTACACTGCGCTTGTCCCGGCACTCCCGGGTTGCGTCACTTACGGGCGAACGGTAGATGAGGCCAGGGAAATGGCCAAGGACGCAATTTCGGGCTACATTGCCAGCCTGCGCAAACATAAAGATCCGGTCCCTACCGATGACAATACCCTTGTAGCCTCGCTCGACTTGGAGTATGCCGAAACTCCCCGCCGTTAGACCGCGGCAGGTCGTCTGATTTCTGGAGCAGAATGGTTTCGTCTTGGATCACACCTCGGGCAGCCATCTCATTTTTTATACCCCCGCATCGCGCCGCCGCGCTGTAGTGCCTCAGCACAATCGCGACTTGCCAAAAGGAACTTTGATTTCGTTGCTGCGAGAAGCTGGATTTTCGCGAGAAGAGTTGATCGACTTCCTGGGAAAGTAATTCGAACTGCACAGCGAGAACTCTGCACGCTGTTAGAATTTCCTCCACATGATCTTTCGCAGCGACAACCGCACTCCCGACCAGCTTCGCCCCATCAACATCGTCCCCGACTTCATCTCGACGGCCGAAGGCTCCGCGCTGATTGAGATGGGCAACACACGCGTCATCTGCACGGCTTCGGTCGAAGAGACTGTTCCCACGTTCCTGCGCAACTCGGGCAAAGGGTGGATTTCCGGAGAGTATGGAATGCTCCCCCGCTCCACCCTGACCCGCACCGCCCGCGAGGCAGCGAGAGGCAAGCAAAGCGGCCGCACGCAGGAAATTCAGCGGCTCATCGGCCGCTCTCTGCGCGCCGTTGCCGACCTTCAGCGGCTTGGCGAGCGCACCATCTGGATCGACTGTGACGTAATCCAGGCCGACGGAGGCACGCGCACCGCGTCCATCACTGGAGCGTTCGTCGCGCTCGGCCTCGCCCTCCAACGCCTGATCGATGCCGGAACTCTAACCACCGCGCCCATCAAGGATTTCGTCGCCGCCATCAGCGTCGGCATTGTGGATGGCGAGGCGATGCTCGACCTCAACTATGAGGAAGATTCCCGCGCCGACGTGGATATGAACGTCGTGATGACCGCAGGCAACAAGATCGTAGAGCTGCAGGCGACCGCCGAGCATCAGGTCTTCGACGACGCGCAGCTCGCGAAGATGATGTCCCTGGCTCGTCAAGGCATTCAATCGCTGATCGCCAAACAGCAAGCCGTGCTGGGAGGCCTCGCCTTAAGGCAATGACTCGCGACGGATTACGCCACGGCCCATTGGGTTCCAACTGCGATTCTCTTCCCGCACTGCGAGGTTTAGAATAAGCCGTTGTCATTAGCGTTAGATATTGGCGTCATACTCAGGAGGCATTATGAAACTTACCCCCGGCAAACTAGCTGGTCTAAAAGCCGTATCCAATCAGAACGGTGTCATCGCCGCGGCGGCCATGGATCAGCGTGGCTCGCTCCAGAAGTCGCTAGCAAAAGAAAAAGGCTCGGCCGTAACCGACGCCATGATGGTGGAATTCAAAATACTGGTTGCTGAGGTTCTGACTCCACACGCCAGCGCCATTCTTCTCGACCCGGAGTGGGGCTTGCCCGCCTCCAAACGGCGCGCCAAAAATGCCGGCCTGCTGCTCGCCTACGAAAAAACCGGCTACGACAAGACCGGTCCTGGACGCCTGCCCGATCTGCTCGACCACTGGTCGGCGCGTCGCCTGAAAGAGGCCGGCGCCGACTGCGTCAAAATTCTTCTTTACTACACGCCCGACGATCCGAAGGATGTGAACGAAAGAAAGCACGCCTGGGTTGAGCGCATCGGCGACGAATGCCGCGCCAACGACATTCCCTTCTTTTTGGAATTTGTTGGTTATGAAGAAGGAGCCGACGAGAAGGGGGTTGCATACGCAAGGAAGAAGCCCCACATCGTCACGGAGAGCATGCGCGAGTTCAGCAAAGACCGCTACGGCGTAGACGTTCTGAAAGTTGAAGTTCCCGTGAACATGAAGTGCGTCGAAGGCACAAAGTCGTTTGCAGGCGAGAAAGCGTACACGAAGAAGGAAGCGATCGATCTTTTTCACAAAGCTGCCAACGTCGCGACGAAACCGTTCATCTATCTTTCCGCAGGAGTCAGCAACGCGGAATTCAGCGAGACGCTCGAACTGGCCGGCGAATCGGGCGTGAAGTTCAACGGCGTTCTTTGCGGACGCGCGACCTGGAAAGACGGCATTCCAGTTTATGCAAAGCAGGGCGCCGACGCCTTCCGCAAATGGCTGGAAACCGAAGGCGTAAAGAACATCAACAACGTGAACAGCAAGCTGAAGGCCGCAACGCCGTGGTATTCGATCTACGGCGTGGAGCCGGCGCTGGCGCACGTTTAACCGGTGGATTCTCCGAGTTTAGGCGGGTCCCTCGGACCCGCCTTTTTTGATGGGTCAACATTGGATTAGACTGGTTTGTTTCGTAGAGATGGCGTCAAAGTATGGAAAACAAATATGTCATAAGGGGTCTTTGCTGGATCTTTGCATGTAACTCCGTATTGTACATTCTGATCTCTTTTCGGAGTATGTACACAATTAGTCGAAATAATGCTTCCCTAACTCTCCGAAACCTTCTCACCTCGGTGTTGTTTGAAATTGTCGTAGCCGCCATCGCAGGCATTGCTTGGTGGACCATCTTGAAGGAGAGGCCCGCAGCGAACGGCTGGGGAATCGCCGCGAGCCTGATGTATATTTTGATTTTCCTCCGGCCAATCATCATTTCCCTGGGAACGGCTTGGCCTTCACATGGGCGCGCTCGTTATCGGAGTAGTTGGGCTCATTACGTTCTCACGCCGCTCGTTTGTTTCGAAGCTCGAAGTTGATTCCCAATGGCTGATCGCAAGACCGCACTCATCACCGGCGCATCTTTCGGCATCGGACTGGAGCTCGCCCGCATCTTCGCCCGCGAAGGCCACAATCTGGTCCTCGTTGCACGCAGCGCCGACAAGCTGCGCCAGCTGGCGTCTGAACTGGAAAAGGCCCACGGCACTCGTACTCTGATTCTGGCCACCGACCTTTCCGATCCCGGTGCTGCCGCTTACGTGTTCGATCAAGCAGCCCGCGCCAACATTATTATCGACATCCTGGTCAACAACGCCGGTTTCGGACAGTATGGTTTCTTTGCCGACAACGATCTGGAAGATTGCCTCCGACAAATTCAGCTCAACATAACGACGCTGACTCACCTGGCGCGGCTGTATCTGCCCGAGATGATCGAACGCAAAGGCGGACGCATCCTGAATGTGGCGTCCACTGCGGCATTTCAGTCGGGACCGCTGATGGCTGTTTACTACGCCACTAAGGCCTACGTCCTACATTTCTCGGAAGCGATTGCCAACGAACTTCAGGGCACGGGCGTCACCGTCACTTGTCTGTGTCCAGGTCCTACCGCGACCGAATTTCAGGAGCGCGCGAAGATCACGGACATCCGGCTGACGAGGTACGGAACCATGGACGCCCATACGGTAGCTGAAGACGGCTATCGAGCATTGATGGCGGGAAAGCCGGTTGTAATCGCCGGTTTCAAAAACTGGCTGGTAGCGCAGTCGATCCGCTTGGCGCCGCGCCGCCTGGCCACGGCGGTGGCGCGCAAACTGCAAGAAACAAAATCACAGTAGCGGGCCTGCCCCGTCTCGTTTCGCGGCAACCAGTCCACACTCTAAGGAATCTCAAGTTTGTTATCACCGGCGCGTTACTGCTCGAGTGTCGCGTGGAAACGGACCCTTTACGATTTTGAGGGACTTTCCTCATGACAAACACGAGTCCCGGAATTCTGATATGACGAGAGAACGAGGGCGCGAGAGTTAGACTATTAGAACGATTCGAGAGAGATCAGGAGAAGTCATTGTGATCTGCCCGAACTGCGGTGAGAACAATTCGGCGAATTTTCGATTTTGCGGCATGTGCGGCACCTCGCTGGAAGCGCGGCGGCCAGCCGGCGCTCCGAGGACGGTTGGCACCTCCGACTCAACTCGTGCGTTTCAGGCCCCGACGCCAAAAGAGACGCTCGAGGCTCGGATCGCTTCCAAAGCGACTGTCGGGGCAGTGCGGAGTTCGCAGCCGACCGGCGGCAATTCCGGCACCTCGGGTCCTTCATTCCTGGGTTTAGACCAACCGTTCACAGAGGGAAGCGGGAACAATTCAACGAGCGGTAGTTCGGCCAACGAATCTTTTTCGGGCCTCGATTCTTTTTTCGAGCAGGATGAACCGGGCGTCAGCGCCCGCGGAATCATTCTGCTGCTCGTGTTGCTGGCCGCATTGGGCGCGGGTGGATGGTGGGCCTATACGCATTACAACGGCGCGGCATCGGCTCCAGGCACGAACTCGCAGACGGCAGCCCAAACCGCGCCAGCGCCGCCCAGCGGAACTGAGACCGCTGCCGACCATCCTGCTCCGAGTCCGAAACCATCCCAGGCCTCGCCTTCTCCGAGCGTGAACGCTTCGCCTAGCCCGAGCCCATCGGCGACGACGAGCTCAGCGCAGCCGGCAGCGGCTCCGCCGACCGAGGCAGCGAATTCGACTCCGCCCTCTGCGGTAGAACCGAAGATTAATAGCAATCCGCCTGCTCAAGCTCCAGCGAAGCCCGCTGAGCGAAGCCATGCTGCCGAACCGAATCGCGCTTCTACCTCTCGCGAACGGAAAATTACTCGCACCGAGGTGAAAACCGCATCACGGCCTTCGGCGGCGATTGCGGCTTCAGGGGACAAGGGAGACGCGGAGTTCAAAAGGGGCGAGGCTTACCTCTATGGACGCGGGATTCCGGAGAACTGCAACGAGGCGATTAAGAATCTAAAAGAGGCCTCGGCCAAGCAGAACGCCAAAGCTCGCAGCACCTTCGGAACAATGTATGCGACCGGGCACTGCGTTCCGCGCGATCTACCGACTTCGTACTCGTGGTTCGCGCAGGCGCTGCGGGTTGATCCGAATAATCAGATCCTTGAGAAGGATCTCACGGCGGTTTGGAACCAGATGACGCCGCCGGAGCGGCAGATGATTGCGAAGAATAAGCAGTAGAGAATCTGGCTCCGGTAGCGACGAAACGCATATCCGCCGCTCCGCGAGCGGTGACACAACAGAGAGAGTTGGACGGTATTATTCTGCTGCTGGCGCCAGATTCAAAGCCTTCTTCATCGTGCCGCGTTCCGTCATGATCTTGTCCTGCAAGAGCGTGATTGCGTAGATCAACTGCTCCGGACGCGGCGGACATCCGGGGACATAAATGTCGACGGGAATCACCTGATTTACGCTTTGCACGAGGGCGTAATTGTTGAAGACGCCACCCGAGGTCGCGCAGGCACCCATTGAGATGACCCACTTCGGTTCCGGCATCTGCTCCCAGAGCTGGCGAATGACCGGCGCCATCTTCTGCGAAACGCGTCCGGCGATGATCATCAAATCGGACTGACGCGGAGACGGGCGAAAAACTTCGGCGCCGAAACGGGCGATGTCGAAACGCGACGCGCCCATCGACATCATCTCGATCGCACAGCAGGCCAAGCCGAACGTCATCGGCCAGATCGAATTCTTGCGCATCCAGTTGACGGTTGAATCGAGCGTGGTCATTACGATGCCTTCGGGCACGGGGTTGCCGAAGACGAGTTCTTTTACGACTCGCTTGCCATTTTCGACGTCTATGTAGGGACCGAAACTTAGTTCTTGCGCCATGCTCCCATTATTTTAAATCATTGGGCCGGCAAGAGGGGAAAGAACCGGGGGGTATTGGTTTTTTCATAGGCGTGGCCTCATTGGACACGTCGCTCATGTCCGAATGCTGATTGATCGCGGTTACAACATAGTAGTAGGTCACGCCGTCGGGTACCACGTCGTCCACGCAACCGGTCCCTTTGAGGGGCGCGGTGTTGAGCTGCTCGCAATCTTTGCAGTCCGATATCTTCCTGGGAATATGCTTGATTTTTCTTCGATACACGCAGTACCCCACCGCGTTTGTTGACGGGCTCGCCTTCCAGGTGAGAATCACGTTATGCTGCCCGGGAAGAGGAGGGGCGGTAGTACGCGCCAGACATAGAGGAGGCTTCTGCGACGCGGGGGTTGAGGTTACCGCGGGAGGTGTTTTGACCTTTTCCGCACCAGGCTGAGTCGTCCCTGAATTCGATTTAACCTGCGCCGACGCGCCCATGCAAAGCGCCAGAGCGAACGCCAATGTTTTGGCTAAGCTGAGCGCATGGGAATTGAGTTGTGAGAACCTCTCAATCATCTTTTCAATTCGTTTGCGGAAAGGAACTAGTGGCCTCGCCTCGATCATACGATGTCCTTGCATCGCCAAACAATCGCACCGGCGGCTGATCGCGTTTAAATCGCTAACCACTAAGGGCACTGAAGTACACGAAGGAAACCTTGGACAAAAACTTAACCGTCGATCGGACTGACTGGAAGCAGATTCCGCGTGGGCGCTTCCCTGCTTTCCGCGCGCTTGAGGAGCCAAATCAACGCGAAGATGAGGCCGAGCGCCAGCAAAAAGAATACGATGCCGCCCTGGTGATGGAATCGGCCGGTTAAATATCCCGGATCGACTCGCGTTCCGAGCATGGAAATGGTGAAGATACGCAATCCGTTCTTGGCGACTGAAAGGGGAACGGCCACGGCGATCACGACGGCCTTGCGCCATGCCGAACGGAGGAGCACCTGCGCGAGCACCATGGTGGTCACAAGCAACATGCAACTGGAGCGAATGCTGCTGCACTCCTGTGACACTTCGACTGTCAGGCCTGGGATGTTGAGAACGACGCCGTCTTGCGAAACGGGAACACCAGCGGCGGTGAAGAGCCAGTGCGCCGTGGCTGCCGAACCTTGCTGAAGCAGAGTTATGACGGCGGTTAGCACTGCCTGCGGGAATGGCACCAGCCAAAATAAAAAGCAAAGCGGGAAGAGCAACGCTCGGGCTACTCGCAATCCGAAGCAAAGAACGCACGCGCCGATCCAGAAGAGGACCAGGGCAAACATACGAATCGAGAGCTGGAGGTCGGGACGCAATGTACTTGAGCGTACATTGGCGAAGGTGGCAGCGAGGACTGCGATCACCAGAAAGACTGAACCCGCGGGAACATTTGGAGCAAACTTGGCTTGCAGCGATGGCCAGTCGAGAAAGATGAGAACCACACTGATGGGAAGGATCAACAGGATGTGGGTGTATTGATCATTTCGGAGGGCCAGAGTGAGTGTTGCCAGCAAGGGGCGCCAACCGACTACCAGCGAGGTGGCCACGAGAAAGGCGAAACTGATTCGACGGGACTTCAAACTGGTCTTTTCATCCTACTGATCTCGAAAATACAACACTAATGACTTCGAGGACAACGAACAGATTCAGGTCGACCTGGCTTAAATGCACGCCTGCCTATATTAAAAGACTCGTAAGATTCATTAGCGGAATTCTCGCGGAATCACGAGGCTAGGGGCCTGCGGGCAAATGAAGGCTTTAGCCACGAAGGACACGAAGGTGCACTGAGGAAAACCCAGGCTTACTAAACGATGGCGTGCGACGAGCTTCGATGATTCAACAAAGGTCGTTGCTCGAACGAAGATGAGCTTGGCTTACTGCGTGACCACATCCGCGATGCGCTCGCCTGCCTTGCCGTCCCAAAGTGGCGGCACAGTTCCCTTCTTTCCTTTGCCCTCCAGCACTTTGGATAATTCCGCGCTGAGTTTGTTGCGGTCGCGGCCGACCAATACGTTCGTGCCCATCGCAATCGTGATCGGGCGCTCGGTATTTTCGCGCACCGTGAGGCATGGAACACCAAGATAAGTGGTCTCTTCCTGAATGCCTCCGGAGTCGGTGATTACGACCGTCGCGCGAGTTTGCATGCCCAGGAAATCAACGTAGGGGAGAGGATCGAGAAGAAGCAACTGGCCGGGATTCAGGCCGAAGTCGGCGATGCGCTGACGGGTGCGGGGATGGGCCGGGAAAACTACTTTGAGGTCGCGGTTGACCTCGAGCAACGATTCGAGGATGCCTTTCAGCGTCCCGCTGTCATCGACATTTGCCGGCCTGTGCAAGGTGACGAGGGCGTAGCGCGCGGGCAAATCGTCGTGCTTGATTTTGTTCGCCGCGGGCAGGAGTCGTATGAGTGAGTCGATCATCACATTTCCGACACGAAAAATCTTGTCGGATCCAATCCCCTCTTTGCGAAGATTTTCATCGCCATCTTCCGAGGGCGTGAAAAGCAGGTCGGCTAGCTGATCGGTTACGAGTCGATTGATCTCCTCGGGCATGGTTCGATCGAACGAGCGCAGGCCGGCCTCGACGTGGCCGACACGCAGCCCGAGTTTGGCGCACACGAGCGCCGCCGCAACCGTGGAGTTGACGTCGCCGTAGACGAGAACCAGGTCTGGCTTACGTTCGAGAACCACCGGCTCAAAGCGAACCATGATCTCGGCAGTCTGCTTGGCGTGACTGCCAGAACCAACTGCGAGGTTAATATCCGGAGCCGGGATGCCGAGCTGCTCGAAGAAGACGTCGGACATTTTGACGTCGTAGTGCTGGCCGGTGTGGATTAGGGTTTGGACAACGTCGCTTCGATCTCTCAGGGCATGCAAAACCGGAGCGACCTTCATGAAATTGGGCCGAGCGCCGACGATGTGAAATATGTTCACCGTATAGTCTCGACAAAATGGTTCGCGCGGCTGACCGCGCTTCTATCCTCCACTTTTCACATCTCCTAAACATGCGAAAGCACCACATATTTTGCTGCTAGGCTGCCCAGTTCTGGATCTTAAGTCCTCTCACGCGGCGGAACTCTCTTTCGTTGTTTGTTACCAATGTCAACCCGGTCGCGACGGCGTGTGCGGCGATCCAAAGATCGTTGTTGCCGAGCATCTCACCCTTCGATTCTAATTCCGCCCGAATCGTACCGTACGTTTCGGCGGCTAATTCTGGCAACGCAAGCGCAGGCAGCAAAAGGACAAGCTCCCGCAACTTTTCCAGCGCCGCAACCCGGTGCTCGCTCTTGGCCGCCCTGTAGAGGAGCTCGCCATAAGTGATGACCGAAAGCACGGCTTCTCCCGCACGGAGTTTCCGGAATCGGCGCAACACTTCCTCAGGTCTATCTTGCCGGATATATATACAGATGTTGGTGTCCAATAGATAGCGGGGCTCCATCAGAGCCCCTTGCGTTTCTGTGGTCGATCCCTCTCGCGTCCCACAATGACCAGGTCATCGGGCAAACCCGCCAGCAGATCAAAGGCTCGACCCATATTTCCGTCCTTCTCCCGCAGGACGATCTCATCCCCTCGCCGAAAGATTTCGACTTCCTTACTTTTCAATCGAAATTGCTTGGGCAGTCGGACTGCCTGACTGTTTCCGGAATGGAACACTCGTGCCGTGTCCATATCCAACCTCCAGAATGTATATACGCTAAGTATACACGTCGGATTTTCGGTGTTCAAGAATTACCCGTTGGCGGCCGGCGGTCGAAAGCCAGACGGGGAACCTCGTTTTAAACCATTAGATTATCGTTCTCCCCTAATAGGCAATCATATATACTTCTTGCATTGTCAAGTGCCCGCACGCGCACGGGTACGAGATGGGTGCGTCTTCCCCAGTGCCGGGCTGCTGCTTAATCGGAAACATGGATGATTTCAAATCACGGCCCGAAGGACCGCCTGTTCCCAAAAAACCCGCCGGAGGCGGTGTTGGAACTCCATTTGCCGGCGAAAGTTCTACCAGCGGCGTCCCGATCCCTTCACACGGCGAAAGCCTGCGCCCAGATACCTTCCTGAAGGAAAGCAATCCTCTTAACAGAGTTCCGGACAGCCCACCCTCCTCGGACGACGCGGCTACTGTGATCGATGCCACGTCGCTGATTGATTCGGATGTCACGATCGTTGACGCTTCGAGTCCTGTCCCAAAAGGATCTGTAACGCGTCGTACTCCCCCTCCTGCGCCGAGCAGGACATCCAGCGTGCCCGTGAGCGCGGCAGTGCTCCAAGTTGGCGAGGTGCTGGGTGGAAGATACGAAATCCTGCAACTGCTGGGTGAAGGCGGGATGGGCGCGGTATACAAGGCCGCGGATCGCGAACTTGATCGCGTTGTCGGATTGAAAGTCATACGACCGGAACTGGCATCGAACCCCTCGATCCTCGCCCGTTTCAAGCAGGAGTTGCTGCTCGCTCACCAGGTCACACACCGCAACGTCATTCGCATTTACGACCTCGCGGATGCCGACGGCGTGAAGTTCATCACGATGGAGTTCGTTGACGGTAAAGATCTGCGAACCCTGATCCGTGAGAAAAAGAAATTCGCTCCAGAGGAAGCGGTCGAGATCATTCAGCAGGTGTGCCTTGCTCTGGATGCTGCGCACAGCGTTGGGGTGATTCACCGCGACCTTAAGCCGCAAAACATCATGCAGGACGGCTCGGGCCGAATCCTGGTGATGGATTTCGGCTTGGCTCGCACGCTGGAAGGCGACGGCATGACCCAAACTGGTGCGATTGTCGGCACCATGGAGTACATGTCGCCGGAGCAGGCACTGGCCAAGGATCTTGATCAACGCTCCGACCTCTTCGCGCTCGGTCTGATCCTCTATGAAATGCTGACCGGCAAAGCGCCGTTTCATGCGGAGAGCGCGCTTGCCAGCCTTATCAAGCGCACGCAGGAGCGCGCGATTCCAGTGTCGGATGTCGATGCGCAAATACCCGGGGCGCTGAGCGGCATCGTGAGCAAGTGTCTGGAACGGGATCTGGCGCTGAGATACCAGAAGGCATCGGACATCCTGACGGATCTGAATACCTGGAAGGATAAGCGGGCGGCAGGCACAATCAATTTCGACGCCCGCGTAAAACCGTGGGGACAGACGATTCCCTGGCCGCTGATCACAGGAATCCTGACGGCTCTGGTTCTGGCGATCAGCGGGTACCTGCTGCGCGATCGACTTTTTAAACCAGCGCCCAGCTCGGGAGCTGCTGTCGCGGTGCATCCGCTATCGTTGGCGATACTGCCTTTCCAGAACGCATCCGGGGACCAGAAATTGGATTGGCTGGGTTCGAGTTTGGCAGACATGCTAAGCACGGATGTTGGCCAGTCGGCGCATTTGCGTACGGTCAGTCCCGCGAACCTGCACCAGATATTCACCGATCTGCGAATCTCCTCCGGAACGGCTCTCGATCCGGCCACGATCCGGCGCGTGGCTGATTTCAGTAATGCGGACCGGGTGGTGTGGGGACAGTACGCCAGGTTTGGCGACCAGATTCGCATCGATGCGACGTTGCTGGACATCAAGAGTGGCGCCACGGCGCCATTGAAGATCGATGTCCCGAGCGAGAAAGATATTCCGGGCGCGGTCGACCGCCTGGCGGAGTCCATCCGTCAGAAACTTGCGCTGCCGGAAAACGTGCTGAAGGAGTTGAAAGCCAGTTCCTTCCAACCGAGTTCGAAATCGATTGTCGCGTTGCGCGACTACAACCAGGGTGTCGATTTGCAGCGGGACGGAAGGAATCTGGAGGCTCAAAGGCAATTCGAGGCGGCAACCAAGGAAGATCCGGACTTCGCGCTGGCGTTCTCCAGGCTGGCACAAGCCTACGGCACTTTGGGCTATGACAGTGAAGCGGAACAGTCCGCCAAGAAGGCAGTGGCGCTGAGCCAGGATCTGCCGGCGGCGGAGAAGTACCTGATTTCCGCCATCGGGCTGCAGGTGGTCAAGAACTATCCCGAAGCCATCAAGGCGTACGAGAATCTTGCGCAAGCTGCGCCGGGTAACGCTGATGTGCAATCGGCTCTCGCGAGCCTATACCAGGATTCTGGCGATCTCGCTAAGGCCCGGGACTATTACCAGAAGCTTTTGACTTCCAATCCAAAGGACGTGGCCGCAACCCTCAACCTCGGTCGCATCGAGATCAAGAGTGGCAATCCGCAGGGCAGCTTCGATCCGCTGAACCGCGCCTATAGCCTCGCAGTACAGGTGGACAACCAGGAACAAAAGGCCACCAGCCTTCACCTCCAGGCAGTGGCATACCGGATGTTGAACAAACCTCAGGAAGTTTTGCGCAACGAACAGGAAGCTCTCAGGATCTGGCGTAGTATCGGCCAAAAGCGCGGTCTGGCTTTCAGCCTCAACGAAATGGCGAAGGCCCAGGCTTCGCTCGGCAACAATAAGGATGCTTTGCCCAACTTTGAGGAGGCTCTGCAGATACGGCGCGAGATTGGGGACAAACGCGGGCTGGGTGACACGCTGATCGATATGGGGAATTTCTCCAATGAGCGCGGTGTCCATGATCAGGCGCTCAAGCAGTACAAAGAAGCTCTGGACCTGGAGCGCGATCTCGGCAATGAAGGCATGCAAGCCATTTGCCTGAACAACATTGGAACCGCGTATTCGGAGAAGGGACAGTACGAAGATTCGCTGACTTATTATCAGCAGGCGCTTCAGCTGCGCGAAAAAGCGAAAGTTCCGCAGGACATCGTGGAGGCTGTCCACAATCTCGGTGAAACCTACGCCGATATGGGCCAATACGATAAGGCGATTGCGTATTATCTGCGCGCATTGGATTTGCGGCGCAGCATGAACGACCAGCGCGGTGCAGCCATCGAGTCTTACGGCTTGGGCATGCTGTTTGCGTACCAAGGGAGATTCGGGGCAGCCGTCAACTCCGAACAGGAGGCGCTCAAGACTTTTCGCAACATCCAGGATAAGACGGCCTGGATGGCCCAGGTGCTGGGTGGCGCGGGAGAAACGTTAATCCTCGCTGGACGCGGAGATGAAGCCAAGAGTTATCTTGATGAGGCGCTCAGCCTCTCGCGTGAACTTAAGAGTGACGATACGGGGGCGGCTGCCTTGGGATTCCGGGGCGATGCATACTTTTACAGCGGCGATCTCAAATCTGCCCGCGCTTCCTACGCGGAGGCACTTCAGGTCGCCATACGAAGCAAAGAGCCAGTCTTCGTTCTGATCGCGAAAGCCAACCTGGCCAAGGTCGCGGTTCAGGAAAAACGCGCTCAGGAAGCCATTTCGAGCCTGCGCCAGTTGGTTCCCCAAGCCGACAGCCTGGGACTGAAGTACACCTCGGTGGAGTGCTCGATATTCATAGCAGAGGCCATGATGCAGAGCCGCGACCGCGCCGCCGCCCGCCAGGGACTCGAACGCGCCTTGCTGCTTTCAGACAAGCTCGGAATGCAACCCCTAAGTGCCCGGGCGCATTATCTGTTGGCGGTAATTGCAAGAGAATCCGGCAACGCCGGCGATGCTCAGGATCATTATCGCGAAGCCCTCCGGTTGCTCGATGCAATGAAGAAAGACCCTGGAGCAGAAAAACTGCTGCAGCGGTCGGATTTCAAGGCGATCTACGACGAATCCATTCGCGAGATACGATCGGGTACGAGCTAGCACCATCATAAGGGGACTTGCAGCCGACAGCAGCTGGCCGAGATCTCAAATCTGCCCACGGCATCTTATATCGCGATATATTGGGGCTATAATTGTACCCACGCCCGGTAGGTACTCCATATCGTTCGTATGGCAATCTGATCTGCGATCCGCTAGCTGGCCTATCATTGCTTTCCATATACCTTGCCAACCGTGGTAGCGGTTGCCGAGTTTATAGTGTTGTGCGTGTTCGATTTCTCTCGGGCTACCGTAATTTTGTCGGAAACGTCTAACTAGTTGAAATTGGAGATCATGACCACAGTTTTTAGACTCCTGGGATCTATATCATTGTCGTCCGCGCTCATACTTCCGGGATGCGGAGGTAGCACCAGCTCCGGGCAGGCATCCCGCGGCAGCGGAGCGATTGAGAGGCCGCGCGACACCTCCGCCGTGCCGGTCACGGTCGCCCAAGTCGAACGGAGCACGATTCCGGTGCAATTACACGCCATTGGCGCCGGCCAGGCCTTCAAGACCGTCTCGGTGGAGTCGCAAGTTGCCGGTATCGTCAAGGAAGTGAATTACAAGCAGGGTCAGTTCGTCCGCCAGGGAGATCTACTGCTCACGCTCGACCAGAGGCCTTTTCTCGCCGCCCTCGATCAATCCAACGCGGCACTCGCCAGGGACAACGCGCAGGCCCAACTCGATCAGGCGGAACTGGAGCGCTATGAAGGGCTCTACAAGCAAGGGATTGTCTCGAAAGAGCAGTTTGACCAATATCGGGCAACCTCAACTGCCGCCGCAGCCACTGTCAACTTCGATGAGGCTGCCGTCCAGACCGCAAAGATTCAGCTTTCCTATTGCTCCATCTATGCGCCCATCAGCGGTGTCACCGGAGCTCAGCTTGTCTACCCGGGAGCAGCGGTAAAGGCCAATGACGTCCCAGTGCTCGTGGTGATCAACCAGGTTTCGCCGATCTACGTTAATTTCTCCGTTCCGCAGCAGTACCTCGAATCGGTCAAGAGGCTCATGACGCGCTCTCGTTTACCCGTTCAAGCCACCCCGACCGGCGATTCCAGCCCGGAAACCGGAACTCTGACATTCGTCGATAACACCGTGGATCCGACCACGGGCACCATCGCTCTTAGGGCTTCATTTCCCAACAGTGACCAGCATCTTTGGCCAGGCCAGTTTTCCAATGTCCTGCTACGGCTGGGCGAGCAACAGAACGTCCTGGTCGTGCCCGCGCAAGCGGTTCAGGCCGGACAGAAGGGTGATTATGTCTTCGTTACAAAACCGGACATGACCGTTGATGTCCGGCAAGTGAATGTTGGGCAAACGGTGAATAACGAAACCGAAGTTTTGCAGGGGCTTTCACCCGGGGAAACCGTGGTCACCGACGGGCAGGTGCGTCTGATTCCAGGAACGAAGGTATATTTCACCAAGGGACTCTGACAGTGCTGGGATCAATCCCATGAATCTCTGCGAACCTTTCATTCGCCGACCGGTCATGACCAGCCTCGTGATGGTGGCGATCCTTCTCTTTGGCATTCTGGGCTATCGCGACCTGGCCGTCAGTGATCTGCCCAATGTTGATTTCCCAACCATTCAGGTATCCGCCGGCCTTCCTGGCGCCAGCCCGGAAACGATGGCGTCCTCGGTAGCAACACCGCTTGAGAAACAGTTCACTACGATTGCTGGTCTGGATTCGATGACGTCGACCAGTTCTCTCGGCGGCATCGAAATTACCCTGCAGTTCAATCTGAGCCGTAACATAGATTCCGCCGCGCTCGATGTCCAGAGCGCGATCTCGGCCGCCGCCAATCAGCTTCCGCCCAACCTGCCTTCGCCGCCGACGTTTCGAAAAGTGAATCCCGCCGATCAGGCCATCTTCTTGCTGGCTGTTACCTCGCCTACGCTGCCGCTTTACGAAGTCGATAAGTATGCCGAAAATCTGCTAGCCGAGCAGATTTCGATGGTGCCCGGCGTCGCCCAGGTCAGCGTCAGCGGTTCGGCCAAATACGCCGTGCGCGTGCAACTAAACCCGGAAGCTCTCGCCAGCCGGCAGATCGGTATCAACGAAGTCGAGCAGGCAATTCAAAATGCCAACGTCAATTTGCCGATGGGCACGCTCAATGGCGCTCATAAGGCTTATAACCTCGAGTCTAACGGGCAGCTTTCCGACGCCATGGTCTACCGCCCGCTCATCGTGGCATACCGCAAAGGAGCCCCGGTCCGGCTCGATCAGATCGCCACTGTCAACGACGGAATTCAAGATCTGTACGTCGCAGACTGGATCAACAACATCCCGGGAATTATGCTGGCCGTCCAGCGCCAGCCCGGCACCAACACAATCGAGATCGTCAATAACATTCGCAAGCTCATCCCGCGCTTCTACGCGGTTGTGCCTCCGTCCATCAACCTCTCGGTCGAATACGATCACTCGGTTCCGATCCGCGACTCGGTGAATGACGTCAAATTCACTCTTCTGCTGGCAATTTTCCTGGTTATTCTTGTCATTTTTCTTTTTCTGCGCAACGCATCGGCCACCATCATCCCGAGCCTGGCTCTTCCGATGTCGATCATCGGCACGTTCGCCGTCATGTACCTGCTTGGCTATACGGTGGACAACTTATCGCTGTTGGCGCTGACACTATCGGTGGGCTTCGTCGTCGATGACGCCATCGTTATGCTCGAGAACATCGTGCGCCACCAGGAAATGGACAAAGGAGCGTTCGAGGCCGCACTCGATGGCTCGAGGGAAGTCAGCTTCACAATTCTCTCCATGACTTTGTCGCTCGCGGCTGTTTTTCTGCCCGTCTTCTTCATGTCCGGCGTCTTGGGTCGCTTGCTCCACGAATTTGCCGTCGTCATCATTTCCGCCGTTCTGGTTTCCGGCTTCGTTTCCGTCACCCTCACCCCGATGCTCTGCAGATACTACCTGCGCCCCGAACACGACAATAAGCACGGATGGATCTATCGCAAGTTGGAAAACATCCTCGATACGTCGCTCCGCTGGTACGGATGGAGCCTTCGCCGGGCGATGCACCATCGCGTGCTCGTGATGATTTTCGGTTTTCTCATCCTGGTGGGGACCGCTTGGGAGTTTTGGGTGATTCCGAAGGGCTTCCTGCCGCAAGAGGATACCGCGCAGATCGCCGTCTCAACCGAAGCCAATCAAGGCATTTCCTTCGACGCGATGAAAGCTCACCAGGAAGCTATCAATCGTATACTCCAGGCCGACCCGAATGTCGTTCAGTTCTATTCCGGCATCGCCGATTCGAGCAGCTCTGGCCTCAACAATGGCTTCGCTTTTCTCCATTTGAAGAACCGTTCCGACCGTCCCTGGACCGATAGTCCGGATTACGATCGCTTGATCGCCCGCTATGGTCATGTTTCTATCGCTGGGACCGTGCTCCAGTACGTTCGTCCACTCTTCGAACGTCACATGACTATCGACGATGTGATTCACGGGTTGCAACCCAAGCTGGACAAGGTCCCTGGGATGCGAGTCTTTCTCCAGAATCCGCCCGCAATTCGCATTGGCGGGCTATTCACCAAGAGCCTGTATCAATTCACGCTGTCGAGCCCAGCTACGGATCAGCTCTATAAGTACGCGCAGTTGCTCGAAACAAAAATGAAGACGCTGCCGAGTGTCGCCGACGTCGCTAGCGATCTCCAGATCAAGAATCCGCAGGCGAATGTCGTGGTCGACCGGGACAAAGCTTCTGCTCTGGGGGTGACACCACAGCAGGTTGAAGACGCATTGTACAGCGCCTACGGCCAACGCCTGGTTTCGCCCATCTACACTTCAAATAACGAATATTGGGTCGTTCTCCAGGTAGAGAATCGGTTCCAGAGCGATCCCGACATGCTCTCGGAGCTTTATATCCGCTCTTCCTCTGGCCAACTCGTTCCCCTCGCGGCTGTCTCAAAATTCACCACTGGCGTCGGCCCTCTCACCATCAACCACACCGGGCAACTTCCGTCAGTTACGATTTCATTCGACCTGGCGCCCGGAGTGGCTCTTGGCCGAGCGGTGAATGACGTGCAGAACATGGCCAATTCCATGCTGCCCATTTCAATCAACACCAGCTTCCAAGGCACCGCCCAAGCATTCCAGCAATCGATCGCCGGCCAGGGCATTCTGCTGATCATGACGGTGGTGGTCATTTATATACTGCTGGGCATTCTCTACGAGAGCTACATTCACCCCATCACAATTCTGACGGGGTTGCCGGCTGCCGCCTTCGGCGGTTTAGTCACACTCTCTCTATTCCACGAGCAGCTCGATATCTACGGCCTCGTCGGTTTGATCATGCTCATCGGCATCGTCAAAAAGAACGCGATTATGATGGTCGATTTTGCTTTGGAGCTTGAGCGCAAGGGGGATTATACAGCCACCGAATCGGCCTACCAGGGCTCAATGATTCGCTTCCGCCCGATCATGATGACCAGCGCCTGCACAATTATAGGCACCTTGCCCATCGCTATCGGTTTTGGCGCCGACGCCGACGCCCGCCGTCCACTCGGTCTGTGCGTGGTCGGCGGTTTGTTCTTCGCGCAGATCGTAACGCTTTACATTACGCCCGTGTTCTACACTTACATGGATTCTTTCTTGAAGTGGCATACCCATAAGCGCCCGGAGCTTCTTGAAACTTCCGTCGAGCCGCTTGCTCGCAGGTAATGTCACAGTCAGGGTCTAGGCATGGTGCTGGAGCGTGGTCACCCGAGACAGCGTTAGTCAAAATCCGGGAGGCATCCTCACCAAATTGGAAACAGTTTCAGCCCGGGGGACCTATCTCCCTGAATTCACACAGAGCTGAGTATGATTTGTGCATTGAACGCGAGATTTTGGGAGGCAGGTCAGACGCGGGGCTGAGGCGGTAAACGTGGATTAGATCTGAATCCGAAACTCGGCATCGTCAGAGCGGCAGCAAACCCCGTACTGCTGCCAAAGACGGAACCATGGACTATGCGCGAGCATTTCGTCGTGCCTCCGATTCGCCGCCGCGAGATCACTCGCATTCAGCGGTCTAGGGTCCGGCACTGCGTAGATACCCTCAAGGCACTCGATTTCGGCAATAGTTTGCTGGGCGTCCATCCAGTCCCAATATCCAACATCGGGGTGGCAATCGTCAATGGAGCGAATCTAGGTGTGGTACCCAGGAGAGCGCCGACTAACCTTCATCAACAACTCGGACATGGACCGCATGCCCGTCCCCCTATTGATGCCACTCCCGCCTGCCCGGATTGCGACAGCCTGCCTCCGCTCTGCTAGAACAGCGTCACGCACATCGTTCTTCCTTGGCCAGACCCGGAATTTTCAGTCTCTTGATCTGAATTCAGGTTATCGATGCGCTTGATGCGGCACACTCGAGAACATTCCCAAGGCCGGGATCAACAAGTAGCTGCAGGACGAGATGGGGACGGGTCGCGGCGATGTGATGACGCCCGGTTCGTCGATCTTCATCATCAATGCGATCCATTCCGCTCGGTGTGTCGCGGGCGACAACTGTGCCACGGCCGGCCAAGCGGCTCGGCAGGTGCGGGAGGAAACGTCGTCTCGCGAATCTTAGGAATGCGCACAAGGGGTCTTCGTTCGCGAGCGGTTACGATAGGCGCGTGATACGAGGGAATGCGTCGAAGCCCGAGTCGAAACTCAGGATCTGCTCGACCCCATTTTTTTCCATGACCGATAGATGCACCGCGTCGCGAGCAGACAGGTGTCGATACCCTAGAACAATTTGCTTCGCCCGTTCCACCACCGTGCGATCTACTGCCAGAACGTCATCGACAAGACCGAGCAGAGCGTCGAACGCCGGCTGGATTGCGCCCCGGCGATCGATGGCAACATATCGGTGCAGAATCTCCTGCAAGACCTCGGCATCGGTAACCAGACGCTGACGGTCGCTGATCAGCTTCTCGAGCAAACGCTGAGCATTCGCTTTGTGAGGATGCGGTGCGCCCACCAGATACATCGGAATATTGGAGTCGACCAGAATCACGATCGTGCACCAGTTCCGTATCCTGCCTCGATCTCGGCCAGCATGTCGTCAATGTCGCCGACAGGATAATCGTGCTGAGCCGCCTGTTGGATAACTGCGAGCTTTTTCCCAATGCTGCCCAGAGGCTCGCGGCGGCGTGCTAGATCCATCGCTTGCCGGACCCACTCGGCAATCGACATGTGGCGCGAACGCGCCGCACGCTGAATCTCTCGGTATTCTGGATCCTGCACGATCACTTGCAATCTCTTAGCCATAGAATGAGTCTAATCGACTCATCAACATGAGTCAAACGAAAAAGAGCGACGAACGGCCCAGCCGTGACCCGGCTTGCGTCGACGCCATAGCGATTTCCTCGCGATTTCGTCCTCCTGGCGCGATCTGGTAAGGATCGAAACGGATCGAACTGCGCACGCGAAAAAACGGAATGCGATTGTCCTCGACTTCCTTATATAGAGTTCGAATGCCGATACAGAGTAGACCGGCAAGTTCGTCAACCGTAAGGGCCTTTTTTCGAGAGCGCAACTGCTCGACGAGGGTCATTGGATGTGGGTCTCCAGGAGAGCAAAAATAGCAACGCACGCAGAATGCTGCACGCAATCCACTAGTCAGACTCCATTTGTTTTAGAAGCTAAAAGTTGCTACCAGCAGCGTTTCTGGATAAGAATTAAAAGCACACAAGAATAAGCCTGTGAAGACACTGAACGAACTATATTCGTCACTCTCAGCGCGGCACCGTTATGAAGTCTGGTTTGTTCGTCTGGGTCTGGCGGATGGTGCCGGGGCGTGGTGGTTCCGATATTTGCTAATGAATCCTGGCCGATGCGGTTGCGCTGGCGAGCCGCACGGGATGCCCGTCCAGGTGTGGGCCACATGGTTTCCGCGAGATGGAACGCCGGAAAGCTTCATTCAGGGATTTCCCTTGGAGGGTCTGAGTCTCAGCGACAGGGGGCGAAGTCCATTCCACTTCCGAATCAGTAGCAATGAAATCGGCGAGGGCTTCTGCCGGGGAACATTGGAGGTTGAGGGGCACGCTATCGCGTGGGATCTGCACTATCGTTCCGCGTTTCGCGTCACGCTGAGCAACAAGGGTTGGATTGGATTCTCGCGGACACCGCATTCGGACGCGTTTGTTTCCGGCCAAATCACGCTGGATGGCCAGGTCTTTGAAGGGAACCCTTTGGGGTTCGGAGTTCAAGGACACAACTGCGGATATAGGCATCGCAATTTTTGGACTTGGACCCATGCGCATTTTCCAGGCGCCCACACAGATCCGAGCACATTCGAAGCCCTGGTCTACGAAATGCCCTTCGGGCTGGTCTTTCGTAAAGCGGTGCTCTGGCACAAGGGGAAGGAGCATGTCTTCCGGAATTTACAAGAGGCCAGAAGGGATGCAGCTGAATTTGGATGGAATTTTCGCTGTTCCACGAAGGACGGACTCCATTTGGAGGGAGCTATCGACGGCGCTGGGCCGAGCCTCCATCGCCTTCCTTATTTGAAGACCGATTGCAAAGGAAGCCTTGCGGTCGCGAACAACAGCCGGGCGAGCGCGGTGCTCCGCCTGGAGCGGCGAGGCAGGCCGGTTGAAGCTTTGGAGACGAGCACGGGGGCTGTATTGGAGATGGTTGGCTGAACCTTATTTGGAGGATTGCGCCAACGACAGGCGCTCAGCGACAATCGTGTAGGCCGACGGATTAAATGCCATTCCAATGTGAGTGCCGGGAACTTCGAAGTCGGCTTCAGGATTCCTGGTCATACAATAGCGCCAGTCGACGATGCCGTCATCGCGCGTGTAAATCGCGGTCTCGATCATTGAGTCCGGAACGTCGCGCCTCAATGAATCAACAAAATTACAGGTGCAGCGCCCGGTGTAGCAGTCGGGCAGGACTCCAGGGCCATGCTCCTTCAGGATTCGCTCGCGAATGGCGTCGGCGGCATGCAGAATGGTTCGACTGGCAGCCGTGCCGCGAATCGGCGAAGCCAGCGTGATAACGGAAGCCACATCTTTTGGCCTCTGTCCAGCCACGGAGCGGGCAATCACACCTCCGAGGCTGTGACCGATCAAGTGAATTCTCCGTCCAGTCTCGGCGAGCGCTTTTTCTATGGTCTCGTTGAGATGGCGCTGGACCAAAAGATTAGGGCATTCGGCGTTGATACCGATACCGGAAAAATAGGCTCGATATCCGATGCGGTCCAGCCAGGCGTGGAGTTCTGCCAAATACAGATCAGTACCAAGAAAACCGGGAATGATGACGACTGCGGAGCCATCACCGCGCGGTACGCCGAAGCCGTAATAGACCGGAGTCGCGTGCAGCAACAGAACCTCGGCCGCAAACAGCGCTTCTGTCCACGGTGAGATGTCGGCCTGCAAATCAGCCCGGTGAGTGTGCATCTGCGCCTTCGACGAACCTGTTTTCTTTTTCTGTTTCTGTGTGGGCCGCAATTTCGTCCTAGGTCTGGCGAGCATCTACACAAATTACGCTGGCGCGCGTAGCCGGGGGCAACTAGCGCCTAAATTATATCCTTCCCTTTGTCTTTCGGGTTAGGTGTCTTTTTGCTCTTCTTCCTCTACCTCGAGCGGGTTTTTTGACCTGCGCCTCCAGTTCGGCTATTCGTTTGCGCAATGAATCGACTTCCGGCTTGGCGTCGGCGGGGGGCTGAGGTGGTGCGGGCCCGCCAATCAGTTGCTTCACCATGTCCACGGGCGACAGAATGGCGGACTTCACCTCACCCAACCGACTCTGCACCGCATCCTGTACCGACTGATAAGTATCCAAGGCGGATTTCAAATACCACATCACGACTTCATGCCGCACCTCGTCAGAGGCGACGATCAGTTGGCGCAGCAGTTCGAGTGGCAGGCCGGTCGGCTTTTCCTTCGCATCCTCGGTCAGGATTTGTGTAAGTGTAACGCGGGTCAGATCTTTGCCCGTCTTCGCGTCGACGACCTGAACATCCTTGCCTTCGCGAATGAAACGCGCGATATCGTCGAGATTCACGTATTGACTCCCGGAGGAATCATACAATCTGCGATTCCCATATTTTTTGATCACGACGCGGGCCGGTTTCATTCTCCGATTCCTCAGCTGCTTTGCACATAATACAAATATATCTTGACACAACCTTCGTCAACTCTTATATTTAAGTCGATGCTGCATCGCAGCAATAAGGAGATGCAAAATGCTAACAACCGGAAAGCACGAATCCTCTCGAACTCATCCCAACGAGTCATCCTTTGTTTCTCTATTGTCAGGTTGGGCGCAGCAGGGAGTCCAAAGCTTTTTTGCTACGCAACGGATCCTCACGGACCTGGCGATGCGGCAGAATGCAAGCTTAATGCACTCTCTGCGCGAGCAATTGTCGGATCCTCGGCATTCCCCAACCGCAATTCTGGGCGAAGTGACTGCCGAGGGGATCTCGAATTTCATCGAAGGGCAAAAGGTCCTGCTTGACCTGGGACAAAAACAGAACGAAATCCTGATGACGGGCGTGAAGGAACGTGTCGGGGAATGGCCTCCGGCGCAAGCGATTACCGACCTGCTACAGCGCAGCGTGGAGACTTTCATCCAGATGCAGCAGGAGTACCTCAAAATTGCCGGCAAGCAAACTCATAGCTGGGTGGAAGCCGCCAAGTCAGGGAAGCCGGTACAGAGCGAGAAACTGGTCGAACTGGCGCGCGAGGCGATGGAAAACTTCGTCAAAGCCCAGAAGCATTTCATGGACGTAATTGCCGAGGAGACAGCCAAGGCCACCGGCAGCAAACCCACCAACGGCGTCAAGAAAATCAAGAAGACGGAGCTGTCGCAACTGGCACGCGAGGCCACGGAGTCCTTGATCGATGCGCAAAGGAAGCTGGTTGATGTCGCGGGGCGACAGATGAACGGAAGCGTCAAAAGCGCCGGCAAGACTCTGGATCTCTTACGCCCATTTCCGTTTCTTCCGCTGGCAGAACTGACGCGGGAAGGCGTGAAGAGCTATGTCGACGCGCAGAAGGAATTGATCGACGTCATGGCAAAGCCGAATGGGGCGCACAAAGCGCACAAGACCGCACATCACGCCAAGCGGTCGCCGAAAAAACATGCGGCAACAGCGGCCGCCTAGCGGCATTACCGCATAAGGGTTCATTCTGAGCGGAGCGGGCCCACAAAAAGTGCGGACCCTACGACGCCGAAAGATCCCGGACGGCCGGGTGCCGTACACCATGCCGGAACCAGCTGACTTCGCACGTGTGAAACAGCACGAGGAAATTCCGCGAAGCATGCAGTAGTAGGCACACGCGGGTTCTTTCGGCGCCGCTCAGGATGATCAATCAACTCAATTCAGGTGAGTGTCGTTCTGGCTGGCTCCCGCCAGCGGGTGCTTGTCATCCATGGGTAGGCGCATATGAAAATTCCACTAACTCCCATCCGTTTCCTTCGTTATGCGCGTGAGCAATTCCCAGAAAAGGTGGGGGTGGTCTGCGGCGACGAGCGCTTCACCTATGCGCAATTCGCGGAGCGCGCCGCGCGGCTCGCGGGCGCTCTGGTAGCGGTGGGGGCAAAGCCAGGCGATCGCATTGCCTTTCTAAGCACTAACTGTCATCGGTTGCTGGAGGCGTATTACGGGGTGTTGGAAGCCGGCTGCGTGCTGGTGCCCTTAAATGTCCGTCTGGGCGCGCAGGAACTTGCTTTCGTTTTGAATGATGCGCAGGCCAGGTTCCTGTTTGTTGAACAGTCATTCGTTCCGCTCGCAGAATCGTTTCGAACAACCGTCCGTTCGATCGAAACCTTTTTCCTGCTCGATGATCAACCGCAAGCCAATTGGCTGGCGGCCAATAACTTCGATGATCTTCTGTCCGCTTCCCCTCCGTTTCAGTGCGACTTCATGCAAATTGACGAGGATTCAATTGCCGAACTCTTCTACACGAGCGGCAGTAGCGACCGCCCCAAAGGCGTGATGCTCACCCATCGCAACGTCTATCTGCATGCTTTGTCAGTGATCGCCGCCGGGCAGACCTCCGCTAGCACGCTCGGAGAGATGTCATGCAAATCTGTTTTGCTTCACACCATTCCGCTGTTTCACGCCAATGGCTGGGGCGTCGCGCACATCATCACTCTGGTTGGCGGCACGCACGTGATGATTCACAATTTCAATCCGGCGGAGGTGTTTCGCCTGATCGAGCGGGAGCGCGTAAGCAGCTGCGCGCTGGTGCCAACGATGGCGGCGGCCCTGGTGAATTCTGCGGCGAGAGCACGGTATGATTTAGGCAGCCTGCAGATTATTAACATTGGCGGAGCGGCCTCGTCTCCTACGCTGGTACAAGAAGTTGAGGAGAAGCTGGGATGCACCTGCATCTCCGGATATGGCTTGACCGAGACTTGTCCCACACTTGCCAAATCGCAAATGAAGTCAGATCTCCCATTCACAGGAGAGCAAAGCTATGCTCGCCAGGCAATGACCGGGTTTGCAATCCCGGGCGTCGAGCTTCGGGTGGTCGGCCCGAATGGGGAGGATGTCGCACACGATGGCACGACCATGGGAGAAATCGTGGCCCGAGGCGACGTCGTCATGGAGGGTTACTGGGGCCAACCGGAGGCTACTGCGGCCGCAATGCCGGGCGGCTGGTTTCACACCGGCGATGTAGCCACTGTGGACCGGTACAACTATCTTCAAATTGTGGACCGCAAGAAAGAGATTATCGTGAGCGGAGGGGAGAACATATCATCGCTGGAAGTGGAAAAAGCGCTGCTCGCTCATCCGGACGTTTACGAAGCGGTCGTAATTCCTCTTCCCGACGAAAAGTGGGGCGAGATACCGAAAGCGCTGGTAGTTTTGAAGGCAGGATCACAAGCTAAGGAACATGACATTTTAGCGTTCTGCCGCTCCCGACTTTCACATTACAAATGTCCGCGTTCCATCGAATTTCTCGAAAGCTTGCCTAAGACGGGATCCGGGAAAGTTTTGAAACGAGAGTTGCGACAAAAGTATGGGAACGCTGAGAAAGCTAAGGCCAGCTAAAAGCAAAGTCAGCTAAAGTTCGTGACATTCGTTCGTGACATTAGTTCATGACATTCGATTGAGGTGGAATATGGGCACACTTACCGCACCAAGCGCCACCAACATTTCCGGCGGCAGTTTTCTGGTCGAAGATCGCACGCCCGACGAAGTATTCACTCCAGAAGATTTCACCGAACAGCACTTGCTGATTGCTCAAACTGCGGAAGAATTTGCGAACAAAGAAATCGTCCCCAATGTGGAAAAGATGGAACACAAAGATTTCGCAGTTAGCCGCGAGCTAGTGAGGAAGGCCGGCGAACTCGGGCTGAGCGGCGTCGACATTCCGGAACAGTACGGCGGTATGGAGCTGGATAAGGTAACGTCCGCTATTGTTGCCGACCGCATCGCGAAATACGCTGGCTTTAGCACGACCTGGGGGGCTCACGCCTGCATAGGGACACTCCCCATCGTTTACTTCGGCAATGAAGAGCAAAAGAAGAAATATCTGCCCGGGCTGGCCAATGGTACGACGGTCGGCGCCTATGCCCTTTCAGAATCGTCTTCCGGATCCGACGCCCTCAATTGCCGCACCCGAGCCACGCTCTCGCCAGACGGAAAGCACTACCTCCTGAATGGGGAGAAGATGTGGATCACCAATGCCGGCTTCGCCGACCTGTTTATCGTATTCGGCAAGCTGGACGGAGAGAAGTTCACCGCCTTCATCGTCGAGCGTAACTTTCCTGGGTTCGCAGTGGGAGCGGAAGAACACAAGATGGGCATCCGCGGTTCCTCCACTTGTCCACTCATTCTGAATGACTGCCAGGTGCCGTTAGAGAACGTGCTCGGAGAAATCGGCAAAGGGCATCACATCGCCTTCAATGTGCTGAACGTGGGCCGGTTCAAGCTGGGTGCAGGCGCCATCGGCGCAGCTCGTAATTCCCTGGAGACGGCTATCGCTTACGCCAAGCAACGCAAGGCATTCGGCAAAGTGATTGCTGATTTCGGGCTGGTGCGCGAGAAGCTTGCCAACATGGCTGCCGGCATTTTTACCGGGGAAGCCATGGCCTATCGCACGGTCGGCATGATCGATGTAGCGACCGAGCAACTGGGCGACGCGCACAACGACATGGCCCAGGCGCGCCAGATATTTGATGAGTATGCCGTCGAGTGTTCGATTCTGAAAGTATGGGGGTCGGAGTTTATCGACTACGTAGTGGATGAGACAGTGCAAATTTACGGCGGATATGGATTCGTCGAAGAATATCCGGCTGAGCGTAGTTACCGCGATGCTCGCATCAATCGAATTTTTGAAGGCACGAACGAGATCAACCGGCTGGTCATTACCGGGTTTCTGCTGAAACGGGCGATGTCCGGGCAGCTTCGGTTGATGGCTGCGATCAAGAAGCTGATGGATGAAGTGTTGTCCGGCACCAGAGATGACGGCGGGGAAGGTCCACTTGCGGAAGAGCGGAAACTGATGAGAGCAGCCAAGAAGATCGGGCTATTTGCTGCCGGGGTGGCCACCCAGAAATACGTGCAGGCAATTCAGGACCAGCAAGAGATCATGGGCGCAATCGCCAACATAACGATTGAAACCTATGCCATGGAATCAGCCGTGTTGCGCGCGCAGAAACTGGCGGCACGCAACGGTGAGACTAGCGCGGCTCATGCGATTGCAATGACGCGCGTCTATATGGCAGGAGCACTCGACAAAATCGAAAGCGCCGCGAGAATGGTTATTGCCGCTTCGAGCGAAGGCGATATGTTGCGTTCGCAGATGGCCATTCTGCGCCGGCTCTGCAAGTATGAACCGTTCAATACTGTTGCCCTCCGGCAGACGATCGCACAAAAAGTTATTGAACATGGAAAATATATATTGATATAACTAAAGATTGAGAGAGTTGGCTTTAATAAAATGCGCGGCCACGCAGGTCACCTTGCCGCCTTTCCACGCAACTCAGCCAAATAGCCCCACCGTTGTCGTCAAACCTCACATCCATAGGTGACGCAGACCACGGACTCATCGATCAATGTGGTGATGTAGTTGCCATATTGAAGATTCGTGAGATCGAGAAATTGCGATGGATTTATACAAATGGTCGAGATTGAACGCTCATTATAGTCGCGAGCTTTTGCATTCTGGAATTGAGGGAGCGCGTTCTGGTGGAGAAGCATTTTTACAAGGAGAGTCGTTTACTCCGTTTTTCAGCAGTTCGTTACGAAGCGCGCTAAAGCCCGCAGTCGTTGGGGCATGCATTGCGGCGTTGGGCAGCCTTCCTGCATATCGCGACAAATCGGTAAGACGAACCCTGGCGTTCGGTTTGCTGGGCGGAGTGCTCGGGATGGGCGCAGGCATCGCCTGGGAAAGCCGCCGTCTATCTGCGAGCGTCGCTGGTGCCGCGCTGAAAAATATCGGCAAAGCACGCGATGAGCATTGGCTGGCCACTCATCCCATCGACTACGCATAACACTGGCCGCGTTCAAGGGCGCCAGAGCTCCGGCCAAGCGGGTCGCGAGCGCTCCGAACAAAGCCGGCATGCTCTATCGGATGTGAAGAGAGGATGGGGCGCGGCAATGATTACGCATGCAGAATTACAGGAACGGGTTCAGATTTCGCTAAACACGGAAAGCCTCAGTGACGAACGGATTGCTTACCTCGAGCACTTAGTGAGTCAAGCCAGAACTGCCGCCGCCGTCTTCACTCAATTCACCCAAGAGGATGTAGATCGTATCGTGAAGCCAATGGTCCTGGCCGGCCTTGGCCAAGCTCAACATCTTGCTCGTCTGGCGGTTGAAGAAACCAAGCTCGGAGTGCTGGAAGACAAAATCCTCAAGAATATGTGCGCGACGGAGTTTACCTACAACTACATTAAGGATAAACGTACGGTTGGCGTCATTCGCGAGTTTCCCGAGCGCAATCTGGTGGAGATGGCGGAACCGATCGGCGTCATCCTCTCGCTCACGCCGATTACGAACCCCACCTCCACGGTGCTGTTCAAGTGCATCATGGCCATAAAGACGCGTAACGCGGTCATTTTCAGTCCTCATCCCAATGCGTGGCGTTGCTGCTCGGCTGCGGTGAAGATCATGTACGAAAGCGCGCTGAAGCAGGGCGCGCCCGAAGGAGTTTTTACCTGCCTGGAATCACACACGCTACAGGACAACGCCTTCCTGATGCGGCACAAAAGCGTAGGGCTGATTGATGCTACGGGTGGGCCCGGTGCGGTCAAAGCCGCGTATAGCTCCGGCAAACCAGCCCTCGGTGTAGGGCCGGGCAACACGCCAGTCTATCTGGAAAAAACGGCGGACGTGAGTGTTGCAGTGGTGGACATTATCGTTTCCAAAACCTTCGATAACGGAACGATTTGTGCCTCTGAGCAAACGGTCGTGATCGACGATGAGATTTACGACTCAGTGCTCAACAAATTTGCTGAACTCGGCGCGCACATCTGCAACGACAAAGAGACAAAACTGCTGGCGCGCACCGTAATCGATCCAGAGACGGGTTTCATGCTACCCCTAGCGGTCGGACAGGAGGCCACCGACATCGCTCGTATGATCGGCCTTGCAGTGAAGCGCGACACCAAGCTGCTGATTGCGCCGATTCAAGGCGTAGGAGGCGAGCATCCCCTGTCGGTGGAGAAGCTGTTCCCAGTGCTCGCGGTTTATCGAGCGAAATCGGTCGATCAGGCGCTCAAAGCGTGCATCGATGTGAATCATGCCGGCGGCTTGGGACATACAGCGGTCATTTTCTCGCGCAATGAGGAGATTATCCGCAAATTCGCGGAGATGATGAACGCGGGGCGCATCATTGTGAACTCGCCGGGCTCAATCGGGGCGCTGGGCGCCGTTTACAACGATCTGGTGCCGACCTTCTCCTTCGGTTGCGGCACCGGGGGCGGCAACAGCACTACCGATAACATCAACATCTATCACTACCTCAACATTAAGCGTGTGGCTCGGAGGACACAAGCTCATATGTGGTTCCGAGTTCCAAAAGAGATTTATTTCAACCTGAATGCGGTGGAAAATGTACGCCAGTTCCCATCGCGCTCGACGATGATCGTTACCAATCCGGCTTTGGAGCAAATCGGTCACGTTGACCTGGTGCGCCGCTACATCCCCGAGGGAACCCGCGTCCACGTCTCGGTCATCCCCGATACGGAACCCGAGGTCAAAGTGATTATGCGGGGAGTGGAGGAGCTCAATTTCTACAAGGCGGACCAGATCATCGCGTTGGGCGGGGGGTCGGTGATCGATGCGGCCAAGATCATGAAACTCAAATACGAGTCGCCGGACGCTGACCTCGATGAGCTCTCCGCGCCTTTTCTAGATCTGCGCAAGCGTGTAATCCAGTACCCGACTGAGAAAGTAAACCGGGCCCGGCTGATCGCCATTTCCACCACCAGCGGAACGGGAAGTGAAGTCACTCCATTTGCCGTGCTGACTGACAAAGAGCGCGAGCGCAAGGTGACCCTGGCCGATTACTCGCTTACTCCCGATGTGGCCATCGTTGATCCGCAATTTGTTATGTCCATGCCGAGGGGTCTTACCGCTGACACCGGCATCGATTGCCTGACCCATGGGCTGGAAGCCATAGTTTCCAGCTACGCCTCGGCCTATACCGACTGCAATGCCATGCAGGCGATCCTGATGGCGTTCAAATACCTGCCCATCGCCTTTGAGCATCCCGGCGATGAAGAGGCGCGCTGCATGATGCACAACGCCGCGTGCATTGCGGCGATGGCGTTTTCCAACGCCTCGGTGGGCGTGAATCACGCGCTGGCCCATTCCTTCGGAGCTCGCTTCCACGTAGCGCACGGCCGGGCCAATGCGCTCATGTTGCCGCACGTGATTGCGTACAACGCATCCGTGCCTACTAAGTTTGTGCCGTCCCCCTATCAGAAGGGGTATCTCGCGCACAAGAAATACGCGACGGCCGCGGATTTGCTGAGTCTGGGCGGGCACACGGTTGAAGAAAAGGTGAAGAACCTCATCGTGGCAGTAGAACAGTTACTCGACCAATTGGGATTCCCGCGTTCCATCGCCGAACTGGGAATCTCGAAGGAAGAATTTGAGCAGGCAATGCCCGAGCTGACCAAGCTTGCCTTTGACGATCCGTCCTGGCGGTCGAATCCGCGTATGCCGCTAATGAGCGAATTGGCCGATCTGTTTTGGAAGGCTTATCAGGGGCGAGGCTTGGCGAAAGTGGCCTGTGTATCTCAGCCAACCTCGTAAGGAGCAATGATGGCCGTTTGGCTGAAGATCTATGAAGAGCGTGTTGTTCAATCGGTGCAAGAGGCCGGACAGCAACTGGACAGCGCTGAGGCGGAAGTGTCCTTGGATTTCTCCTCAGTCCTCCGGATCGATGCGAGTGGCCTCATAGCGTTGGAGGAGTTCGCCAGCCGAGCCGATTGCAAAGGCGTTAAGGTCGCATTGTGTGGCGTTATCGTCAGCGTCTACAAAGTGCTAAAGCTGGTGAAACTGACATCACGATTTTCTTTCGTGAACTGAGATGCGCGACGGTTCCAACTATGGTCTCGCAACCAGGTACGGCAAACGAGAGCGGTGACTGAACGAGGAGACTTACGATGCAGAGCCAACAACAAGGCGACCGCCTTTCCTGGGGAGACACGGTTTTCCTCAATCTAGAGCGCGAGGGCATGCCCCTCAACGTGGCTTGCGTCTGCGTGTTTGAAGGTAGGATCCCTTTCGAAGCTTGCGTTCGGTTTGTCGAGTCGAAGTTGCCCCTGATTCCTCGTTACCTCAAGCGGGTGGTTCCTCCACTCCTTAATATTGGCCTTCCCAGCTGGGAGTATGACCCAACCTTCGACATCCGCAGGCACGTCCGCGAGGCCACTCTCAAACACGGTTCCGATGAAGAGTTGAAGACACTTGCAGGAAAGGTTTTGAGCACGGTCATGGATCGCGAGCACCCTCTCTGGGACATGACCCTGGTGCATGGGCTGAAAGGTGATCGCAGTGCTTTCATCTTCCGCCTGCACCACTGCCTCGCCGATGGGATCGCCGGTGTGGGGATCATGAACGCGGTCATGGACGCCAGCGCAGTAGCGCCCCGGTTACCCAAACGACAGCTTCGGCTCCACGTTCCACCGCCTCCCGACGTCTTGGCGTCGATAACGAACGGCTGCATCGACTCCTATTCTGAATCGGTCAAACGAGTACTCGACGCCCTCACGGATGTGTCGAGCATGGCGGAGCGCGCCGCTGCAAACGGGGGCAATCTAAGCAAAGACGTGTTCTCCCTACTTCCAGAACTGAACCTGTCCACACAGCGGTTGCGGTTCAACGTTCTTTACCGCGGACCCCAGAAATTCGCCTGGGCCGAAGTCCCGCTGGGAGAGGTCAAAGACATACGGCACAGCTGCGGGACTAGTGTGAACGACGTTATCCTCGCGCTGGTGACGGCAACCATCCGGCGGTACCTCGAATTGCATGGTGACCGGGTCAAAGGGCGAATGCTTCGCATGATGGTTCCCGTCAACCTTCGCGGCAGCGACGGTCCGGGCGATTTGGGGAACCGCATCTCGCTGGTCCCGGTTAGTATTCCGCTAGACGTTCGCAACCCTCGGAAACTGCTGGCTGTCGTGCATAAGAGAACTGAGCTTCTCAAACGCGCGCATACCGCCGAATTGGTGAGCCTGGCCGGTGGTTTGCTCGGCATGGTCCCGAATTCCGCGCAGGCGCTTGCCGGCCACATCATAAGCCGGTTGCCGTTCACCCCTTTCAACATGGTCTGCACCAATGTGCCGGGACCGCAGGCTCCGCTTTATCTGCTCGGCCACAAGATGCTGCACTGCTATCCCTACGTCCCGGTGGGCGGCGAGATGGCGCTCAACTGCGCCATCCTGACCTACAACAGCACCGCGTATTTCGGGTTCAGCGGATGTTCGCAGGCAGTACCGGATATTCGACGTTTGGAAACATTTCTGAAATTGAGTTTCACGGAACTGCGGGAGGCCGCCGGGATCAAGCCTCCAAAGGAAACAAAAGGGAAGAAGGTGCGCGCAAAGGACCAAGCGAAGATTACATCGACACCGGCAGCGGCCCCGCCAGCGAAGTCCGTGCATGCATCGATTCCGTTTCGACCGCTCGTTTCAGTCGAATCAGCAATGGCAGCACAACACCCAGTTAAGGAGGAGAAAGCATTAACGCAATTCGCATAGGAATTGCCAAAAGGAGAGGAGAAAGTGGTAGGCATCCAGTCAGCTGCCGATGTGACATCGCGGTTGGTCACCGGACGAGAGCTGTTTCTAATCATTCATATTCTGGGCGTCCTGTGTTTCGCCTACATTGTGGCCAAGCGCCTGGTGCCGATGCTTCGCGGACAACGTGATTTGCGCTTCGACCAGCCATGGGCGCGCCTGGGAAGAGTTTTTACATTTTGGCTAGGGCAGCGGAAGCATCCGCGTTATAAAACCGCAGGCATCCTTCATATTTTCATTTTTGCTGGCTTTATCGTTCTGGCGATGCGCGCCTTCACCACCCTGATTGTCGGCGTCTCTCAGGATTTTGTCATGCCCGGCCTCTCAGGAAGAGCCGGCCCAATCTACAACACAATCACGGATTACGCCGCGACCATTGTTTTTCTCTGCATGGTGATTGCCGTGATTCGGCGCCTGGTTTTCAAACCCGCACGGTATGCGGTGCCGGCACAATTCGGCAAAGCTCACACCGCCGATGCCATCTTCCTTTTGTCCCTGATCGCAATCCTGATGGTAGCCGACAGCCTCTTTGCCGCCGCTAAGGCCGCCGCCCAGTCGCAGCAAGGTCAGCCCTTCGAAGTCCTGGCGGCATTTTCGCTACCGTGGATGCTGCAGCGTGTTCTTGCCTCCACTGCCTTGCCTGATCTCGGGCGGATCTACTTCGGCGCTTACCTCGTTCACGAGGTGACATTTTATTTCTTGCTCTGCTATCGGCCCTTTGGCATCCAGTTCCACGTAGAAACCTCCCTGTTCAACGTTTACTTCGCGAAGTTGGATCGGGAAATTCTAAAACCGGTGCGATGGGGCGTAAGCGATGAGCATCTCGATCAGGTGAAATCTTTCGGAGTAAAGACTTTCGAAGACTTCACCTGGAAGCACATGCTCGATTTCTATTCCTGCGCCGACTGCGGGCGATGTTCCGACAATTGTCCAGCTAATGCGGTGGGCAGGCCGTTGTCGCCACGCTTCCTCAGCATTAAGGCCAGGGACTACGCGTACCGGCACTATCCCGTGCTTGGACGCGCGGACAATGGACGCGCGAACAATGGCACGCCGCTGATCGGCAGCAAAGAGTCGGGCGGCATCTATTCCGAGGATGAAATCTGGTCGTGCACGACCTGCGGCGCTTGCGAAGAGGAATGCCCGCTACTGGTTGAGTACATCGACAAAATCGTAGATTTGCGGCGGGGCCTGGTCGATGACGGGAAGGTGCCACAGTCCTTGCAAAAACCGCTGAAGGCGCTGGAGAGCCGTGGCAACCCCTACGGCAAGATGGAGAAGAAGAAAGCCGATTGGACGAAGGCCAAGGAGTTCCAGCAAACCTGCGACGTCAAAGTTGTGGCCGGAAAAAATGGTGCGGACACTTTGTATTTTGTCGACAGCATTACTTCCTACGACGATCGCATGCAATCGATTGGACGGGCGACTGCGAAAATCCTCAACCATCTCGGCGCGAATTTCGGCATCCTCGGCGCAGCCGAAAAAGATAGTGGCCATGAAGTACGGCGCTTCGGCGAAGAGACATTGTTCATGGCCTTGCGCGACCACAACGTGGATGCCATTAAGGCATCTGGAGCAAAGCGGATTGTCACGGCTGATCCACACGCTTACAACGCTTTGAAGCACGACTACAAAGACGTGCCGCCGGTCGAACACATCAGCCAGGTGATTGCCGCAGAAGTGAAAGCCGGCAAGATCAAATTCAATCCCGTAGAAAACGAAAACAGCGTCTACACCTATCACGATCCCTGCTATCTGGGACGGCACAATCAAGTTTACGACGACCCTCGAGATGTGCTGGATGCAATCCCCGGTTTGAAGCGAGTCGAAATGAAGCGCTCCCGCGACCGCTCGTTCTGCTGCGGCGGTGGTGGCCTGATGCTGTTCTACGAGGCGAAGGAAGATCAGCGAATGGGCGTGAAGCGAGTCCAAATGGCTGCCGAAGCGGGGGCCAATGTGATCGTGACGGCGTGTCCGTTCTGCATGGTGAATATAGAGGATGCGATCAGAGTCGCGGGCATGGAAGGAAAGATGATCGCCATCGATCTGGCAGAACTTGTGGATCAACAAATTGCACACGAAAGTCAGGAAGTGGCGTGAAAGCTCTGGAGGATGAATATGGAAATTCTGGTTTGCGTGCGAAGAGTGCCGGACACTTCGGAAAATGAGATCGAGCTAAACGGCGCGGGAAATGACATCGAGCGGGACGATCTGGTCTATTCGATCAACGAACCAGACAATTATGCGGTCGAAGAAGCACTTCAAATCGTCGCCCGAGTCGGTGGCAGCGTCACGGTCGCCACGGTCGGTGGTGAAGATGACGAGGAGATCCTGCGGCGGGAAATGGCAATGGGCGCAAACCATGGCGTGCTGATCACAGACGACGCCTTTAACGGGTCCGACGGCAAGGGCATCGCTACCATCTTAAAGGCGTTCGTGCAGGAAGGAAGCTACGAGCTGATCCTCTCCGGGGTCCAGGCCGAGGACGGCGGCGCGCAAGTTGGCGGAATGCTGGCGGCGCTTCTCGACTATCCGTTTGCTTCGCTGGTCAATGCCATTGAAGTTCTGGACAGCAAGAAGCTGAGAGTCAGCCGGGAAATCGAAGGCGGCAACAAAGAGATCAGCGAGATCGACCTTCCGTGTGTGCTCTCGATCCAAACCGGAATCAATGAGCCACGCTATGTCGGCATGAAAGGCATCCGGCAAGTCGCCTCCATTCCAATCCCAAAATTCGGCGTCTCCGACCTGGGGTTGGACCCTAGCGCGATAGGCGACGCCGCCGCGAGAGTGAAAAGGGTGGACTACTTCGTCCCCACGTTCGGTAAGGGAGCCGAAATTCTGCACGGCAGCCGGGAAGAGAATATCGACAAAGTTTTGGAGTTAGTAGCAGCCAAAGGAGGGCTGAAATAATGGCGCGTCTCTTTGCTTACATCCCACATAAAGCTGGGGTGGTCGACGACTCCGCCTACGAACTGGCGGCCGCCGCGCGGAAGATCGAGACTACGGCCGCGCCCACAGCCATTCTCGCCGGCTGGGGCGCAGGAGTCGATGCCGCGTGCAACGCGCTTCGGGGCTCCTACGCCGAGATATGGAAAATCGCCAATGATGCACTCGCCTATCCCAATGCTGAACTAATAAGGAAGGCTCTGATCAAGGTGCTGCCGAGCAACAGCATTGTCTTAGTTGCTCATGAGCACTTCGGGATCGATCTGGCGCCCGGCCTTTCCATCAAGCTGAATTCAGCATTTGTGTCCGACGTGGTCGATATCACTGGAGTTGAAGGAACCGGCCTCGAAGCGGTCCGGCAGGAGTTCGGCGGACAGGTAAGCGCCCACGTTCGGTGCGACATTTCATCGGGCGCAGTGATCACAATCCGTCCCGGCGCATTCAAACCTTTGCCCAACGCCGCCGTGAAAGGAACCGTCGCCGACAAGTCTGCTGATGTCGGCACGCTTACAGCGGGGCGCCGCTATCTGGAAACCGTCGTCGCCGAGGCAGGTGATGTCGATATCACCAAGCACAACATTCTGGTTTCTATCGGACGTGGCATTCAGGAAAAAGACAATGTGGCCATCGCCGAGGAGCTGGCTGAGGCCTTGGGCGCGGCGGTGAGTTGCTCGAGACCTGTGGTCGACGCCAAGTGGATGGAAAAGTCACGACAGGTGGGTTCATCCGGAAAAACCGTCAAGCCCAAAGTCTATATTGCATGCGGTATTAGCGGTGCCTGCCAGCATTTGGCCGGCATTAAAGGCAGCCCATTCCTGATCGCCATCAACAAGAATCCCAAAGCACCAATTTTTCAGGTTGCGGACGTCGGAATTGTCGATGACCTCCTGGAGTTCCTGCCGGAACTAACCGCCAAAGTTCATGAATTGCGAGGCGTCGCAGCAAGGTGAGGACTTCCATGATTACCAGCAAAACATTGAAGCTAAGTTTGAAATCGCTCAAGGAGTTCGCGAAAAAACAGCTGTCAGACGAGGTGCTCAGAGAGCTTGACGATAAGGACGAGTGTCCACTGGAAATCGTCCGCCACATGTGCAGCCCTGACAAGCTGGGCATTCAACTCCTGTTCATTCCCGAAGAGTTCGGTGGAATGGGCGGAGGAGCTTTCGATGTCTACTGCGTGTGCGAAGAGATGGCACGCATCGATCTCGGGATTGCCACGGCCGTCCTGGCCACGTTCCTCGGGAGCGATCCGATTACTGTCGGCGCCACTCCGGAGCAAAAGAAAATCTGGCTGACGCGCATCGCTGAAGAGGGAATGTTATTCGCCTATGGCGCGACTGAGCCGGAAGCCGGCAGCGATCTGGGAGCACTTCGCACCACCGCGGAGCCGGTCATCGAAAACGGCCGCACCGTCGGTTACAAAATCACCGGGAACAAGCAGTGGATCAGCAATGGCGGAATCGCCGATGCCTACACGATTCTAGCCAGCACTCCGGCCGGCCCGAGCTGGTTCGTAGTAGAAAAAGGGGCGAAGGGTTTTACTCATGACGAACCGGAAGACAAACACGGCATTCGCCTCAGCAACACGGCAGCTCTCGCGTTAGACAACGTTTATGTCGACGTCGACCGACTGCTCGGTGGCGTCGAAGGCCAGGGACTCAATCAGGCACAGGCGGTGTTCGGTTACACGCGGCTGATGGTCGCAGCGTTTGGTCTTGGGGGCGGGTGGGCCGCGCTCGATCGAGCCATCCCGTACTCGACCAAGCGTATTCAGGCCGGAGCGCCGCTCTCAGAAAAACAGGGATACACCCACAAGCTGATCGTGCCCAACGTGGCGCGACTGGAAGCAGCCCGATCCTATATTGAGGAAACGGCGGAGCGCATCGACGCGGGAGTCGAAGGCAGCTTGAACACTGAGGGCGCAATCGCGAAGTACATGGCGACGGAGGCCGGCAATCTCGCGGCTGACGCCAGTATCCAGGCCCTCGGTGGCTACGGTTACACGCATGAATACATGGTGGAGAAGATCAAGCGCGACGTTCGTATCACCACTATTTACGAAGGCACCTCCGAAATCATGGAGATGACCATAAGCCGCGACCGTTGGCAGTCCCACCTCAAGACGCGCGGACAGCACTATCACGAACGAGCGCGAGAGTTTGAAACGTTGCACGCTCGCCATGTGAACGTGGGCGCTGACACTGCGGCGCTGGCGTTGCACGCACTGGCCGAAGTTATGGAAAGAGCGCGTGTGGCACGCCTGACCCGCTATCAACACATTCTCCTGCGCCTGGGCGAGCTGATCGCCTATGCCGAGTGTGCCGGAAGTTTGTCCCGCCGCGCTGCACTTTTTGCTGACGGCAAGCTAAACGAAAAAGCGAACCGGCGCTTCGAGGTGACCGCGCTCGCTGCGATCAGCCGGGTGTTTGCCCGCGAGGCCGCGCTCAAGGTGGGCGAAGAGGGTTTGAAATGGGTCATCGGCGCCGGAGGTATCGACGCTGCCGAAATCCCCGGATTCGAAACCAGTTTGGGATTACCTGCAATTCATCATGCGCAGTCCGGTCTGATTTCCGATCTGGATTACATAGCAGACGTACTGTACGGCCGCGTGGCCAAGCGCGTGGAAGCGGCTGCATAGCTTTTAGTTAACGAATTTACAGGAGTACCGTCATGGAAAACACTTCATATCGCGCCATCGCAATCGTAGGAGTTGGAGCTGTTTTACCAGATGCTCCGAATGTAGCGGCGTTCTGGCAAAACGTGAAGGACCGCCGCTACAGCATCAGCGAGGTTGCACCTGAGCGCTGGGATCCGGCGCTTTATTACGATCCCGATCACAAAGCCCCGGACAAGACTTATTCGAAGATCGGCGGTTGGGTGCGTGAGCATGTGTGGGATCCCATGAAGTGGCGGCTGCCCATTCCGCCGCGCGTCGTCGATGCCATGGACGTGTCGCAAAAATGGGCGATCGCCTGCACCCGCGAGGCCCTGGAAGACTATGGCTATCCCGAGCGGCCGCTGAATACCGATCGCACGGCTGTGATCCTGGGCAACGCCATCGGAGGCGAAAAACACTATTTGACGGTGGCGCGCGTGCTCTTTCCGGAATTCGCGCGCGAACTGGCCGAGTCCGCCAGTTTCGCCGCGTTGCCGGAAGCGATGCGCCGCGACATTACCGATCAATTTCACCAACGAATGGGGAAACTTTTCCCTGAAATTACGGAAGACTGCATGCCCGGGGAATTGTCCAACTGCATTGCCGGCCGGATTGCGAACGTCTTCAATTTCCACGGCCCCAACTATGTTTGTGATGCCGCTTGCGCGTCCGCCATGGCAGCGATCAGTTCCGCGACGGAAGGGTTGGTACAACATCATTTCGATGTGGCAGTGGCCGGCGGCCTGGACCGCAACATGGGCGTCTCCAGCTTCGTAAAGTTCTGCAAGATCGGTGCCCTCTCGGCGACCGGAACTCGTCCGTACGCCGAAGGCGCTGACGGCTTCGTCATGGGCGAAGGCGCCGCGATCTTTCTCCTCAAGCGTCTGGCCGATGCGGAGCGGGATCAGGACAAGATTTACGCCGTGCTCCGCGGCATGGGCGCATCCAGCGACGGTAAGGGAAAGGGCATCACCGCGCCTAACCCAGCCGGCCAAAAATTGGCCATCGAGCGCGCCTGGCAGAATGCTGGACTATCGCCAGCCACCGTCACCTTGATCGAGGGTCACGGCACTTCCACCGCCGTGGGGGACGTCGTGGAAGCGCAAAGCATAATCGACGTGCTCACCGAGTCTCATCTCCCGTCGCACTCGGTGGCGCTCGGTTCGGTCAAGTCGAACTTCGGGCATCTCAAAGGAGCGGCCGGCGCTGCCGGACTCCTGAAAACCACGCTGGCGCTTCGAGACAAAGTCCTGCCGCCGAGTGTGCATTGCGAGCATCTCAATCCCAACATCGATTTCGCCCACTCCCCGCTCTACGTCAATACCGAACTGAAACCATGGACCATGCCAGCAGATGGCGTGCGCCGCGCCGGTTTGAGCGCGTTTGGTTTCGGCGGCACCAATTTTCACGCCGTACTCGAAGAGTACATTCCCCGCCGACTAAACGGAAACGGCAAGCACTCGGTTGCTGTTACGGAGATACCGACGATCGCGAAAGAGTCAATCATGAACATCCAAGATGTATCCCGCACTTCTAAGGCATCTTCTTATAAGGCTCCGTTACGCGGAGCACTGGTAATCGGCGCTGCCTCGGATGCTGCGCTCGTCGAGCGTTTGCACGCGGTGGAGAAAGACGCCAGAGCAGGCAACGCGCCTGCGCCAGCTGCGCCTGCTGAATCCGACCTGCGCGCGTCTGAGCGCGTGGCAATCGACTACGCCGACGCCGCCGAACTGGCAAACAAAGCAAGCAGCGCACTCAAAGCGCTTGCGGCCAATCAGCCGGCAATGTGGAAAGCTTTGCGAGCGCAAGGCATCTTCCGCGGTCACGGTCCCGCTCCCAAGGTGGCGTTCCTGTTTACCGGTCAAGGTTCGCAGTACGCGAACATGCTCAAGTTGCTCCGAGACACAGAGCCAATTGTGGCCGAAACCTTTGCCGAAGCCGATCGAACGATGACACCTTTGCTGCGCAAGCCGCTCAGCGAGTTCATTTTCGTGGACCGTGACAATGCCGACGCTGTCGCCAAGGCCGAAGAGGATCTGCGGCAAACCGAGATTACTCAGCCCGCCGTTCTCGCCATCGACCTCGCGCTGACCCGGCTCCTGGCCGCTTACGGCATCGAACCTGACTTCACCATGGGCCACAGCCTGGGCGAATACGCAGCATTGGTCGCGGCGGGTGGCCTACCCTTTACTGACTCGCTCGAAGCCGTCAGCGCTCGCGGCCGCGGAATGACCCAAGTGGCTATGAACGACAACGGCCGCATGGCCGCAGTGTCCGCTCCGCTCGAAGAAATCACACGCATCCTGAAGAGAATCGACGGCTACGTCGTGATCGCCAATGTGAACAGCAACCGCCAAGGGGTTATCGGCGGCGCCAGCAAGGCGGTTGAGCAGGCAATGGAAGCTTTTCAGAAAGCTGGCTGCGACGTCGCGGCATTACCCGTCAGCCACGCCTTCCATACCAAGATTGTAGCCGGCGCCAGCGAACCATTGCGGCGGGTTCTTGAGCGCCTACATCTGCAGTCGCCACGTCTGCCCATCGTTGCCAACACGAACGGCGAGTTTTATCCCACAGGGCCTGACGTCGTGCCGAAGATGCTCGACATTCTGACCCAGCAGGTCGCTTCTCCCGTGCAATTTATCAAGGGCCTCGGCACGCTGTACGATGCCGGCGCGCGCGTGTTTGTTGAAGTTGGACCGAAGAAGGCGTTGCAAGGATTTGCCGAGGATGTTCTTGGTAGCAACGGCGACATGCTTTCGTTGTTCACCAATCATCCGAAGGTCAGCGATATTGTCGCGTTCAACCAGGCGCTGTGCGGGCTTTACGCAGCGGGTTTGGGCCGCGGAGTCGCGGAGGAAGCTGCGCATGGAAAGTTATTGACCGAGGTGACGGCAGCAGCAGTTCCCTTCCCGTTGGAATCTTCTAAACCCATTCCTGTGCCCGTACCATCCGCCCCCTCAAACGGCGATCGCTACAACGAACTCGGCCACCTCTTCGCCGACGTTCTGGATCGCGGCTACGAAATCTATCGCGGCAAAAACGGGCATCCTACCTCCGATCCCATTGTCATCACAGGTGCCGCATTAGGCCTGCCCGGCACCGAGCAGGTCTTCGACGATGCCAACGTCGGCCGCATCCTGCAAGGGGAGCAGTTCATCAACTTGATCCCCGCGCCCTTCCGTCAAGCGATGCTCGACAAACATATTACCCGCCTGGTGAAGAGCGAGAGCGGAGAAGCCAGGTTTGAGACCCTCAGCGATGTCGCGGACGTCATCAAGCTGGCGGGCCGCAGGGGCGCTTTTAATCTGGAAAAGGAATTCGGGATTTCCTCCGAGCGCGTGGGTGCACTCGACATTGTCACCCAGCTAGCCATCGCCGCAGGCATCGACGCCTTGCGCGACGCCGGTATACCGCTGGTCATGCGCTATAAAACCACCACCAAAGGCACGCAATTACCGGAGCGTTGGGGATTGCCAGACGCCTTACGTGACGAAACCGGTGTCATCTTTGCTTCTGCTTTTCCCGGGTACGATTCGTTCGCAGACGAAATGGCGCGCTACTACGCGGACCACGAACGCCGCGAGCAGTTAGCCACGTTCGAAAGCCTGCTCGCTCGTGGGGCTGAAGGGGACGGTCATTCCACTCTGGTGCAAGAACTCAAGCGGCGCATCGACGAGATTCGCGCTGCCCTAGACAAAGAACCGTACGTGTTCAACCGGCGCTTCCTGCTTCGAGTTTTGTCGATGGGACATTCGCAATTCGCTGAATTCATCGGGGCACGCGGTCCGAACACTCAAGTCAACGCGGCTTGTGCAAGCACCACGCAGGCGGTATCACTGGCGCAGGATTGGATCCACGCCGGGCGATGCAACCGCGTGATCGTCATCTCAGCCGACGACGTCACCTCCGACCATCTCATCGAATGGATGGGCGCGGGCTTCCTGGCCACTGGGGCCGCCGCCACCGACGAAGTGGTCGCGGACGCCGCCATTCCCTTCGACCGCCGGCGCCACGGCATGCTCATCGGCATGGGCGCCGCCGCTCTGGTAGTAGAGAGCGCCGCCGCCGCGCGTGAACGGGGAATACAACCGATTTGCGAAGTGTTGTCCACCACCACGAACAACAGCGCCTTCCATGGCACCCGTCTTGATGTCCAACACATCGGCCAAGTGATGGAGATCCTGGTAGCGAACGCCGAAGCGCAGAGCGGTATCTCGCGTCGCGAGATGGCGCCACAGACGGTTTTCGTTTCCCACGAAACCTACACCCCGGCGCGTGGCGGCAGCGCCTCCGCCGAGATTCACGCGCTCCGCCGCGTCTTCGGCGAGGTCGCGGATCGCATCGTGATCGCCAACACCAAAGGCTTTACCGGTCACGCCATGGGCACGGGCATCGAAGATGTCGTCGCCGTCAAAGCGCTCGAAACCGGCTGGGTGCCACCGGTCGCCAATTTCAAAGAAGTTGATCCCGATCTCGGACGGTTGAACTTGTCGAAAGGCGGTTCCTATCCTGTCGAATACGCCATCCACCTGGGAGCAGGCTTCGGCTCGCAGATCGGCATGATGCTGCTGCATTGGGTGAAGACGAAAGATGGGATTCGTCGCAACCCGAACGCGCTGGGCTATGCCTATCGCATCACCGATGAGACAGCCTGGAGTGCATGGCTGAGTGCGATTGCCGGCCGTCCCGCTGCTGATCTGGAAGTGGTGCACCGTACGCTGCGGCTGCGCGATCAAGCGTCAGGGGCGCGGTCCGCGGAAGTGGCTCGCTTCTCACAAGCCGCGCCAGCTCCAAAGCCAGCGATTCAAACCCCGCCTGTGGCTCCGCCGATCGTGCAGGGGAAGCTGGAGCCAAAGCCGGTTTTAATCAAGGCTGAAGCAAAAGTGGAAGTTCCGCTGGCAGTCACGCCTTCCACACCGGCCAAATCAGCGGCGAAAGCCGAACCGGTGAAAGAAAAAGTACTGGCATTGGTAGCCGAGAAAACCGGCTATCCGGTGGACATGCTCGATCTCGACCTCGATCTCGAAGCAGATCTGGGAGTCGACACAGTCAAGCAGGCAGAAGTTTTTGCCTCGATCCGCGAAGCTTACAACATCCCGCGCGACGAAAACCGCAAGCTGCGCGATTACCCCACACTGGCGCACGTGATCCGCTTTGTGCATGAGAAGCGGCCCGACCTGGCCGCAGGCCCGGCGGCAACCGAAGAAGAAGTTAAACCCGCAACGAGGAAAACCGCCGTAGTGGCCGAGAAACCGGCACCCCCTGTGACATCTCCACAGGTCGCCCCTGGCGATGCCGTCAAGGAACGAATTCTTGCGCTGGTAGTAGAGAAGACCGGCTACCCGAGGGACATGCTGGACCTGGATCTCGACCTCGAAGCCGATCTCGGTGTGGACACCGTCAAGCAGGCAGAAATGTTCACCGCCATCCGCGAGATCTACAGCATCCCGCGTGATGAGAACCGCAAACTACGCGACTATCCCACACTGGCGCACGTCATCCAGTTCGTCTTTGACAAGCGGCCTGATCTGGCGATTGCGGTTGCGGCTTCGCCCGCAGCGCCGTCGGCGGTCAAGCAGGAAATGAAGGCTGCGACGGCGCCGCCCGTGGTAATTCCCGCGACACAGGATCACGGCGATGCCGTGAAGGAACGCATTCTCGCGCTAGTAGTGGAGAAGACCGGCTATCCGAAAGACATGCTGGACCTGGATCTCGACCTCGAAGCTGATCTCGGTGTGGACACCGTCAAGCAGGCAGAAATGTTCACCGCCATCCGCGAGATCTACAGCATCCCGCGTGATGAGAACCGCAAACTACGCGACTATCCCACACTGGCGCACGTCATCCAGTTCGTCTTTGACAAGCGGCCTGATCTGGCGATTGCGGTTGCGGCTTCGCCCGCAGCGCCGTCGGCGGTCAAGCAGGAAATGAAGGCTGCGCCGGCGCCGCCCGTGGTAATTCCCGCGACACAGGATCACGGCGATGCCGTGAAGGAACGCATTCTCGCGCTAGTAGTGGAGAAGACCGGCTATCCGAAAGACATGCTGGACCTGGATCTCGACCTCGAAGCTGATCTCGGTGTGGACACCGTCAAGCAGGCAGAAATGTTCGCCGCCATCCGCGAGATCTACAGCATCCCGCGTGATGAGAACCGCAAACTACGCGACTATCCCACACTGGCGCACGTCATCCGCTTCGTGTTCGAGAACCGCCCTGACCTAGCTGAGTTGTCGGTGCCACCATCGGCACCGACTATTACGGAGCAGGCAGTGCCCGCGCCGCCGGCGGTTATTGCTCAAACGGCAACGGCACAAGCGGCAACGGACCGTGCGATACAAGAGAAAGTGCTGGAGATCGTGGCCGAGAAGTCGGGCTACCCCAGAGACATGTTGGACCTGGATCTCGACCTCGAAGCAGACCTCGGCATCGACACCGTCAAACAAGCAGAGATGTTCGCTGCCGTGCGAGCTGCGTACAAGATTCCGCGCGATGAGAATCTCAAGCTGCGCGACTTCCCGACATTAGCGCACGTAATCAAATTCGCTCGTGACCGGCAGCCCACCGTAGCCAAAGCGCCCGTTGCCAGCTCCTCGGCGGTTGAACCGCCGAAAAAGCCGCCCATGGCGGCGGGTTCAAAAGCAACTACGGCCCGGCCGGTGGCCAGTTTCGACGCCGCCAATCAGATTCCGCGCCGCGTACCAGTGCCTAACCTGCGCCCGCCGCTTGCCATTTGCAAGCCCACCGGCGTGACGCTAAGATCCGGTCGTCGCGTAGTTCTTATGCCAGATAAGTCTGGGGTAGCGGATGCGTTGGCGAAAAAGCTTAAGACGCTGGGCGTCGAAGTTCTACGCATTGATTTGAGTAGCAACGATTTCAATAGCAACGCGAAGCAGGATGCAGACGCACTGCAAAACCTTCTAAAGCATTGGCTGGCCGCGGGCCCGATACATGGAGTCTACTGGCTGCCCGCGCTGGACAACGAGGGGGACGTCAGCGCCATGAACCTCGCCAGCTGGCGCGAAGCCTTGCGGCTGCGCGTCAAATCGTTCTATGCCGGCATGCGCGTTCTGTACGAGCAGGTCGCGGCGCCGGGCACCTTCCTCGTCGCTGCGACGCGGCTCGGTGGACAGCACGGCTACGACGACGCCGGCGCGTTCGCGCCATTAGGCGGCGCGGTGACGGGCTTCACGAAAACCTACAAGCGAGAGCGGCTGGACGCCCTGGTAAAGACGGTCGACTTTGAAGCGGAACGAAAGCCATCCGAGGTCGCCGATTTACTGATTGAGGAAACCCTTCGCGATCCTGGCGCGATCGAAATCGGCTACAAAGACGGGCTGCGGTGGACCGTCGGGCTGCAAGAACAACCGGCAGCCGATGGCAAGCCCGGTCTAACTCTCGACAGCAACACCGTGTTTCTCGTTACGGGAGCAGCCGGAAGCATCGTGTCAGCAATCACTGCCGATTTGGCAACAGCCTCCGGAGGCACGTTCTACCTGCTTGATCTGGTGCCCGAACCCGATCCGGCAAATCCGGACCTCAAGCGCTTCGTGAGCGACAAGGACGGCCTCAAACGCGATCTGTTTGCACGCATCCAGGCACGCGGTGAGCGCGCCACGCCGGCCCTGGTTGAAAAGGAGTTGGCAGCTCTCGAGCGCGCCCAAGCAGCCTGCAACGCTATCGAGGCTGTGCGAGCCGCCGGTGGCACGGCGCATTACTTCAGCGTCAACCTCACGGATGCAGACGCTGTGACGAAAATCATCAAACAAGTGCGCGAGCGCAGCGGTCGCGTCGATGTGCTCCTGCACGCCGCCGGCACCGAGCGCAGCCACTTCCTGCCAGACAAAGATGCGCGTGAATTCGATCTGGTCTTCGACGTCAAGAGCGACGGTTGGTTCAATCTCCTACATGCCATCGGCGACATGCCTCTCGGGGCGACGGTGGCGTTCAGCTCAATCGCTGGCCGCTTCGGCAACGCTGGACAAACTGACTACAGCGCGGCCAATGACCTGCTGTGCAAGATCACCTCAAGTTTCCGCACCACGCGGCCAGCCACGCGAGGCATCGTCGTCGACTGGACGGCGTGGGGGGGCATTGGTATGGCCACGCGTGGTTCCATCCCGAAGATGATGGAACTGGCCGGCATCGATATGCTGCCGCCCGAGGCGGGCATTCCTTTGATTCGCCGCGAACTGACCGCGGGAGGGACACGCGGCGAAATTGTTGTCGCCTTACGTCTCGGTGTTCTGCTGAGTGAGTGGGATGCCACCGGAGGGCTGAGTACATCAGCCGCAGAAACCCTGACGCTGTCCGATCACGGACCAATCATCGGTAAGCTCGCAGTTGCGGGCTTGCAGAGTGGCCTCAAGATCGAAACCACGCTCGACCCGGTGATTCAGCCGTTTTTGCATGACCACCAAATTGATGGCACGCCGGTATTGCCCGGGGTCATGGGCATCGAGGCATTTGCCGAAGCTGCGCTAAGCCTGCTTCCCGGCTGGCGTATCGAGTCCCTCGAAGACGTGAACTTCCTGGGGCCGTTCAAGTTTTATCGGATGGAACCACGCACGGTTACGGTCGAGGCAGCTATCCACCCGGAGGGCGACAGCTTGCTGGCAGATTGCCGCTTGACCGGCCAACGGTTGCTTCCGGGCCAGGCTGAACCACAAGTCACCACGCACTTCACAGCGCGAGTACGGCTGGCGAAACAGGCACCCAACGCGATGACCGCGCCGCCGCTGGGCAATCCCAGTGGGCACAACATCGAAGCCGCCGAGATCTATCCTCTCTACTTCCACGGACCCGCATACCAGGTTCTGGAGTGTGCGTGGTGGGATGGGCAACGGATTGTGGGGCTGATGGCGAACCGCTTGCCGCCAAACCATCTGCCCGCCGCGCTGACGACGGTTATGGCGCCGCGTCTGATCGAACTCTGCTTCCAGACTGCCGGGCTCTGGGAGATGGGCACACAGAGCCGGATGGGCTTGCCGCTGCACATTGATCGCGTCTCATCATTGTTGATACCGGCGCCGGCTGACACCCGTTTGTACGCGCTGGTCACACCTGAGCCAGCTCGGGGCAGTTTCGACGCGAAGATTATGGACAGGGAAGGAAACCTGTACCTGCAGCTGAGCGGGTACCGCACGATCGCGGTTCCCAACGCGGTTGATGCCGAGCGCGTAAAGGCACTACAGGCTGCGATGTCTTTGGACGCCATCGCTGCCTGAAGAACGAACCAGTTGTCCTGACGATCTCCTGATCGGGGGACTTATGAAACGCGAATTTCAACGCGTAGCCATCGTCAATCGCGGCGAAGCCGCTATGCGTTTCATCCACGCAGTCGACGATTTCAACCAGGAAAACGGCACATCCTTGCGCACGATCGCGCTTTTCACCGAGCCCGATCGCCACAGCATGTTTGTGCGTGAAGCTGACGAGGCCGTGTGTCTCGGTCCAGTTCAGATCCTCGATCCCGACACCCATCAGCCCAAGAGCAGCTACGTCGATTATGAGCGGCTTACACACGCGCTCGCCGTGGCGCGTGCGGACGCGGTATGGGCAGGATGGGGCTTCGTGGCCGAGCACCCTGCATTCGCCGACCTTTGCGGCCAGTTGGGCATCGTGTTCATCGGGCCGGATGGCGATGTGATGCGCCGTGTGGGCGACAAGATTGCCTCGAAACGACTGGCCGAGCAGCTGCAGATACCGGTGACGCCGTGGAGCCACGGACCGGTGGAAACCATCGATGAGGCGCACGTCCATGCCGAGCGGCTGGGCTATCCGCTCTTTATTAAGGCGACGGCCGGAGGCGGCGGCCATGGGATTCGCCTCGTCCGTTCGGCAGATCAGCTCCCGCAAGCCTTTTCCAGCGCCCGAGCAGAGGCCTTCGAGGCCTTCGGGGACCCAACTATTTTTTTGGAGCAACAAATTAAAGGCGCGCGACACGTCGAGGTCCAAATAATTGCCGACCACTACGGCACGACCTGGGCCGCCGGCGTACGCGACTGCACCGTGCAGCGACGGCATCAGAAGATCCTCGAAGAAGCACCCTCACCCGCGCTCTCTCCTGAGCAAGATCAGGCCCTTCGCGAAGCCGCGGTACGCTTGAGTCAAGCCGTGAGCTATCACAATGCGGGCACTGTCGAATTCCTCTACGAACCGGAAATCAATCGCTTCTCCTTCATGGAGATGAACACCCGGTTGCAGGTCGAACATCCGGTCACCGAATGCACCACCGGCCTAGATCTCGTCAAACTTCAGATCTACGTCGCGCACGGTGGCCGACTGGAAGGCGAACCGCCGCGCACGACCGGGCATGCCATTGAAGTGCGGCTGAATGCAGAAGACCCGGACAACGGCTTCGCTCCGGCACCAGGCGCGATTGAGCGCTTCAGAATTCTGCCCAGGCCAGGGGTGCGCATCGACACCGGAGTGGCGGAAGGCGATGTCATGCCTTCGGAGTTCGACTCCATGATCGCCAAGATCGTCGCCTACGGTCAGAACCGGAAAGAAGCGCTCTCCCGTCTGCAGCGGGCATTGCGCGAGAGCGTTGTAGTCATCAGGCATGGAACCTGCAACAAAGCGTTCTTGCTGGAATTGCTGAGCCGTCCCGACGTGCAGTCTGGCGAATTTCATAACGGGTGGCTGGACACTTTGGCGGCAACCGGAAAACATGTCTCCAGGCATTACGCCGATGTGGCTCTGGTTCAAGCCGCGATCGAAGCCTACGATGTCCAGTTGGCATTGGAGCAGGCGCAGTTTTACGCCTCGGCGGTGCGCGGGCGGCCGCAGGTCCGTAGCGAAGCCGGACGGACTGCGGAACTTTGCCATCGAGGCCATTCCTACTCACTTAAAACCTATCGCCTTGGCCCGCAGCTGTACCGCGTAGAGGTGAACGGTTCACGGATCGATGCTCAGATCGATCGTCTAGGCCGGTTCGAAAGTTGGCTCACCGTTTTCGGGCGCCGTTTTCGCATCGTCTCCGTGGTCCACGGATTGAGTTATCGGATCGAGGTCGACGGTGTTTCTCACCGCATTGATCGAGATGACGGGGGCGTAGTGCACGCACCAACCCCGGCGGTAGTAGTTTCCATTTCCGTGAAGCCGGGCGACACGGTTGCGGTTGGCGACCGCCTGGCCGTGCTCGAAGCGATGAAGATGGAGATGCAGGTCGTAGCGCCATTCGCCGGAAAAGTCCGGCAGGTGATGACCATACCCAACGTGCAGGTGGACACCGGGGCCCCGCTCCTGCAGATCGACCCGGCCGCCGATGGCGATATTGTTGCGGACGCGGAGACAGTGATCTTTGGCGCTTCGCTCATTCCGGAGGGAAGCGGACAAGCCATCCAATCCTCTTGCCGTCGCAGCCTGGATGAACTCCGTCAGCTCATGCTGGGCTTTGATGTTGATCCGAAACCCACCGCGCGTCTGCTCGCCGAATGGAGCGAGCATTGCCCCGTGGACAGCGACGAAATAAGACAGTGCGAAGACGAGATCCTCAACATCTTTGTAGACATATGTTCGCTGTTCCAACGCGAGCCGGAGGTGAACCATCGCGCCAGCGGTGAAGAGCCCAGCGCCGAGGCCTATCTGTTCTCGTACTTGCGGATGCTGGAGACGCGCGGTCAAGGACTCCCCTCGACTTTCGTGAGCGCGCTCCAACGCGCGCTGGCTCACTACGGGGTAAAGACACTGGAGCGCTCCCCGGAACTCGAAGAGAGCTTGCTCTGGATCTACAAATCGCATCAACGTGTGGAGCAGCAAATCGCGTTCGTTGTAAGCATCCTCGAGGGTCGCTTGCAGAGCGCCCAGACGCTATCGCCGCGCATTAATGAATCCTTTCGGACGCTTCTCGACCGGATGGCCTCCATGACCAATGGGCTCTTTCCCGCGGTCACCGACCTCGCCCGGGAAGTGCGTTATCGGTACTTCGACCAACCGCTGTTTGAGCGCGCACGACGGCGGGTGTACGAACAAATGGAGGAACACCTCGCCTATCTGGCTGCCAATCCCGATGCCGCGGACCGGCACGAAAGAGTTCGTGCGTTGGTCGAATGTCCGCAACCGCTGTTCGGCCTAATCTCCAGCCGGTTCGCGGCTGCCGACGAAGCCGCGCGCAAGTTGATGTTGGGGGCGCTGACCTGGCGGTATTACCGGATTCGAAGGCTCACGAACTTTCGCTCCATTACTCTGAATAACAGCACTTTGAATAACCTTACTGTGGACAACAGCACTGTCGACGGGCAGGCGGCGGGCGGACAGTGCTGCGCATTGGCTGAGTACCATCATGAGGGGAAGCGCATTCACGTGTTCACGACCCACGCCGAGTACTCCCGGCTCGCGGAGGCGGCGCGGGCGCTGTTTCCGATGATCGCGGAAGTGCCGGCAGATCATGACATCGTTATTGATTTTTATGTCTTCCATTCCGGCAGGTTGGGCGACGCCGAAGCTACCGAGCAGGAAGCGCGGTCGGTGCTCAACCAGGTTGGCTTCCGGCGCTCGATCCGGCGCATCGTGGTGACCGCGGCGGGCATTGGACACGCCCAGGGTATAGCCGCTATGCATTTTACTTATCGTCCCAACGGGAACGCGTATGAAGAGGAGAAGCTCTACCGCGGAATCCACCCGATGATGGGGAAACGGCTGCATCTCTGGCGGCTTAGCAATTTCAAGATTGAACGGCTGCCGTCGGTTGAAGATGTGTACCTGCTTCATGCCGTGGCCCGCGAGAATCCGAAGGATGAGCGGTTGTTCGCGTGCGCGGAAGTGCGCGATGTAACTCCGGTGCGAGATGAGGCGGGCCGTATCGTGCAATTGCCGTATCTGGAGCGCATGTTAATGGAAACGATGGCCAGCATCAGGCTATTTCAGTCGCGGCGGCCGACCTATCAACGTCTCCAGTGGAATCGCATACTGCTGAACGTGTGGCCGCCGCTCAATCTTGAGCGGGATGAATTGCGCGATCTGGTGCGTAGACTTGCACCTACCGCCGAAGGTCTGGGGCTGGAGCAAGTGATCGTGCGCGTCCGTATTCCCAATCCAGCGACCGGCGAGTTGCGCGATATGGTGGTGCGCATCTCGAGTCCGGGCGGCAGCGGCATGCTCATCACCTTCCTCCTCGCCGACAAACTGCAACCCATCAGACCACTCACCGAATACGACCAGAAAGTCGTTCGCATGCGCCAGCGCGGGCTCATTTATCCATACGAAATCATCAAAATGCTCACGCCCGCTCCCGAACACACGAGGGCGGAATTTCCTGCTGGCGATTTTGTCGAGCACGATCTAGATTCAGAAGGCCACCTTGTCGCCGTCGATCGTCCCTATGGTCAAAACAAAGCCAACATCATTGTAGGAATCATCCGCAACTTTACAGCCAAGTATCCGGAGGGCATGACGCGCGTGGTGCTGCTGGGCGACCCGAGCAAGGACATGGGCGCCCTCGCCGAACCGGAATGCCAGCGCATTCTCGCAGCCCTGGATCTGGCTCGAGCGAAGGGCATTCCAGTGGAATGGTTTACCCTCTCGGCCGGCGCCAAGATCTCGATGGATAGCGGAGTGGAAAACATGGATTGGATTGCTCGCGTGCTGCGGGTTTTGGTGGAGTTCACGCAGGCGGGCGGCGAGGTCAATCTGGTGGTGAACGGGATCAACGTCGGCGCGCAACCTTACTGGAATGCCGAGGCCACCATGCTCATGCACACCCGCGGCATTCTGATCATGACGCCGAAGGCAGCGATGGTCCTAACCGGCAAGCGGGCGTTGGAGTTCTCCGGCAGTATCTCGGCCGAAGATAATCAAGGGATCGGTGGTTACGATCGCATCATGGGCATCAATGGCCAGGCACAGTACTGGGCTCGCGACCTCGATGAAGCCTGCCACATTCTGCTGCGCCACTATGACCACACCTATGTGACTCCCGGCGAGCGCTTCCCCCGGCGTGCCTCGACGGTCGATCCCCTGGATCGAGATGTACGAATTTATCCTCACGGCGGTAACGGCAATGGCAATGGTGAGCACGGCTTCGAACTGGTCGGCGACATCATGTCGGATAAGACCAACCCTGGGCGCAAGAAATCCTTTGACATTCGCAAGGTGATGAGGGCGGTCACCGATCAGGATCATGCGCCGCTGGAGCGCTGGGCCGGTATGCGCGCTGCGGAAACGGGGGTCGTGTGGGATGCGCATCTCGGTGGCTATCCCGTTTGTCTTATCGGAATCGAGTCGCATCCAATGCCGCGGTTGGGATTTGTTCCCGCCGACGGACCGGAGCAATGGACTTCCGGCACACTGTTCCCGCAATCTTCGAAGAAAATCGCGCGCGCGATCAACGCGGCCACCCACAATCGACCGGTAGTGGTGCTGGCCAACCTGTCGGGATTTGATGGCTCGCCGGAATCGATGCGCAGGCTGCAGCTTGAGTACGGCGCGGAGATTGGGAGGGCCGTGATCAACTTCAAGGGTCCCATTGTCTTTTGCGTGATTTCGCGCTATCACGGAGGCGCGTACGTGGTTTTCTCGCGAGCGCTGAATGAAAACATCGAAGTGGCCGCCTTAGAGGGCACGTATGCCTCCGTCATCGGCGGCGCTCCGGCGGCAGCCGTGGTTTTTGCCGGTGAGGTAGAGGCGAGGGCCAAGAAAGATGCGCGCCTGCAGGCGCTGGACCAGGCGATCGCTCAGGCTGATCGCGCCGAGAAAGGCCGGTTGCGCGCACAGCGGGAGGAACTCTTCAAGGTTGTGTACTCCGAGAAACTGGGCGAAATGGCCACCGAGTTTGACCGCGTGCACAGCGTGCAGCGGGCTCTCGATGTCGGCGCTCTTAATTACATTATTCCGCCCGCCAGCCTGCGTCCTTATCTTATTCATGCGGTCGAACGCGGTATGGCGAGAGAGGAGGAGTCGGAAACGGAAAAATCGAGGAGCAAGCTAGCCGCAGTGGCCTAGTGGCAGAGAGTTATGTGTGACTGGCTACCCCTTCGAGATGGAACAGAGCCTCGTCACCAGACAAACTCAGGTGCTGAGGCCGGGTGAATTTGATGAACGTGTATTGGTTGGAACAAAGCGAAGCCGACGTACCGGCAGACAATGACTGGCTGAGCGCACCCGAAGCTGCCTGCCTGAACGCCATGCGCGTTGCCAAGCGCCGTGCCGACTGGCGACTGGGACGGTGGACGGCGAAACGCACCCTGTCCGTTATCCTGGATATGCCTGCTTATCCTCTCTTTAGGAAAATAGAAATACGCCCGGCCGCCTCCGGTGCGCCGGAGGTCTTTTTCGAGAACCGACCAGCGGCGGTCACGATTTCACTCAGCCACCGTGCTGGTATCGCGGCTTGCGCCTTGGCGGCCTCCGCCGTGGAGATGGGTTGCGATCTGGAAATGATTGAGCCGCGCAGCGACGCGTTTGTCGCCGACTATTTCACCCTCGAAGAACAGGAGTTGGTCGCACGCGCATCTGCGACGGAACGGGATCGGCTCACGGCCCTGCTTTGGAGCGGAAAAGAGAGCGCGCTCAAGGCGTTGCGCGAAGGCCTTCGACTCGACACGCGATGGGTGATCGTTATCCCATGCGTCACTTCTTTCGATCTCAATGGCTGGAGCGAACTCCGGGTTCGTTATACAGGTGGTCGCGACGCCGGAGGTCGTTATTCTGGCGATCGTCATTCTGCAGATCGTTCTTCCGGCGATCACCTCTTCCACGGCTGGTGGCAACATGCGGACGGCATCGTGCGCACCGTGGTCGGTGCTCCGCCGCCGCATTCGCCGGTTCGCTTGCCGATTCCGGATTATGTTCCATACGCGGCCTCACGCGCGTAAGAGAATGGCAATTCACATGACTGCCCAGATACACTTCAGAGGACCACTCAGCGATCGCCTTCGCAGTGCCTCCTTACTGAGCCAATGCATTCTCGAAGCATCCGCTCGCCGGGCGCTCAAGGGCCCACGCCTCCCCGGCTGGAGTTGGTTTTTTGAACTGGCCACAGAGGTGTTGAAGCGGCACACGCTGACTGCCTTCCAGATGGACCAAGTGAAGGACTCGCGCCGCTATTTGGACTCGATCGTGATTCGATCACCCGCATTGTCGGAAGTAAGCATCACGCCGGTCGTGCAGGGAAAATTCAGCGGGAGTTGGTTCACCGGCAAGAATACAGAGCCAAGCGTGAGCGTCCTGTACTTTCACGGCGGCGGATACTCATATTATCCGCAGGCTTACGCCAACTTTATCGCGCTGATCACGCAGGCTGCGAAATCCAGAACCCTTGCGCTAGATTACCGTCTCACACCGGAGCATCGCTTCCCGGCACAGATTGAAGACGCGCTCTACGCCTACCGCTGGCTGCTCGGGCACGGTACCGATCCTGACCGAATGATTTTTGCCGGCGACTCGGCTGGCGGCAATCTGACATTGGCTTTGCTGCTGGCGGCACGGGAGTCGAAGCTTCCCCTGCCAGCACTGGCGATTGCGCTCTCTCCGCCCACTGACTTTGAAACCGACCTCATCGGTAAGGGCGAGTTTGACTGGATTGAGGAGCGAATGCTGGAACAGTGGGCAGGGTGGTTTTGCGACTCCGCCGAACGCCGGAATCCGCTGGTTTCGCCGATTTGGGCTGACCTGCGCGGGCTTCCTCCTATTTATATACAGGCTGGCCGGGCCGAGATTTTGTACGCGAGTATTCAAGACTTTGCGGATCGCGCTCAGATGCAGGGAGCCGATGTCGTCCTCGAAACCTGGGAGGATATGACCCATGTCTTTCAGATGTTTGGACCCGATTCGTCACAGAGTGCGGAGGCGCTGCGGAAGATTGAACAAGTGATTGATGTAAAGGTTCGGAGCCAGAAGAAAGTGGAGACGGTCAAGGTATGAATAGAACGATCACACAAACTAGCGCGAGAAATCTGGAACCGAGCGACGAGGAATCCGTGACTACTCGCGATGGCAAACTCGATTTCGACTTCGATTTTATCGTTATCGGCTCGGGCTTCGGAGGCAGTGTTTCCGCGCTGCGTCTGGCGGAGAAAGGGTATAGAGTCGGGGTCATCGAGATGGGCCGGCGCTGGACGCCGGACAATCTGCCACGCACCAGTTGGTCCCTCCGTCGATGGCTTTGGCGTCCGAATCTCGGCCTGCGCGGCTTCTTCAACATCCAATTCTTCAAACACGCAACCATTTTCCATGGCTGCGCAGTCGGTGGCGGATCAATCACGTACGCCTGCACGCTGCTTCAGCCCTCCGAAAAAGTATGGGAAGCGGGATCGTGGTCGGGGCTGGCCGACTGGAAAACGGAAATGCGCCAGCAGTACGAAACTGCCGAGCGCATGCTAGGAGTGACGGAGAACAGAATCCTCGGACCCGCCGATTTTCTCCTGAAAAAAGCTGCGGAAGCCTCAGGCTCTGGGCATACTTTCTACTGCACGAAGGTGAGCATCTTCCAGCCTGCGGAGGGAGAACTGGGCGGCAAAACCGTCCCAGATCCATACTTCGGAGGAAAAGGTCCGGCGCGAACCACCTGCATCGGCTGCGGTGGCTGCATGATGGGCTGCCGCTACGGTGCGAAAAATACGCTCGACCTGGGCTATCTATATCTAGCTGAGAAGCATGGTGCGCAGGTCTTTCCCGAAACTAGGGTAGTAAACGTCAAACCGCTCGATGGCCGCGCCGATGGCAGCGCAGGATATGAAGTGGGTACGGTGAAGTCCACTGCCTGGATCCGCCTCCAGCCCCGGCGCTTCACCTGCCGCGGTGTAGTTTTCTCCGGGTCCGCGCTGGGCACCATGGAACTTCTTTTTCATCTCAAAGAAAAAGGCTCATTGCCAGCCATAAGCAGCCAGTTGGGCCAACACGTGCGCACCAATTCCGAATCGCTCATCGGGGCACGCACACCCGGCTATTCCCAGGATGTGTCGCAGGGCATCGCAATCGGTTCCGGCGTCTATATCGACGAGCACACCCATATTGAAGCAGTCCGCTACCCTCGTGGTTCCGACGCCATGGGCTTTCTGACTACCATCCTCACCGATGGCCGCCCCGGCCCGAGTCGAATTGCACTCTGGGTGAGGAACCTCATAAAGTCAATTCTCCGCCACCCCTTCAAGACGGTGCGTGTGTTGCAACCGCTGGGATGGGCCAAGGAATTTGTGATTCTGCTTTGCATGCAGACGCTCGATGGAGAGATCGAGATGCGTTGGCAACGCCCCTGGTTCTGGCCGATCAGGAAGTTTCTCGTCAGCCGGGGTAAGAATGTGCCCACTTACATTCCGAAGGCTAACGAGTTTGCCAAGACCCTGGCGAAACTCACCGGCGGTTTCCCCATGAGCATGTTGCCAGAGATCCTGTTCAACGTTCCGGGCACGGCCCACTGCATCGGAGGCTGCGTGATCGCCGATCATTCCACGCACGGCGTGATCGATTCACGCCACCGCGTCTTCAATTACAAAAACATGTACATCTGTGATGGATCCGTAGTGGCAGCCAATCTCGGTGTCAATCCCAGTCTCACGATAACCGCCCTGACGGAACGGGCGATGAGCTTTATTCCTCCAGCGGCGGAAAGCGATTGGAACGATGCTGCTAATGGCGGCGGAGACCCGCGCCAGATGGTGGTCGGATAGTCCGACAGGACGGGGGATAGAAGAACCATGCGTGCAGTTTCAGCCCGAGGAGGGCATGTGGCAACTCAAGCAAGATCACGGGACGCAATCCCTGTCGCGCTCAGAGCATCCAACAGACATAAGCTTAAGCATCGTCGACCAAACCCGATTTAACGTGCCAAGGCCCTCATTGTGCTGAAGTCGCTGCCGTCGTCGAACCTGCAGGCAGCAAGCGGTCCAATATCGCCTGCTCGCAGTGAAGCCACAGGCGGCCCGTATAAAGCAAAACGCTGCACTGTAGCGTGACCCAGTCCCCAGTCCTCAGAGGCGAGCGGAATTCTTTGCGATTCGTTATCCAATGCTGGGCCACGTGGCGCGCGATCGCGAAACCTAACCCGCTGTCGGACCCTCCAATGTCGCCCAGAATTCCATCCAACGTGAACATCACCTTGGACAACATAATCAACGGTCCAGGAAACTTGACGCCCTTCATGGCAAGGCGCTCCAGAAGAAGCATCGCATCCACGCCCCCGCCTTGCAATCGTGCCGCCGGCAATTCGTTAAGAAAATTTGTGACAAATTCCCCGACCATTCGCCCCCTCGGTGATGTTCTTCGGATGTGCTGCTGGCTGAGCGCCAAGACCTCATTGCCCGTGCCGACCGGGTCGCGCAAGGTCACCATCAGAAATAAGAGCGCGAGATGCCGCCGCTGATCGCGGCTCAAACGTTCCCGTAGCGCCCAGTCGATGATCGTCAGCTCGCCGGTGCGATTGTCATAGAGCAGATTGCCGGCATGAGGGTCGCCGTGAAAAATGGCATTTTCCTGCGCCGACAAAAGCGGCACCGCGATCAGCGCCTCAATCAGTTGCTCCGCAACTTTTCTGCGCTTCGCAACGGGCAGACGCGCTGCCGCGTTCGTTACCTTGATCCCGCGCTCCTCGGTAAGCGCCGTAATTCCGGGTGTACAAAGCGGCTGAATCAGCCGTGGGACACGAACGCCCTTCATCGACCGGTACAGGCTACCCGCTTCGAGCAGCGTCTTCTGCTCCCGCGCAAAATTCACCTCGTGACGCAGCAACCGCCGGACTTTCTTGAACGTATCGGGTAGCAGCTTCGCCGGAAATCCGTAATTGTGTTCGCGGTCGCTGAAGTGTTGCGCCAGCCCCTGCAAGTACTCCATGTCCTCCGCAAAATACTCCGGGATGTGCGGCTTCAAAACTTTAAAAACTCCCCGCTCGCGCTTACCGCTCTCCGGGTTGCACCAGGTAAAACGCACCACCGCGCTGACACTGGCCTCCGAAAGAATCGTCGGTACGATCTTCACGGAGTATTTCTCGACCCGCGGCCCCAACTCTCGGCGGATAATCGCGAGCACATCCTCCGGCCGCACATCGCGAATCCCATTCTCCAGCCGTTCCAACGCATTCCGCAGCGCCGGACGAAGATGCTGGTTGCGCGCAATGACTTGCCCCAGTTTCTGCAATCCAGGCACTTTTGCAATCAACCGCAGCAACCGCACTTCCGCCGAAGTGTCCAACGGAAGCTCAAGCTGCTCCAATAACTTGGGAGCAAGCCGGGCCGGCGACAGCCTCGCCACCACAAACATCATCGCGTCCCGAACCGGAGGACGCCACGCCAAGTAAGCCTGCGGAACTAATCTCTCCACCGGAACGATCTCATCGACAATCCATCGTGCCATCGTGTCCCGCATACCTTGCCCAGCCGGGCTTCGCAACCCAGCTTCGATGGCCCGGACCTGCTCGGCGCCCGTGGCCCCTTTAGGCAAGAAGTTTGCCAGGGCAGCGCGCAACTGCTCCGGAGCGATCTGGCGCAGTCCATCTTGGTTTGACGAACTGATTGTGGACGAAGACATAGTGGTCGCCTTCTATACGATAGACTCAATGGAACTGCCGCACCATGGGTCGCGATCCCGCAAATTCCAGCACGTCACTAATTTCTCGGCTGAACGATCGTTGCTCACCACAGAGTAGGATGTTTGTCGCAGGCGGCGCACACGATGCGGGGTACTATCTAGCTGCCGGGCGATCCAAGGAAATTCTCGAAGGCTGTTCCTCGTCGTCCTCGTCGTCAATCAAGCCATAAGTTAGCCTGAGACATCGTGCACACTTTGAGCCATCCACGAGAAAGTTCTCTTCATCGCATTGCGAGCATCTGCTGTAGCCGAAGCTGTCCATGATTACCTCCCGGTTCCTGAATTGTCTCCGAAATCGGAGCCCTCCCAAAGATTCTGGGCGCTCCTAAACAGACGTAAGGTAATTCATGATCCTCTGGTGAAGTTTACTGCCCGCGAATCTGGGCCCGCCATAACGCTCGTCACGCAGCCCCGTGAGTAGCCTCACCGAGGGGAGATCGCGCTGCCGGGGTTGAGGCGAACGATGAGAGTCACGCAGTTCCGCTCATGAACAATTAGGAGCAGGTATCCATCTGCGATCTTTCCCCTAACGCTCTAAACAGCGGCACAGAGCTGCAGATCTCGAGTCGGGGCATGTACGCGGATAACTCAGTCAGGAGCGCGGGAAGTTGAGCTTCCTCTCCAACGCAACAAAACGGGGGTTCGACCGAAGGCTATCAAGTTCCGGCTCCACCTGCAAGAACACTAACCCGTTGGACCGATCTACAAATGCTTTCTCAAGCCAGTTCATCGCGGTTTCGCTGTCTCCCAGCCCGGCGTAAACGACCGCAAAGTAGTAGGGCGAAAGGTATTGACTCTTCGCCTCCGCCCTCATCTGGGACAAGATCTTCTCCGCCTCGGGCTTGTTGCCGGCACAAGCGTAAGCGTGCGCCAGGGCGGAAAGCATCAGCGGCGTTCCATGGGAGAGATCAACCGCTTTCCGCAACTCTGCAATGGCCAGGTCGAACTGGCCCTTTTGCTCTAACGCCTGCCCAGCGACTAGATGGGGTAGCTCGTAGGAGGGATCCATCTCGAGTGTATTGCGCAGTTGCTCGATGGCGCGATCGTATTGACGCGCCATGTACAGCCTCCAACCCAAGCTGAAATTGATGCTGATGGATAGTGGGTCGAGCTCGCGCGCCCGGTGGATCTGCTCGAAGCTCTCCCGGGGGCGATTCATCGCCATCAAATAAAGAGAGTAACGCTGGTATGCAGTTGCGTAGCTGGGGTTGATATGGATGGCGTTTTCAAACCCGGAAGCAGCCCCTGACCAGTCCCAATCATAGTTGAATTTCGCAGTAGCGAGGGAGGTTTCCGCCTCCGCAAGAGTGGGATCAATCTCCAACGCACGCTGGGCCGCCGCCTTGGCCTTCGGCCCCGAGACAGCCGCCGGCATCGTTCCGAAAATCGTTGCGCTGATGATGGCGTAGGAATCTGACAGGCCGGCATAAGCCAGGGCATAGTTCGGATCTCTCTGGGTCGCATCTTCAAAATATCCGATGGCCTTCATCAAGTTCTCATCGCTGCGCTTGTTCCAGTAGTACCGACCCTTCAGGTAAGACTCGTAGGCTTCTGGCGCCACTGCGGGAGTTTTCGCGAGCCGTTCCCGGTCTTCTGGCGTGAGGGTGATGCGGATCTCGTTGACGATCGCGGATGAGACGCGGTTTTGAAGAGTCAGAACATCGCCGATCTGACTCTCGTAAGTGTCGGCCCAGAGGTGCCGATCCGTGGAAACCTGTACTAGCTCCGCGGTAATTCTAACCCGGCTGCCGACGCGCAGCACGGTGCCCTCCACCACTGCATCCACCTTCAATTCGCGGGCGATCTCGGAAAGCGGTTTGCGGGTACCCTTATATGCCATGGCTGTGGAACGGGAAGTCACGCGCAGCGAATGGATCTTAGCCAGATTCGCGATCAGGTCGTCGGTCATGCCGTCGGCGAAGTATTCCTGCTCCTTGTCGCCCGAAAGATTCTCTAACGGAAGAACGACCAGGGAAGTGCTCCGTTCGGCTTTGACTGTCTGCTCGAAACGGCCAACAAAATAGGGAACTGCCGCCGACAGAGCGACAACCGCCGCCACTGCCAGACCCCAGGTAGCTGAGCGGCGAAAAAATAGAAACCTCCCGTTGCGCTCCGGCGGCGATAGCAATTCGCGAGCGCCGCCCGGCCGGGTCGGCGGCGGCTCACCGGGTGTGGACGGGCCGGCGACTACTTCTGAGTTCGCGTGCAGTAGCGTTGAAACACGAGACTCCTCGACTGAGGCGATAAAGCGGTATCCGCGCCGTGGAACGGTTTCCACAAAACGAGGACTCTCGCACGAGTCGCCCAGCACCTCTCGCAACTTCATCACCGCGTTGTTGAGCCCGTGGTCGAAGTCAACAAAGGTGTCCCCTTGCCATAACCGGGACCGGATTTCATCGCGAGTAATGATTTCACCCGGCCGTTCCAACAGGACCGTCAAAATCTGAAACGGTTGTTCGGGGAGCTTGAGGCGAAGACCATGCTTCCGAAGCTCCGAGGCTCTCAGGTCAACCTCGAAAACCCCGAAGCGAAGGATCTTTGCGTGGGTACTAATAGAGGGCATGGGGGTGACAAACGTCGCTGAGTATATCGCCGGGAGGAAACAAGGTCAAATGATATCGAGTCGCAACTCTCGCATTTTCAACGAGAAGACAAAGGATGCAGAAATGTTTTCGATAGGATGCATCAGGTATTGCGTGATTCCAGGTCTTTCTTCAGATTGGCAAGGATTCATGGAGATCAAGATCCAGTTCTGAAGAGAAGCGACCCAGGGAGGGTTCTATGGCGCTAAAGAATCGCGTGCCAGCATGCTTTCGTTTTGCAACACTTTGTGTGGTGTTGATTGCAGGCCTCATCGCTGGTTCTGAGCCAGCGATGGCCCAAGTAGCGGGCGCAACTCTGTCCGGACTGATCACGGATTCTTCGGGAGCCGGGATCGTCGGCGCCACGGTCTCTATCAAGAACGTAGGCACCGGAGAGGTGCGTGCGATACCAACCAACGGGAACGGCTTCTATTCGGCGCCCAATCTCTTGCCGGGCACATATGAGACCACTGTGACCGCGCAAGGCTTTTCGACCGTCGTCCAGAAAGACATCATCCTAACGGTCGGTGCGCAGCAAACCCTGAATCTCAGCTTACAGCCGGGGCAGGTCAAGCAGTTAGTGGAAGTGACGGATCTGCCGCCCCAAGTGGAGACCAGCACGTCAGCAATCAGTTCGACGGTCGACTCCACGACCGTACGCGAGTTGCCCTTGAATGGCCGCGACTGGGCATCGCTTGCGACCCTTGAGCCGGGAGTTACGGCCGTTCCCAATCAAGTTTCGGCTTCGTTCAATGCCAACAAAGGAAACCGTGGGTTCGGGAACCAGTTGACGGATTCCGGCCACCGACCGAACGAGAATAACTATCGCGTTAACGGAATCTCGATTAACGACTACTCGAACGCTGCGCCCGGGGGACCTACCGGATCCAACCTGGGAGTGGACGCCGTGCAGGAATTTTCCGTGATCACTACCGGCTATACCGCCGAGTATGGGCGGACCTCAGGCGCCATCATCAATGCCATTACCAAGTCTGGAACAAACCGGTTCCACGGCACAGGCTTTTTCTTCGACCGCGACAGCATCTTCGATGCACGAAATTTCTTTGATGGGCCAACGATCGCTCCTTTCCGCCGCATTCAATTTGGGGGAGCTGCTGGTGGCCCCATCATTAAGGACAAGACGTTTGTGTTTGGCTCGTATGAGGGATTGCGCCAAAGCCAGCCCTCTTCGGTGTCGATCAACGTGCCAACTGCAGACCAGCGGGCTTCGGCAGTAGCGGCCATTCAGCCGTATCTTGCCCTGTGGCCGGTTGCGCCTCCGGGCACGCCACTCAATGGCTTCGGTACGCAAACCATTAACACCAACGTGAACGCCGTCGCAAACGAAAATAACTTCCTGACTCGGGTAGACCACAAAATCTCTTCTTCCGACAGCATGTGGGGCAGTTACTTCTTCGACTCCGGACCCTTGAAGCAGGGAGATCCGCTCGGCAACACCATCCATCAGGTCCTTTCTCGGAGGCAGGCGGGAACCTTTGAAGAAACACACGTCTTCAGCACGGCGCTAGTCAACTCCTTTCGTATAGGAGTGAGCCGCGCCTTGGGGAAAATCAACGATCCGGTCTCAGGAGACGCAGTTGCTACCGACGCCACATTGGCCATCGCTCCGGGCGCTAAAGCGACCCCTCAAATTCCGGTATCCGGCCTCACGACAGCTTATGGACTGGGCGGATTTAACCGATTTACCCACGCCTGGACATCCGGCCAAATCAACGACGACGCCTTCCTTACTCATGGAACGCATGCCATCAAATTTGGATTTGCTTTCGAGCGCATGCGCTATAACGTGCTCGAGCAATTGAGTCCCAACGGCAGAATGAACGGTTATTCGCTGTCTGACTTCCTTGGCAATGCGCCCCACCAACTCAACGCGCTCGCACCGGGAGGCTCGCACGAGGTTGCCTTCCGCCAGAGTCTATTTGCCGGATATGTTCAAGACGACTGGCGTGCCCGCAAGAACATTACTATTAACATGGGGTTGCGTTATGAAATGACCACGCGTCCGACCGATGCGAATTCCGTACCCGGGTACACGGTTAATGGTTACACCGTGAATACGGCGGGGTTCCAGGAAATCACAACGCTGGCAAACTGCGCTTCGTCTGCGACTGCCTGTGGGCCGGTGGGGCTAAGCAGCCCCATTACGAAGAACCCAACAACCGAGAATTTCGAACCGCGGATCGGCCTGGAGTGGGATCCTTTCCGTGATGGAAAGACAGCCATCCGCGCCGGCTTTGGGATGTTCGATGTGCTCCCTTTGGCGTATGTATTCGGTTTGAATACTGCTGCCACAGCCCCGTTCCAGATTATCGGCGCCGACAAAACTGCAACTCTCGGAACCGGCATGCCGGACCCCAACGTAAATTTTAACGAGCAGGCCATCAGAAATCGCTACATTGACACAAACCCCAAGCGTGCTCTGGTAATGAATTGGAACTTGAATGTCGAACGACAATTTGGCGAGAATTGGACTCTGTTGCTAGGCTATGTCGGATCCCGCTCTGTTCATCTGTCGGCAGCAGCCGACGACATTAATCTCGTTCAGCCCACTTCGGTGAGTGGCGTCGGTCTGGTCTTCCCGTGCTATCCGCCCGTATCGGGCACATGCGCCGACACGACGACCGGCACGAGAATTGATTCGAACTGGGGAGGCGGAGCCGGCATCCGCCCAGTCGTTTTCGATGGAGCCTCCACCTACGAAGCATTTGAGACGCAACTCAAAAGGAGACTCAGCCAAGGGCTTCAGGGCCAACTCTCGTACACTTTCGGAAAGTGCCGCGACCTGAGTTCGGCGCCGGTGACGGGCGACACCTTCGAGAATTCGATCGCGGTCCCGCTCATGCTCATCAAATCGGCTCGACTGGGAGGATGTGACTACGACATTCGGCACGTCTTCTCGGGTACGGCTATGTGGCGGATTCCGTCGCTCAAGGGAGCGACGGGTGCATTGTCCGTGCTTACCGCGGGATGGGAACTCGGCACGATCGTGACTGCGACGAGTGGCGCGCCTTTTACGGCCACGGTCGGCGATGGCAATGATCCGCTAGGGACTGGCTTCAACGGCGATTTCTCCATGGATTTCGCCAGCCTGCTGCCCGGCTGCAACCCGACCGGGTCCGGCGTCAACTACATTCATACAAACTGTTTCACGCCGCCGACGGCGCCCGACTCATTTCCGGTGGCAACGTCCAGCGCACCCTTTGGCTGCGCGCCCACGTCCTTTCCCGCATCACCCGTTACGCCCCCCAGTGGCACAGAATTCTGCTCGAACGTGCTGGGCAACACGCGTCGCAACGAATTTCATGGCCCTCCCCTCACCACTGTCGATTTCTCTATCTACAAGAACACTCACATTTCGGAGGCCTTGAATGTTCAGTTCCGCGCCGAGTTCTTCAATATCCTGAATCACACAAACTTTCTGTCACCCGGGTTCCTGAACTCGGGAGGCCAGAACAATTCGATCTACGACTTCGACGGGACCGCTCTGCCAACGGCCTTGAACCAGACCTCCACCACTTCACGACAAATCCAGTTCGGAATGAAATTGATCTGGTGAAATTTCGCCCTTGGGAACTTCAGGCGTTCGGGCGGTTGTTCCCAAGGGCCCCCCCGCGTGCATTCGTCGCTCATCGTTAGAATGGTTTTCCTTGCGAGACAAGTGGGCAACCAGGTGTGAACGCTTGGACACAACGAACTTAGTGAAAGGAGAAATCGACGTGTCTGGAGCGGCGGTTCAAACCGGTAAGCCAACCGCGGTCCGCTGGCGAATCCTGGCGATTGTCATGGCAATTATGGCCGTGACTGCCTTGAATCGTCTGAACATGAGCATTGCGGGCAAGCTAATTGAGGAGGAATTCTCCTTCGGCACCGTGAGAATGGGCATGATATTTAGTGCCTTCTTGTGGGGATACGGACTGTTTCAAATTCCCTGGGGGTACATTTGCGATCTCTTAGGGCCGCGGCGAACACTTACCGCATCGATCCTCTGCTTTGCCGTCGGCGCCGGGGCTGTCGGCCTGGTTCCCAGGCTGGCGGTAATGACGGGCCTCGGAACGCTCGCAGGTTTTCGCCTCGTTCGATTTATTACAGGAGTCGGCGAGGCTGCCATTTCCTCTAACGTCACCCGCGTAATTGCATCCTGGACCTCGCCACACGAGCGCGGATTCGCAAGCGGCCTGCAAGTCTGCGGTCTTGGGCTGGGTGGAACTCTGACGCCTGTTTTCATAGCCTGGACGATGATCCATTGGGGATGGCGCGCGTCTTTCGTTACCTGCGCGGTGCTCGCGCTTCTGGTGGTGTCGGTTTGGCAGTCGTATGCGACCGATTGGCCCGAGGAGCATCCGCGTGTGACTGAGGAAGAGCTCCAGCTAATTCATCCCGGCTCGCGCAATGAGGATCGTCGCTCGCGCCACGGCGCCTCGGCCCAAGTGCCCTGGCTCAAGATGCTGACAAGCGTTTCTGTGTGGGGACTGATTCTCGGGTACGGACTTCAGGGCTATGCTTTTTACGTCTATTACAACTGGTTTTACTTTTACGCGGTCAAGATGCGGGGCATGGGAGTTATGCAAGCGGCCACATGGACGTCGGCGCCCTTCCTGGCAATGGCCGTGTTGTCTCCAATCGGAGGATGGTTTTCTGACCGCCTCACGCGAATTACCGATCGCCGCCGCGCTCGGTGCATCGCCGTTTGGCTCGGCATGGGCTTGGCGGCAGTCCTTTTGTACAGCGGCAATCATCTCAACTTAACGGCAGTAGCCCTGCCGATGATCGCACTGGCCGCCGGATTCACCATGTTTGGGGCGGCAAACTTCTGGGCGGCGTGCATTGACCTCGCACCGAGTTATTCCGCGTCGCTTTCCGCGCTTATGAACACGGTGGGGAGTATCGGAGGGGTGGTCTCGTCTTTGGTCACAGCTTCGGTGGCAGTGCATGCGGGTTGGAAGCCGGCGCTCGATCTGGCAGTGTGGATCACACTTGGCTCCGGGGTGCTGTTCACGCTGGTAGATGCCAATCACAGCATCGAGGAAGGGCAGAACACGTAGCTTGTTAGTTGATTTCTCCGGGGAGTAAGGTCATGCGCCACCGTCTCTTTTATCTCGTCGCTCTGCTTTCTCTAAATTGCCTTTTCGCCTCCGGGGCGGTGAACGGTGAGACCAAGGAACAAGAGAAATCGCCGCTCCGGCTTGTACAAACTATTCTCCTGCCAAACTTGAAAGGCCGCATCGACCACATGGATGTCGACGCGAGGGGCAAGCGGCTATTCGTCGCGGGCCTGGAGAATGGCTCTTTGGAAGTCGTGAACCTGAAAACCGGCAAGTGGATGAAGAGTATCCCTGGATTTCACAAACCTCAAGGTATTGCCTACGTGTCCTCTCTTAACAAGCTGTTCGTGGCCAGCGGAGACGATGGCATGGTGAAGGTCTTTCGTGGAGACACCCTGCAACTACTGGCCTCCATCAAGCTGGACCTTGGGCCGAACCGTCTCGCTTACGATGCCAAAAGCAAACTCCTGTATGTCGGATACGGAGGTAAGGATGCCGGCAAAGACTACGGCGAGGTGGGAATCATCGATGGCCAATCCGACAAGCACGTTGGTGACATTCAGGTGGCAGCCCATCCCGCGGAACTGTTACTCGACGATTCCGCGCATAGCCTCTTTGCCTTCCTGCCAGCGGAGAACAAAATTCAGGTGGTTGATCTGCGGAAACGGGAAGTCCTGGCCACTTGGCCTGTAAGCAGTCAGCTTCCAGGTGACGGAGCGCTCGACGAAGCATCGCACCGATTATTTATTGGCACGAGAACGCCCCCGCTTATGATCGTCCTCGATTCACAATCGGGCAAGGAAGTCGCGCATGCCCTCACGGTCGAGGGTCAGGATGGAGTCTATTTTGATGGTGCGCGCAGGCGGGTGTATATCTCTGGCGGTCGCGGCGAAGACGTTGGATACATCTTCGCCTACCGGCAGACGGACGCGGATCACTATCAGGACCTTGGGAAAGTCGCGACGAGGCCCGGCGCAGCCACGTCGTTTTGGTCGCCTGCCATGAATCGTTACTATGTCGCCGCGCCGGCCCACGACAAAGAAGGAGCGGCGATTCTGGTGTTTCAACCGTAGACCGAGAATGCGCTTCAGGGATGCGGCGAAAAGTTACAAGGCAAAATTCGTCAAACTTTCTAAGTCTTGGGAGAGAACATGAGAAAGCTCTTAATCGCAGGCGCGGTATTGGTGGCCACGCTTTTGCTCATTGTAAGCCACCCGACTAGAACCGCGAGGGCGCAGAGCTTGGGGCGCGAGTTCCTGCCCCTGCAACTGGAAGAGCAGATTCCTGTCCCCTCGGTTGCGGGGCGCCTCGATCACTTCACTGCGGATGCCAAAAGGAAAAGGCTGTTTGTTTCGGCCCTTGGCAACAACACCGTAGAAGTAATTGATGTCTTCGCGGGAAGACTAGTTCATAGCATCAAGGGTCTCGCCCAGCCACAGGGACCGCTCTATGTCCCCGCGGTCGACAAACTCTACGTCGCCAATGCGGAAGACGGAAAAGTAAGAGTCTACGACGGGGCCACCTATACGCTTCGCAAAACGATTGACTTCGACAAAGACCCTGACAACTTACGATACGACGAAAGGTCGAAAACGGTTTTCGTGGGATTCGGCGAGGACAACGGTGGTATCGCCATGATTAACCCGTTGACGGATGAGCGCGTTGGCCAGGACTACAAAACCGACGGACATCCCGAGTCTTTCCAAGTGGAGTCGAAGGGCGGCCATATCTATGTGAATGTGCCGGATGCTGGGAACGTTGTGGAAGCGATCGACCGTAAAACCGGGGCCGTGAAGAAGTGGCCCCTCGCGGGCCTGCGCGGCAATTACGCGATGGCTCTGAACGAGGAGGATCACCGGCTCTTCACAATTACGCGCAAGACTCCCATGCTAGTTGTCCTGAACACTGAAACGGGCGCTGAGGTGGCGCGGTTGCGTGCTGCGGGCGAATGCGACGACGTCTACTTTGATGCTGGCCGGAAACGCGTCTATGTTATCGGTGCGGAGGGGCTCATCAGTGTGTTTCAGGAGAATGATCCGGATCATTATGTTCTCGTCGCGTCCGTTCCCTCCGGGATTGGCATTCGAACCGGCTACTTGTTCTCGAAACGCGACCGGCTTTATGTCGGAGTCCCCGCGAAAGGGAACGAACCGGCGCAGATCTGGACATACGAGGCCGAGGACTAGACAAACAGAACCTCGCAGGAGGCCTATCGCAGTAGTTACGAAATCTGCAAGCGCGATTCTATTCCCAGGCGTTGGAGCAGCGGATTGCGCGGATCGCAGCAATTGTGTGGGCTACGGATGGGGTGTGATCGCAACGATGGTGACAACGGGAGTTCGTTTCTTGCCCTTGGTTTCATCGGGGCCGTAGTGCCAAAAAATGCGGTAAGCGCCGGGCGTGTTGTTTTGAGCGTATGCCTCCAACACTTTCTCGCCATTGGCACCAGTCAGGGAGGTGAACTCGTGTGTATTAAGGCTTGGATGGTGTGGGTCGATTTCCAGGTAACCGATGGCCTTCCGAACCTGCACGAAGATCGCAGCTTTCGCATGTTCGAGCGCCCTGCACTGCTCATCTGCCGTGGGCGTGAATTTGATTTTCCGTTGCACGCCTATTCCTTGGCGTGCTTGGCAAACGAGCCACGATAGACGCTCTTCCCCTCCGCGGACTCCCTCAACCCTCGTTTCACGCTGGCGAGGGCCTGCGGGTTCTCGTAAAGCCACATTTCAGAAGCAGGGACGGCCTTTACCGGATCGAGAATGAGCTGGCCGAGGGCATTCCGGTAGATGTTGTATGCCGTGACGCCACTGAGCGCCGCTCCCAACGACAGGCGCTTTTTCGCATCGGGCTGCGCGAACTCTGCGATCAACCGGAAATCGTCGTTTTTGATGACTACGGAAATTGGCATAGGGACAAAAATAACAGTAGTGGGAACATATGTCAAGTGGGCTACGCCCACCGAGAGAGCCGCTCGATACGCTCGCTCCCAACCCGCATGCCTCACGCACACATAAGACGGGGTCTAGGAAGCATCGGACGGAGTGCGACCGATGCCATGCGTCTGTCATCGGGTAGCCCCTTGTGGTTGTGCAGCACCGGCGGCACCACAAATTCTCGGCACACGAGCAGACGGGTTTGCGTTCTGCGACCTTGACTGCGCTACCTCTGTGCGGAAACACAATGGAGACACCTCCGATTGTGATTGTTGGAGCTGGTGACAAGGATGTGTAGGTGGTGAAGGATCAGTGTTTTCGCACAGCTCCACAACTGACCTAGCAGGCTGCTGAAAAATTGATGCGCACGACGTATTTCTTGTGTCTCTCGAGTGTCTCTTCGGGAGCAGGAGAGTTTTGGCTATGCCGGAAGATTTATTCCGGCCCTTTGTGGTGCGAGCTGTCCGCGACTTAGCCTGGTTGAAGTACCGTTCGGCTCAGATTCCGCATGCGCACCAGATTGTAAGCGGCACAGGCGAAGGTGAATACCCAGTCCACCTTGAAGATCCCGCGATGACGCACTTTCCGCAGCAACGCGATCGTCTTCAGCCACCCGAAACACTCTTCGATGCGCTTTCTCTTCCGTTGGCTGACGGCATATCCCGGGTAGCGCGTGGTACGCGCATCGATGGCGCTTCCGCCTCTCCGCCCATCGTTTTGCGCCACGTGAGGTGTGACCCCCAGATGGCGGCACTCGGCCACAAAATCCGCCGTGTCATATCCCTTGTCCCCGCCTGCGGTCACCGGCTTCGTACCGGGAATCTGCTCCAGCATGATCAGCGCCGCATCGCGTTCCGCGTTCCCATTGGCCTCGAACACTTCCGCACTCACGATCAGGCCGTTCCGATTCTCCACCAGCAAATTCCCGCTGTAACTCAACTTGGCCTCCTTGCCCGCGCCCTTGCGCGCCAGCTTGGCATCGGGATCGGTCTTCGATTCGTGCGTCTGGTTCGACCGCTTCTCCCCGTGAAAGTTCACCGTCGGGTTGCCAGGATCGTCCGGCGAAGACGGAGCTTTTTCGTCCTTACGCTGAAAACTTTTCGCCCCCGCCCAGGCTTCCAGCAGCGTCCCATCCACCGTGAAGTGCTCGTCCGAAGTCAGGCCTTTCGTCCGCGCTCGCGCCACCACTTGCGCCAGAAACTCTTTCGCCACCTCGGCCTCCAGCAACCGATCCCGGTTCTTGGTGAAGGTGGTCGCGTCCCACACTTCTTCGTCCAAGTTCAATCCCACAAACCAGCGAAACAGCACGCTGTAATCGATCTCCTCCATCAGCAATCGCTCGCTACGGATCGAGTACAGCATCTGCAGCAACTGCGCCCGCAACAGCTTCTCGGGAGGAATCGACGGCCGGCCCGCGCTCGCGTACATGCGGTCGAACCGTCGCGACAACTGGGCAAGCACTTCGTCCACCATGGACCGGATCGCCCGCAGCGGATGATCTTTCCGCACCCGCGTCTCCGGCGACAAATAGCTGAACATCTGACTCTGCTGATGATCTACGCCTCGCATGCTCCACTCTTAACACGATTGGCTTGCGCAAGAGGAGTAGTTTTTCAGCAGCCTGCTAGGTATCTAAAGTAGAGAAAAATAGATTGCCCGTATCAATTGTCATCGATACGCAAATGACTGAATCACCTCGCCGGTGAAGGCGTTCGCGATCGTTAGCGTCCGGACGCTCATCTGTAACAGCCAGGACGCAGCCTGGGACATCGCATCGCACATGTCGTCATAGCGCGAGTTTGGAAATGAAGTAATTTGCTCGATGAGGGGCTCAGTGCATGGCGCGCGTCGGTTCACAAACCAATCTCCGGCCTGCCACTCGAAAGCAGCCGCCTGCATACGCGAAGCTTTTCCACCCTCCGGGTTGATTGCGATCACGCCCGGCACTTTGAGACGCTGAATTATGGCCGGCCCGTTGGCCTTGTCCTCGATCAGTACCGTCCAGGCTTGGTACAGCTGCCGCTGCCGCCGAATCTCTTCCTCGGTTGCTGCTGCGTCCAGGTGCTGGTTGACGACGTTCAGGACGAATCGCTTCCGGCCCTTAACCCCGATGACCATGATGGCCACATAATCTGAGGAAGGACAATCCTTAAAGGCGCAGTCGACCGAAATCACTTTCAAAATCGAAATTGTCTGGGAGCTTTTCATCCGTTTGGCCAGTCACGGGGTCAACCCCGCCGTAATACCTCACTTCGCTACGTTTGATCAAATTGCCATCCGCCGGGGCTGGCCTCTGTTGATATTGTGAGGCAAAGACCAAGCGATTTACGCGCAGCTGGGCGACAATGTTCGGTTTGAATCGCTCGGGCTGCAATACCTCGCCACACCGGCGGTGAACCACTCGCTGCGATATTGGAAAAATCCAGCTCTCATCTTCTTCAGCCACCAGCGGAATGCGGACAAGCGTCCAAATGCCGGGTTCTTGCTCCAACAAAAAACCAGTTGGGTCCATCTCGTGTAAGCGCTGCATTACGAGAATGATCGCCCCGCTCCCCGGGTCGTTGAGCCGGGTGCGCAATGTGCTGTGTATCCAGTCGTTCGCTTTGCTTCTTTCGGCATTGCTCTGCGCTTGGTCCGCACTGAGGGGATCATCCAAAATCGCGGTGTCACAGCCGAGGCCCATGACCGTACCTCCAACGCTGGTCGCAATCATTTGGCCACCCTGGTCATTCATAAAGTAGCTCACCTGGTTGCATTCTTCCGACATTTGGAACCGGTCGCCCCAGAGCTTCTGAAACCATGCACTTTGCAGTAACTTACGACGCAGCAAAGAATGCTTCGCGCTCAAAGCGAGGCTATAGGAGGCCGCCATAAATTGGTGTTGCGGCTCGGTGATCCATACCCAAACTGGGAATACGATCGTGATCAGAGTGGATTTAAGCGTGCGTGGGGGGACGTTGATGATGACCCGCGACAACTGCCGCCGCTTCACCAGGGTTAGTATTTCGCACAGGTAGTCAAGGTGCCATGACCAGATCAGCTTATGATTCGGATCGAGGACGGCGCATGCCTTTTTCGCAAACTCGGAGAAGTTCTGCTCAAAATGATCGGCGACGAGGGAACCCATTGCTTCGGCGTCTTGAAGTCGCGGGTGAGCCTCCGGTCCGTGCGGCTTAGCTTTCATTGTCTGGCTCCTCCGTGTCTGGTTCCTCAATCGTCTGACTCGGCTCGGCCTCGATCGCTGGAGTTGACTCTTCCTTCTCCTTCGTTGCGCCGGGGCCGTAAATCCTAAGTATTTCCCTTGCCGTCTCCAGCGCCCATTCGATCGACTTTCCGCTTTCCCTCTCCTCGACGGAATCGTCAACAAAGGCTCGTTTCGGATACATGTAGGGCAGCAACGTCGAATAAATGGTGGACTTCAACACGCCGGGAGACTTTAGATCCTTTGCGATCTTCACGAGTTCCTCGGCAGGATCACACCCAAGGGCCGCGAGCTTTTCCCGCAAGAGCGTGCTTGATCGGTTCGGCGTGCCGCGCTGTCGGCCTCCCGTTTTCGGTAGACCCACGGGTCTTCCGCCTCTGCCTCCTTTTTGCGCACTCATGACCGTGCCTCCACGCGATCTTCAACTATCTCGGTGAAGATCGGCACGGACGATTCCACGGGTTCGACGTAGCGACGCAAACGTCGAGTACGAACTGTGAATAGCTATGGTTTGGAAGAAACCGCCAGCCGGGAACCGGCCAGGGATCGAAAGACTGTATTGCTGACAGCGAGACGACGATACATAACGCTCCGGCATAAAGCCCCCTTGCGCAAAGTCCTTGCGCCTCGTGGCCCTCTGCCGCAGCATCCCGCGTTGACTTCGGGTACCGGGAAACCCGTTCTAGCTCGGAGGTGTCCCAGAAGGCACCAGCCTTCCAACTAGGAAACTAATCGGTCCCTTGCTCAACAAGCAAGAGAAAAAAGGGGTGGTGAATCACAAGAGTACTGTTCGCGCGATGATGTCTGTGAGCTCCGACTCGGCCCGGGCTCTAAGCTGCGTTCGATGTTTGTCCCGAAAGTAGCATTCGGCTTTACCCGTTCTGTCGTCCTGACGGCCGCGCTACGAGTTGCGCGCCTCGCAGTACTCATGAGCAAGCCGTGTGGCTGCCTCGATGTTGCCATCCAGCAGTTCGGCAGCCATCTTGTCGGCGGCCGCGAGCAAAAGCTGAGCGGCCGATTTCTCAACTGGCGGGCGGGATGGCCGCGTGCGTTTCCGGCGCTCACCGAGTAACTGCGAAATCGCAATAGCGGAGGCCGTTGGCTGGAACCACTTACGCACCGTGTCAGGCTTGAGGTTGAGAGACCTAAGCACTTCGTAGTAGGTGGGCCTGCCTGGAATCGGTTCTCTGCGTCCCGGCTGCAAGTACCTTTCGCGCAGCGCCATCAGGGCGGGGAGCAAATGCTCCCGAAGTTCTTGGGTCAGGCGCACCGATCTCGCGTTCACTCCACTCAACGACTGCCGTAGAACTTGTACTAGTTCGTCGTCATTGAGGCTGCGGTAATAGAGTTGATTCTCGTTGCTGATGACCTCGCCAGCAACCTGCGGGGCATTTCCCGCAGGTCTAACCAAAAGCCCGTTCCGTTTCATGAGCGGTCCGCCTGCAGATCGTCAAGGGCGCTTCGCTATCTCCGGACAAAGACCCTCCCAGGAATCTCGTCGGCTTTCGACTAGGGTTAAGAGCTTTGCGGGGAAACGGGCACACCTCCGGCGATGGATTTCGCTCGGCGGCCTGGAGGTGCTTTCGAGAAAGATATACTTCGCCACAAAAGGCGAAAGGCCGCGAAATAGGCTGATGCTGTGAGATATTTTAACACTATGCGCAGGCCAGCAAGAGCAAAATCGAAGGACCTGCCCGATGATCGGAGTGGGCGGGATCGAGTAGGCCGCGGGTCGCCGCTGGTTCGCCATTGTGATTGGGGAATGCCATGCCTCGGTCGTCCGCAGCATCGCTTCGCCCTGTTGCGGGAAACGGCCTTGCAGAATGTCAATGTAGACCGTCGTATCGTAGAGCAGCTTGGCGGGTCGATGACTGGTCGTTCCGATGAACTCAAGCTCCGATTCGGCTCGGGCTCTAATCTGCGCTCGATGTTGTCGGGTTTGAGCCGCCTGAGCGCACCTTGAGATTCAGCGGGCGTGCCGAGATTGTTGTTGCAAAATCCCGATAGCGCTCATTGACCTTCAAAAAGCCGAAACAAAAGCGCACGCTTGTGCTAACGCCTGTTTTTTCGTCAGCGATATAGCATCAACGATTAGCACATTCTAATGGCACGGATGGCGCAGTAACGCTTTTATTTCATTTGACCTTGACCCGCTCCTTCAGAAGCAAAATCACCCACAGAACCGCTACCGTGCCCGCAAACGCCTGGGCGAAGTGGTAAAGCAACATACGATTGCCCCGTCTTTTCAGATTCTGAGCGAGGACTGAACCGGGCCATCTGACGTGCCTTCCCCTGTCGGATGTTTCGACAGGCATGAGGGGAAATGGCCCGCCCAGCGCGAGATAGTACTACAGGTCGGCCTTCGCGCTACGAGCGATCTGGTGTGGCGCAAGTTGGCGCACATCAGCATCTCTCGCGGTGCAGACCTGGCAGTAGATGGTCTGCTAGCATCACACTTTTATCTCAAGTCAGGTTTCCTATTGATGCAAGGTGAGGAGAAAGAACGATGGATGCAATTGTGCGCTCAAGCTGCAGTAGAGCAGGACCCCGCGAAGCTGACGGAATTGGTTCGGGAGAGATAAACAGCCTTTAGAAGAAAAAGAACGACGCTTGGGAATTACGCCGCCTGAGCGGACTGATCAGTGATTGCCGTCGAGTTCCGGCCCTGCGGGGAACCTGCCTATAGCCTATATTCGGGCTTCATCGCGGCGAGAGAGTGCGTCCTCTAATTTTTCGGCCTTTTCGATGAGTGAGGAAGCCTGCGCCAAAAGCAGTTTCGCTCTGTGCCGGAGCGTTGCTATCGTCGAGCGAATCTGGTCATCGGAAGGTAGTGCATTCGTCACTCGCAAAAGATGCCCAGGGCCAATGCACTTCGGCAATACAGCGGATCATTGAGATTGAAGCATGAACTTGACGAAGGGAAGTCGCAATCGGTTCTCTGGTTGTGCGAAACTTCTCCGCATGACCGAACCTACTCGAATCCTTCAGTTCTTTGAAAAGATGGAACAAGGCAAACCGATTAAGGGGATATGCAGCGTCTGCAAAAAGCTGTTCATTGAGGAATTTAAGCCCGGAGAACGGATGGACGAAGTTCTGCTGAGAATGCGTGCTGACTTCGACGCGCACGATTGCCATGAGGAAACGCGGGAAATGACCGCCCGGATTGTGAGAGCAGCCACTAAAGAGAAACTCTAGGATTCGTCGGGCCGCTGTCGGAATCTATTCGCAGCGTAACTGTTGATAAATTCCCGATTTCACTAATTGACCCACATCAGCCAATTTTCTCAGTTGGTGAAATCGCCTGCGTGCAACAACGGTCGGCAGTGTGGGCTGACTCGTTCTCTAACAGCAGCCACAAGCCTTGCCGCGCATGGCCTCCCGAGCCTCGAACACGATGAGCGGAGTGATTACCAGAGCCGCAACTGGGTCGGCCCATCCGATGTGCCAGATTGCATGAACCGCCAGCCCGATCAGCGCGATGATTGAGAGGTAAGCGCATAAGGCACTTTCGGTAGCATCAGCGCTTAGAGCAGCGCTCCCTGTCACCGCCGATAGATGCCGTTTCTCCTTGGCAAGCATCGGCATGATAATTGCTGCCCCCACCAACACCGCCATCCCCAAGTAGCTGGGCTTCGGGTCGCTGTACCCGAGCAAGGACATCGCAGAAGCCGAGACCACATAAGCAGCCAACGCGAAAAGCAAACCGCCTGCGATACGTGCAGCAAGCTGCTCCGCGTGTTCTGATGCATGTGTACGAAAGCGCCAGAGTACAACCGCTGCCGACAGCAACTCGATGGCACTGTCACCCCCAAAGGCAGCGAGAGCGGGGCTGCGTGCTTTCCACGCCGCCCACAGGGACAAGACAGCTTCGACGCTCATCCAAACAATAGTGAATGTTTGAATCCGCTGAACACGCTTCAGGGTTTCGTTGGTCGGGATTTGAACTATCGACACCACAGGGGATTATGCCATCTGGCCGTCGAATGGTTGGCATAACATCCCAATTACAATAACTAAAACGTAAATACACTTGACAACCTTTGCAGCGGCGATATGATGCACGGTGCAAGACTGTGGCCGAGCCTCCAGCCTTGGATTGTGCGCATTCGGGGGAGGGAGCACAATTCGCCCGATCCTGTGCTCGGCCTTTGCTTGGATACATCTAACCGGTACTTCAACACATCCCCACTCGCAAAAATGACGAAACCGTTCGAGGCTACCGAATCGGATTTCGATAACTGTCGAAATATCCCGATAACGCTCGTTGACCTTCAAAAAGGCGAAACAAAAGCGCACGCTTGTGCAAACGCCTGGTAGCGTCAACCGTGCTCTCCGGCCTTGACCCTCCCGGTCTCGAAGGGAGATAATCCTTCCGCATTTTACGTGGGACTCGTCCCTTTCAGTCGCCGATTCATCCTGTGACCGTTGTACTTTCGCGCGGGAGAAACTCACATGGCCAACTTAAAAACTTGGATACTGGCATGCTCTGTTTCTCTGCTTTGTGCCACGAGCGTTCTCTCTACTCAGGCTCAAGTCTTCACCACTCTGGTCAACTTCGATGGGGGCGCCAACGGCGGCTTCCCCTATGGCGGGCTGGCGCAGGGCTTTGACGGCAACCTCTACGGAACCACTGCCAGTAACACCGGTGTCACCGGCACAGTCTTCAAGATGACACCGGAAGGCGCATTGACCACGATCCACAATTTCTCGTTGAGCGATGGCGGAAGCTCACAGGCGGGCTTGGCCCTGGGGACGGACGGCAACTTCTACGGCACAACCATTGCTGGCGGACAGGCCGGTACAATCTTCAAAATCACTCCACAAGGTTCGCTGACGACAATCTACGAGTTTTGCGTGAACAGCTTTTGCCCTGACGGCGCCACACCAAAGGGACGCCTGGCTCTGGCCGACGATGGCAATTTCTACGGAAGTACGGTTTACGGCGGTGACTACCAGTGTGGTTTCGATAGCGGAGGATGCGGCACTGTCTTTCAACTTACTCCCACCGCTACAGAGACGGCCTTGCATGTTTTCGAAATGACAGATGGGTTTTGGCCCGTGGACGGCTTGACCCAGAGTACCAACGGCGACCTCTACGGGGTGACTCCCGAGGGCGGGTCCTTGAACGGCGGCACTGCTTTCAAATTCACAACCCAAGGCCAATTCAAAACCATTCACAGCTTTGACGCGTCGTGTAGTATCGCCTGTTTTCCGAATCCCGACCTGGTTCAGGCGGCGAGCGGCACTTTTTGGGGCACGACCATTGACGGAGGTCCTCAGTCCGCAGGCACGATCTACAAAATGTCCCAATCCGGCAAAGTCAAAACTGTGTATGACTTCTGTACTTCCCCCGGTTGCACCGATGGCGGTGCGCCGTACATGGGCTTAGTTCTGGGAACCGACAACGCATTTTATGGCATGACCTCCGGCGAACACTTCGGGTTCAGCTGCAACAACTCTTGCGCCACAATCTTCAAGATCACGTCCAAGAGTGTGCTCACAACCCTCTACACGTTCACGACTGAGCTCCCGATTTACGGTGAGTTGTTTCAGGCGACCAACGGAAGTTTTTACGGAATGACGACCGAGGGCGGCCAGTACGGCCCCGGCACGGTCTTCAAGCTTGATGTAGGCCTGAAACCCTTTGTCAGGCTGGTGACCTACTCCGGTGCAGTCGGAAGCGTGCAGAGCATCCTCGGCCAAGGCTTCACCGGGACGAAGAAAGTAACGTTCGATGGCGTATCAGCGACCTTCACCATAATTTCCGACACACTCCTGCAGGCCACAGTTCCCAGTGCCGCTTCAACTGGTTTCGTGAAAGTGGCCACCCCCGGCCGCGTCCTGAAGAGCAATCAGAAATTCCGCGTCACTCCTTGAGCTTCACTCGTTAAACCGCCGCACAGATTACGCGCCTCCTTGTCAACTAGCGAAAAATCGAACTTTACACTCAAGATCCCCGGCTCAAGGTCAATGAGCGCAAACGCCTGTTCGGGAGAATCATCGTAGGACTCGACTGAAAAGCCGGGTAAGGTGTTTGCTGTGAGATACAAAGCTAATAGTCAGAGGGAAGCGCGTCACTGATGGATTGGTGGCACCATAAGATGAGCTTTTTCACACTTGGGCTCATCTGTCTTTTCCCGGGCTGTGGTGTCGACGTGTACTGGGGTGGTGCCGACCCGTGCTGGTGTGGCTCGTCGTGACAAAGACCCGCGCGCGTTTTGGTGGACTGTCGCGCTCATTTACCTCGGAGCCATTTTCTTTTTCTACTGCCACCTATATGGGCGGCCTTGGTAAACGCGAAGCGGACTGATTCATGCCTTGCTGGCGATCGGAGTAGGGATCGTGATGACTCACGACCCCCTCCTCGGACCCGGACGAGCGCTCGTTAGCGCATCCGGTTCTTATCTCAGATGAATGGCGGCAAAGCGTGCATCTGGAAAGGGATGAAGCGTGCTCGGTTGCGGAAGCCAGCGCTGAGCCAAGGCAAGAGTACGCGTCCACGAGATCCGGTGTTTCTGGCCCCGGCGGCGAAGAGTACGCCACCATAGCGCCAGCACCCGGTCACGGAACGCCCCCAGACTTGCGAGGTTTCCTGGTACCGCGTAGTAGTTGAAGTGGCCTTGGATGACCGACTGCAGCCATCTTCCGGTTTGGGGCAGCGGATCGTGCATGCGCATCCGAAGCTGCTGCTTGACCTTTCGCAGCTTGCCTCGTATGCGTTTGCGGATAGTTTTGCGCCGCACCATGAAGCGCCCGAGACTGTTCTTCCCGCTGATATGCGTGAAGCCCAGAAAGTCGAACGTCTCCGGCTTCCCTTCTCCTCTACGTTTCCGGTTCTCTTCGGCAAACCTGCCGAATTCGATCCGGCGCGTCTTGTCTGGGTTTAACTCCAGTCCAAACTTGGCCAATCGCTCTCGAAAGTTTTCTAGAAAGCGATCCGCGTCCGTCTGATACTGAAATCCCAGAATCGTGTCATCGGCATATCTGATGACCACGACCTCGCCTTGCGCCCACTTCTGGCGCCAGACGTTTACCCAGAGATCGAAACTGTAGTGCAGGTACACGTTGGCGAGCAACGGTGAAATCACCGAGCCCTGCGGCGTACCCGTCTGCGGTTCCGACCATTGGCCTTCCTCCATCACTCCAGCCTTCAACCATTTTCGAATGAGCCGCAGTATGCGAGGATCGGCCACGCGATGCTCCATGAACTGGATCATCCAGCTTTTGTCGAGGTTATCGAAAAAGCCGCGGATGTCCGCGTCCAGTATGTAGTTCACCTTCTTCTTCAGCAGCGCATAGGACAGCGCATCCAGCGCATCATGCTGGCTACGCCCCGGGCGAAACCCATACGAGAATCCCAGAAAGTCTTCCTCGTAAATCTGGTTGAGGATGGTGACCACGGCCTGTTGGACGATCTTGTCTTCCAGGGCCGCAACCCCCAATGGACGTTGCCGCCCATCTTCTTTCTGTATGTACACTCTCCTCGAGGGCAGTGCTCGATACGCTCCACGATGAACCCGTCCATGAAGGTCGACGAGCCGATCCTCCAGGCCGGCCTCATACTCCTGCCACGTGACTCCGTCCACTCCCGGTGCCGCTTTCCTCTTCAACGAGTAAAAGCTTTCCCGGAGTAGATCGACCGTCAAGTGGTGAAGCAAGGCGGTGAACTTCATCTCCTTGTGTTCCCGTGCTGCTCTCCGCACGCCTGCCAACCCCTGGGACACGCCCTTCCCGCTCTGCGTCGGGTACGTGTTAGATTGACCGGCGTTCTCCTTGATCAGCGGCCTTCCCTCCCCACTCTCCGCCAACAATCTCGTGTCTTTGTTCGAATGGTTCATCGGTAGTACGCCACTGTGTGACTCCTCGCAGACGTACATGCGGGCCGTGCGGCCTGAGCCTTCACCCGCCGACCTGCCGTCTGGTTTGTCAGCAGGTGTCTCCGAGGTCTCCCGGTTCTCGTGCATGAAGTTTCTAGGCGTGCCGTGGGGTCTTCGACCACGCCGGACTGAACAGAAACTCGCGCTATCGCTCCCGTCCATGTTGCCTTCCGCGCATTTTTACCGCGTCGGCGTCCGGGTTGTATCTTTTCGCGGCTCAATGGCCACCCCGCCTATCCTCTATCTACGCTTCGCTGGGTCCCTCGCGGTAGCAGCGCAAGACTCGAGGCCAAGTGGTTCGCTACTCCTTTCTTGTAAGGCTCTTTCATCCTCTACTTCATGCCGGTTTATCCCGGCGCACAAAAATCGCGATTGCACTCATCATGCTTCAAAAAGGCGAAACAAAAGCGCACACTTGTGCAATCGCCTGATAACAGAAGTTACCGCGCCCCCACTTCCGCGTGACGCAAGAGAAAAGCCGCCCAAGGTATCGGGCGGCTCATCCGCGGCTTAGTTCAACGAGGACTGCTCTCCGGGTTGAAGTCTATTGCACCACTTGGTCCAATCGATTCGATGTACTCTTGTCGGAGTAGGCATCGCTTAGATACTGCGCCGTAATCGAGTGCGTGCCCACGGCAAGCGTGGACTTGGTCGAGGTGGCGACGCCGCTCTTCAGCGCGGCCGTACCCATGGTTTTTGTTCCATCCCAAAACTTCACGCTCCCAGTCACTGGATATGGTCCAGTCGGAGTGACGGTCGCTGTGAAAGTCACTGGTTGACCGAAAGCAGAAGGATTCGGGCTCGACATCAGATCCGTCGTCGTCGGATATTTGGCCACGACCTGCTTGACTCTTCCGGTACTCGGCTTGACGCTCACATCTCCGGGATAGATCCCATGAATAGAGTGCGTCCCCGCCGAGAGAGATGCAGTCGTCAATGATGCCACGCCGCCAGTCAGAGTCGCGGAGCCCAACGCAGTCGTTCCGTCGTAGAAGGTCAATAGCTCGCCATCCGGGATTGCGCCCTTGGAGGTCACCGTCGCCGTGAACGTGACCGGTTGTCCAACCAGCGAAGGTGACCCTGACGTAGTCACGACCGTTTTCGAATTGTACTGAACGTACTCCATCAGCGTCACCGATGCGCTTCCAGCGTTTTTCGCATTCCCCCAGTAAGTGGCTGTTATCGGGTGGACGCCTATTTTTTTGTAGAGTGTGGTATAGGCTGCCTGGTTTTGGGCGAGGATCACGTTCGCGATTTTTGTGGTTCCGTCCTGGAAAGTCACCGTTCCCGTCAGCGTTGCTCCGGATGGGTTGGTCACGGTTGCGGTATATGTCACGTTTTTCTTCGGATTCGCCGGATTCAAGCTCGAGACCAACGTCGTGGTTGTGGGTGGCGACTGCCTGCTATTGAGCAGCACAGCAATCGTGCCGCTCAACACGTTGGCGACTACTGCATCAGGGTCGAGATCTCCATTCAGATCGCTGAGCACGATGCTAGAGGGACAATATCCTCCCGAGTCGTGCACCACTGCGGGTAGGAATGTGCCGTCGCCGTTGCCCACGAGCACGCTGACGCCACCTCCCGCGCCGCATGCTGCCCCCACTATGTCTGGGATGCCGTCGCCGTTCACATCCGCAACCACCATGGAGTAGGTCTCAAAACCGCTTGCGTAGTCTTGAGCAGGCAGGAAGGTGCCATCTCCATTACCCAGCAGCACTCCAATGTTGTGGTCCCCTGGACCGCAATTCTTATCGCAAAGGTCCAGTACGATTACATCCTGCTTCCCGTCTTTGTTGACGTCTGCCACCGCGATGGACAAAGCAATGTATGCGCCGGAGCAGTAAATAGTCGGTGGCTGAAAGCTGCCGTCGCCATTGCCAAGCATCACACCAAGATCGCTTTCCCCCGGGCATACATTGCTGTCGCGGTTTGCTACGAGGACATCGAGTTTGCCGTCGGCGCTTACATCCTCCAAGGTTAGAAACATGATCCCGCCGCCGGATTCGTAGTACACGGCTGGATGGAACGTCCCATCACCGTTCCCCAGCATTACTCCCACCGACCCGTTGCCATTTAAGGGGGTAACGGCCACAATCAGATCAGGCTTGCGATCTCCGTTTACATCGGTGACGGTCAGCGCGGCCGCTCCATACCCACCAGTGTCATATTTCGCAGCTGCCCCGAACGTACCATCGCCATTCCCGAGCAGGACGCCCACACTCGGGTTAGGGTAGGCGTCGGTCACAATCAGATCAGGTTTCCCGTCGCCATTCACATCGGTCACACTCAACGCAGCCGCGCCATAGCCGATCGTGCCATATTTCGCTGCTGGCTGAAAGGTTCCGTCGCCATTCCCCAGCAGCACGCTCACCGAAGTCTCGCCGGGGGTCACCACGATCAGATCAGGCTTGCCGTCGCCATTTACATCGCTCACGATGAATGCCCCTGCGGTGGAGCTGCCCGACTGGTAGCTCTTCGCAGGCAGCAAAGTACCGTCGCCTTCACCCAGCAGCACAGCAATTGTCCCAGACGAGGGGTCTACCGCCACTAAGTCCGGTTTGCCATCGCCGTTAACATCCGCGACCACCAGTATCCCGGTCTCGGTGCCGATCGAGCCGTAGCCGCCCCAGTCATAGGTTACCGCCGGCAGGAAGACGGGATCGCCTGGGTTATGTTGGTTCGCTTTGGTGGGCAATCCCTGCCCGAATATCCCGGGTACGGAAATTAAGAGAGCAACCAATGCAGTAATTACGTCTTTCATACCGATCTCCTTATGGGGCAAATTTGGACGTTTCCGCGCCCGGCTCCAGGTTGGCCAACGAATATGCATGCACGCACGCTCCGGACTTGGAGACAAGGCTGAGAGCTACGGACGGTTTCCCGTCTCTAGCGGCGGTCCTAACAACGAAGAGATTGATTAATGATGGTGAGGGAATCGGGAACAAAGTGGGATAGCGAGTTGTTCTCACGGGGAAGCCTGCGCTCTTTCGTCAAAAAATGGAGGCAGGACACAGAGTCAATGCTGAATTCTGAGCTAGCTGTCCGAGCCGAGGCTTGCGGCAGCGCGCCCGAAAAATGAGGCACGCATTCGTACGGCACCTCCTCGGATTCGTCGTATGCCGTCCCCGGCAAATCTTCTGCCGGGACCGCCAAAGACGCACCGAAGGCCAGAAGCACGAAAAGAATGAGAACCGAGGTGGGCCTCCTCATAAAGTCATCCCTTGCCGAGAATTCAGCCCGATTCGCCTCAGGGGGTGTGCGTCTCAACGAGCAGAGGGTGCTCTTCGGAGAGGCAAGTTAATTCGACACAAATGACCCGCATCCTGTCTGTGCGGGAAGTCACATCTTCATGTGCGGTCGGCAGTTACAGCGCAAAGCCAGCCGTACTTGTTGCAAAATCCCGATAGCACTCATCATGCTTCAAAAAGGCGAATAAAAGGCGCAAAGTGGTGAGAACGCCTGATTACGTCAATCATCAGCATCCCCTCTATCCGAAATGAGCTGACATTCGGGAGCATTGTTATTATGTACAGTTCGAACGGCAGGAGGCAGCATGGCATCAATGCGTTCTCTGGGTGCGGCAGCTCTTGTCACAGCAATCATCGGTATGCGCGTCAGCAAACATTACTGGCAAGCTTACGACCCATTCGATAAATTCTTCGCCGTATTCGTACTGCTGGCTCTTGACGTTCCCTTGCCTCGCAAGTTGGAGGGAAACGAAGTCAGGAAAGAAGAAGGAACTATTCGAGGTATACCTGTTGATCCTGATGGTCGCCCTGCTCTTTCGCTAACACTCGATGACAGTTAATGATCGCGGAGAAAAACCTTGGAACCTTTCGAGCAGCGGCACCGGGGCGCGGCGTTAGCTTCTAATAGGTGCCAGCAATGAAAACACGTTTATTGCCGACAATGACATGTTTGATTGCCGTCCTGCTGTCAGGGTGTTCTAAGCCAGACCAAGTTACGACAATAAAGTCTCCTGTTGAAGGTGTCTTTTTTACGGTCGAAACTTTTCACGGGCATGGCGCGGCGGATTCTGATTTCACCTGGGTTTATGCACATCTCGAACGCAACGGAAAAAGCAGGAAGGTGCTCGTTTTGAGCGGTACGTACCTTACGGTTTCAAAGATCGTTTGGGCTGCTCCTCATGAGGACACAATCTGCATGGACGGCGGCATCACGGACACTTTCCGCAATGAGATAACCCTAATCGCAGGCGACGTGTCCGAAACGATTCGCAGTCATCTCAATGAGCATTGCAGCGACGTGCCGACAGCCGCACCAAGTGCGAGGTAAACGTGGCCCACTGTTGAAACATCCCGATTTCACTCATCGACCCCAGCGAGGGGTTTGAGTGCCTGTTCTCGACATTTGTCGGAAATTGCGGCAATATTCAAAGCGAATGCCAGGGAGCAAGCAACTTGAATTCCCAGGCGGTAGACCGACTGCGTACACAGTGCTCTCGGCCATAGCTTGGTGTGTGTTCGCAACTAATGTTGCCACATGGTGCTTGATTCCAAAATACTGGTCGGCAGCAATCCCTGATGCAGTCCATTCGGTGGCAACCCGCTTCTTGAGCGGCCAAGTGCCCAACGGAGCAAAGGTGCATTTGACCGAGGATGAAGTAGTTGGCGAAAAATCCCGATTTCACTCAAAATGGTTCATGTCGGCGAAAAGAAGGCGATTCACTCGCTGATGACGTGATCAGCCCATTCCACCAGCGAAACATAGATCGGAACCGTCCCCCATTGCGCATTCCAACTGCTCAAGTCTGCGTCCGTAACCCCACGGGCACGGGAGCAGGCTCCTCAAGAGAAGATCGGGATATTTCTGGCTACAACCTTCGCCAAGGTCTCACTTAGCGGTGGCCATCCGACGGGCTTGACTGCCTCGACCGTCGCCTTGCGCATGAGGTAGGTCGCATCGTGGGTCAGAAATATCTGCACGTCATGCCCGGCCTCGGCAAGTGCGAGTCCATGGCCGAAGACGAAGGATGCGCGTGTCGGCTGATCGGTGCCCCATGAGCTTCTCATCAGGATATGTAGCTTTTTCTTAGGTGCCTGGGGCGGCTGAGTCTGGGCCTCGCTGGGCGCGGCGGTCACGGCCCCGGCGGCAAGTGCGCCAGCAGCCAATCGTGTTGTTGCCTCAAGAAAGATTCGGCGGGTTGTCATTCCCCACCCTTCGTAAAAAGCGCGAAAGATGGGGCACCCTTCTCGTCTGACCCTTCCCGGAATTGCTCCCTCGCAGGAGGTCCCATTGACAGTCTTTCGCGGCGGCGAAGACCTATACCATCAAGGCCGACTATCCCGGCGACGCCTTTCGTAGGAATAGTTCCGGGACGCTGAAGCTGGTGGTGAGTCCCTAAAATGGTTGCAATTCCTACAGCTTCGAATCGAGAGCTGTTCTCCCCGGTAACACTCGTGTCGCAGTCTGGCCATGATGATTGGCGATAAATCCCGATTTCACTCATCGACCCTGCGACCGGGGTCTTGAGTACTATTGCGGGCAGAGCGAAAAGCGGGCAAACCCGCAGCAATAGAAAAACACTCTAAGTTATTGTTATTGTTGATGTTATCGCCTATTTCTGGTACTATTTAATCAGCGTTAAGAGATCGGCATCGCCGGTCAGCAACCTTCGTGAGAAGACCCACAAGGTGCTTGAGTCACCAAGGCTCGACGCGGCGGGAAACACCCCGCAATGGCACCAAGGAAACCCAAGAAATGTACGGCGAAAAGCGCGACCTAGTCATCACTCGTCGGTGCTGTGTCTGTCTGAAGCACGTGGCGCTGCGAGTTGACGCAGAGGATCTTGATCGGCACGAGAAGCACGGGATTTTCGTCCAGTACGCGTTCCCGTACCTGTCGGCGGCCGAGAGAGAAATTTTTCCTGCGTGCTCGGGCGTCTGCCCAGATTGCTATGGGCTGCTCTGTCCGAGTGATCCCATCGCCTACTGTTGACAACCGCGCCGTGCAAGTCGGCGCAGAAAAGAGAAAACCCAAATGCATTTCAATCGTAACCAAAGTCCGCTTACCATGGACGAGATCGCACGGCGGGCACCATCCGCGCTTGCCACGCGTCCCTACGACGCCATGTCGGCGAAGTATGCCTACGTGCCGACTCTCGGCGTGATCGAGGCGATGATCGCGGCCGGCTTCCAACCGTTCAGCGCGACGCAGAGCCGCACGCGCATCGCGGGCAAGGGCGATTTCACCAAGCACATGCTCCGCTTCCGACACCAAGACGCCGCACAGGTGCTTGCGGTCGGCGACGTGATCCCTGAAGTGGTGCTTATCAATTCGCACGATGGCACCAGCGCGTACAAGCTGATCGCCGGATTGTATCGGCTGGTCTGCTCGAACGGCATGATGGTGAGCGACGCCGAGATTGACGCCATCAACATCACGCACAAGGGCAACATCGTCGGCGAAGTGATCGACGGAAGCCGCAAGCTGATCGCGGACACGCAGAAGTCGCTCAGCACCGTGCGGAACTGGACGCAACTCAACTCACGGACGGCGAGCAGCACGCGTTCGCCGAGTCCGCGCACACCCTTCGGTTCGCAGACGCGGACGGCAAGATCACCACGCCGATCACCGCCGATCAGTTGCTCGCTCCGCGACGCCGCGACGACGTCGGCAGCGATCTCTGGCGCACCTTCAATCGAGTGCAGGAGAACGTGATCTCAGGGGGAGTCTCTGCTGTGCAGCGCGACGCCGACGGCAGGCGTGTGCGCCGTGTTTCGACGCGCCGGATCAACGGCATCGACCAAGACGTGCGCTTGAATCGAGCGCTCTGGGAACTGGCGGCGAAGATGGCGGAACGGAAGGGCGCGTCCGATGCACCATTCATCGCGGCGGAATTTCAGGCTGCCTGACGAGGGTTGGTGACCCGAAACGGCGGAGACATTCCGCCGTAGCAGTCGAAGGGAGAGCCATCATGGCCCACGAAGAAAAACTTCTGGAACTGCTGCGTCGCGCCTACACGGTCATCGACGAGGGATTGATCGAGAACGCACTGGACGAGTCCGCCGAGGGCCTGCACAACGAGATCGCCGATGTGCTCGGCGTGCCAGTCGTGAAGCGCGACAACGTGCGCTGCGAGGCGAAGTGGTTCGTGGCTGGCGATCGCATGGAGCGCCAGTGCCGAGAGAACGCGGTGAACGTCTGTGCGCTCTGCGGCAATGCGCGGTGTGACGAGCACGACGACGTTGGCTTCGAGGAGCGCGACGGTCAGGTGATCTGCGAGGAGTGCCTATGAAGGACGAGACGGTTGAGGCGAAATTCGCGCGCATCGCGGACGAGATCAAAACGAACACGGACTGGCGGGCGCTGCTCGCCGGCACGTATGACGACGAACTGACAGCGCTCGATGAGATTGCCAAGCATTACGGCGGCGAAAGCTGGCACACCGGCGGGAACATCTACGTCGCCGTCATCCCGCTTGGCCCGCACGACGCGATGGGCGTCACGGCGGAGGTCGTTTGCCGCTATACGAACTCGAAGGCAACCAGCATGGAAGACGTTTTCTGGGAACCCGAGAACAACACCAGCGATGGCTCCATCTCGCTGCTCGGAACCACGTGTGCGTGCGGCGCACCGATGGTCGATGGCGTCTGCTCGAACCCCGAGTGCCGCTTCAACGTTCAGGGATAGGGAACTATATGCCGTACGTTGCGGACGATGAGAACGAGGGAGGAGACAGATGAGCCGGACATGGCAATTTCGCGACGACTTTGATGTCGTTACTGCAACCTTTGACGGCGGTGTTATATGGAAACGCCTTCGCGACGGGAAGATCGTCGTTACTACAGCCGACCAAACCCCGCAAGAAGTTTTGGCGAAAGAGCCGGAGTCCTCGGTTGGGGGTGGTGGGACGTGATCTCCGCTTGCCCGATCGTCGAGGAGTAAACAACTGACTGCGCCAATTCGTGCAAGCGACTCATTATTGTTTACCGTAACGCTTTCAGTGAGTTACCTTCTACAGTTTTTTCCCAAAGCAACTTCCGAATCGGCGGACGTCTCCAACTCTTGAACAAAGCCACTTCCCTTATTTCGAAAGGATTCCACTTCGATGTCCAACTTCAGAGTAATGATGTGCCTGGGTGCGGCGTTAACTTCTGCCGCAGCGTTTGCCCAGGTTCAGTCGCAACGCAACCCAGAACCTCAAGCCGGATCGCCCGTTGCTTATGTCTATGTGGCGGCTGGTACCGGAAATGGCAACCCGAATACCGTCGTCGGCTACTCGGCAGGCACCAATGGCGCCTTGACTCCAATTCCGGGCTCGCCTTTCCAGCAGAATGTCAACTCGATGGCGGTGAACGGAAAATACCTCATGGCAGTGGACAGTTCGGGCCCTCCGAATATTGACACTTTCAAGATCGGATCAAACGGCGCATTGACCTACGTCACCTCGAGCTCGTGCGCTCAGACTGGCAACTCCTGCTTGTACGCGTTCAACTTGTTTTTTGACCATACCGGCAGCGATCTCTACGCGATGGAGTACGATGGCTCCAATGACGAAACGGCGTCATACTCCGTGAATGAATCGTCGGGAGTCCTGAACTATCTTGGGAACACGATCACCGGCGCGTTTCCAGGGGACTACACGAGCACATTCTTTATCGGCGATAACGTCTATGCATATTCGGCCGATCAGTCCAGCTGTATGTACCCCAACATTTACGCCTTTCAGCGCGAGAGCAGCGGACTGCTCAACTCCATCGGCAGTCAATTTAGTGTTCAGCCGACGCCTCCCCCGGGGGTGCGCATCTACTATCCGGACCTCACGGTGGCCGACCCCACCAACAACCTTGCGATGCTCGAGCAGCCCGCCAACCCGCCCGGCTGTGCCCCGGGGCCGGTGCAGATCGCCGTTTTCACCGCCGACCAGAACGGCAACCTGAGTACGAAAAGCACCTATAAGGATATGCCGGCGACCAAGATCCAAAACCCGTATGACATGAAGATGTCACCCTCGGGGAAACTGCTTGCGGTGGCGGGTCAGGAGGGGCTACAGATTTTCCATTTCAACGGGGCACATCCCGTCACCCATTACACGGGCTTGCTTACGAAAGAACCGATCAACCAGATGTTCTGGGATAACAATAATCACCTCTATGCCATCAGCTACACGGCGGGTCAGTTGCTTGTCTTCACGATCACTCCTACCAGGCACGCGAAGGCTCCAGGATCGCCCCACGCCATCGCGGGCGCGCAAGATATTATCGTGCAGCCTTTGAAATAAGTTTCTTGGCTGAACAAGCCGAAGGGGTTCCCGCAAAGGAGCCCTTTTTTTCTTAAGCCTCTCCGAAAGCTGAATTTCCGACCGGATCACAAAAGACTATTGGTCGCGCCGATTTGGTGGTGGCCTGCGGCCGCCCGCCTCAGAGGAAGGGTCTTGAGAGTTGACGAAACCAGGCCATAGCTGCACATTGACCTCTCGGTGAGTGTAACTGCGGTATTTCAATAGTCGATCGCAAAATGACCGAGTTGCTGAAATCAGGGAGTCCGCCGCGATTACGCTATGTAGGCGTTGATTGCGTCTAGGTATTGAGCCAGAACTTTTTCCGCGCCGCCTTCATATTCAAGAAATTTGATGCCGTTGCCGAACTGAGGGTGGAGGGTGACGACGCGTCCCCGCATACGCACGGAGCAATCATTCAACCAGAGCTTGGCGGTTACATAGGTTCCGATAGGAAGGGGCAACATCGATTCGACGTAACATCCGCCCCGACTGAGGTCCGTAGTGCTCATTCGCATGGGAACATCGCTGCCATCTTCGCGGAGTTCGATTTGAATCTGGATGGTGTGGCGAGGATCAGAGCGGCGATCAGGCGGCGCGACGACTTGGCCCAAAAGCTCGTGATCGTGAAGATTCATGGAGTTGGCTCCGCCGTGCCCTCAGACACCAATTGGGCATAGCCTTATGCAGCACGGCTGTTGCAAAGGAAATACCAACCTAAGTTCAAGAATATGTGAAGTGTTGAGTCCCGAGAAGTGTTCGAAATTTGGACTATTCCCAGAATCTAGACAAAGACTGGCGGTTGCATCGGAGACGATTCGTGCTGTCTCAACCCGGCAGACAATTTGTTTGCAGCCAGATGACAGATGAACTAGGGCAGGGTGGGATGAACACTCAGAACCCGGGTTGTGAGTGTAAACGCGATGCGCGCCAACTAAACAAGGGACTCGGGAGCTGACTTATATCCTTGCTCGCGGGATGTTCGACTTCCGGATGGCCATCCGCTCTTTCTTTCTCAGCAAACGTTCGTACGCGGTTCACATGGGGATACTCAGCGGATATCTTGCATCCGTCAGCGGAACGGCATGGTGATACCGCCGCAGCTCCACATTTGGGACATGGTGCAGACTTGAAGTTAGGATACATTTCTTGGCAGCCCTACGTTCTCCGTGTGACTATCGCAGCGGTGAGACCCGAACTCACGTGCCACCGCCAAATAAGGTGTTCCTACTGGGAATTCAAGGTGTAGCTGACAATCTAAGCAGATCAGGAAGCGCCCTTCAGGAGACATTTGGATAGCGATACGATGAATGAAGAGCGCGCTATTAGTGGCTGACATGGGTGTCAACTCTTCAAAAACAAAGTGCCAAAAGCCCGGCTCCTTCGCATGCTAGCGCTCCCTATTCCTTGGGAAGCCGGGCTTTGAGGGGAAGGACCGTTATCCCGATCACACTAGCTGCCACTCACAGCAATTTGTCTGTGACTTTCAGCACCATCAAGAGTGACTTGGCCGCTTGGTCATCCCGTCATGGGTCCGCTGCGGCGAGTTCTGTTTCCTCGGGCTACTCATAATTTTGTTCCGTGGTGTGCTGCGAGTGCCTGGACACTTCGCCGGAGTTTCTCTGCGGCTTCATCCACCGTCAGCGGCTTGCTGAAGTAATAGCCTTGAATCTCGTCGCAGCGGTGCTCCCGCAGGAACGCCATCTGCGCTTCATCCTCTACGCCTTCGGCGATCACCCTGAGGTTCAAGCTTTTGGCCATGCTGATAATGGCAGCCGTGATCGCCGCGTCATCAGGGTTCAACGCGACGTCATGGACGAATGAGCGATCAATCTTCAGCTTGCTGACCGGAAATTGTCGCAAGTAGCTGAGGCTGGAATATCCGGTGCCGAAATCATCGATGGCCAGCCTGACGCCCATCGCCTTCAGATCCTGCAGGACCGGCAAGGTCACGTCTATGCTCGACAACAGGACGCTTTCCGTGAGTTCCAGTTCGAGGTATTCAGGAGAGAGAGTGGTTTCTCGCAGGACTTTCCTGACGAGTTCACGGAAATTCTCATGGCGAAACTGGACTGCGGACACATTCACTGCGACTGGGACCGCAAGAAGGCCTTCCTCATGCCATTTTCGAAGTTGGGTGCAAGCGGTCCTGAGCACCCATTCCCCGATTGGCAGGATTAGGCCGCTGTTCTCCGCAATCCGTATAAACTCATCCGGCGGCACAACGCCCAGTTTGGGGTGCTGCCATCGGAGAAGTGCTTCAAGTCCGATGATTCTCCCCGTCGCTACATCCATTTGTGGTTGATACGCCAAGAACAGTTCGCCTCGCTCTAATACTTTTCGCAAACCGTGTTCGAGGGTCAGGCGCTTCTTAGCCTCAGAATTCATCTTCTCCGTGAAAAACTGGAAATTGTTCCGACTATATTCTTTGGCGCAATACATTGCTGCATCTGCATTCTTCACTAGGGTGTCAAAGTCCACACCATGGTCAGGGAAGACGCTGACTCCGAGACTGCAAGTAACATTAAGTGAGTGACTTTGGACGATAAACTCACCGTGCATGGCGTCCATAAGTCGTTCAGCAGCAACCGCGGCGTCGATCTCGTCTCTTAGCCCAGTTAGCAGGATGAGAAATTCGTCGCCGCCCCACCGAGCAACCGTGTCTTGCGCACGCGCCCATCCTTTGATCCGCTCTGCAACACTCCGGAGAAGAAGGTCGCCTACAGCGTGTCCAAGCGAATCATTGATAGTCTTGAAACGGTCGATATCCATGAACAAAAGAGCGAGCTTTTCCTTGCGCCGCCGAGCACCAGCGATGGCCGTCAACATTCGATCCTTGAAAAGGGCGCGATTGGGCAGTTCTGTGAGAGCATCATAGTATGCAAGGAACTGGACCCGTTCCTCCGTGCGTTTGCGCTCAGTGATGTCTTCGATGATGGAAATGAAGTGCCGCGGCGAACCGGAATCGGCCCGCACAAGGGACACGGACAGATTGACCCAGACGATGGACCGATCCTTGCGGAGATAGCGCTTTTCCAAGGAGTAAGTCTTGATTTTGCCGACGAGCACTTGACGGACTTGATCGAGGTCAGCCCCGAGGTCGTCAGGATGAGTCATGTCCTGGAAAGTCGCGTTTATCAACTCTTCACGCGTGTAGCCGACTATCGCGCAGAGCTTATCGTTGACGCGCAAAAATCGGCCGTCGGGTGCAACGTGTGCAATTCCCAAGGCGGCATGTTCAAAGGTAGCGCGATTTGTACTCTCGCTGTCTCGCAGACTCTCTTCCCACCGTTTGCGCTCGGTGATGATGTGGCCGATTCCCAAGAGTCCTTTAACACTTCCGTCTTGACCGCGAAGTGGTATTTCAGTGGTCGTATGCCACAGAACCTGTCCAGTTGTGGCGTCAACTGTCGCCTCCTCTCTGTCGATCACCGGCAGACCTGACTGCATTATCTGCTGCTCCTCCCGCGCATACTTGGCTGCTATATCTGGCGGGTAAAAGTCAGAATCTGACTTACCCAGCAGCTCATTCGAGCTGGCAGCTCCCATCCGGCGGGCCAATGCCTCGTTGGCAAGGAGAAATCTGTTGTTTGTGTCTTTGGCATAGATGAAATCGGGCAAGTTGTCGATCAATGTGCGGAAGAGATTCTGCTCCTGCATCAGCGCTTCTTCTGCACGCCTGCGTTCCGTGATATTGCGCACAGTGGCCAGCAGTGTCGGCCGCCCGCTAAGCGTCAATGTAGTCAGACAAACGTCAGCCGGAAAAACAGTGCCGTCTTTGCGTTGGTGTAACCACTCGAAGCGTTCCTTGCCGTTGAGAAACGCTGCAGCAATCCTTTGTTCAGCTGACTTCAAGGAGGGTGTGCCGTCAGGTTGATGGGGAGGCGAGATACTGGCCAGGTGCCTCATGGAGTCCGGGGTCGAGTATCCGAACAACTGCAGGGCGGCTGCATTGCAACCCAGAAACCCTTTTTCGTCCATAAGCAAAGCCGCATCGACCGAGTCCGCAAACAACGCACGATATTTCGCCTCTGCTTGCTGCAGGGCCTCTTCTTCGCGCCTCCGCTCTGGAACATCCTGTTTTCCGCCAAACATCTGTACCTTTTCTCCCGGCTAAGCCGAACGAATGTACTCAGAGCCATCCTGCCATTCCTGATGTTTTACAATGCAGCCGCGATTCGACATGGCATTTCCTCCGGATGACAATGTGGACAGAGCTGGTGCGTCAAAGATGGTGCCATCATTCCCTAATGGGTCCGTTTGGCAGCCTAGAAATATTGTCAATCATTGACCTCAAGAAACTCATGGCTAAGGATCACAACCTGATTACTAAGGTGTTTCGGAGCGTCACACCTTTGCGGCTGGAACTCAATGAATGCAAAGACGTTCGCGCGATACTAGGTGGATAGTTGGCGTTAAATCCCCATTTCACTTGCTTCAAAAAGGCGAAAGAAAAGCGCACACTTGTGCTAACGCTGATTTCGTCAGCCACGCCAAGAACGTTCAACCAGACGTGTGCCGCGCTACCTTCCGTTCAAGCCTGAGAAAAAGCACGAAGAGAAATAATGACTCAGCAAATGCGAGTGGAACGACGTACAACGTGCCCAGAATTAAACGAGGTAAAAGCTGGCCGAAGATCACCCACATCACAAAAGCATGAAGAAGCAAGCATCCTGCCCAGAAAAACCAGAAGATCCATGAGTTCCGTTTTTGCCGACCCCATATTAGAACTCCAAAGAGCGCAAGAAACGTCCACATGATCGCCGCATGCCACTTGTGCGGCGGACTGCCCTTATCAAGGATGATCGCAGCTATTAGTCCGAGCGCGAGGCCGATCCAGCCCATGGCGTCATCGCTCAAAGAAGTTTTCCTAGGGCTCTGTGCATTTCTCTTCATGCATCCAGACCGGAATCGTAATCCACTTTTCACGTTGAGACAATGGACTCTTCGTCAGTTGACGATCGCGGTAGGGACACCGGTTGCCCGGTGCCCCCCGCACAGACCCGGACGGGCGCTCCTTAGCGCATCCGGTTCTTCTCGCAGATGAATAGCGACCAAGCTCATCGCTTGTCCGCACACTCGCCCACCCGTGGGACACGCGCAGTCCCGCGCTGAGTCGGGTACGTGTCAAATGGGAAAGTGTTCTCCTTGAGCCGCAGCCTTCCCTCCCCACTCTCCGCCGACTTCGTGTCTTTGTTCGAATGGTTCATAGGTACTACGCCGCAGTGTGACTCCTCGCAGACGTACGCGCGGGCCGTGCGGCCTGAGCCTTCGCCCGCCGACCTGCCGTCGGTTGGGATCGCAGGTGTCTCCGAGGTCTCCCGGTTCTCGTGCATGAAGTTTCTAGGCGTGCCGTGGGGTCTTCGACCACGCCGGACTGAACAGGAACTCGCGTTATCGCTCCCGTCCATGTTGCCTTCCGCGCATATTAACCGCGTCGGCGTCCGGGTTGTATCTTTTCGCGGCTCAATGGCCACCCCGCCTATCCTCTATCTACGCTTCGCTGGGTCCCTCGCGGTAGCAGCGCAAGACTCGAGGCCAAGTGGTTCGCTACTCCTTTCTTGTAAGGCTCTTTCATCCTCTACTTCATGCCGGTTTATCCAGGCGCACTAACATCGCGTTTACACTCAAAACCTCCGGGTCAAGGTGAATGAGCGCTAACGCCTGGTTACATCAAGTATCGCAGCAGCCGTTTCTATCACCGAGGGAAATGGAGCGGGTCTGCGATAAGCGTTGTTGCCGAAGGGACCCCCCAAAAGGGACTTGAGTGGGGCACGGTTGAACAAAAAGCTGATATGTCGCCTACGGAGTCACTTCGAACACAACGCCGCCTCCGCCCGATCCGCCTTGGTATGTCGTGCCGTAGAGGTTGCCTGCGCTGTCGAAAATCAGCTTGCTATGCGGCACAGTTCCGTCGACGCCGTTGAAATTCCAGAGAACCCTCTCTTTGTACCTGCTGGTGCCAACTGGAGCTACTAGCTCGAAAACGGTTCCAGAACCCTGACCATCTTTGCTACCACCGACCGTGGTGCCGTAGATGTTCCCGACCGCGTCGAGCACAACCCCAGCCACGGGGTCGAACCCATGGTCCCCAACATTAAAGGAGCGGAGAATCTTCTTTGTCCATGTTCCCTTCCCTTTGGTCTTCATCACAGGACTCAGCTTGTAGACTGTTCCGAGGTCATGAAGTCCGCCCCTAAATGTCGTACCGTATAGGTTTCCCGCCTTGTCGATCACAGGAGTGCCGACGGCACCGTATCCATCGTTAGGAGCACCAGCGAAGGTGTGGAGCACAGTTGGGGTCCAGGCGCCTTCGCCGATCGGTCGTAACAGCTCGAATGCAGTTGAATCTGTTGTGCCGAAGATGTTTTCGGCGGCATCCATAGTCAGCCCAGCACTAATACCGTAGCCAGAGGTTCTATCAGGGGCATAGATCGCAGACTCATTCCAACTGTCACCATACTTTTTCAACGCGAAGACAGTTCCGACGCCGCCACTGCCGCCCGCAGACGTTGTGCCGAAGAGATTGCCTGCCCGGTCCATGATCAGACCGGCTTCGGGCCAGTAACCATCGGTGCAGTTCAGCTGGCTACAAAAGCTGTATAGGACGCTTTCCGTCCAGCTTACTGCCTCGCGACTAAGTTCGAATACCACGCCGGGACCGGTGGGATTAGAATTGGGGCCGCCGAAGTATGTTGTTCCGTAAAGGTTTCCTTCACTGTCGAATATCACGCCAGAAAACGGAACCGCCCCGTCCGTGCAGGGTATACCCTCAGGGCAGAAGCTGTAGAGCACAGTCTCGTTCCAGCCTCCCATGCCATTCGGCGAAAGCTCAAATACGGTTCCCAGCTCATTCGGACCGCCGTATTGCGTAGTCCCGTAAAAGTTGCCCCTATTGTCAGAGGTGAGGCCCGCGATGGGATCGGTGCCGTCCGTGCAGCTTTCTCCATGCTGGCAAAAGGCGTAGAGCACAGTTTCGGTTTGGGCCCGCGCTGGCAGAGTGGGGATCAGCAACAGAGCAGACAGTATGACAAGAGGCGGAACGCTCAGGTTCGTAGAGTTACGTTTTCCGAGCATGACAATTCTCCTTCACGTCCTAATTGTTCTACATCATTGTCCGCCGCACTCCTGTCAGCGTCAATGTGTACCAACTTGCTGGGCCAACCGTTTGTGCCGCGCAAGCATTCTCGCAGATAACTGATGAAAAATCGCCATTTCGCTCATTGACCTTCAAAAAGGCGAAACAAAAGCGCACACTTGCGCAAACGCCTGTGTCTGTTGAAAAAGTCCCACAGTTGATGCTTGCGGCGATGCAACGAATCGAGTTATAAGCAGGCCAGAGTTTGGCGATGCTGCTATTTATCCCCATGTTCGGAGGCCTGCTGCTTATGATGGGACAACACTCCCGCTCGGAGGCACTGTTTTACTATTTCCGGCTCGAAGATCAGATTCCTGAAAATCATTTGCTCCGCCTGATCGATCGTTATGTCAGCTTCGAATTCGTGCGCGCGAAGTTGAAGGATTCCTATAGCGACGGTGGTCGTCCCTCCATCGACCCGGAACTGCTCCTGCGCATGCTGCTGGTGGGCTATCTCTACGGCGTCACGAGCGAGAGGAAACTGGTGGAAGAGCTGCGCATGCATATGGCGTGGCGCTGGTTCACGGGACTCGGCTTCGATCAGGAGATTCCGCATCACTCTGCGTTTTCCAAGAACCGGCATGGACGATTCCAGGAATCGAATCTGTTTCAGGAGTTGTTTGAGGAGATCGTGGCTCGTTGCATGGAGGCTGGGTTGGTGAAGGGCGAGCACATGTCGGTGGACGGCAGTTTCATCCAGGCCAATGCCGGCATTCCTGCCGGGAAGCAAATGGAGCGATTCGGCGGTGAAGAAAATACTGACTCATCCTAAATACAAAGGAACCGCTGTGTTTAATCGCACCACCGAGAAGCTCCATTCGAAGTCCCGCCGACTGCCAGAATCGGAGTGGGTTCTGCTGCCGAACGCTTTCGAGCCATTAGTAACTCCTGAAGAATTTGAGGAAGCTCAAGAGACCTTGCGCCAGAAATCCTGGAATCGATCAAGCGATGAAATGTTGGAACAACTGAAGCTTATTTTTAAAACCCACGGTTACCTCTCCCATGTGGTGCTAAAGTTGCACGGTTTGACAGGAAGTACCATCGCTTACAGGTTTGGATCACTGGTGAAAGCTTATGAACTCGTCGGATACGAAACGCCCCATAAGAAGACCTCGGAGCACCGGCTGCATTCCCGCAAAATTCGGCTCGAATTGATGGAGAAGTTGGTCGCGCTGTCTCAGAGCCGAGTCTCCATATTCTCGCGAACATCGAGGCGCAGAACCTTTCTTAAACTGAAGAATGGGCCGCGTGTCGCCGTCCGAGTGTGCCGTTCTATCAATCTGGTTCGAAAAGGACGCATGTGGATATTGCAAGCGTCAAACCGTCAAACCATGAACCTTGCGGCGTTACTCTCATCGCAGGAATGAATGCCGAAAACACGAATCTCGAAAGATTCTGCGTGGCTGGTCGCCTCCAGAACCGATGCAAGATAAACATCTCAGAAAAAGCGGATATCTACTAAACGTTCGCCTCATTGACTTGAGAAGTTTTTGCGATGAGGTTCTTTCGCGCCGCTGGAGTCGGGCCTAGCGCCAGATTGCTCTATTGCGTCCCAGCTTTTGCCTTCCTCCCGCGGATGTTATTGGTCCTTGAGTTCTCTCGCTCCAGAGTTTCGCGGCGATGTCGTAAAACTCGGACAAACTCCTCAGCTTCTTTGCCGTTCGCAAACACGGGTCATTCTTGTATAGACGATGGGATCTCAACCAGTCCATCCGAGGAAATACATAGTAGCCGAGCACGCTATCATGTGTGCAATTCATCGTGCAGAGTAGCGTTATGTACCCCCTTTCCGCTTTGTTTGGTTCAACCACCCAATGCAGACTTCCTCCTTTTCTTTGCTTCGTTCTGCAAAGCAGGATTGAAACCATGAAACGCCGGTCGACCACGAGCATTGATCGTGTTCTCTTGAGGAGGTGCGTAACCTCCACGTGATCTGGGAACAGCTTTGTAATTGTGTCGACAACTGATCGCCGCAACTGCAAGGAACGCTCACCTTGGTCGCCTCTAGAGATGTCCTCGGCGTCGAGGTGATAGCCAACCTTCTTGTAAAGCTGCCGGTAAGATCCGAAGTGATTCTTAATTGTGGTCAACGCGGGCATCCCTCGCGCGTTCCCAAGAAGAGTTTCGCTTAGTCTCCCCTTGAGTCTAAGGAGGCGCCGGATTCGTCGCAGAATCTCCTCATCTGACCATAGGAGGTCAGCTCTTTTGGGAAAAGCGACTTGTGCTCTATCAAACGTCTCTTTTTCAACGATTGGCGCAAAGGCGCCCGGCTTCACGATCCATTGCTCCGACGCGACCCGAACGCGCTTGCTGCGAAGCTTCTGGGTACGGCGATGCCAGACGTTGTACCCGGCATATTTTGGATTCGTTACAATATTCCGCACGTCCTGGCCTTCCCAAGAGTGTCCGTATCGCAGAATGCCCTTTCGGTTCAGCTCCCGAGCAATTGCATATGCACCTAGTCCTTCTATGGCCATTGAAAATATGAGTTGCACACATCTAATCTCGTGGGGTGAGCCTGGAATCAGTATCACGCGGTCGGTGGTGAGGCTCTTGTGGTCCCCATGCTTCATTGTTTGCTTCGGCTTGCCATCGGCAGACACCATGAGTCGTCTATAGCCGTAACCCGCTGGGCCGCCCACCCAAAAGCCGAGTTGGACGATTCGCGTTTTACCTCGAAAGACCTTTTCGCCGAGTTCTCGGCTGAACTCTGCTGCCATACTTCGCTTCAGGGCCTTGAGAATTGAACTTGAGGCCGTGCCATCATTTGCAAATGGCTCGGCACAATAATGAAGGGGAATCCCTGAGCTGGAACAAAGAAATTCATAATGCGCTGCCTCGTCGTTGTTCGGAAACCGGCCCCAGCGACTCACATCGTAAACAAGAATCGCCTTGTATTCTGCACCGGCATTGACAACGTCCCGTATCAATTCACGGAGTGCTTTGCGGTTGTTGGCTAAGACTCCGCTTTTCCCTACATCAGCGTAGGTTTTCACGATGACGAAGCCGTGGAGCACAGCATATTCTTGGATTGCGGTCTTCTGATTTTCAATGGAGTATTGTTGGGCTTCGTCCGACATGCGAACATACTGCGCAGCTGGAATGGGGGCAGATATTGAGGACGAGCTCTTCGTTTGCATCGATAACCTCCACCCCAGCGCACTCATGCGATCTAGAGGTACGTTAGGAGTGAGACACGGTGTGATTCGACGTTCGACTAAATCTTTGCGTCGTGAGCCTCGGGCGTCAAGTTTGCGCGCACGGCGTTAGTCCGTCAACTAACTTTGGCGCTTTCAGCGCTAATCAGTTCAAAAATAGGGTTTCTAATATTCGTCGCCATTGTCTCAGGCAGTCGGTGGAGGATTTCAGATGCGAAATTCACTTTGGTTAGTCATCGTATTGTCGGCAATGATCTCCGGTCAGGTACAGCCACCTCCGGTCGCCAGCAATCTCACAACCCGAATGTCCGGCCTGAAAGCTCTGGACTGGTCACAGACTATTCTGTCTCCCCTGGCTGGGGGATCGCCGGCAATCGTGACCTTGACGCCTTGTCCGATTGGCGTCGATACGACGAGCGGCGCTGGCTACCAAGTTCTTGTCTCCGAGAAGGAGAAAAGCGAAGCCGTCAATGTCGTGGCAACACCTGGAGGATGTACTTCCGGAGCCGAGTCGGGAACGATTGCCTTTACCCCGTTCTACTCTTATTCGGCCGGATATAGCATCGGTTCAGCATCGTCAGGGATCCAAGAAGCCATTAACGTTACCTGCGGTACAGACCCGGTCTCATGGAAGAATGCGCAATGCAACGTGATCATACCCCCGAATGGGCCAGGGTATCCGGCCCATTCCGTGAATACCTACGCAGTCGCGGGAACAATTTATCTCCATGCGAATCAGTCCGCGCTCAATGGCTATGGAGCATCGCTGGACTGTTATGGTCGTGGGGCGTGCTTGCAGATAGGGGACTTGAAGAATTCCAATAACTATACGAATAACGCGGTCCTCGGCATCAGCTTCCGGTCGCCAATTAATCGTGCGAGGAATCCATCGTTTGCCGGAGTTGCGATCACACAAACAGCGCGAGCGTCTAGGACTGCAACGATTGTCACGGCACACCCCCATGGCTTCCGACCGGGAGATATGGTCACGATCATGTTCACGGATAACAACGCTTTTTGGGGTGACGCCATAGTCACGGCAGTTCCGAGCCCAACCAGTTTTCAATTTGCCCACTCAGGCCCTGATATTCCCGCGCAAAATACACCCGGCGTCGTGGCCCTCGGCTACGTTGCTATACTCGACAACGCCGTCAACACGCATCTGATGGACATTTCGTATGACAAAGTCGGAGAGAATGGTGCGTTCAACAACTTCTTCGATCTGTGGGACGATGAGAACGCCACGATCGATCACTTCAATAACAACGCGATTTCATTAAACGCGAGCGCGAACTGGACCGGGTCGTTCGTGTTTTCGGCTGGAAACCAGGGGGCTCAACACCAAATCGCCCCCGTAGTGGCGCTTCGGGATTCGAGCATCACCGCCAATTACTCCAACGGAGTGACGGTCTACAACTCGAATGGGATTTACCTTGAAAATACCGTGCTGCAGGCAACGGGGCCTTGGCAGGTGTACTCAGCAAATTCTACCGGGAATTATCAAGGTGCCTATCTCAAGAACATCTATTCGGAGAGCGGGCCACAGATGAATCCACTTAATCCACCGCGTTCGCCATTTGCCGGAACCGGCGTTGCCGGGTTAATCGCTGGGCCGTCGAGTGGGGCTGCCAGTTTTTCCATAAGAGGAAGCGGAGGAACACAGGGATGGTTTTCGACCGACGGTAGGGGATCGATTGCTTATTCGTACTTTGTCATAGCGAAGGATCGAAGTGCTGGCACACAAACTTCTCCGATGCAAGTGTTGAATTACAACTCGACGGGGGACGGTGCTGTCACCGTGCGTTGGCCCAGGATAGCAAACGGAGCGGACACGATCACGTATGACCTCATTCGGATTGGCACCCCGGTCGGAGTTGGCGCCACCTATCCGTATTTTGGCGGATGCGCGGGAGGCTCTCGAACCGCCTGCGGATCAGTGGCGACTGACATTCCTCAATGCTCGTGGCTTGTGTGCACTCATAGCGACGTTGGCGGGACTACTACTTCGAACTATACGGTGTTGCAAGGGAATTATGCTGGGAACCTCATCTTCTGGCCGGGCTCAATCGTTACCGTTAATAAGACCGTCTCGGTGGATGTCGAACACGGCAATCTGGTGGGAGTTGGGCTATCTGGAAATCCCGTCCAGCTTGCGAATGAATGCACATTTTGGGGGGCGACTTCGCCTGGGGGCTATACAGAATGCACCGTAAGCGCTACTTCGCCCAATAATGCCGTTCCGAACCAGACAGCCACGTTGATGACAGATGGCGCGTCCGCCGGCGGAGGCACGCGCGTGTCTAAGGGACGCCTGAATTTTTCGACGAGCCCGTCGGCGAACCTGCAGCCCCACCACATTATCACTTTGATTGATTCACAACCTTCACTAACGCGGTCAACCTGGGGGTATCGTCCGGCAGCGAGCGCGGAGGACACGTGGATTGGAACTGATGTCGAGACGAAAGGCGTGAGGCTAAACCAGGGCAAGCTCGCATTCGGCGCTCCGGTATCGATTACGAACTATATTGGTGGTACCGGTGATGGCGAAAGACAAGATTGGAAAGAGCGGCTGACTTCAAAGGAAAAGAACTTTGCGGTCCCAGTCAAGATTGAGGAAGGAAACAGTCTCACGCTAGGGGATGGTTCCCCTTTATCGCGAATCAGAATCTACCGGGTAGCCGTGATAGAGGCAAGCCAGGTACCTCCTCAACGTTGTATTGACATCGTTGCCAAAGCTATTGGATTGACGAAGTCGGATGTGATCACAGGCACGGTTCCTCCTGCCTCACTCGGAAATCTGTCACTTAACACTTACCCAGCTGGCGAGGACGCAGTCAATTTGCACTTTTGCAACCCCAGTACTTCTGGGGCATTGAGCCCCCCTGGCACATATTCATTTCTGGCCATGCGATGACACGCGCTTGAGTTGCACGCGGGCCAATTTGGCCTTTTGGCCTCGCACACAGCACCCTGCTGAAGACACTAGGGGAAGAAATAGGAATATCAGCAACAAGCGACTAGCAAAGTCGAGTGAACAGGCGTAGACTTCAGTCCCAATTATCGGCCCCGCAGGAAGGGCCCTTCGGGCCGCCTTCCTCGTTTTCCCCTAATCCACGGAGATGATATGTCTGTCCGATCACTTGGTTCTCTCTTTTGCCTCCTTCTGCTGTCGCTGACGGCTAGGCGACTTTGGGCACAAGGCGTTCAGCCTTACCCGGATGCGACTACCGATCGGCTATTTTACGCAAAGACTCCGATGACCCCGCCCGCGGCAAATGCTCCATTCATTGATCCCGATCTCGGCGGGCTGATGGTTCGTGTTACGAACGAGAATTCAAATCCGAACGTCCCTGGAAGTTATTTCCGCAATCCACCCGAGGATGTGAATATCTGGAGCGCGGATAACCATAAATTCTACGTTTCGGGGCAGAACACAAAAACTCTCGCCTACTCCTTCGATCCTGAGACCATGACGCTAGGACCACTTCCCGGCGCAGGGGCTGGAGGCGCTCTAATTATTCCCCTGCATGATGGGCCAACGTTCAGCTTTCTCGATCCAGACTTGATGTATGGCACGCAGCAGAAACATCCATTGGTGATTGTGACGTATCGGTTTTCGACGGGCGCGGTCACTCCAATTTTTGATATGACAACCTGCAACACGGTGCCGCCACTTGTGGCTGGAAAGAAGGTTTCGAGCAGCGGTAACGTACTTTCAGACGATGACAATCGCATCGTGGTTTCCGCTGGCGGAAATTCCTTTGGTAGTCGCCCTTTCGTGATCGTGTATGACCAGACGCTTGGCTGCCGCTGGTACAACACCGAGACCGGACAAGTGGGGGGAGCGTGGGGCCCGACAGGACAAGTCAGCATCTCCGACCGGTTCAAGATCAATCACGCTAAGATCTCGGGGAATGGGCAATATGTGAGAATCGGGGTTGGACGAACAGGATTCTACGTTTGGGATGTGACGTCACTTACCGTCGCGGGCTGCACAACCAAAGACGAGCCCCAGTTTCATTGCCATGGATATTCCGCCACCGGGTATAGCACCTATATCAATGCACCCGGAATCAAAGATGAATTGAATACCTTTCGGCGACCGCTGAACGATCTTGGGGACCTAGATCAGCTCATCAATCCGCTGCCACAGCCCTACTACTGGGGAATGGAGAAAAGCTTCGCCTGGAATAACGGCCGGTTGGATGATAATGCTCCCGTCTGCGGTGCTACCTACAGTCCGACCGGTGACGAGGAGGTCAAGCAGCCCTATGACGGCGAGATTTTCTGCATCGAAACAGACGGCTTAGCGTCGACGGTTTGGAGATTTGCGCATAACCGCGCTGTGTGGGATCCGGAATATTATTGGTCCCTGCCGCTCGGCAATATGTCTCTGGACGGGAAGTTCTTTGCCTTTACCTCTGGATGGGACCTGCAATTGGGAACAGACAAGGACGGCGATCCGCGAACCGACGTTTGGATCCTGAAATTACAATGAGCCTTATCTCTATTGAAAAGTGCTGACAACGGTTGGCTAATCCTCTAAAGCCGCACTGGCGTATCCTGCAAGCCTAATCTTAAGCAGAAACGAGCTTTCGGGGCGAAGGTACCTTCGTGCGTGTCGGTAGTTGTCGATCGGAGTAGGGATCGTGATGACTCACGACCCCCTCCTCGGACCCGGACGAGCGCTCGTTAGCGCATCCGGTTCTTATCTCAGATGAATGGCGGCAAAGCGTGCATCTGGAAAGGGATGAAGCGTGCTCGGTTGCGGAAGCCAGCGCTGAGCCAAGGCAAGAGTACGCGTCCACGAGATCCGGTGTTTCTGGCCCCGGCGGCGAAGAGTACGCCACCATAGCGCCAGCACCCGGTCACGGAACGCCCCCAGACTTGCGAGGTTTCCTGGTACCGCGTAGTAGTTGAAGTGGCCTTGGATGACCGACTGCAGCCATCTTCCGGTTTGGGGCAGCGGATCGTGCATGCGCATCCGAAGCTGCTGCTTGACCTTTCGCAGCTTGCCTCGTATGCGTTTGCGGATAGTTTTGCGCCGCACCATGAAGCGCCCGAGACTGTTCTTCCCGCTGATATGCGTGAAGCCCAGAAAGTCGAACGTCTCCGGCTTCCCTTCTCCTCTACGTTTCCGGTTCTCTTCGGCAAACCTGCCGAATTCGATCCGGCGCGTCTTGTCTGGGTTTAACTCCAGTCCAAACTTGGCCAATCGCTCTCGAAAGTTTTCTAGAAAGCGATCCGCGTCCGTCTGATACTGAAATCCCAGAATCGTGTCATCGGCATATCTGATGACCACGACCTCGCCTTGCGCCCACTTCTGGCGCCAGACGTTTACCCAGAGATCGAAACTGTAGTGCAGGTACACGTTGGCGAGCAACGGTGAAATCACCGAGCCCTGCGGCGTACCCGTCTGCGGTTCCGACCATTGGCCTTCCTCCATCACTCCAGCCTTCAACCATTTTCGAATGAGCCGCAGTATGCGAGGATCGGCCACGCGATGCTCCATGAACTGGATCATCCAGCTTTTGTCGAGGTTATCGAAAAAGCCGCGGATGTCCGCGTCCAGTATGTAGTTCACCTTCTTCTTCAGCAGCGCATAGGACAGCGCATCCAGCGCATCATGCTGGCTACGCCCCGGGCGAAACCCATACGAGAATCCCAGAAAGTCTTCCTCGTAAATCTGGTTGAGGATGGTGACCACGGCCTGTTGGACGATCTTGTCTTCCAGGGCCGCAACCCCCAATGGACGTTGCCGCCCATCTTCTTTCTGTATGTACACTCTCCTCGAGGGCAGTGCTCGATACGCTCCACGATGAACCCGTCCATGAAGGTCGACGAGTCGATCCTCCAGGCCGGCCTCATACTCCTGCCACGTGACTCCGTCCACTCCCGGTGCCGCTTTCCTCTTCAACGAGTAAAAGCTTTCCCGGAGTAGATCGACCGTCAAGTGGTGAAGCAAGGCGGTGAACTTCATCTCCTTGTGTTCCCGTGCTGCTCTCCGCACGCCTGCCAACCCCTGGGACACGCCCTTCCCGCTCTGCGTCGGGTACGTGTTAGATTGACCGGCGTTCTCCTTGATCAGCGGCCTTCCCTCCCCACTCTCCGCCGACAATCTCGTGTCTTTGTTCGAATGGTTCATCGGTAGTACGCCACTGTGTGACTCCTCGCAGACGTACATGCGGGCCGTGCGGCCTGAGCCTTCACCCGCCGACCTGCCGTCTGGTTTGTCAGCAGGTGTCTCCGAGGTCTCCCGGTTCTCGTGCATGAAGTTTCTAGGCGTGCCGTGGGGTCTTCGACCACGCCGGACTGAACAGAAACTCGCGCTATCGCTCCCGTCCATGTTGCCTTCCGCGCATATTAACCGCGTCGGCGTCCGGGTTGTATCTTTTCGCGGCTCAATGGCCACCCCGCCTATCCTCTATCTACGCTTCGCTGGGTCCCTCGCGGTAGCAGCGCAAGACTCGAGGCCAAGTGGTTCGCTACTCCTTTCTTGTAAGGCTCTTTCATCCTCTACTTCATGCCGGTTTATCCAGGCGCACAAAAATCCCGATTTCGCTCATTGACCTCGGAGGCTTACCTATTCTGTGTGCTAGGAGGGTGAAGCCTCCGCGAAAAATGGGCTTCTTGCGCGAAGAAAAAACTGGGGACAACGCACCCTCCCCCGGAATGCGATGTCCCCATTCTTGCCAGTGATCGTATAAGTTTCAGCCTAATCTCCGAGTGTAAATGCCCGGTTAAAATTGGCCTTCACCCTGTGGAGCTTCCGCCTTCCGATTGCAACAACGGGGTTTTGAGTGCTATCGCCCGGTTACAACACTTACGAAACGCTCCTTCCAGTCCTGCAATCTGTCTCCGCGACTTGACTGTCTGTTCAATCTTGGCGCATGATTACGTTCACGAATTGAGTGCTTCCTCGCGAGCACTAATCGCAGTTCCCCCCAAAGCTTCTCGGATTCTCTGGAGGCGTTTATGAGATCTCTCCGCTCCGTTTCGTTTTTGGCCTGTGTGCTTATAGCGTTGGGAGTTTTGCCAGCTGCATTTCTTGCCGCGCCGCGATTCGGCAATCCGATGGCGAGTCCGGAATTCGCGCAGGCTGAAGCGCCAAAAGCCATGTTTGGGAAGGCGGTCGATTATTCGACCGTCAACGTGCTGCCCGATGCGATTGCCGCGATTGACGTGAATCGAGATGGCAAGGTCGATCTCGTGGTGCTGAATTCCTGCGTCGGTTATAACAACTGTCCCAATGGCACGGCAGCTGTGCTACTCGGGAACGGCGACGGCACGTTCCAGGGTGCTGTCACCTACAACTCCGGAGGCACCCCAGCCCTAAACATGGCGGCGGCCGACATGAACGGCGATGGCACGCCGGACCTAGTCATTGAGAACGGCAACAACATCGCGGTCCTTTTAGGCAACAGCAACGGGACCTTCCAGCCGGCAGTGATCACAAGTTTTTCAGGAATAGGAGGGCTTGCGGTCGCGGACATGGACGGCGACGGCAAACTTGACGCCGTGGTCACCACCGCCACGGGAATCGCCGTGCTCTTTGGCAATGGCGACGGCACTTTTCGGCCGCCCGTCACAACTACAACCACTATTGCTGGGTCTCCCCTTGGGGTCGGGGATCTCAACGGTGACGGGATCCCGGATGCCGTCATCGTGAGTTCGGCGGGGAACATCGACAGCCGCATCGATGGCACGATTGCGGTACTGTTCGGAAATGGCAATGGCACTTTTCAGAGTCCGAACGACTATGACTGCCAGGGGTTCAGTCCTCAACAACTTGTGATTGCCAATTTGGAGAATGTGGGCGGGAAGCCGGACGACATCGTAGTTGTGAACCAGGTTGGTCGCAAGAACGGTAGCACCGGCAACGTCGGTGAATTTATCAACGACGGGAAAGGCGATTTTCAAACGGCTGTGGCTAATCCCGGAGGACATAATGCCTTTGGGGTAGCCGTAGGCGATCTGAACGGCGATGGCGCTCCGGATCTAGCCGTCACCACCGGCAGGAACCTTGCACTCGTCGTCACCAACGGGCAATTGCTGCATCTTTCAGGGACCGATGGAGGAACAGGCTTGATCATTGCAGATTTTAATGGCGATGGCATGCCCGATCTGGCATCGGCGACATGCATCGACTTCGGCACTTGCGTCAATGGCGGCCAAGCCGCCGTGTACCTGGCAAAACCGGATAAGACCAAGACGGCGGTCACGACTTCGGGAAGCCCATCCACGGTGGGCCAGCCCGTCACGTTCACGGCAACGGTCAGTTCGTCTCGCGGTCCCGCACCAGATGGGCAGACGATTACTTTCCTTGATGGCAACAAAAATTTGGGCACTGCGCCAACAACAGGCGGCTTCGCCCAATTTATAACCTCTTCCCTACAGGCGGGAACCCACACGATCAAAGCCAAATTTGACGGATGTCCGTTTTTCAAAGCCAGCGAAGGGACGGTGAAGCAGGTGGTGAATCCTTAGCTGGAGATAGCAGCATCGCGTCGGCGGAAGCAATCCGGGGGTTGCCCGGGCGCCCGGGCCATCCAACGTGGAGATTGTTGACTATCACTAGGAGCACAAATATGGCACTCACTGCTATTCATCCGGGTGAACACCTGGCGGAAGAACTGCAAGCACTCGATAATGACCGCGGCTGGGCTGGCGCGAAAGATCGACGTGCCCACCAATCGAGTCACGCAAATCTTGAACGGAACGCGCTCCATTACGGGTGATACCGCGCTGCGCCTCGCTCATTTCTTTGGCACGAGTGCGCAGTTTTGGCTGAATCTACAGAGCCTTTACGACCTCCGGCTTACCCAGAAGAAAGCAGGAAAATCCATCAGGGCGCTTCCTACTCTAAGACGGCGCGAGTTCGTACACGCGTGAAGGCCGCCAGGCACAATTTCATTCCAAAGCCAACGCTATTCCCCGGTGCGGCAATACATCGCCGTGCTGCTTGGATTTCGCTGAGGTAGAAGCGCCGCTGTCGTAGTGCCGCTACGGAATTACGGTCCCCGATGCAGCTCCACTCAGAACTCCACCCGGGCGAACTGGGCGTACTCTCCGAGCCTTGCTTCAAGCCTCCGGGCAAGTCCCACATTCTCGCTGCGGGTTGTCGTCGCTGTGCAACCGGGCTGCAGAATTTGGGCCTCGGTGCCCTGCTCCCGTCAATAACCGATGCCATTGATGAAAGTCGCATTGGTTGGCTCGGCAGAGACCGCGACCAGGACCGCTTTGATGGCTTTAACAAATATCATGGCTTAGGCGGCACTCCCACGGATGTCAAGGCTGGTTCTTTTTACAGACGCCGCACGATAGTGAGTGGGCCGCACGAAGTCCCGCCTTGTTGCTCCGCGCTGCGCGCACGAACAAGCGGAGCATCGCAATCGTCTCGGCTTTCGCACCCGCCATTTTTTTCGTCCAGCTTCGGATCAATGGCGGGTTATACACAACGGCATCCTAAGACTCTAAGGAAAGACATTTCTGTTCAATAAGGACCACATTTCATTTGGGCCACAAAGTGGCTGCCGTAAGCGTCCGGTGAGACCGGGTGAGTCCTGGTGGGGTGACCCTGACTGGGGGTGTGCTGTAAAGTTGACAGCGGAGATTCCTAAAAGCGCAAAAGAGGCGGCGATGGGCCGGATGTCACGGGGTGGAGGCAGAACGTGGGTCGCGAGAGTGTGCGCGCTAGTGCTAGCGCTTCTCTTGTCCGTTGGCTGGCCAATCCAGTGCGCGGCCTATGCCGTGCTTGCGCATGAAGCCATCATCGACAGCGCATGGGACACCAACATACGCCCGTTACTGGTGAAGCGTTTCCCCAAGGCTACGGCGGACGAACTCAAAGAAGCACATGGGTATGCCTATGGCGGTGCCATTATCCAGGACATGGGCTATTACCCGCACGGGAGTCATTTCTTCAGCGACCTGACACACTATGTGCGGAGCGGAGACTTTGTCCTAGCTTTGCTGCGCGACTCCAAAGATCTCGACGGCTACGCATTTGCGCTCGGCGCCCTCTCTCACTACGCCGCGGACAACGAAGGCCACCTCATGGCTGTGAATCTTTCGGTGCCTCTCCTGTATCCGAAACTGAAAAAAAAATATGGCGACGTGGTCACCTATGAAGAAAACCCCCTGGCGCACGTAAAAACTGAATTTGGATTCGACGTGCTGGAAGTCGCGCAGGGACGTTATGCTCCCACTAGTTACCATGACTTCATCGGCTTTGAGGTGTCAGTTCCTCTGCTGGAACAAGCGTTTCAGGAAACCTACGGTTTGGATCTGAAGAGCGTGCTCTCGGATGAAGAAAAGGTGCTCGGTTCTTACCGTTATGACGTCAGCCAGCTTCTCCCCAAAGCGACCCGCATTGCCTGGAGCTTGAAGAAGGACCAGATCATGAAGGACCAGCCTGGGATCACCAAGAGAAAGTTTCTTTATAATCTGTCACGCGCGAGTTACCAAAAGAACTGGGGAAAGGCATATCAGCGGCCCACTTTTGGCGAAAGATTTCTCGCCTTTCTGGTGAGGATTCTCCCCAAGATAGGTCCGCTTAGCGTGCTGCAACTCCGAACGCCGACGCCCCAGGCGGAACGGATGTTCGAAGCCAGCTTCGATGCTAGCCTGCAACGTTACCGGAACCTACTTGACCAGCAAGCCACTGGCCATCTGGACCTGCCCAACGACAATTTTGACACTGGCGGAGTGACGGGTCCCGGCAAATATCGGCTTTACGATGAGGCGCAAGCAGAACTGCTCGACGCGCTCGCAAAGCAGAATTTTAATGGTGCTTCGCCGGAACTTCGGACCGAACTCTTGGAATTCTTCGGACATCCGGATGCCCCTTACGCGACCGAGCGCAAGCCGAAAGAATGGGCGAAAGTTCAGATCGAGCTTGAACAACTGAGGAAAGCAACTCCTCCGATAGCGACTCGCGATGCGGGCGATCCTTACTCGACGCAATGACTGGCGAAAATCTCGCACTGCGACAGCTTTCTGAGCAATATGGCCGTCAGCCCCGCAAGTTACTCATCTTCATCTCGCAGCCCTTTTGCAGTCGGGGCTCGCATTAAGCGATGAAGATTTGCCAGAGCCATGATCGCCCGATTCACGTGCTAATCACAGACATCGTGATGCCTGGCTTGGGAGGATTGGAATTGGCCAGGTCCGCATTGAAACTGCGGCCAACGCTTTCCGTTGTTCTTGTGTCTGGATACACAGACCGAGCCTTAGACCGCGAAGCGATAAGCTTCGCAAAATTCCTGCAAAAACCGTTTAGTTTCGACGCTTTAGCTCGTTCCGTCAGATCGCTATTAGATAAGAATCGAGAAATACTTCTTGTCGAGGACAGCAAATTCATGCGAGTCGCAGTTTAGAGAGCATTTACCGGAGCGGGATACACCGTCCACACCACGGACCACGGGGAGGCGGGTCTACGTGCAGCGCGCGAGACGCTACCTGATTTGATTATCTTGGACCTTGAGTTGCCGACAATCTCAGGCCTCGACGTACTTAAAGCGCTGAAGAGGGGTGCCATCACAAAGAGCATTCCCGTGATCGTCCTCGCGGCACTTTCAGAACCAACCAAGGAAGAGGTATTAAGTGAGGGTGCCGCAGCTTGCGTGGAAAAGTCGGACAAGCTACTCGAAAACGATTCCGTAGCTTTGATTCACACCGTCACGCAGGTTGTGGGCAAAGTGAAAGCATCGAGGTGATAAAAAACGGGTCCCCACCCTGCTGCTCTCGCCGCGACTGGTTGGTTTCCAAACAACTTGGCTTCCAGTTCCGGTTCGCTCAGGTCTTCGGGCAACGGCCAGCCGATCCCTGCCGCCGTCGCTCGCTCGAGATACTCATGGACTGTACTCAATCCGATCGGGCAACTGCGCGCGATCTGCCGCTGACCCAACCCAGCTCGAACCGCAACCGCAGAACTTCCTCGATCTTCCGCATGAACTTTCTCCTAGCCGGCACCCTCATCTCCTTCGCTCGTGGAGTTCAATGCCGGGTGATTGTCCAGCGGTCGCTTACTCCTGCATCCTTTCGCCTGTGGAAAACATTCCGCTCCAAGCCGAACGCCATTCCGGGGCGGACAAAAAGTTTTCGCCTTCCCACCGGAACGGTGTTCGCTTTCAGACCGGAATGCTGTTCGGAATCACAACGGAATAGTGTTCGGCTTCACACCGGAATTGCGTTCGCCTTCGACAGGATCCCCAAGGTGTCCGCTGTTGATAGCGATCTCTAACATTTTGGCTTGCAGCGTAGCGGCAATGACGGTCTCGCCCCTAGATTGTCGTCAATAGTGTGACCACCACGGAAACCATCCAAGAAACCGGCGTAAGTGACCGGAGTCTGTGCAATCTGGGGGTAAATGTGTCCCCACTCGTGCGATTGAAATGGGGACATGAGCCCGCTGAATCATTGAGGAGGAGGGGAAGTCTGATTCGCGGGTGGAAGCTGGGTGCCCTGATTTACTGCACGTTGTGGCAACGGATCCTGCGGTCGAACCGCCGGCGGCAGAGGTGCGGGCTGAGTTGCCGATGAGTTGACTGGTGCAGTCGAAGCGCCGGTGGGCCGTTCGTAGTTGGCGTCCTCCGCGGTCTTAATTGGTTCCATCGAGACTACATGGTAGGCGCGCGTCTTGCGATCGCCGTCCGGTACCTTCAGGAAAATTTCATCTTTCTTGATTTTGAACTCGGCTTCGTGGCCGATGGGTAGGATGGCAGGATGCTTGGTATCTTTTGGGCGAATGTGATATTCGAGCTCGTCGGTGCGAAACAGATACTGGGGGCACAGCTTCTCATTGGACGAAACGCTGGTCACTCCGACGGAGCCCCACACAGCGCCCAGTCCGCTCAGCCCCTTTTCCTTAACGCCGCATGGCAATGACTGCATACTTTCGATCATGCCTCGCGGCGGTTTCTTTTTATCCTTGGCCGCCGCACTGGTCGGGTCCAGCATCCCGAGCGCCAGCGCGCCGATGACTAAGATGGTTGCCTTCATAAAGTGCTTCCTCCCGTTGGTAGCTAACCAGCAAAACCACAAAAAGTATGCGTCAAAACTAACAATGCAAGAAGTATAAAGACTGGGAGGCCCGTCCGTCCGAACCTCCCGGTCTAAGTCCCCTGTTAGTGTTGTTGTAGCTCCGGCTTTATCGGAGGCTCGGGCTTCAAGGGCTGGTCGGGCCGTTTGAGTGGCGGAGCCGTGGTCCTTCCCTTGTGCACCGGTGGCGCCGTCGTGCCTGCAAGCGCCGGTGACGTCATCACGGCCTGCGGATTGGTCGACAACTGCTGTTGCACTACAGGATGAGCCTGCAAGTATTCCCGAAGATCGGGATGCGTTTCCAGGAACTCGTGATTGTTAGCTAACGACGGATCGCTCGAAAGCGCGTCCGCAGTGGTCGAATGCCCGCGCAAGAATTCGCCGAAGCTGCTTACCTCGCGGCGATCGAAATCGCGATCGTGATCGCGATCATAGCCGCGCGCGTCTTCACCCCGGGCGTCCTCGCGACGATCGTAGCGATCCTCGTCGCGCATAAAGGCGTCGGGGTGTTCGCGGAACTCCGCGCTCACTCGAGGATGCGACTGCAAGTAGTCCTGCAGCGCAGGATGGTCGGCGACAAAGCGCTGGTTGTCGATCAGCGAAGGATCCCTGCGCAGTTGTTCGGCAATCTCCGGATGGCTGTCAAGAAAGTGGTCCGTGCTGGCCAGTTCCTCGCGCGTTATGCCCAAGTTGTGGTGGCCGCCCTCTTCCCGGCTGCGGTCGTAGCGGTCTTCTGCCTGCATGAAGGCGTTGGGGCTTTCGTCGAATTCCCTCTGGACGTTCGGGTGCATTTGCATATATTCCTGCAGAGCCGGATGGTCCGAGACAAACTTCCGGTTGTCGATCAACGACGGATCGCGGCGCAGTTGTTCTGCGATCTCGGGATGCTGGTCGAGGAAATGATCCATCTCGGCGACGTCGCGCTCAGTAATGTTCCCGCTCCGCGGCACCGGTGTCGGCGCGATTCGGGTAGGTCCAGGCGCGGTCGTAGGTCCGACAGGCTGCGCTCTCTCCGGCGGGTTCCGCGGAGCATCGGGCGGCGCCGTATCGGGTGGAACTTGCGTCGGCGGTGCCGCAGTAGGGGGCATCGGGTTCCCCGGAGTCGTATTTTGCGCCCGCATTGGAAGAACGGTGAACGAGAGCAGGAGCCCGATTATCAGCGCTGCCCACACATTTAAAAGTTGCCTAGGTGAATTGCAATTTTTATCCACAAGACCTCCTGCGAGATTTTCGTCTGACAAGAAGAAAAGCAACTGCCGTGCCAAAAGGGGGCAGGGTGGTCGCAACTGTGGAGGGATCAAAGGCTTGGCGTTAGCTGGGCGACACGACCAGAAACATTTTGCATAGCAAATTCGACATCGTGGAGAGCGCAATCGTCATACGGGATAGTCCCTAAGGCGAAGTCCTCTTAGGTTTCCGGCTGAACCTTGGGAGCAGCGTTGCGGGGAACGGCGGAATCAAGCCACGCACGAAGATGAGTGCGGCTGGTCGGGCACGCATCTCTGCGGCACAGAAAAAAGGTGGGCGAAGTTGAGAGGACGAGCAACGGCACCCCGGCGCAAGATATCAGCCGCAGGCGGGAGACGGAGGGCAGCCAATCCAGGTTGGCACGGGCGCGATTCTCATTGCACGAACAGTCGCCGACACCTCGAGTCCGTATTTCGCGTCGTGGTCGAAAACGAGGTATCTGGGACAGTCTGCAAAAGGGAACGCCTCCCGCACTTGCTGCGCGATCCATGCGCTGGTTGGGTGCCGCGTGACGTTGAAGTGCAGGATGCGTCTCCGGTCATGAGCAACGATGAAGAAGCAGTACAAAAGACCAAACGTCACAGTCGGAACGGTGAAGACGTCCATCGCGGAGATCGCTTCGCGGTGGTTGCGAAGAAATGTCATCCAGCGCTGCTTCGATTGCCGGCTTCTGGGTGCGCGTTTCATCCAGCGGGAGATGGTCCGCTCAGACACACCGAATCCCAAGATGAGAAGCTCTCCATGGATTCTCGGGGCGCCCCAACTAGGATTCTCAGCCACCGTCCCGAAGATCAGTTCTCGGATCTCCTTCGAGATCCTCTTTCGACCTCGGTTTGCTCTCAACTTTGAAAGCAGGCTCCAGTACCAGCGAAATCCGGCACGGTGCCATCGGACAACCGTTTCAGGGCTGACGAGAATGAGAGATTGTTTCCACGGGGCCCAATGGCGACGGGCGAGGAGCCAGAAGAATGCATTGTAGCCTTCACTACCATAAGGTTGCCCATTGTGTTTCTTACTACACATAAGTTGCCATACTTGCTTACGCTGCTACTCAGTTTTCATCTACCAGGAACAATGTCTACCAGAAACAATGTAGGTGCTTTCCCGTAGTAATCTCTTCCTCGACCCTCAACAAAACATCCTTTCCCAAGGGAGTCTGAACCTTTGTACGCCCGCTCGACTCCACACGCTGGTGACGCTAAGTTCATGAAGGAGAATTTCCGTGCCGCAGAATACATTTACAAGAAGTCTATTCGCCCTTGCCGCCGTAGCATTTCTAACCGCAACTGTATTTGCCCGCGTTCCTTCGTCGCAGCGGGTCATTCTGATAATCGATGAGAACAGCAGTTTTCCTGAAGCAATGGCCAATATGCCATGGCTGGTGAGCCAAGGCCTGGCGAATGGCTTCGCAGCGAGTTACCAGTCCGACAATGGAGGCTCCTTGCTCGACTATTTATGGCTGGCCTCGGGCAGTTGCCAGTCAGCGGCAAACTGTACGCTTCCTCCGGGCTCCCACGACTTCAATTGCAACGGCAACGATTGTTACTATTCCGGAACACAGACGACCGATCCGATTACAGACAACAACATCTTTCGCCAGATGAATGATGCGGGCATCAGTTGGAAGGTATATGCCCAATCCTACACAGCGGCGGGAGGAACCCCGACAAGTCCGGACAACAACAACGGCACTTCCTACTACCGCCGCCACAACGGCGCAACCTGGTATAGCGACATTCTCAGCAATACCAATGGCTCCGCGAACAACATAGTCGACTTATCCCAACTCGGGACTGATTTGGCTGGCGGAACCTCCCGCGATTTATGATCATCGTGCCCGATGGGAACCACGACGCGCACGATTGCCCGGTCGGTATGAAAACCTGTACGGAAGAGCAGAAACTGTCCTCCGCCGACAGTTTTCTGAGCGCCACGCTGACTCCCATCCTCGCCACAGCCAATTTTCAAAAAGGAGGAGACGGTCTCATCTTCGTAACCTTTGACGAATGCGGCGGAGGCACGGATCAGGGCTGCGGCGCCGCCGTGTACACTACGGTCATCGGGCCGAAGGTGACGCCCCATATTGTCTCTACCACTCCCTATAAGCACGAGAACACTCTGCGAACGATCTTTGACGCGCTCAGACTCACCAACTACCCGGGCGTCGCCGCGACTGCGAGCGATATGTCGGACTTCTTCGGGCCGCGCAGCGAAATTCCCGTGGTGGTCATTCAGTCGCCGTACGACGGCGAGCCTGTGGGTTCGCCGGTGTCACTGCTCGCTGCCGGCTATCCGTCAAACAGACACAGCATAAGCGCCTGGTCCGTCTTCGTGGATGGCACATCCGTATACACTGCCGGCACCGTCAACAATCCAAGCCTGCCGATGAGTAGTGGAGTTCATACAGTTTTGGTCCGTTCCTGGGACACCTCCGGCTCCTACGGCGACACCACGATCTCCATTGCAGTCGGAGCAAAGCCGGTTGTCCAGGTAGCCACTCCTGCCAACGACGCGAACGTGGGATCGCCGGTGAATATCATCGCGGCCGCGGCGCCGTCGCCCGGATCTACCATCACCGCGTGGCACGTCTATGTGGATAGTTCAAGCGCCTATCAAGCGGGGGCGGTCAACCAGATTAATGCAAACGTGCCCATGTCGGTGGGGTCGCATGACGTAGTCGTGCGGGCCTGGGATACTTCGGGCGCATTTGGAGATCAGACACTCGATCTGACCGTCAGCAACAAGCCGGCGGTGGCCGTGGCTGCGCCCATGACGGGATCAAATGTCGTCTCTCCATTTACGGTGACGGCGTCGGCCACTCCCAGCAGTGGACACTCTTTGACAGGCTGGCAAGTCTATGTCGATGGAGTGTCAGCCTATAGTGCCGGCGCGGTAACTTCGATCGAAACCAGTCTTCAGGTCGCGTCGGGCGCGCATACCGTACTCGCTCGGGCATGGGATTCCTCCGGCGCTTATGGGGATCAGACCTTGTTGTTGAATGTGTGCACCGTCGCGGTGAATGTTAGCGCGCCGATGAATGGCACGGCTGTCGATTCACCGGTTCCGATTCAGGCAACCGCGGCCTCCGGCGCTTCCATCACGGGATGGCACATTTACATCGACAGCATGGATTCCTATTCGCAAAAGGGCGGGAATTCATTGAGTACGAGTCTGGCCATGAATTCCGGAACCCACCAGGTGCTCGTGCGCGCCTGGGATAGCACGGGCGCCTTCGGCGATCAGACGATTCAGATTAGCGTGCCCTGAGGCTGCGGCATCAAGAGACAGGCCAAGCCGTCGATCGAGTTTTCTCTTTTGGCTTCTTCGGCTTCAACGTGTGACCTTACTTGTAGCAAGACGCGAGGTACTTCTGAAGTTCCCTCGTGCCCGGGTCAAGGTTCCGGATCGCGGCCCCATACCGCACATCCAGAAGCCGGTCCGGTGTATCCGGCATCCAAGACGGCTCTCAACGCGATAACGCTGGCCATGATGATCGAGCTAGAGTCGACCGGGATCAAGGTCAACTTGGTCTCGCCCGGATTCACCAAGACGAACCTCAACGGATATGAGGGCACGGAGTCCGTCGAGGATGGCTCCCGCGAGGTGGTGCGCGTTGCACTTCTTGGCCCCGATGGCCCAACTGGTACATTCACGCGCTGGGAAAACGTAACGATCCCGTGGTGATGCAGTCTCTAGCGCGTGACAAAGGAAAATGGCCTCGTGAAAATCATAGGAATCGAAGAGCATTTTGTCACTGCTGACATCCTTGCTGCCTGGACGGCATCTCCGATCGGACAAGAGGGTACTGGCGGGTTCGACCGAGGGGCGGGGAATTATATCCCCGGGTATTCAAGTCGAGAGCATACCCTTCTAACCCGATATCCTTCGCCCATGGTTTGCTGCTAAATTTTTGACGGAACGAAAGCCTAACGTTATGACAAAACATATTCTCATAGCAGACGATAGTTCTTTCTTCCGCGAACACTTGCGCCTCCTGATTGAGCGGCATCCAGACTGGGAAGTATGCGAAGCCGCAGATGGCGTGCAAGCGGTTCAAAAGTCTCAGAATGTGGGTGCCGACGCTGTGGTCCTAGATCTCACAATGCCGGAGATGGACGGCCTGGCCGCCGGGCGCAGGCTAAGGCAACTGATGCCCAAATTGCCCATAGCGCTGTTCAGCATAGACGCAAGTTCGGGGCTTGAGAAAATGGCTCAAGCGAGCGGCATAGGAGCGGTATTTTCGAAAACACAGTGGCCTCAACTCTTCCAGTGGCTGGAAACAGTGCTGGGCAGCTTGCCACCGACAAATCACAGGGCAAGTGTACCCTTCGCTACTTAGATTCAACGAGGTCACGGGAGAATAGGACAAATCGCATTTTGAGCCACTCACAGACCTCATCGGGCGCACAACGGAGTTACTGCTTCTATCATGGGATCCATTTCCCGAAAAACCCATGGGAGAGGCGCGTGGACTCATGCGACGCTGGGAAGTTGAGTCTCAGCGCGAGCTAGAAGGTTCATGATCTCCTCGAAAGGGGCGATGTCGAACTGCATCACTCCGTTGTGTTCGAGCCTATTTCTCACCGAGGAGGACGGATTGAACAGTTTGAATTGAATGTCCTGATCCAACGCCCAACGCTGGAGAGCCGAGAGCATATCAAGTCCATCTCCTTCGATAGCGTGAACTTCACTTAAATCAAGGACGATTATTCGAGCCTTTGCCTGCGACTTGACAACCTTCCGCAGCATAGAAGCAACTTCGCTCCGGACGATATTTCCTTTGTATGAAAAGATTGTCATGTCACCAATGTGGTCAATACCCATGCTCAGCATGACACCTCCTCCTGATCCTTGGCCAGTCGTTCCGAAGAACGCGAGAATGGCTTGGAGATGATGTCAATAAGCCACAAGATCGCGATTACTTCAACAAATCGTTCGAGAGGTTCTATCCACTTCATTGAACTTCACCAGACGCCATAGTGATAGCAAGGAAATTGCCAAAGAGAGAGTCTCTTTGTTTACCTAACGATGGGGTAGGTAGAATAAGTTGGGGCACCCTGATGTGGGAAAAGTTGCTCTACAGGGAACTGTGTAACTGCTCTGTCTTGGCTCAGCGTGAAATGGAGAAGCGACGTTCTCCGTTAGTGTAGATTCCGCCCCTTCGGGGCGGGGATTTTCAAGGCATCGGGGTCTATCGTCCGATGGCTGCTTTTCCTCGCAGTGCACAGCCCGAGAGGATTGGCTCGCTGCTGGGCATCGGTTCGATGATCCCCACCAGGTCATCCCTCGGCATGGCCGCTTCCGTTTCACCCGGAGAGGTCATTGTGGCTCTACCTGGAGTCGAGCGAGACTCTGGTTATGGGTGCCAGCGTTTATCGTAATGGGTGTGGGCTGCCTCGCGAATGCAGCCCGGTGCGGGCGCACCCACTGCTACGTCACAGGACCATTGTTCCTCCGTTCCTCCTAGCAGCGGTTTTCATCGTCCTCTCAGGACTAGGTCTTGTGCCGCTCCATCCCGGCATATTCCTTGTGGTCGTCTTCGGCGCGTGTTGCCTCGCTCAGTGTGCCGAGATTCCTGTGGGTAAATACCGACGTGCGATGACTGGCGCACCGCGAAACTGAGCCGATTCGTTGCTCAAACGCTGGGCTGGGCAAACTGGTTGTAGAGCCAAGCGAAGAATGCGCCAGCGACGAGACCATCTACCGCTCCGTAGAGAGTCCCGATGATGACCTCTGCGATGCTGCGAGTCGCATGGTAGCCGAAGTAGACCGACGCCATTGTCTGGAGAAATTGTTGACCATAGCCGCTCCAGATCAAGTTCGCGAGACCCATGCCCAGCATCGCTAATCCCCATAGGATTCCCGACGCCAAAGCGAGACCCTTTATGCTGAATTTCATGGCATGTTCCTTTCCTTCCTTCCTTCATTCTAGGGCGGGCAGCCGCGTCCAGAATCCGACTTGCTTGTACGCGGTTGGAAGAATCCGCCCGTCGTCGAAGTAACGGGAGAAAGTGATTGTCATCACTTTCTTGTTCGACGCGGTCGCCGGATACTGTAGGGTGGCGAGAGCAGTTCGGCTCTTTCAGGAGGTTGCCCATGACCGCTGCTAAACCGACAAAATCTTTGGGATCTCGCTCGCCGAAGCCTGCCCGACCGAACGACATCGAAGATCGCATCCGCCGACGCGCCTACGAGTTGTACGAGCAGCGCGGCAGGGCTGACAGCCTTGCCTTGGATGATTGGCTCCAAGGCGGAAGGAGAAATAATAGGAACGGCAAAGCATGGCTCCAAGTCGAGGCGAAATCTGAGAAGGACAAAGCAGCGCTAATCCGCAGAAATAGTTTGGTTGAGCAGGTTCTCTTGCGCTGAATCGACTGGCGTCCGCTGGGGTAATGGAATGGCAACGATCACTTTCGTGCCTGTCCCGTTCGATTGAATCACCAATGATCCCTTCAATTCACGTACCCGTTCTCGCATTCCTGCTATACCAACCCCCGCCGCACCGCCGCCGTCAGTAATCTGGGTCAATCGCTTTTTGGGAATGCCGCATCCGTTGTCACAAATTTCCAAATGAGCCTGCTCCGTGTCCACACGAACGCGAATGTCCACCGCTGACGCGCCTGAGTGCCGATGAACGTTTGTCAGGCCCTCCTGTAAAGCGCGGAACAGGGTGATCTCTACATCCGTCGGCAGCCGATCCAGCTTTGACGGCAAATCAATATCCACCTCGATGCCGCTGCGCTCGGCGAAGCCGTCAACGTACCACCGAGCCGCTGAGTCGAATCCTGCTTCGTCCAGCAACGGGGGATGGAGCAGGTGAGAGATGGTACGGGTTTCGTTCAAACACTTGTCTACAATCTCGGAGCATTCCGAAGCCAGCTTTTTTCTATTTCCGTTTCCAGTTAATAGAAGGTCGAGATCCATTTTGAGGCTGGCGAGGTATTGACCGAGACTGTCATGCAGCCCTCGCGCCACGTTGCGTCGTTCCTCATCCTGCAACGTCAGGATGCGACCACTCAAGCTACGAGCGGCTTCTTCGGCCCTCTTGCGGCGAGTTATGTTCGTGTTGATTTCGAGCCAAGCGACTAGTTTGCCCCCGTTATCCCGCAAGGTTGTCCAGCGGCTTGCAACCACGATGACGCTGCCATCTCGCGTTGTGTGACGAATTTCTCCTTCCCATTCGTCCCTACTTTCGATTTCTTGCAAGGGGGTGGGGTACTCCGAGCGCAGCAATTCGGCGGGGGAATGACCGAGAGCCTCATTCATTGTCCAGCCGTAAAGCCTTTCGGCTCCCCGATTCCAATACGAGATTTTGCCATCCGCAGTTTTTACAAGAATTGCGTCATTCGCCAAGTCGAGAAGCGCGGCTTTCTCTCTTATCTCGGCGACATTGTGTTCCAGTTCTGCTGTGCGCTCTTTTACCCTGTGCTCCAATTCCTGATGTGATTTCCGCAGTTCGTCTTCAATTCGCCTGCGCTCGGTAATTTCCCGTTCTGATCGCGCTTTGGCTCGACGGTTTGCTTCTCCAAGAGCAATGATGAAACCGGAAAAAACCAAGAAACCGATCATCCCAGAAATTTGAACTTCAGGATTCTGGAGGGCGAACGAATGGAAGGGTGGAAGAAACAAGTACCAGACGCCAACGGCGCTTAGGAGCGTGCCGACAACAGAGGGGCCCACGCCGCAATACCACGCCGTGAAGACGACAGCCAGCCAGACTGTGTGGTAGGGATTGTTCTCTCCGAGCAACGATGAGAGCATCTCGCGCACAATTAGCGCGACTAGAGAGGCGAGAATCGCTACAAAATAGCGCCGTGTCTCCGGGGTCAACCAGCGCATGACAGCAACCCCTAAATGCCGGAATAACGGCTGAGACTATCGCTGCCGTTCGTGGGTATATTTTACGCCCCAAAAAAGCGCAAAATCAACGATTTTTTGGATACCCGCAAAGGGGTTTTCACGCATGACGGGTGGCTGACGGCGCTCGCCCTGTCCACCACAAAACCCTGCCTACGATGCGCCCGCGGGATTCCTTTGCCAGTGAGACGGATGCGTATTGCTCCGTATTGATATCAAAGCTCCCAAAGGGTGCGAGCCTAGCATTCGAAAGATACTTCTTCATCGCGGCCGCACCTTCCTCGTGCTTGGAGTGGAACTTTCGAGGAATCGTCCGGGGGCCGGTCGCTGCCCTGCAACTGTGTAGCTCCCGTAGCGAGAAGTCCTAGCTCCCTAAAGGGGACCGCAACAGCCCAACCCCAAGAGTGACCACCGAAAAGGCGGCTTTGACGCGGCCCGTGTTCTGAAACGGCTGATGCCTGCGGTGTCGCTCGTCAGCGCATTTGGTGACAAGTTCGCGGAGAACCACGCCCGGTTAATTGGAATCTCGGAGGCGGTCTCAAAGTCTGAGCACCCATCCGTGCTGATTCGCAAGGCCCGAGGTCTTCTCTACCCCGCTGCCGCTTGAGCTATCGGGGCAGAGTCGCGATTTCTTCCAGTTCAGCCGTGAGTCGTCCCCGTTTCAGAGTTGTCCGAGAGTTGTTCGGAGGAAGTGTTCGCAGGGTGTGCGTCCTCCTCCTCGTTCTTCCCGTTGACCCGGCTCAGTATCTCTTGAACCTTTCGTGCAAGCGCTTCCGGGAGGAAGGGCTTTTCCAAGAAATCCCCACCGTTCAAATTCTGTTGGGGACCTTCTTGTACTACTCCCTCCGCGTATCCGGAGATGAGGAGCATCCTCATGTTCGGCCGCGATGCCGCTAGTTGTTCTTTCAGTTGCAAACCCGTCATTCGCGGCATGGCGTAATCGGTCACAACCAGGTCGATATGAGCGAGATTACCCTGACACATGGAGAGGGCTTCACCCCCATCCTTAGCTTCCAATACCCGGTAGCCCTGTTTCTCCAATACCTTGCTCATCAATTTTCGTAAGCCGGGTTCGTCTTCGACCAATAGTATCGTCGCAATTCTGGTGGGCGATGGCTCCGGCTGCGAGCTTGCCATCGTGTTTGCGTCGGAGCGTATTGAAGCGTTCACTTCTTCCAACTTGGGAAAATAGACACGAAATGTGGTGCCTCTGCCTCGCACGCTGGATACCGTGATGTGCCCGCCACTCTGCTTGACGATGCCGTAGGTTGTCGATAGACCAAGGCCAGTTCCCTTGCCTGCTTGCTTCGTCGTAAAAAACGGCTCAAAGATGTGGGGCAAAGTGGGGGCATCGATACCTTCACCGTTGTCATTGACCGAAATCATTATGTAATCACCCGGTATCACATCGAAGTAGCGGCTGGCGAACTCCTCATCAAGTATTACTCCGGCGGTTTCGATGCTTATCCTTCCGCCCTGTGGCATGGCGTCGCGAGCGTTGACTACTAGATTGATCAGGATTTGTTGAATCTGCGCCGGATCGGCCTTCACCTTTCCCAAGTCAGGTTGCAGCACAGGAACGACATCAATATTGGCGGGAATGAGGCGTCGAAGCAGCTTGTGAGCTTCCCAAACTGAGGCGTTCAAGTCCAACACCGTTGGCTCTATCAACTGCTTGCGGCTAAAAGCCAGTAATTGGCGGGTCAGCGACGCCGCTTTCTGGGTTGCGCTCTTGATTTCCGTCAGTCCGAGCCGCAAGGATTCGTTTTCGACTTGCTCCTCCTCCATCAGATCGCTGTACCCCATGATGATGCCCAAATAATTGTTGAACTCGTGGGCAATTCCGCCCGCTAGATGCCCTATGGCTTCCATCTTTTGAGCCTGACGCAATTCGTCTTCTGTGCGCTTGCGCACGCTAATGTCCCGCAGGATCACCGAAAATAGCGTCTCCGAAGCCGTTCTCACTTGCGAGATCGTTGCTTCGACTGGAAATTCTTCTCCATCGGCTCTCACACCCATTAGTGTTCCCGGCGAATACATCGAACGACTGGAAATACCAGTTTGCCCGAAGCTCCGAATGTGTTCCCTATGAGTCTCACGGAATCGTTGCGGGATGAACTTGTCGAGAGTCTGTCCAAGGGCATCCTCAGCTGGGCAGCGGAAGATTTGTTCTGCGGCTCGGTTAAATACAATGATCCTCTGATTGCCATCGACCGTGATGATGGCATCCATCGCGGAACTGATTATGCCGAGCAGTCGCTCTTGGCTATCCCGGAGGGCCGCGTCCGTCCGCTTGCTCTCCGAAATGTCCACGACCGCTCCTCCGATTCCGCTCGACTTATCATTGGGCATTGACGATTTCGTGCCACGACGTGCTTCTAGTTGAGTCTCCAAAAGGCGAGCCAGCGTGAGGAGAGCGTCCTTATGAGCGGCTGGAAGTTCCCGAGGCAAGCGATCCATCACACAGAGAGTGCCCACGGCGTATCCCTCCTTGGTCAAGAGTGGAACGCCTGCATAGAACCGAATTCCAGCATGTGTGGCCATCGGGCCATTGAAGAACCGCTCGTCCATTGCGGTATCCGATATCACCAGCAAACCGCGCTGGAGGATCGTCTGGCCGCAGATTGAATCCTTACGAGGGATTTCTGGATAGTCCCAGCCTACCGTTGCCTTGAACCATTGCCGGGTGGCATCGATAAATCCAATCAGTCCGATGGGAGTGCCGCAAATATAGGCCGCATGCCGCGCGGTCTGATCAAAAAGTTCCTCTGGCGGGGTGTCAAGGACGCGGCAGTCTTGTAGCACCTCCAAACGCGCCGCTTCTTCCTCGGAGAACTGAAGCAACATCTTCTAACTCCGGCTATCTTTGCAAGGGAGGACTCGTTAAACAAGGGTTACTTGAAAAATGGCTGTTGTCTAGTGCCCATCTAAACTCCTAACCTTCCCTACCGACACCCGTTCGGCTTTCGTAACAGAATCGTCGTTGTGGAGACCCGAGATATGAAAACGCTCTCGCGGTCACGGCATCAAGACATGCAGGCGCTCCGTTTGACGATTGCCAATGCCCGCGTCGGATATTGGGGCGGAATGGACACCGAGCAGACCATTGCAGAAATCCAGTGCCTTAAGCGCATTTTCGCGCTACCGGATGCGAAACCGCTGAAGTGGGGAGGCAATACGCAGCAAAACCTTTGGGTATTGCTAAGATTGACTGGCCTCAGCATGCCAGCGAATTAAGGCGTGCGACCATGTCGGAACAGACCGTGCAGACCAAGACGGATCGACCGTCCCCCCGAAGGAACGAGCAGGAGTTGCGCGATGCGCAGTTCGCCATGCGTCTTTCGCTGATGGTGGGGCTGGCGATGCTGATCGGTAAGACCACGGTGTATTTCCTGACGCACTCGGCTGCCATTTTTTCCGACGCAGCCGAGTCCGTCGTCCATGTGATCGCAGTGGGGTTCGCTTGGTTCAGTCTTCGGCTCAGCATACGATCAGCTTCCCCTCAGTTTCTTTACGGTTACGAACGGATCACCTTCTTCTCCGCCGGATTTGAAGGAGCAATGATCGTCGTGGCTGCGATTGCAATTCTCTACGAGTCTATCCGGAAGTGGATTGCTGGGTTACAACTGGAGCACTTGGGAATGGGCGCATTGCTGATTCTCGTGGCGGGAATTCTCAATGCGGGTCTCGGTTACTATCTCCTGCGGACTGGCAGGCGCACCAATTCACTGATCCTCGAAGCCGATGGCAAACACGTTTTGACCGATAGCTGGACCAGCTTTGGAGTTGTGGGAGGACTTGCGCTCGTAATGCTGACGCATTGGAAACCGCTCGATCCGCTCGTGGCCATCGCGGTCGCTGCGAATATCCTGTGGTCAGGCGGTCACCTAGTTTGGCGCTCGGCAGTCGGTCTGATGGATTACTCTGATCCGAAAGCGGGTCGGGAAATTCGGGAGAGGTTGGACGCCATCTGCTCGGAACTGGCGATTCAATATCATGGTGTGCGGTTCCGAACCACCGGATATCGCCAGATCATCGAAGTACACCTGTTGTTTCCGCGCCTCACATCGGTGAGCGATGCCCACCGCCTCGCAACGATTCTGGAAGAACGGCTGCCGACCGAACTAGGGATGCCCGCCGAAGTCATGACCCACCTAGAGTGCTTAGAAGACCATTCCGATGTTCACCACGAGGAACACTATACTGGCAAGCCTGAGTAGAACCTCAGCCCTCTCTGTGGACCTGCTTGACCGCTATTTTTTCACCGCGTGCGAATCGCGGCGACTTGCGGGATGCGCTCAGCGTGATGAGCAATCTAAGTTCCTGCAGAGGGGCCACACGTTCCTTTGCGTCAGTAGCTTGTCATCTTCACTCCGCGATCGAGGCCGGTCGCAGACTGGGTGTCACGATCGTCAGTTCGCCGACTAGTTCCCTCTTCACGGTACCACGCAGGTGGGCGGCGTGATCCATCATCCAAACCTCGGGAATAATTTCGCCGACCAATTGTCCATGACAGAAAAGCCGTACCACCGAACTCTCCGAGACCACAATTCCCACGGCTTTCGTAACTGCGCTCATGTTGGCGGCGGCGATGTGACGGCTACCGAGTCCCAACGGCACGTCCACTTGTGCGGCCACGGCATCGAGATAGCGGCACGCTGAAAGGACAAATCCGTCGCAACTCACCACAAACCCGCCGTCCAACTGCGCCAATTCCTTGATGGTTCCGCGGAGATTGAGATTGGTGATGTGCCGCGAAGACTCCGGATGCCCCAGCAACGGATCCAAAATCAACGGTCGGGATTTAGCGAGCACTGCCTTCTCATCCCCGAGTGTAAATAGCGTGCCAACGCGTCTTCCCTCCCGACCCTCGCGAGCAATTTCGACTGCGAGCCCAATCAGGGACTCTAGAACCTCAGGATCATATTCCGTGACCTGGCAGAGAATGCTCTCAAACATCCATCGGCCCCCTCGCTTCTGGTAGACGTTGCGGATACACCTTCTGCTTTGGATGAAAGACCCCCAAGGAGGATTCAGACCGCAAACGCGTCGCGAATGTTTTCGAGTCTTGGAATACCAGTGGAACTTTTCCCCGCGGTCAGGCCAACGGCGCTCGGCTTATCGCGCCGCCGCTCCGTTATTCGGCGAAATCCACCGCCACAGCGGAGGGCTTACGAACGGGGATTGTCCGGTGAGGAAGATTAAGAAGCCTTGAAGCGGTGCCGGTTTATGCCCAGCTTCCTTATTTTGGAGTCGAGCGTCTGTCGGGGAATGCCATCGTTTCCGCGGGGGCGCGAATTACGAAGAAGATTGACGCCTTCATGCGGCTGCTTCGCGCAATCTGATCGTCAAGTGAGACGAAGAAGAGAAGAATCCAATCCAAGTTGAACCGTTGGCACCTTGGCGCGGTTCGGATTCTCCCGCTTAATGTTTGCTGCTTCTTCACTTCGTCTCAAAATCAGTGGGGGTTCGCGAACCACCGGTGCTTACTAAGCGTCTACTTTATAGAACATCACCCTCCCCGAAGGCTCCAGTTGCTGCAGCAAGTCAAAGTCCCGAGTGTTGCGGGACAATACCGCACATCCGAAATCCCCGTGACCTGACGACGGAAACGAATGTTTACGGTGTGAAGAATCGCGATCCGCGGTGCTGTAGTATACAATGTATATACTATCGTGTATACTCGGTATCAGAATTCAATCGACAAGGAGCGAGGTTATGAAGGCGCAGATGGTCAAGTGGGGCAATAGTCTGGCAGTGCGCATTCCGAAGCCGATCCTCGAGGAGGTCCGCCTCAAGGAAGGTGATTTCCTCGAAATCGAAGCCGGCGAAGGGCAGATCAAGCTGCGCAAGGCCACCAAAATACCGACCCTGGCACAACTCGTTTCTCAGATTACCCAGGACAATCGGTATTCCGAGGTTTCTACGGGTCCAGAAGTTGGGAAGGAAAGAGTTGAATGGTGACCCCGTACATACCCGAAGCGGGGGACATCATATTCATCAACTTTGACCCCCAGGTTGGCCACGAACAGGCCAAGCGGCGGCCCGCGCTGGTGCTGACCGATCAACGCTATAACCGAGCCAGCGGGCTAGCGGTGGTTTGTCCCTTGACGAGCAAGCGCAAACCATATCCCTTCGCGCTACCTGTCAAAGTCGATAAGGTAGAAGGCGCTATCCTAGTCGACCAGCTCAAAAGCTTGGACTGGGCGAGCCGCCAGGCACAATTTCATTCCAAAGCGGAGGCAACGCTGCTCCCCAAGGTGCGGCAATACATCGCCGTGCTGCTTGGAATTCGTTGAGGTAAAACACCGCTGCCGGGAACCGCAGTCCCCGATGCAGCTCTACTCAGAACTCCACCCGGCGAACTGGGCGTATTCTCCGGCCTTGCTTCAAGACTGGTCCAGTCGCACGCTCTCGCTGCGGGTTTCCGAGGCGACGTCTCTGGAGCCGATCGAGTGGATCGAGTCGGTCGATGGAGCGAGTAAGGGCTCGGTCGATCGCAGCCTCAGACAAGCCCAAGTCAACCAACGAATGTGACGGTCTTTCCCTCCCCAGTCATGAGTCTTTGACCCTGGCCTCCAGCTTAGCAACGATGCTGCATTGACTTGGGTTCCTCGTTTCTTGTAGGCCTCAACGCACCCGCGCAATGGTAGCTCGCCGCTCGATTTTGAGAGCTGAACTTGACTAACACGCAGTTGCAAGGCCGAAGGACGACTTCAGGCGGAAAGTCGGGAAGTGTTCGCAACCGACGGCTCAATACTACGCAAAAGAAAGCTCCTATCAGCGGGTTGGGTTTTGCGAACCACATGCGCTTACTAAGCGTCTACTTTATAGAACATGACCCTCCCCGAAGGATCCAGTTGCTGCAGCAAGTCAAAGTCCCGAGTGTTGCGGGACAATACCGCACATCCGTATTTTCGAGCGGTGGCAAATAGCAGCGCGTCGTTCAAGATGCGCCGCCGCTGCTCCCTTCCGTATCCCTGGGTCCGGGCCAGCGTGCCGGACAGTATTCCGGCTTCCCGCCAAACCTCGGCATCCGGCGTGATCGTCCGGTAGCTGGGCCGCCGGTCGATGCCTGCGGCAATTTGCGCGATGATCTCGGGAGTTTGGGAGTGAGCGGGATCGAGCAGGCCGCAGGTCGCCGCCAGTTCGGCCTCCGTGACCGGGGAATGCCAGGCCTCGGTCGCCCGCAGCATCGCTTCGCCCTGTTGCGGGAAACGGCCCTGCAGAATATCAACGTACACGGCTTCGTCGCGTCGGTTTTTCTTGCTGAGCCAGAAGACCTCCGTCTTCAGGGTACCAGGCCGATCTTGCGTTCCAGCGCGAGGTAGCGGGGGTCGGCGCGGATGGGATCGAAAAGCGGGTCAACCTTGATATAGAGCACCTGTGGTTCGCGGAGGTCGGCGGATTTTAGCAAGTACGACATTGCTTTTTCCTTCTCGCCTGAGTAGGAATAGCCCAGGGCGAGCTGATACGGCGAGACAAAAGCCGAACCTTTGTAGGCGGCGGCGTGCTCAAGATATTTGCGCGCCCCGGCCGGGTCACCCCGGCACGAACTGGCGAGGGAGAGCAGGAAATCGGTGAATGGCGAAGGAAATTTTGCCAGCATCCACTGGGCATGTTTTTCTGCATCGGGGCAATTGCGTTCAGTGGCCGCGAGCAATGCCAGCAACCCGTGCCCAGCGAGCCAGTCGGGACTCGAAGCCAGAACTTCTTCCAGCTTTTTTCGCGCTTCTGGATAGTTGCGCTGGAAATAAAGCCCGAAGAACTGGTTCACGCGCGGCGACTTGCCCAGAGGATCGAGTTCGAGAGCTGCCTGCAAGTGTGCTGTCCCTTCCTCAACCCGGCCACGCGTAACCAACGAAGTGCCATAGCGCTGCTCCGTTGGAGCGCGCGCGCCTTCGGCCAACGCGACCTTGAACTCTTCTTCGGCGCGGGGCCAGTCCCAGTCGCGGTAATAGGCGAGAGAAGCGAGGAGGCCATGCGCATCGCCTAAATAAGGATCGATTGCGAGAGCTTTGGCGAGCGCGACTCTCTCGTTCTGAAACGCCTCATCGGGCGCCGCCACCGTGATTTGCGTGAGGGCAGCTTCCACTTGCCCAATGCCCACGTACGCCATTGCAAACGTCGGATCCCTGGCGACGGCGGCCTGGTAGAGCGACAGGCTTTGGCGAAGCGAATCCGGCGTTTGCTGCGCGAATTGGTAACTCGCCTTCAGATACAAGTCGTGGGCGTCGGGGTCGACGGTACGTACCGCTGTCAGGCGGGCCTTTTCTTCCGGCGAGAGATCGAGTCGCACATCTTCGGCAATGGCCCGCGAGATCTGACTCTGCAGGTCGAGAACATCCTTGATATCCGAGTCATATGTCCGGGCCCAGAGGTGGGTATCCGTGAGCGCATTGATGAGCTGGGCCGTGACACGTACGCGGTTGCCGTCGCGAATTACGGAGCCTTCCAGAATGAGATCGACATGAAGCTCGCGCGCGATTTCAGGCAGCGGCTTGTGTGTACCTTTATAGCCCGTCGTGGAAGTGCGGGAGATGACCCGCAACGAGCGAATCTGCGCGATGTCGGTGACCAGTTCTTCAGTGAAGCCATCGACAAAGTAATCCTGGCCCGCATCCTTCGAGAGATTCTGGAGAGGCAGCACGGCCAGCGCGTGATGTCTGGCCTCTTGCTGCGAGCTGTGCCGCATGATGATAAAGGCGGCAGCCAGCAGGAGCGCGATCGTGAACAGGCCTAGGAGGATCCAATTCTTGGCTGGGCGCCGGCCGGCTAACCCGGAAGCTGCCAGCAGCCCGGGCGAGACTGCCGGTCCCGGCTCGGCGAGCACGGCGCTTTCCGCGGTGGCCTTGTGCAAGCAGGATAAGCCCTGGCGCGTTGTCTCTCGAACCGTCGCCACAAACCGGTATCCGCGCTTCGGGATCGTCTCGATATATCGCGCCCCGTTTTCGCCATCTTGCAGAACACGGCGTAACAGGTAGATCGCCTGGGTGAGATTGTTTTCTTCGACCGCCGCATCGGGCCAGATGCGGTCCATCAACTCATCTTTGGCGAGCAGACGGCCGTCGCTTCCGGCGAGGGCGACCAGGGTGTCAAACACACGCGGCGGAAGTTCGATTCGCTCTTGGCGACGAAACAACATGCGCTCGCCTGGATCGAGCTGGAACGGTCCGAACTCGTATAAGTGTTTAACGGCGTCGCCCATGCTGCGGTGAGAAAAAAATCACAAAAAAATGAGGCGGACTAACGACTTCCGGCGAGAGCCACAGGCAAAGTAGCGCAATGGTGCCTGCCCGCGAGTTGGGGAAGGGGTCGGAACAACCGCCGGTCAGGAATTCTATCCCAATGGCCCGGCTCGGGGTAGTGGCACGAGTGTGCCGGTCGGCTGGGACCGCAAGTGCATTACGAGTGAAAACAGACCAGATATCCGAAGGGGGAGACTTGTATGAAAAAATCGTGGCCAATCGCATTATTTCTCCTGTTAGCCATTGCCGGATGGGCCCAGACTGAGCAGACCGTCCTCACATTCACAGGCTCGAATGGCAACGGGCCTATGACGGGTCTCATTCAGGATGCAAAGGGCAATTTCTATGGCGCCACATGGAACGGCGGAACCAGTGGGCAAGGACTCGTTTACAAGCTCAAGCGAAACGCCAAAGGGAAATGGACGCAAACCGTCCTTTATAACTTCGGTAGCGGCGCCGGCGACGGCCTTGACCCGCAGATGCCGTTTCTGGCACTGGACAAGCGCGGTGCGCTTTATGGCACGACGCCAACCGGGGGTGCTTACAACCGCGGAACTGTGTTCAAACTCTCTCCGGGCAAGCCGCAGTGGAAGGAATCCATCCTGTACTCATTCACCGGGGGCAATGACGGGTACCAGCCAATTGGCGGAGTCAGCATCGACTCGAAAGGCAAGGTCTACGGCACGACTAATAACGGCGGCGGCAGCCAGAACTGTGGCGGAGGTTGCGGCGTCGTTTACGAGCTTAGTCCCGGAAAAAAGAAGACCTGGACCTACTCGGTTCTGCACGCGTTCACAGGCTACCCTGGGGGCGTCGGCTGCGGTGACTACGACGGCGCGAACCCGTATCGTGCCACGCTTGCGATCGATCCCGCGGGCAACATCTTCGGCACCACTCAGCTCGGCGGCAATTCTTGCAACGCGGCTGGCACGGTTTGGGAGCTGTCCCCGGTGCAAGGCGGTGGCTGGAATTACTCCGTTCTGCAGGTGATGCTTGGAGCCGACGACTATCCGGATGCTGGCGTTGTTTTGGACGACCAGGGCAACCTGTACTTTGCGGAGGGCGGAGGTAACGTCTTTGAGATGGTCAAGGCGCAAAACTATCAGGAGCAAATCATTTATCAATTTCCCGGTCCGGGCGCGGAGGACGACTACGATACAGTCACTCTCGACAAAGCCGGCAATCTCTACTGGACCAGCCAGGGCGGTGGCGGGCTGGGATATCACGGAACGGTGGAAGAACTGTCGCCCAACGGCCAAGGCGGTTGGACGCACGCCTATCTGTACGCCTTTGCGGATAGTCCTCCAACGCAGGGCGATCAGCCCATAGCCGGAGTGATGGTCGATTCGTCCGGGAATATCTATGGGACATGCAGCACAGGCGGCGGCAGTCAGGGTACCGCCTCCGGCACGGTCTTCGAGATCACTCCTTAGTCAACGTGAATTCCTGACTGAGGGGGCTAATACCGGTGTCGTGCTGAGAAACGTGGGCCGTAAGACGATTACAAGCTATACATTCGCTTGCTTTGTGCTAGACGGAAAGAAGCGAAAAATCGATGTGGTCTTTGACGAACCGGAGCGCGGCACGATACCACCCAACGAGACGACTGGTGGTTACGGGTTCGACGCAACGCCGCCCAACATGTGCAGACACCGAAAGGCTCTGTTGGGGGCAATAAAGCAGCTTCAGACTTTGCGGGCCGGCTGCTACGGCACTGCGACAGGCTGGGGAACGGCGGCCAGGAGCGTGTCGAAGCGTTGGTCTTCGTGGAGCGGGTTGAGATCCGGGTCGTTCGCCAGCCCCTTACGGACGTCTGGGCTGAGTGCGTGTTCGATGGCGAATTGCAAGTTGGTGAGAGCCTCGTCCCGCTTACCTTCGAGCGCGAGAACGCAGGCGAGTTCGTACGCGCTGTGGGCGGTATCAGGATTCGCAGCGCCCAGAACGCGAGTGCGGCCATCGAATACTTGCCGGTAAACCTTCTCCGCTTCGGGATAGCGTTTCTCTTTTTTCAGGAGATTGCCTAGGCCGTCCAAGGAATGCAAGGTGGAAGGGTGCTCCGGACCCATCACTTTTCGTTTTCCGTCTACGCGTCTGCTGGAACAGCGTCTCGGCCTCGGAATATTTTTCTTGATTGGTGAGCGAGTCGGCCAGGTTTCCCATCGTGATCAAAGTGCTACGATTGTCGGGACCGAATTTTCTCCGTTCCAATTCGAGCGCCTCGCGCAGCAGTTTCTCCGCTTCGGCGAATTGTTTGTTGTCGTCCAGGAAGGAAGCCAGGTTTTCCATGGTCATCAGCGTTCGCGGATGCTCCGGTCCGAACACTCGCACTATACCGGAAGCAGATCGCGATCCAGTTGCACCGCTTCGGCCGGTTTTCCCTCGCGATTCAGCACGGTGGCGAGGTTATTCATTGTTCCCAATGTGTCGCGGTGATCGGGTCCAAGGGTGCGCTGTTGGACTTCGGCCACTTCTCGAAACATTTTTTCCGCTCCGGGAATTTGCCTTCTCGGCTATAAATGATTCCCAGGTGCTTCATTGCTCCCAGGGTTACCGTGTCTTCGGGCCCCAGCACTCGCCGCGCCACTTCCATCGCCTGACGATCCAGCTTCTCTGCCTCGGCGTAGTGTCCTTGAAGGAACCAGATCCACGCCAGCCAGTTCATGGAATCCAGGGTGTCGCGATGTTCCGGCCGAGCAAACTGGTGCGGCCGTCGAGCGACTGACGGCATAATTTCTCCGCTTCTGGGATGTGGCCTTCCCAGGTCAGCACTTGGGAGAGGTCGTAAGTTGATTGCAAGGTTTCTTTACTTCGGGGGCCGAGGGTGCGCTGGTGGATATCCAGGGCGCGACGGAGCAAAGGCTCGGACTGCGAGTAAAGACCGAGATTCTGATACACGGCGCCCATCACGGTCATCATCTGGGCCTGCAACGGCGGGTCATTCGACAGGCCAGTGTCGATTTCCTTCGATGCTTTGTCCAAGACTTCGCGCGCTGTGATGGTGTTGCCGCGCGCTTCGCTCGGGTCCGAGACCTTGAACATCTTGGTCATGAAGTCGGTCACGCGCTTCGATGCCGAGGCTTCGCGGTTGGCGCGGACGCTCTCCCGAATGCTGACGATCGACGCCACGATCAGCACCAACGCAAAGGCAAGAGCGGTGGCCAGGGCCGCACGGTGGCGACGGGCGAACTTGCGCGCACGATACGCGAGCGAGGGCGGGACGGCCAGCACAGGCTCGTTATTCAAATAGCGCTTGACGTCGGCGGCGAGTTCGGAGGCGGATGCGTAACGGCGCGAGCGCTCTTTTTCAAGAGCCTTCATGGCGATCGCGTCCAGTTCTCCGCGCAGTTGATGGACCAGCGCACGCGGCTCAGTCTGGCGCTTGTGCGCAACATCGGTGGACGTAGTAGCGTCGTCAGTGCTGATCTTGGTGCTCGGCTTCGGGGGATCGTCCTCGCGCAAGCGCCGCAGAAATTCTTCGAGCGCGAAGTTTTTGCGGTTCGATCGGCGGCGCACCTGCCAGCAATTCATAAAAGATAATTCCGAGGGAGTAGACGTCGGTGCGGGTGTCGATGTCCTCCCCAGACGAACCAGCCTGCTCGGGGCTCATGTAACCGGGGGTTCCGACGAGACCTCCGGCACGCGTGAACATTGTGTCGACGGTCAGTTTCTGGGTGAGCGCCTTGGCCACCCCGAAATCAATAATCTTGGGCACGGCGTGGCCATCGACCTCGGTGACGAGAATGTTGGAGGGTTTCAGATCGCGGTGGATAATGGCTTTCTGATGGGCGTGCTGGACGCCTTCGCAGACCTGCACGAAGAGCTCCAACCGTTCGCGTGTGCTGAGGCGGTGATTGTCGCAGTAGTCGGTGATGCGGACACCGGCGACATATTCCATGACGAAGTACGGCGCTCTCTTTGGCGTTTCGTCGGCGTCGAACACCTTGGCGATGGCGGGGTGATCCATGAGGGCCAGAGCCTGGCGCTCGGAGTTGAAGCGTGCCAGCGCTTCCCGTGTGTTCAGCCCGGCCTTGATCAGCTTAAGCGCGACACGACGACGAACGGGTTCCTTTTGCTCAGCCAGCCAGACCTCACCCATACCGCCTTCACCGATTCTCCGAACCAGTAGGTACCGCCCAATCAAGGTGTTCGAGGAATCGCTCGAGTTCATGCTCAGTGTGGCGGCGGACCCGATGTCATTCCCATCAGCAGCGCCTTTGTTTCGAGGGTCTTCTTCTGGTGGCATTGTGGCCAGGCTCCGCTTGCTGATGCGAGGGGAAAAGGATAGCACGCACTGGTAGTGCCCGGTGTCGCTACAATCCGCTCCAATGGACACGGTGAGTTCCAGGAACGATTTTCTCGGCTCTGGCAGACATTTTCTATCTCCACATTTGACCTGGTTTTCGGGAAGCTGGAGTGTTTCAACAGCCACAGGCGATTTCACTAACTGGGAACCGCCAAACCTGCCACCAAAACTGGGAAGGGCCGATTGTTAGCATAATGGCGATGTTACGACAGTTATTCACCGCACAGGGATGCTCTACATCAACGACCTCCTTTTAGGCCTGTAGGGTTGGTGTATCATTGGCGCGGTTATCGGAATGGTGAGCGCCCAGAAGACAGAGAGAGTGGTTATCCCGGCTGTGAAAAGGGCGGCTTCCGTTGTCCTCTATGCATTGTTGCTTTGCGTTCTGCTAGCTCTACCATTGTGGTATTTCGTTCTCAACAATGTTGCTGTTTATCGTGGTATCGCGCTTGCTCCGGGAACGACCATCACGCAAACGTTCTGAGCCAACTACAGCGGGCTTTACCGACTAGGGATTGAGGCAGACAGAAAATTCCCTCACCGAGAACTCCAATGCCTGCTGGGCGTCAGCGACTGGCTTGGCGTCAAGGAGTGCAACGAGACCCGCCTCAAATATGATTGGATCTTGAGCTGTGATGGCGGAAAGGCAAGATACTCCGGTACCTCAGACAAGATCTTCGGAGGAGCTTATGCGAGGGACTCTATGGAGACGCGGTTCGGGGCTTTCGAGGCTAGGCATTGGCAACGATGTCAGTTGATGATGAACATCATCGAAGCAAGCCCGCTGCTTTCTGATACAAACCCCAAACTGCATATCTACACCGAGTTGTTTTGAGGTCATCAACCATTGATGTAAACAGGCGTTCTCACCACTTTGCGCCATTTATTCGCCTTTTTGAAGCATGATGAGTGCTATCGCGATTTTGCAACAGTTATCGCTGCCAAAGGCGACCTACCGAGCCCTACATCATTGCTCCAGCGCAATGAAGTCGGAAATTGTATTGACAGACCTAAACGAGAATGCTATCTCTTGCTCGCCGAAGAGGTAGCGTGCCGATCTACTCCGGTTTTTTGTTCTGCCTGTGTGCTAAACGGCGGCGCGAATCGGGGAGAACGAACGATTTGTGCGTCACTCCACAGGCTCGCTTGACCACTACGCAGTTACGCTGAAGTCGGCGATACGTGACCCAGAGACGTTGAACAGGCACTCGTGATTGCCCCTTCAGTGAGATCTTTCGAGGAATGACCATGGCTAAGATCAACAGGATTGGGGCGTTCGCGGGTATGGTTGTTGCGGTTTTGATTGGTTTCGGCATACCTTCACAGAAGGTCGCTGCCGCCCACGGGTCTGGGGATATCGGATCGCAGTTGGGCAGTACAACACGTTCTACTTTAAATATGGCCCACCCCGATGGCCTTGGAGACTATGCCTTTTCCCTGTCGGTAGGCGACTTCAATGCGGACGGCAAGCTTGATCTGGTCGTGGCCAACGGCAGCAACCCGGGAGCTGTGAGCATATTCCTGTCGAATGGAGACGGCACTTTCCAATCAACTGGGCAATACGCTTCGGGGGGAGATGATCCAGTTTCGGTCGTCGTCGCAGACTTTAACCATGATGGAAAGCTTGATTTGGCAGTGTCAAACTATTGTAGCGGCGATTGTTCTGAAGGCATCGTCGGCGTGCTACTGGGAAATGGCGACGGGACGTTCGGGGCGGTTCAGACCTACAACACGGGCGCGCTTGCCGGGTCGCTGAACGTGGGCGATTTTAACGGCGATGGGAACCCCGATTTGGCGGTGGCCCAAGGCGGGCAAATTACGCTGATGCTGGGCAATGCGGACGGAACCTTTGAGCTGGGGCAGAGCTTTGCCACAGCCGGGTGGTACCTTGCTTCTCTCCAGGTTGCCGACCTCAACGGCGACGGCAAGCCAGATTTGGTGGTTGCCAGCAATTGCACGGGTATCGACACCTGTGCAAACGGAAGCGCGGGAATCAGTGTGCTCCTTGGCAACGGCGACGGAACGTTTAAGGCACCGCTTCCTTATACGTTTTTCGGGTGGTTTACCCGTTCAGTAGTGGTCGGAGATTTCAATGGCGACGGTAAACCTGATCTGGCAGCAGCGGTTGCAGCCAATTGCCGAGGCCTGAAAAAGTGCGCTTCGAACACCATCAACATTCTCCTGGGCAACGGTGATGGAACGTTTCAACCCGGGAAAATCTACGCTTCAGGTGGTGCATTATCTTCCGCCAACTTCGGCGTTACTCCCATGAACTTAATGGTGACAGGCGACTTTAACAACGATCATAAAGTCGATTTGGCGGTGGTAAATCCGTGCGCAACGAATGCCAATTGTAATAGTTCTACCCTCAGGGTATTTCTTGGCAAAGGGAATGGGACATTCAAAGTGTCTGAGAGAAGGCTTCCCTTGAATGAGCTCACCATTTCCATTGTAGCCGGCAACTTCAATGCTGACGCCAATCCGGACTTAGTCGTCGCGGGAATCGAAGGTGCCACCGTACTGCTCGGTAATGGAAACGGAGTCTTTCAGACCGGGCCTTGATTGAACGAGGGGCGGTCTCCCACGCCTATCATGTCGCTTATGACGGGCGAGTTTTATCAGCAGCGACTGGGTGCCCCTCAGCTGATGAAACCAGATGGGATGAGAATGCCGGTCTCCGACGGGATGCGATAAGCTCCCAAATTATCGACGCGCTCGAGGCGCAAGGAGATAAAGGAGACCGGCAATGAAAAAGATTAACACCGTGACGGCAAAGAAGGACGAAAAAGTTGTAATTCAGAAACTAACAATCGGGCTGGATCTGGGCGACCGCTGGAGTTGGTACTGCGTGCTGGATGAAGCGGGAGAAGTAGTTCTGGAACAGAAAGTGGCGAGTACGCCGAAGGCGATGAAGGAAGTATTCGGTGGGCTGCCGCGCAGCCGGCTGGCGCTAGAAACGGGGACACACTCGCCCTGGGTGAGTCGGGTATTGAGTGAACTGGGGCACGAAGTGATCGTGGCGCATGCGCGCAATGTGCGCTTGATCGGAGAGAGTCGAAAAAAGGATGATCGGCTGGACGCGCGAATGCTGGCGCGGCTGGTGCGGATCGATCCTAAGTTGCTGGCGCCGGTGAAACATCGCAGCGCGCAAGCCCAGGCAGATCTGATGGCGATCCGGGCGCGAGCGGGTTTGGTACGAGCGCGGACGTCGCTGATCAACACGGCGCGAGGAGTAACGAAGTCTTACGGAGAACGGTTGCGTGGCTGCAATCCACGGAACATGAACCCGGTGAAGGCGCAGGAGCTGAGTCCGGAGTTGCAAGCGGCGCTGGAACCGTTGCTGGGAGCGATCGAGTCGCTGAGCGAACGGATTGTGGAATACAACGAGCGCATTGAGCAGATCGCGAAGCAGAGTTACCCGGAGGTGGCGCGACTGAAACAGGTGAAGGGAGTGGGGACGTTGATTGCGTTGACCTATGTGCTGACGCTGGAAGATGCACATCGTTTTAGCAAGAGTCGGGATGCGGGGTGTTATGTCGGGTTACAACCAGGACGGAGGAACTCGGGGCAGAGTGAACCGCAACTACATATTAGTAAGGAGGGAGATCGGTACCTGCGAACGTTGCTGGTGCAGGGGGCGCACCATATTCTGGGACCGTTTGGAGCGGACTGCGATCTGCGACGGTGGGGACTGAAGCTGGCGGAGCGCGGGGGAAAGAATGGGAAGAAACGAGCGGTGATCGCGGTGGCGCGCAAGCTGGCAGTGCTGTTGCATCGGTTGTGGGTGAGTGGAGAAGCATACGAACCGCTGCGGAACCAGCGAGGAGTCGTGTTGCCGGCGGCGGCGTAGTTTCGATGCAAGAAATTTAAGAATGCGAGAGTCCCAAAGTTTAAGCGCCGGGTTTCGGTGACTGCGTCAATTGCCTGGCCCACTTCCATCGAGAGATGGACGAAAGGTCGAAAATCAGGTGGCAGCACCGACTGAAACGAGAACACCCAACTTGCACCGAGCGAAGAAACGCTCATCGAGAGTGCGGATGGAAGGGTGGCGACAGTAGTAGTAGCGCACAAGCGAAGCTTTGGGGAACCGCGCTTGATCGGACAAGACGATCCAGCGCATCATCGGCCCACCTTCCCTCCTAGGGGAAGGGTGGCAGATCGGTCCTCGCCGTCAAGGGTTCGCTGTCGCCGCACAGAACGCGCCCTTGACGGCTCCGGGCCGCTCTGCACAATGCCTCAACTAGGAGGGAAGGTGAATGTTATGAAGGGCAACAGCCACAGCAGAAACATCCAGTCGTCAACGTTTTACTTGACATAGACCGGCATTCTCATGGAAGGCGATTTTGCGCAAGTGTGCGCTTTTGTTTCGCCTTTTTGAAGGTCGATGAGCGAAATCGCGATGTTACGCCAACCATGCAAGTGGAATCTCAGGCTGGGAGGAAAGTGAGAGTCCCTGAACGCTCGCATTCGGTTCCTTACGACGGCTGAGGGTGGTAGGAGAACACCACCGCGAGCAGATATCTACCACCCGCAGCTCAAGCTAGGTGACCTTTACACGTCGTGCTCTGTACGAGCCGCTTCGGGTCAGGAGGAAGAACTGGAACTGGGCAAGGAATACGATGTGCAGTTGGAACTGCTCTTCCCCGAGTACGCCCATCTTGTGCGAGATGCCGTTGATTGTGACCTCTACGAAGGAAACCATCTGGTTGCACGAGGTCACTTCTTGCGAAGTCAATAAGTGCTATCGGGAGTTTTCACAGTTGAGATTTCTTTGTCTCAAGTGTGCGTTGCCTTTACAATTACGCATCATGCGTTTTTCACTCCGCCTCTTGGAACTCGGATATTTTGCGCTGTTGTCGTTATCGGTGACTTTCGCTCAGAGTGTTAGTCGCGCGCCCACGCCCGGCACCGACGGTGTGTACGAGGTTGCTGCGGCGGAGATAAAGAGACTCCCTTCATCGCCTAGCGTGGAGTTTCCGCGCGAACTTTCCGCTTACGAGATAGCCGATAGCGTTACGATCGCGCTGACCATTACACCCGAAGGGAAAGTAAAGAAAGCGAAAGCTGTCAGTGGCAAAATCGACTCGCTCAAAGAAGCCGCCGAGAAGACGGTGAAGAAATGGGCGTTTCAACCGTACTTGGTGAATGGTACGCCTGTTCCCATACGCACCGAGATTGTTGTTGACTTCGATAACACCTTTGACCGTTACCGAGACCCGAAAGGTAATGTCCCCATGCACTTGGATGAGAAGACCTCACGTGCACTCATCGTAAAGTCAGTCCAACCGAATTACCCACCTGACGCACGGGTCGCCCGCATTCAGGGTAGGGTTGCCTTGCGGGTCATCATCGGTGAGGACGGTCGCGTTCTCGCGCTGCACATTATCAGGGGACACGCGATGCTTGCTCCCGCTGCGTACAATGCGGTGCGAACGTGGGAGTTCAGGCCGTACGTTGAAAACGGCAAAGCCGTCCCGGTAGACACACTGTTGAACATCGACTTTACGCAGTGAGTATGCACTCAGCTGAAGCCTTGAGGTTGGCCAACCCGATTTGCGAATAATGAGTGCAGCCCGTTCCGACAGAGATGACTGGCGCTAACAGGTGTGTCTGTTGAAAAAGTCTGGTTTGCCAAGCCGGTTTTCTCCTCCTGATTTCACGAAGGTTGCTTTTTGGGACTTACTGGATCCCGTGGTTAGACGGTGGCCAGTTCGGGTGTGGCCTTATTGCTGAGGAACCGCACTAGCCGTTTCAGGTTCTGCGCCGCTGCCGCCAGGTAGAACTGCTCACGTACGAAGCGCATCCTGCGCAATCTTAGCCGGCGTAGTCCGATGTAATTCTTCAGTTCTGCGAAGAGTGCTTCCACCTTCCGACGAGCGCGCTGCGAGATCGCAAACGCTGGTGTCTTGGCCAGGGCGTAAGCACGCTGCCGCGCTGGCTCGCAGGTGTGGATGGCAAGAGTCCGATACTTGCCTCGCGTGCAGTGGATCTTTTGCGGGCAGTCGCGACAGCGCTTCACCGTCGAATAATAGACGTGTGTGCGGTTGCGCTTATTGACGCCGACGTATTTCAGGAGTTTGCCCTCCGGACAGAGATAGCCGTTCTCCTCGGGCACGTAAGTGAACTGGTCGATGCCATAGAGATCCGTTGGCCCATTGGGGTTTTCTTTCACCCGGATGTAGGCATCGATGCCGCGGTCATCGAGCCATTGCAGTAGTTCGCCATTGCCATAGGTGGTGTCCGCCGCCAAAGTCTGCGGCAGGGAGCCGTACCGTTCACGATATCGTTCGATCATGTCTCGAGCGGCGACACTTTCCTGACTGAGTCGCGCCGGGCTGGCTTGCACGCCCACGATGACGCAACTGGCATTATCGACCAGATAGTTGTCGTAATAGCCAAGCCGCGCTGGACCCCCTTTGGTCGCATAGGTCGAATCCGGGTCGGTGGTCGAGACCTTCTCTTGTTGCGGGACCGGAGGTTCGACTGGGTTCTCCCGCTCCAACTCGGCTAAATACTCACGCACCCGGTGGTTCACCTTCGCCACTTCCGCCAGTTGCTCGCGGGGCACGCGGCTGTGATGATCGGCATTGGCCTGGATGAAACTGCCGTCCACCGACATGTGCTCGCCCTTCACCAACCCAGCCTCCATGCAACGAGCCACGATCTCCTCAAACAACTCCTGAAACAGATTCGATTCCTGGAATCGTCCATGCCGGTTCTTGGAAAACGTAGAGTGATGCGGAATCTCCTGATCGAAGCCGAGTCCCGTGAACCAGCGCCACGCCATATGCATGCGCAGCTCTTCCACCAGTTTCCTCTCGCTCGTGACGCCGTAGAGATAGCCCACCAGCAGCATGCGCAGGAGCAGTTCCGGGTCGATGGAGGGACGACCACCGTCGCTATAGGAATCCTTCAACTTCGCGCGCACGAATTCGAAGCTGACATAACGATCGATCAGGCGGAGCAAATGATTTTCAGGAATCTGATCTTCGAGCCGGAAATAGTAAAACAGTGCCTCCGAGCGGGAGTGTTGTCCCATCATAAGCAGCAGGCCTCCGAACATGGGGATAAATAGCAGCATCGCCAAACTCTGGCCTGCTTATAACTCGATTCGTTGCATCGCCGCAAGCATCAACTGTGGGACTTTTTCAACAGACACAGGCGTTAGCGCTCATCGACCCAGCCCTTGTCTGCGTCGGTGTTTCCTGCGGCGTAGCCGTCGGTTGATTTCATTTGCAGAGAAGGATTCCGGGACAAAATCGCCAAGCCACTCACGGGCCTCATCGTGACTCGGGTGCGCGGTGTCTTGGAGCGCTTGGAGAAGCTCTATAAATCCTTGCGGCCCCCCACAGTCTTCGGGTGGACAACATCGTTTACCCGCCACGCACATCTGCTGAAACGTTTCGTCTCCAAGCAATACTTCTTCAAGGAGAAGTTCGTGCTGCCAGCCGTCCCCGAAATCGTACTCGTACAATAACCTCGCCCCCACCGTCCCGATCAATTCCCCAAGCTTAGTTCGGTTCTCATTTGCAACCTTGGCCCCACTTCCGGATATTGGATCGGACAACCCTGGTCCCTGGCAAACAAATTTGTAGTGCTTGCGCTCTTTTCTCATACGTTCGCTCCGCTATCTTAACGGACGAACGCCTTCTCCATTTCCAACTGAGGCGGGACAAATTGATGGAGGTGAGAATCGGTCCACCCCATCACCGTCTGCAAGGTTCTGTGGAGATTGCGGAGCGTAATCTCACGAGGAACTAAAATACGCCTCCAGACCGGCGGGCTTGTGCCAAGGAGGGTCACTTTGATGGCATACACTTCCACGCGAGTTTCGGACTGGTTCAAGCGGCCGTGTCCTCCGCCAAGAATCTGGCGAAAGAACGGATCGACTTCAGCTTGTCCTCCCTAACCCGCACAACTCTTCCTCCCGGAGTCGCTTTTCGTACAAGAGCCTCCCAAACACTGCGTGAGCTGCGAATAGCGATAGTCGTACTTGCGGTCAGTCTCTTTACGACGTCGCGTTAGATAATGTTCCAACTCCCACAGATCTGCCGACCGCTGGATCGAGTTGGCCATCTGCTTTGTTTTCCGAATCGCTTCGTGAAGCTCCCGACCCAGAGCAGCGTCGAAAGCTGTGCGGGCGACGATCTTTTCCGACTTCGACCAGGTTGGTTCGTTCTGGTACGGATAGCTGTCTTGGTTCGCAGACGAGATATTCATGTTCCAATCCCCCGTGGCGGCATTCTATTCTTGGGCGAGACGTCATCGCCACCGGTCCTTTCCCCGCCCCAGATTCGGAATGTGCTTACACGCCCTTACCATATCGTGTCTAGAGGCGACATAGCCTTTCTCCAGGAGCCGCTCAACTTGAAATGGGCCGTTCCCGGCCCGCTTGGGATTCGGTTGGCGTCACTGTGCACCCGGGATGCACAAACTGGCCTATGCAACCGGGTTGCACAAACCAGTGCCTTAGTGCCCCGCTCCGCCAAAGAACCCGGGCCGAGCACGACGGCCGCGTTGGTTGCCGCCAGCCGGGGACATGAAACGAAGACCAAAGGAACACGGGAAATTTCCACGCAGTGTTTACTGTAGGCGAACACACAGCGAACATCAAGAGCCTTATTGCCTTGGCTACCAATGGCAGCAGGCGTACGCGTGTACGACGGCTATCTTGGCCCGATTCTGAGGGAATCTCAGCAGATGGCTCTGAACAGTTTTGCGAGCCTTTCTAGACCGTCTCTATTGTCAGGGTTGGGAACGCTGTCTTGTACAAGCGTTCATCCAGAGTCAACAGGCGGTAGCTCTGAGTTTCGGCGTGCGCCCCGATCAGAAAATCAGCAAGAATTCGTCGAGCGCCGGAATCGCGTTGTTTACGCCTGCGTTCCGCGTAATCCTGGAATGCCCGCCCGGCAGAACGCCACACCCCTTCGCCCAAATCCCACTCCACGGCAATTCCCGTCTCTTCGAAAAATAAACTCACAAAGCTCTCAGTTCGGCCCGGCGCAGCGATCAACTCCGCAAAAACCGGCGCCGACACCACCAACCTTCCCCGATGGAATGCCGCCTCCAGACCCCTCTGCGCGGCCAAGCTGAGGATGGGATCTTTGTCCCACAGTGCGACCACAACATTGGTATCAATCGCCGTTGTCATCGTCCGCGCAGCTCTCGGAGCCATCGACCAATGCTTCTTCTGCCCGACCCGATCTCCGGATTTCCAATACCGCGATACTTAGAGAATGTGCTTTGGTTGCGCACTGGCCGGACACGCATACCCTTTGCATCGCTTTCAAACAACAGGCGGTCGCCCGCACGCACGCCCAGGATGCGCCGTACCTCACGGGGAACAGTAATTTGCCCTTTGCTTGTGATCTTCGCCTGGTTCCGCATGGCGATCTCCTTTTCCTTACTTTAACACAGTCTTCCTTACTTTCGTAGGCTGGGCAAACACAACCATCGGGTCTTCCCACTCGCGAACTATCCGGCGTCTGCTTCGGAATCTGGGAGTGCGCAGCATCGAATCTCGATCCAAACGATGCCCCCTTTCAGAGTAGACTTGGGTTCGGTTTGAGTCTATGTGCACCCTGAGTGCACAAATTGGTCCGTGCAACCGGGTTGCACAAACCGGGGCCTCAGTGCCCCGTTCCGCCAAAGATCCGGTGCCGATCACGGCGTCCGCACCGGTTGCAGCCAGCGTTGGACGCGAGGCGAAGACCAAAGGAGCATACGGACCATTTCCGCATGTCGCTGATTGTAGGCGAACAAAACACGAATGTCAAGAACCCTATCGAGTCCAACCGGCGGAATCAGTGGGTAGGCATTGGAAGTAACCCAGGGGCCCACCTGGGCATGCTCACCACCCATGCAACTGGCTGCGGTGCTGAACGTTTTTCGGCCGAATCGACCCCGTCACTTCCCTCTTTTGCGCATGAAAACTTCACGGGTTTTGAACTGATGACCTATGGAACGCTGGAAGATATCGCAACTGCGATGGAGTATTACTCTGATGCTGATTTCGATATGGTTCTGAAAGATCCGCCCGCCGGAATATTCGACCGGCGCTCGTGGAACTATTGGAACCTGCGCTTCCACCATGAACCGGTTCCACGAGTGCCACAACGTAGGTTTCCCGGAAGCGATGGCATCAGCAGCTGAATGGGTGTAGGTGCGCCGAACCACTGCTCGCCGATGCGCTGCTCCCACTCGCTCCCGCCGTCGCGTCCACTGCGTTCACGCCTTGTACTTTAAGACCCGTAGATCCGGATACGCTGCCGCCGGCGTGAACGTCACCGTCACCGTGTTCGATTCCCCCGATGTTCGACGCGTAGTAGATCGACCGCCGCAACGCCGTTCCGCTCGTTCGCCAATCGCCAAAGGATAGCTTTATTGCCCAGACTGTCTTTTTCGTAGAGGACAATCGTCCTCGGCGTGACACTCTGGCGAACACCAGAGGAACCAATGCGCTCGTGCCCCAAAAAAGCTGAAGGGCGCTTTACCGGCCTTGCCGTTCTTCTCGCCATACTTGCTCCATGACGTCATCAGAAATGTCTCCCGGTGGTTCTGGCAATGAAACTGTCGAGGGCCGTCTGTTCAGCGGCGGCGCGTGCTCCACACAACAAAGTCGTAGTGGCGATTGCTAATAAACTGGCGTGCATCGCCTGGGCCGTGCTGTCCAGCCGCCAAGATTATCACTCACACTGGCGAAAGACATTAACAATTCCGGGCTGATCGGTGGGTGGTATTTCGATAGCTCTGGCAACCAACACGGCTTTCTCGATAAGGGAGGCAGCTTCACCAGCAGCCCGGAGGATCGTGCGGCGCCATGGCGAATTTAGAGGTCCATCACAAGGAATTTCGCAGCCATTCGGGAGAAGACTCAGAGGGAAATCTGATCACGCTGTGCACGGCATGCCACGCGAGAGTGGATCGCGCCTAAGCCCAGCATATAGGCAAGCAGCCAATTAGCTCTGGCCGAATGACGCGACGGCCTGGTGCTGGTCTTCAAAGATTTCGAACAGGTACAGCAGACCGATCATCTTCAAGGTTTGGAGAGCGAACTTCGAGGGACTGAGGAGCTTGACCGATCCTCCCAGTTGCTTAGCGGAAGTTAGGCTCTTGACCAGCAACCCGATACCGCTGGAATCGATCATGGGAACTTCGGTCAAATCCAAAATCAAATACGAATCGCCACCGCCCATCAGGTCGTCCAGGGTTTCCCGGAGGCGATCGACGGCATCGCCCAAGCTCAGTTTGCCGCGCAACTTGATCACTTTCGCCTTGCCCAGACTGCGAACTTCAATGTCCACCGTGTTACCTCAAGGTCGTGAAAACGGTCCGAATCAGCCGTCGTGGATGTGTTGACACCCTCCCGGACGTCTGCTAAAGTGCGTGCTCAACTTAGAGGAAGCTCCGTGAATTTGCAAGTTGGAACTGCTGCCTCCCCCCGGACACAACCCGAATCAAGGTATCGGTAGCTTTCCCCGACGAGCTTCATGACAACTCAGAGCCCCGATCTGGCCCTCGACATCGCCGGTATATCGGCTCATCTTCTGGAGGCGCGGGAGATCAGCCCCAGGGCGCGCACCATTGTGCAAGCCGTCGCCGGCTTTGTGCCCTCTTCTGCAGTGAACATCTATCTGCTCTCTCACACCGCCGAAGGGGAAAGCTGGACGGTGCGCGCCACGGTCGGAGAAGGCGCGCCCGATGAAACCGTCCCCCTTGAGACCGGTACCCTCGGCATTCTAGCCGCCAGCCCTAAACCGCTTCTGCTTGCCGGCAGGACGCTCGTCCGAGAACAGTACCCGCACCTCAACGTCCGTAAGACCCTGCATTCTCTCGCCTACCTCCCGCTAATTGTTCACGACGCATTGATTGGCGCGATTGAGATTCTAAGCTTCGGAGAGGAACTGACCGAAGCGAATCTCAATGCATTGCAAGGAGTGGCGGCGGTCGCCGGTCCAGCCCTAAAGGCCGCCCAGGAATATGAAGTCGAGCGCCACAACTTTCTGACGTCGATCAGCCGCCTTACTCAGTTTTATGACATTGAGAAAGTCTTCAGTTCCACTCTCGAGATGGCTCAACTTTTCCCCATCATCGGATCAAAAATCTGCGAGACCCTCGCGTGCCAGGCGGTCAACGTGTGGATGGTTCAAGGCGACGGAAGCCTTTCGCTGATGCACCAGACCGGCCGGGATCCGACCACGCGGCAAGGGATGACACAAAAAGGAGGTGAAGGAATCGCTGGTGATGTCTCCGACAACGGGGAGCCCGTGCTAATTACGGATTCCGACGACGAACGACTGGTTCGCCGCAACCAGAAAACGGAAGAGGGTCAGGTCGAGTCCATTTTGGTGGCCCCCTTGCTCGACAAGGATTCTTTGGTCGGCGTGGTGGAAGTGGTCAACCGGCTTGATGGAACGCCTTTTGATGACGACGACCTCTTCGTTCTCGGCAGCCTGAATGAAACCGCCAGCATCGCCCTCCGCAACGCAAGCCTGTTGATGGCCGAGCGCAAAGTGGAAATCCTGGAAATGCTGGTGACCGTCAGCCACGAGATTACCTCTACCCTGAATCTGGAACGTGTTCTGCAAACCATTGTCAACGCCCCGCAGGCGGTGATCCCCTATGAGCGTGCTGCGGTCGGTCTCGAGCACGGTGGAAAGTACAAACTTGGTGCTGTCACGGGAATTACCCAGGTCGACGCCGGCGCGCCTGAAATCTCTCCGCTTAACGACATCCTGCGCTGGGCCATGCTCTCAGAAGAGGTGTTGCACGTTCAGCAACACGGCGACGAAATTAACGCTACCCGTGAAGAAACCCGGGCAAAGTTTCAAAGCTATTTCGAAACGTCCGGGATGCGGGCATTCTACGCGGTCCCGCTGACCGACGACACGGGACGGGTCGGAGTACTGGGGCTGGAAAGCTCGGATCCAGACTTCCTTTTGCCCGCCCACCTGGAGATACTCCAAGTGCTCGCCGGGCAGGCGACAGTCGCGTTGCGCAATGCGCAGTTGTACAAGGAGGTGCCATTTATTTCCGTGCTTCAGCCAGTGCTGGAGAAGAAACGGAAGTTTATGGCTATGGAGAAGCGGCGCCGCACTTGGACGGTCGCCGCGATCGCTGTGGTGCTGATCTTCCTGACGGGATTCCCTCTGCCGCTGCGGGTGGACGGAGATGCCATCGTAGCGCCTTTGCACTCCGCTCAGATACAGCCCGAGGTGGAGGGGGTCGTGAGCAGGGTGTATGTTCGCGAAGGAGACCATGTCGTGCGCGACCAGGTCATCGCGGAACTCGCGGATTGGGAGGCCTCGTTCGGCGCTCGCCCAAGCGCAGGCTAAGTATCAGACGGCACTGTTGCAGATGAATCGCTCGCTGGCAGCGAATGATGGCAGCGAAGCCGGTGTACAGAGAATACAGGCCGACTTCTGGAAGTCAGAAGTGGCAAGGGACGAGGAACTGTTGGATAAGACGCGCTTGCGCTCGCCGATTGACGGCCTGGTGGCGACTCCTCATGTCGAGAATATGGTGGGCAGGCGCTTGCAGTATGGAGACAGCTTCGCCGAAGTCGTCGATACCTCGCGGGCAATCGTGGACGTAGCAGTTGAGGATTCCGATTCCGGCTTGCTACGTACCCATGAGCATGCTTCCGTCAAGCTCAACAGTTTTCCGACGCGAATTTTTCGCGGTGACGTAATGGTCGTCAGCCCAAAGGGAATCCTGCAGGGGGATTCGCGTGTATTTTTCGCGCGGGTGGCGCTCCCGAACTCCGACGGAGCGATTCGCGCCGGCATGGAAGGACGAGGCAAGGTGCGCGTGGGATGGTATCCGGCTGGGTATGTCTTATTTCGCAAACCACTCTTGTGGATCTATTCACGAGCCTGGTCGTGGTTCGGGGTGTGAAAATGCAGAAGAGAAAACGGAGCGGGGGTGCGCTAATCCTATTGGGCGTGACTCTGCTACCTTGGCTGGCCTGCTCAAAGGGCACCGAAGTCGTAGCCGCGCCTGCCCCACGGCCATCGGGGGGACCCGCGCCTGCTCTGGCGGCGAGCATCCCGGTAAGCGACAGCGGCTTCACCGTTTCAGGTCCGCTGGTTGTGGAACACCAGCTTGACGTGCTCGCGCAGCGCGAAGGCGTGATCGCCGAACTGCGGCTGGAGGCGGGCGCTCATGTACACGCCGGCGATCTGCTGGCGCGACTGGATGACCGTCAACTGGTGGCTGACTTGGAAGCGGCACGCGCCAAAACTCGTAGCATCGAAGCCGATTTGAAGGCGTGGCAAGCGGAAGCCAAAGTCTTGGAGTCCGACTACGAGCGGGCGGAAAAAATGTGGGAAGCCCAGATCCTCACCAAAGAGCAGCTCGAACATGCGAAATTCAAGGCCGAAGCCGACCAGTATGACGTGCAGAGAGTGGAACAGTTGCTAGTTAATGCCAAGGAGACGCAGCGTTCCCTTGAACTGGAGCTCGACAAGACCCAGGTCCGCGCGCCTTTTTCAGGCGTGGTGGCGCGTCGCTACGTGCGCGAGGGACAACAGGTTGCCAAGGGAGACCGGCTGTTTTGGGTCACCGCTGAGGGACCTCTACGGATGCGGTTCACAGTTCCCGAGAAGTTTGTCGGAATCCTCAAGATTGGCCGACAGTTGGACATGACTGTTCCGGACTTTCCAGGGAAGGAATACAAGGCCAAGGTTGTGGAATTAAGTCCGATCGTTGACCCCGCCAGCGGAACCTTTGACGGCATGGTCGAGGTGGTCGGAGCACCGGGCGCTCTACGGCCGGGAATGAACACGACTCTGCGTATTGATACACATCCATGAATCTCACTCGAGCACTCGAAGTAGCTCTGCCGGAGATTCCAGCGCGCCAAATTGCGCAAACCTGTCCGCGCCTCCACCCCGATGTTGTCTTCAAAGAACACATTGTGGATGGGAGGCCAACCGTGCGTGTCTTCGTACCCGGGGTTGAAGCAATGTTCAACCTAGCGCCGCAGACCTGGGAACTGGTGCGCTTCTTCGATGGCCAGCGTAGCTTCGAACAAGTGGCGGAGGCATACAGCAGTGAAACCGGCAGGGCCATTTCGCTCGACGAAGTGCATCAGGTGGCCGACGATTTCGAGTCCATTGAATTCTGGTATAAGACTCCGCGTGAAAAGAACATTGCCCTCATGCAGCTCTCCGCCGATGAACGCCGGAACGCGCTGCAACGGAAAAATAAATGGGGCGACTTGGCGTTCATTAAGTTTCCTGCATTCAACCCCGATAACTTTCTGGTCTGGCTAGAGGATCGGATCCGGTTTGTGTTTACGTGGTGGTTTACCCTCATCACGCTCGCGGTCTTTGCATGCACGGGGACGATTTTCGTCCTGCATTGGAACGAACTCGGCCGGGATACGTTGCAGTTTTTCAACTTCGCCGACAAAACCTGGCTGGACGTCGCCGTGTTCTGGGGGATAACACTCGTTTTGGGGGCGATTCACGAAACCGCCCACGGGGTTACTTGCAGACATTTTGGGGGCCGGGTCGCATCCATGGGGTTCGCCCTCATCTACTTGACGCCGGCGTTTTATACCGACACGACCGAGGGTGTAGTTCTCTGCCCCATCTTCGAGCGCGTGCTGATTTCGCTCGCAGGCGTGTGGTCGGAACTGTACCTTTGCGTGGTTGCGACGATCATTTGGTGGGGGACGCCGCCCGGAACGTCAGTTCATGATTTTGCTTATGTGATGATGTTGATGACCGGTATCGCAACCGTCCTGCTGAACTGGAATCCGCTCATGAAGCTCGACGGATACTACATCCTCTGCGACCTCATTGGCATCCTGGATTTGAAGGAAAACTCAACCGCGTACGTCTCTGCCTGGGTCAAGAAAGCACATCTGGCATCTGCCGGTCGAAGTCCCTTATGTCCCCAAGCGCAGACGGCTCGGCTTTGCTGTGTACGCAGTTGCCTCAGGTCTTTACAGCTACACCGTGCTATTCATACTCGCCCGGTTTGTGGGGAATGTGTTTCGCAACTTCAACCCCGACTGGTCGTTTATTCCCGAACTTGCGACGGGAGCTTTGATTTTCCGGTCGCGCATCCGTTCGTCGGTGAAACTCATGAAATTGATATACCTAGACAAAAAGGATCGGATTCAGAGCTGGTTAACTTCCCACCGGTTGCGCTGGGGGGTAGCGGGAATCGTGGCGTTCTTACTCCTTCCTCTATGGCACGAATCGATCGACGGACGATTCGTTCTGGAATCGGCGGAACGAGCCGTGATCCGCGCGCAGGTAGCAGGAACCGTCGACAAAGTGTACGTGGAGGAAGGCCAGACAATCGCGTCGGGCGCACCTTTGCTACGGCTCCGGAGTGTTCCGCTTCAGTCGAGACAGGCACGAAGCGCCGCTGATTATGAGATTGCCGGCGCGGAATTGAATTCGGCAGAACTGCATTACTCCGGGACCGGTGCCGCGCTGCAGAAGCACGATCAACTCGCGCAAGAAAATCGCATTCTCGCCACCGAAGTGGCGACTCTGGACTTGAAAACTCCAATTACAGGTGTTGTGACGACACCTCGAATGTCGGATCGTTTGGGAAACTACGTGCTTCCGGGCAACGAACTGGTAGAAGTGAATGACACGCGCACCATGCGTGCCCGCATCTATGTCTCTGAGTTTGAAATGCACAAGTATCGCCCCGGTTCCGCTGCCCGCCTGGTCGTGGATGGTGTTCTCCAGAAATGGGACGCCGGATCGCTAACGGTCTCGCCAACGTCATCCGAGGTTACGCCAGGCTTGCTTGATCTGTCGAAGTTCAAGGGGATGCATCCGCCAATTTTCTACGCAGTCGATCTTCTAGTGAAAAATGAAGGAGGGAGGCTGAAACCCGGCATGGTGGGTACCGCCAGAATCTATAGCCGCCGGCGGAGCATTGCCGATTTCGCTTACCAGGCAGTGGCCGATTTCGCCGGTCGAAAGCTCTGGTAGAAAAGCGAAAAGGCTGCGGTCATCCGCAGCCTCTAAGTGGGAATTGCGCCGTGAGCGATTAGGCGTTCTGGCGCGCATTCTGGCGTGCGTTCTGGCGCGCATTTTGCCGCGCATTCTGGCGTGCGTTCTGCCGCGCGTTCTGCCGCGCGTTCTGCCGTGCATTCTGGCGGGCGTTCTGGCGTGCATTGGTGCGCACTTCGTTGGTCGAAACCGTCGGAGTACTCGCGACGATCGCCTTCTTGGTGGTGTTCAGGGTGCTAATCAGGGATTTCTTCTGAATGGTCATGGGACGCTCCTCGCGGGTGATTTAGAATTTTGTTTGCCGTACCGAACGCTTCTTCCTAGAGCACGAGCCATACCAAACTCGAATACCGGACTATTGAAAGCGCCAAGTGCAACAATCCGGGTTACTTAACGTGGATCTTTCGGGAAGCTCTGCATCGACTCTGGATGGTGGAAATTTTCGTTTGGTTAATTATTAGCCATCGCTTGGTTAATTTTTAACCATTGCTTCGGCGGCCCGGACCGTCACAAGGGCTTTTGGTTGCGCAGTGCGTTCCGCAGATTCTTACGGGCCTTGCGGAGATTGCGGATGGCCGGTGCGAGCCGAGCCTGGAGAACTGCCACCGCCTCGCGGAGAAGCGCGATCGCTTCCTCCCGGCGACCGAGCGTGGCCAGCAACCTCCCAAGATTGTTGGCCGTAAGCGCCACATCCGGGCTGTCGTTCCCGAGTAACCTCCGCTGAATCGCCAACGCCCGGCGGTAGTACCTTTCCGCTTCCCGGTGACGACCTCGCTCCACCAGCACCGCCGCCAGATTGTGCAGCGTTGCCGCCACCTCATAGTGCCGGGGTCCATAAAGCCGCTCGAATCTGGCTAGCGCCCGGCGGTAAATCGGTTCGCTCTCGCTCGTAGCGCTTCAATCCGTCGAGAACCCCGGCATAGGCTGTCGCATCGAGCATCGTCCGGGCATCGTTTTCGCCCAGCAAGTTGCGAGAAATCTCCCAGGCTTTTCGCGCGGGCTTCTCCGCCCCGGCGAAGTCCCCTCGCGCGTGAAGAATGCCGCCAAGATTGTGATAGACGTTAGCGCTGGGCAGACGATTGCTCGCCGTGGATTGCGATCATCGACTTGAGCGCCTGACGGTACAGCTTCAGGCCTTCGGGGAACCGTCCGCAGTATTTGTAGAGCACGGCCAGATTGTTCTGCGCTTCCGCAGTTTCTTCCGACCGGCCGCCAAATTCGGCAATCGAGATCGCCAGGGCCTGCTGCAGGTCACGCTGGGCATGCGCGTAGTCGCCCTGGATCCGGCGAATGGCACCGGCCAGGGCGAGTGTCTTTATGCGGGTGCGGGCAGCGTGCCCGGGGCTTGTTCAATGGACTGGGCCCGTTCGGCAAGAGCCAGCGCCTCGTCGAATTTCTGCCGCTCCAGCTCGATCTCCGCCAGATCATTGAGGAGATCGGCCAGCTCCGGCGAACTCGTTCCGCAGTCGTGCTCCCTTAAGCGAAGCGCCTTGCGGCTGGCGCGGTATGCTTCTTCCGGCTTTGCCCCGGCTCCCAGCTTTCGGCGACGCCTTTGTAGTGCGTACCGCCCGTTTGGCAGTCATGTCCAGAGAGCGGTTTGTGCGGTAACGCTTTCTGGAATCACCGTACTGTCAAATTGTGATTGGTCGACATCGCCTGTCTCAGCGCCTTGCGCGTGCTACCGCGTGCCGCGCTCAGGTTGCGAGTGGATGAACGCTTCCCCGTATCGGAGTCGTTGGCTGCGCCCGCTTTCTTGGTAACATTCTGGGCGCTCAATAAGGTTTTTTTCTGAGTGGCCATTTTGCAACCTCCTTCTGAAGAATGGTGGAGTGGTACGTTAGCACGACGATCACCAGAGTCAAGGGTCAATGGAGAGCGGTTTGTGCGGTAACTCCTTCTGGAATCACCGTACTGTCAAATTGTGATTGCCCGCCAGTTTCAGCGCCTTGCGCGCGCTACCGCGTGCCGTGCTCAAGTCGCGACTGGCTGAACGTTTCACCGTATCGGAGTCGTTGACTGCGCCCGCTTTCTTGGTGACATTCTGGGCGCTGAATAAGGTTTTTTTCTGAGTGGCCATTTTGCAAGCGGTTTGTGCGGTAACTCCTTCTGGAGTCACCGTACCGTCAAATTGTGATTGGCCGCCAGTCTCAGCGCCTTGCGCGTGCTACCGCGCGCCGCGCTCAGATTGCGATTGGCTGAACGTTTCACTGTATCGGAATCGCTGGCTGCGCCCGCTTTCTTAGTGACATTCTGGGCGCTCAACAAGGTTTTTTTCTGAGTGGCCATTTTGTAGGCTCCTTCTGAAGAATGGTGCATTTGGCACGTCAGCACGACGATGACCAGAGTCAATGTCAGGTCGCGAATAGGCAAGCAAGCCAAGAAATGAAGAACTTAGATCGACGGCGCGTCACGCACCCCGCATGGGCGCAGAGTTTCAGTTATTTTTTAACCATCCGGCAGGTTAATTATTAACCATTCTTGGATGTTCCACCTCCATCGTCCGGATTTTTTTGACCGACCCGCTCGAGGGATTGCTCTCCCCCAGAAATTGAGCGGCTCGTTAGCCTTTTTATTCCCTCCCGAGCCCCAGCTTCCGGCACAGGTACTTCATGCGCTGGGGATCCATTCGCAGCAGACGAGCCGCAGCGGACTTACTGCCATCGGTTCTGCGCAAGGCCGCGTTGAGGTAGGCGATCTGAATCTTTTCCATTTCGGCATCGAAGTCCACTCCCTCGTCCGGGATCAGAATTGCCTCCTGGCTGGCTGCGCTCGAAGAGAGGAGATGTTGCGGCAGATGATGGGCCGCGATTACCGGTCCATCGCTCATGATGATCAGGCGTTGGATTACGTTCTCAAGCTCGCGCACGTTGCCGGGCCAAGAATAGTCCTCAAGAATACCCATGATTTCCGGTTGCAGTTGTTTAGCCGGTTTCTTGTTAGCGGCGCAGTGCAGCCTGAGGAAGTGTTCGGCCAGCAGGGCAATGTCCCCAGGGCGTTCGCGCAGGCGAGGAACCACGATAGGAACAACGTTGATCCGATAATACAGGTCTTCACGAAACCGGCCTTTTTTAACCTCATCTTCCAGATCATCATTGGTTGCGGTAATTAGGCGGAAATCGATCTTCCTGGCCGCTCTTCCCCCCAGTCGCTGCACCGACCGTTCCTGGACTGCGCGCAGCAGTTTGCTTTGCAAGCCAAGGTTGAGGGTCGTGATCTCATCTAGAAAAAGGGTCCCGGTGTGGGCCAGCTCAATCAATCCGGGCTTAGCGCTGTCGGCGCCCGTGAAAGCCCCTCTTTCGTATCCGAAAAGCTCCGATTCAATGAGGGTTTCGGGGAGAGCAGAACAGTTTAGGCAAACGTAGGGTTTGTCGTGGCGGTCCCCACTCTGCACGATCGCTTGGGCAACCAACTCTTTCCCAACACCACTCTCGCCCCGAATGACCACGCTGGCGTTGCTGCCGGCGACCGCCTCGATTGCCTGGTAGAGCTTGCGCATGGCCTCGCTGCCTCCGACCAAGCCGCAGAAGGCACATCGATTCTCGGCCTGCTCCAGCAGCCATCGTCCTTCGAACTGCAGGGCTCGTTTCTCCATCGTTTGCAGCAGCAGCGTTCGCAGATGCTCGCCGTCAACCGGTTTGAGGAAGAAATGGTCAGCTCCGGCCTGGCTGGCCCGAAGGGAGAGTTCGCTGCCGATCGAAGCGGTGATCGCCACCAGAATGACGTCATCCCGCAGCCGGTGCATCTCCTGCAGCACCTCGATGCCATCGTCGGCGCCATCCCCGACGCTTTCGAGATCAAAAACAATCCCATGGACGTCCGGATCATCAACGAGCGTCTTGATTTGCGATTCAGTGCTGGCCAGGGTAGCGCGGAAGCCGGGAGCGAGCGCCGCACGCATCTCCCGAAACATCATCTCATCCAGAGTAATGACGGCAATGGAATAGCGCTCAGCTGGCAACAGGGCGCGGTTGCTGGAGGGTTTGGCGCTCATGGACACTCGCGATCAGCGCCGAATTATACGGCAGCCCCGCGCTCAATTGTTCAATTCAATGATGCTGTTCGACCGCTCCTCTAAAGGGAGCGGGGGGCGATTGCGAAACAAGAACTGACACGCCAATTCGTCAGAGTGAGGGCCGCACTTCGCAACTTGCGACCGTTGGCGAGCAAGACCTATCGTCTGCGCATCCGGGCGGCTAGCGTCAGGACACTCCTTTGATGGGCGGGGCAATCCCTGGAATCCATGCTTCCTTGCGGAAGCACTTCGGGTCGCCATCCGAAGCGAGGAGCCGGTCTTTGTTGTGATCGCAAAAGCCGATCTGGCCAAGGTTGAGGTTCAGCAGAAGCATGTTCGGGAATCCATTTCCAGCCTTCAACAATTGGTTCCCCAACCCGACAGCCTTGGTCTGAAATATACCTCGGTGGAGTGCTCCAAATTCATAGCAGAGGCCATGATGCAGGACCGCGACCGCTCTTCTGCACGCCAGGAACTCGAGTGCGCCTTGCTGCTCTCAGATAAGCTCGGAATGTGGCCCTGAGGGCCGCGCATTTTCTCTTGGCAGTAATTGCGCGGAATCCGGCAACAGTAGCGATGCACAGGATCATTATCGCGAAGCCCCCCGGTTGCTCGATGCAATGAAGAAAGACCCCGGGGCGGAAAAACTGCTGCAGCGGTCGGATTTCAAGGCTATCCAAGTCGAGTCCACCCGAGGGATACAATCTGGTAAAGGCTAGAATCGTCCCCACTGCCCCAGGCGCTCCACGGTGACCCGATCCCATCCTCATCCGAATCGGCATAGGGGGAGCGGTCGCCCCGCTCGCCCCCTGCCACACCACCGGACAGGCGGGTCCGCATCCGGCGGTTCGGAAGGGGTAGGTTACCCAGACAAGCCGGGGAAGGCCGAGCGAGTCGAAGTAAGCATTGGGAAACGCGAGGCTGAGGGCCGGGCTATTCGGCTTTGCCCCAATAATACTCACTAGTTTGACCCCCTTATGCCCAAAAACTCTCTAGTCTGCCGAAAAAACCCTTGATACGGAGCTATAGCGAAAGAACTAAATTGAACGCCGACTCTGGGATTTTCTGACGGAAATCCACCGCGATTCACAGAATCGGCTAGTTGCCGCGATTGTTGGACTTGAACGAAATGAACGGGGTTGCACCAAGGCTAGAGATCGCTAACTCATTTTCTAGAAATTCGCGGAAAATGCATTGCGTCAGGATGCCCTATAAGCGACTTACTCGACTGGGCCACAAGTCGGCCGCACACCTCTCAGTCCCGCGTCCGCCCGCGCCGCCACCTTTACGGGAGAATGCCAGGATCAAATTCGTTTCAGATGTACCAATCTAACCGCTTAATCCCACCATGACCGCTGTGCTGGTACTTCCCGCCAGTCCCTAATCTGCCTTTCCCGCCGATCCCGAACGTCTTTGAGAATCTTTTCGTTACTCGGTCGTGCTCTTCGGGAGTTAGATTTGAATGCGTGCATGGTTTTGGGCTCGGGATCTCTTATTTGATGACAGAACACCCAGTGGGAGCCCCGTACACGTTTGGTCCCAACTACGACCATCGTCGTCCAACCTTCGTTTTTGAACCACCTGACACCATGATCCAACGGGCAGGGGCAGGGTTCACTAAACACACTCACACCCCAGACATCGTTACGGACGGTAGCACTGGTGGGGCTTTTCGGCGTCGAAGCCCGTGGGATGGATAGGATTGATTGGATCGCTGAGCACGTACCCATACAAATTGGAATCCGCTCCCTCAAACCAAATCGGATCTTTGGTCGTCCACCGGCCGCTGGCGGAATCGTAATCGCGAGCTCCAATATGCAGCAGTTTGGTGTCAGCATCGTAGAGACCTCCCGCAAAACCGAACGGTTGCAACCCGGGATTGGTGTCGTTGATCACGTTCCCGAACTCGTCGTAGTCAATGCGCTCAAGGACGTTACCGGATGCGGAGTCAACAACCAGCCGTGGGACTGCCCAACTGATCGGCAAAGATGCGGTAGGTTAGTCCTCCCTTAATCATGTAATCGGGGGCAACGCCTCCGCTGCCATAGACGAACTGAGCCACAACCTGATTGTTCGCGTCTAGTTGGGCGACAAGTCGTTCCCCGTCGTATAAAAATCCGCGCCAACGCTCCATTGACCTTCTTCCCCACGCGGTTTTCCTCGGCATCCACGATGTAGCTGAGCTGAGTACCGTCTGGGAGCGTAACGCTAGTGAGGTCGCCGAGCGAATCGTAGCTGTAGATGGTACCCGCAGAGCCGACGGTCTTCGATGCCAGCTCGCCGTTTGCGGTGTACGTGTAGGATGCGCTTCCGTAGGTGAGCAGGCGATCCTGTGCATCGTAAGTAGCAGTTGTGGTGCCGGAAGAGTTGGTGACGCTAAGCCGATTGGAATTGCTGTCATAGGTATAGGAAGCTAAAACCTTTCCCCTTCTTGCCGGTTCCGGAATGGAAGCTTCGACCAGTCGCCCCGCATTATCGTACTTATACTAGTGCAGGTCGTCACCTTCCGCCAATTGTTTCTTTTCAGGGTTGCAATCCTTCCGAGATCGTCGCGGACATAGGCGTCCTTGTAAAGAACGGTCGCACCGGCTTTTGCGGTGAGCGAGGTGGGTTCCGGCGGTCATGCTTGTAGGCGATCGTGTCCCTGGCAGCCCCGAGGGTGCCGCCGGTATAGAGAGCCGTCTTTTTGTTGCGCGCGATCGTGATTGTTCCCGCCTTCGTCACCAGTCCGTCCTTATCGAAGGTGTAGGCGATCGTATCTCCGCCATTGACCGCCTCAGATGTGACCAGGAAGTTGTTGTCGTAGGAGCGGTCAACCCTCCCTGCGACGGTCCCCGTCCAAGTCGACCCGGTTTCGAGCGAGCCGTTGTAGGAATAGGCG
>CAWFLZ010000013.1:0-45666 GCA_963816705.1 uncultured Acidobacteriaceae bacterium
CTACCGATTTTGGCGACACGGTTTTGGCCAAAAACATTTTCACTTCGGCTGCTGTGGTGCGGAGGGCAAATTTCAATTACACGACCAGCGCGACCACTCCAGAGCGCCTAATGGGGGCAGCGGTTTCGTGGCAGTGGTTTGACGTCTTCTGGGCTCGCCCGTATCTCGGGCGCGTCTTCCGCCCCGAAGAAGATCAGCCCGGGGCGAATCATGAAGCTGTGCTCTCCTATCTCGCATGGAAGCAGCGCTTCGGCGGAGACCCCGGCATAGTTGGGCGCACGCTTCTGCTGAATCAGGAGTCCTATCAGGTCATCGGTGTTGCGGCCCCCGACTTCAATTGGCCGAATCAGGCGGAACTCTGGGTGCCTCTGGCCCTGCCCACGAACGCCTACTTCGACAACAAAAATCGCTATAACGAATATCTTTTTTCGGTGGCCCGCTTGCGCCCCGGAGTTACCAGCGAGCAGGCTAATTCGTTTCTAGCGCTGAAGTCGTCACAGCTCGTTTCAGGCCGAGGGACAGAATGGTTTTGGCAAGGCAGCGGGTTGGGGCATGTTCTGTATGCCACTGGTTGATTTCGTCGCCGGCGATTTGCGCAAGCCTCTATTGCTTCTCTTCGCCGCGGTCATGTCGGTTCTGCTGATTGCGTGTGCGAACATTGCCGGTCTGCAACTCGCGCGTGCTTCCGGAAAACAGCGCGAAGTCTCAATCCAGATCGCCCTCGGCGTAACCCGCTCAAGGCTTATTCGCAGCGCTCTTCTGGAAAGCCTAGTTCTGGCTGTGGCCGGCGTAAGTCTAGGCTTGCTGATCGCGTGGGCGGCGATTCCATTGTTGCTTTTGCTTGCCCCGACGACGCTCGCGCAAAACATCGCGATCCACCCGGGTTGGCCGATCCTTCTTTTCCTGGCTGCTGTGGGCGTGGCGTGCGTCCTTCTATGCGGTGTCGCCCCCGCTTGGCAGATGACGCACTCCCGCTGGTTCCAGGCTTTGCAGGAAAGTGGCCGCTCGGAAACCTCGAGCCGCGGCCGGCAGCGCCTGCGGTCCGCTCTCGTGATCACAGAAATCGCCGTGGCCATGCTGCTGCTGGTAGGCGCCGGGTTGCTTGTCCGCAGCCTGTTCCAGGTCCAACAACTCGACGCGGGATTCAATGCGCACGGATTGATGTCCGCCGCTCTTTCTCTGCCCCCTACCATCTACAAAAGCGACGAGCAGCAGGCAGCCTTCTTTGCAGGTGTTGAGGATCAACTGAAGAACTCAACCGGTGTCGTCAGCGCGGCTTTTGCCGATTCGCTTCCTTTCAGCAATGCGGGCGGATCGGCTTCCTTCGGCATTAAGGGCCGAACCGCAGCGCCCAACGATCCGGGGCCGCACGGCAACATCCATGAGATTTCGCCCGACTATTTCACAACTCTTGGCATCCCACTCGTGCGTGGTCGATTTTTTGCGCCCCAGGACCGGCTCAAGACCGAGCCCGTAGCGATCGTCGACGAAACTCTGGCGCGTACCTATTGGCCTAATGAGGATCCAGTCGGCCAGCAAATCAACTTTTTCGGCACCAGCCCATGGATGACGATTGTCGGTCTCGTCAAGCATGCGAAAACGTCTTCTCTGGAAGCCGACAACAAGGAGGGCTTCTTCTACCTGCCCATTGCCCAAGTTCCTCAGAACATGGCCGCCCTCGTAGTCCGGACGAACAATGCACGCCCCGAGTCGATGACCGCCACCATGCAGGCGGCGGTTCACGCCATTGATCCAAACGAGCCCTTATACGATCTCAAGACGATGGACCAGCGAATCGACGCCTCCCTGACTGGCCGCCGCTTCCTGGTGGTCTTATTGTCGATCTTCGCTGGCCTTGCTCTCCTGCTGGCGGCCGTCGGACTTTACGGCGTCATCAGTTATTCAGTTCGCATGCGCACGCGTGAACTCGGCATTCGCATGGCCCTCGGCGCCCAGCGGACAGATATTCTGCGGATGATCCTCGGCACCGGAATGCAACTCGCCGCCATCGGACTCGTCCTCGGACTCGCGGCCACGCTCGTAGTCGGCAGAGTGTTGTCCAGCTTGCTCTACCGCGTGAGCCTTCTGAATCCGCTTACGTTGTTCGTAACCGCGTTTCTGCTGGCGTCCACTGTTCTGTTCGCCTGTTATGTTCCAGCGCGGCGAGCAGCCGCGCTAGAGCCCATGCGCACTTTGAGAGAAGACTAGATTTGCCTGGGAAATTAGAGACGAACCTATGATTCAACTGAAAAATATCGAACGCAGTTACAAAACCGGCGCTGGCGAGACCTGGGTACTCCGCCGCGTCAATCTGGATATTCACCCCGGCGAGTTCATCACCGTGATGGGCCCATCGGGGGCAGGGAAGTCATCTCTGCTGAATGTCCTCGCCTTTCTCGACGATCAATGGCGGGGCGAGTACTGGTTCCGCGACCAACCCGCGCACACGATGAAGCGCAAGGAACGTGCCGAGGTGGCCAAGAAAAACATCGGCATGGTTTTCCAGAGCTACCACCTGCTCGACGATCTCACCGTGCAGGAGAACATCGACCTCCCGCTCTCCTACAAAGACATTCCCCGTCACGACCGGCAAAGCCTGGTCGCCGACACGCTCGATCGCTTTCAGATCGTCGCCAAGAAGGATCTTTATCCCAGCCAGCTTTCCGGGGGCCAACAGCAACTAGTCGGCATAGCGCGCGCCGTAATTCACAAGCCGGCATTGCTGCTCGCCGACGAGCCGACCGGCAATCTGCACTCCAGCCACGCCAAGGAGATCATGGAACTTTTCCGCGAATTGAATCAGCAGGGAACGACCATCGTCCAAGTAACGCACTCCGAAACGAACGCAGCCTACGGAACCCGCACCATCCAGTTGCGCGACGGCTGGCTCGTGGGAGATACAGCCAGCCCTGGTTTGAATGCGCCCGCGGAAGCAACCAACGTGGCGGTGAATGGATGAGCCGGCGCCTCGACAGGATGTTCATCGTAAAGATGTGCAGTAAGAAGGCAAGCAATGAGATTCTGCGCATGATCGCGTCGTTCGTCATCGTCGCGAGCCTTTGTTCCGCACAAGTGCAAACGCCGGCCGAACTACGGATGCCGCAATCGCACAATCCACTCGGTCCGTACATGTCGGATCAGGTGCCGGTGCCGGTGCTCACAAATTCGCCGCGTCTTGATCGCTTGGTCCGCGACGGCAAGCTTTACTTATCTCTCAAGGATGCGATCGCTCTGGCGCTCGAAAACAATCTCGATCTGGCCATCGCCCGCTACAACTTGCCCATCGCCGATACCGACGTCCTTCGCACCAAGGCCGGAGCGAGCTTTCGCGGCGTTAACACCGGCGTCGTGCAGGGAACTCCCGGTGGAGGAGTTGGCGGCTTCGGCAGCGGAGCGCCGGGCGCGGGCGCAGGGGGCACAACGGGCGGCGCAGGCGGGGCAGGCGCGGGTGCGTCAGGTCTGGTGCAGTCGACGCTCGGTGTCGGAACACCCGTTTCCTCCTATGATCCACAGCTCAACGTAAACGGCGGCATCGAGCACCTGACGTTGCCGCAATCGAATAAAGCGACCTACGGCATTTCGCCCTTGCAACTGAATACAACGCAGGTCAACGCCAACCTCGCGCAGTCTTTTTCCTCCGGCACAACGATTTCTTTGATGTTCGACAACAGCCGGCAGACGACCAACAGCCCCGAGTTTGTCCTCTCCCCGGCACTGAATTCATACTACCGGTTCACCATCCAGCAGGAACTGCTGGCGGGCTTTGGATTTGGCCCGAATCGCCGTTTCATCCGCATTGCCAACAACAACAAGAAAATCTCTGACATTGCATTCAAAGACCAGGTGATTGCCACCATCACACAGATCGAAAATATCTATTGGGACCTCGTGAACGCCTACGAGCAAGCGCGCGTGAACGAACAGTCTCTCGACTTTGCCAATCAGACGCTCGACAACGCGAAGAAGCAGTTGCAACTCGACAGCATTCCGCAAATGGATGTGATGAAGGCCGAGGCCGAGGTCTCGCAGCGCGATCAGGACTTGACTGTCGCGCGGACGGACCTTGAGCTGCAGGAATCGCTAATAAAGAACGCGCTCACCAAGAGTCTCGACGATCCCACGCTCCAGGAAATACCAGTGGTTCCGACTGACCGCATGCAGGAAACTGACACCAACCCGACAACCGAGCCGCTCGTCGATTTGATGGCGGATGGCCTCAAGAATCGCCCCGAGTTACAGGAAACCGATATCGACCTGGTCAACCGGCAAATCAGCCGGCAAGCCGCGCGCAACGCATTGTTGCCCTCGCTGTCGCTCGTCGGGTTCTACGGCGGCAGTGGACTGGGAGGACTCGTGACGCCAGGATACCCTCCTTCCACGAGTCCGACCGATCTTCCCGGGACATGGCAAAACACCTTCAACAATTCGTCGCCCGACTATTTCGTCGGGCTCAACCTGAACATTCCGTTTCGCAACCGCGTTGCCAAGGCGGACCAGTACCGCTCTGAGCTGGAGTATCGCCAGGCCAGCCTGCGCAAAGAGCAACTGCGTAAACAGATTCGCATCGAGATCCGCAATGCCCAGTACGCCCTCGAACAGTCGGGCGCCCGCGTTCAATCGGCTCGCAAGGCAAGAGATCTCGCCCAGCGCACCTTCGAGATCACCAAGAAAGAGCAGGACCTCGGATCGGGCTCGACCTACCAGACCATGACCGCGCAGCGCGATCTTTCCATCGCCGAATTGAATCTAGTGACGGCGATGACCACCTACCAGAAATCCAAAGTCGAGCTTGATCGCTCCACCGCCATGACTTTGGAACATAATGGAGTGTTGATTCAGGATGCGGTTACCGGAACGGTCACCGCGTCCGGTCAGTAAATCTCTCATGCCAACCTCGGCCAAGCCGCAAGATGTTCGATCCTCTGCCTTTTCGCGGATGCAGGAGAGTTCCGCGGCGCGGATTCTAGCCGCCGACGATCAGCCGCACATTCTTGAGGCGCTCCAACTGCTGCTCGATCCCCACAGCTACCGCATGAATAAAGCCGGTTCTCCCGCGCAAGTGCGCTCGGCCTTGGCTACGGATTCTTACGACGCAATCCTGATCGATCTCAACTACACCCGTGACACGACGTCGGGACAAGAGGGGCTTGATCTCCTTTCGGAGATTGTGGCGCTCGACAGCACTCTGCCGGTCATCGTCATGACCGCATGGGGCAACGTCGAGTTGGCGGTCGAGGCAATGCGGCGCGGCGCGCGAGACTTCGTCCAGAAGCCCTGGGAGAACGAACGCCTGCTCGCGATTCTACGCACACAAGTTGAACTGCACAGAGCGCTCCAGCAAGCAGAGCGCCTGGCGGCCGAGAACCGCCTCCTTCATGCGCAAGGCCGTCCCGAATTTATCGCCAAGGCCGTATCCATGCAGCCTGTGCTCGAGGCCGTCGCAAGAGTCGGCCCGTCTGACGCCAACGTCCTTATTACTGGCGAGCACGGCAGCGGCAAGGAAGTAGTCGCGCAAACGCTGCATGCGCTGTCCCTCCGCGCCTCGCGTCCGCTGGTGGCGGTGAATACCGGCGCGCTCGCGGAAGGCCTGTTCGAGAGCGAGCTCTTCGGCCACATAAAAGGTGCCTTCACCGACGCGCGCACCGACCGCATCGGCCGCTTTGAACTCGCCGACGGCGGTACGATCTTCCTCGACGAGATCGGCAATGTTCCCGTCCGCCAGCAGGCAAAACTTCTACGGGTGCTCGAATCGGGAGAGATCGAGCGGCTCGGCTCCTCGCGCGCGCGCAAGATAGATGTGCGCGTAATCTCGGCGACCAACACCAACCTGCACGCAGCCTGCGCGTCGGGCCAGTTCCGCGAAGACCTGCTCTTCCGCCTCAACACGGTTGAGATTCAAGTTCCTCCACTGCGCGAACGCCGCGAAGATATTCCCGCGCTCGCAATTCACTTTCTGCGTCGTTACGCCACGCGTTATCGCCGCGAAATCGACGGATTCGAAAGCTCCTCGCTGCAAGCCATGGCCCAATATTCCTGGCCGGGCAATGTACGCGAACTTGAACATACACTGGAGCGCGCGGTTCTGATGTGTCGAGGCCGCGAAATTCAGCCCGCGGATCTAGGCTTGAATATGCAGCGTCCGCAGGCGCAGAATCTTGAGGAACTCAGCCTCGAAGCCGTGGAAGCGCTCCTGATCCGCAAGGCTCTTCAGCGCTTTCAAGGCAACATCAGCCAGGCCGCCGAAGCGCTCGGGCTGAGCCGCGGTGCGCTCTACCGGCGCATGGAGAAGTATGGCCTCTAGCTCGCCATCGGGCGGGAAGGCACAAACGCGCAAACCTCCCCGCAAACGAGTTCGACTCCTCTATGAACGCCGCATCAGCCTCTACGCGGTGCTCGTTGCCTTGCCCGGAGTTCTGGTTTGCGGCATCCTGATCTGGCAGCAGCCCTGGCTGCGAGAATCGAAACTCGCGCTCTCATTCGCAGTTCTCTTCGCCTGGTGGATTCTGGCAATGATGTTGCATGAGCAAACCGTCAGGCCGCTGCAAACCCTGGCGAATGTCGTCTCATCGCTGCGCGAGGAGGACTATTCCTTTCGTGCTCGTGGAGCGGTGGCGGAAGATGCACTGGGTGAGCTCTCACTCGAAGTGAATGCGCTCGCCGATTTGCTCGCCGACCGACGCATCCGCGCAATCGAGGCAACAGAACTGCTGCGGAGAGTGGTCGAAGAAATCGATGCACCGCTCTTCGCGTTCGATCCCGACCGAATACTTCGCCTCGTCAATCCCGCGGGCGAAAGGCTTCTCCAGCAGGCGGCTGTTCGAATTCTGGGGCGCACCGCGGACGAGATCGGCCTGGCCGATTGCCTCAACGCAAACGAGGTTTTAGTGGCCTTGCCGGCCGATAGTTCGAGCACCCGCTGGCTCGTGCGGCAAAGCAAGTTCCGCGAAAAAGGTGTGCCGCACACTCTAGTTGTCCTGCTCGATGTGAGCCGAGCGCTCCGGGAAGAAGAGCGCAGCGCGTGGCAAAAACTGATTCGAGTTCTAGGCCATGAACTCAACAACTCGCTCACTCCGATCAAGTCCATTGCCGGTAGCCTCAGCGCCCGCCTCCGAGAATCTGGCATGAATGCCGAGCAACGCCAGGATTTTGAGCGAGGACTCGAGATCATCGAAGCACGCTCGGCCTCGCTCAACCGATTTCTGCAAGCCTATCGGCAACTGGCGCAAATGCCGCCTCCGGCAGTCAGAAGAGTCGCTCTGTGTCCCATCGTGGAGCGCGTGGTTTTTCTTGAGACTCGCCTTCCGGTAACCGTGTTGCGCGGGCCCGACGTCATGCTGATGGTCGATCCCGATCAAATCGAGCAGATGCTGATAAATCTTGTTCGCAATGCGGTCGAGGCCGCGTTGGAGGCGGGCCGCGCTCGGAATGGTGCGAACGATTCAGCAACCCTTGCGGAAGCCGCGAAGCCGCAAGTGATGCTGAGCTGGAAACTCGAAGATCCCAATATCGTACTTAAGATCGACGACAATGGACCTGGGCTGCTCAATCCCAGTAACGCCTTCATACCTTTTTATACGACCAAGCCCGCAGGTAGCGGCATTGGCCTTGCGCTCTCCCGCCAGATTGTCGAGGCTCACGGCGGCTCGATTGAACTGTCGAATCGCAATGGCAGCGGCGGCTGCCGGGTGCGAGTTTTACTGCCATCCTGATCGCGATGATTCAGAGTCCGGCTTCGATGCGGGACCTTGGATCGAGAAAATCGCGCAGCGCGTCGCCGATGAAGTTGAATGTCAGAACGGCCAGCATCACTGTGACGGCTGGAAAAATTACCAGGTGTGGCGCGTCGAACAGATGCGAACGCGCATCGTTCAGCATCGAGCCCCAGCTCGCGGTCGGGGGCGGAACGCCCAGGCCTAAAAAGCTCATCGTTGCTTCGGCTAGCACCGCGCCTGCCATGCCGATAGCCGCTTGCACGATTACCGGCTGAATAATGTTTGGAAGAATGTGGCTCATCACTATGCGCAGGTCGCTTGCGCCGAGGGCGCGCGCGGCTTCGACAAATTCTCTTTCGCGAACGGCTAGCACCTGTCCGCGTACCAGGCGGGCGTAGCCTACCCAGCCTCCGAGCGAGAGCGCTAGCACCAGGTTGAAAATGCCTGGGCCGCGGAAGGCGACGAAGGCGATCGCGATCAGAATTCCCGGGAAGGAAAGAAACGCGTTCATCACCACGATGTTGACGAAGCGATCGATGCCACCGCCATAGTATCCGGCGATCGAGCCGACGATCAGGCCGAGCAGCAACGAGCCGGCGACTACGCTTGAGCCGACGAACATCGAAATGCGGGCGCCCCAGATCAGGCGGGAGAGAATATCGCGTCCGAGTTCGTCGGTGCCGCAAAGGTGATGCGCCGATGGCGGCTCGAGACGGTTTGGCAGATCGATATGCGCGGGGTCCTGGGGGGCGATCCAGGGGGCGAAGATCGCGCATAGAACAAAGAGGATGACGAGCGCGACTCCGATGGCCGCCAGCGGGTTGTGACGGGCCAAGCGGGTTCCGCTGCTGGCCAGTTGCCAGTTGCCGGTCGTCAGTTGTGAGGTGCTCGCCATTCTGGATTGAGGACTCGGGGATGTTTACCGGTTAGTACCCTCCCCCCCATACCCCCTCGAATCTTTGGAATCATCGACTTATAGAAAAATTCCTCCCAAAATCTTGAGGAATAAGCACTTATAGCTAAAATATTCCGGAATAAGGAGTTAGCGGGTGTTTTTGCCCTCGCTGGCCACTTTTCTTCTCCAGTCGCTCGCAACAGCTGTTGTCAAAGAACAAACTCTCTTCTGAAACAGCGACTCTTGTTTGCTGCCCATCAAGCTTGGTCTGCTTGATTTCTTAAGTCAAGGTTTTTCTGGGAGGCGAAGTTTCGCTTTCGCCAATTGTGATCTATAAGTTACAATGACTGCAATGGAAATCCGCCGCTATCTGACCGAAGGAGGTCGGGATATTTTCGGCGAGTGGCTGGCGAGTCTGAAGTACGCACGAACCAGGGCGAAGATGGTGGCTCGAATTGATCGGCTCGCTGTGGGGAATTCGGGGACTGCAAAGCGTTGGGAGGCGGCTTGTTCGAATTGAAAATCGATTGGGGACCGGGTTATCGGGTTTATTACGCCTTGGTTGGCAAAGAGTGTGTTTTGCTGCTTGCCGGTGGTGACAAACGCAGGCAAGCGTCCGACATTGATCGTGCGCGGAAGTATCTCGAAGATTACAAGGAGAGGACCTTATGAAACGCAAGGCAAGCACATCTCACGATGAGGCTGTTATTCGGCAGCTGCGCGACGATTCGGAGTTTGCTGTCGAATATCTTCGAGCGGCATTGGAGAATGACGACGAGCCGGGCGTGCTGCTGATTGCGTTGCGCCGCATCGCGGAGGCGCGGGGCGGAATTGCCAAGGTCGCTAAGGCCGCCGGTATTGAACGCGAGAGCCTGTACCGCGCATTGTCTGTTCGAGGGAATCCTCGGCTCTCTACGCTGGTGGCTGTGACTAGGGCGGTGGGGTTGAGACTTACGGTGGAGGCGGCGAGGTAGTACCCGCGTACAATGTACATGAATATGGCCAAGAGAGTTACAACCCGCAGCGACACCCGTAATTTTGCTCTTCCGCCGGAAAAGTGGAGGGCATTCCTCAAGGCGCTCGATAACCCACCCGTAGTCAAGCCGCAGCTCAAAAAGCTGTTTAGTGAGGCCAGCGTCCTGGAAGCGGCGCGTTGACAGTCTGTAATCCCATCGGAATGATCGCATGAGCACCGCGAAACAGGATGTTCTGAAGCTGTTGAAGAACCTCCCGGACGACGTGTCGATAGAGGATATTCAGTACCATCTTTACGTTCTTGACAAGGTGCGGCGGGGGCTGGAGGATGCCCGCGTCAAAGGGACTCTGTCGCAGGAGGAAGTGGAGAATCGCTTTGGCAGATGGCTCACCGAATAGTTTGGTCGAGACTTCGGAAAAAATCCCATGGCGGACACGGCAGTGGAATCCCACTTTTGCGCACAGAACGCGCAAAAATCGGGCACCCGGCTGGATTTAATTCCTCGCAATCCGATGTTTCATGACTTCAGCGAGGATTCGACGCCCGAGGTTATGTGATGACGAGATGGGTCGCGGAGAATTCAGCGAGGAAATAAGGCGGAAGGGCGGGGACTTGTTAGTGTCGGTGCGGTTCTCTTGCTTCTTGTTCCCAGATTTCCTTGCCATTCTTAACGGCCGTGACGATCACCCTGTATTGTGACGTATCTTCCATACAAGGCAGCGTTCCGGCTCGTGATAGTTACGCGTCATCTTGTGCCACCAGTGATGTACTTCGTTCAACCTGTCATGTGTGGATGGAATAGGGCAAGGCGAACCTTCCGCACCGAGACTCTCTGCGGGCGACTTGGGGTCGGGATTTCTTCTTGGGGCGTCCATCATTTTAGTGTGGCGGGTTTAGGGCAATCCATAGGCCGACACCGCCAAGTACGGCTCCAAGCAATCCCAGCGCAAGGGAAATGATGCCAACCCAGGCTGAGATGCGCGATCCCCGGTCAGCTACCGCACAAGCCCATTTGATGTGGCCCCATATTCCGGCCTCCTTGATCTCGAATTCGTAAGACATCCCCTCATGTATGCCACCCATCGCCTTGCGGGTGATCTCGTCAAGCATAATCCCACCGGAGAGCGTATCTTCAAGGCCGCGCACGATGAGATGCTTGGTGTGGCCATTGACGGAAATTGCACAGATGCTCCCCTCGCGAATACCGCCTCGATCCTGCTCGGGTATTCTGGCAATGTCTTTGAACACGTCTTCACGCCAAAGCGGATAAACTCTGAATTTGCCTTGAACTTTCATTGCGACGACACGCCTCCGGCCTACGGCGCTTTTCGCTGATGCTTTTCCTCCTGCTGTTTGCGTAGATCGGCAGATTGGAGGGTGGCCTTCCTCACCAATTCAAGATAGTCGAAGTTCGGGTTTACATCTTGAAGCGCGAACCTGAGATCTTCGACACGATCTGATACCTCAATCGGCAAGAGGTCCAGCGGATGAGTGATGTCGGAGATGGTGGTATGGACAAGCCGCGTCATTAGTTTGTTATAGGCTCGCTTTGCTTCCCGTTCCGCTCGCTTCTTTTCCACCTTTCCGTGAAACCAATCGTTTGCTAGAAACGAGCCCGCAAGCGATACGACCGCGCCCACGGTAATCTGGAAAAAAGGATTGGAGACAAAGGTGTTCATAGTAGCGACAAGTGTAGCTCACGGCACGAACAAAATACACGGCCCAATCCGATTCTCCCCTATTCACTGTCTAATCCGCGGATTCACCGCGGAATAAAGTAAGTCCGTCAGAAAGTTAACCGCCACATAGGTCAAGCCAATCGCCAGAATGCATCCCTGCACGAGATAGTAATCCCGATTTGCGATGGCTTGGATTGTAAGTCGTCCTATGCCAGGCCAGGAGAAGATGGTTTCGGTTACGATGGCGCCGGCTAGCAGGGCTCCGAATTGGAGGCCTAGCACCGTGATGATTGGGATCATGGCGTTGCGCAGGGCGTGGCGATAGACGACGGTGCGCTCGGGCAGGCCTTTGGCGCGGGCGGTGCGGATGTAGTCCTGGCCTAGCTCTTCCAGCATCGAGGTGCGGACCATGCGCGTCAGGATCGCGGCCAGCGCGCCGCCCATGGTGATGGCGGGGAGGACTAAGTTCGCAAAGGTTCCGGAGCCGGAGACGGGGAGCCATCCTAACTTTACGGCGAAGAACAAAATCAGGATTGGTCCCAGCGCGAAGTTGGGGAATGACAGGCCGAAGAGGCTGATCACGCTCAGGGCGCGGTCGTCCCATTGGTTGCGATGCCGGGCGGAGCGGACTCCGGCGGGAATGGATACCGCGACGGCTACGAATAACGATGCCAGAGTTAGTTGCAGGGTGAAGGGGTAACGCTGGGCGATTAGTCCGGTTACAGATTGGTTGAAGCGGAGGGATTTGCCGAGGTCTCCGTGGAGGACGCCGCGCCAGTAGTTTAGATATTGCTGGGATATGGGGACGTCGAGTCCGTAGGCGTGGCGCATGGCTTGGATGTCTCCGGCGGCGGCGCCTTCGCCTAACATTTGTTGGATCGGGTCTCCGGGGACGAAGTGGATCAGCAGGAAGACGGTGGAGACTACCAGCCAGATTACTGGCAGGGTGTAGAGGACGCGATGGAGGAGTTGGCGGGGCATTTGTCTCGGTCGTCAGTCGTCGGTCGTCGGTCTTCAGTCTTCAGTCGTCAGTTCGACACGTATTCCACTCTCATTCGTTATTTACTGTTTGCGCCCAGTTCCTGGCTCGCTACTCGCGGCTCGAGACTCGCGGCTACGGCCGCTTCGGTCCTCATCGGCTCGATCCGCACCAATGCTACGCGGTGGCCGTCCATTTTTTCTACTACGAAACGGCGGCCTTCATATTCGAAGGACTCGCCGCCGGTGGGCATTTTTTGCAGGCGCGATAGGACGAAGCCGGCCAGCGTCTCGAAGCCTTCGTCTTGCGGGAGCACCAGATCGTACTGGCTTTCCAGATCGCGGATGTTGACTGCGCCATCGAGGACCAGCGGGGCGTTCGCATCGACTGCCGGTTGTGATGATGCTACGTCGAATTCGTCTTCCAGTTCTCCTACTAATTGCTCCAGCACATCTTCCACGCTGATTACGCCGGCGGTCGAGCCGAATTCATCTACGACCATCGCTAAGTGTCTTTTGCGCGACTGGAATTCGACCAGCAACTCGAAGAGCGACTTGGTTTCTGGGACGACCAGAACATCGTGCATGATCTGGTGAACTTTCATTTGCGAGATGCGGGCGGCTGCGCCGGGGACTGCGGCTTGGGTCAGGCGGAGGCGCATCCAGCGCATTAAGTCTTTGGCGTAGAGGACTCCGATGATGTGTTCGGGACCGCGTTGCGGATCGTAGACGGGGATGCGGGAATGTTGCTCGTCGACTACGCGGGAGAGCGCTTCTTCCAGCGTCAGATCGGCGGCTACGGAAAAAATTCTGGTGCGCGGGACCATTACCTGGCGGGCGGTGATGTTGTCGAGATCGAGGGCGTTGAGCAGCATCTCTTCCTGCTCGGAAGAAAGCTGGCCCGAGGTGCGGGCGGCGCTGACGATCAGGCGGAGTTCATCCGGAGAGTGGACGGAGCCGTGGCGGATTTCGTTGGTGCCGAAAGAGCGCAGGACAAAGCCGGCGGCGCGGCTCATCAGCACCGTGAGCGGACCGGTGACGGTCAGGAAGAAATCCATGGGCGCGGCTACGGCCAGGGCTACGCGCTCGGCTCGGTGGAGGGCTAGCGACTTGGGAACGAGTTCTCCGAGCGTCACGTGCAGGGTAGTGATGAGCACGAAGGCGATGGTGACCGCGATCGCATGGGCGTAGAGAATGGCGTGGGGAATATGGCCGATCCAGTCTTCGACCAGGTGGGCCAGGACAGGCTCGCCCAGCCAGCCTAGAGCCAGGCTGGCGACGGTGATTCCCAGTTGCACTCCGTTGACTACGCGCGGGAGTTGCTGGTGGAGCTTGAGGACGATGCGGGCGCCGACGCGGCGAGCTTCGATCATCTGGAGGATGCGTGTTTCGCGCACGCTGACCAGGGCGAATTCGGCGGCCGCAAAAAAGGCATTGGCCGCCACCAGAAGCAGGATGACAAACACCCGCAGGAGCACCAATGCAATCATGGAATGCTGATTTTAGCATTTTGAGGCGGGCGGAGCAGGGAAGCGCGGTCGGGCGGTCGGGACGGTCCCCGGGGAATGGCTGTTTTCGGGTTGTGTGTGGCGGTACAATGATGAAGATAGCTCTGACATTCATATTGCTTTCCTTTTACCCGGTTAGCGGTCTAAGTAGTGCGGGATACTGACTGGCGGCGGCCCTTACAGGGGCGGCTGACGCGAATCGCATACGGCATCACTTAAGCGATCCCCTGACACGAACCTCAACTTTCTCGGCTGAAAAGAGGCACAACTTCCAAGGAACTATTGTTCGGGCCGCAGCGTAATAAGAAGTGAATGCCAGTTTTACAGTTTCAATCCCGGCAGGAGGCAGTCGTGAACGGTAACGGCAACGGCAAGGCGAAGAAGCGGCGCAGAACGAATCATTATCTGGAGTTCTGTGGCGGTAGCGTTCGTGGCTTTGGTAGTGACCGGGGTAGTGATCGCATCCGCCGGCGGCACCAAGATTGATCCGTCGAAGCTGGCGAAGGTGGAACGCGGAGACCTGGCGAAGAGCGTGGTGGCGACCGGCAAGATCGAGCCAATCACGAAGGTCGAGGTCAAGTCGAAGGCCAGCGGAATTGTGAAGAAGCTGTACGTCGACTATGGCGACCGCGTAAAAAAGGGACAGATTCTGGCCGAGCTCGACAAGGATGAAATTCAGGCGCGCGTGGACCAGGCTCGCGCGCAGGTGGAAGCCTCCGAAGCCAGTTTGAATGGGACGCGCGCCGACCTGGTGCGCGCGCGAGTTGATGCCGAGGGGCCGGATGTTCCGCTGCTGAAACGCGCTTATGAACGCGCGCAGGGCATGGCAAAAGAGGGTGTGGTGTCGGCTTCGGCGCTCGACGACGCTCAGAAGAATTACGAGATGTCGCTCAACAAACAGAATGTGTCCAAGGCGCAATTGCAGGTTTTGCAGGCGAAGATCGGGCAGGCGCAGGGGCAGCTTTCGCAAGATCGCGCCAACCTGAAGCAACTTGAAGAGCAACTTAGCTATACGACGATTGAGTCTCCGCTGGATGGCATCGTGCTCTCGCGCGACGTGGAGATTGGCGATGCGGTGAGTTCGATTCTGGTGCTCGGGATCGACCGCCACGCTGGTGATGACGCTGGGCGATACGAGCGAGGTCTACGTCAAGGGCAAGGTCGACGAGAGCGATATCGGCAAGGTGTACCTGGGCCAGCCGGCGCGAATCAAAGTGGAGTCGTTCAAGGACAAGACGTTCACCGGCAAGGTGACGAAGATTTCGCCGATGGGCGTCGAGAAAGATAACGTGACGACGTTCGAAGTGCGCGTCTCGATCAATAACCCCGAGGGCGTGCTGAAGGCGATGATGACGGCGAATGCCGAGATCATTCTGGATGAGCACAAGAACGTGTTGCAGATTCCGGAGGGCTCGATCATTTACGACAAGGATAAGAACGCGTCGGTCGAGATTCCCGATCCGAAGGCGAAAGACGGCAAGAAGAAGATTGCGGTGAATATTGGTATCTCGAACGGCGCGAAGACGGAGTTGCTGAAAGGGTTAAAGGAAGGCGACCAGGTGGTGCTGCAGTAGGGCAGGATAGGCGATGGCTGTTAGCTGTTGGCCTTGAAGAGACGGGGCAGGCCCCGTTTCTACTCGAAATTGTGCTCGGAGGCGCTATTCGATGAATAGGAATTTTTCTCGCGGGATACTGATGTCGGCGGTTTTGCTGGCGTTCGCGGCGCCTGGTTTTGCTTCGGTTGCCGGAACGTTTGATCGTTCCTTTCAGGTCAGCGGACCGGTGGATCTCGAGGTGCTCAGCCGTTCCGGTGACATTACGATCCGGAACGGCGCTGCCGGCACGGTTTCCGTTCACGGCAAGTATCCATGTCGGTAATGGATGGTTCAGCGGAGATCACCGACGCCGATGTGCAGGCGATCCAGAATAATCCTCCCATTCAAGCAGAACGGTAATAGCATTCGCGTCGACTACATCAACTACAACAACATTTCCATCGACTACGAAATCACCGTTCCCGAGAACACCGCGGTGCGATCGCACACCGGAAGCGGCGATCAGACGGTCGAGGGCGTGCGAGGCCGCGTTGACCTCGAGAGCGGATCGGGCGACCTGAAGCTGGCGCGACTCACGGGCGAAATGCGCTTCCAGACGGGCTCGGGGAATATTCGCGGGCGTGAACTGTCGGGGCCGGCGCACGTGAAGGCGGGCAGCGGCGACATCGACTTTGAGGAAACGGGTGCAGGCGACATCGATATTCGCACCGGCTCGGGCAACATCACGGTGAAGGGCATTAACGGCGGCTTCCACGCCGAGGCGGGCAGCGGCGATATTCACGGCGACGGCTCGCCCAAGAATTTGTGGAGCATCCGCACGGGTTCCGGAAATGTGGGGCTGCGGGTGCCGCAGGACGCGGCATTCGACGTCGATATTTCGTCGAGTTCGGGATCGGTGACGCTCGGGCATCCCGTGTCGACGACCGTGCAAGGGCGCGTGCAGGAGTCGCACAAGAGCGTGGTCGGCAAAGTGCGTGGCGGAGGGCCGACGATTTCGGTGCATACCGGATCGGGCGATATTCGGTGGACTAGTTGCTGATTCTGCGGCGGTTTGTGAGACCGCGCGGCACGCGCGGAATGCAAGCAAGCTTACAGTTGTCTGCTGGACGAAGTGAGGAATCTGCATTTGAAGCGCGCAGATTCCTCGCCTTGGCTGACTGCCTGCCCTCACGAGCGATTCCTTCTCGAATCCGGTTACCGATGCGCGTCACTGATGAACCCATCCCCAGATCCGTCTTGACGTTCGGTCGCGTTACCCCTGATACTTCGATTTGCCCCCCAAAATTATTAGAAAACGAGGTATTGGATTGCCACGACCCGATCATTACCCTTACCACTGATTTCGGACTCAACGATCACTTTGTCGGGGCCATGAAGGGGGTCATGCTGGAAGCGGCGCCTGACGCTCAGATCGTCGACATCAGCCATGCCGTGCAACCCTTCGACATTCTGGATGGCGCGCTCACTATTTCGCAGGCATATTCGTACTTCCCGTCGGGCACCGTGCATATGGTGATTGTCGATCCGGGCGTGGGCACGGCGCGGCGCCCCATCATTTTGACCGGCGACCGTCATCTTTTTGTGGCGCCCGACAACGGCGTTCTTTCGCTCGTCTACGCCCGTGAAGAACGAATCTCGGTGCGGCACGTCACCGCCGAGCACTATTTTCGTGAGCCGCGCAGCAACACGTTTCATGGGCGGGATATTTTTTCGCCGGTCGCGTCGTCTCTTGCCAAGGGAGTCGAAACCAGCCGTTTCGGCGACGAGATCACCGATTATGTGCGCTTCGCAGCGCCGCGACCCAAGCCGGTGGATGAGCGCACGTTGCGCGGCGTGGTGCTCAAGGTCGATCGCTTCGGCAATCTCATCACCAACATTACGCCGGCAGATATTCCAAAGCTGTTTGGGGAGACGCCGGCGGCATTCAAGATCGCGATTGGGAAAGGGCAAGTGACGCGGATCTGCGTCCAACTACGCGGAAGGCGGGACCCGGCGAGGCTTTCGGCATATTGGGCAGCATGGGATTTCTGGAGATCGCGACCAGCCGCGGCTCCGCGTTTCAACTGCTCGGCGTCGGGAAGGGAACGGATGTGAACGTGGTGCTGGAAGCGTAAGTCATGAATTCTTCGCTTTAGGGTGGACGTAGCGATCCATCTCACCCGTCCACTTAAGGAAGCGCCAAAGGCTGCTCCGCTCAGTCCAGAGAAACTCCCAGAATTCCAGAAAACCGATCTGCGTCATTTTGACGCCGGTGTAGGTTTCCATGCGCCAGAGCAGATAGGGGCTGCGCCACGGTGTGAGACGGTGGCCGCGAGTCGAATTCCAGAGGAAGCGGAGCATGGGGTGACAGTCTCAGTTGTCAGTTCTCAGTTAAAGCCCCCAAGATGACATTCGCGGGACTCAGGGGCTTTGAACTGGGAACTGAGAACTGCCTTTCTACTTCTCGCTAACGTCCACTTTGGCGCGAGTATTTTCCCATTCCATGCTGCAGTGCGCATTTTTGGCCGGATTGGTCGAAGGCGATCGTGAAATCCTCCACTGGACCGGATGTTTTGGAAACAGTCATCGGTACTTTGGCCAACTCGTCGGATTCATATTTGTACGGGATGCCCCATTCGCCGGTCTTTTTGTTGATGATCAATGTCCACTTGTCGGCAGCCGGAATTGTGAATATGGTGTAGCTGCCGGCCGGAACTGAAGTGCCGCCAACTTCCACATTCGTGTCCGCGACAAAAGTGGTCGCTTCATTCGCGCCCGTGCGCCAGACTTCGCCGTATGGCACGAGTCCGCCGAAAATCTTGCGGCCCTTGGCGCGTGGGCTGGAATAATCGATCTTCACGGTTTTGCCGTTCGAGAACTTGCACTCTGTATTCGCGGGTGGGCTGGGGCGTTTCGATTTGTCCTTCATCTGGGCGGGCGCGAGGGTCGCGACAGCAAGCAGTGACTGCCGAAATCAGAACTAGCGTCTTCATAATGTCTTTCTCCTGAATTTTTATCTTGATACCAAAGAATTATACCCACTTCTTCGTTGTAATCTCTTGCCAGAATCACTCTCTTATTGGGCCCATTTCGCCATGTTCTTTCTCTCGATACAATCTGTCTATGGCTGTTTTCAACGAAAAGCAGGAAGAGCTCGATCATTTTGAAACCCGCATGGGCGTGCCTCGCGGAAGGCTCGCGGTCACCATGGACCTCGTCACCGATGCGATGGCGCTGGTTGGCCAGCACGGCGTCTATTGCCAAAGCCAGCGCTGGCCGGGCAAGCCAGTGATGGACGTGCAGCTCATCATGAAAAATCTAACCGACGCAAAAGAGCTGATTCAGAGCGTGATGGAAGAGCTGCGGCCAAAGGGGTGACTGCGCTCTCGGTCGGTGTTCCAAGACAATCGGCCATAGACGATCGTTTCTAAAACGCGTGCTCACAAAGGGCTAGAATCCAGAGATGGAGCGCAAGATTTTCTGGGCCGTGTTCACGGTGCTCGGGCTGGCAGCCGATTTCGTTTTGCCGTTATGGTGGGCTCTGTTTTCGACCATTCCTATCGTGTTCGTTTCGTGGTGGGTCGCCTATCGCAGTGGATGGTTCGAGTGAACCGGACGCGCCGCCGTTGGCTGGTGGCGGAGGCTCTACTGCTCGTGTCCACGCACTGCTTTGCTGGCGCGGCTCCTCATCCCTCCTCGGGTTGGACCCTTCATTATCAGCCGCTCCGCATTGTCAACGGCTCGCCAGTCGCGGTCAGCGTCACCACTCCCGGGCCTGTGACCAATATCGCAGGCAAATGGCTCGGCCACGAACTCGCATTCAGCTTCGACCGCCGCACGAAAACATGGGTCGCACTCGCCGGAGCCAGCCTCGAAACCAAACCGGGCTCTTATCCAATGGAACTTCGCGCCAAGACTTCGAATGGCCGGGCGTTCTCATTCACGAAGCGAATTCCGGTGCAACGCCAGCGGTATCCCCGCGTGGTTCTCAAGGTCCCCGGACGCTACACTGCGCCGAGCCCGGACGAGCAGCACGAGATCGTGGAAGACAAAAAGATAAAAGAAGAAGCCTTCAAAACTCTCAGCCCCGAGCGCGAGTGGCAAGGTTCCTTTGCCGCCCCCGTCAATGCACAAATCTCCGAAGTGTTCGGAGTCCAGCGCGTATTCAACGATTCAGTCAAGGCAACGCATCAAGGTCTCGACTTCCGCGTCCACGCGGGAACTCCGGTGGCCGCCGCCAACAGCGGCAAGGTGATTTTGGCGCGTCCCCTATTTTTCGAAGGGAACTGCGTCGTCATTGACCACGGCCAGGGACTGCTGACGCTTTATCTGCACTTGTCGAAATTTTTGGTCGGCGAAGGCGACGAGGTGAAAAAGGGAGAAGCGATTGGCCTGAGCGGAGGCACCGGTCGCGCCACCGGTCCACATCTTCATCTGGCCGTCCGCTGGCAGGGCGAATATCTAAATCCACAGACCCTACTCTCGCTGCGGCTGCCGGGCGAATAGATCGCCGGGAATAAATCAACTGAAAGCTGAGAACTACCTACATCGCAGCAAGCATCTCCCCTTCGGGCTCAAATTGCCCGTCGCGGAAGGTGACACTGCGTCCCGAAATCGCGGGAATGCGCTCACCCGGAACGATAATGCCAACGAGGTTCAGCGGATCTGCGGCGGCGATGACGACACGCTCGCCATTTATGGGCAGCTTGCGATTGGCGCGCAGCGATTCGACCGCGACCGGCAACGCGAACTGCTCGCCTATAAATCCATCGACGAAGCGCCCGCCGCGCACTTCGCCGCGGTCTTCGAGTCGGCGGAAAGCGATCTGCAACTCGCGCCAGCGCGGAAGATTCGTTTCGCGCGCCAGCAGATCGCGGAAGACGACGCCATAACGCCGCAGCAACATCCAGCAGCAGGATTCGACGCTCTGATCGCGCTCGGCGCCGGTTCTTGGTCTGGCGTGTTCACCACTGTCAGTATGCAGCAGCGACCAGCGGCCCGCCGCATGGCGAGGACGACGCGTCTTTGCCATTCGCAGGCCGCTGGTTCCGAATGCGCCTGCGCTGAACGTCTTGGATCCGACCGCTCCCGATCCGCCGTTCGAGGAGGTCTTCGGCGCAACTAGTGCGCGCAGATTCTCGAAGCCATCGGCGGTCACGAGTCCAACCGCGACCAGTTCCCAGAGCCCAGTCTCGACCTCAGATTTCAGTCGGCCCGTGGCGCGCACCATGTCGGGGAAGAATAGCGCGCCCCGTTGCTTCATCAATCCGTACAACTCGCGTGCCACCGGACTGAGGTACGACATCGGCGAATCGTCGCCTGGTGAAAGATCGCTCGAAGAACTGTGTGAAGGATGAGCGGACATCCAATCCGACTCTTCGCGGACAAAGAACGCAATCGGCGCGACCCGCGTCGGGATCACGCGGCGCTGGCGGGGAGCGACAGCCTCTGACCGTTCGCCGTCGGCGCTAGTCGCACTCGATGGCGCATTACTTCCGTTGCCAGCGTCCAGCGCCGCCGGATGCGGCGACAGACGCCCCCATCCGACGACTCCCGCAAGGCAAAGTTGATCGACGTACGCGGGCTCGTAATCGGAGATGCGCCGCGCCAGCACGAACCGCTCCCACGTGTTCGCGGGAATTTCGAATCCCTGCAACTGGCGAATGACTTCGAGCGTGCCATGCTCGCCGCGCACCTGCGGAGCCGGGAGCGATATGCTGCCAGCGCAGCAGCCAGTTCATGAACTGCGACGCAGTGACGGGCTCGATTTGCTTGCGGAGCGTGGCAACGGTCAGCCGATGAATGCGGGCTAGCAGACGGCGCTCGCACCATTCAGTCTCACCGGCCGACGAATGTCGGCGAAGTTCTTGCGGCCGGAATTTGCCTCGCAGGATCGCGCCGCTGGCTTCGATGCGCAGCAGAGCTTTTTCGATCTCAGGCGCCGGAACGCCGAGCAGTCGTCCGATCTCAGATGCGGTCGTCGGCCCGAGATGCGTCATCCAGCCCTGCACCGCAGGCAGCACAGCATCGGCAAAAGGTAGCGCCGCCATCCCGCCGGCTGTCGCGGGGGCGCCCGCGGCTTATCGCGCCAGGGTGCAAAGCCGCAAACATTTCCGCACGTTCAGCCGCGACCCAATATCTCTTTCCGGTGTCTTCTGCGACAAACGCGCGACGCTCTGCGAGCAGCCGCTCGAAGAATGTTTGCCATGACGCTTCGAACTCCGAGCCACGAGCCGCGAGTAATCTTTCATTTGCAACTTCAGCCGCGGTGAAAGTTCGAGGACTTTCCTGAGAACTGAGAACTGGGAACTGAGAACTGTTCTCCGGCACCGCCACCAGCGTATGCAGAACATCGTGCAGTTCATCGGCATCGCGCACATCGGGCCATGCTTCCGCCTGCACCTGCGCGATTGCAGCGGGATCGAGCGCGCCTACCTCTTCGAGCACCGAAGCCGGCAGCACGCGCCGCATCTCGACCGCCCGCGCCCTGCGCTCTTCGAGAGGAGCATCATCGAGATAGGCATAGGGATTCGCATTCAGAATCTCGTGCGAGAACTGCGAGGGGATCGGCGTGTCGACGGCGACGCACCGAATGCGTCCTTGCTCGATGCCGCGCAGCACTTCGCTGAGGCCGTCGATGTCGAGCGCCTCGGTGAGCACGTCTTTCATCACCTCGGAGACTAGAGGATGGTCGGGAATCTTGATGTCCCCAACGATGTTCTCGCCGCAGGCGGCGACGTCGGGAAAGACCGAGGCGAGCAAGTCGTCGGACCGGATGCGCTGGATTTGTGGCGGAACTTTCTTGCCGCCCTGAAAACGCAACAGGGCCAGCGCGCGGGTTGCGTCCCAGCGCCAGCGGGTGCCGAAGATGGGCGATGCCAGCGCTGCCTGCTCCAGGATCGGCGCCATTGTTTCGGAATGCAAAAACTGAAAAACATCGGCCAGCGGAAAGCTGTGTTGTTCGGCGAGAGCGATGTTCAGGCCGTTGTCGGTGGCGGCCGCCTGCAATTCAAAATTGAAGCCGCGGCAGAAGCGTTTGCGCAGCGCCAGTCCCCAGGCCTTGTTGATGCGGCCGCCGAAGGGGGCATGAATGATGAGTTGCATGCCTCCACCTTCGTCGAAAAAGCGTTCGGCAACGATCGTCGTCTGGGTCGGCACTTCACCTAAGACGGCGCGGCCTTCGAGTACGTACTGAATTAATTGTTCAGCGCCCGATTGGTCAAGGCCACATTCGGTTCCCAGCCACGTCACTGTTTCCGCGACTGCCGGCAAATGCCGCCATCCCTCGACCGGCACGATGCTCTTCAGGCGATCACTGATGTCCTGCCGCAAGTCGCCCAGTTGCTTTGAAAGTTCGGCGGTACGTGCTGGAGCCTCGCCGCGCCAGAAGGGAACGGTGGGCGGCGAGCCATGAGCGTCTTCCACCAAAACCCGCGACGACTTGCCTTCGACGCGCCGTATGCGCCACGACGTGTTGCCGAGAAGCATGATGTCGCCCGCCATGCTTTCGACCGCGAAGTCCTCGTCGACGGTGCCGACGGCCGCGCCATCGGGCTCGGCTACCACGGTGAAGAGGGCGTTATCGGGAATCGCGCCGCCGCTCGTGATTGCCGCCAGGCGGGCGCCGCGGCGCGCGCGCAGCTTACGATTGATGCGGTCATGATGGAGATATGCGCCGTAGCGTCCGCGCTGCGCTGCTATGCCCTCGGATAGCATCGCGATGACTTCGTCGAAGCTCTTGCGCGAAAGATTGCGATAGGGATAGGCACGCTTCACTAGCGCGAAAAGTTCGTCTTCGTCCCAGCCGTCGCTGGTAGCGGCAGCTGCGGCGTCATTGCCGAGCGCAGCCACATTATCCTGACCCTGCGGGTGACGGTGGGACGCCGCCACGACAGCCGCCGGGACGGCGGCGCTACTTACTGCGCAACACGCTACGATCTGCTGCGCCAGAACGTCGAGCGAGCCTTCGGGGAAAATCAGGCGATCCAGGTCGCCCGACCGGATCGCTCGCACCAGCACCGCGCACTCGGCGAGATCATCGCGCGTTGTAACAAAGAACCGGCCCTTGGGAATTGCGCCCCGCCAGTGACCGCTGCGGCCGACTCTCTGGAGCGCGACCGCAATCGCGCGCGGGCGAGCTGATGTGGCACACGAGATCGATGGTGCCGACGTCGATGCCAAGTTCGAGTGACGCGGTGGCGACCAGAACTTTTACCTGGCCTTCTTTCAACTTGCGCTCGGCTTCGAGGCGAAGTTTGCGAGACAGGCTTCCGTGGTGCGCTGCGACGTTTTCTTGGCCGATCCGCTCGCCCAGTTGATGGGCGATGCGCTCGGCCAGCCGTCGCGTGTTGACGAAGAGCAGCGTCGAACGATGTGCATTTACGAGTTCGACGATGCGGTTGTAAATCTCGTCCCACATTTCGTTGGAGGCGACTGGGCCGAGTTCGGAAGAGGGAACTTCGACGGCCAGGTCCATCTTCCGTTTGTGTCCCACGTCGATGATGACTGGCTCCGGCCGCGGGTTGCGGTCGTCAGAATTGCCGGCCAGGAAGCGCGCTACTTCTTCGATCGGTTTCTGGGTTGCCGAAAGGCCGATGCGCACTGGCGGCTGCGCGGTCAATTCTTCAAGACGTTCCAACGACAGCGCCAGATGCACGCCGCGCTTGTCGTCAGCGACGGCGTGAATTTCGTCGACGATTACCGTTTCTACATCGCGCAGAATGACCCGGCTCTTCTCCGCCGTGAGCAAAATGTAGAAGGACTCGGGGGTCGTGACGAGAATGTGGGGCGGGCGTTTCAGCATCAGTCGCCGGTCTTTGGCCAGCGTGTCGCCAGTGCGGACGGCCGTGCGAATTTCGGGCATCAGCAGGCCGCGCTCGGCGGCTATCTGAAGAATCTCGCCCAGAGGAATCTCCAGATTCTTCTGAATGTCATTGCCGAGCGCCTTCAGTGGAGAGACGTAGAGGACTTCGGTGCGGTCGGTTAGCTGTCCGGCTAGCGCCTTGCGCACCAGGTGATCAATACAAGCCAGAAACGCCGCTAGCGTTTTGCCCGAGCCGGTGGGAGCGGCGATGAGCGTCGTATGCCCAGCGAGAATGTGCGGCCAGCCTTGCTCCTGCGGTTCGGTGGGAGTGCCGAAGCGCGAGACGAACCACTCCTGTACCAGTGGATGAGCCCAGGCAAGGGAGGGGGGCACTGCGGACAGCATGGAAAGATTGTAGCCGGGATTGGCGGTTTCGTAAAATGTTCGCCTGATGCATCGAAGACGTTAGAAAATCACTAGGAGAGCGTAGCGGATAGGAGCTCCGCCGACTCAGGAAAGAAATTTGAGGAGCGCGGGCAAACCGGGCAGGTTCAGGGGATTGGTCTAAATGTCCCACCGGTTGCTTGCTTGGGGCGTGCTCGGGTTCGCAACCGGTGGGTTTTTCTCCCTACTCACCATTCGCTTTCAGGAGTGATAGACGGAACAAACACAGGCTCAACAGCAAAGTTTCGCGGCTGCCCAGGAGAATTTCCTACTAGCTATCTCGCTGAAAATGAAGGCATTGCCGACTCGTACGACCGCATTTCGTGCACAACCACAGTTTCGCGGAAGGCCCGAGACGGGGCAGGCCCGTTTGCGACTACCGGCTGGGTTCCTAATTTTGTATTGCGACCGTCTTTGCCGCCATTAGCTCTGCAAAGCGCGGGTCCTTCCGCAACGCACTGAACTCGTTATCTTTGTAAACGTCGCTGATATGCGGATAGCCCTCTTCCATGGCTTTCTTCAGATAGTGCAGGGAACGATCGGCGGATCCATTCCGCGCAAAAAGTTTGGCGATGACGTAATCGTAGTGGGCGATGTCCATGGGGGACGGTAGCCTGGCCTGCACACCGGCGCCGCGCGTGGCCCGATCGAGAATGTCGGGGTCGAGCTCGAGGGCTTTGTTGTAATCAGCCGTGGCCTTCTCAAACTGTTTCTTAGCAAACAGCGAGGCGGCGCGATTGTTGTAGAAGACCGCTTGTGTGTCGTCAAGTCGGATCGCCTTGTCGTAATAGCGGATCGATTTGCGGAAATTTCCTTCCTCGTAATAGACAACCGCCAGATTGGCATAGGCGCTGGCGTAATTCTTGTCGAGCTTGATGGCGCGGTCAAAATTTTTGCGGGCTTCTTTATAGCGCCGCAATAGCAACTGCGACATGCCAACCTTATTCGACAGAACCGCATTCGTCCGGTCTTTATTCAGAGCGGCTTGGTAATAGTCGATGGCGTCGAGATAGTTCTTGTCCGCCTGGAGTTCGTCGCCAATGGCCTCCAGTTCGCGGGCGCTGGCGCTGGCAGCGGGAGGGGCGACCTGGTGTATCGGCGGGGGTCCGACCTGGACTTGTTCGGAATTCTGGGCGTAGATCGGAGTGACTGGAATGAGCAGGAAGGTGAGAGACGCCAAGATCGGCAGGGTGGATAAAACAATGGCGCAGAGCGTGGTCTGACGCGAGGATCGCATAGCGACCTCCTGGCTAGACGTTTTTAAGCCCCAACTTACGGAGGAGTGGTTCCGTTGGCCGCAGGTTTAGACGCTGCGGGAGTGTTTTTGTCATCGTCCTTTTTGTCGCGGCCGCCATCCCCTTTGAATGCGTCCGCGATCTTACCAAAGAAGCCCTTCTTTTTCTTGGGCTCCTCCCCATTTTTGACACCGGCAGCCGGGTCGGGGTTCCCATTTGTTGTGGCCACGTTGGTTGGACCATTGGTGGTAGGGGGCGGGAGCGCTTTTTCCGAGGTTCCGCCGAAAATGCGGGAGAAGAATCCTTGCACGTTGCTTCCCTGGTCGCAGGAGTCGTGCGGTTCGGTGCCGGCGACAAAGGCGATCGTGTAATCGTCGGGACAGGAAGGCGTGGCCAACCGGTTGGTAGCCTTGTCGAGCTGAACGTCAACCACGCCGTCGGGCTGATGGAAGGGTTGCACATTGGAGTACTGCGGGAGCGTGACAGCCTTCTTCATGAACTCGGCCCAGATCGGGGCTGCGGTCTGTGCGCCGCTGAGGCGGATGTCGCTGTAGTCGTCGTATCCCACCCAGACCACGCACAGCAGGTTGCTGGTGTAGCCGGCGAACCAACCGTCGTGCGACGTTCCCGTCTTGCCGGCCGCCGGGGCCGTGAAACCGCGCTGGCGGACTCCATAGGCCGTGCCGAAGTTTATGACGCCCTCCAGCATATTTGTCATGACGAACGCCACGCGCGGATCGAGCACCTGGTTGTGCTCGGCGTCGAAGTTCACGATCACGTCGCCCTTGGAGTTGCGCACGGAATTTACGACCACGGGAGAGAGCCGGACTCCGCCGTTGGCGAACGTGGTGTACGCCGAAGTCATATCGACGGGCGTGGCATCGTAGGCGCCGAGCGCCATTGCGGGCGTCGCCTTCACGGACGCGATGCCTGCCGCTTTCGCGAGATCGGCGACTTTGTCGTAGCCCACTTCTTCCGCCACTTTCACGGTCGCGTTGTTCAGGGAAAGAGCGAGCGCGTAACGCAAGGTTACGTCGCCGTGGTACTCCTCTTTGTAATTGCGGGGCTCGTAGATCTGGTCGCCGTAAGAGAAGGTCGAAGGCTGATCGCTCACAATCGATGCGGGCGTAATCACAGTGTTCGATCCATCGAGCGCGGTATTCATTGCGGCCGCGTAGACAAACGGCTTGAAGATCGATCCCGTCGGGCGCCTTGAAAGCGCGTGGTTGAGCTGGCTCGTTCCATAGTTGCGGCCGCCTACCAGAGCCTTAATTTCACCCGTATGCGGATCCATCGCGACCATTGCGACCTGCGCCTGGGGGCCGGGCAAGACGGTTGTTTCATATTTACCCTTGCCGATCTTCGTCTTTTTTGTCCGCAACTTCGTAACCTGCTCGTCGACGATTTTCATGCCGGTCTCGACGGCCTGCGCCGCCACGCGCTGCAAATCCGGATCGAGCGTCGTGTAGATGCGGAACTGCTGCTCGTTCACTTCGCGCTCGTTGAGCTTGCTGAGCACGGTGTCACGCACCATGTCGACGAAGTAGGGCGCGTCGCTAGCCTCTACGTTCGGGGGCGCGAGTTTGAGCGGTGCGCTTTTTGCCTTGTCGGCCTGAGCGCGTGTAATGGCGCCCGTTTCTACCATCGCCTCGAGCACTGTGTTGCGGCGTTCCATTGCCCTCTCGGGATGCCGGTAGGGCGACAGATAACTCGGCGCCTGGATCAACCCCGCGAGCAGAGCGGCGTCTGGGAGCGAGACGTCTTTCAACTCCTTGTTGAAGTAGGAGTGCGCGCCCTCGGCCAGGCCCGAGATCGTGAATGAGCCGCGCTGTCCGAGATCGACGCGGTTGGCGTAGAACTCAAAGATCTGCTGCTTGGTGAACTTCTGCTCCAGTTCGACCGCGATCAGCATTTCGATCGCTTTCCGCTTCATGGTTTTTTCCGGGCTCAGAAAAAACGCTCGCGAAAGCTGCATAGTGATGGTCGAGCCGCCCTGCTGGTGGCGCTGATGCGTGAAGTCAATCCAGGCGGCTTCGGCCAGCCGCAGAAAATTCACGCCATTGTGCTGGAAAAAGCGGCGGTCTTCAATCGAGGTAACCGCTTCGACCATGATTTTGGGAATGTCGTCGTACTTGACCAGTTCGCGCTTGGAGCGCTGTTCGGCGTCGAACAGGGAAGTGACCGGCTCGGGCTCGAGTTCGTAGGCTTCGAGAGCGCCGGCGGAGCGGCTTACGACTTCGCTTACCTTACCGTCTGCTATCGTGATCGTGGCCGGTTCCGGGCTGTGGTAGGACTCGGGGCCCGGCATGATCTCGATTTTTCCGCCGCGCGCGCGATAACTTCCGAGTGGCGATTCGCCTTCTTTCTCACTGTAGCCGGCGCGTCGCAGATCGGACGCGATCTCAGAAATCGTGTAGGGCGAGCCGACGCGTACGACGACTGGGCTGGCATAGATTTTTGCGGAGGTCGCAAAGACCGGGCCGCGGAAACGCTGCTCGATGATGCGGTCGTACTTTACATACCAGTAGGCAAGAACTCCGCCGATAAGCAGCGACAAAGTGAGGAACCCGAGGAATGCATATTTAACGACAGGGTCCTTCGACCGCTTGCGACCTTTACCGCCGGCGCCCGTGGACGAGAGTTCGGGATTTTGAGCTTAATGGCCATGCAGAGGGCTGTGCATTCCAAATTGGAGCAATTCACAGTCCGAAAACTACCTTTGTGCCAAGTATGCGCTTACAGGTAATTTTAAATCAGAAGCAGAAGACACAATGCTTTAGATGCGTGTCAAAGGATGGACGGGGTGTGGCAGCCGAAGGGAGCGAAACATCGCTCGGGAGCGAGATCCGTCGAGAGTTGCGCCGGGCCTCGCTTCCGCTCCTAGTACACGCCCTTGTTCGACGTTGAAGGATGGAAGTCTAAGGTGGTCGAATAGCCGGGGAACTCGAGCGGAACACTGTATTGGGCGTCAATCTCAAGCGTTCCCGTGCCGAACCCGCCCGTGCGGACAATGTGTACCTGTTGTGGCGTCAACTCGATGTCATAATCCCGGGCATGCTTGATCACGAGGACGCGAAGATCGTCCACCGAACGGTTGCTGTAGGTCGCCTGCAGCACATCGTTCTTGAGCGCATCCTCAAACTCGTAGTTGGAATAGCATGGCGGAACGACTTTCAGTCCCACGACTACCAGAGAGATGAGGACGCCGAAAGTTAACACCAGTTTGAATGTATCCATAAAGGCCGACTCGCGGGTGCGCCAAATTACAAAGTGATTTGCGCCAGCCGGTCCAACTTACAGACCCGCTTTCGCTCTAACTCCTCACCAACCCGCGTAGATGCTCGGTTATGGCTGAAATCTTAACGTCCTCCCGCGCCAGAGTCGAGCGGCGAACGACCTCCACCAAATCTTCGGTAACTTTCTTGCCCACGTTGATTCTAAAAGGGATACCGACCAGATCGGCGTCCTTGAACTTCACTCCGGGGCGTTCGTCGCGGTCATCGAGCAAAACGTCGAAGCCGGCCTGCTCGAGGGCCTTGGTAATGTCCTCGGAAGCGGCGCGGATTTTTTCGTCTCCGATGTTCGTTGCCACGACGACCACCTCGAAGGGCGCAATCGAAGGTGCAAGCCAAAACCCGTTCGCGTCGTTCGACTGCTCGACCGCCGCTGTCAGGATTCTCTCGATTCCAATCCCGTAGCTGCCCATGATCGGGGCGACTTCCTTGCCATTGCGGTCGAGCACGGTTGCGCCCATCGAGTGCGAGTACTTGTAGCCGAGCTTGAAGATGTGGCCGATCTCGACCGCCGTATCAATGCGCAGCAACGCGCCGCAATTGGGACAGCCTTCGCCGGCCGTGACCGAGCGCAGATCGGCATAGGCGGTTGGTTGAAAATCTTTTCCGGGCGTCAGATTCTTGAAGTGGTAGAACTCCTTGTTCGCGCCGCCGATCAGGTTGGTGCGGCTCTTGAGCGCGTCGTCGAGCAGAAGGATCGGCTTGCCCGTATCGTTGATGTCCTTGGCCCAATCGATGCCGAGCGGTCCCAGGTAGCCGGCGGGGTTTTGAAAAACTCGCGGATTTCTTCCTCCTGCATGGGACGCGCTTCCTTGCCCGCAATCGCCGACGAAAGCTTGGCTTCATTCATCTGGTGATCGCCCGCGCAGCAGCAGCACCAGCGGCCGCGCATGAGCCTTGCCAGACTTCTGATCCACTTCGGTAATCATCATGGCGAGCGTCTTCATCTTGTTCGTGGGAGACACGCCAAGAAAACGCGCCACATCTTCAATCGTCTTCTGATCCGGCGTGTGGACTTCGAGCGGCTTGCCATCGCCCTCAGCGGGCAGATCTACGATGGGCGCGAGCTTCGAAGTAGCCTTCTCCAGATTCGCGGCGTACCCGCAGGCCTCGCAGCTCACGACCAGATCCTCGCCCGCCGGGGTGCGCACCATGAATTCCTGCGATCGCGATCCGCCCATGGCGCCCGAGTGCGCATCGATCACCATGTACTTGAGCCCGCAGCGATCGAATATCCGGCAATAGGTGTCGTGATGCTTCTGATAGCTGACATCAAGCCCAGCGGCGTCGATGTCAAACGAGTACGCGTCTTTCATGATGAACTGGCGCACGCGCAGCAGGCCCGACTTCGGCCGAGGTTCATCGCGAAACTTCGTCTGAATCTGATACCAGATCTGCGGCAGTTGCTTGTAGCTGCGCAGTTCCTTGCGCGCGATGTCGGTCATGATCTCTTCGTGCGTCATGCCGAGACACAAATCAGCGCCTTTGCGGTCCTTGAGGCGAAACATGTTTTCGCCCATTACCGTCCAGCGCCCGCTGGCTTCCCAGATTTCGCGCGGGTTGAGCGCGGGCAGATAAAATTCCTGGCCGATCTTGTCCATCTCCTCGCGGACGATGCCCATGATTTTCTGGGTGGAGCGGTTGCCGAGAAATAGGAACGAGTAAATTCCCGCGCCCAGTTGCCGGATGTATCCGGCCCGGACGAGCAGTTTGTGGCTGGCGACTTCGGCGTCCGCCGGAGCCTCGCGCAAAGTAGGGATAAAGAGTTCGGACCACCGGTGCATAGTTAGGTTTCCTGAGAGGGATGGAATGTTCGATTGTAAATGATGAGAAAGATGTGCCGGTGGAATAGGAGACATCAAAAGTGGCACGGAAGAAGAATCGATCCACTGGGGAACTCGCCCGGGCCAACTTAGTGATCGAGCTCGCTTGTTAACGCAGACTCAGCACAGGAGTTAAAATCTGGGTCACGAGGCTGACCGCTCAGCCACCTGCATTCCGTTACCGGAGGAATATTGATGACTGTTCAGACTCTTCTTCGTGATTTCAACGCTAAATTTGGACCTGTAGCTTCCGCGCTGCTCCTCTTCAGAGATGACACTCCAGAGTTGGGAATGCCCTTCTTCTCACGGTCAACCGATACAGAAGAGACATGGAAGTTCCGCTGCATGCAGCTCAAGGGAATGAACCCTGAAGCACAGTGGTTGGAAGTAAAACTGACCGTCGCGGATGAGGATAACATCACGTCCACGGTAAAAGCATTTAAGAAGGTGGAAACTCAGGAAGTCGCAGACCGTGGCATGCAATTCATCAACGTGAAGGTTTGGCATACGCTGAAGCCGGAGATGGCCCCCCGTGTCCTCGGCGAAGCCTAGGTTTGCGTGTTCAGGTGCATCGATCGCAGCGCCCGCTGTGGACACGTATCGCAAGGGTGTCACCCGGATGCCGCAGAGAGAAAAAACGAAGCAAAACACCGAATCCGTTCTGGCTGGCGTCGGGCCCCCCGACGAATACCGCCGGGCAGGTGATGCGCGCATTCGATGCGGGTTGGGGCGGCGCGGTTTGGAAGACGATCGGCGAACCGATCGTCAACACCAGCTCGCGCTACGGCGCGATCGACTACAACGGCGTAAAGATGATGGGCTTCAATAATATCGAGCTGATCAGCGACCGGCCGACCGAAACGAATTTCCGCGAAATCTCCGAAGTGAAGAAACGTTATCCCGAAGAATCTGGTGATCGCGTCGCTGATGGTGGAATCGAAACGCGAATCGTGGCACGAGATGGTGCACCGCGCCGAAGACGCCGGCGCGGACGCGCTCGAGCTGAATTTCGGATGCCCGCACGGAATGAGCGAGCGCGGCATGGGATCGGCCGTCGGCCAGGTGCCCGAGTATACGGAGATGATTACGTCGTGGGTGAAGGAAGCGGCGCAGAACGCCGGTGATCGTGAAGCTCACGCCCAACGTGACCAGACATCACGCGGATCGCGCTGGCCGCCGAGCGCGGCGGCGCCGATGCCGTCAGCCTGATCAACACCATCAATTCGCTGATGGGCGTCGACCTGGAAACGTTTCGCGCCGCGCCCAACGGTCGGCGGGAAAGTCCTCGCACGGCGGCTATTGCGGGCCTGCGGTGAAACCGATCGCTTTGCACCTGGTTTCGAGCGTGGCGAAAAAGTGAGAATTCCCGATTATCGGCATTGGAGGCATCGGCTACTGGAACGACGCAGCGGAACATATCGCGCTGGGCGCGTCCATGCGTGCAGGTCTGCACCGCGGCGATGCACTACGGATTTCGCATCGTCGAGGACATGATCGACGGACTCTCCGCAGTACATGGACGAGCCACGGGTTCCGCACCATCGAGGATTTTCGCGGGCGCGCGGTGCCGAACGTGAAGGACTGGGGAGACCTCGACCTGAATTACAAGATCATCGCGGAGATTCACTCCGAACTGTGCATCGGCTGCCAGCTCTGCTACGTCGCTTGCGAAGACGGCGCGCATCAGTGCATCGAGCCGTACAACCGGGAACGGCAAGAAAAATCCGAACGGGATGGGCGTTCACGTGCCGCGAATCATTGAGGAAGAGTGCGTCGGCTGCAATCTCTGCGCGCTGGTTTGTCCGGTTGAAAATTGCATCACCATGAAACAGGTGGACACCGGTGCAGTCCCAACGAGCTGGAATGAGCGCGTCGCCAATAAACGCGACGCTATCATTGCCGTTCCCGAGCCGCGACTAGTCGTAGCGCCGGAAACCTGCCGGCGTTTTTCTGATCTGACATCGTCCGCGCAAATGTCCTCTCGCATCCGCTTCTCTCAGCCGCCCGCCATGAGCGCCCAATAGGCGACAAAACTGACCCCAAACCCGACAAACCACGCGTAGTTGTAAAGCCCGCGCACCGGCGCGTATATCAGGCCGACGAAAGCCACACCCGCTCCGGCCACCAGTGCGAGAATCGCGCGCCAATTGACGCCATTCGCGAACTCGTACACCCCACCTCGCTGGTAGAGGTCCTCGGGAATCAGGATTTTCTTTCGGATCACGAAATAATCGCAAATCATCACGCCGGCAATCGGCCCGAGAAATCCGGAGTAGCCCACCAGCCAGCCGAAGATGTAATTGCTGTAGTTGGCCAGCAATCGCCACGGCTGCATCGCCACGCCGATCAGGCAGGTGATCAGTCCGCCGATGCGAAAACTGATTAGCCGCGGCCAGAGATTCGAGAAATCATTCGATGGCGAAACGAGATTGGCGGCGACGTTCACGTTGAGCGTGGCCATCAGCAAAGCCAGCATGGCGATCACCACGGCCAGGGGATTGCCTAGCCGCGATAGCACCGCGACCGGATCCCACATCGTCTGGCCGAAGATCACCGCCGTCGCCGACGTAACCGCGACGCCGATAAACGAGTAGAACGTCATCGTGGTCGGCAGGCCCAGCGCTTGGCCGAGCACCTGCGCCCGCTGGCTGCGCGCGTAGCGAGTGAAATCGGGAATGTTCAGCGCCACGGTCGACCAGAAGCCGACGACCCCGGTCAACGACGGCACGAAGAAGCGGAAGAACTCGCCAAAGGTTTGAAATTTCGAGGGCGCCGCGAGCATCGGCCCGAATCCGCCGGCCTTCACGTGGGCCCAAGCCAGCAGCGCCGCTCCGATCACCAGCAAGAAGGGCGCGGAGACTCCCTGCAGCCATCGAATCGTGCGGATGCCGCGCAGGATGACCACCACGTGCAGCAACCAGAAACGCAGGAAGCACAGCGGCACGCCCCAGCGACGTCCTTCAACGCGGATCGAGCGCCACGAGCATCGCGTTGATCGCTTCGCCGCCGATCCAGGTCTGGATGCCGAGCCAGCCGCACGCGACCAGCGCGCGCAACATCGCGGGCACGTTGGCGCCCAGCACGCCGAAAGACGCCCGCGCGAAGACCGGAAATGGAATCCCGTAGCGCGCGCCGGCGTGCGCATTCAGCAGCATGGGCATGAGCACCAGCACGTTGCCCAGAAACACGGTGAAGATCGCCTGCTTCCAATTCATGCCGCCGGCGATCATCCCGCTGGCGATCATATAGGTGGGAATATTGACGCTCATCGAGATCCAGAGAGCGGCGTAGTTATAGGTGCCCCAACGCGCCGCTTCACCGGCACCGGCGCAAGGTCTTCGTTGTAAAGGGAACTCGTCCGTATCGACTGCGAATCAATTGCGCCGGCGGAGGGCCTGCGAGTGGAAGGGGTGGTCGTCTCGCTCATCGCGCGTCGGTAATCAGGAAGAACTCATTTCTTGGGAGGCGCGTAGTCAATGTAGACGGCCTTCAGCTCGGTATAGAAATCGATGGCCACGCGCCCCATCTCGCGCAGGCCGACGCCGGTCGCCTTCATCCCGCCAAACGGCATCTGCGCCTCGCTCACCACGGTTGGCGCGTTCACGTGAGTCATACCCGTCTCGATGCGGTCGATGAACTCAAACATTTTTCGCGCGTCGTTCGTGTAGATTGAGCTCGACAGTCCATATTTTACCGAGTTTGCGACGCGCAGCGCTTCGTCGAAATCCGCCACGCGGATCACCGAAAGCACAGGTCCGAAAATTTCCTCCTGCGCGATCACGCTATCCCACGGCACATGATCGAAGACTGTGGGCGCGACAAAATAACCATCATCAAAGCCCGCACCTGGCATTCGTGCGCCGCCCAGCAGCAAACGCGCTTCCTTCTTCCCGGTTTCCAGGTAGCGAAGCACCGTTTTCAGCTGCTGCTCATCAACCAACGGACCAACGTCCACATCCGCATCGAGGCCATTGCCTACCTTCAGCTTGCGCGCTCGCTCCAAAACCATTTCGACGAACCGATCAGCAATCGCTTCTTCGACGACGACCCGGCTCGTAGCCGTGCAGCGCTGTCCGCTCGATCCAAACGCGCCCATCACCGCGGCCTCCGTGGCCAGCGCCAGATCGGCATCGCGCAGCACCACCACCGGATTCTTCCCGCCCATCTCGCATTGGCATCTCTTCATCTGTCGCGCCGCCAGCGACGCGATCAGGCTGCCAACTTCATTCGATCCGGTAAAAGAAATCGCACGGACCTCGCGATCCTGCAAAAGCTCGTCGCCTACTTCTTCTCCCAGGCCGAGGACCAGGTTCAGCACACCTGGCGGCGCGCCCGCCTCCTGAAAAATCTCCACAACTTTCGCCGCGCACTCTGGCGTAAGTTCCGCGGGCTTCAGAACCACCGTGTTTCCGGCCACCAGCGCAGGCGCCGCTTTCCACACCGGAATTGCCACCGGAAAATTCCAGGGCGTAATCGCGCCCACGACGCCCAGCGGCTGCTTGATCGTATACGCAATATTCTTCGCGGATTCGCTCGGAATGGTCTCGCCACCCATCCGTCGTCCCTCGCCTGCCGTAAATTCAAGAATATTGATGGAACGCTGCACTTCGACGAGAGCTTCCTTGAAAGTTTTGCCTTCTTCGCGGCACAAAGTCCGCGCGAGCGCATCTTTCTGCTTCTCCATCAAAGCCGCGGCTCGCGCCAGAACGCGGCCGCGCGCAGGCGCCGGAGTATTGCGCCAGCCAGGAAACGCAGCTTTCGCCGCGCCAATCGCCTCGCGAACTTCCTCGCGCGTAGAAAGTGGCGCCACGCTCGTCACTTCCTTCAAGTTGGCGGGATTCCGGCGCTCGATCGTCCGCCCCGAGCGCGATTCAACCCAGCGGCCATTGATAAAGTTCCGGCAAAGCGGTGCGGTCACGGTAGCGGTGGTCATCGGCGATTCCTCAATCAGCAGCCTGCGAAGAGCCTGGCTGGAGCGTTCGCGCAATTTCGTCGTAACTTTCCGGCCGGCGGTCGCGGTAGAACTGCCACGTGGCGCGCACTTCCTTGATTTCGTCGAAATCGAGATCGGCGACTACCAGCTCGTCTTTATCGCGGCTGGCCTGAGCAACGATTTTGCCGCGAGGATTGCAGAAATAGCTCTTGCCGTAAAATTCGCCGATACTCCACGGCTTCTCGGTACCCACGCGATTGATCGCCGCGACAAAATATTGATTCGCGACGGCGTGCGCAGGCTGTTCAAGCTCCCAGAGGTATTCCGAAAGTCCTGCAACGGTCGCGGAAGGATTGAACACGATCTCTGCGCCGTTCAATCCCAGAATTCTCGCGCCTTCCGGGAAATGGCGGTCGTAACAGATGTATACGCCCACTTTGCCGAAGCGCGTCTGAAAAACGGGATAGCCTGCATTCCCGGGCGTAAAGTAGAACTTCTCCCAAAATCCCGGATGCAAATGTGGAATGTGGTGCTTGCGATATTTTCCGAGGTAGCTGCCGTCCGCATCGAAAACCGCCGCAGTGTTATAGAAAAGCCCCGGCATTTCCACTTCGTAAATCGGAACCACCAGAACCATTTTGTATTTCTTTGCCAGCTTCTGCATGCGCGCAAGCGTTGGGCCGCCTGGAACACTCTCGGTTAGCTCGTACCACTTCGGATTCTGCTCGGCGCAAAAATACGGGCCATAGAAAAGTTCCTGCAGCCCAAGGATTTGCACGTCCTTTTTCGCCGCGCTCGCGATCATCTTCTCGTGCTTGGCGATCATCTTTTCCCTGATGTCCGCCAGCGAGTACTTTTCCGGCGACCATTCGCAGGTTGCCTGAATAACACCACAACGCACGATCCGCGGCATGGGAAAACCTCCTGTGAGCTTGTGGAAGTCAGTCTACTATTCGTCCCGAAGGCCGACAAGACAATGAATCTAATAGACTCACGGGCAGTATTTACACGCCTTTAAATTGCGATTGTTCGCTCATTCACACAAGCGATTTACAAATTGTCGCGATCATTCAGCGCTGATTTCGTCGCGAATCGCCCGACTGGCGTGTCATGTCGTCTATCCTCAGTCGCGATAATACCGTGAATCCAAAATAGCTATTTGCAATGCTGATTGTTTGGCGTTAGTAATATTCGGCGGTTCGCGCCTCGCGGCGCGCCGGATAATCCTGTGCCCCAGAGGAGGCATTTGTGCAAAACCAACCATCCGTCCGCCTGACTTGTTTGAGTCGGGTTTGTCTGCTCGCTTTACTCGTCTTCGGATTCGCTATGACGCCGTCTGTCACGATGGCTCAAACCGCGACAGGGACGATTTCGGGCACCGTCACGGATCCGCAGGGCGCGGCGATGGTGGGCGTGGACGTTCTGGTGCACAACGCGGATACAGGAACTGAAAGTTCCTTTCCAACGAACTCGGCCGGCGTCTACGTTGCTCCATATCTCCAGCCCGGGAATTATGAAGTGAGCGCGACCAAAACCGGCTTCGATACTGTGCTCGAGAAAGGCGTGGTGCTTCACGTAGGCCAGACGCTCACCGTCGATCTCCAGTTGCCGCTGCAATCGCAGAAGACGGCAATCACGGTTACCGGCGAGGTTCCGCTGATCGAAACCGACAAGACCGAATCGTCGCAGATCGTCAGTGAAAACCTCGTGGAGGGTCTGCCCTTGGTTGCACGACGCTGGGAGAATTTCGTGCTATTGACTCCAGCCGTGACGACCGACGGCAACAGCGGCCTGAGCAGCTTCCGCGGAATTTCAGGGCTCTACAACGGCAATTCGGTCGATGGCGCAAACAATACCCAGGCATTTTTCTCCGAAGCGCGAGGCCGCGCAATTATCGTCGCCTATGTCTATAGCGCCGACTCGATCAAAGAGTTCGAGGTCAGTGGCAGCAACTACAGCGCCCAATATGGACAGGCGGCCGGCGGCGTCGTGAACGCCGTCACAAAATCCGGCACCAACCAGTGGCACGGAGATCTCTTCTATAATCTGCGCTATCCGGATTTGAACGCGCTCGATCCGCTTGGCAAGACACGGGGGATCCTCACCCAGACAGTGCATCAGCAGAATCAGTTTGGCGGAAGCGTGGGCGGACCGATTATCGGCGATAAATTGTTTCTCTTTGCGACGTATGACGGCTTCCGCAAAGTGAACCCGATTCTTTACACTTCCACGCAATCGATCGCGACCATCAACGGATTTGCTTGTCCCACAGCCGTAGCCACCAATCTATGCAACAACGCGAAGGCCTTCATTACCGATGACCTTCTCGGCGCATTCCCCCGAAATCTGCAGCAAGACGTCTTTCTGGGAAAGCTCGATTACCAGTTGAATCAGAGAAACCATTTGAGCGCGGTCTTCAATTGGCAGAACTGGAAAGAACCGTACGGCTACAATACCGCCGCGACCGTTAACAACGGCGGGGCAACACAGAACGGTCCCGGCGGCACGCACGAGCGCTTCTTCATCGCCAACTGGACTTCCGTCATCTCATCCAACAAGGTCAACGAGGTCCGCTATCAGTGGGGCCGGGATTTCGAGTTTGATGGGACCAATTCAGGAGGACCGTCCGTCTTCTTGAACAATATCGCGTCCTACGGCGAGACATCTGCTCTGCCGCGCCCGGCCTTTCCAGACGAGCACCGCAACGAAATCGCTGACAATTTCACTTGGACAAAGAACAATCACACTTTGAAGATGGGCGTTGATGTCAATTTCATCCACGAATTGCTGATTAACCTCTTTCAGGGCGACGGCAATTACAACTATACGGGCTCCGCGCTGATTCCCGGTTGCGCGACGTCAGGCGCCGAGCTCAACTTTTGCCAGTGGGTAGCCGACGCCGTTGGCGCCAATCTAGGGCCCACAGACATCAACGCTTTTGGGGAAAGCTTGCAGGGTAAGCACTGGTCGACTTTCACGCAAGTAAACGATCCCATCACACACGTCGGAAAGGACGATTTCTACAACAACGACCTGGGATTGTATTTCGAGGACACGTGGAGATTACAGCCGAGGCTGACCTTGAATCTGGGTGTTCGCTACGACCTGCAGCATGTGCCTCAACCCGCACAGCCAAACACGTCCACTCCCCTACTTACTCTCTATACGTCCACCCTCAACATCGATTCCAATAATATTGCGCCGCGTCTCGGTGTCGCTTGGCAATTTGCCCACAACACAGTGCTTCGCGCCGCATATGGGATGTTTTATGGAAAGACATCGAACAGTACATACTATGCCCTGCGCGTAGAAAACGGCGTGTACCAGCAGACTTTTTCGGGATGCTCACCTACGAGTACTAATCCCGCGCTGCGAGCCTGCGCCCCCACATTTCCCAACGTGTTCTTCACGCCACCCGGACCGGCACCGGCAGCGCCCTTTGCGGGGGCGCTGACGCCCTCGGTCGGTATTCCGGGCGGGACTCTCCCCGCCTCTTCCGCCGCTGTACACGGTATGACGCCGAACTTCGTCAATCCCCTCGCGCACGAGGCTCAAGTTTCGATCGAACACCAGCTCCCCGGGCATATGACCGTCTCCGCGACATACTTGCTGACGCGTGGGCTTCACCTCCCGGCTAGCTATGATGCAAACGTGGCACCAGCGACGACGACGGCCACCTACGACGTACTGGCTTCACCCACGAGTGGTACAACGGCTCTTTCGGTAACCGTGCCCTTCTACACTTCGCGTATTGATCCGAGTTCCGGCTTGATCCTAAACCAGTACAGCGTGATCAACTCCTGGTACAACGGACTTGTCTTGACACTTCGCAAGCCAATGAGCCATGACGTCGAGCTGCTGTTCAATTACACCTTCAGCAAAGCGCTTGACGACGGCCAGACTGCGCGGAACGAACGGCACATTCTTCGGCACCGATGGCGTCCTTGATCCTTACAACTTAAAGCAGGATTACTCCTATTCCGATCTCGATCAGCGTCATCGCTTCGTCGGCAGCGTCGTCTGGCAGCCCATGTACGCGAAGGATGCGTCAAGCGCAGTTGTCAGGCAACTCGCCGATGGTTGGACATTGTCCACGATCGTGACGGCCGCCACCGGGCAGCCGCTAGGCGCGAACATCAGCACCTCCGTTCTGAACCCTCCGAATTCGCTGGGTAATGCATCGGGAGTTGACGGCGGGATGACGGGCGCAGAGGTGAGCACGTTTGCAAGCCCCACCGGAGGCCGCGCGGCATGGCTGCGCCGCAACCCCTTCAACTTGCCAAACTATACGAACGTGGATTTCCGGATAGGCCGGACATTCACTTTCAATGAAAAGTACCGGCTCAGTTTCACGCTGATGCGTTCAACCTGTTCAACAGCACGATCATCACCGGTGAAAGCTCCTCGGCGTTTTCCTACGTGAAGCCGGGGACTGGCCTGTGCACGGGACACACGAACGGCTGCCTGCTTCCGACGGCGTCATACAAGAGCGTGTCGACGACGTCCGGCGCGCTGTTCGGCGCGCGCCAATTGCAATTCGGAGCTCGCTTTGAGTTCTGATCGAGCGGACGGCGCTGCGCGATTCGCTGGACTGTGAAATTCATAACCGGCGCCGCTTGCGAAACTCGCGAGCTGCCGAAAGTGCAGGCGTTCCCGCCTGTACTTTGTCTAACCTTCCGGCCAGCTGCGCGGCAGCGCACGTGCATGCTAGTCTGCTCGCGCAGTAGAAGAGAGGATTTCGCGTTTCAAGCGGGGCTGGCCCTCGCCGCTCACAGCTCTTTGAAAACTGAGTATCTGCTCGCGAGTCTAGTGGCTCCGGCACTGTTGTCTGTGCTCTTGTGGCCTCGACTTCAGCGAAGGGCGCAACAGATCGCGCACCGCCGCATCCTTGATGAGCCGTCCAGTCACGACGAGCCCCTGAAATTAAGTGGGACACCGTATCACTTTTTTCCCCCCGCAAACTCATGAAAACAATGAGAAGCAGCACCCACAAAGTGGGACACTTTTTCGACGGCCCTATGAGAGCCGTCTCGAGCAACTCCATCGGGACGGACGAGCCTGTCGATCATTTCGAAGGCGGACTACGCATCCCAGGGTGTCACACCATGCAAAGCAGGTTTCGACGTAACTCGCTGAGAATAAAGAAAGGCGCCACCCGCAAGGTGACACACAAAATACAAGCCCGCGCAATGAGTGCTGCGGTGTTTCTTATTCTTGCACTGTGCCTTCCGGTCTCAGCCCAGGTAATCGATGTTGATCACGGGCCTAATGCCACCGCCCAACAGGTGAAGCACTACGTCGTCCTCGTTTCGCTCGACGGTTTCCGCTACGACTACGCCGCGAAATATGGCGCTACGAATCTGGCGCGCATCGCCACCGAAGGCGCTAGCGCCCCGGACGGCATGATCCCGTCTTTCCCTTCGTTCACTTTTCCGAACCACCTGGCAATCGCTACGGGCTTGTATCCCGAGCATCACGGCATCGTCGAAAACGATTTCTACGATCCTGCGCGCAAACAGCATTACGCGTACGACAAGCCCGGCTCCGTGCAGGACGGTACCTGGTACCACGGCGCACCGCTCTGGGTGCTTGCCGAAAGGCAGGGGATGCGGAGCGCGTGTTTTTTCTGGCCCGGCTCAGAGGCGGAAATCGATGGCATGCGCCCCTCGCACTACATCCATTACGACAAACACGTTCCCGACGAGCAGCGCATCGAACAGGTGATCGCCTGGCTGAAACTGCCGGCCGCGCAGCGACCCCACTTCATCACTCTCTATTATTCCCAACCGGATAGCGCCGGACACGACTTCGGCCCTGAAAGCCCGCAAACCGCCGAAGCCGTTCGCCACGTGGATGCTCTGATGGGAATACTCGCCGCCGATTTAAAGGCGCTCAAGCTTCCAGTGGATCTGATTGTCTTGTCCGATCACGGAATGGCGACCGTCGAGGGCAACTGGATCGACCTCGATAAATTCGCGGACCTTTCGCAGTTCGTGACGGGTGGCGCATTGCTCTACCCACCCAGCGACGAAGCCGCAGCGCGCGCGTACCAGCAATTGCACGGCGCGAGCGACAAATTCGCGGTCTACCGCCGCGCGGACGTACCGGCCTACCTTCACTTTAGCGGCAATCCGAGAAGCGGCGATCCCGTGGTGATTGCGACGGGACCTTACAAAATTCGTGCGCACGCGTCGGAAACACCGGAGATCGTGCAACCGAAGATCAAAGGCGAGCATGGCTACGATCCGAGCCAGATGAAATCGATGCGCCCGATATTTTATGCCGTAGGACCGGACATTCGTCCCGGGATCAAAGTGCCGGCGTTCGAAAATGTCGACGTATATCCGCTTGTCGCCAAGATTCTCGGACTGCGAGTCGGATCGATCGACGGTCAACTGGACGGCTTACAGAGAATTTTACGGCAGCCGGCACCGAAGCCTGAGTCAGACCGGGAGGGCAATCGCGCAGCGGCAATCAACTTCGCAACGAACTAACGGCCTGTATCGAAGAGAGCGTGAAAAGCTCGGAGAATTTGGTGGCGAACGCGCACCGGCCGAACACCGAGACGCCTTTCGCCATACCAGCGCAATCCGACCCGGGCCAGGGCGAGAAAAAATATCAGGATAAGCGCAGCGACCAGGGTGGCCAGCGACTCGCGCTCCATGAGCAGACTGACCGCAGTGGAATCCTCCCAGCCCGGCCACAGCCAGTTTACAACGGATCGAACAGGAGCTCCCAGGAACCCCAGGCGGCCGGATCGAACGTGCGTGGTTTTTTCAAATGAATACGCCGAGCTGTACCCTTTGATATTCGACGTCGCCGCGGAAAGCACCGCGGGATCCGCCAGCTGCTTTTGCGTAAGAGGAACGCCATCGGGTCCACGCAGGATGAGGTGATATGTTGGGTCGACCACAACCCAGCGCCCGTCCATCAAGACTTCCGCGACCACGTGCTCGGTGAGTGATTTCGAATTGAGCAGCAGGAGCCGCCGGGCTGCAAGATCTGCACTATCGGCGAGATTGATGAATGCATTTGTCGCGGTACCGCATACACGCAGCAGTGAAGCGTAGTTCAGCGTATCGGTAGGATCGCGATCGGGTGAAGACGGGTCGGGACCCTTCTGACGGCGGGCGGGACCATTGGCCATCCAGCGCAGAATTGCTTCGGATTTCTCCTCGGTCGAAGCCGAAACAGGGACGATCGCGTCCGAAAATCCCTTCAAATACCTGCGAGTCGAATACTCCCAGACCGCCGAATATCCCGTGAGGAGAATCGCAAGAATCAAGAGGACGTTCCCTGCGTACCAAATTACCCGAAAAGAAGCGGAACGCGACCGGCGCAATTCCAGAGGTGAATAGGCTCTTCGGGGCTTTTCTGGAAGCGATGCGCCAGCCTCAGACGGGGCATTCGGGCTGGTATTCGGTAATGCCCCTAGCCTGCTCATCGCGCTGACGCGGCCCCCATCCTGACCGGATCGATGCGGTCCGCTGCAATGGTAGCAGCACTCGTAGATGGCTTCGCTGCTTTCCGTAGGCGGAACGAATGTACGTTGCCGCCGCGATTCCCGTCATACGAGTCGATACGGAGTCCGCTCCTGGCACACCAATCCTCAATCACGACGCGAGACAAAAAACCGACCTTTGGAGTGACAAAGTAATCGTAGAAGAGGTTTTGCGCACCCACCCAAGTTCGTCGGCCCGTGGACCGCACGAAATGAACGAGATAATAGGGCACCATCGCAAATACGGCGACGAGCGGCTTGGACCACGAGTGGCACAGGCCATTGCGAATCAGTGCGCCGGGATATTTATACAGCCAAGGGTAACGCCCGAAAGGCTTGTAGACAGCCAGATACATTAGCCCGCCAGGCTTCAGTACCCGAGAGTTCTCGGCAAGTGCCGCTTCTGGATCGTCAGTATGATGAATCACTCCGTCCGAAATCACGACGTCAACGGCGCCATCTGGGAAAGGGAGATTGAGATTGTCACCCACGGCGCAGGGAACATTATAGCGCTCCCAAACCAGGCCCACGGAAACCCGGCTGCGATCCACGCCAACTGCGCGAATTCGTCGTTTAGCCAAGAAACCCAGCACGCGGCCCGGACCGCATCCGACGTCGAGAACGAGCGAATTTGGATCGAGACTCTCGATCATTTCGACGAGGGGACGCGACACAAACCGGCCTATGTCCGGCTCTTTGTCGACAGCAACCCAATCAAAGGGATGCTGATCGTAGAACGTTGGCCGCTCAGTGGGTTCCATCGGTTTGGGCCATCGCGAGTCCGTAGTAACCTTCCATCTGTTCAGTCAACCGGGACCAACCCAATTCGTCAGCGACTTCGGGGCAGCTAGCTTTAAACTGCGCATAGAGTCGCATGTCATTAAGTAGGGTGCCGAGCGACTCGGCCAGAGCACCCTTATCGGGGGGAATCACCAGTCCGGCTCGCCCATCGACAAGCGACCGTATGCCGCACGCATTCGTGATAATGACGGGGATGCCGCATGCAATAGCCTCGGCCGGCGCATTTGCGAAATTCTCGTAGCGGGATGGAAGCACGAAAAGGTCGGAATCCGCCAATATGGCTAGCTTGTCGGCGTCGTATAGCGGTCCCGTGAAAGTCACCCGCGACTCAACTCCGGAATTGCGCGCACGTTCCTCCAAATATGCCCGGTATCCGCGTTCGCCTTCGGGGCCGGCGATCACGAGGTGGCCGGACTTCGGGCAACTTGAGGCAAAAGCTTCGATAAGGATGTCGGCGCCTTTTCGCGGAATTAGCCGGCCGAGAAAAAGAATGAGCGGCTCTTGCGGCGGAATATGCCATTTTGCGCGAAATGTGCCACGGGCGGGTAAGTCCGCGAATTCGGACAGGTTAATTCCGTTATATCGAACGACGAGCTTGCCGGGAGGGACGTCCGCAGCGAGAAGTTCCTGTTGCTCCATCTCGGAAGTGGCTACGATCTGCGCCGCATTTCGCCAGAAGGCCGAACCCACCAGACGATGCCACATGCGCTTCAGCCAAAACCCCCGGTCGATTGGATGATACATTCCCATGGGCTCGATGATGTAGGGGATTCCCTGGCTCCTACAAACAATTCCAACGGCAGGGCCAATCAGATCGTAGAGGCCGTAGAAGTGAACCAAGTCGAATCCTCTCACGGAAGCCCGGGAAAATCCTATCACACGGGGATTCAGAGTAAGAGCGCGATAATGCCCAACCGTGGGTAGATAAATTACCTTTACTCCATCTTGGTCGGACCACCAGCCCCACTTGCAGCGATGGAATCGTGCACCATTGCGGGTACGGCCCGCGAGGCCAAGGTCGGCGGTCAGAACCGTCACTTCATGGCCACGTTGGACCAAACCTCGTGCGAGAGCGCGCACCTTTACGACAGGGCCACCCGCTTCCTGGAAAGGATAATAGGCTTGTACTACTTTCAGGATGCGCATGGAGCGATCGCCTTCACGGCAGGGAACCAAGTTAAACGGGACCACTCTAGGGTAAACTGTTTTCTTCGCGGCGGCTCGACAAATTGGGGGATAAAAGGCAGCTAATGCGGGGAACGAAATGAAGAAAGCGCTGGTGACCGGGATTACGGGACAGGACGGAGCTTATCTCGCCGAGTTTCTTCTAGGCAAAGGATATGAAGTCCACGGCATCAAGAGGCGCGCCTCGTCATTCAATACCGAGAGAATCGATCACCTCTACGAGGATCCACACCACAAGGGCAGACATCTTTTTCTGCACTACGGCGACATGACGGATGCGGCGAATCTTTCCCGGATCGTCCAGGAGATTCAACCGCAGGAAATTTACAATCTCGCAGCGCAAAGCCACGTGGCAGTTTCGTTTG
>CAWFLZ010000014.1:0-20600 GCA_963816705.1 uncultured Acidobacteriaceae bacterium
GGCCGTGCCGACAATTACGGACTTCACGTCGTTCAGTATAGACGGGCAGGGTGGATCCTCTTGTTGCCCCATCCTCGTGGAGGTTCATGATCCCGCCGGCGGAAAGTCACGTTAGCACATACGCCGGTCGAGCCAAAAGGTTCCGCATGTAAAAAATCGGTCAAAATGCGACAATAGAATTCCCGCCATGACCACTGCCACAATTTCTTCCATTACATCCGAAGTGATCCGGGAGCACGGGCTCACGCTGGACGAATTCGAAAAAATCAAACAACTGCTGGGTGGGCGCGAGCCTACCATTACCGAGCTTGGCATCTTCAGCGTGATGTGGAGCGAGCATTGCTCCTATAAATCGTCGCGCGTGCATTTGAAGCGCTTGCCCACGCGCAGCAAGCTGGTGTTGCAGGGCCCCGGGGAGAATGCCGGCATTGTGGACATCGGCGATCGATGGGCTTGCGCGTTCAAGATTGAGTCGCACAATCATCCGTCGTTTATCGAGCCATTTCAGGGCGCGGCTACCGGCGTCGGCGGAATCCTGCGGGAGATTTTTAATGGGCGCGCGGCCGGTGGCGGTGATGGATTCGCTGCGCTTCGGGCCGATTGCGGCTGCACGAAACGCGGGCGCGGGCGCCCGTGCCACACACTCGTTGGCCACACAAGCTGAAATTCATAAGAATCACTCCGTCATGGAAGGCGTGGTCAGCGGTGTGGCTTCTTATGGGAATTGTTTTGGCGTGCCGAACCTGGGCGGCGAGGTTAAGTTTGAGCCTTGCTATTCGGGCAATCCGCTGGTGAATGCGTTCGCGCTGGGCCTCGTGCGTCGCGATCAGATTTTCTATGCGCGCGCGGCGGGCGAAGGCAATCCTGTTATTTATGTCGGCGCAAAAACCGGGCGCGATGGCATTCACGGCGCTACCATGGCGAGCGAGGAGTTCAGCGAAGGTTCGGAAGCGAAGCGGCCGAACGTGCAGGTCGGCGATCCGTTCCTTGAGAAGCTCTTGCTCGAGGCGTGTCTGGAGGCGATGCAGACAGGTGCCATTATTGGCATTCAGGACATGGGCGCGGCCGGGCTGACGTGCTCGACTTGCGAGATGGGCGCGCGCGGAGGCACCGGCATTGAAATTGAGCTGGATCGTGTTCCGCAGCGCGAGACCGGCATGACTCCGTACGAGATCATGCTCAGCGAGTCGCAGGAGCGCATGTTGCTGGTCGCGCAGAAGGGGCGCGAGGACGAGGTCTTCCGCGTATTTGAAAAATGGGGACTGGATGCGGTCGAAGTCGGAAGTGTGACACTCGATGCGAAGATGCGCGTGCTGCAGCATGGCGAGGTGGTCGCGGAGATTCCGAATGCGGCGCTGACCGATGATGCGCCGGTTTATAAGCGTCCGCTGACGCGCTGGGAGCCGCCAGTCGAGCGCGAGAAACCGGACCACATTCGCCTGGCTGAGAGCGGCGATTTGACTGCGCAACTCAAGCAACTGCTCGCGAGTCCGAATATCTGTTCCAAGCGCTGGGTGTGGCAGCAGTACGATCACATGGTGCAGACCAATACCGTTGAGGCGCCGGGCGCAGGCGATGCGGGCGTGATTCGCATTAAAGGATCGAAGCGCGGGCTGGCGATGGCGCTCGATGGCAACGGGCGGTGGTGCTATCTCGATCCGCGCCTTGGAGCGATGCATGCGGTGGCCGAAGCGGCGCGCAAAGTGGCTTGCGCGGGAGCGACTCCGATCGGCGCGACCAACTGTTTGAACTTCGGCAACCCCGAGAAGCCGCACATCATGTGGCAGTTTTCGCAGGTGATTGACGGCATGACCAAGGCGTGCGAGGAGCTTGATACGCCGATTACCGGAGGAAACGTCAGCTTCTATAACGAAACTTTGGGCGGGGGGATTTATCCGACACCGGTCATTGGCGTGGTGGGGATTCTGGAGGACGTTCACAAGGCTGCGAAGATGCACTTTTCGCAGGCCGGCCGCACAATCGTTCTGCTGCGCGCGAATAACGTGGGCGATGCGGTGGATGCTGAGTCGGAATTCGGGTCGTCCGAGTACGCAAAAGAAATTCTCGGCGCGGTGTGGGGTTATCCGCCGGAACTCGATATTGAGAAGGAAGCCACGCTCCAGCGGGCGATCATCGCGCTGATTCAGGCTGGACTGGTGGAGTCGGTGCACGACTGTGCCGACGGAGGCTTGGCCGTGGCCTTGGTTGAGAGCGCGCTGCCGGCGAGGATTGGGTTGCAGGTCAAATTATCCGGGCACGGACTTCCGCCCGAGTTTCGACTATTTGGAGAAGATGCCAGCCGCATCGTCCTAAGCTGCGACCCGGCGCACCTGGCGCGAATCAAACAGGTGGCTGAAGATTTTGGTGTGAAAGCCGATGTGCTCGGAGAAACGGGCGGGGAACGGGCGGAGGTTACGGTTGACGGCCTGCCCACGATTTCGGCCAGAATTGACGAATTGCGGGCTGCCTACGAACGGGCACTTGAGAAGGCGTTGCGGACGGAAGTGGGCGTCGAAGCTGAGAGCGAATAGCGAAGGACGAACAGCCAATGACGGATTCTGACAAATTTCGCGAAGAGTGCGGGGTAGTCGCTATCCATGCCCATCCCGAGGCCGAGAAGTTAGCCTACCTCGGCCTGCACGCCCTCCAGCATCGCGGACAGGAATCGGCTGGCATCGTCACCTCCGACGGAGAGCGTCTGCGCCAACACAAGTCGATGGGTTTGGTTGCCGATATTTTCAGCGAAGAAGTTCTCTCTTCTTTACGCGGGATTCTGGCGATCGGCCACACGCGTTATTCCACGGCCGGTGACTCCGCCCTGATGAATGCGCAACCGATCATGGTGCAGTCCAACAAGGGTACGATCGCCATCGCGCACAATGGCAACCTTGTCAATGCGCTGGAGATTCGCCGCAAACTCGAAGGGCAAGGCTCGATTTTCCAGACCAACAGCGACACCGAGGTTCTGGTTCATTTGATTGCGCTGTCGCGCGAGCAGACGTTACCTGACGCCATTGCCGACGCGCTGCGACGCGTTGAAGGCGCGTTTTCGCTGGTCATGATCAGCCGCGACCGCATCTTTGCCGCCCGCGACCCGCGCGGCTTTCGTCCGCTGGCCATGGGTCGGATTCCGGCTCTGACGGGCGAGAAGAAAGATACGGTTGTTTTTGCTTCGGAGACGTGCGCTTTCGATTTGATCGGCGCCATCTACGAGCGAGATGTGAAGCCTGGCGAACTGGTCATTGTTGGGCCGGAAGGAATCAGTTCGCGCTTTTACTCTCCGTCGCCTGCGCTTTCGAGCTGTATTTTCGAACACGTTTATTTTTCGCGTCCGGACAGCCTGGTTTTCGGGCGCTCGGTCGATCAGAGCCGCGACAATATGGGGCGTCAACTTGCGCGCGAGGCTCCGGTCGACGCCGACATTGTCGTTCCAGTGCCGGATTCCGGTAACACAGCTGCCATCGGATACGCCGCCGAAAGCGGCATACCGTTCCGCCTCGGCTTGATTCGCAATCACTACATTGGACGCACGTTCATCGAGCCTCAGCAATCGGTGCGCGACTTTGGCGTGAAGCTCAAGCTCAACGCCGTGCACGGTCTGCTTGAGGGCAAGCGGGTCATACTGGTCGACGACTCGATTGTGCGGGGCACTACCAGCCGCAAGATTGTGCGCATGATTCGTCACGCCGGCGCGAAAGAGGTGCACATGCGCATCTCCTGCCCGCCGACGATTTCACCTTGCTTTTACGGGGTCGATACGCCGTCCAAAAAAGAGTTGATCGCGGCCAACAAGTCGGTGGAAGAAATTCGAAAATTTATTGACGCAGACTCGCTGGCTTATCTTTCGCTCGAAGGACTGAAAAAAGCTTGCGCAGATGGCGAGAAGACTACCTACTGTTCAGCGTGCTATACAGGCAATTACCCGATCAAGATTGATGTGGAAGAAATTTTGCCCGCTGCCGTTGTGCCATAAATAGCTCGCTGGAATTGCAGGTTCCGTTTGCTGGAAATGTGCAAACTCTTGCGTTTCTCCTCCACAAATTCATGGCTTCCCGGTTTTTTAAGATGGCCTGCCGTGGCCGCGATGATATAGTCTCAGCACGGATGTTCCCCGCATCCTGTAACGTTTGAGGCCGAGTTCGAGCCCGCCGTTGAATGTTGGCAATAGAACCATTATTTGTATGACTCTTAAACTTTCAATCTTCGGATCCAGTTCTACACCGCAACTCGGCCCGTTCGAGCAGCAATTGCTGCGTGGACTATGGTCGCGAGGCTCGGCAACCGTGCGCGAAATGGTGTCTGACGCCAGCATTCACCAGGCCTATACGACGGTCATGACCACCATGGATCGGCTGTATAAAAAGGGCCTGCTTGACCGCGTCGCTGAAGGCCGTGCGTTTCGCTACACTCCGCGCTTAAGTTCGGAAGAGTTGCAACGAGGCCGCGCCCTGGACGGCATTCGGCAATTGCTCGGGTCGAACGACACGTCTGCCCTGCCGCTTTCTTATCTGGTGGAAGCGCTGAGCGCGCACGATGCGCAGTTGCTCGATGAACTCCAGGTCTTGATTGACCGAAAACGACGCGAACTCAAGGGCGTCGAAAGTCGCGTCCCGGCGCACGAGTCAAAGGGTAGGGACAAGGATCAGCGCTAATGTTTGCCTTGCGCGGCATTGCCGTCTCGCTCACATTCTTCGTTCTGTTGTATTGCTTCCTCTCTGCGCTGGTCGCGGTCTCGTGGCGCTGGCTCAAGTTGCTGCGCGCGGCCGAACAAAGCATTGCCGATCTGCTCTTTGTTTTGCGCGTTCTGCCTTTGTTCGTTTCCATCCTCATTACCGCGGCGTTTGTTGTTCCGTCGTTTGATCTGCTGGAGCCGCGTTCGGTTAACGAAGGCACCGGCACGTTGCCGCTGGCCTTTGGCGCCGCCGCGCTTCTGCTGATTGCTTATGGCTTCTATCGTGTGATCGCCGCGCAGGTGCGGACCTCCCGTATTGTGGCCGCTTGGCTCGAAGGTGCGAGCCCAGTTGAAACCGCCGCGCAAACCACGACTTTTACTCTCTGCTCGCGCCGCGAGACACCGCCGCTCACTCTCATAGGCCTGCGCGAGCCGCTAGTGCTGGTGTCTGAATCTGCCTTTGCGCTCCTCGGCCGGGATGAGCTACAGGTGGCGCTCCGTCATGAGCTAGCGCATATCCGTTCATGGGACAACCTGAAAAAGCTGGTATTTCGCTTTGCGCCGTTCCCTGGGCTCACCAGGATGGAAGGCGCGTGGTCACAGGCAGCCGAGCTTGCCGCCGACGACGCTGCGGTTTCCAACATGAGTGACGCCCTTGACCTGGCAGCGGCCTTGGTTAAGCTCTCGCGTCTGGTGCCGGTCGAAGCAGCGCCCGCATGTACGGTTGGCTTCGTCACCGGATCGATCCGCGCGCGCATTGCCCGCCTTCTGGCCTGGGATGAGTCCAGAGATGCGCGCTCGCGACGAATTCCGCGGTGGGTTGCCATTCCTCCGGTGCTGGCGGCCGTCTTCTGCGCATTTATCACCTATGGTCCGGTCTTGGCCATCACTCATGAAATGACGGAGTGGCTCGTCCGCTAGCCGTGCCGTCCGCCAACTTTCGAGGCAGCACAATACTTCGTCCGGGGCGTTCAGTCTCCGACCTGATTTCTAGTCCCGATACTAATCGCAAGACTAGTACTGGTAGTAGTTCCGTGCGCGCCACTATCCTGCGTAAGAGCTAGTCTGCTCAGCCGCTGCGCAAATTGTCCCCCTAGACAGTTCGGATGACAGCGGAATCTCTGCATTCGCTGGGTGGATCATCGCATGAAAGTTTTGTCTGGAATGGTGCGCACTGCGCGTTCGCTCGCCCCTACCGTAGTACTACTTGCGCTCGTATCAATCACTGTCAATTTGCACGCGCAGAATCCAAATGGCGCCCTGCGTGGCGAGATTCAGGATGCGAGCGCGGCACGCGTGGGGGGAGCGCACATTACGGTGCAAGCGGCGGAGTCTTCCATCACTCGCGAGGCTACCGCGAGCGGCACTGGCGAATTTCGCATCGAGGGCCTTCAACCCGGGCGCTATCACATGGTCGTCACCGCGAAAGGCTTCGCTGATGCGGCGGCGGATGTGGCCGTAGCTGTCAGCGTAGTGCGCGACGTCCTGATTACTCTCCAGCCCCAGAGCGGCAGGGAGAGCATCACCGTGAAAGGAACAGCTTCCTCCATCACCACCGAGCCGATTGACACCGCCAGCGCCGTGCACCAGGGAGTGGTCACGCGGCAGGACCTCGATACTTTGCCGCTCGCCGCGCGCAGCTTCGCAAACATCGCCTATCTTGTCCCCGGAACCGAACCGGTTGAGCCCTCTGATCCCACCAAGGCGCGCATCACGGCCGTTTCCACCGGCGGAAGCTCGGGCCTGAACAATGAGCTTTCCGTAGATGGCGGCGATAATTCGGACGACTGGATCGGCGGCTTCCTGCAAAACTTCTCGCCTGAGGCGCTTCAGGAGTTCGACTTCCGAACGGCCAACGAAGACGCTGACACAGGCGGCACGACCGCGGGATCGGTCGTGATCACGACTAGGCATGGCACCAACGAATGGCATGGCGAGGGATCTTTCTACGGCCGCGCCGCCGATTTGAACGCGCGTTTCCCAATCGAAAATCCCGCCGAAACCTGCACCGACGGAGTCTGCGTACATAACCCCAAGCAGCCCTTCTCGCGGCAGAACTACGTTGGGACTCTCGGCGGACCAATCGCTAAAAATAAGGCGTGGCTCTTCACATCTTTTGAGTACGTGCACGAGAACGCCAGCATCGCCTATAGCCCGACGAGCACCGACCAGTTCGATGCGCTGGCGGAAATCGCCTCAGACGGCCTGATTCCGGGAGTTCCTTCGATAGATGTGCCGGCTACCGTTCCGATTCCCTTCCGGGATTACATCGGCTCGATCCGCTTTGACTGGGCGCAATCGCCTAAATCGAACTGGTTCTTGCGCTTTTCTGAAGACAGTTACCTGACGCACAACAACCTGGTGCAGCAGGCCACGCTGCCTTCGACGGGACTGACCACGCACAACAACTATTTCAATACGGTCATCAGCAATCAATATACTTTCGGGCCGAACTGGGTGGGTAGCTTCGTTTTCGATGCGAGCGAACTGCATCTGACCCAGACCCGTAATTCCGACCTGGGCTTCGCGCTCGCCTTCCCGTTTAGCTCGACCACACTTACGGTTTCCGGCTTCGAGACTTTCGGCGACAATCAATTCGCTACCCCGATCACGCTGTTTCCCTCGCTGCGCAACCAGGAAAAGTACCAGTTCCGGTACGACCTGAGCCATGTCGCTGGAAGCCACGCGCTCAAGTTCGGCGTCAACTTCATTCACGAGCCGGTACTGAGCGGAGCGTTTCCCGGCAACGCCGAATCCTACTCTCAATTCGTCATGAACCCCACCGACTATACGAGTTTGATCGAGGCCAATCCTACGCTCGGCGCGGATCAGTTCACCGCGGATCGGACGTGTTCGACCGTCGACGGAGTGGACCCGACTCCAAACACCACTTGTGCCACCACGCCTCAAGCCGACGGAAGTTTCTCCCAAAGCTTGCAGCGCCTCGCGCTCTATGCGCAGGATTCCTGGCGAGTCACGCCACATCTAACGGTGAACTACGGCTTGCGCTGGCAGACGACATTTGGGCTGTTCAACGCTTCCGGCCGCAGCCAGTTGGATAATCCGTCGCTGCCGGCGCTGGCGGACTTGGGCTACCCCTTGGCCGCGCCCCATGATTACCGCAAGCAGATCGCGCCCCGAATCGGTATTGCTTATTCCCCCGGCGACCGAGAAAAAACGGTCATCCGCGCCGGTTTTGGGATGTACTATAGCGACCTCGCCCAGAACGGCTGGGCTGCGGCTTTCCAGGCCGTCAACAATGGCTCAATTGCGGACCCGTCCTCTGCACCGCCGGCCCTCATCGATCCACGCTACAAAACGCCATACTCCATCCACGCCACAGCCGGCATCCAGCACGCGATCAACCAGCATTGGATCGCCAGCGCCGATTACACCTATGAAGACGGGCAGCACGGTTACCGCGCTTACGGTTATCCCGACGTCACGGTTTTTCGTTCCGACAACCGCTCCAGTTACAACGCACTCATGCTGCGCATACAGGGCAATGTTTCTCGACGCTTTAGCGTAACCGCACACTACACGCTGTCAAGCGCCAAGACCTGGGGATGCGCTCTCGGCGAACTGTTCGACTATGTGAACGGAGTCTGCGATCCGTTTAACGCCTTCGCTCCCGGCGACTACGGGCCCTCGGGAGAAGATGTCCGGCATCGTTTTGTGATCGCCGGCATTCTGCACGTTCCCGGTGGCTTTGAGGTGACGACTCTTACGCAGGCCGAAAGTGCGCGTCCTTTTAACATCACCAATGAACTTGGTACGCGCATTGCTGTGAATGGAGTGACCACAACGCTGGACCAATTCCGCGGTACCCCCTATATTCAGGCCGATTTCCGCGTCGCGCGGCCCATCAAGGTCAACGAACGGTGGCAGATCTACCCTTTTGCCGAATTCTTTAACCTTTTCAACCGCAACAACCCGGGCGCCAACTTTGTTGGCTCCATCGACCTGCTCCCGATACCCGCCGACCAGATGGCAAGCGGCAACGTAACCAGCATCTGCACCGTCTCCGATTGTTCGATGACCGTGCCCGTTACGAGCCTGAAGCAACTCGAGATTCCCTCGGGCGGACTGGGAGATTTCTTCGGCCCCGGAACGACTGTGGGCATTCCGTTTGCCGCGCAGTTGGGTGTGCGCGTTAGCTTCTGAGGATTGAAGTTTTGTTTTACGAATCGCTTCGGGTAGCGGCCGATGCTAACTCCCCGAAGCGATTTTCCTTGCGGCCACCACGCGCGGAATTCCCTGCAAATCGTTCCTGATTGCCACATCCCCCCATCCACCGAGCAGCCCGCGCACTCCGTCCACAATCGTCCCGCTGATTTCGAAGATCAGCCAGCCCCCGGGTCGTAGAACTTTGTGCGCTTGCGGAATGAGGCGCTCGATCACTTCAAGACCTGTCGATCCGGCGAATACGGCGCCCCGCGGCTCGAATTTGCGGACCTCGAGCTGAACCTGATCTTCCTCCGACTCGCCGACGTAGGGAGGATTGGAGACAACGATGTCGAACTCGCCGAGGGGCAGACCGGATAGCAAATCTGCTCGATGAAACGCAATCCGTGAAGTAAGCTCATGCCGCGCCGCATTGGCCCGCGCGACTTCCAGCGCCTCCTCGGAAATGTCGGTGGCATGAATTTCGGCGGAAGCTAATTCCCATGCCAGAGCCAACGCGATGGCTCCCGATCCAGTGCCGACATCAACAATGTGTGGCGCGGATACTCCTGTCCGCGGCCCTTGATCTTGCCTTTGATCTTGCTTTTGCTTTTGATTTTCCTTCTGGAAGCCAACGATCTCCAGCACGGCCTCGACCAGATGTTCAGTCTCAGGACGAGGAATCAGCACGGCCGGAGAAACAATTAAATCCATCCTCCAGAATTCCTGATGCCCGGTGATGTACTGCGCCGGAACGCCGCTGGCGCGACGCGCGAGCGCAGCGTCGTAGCGCGAGACTTCATCTGCAGTAAGCTCATGCTCTGGGTGCGCATAGAGATATGCGCGATCGCAATCGAGCGTAAACATAATGAGCAACTCAGCATTCATGCGCGGCGAGGGGGCATGTTCGGCGGTGAGACGCTCGATCGCCGCGTTGAGGGCCGGACGGAGTTGCACGTGACTATTTGAACACGGAAAGAAAGTCAGAAGGCAGAAGTCAAATTGAAAAAGCGAAACCTCCAGAATCCGATGAGCACTTACTTCTTCAATCTGACTTCTGACTTCTAACTTGCCTCACCCCACGCTCGCCGTCTCCTGCTTCAGCTTCTCGGCCTCAAAATGCGTGATCAGCGCGTCGATCAGCGGCTGGATCTTGCCGTCCATTACCTGCTCCAGCTGGTGAATCGTGAAGCCGATGCGATGGTCGGTGAGGCGGTTCTGCGGAAAATTGTAGGTACGAATTTTTTCGGAGCGGTCGCCCGAGCCGACCATCTGTTTGCGTTCTTTGGCCAGGGCGTCCTGCTGTTTCTGCATCTCGATTTCATAGAGGCGCGAGCGCAGTACGCGCATGCCCTTTTCGCGATTCTTAATCTGCGATTTTTCGTCCTGGCAGCTAACCACGGTGCCCGTCGGAATGTGGGTGATCCGGACCGCGGAATACGTTGTGTTGACGGACTGCCCGCCGGGTCCGGACGAGCAGAAGGTATCGATGCGCAAGTCTTTCGCTTCAATCTTGACGTCTACGTCTTCGGCCTCGGGCAACACCGCCACGGTGATCGCCGAAGTGTGAACGCGTCCCTGCTGCTCGGTTTGGGGAACGCGCTGCACGCGGTGTACGCCGCTTTCGTACTTCAGACGCGAATACACACGGTCGCCCTCGATGAGGGCAATGACTTCCTTCAGGCCGCCCACGCCGGATTCGGACGTGGACAGCACCTCGACCTTCCACTTCTGCATTTCCGCGTAGCGGTTGTACATGCGGAAGACTTCCGCGACGAACAGCGTACTTTCATCGCCGCCGGTCCCCGCGCGGATTTCGAGGATCACGTTCTTTTCGTCGTTCGGATCTTTCGGAAGCAGCAATACTTTCAGATCTTCTTCCACGCCGCCAACGCGCGCTTCGAGCTTGGCCAATTCCTCCGAGGCGTAGGCGCGCATCTCGGCGTCCGTCTCATCGACCAGTAGAGCCTTGCTCTCGGCGATCCCGCGCGTCAGGTCTTTGTACTCGCGGTACTTTTCGACAATAGGTGCGATTTCGCTGTGCGCCTTGGCAGTCTTCTGATATTTCGCCGAATCGTTGGTGATCTCCGGCGAGGCGAGGGCGTTCGTCAGCTCCTCGTAGCGTGCTTCGATTTGGTCAAGTCGTTCAAACATTGTCGTTAGTCGTTGGTCGTCAGGCCGCCGCGCGAAATCGGTTTATGAGTGCATTAGGATTTCGTCCAATGCTCTCACAGTGGCCGCAAAGCTCTGATGCGCGTTGCTCCGACAAATATTGTAACCGTCGGGCGATCAAAGCCTGTGTCTGGAGTTCCAACAGGGAACCTCGGGCATTCAACAGGAAACGGACAAAATCCGGATCCGAATGGCGTCCTTTTCCCTCTGCAATATTGCTCGGCACGGAAACTGCGGCGCGTCGCATTTGCGACACCAGGCCATAGAGTTCATGTTTCGGGAACTCAAGTGTCACCGTGTAGACTTCTTCAGTCAGAACCATTGCCTCTTGCCACACGCGAAGGTCTTGAAAAGTTGAGGGCACGGTATTACCTCCGTACGCACACTAGCCTTCGATTCGACCCGATCCAAGGACCCACAGCACATGCAAATTGTGATGTTTAAAGAGGGCTCAAGGCTTAGGAGTGAAACGGGGTTCCCAAACGACGGACGACGGACGACCGATGCGCCGCTAGGCAATCACCAGTTCGCCACCATGCTGCTTCTCGAGCGCCATCGCTTCATCGAGCGCGATGATCGCGCATTCTACCTGGCGGTCATCGGGCGGCTGTGTCGTAATGCGCTGGAGCCACAGACCGGGCGCCGTCATCAGAGAAAACAGGGATCCCCGGTGCTTCGCCGCAAATCGAATAATCTCATAGGAAACCCCGGCAATTACCGGTAGCAAGGCGATGCGTTCCCCAAAGCGCGCCCAGAAGGTCGTCACCGGAATGAACATGTAGACAACCATCGAAATAATCATCACCGTCATCAGGAAGCTGGTGCCGCAGCGTGGATGGTACGTCGTATATTTCTGCACCGCGGCAGTCTGAAGCGGGTCGCCGTTTTCGAATGCGAATACCGTCTTATGTTCCGCGCCGTGATACTCGTACACGCGGCGAATATCCTTCCACAGCGAGACGCCCCAAACGAAGAGCAGGAACATCGCAATGCGGATCAGTCCGTCGACCAGGTTAAAGATGAACTGGTTGCCGAATACAGGGTCCACACGCTTAAGCTCGGTGGTTGCAAGCAGCGGCAGGTACTTGTACATGAAGATGAAGAACAGGATGGAAAATGCCATGTTAAGGCCGGCCATCCAGCCCGTGATTTCCCACTTCTTGCTCTGATCTTTGCTCTCGGGACCGCTCTCCGAACCGCTCTTCAAATCGCCATTCGAATCAATGCCGCCAGGGTCGCCAACCGAGATTTCTTCCAGCATCGCATTTGCGGAAAACTTCAGCGCGCGGAAACCGAGGGTCATGGCATGCCCGAGCGTCATCACCCCGCGCACCACCGGCCAGCCCATCCACTTATGCTGTTCTGAAGGACGCTCCAGCGGCTCACTGTGGGTGACGATCTCTCCCGACGGCTTGCGGACGGCAATGCCCCACGCGTGCGGCGAGCGCATCATGACGCCTTCGAGCACGGCCTGCCCGCCGACAAGAGTGGTCTCTTCGCCACTTTCCAGTGCCGGAAGCAGCTGCACAGCCGTTAGAAAACGCAAGTTTTGCCGCCAACGCTGCATAGGTGATTGGATGTCGCTGCGGGGTGGGACGACTCCTCGCAATAGGTTAACACAGCGCGGCTTAGCTGACGCTGCCAAGGAATGGCCCGCACCCGCGCCGTTTCTATCTGCCCAAACTGTCTTCGACCTCAACCAGACGGATCCGGTCGAGAACCACTCTTCACTCGCCGGCTAAAATAGAAGTGTCCCATACAATTTGTGGATTGGCGCCGATGTCCCTCAGGGAGGCTTCCGTAGGGGAACGATCGCGGACCGTTTTGGGGATTTAGTGTCAGCGAGCGATCAGCCCGATCGCCTACGTCACTGATTTATAGATACTTTAGCGAGAAGCCTTTATTCCTCAGAGACCTGCGGTACTGTCCTAATACTGCAGTATTAGGACAGTACCGAAAATGCCGCTAAGATATTGATTCCAAAAGACCAGATGTAAGGGGGGAAGGTGCCGCTCCGGCGGTCACGCTTCTTTCGGCGAAGGTTCCGTCTCCTGATCATCGGCATGGCCAAGACCGAATTTCTTGAGTTTGTAGCGCAACGCATCGCGGCTGATGTCGAGCAGCTTGGCGGCGTGCGTCTGGTTGTTGTTCGACTGCTTCATGGCGAGCTCGACCATGGCGCGCTCGACCTCTTCCAGCGACGTGCCGCCTTCGGGAATATAAAGGCGCGGCAGAGAGCGTCCATTGGGCAGGCTCTGCCCGTTGTCGCTCGCCGCGCTGTGCTCGAAGGCGGTGATGCCGGCGCTCGCCTGGTTTACAGCAAAGGGCAAATAGGCTGGCCGCAGCAGGGACTCATCTTCGAGAATCATGGCGCGCTCGATGGAATTGCGCAGTTCGCGGATGTTGCCCGGCCAGTTGCTTTGCAGCAGCAGACGCCGGGTTTCGTCGGTGATGCCGCGAACCGATTTGCGAAAGCGCTGGTTATATCGCTCGATGAAAAAGTCGACCAGCGGAAGAATGTCCTCTTTATGTTCCCGTAGCGGGGGAATGAAAATTGCGATGATGGCGAGACGATAGTAGAGGTCCTGACGGAAACGGCCTTCGCGCACCTCTTTTTCAAGATCGCGATTCGACGCGGCAATCACGCGCACGTTCACCTGCATGTCGCGCACTCCACCAATCCGGCGGATGACCTGGTCTTCCAGAACGCGCAGCAACTTCGCCTGTAGCAACGGAGAGAGTTCGCCGATTTCGTCGAGGAAGAGCGTGCCCCCGTCGGCCATTTCAAAAAGGCCCTTCTTCATCGCTTTGGCGTCGGTGAACGCGCCTTTTTCATGGCCGAAAAGTTCCGCTTCCATCAGCTGCTCGGGAATCGCCGAGCAGTTGATGGCCACGAAAGGCCGCTCCTGGCGGCTGCTTTCGTAGTGAATAGCTTTCGCGATCAGGTCTTTGCCGGTGCCGCTTTCGCCCTGGATCAGAATCGTGGTCGCTTCACTGGAGGCAACTTTGCGGACGAAGTTCAGCAGTTCGGTCATCTTGGGGGAGTCGGCTACAATCTCGTGATAACCGGCGCGCCGCCTAATCTCTCCGCGGAGCGACTGTACTTCCGAGCGCAGACGCGTCGCTTCGAGCGCGTTCTTGATGGTGACGTGTAGTTCGTCGAAGTCGAGCGGCTTGCCGATGAAATCGTAAGCGCCGAGCTTGATCGCGACCTTGACGTCGTCGAGCTGCGGGTCGGCCGTGATCATGATGACGGCCGGCGCGCTTTCATTTTTTTTGAGCTGCTCGAGCACTTGAATACCGTTGATGTCCGGCAGGCGCACGTCCAGGAGCACCAGATCGGGGGATTCATGTTGCGCGAGCTTCAGGCCAATCTCGCCAGCTTCAGCCTCGGTGACGTGATAGCCCCACTCTTCACACTTCTGGCGGAGCGACCAGCGCACCAGCCGCTCGTCGTCCACCACCAGGATTTTCTCTACCGGCATGTCGGAACCGCGTCTATTCTAGCGCACCGCCCCGGTTGGCCGGGTCGATGACGGGGCAATCTAATGACCGTGTGATGCGGGTCACAATCGCTTGTGATGGCACTTGCTGTGGCAAAGGCCACCGCGAACTAAGGTATTCGACATGAGGGTGAGAAATGGCGAATTGAAGGGATGACGTCCAAAACCGCCCACCTCAGGATGGCAGGTAAGGCACGTTTACGCGCTGGGGGTGGTTTGCCTGCAGATCGACGCGAGCGCAACTGCTGAAATCGAATCCGCACTTGGAGCCAGCCAAGAGGGCCTAGATCGAAATGTTAATGGCCGAGGTCTGGGAGCAGGATAACGCAAACTAGAGTTCGACGGGTTATTGATAAGGAGCAAGACAATGTCAGACACAAGAAACAATTCTTCGAGCGTCGTCTGGACGGGCGTGCAAGCCTACACGCTAGCGGTGGTTTGTCTGCTGCTAGGGGTAGCGGGCGGGTGGTTGATTCGAGGCTCGCAATCGCCCGCGGCTGCTCCGGTGGAGGCTGCCAGCGCCAGCGCGCCGGCGCCTGCCGCCATGGGCGGAGCGCCCAATGCGCAGCCGACTCCTGAGCAGTTGAAGCAAATGGCGGACACACAGGCGGCTCCCTTGATCGAAAAACTCAAGTCGGACCCGAATAATCCAGAGCTGCTGGCAGGCATCGGCAACTACTACTACGACGCGCAGCAATATCCGATTGCAGTTGACTACTACGGCCGCGCGCTCAAGGCTAAACCATCCGACGCGGGGGTGCGCACCGACATGGCGACGGCATACTGGTATATGGGAAATGCCGATGATGCCATCGCCGAATTCAATAAAGCGCTCACTTACGAACCCAACAAGCCGAACACACTCTTCAATCGGGGCCTCGTGAAATGGCAGGGGAAGATGGACATTAAGGGCGCGGTAGCGGATTGGAAACAACTGCTAGCCACCAATCCCAACTACGAGGGCAAAGACAAAGTCGAGAAGATGATTGCGGAAGCGGAAAAGCATTCCGGAGTGAAGCCGGGCACGAAGGCGAAGCCGCTGCCCGAGTAGTCGTCGAGTGCATAGTTCATGCCTGGTTGTACAACAACTTGCACGCACTCGCAGGGCTACGGACGACGGGAACCAGGACGAATGACGGGTGTAACCCACTTAAAGGCGCAGACGGCCTAAAGTTCTGCACAATAGGCCGATGTACCTGGAGTGGTTAGACAATTCAAATTTAACCTCCTCCGTTTCGGGCTTTGGTTATTGCTGCCGACCGCTATCACTGGCGGCAGCTTCGCGCAAACCAGTAACAGCCGGGTCGATGCGACCTTTCGTTCCGAAGTAACCGAAGTCCAAGCAAGCTTCTCCGTCACCGACCAAGCCAATCGCGTCGTGGTCAACGTTCAGGCCTCCGACTTTGCGGTCGTCGACCAGGACCGGGTCGTGCGCGACTTCCGCAGCTTTACCCGCTCCGACTACACGCGCTTCGATGTCGCAGTGCTGTTGGATGCGAGCGGTTCGACAGCTCGCGGATTTCATCAAGAGCTCTCAAGTGTTGTGCAGTCGATCCGGCAGACCGGCGCCGTGCCCCAGGAATCCTTCTCGATCCTGTCATTTCGCGAGCTGAAGCCAACCGTTGTGTGTCGGGGGGACTGTCGTTCCCTCGACCTTGGCACGCAATCCACCTCGGCAACTACAGGCGGGCTGACCCCGCTTTATGACAGCGTTGTTTTTGCGTCGCAAATGCTGGGAGCGCGGAGCGATGTTCACACGCGCAAGATTCTGATCCTGTATTCCGACGGCGTGGATACCATCAGCCTGCGATCGCTCGACGACGCCTTCGGATCGGCCTTGGAAAACGACGTAGCCATTTACACCATAAATGTCAGCGAACCTCCGCATGGTGACCAGGGCGCGCAGATATTGCGCGTGCTTGCCGCAAACACAGGTGGCCGATACTTCGCGGCTGACTCGGGCACTGCCGAAGTTCTGGACGCGATTCTTGCAGACTTCCATGCGACCTATACCGTCGCTTACAAACTGCCAAGCTACGCCGCGGGCTTTCACCGGGTCCGTATTCTTCCCACCCATAACCTGAGCTTGCAGTTCCATTGCCGGCGCGGATACTACTACCCCGAGAATTGAGGAACCATGAAACGCACTCTCCTGCTCCTTTTCGTCTTGCTATGCGCGTTGTCGTCCGCGCTCTTGGCTGAAAATCGTGCTCAACAGCAAGGGACCATTGTTCGGATGCGCATGGCCGACTGCATTGCGCCGCAGCACGCCTTTATGAGCGCGATGTCCGGCGTTCCAGCCTCGGCCGCCGAATCTTGCCCCGAGTATGTACTGGTCACCAAGTCGGTGGTGTATGTAATCGTCGGTAAAAGTTCAGACCAATTGCTGCCGCTGGCCGAGAGTACGTTCTTTCATCTCCAGAAGAACGAAGTACTGATCCGCGTCGATGACGCGCGCGGGGAATCGCGCTTCCACGTCAAAGAGATGGTGCTGCGCCCGGAGTGGGAGCGCAATCAGCAGATCGTCGAGGCCGCGGCCGCGGCGGCCATGCACCGGCATCTGGAAGGAGCGGTTCTGGTTAATACCCAATAGCCTCGCAGCAACTCTCGGCATCAACCAGCACCAACCACCAGTGCACTCCTTGACCGGATCTTCGGCGCTTGTACAATCTGTTGGCAGCAGAGGAAACATGGCCACGAAGAAGAGAGCGGGTAAGGCGAAAAAGAAGCTCGCGGCGCTGAGAAAGACCGCCGCGACCGTTTTGAAGATCAACCGCCAGCCGTCGACAGCGAGCGATCAAGCTCTGCGCGAACATCTGCTGAAGTTGCTAAGCGGGAGCGAAGCGCACGCTGACTTCGACTCCGCGGTCGGCGATTGGCCCGTCCAACTCGCGGGCGCAAAAGTTGCGAACTTCCCGCACACCGCATGGATGCTGCTCGAGCACATGCGGATTGCGCAATGGGACATTCTGGAGTTCAGCCGCAGCCCGAAGCACGTCTCGCCGAAATGGCCCGAGGGTTATTGGCCCACCTCGGAGGCGCCCGCCAACGAAAAAGCATGGACGGCTGCGATCGCCGAATTCAACCAGGATATGCGGGCGATGGAGCAGTTGGTCGGGAATCGCAAAAGCGATTTATACGCAAAAGTACCGTGGGGAGACGGACAGACGCTCCTGCGCGAAGCTTTGCTTCTCGCTGACCACAATGCTTATCATCTGGGGCAGTTGGTCATGTTGCGCAAGTGTATGGGAATTTGAGCTGGTCTCTATACGAGCTGTCTCTTCACGCGCTCTTGCGAGCGCCAATCTCAGTTCTGGTATCGCCGGCTCGCTTGCGGAAAACGACCCGAAGCTCCTCGCGCCAGCGTTCATCGATACCAAGCAACTCCCATTCGATTTCGGGCGACAGGTAGCGGAGGATCGTGTCCGTGGAAGGATGCACGCGCAGCGCCGGAGCAACCAGCATGAGCAGCGGTTTTTCCGCCGAGATTTCACGTCCGGGAAAATAGCCGAACTTTACCAGTTCTCCCCGGTTCTGGTGCCAGGCTACGCGCGACCAATAATCGACGCCCTGTAAGGGCAGGTGGATGTCTTCATCCGCCTTAAGTTCGATCACTGCCAGCCGGCCATCGCCGGTTGCCGCGAGAATATCGATCATCGCCCGGTCGGCCGCCGAAAATGCCGGCATCTGCCGATAGACGAAATCCGTTCGTAGCCGGCTGTCGAGCGCCGCAATATTCGCCCCCGCGAGCGATTCCAGCCAGCGCTCAGGGTGCATTCGCCATAGCGCGTGATTCTTGGGGCCGTCCTTGTGGCGAACAGCCGCCGCCAGACGCACCAGGTCACCGAATTGCGCTTCGTTGCGTTCATCAAGAACGCGCTCTTCGGCGCCGACTCCGAAAACAATCTCCTCGCCGATCTGGAAATTGCGCGGGTCATGCGCCACGCGTGCTTGCGCGAACTCGAGCCCACATCGCCGGAAAGAAACCAGTGCCGGCGAAAGCACCACAACCTCCGCCTGCAGCAGAATGCCATGAATGCGCGCGATCGACGAGGCAAAGCGCTGTAGCGTCTGCTCTTCGTCCACGGCGCGTACGAGCCTGGTGGCCAGGTTGCCGCGGTCGCCGGTTTCAAGGCGCATCAGCGTATCCTCACGCTGGTCAAATTCGTTCAAGTGCCATTTCGCCGCCGTGGGGTGAAGATGCGCCATGCGTTGCGCAGTGAGAGTAGACGCGCGCTTTGGTACTACCAACACAAGACCTTCGACCACGCGGCGCTCCTTCTGCGCTAGCCGGCATTCCTCGAGCCAGAGAATTCCACAGGTGAGTGCGCCATCGATAGTGGTCTGCGTTTCCTGATCGTTCACTCCGACAATCGCCAGCGCACGCTGCCCCTGCCGCATCCACCCGCGCAGGTAAGCGGGGCCAAACGAGCGCTCCAGATCCATGCCGGTCGTTAACCGAACAACCGTCCAGCCCGGAAAGTTGCGCTCCAGTACGCGCCGTAGATGAGGTTCGTAGGCCGCGCGCGCGGCCCGTCGCGCTGCCGGAGTGCGCTGATCGCGATTTCGGCAGATGTCGAGCCGCGTAGGCCTGGTCTGTCCCATGCGCTGCACTTGCAGGCGCAGCGTCGCGCCTTTGATTTCGGCGTCCAGCACGCGCCGGACAATGTTGCGTTCGCTCGACCACAGGTGTACGAGACATTTGTTGTATTCACCTGAAATCGAATACTTCGCTTCGGCCAGATCGAAGACGATTACGCCGTCCTCGACCACGACCGCGGCGCGCGAACCTTCGAGGAAGTCCGTCACCGTTTTGCCGAGGGACTCTGGGGTCATCACTGAATTGTTCACCTATCGGGACCCCAAGGCAGTGACGTGCGCACTCTGAATTTGTGTCGAATCCCACCAAGCTGATGCGGCCCAAATCGGAAGCGGCCGCATTGGTGCCCTTTTTGGCGCATGCCTCTTTTGTGTACTGCTTGTACCGGTGTAACCTTCGTGATTAGCGGCGACGCATGCCGCCGCGTTCGCTCGTGGGATAATGAGTAAAGCCTCCAGAGTCATTTCGCAGCGCAAAGGCATCGAATTACCGTGAGCACACAAGAGCGTTTCTTCTTCCAGCATTACGGCCTTTCTCATCAAGACCTTGAGAGCTATCTAGCCGCTGCGCTTTCCGCCGGGGGCGATTATGCCGACCTCTATTTCGAATACTTGACCTCGACTTCGCTGATGGTCGACGAGTCAATGGTGAAGTCGGCGTCGCAGGGAATCTCCGCCGGCTGCGGCGTGCGCGTTGTTTCTGGAGAGCGCACCGGCTACGCCTACACCGACGATCTTTCTCCGGCGCGCATTCTCCACGCCGCCCGCACGGCTGCCCTGATTGCCAGCGCGCCTGCCAAGACGACAGTCGCCGGCTTTCAGCAGAAGCCCGCGCGCAGCCTCTATCCAGTTCCCTTGCCTTCCGTGGACGCCGAGATCAGCTCGAAGGTCGATTTGTTGATGCGCGGAGATCACACCGCGCGTGCCTTCGATCCTCGCATTAAAGAAGTTCGCGCCAGCTACGCCGATGAGCTGCGCAATATTCTTGTGGTCGGTTCCGACGGCACCTTTGCTGAAGACTCACAGCCGCTTGCGCGCATTAACGTTTCCTGTATCGCCAAGACCGAAGCCAGTTCCGGACGAGGAACGTCCGGTGGCGGTGGCCGCGTTGCCCTCGATTTCTTTTTCGGTGAGAGGACACCAGAGTTTTTTGCGAAAGAAGCGGCGCGCCAAGCCATTTTGCAACTCGATGCGCGCGAAGCTCCCGCTGGCGACATGGAAGTCGTGCTCGGCCCCGGATGGCCTGGAGTTCTGTTGCACGAAGCCGTCGGTCACGGCCTCGAAGCGGACTTTAATCGAAAGAAGACGTCCGCTTTCGCCGGACTGATCGGCAAGCGCGTAGCCAGCGAAAAATGCACGGTGGTCGATAACGGCACAATGCCGTGGCGGCGCGGCTCGCTCAACGTCGATGACGAGGGCCAGCCCACGCAAGAAACCGTGCTCATCGAGAACGGAATCCTCAAGGGCTATTTGAGCGACAAGCTATCGTC
>CAWFLZ010000015.1:0-8484 GCA_963816705.1 uncultured Acidobacteriaceae bacterium
TGGGCCCCTGGCCGAGAATCTTAAACAATTTTCTACCTCGCCGATTACTGGCATTCATCTTTGGTTCGATCGCGAGATCAGCGACCTCGATCATGCTGTGCTGCTCGATCGTACGATCCAGTGGATGTTTCACAAGTCGCGGCTGATTGAAGCTCGGGAAAAGCGAATGGGCAGCTACGTCGAACTGGTGGTCAGCTGCTCGCGCAGCCTGGTTGAGAAGTCGAAGGCGGAGATCGTTGAGATGGCCGTGCGGGAGGCGCAGGAGTTTTTCCCCGAGGCGCGCGCCGCGAAGCTGACGAAGTCGACAGTGATCAAAGAAGTGAATGCGACGTATTCACCTGGGCCCGGAATGGATCGATATCGGCCGAAGCCGGAAACAGCTTGGTCGCGGGTTTTTTTGGCCGGCGACTGGACTGCGACCGGATGGCCCGCAACAATGGAGGGTGCGGTGCGCAGCGGATATCTGGCGGCGGAGGCGGTGAGCCCGATTGCCGGCAGTGGTGGGAAATTTCTGGCTCCGGACTTGCCGGCGGCGGGATTAATGAAGATATTTTCCTAGCGACGTTCCCGGACCCGGGTTTCCCCTCCATGGCTCGCTTGCAGAACTCGCGTCTCATGGCTCATGGCATGCGGTCCTATGCCGCTTCGCGGCTATTGGGGGGCGCTCTCGCGATGCGTTCGTACCAATTACCTCCGATTCAGCACCGCGTTACTCTCGCGGGCGTTCTAAAGTATTGCTCGGCGGCAAACGATGTAATAACCATGCCGCCCGCTGAGGGCAAAGATGAGCGCCGCCGCACCCCGCGCTTCAGTTGCGGTGGGGAAGCACGGATCTATTCACTCCCGTCCAACGGTGTGCACGTTCCCGGGAGGTTGCGAAACCTGAGTTTGGGCGGCGCTTGCCTGGACACGAGTCACGCGTTTGACATGGGAGCGCGAACGGAGATTCTGGTGTCGGTGAATGCCGCCTCGTTTCGGACTCTGGGGTTGGTACGAGCGGCGGACGCTCCCGTGCTTGCGTGGAATTCGTGCAGATGAGCGCGGGCAGCAAGGATCTCCTGGCCGACTTGATCGCGCAGTTCGAACGGCTTGCGGCCGCAGTGAACAAGCTTCGGTCAGAACGCGTGGACATGGAAGAAGAGTTGCGCCGCGAGATGGAAAAAGCGGGAGTCCGCATGGCCCGACTCGGAGGACGTGACCTGTCAATTGCGGGTCTGATCGGAAATGGTGGCCCGAGTCGGGAAGCGCGTGACGAGCAGAGAAGCGCGGAAGTGACACCCCTGATAATTAAAGTTGATCTGTTTGGGTAACGCGGCAGCACCTGAGGAACTGTTCGTCTCCTGGCGTTTTCGGCGTTCTGCTTGATACGAACTCCCGTCGCGTCCTCACATCGCCATCAACGCCACGCCTGCCGCTACCAGAATTGCCGCAAGCCAGCGCCTCCGGCCCACGCGTTCATGGAGAAAAACTCTGGCGGCTACGGCGTTCGCGACGAACGTCAGTGACGCGGAAGCAGGCACCACCAGGCTGAGATTTCCCCAGGACAGGCCGAACAACAGGCTATAGAAAGCGACCGCCATCGCGACGACGCCAAGAAAAAAAGTGGGAGTCGCGAGAATACTGCGACCAACCGCGAAAATGCCGCCGCTCTGCCAGAGTTCCCCGACGTCGCCCACGCGCTTCATCGAGTAGGCCAGGAGAACGTCGCCGGTGGTGGCGGCGAGAGTGATGGCGGCGATGGCGGCCCATGCGTAGAAATTATTCACGGTTCAATCCTTCACGGGGCAAACGAAGATTATTAGCCTCCTGACCTGCGCTCTCACGGTCCTCACGTCGAACATCCGTTGTGGATGGGCCAGCGGCCACGAAACCCACCCCGGCTGCGATCAGGGCGATGCCGAGCCAGCGAGTGGGCGAGATTTCCTCGTGAAAACCGATCAGCGCGATCAGGGCCACCAGCACGTAGCTGAGCGACGTGGCGGGCAGCACATAGGTCAGATCAGCCCAGGAGAGAGCGGACATGTACGACGCAAAAAAAGCGAGCAACAGAACAATTCCGATGGAGACATAGGGGTTAAGAATGGCCAGCAGGAGCGCGGGAATATTGTGCAGCGAGGCGCCGCCGAGATCTTTCATTCCGCGCGCCAGCAGGGAATCACCCAGGGTGCTGAAGATCGTGATGCCAGCCAGAACGAGGTATTTGCGAAAGGTCACGTGTGCATTTGCTCTGCGGCCGAAAGCCCATCGTTTGAAGGCGCATCCTGTTCACTGGATTGAGGCATACCCCGATACGAAACCCATATGCCCCTAGGCTTTGGCGGGCTCCGGCGTCGGCTCTTCTTTGCGATTATCCTTGACCCACTTGTGGCGCTGGGCACGCAATTTCAGGAAAGTACGCGCTTCTTTATACAGCCGCTTGCGCTCGGAATTGTCGAAGACAGCTTTTCTCAGAATGCGGTAAGCCGCCTTGGGACGGAAATAATATTCGTCGTAGAAGTGATGCACCGCTTCGAGGATCTCCGCCGCAGGCAATCCGGGGTACTCGATCTGCACCATTTGATGGCCCATGTCGTCGACCATTTTTGTGTCAGCGGTCATGAAGCCGTTCTTGATCGCCGACTCGTGTAGTTCGGTACCGGGATAGGCGTGCGCGACTGAAACCTGAATGGTTTCGACGTCCAGCTCTTTGGCGAACTTGATGGTGTTCTTGATGGTGTCGCGAGTTTCGCCGGGCAAGCCGAGGATAAAGTCGCCGTGCACGACCAGGCCGAGCTTGTGGCAATCCTTGGTGAACTGCCGGGCGCGCTCGACGGTCGCGCCTTTCTTTATGTTCTTGAGAATCTGCTGGTCGCCAGATTCGTAGCCGACGATAAGCAGACGGCAGCCCGCTTCCTTCATCGCTTTGAGCGTTTCGAAGTCGGTGGTCACGCGCGACGTGCAGGACCAGGTCAGGCCTAACGGCTTGAGTTTTGCGCACAGTTCGACGGTACGCGCCTTCTGAATGTTGAATGTATCGTCGTCGAAGAAAAATTCCTTTACGTACGGCCAGTACTCCTTGGCCTTCGCCATTTCCTGCGCGACATCGTCGGTCGAGCGTTTGCGCCAAGGGTGTCCGCTGAGCGTTTGCGGCCACAGGCAGAAGGTGCACTGGGCGGGGCATCCGCGCGTGGTGTAGAGCGAGACGAACGGATGGAGCAGGAACGGGACGTTGTAGCGGCGGACGTCAAGGTCGCGGCGATAAACGTCGGTGACGTGGGGCAGGGCGTCAAGATTCTCAATAGTCGGCCGGTCGGCGTTGTGCACGACCTCGCCATTCTTGCGGTACGAGATGCCGAGAATCTCGTCGAGCGGTTTGCCATTGGCATACTCGTAGATCGAATAATCGAATTCCTTGCGGCAGACAACGTCAATCACGCTCGCCTGGTTCAGGGACTTGTCGGGCAACACGCTGACATGGGGTCCGACGAAGGCAATCTTGATCCGGGGATTGGCGTCTTTGATCTTTTCGGCAATGTTGATATCGCCCTGAAACCCCGGCGTGCTGGTGAAGAGCACGAGCAGTTCATAGTCCTGCGCGATACGGATCGTCTCTTCCGCGCTGATGTGGTGCGGCGGCGCGTCGAGCAGGCGAGAGCCTTCAAGCATTCCTGCTGGGTAAGCCAGCCAGACGGGGTACCAATAGGACTCGATTTCTCGAGTAGCGGGCCAGCGCGAGCCGGCACCCCCATCGAAGTTTTCGAAGGAGGGAGGGTTTAAGAACAGCGTCTTCAATGGCATATGGGTGCTTCCTCTATTCTAACATTCCAACACGGACAGAGGCCGCGGGATAGCTACCATTCGGGTTCGTTTGTAGTCGTGCAGATTGGATGCAGGAGCCCCACGCAAAGAGGCATTGATTCGGCGGGACTTGTGGCATCGCCGAAGCGATGCCCTGATAAAGAACTCACTTCGTGGCCGAGTCCGGCAACGCCCACTTCTCCAGCTCGCCGGTCGCGCGGAGCAGGTTCATCCGGACGCGCTGGTATTCGAAATCGGCATCCTGATAGAGCAGGTAACGTTCGTTGGCTTGAATCTGCGCGTCCGCTAGTTCGTGGTATGTGCCGGTTTGGGCTTGGATGCGGGTTTCGGCGGCCTGGCGCCCTGACTCGGCTAATTCGTACTCGAGTTGCGCGACATCGCGTGCGGCTTCGAGTTGTTCGGCGGCGTGCTCGAGTTTCAGCGTTTCCTCGGAGACCTGATTACGGGCGGCCTCAGCTTGCTTCTTCGCGCTCAGGGCGACGAAGTCAGCTTCCTGGGCGCGCGCTCTTTGGCTGGCGTTGAACAATGGAATTCGGATCGCAACGCCGATGGTGGCGTTGTCGGGCCGGAACGTCGGGTAGAACTCCGGTAATGGTTGAACGTCGATAGGCGGGCGTATTGCGCCGAGAAATCGAGCGTCGGGTAAACGGCGCGATGTTCGGCAGTAGCGCGCATCGCCTCGGCCAGCGCGTGCTGATCGGCGATCTTCACCGTGAAACTGGAGGCCACCGATTTGCTCGCAGGATCCTCCTCCGTGGAGACTGGCGGCAGAGCGGGAATGCTGTCGGGCACCGGCTCGATCTCAGACACCGGCAAGCGGGTTAGGTCGGCGAGGTGGCGGCGGAGCACATCGGCCGCGCCGCTCGCTTCGACCCGATGCAGGCGCCCACGGGCGACGACGAGTTTGGCCTTGTTCAGATCGGTTGCGCTGTCTACGCCTTCCTGCACTCGGTCGGCTACTGCTTGCTCGATCTGCTGCGCTTGCGCTTCGTCCTGCTGAAGGCGAGTAAGCCGAGCCTCCCACTTCACGAGTTCGGCATAACTGATGGCGACATCCTGGATGACGGCATCGCGCTGGTCTTTGGACTTGAACTCGGAGGCATGAATATCGGCCTTTGCGGCGTTCAGATACTGACTCTGCGCCGGATTAAAGACCGAGCTTTGCGCGACCACGTTGACCAAAGAGGGCGCCGATCCCTCAATTGTCAGCGGGAACCCGTAGCTATAGCCGAGGCCGGAACCGACGAGGAGTTGAGGAATGACGTTGTCGCGCAGCTCGCGGTAAGACGCAACCGCGCGCTGAACGTCGGCGTCGGCGATCGCGGTGGTGGTGCTGTGCGACAAGGCAAGACGGATGGCGCGCTCGAGCGGCAACGGTTCAGCCGGCGCGCTTACCGCAAAGAGAAATACGAGGGCGGCTAAAGCGAGCGGCGTCGCGCGACGCAACCAACGTTGCAATCCAAAATTCATCTGGTCACCTCGATGTTGTGAACGGTTTTGCATTAACAATAGAACGGGTCGCGATGGCGTGGCGATGCGGAAATTGTAGTGCGTCCGACGGGCAAGATGCGGGAGCAAGGGCGAAGAAAACAGAGGATTCAGCGCTCTCTGCGGCTTTTCCTGGAGGCCTCCGCGGCCAGAAGCTTCTGTCCGCAAAGCGCGCCGAGATGGCGCAGGGATCGCGGAGAAAGCCTTGAACGTGCTACTCAGTGGCTTACCCGATTGAGCGCTTGCTGGGCTGAGCCGAACTGGCGGGCCAGCGAGAGGGAAGTGCGATACTCGCGCGCCGCGGCAACTTTGTCGCCCTGCCTTTCCAGCAGCATTCCCAGGAGGTAATGGGCTTTGAACGCAGGCGCCTCTTCGACCGGACCGGACGCAAGATAGCGATTGAGAAGTTCGATCGCTAGCGGCGTGTTGCGGTTGGTGCGATAGAGGTTCTGGGCGGCATCGACGAGCACGTCGGGCTTGGTGGTCGGAGCTTGGCTCGTTCTAATTAGAGCCTGTTCCATGTCGTTGTAGCGTTTTTGATGGCGGAAAAAAAGCGCGAGGCTGAGCCAGGCTTCCGAGTCTCCGCGGCTGGCTTCGATCATGAGGCGGTATTCACGCTCCGCGGTCGTTGGGTCTCCGTTTCTTTCAGCGATGTGCGCGTAGACCCAGTGCTCGCGAGAAGGTGCCGAAACAGCGAAAATCTTGGCTTGGGCCTTGGCCTTATCCTGGCCGCCGCCAACGATGCCGGGCGCCTCAAAATAAAACTCGGCGAGATCGCTGCGGGCTTCGATGTCACTAGGGTCGAGTTGGACCGCGCGCTCGAGTTCCTGGCGGGTCTTTCCGGCGAGGCCGGCGGCGGAGAGAAAATTTGCGCGGTCCGCCTTCGCTCCATAGACATGGCCCATCCACCGGTGATAGCGGCTGTTCTCGGGATCGAGTGCGATGGCCTTCTTGCAGGATGATTCGGCGCGATTCAAATCGTCAATTGCGAGATAGGCCCGGCATAGCAGATTCGCGGATTCGGCATCGGAAGGGGCGGAGGACAGACGCCCGTTCAGCGTGGTGATGACATCATCGATGCGGCCGGCAGCAAGAAAGTCGCGTGCGGAATCCACTGCCGTGGCCGATAAAGTCGCCAGCGGCAACAGCAAGAACAACAAGAATTGGGCGATGCGCTTGATCATTAAAACTTAACCCAAAAAAGACTTAACCCAAAAAACTGAAGCCAAAGAAACTTAACCTAAAGAAATCAACCGATCTTGTGACAAAAAGTTTCGTCAGAACCTGACTTGCGTTCCGTCGGTAATCGGTTTGCCGTTAGTTGAGTTGATGGCGATCAGATCATTGGCGGATACGCCGCTTGTGATTTCAACCTGCGTAAGGTTGGTGATGGCAGTTTCGACGTTGCGGCGCTTGAGTTGTCGATCGACAACCCGCAACACGTAGGGCGTCGAATCGTCGGTGCGCAATGCCTCACGCGGAATAATCAGAACGTTATCGTGCTCGGCGGCGGTGATGGTGACGCCGACGTTTACGTTGGGCAGCAGCTTGAGATCCTTGTTGTCGACGATGCTGGTAATCTCGCCCACATTGCGAGAACTATGCAGCTTCACGGTTGACGGGATTCCGCTGACGGTAGCCTGCCAGATGCGCGCGGGCATGGCATCCCACGTAATTTGTATCGGGTCACCCGGAGCAAGGCGAGCGACGTCAGGCTCGTCGACGAAGGCGCGGACGAGCACAGTCCGAAGATCGGCCAGCTGCAGCAACAGATCGCCGCTCGCGACGAAGCCCCCCTGTCTCACCGGCAGTGAGTAGACGATGCCGTCAAAAGGCGCGCGCACGTTGGACTTCGCAAGCGTATTTTGCGCGGCATCGTAGGCCGCTTGCGCTTCGCCGCGCTGGGCGTGGACGTGCGCAATCTCGGCATTTGAATAGCGCTTGGTCTGCTTATCCTTGAGGAACGCGAGTTGAGAATCGGCGCGGGTGAGAGCATTCTCGGCTTCGCGCACTTCACCTGCGGATGCCGCGCCTTCCTGTTGAAGTTTTTTGAGCGCGTCGAGATTGCGTTGTGCGGAGTCGCGGTCGGTGCGCGCTTTGGTCAGTTGAACGTCGAGGTTAAGCACTTCTTCCTGATTGCCTCCGCGCTCAATGGCTGCGAGGTCGGATTGCGCCGCCTTGAGTTGCGTTTCAGCGCGTGCGGCTTGAGTGCGTGCATCGGCGTCATCGAGGACGACCAGCAGTTGACCCTTGCGGACCTCAGCCCCCTCCTTCACTAGGACGCGCTCGACGCTGGCCGAAACGGGAGCGTGCGCCTCGAAATTATTGACCGGCTCGATCTTCCCGTTGGTCGCAATCAGACTACGAATTTTTCCCTGTTCGACCTGGGCAGCGCGGATCGGCACCGTCTCACCGCGACGGGAGACAAAGGCCGCCAGCAGGCCCACTGCCGCCAAAATGGCGAGCACGGTGACCGGCCAGCGCCGGGGCTGCGAACTGTTTCCATTCAATGGCATGCGGAGAAAAGCGCAAGCTTTAATCTATCATTCATGCGCCGCGACAAGGCACGCAAAGTTGCTATTGGGACTTGGTTGGTTAGATGCGGCGGCAACCCGTTTTGCGTCAAATTTAGGCCACAAATCGTCGGTTTCCGAAGCCTATTCATTATGAGATGAATCCTGCCCCGGACGTGACGATCTCGATACAATGAGCCATGCCGAAAACGCGCCGCTACACCGATGAGCACGCCAGCGCCGGACTCGACCAGTAGCTTTCCCGAGATTGAGACGTGGCCGAACCAGTTTCCGGGATATGAAATTATCGTGGACGATCCAGAGTTCACATCGGTGTGCCCAAAGACGGGATTGCCGGATTTCGGCACAATCGTCATACGCTACCAGCCAGGCCGGCGCTGCCTGGAACTCAAATCGCTGAAAGAATATTTGCAGTCGTACCGCAATCTCGGCATCTTCCAGGAAAACATTGTGAACCAGGTGCTGGAGGATGTAGTGCGCTGGGCGAAGCCGGTGTGGGCTGAGGTGAAGGGCGACTTCCGGCCGCGCGGAGGGATTTCGACCGTAGTGGTGGCGCGCTGGCCGCGAGAGAAGCGAGGTCAGAGGTAAGAGGTTAGATTGCAGAGGGGAAAATGTTAGGCTTTCACCTCTGCGATCTGACTTCTGACTTCTGCAATTCCCTCAT
>CAWFLZ010000016.1:0-65772 GCA_963816705.1 uncultured Acidobacteriaceae bacterium
CTCCGCACATTCTTGCGTTTCGAGGTCCTCGCTTTGATCTTGTTTGCCGCCGGCCTCGGCCTCGCTTACCTTGTCTTCAAGAAGGTGCCGCTAGGCTTCGTTCCCTCCGAAGATCAGGGCTATCTCATCGTCGCCATCCAGGCTCCAACCGGAGCTTCGCTCGAATACACTCGCGACATCGGCCGGCAAGTCTCCGCCATCACAAAAAATATTCCTGAAGTTCGAGGCACTTTCTCGGTCGCCGGCTTCAGCTTCGGCGGGGCCACTCCCAACGCGGGCCTCGTCTTCCTGCCTCTTCGCCCTTACGGCAAGCGCGAGGGCGAAGAACACACCGCCGCCGCCATCCTCAACCGTCTCCGTGGTCCACTCTTCGGAATCTCCGGCGCCATCGTCATTCCTTTCCAGCCGCCTGCCGTCCAGGGCCTCGGCCAGTTCGGCGGCTTCCAATACGAACTGCTCGATCAGGGATCCCATACCCTCCAGGATCTCGACAAGGTGACCCACGAGCTGGTTCGCGCCGCCGCCCAGCGTCCGCAAAAAGATGTCACCGGCCTCTTCACTACCTACACCGCAAACGATCCTCAATACATCGTCACCATCGATCGCGAAAAGGCCAAGAGCCTCCACATCCCGCTCAGCCAGATCACCGACACCCTCAGCGTCTACATGGGTTCGTCCTACGTCAACGATTTCGATTTCAATAACCGCTCCTATCGCGTCTACATCCAGGCCGACAAACAATTCCGTTCCCACCCGCAGGATATCGGCCAGTATTACGTCCGCTCCGATTCCGGAGCCATGGTCCCGCTCGAAAACCTCGCCACCATCACCCAGAGCACCGCGCCCCAGGTCATCAATCACTACAATCTTTTCCGTTCGGCGGAAATCGATGGCTCCGCCTCGCCCGGCTTCAGCTCCGGCCAGGCGATCGACGCCATGCAGCAGCTCTCCGCAAAGATTTTGCCCCAGGGCTACACCTACGAGTGGTCCGGAATCTCACTCGAAGAACTCGCCTCCGGCTCAACCACGCTCATCCTGTTTGGTCTCGGAACCCTCGTCGTCTATCTCACGCTCTCCGCTTTATATGAAAGTTTCGTGCTCCCCTTCATCATTCTTCTCGCCGTGCCCATGGCTCTGCTCGGCGCGCTCGGCGGGCAATGGCTGCGTGGCCTCCAAAACGATGTCTACTGCCAGGTTGGACTCGTCATGCTCATCGGCCTGGCCTCCAAAAACGCGATTCTCATCGTGGAATTCGCCGAGCAACTTCGCGAGCGCGGCATGACCATTCTTGACTCCGCAGTGGAAGCGGCCCGTATCCGTCTGCGTCCCATCCTCATGACTTCGCTTGCCTTCATCATGGGCGTGGTGCCGCTGGTCACCGCGAGCGGGGCGGGCGAAAACGGCCGCCACTCGGTGGGGACGACCGTTTTCGGTGGCATGATTATGAGCACGATCCTGAATCTCTTTTTTATTCCGGTGCTCTATTTGCTGATTGAGGGCTTTCGCGAACGGCGGCGCCGGCCGAAGGCAGCCTAGGCGCACGCTTTCGCTCCAGGCGCTGGACGCTTGAACGGGACATCCCTGCTACTGCCATTCCATGGGCAATATGCGGCTCTACTACGGTCGAGCTACCAGATGAATACCTGTTTTCTAATGGCGTCCGAGGCGGCATTTTGCGGATATCCTGCGTCTGAAGAGCTGCATAGAATCCGGGGGCCTTGTTCGATAATCCAACTCACGGGGAGATGATCATGACAAAGTTACTTTCGGGAGTTCTAGCGGCCACGTTGCTTTGCTCGGTTGTTCAGTTCGCCGGAGCGCAAACCTCCACGCTTGATCAGAAAAGCCTGGCGCGTATCACCAGGGAGGTTCGGCACGAGCTGGTGATGCTTCCTTTTTACGGAGTGTTTGACAACTTGGCGTACAAAGTCGATCCCGACGGAACGGTGACGTTGTTGGGGCAGGTGGCACGGCCCGTGCTCAAGTCGGACGCGGAAAACGTCGTGAAGAAAATTGAGGGCGTCCCGCGCGTCGTGAACAATATTGAAGTGCTGCCCCCATCGTCCGCGGACGACCGCATTCGGAGGGCGGTGTACCGCGCGATTTATGGTAACCCCGCGCTCAGCGAGTATCAGGTCCGGGCCGTGCCTCCGATTCACATCATCGTGAAAAACGGGCATGTGACGCTCGAAGGTGCGGTGGCGCGTGCCATGGACAAACAAATTGCGGGCGCGCAGGCAAACAGCGTGCCGGGAATTTTTTCGGTGACCAACAATCTGGTGGTGGAGGAAGACGAAAAGAAGAAGTAACCGGAGTGGACGAGGTAGGGGCAAGCAGTTGGCGGCGCGTCCCCGCCGCAACTGCCGGTGGGGCGCGGCGCAGCGACATAGCGTCTAAAATTGGTTGTGCCTCTTCCTCCGAACGCCGCTGAAGTTGATCGCGCCGCACGCCTCCTGAGGGAGGGACGGCTGGCCGCCTTTCCCACGGAAACTGTTTATGGGCTGGGCGCGAACGCGCTGGATGCGGACGCCGTAGCCAGAATCTTCGCGGTCAAACGGCGGCCAGCGACCAGCCCGCTGATCGTGCACGTTGCGTCGCTTGAAATGGCGCGGTCGCTGGTAGCTGTCTGGCCCGAAAGCGCCCAGCGCCTGACGCAAAAATTCTGGCCCGGGCCGTTGACTATCGTTCTACCCAAGTCCGGCGCAATTCCGCTTATCGTCACTGCCGGTCTTACGACCGTTGGCCTGCGTATGCCCTCTCATCCCGTGGCACTCGCTTTGATTCGCGCAGCTGGTGTGCCGCTGGCTGCTCCAAGCGCCAATCGATTTACCGAACTCTCCCCGACTACGGCGGAACATGTGCGACGCAGCCTGGGTGCGGATGTTGACTACGTGCTCGACGGCGGCCCATGCGCGGTGGGTATTGAATCGACCGTGCTCTCACTCGTGGAAGCGCGCCCCGTGCTATTACGCCCGGGCGGGATTTCGCGCGCGGAACTCGAATCGGTTCTTGGTCCCATCGATTCGGCCGCGACTCCGGAAGGCGTCGCTCACCCCGCGCCTGGAATGCATCCGCGGCACTACAGTCCGCGAACTCCTTTATTCCTGGTTTCAAATGGAGAGCTGCCCGAGGGGCGCGGAGTCTATCTACAGCACACTCGCCCGCGGTACCGAACCGGAGTTGAAGTGCTTCAGATGCCGCATTCCGCAGGCGATTACGCCGCCCGCCTTTATAGCGCGCTCCATGAAGCGGACGACGCGAATGCCGATTGGATCGCGGTTGATCTGCCTCCCGCGGCGGCTGAATGGGAGGCTGTGCATGACCGTCTGCGGCGCGCGGCGTTCCGCGATTAGCGTCTACTGCACCAATCCAAAGACGTACAAACTGTTGTTGGTGCCAACGTAGAGTTTGCCGTTGTTCACCATGATGTTGGCATAGTGCGGGAGGTTTGGGAGCGCGTCCTGATGGTTGTGGGCCTTGACGCTCTTGTACAGCTCGACCAGCGTGGTCGCGTCGAACGCGCAGAGATCCTTGCCGTTGAGTTGCCAGAGAATGCCATTCGAGGAGCCGTTGGAGCTGATGACGGGTGAATGCCCCGAAGAGACTTTCTTGGACTGCGCAAGCGGCGTTGTCCCGATCACGCCGTTGATGAAGGGCAGCGCAGTGATCGGCGAACTGTTGGCCGACGTATAGATAGCATTGTTCCAGTAGACGAGCGCGCCGGTGTTGGGCACTATCTTCTGCAACTCCTGCGGGATTTGAGTGTCCCCGCTCTGGCAGGTGGAGCAGAACTGGCCCATGCCGTCACGGTTGAGAAGGTAGATCGTTCCCTCTTTGCCGACCTCAGCGGCAAGATGAGGATAGGGCCCTGATTGATCGGGCAGAATGAGAACCGGCTGGCTCAAATCCTGGTCGTGACTGTTCAGATCGGCCTCGTTCCAGGGAGTGAACCAGTCCGCGAGATCGAGCGTGCCGTCCCCCTGCGAAAGTTTGAATATGGATTCGCCGAAGTCAACGCCATCGGTGAAAGGGCCGTCGGCGGTTGCGGCGTAGAGATACCCGTCACTGTCAATGGCGAGGCCGCCTCCTCGTTGCCAAACCGCGGCAGCGGAACTGGTTGGCTCGTCGTCGAACGCGCCCACCTGCTGAAGTGTCGCGGCGTTATAAGCCATCACCCATCCTTCTTCTTTGCCGCTGCGGCAGCCATTTGAGCCGAAGGCGATGTAGAGATTGCCATTGTTCAACCGCAGAGCGGGACGGTTCACCTGCATCCGGTCCACGAACACGATATTCTGGCCGTTATATTCGTAGCTCGCCGCAATCACCACCGGGCTGCCGGATTTCTCCAGCCCCGTCGTCACATCGAGCGCGTGCAGACGGTGCACGAATGACTTTCCATTCTCGTAGGTCTTGGCCACCACGTAGAGCGTTCCGGAAGCCGGGTCGATGACCGGCGTCGAAACGATTCCCACCTGGGTCCAGCCCGAGGTTCCCCCGCAACCCTGAAGCGAGACTGGCACGGCAACAACCTTCTTAGAGAGAAAAGTAGCGTGCCACAGGGGGTTCGCATTTGCCCCCGTATTGCTGTCGGCGTCAAAGGCATAGACGCTGTCATTCATCGTGGCCACGTAGACGACGTTGTGTACGGCCCCGGAGATCGTGACGGCGGGAAGATAGAGCGCTTGTCCCACGATCACGCCGTCCACGGACTGTGAAAAAAGCTTGCCAAAGCTGTTGGCATTCACGTTTTGCGGCGTAAGGATGGTTTCGTTCGTATTCGCGCCCGAGTTGGCGTTGTCGTAGTGCCAGGTGGTGACCGCCATTTGTGCATTGGCGAGGGATGTTACAACGGCGACCGAAAGCAAGATGCTCCAACCATATGTCCACGCACGAAGCCTCAGCGTCTGCACAGCTATCTCCCGAAGATTTAGATTTCTAGAAAACTAGTTGGGGCTTGCCCCACAGCGGCCAGTGATAGGGGCTGGCATTCCGATGCGGACGACCGTGCGAAAACAATAGTCCATCCCCAGGAGGCAGTCAAACTTTGAAACGAGCGAAGTGCAAGGGATTGCACACAAGATGTTGGGATTTGCGGCGAAATCCTCGAAAGCGCTAAAGAGTCGTTAGTGCCGGCTTGGGATTTGTCCCGGCACGCGCACTCGAATCGTGTGCGGAATGCCGCGTAGTTTTCCAAGAAGGTCGGCGTCGCAGGCGCGGTTGATATCGTAAATCGCGTAGCCAAGATTTCCGCGCGTGTCGAGGACCTGCCGCTCAATGTTGATGCCGCGGTCGGCCAGAATGTCGTTGATGGCGCGCAAAATTCCCGGCACGTTGTGGTGGATATGCATGAGGCGGTGCGATCCCAGCTCATAGTCGAGGTGACACTGCGGAAGGTTGACGCTCATCAGCGAATTACCGCTCTGGAAGTAGTCGATCATTTTGGCGGAGACGTATTGGCCGATGTTCTGCTGCGCTTCCTCGGTGCTGCCGCCGACGTGCGGAGTCAGAATTACGTTAGGCAATCCTTGCAGCGGGCTCGAAAACGCGCCGCCGCTCTCTGGCTCCTGCGGGAAAACGTCAACCGCCGCGCCCGCCAGCTTGCCGCTTTTTAAATGCCGCGCGAGCGCTTCGTGATCCACCACAAATCCGCGACTCAGATTGATGAGGCACGCGCCCGCTTTCATCGCGCCGAATTCTTCCTCGCCCATCAGATTCTGATTTTGTTGCTTGCCGTCGACGTGCAGGGTAATGACGTCGGCAGTTTCGAGCAGTTCGCGGAAGCTGACCGCCCGCGCATTTCCCCGCGCCAGCACGTGCGCGACGTCGTGAAACACCACGCGCATGCCCATCGCTTCAGCCAGATCCGAGATCTGCGATCCAATTTTCCCGTAGCCGACGATTCCCAGCGTCAGTCCGCGGACTTCGTGCGATCCCGCCGACGATTTGTTCCAATTTCCACTGTGCAGGCTCGTGCTGGCTTCGAATGTGCGGCGCATAAGCAGAATGATTTCGCCCATGGCGAGCTCGGCCACCGAGCGGCTATTCGAATGCGGATCGTTGAAAACGGCGATGCCACGCTCGCTCGAAGCCGCGCGATCGATCTTGTCAACGCCGATGCAGAAGGCTCCCACAGCGACGAGTTCAGGCGCGGCCGTCAGCACGGCGGCCGATATGCGCGTCTTCGAGCGCGCGCCCAGGATTGAAGCGCCGCGAATTTTCTCGACCAGTTCCGCCTCGCCCAGCGCGCCTTTCAGCGATTCAACTTCAAAGCCCGCTTCTTCAAACTGCGAAGCCGCAACTCCGCTGATATTTTCCAGCAGTAAAACCTTCAAGAACCCTCCGTGGCAAAGTTGTAGCGCCGGCGTCTCGCCTCGCATCACAACTGCTGGCGCAAGTTACAAAACTAGCTTTTACAAAGCTGGCAAGAATTATAACGGCGCGGTTTGCGATCCTTATTTATGGCAACGATAATATCGACGTGACGGGCGTGACCATAATCCCAGCGACAGCTCCCGGACAAATCACGCAGGCGCGCGAGCTGTTTCTTGAGTACGCGGCATCGCTCGGCTTCAGCCTGTGCTTTCAGAATTTCGACGCGGAGTTGGCCGGCCTACCCGGCGACTACGCGCCTCCAGAAGGACGCTTGCTGCTCGCCGAATGGGAAGGCCAGCTTGCGGGCTGCGGCGCCCTGCACAAGCTGGAGGCCGATATTTGCGAGATGAAGCGGCTCTATCTGCGTCCGCAATTTCGAGGCAAAGGGAATCGGCCGGACGATCGCGGAGCATCTCATTGTCGAAGCCCGCGCGATCGGGTATGCGCGTATGCGCCTGGATACGGTCGGGCCGGTGATGAAGGACGCAGTCGCGATGTATCGCAAGCTCAGGTTCAAAGAGATCGCGCCCTATCGCAAGAATCCAATGGCCGGCACGCTTTATATGGAGCTTGAGTTGTAGTCGCCCAGACCAAAGCGCATGCCAAAGCAAAGCCCAAAGCGGCCCAAAATGTTACAAATATATGGGCCGCCCGGACAACCACCCGCGGCCCTCGTGAATCTTCCAAGTGCACCCCGTCATCTTTAACGCATTGGAGGAAAACGAAATGGCACAAGTTTTGGAGGAAGTGAAAATGGCGCATGAACTGCCACCGCTGCCGTATGCGTACACGGCTCTTGAACCCACCATCGACGAAAAGACGATGCATCTGCACCACGACATGCATCACGCCGCCTACGTGAAAAACCTGAATGCGGCGCTCGACAAGCATCCCGAACTGCACTCGAAGAAAGTTGAAGACCTGTTGCGCGACCTGAACTCAATTCCGGAAGACATTCGCGGCGCCGTCCGCAACAATGGCGGCGGTCACATGAACCACACCATGTTCTGGAACATCATGAAGCCGAATGGCGGCGGTGACCCGACCGGCCCAATCGGCGATGTAATCAAGAAGACCTTCGGCGACTTCAAGACATTCCAGGAAAAATTCAACGCCGCCGGCGCAGGCCAGTTCGGCAGCGGATGGGTTTGGCTCGCGGCCGATAACAAAGGCGAAGTAAAAATCCTGTCGACCGCCGAACCAGGACAATCCAATCTCGCAGGGACTGAAGCCCATCTTCGGCAACGATGTCTGGGAGCATGCCTACTACCTGAAGTACAACAACCGCCGTCCGGAGTATCTGGCCGCGTGGTGGAATGTCGTCAACTGGGAAGAAATCAATAAGCGGTTCCAGGCAGCAAAGTAATCTGCTCGATGTGGCGCAGGCGGCCTCGCCCGCGTATGCCGAAAGGTAACCAAAGCCGGGTGTAAACCCGGCTTTCTCTTTCCCACAACTCGCGCCCAACTTCATTAAGGAATCATTAATTCCTCGCCCGAACCGAAGCCCTCTCCCCTTTGCCGCTGGACCGCAGCCGCACTCCTGCCGATAATAGCCAATTGGGCCAAACCCTATGCAGGCGAATGAATACGACCTGGTCGTAATCGGTAGCGGTCCTGCCGGACAAAAGGGCGCCATCTGCGCCGCCAAACTCCGGAAGAAAGTGGCCATCGTCGACCGCGAACGCACCATCGGCGGCGTGTGCGTCCACACCGGCACCATCCCCAGCAAGATGTTCCGCGAAGCCGTGCTCTACCTGAGTGGCCTGCGCCAGCGAACGTTCTACGGCCGCGGCTACGTGCTCAAAGATCGCATCCAGATGTCGGACCTCGTCTTCCGCGCCCAATCGGTCATGTCGCGCGAAGTCGAAGTCATCAAATCGCAGCTCCGCCGTAACTATCTCACCTCATTCTCTGGCGACGCTCATTTCGTCGATCCGCATACCATCGAAATCAACAACGCCGACGGCACCCAGCACATTCGCGGCGAGCATATCCTGATCGCCTGCGGCACGCGCCCCGCTCATGACGACGGCATCCCGATCGACAACAAAAGAATTTTCGATTCCGATCTGATCCATTGCATGGAAGAGATTCCCCGCGAGCTGATCGTGGTCGGCGCGGGCATCATTGGCCTCGAATATGCCTCGATGTTCGCCGCGCTGGGCGTCAAGGTAATTCTCCTCGATCAGCGCCCAACGCTGCTCGACTTCGTCGACCGCGAAATTATCGAGAGCCTGTGCTTTCAACTGCGCCAACTGGGCACGGTATTCCGCCTCGGCGAGAAAGTAGTCTCCATCGGCTACGATGAGGAACGCTCGCAAGTCTTTGCCAAACTCGAAAGCGGCAAGCTAGTGCGCGGGCAGGTGTTGCTTTATTCCGTCGGCCGCCAGGCCAATAGCGACATGCTCCACATCGAAGCAGCCGGCATCCAGCCCGATGGCCGCGGCAAACTCATCGTGAATGACAATTATCAAACGACCGTCCCGCACATCTACGCGGCCGGCGACGTCATCGGGTTCCCGGCGCTCGCCTCCACTTCCATGGAGCAGGGCCGGCTCGCCAGCTGCCACATGTTCGGCAAGCCCAGCAAGATGGTCTCTCATTTGATCCCGTACGGAATTTACGCGATCCCCGAAATTTCCATGGTGGGCGCGACGGAAGAAGAGCTGACGAAAAAGAAGGCGCCCTACGAAATTGGCCTGGCCCGTTATTCTGAATTGGCCAAAGGCCAGATGCTTGGGGATGACCAGGGTCCTGGTCAAGATTCTTTTCGACCCCGATTCCCTCAAGCTGCTGGGCGTCCACATCATCGGAGATCGCGCCGCCGAAATTATTCACATCGGCCAGGCTGTGCTAGCGATGGGCGGCACCATCGAATATTTCCGCGACACAATCTTCAACTATCCAACGCTGGCTGAAGCCTACAAGGTCGCTGCTCTAGACGGCCTGAACAAGCTCTGATCGTCAGTGTGGCGCGGGCGCCCCCGCCCGCGCTGCTTAGGCGAGAAAAAATCTCGCGATGTTCTGCCAATATTTTCGGACAATCATGTCCGTACTTAAATGCCCGCCACGACGAAATAGCTTCAGCCTCGCTCCTGTCTTTTTCGCGAACTTCACTACCGAATGGTACGGCACATAGGGATCATCCTGCGCATGAAACATCATGATCTTCGCGCCGTTAATTTCTTTAGCGCGATAACTCGCGTTATAGAACTTTCCGTCGGCGAGTTTTTTCCAATTACGGTCGGATAAGCGGTAGGCCACTCCAAATGCGTCGCGAATGTACGCCGCGTAACTCGGATTCGAGGTCTCTTTCCGCTGCTCACGAGCCAAAATCGCCCAGTCCACCACCGGACAATTGGCAATCACTTTCTTCACGCGCCGATCGAGCGAGCAGAGGATGGCAGCCGCGCCCCCGAAGCTTCCCCCGATCACGAAGATTTCTTCAGCCCGCACCCGAAACCGCCGCCCGAACGCCAGCTCCCGAAATTCCTTCTCCAATCCGCCGATCACATCGAGAATATCCTCATGCGGCGAGCGCGCCAGGAATTTCCCGCCGCTCTCCCACGAGCCGCGATAGCGCGGATAAAAGACCCAATATCCCTTCGTAGAAAGAAATTCGGCGAGCGGCTGCTTGCGAGGAATGGACGGCATGCCGTCGCACAAAATAATCACGCGCTGCGTCTTGCTGCGCCGTGCCGGCGGCAGGAATTCGGTGACGATGTCGCGCGCAAACCGCGTTCGTAGCATGTGCATCCAGTACCTCCGACCTCCGACCTCGAACCTCCGACCTCAATAGACTCCCAGATCCTTCGCCATTACCCACTTGCCCGAATACTCTTTCCCGATCTGCTGCGCCAAATCCTCTTCCGGCAGGCTCAGCAATACTTGGTGATACACGACCAGAAGCTTGGGATGAGCCCGGCGAGCGATGTCGCCGAGCTCCGCCGGCGACGTGTGGAAGCTCCGAAAATATTTGCCCCAGTGCGGAATCTGCAGCTGCTCGCCCTTCGCGTTGTAGACTTCGTGCAGAAGAACGTCGCAGCCGTCGCAGGCCTTCACCACCGCGTCGGTCGGAGCCGTGTCTCCAGAGATGACAATCTTCCGGTCCTTGGTTTCAAACGTGTAGCCGTAAGCCTCTTTCCAAATTCCATGCTTCACGAGAAACGCCGTCACCTTGACGTTTTCGTCGCGATACACAACGCCCGGCTTGATCTCGTGCACATCCACCTTGTAGCCGGTGGCGTTCGCTTGCTCCAGGCCTTCGCGGCGAACGCGAATGTCCTTTGCCCAGGCCCGCTCAATATGGTGAGTCATACTCTTTAAGCCATGCGGGCCATAGGCCTGCAGCACTTCTGCTCTTCCCATCACCCACGGCGAAAAAATCAGGTCGGGATATCCCAGCGTATGGTCGGAATGCAGATGCGTGATAAACACAATATTTAACGAGGTAACGTCGAGGGCCTTGATGCTGTCCTTTTGAAAAGCGGCGGCGGCCCGCCGCACGATCCCCGGACCACAATCCACCAGATAGGCACGACCATTCACGACCACCGCGAGGGCCGGCCCTGAGCGCTCAGGATCGGGAGCCGGCGCCCCGGCGCCAAGGACCACCACCCGGGTTTGCGTCTCGGACGAACCCGGTGTCTCTTCGGCAAACACGCCAGCGCACATGAAAGTGCAAATTAGAGCGGCTGTTAGTGTGATCGGAATTTTCAAGAATTTTGTCCGCATGCGAGGTTTTCCTTCGTGGCCTTCGTGCCCTTCGTGGTCGACGCCTTCGCAAACTGATTCACGACCTGGCCCCGGCCTCCCTTGACGTCCGCGCCTTCAACCTACTAAACTCCTTTTCCACCGCGGGTTTTCGCGGAGAAACGCTTCCCAACCAGCATCCGACTCCCAACTTCCAAGGAGGCTTCCCCATGACCATCTCCCGCTTCTCGAAGGTTGCTTTTCTCGCGCCGCTCATTGCAGTTTTCTCAACCCTCGCCTTCGCCGGCGTTGGCTCTTCGAACACCGCCACTGCCGATCCGCCCGTTCCGCATCCCAACACGCATCCCTGCAAAGTCGTTCTCTTCAAGCATTATCGTTTTGACGATTTTAGTCCCCGAAGCTTTTCCTACGCTCCGCCCGCCGCTTGCCCCGCGCCCTGGGCAAAAGTCATTCTGGTTGGCAACTTCTCCGTCACGGCCGGAAGGCAGTACGATCGCACGGCCAACATCTGGCTCGGCCCGACCAACATTTATTTCGGCACCACCTCCGAGCCCAGCCATAGCACCGCCCGCCACTGGCAGATTCAGCGCGACCTTACCGATTACAGCTCGATCTTCACGACCCCGCAGGACGGAACCGCGGACATCGGCAACCTCGTGAACCAGACTTACACGGGTGTCATCTTCGGAACCGTAACGATGGAATTCTATCCGCCGTCGCCGAAAGCGTCGGCCCCGGTAGCGGCCGACCAGGTGATTGCCTTCTCCGGCGGTCCGACGGGCGGCACCGTGGCCCTCGACACGACCGGACAATGCTGCCAGCCTTCACTCTCGCAGACGCTCACGCTACCCACTAACATTCAGCGCGCCGATCTCGACGTCTTCGCGCAAAGCCAGAACTATGACGAGTTCTGGTACACGTGCGTTCCAAACGACGTCAGCGGAGAACTGGAGAGCTGCCCCAACACGGCTTTCCGCGAATCCGAAATCACGATCGACGGCACACCCGCCGGCGTCGCTCCCGTCTATCCATGGATCTTCACCGGCGGCATCGATCCCTATCTCTGGTTCCCGATCCCCGGCGTTCAAACGCTGAACTTCGTCCCGTATCGCGTCGACCTCACACCCTTCGCCGCCCTGCTCGACGATGGCAACCAGCACACTATCTCGATGAGCGTCTACAACGCGGCAGATTATTTCTCGGCCACCGCTTCACTTCTACTCTATCTCGATCACGGTTCAACGCAGGTGACAGGCGGCGTCACGCAGAATACGCTGACCGCGCCGTCGCCCTCGATCACCGAGAGCCTTAACGTTTCGCCGAACGGTGACGTAAGCGGAAAGGTCAACACAGGTTCCACCCACAACTTCACCATCTCAGGGTACGTCAACACATCCTCCGGCCCGGTGACGACCACGCTCGCGCAAACTATCAACTTCTCCAACCTGCAAAAGTTCACCATCAACGGCAACACTTACGAGCAGGACATCACGCAAGGCACAAACATCGACTCGACCACCACGGTCGTCGACTCGGCTGGAACGCACGTCAACGACGTCAGCACCGCTTGGCCGATGAGCATGGATATCGTGCTGCTGTTTAATCCGGATGGATCCGGCACGCAAACCACCACCGTGAACCAGAACTACGCAGCACAAGCAAAAGGAACGCTCAACGGGAATGTCGTTTCGTTCAGCGTGCTCAACAACAGCGTGACGCCTACCGACGCGCTCGATTTCAATTCAAGTTTCCAGATCACCGGCAACCAGAATCAGTCAAGCGCGCAGAATTACTACGACTACGATATCAGCGGTTATTGCTACAGTAAGTCGCTGACCGCCGCCAACAATATCCTGACCAGCATCACGAGTGGACAAGGTTGTACTAAGAAATAGATAGGCATTGCTAAGGTTCAAGCTCCCGGCGCTCGCGGGATCGCCGGGAGCTTTCGTTTTTCTCCAGGGCGAATGTGCGATCAGCGCGACTGGATGTGCACTTTGTTGCAACAAATCTGCTATGCGATGGCGCGTCGCTCAACTCCGTTGACAAGCCATTCGGACTACCGCATACTTGCCGCCTTCACGCGCTCGCGGACCTCATCCGCCGGCCCATCAGTCTTAGAGGAGGTGTTCGAATGAAGAAATTCCGTTTGTTCCAGCTCTTCGTATGTGTCGCGGTTGTTGCCTTCATTGTTAGCGGCCAACCAGCGTCAGCTCAAACTGTGCATCACCTGCAGGTTCGCGCCGTTAGCCAGAATGGCGTTCACTCAGAAGGCCGCACCGAAAAGAAAACGCTCGAGCAGTTGATGTCAGGGTTCGGTGTCCTTCCACCCGTCGACGGCAGCGGCAACGACGAGTGGCCCTGCTTCCCCGGCGGAGGTAATCCGAATGACGCGGATTGCGCCAGCATCGCAGCCGGCGGCGTCGTCCTCGGATCGGTGGCCTACTCACAGTCGCTCGCCAACTGCGACGCCAATACCTCGACAAGCCCGAATTGCGGTCAGATTTTCTGGTTTTACGAAGACGACACGGGCAACAACACCGACAATCTTGTTGTCTCCATCGTCGTAAAACAAGGAAAGAATTTCGTTCTGGACACGGGCCCATTCAACTTTGGCCCCAACCCGTTCCCAGCAGGTTCCGTCATCGTTGTTTCAGACGACGTTGCTTTTGGAACCCTGGGACAAACCGGACCCAGCAATGGCTATTGCGCGGGGAGCACGGAAAGCTGCATAAATCCAGTGAAGGGTGTTGCCAACGTTACCATTACGACCACCGTCGGCACCTCAACCATCACCAGCAAGTTCAATATGTTCCTTCAATAGCTTCACCCACCCATCGCAGGCTCTTCGCGATGGGTGGATCTTTTCTTGACCACCGAGTCTGGACCCTTCGCAATCCGAAGTTGCTCTTCTGACTATCCTGTGCACCGCGTGTGCAAATTGCGTCTCGTGCCGCGCCCTCGACTTCTCCCCGCATCTCTGCACTCCCGCAAGATCCGCTGAGAGTGTGCGATTCGCGCCCCCACTGGAGTGTCGCCTGCTCTCGATTCCACCCCCTCAATTCATTCCCAAAAATCCACCGGTTGCACCATTCATGTGTAATTGACCGCGTCCCCTTCTGCGCGTAGAGTCGCACCACTCCAACAAACAATCGAGCCGGGAAATCCGGCGCAGAATCGCAATCGAAATTGCGAGTGAGAGAATCATGATCAGCAAGAACAGTTGGAATATGTACTGCACCCGCTTTCTGGTGCGCGCCCGTCAACTCACCGAACCGATCTCCTTTATCGATCCCCTCGGCCACGAGCACGTTGGCCGCCCCGGCGACTACCTCGTCGAAACCTCGAATGGAATCCGCCGCATCGCGACCAAGGCGTTTTTTGAAGACACGTATGTGCCAATCACGCCCGCTCGACTCGATCCGCAAAACGGCGATTCACTCGAACGTAGCTCGCCCGGCATTACCGCCCGAACTACGCCGCGGGCTCCTCAGGGCGAAGATCGCCCACAGGCCATGGCGTGAGTACCAGGAATGAACAACCTCAAGGAGAGCTTTGCCAAGTCCCCTGGAAGATTCGTCGTAGGTATTCCTTAATCGGATACCCATAGCACGGTAGAGCCACCATATGTTGCGCTTTTTGCTTGACACGCACTACTGGTGGTTGTACGTTAAGCATCCCAAGGGCATTTTCATGAGACCTCCACATCAATAAGGAGGCGACCCACAAACGCAGGGGCGACGCTCAAAGTTGCGGTGACTTGGCGTTCCCTCCTTAACGGGACCATCCCCCTGGCGGATGGAGTTTCGCGGTGACTTCCCCCGGTTTGGTTCGTCCAGGCAATCCCCCCGGGGGGAATCATTCAAACAATTTGGTGGATGAGGCTGCTGCTTGAGGCAGCTTCGTCGTTCGATTTGCGGCAGTTGAGGAGCCCCCATGATGGAAACTTTGATCGAACTAGTAGCCGCCTCCTTTGTACGGCATGGCATCGAATGCCCTACCAGCGATTTGCCAGCCGCGGGACAGGCGGACTTGCCGATTTACGCGTTGCCCATCGACCTGATGTCGCAGGTTGATCGCGCGGCGCTCCCAGAACACAGCTATCGCAAGAAGCCGGAAGCCGGCCTGGCTACCTAGGCCAGGCTGCTGGAAGCGCGGCCGTTAGGACCGCGCCGCCTCGGCCCGTGCGATCCAAACGGGCTTGCAACTCATGCATGCAAAGGTTTTGCGCAATATCGATTTCATTCCGTAATCATCTAATTAGGAGAGAGAAATGGCAGAAGTGAAAGAATCAGGCGTGAAGGAACCAGCCGTGAAGGAAAAAGACCAAATTAAGTCGCAGCCCGCTGTCGGCGCCGGCGCCAGCACCAATAGCGCCAGCACGAATAAGAAGAAGGCTCCCGGCCTGGCCTTCCGCCGCCTCTTCACCAAGCCCGGCGTCTCTCCCTACGACGGCGTCGAATGGGAACTGCGCACCGCCTCGATCACCGACTCCCAGGGCGGCATCATCTTCGAGCAGAAGGACGTCGAAGTCCCCAAAGACTGGTCCATGACGGCCACCAACATCGTAGCCTCAAAATACCTGCACGGCCGTATGAATAAAGATGAGCGCGAAACCGGCGTCCGCCAGCTAGTAGCCCGCGTGGCTGAGAGCATCCGCGACTGGGGCATAAAAGACGGCTATTTCCGCTCCGCCGACGACGCCTCCGCCTTCCACGACGAGCTCGTCCATCTCCTGATCCGCCAGTACGCCGCCTTCAACTCGCCCGTCTGGTTCAACGTCGGCTGTGATCGCATCGAGCCCAATTCCGACGCCACCAACTGGCACTGGAACGCCGCCACGCAGCAAGTCGAATTCGGCGTGACGGGCTACACGCGCCCGCAGTGCTCCGCCTGCTTCATCAATTCCATCAAAGACTCGCTCGACTCGATCCTGACGCTAGCGAAGACCGAAGGCATGCTCTTCAAGTGGGGCAGCGGCACCGGCACGAATCTCTCCCCGCTGCGCAGCTCGACCGAAACTCTCTCGGGCGGAGGCACCGCCAGCGGCCCGCTCAGCTTCATGAAAGGCTTCGACGCCTTCGCCGGCGTAATCAAGTCCGGAGGCAAAACCCGCCGCGCCGCCAAGATGGTAATCCTCAACATCGACCATCCCGATATCGTCGACTTCATCGAGTGCAAGCAGAAAGAAGAAGCCAAGGCGCACGCGTTAGTAGCGCAAGGCTACGACGGCTCCCATCCCGACTCCGACGCCTACAGCTCCATCTTCTTCCAGAACGCCAACAACAGCGTCCGCGTAACCGACGACTTCATGGTCGCCGTAATGCGCGACACCGAATTCTCCACGCGCTCGATCGTCGACGGCCGAGTCATCAACACCTATCCGGCGAAAGAGCTGATGAACAGGCTCTCCGAAGCCACCTGGCAGTGCGGCGATCCCGGCATGCAGTACGACAGCACCATCAACCGCTGGCACACCAGCAAGAACACGGCGCGCATCAACGCCAGCGAACCCGTGCTCCGAGTACATGTTCCTGGACGACTCAGCCTGCAACCTCGCCAGCCTGAACCTGCTGAAGTTCGCGCCCAACGGCACGTTCGACGTGGAAGCCTACGCCATGCGGTCGATGTAGTAATCACCGCGCAGGAAATTCTGGTCGACAACGCCGGCTATCCCACAGAGATGATCGGCCGCAACTCGCACGACTACCGCCCGCTGGGTCTCGGCTACGCAAACCTGGGCGCGCTGCTGATGGCCGCCGGACTCCCCTACGACTCCGACGCCGGACGCGACTACGCCGCCTGCGTTACCGCCATCATGTGCGGACAGGCCTATCTGCAATCCAGCCGCATAGCCGAACAATGCGAGCCGATAGGACCAGCAACCAGCACAGTCCAAACGCGCCTCGGAGTTACAAAAGCCGAAGACATGCCCGGAGCAGCCTGCCCCGGTTACTATCTCAACCGCGAACCGTTCCTCGATGTAATCAGAATGCACCGGGCTTCAGTAAACAACATCAACAGCAGAGAACGTCCCGGCTTCGATCTACGAAGCCAGCAAGCAGTGCTGGGATGAAGCTCTCTCGAGCGGAGAAAAGCACGGCTACCGCAACAGCCAGGTCACGGTCCTGGCTCCCACAGGCACAATCGGCTTCTTCATGGATTGCGACACGACCGGCATCGAGCCCGACTTAGCTCTTATTAAGTACAAGAAGCTAGTAGGCGGAGGCATGATCAAGATCGTGAACAACACGGTCCCCAGCGCCCTGTTCAAGCTGGGCTACACGCACGAGCAGGCCGACGCGATCGTCTCCTACGTAGACGCCACCGGCACGATCGAAGGCGCGCCCCACATTAAAGACGACCATCTGGCCGTCTTCGACTGCTCCTTCAAGCCCGCTAAAGGCACGCGCTCAATTCATTACATGGGCCACCTGAAGATGATGGCCGCAGCCCAGCCCTTCATCTCGGGAGCGATTTCAAAAACCGTCAATCTCCCGAACGCCGCCACGGTAGAAGATATTTCCGAAGCCTACATTCAAGCCTGGAAGCTGGGCCTGAAAGCCGTAGCCGTCTATCGTGATGGCTGCAAGCAATCGCAGCCGCTATCAGCCGCCGGCTCAAAGACTGCCAACTCCACCAAAGACGACGCCGCCCGCAACGCAGCCGCAGCCTACGTCCAAGAGGAAGACCTGAACGCGCCGCCCCGCGCCGTCCGTCACCGCCTAAAAGATGAACGTATGTCGGTCACGCACAAATTCAACATCGCCGGCCACGAAGGCTACATCACCGTCGGCCTTTACCCCAACGGCGATCCCGGCGAAATCTTCATCAAGATGGCCAAAGAAGGCTCCACCGTCTCCGGCCTGATGGACAGCTTCGCGCTAGCCGTCTCGATCGGCTTTGCAGCACGGCGTACCGCTGAAGTTGCTTTGCGAAAAATTCGCGCACACCCGCTTCGAGCCCAGCGGCTGGTCCAACAATCCCGACATCGGCTTCGCCAAGTCGATCATGGATTACATCTTCCGCTGGCTGCAGATGCGCTTCCTGACCGGACAGCAGCAGTTCCTCTTCGAAAACCTGCGCCCAAAAAGCTGCGCATAGGCCACCTCCGGAGAAGCAGGCGATACTGAACGCGACCACCGACGCAAGGCCGCGACCCAGGAACTGAGAACCGAGACACAAGAGCAGGCAGCATCCACGCCGCCGACGCCCTAGCCGGAATGATCGACCTAGGCGACGCACCCAGTTGCCACGTCTGCGGCTCGATCATGGTGCGGAACGGGAGCTGCTACAAGTGCATGAGCTGCGGGAGCACGAGCGGGTGCAGCTAGAATCGCAGCGCGGCGACTCGGGGTTACAAGTTGTTAACGCATAAAGACGTCCAGCTATGAGAGGGCATGGCGAACGCCATGTCCTTTTTGCTTTTCAAGAAGATGTTAGGGCGAGACGACCATAACAGATGCTGAAATCATTGAGGCTTCAAAACTTTAGATGCTTTAAGGATCACATGGTCCCGCTCCGACCGACGACCATAATCGTGGGGCGGAACAATGCAGGCAAGTCGACGATCGTTGAGGCGCTGCGTTTAATATCTCTGATTATCAGTCGTGCCCCGCATCTCAATTTCATGAATGTGCCCGCGTGGCTAGAAGCGCCAAGGGCGTACCGAGGCGTCTCTCCCTCGCTTCGAGGCTTTGAATTCGACTTCACAACAGTTTTCCACCGATATAGTGATCCCCCATCAGTTATTACGGCAGAGTTTTCGACTGGCGGCTCAATTCAGATATTTATAGGAAGAGAACGAAATGAACCGCAGATCCACGCTGTTATTCAAAATAAACGTGGCAGCGTTGTTTCCACAAAAGGACAGGCTCAGTCAATGAATATGTCCACGGTGAATTCCCTTCCACAGGTTGGCCCTTTGCTTAAGGAAGAGAAGCTTCTGGGGACGGACTACGTTCGCAATGTGGTCTCCTCATCGCTGGCGCCTTTGCATTTTAGGAATCAATTGCTCGTTTTTCCCAACCATTTTGAGGAATTCAAGCGAATTGCGGAGGATACCTGGGTTGGCCTCAAGATAAAAGAACTCAGCAAGAATGGCAGGGCACCGGACACGACATTATCCCTACTTGTCAGAGATGGCAACTTTGTGGCCGAGGTGAGCTGGATGGGACATGGTCTGCAAATGTGGCTGCAGACTATGTGGTTTTTGGCCCGCTCGAAGGATGTCGACACCGTCATACTCGATGAGCCCGACGTCTACATGCATGCGGACCTCCAGAGGCGTCTCATCCGCCTTGCCAAGTCGAGAAATCAGCAGCTAATAGTTGCGACCCACTCAATAGAGATCATGGCCGAAGTGGGCCCTGAGGAAATTTTGGTGGTCGATCAAGACCGAAGAGAGGCAAAGTTCGCGGATTCCTTTCCGGCGGTGCAGCGCATCATCGATCAAATTGGAGGCGTCCACAACCTGAACTTAGCACGATTGTCGACCTCAAGAAAATGCTTACTTCTTGAAGGAAAGGATATCGAGCTTCTGAAGCAGTTTCAGAATACTCTCGTCCCGAGGGCGACTGAACCCCTAGACGCGATACCGAACATGCCGATCGGAGGGTGGGGCGGATGGAACTATGCCGTGGGATCCAAAATGCTGCTGACGAATGCGATAGGCGAAGAAATTCGCACATACTGCTTGCTCGACTCCGATTATCACACTGATGAGACAATCGCTGGTCGGTTTGAGGATGCGGTCCGACTGGGTGTTTGCTTGCACATTTGGGCGCGGAAAGAAATTGAAAACTATCTGCTTGTTCCGAGTGCGATATGCCGAGTCATACTCTCGAAATCGCGTTCTGATGTGGATGGCCCTACCGAGAATCGAGTAAGGTCGCGGCTCGAAAAGATCGCTGCGACTCAAAAGGATGCGGCTTTTGACGCGATTGCTCAGGAGGTTCTCACGGAAAACAGAGCGAAGGGGACCAAATTCGCGAACGAAATCGCCCGAAAACGAATTGACAAGGCGTGGCAAACCTCGGACGGGCAGCTTTCCGTGGTCTCGGGAAAACTGTTACTCTCGAAATTATCCGAGTGGAGCCAGAACCGATTTGGAGTCTCTTTCGGCGCACGTAGGCTGGCGCGCGAGCTTCGCAACAATGAGATTGATCCGGAAATGCAGAATGTGATCATTGCCATCCAGCAGGGATGTGAATTTGCCGAGGCTCAGCGGGATGATGAACATACTGCCTAGCTTAGACAAACCGGGATCAGGGGCGGGTGACGCACTTCTAAGCCCTATTCCCACCGAGGGAGCCACATCCTTCGAGGTTTGAAGCTGTGAAAAAACCGTCTTCGGCAACCCCTAAATAAGAAAGAGCGCGGGTTGGTGAAGGGGTTGCGGGGACTGGAGGGGTAGTTTGATTGGCGCAAGGTGTTTCTCGATTTCTCGCTGCGGGGTTAGGCGGTTGCGGGTTGTAGTTTGCGCAGGCGAATCCATTGTTGCAGGTTGTAGGTGAGGCAGGCCCAGAGCATTTCCATTTGCACTTTGGCCAGGCCGCGCAGGTGGAACTGGCGCAATCCCAGTTTGCTTTTGATCCAGGCGTGGCAGAACTCGATCACCCGGCTGCGTCGGCGATACTGCTGCTGCGCCTCGGGTGTAGCCATCTTCTGGCGAAAGGCGATCATGGCCGCGGTTTCTTCGGTGCGCAACAGTCCACGGCCGCGATGCTGATTGCTTGGACAACATTGCGGTTGCAGCGGACAGCTCTGACAGTCCTCGGCGCGGGCTTCATAGCGGTAGAAAAAGTTTCCCGTCTTGTGTTTGTGCCGTCCTTCGTAACGGAGATGCTTGCCTCCCGGACACGAGTAGCGATCGTGCTCGGGATCGTAGACGAAGACGGCAGCCGTGAAACGTCCGGTGCCGGTGTTGTCTTTCTCCGCGCCGCCTTTGCGTAAGCTGCCCACGTAATCCACTTCCAACTCCGCCATCGCCTCGATGCTGCGGCGATTGGTGAAGTCTCCATCGGCCAGCATCTGTCGCGGCTTGCGGCCCAGTCGAGCGGCGATACGTCCGACGGCCGGCGCCAGTTGCTCGCTGTCATTGGCGGCTTGTGTCACCTTCACGTCCACGATCAGCGACTGCGCTGCATCGGCCGAGATTTGCACGTTGTAGTTGGGCGCGATGCCCCCGTCGGCCTGCCGCGTCCGGCGCGCCTCCGGTTCACTCACGCTCACCCGCGCCCGTGGCTTGCTGGGACGCAGTTTCTGCAGCTCTTCGAGTCCCTGCTCCAACCGCTGTTGCCGCTCGCGTCGCGCTCGCCGTTGTGCCTGTTCCGCCCGGCTCCCCCCTTCTTCCTGATCCGGTTCCCCCATCTCGCGCACGCGCCGTCGCGCCCGCTCCAGATGCTCCGCAATCTTCGCCTCGCCTTGAAAGCTGTCGCTCGCCGCTTGCGCCTTGATCTTGGTCCCGTCCTGCACCACCTGCTCCAGTGTGATCAGCCCTTCCGCGCTCATCAGCGCCAGCACCTGCGTGAATAACTCATCTAACTCCGCCCGATACTCCACTCGGAAACTGGACAGCGTGTGGTAGTTCACGGTTTCGCGGCCCGTCAGCCACTCGAACGCCGGTTCCCACTCGCAGCGCCGCGCCACCTCCCGCGCCGACCCGATCCCCTGGCTGTAGGCATAAATCCACAGACTGATCAGCAAGCGGGGATCATAGGCGGGACGCCCTCCTTCTTCGGCGCTGCATTCGATGCCCGCGTAGAAACCCTCCAGATCCAGCCGCCCCACCAGTTCCCAGATGGCCCGCGCCGGATGACCCTCTTCGATCAACTGCTCCACATCCACGGCTCGCCAACACATCTGCTCGCGATTGATCCTGCGGATTAAGGGCTCGCTCATGCCCCGAGCTTACCCTGCTTCTCAACTCTGTCAATTAACTTCGCCGGTGGTTTTTTCACAGCTTCGCCTTTCGAAAGGTGGGATTCCACGATCCTGCCCCACTTGGGCTTTTCTATCATCAGCACAAAAAGAAAGCGTCGAGCGCCGATCCGTCCTCGACTATACTTTTCACCTGTACACCACTCCCGATCCGCCGTTGAGCATCTAATGAATTCTGTGTTGACCACGCGTCCAGCGACTTCAAGCAACGCAATTGAGCACCCCGGCGAGAAGGCCAGTGCGTCCATGAAGCGCGCCGTCGACGTGTACTTCTCCGCCGATGTCGAAACCGACGGCCCAATCCCAGGTCCGTTCTCGATCCTCTCTTTCGCTCTTGTGTTCGCCGGCAAATTCGACGGCACGCATTTTACGGCTCCCGACAACTACCAGCAGAGCTTTTATTGTGAGCTGAAGCCGATCTCAAACGATTTCCAACCCGAAGCATTACGAGTGAACGGTCTTGATCGCGACCGTCTCATCCGGGAAGGGCAATCGCCTGAGAAAGCAATGACCGACGCGGCGCAGTGGATCAGGCAGGCCGCGGGCGAGGCCAACCCGATTCTCGTAGCCTATCCTCTAAGCTTTGACTGGTCCTGGCTGTACTGGTATTTCACAAAGTTTTCGGCTGCTGGGTCGCCATTTAATCATTCGCTTTGCTTCGACATCAAAACGGCATTTGCCGTGAAGGCCGGGGTCCCGATCTCTGAGGCGGGCAAATCGAAACTACTCCCTAACCTTCGCCCACAGAGCAGGCACACGCATCACGCCTTGGAAGACGCGATCGAACAGGCCGAAATCTTTGCCCGGGTTTTTGAATGGGAGGGCGTGCATGGGAGAACTCCTTGAGCGCAGGCGCAAACAGACCGCCGAACGAATCGAAAGTCTCCGTCGCGAACTCAAAGAAGCCGAGAATCTCTGTTCTGAAGTAGCCTGCGTCTACATGACAGGCTCGTTCTCGCGCGGAGAGGCGAGCCGCCACAGCGATCTGGATCTCTTCATCGTAGGAAAGGGCGAGAGCGGCGTTCGAAGTCTCGGCGCCCTCAACGAAACCCTGATCAAATCAGACCTCATTCGAGCCACCAGAAAACTCGGCATCCCCGACTTCTCGGGCGAGGGCGCATATTTAACCCACTATACGGTCGAAGATCTCGTTGGTACGCTCGGCAAGCCTGAGGACGATGTCAGCAATACATTCACGGCTCGGCTTTTACTTCTCCTTGAGAGTCGGCCACTCCTCGGTGCGGCAGTCTATCAGGAAGTGATCCCGGCAGTTGTTCAAGCGTATTGCAAGGACTACAAGGATCATTTGAGCGACTTCGTACCCGGTTTTCTGGCGAACGATATTTTGAGAATGTGGCGGACGTTTTGCGCAAATTACGAGGCTCGGACCCAGAGCGCCCCGCCCGCCAAGAAAGCGAAAAGAAAAATAAAGAACTACAAGTTGAAACACAGTCGCCTTCTGACCTGCTACTCCGCCCTTCTCTACCTACTCCTGCTCTTCCTGCGAAAGAAGACCGTGAGCCCCGAGGATATTGTCGGTATGATAGCCCTCACCCCGACCGAGCGCCTTGAATGGCTCTCTCGCCAGGCGGAAGCAAGTGACGCTCGTTCCCAGATCGAGGAACTACTGAGTCTTTATGAACAGTTTCTGGCTCAAACTGACGCGTCGGAAGACGACCTCATCCAGCGCTTCATGGACCCAGAAACGAGCAAGGCGTACTCTGAATCCCAATATCGCTTCGGCGACCTCGTCTTCGAGGTATTGCAGACGATAGGCAAGAACAACCGATTCCATCGGCTGTTGGTCGTCTAGTTCTCCCAAGGAAATGCGCCGAAATGGGGCCGCCGGCCCCCCCCATTTTCCGCTTGACAACCGTTTCAGTAATGTCTATGTTGTCTACTATGTTACTAGACTATCTCGAAGCGAGCGCGTCGCTGGCGGAGGGTGCGATGAATCTGGGTCCCACGGACGAGTTGATCAATCTGAGCTTCATCATCAAGACCAGCGGTGAAATCGTGCCGGCCATGCCGGACGATGAGGAATTCTCGCCCCAGCAGATTCGGGATTACGTGGCCGGACCTCCGGAACTCTTTTGTGAGACGCACGACGGCTTCTTCCTCTTTCACAACAAAGAAGGGAAAGACCGAGACCTGCCGCCCAACGAATTGGCGGCCGCCATGTATCTCAAGCCGCCACGGGCGGAAGGAAGTTTAGTAGGAAAAGTTTTTGTCGCGCATCCGGCCCACATTGCAGCCTACTGGAAGGGGAAGTAACCGGAGAAGCCCCTGGGTCAGCGGAGTCCCGTTAGCGGAGCCCCGCATTCCGCGTTCTGCCGCACGGCGGGATTCCGCAGCCCTGCCCCATAAGGATCCAACCCGCCCGGCCGCGGGGAGTTCTCGGCGTTCCATTTCGGGAAAATACGCCCATGGGTCCGCGTACGCCAGAGCGCCCAAATCGCTCTCAATGCATACCTTGTCAAGCCCCATTTGACCTCGCGAAAATGCCCGAACCCTTTTCGTTTGTTGCATCTACACGCCATGTACGTACAGATGTGTATTCCAAACAATATTTTGTTCGCTCGCCGTTCGCTTCCGGCCCTGTGAATTCCCGCCCTCACTTCGTCATCGGAGTCGCATCCGTCGCAATGCAAACCCAGGTCCCATTCCTGTTCATCCAGGTATCGATAAAGCGTTCGCGCCGTGTAACGGTTTTGCCATTCTGCTTCGTTTTAACGGCAATAACTCCAATGGCCACAGCAGTTTTGTCGAACACCCGAACAGTCAGCGATTCAGGAGCAACCTGCTCCTGATTCGCAGCCGGCCCTTTAACGCTAGCCAGAAATTCTGCCTTGGTCTTGAGCGACCCATCGTCCTCAACCAGCACCAGAGAGTTGTCCAGAATCGAAGCCAGAGCCTTCGTATCCCCGGCCTTATATGCCTGATTCCACAGCCTTTCGAGTGAAAGCACCTGAGCCCGCGCCTGCTCCTCCGCGTCGTTCTGGGCCGCGAGCGGCTCAACTGTGACCGCGCTCAAAAGAAACAGGCTCAGCAAAACGAACCTGAGCTTTGAGAGTCTGACGCGAACAATAACACCGACTGGCGATTTCATATTTGGAGCCTCCATGAAGGTGCGCAGGCTTTCGACTGCGCGGACTATAACAGATGGAAACTGTTGCCGTGAGTCGTTGTCTTGGTGCGCTGTCTTGGCGCACGAAGAATCGCTAGTCGCGGTGAGATCTCGGTCGGATGGCACTGCGGTATCGCTAGGTTTTATGCGGGGAAAAGAATGGAGGCGCGGGTCGGAATCGAACCGACGAATAGAGGTTTTGCAGACCTCTGCCTTACCACTTGGCTACCGCGCCAGATGCCTTTTTAACGCTAAACCACGCCAAAACGAAAAGCCCGCGCGGGCGCCGGGCTCGACAAAACTGGAGCGGGAGACGGGAGTTGAACCCGCGACTTCGACCTTGGCAAGGTCGCACTCTACCACTGAGTTACTCCCGCTCGAACTGGTTCAGTATAAATTACCGCGTGCCCACGGGGCAAACCATGTTCATCTAACCATGAGTTCATCGGCCGGTCGTATGCTCGCTAAGAATTTGCCACGTCATTCCCGGCGCTTATTGCGGCTCGGCTAGCCTGGCTTGCCCACCGGCACCGGGCTGGCCGCCGTGATCTTGTTGCGCACGTCCCACAGGTCTTTATAGAGCCAGTGCTCCATGCGCTGCTGCAGGACTTCGACCGGCGTGCCCATGGTTCCAACCACCCGCCCGCCAATGATGCGCTCGGCCAGTTTCAAATGGTGGAAGCGGAAGAGCTGCATCCGTTCATCGAAATCGACCAGCCGTTCGGCCACGTCGTGCAGCCCGAAGAATTCTTCGTGGCGCCGGTAAAGGTCATCGGCGGTCAGGCCGGCGCGTTGGAGTTGCCCATTAAATGCGTTCCCTAGGCGCGGCCCGACATGCAGGAGCGCAAGAAATCCCGGAGAGTCCAGTCCGCTGCCATGCCCAAGCCCCGCGCGAATGAGGTGATAGTCATAGGGCGTGATGGTTTCGAGAATGTGCAGCAGGCCGATTGTCGGTTCAATCAGCTGATTGGCGCGGCGAATCAGGCGCGAGGTGTTGCCGTAGTCACCTCGCTCAAGATGTTCGAGCGCGCGTTCGAGTTCGAAGGCGGCGCCCTTCATTAGAAGCTCCGAGGCCTGGTGCACGACCATGAAGGTCATTTCGTCTTTATGCAAAAGCTCGGCGGGTGACTTTTGCAGCGCCAGCAATTCGTCGGTCCGCAGGTAGCGTTCGTAGTCGCTCGCCGCGGTGCCGGGAAGAATCGGTCTTGTGAATTCGTCGCGATGTGCCATTCCATCTACCCTGCGATGCAGCATTTCAGGAGCTGCTCGTCGTTACGGCCGCAATCCTTCGGCCGGATGATGCGGAGCCCACTGCGGATCTTCGTCCGGCGCCACAATCTCGCCGTCGCGCATGTGGATGATGCGGTCGCCATACTCGGCCGCTTCGGGATTGTGCGTGATCATCAGCACAGTTTGCGCGAGCTCCTTGTTCGAGGCCCGCAGCATGTCAAGAACGGCGGTCGAACTTTTCGAGTCGAGGTTGCCGGTCGGCTCGTCGGCCAGCACGATTGCTGGGCGATTGATGAGCGCTCGCGCCAGCGCGACGCGTTGCTGCTCGCCGCCCGAAAGTTCGTTTGGGCGATGCTCCAGGCGTCCCGCAATGCCGAGCATCTCCGTAATCTTCTTCAGGAACGCGGGATCGGGCGCGCCATGTCCGGCTATGTCAGAAGCGATCTCAATGTTCCCGCGCGCGCTGAGCGTCGGGAGGAGATTGAATTTCTGGAAGACGAATCCGATTTTGCTCTTGCGCAGGCGAGTGCGCTCGCCATCGGAGAGTGTGGCGAAATCCACGCCATCAATGGTCACGCTGCCCGAATCAGCCCGCGTCAGCCCGCCCAGCATATAAAAGAGCGTCGACTTGCCGCTTCCCGAGGGGCCTACGACGGTGACGAACTCACCCTTCTCCACGCCGAAGGAGACGCCGCGCAGCGCCGGCACTTCCACCTTGCCCACGCGATAGGTTTTGCGCAAGTCTCTGGCTTCAATGAACGCTTTCGCCATCATCCATTGATGACGATATCACAGGAAGGAGATCGACTGACGCTCACGCAACGGTTGCATGCTGCGCAGGCCGCTCACGCAATTCCGTCTGCCGCTTCGGCCCGCGTTTGCGAACGAGCAGCAGCCGAATTTTCTCCAGCAGGTCTACCGGCTCGTACATTCCCTTCGGAAGGAAAACGTCCGCCAGCGTGTCGCGCTCGTAGATCTTCACTTGTCCGGAGATGAGCACCGCCGGAGTTTGGGGCGAGATCGCTTTGATCTCCGCGATCAGCTTCGAGCCATCGATGCCGGGCATGATGAGATCGGTCAGCACGAGGTCGATGTTTCCGCGCCGGAATTCGGCCAGCGCGGTTTCGCCGTTGTTGCACGGAATGACGCGATAGCCGCGTGTTTCCAGCATGATTTTGCGTATGGAAAGAGCCTGTTCGTTATCGTCGACGCAGAGAATTGTTTTCTTTGGCTTCATCCTGTGACCGGGGGACTGTCGTCACCGCTATTTCTTTTTGATTTGCAGAGCGAGTTGAATCGTAACTGCGGAAGCGATTCTGGTAAAGTGCCGCGCACGCTAATGGCACGCGAGTGGTTGGCAAGTTCGTGCCACATGCTCGAAGCCGCAATTTCAGCAGCTGATGCGTGCTTAGATTGTCAAAGTAATTTCTCCGCGGAGAACTTCTACACAATTTCCACCGACACGCACATTGACAACTTGGTTATCTCGCTTAGTGGAACGGACAAAAATGCAACTGGGACGATGCATTTCGAGCCCTTGTTCGATCATCACCTGCTCATCGCTCGCGGCAATGTCGTGCGCAACCATCCAGGCCGAGCAGCATCCCGCCGCCGAGCCGGTCGCCGGATCTTCTCCGTTGTAGAAGATCATGCGCGCGTGGAGGCGGGCTTTCGGATCGACAGTCTCGCGGCTTACAAAGTAAAAGAATTTTCCGCCCGAGCGCTCAAGGTATTCGAGTGCGCGCGGCACATCGAGTCGTAGCTGCCTGCAGGGCTTTCAGCGAACGCACCGGCACGATGGTGTAGGGAAGGCCCGTGGAAACAGTCTGAATCGGCGCCGCGCTGACGAGATCGTTCAAACTCAAATTCGTAACCGCCGCGACCGCCTTCGCGTCATGGATCGCGCCAAACTCCGGGTCCATCTGCGTCATCTCGCCAAACGCGAGCGCCGACCATGCCGGCTGCGTGAAGCGCACCGGCACAATGCCCACGTTCAGTTCAAGCCGCACTTCGGCGGCGCCCGATTGCCCGCGAATCACGAATGCCGTGCCCAGCGTGGGATGTCCCGCGAACGGCAATTCTTCCTGCACGGTGAAGATACGCACCCGAGTGCCGCGCGCCTTATCCGCAGCCGGATCTCCCGGAAGTATGAACGTTGTTTCCGAAAGATTCATTTCGAGCGCGATGGCCTGCATTTGCTCGGTCGTGAGGCCGTGTCCGTCAAGAATCACCGCCAGTGAGTTTCCGGCAAGCGCTCGGTCGGTAAATACATCGACCTGCACGAGGGAGAGTTTTCGCGTCATAGTGTCGTCCTGGCCGGTGGCTCGCTCTGGCCGAGCCAGCTAATCCTCCGATGAGATAACATACTGATGTCGAAAATACCGTTACGACTCCGTGTCTGCCTGAAGCGTTGCTTGACCGCCGGACATCATATTTTGTAGAAGGCGCAGTTCATCCGCAAAAATTCCAAAACGTGAGGAACGATCATGTCGCTACGAATTAACTCCGAAGCCCCCAACTTCATCGCCGAAACCACCCAGGGCACCATCGACTTTCATCAATGGATCGGCGACGGCTGGGCGATTTTATTTTCGCACCCCAAGGATTTCACTCCGGTTTGCACTACCGAGCTCGGCTACATGGCCGGATTGCAACCTGAATTCGGCAAGCGCAACACGAAAATTATCGGCTTGAGCGTCGATCCCGTGAACAATCATGGCAAGTGGGCCGCCGATATCGAAGAGACGCAAGGTCACAAGGTCAACTTTCCGATGATCGGCGATACGCAACTCAAGGTAGCCAAGCTCTATGACATGCTGCCCGCCGAGGCCGGGGAGAGTTGCGAAGGCCGAACCGCCGCCGACAATGCCACCGTTCGCACCGTGTTCATCGTCGGACCCGACAAGAAGATCAAAATGATGATGAGCTATCCGATGAGCAGCGGCCGCAATTTCGACGAGGTGCTGCGCGTGCTCGATTCACTTCAGCTCACCGCGAAGTATAACGTCGCAACACCGGTGAACTGGAGGCCAGGCAACGATGTCATTATTCCCCCGTCCGTTTCCGACGAACAGGCCAAGCAGAAATATCCCGCCGGCTTCAAGACTCTGAAGCCGTATCTGAGAACGGTGGCCCAACCGAGGTAGCCCAGACAATCCGGGGGCGTTCTGCTTTAATCGTTTCTGCTTTAATCAGTGCGGAAGCGCATGCGGTCCGGTGATCGTCCCGGTCTTCAAAACCGGCGGGCGGCAGGTTTCCTGTCGCCGGTGTGTTCGACTCACACTCGCTTCCGCCAGTTTTACGAATGCGCACCGTACATATCATCAAGTGTCAGACGTGCCAGCGCTGAGAATTTATTCACTCGGCTTCGGCTTATCCAACACGAGAGCGCGCTTGGCCTGGCACTCCCGGCTTGGATCGTAGGTCGTCGAGCCGACTAACTGATCCTTCGAGGCCTGAAATTCGAGCGGGGGCCGGCGCACGCGAGAAGGAAGCCCAGTGAACTTCACTTTGCCATCGGCACTGGTGCCGGCCTCAAGATCGAGCCGGTGAAACCCGCCAAATCCATAGGCGATGTGAACTTTGATGCTGGCACCGTAGACGGGCTTGCCGTCGGCAGAGGTCGCCGTAAGCTCGATCGAGCAGGGGCCGATGCCGCCGTCTACCACGGGCACCGGCTCGGCCGCGGATGCTACTGGCGTGGATATGGTTTGCGCGTTTGATTGCGTTTGAGCGACACTGAAAAACGCCGCCGGACCAGTGAGCATGAGCAAACAGCAGAGAACGCGATACTTCTTGCTCATAATGGACCCCCCGGCCCCTTATACCGATGTTGTAGCTGAATATCCCGTTTTTTGCAAAAAAGATCCCGTCCGGCGTTAGCCGCGGCCTCGGCGGCCGCGGCTGAACGCGAAGAGGAATGCTTCGTTACGGGTGCATGGCGGCGGAGGTTTGATTGCTTTGTCCCGCTATCTCGGCCAGCAAATTCTCATCCTGTTTCTGGAGGGCGGCAGGCAGCTTCGCATAGGACAATTTCTCCGCTTCCCCTTGGCCTTGCGTCACGATGTATTCAATAAACTGTTTGATCACATCAGCCTTCTGCGGACTTTTCGCCTCTTTGGGAACAATAAGAAAAGTGAGGCCTGCGATTGGATAAGCCTCTTTCGCCGTGGCTGGCGCGTCAACGATGGGTGTTCGGACGTCTTTGGCTAGTTCGTCGCTGAATGCGTCAATGGCCGCGGTTGTGCTCTCCGCAGTCGGCTTGATCCACTCTCCCGCCCGGTTGCGGATCAGTACAACCGGCAGATTGTTTTGCGTGGCATAAGTCAGTTCGACGTATCCAATCCCCCCCGGTGTTTGTTTGACGACGCCCGTGACGCCCTCGCTTCCCTTTCCTCCGATGCCGACGGGCCAACTCACGGAAATCCCTTTGCCCACCTGCTTCTCCCAAGCCGGGCTGACTTGCGCAAGGTAAGTCGTGAAGATGTTCGTCGTACCGCTACCGTCCGAGCGATGGGCCACAATAATTGGATCATTGGGCAGTGCGACGCCGGGATTGTCTTTCTTGATTGCAGGATCACGCCAGGTCTTGATCTTTCCGAGGTAGATTCCCGACAAGGTCTCAGCAGAGAGTCTCAGCCGATTCTTCAGTTCGGGCAGGTTGTAGGTGATGCATACCGGTCCGGCGCTCTCCGGAAGCTGAACCACTGGAGGCATCTCTTTTAGTTGCTGGTCGTCGAGAGCGGCGTCGGATGCGCCGAAGTCGACCAGCCCGCTTTTCAGTTGCTGAATGCCTCCTCCGCTGCCGATGGATTGATAGTTGATCTGCACTCCGGCGTGGTTGGATTGAAAATCGCTGATCCAGCGCGTCATGACTGGATAAATGAATGTACTGCCGGCGCCCACGATCTGGACCGAACTTTGAGCAGCTTTGGACTCTGACTTCGACCCCGAGCTGCAACCCACCATCGTCAGAGCGACAACACATGCGAAGGTCAGATGAACCAGCTGACGGTTGCGCAAAGAATTGAGCATGGTCTCCTCCTGTATATAAAATTGGATGCGATTAGGAAAAATTGGAGGGCCGGGTATTGTTAAGGAAATGTGAATCATTGGGCGGCCGAAACTCCGCGAACGACGGATACTCCTCGACTCGAGGTGAAACTAAATGAATGTTCTGGTTGTGAACTCGGGAAGCTCAAGCTTGAAGTTTCAAGTCATCGCCACCGACCTCGAACGGATCAAAGAACACAAAGACGAACGGCTTTGCAGTGGCGAAGCGGAGGGCATTGGCGGCGCGGCCGTCATTAAATTCCAGCCGCGCACGGGGCCGGGTAAAACATTTACATCGTCGCTGCGGGATGTGGCTGCCGCTCTCGAATACCTGGTTCGCTACATCGCATCGGACGCATCGGGCGTGCCTGAGATTAGAAGCAGTGGCGATGTGAATGCCGTGGGACACCGCGTCGTACACGGAGGCGAGCGGTTCAAGGAATCGGCGCTCATCAATGACGACGTATTCAAGGGGATTGAGGACTGTATCGATCTCGCGCCGCTTCACAATCCGAAAAACATCCAGGGGATTCTGGCGGCTCGCGAACTGTTTGGCAAAAACGTTCCTCAAGTGGCTGTTTTCGATACCGCGTTTCATCACACGATTCCAGAGCACGCCCATCTCTACGCCCTTCCTTATCATCTTTATCGGCGGCATCGCATCCGCCGGTATGGATTTCACGGCACTTCGCATCGCTACGTAGCGTTCCGCTACCGCGCCTTGCGCGGGCTTTCGCGAGAGCAAACCAACATCATCACGCTGCACCTTGGAAATGGTTGTTCCGCGGCCGCTATCAAGGGAGGATTGTCCATCGATACTTCGATGGGAATGACGCCGTTGGAAGGTCTCGTCATGGGGACCCGTTCCGGGGACCTCGATCCTGCGATCGTCAATGTCATTGGCCGTAAGGAAGGATTGTCGCCTCACGAAGTCGATGCGCTACTGAATACGCAGTCGGGCTTGCTGGGTATTTCAGGGCTGACCAACGACATGCGTGAACTTCAGGCGGAACTCAAAGAACATGACGACCGGCGGGTCCGGCTGGCCATCGAAATCTTCTGCTATCGCGCGCGGAAATATATTGGCGCGTTTCTGGCGTCGATGGATGGAGCCGATGCGGTTGTTTTTACCGGTGGCATCGGTGAGAATTCGCCCGAGATCCGCGCGCAAATTTGCGCGGGCATGGAGTGGGCTGGCCTTCATCTCGATGTCGCGAAGAACCAGGAGACCGTTGGCCGCGAAGGCAGGATCTGCACGGAAGATTCAAAGTTGCTTGTCTATGCGATTCCGACCGACGAAGAACTCCTGATCGCTCGAGACACGGTGCGCGTGATTCTGGGCGAGCCGCACCCTTCCTAGGTGAGCGTCTGCAACCAACCTCGCTTCCGCGGATTTGCACGGATGCCACGCGGATCAATCAACAAGATGTTCTAATCCGCGTGCATCCGTGTGATCCGCGGGAAAAATCAGTACGGCCAAGTCCAGTCAGCCACGTCCGGTTTGTCGATGCCTTCCTGGTGTGCGTAGTTGCGGCACGCGATTTGCTCGTTCAGGAATCTCTCTTTGGCATGGCCTCCAATTTTCTGCAATCTCGGCACGCGGTTCACCACATCCATCGCCAGGCTGAAGCGGTCGATGTTGTTGTCGATGGCCAGTTCCAGGGGAGTGTTGATGCTGCCCTTTTCCTTGTAGCCGCGAACGTGAATGTTGTCGTGGTTCCTGCGCCGGTAGGCCAGACGATGAATCAACTGCGGGTAGCCGTGGAAATTAAAGATGACCGGCTTGTCGACGGTGAAGAGCGAATCGAAATCCCAATCGGAGAGCCCGTGCGGATGTTCGGTGCTGGGTTGCAGCTTGAAGAGATCGACTACGTTAACGAACCGAATCTTGAGGTCCGGGAACTCCGCGCGGAGCAGCGCGGTCGCAGCCAGAGCCTCCTGCGTGGGAATGTCGCCGGCGCATGCCATCACCACGTCCGGCTCCCCCGATTCATCGTTGCTGGCCCAATCCCAGATGCCGATGCCCTTGGTGCAGTGAGTGATGGCCTGATCCATGTCTAGATACTGCAGATGCTTTTGCTTGTCGCAGACGATCACGTTCACATAGTTCTGGCTGCGGAGACAATGGTCGGCCACCGACAGCAGGCAATTCACGTCCGGTGGAAGGTAAATGCGCGTGACGTTGGCACTCTTGTTGACGACCACGTCGAGGAACCCCGGATCCTGGTGCGTAAAGCCGTTGTGGTCCTGCCGCCATACCGTCGAAGTGATCAGCATATTCAAAGAGGCGATCGCCTCCCGCCACGAAAGGTGGTTGCACATCTCGAGCCACTTGGCATGCTGGTTGAACATCGAGTCGATGACGTGCACGAACGATTCGTACGTAGATATAAGCCCGTGCCGACCGGTGAGGAGATAGCCTTCCAGCATCCCCTCCATGGTGTGCTCGCTGAGCATTTCCATGACGCGGCCATCTTTGGCCAGGTCGCCGCCGTCGTTGTCTTCCGGAAAGAATTCTTCGATCCAGAATTTCTTGGTCACCGCGAAGAGGGCGTCGAGTTTGTTCGATCTGGTTTCATCCGGACCTAACACGCGGAAGTTGTTCGGATTCTGCTTCATCACATCGCCCAGAAAAACGCCCAGTGGATGAGTATTTGACGTCTGGCTCGTCGCGGGCTTTTCGAATTTGCAGGCGTAGTCGCGAAAATCCGGAAGGCGAAGTGCTTTCTTGAGCCGTCCACCGTTCGCATGGAGATTCGCACTCATTCGCCGCGTTCCCGTGGGCGCCAATTCGCGGAAAAGCGGGATCAACTTGCCATTCGCCATCGAAGAAAGGTTCCGGTTTCAGCGACCGCATCCAGTTCTCGAGAATCCCGAGCTGTTCAGGATCTGTCTTTACATTGGGCAGAGGCACTTGATGAGCCCGCCAGAAGCCTTCCAGAAAATGGCCTTCCACTTCGCGCGGAGCGGTCCATCCTTTAGGCGATCGCAACACGATCGCCGGCCACCGGGGACGCGTCCCTACGCCGTGTTTGCGGGCCGTCTCCTGATGTTCGCGGATCTCGTGAACACAATGCTCCACCGTCGCCTGCCATCGCTTGATGCATGGCGTCGGGATCGGAGCCCTCCACGAAATACGGCGTCCACCCGTAACCGCGGAGCAGGTTCTCCAGCTCTTCGTGCGAGATGCGAGCCAGCAATGTAGGATTGTCGATCTTGTAGCCGTTAAGGTGAAGGATGGGCAGAACCGCGCCGTCGCGCGCCGGGTTCAGAAATTTGTTGATGTGCCACGAGGTGGCGAGCGGTCCGGTTTCCGATTCGCCGTCACCCACCACCGCGGCCACGATCAACTCGGGATTGTCCAAGGCCGCGCCGCAGGCATGCGAGAGCACGTAGCCGAGTTCTCCTCCTTCGTGAATCGATCCCGGCGTCTCCGGCGTGCAATGGCTGCCAATCCCGCCCGGAAACGAAAACTGTCGGAAGAACTCGCGCAGGCCCTCGACATCCTGACTCTTCTCCGGATAAATCTCCGAGTAGGCGCCCTCCAGATAGGACGGACCAAGGACGCCCGGCGCGCCATGCCCCGGTCCGGCCAGGAAAATCATATCGAGGTCGTACTTCCTGATCAGCCGGCTGAGATGAACATACATAAAAGACAGACCCGGGCTCGATCCCCAGTGACCAAGCTGCCGGTTCTTAATGTGCTCTGGCCGGAGCGGTTCACTCAGCAGTGGATTTTCGCGCAGGTAGATCATGCCGAGGCTGAGGTAATTGCAAGCGCGCCAGTAGGTGTCTATGTTGCGCAGTTCGTCGGCGCTGAGCGGCTTTGTCGTGATCGTGGATCGAGTGGGGGCATAGGGACTAAGTTCGAGGACTTCGGCTGGGCCGAGGACATCAATGGTGCTCATAGATTTACTCCTATTGATAGGCTATTCCCGAAGATCGCCCCTGACAACGGCTGGGCTCTGGATTTAACCTTGGGTTCATCGTCTGTTGGGCCCCTGCGGGCGAGAGAAAGCCTGCACGGATGTACATCTCCAATAGGATATTGGCCGGGCTACCGGCCACTTCCCGCCACGTTCTAGACTGTCCTTTCGCCACCTCAAGCTTCGAATTCCCAAGTCGATTAGCAGAACAGCTATTACTACGGACGAGTGTCATCTGGTCTTGCGCGGAATATGTTAGCGGCTGAGAGCGAAGGAAAAGACAATCCGACGCAGTCGAATGACTCCACGACTACCGGTCTTGCCGCCACGGCCGCCCGCCTCGCGCCCGAGCCGTCTGCCCGTCTAGACGGTGGGAATCGCCCAGGCGCCGAGGGTGGCGCAGCCCCTGGCGGAGAAGCTCGTGCCCGCCAAAAACTGAGCGTTTTGATTGTCGAAGACGATCCGACCGACATCGAACTCAGCCTCCGCACCTTGCAGCGTGCCGGATTTGACTGTGACAGCGCGGTGGCGCAAACAGCCGACGAGTTTCTTGAACACGTACGCCACGCGCACTACGACGTCGATCCTCGCCGACTACAACCTGCCGCAATGGAATGGCATGGAGACTGTCGAAGCCTTGCGCCGCGAGGGTATCGACATACCTGTCATCGTCGTGTCCGGATACCTTGGCGAACTTAAAGCCGTGGATTGCATCAAGCAGGGCGCTGCCGACTACGTTCTCAAAGATCACTTACTGCGTTTGCCCGATTGCGTGCGCCGCGCTCTACGCGAGACAAAGTTACGCGAAGACAATCGGCGGGCGCAGGAAGACCTGGCGCGCTCGAACCGCGATCTGGAGCAGTTCGCCTATGTCGCTTCCCATGATCTCCAGGAGCCGTTGCGCATGGTGGCCGCTTATACCCAGCTCCTGGCCGAGCGCTATAAGGGCAGGCTCGATGAAAACGCCGACAAATATATTCACTATGCCGTGGACGGCGCCACGCGCATGCAGACGCTGGTCAGGATCTGCTCGCATTCTCGCGCGTCGGCCGTCAGGGCATGCAGTTCCAACTCGCGGATTGCGCCGTCATCGTCGATTTCGCGGTAAAGAATCTGCACGCCGCCATCCAGGAGAGCGGCGCGCGCGTCGAGTGCGGCGATCTTCCGGCGATCGTGGCCGGATACCGCGCTGCTCGTGCAAGTGTTCCAGAATCTGATCGGTAATGCCATCAAGTTTCGCGGGGCCGAGCCGATGGTCGTCCGCGTCACGGCGGAAAAAACGAAGCAGGAAACGATCTTCTCCATCGCCGACAACGGCATCGGCATTGCGCCCGAGCACGCCGAACTCGTTTTTGCAATCTTCAAACGTCTGCACACGCGTGAGGAGTATCCGGGCAGCGGCATCGGCCTGGCCATTTGCAAGAAGGTCATCGAACAGCACGGCGGCCGGATCTGGGTGGAATCCGAACCCGGCCATGGCTGCACCTTCCGATTCACTCTGCCCGTCCAGAACGCGGACGGCCCCAAGGCGCCGCAACTTCCTCGCCAGGAGAACCGATGAGCGATCCGCCAAGACATGTACTCCTGATCGAAGATAACCCCGGCGATGCTGAGCTTATAGGATTGCGTCTGTTTGAAAGTAAGTTTCCGGCCCAGGTGAGCCGGGTAGAGCGGTTGTCGGAGGGCTTGGCCTTCCTCGATCACAACTCGCCTTCCGTGGTTCTGCTCGACTTAAATCTTCCCGACAGCCAGGGAGCGGACACTTTTCGCAAAGTGCTGGCCAAAGCTCCGGAGGTGCCGGTCGTAATTCTGTCCGGTCAGGACGATGAGGATCTGGCCAGAAAAGCGCTCCACCAGGGTGTGCAGGACTATCTGGTGAAAGGCGATTTCAGCCACGGCGAGCTTGATCGCGCGATGCGCCACGCCATCGAACGCCAGGCGCTGCTGCAATCGCTCGACATGAGCCGCAAGCAGCAACTGGAATTCAAGAACCAGTTTCTTTCCCACGTCTCGCATGAACTGCGCACGCCCCTGACCTGCATTCATCAATTTGTCACCATTCTGCTCGACGGCCTGGCGGGCGATGTGAGCGTGGAGCAGCGCGAACACCTGACCACGATTCTTCGCAGCTCGAACCAGCTCACCGCCATGGTGCGCGACCTGCTGGAAGCGACCCGCGCGGAAACGGGAAAAATACGCCTCGACGTCCGTTGCCTCGCGATCGCGGATGTGGTTGATGCTGCCGGCGCCATGATGAAGGCGGCCGCGCGCGAAAAGCGAGTCCGCCTGGACGTCTCTACAGAAACCTCGGTGCCTTTCGTGCTCGGAGACACTGAACGCATCCTTGAGGTGCTCATCAACCTGATCGATAACGCCATCAAATTTACCCCGGCCGAGGGCGCGGTCACGGTACGGGCGGCGCGCATGCAGTCCGATCCCGATTTCGTCGGCATCACCGTCGCCGATACGGGGCCGGGAATCAACCCGGAATCGCGCAATTTGATCTTTGAGCGCCTTTACCAGGATCCGCACGCCAGGGACAGCAGCCGCAAGGGCCTCGGCCTTGGACTCTTCATCGCCAAAGAACTCGTCGCCTTGCACGGAGGCAAGATCTGGGTCACTAGCGAACCGGGCAGCGGGGCCACGTTCACGTTCACTCTACCCTTGTATTCGCTTGCCAAGCTGCTCTTCCCCGTTTTCACTCACGAGGGCCGCTTGCGCGATGCGCTAGTGCTAGTGAAGGTCAACTTGTGGCGGAACGCCAAAACGGCGCGGGGCAGATGGAAGGAAGCTTGCACTCGCGCACTGGATCGCTTGCAGCACTGCGTCTACCTCGATAAGGACCTCGTCCTGCCACCAATGGCCGGCTCCGGCCCGGAGCAATCTTTCTTTGTGGTCGCGTCGACCGACCTGGCTCGCGCCGAAGTCATGATGGCTCGCATTCGCGGGCAAATTGAGGCCCTCCCGGAACTCAAAGCGAGCGGCGAGTTTGAGATCTCGGCGGCGGCGGTGCCGCTCACCGATCTTCCCGAGGCGAAGTCGTCCGAGGAGACGTTATTGCAGACCCAGGTCGCCGCCGTCGCGCATCGCATAACGGAAATGGCCCGGGCTGCCCTGGCGGCCTAGGCAAAATCAACAACCGCGAGCGCGTAACCGAAAAGCGGATCAGCAGTTCTGCGAGCAGCTAACTGAGCAGTCAACGAACACTAAGGCTGGGCCAATGGAAAAAAGGAGAATTCATGGCGAGCACCCCCAAAATACTTATCGTGGACGACGACCCCGATCTCAGGCAGGCATTGCGCCTTCGCCTGCGTGCCAACCACTATGACACGGTAAATGCCTCAGACGGCTATTCGGCGATCGCCCAGGCTTACAAGGAGCACCCAGACCTGATCATTCTGGATCTGGGCCTGCCTGCGGGAGATGGATTTGTCGTGCTCGACCGCCTGCAGCGCGACGATAAGCTCTCGACGATTCCAGTGATCGTGCTCACGGCGAGCGATCCGGAGAGCACCGAGCAAAAGGTGTTTGACGCGGGCGCGTCCTCCTTTTTCCAGAAGCCAGCGGACAACGCCGAACTGCTGGAAGTGATTCGGGCCACCCTGTTCCACGACATCGAGACCAGTCCGCGGCCGTCTTGAAAGACGCTTGACGTGTTTCGTCGACGGACGGGGCCGCCTTCGCTCACTTTTTTTGCCGGACCAACGTGGTTAGTAGAGGAGATTGTAATGCCAATCGAAGCCAATCCAAGATCCTCGGAGTGGGAGAACGGATTCGTCCGGCGTCATCCGCGGCTGCCGTTCGGTGTCCCGATTACGCTCCACCACCTGAAAGCGGGGATCGCTCGCACGTTCGCAGGAATGAGCCTGGATCTAAGCGAGGGCGGTTTCGGAGCCCTGGTGAACGGCCAACTACGCGAAGGCGAGACAGTAGAGCTCGATTTGCCGTTGGCGCAGAACCTGCCCCACCTCATCGCGATCGTGCGCTACTCCTCCAGCGACCGGAGCGGTCTGGAGTTCCTCGGCTTGACGCCCGAGGAGCGTTCAGAGATTTCAACCGCGACCGCCACAATGAAACCGCGCGGTAGCGGCAACCTTGCCCGGCTGATGGGATAAGACAGGCGCTTGGGCGATGATCGGGAAACCCAGCAAGAGCAAGAGAAATGATCACGTCAGACAGAACCGGACGCTTAGTGCCCTGGTACGTGATTGCCCAGTTCGCGAAGTCGAACGCCGTTCTTGAGGTTGAACTCCATCTCTTCGAGAGTGATCCCCTTTGTTTCCGGCACAAACCGAGCAACGAACGCGATCGCGAGGACGCAGAAGCCCGCGAAGACGTAAAAGATCGATGCATTCCCATGCGCTTGCATAAAGGAGAGAGCGTTCGCCATTACGAGACCGGCGAAGGTCCAGTTGACCATGGTCGTGATCGTCATTCCGATTTCGCGGCCTTCGAGCGGGAAGATTTCAGAACACACCAGCCAGACCACGGGCCCCCACGAAACCGCAAATCCAAAGATATATAGTATTGCCGAAACGAGCAGCACTGCCTTCGGCGTGCCCCCAATCATCGAGGGGTCGGAGACGGAGCCAATCGCCTGGAAAGCGGCGCCCGCGGCAATCATGGTGACCAGCATGGTTATCGCGCCGACATAGAGCAGCTTCTTGCGTCCCCACTTCTCGACCAGGCGGATCGCCGGAAAAGTGAAGAGCATGTTCACCGTCGGAACCGTCATCGCCGCGAGCAATCCCTTCATGCCTGCGTACCCGAAAATCGTTGGCGAGTAGTAGATCATCATGTTGATGCCGACCAGTTGCTGGAAAACCTGCAGAAACACGCCCACGAGCAGCACCTTCAAGAAGTAGCCGCGCATCACAATTCCCGCACCCGCGCCCTGCGGCCCGTGCAGCGCCTGCTCGATCTCCCCGATCTCGAGGTCAATCTCCTGTTCCGTGTTCAGCGTCCGGCGCAGGACTGCGACCGCATCCTCCCTCCTGCCCTTAAGCATCAGCCAACGCGGACTTTCGGGGAGAATGAAGCCGCCAGCGAACATTAGCGCCGCGAACAACGTGATGGTGAGAAACATGAGCGGCAGAGAAGTGGCGGGAGTGACGAAGGTTCGGACAATCAAAACGTTGGTCAGCGAGATCAGGAATATTCCGATCGTGATCATCAACTGGAAGAGCGTACCCATCGATCCGCGAATGGATGCTGGAGCGGTCTCGGAGAGAAAAAGAGGAACGACGAAGGAGGCGACCCCGACCCCGAAGCCAAGAGCGAAGCGGCAGGCGGAGAGCACCGGCAGCGGCGGGAGCAGAGCCGAGTATGCGGAAGCCGCCGTGAAGATGAAGCCGGCGAAGAGCAGGCTCTTTTTGCGCCCAAGAAAACGCGCAAAGAGGCCAGAGAGCAGCGCGCCGACGATGCCGCCGGTCGCTAAGATGGACGAGTAATGCTCCCCGCCCTGGACGCCGAGGTGATAGTGCTTCTGGATCGTATCGAGGGAGTTCGCGATAAATCCCTGATCGAGGCCAAATAGCAGGCCGCCCAGTGCGGCCACCGAGCAGATGACGTAGACAATTGTCTTGTAGCCGCCAGACTTCGCTCCTGCCCCTCCCGCTTGAGCCATTTCCACCTCAGGCTATTTCGACACGTTGTAAAGCGATTTAGTTCGCACTCATCATACAGCTGTTTGCAGCCGCCGCAAATCTGACGGTCCATCCAGCTAGCGGTTTACTTCGGCGATGACAGCCCCAAACGGCTTGAGTCCCACGACGCCAGGCTTATCGGATTCGAACGATCCGACCAGCGGCATGAGGGTAAACATCGCAAACCCCTGCTTGGCAAGATCGAATTTCACCGTCCTCGGCGCGTCCGACATGTTCAGTACAACCAACACGGCCTTGCCTTTATAGCTGCGCAAGTACGACAAGACATTCGGATCGTCTTCATTGAGTGCCGTGTAGCTGCCGTCGAGCAGCGCCGCATTCGTGTGTCGAAGCGCCAGCACTTTCTTATACACGCTCAGCACCGAATCCGGATCCTTCGATTCGCTCGCGACATTATGCGTCGCGTAGCTCGGAGGCACCGGCAGCCACGGCGTCTTCTCGCTGAATCCCCCATTGGGCGCGTCCTTCCACTGCATAGGAGTCCGCTCACCATCGCGTCCCTTCTCGGCGGGCCACCCAGTCTTGCCGATCGGATCCTGCACGTCTTCCCTGCGCTTCGGGTCGTTATTCTGCATCCCAATCTCTTCGCCGTAATACATAATCGGCGTGCCGCGGAGCGTCAGATAAAAAGTCGCCATCAGTTTCGCGATGGCATCGTTGTGCTTGCCGTCCCCATAACGGTTATAAGAGCGAACAATATCGTGGTTGCTGATCACGAACACTGGCCAACCCTTTCCAGAATTCACCGCCGCGATCTGCCGCCGAAAACCGGGCGCAGAGAGTTTATTAATGGTGGTGAACATAAAATCCATCGGCATTTGCAGTTCATTGCCGCCGTCGCCATAGTACTTGTCAAGCTGCGCGATGTTCGAAGTCCAGGTCTCGCCGATCAGCACCGCGCCCGATTTGTCGGCAACCGCGCGCATCTTCTTCAACTCGGTATGCACCTCCGGAAAATTCGTGTTGTACCTGTTCTCCATGTTCGGGTCGCCCTGCTTGTTCTTGCCTGGAAGAACAGGGTTGTTATGCAGCTCGGGGTCCTCGAAGAGCGTATCGACGGCGTCCAGCCGGAATCCAGCCACGCCGCGCTTGTACCACCAGGCCATCGTGCCGAGCATGGCGTTCTCGACCGCCGGATTACGCCAGTTCAAATCGGGCTGCGCCGCATAGAAAAAATGGTAGTAGTACTGATCGGTAGTCGGGTCGAACTTCCACGCCGATCCTCCAAACAGCGAAATCCAATTATTCGGGGGCTCGCCCGGGCCCTTGCCGTCGCGCCAGATATACCAGTTGCGATGCGCGGACGTCCGCGACGATTTCGAATCTAGAAACCACGGATGCTGATCGGATGTATGGTTCGGCACAAAATCCATGATGATCCGAACGCCATCCTTCTTGCCTACCGCGACCATGTGGTCGAAATCGGCCAGCGTCCCATACATCGGATCGATGTCCTCGTAGTTCGAAACGTCATATCCGAAGTCCACCTGCGGCGAGGGATAGCACGGGGTGATCCAGATCGCATCCACGCCCAGATCGTGCAGATAACCCATCTTCGAGGTAATGCCATTCAGATCGCCGATGCCATCGTTATTGCTGTCGGCAAAACTTCGCGGGTAGACTTCGTAAAAGACCGCGTTCTGCCACCACTGATGGCCTGCGGCGTCGACGGCCTTGGTTTGCGCTCCCGCGAAAAGCGAAGAGAAAAGAATCGACAGCAGCGACAGCACCCGCCAACTTCGCTCGAGCATGAATTTCCTTTCTATCTTTCTTCATTAGAAAATAACGGGGTCGCAGAAGGTTAGCAAGTCGCAGCGGCCTTTCGTTGACTCCCCGCGCCATCCCACCTACCATTACCGCACGGCATGATTGGCCAGACCATCTCGCACTATCGGGTCGTCGAAAAGCTCGGTGGCGGCGGCATGGGCGTGGTTTACAAGGCCGAAGACACCTCTCTCGGCCGCTTCGTCGCCCTCAAATTCCTCCCTGAAGACGTGGCCGGGGACGCGCAGGCTTTAGAGCGCTTCCGTCGCGAAGCCCGCGCTGCCTCCGCGCTCAACCATCCGAATATCTGCACCATCTACGAAATCGGCGAGCACGAGGGCAAGCGCTTTATCGCCATGGAATATCTGGATGGCCAGACGCTCAAGCACATGGTCATGGGCCGTCCCCTCGACAACGAGACGCTGATCGGACTCGCCATTGAGATCGCCGACGCGCTCGACGCCGCGCATTCGGAAGGCATCGTCCACCGCGACATCAAACCGGCAAACATTTTCGTGACCAAACGGGGCCACGGCAAGGTTCTCGACTTCGGCCTGGCGAAGGTTTCGCCGCCAGGCAGCTCTTCGAATCGCCTCGGGTCGGCGAGCGCCAACACAATGACGATGACCATGCCGGGCGCGATGGACGAGGCGCACCTGACTAGTCCCGGCACCATGGTCGGCACCGTTGCCTACATGTCGCCCGAACAGGCGAAAGGCAAAGAACTCGACGCTCGGACCGATCTTTTTTCTTTCGGAGCCGTGCTCTACGAAATGGCCACTGGCACCTTGCCGTTTCGCGGCGATACCTCGGCGCTCATCTTTAAAGCCATTCTTGACTCCGGGCCAGTCGCGGTCGTGCGACTCAACCCCGACGCGCCCGCCAAACTCGAAGACATCATCAACAAGGCGCTCGAAAAAGATCGCAACCTGCGCTACCAGCACGCCTCCGAGATGAGGAGCGACTTGCAGCGCCTGAAGCGCGACACCGACACGGCGCGAACCGTAATCGCTGCGAGCGATTCTGATCATCCCTCAGGCACCACGGCAACGTCGTCAAGTTCCGGCCACCACAGCGCAGCTCGACAGACGGCAGCGGCGAGTTCGGGACAACATCCAGCTACCGGCAGCGCGGGCGGCAAAATGGGTGCCAAGGCCATCGCCATCGCAGCCGCCGTCGGGGCCGCGGCTGTAATCGCCGTGCTCGCCCTCATCTTCTGGCCGAAAAAGCACACGGCCGCGCCCATCGCCAGTTCCGCGAATCCGACTGCCATCGCCGTTCTTCCTTTTCAGAACATGGGCTCCGATAAGGATGTCGATTTCCTGCGCCTCGCTTTGCCCGATGAGATCGCCACTTCGCTCAGCTATGTGCGCTCTTTATCCATCCGCCCATTTGCCACGACCAGCAAATACACCGCAGCCGGGCTCGACCTTCAGCAGGCGGGTCGCGAAATGCACGTCGCCGACATCGTCACCGGCCATTATCTGAAGGAGGGCGACCAGCTCGAGATCACGCTGGAAGCGGTTGACGTAGAGAATAACCGTACTCTTTGGCGCGATACTTTGAACGTCGCGACTCCCGATCTGATCACCATGCGGAGTCAGATCACCTCGAAAGTCCGGCAGGGGCTGGTCCCGGCGCTCGGCGCAGGCACGGATTCTGCCGAGACTACCACTCGGCCCAACAACGAAGAAGCCTACGACCTCTACCTGCGCAGCCTCGCCATGCCGCACGATCCGGCTCCCAACAAGGAAGCCATCCCCATGCTCGAGCGCGCCGTCGGTCTCGACCCTACCTACGCGCCCGCCTGGGCCGCCCTCGGACTTCGCTACTACTACGATTCCACGTATGGGGGCGGCGGAGAAGCGGTCTTTCAGCGATCAACCGCGGCTTATGAGCGCGCTCTGGCACTCGATCCGAACCTCACCATGGCTGCCAGTCAACTCATCACTAATCGCGTCGAACGTGGTGACCTGAACAGAGCCTACAAGGACGCCATGGATCTGGTCCGACGCCAACCCGACAAAGCTGCCGCGCATTTCGCGGTCGCATACGTCCTTCGCTATGCCGGGTTGCTCGACGAGTCGGGCCGGGAATGCGACATAGCGCTTTCCCTCGATCCGGGAAACTACACCCTGCGATCCTGTGGCTGGACGTTCATGTCAGAGGGAAATATGAAGCGCGCGCAGGATTTTTTTCGCCTGGATTCGGGCTCAAGGTGGGTATTGGGCAACCAGGTAAGGGTCTTATTGTGGGAAGGTAAATTAAAAGAAGCGCAGGAAGCCGCGCAAACTCTGAGCTCGAACAATCCTTATGACGCACTGTTCAAGGATTGCGTAGAGCATCCATCCTCTGCCCAGGTCGCTGAAGTGGCCCGGCAACTTGAACCCTTGATGTTGGCCATCGCCGATCCCGAGAACCGATTCACCTTTGGCTCCGACATGGTTTTCTGCGGACAGAAAGAAATCGCCTTGCGTCTGATCAAGAGTGCAATCAACGGTAATTTTTGTCCTTACATCTCCCTGCAAAATGACGCCCTGGTCGCACCTCTGCGCCGCATGCCGGAGTACCCGGAATTGCTCTCCGCCGCCAAGCAGTGCCAGGATAAGTTCCTGGCTGCTCGCGCTCAAATCTCTCACTGAGTTTTCTGACGACGTGAGTCTCTGTGGGTAAGACTCCCGCGGACAAAAAAGAGGGGGACGCGAGAAATATGCGTCCCACCTTGGAAGAGAGACATCGTTTCGGCGCCTCAGCGAGTTCGGTAAATGCCGAGTCGAAGCGCCGGAATTTCGTTTAGCGATGGCCGCCGCGGCCTCCGCCGCCATGCGATCCGCCACCGCCGTGTGAAGATCCACCTCCACCGCCATGGCTGCTCGGCGCTGAGTGACCGCCGCCGTAGCTGGGAGCTCGGCCGCCACCATAGCTGGGAGCTCGTCCGCCGCCGTAGCTCGGGGCTCGACCGCCGCCGTAGCTGGGCGCTCGTCCACCATAGCCGGGATAGCCGCCACGGCCGCCATACGGGTTGCCATAGGAACGCGGCGTCGCAATCGGCTGCCTCATGTTGAGTGGTGGCCGCGATCCACTGTATCCGCGGCCGTCCGGAGTTCGTCCCCCAAACGACCGGCCTTCAGGACCGGAGTATCCGCGAGGCGAACCATACGCACCACGGTTCTCGGTACCCATTCTGTTCGACGGAGATCGTCCCAGCTCGGGCCTTCCTGACTCCGCCCGGCTCGATTCAACGGAAGAACGCGGCGCCATCGGCGTAAACTTCTGCCACCCGCCATTATTAGCTCCGCCGCCTTCGCGGCCCGAGGGACCCATCGAATTCCCGGCCCTCGACTGCGCGCCAATATTCGAGTTGCCGCGCATCTCTCCGGAAGAACGCGATCCCAGGCTCTCGCCGGTTCTGCCAGGCTGGCGGAAGCCAGGTTGCGATACGCGGGCATTGCTGCGAGCTTCGCCGCCGCGGTTCTCCATGCCGCGGTTTTGGCCGCCGCGCTGATTCAGAGGCGAAACCCCGTTCCGCCGCATGGCATTCGAAACGCCTGCCTGCTCGCGCTCAAATGAACGTCCGCTCGCGGCGGTCATGGTCCCACGCGTCGAGAAGAACCGCTGGTTCCCGCTGCTATTTCGAATCGTTCCCGCAGCTGCCGGCCGCCCGCTGGCGCTCAGACTCGCGCGCGTAGGGGTAATTGGCAGATTGCCGGTCGCGAAATGCGCGTTCCGCAACGTCGTGTGGTTTACCCGCGAGAACGTGCCGCCATGTCCACCAAAATGGTTCGCCGCCACCCCAGTTGCTCCGCGGAAATGGGGATCATTTTGCGCGAGCCGCACGTTTGAGAAGCGGGATCCGCCGTGCAGAGGAGCAAAACCTCCACGATCCCAGCCACGCCACCCCGTATATCCGAACCGTCCCCGCCAGCCGCCCCACCACGGATGGAAATAGTCGCAGGGTCCAATCGGGAACCATCCAATCGATCCCCATCCCCACCCGACGTCAAAGCCGAATCCGCCGCCGTAGCCGAAGAACGACACGTAAGCGGGAGCCCACAGCGGACGATAATATGGATACCCGTACACCGGTCCCGGCCACCATCCCCACGCGCCGTTGTACTGGAACCAGCGCCCATAGTGATACGGAGCCCATCCCCACGGCTCATACGAAACCCAGGTCCATCCCCAATATGGCTCCCAAACCCAGTTGCCAGAGCTATACGGAGCCCATCCCGGATCAACATTCGGGAACCACGCCGAACCGTAGTCGGGCACGTTCTCCCAGTTGCCGTAGCCGTCCATATCCTGCGTGCCGGTGTAGTAGTCGTTGGTTTGGCGGCGCGATACCGAACCCTGAATCACCCGGTCGCGATCCGTATTCCACTGGTCAAAATCATCGCGGGCGGGCGCTTCGCCGATGCGATACTGCGTATCGGCTCCGGTGCCGCGAATGGTAATGAACTGGTTCTCGCCCACGCGCGTGCCGCCCTGCGGGGTGGTGATTTCAATCTCGCCGTGCCGCACCAACACCTCGGTGTGATCGTCGGCGGTCACTAGAATCCGAAAGCTGGCCGCGCGCCGCTCGGAACGGATCGCCACGTTCGGCGTATCGATCTCCGCATCGGCGTCGCTATTTCCAAGCACCGTGTAATTCGCCATGCCGTGCCCAAGTTGAATCTGAATGTTCTTGCGCGTCAGATTGGTGATGTTCGCCTGTGTGTGCTCCGAGAGGCGAAGAATGTTGGCATAGTCGAGTTGCACCTCGGCACGAGCCTTGTCGCCGGTCGAAACCTTGTCGCCAGTCATCAGTGGAGCGTTAAGCTGCGCCGCCGACCAGTCGCCCGAGTCGCCGCGCTGCGTCGAAACGTCGCCATGAATCAGGCTGACCCGCCCGACGCCGTTGTTCTCGGAAGTGTCATTGTTGTTGCGATCGGAGTTGGAATTGCCGTAACCACCACCGTAGTTCGGAGGAGGTCCGCCATTGGGTCCGCCGTAATTTGGACCCGAGCCCGGCCCACCATAGTTAGGATTGCCATAGGCAGGGTTAGCCCCATTCGGCCCCACGTTCGGACTCGGCTTCGGTGGAAGCTCGCTCATCGGAGGCCGGTCGTCGGGAGACTGTGGCTGATCATCGCGGGGACCAAGCGTCGGCGGATTAGCTGGCCCCTGATCCTGTCCCTGGTCTTGCATCATGTCCTGATCTTGATCCTGTCCCTGCTCCTGCATCTGAATTTGATCTTGCGGGATTTGGTCTTGCGGACTCTGCGGCTGATTCTGGACGTCTGGCGATGGGGCTGGGTTCTGCGACAAATCAGGATTCTGCGCGCTCACCGTGCCCGAAACCACAAAAAGTCCCACTGTCACTATCAATGCGGCGAAAAACCTATTCTTAGATGTCATTACTGCCGACTGCATACATGCCTCCACCCTTGATCGCAAAAAGCCACGGGGATACAAAGGCACGCCGCCTGCCATTGCCAGGAGGCCGGGCCAGGTTTCGCTAGCTCATTCATATTCAATCGATTAGAGCAATCCGAATGGGCGAGATCAGCCCGCCGAAATGGAGATACGGTGGCCGCGTTCAACCAGGCTGGTGCTTTTCAGCCATCGCATGTGCGCGGCGCACTGGCAGAAACAGGTATGACGATCAACATCCTTGCGGCAACCAGATGGGATGTTGGGTATCCTGAAACGGCGCGCCGTGCCAGCCCTACTCGCTCGCCCGATTCTTGATCCAGATCGGCGCCCCCACAAATCCAAACTCCGCCCGAATCTGATTCTCAAGGAACCGCTCATAAGAAAAATGCAGCTTCACTTTCCGGTCCGTAAAAAGCACAAACGTCGGCGGAGCTACCCCCGCCTGCGTCATGTAATAAATCTTGACGCGTTTGCCCATCGGCACCGACGCGCGATCGAAATCAATCTTCTTCACGAACCGGTTCATCTCCGAAGTCGAAACGCGCTTGCGCCGCTCGGCTGCGACCTTCTCGATCAGAGGCAAAATCTTCTCCGTCCCCTTGCCCGTAAACGCGGAGATAAAAAGCACCGGCGCATAGCTTAAAAACTTCAGCCCATAGCGCAGCCGCTCTTCATAAAGTTTGCGATCCTGCGGCCGCTTCGCATCCTGAATGCGCGCCGCCTTCGACTGGCTGATCGCGCGCTTCTCGCCGCTCATGATGAGGTCCCACTTGTTCACGACGATAATCACCGAGCGCCCGCTCTCATGCGCGTAGCCCGCGATGTTCGCATCGAGGCCGCTGGCGCCTTCGGTCGCATCCACCATGAAGAGAACGATGTCGGCGCTTTCGATGTTTTTGCGCGCCATGACCACCGAAAGCTTTTCCGCCATCAGCTCAGTCTTGCCTTTGCGGCGAATACCCGCCGTGTCAATGAAGCGAATTTTGCGGCCCTTGTACTCGATGACCTCATCGATCGAATCTCGCGTAGTGCCGGCCACCGGCGAAACGATGGCTCGATCGACTCCCGTAAGCTGATTCAGCAGCGTAGATTTGCCGACGTTGGGATGGCCAATGATGGCGACTTTGATTTCGTGAGGAGGAAGGTCGTCAGTCGTCGGTCGTTGGTCGTCAGCGTCCGAGTCGTCAGCATTCGGAGCGTCGCTTTTCTCCGCGGCCTCCGCGGATTCCTCAGCGACCTCTGCGGTTAAAGGCTTTTGTGCCGGCAGCAAGGGAAGCACCGCATCCAGCAGATCGTCGATTCCGCGCCCATGTTCCGCCGAGATCCCAAACACCTCGCGAATCCCCAGTTCATGAAATTCCCCGACCAGCGATTCCTGCTTGTCGCTGTCGACTTTGTTAACGGCCAGAAACAGCGGCTTCCCCATGCGCTGAAGCTGGCGAATCAGTTCACGATCGGGCCCCGCCAGCTCCGTCCGCGCGTCCACGACCATGATGATCCCGACCGCTTCCTTGAGCGCAACCTTCGCCTGCCGGAAAATTTCTGCCGGAATAAATTCCTTATCCTCGGGAACGATGCCGCCCGTGTCCACCACCCGAAACGCATGCCCGCGCCACTCCGCCTCGCCATAGAGCCGGTCGCGAGTGATGCCAGGCTCGTCGCCAACGATGGCCCGCCGCGAGCCGGTCAGTTTGTTGAACAAGCGTAGATTTGCCAACGTTGGGCCGTCCAACGATGGCGAGAAGAGGCAATGCATTCGAATTTGAGGAGATTCGTTTCACTGGCAACTGGCGGCTGGCATCTGAGCAACTGGTTAGCTATTATAGAGACTCTGTGCCGTCCTCCTCCCATGCCGCGTCCGCCGCTGGATTCTCCCTCTACCAATTCTTCGCGCCTGGCGGCGTTTTATCGAAGAGTCATCCCGCCTACGAATTCCGCCGCGGACAGCTCCAGATGGCGCAAGCAGTCGAAGAAGCGCTTGAGGAAAAGCGGCATTTGATCGCCGAGGCCGGCACCGGTACAGGAAAAACGCTGGCGTATCTGCTCCCCGTCATCCGCTCCGGCAAGCGCGTGATCATTTCGACCGGCACGAAAAACCTGCAAGAGCAGCTCTACTTCAAAGACGTTCCATTTCTGGAACGCGCACTCTTCCCCGACGGCGACCGCAAGCTTTCCGTCTGCTACATGAAGGGCCGCAACAATTATCTCTGCCGCAAAAAGCTCTACGACCTGACCGACCAGCCCGTCCTAAGCGGTCTCGAAGAAATCGAACACTATCAGTCCATCGCCGCCTGGGAGAAAACCACGCACACCGGCGACCGCGCCGAACTCGCCGAACTGCCTGAGGCGAGCGCGCTTTGGCCGAAGCTCGACGCCCGCGCCGACGCCTGCCTCGGCCAGAAATGCAAGGAGTACGACCGCTGCTTCATCACCGAGATGCGCCGCCGCGCCGCCGAAAGCGACATCATCATCGTTAACCATCATCTCTTCTTTGCCGACCTCGCCATCAAACTCGAGGCCGAGCACGCGCCCGACGCTGGCGTTCTTCCCGATGCCGGCGCTGTCATCTTCGACGAAGCCCACGAACTCGAAGACGTAGCCGGCAACTACTTCGGAATCTCGGTCAGCAATTTCCGCATGGACGAACTGGCGCGCGACACCGAGAATCTTCTTCAGCGCGAAAAACTTTACACGCCGCAGATGTCCGGCGCGATCCAATCTCTGCGCGAGCGCTCACAACTATTTTTCTCGCTCCTGCCCGCGCAAGAGGGTCGTTTCGCCTTCGACACCCGCCGCGAATTTCTCGAAGAGAACGGAGAAGAATTCATCGCGCTCCATCAATCACTGAACCGCCTGACCGCCGAGTTCGAGCAGCTCCCGCAAAAGCCCGACGAAGTTTTTACGCTGGCGCGACGCGCCCAGCAATTACAGGTGCAGCTCAGCTTCGTCATGGAGAACGAAGACCCAAACACGGTCTTCTGGATCGAGCGCCGCGGATTTCGCGGAGGAGCAGGCAGAGGTGGAGCAAACAAAGCTAAGCGCGGATCGTCGGAGGAAAAGAGCGGCGGCCGCACCAACGTCCATCTCCAGGCCACGCCCATCGAAGTCGGCTCCATCCTCCGCGAGTGCCTCTGGTCCAAACTCGAAACCGCCGTCCTAACTTCGGCCACGCTCGCCGTCGGCGGCGGCTATACGCTACATCCGCCAGCGACTCGGCCTCGAACACGCCCGCGAACTCATCGTCCCTTCGCACTTCGACTACGAGAGCCAGGCCATTCTCTACGTGCCGCCCAACCTGCCCGACCCGCGCACGCCGCAATTCGCCGGCCGAGGCTGCCGACGTAATTCGCCGTCTGCTCGAAATCACGCGCGGCCGCGCCTTCGTCCTCTTCACCAGCTACGCGCAGATGAATGAAATCTACGATCGCCTCCTCGGCCTGATCGAATTCCCCATGCTCAAGCAGGGAGACGCCCCAAAATCCGCGCTGCTGGAAGAATTCCGCCTGACGCCCAACGCAGTTCTTTTCGGGACGTCATCGTTCTGGCAAGGAGTCGACGTGCAAGGCGAGCAACTAAGCTGCGTGATTATCGACCGCCTGCCGTTCGCCGTGCCAAGCGACCCAATCGTGGCCGCGCGCGTGAAAGCAATCGACCGCGGCGGCGGCAACGCCTTCAGCGACTACCAGGTGCCCAGCGCCGTCATCACGCTGAAACAAGGCTTTGGACGCCTGATTCGGTCACTTCATGATCGCGGCCTGCTGGCGCTGCTCGATAATCGAATTCTGAAAAAATCTTACGGACGGGTGTTTGTAGAGAGCCTGCCGAATTACACGAAGACGACGGACCTGCGAAGGGTAGAAGAGTTTTTCGGAAAGTAGCCGCGAAGCGGCGAAAGAATGCAGCCCACGGCGTGAGCCGTGGGTGCGAATACGCAGAATTACAGTGAGCCCCGAAAGGGGCGAAAGAAGCTGTGATTCGGCAAGACGCGCCGGTCGCAATATGACCGACCTACTCTTCCGACGCTTCCTTCGCGACGAGCACCTTCAGGTGCGTAGTCACGTCCTTGTGCAGCTTGATGGCGATCGTGAATTCGCCCACCGTCTTGAGCGATTCATGCAGCTGAATCTTCCGCCGATCGATGTGGAAGCCCTTCTTCTCCAGCGCCTCGGCAATATCGCTTGCCGTGACCGAGCCAAAGAGCTGATCGTTCTCGCCCGACTTGCGCGTGAACGACACTTCCAGCCCGTCAAACTGTTTCGACAGCGCCTCAGCTTCCGACTTCTCTTTGGCCGAGCGCCGCACCGAAGCAGCCTTCATCTGCTCGATAACGGTCTTGTTGCCGACCGTCGCTTCAATCGCCAGCTTCCGCGGCAGAAGAAAATTCCGCCCATATCCTTCCGCGACCTTTACCACCTCGCCGCGATTACCCAGCTTCGCCACATCTTCTTTAAGAATGACTTCCATTTTCGATGACTCCTTTATCTGTCGTTCGTCGCCCGTCGTTACTCGTCGGTTAACCACCTCTTCACCACGGCGTCCGCACACTCTGAACGCGGACGACTGACGACGAACCACCGACGACGCTTTCCCTACTGCGCCCGTCCCGCAAAAGGCAGCAGTGCAATATTGCGAGCCTGCTTGATCGCCCTCGACAGCCGCCGTTGATGCGGCGTGCACACACCCGTCAGCCGGCGCGGCGTAATCTTGCCGCTCTCGGCGACAAACTGCACCAGCAGCCGCACGTCTTTGTAATTGACGGCTTCAATCTTCTCCACGCAAAACTTGCAAACTTTCTTGCGCCGGAAATATTTGCGTCCACCTTCGCGCGAACCGCCGGGCCCGCCGGCTGGACGCGGACCCCGAGGTCCGCCACGGTCGCCGCCACCGCCACCAGAACGTCCTTCCGGTCGACTTCCGCCACCACCACCGCTGCCGCCTTCCGGCGCGCTTGCTGCTCTCGTTTCGTCTGCCATAGTGCTCCTTAATCTCTATAAAGATTTCGAACTCACTCGCCACTGGAAACTCGGCGGGTGCCCCGTCCAAGCTCCACTTGGGCGTGATTTTCCTCCGCCGATTCCGAACTAAACCGTAGCCGGCGCCGCCGCTGGCTCCGTCCCCGCTTCCGGCGTCACCGGAGCAGGCGCAGGCGCGGCCGGCATCGCGCTCGTCTTCTTCTTCGCGTCGCGCAGCTTCTTCACCTTGTCGAGCCGTTTCAGTTCTTCATCCGTGCGCACGCTGAGAAACTTAATCACCTGCTCCGTTACGCGCAGGCGCCGCTCGACCTCGTGCACAAGCGCGCCCGGGCCCTCAATCACCATCAGCACAAAAATGCCGTCGTTGAACTTGGCGACCTTGTAAGCGAGCCGGCGCTTGCCCCAAACTTCGGTCTTCACCGTCCCGCCCGCGGAAGTCACGCTGGAATCCAGTGTCGAAATCAACTTATTCAAATCCTCTTCCACCATGTCAGGCCGGACAATAAACATCACTTCATAGGTACGATTCATTCGTTTTCTCCAAAAAATCTAGTACAGTCGGCGGTCGTTGGTCGTCAGTCGTTCGTCGCCCCTTGCCGACGACCGACGACTACCGACCAACGACTTACTCTGCAGCTTCGTTCTTCCGGTTAAACCGGTTCATCGCCGCTGCCGGACCATCTTTCAAAATCACTTCCACGGCCTGCGCCGCCGCGTCGAGCATTTCATCCACAACTTTGCCCTGCGCCTTGCGAAACGGCGTCAGCACATATTTCACGCCGTCGCCAATCTTGCGATCCGGCGCAATTCCCAGCCGTATCCGCAAAAACTCATCCGTCCCGAGCGCACCCAGAATCGACTCCATTCCGTTGTGCCCCGCCGAACTCCCCCGCTGCCGGATGCGAAGTCGTTCCCAGCGGCAGGTCCAGTTCGTCGTAAATCACGATCAGGTCCGTCTTCACATCGACCTGATGTTCCGCCACCAATTCCCGCACCGAAAGCCCACTCAAATTCATGTAGGTTTCCGGTTTCGCCAAAACCACCGCCTGGCCGGCAATCTCAGCCCGAGCCGTCAGCGCCCGGCACTGCCGGTTCCGAACCTCAATCCCGCGGTCACCCGCGATCCGATCAATCGTCAGGAACCCGAGATTATGGGGCGTGAACTGGTACTCGATTCCAGGATTGCCCAAACCGACGATCAGTTTCACGCTCATAGTGGAGACGCGGCCTGCCGCGCCTCAGAGACGGGGCAGGCCCCGTCTCTACCGCCGCGCAGCTACTTCTTCTCCTTCTTCTCAGCCTTGGGCTCGGCTTTGCCCTTGCCCTTCTCGCCCTCGGCCTCTTCCTCACCCTCAACTTCCTGCTTGCCCTTCTTGATAACTTCAGGCTCAGCCGGAGTCGCAGTCGCGTCAGCCGCAACCGCCTCAGGTGTGGCCACCACTTCTTCCTTCACCGCCGTGATGTGCGCAATCATCTGGTTCTCGTCGGTCAGGAACTTCAACTTCTCGTTGTGCGGAAGGTCCTGTCACCCGCACGCCCACGCCAAAGGTCAGATGGCTGACGTCCACCTCGATCGACTTCGGAATGTCCGCCGGCAGGCACTCAATCTCGATCTCGCGCAACAACTGCTCGAGAATGCCGCCCTCCTGCTTCACGCCCGCCGCCTCGCCCTTGAGCACGACCGGCACCGTGACGGTGAGCTTCTTGTCCATCGCGATGCGCTGCAGATCGACGTGCAGCAGCTTGCCTTTGATGGGCTCAAACTGCCAGTCGACGATCATCGCCTTCACGCGATCGCTGTCGAGCGCCAGATCGAAAATCGTGTTGTGCCCGGTTTCCGACTGCAGAATGCGCAGCACCTGCCGCGGATCGACCGCGACCGAAGCCGCGTCTTTGCCCGCGCCATACACAACCGCCGGAATCTTTCCCGCCCACGCGCACGCGCCGGGCCGCGTTCTTGTTGCCCGCTTCGCGCTTCTGCGCTTCCAGAATGCTGACTTCCGTTGCTGTAGCCATAATTCCGTTTCCGTCCTTCTAATCGTCGTCAGTCGTCAGTCGTTAGTCGTTCGCAAACCCGTCGCCGATCGGCGAGTTGCGGACGACTGACGACCGATGACCAGCGACGGTATCTAAATAAACAGTCTGCTGACCGAAGTCTCTTCGTGAATCGACTGAATCGCGCGTCCAATCAGCCCGGCAATCGAAAGCACTTTAATCTTCGGCAACCTGCCGCGCCGCTTCGTTCAGCGGAATCGTGTTCGTCACCACCACCTCGGTGATCGGAGAGTTCACAAGATTCTCCACCGCCGGCCCCGAAAGCACCGGGTGCGAGCAGCACGCATAAACCGTGCTCGCGCCGTTCTCAATCAGCGCCTGCGCCACCTTCACCAGCGTGCCCGCCGTGTCGATCAAATCGTCGATGATCAGGCAAGTCCGCCCATTGACGTCGCCGATCACGTGCATCACTTCCGCCACGTTCATTTCGACGCGCCGTTTATCGACGATCGCCAGCGCCGCATCCATCTTCTTGGCGAAAAACCGCGCCCGCTCCACGCCGCCCGCGTCCGGGCGAAACCACCGTCAGATCCGGCAAATTCAACTTCCGGAAGTAATCCACCAGCACCGGCGAAGCGAATAGATGATCCACCGGAATATTGAAAAATCCCTGCAACTGCGGCGCATGCAAATCCACTACCAGCGCCCGGTCCGCGCCCGCCGTCGTCAGCAGATCCGCCACCAGCTTCGACGAAATCGGCACCCGCGGCTTGTCTTTCCGGTCCTGCCGCGCATATCCGAAGTACGGAATCACCGCCGTAATGCGCCGCGCCGAAGCCCGCTTCAGCGCGTCCATCATCAGCAGCAGTTCCATCAGGTGCATGTCCACCGGATGGCACGTCGGCTGCATCACGAACACGTCGGCGCCGCGCACGTTCTCCTGGATCTGCACATACGCTTCGCCGTCCTTGAAGCGCGTGACCAGGGCCTGCCCGCGCGTCAGTCCCAAGAAATGCGCAGACTTCATCGCCAGCGCCTCGTTGGCGGTTCCGCAAAAAATCTTGAACCGGTCGTCGACCCGGGCGCGTCTGTGCTTGCGTTCCGGCTTCTCGTCCGTAGTCGGCTTTTTTTCCAGCGGTCGTCTTTTCGGCAGTCGTGTCGCAGTGGCCATAGTTGAGTTCTCAGTTCCCGTTGTCAGGTCTCAGTCTTGGGCTCCAGTGTCTCGACTGAGAACTGAGAACTGGGAACTGAGAACTGCATTTCTGGCTGGGCCGCTAGGATTCGAACCTAGACAAAGTGCTCCAAAGGCACTTGACCTACCATTAGTCGACGGCCCAAAACCTGTGGATAGTGGTCGGTGACTAGTATGCCCAAGTCCGATCCATCCGCAAACAACAAAGTTGAATGACCACAACCAGTCCGCGAGCGACCAACATCCAAAGCCCGTCGACTAGCGACCGCCGACCAGCGACAATCTCTCCGATACTCCCGCCGCGTCAACGTCCGCGTCGCCGACGCCCGCAGCCCCTGCTTTCGCAGACGCCCAGCCGCCTTCTCCGCTTCGGCCGCGCGACCGAAACAGCCCGTACAGGGTCGACCCAGACCCAGAGAGCGACGCGTATCGCGACCCCGCGCGCACCAGCGCACGTTTTATGTCTCGCAATTCGGGATATTGCGGAAAGACGACTTTTTCAAAGTCGTTTTCAATCCCGGTACGGACAAGGTCGGATAGCAGGCTTCCGGCCCGGCCCCCGCCTTTTGCGGGAGCACCGGTGTTAGGGTAATTACTCAGCCACGCCGACAGCGCGCAGCCAACCTCAAATAGTCTATCGGAGGATGCGGAGTGCGTCAATTCCGGGCTGCCGCATCCGGGCAGCTCGTCGCCAACTGCACGCTGGTCCATCGGCGTCGATAGCGAAACCCCGATTTCCGGCGTGACCACGACCATCGGCATCGACGGCAAATCCGGCAAGGGATAAACTTCCTCGCCACGCCCCACACCCAGCACCGTTCCGCCAATCAGAAAGAGCGGCAGATCCGATCCGACCTCGGCGGCGATCCGCAGACGCGCCGCGCCGCTCAGCCGTTTCTTCAGCGCTCGCTCCAGCCCGATCATCGTTGCTACCGCATTCGACGATGCCGCGCCCAATCCTCCCTGCACCGGCAGCTTCTTTTCGATTTCAACCGTCACCTTGCCGCGAGCCTTCAGCGTTTCCACCACGAGCGCAGCGATGCGATAGCAGGTATTCGACGAATCCGCGGCACGCGCGGATCGTCGCACAGAATCTCAATCCCACTCCCCCGCGCAACTTTTATTCGGATCACATCATGCAGAGCGATCGTCTGATATACCGTGCGCAGCGCATGAAACCCGTCAGCGCGCCGCGCCCCGATATACAGCCCGAGATTGATCTTCGCAAACGACCGCACGGCAACCGTCATAAGAATCGGGGATTGCAGGAAGAGGAATTGTAAGCGATTTGCTCGGGCCCGGTCCTACATGGCAATCGTTGTACGTACAAGGTGTTTCACCTAAGACGCTTGGACGGGCGATTCGGTGGTTGTCTTCACTTACATAATCAGGGGCGCGGCGAAAACTATTTCGCGTGTTTTTCCAGCACGGCGGCCATGCGCGTCTGATAACCGCGGCCCGAGGCCTTGTACGCTTCGACCGTGCTGCGCTCCAGACGCAGAGCAATCAAGACCTTACGCGGCTTCCGCTGTGGGCCGCGCTCGCCGCGTTTACGCTTCTCCGAATGTGCGGCGAGATCGGGAAAGACTTCGGACGCTGGCTTTGCCTTGGCAAACATGGCGTCGGTCCACTCCGGGTTTTCCTTGTCGATCATCTCAGGATCGGGCTTTTTCATAGCGTTTTACCTCCGTCTTGTGGGCGCGGCGCAGGCTGATCACCCGCACCGTCGCGCCGGATTTCGTAAAGACCAAGGCATGAAGGCGACTGCCGATATAGCCGATGGCGAACCATCGAGCTTCGCCGTCGCGGCTGGTCGGCGCGATCATAGCCGTGGTCCAATCGAATTCGTCGGCGAGAGTGAACGACAAGCCTCGATCCTGATGTTCTTGGCGTTTTTCACCGGATCGAACTCAATCTCCATTTATTTAATTGTATATACGAATAAATTGGAGTCGACTGTAATCGGTGCACACACGAAGTCGAGCAATGTCGCGTTTCGAACGATTGGTAGCGGCTTTCTTGCTAAACTCTCTTTGATGCCCACCCTAACCTACCTCGAAGCCATCCGCCAGGGAATCTGGGAGGAGATGGAGCGCGACCCTTCCGTCTTCTGCATCGGCGAGGACATTGGCATCTACGGCGGCGCGTTCAAAGTTACCGACGGCTTCATCGACCGCTTCGGCGCCGAGCGCGTTATCGACACGCCCATCGCCGAATCCGCCATCGTCGGCGCGGCCTTCGGCGCATCGCTCACCGGACTCCGCCCCGTCGCCGAGTTCCAGTTCATGGACTTCATCGGCTGCGCCTTCAACCAGATCGTCAACATGGTCGCCGGCTCGCACTATCGCTGGGAAGCGCCCGCGCCCCTCGTAATTCGCGGCCCCAGTGGAGGCAATGTCCACGGCGGCCCGTTTCATTCGCAGAATCCCGAAATGTGGTTTGTCCGCGCGCCCGGCCTCAAGGTCGTCTGCCCGGCCACGGCCTACGACGCGAAGGGCTTAATCAAAGCTGCGATACGCGACAACAATGCCGTCATTTTTTTCGAACACAAATATCTCTATCGCCGGATCAAGGATGAGGTTCCGGAAGGCGATTATGTCGTGCCCATCGGCAAAGCACGGGTAGCCCGGGAAGGCCGCGACCTAAGCGTGATCACTTACGCGGCCATGCTGTACACCGCTCTCGAAGCCGCGGAAATTTTGAGTAAAGAAGGAATCGATCTGGAAGTAGTCGATCTGCGTACGGTTTCGCCCCTCGATCGCGAAGCGATCGTCGCAACCGTGAAAAAGACAAACAAGGTCATCATCCTTCACGAGCATTCGCGCACCGCTGGGCTCGCCGGAGAGATTGCCGCGATCATCAATGAAGAAGCCTTCGACGATCTCGACGGCCCCATCGTGCGCATCGCCTCGCTCGATACGCCCGTGCCATTCTCTCCGCCCCAGGAAGAATTCTTTCTGCCTAAAGTAAGCGACGTAGTACGCGAAGCGCGCCGCCTGCACGCCTACTGAGCCCTGTAACGCGCGGTGAACCCCGGTGATGTATATTGCCGGAAAGAATATTCCGTTCCCAGTGTCGCAGCGCTCGGACGCTCGGAACGCGGAGGATCTTACGATGGTCAAATTCATTCTGGGGATCGTTTTCGCCGTCGTTGTCCTGTTTCTCGCGGCCATCGGCCTAGCCCTGCTCGGATTTCTTCCTACGCGCGCCAATACTTCTCCTTCAAAAATGGAGAGCCAGATTGCGATGGGCGCGCTCGACAGTTCGATCGAGCGCCACGCTCCGCGCGTGGATAATCCCGTTCCCGTCACCGACGACAACCTGATCGAAGGCCTGAAGATATACACCATGAATTGCGCCCTCTGCCATGGAGGCATCGATCGCCAGGCTTCACAGCTCGAACATTCCCTCTATCCTCCGCCTCCAAATCTCATTACAGACCCGGATACCGACCCCGAATGGCACACCTTCTTCGTCATTCAGAATGGTGTCCGCTACTCGGGAATGCCAGCCTGGGACAAGTCGCTCTCAACCGACGACATGTGGAAGGTCGCCGCCTTTCTCGCGCGCATAGAAAAGCTTCCGCCGGCAGTGCAGGAGTACTGGAAGAAAGCAACCGGCGGGGCGCCCGTAGTCTCCCCGCCTTCCCCGGAGAAGAGCGACCACCACTAACACGCTGTGAAAACTCAATTCGTGCCCGCACGAGACTCGGGCGTTTCATTTTTTAATTGTCTCGGGCGCTGCGCATTGACAGTCGGGGTTTATCTCAGGAGGGACCAGCGCCCGCTTTGGCTGCGGGTGATACGCAGGCGTGAATTCAATTCGGAATGCGGCTAGGCGCGGCTCTTTTTGGCGGCCGCCGCTTTGACCTTCACTTTTACCGTTTCCCACGGGCGCTTGGGGCGCTCGACTACCGGCTCGTCGCGGTCTTTGATGCGGTCGTAGATGTAGGACTCGCTCACCGTGCCGAGCGATTCGTTGTAGAGGCTGGGCAGAGCGAGGGCAACTTTCAGCTCTTCAGCGAACTGATGGAGAGCTTTGAGGTGGTCGGCGGTCGCGGGAACCTCGGTCTTGGCGGTCTTCAGGAATTGCTGGTAGCCGCGGTTGACCAGCTTCGAGATTTCGCTCCCGATTACGTATCCGGGATACGCGAAGATCTTCACGGTGCCGTCTTCGGTTTTCTGGATGGCAGCCGAGACATTGTATTTTCTCAGGAAGACGCGGTCTTTGGTGCCGGGCGCTTCGATCAGATCGAATCCGTGATCGCGCAGCCAGGCGATGGCATCTTCGTAAGTTCGTTCTTCGACTTTCGTTGTCATTCCGATGATCTCGATTCTATATATATGCCAGCTTAGATGCCGGGCAACTGGGAGCGGCGCAACTCAAATCACTCCAGCCGAAAACTATGGAACCAAACCTTGCCGCCGGGAATCAAAACAACACGGCAATCTAACGACGTTTGTATTGATATACCTTTTCTGCGTTACGGGCACATTACTGAGGTCACGGGCCTCGGGCGCGGGTTTTTGGCCGTGAATACTCAGGTGATCGTTTAGTCGAGCATGGTTTATGAGTGCAGCGCATTCCAGTTCGGCAAAGTTGAGTTCCGCTAACGCTTCGGCGGCGGGCCAGTCGCTACTCTCTACCGCGGACACTGTGCTCGGGCGCATCGGGAATACTCCGTTGCTGTCGCTTGTTGCCGTGACGCGCCACCTTCCTGCCGTTCGCCTGTTCGGGAAGGCCGAGTGGTATAACCCCGGTGGATCCGTGAAGGACCGCGCCGCGGCCGGGATTGTTAGTGCGGCACGGCGCGACGGCAAGCTTGCTCCCGGGAAAATTCTGCTGGATTCGACTAGCGGCAACACGGGCATTGCCTATGCCATGCTGGGTGCCGCGCTGGGATTTCCGGTGACGCTGTGCGTGCCCGAGAATGTTTCCGTGGAGCGAAAACGCATTCTACAGGCTTACGGCGCGAATATCATCTTTACCGATTCGGGCGAGGGATCGGATGGCGCGATCAAGATTGCGCGGCAACTGGCGGAGCGGCACCCCGAACTTTATTTTTACGCGGACCAGTATTCGAATGATGCCAACTGGCGCGCGCATTATTTGACGACTGCGAACGAGATCTGGGAGCAGACGGAGGGACGGATTACGCATTTCGTCTCGATGCTGGGGACGACCGGGACGTTTGTTGGGACTACGCGGCGGCTGAAGGAATTGAATCCGTTTGTTCGCTGCGTTTCGTTGCAGCCGGATTCGGCCTTCCATGGGATTGAAGGAGCAAAGCATTTGCCGTCCGCGATCGTGCCGCGGATTTATGATTCGTCGCTGGCCGACGAGAACATTGAAATCGCCACCGAGGATGCTCATGCCATGGCTCGGCAGCTGGCGCGGGAACATGGGTTGCTGGTGGGAGTTTCGTCGGCGGCCGCGGTGGTGGGATGCTTGCGAGTTGCGGACGGATTGAAGAAGAATCAGGCAGCGACGATTGTGACCGTGCTTTGTGACTCGGGCGATAAGTATTTGAGCGAGCGATTTTGGTCGGAAGAGTGAGTCAATTGCAGAAGTCAGAGGTCAGATTGCAGAAGTAAAGTCTACCCTTGGCAGTTTGAGCTTTTACTTCTGCAATCTGACCTCTAACTTCTGACCTTCCCCGATGCTGAAAATCTCTCCAACCGGCTACGCTTCCCTTCGCCAGCACGGCGAGGAGACTTATCCATACGAGTGCTGTGGCGTGCTGCTGGGGCGATTTGACGATGGCGGTTCCAGGACTGTCACTCGCTCTGCCCGCTGCGGGAATACGCGTCTCGACTCGGCGCGCAACCGGTATCACATCGATCCGAAAGAGTTGATAAGGATTCAGCGCGAGGGACGTGAGCGCGGCGAAGAGATTGTCGGGTTCTATCATTCGCATCCGGATCATCCGGCGCGCTGGTCGGAGACCGATCTCGCCGAGGCGCACTGGATTGGGTGTTCCTACGTGATCACCAGCGTGGAGGCGGGGCGGGCCGCGGCGACGAACTCGTTTGAGCTGGCGGGGACGGATGAGGCCTGCAAGAAGTTTGTGGACGAGGAAATTTCCGTTCAGGGGTGAGCGAGCACGCAGCTGGCTGGAGGCGCATCGTTCTCTCCTTCCCCGGCTTCTCTTCGCCGGACTGTTGTACCCCGGTTGTCCCAGGGCCTGCCGGTGAATCCCTGCCTCAAACGTTAGCATCTTTACTACATGGTACAGGTGCAGATTCCTTCTCCGCTTCGGCAATACACCCAGAAACAGGCTTCGGTCAGCGTCCCGGCGACCACCGTCGGCGGCGCTCTCTCCGGGCTTGTGGCACAGCATCCCGACCTCAAGCGGCATCTTTTTAGCGATGACGGGAAGCTGCGGGCGTTTGTGAATGTTTACGTGAACGATGAGGACATGCGGTATCTGGACAAGGAAGCGACCGCGCTCAAAGAGGGTGATACGATTTCGATTGTGCCATCGATTGCGGGCGGGAGCGGCGCGGGCGTCGAGTCGTGGAGTTGAGTTTTATTCTGAGGGGTTATGGCTACTATCGCTGAGGCTAAGCCTGAAGTCGTTTTGAGTAATGACGAGATCCTTCGCTACTCGCGGCATTTGATCATGCCCGAGGTTGGCATGGAGGGGCAGCTCAAGCTGAAGGCTGCTCGCGTGCTTTGCATCGGCGCGGGAGGCCTCGGGTCTCCGCTGGCGCTTTATTTGACGGCGGCAGGCGTGGGGACGTTGGGGATCGTGGATTTCGATGTGGTCGATTACACGAACCTTCAGCGGCAGATTATTCATACGACTGCCGACGTGGGTCGCAAGAAGCTGGATTCAGCGGCCGAGAAGCTGAAGGCGATTAATCCGTTTTTGAATCTGCGCACGTTTGAGACTCGGCTGACCAGCGCGAATGCCCTTGAGCTATTTCGCGAGTTCGATATCGTTGCCGATGGGACGGATAACTTTCCTACGCGGTATCTGGTGAACGACGCTTGCGTGCTCACCGGCAAGCCGAATGTTTATGGCTCGATTTTCCGGTTTGAGGGGCAGGCCAGCGTGTTTGCTACCGAGGATGGGCCGTGCTACCGGTGCTTGTATCCGGAGCCGCCTCCGCCGGGCCTCGTGCCTTCTTGCGCGGAGGGTGGAGTGCTTGGAATTTTGCCTGGCCTCGTGGGTGTGATTCAGGCTACGGAAACGATCAAGCTGATTTTGGGGCAGGGCGATTCGCTGGCGGGTCGGCTCTTGCTGGTGGATGCGCTGGGCATGAAGTTTCGTGAGCTGAAGCTGCGGAAAAATCCGGATTGCCCGGTGTGCGGAAAAAATCGTACGATTACCCAGCTCATCGACTACGAGGAATTTTGCGGGATTCGGGGGCAGGAGGCGCCTGTGGAAGATGCTGCTGTGCCGGCGATTTCGGTGGAAGAGTTGAAGAAGAAGCTGGATGCCAAGGCGGACATTTTTATTCTCGATGTGCGCGAGCCGCATGAGTATCAGATTTGTAACTTGAACGGGTATCTGGTTCCGCTGAACGATCTGCCGAAGCGGGTGAGTGAACTGGATTCGAGTCGCGAGATTATCGCTCATTGTAAGATGGGCGGCCGGAGCGCCAAGGCGGTGCAGTTTCTGCGGCAGGCGGGTTTTAAGAAGGTTTATAACCTGACGGGCGGGATTACGGCGTGGGCGGAGAAGGTGGATCCGGGGATGCCCAAGTACTAGCCCGCATTATTCGTGAATGGGAAGAGATCTAAAGACAAAAGAAGCCTCCTCTGTTACAAACATGTTGACTAGACAATGTTTGAGCAACAAAAAAGGCTTCCTTAATGTCAGACGATAGCACAACACAGTGTTTGTTGTTCCCAGGATTTTTTCGCAAGCCAATCGTTGCCCAGTTTGATCAGCGCGAGGGCAGTTCCGACGGTGGAGCTCTGCTGCTGAAGGGCGCGGATCGGCACTATGGGTTGGTGGCTGGACTGAGTTCCTGCCTTCGAGATGATCGGCAAGCGGGCAAGGTCGATCATTCGTTGCGCGAGTTGGTGGCGCAGCGAGTGTTTTCGATCTCCTGCGGCTACCCGGACGCCAACGACTCGGCCCGCCTGTCCGAGGATCCGATTCACAAACTGCTTCTGGATCGCGATCCGATCGAGGGTCGCGCTCTGGCTTCGCAGCCGACGTTGTCGCGTTTCGAGAACGGAGTTGGGGTCAAGGAACTCTATCGTTCGAGCGAGTTCCTGGCGGAGAGTGTGATCCGGCGTCACGGCAAGCGGCTGCGCCATTGTGCTTATCGCGTCACCATCGATCTGGATCCGACCGACGATCCCACGCACGGCGCGCAGCAGTTGTCGTTTTTCAACGGACATTACGACACCTGGTGCTACTTGCCGATGATGGGTTTTGTCAGCTTCAACGACGAAGCCGAACAGTATCTCTGTGCCGCGGTGTTACGGCCTGGCAACGTGGGAGCAGCGGTGGGCGCGGTCGCCATGCTGCGGCGTTTGCTGAGGATGATTCGTCACCATCTTCCTGGAGTACAGATTCGGGTACGCCTGGATGGCGGGTTCGCGCATCCCGCCCTGCTCCAGTTTTTGGACGCCCAGCCGAAACTGGAATATGTGGTGGCGATGGCCAAAAATACTTTGTTGAAGCGCGTGGTCGAAAGCGGAATGCGACGAGCGCGCCAGCTCTCGCGGCGCAGCGGAAAGACCGAACATATTTACGGGGAAGTCCGCTACAAGGCCGGGAAGTGGCCTCGTCTGCGCCGCGTCATCATCAAAGCCGAGGTCGTCCACGCTGCCGATAAGGACCCCAAAGACAATCCCCGCTTTGTCATCACCAACATGAAACAGAGTCCGCAATGGATTTACGAACGGGTCTACTGCCAGCGCGGTGACATCGAGAATCGTATAAAAGAATTGCACGACCTCGAGATCGACCGCACCAGTTGCACCAGCTTCTGGGCCAACCAGTTTCGCGTCCTGCTCACCGCCGCGGCGTACGTCCTGATGCAGGAGTTGCGCTTGCAGGCTGCCGGTACCGCTTGTGCCCGCGCTCAAGTTTGCATGTTGCGCGAACGACTGCTGAAGCTAGGCGCTCGGGTCTTGGTCTCGGTACGACGCGTCGTCGTCCATCTGCCCGCTTCCTTCCCGTTTCTACCCGCCTTCCGTCGTGTGGCTCTGGCGCTTGGCGCGGCAACCGGCTAAATCCCTCCTCCGGTCTACCCACTTAACCTATTCACCGACGACGGTCACGGCGCCCCCGTCTCTCCATCCGGCAATTTGAACATCCCGATCTTGCAACTCTTCGATTCCTTTGCTCCTTTGCTCTACCAGCCCCAACTATCGGGATTTACAACCCACTTCGACCCAGTGACTGGGCGCTCGCGATGTCTTCACGAATAATGCGGGCTAG